>OZ253447.1:0-4800000 GCA_965261115.1 Candidatus Poribacteria bacterium | reverse complement strand
ATCGACTCGAAATAGCGTTTCACGTAAAACTTATAGCCTAAAGGAATCTGCTCTTCAGTAAGTGCGTCCTCGGAAAGTTTCTGATATTTCGTGTACGCATCTTTGTAACTGACAGCAGATTGCTGCCCTTCAGCTGATGTTTTGGAGGTTTGAACAGTAGAACTCCCTTCTCCCTGTACACCCGTAATCTGTTCGAGATTGAGTGTGGAATCAAGCGATATCGCCTGCTGACCGAGTTGTCCTGCAGAAGTTGCTGTTCCTGCCCTGTTGCTCGGACTTTGGCTTAATGCATAAGTCAATCCTGTCTTCTTGCTTTGGCACACACCCGCAATACCCGCTTTGCACGCTTCGCATTCCGAGAGTAGTTTTGCCAACTGTAGGTCACGCTTTTTCAGCAGCGCAAGATTTCGCATCTTTTTGCTTGACGTACGGAGCCGTGTCTGTGCACCAGCCACATCATCGTTAGCCAGACCTTCCCCGGCGCCTGATAGTTCTGTTCCGAGTCCATCGAGATCTGTGCCTTGTAGGCTCTTGCCACCGCGTTTAAGCTCATCAGAAAGATTTTGGCGTTTTTCCTTGTCGAATTCGGGCAACTTTTCCGTTACCTTGTCGAGTTTCGACGCTGCCTGCTGGTAATCCCCCTGTTTCAAGTGCTGCCCGAATTCACCTAAGTATGGGTTGCCGATGAACTGTTGCCCTAATCCACTCATGAGTGCTTCCTGCTGCGCCATCTTGAGCGGGTTAACTTTCGATTTCAACAGTGCGCTTAGCTCGGTCATTCTGGCGAGTGCTTCTTTCGGGGTGATCTGCGGTTTCTTCAGTTCGAGTGCTCTTTTCTCAATCTCTTTCAAAAGCTCCTGAAGTTCCTCATCATCGTTCTGTTCGGCTTCTTTTTTCGTCTCCTCAATTTCTTTCAAGAGTGTGTCTGCTTCCGCTGCGATCTGCGGTGAGAAGTCTATTTCTGTTGAAGTCGCTGATGGCGCGAAAAACTCGACGAACGAAAATCCGACGAGAAATATGGCGACAAGCGCGATAAATTTGGTCTCGCGCGGTACGGTGTAACGCGCAACTTTATTTATCGGTATTGCCTGCAACCTATTGGAGGTATCCTGAAGTTGGAGTGCTGTCAAGGTTTCATCGGTACGGTGTTGAATCTGTTCCAAGCCGCTTATAACCCGATCTTTGAGGGACGCGTCTGCGTCAATGACCCGTGCTGCTTCATGGAGACTCACAGGTCGAAGGAGACGAAACCCTAAAGCACCGATGGCGATACCCAATATCACCCAGAGAAAAACGAGTGGTGGGATGTTAAAGGCAGTGACGCTGTCAACGATGACTAACGGGACACACGCCAAAAATCCGTAGAAAAGGAATGTCGCGAACGTCTGAAAATATCGCTGGATGTTCAGACGATGGCGGATGCGCCGAATTTTTTCAAGAATCAATTTTTCCTGCATAGGAAGTGCTCCTTTTGTGGAAGTACCCGATTTACCGTTTGAGTCGTTAGAGAGTTATTGCTGTCAATTATAACAAAGGTTCTGCTGAATGTCAAGACATTTTTGTAGCCGGATCTCCGAATCTCAACATCTCCGATATGTTTATCTAATCTTCGCTACAAGACCCAATCCTTTAGGTTTGGGATGTAGTAGCGTCCTTATATTTGAAGTTGAGTCGTTTCAAGATAGTATATTCGTTTTCTTTTGCTTGAAGAACGACTTGTTTGCTACTATTGATTTCACTGAGGGTTAGTTTCCCATTTTGGTGTCCTGATACGCGGAGAAGTCCGTGTTTGATATGTTTGACGACTGCGTTCTTGACGGTGTTTAGACACCGCGTGCCACCATATCTATTGCGTTTTCTGCCTTTCGCTTCTTGTTCACGGTGCAGACACCTGCGTTTGATAGGGATAGGGGCTATACAGAATATAGCCGTGTTATCCGGCATATATTTTCCGCCGACGGCATGATGTGCCAAACACCAAGAATCTACGCAATGAGCACCAAAGGTCTCTGATCGTTTGTTAGACGACTTTTTGAGTCCAAACCTATCGCGTATCTCTTGAGTTTCGTAGCCTTGAAGGGTTAGCAGTCTCCAACGTTTTGCTATTTCTGTGTAGAACCACTGCTTACCCACTTCAAGCGGACTAAACGACTGATTCCATTTCTGCGCACGTTGTATCGTCCGTGCCTTAATATCTTCAACGCAGACGTGCGTGATTGGATAGAGTTTAGATAACCAGCTAAGAATACGGAGTTTCCAATCCCACCTCGCACGGGTGCCAGCAGGCATACGATCCCGATTAGAAAGATTGTGCTTTTTCTGCTTGCGATTCGGACACTTCCGTGAACGACGACTTCTACGCAACTCACGACGCTTTTCAACTTTCTTACCGACTTTATCGTGTGCGTCTGCTTGCACATTCAAGTAAGTATGAGATTCAGACTTTACTGTAAAGCCTTCCTTTTTGCTGCCGGGGTCAACACCGACAACAATATCTTGCTTATGGTGGGTTGTATCATAGTTGAGTCTGATACAAAATATACCATTAGACCAATATGGCGTTGCTAAGCCTTTCTTAATCAGCATACCTGCCTTATTCGGACGCGTCGGCATTAACTTTCCACCTGTTTGACTCGTTACAGGAACAAACATCGTTTGTAATCTCCCTTACGGGTTGTGTATTGCCCCATCCAGATCATATTGCCGGCATTGATATAGGACTTGGGGAGCATCCTAAATACCTCTACGCATCACCATAGAACAATACGATATTTTACTGTAGAAAACTGTTTAACTCGTGGAGTGGACGCTGATTACGCTTCGCACAAGCCCAAGTCTTTAGGCTTGGGTAGTTGACAGTGTTATAGCGTTACTTATAGTGACACATGTTAAGGGTGAATTGGTTGCATAATTTTTCTGTACCAGTGAATTTCTACTCAAAAACTTGCGCAATACGGAATGAAAAGACAGATTATCCACGGCTAATCCGCTTCCGATTCACCGATTATCAAATCGCCAAATGGATTGCCGTTCGTATCGGTAATCCGTAGGTAGAATCCCAAGAAATAGGTATCCTCACTACAGACCTTGACGAGGATGCTGTTTTCACCCGGCTTAAGCGTTACCGGAATAGTATCCTGATCCATCGCCATGGAACGGGAGTCACTGTGCGTGAAAACCGCTTCGCCGTTCAGGCAGAACTTCGTTTGGTTACCAGTGCCGAAGCGGAGTTCAACTTTTCGCTCGTCGGGTGAGTTCACAGAAGTCCAAGCATAAACGGTGTTCCAATTGTTGCCTTTGTCGAAAATTTTCTCAAGGTCAATGTAGCCGTCAAAAGTGTCATCTGCCCGTTTTTCCCAACGCACCTGTCCATCTACGCCGTCGTATTGGGCAGTTGGATCAATTTGCGTCGTATCCTCTGGAATGTAAGCCGTATTGTAACCGATGCCAGCGGCGTTGTCAAACGGACCGACAATCCACCAAGCACTTTCACGAAGAAATCCGGTTTTGTCCATGGACGCTTCTGCTTTTTCGGGCAGATCGCGTTCACGGTAAAATCGCGCCAGCGTAACGTTAGCGTGCAGTTCGGCGGTTGCGTTGTCCGAAGTGGCATCCTTCAGTTTATTCACCATTTCAACGTACTGTTCTTCATCCTTGGCGTTTTTGCCCGCTTCGGCGACGTTCGACCACATCTCCCGCGTCATATCGTCGCCAACGAAGTAGTACCGATCCATGTCGTTCATGCTGCGTTTGAATTGTTCGAGTGCTTCTTCATACCGGTCATTCGCCACATACGCTTCTGCCAAAGTTGCGGCGTAATACCCACTACCTGACATTTGCAAGGCGCGTTCGGCAAGTTCCAACGCCAATACTGGCATGATAGCTTTGCTGAGAAGTTCATCAGCAAGTCTCCGATAGTCCCAAGCACGTTGGTTCCGGTTTACCTCTTTCTGTCGAATCGCCAGCCATTCGGCGTATGCAGCATCCGCTTTTTCGGTGTTGTCCATCTCTTTGTAGGCATCACCTAACAGTCCGAGTAAAACGGCACTCTTATGCATTTTGGGTTTCAGTTCTTCAAGGATAGCAATGCCGCTGTCTTTTTGATCCTTGTCAGCATAGAGTTTCCATAGACCGTTGAGTGCACTGTTATATTGGTGTTCCTCAAGGGAAGCCTCCAAGGCGCGTCGGTATACCATTTCGGCTTCTGATAACTGATCGCCTTTCGTATAAACCCCAACCAATAGGCTGTAGAATTGATATGTAGTCGGATCAAGTTCGATTGCCTTTTCATAAGCGGTGGCTGCCTTCACTAAGCGAGCTGCTGCGTCCATCTGCGTCGATTTTTGAGAGAGCGCACCAATCTTTTTATACCATTCGGTATTGTCAGGTTGAAGTTCACTGAGTTTCTCGTATTGCGCAATGGCTTCGTCAATATTTCCACTAAACTCATGGGTTTCCGCGAGCGCGAAGTGAGCATCAGGGTTATCAGGGTTTTCTGCAACCTTCTGCAACTGATCTGGTATCTGCTTCTCGTAAAGGTGCCCCTCTTTGTAAGCGCGGCGTATTGCCATCTCTGCATTCTGGCGGGCCTCATCATATCTGGCGGTGTTTGCCATCTGTCGGTAGGCAGTAACGGCTTTTTCATACTGTTTGGCACCGAGATAACTTTTCCCAAGAATCTCGTATAAATACTCCGTGCTTGAGTGGCCACCATAGTTTCGAGTTGAAGCGATCGCGTCTTCGCCTAACTTGATAGCAGTATCATAGAATTCACCGTCTATACAAATAGATGCGAGTGCCGTAAGGAACCATGAATCCCCTTTACGGTTGTTCGTCGAAAGCGCGATGGCACCCTTGTCCAACATCTCTTTTGCCAGATCAGGTTGGTTGCTTTTATGGAACGCAGTAGCAGCATAGTAAAAACCGCGGACATTACTCGGTTTTGCCTCACAGAGTGCTTGATAGGCTTCTGCAGCCTTATCGTGGTTGCCTGCATTCCGATGGATCTCAGCAATCATTTCGAGGACAGCCAAATTACCCGTATCCGCTTCGCGTCTACCTTCAAAAATGGTTTGCAGTTGATCAAGTTTCCCTTGGCTTTTATAGACGTTAATCAAGACTTCACGCTCCTCATCTCCACTCAGCATAATCTTGACACCAGATGGACCGTGCATTCTTGACATACCGGTTGATCCGGATTGGGATAGCGTCTCATAGAGTTCCATCGCCAAGTCGTTCTCACCGATTTGCGCATATAACTTCAAGAGCTGATTGGAAATCTCACTCCGATCCCAACTTTGCGAGGTCATCTCCAGTGCTTTCTTGTAAGCATTTATCGCTTTATCGACTTCGCCGGCACTACGGTAGTTTTTGGCGCGCTCTTTTTGCATCTCAAGCGTCAGAGTTCCCGCCTCTTCCGCCTGCTTTAGCATATCCTCTAACTTACCTTGGCGGCGGTGGATATCCATGAGCTGCCGCTCAATATTTTGCCGTTCCCAGTCTTGGCTGGTGTGTAGAATGGCATCCTCAAACGCTTTTTCAGCGGCATCCAAATCATCTTTGCGGAGATGTAGTTGCGCCAGTCGAACAAATGCCTGTCCATCACCGGTCCCCAGTTCAATCGCCTTTTTATAGGTATCAATCGCTGCATCAACCTGGTCGTTGGCAGCATAGAGTTTCGCGAGGCGGCTGTAGTGCACACTACTCTCTGGATCCGTTTCAATATATTGCTGCGCAAGTTCAACCGCCTCGGTCGTTTTGTCAGCGTCCTGGTAGGTGTCAACGAGTCCATCCTGATACTTTGTATTTTCGGGATCGGCTTCAAGCAACACTTCCCAGATATCAATCGCCTTATCGTGCTGATTTCGGCGTGAATAGAGTGCCGCGAGCTGTGCGCGTGACTCGAAATCCTCAGGCATCACTTTTGCGATTCGCTCGTAGATGTCAACCGCTTTTTTGACTTCGCCGCGCCGCGCGTGCTGTTGTGCCAATGTTCGTTGCATCCCGACATTAAACTGCTCCGTTTCTTCAGGCGGCACGGTCGTTGATACCATGCCATCGCGTCGGCGTTTAATCTCCATCAATTGGCGTTGTGCCTGGTCACGACTCCACCCTTGCGCTGAGAAATCATTGATAATATCAGTAAGGAGGACTTCAGCATCATCCCACATCTCGTGTTGCATGTAAGTGCTCGCAAGTCGCTCTTTTTCATAGAACGAGCCACCGCGTTGCAGCAGGAGCAGCGTTCCCATCTTACGAAACACCTTCTGTGCCCTCTCCTTTTCGTCTTGTTGGGCGTATACCGCGCCAAGTTTCTGATAGATTTCTGAAAGTCCCCATGTGTTGCGTGATTCCATTTTTTCAAGTGCGGACTCAAGCAAGTGGCGTTCACGTTCCTGATCGTTCGCCCCGCGGTAGGCATCTGCCAAGTTGGTTAGCCACCGTGCGTTCACTGCCCCCGTATCTTTATCAAGCAGTTGGTTAACGAGTGTCGTTGAACCCTCAAGATCATCCGCTGCGATCTTCATTGAGGCGACGAGGTAAAGCAACGTCATGTCCTCTGGCTTCTCAGCGAGTTTCGCTTCATATTCCGTTACCAACGCTCCTATTTCGCCCGATGCTTTGTAGAGTTCAATGAGTTTTGAAACGATTTCGACTTGCGTATAAGGATCTTGTGATAATTTTGTAGCCTCTGTTTCTAACATTTCGCGCAAGAGTTGGATCGCCTTTTCAGGTTCACCGGCAGCAGTATAAGCAGATGCTAAGTCGCGATATGTGTAGAGTTGGTTCGGTTGAACCTTGATAATCTGTTCGTAGATTTCTACAGCTGCTTTAGGGTTGCTGTCCGTAAACCGACTCGCTGCAGTTTGTGCGAAGTCGTTACCGAAGTTCCTACCGATAGAGGGTGCGATCATCTCCTTTGCAAGCGAGACGAGCTCATCAATTTTACCCGATTGAACGAAGGTATCAATGACCTCCCAGTAGTTGTAACCGAGCACGTTCGGGTTGTCTTTGAGCAAGGTCGTGTATTGGGTAACAGCCTCCTTTGCCTGTCCACTCCGCTGCAGCATCTGGGCATACCGTTGCCGGATCATGCTATCCTTGGGACGCAAGGCGATTGCTGCCTCAAATGCTTCGGCTGCCTTTTTAAGTTGATTCGTTGATTCATAGAACGTTGCTAACTTGGCTTGTGCTTGAAACGAATCCGGATTTTTCTCTACGGCTTCAACCAATTGCGGTTCACGTTCTCGGACGGCTTTAGAGCGTCCCGCCATACGTGATGCCTGCTGGAAGTGCCACGAGTACAACGTACGACCGTATCGATCGCGTTGGTTGGCGAACCGCAAGGCGCGTTCGGCGAGGCGCGCCGCATCTTTCCCACGACCCAGCTCTTCCAAATGTCGACTCATATTTATTAGGAAGTTTGGATCGCGCTCCCCCATCGCCAAAGTCATCGCTTTCTTAGCGATGGCAATCGCGTATTGAGTGAGTCCACTCTGTTGGAGCTTTTCTGAGAACTGATGGAGCTCTCGAGCACCACTCGGTGAATTGAGTACCTTTGTCACCAATTCACGTACAGTAACAGTATTCCCCGTGTGCGCGGCAAGTTGAAGGGTGAGATCATAATACTGACGGCGGTTTCTTGCGTCTACCGCGGCGATCTCTTTAAGTAAGTCTAACACTATCGCGTGCTGCCCGGTCTGAACTGCAGCAAAAACAGTATTGAGTTTGAGCGTGAGGTCTTCAGGGAATTCCTTTTGCAGTCCGGAGAGAATCTCCTGCGATGTGTCGCGCTGCCCTTCCCACCAGTAGCAGTAACTGAGTGCTAAAGCGGGATAGATGCGATCTCTACCTTTGGCAGTATCCAACTCAGTCTGTAATTTGGCGTACAACCTCTCCTGCTTATCTTTTGTTAACAGCTGGCTGAAAACCTGTTGGAGGTACTGCAAACGACTCTGGTTGTAGTAAATCGTCGGCGATGGATAACTGGTCTGAAGCGGTGTATATCCGCTGTAGGAATGGGACGAAGAGGCGAGGGTTGCAACACGCCGTGCGTTTGTTACGTTCGGTTTGCTACGCGCAAAGAACATCCAGAGCAGATCAATCCCTTTCTCGGTCTGTCCTTCACGCATATAAGCGGCTGCAAGGCTTTCATAGATGCCTCTGTATTGGCTCCACTGCTGCTGAACAAGCGATGGCTGACCGGTTGTTAAAGTTCGGGGACCTTTCGGTAGGACCGGGACCGGAAGTTGTTCAAGGATTTTTTCCGCAGCATCCGTTCTGTCCATTTGCGCCAGGGTACTAACGATCCTCGCAGCAGTACTGAGATCGGTTACTTTTGCACTTTCAAGTTCCATTGCCAGTTTTTCTGCATCCGCCTTCTGTCCCGCACGATAGAAATTACTGGCGTATTGTGCGATATACCAGAGCCGTGCCTCAGCGTTTAAGCCTGTGATTCCGTCAAGGTGCTTTTTGAATGTCTCATAACTGCGGTCCTTGTGCATCGCCTCATTCAATCGGATACTTTGATAAACCGGATCGTTCGGAGACACAGCGATCAGTCGATCCAATATTTCCGCTACTTTGTCAGTGTTTTCGGTTAATGTATAGATTTGTGCCAACGTCTCAAGGGTCTTTATATTCTTCGGATTTGCTTCGGCATCTGTCTCGAATTGTTTGATCAGTGCATCGAGTTTTCGCTGCTGCTGCGCGATTGTTGTCAACTGTACAAGTGCGCCGGCTTGCGCTTCTTCAAAGTTTTTCGGGACCCACTGCTGTCCACTTCTACTACTATAGGATCGTCCCTGAATATCCCAAGTGAGACTTTGGGGGAGCTCGAATTTGCGTGTGTTGATTCCGGGGGGACCCCATGTTGGACGATATGCGCCTGCCGTGACATTCTGCATTGCATTCTGAGGCGGTTCAGGCATGTCAAGAATCCGTTGGAAGTGTGGCTGCGCGCGGTCGAACTCATTCATATTGACCAACGCTGCACCGAGTTGGTACAAGGTAATATGCGCATTTGGACCCGTCGCTTTTTCTGCGGCGCGGTCGAGGACAGAAAGTGCTTCGTCCAGCAGCCCGTGCCGAATCAGAAGTGCTGCAAGTTTGATCTCCGCCGCAAGCGGTTGATTTTTGGCGTGGAGCAACTTCGTCCACGCTTGGATCGCTTCCTGTTCGCGTCCGGCATCAAACAACAACTCACCCAATCGACGCTGATGATTCGGATCGGGGTGCGCCTTGACGAGCCGCTGTTGATAGGTGAGCGCGTCTTGGGTATCACCGAGGTCAAGACTCACCTTGACAAGCTGTGCTAATAGGTCCTGGTTTTCGCGTGTCCGGTCTAATGCGCGCGCCAGTTGGAAACGCGCACCCGGTAGATCGCCTTCGTCTCGGTAAATCTGTGCCAATGCGACAACAGGCCCTATACTGGATGTGTCTGTTTTCGACATCTGTTTCAACTTTTCTTCTAACTCGCCGCGGCGTCCCAGGTCATAATACACTTCGGAGAGGGATTTGACGAAGGCAAGTTTGGCGTTGACGCTTTCACTCAATTCCCAGCACCGCCAGTACTGCTCAAGTGCCTGTCGGGGGTTACCGGAGAGTTTGTAAATTTCAGCAAGTTCCGAACGGATGTCGGTGGCTTCGGGACGAAGACGAATCGCCTGTTTAAGACTATCAATGGCGTTCTCATAGTTCCCCATCTGTTTAGCGATTTGCGCCAGCATCTGATGGCCTTCAGGGTTACGCGGGCTGTGCGCAATTGCTTGCTTCGCCGCATCCGTCGCTGCATTGAAATCCATTACTTTTAAATGGGAACGCGCAATGTTCGCGTAGTACTCACGCGCGTTCGCGTTATCCACTTCAATGAGATGGGTGTAAATGGCATTGGCATCATCGCGTAAACCTTGCCGTGCGTAAATCTCAGCGAGCCAACGGTTGACCGTTACATCGTCGGGTTGCAGTGCTTTCGTCTTTAGAAGGATTTCAATGGCATAAGTGATGTTTCCAAGTTTGAGGTACATCTTAGCGAGACGCTTGTGCATACCAAAGGCATCATCTGGCGCGCGCTTCGGTGTTTCAAGTTCCGCTTCCAACGCCTCAATTTGCGACACGAGTGTTCCTTGTCGTCGATAGATTTCGAGTTGTTGATCTCCCATCTGTTCTGCAAAAAATGCGTTGGGTGCGAATTTCGCAGCTGCTGCGTATTCCGCTAACGCATCCGCATAGTCTTCATTCTCCATAAGCCGTTTCGCCAACGCTTCACGGTAGCGGTACGCATCGGGTGCCAACTCAACAGCCTTACGACTCGCAGCGATGGCTTCGGTACTGAAATCCTTTGCATCAAACAACTTCGCCAACCGGTCATAATTCTCAGCGATCGCTTTATCGGCATCAACTATCTGGTTCCATGTTTCAACAACCTTTTCACGGTTTCCTTGACGGAAATAGAATTCACCGAAATATTCGATGTAATCGAGATTATCAGGCGCGAGCGAAATCGCCTTTTGGTACGCTGCGACGGCATCTTCTATCCATTCGTTTCCGGCGTAGATTTCGGCGAGTGTGAGATAGGTACTCGCATCGTCAGGGTTGCGTTCACGCATCCGCGCATAAGTGGTTCTTGCTGTGTCTTCGTCTTCTAATTGCAAGTATAACTCGCCGAGTTCGCGGTAGATACCGAAGTCGTCGGGCTGTTGCTCGCTGAGGGATTCATACGCTGCAGCCGCTTCCTCGAATTTTTCGGCATCTCGGAACGCCGCGATTAGGTTCAGACGCAATCCGGAATCCGTTGGTGCCAATTCCAACGCTTTTTGATATGTCGCAATCCCTTCGTCAGGCTGCTGATTCTCAATATAGGCTGCGGCGAGCAATCCAAGGAGTTCGGGTTCATTCGGCGTCGTTTCGAGTTTTCCTTGATAGTGTGTGATTAAGCCTTCCCAATTACCGTCCGCTGCGTAAATGCCAATGATACGGTGTTGAAGATCCTTACGGAGCCAATTGCCCGGAGCCGTTAGGACGAGTGCGGCATCGTAACTCTGGATCGCAGCTGCATAGTCGCCTTTTTCTTGGTGAATGTTCCCAATCTCCCGATGACTTAGGCAGACCCGATATGGATCATCCGTTTTGAGTTCAATAATTGCTTGGTGTTGCGCGATTGCCTGTTCATAAAGTTCCTGCTCTCGGAAAAGGTCTGAGAGTTCAATACGTGCGAAGATGTTTTCTGGATCGAGTTCAGGAATCTTTGCCCACGCCGAAATCGCTGCATCCACTCGATCTCGGCTGAAATAGGCGCGTCCCAGTGCCTTGTAAATCTCCATCAATTCTTCTGGAGATGCAGCCCGTGTCGCTTCTGATAATTCCGCGGCTTTTGTCAACTCACGGATCGCGTCCTCATGCCGACGCATCGTTGCATACATTTGTCCGAGCGTGAAGTGCGGATAATAATCGTCTGGCGCGAGTTCAACGGCGCGTTGATATGCTACAACGGTTTCGGTATCTTTTCCGAGGCGTTTGTGGATGTGTCCTAAGATAAGTTGGAGGTTTGCGTCATTGGGTTTGGCTTGCGCCGCTGCCTGATAATCGGCAACCATCGCATCCAAACCCGCGCCTTCGAGATAAAACTGGTAAAGTCGATCAAACGTACTTCCCTCTTTCGGGGTGCGATTGAGCATTGACTTGTAGCGTTCAATGATCTTTGCATCGCTCGTCTCATCTTGGGCAAGGGTAACGGATGTGAGACACAAGAGACAGGCTATAAGGGACACTATGCACACGGTAATTATGCGTTTTTCTCGTCTGGGCATAAGGATACCTCCATAAGGCAATAGGCAGCGTCAAAAAAACGGTGTTAGATTTTAAATGGTTAATAGTTAATGGTGATTGGTTAAGAGTGCCTCGCAGTGAGAGTTTCCAATAACCAATAACCAACAACCAACAACCATCAATAACGAATTTAAGTGCTTATGGGTTTACTTATAGTGACGCGTTTTAGGCGCGAAAACGGTGCATAAAATTGCACCAGTGTTGATTAGCACGCTACTCGGCGGTTGGCTTGCGTTGCGTCGCTTTCATCTTTGAAGTTATTCGGTTCTTCATCTCTAAAAAGGCGCGTCGTCGTTTAATCTTCTTTAACTGTTGCTCTGCTCCCCTCCGAGTCCACCGTCGGACTGAAAAATCGTTAATAAGGTCAGTCAACAAGGCTTCAGCATCTTCTAACATGTCATGTTCAACATATATCTTTGCAA
This sequence comes from Candidatus Poribacteria bacterium, assembly GCA_965261115.1. GTDB lineage: Bacteria > Poribacteria > WGA-4E > WGA-4E > WGA-3G > WGA-3G. Next base: position 4,787,752 of record OZ253447.1, on the reverse strand, counting down.
CTTCCTCCTTCTGGTAGCTGCTGCCTTGCAGAAGGCGGAGGGCACCCATCTTGCGCAAGGTGTTTTGCGCCTTCTCTTTCTCGCCTTTGTGGGCATACACCATAGCAAGTCTCTGATAAGTCTCCGAAAGTCTACTGGAATTCCGCGGGGTAACCCCCTTAACAGCGGCTTCAAGTAGACGGAGTTCCGAGTCTCGGTCACCTGCGATCCGGTATTCGAACGCGAGTCTGTCCAGCCACAATAATTTTCGGGCAGTAGGTAGTACTTTAAGGAGTCGATTAACCAGTGGTTTCGCTTCTTCGAGGTTATCTGCTATAACCTTCATTAAGGCAACGAGATAGAGCAGTGCTGGATCTGCTGGCTTCTCAGCAAGTTTTGCTGCATATTCCGCTGTCAAATTTTCTAATTCATCTGACGCGGTGCTGCCAGTCCCTGACCTACCGCTATAGATTTCAACGAGTTCTAATACGGTCTCCACTTCTGACGCGGTGCTTCCAGTCCCTAACCTACCGTGCAAAAGTTGGATTGCGTTCTCACGTTCTCCAACGGCGACGTAAGCGGCGGCGAGGTCTCGATACGTGCCGGTCTGGTTTGGATAAACTTCAATAAACTTTTCGTAGATTTCGATCGCCGCTTTAGGGTTGTCGCTTCTGACACACCCCCGTGCTACGCTACGCGCGAATTGTTGACCGAAATTTTGCCCGATCGATGGAACCATCATCTCTTTCGTGAGTGAAACGAGTTCATCAATTTTTTCCGCTTGGACGAAGGTGCCTATTACCTCGAAATAGTCGTAGCCGATGACATTTGGGTTGTCCTTGAGAAGCACCATGTATTGATCAGCAGCCGCTTTTACCTGTCCAGTCCTCTGTAACAGTTGGGTGTAACGGTACCGGGTCATGCTGTCCTTAGGTCTCAGCGCAAGCAATGCCTTGAATGTCTCCGATGCTTTTTTGGGTTGGTTGGTGCTTTCGTAGAAAATTGCCAACCTGAGATGGGCTCGGTGCGACTCTGGACGCTTTTGCACGGCGGCCACCAGTTTGCGTTCGCGGTCGGGGCTATCTGTGGAGCGACTCGCTAACCGCGTTGCACTCCGAAAATTAAAAGAATAAAGCATCTGTCCGTAACGATCGCGTTGGTTGGCGAAACGTAACGCGCGTTCCGCGATGTATTCGGCATCCTGTTCTTGTCCAAGTAGATCTAAATGTTGGCTCAAGTCTGTTAGAAAATTCGGGTCGCGTTCACCCACCGCCAGGTCCACCGTCTTCTTGGCAACAGCGACAGCAGACTGTTTAAAGCCGGCCTCATGGAGTTTTTCGGAAAACTGGTGAAGCTCTCGGACCCCGCTCGGCGAGTTCAGAAGTTGTGTTACCAATTCACGGACCCTGTTACTGTTACCGCTACGCATAGCAACTTGTAGCATCAGGTCGTAATATTGACGACGGTTCCTCGGTTCGACTTCAACGAGTTCTTCAAGCAGTGCCAGTGCTGTTTCGTGTTGTCCAGTTTGGATGGCGGTAAAGAAGGTGTTAATCTTGAGTGTAAGGTCATCCGAGAATTCCTTTTGCAACGCCGAGAGTACCTCTTGTGCTTTGTCACGTTGACCCTCCCACCAATAACAGTAACTCAACGCTAACCCCGGATAGATACGTCCTCTGCCCTCGGTAGAATTGAACTCAGCCTGCAATTTGGCGTACAGCACTTCTTGCTGATTGTCCAATAACAACTGATTAAAAATCTGCTGCAAATACTGCAATCGATCTTGATCGTAGTATATCGTCGGTGTGGGATAGGTTCCCTGAATCGGGGTATAGCCGGTGTAGGTAGACGGAGCGTAGGCGAGTTTTGCGACGCGTCGTGGGTTTGTGGTGTTCGGTTGCGTGTGTTCCAAATAGGTCCAGAAGAACGCAGTCGCTTTCTCAATTTTCCCCTGACGTAGGTAAGCGTCCGCAAGGGTTTGATATGCTGCGAACTGGCTGTTGGCTATTGGCTGTCGGCTATCAGCAAGAGGGGTTCGTTTAATCAAAAGTCTCTGGCTGACGGCTGACGGCTGACGGCTGATAGCTAATTGCGCGATGACTTTCTCCGCTTCATCCATCTTGTCCATCAAAACCAAGACATCGACCAGCATAACGCCACTGCTAAGATCAGGTACTTGGACACTTTTAAGTTCGTCCAACAATTTTTCAGCATCTGCCTTTTTGCCACGACGATAGAGGGTCTTAGTGTATTGGATGATATACTGATACCGTGCTTCGGGTGTCAGTCCGGTCAGTTCATCGAGATGTTTTTTGAATGTTTCATAATTAAGGTCATCCTGCATCGTCTGGCGCATGCGTATGGCTTGATATACCGGATCATTCGGCGAAGCGGTAAGCAGCTGTTCGGTGATTTTTCTTGTTTTGTCAGTGTTATCGGTCAGTGTGTAGAGTTGTGCTAACAGTTCAAGCGTCTGAAGATCCTTTGGGTTCGCGTTAACCTTCGCCTCAAATTGGCGAATCAGTCTGTCCAGTTTTCCGTTCTTTTCTGCGATTGCTGTCAATTGGACGAGTGCCCCGGCTTGTGCCTCTTCAAAACTTGTGGGTACCCACCGCTGTCTATTTCCTATACGAAATGGTGATCTCAGAATCTGGCGGACAAGACTTCGCGCGAGGCCAAATTTGTTCGTATTAAGTGATGTTGCGTAATTTGGATTTATTGTTACGTTCTGCTTTATATTTCTGGAGGGAGTGGACATTTCCAAAATTTGCTGGAAGTAGGGTTGGGCGCGTTCTAACTCGTTCATTTCGACCAGTGCTGCGCCGAGTCGATAGATGGCTTTGGCATCTTGGGCGTTCTCGCCTGCGCGCGCCAGCGTAAAAAGTGCTTCATCCAATAATCCGTGGCGGATGAGCAAGGCTGAGAGTTTGAGTTCTGCTTCAAACGTCTGGTTTTTTGTGTGTAGCAGTTTTGTCCACGCCTGAATCGCCTCCTGCTCGCGTCCGGCATCGAATAACAATTCCCCGAGTTTTTGCTGATGGCGGGGATCTGGCTGTACCTTGACGAGCCGCTGTTGGTAGGCGAGCGCGTCCTGGTGGTTACCAAGGTCAAGGTTGATTGTTACCAGTTGTGCCAATAAGTCAGGATTTTCGCGCTCCCGGTCTAACGCTTGTGCCAATTGGAAACGCGCATTGGGTAAGTCACCCTCCATCCGATAGATCTCTGCTAATGCCAAGACAGGTGCTATACTGGACGCATTCGCTTTTGACAACTGCTTCAATTTTTCCTCAAATTCATTACGGCGTCCCAAGTCATAATATACCGCAGAAAGAAGTTTGACGAAAGCGAGTTTATCACCCACACTATTGCTCAATTCCCAACACCGCCAGTACTGTGTGAGTGCTTGTCGCGGTTTATCTGAAAGTTTGTAAATAGCCGCGAGCTCCACGCGAATATCGGTTGCATCGGGACGCAGGCGAATCGCATGCTTGAGATTGTTGATAGCATTATCGTAATTTCCGGCTTGTTTTTCGATTTCCGCCAGCAGCTGATAGCCTTCCGGGTTACGTGGGTTATGTGCGATTGCCTGCTTTGCTGCAGTTTTAGCGGCTTCTAAATCCACAGTCTTTAGATGGATGCGCGCGATGTTCGTGTAGTATTCCCGCGCATTCGCACTGTCTATGTCTACTAAATGAACGTAGCGTGCATTCGCATCGTCGCGCCTACCTTGATTAACGTAGATCTCCGCGAGCCATCGGTTAACGGGTACATCATCAGGTTGGAGTGCCTTCGCTTTTAAAAGCACTTCAAGCGCGTAAGGCGTGTTCTTCAACTTCAGATACATCTTAGCGAGTTTCTTCTGGTTCACGAAGCGGTCGGCAGCAGAGATCCCCGGTTTTTCAAGTGCCATCTCGACCGCCGCAATTTGATCTGCAAGTGTCCCTTGTCGTCGATAGATTTCAATGCGCTGGTCGTCCATCTGTTCGGCGAAAAATTCGTTCGGTGCAAGTCTTACTGCTTCTGTGTATGCCGTGAGTGCTGCGTCGTACTGCTTGTCCCGCATGAGTCGCTTCCCCAACGCCTCGCGATAGCGATACGCATCCGGCATCAACGCTACTGCCTTACGACTTGCAATGAGTGCCTCAGTAGCGAAGGCTTTCGTGTCAAGCAACTGTGCCAAGCGGTCATAGTTCTCGGCAATCCCTTTTTCACCAGCAACCATCCGATGCCATGTCTCAATTGCCTTCTCGCGACTGCCTTGACGGAAGTAAAATTCACCGAAATATTCAATATAATCCAGGTTATCAGGTGCCATTGAAATAGCCTTTTCATAAGAGGCAACGGCAGCTTCCATCCATTCATGTCCAGTGTAGATTTCGGCAAGAATCAGGTATGTGCTTGCGTTTTCAGGATCTCGGTCAATCATCCGTTGATAGGTTGCTTTGACTTTATCTTCATCCTTGCGTTGCAAGTATAGTTTGCCGAGTTCGCGGTAGATGCCAAAATCGTCAGGTTGTTGTTCACTGAGCATTTCATATTCTGCTGCAGCGTCTTCAAATTTCTCAGCACTGCGAAGCGTAGCAATCAAGTTGAGTCGTAGTTCAGTATCCGTGGGGGCAAGTTCTAATCCTTTTCGATACGCGGCAATACCTGCGTCAAGCTGCTGATTCTTAATATATGCTGACGCTTGTAAGCCGATGAGTTCGGGGTCATTCGGGGTTGTCTCAAGTTTGTTTTGGTAGTACGTGATTAAATCTTTCCAATTGGCATCAGCGGCGTAAATTCCGATGACGCGTTGTTGCAGGTCTTTTCGGAGCCAATTGCCCGGAGCCGTCAATGCCAGTGCCGCATCGTAGCGCGCTTGCGCAGCCGCATAAGCCCCCGTGTCTTCGTGAATTTTGCCAATTTCGCGCAGGCTGAGACAGACACGATAGGGGTCCTCTTTTTTTATCTCAATAATTGCTTCATGCTGTGCGATGGCTTGTGGATAGAGTTCCTGCTCACGGAAGAGGTCAGCGAGTTCAATACGGGCAAAGATGTTCTGCGGGTCCAATTCAGCGATTTTTGTCCATGTTATGATTGCGTCGTCCACCCGATCCCGCTGGAAATAGGCGCGTCCGAGTGTTTTATAAATCGTAATTCGATCATCAAGTGTTCCAGATGCCGTTTGTTCTGACAACGCCGCTGCTTTCGTCAGTGTGTTGATTGCCGCTTCATACCGACGTAACGTTGTATATATTTGTCCGAGCGCGAGATGTGGGTAGTAATCGTTTGAAGAGAGTGTAACTGCGTGTTGATACGCTTTGATTGCCTCGGTATCTTTTCCGAAGCGTTTGTATATATGGCCCAAGATGAGTTGGATATTCGGAGCGTCAGGCTTAGCTGCTGCCTCTGACTGGTAATCGGCTATCATCGCATCTAAGCCGGGACCTTCAAGATAAAATTGATAAAGTCGATCAAAAGTGCTTCCCTCTTTCGGCTTGCGACTCAGCATGAGTTTATAGCGTTCGATAATTTTCGCGTCGTCTGTTACGTCTTGTGCGAGGGTAATAGATATGAAACACAAAGCGCAAACTATAAAGAGTAGAACTAAAACAGCGATTGTGTGTTTCAGTCGTCCAAACATGTGTGGATCTCCTTAATTCTCTTCTGGTTCGTTCATTATTAAATCGTCAAACGGTTTTCCGGTTGTGTCTGTGATCCGTAGATAGAATCCCCAAGTTATTTCCTCCTCACAGACTTTGACGAGGATACTGTTTTTACCGGGCTTGAGGGTCACAGGAATAATGTCTCGGTCAATTTCTGCCCAATGGGTTTCTGTGTGTGCGAACACCTCTTCACCATTTAGCCAGATTTTTCCCTGGTCGTCGCTATCGAATCGGAATTGGACTTTCCGTTCATCTGGTGAGGTGATAGTGGCGAAAGCGTAGGCGACTGCCCAGTCAACGTCCTTTCCGAGATCGATATAGCCGTCGAGTGTTCTATCGCTACTCTTTTGCCACCTTACTTTTCCGTCTCTACCGTTGTATTCTGTAGTTGTGTCAACCTCCGTTGCGTCTTCAGGAATATAGGCAGTATCGTAACCGATGCCTTCGGTGTTATTAAAAGGTCCGATCGTTAACCATGCGTATTCAGTAACGAATCCAGTTTTTTGGATGTGCGCTTTTGCCTTTTCAGGCATGTCATTTTCGCGACAGAATTCAGCCAGCGCAAGGTTGAGGGTTAGCTGGGTGTTCAAATTATTAGACGTAGCGTCTACCAATTGATTCAGCATTTCAGCGAAACCGGTTTTGTCCTTTGCTTTTCTGCCAGCTTGCGCGAGCTGCGAGAAAAGTCGGCGTTCAAGATCGCTGTTTGTCGAACTGCTTAGACTCCGTTTTAGTGCTTTCAATGCTTCTTCATACTGTTCATTGGCGAGATATGCCTGTCCGAGCGTCATAATGTAACTTGAGCTTGTACTGTCGAGTGTTGCGCGTTTGGCGAGTTCCAACGCTATTTCAGGGTAGAGTCCTTTGTTGAGCAGCTGCTCCGCAAACTCGCGATAGTACCAAGAGCTGTTTCGGCTGTTTACCTCTTTCCGTCGGATCTTAAGCCACTGATCGTAGGCGGTTTCGGCTTTTTCGGTGTCGCCTGCTTTTTTATAGGCATCGCCTAATTGTTCATGTAGAACGGCACTGTTCTCCATTTTCGGTTTCAGTTCTTCAAGCAGCGCGATGCGTTTGTCATTTTGTGCCTTGTCCGTATAAAGTTGCAAGACCCCTGTAACCGCAGAATTGTGTTCACTCTGCGTAAGCGGGGCATCTAACGCACGACGGTACACCGCTTCAGCCTCTGATGAATGACCGCTTTTTGTGTAGGTGCGCGCCAACAAACGGTACAATTCATAAGCGGTCGGTTCGAGTTGAACCGCTTTTTCGTACGCCGCTGCCGCCTGTTCTAATTGCTCAAATCTTGAGTCTTCAAAAACAGGACGGGTATATGCCGCCAGTTTAGCGTTTCCAATCAGTTTTCCATCATTCTTATGCGGTGACGCATCACGGGCAACGCCGTCGGTTGTCTCATCAAATTTCCAGTAAGCGATTAAGCCGGATTCATCGCCTGTCAACTGGATATTCATATCTGAGCGAATCTCTGCTTCTGTCCGTGCAATGTTCCAGATCCGCACCTCATCAATGAGTCCAACAAAGGGAGATTGCGTCGGTCGTTCTTCTTCGTGTGTCCAACCAATCCGAAGTGGTTTTCGGCTTTGATAAAAACCTGCTTCTCCCCTGAAGTTCGTTTTCCCGACTTCAACGCCGTTAATATACAGCTGCATGGTATCTGTTTCGGCATTGATGACACCAGCGATGTGATACCATTTGCCGAGCTGGATGGTATCAGATGCCGTATAGAACGAGCGCTGCCCTTGACCGTCCGGTGATGAGGCGATTTGAATTTTACCATTCTCTCGAAGGTAGAGAATATAACTGCGATGGCTGAGGTTCGATGTTCGTTCATCGCCTCTGAAAATAATAGGGGCATATCTGTTCGGAAAATCGGTCGGTTTAATCCAAAGGGATACCGTCACCTGTTGCGTGATGTTGTCCAAACTATCAGTGCCACCGACCTCCACGAAACTTGAATCACCATCAAGCATCAGTGCGGTACCTTCAATCCCCTCTCCAGTCTCACGCTGTTGGATCGATTGTTTCTCATAGATATCCCCAAGTTTCTTGTACCACTCGGAGTTATCGGGTTGGAGTTCGCTTAACTTCTGGTATTGGGCAATTGCCGCGTCAACTTTGTTGCTGGCTTCATAAGCTTCAGCGAGGTCAAAATTGGCATTGAGGTCATCTGGTTTTTCCTGCGCCTGTTTAAGCAGTCGGGGGATCCATTTTTCATAGAGTTTGCCCTGTTTGGCAGCTTGATGCATTTTCGTTGCCGCGTTTTCGCGTCTGTATTCAGACCTGGCGATATTCGCGATCTGTTCATAAGCATTGTACGCCGCTTCATACTGTTTTGCCTCCAAGCAGCTTTCCCCCAGAATATCATATAAATATTCCAGTTCCCAAGTGTTATTGGTACTCTGTGCTTCAGTGACGGCGGTATCAGCAAGCGGTATTGCTGCGGTGTACATTCTACCCTTAAGACAAATCGTGGCGAGCGCACCGAGAAACGACTCGTCCTGTTTACGGTTGCTGGATGCGAGTAATGTTTCGGCTGCCTTGAGTTGTTCTTTCGCCAATTCGGGCTGCTTATTTTGATGTAGGGCAACAGCAGCATAGTAAGCACCGCGGATATTCTTAGGACTCGCCTGGACTTTAGAGAGTGCCTGATAGGCTTCAGCAGCCTTTTCATGATCATTTAGGTTCCGGTAAATCTCGGCGACCATCTCAAGAACAACAGAATTCTCCGGATCCTTCTCACGTCTGCCTTCAAAGATAGTTTTCAAGGTCTCAAGTTTATTTTGATTTTTATATACCCTGATTAAAGCTTCGCGTGTCTCATCGCCGACAAAGTTGACGCGTATGCCGGAACTGCCTCCAAAAGACGTTGATACGATTGATGAACCAGGATTAGCAAGTAACTGGGTTTCGTAGAGTTCAAATGCCGAGTCGGTTTCGTCAAGTTTCACGTATAACCCCATCAACTCAGCGGTGATATCCTCACGTTCGTATCTCTGTGTGGTCATGTCAAGTGCCTTTTTATAAGCACTGACCGATTTTTCCAATTCTCCATTTTCCTCATAGCGGCTGGCACGCTCTTTTTGCATCTCAAACGTGAGTGTCCCTTCAGTTTCAGCCTTCTGGAGCATCTCTTCTAATTTCCCTTGCTGATGGTAGAGACCGATAAGTTTCCGCTCAAGATTCCGTCGATCCCATTCTTGTCCTGTGTATCGGATCGCCGCTTGGAATGCTTCTTCGGCGGATGTCAGATCGTCTTTGCGGAGATAAAGTTCTGCGAGTTCTTGATACATTTTCGCGTTCCCCGGAGCGAGCTCAATCGCTTTTTGATAAGCAGTGATTGCTTCGTCAACCTGACTTTCATCTTTATGGAGTTTTGCAAGGCGCGCATAGTGTGCCCCGATCTCTGGATTCGCGTCAATATACTGCTGTGCAAATGCGAGTGCTGCGTCAATTTGACCAGAACTTTGGTAACCATTGACGAGTCCATCCTGATACTTTGTATTTTCAGGATCCGTTTCGAGTAGAATCTTCCATGTATCAATTGCCTTATCGTGTAGATTTTGGCGTGAATAGAGAGTTGCGAGTTGGGCGCGTGATTCAAGGTCCTCAGGCATCGCTTTCACGATCCGCTCGTATATTTCGATCGCCTGTTCGGTTTCACCGCGATCCATATACTCCTTTGCAAATGCCCGTTGAACGCCGATGTCCATCTCCTGCGTTTTTTCAGTGAGTTCGGTTGTCGTTTTAAGACGGCTACGCTGTTTTTCAATCTGTATCAACCGTTCTTGTGCGCGTTCACGATCATAGGATCCCGTCGAGAGGTCGTTGATAACATCGGTAAAGAGAGTTTCGGCATCGTCCCACATCTTGTGTTGCATGTACGTCGTAGCGAGTTCACTTTTTTCATAAGAACCCCCTACGCGCCCTCTCATAAGTTGGATCGCACCCATCTTACGAAACGCGTCCTGCGCCCTTTCATCGTCATCGCTTTCGGCGTATGCCATTCCGAGTTTCTCGTATGCGCCTGATAGTTCCCATGGGGAGAAAGAAAAATGAATCGCAGATTCATTATTTTTTTCCAGCGTCTTCTTAATTTTTTCAACTACCGACGCAAGCAGACGGATTTGGAGATCGTGATTCCCAAGGTCTCCGTAGGTGTCAGCGAGATTGTATAGCCACTGGTTACGTGGTATTGACCTAATCGCATTATCAAGGAGTTGATTCGTATAAGTGTTTGCCCCGTCAATGTCATCTGCTTTAAGCTTCATAAAAGCGATCAGATAGAGAAGGACAGCATCTTCCGGTTTCTCGGTAAGTTTTATCTCATATTCTCCTATTAACGCTTCTAACGTGTCAGATGCCTTACAGAGATCTGCGAGTTTTAGGACAAACTCTACTTGCGGATTAGACGGATCACCGCTCTCTAATTTTTCTCGCAGGAACTGAATCGCACGCTCAGGTCCGCCAGATGCCTCATAAAGTTCAGCGAGTTTTAGGACAAACGCCGTTTCAGAAAGTCCTGTCTTATCAGCCACTTGACTCTCTTGTAAAAACTGAATCGCCTTTTCATGTGCGTCTATCGCAGCATAAGCATCTGCTAATTCTCGATAGACATAGTTCCAATTTGGGTGTACTTCAATAATCTTTTCAAATATCTCGACTGCTGCCTCTGGTCTATGACTCTCCATACACCGTCTGGCAACTTTCTGCGTGAAATCGTTACCGGCGTATTGTCCAACGGGCAAAATCAGTTCCTTCGTGAGGGAGATGAGTTCATCCACTTTATCCGCTTGAAAGAAAGCATCTATTGCCTCGCGATAGCTGTAGCCGAGCGCGCTTGAGTTACCTTTCAGCAGTATGGTGTAATGTGGGACGGCATCTGCGGATCTACCATTTCGCTGCAGCATCTGGACGTACCGGCGTCTAATCATACTCTCCTTGGGTCGTAGGGACAGTGCTGCCTCGAAAGCCTCTGATGCCTTCTCAATCTGGTTCGTGCTTTCATAGAAGGTCGCGAGTTTGACGTGCGCTGGAAACGAGTTAGGATTATTCTCGACAGCCTCGACTAACTGCGGTTCACGCGCCCTTAGACTTTTTGCGTGGCTTACCAAGTGGGTTGCCCGCTGGAGATTCCAATAATAGAGTGTCCGCCCGTACCGGTCAGGACGATTGGAAAAATGGAGTGCGCGTTCGGCAAGCAGTGCTGCGTCCTGTCCACGCCCGAGTCTTTCTAAATGCCCGCTTAATTCCATGAGGAAATTCGGTGAATGCTGTCCCATCGCCAAAGGCATCGCTCTTTTCGCAACAGCAATGGCGTATTGTGTGAGACCTGCGTCATGGAGTTTTTGCGAGAAATGATGGAGCTCTTGGGCTGTCGTCGGTGAATTCAGCAGTTTCGTAATCAGTTCACGGACGACGACGGTGTCGCCTACGTGCAGTGCGAGTTCCAGTGTGAGATCATAATATTGGCGGCGGTTTCTCGGATCGGTTTCGACCAACTCTTTAAGCAGCACCAACGCTGTCCGATGTTCACCTGTCTGAATAGAGACAAAGGCAGTGTTCAGTTTAAGGGTGAGGTCATTCGGGAACTCTTTTTGCAATTCGGAGAGGATTTCTTGTGCCTCCGTACGCTTCTCGTCCCACCAATAACAGTAGCTGAGTGCCAAACCCGGATAGATGCGGTCTCTACCTTCCACAGAATTTAGCTCAGCCTGCAGCTGGGTGTACAACGCTTCCTGTTGGTTCCGCAACCACAATTCTCGGAAGAACCACTGGAGATGATCTAATCGATTTTGATTGTAATACACCGTCGGCGATGGATAACTTGATCGCACTGGTGTATGTCCACCGTAAGAATAAGAGCGGGACGCTTGTGCGAGTGTTGCGACGCGCCGGTGTGTTGTGGTATCGGGTTTCGTCCGCTCACAGGAATCCCAGAGTGACGCGACGGCTTTGTCGGTTTCTCCCTTACGGATGTAAGCACCAATGAGTTGCTTGTAGAGTCCGATATACTGCGAAAGTTGTTTAGATGTCGGCTTTGAAAGTTGCTCGATTATTTTCTCCGCTGCTTCCGTTTTATCCACGAGGATTAAAGCTTGCGCGAGTATAGCACCGGTGTCGAGATGCGTCACCTTCGCATCTTCAACTTCGCTGATGAGTTTTGTGGCATCTGTTCGGTTCCCAGAACGATAGAGTGCTTGCGCGTATTCAGCGGTGTACCAGAGGCGTGCTTCAGCGGTTAAACCGGGCATATCGTTGATATATTTTTTCACCGATTCATAGTTAAGATTATCCTTCATTGCGCGTTGCAAGCGGACGGGTTGATACGCCGGGTCGTTGGCTGAAGTCTCAATTAATCTGTCAACAATTCTGTCTGCCTTGTCGTGATACTGGACAAGATTGTAGAGTTGCGCTAACGTTTCAAGGGTCTTGGTGTCTAAAGGATTTGCCTCGGCATCTGCCTCAAACCGTTGAATGAGTTCGTTAAGTTTACCTCGCTGTTGTGCGATTGTCGTCAATTGGACGAGTGCCCCCTCCTGTGCTTCTTCAAACGTTTTGGGCATCCACGGCATGCCACTCCCTACAAACGTTGATTTCCGCTGAATATCTCCAACACGACCGCGTGAAATCGTAAAATTTTTGGCATTAACGTCGGGAGTAGTTGTGGAGATGTTCTGCGTTGCGGTGGGTGGTTCGGGCAGCTCCAAAATACGCAAGAAATACGACTGTGCGCGTTCTAATTCGTTCAATCCAATCAACGTAGCACCGATTTGATAAAGCGCGATATGTGCCTGTCGGTTCAGGCTTGACGCTTTCGCATCTGTGATTTTTTCTGCCGCTCGGTCAAGGATAGAAAGTGCTTCCTCCACCATACCGTGCTGAATGAGTAGCACCGCAAGTTTGACCTCTGCATCAAACGTCTGATTCTTTGCGTGGAGCAACTTCGTCCACGCCTGAATCGCTTCTTGTTCACGTCCAACCTCAAACAACAATTTACCGAGCTGCTGTTGGTGAATTGGGTCCGGGTGTGCTTTTACAAGTCGCTCTTGGTAGTTGAGCGCGTCTTGGATATCGCCAAGGTCTATACTAATTCTGACGAGTTGTGTCAAAAGATCTGGATGCTCACGTTTTTTGTCTAATGCGCGCGCCAGTTGGAAACGCGCACTCGGTAGATCCCCCTCCATCCGATAGAGCTCAGCGAGGGCAATGACAGGTCCAACACCAGAGGTGTTAGATTTCGCTAACTGCTTCAGTTTCTCTTCAAACTCGCCACGCCGTCCTAAATCGTAATAGGCTTCAGAGAGCGGTTTGACGAAACTGAGTTTGTCGCTGATGTTGTCACTCAACTCCCAGCACCGCCAATACTGTGTAAGTGCCTGCCGTGGTTTACCTGAAAGCTTGTACGTTTCTGCCAACGCTGTACGCGTGTCAATCGCTTCCGGACGCAGACGGAGTGCCTGTTTAAGGCTGTCTATGGCGTTTTCATAATTCCCTGACTTTTTAGCGATTTCCGCGAGCATCTGGTGCCCTTCGGGATTACGCGGACTGTGCGCGATGACCTGTTTCGCTGCTTCCGTTGCCGCATCGAAATCCATAGCGTTCAGGTGCGCGCTGGCAATATTCGTGTAATATTCTCTGGCATTCGCGCTGTCGATTTCCGTTAGGTGCATGTAGATAGCATTGGCATCGTCCCGTCTCCCTTGCTTGGTGTATACCTCCGCGAGCCAACGGTTGATGACGACAGCATCGGGTTGAAGTGCTTTCGCCTTCAGAAGGATCTCAAGTGCGTAAGTGATATTGCCTAATTTGAGATACATCTTCGCAAGCCGTTTCTGCTTCGCGATGATGTCGGCAGTGGGAAGCCCTTGCTTTTCCAATTCCGTCTCCACCGCTTCAATCTTCTCAATAAGCACTCCCTGTCGCCGATAGAGTTCAATGCGTTTGTCGTCCATCTCTTCAGCAAAGAACGTGTTCGGTGCGAGTTTTTCGGCTTCAGTGTATTCGGTTAATGCTGCGTCGTAATCCGCGCTTTCCATAAGCCGTGTCGCCAACGCTTCACGATAACGATAGACATCAGGCATCAATTCAACAGCCTTCCGACTTGCAGTGATCGCTTCAGGTTTGAAGTTCTTTGTGTCAAGCAGTTGTGCCAATCGATCATAATTCTCAGCGATGCCTTTGTCGGCAGCGACCATCCTGTTCCATGTCTCGATTGCTTTCTCACGATTGCCTTGTCGGAAATAGAATTCGCCAAAATACTCAATGTAATCAAGGTTGTTAGGTGCAAGCGAAATCGTTTTTTGGTATGCTGCAGCGGCATCTTCCATCCAGTCATTGCCAGCATAGATCTCGGCGAGGATAAGATATGTCCCGGCATTTTCTGGATCGCGATCAACCATCCGTTGATACGTTGTCCGCGCCTTGGTTTCGTCTTCCAATTGCAAATACAGTTCACCGAGTTCGCGGTAGATACCGAAATCGTCAGGGTTCTGTTCGCTGAGGGATTCGTAGGCTGCCGCAGCGTCCTCAAATCTTTCAGCGTTTCTGAATGCTGTGATGAGTTGCAAACGCAGATTCGCATCGGTTGGCGCGAGTTCGACTGCCTTTTGATATGTTGCGATGCCTTCGTCGAGTTGTTGGTTTTCAATATAGGCAGCAGCAAGCAAGCCGAGGCGTTCAGGTTCGTTCGGATTGGTCTCCAGTTTCTTTTGATAGTATTCGATTAAACCTTCCCAATTCCCGTCTGCTGCGTAAATCCCGATAATACGGTGTTGAAGGTCCTTACGGAGCCAGTTGCCGGGTGCTGTTAAAGCAAGCGCGGTGTCGTAACTTTGAATGGCAGCCGCATAGTCGCCTTTCGCCTCGTGGATATTGCCAATTTCGCGCCGACTCAGACATACACGATAGGGATCCTCTTTTTTAAATTGGATAATTGCTTCGTGTTGTGCGATCGCCTGCGCATAGAGTTCCTGTTCACGGAGTAAATCTGCGAGTTCAATCCGTGTAAAGATGTTCTCTGGGTCGAGTTCAGCGATCTTCGTCCACGCGGAGATTGCCTCATCAACGCGATCTCGGCGGAAATATGCGCTGCCGAGTGCTTTGTAAATGTCGGTGAGTTCTTCGAGCGGCGCTGCTCGTGTCTCCTCAGCGAACGCTGCTGCCTGTTTCAAGGCGTTAATAGCGTTTTCATGCTGCAGCAGTGTGGCGTATGCCTGTCCGAGCGCGAAATGTGGATAGTAATTGTCGGGTGCGAGTTCAACTGCGCGCAGATACGTTTCAACAGCCTCGGTGTCTTTTCCGAGCCGTTTGTAGATATGTCCCAAAATAAGTTGCATGTTCGGATTATCAGGTTCTGCCGCTGCTTCCGCCTGATAATCGGTTACCATCGCGTCTAACCCCGCACCATCAAGATAAAACTGGTAGAGCCGATCAAAAGTGCTTCCCTCTTTCGGCTTGCGACTCAGCATTAACTTATAGCGTTCAATGATTTTCGCGTCGTTTGTGGTATCTTGTGCAAAAACCGACGGAGAGAGGTAAAGCGTAAAAAATATCAAACACACAGATGCCACAACAACTTGGAATTTTACTCGTCCGAGCATAAAGGATGCCTCCTTGGAAAACGCGCAGCATTAGCCAGCAAACTTAGATTTCAACACGCGGAACTATCTACTCTGAACAATGACCTATAGCACTGCAAAAGGGGAGTTATGTTAAGTTATATTTACGAACTTCGTTTTTGGTAGGGAATATCAATATCTTTCTGACACGATAGTATAACACAATCTAAATGACTATGCAAACATAATCCGGACTTCTCTTGTAGGGGGATCTCCGAATCCCAACCTTCCAAAATCCGTGGTATCGTTAATCTTCTGTTGAACGGCTGATTTTCAAATCGTCAAACACGTTCCCATCAGTATCGGTAATTCGTAGGTAGAATCCCCAACCGCCTGTTTCCTCACAGACTTTGACGAGGATGCTGTTTTTACCGGATTTGAGCGTCACTGGAACAATGTATTTATCGATTTCCGCTGTGAATGCTTTCGTATGTGTGAATATCTGTTTCCCGTTAAGCCATATTTTTCCTTGGTCGTCGCTATCAAATCGGATTTGTACTTCGCGTTCATCAGGCGAAATAACGGTTGCGAACGCATAAGCAACACCCCAATCAATATTGTCTCCAAGACTGATATGGGCGTTGCGTATATCGTCGGTGCTTTTTTGCCAGCTTATCTGTCCATCTATGCCGTCGTATTTTTGGGTTCTGTCAATCTGCGTTGCGTCTTCCAGGATGTAAGCGGTATTGTAACCGATACCACCGATGTTGTCAAATGGTCCGAGGATCAACCATTTATCTTCAGTGATGAAGCCGGTTTTTTGGATATGTGCTTCTGCCTCCTCAGGCATATCATTGTCCCAATAGAACGCTGCTAGGGCGAGGTGGATGTTTAATCGGACACTCAGGTTGTCAGGGACGGCATCCATTAATTGATGCAGCCGCTCCGTGTAACTTTCTTTGTCATCGGCGGTTCTGCCGATGTGCGCGATTTGCGAGAATAACCTACGTTCAACAAATCCTAACATTGTGGTATTTGGGTCGTTTGTGAACGCTTCAACAATATTTTTCCATCTGTTTTCGAGATAGGTCTGTTCTAATGTTGCGATGTAACGTGCGTTTGCCTCGATTTCTGCTGTCCGTTCGGCGAATTTCAACACTGTTTCCAAACGCTGTTCTTTGTTCGGGTGTTGGGTATTTTTATCCATTTCCCGAGCGGTCGTGAGGACTTCCTCCCAATCCCATAAGAGCACTGTCCCATCTCCACCCGCGCTCACAAGCATTTTGCCATCGGGCGAAAATGCCAGCGTTTGAACGCTATTTGTGTGTCCTTTAAGCGTTGTGCGTTTTTCTCCAGTTGTCAGACCCCATAACTCGATGCCGCCGCTTTCTATAAGTCCGATAACAAGAACAGTATCATCTGGTGAAAACAGTAATGTATTGCCCCAGACATTGGGACCGTATGACATCCCCTTGAAACCGATCTGTTTCAGGTTTCCCAACAGGCGCACCTTCTGCATACTTCCGACAGCAAGTAGCGAAGCGTCTGAGGAGAATGCCACATCTACAATGGGATCCCGATAATGATTGCCTGTCGGGGGTGCCTCCGCAAAGAAGGACGTGAGTGCCTCTCCAGTTTCCGTATCCCACATCTGAACATTGCTACCCATAGTGCCACCGGCAAGCCTCCTACCGTCTGGTGAGAATTCCAAGGTTCTGATGCTAGGTCGGCGCTGTTCTTCAGGGTCAGCGTTCGGATCCGAAAGATCTGAGCGTGGATAACTTTTTGCCGGTCTTTGTATGCCACAACGCAATGTTTCCGTTACGCATTCCGATCGCGATTTTATCTTCTGTGAGCGCGTAGACTTCAGGATGCACATAGCCCGGTCCCTTTCCTAATTTGCTTATAGTCTGTTTGCCGGTCTCAATATCTAACCGGCTGATTATGTCTCTGGATTTACGCAAACTGATGAGGGTCTTGCTATCTTCGGAGAAGCGCAATGCTACGGCAGCAGGTGGCATATCGGGAAACGGGACCTCCTGACCGGTGGCTATCTCCCATAACTCGACTCTATTTTCCCAACGACTCCCACCGAGACCGGAGAAGTAGTCGCCACCACTATTAACAAGGAAACGACTGTCAGGTGAAAAAGCAATGGATTCACATATGCCTGCGAATAGAGATATTTCTTCGCCTGTTTTGGCATCGTAGAGCCATACGCCAATATCAGTGCCGACCGCGAGTTGGGCACCGTCGGGTGAGAACTGGATCGCGTTAATATCGCCTTTTCCGAGACGCGCTTTCGCTGCTTTTGGTAGTTCCCATTGCGGATAATTGTCAACGGTTCCGTCTGTTTGTGCTTCGGCAAATAGCAGTGCGCAGATTATGAGATAGAAAGCGCACGCAGCGATTATTTGCTTTTCTCGTTTAAGCATACGAGAATCTCCTTTTAGTGGTTAATGGTTAATAGTTAATGGTTGTTGGTTAAGAAAGAGACCTCTTACCAATAACCAACAACCAATAACCAACAACTATTCATCGTTGGAAAGAGAACATACGCTATTCGAGTAGCCCCGCGCGTTTAGCTAAACGCATCGCAACACCACGGTGATCGTCAGTGCCTTCCATCCATGCCACAAACTCAACAACATCGAAGGCACCGTCTTTACAATCCATACAGCACCACACTTCATGTCTACCTGTTGGAACATATAACATCAGTATAAATTCGGAACTTGCGCATTTGGGGCATGTGCTTTTTCCCAAATTATCAGGAAATACACCGTATTCGTTTAGAACATCTTCGAGTTCGTATGCAGCACCTACCATATCACACAGTTCCTTATAAGGCATTTCCGGGGTAGTGTCTTTTTCAGCTTCACTAAGAAAAGCCTGTTTCATTGTATTCTTTTTTTCTTCAAGGGGTTTTGCATTTGTAATCGTGAGGACTTCGTCCCACGCCCACAAGAGAATTGTACCATCTTCTGCCGCACTGACGAGCGTTTTGCCATCAGCAGAGAATTCCAGTGTTCTTACTGTAGTTGTATGCCCGTCAAGCACGGTAAGTTTGTCTCCGGTAGTGACATCCCACAACTGAATCCTGCCGGCTTTAAGACCCCTAACAATTACGCTATTATCTGGTGAAAACACCATTGCTCTGCCCCACACATCCTCACCGTACGACACTTCCCTGAAATGGGGTTGTTTCGGGCTTCCTAACAGACGGATCCGTTTCACACTTCCAACAGCGAGCAGGGATCTATCTGGAGAGTATGCTAAAGTTACGATAGGATCCTGATATCGTTCATCTATCAGAGGTTCTTCCGCAAAGAAAGAAGTTAACGCAATTCCGGTTTCTGCATCCCATACCTGAACCTTCCCACCCTTGGTGCCACTAACCAGTTTTCTCCCGTCTGGAGAGAATACCAACGCTCTGACGCCAGGTCGGCGTGGGTTTTCAGGGGCATCGTTCGGATCTGAGAGAGATATATCAACAGTTTCACCTGTTTCTGTATTCAACAAGTGAATTTTATTGGCGCGGCGACTGTAGGCTAAGATTTTTCCGTCGGGTGAAAAGGTCATATCTCCGCCACCACCAGAAAAGGTTGCCAATTCACGTCCAGTGCTGACATCAATCAAACGGGTTACTACGTCATTGAGGGGCCGTTCTTCAAGCGAATTGGGGTCTGCCACCAAAGTGGCGAGTTTTGTACCATCCGGTGAAAAAATGAAAGGCCATAACCAATGTGCAACCAGAGTTCTCTCAATCGTATTTTGAGTCTGGCGCGTGATTTTTTCGGAGGTCTTCAGGTCCCAAAGCGTGATGAGCCCGTCTCGCCCAACACTTGCCAGCGTTGAACTGTCTTTAAGGAAAGTCACTGCCTCCAATCTTGCTATATGGCCAGTGATATGAGTAGATAGTGAATTCCTTGTCTCTGTATTCCAAAACCGGATGGTACCATCCGAACTTCCGCTCGCAAGTGTGGCTCCATCTGGTGAAAACGCTAATGCCTTGATATCGCTGATATGGTCTGTGAAAGTGGCAAGCGATTCACCCGTGACAGTGTTCCACAGTTGCACGATATTATCGGTGCCTCCACTGGCGAGCATTTTCCCATCCGGTGAGAATGCTAACGCAGTTGCCCAGCCGGTATGCTTTCGGAGGGTGATCGGCGCGTGAAGGGTGGTAGTGTCCCATAATTGGAGGGTTGAATCCCGATTGCCACTCGCGAGGCGCGTGCCATCGGGTGAAAATGCTAAGACTAAAGCCTTGTTGTTCTCTGGTGCCCGTCGCCCTGGTAACTCAATCTGCTCTGGGTGTTCTCTGATGGTGGATAACTTTTTGCCAGTCGTAGTATTCCACAACTCAATTGTCCCGTTGTCCATTCCAATCGCGAGTTTATCTGGCACCAGCGCGTAGGTTTCGAGATGAATGTAACCCGGTCGTTCTCCCAATTTATTCTCAGTTCTCTTTCCGGTTTCAACATCTAACCTGCTAATTGTCTCTCTTGACTTATCCAAACTAACAAGTGTCTTACCATCTTCGGAAAATCGTAACGCTGTAGCAGGCGGCATATCAGGGAATAGCACTTCCTTGCCAGTAGCTATTTCCCACAACCCGACTCCCTTTGCCCAACGACTGTCCCCAAAACTGGAATAGAAGTCTCCACCACCGTGTGCGAGGAAACGACCATCGGGCGAAAATGCGAGTAATCCACATATTCCACCGAACAGAGACTTTTCCTGGCCTGTTTTCGCATCATATAGCCACACACCGATGTCTGTTGCGACCGCGAGTTGCGTGCCGTCGGGTGAGAACTGGATAGCATTAATATCGCCTTTTCCGAGACGCGCTTTCGCTGCTTTTGGTAGTTCCCATTGCGGATAATTTTTGACAGTTTCGTCCGCTCGTGCTTCGGCAAATAGCAGTGTATAGGCTATGAAACACAGAACAACACACGTTGCAGTTGTATACTTTTTTTTTCTAAACACGCAAAAGACTCCTTGAGCGAAGTGTTCGTGGTATTACTTATAATGACGCGTTATAAGTGTGGAAAAGGTGCATTATTTGATGTGTAGTTGGGCTTCCAAGTCGAAACTCGCTTAACGCTAAGGTGTCTGAGATCGCTACATAGGACGGGCTGGCACCTTATTCACCGTTAATTTTCTGCTGGACCGGTGATGATCTTCAAGTCTTTAAAGGGGTTTCCATCTATATCTATAATCCGTAAATAGAATCCCCACCCTTGTTCTTCCTGACACACCTTGACGAGAATGCTATTTTTGCCTGACTTGAGCGTTACAGGAATCGTATAACGGTCAATTGTGGCACTATGGGATTTCGTATGTGTGAACACCTCTTCACCGTTTAACCAGATCGTCCCTTGGTCATCGCTATCAAATCGGAATAGGACTTTCCGTTCGTCAGGTGAGCTAACCGTTGTGAACGCGTACGCAACACCCCAATCGACATCCTCTCCAAGATTGATATAGGCATTAAGGGTATCATCGGTACTTTTTTCCCAACGAACCTTTCCATCTATACCGTCGTATTTTGCGGTTGCGTCGATTTGTGTCGCGTCTTCTGATATGTAAGCGGTATTATAACCGATACCATTCGTATTGTCAAAAGGACCGAGAATCAGCCATGCGTTTTCAGTGATGAAGCCGGTTTTTTGGATATGCGCTTCCGCTTTCTCAGGCATATTGTTGTCACGATAGAATTCCGCCAAGGCGAGGTGAGCGTTGAGTTGAACACTCGGTTTGTTAGGTATGGCATCCATTAATTTATGCAACATATCAACATAACCTTTTTTGTTCTTAGTGTTCTTGCCCATTTGGGTAATCTCTGCGAATACCTGACGTTCAAAACCGCCGTATGTTGTGGTGTTTAGGTCAGTTTTGAACTGTTCTAACGCATTTTCATATTCAGATGGACCTTTGAGGGCTTCCGCCCAATCCCACACGAAAATCGCGCCATCTTGTCCTGTGCTGACCAACGTTTTGCCATCGGGCGAAAATATCAACATCTCAATGGGCTGCGTATGTCCATCAAGCGTATTGATTTTATTCCCTGATACCAGGTCCCATAACATGATATTACCGCCATACGTTCCGCTCACAAGCACCGTGCCATCAGGAGAAAACATCAATGCTTCTGCACCTGTGCCATGTTTTGTTTCCTTAAAATGGAACCGTTTCTTGCTACCTAACAAACGGATTTTGTCTATATTCCCCACGGCAATGTGGTCATTATTTCGGGAGAATGCCAACGCAGTGATAGCTCTTCCATAGGTTATGGTAACCGTCCCGTCGTCATTTCTCTCTATTTTGCTATCTGGATGCTGCTCTATAAGGTCAGCTAACGCGATCCCAGTTTCCACATCCCACATCCGAACATCTCCTGCTTGGGTGCCGCTGACAAGTTTTTTACCATCTGGTGAAAATGCCAAACTTGTGGTTTCAAATAGGTATCTTCCGTAAGAATCATTCGGCGGATCCAAGAGGCTAATATCAAGATGTGTATTTGTTTCCGTATACCACAAGCGAATTATTCCGTTACCACCGAAGGCTATCCTTTTTCCATCAGGCGAAAAAGCTGCGATATTAGGAGTAATCTGATGCGTCAAGGTTGCCAACTCACGTCTGGTGTCAACATCCGCCAAACGAATCATTTGGTCTGGTTTTGATGCCCTAATAGTTGGGGCCGCACCTGACTCAAAGAATTGGTTACTGTCTGCACTGAGACTGGCGAATTTCGTTCCATCAGGTGAAAATGCTAACGCCATTAACCAATCCCGATGTCCTATTGTCTGGCGTTTTATTGTTGATGTCTTTAGATCCCAAAGGGTAATCATACCGTTAAACGCGGCAGTTGCGAGCGTGGAACTATCCTTAAAAAAAGTCGCTGCCTTCACGCCTTTTGTATGTCCAGTGATATGGGACAGTATAGGATCTCCAGTTTTTGTATTCCAGAACCGGATTGTGCCGTCTGCACTCGCACTTGCCAGCATAGTGTCATCTAATGAAAACGCGAGGGTCGTAATACTGTTGATATGACCTGTAAGCGTGGTAAGCAGTTCACCCGAAGTCGTATTCCACAACTGTATTGTCTTGTCGGTACTTCCACTGGCAAGCATTTTACCGTCTTTGGAAA
Organism: Candidatus Poribacteria bacterium; assembly: GCA_965261115.1. Taxonomy (GTDB): domain Bacteria; phylum Poribacteria; class WGA-4E; order WGA-4E; family WGA-3G; genus WGA-3G. The sequence continues at coordinate 4,765,394 of OZ253447.1, read as the reverse complement.
AGGCTAAGACAATTGTCCACCCCTTGCCCGTGTGTTTTCGGAGGGCTGCCAGTTCGTCGCCGCTGGTGGTATCCCATAATCGTATCGTTGTCCCCTTACTCCCACTTGCCAGTTTCGCGCCATCAGGTGAAAATGCCAAGGCTAAGACCTCATGACGCATATTAGTCTCAATCTTTTCTGCATGTCCTCTGAGTGTGAATAACTTTTTGCCACTGCTTGCGTCCCACAACCGGATTTTTCCATCCGACTTTCCAATCGCAAATTTGTCGTGTGTGAGTGCGTAGATTTCGGGATAGGTGTGAAGATCTTCTGGCCAGTGCATTTGTATTACATTTTCTACATTTCCGTGACTTGTCTCAATATCTAATTTGTTAATTGCGTATTCTCTACGCCCTTGGCGGCTAACACTGACAAGGGTCTTATTGTCTCCTGAGAACTGTAACGCTACGGCAGACGGGGGCGCGTTGGTCAATGCCACTTTATGTCCAGTGTTTATTTCCCATAACTGGATGCCGGATCTGCCGTATCCTTTTCTGACACTTGCGAGAAAAAGTCCATCAGGTGAAAAAGCCAGAGCGTCAGACATTCCTGCGAATAAGGATAATTCTTTACCTGTTTTAACATCATAGAGCCACACACCGATGTCACTGCCGACCGCGAGTTGTGTGCCATCGGGTGAAAACTGCATATCATTAATGCCACCCTTTCCAAGACGCGCTTTCGCCGCTTTCGGCAATTTCCATTGCGGATAATTTTCGACTGTTTCGTCTGCTTCTGCCTCGACAACCAGTGCTGATTCATCATCAAGTCGCTGATTAGAGATGTTGTTTTGGTCCGATATATTGGCATTTCCGAGTTGTGCCCGCACATCCGGTTTTGACGCGAGGTTCAACACAAGCGGTGCTTCAATAATGTCAATCGTCATCTCTGACGCAGCATCGAAACTATAAGGCTTCTGGAAATGGGCAAGGTATTGGCTACCAACACCTAACATCAGGAACACTACTACTATTGTGGAAACAGCGATTGCCCACGGCACGAACGGTTTACCCCCAGACGGCGCAATCGGCTTGATACGCGCGATCTCCCGCATGATATTCTCCGTGAGATGCGGCGTGAGCTGGAAATGTTCTAATGCTTCTCGAATCATCGGTTCCTCCTTCTCTAAGCGGTGCCGCGCGCGATCAAGACGACTCTTAATGGCGCCCACTGACACACCTAAAAACTCGCTAATCTCTCTGCATGTCATCTCTCCGAAATAATAGAGTGTCATGACAGTTCTTTCACTCTCCTGCAGTTTCGCCAGCAGTTTTTTAACGACATCGCGCTGTGCTTCCGCCGCTGCTCGCTCATTTTCCTCAATAACGTATCCAGAATACGTTGCCTTTTCGAGCTGCGTACCACTCGTGTCCTCTAACGACTGTGTCCACAACCGCTTTTTACGCAGCCATGTGCTACTGTCATTTGAGGCAATCACATAGAGCCAACTCGCGAAACTCTGTGGCTTCTTCAGTGTCGCTAACCTCTGATAGGCTTTCAGGAATACATCCTGTGTGAGTTCCTCGGCGATGTGGAAATCACCCATTTTCCGCCATATCAGCGCGTGAACCTGTTTCTGATATTTTTTCACAAGTTCAGCGAAGGCGTTATCATCACCGTCGAGGGTGCGATGAATTAATGCTGTATCCGTATTGTTCATAAGTCACCTCCGATAGTGCTATAAGGACGCTACTTAGGGGTGAAACGGTTGCATAATTCTGCAAGAGTAAAAGAGTATTTAGATAAGGAGGGTCAAGATTCAATCTATTGTCCAAGTTGCCACCGCTAAAGGGATGTGATTTTGACTTAAGCGCGTGGTTTCGGAATTCCTATAGCTTTTTAGGTGGCAACTTGGGTTTGGGTATACATTATTAAATTTTCACACCGCGCCATTCATCTGTGGCGCAGGTAATATCGACAACGTTGCCATCTGGATCTGATACCTTGAAAGACCGTTCAGGTGCTTTATCAACACTGATTTCGTCGCCTTTCTTCACGTTATCCATCAGCAACTCAAATCCGCCCTCGCGAAGCGTGTTATAGATGCTCGCCAAATCTTCAACGATGATGCCAAAATGGATAAATTCTGTGCCTTCCGCAAAGGCTGTCCGTTCCTCGCCGTTATACTGGAGAATCGTCATGTTCAGGGTGCCGTCGGAGAGGTCGAGTCCGCCGCGGCCTCGGTAACCGACAAACTCAAAACCGATAGTCTCATAAAATCGACGGGAGGCTTCCATATCCTTCGTCCGTAGTGCGATGTGTCTCAAAAATGCCATTGTGCTTACTCCTTTTTGGTAAGAAGAACTCGATGAGTCGAAATCTTGTTGGAATCGCACTCTATTTTACACAAGCACTATTTGAATGTCAACATATCTCTCGTGATACCATTTCTACCTGCGAAGAGGACAACACCAAAAACCTACAATTGAATGACTCTGCGTAGGAGGGTGTGTAAACATTTTGGCAGCGTTTCCATATTGGAAACCTGACCTAAGACATATTCCAAAAACTTTACGCACCCCTCGTAGGAAGTTCTCTAAACCCCGGCGGCTGACGGCTAATGCCCGAAATTTCCTTTTTGAAAAAAGGGGAGGTTGATTAACTGCAACTAAAAACCTATAGAAACATACCAGGGCTATTCAGTTCTCGGTTTTTCGTCCAATTTTGGACACCCCAGGCCGGTAGGTGCGGTTTGGAACCGCACCGGGCTTGAAGAAGAAGATTCAAAAATGTAGAAAACCCGATAATTCATCTAAAACTAAATAGCCCTGAGAAACATACATATTTTAGTTGTTTCCTATAGTGCTTTGTGGTATTATATTTATATGAAATATTATAGTGCAAAGCGTGCCTCGGAGATACTTGGTTACAATCTGAACTATCTTCGTGAGCTTGAAAAACAAGGTAAGATTGGCTGTATCCGAACGATAGGTAGCCATAGGAGATATGACGTTGAGTCGTTCATCAAATCTAAATCCAAACCAGATGCTTTTGCTACCGTATGTTACTGTCGAGTCTCCTCTACAAAACAAGAAGACGACCTTCAAAGGCAGGTCAACCTCATGTGAAGCCTCTATCCCGATGCTGAAGTTATCCGCGATATTGGAAGCGGTCTTAACGAAAAAAGACGAGGCTATCGGATCTTATTGGACAGACTTCTCGCGGGAGATAAGCTCCAACTTGTTATTGCCCATCGGGATCGACTCTGTCGATTCGGCATTGGAACGATACAATACTTGGTGGAACAAAACGGTGGCGAACTCGTGGTTCTCGACCAATCTGTTCACAGTCCCACCGAAGAGCTCACCGCTGATTTGCTCTCAATCCTCGATGTCTTCAGTTGCCGAATGCCCGGACTCCGTAGATACTGTGACGCTATCTCGGAAGATACCTCTCTTACTGACGCGTGAGCAGAAAAAGACGCTGCGTTTCTGGGCTGCGGGTAAGAGAGCGGCGTATAACGCGGCACTGAAGTTTTTTCAACGTCAGAAAGGAAAAATGCCTTATTGGACGGGTGTCAAGTCGAAAATCATTCGCCACCTCCCGCATTGCTACAAGGATGTGCCTTATCAGATCAAAGGTGATGCTGTCCGTGAGGCGTGGCAAGTCGTCAAGAATGCGAAGATTAGAGGCAAACAGACCGGTGAACGTCAACACCTTCGTTTTCAGAGTCGCCGGATGCCAACACAATCGCTGTTCATACCTTCTGCTGCTATTCACGAAAACGGCATATATCCGCGCATCCTTGGTGATCTTGAATATACCGAGAAACTTCCCGCCAAGTTCTATAAGAAACGTGCGAAAGGCAAACCGAGACCTATAGATGAGATTCAAGACTCCCGCCTTCTTTGTGAAGATGGCAAGTGGTATTTGTGCGTTACCTACACAGAAACAAAGAAGCAAACGCCAGCAGGTGCGATGCGAGTTGTCGCCTTAGACCCAGGCGTTCGTGATTTTCTTACTTATTTTTCAGAGACCGGTTTCGGTTGGCTTGGCAGTCAAGCGATCAACCGTATCCAGCGTCTCTGTGTTCACCTTGACCGTTTGCTTTCTCGTATTGCGACCTGCACCGTCAGACGAAAAAAGCGAACGATGCGCCGTGCCGCGAATCAGATCCGCAAGCGTATCAGATGTCTCGTCAAGGAACTCCACAGCAAACTGGTGCATTTTCTCGTCTCAAACTTCGATGTGATTCTTCTGCCAACTTTCGATACCTCACAGATGACACAGCGTTCAAGTCGGCGTATCCGAAAGAAATCTGTCCGCCAAATGTTGACGCTCTCACACTATAAGTTTAAGCAACGCTTGCTTCATAAAGCAGAGCAACTTGGAAAACATGTTATCATTGTTAACGAGGCTTACACCTCAAAGACAGTCTCTTGGACAGGCGAAACGAAGGATAAACTTGGCGGTTGTAAAATCATCACTGCCGAGGATGGGTCGTCCATGCATCGTGATTTGAACGGGGCGCGTGGTATCCTTGTTAGATTTCTAACTTGGATTCACGCTTTGCTTGATGAAGCCTGCTACGTATAATGCGTAGTTGCAAGACCGTAGCTCCGAAACGATAGGCAGTTGACCTATCGCAACAGTCCAAAATCTGTTTCTACAGATATGTTCGGAAATCTACAGGTTTAATTCATCGGTGTGCTATAATAGAATTGTGCTTAGACACATCAAGAGACCAGATACAGACGAATTGAGACCCAAAAAACACTATGCTAAAACCGAAACCGAGTATTGACACGATTCAACCGTATCAAGGCGGTAAACCAATTGAAGAAGTCCAGCGCGAGTTGGGTATCACTGATATTATCAAATTGGCATCCAATGAAAACCCATTGGGTCCGTCGCCGTTAGCAGTGCAGGCGATTGCTGAAAGTGCTACACAGGTACATCTCTATCCCGATGGTAACGCCTACTATCTCAAAAGGGACCTCGCGCAACATCTCGGTATTTCTCCTGAATCTCTGATTTTGGGGAACGGTTCAAACGATGTGCTGCAGTTAGTCGCTGAGGCATACCTTGCACCGGACGATGAAGTCATCTACGCGGCGGGAGCATTCGTCGTCTATAGTCTTGTAACGAAGTTGTGTAGTGCAACAGCGGTTGTCGTGCCGATGGTGAATGATACACACGATCTCCCCGCTATGGCAGCAGCGATCACCGATAAAACGAAGGTTATCTTTATCGCGAATCCAAACAATCCCACAGGCACAATGGTCACGGCGGATGAAACAGCAGCGTTTATGGAACAAGTGCCGGACGATGTACTCGTTGTGTTTGATGAAGCCTACTATGAATATGTCGCCCGTTCGGATTATCCCCAGACGTTGCCTTATGTGCTGGAAGGACGCAACTTTATCATCACTCGAACGTTTTCCAAAATTTATGGACTCGCTGGATTACGCATTGGCTACGGTATCGCGCCACCGCCATTGGTAGAAACCTTGAATCGGGTGCGGCAGCCGTTCAATTGCAGTTTGGTAGGACAAGCAGCAGCACGCGCCGCACTGAAGGATACAGCTCACGTTACAAAAAGTCAGAAGAGCAACACAGCTGGAAAAGCGTTCCTCTATAAAGCGTTTGACGACATGGAGCTCCGTTATATCCAAACCGAAGGCAATTTCATTATGTTGCACGTACCACAATCCGGAGCGGACATCGCTGATGCGCTTTTGAAACAAGGGGTCATCGTGCGTCCAATGGCAGGCTACGGCTACCCAAACGCAGTCCGCGTAACAATCGGCACACAGCAGGAAAACGAAAGACTTATCAAGGCTTTAAAAGTGGTCAACTGATAACTAATAAAAAAATATGAAAGAACTCATACAGCTCAGCAACAAACGTCCTACACGTAAAATCATGGTAGGAGATGTCCCAATCGGCGGTGGCAGCCCTATCTCTATCCAGACGATGACGACGACACTGACACACGATGTCGATGCCACGTTGGCACAGGTAGAACGGTGTGCAGAAGCGGGCGCCCAGATTGTCCGCGTCGCTGTCCCTGAAGAACCCGACGCAAAAGCACTCAGTTCGATTGTGAAGCGTGCATCAGTGCCGATAGTGTCCGACATCCACTTTAACTACCGATACGCACTCGCCGCGGTAGATGCTGGGGTTGCGAAAGTCCGTATCAATCCGGGTAATATCGGTAACGAGAAACGGATTGCAGAGGTCCTGTCTGCAGCGAAAGCAGCGAATATCCCAATCCGTATCGGGGTCAATGAGGGATCGCTTGAAAAGGATCTGCTGGATAAATACCCCTCACCGACAGCCGAGGCGTTGGTAGAGAGCGCGCTGCGGCACGTCAATATCTGCGAGGAACACGATTTTAGAGACATCGCCATCTCCGTTAAATCGAGCGATCCGCTTCGGATGATAGCGGCGAACCGCCAACTTTCAGCGAAAGTGCCGTATCCATTACATCTCGGTGTGACAGAAGCCGGGACCCCTCGACGTGCGCATGTCAAATCGACGCTCGGCATCGGTACACTTTTATTAGAGGGGATCGGTGATACCATCCGCATCTCAATTACCGGCGACCCCGTTGAAGAGGTCTTGACTGCAAAAGAACTCCTACGCGCACTCGGTATGGCAGAGAACATGCTGAATGTCGTCTCCTGCCCGTTCTGTGGACGTGGCGATCCGGATGCGGGTTATGAGAACATCGTTGCTGTTGCCGAAGAACTTCTGGAGAAACACGACATCAACATGGAAGTAGCAGTGATGGGATGCGAAGTCAACGGACCGGGTGAAACCCGCAACGCTGAGGTAGGTATCCACTTAGGCGGTAAAGAACTTGCAGTCTTAAAGGTGCGTGGTGAACGCGTCCGCACCTTCCGTGGAAGAGACGAGGTCAACCCAGAGTTTTTAGCAAACGCGTTATTAGAAGCGGCACAACAGTTACAGGCATCCCAGACCGATAACACATCAGAAGGTTGAAAATGAAAGAATTACAGCAGCACAACCAAAAGGTGATTCAGTCGATACCCGTCCAAATCGGATTGCTCGCGTTATTTTTCTGTCTTTACCATCTGTTTCTGAAATATATCATGCGCGAGACAGGACTTGACTTAGGCGCGGTCGGGTATAACAGTCATGTTGTGCCACTTTACGCCCAACCGAGTTTTGACTTCAGCGTATGGACGTTACCTGTCGCACTCGTCGTATGGATGTGCTACTTGTACCTCCGCCACCTATGCCTCGATTCCCAAGTGTCTGATCGGCGTTTAATCTGGATAGCGATCGCACTTTTCTGCGTGATTAACATCGGGATCGCCCAAAGTGATGGATACCGAGAAATTGGGGCAGAAGACGAGAGAAAGCGGATCTTAACGCTTTTAGAACCGTATACACGGACTTCATTGGAGTATTACGGCGATGTGCCGCGCGTTGACGAACTCGGAATCCGTAATTTCCTTCGAGATTATAGCAAACCTGAAGTGTTTGATACACTTTCTGGACACACGCGTACGCATCCGCCGGGGGGGGTGCTTTTCTTATGGCATGTTAGCGGACTCTTCGGTTACAATCTGATCTCGGCATCATTAATCTCCATCCTCTTCACCGCGCTCACAGTGATACCGATCTATCGGCTCGCGGAAATGCTCTACGGCAAAAAGGTCGCGCGTTATGCACTTCTGCTATTTCTCATAACCCCCAATTTTGTGATGTTCACTGGTACGTCAATGGACGGTCCTTTCAGTGTCTTCCCTATTCTGAGTGTCTATCTCTTTTATATGGCACGCGAACGAGAGACTGTCCCGGATCAGAAATGGAACGAATTCCGTCCTTACAGTTTATTCACAGGTCTCTCACTCGCGCTCGGGATGTTTATGACGTATTCGACGGTCGTCGTCGGTGTGTTTTTGTGCGTTATCGCCTTATTGGAGCGGCAACGGTTCGTGCAGTATCTGAAGGTTTTGCTGTTCGCGAGTTCAGGATTTATCGGATTTTATCTCCTGCTCTTTGTCTTGACTGGCTTCCGTCCGATTGAGGCACTCTTGGCAGCAATCAAAAAAGACGAAGCGGGCATGGGGAGCGGTTATGAGAGTATCGGACGTTATTTCCATCTGAGTTTTGCCAACCTATTGGCTTTCCTTATCGGTGTAGGGTTTCCAATAACAACCGTCTGGCTCCGGCAGCTGGTCTCAACAATAAGAGAATGGCGGGAGGAGACCGTCTCATCTGAGCGGGAAATTGGTCAACCGCGCACGCCGTGGATTTTACGGCACGAGAACGTTGACACTTTTGTTATCGGCTTCCTAATTACACTCCTCTATTTTACATTCTCCACTTGGTTTACAATGGAAGTTGAGCGTATCTGGATTTTCATGGTGCCGTTCTTCGTTATCCCCGTCGCCAAACACCTCACAGATCGCCCGCTGTCCGATCTCTACTGGGTCGGTGGTCTACTCGTTGCGCAACTCATCATTGGGGAAATCCTGCTCTACACGTATTGGTAGCAAAGGAGTTATCAGTAGTCAGTAGTCAGTTGCCAGTTATCAGTTAAAGAAGTCTGTAACGTGTTCTAAAGTTAGGGAAGTCCATAAAGTTTTCAACTTTGAAACTTTAGCACACTTCATAACTTTTTTACTGACCACTCTCACTGCAAGGCAAACTGAAAACTGAAAACTAATAATGCGAATACTTTATGTCATTGATTCTATGACAAAAGACGGTGCCGAATCGCAGCTGCTCAAGACATTAGCGCGGTTACCGTCTGATCGGTATGAGGCAGCTGTTGTGCTGAGTCGCGCCGAAGGTGAACGTGCATCAGAACTCGCTGCGATGCCTTGCGTAAGAGAAATTACCACGCTCGCAGCCGGTAACAAACGCAGACATCTACTTGAAAAAGCGTTCGCGATTGCTGGTGTTGTTAAAGCACTCCAACCCGATATCGTCCATAGTTGGTTGTGGTATTCCAATTTCCTCTGCGGACTCTCTCGGAAATGTGGCTTTTGGCGGCATATCCCGTTTATCGCTTCCCAGCGCGGGGATTACCATGCGAGATACGGTAAATTTCGGCTCTGGCTTACGGAAAAACTTATCTACAATACCGCCGATATACTCTTGACGAATTCGGAGCCGATTCAACGCCATCTCTGTCAACTGTATCCAGACAAAAAGATTTTTAGCATCCCAAATCTATTAGAATTACCGACCCAAGTGTGGACGCAGCGGCAAACATCTGATCCCAAAGATAAGTTGATTGTCAGTGTCGGACGGTTCGCACCCGAAAAAGGGCATCGGTATCTGATTGAGGCGTTAAATTTACGCAAACAGCAAGATGTCGCGTGGCGATGCACATTCCTCGGTGAAGGCGAATTGGCGGCGGAACTCCAGGCACTCGTGGAAGAATATGGACTCTCTGACCAGATAACATTTCCCGGTTTCTGTGAGGATGTTTTCTCTGTGCTTTTGACAGCAGATGTGTTCGTGCTGCCCTCGCTACATGAGAGTTCACCGAACGCACTAATTGAAGCGATGGGGATTGGAATGCCATGTATTGCCTCGGATGTCGGCGGTATCATAGATCTGATTGAGAATGAAAAGAACGGTATCCGGGTCCCATCACAAAATCCAGAAGCGTTAGCAGCAGCACTGCATCGGGTACTAACCGAACCTGACTTTGCAGTAGTGTTGGGTAAAAATGCCCGTGCAACTATTCAGAAAAAGTTCGATAGCGAGACATCTATCCGGAAGTTGGACGAGATTTATCAGCGGTTTTCGTAATAATAACTGTGATCCGGAAATAAACTCTTTTAGGACTTACGCATGCCTTTTTAAAGTCCCCCTGATAAGGGGGATTTAGGGGGTTTCCTGTCCGATTTGCGTAAGTCCTGCCTTCATTGTGGAGAGAAGTCGCGTGACAGAATGGCACCGTGCCTATATCCAGAACGCTTACCGAGAATTAGAACGTGGCATAACACGGAAGCAGCTTGATAATTTGGGCATCAATGCTAACAGCAAACGGGTGTTAGATGTCGGGTGCGGACCGGGAAATCTCCTTGTCGCACTCTCCGCCGATGCACCGGAACTTCTCATCGGTGTTGATGTAGACGAGATCTTCTTGGTGTTTGGACGCTCTCAAATCAAAACATTAGTTAAAAAACCGACTGCTCCCCCTAACTTACTGCGTGCTTCACTCCCGACTTTGCCGTTCGCAGACGAAACTTTTGACCTCGTAACCTGTTTCCTTGTCATGCCACATGTGCCTGATGACAGCACTGCTTTGACTGAACTCGCACGCGTCTTAAAACCGGGGGGGACGCTTGCTATCTCCGGACACGGCTTAGGGTTTCCGCTTCGGTATCTCAAACGATTTAGGCTAAAACCGTTGCAAATGTATCTCGCCAGCCTGATTTATAGATGTACGGGAAGAAAATGGATCCGAAACACACTCCAGAACGATAGAAAGATTTGCGACATCTTGAAGGGTATTGGTGTTGTGCCAGAGATGCGTCACTACAATCAAAAAATCCTTGGATGTGTCGCGACTTATTGGATTAAGGCAATTAAGAGCGATACTGACCCTAAAGCGATACAGTAATAGGAGAACAGTGAGAATTTACCTCGGTTTAGCACAGCCAACAGAAACCGCAACGCGATATAACCGACGATAAACGCAGCAAACATTCCAGCACCGACAATGTGTAAGGGGATAGCAGTGTCTCCGACATCTCGGATTTTCAGCACAACCGCACCGAGTATCGCTGGAATCGAGAGCAGAAAAGAGTATTCCGCAGCCGTTTTCGCTGGAACCCCTAAAAACAGAGCCAACGAGATTGTCGTGCCGGAGCGAGAGATACCGGGTGTAATCGCGCATCCTTGTGCAATCCCGATAAGCGGTGCATGCCACGTCTTCAATTCGCTGCTTGCTGCATCTCGGTTGCGAAGTCGGGGCAATTGTAGGATAAGACCTGTCAGAATTAACATGATACTCACGAGCTGGACTTCATGGAAAAAAGATTCTAACTGATCCTTGAACAGCACTGCGATGACACCCGTCGGAATAGAGCCGAGCAGTATCAGTGATATGAACTTGAGTTCGGTAGATGTATTGAAGGTAGCACTCGGTTTTCGCCAAAATTGAGTGTCCACAAGTGTAGAAACGCCGCCTATCGCTAATTTCCCGATGGCTTCACGATATACGACAAGCACAGCCGCCAACGTCCCCACGTGGAGCATTACATCGAAAAAGACGAGTGGCTCCTTCAATCCGAGGAACGTCTGTGCTAAGACGAGGTGTCCTGAGCTGCTAATCGGTAGGAATTCCGTTAAGCCTTGTAAAATCCCAAGAAAAATCGCTTCAAGAAAGGTCATGTGCTTATTGTAGCACTTTGGACGCTAACTGGCAAGACAAAACCGCGATCTACCCGAACCGGTAGGTTCGGTTTCCTAGGGGAAATCCGCAGAAACACCCTATCAAAGACCCCCAGCAAAAACACCGAACCGGATTTTACACAGAAACCTTGAAGACTTCAAAAACTTCTTCAGTCGCGTAGCGACGGCATGTTTATAGAAACGTATCTAAAAAACGATTCAGCCCCGTAGGGGCGGCATGTGCACTGAGCTATGGATGCAGCAACTCCACCATTTATACGAAAGTTTCGACAATCTTAAGACAGACATAAAAATCAATATGCTGCCAAAAACTTTACACACCCAAATCAAATAATGCTTTGACACTGTTGTTCATTTGTGTTAGAATTATTTCAGTTAAAATACTAAAGGAGGGCAGAAAGATGCGTAGAAGTCTATTTCTATTGGGGCTTTCAGTGGTATGTATATTCGCTGTGAGTCTCTCTTATGCTTTCGAGGAAGAGGATATTCTTGTCTATTACTCTTTCGACAAGCTGAACGGCAACAAAGTTCCTGACGATTCCGGTAACGGGAACACCGCAGAACTGGCTGGAAAAGGTTCACTCGTTGACGGCGCGTTCAAAAAAGGAATACGTCTCAACGGTGGTGTCGTCCAGATGGCTGCAAATGATTTTATCGTTCCGATCGGCGAAAAGGGTGTCATCACGATGGAAGCGTGGTTCTATCTCAATAAACACGTAGAGTATGACGGTATCATCTCAATTGAAGCCGCGGCTGCGGGATGTTGCGAATACCGGATTATGGTGAACCCGCATTTCAACCCGTTCTGGGATGCAGGTCACCACGCTGATAAGAGTCTCGGGAACTACAAATTTGAATTAGATGAGTGGTACCACTACGTTATGGTCGCCGATGGAAAAGATGGTAAAGTCTATATCAACGGCGAATTCATCGGTGCACAGCCAGAGAATTTTGATTTGCCTGAGCATAAAGAGGCGGCGATTTACATCGGTGCAGGCGAAAACCCGACGCTTCACAAAGTTGAAGACGCTATTATTGATGAAGTCGTCATATATTCCGCGGCATTGACGCAAGAAGAGATTGAAGCATCTATGAAACTCAGCATTCCAGGTGTGCTTGCAGTCGAAGCGCGGGACAAGTTGGCGGTAACGTGGGGGGAACTGAAAACCGATTTCTAACGTTATTACTTCTGGGTGAGACATAACTGTCTCACCCTACACCGATTCGGAGAGACTATGAAATTTGGATTTTTATCAAAAATTTTTGAAGGCGCGTTAAGCATAGAAAAAACATATAACGAATGCGACAAAGCACTCGGTCAATTAAAAGCCTACAACGAAAGACGCAAACAGGCGGATTTTCATATCTCAAATGAAGAAAAAGCAGCATTAGACCAAGTTGTTAATACCGCCGTCGAGAATGCGACCCGCATTATTGACAAAGAAGGCGAACGGAATTGGCCAGGTGTGTTCCGGGAGATGCATAAGAATCTGGCAAGCCTCTATTTAGAACTTGATGAACACGATAAGGTTCGGGCAGCGTGTGAGCGTTTGCAAGACTACGGCGAAGTTGGCAAACAGGATGCCGAAGAGGTCATGCAAAGTCTCAAGGAAAAAGAAGAAGACGCTTAACAACAAGTTTTGCCTTGAAAATTTCACCGAAAGGACCGCGGAGAGGCGAAAATGCAATTCCTGAACCCTGCCGCGTTTTATCTGATCGGAATCATTCCTATTGTGGTGGCACTCCATTTTCTGAAATTGCGCCGCCACACGCACCTCGTCCCCAGCATCATGCTCTGGCTCTCCACTGATGAAGATCGGAGAGCAAACGTCCCGTTCCAACGACTCCGTAACCTGTTACTTCCACTACTACAAGTGCTGTTTTTATTGCTTGTCACGTTTAGCGTAGCACGTCCAGCGTTACGGAGACCCGGATTTATGGCGGGCAGAGCGATTCTTATTGTTGATAATTCTGCCAGTATGTTGTCAGCAGAGAAAGGAGACACTCGCCTCGATTTGGCGAAGCAGGCGGCACTGAAGCACATAGAACAGGTCTCTGCGACTGGCGGGATGATGCTCATGGTGACAAGTCCTTCTGATTCCGGCGTTTATATCCAAGAAGCCTTCACGACAGATACCTCCAAGCTCCAAAGTGCAATAAAAAATATCACGCCGACCCACGTACCACGCGATCTGCGTCCTGTCTTTGATGCGGCAGCACGCTATTCGGAATCCCCGCAAGACAAAGCCTTCTTTATCAGCGATAACCTCGAAAATCTGCCAGATATTTCGCTGTCAATTCATAAAATCGGCGTCGGCGCGGCTGCCGAGAATATCGGTATCGTTAATTTCAGCGTTGAAATTGTAGCAGACCAATATGAAGTGCTGGTAGGTGTCCAGAATTTCACGGATACGCTCAGAGAAATTGATCTTCAACTGACAGTCGAAAACGTTCATCTCGATGAAAAAACAACATCCATTCCGCCGGGTAAAACTAAATCCATCCTGTTTTCAGGGGATCCAAGCCGTTTGGAGCGGAGGGTTATCAGTGCGCATCTGCGGTTAGAAGACGATTTTGCACTTGATAACCGTGTCTCAGCAATCTTGCCTGCTGTAACGCCACTGCACATCTTACTTGTCAGCGACAATCAGAATTCCTTGCTGCCGCAGCTTCTAAATTCATACGGCAATCACACGAAACTGAACACGGTTACGCCGTCGGACTACCACGGTACTAACGATGCGGATATAGCAATTTTTGATGGGGGTACGCCTTCGGGTCAAGCGGCTTTCGGTGGTTTTTCTGAGGTCGCATCCGGCACGCATTTAATCTTCTTCAATCCGGGCAATAATCTGTCGTTTATAGCAGCTGAAAGCCGCACTGTAGAAACGGAAACGGAAACCGGACGCGTTATCAAGACAAACGAAACCCATCCACTCATGGCAGACGTTTCACTACGAAATTTACAGGTGCGTGGATCCACACACCGCAGGTTACCACTCTCAGGGCAATCACTCGTTGAAACAGAGAAAGGCGCGTTGATATGGCTCGGTTCCAAAGCAGATAGTCAATTTCTTGTTTTTGAGTTCGATGCATTCAATCCAAAAATCTCTACCTTCGCCACATCTATTGATGGGCCGCTGTTTGTTTATCAATGCTTAGCATGGTTTGAGGCGAGAAGCACACTGCTCCGACCCCTTGCGTTTGATACGGTGCAGACTCGGCACGCATTTCGGACTGCGGAGCAGGTGAAGATTACCCCGATAGGCGATAGTGCTATCCTCTCCGTCCAAAAACCTGATAACAAGACAGTTAGCGTGGTTGATTCCATATTTACTGAGACGGATCAGGTGGGGGTCTACACACTCTTTGCCGATGACACGCAGCTTGAGCAATTCACAGTTAATCTGCTCGATGCACAAGTATCGGCACTCTCGCATTCCGAAACAGCACCAATACCAGAAGGACCAGCAGCAACAGCGGACGGGTTCCAACCGATGACACAGGAGGTATGGCGGATACCGGCATTGCTTGCGTTTATCGTGCTGCTATTGGAATGGTGGTTTTATCACAGAGAGGGGGTATCTGTTCGGGGAGGTGTACTTTCCAAAGGTGCTGCTTAGGTTTAAAGTTCGCAATAAAGTTCATAAGACTTACGCAAAAAGCAGCAATTTTTTAATCCCCTAAATCCCCCTTATCAGGGGGACTTTAAGAGTAAATGTGTAAGTTCTATCTCTATTCAGTTTCTTCAATGCCTAAGATGCCGAGAATATTCTCCACCAACTTAGTACTTGGCATCGCGCCTATAAACCCGTCTATCATCTCACCATCTTTGAACACAATATAGGTAGGGGTTCCACGTATGCGGTATTCAATTGTTTTTTCGGCTTGGGTGTTCACGTCCAATCTGACGAAAGTGAAGGTATCCCGATATTCTAATGCGACTGCTGTGACCACAGGCTTCATCAGTATACAGTATATTCAGAAATCGGATTTGAATTCCACAACTATCGGGAGTTCGGAACCCAGAACAATGTCGTCGAAAGTTTTATCGGTAACTTCAATGGGGATACCGGATGTTTTACCGAAGTAACTTGCCACAAGCACCAAATCGAGGATGTTGACGATGCCGTCCCTATTGATGTCTGGGTTGGGAATCTGATCTTCGGCAGGAGTCGTGCCAAAGTGTGAAGCAATGAACGTCAAATCAAGGATGGTCACGAAGCCATCAGCGTTGACATCGGATGCACTCCGAGCATCAAAATCTTCATCTTCGGCGTAACTTGTTATCAAAAATCCGAGTGCTAAACTGAGTGTTAGCAACAAACAGATTAACCTTTTCATAAATTTTCCCGATATTACAATAATGAGCGGTTTATTATTTCCTGAGTTTTCGGACAGCAAACTATATGAAGTTTAAGAAAATATTTCGGTAATCCCCAGACCGGTAGGTGCGGTTTGGAACCGCACCGGGTTTCACCAATAAATTACCGAATTAATAAATTAATCTTCATTTAGTTTGCGGGATGTGTAGGACGAGGCTAAGCAGGATTTCCTACGCCTCAGCCCTACACTAATAGCGTTTTCGATCGTTATGCCTAACGACCTTCCCTTAATTTTTCTCAATGCCTATCGCGCGACGGATCTCTCCAAGCAGATTGTCCTTATTTTCTGCAGAATTGGCACCTACTTTGAAAACGAGACGTTTAAAGTCTCCATCTTGGAATACAAGATAAGTAGGGTGTCCTCTAACCTGGTATTTTTGACTTGTTTTCGGATTGTTAATCGCGTCTAATTTCGCGACGATAAATGTATCCTTGTGCTCTAATGCAATTTCGGCGACAACTGGCGCCACTCTTTGACAGAACGGTCAGCCGTCCTTATAGAACTCAACCACGATAGGCACCTCAGACGCAAGCACAACGGTATCAAAGTCCGCATCGGTGACTTCAATGGGGATGCCATCGTAGGCCCAGGCAGTGACAAAAGTAATGTTAATATCCGTTTCGTTGCCAGCAGCGTCTTCAACTTTTCCCGAAATAACATAAGTAACTTCAGACTCAAGTTCAACGTATTCTTTGCCTTTGACAAGTTCAAGCGTCGCTTTGTTGCCTTCAATTTTACTGATCCATCCGACATCTTCACCCGCTTCAGTTTGCAGTGCGATGGTGCCACTTACATCTTCGTTGAACTCAATTTCAATCAGTTCGCTACTGTTAATCGCTTCAAAGTCAACATCTTCGTCCCCATCACTGATAGTTCCACCGGTGATCGAAGGTGGCTCGGTATCCGGTTCGGCGACCGTGTAAGTAAATTCTAAACTTCCATCCGCCCAAGAAACTTTCAACGCAAGCGTGCCGGGTGTGAACGGTCCCGTGATTGTCACCGTATTATCCGTGAGGGTAGGATCACCTTCACTAACGGTAACGTCCTTTGGTGGATTGTCAAACGTCAGCGTGATAGTACCGTCCACAGTAAGTGCCGACTCAACTGTAGGATCTATACTCACGAACGCCACAGGCTGACGGACGGTATAGTCGAGTGTCTCGGAACCGTCTGCCCAAGTGATCGTCAATTCAAGCGTGCCGGGCGTGAACGGTCCCGTAATTGCCACGGTATTATCTGTGGTGATACCAACGCCTTCACTGACCGTAACATCCTCCGGGGGATGATCAAATGTCAGCGTGATACCATCGTTCGTGGTAATCTCCGTACCGGATGTTGGCTCTACAGTTTCCAAAGCCGCAGACTGACGGATGGTATAGTTGAGTGTCTCGGAACCGTCTGCCCAAGTAACCGTCAACGCAAGCGTGCCGGGTGTGAACGGTCCCGTGATTGCCACCGTATTATCCGTGAGAGTAGCCTCACCTTCGCTGACGGTAACATCTTCTGGTGGATGATCAAACGTCAGGGTAATACTATCATTCGTGGTAATTTCCGAGTCGGCTACTGGTTCTGCACTTAAGAAGTCCGCAGGTTGACGGACGGTATAGTTGAGTGTCTCGGAACCATCTGCCCAAGTGACCGTCAACGCAAGCATACCAGACGTGAAAGGGCCAGCGATCGTGACAGTATTATCGGTGATGGTAGCAACACCTTCACTAACCGTAACGTCTTCTGGCGGATGATCAAACGTCAGGGTAATGCTATCGTCCGGGATAAGTTCCGAACCGATTTCTGGCTCTGCACTCACGAAGTCCGCAGGTTGGCGGACGGTATAGTTAAGTGTTTCGGAACCGTCTGCCCAAGTAACCGTCAACGCAAGCGTGCCAGACGTGAACGGTCCCATAATTGTCACGGTATTATCTGTGATTGTAAAAACGCCTTCACTGACCGTAACATCCTCCGGGGGATTGTCAAACATCAGAGTGATGGTATCATCCACAATCATCTCGGAGTCAATCGCTGGATCCACACTCACGAACACCGAAAGCAGTCTGACGGTTTCGCCAAGATGGTTCGCGACAAGGACCAAGTCAAGGATATTGACCTGACCATCACCGTTGACATCTGGGTTTACGGTTTGATCTTCGGTAGGTGTCTCGCCGAGGAACCCGGCGACCAGCACCAGATCAAGGATATTTATCATCCCGTCAGTATTAACATCAGCTGCCCTCAAGATGTCAATATCCACATCTTCTTGCGCATAACTTGCTGTTAAAACGAACAGTGCTAAACTTAGTGTTAGCACTGAACAAATCAATTTTTTCATGAATTTTCTCCTGCACGATGCCCTGCTGGCGGGGTTTGAAACCCCGCCAGAAAGGGGGATGCGTAAGTCCTATTTGCGTGCCTAAATCCTATCTATTATACCCGTGCGCGATGCCATTCCTGCACCGCCTCTGGAATCGCTTGAAGGTTTTCAATAGTGGTCTGCAGTGGAATTGCGCATTCCGGTCCAATCAGCGGAACGCCTGCTTCCAAATTTTTCACCACTTCTGCTTTAACGTCTTCCGGTTCTTTAGCAAACAGTGTTTCAGGGTTATTGATGTTTCCGACGAGGGCAATGCGCTCTTTCACAATGTCCATGGATTCTTGCGGTTCATTTTTAGAATCATAATGGAAGGCTGCCATACCGGTTTGCGCGATGTATTCCATCCTGTCAACGGTCCGTCCGCAGATGTGCAGTATTAAAGGGATAGGGATACGATCAACGAACTCGATGTGGAGATCGCGGAGATAGCGTTGATAGTATTCGCCGCTGACAAGATCCCCCGTCGCGTGGTCAGGAAGTGTAAGCGCATCGGCACCTGCTTCAATCTGAGCAACGCCGAATTGCACGGTGGCTTCCTTCATCCGATCCAGCGCGAGTTTCGTCTTACCCGGATCATCAAGCGACAGCAATAGGAACGGTTCAACGCCGAAGCAGTGGTAGCCGAGCGACCAAGGTCCCATTGTTTTACCAATAACAGCAACATCATCACCGTATTCTTTCTTCAGGATTTTAATCGCCTCGAGTACACATCGGGTATCTGGATGTGTGAGGAAATCATTGGGGATAGTGATGTCATCGACATCTTCCCAGATCGGTTCACGCATTTTAACGGTGGGCCAGTTGTCCTTCTGTTCCCACTGTATTTTGCACCCGAGTGCGCTGGATTCTTGAATAATCGTGAAGACGGGCATGATGGTGTCAAAGCCGAGTTCGGTATAGCTTGTAGCAGCAAGACGCGCCATGAGTTCCGGCTCTCGATTCGCCTGTGGAAAGGGCGCGTCCACAAGATCCATCAATTCGACGGTTGCGACGGATGTCGGATTGCAGACGGGGGTGCGGTCAGTGGGTTCATTACGGAATGCAGCGAGTACACGTTCACGACCTGTCATGTCATTTTGCATCTTCAATTTCCTTTACATTTGTTGGCTCGGTGCAGTGAGCACGCCACGTGTAGCGTCCATTTCTTCTTCACGCAAGACCACTCTAACATTTGGCGCACGTGTCAGTAGAAGTCCGACAAGCGCATCGTGCGACTGTGCACAAGGAAAAGCGACAGTGTCTTTAGTATCGGTTTCGACGCTTTCCATTTCACCCAATTTCATTAAGCCACCCGCGATTGCTGAGATCCGTCGGGCTGCCGCTCTCCCGTCACTTTCTGCTGTGACTCGGTAGACCCCTTCACCCATAGAATCGACCTTAATAGTGAGCTGCGATTTCTTATCAAGTATGCTGAGGGGATATGGTTCAGGATCGGTGTTCAGATCAAGTTTACACGCTTCTAAAAAGACCCGACGACACGCGGCCTCGTGTGCACTCTTACAAGGGAAATAGAGCAAACCGTCAGCCGTTTTTAGCATTCCACCAAGTGTTTGCATCGCTTGTCTGACGTTTTCGATTCTCTCGGCAGCCCCCGAAATGTGGCTGTAGGTATGTACCCAAAAAACAGGAGACTGTTGACCTGTAGTTGTATCAACAGTTTGCTGGCGATAGAGTCCTATAGTGATGTCGTGGAAGTGTGGGTCAATGGGTACGAGTTCAATGCGTCTGCCGATGTCAACAATGCGTCGCATAGAATTCCCCTTCCAACGGTTAGCGGCGGGCGAGTCTACCGCCGTAGTGATTTTCATAAATGTATTTATAAGCCTGTTCAGAAAGTCTTCGCAAAATATAGGACCGTCGGCTCTTCCAATTATAAAAGGATTGCCACCGATTTCTCGTGTTCGTCTTTGTCCTATCCTCAATCATTCCGATGAAAATGTAGGGTCTCGCTTTACCTTTCGGGTCTCGGAAAACCAATACACCCCCATCACCTACCAACCCATAGACCGTTCCGGTTTTGTTATAAACCCTGACTGAAGCCGGGATGTAAGTTTGCTTAAAGATATAGTCTCCATTTTTGAGATTGAAGTACCACTTCATTTTTTCCGAAAAGGGAAGCTTTCCTTGCCACAATTTGAGGAAAAAGGTAGTTAGATCGCGCGCCGAAGTCATGTTCTTATAGGTGCGTCCGCCGTAGGGAATACGTTCCACAATCCGAGTCTGCTTAAAATAGGGATAATTGCTTTTCAGTATCCGATTCACACGCGCATGTCCACCAAGTAACCGAATAAAATAGTTGGTTTCAGTATTTGAACTCCACTGAATCATTGCTCGGAGTTTACCTTTGTTGGCAGCGGTGTGTTTTTGGCGTCCGTATTTAACCTCGTGGAAATAGGCGAGCATCACAAAGTTCTTAATAAGCGAAGCTGCCATCATTTGCCGATCTTCGTTGATTGACACTAATTTTTTATTTTTTGAAATATCGTAGACGACGAAGCTTGTCCGATCTGTTGTTGCCAAGACGCGCCGGCTCCGCCGGCTTTTGATATAACGTTCAAAATCTGCCTCCAAATGCGAATCAATCGTACTTTGGTATTTGCGCGGAATGTTCCGGTACGGTGCCGCTGGCGATATAAAGATCGGAAGCAATAATGAGAGGCTGCAACAGACTAAAAGTGTGACTAACTTTGTTGTACGTCTAAACATCCTACTGTCCTTTTCCTTTTTCATTTTACCCTTAGTGTGAGTGAGGAATATAATATTATGAGTGCGGGGTCTATCAGGGTTGCGAATTATTTCGCGTGAGTGTCCTCACTTGTGCTTATAACTGGCAATTGGTAGCACGCTGCCTCTCGGTCGTTCCGTACGAGTAGGTAGTGCCCAGCAAGTGCTGGGGTGTTCCATGTTAGACCGTTCAGTGCTGCGAAACGTGCATGTTCAATATGGGCTTCGGAATCAGGTTCTACAAGAACGATTTCACCTGATTCAGCCAACACAAGTAGGACATCTGAAATTAATAACGTCTGCCCGTGTCCGTATCTGCCGCGTTTCCATTGACGTTTACCGTCAACCGGATTTATGCAAGCAAATATCCCATCATCAAGCCCATACAGATAATTTTCGTGATAGATAATATTAGTGAATTTTGCTTTCAGGTACACAGTCTCCCATACAACTGAAACGTTGAATTCACCCGTAGGGTTACGTGAGATATGGTAAAGTTTAGCACCGACACCGTAGCCGGTTGAGACAAGAAGTTTGTCATCGGGAAGTGGTACCGGTTGTGCGACACATTCCGCGTATCTTTCCGACCAGGGCTGCTTCCACAAAAGTTTACCGGTTAAAGGTTCATGTGCGGTGATCAATCTTTGATTAAAGAGAATGATCTGTTCGGTGCCTGCCAAGGTTGTAAGGAGTGGCGAACTATAACCGCTTCGTGTCCGGTACCCTGTCCATACGATTTCGCCTGTTTCCCTGTGGTATGCCACAGCACCACCCGCACTGACGATAACAAGTTCACCGAAAACAAGCGGTGAAATACTGACACCCCAAGGCGGGGGTTCCGCTCTGTTTTCTTCAAAAATATGGGTCGTCCAGAGCTGTTCACCCGTTTCAAAATCCAGACAGTTGAGAATCCCTGTTGAACCGACAGTGTAAACCCGATTTCCTAAGATCGTTGGTGTAGCACGCGGTCCAAGCCCCGCAGGCGGCGCGTAGAAACGTGCCTGATCTCGATGGCTCCACTTTACTTCGCCGGTGTGTAATTCGTAACAGACCACTTTTTCCCAATCGTCTTCTTGTTCTTGCGTGATGGCTGAATTTCCAACGACTGCAAAGCCTGACCACCCCGCGCCAATAGATTGTCGCCAGACGAGTTTCGGCGGATGTGTGTCCCAATCAAGGTTTAACTGGATATCCGTTACGACCCCGTTACGGTGCTGTCCGAGGTATTGTGGGTAGTCGGTGGTGGATATTTGCGGTGTAGATGTTTCATCTGTGTCCTGTCGGAAACGGGTCGTTTCCTGGTGCCACCGCCATTCAAATATCGGTATAAGATCGCCGCTGAATCCTTTGAACTGAAATAGACTTGTGCTGAGGAAAACACACAAGGCAACTATAGCAACGGCAATGAACTTAATCCGCCAGCGCAAACGGGAAAAACCTAATAGCCACAAGACTCCCAGGAGGGTTGTAAGGATAACAACCATCGTTATCCAAAAGACCTTGTCTTGGCGATGCCCTGCTTCTATTATCCAGATGACGATGATACCTAAAATGGCAAGACTGAGGATAATAAAAAGAGGCCACCAGCGAATCGGTTTTTGCGTCTGCGCCACTATGAGAGTCCTTTTTTCTTATGAAACGCGAAATGAAACATAAATTACTGTACACTACAAAAATAGTATACATCTTTTGACACTTTTTGTCAAGGAAAAAGAACGCGTTGACGCGTCCACATCCGACAAACTAAGCATCGGTCTTGACGGGAAGAAGGAAATGCGTAAATCCTATCTAATTAGAACCCTATAGTGGTGATATCCGAATTACATCTAAACTTATCGGAGATTACAATGAAGATTTTCACGTCTAAATGTATCTAACAAATCATAGAACCGTTCACGCGACCTCGCGCTTCGCAGGTGAGGTTTCAGCCTCGCCTACTGACCACTGACAATCGGTAACTGAAAACTGATAACCCTTGCATAAATCAGGGGGTGTGTAAAGTTTTTGTCACCAAGTTTATGCGGCATTTTGGGTCTGTTGATCCCAGAAGGTATCCCAAGCCCTGCTTTTGAGTAAACACCTCCAGAACAGAACCGCATTTATACCCGTCTGGCTCCATTTCATAGAGGCTTGCTTACACCGCTGAGCAACAACGTGTTTACACGCCGACTCAATGAGACCACTGCCGATGTGATACCCCTTTTCAGCAAATGTTTGATATTGCATCCGCTTTGAATGCTTCTGAAAATAACCGACTTCTCTTTGAAGAACTTCCGAGAGCATCGCGTTCCCGACACTCAAGGCACGGATCCGCAAAACGACTGTCTCAGTATCACCCGCATAGAGAAATGGCTCTGTCGCTTCAACCCATGAGTGAATACTTTCGTAGGCTTTTTCACCAAATGCCTGCTTCGCCACTTCATAAAGATGAGATTTCGCATGCATATAGTCAACGATCTCAACAGCACCGGGAAAGTATTCATCAGATAAGTTCCATATCCACGCCGCACCATCGCCGATGACGACCACCTCCTCGGTATCCGTCTCGTCTTTGTAGATACCACTCGCTGTCGCTAAGTCGAACCACTGTTCACCAAAACTCGCCGCATCGCTGTGAGAGGCAACATAGCGAAGACTCTTCGACCGCGCAGATGCCACCGACTTAGAATCAAGTTGCGGGTAATCTCTATACAGACACCCCACCTTGACTTCATGATAACTGCCATCCTGAGAGAGTGTATGAACACCATCACAACTGACATACCACCGTGAACCTGTCTCAAGGCAGTGTTGATCAACATAAGCTGAAACGCTTTCGCCTTCTGACCACTTACCGACTTTCTGTTGAAGTGTTCTGTGACTCACCTTTATACCGTGATGTGCCAACTCCTCTGAGGCTTCTCTAAAGTCCAAACGCGCAGAAAGACGACACATTGATTCGGCAACAGACACCGTGAACCCTTCTTTCAGACCGACCCGAGAATCCCACGGCACGTCATAAACATTACACGCATCACAACGATACACCCAACGAGAAACACCAACAACACCACATAACGTCTGAACATAACGCTGACGCTTACGAAAACGACGCAACTTGCCTTTACAGGCAGAACACAACACGGATACAGATGAGGCATCATTCGCACTTTCTGAGAGACACGTTTCTAAGACCTTACGACCCAACTCCCGCGTCAACTCTAAAACTTCTCTCTCAAGGACTTCTACGCCGGCAGACGTATCCAAAACAGTCTCTGAAAAAATCTCTTTGACTTCTTGGTCAATAATCGCTAAAATATCCATTAGGTATCCTCTCCTATCTAAAAACCTATCTAAACTCTTTTAGGAAAGGATACCACTTTCCAACATATTCTTCAACAGTCATACAAAATAACCGCTGCCAAAAACTTTACACACCCTAAATCAGGTGAAACCTTGTAAAATAATAGACGTTATGATAAAATGGTAACAGAATAAAAAAAACAGAAATTAATCAAATATTTGTTGTATGGAGGACCGGATGCGTTTTGAAAACCGGGTCGCATTTGTAACAGGTGGGGGTGGACCGTTAGGTATCGGGAGAGCTGCGTGTTTAGCCTTCGCTCGCGAGGGTGCCGCTGTCGTCGTCGCCGGTGGCAGAAGCGCGAATGCTGTCGCCGAAGAAGTCCGTACCGAAGGTGGAAAAGCGATCGCTGTGCCTTTAGATGTTACCATACCTGAGCAGGTTCAAACGGCAGTAAATACGGCAGTGGATACATTTAAACGGATTGATATTCTGTTCAATAACGCAGGTATCCTTGGTCGTCAAACGTTGTTTGAACTCACGCCGGACCTATTTGATAGCGTAATGGCGGTTAATGTGAAGGGATGCTTGTTATGTGCACAGGCAGCCGCTAAGGTAATGATAGAACAGGGCATACAGGGACGTATCATTAACAATTCGTCTATTTATGCCGAAGAATCACACATTGGTGTCCTCAGCTATTGTGTCAGCAAAGCGGCACTGAATCGGTTGACACGAAGTCTGGCACTTGAACTGCGTCCACACGGTATAACCGTAAATGCGGTCGCACCGGGTGGCGGGGCACCAACCGGTATGAATGCATCGCAGAACATCCCTGATGATGACACACTCCCAGATTTGCCGCTCGCGCCTGCAGACGCACCACCGCTTGAGCGTGGGGCAACAGTATGGGACTACATCGGCGCGGTATTGTTTCTCGCTTCCGATGAAGCCGCCTATATTAGCGGCGATATTATGACCGTTGACGGTGGTGCTGTTTCACGCCGATGAGTTATTAGAGGAGGCTCCCCTTGTCGTTTGTTGATACTTTCAAAGCTTTCTGTCTGGCTGTCTTTGGGTGGCTTAAAGCACACGGGTTGGTCGTCGGTATCATTTCGGGCGCCAGCTTAGTGGGCAGTATCTTCCTCTGCGCACTGGTCATCGCTTACCTACCCTGCGACTATTTTCGGACTAAAAGACGGGCAAATCGTATCAGAAAACCCTTTTTGTGGGGCGGGCTGATTCTCCTGAAAAATTTGGTCGCTGTTATTCTTATTATTGTCGGGATTATCCTGATACCTTTACCCGGGCAAGGGGTTTTGACGGTATTGACCGGTATCGTCATCAGCGATATTCCGGGCAAACGTAAATTGGAGCGTCGTATCATACGTTCACCAATGGTACTATCGGCACTGAATCACATCCGTTCCCGTTTTAATCGTCCACTGCTGGTATTAGATGAACCAACAACGGAATAGCTCCACCCACCGAACACGCGAGTGCTGCCGATAGCATCTACCGAGGCACCAATTCCTTGTGAATCTCCAATAACCGTTGAAGTTCTTCAATCGGTTCCTCAGCGTCATCGACGCGCAGATCAATGTACCGGTCATTGAAACCGCCATACCCCCCATTCTCTTGAACGACGAGTAGTGCGGCAGATTGCTGTCCACGCGTGTCCCCGCCAGCCGCTTGTCCAGCAAAGAGTGCCGCCATTAATTTGTCAGCGAGTTCACCGTCCGTTTCCTCATACGCTTTACCCATCGCTTTAACAACGTCTTCACCTGCAAGGATATTGCCTTGAGCGGTGTAGTGTTCACCCGAAACGGCACCTGCCCAGGCGTTACATGCATCGCCAGTGTAGTTAGCGACGTTCCCTTTCGCATCCACGATACCGACCTGCCGCGTTGCGCGGCCTGGGTCATCCGCGATGAGACGTTGCAGGGCCTGTTCTGCGGAAAGTCCGCTTCTGAGGAGTTTTAAACCTTTGGGTCCGTACGTCGTGTTTGCCCAAGATTGCGTCGCAATGGCACCAACCTCAGCTTCCGCCCACGGTACAACCGATCCAACAGCAAAAAATTTGGACTGAACAGCAATACCGAGCGCACCCGTTTCCGGATCATATCCGACGACCGAAAACGTCGCGACTGGAGACAGATGAGGTCTCTCTATTGGGGTATTGGGAGCAGAGAGGTGGAATAATAGACCGAGGGGTATCAAAAACATTTGTTGTGGTTCCGGGGTATCAGGTTAATCTTCTTCAAATCGGATTTTCAAGGAAGCCGCATGCCCCTCAAGTCCTTCTACCTCGGCGAGCTTGACAACTGACGGTGTAACTTTCGCCAAGGCGGTCTTGGTATAAGAGACAAGGCTTGTTTTTTTCAGAAAATCGTCAATGTTTAAGGGTGAGGCGTAGCGTGGCGCGGTACCAGTTGGTAGAATTGCGTTGGGCCCGGCAATGTAATCTCCAACCGCTTCTGGAGAATAAGGCCCGATGAAGATAGCTCCAGCATTTTCGACATCTCCAAGCCAGTCCATAGGATTCTCTATGTGGAGTTCGAGGTGCTCGGGGGCAATTTCATTCGCCAAAGTTACAGCTTCCGCAATATTAGGAGTGACAAAAGCAACACCGTAGTTTTTAAACGCTTGTGTCAGAAGATCGTGGCGAGGTAAGGATTTACCTTGTACCTCAATAGCTGTTTTGACCTGTTCAGCGAAACCCAATGAGGAGGTAACAAGGATCGCAGCACACTCGGGGCCATGTTCTGCTTGTGAGATGAGATCGGCAGCGACATAATCGGGGTCAGCTGTGCTATCCGCGATAACAAGAATTTCGCTTGGACCTGCCAGTTTGTCTATGTCAACGTGTCCATAAACCTCTTTTTTCGCAAATTGTACATAGAGGTTCCCGGGACCAACAATTTTATCGACAGGTGGGATAGTGTCGGTACCATACGCCATCGCTGCGACGGCTTGGGCACCACCACATTTGTAGATTTCTTGAATGCCGCATTCCGCTGCAGCAACGAGCATATACGGATTAATATGCCGGTTGCGCATTGGGGCAGTACAGACGGCTATCTCTTTCACACCAGCGACTGTAGCGGGGAGCACGGCCATCAACAAAGAAGATACCAAAAGCTGGCTAACAGATGGCACACAAACCCCGACGCGCTTCAACGGACGAATTAACTGTCCGAGCACGACACCATCCGCCTCAGTTGACATCCAGGAAGTCCGCAGCTGTTTTTGGTGAAATCGTTCAATGTTGGTTCGAGCGTGTGTAATTGCCTCAATATATTCGTCGGTGACTTCTGAATAGGCGTTCCCAATTTCTTCTCTTGATACCTTCAGCTCTTTGGTAGAGATACGCGGCGCATCGAGCTTACGCGTATATCGCACAACAGCTTTATCGCCTTCGGCCTGCACATCGCTCAAAGTGCGATGGACTGTTTTCAAGATACTTTCATCTTCCAATTTACCGCGTGCTTTCAACTTTGAGAGGAAAGTATCAGCCGCTGGGGTATGGGTTTCAACAATTCGTAGCATTCCTGAATAACTTATCCTTTCTATCTACCGGAGTGATTAATCTTTGACTCTCGTAATATTCGCACCGACATTGTTAAGTTTTTTCTCAATAGACTCGTATCCACGGTCAATATGATAGACCCGCGAGAGGACAGTTTCACCTGACGCTGCCATCCCGGCTGCAACGAGTACCGCGCCAGCGCGTAGATCGGAAGCCATCACAGGCGCGCCACTCAAACTCGACACACCATTGATGATCGCCTTACCGCCATCAAGCATGATATCCGCGCCCATTCGGTTCAGTTCAGCAGCATGGATAAATCGGTCTGTATGAACGTTTTCGCTGATAATGCTCGTCCCTGACGCGAGGCAGAGCATCCCCATGATTTGCGCCTGCATATCTGTTGGGAAACCTGGGAAAGGCGCAGTAGCAACATCGATGCCACTGATCTCTCGCGGCGTTGTGACACGGACACCGTTGGCATCCCAATCTAATTCAACGCCTGCCTCAACAATCTTCTCCGAAATAGCGGGGATTTGTTGCGGCGTAATCCCTTTGACGTAAACATCGCCTCGCGTAATAGCCCCCGCGACAATAAAAGTACCCGCCTCAATATCGTCAGAGATGACGGTATGTTCGGTGCCACGCAGCTGCTTGACACCACGAATCGTTAGCACGGATGTCCCGATACCGTCAATGTCTGCTCCCATCGCATTGAGGAAGCGTGCAAGGTCAGAGATATGCGGTTCACATGCCGCGCCGCGGATGACCGTCGTGCCTTGTGCCAGCGTAGCCGCCATCATTACGTTCGCCGTCGCGCCGACGCTGGGTCCATGTTGCCCGGTAAGATACATCTCAGTGCCGACTAAACGCGCCGCTTGCGCGTAAATGTATCCCTCTTGAACCGTCACTTCCGCCCCCAAATGCTCCAAGCCGCGAATGTGCAAGTCGATCGGTCGCGGACCAATAGCGCACCCGCCAGGAAATGAGACTTTCGCTTTTCCAAGTTTCGCCACGAGGGGACCAAGTACATAAATAGAGGCGCGCATTTTGCGAACCAGATCGTAAGGCGCCTCAAATTCCAAGTGGTTTATGGGTTCAATATAGAGTGTCGAATTTTTAAGTTTTATTGTAGCACCAAGCCCTTCTAACACAGCACGTAGGGTTCTGACATCTGTTAGGTTCGGGACGTTATGGAGCACACTCACACCGTCTCCAAGGATCGCAGCAGCGACCGCGATGGGGAGAACCGCATTTTTGCATCCACTCACAGGGATTGTCCCTTCAAGTCTGGTACCGCCTTTAATTATTAATCTTTCCATTTATCCGTCTCCTTACAAATCCTCGTCACGGAATGTACGGGTTTTATTGCTTTTATAGCATAAACGATGCCAATCGGGTACCTGTTACAAACTTAGGCGTTACAAGGCTTTTCAGTTAAGTAAATTGTGGCAAAATAGACACATGTTATCTCTTTTCCCAGAATTTGCTTGCGTTGATGGACAATTTTTGGTAATATTTGATTTCAGTTTCATAATCTTAATTACGTAGGACTTATGCATTTGCTCCTAAAGTCCCCCTGATAAGGGGGATTTAGGGGGTTTAAAACTAAAAAAATCTACTATCGCGTGTTAAATTTGCGTAAGTCCTATTACGGAAAGGTATGACAAATGGCAGATAAAACATATCGTGTCGGAATTATTGGATGCGGTGGCATGGGACGTTCCCACGCGAACAATTGGACGAATACAGGTCGTGCCGAAGTGGTCACGGCTTCGGACATCAACGAAGCGTCCGCCGCAAAATTCGCAGAGGAATTTTCGCTTCCGACCCACTATACCGATTTCGGTGAAATGTGCGAAAAAGAGGATTTAGACATCGTCAGCATTACCACGTGGCAGAGCGTGCGTGCCGAACCGACAATCGCCGCTGCTGAAAATGGGGTCTTGGGTGTTATTACCGAGAAACCGATGGCGGCTTCTGTCGGTGATGCACAAGACATGATGGATGCTTGCGAGAAGCACGACGTGAAATTGGTCGTTGGGCATCAACGACGGTTCAGTTCGCAGAACTGCGAGGCACGGCGGCTCATCCAAGAGGGTGCGATCGGTCAACCCCAAGCGATGCTCCGTCGCGACGGGCATGGACTACTCAATCGTGGAACGCACGAAGTTGATGAAATGCGTTTTATCCTTGGAGATCCAGATCCGTTATGGCTCATTGGTCAGGCAGCACGGAAAACTGACCGTTGGGAACGTCGTGTGAGGACCGAAGACCTCTGCATGGCAGAAATCTGCTTTGAAGGCGGTATCCGCGGTATCTACGAAAGCGATCTACCAGAACCGGGACTTCGCGGGGATGCTGTTTATGGTGATGACGGGCAGCTACGCCGTGGTAGCGACGGTACGATTGAACTTCTGAACAGCAAAGCCGCTGGATGGCAGACGATCAAACCGCGTCAAAGTGAACCGAATCAATTTAACGAGATGTTGGCTTGGATCGAAGGCGATGTCGATGAACACCGCAACGCTGGCAGACACGGGCTTTGCACGATAGAAATCCTGATGGCGATTTACGAATCGTTGCGCATTCAGGACGTCGTAACCTTCCCCTTAACAACGCGTCCGAACCCGCTTGACCTATTGGTTGAAGGTGGAAAATTGCCGGTATTTGTCGAAGGACGTTACGACATCCGAGCACCATTTCCGGAACAGAAATAGTCTTTCAGACTGCAGGCGGGGTTTGAAACCCCGCCTGCAAAGGCGGCTGCGTAAGTCCTAAGTAGTAGATTAATAGTTGTCGGTTGTCGGCTATCGGCGGTCAGGACAGAGAACCCTGATTTACCAGAAAACCTCTTCGCTGATAGCCGACGGCTGACAGCCGATAGCCAATCATCAGCAATCTACATCCTTTCCTTCACTGCCATAAACTTCCATGCGTTCTTGTGTCGTGACTTCGCCAGCACTCGCCGGTTTGTAATGGAATTGAAGTGCGCGCCGCCGTTGCTCGGACTGGTTGACTGGACTCCCGTGATGCGTCAACCCGTGCCAAAAGAGACAGCCACCTGGTTTAAGCGGGACCATCGTGTCGCGCGCGACCGGCACATCCGTATCACAAATCTGCCAATCGCGACGTTTGAAATGGATCATCGGTCCCTCAATGTGCGAACCGGGGATAATGTGCAAGCATCCATTCTCAGCGGTCGCTTCATCTAAAGCGATCCATACACCGACAACGGTTGTTCCTTCCTGTAAGTTAAAATAGGCACAATCCTGATGCCACGGCTTCTCTGACCCGTGACGCGGCGGTTTGACGAGTGCCATATCTTGGAACAACTCAGGCGTATCGCCCATAATCTGTTCAAGGACACCGAGCAGTCCGGAATGGGCTGCCATCGCGTTCAGACGCGGTTCGTGATCTACAAACCGGAAGATTTTTCTGATGGCATCACGGCGTTCCTCACCATCCCTCTCGTCCTTCTCCTTAGCGAGTTTCGGTTCAAATTGGATCGCCCGGAAATCGGGATCGTTTTCATCCATGAGATAAACCATACCTGCCAGTGCATCCTCAACTTCAGTAGGACTAAAAGCGTCGTTGATAACGAGATACCCGTATTGATGAAAATACTCGATATCCGCTTCAGTTACAGCTGGAAATCCGCCAGAAATCCCCTTGGCAGCCGTGTCAAAGCGGTAGAGATCTTCAGGATACGGAATTTGGATCATGTCTGTCCGTTCGCCTGTTGCTGGGCTGTTCATAAAATAGCTCCTTCTTAAATTAGGACTTACGCAGCCCTTTTTGCAGGTGGGGTGTTTTTGATAGGGTGTTTCCCCTAAAAACCCCGCCTGCAGTGTGTAGGACGTCCGTTATCATGGAAAAATGCGTAGGTCCTGTTAAATTTCTCCTCTGCTTTCGCGGGTCATCAAGGTCAGGAAATTATCAACGCGATCGATTGCGGCTTGGGCGCGGTCGCGTGCAGATGCGTCTTTTTCCTCTTCTGCAAGCCACTGTCTCCTTTGGGGAAGCCACTCGTTTATCAGGTGGTCAAGTTGATTCAGGAAATGCGGATCTTCGTTTACACTCACGAAATAGTCAATGACACCGAGCAGCCCGTATTTCCGATTGATCTCCATATCCTCTAATTCGTCTACCATGAGTCTGAAAAGCTGCTGATTCCTATCTTGTCGCGTTTGCGCAAGTTCACGAGAGGATTCGGTTAGAAGTTTGTCAACGAATTCCTGCTTGGAGTTAATCCAACGCGGCAGGTTCCGCACATAATCTTCTAAGTCGAAGTTTCCGCGTTGCAGTGCGAAATAAGCGTGGATGTGAATGTTTCGGAAAAAACCGGTATAGCCGACGTTCGGATCCATGGTATCAGCGTCATAGAGGATCTGGTTTTCGATCCTGTTGTAGAGCAGTTTAAAATTCTCCTCTGTGAGGTTCGTAGGCTTTAGATGTGCGAAGACAACAGCCGTCGCAGCTTCTACAAAAGCCGGTTCAAAGTCGTACATCGCCAAGATATTCTCAGTAATAACTGCCCCGGATTCGTGATGGACCTTACCGTGGAGATTATGCTTGTTGTAAAGTTCCGTAACGACGTTCTGGCCTGCGGGTGTCAGCGTCTCGTTTAACCAGAAACCATCAGGAGTGAAGACCCGTTTTCCTTCCGCGTCGGTCTTAAAATCACCGTCATATCGTTTAGTGATGTCGTGCAGGGTGCCGGCAACTTCAAGCAGTTTCACGTCGCCGCCTTCCCGTCTACCGAGTTCCATACTCGTCGCACGCACACGCATGGTGTGGTTCCATGTATAGTGCCGCCATTGGAAGCCGACCCGATTATGTTCCCAAAGCCCAAAGGTTTCGTTGACTAAAGTTTCCAATTCATTCAAGACTTGGCTGTAGTTCATAGAGAACTCCTTTTAAGTGGTTGTCAGTCATCGGCTATCAGCAGTCAGTAAAGAAGCGTTTGATTTAATCAGGGAAAATCCCCAAGCAAAAACACTGCTCTTAACTAACGGCTGATTGCTGACGGCTATTCCGCTGACAACTATATGGAATATTTGACGCAGATGAGTGATAACCCGTGTGCGGGTGCTGACATCCCGGCTGCGGCTCGATCTTTGGCTTCTAAAATCCGGCGAAATTGCGTGTCAGCATCCTGATATTTCATATTTTTTCCGCCGCTTGCAAGCAAAAACTTGCGATTAAAAGTTAAGACAGTGCCGGTGATAGCACGAACCATACCCCGTAGAAACGAATCCGCTTCGATCTCAAAATAGACGTACGGCTCTTTTTGCCACCAATGCACCTCATAAATTTCACAGACAGGATTTTTCCGGTCACTTCCCACTTTTTGGAACGAAGAAAAGTCGTGTTTGCCAACCAGTGTTTGGCACAACGCGTTTATGCGTGTAACATCGACTTCCGCCGGAAAAAAGTAACTTGTCTGTCGCGAAAGCGCACTCGGATATTCACGATTCAAAATCGTGTACCGATACCGCCGACTTGTGGCACTGAAACGGGCATGAAACTCGACGGGCACTTCTGTTGCGGAGCAGACAACAATATCCCGGGGCAGCGTGGCATTAAGTCCTTTTTGAAAAGCGATGGGTGGCATCTGTGCAGTCGTATGGAAATTCGCAACCTGTCCCGCCGCGTGGACACCGCTATCCGTCCTCCCCGCCCCAATGATCTGTATCGGCGTTTTCGTTAGTTTGGTCAAGGCATCTTCGACTGTGGCTTGGACTGTTGGCAGGTTCGGCTGTGTCTGCCATCCGTGGTAATTCGTGCCGTCATACTCAAGCACGAGTTTGATATTTCGCATTGCATCACCCTGTCATCGGGCATCTGAAACCCTAATACATAAAGATTATCACATTCCGTGAACAGTGTCAAATCAATTGTAGAATTGACAAATACAACATGAAGGTATATAATGGCTTGGATGCAGAATGAAACTACAGTCTACCACATCCAAAAAGAGCAGCACGGCACCCGTTTGGATCGGTTTCTGATGCGTGCGACTGAAGATATGTCTCGAACCCATCTGCAGCGACTGATTCGCGACGGCAACGTCACCATCAACGACAAGGTAGTGAAACAACCGAGTTATGCACTTCGAGACGGCGACGAGGTTAACCTAACGCTTCCGCCGCCGCGCCCTTTGGATACCATAGCACCTGAGAACATTGCGCTTGATATCCTTTACGAGGATAGCCACTTAATCGTTCTGAACAAACCTGCAGGTATGCTCGTTCATCCTGCGAACGGTGTCTACACAGGTACACTCGTTAACGCGTTGCTGGCGCACTGTACAGACCTATCGGGTATCGGTGGAATCGAGAGACCTGGGATTGTTCATAGACTGGACAAGGATACGTCCGGTAGCCTCGTTGTTGCGAAAACAGATGTTGTGCATCGCGAACTCTCCGCGCAATTTGAGAAGCACAGCATTACGCGTCAATATATCGCTATCGTGTGTGGTATCCCCGCGAAAACCACAGGAACGATTGATGCCCAAATCGCCAGGAGTCGCCGTGATCGACGACGAATGACAACGGTTGAAAGTCACGGACGGCATGCCGTTACACACTATGAAGTCTTAGAGACATATCCCAAATTCGCGCGCCTCCAACTCACATTGGAGACCGGACGGCTCCATCAGATCCGTGTCCATCTGCAACATATCGGGCATCCTGTTGCGGGTGATGCGATATATGGCGGCGAACAACGCGCCATCAACGATGCCAATACAGGAGCACTGAAACACGCACTCGCGCAACTCAAGCGTCAGGCGTTGCATGCCCGATTGCTCGGTTTTGTGCATCCGGCAACGGGTGAAAACTCAACATTTTCAGCACCGATGCCGAAAGATATGCAACGGGTTGTAGATGCATTGCTAATGAACGAAAATGACAATAAAACTCATAATTGAGAATACACTTTTGCTGGCGCGGTTTGAGACCTCGCCTGTTTGAAATTCTATCTACGAAAGGTAAAGGAACTCTGTCTATGGAATACGTTAATTTTGGAAAAGCAGGGGTTAAAGTCAGTCCACTCGCTTTAGGTTTAGGACTCAGAGGACAAAGCGACGCAAGTGATGCCCAAAGACTCGTTGAACACGCCATTGATGCCGGCATTAACTTTATCGATTGCGCTAACATCTACGGTCTCATGGACGATCGCGCCAACATCGGTCGCTCTGAGGAGATCCTCGGCAAAGCGATTCAGGGCAAACGCGACGACGTTGTGATTACGTCAAAGGTCTTCAGTAATATCGGTCCAGGTCCGAACGATGCTGGATTGTCCCGTTACCATATCATGCGGGAGGTAGAACGTTCCTTGAAACGACTTAACACCGACCATATCGATATCTATCTCATCCATGCGTATGATGACGGAACACCACAGGAAGAGACGGTTCGCGCAATGGACGATCTGGTGCGTTCAGGGAAGGTGCGCTATATCGGATGCTGTAATCATCAGGCATGGCAGGCGTGCAAGGCACTCTGGATTGCTGATCGAATTAACGCAACCCCTTATATGTGCATTCAGAACATGTATAACCTGCTGAACCGGGATATGGAGACGGAATTGTTCGGATTGGTGCGTGAAGAAGGGTTGGGTGTGATGTGTTATAGTCCGTTAGCGGTTGGTCTGTTAAGCGGGGTCTACTCTCCAGATGAGCCACCGCCTGAAGGCACTTTGTGGGCGACGAGACTCCGCGATGAATTTTCAAAGCGGATGAGCGGTGCGACTGGGCAAGTAGTTTTAACGCTCAAGCGACTCGCAGCCGAATTGGGCAAAACGCCTGCACAACTCGCTGTAGCGTGGGTGTTATCGCATCCAGAGGTTACAGTCGCAATCAGTGGCAGCGATACAATTGAACAGCTTGATGATACGCTCGGCGGTGTCGGTTGGGAACTCGATGCAGCAGTGCGGAATGAACTGGACGAGGTTTCGAGTTCGTTTGTCCGTCTCATCGCACCACCGGCTTAATGGATATCGGTTTCCATCGGCAGTCAGTAGTCAATAAGCGTCGCCCCTACAGTAGGACATAAAAAAAAACAAAAAAGGCGGATCCGAAGATCCGCCTCTCTATTTTCTGCCTTTAGGATTCAGACACGGTTTGATAGCGTTCCCACTTATCGCCTGCAGCAGCGGCTTGACGCTCTAACTCAGTCCGCCAACCGACGACTTCGCCTGCTTTGATACGCGCGATGTCAAAGCCTGCATAGCGATCTTCAAGCCTATCACCAAGTTTGTGATTTGCTGCCCAGCGATCCCATGCGGTTTTCATCCATTCGTGCGGAAGTGCCTCACGAACGGCGGGATCGAGCTGCCATGCGAATCGCGCATCAACGACCTTTGGCTCCTCCTCGGAGGGACCGCCCCACTTCGACCAGCCGATTGACAGCGTATTGCGTTCACGCTCAGGCACAGTCTGTCCGGTATGGATCGTTGCACCGTTACGGATGAGGGCTTGACCAGCTTTCAACCGAATCGCAACCTGTCCGGGCAGTGGATCTGTGCCGTTCCAACTCGGTGTATAGGGTACACCCTGATCCTTCATG
This sequence comes from Candidatus Poribacteria bacterium, assembly GCA_965261115.1. GTDB lineage: Bacteria > Poribacteria > WGA-4E > WGA-4E > WGA-3G > WGA-3G. The sequence continues at coordinate 4,729,140 of OZ253447.1, read as the reverse complement.
GATTTCGGGAGCAGCACGTCATGCTCAAGCGGCGTGCGCCAGCGACTGTGGCTCCCGACAACGAGTTCATGGCATTCATCATCTGCGAGTGCCAAAAACATACCGACACCCTTCCGTTCGGTAATGCGTTTCTCGTTCTCTTCTTGAATCTCTTTCCAGCGGATCCGCTCAACCTCCTCGGAATAGGCTTCAGTGCCGTCTCCACGGTTGTCTTCTTGTGAGAAGTAACTCTCGCCTGTGCCCCACCATGTCACATCTCGGTGCCATCCGAGTCGGTTCTCTTTCTTACGGGGATTGCACCAGAGGAGCATGTTCGTCATCACGAGGTCCTCAGGTTCAACATTACACCACGCCTTGACGAAACCCGTGAAATCTGGTGAACCGTAAAATTTAGCGAAATCGGGTTCTTCAAAAGCCGGATGGATGATGCCGCGGATTGCCCAAGGTTCGTTTTCACCGGCGCGGTGAACATAGCCTTTTGAGCAGTCGATAACATCGTAGCCGTTCTCCGGTGCACACGCTTGCGTAACACGACGACCCGCTTCCCGGAGCATCGGAATCCACGGATTGTCAACAAAATCGTTGATGATCACGAAACCGTGTTCCCTTAAATGCGCCAGTCTTTCGGGCGTGGCTCCGGGTGCGGAGAGTTCTGGTTTGAAATCAGCAAATGCTGGTGCGCGATAGACTTCTTTCTCAGGTGATTGATCGTTGCTCATTATTGTTCCTCCTTTGAAACTTCTTGAACACTCACCAAAACTTGGAATTATACTATCACATACTGTCACAAATTTTCAAGAACCACAATTTCGAGTCTTCCTCAGGTCTGGTAACTACGGTTTATAGTTACGCTTATCATATACAGATAGTTACTGACGGCTGATCGCTGATGGCTGACCGCTATACTCTAATGCATCTCAATTGAGAGCACATAACTCAAGATCGTCACCAAGAGCCATGTGGCAACCAACACGACGCCAAACGGACGTTTCAATTGATCGCCTGATACGAAGATACCGCATCGGAAAACGATAAGAATAAACAGCATCGCGGGGAACAGGAACTGGAAGAACTGTCCATCTGCCTGTAAACCGCCTTGTGTTGCAGCGGCTGAGACACCCGCAACAAAAAGTACATTCAGGATATCCGCACCGATAATATTTCCGACTGCCAACTCACCGTGTCCACGTCTGACTGCTGTTATCGCTGTTACCAGTTCCGGGAGCGATGTGCCGAACGCAACGAGTGTCGCCGAGATAATATGTTTCGGGACACCAATGCGTTCTGCCATGATACTCACGGCTGGAATTAATATCTGGGCGGAGACAACAATAATAGCGATGGATCCGATGAGTTTAAGGAGAGTTCCGAACGCGCCTGCTTCTGCTTCGTCCGCGCCTTCTACGCTTTCAGCATCTGACGGTGTTGAACCTGCCCATCGGATCGACTGCCAAATATACAACGCCAGAAGGATAACGAAGACGACACCAACAAGTTGTGGCAAAACGCCACCTTGCGTAAAAACTTTCGCCGGAGATGCCCACGGAAAGCAGGCCGCCACAAGAAGGATGCCAGCACCTACTTGCACATTTGACAACCGTGAAGCCAATTGGCGATTAATCGGTAACGGCGCGATCAGAGATGCCAAGCCGATGATAAGTCCGGTATCACAAATAATTGAACCAACAGCATTGCCGAGCGCAAGACCCGGCTTCCCTTGTATTGCTGAGAGTACAGAGACGGCTGCCTCTGGTGTCGTCGTGCCGATGCTTACAATTGTTGCACCGATGACCGCTTTGCCTAAGCCCCATCGGTTTGAAAGGATTACCGCCTCATCAACGAGCCAATCTGCGCCTTTGCCGAGTGTCGCAAGCGTCACCACAATTATCACAAAAAGGGCTAAGCTGGGTAATCCAACAAGAAGATGTTCAATCCATTGTTCCATTAACTTTACCTTTCGCGGGATATAGGATATTAGTTTCCATAAAATAGATTAACATATACATTTACTAAAGTCAAATGTGTTTCAAATTAAGGACATTCAGTTTTGACGTGAAAGGTGCAGAAAGTCCCCCTGATAAGGGGGATTTAGGGGGTTGGCTTTAGCATTAAGAGTGTATAAGCAATTCTAAAATCTACCATAAATAGCCGTAGTTTCAAATATGTCTGTCGGACTACCTATCCGATGTTATCCCCAACGCTTTTTCTGAAATCGGGATGTTAAAAACGGCGCGATGCATTTGCATGATTGTCTTGCGATACGCTGGTGCGGGTTGTTTATCTTCATCACCCACAGCAGACAAGTTTTCCACAGTGACAGTTTTCGGGAACCAGATGTCGGGTTCAAATTGTGCGAACTGGTGCGTATAAGTGGTAAGGTCGTGCGATGCTTCACGCGGTAGTGGTGTGAGTTCGCCATCACGCCCGCTTCTGAACACCTCAGGAAGGGAGAGATGGTGCGCTAAAATTCGGGTCGGTCGGTACGCTTTCTGCGGATCCAGCCAAATTTCAGTCGTACGAATTGAATCAAAATCTGTACGTTGCAGCGTCAGAAAGGCGTGTGGCACCCCTTCAACGTTAACTTGCTGAACACTGACCGGTTTAAAGATGCGAATTAATTTTTCCTGTTCAAATCCCCAAGGTGGCCAACTCCACCAGCGAGGATTGAACTCTGCCTCAAAAACATCTGAGGGTATCTCTTTATCCCCAAGGGGTATCTCCTTATGTGAGAATAGCTGTTGCCATTCAGTATCAGGCTTTTCTCTGAAATACAGCGTTTTACCGTCCATCCGATATTGAAAGTGCATTCCGTGCCAGTCTCGGAGGGGTTTACCATTCAATTCCCTCTTTTTACGCATCTTGATATCGTAAAAATGGCGATCACCATCGAATCGGTAGGTAATGTACCAAAACCCCTGCTCTTCATACTGGACCTCCGCCTTCTCTTTTGCTGCGAAAAAACGTTCAAAGAAATTCTTCTCTTGTTGTCGGATCCGTTGATTCAGCGTAATTGAGAATTCGACCTCACCGCTTTTAAGCTTGGCGTTGTAGGCAGCTGTTCCAGTTTTGATATCTTCGAGCAGTTGCGTAGCTTCTGCGGAGAGAGGCGGTCTTCGTGTTAGGACTTGTCCCGTCCAATATTCCAAAAAGCGGTCGCGATCAATGCGTGTCGCCTGTGAAGACTTTTGAGGCATACCAAACGCGCGTACCGATTCTTCGGTTGCGGATTCAACGACAATAAAATCCTCTATAGCAGTCGTATCTGCCTCCGAAGGGTTTTCGTCATCGAATGAGGCTTTGAGGTAGGCAATAACAGGTGTTTCAAGCACCTGTAACGCCTCATAGCTGAGGCTACGCTCCTGCAATTCAATCCCGATTCGACTGGCAACGTCAACAATGACAAACTTAGCGACATAAGGTCCCTGCGCCCTTTGCACGACAATATTTTCGACATGTTTGAGGGATACTTCAATCTCCAAGATTCTGGCAAGATGATAGAGACTGACAGTACCAGAGGTTATTTTCTGCCCCATTGCGAAAGCCGATGAAAGTATGAACAAACCGATGAGAAAAGAGTAAGCAAATCGTTTCATAGTTTTTCCTCGGGGTGGAAGTGTATGGTGGTAAGCCTTAAAATCTTTCTCAGTTGTCCTTCTCCACGATGCGTGAAATCATAGCATGTTCTCAGAAAAAAGTGAAGAATTGATTCGCAAATTGATAACTGACACCTATTTTCCTGACTGCTGACAGCCGACGGCTGATGGCTGACCGCCATTAATAATAAAACGTATACGTCGGTCTATCAAGGATAATACTTAAGATGTTCCAGATACTCCCCATAGCAAAATCTCCGAGTGCCAATCCGAGAAAGAGCGGCACAGTTTTCCGGTAGAGACCGAGTCCACCGTATTTCAGTACACTCCATTTAGCGAGCGCGCTGATAATAAACGCCGCCCAAAAGAGATGGAGATGGAACGACACACCATAACCGAGCGGATGAATCGGCCACCAGAAGAGTCGGCTGCGAACCGCGGACAGCAGGATTGTAACGGCGAAACCGATTATTATCGCGGCGATATGACCACCGTCCGCATCTCGCGGCGAAGTGAGCCACCCCTCAAGGAAACGGTACGCGCGTCCACCGAAACTATTAATCTGACCACCCACCTTACCGGAATTAACACCGAGTTCAAAAAACGTATTCACCAACATAAAGATACACAACGGCATCGCGATGATTATCAGCACCAACATCAGGCGTGATAACCCTTTCACATCAAGGTTACCACGTTCAGCGAGCTTAAACGCTTCAAGTTGATGCGGCATCGGGTGACTCCGATTGTCTCTATTGAACCAAAAAAAGAGCGCGAACCAGGTCAGGTTTCGGGCACCAATGCGACGTGTACCGAGTATGCTAACGAGACTGTGGTGCGGTCCGATAAAGGTCGTTGAGTGAATAGGGAAACCGATTTGTGCACGGATACGCGTCAACGGAATCGCAATCGTCGCAAAATGCGCGGCAAAGAACAGCACCGCGATCCACATCGCCATCCCGCCACGCATCGCAAACCCGATGATGAATATCCCCCCGAACAGGATCCCCAAAAACGCCGTGCGATAACGCATCGGTTCTTCTGCATCCACAATCTGCCGTTGGACGAATGCTGCGCGGAATGCCCGCCCAATCTGTCGGCGTGTACCCCACACGGCAATTGCACAGATACCGATATACGCACCGATGTTCTGCTCATACGGATAAGGGAAACCGGGAACGTTTTCTAATCCGCTTAAGATAGCGATGAAGTATTGCACTTTATAAAGAAAGAAAAAGAGTAGGCACGACGTGAGCAACTCAAGCGGCATCAGGAAACCGAGTCCGACAGCGAACGGATAGACGATAACCGCGTTCCCGCCACGGAGAAGAGCCGTCCACGGCTTTTCAGTGAATAACGGACTCAGCGGAATGTGTTTATTCGGGAAAGCCGGTATCGACGGAAAAAAGATGTTAAGCCCGTTGACAAGGCTGATGATCCCCGCAATACCGAATCCCCACCACATGGCTCGACTTCGTAGGAATCGACTTGTGTTGTAGGCGAGTTGGTACGGGAGTTCGACAATCGGATACACGAGGCGTTCCTGTTCCGTCCACTGTTTACGGATGATAACATTGATACACTGCATTACGAAGATTAGCGCGAAAGTGAAGGCACACCACCAGAACGTCGGAAGCATCCACTTCGTCAGATAATGGACTTCAAAAAACGGTTCGTCACCCAAGTAGAACGCGCGAAGTACACTCGGATCGTTGATCGTCAACCAGTCCGGTAGATAACCCCAGAATAACTCGCGCCACTCATTTTCAGGCGTACCGAAATAGAAGGCATGAACGATAATTGAGACCAGCGGAAGGAACATATCGTAAGACATGAAAAGCAGTGTGATTGACATCAGGATATAGAGACTGATGAGTTCACCACCTGTCAGCGCATACTTCGCGGCGTATTTTTTTAGCACGGTGTTCAACATAGCGATGACTAACAGTGTGAACACAACGCTATAGAAGGGTGCCATCAATGTCGGGAAGGTGTACCGGAGTGCCTCACACTCAATATGCCATTTGTAGATAAACGGCAAGAGGAGCAAAGATATGAGAATGGTACGCAAGGTGATTTTTTCGTGCGTCGGCATATTCACGGGTGAACTTATAGTAAAACCAGTAATTCCGGTTTACCCAGATCCGGCAGGCGCGGTTTGGAACCGCGCCGGGCATTATCAGGAGGGTTTAGTGAACAGATAAACAGTGTATAAAAATTTGGTGTGTGGTCTCAGAAAAGTGAACCGTCCGCTTATATTTTACGTTTATTCAGGTAAAAGTTCAAGTCTTTCTGAAAACTGACAACTACAAGGACCCACAACCATGAAAATAACACAAATTGAAGCCTTCGCACTCCGATATCAAAAGGAAAAACCAACCGAACAACAGACGGATAATTATTACTTACCAGACGAAGGTTGGCGTTGCATCTACGCACGCCACCACGAAACAATGGTCGTCCGAATCACCACGTCAGACGGCATTGTCGGCTACGGCGAAGGACAGAGTCCGGTCTCACCGCGTACATCGAAAACAATCGTTGAGGAGTTGTGCCATCCGATACTCATGGGAAAAGACCCGTTTGATGTGGAATACCTCTGGCAACGGATGTTCACAGCAATGCGCGAGCGCGGGCACTATACGGGTTTCTTTATTGATGCACTCGCTGGCTGTGATATTGCACTATGGGACATCATCGGGCAAGCGACGGGGAAACCGGTTCACAAAGTACTTGGCGGTCGGTATCGGGATACAATTCCTTTGTACGCCGGTGTCGGTGGTAGCACACCAGAAGCAGCCGCAGCCAGGGCAGCTGAATATGTTGCCCAAGGATATGGCGGGTTAAAAATTCACGCAACACAGGACCGCGCGGCAATCTTGGAGATCGTCGCAGCAGTTCGTGAACGCGTAGGTCCACAAGTCAAGTTAATGGTCGATGTTCATACGCAGTACAGCGTACCAGAAGCGACGCTGCTCGGACGCGGGCTTGAGGCATTGGACGTGATGTGGTTAGAATCACCAACGGCACCGGAGGACATCCCTGGGCAAGCCGCATTGGCACAAGCATTGGATATGTCCGTCGCAATTGGGGAGTGGACACGCACCCGTTTTGAATTGCGGGAGGTATTTGAACGCCGTGCCTGCGACATCACGATGCCCGATATTGCGCGCACCGGACTCACAGAAGGGAAACGAATTGCCAGCCTCGCCGATACCTACAACATTCCGGTGACACCTCATATCGGTGGCGGCGGTATCTTATCGATTGCCGCGACAGTCCAATTTTCCGCGACAATTCCCAACTTCCTCATCATGGAGCATTCACCTGATGCGTACGAGATGAAAGGACAGATAACCACGCGAAAACCGACGGTCAAAGATGGAGCCTTCATCCTTGATGATACCCCCGGCCTCGGTATTACCATTGATACCGAAGCGTTGGAAGCCTTTGCCATCTGAAAACTGATACCTGAAAACCGACAACCATTAATACCCTTTTTCCTTATCTACTACGTTGGTTAAGGGTTCGCCGTTCACATATTTGTGCATGTTGTCAATAAACAACTCCATTGCGCGTTTGGCGATGTTCTGCGACGCACCAGCAGTATGCGACGTTAAAATTACGTTCGGAAGCGTCCATAACGGATTATCCGGTGGACACGGCTCAGTATAGGTAACATCCAATCCTGCCCCCGCCACTTTTCCACTTTCCAACGCAGCAATAAGTGCTTCCTCGTCAACCACCTTACCGCGACTCACATTGATGAAGAAGCATCCCTCTGGCAAGGCATCGAACTCTGTATGGGATAGCAATTTATGGGTTTCCGGTGTGATGGGACAGCATACCGTCAAGACTTCAGAGCGGGACAAAAACTCCGGCAGCCAATCGAGTTGTCCCAACTCATCTACAGTATCTGGCTTATCCATCGGTTCGGGATCTACCGCAATCACATTAAAGTCGAACGCTTTGGCGCGTTGGGCGACTGCCCTACCGATACCGCCAAGCCCCAAAATTCCCATCGTCATCCCTGATACTTCAACACACGGCAGCCATTTCCACTCTTTCTCTCGCATCAAGTCGAGTTGTGTGTGGATCCCACGGGTTAGTGAAAGGAGCAACGCGAACGCGTGCTCAGCGAGCTGCGGCCCGTACAACCGCCTACTATTTACCAACGTGATAGGACTCTCTTTAAAGGCAGGATACATTGAACCTTCAACGCCGACGAAAGGTTGCATCACCCACTGAAGGGAGGTCGCATGCGGAAGTGCAGACTCCGGCACCGTTCCGTAAAGGATTTCGACATCTGAAAGGTGATCACTGAGAGATTCGCCTTCCGGTAGAAAGTTTATGTCCATCTCCGGTGGCGCGTCCTGCAACATATCCGCAACCTCTTGGCTGATCCCACTGGCAATCAGCACCTTGATTTTAGCCATTGATAATCTCCTTCGCTGTAGTTTTTTCGAGAATTTTTAATAAAATGAATGCATCAATATGGACGTGCTTGCTGGTCAACCCGACGCGGCAGTAGATCCATACGGAATGGTAGTGACACGGGAATAGGTTTAGCATCCGGAAACAGGGAACCCACTCTCGGTTTCAACACCTTGCCGAGGTAAGCCTCCACGCCGTTGAGATAGGATGGTGGTAGACTCGTCCATGTAACGAGTAAATCCAGATGCGCGTAGCCTTGAATTTGAGGATCTGTGTTATGTGCCTTAAGTCTTTCTCTAATATTTCCTTGCCCGACTTTGATTGTTACTGGCTCACCGAACTTATTCCAGTACCAGATGATGTAGATGAATCCTTTAAAGTTATCATAGTAACTATGACTAAAGTCCACTTGATCCAATGAATACCAAGCATTATTGTTACCTTTCGCCCAAAAGAGATTTATTGGCATTTGATTCATCATTTATGTTCTCTCTCCGTTTTATTGTGGCTAAATGGATGCGCTCACCTGTACTGTCTTGAAAGAAGGTTTCCTTAAGTCTCTGTTTGATGTTGCTCTTGTTGAGTTTTCATAAGTTCGCGCTGGTTATAGATCCGTCGTCGAATTGACTCGCCCATTCCAGGAAATTGCGCAACGTTTCGACAGGTTCGGATTCGGTTTTCGCCATTTAATTCTAATCCTCTCAATATGGGTTTGTCTAATTCTATTAGGACTTACCCATTTCCTTTTAAAGTCCCCCTGATAAGGGGGATTTAGGGGGTTTAAAATACCCAAATTACTGCTTTTTAGTAAGTCCTATCTATGTCTATTTATCTTCCTGTACAGGTGAATAGGAATCAGATATATTATGCTGAGAACCTGCTTTCAGTGCCAACTGGAGTTGATGGTTATATAGTCTATCACATACGGAGAAAAAAATGCAATTCAAATCGGTTTTGTTGGGCGTGTAAATATTGAGTCCTAATGGAAACCACCGAAATGCTTATGGAGGGATTTTGTAGGTTGGGTAGAACGCAGCGAAATTCGACGAAACACTATTCCGCAAGCGTGAAGCGAAGCACGCCACGACCAATGGTCCCAATGTAAAGCGTCTTACCCTCAACAACAAGCGAAGTAGGCTTTCTTTCATTTATCTAATCTTCGCTACAAGACCCAATCCTTTAGGTTTGGGATGTAGTAGCGTTCTTATATTTGAAGTTGAGCCGTTTTAAGATGGTATATTCGTTTTCTTTTGCTTGAAGAACGACTTGTTGACTACTATTGATTTCACTGAGTGTTAGTTTCCCATTTTGGTGTCCTGATACGCGGAGAAGTCCGTGTTTGATATGTTTGACGACTGCGTTCTTGACGGTGTTTAGACACCGGGTGCCACCATATCTATTGCGTTTTCTGCCTTTCGCTTCTTGTTCACGGTGCAGACACCTGCGTTTGATAGGGATAGGGGCTATACAGAATATATCCGTGTTATCCGGGATATACTTTCCACCGACGGCGTGATGTGCCAGACACCAAGAATCTACGCAATGGGCCTCAAAGGTCTCTGATAGTTTGTTAGACGACTTTTTGAGTCCAAACCTATCGCGTATCTCTTGAGTTTCGTATCCTTGAAGGGTTAGCAGGTTCCAACGTTTTTCTATTTCTCTGTAAAACCACTGCTTACCGACTTCAAGTGGACTAAACGACTGATTCCATTTCTGCGCACGTTGTATCGTCCGTGCCTTAATATCTTCAACGCAGACGTGCGTGATTGGATAGAGTTTAGATAACCAGCTAAGAATACGGAGTTTCCAATCCCACCTCGCACGGGTGCCAGCAGGCATACGATCACGATTAGAAAGATTGTGCTTTTTCTGCTTGCGATTCGGACACTTCCGTGAACGACGACTTCTACGCAACTCACGACGCTTTTCAACTTTCTTACCGACTTTATCGTGTGCGTCTGCTTGCACATTTAAATAGGTATGAGATGCTGATTTGACAGTAAATCCCTCTTTCTTACTACCGGGGTCAACACCGACAACAATATTTTGCGTGTCTCTATCAGAGGGTTCTTTGTTCAGACGGATACAATAAATACCATTATCCCAATAAGGTGTTGCTTCACCACATTTGACGAGTTTCCTCGCACGTGCAGCATGCATCGGCATCAGTTGTTGTCCGTCTTTCGTCTTTACAGGAAGAAACATAAGTTTCAATCTCCTTTAGAAAAGGGTATATGTTGCCCCATCCAGATCGTATCATCAGCGTTGACATAGGACTTGGGGAGCATCCTATACACTTCTACGTATCACCATAGAACAATACGATATTTTACTGTAGAAAACTGTTTAACTTGTGGAGTGGACGCTGATTACGCTTCGCACAAGCCCAAGTCTTTAGACTTGGGTAGTTGACCTGTTGCATTATTTTACCCTGCTAAACTTTGGACAATTTAGAAATTTTCATGTGATAGTTTGGATTCAATAGAAATATCTTAGACATCCCTCATAATATTTCTATTTCGTTAACTATTTCTTTCCTTTTAGGAGTATATTGTAATACTTAGCGAGTGCATCAACTTTCTTTTCATCGCGGATTACACAGATTTCGCGGATTTTAAGAGGGTTTTGGTGGTGTGATGTTTTTCGCAATGTGGGCAGGTATTTGTGGGGAATCTGCGTATTTCTTTCTATAGGCGGTTGACTTTGCATTAATTAAGAGTGTCCAAGTAATTCTAAAATCTACCATAGTTTGTTGAGAACTCATCTAACATGAAAAAAAGAAATGTGATATACGCTTGCAGGTCAGGATAATACACGGGATACGCCTTCAATGGGTTGATTTGCATTAAAGGATACCCGTTATCCTGACACTTCACAACTTATTTATCAAACACCCTCAGTTACTTACTTTCTCTTCATTTTCTTGTGCCACTCCTGTGCCCACTTGAGGCGATGCGGCGCGAGGTGCATCAAGTTATAAAGTCAATGATATAACCCACCACTTCATAAAAATTAGCGTCTCTAACGACCTATAACTTTGATTATAGGCATTAAAACATAATTTTTCAAGTTTAACTTCATTTATTTTTGATTTTAGATGCAGGGCCCAAAGTCTTTTATGGTGAATTATAGAAATAAGTTGACATTTATCAATAATCCTGACCCTCTCGAAGTCTTCAAAGTCCCCCTGATAAGCGGATTTAGGGGGTTGACTTTAGCATTAAGAGTGTCCAAGTAATTCTAAAATCTACCATAATCGAATCATTATGGAATCAAAACCAAAGAACGTACGATGAATCGCACGACTACGAACAGGCTTTTAGGTGAACCATTTTGGAATCGGAATGGGAGGAAGAATGGAAAGACGGAGTTTCTTCTAAGCAGATCGGTTGGCATACGCTATCGTAAATTTTCATAGCAAATTTCATAGCAACTTCATAGCAACTTTCGATAGAGCCGCCAAAAACCTACTCGTAGCGTGGATTCATAGCATTCCACAAAATTCATAGTTTCCCGATTTGCTATGAAAACTGTGAAATTTCACATCCACACCCTTAAATCAGCGGGAGCGGAAAATGAAGGAGAGTAGGTAGGAAATAAGAAATAGGACGTTCACGATGACCAGACACCATCGCGCAAGTCGGGTTTTGAGTCTTGGGTATAGATAGATGGAGGTGGCAAGGATGACGACGCGTTCAATGGGTGCGAAGATGTTGGCGTGGTGCACATCGTCCCAATAGGAGATGGGGCTTTCAAAAGCATAATCGGAGAATGGGTAGAAATGATGGTGTCCGTCGTCGTGGTGGGTTAGGAAGTCAAAACCGCAATGGATCAGGAGGCTCCACGCGAAGACGGTTACCTTCTCGGAGTTGAGTAGGTAGTACCCGATCCCCAATAGCATCAGAATGAGCGGGACGGAGTTGAAAATATCGAAGAAGTTTTGCCATGCTTCTGTGAAATATACGGAATCCCAGAGTTCACGCTGTGGGGTTTTAAGGATGATGCTTTCGATGATGAAGAAGATGAAGATGGGTAGGTCGGGCAGCACAGCACCGATGAAGGCGTAGATATGGAGGTCCGGTTTGTCTCGTTTTGAGAGGAGTGCTATGTTGAGGATGGCGTGTGATTGTGTTGTCATGGTTGATGGCTTTCGGCTATCGGCTTTCGGTAAAGAGGTTTCTGGCTGATGGCTGACTGCTGACCGCCGATAGCTAATCTAATTGTGTAATAGTCTGTAGATTCTATCATATCATAAATGCAACGCAAGTTAAAAAGTAGATGGATATTTTAGGGAATCTTGGTATAATAGCGGGAACGTTGTAACCAAAATCCTGTATTGGGTTCAGATGAATTTCAAGCTGCGTCCCGCGCTCTATTTTCTTATCCCTTATCTACTCGGTATCATTGCTGGGAGTTGGACATCCATTCCGTCGCTGTGGCTCTGGCTCTCCGTGCTACTCTGTCTTATAGGTAGCATTGTGACACGGCAGCGGCAGCAATATCTCTGCTATGGATTGCTCCATCTCGCTGTTTTTGCGGGTGGCATGCTACGTCTGGAAACCGCTTCGCATTCACCTGTCCCGCCGCACTTTTACAACCAACCGATCAGTTTCTCTGGCACCACCACATATCAACCCGAACGCGGGGAAGCGTGGGATGCGTGTTATGCACGCGGCGAACTTCAACTGTTGTCGGATCCGACACAGGTGGTATCGGCAAAGTTTCTCGTCAGGTTTCAAAGTCTGGTGCCGCTGCGCTACGGCAAACAGATAACGCTTACAGGCGTACTGCAGCAACCACAAGACAAACGGAATCCGGGTGGTTTCGATTACCGGGCTTACCTCGCAAGGCAAGATGTTGTCGGGATCGTTGATGCGAAAGGGTTTTTACGGATCGGTGCACAACGGGGATTTCCACCCTTAAGATGGATAGAAGCACTCCGTATCCAAACAGAACGCGTCATTGACGACATTTATACCAAAAAAGGTGGAACGGTAGAACCGTCGTTGCACGCGCAGTTGCTCAAAGGCATCTTGCTCGGCAAACGGAGCGATCTGCCGACAGAGACGTTAGACCTCTTCCGAAACAGTGGGACTTTTCACGTACTCGCTGTTTCAGGCTTACATGTTGGGCTTATCGCGATGTTCTGCTATTTCGGGTTTTCTCGCTTTCGGTTGCCGCAAAAGATGTTGTGCCTGCTGACGATCGCCGCTGTGTTGATTTACGCCTGTTTGATCGGTTTTCGCCCATCTGTTTTCCGGGCATCACTGATGGCGATCCTGTTTCTTTTCGCGACGCTCATCGACCGGGATGCGGACCTCTTCAATTTGTTGGCATTCGCGGCGTTGGTGTTGCTCCTTTTGAACCCGCAGCAGTTATGGGATGTCGGTTTTCAGTTATCTTTTGTCGCTGTGGCTTCGATTGTCTATTTTGTTCCGAAGATGGAGGGAGCACTGCGTCAGTTGTGGGAAAATGAAGATAACTCGCCTTCACAGGATGGCATTCCCGTCCTGACCAGATTCAGGAAGGCTGCGGTGAAATGGCTTGTGTTGTCTTATTTTGTAACACTCGCGGCACAAATCGGGACGACACCGTTGATTGCCTATTACTTTTTCCGAGCATACCCACTCGGTATTCTTGCGGGGCCCTTCGCGGTTGGTCTCGTGTCGGTGATTGTTGCTGTTGGAATGGTATCGGTCTGTATCGGTTTTATTTGGCTTCCGTTTGCGAAGCTGTTCGCGCTCCTTAACCATACTGTTACCTCTATCTTCTTGGCACTGATCGGCGTGTTTGGACAGACGTGGGGTGTCGTGAAGTTAACGCCACCGACGCTCGGTATCTTTGTCTTTTATATCGCTTGCTTTTTAGGGCTGGCGCATTGGCGGTATGTCTATAAGCATTGGCGAGTCTCAAGTCTGATTGGATTGTCTGTTATCGTTCTCTGGGTCTGGAGTGCAGCGTTCCACGAAAAGGGTCGGTTGCTGGAAGTGGTCACACTCGACGTTGGGCAAGGTGACGCAGCCTTCATCAAGTTCCCTGACAATCGGACGATGTTAGTTGACGGCGGTATCCAGCGGAGATATTACAACGAAAAGAAACGGAGATGGGTTGAGTACGATATTGGGAAACGCGTGCTTGAACCATATTTCGACTTCCACGGGATTCGGAAGCTGGATATGGTGGTGCTGACGCATCCGGACATTGACCACGGGGGTGGACTTGGACATATCTTAGAGAATTTTGAGGTCGGACGCGTCCTCGGTATATCGGATATTCCGCTCAATTCCGAGACGCATCGGCGATTGCACGCCATTGTGAACACAAATAACATCCCTTATTCGTTTCCGTACGCTGGAGAAATTGAACTCACACCGACAGCGACGTTGAACCTATTGCATCCGATAGATGCTGCATCAACCAATCTGCTGGATCAGGACAAGAACGACGATTCCCTTGTGATGAAACTCACATACGGCGAAGCGGATATCCTGTTCACAGGGGACATCGGTGAGAAAGCCGAGTCGCGGCTCATCGCGTCCGGTCAGGATCTCCGTTCAGAGGTTCTGAAGGTGCCGCATCACGGGAGTCGTACCTCAAGCAGCGCGCCGTTTATTGATGCAGTTCAACCGCGTTATGCGATCTTCTCACTCGGTCAGAGCGGTCAGTATCAATTTCCGCATCCAGATGTGGTCGCTCGGTATCGCGAGCGTGGATGTGTGCAGCTCCGAACTGATGAACTCGGTGCAATTACGCTGCGTACCGATGGAAAGCGGTGTTGGATAGAGCGGTTGAAGTAGTTGTCAGTAACCAGTAACCAGTAACGAGTTACCAGTTAAAGAGGTCTCCTTCAGATTATCAGAAACCTCTTACTGGCAACAGGCAACTGATAACTATTCCCCTGGTGCGACTGCGATGCGGTGTGCTTCCTGACGCATGGCGTGTTCAAAAGCAGTGTTAATGTCTGTTAATGGATATGTCTGCCCGATAAGTTCAGCAAACGGGTAGCGTGAACGGTATTCTGCTACAAAGCGGAGCGCGGTACCGAGCGCGGTGTAATGGTAGTTGTGAACGCCTCGGAGTGTCACGCATTTTGTGACGAGATGGTGCGCATCAACAGCGGTATGCGCGTTTGGATAGACGTATCCGAGTGTCAAGCACCTTCCACCGACTGCCAACCACGTAATCAGGTTCGGTAACCCACTGGTTACACCGCTAACTTCTACGCCGAGATCGACCCCGCGTCCGTTCGTCAGTCCTTTTAACGCCGCGTCAATCTCCTCAATAGACATCTTGTCGGGATTAAAAGTATGCGTCGCGCCGAAGCGTTTGGCAATTTGCAAACGTCCTTCGTTGATGTCCACGATTGCAACAGGATCGTAGCCTTGTTCCTGCAAATAACACGCTGCATAGATACCTAACATGCCTGCACCGTGAATGACAGCTGCCTCGTTCGGCTGTGTGCCGATAGCCGCTAAACCGTTGACGACAGTCGCGAACGCACAGTTGACCGGCACTGCTTCCGCGTCCGTCATCGTATCGGGTATATGGTAAATAGCCGTTCCTGGGTGTAGTTGGATATATTCGGCGAACCCGCCAGACAAGGTGGTGTTTCCCTCACTCCGTGCGTGTCCATATTTGAAAAGTGTGTCGCATTTCTGTGGAAGGCTTCTGTTAACACAATAGTCGCATGTTCCACAGGATGCCATGAGGCTCCACGTGACACGCTCTCCTTCACGTAGCGGTTTGCCGGTTGGGGTTCGGAAGTGTGTCGGCGCAGCGATGGTGCCGACGGCTTCATGTCCAAGAACACACGGTGTGTCTGCACCACGACGACCTGATATTGTGTGGAGATCTGAGCCACATATCGTTGCAAGAGAGACGCGGACCAGGATGTTATCTGGATTGGCTGCTACAGGTACCTTGCAGACCTCGAAAGGTGTGCCTGCCCCGTGAAATCGGGAAATTTGTGCTGATATTTGCATTGATGGGTGTTCCTTCTATGCTACGAAAGAGCCACAGGCTAACAGCCTATGCTACGAAAGAGAGTGTTTGATTCAGGAACCTTTAGCTATCTTAAAATTGTCCAAACTTTAGTATTTCTTTAAGTATGCGGTTTTTGATGTGTTATGTCAATGAAATTTAGTTGTCAGTTATCAGTACGATTTTTCTGCGAAAAATCTTTCAGTTATAAGTTATAAGTGGCAAGTTAAAAAGGGTGTGAACATATCTAAACCCTCTTTCTTATAACTTATAACCTCTTAACTTATAACTATTCCCTCTGATAACTGACGACTGTTTTGTCACCTACCCCCATTTTTTTTCAAGTATAGAATGTAGTTGATGTTGTTAGGTTTATGTGTGAGAAAAGCAGTCAGTGCGTGGCAATCTAAACTCGATTCCCTCTACAGTCTATATCCGTGAAAAATGAGATGAGAAACGCGGTATTCCACGTATCGGTGAGAATGCGTTTGATAACGGTAATGACGGAGTAGTTTTTTCTCTTGTCTGTATTGTAAAACTTCTGCCAATGTGTTGCCGTTTTCTCGTAACTGATAAAGAGCAACCCATAAGCGAAACAGGCACAGAGCCATAAGACCTCAAGCCGTGCTTGTGTCGGTTTTTTCAAGACGAGTTTTCCAAATCCGAAGCAAGACTTTATATCTCGGAATCCGTGTTCGATCTGCATACGTCTTTTGTAGCATTGATGTATCTGATGTCCACAGATGTGGTTTGAGATGAGATACATTGGGTCTTTGAAATCAGTGTCTCGAATGATATAAAGCTGCAGGGGTATCTGGTGTTGTGCCTGATAAAGGATTTCGGGATACCATCCGTCTGGCATGTCATCAAGTTTCTTACGACTGCCATGATGTATGATGCCGACATTTCGGCAAACCCGCATGACGAAGCGGATATGCTTTGCCTTGAGAAACTTGATGACATGCTGCGCACGGGCAAAGCCACGGTCAAATACCAAAACAGGACGCTGGCTGTTTTTCGACATAACTTCTAAAGCCTGTTGATAGACGCACTCAGAAAAGTATTGGATGATCTCGTTATGACTTTTATAGATACCGTCTCGGATCTGCTGATTGCTGTAAATGAACCAAAAGATAGGGATCGCACGATGCCGAAACGGGATCGAAATCACAAGTGCCTTCCACCCCGCAATCAGATCCGTCTCATCAACGAGCAAATACACATCAGCCCCCGCATCCCTCGAAAACCAAGTCAGAACCGCTGCGAACCAGGATGTCTTCAGCGCATCCACAGGCAAGGGTGTGTCAAGAAAGCGGAGAAATCTTTTCTGTTTCGACTTCTCCCGGGCAACAACAAGCGGCAAACGCGAGGCGATCTCATTGATGCGAAAGGTTTTCGCAACACTGATCGCTATCAAGACGAACAGCAAGTTCCGAAAAGTCGGTTTTTTCAGACCGACAGACTTGCATATTTCTTCAAAACGTGTTATCATCGTTTCTGGATTTACCCGTTTCGGGTATCTCTTTTTCATAAAATACCTCCTTACGATTTTATAGGTTTGTCTGTGATCCCAGACGGTTGTAAGGAGGTATTTTATCATAAACCTACTGACTTTCCCATACCTTTCCCATCAAAAACCTTTTATCACAACGCTTCAAAAAAAAATGGGGGTAAGTGACACGACTGTTTTAAGTTGACAATACTCTAAGGATTTCGTATCATATAGTATGATTATTTAATACAAGAGATAAGGGACAAGATATAGTAAAATGAACAAAACGGCTGAAGTTCTTATTGAAGCTTTACCTTACATCCGCCGGTTTTATGACCGGCAGATTGTCATCAAATACGGCGGGGCTGCGATGGACGATGACACACTTATTCACTCCGTTGTGGAAGACATCGTCTTGATGAAATATGTCGGGATCCGTCCGATTATCGTTCACGGGGGCGGTCCCCGGATTACCACGTGGATGGACAAGATCGGAAAAGTCCCGGAGTTTGTGCAAGGCCTGCGTGTAACCGATGCGGAAACGATTGAAATTGCTGAGATGGTACTCGGATCCATCAATAAAGAAATTGTGTCCCGTATCAACCAACACGGCGGAAAGGCGATTGGGTTGTCCGGTAAAGACGCTAATTTGGTGCTTGCGGAAAAGCAGGAGACGCAGGTCACCGATGAAAACGGTCAGGAAATCGATGTGGACCTGGGGTTCGTCGGGAAGGTTATCGGGGTCAACACCGAGTCGATTACTGCACTCGATAAAGCGGGTTATATCCCCGTCATTACACCGATTGGTGTTGGTGTTGATGGACAGACCTATAACATTAATGCCGATACGATGGCAGGCGAGATCGCATCCGCATTCCAAGCGGAGAAGCTTATCGTGCTGACAGATACGCGTGGCATACTCCGAGACCTCTCGGACGATGACTCGTTAATCCCGACGATCGGTATAAGGGAAGTCGATCAATTCGTCAAAGAAGGTTGCATCGCTGGCGGCATGCTGCCGAAGGTAGAGGCGTGTACAACGGCACTCATTGGTGGCGTGTACAAAACACATATTATTGATGGTAGGATTCCGCATTCTTTGCTGCTTGAGGTTTTTACGGAAGGTGGGATCGGAACAGAGATTGTTAGATGAGCAGGAGGGTCGCGAGCATAACTCGTTCCTACAGGAGGACATATCGGTGGGAATCGCGAGCACAGCTCGCTCCTACGGAAGCATTTTGTCGGGATAGAAATCGTTAGGTAGACATAGGAGGGAAAGATGGCTGATACCAAGAAAGTTGCTGCGATTATTACGACTTATTTTCAGCACTCGCATGCAGACGTGATTGCTACTAAATACATGAAGGGTTTTCCGACGGATACGGGACTTCAGATGCCACGTGTGGAATTGGTCTCTATCTATCTGGATCAGGTTGATGATCGGGATATCGGTGTCGGATTGGCTGCTGAGCATAACGTGCCTATCTATCCGAGCATTCGGCAGGCGTTGACGCTCGGTGGTGGCGAACTGGCGGTTGATGGCGTGATACTTATCGGTGAACACGGCGATTATCCGCATAACGAAATCGGGCAACACATGTATCCGCGCCGGTATATGTTTGAACAGATTTGTGGGGTGTTTGCTTCGAGCGGCAGATCAGTACCGGTCTTTAACGATAAACACCTCGCTTACAATTGGGATGACGCTATCTGGATGTATGAACGCGCAAACGCGTTGGATGTGCCGTTCATGGCGGGTTCTTCGCTACCGCTCGGTTGGCGGAAACCGTTTTTAGAACATCCCCTGGATACCGCGTTGGACGCTGCTGTCGGTATCGGTTATGGGGGTGTGGAGTCCTACGGTTTTCACGCGCTTGAGACGTTACAATGTATGATTGAACGCCGAGAAGGTGGTGAGTCAGGCGTTGTGGCGATACAGTGCTTGGAAGGCGAATCAGTTTGGGCAGCGGGTGAGTCAGGAAAATGGTCTTTGGAATTGGCTGAAGCGGCGTGCGCACAGATTGAGAATCGTCCGGATAGCACGTTCATAGAAGGGTGTCCGAATCCGACAGCGTTTCTGCTTGAGCATAGCGACGGATTTTGTTCGACAGTGCTGATGTTGAACGGCTACGTCTCAGATTTCGCATACTCAGCGAAAGTTGGAAGTACAATAGACGCTACGGAAGTTTACCTACAAAACGGACCGCCATATTGCCATTTCAGCTATTTGAGTCTTAATATTGAGGAGATGTTCGTGACGGGGGAGCCGCAGTATCCGGTGGAGCGGACGTTGCTTGTGACGGGTGTCCTTGATGCGCTGATGCATTCACGTGCGGAGGGGTATATCCGAATTGAGACACCGCATCTGGCAGAAATTGCGTATCGTTCTCACGATAAGATGCCGATCCGACCGGTAGCACCGCGTCCTGAAGGTGCAACGATAATATAAAAAGCGCGGCAATAAAGCCGCGCCTATTGTTTTAGCGTTCCGGCTTCGCGGGGATACCTGTCTCTGCGGATTCGTAGATGAGGTCCATCAATTCGGATTGGATGATCCCGTTCATGGGACTGGTCCGGGGTTCTGCTCTGCCCATGAGCGTATCGATGAAGTTGTCATCAGGTGAACCTGCGGACATGTTATCTGTAATTGGGGGCGGATCTAACGCTTCGCCGCCTTTCCAGACGCGGATCCAACCGCCACCCCAGCCGTCAACTTCGATCCGTCCGTTCTCAAAGACTAACGCCATGTGCGTGCCACCCGGACTCGGACAATTGCCACTGACCGCCATCGCGGCGAGGACACCATTTTCAAACTTAACGTTAATCGACGAATTGATGTCTACATCACGGTCTTGATTATCTGTGTAAGCATAGACTTCGGCGACTTTTGACTCGACTGCCCAGCAGAGACTGTTCAGGAGATGCGCGCCACTATCGTACGCCTGTCCACCGCCGGAGAGTTTCGGATTCTGCCGCCATGTCCCAGTGGTGCCGCCTTTCCAGCCTTGTGTAATGTAGCCGATGACTAATTCCAATTTACCGAATTCGCCACTGCGGACGATCTCTCTGGTATAGTAAAAGTTAGGTGAGCAGGGTGTATTGTAGCCGATCGTAAGGGTTAGCCCCGTCTCTTCTACTTTCTCAGCGAGGGTATACGCATCTTTAGAGGACGTGACCATCGGTTTTTCCATTAACACATGGCATCCGGCTTCAAGTGCTTGCATGCCTTGTTCAAAATGGAGTGTGTGCGGTGTAGAGATAACCACAGCGTCGGGTGTTGTCTCTTTGAGCATTTTACCGATGTCGTCATAGGCACCCGGGCGCGGGCTGAGATCGGAGAGGTTCCGATCAATATAACCGTCGGCGATATCTGTGTTCACATCGCAAGTGCCGACGATTTGCACGTCGGGGTTCGCATTCATGCGTCTGGCGTGGCCGGAGGAGTTTCCGCCACACCCAATCATGGCAAGTCGAATCTTCGCCATATTTTTCTCCTTGTTTTTTTAAAGTTGTCAGTTATCAGTTTTCGGTTTTCAGTTAAAGAGGTTTCTGGTGAGACGAACGCCTCTTTCTGACATCTGAAGGATTGCGATTCTTGCTCCGAAACCTAATAAACGACTGGGCTTTCGTGCTGAAACTTCGCTAAATCGGTGACACTGATCGCGCCATCGCCGAACACCCGCGTAAAGGCATGCCCGTTATGCGACTTCGTGTCACCATGCATGTAGCAGACACTGAAGGCGCGTCGCGGAATATCGGTATTGTTTGTGCCTGAACTGTGTAGCATCCAATTATGGAGTAAGACGACTTCTCCTGCTTTCAACTCCATCGGTAGCGGTGTAGCCTTCGCGACGATGTCGTCAATGTGTTCTTGTGTGAGAAAACCGGATCCATTTTCAGGGTTGATGAGTCTACTATGTGACTTCGGAATGATATGCACACAGCCGTTCTCAATCATTGCTGGGTCTAAAGCCGTATAAATCGTAATCTTCGGATCGCGGTCGAGATCCCTCCATCTATCTTGATGCCACGTGAGTTGCGTGCCTTCATGTGCGGGTTTATTCATAAACATCGCCCGAAAACAGGCAACTGGGGTATCATCTCCGTAGATTTTCGCGCAAACCTCTTCAAAAACCGGTTTCTGGAGATAATCCAAAAAGATGGGATCGAGTTCAAGGTTCTGGATTTTCCGATACAGGAGCGTTGGGCCTTTATGTCCTTTCGACTGCGGTCCCGGTGCGTTTTTGCCGGGTTCGCGGTCGAGTTGCATCATGATCTGGTCGTAATCCAGGGGTGCTGTGCCGAGCATGATGTCATCCATCCGTTGCTGGATTTGTGCGAGTTCGGCATCCGTAGCGACTTGTCCGATGCGCACATAGCCGTTTTCCCAGAAATGTTCCCACTGTTCGTCTGTTATATGGTGTTCCATGCTGTGCCTCCCGGTTGAGCATGTCGTGATTTCAACTTTTGTATTGCAAGTTTTGGCAACTTGCAAGCCGTGCCAAAAGTTTGTATACAAAGTATACCATATATTTTACGATGTATAAAAGAAAATTGCAATTTTGTTCCTATTTTTTTCCAGGGTCATTTAATTTTAAATAAATTGTCGGATTGTCTCAACTTTTGAATTTTCTTTATTCAAGTTCGGTGCGGTTGCATGAAGATTAATTTATTCATTTGGTAACTCTAATCTCTTTTCTGTCTGAATCGCGGAGAACGCTGAAAAGGCTACGCTAACTCCTACATTGCCTTTCGTAAGAAATGCGTGCTGTCCGAGAAACAATCTCTTCCTTCCGCGTCTTCTGTGTTTTCCGCGCCTTCCGTGATTCAGACGACAGGATAATCGACCTTACCTACTTTTTAATCTTCATCAGATCGCATCTATTAGGGAATTGCGTAAGTCCCATTTTAAATAATGCAACCTTTTGAAATGTAAGTTACGTCACTTCAATCAGTGGATGTTAAATTTCGGGCGAGTTGTTACGCACACACTGAACAGCACTTTGACTTTGGAAGGAGAAAACCGTGCGCTTTTTCATGATTAATCTGATTCTTGTTTTTTTGTTGTTCTTCGGAATCGGTTACCTTGCTTTCGGCTAAACGCCTGAAAAACCAAGGATGCAAACACTTGAACAGCGAGAGACATAAACTAATACTGAGGGATGTTTAGTCCAACCGGAGATGAATTTTTTATTTTTTTCAGAAATAATGCAACCTTTTTGTACCTAAGTTACGTCCCTTAAACCAACAGACGTAATAATTTGGGAGGCGGCGTGCAATGCAACAGACAACGCAACAGAGCGATGCACAACTCATTCAGCGGATATTACAAGGTGACCAGGAGGCGTTCAGCCCCTTGATAAAGAAATATCAGAAGGGGGTTCACGCCCTGGCGTGGCGTAAAATCGGTGATTTTCACATCGCCCAAGAAATTACGCAAGACACGTTTCTCAAGGCGTATGAGAAACTCCGTACCTTGAAAGACCCTAAAGCGTTTGCCGGATGGCTTTACGTGATTGTAGCAAACTTATGCCTTGATTGGCTCCGAAAGAACCGCATACCTATGGAATCCCTTGATACTGCCGATTCAAGCGAGGTGGACAAAGTGTCATATTCTCAATATGTATCAGAAAAACAGGAAGAAGAAGCCGACGAAACGCGCCGCGAAGTTGTCAAGGAGCTGCTAAAAAAATTGCCGGAAAGTGAGCGGACAGTGATGACGCTGCATTACCTCGGCGAGATGACAATCAAAGCCATCAGTGAGTTTCTCGGTGTCTCCCAGAATACCGTCAAAAGCCGTCTCAGCCGCGCACGCAACCGTTTACGGAAAGAGGAAGATGTTGTCATTCAGCAGAACCTCGGCAGCTTCCAGCTCCCGGATAACTTGGCGGAGAACATTATGCAGGAGGTTTCGCGTATCGCGCCTGTTCCACCTGCGGTGAGTAAACCGGTAGCCCCGTTAGCAATTTCTGCTGCTTGCGCTGTCTTAATTTTCCTAATGATCGGCGTTGGCACACCGTATCTCTCCCGTTTCCAGAAATCGTACAACCTGGATGCCACCTCAGAACCGACGGTTGAACTGATTGATGCAGTTTTTGTTGTGGATTCTCCGGCGAAGCCTGCGGTCCGAAGTCAGCCAGGAAGTTCGTATGCCCCGGGTAAGCGTCCCGGTGCCGGTCAGAAATCCGAAGAATCGCTTTTTGATACACTGCCAGTCGATACGCCAGAGGTCTCAACGCCGAAACCTCAGTGGAACCAAACGAAGGGGCCCGAAGGCGGGGTCGTCAACAGTCTCTTCGTCGCATCTAACGGCGACGTTTATGCCAGATCAGATTCGGATCTCTATAGGTTAACAGATGATAGAAGTACGTGGATACCCGCCAATACTGACGCGTCTCTTAACGGTGCCTCGCAAATGGCAGAACATGAGGAGACCCTCTATATCGTTTCTGACACGGAAACGCTTGTTTCGGTAGATAGAGGTGAAACGTGGAACGCGCAGGGTGCGCGTCCAGAAGGCGCGTTGATTGACACTGTCATAACAGATGAGGCACTTTATTTGGGGCTTGCTGACGGCGTATTCCGTTCTGTGGATGCCGGTAAATCGTGGACATCTCTTAACGATGGAAACTTGGCGGACAGGAAAATTCGGGCAATCACCGCTATTGAAAACACTGTTTTTGTAGGTACAGATAAAGGTCTCTACCGCCACAGTTCGGAAGGCTGGACGCAATTACAGGTAGGTGAAACCGAAAATATCCGCGCATTGGCGAGTGCTGAGCACCGACTCTACGTTGCCGTCGGAAATGATGTTAAGCATAAGACGTTTCGGATGACCATTTCAATTTTATCGGCATCTAAGACCTCTCTGTCGCTTTACCGATCAACAGATCTCGGAGATTCATGGCAGGCAATAGATTTCGTAGAAGTGGATCCCGAGGAAAATTCCGAGAAAAAGGGTTGGTTTAGTTTTTCGCATGAAGTTAACAAACCCGAAACGGCAGCCGACGCAGAAGTGGAAAAGACTTCCCGCCTTAAAATGGTAGCAGCGCAAGAGAAGCTTTTGGTCTTAGATGACGGGAAGAGCTATTACTCCAAGGATGCCGGGGAGACATGGGTGTCTTTAGATATAGACACCCTAAATATGGCAGACACTTTCGCCGTTGTCATGTCGGGTGCGGATACTTTCTACACAAGCGGTCGATTCGGGATTCAGCGCACGACCGATGCAGGCAAAACATGGCATCCGTTTAATACAGGATTGGTGCGGTCGAGTGTGAGCAATTTGGTACATGCCAATCATGCACTCTACGCAACAAAATGGAAAGAACTCGTTGTCTCGTATGATAGAGGTGAGTCGTGGGCACCTGTGCGACATCGTCCTGACACTCTCACGAGTCTGATGAAATTTAACGATACGCTCTATGTCAAAGGGGTCACAGTGACATCGCCTCAACTTTTCCGTGTATCTGCTGAGGATAACGGGTTAGCACCTGTCCCCGAAATGCCAAATTTAGTGGCATCAGACGTTGCAACATTCATCCGTGAAAAATTTGAAAACATCTTTGGGGAACGCGTTCAAGATGCAGTTGAGAAAAACACTGAGGAAGGCACGGAATTAACACTTGAAGATTTCGATCTGGATAAGCTCAGCACGGTTGGTAGTAAGGCATTAGAGAAAGGGGTGGTTGAACTCATTCAGGCATATTTCGGGAGTTTCGCTGTTAGCGGTAGCACTTACTATATGGAATATAACCAGCAACTCTTCAGGTGGAAGCCCGGGACGACGGAATGGTTTGATACCGGCTTAGCAGATGCCGGTGAGTCTATTCATTCTATTGCTGATCTTGATGCGCAGGGTACCATTGATTTCAAAATCGCAGTCTCAGATAAGACTGTTTACGTTGGCAAACGGGACGGACACCTGCTTCAATCGTTTGATGAAGGCGATACTTGGAGCGATGTCACTGCGAATCTTCCGTTTTCTGTTACGCAATTTGAGGCTATCGCCTTCGCCGGACCCACGCTTTACGCGGCAACGGATAAAGGTGTTACGTATTCAAGCGATGGCATTCATTGGCACACGGCGACTGATCCAGAAGGCACACCGCTTGTCATAGAAAGAATGGCAGTGGAGGGTACAACGGTATACGGCGCGACTGAACAACAGATATATCAATTGAAAGAGAATTCAAACAGATGGGAACCCGTCACACCGGAAGTTCCGAGCAAGATTAACTCGTTTACTGTTGATGATAGGACACTTTATGTTGGGACGCCGGGTCACGGCGTGCTACGTTTCACGGTTAAATAGTTTCCAGTTTCCAGTTTCCGGTAACCAGTTAAGAGGGCGAACTGATTTATCAAGTCTTTTTCTTAACGGGAAACTGGAAACTACCTCTAAAAAGGAGATTTAAAAATGTTAAAAATGATTGGACGCTTAAAAACACATTATCTCAGGTTGCACCTACAAGGCAAAACAATAACACTTTTGTTCGTAACTGTATTGATGGCGATGTGCCTACAACTGACCCTCCATGCCCGGACATCTCAGTTTCTCTTTGATATGGACGGGATTAGCGATCCGGGCAGTTTGGCGGTGAAACTCCAAGACACGCGCGCACCGGTGTCCCGATTGATTGCATCGCAATTGTCCGAAGATGGACAGTCGCTGTTAGTTGGATACGATGGTATCAGTGATCCGTCTCTGAAGCTGCAGGAGGCACTGCTTACGGATCTGAATCGGCTGCTTCAAGCGGGCCCTCTCTATGATGCGCAAGTGTTCGCTGATATTGAACTCAGTGAACAGACGCAGGCACTCCTTGCCCAAAATCCGAAAAGCGGAGAAGCGTTGGTTCGCCTAAACCGTTCGCTCCTATCGGATGTGTATCCACACGAACTCGCCTCGCTTTCGGGAGAAAAAAGGGTTGAGGACAAAGGGCTTGAAGCGTGCAGAGAAAATTTGAGGCAGATAAAACTGGCACTTGAAAAATATCGGATTGCTAACGCCGATACATATCCGCAATGGCTTTCTGAACTGTCTCCAGAATATCTGGACAAGAAGGTGCTGCTTTGCCCAGCGGACACAACAGCGGGCGTACCTGGTGTCTTAACTGAAGGTGCATCGGATCCAACGCTACCGTGTAGTTATGTCTATGAGATGCGTCCTTCCGTGAAAATGGATCAGGACATCCTATTGATGCAAGAAGGTGATATGTTACCGATTGTTCGGTGTGAACACCATTCTCTCAATTTGAGTATTGGTGGAAAACTTTATCGTAATGGACCCCAAAGAAGTATCTATACGAGCAACAAAACGGGATTTTCATTGCTGGATGATTTTATGAGAGGTCTACGTGCACAACACGGAGAAGCGTTTCTCAAGACACAAGAAGGTAAGCAAAAACTGAAGCAGGCAACTGAAGAACTGATAATCAAACAATTCGTGCCGATAATGCTGAGTGCCTTTGAGAAAGAGGTTTACACGCAACTTGAGGCGCAGCTCGGAAAGAATATTCTCAAGTCATCAATAGCTGTGGATCTACTCAAACAAGCAACCGTGCAGTTGGGAGATCAGATTAGAGAACAACTACAGTCGGAACTTGAAGCGCGACTCGGCGCAGAATTTCTTGAGACAGCAGAGGGACAAGACATACTCAAACAATTATCAACACAGATTGATGGTTTTTCACTCGACGGACGCTAATCTATAACTGCTGTTCCCAAAGATGAGCAAGTTTCAATTGCGTTGGAAGATTGGAAGTATGGAAGATGATGAGCAGTGTATTTCTTCCAAACTTCCTAGCGGAAACACCCCAGCAAAAACACTTCCAACCTTCCGCAAAACCTAAAATTGGGTTCTCAATATTGCTTAAAACAAAGGATAAAGGAGAAATCACCATGTTAATGACATTGATTCAAAAAGAGATTATGCATCATATTTTGAGTGTCCGGTTTGTCGCGCTTTTGCTGATGTGTGTTTTGCTCATTCCACTTACGCTTTCTATCGGTTATCGAAATTACCAACAGAACCTTGTGGACTACCAAGAATCCGTTAAATTGGCAAACATCGAGGAAGCGAAGATGAATCCGAAGATGGAGTTGAAGCCGGAGTTGGAGGTCTCTAAACTTTTTCTCAAGCCGGCACCGCTGAGTGTGTTTGCGAACGGATTAGGGGATGCCCTACCGAGTTATCTTGGAATGACACGCAATGGGATTACACAGGGTGCTCCAGCTTTGGTTTCAGATTCTCTTTCTTACCTTTTGGGACATCTCGATTTTCTTTTTCTCGTCGGCACTGTTTTCAGTTTGCTTGCACTCCTGTTTACTTTTGATGCGGTTGCTGGGGAAAGAGAAGCGGGAACACTTCGGATTACGCTATCAAATTCCCTACCGCGGGACCTCTTCCTGTGGAGTAAATTGATTGGTGGATACTTAGTGTTCGTCGTGCCGTTCTTGGTATCGCTGCTCTTTGGTTTACTGATGCTTGTTTGGCAAGGCTTTCCGCTGGGCGAACCCGAAATTTTTCCACGGGTGCTGAGTTTAATCGCTGTCTCGTTGCTCTACATTGGGGTGTTTTTTGCGATAGGGACGGTAATTTCGACGTATTTAGATAATTCCAAGACGGCACTCATCCTCGCGTTTACCGTTTGGGTGTTTGCTGTGCTCATTACACCTCGTGTTGGGTTCCTTGCGGCGAAATTCATCGCACCGACACAAACATCGCAGAGTGTCTATCTCGAAAAGACTGCCCTCCGCGAGAATTTCAATGCAGAACTTGAAGAAAAGAAACAGAAAATGCATGACGAATTCTGGAAAAGCCGTTCTAAAAACCAACCTCAACCTACAAGTGAAGCAGATATTGAACAGACCCTTGAAGCGCAATTCGCGTCGGGTTTTGGGGCAACAAAAGAACTGGATAAACAGGTGAAACCGCTTGAGGAAGAATTTCGACAGAAATTCAAGGAGGGTGCTGACGAGGTAGATCGGCGGTATAAGCGCGAAAAAGCGCGGCAAGAAGCGGTAGGTGAAACCCTTTCACGGATCACACCCACATCTTCGCTGATTTATCTCACGACGAACCTAACACAGACCGGAAAAAGAAAAAGAGACAACTACTTTCAAACCGGCAATCGTTATTATGATACGCTTGATACGGATTGGTTTAGCAAAGTCGTAGATCATGTCTCTATGAGAATTGTGACACAAAATGACACTGTCCAAATGACGCAACCGCCACCTTTAGAAATCACAACCTTGGGCGAGACCGTTGGTCAATCGATGGTGGACCTCCTATTGCTCTGTTTTTTTGCAGTGATATTGACTACCGTGGCGTTCCTGAAATTCTTCCGCTCCGATATTTAATACAATTGTAAGACTTACAGAGCCCCACTGCAGGCGGGGTTTCAAACCCCGCCTGCAGAATGCATCGGACATCCGTTATCATAGAAAAATGCGTAAATCCTAATAAATAAAAAATAGAGGAGAAATTACGATGCTAATGACATTGATTCAGAAAGAAATTATGCACCACATTTTGAGTGTCCGGTTTGTCTCGCTTCTGTTAATGTGCCTTTTACTCGTGCCACTCACGCTTTCGATCAATTATCGGAGGTATAGCCAGAACCTTGTAGACTACCAAGAGTCGGTCAAACGCGAACAGACAGAAGCGAAGGCAAATCCACCGAATGCGTCGGACCCGAACACGGAGGTTTCCAAGTTATTCCTCAAGCCTACACCTTTGAGTGTCTTTGCGAACGGTTTAGAGGATGCGTTGCCGACCTATCTTGGGATGACGCGTAATGGGGTCCGGCAAGGTTCAGCAGGCGTTTCTCAAGCATCCGTTGCGTATGTCTTAGGGAATCTCGATTTCCTGTTTATTGTGGGGACAGTTTTCAGTTTGCTGGCACTTCTGTTTACCTTCGATGCTGTTGCTGGCGAGCGGGAGGCGGGAACGCTGCGAATAAACCTATCAAACGCCCTTCCGCGAGATGTGTTTTTGTGGAGCAAGTTAATCGGTGGTTACATTGTGTTTGTCGTTCCATTTCTGGTGTCATTCCTCTTAGGGTTACTCCTAATCACTTGGCAGGGATTTCCACTCGGTGAGTTCAAAATTGCGGGACCAGTGTTAGGGCTGACACTTATCTCGTTGCTCTATATTGCGGTGTTTTTTGCGATAGGTGTGGTCATTTCAACCTATCTTGACAACGCCAAGACCGCGCTGATTGTCGCTTTTACGTTTTGGGTCTTTGCGGTGTTGATCGTGCCACGGGGCGCGTTTGTGGTCGCTAAACTCGTCGCACCAACTCGGACACAGCAAGCGGTTTATATGGAAAAAACAGCACTTCGCAACAATCTGAGTAAAGATAAGGATGAAAAAATTGGGGAAAAAATGGCTGAAGCGTTCGCGGGTGGCGAAGGTATCGTTATTCGCTCAGACGACACAGCGTCTGAAAAAAGGATGGCTGACCTCAGAAAACCGATTGAAGAGGAGTTTCGACTGGCGTTCCAGGATCAAACGGACAAAATTGACCGGGCCTATCAGCGTGAGAAGGAGTGGCAAGAACAGGTTGGAGAGACCCTTTCTCGGATCGCGCCAACGGCCTCTCTGAGCTATATTGCGATAAACCTAACGCAAACGGGTAAATTGAAGAGGGACGGTTACTTCCAAACGGGTGAGCGGTACTACAGTCAACTTGATGACTCATATTTCAGTGGGATTTCCGATGATGCACTGGCACAGATTGTACAGATAGCGGCTCGGTTGAATGATTCTTCTGAATCCGAAACAGACAAAATCCCACCGCCGCCAACCCTAACAGAGCCTACTTTGTCGGACACATTGCGTCGCTCTGCAGTAGATGTGTTCTTGCTCGGTTTTTTCGCTATAGCGTTCACGGCGATAGCATTCCTAAAATTTTTCCGTTCTGATATTTGATGCAGAAGATGAAAGGAGCTGCCAGTGAGATTCACACACATTGTAACGCTACTTTGTTTTTTGTCTGTCTCTGCCTCGGCGGGGACATTTATCGAAACCTTTGATGATGACTTAGCCGACTGGCAGGAACTTAACGAGCATGATGCTGTACCCGGCGCATGGGAAATCATTGATGCGGAACTTGAGATGACAAATCCTGGAGGGAGTGCCCGTTTTTTTACGACGGGGGACGAAACGTGGCAAGATTATAGTATTGAAGTTAATGTGAAGCCGCTCGAAAAACGCGGGCCCGGCAATATCGGGCTTCTCGCACGGGTTAAAGAGAGCCGGGCAGTTTGGTGTTTGGTGAGTGACCTCTTCCTAAAAGACCCTGAATCAAAAGTGATGTGTATCAGTCGTGACTTTGATGAAAAAATAGGCGAAGCGCTATACATAAAACCTCACAGGCTTTTAAGATTAGATAAATGGTCTAAACTCAAGTTGAGCGTTAGTGAAGACCGCTTCATTTTTTCAATAAATGGGAAAAAAATAACGGAAACAGGAGATCCTTTTATCCTTTTACATGGTGGTGAAGAACTCATGCTAAAGACAAGAGACATTGCGTCCCATCCTACAGGCAGTACAGGTTTTGGGCTCGCGAACTATACGGCGCGCTTTGATAATATCACTATCACCGGCGAAGGGATTCCGGATAAAGGCGGATTATCGGTCCTGCCAAGTGCCAAACTTGCGACAACGTGGGCAAGTTTGAAGCAATTTTAGGACAATTTGGAGAGGTCCGCGTCGTTTTTGGAGTACCCGAAGAGGCACAGGAAACTAACAGGTTATGCTACAAGTGGCAACTTAGGTTATAAATAATAGCGTGAACTACCCCCCCTAACCCCTCTTATCAGGGGGGAACTTGGAACGTTGTCCATGTATAGATATTTTTAGAATTCACTATAATCGGTAGGCGAGGTTTTCTGGGAAATCCGCAGAAACACCTCGCCTTTTCTCTGTTACTGAGGCGTGATTTTTTCCTCTTGCTTCTGTTTATCATGTATCTATAATTACGATTGAAAAAATAATGCAACCTTTCAATATTCGGAATTCGTCACTTTAATTAAAAGATGGAGATGGACGCTTCGGAGGACTTGTCATGGAACAGAGGGATGCTGAACTCATTCAACGGATATTAGAAGGCGACCAAGACGCGTTTACGCCGTTGGTCAACAAATACCAGAAAGGGGTTCACGCGCTTGTATGGCGGAAAATCGGTGATTTTCACATCGCACAAGAGATTACACAAGACGCCTTTCTTAAGGCATACCAGAAACTCGGAACCTTGAAAAGTTACGAGTTGTTTGGTGGCTGGCTTTATGTGATCGCGTCAAACTTGTGTCTCGACTGGCTCCGAAAGAATCCGCCGCCGGAACAATCCTTGGAAGTTACGGAGGCAAGCGAGGTGAATCAAGTGTCATATTCTCGATATATAGCCGGAAAGCAGACGGCGGAAGCGGATGAGGCACGTCGCGAAGTCGTCAAGAAGCTGCTCCAAAAATTGCCTGAGAGCGAACGCACAGTGATGACGCTGCATTATCTCGGAGAGATGACGATCAAGACCATCAGTGAATTCCTCGGTGTGTCCCCGAATACTGTGAAGAGCCGCCTCAGTCGCGCTCGCAACCGTTTAAGGAAGGAAGAAGACATGATTCAACAAAATCTCGGCAGTTTCCAACTGCCTTCTAACTTAACAGAGAACATCATGCGTGAGGTCTCGCGTCTCGTTCCCACTGGGCCTGCCGCGAATAAACCTGTCTTGCCGTGGGCATTCTCTGCAGCCTCGGCTGTTTTGATTTTTTTACTGATAGGTGTCGGCACCCAATACCTCTCGCGTTTCCAGAAGCCTTACAATCTAAACGCGACATCAGAACCGACGGTTGATCTCATCGAAGCACTTTTTGTTGTTGATACGCCTGCGAAACCGGCTGTTCGGAATCAGGCAGGAAGTTCCGCGACACCGGGTAAGCGTCCGGGCGCGGGGCAGCAACCCGATGCGAAGCTTTTCGCTGCAGCACTGGTTGATGAAGCAGAAGTATTAACCCCGACACCACAGTGGACACAAACCAAAGGACCGGAGGGTGGTATCGTCAATAGTCTCTTCACAACGAGTTCGGGTGATATTTACGCAGGGACACCCACCAGTCTCTATAAACTCACAGAGGATTCCCGCGCCTGGAAACACGTTAACATGAGAAGCGGAACCTCACTGAATCTCCAAGATTGGTTGGCTGGCGCGATACAGTTGGCAGAGCATAGTGATAAGCTCTACCTTGCCACCGATGCTGAAGTATTAGCATCCGAAGATAACGGCGAGACATGGCATGCGTTGGGTGCCCATCCAGAAGGTCCGCCCAGAGGTTTTGCTGTGACCGACGCTGGGTTTTATCTCGCACTTATGAACGGTGTTTACCACTCGAAAGATGGTAAAACCTCATGGGGAGTTCTGAAAGATGGCATGGAAGTGGAGAAAATTCGCGCGCTCACAGCCGTTGAGAACACGGTGTTTGCTGGCACGGATAGTGGACTCTATCGTCTCAACGCTGAGAAATGGGAACCGTTAACCGTGGGTCCAGCAGATAAACCTGACCAGAAACTCACTATCCACGCTTTGGCTGCTGAGGCACACAGGCTCTATGTCGCCGCAGGTTGGGAATTTACAAACCAGATCGGTGATCGCAAAACAATCATGACGGGTGCTAATTGGTGGTCGCTTTACCGATCAACTGACCTCGGAGATACATGGTATGCCATAGATCCGAGGAAAAAACTGGAAAACGAGAGGGAACCAAAGGGTGGCGTTCGGTTTCAATTCCCGTTAGATGATAAAAATTCAACGCAAATAGATTGGACTTACGCTAATTTCAGAATCATCACCACTAAAGGAAGAGTTATGGTGGCAGATTCACAGGAACTCTTTTACTCAGTGAACGCAGGTGAGACGTGGACCTCCGTAGATTTAAAAAATAGGTCGGCAGCTGACAAAATAGCGCCGCCTATTGTGATGCTTGACGCAAATACCTTCTACAGAGGTACGCAATCTGGACTCCTTCGCACGACTGATGCTGGCGAGTCGTGGCGTGAATTTAATACAGGACTCGCTGGAGCCACTGTTATGGACTTATTCGCTATTAACGGAGTACTTTACGCCGGTAGCATGAATGGATTTGTTACTTCAACTGACGGCGGTGAGTCTTGGCTAACACCTGCCATTGATGGACCCGATAAACCTGGCACTTCCTCTATGCCAATGATGGAGACGTTTAACAACACGCTCTATGTAAAAACTATGGTAGGCATAGCACCTCAGATCCTTCGTTTATCTATAGCGGATAAGAAAATGATCCCGATTCCGGGGATCCCTATGATCTTTGAAAAACCTATGCCAGAACAACCAGTCCTGAATAACGATCTGGCAAACCCGTTAGAAGAAAAAAGTGGTAAGGCATTTGTGGATTCACTAACAGAGTTAGGTAAGCAAGGCCTTGAGAACGGTAAAGCACCTAACCTTGAGGATATCGACCTTGAGCAGCTCAATGAGACGATGAATCCGTTCAAAGGAGCGGTTGCAGATGCCATGGCACCGATGTTCGGTAACTTTGCTGTTAGCGGTGAGACGTACTACGTTGAGTACAAGCAGAAACTCTTCAGATGGAAACCCGGTGAGACTGAATGGTACAACACAGGATTGGTAGATAGTGCCGAAAATATTTTTGCGACTATGTTTTCCAAACCTTTTGACTATTCCGGTGGAGCTTCTGTTATCGCTAATATGATGGATTCTATGGGTTTCAAGATTGCTGTGTCAGGAGATACCGTTTACGTTGCCCGGCGAGATGGACATCTCTCTCAATCGTTTGATGAGGGAGAGACTTGGAACGATGTCACGCAAGAGATACCGTTTTCTTTTGCAGCGTTCAACGCGGTTACCTTCGCAGAATCAACCATTTATGTGGCAACCGACAAAGGTGTTGTCTATTCAAGCGACGGTGTTAAATGGCACGCGACAACCGATGCTGAAGGTACCCCGCTTGTCGTGGAGAAGTTTGCGGTAGAGGGAACGACGGTGTATGGTACAACTGGGCAATATGTGTATCAGTTGAAAGAAAATGCAAGCACATGGGAGCAAGTGACACCCGAAATTCCAGATTCTATCCTTTCATTTGCTGTTGACAACAACACTCTTTATGTTGGGACCTCCAGCAGTGGCGTGCTACGTTTCACGCTTGATGAGTAGAGGGATAGATTGTGTGCTTTTAAATTTTATACTAAAATCCGAAAATATGTGGGCACCCCACTATACGGAGGACCCACATAGGACGTTCGTAGGGGCTGGGTTACCCAGCCCCTACAGCCCCACCGGGTGTATAAATAATTGTGGGCTTTACTATAAAGTATGGAGGAAATTGCAATGCGTCAGTTGAAGTGGGTATTCGTTTGTCTTTTGGTCTTTTTTATCGGGTTGTATGTTCTGGGAGCAGGTTGCACGCCCCGAGTCTTGGGCAAAACGGGGTTTGATGTCCAGTTGTCGGTTACTGGGATGAAACGCGTCACTTCTGTGTTTCGTGTTACGCAATCATTGAAAAAAGCCGATGCCATGGTTGTTGATGATGCGGTCTATAAGGTAACACAGTTAAGGGCACCCCTTAACGGATGGCATCTGGATCCTGATGAACCACAGGACTTTACGCTTGAAGTATGGGCACTGAATGGAAAAGACCCTGTGCAGGGTGTTAATGCAGCAACCGCAGCGCGTGTGAAAACGGCGTTGATTGAGGTTGTTGAACGCTTAGGTTTTGAGGCGAGTGTGGAAAGTATCGAACCGCGTGAGGTTGATTTCAAATTTGTATTCAATTAAGTTGTTATTGTCGGATGTAATGTCCGGGGATTGAATCTTCTATGGGCGCGCTTTCTGAGCGCGCCTTTTTTATTCTCATAAACGCTTTTTCTAAACATATCGTTAAATAATGCAACTTTTCGATACTTCAAATCAGTCACTTAAAGTTAAAAAGTAGCTCAATTTCGGAGGGATGCTTAAGATGACCCAGAACGATGTTGAACTCATTCAGAGAATATTACAAGGGGACCAGGACGCGTTCGCTGTTTTGGTCAACAAATATCAAAAAGGGATTCACGCGCTTGCGTGGCGGAAGATCGGTGATTTTCACATCGCACAAGAGATTACACAAGATACATTTCTTAAGGCATACGAGAATCTTGGAGACTTGAAAAGCTACAATTCGTTTGGTGGCTGGCTCTATGTGATTGCGGCACGTTTGTGTTATGACTGGCGGCAGAAGAACGCTATGCCGATGGAATCTATGGATAATATTGATGCAAGTGAGGTGGATCACGTGTCATATTCTCGATATGTAGCAGACAAACAGGCGACAGAAGCCGATGAGACACGCCGCGAAGTCGTCAAGAAGCTGCTTCAAAAGTTACCGGAAAGTGAACGGACGGTGATAACACTTTTTTATCTCGGTGAGATGACAATCAATGCCATCAGTGAGTTTTTGGGGGTGTCTCCGAACACCATCAAGAGTCGTCTCAGCCGTGCTCGCAATCGTTTAAAGAAGGAGGAAGATATGATCCGACAAAATATCGGCAGTTTCCAACTGCCTACGAACTTAACAGAAAACATCATGCGCGAGGTCTCGCGTATCGTTCCGGCGGTGCCTGCTGCGAATAAACCTGTAGTGCCGTGGGCACTTTCTGCGGCATCTGCTGTTTTGATTTTTCTATTGATGGGGATTGGGACCCAATACCTCTCCCGTTTCCAGAAACCTTACAATCTAAACGCCACATCCGAGCCGACAGTTGAGCTTATTGAAGCAGTATTTGTTTACGATTCTCCGGCAAAACCCGCCGTGCGAAATCAGGTAGGCAGTTCTGCTACGCCCGGTAAAAGTCCGGGGGCAGGTCAGCAACCTGAGGCACAACGCTTCGCTGCGGCGGCGGTTGATGAAGTAGAAGTTTCAACCCCTCAACAGCAGTGGACGCAAA
The DNA here is from genome assembly GCA_965261115.1 of Candidatus Poribacteria bacterium. Lineage (GTDB taxonomy): Bacteria > Poribacteria > WGA-4E > WGA-4E > WGA-3G > WGA-3G. Next base: position 4,692,659 of record OZ253447.1, on the reverse strand, counting down.
CAAAAGGACCGGAAGGTGGTATGGCTACCAGTTTCTTCACAACGAATTCCGGTGAGGTTTACGCCGGGACATCAACGAACCTTTACAAACTCAGCGATGATGGAGGGACATGGCGACGCGTCAATGCGAGAAGTGTCGGTTCACTGAGCCTCCAAGATTGGATAGGGGGCGCGGTACAGATGGCAGAACACGGTGATAGGCTTTATCTCGCCACCGATACAGAAGTATTGGCTTCCGAAGATAACGGGGAGACGTGGCATGCGTTGGGGACGCATCCAGAAGGCATTGCCAGAGGCTTCGTGGTGACCGACGCAGGATTTTACCTCGCGCTTACGAATGGCGTTTACCACTCGAAAGATGGTAGACCCGCATGGGTAGCACTGAAAGAGGGTATGCGGCTGAAGAAGATCCATGCCCTCGTTGCCGTTGAAAACAGTGTGTTTGCTGGGACCAATAGTGGACTCTATCGACTTAACGCTCAGTCTTGGGAATTGTTGTCAGTGGGTCCGAGAGATAAGCACGGTGAAAAACCGGTAATCCACGCTTTGGCTGTTTCCGAACATCGCCTCTATGTTGCAGCAGGTGGAGAGTTTAAAAGGGGATTCGGCGCGCTATTCAGCTCCAGAAAAACAGACGATGATTGGTGGTCACTTTATCGCTCAACAGATCAGGGTGAGTCTTGGTATCCTATAGATCCATGGGAAAGGCAGGAACGTGAGACGGGTGAGCAGCGGAAGGATCGTCAATTTTCCAATACGCCTCCACTGGGGGCAGATGACCTTCCGACCGTCAAGATATTCACAATGGGCGCAGGGGTTATGGTGACGGATGCAAATGGCGAGTTTTTCTACTCCGAAAATACTGGAGAGACATGGACTCCTTTAAAAGGTGCGTCAGGTTCTGGCGTCGCTGCACCGCTACTGATCGCCGATACAAACACTTTCTACAAGGGCGGAGCATCCGAAATTCTGCGCACAACCGATGGCGGTGAATCTTGGCATCCGTTTAACACGGGGTTCGTTAGCACGCCTGTTATGACTTTAATCGCTGTTAAGGGTAAACTCTATGCAAATGATCCAGCGAATGGATTTGTTACTTCAACGGACGGTGGCGAATCGTGGTCACCGCTTTCGAGAGATATTGACCAAGGGGTCTTGATCGCTGCATTTGACGATGGCGTGTATGGGAAAAAAGGGAATAATATGAATTTACCTTCACCGCTACTTCGCCTCTCTACTGAAGACAATAGTTTGAAGTTTATCCCCGACATGCCCGGTTTTGAGAACAGCAATCCAAGTAATAGGGTACAGACGGAGATAGACGTGCCTGAAGAAATGATGCTCAACGCCTTGCGGGAAGTCTTGCAGGAAATGTTTCCGGAAAAGGGTCAGCAAAATATTGGGGATCTTGAACAGGCAGCTGAGATGCTCAAGGGTATCGATCCTGAGCAGTTATCTGACCTGGTAATTGAGAAACTTGAGGGTAACCCCGATTTTGTCAAGCTAAGAAATGAGGCATTCAATAAGGATTTTCAGGAACAAGTTTCAACGGGTATGCCGTCGTTTTTTGGGAGTTTTGCCGTTAGTGGCGAGACGTACTACGTCGAGTATGGGCAGAAGCTTTTCAGATGGGAACCCGGCATGACGGAATGGCACGACACTGGGTTAGTAGATGAAACTGAACCTGTTTTTCCTTTTGACTATTCTGCTCAAGCTTCTACGTCTATGAATGTCCTTGATTCCATAGGTTTCAAGATTGCTGTGTCCGGTAAAACCGTTTACGTCGGAAAGCGCGATGGGCATCTCTCCCAATCGTTTGATGAGGGAGAGACTTGGAACGATGTCACTGCAGAGCTTCCGTTTGCTTTTTCCAAGTTTAAGGCAATCGCCTTTGCCGGATCAACCGTTTATGTAGCGACTGACAATGGTGTTGCCTATTCAAACGATGGCACTAATTGGCACGCAGCTACCGATGCTGAAGGTGAGACCCTTGTTATGGAGCGGTTTGCGGTAGAGGGAACAACGGTGTATGGGACAACTGGACAATACGTGTATCAGTTGCCAGAAGGTTCAAACACGTGGAAACAGGCTACACCGGAAATCCCGGATGCTGTGCTTTCGTTTGCTGTTGATGGCAATGTGCTGTATGTTGGGACTGCCAGCAGTGGTGTGCTACGTTTCACACTTGATGAATAAAGGAATAGACCGTTTCCTTTTTGGGTAAAAAATAGAAAACTAAATCACTCTGGGTTCCCTATTGAGAAATATTCAATCAGAAATGGTATAATGGCACGGAGTTAAAATTTCCGTGGGCGTGCTTTCCAAGCGCGCCTTTTTTATTTGCATCAACGCTCTTTCTGAAAATATCGTTAAATAATGCAACCTTTTAATATTTCAACCCTGTCACTTAAATTTAAAAGATGTTAGGATTTCAAAGGAGCTTGCAATGGAGCAGAAAGATGCGCAACTCATTCAACAGGTCCTACAAGGCGACCAAGAGGCGTTTGCTATTCTCGTCAACAAGTATCAGAAAGGTGTGCATGCCCTCGTGTGGCGGAAAATTGGTGATTTTCACATCGCTCAGGAAATCACGCAGGACGCGTTTCTCAGGGCATATCAGAAACTCGAAACATTAAAAAATCACAACTTGTTTGGAGGCTGGCTTTATGTGATCGCGTCACGCTTATGTGCGGATTGGTTTGAAAAGAAATCCTTACCGGAACAATCCTTGGAGGGCACTGATATGAGTGAGGTGAATGACGTGTCATACTCTCGATATGTAGCCCAGAAACAGGAAGCCGAAGCCGATGAGACGCGCCGCGAAATCGTCAAGGAACTGCTCCAAAAACTGCCAGAGAGTGAGAGGACAGTGATGACACTCCATTACCTCGGTGAAATGACAATCAAAACCATCAGCGAATTTCTCGGTGTATCTCCGAATACCGTTAAAAGCCGGCTGAGCCGCGCACGAAATCGCCTAAAGAAGGAAGAAGACATGATCCGACAAAATCTCGGCAGTTGGAAACTGCCAGCGAACTTAACAGAGACCATCATGCGTGAAATCTCGCGTCTCGTTCCCACTGGACCTACTGCGAATAAACCTGTATTGCCGTGGGCACTTTCTGCGGTATCTGCTGTTTTGATTTTTCTGCTGATGGGGGTTGGGACACAGTACCTCTCACGTTTCCAGAAGCCGTATAGTCTAAATGCCACCTCGGAACCGACAGTTGAGATTATTGAAGCAGTATTTGTTTATGATTCGCCTGCGAAACCTGCGGTGCGGAATCAGGTGGGCAGTTCTGCTACACCGGGTAACAGGCCGGGGGCAGGTCAGCAACCTGATGCCCGATTCTTCGCCGCAGCAGCGGCTGACGAGACCGAAGTTGCAACCCCGCAACTGCAGTGGACGCAGACCAAAGGCCCGGAAGGTGGTTTCGTCAACAACTTCTTCACGACGAATGCCGGTGATATTTACGCAGGGACCTCAACAGCCCTTTACAAACTCGGAGATGATGGACGTACATGGCGACGCGTCGACGCGAGACCTATCGGTTCACAGACCCTCCAAGATTGGTTAGAGAATTCGGCACAGATGGCAGAACACCGTAATAGGCTTTATCTCGCCACCGATACAGAAGTATTGGTATCCGAAGACAAGGGTGAGACGTGGCATGCGTTGGGGCCCCATCCACAAGGCATTTCCAGAGGCTTGGTGGTGACCGGATCCGGATTTTATCTCGCGCTTACAGAGGGTGTTTACTACTCTAAAGATGGTAAAACATCATGGGTGGCACTGAAAGCGGGTATGGCGGCAGAGAAGATCCGTGCACTTGTCGCAATTGGAAACAGTGTATTTGCTGGCACGGATAGTGGACTCTATCGTCTTGACGCTGAGAGATGGGAACTATTGCCAGTGGGTCCGGCAGATAAGCACGGAGACAAACCTGTGATCCACGCCTTAGCAGCGGCGAAGCATCGACTCTATGTTGCAGTGGGGGAAGCATCTACAAATCAGAACGCCACGATGACAAACGATTTATGGTGGTCGCTTTATCGCTCAACGGATCAGGGTGAGTCGTGGTATCCTATAGATCCACGCGAAAGGCAGGGACTTGAGACGGGTAAGCAGCGGAACGATCAATCTTCGATTGGTTTCCCCGGACCGGGGGCAGATAACATTCCGCGGGTCAAGATATTCGCAACAGGCGCAGGCGTTATGGTGACGGATGCAAATGGCGAGTTTTTCTACTCCACAAATACTGGGGAGACATGGACGACCTTAGAAAAAGATAGTTTAGCTCCCAGTATCGCGCCGCCGTTACTGATCACCGATACAAACATCTTTTACAAGGGTGGAGCATCCGGGATTCTGCGCACAACCGATGGTGGTGAATCTTGGCATCCGTTTAACACGGGGTTCGTTAGCACGCCTGTTATAACTCTAATCGCTGTTAAGGGTAGACTCTACGCAAATGATCCAGAGAATCGGTTTGTCACTTCAACGGATGGTGGTGAATCATGGACACGGCTTCCGAGAGATATTGACGACGGTGTTGTCTTTACCGCTGCATTTGACGATAAGGTGTATGTGAAGAGAGGAAATAATATGAATTCACGTTCACCGCTGCTGCGCCTCTCTACTGAAAATAATAGTTTAAAGTTTATCCCCGGCATGCCCGGTTTTGAGAGAGGCAATCTACAGAATAAGGTACAGGCGGAGATAGACGTGCCTGAAGAAATGACGCTCAACGCCTTGCGGGAAGTCTTGCAGGAAACATTTCCAGATAAGGTTAAGCAAAATCTTGAGGAACTTGATCTTAAACAAGTAACTGAGATGCTTGACCGAGAGGATATAGATTCTGAGCAGTTATCTGACCTGGTAATTGAGAAACTCGAGGGTAACCCCGATTATACCAGATTAAGAAAAGTGGCACTTGATAAGGCTTTCCACGAACAACCTACAGCGGATATGCTATCATTTTATGGCAGATTTGCCGTTAGTGACGAGACTTACTACGTCCAATATGGGCAGAAACTTTTCAGATGGGAACCCGGCATGGCTGAATGGCACGATACCGGGTTAGTAGATGAAACTGAATTTGTTTTTCCTGTTGACTATGCTGAGGCTTCTACGTCTATGAATGTCCTTGATTCCATAGGTTTCAAGATTGCTGTGTCAGGTAGCACTGTCTATGTTGGGAAACGGGATGGATATCTCGCGCAATCGCTTGATAAGGGAGAAACCTGGAACAATGTCACAGCCGATCTTCCGTTTTCTTGGACAGCGTTCAACGCGCTCATCTTTGCAGGATCAACTATCTATGTCGCAACTGACCAAGGGGTTGCCCATTCAAACGATGGTGTCAACTGGCACACGGCTACTGATACTGAAGGTAAGACACTTGTCATGGAAAGGCTTGTGGCAGAGGGAATGACGGTATATGGCACAACTGGGCAATATGTGTATCAGTTGAAAGAAGATTCAAACACGTGGAAACAGGCTACACCTGAAATCCCAGATGCTGTGCTTTCGTTTGCTGTTGATGGCAATGTGCTGTATGTCGGGACTGCCAGTAGTGGTGTGCTACGTTTTACGCTTGATGAATAAAAAAACGCGTCGTTCAATTGACAATTATCAAAAAATTTTGCATCCTTTTTGCTCGCCAGGTGTGTCACTAATAATAAAAGCGATTTTATGAACAACGACGAGAAAAGTTGCCGTTTCGCGCGTAAAGGTTGGGTTACTGAAAAATTTTGCACCCTTTTTACCCACAAGACGCGTCTATATTAACAGAACCTGTTATGAGCAACAGCGAAAAAAGTCGTTTAAGATAAACCGAATGCAGCGATACGACTCAGGATCTTGCAGCTGCAGATACCACGCAGGATTCGCAAAGTGTAAGTTAGGAGACTATAAAATGGCGATTAAAGACTATGACACAGCAATTCGGCTGAAGCCGAGTAAAACAACCCTTATCTTTGCTCATGTTAAAAGTGCCAACGCGAAATTGGATGTGGGTGACAATATCGGTGCCATTGAAGATTATAATGCGGCGATTCGCCTGCAACCGAAAAATCCTGTTATCCTTACTGTTGCATACCTCAATCGCGGCGTTGCGAGGTTCAATATGGGTGATACTATCGGCGCGATCAGAGATTACAGTATGGTGATCCGTCTGAAACCGCAAAATGCGATGCTTGCAAGTGCTTACGTCCACCGTGGGACAGCGAAATCTAAATTAGGGGACAATATCGGTGCGATCAAAGATTATGATGATACGATCCGTCTTGCTTTCGAGAATACTGATTTTGCTGCCTACGTCTATAGTAAGCGAGCCGCTGCCAAGTTGGAGATAAGCGACAATGCAGGTGCGCTTGAAGACAGTGGGACAGCGATTCACCTTGATCCTGACCTCGCTGAAGCGTATGAGATCCGAGATGCCGCAAAGTCGAATCTTGATAAGCATACGGAAGCCGTCTAAGACTACGATATTGTGCTCAGTTACTGGACGAACCAGTATTGGCGGGGTTTGAAACCTCGCCAATGCCTAACACCTGCCTATATTATCAACCTTTCCGTTCTGCATCACGCGTTTAATGTCAACACGATTCACCTAAATTCGTTACAATTTATCGGAGGTTGGGAAGCGGAGTGTTTTTGCTGGGGTTTCCCCTTCCTAACTAATAGTAAACACACAAGTAGGCGCGCTTTGAAAGAATGCTGGGGATAATTTTCTTTTTTGAACGGTCTTTGAAAAATTGTTGTCTAACTTAATGAGACTATAATTCCCCACATAACTATAGCAAATTGAACAATCAGCGACCTACCGTTGATCAACGCGCTATCAAAACGAACCTACCAACAGATGTTCATATCTGTTTATATTCGCTATCGTTTATAGGATACAATATATGAAAAGGCAAAAATATACAAGTCGTGCTTTACTATTATCACTCAGTCTACATGTTATTTTGATGTTTGTTTTTTCAGTGTCTCTCATCAATCATTTTGATGCGGAGGACGAGCGCATATCTGCGGAAATATTGGTGGCGCGTCCTGAAAATGAGGTCAGGCAGCGGGTTTTGACCCGGCGTGCGCGTCTGAGACCGCGGATGGCATACGCTGAAACATCAGAGGTTCCGCCTGCTTCACCGACTTATGAAACACAAGTCAATGTGCCTAAAGCGTTGGTTCGCGCCGATGTTATCCCCGATGCCGTTACGGACACCGATATATCGGAAATAGATGAACTCAGCCCTGTTTCCAATATCAGTATTGGTGAAGATATGGCAGCCAGAATACTTAATGACGTAGACCCACGGCTTTTCGACGGCTATGCCCAACATAAAATCGGAAACACAGAAAAAGTACTCAATGGTCCGGACACAGGACTTGGACTTTTTGACATAGCAGTGATGCCGGGACACGGTTTAATTGCAGAGGTATTCGTCCCTGGTACCCCTATCCACCGAATGCCTAATTTTGAGGGTATGCTCCCTGTCTATACCTTTGTTGCATCACACTTAAATGTCCCCACACGAAACTACACCAAGGGATTCCCGATGCCTGACATGCGATTTGTCGTTGAGAATTTCGCGATTCGTTTCCGTGCGGAGTTGAAGATTGATAGACCCGGGCTATACACTTTTTTGCTTAACTCAGACGACGGTTCACAGCTCTATATTAATGGAAAACTTATCGTAGATAACGAAGGGATTCATTCAACAAGAAGTAGGCAACGCACTATAAAACTTGGCATAGGCATTCACCCTGTTGAGATTCGCTATTTCCAAGGACCTCGATATGCGATCGCGCTACAATGGCTTTATCGGCCCCCAAATAGTCCGATGAAAGTTGTGCCACCCGAAGTTATCTATCAACCCGACGCGTCGCAGTCCGAGATGGATTGAAAAACTACGGCGCGTCTCATAAATAGTTTGAGCGCATTGTTGGATGAAGATTTCCAATGGAAGAAACCCCTAAATCCCCTTATCAGGGGGACTTGCATGGAAGAAACCCCCTAAATCCCCCTTATCAGGGGGACTTGCAATGTGCTTTGGAAAAAAGATTTTCTTTCCAAATTTGAAAGGCATCCATCAAAGGTATGAGACACAGTATCGTTATTGTACTCCTATTGCTAATTACATCAGGAATAGTGCCTGCTGAGACACCTGATGGCAGAATCGCTTTTGATTGTCCTGATGTCCCGCGCGCCAAATTTCAATTCCATTTCACTCGTGAGCTTATCACACTTGCTGCCACAACAGCACCCTTCGACAGGGTCACAGACCTCTATATCCAGACATATCATGATGACGCGGATATTTTTGATAAATTCGTTCAGTATTATGGTGAGACCTTGAAAGTAGAAAACTGGCGAAGTCTACATGAAGATAGCAACGTGTTTCTCTATATGCTTGAGGCACCAAATGAAGGGAACGAGGCGTCAAACGGCACGGTTTTGGGGATCTTTGCGGTTGTAAAAAGTGATAGGGATGTTCATCTGTTGAACATCACCGGTGATATTCCACGGCAACAGACAGGGCAGCTTTTAGCGAATTTGGAGCAAGTTGGGATAGAGGTCCCTGCATTAAAGTTGCTTGATGCACAAATATTTCAGGGATTTGAAACGCCGCCAGAACCTATACGGCTACCAACCCTATTTCGTACTGTCGATGATCTGCCGCATTTTTTTTCGATAGGTTTTTCAAAGAAAGAAGCACCGTCACAGTTCGGTTTAACGTTCTCCAGAAGCCATAATGAGAATCTTCACGGGCATTGGACTTACTACGGTCACCCGATTGAACGTATTGATATTCGCTCGAACAACAAAAATAGTATTGCACAAATCAGTCAGGCACTTCAAAACGGAACTGCTGATATTGAGGAGGTGCTCAAGCGTCTTCCGTCCCCCAATACATCTAAATATAAGCGGAAGCTTCTCGTACGCTCATGGGAGCGCAGTGCTACAATTATCGTTGGAAACATACCAGATCAGAAAAATGAGCCTTCTATGTTGGGAAAACAGTTTCGGACCGAGGCAGGAGAGCCAATCCATGAGATACAGATTCAAGGGCATCAAGAGACACATCCGGACGATGTTAGAAAAGCACTTGAGAAGGGGCCCGAAGAAATCGAAAAAGCGATCGTAGTACTGCCGGGCGCGATCTCGGGTTTAGAGGCAGTACGTTTCCGAATTGAGGAGGAAAATGCTCGACGTACAGCGATAGTTACCATAGTCGAAACACCGCTGCCGTCCCGTTTTTATTTCGATAGTGCGCCGTGGGCGGGGTTCAATCGCGTCACGGGTTGGGAATTAGGTGCGCGTGTTGATTCCGGTTTTCGGAAACAGAAGTCTTCCAATACATCTTACGATCTCAGTGCACCGCGTGAATTCCAGGGAGATGATCTCTCAAAATTTTTCGGACGGGTTGGTTACGGGTTTGGCAATAAGCAGTTCTACTACCGAGTTGGCGGCAAGGCAGCTTGGGCTGAACCTGATTCATGGCACCTCGGGTTAACGACACAATTACATCGTACAACAGGCGTTGTGGCCCCGGACCTGTTTCCGTTTTATGACGATATAGGGATGACTATTCTCCGAGTTTTGGGGGTGCCGGATCATCGGAATTACTACTTGAGAGAAGGGATTGAGGTTGCGTTACAATGGCGACCTATTCGACAAAAGCATTCGTTTAAACTGAGTCTACTTGCGGAGTCACACGATAGTTTACAAAAAAGCACGGATTGGCATTTTTTCAACTGGCGGTCAAAATCAGAAGTGCGTGAAAACCCAGGGGTAACGCCGGGTCGAATGCGGAGGGCGATGTTCAAATACGATTATAGTACTCGGCACGATTTTCGTGGTTGGCACAATACCTTCCTCGTTGAGCATAGCAGTCCTACTATCGGGTCCGACTTTGATTTTACACGGTATCAACTTCACCTACGCTATGCACATCCGTTTGGTAAGCATCAGGTCCGGACACGTGCAGTCGGCAGTTTTTCAACGGTGCCGCTGCCTATTCAACGCCAATTTATCATCGGTGGTCCAGGGATACTCAATGGCTATCCACTTTACGCTTTTGCCGGTGATCGTGGATTTCTCTTCAATATTGAATATTTTTACCACTTACCGGCGTTAATGAATTGGACAAACGTATTAGAATCTTCTGATGCGGATCTTTTTTTAGTGCTGTTTCTTGATGCGGGGCAGGCATGGAACGTGTCTGATGAGAGTTACATTTTTGAACCTAAGAGCGATGCAGGCATCGGTTTGCAGGTGGGTGACACAGACCTTATTTTGCGGTTTAACGTTTCAAAAGCCTTTGAAGCGGGTCAAGGCATTCGTTTCAACACAGTGTGGTTTTATAGTTTCTAACAGCAGTGTTTCAAATATATGGGGTATAATGAGATGCGAAAACGGACAAATCATGCCTTTTTACTATCATTCGTTCTGCATATTGTGTTGGTGTTAATGGTTTCGCCGTTTTTTATCACGCATTTTGATCCAGAAAAAGAGCGTATATCTGCGGAGATACTGGCAGCGGATCCCGAAAAACGGGTGAAACGGCGGATTTTACCGCCGCGCCTGCGTCCGATGCCGCGAGCGGCAAATGCAGATGCCTCATCCAATTCACTTGCTTCGCCGACGCATTCGCCACGTGTAAGTGTCCCTAAGGCACCGGTTCATGATGATGTTGTTCCTGATGTCGTCATGCACACCGACATACCGCAAACAGATGAACCGAGTCCTGTATCTAATGCCAGTTTTGGCGAGGATCAGACAGTCGGCGGTCCCGTTGTTATTACAGGACAGCGGGGAAGGGGTGGTAGCGGTGCCGGTGTTGGGTTCAACGGTCCCGCGCGACAGGGTAGCGGCATTGACACACAATTTTCGCAAGGGACGGGGGCATCAGAAGTCGGGCTCGAAGTGCCTATTGAAGTGCCGAGTCACATGGAAGCCGGACTCGGTATCTTTACGACAGAGGTGTTACCTGGGCACGGATTCGTCGGAGAGGTCTATGTTCCGGGAGGTCCTATCACCAAGATGCCCAATTTTGATCATTTGGTACCGATCTATACTTTTGTTACAGCAAACTTAAATGTTCCGACGCGAAACTATATGCAAGGCTTTCCGACCCCCGAAATGCAAACTGTTGTTGAGAATTTTGCGATCCGGTTCCGTGCGGAATTAGAGATTAAAATACCGGGTATATATACCTTTCACCTTTACTCAGATGATGGCTCACAACTCTATATTGATGACGCGCTTATCGTGAATAATGATGGGGTCCATCCAACAATCGGCAGATTGGGACGTAGGCGACTCACGACAGGTATGCATTCTGTTGAGATCCGTTATTTCCAAGGGCCTCGACATGCGATTGCGTTGCAATGGTTCTATCAGCCACCGAATAGCCAGAGACAAATTGTACCGCCCGCGGTTATCTATCATCCCGACAAGCCGCGGATTCCAAATGCCTTAAAGAAACTACAGCAACGGCTGCGAAACATTGGAAAAAAAGAAGACTAAAAAATCCCGGAGATATGGAATGAAATATATCGCTGCGAATGCTTTAATGCTATCGCTGTTTCTAATATGTTATGCAGTCAATTCGCAATCGGACGATGGTACTGTCGCCTTTGATTGTCCGGATGTATCATCACCGCAATTTGAATTTGATTTGAATAGCGATGTCATCGCACTTGTTATGGAAGATCCGACCTCAGATATGGCTCCACTGTTTAAAAGCGTGAACGATCTGTATCTTAGGAGTTATCGGAACCGGTCTGGCAATTTTAAGAAGATGATTCAATATTACAGTGAGACTCTCAAAGCACGTGGCTGGCGCGCATTAGGACACATCTCGCAAGCGAACCCTGAAAAAACCAGACTTCATCTCTACATTCTCCGCGAAAATGAAATCGTTAGAGGCATTTTCGTTATTGTGAAAAGCCAAGGCGGGATTTACCTGATAAACATTGTCGGTGGGATTCCAAAAAAGCAGCTCGGTGAATTGTTGCTGAACCTGAATCAACTCGGCATCGAAATTCCGGAATTGATGTCGTTAAAACCTCGTGATTTAGAACCTGCGCCGCCGCGTGTCTCTCCCACACCGGAACCTGCTGAACCAGATGCAGATCCGTCTATTACAGAGCGAGAAGAAAGCGTAGAGCCGCCCGTCTCAGATGCGGATCCGTCTATTACAGAGCGAGAGGAAGACGTAGAACCACCTACACAAGAGACACCTGAACCGACGCAGCGTTGGAATTGGAAATCTGATGGCAAACCGATCCATGAGTTTCGGATTCAGTCTACCCCTACAACGCCTAAAGGACACGATCCGGAGAAGGGTGAAAAGACACTGGCAGCGGAAAAAACCAATATCCTGAAGGCACTTGAAAATGGCTCAGGCGACATCATATCGGTTATGCCTACTTTGGGAAGCGTGCTCCCCAATTCCAGAACAGTGACACTGCATGTTGTAGAAGAGGGCGAGAAACGCGTCGCAATCATCAACGTGGTGTCTACGCAAAAAATGTCAATCCTGAAATCTATGAAGATTTCGGGACAGCATGGAAACCAGATAGATATATCCATAGACGACAATTTTTATCCACAAGGCTACGATGCTCAGATACCGCCTGAGGCGACACGATTTTGGGCAAAGGATGTCCCTATTCATGAGATCCATATTCGAGGTAATCGGAAAGTGTCGGAGGCACGAATCCGGCAGACGCTTGATAACGCGTCCCCAGACATTGATAAAGCACTCAAGACGCTATTTAGAGCGATGCCGTATTTTGAGGAAATTAGGCTACGGATTAATAAGGAAGAGGCAAGGTACATCGCCACGATCACTGTTGATGAGAAACCACTTTCTACGGATACCTATCTCGGTTTCAACCCGCTGGTGAAGTCCGGGTTTAACCGGGTTACGGATTGGGAATTGGGCACAAGATTTGAAGTCGGGAAACGGAAAGAGGTAGGCCCCCTTTGGATGTGGAACCTCAGTGATTCGCAGCTTGGCCAAACCTCAAGACTATTTGGAGAAGTCAGTTACGCGGATGGCAATCCACATTTCCAATACCGTTTCGGTGGCACAGCGAATTGGGGGAAACCCTACATCTGGAACTTACGGCTCACAGCGCATCTGCATCGGTTGACAGATACAATCGCCCCTGAACTTTTCCCGAATCACAATAGTTCAGGTTCGCATACTTACCGAATTTTCGGGGGGCATGACTATCCGAACTACTATCTACGAAAAGGTGTTGAAATCGCCCTAAAATGGGAACCCATCATGCCGACCCATTCCTTCAAATTAGCGATAGTTGCCGAGTCGCACGATAGTCTTCAAAAGAGCACAGATTGGTCAGTCGCCAATTGGCGATCTCGTCGGAAAGTGAGAAAGAATCCGCCGATAAACCCCGGTGGCATGCGTAGCCTTACCTTCCAATACGCTCTTAATACGCGTGCCAATTCTCTGGGTTGGCACAATACACTTTTCATAGAACATAGTAACCCCTCATTCGGATCTGATTTTGATTTTACACGGTATCAATTGCACTTGCGATACGCGTACCCACTTGGTAAACATCGTATTCGGACCCGATTGCTCTTCGGTTTTTCTAACGTACCTTTACCGATGCAGCGTCAATTTGCAATTAGTGGCCCCGGGGGATTAAGAGGCTATCCGCTATTTGCCCCTGCAGACGAAGCGGAAAGAGAACTTACTTCTGATTGGCATAAGCACTCTCGGTATGCTTTTGCAGGTGATCGCGGATTTTTGTTCAATATCGAATATCACTATTGCTTGGGAGAGATAATTGATTGGAATATTTTTGAGAGTGTGTTTACAATTGTGTTCCTTGATGAAGGACAGGTCTGGAATGCATCTGATACCGACTATACCTTTGATCCGAGTGGGAATATAGGCGTTGGACTACAATTCGGTAGGAATGATGTCATTTGGAGGGTCAATGTCGCGAAAGCTTTAAATTTCAACGCATTTGCCAAAGAACGGCTTTTGGCAGATCCCGGGTACTTAGTCACCAGCACGTGGTATCACGTTTTTTAAGGAATTTTAACCATGCGTACTTTGCTCGTTTTTGTTATCTTTATCTTTATGACTTTCTCAAGCGTGTTGCTGGCTGGGAAACAAGAGATCACCGCTGAGTCTACCGATGCATTCACCTTCGTCCGTTTGAAATACCGCGGGTATCGGAGTATATGGGATTTAGATTGGCCAGCCTCGGATCGAAACTTTATCTTCCAACTCCGCGAACACACAAATATCGAAGTTTCGACAAAAGAAAAAATAGTTGACATCCGTTCTAAAGAACTCTTTGAGTATCCGTTCGCTTATATGCTGGAGGTGAGCCGATTGCGTCTCACATCTGAGGAAGCAGAGAACGTACGCGAGTATCTTTTACGCGGTGGATTTATCATGGTAGACGATTTCCACGGTGGCAGGCAGTGGAAACAGTTTTATAAGCAGTTTAAAAAGATTTTTCCGAAGCGAGAACCGAAAGACATCCCTATTTCACATCCACTTTTTCACTGCTTCTACCAGATTGACGAGTTAAAGCAGATTCCGGGTGCCGGTGCAGCCATGAGAGGGAAGACTTATGAAAAGCATGACGGGTTTCCGGCGCGATGTCTCGGTGTTTATGACGACTATGGCCGCTTAATGATGATGATCAACTTCAATAACGACCTCGGAGATGGTTGGGAGCACGCCGCTGACGGTTTCTACCCGCGTGATGCCTCGGATATGGCATTCAAACTCGGCATTAATGCGGTCGTCTACGCGCTTACACATTGAGGGGTTGCCCGAAGAAAGCGATAGTGGAATTAAGGATATGCGAATCGTTCTGTTTTTAACTATTTTTGTTATAATGTCTGTCCCCGGTGTACTTTTGGATGGAGAGGTAGATAGCGATCTGTTCACCTTTGTCCGTTTAAAATATGGCGGTCAATTCACACGACTCAGTAGTTGGCGTGTAGATTGGCCTGCCTCGGATCGAAATTTTATCTTGCAACTCCGCGAGCAGACAAACATTTCGGTCGCGCCCCGTGAGAAGATTATTGAGGTGGGTGCGTCGGAGTTATTCGAGTATCCTTTTGCCTATATGCTGGAGGTCGGTAGTCTCAGGTTGAGCACCCGCGAGGCGGAAAATCTGCGAGAATATCTCTTACGTGGCGGATTTATCTTCATCGACGATTTTCACGGAGAACGTGAATGGAAATGGTTTTATAACGAATTCAAGAAAATTTTCCCGGATCGAGAAGCGGAAGATATTCCTATTTCACATCCAATTTTTCACTGCTTCTTTGATATTGACGAACTGATCCAGATTCCTGGACTCCGTTCGCTTTTTAGCGGTCGAACGTACGAGCGATTTGACGGCTATCCGGCATATTGTCGCGGTGTCTATGATGACTACGGACGACTCATGATGATGATCAACTTCAATACGGATCTCGGAGATGCCTGGGAGCACGCCGCTGAGGATTTCTATCCGCGTGAGTATTCTAATATGGCACTGAAAATGGGGATCAATGCGGTTGTCTATACCCTTACGCATTAAGTTAGTATAGGTGGATTCCGTTAAACTTTTCACACCCAATTATAGTCTAAATCTGAAATTTTTTAAGACGGATTATCGTATCTGGTTTCATGCCTAACGGAATACTTAGAGGATGTAGATGCCACTACTGAGAAATATAGGGGGTAATGAAGAAGAATGCTCACACGTAAACAGAAGTTAGATTTTCATGAAAACGGTTATATCGTGGTTCCGGGTGTTGTGCCGAGACTGATGGTAGATGCCGCACGAAAGGCGATTAATCACTCCATCGGCTCAGTCGGCATGCACGAAGGAGACTTAGAAAAGTTCCGGGCACAGTCATATTGTAACGAGATTCGCAATGCGCCTGAACTCGTAGATCTCTTCAGCAAAACGCCTGTCCAGCAAATTGCTGAGTCGTTGATGGGCGAGGGAAACGTCCAGATTCCCGGATCTGCCCAGATAGCATTGCGGTTTCCGGGGCCGTTGGGGACGGATCCGAACGAACCGCGTGGGCATCTTGACGGGTTAGGAAGTGGGACCAATGGTATGGAAAAAGGTGTGTATCGGCGCGGATTTACTGCACTTGCTGTTGTGTATCTCGCAGATGTCCCCGAACCCTACAGCGGCAACTTCACTGTATGGCCCAGATCACATACGTTCTTCGCGGATTATTTTGAAAAGGAAGGGCATGAGATATTGGCAAACGGGATGCCGCGCCCTGAGTTGCCTGAGGGACCCGAACAGATAGTAGGTAAGGCAGGGGATGTCGTACTGACGCACCATCAGATCGTTCACTCTGCGGCACCGAATGCTGCTTCTGATATTCGTTATGCTGCGATTTTCCGATTACGCCATGTCGATTGTGAGGAAAATGGCTATGATGCCTATACGGATATATGGAAAGAGTGGCCCGGTATTCAGGAGGCGGTTACACCGACGGAAGCTTAAAAATAAAAAAAACGACGGGTGGCACGCTGGGACCACCCGTCTATCTCGTATTACTTGCTACTTTTAATTTCTCCCCAGGTCGTCGTGAGTTTGTCAGCCGGTTCAACAGCAAATGGATCATTTTGTCCTCTCGCAAGACGTTCTACCTCTTTCTCAGTTAAAGCCCTGTGAAACAGCAGGAATTCGTCGAGAAGTCCGTTGAATGCCCAAGTAGGTCCGACCGCTGCATCGAACGCGGCGGCTTCTGATCCGATTCCAATGAACCCGAAGCGTGCCTGCCCTGCGCCAAAAACTTTGGCAGGTGCGTCTACCTTTGCATCTAATTCACCGTCAACGTATATTCGTTTCTCCTCGCCATCAAAGGTTGCAACAAGATGATGCCATTTGTTATCTGCAACATCGGTCTTACCAAACCAATCGTGGCAGCACGGACAACAGTTGTCAAAAGCGACAAAAGTTGTGCCGTTGTTTCCGCCGACATCATCACCAACAGCGAAACGGAAGAATTCACTTCGGTCCCAAGAAGCGATCATGCCTCTTACTTCCGTTTTAACCCAAGCGGCAAGGCTAATTTCTTCAATAGGATCTTCATACTTGTGTTTCCGCACGGAAATGTATTGAGCGGCGTTACCCGGAAACTCCATACACTCTCCGACTTTGCCTTTTACAATTTTCAGATCATTGCCGTGTAGGAAACCGTGATTCTTGTTTCCGGATCCATCTAAGACATCATCACCGTCGAGTGTATCTTTGTTGAAGCTGTAGTAGATGATAAGTTCATCATCACTGATGCCCTGTGCGTGGCTTGCCGCTACGATTCCTGTAAGCATTAGACTTAACACCAAAAACTTGAAAATAAAATTAGTTTGCATTACGCGTCTCCTTCTATAATGGACACGTGCCTCAGCACGCGTCTTTAAAGTGGTTAGTATCTCAAAATATAAGAAGTTGGTGTTGGGATATAGTGTACAAAACCTGATTGCAGCATGTAATCCAAATTGCCACTTAAACAGGTCTAAACACTTGGAAGTTTTAGCAAAAATCGAACCTTTTCCAAATAGACTTGACTAAATAAACGAAAGCAAAATAGGAATGCCTTCTTAGGGATGCTCCGACATCACGGTTGCAATACCGCAAGTTATTCCTAAAAGGGTACAAACACCTGAAAATTGCTTTCAAATCCATGAGAACTCCTTTGTAGTGTTTCTATCCTGCCACAGACCAAAACGCTAAAAAAGGGTATCTCATGGGTTCAACTAAAACGTTGGTGTCGGAATGCAGTGCGCAATCCGTGATTGCAATTTATAGGAATTGTCATAAAATTGCAACAACTATTTTTGCAGTGCTATTTAGCTTTAAGAGAACTGCGCGAAGCGTTACGCCGCGTTTAGGTGTCATCTGTGAGGAATTTTTCCAGATAGAACACATCACAGAATCTGCCTTCAAGTTTGACATGTTTTTTGGCAGTGCCAATTTTTTGAAAACCGAGGTTGCCATAAAACCGGAGGGCACGGGTGTTGTCTGCGATGACCTGAATAGCAATTTTTTTGAAGTTTTTGGTGTGGGCAAACCTGAAAGATGTCTCCGCGAGCAACCGTCCAATCTTCTGTCCGCGAAAGTTTGCGTGTATCCATGTACCAATTGTCGCTACATGCTGCATCGCATTCGTGTATTGGGCTAAGCCATCGGGTTCAATGACTTGGATACCGACGATTTCGTCTGCTACTTCAGCGACAAACAAAGCACTCCGATCGCAGAGTCCTGCAATGAAGGCGCGTTCCTCTTCTTCTGTGAATGGGTTGGTTAATGCGGTGTATTTCCCTTCCAAAATAACCGAGTTAATCACCGCTGCAACGGCTTTCGCGTCCCCTGGTATCGCTTTTCTAATAATAGGTTCCATGTTTTTCTCGTAACGTTGTATTTGTGGTTTAGGAATAACCCCCGACACCGAGTAGCATTCGTTCTTCCAGGTCTGCTGCTTCAAGAAAGGCGTGGGTTAACCCGTCTTCGGGTTGTGCACCACCGTGTGGCGATTTTCGTAGCCATGTGGGTGTATAACTTAAAATTAACATTCTCCGTTTGGCGTTTAGCGTCGGTAAGCCGCGATGCCAGAGATTACCGTGGATGAGTACACCACCCCCGGCTTTCACCTGTATATGGACTTCACCCTCTACAGGTTCGTGTATCGTCGGTGATGCTTTGTCTAACCAGTCGTGAGAACCCGGGACAATGGCGACTGCGCCTGTGTCTTCATTCAAATCATCGAGGTAGATGAGACAATCCATGCAGTGTGGTCGTGAAAACCATGGCGGAATTGGGTTCGGAATCACTCTCATGTGTTGGTGCCACGGTGTTTGTTGTTCTCGACCCTCACCCGGATAAGTGATGCGTGCGCTCAAGCCTCGCAAGCGTACCAGTGGTCCCATCATTGCCCGTGCGATCGATAAGGTCGGTTGAAATTTCAAGAGATCAAGAAATACTTCATCTTTATCCATGAGATGACGCGGGATGAAGCCCCAACCTGTTTTGCCAGCCATAGCACTGTCTCGTTTTTCCGATTCGCGTTCTTCCAAGCGATCAAGTGCATCTCGCAATTTTTGGAGTGCCTCGCCTTGGAAAAGCCCTTCTCGAATGAGGTAGCCGGTCTCGGCAAACGTTTTCAACTCTTCAGGTGTGGCATGCACCTCCACTTCCCAGTGTTCTCCCGTCTCGCCGGACGGATCGAACCTGTTCATCATTTCATAGTGAAGTTTATGTCGTTCCATATTTCCCTCAAGCAGTTTTAGTAACTAAGGTTTCAATACTCGCGCTTCATCAAATTTATTGACTAAGTAGGCAACACCGTCACCTTCAGCGATGCCTAAGACGATCTTGGCTTTTCCGTCAGGTGCGAAAAGTGACAGGACACCGCCGCCCTCATTAACCATGAGAGAAGCACCTGTCTTCTCTTTTGATCCCTGAGTTGTCACAACGCCATTCCCCTCAGCAACCAAAATAGAAGCGGCACCTTTCCCATTTGGACCATAAGTTATCACACGTCCACCACTTCTGTCCCAAGAGATATGAACTCGAGGATCCACACCGTCCCCCATTACCCTTATATCCTTAAGCACGATTAACTCTCCGACGGTCAGTTTATCAATTGTTTCATGTCCAAATTGTGCTGCGGTATCACTGTTCATGCTACCAAACATAAAACCAGCAAGGGTCAGTAATCCACCTAAAAACATATATTTCAACTTTTCACGCAATCTAAAGTTCATCGAAATCTCCTTTATTAGGTTATGCAATCGGTGGCTTATCGAGCATCTGGAAAAATGCGCTTAGAGTTGCCGCCAACATACCTTGGGTTGCGATATTTTTAAATGGTAGGCATTACATTTCCACCACACACCGGAATGTAAGCACCCGTAACATAACTTGCCAGATCAGATGCGAGAAAAAGCACTACGTTGGCGATTTCTTGGGCAGTGCCGCGACGCTGCATCGGCACTTTGCTCCAATAATGCTCATCTGATGGGCTGTCTGCGCTCTTTTCGCTGATTGTCCACCCCGGTGCGACTTGGTTGACAGTAATCCCGTGCGCGCCTACCTCTTTCGCAAGTACCCGCAACACTCCGTCCATACCCCGTTTTCCTGATGTGTATGCACTTTGTCCCGCGAAGTTTTGCATTGAGCATTCCGTATTGATGCTGATGACGCGTCCCCACCCGGCTTCAATCATCGCGGGGACAAAGGCTTGCGCCATATATACATTATGCAAGACGCAAGATTGGAACTGGCTTTCATAGTCTTCAGGGGACTGTTCTAAAACGGAGGTCCAATTGTACTGAATGACAGCGTTGTTAACGATGATGTCTGCTGCACCGAGTGTATTTGCGACAGCATCACGCATCGTGTTTATCGAATCTTGGTTCGTGACATCCGCCTGCACGACGGTTGCTCGGACACTTTTGGTAGTGATTTCAGCTTGCAGACTGTGTGCGCTCTCTGCGTCACGGTAGTAACAGATGGCGATATCCGCGCCTGCTTCTGCCAGCGTCCTGACCATAACGCGTCCGAGTGCGCCGGAGCCGCCGGTAATTACCGCCACTTTCTTGGTGAGATCAATTGGAATCATATTTCCCTCTATCTGCTATCACTGTAAAAAATGGGTAGGAATACGAGACATCGGATAGTTCGCGTCCTCGTCGCGATTGGCAATAATCTCGGGGATTTCGCGATCCCAATAGTCGGGTACTGTATTCGGACGACTGTGCCATGCGAGGATTAGGGTGCGTCGAACACCGGTAAGGTTTTTGTGGGCGGAGTGTAAGATGCGGGCATCTGCTATTACCAACGAACCGGCTTTTGCACAGACATCTACCTGATCGGGATGATCACTGAACATGATCGGATGGTCCTCATCAATGAACCGCGCGCCTTGTTCATGTGCTGGCACCAATATATCGTGTAAATCGATTCGCTTGCGATGTGTGCCCGGAATAACCTTTAAACAGCCATTTTCCCGGTTTGTATCGGTGAGATAATAATTAAGGAAAATCGTTTGGGGCCACGGCGCGCAGCTGAGTGGATCGTTCCAACGCATCCAATCTTGATGCCAATAGAGTGGGGGTCCCCCGGATTCCTTCGTAAGAATAATGATCCCGCCGGATGATACAAAATCTCCGAATCCGATCTGTTCTAATGCCTCGCGTGCGGGTTGCCATTCCAACAATTTTTGAATGTGAGGGTTATCGTCACCGCGGACGTTGACATGCTGACCTTGGTAGACGACATCGTCGGGTTCTACATGTCCTGCGATAAGCCGTTCTGACTCGTCGTGGAGTTCTTGTAAGAACGCTTCGGTTAGCACATCGTCAACAACGCAGAAACCTTCTTCAATCATCTGTTCCCGTTTTTCTAAAGCGACTTCAGGTGTCATTGTTTGCTCCTTTGCTTGTAAATATCGTCATGAAACTAATTCGGGTAGATTGCAGATTAAAAGCCTATCTTAATTCTATAGGAATTCGCGTGAGAAAACAACAATTTTTTCTCAACTCTGAGTTGCTTCACGTTTATAGTAACAATAAATCTTGATTCGCATACCGCCTTATGGTATACTTTGAAAAAGATAGGAGGCGAGGCAGATGATTTCTCGACAGGATATTCAGGCGACTTGTGATGACATCGTCCGTGAATTCGCGCCATTGCAGGTTATTCTCTTCGGGTCTTATGCGTATGGTACGCCAACCGAAGATTCGGATGTAGATTTGCTGGTCGTCATGGACATTCCTGAATCCGAGACGCAACACCAAGCCGTGGAAATTCGGCAGCGCATTCCGCGCCGTTTCCCAATGGATGTGCTCGTGCGATCGCCAGAGGAAATCGCCTATCGTATCTCATACAACGATTGGTTTCTCTGGGAAATCACTGAAAAGGGGGAAGTACTTTATGGATGTGATAGCATCTGCAAGAGATCTGAGGAAAAGAAGAAATCCGACATGAATCCACTGACATTGGAGTGGATACAGACGGCAGAGGGCGATTATGCATCGGCACGGCACTTTCATCAAAGACAGAAGTCTATGTATGATACTATTTGCTTCCTGAGTCAGCAGTGTATAGAGAAATATCTGAAGGCGTGGCTCCAAGAAAACAATGTGCCCTTTACAAAGACGCACGATTTAGAGAGATTGCTCGGTTTGATTGTGCCAAGTATCCCTGATTGGCATGTTTGGCTGGCTGATTTTTCAGTGTTCTTGGAAGATGCAATCAACTTCCTCTATCCAGGAAAATATGCAACTGCTAAAGATGCCTTGCAAGCAATACATACCTGTACCGAGGTGCGTCAAGCGGTGCGATTGGAATTAAAACTTCCCGAAAACCAGTCAGAAAGGTAAGTTTAGAAATGGAAACTATAGGAAAAACAGTCAATATTCCTGTTCTTGAGATTTCCGATCAGGAACGCGCTGAAGGTAAACCGACACCAGAAAGTGTTGATGCAGGTGCGCGTCTGCTACGCGAGGCTGGATTGGTCGTCATTGAAAGTGTCCTCCCGCGCGACTGGATAGCGGATCTCAACGTTGCTATGGAAAACGTCCTTCAGAACGAAGCGGAGAGACAGAACGGCGAAAATCCGATGCTAAAAATGCCGTTCATGGATCCACGCGTTATTGATAACCCGTTCGCGATGCCGATTCTAAAAGCAGCGATGGGTGATAAAATCTTTGCGTATCTGCCTTATGGATGCAACAGCACTCGCCCTGGAAATGAAACGCAATGGATCCACCGAGATTCGGGACAACTTTTTCCTGAACTACCGTTCGCGCTGCCGGTCACTACGATTGTTGTTAACATTCCACTCGTCGATTTCACAGTCGAAAACGGTGCCACTGAGGTGTGGCCCGGTTCGCACCTCATCGTTGATGACGAAGCGGTACGTAATACACCCTACAACGTCTGTGAGGAGGAACGCGCGGCAAATTATCCGTCATTTCAGTTAGAGATGCCTGCGGGTTCTGTTGTTGTGCGCGATATGCGGTGCTGGCACCGAGCGATGCCGAATCGGACAGAATCTACTGTTAGACACATGCTCGCCTTGGTTTATTTTCGACGGCTTCATCATGCGCCTGATGCCCCGGGAATCTTCGGCGCACGGATTCCAGAAGAGATATGGAACACTATGTCTGAAGAAGCACAAGAGGTATATCGGTTCCAGACTCACGATTAAGCACTATAGCGAGGAGAACATGAAACGAACACTGCTAATTCATCCAGATATGCCTGAACTTGACAAGGAACACGGTTTCTCGAATATTAATGGTCCGTCCCTCGTACGTGTACCGGAGTGGATAGAGAACCCGTTGGGGCAATATTATCTCTATTTCGCACACCACCGTGGTGCGTATATCCGCTTAGCGTATGCCGATGCCGTTGAAGGCCCGTATACTGTTTATCGTCCGGGTGTACTGCATCGTGACAATACTGTATTCCGAGAGGGCGATCACATTGCTTCCCCGGATGTCCATATAGATGAAGAAAACCGCCGCTTCTTTATGTATTTTCACGGGAGTTATCAGGGACAGTCAACCTGTTGGGCAACCTCTACAGATGGCATAAACTACACCGCCTCAGATATACGGAATAGGCAGATGGGTCCGTATTATCGCGTTTTCTGGTGGAACGGCTATCCTTATGCAACGTACCACGGTTGGCTCAGTCGTGGAGAAACGCCAGAATGGACGACAGCGTTCGTTCCGCGAGATACGCCGCTCTTTCACCGTAAATCGGAAAAAGACAACACCGGTTTCCCGCGCCACACAGCGAACCTTCTTGAAGGCGATACCCTGACTGTCTATTATTCACTCTATGGGGATAGCCCGGAACGTATCCGAAAAAGCACTGTTCAGTTGACAGACGATTGGAATGATTGGCAGCCGTCTGAACCGATAGAGGTTATTGCGCCGAAATACGATTTTGAGGGGGTGGACCTGCCGATTAAGCCGTCAACGGGTGGATTAGATCGGGAGCGGGTGCATGAACTTCGCGATCCGGCTATCTATTGCGAGGATGGAAACATGTGGCTTCTCTATTCCGTGGCAGGTGAGCAAGGTATAGCGATTATGCGTATACCGTAGGGACATGTCACGGATTCACTAACGTTTCTCGATGAGTCTGCCGACAAAGAAGATTAAAACGCCGAGCGTTAGGAACCCCATCTCAACACCCATCGCTTTGGATTCACTGTAATCGAACGGGTTGACACAGCCGAGGTAGAGTGCTGCACCTAAACAGGCTATGCCCATCAGTTCCAAAGTTTTTCCGATATAATACACAGCTTCTCCAATGCTATTTGAGGATAGGACGCGGTTTGGGGGTGCCGCGCCCCCTATTGATGGTGGATTAGTAGAGGCTTTTAATGCGTCCCCACTGGATTAATTTTTGCTGTTTAGTGGGTTCGATTTTCGCTGTAAAAACGAGGTCAGGAATATCTTCGTGTTCCTCAGTGTAACCCTCCGGCGCCCAAGCAATTTTATGTCGTAGTTGCCCGTTATCCACATCGTTATAAGCGATTGCGAATCCGACAGCATTCCCTTTTCTGGCGATGTTGTCTAACCGGAAGCTGAGTTCACAGGTCTGTCCATCGTTTCCCCATTCAACGCGCGTGAGTGGAGATTTTAGGACCCCTGTCCCGTTCTGGATCGGGATTTCAAAGCGATAAAGTCCATCCTTTTGTCCAGAATGGTGTGGATCTAAGTAGATGATAAGATGGTCTTGCCGCAGAAGTTTCTTTTGACGCGTTTCAATTTGATCATCAATGAGTTTAACCGCTACATAAAGAAACCCATTT
Source organism: Candidatus Poribacteria bacterium (assembly GCA_965261115.1). Taxonomy (GTDB): domain Bacteria; phylum Poribacteria; class WGA-4E; order WGA-4E; family WGA-3G; genus WGA-3G. Next base: position 4,667,800 of record OZ253447.1, on the reverse strand, counting down.
TTCCAGACGGCTGCAAATGAGCCTGTAAAATCAGAGGATTCGGGCAGCCGTTCCCCAGTAGCTAAATCTTGTTCTATTTTTCCGGGGATCGCTTTCTCCCAGACGGGATCATCAAGATAACCGTCTACGATGGGTGCGACGGGTACGAGTTCCGCATTGTATTGAAAATTTTGAAGATTTCCACCCATGACATGCCCTAATGCATAAGGCGTTATCACGAGTAGACAACTGATTATTACGATTATCTGTTTGTTAAGGCTCATGAATTCCTCCTTTTCCTATCTGTTTTGCGAGAAGATTTCAATAGTTACCTTAGATTTTATGCCTTTATTGCTGGCGTGTGCGCGAACAAATATTGCGATATGAATCGAAAATTTTGTCGCATTTATTCGTGATTCCTTCATTAATTATAAAGTATACCTTAAAACGGATTATTTTATCCAATTAAAATTATCAATATTGAATATCATGCTTACGAATGTGTCTTTTTTTGAAAAATCAGTTGAAATTTGGAAAAAAATTTGTTATACTTTTAAACAGGTTTTGAAATCGCATTTTTGTCTAAGCTTCAAATTTTAATAGAGAGGCTATTGGTCGTGAATAAAAGTACAAGAAGCATGGTGATATGGTGGGTAGTTATTGCGGGTATCGTTGTGCTCGGTATCTACCAACTATTCAACCGCAGGGATCCAGTTTACCAACTGGCAACCTCTGACTTTCATCAATATATAAAGAACGAAGAAGAAATCGTATTTCATGGGTATCTAACGTTGGATGAGGAGTGGATTGAAGGACGATTTCGCAAGGATATTCTTGGTAAAATCGAGGCACAAATTCTGTCGAATGTGGCAGAAGAAGAACGAGACACGCATCTTCCACCGAGATGGGAAGGTGAATTTAGGGCAAGTCGAGACCCTATTGATGATTATGATATCCAAGCGAAGCTTGATGAGTTCGGTATAGATTATAATGTTGAACCTCCCTCTAAATTTCCGCAAGGTTTGCTTATCTTTGGCACGACGATTGTCCCGCTTCTTATCTTCTTAGGTTTAATGATTTTCCTGTCCCGTCAGATGCAAGGGAGCGGAAATCGCGCCCTCTCTTTTGGTAAAAGCCGCGCCCGCTTGCATTCTGAGACGCAAACGAAAGTGACTTTTGAAGATGTTGCGGGTGTTGATGAGGCAAAAGAGGCACTTGAGGAAGTTATCCAATTTCTGAAGACCCCGAAAAAATTTGAACGGCTTGGTGGTAGAGTGCCTAAGGGTGTTTTACTGATGGGTCCCCCGGGTACCGGTAAGACGATGCTTGCAAAAGCCGTTGCGGGTGAAGCCGATGTGCCTTTCTATAGTATCAGTGGCTCCGACTTCGTCGAAATGTTTGTCGGTGTAGGTGCCTCACGTGTGCGGGATCTGTTTGAACTCGGCAAGAAGAATGCCCCTTGTATCATCTTTATTGATGAATTAGATGCTGTCGGTAGGCATCGCGGGGCAGGTATCGGTGGCGGGCATGATGAACGTGAGCAGACCTTAAATGCGCTCCTTGTTGAGATGCAAGGGTTTGAAGATGTCGCGGGTGTGATTCTGATTGCGGCTACAAACCGTCCGGATGTTTTGGATCCTGCACTGCTCCGCCCTGGTAGATTCGACCGGCAGATCGTCGTTGATCTTCCAGATGTTCGTGGTAGAGAGGCGATTCTTAAAGTACATACCAAAAACCCCTACAAACTTGCTGAAGATGTCAATCTGGAAATCTTGGCGAAGGCGACACCGGGTTTCTCGGGGGCAGACCTCGAAAATATGACAAACGAAGCTGCGCTCCTTGCTGCAAGATGCGACAAACCAGAGATTGACATGATGTGCTTTGACGAAGCCAAGGACCGTGTGCTTATGGGACCGGAGCGCCGAAGCCTTGTCATTAGTGACGAGGAACGGCGAATCACTGCCTACCACGAAGCCGGGCACGCCCTGATGTTACACTTCGTCCCTGAGAGTGACCCGAACTATAAGTGTACCATTGTGCCACGCGGTAGGGCACTTGGCGTAACAGCCAAACTCCCTCTTGAAGAACGTCATAATATGAGCAAAAAGCGGTTACTTGCGCATATCATTTTCGCACTTGGTGGTAGAGTCGCTGAGGAAATTATTTTTGGTGAACAGACAACTGGGGCACAAAACGATTTTGAGCAAGCGACAAGCCTTGCACGCCGAATGGTAACACAGTGGGGAATGAGCCACATGGGGCCCCTTACCTACGGTAGACGGGACGAACAGGTCTTCCTTGGTAAGGAGTTAAGCGTCCATCAGGATTATAGCGAGAAAACTGCTATTGAAATCGATAAAGCCGTCCATGATATTGTCACTGAGTGCTACAAAAAGGCGCGGGATATTTTGGAAACGAATCTTGAGGGATTAAAGTTATTGGCAGACGCTTTATTAGAACGGGAAACGCTTGTTACCGAAGAGATTGATGAGATCCTCGGACCCCGACCCCAACTGCCTTCCAAATCAATTGTGTAATTATGAACTGTCGTGGTAGAACCCTCACTTTAGGTGTCCGGACACACGTGATGGGTATCTTGAACGTCACGCCAGACTCCTTTTCTGATGGTGGATGCTACCTTGGTGTCCAGCGAGCGGTTGTACATGCTAAATCAATGGTAGCAGAAGGCGCGACGCTGATTGATATAGGCGGCGAGTCGTCCCGTCCAGGAGCATCACCGGTATCAATTGATGAAGAATTGGGGCGTGTCATACCCGTTATTCGTGCGATTATTGATGTCGTTGACGTTTTAATCTCTGTCGATACCTATAAAGCAGCAGTAGCTCGGCAAGCACTTGCAGCGGGTGCACACCTTGTTAATGATATTACCGCATTGCGTGGTGATCCTACAATGGCATCGGTTGTGGCAGAAATGGAAGCCGGACTCATCCTGATGCACATGAAGGGGACACCGCGCACGATGCAAAAGGCACCACGGTACGATGATGTTGTCGGAGAGGTTTGTGCTTCGCTTCAAGAAAGTATCGAAACTGCGGAAGCAGAAGGTGTTGCTGCTGAACGTATTATTATTGACCCGGGTATCGGATTTGGTAAGACAACGGAACATAATATCGAACTATTAAAACGCCTCACAGAATTTCGATCACTGAACAAACCACTGCTCATCGGCACTTCACGGAAGTCGTTTATAGGAAACGTTTTAGGACTCCCTGTAACAGAGCGCGTTGAAGGGACTGCTGCGACAGTGTGTTGGGCTATTGCACAGGGTGCGGATATTGTCCGCGTTCATGATGTCAAAGCGAATGTCCGTGCTGCACAGATGACGGATGCGCTTTATAGATAGGACTGACGCAAAAAGCAGTAATCTCGGTATTTTTAAACCCCCTAAATCCCCCTTATCAGGGGACTTTAAGAAAAATCCTTATCAGGGACTTTAAGAAGAATTGAAGCACCAACAAAAGATACACGGAATTGGCATTGATATTGTTGAAGTTGCGCGAATTCAGGAAGCGTCCCATCGATGGGGGGCACGGTTCGAGCAGCGAGTCTATACACATCAGGAACTCACATATTGCGGGGATGCTCCGTCTCGGTACTGGCGGCTTGCCGCCCGTTTTGCTGCTAAGGAGGCTACGCTGAAAGCACTCGGCACGGGTTTGACGACTGGTATGCGCTGGCAAGATGTAGAAATTCAGGCGAATACGGTTGGAAAGCCGGAAATCGTTTTACACGGTGAAGTTCAACGCTATGCGCATGAACACAATATCAGTGCTATGTATGTTTCCATGTCCCATACAAATGCCTACGCTGTAGCGCAGGTGACACTCTGTTCCCTATGATTCAATCTACATTCTCCACCCAATCTTATAGGACTTACGCAGCCCCACTGCAGTCGGGGTTTGAAACCCGGACTGCATTCTAAAAAAGGGATGTTCCGTATGTCCCCTTAGCGTGAGGTAACCAATGAAATACATCCGCAATTGTGCTGTGACCGCTCTATTCTGTCTCATTGTTTATTTTTTTCTTCCAAGTGGTGTTGCTCCAGCAGCAAACACACCAGCCTCAGCAGATAGGTTTTTGAAGCAATTGTTGGGTGCTGAGCATTATGGGATGGGTGGCAGTTTTGTCGGCACAACCCGCGGTGCAAATGCCTTGGGTAGTAATCCTGCGGGTATTAGTGCAGCAGCGGAAAGCCAGCTTGTTATTCATGCTACTCGTTTTCCACGTACCATCGCGCTACTCTCTAAACCGAACCTTAAGGCAAATTATGAAGATTATGGTCAGTATGAACAAGGGGCTTATGGCATTGAAACCGTAAACTATATATTCCCGGTGGGTAGACTCGGCACGTTTGGATTGGCACTCGCGTTTCTACAGGAGGGTCGTTTTCGGCGTGTTGATCATCACGGAAAAGCACTCAATAGTTTCCCGGAAAATAACCTTGCTATCGGTTTCAGTTACGGGTTAAATATATTGAAGGGTACTGTTATTGGGGTTGATACAAAATGGCTGCGTTCTAAAGTGACAGATGCGAATGAAGAAGAACACTTGGGACACGGTTACGCCTATAATATCGGTTTGATTCAGCAGATTGGCGATGCGATTCAGATTGGCGTTGTTGCAAGAAATTTGAGCAATGGACTCTCCTTTTCAGAAGTTTCGGTCCCAGATAGGATGGCGCGTACAATTGTTGCTGGTATCGCGTATCAGCGTGAATTATCGGACATCGTTTTGCGAGTCGGGTTAGATGCCCATCTGCCGTTTCGCGATGGTGTCCGCGCAAATGGTGGGGTTGAAGTGTGGTACCGCAATCGGGTTGGTGGTAGAATCGGATACCTCAGGCACACCGAAAAGCGTCACGCGTCAGTATTCCTTCTGGAAACTGGTACCTTTGAAGCGGAAGATCGACTCTGGAAAGCTGAAGGCTTGTGCTTTGGGATCGGCATCAGGTTCGGAGGAATAACCCTCAACGCTGCATATACACCACAATTCATACCTACCGTGGCTGCGGAGGAACGTATTCACATTGCTCAGGGTGCAGGTGCATACGCTTTTTCAATTGGACAAACCTATTAGCGAGAGAGGTTAGAATTGTGATGTCCGTTGACCAATACAGAACAGTAGGAGGAATCGCTGAATCGTATCACGTCGTAAAGAAATCTCGCTTTTTTGGAGAGGCGACAGCCGTCCATACACAGACTGCGGTAAAAGAATTTATCACCGAAATGCAAGAACGGAATCCACGTGCTTCACACTACTGTTATGCTTATAGCATTGGTAGCGGGAGCGCGCTGCGGGAGTACGCTACAGATGCAGGAGAACCTACTCACTCTGCCGGTCCACCTATCCTCTCTGCTATTCGTTCTTCCGATTTATCTAATATTATCTGTGTTGTCGCCCGATATTATGGCGGCATCAACCTGGGGATCGGCGGATTAATTCGCGCTTATGGACAATGCGCGCGAGAATGTCTGCAAAACGCTACGATTGAAACCTGTATCTTTTATGAAAATTTGTATCTAAAAATCAATTATCCGGATATCGGAACAGTTGTTAACCTGTGCAAACGCTTGGGCGGAAAGGTCGTGGATATAAAATATGACCCGGATCCTGTCGTCGAAATTCAGATCCGACAAAGTACGCTCGAAACCTTCCATTCACACCTCCAAGGTCACGGAATTGGAGTGTGATAGGTAATCGGAGAAAATTCGTGATGGAAAATATTGAAATAAAATATACAACGACGCACGAGTGGATTGAAGTTCTTGATTCCGATTCAAGGGAGTGTAACATCGGAATCACGGAACGGATTCAAGATGTCTATGGCAGCATTGTTTTTATAGAGCTGCCAGTTCTTGGTGAATACGAGCAAGGCGAAATTATCGGACGTATTGAGACATCCGATGGACGGAATTTCTACATCTACGCACCTATCAGCGGTGAAATTTATGAGATCAATGCTGCGCTTGAAGATGACATTGAACTTCTCAACCGTTTTCCAGAAGGTGATGGATGGATTTGTAAATTCTATATGGAGAATCCAAACGAGATAGATGCGCTCCTGACGCTGCCCGAGTACGAGGCGCATGAAGAAGAAGAGCTTAACGAAGAAGAATACTTACCCGAAACAGATTTCTACGAAAATGTTGAGGATTATTAGGAGAACCACTATTCTGTAGTAGAAGCAATGAAAATGCGTCTTACAATACTGAGTTTCGGGACATCGAGGACAGTTTCTATCTGATAACCGTGATCGTTTAGGGGCTTACTGAGATCTCGGAGGTCGATAAATGCTGCTTTTCGGGCGCGTGTGCGTAAATTCGCTAAGATTTCTGCGTCTTGAAAGTTATCTTTGGTGAGATTGATGCCGTAAGGTAGATCGGTTGCAATAGCATCAAACTGCCCACGTACCTGACGGGCATCGTCTAATGCAATCTCTGCGGTGAGTCCAAAATGTCGGAGATTCTTCGTTGTTGCGCCGACCATCCGCGGATTGATGTCGTACCCAACTGCCCGGATGCCGCTGTGTGCTGCGGATAGGATGATTGTGCCGGTGCCACAGCACGGATCGAGCAAGGTATCTCCGGGGCGCGCGACTAAATTAACGAGCACACGCGCAAGCCTTGAGGGTAGCGAACTCGACGTTACGTGCGGGCGTTGGTCGTGCGCGAGCCAAACATTATCAGATTCAGAGAGGCAGCGTCCGAACCAGATTTTCTCATCTGTGACAACGGTCAGGAAGGTAACCTTTGGTTGGGTTAAGTTCGCGTTCCCATCGATAATACTGCCGATGTCCCGTGCGAGTTCCATAGAATTTACCTTGAGGCTGCGTGGTTTTTTCACGACAGAGACTCGAAAGTCGTCGGCATATAGACTCGCGGATCGAACATTGGCGTAGAGTTCGGTAAGGCTTGTCGTTTCAAAAAGGACTTCGCTACAACTCTTCAGATACGCGCCTCGACGCACGTCAACGCACCGTTCTGAAATAGCGATGCCATGCGCGTTTGGTGCAGCACCTGTTAAGGCAATACACTCGGCAGCGACTAACTCTGTCAGTCGATCCGGGATGGCTGTAAGGTAGAAGTATGTGGGTTTTGTTTTTAACACTTTAAACCCTCTAAATCCCCCTTATCAGGGGGACTTTAAGAGGAGATGCATAAGTCCTATCCAAAATAGGTATAAATTTAAATAGAAACCAATTTAAACAATTTCATTATATCATTCTAAAAAGAAAACTGCAATCAGATACTCAGAAGGGACCCTATGTCACAGACAGAAAAAATTCGGATTGGACACAGTCCAGACTCCGATGATGCTTTTATGTTCTATGCGCTTGCGAAGGGACTAATTCCAACGAATCCGTTTGAGATTGTACATGTCATTGAAGATATTGAGTCTTTAAATCAACGCGCTCTCAATGCTGAGCTTGAGGTCACGGCGATCTCAGTTCATGCTTACGCTTACGTTGCGGGAGACTATGCACTCATGCCTTGCGGCGCGAGTATCGGTGATCGTTATGGTCCGCTCGTTGTCGCTAAAACACCGATGGATACCCTTGAAGGCAAACGCATCGCTATTCCTGGCAAAATGACAACGGCTTATCTTACACTGAGCCTCTTCCAACCTAACTTTGAGGCTGAAACCCGTCCATTCGATAAGATATTAGAGGCTGTCCAGCAGGACGAAGTAGACGCTGGACTCATTATCCACGAGGGACAGTTGACTTATGCGCGCGAAGGACTTCACAAAGTTATTGATTTGGGAGAGTGGTGGTATGAAGAGACCGGACTTCCGTTGCCTCTTGGTGCGAACGTTATTCGCCGAGACCTCGGCACCGAAACAATACATAAGGTAACCTCTCTGCTCAAGCAGAGCATTCAGTATTCACTTGACCATCGGGTACGCGGATTAGAATACGCCATGACCTACGCGCGTGATATGGAGACCGAGCTCGCTGATAAATTCGTCGGAATGTATGTCAATGATTACACGCTTGATTATGGTGATAAGGGGAGAGCAGGTGTGCGTGAATTACTCGATCGCGGTAACGCCGCGGGGGTAATTCCGCATCGTGTAGATGCTGACTTTGTTACGCTTGAATAGCCTATAGAGGTTGTTTCTTGCAAGATGCAGTTAAAATTCGTCTTATATTTGCTGTGAAAAAATCATGGATATTAAACGCCGCAGATATTTCCGTTTAGAAGATGCCGATGGTAAGCAGCTTGCAAACGGCGTGTTATATGATGAGGGAAATGTGCAGGTGTTGTGGCGAGTAGACCGCGGTTACACAGCCGAACAGTACGCGTCCCTTAATCTTATATTAGATTTGATGCCAGGAATTACAGTATTGCGCCTCGAAGATACAGAATCAGAATCAGAAGACGGCGAATAGTAGTAGTAATTTCGGTCCTTTAAACCCCCTTTATCAGGAGGACTTTAAAGAGAGAATCCGTCTTATCAAGGAACTTTAAGAGGAGATGCGTAAGTCCTGTTTCTAACGGAGCCGCCGATCTCCCAATTTAATAATCTCTCCACTTTCTTGGGCGATGTACATATAGCCGAGACCATCTAATGTTACACCCTCTTGCTCATCACCGGGCAAGAGGTATTTACTTGAAATTGTACCTTCCCGTTTGATCTCGACTAAGAGATTCGTTGTATCACTGATTATCAGCAGTACATCGTCTTGTGGATCGTAAGCGAGCCCGGAAATGTCAATGAAGTTCATCTTATAGGCGTTAATGATAGTGCCTTCTGATTTCTTTGCGTTTTCGCTGCGCAGTGGTAGGACTACTTCACACACAACTGAAGGCTCGTCTTTTACCTTAAGGCTAAAGGATTGATTGCCGATCCAAAAAGTGCCTCCCTCTGGATGTGAAGCATCAGGCACAAAAGCGATTGCCTCAATGCCCATGCCGCCTTTTTTCAGGAGCTGCTCTCCTTTAAAATTTCTACCGATTCGGAATTCCCTTTTAATCGTGAGCGTTTCGGGTTCAAGTTCTAAGATTGCCTCATCGTCTTCGACAGCAGCATACAGCAAACCTGTCCCCGGATCCATTGTAATTCCTTCAATGTCGAGTTCGTTTAATCCCTTGGCTTGTATAAGTGTTCCATGTAGATTGAGTTCATAGACGCTGCCAGAATCATCAGCAATAAAGAGACTCCGTCGAGTCGGATGATAGGTAATCCCCGAGGGTTCTGCTATTTGCTCTTTTGTAATACTTCCAATCCAGGTATAAGGGAGGGCTATTGGGCGCGATTCAGCTGTCCGTTGCGTTGCTGACTCCTCTATCTGTATTAAGGAGTAGAGGAGCAGTCCACTGATACTGATGAATAAAATGACGAGGAGCACTCTTTTGTAAGACATCAGGGTTCCTCCACGTACGATTTGAGAGGCGAACCTCACAATATTTTATTTCTACTATATCACATTCTTCTGGATAAATCAAGAAAAAAATGGAAAATTTTACGTTTTCCTTGACAGAGCATCTCAGCTAATGGTATTATATTTTAACTTGCAATCACGTTGTAAGTCACGCCTGAAAACAAGGAGCGGGTTATGACCAACATGCCGAGACTGGTCGTTGAAGTCTTTGAACATGTAAATTTTCGAGGACGCAAATTGACGCTGATTGAGTCGGTACCGAACACCGGGATAATCGGGGCACAAGATATTATCTCTTCGATCAAGATTTACAAGGGGCCGGGATTCAACGCGTCGCCAAACTACAAAGCCATTTTCCATGAGCATGAGAACTATAGGGGCCGCCGTTTGGTTCTTGCGCCTGGGTTTTATCCGAACATCCATGACATCCCCTACAATTTCGGAGATGCGATCACAGCTATCAGTTTCAGTCCATCCGCGCACCCGACTCCACCCGAGTACGGTGCTGTCCCTGTTATCATTGAAGTGTTTCATGAGATAGACTATAGCGGGCAACGCAGCGTAATTATGCGCGATATTAGTTCTGTGTTCGATATTGGTATGAACGATATGATTTCATCGATTCGTATCCAGCGGGGTCCGAGTTTTCCGTTTAGTGGATGCCGTATTATTTTTTATGAGCATGTGAATTTTGAAGGTCGTCGATTGGACTTAAGTTTAAACTCGCGAGAGTTTCAATTGGGGCTCCGGAACCTCAGGTCGCTTCCGCATGCGCAATCATTTTCGGACATCATCTCTTCAATAAAAATCGTGCCGTTGGGTGTATTTCGCGTACTGATCGTCGTCAGTGACAGTTTGACCGGCGAGCCTGCGGTGTTAGAATCGTTAACAACTGTTGAAGGACTGGAATTCCAATTTACAACAGTAAATATCAATGACAACCCTGAAAATCGGGGGGATCCTAACAATGCGATCAAGCTTTCAAGCATCACGCTTTCAAATTACGATATCATCTGGTTTACATGGAACGGTCCGGGACATGACGGTGAATATTTTGTTGAAGATGCTGATGAGGCAATTCAGGAGTTTGTCCGCAAAGGGGGAGTTGTCTGGGCTTCTGCTATGGATAACAACATCATACCACCCGATGGTGTGCATAACAGTGAACCGCAATGGCGCGGCGACTGGTTGCCTGTTAACAGACATCCGATTCGTGTGATTAATTCCAACGATGTCAATGTCAATGTTACCGATGATGGGCAGAAAACCGGCATGTTCACTTGGCCTCACAAAGTTAATGTAGATACCTTGATAACTGACGATCACTGGGTGACAGATGATCGGAGTTACCGAAAGCTGGCAGTCAGAGAGGATAACGGTGACGCTGTCAGTGTCCAGTTGCAATGGGGTGAAGGGTATTACGTCACTTTTGCTGTGGATACGCGTGATGCGCATCGCACCACCATAGCGAGACCTCTGATTGAAAATGCGCTATGCTACTTAGCAAATCTCGCGTGGCAGACCTCTCCACGTCAACCGCTGAAAGGGCGATACCGGTCGAACCTCAGCGATAAAGAAATTTTTCGGTAAAATTTAGGCGCGCTTGTGCCTTCGTGCTATCATCCTATAGGAGAATTGAATGCGTTTCATAGCTGTTATCGTCTTCTTAATTGTTGTGGCAATCGCTGTCGGCTGGTTCGCGTTTGGGCAACTTGACCGTCTCGGTCAGACCGCTGTAATGCAATGGTCAGCATTTGTTCTGATCGTATTGCTCGCTATTTTGGCTGCCTTTGCTGCCGCAGTTATACGCTACCGGATACCCAAAGCCGATGTTGCACTCGTGCGGACAGGTGGTTCAAGAGAAAAAATCAATATCACCAAGGGGCTCTGGGTTAACACGATTATCCATGAAATTAAAGAGATCTCTCTCAACACCATGCGGATTGAGGTAATTCGAGAGGGCGCGGAGGCTTTGATTACCTATGACTTCAACCGCGGTGATGTTGAAGTCGTTTTTTACCTTAAAGTTGAACCCGACCCAGATGATGTTTTACGCGCAGCGCAAGCACTCGGTGATAAATCCATGACCCCGGAGACAGTGCGTGAACTCATTGAACCTAAACTCGAAGGTGCGTTGCGAAGTGTCGCCGCCGAAAGTGAAATCCAAGACCTTCTTCAGAAACGCCAAGAGTTTGCTGATAAGGTCCAAGAGGCGTGCGGTCAGGATTTAGAGACCCAAAACGGGTTGACGCTTGAGACTGTCTCGATTATCCGCGTAGACCAAACACCTGTTGAAACACTTGACGCTGAAAACCGGTTTGATGCTGTCGGTATTCGTGAGATTACTGAAATCACTGCCGATCAATATCGGGAAAAGGTAGACATCGAGCAGCGAAAAGAGGTCGCTGTCGTTCAAATCGAAGTTGCTGCCCGAATAGAGAAACTGGAAGCGGAACAGGAGCAGGCGTGGGCGGAGTCCGACCAGCAGAAGAATATCGCGATCTATGCCGCTGAACGGGAAGCGGAAACCCTGAAGTTCCAATTTGAGATGGAACAGAGTGTGCAAGAACGTGAATACGAGATGAAGCAAGAGGTTGAACGCGCACGTATCACACAAGAACAGGTCGTCCAAGAACGCGAAATTGAGATGAATCGCGATGTTGAAGTCGCTCGGATCCAACAAGAACAAATTGTTGCCGAACGTGAGATTGAGAAGAACCTCATTGTTGAAACACAACAGATTGAGCAATCAAGAGTTGTCCAACTCGCTGAAATTGATCAGTATCTCGCTGTCCAGTTACAGAAGATTGAGCAGGAGCAGGCGATTGAGGTTCGTGAGATAGAGAAGGTATTGACGGTGGAGAAAGCGCGTATCGCACAAGAAGAGGGTGTAACGCTCCGCGAGATTGAGAAAGAGTTGCTCGTACAGACCGAACGCTTCGCGCAAGAACAACAGGTCCAGCAGCGTGAGATTGAGAAGAACCTCGTCGTCGAAACCGCTCAGATTGATCAGATGCGAAATGTAGAACTCGCTGAGATTGCTAAAATGTTGAATGTGGAACAGGCACGTATCGGACAAGAGTTGCGTGTTGCGTTAACCGATGAAGATCGGAAGATTGAAGTCGCCAATAAACAGCAAGTGACCGCACTTGCAGAAAAAGAGAAGTTGCTTGCGGAAGCCGAACGTATGGGTGCAGAAGTGAATGTGACGGCCACGGAAGAGGTGATGTCGGCGGAGTGGCAGCGTGAAGTTGCAGTCATCGGTGCTGAAGCACAAGCACAGCCGATTGAACGTCTCGCGGATGCGGTACTCGCCGAGGCTCGTGCGAAAGCACAAGGTGAGATGGCAGAGTATGAGGCTCGAAATGTTGCCGAACAACGCGTTCTTGTCCAAGAGGCGATCTTAGAACTCATTAATGATGCGGACGATATTATCGAACAGCTGATGAAGCCGGTTGAGAAAATCGACAGTATCAAGATTCTGGATATGGGTAACACTGATGGTCAAGGCGGCATCAATCGAAGCAGTATGGGTAGACTCGCGAACGCTTTGCTGGATACGGGTGCTATCTCTCCGATGCTCAAGGAACTATTTAACTTTGCGGATGTAGATGCCGAACAGATTACAGACAAGATTGCTGAGTATCTGGCGGATCTTGTGAATCGTCCGAGTTGATTACCGCCGTGTCCCGAACAGTGTAAGTTTGTGATAGAATTCTTGGGCGCGCCTCGCAACCGCACCCGTTTTTCTGGGGGAGAATATGCGACATTACAAACGGCAAACATCAGCAAAACGGTACAAGAGCCAGCGTTGTCGCACCTGCCGTTCCAATAATGGGAAACGCATCTGCCCTGCCCTCGGCGGTATGTTAATCTGTCCAGAATGTTGTAGAGCGAAACGCGCGAAGATCCCTGGTTGCGATGAAAGATGTCGGTACTACGCGCCACTCGTCGTTTCAAGTAGAATCCGCAGGAAATCAGATTTTCCGCTCCATCGCTGCTTAATCAGTCGTTCCAAAGACACGGGTATGTTAATTGTAGTGGGTACGCGAAAACGTCCGGATGGGAACTTGAAAGCAATGTTTCTCTTGCTGGATCTATGGAAGAAAGGTATCCGAGACTGTTTTTTTGATGCGAACCTCTCGGAAAAACAGTTTGAGAAGGTTTCACAAAGAATAGCGAAGAGTTACAACCTCAGTGAACCGACAGACTTGCACGACACAGATGAACCTGAGGAAGTTATTCGGGTGCCCAAGGACACGCTTATTATTGAAGCGGATAAGGCGATCCATCTTGATAACGGCGTGAAAATAGTTGATCATGAAGAAGCCTCCGGTGGCAAAGCCATTGATAGTGCGCCCGGTGCGCGTGCGATACACGAGATTTATATCCCTAAAACCGGGAAGTGGTATCTTTGGACGCGTGTCTTCTTTGAATATAGCAAAGACTCTTATTGGATCGGTATGGATGATGCACAGCCAAAGCCGTGGGATAAAGACGGCGGTCCCGGTGCGATAAAAATTTGGGCTAACCCTGATGATACTTCTAAATGGGGACGTTGGCTTTGGGATACCGCCTTAGACGATCCAATGGGTAACAAACCGAGCAAACACCCTGCTTTTTTTCATATCAAACGCACTGGTTACTACCGGTTCTGGTCTAAAGGTCGGGAAGATGGTTCACGTTTGGATCAGATTTTGCTCACCCGCGCCCGCGATTTTAATGCGCAAACTGAGACAGAAGGGAAACCGCTGCCGCTCCGGTATTTGCCACACCTTTACGAACCTGCTTCGATTACGGAATGCCAAAAACTCATTCGACATGCCGTTGAGATCGCAAAGGTTGTCGAGACCGAAATACCCTGGGAATTCAAATATTGGATCCAGGATATATGGGGAGACCTTACGCAATTTCCTGAAATAGAAGGTTCACTCTACAAATGTCCGAAATGTGAAGCAGATTTGCCACAACAGACAGTTGATCTCATCATACAACACGCGCAATCCGATGATATTCAGTTCTATATCTTATGCCGGAAGTGTGGAGGCGAGTTTGATTAAGCCCCTCTCACTGATTTCTTGTGGCTTCCTATCCATAGAAATAAAAATTTTACAGCGGCTGATTGTTGGCATCGTTTGCCTGCTGGTGTTTTCCAAGTTAAGTGTCGCTGCTCCCCCAAATCCTTACCTTTTTTTCAACGAAGATCCGATAAGTGGAGAATTAGTGCCGAAAGCACCACAGAGTAACGCAGCCTTTCTTGAAGCATTGGAGGATTGTTGTTTCGCCAGAGAACAAGGTGTTTTACAATCCGATGGTATAGAGTATGTGCTTGCCTTGAAGATAGATTTCTCTGATATGCCCGGACGTAGGGAGGGCGCGGCATTCGATAGATACCTTTTCGCAACAGAAGGTGTCTCCATGAAAACCTATTATCTCGAAAATTCCTATGGGCAAATGGATATCCAGCCAGGACCAATGGGAGGAGTTCTTCCAAAAGACAATGCTTGGATTCGTGCGAAAAAACCGATGACGTACTATGGTGAAGGTGTCCGAATTTTGTCGCGTTACCGAGAATTGGTTCGGGAAGCGTGTGAGGCAGTAGATGCGATTGTTGATTTTTCGCAATACGATAGAGACAAAGACGGCATCGTTGACCATGTGTTCCTAATCCATTCAGGCAATGACCAAGCCTCCACAGGTGTTATCGATTACGATATTCAGTCTGTTCTCCTCCCCGGTGTTAATGCTGTTTATGATGGGGTGCGTGTCAATACTGCTGCGATTGTTGCTGAGGAACCTGATTTTGAACATCCACATTTAGGCATCTATTTCCACGAGTTTTTTCATGATTTCGGTGCGCCTGATGTTTATGGAGTGTTCACAGGTCCACACGATCATAAATGGGGACTTATGGGGGCATTCGGTCCGTATCAAGGTCCAGAGGAGTTTGGCATCGGAAACGGCTTGGAACCGAGCCACATCATGGGTTATCTGAAGTGGGATTTTGACGCGAGACCTCAAAATGGTCGCCTCGGTTGGATTGAACCCGTTCAGATAACCGAAAACCAGCAGATTGATGTGCCCAGTTTTGAACTCGGTCCGAAAACGAATAAACTTTTCAAAATTGATATTCCCTCGTCAGGTAATTCGGTTGAGGAAAAAGCGCGGGAATTTTTCCTTATAGAGAATCGGAACAAAACTTCAGGAGCAACTTTTGATACCTATTTACCAGAATCAGGCATCTTGATTTGGCATATCGATGAAACGCGGCCGTATCCACTCGGTTCTTACGATGCCTCCCAACAGATATGGCTTGAGGATCCGACGGACCCAGAACATCTCGGTATCTATCAACAAGATGGTGTTGAATCTATCAATGTGTTAACGATCACCGAGGGTGCTGCCTATTCCTTAGATGATGGACACACGGCTTTTACGCCTGGCACTGTCCCGAATAGCAATGCAAACGATGGCACGGTAACTGGGATTTCAATAACGAATATCGGTGCTGAGGGTTTTACGATCCCGATCCTGGTGTCGTTTGGCGATACCTACGAGCCGAATGATACGATTGTGACGGCATACCCGATCACATACGGCGAAACATACGATTCTTTCCTTTTCGACGTGAGTGATGTACGCGATGTGTACAAGTTAGAGGCTGTCAGTGGCATAACTATTTTAGTGACTTTGGCAGATCTTCCACCGGAGACGAATTACCGATTGTCTCTCCGCGCGGCGGCCGGTGAAATCCTTGCGACCGGCGAAAATGCTACAGAAATCGCCGGATTGAAACTTATTTATCAACCTGAGATGACAGGGACGTTCTACCTTGTTGTTGAATCAGATGGCGGATTCAGCAGTGTCGATTCCTACCAGCTGCGGGTGGAACAACTTGAGCCGGGCACATTTACTTTTGAGGAGACACGCGTATATCCGAATCCGCTGCGCTTAGGTGATGAGATGATGACGTTTGCTTATCGACTCTCCGCCTCCCAAATTGCAGATACTGTCAACCTTGAGATTTTTATGCCGACGGGTGCGCTTGTTTATAGAGAAACGCATCAAAATGTATTTTCACAAGGAAAATTCGAGTGGCGAGGCACGAATCTTAGCGGCCATCGTGTAGCATCGGGCATCTATATTTACCGTATCTCTGCGGCGCAGGCAGGAGCGGGGGTACCTGTCCAAGAAATTGGAAAGTTGAGTGTTGTGAGATAGTTGTAACAAATTCTTCTTACATATTTCTTGACTAAAAATTGTTGTTATGCTAACTTAATGCAATAAAACTCGTTTTAGACGCGCCATTTGGATTTTACACTGGTGTTTTCAAATCAGTTATACGTGTTAGCCTGCTGATCTGTTGAGCAGCCCGGAATAGAAAGTCAACTACCCAAGTCTAAAGACTTGGGCTTGTGAACATCCGTAGCCACACGGGGACCCACAAGTTAAACAGTTTTCTACAGTCATATATCGCGGTATCTGTGTGTGGCAACACGAACAATGTTTCGGATGCTCCCCAAGTCTGATTCACTTTGGATACTGTGATCTGGATGGGGCAATATATACCCGAAAGGGGTTTACGCATGTTAGTGGTAGTAGTAGACGAGAATCAACACCCTCTAATGCCTACAAAGCCTTCAAGGGCAAGACGTTGGATACAATCCGGTAAAGCCACGCCTTTTTGGAAGAATGGTATCTTCTGCGTCCGCCTGAACGTTGCCCCTTCAGATACCGAACTCCAAGAGATTGTCGTCGGTGTAGACCCCGGCAGTAAGAAAGAGGGCTTTACTGTGAAGTCGGCATCTCACACCTATCTCAACGTTCAGGCAGATGCCCACAACAAAGTCGGTAAGAAGGTTGAAAAGAGACGAGACCTTCGCAGAGGCAGACGTTCACGGAAGTCTCCGAATCGAAAGCACAGGCCCAACCGCCTTGCGAATAAAGACCGTATCCCCGCAGGCACGCGCGCAAGGTGGGATTGGAAACTCCGTATTCTTGATTGGTTGTCGAAACTCTATCCTGTAACACACGTCTGTGTTGAAGATATTAAGGCACGGACGATAGAACGTGCGAAGCAGTGGAATCAGTCGTTTAGTCCACTTGAAGTCGGTAAGCAATGGTTCTATGGTGAAATACAGAAGCGTTGGCAATTGCTAACACTTCAAGGCTGGGAAACCCAAGAGATACGCGATAGATTAGGTCTCAAGAAGTCGTCAAAGAAACTATCAGAGACTTTTGAGGCACATTGCGTAGATTCTTGGTGTTTAGCGTATCATAGTGTTGGCGGTGATAGCACCCCTGAGAACACGGATATATTCTGTATAGCCCCGATACGGATAAAGCGCAGAGAACTGCACAGACAGCAAGAATCAAAAGGTCGGAAGCGTTCACGACAAGGCGGAACGGTATTAGGCAAAGGGTTGGTCAAAAACACATTGGTCCGACACATTAGATACGGACTCACCCGACTTGCTGGTGTTAATGCAAAAGGTTTGTTTTCCATATACAACTTAGAAGGCAACAAACGCTTAACAACAGGCGCAAAGCAGTCTGATTTCAGAGTGCTAACACGCCTTAACTTTAACTACAGGAGCGGGCATTCCTCGCAAACTTAAAAGTTTGGGCTTCCTGCCCGAAGATTAGGTGAGAAACGAACTTATCATTCGTAGAATGGTAACCAAGGAGGCAATATTATCAATGAAATGGTTGAATAGATTCACAATACTCAATTTTGTTTTACTATTTGCACTCGCTTTTAGCGTTGCGGGGTGTGGTACTGCTCTGGGCAACTTGTCCCCGATTCAGCCTGTGCATAATATAGCGAAAGCGAAGATGGAACAGAGTGCCAACCCGAACGCAGAGGTGGTCGTGCCAGCTGTCCCTTCTGAGACCCTCGCGAAACCGGTGTTGGACAAATACGGCATGGATACTGTCGGATTCCGGATTGGAAAAGCACGCGATGCGAATATGGAAGCGTTAACTTACATCTTCGCGTTTGATGAATACGCACACGCCGTTGAGAAATGGAGTGACTTCCTTAACGAATGGACGGACACTAAGACCCAAATTGAATTGGGAACTGGTGAAGATCGTAAAATCGTTGATGTCCTCATGATGTCCGACCACCCGCAATTGTTTGAGGTTCAGTCGAGGCAGCCGATTCTGACGAAAACACGAGATGGGATTACAGTTTCTATCGCTTATTGGCGAGGGGCAGATTTAGATAGAAAGTACAATCGCGGGAACGCATTTTCACCTTTTTATGAAACTGAAGCACTTCACCAAGGCGACAAAACAGATGTATTCTATGTGAAGATTACCAACAATCGGAGCGAGAATATCATCTTTAATGTCAAAGAATGCAGTATCATTGATCAGGGTGAAAATATCTATAACGGTATGGATTATGAGGATTTAAAAGAGCGTTTCACATACATGGCACGTGCAACAGGGCTTTATGTCACAAATGGATTGGAAATTGCCCGGCGGATTTTGATCGAAAGGCGGATGCCTATTGTCGAAAAACAGGTCGGTAAACGCCGAACAGGGGTTCCCCCTGGTGGCAGCGCGGAGGGTTTCTTACCGTTTGTAGAAACCAAGTCGAACGCCTTAGAATTAAAGGTCATCCTACCGATCGAAAAGGCACCCCCTCCTGGTGCAGCGCAACGGTATCAAACTGTAGAATTCGTGTTCCCTTTCACACATAATAAAGGGATTCGTGTTGCACAACCCGCAACTAAACGGTATTAGGTTGACTTGTGAGTATGCTCCTGTCCGACAAGAGATTACGGGATAGTGCAGAAGTTATTCAGACCTTTTATGGATGCTCGCTGTGGCAGTTCAGCCACGGCGAGCATTTTTTATGCCTCCACAATTTCGCAGTCTGGTAGCGAATCGAGAAACTGTTTGCCATAACTTCTTGTCTTAATCCGTGGATCGAGAATAACAACAATTCCGTCGTCGGTCTGGGTGCGGATGAGCCGTCCAAACCCCTGCTTGAGGCGTAAAATTGCCTCTGGTAAACTGAACTCGAAAAATTCATTCCCGCCGCGTTCCTTGATCTGTTTCACGCGCGCTTCCATCACTGGATGCGTCGGCACCTCAAACGGAAGTCGTGTTATAATAACATTGCTGAGTGCTTCACCACGCACATCAACGCCTTCCCAGAAACTCGATGTTCCAAATAAAACCGAATCCGTGTCCTCACGAAATGCCTGTAGCATGTCCGTTCGAGAGAGTTCACCGCCCTGTTTGAAGGTGCTAATCCCTACATCTTCCAAGTCGGGTGCGATTGCCTCGTAAACTTCGTCCATCATTTTATAACTCGTAAACAGGACAAACGCTTTGCCGTGAGTTAGTTCGAGATAGTGTTTAATTTTACGAGTTACCGCTGGTATAAAATCGCTGCTTTTTGGATCCGGCATCCCCTTCGGAATGTGAATCTGTACCTGTTTTTTAAAATCAAACGGGGAATGGGCAAGCAGTTCGCGACACTCATTTATTCCGACCCGCGCTTTAAAATAAGCAAAGTTGCGGTTGGTGGAAAGCGTAGCACTTGTCATGACAACGCTATTTTTCTCTGTGAAGAGATAGTCTTGCAACATCTGGTTGATATTTGCAGGGGTGGCGTTTAGGAGGATACGCGGCGTGTGTCCGCGTGTCGATATTTCTGTCCAGTAGACATAATTCGGATCACGCTGCCGAATGATCATATCTAATTCGTCGCGGAGACGTTGGCAATGATTGTGGTGAGCGGTAATTTCCTGCTCGTCATCGTCCGTTTTGGCTTTGTCTCGGAGACGTTTCAATGTTCTTTCAATTGCCAAGAGGGGCGCGTCTAACACGTTTTCAACAAAATCGCTTCTATGAATGCGTTGTGTCAGAGAAATACCACGCCCTTCTCCGTCATTTTCTTCTTGCATCGCCTCAAGAACACTATTGAAAAGTATATTCGTCTGTTCGCGTGCCTTCACGACTTGATCTTTCAGTGGTGGCGACTGGAAATGTTCTGCTAAGCCGTCTTTGCTCCGCTCATTGTAGAGGGAATCGAGTAGCCATTTGAGGCGAGTATTACTGAAGTTGACGCTTGCGTGATTGGTTGCTGTGGCTTCGAGATGATGTGCTTCATCAATGATGAGATAGTCATAATCAGGCAAGATTCCGGCGGCTGATTCGCTGTCCTTTCGGATTGTGAGATCGCTGAAGAGGAGGTGATGGTTCACAATGAGTAGATCTGCATTGTGCATCTCCCTTCGGACTTTGAAATAGAAACAGGTATCGTAGGTTTCACAGTTGCGTCCGAGACAGTTATCTCTATCGGATGCGACCTTATCCCACACCTGAGGATCTGGTTGCCACGGTAGGTCCGCTCTGCTACCATCCGCTGTCACATTTACCCATTCTGCGATCTCGTTGACCTGATCTACTTCTTCAAGCGTATCAAATAAACCGCGTTCATAATTGAATAAATTTTTCAGCCTTCGCCGTGAGAGATAATTACGCCGTCCCTTTGCAAGCACTACGTTAAAATCGCGCGGGAGCACACGTTGTAGAAACGGAATGTCCTTTGTGACGAGTTGTTCTTGTAGGCTGATGGTATTCGTCGAAATAACCACTGTCTGCCCTGATTTGAGTGCGAGGGAGATTGCGGGGATTAAATAAGCGAAACTTTTACCGACCCCTGTTCCTGCTTCAACAATCAGATGTTCAGAGGCTGTAAATGCCTTGGCGACTTCATGTGCCATCTGCAGTTGCTCTTGGCGGAACTCATACCCTTCAAGATGCTGTGAGATGAGACCGCCCGGACTAAAGATTTCTCTGAGTGTCAAGGATGTTGATGTTGGCATATATTTTCATCACACGGGTTGCGGTTTGGCAGCGGTCGGTGGCTAAGGTTTTAAAGGTTTTAGCTGCATCGTTATCTTCTCTGAGCCGTGACTGCTTTTGACATCAAGGATAAGTTCTTTGAGTTCTTGCTGCTGTTTTTGAAGGAGTGCTTCAAGTTCTTGGACAGTGTTAATCTTTTGCCCATTAACAGCGACAATGAGCGTGCCTGTCGGGATCGGACTGTTTTCTTCAACCATGTCAACAATAACGCCGCGATCTTCATCGGTCAGATAGGTGTACCTTTCAAAATCACCCTTTTCTAACTTCCGCACTGATAGCCCAAGCCGTCTCCAGGCGACGGACTCAACAGGTCTTCCTGCTTGTAGTGCTGGCATTTCGGCGATTGTGACATTAAACATCCGTTCATGCCCGTTCCGGAGTACCGTAATTTTTGAGTTCTGACCGACTGGAGAATCGGCAATCCACATTTTGAATTCGTCCGTACTTTTTACTTGCTGTCCGTTGTATTTAACGATGATATCGCCTCGCTGGAGCCCTGCGAGATGTGCTGGCATATTTTTTAGCACATTCCGAACGCGAATTCCTTCTGGTACTTCTCCCATACCAATCCCAAGGAATCCGCGGATGATGCGTCCGTTTGCAATCAGCTGCGTCCCAATTTTTTGAACAAGGTTGCTGGAAATAGCGAACCCTGCGCCAGCTCTGACAGCCGCTGTTGCGGGTGTGTTGTCGGATCGTCGGATTAACGAGTTAACGCCAATGACTTCACCGTGGATGTTCAGTAAGGGACCCCCGCTATTTCCGACATTTATCCAAGCATCCGTTTGGATAAAATCTTGATATCGAACAAGACCGATGTCAGGAAGGAATGAACGTCCTTTTCCACTCACGGTCCCGATTGTTACGGTGTAATCGAGTTGAAATGGGTTCCCGATCGCAATAGCGAACTGTCCAACTTGGACCTCATCCGAATTCGCCAATGGCAGTACAGGGAGATCCTTTTTTGCGTCAATTTTTAAGACAGCAATATCTGTATTGCGGTCAATTCTGCCATCTAACTCTGCATCAAATTCACTGCCATCGAACAGTTGGATCCTGATAGTTCTTGCATTCCGTATCACATGCTCATTTGTAAGGATATAACCGTCCTTCCGAAAGATGAACCCTGACCCTTCTTGTCTGCGAATTTTGCCATCTTCTGCTTGGCGAAACGCGACTATGCTCACAATAGCAGGTTTGCTCCGTTTCGTGACGTTCACAAGTGCATTTTCGATTGCGCTGAGTAGTTCAACATCTGTCGGTTCCATTTTCGCGCTGCCACACGAAGATATTATCATGCTTGCGCTGACGAGGAAAATTAGTAAACTGAAGCAGATATAAATATTTTTTTTCATCAGATCTCCCCTTTTGGCATGGTCAGCCATTTTTCCAGGTTTTCTTTAGTCTACTTCTGTATAGTATATTCTAACACAATCTTTGCGCGGATGTCAAAGTATTTTTCGGATCATACGATAGTTCCCGATATTTCCGTCATGTTTTTCTCTCTTATTTATTC
The DNA here is from genome assembly GCA_965261115.1 of Candidatus Poribacteria bacterium. Classification (GTDB taxonomy): domain Bacteria; phylum Poribacteria; class WGA-4E; order WGA-4E; family WGA-3G; genus WGA-3G. Next base: position 4,645,010 of record OZ253447.1, on the reverse strand, counting down.
TACTATATCGCGAACTGAAAGTCTATATTGAATTTTCTGTTCAATCCTAAAAACTTGTGTTTTGATCGCTTATGTGGTATCCTATAAAAGATAGTGAGGAAATCTTTGAACCAGGGACGCATCCAGAAAGGGCATCTTACAAACTGGTCATCTTTAAAAGGAGAAATAAAATGGACACGCGAGAGTTATATGAATTGTTGTCAAAGCAGATAACGGAAATGGAGGAGCGATTTACAAGGCAGTTCGAGTCGATTGATACTCGGCTTGAGTCGCTTGACGCCCGGCTGCGGAATGTTGAAATAGATGTTAGTGAAATCAAAGGACAGAAAGCTGGGTGGGATTCTGCTCGAAATTGGGTATCCACCGGCATCGCGCTGATTGCTCTTGGAGTCGCGATAGCAGTCGCTTTATGGAAGTAACCGAACGTTTTACCGGTGCGGTTAGGAATGCAGATCGCATTTGGGTGAGTACACCGCAAAACCGTGAAGAAATCCGCAGAAATCCGCAGAAACACCCTATCAATACATAGAAATACCCAAGCAAAAACACCTCATCGCAAAATCGCTAACTTCTCCAGATATGTATATGTCTCTCCTTTTGAAATGACCGAAATATGGCACACATAAATCCCCGGAGATACCGCTAATCCATAAGAGGTCTGCTGATTCCACCAGGTCCGCCAGATCGTTTGATTTAGGCGATCAGCGACCCCTTCAACCCGTTTTATCAGGTTACCGTGGGCATCATAGATCAGTACGTGCATTTTAGTTATTTCCGTATTTGCCTCGACACGAAATTCAGTTAAACCGTCTGAACGTGTCGGATTCGGAAAAACCATTACATTTTTCCACGCGAAGGCTTGTGTCAAAATTACAGACTGCGCAACTGAGACGGCTCCGAGTGGATATCGGGCTATTACTCGGAGTGTGTTCTCTCCGGTCTTCAAGGGCACCTTTGCGGTATAGGTTTGTGTGTCTCGGTGCAGCACTGCCTCCGTCTGGCTCGGATGGACGATGATATCGATTGGGAAATCCGAATGAAATGTTCCGTTAATTGTTAACTCACTCTCTTGCGTCGTCGGTGGAAGTTCCAATGTTACTCGGGGTATCTGCCGGGTTGGATTAAACATGTCCGTGAGCAGGCTATCTATTGTGACAAGCACAAGTTGTGTTACTTTTCTCACCAAACCGAAGTTGACTTTATCGGCAGTATCCGCAGCCGTGTGATAGAAAGGATTGGCATCGTAATTTTGGGAGTCGCGCCACGGGGTTGAACTCTCAGTTAAAGTGACGGCGTTGTATCCGTTGTCCCAGAAGGGTTTGTGGGAGGAGATATCGATGAATTCGTCTTGGGTGCGGCGAATTTTCAAGCCGACATTGTACCATCCGTTTGCAATGATGAGTGCGCGGCTGATCCAAGCGGAATCGTTATTGGAAACGATTTCAACGAGATCACTTTTCCAATTGAAACCGAACATGTCTAAGTTAAAAACAGAGACGATGTTATCGCGGGTAGTAGCAGTCGTCGTTTTACTGTCCGGCTCCACCTGACGCAATACACTTTGAACATAGTGCCGACTGCCGAGGAAACCGAGTTCCTCGCCACCTAAGGCGATAAACCTTAACTCATGGTCGTATTCATAACGGCTTAAAAGGTTTGCTATTTCCAGCATTGCCGCGACCCCCGTGCCGTTATCATTTGCGCCGGGTGCGGTAGATGCCAACGGATTCCAATTCGGTTCACGCACGGCTTGTGTGTCATAATGCGCACAGACGATAAAAATACGATTGCTGGCCGAACCCAACCGAGGCGGTAAAACAGCCGTGACGTTCCGAATACCGCCAAAAACCTGTTCACTTATCTGTAAACGCGGCGAGCGACGAAACTGACTTTTAATATACCCCACAGTGTTTTCCGTTGCTTCACGGTGGTGTGCGCTGCGGGTCCGGTAGGCATGGCGGTTTCCTTGACCGATGTTTTCTTGTAGTGCTATCACCTGTGCTTCAAGGGCATCGGATTGTACCCGCGTGAGCAGCGCATCACCGCGAGGTGAAAGGTCATTGTTATCCGCTGCCACAATAGACAGCGAAATACATAGAAGAAGGAAAAGGACTGTATGGTTTTTTATAGCTGCTGGGGAAGGATGCCTTAATTGCCTTGACATGAGCGCGAAAATTTTGTATCCTATTTAAGAGTTGTGTTCATTTTAACAGATTTCAGTCCGATTGTAAACAGCGTTAGTGTTCATTGCTTCAGACCCATGTGTGTAAACCTCAACGCACGACGATAGAAGTGGACGAGAAAATGCCAGCAAATCTACCGCCGACCTACTACAAACTTAAACACCAACACGAAGCCGCCAAGACAGATGAAGAACGTCTCAGCCTGTTAGAGGAGATGTTACGGATCATCCCGAAACACAAAGGCTCAGAAAAGGTAGTTTCGGATATCCGTCGTCGTATTGCTGCACACAAAAGGGCACCGACGGAGAAAGGGAAAGGATCTGGGAAAAGAAGTTATAGCGAACATATTCCGAAACAGGGAGCAGGACAGATAGTGCTTTTGGGACCGCCAAATGCAGGGAAATCCCAGATACTCGTCCAGTTCACGAACGCCAAGCCGGAGGTGTCATCAACACCTTACACGACAACTACGCCGTTGGTCGGGATGCTCCGCTATGAGAACATCCAATTTCAACTGATTGATACCCCTTCTATCATGCAGGATTTTATTTCTCCGACCTTGTTAACGCTCACCCGGAACGCCGATATCGCGCTACCGGTGGTAAGTCTTGCCAGCGACAACTTATTAGACGATCTGGACATGGTGATGGCACTGCTTAACGAAACAGACAGGGATCCGCCAGAAAATGGGCATCTGATCATAGCGAACCAACTCGACGCAGTAGACGCAGATGAACGGTTGGAGATTCTCAAAGAATTCTATGGTGAGATGTTTCAAATCTATCCGATGTCTGCCGAAACCGGAGCAGGTAAAGATGCTTTACTTCAAGCACTCTATACGGCGTTAGACATCTTGCGTGTTTATCCGAAGGCACCCGGCAAAGCGGTGGAACGCGATGACCCGATTGTGCTCCCGATCGGTTCGACTGTTCTTGATGCGGCTATCGGTCTACACAAAGATTTTGAAGAATTCAAGTTCGCACGGATATGGGGACCTCAATGGCACGATGGACAATCTGTGAGTCGCAATGATGTCGTTTATGATGGAGATGTAGTCGAGTTTCATTTGTAGTCGCTTAAAGCAGGAGGAGAGGAAAGATGTTAAGACGAAAAACGGCATCCCCATATTTTGTATACTCGCTCCTTATTCATTCTGTGTTATTGTTGGTCGTGTGGTGGTTGGTGCCGAAACCGATTTCCGAAGACCTGTTCGACGGCAGCATAACGAGCTGGATAACGCGGGTCAAGCCGCTTCCGACTGTTAAACCCCCTGTCTTTGTTGAACCCGCCGTGTCTCCTGAACCTGCCACACCTGAGATAATAAAAGCAGAAAAACCGCCCACGCCTCCGAAACCGAAAGCGGGTCTGAGTACAACTTGGCAACTGACAGAACAAGACTCAACAAATCTGCCGAACTCCGAGACACGTGGACAGGAGCATTCAACGCGCGCCAATCAGATCGGGAGTGGACTCTCACAATCCAACACTATAGCGGGGAAACCCGCGGATTATACTGCCGAAAATCGCCTCACACTGAATTCAGTTGATCAACCCGTGACAGTGCTGCCGTCTGCCTCGAAAGCAGATTACGTCGCGCCACAAGGCGAAATGAAATCTGTTGCCTTAGAAGCGGATAATGCGCTAAACGGTTCTGGCACCTCACCGACAATTGATGCCCCAAAAATTCATTACGGTAGTGAACGCGGCGATGCACTTAGAGCCACAAGCATGGGGAATAGTTGGGGTGGCGGCGGCACCTCCGGCGGTGGCAATGTGGGGGGGGCTTTTGTCTATATGATGCAAGACATTGCTCGAACACTCGTTGCGGCGAGTACGACGAAGAAGATCGATATTGTTTTTGTCCTTGATGAAACTGCAAGTATGGTTGATAACATCCGCGGTATCCGCGCGTATGTCGATTTCCTATTTGATGCTATGGAACGAGAAGGGCACGACGTTACCTTTGGATTGGTGACGTTCACGGATAAAACGAAAATATACGGACGCACCGATGATCTTGGCGATTTCAAGAATTGGCTTATGAAGATCGGCGTTGATGGCGGTGGAGACATCGCAGAAGCGGGCTTAGATGGACTCATGGACGCGGTAAAGGAGACGAAGTTTCGTAAAGGGGCACAACGTTTCATTATCTTGGCAAGCGATGGTGCTTTCCATGATGCTGACTACAACGGGAGGTCTGCTTATAGTCTGGACGAGGTTATTGAAACACTACAACGCGAAAAGGTGCGTGTGGATGTAATCGGAATTGATTATCTGCCGATCCGACAGATCGCATTGGCAACGGGTGGTACGTGGCGTGCGATCCCCGGTAGAGGCTATTTTGAATACGTGCCGCCGTTGACGTTGACGGTAAAACTGTTCTCGAAGTTAGGCACATTGCGTTTTGAAGACGGACAAATGGACGATAACATCACCGTCTATATTAATAACCCGCCGCGTCCGAAGCAACTTACTTTGACATGGAAGGTGCTCAACCCTTTAGGTGAAAGATGCTACGGTCCTTTTACAGAAGAAAAAACGATTCCTGATGATGGTTCAGCGAAAGTAGAATTGACACCCGTGATTAATAAGGAGATCTTTCAGGAGATGCCGGGGGTTTACACTATTATTTATCGTCTTGAAAATGAGCAAGGCCACCAGAGCATCCTCCGACGGACCCCAACGTTTTAGTTCGCAAGCGATATGCTTTCGGCATTTTTAACCCCCTAAATCCCCCTTATCAGGGGGACTTTAAACGGAAATGTGTAAGTCCTATACCTAAGGAAGACTGATGCAATGCAGAAGGATTTAATTTTTGAACAGTGTCGCCATCATTTTAATGAGATTGTCGCCATCCGCCGTGATATTCACCAACACCCTGAAATCGGATTTGATGTGCACCGGACGGCAGGTATTGCTGCTGATGCGCTGCACGCACTCGACATTCCAGTTAAAACAGGTATCGGTAGGACAGGTGTCGTGGGGGACTTAGAGGTGCCTGGCGCGACAAAACGTATCGCCTTACGTGCCGACATGGACGCGCTTCCGATTCAGGAACTGACGAATGTGCCTTTTAAATCAAAGGTTGACGGCAAGGCACACCTGTGTGGACACGATGCACACACGGCTATGCTTATTGGAACGGCACGGATCCTTTCACATCTCCGTAGCAGCCTCAAATCGCACATTCGGTTTGTCTTCCAACCGAGTGAAGAGGTGTTTCCGGGTGGTGCAGAGGCAATGATGGCTGATGGTGTGCTGGAAGATGTAGATGAAATCTATGGTATCCATGTCTTTCCACTCTATACTGTTGGCGAATATGCGACGTGTGTCGGTCCGATGCTCGCACAGTCCGATACGTTTCGGATTACGCTCACCGGTGAGGGTGGACACGCTGCGTTTCCGCATCTTACTGTGGATCCAATTGTTATCGGTGCGCAGTTTGTGACAGCGGTTCAGTCAATTGTAGCGAGAAATGTTAACCCTTTAGATTCAGCGGTCGTCAGTATCACGCAATTGCATGGCGGAGACGCGAATTTGCAAGAAGGCCTCACAGGTGCAGCACTCAACGTTATCCCTCCCGAAGTTCTCATAGGTGGCACGGTGCGTACGCTCCAAAAATCGGTGCAGACCCGCGTCCGCGAACAGATTGAACGTCTCCTTTCGGGATTTGCAGACGCTAATAACGCTGCGTACACTTTCCAGTATCAAGAAGGGTGTCCAGTGACATATAATCACGAACCTTGTGTTACCGCAGCGACATCTGCAGCGCGAGGCTTGGTCGGCGAGGACAACCTGATATTTCCGGTGCCGCCGATACTCGGCGGTGAGGATTTCGGTTGTTATTCTCAGGAGATTCCCGCCTGTTTCGTGATGGTGGGTGCTGGAAATGAGGAGAAAGGTATTGTGAATATGTGTCATCATCCACAATTTGATATTGACGAAAATTGCATGATTTACGGCATGGCACTGCTGACAAGTCTTGCGATACATCAAACACCCGCAGAAAAACCCCTCTAATAAAACCGAACAAGGATGATTTTAGTCAATAATCACTTCATCGCCATACCACATAATGTAAAAACGGAGCCTACAATGCGACGACGCGTTATCTTTCTTTTTCTTCTCTGCTTCACCATTGCTATCGGAGAGTACTCACATACTTTTGCGCAGGTCCAACCTGTACCTACGACTCCCGCGGATCGTCCGATGTTAGATCCAGTTGAAGCAGCACATGATCATTACCATGAGCGTCGGTACGCGGAGGCGATTAAGGCGTACGAGGCGTTGCTTGAAAAAGGTATTGCGAATCCTGATGGTTCCTATACACCGCTCCGCCAGAACCCAAAAGACTCGATTCGCCTTATGTTAGGTCAGAGTTACGCTAAAACAGGCGAGGACGCTGCAGCACAGCGCGTTTTCAGAGAGGTTGTTGATGAAAATCCGAACGGTTCTTATGCCACGCAGGCGGTGCATCGCTTGGCAAATCTCCACTGGAACCGCTATCAGTTTAGGGAAGCCATATTGCAGTGCAAACAGATCCTTAATCAACACCCTGGGACCACTGCTGCTGCAACGGCTGCCTATCTCGTTGGGCAATACCAACAAGCGGAGGGTAACTCCGAGGAAGCGATGCAAAGCTACAAGTATTTCCTTGATAACTTCCGGACTTCACCCTATCGCGCGACTGCAGCTAATAGGCTTATTCAGCTTTACATCACGAATCAACGTTATGCAGAAGCCGAAAAAATGATCCAAAAACGGATGCAGCAGTATCCTGATGACATCACCTTGCTGGAACAATTGGCAGAACTTTACCAACAACAGGATGACTTCCCAAAGGCACTTGAACTTTACCAGAAAGCAATTAAACGGAACCCGGAAAATACAAACCTTCGTAAGAAGTTGGGGGCACTTTATGCTGAGATCGGTAAAACTGAACAAGCGGTAGCCGAATGGGAAAAACTTGTGGCAGGTAACTTAAATCGATCTGACCGGCATCAGCAACTCGGCGCAATCTATCTCTCCCATAAAATGTATCCAGAGGCGATTGCGGCGTATCGGCAGGCGATTCGGTTGAATCCGAGTGATAGTTATCTCTATACGCAGTTGGCATCGGCGTATAAAATTCAGGGGAAAATCCAAGAAGCCGCAGATGTTTATATTGATGCCTTGCAACGTGTTGGTCTCGTCCAGAATCAACGAGAAGTCATCTGGAGCCAGATGCGTGAGATTTATGAAGGCGCAGCATATAAACCACTTCAGGAGAAACTCATCGCCCTACTTCAGAAGCAGCAAGTACAATCCGGGTACAATCGGAATATCGTTATGACGCTTGGTGAACTCTTATTCTATGCAGGCAAAGCAACGCAAGCCCTCGAGACGTTTACACGGCTTCATCAATCTTATCCGACGCACGCTGACACAACACTTGAGAAATACGCACGGATATTAGAACGTACCGAAAACCTTCAGGCTTCCGCCGACTTCTATAAGGCATTGATAGCAGGGTCTACCGATGGGAATCGCGTCAGAAGCACCAGATCCAAGCTTGCGAAACTCTACCAAAAGATGGAGCGGTGGGATGCAGCGGTAGCCCTCTTGAAAGAACAACTCAACACAGGACAGGCTTCGGTTAGAGATAAGTTATTGCTGGGGCGGTTGCAATTACACGGACTTCGCGCACCGCAAGCCGCTCAGATGACCTTTGAACCGTTGCTCACCCAACGCTTAACTGCCACCCAATTGACGGAAGCACAATTAGGTTTAGCGGAATGCCATATTTTGTTGAAACGTTATACACTCGCGAGGGAAGTGCTTGAACCGATCGCCAACCGTACCAACCGTTCTCGCGCCACTGCCCGAAAACTGATGGGAGATTCCTATTTCTTCGACGGTGGCTTTGAACAGGCTATTGAGGCGTACAATCTTGTCATCAAAATCTCAAAATCTGATAAACTGACAAATGACGCGCTTGAACGCATCGTCCTCATCCAAAATCATCCCGACTATTTCAAAATTCCGCTTACGGACTATGCGACTGCTGTACAACTTCACTTGAGTGGACAGACGGAAGCGGCACTACAGCAGTGTCAGCGGACGCTTGATGTCTACCCCGAATCCACAATCGCTGATGACATGTGGCTACTTATCGGTAATATCTATCGCGGCGCGGGTAAAGATGATGCGGCGATTGATGCATACGAACAGGTTGTCACACAAGAAAGCCCTATCGCTGCGAAAGCGTTGATGAACATCGCCGAAATTTATCGAGAAAATGCCGATTTTGCGAACGCCACTTCTATTTATACGACGCTCATCACTGATTACCCAGAAAACGTTATCGTCGCGCATGCACGCCAGCAACTTGATGAACTTATGAAGGCGCAGGAGAAGCGGTAGCCGTCAGCAGTCGGAAACCATCGGCTGTCGGCAGTCAGAGGCATAGCTTGTCGCGATTGGGAGTGTTTCGCAGTGAGAATCCGACAGCGAAGCGTTTGTTAGCAGAAAATTGAAATACAACGCCAATTTGTGATAAAATAACAAGAACAGGACGGACGCATTTTTCTATGATAACCTATGTATTACGCACTGCTGGCGGGGTTTCTAGGGGAAACACCCCAGCAAAAACACCCCGCCAGCAAAGGGGATGCGTAAGTCCTAAAGAAAACATTTACGAAACTAAAGGAGTAAGCAGATGTCCGAAGCTGCTCACAATTTGTTCGATACACACCGATCCCTTGAAAGCGAGGGAGTTGCGTGTGCCTATTATTCATTGCCTGCCTTAGCGGAAGCGGGTATTGGTTCAATATCCGCTTTGCCCGTCAGCCTCCGTATCTTACTTGAATCGTTATTACGCAATTACGACGGACACCAAATCACAGAAGACGATATTGTGAACTTGGCAAACTGGGACGCGCGTTCTCCAAAAACCGCAGAGATTCCGTTCAAACCCGCACGCGTGGTAGCACAGGATTTTACAGGTGTCCCGCTTGTCGTCGATATTGCGGCGATGCGTTCTGCTGTTGCTGAACTCGGTGGTGACGCAAGTATGATAGAACCGCTCATCCCGGTCGATTTAGTCATTGACCACTCTATCCAAGTCGATGCGTATGGTTCAGAAAACGCGTTCCTGTTCAATACGCAACGCGAGTTTGAGCGTAACAAGGAACGTTATGAATTCATGAAATGGGGACAGCAGGCATTTGAAAAATTCAATATTATCCCACCTTCTATCGGTATCGTGCATCAGGTGAATCTGGAATACCTCGCGAAAGTTGTCATGACAGAGGGTTCACTCGCCTATCCTGATACCGTCGTCGGTACCGATTCACATACGACAATGATTAACGGCTTAGGTATCGTCGGATGGGGGGTTGGCGGTATTGAAGCGGAAGCAGCGATGTTGGGGCAGCCTGTCTATATCCTGACACCGGAGGTGCTCGGTGTTCACCTCAAAGGCGAATTGCAAGAAGGCGTTACCGCAACGGATCTGGTCTTGACTGTGACGCAACGTCTCAGAGCCGCTGCAGTTGTAGGCAAATTCGTCGAATTCTTTGGTGAAGGTGTAGAGGCACTCTCCTTACCTGACCGTGCGACGATCTCGAACATGTGTCCTGAATACGGTGCGACTATCGGATTCTTTCCACCCGACACTGAGACGATGCAATACCTCCGCCTCACGGGACGCGACGAGGCACACGTTGATACGGTAGAGGCTTATCTGAAAGCACAGGAGCTGTTCGGTATCCCGCGACTCGGAGATGTGGAATACTCCGATGTGTTTGAAATAGACCTCGGAGATATTGAACCGAGTGTTGCAGGACCGAAACGCCCGCAAGACCGCATCGCCTTGTCGGATGTCAAACAGACGTTTAATGAACTCCTTACGCGTCCTGTCGCAGAAGATGGATTCGGCGTGACGGAAGACGCAGGCGATAGCGATAGCATAACCCACGGTTCCGTTGTTATCTCTGCGATTACAAGCTGCACGAACACGAGTAATCCGTCCGTAATGATTGGTGCCGGGCTGCTCGCCAAGAAAGCCGTTGAAAAAGGGCTGCGGGTACCCGATCACGTTAAGACGAGTTTGGCACCCGGTTCCCGTGTCGTAACGGAATATCTACAGAACACGGGTTTATTACCGTATCTTGAGGCACTCGGCTATAACGTTGTAGGCTACGGTTGCACAACTTGTATCGGTAATAGCGGACCGTTGAATGACGTGGTTCAAGCGGCGATAGATGCGGGGAACCTTGTCACCGCGAGCGTTTTGAGTGGGAACCGAAATTTTGAAGCGCGGGTGCATCCAGAGATAAAAGCGAACTTCCTGATGTCGCCGCCACTTGTCGTCGCTTTCGGAATCGCAGGACGGATTGACATTGATCTCGCTACGGAACCTGTTGGGCACAACGATGCGGGTGAAGCGGTTTACCTAAAAGACATTTGGCCCACGCGTCAAGAGATCGCTGAGATGATTGGTGCAGCGGTTGATCGGCGGACGTTCAAAGAGATGTACGAGTCAATCGGTAACCAAGCACCAGAATGGGAAGACTTAGCAGGCGCGACGGGTGTTCTCTATCCGTGGAACGAGCGAAGCACGTATGTCCAGCATCCACCCTTCTTTGAAAGCTTTTCACGTGACCCGGCTCCGATTTCAGATGTTATAGATGCGCGAATTCTGGGGATCTTTGGAGATTCAGTCACGACTGACCACATCTCGCCAGCAGGGGCAATCGCGGCAGAAAGTCCAGCAGGACATTACCTCCAAGAACGGGGTATTGACACGCGGGATTTCAATACTTACGGCTCCAGACGCGGCAACGACCGTGTGATGAGTCGTGGCACATTCGCCAACCGCCGTGTTCGTAATCTGATGACCCCGGATGTAGAAGGTGGGTTCACTGTTCAGTACCCAGAAGAGACGCAGACGACTATCTACGAAGCGGCACTCCATTACCAAGAAAACAGTGTTCCGACTGTCATCTTTGCTGGACAGGACTATGGCATGGGGAGTTCTCGCGACTGGGCAGCGAAGGGTCCGAAACTCTTGGGTGTCAAAGCGGTTGTCGTGGAGAGTTACGAACGTATTCACCGCAGTAATCTTATCGGTATGGGGGTCTTGCCGTTGCAGTTCAAAGCCGGTGAGAATGTGCAGACGCTCAACCTTGACGGTAGTGAGATTATCAGTATCACAGGGTTCGCCGATGATCTCCAACCCGGACAGATGGCGACAATGAAGATCGTCCGTGCAAATGGTGAGATACAGACGACGGAATTGTTAATCAGAATTGATTCGCCAGTAGAGGTGGAATACTACAAGCACGGCGGGATTCTGGATTATGTGATTCGGAATTTCTTGTCTGCATAGGAAGGTTACCCAATTTCTCTCAGTCGGCGCGCTTTAAGCGCGCCAAATTTTTATCGGTGGAAGCGAAAAATGACTCAGATGTTTTCTCAACTTTCAACAATTGCACTCATCATCGCAATTCTCTGCTTGGGTGTTGTCACCTCCGGTGAGGCAAAAATTGATGAGGACACGATCTTAGGTGTCTGGCTCTTTGATGAAGACATCAAAAACACCGTCCGTGATGCTTCAGGGAATGGTCATGACGGACAAGTCTTTGGGAAGCCTAAAGTCGTTGAAGGAAAATTCGGAAAAGCACTCTCCTTCAGCGGTGCTGGCGATAAAATCGAGATTCCACACGATGACGTGTTCACGACCCCGACGTTTACACTGATGGCGTGGGTCAATGTTGAAGACCTTGCCACGGGGTGGCGGATGATTGTGGGTAAAGATGCGTGGCCCGATCGCAACTACGCGATGTTCGTTCATCAGAACAATGGACGGCTGCACTGTGCTTTCGGTACCCCGGTCTTGCGAGATCGCGGAAACTTTAATAGTAAAGGGTTGATCGTTGATGGGACCTGGCATCATGTGGCTTTCACTTATGATAAGAAGGTTCGACGTGCGTATGTTGATGGTGAACTTGATACAGAAGTGCCGTTAGATATTGATCCTGGGACCCCACAGATTCCTGTGATTATCAGTCGTCCGCCGTTTAAGGGACTCATCGATGAAGTCTACGTTGGCAATGCAGCTGTCGAGCCGGAAGATGTGAAGACGGCAGCGGAAAAAGGATTGGCAGAGACTTTGAGACTCGCACGAGATGTAGAGCCTCAAGGGAAATTGGCGACTCAATGGGGTGAGATTAAGACGAAAATCCACAGTATATCCAAAACCGACAACCCGTGAACGGTATCTGAATGGTTCTCAGCATTTACGAAATATAGTTGATATTTGTTCACGAAATATGTTATTCTTTATTTATAGAGAATTCGGTTTTCCATAAACCATAGGATGATTTAATTATAAGGATACGACGAGATTTCTGCTTTATAAAGGGGGCGAGTTCAAATGGCACGTAAAAGAACCACGACTGTCAAGGTCGGTCGCGACGCAAAAACAGGCAAATTCATAACTGTAACGGAAGCTAAACGCCGCAAACGGACAGCAATAGTCGAAACTATCAAGCGAAAAACTAAATAAGCATACTTTAGTCTTGTTCGCCTTTGTTATCTGAAAGAATATAGTGTTAGGAGCGTCTGTGGGATCTGGCACTCAACGGCGTAGGTGTCCTGAAAACCCCTACGATTCTTGCACTCGGTTCTATCAGAAGCAACATTGTGTAGGAAATCAAAAGAGCATGCCTAACCCACCTTATACCTTAAACGACACATTAATAAAGGCAAAGTTGACCAATCCATTGCAGATTTCAGCAAAGCAATTGAATGTGATCCTGAAGATGCCAATGCCTATAACAATCTCGGTGTTGCTTACTTTGATAAAAGTGAAATTCACAGATCCATCAAAGAATATTCAACAGCAATAGAACTGAATCCCGAATTTGCTGATGCCTATAGTAATGGTAGTATGGCTCGGTTGCAACTAAAAGAATGGGAGAAAGCGGGAGCAGACCTCACAATCGCGTCAGAACTGGGGGTAGATATTATAGCCCTATTTCATCAGACTTATGAAAGTATTCCAGATTTTGAGCAGGAAAACGATTTTACTTTGCCAGAAGAAATTGCGGCAATGCTGACACCATAATAATTTCTCTGGTCTTGGAAACCTTTGAGACTATCACTATAACACTATTGCAGATACATATTAAAAAAAAGAATGCTATACCCAACAAAGCACATACCTCCAATCATCTTAATCATCTTGTTCGTCATCATTGGATGTGGTCGCGATACACACGAAGAGATTCTGATAATCGGACCCTATAAAGTAGACTGTGTGGGTGCTTTTGAGCAGGAGTGCTACCTTGAATTCAATGAGGAGAACCAGGAATGGCATTTTTTCTATGAAGGGATACAAGGATTTGACTTTGTGCCAGGGTATATCTACACACTTAAAGTCAGACTTGAAGATAGAGGCACGGAAATCCAGGATGTCGGACGGTACGCCTACCATCTCGTAGCGGTTATAGACAAGGAGGAGGCATCCGTTGATGAGATGCCTCCTCGTAAACCAAACGTTAAAAAGTCATAAATATACTCTTAAATCTCCGGTACTCTCACTGCCACCTCTTTCCCGGCTGCATGCGAGCGGAAGATACCGTCCATAATCACGTTTGTGAGCAGAACCCCCTCTGGTGGTATCGGGGATGGCGCGTCCGCTTTAACGGCTTCTCGGAATTCGATCATCTGTGTTGCCCAGTTATCAGATTGGGGAAATCCAGAGAACTGGATCGTCGTCATTCCTTCCGGCGGATTCGGTTCGGCAGTTAATCCCTCCGCTTCGACAAACTTCTTGAGATCACCGTCATACGCATCGGCATAAATAACCGGTCCACCCAACGAGAACCCCGCTTTCGTTCCAAGATGGAAATTGCTACCGAGCGAGTCCTGATGCACTGCCCAAGAGATTTTGAACACCATCACACCACCATTCTCAAACCGCACCCACGCTGCACCGAACTCTTCAACATCCATGATACCCTTAAACCTTGGATCTTGCTGAGAGATGTAATCCTCGGTAATCGCGGAGACACGCACCGGTTTCGGGTAGCCCATCGCATACAGCGAAGCGTGCATGTTGTAGACACCGATATCAACGGTTGCACCGGCACCTGCGGTCTTTTTGTAGATGAACGTATGTCCGGGGTTCCCGCGGCGTCGGCACCCTGCGGATTCAGAATAGTAGATATCGCCGAACAAGCCCGCGTCGAACGCCTTTCTAATGAATTGGAGCCTCGGATCAAATGTCGGATTGAGACCGATTTGTAAGATTTTGCCCGATGCCTTTGCTGCCTGCACCATTGCTGTCGCATCTGGCAACGTCGCTGCCATCGGTTTCTCACAGAGGACGTGTTTACCGGCGTTCAGTGCTGCGACGGTAGGTCGCCGATGCCCCTGATTGTAAGTGCAGACACTCACCGCATCAAGCCCGTCCATTTCGAGCATCTTGTTGTAACTTGAAAAAGCGTTCTTTCTCGGGACACCCCATTCGTCAGCGGCTTGGTTTGCCTTACTTTTGATGATGTCGCAGACCGCGACGATCTCGAAACCACCGACTTTCTCATAGGTGCTTCGGTGTGCACGTGAAATGCCACCCGTACCAATAATACCAACTCGGACTGTCATATTGTTCTCTCCTCATAATAAATTTACGGTGAAATACAAAAACATATAAACAATAAAACACACCTTCTCCACTGACGACTGATTGCTAATGGTCGATTGTTGACGGCTAACGGTTTCCGACAACTGATAACTATTCAATCTCTGGCACTTTCACCGCAACCTCTTTACCCGCTGCATGCGAACGAAAGATACCGTCCATAATCACGTTTGTAAGTAAGACTCCTTCCGGGGGTAGCGGGGACGGTGCATCTGCTTTGACGGCTTCACGGAACGCTGTCATCTGTGCTTCCCAGACATTGACCTCTGGAAATCCGGAGAACTTAAGGGTCGTCATCCCCTCCGGCGGATTCGCCTCCGCGGTGAGTCCTTCGGATTTGACAAGTTTCTTGAGGTCATCTGTATAAGCATCGGCATAGACGACGGGTCCATTCAGAGAGATTCCCATCTCTTTACCGAGACAGAAACTGGTACCGAGCGAGTCCTGATGCACTGCCCAAGAGATTTTGAACACCATCACGCCACCATTGTCAAACCGCACCCATGCAACCCCGAATTCTTCGACATCCATGATCCCCTTAAATCTCGGATCCTGTTGCGAGATATAATCCTCGGTGATAGCAGAGACCCGCACCGGTTTCGGGTAGCCCATCGCATACAGCGAATTGTGCATGTTATAGACACCGATGTCAACGATCGCACCCGCGCCTGCGGTCTTTTTGTAGATGAACGTACGCCCAGGATTCCCGCGCCGTCTGCAGCCTACAGATTCCGAGTAGTAGATGTCGCCGAGCAGTCCTTCATCAATCACTTTTTTAGCGAATTGGAGTCTCGGAGCAAAGGCACTTTTGACACCGATCTGCAAGATTTTTCCCGATGCTTTTGCTGCGCGCACCATTACTGTCGCATCTGGGAGCGTCGCTGCCATCGGTTTTTCACAAAAGACGTGTTTACCGGCGTTCAACGCTGCCACCGTCGGACGGCGATGCCCTTGGTTATACGTACAAACGCTGACCGTATCAATCTCGTCCATCTCAAGCATCTTGTTGTAGCTGGTGAAGACGTGTTTTCTGGGGACACCCCACTTATCGGCAGCCTCGTTGGCTTTACTCTTGATGATGTCGCACACAGCGACGATCTCAAAACCGCCGATTGCTGTATAAGTCCGATGGTGTGCCCGTGAGATACCACCTGTACCCACAATACCGACTCGAATCGTCATACGCTTATCTCCTCATCAGAATTTACGTCCACTCTTTTGCTGGCGAGGTTTCCAGCTCCGTCTACTGACGGCTATTCAATCTCTGGGACTCTCACCGCAACTTCTTTCCCCGCTTCATGTGAACGGAACATACCGTCCATAATTACATTCGTGAGTAGGACACCCTCTGGGAGTATTGGCGATGGGGCATCCGCTTTGACGGCTTCACGGAACGCCGTTATCTGTGCCTGCCAGACATCAACCTCTGGGAATCCAGAGAACTGGATAGTTGTCATTCCCTCCGGTGGGTTTGCTTCAGCGGTGAGTCCTTCGGATTCGACAAGTTTCTTCAGGTCATTTGTATAAGCATCGGCATACACAGTTGGACCTTCCAGAGAGATACCTGCTTCTTTACCGAGACAAAAACTCGGACCCAACGAATCCTGATGCACTACCCAAGAGATTTTGAATACCATCACACCGCCATTGTCAAATCGAACCCATGCGACACCGAACTCTTCAACGTCCATGATACCCTTAAATCTTGGATCTTGCTGGGAGATGTAATCCTCGGTAATCGCGGAGACACGCACCGGTTTTGGATACCCCATCGCATACAACGAATCGTGCATATTGTAGACCCCGACGTCTACGATCGCACCGGCACCTGCGGTCTTTTTGTAGATGAATGAACGTCCCGGATTCCTGCGTCGACTCCCTCCTGTAGATTCAGCATAATAGATGTCGCCGAGCAGTCCTGAATTGATCACCTTCTTAGCGAATTGGAGTCTCGGATTAAAAGTGCTGTGGATACCGATTTGCAAGATTTTGCCTGACGCTTTCGCTGCGCGTACCATTGCGGTCGCATCTGAGAGGGTCGCTGCCATCGGTTTTTCACAAAAGACGTGTTTACCGGCGTTCAACGCTGCCACCGTCGGACGGCGATGCCCTTGGTTATAAGTACAAACGCTGACCGTATCGATCTCGTCCATCTCAAGCATCTTGTTGTAGCTGGTGAAGACGTGCTTTCTGGGGACACCCCACTTATCAGCAGCCTCGTTGGCTTTACTCTTGATGATGTCGCACACAGCGACAATCTCGAAACCACCGACTTGCGTGTAAGCCCGCTGGTGCGCACGCGAAATACCACCCGTACCCACAATACCGACTCGAATCGTCATACTGTTCTCCCCCATACCAATAATGGAACTGGTATACGAGTTTAGACGAAATCGGTTTGCAATGCAAGGGAAAAACATGTGTTAATTGTCAGAACCATGATTTATGAGATTATAGGGTTCACAGAATTTTTGAAACCGGAGCGAATTTTACAAACGTTATATATTCCAATCCACATCCTTAGTCCGATACGGACGGCATGTTTATAGCAGCGTGTTTTAAAAAGGGACTTAGCCTTGTAAGGGCGGCATGTTTATATACATATTTGTTAAAACGCTCCCGAAAACCCTAATCTAACCTTCATAATGTGGTTTGAGACCACACCAAGTAAGAGTAAAAAAGCATAAGATCCAAGCATCATAGTGAGATAGGGCAAGAGCGTTTTCGTAAGACTTAAAACAATAGATAAGCCGGCATCTAACAACTGGAATATCTCTTCTTCGTTGGCAAGAATTCACTCTATATATTTAAAATTTATTGATAAGTGTAGACATAAATCGGATTTGTGGTATACTGATGGACCAACATCCAAAATCCAGACGTTGTATCTTCCATACACATATCTTTGTTAGAAAGGGCAAGATTTATGGCAGAGGCTCCTTATAGCATCTTCAATTCGCGGACCCCTGACGATATTCATCGTGAAATTCAAGAAGTGTATCTTGAAAATGCACGTCCTTGGGTCATCGGATACAGCGGTGGAAAAGATTCGACGACCGCGCTTCAGCTCATTTGGTATGCGCTCTCTGAATTGCTACCTGAACAGCGAAAGTACCCAGTCTACGTGATTTCGTCCGATACGCTCGTTGAGACTCCGGTAATCGTTAGTTATATCACTGGTACCTTAGATCGAATCGAATCAACTGCAAGCGAACAAGAGATGCCGTTTCAGACAGCTCTCGTCCGCCCGAAAACTGAGGATACTTTCTGGGTTAATCTCATCGGCAAAGGTTATCCCGCTCCCTATAGTCGTTTCCGATGGTGCACCGACCGGATGAAGATACAGCCCGCAAACCGGTTTATCTTAGATAAAGCTTCTGAACACGGCGAAGTTATTATGGTTCTTGGGGTACGTAAAGGTGAAAGTGCAACACGTGATCAAGTCTTGAGTTTGCACCGTATGAAAAATTCGCTCCTCTCAAGACATACTACGCTGCCTAACGCCTTTGTTTATACACCTGTGGTTGATTTTACAATGGAAGACGTTTGGATGTACCTATTATCCAATCCATCCCCGTGGGGTGGTGATAATCGACAATTGGTGACACTCTATCGGAATACAAGTGCCCAAGGCGAATGTCCTCTTGTTGTTGATGAAACGACTCCATCTTGTGGAAACAGCCGCTTCGGATGCTGGACCTGTACCGTCGTGACAAAAGACAAAGCGATGGAAGGTCTTATTGATAACGGCGAGGATTGGATGATCCCTTTGCTTGAATTTCGTGATTTTATTGCCGAAACTCAAGATCCTGAGAAGAAACCGGAGATACGTGAACATCGTCGCCGAAACGGACAGGTTACGATCCTCAATAATAAACTCGTCCACGGTCCCTACACACTGGAATTCTGCAAGGAACTCTTAAAAAGACTTCTCACAACCCAACAGCAGGTACGCGAAGATGGACCTGACCCAGATATTAAACTCATCACAGACGATGAATTGGAAGAAATCCGTAGAATCTGGCGAACCGAACGCCAAGATTGGCAAGATGCTGTGCCACGGATTTACGCAGAAATTGTTGGGGACCGCGATTGGATCGTTGATGATACGATTTCATTTACTGAAAAGGATAAAGATATCTTGGCAGCAATCTGTAATGAAAAAGGAATTCCTGTCACCCTTGTCGCAAAATTGCTGGATACAGAACGACAAATGGATGGAATGAGTCGACGTGCCGGGATACAATCTCGAATTGACGAGATTTTTCACGAGGACTGGCGTTCAGAAGAAGAAGTGCGTGCTGGTTTAGATAGCGGTGATTCCCAACAATGATCCTCCACAAACTCACCCTTAACAATGTAGGCTTGTTCTGTGGTACGCAAACTGTTCATCTCACACCCAACGGTAAAGGACCTATAATCCTTATCGGCGGGATGAACGGTGCTGGAAAAACCACGCTATTAGACGCAGTCCGCCTCTGTTTGTACGGCAAGCGAGCACTCGGCAACCGAGTTAGTCACAATGAATATTACAATTATCTCTCCACAATGATCCATCGAGGACCTGATTCAATAATGCCTTTAAACCACGCTTCTGTGTCGCTTGAGTTTGAATATGCACACGGTGGGGAGACAAAGCAGTACAAGGTTGAACGGACGTGGCGACAGGATACCCCAAATCCCCGCAGCACCAATGAAAATTTGACAATCTCCGAAAATAACTGGCTGGATACTGAATTCGATGCGGACCACTGGCAAGATCGTATTGAGGAACTTATCCCGATCGGCGTATCACAATTCTTCTTTTTTGACGGTGAAGACATCCAGAAGTTAGCGGACGACTCCAGCCACGATTTGTATCTCGCCGAGTCAATTAAAGGATTGCTTGGACTTAACTTAGTGGAACGCTTGCAGTCGGATCTGCGTGTCTACGCAAACCGTCTGGTCAAACGCGACAGTCCTGAACCGGTACAAGAAGAGATTGAAACGGTGGAATTAGAAATAGCCACGCTTAGGACATCGCTTGCAGATGCGAATGTGCACGCAGAATCACTACATACTCAAATTGCGAAGTTAGAAACTCAGATTGTCCGACAAGAATCGCACATCGCAGCCGAAGGCGGTAGTTATGCTGAGAAGCGTGAAAATCTAAAGCTGCGGCAGGGTCAACTCCATGCTGATATTGAGGCAGTTGAAAGTGATATCCGAGACTTGTGTGGTAAGCTGTTTCCGTTCGCTCTGGTCCCGGAGCTGCTCAAGCGATTGAAAGAGCGGCTTGTCAAAGAGAGAGAGTTAGATGAGTGGGAAACAAGAGATCAGGTCTTGAAAACCCAAAATACAGAGATTCTTGAGACTCTTGCCTCCGAGGTATTCTGGGACGGTATATCCTTATCTGTACCACAGATTGAAATAGTCCGATCTAAGATTGAACCACTCCTGAAAACACAACTTGAGCGTCCCGAAACGTTGCGGGGTTTCAAAAAAATTCGCGACCGTTCTCCTTCAGAATACGGTCACCTATTGGAATGGATTGACGCTTGCCTTGATGAGGTACCACAAGAATTTCGCGAATTGAACGATGCGCTAAAAGAGAGACAAGCTGAGCTGCAAGAGGTCGAACAAACTCTTCAGAAAGTACCAGCCGAAGAGGTTTTGAAACCTTTGGTTGAGAAACTATCGGCATTAAACCAACAGCTTGGACAGCTGCGTAAACAGGAGCAAGATACAGAGCAATCCGTCCGTACCTTATCGTATCAACTTGAGATGGCAGATCGGAAATTGGATAAACTACGTTACACCCAGCAGCTAGGAGAGGCACATATCCAACGCCAAAAGCGGGTGGAGAACGTGCAGTCTGTGCTTTCCGCGTACACAGCACAACTCACACAGGCGAAAATTGCTACGTTGGGCAGTGCCATCGTAGAAGGTTTCAATCAGTTTTCACACAAACCAGATCGAATTAGACGCGTTGAAATTAACCCAGAAACCTTTGCTGTAACGCTCTATGATACCCACAATCGTCCACTATTAAAAGAGGAATTGTCAGCAGGCGAGAAGCAGATTTACACTACAGTTCTCTTGTGGGCGTTGGCGAAAACCTCTGGCAAGGCACTACCGATGATCCTTGACACACCTCTCGGACGTTTGGATAGTAGTCATCGTCAACTCCTTGTTGAACACTATTTTCCGTATGCCAGTCATCAGGTTGTCCTCCTTTCAACTGATACTGAGATCAAAGGATCTCTGCATTCACTGTTGGAACCGTATGTTTCACATACGTTCCATTTAGCATATCAACAAACCGAGGGACTTACCAGAATAAAGGAAGGCTATTTCGAGTAATACGCCATACAGTTAAATAGAATTTACATCTCTGAGGATTCTCGTAACAAATTAAGAATTCTGATTGTCTGAACTATGATTTGTCGGATTCAGGGATTTACAGGATTAGAAACATTTATCGTCAGTTATTAAATATCCTAAACCTCCACCGCAACTGAATTGATCTGTTAATCTTCAAAGTAAGTATGACAAAAACCCGGAAGCCAATCCCTAATGATATAGCAGCGGAAGTATTATTCCAAGCAGATAATACCTGTTGCGTATGTAGAGGAAGAGAGAAAACTGTCCAAATCCATCATATTGATGAAAATCCAAGTCATAACGTTTTTGAAAACCTGGCAGTACTTTGCCTTGAGTGTCACAATAAAACGTTAATTAAAGGTGGTTTTGGTCGCCAGTTAACCTCCCATGTAATTACTAAGTATCGTGATGAGTGGTCAAAGGATGTCAAATCGCGACGGAGCTTAGCAAATAGAAGAGCAGTTGAAAGACAGGTTGACGAGGTTAGCCTCAGTGAGGAACTGGAAACAAAACCGGAGGTTCAGTCCTCTGAGCAACCACAACTAAAACAGCCACCAATAGATTATATTAATTCTCTACCTACATTCAGATCAGCTCTTCAACGACAAGCCCAACCAAAACGTGATACCGGAATTACCTCTGAAATGGTTCAAGCGAATTATGACTACATTGATTCCCTTACAGGTATCCTTGTGATGCTTGCTAATTATTATTCTCCAAAACAATTTGGAGATCAATCTCCACAAGAGTTTTTTTCGGAAGTAATAGCGTCGCGTTTTCGTTGGCATTATTCTGTCGCAGAACCACATGGACCTGCGACAGGTGGAACAATCGTGCGTATTCTATGCTCTAGCAGTGTAGCATTGGACGTTGAAAAAATGATTGAGGACATGGTTTTCGCACTTGTAGGTTTTAATGATGATTTTGATTTTAGGAATTGGAAGAGGAACTGGAACGATGAGGAACTGGAACGATAATGAATCTTAAAAGGGCAACAAAATTTGTTCATTAATTAGAGACACTAACTCACAGACAAACAGCACAACAATTGAAGTTTGCTTGGGAAAACAGATGAAAAAACCAAAGTTGGAAAACGAACAAGAGTTTGAAGAGATTAGTCACTGTGGCGGACAGTACAAAGTAACTATATGGACTGATAAAGAAAGTCACTCTCGTTATTACCAAGTTGGCATTCAAAGTTCATCATCTGACGGTATTTTTGGGGGAATTTATGCACTTCCGCCAGGTATTCCGGTTGCAACTATGCAATTCGGTGGTCTTGGAGAACCATGTGACCCACCACCGACCCCAAATTGTCATCTTATAATCATGGGAACTGATAGTCATGGAATGTTTAGTCATCAATGTCCAATGTGCGATGGATATTGGAGATCCACAGGTGGATCTCCTCATTGGAGAATGACTTGTCCATATTGTGGTTTTCGTGATGCTAAACATAACTTCCTAACCAAACAACAACTAAAATATGTTGAAAAAGTTTGTGAGTTAATCGAATCAGCTGATGAAGGTGAACATGTCATTGATATGGATGAGATAATTGATGCCATTAACAGAGGCAGCAAAAAACCACAGTTTTATTATGCAGGAGAAAGTCAGCAAAATAAGTTTAATTGTTCAGTTTGCAACGCATTTAATGATATACTTGGAAGATACGGTTACTGTTCATATTGCGGAATGCACAATGGTCTACAAGAACTAAAAGCTGACATTAATAGTATCCGCCAAAGAATCAATACAAATGAGGAATATGAAATCTGTCTAAAAGACATCGTTTCGGTGTTTGATAGTTTTGCACACCACATTGCAGAACAACTAGTACTTCATATTCCAATGACCTCAGCGCGTAAAAGGGAATGGAGGGAAAAATCATTTCACAATTTGCGCTTGTGCGCTGAAGATCTGAAGAATGTCTTTGATATCAAAATTTTTAAAAATATCAAGCAGGATGATATTGATTTTGCAATTTTGATGTTTCATCGGAGGCGCGTATATGAGCATATTGGTGGCTAGGTTGACGAGAAATACATCCGTCAGAGTGGAGACACCTCAGTACGCCCAAAGCAAAGAATCCGTGAAACTCGCGAAACAACCTCAAGAATCGCTACTATTTCATTGAAAATGGGAAAAAATATCTATGAAGGGTTTCATAATATCCTTCCGCCCGAACAAATGCCGCTTTGCTTTCACTCAATGACATCGCTGTTCCAATATGCTTTTATAAAAGGCTCAAAACTCTCCGCCGCTGAGCAGGAAGTATTAGCTAATAAGTTGCTTGCTGAACTTGAAAATCAGGAAACCAGATTGCAATCAAATGACATTGCTTAATAATTCTTTTCTTCGTTTCTTTTTATCTTCACGACCCGTTCAAACACACAACATCCCAATGCTTGAAATAGCAGTGATCATTTATTTTAAGTTATTCTCTGAGTACTTCATTACGATGCCATTTTAGGGCATCTTGGGCCGGATACAGGAGATCACGTTCAGGTAACAATATAGATTTATCCCGTTGCTCAGTTAGCAGCCATTCCGTCGGATGTCGATCTGACATAAGCGGTGAAACAATCACTTTATAGGTTCTACTCAGCGAAATTAGTCCTTTGTCGAAGGCCCAATGATGTAATTTGCAAAGGGAAATCCCATTTCGGATATCGTCACTGTGCGAAATATGAAATGGGATAATATGCGCAGCCTCTGTTGCACTCTCGCCATCCATCGTAACAATACGCAATCGACAAACCGCACAAGTATAGTTATACAGTCGCATAATTTCCTTACGGAAAGCGGTACTACGATTTGGATTTTCTTCCTCAACCGGTTCCGGTACTACCTGATATGAAAACGGGTGGTCAGCAACCTCTTGGAGCAGCAATTGCCTATATTCCCCAACTTGCCGCTCTTCTGCAAGGAGACCATCAATTTCCAGTTTAGCATTAGGAAAATACTTATCAACTAAAGTTTGACGAATAACTTCCCGGCTCTGTTGATTAGCGAGTAAAAGAAAAAGATCAGCATCTAAACTTGCATAATTGACGACCTCAAGCAGATCAGAAACCTTCCTTATGCGCTTCGTATTTCTTAATTTTTCTTCTTTTCCTGGATTTGGATAAAGGTGCCAGAATTTATCGCCTTTCAGGTGAAAAAAAGGCATGGCGAAATTGCGTACCCTATTCACTACTATTTTAGACCAATACCTTAGGAACGTCTCAGCCAAATCTGGAGAAGGAAAGATCTTGTTATCATAGATATGTCCCTGATTAATCAAATCAATAACTGATAATAGAAGAAGAGGTTTATGGGGTGCAGGTCCTTCGTCACCCTTTTCGCCTCTTCTTAATTTTTGCATCTTTTCGACATATTTTTGAAGGCTATTGGTAGACATCTTTTTCGTGATATGCTTAGATAGCGGTTGATGTAAAGAATCCGTAAAGGTTAACTGTTATCTCATAAAACAATTGTATCACGTTTTTAAAAAGAAGGGACAATTTTTGGCTATGACAGTTTTCAAATAGCATTCAAACACATAATATTTTAGTATTAAAAAATGGCGATGAGGATTACGTTACGTTAAATTATGAAAATCTTCTCACGGTGCCACGTCAACGCCTCTTGAGCAGGATAAAGTTCATTATGATCAGGTAACAGTATTGACTTACCACGTAAGGTTGTTAGTAACCATTTTTTCGGACCACGTTCCAACATAAAATCCGAAATAATCATTTTATAATTTCTATCCACAGAAATTAAGCCTTCGTCAAAAGACCAGTGATGTAGTCGGCAAAGAGAAATTCCATTCCGAATATCGTTGTTATGTGACTGATTAAAGGGAATGATGTGGGCAGCCTCAGTTGCACTTGCTCCATCCATTGTCAGAACGTGTAATTGACAAACTACGCAGGTGTAATCGTAAATTCTCATGATCGCTTTACGAAACCCCTCAGTGCGAACTTGATTTTCTGTTTCGTCTGGGACTGCCGGATGTTCGGATGTAAATACGTAATCAACTTGTTGAATCAGCTGCTGGCTGTAATTGTTAATCTGTTGTTCCTCAGTTATGAGGTTTTCGATTTCTTGCTTGAAATCTGTGAAATAGGTGTCTATAAGGATTTGGCGAATTACCTCTCGATCATGGATATTAGTAAGTAAGTAGAAAAATTCGTCATCAAAACCAGCATGTAAGATAATTTCTCGGAGACGAGAAACCGTTTTAATTTGCGTAATAACATTTAGTGCTGTCTCATATCCTGCGTTTGCCTGAAGATGCCAGAACCCGTCCCTTTTTAGATGGAAAAATGGTAACGCGAGATTAGGTTTGCGATCAGTTACTATCGACCAGTATTTCATGAAAATCTCAAACAAATCTGGAGAGGGTGAGATTTTATTCTCGCGAATTTGTCCTTGTTCAATCAGTTCAATGATTGCTAATAAGAGGACAGGTTTGTTAGGTGCTGCTCCGTGCGCTCTGTCTATTCGCAAGCGTTTCATCTTTTGGACATATTTTTGTAGGATACTGTTAGACATCTTTCTCCTATCCTCTTGCGGACACAGTACAGTTGCTCACGCCCTAACCTCTTTTTATAGGACTTTTTTAGGTAATTCAACTTCATTCGCTTTCAATCCTAACGCCTTAGCGTAATCCCCGCGCAATCGTTCTACATCTTTTAATGGATGATCTAGCATATAGAGCAGCAAATTTCTTGCAAAGGCATAAATCCCCTTTTCTGTCGGGATCTGTGCTGCACTATTCTCCTCAAATTTTACACATTTCCAATTTAATGGAATCGGTGGAGCGATGTAAGCATCCCACTGTTCTTTCCAGAGAAGGAAATTTACTCTATAGGTTCGTACGTCCTTCCTTGGACGTATCACATCTTGGTATACCATAACATCTCCTCACACGATTTAAAAACCGATTTTAACACGTTTTATGAAAAAAGTCAAATTTTATTGACTGTCCGCAAACATATACAAATTACGCCTAAAACGACCTATTTTAACGCAAGTTGCTACGGACAAGATTTTAGGTATGAGGTTTCCTGACACATAAACATAACCTAACAGGATATGCTGCAAAAAAACCAGCACAACCTACAGTCGGTAATCCCACAAGATCCATAATCCTGAAAATCCTCCAATCCAGTAAATCCGGATTTAGACAAGGAACACCTTCAACTAACAGACAACCTCTTAAAATCCGCGCAATCCGCGTAATCCGATAAATCCGCGATTCAGAGAAAAAAATAAATTTGACTTCCCAAATTAAATATGTTATCATATATAGACAGGTTATCATACATAATGTATCGAACGCTCTGAAAAAACACGATGTGTAAGCAGTCCAAATTAACGAACGTTAACCCATAAATTAGCATTTTATGAACAACCTAAAAACGAACCGCATTCAACAAACGCCACCAATCCAATCAAACACTACACTTGTGGCACTACACAAAGGCACTGACAAAAATTAAAATTACCCAATTGTTCACGAAAATTCAGGAATCTCAGAATTTAATAACATCGTAAACCAACATTCTAACTGGATTTACGCCCTCTATAGAGGAGAAAAAAGAATCGTGAACAATTTCATGAACATTTGTGAACATCGTGACAAAAAATCATCTCGTACAGGATCTATTTCGTTCACAAACCCACGTATTGAAGGGGTTCACAACCACGCATACTGCGAATACGAAAATTGAACAAATCGCCAATGTTCATGAATGTTCATGAAATTCCGTGCCATGTTCACGAAATGTTCATAATTTACGGCTTAAAAACCCATTGCCCACGAGGGTAAAATAAATTAACAAATAGTTAACTTACAGTGTGGAGGAAACGATGCTAAAACGAAAAGACCTCAAATTCAGACTCGCAAATCGACACAAAGAATTCGCTATCGTCCAGTTTGCGCAATTCATGAAACCGACCGATGTTGTCACCGCTGTCATGGAGCAATTCAAAACCGAACTCGCCGCCGACATAGAAAAACACGGCGAAGGCGAAATCCGACGCTACCTCTCCCACAACTTCTGGACACTCGACCCCAAGAACGGGAAAATGCCCGAAAAATTCAAAGAACACTTTGAAACCCACAAGCAACAATACCTCAAAACCTACAGCGATAGCTACCTCCGCCACCCTCGAAACGTCGTCAGAGAACTTGACAACCTCTATGAAAAATGTACCGAACAACTTCAAAACGCCGAGCCAGACAAAGCACGCCAACTCGTGCCGACAATGCTCAAAATCCTCCAAACTGTCAGAAACACTATCAACGCAATCCCATTCGATCTCGAAAATGAGGAGGACGAGCTTGAAAAAGCACAGGTCGCAATGGTACTCAATTCGGAAATGGCAATCCCTGATCCGCTTGAGGAGGAAGATGAACAAAAGCTCAAAGAACTCCTTGACACGGACGCGCCTTTTGAAAAAATCCGAAACTTCATTGAATATCTCAGATGCAAAAATCACCACATTTTTTCTGTCATACCTATACGCGATGATGAAAAGGGAAAGCAATTATTCCTTAGAGGCAGACGCATCGAACTGATAGGATTTGGGCACCCAGAACCTGAAGAAAGACAACCCAATACCGCTGTAGTCGGTAGCATAACGGAGCACATTGATTAACGTAGATAAAATCAAACCATGTCCAAACGCACAATCAAGCAGCACCAACAAAGAATGAAAGTTGTGTGGCATGTCCCAAACGCATCAGAACCCTTACGTGAAGAAATCCGAATCCTAACCACAGCGGATCCGAAACCCATCCGTATTCCTGTCTACGGATTTATCCAAAAAGACTAAACATTCCTCTTCCTGTAGGAGCTGCTATAAACATCCTGAAGAAATCCGCAGAAATACCCAAGTATCCGGTTCGGTTGGGAAACCGAACCTACCGGTCCGGGGACCGAGGCGGTTATTTTTTCTAAAATTGACACTTATGGTTCGGCTAGGAAACCGAACCTACTGGGTTTGATTACTCAAAAACGGAATAGCTCTGAATCTTATCAAATTTTTCTTAACATTTCTATGAAAATGTGTTATGCTGTGTCAGACGACGAAGGTTAAGAAACGTAAAATTGACTTGAAACTATAGACCAGGAGGCACGGAAAATGAGAAGGCTACTTTGTTTCATACCGGTTCTGGTGCTAACTTTTACGGGGTACGCTTTTGGACAGGATGTCGCTGTCTTTTATGACGCAGCTGTTGAAAATGGCGGCGGTCTGGCTGTTCCGAACCCGAGTCAGTTAGCAGAAATGATTGTGGAAGAACTTGAGGATAGAAAGTTAACTGCTGAAATAGTGGATAGTGACGAATTAGCGGCGTATATGAAGGCGAACCCGAAGGGTATCTATATCATCACGCAAGGGAATACCCCGGGCACGATATTTAAGAAGGAAGGCAAGAAAGACCTTGTCTATACATGGTTGAGAGAAGGTGGGATCGGCGGATTTATCGGTGATTACGCTTTCTACTATTATTGGGATAAAGGGGCGCGTGTTACCGCTGCAGGTGCCGGACAGCAGAGCGTGTTCGGCGCCACTGTCACAAATGGCACGGTTTCGCAAGTCAGCCCGACGGATCTTGGGAAGAAGTATATCCCTTCTCTGAAAAAGTGGAGTTCAAATCGCGCGTCGGGTCTCGCTGTTTTGAAGGCGAACGATTTTAAGTATGAAAGTTATGCCGATGACGGTGTAAACGCGGATCCGATCGCTTACCAAACAGAGGACATGAAGGGATGGTTTATCAATTTCCATACTTCGTGTTGTGGGACAGCGATACCGCCAAACCCTCAGATCGCTAAGGAATACGCGGAACTCATTTCAAACCGTTTTGCGACTGCAAAAGCGGTAGATCCAACCGGTAAAATTAGCGTTGTTTGGGGTAAACTCAAAGCATATTGATCGTAATTGGTCATTAGAACCATCAATTTGTCTCGTAGCCTCGATATCCGTTGAGGCTACAGACAATTATCCATGAGGTTTCGTAAGTCAATTTATAGATAATTTTTCCACCTATTCGCGCTATTCGCGGGAAATTAAATTTTTGCTTGACAAATTTTTTAGGAAAAGATAAGATACGGACATTAACTAACAGGAATACACAAAATGTTTGCAACACAATAGCGTTGACATCGTTTTGTAGTATAGATATATTTATAAGTTGTAGGGCATTCCTCGCAATGTCTACATTTTACAATCAGGTTTGATATTACAAGCCTTGCACACTATCTTAACACAAGTATAGGAGACAATTCTTATGAGACTATCTATGATTGTTGCTAGCGTTTTATGCGCTGCAATTCTTGCACTTTTGGCACCTACTGCTGGTATCGCGAATAAAGTAGATATCTTTATTTACACGGAAACGGTGCAATGGATCGGCCAAGCACAAGCAGCGGAGCAAGCCGAAATATTGGCGGATCATCTGAAAGGCCAAAACGGAATCGGCGAACTGATCCTCCACGGTCCAGCAAAGGACATCGAAGCTTGGACGAAAGAACACACAGTCGATAAGGGGCATCACGTCATCGTCATGTTCGGTGATTTTCCAATCGAGATTTACCCAAACGGCAAAGGCGACAAGAAAAAAGGTTCGGTCGCTGAGGAATTCCTCGATGCAGGCAATACCTACTCAAACAGTGCCGATTATTTCTTTTGGGGAAAAGGTGGCCGTAATGAAAAGGAAGGGATCCAAAACATGATGGATCTCCCGAATATTGTTCAATGGGATGATGATACGCCGATGAAGGTGACGGCGGAAGGAAAAGATCTTACGCCGACGTTGAAAGACTACGCAACGGATCGTCCTTTCCACGTTGATGAACTTGATGACGATTGGGTACTCGAAATCGCATTCGCCACAGATAGCGGGAAAGTCAAAGGTGCGACGCGTTGTGATCCCTGCATCATCCATAATACAAAAACAGATGCACGACTTATACAGGTTTACCAAACGAACAATGGGGGCGACCCTATGGGGGATGTCATAGCTGAAATCATCCTCAATTACTATCTTGACGCTGTTGGCGCGCTTGATGTTGACCCCAAAGATAAGCTCCCCGCCATGTGGGGAGATATTAAAACCAGGAGGTAACGCTTAATGCGTACAATTTTTCTTTCCCTAACGCTTATTGCGTTAATGGCATTTACCTTGACATCCGTATTCGCTGCCGGTGAAGTTGCTATCTACACCGGAACGACGCAATGGATTGGCAAGGGACCTGCCGATGAACAGGCACAGATCTGTGTCGATATGCTCAATGACGCCGGTATCTCTAACTTTTGGCTCGACAGCGACGGTGATATGGATGCTTTAGCCGATTGGATGAAAGATGTCACTGGCGATCAAGGCTTGGACTTCTGTGTCCTCTACGGTGATTTGCCACCGACGCTCTATCCGGATGGTAATGCTCAGCCGGATGGTTCTATCGCCGAGACTTTCATTGAAACCACAGATGGCGATGTATTCATTAACCACGCTGATTACATGTTCTGGGGCTTAGCCGGCAGAAACGAGGTCGGCGGTCTACAGAATATGATGGATATTACCGACATCGTTATGTGGGATGACAATACTGCTATGACAGTCACTGATGAAGGTAAATCCATTTCACCGAGTTTGGCAGACTTCGCGTCTGACCGTCCTTTCCACGTTGATCAGTTGGATGGCGATTGGGAAGTGGAAGTCTCGCTTGCACAGAACGATGCTGGCACGCGTGCCGATCCGATTATCGTTCGCGATGGAAACCTCGGTCGTTTGATTCCGGTGATACAGACCAACGGTGGCGATGAACCGAAAGGTGCTGTCGCTGCTGAAATTATCATCTGGCTCATGTCGACGACACCGGTTGAACCGGCTGGTAAGCTCTCCACTACATGGGCGGACTTGAAAGCTGACCGGTAGATCTAATTTGTAGTCGTAAGATTCCCTTTGTAGGTGCACCTTAAAATGCATTCTACAAAGGGAATGTCCAATTATACCCTAAACGTCTGACTAAGCATCAGAAATGCAATTTAACAAACTCAGCTATCTGTTTACACTCTTCGCGCTATCGCTATTGGTATTCGCCTGCCACGATCCTATAGAATCTCCACTCGTTGGCCCCCTTCCCATTAAAACCATCACAACCCCCAAAGATAATGCAGTCATGGTGTATGTGCCTGCTGGCGAGTTTTTGATGGGCACCAGTGATGAAGACATCGAACTTTATAAAAAAATTTTTCCACTCCGCAGAATTGCTCGGTTTGACAATGAGCGTCCGCAACGCACTGTCCATGTCGATGCCTTTTATATTGACAAATTTGAGGTGACGAATCAACAATACAAACAGTTCCTCGCTGAAACAGGTTACGAACCGAAACACTATTTAGATTATGAACCTTATAATACACCGAATTGGCCCGCGGCTGTCTTAGAATGGGAAGATGCCGTTGCCTACACAAACTGGGCAGGCAAAAGGCTGCCTACGGAAGCAGAATGGGAGAAAGCCGCTCGCGGCACAGATGGACGTATCTGGCCCTGGGGAAACGAATGGGATGCAACAAAACTTAGTGGAAATGATGGAACTGGGTTAAAAGATGGTTATGTAGAAACTGCCCCTGTTGGACAGTTCCCCCAAGGTGCCAGTCCTTATGGTGCGCACGATATGGCGGGGAATCTCTGGGAATGGGTATCAGACTGGTACGATCCAAACTATTACCGCAACGCCCCTACCAATGTCAATCCGACGGGACCTGAGACAGGCGATGGGCACGTTCTAAAGGGGGGCGGTTGGGCAGAGAATTTAGATTTCACACGATGCGCCAACCGTCTCGGTGGAAATCCTGGTTCACTTCTACGGGGGTTCCGGTGCGCAATGGACGTGCCTTCAGCAGATTAGATATCCAATCCGTCAGTATCTGAAATCCCCAAGTTTCCGTCCTTGCTGACAACCAATTATTTGACATCTTGGTCTCTACTGTGCTATACTTTTTTAGAAAATGATGTTGGTTCGGTTTACCGGCAGAAACATTCAGTTTTCAGTTAGCCATCAGCAATCGGCTTAAACCCCCTAAATCCCCCTTATCAGGGGGACTTTAAGAGCAAATGCGTCGGTTTTCCTAAGTATTTATCAAACTCACGTTAAATTCAATATAAAAAAATAGCCCATTGAAGAGGAGTTATACAAAAGACCTATGAAGCAACTTACATCTCTATTCATTGTCCTGTTTGCTACAGTAGCAATACAGGCACATCTCGCGAGTGCCGATGAATGGTCGCAATGGCGCGGTGAAAATCGTGAAGGCGTTTGGAACGAAACCGGCATCATTGAAAAATTTGAGGGACCAGAAGTCCCGATCCGGTGGCGTGTGCCTATTGGTAGCGGCTATAGCGGTCCCAGCGTCGCTGCCGGACGTGTGTATATCACCGATCGACTTGATAAGCCGAAACAGGTCGAGCGCGTTCACTGTTTCGATTGGGAAACTGGGGATCAAATCTGGTCTTACACTTACGATGCCGTATACAAAATCGACTATACGGCGGGCCCCCGCGCCAATGTTACGATCCATGATGGACTCGCTTATGCGTTAGGCGCGATGGGACATTTGCACTGTTTCGATGCTGTTACCGGTGACATTGTATGGAAAAGAGACCTCAACGCCGAATATAACATTAATATGCCGATCTGGGGTATCGCTTGTGCACCGATTGTTGAGGGTGAAAACCTCATCGTTCAAATCGGCGGTAAACCGAGCGCGTGTATCGTCGCATTTGACCGGAAAACTGGCGAAGAAAAATGGAAAGCGTTGGAAGACAACGCCTCCTATTCGGCACCGATTGTTATTACGCAGGCAGGTAAACGCGTCTTAATCTGTTGGACGGGTGCTAACATCGCTGCGCTTGATCCACAAACAGGAAGCGTACACTGGCTTTATCCGTTCCCACCGGAAGGTTTTGAGATTGCGATTGCT
The DNA here is from genome assembly GCA_965261115.1 of Candidatus Poribacteria bacterium. Lineage (GTDB taxonomy): Bacteria > Poribacteria > WGA-4E > WGA-4E > WGA-3G > WGA-3G. Next base: position 4,611,794 of record OZ253447.1, on the reverse strand, counting down.
ACGCCTATTGTCAATCAGAATGAATTGTTCGTTACTGAATTCCGGCAAGGCTCTCTTCTCCTGAAGTTATCATCAGATGCATTAAAAGCAGAACGTATCTGGCATCGCAAGGGAAAAAACGAACAGAATACCGATGCCCTTCAGACGACGATGGCAACACCTGTCCGAATAGGCGATTACATTTACGGTGTTGATAGTTATGGTGAACTCCGATGTCTCGATGCTCGGAACGGTGATCGGATTTGGGAGGATCTTACTGCTGTTCGGAAAGCACGTTGGAGCAACATTCATTTCGTTCAGCATCCCGTCTCATCAGATAACAGGGTCTGGATGTTCAACGAACACGGCGAGCTTCTCATCACAGATCTCACGCCTGAGGGACTGAACGTTATCAGCCGTGCCAAATTAATTGAACCGACGCTCGACCAACTCAACCGCAGAGGCGGCGTTACGTGGGCACATCCAGCATTTGCCTATAAACACGTCTTTGCCAGAAACGATGAAGAACTTGTTTGTGCGAACTTAGCGAAGAACGAAAAATAAAAGAAATCCACGGAGGCAAAAATATTGGAAACGATCCGGATGCCGGCGGTAGATTTAAGCCCTGGCGAACACATTGACGGCTTTGAGGTAAAAGCTGTCACACCCATCGACGAATTACGCGCAGTGACGATTGAATTGGCGCATCAACACAGCGGTGCTCGGCTGCTACATCTCTATACAGAAGACACCGAAAATCTTTTCTCCATTAATTTCCCGACGCCGCCATCGGATGATACTGGCGTACCCCATATACTTGAACACGCCGTTTTAGCAGGATCACACAAATTCCCGGTGAAAGAACCGTTTTTTGAGATGATTAAAATGAGTATGGCGACGTTTATCAACGCCATGACAAGCTCGGACTTTACGTGCTATCCCGTCTCAAGTAACGTCAAAAAAGACCTTTTCAATTTGGCGGAAGTCTATTTTGATGCGGTTTTCCATCCATTATTAACGGAAAACACCTTCAAACGCGAAGGACACCATCTCGCACCCGCTGATCCGGCTAATCCGACAGGCGATTTAAAGATAACAGGTATCGTCTATAACGAGATGAAAGGGGCCTTCTCGGATCCAGAAGCCCGTTTATTTCGATCAGTGATGAGACAACTCCTCCCAGATACACTTTACGCCTGCGAATCGGGTGGTGACCCAGATGCCATCCCGGACTTGACTTATGCGCAGCTGAAAGGGTTTCACGAGACCTATTATCACCCAAGCAACGGCTATTTCATTCTCTATGGGGACATTCCAACGCGCGATTATCTCGCCTTCCTCGCCGACAAGTTAGATAAAATCCCGAAGAATGCCGCGAGTAGCACGCTGCGTCCATTGCGTCCGGAGGTCACACACCAACCGAGGTGGAACGCGCCAGAGACCGTAACGGACACCTATCCCGTTGGGGTGGACGAACCGCTCGAAGAAAAAACTTACTTGATGCTCAGTTGGCTTACTGGGGACGCGACCAGCCCGGAAGAGGTGGTTCTGGCGCGGATTATGAGTCTCATCCTACTCGGCAATGAAGCCGCCCCGCTCCGCAAGGCGATTATTGATTCTAAACTCGGTGCTGACATCGCCTTCTCCGGCGCGAGTTCCATCGGACCAGGTGCTACTTTTTACATTGCGCTCAAAGGGAGTGAGGCGGATCGTATCGAAGCGTTCACTCAACTTGTCACCGATACGCTCACACAGATTGTGGATTCAGGGATTGATAGCGAAAAAGTGGAAGCGGCGTTCCAGCAAGCAACTTATCACTATCAAGAAGTCGCGTCGATGTTTCCACTCCGCATGCTCTACCGCGTCATCGAGGGTTGGATATATGAGAAGGATTCAGATACCTTCCTAAAGATGGGTAAAACGCTGGATGATGTGCGTCAGCAGTGGTTAGAAAATCCTTCAATTTTCAACGATCTGATTCGTGAGAAGCTCATTGAAAATCCGCATCGTTTGACCAATATTTTATCTCCTGACCGCGATATGCAGGCAAAAATGGATGCTGAACTCGCTGAACGGATGAAAGAGACGCGGGCACAATTGACGGATGAAGAAGTGGCGCGGATTGCCGCTGATGCTGCTGAACTGGAACGTCTGAATGGCGTACCTAATCCACCGGAAGCACTCGCGAAGCTGCCACAACTCCAAGTTAGCGATCTCCCGGAAAAACCGAAACATATTCCGACAACGGTTGTGGATGTCGGCGGCCAGGATCTGCTACGGAACGCTGTTTTTGCTAACGGTATTAACTACCTTATTCTGAATTTCAATTTACAAGGGTTACCGGAGCACCTCTGGAGTTATCTCCCCAGATACGCTGAAGCTATCAACAAACTCGGTGCCGCCGATATGAGTTATGAAGAGATGGCACAGCGGACATCGGCTGCCACTGGCGGGATCGGATGCTCACCGTGGTTTTCTACACACGCGCTCGACCCAAATCGTTCCATGCAGCGTATATCGTTTCATCTTAAAGCACTCGATGGGAAAATCGATGCTGCGTTGGATGTCCTGCACGATCTGCTTTTCGCTGTGAACCCGCGCGATATGGAACGTCTTCGCGACGTACTCATTCAAGCCGTTGCAGAATATCAGACAGAGATGATTCATGACGGCTCCAGTACGGCTGTTCATCACGCCTCACGCGGACTTTCGGCGAACGCGCACCTCGCTGAAATCATCTACGGGTTGCCACAACTCCGCAATAGTGAAACACTGCTCAACGGTTTTGACGAACTTAATGCAGACCTTATGGGTCATATAGAAGGGATTCGTGATTTCCTGTTGACACGTGGACGGGTAACCGCCAGCTTTACGGGTTCGGACACCGCTTTTGAAACGACGCGAACCAGACTCGGTGCGTGGCTTAACGCGATGCGGGACGAACCGGTGGTTTCGGAACCGATTGCGTTTCAACAGTTTGATACACCGCCGAGAGAGGGATTAGCGGGTCCGATTCAGATTGCGCACTGCGCGCACGTAATGCCGGCACCGCACTATTCGCATCCGGACTCAACGCTGCTGACAATTGGGGCACATCTCATTCGTCTGGATTACATACTGAGTGAAATTCGGTTTAAAGGCAACGCTTATGGCGCGCGGTTCACCTATAGTCCGTATGATGCGGTCCTGTGTCAATCCTCGTTCCGTGATCCGCACGTCGCCCGCACGATTAACGTTTTCGAGCAGACGGTTGACTACGTAAAACAGGTGGAATGGACACAGGTAGACATAGACCGTGCGATTATCGCTACGGCAAAAGATGGTGAGAAGCCGATCCGTCCGAGCCAAGCGGCAAGCAGTGCCCTCAGTCAACACCTTGTTGGGCAGACGCGCGAGATGCGAGAGGAACGCTATGCGCAGCTCCGTCAAGCAACCCCGACTGAGGTGAAACGTGCCCTGCTTCAACTCCTGGAAGAGAACGGAGATAAAGCCGCGGTCTGTGCCGTTTCAAGTCGCGAAAAGCTGGAAGCCGCGAACGGTGAACTGGCACAACCTCTTGTTATTGAGGATATTTTAAGCTAAACTTGTTTAACCGCACCACCATTAAAATAAAAAATGAAAGGAATTGAAAATGAAAAGAATTGCAATTTTGACAATATGTATCTTTGCTTTGACAGCCGTTGCGATAATTGCGTCACAGCCGGAGGGTTTCGAGAAGAACTGGCATCACTGGCGCGGACCGCATGCAACCGGTGCTGCAATTGATGCGAATCCGCCTACGACATGGAGCGAAACTGAAGACGGCGAAACTGAAAACGTTCGATGGAAAGTGGCAATCCCCGGTATGGGACACGCTGCGCCGATTATTTGGGAAGACAAAATCTTCATCCAGACGGCGATTGAGGTTAAGCCAGAGGAAAACAAATCTGAGGGGGATGATAATCCGTTCAGCGGTTTCTTTGGCGGAAATAAGTCCCCTACGTATAAATTTGACCTTCTCGCCCTTAATCGGAATGATGGGAGTATTCTTTGGCAGAAGACGCTCCGAGAAATCCAGCCGCATGAAGGAACACACGGGGATGCGACTTACGCTTCAAACTCGCCAGTTACCGATGGCGAACATGTTTACGCCTATTTCGGTTCACGCGGACTCTACTGCGTCGATATGATGGGCAATGTGAAGTGGGAAAAAGATGTCGGCACAATGTATAAGCGGAACACCTTCGGTGAAGGGAGTTCCCCTGTTCTTTACGATAATACGCTTGTTATTGTGCAAGACCATGAAAGAAATTCTTTCATTACAGCACTCGATAAGCGGACAGGTGATGTGCTATGGAAAACGGATCGCGATGAAAGAACAACTTGGTTTTCACCGATTATCGTTGAAAACGATGGAAAACCACAGGTAATTACGACAGGTACGAATCGTGTCCGTAGTTACGATTTGGCAACCGGAGAACTTGTATGGGATGGCGACGGCTTGACAGCAAATAGTATCCCTTCACCCGTTGCGGCTGATGGATATGTTTATCTAATGAGCGGTTTCCGTGGTAGTGAGTTTCGGGGGATTCACCTCGCAGAGGCTACAGGCGATATTACTGACTCCAAAGCGATTGCCTGGGAATACAATCGGGATACCCCCTACGTACCCTCACCGCTTCTCTATAAAGGGGTCATCTATTTCTTGAAAAGCAACAGCGGTATTCTGACTGCCTTTAATGTCAAAACAGGAGTCGCGTATTACGGGCCTCAACGGTTGCAAGGGGTATCGGGAGTGTATGCTTCAATTGTCGGTGCGGGAGATCGTGTCTACATCGCTGGCAGAGGTGGTACAGTCAACGTTATCCAGCATGGTCCCGAATTTAAGGTTTTGGCAGTAAACAAACTCAAGGATAATTTCAACGCGTCGCCTGCGATTGCCGGTTCAGAGTTGTACCTCCGCGGGGGGCAGCATCTTTACTGCATTGCAGAGTAAATAGTAGGGAGGGGCTGGGTAACCCAGCCCCTACAACTATTTACCTAATACGTTGCTCTTCCGCCGCTGACATCGTAACACTGCCCCGTCACAAAACTCGCCTCATCTGAAGCCAAGAAATTCACGACAGCGGCGACCTCCTCCGGTTTCCCAACGCGCCCTAACGGAATCTTGCCCACCATATAGTCAATCGTTGATTGCGCCATACCTTCCAAAATCGGGGTTTGAATTACCGCAGGCGATACGGCGTTCACACGGATGTTATAGTCGGTTACCTCTTTCGCCAGTGCTTTTGTGAGGCAGATAACGCCTGCTTTAGATACCGAATACGGGATAAGGGTCGGATTCCCCTCTTTGCCAGCGATTGAGGCGATGTTCACAATCCGACCGTAGTCTTGTGCGATCATCGGCGCGATCACTGCTTTACAACACAGAAAAACCCCCGTGAGGTTTACACCTATCACGGCATCCCAATCGGCATCTTCTAAGTCCGTCAACGGCAGTGTTCGTCCGGCAATTCCGGCGTTGTTAACGAGAATGTCAACGCGCCCGAAGGTTGAAATCACCTGTTCGACGGCAGCATTGACATCCGCGGATTGTGAAACATCCGCTTGAAGGGGCAGAGCGTTACGTCCGATACCTTCAATTTCCTGTGCCACTGCTTCAGCTGCCGCCATATTCACATCCATGATAGCGACCTCTGCGCCAGCGTTTGCGAGTCTGATGGCGATTGCTTTACCGATCCCCTGTCCCGCGCCTGTCACAATCGCTATTTTATCCGTTAGATTCATCAAAATCCCTCCTGAGTTCCAAAAAGTCGTCCAATTCAACGCCGAACGCATCTGCCATCCGATTGATATAGTTGAAAAAGCCGACGACCTCCACAACCGCGAAGAGTGCCTCGTCGGTGAGTCCGTAGCTGCGGAGGTGCTTGAGATCTGCTGGCGTAACCGTAGATGCGGCTTTCGTTACTTTAACAGCGAATTCAAGGATCGCTTTTGTGGTTTCGTCAATATCAGCCTTGTGAAAATCCGTTACAATCTGTGCAATCTGTCCATCTGTGAGTTGTGCCCGCAACTCGTCAGCGTGTGCGATGATTCAGTAGTGGCATTCGTTGACTTTCGAGACAACAGTTGCGATCATTTCACGTTGCATTCGGCTCAATGGCGAATCCTCGTCAAACATTATCGCTATGTAGAGTTCAATGAAAGGGCGCATACTTTTCGGTCGGACACTGAGAAGTTTGACGATGTTGTAAAGTTGACCCGCACGTTCAAGCGCAGCGTCATATTCCTCTTTCACAATGCCGGTCGCGTCAGCCGCATCTACAGTCTGGATCCATGTCATCTTTTATTCTCCGATTACAACGCCATATTCTCCAACGACGGCACCTTTATGCCCACTTTGGTAGTGGAGATGTCGTTCACCGACAATGGGTTGCGAGCTCTGTGCCTCAACCGAACCGCGCACATTCCCCATCGCGCCTTCATCTACATCGGCACAACAGAACGGTTTAATCCGCCGATGTATCTGCCTGCGGACATCTCCTCTTTTATTACGGACAATGATATTCACAAGTGCATCAGTCTCTCCGACGTTGAGGAAACGGAACCAGTCTTTTGCGCCGCTTGCAATTTCTGGGAAAAAGAGTCGGATCCCGACGTGTCCGCTCTCCTCCGATGCGCCGGGCAGGTCAACGATAGCAGTCCCGCTGTGCATGTGCCGTTCCGCAACAATCGGTTGCTCAGACCGCACCAACACGGAAGATTTGATTTTTATATCTTCCATCTTCGGCATCCAGCACTCAAAGGGGTCTAATTCGCGCTGCATCGTATTTACAGGTTTGCCGGTGCCGTCTTCATGTGCGATCAGTGTAACCTCACCACTCTCTTTGCCAACATTGACGATGATCGCCCAGTCAAGCCACGCGGGTCCAGTTTCTGGGAAATAGAGTGTGCGCGGTGCATCCGAAATCACCTGCCCGTATTGTCCGACACACGTCTTTCCGCCTTGATAGTGGAGATGTCGTTCACCTACAATGGGTTGTGTACTTTGGACTTCAAGTGTGCCAGCAATATTCCCCATGATACCTTCATTGATATCCCAACAGCACTGCGGTCTGATTCTGTGGTGGTGCTGCCGTGTAATATCACCGCGTCTGTTCCGGACGATTATGTTTACCAGCGCATCCGCTTCGCCGACGTTGAGGAACCGGAACCAGTCATGTGCGCCGGGAACCAATTCGGGGAAGAAGAGTCGGAGTCCGACGGTTTCATACTCCTCTGCAGCCCCGACGAAATCAAGGATGTTTGGATCCTTGTGCATGTGTCGTTCTGCGACAATCGGTTCATCTGCGGAAAACTGCATCGAAGAGTTCTGTTTAATTGCCTCAACATTCGGGGTCCAACATTCAAAAGGACTTATCTCTTTCTGATCTGACCATGTCGGTTGCCCGTTCTGTGCGTGTCGGGCTATTATATTCACTTGGGTCTCCTCAGTACCCACGTTAATGACTTGGACCCAATCTTCCCATTGGGGACCGACTTCTGGAAAATAAAGCGTTCTTGCATTTGGCATTTAATTTCTCCTATCTCAATTGATGAAAAATTGTTTCTATTGTGATGTGTGGAACATAGGTACCTATCGGTAGCCGCGTTTATAAAGCGTGCTGATTGACCGTGTATCCATAAACCTACGCCTATTGACAACTAATTACTGACAGCAGACAACCGCTGCACTGTTACTATTTTAACTTGCATTTATTTATATTTTCCACTACAATTTCGCTCAACCGCATTCAGATGCCTCCAACGTAGGAATGTAGAAACGTTAAAGCGGCTTTGGAGGCTACGACAGCAACCCATACTTCTGGAATTCTGACAACACCTTGAGGAGAGAATTTAATGGCAGCAAAAAAATTAACAGATGCACAAATCCAAGAAAACCTCGCGCAGGTTGACGGATGGACTATTGAAAATGGTAAACTTCACAAAGAATTCCAATTCGATAACTTCATCACAGCGTTCGGTTTCATGACACAACTCGCTTTAGTCGCTGAATCGTTGAACCACCATCCTGAATGGTTTAACGTCTATAACCGCGTGACAATCGACTTAACGACCCACGATGCTGGGGGGATCAGCGATTTGGACTTTCAGTGGGCAACGCAGGCGGATGCTATTAGCGGTTAAATGAGTGTCGTCCGTAGGACTGGAGGGACGCATGGATAAACTGAAAGTTTTAATTGGCAGTCGGCAAGCCCCTGAAATTGAGGCGATGCTATCAGATGTTCCAACCGGTGTTGAGGTTCGCTTTCTACCGCACGGTGAACCGTTGCGTGCGCACATCGCTGATGTCGAAATTCTATTCGGACATATCGGCGAAGATGCGATGCCACAAGCGATCGCGCTGCGTTGGGCACATCAACCACATGCAGGCGTGGAAGGGTTCATGTACCCGGCATTCAAAGACAGTGATGTGATGCTAACCAATTGCCGCGGTCTGTACGGCAGACAGATTGCTGAACACGCCTTCGCCTTGCTCTTGTCCCTGACGCGTCAAATCCCTACGCAACTGGAATTTATGAAAACGAAGCATTGGGAACGCGTGCCGTGTGTGGAACTCGCAGGAATGACAATGGGTATCCTTGGTCTCGGTGGTATCGGTAGAGCAATTGCAGTGCGCGCACAAGCCTTTGAATTTAATGTTATCGCTGCTGATGTCGAACCGATGGATAAACCGGAGACTGTCTCGGAGCTCTTCGGTTTAGATGGACTGATGGAATTTCTGGAGAAATCACACATCCTCGTGGTGTGCTGTCCGAGTACCCCCGAAACGCATAAACTCCTGTCGCATGCACAGTTCAATCAGATGCCAGATGAGAGTTACGTCGTGAATATTAGTCGCGGTAAGGTTATAGATGAGACAGCGTTGGTGGCAGCACTCCAGAGCGGAAAAATAGCAGGTGCGGGTTTAGACGTGACGTATACGGAGCCGTGTCCGCCGGAGAGTCCGTTATGGGAGCAGCAGAACGTGATTTTAACCTCACACAGTGCAGGTGCCTCGCAGCACATTCGGAGACGCGCCATGCAACTCTTTATTGATAACCTACACCGCTATGTAACAGGGGAACCGTTAGTGAATCTCGTTGATAAACAGAAAGGATATTAGAAGTTATCTCGCAAACATCATTTAGAGGTAGTAAAGAATGTTTCAAAAAAGCGAGGCAACCCCTGTCCTGATCGAGTCAAAACGAATATTTTCAAATATTACATCTTTGATTATGCTATTAGTCTCCCTTTTCTTCCTAACGTTTTTGGGATGTGTAAATGAGGAAAATGTTGAACCTAAGGGCAGCGAACAAGAAAGTACTGCACAACTACAAACGATCTTTTCTGGACGGATCATAGATGAAGCAGGCAATTCAGTCGCCGGTGGTTTTATCTCTATCCGACGATTTAGGTACAGCGAATCTGGCAGCCAAACAACTTCACCTGTACGTACCGAACAGACTGATGCAGAAGGGCGTTTTACTTTCAATAATATCCATCAGGGGTCGCTCGCATTGAGTGTTAGCATTGAACCTGAAAATGAAACGAGTACTCGTCGTAAAGACAGAACTAAAATTCTGTCAATGGATATTGAAGGAATGCGACTTTATCCTACCGATAACGACGATTTCTATTTCCATAGGAGAATAGGGTTTGTCATTCAAGCAGGTGACAATATTACAGACCTTGTAATCACAGTGAGACCAGAAATTAAAATAGAGAAACTGATTCGAGCACGCGTTGTTTTTGCCGACGGATCGCCTCTAATTAATGCAAATCTACACTCATTTCTCAAGCGGCGCGATTTTAGTGGGAGTGGTGAATCGGTTAGTATAGACAAAAAAAAGACTGATGCCAACGGGTACTTTCAATATAATTTAGGTTACAACGATAAGCATTTATTTCATATCTTTGCTGTCAAATATCACAACCTTGTTGCAAAGGCCGCACCGTTTATGTTCAAAGCGGATGAACACGAGACTGACTTGGTAATGACACTTAACGGAAACCCTATTTCGTTGAGTGAAATTTCAGAAAATAAGATCATCGGATACAGCTGGGCCGGGGCTGCGTCAAATCATGAAGCCCATGCGTTGCTTGATCCCCCACCTATATGGGTCGTAAATCCATCAAATAATCACGCCTACAAGTGGGTTCATTGTGACAGTGTAGAGGAGGCAATTGGGCAAGCATCAGAAGAAGAAGCTTACCTCGTAGCAATCAATGACGCAGCAGAATATAACTGGCTACGGACTGTCTTTTGGCAAGGACCTTTTTGGATCGGGCTCAGTGATGTTGAAAGGGAAGGACAATGGCAATGGCACAGCGGCGAACCACTTACTTATACGAATTGGTCTGCATCCCATAAACACAATGACAGTAATACTGATGAAAAGGATTATGTCGTTGTCGGAATGTTCGGCAAATGGTATGCCGCAGATATTAGAGGTGGGGGACCTATGGGTAGAGCCACGCGCACTGCAATTCTTGAGAAGCAAGATTTTCCCATTAAAACACAGGCTGAAGTTAACGATTGACCACCAGGTTTTTTACATGCTATTGACTGGAGTATCTCATGCAACCGTTAAATTTAATAATGCAACTGTGTGTCCAGCAATTGTTATCCCTTCTACAAATGGAGACATCTGTAGATAACCCCACAAGTTGTTTAAATTTAATTAAACCTAACCTTCGATATATCAATATAGGTGCTGGTTTGTTATTCAGTTTTGTAACATTGTTCTTAGTTATATCTTTCGGGTGTAGAACAGAGGAAGTTGGCGTGAGGATGTCTGGGATTGTCCTTGACGAAGGTATGAGACCGGTTAAAGGTTTAGGCATAGTTTGTTTACCAGCCATAATCAAAGAAGGAACGTTAGAACCTGGATTTTGGATATATGATTATCCTTCTAATTTAAAATCCGTAACTGATAGAAACGGGATTTTTAAATTTTCTAACCTTCCACACGGACCGATCAAATTTGCACTAACATTATGGTTGGATAAGAAAACACAGACACGCCAGTACCAGTTTATCTCAATCAAGATAGGAACATTACGTTACCATCCTTATGGGATTTATCCTAAGTACTTTGCGTTTGAAATTAAACCAGATCCGCATTTTGAAAACATAGAGGTTATTGTCCGACCTCTTACACAGAGTCGTCACAAGGCACCTTCAAAACGTAAGAAAGATGAGGTGGAGCAAAATGTTCCGCAGCCACCACCCGAACTTCTGAAACCCGAACCCCAATGGGTTATCAACCCCTCAAATGGACACGCTTACAAAAGAATTCGGTGCATTGGTCGTGACGAAGCACAAGCTATCGCTGCTGCTGAGGGTGCCTATCTCGTCGCTATTAACGATGAAACGGAACAGAAATGGTTAGAAGGAGCCTTCGGCACCCATCTCTATTGGATTGGGCTCAGTGATTCTGTGGAAGAAGGCAAGTGGAAGTGGAGTGACGGAAGCCCGCTTACATACACGAACTGGGGCCCAGAAGATAGATTTACCAACACTCTTTCTGCCGAAAAAACAGACTACGCTGTTATGTCTTTTGTAAATGGAGAGTGGCATCCTGTAGGAATTGAGGATCTCTTCTGGCGTGCAATCGGGCAGGCAATTCTTGAAAAAGAAAGTCTTATCACTGGTACCACAGCAGGGGACAGATAAGGCAAAATTATTGAATTTTTGAATCGTTCAACGGCGGGAAACCCTTCAATTCAACGGTATAGAAGATGCCTGCTTGAGGTTAAGGTTTTGATCACTTTAATTCCAGCGCTCGGCATCCTCATTTTTCTGATAGACTAACCGGCACCCCCCTGTGCCGTAGTTTCGCTATAGAGAGGTATTTTTATGAGTCAAAAAACGTATCGTGCAGCGGCAATCGGGCATACCGGGGCTGGCAATTTCGGACACGGATTGCATACCCCATACAAAGCCATAGAAAATGTCGAATTTATCGCTGTCTCTGACCCAAACGAGGAAGGTAGAGAGAAGGCAGCAGCAGAAGCAGGAGCGCAACGCAGCTACGCCGATTATCGGGATATGCTTGAGAAAGAAGAGCTTGATATTGTGAGCGTCTGTCCGCGCTGGACGACGGAACACGTTGCTATGGTAACTGCCTGTCTTGAGGCGGGGTGTAGCGTCTATTCCGAGAAACCGATGACGAGTACGCTTGCAGACGGTGATAAAATCGTTGAAACAGCAAAAGCAAACGGGTTAAAAGTCGCTGTGGCGCATCAGGCGGTCTATCTCCCCGCTACGCATACGATTCGGCAGATGCTTAACGACGGAAAAATCGGCACGATTCAAGCCATCTACGCCAGTGGTAAGCAGGATCATCGCGGTGGCGGTGAGGATATGATTGTCCTCGGCACCCACACGTTTAATATGATGCGTTTCTTTGTTGGTGATGTCGCATGGATGCAGTCCCACGTTACCACAAACGGCAAAGAGGTTGGCTACGGTGATGACCACGAACCGACAGAGCCTGTTGGCCCCGTCGCAGGTGATTGCATCAATAGCTACTTCGCTTTCAAAAGTGGTGTCTCTGGTTTCTTTGAGTCCCGACGAGATCAGGCAGGCTCCGGTAGGTACGGCATGGAGATCGTCGGCAGTGAAGGTATCTTTTCGCTCCGCGGTGATGTTGCAAACCGACTCATGGTCTACCCCTATCCTGTGCTGGTCCCTGCAAATCCAGACCAAGAATGGGAAGCATACGACTTAGACCAAACCCCTTTCTCCAGCGGTAATGAGCTCGCCATTCGTGATCTGATTGATGCGATTGAGAATGACAGAAAGCCCATCTCCGCCGCCGAAGACGCTGTGGCTGCGTTGGAGATGATCCTTGGTGCTTACGAGTCGCAATTGACTGGACAACGCGTCTCTTTCCCGATCGCCAATCGAGAGCATCCCTTAAGCAGATAAAACCGTTAGCAAGTTTCAATATTAACTTTATGTTTTGATCTTCAGATGCGTTGGAAGATTGGAAGACTGGAAGATTGGAAGATTGGGCGCCCATCCTTCCATCTTTCCGTTCCTTCCCATCCTTCCATCCTTCCAATTCGTCCGTTCCTTTTCCCCCATCCTCAAAACCTACTTAAAAAGCCAATCGCACCTATACCGGTATCATCTTCCGCACACTATTCTCATAACGGACCTCATAATCCCCCTCCGGCACGTCCATTGCACGCACAGCGAGTTCACCGAAAGTGACCAGTGGTTCGGAAAGCAGTAGCAGCTCATCAAGCGATTCGGTGGGTGTTTTGTCTGTTGTATCCAACACGATCTTGCGTCCGCCATGCGAAAAGAGGGATTTGTCAATTTCGTCCTGAAAAAGTTGTTTGAGGGTCGGAATATCGGCTTTTTTGATGATCTGATATTCGTGTGGGTCTGTGTCCATCCGCTCTGCAATTGCCGCATCGCTGGCAGTCACATGGATCATCACGACATCCGGTAACCGTGCTTCAATTACCTGTGTTTCATAACCACGCTGTGCGTTGACGTGATACCTCGAATAATATGGACTCTCAGGATCATCGCCATAGAAGGACGAGTAAACAAGTTCCTCAATGTGCCACCCTGCGATCATGGTATTCGGGTAGTTTTTAATCACCTCGACGTGATACTGGAGTTGCATCCGTTGCATCCGTTCCTTCACGTCGTCGGGGAAATAGATGTACGCCGCTCTCGATTCGGGACTCAGTGTTGAATCTGGGATTGTAAAGTGATCGTCCACGTGAACCCTCAATTTCCGGTGCTGGTAGTAGTTCGTTAATAGGTTGACTAATGTCGATTTTCCTGCATACTCAATGCCGACAAAGATACATCTCATAAAAAACCTCGCTGTTGGATTGGTGTGAATAGACAGTGTTCCACAATGTGCTTTTATATCTATCACGAAATTGGAAAAAAGTCAAATACCTATTCCCATTTCCAATTTTTTCATCGCCTTGACAATAGGACATTTGCAAGGTATAATAGTTTTTAAAATCTGAGGACTTTAATACAAGGAGGCATGGATGGAAAAAACTCAGACCGTCAAAATCCAAAATCCAGAATACGGAGACGCCTATACTGCTCATATCGAAAAAAACGGTGCCGGGTGGATAGGACAGATACAAGAAGTTCCCGAGGTGCAGTGTGAGGAAAGCACGCCAGAAGCAGTGTTGAAAATCCTCAAAACTGACCTTCACGAAGTCCTATTAGCTCGTGCAGATGCCTGGGATAAGCAGATTGAGGAAGATATAAAAGCCGGGCGATTGGACCATCTCGCTGAAAAAGCCCTTGAAAATTTACGAGCAGGTAGGTGCAAAGATCTATAAAACTTCCCCTGAGTTTTGAGCATCTTGACGGATCCGATCCGCCTTTTAATGAGACGTGAAATTGAGATTTTATTCAACCCAAGGAGGTACAGATGGAAAAAATTCAGACCGTTAAAATCTATGATGCAGAATACGAAACAACCTATACCGCCCACATCCAAAAAAACGGAGACAGATGGATGGGGTGGATCCAGGAACATCCGAAGGTTAGGTGTGAAGAGCACACAAAGGAAACTTTGCTGGAAACTCTTGAACACACGCTTTATGAAACTTTAGAGGCGGACTGGGAAGCTTGGGATAAACAGTTGGAAGAGGACGCTAAAACTGGTAAACTCGATAAACTGGATGAGAGCGTCCTTGAGGATTTGCGAACAGGTAGGTGCGAAGATCTATAAAACTAATCAAGCGTTTTGGGCATGCTATCGCAGTCTTCCGCGCGAGATTCAACGGCGTGCAGATAGGAATTTTGCTTTACTGAAGCAAGATCCCGAACACCCATCCCTAAATTTTAAAAGGATTGGAAGAACACGTTGGTCTGCACGAATCAGCAGAAACTATCGCGCTTTGGCACGCGAAGAAAATGGCACCCTCGTCTGGTTTTGGATCGGAAAACACGACGAATATATGCGACGAATCCGCTAACGAAAACACTCTAAAAAATTATCCTACAAATAAATATCATGTTAACAATAGGCAACCTCAACATTCCAAATTTCCCGCTATTGCTCGCACCGATGGAAGATGTGAGCGATCCGCCGTTCCGCGTGGTCTGCAAGGAGAACGGTGCGGACATCATGTACACCGAATTCATCTCCTCGGAGGCACTCATCCGTGACGCTGCGCCGAGTGTCGCCAAATTAGATATCTTTGAGGCAGAAAGGCCTATCGGTATCCAAATTTTTGGGCACGACATCGAATCCATGCGCGCTGCTGTCGAAATCACTGAGAAGGTGCAACCTGACATCATTGATATTAACTACGGCTGCCCCGTTAAGAAAGTCACGTGTAAAGGCGCGGGTGCCGGTATCCTACAAGATATACCTAAGATGGTTAAGATGACTGCCGAGATGGTGAAAACCACGCATCTACCTGTAACCGTTAAGACACGGCTCGGTTGGGATGATAGAACGAAGTATATCGTTGAAGTCGCGGAACGGCTACAGGATGTTGGCATTCAAGCCATCGCGATTCACGGCAGAACCCGACGACAGATGTATAAAGGCGAGGCGGACTGGACACTCATCGGTCGGATTAAGGATAACCCGCGCATGCATATCCCTGTCTTCGGTAACGGTGATGTTGACAGCCCTCAGAAAGCAGCACAGATGCGGCGACAATACGGCGTTGACGGCATCATGATCGGGCGCGCCGCTATCGGCTACCCTTGGATTTTCAACGAGATCAAACACTATTTTGCGACCGGCGAATTGCTCCCATTGCCCTCAATAGATGAGCGCATCGCTGCTTTTAGAAAGCATCTCGATTTCTCTATCAAGTGGAAAGGCTTAAGACGCGGGCTACTGGAGATGCGTCGGCATTATACCAACTATTTCAAGGGTATTCCACACGTCAAACCTTTTCGCTATCGCCTTGTTACATGCGATAGTTACGAGGGTGTTTTAGGGATTGTGGATGAACTCCGCAGGCACGCCCTGATGTACGCTGCCTCGTAATCCACCCGCAACTGTTTCTATGAACATATCGCCCCTACGGGACTGTGCATCCGGACATTTACGTTCATTATTTCTCTAACCAACCCCTTGGTCCCTAAAAGTATTTTCAAGCAAAATTAGCGATTTTTATGGCTATAATTTGCGCTTTCCCTGAAAGTATCTCCTAATCCATAGTTAGATATATGCCTTTTTATTTTTTTGTTTGAATAAAAATAGGATTTAACCTATTATAACCCAAGTTGCTACTCATGGGTTTTGCACGTTTGCAGAACTCTTTTCAGCACCTTTCTTCACCCCAGAGGGGTGGTATTGCTTCGCAGTAAGAATAGAAAATCGCGTGTTCAACCTCTTGCAAGCCGAAGAAAGTGCTATGTTCATAAGTAGGTGGCAACTTAGGTAATTATAATGCGCGAAAGCAGAAAAGCCGGTATCCTTTCATAAAAACATACCATCGTCACAGACTATCAACAAAGATGGCAAATAGAAACAGCTTTTCGGGATGCAAAACAGCACTTCGGTTTTGATACCTATCGCCTGAAATCTCGAAAAAGCATCAATCGATTCGTCCAACTGAGTTTCGTTGCAGCAAGTCTTACAAAGTTGGTATTTACGACAGGCAATGCTACGCAAAAACAGATAAGTGTTGAGAAGGTCTGTGAACACCTCGGTATTCATTGGTATCTCCCCGGAAAACTCACACAAGGAGACCTACGGGTGGCTTATCTCCGCTCGCAAATAGCGGTCTCAACATTTTCTGCGAAGTTCAAACGAAAAACAAACTCACAGAATATTCATGAAAATAAAGAGGCACTTTCTACCTTTCGGTAGGCGATGGATGTGCCTTGGTTTGATTTAATTCTCGAAATCTGATATAATAAATATTAGAGTATCCGGTTGCGTCAGAGGCTACTGCGAAAAAAATGTAAACACTACCTAAATTATGCGCTTTGAAGATAGTAGCAACTTGCGTTATGTTACAAAACCATACCTCCGCAGTAAAGGATCAGCAATGGACAAAATACCTTTTATGAAACTCAGTGGTGCGGGTAACGACTTTGTCATTATCAATAATTTCGCGAAGATCGTTGATAGCACCGATACAGAATTTGTGCAAAAACTCTGCCAACGCCGTATGTCCGTTGGTGCTGACGGTGTTCTTCTCGTTGAGAAGGCAGATGATGTTGATTTTCGGATGCGCTACTTTAATGCCGATGGCGGTGAGGTGGAAACCTGTGGAAATGGGGCACGCTGTATCTCCAAATTCGCCTACCTGAACGGCATTGTATCCGAACGGATGCGATTTTTAACGAATGCTGGAATTTATGAATCCGAAATAGTGGGTGAGAACGTTAAAGTGCGTATGAGTGATCCGACGGATATTCGGCTAAATGTCCCGCTTCAGCTCGACGATGGGATGCACGCTGTCGGTTTCGCGAATAGTGGCGTACCGCATGTCGTTTTCTTTGTAGAGGATTTAGAACGAACAGATGTTTTTAACTTGGGACAGCAGACCCGCTACCACGACAATTTCAAGCCTGATGGTACCAATGCTAACTTTATCCGTGTCGAGTCGCCAGGGCTAATTGATATTCGGACGTATGAACGCGGTGTTGAGGATGAGACACTCGCCTGTGGTACAGGGTCAATCGCCTCTGCCATTATCGCTGCGACATTGGGAAAAGTGGTATCCCCCGTCTCTGTCAAAACAGCGAGTGGCATCGTTTTAAAGATCCATTTTGAAGTAGAAAACGAAGAAATCCGAAACGTCTATCTTGAAGGCGATGCTCGCGTTATCTACGTTGGTGAACTTACAGCGGATGCGTGGAATTATTAAACCCAGATGTAACCCGTTTCCTCCTGCGTGAGGCTTTATAGATACAAGGAGAATTTAGATCATGTTTCAAGGCTCTTATGTTGCACTTGTCACACCGTTTAAGGACGATGAATCGCTTGACGAAGCGAAACTCAAGGAACTGATTCAATTTCAGCTTGACGGCGGCACACACGGCATCGTCCCGTGTGGCACAACAGGCGAATCCCCTTCGCTGTCTGAGGCTGAACATGACCGGGTGATAGAACTCACTGTTGAGACTGTAAATGGAAAGGTGCCTGTTATTGCGGGCACTGGTTCTAACTCAACGACTCGGACACTACGCGCGACGGAACATGCCAAAGCCGCCGGTGCGGATGCTGCGCTGATTGTCACGCCCTACTACAACAAGCCTACCCAAGAGGGTTTGTATGCCCACTACATGAAAATCGCTGATACGGTAGACATCCCGATCGTCGTTTATAACGTTCCGGGACGTTGCGGTACTGACATCCTTTCACCGACAATAGCGCGTCTTGCTGCACATCCAAACATCGTCGCGCTTAAGGAAGCAACGGGTGAACTCAAACGTGCCAGCGAAGTCGTCAACTTGTGTCCTGATGATTTCGTTGTGCTTTCAGGTGATGATGTCAACACACTGCCGATCCTTGCTGTCGGCGGCAAAGGTGTTATCTCGGTTGTTGCGAACATCGCGCCCGCGGATGTAGCAGAGATGTGCAACGCTTTCCATGCGGGTAATCTTGAACTTGCCCAGAAACTTCACTATAAAACGTTGCCCCTGGCGGTCGATCTCTTTATTGAAACGAACCCGATTCCTGCGAAAACTGCACTCCAACTCATGGGGAAACTTAACGGGAAATTGCGGTTACCCCTCGCACCGATGGTTCCTGAGAATCTTGAGTCTTTACGCAAGACGGTTTCGGAAGCGGGATTGATTTAACGGAGTATAAATTCCGAGGGAAATGTTCATGGATGCTCGAACGTGTTTCGGGCATCTTCCCCAGGGAATCAGATATGAAAAGAAGCATAAAAATTGTGCTGATAGGGATTGCAGTGGTCGTTATCTTAGGAGGTATTGCTGCGGTATATATGTTTTGGAAAATGAGCCAACCGCTCTATACATTCGGTTCTGTCAGTAAGGGTGAAAACTTACGCGGTCCGTTGGAGCCGCCCCCGCAGATCAATTCCTCGGTATGGCAGGTGGAGTCTGATATATCCCTTCATTTTGACGTATACGGAAAAGGTCGCCCTGTTGTTGTTGTGCATGGAGGCCCGGGCATCCCTTATGCAAACGCCTGGAAAGGGTTCAAGCTATTGGAAGCTCGTTTTGCCTTCTACTATTACCACCAGCGGGGGGCTGGTAAGTCTACAAGACCGATTGACCGTTTTAAGTCAAAAAACTATCCTGCAAATGTAGCACAACTTGACCAGACGCTTGGCATAGGCGCACAAATAGCCGACATTGAACGCATCCGACGTATCCTTAAAGAGAAAAAATTATTGCTGGTTGGACATTCGTTTGGAGGCTTTATCGCAGCACTTTACGCAGCAGAATTCCCGGATCAGGTTGAAAAACTTATTCTTGTCGCACCCGCGGCAGTACTCACGCCCCCGAAAAAGGGAAACGATCTCTTTGAAGCAGTTCGGCACAAAATTCCGCAAGCGGCACAAACCGAATATAATTCATTGCTCAAAGAATACTTCAATTTCGGCGATATTTTCTCAAAATCGGATGCTGACCTTGTGGATTTACACACACAAGTAGGTCGATATATTCTCATCGGAATGGGGTACGATGCTTCGGCTATGGATATAATGACACCTACCCCCGGTGGATGGAGTTCCTTTGCGGTATATTTCAGCAGCGGCAGGTCGCCCGATTATCGTGCAGCGGTTGGACACATCACCGCACCCACGCTCATTTTGCATGGGGAGGACGATACTATCGCGCTAAAGGGTAGCCGAGATTACGAGAAGGTTATTCCGAACGCGAAGTTTATCTCTATCGGTTGTTCTGATACAGATTCGGGGTCTGGACACTTTATCTATGACGATTGCCCTGCTGAGTTCGCCGCAGCCGTGCGAGCTTTTCTCGACCTCTGACAAAGAGGGCAAAAAGTGAACAAAGATATATTTGACGGATTTGCTGTGAAGGTATTTTTTGATGAAGACGGCGATTATTTAGCCCATTTTGTTGAGATGCCTAATGTGTCCGCGTTTGCAAATACACCTGAAGATGCCTTAAGTGAACTCGCTGTGGCTTGGCAAGGCGTTAAGGAGAGTTATCGTAAACACAATGAACCTATCCCGCAAGCCTCTCCGCTGGAAAGTTATGAAGAGCGCCTCAATATCTGTGTTGATGCCCAACTCTATCATGCTTTGGTAGGTGAGGCCGCGAAAGCTGGTATGAGCCTTGGTGCACTTGCGGCACAAAAACTTGCTAAATTGACACCAACCGATGACAGCAGAATAGAACTCAACACTGCATAACTGAGGCTTACTTTTTCTTATTCTGATAAAAATTCGTTTGGCACCAACCGATGCACTATATCGATCACCAACTGCTCAACACAAAAACAGGGCATTATCTACAACTACATATCCGAAACTTAATTGGAAGCGTTCAAAATGCTTGATAATCCTTTGAACCAAACACAGGACCCTATAAATTCTGATCAGGTAGATACACTCGGTACTGCTGATAATGTTGTAACCGAAACTCAGAAACCGTGGAGCCTGCCGACTTTAGAGCGCGCTCTGCTTACTGTTGTTGGGTTCTTCGCGTATTATCTGGCGTTTCGTTCTGGTAGAACCTTCGTGGAGTGGCAATTCGGATTGACAATAGTTTTAGCGGTAATAATAGCTATTGTCGAACCTGCTTTGTTGAGAGAGAATGAGCGTGTAACCAGTGAACTCAACGGCAAACAACTCTGCTCGTGTTTTGTTTGTTTCATTGGGACCTTCATTCTTGTTGGGATCGCTCTTATTCCTATAGTTGGCGTTTGGCTCAGTGGAAAAACAACATATAAGCTAATAGCAGGTTTAGGTGGAATACTAATTATTTTTTCCCTGATCCTATATCTCGAAAACGATCGTGTCAACAGCCAACTCAGCGAAGAAGTTACCGAACCCCGTACTTTTAGGCATGCGCTTACTTTTGTTGGACTCGCTATTATTGTAGGCGGAGTAGGTTGGGTCGGTGGAACGGCTACACACATGTTCATAGAGACCGCAATGCCCAAACTGACCTTCCTATGAAACACCAGTTTCAAAAAAGTATTAGCAGTTAGGACAGACCCAAATCCGGCAAAAAAGTAATATATTGACCCAAAAAGGGACGATTTTTACTGATTTAAGAAACACCCCCTGGATTTTTAACCCCCTAAATCCCCCTTATCAGGGGGACTTTAAGAGCAAATGCGTCGGTTTCCGTAAGTATTTATCAAACTCACGTTATGAAAAATACCGCTTACTGGGATTCTGATAAAAATTCGTCCGGCACCAATCGATGCACCGTGTCAATCACTAATTGTTCAACACCCGGCGCAAACCGAGTTGGTGGACCGAAATAGAGCATCGCACCGCCACCTTCATACCCACCTTCCGTTAACACTCGCTCTGACGGAATATAGCCCGGAAACGCGTTCGAGTATGCGCCGACCCATAACCGTTCCGAATCCAACTCACGTTTTAGACGCAGCGAATAATCGACGACCACCTCGCTCGCAAGGAAAACAATAGCAAGTTCATCGCCAAAACTCCACGCCTGTACTGGATAAGAGAGTTCGGTTTGTATCGGTTGTCCTTTCTGCAGGCGTTCAAGGTGTTTTTGGGCATGGTAGCCAACGGATCCGCCCTCTGCTACGCGTGCCTCCCACTCTTCAAGCGTCGGTAGTGTATCAAAAGGTAGATTGACCCGTTCAAACGCGCCAGTCGGAACACTGGAAAGCGGTTTAGTATCTCCCTCAATCAGGCGTTGGACTTCTTGTGAGAGTGCTGCTCCGTGCGCTTTCGCATACGCGAGCCGCGTGCTGAAGACCTCCTCTTTCCCTTCCGGCATCGGCATCATCCGTGATTCAGGGTTCGCATCCGCACCGCATCCGATAGAGATTAGAGCCTTTACACCGGGGAGGGCGTTCTGGATTTCCTCCTGCGCAAATCCTGCCCAATCGCCGCAGATATGATTGTCAGTACCTGCCAACGTTGTGCAATGGCATGCGTAACTCGCCCACACGGCGCGCAAATTTCCGTCTACATCCCTGACCTGTATGCACGGCAGTGAGTGATCCACCGGTCCGCCTTCCGTACGCCGATTTTTCGCGAATCCGACTTCGCCGATGCTCCATGTTAATCGTGCAGGTTCACGGTTCGCCAATGCCTCAAGTGCGACCTCTTCCATCCAGTCTTTAAATTGTCGGGTGTATCGGTCTATCGTCTCCTGCTGGTCAGGCGGAATATCTGAACTGAACAGGAAGGGTGCGGCATTTGTGAGACATGGCGCGCTATGCGTATGCGAAAAACACGCTGCAAAATGTGCACGTGAAACGCCTGTTGTTTCTCTGACTCGGCGCGATACCTCCTCGGTCAATTCGTCCGGTAAACCACAGTTTTCGACGGTCACAAGGACAACAGGCTCATCCGCATCACCGCCAATAGCGAGTGCCTTCGCCCATATCGGTTGGATGATCCCATCGGATTCTGTGCGGCGGCTGCCATAACCGCTGAGCCGAATCGGGTAGTCCGGCGTAATATCGACTTCCGCAATCCCAACCTGAATAAAATCATTTTTCGTTTTCATCTTGATCTCCATCATTCGTGTCCGTTTCTGTGCTTAACAAAAGCATAGCAAACGTTTCTTCTGGATATTCTTGAAAGTCTGGGGAATGGATTCGCCAGACGGGACCGGCATTCTGGATCTCACCATATCTGGGGTCATCGCTTGGTAGCGTGTCAATCGGTGTAACGCTGAGTTCCAAATGCGCGATAATCGAAATTTCGACGAGTGCGGTAGCGAATTCATAATCGTTCGTAAGGATATCAAATTTGACTGGAACGTTTGCCTGATCAGCGGCAATTGACGTACAG
This sequence comes from Candidatus Poribacteria bacterium, assembly GCA_965261115.1. Lineage (GTDB taxonomy): Bacteria > Poribacteria > WGA-4E > WGA-4E > WGA-3G > WGA-3G. The sequence continues at coordinate 4,588,874 of OZ253447.1, read as the reverse complement.
AGCAGTTGGTCAGCGAAGTGCCAAACTCTTTCCTCAAGTTCGCCTGTAAACGTGTATTCTTCAAATATGTTTGTTATTTCACGGGGTTCGGGCCGTAACCCTTTTTCAGCCATTTCAAAACTGGTTGCTATAGCTTCCAGTATGCGTGACATATCCGTGTCGGCCAGCTGGCGGCGTTTAAACCGGCGTTTTCTCTTTTTCATAATTTTCTCCTAATAGCCCTATCAGGACTTACGCATTTTTCTATGATAACCTATGTATTACGCACTGCTGGCGGGGTTTCTAGCGGAAACACCCCAGCAAAAACACCCCGACAGCAAGGGGGATGCATAAGTCCTACCTATCACGAATCTACACTCATCACTTCAGCAAAGATGTCTTCTAACGAATGTTTCACTTCACGCAACTGACGGAGTTGGACACCGGTATCGTAGGCGAGTTGAAAAAAGAACTTTGTGCCCGTCTCTCCGTGACTTCCGGACGTAACCCGAAGGTGTTTATCAGGACGCACTTCAACGTGATAATTCTGGCGTTCCAAAGCAGTGATGTAGGTGTTACTGTCACCCACAATCCGCAAATCGAAGGCTTGTCCCTTGTTTCGTCTCAGTGTTTCGATCTGTCCTTGAATGACAACGCTACCGTGTGAGAGCGCGATAATTTCATGGCACGCATACTCCACATCAGGCAGCAGATGCGAGGACAAAATCACATTGATGCCTTTATCTATCGCTATGTCTTTAACGAGTTCAAGCATCTCTTCCCTACCGCTTGTATCCATCCCGTTTGTCGGTTCATCAAGGAGCAGTAATTTCGGATCGTGTATTAATGCCTGCGCTAACTTCACACGCTGTTTCATTCCCGCCGAGTATCCGTCTATTGTTCGATAACGTTCTTCGTCCAATCCGACGTAATAGAGCACTTCGTGTGCGCGTTGCATGGCATCGCGACTCGGCATCCCACAGAGTTCTCCCACATAGGAGACGAGTTGGACAGCGTTCATCCCCGGTATCAAACATTCGTCTTCCGGCATATACCCGACTTGTCGTCGGATCTCTAACGGATTTATTCGCACATTCAGCCCAAACACAGCGGCTGAGCCTTGGTTGGGTTGGATGAAACCGAGGAGTGTCTTCAGTAAGGTGCTTTTCCCGGCACCGTTAGGTCCGAGTAGACCGACTGCTCCGCCTTGCACCTCCAGTGAGAGGTTGTCTAACGCAGCGGTCGCGCCGTAAAAGAGTGATACATTTTTGATTTCAATTAGCATTTTTAAATTATTCTGAAGAACCCCCTAAAGAATCAGAATCAACGGTATGAATGCCTTATGGGCATTCCCCGCCCCTTATCAGGGAGAATTTGAGCGACTTAATAGTTAAAAGTTCGTTTTACGCGCTTTCCGATCTGGGTTAGGATTTCATACGATATTGTGCCGGTGTGGTGTGCCAGTTCATCAACTGTGATTTCCGCGTCTCCTTGCCTGCCGATTAGCACCACCTCATCACCGATGGACACATTATCTGTGGGTTCTAAACGCACAACACTCACATCCATGCAAATCCTTCCGATAATTGAGCGGCGCATCCCGCCGATTAACACCTCACCTACATTAGAAAGTGCCCGCGGATAGCCGTCGCCGTAGCCCACCTGTACCATTGCCACACGGGTCTGATGCGACGCTTTATATGTCAATCCGTAACTCACGCCTTCCGCTCCCGAAATAGAACCGATCCATCCGATCCGCGTCTTCCACGTAAGCGCGGGTGTTAACGCGATCGGTTTTTCGGGAGCTGGATAGATTCCATAGAGACTCAAGCCTGGACGCACGGCATCGAAATGCGATTCTGGAACTGCCAATGTCGCTGCACTGTTTGCTGCGTGGATCAACTCGCTACCGTCAGAAATCTTTTCAAGTACGGACGAAAATCGCTCAAGTTGAATAGAAACATAACTTTTATCCGCTTCATCTGCAGTCGCAAGATGTGTAAAGAATCCCGCGACTTCAAGCCGATCCAGCGCTTTAAGTCGGTTCAAAAACTGTACTGCTTCTGTCCAGCGCACACCACTCCGATTCATCCCCGAATTGATATTGATATGGACGTGGATAGTGCTGGGTGCGATCTCGCTTAGCCTGTTCGCAAATTCCCAATCTCCAATCGTCGGTGTCAACTTGTATTCGACGATTTGCGCTGCCTGTTCTGGAAGCGAACTAAAGAGGACAAGCATCGGTTCGCGGATACCTGCCTGACGGAGTTCCGCACCTTCCTCAATTGTCGCAACAGCGAACATATCAGCGACGGAACGCAACGCCTCCGTGACACGGATTACACCGTGTCCATAAGCATCCGCTTTCACGACAGCGATTAAGCGTTTTCCAGTATATGCCTTTATTGCTTCTGCGTTTCGTCGGATGGCTCGCAGATCGATTTCTGCATACGTGCGGTAGTAATCCATGTTGTCTTTTTACCTTGCTACGTCAATAGGAAAATTATACCACACGTCTCGTAAATTTGCTATCTCTTTCGCAGATCGCCCCTCATGCCTCCTGCTTTTGAGAAGTAGTAGTCCTACCTTGAAACCGCAGAAACAATAGGATAAATACGATTGAGTTTGCGAGCAACATTGTTGAGATGGCATTAAGTTTCGGTGTGATACCGAACTTCAACAGCGAATAGATATGGACAGATAGCGTCGTGTAGCCGACACCTGCTGTAAAGAAGGTAATGACGAAATCGTCTATAGAGAGCGTGAAAGCCAGCAGTGCCCCACCGATAATACCGGGGGCAATGAGCGGAAATGTTATCCGCCAAAACGTCTGCCACTCGTTGGCACCGAGATCCCGCGCTGCTTCCTCTAAGGTGTTATCGTAGCCTTGTAGGCGCGCCCGTACCACAATCGTGACGTACGCGATATTGAAAACGCAGTGCGCGATAATTACAGAGAGTAAACCGACAGGGATACGGGTTTGGACATAGAAAGTCAATAACGCGATTGCTAAGACAATATCAGGAATGATAATCGGGAGGTAGAGGCATCGCGTGAGAGCGGTTCGGAAACGGAATCGGTATCGCTCTATCGCCAGCGCGGTGGTCGTTCCGACAATGGTAGCAATGGTCGTTGCGACACCTGCTACGATCAGGCTATTTCGACAGGCGCGCCACAATGCCGCGTCCTCAAAGAGTTTCGCATACCAACCGAAGGTGAAGCCTTCCCAAACGGAGATCTGTTCCCCGCTATTGAACGAGAACACCACAACCACTAAGATTGGAACGTATAAAAAAAGGTAAACCAACCCAATATTGGCTTCAAGTATCCGTTTCATTTTTTTAAATTGCCCTAACGGGAGATGTCAGGTTGCCTCAGACTCACTCTGTTGTAAAGCGCGGAAGTACAGCACCGTCCCGACGAGAACTATCCCCATCAACATAAACGACAGCGCGGAGCCGAAGGGCCAATCTCGCGCTGTCTTGAATTGCCGTTCAATCACGTTACCGATATAACTCACCTTCCCACCACCGAGTAGATCCGGGGTCAGAAACGCGCCCACCGTCGGAATAAAAACCAGCATGGATCCGGCAAGAATACCCGGTAAACTCAGCGGTACCGTTACATGCCAGAAAGCACGCCGCGGTGATGCGCCTAAATCCTGTGCTGCTTCCAGGAGTGACATATCCAGTTGCTCCAGTGCTGCATATAACGGGAGTATCATAAACGGTAGATAGCCATAGACAAGCCCTATCTGCACTGCCAGTGGCGTGTTTAATAACTCTAACGGTCCCCAGTTTGGGAACACCACACCCAAGAGGCTGTTCAAAATTCCCTCTGTGCGCAAAATTAGTATCCATGCGTAGGTTCGGATGAGGAAGTTCGTCCAAAAGGGGACAACGACAAGCAGTAATAGGATATTCCTGTGTTTCGGTTTGTAGCGTGCCAGATAGTAGGCGAATGGGTAGCCGAGGAAGAGGCAGACTGCGGTGCAGACCAACGCCGTTGACACTGATCGCCACAGGATGCCGAGATACAGTCCATCAAATAGGCGTTCATAGTTTTCGAGTGTGAAAATCCAACGTACGCCACCGTACGTCCCACGCTCTATGAAACTATAAATTAGCACAGAAACGAGCGGGAGCAGAAAGAAACAGATAAGCCAAAAAATAACTGGAAAGAGGAGAATTAAGAGATGATAATTACGACGCATATCTGTTATTGAATTTGAAGTGCCGTTTCGGTTCTTCAAATGGGCTGTTGATAACTGGGTTTTCTATGGTAACTTTTGGCATTATCGTTCTTATTCAGCCTCCATCTGCATCATTTTTTGCACATTCTTAATCGTTTTGTAAACGAGCCGTTTGTCCTGATTAAGTTGGTTTGCAATTTTATGGAACACTATCGCTGTGTTGGTGTTACCATCAAACCCATGTATTACCATAAGTTCCCAGATTTTCTTTCGGATATCCGCCTCATTTTTGGCGATGTTAAACATCTGCTCAATCTGCCCAGTCGAGGCAGCGATTTGATGGATCGGGTAATCTTCGTTTAAGATTGCAATAATCTCGTCAAGTTCGGGATTTTCCCAGTTTTCAAAAGTTTTCAGGATAGTAGCCCAAATCACAGGAGCACTCAGCTGCGTCTGTCCTTGTGTCCAATGCACTTGTTCAATTCGGTGAGGTTTGCACTTATACGGACGGATTTCGCAAGTATCTTTTAATTTTACATACCAGATGCTGCCTTCCTCTCCGCTAAACACGGGTGCCTGATTCTGATCCAAGCCGATGAATGACAATCGTTCGTCAAGGTCTTGCTGTTCTTGCTCATAGTGCCACACATAATCTGTTTCAATGGTCCCGAGTTGTTCGGCTTTTGGAATGTCGCCTGCTTCGATCTCTGTATTCAGTACGATTTGTCCGTGTGTCCCGCGCAATCCGAACAACAGCACAATATCCAATTGGACATCCTTGTACTGGATCATGTGCGGGTTATCTGACCCGTAGAGTTCAAAACTGAAACCTGTAACATCGGGATTCATTTTGAACAACTCGGTGATTTGCCGGTATTTGCGAAGGATATGCTTCCACATTGTTATGTAGCGACCCCGTAAAAACGGGAACAAACGTACTTTAAATGTGATGTACTCCCGCCCGTTGTTTTTATAGCGGTACATAAAGATGTTGGTACCGTCATATTTGCGGAAGCGGTAGATCCGATCAGCACTCGGAAATCGGTAGTTATGTCCTAATCCGAAGGGGTAAGCAATTTTCGGCGTGCCAAAGATTAACGGCTGATCGGCAGGTTCACCATTGATCTTTTTTATTTTTAGCGACCCGTAGTGTCTATCTCTGCTGAAACTGATCTGCCCCTCAACGTGGTTTTGCGGGTTAAACGGGTCTGTCGCTCTAAATTCGGAGCAGTCTGAATCTAAAGTTTGCTGTCTGTTTTGTATTTTTTGCGGATCCATTGTTGGTCTCCATTATATCCATTCCGGCACGGAAATGTGCAGCAAAGAGAGTAAAATTTAAGGATCCTCTTAAAATCCGCGAAATCCGTGTAATCTGTGTAATCCGCGATTCAGACATTGCACAACCTAACAGGTTATGCTACAGAAGTGTGGAAATCCAAACGAACAGTTTACGTGCTACAGGGGATAGTATTACCCGCGTTCTTTCAAGCGTGCAAGTTCTGCTTGGAGTCGCGCGACTTCTGCTTCTGCGGTCTCCGCGCGTGCTTCTGCAATCTCCACCGGCGTTTGGAGCCACTGCTCACTAACTGGATCGTAAACCTCTAAACGCCTCTCACGGATATGGAAATCTAAACCGAGAATATCTGAATGGATACTGCCATCAACGCCCGGCGGAATCGGGACGTACACGCCTTTCACCAACTGAAATCCCATCAGCGGCGAAGGTAGATAAAGTGCTTCAGCATCATAAAGTAGATAGTTTGGTACGCCCAACCCGGCGTAGAGCGTCATCTTGTCTGTGAGGTCGTTCTGATAAGTGGTTTTACTTGAGAACTCCATCACGAAGTCCGGTACTTTTCCTTCTTCCCATACTTTGTAGGTGTGGCGTTGCTTCTGACCGATACCGAAGGCAACCAGCACATCCGGAGCGCAAACTGCGCGCGGGTTGCCCTCTATGTAATACGTCAGAATATCACCGGAGACATAGACCTCAGGCATCTCCGAAAAATAGGCTCTCAAAGCTTGCAGAAGCCGGATCAGGATTTCAAGATGTAAGTCGCTGGCTGCGATATGTTGACCGTCCGTATCAGGATAGATATCTGCCGTGTCCGTGGGGGCGTAAGGCATATTGTGTCTGTTTGTATAGGTATTCATCTATGTCCTCCCTTGCCGTGGCGTGGGATGCCTGGCTGTTCCTGCACAGTGGCGTGAGGTGTTATCGAAATAGCAGAACCTTAATATACACAATAGTGTAGCAAAAAAAAACGTCGCTGTCAAATTTTAATTTTACGGAACCTTCCTTATTTTCATTTGATTATAAACAAAAAATAAGATAGACTATTTTTATACTCGCCTTGATAGATCAATTACCAAAACACAACTGAAAAAGGAGACACACATTGGAAAAAATTCGTGAACTGATTACTCTCTTAGAATCTGGCGTTGAAGACTATGACGAGCAGATGAAAATCTTACAGACAGAACGATTGAAATATATCCGTCTCTCTATGACAGGCGGGTTCGGGACGGAGGAAGGCGCCTCTAAGGAGTCGTGGCTGCTCCACCTTAAACAACTTGAGGATTCACTGGCACTTCGACTCAAAAGTATACGACAGGCAATCGTGGATACCGCACGAGATATTCAGAAAGAGGAAAACGCATGATATTGAGATTCACCTCTGCTAATATAGGAAAATACCTGATCTGTGTGCTGCTATTGGTATCGGGCTTAACAGAGGCGCAAGAGATGAACAACACACAGATCATTGAAGCAGCGATCCGACACCAGAATTTAGGGTTGGCATATCTTGAAGAGTCGCAACCCTCAAAGGCAGTCGAAGCGTTTAGCGCGCTTATCGAACTGTTGCCTGACGAAGCCATCGGCTATGGCAATCTTGCTGTTGCACACCTACGTTTACAACAGGCAGCTGCTGCCGAAGAAGCGGTAAAGCTCGGAATTGCCGTCGCACCGATGGATAGTCAGTTGCGCTTCCTCTTATCCGAGGTCTATCAGTTGCGGGGGAAAACTGATTTGGCAGTGGAGGCGATGAAGGAAGCTGTACGATTAGCACCCGATGAATTGGAGTTTCGCTACAAATTGGTCCGGCACTATCTTGGACAACGAAACGACCCCGAAGCACAGCAGGAAGCGGTTCGACATCTTCAAGAATTGCACGACCGATCACCTGTTAATATCGTTGTGCTAATGAAGTTGACCCTCGGATTATTAGGACAAGAGCAACTTGATGCTGCCGGAAATCTCTGTCAGGAATTACGAGTCCTTTTAGGCGATACGGATGCCGAAAAACTTGGCTACCTCACACAAGGGATAGAGGCGATAGAGAAAGGGGATCTAAAACTCGCGACACGCAATATCCGAATTTTTGAGAACTTGCACCGAGCAAGCCCGCGCTATCAGCAGGGTATCGGCGAATTGGTGACCGACATCCTTGGGCATCCGATAGAGACGTTCAGTCCAGGGTTTAGAGGGCGAATGATCGCTAAGGAGAGTCCACCCATTGAAGTGGAATTTGTGGATGTTACCGAACAACTTGGACTCGCCGATGTCAAGGCATCTTTACCTCTAAAAATGCCCACTACTATATCTTTTGTGAATTCCGATAACGATGGAAAGCTTGATCTGTATATAAGCGGTTCTGATTTTGTAGGGGTGGACCAGAATAGAGAACGAAAATTTCAGTTTGTGTTGTATCGGAATACGGGAGAACAGTTTGATTCAGTTACAACCGTTGGCGGAGATCAAGAATTTGCAGAGCAACCAAACCTTCACGTGGCTGTTGCAGATATGAATAAAGATGGGACACAGGATTTTCTATTGGAAAGCCCCGAGGGAATACTGTATTTTTGGAAAAGGCCAGAAGAGGTTGACGGAGCAGGCCCAGTCATCGTATATGAACAGCTGGTGACAGAGATAGGCGTCCTCCATCCTGTCGATTATGACCACGATGGCGATCTGGATCTCTTTACAACCAGTGCCACGATGTATCGGAATAATAGCAATGATAAAAATAAAGGTAATGAACCGTTTACGGAGGTTAGCGAACAGACCTTTGTGAAAACAACCGTGCCACAATCCGCTTCCGCCGAAGCATTTTCCGCTGATTTTGATGACGATGGCGATATAGACATCTTCGTTACACACCGAGAAATGGGATGCGCGCTTTACGATAACCTCCGCCAAGGCAGGCTCCGCGCGGTTTCTGATGAGACAGGGATCTCACAAGATGTGCATTATACCGCAGCTGCCGTTGGCGATTACGACAATGACGGTGATATTGATATTTTCTTAGCAACAGCAGATCAGATCTATCTCTATCTCAATAGAGGCGATGGAAGTTTTATGAGCGATCCACGCTTAGAAGCGGGTGTACGTGATTTATCTCCTACGCTATTAAAGAATATAGATTACGATAACGACGGATTTGTTGATCTCTGGGTGAGTGGTAAAGATGGGATGTTCCTATTCCGAAACGATGGAACCGGACAATTTATGGAACCGTATCCGCTCATAGAAACTGTCGCACCAACAGAGGGTGCGGTCCTCCACAACGCAACCGCTGGAGCAGTCGGAGATTACGACAATGACGGCGATCTCGACCTTTTTTTCATCAACGGTGAAGGACAACTCCGCGCCCTGCAAAACAACGGCGGGAATAAAAACAACTGGATACAGGTGCGATTGGAAGGCATCATTGCAGAAAATAACAAGGTGAATAGAGACGGTATTGGCTCGAAATTGGAGGTGAAAGTCGGTGATCTGTATCAACTGCAGTATGTATCCGAACAGGTCACCCATTTCGGGTTGGGTGCCTTCGACGCTGCAGATGTTGTGCGGGTTGTCTGGACGAACGGTGTACCGCAGAACGTCGTTGAACCGCAGGCGAGACAACGGATTCTGGAGAAACAGATATTGAAAGGTTCCTGCCCGTTCCTATACGTCTATGACGGCGAAAAGTATCAATTCGTCACTGATCTGCTTTGGCGCGCGCCTTTGGGACTCGTCACCTCAATGGGGTTCGTCGCACCTGACGAAACAAAAGACTTCGTGAAAATTTCGGGGACGCAGATACAACCGAAGTCTGGTAAGTATTCCATCCAGATTACAGAGGAGTTATGGGAAACCGCCTATTTTGATGAAGTGAAACTGATAGCCGTTGATCACCCTGTAGGGACCGACATCTTCGTGAATGAGCAATACACACCGCCACCTTTTGCGGACTTCAAGGTTTACGGTGTCGCCGAGAAACTGTATCCGAAATCTGCGGTTAATCATCGCGGTGAAGATGTGTCTGATGCGCTAAAAGCGTTTGATTACGACTATGCCGTTGAACATGCACCCGGTCCTTACCAAGGCGTTGTCGAACCGCACGCGATAGTTCTTGACCTCGGCGATGTTCCGAATGACGCACCTGTGACGCTGTTCCTCAGTGGATGGATTTTCCCGACGGATACCAGTATTAACGTCGCGCTGTTCCAAAACCCGGAAATCAACCCAAGTTTTCCAGCGGTTGCTGTGAAGGATGAGACTGGCGAATGGAAAACCGTTATTGATATGATCGGACTCCCTGCTGGTAAAAACAAGACGATTACGGTTGATTTGACGGGCAAATTTCTGTCGGATGATCGACACGTTCGGATTGAGACCGATATGCAGATTTACTGGGACGCAGCGTTTTTCACCGTAGGAACACAAGACGTGCTGATAGAGATGACGACGTTGAATCCAGACAGCGCGGATTTGCACTATCGCGGCTTTTCTGAGATGTATCGTCCGAACTCACATGCACCGCACCTCTTTGATTATCAGAAAGTAACGACAGAAGCGCAATGGCGCGACCTTGCAGGGTATTACACCCGCTACGGCGATGTAAATTCTTTATTGCAAGAGGTAGACGACATGTATGTTATCCTCAACGCGGGAGATGAAATCACAGTGGAGTTTGAAGCCTCACGCCTGCCTGCCCTAAAATCCGGGTGGGTGCGAGATTTTATCCTCTATAGCGACGGTTGGGACAAAGATGGAGACATCAATACGCTCACATCACAGACGGTTGAACCGCTGCCGTTCCACGGGATGTCTGCCTATCCGTATCCAGATACCGAGCATTATCCAGATGACGAAGCGCATCGACGGTATCGGCTTGAATACAACACACGGCGCGTAGAACACCGTTTACCGCCATTACCAACGCAAGAATAAAGCCATGAAGATGAAACATGCATTAGCCATCACTATTTTGTTTTCAATCCACGCGTTATTTCTCCACAGCGTGATTGCCCAAGACTATACGCAATGGAAATTACCGGAAGGTGCAAAAGCACGTCTCAGCAAAGGCGCAATTAATGGCATAAGTCTTTCACCTGACGGTTCTCAAATTGCAGTAGGTAGTGCTACCGGCATTTGGCTTTATGATGCTCGGACTGGTGCTGAACTCGCCCTATTCACCGATTATATGTCAGAAACAGGACTTGTGGCATTTTCGCCGGATGGTAAAACATTGGTGAATGGAATGTACGACACACTCTTGATCTGGGATGTTGCGACTGGCAAGCTTTTGAAATCCGTCAAAAGACAAAGGGCGCGAATAGAATCACTTAGAATCCTTGAGGATAGTAAAACCCTTCTCTGTGAAAATTATGATGGCTCGGTTCGGTTATGGGATGTTACCACCGGACTCGAAAAACAGGAATTCAATCCCAAAGCTTCAGATGGGTTTGGCGGGGTGCTGCAATCCGCGTTTGGATATGAGGTTACCGCAGCGGGCTTATACCTCAATAAAATCAATGATAACGGTATCTATGCAGTCGGCTACAAGAACGGCAAAATACGATTGAAGGATGCCACCACTGGAAAACTTCAGAAAACGCTTCAGGGTCCCAAAGATCGTGTCAGCCAGTTAGTGTTTTCACCGGATGGCACGCTCCTTGCTGCTGATGCTATTGATGGTCCGCTCCGTTTATGGGACATTACCACCGGACGCACACCAAAAATCTTGACGCAAGATGCCAAACTTTGGGGCGTACTGACATTCTCTAAAGATGGTAAAACTTTGGCTTGTCAAAGCCAATCTGGTAAAATTGAGTTGTGGGACGTTGCTACGAAAACGCTTCGTACGACCCTTGGTGAGGATTCACGCACCCCAATTCATACGTTGGTGTTTTCGCCAGATGCTAAGACAGTTGTAACAGCAAATCCAAGTGGTAAGATTCGGATATGGGACACGTACACCGGTGCCGAATTGTCTGTTTTTTCAACAGGACATACCCGGAAGTTTGGTGCGTTAGCGTTTTCACCCGATAGTACCCTCTTGGGAAGCGGCCATATTAACACAATTATGCTGTGGGATGCGCGCACTTTTACGCAACTTTCTAACCGTGTAGACACGAATGCTTGGATTAACGCTTTGGTGTTTTCACCAGACGGTAGGACAGTCAGCAGTGTAAAAAGTTTCCGATTTAAAAGACGGACCCGTGGTGCGTTCATTAAGGAGGGTGTAAGCAGTACCTTGAGTTTATGGGATACACGTACAGGGGATAAACTGTCTGATTTGCCCGTTGAATCATACTTAGGGGAATTACCGAAACTTCCCGGAGTGCAAAACTCATCAAGCTCTTCCTCTGGAGCGATTGGTATGGTTGTGTTTTCTCAAAATGGTAGTATGCTTGCGACAGCACTAAATTCAGATCGTGCGACTGAGGACTACCGATTTACTGTGCATGTATGGAATATTCCGCATAGGACGGTGAATCTGACGCTCAAAGGCCATACAGATACTGTTAACGCCCTGGCATTCACCACCAACGGTGGGACGCTGGCAAGTGGGAGCGATGACAAAACAATACGGTTGTGGGACACAAGTACCGGAACCGAAATATTAAATATCCCGTCAGGCAAAATCCATGCCTTAGCATTTTCTATGGATGGTAAGATACTTGCAAGCATCAATAGTGCTTTCAGCATTCAACTATGGGATGTTGCCACTGGTAGTGAACTCACTTCTCTTGAAGGACAGAACAATTACGGTAACGTATTAGCGTTCTCCACAGATAGCAAGATTCTTGCATGTGGAAGTCGTGATGGAACCATTCGGCTGTGGGATGTTGCCACCGGTAACAAACTGTCTACTCTCAAAGGACATGTTGATTGGGTGCATGCTCTGATGTTTTCACCCGATGGTCACACGCTTGCAAGCGGCAGTTCGGATGGCGCGATCTTCCTCTGGAATGTTCCGCACTAAAAATTTGTATGTGTATAAATGCTGACTATCGCGAGGCGTGTGCGACTTCATCCCTAATACGTCGTAGTGGGATATACAGACAAAATGTCGCTATGACCAAGATACCCGCCAGCACTATGTAAGGATATGCCTCCTTTGCATAGAGCCAGCCGCCGAGCAGCGGTCCCAAAATGCGTCCCAAACTTAGAAAGGCATCCATAATACCGATCGCTGCGCCTTGACCGATCCGCGTCTGTTTGGAAATCCACGATGTGTTCGTCGGACGGATCAGTTGATTACCGATGCCAGTGATCGTGAGATATACGGTGAGTGTTACGAAGGCGTAGGCTTTAAGGAGTAGCACCATGCCGAGCGCGTTGAGCAGCAACCCTATGAGAATGATGCGTCGCTCCCCGAATCTATTGATTAATCTGCCGAGCAATCCACCCTGTAGCGGCACAACAATCGCACCCATGAACATGAACATCCATCCCATTTCTCGCTCTCCATAGTCCCACTTATCTTCGATGAACAGCGGAAACGTCATCTCTAAGCCTGCGAAGCTGAAGGTAGAGAAAAATGCGACAAGAAAAAGGGGTGTAAGCGGTGATTTTAAAGTCGTCTGACGAAAGATTTCACGTGCGGAGACCCATTCATGCCGGTCTTCGAGTTCCGCGTCTGTAAGACCTTTCTGGAGTGACTCCGGTAGCAAAACAAGCGCGAAGAGACAAGTGAGTAGGGACAGACCGCCTGCGACAAAGAACGGCATATTGTGGCTGCCCATAACACCACCGATCGCCGGTCCGAGGATGAAACCGAGTCCCATCGCTGCCCCCATTAATCCCATACCTCTACCGCGTTCCTCTGCTGTGGTAATATCGGCGACATAAGCCATCACACTCGGTAGCACCGCCGCTGAAGCGATACCTGCGCCACAGCGCGCTATGAAAAGCCATCCGTAAGTCTTGGCTAATCCGAAACCGACTAAAGCAACAGCATTTCCAAGCAGTCCAAGCAGAATAGCCGGTTTTCTACCGTGTTTGTCCGAGAGTCTACCCCAGATCGGTGCAAACAGCAGTTGCATTCCGGAATAGATCGACATTAATATCGCGATTTCAGTGGTGGTTGCTCCAATTTCTTTGGCGTAATAGGCGAGGTTCGGAATGATGATGCCAAACCCAAGCATCACGAAGAATAGGGTTAAGAACAGGAGAAGCAGTTTTGATTTTTCCATCTAAGATGAACGCGAGCAGACGCGACGATGAATCCATACCTTTTCCGCTCCAGCGGATTGTAGTTAATAGTGAAATCCGGGAGCATTTTTATAAATATAATATCGTCTATTATAACAGGTTTAAGGAAAGTGCATCAATATAAAATCGGAGTCCTTAGAACGCTTTAGGTTCACAACATCGCAGCATTTAATGACGAAATTCCTACACCAAAAAGTCCAATTGGATGCACACTAATTTAAAAATTTATAGTAGCAATTTTAGCATTTTTCTGATATTATTAAATACGTTTTCATAACATTTGATACATTCAACGATCGTACTTAATAAATAAAAATATTGGAGGAAAGATGGCAACCGAATTTGTTCATCTACATAATCATAGCGAGTATAGCATGCTTGACGGCGCGTGCCGCATTGAGAACATGATCGAATGGGCAGTCGAAAACAGCGCGCCTGCTGTCGCACTTACTGACCACGGCAATATGTTCGGTGCGTGGGAATTATATAGTAAAGCAAAAAAGGCGGGTGTCACCCCAATCCTCGGTTGTGAGGTATATGTCGCCCCTGGCGACCGAACAGAGAAAAAGAAGGAACAAGGCGGTCCCTACCATCTTACACTGCTTGCAGAAGATGCAACCGGTTACCAGAATCTCCTAAAATTGGTATCGCTCGGATACACAGAAGGGTTTTACAGCAGACCTCGCATTGACATGGAAATCCTGCGCGCGTACCGCGACGGAATTATCGCGCTGACAGGGTGTATCCAAGGACAAGTGCCACAACTCCTCTGTTCAAGTCGCCGAGAAGAAGGCATCCGACACTTCAAAACGCTGATGGAAATAATGGGAGAACGGAACCTATACGTTGAGGTCCAGAACCATTATATTGACAAGGAGCAAGAGGCGTACCCGATAATGGTAGAATTGGCGAAAGAGTTCAATCTCCCAATCGTCGGTACAAACGATTGCCACTACCTCCGAAAATCGGATCATGAGATGCACGATGTCCTTCTCTGTATACAGATGAAAAAGCCCGTCAGCGACCAGCAACGACTGCGGTTCGACAATCACTTCTACTTTAAAAGTGTTGACGAAATGCGGGAGGTGCTTAAGGATTATCCGCCGGAAGCCATCAGCAATACACTTGAAATTGCGGATCGGTGTAAAGACCTCGAACTCGATTATGGCGAGAGTGTGATGCCGAAATACGAGGTTCCCGAAGGACACACAAACGACAGTTACCTCAAAGAGTTGTGTTACGAAGGTTTACGCGAAAAGTGTGGGGAACTCTCCGAAGATATTCGGCAGCGGCTTGATTATGAGTTGGATATTATTAGCAAAACCGGCTACCCCGGCTACTTCCTCATCGTGTGGGATTACGTTAAATATGCGCATAAACAGGGTTATCCACTCTCCGCACGCGGTTCAGCTGCCAGCAGTCTCGTGCTTTACGCCCTTGATGTGATTCGGTTCAATCCCATGGATTATGACTGCCTCTTTGAACGGTTTCTAAACCTTGAACGTATCAGTCCTCCCGATATCGACATTGATTTTGCTGATCGTGCCCGTGAACATGTCATTGATTATCTTGTAAAAAAATACGGTGCAGATTCTGTCGGCAAAGTCGCTACCTTTGCGACATTGGGGGCAAAAGCCGCTATCAAGGATGTCGGTCGCGCCCTTGAGGTGCCCCTCGACGATGTTGAAAAGTTGACAGAACTGATTCCATCTATTCCTGGCATAACACTTGATGAAGTCTTGGAACAGGTGCCAGAATTTCAGGTGCTCGCTGACCGTCCTGAAAATAGAGAGTTGATGGATCTCAGCAAAGCGGTGGAAGGCGCGAAACGGCACGTCTCCTGCCACGCTTCCGCGATCGTCGTTTCAAACGGTCCATTGGCTGACTATGTCCCGCTATTCAAAGATAAACACGACCAAGTTGCGTCGCAGTTTGAAGGCAAAACTGTTGAAGATGTTGGCATCGTCAAATTCGATTCTCTCGGTTTACGCAGCCTCACGGAGACGTACGACTGCCTACAGATGATTAAGACAAATCACGGCAAGGACATTAAACTCGAAGAGATCCCCTTTGACGACCAGAAGACCTACTCGCTCATCAGTCAGGGGCTGATTGCGGGGTTGTTCCAGTTGGAGGCTTCTGGTGGTATGTATCGGGTTGTTACGCAACTCAAGCCGGATAACTTTGAGGAGTTCTCTGCAATTCCTGCGCTCTATCGTCCAGGTCCCATAGAAAGCGGTATGATGCAGCAGTTTATAGACCGAAAGAACGGGTTGCAAGAGGTAGAATACCTGCATCCGACCCTTGAGGATGCGCTCAAAAACACCTACGGCGTGTGTATCTATCAAGAACAGGTGATGCAAATCGCGCGCGATATGGCAGGCTTCACACTCGGTGAGGCGGACATTCTCCGTGCCGCAATGGGAAAGAAGGACGATGCCCTCATTAAAGCACAACGCGAAAAATTTATTGAAGGTGCGACCAAAAAAGGCATTTCTGCCAAAGAGGCAGAGGAAGTGTACGCTTTACTTGAACCCTTTGGGGGCTATGCTTTCAACAAATCACACACTGTTGCGTATTCGATGTTAGCCTTCCAAATGGCGTATCTGAAAACGCACTATCCACACGAATTCATGGCAGCGATGATGACTGGCGAGGCTGGCGATTCGGCGAAGATTACCCGCTACCGCGCTGAATGTAAGAAACTTGCTAACTTTCTGGATGTGGAAATCAACCTAATCCCACCGGATGTCAACAGCAGCAGAAGAGAATTCACGGTAGATGGCAACGATATCTACTGCGGGCTTGTTGCTGTGAAAGGTGTCGGTGAGGCTGCTATAGATGCAATCGTGGAAACACGGGAGAAAAACGGTTCGTTTACATCGCTACAGGATTTCTGCGAACGCGTGGAACGCGTGGATATGAAGCAGGTCAATAAACGCGCTGTGGAAAGTCTGATTTTGAGTGGTGCATTTGATTCGCTTGAGGGACACCGCGCACAATTCCTCGCGAGTTTAGAGAGTATCATGAAAGCCGCCCAAAACGCGCAAGCCGAACGGGAGCGTGGACAGATGAATCTCTTCGGCGACGGAGAGGAAGCACCGACTGTAACACTCGCAGCAGCACCCGAATTGGATCCCTTGGAACGGCTGATGCGAGAGAAGGAGCAACTCGGTTTCTACGTTTCTGGGCATCCGCTTGAAGAATATAGCGACATTATCGAAAACTACACGAGCACAAGCACCCAAAGCTTCGATGAAAACCGTATTGATTCCGAAGTTGACGTAGCAGGTATGATCACAGAAGTGAACAATCATACCACGAAAAAAAGAGAAGCTATGGCGGTGATTGAATTAGAGGATTTGGAGGGCGCGGTAAAAGTTGTCGTTTTCCCTAAGGCATACAAAAACTCCGTTGAACTCGTAGAAGGAAAAGTGGTTTGGATTCGTGGGACCGTCAAACCTGATAATAGGAAGCGCAACTCTGATCGCAACTCTGATGAGGAAACAGAAAAAGAGGCACGGCAGATTCAAGCAGAAAAGATATTGGATATTGAGTCAGTTGCTGAACAGCAAACATCTGCGCTTGAGGTGACGATTTCAGAATCCGATGTTGAAAATGCCGAGAAACTGAAAGCACTCCAGAAAATAGCTGCTGCGAACAAGGGCAATTTGGATCTAATTTTGAGGCTTATGAGTCCTCGTTACGGTGAAGTGATCGCGAAATGTGGCAGAGCATATAATATCACCAACGCCCCGACTGTCATTGAACAGGTTGAAGGCTTATTCGGCGAAAATTGTATCAAGCCGAGCAACCGCACGATTCGCGGGAATAAAAGCCGCACCTCACGGATGGATTTTGTTTAGTTTATCTTTCAGGACTTACGCATTTTTCTATGAGAATCTACGTATTACGCACTGCTGGCGGGGTTTGAAACCCCGCCAGCAATGGGGGCTGTGTAAGTCCTATAAAAGAAGGAAGTGTGGAAGGATGGAAGGAAGTATCTTCCCGCCTTCCAACCTTTCCTACTTGCAAGCAGAAACACAAGGCAATTGGAAGGAAGTTTGCTATGCAGTATCGCACACTTGGTAAAACAGGACTCAGCGTATCAGAGATTGGTTACGGCGGCGGTCGAGTTCGTCCGGAACACGATGAGACCTCACTTGTCAATATGCTCCATCACGCGATGGATTCAGGACTCAACTACTTCGATACCGCACCGGATTACGGTGGGGGGTACAGCGAAACAATTATTGGCAAAGCAATCGCGGGACGGCGAGAATCGTGCATCGTCGCCACGAAGACGGAAGCCTATGATCCCGATGGTATCGCCACTGACGTGGAAGGTAGTCTGCAACGCCTCGGCACCGACTATATTGATGTTTTGCAATTCCATGGTGGATGGTTCTATGCAGAAGATACAGAACACATTCTGAACGGCGGCGGACTCGCAGCATATCTGAAACTGAAGCAGGAAGGAAAGGTACGATTCATCGGCTTCTCCGCGGACGGTCCTTCTGGTGGTATAGAGCAGTTTATTGCCACCGGTGAATTTGATATGATGCAAATCCATTATAACTTGATGTATCAGAGTACTTGTGACGCATTCGGCAGGCGTGGTGTCATCCCTGATGCTGTTTCCGAAGAGATGGGGATTGTGCTGATGCGGTCTACCACCAGTAACGCTTTCCAGAACCTGATGAAACACTGCTTTCCTAACGAGATGGCAGATGTTGATGTAGACAGTTTTCTGCTGAACTACTCGCTCTCAAACCCGATGGTGAACGTTGCACTGATGAGCCTGCAAAGTGTTGATGACGTGGATTGGACAAACGCCGTCTCTGACAACGTCGATTCTCGGTTAGATTTGCGAGCGGTTCATGGACGGTAAGCGGTGTACTTACCAAAGTATTCCATAGAGGTCAAGTTAGGGACAAAATAGACGTTTGATGCTCGTTGTTCGGTAATTTCTTGGCGAAGCCCGGTGTCCCTTCCCAGTAACGGGTGGGAACCCTGTTTCCAAACCGCACCTACCGAGTTTGGGGAGAACATAGGATTACCGAAATATTTTCTTAAACCTCGCCAACGAGAATGGGCAAGCAGAGGAGATAATGGTATGACTATCAGAGTCGGTATTGTGGGTACAGGCGGTATTTCACGTGCGCACCAGCGGGCTTACACACAAGTGGGCGGTTTTGAGATTATTGCGGTGTGTGACATCATCAAAAGTAAGGCAAACGAAGCTGCGGATCAGTGGGGTGTCCCCAGAAAGCACGTCTTCACCAGTTACAACAAGATGCTTGAGATGGACGAAATTGATACGGTTAGTGTTTGTACTTACAACCAAGGGCATCGCCGTCCGACAGTGGCAGCGTTGAACGCTGGCAAGCACGTCTTCTGTGAGAAGCCGATGGCGGCAACACTCCCCGATGCAACCGCGATGGTACGGGCAGCAAAAGCGTCGGGTAAGATATTGCAAATCGGTATTCACAGCACATTTAATCCGAGACTCCAATTTGCGAAGAAGGTGATCGATGCAGGGCTGCTCGGCGATATCTATTACTCTGAATCGGCGGCGTGCAGACGACGCGGGAATCCGGCACGCACGTTCATCTACAAGAAGACTGCAGGTGCTGG
The DNA here is from genome assembly GCA_965261115.1 of Candidatus Poribacteria bacterium. GTDB lineage: Bacteria > Poribacteria > WGA-4E > WGA-4E > WGA-3G > WGA-3G. The sequence continues at coordinate 4,569,576 of OZ253447.1, read as the reverse complement.
TGCGATTGTAGACATCGGTGTCTACAACATGCACGATTCGTTGTATGCGATGGGGTATCCGAAACCGGTGCGCGTCTCCGCGATCACGGAGGATTACATTTCGCAGCAAGATCCACGGTTCCGGGGTATTATGGATGTCGAAGAGTTCGGTGTCGCATGGGTACGGTTTGAAGGTGGTGGTGTGATGGTGTTCAAGATCTCTTGGGCGGTTCATCAGGATTCACTAGGCCCGAGTTTCTGCCTCGGTAAAGAAGCGGGGATTTCTCTGAATGGACCCGTTGTTTATGCCGATGCTTATACAAATGACCTTAAGAGGCTTGTCGAATCCGAAGGACTCACTGCGGAAGCGAACCCACCGGAAGGGATGACGACGATCCGGTTCTCTGGGTTCCCGGAGGTCAATGTCTGGCAGGCACAGATGACAGCGTTCCGTGAAGCCGTTAAGGCGGATGCACCGTCGCCGATACCGCCGGAGGGTGTATTCCTGACGAACGTGATTATGGACGGTATTTTCCGTTCACATGAATCAGGGAAAGAGGTTGCGGTAAGGGTGCCGGAGATTTAATGTATAGCCATTGGCTGTCGGAAGTTAGTTGGTAGGCGGGGTTTGATGAAGATTAATTTTTTAATTCGGTAATTTCATAAAATATCCAATGAGGTTACCACGGCGTTTGTGCCTAAGCCCCGGTGCGGTTCCAAACCGCACCATAAGTGTCAATTTTAGAAAAAATAACCGCCTCAGACCCAGGCCCGGTAGGTTCGGTTTCCTAACCGAACCGGATACTATGCAGAAACCCTGAAGACTTCAAAATTATCTTCAGTCCCGTAGGGACGTTATGTTTATAGCAGCGTTTTCAAGCAAAAACCCAAGCCCCGTAGGGGCGACATGTTTATATCAGTGTTACAAAATACCATAAAACAATCACTAAATTGACACCTATGGTGCGGTTCCAAACCGCACCTACCGGTCCTGGGGATTGTCGCGCTATGTGAAGTGGATGACGTATATCCATGCCCGTTTTCCGCGGACATCTACTGTCAATTGTTTCCCTACTTTGAGAAAAGGCAATTGCTGCAGTTCGTCATCGAGAAATGTACGTTGTGAAGTGAGCAGCACCATCCTGCCTCTCGGTTTCAGGACACGGGCATATTCCTTGAGGCAACGCCGGTATAGATTGGTAAGTTGTGGTACATTCCCGACGGTCTCACCGAATGGAAGGTTACAGACGATTTTATCGACAGCGTTCGGTTGGAGCGGCAAGTTGCGTGCATCCCAGTGAAAAAATTGGCGGGGTTGATGTTGCCTACCGAAATTTGTGACCGTAGCGTCCAATGCCTCTATAGAGACATCACCGCCGATAAGGTAGCGATAGCGATTGATCAGGGCGCGTTCCAACAGAATCGTCCCCGCACCACACATCGCGTCTAAAAAAACATCGTTTGGATGCGGTCGTGAGAGGCGTACCATGCTATAAGCCAACGTCGGTTTGAGAGACGCGGGAATATGTGCCTGTTTATAAGGACGTTGCGCCATATCGTTGCTTGAGAGTTTGACGCTGATGTAGCCGTCATCTCCATGGACTTCTGCCCAGACATCAAGTGCTGAACCACCAGAAGTCAGATACCATCCCCGTTTTAATAATGCCTGTTCAATCACACGTTGGAGGTCGTTGCGTCGGAAGTTCCGTTTTCCTGAGAGTCGGCTCGTTACGCGAAACGGCATCCGTTTTCGGACATTGATACCTACCTGTCTGCAGCATTCAAATGTCTCTTTAAAATTGAAACGCGTGAGTGAACTACTAAGTGCTGCTAAGGAACTACGTGAGCGCGTCATCTTCGGTATCCGTTTCAAAATGAGGAAGAGATGTTCCGCTGTTCGTAGTGATAGCAGTTCACGCGGGTTGCCTGTGTATTGAAAGAGAAGTCGCTGCGGCTTGCGTTCAAGGATCTTCAGATGTCCTGTGTCGCCGAAACGCTGTGATAACTCTTCGCGTGCGATGGTTTCTAATCCTGCACTTACGATGATGGAATAAAGCATAGTTTTTTATAGTTGTCAGTTATCAGTTGTCAGTAAGAGAAGATGCACTGCTGGCGGGGTTTGAAACCCCGCCAGCAAAGGGGGATGCATAAGTCCTATAGTTATCAGTTGTTAGTAAGAGAAGATGGTTCGGGCCAGTTTAGATGGCGGTGTAGAAAGCTGAAAGTGTCTGTGGAATTGATTTGATGTCCGCCATCAAAAAATTCTATTTCCGTTCTATCGGCGATACCCAATCGGACGTAGAGCCGTCGGACGACTGCGAACTCGTGAGCGACCCATTCATCCGGAGCAACACCGTCGTCATGCCCACGTTCCACCATAAACGGGCGGGGTGCAATCAGTCCTGCCATCTCGCCGTAATTGAATGTATTTCCTAAATCGAACTCAGGCATCTCATATTCGCCTGTGAACATATAACTGTAACGAGAATCAAAGGTCGCATTTTTGACGATCCATTCGTTGAAATCAGCGGAACAGATTGAGCAGGCATAGCGTTCAAGGACTGCCGGAACACGCATTGCTGTTTTACCACCGTAGGAGAGTCCATAAAACCCGATCCGATCCGCATCAACGAAAGGTAGTTCCGCCAACCAGTCGAGCGTCCGCTCATGCTGACGAATGATCAACGAAAAGAGCGACCATTTTATCGGATTCGCTTTGCGTTGGATGACACGGAAGGCATCTTGGCCGATGTACGGGTTCTGCGGTGCGTAAGTGATAAACCCCCTGTCTGCTAAACTTGCGGCGTAAGAATGATAAACGGATTCGATTCTCGGATCAGCGGTATCCTGTGGTCTTCCCTCTAAACCGTGCTGACAAACAACAACAGGACGCTGTTCACCCGGTTGTAGATCGTTCGGCAGGAGTAAAATGCCGTAAGCGAAAACGCCTTTCCAAACATCAAGAACGACTTCGTAGCCTTTCCAATGGGGTTCGTCATAGATCAGTCGCGTCCTTGGATTGGCAGACACATCGGGGGCTGGACACCTACCTATAACCTCGTCCCAGAAATAGGTTTTGGGATCCTCGCACGTCTCTTCCCACCTTTCGAGCGAATCGGTATCGGTCTTTTCCCAGAAGAACTGTTGTCGTCGTGATGCTGCCTCCCGTAAAAAGCGTTGCGTCAGGTTGACTAATTGCATAAACTGTCGCTTTTGCCGCGCCTCGTAATCGAAATCGTCAGCAGCTGTCGGAATCGAGGGAAGGTATCCATCAGGACGTGCGTTTTCGACACCGAGTCCGGTGAGCAAGGTAGTTAAGGTCTCTTGCGCACCCGGTAATCTATCTTCAGTAGAGACGAGGGACAAAGCATCTTCACTATCAAGTTGATGATAGAACTCGTGTGCTCGGCTAAATTCCGACGCCACAGCATCGAGTGGGGGTGATACGAGCTGTCCTGGTGCAGCACCGCCGCGTCCATCGCGATGTGGTGGCGGTCCGGTGATTTCAGGTCCACGGCTTGCTTCAATAATCAACGGACGTGGCGCGATGAGGCTCGCAACTTCGGCATCCCCGAATTCGTGTAGCAGTCCCCAGACATTCCGGTAAATCGGTTCCCGCCAGACCTCCTGCCGCGATTGGAAGTATCCGCTGACAGCCGTCGCCTGAATGCGTGAATCGACTGCAGCACTATAGAAGGCGACGAGTCCACCTTCACCGTAACCGATAACGCCAATCGGTATCTCAGACAACGACATCCAATCCACTAACGATAACACCTTTTGTACTTCATAGCCGATGATATGTCTGCCGAGTTGATAGGCCATCCGATAGATGAATTCGCGATGCGGTTGATTCGTCATTGCGCCGAGGGTTGGGTTGCCGGAATAGGTATCGGCGCGGTCAATGAGCAACGGAACGACAACGCGACACCCTGCTTTCGCCAAACGTCTTGCAAACTGTGCGTTAGCGGACAGTTCATCCGTCACCCCGGCTATCATCTCCGGTGTCCAGTCCGCGTCTGGCAGCGCGACAATTTGCGCGATAATTGGGACGTTATGTGTCGGTTCTAAGAGAAGTCCTTCACCCTCGACTTCATCAAACACCTGCCAACGGACACGGGATATAGTGTAATTCTCATCTTCCACAATGTGCGCCGTGTCTTTTGTCGAGGCGACGTAGCTAAGTGCTTCAATCGGCAACCGTTCATCAAGGCAGCCAATCTGCTTTCTAAGCCGCTCGCGATTTGGTTCGATGGACTTGGTGTATGCACTGTGAGAACTGTAGTCGCGATGCCACAACGTTCCCCGTTTTTCAATGGAACTCGCCACAGCATCCGTAACATATCCATCAAGTCCCTCGACCATCTGTGCTGCGAGGTCTCCATCCAATGTCAGAAGGTCCGTTCCGTGTAATGCTTGATTTGTATTGTTTGACATACGAGCTCCTTTGTAGCATAGTTATCAGTATGAAGCATCATTTTCAAATAACACCGTCTTGTTTTAAGTTTGCGACTTCGTCTGGCGACATTTTCAATATACTGGTCAAGATTTCGGTTGTGTGTTCACCGAGACTCGGAGCGGGTGCGTCTACGTTTCCGGGGGTTTCAGAAAGTTTGATTGGCACTCCCGGCACCTCAACTTCACCCGTAATCTGATGTGCGATACGGGTAATCATTTGCCGTGCTTGGACCTGTGGATGACTGACCACTTTGTCCATCGCATTGATAGGACCGCACGGTACACCAATCTTTCCCAGTGCATCAATCCACGCATCGGTTGTCCGTTTCGCCATAATCTCCGAGAGGATAGGAAACAATTCTGCATGGTTTTCCGTCCGATCGGCGTTTGTGCAGAATCGTTTGTCCAAAACGAGATCCGGTCGATTGACATGCGCACAGAATTTTGCCCAGAGGATATCGTTTCCGAGTGCGATGATAACGTGTCCATCTGCCGACGCGAACGCCTCAAACGGCGTAATCGCGGGGTGTCTCGCTCCGAGCGGTTTCGGTGCTTCACCCGTGGCAAAATAACGGACGACAGCATTTTCCAAAACAGCGACAAGACTATCAAGCATTGCGACATCCACGAACTGTCCTTTTCCCGTTTGGTTGCGGTGGTGCAGCGCAGAGAGGGTACCGATTGTTGTGAAGAGTGCGGCAGTGATGTCGCTGATGGAGGTGCCGACCCGGACGGGTGGTCCTTCCGGTTCACCCGTGATACTGATAATACCCCCCATGCCTTGGATGATCATGTCGTAAGCACCCTGTTGTGCATAGGGACCGGTTTGTCCGAAACCTGAACACGCGGCATAAATAAGCGACGGATGCTCCGTTTTCAGCGTGTCGTAATCCAACCCCAGTTTTTCCATTGTTCCGGGTCGAAAATTTTCTACAAGGACATCGGTATGTGCTAATAACTGCTTGAATATTGCCTGTCCACGTTCGGTTTTAAGGTTGAGCGTTATACTTCGCTTTCCACGATTTACACTCATGAAGTAGAGGCTAAACCCGTTCTTGAAGGGTCCAAAATTCCGAGATTCGTCCCCTGTGCCAGGCTGCTCAATTTTGATAACTTCTGCACCGAGGTCCCCGAGTAGCATTGTCGCGTAGGGCCCCGCGAGGACGCGGGTCAAATCTAAGACCTTTATGCCGTTGAGTGGACCTGGCATTGTTGTTTCTCCTATAATGGTTGTTGGTTATTAGTTGTTAGTTGTTAGTAAGAGTGCCTCGCAGTGAGAGTTTCTTAACTAACCACCATTAACTATTAACCATTAACTCGCTCCTACAGTTCTTCACCAACGATGAGACGATACGCCTCTCGGTATTTTTCGCTTGTTTTGGAGATAACATCCTCTGGCAGTTCAGGGGCAGGTGGTTCCTTGTTCCATCCGATCTCGGAGAGATAGTCCCTGACGAACTGTTTATCGAAGCTCTGTTGCGGCTTACCGGGTTCGTAAAGATCCGCGGGCCAGAAACGGGAGGAATCGGGTGTGAAGACTTCATCAATGACAATCAGTTTTCCGTCGCGTTGCCCGAATTCAAATTTGGTATCACAAAGGATAATTCCGGCACTTTCGGCGTGTTGACTTGCAGCTTCAAAGAGTGCGAAACTGGTCTCAATCAATCGGTCCGTAAGTTCGCTGCCGACTTCGTTACGCATCTCATCAATGGAGATCGGTTCGTCATGCTCGCCTTGTTCTGCCTTGGTTGTCGGTGTGAACAAGAGTTCAGGGAGCTGATCAGATTCGCGGAGTCCATCTGGCAGTTTTTGCCCACAAATTTCGCCTGTTTTCTGATACGAGGACCAACCGGAACCGGCAAGATACCCACGGACAACGCATTCAACATCGACCCGATCCGCTTTTTTCACAAGCATGGAGCGTCCCTTTAAAAGTTCTGCATCAGGCTGTAAAGTATCGGGATAATCTTCAACTTCAGTCGCTATGAGATGATTGTCAGCAACGGATCCGGTGTAGTCGAACCAGAATCTGGACAGACCGGTTAAGACTTTGCCTTTATCTGGGATACCGTTCGGTAAAACGACATCAAAGGCGGAGATACGATCGGTAGATACGATCAGGAGTTCATCTCCGAGGTCGTAGAGGTCCCGGACCTTGCCGCTGTGGAGCGGGGTTAAGTTGGTTAACTGTGTAGATGTAATAACGTTTTGAGACATATTTTTCTCCTTTAGTAGCCGTCAGCTATCAGCAGTTGGCTTGACCCAAAAACGCGTGCCTTCGTCAAAAATATCGGAGTCGCGTTTTTGGGTCAAGTTTTATTCTTTCAACAGGTTTTGTAGTGCAACACCAGTCCTATGTGTCGTATCAACTTGAAGTGCTTTATTAATTTCTACCTCTGCGGATTGATGTTCGCCGAGGTAGAAGTAACATGACGCTTTCAAGGCGTAGAGGTCGGCTTTGGAATCGTAGTCGTGCCGAAAGAGGTATTGCGCGTCTCCTTGGAGTGCGTTATCGATCGCACGGATCGCAGACCTGAAATCGTTAGTCTCTTTGTTCCGTAGATAGAGAATGTTTGCAAGTCCAACCCAGGCATCCGCATTTGAGGCATCAAGTTGCACGGCGTTCTGGAACGCTTCCTGTGCTAACGGTGGGTTCAGCGAGAGACTGAGATGGCTCCATCCGACCCCGTTATGTGCGTCGGCAAGTGCTTCATCGAAGTTGAGTGCGCGCTCAAAACTGAGCAGCGCCTGTGCATAGTTGCCCGACTTGTAATACCTCCACCCTTGTTCCGTGTAATTGACCGCGCTTGGTGTATTTGGGTCCGAATCACTGGAACAACCGCTTAGATTTAGTACAGCAAGTATGGTAACAAGCAGCATCATCAAATAGGGAACAAGCAGCACTGCACAGACGATGTAGTGCCGTAATTTGAACCTAAGAGGATACATGGTATATTTTCCTATCGTGCCTATATTTTACAGGACTTACCATTTTTCTATGATAACCTACGTATTACGCACTGCAGGGTTTTTGCTTGGGTGTTTCTTCAGGGTTTCAAACCCCGCCTGCAAGGGAGGATGCGTAAGTCCTACTTTATTCAGATTTGAGTGTACGCAAGAGTGGACTTCGGAGTGCCACGGCAACAGCTACTGCATTTGCAATTATACCGAAACCGAAGATGAAAAGCAAGGTAATTGTGAGGGATACCCACGGAAAAGAGGGGAGGTGTCCTTGAGAACCGAGGATTGCTACAAGTCCAGCAACAATCCCGATCAGCATCCCGACAGCGAGAAGGAAGCAGCTTTCAAGGAATAGGATTCGTGAGAGTAGCTGCCGTCGGAAACCGAAGGCGCGTAAGGTTGCCAATTCGCCACGACGTTCTATGATGTTTCTAAAGAATATCAGTGCCAATCCGAATGTCCCGAGTAGCACGCCTAAACCGCCAAGGCTCTGGAAAGTAGAGATATAGGTATTTTCAACGGTGCGGTAACTTGCCAACCGTTCGGATGCCAATGTGAGGTCAAAACCGTAGTCGCCTAATGTTTTCTCTAAGATCTGCGCGGTTTCTTCTCGCAATTCGGGGGGTGTTTTGATGAGGAAAAATTGGTATCCGCTTTGGCTGGGGAAGTATTTCGTGAAGTTAGATTCGGAGATAATCAGTTGGCTTTGGAACAGACTGTTCTCAATTGTCTTGAGTTCAAGGCTGAGCGGTTTTCCGAATTCATCTTGAATCAGAAAATCGTCGTCGGGATTGTGGTGCAAAATCCAACGGAGCGACTTTGTATCACCGATAGCAGGTGCTTTACCGCCTTCAGGCTGAACAACTCCTATTTGATTCCAGGGGTATCCGTCCAACATGGCATCCGGTGCACCTAAAATTTGCGGTTTCTGCGGTTGGTAGAGATTAAGGCAGCTGGCATCTTCACCGGGCAGGACGCGGAATGGAAATATTTCGGATTTACTGAGGAGCTCAGAGTCCTTCTCAGAAAAACCGAGTTCAAATTTGCCAGCGGGTGTATTGAGGCTATGGTGTAATGGGAGCGCGGACTCGGCGACAAAGGCATATTCTATCTCCGGTGGCGCATCGTGCCGATTTGCACCGACTGCGACAATGATACAGCATGCTAAACTGATAGTTGTAACACATGTTTTACTCCGGCTTGGCTGTCGCGCTGCGTTTTTAAGTGCAAACCGCCTTCTGCCCAATTTGTCTGGTACGCTTTGTGAAGTTAACCACCTTTCAAAGAGTGTCCAACCTATACCAAGGATAGAGACAGTCAACATTAAAAATTGGGTAATAGGATGCTCGAACAACGCCAAAATCTTATCATGAATCCATGCGATGAAAACAAAATTGACGATCACTACACCTATAATGGCACCAATACAGGAAAAAAGAGCGAATGATTTTATGTTTTGAGGGGTGAGATTTGGGTGAGTTTCCCTCGCTTTACGGAGACCGCTTCGGAAAGCAAATATGAGAATAACTGCCATCACGATAAGAACAATAAGTCCGCTCCAACCGTCTGTAAAGAGTCTACGACCACCGAGGGTACCGCACCAAAGCCCGATAATAAAGAAAGCAATTTTTCCTATCAAATTTCCTGATACGTTTGTTTTTTTAGGTTTCAGTTTGATCTTGGCTTCATCAAAATCTGTGACACCGGCGAGGAGCGAAGTGGTTGAGGCACGACCTATCCTGGCAACGGTGCCGCGAATAGTATTCAAAATGACGACTAATGCTACCAGTATGCCGATGAGTATACTCCACAGACTTGCATGGAATTCCATAAACGGCGTGCCAATAGCAGGCAGCCACCACGTTTGTAGCCCGAATATCATCAACTGTGCGTATCCGACAGCGAGTAAGCATCCCAGTAAACTGCCGATACCGGCGATAGCCGCGCCCTCATAAAGGAAACGGCGGCGAATTTTGGTGAGTGGGTAACCAACAGCTTGCAAAACCCCAATCTCACGCGAACGTTGTTCCACGCCGATACGGAAAAACATCTCAACCAGCCATGCTACAGCGAGAATAATAAAAACGCTGAGACTACTAAAGAGCATCCCGAAATCTGTGGCACCGGCGGAAGCTTGAAGTCCATCTGCTTGGAGGGATAAGAATTGAAAGCCAACTTGCTCAGGTTGAATCTTTTTGAGGACTTCGGTTTCAAAGCGCGTGCGTGTCGTCTGAATATCTGTGTCTGGTGCAATGCCGAACCGAACTGTAGTAAGGTCTCCGAATCGATTTTTCCAGAGTTGTTTGCCAATCCCCAACGGAATAAACGCTTTCGGTGTCGCGCCGTATTCATCCCAATACCTTTCGTCCTTGTCTCGCACCAAAGTGTAATCAATTGGAAAAGGGGATTCCCAGTCGGACATATCGTTGGTATCGTGAATACCCGGAAATTCAGGGATCATGTCTCTATCTGCTGCGATGCCTTCAATAGGTAAAATTCCCTTGAGACGGAAAAGGACTGTTTCGGTAATGTATTCTTCGTCCGTGCTGACACTATAATAGGTAACCGCGATAATGTCACCTACACTGGCTCCAAGGTCCTCCGCAGCCCATGTGTTGAGATGAATCTCATCTGGTTTGCTACGAGTGCTAATTGCCTTTAATGCACTTTCAACTCTTGCTAATTTCTGCTTGACTTCTGCGATTTGTTGTTTATATGCGGGAGTCCCGCCAAGTGCCCGCTTTGTTTCTTGTAAACTATTGACCTCTTTTTCTATTTTGTCAATTTCCTCTCGGAGTTTTTTATGCTCTTCACGCTTTTCAGCTTCTATTTTTTTTAGTCCTTGATCATCCGCCTGCTGATAGGCGAGTCGATCCGCTTCAGTCATGTGGTTGTTAATAAGTCCCGCAAATTCGCCTTCAGTCGTCGGGAGTGCCACAATAGTAGAGTACGGTATGCTCTTATCGTTAGCACTTATTGTATTTGCGAGGTAGGTAAGTGTTGGAAACGTTGGTATGCGGTTCTCAGTGGCAACTGTTAGCGCGGTTTCGGACAGGACCGGTTTGAGGAGATACTGCTGGCTTTGGAGATCGAAGTGGTTCTCATGCGTTTTAATACGTAATCCGAGACTTTCAAGGGTTAAGGACAGGTCCGCCGCCGAAATTACGTCCGTATCCGCCGTAAATACGGCATTCACCTTGTCCGTTTGTCCGAGTGCTTTTTGTAGAACTGGGAGTGGTATGAAAGCGTTGAACGGGAGACTTTGATGTGCCTGCAGACTGAACCTTCCTGCATTTTTGGTAGGAATTATATCGCTAATCACCAAGCGGAGGCTCTGGATGGCGTTGGCTGCGTCCCGCTCACCGAGCAGGAATTCTGGATGGATGTCCGCGGCTTGAGACATATTCACCAGAAGCGTATCGCCGACTTGGACGTTCAATTCGTTTTGAAGTGCTTCGTTAATGACAATAGCGTTGAAAGGTTGTCCAGCGGGTTTGTTGAGATTCGGTGGGGTATTCTCTTCCCAAAACGTGAAGAAATTGTTCGTTACGCCGAGGATGTTAACTTTGGATGCCCGCGTCTGCGTCTGTGGTGCGACGACTGTTCCGTTCAACAAAATTGCTGGCACTTTATTTTCCCGCTGCAATAGATCGGGTTGGAAAAAATGGTCTGCAAGGAGGGCGTGTTGGATGGTACCGAGTCGCTCTGTCGTCAGACTTCGTAGGCTCCCGCGCACAGAATCGCCGACAATCAGCGCACCGGCAAGTACACCTGTAGCAACAGCGGTGCAAAGTGCGACGGTAAGATGTATCTGCCAAAAGTGTTTAAGGGAGTTCCAAGAGAATCTCGGCATAATCTTTCTTCGCGTCCGTTGCGCGTATTAGCCATCTCTTTCGATGGTGCAAGTACCGTCCACCAATTGCAGATGCCGGTCGAAGCGCGAGGTAAGCGAGAGGTTATGTGTCACCACAATCAATAGGGTCTTCTCAGCACGATGCAACTCAAAGAGCAGGTTGGCAACAGTATCAGCCGTAGCAGTGTCCAGATTACCTGTCGGTTCATCACAGAGAAGGATGTCCGGCTGATTAATAAGGGCGCGCGCAATCGCGACGCGTTGCCGTTCGCCACCTGAAAGCTCAGCAGGACGGTGCGATTGACGATCCGTGAGTCCGACCCGTTTTAGCAGCTGAACGGCACGCTCGGTCGCGTCAGTTTCCTGTTTGAAGGCAAGTGTCGGAATCAGCACATTCTCAAGCACGGAATATTGCGGAAGTAAGTGATGTTCCTGAAACACAAATCCGATTACGGAATTGCGGTACGCCGCAAGTTCAGGTTCAGAGAGGGTGAACGGGTTTATATTGTTAATCTCCACAATTCCATTCGACGGTTCTTCTAAGGTACCGATGATGTGTAAGAGCGTACTCTTACCAGAACCAGAGGGACCGGTGATAACGACGGATGTACCGCCTGTGAGACTCAATGAAACGTTCCGCAGCACCTTGACAGTTCCGAAGTCTTTGAATAAGTGAGATATTTTAAGCATAGAAGAAACCGCCTAAATCCCCCTTATCAGGGGGACTTGCAGAAGCAGCTGCTATAGAAGAAACCCCCTAAATCCCCCTTATCAGGGGGACTTGCAGAGGGATGCACGTTATGGCGGCGAATGTATCTGATCTGCAATGAAATCAGGGATCGGGATGGCACGCAGTTTTTCACCCGGGTTCGTTATACAACAAACCGTTGTGATTTCGCCACGTGCAACATCCGTTCCCTGATGTGTAAAGCGAAATTGATATGTGAGCGACTTGGTCCCTTTCTTGGAGACCTGGAGGTGGATGTCCACCTCATCTTCAAACCGGAGTGGACTTAGATACTCACATGAAGCTGCGAGTCGGGGCCACCCGATTTTATTTCCGTTCCATTCGGTTGCGACACTTGTCCCTAAACTACGGAGGAATTCGTGTTCTGCGGATTCCATAAAGACAAAAAATCGTGTGAAATGGACGATCCCTGCCATATCCGTATCAGCGAACTCAATTTTGCGTTTGGTTTGGTACACTGACAACCATTCCCCTACATTTTTGGAAATTCCGGTACATTTTCGTAGAGACTCCATGTCTCTGAGTAGATTCGCCAGTGCCCATCCGTTGGATCAACCATCAAATCGAGTTCTTTGGTGCCGTAATCAGAATAAGCGGGCCGGGTGCCACTTGCGGGGGTCCCGGTAAATTTCTGAAGGAACGTAACGTCGGCTGTTGCTCGGTCCCCGTTAATTTGCAAATTAGAGATGGCGACCTGAATCTCAGCGTACATGGTGTTGAGTCTTTTCATTTTGGATTGGAGCTGCTTTTTCGTCAGGTAGATTTTTGTCTCCTTACCACCACGCACGGTGACCCGGGTAATCAGGGCTTGGTCTGAGTAGGTAGACATATAAGTCTTCAAGTCCTTCCCTTCCCAAGCTGCCTGCCATTTCCCCAAAACTTGGCTCACTTTGAGTTTTGTATCAAGCGGTGCGTTGCCATCAAAGATTCCGTTAGACTCGTTACTGGACATTGTATTGGCACTGTCGGATTCAGTTTGGGCAAGTGCGATTGCCCCGGATATCTCACCGACCTGATCGTTAATGAGTTTCCATTTTCGCCTGAAAAACCCTTTTTTCTCAATAGTGAGTGTGCGGATGTGGGTTTCAATGACCTCGCTGCCGCTCTGCAAAGTTACGCGAATGCCGTCAACAATATGGCGGTTCCGCTGCGTCGGAACCGGGGAATAAGTAGCATACTGGAGATCAACGATGTGGGTCTGTGACAGCAAGTCTGTAGCACGCCGGAAACTTGAGGTTCTCTTTTTGCGGGCAGATTTATCCCACAAGTCGGTGTAGGTCTTTAAATTCTGCGCTTCCAATGCCGCTTTCCAAGCGAGTACAAGCGGTGCAACAGGGCTGTTGGATTGCTTGACCTGATTGGGTTGCGATGTAGAATCAGGCGTCAGTGCCTCGACAATTCCTTCACCAACGATTTCATCCTGTATAATTTTCCATCGCTGTTGAATGAGCCCCTTTTTCTCAATTACAAGATTTCGCATTTGATCTTTGGGACCTTCGGGCAGATAAGCCGTTACTGGAATCCCTTCAATTCGATAGCGATTCGGGTATCTCGGGACTCGATAGGGTTGACCGCTGCTTTCAAGGTTAACAGCGAAGTTCACACTGTTTCTGAGGAGCCTCGCTGTATTCTGATAGCCCTTTTCAGGACGCTGGCGTTCACTTTTTACCCAGAGTGCTTCATACTTTTTGGCATCACCGGATTCAAGAGCACTTTTCCACTTCGCCAAAAAGGCGGTAGGGGTTTCACTGGAACTCATGAATATCACGAGGAATGCGATAAAAGCGATAACGATTGCCGCAATAGCACCACCCCAGATCAGATTCCGAGATATAATGGGTTTGTTTGGACTGTGTTGCCGATTTTGTACGTCGTTCACGATTTAACCTCCGCTCGTAGTTTAAAAGTCTGGCACGTTCTCAAAAATTTTCCAGATTTCGTGATGGATTTTCCAGTCGTTACCGACCTGATGCATCCAGACTTCGCGAATCCAAATATTGTAGAGTGCAGTAGCGTTCTCGTCAGCAGCAGGGACAACCAATCGACTGAGTTGCTGCACACCGATGACGCTATCGCTTTCGACTTCGGTATCGATTTTGACCTTCGACCATGCATGTGCGCCCATCTGGCGAAGCTCGGATTCGAGTTGTTGCCTATCAATTTTACTTCGCTGTTCTTTGCTTTCTCGAATCACCACTTTATCAGCGACAACGTTGGGCCCATAGTAAGCGAGATGGACGTTAAGGTTGTTGCTTTGCCAAGCATTTTCCCACTTACTGAGTGCGGCTTTGCCAGCTGCGATCTGCGCTGTGGAAAGAGAGGTGCGCCCCGTTTTAGCAGGTGAAAGTGGGGGTTGGCTGTCAACATAGGCGCGCGCTTTTTGTGCTTGTTGCTTGAGAAATTCTGCGTGTTTGGCACCGATACCCTGCTGACTCGCTTCTGCGAGTTTCTTGGTATAGATTTCTGCCTGTTCGCGGATCTGTTTTCTGAGCGACTCTGCCTCAGCAATAGCTGCCCGCTTTTGATACCCCTCTTCTTTGACGATCCTATCGGTGACTTCAATTTTGCGACGAAGTGTCGCAATCTCTTTTCCATAGTTCCGTATTTCAGTTTCCGCCCGCTGTCCGTCTGTCTGCATTTCTTCAACAGTTTTAAGGAGTTCGGCAACCTGTTTACCATAGTTTTCATGTGTAATGCTCAACTCACGGTTCCTTTTCTCAAGGTCGCGAACTTTCTGTTTCAATTGTGTTTCCTCGCCGCGGACTTCCTGCATCTCGGACTGGGTGCGTCTGAGTTCCGACTCCTTGTCGCTGAGTTTCTGACGGAGTACCTCCGCCTTTGCCTCTTTCTGAAAGATCGCTGCATTCAATTCCGAGTTTTTGGCAATGTTGATAGCACTTTTTCGAGCAAGCTTAGCATCAGCGACTGCTTGATATGCGAACTGGAGTGCGTCACTTCCTCTTTTTTCTTCAAGGGCTGTTTTTGCAGCTTCGAGATTGAATTTAGCGGCTCCAAATGCCTCAGGGGCCAGCGACGGAGCATCCACTTGTTCTGCCGCTGCAATAGCTGCCTCAGCGTCTGCAATTGCCGTATCCACTACAGGTGGTTCAACCTTTCCGAGTTTTCCACCACAACCTGCAAAGGCGAAAGGCACGAGCAGCAGCCCGATCATCAAAATCCTACGCAATGCGAAGTTATACTCCTGCGGTGAAGCGATGAGCTGTTTCATTTTCTGACTCCTTATTAATTGTTTTTATATTTGGCTTTAATTCAATTTTCCAATTTTTTGTCTACAGAGCATCAGCTTGGTGCCTTACTACTCAAACCCAGATAACTCAAGGAGATGTGGTTGGGCGGTACTGGTTTTCATCTGTGCGAGCGTATCCTTGATTGCTGATGCTCTTGTCTGTCCGACACCATCAACCGCTTCGAGTTCACCAATAGCCGCAGTGTAAATTTTATCTAACGATTTGAACTTATGAACAATGTTTTCAACAATATTGAAGGGAATGCGAGGTACTTGACTGAGTATCCGGTACCCGCGCGGCTCAAGAGTTCCAAAGGTGTTCCGAATATCACGAGGATAGCCCAGTGCTTCATTGACATTACGCCGGCTTGCGAGACTGTTTGCATCAAGCCCCATAATCCTTTCGAGTGCTTCAGATTCGTCTCGAAGGCTCTCATGATAGTAATCTTTCGTAATCAAAAGCCCGTTTTCAATTTCAGTCGTGAGTTCAGGGATGTGTTGTATGGATTGCGCCTGTGTGCCTAACTCAATCCTATAGAGGTTTAATTCCTGTTCAGCGCGACGGACCCGCTCACAGAGTTGGATAGCGGTGACAACATCCGCTAACGTGACATTTCCACTTAATTCTGCCCAATTCAGCATGGTAAGTGCGTTCTGCATTGCCTTAACGTACTGCGTGAGTGCAAGCATGGTTTGATTTGCCCCGGACAGTAGTTCTGGACGCTCCCGGAAGATATAATGCTGGTTTTCGAGATATAAGGTGAGCGTATTCCGACTCTGTGAGACAGCAAGCACCATATGGTCTGTCTGTTTAGCAAATTTATCGGCAGAGCGATGGCGGAGCCCGGTTTCGGTTGACGGAATAGATGGGTTGACCCTTAGTGTCACATTGGCACGGACGATTCGTTTTATATCCTCTGATAGGATAATCGCTCCATCCATTTTTGACAATTCGTACAGACGTGCGGGTGTATACTGGCAATTGATGCGGAAACCGCCTTCTGTCAAATCCAAGATTTCCGGGGTATCACCAACAACAATGAGTCCACCTGTTTTACCTTGGCTGATATAATCAATACCTTCTCGCAGGGGGGTTCCGGGTGAAAGCAATTTCAAAGTTGCTAACAGTTCGCGTGTTTTCTGATTTTCTGTCGAGATGTTCCGCAGGGTAACCACCTCCTACTTATTAGGATACCATGTCCAAGCTGTGGTGTCAAGGCTAAAATTTTTTATAATATATGGTAGATTTTAGAATTACTTGGACACTCTTAATTAATGCGAAGTCAACCCTCTAAATCCCCCTTATCAGCGGGACTTTAAGAAGCGGTGCGTAAGTCTTATAAATATAAATGCTGCTGTTCAGACAGGCACGAAGGTTTCCAAAACCATCCGAACAAGCACCTTGATGCGTAAGTAAAAAAATGATTTTCCCAAATTTTGTTTGACTTCACGCCTGAATCAGTGTATAATGTATTTCAACTTTTATTTTCGCCGAGAATGCACTTATGTTCCGCGTAGGAAATACTCGTCGAAGATTCCAGATACAATCCAAATAAGACAGGACTTACGCGAATTTAGCACGCGATGGTAGGTTTTTTAGTTTTAAACCCCCTAAATCCCCCTTATCAGGGGGACTTTAAAATGAATTTTGCGTAAATCTTTACCGATAAAACAACAGAAAAGGAATTCGTGAAAATCTGCAGTTTTCACACTAAAATCATGCGAATAAGCGTATTAGGTGCGTTTGTGGCGACAGTTGTTTCATGCAATAGTGAACAATTGCCTAATGTAACGATAGAAACCGAAAAAGGAAACATTATAATAGAACTTTATCCCGAAGCCGCCCCGGCGACGGTAGCGAACTTTGCTCGGTTGATTGCCTCCGAATTTTACGATGGTGTGACGTTTCATCGGTATGTCCCGGGTTTTGTGATCCAAGGCGGAGACCCACAAGGCACCGGCACCGGCGGTCCTGGATGGACAATCCCGGGTGAATTTCAGGATCCCGACCTTCGCGACAAGATGCCGCCGCATGCGGAAGGTGTCATTGCGATGGCACGGACACAGGACCCCGACTCCGCCGGAAGTCAGTTTTATATCTGTCTCACTTCGGATCCGAGAAATGTTGGACATCTAAACGGCAACTACACCACATTTGGGAAAGTTATTGAAGGGATGGATGTCGTAGAATCACTTCGCGAAGGTAATGTTATGAAAAAAGTGACGATCGAAAACTACACGGCAGCACCGTAGCAGCATCAGCGAATTCCGTGTCCTGTCCCCCTCATTCCGTCACGCTTACGGGGGAACAGGTTTAAAATATAGGACTTACGTATCTCCCTTGCTGGCGGGGTTTCAAACCCCGCCAGCAGTAATACATAGGTTATCATAGAAGAATGCGTAAGTTCTGAAATATCGAAAATTTCAAAAGGACGGACACACATATATGGAAGAATGGAAACGTCTTGTTAGAGACACTGTCAACACCCCAGAAAAACTTGCCGCTGCATTCGATGTTGACATAGAGGAGATGCGGCGTATTCATAAAGAATTTCCGATCCGTATCAATCCGTATTATCTCAGTCTCATAGAAGAACCCGGTGATCCGATTTGGAAGCAGGTTGTCCCTGACCCGAAAGAGTTAATCAGTACAGGCGTAGAGGATCCGCTCCACGAAGAAGACGATAGCGAGGTGCCAAACGTTACGCACCGATACCCTGACCGCGCACTCTTTTATGTTAACTATATGTGCCCCATCTATTGCCGGTTCTGTACCCGTAAACGGAAAGTCGGTGACCCACATTCGATTTCTGAGGATAATGTCGAAAGAGGTCTCGCCTATATTCAGGCACACCCAGAAATCCGCGATGTGATTATCTCTGGCGGTGACCCGCTGATGCTAACGGATAAGAAGATTGATATGATTGTGGGTGGGTTACGAGCGATTGAACACTTGGAAATTATCCGAATCGGTTCGCGTGTCCCTGTAACGCTACCGCAACGTATTACGCCTGAATTGTGTGCGATCCTGAAGCAGTATCACCCGTTTTACATCAACACACACTTCAACCATCCCCGCGAAATTACACCTGAAACGGAAAAAGCGTGTGGCATGTTAGCCGATGCTGGAATACCTATGGGGAACCAGACGGTTCTTCTGAAAGGCGTAAACGACGATCCTGATGTCATGGTGGAACTTATGAAGGGATTGCTGCGGATTCGGGTCAAACCGTATTATATCTATCAAGCGGACCTTATTGTTGGGACTGATCATTTTCGGACAGCGGTGCAGACGGGTTTAGACATTGTTGCGGCGTTGCGTGGACATATATCGGGACTCGGTGTGCCGCATTATGTTGTTGATGCGCCCGGTGGTGGTGGAAAAATCGCGCTGATTCCTGATCCGGTTGTGGCTTTCGATGACGATGAGATTCAACTTAAGAACTACGAAGGTAACGTTTACAGTTATCCGAGTACGCCGTTTTTTGATGAGGATTGGTAGGTTCTATTTCACTTTCACGTTTACGAGTTCTGGTGCTTCAGCAAGCATCTGTTGAACTGTTTCCGTATCTGCCTTTTCAAATTCTGCCTGCCAGCGTTTAATGCGTTTTGGGTTCATTTTCCCTCCTTTATCAACTATCAGCAGTAAGTTAGGTCGCGATTGGAAGCTCTAAGCAAATAACTGCAGAGGTATGCCAACAAAAATGGGGGTGGTAAAACCACCCCCGGTTGATGTATTACGAAATTTTGGATTTTAGGCGGAGAGTGCGGAAACCGCAGCGTCCTCGGTGTCGTAATGCTCAAAGACTCGCACGAGTCGGCTGAGAACAATCAGGTTTTTGATCTGTTTGCTGACATTGACGACTCCGACACGGCCTTTCTTTCGTGCTGTGATGGCACGGATGCCCATGAGTGCGCCGAGTCCTGTGCTGTCAATCTTATTGACGTTCTCGAAATTAATGAGGATACGGGGTGCCTCGGCTACGTCTAATTCCGGCGAGAGTGCTGTCCGTAATGCTGATACGGAGGGTCCGATGAGTTTTCCGTTGGGTTCCAAAATTGTGATGCCGTTTTGCTGACGAATTTTAGTAGTCATGATTTACTCCCTTTTTATTTTTTCATTCTTTGAAGGTTCACTTTAGGTATTTGATAGTTTAGTCAGATACGCTCAAAAAAAGTTCGTTTTTTTCGCATCTCATAAATATTCATGTGTTGCATCAAATCCTGTCATTTAGTTCATCATCGGCTTTCAATTATTAAAGACGCAATTCGTTACCAAAAAGGGTGCATAATTTGAAAAAAAAATAAAAATTTTATCAATCAAGCAAGAACCCACCTTAAAAAATGAATCTCCGTCAATTAAATTGAGCGAAATCTGGGAGGGTGGGTTCAAACAGATACGCCAACTTCGCAAATACGGCACGATCCCCTGGTAGGCTATCAGCAATCACAAAAAAGAAGTGGCTTTCCGGCGTAAATTCGTAGTCGAAGATCGAATTGAAGTTGTAAGTGATCTCATTTCGCATCCGTTCATCTACACGTTCAATGAAAATGCGCCAACCGATTTTTTGCGTAAATTGGTAATTGCTGCGGAGCCGGAAGATAAGGGTATTCCGATGGGCACGCCAAAAAAAGTTTTCGATATCCAAATCAATGGTGAGTTTGCTGAAAAGGTTGACCCCACCAGAGAAACTCGTAAATCGATTGAATTGATCCCGACGCGTGCCGAATCGATTGAGAACCGACAATTGCCCCCACGGTGCCTGATAATCAACGTCTGCTCTGATAAACTTGGTATCAAAAAGTCGACCGACCTCACGAAGTTGACCGAACCCACCCCAAACGAAAAAGTTAAATCGTCCGATGTCGATGTAGAAACGAGACTCGCTCAACCGTTCCCGCAGCAACCTTTGCGCATTGGTTTGATGGAAATGGCGCGTATCCACCCAAAAGGATTCTACGAAATGTGCTGCTGGAAACTCATGTCTGTATCTGAGATGGGCGCGTGCGAGGCGGAACGCCTCCTCCTCAAGTCCCATTTCGTTTGGACGAAAACCGTCCTGAATCTCCTCAAGCCGGACGTTGCCAAACCAGCCTTCGTGAATCCATTCCATAGAAGCATGATATGCCGAGTGCATCTCACCATCAACCCAATCAACGGCGTACTGAGACGCTGCAGTCAAGTCTTGATGCAATCCAAACCGTCCATTTAGCGATAGGAGTGCGACATCCCGATCGGCTTGGTGTTTGTGGATCCCCATCGCACCGATAACCGTCCGCTCTCCAATGTCATGATTAATCTGACCCGCTAAGAGATTCACCTGCTTTTTCGCATCTGCATCGTACCGATCAATCATTTTACCGTAGGTATTGATGAGCGCGAAATTAGAACTGCCAATTTTACCTGTCGCTTTTGCACCGACATCAATTTCTTGGACGCGCCGGGTATAGAACAGGTCCAGCGGTAACTCAAACAGCTCAGCACCCTCTCTGAAAAACGGACGGCGTTCTGGCAGAAACAATTCCCGATCGCTTGAGATGTTAATTTGCGTCGGATCGCTCTCCAATTGTGAAAAATCGGGATTCAGCGTCACATTCGAGATTAGGTGCGTTGAAATCGGGAGCATCAGGTCTAACCCACCATCAAGGTCGTTAGGACGATTAACGAGCGCACGATAACTGCCATAAGGCAGTATTCCGAGTTTCTGCTCTGTTTTCACCTTTTCCAAATCCAACCCAGTCAAATCGCCGTATTCCGACACGCGTGAGAAAAAAGCCGTCTCTGCCCACGAGTAGGATTGACCATTTATCGGATGTACCCGCCAAAAGTTGATGCCCCAAGTCGTATCCTGACGATTAAAACGCAGCTCACGAAACGGAATTGCAAGCTCCGCTGTCCAATGATCACGGTGTTTTTTTACTTTCGCTTCCCATTTCGCGTCCCAACTCATGTCGAAAACGCTCTCATTGCCAACCCTTTCATCTGCCTGTGTACCGAGCGTATTGATCGCAAAAATGTAGCAGTTGCGCTGGTCGTGATAGGTATCAAGCATTACCTCAATACAGTCGTTCTGCCAGACTGGAGAATCCCGACGCGTTAGGGTTTCTCGGAGACTTTTCATGTCCGGTTCCTCACATCGCACGCCGATATAGAGTGTATTTTCATCGTATAGCACCCGAACTTCGGTGCCCAATTCAGCGGGATGTGTTTCGCCCTCCTTTGCTCGGAAGAAATTAGTTGCAATGTCAGCATCTTGCCAGACTGTGTCTGTTAGGTCTCCATCAATAACGGGCGGGTTCTCCACCCATACCGCCCGAAGGGTGCGTTTTGGACTTTGTGTATTTGCGAAAATCGGTGTCGTTACCAAGAACAGGATCAGTATCCAAATGCGTGCGCTGGACACGCGCACTCGTCGAATTTGTTCCATTGTCACCTCTTTTTTAGTCATTAGTTTTCAGTTTTCAGTTTTCAGTAAGAGTCGCGAGCGACAAGAAATACTGTTTTTGCTGGGGTGTTTCCTGTAAGCAAAAACACTCGCTCCTACAGGGAAATAGTTGCCCGTAAGCATCGCGAGCGCAGCTCGCTCCTACAGGGAAATAGTTGTCAGTTGTCAGAAAGATAGCTGTTAGCTGTCGGCTTTCGGCTGTCAGAGGAGATAGCAGTCAGCGATCAGTAAGCATCGCGAGCGCAGCTCGCTCCTACAGAAGGGTTTAACCCATGCAGATGAAAATTCATCAGAAAATCGGTTTGGAAGGGCGGATTTCTGATGGAAGAAACCCCCTAAATCCCCCTTATCAGGGGGACTTGCAATACCTCTTCTAAAAAGGGTTCTTTCGGAACATGTAAACTGATATTTATGAGATAGATTGTATAAAAAACACCCAACATCGAATTATTTTCAACGTTGGGTGGTAAAATTGAATTTTTTAACGACGGAAATTGAATAGATGTTATCCAGGCTTTGCGGGGATATCTGCTTGTTTGTGCTCATTTTCTGTTTTGATTAAGAGCATCCCAACCGCAGCGACGATAAATCCAATAAGTGTTCCCCACAAGCCAAATCTAAGTGGATCTGTACCTATTTCTGTTTCAGTTTTTTTTAGCGTATTTAGCGTAGTCAAATAATCAATATAGTAAGAAAAAATAACACCAAGACCAATTCCGCTGCTGACGAGAACAGGTACCTTTGATTTCCAAAGCGTCGCCCGCTTTAGCATGTAGAGATTGACTACAACAATTGTGACACTCGCAATAAAAGCAATTGTAATGAGAGGATTCCACTTCGCGAGATCAAAACCTACGGCATGAAGAAACAGATAAGGGCGATAACGGTAAGAAAAAACAGATAAGGGCAATAATGCCTCCGAGGGGTGTGATAAACTGTGTGTATCGGTTGGCTTGATATGTGTTCATGATCTTTCTCTATTGGCGATGTTAATCGTCAGAATCAAGGTTTTCAGGATTATAGATACCACTCAATTGAAAAATTCGGTCCTATAGCATTGACGGATTGTAACCGAGATGCCTCTGAGGAAACGGTATAGGTTCTGTTAAGTTCGCCAATAGTGTCCTAAATGTTTTTCACGCCTCGGAAACTTCCACCTGCTCATCTTTATTTTTCTCTTGATCAAGAACATCCCAACCGCAGAACATCCCAAATGCAGAGACGATATATCCGAGAATTGTCAAATAGAAACCGAAGCTAATAGAACGTCCAAGCGTTTCATTAGGGGACTTAGGTGACTTTCCTAGGATTTTTGGCCTGTAAATTTCCAGAGCATAAAAATCCCAATAGTAGGCAAAAAGAATCCAAAGTCCGATACCGATACTCACAAGAACCACTACCCTTAATCTCCTGAGATTTCCACTCACCAACGTGTAGAAACTACCTACAAGGACGATTACCGTCGCGACGAAAGCAAATATGATGAGAGAATGCCAATTCATAAGACTAAAACCTGTCTTCATAAAACTATGACCTGGTATAGAACTTCGCTCCACCCAGGGCATGAAGAAGCCAAATAGTGCAATAATCCCACCAGCATGTATGATAAACCAGAGTTGTTTTACGTCTACAGAATCTTTAGAACGCGCCTTTTCCATTTCTGCTCTGATTAAGAAAGTCCCAAGTGCAGCGATTATAAGTCCAGCGAATGCGCCCCAAAAGCCTAACTCGATTGCGGAATTCCTATGATCAAAAATCCGGTTCAGTCTGGTATGCTCCAATTGCTCTGCGAAAAGAATCGCGAGTCCGACACCGCTGCTAATGAGAACAGGGACGCTGGATTTCCAAGGCGTTCGGCGAATTACCATATAGAGACCCACACCGACAATCATAACACTTGCTATGAAAACAGTAGGGTTAAACATGGAAAACACAAAACCTGACTGAGTAAATTGAAAACCTGATTCGTCTCTGAAATTATTTGTCGTCGTGAGCCACGGGAAAAAGAAACAGATAAGCGCAATAATTCCGCCGAGGGGTGTGATGAACTGTGTGTACCGGTTTGCTTGATGCGCGTTCATGGTTTTTTAACCCCCTAAATCCCCCAACCCCCTATATCCCCCCTTATCAGGAGGGCCCGGGACTTTAAGAAACTGTGCGTAAGTCCTAAACAGAAATTGTATTACATATCACCATAAACTCTTAATCTTTCAGCTTTTCGAGGAACGGACTCAGTAAATCTATCGGGATTGGGAAGACGACGGTTGAGTTTTTCTCGGCACTGACTTCTACTAATGCTTGCAGGAATCGGAGTTGCACGGCTGTCGGGGTTTGACTGAGAATTTCTGCGGCATCTGTTAACACTTGGGCGGATTCAAATTCACCTTCGGCGTGTATGATTTTGGCGCGGCGTTCGCGTTCCGCTTCCGCTTGCTGCGCCATTGCGCGTTGCATTTCGACCGGGAGATCCACGTGCTTGATTTCCATTGCTTGCACCTCAACACCCCACGGTTCACAATGCCTTTTGATGATCTCCTCTAAATCCTGATTCAGTTTTTCGCGTTCGGAGAGTAGATCGTCAAGTTCAGCGCGTCCGAGCACACTCCGGAGTGTTGTCTGTGCAATTTGACCAATCGCGAAGCCGAAATCCTCGATCTCAATCACCGCTCTATCGGGTTCGGTTACCCGGAAGGTAAGCACCGCGTTGACACTCACGGAAACATTATCTTTTGTTATGACATCCTGTGGCGTAACATCGTTGACAATAACACGGAGGCTGATTTTTTGCATCCGTTCAATCCAGAACGGTATCATCAGCACGAGTCCGGGACCGCGAGTCGAGATAAATCGTCCGAGCCGGAAGATAACGGCGCGTTCGTACTCCTTGAGAATTCTGACGCTTGTCGCAAGTAGAATGATAACGACAACAGTAATAGTAAAATAGATCGGGTCAATTTGTGGCATATTTTTAGATTTCCTTGCGGTTCGTTCAGGTGGGTTTGGAAGTTTGACGCTTCTATGCGTAAATCCGCCTTCCATTACATTACAGGCTACTTTCCTGATGTTATGAAGAACAACCCGTAATATCGCGAGCTTTCTGGAAAAAATCACGTTTGCGGGATGTGTTGATTTGCCATTGGACCGGGACGGATTGGTAGCCGTGGTGATAATCGTTTTCACCCGGATCGAAATAGCCCCATGAGGCGTATTGACTCACAGCAGCAACAAAGTTGTTTAAGGGTTTATCGAAATCGAAATGGTCGTCTTCGTTGAAAAGGATCGGCATCGGACGGTAGCCGGGTACCTCGCGTGTCTGTTGCACCATCTCAATGATGCGATTCGGATCGCTGACACCGTTCCCGTGGACAAGTAAGAAATCGGAGGCACGGATGACATTTTCCAGCGGCACCTTACCGCCACCGTAACTCGTTCCAACGAGAAATCTATTACCGTCGCGTGTCGTCGCTTTTACACGTTCAATCAATTCGTGCACCCGTTGCGGTTTTAGAATTTCATGCGTATAGGCTCTGACGTTGCATTCGTTATTTACTTCGACGATAACGTTTGTATACCCTTTGTCGAAAAGCCATCCCGTTGCGTTGTCAACGGCGTTTTTGACGGCGTTCTCATCCTTAACTCGCTGGTCCTGCCCGAAATAGAAATAACCAAGGATGACAACCATACCAAGCGCGTCGGCAAAATCAATAATACGTTCAAGGCGCGACAGATAATCAGGATTGAGGCTGCCATCGGCTTCTATACCGGAGTTGTGCCACGGTTGTGCTTTGGAGTAGCCTTCGGGACTCCCGCCTTGGAGGTTGATGGTGAACGCCAATACGCCGTGTGCGCGCCATGTCGGCATCGCTGCTAAAAATTCGCGGGTATTGCGTTCGGGGTCCCATTCTCCGGTGTCTGGGTATTCCCAAAGATGTATAGTCTCTGGGTTCCTGTCATCAAAGATGCCTTGCACCATGCGGGTGTTGATGAGCAACCCTTCAACCTTATGTCCTTGATAGGAACGACCTGGGTAAGTGATTTCTTCGTTAATGTAAAATGCATCGTCAACGATACTGACCGCTGTTTTCATGCGTTATCCTTTCATTGCATTCGTTATGAATAGGACTTACGCAAATTTAGCAGAAAACGGATATTTTGCACGTCCAAAGTAGATATTCAAACGTTTTTAACCCCCTAAATCCCCCTTATCAGGGGGACTTTAAGAGGAAGTGCGTAAGTCCTAATTAAGAAAATGTATTTACTGCGTTTTCTGTGAAAGTGCTTTGAAATACCGCCGCAATTGTTCTCGGTACTGGAACGGAATGTCCTCAAACTCCTTTGCGTGTGGCGCGGCTTCTAATTTCTGAACGATTTCGAGGAGTTCAGGATGCAGCGGCGGGACTTCCTGAGCAGGCGTTTCCGGTCTCTGTGCGACCTCAGCCTTGCGCTGTTTACCGACATCCCGTTTCTGCAGGGATTTTAAACTATCAAGCATCCGCGTCAAGATTTGCTGCTGTCTATTGAGCACTTGATCACTGAGTTCACCTTGTCGGAGTGCTTTTTCAACCTCCGTCATGTCCTCAGCGACCTCTTCGAGGCTCCCTAACATTTGTGCCATCTGTTCTGCGCGTTCGGCAAGGCGCTGGGTCGCCTCTCTAATCATCTCCTGTTGTGCGGCGAGTTGACGCATCATCTGTTCAAAGCCGGGGGTTTGTCCCTGTTCTCGCATCTGTTGACTCAGGTTTTGCGCCATCTGGTTTAATTGCTCCTGACTCTCAGCGAGTTGCTGGAGCTGCTCCATCATGTTCTCCAACCCGCTGGCACCCATCTGTTGGTTCATCTGCGCCATCGCATCAAGGAGTTCAAAAACTGCCTGATTGAGATCAGCAAGTGCGGTTCTCTGAATTGGCATTGCGAGACTGGGTTGTCTATCTTCTAAGGCGCGTGCAGCACGGGAGAGGGCATCGTTTGTGGCGTTGAGATGCCAGATAACTTTGTTCGGAACCTCTATCTGTCGGTTCCCTAACTCCCAAAGTTTATTGGAAAGTCGAGCGATCCCTTCCGCTGTGCTAAGTTCATCCGCTGCGAGTTGTTGTAATTGCAAGATTTCACTCGGAATATAAGCCTCTGTCTGCCCAGTAGTAATGAGGTCATTTGTCTTGGAAAGTACCTCCTCGTGGAGATGTGAGAGGTGAATCCCGCTTTCAACGGCTTCTTGCATAGCCGTCATGGTTTCGTTTGCGTTCGCGCCTTCCATGAATGCCAAAGCGTTATCTAACCCTTGTGCGAGTTCTGCCAGCGTCTGTTCGGCTGCACGTCCGGATTCAAGTGCCTCTGTATTTTGCCCGCTTCGGAGATTTTGACTGGTCATTTTAAGGGCCTCAGGTAGGTTATGATCTTTCGCAAACTGGTTGAGGCGTTTGATTTCGTCTGCGAGCCGTTCTATCTGTGGCGGAGCGTTCTCTTTATTTTCTGCGAGTTCGCCCATCTCAGTGCCGAGGTTATCTAATTTCTCACTGAGTTTCCCGAATTCCTCACCGACTTTGTCCTCTTTTTGTGCGAGATCGGTTGTCGGGGTAGACTGCGGCAGCGTTTCCAACGTATCCATCAACTGCTTCTGTTGTTCAGCGAGTGCTTTTGCCTGTTTCGCAGCCGCTTCGAGTTCTTGTTGGAGGAGAATTTGTTCATAAAGCGACTTCGCGCGCTCCAGTTGCTGTAAAAACTGTTCTTGGCTGAGATTCGCCTCCATCATTGATCTCTCTTGTTCATTCATCTGTTGCTTCGCCAACGCTTCTGACAACTTCCGCAAAATCTCTTTATGTTCTTCAGAGAGTGCTTTCTCCATCAGATTTTGTAGTTCCTGATACTTTTGTATCGTCTCAGTGTCAAAGAGTCGATTCTGTTCCATCTCTTCGGCAGTCTGCTTCATATCATCAACTAACTGCTTCGCTGTCTGCTCAATCTGCTTCTGATTTTCAAGCACCTGTTGCATCAAGTTCTCATCGTTAAGGGTGAGTTCTTGGCTCTTTCTGATTTTACCGAGTAGCGTGTCAATCAAACCTGTTGCATCTGCTTGCTCATCAACGAGTTCTTCAAGACCTTGTTGTTCTGTCTCCTGCTCAGTAGCAACGGAATCGTATAATTCGGAGAGCGATGGAAAACGGAGCGTATAGGTCGGGGACTTGCCGATATTCGGTCCTGAAACATTATCGTTATCCAGAGCCTGAACATAATAAGCGATTGTCTCACCCGGAAAGATACCGATCCGGTCAACATCCCATGTGTATGATACGGAGACTGACCTGCGGACAGGTACGTTCTCGACACCCCACCGCTTCAATGGGACCTTTATCTCTTCAGCGCCCTCCGCCTCAACATGATATACCAGTTGAAGTGCTTGTATACCGTAATCATCAGCAGCTTCCACTTGTAGTTCCACTAACATTTCATTATCCAAAACGGTATCCCGCGCAGGTGAAACGATATTGACATCAGGCGCAGCATCTCTGAGAACGGTGAGCGTATAGTTAATAGGATCGCGATTTGTAAAACCTTCAACATCGGTAATATGGATACGGTAGTTTCCACTCTGTTGCGCAACAAAAGATCCACGCATTGTAGGAGGTTTCGGGATTGCTTCCGGGAGCTGTCCGTTTTCTATTCGGTCAACAAGCGGATCAGATGCGTGCGGTGCTGTAATCTCCAAAGGTACATCATCGGAGTCTTCAAACGCGAGATGCGCTTTCTCAAGCGGTTTGTTACTTTCGCCAGTAAATACGAGTTCTGTTCCGAAGAGTGCTTGGATATCGCCCGTGTTCGCTGGAAATGTCTGAGATTGCAATTGCGTGTAGGCGGGGTAGCTAAGCCGATACTGAAATTGGGTGACAATCGGTTCGTCGCTAATTGTTACCTGATACTGTGCCGACGCTACCTCTTTGACATTGATATAGTATTGGAGCGGTCGGTTCACATTTTTAAGCGTCACGTGATAAGAGGGATCACTTTCTGACACCTGTAGGTCGCTTGTGCGCTGCATAGGCATCGGCTGCCATGTTACTGTTGACGTCCCTTCACTGCCGTCTCCGACACGATAATAGAGTGTAACCGGCGCGCCGATGTGGCCGGTAACCTTTGCGGTGACGTTAACATCGGTGCCGCGTTCAATTTGAACACTGCCGGGTTGAATTTCCGTAATCTGGATAGCGTGTTTTGAATCTCTGTGACTGTCCGGTAGCGTCTGTGGCAAAGTTTGAAAGGCAGTGGCTAAACCGGTGAAAGCATTGGGCAAGAGAAAGTGGGTGATGAGTAGAAGCCCTACGCCCGCAACAGCAATACCAGCATTCCGCCTAATTTTCCGAAATTCGGTTTGAAACACCCGTCTATGTCGGATATTTTTCATATCTTCGTCGGTTTGAATAATCAGGTGTTCAATAAATTCCGGTGCATAACCGAGTCGGTTATCTGTCAAGTTCTTCCAAAGCTGCACAGCACTCAGAATCCGGTTTTCGGATGCGAGTTCACTTTCCGCTTGTGTCGATTCGAGACGCGCTGCGATCACAGCATCCGTGCGTCGATGACAGAGCGGTAAAATAAGGGTTCGGATGAGGGTATAGATACCAATGGCTACTGATAGTAAGAGGATCCCGACACGGACCCAGAGCAAAAAAGGAGACTGCCACGCGTGAATATTAATGGTTAAAATGATAAGGGTGCCCACCGTGACGAGTGCGAGAATACCGATGCATTTTAGTAGACCTTCAGAAAAAGTGAGCCACCACCACTGTCGCCGAATTGCCCCCAATCGAGCAATTAGGTTTTCATAAGCGTTGTTTACATTTTGTGTGTTCATTTTACCTTGCCCTTTTAGTGTGTTAGTGCATATACAGCGATATTAACCGCCATCTTTGCAGCGAGTTCGCGTACCTGTGGTGTATCCGTTGGGTGTACATCAGCATTTTCGAGTCCATCGCCGATGTCAGCACTGTAAGCATAATAAACGACCATTCGCCCATCGTGGAAGAGTCCAAATCCTTGTGCGGGTTCACCATCATGTTCATGAATTTTCGGTAGTCCTTTCAGTTCATAGAAACAACGGTAAATTAGGTGTGTATTCGGTATCGGTTGCAGTTCTTGTTCAGGAAAGACCCTTTGCATTTCACGTCTGAAGCTCTTGTCGAGTCCGTAATCATCATTGGCAAACAGAAATCCACCGTTCATGAGGTAATCCCTTAACGCCTCGACTTCACTTTCGGTGAATCGAACATTTCCATGCCCGACAAGGTAGAGCATCGGATACTGATAAAGGGTGTGATCCGTGAGTTTAAGAATGACTCTATCGTCAGCGGTCTCAATATCCGTTCGGGTCCGAAGTAGCCGGAGCCAATTCTTAATAACGGTTGCGTCCCCGTACCAATCACCACCACCGCTGTAATGGACTTGGGCGATAGTCATTGGGGCACCCGTAGCGAGCAAATTTTGTCCAATATGCACACTGCCGAATATACCCAATAGAAGACAGCAGATTAAAACCGGTTTCCACTTTATTGATTGCATCACAGCACACTGCTCCTTTATGTCAGTCCGATCCGTTTGCGTAAAAACCATTCTGTTCCTAATAATCCGACGACTGCAATGAGGATCAATGGATGGTTCCAGAGTTCGCGTTCCGCATCAACAAATACAGGATTTTGGACATCGGCGACATTTTCCGCTACCGATTCCGCATCCGCCATCGTAAAATAGGCACCGCCAGTTTCCGTGGCGAGTTGTTTCAGCAGGTCTTCATTGAGTTGTGGTGCTTCCAATTCAGCGAGTTGTGGATGAACATGGATATCAATTTGATCTTCACCGAGTGTCTGGTCGCCAGTTCTTCCAGTGGCACGAATATGATAGATTCCATTCTGTAATAGTGTAAATTGCGCCGTGTAGAGGTTCCCCATATCGGTCTGCTGTGAAGATGATGCGTCCGTACTTTCGGTTACCCCGCGAATCTGGAGTTGGAAAGGCGCGCCTTCAGGTGGCACGACCTCAAATTGGACTGTCGCGTCCGTTTGTGTCGCGCGATAGGACTTAGAGTATAAATATGCCGTGACCTTCGCGGTATCCCCAATAGCATAGGTATTCGCATCCGTGGTAAGATGTAATTTTTCGTCATCGGTATCCGTTGCCATCCATCGCAGTGCTTGCGCCCAGAAGCGTGCGTAGATGTCGTCGTAACGGGTATCTTTAAAAGTATTAACGCCGAAGTCCCAATTCCAGAGTCCTTCCGCCGCAATTAGAAGGCTTTTGCCTAAGCCAGCTCTCTGAAGGATCAGAATAGGGCTGCCCTTCCCACTTTTCATGAGGGTTGTTGCGCCGCCCCGAAGACGAAATCCACTAAAAGATCGAAATAGCGGTGGCATGTTTCGCCAGATTGCGGCGTTATGCTCGCCTGAAACCGAGGGTTGATTTCGTTGCGTTTCCATCAGCTGCAGCATCGGATGAAACTCACCGGATTGAGTGAGTTGGACAGTGGATTCAGTATCGTGCCGACGACAGCCACCTCTTGGAATATCAATCGGCAAAAGCTGCCCCAATTCCGTGTTTCGCAGCCCATTCATGCCAAGCATTCTGCGAGAGGGCAGGAATATGATAGATTTTCCTTGTATTTCAACGAAGTCAACAATTGCGCGTTGCTGCGTGCTGGTAAGATGATCAACGCCTAAGTCGCCTAAAATCCACACATCGTACTTGGAGAGTTCAGCAGGCGTTTCAGGAAATCGTGGCGTTTCGGATGCTGGTGTCGTTTGTGGATAGTATCCATCTAAACGGCTAAGCACTGTATTATCAGGCGGAAACTGCTTAGATTTGTTGCGTAATAAAACTGCGCAGGTGGCCTCAATATCAGGATCTCGTTCTAATGCCCGTTTTAAAAACGTGTACTCCCATCTCGGTCTGCCTTCGAGATAGAAAACATTGAGTTTTGCCTTTACAACTTTCACTGAAAATGTTTTCTGATTGTTTGCTTCTGTCAACTCGCCATCAAGTGCTGGCAGTTCAACGGTATATTGAAAGTTCCCTTCGACCTGCGGTGTTAATTTTAACTCAACAATCTGTTTTGTGGTCGTACTCGCGGCTGTTGTGTCTTGGGGCTGTTCAAAGGTTAATGTTGCGGTATCTACAAGGGTTTTACGCTTCACTTCACGCAGAGAGAGGCGCGTCGTTTTACCGATATACCCCGTTTGCCCAACCGTCACACGGATGATATTCTCGTGGTTTGTGTAGGCAACAGGTGTGTAATCAACATGCTGAATTTGGATATCCTTTGGGGCTTCTGCCGAGCCGACACCCATTGCATAGACTGGCACTCCCAACGCAGCAATATCCGCTAAGGACAACTGCCCGGAGTTATGCCCACCATCGGTAATAAGTAGAACCCCGGCGTTTTGTTGTCCTTTCCATGCAGCTGCGACTTCACGTATAGCAGTTCCAATGTCGGTGAGTGTTCCTTTCGGCTCAAATTGTGGTAAACTTTCAGCGTCAAGGTCTTGGGGTAACACTATGCTCTGATGAAGTCCTGTATCAAAAGGATAGAGATGCACCTCAAACCGGT
The DNA here is from genome assembly GCA_965261115.1 of Candidatus Poribacteria bacterium. Classification (GTDB taxonomy): domain Bacteria; phylum Poribacteria; class WGA-4E; order WGA-4E; family WGA-3G; genus WGA-3G. Next base: position 4,537,296 of record OZ253447.1, on the reverse strand, counting down.
CGCGTAAAGTCTGGAGGAGTTGTGCTTGTGGATTGAACAGCAGTTGATTCACTTGATTTAGGCGAGATGTCGGTGCCGTGCTTATAGGGGCATCAACGAGTTCCATACTCCGCGATGTGTCTACTAAGATAGAGAGATGTGTCGGTGGTGTGATGTCCTTCTTTTCAAGGATGACGGGTGCTAAGAGGCAACCGAGCAGAATCGACGCTGCACAGATCCGTATTGCAATGAGTAAAAACCGATACCTCGGATGCATAGCGTGCGCTGTTCGGAGGTAGACCAAGAGCGTGATGCCAATGACAATCCCGATACCGAGTGCAACTGCCCATCCGGGCCAAAAATAGGTGAATCGCATATATGTTCTAAATCCGTTTTACAACATATTATAGCCTAATTATGGGATTGATGTCAAATGGATTTTGGTTTTTAACCATCAGCCGTCAGCACTTCACCACTTGCTTATGAAAACTGACAACTGATAGCCGATGGTTGATGGCTAACTTGAAATAAGTTTGACAACTCGTGATTTGCTGTGTTAAAATATATTTCAAACTGCTACAGAAATGGAGTAAAGCATGGCAGAACAAAATAATAACGAAAATGTGGTTGAGACCCAATCAAATCAGACCGAGGCAGCAAGTGGTACTATTATCAACGCTGCACAGATGCAGTCAATTGATATAAGCGATCGGTTCACACGGACACTAACGGAGACCGGTTGGCGTATTAAATTGGAAGCAACAGCGCGCGTCACTATCAATTTCATGACGAGTATGCGGAAGCATGAAGTTACACTGATGCAGGACGATATTATTGAACGAGACGGAGACGACTTAATGCTGATCCGGAATCAATCTGCTGATGCGTATCGGAGCCAAAGAAATGTATCAGCATCACCCCTTGCTCGGAATACCAATCGGACTCAGGCTTCTGAACCGTCCGGGGATGGGACATCTTAATTCTCTCTCATTGGGAAAAGGATAGGGGGTGACTGCCCATTCTGGAACGTATCTATCGGCTTCTCTCAAGTTTAAAAGGCGGAACAATGATCCCTACGGAGGTCGTGCTGAGTCCGAAAAGTTATGCGAAAGTTGTCTCGGAGCTGGCTGAAACACTCGGTTACGAGGGTGTGTCGCATTTGCAACTCGCGCATCATCTCGCCTTGGTAGTTTCCATCCAACAGGAAAATACGGATCTGGTTGTCCTGAAGGAGTTGACCCCTAACCCATGTCCTATCTGCCATCGTCGGTTAACGTTCCTTCGGGAAACAATCGACCGTTTTGAAAGTGATAACTCACATCAAATTCGTTGTTCAATGGGACACCGTTATCCGGGTGAGTTAAAGGTATACTATCTGAGTATTTTCCAACACAACGCGGCGGATGAGCTCGAAAAGCCGGTTAAGGTGTGTCCGGAGTGTAAGGGTAAAAATATCCAGTACTTGGGGTCGGATATGATGTTCTGTCTGGATTGTGATTGGGATAGCGGGATGGAACCTCGGTACCAGATACAGCGTAACGGTGAATAGTGCTTGAAGTGCTGTCCGGTGGTGTTAGAAGGCGCGCTTATGAAGCACGCCCTCTGATGAGCAGTTCTATGTCTAATGGAAGTGCCCAGCATGCGGATCCGCTGCTTCAGCGGTCATATCCGGCGGTTCTTCAATCTCTGTAACGAGGGTTTCTGTCGTTAAGAGCAAACCTGCGATGCTGGAGGCGTTCTGCAAAGCGGAGCGGACGACCTTTGTCGGATCAACGATCCCTTCTTCGAGCATGTCGCCGTATTCGGTTGTAGCAGCGTTGAACCCGTAGTTGCCTTCACCGGCTTGTACTTCCGCGACAACAACTGAACCTTCCATTCCGGCATTTTCGGCAATAGCACGGACAGGCGAAATTAAGCTGCTGCGTATAATATTGAGTCCCGTCTCTTGATCGCCATCAAGTTCCAAACCACCGAGCGAGGTTGCTGCACGTAAGAGCGCGGTGCCGCCGCCCGGGACAATACCTTCCTCTATCGCGGCACGCGTCGCAGCGAGTGCGTCTTCAAAGCGTGCCTTTTTCTCTTTCATCTCTACTTCTGTAGCAGCACCGACATTGACAACAGCAACGCCACCTGCGAGTTTCGCGAGCCGTTCTTCTAACTTCTCGCGATCATACTCAGAAGTTGTGTCCTCTATCTGCTGACGAATCTGTGCGACTCTCCCCTCAACGCTCTCTTTCGCGCCACTCCCGCCGACGATTGTGGTGTTATCCTTGTCAACGACGACACGTCGGGCTGTGCCGAGCATACCGACGACAATGTTTTCCAAGCGGATACCGGTCTCTTCAGATATGACTTGACCGCCCGTCAGGATTGCGATATCTTCTAACATCTCCTTGCGTCGATCACCGAACCCGGGGGCTTTTACTGCGGCGACTTGAAGGGTGCCACGGAGTTTATTCACCACTAATGTCGAAAGTGCTTCGCCTTCTACATCTTCAGCGATAATGAACAGCGGACGCCCAAGTTGCATCGCCTTTTCCATAATCGGCACGAGGTCTGCAACTGTCGAAATTTTCTCTGTATTGATAAGAATAAAAGGGTTCTCGAATTCGACGACTTGTGCCTGCATGTCCGTTACAAAGTTCGGTGATAAGAAACCGCGATCGAACTGCATCCCCTCAACGATGTCAACAGCAGTTTCCGAAGTTTTACCTTCTTCAATAGTGATTGCTCCGTCATTTCCAACTTTCTCGATCGCTTCAGCCACAATCGCGCCAATGTTGCTATCATTTGCGGGGTCGTTGGCGGCAATTGAGGCGACCTGTAGGATTTCTTCATGTGTATTGACAGCACGGCTCTGTGCGGTGATCGCATCAATAGCAGCATTTACAGCTTTGTCGATACCGATTTTTAACTGCATCGGATCGGCACCGGCTGTGACGTTTTTGAAACCTTCATGAAGAATTTCCTGCCCCAAGAGCGTAGCAGTGGTGGTTCCATCTCCAGCGACGTCATTTGTTTTGGTTGCGATGGATTCGAGCAATTGGGCACCCATATTCTCGTATGGGTCCGGGAGTTCAATTTCTTTTGCGACGGTGACACCATCACATGTTACCAGCGGGGCACCGAAAGATTTTTGGATGACTACATTTCTTCCGCGTGGTCCCAGGGTAACCTTCACAGCATCGGCGAGTATATCCGCGCCGCGCTTGAGTGCCACCCTCGCTTCTTCGTCAAAGATAATTTGCTTTGCTGGCATTGAATTCCTCCTGTATCAATTTTAGTGTTGTAGTATTTAAATCAGGACTTACGCAAATTTAACACGCGATCGTAGATTTTTTAGTTTTAAACCCCCTAAATCCCCTTATCAGGGGGACTTTAAGAGGAAATGCGTAAGTCCTCCAAATTAGAAGTCTTGCGATCGTAAACCGCTTTAGTAATTATAGCATATACAACGCATAAAGTCAATTTTTTATAGTTGTTCACCAGAGGCATTCAGCCATCGGCAATCATCAGAAATAACTTTTGCGGTACTTAGGATGATGGATATGCATCTAAAGCAGCATGCCACTTTGTGAGCTGCGCGACACGCAATTCGGAATCCGTCGGAATTTCAAGGGGTCTGCCGCGAGTGTCTACAACTAAGCCGACGACCCCGCCGAGCACTTCCGTTTCAATAGGATTTCCGTTCCCAGCCCCGAGATCAAACCGACGTGAGGGTTGAAGTTTGAGTGTCGCCTTTTCACCCAAAGGAAGCGGATAGCGTCGGAGTTCACCAAATTGAACATTTTCATTCATTGGTGATATACCTTCACCACTGATCTCAATAATGAGACACTCGTCCCCGGTATTTCCGGTGCCGACCGGTACAATAGAGGTGCCAAGGTGGATGAGACAGTCTCGCTCAAAGACATGCGTTGCGGCTTCAGGATTGACTTGCGCGAGTACACCGAGTTGGGGCATCATGAAGATGCTGTCAACAGCGAGATGGGTTATACCTTCGGGTTGGAACGCGTCTATCATCATGAGCATCGCTTGCTGCCGACGGGGTGCGTGCGATAAAACACCACCGCTCCCGACGAGCATATCCAAAGAGAGCATACTAACGAGCGTCTGACCGCTTTCTGCCTGATCAAACGCTTCAGAGATCGTGCGCTGTTGTTGCACACCGCGCAATTCAACGGCAAGTTGTTTATGCTGTTCAAAAGCGAGTCGGAGTGCCTCACGCGCAATTGCCTGTTCCAGAACCAATTCTTGCAGGGTTTGCGGGATGGTTGTCGGACGAATCATCTTGTTCTTGACCCGGTTACGGAGATCCCCCACTTCAATATCAAACGGGACCCACCTGAGAACATTTTCTAAACCGGCTTCAGCGAGGACATTTGAGACGCTGTAACTCATACCGAGGTTCGCACTGACGGTTCGGTTAAAGATCGATTCGGATTCCTTATTTTTGAAAACAGAAAAGACATCTGTCGTCGCACCACCGATGTCCACACCAACGACTTCAATATTCTGTTGTTCAGAGACGGTCTGGATGATCTCACCAACTGCCCCCGGTGTCGGCATGATAGGTGCGTCTGTCCAGTCGATGAGTCGCTTGTAGCCGGGAGCGTGTGCCATGACATGCTCAAGGAACTGCTCCTGAATTTTGTGGCGTGTCGGCATCAAGTTTTCACGTTCCAAAACGGGGCGGAGGTTGTCTACCACCTGCAGTGCCATGACCTCTTGCAAGCGTTCTTGAATTGATTCACGAGCATCTATATTTCCGGCATAGATAAGCGGGAGTTCGTAAGCGATTCCCAACCGTGGTCTTGGACGTGCGGCGGCGATAATCTCAGCCAACTCAACGACGTGTGAAGTCGTCCCACCATCGACCCCACCGGAGAGGAGTAGCATATCAGGTCGGAGATGTCGGATACGTTCAATTTTTTCGTGAGGGAGGCGTTTGTCATTGGAGGCGATGACATCCATGACAATCGCGCCAGCACCAAGCGCAGCACGTTCCGCGCTTTCGCCCGTGAGATTGCGCACAACACCGGCTACCATCATCTGGAGTCCACCACCCGCACTACTGGTCGAAATGTATATATCAACACCTTCGTCGTCGTTTTGTGGTTTTATGATGACGCCATTGTTAAGGAGTTTGCGGCCTGCGAGTTCTTCAACTTCAGTAATGGCGTTGATAACGCCTGCGGTTACATCTTCAACCGGTGCCTCAACAGTCGTCGGTGCTTCACCCCGCACGACCAGTTGGTACTCGTCATCTCGTTTCTCAATTAAAATCGCTTTCGTCGTCGTACTGCCACAATCGGTGGCAAGAATAGAGCGGATCTCACCCGCTGCTTGGTTCATACGCGTTTTCTCCAGTCTTTATTACAGCATATCTCATAAATAATTTGCGAGTCTTGCCAAATATGAGAGGAACCCCCTAAATCCCCCTTATCAGGGGGACTTGCACGGATTAGTAACCTAATTGCCGCAAGTATTCTCGGTTAACGGACATGCGTTCAAGATCCGTACGGTCTTCAACCATACCCGGACATGCCGTAATCCAGCGATCGTAGTTGAGTTCCTCCAAAGCGGCCATGATTCCCGGAAAATCCATCACATTTCCGGCACCGACATCCACCCAATCCACGTCATAATTGCTGCCATCTCCGCCCGTGTAGCCCGCGTAATCCTGAAGATGGACGTAGACGAGAACATCGCTATAACGTCGAATAGACGCAATCGGATCGTAGCCCCAGAGTGCGGAATGCGAAACGTCTATGCACAACTTGCACTTTCGGAGCAGACTCATATATTTTGCCCAGTCGTCAATTGAGTCGACAGTGGTGTTTGTGTGGATGTGATAACAGACATCCAGTCCGTATTGTGAGGCGTATTCTGCCCAGTCTTCGGAAACGTCGGCGAGTGCTGCGAGGTCGGAACTATCCACAGGACGATCCTGTGGTTTGCCTGCCCCCATGAACATGAAACAGTCGGCTTCAACTTCTGCGGCGAAGTCAATCCGTCGTTTATTGAGTTCCATCTGTTCGGGGTTTTTGTCGATCGGCAGCCCGCGTGCTGTGACAGCAGCGACAGGCAGATCGACATTATCACAGACCTGTCGGATGCGTTGTGGTGTCCCGACCCAGTCCAAGGCTTGACGCATCTCCCAACCGTCCCAACCTGCGTCTTTGAGTTGGGTCAGTAGTTCTTCAAAATCAGGTTGTTGCCAACGCAATGTACTATATCCAAATTTGAATCCCATAGTGTTTCTCCTTGTTCTTTGGCTGTTGGCTGTCGGCAAGAATGGCTATCAGCAATCAACAATCGGCTGTCAACAGAGAGGTATCTGATTTAATAAACATTCTCTTTACTGACGGCTGAAAGGGCGTACTCGCCGGTGCTGACGGCTGACGGCTATTCCTCTGATTGCTGACGGCTAATGGCTGACTACCGACTGCCATTTAAAATATTATACCACAATTGCAAATAAATTGCAGAAGCATTTAGGCATCGACTGACGGCTAATGGTTGAAAACTACTTTGCTGACAGCCGATGGCTGAAAACTGAATAAATTGCTTGCTATATAACAGCGGGTTTTGTTAAACTATAGCAGTAAAACTTAGGGATTTTGGAATACCCATTTTTAAGGAGAAAACATGGATAAAGTGAAACTCGGTTTTATCGGAACCGGTGGCATGGCTGGTGCGCACATGAACAACCTCAAGGATAACTTTGAGGATGTTGAATTTTGTGCGATGTGCGATATTTCGGAAGACCGCGCGAAAGCACGTGCCGAAGAATTTGGCGGAAACGCTTATACCGACTATCGGGTCATGTACGACAAAGAGGATTTGGACGCGGTTTATATCTGCACACCGCCTTTTGCACACGGTGAACAGGAACGTATCGCTTGCGAACAAGGCATCGCGATGTTCATTGAGAAACCGATTCATTCTGAACTTGAACCCGCAATCATCATTAATGAAGACGTTGAGCGGAGTGGTGTGATCACAAGCGTTGGTTACCACTGGCGTTACGGTGGCAACGCGCAGAATGCGAAAGCGATGCTCGAAGAACAACCGCAAATTCTCGGGGCGCTCGGTTACTGGATCGGTGGTATGCCCGGTACACCGTGGTGGCGGGTTCGCGCAGAATCCGGTGGACAGCACGTTGAACAGACAACGCATATCTTTGATCTCGCACGGTTCCTCGTCGGCAGCGACGGCAAAACCGTACACGGTGTCGCTGCAAGCGGCAGCATGACGCATGTTGAGAACTATGACATAGACGACATCAGCATGGTGAACATTGAGTTTAAGAACGGTGCTGTCGCGAACATCGTCTCAGCTTGTGCAATGGAAGGTTTCGGTCGTGTGCATCTCGAAGTGTTTACACGTGGACTCGTTGTCACCGTTGGCGGTCCAAATAACGTCAACCGAGGTGGAGAGACAGAACCGCTTTCGGGCGACGGTGGGGCAGACAGAGACCGTGTGTTTATTGATGCTGTTAAGAGCGGTGATGCTTCCAAAATTCTATCGCCTTATAGCGATGCTTTGGAGACGCTCCGTATTATGCTCGCAGCCAGCACTTCCTTCCGCACCGGTAAGGCAATAGATCTATAGAAAATAAGGGACGAGGAAACCTCGCCCCTCCGACAAAGAAAGAGAGAATTATGCCAATTAATCAATCCATCTGCTTTGGCGGTTTCAGCCGTGGCAGAGACCCAATAGACGTTATTAAGAAAGCCGCCGAAATCGGTTATAAATCCGTTGAGATGTTATCCCCGGAACTCTGGCCCGTCGTCAAGGACCACGGAATGCGGGTTGCGATCATTAGTGGACACTCGTCGCTTCCGTCCGGTTTGAACGATCCGAACAACCATGACCGGATCGAAGATGAACTTCTCAAGAATATTGATATCGCGGCGGAAAACGACATCCCTGGACTGATATGTTTCTCTGGTAACAGAGAGGGTCGCTCGGAAGAAGAGGGACGTGATAACACGATCGCAGGTCTGTCCCGCGTCACCAAGTATGCCGAAGAGAAAGAGATCAACCTCTGCGTCGAACTCCTCAACAGTAAAGTCAATCACCCTGACTATCAATGCGATACGACGGCATGGGGTGTTGAAGTCTGCCAAGGTGTCGGTTCACCGCGGGCGCAGTTGCTCTATGACATCTACCACATGCAGATTATGGAAGGCGACCTCATCCGTAACATCACGGACTACAGCGATTACATCGGGCATTACCACACTGCCGGTAATCCGGGACGTCGTGATCTCGATGACGAACAAGAAATTTACTATCCTGCCGTGATGCGCGCTATCGTTGAAACCGGATATGAACTCTATGTAGGGCACGAATTCAGTCCCAAAGGCGATGCGCTTGATGCGATGCAACACGCTTTTGATGTGTGTAACGTTTAACCGCAGCTACAAAAGGTTATAGGGGCAGGTTTCTCTATACCTGTCCCTTTTTTTACGTTAACAAAATGCCGCTTATAGGGGGGAATTGAAATGAGAAACCTAAGTTGGCTCATACTAATTACACTCGTAGTGACTGTTCACCTGACATCAGTCGCAGGTGCCGGTCTCAATGACGGTTTACTGATCTATCTGCCTTTTGATGAACGTTCAGGACAAACCGCTGCTGATAAGAGTGGAAACAGCAACGATGTCAAACCTATAGATGGTGCCAAATGGAAACCGAATGGCGGCAAGATTGGCGGGGCAGTGGAACTTGACGGTGCAGGTGCTGTCGTTGAAGACCCGAACGGCGCAGATTATATCAACGGACTTGACGCTTTTACCATTTCTGTTTGGGTAAAATCTGATTCAGCTGGACACGACAGAGGTATTATCTTCGGTACAGATCCGGATGGTGGAGACCACACCTTCGGGTTACGCTACGATGCCGCAAGTTGGGCAACGCCAGGGGGTACGAATCTTATCAAAGGCGGAATCAGCACAACGGGTGGTGGTCAAGCGTATGAGGGTAAAAGCGATGTGCAAACGACTGACTGGCAACACCTCGTTTTTACTTGGAAAAGTGGTGAAAAACTGGCCCTCTATATTGATGGCGAGCTTGATGATGATCCTACACACAATGACGATGGTAAAGTGGGAACAATCTCAGGTGCCACCAAATTATTCGTTGGTAAAGGGGCAAAGGATAATAATGGCACATCGTGGCCTGGACTCATAGACGACATTCGCATCTACGATAAAGCATTGACCGAAGCAGAAATTGCGGATTTGGCGAGTGGTGTCCTTGCTGTCGAAGCGGACGGAAAATTAGCGACCACTTGGGCACACCTCAAGCGGAGATAAGCTATCAGCAATCAGCGGTCAGCCGTCAGCACAGAGCGTTAGTAAAGTATAGAGCCTTCCACTAATTAACACTTATTTCATAATATAGGTAGGCGTGTTATCAAAGCATGCCTACCAAACGCACAGATTGGAAAACATTATGCAAGCACTTTTTGAAAATGCACGAACAGATCAGACATCGTTTCGGCACTATGTAAAAGCGGAATTCTCGAAAATCCGTAAAGAGATAGCGGAACCCACTATGGAAGATCGGGATTTTTTCCCTGCACCGGATTTGGTATTCAATGATGCCCTCTTTCTGATGGAAACCCTTTTCACTTCCGGGATTCCGACCCCGGACATCCGTTGGACAGAAGACGGTATCCTTAATTTTAAATGGCATCTTGAAGACGGCGTAGCGATGTTAGAGGTATACGGTGATGGACTTGTTGTCTATAACGTAACCCGCGATGATGAGCGTCCAGATGAAGTATCTTTCACATTGACGGATGCTGCAAGCCTACAAGATTGCCTCGTAAGACTAAACCGCCTTTTTCGGTAACAATTCCCCTTTTTGTATTTACACACAAACAAAATGACCTGAAGTGATTCAAATGGCAAAAACAGAAGTTGAAATCCGATTCACATTACCCCTTGATGAGGTTTTGCTGAAACATAAAGTTGACGCGGAGCACAAAGCGAGAGAGGCTTTTGTGCTTGAACTCCTGCGCCAAGGCGATATTAGTGCGGGTAGAGGGGCACGACTTCTCAATATTTCGCGGTGGGATCTCTCGGATCTGATGTATGAAGCCGGTATCTCCCCTTTTGATGACAGTCTCACAACAGAAGCGTTAGACGCTGAAGTTAAAAGCGCGTTAAAAGATTTCGATGAACCGATTCTATAATGCCATAAATATGGAGGCTACGATGAAAAATCTGGTAGTAACAGAGGAAATTTGGAAAGAAGGTAATATGTACACCGCCTACTGCCCAGAGTTAGATGTTGCGAGTTGTGGCAGGAATATTGAAGAAGCACGAAAAAACCTCCTTGAAGTGATTGAAATACACTTAGAAGAAGCGGCGAAACTCGGAACACTCAAAGCATTTTTAGAAGATGCAGGTTATGATTTGAACACTTCACAACCGACCCTTCAACTTGATAAACAGGTGGTTGCTTTTAATCAACGTACCGTACCACTTGGAGGTCTTTAATGCCGAAACTTTCGCCAACAGACTGGCGAATCCAAGTGAAGATTTTTGAAAAATTCGGGTGCCGTTATGTTCGACAAAGAGGGGCACATCTCATCTATCACCATCCTGATGCTAAACGCGCTGTGGTCATTCCGCGCTATGACGAAGTGCCGGTTACCGTCATTAGAAATAACATGCGAACTGTCAATATGAGTAGGGAGCAATACTTTCGGCTGTTCACAGAAATTTAGTTTTCGTGATACTATATCTTTATCTGCGCTAACCGATGAATGGTCATGTCTTTCTGCTCAACTTTGCAATTGCCCTGAAGGAAGATTAATTTATGTCAAACGAATCCGCAACGATTGTCCAGAAACTCTGGAATTTCTGTAATGTCCTCCGAGATGATGGTGTCAGTTACGGCGATTATGTCGAACAACTCACCTATCTGCTGTTTCTCAAACTTGCCGACGAACAGACGAAACCACCCTTCAACAAACCTTCAACAATTCCCGCAGGTTTGGATTGGGAGAGTCTTCTCAACGCAAGTGGTGCCGAGTTAGAGACGCAGTATGTCAAAACCCTGCGAGAACTGAGTAATGCGAAAGGTTTACTCGGTGTGATATTCCGAAAGTCGCAAAACCGCATTCAAACCCCTGCGAGTTTGCAACGCCTGATTCATCTCATCAACGACGAGAATTGGAGCGGGATGACTGCTGACATCAAAGGCACCATCTACGAAGGACTTCTACAGAAAAACGCTGAAGATACGAAAAGCGGAGCAGGTCAGTATTTCACACCACGTCCCCTTATTAAAGCGATGGTGACCGTGATGCGTCCCGAACCGATGCAAACTATCTGTGATCCAGCGTGCGGGACGGGTGGTTTCTTTCTCGCTGCACACGACTACATTTCTGAAAATTATAGCAGTGGGATGGATCGTGAACAGAAAGATTTTCTTAAATTTAACACTTTCACTGGCACAGATATCGTCGATAACGTCGTTCGCTTGTGTGTGATGAATCTATTCTTACACAACATCGGCGAGACAGAGAGTCCAATTAAAACTACTGATAGCCTGAGCCGCGACACTGGCGACCGCTACGATATGGTGCTTACCAATCCACCATTTGGGAATAGGAGTAGTATTACAATCACTGCTGATGGCGGTAAACGCAGCAATACATCGCTTACCTATGAACGCGACGATTTCTGGGCAACGACTTCAAATAAACAATTCAATTTCCTCCAACACATCAAGACGATTCTGAAAACGGATGGACGCGCTGCCGTTGTGCTTCCAGATAATGTCCTCTTTGAACGCGGTGCCGGGGAAGCTATTCGCCAGCAGCTGCTGAAACAATTTGATGTCCATACCCTCTTGCGATTGCCTACTGGAATTTTCTACGCCCAGGGCGTTAAGGCAAACGTGCTTTTTTTCGATAAGAAACCGGCGCGCGAAGAACCGTGGACACAGAAACTTTGGATTTACGATCTACGGACAAATAAACGCTTCACACTCAAAACAAATCCACTGACAGACACCGATCTGCAAGATTTTATAACCTCCTACAATCCAGACAATCGCGAAGAACGAACTGAGACCGATCAATTCCGTGCCTTTAGTTATGAAGAACTCATTGAACGCGAACATGTCAATCTTGACATGTTCTGGTTAAAGGAGGATTCCGTTGAGGACGCAGCAGATCTTCCCACTCCAGATGTATTAGTGGCAGAAATCACTGAGAATTTAGAGGCTGCATTAGCACAGTTTCAGAATATCCAGACAGAATTAGACGGTAACGATTCGCAATAACATCTGTATATTTGCATAGATGAAAGTCGAAATCATTATTGTGTGCAACGAAAATCTATGCTAAAATATTGAATAGCGTAAAGATTTATTCCCAAACTTAGATAGGTGACACATTATGGCAACTTTACAAAATGAGCTTGAATTTGCTCGGCCACCAGCGGACAAAGTGCTGTTTCGGAAACAGGTGCAACACGAATTAGACGAAATCCGACAAGAAGCCGAGGCAGCTTATGCCTTGGATAAAGAGATTGACCCAATTCCGGATTCAGCATATAAGGATACGCTCGTTTTGTTAGAGATGCTTTGTAATTACAAGCTACCCATGCCAGAAGTCAGTTGGGCAGAGGATGGCAGCTTTAGCATCGGATGGTATCTGGATGAAGGTATTATAACGATTGGGATTTATGGAGACAATCTCGTTATCTATAATGCCTTCTTTGAAGAAAAACGCCAATTTGAAGGCATCTGTGCATTATCAGATACGCCAATGTTGTCGGGTTTTCTCAAAATGTTGACAAATATCCTCATGTAATAAGGATTGTTGTTATGAATGTTCCACCGGGTGAGAAACTCACCCGTTTTATTCGTTATGGTAGCCATTTCTCCATTGTCACCAACAGAGTCAAACCTGATGCATTTCTGCCTCATAAAAAGAGTGTTGACGTATCTGTGTTTCGCGTTTCAGGACTTAATAACAGTCAAGAACTCTCAGAAAACGAAATATGGGAAATTGGACGAGAATATATTCAAACAGAAGATAGATCTATAAAAGCAAGAGCTGATCTTTTGGCGAGCAACGTTTATGATAGCAATCTTGAAGTAGTGGTAGACGAACCACCTGAAAGGCATGCGAATATCAGAACGCTTCCAGTAGATGATAGCCCCGCAAACAGAAAAGCGCGTCGAGCCCTTGCCACCAAACTTGCCAGCCTTAGTAAATTGGTTATACCTCCTGAAGAGAATTGATTCCAGTACTTAACTCGGACTATTTCAGAATATCCAGACAGAATTAGATAGCAACGACTAAATGAAGACACATCTCCTCGAGAACCTACTCGGTTGTAAAATAGAAGATACGCTCGCGGCGATTTCTGCTGATACCGTTGAGCTTGAAACTTTTCTCTCCACACTTTCCGCAGATACACTTGAACACCAACTCACACCACAATGGGTCGTGCTTGCTGCGGGTAAAGGCACGCGGATTGATCCTACCGGACGCTTGAGCAAAACGTTGGACATCACCTTCGGCGAACAGAATATGCTCCAACACTCGCGACGCTATCTGCCCGGCAATCGACCCGATATTGTTGTTATCAATCCACAGATGGCAGCGCGTATTGAGAAAAGCGGATCCGCAGCGCAACTGCTGGGTCCGAACGCTGTTCCATGTATCCAAGCGGAGATGAATGGCACGGGTGGCGCGTTGCAAGCAGCTCTCCCGGCACTTCAAGATTCCGATGCTGAATGGATCGGTGTAGCGTTCGGTGATGAACCGTTTTTAGAACGCGAGATTTTCGCACAGACACTGCTCTCCCATTTTCTCTTCGGTGCGGATGTTACGCTCTGCGGTAAAATCCCTGAAACAGTCGTGGATAAAGGTGGACTTTTCTTCGATGCTGAAGGCAGACTCACAGGAACCAAAGAGTGGTACGACATGACGGAAGCAGAACAGCAGGAGATGTGGGATCGCTTGCACCGCGGCGAGGCATATACGAACACAGGTATCACACTCATTCGGAAAAGCGTGTTGTTAGATCGGATACATCGGTTAGAACCGCATGCAAATCGGAATGACGAACTCCATCACGTCGATCTGATTCGGCACTGTTATGAAGACGGATTAAAAACAAATGCCTTTATCTATCGCGGTGAAGTGTTGTCTGGGGTTAACCGCTGGTCGAATGTTTTAACGGGTGAATCGGCACTGTTTGCACAGGTGCGGGAATCACTCGCGCGAAAAGGCGTTCGTGTCGATCCGAATGCCCAGATAACATTGGCGGGTGATGACGTTGAGATTGGCACGGCGTGTTATCTCATCGGTAGGGTGCATCTCGGTGAACAGGTTCAGGTTGGTGATTATTGTAGGCTCGAAAATGTTACGCTGTTTGGGGCAACAACGGTAGGAAACGCTGTAGGATTGCAAGATGTCTCCGCGAACGATACGACGTTTGAATCAAATCCACTTTCAGAAACAGTGTCAGAACCCGTCCGTGGACTTGCGACAGGTAGCACGATTAAGAATTCCACATTCGATGCAGTGAGCATAGGTAATGGTGTTCAGCTTTCAGGAGTTGTTGCGCGTGGCACAGTGATTCCGTCGGGTATTGCTTTGACGCATCAAACACTCGGTGTTCCACCAGCACAAGCCCCACTTGCGGTTCCAAAACGGCTTTTTGATCAGATTGTGCCACCGGAATACATCCCAGGTGTGTTCACCTTTGGGGAAAAGAAGGAATTGCCAGATTGGGAAAACCTCCGGCAACATGTGCGATCGCATAGTGCTGCGGAACTCATCCCGCGTGCGACAAGCGATTCAAATTTACAACAGATCGTGTGTGATGCCGTCCAAATACTTTTGGATCTGCAACGCGCAAATTCTGATTACTTGATTGAAGCTCTCACGCCTGAAGAGTTATGGGGAAGTATCTTTGAGATGGTAGGTCTCCATACCGGCAACCCGAACCCTTATCACAGCGATAAACTAAAGGCACGGCAGACTGCGCTCGCCTTGCTGTCGGATTTTTGGGAAGACAACTGGCTGACGTGTTTGAAGTTGGTCGTCGCTGGAAATATTATCGATTATAGCAGCGCGCGGGTTGTAAATAAACTCAATGCAAATCCTGAATACTTTTCTGAAGCACTACGTGCAGCAGTTGAAACGCCTTTTGCTATTGATTGTTATGAACAGTTCCACGTAAAGGTTATTGATGGCGCGCCGCAGCAAATTCTCTGGCTTGCTGATAACGACGGAGAAGTGATTTTTGATATTGCCTTCATTCAGGCACTTGTTCAGTGCGGACATCAGATAATTGTGGCAGGCAAAGCGGATAACGCCAGTAACGACGTAACCCTTGCCGATCTACACGAAATAATAGGCTACCCGCAATTCCGAGAACTCCAGGCAGCCATTCGGGAAGGGACCGTCAAGCTGATGTCGTCAGGTGCAAAGACGATCGGTACCAACCTCTATCAGGCGACACCGGAATTTGTGAACGCGGTGTTGGAAACCGATCTTGTTATTTCAAAGGGACAGGGGAATTTCTATACGACACCGGGTTGGGCAAAAGACACTTTTTACCTACTGCTTTCAAAGGGTTTAACAGCGGAACGGAGTACCGGTGTTGTCGCGGATCGAAATCTGCCGATTGATGGGATGATTTTGGCGTACCTTCCGGGTGGAACAAAACGGGATGCACCGCTCCGAGAACTCTGCCTGTCGTAGCAGCGATTTTAATGCGTAGTAGGTGCTCCTACTTTTGAAATCGTGTATTCCCGCTTTCCTGACGCAGGAACCGGAATATCTTCTACAAATTCCACTGTGACAACGACCTCCCCACCGAGTGCCTTCTGGATACACTGAACCAGGTAACGACGTGTTGCCTCTGTCCACCCTCTATTAACAACCACTTTTAAGATACAATGCTTAAGGGTCTCTTGGATTATCTGGAATTGGTTCACGCCTTTGAGACCATAGAACTGTCGCGTGAAATAGCCTCCGTGTATCAATGTCCCAGTTTTCGTACGGAAAGTCGCAGTGGTGCGTCCAAGCAGTTCATCCAAAATAGGCAAGGCACTACCGCAGGGGCATACTTCGTCCGAGAGCATACCGATATCTCCAATCCGATACCGAATAAATGGCATAGCATAATTATTGAGCTGCGTGACCAGAATTTCCCCGGGTTCGCTGTATGGATCGGGACTGTCTATTTCGAGGTAGATGTCATGACAGTTAATATGCATCCTGCCTTCTGCACATTCCATACCGATTAACCCGACTTCCCGTCCACCATAGCGATTATGGACTTTCGCTTTGAAAACAATCTCGGCTAAGGCACGGTAATGTGGGTGTAACATTTCAGCAGAAGCTATAATGCCTTTCAAATTCCATTTCGGGGTCAAATCGTTATCAGAGAGAAACGCAGCAAATTGGTAAAGCGATGAAGGATACGCGAGGATCGTCTGTGGGTGGGATTGATCCATCTGTTCAAACACGGCGAGCATTGCTTTGTCTGTCAAGTGAAACCCGTTGAGCCAATACTGATTCCGCCAGAAGTTGTTGAGCCGGCGTTTCCAGTGTCCATCGTCTTCCAAATCTATGGGAGCCCCCCAGATCACCAATTGCGGTTGTCCGAAATTCCAGCCTGCCCATCGATCGAAATAGTAGACGCTCAAGTTTCGTTGATTCCAATAGTTCCTATCTTGATAGAATGTCAGCGGCGTCCCTGTTGAACCCCCCGTAGCATTCTCAATCCGTTGCTCCTCTGTGAAGGCTGTAGAACAGAGTCTTTCCAATTGTTCTCGAATATCGTGCTTCTCAAGCGGTGGGATTTGCGATATATCAGGTGTCTCCGTCTTTAGTAATTCGCGGTAATACGGTGTTGTTTGGGACGCGTGCTGGAGGAGTTTTCCCAACCGTTCCCTCTGGAACGCCAAGATGTCTTCGCGCGGCGCGTCCAGCAACGCAGCCGTCTGTGCAAATCGAGAGCGGTAACGCGCTCCCTTTCGGTAGGTATTGTAAGCATGCCACGCTACCTTTGAGAGTAGCGTTTTGGCATAACGACGGATCGGCATAATTTGGGTGTATTGGACGAGATACTTGAACTTGTTTGTGCGATTCCGTAGCAAATTCAGACATCCTTTTTCATTTTTCCCTGAAACATTTTCTCGAAAGCGGAGACCTCGCCATTTGGTTCGCCGTTTCCGTTAACTTTTTTTATCAGCCAGTCGTTTTCACAAAACCAATTTATTGCGTTTGAGACTCGACTTTTCCCCATCCACTTTCCCGACTTATTCTTCCTGTAGACCCCAGTAAGTTCAACGAGGTCACGAAAAGACAGCTTATGCGATACACCAAGATCCCAGTCCGATTTGTAATTCAAGACTGAATAGATGCTCAAGGCGAACATCGGAACATAGTTTGCTTTCGCATATTCAACGAGACTGTACGGGCCGCACGGCATCTGCCATGTGCATTTTTGTTCATTCTTCTTTGACATCGTTGGGTGTCTCCTTTCTTATAGGTGATGGAAAAACAAAATAGCCCTCTTTGTTGCAATAAGGCATTGTGGGTGACGAGCCGCCAGAATACTTGAAACTCATTTTAGAAAAAACAACGCGAAACATGTGTTCTGGAACGCTCGCATCTGCAGCGATTTCCGCAACGGTTGTTTTGCTGACAACATCCTGAAGGTGTCCAGCCTTTTGCAACGTCTCGGCTCCCTCCCAAAGATCCCAAAAAATGTCTATGCAACGCTCCCTGACCACAGGATTAAACATTCTGCCAGAAATAACATAATCGTCATTTTCGTCGATCTCGCTGACTTCTAATTCACCGTAAGCCTCCTGGCTGATTATGTTTAGGTGCAGGTATGCTTCTGTCGGGTCATCAATGTCGGCGTATGCGCGCATAAAATCAGATAACTGCATCGAAGGAACCTCCGTATATGCGGGGAGGGTGGATATATCCTGAAAGTAATTATTTGAAGAACATTTCTGAGAACGCTTTTTCTTTCGGTTCTTCTGAGAACGCCTCTGGTGCTTTTTTGGCATAAAATATCCTTATAGTTTCCAGCACAGATGATCACCGCGTGGAAATGGAAATAAAATTAAAGTTATCTTCTGAGTGTGTCCACATTTGGCGAATACCCTTGTGGAAACTGATCACTTACGGAACGTCCATCTTGGAAAAGTTGACCGGCATCTGGATTCTCAGGTTCAACAGGTGGCGGGAAGTCTCGCCATCTATTACCGTCAAGTGGGACTTCGTAACCGTCGTTGCGGAGCCATTCAATCAAACGTTTTCGATAAGCGTTAAGAATTCTGCCATATCCCGGATTACCAGCGAGACTCCGCTCGTCGAGTCTACCCTGTATACGTCTGAAGAGCCACTCTTGCCGATCAGCGGCGGAGTAGATGTACTTGTATTCGTTTGTCAGGAGCATATAGAGTCCCGTCCCCTCCTGTCCCAATTGACCGATGATAGCATCCCGTTGTGTATTTCCAGTGGCAAGATCCGCGAGGTCCACACCGCTCCGATCTGCCTGTAATGGCAGTCCTGCTGCACCGAGACTTGTCGGTAGCACATCCACAAGGCTGGTAGGTGTGTTGCACTGTGCGTTTGCCTCGAAACGTTCCGGGTAGCGGACAAGCAGTGGAATTCGGGCTGCTGCATCAAGGAATGAGCGTTTGCCGTAGCAGTCATAGTCGCCGAGCAACTCGCCGTGATCGGAGGTATAAAGGATTAAGGTATTGTCTAATTCACCTTCCGATTCAAGATAGTCAAGGATGCGACCAACCTGATAATCAATGAAGGAGATCGCGGCATAGTAAGCGGCACGCATCGTCCGAAGGAGGTTCATATCCCGTCCTTGGTCGCGATATTTGTAACGATTTTGGTGTCGGTTCCAGTAGGTATGTAGATGCTCATAATCTGATGGTAGGAAAGGTAATGGCATCTCAACGGTACGATAGAGTCTGTTCCACGGCACTGGCGATTCAAAGGGTGGATGTGGCTTAATAAAACTGCTCCAACATAAAAAAGGACGATCCGTATCGCGCCGTGAGAAGAATTCAAGCGTTCTATCGCCGACCCACTGTGTATGGTGTAGACGTGCGGGGAGTTGTGAAGGTTGTGGTATATAATAGTATTCACTCCGCTCGCCGTGCGGTGCAACGACATGGTCGTAACCGTTTTCAACCAGAGAAGCCGTGAAGTCGTCAGGACCGGGGCCTTCTTCGGAATAGTCGCGCGTCTCAAACCCCCACATTTTACGACCTTGCGGTGTGAAATGCATTTTGCCGATACCGTGTGTCTGATAGCCTGCTTCATTGAGCAGCTCCATCACTGAAACTCGGTCTTGGGGCATTGCGGAATTGCTGGTGCATTCCGTCTCATGTACCCATTGTCCGAGCAGAAAGCTACAACGCGATGCCACACATACAGGGGACGGACAGTACGCTGAGGTAAAACTTGTTCCCTCTCGTACAATCCGATCTAATCCTGGGGTCTGAATCATCGGATTTCCGAGGGCACCGACGGTATCAAAACGCTGCTGATCCGTCATAAGAAAAAGAATATTCGGTTGTTTCGCCATGAGGGGTTCCGGTCCTCCCTATTTTGTGAATGTATAGGAACAGCATAGCACTTTTCCAAACGGAATGCAACTAATCTTTGAAGTTAGCAATCAGCCATCAGTATGCAGTCTATGTTGCAACCTCTGACTTCATTTCGGCTTGACATTGAACCGTAGACGTGGTATCATTTGAGAGGATAGGTTTTAAACAGTAATACGTTCCAATAGATTGATTAAACCGGAGCGTTCTACTTATAGAACGAAAACAGGATGGCGTATAGTAACTTTACCTTAGAATCAGTGGTAACGACATTTCAACTTGAGATAATTCGATCCATCGGCATTTTCGATGA
The DNA here is from genome assembly GCA_965261115.1 of Candidatus Poribacteria bacterium. GTDB lineage: Bacteria > Poribacteria > WGA-4E > WGA-4E > WGA-3G > WGA-3G. The sequence continues at coordinate 4,517,360 of OZ253447.1, read as the reverse complement.
GATAGAACCGGTGATGCCGAGTGAGCAGCTCGCGACGGTCCTGGCAAAAAAAGCACCATTAGCTGTCGCGATAGGAACAGAGAAGGCACGCTCGGAACTGATTGTCGCCGATGTTCTGTTTGAACTCTGGGAGCACTTTGAGAACCGTGTAAGTATCTTCTCGGGTATTGACTTCAATGTTGATGCTGAAAATGGATTAACAGGTGTTTGCGACTTTTTGATAAGTTTATCATCAGAACAGTTTTACTTAAAAGCCCCCGTCGTTGTGCTTGTTGAGGCGAAGAATGCTGAACCAAAACTGGGGTTAGGACAGTGTGTTGCGGAAATGATCGCGGCCCAACGTTTTAACCAAGAGAAAGACAATAACATTCCTTACATTTACGGTGCTAGCACAACGGGAACAGAATGGTTATTCCTCAAATTAGAGATGCAAAAACTCTATATTGATATGGCGGGCTATCAAATCGCACAATGTGACAAAATCCTAGGTATCCTCTCAAGTATGGTGGCACAACAAGCGTGAATAGGAAACGGATAAATTTGAAAACTCGTCCCTTGGTGTGAAATGCAAAAGTGGTACGAAAATACAAAACTCCTGAATACGTTTATTGCTTTGATGTGTGTTAGTTTTGTCGCTTATTTTTTCTTTCACTGGAATTGGGGGCTGCCTTTAACACTTTGTCTCGGGACGGCGATTATGGTGAGAGGTGTCGTAAAAATTACGATGCGGATGCGAAGTAGAAGAAAACGCGAAGAGAAATAGCAGTCAGCAAAGCGGCAGGCGGTATATTATAACTCACTTTTCAGAAGCACACGCAGCTTGAAACGAAGTGGAAAGCGGATATACGGAGCGGAACACGAAGGTCCCAAACCCAGCTGACCGAACCACAAGGAACATTAAAAGAATGAAAAGACGAACGTTCATAAAACTGAGCGTGATTAGTGCTGCAGGAATGGTTTTACCCATTCAATTGGAAGGGCAAGCACCCGAGAAACCGCTACTGAAACCGAATACACTGATTACACCCAATGCTGACTTCTATATTCTACAGATTGGCGATCCGGCTGTGCTTGATGCTAAAACGTGGCGGATGGCAATCACCGGCTTGATCGAAAAACAGATGCCACCCTTGCAGCTTGCAGATATTACAGCGATGGAATCCGTTGAAGCGATGCGGACCTTGAAATGTATCGGCGACCCGATTGGCACGGAACAGATGAGCAATGCTCACTGGAAAGGCGTTCGGCTCCGGGACCTGCTTGAAAAAGTCGTACCCAAGCCCGATGCAAAAGTGGTTGTTTTCCGTTGTGCGGATAGGTATCACACAGCAATTCCACTCGAAGATGCGATGCGCGAAGAGACGCTCCTCGCCTATGAAATGAACGGCGTACCACTTCCTACGGAACACGGCTTCCCTATCCGACTACTTAACCCGGGACACTACGGCACGAAAAACCCGAAATGGATTGTGAACATCCAGTTGGCTGCAGCGCATGAAAGTTACTGGGAGAAACGAGGCTGGGATCCGATTGCGAATGTGAAACTCGGTACAATGATTGGGACCCCGAGCGAGGGTGAGAAAATCACTGGTGGCAAGATTTACACGGTAAGTGGTGCGGCTTTCGATGCGGGGCATCACGGCGGTATCAAGAAGGTAGAAGTCAGCGTCGATTTCGGTCAGACGTGGCAAGAGGCAGAAATATGGGCGAAGGATACGCCCCTCGCATGGGTGCTCTGGAAATGGGATTGGCAAGTGCCTGAAGAAGCAAATCCGGTCGAAATTTATGCGAGAGCCACTGCGAATAGCGGTGTCACACAAGACGAAATCGGTCTTGAAGTGGAACCGGTTGCTGCGATACCTTATCACATGATTGATGCAGCGATTGTAGAACCGTAACATCAGGTGCGGAACAATAAAATATGCGCCAACTTTCTACCGTTTATCTTCCCGTCCTGCTACTCGATCTTGCTTATAGCAGTATCCTAACCAATACCTCCTTTTATACGAGTTATCTCGGACTCTCCTCAACCTTTTTAGGCGTACTGATGGCGGTCACGACTGCCTTCTTTGTGGTGCTTGCGATTCCGTTCGGGCGGCTCTCGGATCGGATAGAACGGCGATATGTCCTTTACGCAGCGTGTCTGGTCCTGGGTGCTGTCAGTATCGGTCTCCCGCGCTGCCGAAATAGCGTGCATCTCATGCTAATCTTCCCCGGCATCGGTATCAGTATGGCACTCTTCTGGCCCGCCTATGAGGCATGGCTCGCTGAACGCGAAGGCGGCGGTAAACTCATCCACCGAGTTATGCTTTTCAATCTGTTCTGGAGCATCGGTATCACCTTAGGTCCGGCGTTTTCAAGTTACCTATATGGCGATGCAGACCCATTTAAACCGTTCTATCTTGCCGGTGCCATGGTTTTACTGACTTTAGGCACAATTATAGCGAACAGTTGGCAGACATCTGATGCGCTGAAAACTGATTCGTCCTCCGAAATCGCCGCAGAACCTGCCGAAACACTCTATCCGCCGCAACCTGTGCGAACAATCTATCTTAATATAGCCCGGTGCGCGAACTTTACCTCATGGTTCACGTTGGGCGTGTTGCGCCGCCTCGCGCCGAAACTCACGAAGGAGATGGGGATGGTGCCGTCAACATTCGGCAATCTGATGCTCACACTTGGTGGTGTGCAGACGATGGCATTCCTCATTCTTGGGACCGGCTACTCGACGCGATGGCACTATCGTCTTGCGCCCATGTTAATAGTCCAGTTGTTGGCAGCTCTCAGTTTCCTTGGAATATGGCGACTCCAACATACACTCCTTTGGATATTTGCGTTTGGCGTTATCGGCGTGTCTGCCGCTTTCACCTATTTCAGTAGTCTCTATTATGGGTTAGATAGGCATGTAGACAAAGGAAACAAAAGCGGATGGCACGAGGCTATTCTGGGATTGGGGATTTTGTTAGGTCCACTTTTAGGAGGTATCTTAGCGGATTCACGATTCGGCACGCAGAGTCCGTATCTGCTCTGCGCAGGCGCGACCGTCATCGCTATTCTGGTGGAGATCTTTATTGTGTCTAAGATGCCGAAACCTTCAGGAGATTCGCCTTGATATAGTCCTCATCAGGAACGACACCGAGACCGGGACCGTCTGGGAGTGTCACGACGTGATCGTGTATTTCGATACCGCTCACTGCCAGTGTTTCCAAAAAGGCGGGTGCATTGAGTTCAGCAGGAAGTACGAGATCCAAGGTCGCAAAGAGGTGGACGCTGGCGATGAATCCGATACCGGCTTCCGTCAAACCGCTGCCGAGGAGTTCTATTGAATTGGCTTCAGCGACATGAACACTCTTGAGACACTCCGCTAAACCTCCGGATTTGCAGACCTTCAAAACGACGGCATCCGCACACGCTAAACGCACAACCTTCGCTAAATCAAAGTAGGTAAAGCACCCTTCATCAATAGCAATGGGAACCGATGCGTCCTCCCGAACTCGTTTCATGCCGAACCAGTCTTGGCTTGCTACGGGTTGTTCCATACAGTAAATTTCTCGGATGTCCGCGACTCGTTTCAGTAATTCCAGTGCGTTAGACGGCGTATAGGACTGATTGGCATCAATCCAGAGTTGCGCATCTGGCATCGCTTCATGGACTGCGCGTAGGCGTTCTTCATCCGCTGCGGGATTGCCCGCAACTTTCACCTTGAAACAGGAACAGGGTGCCAAGGCTTTCGCCTTCAGACCCATTATCTCTGGTGTATCAATACTCAAGGCATAAGCGAGCGGGAGCGTGTCGTGACGTTTTCCGCCGAAAAGGGTGTGTAGCGGAACATCAAAGATGTGTCCACGTAGGTCGTGCAAAGCGATGTCTACCGCTGCTTTAGCGAAAGGGTGTCCGTTACTGACAGCCGGTTTCAATGCGTTATAGATCGCATGGTGGATGGCGTTGTGGTTCAGTGGATCTTGTCCGAGCAGTAGCGGTGCGATGTGATGCTGAATCGTGGTCGTGATGGATTCGGTCGTCTCATAACTCCATGACGGGAGGGCGCGTTGTTCACCCCAACCGACATAGCCGTCGTCTGTTGTGATCTTGACGAAAACATGGTCGCCTGCGGATCCCGTATCCCCGACGAAACCGGTGCCGATATTAAAGACATCTTTCATCCCGACAGCAATTGGATAAACATCTACGTGTGCTATTTTACGCATGTATTTTTAAGTTTCCTTGCGGTTAAGTGGCGGTTTTAGAGTGCTTAATGTGTTTATGTATTTTAGCACAGCGACAGCGAATTAATCAAAACAATTTCAGAGAAGTTGTCAGGACTCAGTTACCAGTTATCAGTAAAAAGTTTCTTGTTCAGAAAGCCGTTTCTACAGCGAAATAGAAGAAATCGCTCCTATAGTGGAGCGTCGCGGTTCACTGACAATTTCCGTTGACATCTTCGCAGTTATCTACTATAGTAACAAGGATTTCAGCTGCTGTCGTCGTTACGAAGGAAACATGCAATGCTATTTGTTATATTTGTAATTTTCGCACCTATCGCCGTCTGGTTGATTTTGCATCTCATGTCTCGGCAGAAGAACGGTGAAGATACCGATGCCCCCAAAGAACCGATAGAACTTTGTGCGATCTGCCAAGAAGAGTTCCCGATGAGCCAACTGCTTGAAAAAGAGGTCGGCGGATACGGTAGGGTCTACTGTTTCTGTGGACAGTGTATTGAAAACCTCTATCACGAATACCAGAACACAACAGACATCAAAACAGGAGAATGAACGCTATGTATGATTTAGTCACATTTGGAGAAGCGATGATTCGTCTGACTTCACCAGAATTCATGCGTCTTGAGAATACGACATCGCTGTCAATCACGGCTGGCGGTGCCGAGATGAACGTCGCTGTCAATGCTGCTCAGCTCGGATTACGGACAGCGTGGGTATCACGGCTTGTGGATAACTGGTCGGGTCGCTACATCCGCAATAAAGGGCGCGAACTCGGCGTGGATATGTCCAACATCATCTGGGTGGATTTCGACGGTGTCGGCTTTGAAAGGAACGGGTTTTATCATCTCGAAATGGGAGCCGGACCGCGTGCGAGTAGTGTTACTTATGATCGTGGGTACTCTGCGATTTCTAAAGTGCAACCCGGTGAGATTGATTGGGCATCTATTTTTAGTGATGCGCGGTGGTTTCATTTGAGCGGTATTACACCGGCTTTGTCGGAATCCGCGGCTGCGGTCTCGGCAGAGGCACTCCAAGCAGCACGTGCGGCGGGTGTCAAAACCAGTTACGATCTGAACTTCCGTTCCAAATTGTGGAGTGCTGAAGAAGCACAAGCGGCGAACCGACCGATGATGGAGCATGTCTCTGTCCTTATCGGCAACGAGGAAGACTTTGAGAAATCCCTCGGTTTCGCGGCGGAAGGGACAACCGAATCCTATAGCAAACTCGAACCGGAAAGTTATAAGGCGATGGCACAGCGCGTCAAAGACACTTTTCCGAATATCGAGATGATCGGCACGACGTTACGCGATGCGAAAACGGGTTGGCTCAACGATTGGCGGACACTCCTGTTTGATGGTGAAGAATTCTATCTTTCACGTATCTATGAGGACTTGGAACTGGTTGACCGTGTTGGTGGTGGTGATAGTTTCTCGTCAGGATTAATTTATAGTCTCTTGAACGGAAAATCACCGCAAGAAGCAGTGGACTTCGCGGGCGGGTATTCCGCTTTAGCACATACGTTTCCCGGTGACTTCAACTGGGCAACGGCAGAAGAGGCAGAAAAAGCGATGCAGGCAGGTGGTGTCCGCATTAGTCGCTAAACAGGTCAACTACCCAAGTCTAAAGACTTGGGCTTGTGCGAAGCGTAATCAGCGTCCACTCCACAAGTTAAACAGTTTTCTACAGTAAAATATCGTATTGTTCTATGGTGATACGTAGAAGTGTATAGGATGCTCCCCAAGTCCTATGTCAACGCTGATGATACGATCTGGATGGGGCAACATATACCCTTTTCTAAAGGAGATTGAAACTTATGTTTCTTCCTGTAAAGACGAAAGACGGACAACAACTGATGCCGATGCATGCTGCACGTGCGAGGAAACTCGTCAAACGTGGTGAAGCAACGCCTTATTGGGATAATGGTATTTATTGTATCCGTCTGAACAAAGAACCCTCTGATAGAGACACGCAAGATATTGTTGTCGGTGTTGACCCCGGTAGTAAGAAAGAGGGATTTACTGTCAAATCAGCATCTCATACCTATTTGAATGTGCAAGCAGACGCACACGATAAAGTCGGTAAGAAAGTTGAAAAGCGTCGTGAGTTGCGTAGAAGTCGTCGTTCACGGAAGTGTCCGAATCGCAAGCAGAAAAAGCACAATCTTTCTAATCGTGATCGTATGCCTGCTGGCACCCGTGCGCGGTGGGATTGGAAACTCCGTATTCTTAGCTGGTTATCTAAACTCTATCCAATCACGCACGTCTGCGTTGAAGATATTAAGGCACGGACGATACAACGTGCACAGAAATGGAATCAGTCGTTTAGTCCGCTTGAAGTGGGTAAGCAGTGGTTTTACAGAGAAATAGAAAAACGTTGGAACCTGCTAACCCTTCAAGGCTACGAAACTAAAGAGATACGCGATAGGTTTGGACTCAAAAAGTCGTCTAACAAACTATCAGAGACCTTTGAGGCCCATTGCGTAGATTCTTGGTGTCTGGCACATCACGCCGTCGGTGGAAAGTATATCCCGGATAACACGGCTATATTCTGTATAGCCCCTATCCCTATCAAACGCAGGTGTCTGCACCGTGAACAAGAAGCGAAAGGCAGAAAACGCAATAGATATGGTGGCACGCGGTGTCTAAACACCGTCAAGAACGCAGTCGTCAAACATATCAAACACGGACTTCTCCGCGTATCAGGACACCAAAATGGGAAACTAACCCTCAGTGAAATCAATAGTAGTCAACAAGTCGTTCTTCAAGCAAAAGAAAACGAATATACCATCTTAAAACGGCTCAACTTCAAATATAAGAACGCTACTACATCCCAAACCTAAAGGATTGGGTCTTGTAGCGAAGATTAGATAAAACTATGGAAACCAAAATTTTTCTCTCCCCTATTTTTGAGAACAGTGAGTTTGATACTGCGGAACGCCGAGCGGCGTTGGCAGATTTACAGCAATTTGGTGAGTTGCGTATTCATCCACGAGAACTGACTGATGAACATGCTGATGGTGTTGTTGGCGTGATCGCAAGCGGCGTGCCCTTTCATGAAAGTTTCTATCAAGCGGCGGAATCCCTCCGAATTATTGCGCGTTGGGGTGTCGGCTATGAAACCGTGAATGTAGATTTAGCGACCGAGTATGGTGTTATTGTTACCATCGCCCCGGAACACATGGTAACCGTCGCTGAATATGCGATTGCGCAGTGGTTTGCAACTATGAAACGCGTCTATACGCTAAATAGAGCCTCTCATAGTGGGGATTTTGGGCTTATCAAGACGCATGAGGTGATGGGGTCTACGCTCGGTTTGTATGGCTTTGGTCGGATTGGGCAAGAGGTTGCCCGTCGTGCGCGCCCGCTGCTCGGTGAGGAAGGGCGGCTCTTGGTTTATGACATCCGTCCGGATATTGCCGAACTCGCAGCGGAATTCGGTGCTGAGACTGTCGATACGCCGCTGACGCTTTTCAAAGAGAGCGATACTGTATCTTTGCACCTATCGGGTGCGGATACTGTCGTCGGCTACGAAGAACTCTGTGCGATGAAACCACACGCCTCTCTCATTAACCCGTCGCGCGGAAACCTCGTTGACGATGCGGCAGCGAACCGCGCTGTCAGCGAAAACCGACTCTGGTATTATGTTGTGGATGATCCGGTTAACGGACCGCGGGCGATTCACAAGGATCATCCGCGTATCATCTCTACGAATCATAACGCGGGCATGACCGTTGAATCTGGGATTCGGTTGGATCTTCGGACGATTGGACAGGTTACAGATGCGATTCAGGGACGTGCCCCGGCATATATTCTGAATCCAGAGGTGTTGGAGCATCCGAGGGTTAAGGCATTTTGTAAGGATACTTCACAACCGCTTAAACTGTGACTTTAGTTCTTGTCGGGATTCGACACCTCGAAAAATCGGTATCTTATGCCGTTAGATAAGGCTTTGTTTGTCATGAGGAGATAGATTATGTCGTTCAACATGCTGATGCTTATGTGTGTGATCGCCGCACCGGAACCGGAGATGAACGAGTTACCTGAGGATCCAATTTTACTTGCTCATCGCGGTCTGGTGCAGCATGCCCCTGAGAACACTTTACCCAGTTTTGCCGCCGCCATTGCGTTAGGGCTATCAATCGAATTGGATGTCTATCAGACAAGCGACGAACACCTTGTCGTCATTCACGACAAGACTGTAGACAGGACAACCGACGGTACCGGTGAAGTGACCGAAATGACGTTGGCAGAAATCCGTAAACTGGATGCTGGAAGTTGGTTCGATCCGCGTTTCAGTGGCGAGAAGGTACCGACATTGGAAGAAGTGTTCAAACTCACTCGCGAGTACCAACGAACACCGGCGACCATCGCACTGAATATGAAAGTCATCTCACCGGGGATTGAGCAGAACATCGTCCGGCTCGTCGAAAAATACGAACTGTTCGATCAACTTTTCGCCTTTGGTCAGTCCAGCGATTCGAGTCACCGTTTCAAACAAGCCAACCCGAAGCTACGAACCACGGTATACCTAAATGATAGTGAAGCCGATCAGTTCACCGCAGCCCTGAGTGATCCACTTGCCGATTGCCTGTGGGTGCGTTTCATTCCGAGTGTGAAAGAGATGGAACAGGCTCGTCAACTCGGTAAGCAAGTCTGGCTCGCCTTGCACATCGGCGAGAATCGACCTGATATCTGGGACGAAGCCCGCGCGAATAAAATAGACGGTATTTGTACCGATTGGCCACTGGTGTGCAGCCGCCATTGGCGGCTCGGTGCGAAACCTAAAGGCAATTAGGCAAACTTCAAATGAAAGGCACGTTTTTTTCAAGCAGGAAAAGGAATTCTCGGTTCGGCGTTTCAGCGTCGTTTATCCATTCGTCCGTCCATTTCATACCCGCCATGACGTTCTTTTTGTAGTCAAGTTCAAGGACAGTCAGCAGTTTTCCGTTGTTTTGCATGACCTCGTTGAGTTGCTGCGCAGTCGCGCGACCGCCGGAACTATAGGACAGTAGAATCCAACGCGCTTGCGTCTTTCGGATTAACTTTGCGATGGCTTCAACGGCGATGAAATGTCCGTCATCGTTGCAGCGGAAGTCCTCAAACACAGAGGCGGCGAGGGGATCCGATGTATCCTCTCGCCGTTTTGCTTTGCCGAAAAGGGGCGGTTTATCGAAAAGGATAACGCTTTTCCAGAGATGGTAGTAGGCGGCGTACCTAACACGGGAAGCAGGCATCTTCTCGTTGTTTGAACCGTACGGCGGATCGAAGTACGCGAGGTCTACGGAGACACGTGGCACGAGATCAAAGATGTCGGTTTGGTAGACCTGATGCTCTCCTTCTGACGTGAAAACTTGAGGAATTTCAAGCACTAAGTTTTTATAGGCACGCGGTGCCCATTCTTTGAGATAGGCTGAAAAGTGACCGAGGCTATTGTCAACGCGGTCAAGTGCAAGAATTAGACTTGTGAGTGCGACGGCTTTATCGACTGGATTGAGATTGAGGGTTTCGATTTCTTGTCGAATTGCGTCGAGTTTACGGGTATTGTGGTGCTGCCACGGTTTTTTGAGTCCGTCTGCTTGAATGGCGTTGCCAGCGTTGGCGTGTCCGCCGTAGTGTTCTGTGAACCAACTATCAATAGGTTGCACGGCGTTGAGGTGATTGATGAGGGGTTGATATGCGTCTCTCGGTTTTGTGTTGAGCAGATAACACGTGCCGAAGACTTCTGACCATGGGGCAACATCGTTGCAGATAACAGTATAACCGAGTTTGGCGAGTGCTTGTGAGACGCGAGTTGTGCCTGCAAACCCGTCAAGGATTGTCTTGGCGTTGACTTTCTTGACGAGTTCGAGGACTTGTGGGATGAGTTTTAATTTGGAGCCGATGTATTTGATGCCTTGTGTGGGAGGGATATGAAGGTGTGGAGGCGTTTGTTGCATGGGTTTATGTTGATGGTCCTGTCTAAATCGCTGATTGGCGCGGATTTCACAGATTTCGCGGATTTTGGGGTTTCTGTGTATTCACGGACTTAGTACAGAGTTGGGTTTCAACTCCGTTTCAACCCAATCTACGCGCTAAGTTGATCCCTACCTTAACTTATTTACCGTCTGCTGTCCCCTTGTCCTTTTCAGAATTATATAACCGATATTTCCCACGTTCTACCCACCAGTATCTATCTTCACCCTTAGGATAATTACGCCGTGTACGGAAATTAACACAGCCGCCTCTTATCCAGTTTCTTACTGTTCTCATATTGAAATCAGGATGCTTTTTGGAAACGGCTCGTTCAATGTCTTTGAGAGTGAATGTAGCGTTTGCGTCTCCATTTATAAATTCCTTGACCGCTTCCCATACTACCTGATCTACTGGTTTGTCGCCTGACCATAGTGAAGTTCGTGAAGTTCGCTGCTGTCGTGTTTTAGGCACGACGATCTCTTCATCCCCGACTTTAGTTTCCGTACTAACGATTTCGTCTCCGGATTCAGTCTGAAACTTTGAAACCGCTATACAACTGACATCCATTTTGTATGAAGTTCGGAGGAATCGGCAAACATGTGCCACCCGCGGATGTATTTCTTCTGCAACTACGAACAAACGCAACTTCTGATTAAGCGGTGGGAGTTCGTCGGTTTCAGGCATATCAAACGCCTCCCTGAAGGCATCAGGAAAAGTTTTGCCTCTGAATTCGTCGCGTTTCTCAAAATAGGCATCAGCAGTTTCATGAATCTGGTCTGCTGAAAGTTCACTTGCCCATGCGGCATATTCAAGTAGTTGTGCCATAACATCCCGTGGCGTTCTGCCCCGTTTGAATTCAACGATGACAAGATTGCCTTCTGAATCCACGCCGAGCAAGTCTGGGAAAATAGTGCCTTCCTCATCTTGGGCACTCGGTTGTCTGTCAATCCATAGAACAAGTTCGTCTTGGATAACTGCCCACGGGCTGTTTTCAAGCCAAATCTCCAGATGTTGTTCAAGTTCAACATTCGTTTCTTGTGCAATGATGAGCCTATCACCTTCTAATCTAAAAACAGGCATTGTTTCTCCAACAGGTATAACAGATTACGACCTTACTGTAGGTGTCAATTTAATGATTTTTTCAGGGTATTTGTTGTAGGTCCCTACGAATGCCGCCCTTACAGGGCTTGATTTTTCTTTTCATCGTGTTTCTATAAACATGCCGTCCCTACGGGACTAAAGACCAAATACTCACTTCGCCTCTTATAGTGGAAGTAAGTCTTATAAGTCCTTTCGCATCAAGTCCAAAAATCTATTCAAAGAGTTGGGCGACTGGACATGAAAATCCTTTGACGACATCTTCACCTGTCAATGTGTCCTCATAGTTTAGCACAGTGAAATCGGTCTCGGAGCGGTAGATCATTACTGTTTTTGCGACGGGTTCAATCACCCAAACAAGACGTGTGCCTGATCTCAAATAGGCGAGTGCTTTTTCGGTAACATCATAGTGTTTGTCTGATGGCGAGACAACTTCAACCGCCAAATCCGGCGGTATAGGTGATGCCTGATCTCTATTTTCGGGTAATCGGTCGGTCGAAACAAACGCAATATCCGGCTTTACTGCTCGGTCATCCAATTGAAACGTTGTTTCGGCAATATATAATTGTCCTAACCGATTTTCCTCAACGTGCAGACCTAAGCGTATATGAAGCTTACTACTGATTTGACCATGTATCATCGTTGCCGGTGGCATCGGGACTAATTCTCCTTTTACATATTCATATCCCTCTAAGTCGTTTTCAAGAAATTCCTCCAGCGTCATCGTATCGGGTGCCGGTATTTCTTGTATAGCCTCAGGAGTTGTTTGCGTATTAAGCATCAGTTGCCTCCTCTCAAATTTGGTATTATAGTGGATCGCGTAATTACCTATACACTCGTATTGTTGTGTAAATGTGTGAAGTTCGTTCTCACGGAGGCACAGGTTAACGGTTTCCTATGCTACAAGTGTTTATGTATGCCGAATTGCGTCAATGGGTGTCAACTTAGCGGCTTGGCTGGCGGGGTAGAATCCGAAGAAGATGCCTACCGCTGCACCTGCGCCGACAGAAATTAACACGGCTTCCGGGGTAATCACTGCGGGCCACGACATTTCCTCAAGGAATTTGCTTACTATCCACGCGAAACCCTTCCCAACCACAGCACCTAACGCAATACCGAGCAGGCTCCCGATGAGACACAGCAGCACAGATTCCGTCAGGAACTGTAAGCGGATGTCAAGGCTTTTGGCACCGACAGCTTTCCGCAATCCAATCTCCGGTATCCGTTCTGTTACCGAGACGAGCATGATATTGAGAATCCCGATACCCGCGACAATCAAGGACACAGACGCTATAACGACCAAGACCGATTCTATAATAAAAATCATCCGTTTCCCGCTTTCAATCCCCTTCTTTGCGTTCCATGTACGAAAAAAGGTATCGTCGCCGCCGTGGTTGCGCATGATAACGGTTTTAACCTCTTTGAGTGCTTGGTCAACGACATCAATGCTTTTGGCACGCGCCATGACAGCACCGACGCGGTTCCGTCCCCCGAAACGGGTCTGGGCAGTCGTGATCGGGACGAAAATCATATTGTCATCGCTTCTGCCGCGTTCTAATCCATCGCCGCGACTTTCCATGATGCCGATAATGGTAAAACGTCTGTTGTTGATACCGACCTCTTTACCAATCGGATTCTGCCCCTTAAACTGCTCCTTCCAGACCTTCGCACCGATAACACAGACCTTATTCCAGAAGTCCATATCGGTATCGGCGAGGAATCTACCGTATTCAGTTTTCCATCTACGGACGGCTTGGTATTCGTTTGTTGTTGCGCGCATGTAGGTTTGCCGATGCCGTCCTTCAACTTCAAAATTGATGAAATGACTTCTTTCGACAGTAGCGACTTCAACAGAAGGGCAGTCCGTCAGAATATCGTGTAAATCTCGCATCTCAAGGTAATGGGGACTGGTATTGCGCTGCCAACGGTTGTTTTTTCGGATATATCCGGGTCGATAAACGCCGAACATGCTGGGACCGCCGATATTCTCGAATTCCGCCATCATGAGTTTTTCGGCACCTGCGCCGAAAGACATCATCGCAATCACACCGGCAATACCGATGGTAATCCCTAAGAGCGTGAGAATTGTACGGAGTTTACTTCCGCGAAGGATGGAAAATGCTGAGATGAGATTCTCCAGCAGGTGCATATTTAGTTTCCTTATTATCAAAACTTACGCAAATTTAGCACGCGATAGTAATTTTTTTTAGTTTTAAACCCCCTAAATCCCCCTTATCAGGAGGACTTTAAGAGCAAATGCGTAAGTCCTTATTATGTATGGCGGATGGCATCAATGGGTGTCAATTTGGCGGCTTGGCTGGCGGGGTAATAGCCGAAGAAGATACCTACGGCTGCGCCTGCGCCGACGGAGATCAGCACAGCCTCTGGGGTAATCACAGCGGGCCACGACATTCCTTCTAAAAACCTTCCGACTATCCAAGCAAAGCCTCTTCCGGCGATTGCACCGAAAGCGATACCGAGTAGGCTGCCAATTAGACATAAGAGGACGGATTCTGTGAGGAACTGCATTCGGATGTTAAAACTCTTTGCGCCGACCGCTTTCCGTAGTCCAATTTCGGGTATCCGCTCTGTCACAGAAACAAGCATAATGTTCAGAATCCCAATGCCCGCGACAATCAAGGACACAGACGCAATGACGACGAGCACCGTTTCTATGATAAGGATCATTCTTTTTGCATTTTCGATGCCCTGTTTTGCCGACCACGTTCGGAAAAAGGTATCGTCGCCACCGTGATTACGCATAATAATGGTCTTTACCTCTTTGAGTGCCTGATCGACGTGGAACGGACTTTTCGCACGCACCATGATATGCCCGACGTGATCGTGTCCCCAGAACCGTTTTTGTGCGGTTGTAATCGGGATGAAGAGCATATTGTCATCGCTTTTGCCGCGTTCTAACCCGTCTCCTCGACTCTCCATAATCCCAATAACGGTAAAGCGTTTGTTGTTCCCGAAGTTGTTGATGACGACTTCTTTACCAATCGGATCTTGTCCTTTAAATTGTTCTTTCCAGATCTTTGAACCGATAACACAGACTTTTGTCCACGCGTCCATATCGGTATCAGCGAGGAATCTGCCATACTCGGTACGCCATTCGCGAACGGCTTGATATTCGTTTGTTGTTGCGCGGAGATAGGTGCGTTGAAATTTCCCGTCAATACCGAGATTGATGTAGTAGCTGCCTTCGACAGTGGCAACTTCAACGGAGGGGCATTCTGCGAGGACATCGCGAAGGTCTTTCATCTCAAGGTGATGTGGACTGGTGTTGCGTTGCCAGCGTCCATTTTTTCGGATATGTCCGGGTCGGTAAACGCCGAACATACTGGGACCACCGATCTTCTCAAATTCTGCCATGATAAGTTTTTCGGCACCTGCGCCAAAGGACATCATCGCAATGATCCCTGCAATACCGATGGTAATGCCTAAGAGCGTAAGAATCGTGCGCAATTTGCTGGCGCGAAGAACGGAAAATGCTGAGATGAGATTTTCGAGAAGTTTCATGTCTATTCTTTTTGATGCGATTTAGAGGTTGTTATGTTTTTTACCATTTTGGCGAAGGCATCGCGAGCAAAACTCGCTCCTACAGCGAAGAATTCTCAAGTATCAGATTGAAATTATTGAGCAATTGAATGCTTTTGCAGAATGGAAAACTTTTGATTGCATGAATTCTCAAGGTGTGCTAAACTCTTAATGCAAAGTAGAGGGAGAATTTATGAACCTTGCCTTTCCTCAGTGTTAAAAGTATACCACAACACGTTTAACAGTTGCAAATTTTTTAACATAGGAGCAGATACCTGTGCAGACGGATTCTTTTAACACGGGAAACTCGCAAGTTCCGGACGGTGGCAGCCTGCTACCGTGGCGAGGCGCACAAGAATCAGCATCGCATCGAGCGGCACTAAAACAGTCGTCGCGACGCGGTAATCAAGCGTGGGTTGTATTACCATCGGTTTTATTGCAGACGCGTTATCAATTGAACGCTACGGACTTATCCTTCGGTGATACAGAAAGAACCGTAACAATCCAAGCATTACTTCGGCAGTCCGTCCTGTCGCATGAAACAGACTTCAATCAATACTACTTAATTGCGCAACCGCATGCAGATGCGCCCTGCTATAACATCAGCGACCATGTGCAGCAGTGTATGAGTGGAGATCTCACGATTGCAGAACGGCTTCGCGGGCGAACGGTTATTAATCTTTTTCAGACAGCGGCGGCGGCTGACGATCTATTAGATACCCACGGGGTTTCACAGTTCATAGAACGCCTGTTGAAAGGCTATTTAAAAACTTATGGCAAGCAGCACCTCGCTGGCTTTGCCTGTGAACTCCCCAAATTTTTGTCCTTAGCGAGCGTTTTAGGGGCTGGCACTGCCTCGGTTCCGTGGAGTCCTGTGCTACTGGAGACAACAGAAAAGACACTGACAACCTATCTGCCCTTGGTGTTTCATGAAACTTACAATTCAGCAGCAGTCAGAAATACGTTTTGGAAAGCACTGACGCAGCGATTCGCGACGTGCTTTCTTGGCGGTGTCCGCGATTTCTGCCATCAAGAAGGACTTCGGTTTGCTTTAAGTCTCTCAGCGAGTGCAAAGATGTTGGAGTTCGAGTTGGAATCTATGCTGGCAGCAGTAGACTGCCCGATTTTAAACGTCACTGAAATAGACACACCGAAGCGATTTGTCGTTGCCAAATGGATCTGTAGCGACACACAATACGCTGGTATTGCCCGGAAAAAGGAAAACACAACAGATAAAAGCATTCCAATATCGCGATACCTTGAAGATGCCAGTCTCGGTTTTAACTTGTGGCTGAATGGAAAAAACACCTCCGAGAACACAACGCAAGAACTATCACAACTGGTATCAACAGGCTATCCAAAGAGACCGCTTTTGATAGTAGCACCGACGCAGAGTCTTTGGACAAAACCGGATGAGAAATCGTGGAATGGTGTAACAAAGGCGTGGGGTTGGTTGTGCCAAAGCGTCTGGGAGTTAGGCTACGACTTCAGAATCGTCTCGGAACATGAACTGAATTCAGTAGAGATTATAGATGCCGCGAGTGCCAAAAAACAAGGTAGCAAGCGTGGCGGGATCCGTTTCCCCAATGATCAAGCAGCTGCGACAGATATTTATAGCGTTGTTCTGCTTCCGAGTTGTATATCGCTTCAAGAAGGGACTGTCAAGCGTCTAAAGGCATTCACGAAAGCAAAGGGCAGACTGATCGTAGATGAACCGATGCCATATCTGCTGAATGGCAGCATTGGACTTGAGCCGTATCCGCTTGAGCAACTGATTTATGGACGGCGTGTAACCACTCTCCGCGGTCCACCTGATGAGAAAGTGGTAAAACTCGAAAAATGCCTCCGAAAATGGGTCCCTCGTCTTGTATCGGTGTATGTAAAACCGGACAACGAGGTAACAGATACCGTTCAAATACTCCATAGGAAAGCGGAAGCATCTGAATTTTTTTATCTGTTCAACGGGGGCAGTGAATCAATTGATACTTTAATTGAAATACGGCGGAAGGCATCGCGTGTTTCGGCGTTTAATTTGTTTAACGCAACAAAAGAAAACGTCACGTTTTGGCACGCAGATGGAAAGACATATCTCAATAGTGTATTCACACCGAAAGAGGGACGGCTCTTTGTATTATCATAAATCAAGGGTCGAGACAAGGCACTGAGTACCACTGTTAATTAGAAAGGAGCCACTATGACAGGCGGCGATATTTTTGTTGAATGTTTGAAAGCACAAGGTGTTAAAGACATTTTTGGTCTACCGGGGAACCACCTCGATACCGTTTACGAAGCATTATATAACAACCAAGACAACATCCAGCACTATGTTACACGGCATGAAGGCGGTACGGCGTTTATGGCAGATGGTTATGCGCGTGCTACCGGCGATGTCGGTGTCTGTATGACTGTGCCGGGGCCTGGCTCAAATAACGCCTCTGTCGGTATCGGTGAAGCGAATACAGCATCTTCACCGGTGCTTTGGATTACCGGACAAAATCCGTCTTACTTGGCACAACGGGATCCGAAGAAAAGTTTTCACGGGTTGGATCAGAGAGCGGCTTTCACACCGATGACAAAGCATCTGGAAATTGTGCATCGGGTAGACCAGATTCCGGGTGCCGTCAATCGGAGTTTTAACGCGCTGCGTTCAGGGAGACCCGGTCCTGTGCTGATTGAATTGGCGAAAGATGCGCTGGATGCAGAAGCCGACTTGCCAATCCCGCCATACAATAATGGTATTCAAACGACAGCAAGTCCAGAAGATGTAGATGCTGCGATAGCACTGTTGCGCACCTCGGAACGTCCGCTGATTATCGCAGGTGGTGGTATCAATCATACGCGTGCAACTGCGGAGATCCTTGCGTTCGCGGAACTGCTGGACGCGCCGATCGTGATGACAGGTTTTGGAAAAGGTTCAGTGCCCGAAGACTCACCGTATTCCATCGGTATCTTTCGAGACGGCGTTGCCCAAGCAGCGATGGAGGCATCTGACCTCATCGTTGCCGTCGGTACCCGATTTAACTATCGTGATACTGGCAGCTGGAGTCTGAAGATTCCGCAACCCTTGTTGCATATTGAAGCGGATCCCGACGAGATTCACAAGGAATATCCTGCGACTGTTGGCATCGGTGCGAATCCGAAATTGGTGTTACGCCAGTTGAATGCCGCGCTGCATGACGAGAAAGGGACTGGTGGTTGGGGTGAAGGTCTACGCGAATTACGCCGACGATTTACCGAAATTGAGCACCCGCAAATCCTCAAGGAGATGCGTGATGTGATGCCGCGTGATGCGATCTTGTCGGTTGACGTTAACATCACTGGCTACGGTGCGCTGGCACATTTTCCGTGTTATCATCCGGGAAGTTACATTTTCTCCGGTGTATCTGTGGCAATGGGGATCGGATTGACGGGTGCTATCGGTGCGCAGGTCGCTTACCCGGAACGGAAAGTCGTCGCGTTGAGCGGTGACGGCGGGTTTTTAATGACGTGTCCGGATTTCGCAACCGCGGTGATGTATAACCTGCCGATTGTAACGCTTGTGATGAACGATAATCAGTATACCTCAATCGAGCGCGGGCAGCTGCGTCGGTTCGGTAAACGGATCGGTGTTGAGTTGGTGAACCCAGATTTTGTGCAATTTGCTGAGTCGTTTGGGGCAGTTGGATTACGGGTTGAAGATCCAAACGATTTTAAGCCGATGTTTGAAAAAGCACTTGCTTTGGATAAGCCGGTTCTTCTTGAAGTTGTTAAGTAATAATATCAAGGACTGCCACTCTCAAATAATCCTCCCTCACCTATACAACAGACAGGGAGTTTTCAGATGAAACGAAACAAAAAACAGAACGCCACCGAAAGGGACATGTTTGAACAGATGGCGAGGGATTATCAGCGAACGCGGCAGCTGTTACTGAAATCGCCAGTGCTACATGCCGCCGCAGGAATGCCTTCAGAAGATTTTAGAGGCATATCCGATCTGATCGTTGATAGCCAAGAAGAGCCTGAGCATTACGACACGAATTTGCCGTTCAGGTTTTCTGAGCCTGCTGACACCAAACAGCTCTTGGAATATCAAGAACGCTATCCACATGTCTTTGAGGATTGTCAGGGAAAAGGGGGGGTGTTCATACCGGGTTACCCTCGATGGCAACTGTCTTGGCTTGGTCGGGCACTTTTCAAGGAATACCCATATCAGGTCGATTTAGCGTTGACTGCTGGGAAACTGCAAACAATTCTGGATTGTACTTTCCACGCACAAACCAACGGTATTCCTATTTATATCCTTGGACATTTGACCTGCGATGTACTGAAACATAATACCTTCAACGCGTTTGAGTACTCTGTTTTCGGGATAGAAGAAGATTGGAGCACAGATTTTGACTTTGAGGGTGTCGATACGCCAGTGGATCAGAAAATCCAATTAGATACCGGTGAAGAAGTCATTGAAGGGAAAACGTACCGAGTTTCTTTCCCTATAGAGGTATCCAACACGTTCTATGAACCTTACGGTGAATTGGAGATTGAGGATGCTTTTCTCGGATGTGACGGCAGCATCTCGTCTCGCTAACACCCACTGGACATTTGTATAATAAAGGAGTTTTGCATGAAAAAAAAGATCGGTGTTTTAACTGGGGGCGGCGATACGAGCGCGCTCAACGCGACCCTTAAAGGCATTGCGCTGAAAGCCGAGGAACTCGGTTTTGAACTCATCGGATTCATGGAAGGTTGGCGTGGTGTTCTGAAAGGGGGTCGGTACTTTACACTGACCCCGGACCTGATTGATGAAAATCGAGGAGGAACACTCTTAAAAAGTTCACGCACGAACCTGATTAAAGATAATAAGTTAGATGAGGCGGTAGACAATCTTAAAAAACTGGATATTAGCGGTCTCATTCCGATTGGCGGTGATGACACCTTAACGGTCGGCACCGCGCTGTCGGAACAGTTCACAACAACATTTGTCACAAAGACGATTGATAACGATGTAGGGGTTAACCCGCCAGAGGGAGACGCTGTTGACTACTCTAAGATGGTGAACTATTTCTGCCCGGGTTTCCCCTCATCTGCCAACAGCATTATCAACGCCGTTCGAGACCTACGGACTACTACGTATTCACACGATCGGGTCATCATTGTGGAAGCGATGGGAAGGGATGCAGGGTGGTTGACCTTATCTGCCGCTTATGGACAAGCAGATCTTATCGTTGTGCCAGAGGTGCCATACCAACCCGATAAACTGGCGGCAGCGATTCGCGAGAAACACGCCGAACAAGGCAACGTCATCGTTGTTGTTTCAGAAGGCATTCGGAACGATGACGGGGAATTGATGATTACTTCGCAAGCGGAACTCGATGCCTTTGGACATACGAAACCCGGTGGATGTTCAGAGATTATCGTTGAAGCGATGAAGAAACGGTTGCCGGAGATTTCGAGTTCGGCGTTTCGTGCCTTGATACTTGGGTATCTTCAGAGATGCGGAAGTCCGATACCCTTAGATAGAGATGTTGCTATGAAAGCAGGCGCGCTTGCGGTGCAGGCACTCTCAGAAGGGATGTTCAACGGTGTCGCAACGATTACCCGGACGGATACCGGTATTGAGCCGACGCTGCTTCCGTTAGAACAGGTGCTCAAACGTGACGGCACTGGACACGTGATTCGGAGAAGTCTGGACTTACGATTTTACGATACGGAACGGTATCAGATATCACCCGCCGGTGTCGGATATTTCCGGCCACTTTTCGGGGACTTGCCACGTCCGGATTGGTCTCTGGATGATCGTTTGATTGAGATTGGTGAGATTGGATAATAATCGGAGTGTTTCAGTATAGGTAGGCGCGGTTTCAAACCGCGCCTTACTTAATTTTCGCTATAAACACTTTTTCCCTCACCGTAATAAGATTCGTAGATGTGCTGATAAACCGCTTCAGATTTCTGATTAAACAGTTCCGGTGTGTAAGGTTGAGGCAGTTCATCATCAAGTATATTTTCAACAGCGAGCCTGACTTGTGCGCGTGTTTGTGCATGTTTCCGCCAATCCAAGCCCAATTTTTCTCGTTTGAGTGTCTCAAGCATCTCCCTCACGGCATCTTTCACTTCATCCCGTTCTGGAGCAGTTAAGTCAGGTTCGCGTTGTGTTAGAAGGTCAAATACCGCTAATTCTTCTTCGGAGAGGTCTTCGGTACCGGCGCGTTGGTCTTCTTCGTTGAGATCATTAACGAAATCAAAAAGTCTCTGAAAATAATCCGAAACCCCAATCGTACCCGCATTGTATTCTGCGATCATCTCCTCAAATTTCTCCTGATAATCCATACGGTTTCTGTTGAGACGAATCATTGCGGTGAGTTTGCTGTTGATTGCGCCTCTAAGTTTCTCCGCTTCGACGCGTTTGCACTGTGTATTGAATCGCTCGCTTAACTGCTCAAAATCAATCTGACTTAGATCTATCGGCTCCGTATCGTATCCCTCAGCCGGTATCTGAATGCGATAGCCTTCAGGTGCGATTGACCGATCCAGCACCGCCTCAACGTCTGTCATTACACCGGAGATGTCAGTGGGTGGTGTCAAATTTCTGATTTTCTGGGCGATGATATGGATAAGTTGACAGATTTTGGTAAATTCATGCGCATCGGGATCGGGTAGAATCGCTTTGTATAGTTTGGTGGTGCTTGTTGCCAGTTGTAGGTATCCCTTTTTGGTTTCATCGTTAATCAGGATACGTTCCATTGCGTCATTGATTTGGGCGATGTTTCGGAATGCGTCGTCCGTTTGGGCTTTATCTAAGTCAACACCGAGGCCTCGGCAGAATTCGGTGATTTCGGCGATCGCTGCTCGAAGTTTTTCAATCAGTTCTGACTTATCAACGATCGGTTTCTGGTTTCCTTCCAGATCCGCACCCGTAGCATAAATCGCCAACGCTTTTTCAAGATCGCGGAAAACGCCAATGTAGTCAACAATTAAGCCGTTATTTTTATCACCGAAAACGCGATTCGCTCTGGCAATGGTCTGCATCAAAGTGTGGTTTCGCTGCGGTTTGTCGAGGTAGATCGTGGAACAGGAAGGGACATCGAAACCGGTGATCCACATCGCACAGACGAAGACAATTCGGAAGGGGTCATCGGGGTCTTTGAATTTGGTGTCTAAATCCTCCGTGTTCATACGGGCGCGGTGCCGTGTGATGTCTACGCCTTTTTGCCTGAGTTCATCGATCTCGTTTTGTCCTGGGGAAACGACGACTGCCATATCGGTCTCTTCCATGTACTGAATTCTCTGCTTCATGAAGATCCGTTCACTGCGGGATTGTGTGGTTAACTCGGATTTCAGACGTTCAATGTCCTGCTTCCAATATTTCTGCACTTTGTCAAACATTTTAACAGCAGTCGCTTTGTCAATTGAGATAACCATGGCTTTTCCCTGATAGCCTCTACCTATAAAGTGGGAGACGATATCTTTAGCGATGGTCTCTAATCGGTCATCTCGTGTGATGAGGTGATACTCTCTGGCGAATTCGTGTTCAAGCTTCGCCTCTTGTGCCTCATCGAGTTCGGCATCCTCAAGGATCTGTTCGATGTCTTCATTGAAGTCCTCGTTTATCAGTTGTAGTGTAGGTACGCGGTTCTCATAGTAGAGTGGCACGGTCGCGCGATCCACAATAGATTGGTTGAAGTCGTAAATACTGACATAATCCCCGAAGACCGCTTTTGTTTTTTCTTCGCCAGCCATGAGCGGTGTACCGGTAAATGCGATGAATGCGGCGTTGGGGAGCGCGGTACGCATGTTCAAGGCGAGTGTATCGTATTGACTGCGATGTGCTTCATCTGTGATGACGACGATGTCTGACCGCTCTGAGAGTACAGGATGCTGCTCGCTACCTTGCGTCTGGAACTTGTGGATAAGCGTGAAGATATAGCGATGGTCTTCACTGAGAAGCTGGCGGAGATGTTTTATATCTTCTGCATGCACTTCCTGCTGTGTCAGCACACCGCTTGTACTGGCGAAGGTCTTGTAGGTTTGGTTATCCAATTCCTTGCGATCGGTTACGACAACAAATGTCCAGTTTCCAAGCACTTTTCTATGGACTTTCTGGGCAAAAAAGAGCATAGAGATGCTTTTCCCGCTGCCCTGTGTATGCCAAAAGACACCGAGTTTGCCGTGATTATCTTCAATCTGCTTTAGGGATTCGATCGTGTTGTTGACACCGAGGTATTGATGGTTCTTGGCAAGGATTTTGATTAACCCACCTTGTGCTTCCATAAACAGGATAAAGTTTTCAACGATGTCGAGCAACCTTTTGGGTGTGCAAAGTGCGTGCAGGATTGTCTCTAAGGCGGTTTGAGGGGGTTCGTCTTCGCTGTGAACGCGTTTCCATTCGGCGAAGTGTTCCCACTCAGCAGTGAGGCTCCCGACTTTACTTTCCGTGCCGTTAGAGAGTAAAATAAAGGCGTTATACCAAAACAGGTGAGGAATGGTGTCTTTGTAGTCTCGGAGGTTGTCGTTATAGGCAGCGTGGAGATGGACATCAATCCGCTTAAACTCCATTAGGACTAATGGGATTCCATTAACAAAACAGACTATATCTGGACGTTTTGTATACATCTCACCGGTAATCCAGAATTGGGATGCGGCGAAGAAATCGTTGTTTTCTGGGTGTTCCCAGTCGATGATTCGCAGCACTTCAACGGTCTCGTCTTCGCTGTCTGGATCAGTGAGGGTGACCTTTACGCCGTCTTTCAGGAGGGTATAAATCTCGCGATTGGCTTCAATAGGACTCATGACTGCGCGGGATTGCGTGAGTTCTTCAATCGCTTTGGCAATCGCATCATCGGTTGCAGTAGGATTGAAGCGTTTTTAGGGCGGGTTTCAGTCGGGCAGTTAGGACGACTTCGGATTTGGTTTGCCGACCGAGTGGACTCTCTTCCGTCTGTTCAAATTCGTTCTGGCAGTTTAGCGTCTCCCATCCGATTTCTTCAAGTAGATGGATTGCGGGTTGCTCAATGAGTTGGTCTTCGCTGTAAGGATTCATTTGAAAATAAGGTCAATAGATCGGAATTTGAGTCGATCTTTTGTCTCAATCTCTGTTATAACTTTCCGCACCTCGGTTCGGGTTAAAATTTGCAACTCCCCGAGTAGTCGCAAAATATCAACTAAGTTGATGCAATGAATTCCGTTTGTTTGGCAGTGGTGCATCACCCGGCTTTCATTACTTGCAAAAGTCGCTGTAAATCGCTTACAGAGTGCCATAGATTCGCTCTCTCCTGCATCAAGCGTTTGAGGTAGAGAATTCATAAACTCCTGATCTGCGGGTGTTGTATAATATGTGCGAATGCGTCCTTGCATTTGAAATACCATGATGTCGTTAGAAAAGGAGAATCCTTTTGAGACCCCTGTTTTGACTTCATTTTCTACTGCCTCGGCAATATTAAGTGTTTCTTGGTCGAAAACCGCAAACAGCAATGGCAAACGCTCAATTTTGGCGAAAGTTGAAAGCACATCGGTATCCACAAAGATCAAGGTTACTGCCCTTCTGTTTTATCTTTTGATTTATGAAGACGTTTGATGTGCAAAATCCGTGCTTTCGATTCTTCTGCTGAATCAACTTCAACGATTTTCCAGATACCTCTTGCTGCCAAAGCTTCTTCAAACTCGAAACGATGGATGCCAGCCAACTCAGCAGCTCTGCCGAGCGTCACTTCACCTTCTTGATAGCGTTTAATTGCGGCATCAAGATCATTGGTTAATCTGTCAACTGATGTGTTGGCAAAAATATCGTCGAAACGTTCCATGGTCTTATCCCATCCTTCTTGAAATTTCTTCCGGTCACTCTCAACTTCAGCAAGAAACTCTGAAACGATACCTTTCCATTGTGTATTCACGAGAGATTGAGGCTCTTGAATCTCCGGTGTGAAAGCTACTTTATCAGAAAAATCCCAAACTCTGACGACACGTCCAATCTGACTAACAAGGGGTTTTAGTTCTAGCTGTTCTTGATAGTCCGAACTTGGATTATCGCCGTTGACAACAAAAATAATATAATCATCTTGATTGAGGTAATACTGAATTGCCTTGCTCAGTTTGGTAGTTGAAATCTCACTTTTTGTATGACACTTACGGAGCGCACTTCTTCCTGTTTTGCGGATAGCTAGATATCCAAGTTTCCTAAACCTTACAAACTCATTTTCCAAAAACTTGACTGCTTTAGCGTCACAGTCCGATAGCAAATTCCAAACTCTCACGCTTAGCATACTGGTTCCTCCAAGAGGTCTTGTAACAGTCCACTGTCAAAAACAGCGCTGCCGATTCCGAAATCTGCTATCCAGCCAGCCAGTGCTTCACGCTTATCTCGGATTTCCTTAAGGTTGAGTACTTCCGTGCCGAGTCCAGGGCGGTTACGTAGAAGTAAAACACCGAGCCAATCAGATAAACTATCATAGCCAAAGGCATCAAGGAGTTGTGAGCTATGCGTCGTGATAATCACCTGTGTTCGTTCAGCCAGTTTCTCAAGTATGGACGCGATATCGTTCAGAGCACCAGGATGTAGACTTCGTTCTGGTTCTTCAATAGTCATGAGCGGCGGAAGTTCAGGTTGATTAAGCAAAGTATGATAGGCAAGAAGGCGCAATGTTCCGTCAGAGGCACCACTCAAAGGTATTGAATCTTTGTACCCTTCAAGAAAGCAGAGATGGAATTCTCCATCAATTTTTCGGTAGTCTATGTTGATATTTGTAGCAGCAGACAGGGCCTCACTAACATAACGGAAATCCTCCGGGGTATCCTCGTACCAATTCCAAAGTATGTCTGGTATATTCACACCGTAACGATTAAGTCTTAGCGATTCTCGAATATCCTTTGTAATAGGAGAGAATTTATTAGGATTAGTTCGTATGTGGTCTGGTTGAAAATCATAAAATTCCCATTCCTGCATAAACTCCGTTAAGACGCTGGTGATGGGCTTATTTCCGTAGTCACCAGCCGACCTTAAAGCAAGCTTATTGGATTTGTACGTTGTTGTGTTTTTGCCATCTTCATCCGTAACCTTACCCTCACCCCTCTGAACTGAGATAACCTTGACGCTGTTAACCAATAATTCTTCGTCAATAGAAAGTTTTTCATCCTTAGCTTTAAACTCTAATTTATATCGTACTGGTTTTCCCTTCACCTTGAGGTGTAATTCACAGGTGATGTAGTCTGCTCCGCCTGCCCAAAGTCGATCTCTGAGAAAATCAGCCTTTGCAGGCGGTGTTTCAAACTTTAGCATACCGTTGAGAAGTCCTAAAGATCTCAAGGTATTTGACTTCCCACTTGCATTCGGACCGACAAGAACCGTCAGAGGCTTAATCGGAAGTGTAACGTTCTGTAAACTCCGGTAGTTTTTAATATGAATTTTTTCTAAAAACGCTTTCTGTTCGGACATGGGTTTCCCCTTTATACAAGGATTAAGCTCCTTCAGTTTTTAAGGTTCAAGAGCGCATCCGTAAATTCTTTAAGGTCTGATGCTTGCGCGGCAACGCGATGTAAGTGATCCAGCCGTTCTAAATCGTCAATGACTCTAAGAAAAGGCTTTAGTTTCTCTGCGACATCGTTCTGAAAACGGATATCCAACACTGTGAGGATCGCTTCAACAGCATGCTGTTTTTTTCCTTGTTCTATGCCTTGTTCAAAACTTTTTTCACTGAAATATTGGATGATAGAAGATTCTTGCACGATTTCCTCCAATACCTTGTTGTAAATTATACACCGTCATGTTGTCTCTGTCAATTGCTTTTAGAATCAGTGTCAATATCAAGTTCGGATACGTCAATTTCGCCGGAGATGAGTTTGGGGAGGAGGAAGTCACGGGTTTGGCGGAGGTTGGCATTTTTCTCAGAAAGGTTCTGGGCTTTCGTAAACAAAGGAGCAATTATAGATTCAAATTGATCGAGGACATCTTGATTTGGGTTTGGGAAAAAGTAATCATCAAAACACTGATTGAGGACCCGCTGTCTACCCGTTGCTCCTGTCATACTCTTGATAGCATTTTCCCTGAAATCACGTATCTGTGCCAGAAGATAGACAAAATATGGATTTAATGTTCTGGACCTAAGGACAATAAATTCGGTAGATCCAAAAGCAATCTCATCGTCATTAGGAAGAAATTGGACGAAACCTGTCCTCCCATTTTCAAGACATGGCGTAATACGCGCAAACAGCGTGTCTCCGTTTTTGAACTTCGCTCCACTATTTCCCGTTTTTTCTTCTATCTTAGTAATTAACATTGAATGCTCTGTTGCTGATTTCATTGGGACAAACGGTTTTATGGTATCGCGTGGAACAGAAGTCTTTGGATTCACAAACATCGCTTCACTAGCAGAAACCACCTCCCATCCCTGCGGTATCGGTCCCAACGGAGATTCTACCATCGGTACGTTCTCATGTCCGGGGAATCGGAAGTGGACGAACCATTCTTGGTAGAGGGTTTGTGCCATGTCCTCAAGGATTTTGATGCGGCGGGTGTTGTTTTCGATGAGATCGTCGTAAGTGGAGAGGATGGCGGCAATTTTGCGTTGGGTTGGGAGAGGGGGTAGCGGAATTTCGACCTCAAGGAGCCTTCCTTTTGTAACCTCTAGAAATGTTGTTCCAGTGCCAAGTGAAATTAACAAATCTGTCTTCGCTTTAAAGTAATAAGCCAGAAAAAGGTTATCAATTTCTTCTTTGCATAAGAAGTTGGCAAAGCCCTGATTTGTTGCCATAGGAATCCGAGATATTGCTACCTTTCCAATCGTTGCTCGGCTTGTCAAAAGGACAGTTCCAGCTGGCAACAATTTTGCGGAGCTCTTACCAAGTGCTTCTTCAGTTATATGTGTTTCGGTATCGTCTATGTACAATGCCCCGTTCAATTTAGTAATATCAGTTGGTATTGCCCATGCAATATCGCCTTGAAAATACCTCTCAACACTTCGTTTAGGGGTGCCTCCTTTAAAAATGTCTGTGAAGTGCCAACGTTTATTTAGACCATAATTTGGCAAAGTTAAGCCAAGTTTTGCTGCTCGAATTCCATAGGTGTCAAATAG
Source organism: Candidatus Poribacteria bacterium (assembly GCA_965261115.1). Lineage (GTDB taxonomy): Bacteria > Poribacteria > WGA-4E > WGA-4E > WGA-3G > WGA-3G. The sequence continues at coordinate 4,489,511 of OZ253447.1, read as the reverse complement.
CCTAACGCCGAATGGGGGCGTTTGAGATGATACACCTGTTCGATAAAATGCCCAATGCGGACTCTCACTTCGTGAATGTCCTCATAGTCATTGAGGTAGACTTCTTCCTCCTTGAGTGTGCGGATGAGTCTCTCAGCATACCCGTTCTCCCAAGGCCGTCCGCGACGGGCGACTGAGATCTCAACGCCATGCTCTGTGAGCATCGAGAGATAAGCATTTGAAAGATACTGAACGCCTTGATCCGAGTGATGGATCTCTGGCACGCTTTGACGTAATGCTTGCTCTAATGCTCTGAAGGTCAGCGGTTGGGTCAGGTGTTGACTCACCTGCCACCCTCTGATCCTGCGTGTGAAGACATCCATGAGCAGACTCACATAGACGAAGTGTGTCTTGAGGCGGACGTAGGTAATATCGCCGACCCAGACCTGATCGCATCGTGAGACCTCAAGGTCTTCGAGGCGATTCACCCACGGGTGCATAGCCTCACTGGAGGTCGTCGTTTGACAGATACGTTTGACAGACACCGAGAGGTTCGCCGCTTTCATCAAGCGGGCAACGCGGCGATACCCAACGGCGTATCCCATACGCAGTAGCAACTTTGTGATACGCCTATACCCATACGTCGGATAGCGTGCCGCTAACCGCTCTATCTCCTCTCGCAGGAGGGCTTCAGACGGGTCATTTTTCGCTTGATAATAGAGCGTGCTCTTGTTGATACCAAGCACCTCACAAATCTGTCGCACTGAGAAATCCGTCCGCAACGTCTCAACGATGTAGCGTTGTTGAGACGGTTTCAACTCAACAAGGTTGATGCTTTTTTTTGAATTTCCAACGCCAGCGTCAACCTTCCAACGAGCTGTTCGAGTTGTGCGATCCGCTCGGTGGCTTCGTTTGCGTGTTTATCTGTTGAGGTAAACCCAGTGGTTATATTTTCAACAGCTTGCTGTTTCCACTTCGAGAGCTGGTCTTCGCTGAGGTTGTGTCTGCGACACAACTCCGCTTGTGAACTTTCACCGCCGAGTGCCTCCAAAACGATCTCCGCTTTAAACTCGGGGGTAAATCTTCTTCGTTTGCGTTTCGCCATCGGATGCTCCTTTCAGTAAGATTGTATTATAGCACAATCTTGGTTTAGAGAGTGGTCTAAAAAACCGATGGCAGTACACTGTCACTTCTCCAAGTCTTCTGAATTCCCAACCTTTAGGCAATTTTCCGATCATACTCTTACCTCTTAACCTATCTTGTAACATCCAAAATCATTGGATCGGCACTTCAACCATTTGTAGGTTCTGACCCGTAAAGTATTCCTTGATATCCTCAGTATATTCCGGCATGGGATCCTGATCGACTATGCGGAATAATTCACGACCAGCCCGGGTACAAGAGAAACCATTTAATCTAAACTCTTGAATAGGATCCAAAGGACTAAAAATCCAGTCCCGCCCTTGATGCTGGAAGGGTTGAGGTATTAGATTGCTAGGGCTCTCTATACATAAATTGTAGGGAGATAAGTAAACGTTTTCCATAAAATCAATCAATCCATACTCAATTAGTACATCAAGTTGATAATGATTCAAGTGATATTTGCCATAATTCCCTTTTCTAAGGCTTCTATCTAAAGAGAGAACCCTAACATCAAGAATAGAATCGTCAACTCGCCTCTCAAAAGCAACACACATTGAACACAGTTTTTTGAACAAAACAGCAACATCCTGATCCAATTCACAAAGGATTTTAACAGTCCTTATTGAATACGAGCCCGGTTTCTCAATTTCGCCTGCTAATACACGGGCGAAACGAAGTTGTATATCCTCGGTGCTTTTTTGGCGTGCTGCTGTCTCAAAACTGTTCAGCCAATCGTCGTCAATTACTTTTTTCTCACCGCTATTTGCTTCTTGATTTGACGAATCAGCAGACAGCTTTTCATTAGGTTCACTTGTATCAGGATTTGTTGGATTGCTGGACTCGCTGTTTTTAAGTTCATTTGCAGCAATCGCGGAGATTTTATCAAGATTGAGCTGCTCCCGAATTATCTTTTCCGCATATTTGTGTCCGGCTCTCAGGGCATACTCCGGATCGACCTTTATTTGTTGGGTAATTTGGGTAGTGATCTCATCCCGAATTTTAATACGTGCTTCCGATTCTGCACGTTTTTCGGCAGCCCTCCGCTCAAGAGCTCCAACGGGTACGTCGATTAGCGCAGAGCAAAGTCGGTCGAAGGCTTTAAGTGCGTTACGTCTAATTGGAGCGGGCAGAACTGATTCGGATACTAGATCGGTGACAATACCGAGGGCAGGGCGGGTTTCATCTGCAATTGTTGAGGGCAAATCAAGTTGTACTTCGTCAGATTGAACCTGATTTTGTTCCGATTTTAGGTTGACCTGAAATTCAACTTCCTCGGTTTCGTCCCAATAATCGGCGAAGTCATGTGTGTCCCAAAATTCGCCGATCTCCTCTGGAGTTGCATCGGGAGGCGGCATTGGATCTCGTTTTTTATCTTTGGGCATATATCCTTCGCTCCCTTCTACTCATATCTCTGGCACTAATAATCAGTGCGCGATGATATGGCTTTAGAATAAAATAAACAATAAGATAACGACCAGCGTCTGTTTGTTCCGTAGCCATAGGTGCCAATTTAGGGATTGTTTCATGGTATTTTGTGACACCGATATAAACATGCCGCGCCTACGGGGCTTGGGTTTTTATTTGAAAACGCTGCTATAAACATACTGAAGAAATACCCAAGCAAATAAACCCTACGGGATTCAAGAGGTATTTGAAGTCTTCAAGGTTGCTGTATAAAATCCGGTTCGGTTAGGAAACCGAACCTACCGGTCCTGGTTCTGAGGCGGTTGTTATTTCTTAAATTGACACTTATGGTTGACAAATATCGCAACACATGTTAATATATAAACTATAACCCAAAGAAAGGAGGTGAAATAAAAATGGCAACGCGGAAACAAAAAGAAATCGCTTGGAAAAAAGCCAAACCAATTCGAGGTAAAAACCCGAATCTTTGGCGACGTGACTCAAGCGGTAATAAAATCTACAAGCCTGCGTATGGTAAAGAGGGCAAACAAAGTTGGCAAGTAGATCATAAACGCCCTAAGTCAAAGGGTGGAACCGACAATCCTCGCAACCTTCAGGCACTTCAAACGAAGGAGAACCGCCGTAAAGGAGCGAAATATCCGCACAAAAAAAGGTAACGCTTTCCACAAAGACCAGCGAAAATCATTCATAGCTCTTTTACCTTATTTCCAAAGCCTACTTCTATAATAACCCAACTTGCTACCTATGTGATTTTAGACGCACGAACACCGTTTTTCAGTGAAAAGTGGTCATTTTTGCGAAAAACTTGGCGTGTTTCCTGCCATTTTCGGAGAACCCGAAGAGGCACAGGCTAACAGCCTATGCTACAAGGTGGCAACTTAGGTTAGAATTATTCATTATCATCTTTAGGATCATCTTTCCTCCGGTGTTGCATCGGGAGGTGGCATTGGGTCTCGTTTGCTTACGTAACAAAAACTCGCTGGTAGTTGGCTGTTTTGTCTGAAGGCTTAATATGAATTTCAACCTTGCGGTTCAGCCTCTTCAGAATCATTAGCAACCGCTCCACGGTGAAATTAAAATCCATTTCCTTCAAGCGGGACACATCAGACGGATCGAGCCCAAAACGTGCTTCTGCTTTTGCTAGTGTTAGCTCTTGCTCCTCAAGAAGATGATAGATTGCGAAGGCGAGGTCTACCCTCAACTGTTCGTATTCCGCTTCTTCCTCAGAGAAACCGATATCCAAAAACACATTTCCAGAACTCTCCTCAATTTTGATTTCTTCACTCATTTTTTCCCTCCATCAACATTATACCGTATCTTCCAGAATCTTTGCAACATTCTCGGCGATGCGTTCTTCGAGTTGATGTGCTTCGGCGTTCAGGACTGCTAATTCCTCGTTGAGCTGCGTGAATCGTTCAACAAAGTCGAAATCATCGGTTGTCTGTTCATCAACCCCGACATAGCGTCCGGGGTTCAGACTCCAGCCTTGTGTCTCAATCTCGGCAATCGTAGCGACCTTGCAAAGTCCGGGGACATCAATGTATGCTGTATCGGGGAATTTTGAGGCGAGGAAATCTGCGCTGTCGTGTTGGTTCTCTGGTGCTTCTCCGCGATAGTGTCTGACGATGTTTGCAAGGAATTCAAGTTGTCCGGGTGTGAATTCTCGATGGGCGCGGCTCACTTGTTGATAGAGATGGCGTGCGTCAATGAACAAAACTTTATTGTGTCTATCGCTGTTCCGTTTGGACTTATCGAAAAACCAGAGCGTACAGGGCAAAGTAACAGTATAAAAGAAATTTGAGGCGATGCTGACGATAACATCAACTGCCCCGGATTCGATAATTTGGCGGCGGATGTCGAGTTCAGAGGCACGGGCATCGGCGGCGGAGTTCGCCATGACGAAACCTGCGCGTCCCGATTCGGAAAGCGAGCTATAGAACAGTTGTATCCACAGGTAGTTGGCATTGTCGACACGTGGCATGCCGAACGGAAATCGCGAGTCGTCTTTGATACGTTCTCTGTCTACGCGATCGACGTTGAAAGGTGGATTTGCCATGACGAAATCAAACCTATTGAGGCAGTTGTGCGGATCCTCATAGTAACTATTGGCTTGCTTGATATCGCCTTCAAGCGCATGGACGGCAAGGTTCATTTTGCACAACCTGATCGTTTCGACGACGCGTTCTACGCCGTAAATGCTGATGTCTCCAGGGTTGCCATTTTTCTTGTGGTTGCTAATGAACGCTGCACTCTGGACAAACATTCCACCGGATCCGCAGGCAGGATCAAGGATGCGTCCGTGAAAGGGTTGGATAATCTCAACGATGAGTTTCACGAGCGAGGTTGGCGTGAAGAATTCACCGCCGCGTTGCCCTTCACTCATGGCGAAATTGCCGAGGAAGTACTCATAAACCTTCCCGAAAGCATCTCCTTCAATGTCCATAGGGATCTGTTCCATGATACGGAGGAGTTCAAGGAGTGTATTCTTTTCGAGTCGATTGTAAGTTTTGGGGAGGACACCCTCTATTTGTGAATTTTCGGCTTCTATTGCCTTCATAGCATCCGTGATGGCTTGCCCGATGTTTTCACCCTCTGGCAAACTGAGTAGGTATTGAAACCGTGAATGCGCCGGCAGATAAAGTACACCGCGGGCTTGACATTCCATTCTCAGGTCGGGATGCCTGCGGCTGTTTGGATCGGTTTCGACGCTGATTTCTTGTTCAGCCTGTGTAAATTTGTGATCGGCGTATCGTAAAAAGATAAGACCGAGGACAGGTGTTGAGTATTCGGATGCCTTCAGACGTGAATTGGCTCGGAGTTCATCGGCAGCACTCCAGAGCCTATTTTCGATGTCGGTGAGATTGGTGTTCATAATGGCTGTTTTCCTGAGGTTGTCGTTAAAGAAATACCTATCGTCAACGTGAACTTGAAAAAAAGTATTAGAAGTCAGAATAAGGGCAAACTGGTCAAAATAAGGAACAATTTTAGCGATTAAACCCCCTAAATCCCCCTTATCAGGGGGACTTTAAGAGAAAATGTGTCCATCCTAAGTATTTATCAAACTCACGTTATCGTCACTATGGGACTGAACAGGTAAACGATGTCTCGATATTCGGTTGCTTATGGACTCACAACCTTGTAAAGTTCGATCTGCCCGTTGCGGATGGTGTAGAGTTCAACGTATTTGATGGGATGACGATTCTCATCAAAATGGGAGATGGCGGTCGCGCCTTGGTAGTTGGTTGTGGCTGCTAAAGTATCGCGAATGGCATCAGGGTCAAGCGTTCCAGCGTTTTTGATGGCGAGTGCAAGTAGCGACATCGCATCGTAGCCCCATGCGGCGGGACCGTCCGGAGGTTCCATATACATCGCTGTGTACGCCGCAATAAAGGCAGGTGCACTGACGGACTCGACATTGAAACCTCTGGTGAAGTAAGATCCTTCCAGAGGTGCGTTGTCATCTAAAGTGCCGAGAAGTTTGTCCGACTCCTCCCAGCCATTGGTACCGATAAAGGTTGCCGTAATACCCATATCCCTCGCCTGCGCTGCCAATAAAGGGATTTCGGGGTTAAAACCAGCTATTAAGAAGACATCCGGGGCTGCGGCTTTAATCTTCGTTAGCTGTGCGGCAAAATCTTTATCCCCGTGTTGATAGACTTCACTTGCGACGAGTTTTCCACCGAGTTCCTGAAAATTCGCCTCAAAAGCATCAGCGACAGCACCGGAGTACACATCTCCAGACTGACGGATTGTTGCGGCGGTTTTGGCGTTCAATTCGGCAGGATCTAATGCGAATTGTGCCGTTGTCATGCCTTGAACCGAGGACGGGACAGCCGTAATAAAGACGAATTCGCCTGTTGAGGTTACCTTCTCACCTGACGAACCGGTAATTATGGGTCGCCGAAGCTCAGTAACAACGGGTCCAACTTGCATAGAATTCGTTGAGAGTAGGGGACCTAAGATTGCGAGAACGCCTTTTTCTTTAATGAGGACTTTGGCAATACGGACGCTTTCGGCAGCGTCTGGAAATTCGCGATCACCTTGATTGTCCATGACAATAAATTCGACCTGCATGCCGAGTAGACCACCAGCATTGTTAATTTGGGTTCTGGCGAGTTCCGCGCCTTTGGTGAAGTTGGGGGCAAGTCCTGAGGGTTGGATCATGCCAACTTTGATAGTAGATGTCGCGTCTGGCGTGGAAACGTCAGGTGTAACGATTTGTTGTATGCGTTCACATCCTGAGATAGATATGAATAAAATTGCGATTAGGGTTAAGAAAATATTTGTTTTCATTATTGACTCCTTGTCTGAAGTGGAAATTGATCAGCAACAACGAATCGGTCATCCGTTTCGGGGGAGCGGTAGATGAGACTGAGGGTTGCTATTTCACACTGTATCGGCTGCCATTCGGTTTGGAGACGCTGCTGCTCGGTCTGCAGGGAACGGTGCTGGAATTGCCCGACGGAGAGGTGTGGGTGGAATCCACCGGCAAAGCGTGCTGTGTCGTCGTAGTCGGGAAGGTGTTGCAGCAGTGCTTTGTGTAACCGTGCGATTTGGTCTTCGGGTTCAGGAACGAGGAACACTGTACACGATCTTCGGTGTCGGAAAGCGTCAAAGTGTGTGAGTTCAACGGAAAAAGGTGGCACATGTTGCGCTGCCTTCGCGAGTGCAGGCGTGATCTCTGTGAAATCGTGTCGTTCTACGAATGGATAGAGCAGGGTTATATGGGGCATCCAACGCTCGAAGTTTCGGTCGTGAATCCGGCGGATGGTTTGGATGGGTGGCTGCACGTCTTCGGGTGGGATGAGGACAACGGCTGTGGTGTGGGTTTTGTTTGGCATAACTAAAAATATAAGCGTTTTTGCAATCACGGTTTGGGACTAAGATCCGGTGCGGTTCCAAACCGCACCTACCGGACCTGAGGCGTGTGTCTATCGGTCTTGGGGATCGAAAATTAACCGACAGACATTCCCCAACGTCCCCCATCAACGTGTAGTGTCTGCCCTGTGATGTAAGAGGCATCGTCGCTGAGGAGGAAAGCGATCACGGATGCTATTTCTTCCGGTCCAGCGCGCCGTCCCATGATACAAGAGGAGATCGGTGATTCTTCCAGTTCCTTTTTGCGAGCAGGGGGGTCGGGTGCTTTTCCGAAGTGCATCTCTGTAACAATCCAACCCGGTGCAATCGCATTCACCCGTATGCCGTATTCGACGAACTCGGATGCCATTGTTTTGGTGAGAGAGACGAGTCCGGCTTTAATAGCATCGTAGACCCACTGTCCGGGTCTGCCGAGAAATCCACCTTCCGATGAGAGATTGACAATCGCGGCACTCTCTTTCTTCAGCAATGGCAACAGATGTTGTGTAATCAATACCCAGCCTCGGAGACCGATAGCGGTTTCGGGTTCCCAATTGGGTAGCCATGCACCATCTTCTATCTTGCCGGACCGCAAAATAGCGGCGTTATTGACGAGCATGTGGAGTGCGGAAAACTTTTCGATGACAGTTTGCGCGGCGGCGGTGACGCTTTCATCATCGGCAAGATCGACCTCTATGTAGGTGGCTTTACCATCCGTTTCCTGAATTTGTGAGACTGCCTTGTGTGCCATCTCGGTGTTGTTGTCAGCAATAATGACGTGTGCGCCCTCGGCTGCGAGGCGATTCGCTGTCGCTCTACCGATGCCGGAGGCACCCCCGGTTATTAAGGCGACTTTATCTGTGAAACGGATTGTTCCCCATCGGTTTGTTTGCATTCGTTGTTATTCCTTTAATTCGGCTGTCGGTGTCGCGAGCGACAAGAAATCCCCAAGCAAAAACACTCGCTCCTACAGAAGATATAGTTTTTTATACGCCTGCGGCAAATCCGCCATCAACGAGGAGGGAGGCACCGGTGATCCATTCTCCATCGTCGGAGGCGAGGAAGACCGCGGCACGTCCGATGTCTTTTGGTAGACCGAAACGCGGCAAGGCGGTTTTTTCTAACGCTTCTTCAATCTGTTCTGGTGTGAGGTAGTCCTGAATCGCTGTCTCAATGTACCCCGGGCAAATGGCGTTGACGGTTATGCCGAATTGCCCGATTTCTAAAGCGGTATCTCGAACCATGTTGACGACAGCGGCTTTTGCAGGGGCATACGCAGGTCCTGCGCCGCCACCATAGGCATGGACGGAGGCGATCTGGATGATTCGTCCAAATTTCGACTGTTTCAGATGCGGGATTGCAAGTTTCGTCGCGACGAAAACACCGCGAAGGTTAACGCCGACAACACTATCCCAATCGGCAATTGAGATTTCTTGCGAACCCCCGGGGATATGGATACCGGCATTGTTGACGAGGATATCGAGTCCACCGAAGTGTTCGACGGTTTGCTGAATTGCGTTCGCAACCTGAGATTCATTGGCGACATCGGTTTGGAGGAATACGCCTTGCGCGCCGATGTTCTCGATCTCTGCAACGGTTGGCGTTGTGACATCGGTTTCGTGGTATTTGCCGCGGAGGGGAACCTCTCGTTTATCGACGATGGCGATACGTGCACCTTCACGCGCAAATTCAAGCGCGATGCCGCGCCCGATGCCTGAACTCCCGCCGGTTACAATGCAGATGCGATCCTTGAGTACCATCAGCGTCTTTCTCCCCAAAGCAAACGGACATCACTACGTAACAAAAACTCGCTGGTGACTGGCTGTTTTATCTAAAGGCTTAATATGAATTTCAACCGCCGCTTAATCAAGTCAATCACAATTCCAATCCCTCCACATTATACCGTATCTTCCAAAATCCTTGCAACATTTTCAGCGATGCGTTCTTCGAGTTGATGTGCTTTGGCATTTATAGTGGATTGCCTAATTTCTTATACATCTTCCGAACACCGAAACCCTTACGGCACAGGAAACCAACAGCCTATGCTACAAAAGAGGCACAGGAAACCAAATTTTTAACCCCCTAAATCCCCCTTATCAGGGGACTTTAAGGAAATGCGTAAGTCCTATTAGAAATAAGATCTACCGAGTGAGTTGCCGGCTCCGAATGCGTTATACGGCACGCCTGCGGGGACAGTTCGGATTCCCCATGTTTCAGTTGTTGCGTCATAACCAATACCCATAGAAACTGCGGGTTCTTGGATGAGATTCACTTGGAAGGTGAAGTCCTGACGCACATTGTCATAAGGCGGTTCACGCTTAATACCGATCCGACTCCAAGAAATCCGGAGGCTCCAATCGTGTAGGTTCCGCGTCATACTTAAACGTTGTTGATAAAACTGCCCATCAATCGGATAATAGATAAGACTGGCATTAAATTCCAAGTTCCGACTCACACGGTACCGTCCGGTAGCAGTGATAGAGCGGGCAGCACGCCTTGCGGTATGCCTTTTACTAAAAGAGTTTCCGATGCTGATGTTCCACGTCTTGCGTGTATAGCGGATATTGGAACGGAATCCGACCATCTTGAACTGTTTTCCATCAACGGGATGTGGATTCGGATCATGCGTGAATCGAAAGGTCATATTAAGGTTGCGGCTCGGAAGTGGGACGATTGTAAAATCACTTTCAATAGGCTCAAATTGACGCTCATATAGCGGGTCGAATTCCGTGAAATCGGCAGTGAGACGTGTATCAAAATACATGATACGGTGCGGTGACTGGCTCCGCCGCGTTTTAATCTCAACAGCTGTGTTGAAGCTATAGGTGAGCCGCTTCCGTTCATAGAAATAGGTACTCGGACCAAACGGATAAAGGTTATCATCTCTATCAACAGCAGGTTGGTAATCATATCGGAGTGAAGATTGAATTTCGTGGCGCAATTTCGTTAACCCAGGGATATACCTGACATTGTAGATGCGGAAGAGCGTATTTGTGGCGGATCCGTTAAAACTGAAAACGCTCCGAAAAATGTTCTTGTTTTGATCCTGGTCTCGGTCATGCCAAACCGTATTTGAGTTGAGATTGAGGCTCAGCTGCAGCTCCCGTAAAGGTGTAATCAGCAGCGTTGATTGTTTGCGGACATCAAAACCGAGGTCCATCGTTTTCAGGAATACATCTCTTTCTTCTTCACCGTCTTTATTGCGAAATACCTGTCTAAAGAAGTTGCCGAGTTCAATATCAAGGTCAACGCTTGTGCTTTCAAGCGTTGGAAATGAGAACACTGAGAGGAAGGGTGTCTCTGTTTCGAGTTTTTCAGCAACTGTTACCATTCTATCGTTGATGGCGTCAAAAAGAGGGAATGCGCTGAGGCGCATCCGTGAAAAGTTCACAGTTAATTGTGGAAGTTTCTGTAGTGATCTCGTTCCAACGCCAGTGAAATCGTGGATGTGCCGGATTTCGAGTCTACTTGTGATGTCTCCAATAGTTTCTCGTGAAAATTTCAGATTCCCATTTTCATCAAGATCTTCGAGATCAAAGGTTGATAACCCCGTCCCATAAGTAAGAATAGCAAAAGAGTAAAGCGAAGATTTACTGGGGAGTTGGTATTCTTCCTTATAACTCTCCGCCCGAAGTTCCGATCTGCCGCTGAAACTAATGGGTCTTCGCCCCTCTTGGCGGTTATCCCACGGCGTATAGATAGAATGTGTATGCGCCCATCGCGCAATCAGATTGTTACCGGTTCGGGCAGCACTTTGTCGCTGAGCCGAATAAACATCTTTAGCGTAGATATAGAGGTCACCGCGATAGGTGCGTTTCTTATCGACTTTGATGATCCGAAAAGATTTTTTGGTTTGAATGGGTCGTCTTCCTAAGTCGCCGGCATACAAATTTTGCGCCTCCGAGGCTACCGGACTCGGATCTTCCCACCGTCCGCGGAATCCGTGTTTCCGATAGATTTTAAGTTCCTCTTCATCCTCTGCTGCTTCTTCACCCTCTGCATCCTCTCCCGCATTTTCCTCTGTATCTTCTTCTGTGTCTTCTTCGACGGCTAAGCCTTCGGCATCGGCTTCGTTTTGACTCGGAGTTGCGCCGTTCTGCTTGTCTGCCTCCGTTTCATTCTGCTCGGCGTTCTGTGCGCCGTCACCATCATCTGTTTCGTTCTGCTCAATATTCTGTCCATCCTCCATATTATCGGCATCAGCTTCTTGAACAGGTGCTTCCTCAGCGGAATCAGTATCAGTCTCTTGTAGCTGTGTGTCTTCAGTCGTGTCTTGTGGCGTTTCACCAATCTCTTCAGGGTCAGGATTCATTACGTCCTCGTAAAACGTCTCCCATTTCGCCTCAAATTCCTCTGCGACCGCTTCAAAGGTAGGTGTCTCCTCTTTTCTGATTAATTGGAAGATGTAGAGTCCGTCAGGCATAGTAATAGGTCGGCGTTCAATAACATCCCCGGGTTCCTCCAAACGTCTGACAGAAGATTGCCACGAGGACTCCATCTCATTTAATGGCAAACCTTTCCCTTCATTGACTTCGGACAGGACGGGTTGCGCTGTTTCCGTAAATTCTTCAGGCAGTTGGACGAGTTGTTCAAAGGGTTCTCCCTGCTGGGCGCGTTGGAGTATATCATCTGCTAATACGCGCAGTGCGTCCTTTGTATCATCGCTTGGGGTAACAGCGATGTCAATACGGCGGAGTTTAATCTCGCGTTCACCGTAGACATCCACAATTTGATCGGCTTTGAGGATGTGAAATGCAGATTCGGTTTGGATGATAGGACTAATTTCGCCCTCTTGTAATGCGAAGGCAGCTGCCTCCAAAGCGGGATCAAGTTTAGGTTCGCCTTCCTCGTCAATTTCGCCGCGAGCGAGAAAACCGAGGTCCCCGCCATCATAACGGGTATCCGAGTGGTCAGAATTACGCTGTGCGAGTTGGGAAAAGTCCGCGCCATCTTCTTGAAGTTCCTTGAGAACTTCTTCCGCTCGCTCTTTGGCGCGGTTAACATCGTCATCAGTGATTTTATATTCCAGAAAAATCTGCTTCAACCAATAGTGATCGTATTCACCGTTAAGTCGGTCATGTAATTCTTGGGCTTTTTCTTCCAACTTGGTACGCTGATTTGGTGTTACATCCGGCGGAATAGGGATATAAATTTCTTGGAATTTAGTATCCGAGAATCGGTATTTTCCTTCAAAACCGTAGCCTTGTCCGCGCCGCGCGCTTCTATCATAGAGCAGGGCGCCATCATAGCGGCGTTTACGGACAAGCGGCTGAATGATCGTGATGTAGGGACCTTGGTAACTATCCGTCCCAAGTTTGACGATTATCTTTGCGATCTTTCCTTTACGGAGGTCGCGTCGAATCGCGGGGAAATAGAAGAGCGGAAACCCACCAATACGCAAGACAATGTTCTTGGCGATCAACTCCTGATTCATTCGGACGATAACTTCGGTAACGCTAAAATAGTAGTGCGGATGTTTCAGTGAGCAGGTGGTCAGCGTCGCGCCTCGGATATAAGAGCGATCCTCCCCTATCTTAAAAATCTCACTACCGCCAAAGTACCACGGGTCGCTGTATGTGAATCCGTTGCGAGCAATCCCCTTCTTATTTTCGAGGTTAAAGATCAGTTCATCAGAATAGGTTTCTTCGTTACCCACCTTGAGGTGGACGTTCCCTGACGCGCGCATCAAATTTTCGTCAAAGTCAGCCCAGACATGGTCTGCCCGCAAAATCACATCTTCAAACTTGATGAGAGCATTGCCATGAATTTGAACGAAATTATCGACAATAGACATATCGTCGCCGTCGCCAATGACCATGCCTTCTTCCGGTATATCTGTCTCTGGATTCAAGCGTGCTGAGGTGGATTCTTCCTCTTCGGACTGATCCGTGGCTGTGGACTCGGAGGGTTCCGTTTCAGCGTCGGGAGGTTCCGTTTCAGCCTCGGAGGGTTCCGCTTCAGGGTCGGGGGGTTCCGCTTCAACAGTTGGCGGCTCAGTTGATTGTGCCTCTTGCGCGATAACCATCTGAATTGGACTCAGAAAGCATACAACGCCCAACAGGATTGCCGCTATGCATGCCCGCGTGAACGTTGTTGTTAATGCGAACGAAAGGAATAACAGCAATGGGAGGTCTGTTTTGCGAGGACGCATTGCATTGGGGTATTGCGGCTGATGGCGGATAGGCAAATTGAAGGCGCGCTTTTTCACAGATTTCTTACTCTTTCAGATTAATTTTAACATAAGCGTTTTCAAGAAGTTTATTGGTGTATGCGTCCCACTCTTCTTGGAACCGCTGTTGGCGAAGTATTACGGTAATCTGTGTCTTCTCTGCTTCAGTCAGACCTGGACTATTTCGCTCATCAACCCTAAAGATGTGGAGTCCAGACTCAGTTTCATAGGGTTGACTGTAGGCATTGGGTGCTAAGGGTTCAACGATAGCTCGCGTTTTCGGGTTGAGTTCGGATAACGAACGGATGCCGAGGTCTCCGCCGTTCTCTCGCGTCTCATCATCGTCGGAATGCAGTAATGCGAGTCTACTAAAATCTTCGCCAGCCTCTAATTTTGTGTGAACATCGGTAGCCTGTTTGCGCGCTTCCTGTATCGCCGATGGACTGGGTGTCAACGGGACGATGAGATACCGAAATGCGATCATCTCGTCGGTCTTCTTTTCGACAGTGAAGACATAGAGTCCCTTGTCTGCTTCAACCGGTTCACTGAGGGTCCCTATCGCCAAATCCGTTAGTGAATCCTGAAAGAGTTTTGGGAATTTACTAAATTCTTCGGTGGACGCTTCAACGAGACTGCCTGCCTGCTTAGAGGCATCGTAACGTTGTGCGAATTCTTCAAACTTAGCGTCACCCGACTCAATCTGATTACGCGCTTCTGTGACCTTTTCATAAGCGGCATCACGATCCGCTTGGTTCGGTTTAAAGGCGATGAAAATGTGTCGTAAATGTACTTTATCCACTTTAGTTGATAATTGGTCCCGATTTTCTTCAAAGAATTTTTGGATTTCCTTGTCCCGTATCTGCAATCTGGGAACGATTCTGCCCATGACGAGTCTTTCAGTTTTAAGATTCCGCTCCGATTGCTCACGAAATGCTATGAGCGTCATGCCTTCTTGATTCAACTGTTTCTCAAATTCCGCATCGGTCTCAATCTGGTATCTGTCTTTGAAGTCTTTTATGTACTGCTCGACCTCTACCTCAGTGACGGTGATTTTTAGAGTTAACGCCGCCTCCAACAGCAACATTTGTCGGATAAGTCTATCCAATAGTTCGCTTCTTTGTCGTTCAGCCTCGTTGAGTGCCTCACGCTTGCTAAAGCGATAGACCTGTTGGAGTTCCATTGCCCGTTGGTTTACTAAGACATCGAGCTCGCGTTTGGTGACAACGTCGTCGTTGACATAAGCGATGATTCTATCAAAAGTGCGAGCATGAACGCCTGAGATGCCACCAATGAGTAGGACAATCAACGTGAGATAGACCGCTTTTTTGCAAATCATGACAGGCTCCTTTATGGATGTGGCGCGATCGGTAACCGCGCCACATTTACGGTATAAAACTATTCCTCTGGCTCTGGTTCTTCTGGCTCCGCTTCCGCTGGCGGTTCTTCTTCAGGTTCCGCCTCAGGAATCCGATCGATATAGGTTTTGACTTCGGCACGCTCGCGGAGTTGTTTAACCCACTCCGTCATAAGTGCTTCCCGCTTTTCGCGCTCAACCTTGCGTTCTACACTCTTACGGACATCCTCGTGCTCAAAGGGTTTTTGATATTCATCGCGAGCCTCGTCCTTACGGAACATCATGTAGTATTTCTGTCCTTGGACCTCAACTTCAATAACATCATCGTGGAGTTTGCCGATTTCAGCGGTAAAGGCTGCGTCTAAAAACGGTTCCGTTCCGGTCGGATAGGAATCCCGACTGAAATAGTCTGTGTCGCCGGGAGAGGACGCATTTGCGCCGGGACCGACGAGTTCGCCTCGGTCAGAGAGTTCTTGTGCCATTTCGGTGATGTCTTTACCGGCTTTGATCGCTGCGGAAACTTCATTGGCACGTTCTTTATCTAAAAGGGTAATACATAACAGCCTTACTTGTGCTGGGCGGACGTAGTCCTCCTTGTGTGCCTCATAGTATGCCGCATAGTCCTCTTCAGTCAAGACGAGCTTGTCATCAACTTCTTGCGTGGTAATCCTCTTAACCATCAACTCATGAAGATAGTCCTGAACTTTCTTGAGGATTTCAGCATCTTCGTTGAGTTTTTGGTCGCGAGCGAGATTGAGAATTAAGCGACTCTCAGCCATAAGGAGCATGTAGGTTTCGAGACCTGATTTGTCCTGATATTGCCGTTGCTTGTATTCCGGGAGTTCGCTAATCTCTTGCATCATTTCTTCAAGGGTGATGTGGTGTTTACCGTTCCACTCAAATTCAGCGATAACTGTTCCGTCAGCACCGATCGCCTTGTCGCTACAACTATAAAAGACGGGGTGTGTGGCAAGCACCCCGAGTAAAAGTAAAGAGATAACGGGAAGTCGGGGCTTGCAATCCATTTTGCCCATGAATGAGGCAATTCTTTTAAACATTTTCAATTTTAACTCCTTTTCTCGGCCAGGACTTACGCATTTTTCTATGATAACCTATGTATTACGCACTGCTGGCGGGGTTTCAAACCCCGACAGCAAGGGGGATGCGTAAGTCCTATCGACCTATCATTGTGGTTAGAGATGTTGCTTCCAAAAATCGGAATAGGCTACTGTTCAGATTCCTCGGTTTCCGCTTCTTCGGGTTGCGGCGGCTCAGGAATATTTCCGGGATAGGTTTTCAGTTTGCCTTTTTCAGTGATTTCGGCAACCCATTCATTGATACGCTCACGTTTCTTTGTACGCTCAACTGTTCTTTCGATATCGTCTTTGACTTCATCGAATTCCTGCTGTCGTTCCGGTTGATGCTCCTCTTTACGGAAGATGAGATAAAAGGTATCGTCGTTGACATCCGTTTCAAAGACGGTATCCGTCATTTCGCCGACTTCTTGTGCGAAAACAGCCTCAATAAATTCCGACCAGCGCGCTGAGGCAGCCTTTGTGAAGAAACCGGTATTCCCCGGATCCTCTTGATTAATGCCGGGTCCGTTAGCGAGCTTTCCGGCTTCAGAGAGTTCCTTCGCCATTTCAACGATGTCTTTCCCTGCTTTAATAGCGTCAAGTGTCTCGTTAGCGAGATCTTCATCATCAAGTGTGATACAGATTGCACGCACCTTTTCATCTTCAACATATTCGCTCAAGTTCGCCTGATAGTGTGCCATGAGGTCTCCATCGGTATAGATCACCTTGGCATCAACTTCCGCCTCGGTCAATTTCTCAACCATGAGTTGGTGCGTATAGTCTTCAAGTTTCTTGAGGTGCTCAGGGCGTTTATCAAATCCTTCCTCAGTTGCGCGATGAATTTTGAGCCGTTCGTCTATCAATTCTTCAAGATATTCGGCTTTGTCCGCGCGGCTCTTATAATTCTGCTGGCGATAGATCGGCAATTCTGCGATAGCGGCGTTCAGATCCGCCAACGAGATTTGATGTGATTCGCCATTCCATTTATATTCTACCAAAATCACCTGGCTCTCGTCCATAGCAGGCGCAGGCTGTTCATGACTATCAGACTGAACGAACTTCCAAGTCAATAGACATGTCATGGCGACAACTAAAAAAACAATAATCGTTCTTTTCATATTTTTAATGTTCCTTGCGGTTCGGTCAGGTGGGTTTAGGAAATAAAGTGCCTTTCCGTATATCCAACCCGCCCGTTGGTTGGGCTTACGCGCTTTAGACCCTGCGCGCAGCATATCTTTTTCGTTTTTATGATTACGCAACAAACAACTTGAGTGTTTGTTGTAATTCGGTTAACATATTCACTCCAGTCATCCCCGGCATCCGAATTTTAAGTTGCGCCGGGGGTTGGAGTTGGAGGCTATCGTTTTTGTGGATTATATCAACGAATTTCTTCACATTAATTCGAGGCTTCTGCTCGTCAAAGGTGACCTTTACTTGCTCCTTCCCGGCAACAATAGCAGTTATGCCGAGGCTTTGGCTGAGTTGCTTGACACTGGCAATTTCGAGTAACATCTCAGCGGGTTCGGGAATCGCACCGTACCGGTCCTGAAGTTCTTCACGGAGTTCCTTGAGAGCCTCGCTATCTTTCAAACCGGCAATCTTTTTATAGATGGAAACCTTCTGGCGGCTATCGGGCACATAGTCATCAGGAAGATAGGCTTCAACGGGTAGGCTGATCCGTGTTTCAAGGATCTCCTCAACTTTTTCACCTTTTAGTGCCATTACCGCTTCCTCAAGAAGTTGGCAGTAAAGTTCATAACCGACAGTAACAATATGTCCATGCTGTTCCGCACCGAGTATATTCCCTGTGCCACGAATTTCCAAATCTCGGAGGGCTATTTTAAAACCTGAACCGAGATCCGTGAATTCCTCAATAACCCGAAGCCGTTTTTGCGCGCCTTCAGTAATCGCTCGGTCTTTCGGATAGAATAAGTAACCGTACGCCTGTGTAGTTGCACGTCCGACGCGCCCGCGCAACTGATAGAGTTGTGCTAAACCGAGTGCGTCTGCTCGATTAATCAGAATCGTATTAACGTTGGGAATATCCAATCCCGATTCAATAATCATCGTACAAACGAGGATATCGTGCTTATGGCGGACGAATTCCAACATAACGGTCTCTAATTCCCGTTCTGGCATCTGTCCATGTGCAACAGCAATGCGAGCATCCGGTAGGAGTTGTCGAAGTGTTAGCGCAATATTCTGAATATTTTCAACACGGTTATGGACGAAAAAAACCTGTCCATCGCGGGCTAATTCTGTTGTGATCGTTTCCCGAATGACATCAACATCATAAGGCATTACATGCGTCTGAATCGGCAACCGATCTGCTGGTGGCGTATTGATGATACTAAAATCTCGGATGCCGACAAGCGACATGTGGAGTGTCCGTGGAATCGGCGTAGCCGTCAATGTAAGTACGTCAATCGTCTCTTTGAATTGTTTGATCTTCTCCTTATGCTTAACGCCGAAACGATGCTCCTCATCAACGATCAAAAGCCCAAGATTGTCAAATTTCACAGTCTTAGAAAGCAGGCTATGCGTCCCGATAACGACATCAACAGTGCCATCCGCCAATCGTTCCTTAATCTGTTTTATCTCCTTCGGTGTACGGAATCGGTTCAACATCTCAACATGGACAGGAAAAGACTGAAAACGTTTTTCAAAAGTGTCGTAATGCTGGAGTGCGAGAATTGTTGTAGGGACAAGCACCGCTACCTGCTTTTCGGACATAACGGCTTTGAAAGTAGCACGCAACGCCACCTCTGTTTTCCCGTACCCGACATCTCCACAGACGAGCCTATCCATTGGACGTTCATCTTCCATATCAGCCTTAACGTCCTCAATCGCTTGGAGTTGGTCGTCGGTCTCCTGATAAGGGAAGAGTGCCTCAAATTCGGTTTGCCAGGGCACTTCCGGCGGAAAACTGTATCCTTTTCGCGCTTGCCGAAGCGCGTACAGGTTGAGGAGTTCATCTGCCATCTGCTCAACCGATTGCTTGACCCGCTCCTTTCGCCGATTCCACGATGCGCCACCGAGTCGGTCGACGCGCGGTTTATGTGCGTTGTCTTTGCTGCCGACATATTTCTGAACGAGGTCTACTTGATACGTAGGCACGTAGAGGATATTGTCATCACTGTATTTGAGGATAAGAAAATCTTGGGATTTGCCATCAATTGCCAATCGACGTATCCCGTCATAAACAGCGATCCCGTGAGAAACATGGACGACATAGTCCCCAACTTTCAGGTCAATCAGGCTGAGAATCGGTGTACCGTCTGTAGGGGGACGCCGCCGAATAGGGCGATGTTGGCGATTCCCGAAGAGTTCATCTTCAGAAATAACAATAAGGTTTAACGCTTCGTTGTGGAACCCACTACTAATTGCTCCGACACTGATGTCAATATCTGAGGACGACAATTCGCGTTCGGCTAAAATCTCAGTTACTCGCTTCGATTGCTGTGGCGTTTCACAGAAAAGATGAACCCGATTCCCCTTCTCTGCCCACGTTTTAACCTGACTGATAATAGTTTGATAGTTTCCAGCTGGCAAGGCGAGTGGTTTCATCTCAAAATCCAGTAGCGTCAATTTACTGTCTACGACTTCACGCGGCGGTGCCAAAGACACTGATACGACTGGATACCTCTCTAACTGCGTGCTAAGGGTCTCATACGGCGTTAAGAGGTGCTCTGGTGGCACCATAAGCGTCGATTCTGCGAGTTTCTCCTGATACAACTCCCGCATCTGTTCGTGCATCTGCGACGCTTCTCGTTTCTGCCATTGTGGCTCTATTAAACAGACGATTGTATCTTCGGATAGATAGTCCGTAAGCGTGTTCGCCTCAGGAACGAGCATTGGCAAAAACGCTTCCATTGCGTCGTTGAACGGGGATTCTTGAAATGGATATTGGGAGGTCGCCGCTTTTGTTAAACTATCCGTTATTTCTCGAACAGTATTAACGAGTTGTGGCGTTGCGTGTGCTTGAATAAGCGCATCTACCTGTGCCTGCCAATGGTCAATAGATATATCCTCAACAAGCACTTCTCGCAGCGGTGTAAAGGCGACGGATTCGAGAGATTCCGTTGAGCGTTGCGATATCGGATCAAAAGCGCGGATCGCATCAATTTCATCTCCGAAAAATTCAATCCGTGTCGGGACATCAGCCGTGAGGGGATAGACATCAAGGATGTCGCCTCTGCGCGCAAACTCTCCCTTAACTTCCACCAACTCGACGTTCTGGTACCCACCCCGGATCAGCATCGCAGTGACATCGTCTGGATCCACCTCACCACCGAGATTGAGTCTACAACAAGCATCCGCAAAACGCTGCCGTAACGGAAGTTTGTAAAGCATCGCTTGGCTTGTGGTTACAACGACACTCCGTTCCCCTTGTAGTAGATGTTGCAGACACCGAATCCGATCCTCAACCGTGCTTTTAAGCGGCGCAATACCATCAAAAATTTTGCGGTTCCAACCGGGAAACAGATTAATTTCTGACTGCGTGTAAGGGGTAGGCATCGTTTCTAAAGTAGGATATGCCCGATATGTACAAATTTCTTCGATGACCTGTTCGGCTTCACGTTGTGAAGGCAGGACAATTAGAAAGGACTTTTTCGGGAAATCGTCAATCAGGGTTGCTAAACAATACGCAGTCGATGCGTTTGCTAATCCTCTGATCCAAGGGAGCTTCTTGCCATCTTTGAGGCGCGCCACAAGTGTTTGGTAATTTTCTATTTCACGTAAAAACTCTATCACCAAAATCTTCGGGTTGGAAGCCCCCTACTTTAGTGGGGGAAGGAAAACCCGCTCCTATCTTTTTTCTTGACAAAATATATCAAAAATACTAAAATGTTTCCAAAGGTAATCGGAAGTGACGACCTTATGGGACACGTTGATTATATCCGTGTCCAAGTAACTCGAAGACGTTAGAACGCTCGTTCTGCTTCCGAAGTCGGAAGTGTCTGAGGTTCTGTATGGGGAGCATAGAGTTAGCTTCCTAAACGCCTGCTTGAGGTGTGCGGTGGCATACAGGTAAAGTTACGAGCCAAGACCGCAGAACATAAACTGCCGAGAATGACGGGGCGACTCTTAACAAGCCCCCGACTTTAGTCGGCGGGTACTTGACTACTGTTTCCTTTTTTACAGTTGTCAGTTATCAGTTATCAGTTTTCAGGACCTCAATGTCGGTTAAAGTGGCTTTTATCGCGCCTATTTTGCTTTCTGTCTCAATTTTGACAGGTAAGCGTCGTGCGTCATCTGTAATCCAGAAGCGACCGCCTTCCGATGTTCGTAACACAAGTGTTCTAACGTTACCTAATTTTTTATTTTTAACAAACTCTCTGCGTTCAACGGTGAGTGTTGCCTTCAGGACCTTTCCTTTAGCGATTAACGGGAAGAAGTAGGTTTCACCGAGCGCGAGCTGCTTGGAACGTAGGAAGTAGATCATCGAGAGCTCATCCTGTGTGCCGGGTGGTATTTCCAGTACCTTTGCCTCACGTTTTTGTGGTGCTTTCGGTTTTGGACGCGAGACCCTTTCATAGTCGGCTTTACCCTCACGGAAATTAACTTTGACAACCCCTTGAAAGTTTCGGTCTCGCACATAATTCTGAAAGCGGACCGGTGAAAGTGTTGTCGGGTTTAGGTGTGTTTCTTGCTGATTTCGGAACTTATAAGGTCTAAAAAGTGCCCGGGTTTTCATTTCGGATTGGATATGGTAAACATTTATGCCATTGACGACCTCTTCTTTCACAATCCAGTCTGTCCGTTTACCAGCGGGTAACTTTTTCCAACTAATATTATAGGTCAACTTTTCACCGACTTGTAGCGGGTTTGGCGCAACGTTTTCTGCATCAACGAGAAACGTAGGATTAACACTTAAGGCGATGTTTCCGAACAAAAACAAGGTACAGATTAGGTATTTTGCATAATGCACTTTTTAGTCCTCGCGATGGGTATTGAGGTTGAAAAGCCTATTTTGCAGTAGGTTTTAGAATCTATGTGTAAAAACCAGAGATTGAAAACCACTATCTGTTTGTTGCATTTGTACAGAAAATCTTCGGTTATTATACGCCTCGGCTGTCTTTGGCGCATCAAGGATATTCCAGATATGGATGCCGATCCCTGTCGCGAGGAAAATACCACTAAAGAACGCATGATTTTTCATGCGGGTTCGCCCTTGGTCATAGGTCAAGAATTCATTCGTCCGGGGATCTTGGAACCCTGTCTCAAACACTTTTTGCTCGTTATAGTGCAGTGCGCGAGCGATATTATACCCAGCGAGTGCAAAAGTGCTTAACTCGATGGTGAGGAAAAGTGTGGCTTTTGTGTAATTACCGGCATAAGCCTGTCCTAATCCGGGCATAAAAGTTGATAGCCACTGTGCTTTTTGGCTATCAAGTTCCGGGTAGTACCGCTCTGGATGCGACCGAAATAGTGGGTAATCCGGTTTCGTCTCAGGTTCATCCGTATAACCGGGAACGAAGGGTCGGATGCTCTGATTCGCAGTGTCAGGTTCGGTATAACGGGAAACAAATGACGGGGGTTTCTGATTCGCAGTATCAGATTCCGTCTCAGTAGCCGTATTTGTTTCATCGGTTTCGGTTTCGGCGGTTACGCCAACGAACCCAATACTGAGAAAGAGTATAAACGTAAAAAGTATGTAAAACAGAGGCGGCATTTGCGCCCCCCCTCTACTTTTTTGCATGGAGATCACTCCTTATCAAGGACGCTTGAGAGATGGTGCTAATTGTACGTTTCTCGGATCGGTCTGATATGCCCAATCGAAGATAACAGCATCATCATTAATTTCGCGCACGTGAATCTTTGCGTAGTTCTCATCGGGCGTATTGATGGCATAGACATGCCCCGGAATGAGTTCAACAAATAGCGTCGTATACCCTGTATCCGGAACAAAATCAACTGCGTCAAAACGTTCGTGATACCCTAAATCCTGTAGAAGCGTTTCGTTATCCGAATAGAGGTAGGTAACGTTGACTTCAGCATCAAACCCAAAATAGATATCAGTTGAGGGGGTATCCCACGGGATACTTCCCTTCTCGGGTCGCGAGAAATCGAATCCGCTTCTTTCAGGAAAAATAGTGTAGTCACTCAGGGCGATATTCTGTCCTTCTGGACGTGGTGTATCCCAAGCGTTTTCGGGGCTGAGTTCGCTTTCATTCCCGTCAACGTCATAAGCGGAAACGGCGTAGTAGTAAGTTACTCCGTTGCGTACGGTTGTATCTATATAACGGGACGCGTTTTCTGATACCTCTGCCAGAAGGTCAAAATTGGTGTCATCTCGTCCGCGCCATACCTGATAACCTGCTAAGTCATATTCGCCATTAGGGTACCACTCAATAATAACCTGCTCGTCGCCTGTGATTGTTCTGACCCCGCGGGGCACAGCGGGTGGTTCATCGTCTCTATTGTCATTGGCATCAATATAACATCCGCTGATCCCACCGAATAACAGTGTCGCTAAGAGTATCGTGAGAATTTTGTCGATTTTGGCTAACATGTATCTATCCTCCAGAGTTTAAGTTGCATTTAGACTCTGTAACGAATACATCGCCAAAAGCGTTGACAAACTCTTCTTTAAATATTATCACAAAAGTCTTGAGAATGCAAGACAAATATTATGACATACACAGAGTCATTTAGTTTTAAGAAATCTTCGGATTTTACGTCCATTTTTAACGATCCGGTTAAGGATCTCTGCCCTCAACACCTATCTAATTGACAGACAGACTTGATCGTGGTAAGATGTGTAAAAGACTTAAGAGGCACATAAGGAGATACAATGAAAACGCTTCTCATTCTACGACACGCGAAATCGAGTTGGAAGCACTTAGAACTCTCTGACTATGATCGTCCGCTGAATTCACGTGGCAAACGGGACGCGCCACGGATGGGGAAATACCTGCGTCAGCAAGGCTTGATCCCTGACCGGATTCTTACCTCATCTGCAAAGCGTGCTCGGAAAACTGCGAATAAAGTGGCAAAATCGTGTGGCTACACAGGAAAAGTGAAAAAGATAGCGGCATTTTATGAGGCCGTCCCGGGTGTCTATTTTGAAACATTGCAAGCACTACCGGATAAATATCAACGCGTCATGGTCGTTGGGCATAATCCGACAATGGAACGACTTGTGAACTATCTGACGGGACACATAGAACGGATGCCGACAGCGGCACTTGCACATATTGACCTTCCGATTCAACAGTGGGCTGCGCTCGATCTGGATACAAAAGGGACCTTAGTCAATTTATGGACTCCGAAAACACTTTTCACAGATTAATCAGCCTGTTCGTGCTTTTGCTTGTGTCTTCCTGCGCACTCTACAGTACCGCATCAGCTGAAATTCCGGTTTCGACGGCTATAGATGGACAATTCCTGCCATGGGTGGTCAACGATGGTGAAGGGGGTGCCATCGTTATGTGGGAGGATTATCGGACCGGAAAGGATTGGGACGTTTACGCGCAGCGCATTGATAGCACCG
The DNA here is from genome assembly GCA_965261115.1 of Candidatus Poribacteria bacterium. Lineage (GTDB taxonomy): Bacteria > Poribacteria > WGA-4E > WGA-4E > WGA-3G > WGA-3G. The sequence continues at coordinate 4,465,011 of OZ253447.1, read as the reverse complement.
GAAAAACACGTTGGGAAGAAAATGGTGTGGCAATATGTCAGGCAGATAGAAATCAACGCCGCTTACGGATGATTCGACACGACAAACACGCGATTGTTGTATGGAACGACAGACGCGACAGAAGTAATTGGGATATCTATGCCCAAGCGATTAATCTTGATGGCGAGATTCTTTGGCAAACGGATGGAATCCCAATCTGCATAAATACCACCGACCAATCAACACAGGCAATTTTGAGCGATGGTGAAGGCGGTGCTATCTGCGTCTGGGAAGATGAACGCCGAAGTGCTGAATTTCAAGATCTCTATATCCAACGGATCACGGCGCAAGGTCAACCGATGTGGGAACCTAACGGTATTCCCGTTTTCACATCGGAATCGCTACAGAGTGATCCGATCCTGGTCGCCGATGACATGGGCGGGTTCTATGTGGTTTGGTGGGATGTTATCGGCTATGACGCGTGGCATATTATGGCGTATCGGTTGCGTTTAGACGCAAAGCCGTTGTGGGACGCTCCAATCCTTGTTTCTCCGATGGACGGGATGCAAGGTGAACCGCGCGTGATTGCCGATGGTGAAGGCGGCATTATTGTTCTGTGGCAGGTATATGAAAACTTCATTAACGATCAGCTCTATGCCCAACGGATCGCCGCGGATGGCAGCAAGTTATGGGAAGAGACGGGTGTTCCAATCTGTACCGCTCCCGGTATCCAGAAGCACGCTTCGGTCATCGGGGATGGAAACGGTGGATTCATCGCAGTGTGGCGAGATGAACGCGATATCTATTCTGACCTGTATATGCAGCACATCGGTGCAGATGGTACACCGGTCTGGGAACAAGACGGTATCCCACTTTGCACTGCAGGCGGACATCAGGACAAGCCGTTTATAGTTAAAACCGAGAACGGTCAATTTTTTGTAGCGTGGTTGGATTACCGAGAAGATTTCGGTGAAGAGAGCCGTGATGCTATCTATGGGCAGCTCATTGATTTAGAGGGTAAACCGTTGTGGGACGAGAACGGCGTAGTTATCTCCGCAAGTAAAGGCGAACACTATCCACCGTTTGTGGTATCTGTCGGACAAGGAAAGTGGGTGGTTGTCTGGAGTAATACACAGGAAGACAACGGAGATATTTATCTTGAGCGGTTTTAGCAAATTCTCTTCTTCAGCATAAAAAGAATGGCGAGGCACAGGGACCTCGCCTATCAGATATAATCACTCCTGCAGTTTCAAATCGCCCCACTTCGTGGTAAGTTTGCCGGCTGCGGAGACATATCCTCTCATACGAACGGTTGCTAACTGCTTGCGAACGCCTGCATGCGAAATGTCCTCTATCTGATAGTAATAGACAACATTCGGCTTGGCAGTGGTATCTTTCCACGTGTAGGTGTGCCGTTCACTCGTTGTGCCTGCGCCTTGAATAAGTTTGGGGTTGACAATCTTGAATGTGTCGTTTTTTGTCTCACTCCGCAGGATATTGAACCCCGCATTGTTCAACTCTGATTTGGTTATCCATCTAAGAACAACGCCTGCATCGGTCAGTTCTGCTCGGAAATGCGATAACGAAACCGGCAACGGATCGCCACCTTCTTTGAGATAAATTTTTATGTCTGGGTTCTTACGTAGCATCGCGAGGAGCGGGTCTCGATTTTTTATTTCGTTGCCTTGTAGATGTAGCTCCTGGAGATTTTGTAAACTTGTGAGTGGTGACACATTACGAATTTGATTGTTCTTAAGCGATAACACTTCAAGTTTTGTTATCTTTGATAGCGCGGTAATGTCGCTAATTTTATTTCCATCCAAATATAATCGCCTTAATCGCGTCATGTTTGCGAGTAGGGTCATATCGCTGAGGTTACTGTTCCATATAGCTAATCCATCTAATTGGGTTAAGTTAGCCAAGGGCGTAAAGTCAGAAATTGGATTGCCACCTATAAACAACGATTTTAATTGCGTCATGTTTGCCAGAACAGTGATATCGTGCACATTGTTCTGATCAAGGATCAAACTCTCTAAATTTTTCAAGTTAGCTAATGGGTGGAGGTCGAGAATTTGATTCTTCCACAGATCCAGCCGTCTCAATTGCACTGCATGTTCCAATCCTGTGAGATTTTTTATCTGGCTCTTGGTTGCATTTAATTCTATTAATCTCCACATCTCGTGATCGGTAATAGGAGCATTTGGACTCAGATCCAATGCTTTTCGCACAGTTTTGGCTAAATTCGCATCGGGGATTGATACAACTTGGGGAGGTGGCAGCAGAGGAGCAATATCGACTGGAAAAGTCGCCCAAGTAATACTACCATTCACATCAATAATTTGAAGAGTAATTCGATCAACGGGTTCTCTTGTTAATGCCTCGCTGATAATTTCAATTGTTACTGTTTCCCCGTTCAGGCTTTTACATTCTAATAAATGGTAAGGACCCTCTGGAATACCACCGACAATTTCTGGCACGATCAACTGGGCTTGGTGAAGACCATCAGGATCTATTACCTCAAAACGAAGCCTTATTCCTTCTGGACTATACGCTGGTTTAGAGATAAACTGAATTTTGCTCGGTGAGTTGTCAATGATCGGGTTGCTATTAAAGAAACGACTGACGGATAACCATTCCGCAGTGCATTCAGATAAACGACTTTGAGATGCCCCCGCCAAAACTAAATCGCTGTTTCGCCCCTCTCTAAAATCGTGTTCTAATCCAAAAGCATGCCCGATTTCATGCACAGCGAGACCTAATCGGTCGAAATTATGTCCGTGTGTAGGAATTATGGCAAGCCCCCCGATGAGTTCGTCCTCCTCTTGTGTTATGATTCCACGACCTCTTATTTCAAAACCTCCTCCGTGTGGAATGAAAATGTGTCCGGCAAGACCTCCTGCAGTGCCGTTGTCAAGGTCTTCGTAACTGAGGTCAAGCCCAATGAGGTAAACATGGTGAAACTCGCCGAAGTGTTCGGGTAGTTCTGCCCATACTTTCCAGAAACTTGACGTTTGATAATAATAGGACTTACGCATTCCTTTTTAAAGTCCCCCTGATAAGGGGGATTTAGGGGGTTTGGAGGACGAAAATTACCGCCTTTTGCGTCCAAATGTCCAATATTTGTCCAATTTGCGTAAGTCCTGAATAATAGTTTTCATCGAACCGCCCATCAACATGATGCACCACAGGTTCTCCATCTGTATCGGTTTCAATACGAAACGTTTCTCTACCATATCCGTGACGTTCCATTTCGTCAGCATAAAATTCTTGTGCATCTTTAATTAACTGACGGAGTGCTTCTATTCTGTCTGGGCGAGCCGGACGATCACTTGGTAGAAAGTAAACCAATCGGACACTGGGCTGTGCCAAAGGACCTTGGGCGAAACTATTCTGTAAAGCGGTGAGTGCAAAAAACGCGAGTAGTGTTATCACGAAATATAACTTTGTTCTCATAAATGGTTTTTCCTCTCTTGGAAGTTAGGTGCTAAGTCGTGTTTAGATTTGAGCGGCAGGTGCTGAGGAACGTTCTTGTACGACGGGGATAACGTAACTCCGAATCGTTAAATCGTGTAAGGTTTGTGTTTCTACCTGAGGTTCGGGGTTTTTGCGATGATCGAAGACTACGTAATAGCCTTCGTTCGCATTTTCAATTAGAAATGGTATAAATTGGCTCCTTAGCTGCAAGTGTGTTTAGGGCAGCTTGAAAAAATGTGGTTTTGCCTGTTTGGCGCGGTGCGAAGATAACAAGGTATTTTCCCTGTTTGATGCGATCAATAAAGTCGGTGAGTTCAGCGGTACGGCTGACAATGTAGTTGATCTCTGGGGACACGGGGCCTTCGGTGCCAAACGTTTTCATCGTTTTCCTCATCAGTGGGGGTAATATGGCATTAAGTGTGCTAAATTAGCGTAAGTCCCGTTGCCTTTTCCAACATAACAGTTCGTCTGACAAAGTCGATTTGCAGGCAATATTCTTGTAGCAAACGAGTCCCTATAAGAATATCACCGCCGACCACGAAAGTTGCTCTCGCCTGAATGATCTGACTATCAAACGGGAAATCTAGTAAATAAACATCTTCTTCAATTGTTTGTCCACCAGCTAATGAAGAAGTCACTCTTCCTACATATTGGGGATCCAAAACATTTCTTAAGACTTCAGGCAATTCCAGATCGCCATTGAAACCTGTGTGAATAGTTGCTGACCATTCTTGCCCCGCGATTGGGAGAATAATTGTCGGTACGCCTACATCAGACACGGTACCGTAGATCATTGATGTCCACCCTTCCGAAAATAGGTTTTAAAGCCAACTCGTTCAAAGAAGAGTGGAGAAGTCAACCCCTCAGTACGTCGGTGTTCGACAATCTCTGAAATGGAGTCGCCGAACCAAATCCTACCGCTCTTCGGATCAATACCGGCTGTCTGTCCAATCCGTTCGGTAATATCGTGCTGTTTCTGGTATTCTGACCAAATCTGCTTGCATTTATGTGAGTCGGCTTCTGTCCAGTTTGGATGTTTCATTGCTGATTTCTCCTTTTATTTTTAAGGATACCATGACAACTTGACTCAAGTCAAATTGATCAGGAAACCGTTATGCTTCTCTGGTCATCTCAATTAAATGCGCGCCTTCGAGACCTGCGCGTACATCCTCGTCATAACTCGTCACGATGACTTGGTGCTCTTCGGCGACTTCATGGATAAAATCTACCATCAACGCCTTGCGCTCGTCATCTAAATGGAGGGTAGGGTCATCGAATACAAAGAAGCCGGGGTTGCCTAAAACTTTGGCGAGGGCGACTTTGAAGCAGAGATATAAGAACATTTTTTCGCTACCGCTGAGCAGCATTAGACTCCGGTCTGCGCCGTCTATGTTCAGGGAAGGGAGGAGGTGTTCGCGTTGTAGGTCGACGCGCGTTTGTCCCCCGCTCCCGCGAGAATTAGAAAAAAGTTGCATCTTGTCGAGCCAGTGATGCAGTTCCGCTTCAGCGGGCTTGAGGATTTGCCGTTGGAGTGCTTCAATGGTTCTGTCAATCCCAGCACAGGCGAGTTCTATACTTAGGAGCGTCGTTTTAACCTTGGATGCCTCTCTGTTTACGCGTTGGAGCGCGTTGCGTCTATCTAAACGAACGGCTTCTTCCTGCTTGAGTTTGCCGAGTCGCTCACGCTCGCTATCAATTTGTGCTTTTAACTTCGGTTTGTCCAAAGTTGCGAGGGTATCCGAAGGCACTTGTTCGTTCTGTTGGACCCCTTTCTCACTTAACCGAGATGTGAGTGTGTCAAGTTCAGTCCGAGTTTTGTCAATGTCTTGGGCGCGTTGCTGATACTGTGCTGAGAGTGTTTGCAAAGTCTGGAGACGTTGTTCAAGTGCTCGCCGATTTTTTAAATTAGCGGTTTCTGTCTCTAACGACTGTTTATGGGTATCAAGTTCGGTGCATCGCTGTGATTTCTCTTCCGCTTTCTCGTCAACAATTTTTTGCACCACTTCTCGTTCAACTTTCTGGGAACAGGTTGGACAGTGCTGTTCGCCACTCTCAAGCAGTGTTTGGAGGGTGTTACAGACCTTTGTCAATGCTTCGATCTCAGATTCCAAGCGACCGATGTGTTGTATGAGTTTCTCTCGTTTGCCTTCCAATCCAGAGGCTTCCTGGATCGCCGTTTCGATTGTCGTGATCATCTCTCGCAGATGTGCAATATCGTTAAAACCGCTCAAGGCTTCATTTTGTTGACGGGTGAAGGTGTCGAACTGTTTTTGTAGACGGTTCTTGTTTTGCCTCCACTCTGTAATGAGCGCCGTATCACCTGTTTGGGCACCGTAAGCCGTTTCTAAGTCTTTTAACTTTGCTTCAATCCGTGCGATCTCAGTTTCGTTTACATTCTGTGCGTTGAACCGTAGACTATTCTGATGGGCCTGGATTCTTCTCTGCTCACGCCCGGCGATCCGACGCGTCTCAATGAACCGTTGTCGGACTTCTATTAATCTGTCAATACCGAGAAGGGTGTGGAGAATATCACGTCGGGTGGTAGATTGACGCGCAAGAAATTCAAAAATTTCGCCTTCGCGGAGGAAGGTTGTGAGCGCGAGTTGCTCGTGCATGATTCCAAATCGTTCTTGCAAGAGCGACTCCGTTACCTTGATACGTTTCTCATCGAAAAGTACTTGCCATGCGCCGTTCTTTTCAGTGCGGAGTTGGATCCGTTTCCCTGTGCCGCGGTAAAGTTGGTAGCGTTCACCATTCACAAGAAATTGGAGTCCCGCTGTACCGCTATAGGCTTTCGCGCTTTTTATGGCTGAGGTATCCACGCGTGGGACAATCGGTTTTCCCGTCAGTGTGAAGAAAATCGCGTTGACAAGCGTGCTTTTCCCACTGAAATTGGGACCGAAAATGAGGTTGATACCGTCGTGAAGATCAAAATCTTGCTCTTGGAAACAGCCAAAAGCCCTGAGACGTATCCGCTCAAGCAGCATATTAGCCCTCTCTCTTCTCATGTATAAGGTCGTAAAGCATTTGGGCGCGGACTTTCTCACGTCCGTTTGTCAAAGTAAATTCAAAGGCGCGCACAATCGCCTCAAGTTCAGCCAGACCTAAGTCCTTATACTTCTCATCGCGCTGAATAAGTGTCTCAATTTCTTTTCGATAGATATTCAGTGTTTCATCTTCGAGGGAAATGTCCATGTTAGTGTCTCTCCAATAGGACTTACGCAAAAAGCGTTAATTTCAGTATTTTTAACCCCCTAAAGAATCAACGGTATGAATGCCGTGTGGCATTCCCCGCCCCTTATCAGGGGGACTTTAAGAGCAAATGCGTCGATTTCCGTAAGTATTTATCAAACTCACGTCTTTAAATCTTGGATTTGATTTGCATCAAGCGTTCGGCAGCTTCGGCGAGAATATCATCTGCCATGCTGAACATAAATCTGAATTTTGTCTGACCGAGATGTGAACGACTGTAGAAACTGGACCCTGGCACACCCCCTACACCCATCTCCTTCACTAACCAGTGGGCAAAGGTGGTATCATCGGGAAATCCGAAATCGGTGATGTCCGTCATAATGTAATACGCACCCTCTGGCTCATGGCAATAGAATCCAGCCTTTGTGAGGCTATTTACAAGAAACTTGCGATTTTTATCATACTTTGCGACCAACGCCTCATGGTAACTCGGTGGCAAATTGAGGGCGACAACCCCGGCACGTTGCAGCGGATGCGGCGCACCGACCGTGAGAAAGTCATGCATTTTACGGATAGCATCGGTTAGCGTCTCTGGTGCGATCACATACCCCAGTCGCCATCCTGTCATAGAATACGCTTTGCTCAACCCCGATACAGTAATCGTCCGATCCTGCATCTGTGGCAGAGAGCCGATACTGATATGCGATTTTTCATCGTAGATCATGTGCTCGTAAATTTCATCCGTAATCGCGAGGCAGTCGTATTCACAGCAGAGGTCCGCAATTTCTTGCAGTTCGTCAAGCGTAAACACTTTACCGAGTGGGTTATTCGGGGTGTTTATGACAATCGCCTTTGTATTTGCAGAGAACGCACCACGGAGTTCAGCAGGGTCGTAGGTAAAGTGGATAGTGCCATCGGACGCTGGTGTCTCCTGCAGTGCCACATAGACGGGTTTCGCACCAGAGATGATCGTATCAGGTCCGTAGTTTTCATAAAAAGGTTCAAAGATGATAATCTCGTCGCCGCTATTGATGATCGCGAGGAGCGCGGAGAGCATGCCTTCGGTTGAGCCGCAGGTTACAGTGACGTTTGTGTCGGGATCTGTGGGAATACCGTTAAATGTCGTCATCTTCTGCGCGATTGCTTCTCGAAACGACGGTGCCCCCCATGTGATGCTATATTGATTATATCCTTCTTGGATTGCTTCAATTGCTGCGGCTTTGACTTCGGGAGGCGGTTGATAGGCTGGCGTGCCTTGGGAGAGGTTAATCGCGTTGTAGCGCAAGCAGAGCTGCGTCATACCACGGATGACGGATTCACTGAAGCGGGTGGATTTGTCTGAGAGTTTAGATTGGAGCGAAATTTTGAATGCCCCCTTTATGTCACGCAAATTGTACAAATATCGAACATTTAGACGCAAAAAGCGGTATTTTCTGCCCTTTAAACCCCCTAAAGAATCAACGGTATGAATGCCTTATGGGCATTCACCGCCGCCTATCAGGGGGACTTTAAGAGTCTGAATAATATGCTAATCTCCGGTTTTATAACTCAAAATGACACCGTCGTCCAAGGGAATATCAATAGAGTGTAGCATCGGCGTGTTAAAAACGAATTCAATATAGTCGGGCATTTCGTCACGCATCGTTACGGTGTCGTCAGCGACGATTAAACCGCCCAAACGAATGTTCGGCAACACTAATTCCAGATAGCGTCGGTATTCGTTTTTCTCCGCGTCAAGAAACACAAGATCAAATGTGGCATCACATTTCAGTATTTCGTCGAGTGCGTTTCCGACCCGGACTTCAACGACGCTGTCCAGCCCAGCTTCCTGAAGGTGTGCCTTTGCTTCAGCTGCCCGCGCAGGATCAAACTCCAAGGTGATGAGTCTACCACCAGTCTCTTTCAAGGCTGCAGCAATCCAGATTGCAGAATAACCGTTACTTGTCCCGACTTCAAGGACGTTTTGTGCCTGAATAGCGCGGATCAAAATAGAAAGAAATTGCCCGTTCTCGGGTGCGATGTTGGTATACTGTTTCGCCGTTTTTTCGAGTCGTCTTAAAGTGGGTTGGTATTGTTCCATAGGGCGCGGTATTCTGATGGCTTATAATGCAATAAAGAGAGGCGACAATTTTGCCGCCTCATTTCCGTTAGCGAAGTTTCTTAATTTTGCCCCAAGATGTGGCGAGTTTATCCTTCGGATTAACAGCCAAGAATTCATCCGCCCCCATCTCCATACTCTGTGCCATTTCATCATCAGAGAGGGCGCGATTCCAGAGGCGAACCTCGTCGACCATACCGGGCCATGCTTCACCCGACCATGTGCCAATCTGAATTCGGCTCGTAGCTCCTGCGGGTGCTACCGGATTGTTAGAATCTTGCTCGTGGGTTACCTTACCATCAACGTAAATTTTCACCTTGCCTTTGTTGTCCGAGGTATGCGTATAAGAAAGGTAATACCATTTACCGGTATCCAAGCCGGTTTTGTTATCGTTAATGTCCAGGAACCCACCGCCGGCACCGTTTGTCCAAACCTTGATGCCGTTTCCGGGGTTCATGCCGTAGCCGAATCCGATGTGTCTGCCACCGCCGCCCATACGGGTGCCGAAAACAATCGCGTGTGCGCTCGGCAGTCGGTTGAGATTAATCCACGCGGCTTGTGTGATTTCATCTTCGATGTGAAAAGCTGCGTCATCTTCAATTGCGACGAAATCACTGGATGCGCTAAATTCGAGTGCTTTTCCGAATTTACCATCAACCCATTTCGCACCGCCGTTAAGTTCACCTTCAAAGCCGTTTTCTGAGAAATCTTCGGTATTTTTACCGTTACCCTCGTCAAGTGGCATGTATAGAACAAGCCCTTCTAACAGATCGGCAGCGGCAAAAGTGGTGCATACCGACACGAGGAATAAGATAAGAAACAGTTGTTTCATAATTTGCCTCCATAAAAATAGTAATCAATATGTATAATATTACCACAAATCAAGCGAGTTGTCAAGAGGTTCACTTATAGTAGAAGCGTCCCTATTGGAACAGCTGCCAACTTCTACCGGGAATGTCGGTGCGAAATACCTCTACATTCCCACGGTCTGCCATTGTAACGTAGCAGGTACGTCCATCTGGTCCTCCGAAGGCGATATTGGAGCAGAGTTTACCCGTTAACGGCACTTCCAGCAACACTTCACCGGCAGGAGAAAGTTTCGCGACGGTGCCTTTACCGTGCCGAGTGATGTAGAGATTGCCTTCAATATCGCACCGCATGCCGTCCATATTGAAATCAGGAAACTGAATGAGCAACCGTTTGTTGCTAATATCACCCTCAGGTGATAGATCGTACGCCCAGACGTTGCGTTGTGCGGATTCGTTGACATACAAAACTTTTTCATCGGGACTCACTTCAATGCCGTTTGTGGTGCCCATGTCTGCTTCCAGCAGCGTCACCGTTCCGTCCGTGTCCACCCGCCAGATTTGTCCGGTTGACGCGCCCCAATTCGGATCGCTGGCATAGAGAATATCGTTCGCACCGATAGCAAGATCGTTGGGTTGGTTCATTGTCGGTTCGTGTGCATAGATGCTGATTTCCCGGGTATCCATATCAACCCTGAGAACATTGTGATTTGTATAGTCGGCAATGAACATGAAGCCTTCGCTGTCAAATCGGATGCCGTTACCGATGCTACCGAGTGACAGTTCAACAAAGATGCTGGCATCGCCATCAGGTGTTACGATACCTATGGTGTGTTGCCGCTCATAGTTGACAGCATATAGATTGCCATCTGCATCACAAGCGGGTCCCTCAATTCCGGATGTAAATCCGTCAACAGGTGTAAATTCTTGTGCGACGAAAAGTTCTTCGTTCATTTTTCACTCCTTGAATTTATAGTAAAAACTACAATTAACGAGACATCTATAAAAGGTGGGGTTACCTGAAGTTTAAAAAAATAAATCGGTCATTAGGCGAGGATACAATCCTCGCCTGCAGGGGGACTTGAATTTAGTTCGCGGTGCAAAGTACAAACACACCGGTGTACGCGTGTGCGAAGTTCTGACCGCCGATCGGTGCGAACTCCGAATTCCCAAAGAACCCAATCACAGGTAACCCCGGGAACTGTTCTTGGATGATGTTGATGTCGTGGTTTGTCACACCATAGAGTCCTTTACCACGCCCCAAACAGTTGAAATAGAGACCGAAAGCAGGCGACTGTTCCCGTGTTTTCTCAGCCAACTGTGCTACAATCGCCTCAATTTCCTCTGCAGCGGCGGCGGGGTTCCGTAGATGGAACTGCACCAACTGTCCCACTTTTACCTCTTCAGATATAGCGAGTGCGGCGTGTTCTTCACTAATTCCGACGAGATTGCGAATGAGAAAATCGCCTCGGGTCGGATTTTTATTCGTATCGTCCATAGCGATCCCGACGAAGACAGTGCCCCCCGATCGACGAATATCGTCTTGTGTTAACAATTGCAATGTCCCTTTAAAGTTTTCCAACGCTGGTTCACCGTCTAACTCAAAAATAATCTGTCCATCGGCTTTTGTGACCTCACGCGGTTTACCGATAGGTTGACACCCTTGTGCAACACCGATCTCCGTGTTGAAGTTGCCACTCAAGAGCACACCAGTGGCACCGCCCTCTGTCGCCTGAGCATTTTTCCAATGGTACATCTGCGCCCCAGTCGCGTCCCCAGAAACAGCTGCACCGACAACAGGTAGCGCAGCCCCGTCACTACCGATCTGCTTTACAAGTTCAGCGGGATTCACAGCACGAATATCAGGGAAAATTATGAGCAGTGAATCATCTTGTAGGGCAGATTGGATGCTTTCTTGTATCTGCTCACCTACCTCGGACTCCGTGCCTTGTGCACTAAAAGGGACGGCAGAAAGTTGTTCACTTCGGAGCACCATCACGGCGATTGCAGGTTCTTCTTCAAATTCACCGCCTGAAGTCAAGACGCTCATTCCACTACACCCGATAAGTTCATCACAACCCGAGTTTGCCTGAACTGCTTGGTATAACTGTTCATATTCTGCTTGATAGTTAATGGTTGCAAATACGATGGCAAGATCTGCTTTGGCGATTCCGGCGTTTCCCATTGCCATGAGTGTCGCCCGTTCCGCTGCATCAGCGGTAGAAAGGTCCTGTGAATGTCCTACACCTACATGAATCATTCTTTCTTCCTGCCTTTTTATTTTACATGATACCGCATCTATCAGAAAACGTCAACCTCTTACGCTTCATGTGAAAAGCAAAAAAACAGTGCATGAAATCAGCGATGTATGATATACTAATTATTATATTGGCATATTGCACGATGCTGAATCTATTCGAGTTATAAGAAGCGTAATCTGGAGGAAAAGGAATTTGTCAGCCGAACTCCTTAATGGTAGCCGCCTTGCGCAGCGTGTCCGGAGCCAGATCCGGCGTAGATTAAAGAAACTTACGTTCACTCCTGGCCTCGCCGTTGTTCAAGTCGGCGACGACCCTGCATCAACGCTCTATATTAAACATAAACAGCGTGATTGTGAAAAGGTCCATTTTCATTCCGAAGTCCATCGCCTCCCCGCAGACATCACCCAAGAATCCCTCACCGAGCAGATTGAAACCCTGAACGCCCGATCGGATATCCACGGGATGTTGGTCCAAATGCCGCTGCCGGATCATATAGACAAAGCGGCAGTTATTGACACGATTGTTCCACACAAAGATGCAGACGGATTAAATCCGGTCAATTTAGGGAATCTCCTTATCAACCGCGAGGGGGTGACACCCTGTACACCGACGGGTATAATTCGGCTTATCGAATTGACGGGAGAAAAGATAGAAGGCAGGCATGCGGTCTGCATTGGTAGGAGTCCGCTTGTCGGGAAGCCGGTGGGATTGATGCTTTTGAATCGGAATGCCACCGTAACCTATTGCCATTCCCGAACTGCAGATCTGAAAGCAGAAGCCCAAAAAGCTGATATTCTTGTGGTCGCGACCGGCAAACCCGAGTTTATCACCGCAGACATGGTAAAACCGGGGGCAACAGTCATTGATGTCGGCATTAATCACGTAAACGGACGTGCTGTTGGGGACGTTAAATTTGAAGAAGTTAAAGAGGTTGCAGGATTTATCACCCCGGTTCCGGGCGGCGTAGGACCTATGACACGCGCAATGTTGTTAGAAAATACGCTGAAATTAGCGATTGGAGGCTAACTATGGCATTTCCAGGATTTGAGTTGAATGACAAAGTGATGTTAATCACCGGTTCCGGTAAAGGGATCGGCAGGGGTATAGCACTTGCCGCAGCCCAGATGGGTGCAAAGGTTATTTTGAACAGCCGTACGCCGTCTGACCTTGAGGAAGTCGCGAACGAGATTCGCGACACCGGCGGCGAAGCGGAATCAGTCGTGTTCGACGTTAGCGATATGGCACAGGTTGCCAAAGGGGCACAAGAAGCGATCAATATTTGGGGCAGGGTGGATGTCCTCGTTAATAATGCGGGGACTAACCGTCCGAAACCCGCGCTTGAGTTAACCGAAGAGGATTGGGATGCTATCTACGATCTCAATCTTAAAGGTCTGTTCTTTTTGACGCAGACGCTTGTGAAACCGATGATCGAAAGAGAAAGTGGTAAGATTATCAATATCTCTTCAACGATGGGTTTAGTCGGCGGTCCGCTGCGGACTGCGTATTCGGGGAGCAAGGGGGGCGTTGTGTTGTTAACCAAAGGGCTTGCCGTTGAATGGGCACCGCATAACGTCACGGTGAACGCCGTTGCTCCAGCATTTACACGGACTCCACTTGCGGATGTGCTCTTGCAACGTAAAGAATTTTATGAAGATGTTGTCCGCCGTATTCCGATGGGACGTGTCGGTGAGGTGGACGAGGTTGTCGGTGCTGTGCTGTTTTTAGCATCAGATGCCGCGAACTGGGTGACAGGGCAAACGATCGCAGTTGACGGTGGCTGGGTTGCGTGGTAACTTACTTAATCTTTCTCACTCCGAACTGTAGGCGTGGTTTCCGACCGCGCCGCTTTTGTGCAGAACTTACATCCTACGATGTTCTGTGGTTTTGTGTAATCTTTCTGCTTTTACAGAGCATTACCCTAATTGACTCCAAAATTAAGCGCACACTTCTGACGACAAGGTGACAAATCTTGATCGAAATAGGCAATCTCAACTTTTTTCAAAGAGAAGCTGCGTTGGCGTATACTAATCTAATATCAGAAAGTCAATATTGCATGCCCAACTTTTCTGAAAGGGTTCAATCGGGGTTCTAAACCCCTCCCACAGTCCAAACTAACAGATTATTGTAGATTATTTTAGAATTCACGATAAACTAACCGAAACAGATAGAGGAAACTCTATTCTGGAGGAATAAATGAAAAAAATTTTTGTGCTAATAGGTATCAGTATTGCGATTCTCAGTCAATTGGGTTGTTCTTCTGATGAAGAGCAGACCGAACTTGAGCATCCTGCGGTCATCGATGAAGCATCGGCATTTAGCGGCGCGCCGCTCTTAGGTGATGTTGTCCTCGAAAATATGTATGCAGACGAAGCGCGACAACTGACGGATAAAACACCCGTTCAAATCGTCACCGTGCTTGAAGGCACAAACAGAGTTGTCCTTGATGCCCAATTTCGTGGCGTTCGAGATTTCGGATTTGGATTCCCACTTTACGAATTTGAATTGACGGATGAAATAGGTGAGGCTATGGGTGGCATTGCGCAAGGTATGTCGGGCAGTCCGGTGGGGCCTCCTGGACGCATTATGGGTGCGCTTTCTTACGGCGAGTCCTTTGCCGCGCCACCGTATCGGTTCTGGGCGACATCCATTGATGCAATGGAAGACGCAATTACCCACCAAACATTTGGAGAGATGTTTGAAGCGGAACGTGCCGCAGCTGCCCCCGGTGGTATCCAAGCGGCATATACGCCGGTGAAAACCCCTCTAACGATCTCTGGCATACAACCCAACAGACTGGAACAACTTGCATCACATCTGGAAGGCTCTCACTTCGACTTTGTCCAATTGTTTGCCGATATCGGTGATGCTCCCGCAGCCCCACCGACGACGACAACCCGACTCGCTGGTGGCGATATGATTGGTGTTGCCATTGCGACAGGCGATGTCGTTAATGCTATCGGTTTCGGAACGGTGACACAGGTCTACGATGACGGGACATTCGTAGCGTTCGGGCATGATATGATACGTGCTGGCAAATCGGCATTACCTGTTTATAGAGCCGTCACCAACGGTATCGTTAGCAACCTACAGATACCGTACAAATCTTCATCAGCCTACGGGCATCCAATTGGGACAATCACCAAGGATCTCAGACCTGCAGTTGTGGGGGTGCTTGGTGAAGTGCCGTCAATGATTCCAGTGAAAGTTGCTTATCAAGCAGGCAACGGTCCCGTAGTCGAAAAGAATCACAAGGTAGCCTACGGTCAAGAATCGTTCGTCCCGGTCGTTGCTGTTACCACGATGGATTCCATCCGTCAAGAGATAAGTTCTGCTACAGTGGACGGGACTGTTACGCTCCGCTTCAAAGAGACCGAAACCGTTTATACGGAATCCTTTCGGAGTGCCTCTTCAGACCCGTTTTTCGATGTGATGCTAAACATTGAGCGGATTGTGAACTCTTTTACGGATACACTCACAAACAATGCGGGGCAAGCGACATTGACAGATGTGTCAATTTCCATCCACGACAAACCGCAAATTATGTTAGCGGAGGTTCACGAGGTTATTGTCCCTGAAGAGGGTGTCACGCCGGGTGAAGCACTTACAGTTTCAGTTGTGGTACTTCCGCACTGGAGTGCAGCTGGGGACGAGCGGACGATTCAGAGAGACGTTACGCTTGAGATTCCTGAGGATTTCCCTGTTGGACCTGCGCTTCTCAGCGTTGCTTCTGGAAATCCGTTTGGGCCTCCGGATCCGTTCTTTTTCTTTGGACCGGAGAAGGAACCGAAACCGTTACCCGAGAATCTGGACGAACTCATCAAAAAGATGGAAGAGGAGCAGATCGACCCAAGTTTGATTACAATAACGCTTGAGTCGTTAGGACCTCCGCCAGGCGCGTTCCCGCCTGAAGAATTCCTCTCTCCAGATGCGCTTCTACCACCAGAAGGCTTCCCGTTACCTGAAGATGGTGAAATACTGGACGATGGTGAGATGCCTGAAGGCGATGAAGCACCTGAAGATGGTGAAATACCGGACGATGGTGAGATGCCTGAAGATGGTGAGATGCCTGAAGATGGTGAGATGCCTGAAGGCGATGAAGCACCTGAAGATGGTGAAATACCGGACGATGGTGAGATGCCACCAGATTTACTATTTCCTGAAGACTTTCCACCGTTAGATGGATCACCCTTCCCACCGGATTTCGGACCTCCACCGACTGTCGAAATCACAATTAATATTGAAGGGTTTATTGTGATTGGTCTCAAAGATGTCCCTGTCACAATAGGAAGTGAAGAAATGATAGATGGCATGATTCCTGGGGAAATCGTTGATGGTATGCTGCCAGAAGAAATTGGGGAACCCGTGGAACCGGTAGAACCTGCCGAACCTGAGCCCCCCGCGGAAGAGGAATAATTCCGAATCCGACTGTAAGGGCAGGTCCCTGTGCCTGTCTCATCTCAATTCGTCTGGGCAGGTTTTCATACTTGCCCAGACTTTTACTTTTGCACTGTTACCGGTTTTTATCCACTTTTACATACAACTGTTTCCTGTTGCACATAACACTTTACAATATCTATAATCAGCGCAATATCATTTCTGGCAGATGCCAATGAAGTGTAGCACGTCTCATCTCCGGTTATGCATGCATGGAAATGCCGTAATTCCCGAACAAACGCGCTTTCCCATTCGACAGCGGGTGTCTTGCTATAGGTCGTGCCATCGGCATCTATCCCGTGTATCGTCACCTCTGACAGGATACCGCGTGAAAAGCCGGTAGGATAGGAGACGATGACGCGTTTGTTATCGCCATAGATTTCCAACGTCTCTTTAAAGTCCCAGAGATCTGGTAAGTCTACCCAAGTCGCGACACAGCGCGCGCCGTTCGGATAGCCGAACACAATCGTCACGCCGCGTCCTTCGGACCAGACCTCCGCGCTTACCACCTCACTCGGCGAACCGAGCATGACCCGCAGACTGTAGATATCGTGAATCATGCTGCCAGCAAGCAGGTAGAACACCCGTGCCGCTTTGTTGTAGCTGTCGCTGTCGAGGCTCACTTGTGATAGGATATCACCGATGGCTTCCGCTTGTGCTTTTTCACGCGCCACGCCTGCTGGCTTAAAAGCATCCTGTGGCACATCGTTGAACCGTTGGACATCAAATTGGCTCAGATGTAAACTGTTATTCGGATGGAGATGGTTGATCTGAACGAAGCGGTAACTCTCCATTGTGTCCACTTCTCGCTTAGCGAGTTGGAAAGCGGGATCATGTACCTTCATATAACCGGCTTGCGCGACGGTGCCAGCTTTATGCTGGGCAGCAAGCATTGCATCCATTTCTTGGAATGAAAAGCAGACCGGTTTCTCAATAAAAACATGCTTCCCGGCTTCAAATGCGGCGAGTGCAACTTGGGTTTTAGGGTCGCCGTGACACAATAGCACGGCATCCACATCTGACGCTAACAATTCAGTATAATCTGTCACGAATTGTGGCACATGGAAACGCCTTGCGACGGCTTGCGCAGCACCCTGAGAAAGATCACAGACAATTGGCACCTCAAATTCACGATGAAGTGCGGTAAGATTGGGGAGATGATGTACTTGCGCGATCGCGCCACACCCGATAACACCTATTCGTACACGGTTCATAAGTTCTAACCTCCAATAGATAACGCTTTCTATATGCGTTATCGTATCACGGACACGAAATAGATGCAATTTTTAGTTTTTAGCAGTCGGCAGTTAGCAGTTGGCTGTCAGTAAATTAATCGAGCTGGGAAGTTGACAATAAAAGTGAAAACCGCCATAATAGACGCAATAGATTGTTGGTGAAGAATGGAGGCTATAGATATGGATATGGCAATTATCCCGTGGGAAATGGTACTTCTGTGTGGATTATCTGTATGCGTTGGATGGGGAATACGTGGAAACTTCGGACATGAATATGGGGCGGCACTTGCTGGCGCGCTTGCTGCGATGGCAATTGCCCTGCTCTCTGGAAGAGAGGATTGGTGGCGGCATGTCCACTATTTCGCGCTATTTGGTGCGATCGGCTGGTCTTTCGGCGGCAGCATGTCCTATATGATGGTCGTCGGGTACAGCCATTCGTCACAATCGTTGACTGTGTTTTATGGGTTCGCAAACCTATTCGCTATCGGTTTCTTGTGGGCAGCACTTGGTGGTGCGGGAACTGCCCTCCCTGCTTTCCTAACGCCTACGCAGCTGTCTTTATTGTTTACGCCGATCGCTGCTGTGTTCATCGGTTGGTCGCTCCAAGCTGTGATCATTGACTGGGTTCTCGCACCGAAACGGATGCAACGGCACGAAAGTCCGCTCTACTGGTACGATACGGATTGGGTTGCTGCGTTGGTAGCGATCATCGCGGCACTTATTGTGGCACTTTTCCGTGGCGGTTTAGATATGGGCACAAACCTCGTCCTGTATATGGGTGTCGGTTGGTTCGGCGGGTTTTTGTTGCTCGTAAATGTTTGCCGCCTCCGTATGACACCGCCGCGTGGAGACAACTGGGCAGGTTGTGTCGGGATGGTTATCGGAATCTTAGGGTACTGTTCGCGTTATGAACTCAGCGGTGTCGCTTTCGCTACGCTGATGACAGGCTTCGGTGGCGGTATTGCGTTTTCATTTGGACAATTATTGAAGCTTATCTTCATCTGGATCGGTAACAGAACAAATTTGCACACGAATTGGCACAGTGTCATGGAGCAAACACAAGGTTTTTTATTCGGGATTGGGATTGCAATCCCTTTCGGTCTCCTTTTAAATAAAACACCGCTTTTAGAAACGAACCCAGTTTTTCCGCAGTGGACGGAAATATTCGCTGTGTTCACCGTGCTAATTCTCCTGACTTATGTCAATTATCGGAAGGCAGCAGGGACGTGGGTGGATCTGGTTGAGGGTTTACCGGAGCGATTTTTCGGTTTGCCCGTCGTGGGTTGGTTCCGAAACTCAAGGGGATGGATCGGATGGTTTGAACTTTTCTACATAGGTCTCGGTATCGCCTGCGTCTGGCTTTTGTCGGTGCATTTCCGCGAACCCCTCGCTTTTATTCCGACGAGCTGGTTAGGAAAGGGACAACTCCTCTATTTCGTATTTATATGGTGGATAGTTATTTTCAACTTTGAACGCGCTTTGGTCGGTTTTAGTCCACATCGTCTGACGACAGAAGGTGTAATCACGCTCAATGCGATTATTTGTACCGTGCTGATAGCATTGGGGCCACAGATGGTCCCGAAACAGATCGGCAGTCTATTTTCTTTCAATGGCTGGGTTTTGCAGACCTTGATCTGGGGGATAGTTGTGTTGATAGCGACGACTGTCCTTTTCTGGGGGATCAAGCATTTGCTTTACGGCAAAGAACATGCCGGGGGCGCGTCACTGCACATCCGTTTTGGACCGGATTCCAACGCGCCGAAGGCGAAACCGAAGGCGGGAGAACAGCATCCGTAACGAAACTTATAGTAGAATCAATAATTACTTGCACACTTGATAGTCGTAGGGGCTGGGTTACCCAGCCCCTACGGGTGTATAAGTAATTTCAAAATCTACTGGTCTTTCCAATAAAAAGATTGCCAGGTGTTTAGATTGGAAAATAGGTGGCATCATCATCTCGTGTGGGGTTGCCGTTGTGTCGTTGATCCTCTCCATCCTCACAAGAATGGGACAATAAAAATTACCCACTAACCGCCGATCTCCATCCCAACCGTCGCCTGATTGTCCTAACTTCCCAATTGCCGTTGGCGATAGACCTGTCCGCCTTTGATAACAACGATTGGCTCCAATATCTGCTTACCAATTCTAACCTGCTCGTGGGCATCTATGAGTTGGAATTCGCCTTCACGAAGTTCAAAAACCACGGCATCACCCCACGCGTCAACTGCTAATGTCCCGACCTGTCCCGGCATCAATATGGTCTCAGCAGGAATACTGGTCACCTTCGCCAAAGCATCATCAAGCGACATGCCGAGGTATAGGAACTTATTGACGACATTCACAAGATCGTAGACGGGACCGTTGACGTTGTAGACGTGCAGATCAGAAGAGATCGTCGTCGGTTCAACGCCTTGTGCCATCGCTTTCTGAACGACATCCCAACTGAAAGAACCGGCACCGTGTCCAACGTCGAAAATAACACCGCGTTCAATCGCTGCGTGGACAGCATCCCGAATTTTGCCGTTTTCATCTAAGATACCGCATTCCATATCGTGGAAGCAGTGCGTCAGAATATCGCGTTCACCCATGAGTGCCAATATATCGTCAATGGACGCACACCAAGCGTCTTGTGGATGTACCATGATAGGCAGCCCTGCAGCATCGGCGGCTTCACGCGCCCTGTGCAACGGCAGCATCTGTGCCCTCGCACCGACGATGCTTTCACGTGTTAACCGGACTTTGACCCCCAAAATAATATCGCGATGCTGTTCTATCATCCGACACGCTTTGCCGACATCTGCGTAGTCCGGATTTTCTAACTCCCCGATCTCCTGTGTGAGCATGCCTTGCGATGAGATATTCAATTGTGCCAAGATGCGCGTATCGCTGACATCAATAACGTATTTACGAAACCCCGGGAATGTGTCCGCGCCTGCAGAACCGGCATCGACAACGGTCGTCGCGCCGCGTGCCAAGCATGTGGGATCCGGCTCAATCCCGAAGTGGCTTACGCCGTAAAAGACATGCACGTGCAAGTCGATTAGACCGGGGGTGACGAAACACCCTGCTGCGTCTAAAACTTCTCGTGCATCGGATGTCGGTATCTCGTCGCTGATTGCTGAGACGCGTCCGTTTGCGAAGGCAACATCTTTGCGGGCATGGATGCCTTGTGCGGGATCGACGACAGTTCCGTTTTTGATGAGGAGTTGATAGTTCATATTGGGTCCTTAAGCGGGGTTAATGAAGTTTAAGAAAATAATTCGGTAATCCCCAGGCCCGGTAGGTGCGGTTTGGAACCGTACCATAAGTGTCAATTTAAGAAAAAATAACCGCCTCAGACCCAGGCCCGGTAGGTTCAGTTTGCAACCGAACCGGATCCTACGCGGAAACCTTGAAGACTTCAAAAACCTCTTGAATCCCGTAGGGATGGTATCTTTATAGAAAAGCGGTGCCCCCAGACGTAAGCCCCGTAGGGGCGGCATCTATAGAGACGCTCCTACAAAATATCGTGAAAAAAATCGCTAAATTGACACCTATGGTGCGGTTTGGAACCGCACCGGGTCTTAGACACAAACGCTGTGGTAACCTCATTGGATATTTTATGAAATTACCGAATTAAAAAATTAATCTTCAGCAAACCCCGCCTGCAATGATAGTAGCGAATATACGGGTTTGTTAATGTGTGCTTGCTCGATTTGTAATCGGACACCAGCGTGCCATGATTAGATAATCAAACAAGGCAGATTCTGCTTCGGGCGTATCAATGCGCTTCAAGGCGTGGATCGTGTTGTCCCGGACATAACGATCTGGATCCCTGAGTGATTTCGCCAGCACCGGAACAGCATCGCTTGAAGCGGGTCCAATCTGTGCCAACGCCAATGCAGATTCAAAGCGCGCCTGTTTATCCTCATCGTTATCAAGTATCTCAATGAGGGCGGGGACCGCCGGTGCGGCGATTGGGCCGAGACTCCCAAAGGCTTCAGCAAGATAGCGGCGGACTTCTACATTATCGTCTTTCGTCCGTTCCATCAAAGCAGGGATAGCCGGTTCCGCTGCGTCTCCGATCTGTGCAAGTGCGTAGGCGGCTTCAACACGCACGGCATCTTCAGTGTGTTGTAATGCTTCACTCAAAGCAGGAACTGCTGGCGCGCCGACTGCAGCCAATGCATAAGCTGCCATCCGTCGGGTGGATCCGTTTTCGTCACTAATCACCTCAATCAGTTGCGAAACAGCCGGTTCGCCAATCGCGCCGAGTGTGTACGCGGCGTTCAAACGGACAGGCTCATAATCATCACGTAACGCTTGGATGAGGTGCGGCACTGCTTCTGCAGCGGATTCACCGAACAAGCCTAATGCATCAGCAGCGCGGGAACGGACAGCAGCAGCATCGGCATCCAATGCTGCGATGTGCTTCGCAAGGGTTCCATTGGTTGACTGCTTTGCGTCTCCGTTGGACGCTCCGGCTATCCAATTCCAGATATGTCGCCAGGTTCCCTGATGCGCGGGTGTTGCCGGATTGATGTCGTCGGGGTTCCAATGCGGATCCGTCACGTTCCACTCGGGTGCTTGCGGTGCGTCCATCCGGATGAATTGGAATTTCATCATGTAGCGTGTTTTGTCTGTCTGGTTCGCCATAGCACGATGCCAGAGGTCGAAGTGGATGACTGCTATCGTGCCAGCCTCGCCGCTGAGTGCTAATTCGCCATCATTGCCTTCGGTGATTCGAGTGTTGTAGTACTGCGTTCCCGGTAAGACTGCCGAAGGTCCGATTTCGAGCGGTGCGTCTTGCGGGTAGTAGAACGCCATCGCCCAGCGCGGACAGTGATGCCGCACCTTTTGATAGCCCCAATAACTATCCTTATGGAATCCTTGTCCATCACTATGCGGATTATTTTGGTGCGGATGTCGATGTGAATGCATGACGTAATTCTCGCCCAAAATACTTGTGAACGCGCCACGGACAACGGGATCTTCAAAAACCGCTTGCAGTTCAGGAACACGCGGTAAGATGTTGTTCCCTAAATTCCCCTCTTTCGCGCTGTATTCCTGCGTTTTGCGATAGATAGTCTCATGAACACTGCGCGGCAGATCCGTTTTTATCGTGATATATCCATTCACAATAAAATCCCGTATCTGCGCGTCGGTCAGTTTGTTGCTGTCGCTTAACTGTGAGTTCGTTTGCATGATCAAATCTCCCTTTTAGGGGTTGTCAGTTATCAGTTTTCAGTCATCATCAGCATTCGTTCGTGGGTTTGTGATAGATGTCATCAGCATACTTAAGTGCGTGCTTGTAAATGTGCAAGTTGTTCTTGAAGGCGTTTAAGTTCTTCTTCAGCTTTCTGTCGTGCGATGGTTTCTTGTGCCGCGCGTGTCTCGGCATTCTCGGCGCGTGTCTCGGCATTCTCGGCACGTGTCTCGGCATTCTCGGCACGTGTCTCGGCATTCTCGGCGCGTGCGGCGTGCTGCTCCGCGGGGGTTTGGAGCCATTGCTCGCTAACCGGATCGTAAACCGCTAAACGCCTCTCCCGTATATGGAAATCTAAGCCAAGAACATCTGAATGGATACCCCCATCAACACCTGGCGGGACTGGGACATAAACACCCTTTACCAACTGAAATCCCATCAGAGGCGAAGGCAGATAAAGTGCCTCAGCATCATAGAGGAAGTAGTTCGGTATGCCGAGTGCAGCGTAAAGTGCCATCTTGTCTGTTAGGTCGTTTTGATAGGTGGTTTTGCTTGAGAACTCCATCACAAAGTCTGGAACCTTTCCCTCTTCCCAGACTTTGTAAGTATGTCGTCTCTTTCGGCCGATACCGAAAGCGACAAGGACATCCGGTGCGACGACTGCGCGCGGGTCGCCTTCGGTGTAATACGTGAGAATATCACCGGAGACATAGACATCCGGCATTTGTGCGAAATGTGCCTCCAGCGTTTGCAAGAGCCAGATGAGAATTTCGAGGTGGAAGTCGCTTGCTGCCATAGGTTTACCGTCCGTTTCGGGGTAGAGGTCCGCGGTATCTGTGGGTGCGTAAGGTATATCGGGCCCATTTTTGTAGGTATCCATCGGTGTTTCTCCTTGCCGTGTGATGCATGAAAAACAAGATTTAAGGTCTTGATAAGATTATACCTTTGTAGGGAGGGGGATGTCAACCTTTTTTGGGGACTATTCTTGAATCCCTTAGGGATGGTATCTTTGTAGAAAAACGTTGCTTCACAAATCTAAGCCCCATAGGGGCGGCATCTATAGAGACCGTCCCCCGAAATACCATGAAAATCGCTAAATTGACACCTATGGGGCGGCATCTATAGAGACCCGTCAAAAATGTCGTGGAAAATCGCTAAATTGACACCTATGGTTCGGTTTCCTAACCGAACCGAATACTACGCGGAAATCTTGAAGATTTCAAAAACCTATTCAGTTGCGTAGCGTTTATTTGCTTGGGTGTTTCTTCAGTATGTTTATAGCAGCGTTTTCAAGCAAAAACCCAAGCCCCGTAAGGTGTTTTCGCTTGGTGTCTTTGCTTGGGGTATTTGATAGGGTGTTTCTGCGTATTTCTTCAGCATGTTTATATCGGTGTTACAAAATACTATGAAACAATCACTAAATTGACACCTATGGGTTCTGGTCAATCTAACACCTCTTGTAACTGACAACTAACAACTGACAACTGACGACTATTTCATTCCCTTCAAACGGGAAAGCGTATTCAAAGAAAAAAGAATGAAGAATGATGGTGACTATCGGTACGCGTTTCAATTCCCTTCAAACGGGAAAGCGTATCCAAAGAAAAATAAAAGGGGATTTTCTTATGGCAAGATTAGATGTTTCAATTCCCTTCAAACGGGAAAGCGTATCCAAAGGCAGAATGCCTAAAGAAGATAGAAAAGAGATTAAGTTTCAATTCCCTTCAAACGGGAAAGCGTATCCAAAGCGCTTGCCAGTGTTATTGTCCACAGGATCAGAGTTTGGTTTCAATTCCCTTCAAACGGGAAAGCGTATCCAAAGCGAAAAACGAAAAACACCGCTAAAAAATTTAATTTATGTTTCAATTCCCTTCAAACGGGAAAGCGTATCCAAAGAGATACCAAAACGGAACTTCAATGGACTATCAAGGAAGTTTCAATTCCCTTCAAACGGGAAAGCGTATCCAAAGAAAAATAAAAGGGGATTTTCTTATGGCAAGATTAGATGTTTCAATTCCCTTCAAACGGGAAAGCGTATCCAAAGGCAGAATGCCTAAAGAAGATAGAAAAGAGATTAAGTTTCAATTCCCTTCAAACGGGAAAGCGTATCCAAAGACTAAGACGTAATCGGACTAACAATGTTGCGATTGGTTTCAATTCCCTTCAAACGGGAAAGCGTATCCAAAGGAGATATAACAAGGACGGGCAACCGACCCTTTCATATCAAGTTTCAATTCCCTTCAAACGGGAAAGCGTATCCAAAGAGATTGGAAAAGTCCGAATTGACACTCTGGTGGACATCAAGTTTCAATTCCCTTCAAACGGGAAAGCGTATCCAAAGACCACCCCCCAGAAGCAAAAATCAGCGCGGCGGTGTTTCAATTCCCTTCAAACGGGAAAGTGTATTCAAAGGACCTGTATGTTTTTCATGCAGACGGATGCAGGGGCAAAGTTTCAATTCCCTTCAAACGGGAAAGTGTATTCAAAGGAATACGTGTTGCCATTGGTTATTCTCCGAAAACAAAGTTTCAATTCCCTTCAAACGGGAAAGTGTATTCAAAGGGACAGTTATATCGGTTGCTTGGTATGCTTTGCAATGAGTTTCAATTCCCTTCAAACGGGAAAGTGTATTCAAAGAGAGACCCTATTTTAAGACCAGTGGGGCCGTGGCTCCGGAAGCCCGAAAATATACGCGAACTGCGCGGGGCAATTTTTGAGCGAGATTTTAGCCCCAAAATCCCACAAACCCACGTGGGCATTGACCCATACGCGATTTTTTTGTAAAATCGGCTCAGAAGTCAGGTGACGACTGGGTTCTTGGGCAATTTTTACTGTATACACACTCAAGCGGTGCGTCGCGTTTGTGTTTTGTTGTTAAAGTATACGCTAAATTCAGAAAAATGTCAAATTTTTTTGACGGTCGGCACAAACTCACAGTTTATGCCATAGGATTATGGAAAGTATTCAATGAAAAATGGTGTTAACATCGTCTCTTATCCTGATAATCTCTAAATCCCATAAATCACAGTTCTGAACCACCGATGCTAAAGTGGTTATTTTTCTTGACACGAATTGATTTCTGATTTAATTTAGTGTGCAATAAAATCGGAGGTGAAACTTCACCAACAAACATGAGCAGATGCGCGAGGTTATGTACAGATGGGAATTCTAACGACGGAGCAGCGTCAACAGTGGAAGAGTGAGGGGTACATTGTGCTGAGAGGGGTGCTTTCTTCTGATGAGGTGGAAGCACTGACAGCGACGGTGGATGCAATGGATGCGGCGTTTCGGAAGGGTGAGAATATTACTGCAGATTCTGTTTTAGATCGACGGAATGTGATGGAAGATTATGATATTTTCGTCGATCTGATGGATCATCCGGTGACGTTTCCGATTGTGCGTGAACTGATAGGGGACTTCATCCAGCTGAGTATGTCGGAGGTGATTGTTCGTCCGCCGAATCCGAAAGATCAAGGGTATCTGCATACGGATGGTGGACAGGCGATGCGGACGATTCGGGTCAGTCGATCAAGTTCGCCGCTGCAAGTTAAAATCCACTACTTCTTGACGGATCTTGAGAAACCCGATAGCGGAAATTTCACGGTTGTGCCGGGGAGTCATAATCGGACTTTTCCTGAGACGGGTGTTAAGGACGGTCCCTATATCCCGGAAGCGGTGCAGTTGTGTGTGAAAGCAGGGGATGCTGCTGTTTTTCCGCACGCGCTCTGGCACGGTGTTGTCGCGAATCGTTCGGAACAGGCTCGGAAGACGCTTATCTATTGCTATAGCCATCAATGTTTTCGTCCGTTTGATTATGAGAAGGCATCGCCTGAACTTATGGAGCGGTGTACACCGCGGCAACGGAGGTTGATCGGGGATATTGGGGATTGGAAACCGGGGTCGTATTTTTATTCTCCAGGGGATCAGGAGAAGTTAATTAATGGGGAAGATGCGGATTAGTTAATCTGATTCGCGTCGGTTTCATAGTGTGAGTTGTGGGTTTGCGCACCTCTGGACACAGGCTAACAGCCTATGCTACAAGCACACAGGCTAACAGTTATGCTACAAGCACACAGGCTAACAGCCTATGCTACAAAGAGCAAGATGCGGATTAGTTAATCGATTTCGATGACGACGTATTTTTGTTCGACGGTGACTGGGAAGGTATCCGCGACATAAGGACCTTTTTCGCGTTCGGAACTGGATGCCTCAATGTCTTCGCCGCTTTCGACTTGGACTTCGTATTTCCTGACGCGGCGCTGCGCAGGACTCCACCACGATTGCCCGGTTTTGATGTCGAATTCCCAACTGTGCCACGGGCAGCGGAGCATCTCGCCTTTGCGGGTGTAGTGATAGGTGCCTGGGGTCGGGGACTCTAAGAATCCGGTGATGATGCCTTTACAGAGCGGGCCACCTTGGTGCGGACAACTGTTACGGATGGCGAAGAATTCGCCATCAATATTAAAGATACCGATGGAACGTCCGCCGATTTCGACGATTTTGCGTTCACCGGGGGGTATTTCATCTGAGGTTGCTACGACGTATTTAGGCATTGGTTGTCAAAAGGCTTTTGAATGCTTCAAGGCTCGGTACTTGCATCGCTGCGCGCCGCAAATCTTTGAGACGCTGTAGGTCTTGAATGGATTCCAACATCGGTTCTAACGTTTGCACATCGCTCTCACGAAATTGAATCTCCAAGGATTCAAGAATGCCTTCAATGGTACTCTCTCGAGCACCTTGCTCAATACCTTGCTCAATACCTTGCTCAATACCTTGCTCAATACCTTGCTCAATACCTTGCTCAATACCTTGCTCAATACCTTGTTGTAGGATATATTGATACGTTGCTGATTCTAACATAGGGCCCTCCAACAGATGGCGAATTTCGGCAGGATCCACGATCAGGCCGCTCAAAATCCATTGCCATATTAATAAATTATTCTGCAGATCCGACGCAAGCGGAAGGGCAAGCGTCATCTTATTGCACTGTTCAACCCATTCAACTTTGGATACACCCGCCGGGGGTTGCATCAAAGGTGTGAACGCTATCAGACTGGTCTGCTCGGTGTCAAAAACGGATTGTCCATCAAACTCTATCAACCGGATCACTTGATACGCTATCAAGGCATTGTGTCCGGGAAAATCTTGGCGATACTCACCTGGGTCATTCCCACCGGTATCTGAACGGAGATAGACGGTAAAAGACAAAATCGGCAAGCCATATCTTTCAAAGCATCTTCCGAAATAACCGACCTTGCGCTTCAGTATCTCTAATGTACTTTCATGGCTCACTTGAAACTCAATATGCACTAAGACTTCTTTACCATCCATCTCTGCTTTTGACAAAGTATCCATGCGCCGTATCTCAACGGTCGGCAGTTCTGTCTCAAGTTGTTCTATGAACTTCAGGTCGTGGATATTTGTCAGTTTCCGCAATAAATCTTCGTTGAACGTCCCAAAAATGTCCTTACTGACAATATCATATCGGTTGTGCGGTAAGTTTTCAGAGAATTCGTATGATATATTTCGCATACAAAGAGCATATACCAATTTGTTAGTGAGCGTCAATATTCATTGTTGTCTGAATCACAGATTACCGAATGCGTAAAGGTCGCGGGCGTTTTCTGATAGGATTTTTTTACGCAGATCGGGTGCGAGGAAACTGGGTAGCGCGCGGTCGGGTGCGTCAAAATCCCAATGTGGGTAATCTGTGGCGAACATGAGTTTGTCGTTCATGTCCATCTGCTCAAGCATCTGCTCGAAATACTCGCGTTTCGGTGGTTCTTCCATCGGCTGTGTGCTGAGCCAGAAATGGTCGCGGATGTATTCCGAAGGCTTACGTTTGAGATCCGAGATCTCAACGCGGAGTTTTTCCCATGTTGCGTCGAGTCGCCAGATGAGCGGTGGTAGCCACGCGAATCCGCCTTCAATTAGCACAATCTTGAGTGTCGGGAAATGGTCAAATACGCCTTCACAGACATAACTAATGACTTGCGTATGGAAGGCCTGCGGCATACCGCCGTGATCCTCTATGTAGTAGGAGGGCCATCCAGCACCTGTAATGGGTCCCTGATTACCGCCAAAGTGGATACCAATCGGTAGATCGTATTCAACGGCTGCCTCGTAGATTTTCCAATATTTCCGGTTGCCAAGCGGTTCCCGTGTCCGCGCGAGGAGCAGGATCTGAACAAACGCTGGATTTGGACCGCACCGATGGACTTCTGCAGCGGCGAGGTCCCCGTTCTCATACGGCAGGACGATAGAGGCACGTAGGCGCGGCTCTGGTTCCACCCAATCGGCAACTTGCCAGTCGTTGACTGCGCTTGCGAGCGCGTCACCGTATTCAATATTTAACTGTTCACCGACTGGGATTAGCGGGTTAAGCACACCGTATTCAATATCCCATGTATCCAGCAGTTGCTCTTGCATGAACCCCAAATCTGCACCGGGTGAGAGTCCTGAGGGGGGCCATGCATCGTGGCGTGCAGCGTTCAGTAGTGCCCGCGGATAGTAGCCGCCGATTTGACCACGAAGTCCGAAAAGCTTGTGATGATCTTGCCACCGCTGGGATAGATAGGGAGATAACCCGCCGGGTGGCACAGAATTGTGGATATCGCAATCAATAACTGGATATTTCAAACGTTTCGTTTTTGTGTTTTCCATGGCGTTGATCTCTATGGGTTGTAAGTTATAAGTTATAAGTTGTAGGTTAATATCTTGTGGAAATGTAAAGTATCCGTTAGTGCCACAATAATTTCTTGGCAAAGTCCGGTGCGGTTGCAAACCGCACCTACCGGGCCTGGGGAAGTTGATAGAAAGTGCTTGCGTTCTCGTGCAAGATTTTGCGTGCAAGTGGCACCGGTAATTCTGACGGAAGTGCCTCGTTCGGTGTGTTGAACTGCCAATGCGGATAATCCGTTGAAAACATCAGCATCTCATCAGATTCCAATTGCCCGATGATCTGAAGAAGCTGCTCGGGTGTCGGCGGTGCATCAATAGGTTGTAATGTAAATCGGATATGTTTTCGCATGTACTCAGAGGGTGGACGTTTGACCCACGGTGTATTGTTTCGGAGGCCGCGCCACTCTTTATCAATCCGCCACATCATTGCGGGTAGCCATGTAAAACCGCTTTCGATAAGCACAACTCGAAGTTCTGGGAACTGGTCGAAAATCCCTTCCGCGACGAGGCTAATCACCTGTGCTTGGAAGACCTGCGTCATCCCGCTGTATTCCTCTAAAAATGTTGATGGCCAGCCTGTGGGTGAAGGTTGGGTACCCGGCGCGCCACCATACTGGATACCTATGGCGAGATTATGTTGAACTGCAGCTTCATAAATCGGATGATAGAGCCGATTGCCATAAGGTATCCGAGACCTAACAGGCAAAACGACTTGGACAAACCCTGGATGTTCTCCGACTCGCTCGATTTCCTTTGCGGCGAGTTCAGGGATCTGACTTGGTATCACAAGTGAAGCACGGAGCCGGGGTTCTGGATCGAGCCAGTGTTCTATCTGCCAATCGTTTACTGCTTGTGCGATCGCTGCGGCGAGGTCTGGGTTATGAATACTTTGCACTCGGTAGGCACAATTGAGAACACCGTATTCCAGGTTCCAACCGTCAAGGAGCCGTTCGCGTACATGTGCGAGATCCATGTCCCACGGGGAAATCGCATCTGGATGCGTCGTTAACGGCGCGCCTCGCGGGTAATCGTTTGCATCGGGACCTCTAAAACCGGAGTTCTGACAATAGTCGCACCAGAAATCAGACATGTACGGGTAAAGCGTCTGCAAGGTTGGGACTTCATTATGGATGTCGCAGTCTATTGCTTTCACCCCCGCTTCTACGAAATGCGGGGTCTCCCAACTTTCCATCTCCGTCTCCTCAATTCGATAGGACTTACGCAGCCCCCTTGCAGGGTTTTTGCTGGGGGTCTTTGATAGGGTATTTCTGCGTATTTCTGCAGGGTTTTAAACCCCGCCTGCATAGGATGTCCGTTATCAGGGAAAAATGCGTCCATCCTGAATTCGGTAACCGATGGGGCGTACTGGATTTGAACCAGTGACTTCTACCGTGTGAAGGTAGCGCTCGTACCCCTGAGCTAACGCCCCACGTAGGGATATGGGCCCACTAGGACTCGAACCTAGGACCAACCGGTTATGAGCCGGTGGCTCTGACCACTGAGCTATGGGCCCTTTGTGCTTAAGCACTGCAGGCGGGGTTTAAAACCCCGCCTGCAAACGGGGTTGCTTTCGATATAAGAATTATACTATATTTTGAAGTTAAAATCAAATTAAGGTTAGTGGACAAAATCTCGTAATTTTCGACTTCGCCTGGGGTGTCGCAATTTACGGAGTGCTTTCGCCTCAATTTGGCGGATTCGTTCGCGTGTGACATCAAAGATATTACCCACCTCTTCAAGCGTCCTCGGGTAGCCATCTTCAATCCCAAAGCGGAGAGAAATCACTTTTCTTTCGCGTTCGTTTAGATCGGAAAGAACATCTTGAATCTGCTCTTTGAGGATATTTAACTCTGCCTCTTGCACAGGGGACGGAGAATCAACGTCAACAATAAAAGCACCGAGCGGGTTCTCATCTTCCTCACCGATTGGCGTATCCAGAGAGGCAGTTTCTGGCGCGACCGCCAAAGCCTCGTTAACTTTGCTGGTTGAGATTTTGAGATCTTCAGCAATCTGCTCGGCAGTCGGTTCATTCCCTAATTCTTGTAGCAGGGAACGCTGCACGCGCCGAATTTTGTTAATCCGTTCGTGCATGTGTACGGGTATGCGAATGG
Source organism: Candidatus Poribacteria bacterium (assembly GCA_965261115.1). Taxonomy (GTDB): domain Bacteria; phylum Poribacteria; class WGA-4E; order WGA-4E; family WGA-3G; genus WGA-3G. The sequence goes on along the minus strand of OZ253447.1, from coordinate 4,433,555 downwards.
TTCGTCCTTGGTCGGCGATGGCGCGTGTGATGCCCTGCCGAATCCACCATGTGGCATAAGTGCTAAACTTATAGCCGCGTTGGTAATCAAACTTGTCAACCGCCCGCATTAATCCGATATTCCCTTCCTGAATCAAATCGAGGAATTCGAGTCCTGATGCGCGGTGTTTGTGCCTTTTTGCGATACTCACGACAAGTCGGAGATTGGCTTCAACGATTGCCATCTTTGCATCTTGCGCTTCGGATTCGCCTTTGTCGATTTGCTGAGTGAGTGCCTTGAGTTGGTCGCGAGGGATGCCAATTTCGTTCATGTGTTGCCGGATATTCCGCTGTAAGCGGATAATCGTCACATAAGCATTTCTCACGGTATCCGTTTCCAACTTCGGTTGCGTGCCGTTACTGCCATTGAGCCACTCATCAGGAATATCATATTTCTGCTGCAGCTGCTGGATTTCGGTTTCCCACATGCTGATCTGGTACTCAGCCTGTTTGACGAGGTCAGAGATTTTACTAATCTCTTCGCGGTCAATCTTGAGACTTTCAAGAGTCTTAATGAGATTCGCGTGATTTTTCGATTTCTTCGGAGGCTGCTTCCCATTTTTAGCGGTTGCAGCAATATCGATAGTGAGACGTTCCATTTCGAGGGTTTCCAGGACACCCAACGCCTTCTTAACTTGCTCACGGAGTTTCTTTTCCTTATTCTGCGTCGAAGTGCTGGAAACGTGCATATCAATAATATCGGAAGCCCGCTTTTTAGCCGTAACGATTTTATAGAGGAGTTTCCGAATCTCGGTAATTGCAAGTGCTGTGCTGAAAGTGGCTTCATGCGCGGTGCGATGTCCTGCCTCAATCCGTTTAGCGAGTTCAACCTCTTGCGTTTTATCAAGTAACCGAAATTTCCCCATCTCGCGCATGTACACTTTCACCGAATCATCAGTATACCCGCTGTTAACTGCGGCGATTTCAGCGATTTCATCGTCATATCCGAGTTCATCAGTGCCCTCGGTATCAAGATAATCAAGCGTAGGATGGTCTTTAAAATCCATCATCAGCTCCTTCCTTCATTTGGATTTTCATCGTGAGTGTCCCCCACGTCGCGACCGTGTAAGGCGCGTCTCTCATTTGAAAGTTTCATCAACTGCTCAAGGATTTCCCTCTCATCAGCACCTTCAGCGAGTGCGTGTGCTCGGACGCGCTGCTCAAGATCTTGTAAATGGAAATTACGCAATTTCTTGAGGCACCCCTCCACTCTTGCTTGTAAGTTCGGTGGCGGTGTTCTCCGCAGCAGCGCACTTGAAACAAAGACATTTAACGCCTCATCACCGGAATCATTGATAAGGGTTTGAATATCCACCTGTTCACCATCTGTATCCGCCTCCCAGAGCAATTGTGCGATGCTGGCGAAGCGTGGTTCCGTGAAATGTTGATAGTCAAATTGCGTTCTGACATACGGAAGTAACGCTGGATTTTGAATTAATGCTTCAATAAGTTGATGTTCAATTTGTGCGCGTGCAGACAATTTTTGCGGTGCGACCTTGCCTCGACTGGTTTGACGGGGTACCGATGTTTCTTTGAACCCTGCGGCTTTCAATTCATCCCAAAGGACCCTTTCATCAACATGGAGTTCCTTCGCTGCATATTTGACGTATTCGCTGCGTTCAACCCGATTTTTGAGATTCAAGAGTGTCTCGGTAACCTCTTTAACAACTTGCGTTTTTACATCGACTCTGTGAATGTCCCGATTTTGAATGACGGCTTGAATCTGAAATTCGATGAGATTTATTGCTTTATCTGTGAGTTCTGTGAACGCGTCAACACCGTGTTGCCGTATAAATGAGTCTGGGTCTTCGCCCGGTGGGAGCAGTGCAATACGCACCCGTAAATCTTCGGCAAGGAGTTGGTGTAACCCGCGTTGCGCGGCTTGAAAACCAGAGGTATCTCCGTCATAAACGATGACGACTTCAGGAACGAACCGTTTTAATAAACGCGCATGGTTTTCACTCAGAGAAGTCCCTGAGGATGCCACAACATGCTCAACCCCGAATTGATAAAGCATCAAAACATCCATGTAACCTTCCACAAGCAGTACACGCTGTTGTTTGTAGAGAGATTGACGTGCTTTGTCGAGGTTGTAAAGGATATTGCTTTTATCATACAGCGTCGTTGCGGGAGAATTTAAGTATTTGGGTTGATGATCTTCAGAGAGCGCACGTCCACCAAAGCCGACCGGGACACCCCGTTCATTCTGAATAGGGAAAAGGATTCTATTCCAAAACCGGTCCTGAGGTCCCTTGTCTTCGTCCTTAATGAGTCCGACATCAATTAACTGTTGGATCGTAAAGCCTTTGTCCGTTGCAACTTTCACGAGTTCGCGGCGCCCAGAGGTTGCATATCCGAGTTGGAATGCCCGGAGGGTTTTCGGTTGGACCCCGCGGCGTTTGAGATATTGCATCGCAGGCGTACTCGCTCGCTCGGTGAGAAGTTGATGGTGATAGTACTCTACTGCGAAGCGATTGAGATCTTCCAGAGCAGTGAATCGTTTGCGGTTCGCACTCTCGCGGCGATCTTGTGTCGGGAGTATGATATTTTGCCGTTCTGCTAACCACTCTATTGTCTCTATGAAAGATTTGCCTTCATGCTTTTGCACGAAAGAGATGACATTCCCGCCAGTTTGACAGCCGAAGCAATAGAAAATCTGCTTTTCTACGGAGACGGTAAAGGAGGGAGTTTTTTCAGTGTGAAACGGACAGAGTGCTTTGAAATTACGACCGGCAGGACGCAGCGCGATACCGCATTCGGAGATCACTTCAGCGATGTCGTTTCGACTCCGAATTTCGTCAATCGTTTCGCGTGGCACATGATTTCTTTTAGGAGAACGGTTCACAATGAATCTGCCTCTTTGTGTCAAAGTTCTCTATTAGGACTTACGCAGTCCCCTTGCTGGCGGGGTTTGAAACCCCGCCAGCAGTTATAATAGAAAAATGCGTAAATCCTGTCTATGGAACATCTACTGCTGTATCACTCTTTGAATGTAACGACGGTTACGCCTTCACCGCCTTGGTCAAATGGTGCGAACTGATATTTAGATACAAGTGGATTTTCACGCAATTCCGCATGAACCGCACTCCGCAAGGCACCTGTCCCTTTTCCGTGGAGGATCCGCACCGTTGGAAGTCCAGCGAGAACTGCGTCATCAAGGTATTTGACGGTAACATCCAATGCCTCTTTTACAAACAGCCCGTGAAGGTTAAGTTCACCGTTGACCGTGTTCGCTTTGTTATACTGAATATCAAGCACAGAAGTCGAGAGGTGAGCGTTTTTCTGTTTCGGATGAACTGAGTCAATGTCGTCGTAAGCGGCTTGCATCTGCATGTTCCCGACAAGTACTTGGAGGGGTGCCTTCCCGTTGGATTTAATGGCGATAACCTCTCCGAATCGGTTCAGTTTTTTGATCCGTACCTTATCACCAACATTGACCTCGACCTTTGGTTGCTCCGACTGTTTTTTAGGTTGTTCCTGTTGCTGTGATTTTTTGGCGGTTTCTATTTTCGAGAAAGCGTTTCGGATACTCTTTTTAGAGGCTTGTTCCTTGCGTATGTCAGCGACGAGGTTCTCCACTGTGCGCCGCGCGCCGGCAATGATTTGATGTGCCTCATGCTCAGCCTGCTGTTTTAGCGTGTGCTGCTCGGTTTCCAAAGTCTGAAGGAGTTGTGTATGTTTCTGGTAAGCGGTCTCAGCCTTTCGGATTTTATCTTCAAGGCGGTCCCGTTCGGTATCCAATTCGTTTTGCGTTTCCTGCAAACGCACGAGTAAATCTTCAACAGCGACGTTGTTATTTCCGATATGGGTTTGTGCTTCATCAAGGATTTCGGAGGGAATCCCTAACTGCGCCGCGATTTTTATGGCGTTGCTACTTCCTGGCACACCGACCTGTAACCGGTATGTGGGTCGTAGCGTCGTCCAATCAAATTCCATTGAGGCATTTTCCATACCTTGCTGTGTGTGTGCATACGCTTTAAGTGCCCCATAGTGCGTTGTGACGATGGTATTAACCTGCTTTTTTCCGAGCCAATCAAGGAGTGCCATACCGAGCGCAGTTCCTTCGCTGGGGTCTGTTCCAGCACCAATCTCATCTAACAAGACCAACGAATAATCGGAAGCCTCAATTGTCTTGAGCATCTCCGCGATTTTAGTAATATGAGAAGAGAAAGTGCTCAGGTTCTGTTCTATGCCTTGGTCGTCTCCAATGTCAGCAAACAGATGTTCAAAGATAGCGATTTTACTACCGTGTTCCGCCGGGATATGTAAACCTGACTGTGCCATTAGCACCAATAGCCCAACCGTTTTAAGGACGACTGTCTTACCACCCGTATTCGGACCGGTGATAACCAATGTTTTGAAGTCTTTACCGATATGAACATTCGTCGGCACGATCCGTTCGGGTAGATTCGCGTCCGCTTCAGCATCGGCATTGGCTTTATGTGCATCCTGAAGATGGAATTCCAACAGGGGGTGCCGGGCATCAATCAATTTAATGACCCCACGTGTATTCAATTTAGGTTCAACAGCCTTCAATGCCGTGCTGAAACGCGCTTTTGCGTTTAGAAAATCGAGTTCTGCTAATAAATCAAGGGACAATTCCAGTTCTGATAGATAGTCGCGGACGCGGTCGGTGAGGTCAAGGAGGATGCGTTGAATTTCGCGGTGTTCTGCTTCAGCGGCTTCGTGCAGTTCATTGTTCATCTGTACAATGCCCAAAGGTTCGACGAAAAACGTTGCCCCACTTGTGGATTGTCCTTGGACGACACCCTGAAAAAATGCCCGCGCTTCCTGTTTGATTGGGATGACGTACCGATTGTTTCGAGAGGTAATGACGGGTTCTTGAATTGCTTTTTGATGTTCTGGCGATCGGAGGGTGGCTTCGAGTTTTTGATGTATATTGTCACGGAGGCGCGACATTTTGCGGCGGATGCTACGCAATTCGGGACTTGCGCGGTCGAGTAGGACCCCTTCAGGATTGATGCAATACCCAATTGCTTCGACTAATTCCGGGAAGGCTGGTAGCGCGTCCACGATAGCAAAGAGGTTTGGGAATTCTTCGCGCTCACGTTTTTCAAAGATACGGTGAATGTCGCTGGGAATTTTGGCGACTTTTCGGACTTCAAGGAGTTCCTCAGCGTCTAAAATTGAACCCGTCTTGGCAGCACGGTGTAGTGATTCTCGGATGTCTCTTAAACCATTTAAAGGAATCCCGCCGTAAAGTTGCTGAAAACATTTGGCTTCACTGCATAACACCTGCAGATAACGAACCTTATCAATGTCATAAGATGGCGCAAGGGTGTCAATCCTCGCTGTCCCGAGTTGAGAAGCGGTGTACTTTTTTAAAAGTGCTTTGATTTTATCGTATTCTAACGCTTTTTCAACACTGGATAACACGGATTTGTCCTTTTCTTTATAGTCATTAGTTATAAGTTATAAGTTTTTAGTTAAGAGACTTATGATTGCTCAATATCTTTTGGTAACTAACCATCCATTAAACCCCCTAAAGAATCAACGGTATGAATGCCTTATGGGCATTCCCCGCCCCTTATCAGGGGGACTTTAAGAGGAACGGTTACAAAGAGATGACTCAGCATCAGAAAATAGACTTACCACTAACGACCAATAACTATTTATGCTTAATATTGGCCCAGGTTGTGACCAATTTCTTCTTGGGTTCAACAGGTAGTATCCGAATGTCCCGCAACCATGAAATGACAAATACGCTGCCATCAATTTCGACGAGTTCTTCGGTCTCACCACTCTCAAAATGATATAGGTAGACGGTCCCCCAGCGAGAATAGATCATATAGTCCCCTTCAGGCGACCAATCCGCCCAATATCCGGTCGCTTTGTCAACATCAAATAAGGTATTAATGACTTTAGTTTCAACATTAATAGTGCAGAAGGTATCAAATTCTCTATTCCATCTAAAGAAGAGGATTCGTTGTCCATCAGGGGACCAGACAGGATAATAATCTTTATTGAGTTCGGTTAAGATTTCAATCTCTTTAGTTTCGATGTCCAAAATGTAGAGGTGTTCCAACCACCCGGGTCTGGAGAGCGAGAAGGCGAGCCTCTTTCCATTAGGTGACCAAGAAAGCCCCCAGAATGAGTATGGCCAGCCGAAGTGCGGTATTTGGGTCATTGCCTCCATTTCCCCACTTTCGGTATCCAACACCCAGATCTGATTGTCTTGCGGGAGCTGTTCCATCGTCCAACCGTTGAAGGCAAGTTTTTTGCCATTGGGAGAAACCGCCAGAAACCGATATGTCCCAGAAATCTGTGTAATCCGTTTCTTATTTTTCGGACTTTCGGGGACAATGGAATAGACATCTGATTGGCCGCCGTGCCATTGTATAAAATAAAGTAACTCTCCTTCTCGTCCCCACGCTGGGTACATGCCCTTATGATTTAAAGAGAGTGCTTTTAAATTATTAGTGCCTTTAATTGCAGTCGTATAGAGATTCCAATCGAAACGTCCTAAATTCTCGTCGAACCCGTTGACCGCGTAAGCGAGTTGTCCACTGGGAACCGCTTCACCGATCTGGGCAAGTGAGGAAAGGGATAAGATAAGCGCGCAGCAAAAAGCGATTCTACCGATTTTAGCGGTATAAAGGGATATTACATTATATTTACGTATCATTACAGCACCTTCTAAAATGACAGGACAGACGCATTTTTCTATGATAACGGATGGCCTTCGCACTGCTGGCGGGGTTTAAAACCCCGCCAGCAAACGGGGTTGCGTAAGTCCTGATAATAAAATTATTGAGCAGGTTCAAGTCTCTTATAGTGGAAAAGCGCGTTCTCATAGAGTCGGCGATTTAACCCCAAAGTTTCAAGTTCAAGAACCGCATCGTAGCCATACAATGCGGAGCTTTGTCTCCCCTCATTTTCAGAGCGTCGAGCGTTTTGAATACTGTCTATTACCGTCATCGCTCCTTTTTCAAAACTGCCGAGCTGCTTTCGGAGTTCCGAGGAGAGTCCTCCGTGAATATCTTTTCTCACCTTATAGGTCCGAATCGCGTCGGTATACGCGACGTAAGCTTCATAGTAACGTTCTTCGCTTTCCAATTTTTCAGCACTTGAAATGTCAATATCGAACGGTTCACCAAGAACAGCAATAACCACTTTGGCATCTTCAACCTGTTGGATATTTTTCTTTGAAAGTGCCTCTTCCAGGGAGTGCCCGAATCCGTCAGCAATCTCGTGATACGCGCCATGTACGGCGTTGAAATCCCCTGACTTTTCATAAGCAAGTGCTTGGTTCAACTTCGTTTTGTCCAACTCGAACTCCAGTTTCTGAGGATTTGAGACACCGGTATCAAGCGGTTCGCCAATAGCAGTAATAACCACTTTGGCATCTTCAACCTGTTGGATATTTTCCCTTGAAAGTTTCACTTCCAGCGAGTGCCCGAATCCGCCAGCGATCTGATGATATAAGTTCCGCGCGGCATCCGTATCCCCTGACTTTTCATGAGCAAATACTTGGTTTAACCTCGCTTTGTCCAACTCGAACTCCAGTTTCTGAGGATTTGAGACATCAGTATCAAGCGGTTCGCCAATAGCGGTGATAACTGCTTTCGCTTCTTCAAGCAGCTCACGACTTTTCTGTACGATCCCTGCTTCAATCGTACTTCGGAACTCATCTATGATCTCTTTATACACATCCCGTGCGGTACCCGAATCCCCTGACTTTTCATAAACAAGTGCTTGGTTAAATTTGGCTTCCGCGAGTACAAACTTCCGGATTTCGGGTGGGAGTTGTGGTGTAGGCGGGAACGCCTTTGCTTGATAGGCAGCGATAGCTTTTTCGTAGTCCGCTTCCTGTTCGTAGGTATTGCCAATTGCCTTTTGTGCGTATAGACTATCTATCTCACTTTCGGGTTGGTGTTCATCAATTAAGTGTTGGAATTGTGAGCGGGCATCAACATAGTTTCCCTGATAATAGAGGGTGTTGGCGTATTGATAACGCGCTTTATCCGCAAAAGTTGTATTTGGATATTTCTCAAAGACTGCTTTAAGTTCAGTCTGAGCGGTTTTAAGGAGTTCTTCACTTTCCGCCAATTTTTCCGCGTCGAAAAGACTCTGTTCCGCCTCCTTGTATGCCTCGGTGGCTTGGCGGAGTGCGACGGTAGCCTCGGAGCGACGGTTCTCTTGATTCTGATAATACGCGGCATACCCCCCGACAGCAACCAGGATGACGACCGCTGCGACGATAATCGTTTGAAGGTTTTCCTTCAAAAACGCGTAGGCTTTCAGGAGCCCTTCAATAAATTTATCTTCTTGGATTTCTTCTTTGGTTAGTCGTTTGTTTCGTGCCATGTTTTCCTCAGTTTCACACGATTTTAAATCAATGCACAAGCGGGTGACGGGAATTGAACCCGTGACCCTCAGCTTGGGAAGCTGACGCTCTACCGCTGAGCTACACCCGCATTAATAGTATTATACCACATCTTCAATGCTGTTGCCAATGAAAGTAAAAATGAGTTTAAAATGAGTCGTATCGGGATTCGGAGATATCTCCTACAAGCGAACGAAATGCTGTAAAAATAAGAAGCAGGCATCGGTATGATACCCAATTATGGATTGCGAGTTTCACCTGATGCCCGCTTTTCTGTTTCCTAAGACTGGCGGACTTTATCCACGATCTGGTCAATCCGGAATATCTATTGCAACTTGTCTAATTCGTCCAAGACCTGCTCTGCACTCAGCGTATTATCCGGGGGGGCCTGTTCAACGTGTTTAAAGGCTATTTTCCCTGCTTTATCAACAATAAATACACCGCGTGTGGTAATCCCGACTTCTTCAAGTGCCATGCCGAACTGCTTGGAAACCTCAAGATTCATATCAACAAGCAGTGGGAAATCGACACCGCCAAGTGCCTGACTCCACGCCTTATGTGCGAAACCCGAATCGCGGTTGATAGCGATCACTTCAGCCCCTTTTGCTTGAATCGCTGCGAGGTTCTCGTTGAAATCTGGTACCTGCTCAGAACAGACAGGTGAGAAATCGAGCGGATAAAAGAGAACGACTAAATTTTTGCCTGCATAATCGCTCAGTGAAACTTCGGTATCTTCTTGATTGAGTGCACCTGTGAGGGTAAAATCTGGTGCAGCACTTCCTACATCTGCCATTAAAATCCTCCTACATGCGCGTGAAAAGCGCGTTTAGCGTCGTTTATATCGCAAGTGTGTCTTGAACTTCAAATTGCTATAACCGGAACCGTGGTATCGCCATTACGCAGGCGGGGTTTCAAACCCCGCCTGCAAGGGGGCATCTATAACCGGAACTGTGGTATCGCCATTACCTATAAGAGTAGGGCGAGGCATCTCTACCTCACCCTACTCTTAAGGACTTATTTCGTTTTAAGTTCTGCCCACTGCGTAGCGAGTTTGCCTTGGGGTTCAACAGAGAGCGTTCCAATTTCAAGACTCTTAACTTCGTCGTGTGTCAATGCGACATTGTAAATTCGAGATTCTTCGATATGAGCATTGAGTTCGCCGGGACCGGCAAGCCCATTTACGTGCCGCTTTCCCCAAATCGCTTCGGCATCGCCTGCGGGCCATGTCCTGAGATCCCCTTTTTTGAAACTACCGAGACTCTCGCCGTTCCGGTAACCGGTAATCTCATACTGGTTTTTGACATCCTTATATGTGATCACTAAGTAAACCATATCGCCGGTCGGTTTTTCAGTGACTGCATCGGGAAAATCAGCAGTACGCCGGAAATGGCTGCTCCCCGGCATCCACTGTTTATCAACCCTCTCAGCCCAAACGATCGCACAGAACTGATCTGCGGTTTCTTTATCCAAGGTAAGCGCGGAACCATTTGTTTTCGCGTAGTCGTCCAAACTCACCCAGGTTACTAACGACAACTCCGTGATGTCGGGGCCGGTGTAGTCAAGGGCGTGCGCCCATTTTCCAGTCTCAACAACCAACTGCCCACCCGTAATTTTGGCACCATGGAGGGTTATATCTTCCCAATTGCCTATCTCATCTTTTTCATCATCAAACAGCCACCAGCCAACCAAGTGTTCTTCCTGTGCGTTTTGTGCAAATACTGCCGGTGTTAATAGACTTAACATCAACAAAATAGCACAAATATAATAGACTTTTATTCGCATTGCAATTGCTGTTCCTAAAAAACTACGTTTTTCCGTGTATATCTATGGAAAGCAATAGATTTTTAGAGGGATCCTAACCCCCTTTTACGAACACCGTCGTGTCCTTATCCTGTGCGTAATCAGGGTCCTCTGACCACGGTAGCCAGAAATTACACACGAACTGCATACCACAAGGAAACGCGTGGTATGGTGGAACCCACTAAGTCAGTCCCAAAAGACTGACGCTTACTTCAATACCGAGTGTCCTCACAGTATCAGGGTTCGTCTCACTCGTGTGTGAACCCCTCGAGTCGAACTGACTTGGTTTTTGTCAGAAGTGCTTGGTTTTTGCACAATACGACTGGATACGGTAGCACGGCATTGAACCGCACAAAATGCCTACATTTACCGTTTTACATAAAAATAACAATAAAAATACAGAAAAAAACTATTTAGGAACTACTCCTCTTTTGTTCAATTTGAGGTTCAACACGGACAGTTATCTTGATGCCAGAGAAAAATTCATATCACTACCCGTGCAGGTAAATTTTAAAATATTATACCATACACTTGAAGCGAAAGTCAAATGTTTTTCCAAGCATTTCGTTGTCAGTGTATTAGCCGTCAACCGTCAACGGTCAGAGGGATAATTATCAGTTGCCTCGCAGTGAGCATCAAGACAAATAAATGAACCTAATGGATAGATAATCCTCTACTTGCAAATTATCTGTGTATGTGTTACTATTAACAACACATCAAATGCTAAATATGTAAGAAACACAGATAAAGGTATAAAACATGAAACGAATGGTGATACTTCTACTCGTCATCGGTATCGGACTTGTCAGTGAAATTTTCTGCCAGCACCTTTCCGCGCAAGAAGATGTTGACCCAAAACGGTTAACAGCATCCATAGAAGGACGGATCGTTTGGGATGGACACGACCTGTCACACGCAAATGTGTCTGCCTATCGGGATGAGAGATTACGCAATTTGTACATCAGCGGAATCCCACAACTCGGTGATGGCAGATTTACGCTTGATGTTGAACCGGGTCAATACTACCTCGTCGCTTATGTAGATGTTGACAAGTCAGGCAATTTCGATATAGGAGACGGCTTTGGGATCTTTGGCATAACCGAGTGGAACAACCCAGAACAAAAGTATCAGATAATTGAAGTCGGCAACAGAGAAAAGGTTCGGGACATAGAGATCCCAATCACAGCGCGAGCAGCGCGGATTAATGGAAAGTTTAACATGGTCCCCGAATCCCAATATCAACCGAGCGAACTCGAACAGTTTCAGGTTGATTTGCGGACAGCGACATCGGGTTGCAGCGGGACGCTTAGGTTAACTCAGGACCAGGAAAACCCGAAGCCTTTTGCGTCCAAAGATCGAAAAGCCTTAATCCTCGCCTATACAGATTTATCTTGGAAATATCGTGCAGGTATTACCCGTGTGAAGGACTCAGGTGCGTGGAGCCTCAATTTGTCGCCGGGTAAATACTACCTAATGGCGATTGTCGATAACAACAACACCAACAAACTTGATACGGGAGACGACTTCGGATTCTACGGTGTTGAACACATGCGAAGACGTGGCGAGTTTCCAGAACCGGTACTGATTTCACCCAATAAATTCACGAAAGACCTTGGGATAACAATTACCGCTACCTATCAGCGAAATAAAAAGAAACAACAGGAAAACTCAAGCCTACTTACAGGCAAAGTATCTCTGCCTGAAAACGCATCTGCGCGTGTAGAAGTATATGCTGATGCTACCTTGGTCAGCCCTATCGCGAGCGGTGAAACCGCTGCTGGTGGTGCTTTTAACATATTACTTCCTCCGGGTGAATACTATGTCATCGTTAACCTCGATGCAAACAAAGATGGCAAATATAGCGAAGGTGACGGTTTAGGCGGATACGGAACAGTGGATATCACAACGCAGCCCCCGGCTCCGATTACACTGAAGGCAGGTGAAGAGCGGAACATTGAACTTCTCATCAGTGCGCGGTACGATGCGGATGGACACCCGCACGCCACACCGCCTGGGATCGAGACACACATTGAACAGGGGAGTATCGCCGGACGCATCACTTGGGATGGATACCCGATCCAGCGCGGTATTTTAACGCTTTCCTATACGCCGGATTTCAGGGCACCGATTGCGATGCCGATTTCGGTTACTGCAAACGGTAATTACCAAGTCAACGTCCTCCCCGGTATCTACTATGTCATGGTAGTAATGGATGCAAATGACGACGGGAAGACCGGTATAACCGACGGTGTCGGAATATATGGCACCCGTTATCCAGCACGCGGTGAACCGACGGCAGTTAGTGTCTTTTCGGGGCAGACAACGGCTCATATTGATATAGATATCCTCGCCAGTTACATTGATGAAGAGGGCAATATGGCGGAGATTGAGGACGGTGGCCGTTGGGAAATCAAAAAACTTCACGGTGAACCGGAAGATGTATTTAAAATTACCCGCAATGGACGTGTAAATGAGGAGTGGAAATATTGGACAAAGGGTGTCGGTTTTGTCTGGGAAGCGAAGGGTGTAGGCTGGGAACTCGGAGACATGGAAGAATTCACACCTAAGCCCGGAACCGCCGAGAAGATAGAACAAATCAAGACAGAAGCACCTGGATCCGGAGACGCTTCCACTACGAAACAACAGGATCCGCCCGAAACTGAACAACTTCTCGGTTTCATCTACTTCGCTTATGACAATATCATCTGGGGTATTTCGCCAGACGGTATGAGCGCGCCATTAGGTGCTGGACACAGCCCGACAGTCGCCAATGACGGCACACTTACCTATCAAGACCCAGAAGGGAACGTTATCATCCGAGGGCCTGATACACCCGATGGAAGTTTGCTGTTTGATGGACGCGAGATGGCAAACGACGTGGCAATCTCACCGGATGCCCAATATGTCGCCTATACACGTCCGGAGATTGGCAATCGGCGGCGGGTTGTTATGCGGCACATTTCGAGCGGGTCGGAGTATGTTGTTCCATCCACTGCGTTGAAGAGTTTCACACCTGCTTGGAACAGCAATGGTAGCATGCTTGCGTATGTCACAGCGGGAACCATCGAAAATCCGGATGATGTCGCTTCAAATGCTGAAAAACAGAGAAGAAATATCTACGCATTTGACCAAGTGAAAACGGGTGTAGAACCGATTGTAGTGTCGCCAGCAGATGATGCACAACCGGCTTGGTCACCTGCTAATCCGAATCAATTGGCATTCACACGAACAGAAGGCAATCATCAACAAATTTGGCTCATCACCTACTCAGATGATGGCGTACCAACGGAACAGCAGTTAACCCAAAAAGGCGGTTCCCACCCTGTCTGGGTCCCGCCTAATGGACGCTGGATTTTGTATGAAAATAACGGTCAACTCTGGAAAATTGACCCGAAAACCCCGGGGAGTTCCGAAGCACCCCTGATGCATAACGGTCAGATTGTGTTTGGACATGAACCCGCAGTAGTCAGTTGGAATGGAGGCGTGAAATGATGAATAGTTGTCAGTTATCAGTTATCAGTTGTCAGTTAAAGAGGTCTCTACAACCGAGACAGTTAACTGTCCCGACCACAACGGACTTCTTTAACCAAGCACGGAATACCGAACGCAGAGAACCCTCGATCATCGGGAGGGCGTGCTTCCGCGTTCTTGCAATCTTTTTCTTTCTTGTCGTGGTAAATACTGCCAGTGCGCAGTGGCTTTTGATCCCGATGGAACACGGGAAGCAGACGAATCATCTGAAGGCTTACGGTTTGACGTACTGGGCATTAGAGGTGCCGCGCGAGTACCAATGCTACTGGTGGCTGAACTACCGTGGCGGTGCGTTCGTTCTGCCAGATTCACAAGACGTGCGAATCCGCGCCGCACTGATGGGTGTCCGTTTTGAAACGATGAGCGACGCTGAATATACTGACATCAAAAATTCCGTCCTTGAAGGTAGCAACATGGACGAGATTCTATTAGAAAAGGCACCGAAGATCGCTGTATACGCACCATCAGAGGCATCTCCGTACCGAGATCCGTGGGACGATGCGGTTAAAATCGCGTTGGATTATGCTCAGATTCCGTACGACGAAATTTGGGATAAAGAGGTTCAAAGCGGTATCTTACAAGCAAAAGGCTACGATTGGCTTCACTTGCACCACGAGGACTTCACCGGTCAGCACGGTAAGTTCCACGCCTCGTTTTCTACACAGGTTTGGTATCAACAACGGATGCTGATATTTGAGCAAGCTGCTGAGGCAGCCGGATTTCGCCGGGTCGCGCAACATAAAGGACAGACCGCACAGATGATAGCAGACTACATCGCAAACGGCGGGTTTATCTTCGCGATGTGTTCAGCCCCAGAAACACTGGATATTGCGCTGGCGACACATGGCGGGGCAATCGACATTGTCGCGCCGGAACTTGATGGGACACCGATTGAGGCGAATGCCGATGCCCGGCTTGACTTTCAGCGTACCTTGGCATTTGAGAATTTCAGTCTCCATACGAATCCGTACCGATATGAGTTCTCTGACATAGATAATCCAAACCCGGATAGGGACGCACAGAGTGGTGTTGAAGATTTCAAACTTTTTGAATTCGCTGCAAAGCACGATCCGATTCCAACGATGCTCACGCAAAACCATGTTAGCGTTGTGCCGGGTTATCTTGGTCAGACGACATCATTTAATATGGACAAAATTCGCGGGTCTATCACAATTTTGGGACAGGTAGAAGGCACGAACTACGCGAAATATATCCACGGTAAATTAGGCAAAGGCACTTTTACTTTTCTGGGTGGACATGACCCCGAAGACTATCGCCACCTTGTCGGTGAGGGGACAATCCCGACGAACCTTGATTTGCATAAACACTCGCCTGGCTATAGGCTCATCTTGAATAATATCTTGTTCCCCGCTGCTCGTAAGAAACCGCAGAAGACGTGAAAGGGTTAATAGTTAATAGTTGTTAGTTATAAGTTTTTAGTTAAAGAGGGTTGCTGCGGCAGTTACAGTCAACTGGACTGCCACAAGAGGTTAACTTATAACCAATAACCAATAACCAATAACTATTAAAATAGCAACATGAAAGCAGTACTTGCGACGTGTAACCTGAACCAGTGGAGCCTGGACTTTGAGGGTAACACGGCGCGCATCATTGAATCCATTGAGATAGCGAAAGCACAAGGCGCGCGGTATCGGTTGGGACCGGAACTGGAAATCACAGGATATTCCTGCGAAGACCACTTTTTGGAACTCGATACGCTACGGCACAGTTGGGAATCGCTTGCGTGTATCCTCAAAGGTGGGTATACTGACGGCATCCTCTGCGATATCGGTATGCCTGTCATGCACAAGAATGTCCGTTACAACTGTCGGGTCTTCGTGTTAGATGGTCAGCTGCTTTTAATCCGTCCGAAGATGATATTAGCGAGTGATGGCAACTATCGGGAACACCGATGGTTCACAGCATGGGAACAGGGTTGGGTGACAGAACCGTATACCCTGCCACGTGAGATCGCTGAACTGACAGGCCAACAGAAGGTGCCTATTGGTATCGCAGCAATTGCCACAGCGGAGACCTGCTTGGCAGCTGAAACCTGTGAGGAACTCTTTGTGCCGATGAGTCCACATATCCATTTCGGCAACGCGGGTGTCGAGATCATCGCCAACGGATCGGGGTCTCATCACGAGTTACGGAAATTAGACACACGTATCGCGTTGATTCGGAACGCAAGTGCTAAAAGCGGTGGTGTCTACCTTTACGCGAACCAACAAGGATGTGACGGCGGTAGACTCTATTTCGATGGCTGCGCTTTGATTGCGCAAAACGGTGAGATATTGGCACAAGGTTCTCAGTTTTCACTCAAGGATGTAGAGGTCGTTACTGCTACGGTCAACCTTCACGATGTGCGAACTTATCGCGGTGCGAAGGCGAGTCGCGCTGTGCAGGCGAGTAAAACAGAACAACTTCCACAGATAGATGTCGATTTTGATCTGGGAATAGAAGGATGGAAGGAGGGGCTGGAAGGCAGGAAAGCGGGAAGGGTAGAAGGCGGGACTTCCAGGCTTCCAGCCTTCCAGCCTTCCAGTCTTCCGATCGAGCCGCATACGCACGAACCGGAAGAAGAGATCGCTTTGGGACCCGCCTGTTGGCTCTGGGATTACCTGCGCAGATCTGGTGCGGCGGGTTACTTCATCCCACTCTCTGGCGGTGCGGACAGCGGTGCCGTTGCGACACTTGTCGGTTCAATGTGTCAGCTGGTCGCAAAAGCCATTCGGGAAAAGGACCCAGCGGTTAGCCAAGATGTGCGTCAATGGTTAGCAGAAGGTGAAACGCCCGACGTTCTATCGGATCCGCGTGCGCTTGCTAACCGATTATTGTATACATGCTATATCGGGACCGAGAACAGTTCTCGTGATACACGGAAACGTGCGAAACAACTCGCTGAACAGATTGGGGCACATCACTTGGACATCAATATGGATGGACTCGTTAGTGCGTTGCAAACACTTTTTACACGCATCACGCAGAGAAAGCCACGCTTTAAGGTTGAAGGCGGATCCTATAGAGAAAATCAAGCCCTCCAAAACATACAGGCGCGGTTGCGGATGGTGCTTAGTTATTTGTTCGCGCAGACAATGCCGTGGGTGCGAAACCGTGAAGGGACGCTTCTTGTTTTAGGCACGGGTAACGTCGATGAGGCACTGCGGGGTTATCTCACAAAATACGATTGCAGTAGCGGCGACATCAATCCGATCGGTGGCATTAGCAAACACGACCTACGCCGTTTTTTGAAGTGGGCTGAAGAGAACCTCGGATATACCGCGCTCGCTGAAATTGTAGAGGCACCACCGACAGCTGAACTGGAACCAATAACCGAAACCTATACACAAACCGATGAAGATGATATGGGGATGACCTACGCCGAATTGAGTCGATTCGGGCAGCTCCGAAAAATGGAGCAGTGCGGTCCCGTGAGTATGTTTGAAAAATTAGTGCAGGAATGGGACCATTTACCACCACGCGAGGTCGCCGAAAAAGTAAAACGTTTCTTCCGATATTACGCGATTAATCGGCACAAAATGACGACACTAACGCCCTCCTACCACGCTGAGTCTTATTCGCCGGATGACAATCGGTTTGATCTGCGACAGTTCCTCTATAACACACGCTGGACGTGGCAGTTTCGCCATATCGATACTTGTGTCAAAAAGTTGGAGGCGCAGGGGTGATGCAGCCGATTGGACAAAATACGCATGGAAGGGTGGAAGGGTGGAAGGGTGGAAGGAAGGCATCCACAATCTTCCAATCTTCCAACTTTCCAATCTTCCTCTTTGCACTCATGTTCATTCTCAACGCTGCGCATGGTGCGCCGAATGTGCCTCTGAACTTCGACGGGTGGGTTACCGATGCGCTCGCGAAGCTGGAGACTGACGGTATCACAGGTGGATTTCATCGGCAGACTGCACCGCTTTCAAGGGCAGAAGTCGCACAAGTTGTCCGACAGGCTGAATCGCGCATACGCGCGGGTATCGTCGTCCCATCTGAGATTGATCGGAAACTCCTCGAAAAGTTGAAACGTGAATTCAGTCGAGAACTTGCAGGTAACGATGGACGGACAATAGGCTTTCTCCCACAACTCCGCGCGACAGATAAAAAAATAGCACCCGCCCTTGCGGCAGGGTTTCACTGGAGCGCGGGAACATTCAAACAAAGAACTGTTCCGCGCTTAATGTTCTATTCTGAATTTGAGGCACATAATTTTGAGAGTCGTCCGCTTGATGGCACGACTGCGGAGCAACACCTCGAACGCTGGCGTGGCGGGTACACGGGTGATTTCAAAAGAGGTTATTTGCAGGTTAATAGTCCGCACCTTAACCTACTTGTCGGTCGGGACTGGCTTTTCTGGGGCGCGAGCCCGGACAAAACGGTAGGGATTTCGGACAACTCACCGCCGTTTGATCACGTACGACTTACAAGTACATTCGGGAAACGTCTCAAAGCGACGGCTTTCACGGCGCAACTGGATTCAACCTGGTACGACGACGGCACCAAACGCTATTTGGCGAAACGTTATATCAGCGGACACCGACTCGATTATCAATACAACGATCGCGTGGAGATCGGTGTTGCTGAATGGGTGCTTTACGGTGGTGATGCCCAGACGTTGGAGTGGAAGTACGCGAATCCGATCATCTTCTATTACGCGCTACAGTACAATGCGAAGGCTGATGATAACGTCATGTTCGCCTTCGACGCAGCGATCCGTCCTATTGATGGCGTACGCCTCTACGGCGAATGGGTTATTGACGATATTCAATATGTTCCGGGCGCGAACGACCCACACGCTGTCGCATGGCTTTTGGGATTGACGTGGTATCCAGAACAACTTGATCGCCATCTCGGTATCCACAGCGAATACGCGCGCGTCAACCGATGGGCATATACACATCTCGTGCCTGATAATCAGTTTACGCATTTTGGTTATGCGATTGGACATCCCATCGGCACCGATTCGGACACGCTGCGACTATCAACATCCTATCAGTTTACTGTTTCCACTGCGGCGGCAGTTCGAGCGGTGTTGACCCGCCACGGTGAAGGGACAATCGCCGATCGGTTTTACGGTGAGGATTTCAAAGCACTTCCGTTTCCGACAGGTGTCGTCGCACGAACGATAGAGATCGGTGGACAATTCTCCTATCGTCCATTAGATGCGTGGAATATCCTGCTTTCTTACACATGGTATTCTACGCAGAATAGCGAACACCGTAAAGGGAAGACAAGCGGCGGACACAGACTCATATTTCAGTTGGGTTATCTATTGTAGGTTTTGTACCGTAAACTGTTAGTTGCGGGTTATTCCATGTTATCTAACAGACAGTGCTTTGCAAAAACCACGATCTAAATTAACTACCAAACTTTGAACAGTTTCTGTCAAGATCACGATCCATTTCCACCGCATTTTTCGTTTTTTCTTGGGTGTTGTAGACGCAAATGCAGCCTGATGCCCCAATGCATAGCCCCATAGGGGCGACCTGTTTATAGAAACCGCCTCCCCGCGAAACTAAGTCCCGTAGGGGCGATATGTTTATTGCTTAAAAACCACCCAAACTTTAGTGTAACATAGATTAGAAGGAAACAATAAATGCAAAGAAGCCTCCTAATATTCATACTCTTATTTTACGGATTTACGCTCGGTGTCGTAGATGTCCTTGCAGCGGCGGATCAAATGGTGAAAGTCGTATACTTTGTACCAAGCGACCGTCCATTCCAATGGAATATACCAGCGGCACTCAATACGCGGATAAAAGCGGTACAACGTTTCTACGCCGAGCAGATGGAAGCACATGGACACGACAGGAAAACTTTCAACCTTGAAAATGATGCTGGTGGAAAATTGATTGTGCATCCTGTCACTGGAAATTTTAATGACGCGTATTACCATACAGATACACTCAGCAAAATTACTGACGAAATTGATGACCGGTACGATATAGAGAAAGACATCTATATCGTTATTGTAGATGTCAGCACGGAACGAATTCAGGGGAATTGTGGTATAGCATATTTCGATGGCGGTCCCGTGATGGTTGCGGCAACTGGGGATTGTGTTCAAGGTGACCAGGGTGTTGATTTGATAGCACATGAGCTTGGGCACGCCTTAAATTTGGAACATGATTTCCGTAATGAATCCTATATCATGTCCTATGGTGCCGCACGCAATCAGTTATCAGCATGTGCAGCAGCAATGTTAAATGTTAGTCCGTTTTTCAATAATGTTGGGAACACTTCAAACACACCGGCATCAATTCAAATGCTAACACCATCTACTTATCCGGCCAATGAAGAAAATTGGCCCCTGCGGTTCAATGTTAGCGATGCAGATGGGGTCTATCAAGTTCAATTTCTGCTTTCTGTTCCTGGTGAAGCAACGAGTTTGTTCAGTTGCCAAAATTTTAACAATACACAGAGCGCGACTGTCGAATTTGATATGCCAACTGGAGCCACAATCGCCCCGGTTAATAACGTCTGGATCCGCGTTGTTGACCCGAATGGATACATTACGACAAAGGACTGGACGCTCAGTGCAACAAAAATAACCGAAGCGAAAACGACTAATGCAGAAAGAACAGAAACGTATCTCACACTTAATTATGATAGTCCGGATGCCCTTGTCCCGACAAACAGTTCTGCAGAATGGGCAGGTTGGCGAGAAAAACTGGTGTGGGAAAAGACCCCTGATGGACTGGTCCCGAGAAGACCGCAAGGTTTCATGGATCCTGAGAGGTCTATACAATTTTACGACGAATGGGACTACTTTTTTTATACACATGCTGTAAGTCGTATTGTTTACAATCTCGGTGGCAGAAACTATACGAAATTTGACGCTTATTTCGATATGCCGAACCCCTGTGGAAGTATCGCCTCTGTTGAAGTTATATGCCTTGCTGACGGTATAGAGATTTATAATTCTGGCGTGTTGAGAGGTGCTCAAACGCGCAACACAAAAATTTCATTCGATATACCAGCAGGGACCCAAACGTTCACTATTAATATAACCGATGCTGGTGATGGGGATGGGTGTGATCATTTTATTTTCGCAAATGCGCGCTTATTGCATGGTGAATTCTTCATTCCCGAAACAATTAACACAGACAGAACCGAAACATATCTTACGCTTAATTATGATAATCCGGATGCACTTGTGCCGACAAACGGACTTGAAGACTGGGTAAATAGGCATCTACCCTCGGGTAACCGTTTAATATGGGAAAAGACCCCTGATGGACTCGTTCCGAGAAGACCACAAGGTTTCATGGATCCAGCAAAACACATACCTTTTATGAGTGAATGGGAGCATTGGTTTTATGCGCATGCAGAAAGTCGTATTGTCTACGATCTAAAAGGTGATAATTATGCGAAATTTGATGCTTATTTTGATATGCCCAATCCTTGTGGAACTATCGCTTCTGTTAAAGTTATATGCCTTGCAGACAATGTTGAGATTTATCATTCTGGTGTATTGAGGGGTTATCAAACGAGGAACATTCCCATATCATTCGACATTCCTGAAAATACCGAAACACTTACTATCAACGTGACAGATGCTGATGATGGCGATGGATGCGATCATTTTATCTTCGCAAATGCGAAGCTATTGCATCGTGAGTCGACTGAACTACCCGTTATAGAGGTTGACGATCACAACTACACAGATGTCAACAACGATGGCATCGTAAATATTGTTGATTTGGTGCTTGTTGCTGCGAGATATGGCGAGAAGATTGTCGGTAATCCGCACCCGAACCCAGATGTCAATCGGGATGGCATTGTTGATATAAATGATATTATCTTGATTACAAAAGATATGCCATCAGTGGCAGGAGCACCAGCTTTACAAAATATTGATTGGCAACACGCCTACAATGTGCTACCTGATATCGTTGTAGAAAAAGGGATTGTTGTGCTTGACCTGTTATTTAGCACTGTAGCACCAACAAAAACTATGCTTCTGGAAAATTATCCGAACCCGTTTAATCCAGAGACGTGGATACCTTACCAACTTGCAAAGCCCGCAGATATTGTGATTACGATTCATGCTGTGGACGGACAGATGGTTAGAAAATTAGATTTGGGACACCGGAATGCGGGGAGTTATGTGAGCCATAATCATGCCGCGTACTGGGATGGTAAAAACGGACTCGGTGAACCTGTGGCGAGTGGTCTCTATTTTTATACACTGACAGCCGGTGAATTTGTGACAACTCGGCGAATGTTGATTCGCAAATAAAGTGGATTACAAGGTTAAGGCACGCCTTTGGAATGTATAAAGGTTTTTTCATTATCAGTTCCGTAGGAACGATATGTTCATAGAAAATAGTTGTCCGCCTCCTCTTGAGTTTCACAGGAACGATATGTTCATAGAAACACGGTGGGCCCTTTTTGAATTTGATAGCACCCGATATCGCTGACAATACCGGACTTGGACATATCGTCCCTACGGGACTAAGGGGTGGTGTGGTACTCGCGGCTATAAACATATCGTCCCTACGGGACTAAAGAGGCGTTTTGGAGGCTATATGGTTTGTGGCTAAGCCCCAGCGCGGTTACAAACTTCGCTTACCAAGCAGGGGAACTGTGGTAGAACAAAGATAATGATCGCAAACGTCTCGTGGTTAAATCAATGATTAGGAAACGCACTTTCTTCTTTATTATCGCAACAGTTATTTTAATCCTTGTATTTAGTGGCATCATTAACCTACACTTGGATCTGCGACTGCTCGCGCTTACACCGAAGATTCTTAAATATAAGCCGCTGATTCAGAAATACGCCGTCAAAGAGAATGTAGACTCACGACTTGTTTGTGCCCTGATTGTGCAGGAATCCGGGTTTGATGAAAAGGCACAGAGTGCTGTGGGTGCACAAGGATTGACGCAACTGATGCCGACAACAGCAAAAGAACTCGGCGTTGAAGATCCACTGGATGCGGAGCAGAATATTGCTGGTGCAGCGCGTTACCTACACATACTATATCACGCTTTTTCCAAAAGCACATCGGAACATCGCCACCGACTGGTGTTGGCGAGTTATAACGGTGGTATCGGACGTGTCCGCGATGCACAAGATATTGTTCGGCATCAACAACACGCAAGCCCGCTTCTATGGGAACCTGTGCGTGCAGCACTCTGTCAACTAACGAAGCAGAACACGCCTATCCATAAGGAGGTGTGGGAAAGCGGCGTGCCTCCGCACGGTTA
Source organism: Candidatus Poribacteria bacterium (assembly GCA_965261115.1). Classification (GTDB taxonomy): domain Bacteria; phylum Poribacteria; class WGA-4E; order WGA-4E; family WGA-3G; genus WGA-3G. Next base: position 4,410,620 of record OZ253447.1, on the reverse strand, counting down.
TTTCAATGGATTTAATGAGACGTTAAACTATGTGGATCGAGTGATGCATTATTACGGCAGGATCTGTCTCTATGGAGACGTGCTGTTTTTCTTATGATGGAAAATCTTATCTAATTGTTCGGATCGGTAGGCGAAAATCTTCTCTATATCCGGACGGACGAAAAGTTTGTTGACAACCCCATTTCCCCAAACTGCATATTCAACGACATCGCCTACGATGACACCGTTTTCTGTCTCCTCGAAGGTATGCGTATGCCGCCAGAGTCGGTACGGACCGCGGCGTTGTTCATCCGCAAACCCATGAGGCGGATTCCATTCAGTGATCTCAGTTTGCCAGCGGACCGGTATGCCGTGGAGTTTGAACTGATAATCAATACGAGTTCCGACCCCCATTTCAATCGGTGCTCGGGTTAGAATTTCCAAGTGCATCGACGGCGGCGTGATCTCAGCGAGGTTATGTGCATTAGAGAAGAAGTCAAAGATTTCTGTGATTGGTTGTTCAACTGTCCGTTGTGATTCAAAAAGGTACGTTTTCATTTTTTTGCTCCTGTGCGTCAGTGACCAGTGACCAGTGACCAGTTAAAGAGGGGATATGATTCATCAAGTCTTTTTCTTACTGGAAACTGGTAACTATTAACTGGTAACTGTTCCTTCAGGTGTCTGCTCAAGTTGCGCGAGTCGTTTATCCAATGCTTGTTGCTGCTGTCCCAAGCGCAACACATATAGCATAAAGACCAACCAAATCACAATGTATGCAGCGAAAAGATATTTGAGGCGGGTCCTTTGCCTTTTTTCGAGTATCGTAATAGCGTTCTTCACGGCCTGCTCCACGACCTCTTCATTCACTGGAACCTCGGACTGTGAGATTGCTTCCGAAACGGCCTCCGAGATTTTGTATTCAAAAGCCTTCGAGACTTCATTTTTCTTAGTAATGATACCGACTGGTGCTAGCGTTGCGAAGGTGAATACCGCCAGAACTACTAGAAAACTTGCGACGACGATTATTCTCATTAAGAGGCCTCCTCTAAATGCTTTTGTTGTACTATTTCATAACGTGCTTGCGTTTTCTTCAGACGATACCGGACGATGAGGAGCAGTGTAAATAGGATAATACATGTGATCCACACGACCAGAAATGTGTATAGCATTGAGTCGGCTATATCAAATTTGGCACCTCTCTCTGGGTGTGACTCGCTCTTCCAGAATTCCGTCGCGAAATGGACAATCGGCACGTTAACGAAGGCAATAACGCCGAGAACAGCAGCATAGAGTTTTCGCTTATCAGCTTCCAAAGCGGATCGGAGAATAAAATAGCCGATGTACATGAGCCAGAGCACAAGTGTACTCGTGAGACGTGGCTCCCAATTCCACCATGTATTCCATGCATACCGTGCCCAAATCGGACCGGAGAGGAGTACAATTGTACAAAAGATAAGACCTATTTCTGCAGCGGCAGCTGCGAGGAGATCGTCGTTGGATTTCCGTTGGATGAGGTACTTGATACTGAAAAGACAGTTAATACCAAACGCTAAATAAACAGTCAATGCTGCGGAGACGTGATAATAGAAGATCTTTTGTACTTCAAACATCGTGCTTTCAGTCTGCGCATATCCGAAAACAAGATAGAGTGAGATGAAGATGAGGAGCGCGGTGATAACGGCTATAATTTTAGTGCTTAGATTTCCCACAGTGGGCTCCCTGTAAGAATTTCGGGACCGTCGGAAAGGATCGCGACTGTATGTTCAAAGAGTGCAGACAACGAACCGTCTGCTGTCGTAATCGTCCAGCCATCTGCGAGCATCTGTACATCAGGGAGTCCGACGTTCACCATGGTTTCAATCGCGAGTACCACGCCCGGTCTGAGGCGTAACCCGCGTCCGGCGACACCGATGCAGGGGACCTCCGGTGCCTCATGGAGATTCCGCCCAATCCCGTGTCCAGCAAAACTTTGGAGTACGGAGAACCCTTCGGACTCCGCGCCGTTCTGTAATTTGGAAGAGATGTCGCCGATACGGTTTCCCGGTTTCGCTTCAGCAATCGCATCGTATAGAGAGTTTCGTGTTGCTTCAAGCAGCCGTTCCGCTACTGGCGAGATATTCCCAACCGGAAAAGTGTATGCGTTATCACCGTGGTAGCCGTCAATACTGACAGCCGTATCAATTCCGATAATATCGCCTTCTTTTACAACTTGGCTTTTATCCGGAATCCCGTGGATGACGACATCGTTAATGGAGGTACATATCGTGGCGGGATAAGGCTCGTGTTCTGGAAGCTGATAGCCTAAGAAAGAAGATGTGGCGTTGACTTCGGCAATCGTATCACGAGAGATCTGTTCCAAGTCGGCGGTAGATACGCCGGGGGCAATCGCCTCTCCGATACGCTTTAGCACGGTTGCCGCTGCCTTGCCGCTCCGCTTCATCTTCTCGATTTCGACCTTGTTTTTAATCCTAAGTTTGTCCATCAGACGATCTGTCCAATCAAAGTATGTGCTGTGGTACTGTGAATATGAACGTTAACAACATCGCCGATTCCGCTATCGGCTTTGGGAAATACAGTCGTTTTGAAACCGTCCGTCTTTCCGTGGTATTTATCTGCTTCGCGACGCGATTCGCCTTCTACAAGTACTGCGACGGTATCACCGACGGCGGCAGTGTTGATGTCCGCTGAAATCTGTTCTTGAAGTTCAATAATCTGTTTCAGGCGTTCCCCTTTTTCTACTTCTGGCACATCATCAGGTAGTGCCTTGTGTGCGAGTGTTCCCTCACGTTCAGAATACTTGAACATGAACGCCGAATCGTATCGGATGTCCGCCATCATCTGATAGGTTTGCCTAAACTCTGCTTCAGTCTCACCACAGAAACCGACGATAATATCAGTGGAAAGGGAAATATTTGGGATACGGTCCCGGAGTTTCGAGACGAGATCACGGTATTCCTCCGCGGTGTAGGTGCGGCGCATCCGTTCAAGCACTGGTGTCGAACCCGATTGTAACGGGAGATGTAGATGCTTACAGACAGTCGGAGAACTTGCCATTGCGTCAATCATACTCTCAGTTGCGTCTGCGGGGTGTGGTGAGGTAAATCGGAGGCGCGCTAAACCGTTCACTTCGCCGACGGCGTAGAGGAGGTCGCCAAAATCGGAGCCGTTGTCGCGATAGGAGTTTACCGTCTGACCGAGCAGGACAACCTCTTTGAAGCCTTGGTCTACCAATTTTTCGACATCTTCGACGAGGAGTTTCAACGGCAGGCTCCGTTCTCTGCCACGGACGAAGGGGACGATGCAGAAGGTACACATCTTATCACAGCCGCGCTGAATCGTGAGCCACGCTCGAATCCCTTCCTTTCGGATAGGCGCGATGTCGGCGTAATCCTCGCTTTTGTCCAACCGTAATCCGAGGAACGGGTCTCGGTCCTTCAAAGAGACGTGTGCTTCTACGCCACCTATCAGAGAATCAAGTGCTACCGGCAGATTCCGATATGCATCCGGTCCCATCACGAGATCAACATAAGGGGCTGCGTCTAAGAGTTTGTCCCGGAGGTGCTGTGCCATACAACCACAGACCCCGATAATGAGGTCCGGCTGCCGACGTTTGCGGTGGTTGAGATGCTTGAGTCGATTGATGACCTTCGTTTCCGCGTTTTCCCGTATCGCGCACGTATTGACCAGCACAACATTTGCGTCGTCAATATGCGTCACGGTCTGGTGTCCGCTCTGTGTTAAGATGCCTGCCATTAATTCGCTATCACTCACGTTCATCTGGCAGCCATAAGTCTCAATGTAGACACGACGCGAGTGTGCGTGCGGAATACTTTGTGATTTTTGAGGCGGCTGCGGTGTTTCTACTCGCTCACCTTTATTATAGAGTGGGAAAAGCGTCTGTTCTTTCATAATCCTTACATGTCCGTGTAATCTTGATGATAGCCCCATACATCCACTGTGAAGAGGTCTCCAGTGTATGCGAGTACTCGGTATTTTAACGTGTGCGTTGAACCTGCATCCACTGCGAAAGGTGCTGTCCGTGCGAAGAGGTATCCGAATGATGCGTCTTCTGCGTGAAACGTCGTCTCGCCGTTTGACGGATGTGGGAAGATAGCGACACCGACCGCCTCCTGTTCGGCAGCCGTGAGTCCGCAGAGTGTTCCCCACGCCGACAGATTTCCATTCATCTCCGATTCGCCGATCCGCCCATCTGCGTCCGCTGCTTTGCGGTATTCCATCTCGACAGCGAGATAACCGAGTCCTATGTCTCCTGTCCATTCGAGCGGTCTACTCGGTGCCTGCAGTGAGATTTCTATGTCCAAAACCTGCGCTTCGGTTTGACGCGGAAGGACTTCCACGGTACAGGTCTCTATCAGGACCGGCTCTTTGGCATCTTTCCACGTTGTGACAATAGAAAATCCCGCTGAAGCTGCCTCTGTTTCGCGCGTAATTTCATCGTGATTCAGCTGCGCAGCGTTGACGGTTCCGCGAATAAAACAGATTCCCGGCGGATGCTGATGCCCAATGCCCGTGTCATCCGTTACCACCTGTCCGTTGGGTGTATAAAGCGGATGCAGATATGGCGGACGCGCCACATCGTCGCCATGATGGCAAGTGAGTATCGGTGCATCGTCTTCTGTGATGGATAATTCTTTATCGTTAAATTCGTGTAACATAAATGCTATGTGCAAATTATACCATGCATCTCTGTACAATGCAAATGGGATTTAGGGGTTATCAGTTATCAGTTACCAGTTGTCAGTTACTTACAACACAAACGCGAATCAGATTCGGTTGCCACTTGCTGGGAAAATAAGGTATAATTTAAGCACAGCAAAACGACTTAAAAGGAGACAGTTATATTAATGAAACCCATTATCGGAATTACATTTTCATCTAATAGTGTTACCGGGACTTCTAAGAACTATATCCGCGCGATTGAAGAATTCGGTGGTACCCCTCGCACGCTATATCCCGGTGTATCAGATTCTGAATTCGCTGATATTGATGGACTTTGCTAACGGGTGGTGGCGATATTCATCCGGATAATTTTGATCAAGAGTGGCATCCATCCTTGAAGTATGTTAATGAAGCGCGCGATGAATTGGAACTACCGTTATGTCGCGAGAAAATAGAGGCGGACCTCCCCGTCTTTGGCATTTGCCGTGGGATTCAGGTGATGAGTGTCGCAATGGGAGGTAGCCTGTACCAAGATGTGCCTTCCCAAATTATAGACCCTCTGACGCATCCTGCAAAGGGACCTGAACAAGATTCTGAACATGAGATTGAAATTGAAACCGACAGTCGGTTAATCGAAATTGTAGGTAAAAGTGCAGATGAAGTCAATTCCGCGCATCACCAAGCGGTGGACGAACGTGGTGAAGGGTTTTGTATCACCGCGCTATCTGCAGATGGTGTTATCGAAGCAATGGAAAATCCGTCAAAGCGGTTTGTGCTTGGCGTGCAATATCACCCGGAACGGATGATCCAGACCGATGCATTCCGTGAACACAGGCGTAAATTATTTGAAGCGTTTATTGCGGCTGCGTCGTCATCATAAGAATCGCGAGCACAGCTCGCTCCTACAGTCCTACAGTACAATAAGAATCGCGAGCGACAAGAAACACCCAAGCAAAAACACTCGCTCCTACAATACAAGTGGTAGATGTGCCTTAAAAACTGGCGACTAATGAGAAGCGATGTGTCAACCCGAGTACACCGAAGGGGACGAGTGCATAATCGATCTGGAACTGCCGAAGTGTGAGGCCGAAACCGCCTCTGAGCCCGGAAATCGCGCCTAAATCGTTGCCGCCGATCCTGTATTTGTAGCCAGTGCGGAGTTGTAAGATATTGCCTATCGTGTAACCTGCTCCGATGCCTATAGCAATATCGTTGTCGGTGGGACGGATGATGTCCGTTGTTAGAATGAACGCATCATTCCAGAGTTTATATGCCGCGCCGACCCTGATGGTGACAGGTAAACCGAACGCCTCCTCAATAAACTTCACTCGCGGTCCGACGTGCTGTGCATTGAACCCCAACGACAGTGGTACGTTAGGGAGGGTGTATAACCCACCGAGATCAAAGGCGATGCCGGTTCCGGTTTCGTCAGCGATCTGTTCACGCAAGAATTTTGCATTCACACCAAAGGCGAGTGAACTCCCCAAACTTCGGGCATACGAGAAGATGAGTGCCAGATCATAGGGACGGAAAATAGTGGTCTCGTTCCCTTCCCGATCACGTCCCTGCAATTCACCGAAAGACAGGAAACTTGAACTCACACCGAAGGTGCCGACACTTTTAATCGGAAGCGCGACACCGACGAATTCGTGATTGATGCCAGCGAACCATTCGTTGTGCATGAGCGCGAGTTGTGTTTCTTCAAGGCGTGCGAGGCCCGCGGGGTTCCAAAATGAGGCGTACAGGTCATCGGTCACAGCGACTTGGGATTCACCCATCCCTATTGCCTTTGCACCTACCCCGATTTTTAGGAATGTCATGGCGCGGGTGCCGGCGTTTTCATGAATATCTGTGCTATCCGCTGCTGCGGGCAGACATGCGAAAATGAGACCTACAATAAAAGTATATGTAAAAAATCGGTTCATAAAATGTTCTACCTGATTTAGTAAATTGAAAACCATTTCCTCAGTGTTTTGGGACATCTTTAGGACAGTGCAATCAATTGAGATGTCTCTGTTTTACATATTCGGTTTGTTGCGAATTGCGTTGTTTCTCTTGAAAAAATTCCAAGATGATTTCAATTGATGGCTAAACTGCTGCTGGATCCACAGCGACAATTCCTTCGGATTTATAGCGTTCAAAATCTGTTACGTTGAAAGTCAGAATATGTTTTACCTTATGAACTATCATTGACGCAGCCAACCGAGCGTCGTGAACCTGAACACCCAACACATCATAATCTATGACAAGTCGTCTCCACACCGGATAGACTTCAGGTGAATCAGGTAGCAAAGAGAAAAACTCTTCCAAGCGAGATAAAAGTCTATTTGTTTCCAGCAATGTATTTCCAAAGCCGTTTTGATCAGTAGGTCGAGTCGACACGTTCCAGAATTCCGAGAAATTTTGCAATGTGGTCTGTAACTGATGTTCTCTCGTTTCTAATTCACGTACTGCTTTTTGAGTAACGCGATAACGTGGATCAACAGGACGTGCAATACGTAATAAAATATTGGTATCGACCAGATAAATCATGTCTATGGATGATCTGCGTATATTCCTTCGCGACTCATAGCATAATCAGACAATGGTTGAGGGTCCGGACCAGCAAATTTCATTGCCATATCCGCTATCTCGTCAAGTAGAGCCATACGTTCCTCAAGAGATAACTTCGATTTTTTACCAAAGGACGTATCCTCAACACTATCAAGGACTTTTAAGTGTAAATTATTATTCGGATAACTATAAACTGTAACCGTCATCTGTTTCATCTCCTTTTTATGACGAATCCGCGTCCGTTGCTGTCTCATCATTCTGTGATTTTTGACGTATCTCCCGATCTTGATCTTGAATAAGGAAGTCTACTTTCTGTAAAATTTTGCTTTGAATATTATGTGGGTATTGACTTATGCGACTCTCCAGAAAGTCAGTATGCCTCCGTATCCTATGCTCAAATACGGGTTCAGTCAGAACTACTGGTTTTCGAGACCCAGTGGCAATGCTGTTGACATCCTCCTGTAACTTTTTAGTGGCCTCCGCTATCTCAAAAAGCGGAGGTCTGTCAATATGTGAGAAGCCTTCGTTCTCGCTAAAATCGAGATGAAATGTGCGCTCGTGCTCGTGATCCACGGCATCCTTATATCTAACGGTAATCTCAAGTGGTGTTTGCTTGAGTTCATCATATTTATCTATCACATTAACCAGAAACTGCTCAATTTTCCGCCTCGGTTCAAAGTAAGCAATTCCGCCCTTGAGAAAACCGATTTTCTCAAATGGTATGTCAAGACACGGTATAGAAGCAGGTTTTGTTACGAACTGTAGATCCCGAGCTGCCCCTGTCCCTATATTTTCTACACAGAGCATGACGAGGCTAACGTGTGCTTCATGGCACCGGAGAGATATTGCAATTTCAGGTGTGTTATTGGCTTTTAGGAGCCGCCACGTCAGATAGGTGTAATAACCAATGACACCCACAAGGACAACAATGGCAATCCCTATTATCGCGCCACTATTTGTGTTTAACCAATCTATGATCCCCATACTTTTCTCCTTGAACCCATGCCTCTCTACGCTAAATCTGGCAGTCTCTCAATGACCTTCACCGTCTCTAAACTGATTGTAATCACCTTTCCGATGAGTTTGACGATGTACTGCGGATCGTCTGCACGGTTCGGATCGTTCACAATACCGCTGCGTTTATCTATTTTAACACAATATTGATTTATTATCCACTCCAACGCGGAACGGTTGCCAAGTCTATAGTCGGACACCTTTTCAGGGATGCCGCTGATTGTCAGGAAGTCGTTGTAGACGAGCGAGGTTTTGTCTTTGGAGAGTTTCATTTTCTCGACGCGCCAATCGAGTGGTACATCGGGGTTTTGGATCAGTTTCAGTTCATCGTATTCGGGTTGGGATTCGTAGGTGACGTGGAGTTCTGCCAATCGCGCACCCGCTTTTGCGAAGCCCCAGAAGTCTTTGGCAAAGGGGATGTGTGGAAGGTCGCGTTTGAGGTTCGCCTCGTATTTTTCACGATACGCGGGGTGGTGCAGGAGTCCGTAATTGTAGTGGAAGATGTCCCATTTGGTGATGGTGGCGGCGGTCTGCTCAATCGCTACATAGAACGGGTCTAAACTCTGGAGGAACTGGTTGCGGTCGAAGGTCTGTGAAGTGAGTGCGTCGATGACGTTCTCGATTTCGCGTGCGATGATATTGCGGCGTGTGAAGTCGCGGTTGTTGAAGACGGTGCGGAAGATGCGTTCGGTCAAGAGATGCTGGATGAGCATCTCCTCAACGGCAGCAATGGAGAGGTTCGGGTTGATTGAGGTTTGGCACTGTTCATGAAAATTGATAAACGCTTTCTGGAATTGTGGGTTGTTTTGGCGTTCAGTCTCGATGAGTATCGCTAACTTTTCACCGAGTTCTGGGACGGTCTCTTTAAACGCCGCGACTGCGGTATGCCATGCCGCAATATTTTCCTCTTGATAGGCGAAGAAGGTCTGGAGCACATTGACGAGGTTTCTCGGTTCGGTGATGTCTAAGTCGAGTTGGAGCTGCCCGTGTTGATAGAGGAGTGCGTGTGTCGGCGACTGGACGACGATGTTTTTGGACGGGTAACCTGCTGCGAATTTTTTGCTTGCCTCGGCATAGAGATCGTCCCGCGTATCTTTTGCTTCCCAGTAGCCGTAGGGTAAACCAAAGGTATCAACGATTTCGCCGTCTGGTCGGATGCGTCTATTTGGCGCGGTGCGTCCTGAACCCCCCTGGCCCCCCTTATCAAGGGGGAAAGAACGTGTCTTTTCGCAGACGAGGATGAGGTCTGCTTGTCGGGAGTAGTATTGGAGTAGGTTTTGGAATGCGGTTCGGACTGCGCCTTCGTGTTCTGCACCAATGCTGTCGTATTCTTGGAGTTCGGCGTAGTATTGTTTGATAGGTTTGTGGGTGGGTTTGATATTAAGATTTGGCATATTGCGTCTATTGTCCGAACTAGGATTTATAGAATTAGAGGATTTGCAGGATTCTGGCTTCCTTCTTGAGTGACAATTGACTCTTGTCTGAATCGCGGATTGTCGCGGATTACACGGATTGTCGCGGATTTCGGTAATGGCAAATCTCTGTAAATAATTCTCATCGGCATTTTTAATGAAGATTTATCCCGATACTAAAAGTGGTATCAGAACTCTCGAAAGAAAAGAGAAGAGATCCGATGATGCTTGTCGCCCGTGACACCTGAATTTCTATCCCTGCTTCTCCTAAAATACTACTATCGCTGACAGTTTCTTCAAGTCTGGTCCACTGACGCTCTGTAACCGCCCAAGCATTTGAATAATATACGCCAAAAAATGGGGTTAGGCCCCATCCTGATTTGGTATTCAACCGTTTTAAGACCCCACCGCCGCCCGTAAGCCCGAGTGTGCGTGTTTTGACGAATGTTTCACTTGTTGCAGCATCAACAACCCGCGAAAACATAGCACTAAAACTCCCATTGAGAAAATAATCTAAGCCCGTCTGTCCCAAGGAGCCAATTCGGACTACTGCCAGACCACCTGCAGGGGCTGGTGGAATTTCTAACGTTCCATTGTATTCATCATCCTCAAGAAGTCCGACTCCGGCTGAGAAAGAAACTCTTAAATCCTTATCAATCCCATAATCAAGGCTGCCACTGATTGTGTTGATATTTTCAGTTGTACTAAACCCAAGTCCGAGCCCCGTTCTGCCTTTCGATAGTTCGTATAAACTCGTCTGAGCGTAGGCAGTAATAGGGAGTAAAGCGAAAAAGAAGATAATGTAGGGGTGTACCTTTTTTAACTGCACTTTTATTTCTCCTTTTAGAAAACGCGTTGCTCGTTACAAACGCTACAAATCCGTAACGCGCATAACACGGTTACGAAAAAAGATAAGTTGAAATTTTACGTGCGGAGTGTTTAACGAAGTCACATCCTTACCATTTACTTTGCCAACTGGATTATTATGCCTACCCCGCTGATGAGGATGTAGGCGAGCGTACTCACAAGGCCCCAATTCACCTGAAACTTTTTCTGGATTTCTAAAATGTCGCCTGGATAGAGTAAAACCTGTTGTCGTGCCTCACCAGTAGTACCGGACAGAATAGTGATCTCTATGGTTGTGCCGTCACGGCGGTGGATGAGGACTTCTTCACGGTTCGCCGAGTTTTCAAACCCACCCGCAAGCGCGACCGCTTGCGAGAGGTTCAACGGTCCACGAACGCGTTGGGCACCCGGGGTACGAACGTAACCGGTCACATAGATCAGTTCAACTTTGAAAACATTGGGTACAAACAGCACATCACCATCTAACAGAGATGGCGCAGGTTCACCGTTTGGCGGCGATTTCCAAAACTGTTCGGAGAGGTTGAATTCGGAGAGTTTTCCGCTTTTTGCGACCTTCACAACCGCGGTCAGATCGGCTTCTCGATCGGGGCCGCCTGCACGTGCAAGTGCTTGTCTTATGCCAATCTCTCCACGCACAAAAAGTCTTCCGGGGTTTTGGACCTGCCCTTGCACCTCAACGACCGCCAATGGCATAATGTATACCAAATCGTTGATGTTGACGCGGACATCGCGGTAAGGACGGTTCGTTGAAAGGTCGTAGGTTTCAACTTTTTGGGTCGGATCGGTGCGGATTAATTGGACACCTTGGCGATCGGCGTTCTCTGCCATACCGCCTGCAAGTGCGATGGCACGGTATAAATCAATATCGGTCTCCGGCGAAATGGCATAACGTCCGGGGGTTTTTACCGCGCCGCCGACGAAGACACCGTTTTCTTGTAACACCAATGATACCATCACAACCGGGTTGCTAACGTGATTATCCCGGACGAGAAACTCGCGAATCAGATGATTGAGTGTTGTTACTGTTACACCGGCGGCATCAAATTCACCACCAAAGTAGTTGAATTTACCATCCTCACGGACCTGCACAGAATGCGTATACTCCGGCTGCCCGACGACAGCAATCAGAAGGGTATCCCCTTTCTTGATACGGTAAACATCGCTAAAAAGTGTAGGGCTCGCAATGAAAAACAGTAAAAGCACACAGGCTTGCAAGCGATACTGGGTCATAGCAGCCGCTTGCAAGTTGCGGAAGAAGTAGGTCATAGCGTTTTTCTGAGAAGATATAATTTGGGATCGTTTGAGAGAATTGACGTAATTTCTTCTCACATAAACCTTTCGACTTGCGTCAACTTGAGGTTTCGTCGTTTTCAAAGAAGGAGAGTTGTTCTGCTGCAGTATCAAACCGTTTGTGGATGCCAACCCTTCTGCTGGGAGGCCGCCGCCAATGCTCTTTGACGTAACTACCGTTGCGCCTGCGGTGTGCGCGCACATGGATCTTTCCTGCCATGCGGACATGCGATCTTGCTTCCTTAATGAGATAGAGCTGCTTGGCTTTCATAGCGACGTGTCTGCGTGTGTTATTCTTCTTTGAGTGAATCGAAATAGGACTTGAGGCATTCCCGCGCTCGAGGGACCAAATTAACCGGTACAAGGACATCGCCCCACTCAGACTGGTTGGCATTCCCTTTCACACCCCCGTAATTAGGGACCTCATGACAACGTAAATAGACGGGGATACCATCATCCTCTAAGATGCTTTGGAGGATATTTCCCACCAATTCATTGGGTACGGATTCAATCGTGTACCAATCTCCGTATTCCGGGATTTCGGTTTGTGCGGCTTGTGGCACGAGATCCACCTGACAATCCGGACATGTTGAAATGGCTTCTTTATATTTAGTGCTGCATTGTGGACAAAACGGCATGGTGTTTTCTCCTTGTGAACAGACGAGGTTAGAAACCGCACTGGTAAAAGGGTTAGGGTTTTATAATGCGCCACACCAGGGTGTTTTTAAGTTAAGGGGATTCTCGCCGGTACGTTTCAGATATTATGGTAACATACACAAAAAAATTTGTCAAAGGCAAAATGGTTATCAGTTATCAGTTAAGAGTCGCTACGAAAAGGTCGCTCTTATCAGGTAGAATTGAAACGTCATTCTTGGAATTGCCAGAGTTTCAATGCTGTTTTTCCTAATACCCATTCTCGATCTTCCGGTGTGAAGAAGTCCATTTCATCTCGGACGACTGCTAAGGTTTCTGCATAACTCGCCCGACTGAGACAGACGGGCCAATCGGTGCCCCACATAATTCGCGAACCACCGAAAGCGTGATATACTTTCTTAACCTGTTCAAACGTGTCTGCCCACGGATAACCCGTCTTTGAGATTGACCAAGTATGGCTTATTTTAACATAGACGCGGGGAAATCTCGCGAGATTGAGGAGTAATTCAAGTTTTTCAGGGGCATCCGGCGAGCAGCTTGCCATGTGGTCTACCACAACATCAAGATCCGGGTGCTGTTCCAAAAGCGGCACGAGATCCACCAATCGTTCGGCACCCGTGAGCATCAGCAGCGGGACACCGAGGGTTTCGGCACGCTTGAAGATCGGGGGCATCAGCGGTCCTGTAAACCAATCGCCCGCGGGTCCGACAGAAGGACTCAACCGCACGCCGTGGAAACCGTGTTCTTCGGTCCAGCGACTGAGATGGTCTGGTGCCTCTGGGTCTTCGGGGTTAATCCGGCACACGCCCATGAATTTATCGGGATACCTTTTCATTGCGTCCGCGGCGTAACTATTATCCCACCGGTAGTGGATGACTTGAACGAGGACAGTTTTTTCAACGTCGTTTGCTGCCATCAATTCCAACAGCATCTCCGCGGTAGCATCCTCCGCGGGTGGATTTGTTGTCTCCGGTGCCCACGGAAACTGCGGATCGTTTTTCCAAACGTGAACATGCGGATCGATTATTCTCATCAATTTTCGGGCAGGAGACCCCATCCTTTAGGTTGGGGAGGAATGCCCGCTCCTATAGTTAAAGTTAAGGCGTGTGAGCACCTTAAAACTATTTCGCTTCGCGCCTGTTGTTAATCGTTTCCCGCTAAGACTATAGAGAGCAAACAAGCCTTTTGCATTGATACCTGATAGACGTGTAAACCCATACTTAGCGTGCTTGACAAGAGTGTTCTTGACGATCTCGTTTGCTAATACCGTTCCACCATACCTTGAACGGATCCTACCCTTTTTCGGTTGCTCTCTATGTAACGCCCTTCGCCGTATCGGTATAGGTGATATACAGAATATATCCGTGTTATCCGGTGTGCTATCACCATCAATAGTATGATATGCAAGACACCAACTATCAACGCAGTGTGCGCCAAAGGTTTCCGATAGTTTCTTGCTTGACTTTTTGAGTCCTAACCTATCGCGAATCTCTTTGGTTTCCCACCCTTGAAGGGTTAGCAGTTGCCAACGCTTTTTGACTTCAGCGTAGAACCATTGCTTACCGACTTCAAGCGGGCTAAACGATGTGTTCCATTTCCTTGCGCGTTCGAGTGTTCGGGCTTTGATGTCCTCAACACAGACATGTGTGATCGGATAGAGTTTGGATAACCAGTCAAGAATACGCAGTTTCCAATCCCACCTTGCGCGTGTGCCTGCGGGGATGCGGTCTTTATTCGCGAGGCGGTTCGTCCTGTTCTTTCTATTTGGACATTTTCGTGAACGTCTTCCTCTGCGAAGTTCTCGTCTCCTTTCAACCTTTTTACCCACTTTGTTGTGGGCATCTGCCTGAACGTTGAGATAGGTGTGAGATTCCGACTTCACAGTAAATCCCTCTTTCTTACTGCCGGGGTCTACACCTATGGCTATCTCTTGCGTATAGTTGGTTTCTGGTTCATAGTTTAGCCTAATACAGAATATACCATTAGACCAATAAGGCGTTGCCAATCCTTTCTTAATCAGCATACCTGCCTTGTTGGGTTTTGTAGGCATTAACTTCTTGCCTGACTTACTTTTTACAGGAACAAACATAGTTTGTAATCTCCCTTACGGGTTGTGTATTGCCCCATCCCGATCACAATATCCAAGAGGAATCAGACTTGGGGAGCATCCGATACATTGTATTGGCTACCACGCCAAGATACTGCGATATTTTACGGTAGTCAATGGTTTAACTCATGGAGTGAACGTTAGGTATACGCTTCGCACAAGCCCCATGCTTTAGCTTGGGGTTATTGACATTTTTATGACTCCTTCGGTTTTCTGAAGAACCCATACAGACCTAAAGGTAGGCAGTAAAGTAGAATCAGAATGTGCAGGCTAAACCCTGTGATAGTTGCGACCTCCACCGATGTCCCGAAATGTGTTAGCAACCAGACGAATGGAACCTCTGTCGTCCCGAAGTTAAAAACCGTTTGGACAGGCAACAGGTTAAAGACATTGGTAAATGCGAGTGCGAATAATACCTGAAGCATCGGAATATCAATCCCCATTTCAACGACAAGGTAGCACTGAAATCCGAATCGGATTACAAGACACATTAAGGAGTATGCCCATACTTCCAAAAACCGCCGATTCGATCGGAACGCCGTGAGTTCTTGAAGGACCTGCAAGCCTTTATTGACGACCCACGAAACGGGTCGCTTTTCAAGACGTAATAGCGGACTCGCGCATCGGTCAGCGAGTTTCATACAGACGTTTGGCGCGACAGCAACGAGGACAAAAACTGTAATTAAGGCACTTCCTATTAAAAGGAGCGAGAGATACAAGAGCGTCACTGTGAGCGAATTCGGGAGTTCATTCCGCAGAAGCCAAACAGTCGCAATCACTAAACCTATCAGCAATATCAGATCAATCAAACTCGCCACCAGCAGCGAAGCGATTCCCTGTGTTGCGTCTACTTTCTGTCGGCGTTGCATCAGGTAGATATAAGAGACATCGCCTGTCCGCATCGGGAGGATATTGCTCCAAAAGGTATGCAACGCTAAAATAGGAAAGACCTGATAGACACGGCTATCGAGATTAAGAAGTGCTCGGAAACGCAACGCTTTCGCCAGCACTAACACGCAGTAGCAGGTGAACCCGATAAGGAGTGCCTTTATGGATAATCGACTGAGAGTTTGCGGTATCTCTTG
The DNA here is from genome assembly GCA_965261115.1 of Candidatus Poribacteria bacterium. Lineage (GTDB taxonomy): Bacteria > Poribacteria > WGA-4E > WGA-4E > WGA-3G > WGA-3G. Next base: position 4,394,979 of record OZ253447.1, on the reverse strand, counting down.
GAGGTCAATCTCTTTTAAGAGGAAGTACGCTATGATGACCGCCAGTACCGTTGGTAAGCCGAATTTGGTAACCTGTCGGAATAGTTCTCTGTTCAAAGGCACACTCACTATGAATGATAGATAATCTGTCTATTTTATGATATACGCTAAAAAGTAAATTGTCAAGTGAAAGTTAGTTTTGGGCCAGAGGCATTCAATTTTAAGAAATTATAGAGTTTCCTGACAACTATTCCCTTGTCTATTTATCGCTTCTATGATACAATTTTATAAGGGAACTTGCAAATCCTCAGTCAGAAGAACTAAAGGAGCATTTGGAAAATGCAGCACGAACTCACCACGGAACAAATTGATTTTTATCAAGAAAACGGGTTTCTCGTCATTGAGAACTTCCTTGATGCCGACGAACTCGAAGAATGGCGACGATGCACCGATGAATCCGTTGAGGAACGTCTCGGTACCTCCGTTGAACACATGACTAACCAGTTGGATCCGTCTAACTTTTATGCGCGGGTCTTTACGCAATGCCTCCGCTTGGCAGATTCACATCCGGGCATGCGAAAACTGGTACACGACCCGAAGATCGGAAAGATGGCAACACTACTTGCAGGCGTTGACGGAATGCGGATCTGGCACGATCAGGCACTGATTAAGCCGCCATCCGGTAATCCGACTGCATGGCACCTCGATGTTCCCTACTGGTCATTCGATTCACGAGATGCAGTTTCGTTCTGGGTCGCATTAGATGACGCTACGCTGGCGAACGGTTGTATGTGGTATCTGCCCAGGACTCACAAAACTGCCCGCTTTGATAACGTCGGCATCGGCGAAAACATAGGCGCACTCTTCAATGTGTATCCAGAATGGAAAGCACTTGAACCGCAATCTGTGCCCTGTCCAGCAGGCTCTATGGTATGGCACAACGGACTAACAGCACACGGTGCTGGCGCGAACATGACTTTTTCCCATCGCCGAGCGATGACGTGTGGCTTTATGCCTGACGGATGCACCTTCAACGGCAAACGAAACATCCTACCAGAAGACTATTTCAACTCGCTCGAAATTGGTGACGTGCTTAACAATAATGTCCAGAACACACTCGTCTGGCATAAAGATTGGGAGACACAGGTATAAAAGTAGTTGCCAGTGGCCAGTCTCCAGTTGCCAGTTAAAGAAAGGAAACCTGATGAACCAGACTCTTATTGTGAGGCACTCTTAACTGGTAACTCGTAACTGGAAACTGGAAACTATTCCCTCTGAAAACTGAAAACTATTCAATAGGAGAATTATGATATGGCAAAACAGCCAAATATCGTACTGATGGGCATTGACTCGCTCCTCGCAACCCACATGAGTTGCTACGGGTACCATCTACTGACAACACCACATATTGACCGGTTTGCGGAGAGCGGAACCCTCTTTGAAAAAACCTACAGCGCACACATCCCGACAACGAGTGCTTACGCCTCAATGCTGACAGGTTTAGATACGTTCAGCACACAGGTCGTCGCGTTACGCCACCAAGGACCGCTCCGCGAAGAGGTCAAAACCCTGGCAGAAATCCTCAAGGATGCAGGTTACGATACAACCTGCGTCGGGTTCGGCGGACCCAGCGCACGTGGGTTTGACACCTATCTTGACTTCTCTGGCTGGGGACCCGATGATACTGGACGCAGTCCGAAAGCGGAAAACCTCAACAAAACCACCCTCCCAGAACTGAATCGACTCATCGATCAGAGCGACGAAAAACCGTTTTTCCTGTTCCTGCGCCACATGGACCCGCATTCACCCTACCTACCGCCCGCACCCTATGAACGCATGTTCTACCACGGCGATGAGTGCGATCCGAGCAATAAATCCATGGAACCGGTAATGGAATTTAAACCGTTTTGCGATTACTTCGCTTCTTGGATGCCACCCGGCATCACTGACAAAGACTACGTCATCGCGCAATACGACGGCGCAATCGCTTACATGGACGCGTGTATTCAGACACTTTTTAATGCACTTGAAACGCGTGGCGTGATGGACGAGACAATCATCGTTATCAACGGCGACCACGGTGAAACCCTCTACGACCACGAATGCTGGTTCGACCATCACGGACTCTACGATGTCACGTTGCACGTCCCGCTTATTATCCGCTATCCCGGTCGCGTGCCTGCCGGAAAACGGGTCTCAGGCTACAACCAACACAAAGACCTCGTGCCGACGCTTCTTGAACTGGCAGATATCGAAACCGATATAGCATTCGACGGACAGAGCCTTACCGCCTTAATCAACGGCGAAGTTACTTCCTTTGACAGCGAGTTCTATATCACAGAATGTACATGGATGCGTAAACACGGTTGGCGGACACCTGAATGGAAACTCATCGTCGCGCTTGAACCCGACTTCCACTTCAAGCCGCCCGTTGAACTCTACAACCTCATCCAAGATCCCGATGAGAACAATAACCTCGCTGATACACACCCCGATATCGTGAATGTCCTCGAAACGCGGATGAAAAGTTGGATTCGCCAGCGAGAACAGGAAACTGGATTGCCAAATCCGATTATGAATCAAGGCGATTGGCACGGACACAAAGGTGTCGGTCCATTCAAGAGTTCTGAGCAGGCGTACGATACGATGCACATCGGGAACCCAGGTGAAGCCGCACGTTTACAAGCCAAATCGAGAGATGAATAGTTATTAGTTACCAGTTGTCAGTTACCAGTTGTCAGTTAAAGAAGTCCGTAAAGTGTTTCTAAAGTTCGTAAGGTTACTCTCACTGTGAGGAATTCGCAACTTTAGCACACTTGCTAACATTGACAACTGATTGCTGACGGCTGATGGCTGACTGCTATTAAGCAAGGAAATCTAAAAAATGCCAGATTATAGACGAGATGAAGTTTTAGGACGATTAAGAGCGGAGTTGGACAGCGGCAAACATCTGCTCGCTGTCGGTGCCGGAACAGGGATCACCGCGAAATTCGCTGAACGCGGCGGCGCAGACCTGATCGTAATTTACAACTCAGGTCGCTACCGCATGTCAGGCTTTGGCTCTTGTGCAGGACTCTTGGCTTACGGCGATGCGAACGCCATCGTCATGGAGATGGGTGAACGCGAGGTGCTGCCTGTCGTTCAAGAGACACCCGTCATCGCCGGTGTCAACGGCACAGACCCGACGCGCCGGATGAGCAACTTTCTCAAACAGGTCAAAGATGTCGGCTTTGATGGTGTCAATAACTTCCCGACTGTCGGCGTAATTGACGGCACTTTTCGTGTGACACTCGAAGAGACGGGAATGGGTTTCTACAAAGAGGTCGAGACGATCGGCATTGCCCACGAGATGGATCTTTTCACCATCGTCTATGTCTTCAACCCAGAAGAATCCGAGAACATGGCAAAAGCCGGTGCGGATGTAATTATCGCGCACATGGGTACCACAATCGGCGGCACGATCGGTGCAGAAACCGCCTTCACACTGGAAGATGCAGCGGTACGTGTCCAAGAGATCTGTGACGCTGCGCAATCCATAAATCCAGACGTTATCTGTCTCGCGCACGGCGGTCCCATCTCAAAAGCACCAGAAGCAGCGTTTATCAACGAAAAAACGGACACTGTCGGTTTCGTAGGCGCGTCCAGCATAGAACGCTTCGCCTGCGAAGAGAGCATCCCACGCGTCACCGCTTCGTTTAAAGAGTGAAGATCGGATGATTCAAACTACTTAGGACTTACGCAGCCTCCTTTGCATGCGGGGGTTTAAACACCGCATGCAGGGCGTAATACGTCCGTTGTTTCGGAGGTTAACTATGTTTAGTCTAACCGAACTCATAGAAAAAATTATGCTTGGTGAAGACTCAACGATTGAATTCAAAGAGAGATGCCGCCTCAGAGAAACAGTCTTGCCGACGAGATCGCTGCATTTGCGAACACCCAAGGAGGGATAATACTCATCGGTATCGACGACAACAGAGAAATCGTCGGACTTGAGCAGCAAGCACTGGATAGCGTAGAAAAAACAGTCGTTGAAATATGCGAAGACAGCATTGAACCTACCGTTCCCATTTTCACAGAAAAATTACGGATTGATGAAAAGAACCTATTGAAAATAGGGGTGCCGAGGAGCCTTTTTGTTCACAAAACTGCAAACGGGTATTACACGCGTCAGGAAAGCAGCAAAAAAGAGATGTCAACAGAACAGTTAGCACGACTGTTTCAAACCCGATCACAACCACGCACAACTCCTTTTGAAAAACTACCTGTTCCAAACACATATAAGTCAACGTTAAGGGAATCACTCTACCGCCGATTCATTACACAAAATGCCACTGAAGATGACATAGAAGACCTACTCCTGAAAAGAAGTTTACTCGTCCAAGAAGGTCGGGAGATTCATGCTTCTGTCGCTGGCGTTTTAATGTGTCATGAAACACCTGATGATTTCCTCTATAACAGTTTTATTCAAGCCGTTTATTATAGCGGCAAAGAAAAAGATGCAAACTACCAGATTGATGCAAAAGATTTTAGAGGTCCCCTTGACCAACAGATTATAGATGCCTTTAAATTTGTTCAAAAACACAACGAGGTATCCGCGCGGAAGGAAATTGGCAGGATAGACCAACCCCAATACAGTATGCGTGCTGTTTTTGAAGCAATCGTTAACGCGGTTGTCCATAGAGATTATTCAAAAAGCAGCTCAAAAATTCGTCTGTTCATGTTTAGGGATCGACTTGAGCTATATTCTCCAGGTGCATTAGCAAATACTCTGACAATTGATAAATTACGCTATAGCCAAGCCACGCGTAATGAACTCTTATCGCGTCTACTTTCGGAAATTGCTTTAGATGATGGTGATGGGAAACAGGTGAAACGGAGACACTTTTTAGAACGACGGGGTGAAGGCGTGGGAATCATTCTAAACGAAAGCGAACAATTGAGTGGGAAAACACCGGTCTACGAACTCTTTAACGAAGAATTATGCTTGACAATATTTGCAGCAAAATCTCTTCAAAAAAACAACGAGTAAATTGCGGAGGAAGTGATGTCCAGTACGGTTAACGAAATAGATATCCTAAATGCGGATGACGCTGAACTGATGCGTATCAGTCGAGAGGGGACATTATCGCTAAATCTGAATGAGATGAAGACGATACAGACCCATTTCGGCGCGTTAGGACGCAACCCGACCGATGTAGAGATAGAGACCATCGCCCAAACATGGTCCGAGCACTGCGTTCACAAAACATTCAAGAGCATTATCCTCTATTCCGAAGAAGGAGAAGAGCCAGAGCAGATTGACGGTCTATTTCCAACCTATATCCAACGCGCAACCGAAGAGATCGCAAAACCGTGGTGTGTCTCTGTCTTTTCAGACAACGCCGGCATCATTGAATTCGATGACACATTCAACCTCGTCTTCAAAGTAGAGACGCACAACCACCCTTCAGCGATTGAACCTTACGGCGGTGCTGGCACCGGTATCGGTGGCGTAATCCGCGACTCACTCGGCACAGGGCTCGGTGCAAAACCGATCTTGAACACAGATGTCTTCTGTTTCGGAATGCCCGATACGCCTTACGCGCAGCTACCGAAAGGCACGCTCCACCCGAAACGCGTCTTTAAAGGCGTTGTCGCCGGTGTCCGAGATTACGGCAACCGGATGGGCATCCCTACGGCGAACGGCGCGATTCTTTTCGATGCCCGCTATACCGCTAATCCGCTCGTCTTCTGTGGAAATGTCGGGTTAATACCGAGAAACAGATGCGAGAAATCCGTTGAACCTGGCGATCTGGTCGTGGCTATCGGCGGACAAACAGGACGCGACGGGATTCACGGTGCGACTTTCTCCTCCGCTGAATTGGACGACACCTCCGAAAACCTCGGTAGCGTTGTGCAAATCGGGAACCCCATCATGGAAAAGAAGATCGTTGATGCGTTGCTACAAGCGCGCGACCGCAACCTTTATCGTTCAATAACCGATTGCGGTGCAGGCGGCTTCTCGTCCGCTGTCGGTGAAATGGGGGAACCCGTAGGCGCAGAGGTGCATCTCGAACGCGTCTCCTTGAAATATGAAGGACTCGCGCCGTGGGAAATCTGGCTCTCCGAAGCGCAAGAACGGATGGTCATCGCCGTGCCGCCTGAAAATCTACCGGAACTGATGGAGATATGCGAGGCAGAAGTCGTTGAAGCCACAGTCCTCGGCACTTTCACGGATACGCATAGATTACAGGTTTTCTATGATGGCGCGATGGTAGCCGATTTAGAGATGGAATTCCTGCACCACGGACTCCCGAAACCCGTGAAACAGGCGGTCTGGCAACCGCCGAAACATCAAGAGATGGCATCGCGAGACAAAGGCATCGGGGTTGGAAACCCCTCCTACACGGACGACCTCAAGCAGCTCCTCGCCAGTCCGAACATCGCCAGTAAGGAATCCGTCATTCGGCAATACGATCACGAAGTCCAAGGCGGTATTGTCATCAATCCGCTCGTCGGGGCAGAAAACGACGGACCGAGCGATGCCTGCGTCGTTACGCCAGTCTTGGGCAGCCGGAAAGGGGTCATCGTCGCCAACGGCATCAACCCCAAATATAGCGACGTAGACCCGTATCTCAGTGCTGCATCGGCGATTGACGAGGCTTTACGGAACATCGTTGCCGTCGGTGGCAGCGTTGAAAAGACGGCACTGTTGGATAACTTCTGCTGGGGGAACCCGGATAAACCCGACCGTCTCGGCGAGTTAGTCCGCGCCGCGAAAGCGTGTTATGACATCGCCACCGCCTACGGTACCCCGTACATCTCTGGCAAAGATAGCCTCTACAACGAATACCGCGACACAACAACTGGCGAGCAACGTGCGATTCCGTCAACGCTCCTTATATCCGCAATTTGTGTCATCCCAGACATCCGCAACGCCGTTACAATGGATGTGAAGGCACCCAGCAATTTCATCTATGTCGTCGGCAATACCTACGCTGAATTGGGCGGATCGCACTACTTCGGTATTCATGGGTTTATCGGAAACAACGCGCCTAACATTCGTCCCGATGAAGGTAAGTTGACGATGCAACGACTTAGCACGGCTATCAACAGCGGGTTAGTCCGTTCGTGTCACGACTGTTCCGAAGGCGGTATCGGCGTGGCAGCGGCGGAGATGGCATTCGCGGGTGGATACGGGATGTCCCTGAATCTCGATGACGTTCCGACAGGCGACGAGATCGACGCTGACGACTATCTGCTATTCTCAGAGTCAAACAGCCGTTTTATTGTAGAGATTGAGCCGCAACATCGTGACGCTTATGAAAATCACATGAAAGGGGTCCCAACAGGCTGCCTCGGCACTGTTATAGATACGCCTGAATTCGTTATCAAAGGGAAAGCAGGACACGCAATTGTTGAAACTTCAATTGACATTCTCAAATCTGCATGGCAGACACCGTTGCATTCGTAACTTTTAAGCAAGACGTGTGTTTAACTCATAGGACTTACGCATTTCCTCTTAAAGTCCCCCTGATAAGGGGGATTTAGGGGGTTAAAAACTAAAAAAAAATCTACCATCGTACGGATTTCCTCTTAAAGTCCCCCTGATAAGGGGGATTTAGGGGGTTAAAAACTAAAAAAAAATCTACCATCGCGTACTAAATTTGCGTAAGTCCTGACTCATAAAGGACAAAAATGACAAAACCTAAAGTACTCATCTTACGAACCGCAGGGACTAATTGCGATGCAGAAACAGATAAAGCGTTTCAACTCGCCGGTGCCGAGACCGCGTTAGTCCACATCCAAAATCTCATATCGGGTAAAGTCAATCTTGCCGACTATCAGATCCTCGCCATTCCCGGCGGCTTCTCCTACGGCGATGACATCGCAGCGGGTATCCTGCTGGCGATCGAGATGAAACATAAACTGACAGACATGCTCAACCGGTTCGTCGCAGACGGTAAGTTGGTCATCGGTATCTGCAACGGGTTTCAAGTGCTGGTGCGGACGGGGTTATTGCCAGGGATATCTGCATCTGATAGCACCCCAGAGATGACACAACGCACAACACTCGCCATGAACACCTCCGCAAGATTCGAGTGCCGGTGGGTAGACTTGGAGACACAAGAAAGTCCGTGCGTTTTCACAAAAGGGGTCAAACCACGTATCTATCTACCCGTGGCGCATGCTGAAGGACGCTTCACTGCACCGACAGATGTGTTGGCAGAATTAGAAGCAAACCATCAGGTCGTATTCCGGTATGCTGAGAGCGAGTATCCGATCAATCCGAACGGTTCGGATGCTGATATTGCTGGCATCTGTGACGCAACAGGCAGAATCTTCGGTTTGATGCCGCACCCGGAACGGTTCCTGACAAAATGGAATCACCCACGCTGGACCCGGCTTGCTAACACACAGGACACCGCTTCTGAAGAAGGCGATGGACTCGTTATTTTCAAAAACGCTGTTAATTACGTCAAAGCGAACATCGAAAAAAACGGAGCAGAAACCCAAATTAAAAATTAAAAATGCAAGATAAATTATCGCGTCGTCTCCTTCCATTCTATATGAAACTCCCCGTCTTTTGGGCGTTCATTATACTTTCAGTATTAGGGCAGCTGCTCTGGGTTGTTGCCGTCTCCCATGACGTACGCATTGACTTACGCTGGTCAAGCTTCGGCTTCGGTTTAGGCATCGGTTTGGGTTTCATGCAGGGGAAATGGACATCTCGGTTATGGCAACAGTCGTATTTAAAAGTTTTAAAGCGGCAAATAACCTTCTGGGACGCAAAAGGCTCAAAACTCCTCACTTTCTACACCTGTGTTGCACTCGGTGTACCGATTTTCTGTCCTTTTCTCATCCGTTCACTCAGCACCTTAGCAGGGGTCCAATCCTATGTCTTCGGCTTCATTGGCGCGATGAATGTGGCACTGCTGCTATGGGTGCGACGCATCCCGAAATGAGATAGAAATAGCTTTCAGTTGTTGGCCCCCCCCCAGGCCCGGTAGGTGCGGTTTCCCAACCGCACCGGATCCTTGAAAGAAGACGTGAAACCCAATAATTTCTTAAAACTAAATGACCCTGTTCTTTGACTGAATACTGGTTGAAAAATTGTCACATGTGTGGTAAACTTTATGTAAGATAGACGAGTTCGCAACTATTGCTGGAGAATGCAACATGCGTCCACTGACGATCTCTTTGCCAGATTACCTCTACGAAAAATTGACGCAACAAGCGAAAGTGTCTAAAATTTCACTTGAAGATTTTGTGTTGTTTCAACTCAAGCGCGATGAAGTAAGAGACACCGCTCTAACTTTTTTACGAAAGCGTGCTGGTAGATGCTTGATGGCAAAAGAACCTATTCTTAAAGAATCAACGCCACCTGTATGGGTAATTCCTATTTTTACCAACGTCAATCCTCCTGTTGAAGTTGGAGAGATATTTATTACTGCTGACACCGGGCAGGTTTTAAGTACAGAAATGGACGTGGCTGAAATGATTGAAAACGGACACGTTAGTTTTGGGTTTGAGTCTTTGGCTATAGAAAAACAAGAACGTTTGACGGAACTTCTGGCATTGAATAATGAAAGAGTGTTAGAATCGGAAGAGAAGCAAGAAATGGAAGCACTCGTTGCCGAAGAACAGGCACTGCAAATCCAAAATCTTGAAACATTAGGGAAACGGCTTCTGTAAAAAATATGCAACTTGACAGAAACCAAGAAAAAGCCGTCAACCACGTCACAGGCCCCGCAATCGTCATCGCAGGACCCGGCAGCGGCAAAACCACAGTCGTAACCGCACGGATTCTGAACCTCATCCAGACCCACAACATCCCACCCTCACAGATTCTCGCCATCGCTTTCAACAGAAAAGCCGTTGAAGAGATGGAAACCCGAATCTTGCGGGAACTCACGGCATCCGAGACCGAAACCTCCGAAAAACCTGTCATCCGCACACTCCACGCCTTCGGTAAAGACCTTATCACCGAAAACCATAAACGCGCCGGATTTAACCAAATCCCTGAAATCTGGGCAGGAAAGATGGATCAAATCATCGCAGAGGAACGGAAACAGATTGAACGCGCAGCCGCCGCAACCGAGGTCGCCATCTATAAAATTGAGAACAAAAGTACCGGTAAGTGCTACATCGGGCAGACCACGAACCCAGAACAGCGCAGAAAAGAACACTTCAACCATTCATCAAACGACAGACTCCGACAAGCCATCCGACATGAAGGCGCAACACAATTCAGCTTTGAAGTAATAGAACGGGTCAAAGGACGAGAGGCGAATCGTCGTGAGGCACACTGGATCGCATACTGCAGAGACCGCGCAGATGTGTTCAACCGCGCCGACCCATTACGCGTGCGGTACAGCAACCAACTGATCCTTGAGATGTTTTGCCAACACTTCGGCATCCCTTACGAAGCGCATCTTGACACACACCGCGATTTCGAGGATCTCCGAAACCGCTTTGATGACATTAAAGAGACAGTCATGCGAGCAAAACGACAGGTCACCACTGGGCTGTTCGATCCAAAGACGCTTGATGATCCGGTAGCGCGAGCATTTGCCGAAACGTACGAAAACCGCAAAACCGAAGCAAACGCTGTCGATTTTGAGGATATGATTATCCACGCAGCGAACCTACTTGAGACCTGTCCCGATCTCCACCAAGCCTATCACGACAAATATCCATACCTGCTCGTTGACGAGTTCCAAGACATTGCACCCGCCGATTTCCGACTGATTTCACGCCTCTCTGAAAACCTCTTCGCTGTCGGCGACGACGATCAAGCGATCTACGGATTCCGTGGCGGCAACTCAGAGATTATGCTGAAATTTACCGATCAGAAGGACGTAGTAAAATACGAAATCACACGCAATTATCGCTCCACATCCACCATCGTTGAACACGCCAGAGCGTTGATTGAACGCAACGCACCCCGCATCCGCAAAGACCTCCGCGCCTACAACCCGATGCAACAACACATAAAGACCGTCCAGACAACCCCTGAAACCGCCGCAACCGCTTTATTACGCGAGTTGGAATCATCACAAGAAACCGCCGTCTTAGCGCGTACCAACTACGAAACCGATCAGATTCAAACCATGCTTGCCAACCATTCAACGGCACCCGAAATAACGACAATCCACAAAGCGAAGGGGCGGGAGTGGGAAAAGGTCATCCTCATTCACAACACACTGGAACGGCAGTTTCCGCGTCGTGATAGCGAACTCACAGAAGAACGGCGTGTGTTCTATGTCGCTATGACGCGTGCCAAGACAGAGTTGGTCGTTCTCGGCGGGAGATGTCCATTCGTGCCAGAGTTCGAGAAAATCCACAAAAACCTCAGCTACTATCTCCGACAACACTCATATTGGCGGGCAAGAAGGAAATTAAAAAAAGAGAGTGAATCAAAATAGGAATTGTGGTATGATCATTATTAAATAGGACTTACGCGTTCCCTCTTAAAGTCCCCCTGATAAGGGGGATTTAGGGGGTTTAAAGGACTGAAATTACCGATTTTTGCGTCTACATGTCCAATATCTGCTCAATTTGCGTCTGTCTTATTAAAAACCCAAGTTGCTACTCACAGATTTTGGAGAGTTCAATTAGGTTTCCGATCCAATTTCCCCACCCCAGCGGGGTGATATGTCTATAGAAAACGGCGTATTTGACCTCTTGCACTCCAGCGGAGTGCTATGTGTAAACAGGTGGCAACTTGCGTTATTAAAAGCAAGTTTGGACTATCATAAGTAGCAAAAAGTCAGAGGAAAACAGAAATGACAAACGAAGAACTCCACCAGTTAATGAAAGACGGTTTTGATCAGGTCAATCAGCGTTTAGATAGAACGGATCAGCGTTTAGATGGAATGGACACCCGACTCCGCACCGTTGAGAACGGTATATCCGAACGCAAAGGTAAGCAAAGCATGATTGCAGGAATGCGAAACTGGATAACGATTGTATGTGCCACCGGTGCCGTGATTATCTCCATTGCCGTCGTTATTTTCAAATAACCCTCAAAAATCTTATAGCCTTATAGGGTTATACTAAACTTTGGACAATTTCTAAAATTTTTGTTTGATTGTTTGGGGATAGAAAGCAAAAGTACATTGATACTATCAAGGGCTCAGGTTATTCAAAGCGACCTCTTTAGTCCCATAGGGACGATATGTTTATAGCAGCAGGTACCACCCCCACCTCTTAGTCCCGTAGGGTTTATTTGCTTGGGTGTTTCTTCAATATGTTTATAGATGAAAGGTTTCCCCGGGTGTGGTGGTTTGTTGTGTTTTTATCTGAGTGTACCTCGGTGCAAACTCGTAGAAGAATCGGAAAATCCTTGAAAACACGGCAGGGAATGGACAAAATTTGTCCAAACTTTAGTGGAGTTATACATATCGCTTTACAAATCCTTCACTCTATAAACACCAATCAACCTGACAAGGATTCAATATAGTCCGAAAAACCTAATGCAAATAAGGAAACACATTGGACTTTGTACCTAACCATCTCTACTATGGCGATTGTCTGGATGTGATGGACAGTTGGCCGAATAAATCGGTTGACTTAGTTTATCTTGATCCACCATCGATCTCAAATTCTACCCTCGTGCATCGGATGCAAAATACTGAGAAATCGGATGCAGCCCATGAAACACTAACAGGTGTGTGGACTTGGAATGTCCAAGCGGAGCAACGGCTTAAACGTCTTCGACATGCAAACCACCCAGTGGAACGAGCAATACGTGCTGCCTCAATAAATCTGGGACACTCTGATAGGCTGGCATATCTCACCTATATAGCAGAACGGCTCACCGTAATAAAACGTATCCTGAAATCCACAGGTGCGATCTATCTGCACTGTGATTCAACCTTTAGCCACTATCTAAAACCTGTCATGGATGCCCTTTTCAGTCCAGAGAATTACCGGAATGAGATTATCTGGTGCCCTACCGGAGGGCGGACCATACCGAATAATCCTAACCCAAAGAACTTCGGCAAAAGTAGCGATACGATTCTGTTTTACGGCATGCCTAAGCACCAATTCAAAGCCTATTACGAGCCACATCCGGATGAAGAAAAACGTTATTCACAGATTGATGAACGTGGCAGGCGATTTACATTGAGACCGCTCTGGCGTTCACCGAGCGCGGACGCGCGGCCCAATCTCAACTATGAATGGCGAGGTTATGTGAATCCATATCCAAGTGGTTGGTTGATGAAAAAGGAAAACCTTGAACAATTATATCAGGAAGGCCGCGTCCACTTTAGAAACAACAAACCCCACCTAATTCGTTATATGAACGAGGATAAAGGCAGACCTATCGGGAATGTTTGGAACGATATTAATAGATTACAAGGTATTAATAGGGAATTCCTCGGTTACCCCACCCAGAAGCCGTTGGCGTTACTTGAACGTATCCTAAAGGCATCGTCAAACGAAGGTGATCTTATCCTCGATCCCTTCTGTGGATGTGGAACAACTATTGAGGCGGGCTTGAAATTGGGCAGACAAGTTCTCGGCATTGATATCTTCATGCTCACATTAGATGTTATTAACACTGTGAGATTTAAGGGAAAATATCAACCACTTCCAATAAAAGGATTTCATACCAACCTTAAACCCGCTAAACAAAAGGATACCCAGCAGATAAAGTCTCGTTCTCAGCAGTTTTCTACCGATTTTAGACCGGCCGTATTGAAAAAAGATACCAATGTTAACGACTTGTGCTAATTGTTTTTGTATATTATTTGCCAAAGAAATGAGTTGATTTTGCGTGTGAGTCAATCCATCCTTATGCTATCCTATAAGTGAGCAAAACAAAAGGAGGCATAAGGATGGACTTACAGTCTACTTTACAACGCGCTGCTTTGCAACTGAAAAATAAACCTCGCACGCTCCACAGAGTTGCGCGGGTGTTTCAAAAGATCATGAAAACACTTTATGATACCTATTTCCCAAATGCTGAAGCACGCCGTCCGGGCCCTAACCCTAACTGCCCAGATAGCGACATCCTAACGATCGCATGGTTGCTTGAATATATCGGTGCGGACAGCGAAAACTCGGGCTATCAACGTATCAAAGCAGACCTGAAATCGGTCTTTCCAGTTTTACCGGAGCGGTCGCGTTTCAATCGTCGACGCAGAAACCTCTCTGTGATGAGTGAAGGCATCCGTGGCGCATTGACACAATACCTGCCAAAGACCGATGTCTATATCGTTGATTCTTTTCCGATGCCTGTCTGCGACTTCAAACGTGCCCATACTTCAAAATCTGACTTCAAGTGGGCGGATGTAACAGACACCCTCGCAACTTATGGCAACTGCGCCACGAAAGGTCTCGGCACCTTTTTCGGGTTTCGTGGGAGTCTGATAACTACAGCCAACGGACTTCCTGTTGACTTCGCCATTGCCTCTGCCGATATAGATGACCGAGAAGTGCTTGCCTTGCTCGCTGAACGCGGGCAGTATCCGATGATGCTTGGCGATAAAGGCTATATTTCTCAGCAACTTCAGCAGGAACTCCTCGAAACAGAAGGCATGGTGTTATTACCGACGCTACGAAGCAACCAGAAACAACAGTATCCTGAAGCATTTCGGAAACTTCATGGGCGGATGCGTCGCCGCATTGAGACGACGATCAGCCAACTCACAGAGCAGTTTCATGTCTCTCGGGTTCGGGCGAGGACGCATTGCGGGTTGCGGACGCGTATGAGCAACAAGTTCGGTGCGTGTCTTCTCGGTGCGTTCCTGAATCAATGTCTCGGACGTCCGCTGATGAAACTCAAAGATCTCGTTCTCGCATAAGCAAAACTCTATGAAAACAAAATTAACTGGCACAAGTCGTAATGTTATCTATCAATTGTATGATGCTTTTCATACCAATTTTGAAGCCTTTTCACACCTCGTAAACAGAGAACGGTATCAATTCCAAAACTGGGCAGTGCAGCAAATAGGAATGATCCCGAATGACAAGAAATCCGGTGATGGAGGAATTGATGGCGCGGGAGAACTCAAGGCCGCTCCATATGATGCTTACAGCAAAGTCGCGCTTACACAGGTAAAAAGTAACTCGCGGAATTGGCGTGCCGATGTAGAACGATTCTGTTATACTCTTGACAATGAAAGTGCAGCCTGTGGGGTGTTCATCACACTCAACCCTATTGGTCGCAGGAGCCCCGCCCATAAAATAGCGGCGGAGCAAGGCAACATCACCGTTGGTTCATCGGTCTATCCGCGGTTGCAGTTATGGTCTATCCAGGAATTTTACGAGAACGATATTCTGCCGAATCTACCACCATTGGTGAATCCGTATGAAGATTAGACAGCGTAAATGTTCTTGAATCTATGATGGTAGAGAAGGTCCTTTTATGTATAGACAACCTTGCGAGAATGCTTCTATGGAATCCCCAAAATTGGACGAAAACCAGCAAAAAGCCGTTGAACACTTTCATGGCCCTGCTCTCGTTGTTGCTGGTCCCGGCAGCGGAAAAACCACAGTTATCAAAGAACGAATTCTGAATTTGATTCGGAAGCATAATGTAGATCCAGAACACATTCTTGCGATCGCTTTTACGAACGCTGCTGCCGACGAAATGATAGAGAGGTTTTTGAACGAACCTGTTTCAAACTACGGCGAACCTAAAATCTGTACCCTTCATGTACTTGGAAAAGATCTTATTACAAATCATTATAAGCAGGCGGGATTTCCTCAGAAACCCAATAATATATGGGATGAAAAAAAGATTGAACAAATCATTAACAGGGAAAAATCAAGGCTTAACAGAGAAAATGAAGATAAACCCGTTGCTATCTATAAATTTGAAGGCAGAATAACAGGGCGATGTTATATTGGGCAAACCAGGAATCCTAAGCGTCGGGAAGCAGAGCACCGCAACGATCGATCAAAATCAAATCGCTGGCTTCATGATGCACTCCAGAAAGGCGAGGAACAATTTGATTTTACGTATGAATGGGTACCAGGGATAGAAGCTGACCGTGAAGAAGCATATCGGATTAATTCCTATAGAAGACGTGCTGCAGTTAACCTAAACAAAGGACAGAAAGAAATTGAAGAAGAAAACTCTGATACTCCTATAACTGTCTATAAAATTAAACCGCCAACCATAGTTACTTGTTATTTTGGAATGACAACAGACTCGAAAAGCCTTGATAAGCCCGAGGGCTTTGAGGTTATTGGCGAGGAAAGTACTTGGATAGAGGCTTCTAGACGTATAGGACAAGAGATGGAAAAATATAGAGAATGGGCAGTATTCAACCGAGAAGACCCTCTACAAGCCCGAGATAGTACTCGTCGCCGAATTGAGGTCTTCTGTGAATATTTCAACGTTTCTTACGACGAGGTACTTGAACATACCCAAAAATTTGGACATCATATGCGAAGATTCAATGGAATGAAAGAGGGCATTATAAAAGAAAAACAACAAGTTAATTCCGGTTCGTTTGAATCCGATAAAATTGCGGATCCTGTGATCCGAGCATTTGCCCAAAAGTATGAAGAGATGAAAACAAAAGCCAAAGCCATCGATTTTCTTGATATGCTCATTCGTTCAGCAAATATGCTTGAAAAAAATCATGGACTTCTTAGCGAACATCAAGATAGATACCGTTACGTGTTTGTTGATGAATTCCAAGACATCTCACCAGTCGATTTTCGCTTGATAGATCTATTTTCAAATAATCTATTTGCCGTTGGCGACGACGATCAAGCTATTTATGGGTTCCGTGGTGGTGATTCGGAAATTATGCAGAAAACCTTCGGCAATCGAGAAAATGTAAAAAAATATGAGATTACTCACAATTACCGCTCCACCTCAACTATCGTTAGACATGCAAAGGCTTTAATTGAGAACAATCCAGATCGAATACCCAAAAACCTCCGTGCTGATGATTCTACTGAAAGTCAAGTCGAAGTTTTGAAAACGCCACGGGGTACAGTAAAAGAGGACTTGTTAGAGGAACTGTCTAAACTACTAACAACTGATTTCAAAAAGGTAGGAATACTAGCTCGTAACTGGCGCGGTGAAATTAACACTATTCAGGAATTGCTTGACGATTCAGAACTTGAGGCGCAAGGCTTTGAAATTGATTGGGAAGAGTTAGACGATCCTTGGGAAGAGTCAAACGATCCTGATGAAAAAAACAGGAGAAAAATGTTCCTCCGCCAAGGCACAAAGGAAATAGAAATAATCAATATCCACACTGCAAAAGGGAGAGAATGGGATAAGGTTATTCTTCTGGTGAATACAATGTATGATAGTCTTCCCGATAGAAGAAACAATCCGACAGAAGAAAGACGCCTTTTCTATGTTGCCATCACTCGTGCAAAACAGGAATTAGTCATTCTTAACGGTGGGAATTGCCAATTTATTCCAGAGTTCCAAAATGTGCCCCCCAGACAGGCAGAATTAGCAGCACGAAGACCCAAATCCAAGGTAGAATTGGAAGAAATTCCTAAAGTAGCGCGTAAGCAATACGAAGACAGACGCGGAATGGAGCATTTACAAGACGATACAACTAAAACAAAGAAGGCATCCAAGAATGCAGAATTACGGTTAAAAACCAAAATGAGGACCGAGCCAAAATTCACAGCGGATCGGCGTTTCAACTTAGACGCGATTAATTTTGACTACTTAACTCACGAAACTGGCGTGGATACAGATACGTTGTCTTTGATTTTTGAAAAATTGAACAACAATGAGGATCCAGATGATATTGCCCAAAATCTTAACATTAAGAGAGATATTATCTATGACCTGAATGATGGTGTATATAATGTATATTTATAAAGACTGTAGAGTATTATCTGCGTCAACGTAGACGCTTTGCTGTGGAAAAAATTAAAGCAACAATTTTTCTTAGGAAACAAGGTCTGTAATAGACAATTCATCGTCTGTTCAATTCTCAATAAAACATACTACAATAAACCCCAAGTACCAATCCCTTTATGCCAAACGCGACCTTGAAAAACCAAATCCCCCATCCCGGCGTAACGTTTCGTGCCATCGCGCTCGGTTTGCTACTGATTCCGGTGAACACCTACTTCATCATGGCAAACCACCTCAAATTTTGGAGTACCCTGCCGACCACGATGTCGCTCATCTACAACGTGATTATCACGTTGATGGTGCTCATCCCGTTCAACCTATTGCTAAAACGATTCCTGCCAAAGTTCGCTTTCAGACAGGATGAACTGCTGACGGTCTTCGCAATGCTCTCACTCTCCTCAGCAATCGCGGGACACGATATGATGCAAACCGTCATCCCGACAATCTCGGATGGATACTGGTTCGCAACCCCCGAAAACGAGTGGAAACAACTCTTCTGGCGACACCTACCTGCATGGCTGACCTCTAACGACGAAGCAAGCCTGAAACTGCTTTACGACGGCGAAAGCACTGTTTATCGGAAAGAGCATCTGCTCGGATGGCTCCGTCCGATGCTCTGGTGGACAGTATTTCTGACCGTGCTTATCTGGGTGATGATCTGTATCGATGTTTTCCTCCGAAGACAGTGGATTGAGAGTGAACGGTTATCCTATCCGATTGTGCAGTTACCACTGGAGATGACGAGACTCGATGGACGGCTTTTCAAGTCAAAAATGATGTGGTTCGGCTTCGCGATTGCTGGCGGTATCAACCTCATCAACGGTGTGCATGTCCTTTTCCCAGAACTTCCCGAAATCCCGGTACGGCACGCTGAGATCGGTCAATACTTCACGCAAAAACCGTGGAACTCTATCGGTTGGACACCTATCTATATCCGTTCCTTTGCTGTCGGGCTCGCTTACCTCATGCCGTTAGAGATGTCATTTTCCGTCTGGTTTTTCTATTGGTTCTGGAAAGCGGAACGGATATTGGGCAGCGCGCTTGGACTCGATATTATGCCGGGGTTTCCTTACGACTGGCAGCAGATAATGGGCGGCTACCTCGTTCTCTCGTGCTTCGCGCTCTGGGGCGGACGACGCTTCTTTTTTCGGGTTGCGAAGCACATCTTTCGCGGATACAGCGCGCCCGGTGAAATCGACGACAGTCGAGAACCGATGCGTTACCGATGGGCAGCATTCGGATTAGTCGGTGGGTTGATATTCCTATTCGTCTTTTCACACCGAGGCGGCATGGCATTCTGGACAATAGGGCTCTATTTTCTTATCTATTACCTGTTATCCATGAGTCTCACCCGTATCCGCGCCGAAGTCGGTCCGCCGACAATCCGTACTTACGCAACGCCGCACGGTATCCTCACGGACATCTTCGGTACCCGAATCCTGTCGCACGGTAGTTTGACAATGATGCGTCTCTACCTCACCTTCAATCGCGGCTCTCGCGCGAATCCGATGCCACACACGCTCGAAGGGTTCAAACTCGCGGAGGAGTCGGGTATGCGTTCCGGTAGACTGATTGTCGCGATGATGTTCGCTGCAGTGGTAGGGATTCTTGCATCGTTTTGGGCATACCTCCTCGTCGGATACAAGATCGGGCTCGTCAGCGATCTCGGCACAGGCGGATACAATCTCCTGCAAAAGTGGATTTCACACCCTACGGAAACCGATGTTGCCGCAGTGACTTTTATCGGTATCGGTGCGCTCTTCACGGGTTTTCTCTGGTGGCTTCGGACAGTGTTTCCGTTCTGGCCCTTCCATCCGGCGGGTTATCTCGTCGCTGGCGAAAGATCGACGATCGGCAGACTCTGGTTCTCAATATTTCTGAGTTGGGGCATCAAAACGATATTGCTAAAAGTCGGCGGGATTCGTCTGTATCGCAAAGCATATCCGCTGTTTCTGGGGCTAATCCTCGGTGAATTCATGATAGGCGGTATATGGGTACTCATTCGGCTCTTCACCGGCTTGCAGATGTATTCATTTTATCGATAATAGTTATAAGTTATAAGTTATAAGTTATAACTTATAAGTCTGGGTTGTGATTTATCAACGCTTTCTTGTGGATGCCACAACCGCCATTGGGTTGCAACGTGATAAGGAGATGTGAGAACATCCGAAGTTAACTAAAAACTTATAACTTATAACTAACAACTACTACGGAGATAAAACATGAAATTAGCGGTGCTTTCTTATAGTCATCACGGACGCAGCATGGCGCGCACGGCGCACGGACTCGGACATGAGATTGTCGGGGTGATGGACGGTGAACCTGCGCCCCGACAACAGTTGGTGGACGATTTTCAATGTCCCGGATTCGAGACAGCAGCAGAATGTCTTGATGCGAGCAAACCCGACGCTGTGCTCGTCGCAGGAAAACATATTGAGATGGGAGATCACGTCCAGGCATGCGTAGACCGGCGTATTCCGTACCTCTTGGACAAACCGTTTGCGGATTGTGCCGACAGGCTCCGTCCCGCTGCTGAGGCATCTGAAAAGCACGGTGTCTTCAGCGCGCTGACGCTACCGAACCGTGTAAGCCGAATCGTGAATGTCGTCCAAGAGATGGTCGCTGACGGCAGCTTGGGAGACCTCGTGTTATACAATAGTCGGCTCAATAACGGTCCCCCGTCCCGTTACGATCCGACCCCGTCCGCGTGGCACAACGATCCGAGTATCTCTGGCGGCGGATGTTGGGCAGTCGAGGCAGCACACGGTATTGACACATTCCTCCAATTCGTCGGCGACGAACAAATTACGGTCGTCGGTGCGGTCATGTCCAACGCCATGTATAGCCGCGGCGTGGAGGATAGTGGGGTGGGTGTGCTACGCACGAAAAGCGGTATCACTGGCATTATCGAATCGGGTTACAACTACCCGTCTGGTACACGCGGTGGTGATCACTTCTTTCGATTTATCGGTACAAAGGCATCCGTATTTGAGCAATACGGTCGCAACGGCGAACCCTTGATTGAAGTGCATACCACAGAAGGCGTGCAGTTCAGTGAGGACATCTCGCACGGTGCGCGGATGCGGGGGATAATGCGCAAAGCATTTGACGCAATCCGTGATGGCGACACCTTCGAGCCGACGGTTGCCGATGCAGTCAGAATTCTTGAGATTCAGGATGCCGTCTATGCCCACGCTCGGCAAGACGCGATAACTCATGGGCCTCATCCGATGGGTTGACAGCCTTCACAGCGTGTGCTAAAATCCTGTCATTCAAAAACAGAATTTGCCTTTGCCTTACATTAAGGAGGGAAATATGCCGAATCTACAAATGTCTCAAACTATTGTATGCACCCTTGCTGCGGCACTCGCGCCTACCCTCATCGGGTATGCCGCCGGCAGCGATGCGATCTTTGCCCCAGGTGCGGAACTCAAAGAACTCTTCGACGGCGCGCATTTCACAGAAGGGGTCTCCGTCGCACCAGACGGGATGGTCTATTTCAGCGACATCACCTTCACGGATCAGACGGATATGCAAGCCGGAAATATCTGGAAACACAATCCAGAAACTGGCGAAACAACCGTTTTTCGTTCGCCAAGTGGGATGTCCAACGGCACGAAGTTTGACGCGCAAGGTCGTTTGGTGATCGCGGAAGGCGCGGATTTCGGGGGACGCAGGATTACACGGACAGATATGGAAACCGGTAAAAGCGAAATCATCGCAGGACTGTATAACGGAAAACCCTTTAATTCGCCGAACGATCTGTCAATTGACGAACAGGGACGCATCTACTTTACAGACCCACGGTATGCTGGACATGAACCCGTCGAACAACCCATCTTCGGGGTCTACCGCATCGATCCAGACGGCTCTATCCATCTCGTTGTTACGGATGCTGGCAAACCGAACGGCGTGGCAGTCTCTCCAGATCAAAAAACGCTCTATGTCATCAGCCACGATAACGGCGCGATGGGAAGTTTTCCTGATGAAGTGCCGATCCGTAAGGGAAACATGGCACTCCTCGCTTATGATCTCTCATCAGAAGGCACAGCGACTTTCCGAAAGACACTCGTTGATTACGCGCCACAGGACGGTCCTGATGGAATGGTCGTCGATGCGGAAGGGAATCTATACGTGGCAGTGCGCGATGAAACCCAAAAAGGCGTGCATGTCTACACACCTGAAGGTGAAGAACTGGCGTACGTTGAGACACCGGATAAACCCACCAACGTCGCCTTCGGACGCGGCAAAACGAGCAAGACGCTTTATATTACGGCAGAGAATTGCCTCTACAGCATCCAAACGACGAAAGAGGGGTATCACCTGCCACAGAAATAGCACTTTAAATGTCAGTTTCCCCAGGCCGGTAGGTGCGGTTTGGAACCGCACCGGACTTCGTCAATAAATTACCGGTTCATGTCTTTAAACATCCGGATGAAAGTCCTGCCACGGTGTCGCACTTTCATAAGCGTGTCCAACCCGACACAACAACGGTTCTGTCAGGTGCTTCCCAACAAACTGAAGACTCAACGGTAGCCCTTCGCTGTTCATGCCGCACGGCACGGATAGCGTCGGTGCCCCGTTGTAGTTGAACGGCACGGTAAACCGTTGGAACTTCGGATCTCGGGGTTCATACGCGCCGTACAACATCTCTTCCGTGACAACGTGCGGTGGTGCCGACATCGACGGACACACCAACACATCAATTTCCGAAAATACCCTTCTAAGATGTCCTGTGCAGGCGGCTCTCAGGTTGTTCGCCTTCGCATATTCCGCACCTGATACCTTCGCACCCATATCAAGCCAGCCTTGGAACCAAGGACCGTAGGCATCGCGTCGGAACGGATAAGTGGCTGCATGTGCTACGACCGCTTCAGTCGTACACAGCGTGGGCCATGCGGAGACATATTCATCCACGTCGGGCAATTCCACTTCAACGATTTCAGCACCTTGATTCGCAAGAACTTTCACACCGGTGCGCACCGCATCGGCGAGTTCGGTGTCAATATCGTGCGTCGCATAGTGTTCATCGAACCCGATGCGCACACCTTGGAGGTCCTGTCCTATCCCTTCAAGCATATTCGGCACCGGATTAGGCAGAGAAGTCGGGTCGTTTGGGTCAAACCCAGCGATCGCCTTAAGTATAATCCCCGCATCAGCGACACTCCGCGTCATGGGACCGACATGATCCATCGATTCAGCAAGTGCGAGTACACCGTAACGGCTCACCCTGCCCCACGTCGGTTTTATCCCGACGACACCGCATCCTGCCGAGGGAAATCGGATGGAACCGCCTGTATCGCTGCCAAGTGAACCGAGGCACAGCCCCGCCGCCGTCGCGACCCCCGAACCGCTCGACGACGAACCCGTCCACCGATCCGGATTCCACGGATTCTTCGGAATATCAAAATTACGATTGTACCCGCCCATCGCACCTTCCGTCAGATTGAGTTTACCGAGCAGGACTGCACCCGCAGCCGCAAGTTTTGTGATGACCGTGCTATCAAAGGCAGGCACGTGCCCTGCGAGGACTTCCACGCCGCCCATCGTTCGGATGCCCTTGGTAAAACAGAGATCCTTCACTGCGATAGGGACACCGTGAAGCGGACCGCGATACATTCCGGCATTAATTTCTTGTTCCGCCGCTTGTGCGGCAGCCATCGCTTGATCTGCTGTCACAGTTGCGTAACTCTTGAGTTGACCGTCAAGTTGGTCAATGCGTTGGAGCATCGCAGCTGTAACGTCCACAGGCGATAACTGCTTAGTCGCAATTTCTTCCGCAATCTCGTTAATAGTTCTGAAGTGAAGTGGTGTTTCGCACATATCCCTTCCTCTTTTTAAAAGTAGTAGGCACAGTCCCTGGGTTCTCCGTTCACCCTAATCAATATACCTACTTCTCAATCTGAATCCTATACACACCGCCTGCGCTTGTACCCGCGTAGAGAAAATCGTCAAGGACTGCTAACGACAGAATTTGGTGGAGATGCAGGGAACCGATCGGCTCCCACCATCTTTTATCTGCCATCCACCGGAAAACGCCTTTACTATAAGTGCCTACGTAAAGCTCGGTGCCAACTGCCACCATTGTCAAAACTGCCGTATCATCCAAACCGTCGTTTATAGGTGTCCAAGAATCGCCACCATTAACCGAACGGATGACTCCGTTACCCCAAGCGGATGCGTAAAGCGTTGATCCAACCCATCTCAACCCCGATATACTGCTACCTGCCATATCTGTTGAATTGACGGGTTTCCACGATTTTCCCGAATTTTCCGAACGATAAATTCTGCCTTGACCAGAACCAGCATAGATATTCTCGCCATTCACCAACAACGCCGTGATGAAGGGTCCTTTTAAACCAAGACTGGTAGTCCAGGGATCTGAGTCCTTCTCCCACTGGAAAACGCCATCCTTTCCCGTCCCGATATAGAAGGTCGGACCGACAATTTCCAAACACTGAATTCCGGTTAACTCACTATTAGGGATAACTACATCCAATTTACCATGCGCTTTATTCAACCTAAAAACACCGGCTATGACACCGCCTTGATCGAGTGGGGCAAATCGAATAGCACCTGCGTAAAGCGCACCTTCGGAAACGGATAACGTAGAAAACAGATATTCGACCGGCATTGAAGAAATCTGTAGGGGTTGCCACGATTCTCCACCGTCAATTGTATAAACAAGCTCTTCGCGCATCCCGGCGTAAATTGTGTTTCCAACAACTGCCAACTCATCAACCATCGTATTCGTCAAGCCTGTGTTAACTTCCACCCAAGAATCGCCACCGTCCATTGTGCGAAAGATACCACCTTCTGCAGTGCCAGCGAAGACAGTGTCTTCATTAACTGCCAACAAAGCACAGACCTTCTGATCTGTCAACCCCTCGTTGACGGCTGTCCAGGAATTGCCGCGATCGTCGGAACGGAAAACGCCGCTGCCATACGTCCCGGCGTACACAGTTGCCCCGAACACAGCCAACGCTATAACGGGATTTCTCATCTTTTCTGGGGTGATGTGGGTCAATGAATCCCCTTCGTCATTAGATTTGAAAATTTCCCCTTCGTTTGTATACGCGCCTACGTAGAGCAGACCGTCCATAACCGCAAGGGACTCAACCCGCTGCACAAAAAAATCGTCGTTGATAGCGGTCAATGCGTCCGCATTCGCTCTTTTGCGATAAAGCCGGTGCTCCCCAACAATAAGGGTTGTCCCTATACTCGAAAGTGCACGAACCGACTTAGGTCCGAACCCATCGTTCACCTGTTGCCACGAGCCGCCGTCATCATCCGAATACCAAACACCTGTATTTAAGCTGCCAACGTATATACGGTCACCAATAACCACAATACCCCTGATGGATTCATGCTTTCGGAAGTTTGGAACGGGATGCCATCTGTTTCCGCCATCAGTTGAGGCGTATAAACCGTTCTGTGTGCCAACGTAAAGCACCTCTCCCTTTTGTGCGAAGACTTCAACGTATACAAACCCCTCTCCCGGTTCGTAGGCTAATCCTGTATTGACGGGTGTCCAAGTATTGCCGCGATTCGTTGAACGGAAGATGCCCGCGCCCCATGTTCCAGCGAGCAGCACGCCTTTCGGGGCTGCATAAAGGGCGCGAACCTCTCCACCGTAAGGACCGTTGGTTTGCACCCAATCACTCCGGTTAGGTTCAGTGTGTTCATCCGCCCTAAGTTGCGGGACTAAACTGATGAACAACCCCACTACAGCAATCCAAATAACCGACAATATCCGTTGTTGTTTCATCTGTCCGTTTCCTCTTTTTAGTATTTGTAGCATAAACTTTTAGTTTGTGCCAGTTTGAATGCCTGTTATAGGCATTCAGACTGTTTGAGTGTGCCCAATTAATTATAGGTTCTACTATAAACAATCAATACCACAAAGAAGTTTACAACGGTGGGGTTTTTCATCTGTTTAGGCGATTAATTCAATTCGCTCACACGCGGACGGCCTAAGAGGCTCATCAACCGATCATCCGCATTTTCGATTGCCTCTTCAGGCACAGGCACCCCGTTACAGAGACTAAACCGCCAATACGCCCAATACGCCGCATACTGCGATTGTATAATATAACGCGTCTTGTTAGAAAGGTTCGGCGCACCGCGGTGCCAACACTGCGGATCCTGCAGGTAGATGTCACCCGCCTTACAGAAAATAGAGACCGGCTTGTTGCCCTCAAATTCAGGATTTTCCTGATCGTTCGGATGTCTGCCGGAGTAGTGGCTGCCGGGTACATACTGCGTCGGTCCTTCCTCAAGCGTATCAATATCGTTCAACGCCATCTGGACGGTGAACCACATCACAGGCATCCGCAAGCGTGGGTCGTGGCGCGGCATCTCCTCAGTGACCGGAAAATGCACTGAACCGTCCACATGCCACGTGTCAATCGAGAGTCCGGGTAGATTTCGCAGGACATTCTGCCCACAAAATTTACAATTCTCACCGACAATCGCCTCCGCTAAACTCAGAATCGGTTCACGGAGGAGCATATCCCGGAAGATGGGATCCAATTCAATCGTATTCCGTAAAATGAAGGGTAACGTCTCACCCGAATCGGTGTGTGCACCCATCTGGATATATCGGACATCCGCAAGTTCTGGATTGGTGTGTTCCATGAGTTCCGGGTCCGCAAAAAGTGCGTCCGACTTCTCGCGTAGTGCAGCAACCTCACCCGCTGTCAGCACCCCGGGAATATGGACGTATCCATCACGGAAAAATTGCTCGGCAATCTCTTTTGTTTTCTCTTCACTAAAACGCTCACCCTTAAGTATCGGACTGTTCGCCATGTTATTCTTCCTCCTATACGAAAATATATAGTTTAGGACTTACGCATTGCCTCTCAAAGTCCCCCTGATAAGGGGGATTTAGGGGGTTTAAACCGTCCATTGCCTCTCAAAGTCCCCCTGATAAGGGGGATTTAGGGGGTTTAAAACTGAAAAATCTCCCATAGCGTGCTAAATTTGCGTGAGTCCTATAAAACTTATACTTATACTAATTCAATCCAAATAATCCATCTCGGGTAGTAAATTCCAACGGTATTGATCCGTCGGTTGTGTGTTCCGTCCCCATCTACCGAGGAGTTGTGTGTCCGCACGCTTCGCTGTCATCTGTGCCGCAACCTGCTCAGGATCCCAGCCACCTAATACCTTCTCTGTCAATCGTTCCAAGATATCTTTGCACGCTGAATCGTCTGCTCGGTCATGCAATTCGTTCGGGTCTTCCGCCAAGTTGAATAGCTGCGACGGTTGTCCGTGATAGTAATTCAGTTTCCATTCGCCATCGCGAACCATCCGATGATAGCAACCGTCATCGGTGCAATACTCAGAAAAAGCGATGTCCTCCCACTGCGGGTCTTCACCACGGAGCAGCGGCAAGATACTCCGTCCGCGAGAATGTGGCAAAGCAGGTGCCTCAAGCGCATCCAGCATCGTCGCATTCAAATCCAACGCACTGACAACGCGATTACATCGAACACCCTCTGGCAATGTGCCACGCCACGATAAAATTGCAGGCACCTTCACCGAATGCTCATAGAACGTCTGTTTCCACCAAAGCCCGTGTTCACCGACCTGTTCGCCGTGATCCGAACTATAAAGGATTAGCGTGTTCTCGTCCAACCCGTTCTCTCGGAGTGCTGTCAATATCTGTCCAATCATCACGTCCATCCGCGTGACTAACGCCCAATACGCCGTGCGTGCGCGGAGAATCTCAGCATCGGAGACCTCAACGATACCGCATTTCTCACGCCACCGCTGGAAGTGCGGATGTAACGCCTCCGAAAAAGGTTCAGGATTTTCAGGCATCGTCATCCGTCCTTCATAGCGTTGATAATCCTCTTGACGTGCAACGAACGGCTGATGCGGCAGCATGAACCCGACAGAAATCGAAAAGGGTGTCTCCAGAAGGCCTGCCCGTTTCTGCACACCGAGTCGGTTGAGATAATCGACTGTCGCTGCCGTCACATCTTCATCGTGAACCTGATACGCACTCTGCCCCGCGCCCGACTTTTCGAGACTCACACGCGCCGGTCCCGCTGTTCCAGAGAGTTCGCCGTGATCAACGCCGCTTCCACCGTGATAGTTCGGTCCGTGGTCACCGACGAGACGTTCAGCATATCCGTGCAGTTGATCGGGTCCCAACGCATGCATCCGTCCGACAAGCACCGGTTGATACCCCGCTGCACCCATCGCATGTGCGAAAGTCGGTATCCCAGAATTGAGGATATGGCTGTTCGTCCACACAGTGTTTTCGTGCGGATAGCGTCCGCTCAGCATCGACATCCGGGAGGGCACACAGATCGGAGATGGACAATAGACGTTTTCAAACACCACCCCTTCGGCGGCAAGGCTATTGAGATTGGGAGTCTGTACCAATGGATCCCCATAGCAGCCGGTAACATAAGGATCGTGCTGATCGGAGTGGATATATAGCAGATTGGGACCTTGCGTGGACATCTAAACCTCTTCATGAACATCATCAATCAGATTTGCTCTCATTATATCCACACACCAGTTTTTGTCAAGGGGATTTGGCCATCGGCTGTTGGCTGTCGGCATCCAGCGTAGAAACAATAGAAAGTTGTAAGGTGTTCTAAAGTTTCAAAGTCTGTAAAGTGTTCTAAAGTGTTTTGCTTGGGTGTTTCGCCAAATAAAGTTATCCGAGAACTCTTCTCAACTTTAGCACACTATCAAACTTGTCAACTTTTCCGCGATAGCCGACGGCTAAATACCCTCTTGACAAAAAAACGGAATTCATTAAAATGATTGGAAATTGTTATTTTCAACGCATAATATGCGAAAGGAAAACTCATGACACAAACACCACCAGAATCCGCAGTCGTTCTCTTTGACGGCACAGACCTTAGCAACTGGACAAGCATGGATGGCAGCGAAGCGGGTTGGGAAGTCGAAGGCGACGCAATGCTCGTCATCCCCCGCACCGGCGACATCATCAGCAAGGAAACCTTTACGGATCACTTCGTGCATATCGAATTCAGATGCCCCGATATGCCGGAAGCCACCGGACAGGCAAAAGGCAACAGCGGCGTATTCCTCCAAGGTCGATACGAAGTACAGGTCTTGGACTCCTACGGCATTGATGCCCCTGGGATGGGCGATTGCGGCGCAATCTACAACCAGTTCGCACCGCTCGTCAACGCTTGCAAACCACCGCTCGAATGGCAGTCCTACGATATTACCTTCCGCGCACCACGTTTCAACGACGCAGGCGAGATGACCGAAGGGCCACGCATCACCGTTATTCAGAACGGTTTGGTCATCATCAACAACGCGCAGCTCGCAAGCACAACAGGCGGAAGCGTCGGTGAAGCTGCCGAACCAGGTCCACTCCGTTTGCAAGACCACGGCAACGACGTTAGATATAGAAACGTCTGGGCAGTCCCGCTGCCACTTGAAGGCTCGGATCAATATTAGAGTCAGTAAGAAGTTATAAGTTATAAGTTTTTAGTTAAGAAGCTTATGATTATTCAATATCTTTTGGTAACCGTTGGGACTTCAATTCGGTAACGACATTTACAAAGAGATGATCCAGCATCAGAAAACAGACTTATAACTTATAACTAACAACTTATAACTATTCTGAGGATTTTTATGGCAACCAACCAAGATCTACCGACAATTCCGAGACGACGCTTGGGAAGAACGGAATTGAGTATCCCTGTTGTTCCGTTCGGGACGCAGGGGTTTGGAAACAACTTCGGATTCGTCTCAGACGAAGACGCTATCGCACTCATCAAGCACTCAATCTCCCTCGGTGTGAACCATTTCGATTGCGCACGCTGTTATGGGGATTCCCTGCGGAAACTCGGTCTGGCGATGAAGGAGATCCCGCGCGAGGATGTCATCATTACCGCTCGGCTCTGCTGCCACTCCGCCGCTGAGTGGGGCGGCTACGGACAAGGCAGACCCGACTATTCCGCCGAACGCACCATCGCTGACCTCGAGGACCAGCTCCAAATTCTCAACATAGACTACCTTGACGGGATGCTCATCCACGACCCCATCGAAATTGATCCGACCCTCGAAAAAGGCGGCACGCTTGACGGTTTGCTCCAGTGTAAAGCCCGCGGGCTTGTGAACTACGTCGGATACGGGATGCGGCAGCACGATTTCCATCTCAAAGCGATGGCGACAGGCGATGTCGATGTCATCTTGTGCTTCAACGACTACAACCTCATCCGCCAGACCGCCGCTGACACTGTTCTCCCGGCTGCCGCTGAAGCCGACATCGGTGTTATGAACGGTTGGTCTATCTTACGCGGTATCCTCACAGGTGTCGATATCGATGCAGAAATTGAACGTGGACGCTGGAAAAAAGAAGGTGATGTTGCAGCAGCATACCCAATTTGGGAGTGGTGCGTTGAAGAAGGAATAAGTTTGCTTCAACTTGCAATCCAGTTCTGTCTGAAAGAAGACCGGATTCAAGGCAACAACATCGGGAGTCTCAACGTTGAGCAGCTCGAAGCAAACGTCCGAGCCGCCAGCACCCCGTTATCCGATGAAGTCTGGGAAAAATACGAGGCAAAGTTCGGGGAAAATTAGCGGTTAGCCATCAGCCGTCGGCAGTCGGCTGTCAGCCGTCAGCGATTAGCAGTCGGCTATCGCGGAAAAGTTGACAAGTTTGCAAGTGTTCTAAAGGTAAGAAAGTTTGCAAGTGTGCTGAAGTTGGGAAGTGCCTAAAGTTGTTAAGAGGTTGCCGTGAAATTACCGGTGCTTTCTTTCAACTTTACGAGCGGAAATACGCAGAAATATCCAAGCAAAAACACTTTAGAACACTTTACTGACTTTGAAACTTTAGAACACCTTACAACTTTCTACTGTTTCGACGCTGACGGCTGACTGCCACTCATCAACTTATCCAAAAACTTATGCGTCGCACGCGGGAGCGGATAGTCCCGCAGTGCCGCAACCTGAATCCACTTCGCATCCCGCGGTCCATTCAACACAACATCACCCGCCGCATAATCGCACTGAAAGACATCCACCACGATCTTGAAATGCGTGAACGCATGCCGCACCCGCGTCAGATACCGGGCATTCGTGACAGAGAGATTGACGACCTCAGCAATATTGCGAACACAAGCTGCCTCAGCGGTTTCATTTTCACCAATCTGACCACCCGGAAACTCCCAGAGTCCACCGAGCAATCCATCCAACTGCCGTTGCGTAATCAATACCTCGCCTGCACTGTTATAGATAACCCCGACAGCGAGATGATGTTCTGGTGTAGGCTTCGACGCGCGCCGCTTCGGAAACTCGTCCTGACGACCCGTCCGGAACGCCTCACAAAACGGGTTCACCGGACACACAAGACAGGTTGGTGACTGCGGACGACACACCATTGCCCCCAATTCCATCATCGCCTGATTGAAGAGTCCCGAGGCGTTCCGATCCAAAAGTTCATCCGCTTTTGCCTGAAACAGCTTCGCCGACTTCGCATCGTTGATCGGTGCGTCCATCAGAAACAGGCGAGCCAACACGCGTTTGATGTTCCCATCGACCGCCGCGTATGGCGCGTTAAAAGCGATACTCTGCACCGCCGCCGCACTATAATCCCCGACACCCGGCAACTTCCGAAAGGTGGCATAGTCCCGCGGCACCCCGCCATCGAGTTCATTCACGATAACCTGTGCCGCTTTGTGGAGATTTCGTGCCCTCGCGTAATACCCTAACCCTTCCCAGACTTTCAGCACATCTTGTAGCGGTGCAGCCGCCAAATCCGACACATTCGGAAACCGTGCGATGAACTTCTCATAGTAGTCCACAACCTTCTTGACCTGCGTCTGCTGGAGCATCACCTCAGAGACCCAAATCCGGTAGGGATCGTCTGTGTTACGCCACGGCATATCACGCTGATAATCCTTGAACCAGTCTAACAGTGCATCTCGAAAATCTTGGTAGTGTTCGTATAAAGGTTTTTTCTGCATATTATCGTGAAATCCGAAAATAAGTTTACACATATACTCTTAAAGTCCCCCTGATAAGGGGGATTTAGGGGGTTTATTCGTCTGAATGCACGTCGCATTTGGGCGAGTACGCCGCAAATCGCGGATTACACGGATTACACAGATTTCGCGGATTTTAGGTATCCTTGTCTTTTACGTCTCTTGTAAAAAAACTAACCTATCTTATTTTATAAATTGCTTGGAAAGAAGTATATCCCTATCAGATTCTCTTTCTGATAGCTAACGGCTGACAGCCGATACCCATTATACATCCACTGCAACCCGAAAACCGACGCTATGCAGCCCGCGGATCGGTTCATACGCTGCACGACTCGCACAACGCGCCGCAAACTCACCACGCGCAACCCACGCCCCCCCCCGAATCACTTTCCGACGACCTTCACTCGCACCTAACGGATTCTCATCAGACGAGTATTTATACGCCTCCATGTGAAACCAGTCGAAACACCAATCGTAGGCGTTACCCGCCATATCGTAGCACCCGTAAGGACTCACACCCGACGGATAACTCCCGGCAGGCATCAGCCGCTTATTCCCCGATTCCGATGTATTCGCACGACTCGCATCCCATACATTTCCCCACGGATACTCCCGCGCATCGTGCCCACGCGCCGCCTTCTCCCATTCCGCCTCCGACGGCAACCGATACGCCACGTTCTCAAGCGTACCGAGCCACGCCAAAAAATCCGTCGCATCGTGCCAACTCACCCCGACGACCGGAAAATCGGGTGCGTTAAAACGTTTATCGTTCCAAAACTCTGGGGGCGCATATCCCGTCGCCTCCAAAAACCGTGCGTACTGTGCATTCGTAACCTGATACGCGCCGATAGCGTAAGCATCCAGTTGGACGCTCCGTTGCGGTTCTTCTGGATCCGTCTTCCGCATCCCAGTCGGAATCGTCCCCATCGTAAACGCGCCAGCAGGTATCTCGATTAAAGGGTAGTCAAACGATTCAATGTGGATATCCGTCATATCTGTCCTCTGATATAGGTTTACAATAACGTTGATAGTATAGCATATCACCGGTGCCATTTCAATTTCTATGGTGTAAAATTTCATAGTTTTCATAGCAAATCCAGAAAAGTAGCGAATGCTATGAAGTGCTATAAACCTAATCTATGACAGGGTTTTGAACCGTTTTAGTAGCGGGCTTGTTAAAAGCTGCTATGAAATTTGCTATGAAATTTTATATAGCCGTCAGCGATCAGCGATCAACCGTCAGCAAAGAGAGGTGGGATCTCCAAATCCCAATACACCGCGATAGACGCGATCACCGAATCGCGACTTTTCGACTATGTGTTTAATGTGACGTTTAAACGTCACTGTGACGTGCAGAACCCACGTGTGACGCGGAATGTGACGTGACTTTGCGTTTTTTTAATAAGGCATGTCCACTCTATTTGAGATATACCAAAGACAGGTTTCGCGCCAAAAAGATACCATTTGGTATCTTTTTTTGCTTTTTGGTATTTTTTTGATGTGTGTTGTGAAGCCAGTCAATATAAGGGTTTGTGAGCGTTTTTTGCATGATGCCTCATTAGAAAAAAATAATTTTGTTGTTAGTTTTTAGTTGTCTGAACCAAGATTCATTGGTGTTTCCC
The DNA here is from genome assembly GCA_965261115.1 of Candidatus Poribacteria bacterium. Lineage (GTDB taxonomy): Bacteria > Poribacteria > WGA-4E > WGA-4E > WGA-3G > WGA-3G. The sequence goes on along the minus strand of OZ253447.1, from coordinate 4,361,557 downwards.
GTTTCCGTTGGGTGCCGCGAATGCCAAAGAGACTGCCCGCGGACGCATATATTGTCGCTGCGTCAGAGAGCCACCGGCACCTCTAAAGCGTATCGAACCTCGCATAAGCTGTATTTTGGGCTTTACATTCTAAATCACGTATTAATTATACGGGGCATTTTCTGGGTAATCAAATGGAAAATGCGTCAACATATTGTGATTCTATTGTATTTTAATGTATGTTTAATGTATTTTTCGATTTTTGTGCATTTTTGGGGGTTTAAGTTTTCAGTTATCAACGATCCGTCAAGCGTGTTTCGGAAAGAAATAGAGGCACTTCGTCAATCTTCTTGGAAGGACTGAATGGTTCTGCTAATTAACAAAAGCCTTTGACTTTTCGCCGAATCTATAGTATACTTGAAAATATACTTTGTGTCTCGTATACCAACGATAATAATCGGAGAAAACGATGAAAAAAGAAGTCTCGGCAACGGAATTACAGCAGAAACTTGGCGAATTGCTCGATGGTGTCTACCACAACGGAGACCGATTGATCGTCAAAGATGCTAACAAGTCGCTTGCTGCCATTGTTCCCATTGAAGCCTATGAGGAGATACTTCAACAGCGTGAGAAAGCCTTTTCAGTGTTGGATAGAATATGGGAAAAAGTGCCAGCAGTAAGTGAAGAAGAAGCACAAGCAAATATCGAACAAGCAATTGCCGAAGTGCGCACAGAGAGAACACGTAAGAGGAGTAAATTGTCTTCCTGATGCGTGTCGTACTGGATACAAACCAGCATATTAGCGCGATTATTCGTCCTAATGGAAATCCAGCTCAAATCGTGCAGCTCTGGCATATCGGTCTGATTGAATTAGCAATATCCCCTTCTATACTGGAAGAATTTACGGCAGTTGTGCATCGTCCACGTATTCAACAAAAACACAACCTATCAGATGACGACATCGCTGAATATCTTGAAGTACTCAAAACGTTTGCCGTTTTGGTCCCCGGAACAATTACTGTTAATGCTGTTCCTGACGATCCGGACGATAACATCATCATTGCTTGTGCAATAGAGGCGGAAGCCGACGTGATCGTTAGCGGAGACCAGCATTTGCTTTCGCTTAGTTCATATCAGGAAATTCCGATTGTTAATGCAGTGGATTTTCTGAGTAACTATGTTCCACCTCGCTAGCGAATGCCCGCTGTTGGACATGCTCAGGAGCATACTAAGCACGCTTGAATGCCGGTTATCAATTGAACCGCAAAACAGGGTACTGTGAGAATGACAAGAAAAGAGATTATTGAGAGATTTCAGAATTTGAATATATGGAAGAGCAAAGATCAACGTGCAGTACATAAGCCGTTATTAGTCTTATACGCAATCGGAAAATTGCTGCGAGGTGAAGATAGACTCATCTCATACGCTGACGCGGAGGACGATCTTCGGAATTTACTTAAAGAGTTTGGACCATTAAGATCAACTCACCAACCTCAGTACCCATTTTGGCGGTTGCGAAACGAAAAAGACAGAATCTGGGAAATACCTGATGCCCACAAAATTCAGGAATACATACGAAAGGATGGAACATCAACTGGTGATGCTCGTATAGATGAATTAAGACGTTACGGTGTAGGGGGTTTTCCTGAACCCATTGCCTATCAACTTCAGCAACAGCCGCAAATCGCTTTTGAGGTTGTACAGAACCTATTAAATTCCCATTTCCCATTCTCGTATCATAGCGATATTTTACAGACAGTTGGGATTGTGCTTCCGTTACTACAGTTACAATCTCGGATTCCAGACTTCCGCGAAAATGTTCTAAGAGCCTATAATTATAGATGCGCTGTTTGTGGTTTTGATGTGAAGTTACGAAACCAACCCGTTGCCTTGGAAGCTTCCCATATTAAATGGCATCAGGCAGGCGGTCCTGATACAGAGGTGAATGGATTAGCACTCTGTTCCCTACATCACAAACTATTTGACCGTGGGGTTTTTACGTTGTCGTCAGAGTTAAAAATCCTCGTTTCAGAGTATGCTTATGGGTCTGTCGGTTTTGATGAATGGTTGATGAAATTTCATGACAAAGAGATCAATTTTCCGCAGAGGCAAGCGTACCATCCTCACGAAGATTTTATAGATTGGCATCTCAGAGAAGTGTTCAAATGGCCTGAGCGCGAAAAAATTTGACATCTAACACAAGTTTGTGCTAAAATTTAACATAATGAAAAACCTACACTCAAAAACCGCAACCAAAATACTACACGCGCTTGATAACAATCGCCATCCACGGCAACCCTTAACACGCTTAGAACCTACTCGCGTATTAGGTTTTAACAAGCCTCCCCCCCCCCCCCCACTTTACAAACGATAAGTAAATCTCTTCACAAAACGCTCACGGCACTCGCCACTGTTTTGAGTCCGCGCGCCCTCTCACTCAGATGCGGACTTTTTTTCTTTTCATGTCTTCTGGGGAGGGTGAAATTTGCGTAACACGCACACAATCTCCCCACAGACAATTACGCCATCCTTCTCCGGACACCAAACATTCCCATTCCGATACACATGGTTGAAAAAAGGTGTTGAAGCCGTGATAAAAGATCCAGCAGTCTTTTCATCCGAGAACGCCTCTGTTACGTTAGGAGTCGGAAAAAACATGGTGAGTTCCATCCGGCACTGGTGCCGCGTATCAAGGCTCATTGAAGAAGGGACAGGTCAACCTACGCAACTTACCATGCGTCTCAGTGAGCAGGGAACCGTCTATCAGCGCGGGCAATTCGCACCAACTCACCTCGGCAGAGCCATTTTTGACGAAAACGGATTCGACCCATACCTTGACGACCCCGCCACTTTGTGGTTGATTCACTGGCAGATTACGACCAATACCAATCAGGCAACGGCGTGGTACTGGGCATTTAACGTTCTAAGGGGGAATCAATTCACACCGCCTATATTTACCAGAGAAGTTTACAAATGGGCACAACGGCAGAAACAATCCATGCGCCCCGTTTCTGACAATACACTCCAGCGAGATGTCAATTGTTTTATCCGAACTTACTGCCAGTCACGTCATAGCGATACCGTCATTGAGGAAACCTTTGACTGCCCACTCGTTGAACTCAATTTAATCGCCGAATTGCCAGACGGCAGTGGATATGAATTTCAGCGAGGCGACAAAGAGACACTACCTATTGAAGTCGTTACGTGGGCATTAGATACTTTTTGGAAAAGCCACTTTTCTTGGAGAGAATCGCTTTCGTTCTCAGATTTAATGTACGCCCCATCAAGTCCGGGACGGGTCTTCAGATTAGACGAGGACACGATGACAGAACATCTCGAAAAACTTGAGGAGCTCACAGCCGGTGCGTTGCAGTATGACGAAACGTCAGGTTTGAAACAGGTCTATCGACACAGAAATTTCAATCGAATGGAACTTTTAGAGGGGTACTATGGGTAACATCCGCTTATCAGATATCTTTCACATTACAGAACGTTTTCAGCGTTCTGTACATCTGGAGCGCGATTTTTACACTGAAAACGCGTTAGATGGGTACATTGTGACTGTCAAAGCGCGAGAAACCCTCACCCGTCTTATCTCTGCACAAGAGAATGGGGCAACATCAAAAGCCTGGTCCCTCACTGGTCCCTACGGGTCAGGGAAATCAGCATTCGCGCTTTTTGCTGCGAAGCTGCTCGGAGATCCTGGGACGATCACAACGCAACAGGCTTTAAATATGCTGAGACGTGGAGACAACTCGCTATATGAACGATTTATGCGTATAAACGATAACCGGCGGATGGCTTCGTCCGGGTTCTGTCCAGTGCTTATCTCTGGTGAACGCGCCCCAATTACACTCGCGCTTTTGCAAGGATTAGAACACGGAATCACTGCTTTTAATGGCATGTCACCGCGTAGTTCGCTGCGTCGGAAAATCAAAAATCTGTCAAAAGCGGCAGAACATGGAGAGATGCCGAGTGCGTCTGAAATCACCCAATTGTTCGAGTCGGCAACACATTATGTTGCAGAACATGGCGGCACGGGTCTCCTGTTAGTGATTGATGAACTCGGAAAATTTCTTGAGTACGCTGCGCAATCTCCAGCACAGGGTGATGTGTTCGTCTTACAGACCCTTGCCGAATTTGCAACACGAAGTACGCAGACACCGCTATTTTTATTGACAATTCTGCATCAAGCTTTTGAACAATATGCGCATCGGCTCGCGAAATCACAACGCGAGGAGTGGGCAAAGGTACAAGGACGGTTTGAAGACATCGCCTTTGTCGAACCCGCAGAACAGATCCTTCGGCTGATTGCGTCCGCTATCCAAGATGAATCAGTGCGTGGGAGAGAAGGTCTATCCGTTTCTATTGAATCGGATCTCAAACCAATTCAACTGAACGACGATGAATTCAGCGGACTCTTACGAGACTGTCTTCCACTTCACCCGACCGTAGCATTGATCATCGGTCCAATCTTCCGGCGGTTTGCACAGAATGAACGTTCGCTCTTTGCTTTTTTGAGTTCAAGCGAACCTTACGGATTACAAGATTTCCTTTCAAATCAGCACTATGATGGAAGCGTGCTGCCGATGTTGTCTATCGCCGACCTGTACGATTATCTCAACACCACTATAGCGAACCGACTTTACGCCTCACGCGACGGTGATAAATGGGTCGAGATTGAGATGGCTATTAACCGACTGACGGACCCATCACCGACACTCGTTAAACTCATTAAGACGATCGGATTGCTCAGTATTATCGGAGAAGTCAGTACGCACCTGAAAGCCTCTAAGCGAATCCTGCGTTATGCCTTAGATGATCACACCGCAGAATTCAATCAGGAGTTTGATACCGCACTAAAAACACTGGAAAAACGTTCAATTGTTATTTACCGTCGCTACAACGATGTCTATGCGTTGTGGGAGGGAAGCGACATTGATATCGAAACGTTGTCTCACGAAGCCGAGGGATACCTCGATCCGAATGAGACGCTTACGAATTACCTGTCAAAACTCGCTCCGCCGCGGCCTCTAATTGCTCGTCGACACCTGTTTGAGAAAGGTACACTTCGCTATTTCAAGGTGCGGTACACCGATCTTGAAAACTTTGATGCGAACCTGAGTGAACCGTTCGGTGATGCTGACGGTCTGGTGCTCTATGCTCTGCCAGCGGGTGAAGATGAAGTGAATCAGTTCATCGAAAAAGTGAACGGAAAGGATGCCACCGAACATCAAAACGTGCTGATCGGTATTCCACATTCCACCCGTTTTCTCCACGATGCTGTCACTGAACTCGCGTGTCTGCACTGGATTTCGGAAAATACGTCTGAACTCGAAGGTGATGCGGTGGCGAGACGTGAACTTTCAATCCGGTGGGTGGCAGCAGAGCGCGATGTCGCTGATCAACTCACAAAGATTTTTGGGGGCGACAGTGATGAACCTTGTAGATGGTTTCACAAGGGACAAGAGATAGATATCGATTCGCAACGCGCAAGAAACGAGTATCTATCCAAAATCTGTGATGCGGTTTACCACAAGACCCCGTTGATTCGGAATGAACTCATCAATCGGCGGAAAATCTCTGGTGCCGTAACAACCGCACGAAAAAAATTAATTCAAGCGATGCTTGAAAACGGTGACCAAGAGAACCTCGGCATTACCGGTTATCCCGCTGAAATGAGCATCTACCGCTCACTCTTATCAGATACAGGAATCCACCGTGAAGTTTCCGATATATGGGGGTTTCATCCACCAAAAACAGATGATAAGAACGAAATAAAACACACATGGAACGCAATTGAGACTTTTCTTGAAGCGAGTGAAGGTGAACGACAACCTGTTGTCCAACTCTATGAACATTTGATGGAGCCGCCGTTCGGTGTTCGTGAAGGGCCACTGCCGATCCTTCTATGTGCTGTTATACTCCACTACAAAACAGAAATCGCACTCTATGAAAACGGGTCTTTTATAGCAGACTGGTCAATGCCGGTCTTTGAAAGGCTCCTTAAAGCACCACAACTATTTGAATTGAAACGGTTTCAGATGACGGGAGTCCGCTCCGATCTGTTCTCACAATTTTCAAAGGTGTTCAATCAATCGACAGAAACCCAAACGCCTGATCTATTAACAGTCGTTACACCGTTAATGCGAACGATTGCCCAATTGCCGAAATATACTTTGACGACACAAGAATTGAGTGATAACGCAAAGAACCTCCGTAAAGTTGTCCTGAATGCGCGTGAACCTGACGAACTCCTCTTTAAACAGTTACCGGAAGCATTCGGGTTCTCAGATTTTGGGGCAGAGGCAGCAACAAGTACCGAATCAGTATCGGAATTCTTTGGCGTACTACGGGACGCACTGTCCGAATTGGAACAGACTTATGAGGTTTTGCTGAATTCCATCGAGCAAATGCTGGTAGAAGCCTTCACCTTAAAGCCATCAAAGGAAAATCCCCGTGCGGATTTAGTGGCAAGAGCGGAACCGCTAATAATGCTAACAATTGAGATGGATCTTAAAGGTTTTTTAGTCCAAGTCTGTAGTGGCGGACACGATTTCAGCAGCTGGCTTGAGGCAATCGCGACTTTTCTCGCTAAAAAGCCGCCATCAGCGTGGTTAGACACTGATAAAGTGCAATTTGAAAGCAATCTCGCTCAACTTGCGAGGAAATTCAGGCATTTTGAAGCGGTGTCTTATGAAAAATTGGCGCATACCGAATCATCAACGGGCGAGCCAATTCGGATAGGTATCACCGCCCCAAATCGAACCGAACAGGAACGGGTTGTTACATTAACACCAACTGCTGACGAACAAGCCACTGAAATGGAAGATGAAATCAGGAAGATTTTCGACAAGTTTGACGTAGACGATAACCCAGAACTCCATATCGCAATTTTGGCGCGAATTTCACAAAAGTGGATGCAGCGGCTCGATGAATAGAGAGGTGAAAAGATGGCACAAGAAATCCGCCACGTCCTTGGACTCTCCGGTGGTAAAGACAGTTCAGCACTCGCTGTTTATATGCGGGACAGGGTGCCAGAGATGGAATACTTCTTCTCTGATACCGGCAAGGAATTGCAGGAGACTTACGATTTTTTGGATCGGTTAGAGGCGTTTCTCGGCAAACCAATTGTCCGTCTCAATATGAACGCCGATGCCAACAGCAACCGCGATTTCGATCACTGGCTGACAGTTTACGGCGGATTGTTACCGTCGTCTCAAATCCGCTGGTGTACCGTCAACCTGAAAATAAGACCTTTTGAAGAATACATCGGTGAGGATCATGCGTATCACTACATCGCTATCCGTGCCGACGAAGATCGTATCGGTTACAAGCCGCCGAGTATCTCCTCTCTCCGCAACATTGAGCCTAAATACCCGTTCAAAGAAGATGGCATCACCAAAGAGGATGTCTACCGAATCTTGGAGGAAAGCGGACTCGGTTTGCCTGACTATTACAAGTGGCGGACGCGTTCCGGATGTTACTTCTGCTTCTTTCAACGTAAATCCGAGTGGGTCGGACTGTTAGAACAGCATCCAGACCTCTTTGAACTCGCCAAGGGTTATGAGAAATTCAATCCAGAGACAGGTGAACGGTTCACATGGTGTCAGGGCGAAAGTTTAGAGGAGTTATCGCAACCAGAACGGATAGCAGAAATCAAGGCAAATACTGAAAAAGCAATGGCATCCAAAAAAGCGGACAAACCCAACCGCCGCCTCATAGAAATCCTCACCGATGTTCTCGACGATGAGGACGACGAGGAACCATGTCTGCCTTGTCATAAATAGCATGATAAAATTCTATTATGTTTGAAAGGAAAAAATAATGGGATGATGCTTCGGGCAATACCCGATACCCGACCACTCTACATATTACCAAAGGAACCAGTGGCGAAAGAGGTTCTTATTCCGAGCTTCAAATCTGCAACCCAAATTGATTGTATGATGGGCTTCTTTTCGAGCAAGATTCTGGCTTCACTCGCCCCAGGTTTAGCCACCTTTATAAATGCTTCAGACGAGAGTCTGCGCCTGGTTGTTAGTCCCATCCTCACTGAGGAAGATCAGGCTGCCATAAAAGAAGGATTAGTTTCTCCAGAAGATATCACCAGTGTGGTTTTAGAAGATATTATCATTACTGAGGACCTAATTGAGCAACATACATTGAAGTGTCTCTCGTGGCTGCTACGTAACGGACGTGTTGACATCAAAATTGCCTTGATGAAAGATGCGCTTTTTCATCCAAAAGTTTGGCTCTTTCGTGAAGATGGTGATGTAATAGCAGCACACGGCTCAAGTAATATGACTAATGCTGGTATTCAGAAAAATATAGAGCAAATATCAATTTCTAAATCATGGGAAGGTCCCAATCAGCAGTATATTACAGAAAAGTTTTGCGATCAATTTAGGGGACTTTGGGCAAATCAAGATGTGGATTGCACCGTCGTTTCCATGCCCCAAGCAATTAAGGAAAACTTATTGAAAACTTACTATTCAGATACACCGCCAACTGAGGAGGATTTTCATACGCTTCACAAGCAAACTACTGACTCTATGGAAGAATCTGTCAAGACTTACAATTTCAATAGGTCAACCCGCCCTTCATTTGCAGTACCATCAGAACTTCGATTCGAGAGCGGTCCCTTTGAACACCAAGGCAGAGCGATTAAAGCGTGGTGTGAAGCTGGTTATCAGGGTGTATTAGAAATGGCAACCGGCTCAGGCAAAACAATCGCCGCCATGATTTGCGCGCATAGGCTCTATAGTGCGGAGAAACCGCTCCTCATTGTCGTTGCTGCGCCATACATTCCACTTATTCAACAGTGGTGTGATGAAATTTCACCTTTTGGACTCAAGCCAGTTAATCTGACTGAGACAAACGGAGCAAAGGGACGAGCAGCTGAACTTAATAAACTCAAACGGAGATTTCGGATTGGGAGTAGCGATGTTGAAGTCGTTGTCGTCTCACATCGGACCCTTTGCAATAGCGAATTTAAAGCCGAACTTGAAAAATTCGACTGCAAAACATTGCTTATTGGAGACGAAGTGCACAATTTGGGCAGTGAGGGATTCATAACCGATCCTCCCGACTTCTTTGACTATAGATTAGGACTATCCGCAACTCCGATCCGCCAGTACGATGAAGAAGGTACAGCACAGTTGTTTGAATTCTTCGGTCCTATTGTCTTCCAGTTCACTCTTGAGCAAGCGATCGGACGCTGTCTCGTTGGATACGAATACTATGTGCATCCTGTAGAACTTACAGAGGATGAGATGGACGCATGGTATACCCTTACAGAAAAGATCGGACAAGTTGCCTGGCAGTATAAAGACGCAGAGGCGGACGATGAATACCTTATGAAGCTCCTGCGGGATCGACGTGCCCTCTTGGAAAACGCTGAAAATAAGATAGCTGCGTTGGAAGATGTTTTAACGCAACGCGAAGATTTTGACCAACTTCAACACACCCTGATTTACGCTTCCGACAAAGCACCGCAGCAACTCAAAGATGTCAATGCCTTATTGAACAGGCACGGTGTGCTTTTTCACCAATTGACTTATGAAGAAACTGGAGACCATAAAAGAACACAGCAGATTATTCAATCTTTTCAGGAAGGAACTTTACGAGTGCTAACTGCAAAGCGCGTGCTTGATGAAGGAGTCAACATTCCTGAGATTGAAAAGGCTTTTATTCTCGCGAGTACAACAGTGGAACGCCAATGGGTTCAGCGGCGTGGCAGGCTACTCCGGACATGCCGCAAAACCGATAAGACGCACAGCGAAATCCACGACTTTATCGCTTTACCTCCGGATTTAGATAATATAGATACTCGTGCTCGTGCGTTAATCGAGGCCGAACTTAAACGGATTCAAGCGTTCGCTTATCTTGCGAAAAACTTTGGCAGACCCGATGGACCTTTGAGTCATATTGACCAATTGGTTAAAACACTTTACGTATAACGGAGGATACTATGTCATTTAACAAAGAAAAAATGGTAAGTCTAATTCTCAACGAATGTGAATCTATTGAGGAAAGACGCGATGGTTACAGGAAAAAAATTCTTGACGCGATAGTTGAAATTCTTAATGCTGAAAGAGAAAATCAAACCCAAAGGACACGGATTCAGCAACAAGTCAATACTGCTTGCCATGAAGCAGGTAATTTTCTCGCGCGGAACAGGGACACAGACACGCCAACAGAAAGGGTTATCCAATGAAACTAATCAGCGCAAAATTTCAGAACTTTCGCCTATTGCGAGACTTAAGGTTAGATTTTTCGACAATTGCCGACAAAAACCTTACGGTAATTCGCGCCTCAAACGAAAGCGGAAAAACGACTATTTTAAACGCACTACAATGGGCTCTCTACGGCGACGATGCCCTACCGAACAAAGGGAAAGGACACCGGCTATTTCCAATTGATATGGACGTTCCCGTTGGAAAGGCAATTCCGATATCGGTACAAGTTGATTTCGAGGAAACGATGTCAGGAAAGAATCGATATCGACTCATACGCTCCGTAGAGGAGACAACCGAGGGGCATAAGCAAAATCCAAAGGTAGAATTGTTTAAATTGATAGAAACCGGTGCCGATCCGATTCATCCACCAGAAGCGTGGATTGCACGCCTACTGTTACCCCCTAATTTGCGCGAAGTATTTTTCACCGACGGAGACCGAGCCCTGAGTTTCATTGAAGCAGATTCGACATCAGACAAACGTAAACAGGTGCGGGATGCTATTCGATCATTGTTAGGTCTTGACGTGATTGAGTCTGCCCTTGATCACTTGAAAAAAACTAGTGCTGCACTCAGAAAAGACTCGAAGAATATCGGCTCCGATACTGAACTTACCAAAATCGCTACAGAATTGGAAGATATAGGTGACAAAATTGAACGTCTCGAAAATGAAAAAGACGATAAGACCCAACAACTTGATGCAATAGATCAAAGTTTAGCGGATATTGATCGATCCATTGAAACAGCATTGATTAAAGGAGATCAAGAAGAACTTAATCGTCAACTGAAAAAAGCAGAGACAGAACTGAAAAACATCAACAAGCGGGAAGAAAAACTGGGAGCTGAACATTCACAACTCTTCAGAAAACCGCCTCTATTCCGGGATCTGCTCACACCGGTTTTAGAACAGAGTTTTGAGAAGTTGAATGAACTACGCGATCAAGGTAAACTTCCGAGACCAACAATTCCGGTGCTTAAGGAACGACTGATGGGTGTTACCTGTATCTGCGGAGAAACCCTGGATCCACACTTGGAAGATGGGAAGCGGCGCAGAGAACATATCGAACATCTAATTAGCGAAAGTCAGAAAACAGACGAACTCCAAAAATGTCTCACCGACCTCTATTACGGGGCATTGGCACTGAAACCGATAGAGACCGACCATGCGCAACACTGGATCGCTGAGTACAAAGGAATCTCAATTCGTCAAGAGGAACTTGAAGCGCAACGCACAGAATTAGAAAAGAAACTAAAAGCCCTTGAAGTCCAACTTGAAGACATCGGGAACACCAACATCCAAGAACTTCGTGCTCAAAAGCAGACCTACATTGAGCAACGCAATCGGATGAATGACACTCTTAGAGATCACGACATAGAAATCGCGCGTCTGCAGGAAAGACACAGATCCTTGACTGCAACGCATAAGAACCTTGTGAGCAAACATAGGAGAGGGGAACTGATAATAGCCAGATTAGATGCCACGAGCGACATATCACAGATCCTTCAGAATTCTTACGACCGAATCACAAACGAAGAATTGCAAAACGTGAGCCGGTTGATGAACACGCTTTTTTTGGAAATGATCGGTGCGGATGCTGAACAAGGCGCGATCATTCAGAAAGCAGAAATCAGTGAAAAATTTGATATTCTCGTCTACGGCCCGAATGAACGCGTTTTGAATCCCAGTAGAGATTTAAATGGTGCTTCTCGACGCGCATTAACTATAGCGTTTATTCTTGCACTCACCAAAATCAGTGAAGTCGAGGCTGCAAATGTAATTGACACACCACTCGGAATGATGGACGGGTTTGTCAAACGTTCCGTTCTCAAAATCGCTATCCAAGAAAGTTCACAACTTATCCTCTTTCTCACGCGTTCCGAAATTAAAGACTGTGAAGATATTATAGCAGATAGGGCTGGACGTGTGATAACCATTACAAATTCAGCACACTACCCCAATATATTAGTCAATGATCCGCATATCAACGAACCTCAAGCACTCCGGTGTGAGTGTAAGGACCTAGGGGAATGTAGAATATGTCAGAGACGGACAGATGTTGAGGTAGAAGTCCAGTCGGAATCTTAGGAGATTGATATGGCGCAACAATACGATAACCCTTTCCACAATATGCAAATCATATCACTTGAGACGCAACAGTTAGATTACGATCACTACTGCCAAGCAGGACAACGTACAACAGTTGATAGGAGTCCGTTTCCACGGAAAGTCGACCTCTGGTTTGCTGGACTCTCGTTAGCAGCGCGTAAGAATCTTAAACCACTCGATTTAACGAAAAAGGACACTGTTAGCATCATTAGCGGTGATATTTTTAACACGGATGGCTGGCAGGCACAAGCGATAATGTTAATCGCAATAGCAGTTGAAGACGATGTGGAAGTTGTGCTGGACCCGCGCAGGATGATGGATATTGCTAATGGTCTGGCAGCTGCTGGTGTTGACCATATTGTAAAAATGCTAAGCGAAGGGCATGAAAAAGCGATATGGAATCTGTCCGATGCCTTTGAAGGTGTATTGCAATCTGATACTAGTACAGAGAAACAATCAGCTCAGGATCGACTCGCTGAAGCCCTAATATGATTCGATAACCTTACAGAAATTTCCCAAACTTCAGTATAATTTAGAGGTGTATGAACTATGCCGAAAGAATTACCACCGTCTTTAAAAGTCAGTACCGGATGGATAGAATTGGAAATCATCTCTGAAGCCGATGTTGTCTTGACATTTAAGGGGTATGCGCCTATTCTTCACGTTCAAAAAATTAGCAATAACCTTGAGTATATTTTCTATATCTCAGCATCATCTTTAGGACGTTCTCTCGAAGAGCTACGCGAAAATAATGGAGGCGTTTTCCAAGGCATTCAGTTTCGCGTCCGTAAAAAGGATGCTGCCAAAACTGCTCCTTATGAAATTGAAGCGATAGAATGATCCAGTTAAATCTACAACACACTTGCTCTGAAATTTTCACATATCTGGGTACTAGCCCAAATCCGTTGCGAATAGCGGAACTAATCAATCGGGTCCAACCGAGTTGCTGGACTTTTAGATTCGCATTTCATAGTACTGGTCGAACAATATTACAAATTGCCTGTGATCACGCTATTTCTGACAATGATACCCTTACATTAATTGATGGATCATTGAAAGAAGTTTTCTTTGCTGATTCTCTCTCTTTACACCAAACAGAAAATTCTCTCACAGTCAACATCTGCAAACTCTTCAAAAATCTCCCATCTTCCAATCAGATCACACTTCATAATAATCCACCTAAGGATACAGATGCCTTCCTGACTCTAAACGGATTTGGGAAATCTCACACCACACCAAAAGAGTTACAAAAGATTTCTACTGTTTGTTCTTATTTTTCGGAAAATACTTGGCTAGGAGCTCCAGATTTTGCAGACTCAGCGTATTACATTCGTTGGATGGTATTTGCAGAAGAATATGTAATCCGACCTCAGAACCGGTACATAAATAAATTGGGATCCACAGATTATTTTACTACACAAACGAATCTGTACAACACAGACGGAGTCCATATCGGTCATGCTAGTTTTTATACCACTCCCTCGCTTAGAAATAATGAACTATACACTATGTTCGGTCCAGTTCATCCGCAAAGGGAAAACTGGCTGATTAAAAAAAATAAAGATCCATACTGGATTGTAGAAATTGGTTCGGAAACATTAAAACGGACTACAATCCGTGGAGGACATACACGTAAATTGATTGACGAATTGGTTGACTCTGTCGAAAATGCGCGAATTTCAATCACAGAATCAACTTTGTTTCAAGAATACAAAGAAAGGATTCAATGGGAACAACAAACTAAATCGTCGCGGAATCTGAAAATAAGGCAAGAGCGGGCGCGGGTGGGCAATAGAGTGCTTTTTAAAGGTAAACCGTTGATGCTTGTTCCTTCAAACGAAAACGAAGTGCTTGTCTTACTTGCTAAATTAGAGGCACTTAACGCCCTCCCTTTTCATGAATTTCTCTTATGGGAGTACACACCCCGCGCTGGTATAGATGCAATAGCCTCCTACCAAATAAGAGAAGTTGATGCGCAATCTATGTTCGTACCGATTGAATTAGAGTATCACTTTGAAAATTTTGATGATCATGGACATCCTCATCATCAAGTTAAACTTGTAAGTTGCTGGGATTTCCGCGATAACAAAACCCCTTCAAAATTGCATAAACACAATGAATGGTTATATGAATACCGAGACGACGCATCTTTCTTCATTGCCGTACTATCTCGTATTCCTAACCTTCAAATTGAGGACAACTAATCAATGAATAATAAGACTAATATAATTGGCGAAATTATAGGAGTTATCCAAAAAACTCAAGGTAACCAGAATTATATATTTGGTACTATAGGTTCTGACAAGATAAAGAATGTAACTTTTGTTCCAGTTCTTGAATCTAGTAATAAGACTTATCTTAATGAGATTGAAGGTGGCTACCAACGTCCTGGTTCACATTCCCGAATGAGAGCCTTCGCCAGATTTCTTGAAGAAAATCCAAACAGTATAGTGCCTCCGGTTCTACTCTCCGGACGTGGACAGTGGAAATTTGAGCCAGCAGATCAGGAACAAGATTCAGGAAAGCTAGTAATCCGGGGGCAAGCCGCCATTGTTGACGGTCAGCATCGCCTTGGTGGTTTCGTGTTTCTATATGAATCGGTAGAAGATGTACGTGATATTTCTTTTATTCTTCTTCCTAACCTTACTCCTGAAAAAGAAGAAAACGAGTTTGTTGTCGTCAATAGTTCCCAGAAAGGAGTACCTAGAGCATTGATTTCCTACTTAGGAGATACAGAAGAAGCACAAGTTGGATGGGGACTTAATGAAGATCCAGACAGTCCATTTAAAGGAAGAATTGCTCGAATAACAAGGCAACGCCAACATCTTTTTGCTCTCAATAGTGTAGAAAAACAAGTCGTTCAACTGTTCTCTCTTGGAGCGGTTCAAGACCTCAGTGTCGGCCAAAAGATCGAATTCATGTCACGGTTCTGGACAATAATTGCCGATCAACTTCCAGAAGAATGGTCGGATATGGAAAAACTTGGTAATCCCGATACAAAGGGACGAAGAGATTTTGAGTATAAACTCCTTGAATTGACTGGACTCATAGCGTGGTCACACACTGGCACACAAATTTTCTCGCGTAGTTACAGCGAAGAAATGGGTATGAATTGGGATAACGTCACGCGCCTAGTAGAAGCAGCATCTCAAGTAGATTGGTGTAAAGATGGAGAATATGCAGGCAGGACAGGGGAGGCAGGAGGCAAGTTTATAGCTGGCGATATGATTCGTCTATTACCCGCCGAAAGCACTGAAGCGAATTTATATCAGGTACTGAGTTAAACTCGGCAACTAATCATATGATATAAAATAGCAAAGGGGCCCACCATCCCCGATTTAGTAAACGGTGGCATTTTTAGGATTTACGCAGCCAATCCTGTTTGGACGAATTTCAATGCACGCCTGAAAATATCCATACATCCTCACACCCTACCAGACATACGCTATCCTCAAAAACCACAAATTTATTTGCCATTCCCCTTTATATATGTTATACTTATAGTATGTTATGTTGGCTATCTAAAGAAACTAACAGTGAAACATCCCGTTAGAACAATTGAAAGTCAATATCCAAAGAGTTACACTTTCTGCTTTTTTTCTCAACTGAGACTGAGAATAAAAACACCTCTAAACCTTTACAACCACTGAGTTTACACCGATAACCGCTGGACACAAAATGTTACACTGGTGTAACATTTTTAAGGAGAATCCTTCTGAAAACTGACAGTAAAATCAAGGCGGTGTTACAATCCCGAAAATCCTGTGAATCCTGATTCTGACAATCAAAAACCGACAACTAATACCATTTTTGATTGACGAAATTTCATAAAGTGTGTTATTATCGCATTTTAAAACGAAAAAAATAGTATTGTAGAGAGGGGAATGACGAATGGCAACAAATATTCGAACCCACCTGACCTTTGATGGCACTGCTGAGGCGGCAATGAACTTCTACGTCGATCTATTCCCTCGGTCTGAAGTTATCAAGGTGTTCCACTACGACAAAGGAGAAAGTAAAGGTAAAATTCAACACGCCTTTTTTACGCTGGAGGGTCGGGAATTTATCTGCATTGACACCCCAATAAAGCATGATTGGGGCTTCACACCGGCTGTCTCAATCTTTGTTGATTGTGAATCAGAAGAAGAACTTGAGCGGCTGTACTCAGCACTTGCTGCTGATGGGAAAATACTTATGCCACTGGACAACTGGGGGTTTAGTCAGCGGTTCGGTTGGGTAAGCGATCGCTTTGGTGTCTCATGGCAACTCAACCTTCCATAGGAGAAAAATTGCCGATAAACTCGATTATCCGACATCCTCATCAGACGGATTTGTGCCGAATCCCGCTATCCTGTGACAGTTTTCTCCAGTTTCCCTCTGTTCACTGAATATGTTAGCATTTTGACATTCTCGGAAGTTATCAGTCTCCCAAAGGAAGAAATCTCCTGACTATGAGAGAACAACGCACACTTTTTGATCTAACACAAGACGGTTTAGTCATCGGCAAAAAGATCCAGCGCATCTATCCCGAATTCGATGTGTCCGGCTTCGTTTCGGATGTCCGGACGGAGATGGAAGGACAGACGATCTATAACGTGACGCATGCCATCGGGCGCATCCTACGCCAACATCTGCCGGAGGATTACGCCGACGCACTTGCCATCTTGATGGATTTCGTTGAGACCGAGGCACCACCAGAACCGACGCGAAACCCTACACCAGAAGCCGAGACGAGCCTGCGACCAGTTTCGCACTTTGTCAGCCACTACGGGTTAGCGGATTTCGATGCATCGCTGGACGCGTTCTGCAAACTCGCGGAACATCGGTGTACGCGTGGCGGCGATATCCGTGCGTTTATCATCAAAGACGCAGATCGGTGTTTTGAACGTTTCGGTGAATGGGTCAAGGACGAAAACGCGAATCTCCGGCTGTTCGTGGCGGCATCGCTTTGCACACGCGGCACTTGGCAGAAATGGCTGCGTCCGTTTATTGAAGACCCACAACCGATCTTGGCACTCTTGGAGATACTCAAAGACGATCCAGATGCACGCGTCCGAGAGCATGTCGCTACGGATATGCGTGATATTGTCAAGGATTACCCTGAAGCGGGATACGCTACATTGGCGCGGTGGGGTCAGGACGGTAAACCGGAGACGCAGAAGATTCTCAAGCAGGCACTGAAATATCAGGTGAAGATTGGGGACGAACGCGCTTTTAAACTCCTCGGTCTGGGCGCGGTGCCGAAGTTAGGTAAGGCAGACATTACGCTAACCGAGCTGCACTCTGAACATCTGGCACTTCCCATCAACGACGCGTTTCGGTTCTGGTTCAGCCTGCAGAGCGAATCCGATGCCGAGCAGACGATTCTCACGTACTACGCAGTCGCCTACAAACGTCCGACGGGTCATATCACGCGCAAACGCTACCGTCTCAGCCAACGGAAGTTGAAACCGAACCAGCGTGTCGATTACGAGAAATCCTTGTTTCCGTTGCCGTCGCTGAAGCAGTACAATGATGGGAAAGCGTGTCTTGGGTGGCACCGTTTTGAGTTGGAGGTGAATGGTGACGTGCTTGGGGGTTTCAATTTTGAAGTGACTGCACCGAAGGATAGGAAAGCGACTTAGGAAAACCCCCTAAATCCCCCTTATCAGGGGGACTTGTTGGAGGAAACCCCCTAAAGAATCAACGGTATGAATGCCTTATGGGCATTCACCGGGTATGAATGCCTTATGGGCATTCACCGCCCCTTATCAGGGGGACTTGTTGGAAGAAACCCCCTAAATCCCCCTTATCAGGGGGACTTTAAGAAGGCAAAATCCTTGCCGCGACGCAATCTATTATTGGGAAATGGGACACAGAGATGACCATTAACGGAATTTTCTTTGACTTATACGGGACGCTCTTGGTGTACGAAAATATGGATGCCGCATGGTCTGATTGGTTAAGCAAGTTTCATGAACGACTTAGAACGCACGGATTGACGCTTTCCATAGAATCGTTTGCGAAAAGCTGCGATCAGTTTTTCGGCAAAAGCGAACCGACACCGCGACACCACAATATGACGGTGTTTGAACAACGTATCCAGAACCTCTGTGCCGATTTAAAACTAAATCTAACTTCTGAAGATATAACGGAGATCGCAAACAAAATTGCGAGTGCTTGGCAAAAACATATACCGCTTGATGCTGAGGCACTGCACGTGCTGCAAACACTACATCGCTCCAAAAAACTTGCCCTCATTTCTAATTTCGATCATCCGCCGCACGTTCATTCTGTTCTCAGCGAACTCGGTCTAACGCATTTCTTCGATTCGGTTGTTATCTCCGCCGAAGTGGGTGTCAAGAAACCGGATCCACGGATATTTGATTCGGCTCTTGAACAGACTGGCATGCAGCCAGAAGAAGTCGTTTATGTTGGGGACACAGAAGATGATACGGAAGCCGCTCGCGCTGCGGGTATTGTGCCAATACTGATCCAAAGGGAAATTGAGGGCAACGCGTTTGACTTTAGCGTCAATAAAGACAGTTCGGTGGAAAAAGAATTCACGCTTGATGTCAAAACGATAACCAAACTATCCGACCTTACAACACAGTTTGTTTAATTTCGCGTCCGCTGACAGCCGATGGCTGATGGAAACTGATAGCCATAATGAAAGGAGTTCGTACACATGACAGGTGAAGAAAAATTTCAGGTAGACCTTGAAGGGTATCTCGTCATAAAGAACGTCTTGACTGACGATGAAGTCGCTGAGATGAACGAGATTATTGATAACGGAGACCGTCAAGGACCGCCGAGTCTCTGGGGTGAACCGTTCAAACGGCTTATTGATCATCCGAAAATCTTACCGTATCTTATTGAATTACTGGGTGCGCATGTCCGACTCGATCACGATTATTCTCTCTTTATGCAGAAAGGTCAAGAGCGCGGCGGATTGCACGGCGGTGAGGACGGTGGACGCGCCGGTGGACACGTCGGCGATCACTGGTATAAATACCGAGACGGACACATGCGAAACGGACTCTCTGTGATGACCTACAATCTGGCGGATGCACCGGCAGGCGCGGGTGGGTTTGCTTGTATCCCAGCGAGCCATAAGAGCAATTTCGCACCGGAAATCCCATCAGAGGTACGCCGATTTGAGCGTCCTGCACACTATGTCGTCCAACCACCAGTCGAAGCGGGGGATGTGTTGTTTTTCACGGAGGCACTCATTCACGGGACAATGCCGTGGACAGCGGATCATGAACGCCGTTCGCTGCTCTATAAATACAGTCCGGGACATTCCGCTTGGTCACAGAATTATTACGACATCAGTAAATACGAGGGGTTAACAGAGCAACAGAAACGGATGCTGCTACCACCCTCCATCGGCAGACGACCGCGCGTTATAGAGGAGTCTTGAACTCAACTTAATCGGGTATCAAGTGTAAGGTTGCCCCAAAGAACGTGCGATAATGCACTTCGCATTTGGGCGTGTACGCCGCAGAATCGCACTACTACGAACAGTCCTGCTTGTAGTAGGGCAATTCATTTGTTAACCTGTTTAACCGATTGCCGAGTGCTGACAGCCGACAGCCATAACAAAAGGAGTTCGCACATGACAGGTGAAGAGAAATTTCAGGTAGATCTCGAAGGATATCTCGTCATAAAGAACGTCTTGAGCGAAGATGAAGTCGCTGAGATGAACGACATCATTGATAACACAGAACGCCAAGGACCGCCAAGCCTTTGGGGTGAACCGTTTAGGCGATTGATTGATCATCCGAAAATCCTGCCGTATCTTGTTGACTTACTGGGGCCTCACGTCCGCTTAGACCATGATTATGCGATCTTCATGGAAGAAGGGAAAGGTGGTGGTAGATTGCACGGCGGTGAAGATGGCGGCATCCCCGGCGGTCCTGAAGGCGATCACTGGTACAAATATCGCGACGGTATCATGCGAAACGGCTTATGCGTGATGACCTACAATTTGGCGGAGGCACCTGCCGGTGCGGGTGGGTTTGCCTGTATTCCGGGCAGCCACAAGAGCAATTTCTTACGAGAAATCCCATCAGATGTCCGGCAGTTTGAACGTCCTGCACACTACGTCGTCCAACCGCCTGTTGAAGCGGGAGATGTGCTGTTCTTCACAGAGGCACTCATCCATGGGACAATGCCGTGGACAGCGAAGCATCAACGGCGATCGTTGCTCTATAAATACAGTCCCGGACATTCCGCATGGTCGGGCAATTACTACGACATCAGCAAATACGACGGATTGACGGAACAACAGGAACGGATGCTAATGCCACCTTCCATCGGTAATCGTCCGCGCGTCGTTGAGTCGAATTGAGAAATCCGGTGCGGTTAGGAAACCGCACCTACCGTTGTTAACCGACGGCTGATGGCTGACAGCCGACAGCCAAATGAAAGGATTATCTCTCATGACAGGCGAAGAGAAATTTCAGGTAGATCTCGAAGGTTACCTCATCATAAAGAACGTCTTAACGAACGATGAAGTCGCTGAGATGAATGATATTATTGATAACGGCGAACGTCAAGGTCCTCCAAGCCTTTGGGGTGAACCTTTTAAGAGACTGATTGATCATCCGAAAATCCTGCCGTATCTCCTTGAACTCTTGGGGCCGCACGTCCGACTCGACCACGACTATGCGATCTTCATGGAGGCAGGCCCACATATTAATGGATTACACGGTGGCGAAGATGGCGGGGGCCCCGGCGGTCCTGAGGCGGATCACTGGTACAAATATCGCGACGGTATCATGCGGAACGGCTTATCCGTGATGACCTACAACTTAGCAGATGCCCCGGAAGGTGCGGGTGGATTCGCCTGTATTCCGGGCAGCCACAAGAGCAATTTCTTGCGGGAAATCCCAACAGAGGTGCGCCGATTTGAGCGTCCGACACACTATGTCGTCCAGCCGTCTCTTAAAGCAGGGGATGTCGTCTTTTTCACGGAAGCCCTCGTTCATGGCACGATGCCGTGGAAGGCAAAACATCAACGGCGGTCGTTGCTCTATAAGTACAGTCCTGGGCACTCCTCATGGTCAAATATCTATTACGACATCAGCAAATACGGCGAGTTGACGGAACAGCAGAAACGGATGTTGCTGCCGCCTTCCATTGGTAGTCGTCCGCGTGTCGTAGAGGCGAAAAAGTTTGCAGGATAATGAACGCTCTACGCAACTGACATCCTTATTTGAGCAGGCACCTCTGAAATGCTGACAAAAATTTTACACACCTCTTAGACCTCCGAAGCACTTGCTTTTTCAAAATTTTTCGTGTATACTTTCATATAAGCAAATCTGAAAGTTACCAACGAGGGAACAGCAATGAACGACTACACAGGTATTATCACCGTTGAACCGGGTAAACGCAGCGGGCAACCGTGCATTCGGGGCATGCGGATCACTGTTTACGACATCTTTGAATATCTTGCCTCAGGTATGACAGTGGCGGAAATTCTTGATGATTTTCCTTATTTGACTGAGACGGACATTCGCGCCTGTTTTGCATACGCCGCCGACTGGAAAAAATTACAGACGATTGTTTACACGAATGAAACTCCTATTCGATCAGATCGTGGTACAAAGGGGTCATAAGGTAAATGCCAAAGGTTCAACTCACCGGAAATCAGAGTGACTTTCTCAAGATTGTTGTTGCAGCAGCAGGGCGCGGTGATCTCCAAACCGTTCGCCAACTGCTTGATGACAAACCCGCTTGGATTCACACCGTCGGTTCGCACGGTCGGACGATGCTGTGGGAGGCGGCATATCGTGGGAAGTTGGAGATGATCGAATTTCTCCTCGAACGCGGTGCGGATATAAATCTGCCGGGTTGCTATCATATCAAGCATCGGGTCGAGATAACACCTTACTGTGTCGCGCGGTATCAAGGCCGGGACGGTGCTGCTGAGTTTCTGCTTCAGCACGGCGCAACAATCGACATCCATACCGCTGCCTACCTTAGAGATTACGATACTGTCCACGCACATCTTGATAACGATCCAAGCCTCGTCAACAAAGGATACCTGCAGGCGGTAATGCTACCGGCAGGGCAGCCGCATAGCTTTGAACACCGAGAAGCAGCATGGGCGACCCCGCTCTGCTATGCTATTATCGGTGGAAACCCCAAGATTGTCGAACGCCTCATCTCGCAAGGTGCGACAATCGAGCCTTACAGCGAACGTTTCCTTGATTACGCCATGGCATACAACCGGGTGGAGATCGTCAAGGCGTTGCTCGAAAACGGCGCGGATCCGAGCAAAGCACCGCGTATCTTGGACGACAATTCCGAAATGAGCAGGCTCCTTAAGAACTATGGTGCGCCACCGAAGGACATAGATGATCAAGGCGATATGGGGTGGCCCATGCTGGTTTACGTATGTCGCGGCGACAATAGGGAACACCCGGACAAAGTTCTGAGGCTTTTGGAACTCGGTGCTGATATCGATGTTCGGAATTACAAAGGGAAAACGGCGTTGCATTACGCCGCGAAGGCAGGTTTTCTCAAGGTTATCAGACTACTCATCGAAAAAGGTGCCACGATTGATGCCCTTGATAACAGTGGCGAAACCGCACTCTTTGAGGCGATCCGATCAACAATAAAGGACGGCGAAAAGCAGCGCGCTGCTATAGAAGCACTCCTCGCCAAAGGCGCGAATCCGAACCTCAAGAACGGAAAAGGGCAGACACCATTACAAATCGCGAAACGGATGCGAAGGGCGGATGCAGGGAAAATCGTTGAGTTGTTGCGAAGGTATGATGCGATTTAGAACGTAGGTTGTGGGTCTTTGTAGCATAACCTTTTAGGTTGTGCCAAGTCGTTATCAGTTATAAGTTAAGAGGGCAATTTGATTTATCAAGGCTTCTCTTAACTGACTACTGAAAACTGAAAACTAATACTAAGATGCATTACACACACACAAAACTCACACAAGACTTTACCAATCTCGGCATCGAAAAGGGAGATACGCTCTTTATCCATTCGTCTTTCAAGAGTCTGGGACCCGTTGCGGAGGGGGCAGGCACGGTCATCACTGCGTTAGAAGAAACCGTCGGTCAAGACGGGTTGATTCTGATGCCTTCTTTCAATCTGCGACCGAGTCGGGAAGAACGCGTCGCATCTTGGGATGTTGCGACAACGCCTTCGACAGTCGGGTGGTTAACAGAGTTCTTTCGGCAGATGCCCGGCACCTATCGTTCTGACCATTACTCCCACGCTGTTGCTGCGCGCGGAAGAGATGCCAAGGCGTTTGTGGCGGATCATCTCCGACAGGAAGGCTGTCAATCACCGTGGGATCACCATCCGTGGGGAAAGACTTACGGCACACACTCACCGATGTTCCGCGCCTATAAAACAGACGGCAAACTGCTGATGATTGGTGTCGATTACGAGACTTCCACCTATATCCATCTCGTTGAGGTTATCCATTGGAACAAACGCCTCGCGGACGATTCGCAGGCATCGTTTATCGGATTGAACCGTCCGGCACTCGGTGCGTTTTGGGATGCCCTCGGTCAGTTGAGACAAGAGAAAGTAGGCGATTCAGACTGCCGGTTGTTCCACATCAAAACCTATGTGGACACGCTTCTGGCAGAGGTAGAACGCAATCCTGAGCCGTACGTTGGATAACGGTGGATGCCACCCATTTTAAACAACCTGAGGAGGATCCGATGAAAGGCATCTATTGTGCGTTGTTTTTGGTTTGCTGCACACTGATCCTCTGTAACGAAGTCCGAGCGTTTGCCCTGGCAGATAAATCAGAAAGCAACAAGCAAAATGTGGGTGCTCCGGATTGGGTGCCGCAGCCGAGTGACATCGGACTTGTCGAAGAACAACGACTTTTAGCGGTTGTTAAAACAGCACAGAAGACATTGATTGAAACCCCTAAGGACGCAACTGCTTGGGGACAGTTAGGCAATATCTATTTTGTTCACGGTTGGGAGGTAGCGGCAGCCGAGTGTTACCGAAGTGCTGTTGAGATTGCCCCCAACGAATTCTGCTGGCTATACTACCTCGGAATGACCACCTATAAGGTTAATCCGCAATCAGCTGCGCAAACGCTTGCTGCAGCTATCAAACTTGATCCACAATACGCGCCCGCTCATGTTTACCGCGCCGCCGCGCTCCGAAGTCTTGGCCACATAAAACAAGCGAAGGGACACCTTGAAGCCGCGAACGAACTGGACCCGCAGAACCCGTATGCGTCTTTATGGCTTGGCGAACTTGCACTGACTGCTCAGCAGTTTGAAGCCGCGCAAAGCCACTTGCAACGCGCTTTAAAACTGAATCCAGAACAGAGCGAGGCACACGCAGCAATGGCGCGAGTCGCGAGCGTCCTCGGAGAAAAGGATGCTGCCACTCAGTATGCACAAGCCTCGCGGAAACGGACAAAATATAAACAGATGCGCGATCCACTGTGGTGGGATGTGCTGAAACTCGGCGTAACCGCACAACGGTATGCTGAACGCGGAAACCGATATCTACAACAAGGAAACTTCAAACGCGCCGTCAGTGAGTTGAAAGTCGCAATAGCAGGACTTGATAAGGATTCACATCTCTGGCTAAATTATGGCATTGCACTGCTGCTTAACAAGCAATACGGTGAAGCCACCGCCGTTTTAGAGAACACATTGGTTGTTATCCAGGACAACGAGAACACATCCGAGAATCCAACGGAAATGGCTGATCTCAAAGTCCAAACCCACTACAATTTAGGACTCGCTTACTATCATAGCCATCAGACCGAGAAAGCCATCGCCGCCTATCAAAAAGCGATTCATCTGAACCCGAATTTCGCCGATGCTTACGGCGGACTTGGGGTCATATACTGGCGAACTGGAAACCTTGATGCAGCGATTCGCCACTGCCAAAAAGCGATTAAGATTGCTCCTGAAAACATTGAGTTTCATCAAAACTTGACACGGATTTATTGGCAGAAAGGGATGTACGATGCAGCTGCAGTCGGCTATAAGATTATCCTTGAGTTGAATCCTTCAGATGAAAACGCACTGCATCACTTGGGTTTGATTTTGTTGTCGAAACAAGCGTACGATGACGCGGTCTCTTACTTTCAAAAAGTGCTTCAAATCAATCCGGAGAGCGCGCTAACGCATGGAGCTTTGGGAGTCGCCTACTACAAGCTGGGAGAGGCAGATCTCGCTATTCAGGAATTCCAAGAAGTGCTACGCTTGGATCCACGGAATCAAAATGCCCGCGAAATGCTCAAACGTCTCGGACACGAATGAAAAGAGATGGGCACCACACGCGTGATGCCCATGCTTCGTTCCTTCAATTGTTAAGGCAGTGTCCACTACCAACCTGATCCTCGTGAGGTAAACGATTTAGGCGTTCTTAAGTACCCGCCTTTTATCGCGCCCCATTTTGTGGGTAACTTGTTTGCTGGCTCGACGGCAAAAACCTGATCCATCGCCATTTGGATTTCGTCTTCATCAAGCGCAACACTCCAGATGGCAACTTCATCGATGCGTCCAATATAATGTTCCCGGTTCCCTTCGCTGTTGCGTCCGACCGACACAGGCACATCGTTGGTGTCAATCTTACCACTGGCATCCACTTCCACTTTGACTTCACCATCATAGTAGAGTTTCATCTTGCTCCCATCGTAGGTGGCTGCAAGATGCGTCCACTCCTTCGGCGGTAACTGCGGACTCGGTCCGTTGCCACACCGCTTTTCTGTCCCCTTATTAACAGAGATAATGAAACCCGTCTTTCCATTAGATCCGCCTTGTTCATAGAACCCGTAGACCATCCACGGGGCAGTATCACCTGCCCACGTTTTCACAATAATACGGAACCATTCATCTGTAAACTGGGTTGGATACACCCAACACATCAAGGTGATTTCATCGGTGATGTCCAAAGAGTCGGAATCTGGCACTTCCACCCAACCGCCTGCGTCGCCGCTCAGTTCGATGGCATCGCCTATTTTACCCTTGACCCGCTTTGCTTTGTGGAGGGTCCCATCATTTTTGTGCTTAGACTTATCTTTGGCTGTATCACCTTTCGCTTCATCAAAGGAAAGATAGAGTGCCAATTCGTCTTCCCGTACAGCCTCGCCAACCGTTCCGAAGAGAATGACGCAGCTGAGTGCTAACAGCGTTATCGTTAAAATCTTCATCAAAATATTCGGTGTGGATACTCCCACGCTTTAGCTGGGAGAGGAAACACCGCTCCTGTTTTTTAGATAAATATGAGCAGTCCGTTTTTTCGCCACGGTTCCGCTTTGGCGATTCTCTCCAGTGTGCTGCTTCTTTTCGGAAGTGCTGTCACCATCTCCGATCCGACCTGACACGGTGCCTTTGAGAAAACAGGTAATAACCTTTCGGTTCGCCGCTTTCGCGGGTGTATATTGCCCCATCCAGATCACAGCATCCGCTTTTACGTCAGACTTGGGGAGCATCCTTAGATATGCCTACTACCAGTTCAACATATCGTTTTGAGACAAACGTTGTAGCTGCCACGCTACGATACTGCGATATTTTACTGTAGTCAATAAGTTGCCCTTGTTCAAGTTGTAGGTTGGCTACCATCTTGAACAAGCCCCCATGCTTTAGCAGGGGGTTATTGACAAAGTCTACCTCCTGTTCAGGCTTAACTTACTATGCAAATTCAGATGGTTACTGCACAAGGCAGTTTGCTTTAGGTAAGGTCTCCATTTTAGCACGGTTTCTATATTTGCGCAAATTTGACAGAAGTAGGACGAATTCCGTCTTAAAGTCCCCCTGATAAGGGGGATTTAGGGGGTTTAAAAGACTGGAATTACTGCTTTTTGCGTCTCAATGTCCGATATGTGCTTCGGTTTGTGTAAGTCCTAAGAAGTATTCAGGGATCAGTTTCAGTTGCCATTTCTATTCTCCTTGACGCGCCGCCATTACTTCAATATCAAACCCCTCTTGCCGAATACGCTGATCAAAATAGAGGCGCGTAAAACCGATCACCCAGATCGGCATCGTAAACGTATCAATCCCTAAGTTAATCAGGTACATCAACGCGTAAGAGAGACGTAACCGGGCCAGTTGTGTAGGGAGTCTCCACAATGCCATCCGTTCTACAGTTTCCCTAAAATTTCCTACACCTTCAAGTCCTATAAGAACAAGGATAGACGCAAAAACAGTGCGGAGTATAAAACCGATAGCGAAAGCAAGTAGGAAAATCGCTATCACCGTCCCAATGACACGCCACCGTCTGCCGCTGACTAACTCACGGCTGCGCCTGAATCCGACGCGCATTGATGTCCGCTCCAACAGCGTAGCGGAAACAAAGAAACTCCAATAGGTTATAAAGAAACCGACGATACCAACCATTAGAAGTGGCATCAATATTCGGAGAATGAAATTCAAGAGCCCTATTTCTACGCCACCCGTTCCCATAGAACCCCGAATATAAGATGTTATGAGCAACACAAGGACAAAATTTGAAAGGAATACGCAGAAAATTGTGATGATTCCGAATAAAAATGAACCGACGAAATATGGCAAAAATTGCCGCCGCCCTTGCCGTAGTACGTCACCTACGCTGACCGTATTCCCCAAACAGACTTGTGCACCCGCAAAAAAAAGCCTGCTCACTACAAAAGTAGAGATCCCAAAGATAGCAATGAAAATAGGGACCCAAATTGTGACCTTCATGCCTAGTCCTACTGAATCGTCAAGGAAAGCGATTGAAAATGCTATTGCCATCGCTATAAAGTAACCGGAAGCGATTCCAAAGAACGACCAGAAATGTGCGCGATAGAGGCTGAACGTCGTATCCAGAATTTCACCAAACCGCA
Organism: Candidatus Poribacteria bacterium; assembly: GCA_965261115.1. Lineage (GTDB taxonomy): Bacteria > Poribacteria > WGA-4E > WGA-4E > WGA-3G > WGA-3G. The sequence continues at coordinate 4,333,440 of OZ253447.1, read as the reverse complement.
CCGCACGCAGTGTAGGGGGACCATTATTCGTTTGTGAAGGATCGGCTTTCTCTGACATGGCTATTTCCTGAGCTGCTTTAGGAGGTCTCTGATGTTTTAAGCACGTAGACTTCCTCTAAAAATTTATCGTAACTCACCAGATTACTGTTTTTCATGATTTCACTGCCGCCCATCTTTTCGATGATGGGATTGGCTATAGTGCGTGCGAGTTCCGAGCGTCGGGGTTTGTGGAGCATCCCTCGCCGAGCCAGATATTCACGTATCACATCGAACTCAGTTTCTGTGACCAACGCTGGCTGGATCCATGCCGCATAGATCAACGCTTGTTGCGGGATATTAACGGATGGCACTGTTCCTGAACGCGCACTGATAAGTTTCTGGTCTGTGCGTGCAGTTTTTACGACGAGCGTCCCCGCAGCCAGGTCCCCTAATCGTCGCCAGTCTTTATTTATGAGCATAGCGAGCAGTCCCGCACCGTAGAAGAAGGGTAGGAAATCGACAAGTCGCACCAGATTTCGGATCGCTGAATCCGCAAAACCGATGGGGTAACCCCCCTCTTTAATGACGCGTAAACCGAGGGCGCGTTTTCCCAGAGATTGACCATTCGTGGTAACCTCAAAAACCATGTAATAGCCCCAGAAGAGCGCGAAGACAATGATACTCCCCAACGCACCCAACCAGTTCCCAAGCGTATCCCCAAGCTCCCTTATGAAATTTCGGTTGACATAATACCCGATAAGGGCAATCAGTGTAAGCAGTCCGGTGTCAATCAGTGCCGCATAAAAACGCGACCCGATACCTGCTTTCTGAAAACTAAGATCAATCTGTTCCGGGGTCTCTATGGACAATTGTTCGTTCATTTTGAAAGTGTTGCTCCCTTTCGGCGTGAAAAAACTTGATTTTTGATATAAAATGGAGTTTAATGTATGTAAGGAAAGTTCACATTCAGATTATAGCACAACATCATGACAATTACAGAATTCCTTTCAAAAAAACAAAAGACTTGGAACGAACTTGAGACACTGCTAAACCGTCCGGGAAACGCCAGTGCGGCACAACTCAATCGGCTTGGGTATCTATACCGACGCGTCACATCTGATTTAGCGATAGCACGTCGCGATTTCCCTGAGGACCGGTGTGTGCCATATCTCAACGAACTCGCAGCACGCGCACACGCTACGGTCTACCAGACCTCGCCTTTCAAACGCGGTACGCTTCGGCAATTCCTTCATTTCGGCTTCCCGACACTCTTTCGGGAAAACCTCAGTTTTATCGGTGCAGCGTTCCTAATGTTCGTCCTCGCATTTGCGGCAGCGTATTGGATCGCTTTGACGACCCCTGAATTCGCTGAAAAAATAGTCCCGGAACGTTTTGTATCCCACATCAAAGAATTGGAAGACGGTGCGTGGAACAATACATCCGCGGAAAGGCGGAATCTATTTGCATCTTTTGTGATGACCAACAATATTCAGGTCGCATTCTATGCCTTCGCGTGGGGTATTATGTTTATGGCAGGCACTGTCTATATTTTAGTCATCAACGGTATTCTCATCGGTGGGGTTGCCGGGTTGTGCGACGTTAATGGGGTCGCAATGGCACTCTGGTCGTTTGTATCACCGCACGGTTATATTGAACTCACAACGATCTTCATCGCTGGTGGTGCCGGATTAAAGTTGGGGTATGCACTCATCGCACCGTCACACTTTACACGGAAACGTGCCTTGACAGATGCTGCCGGCACCGCCATCCGCTTGCTCGGCGGATGCGTTTTCCTACTTATCATCGCGGGGACCATTGAAGGGTTTGTGTCGCCTTCCGGCCTGCCAGATGTTACCAAAATCGGGTTCGGTGCTTTGACGGGGATCTTACTGTTCACCTACCTTTTCGCTATGAAAGACCCTAACGTGGATACCGCGCCGCCGTCGCGTGCATAAACCCTTTCCGCGAACACCACCCTTCAAATCCTTGATTTCGCCTTAAGCTCCAAGTACTTATTCACCACCGCCATCGTCAGCTGATGCGCTGGTACATCGATTGTAATAACGCCGCGACGGCGCAGAATCTCTAACGTCGCATGCTTCTCTTGTAATAACCGTTCGGCAATCGCCTTCTGATAAACCGATTTGGAGTCTTTGGTCCCCTGCTCTGCTAACGCAACAATACCCGAATCAGTCAGGGTCACGCAGACAACGAGGTGATGTCTGGAAAGCTGCGTCACATACGTGGCTATCCCTTCAGCAGAATCGTTATCCAAGATGTCGGTAAAAAGGATAATGAGCGCACGCTTCCGCTGTTTTGAAGCAAGATATTTGAAAGCTTCTTCAAAGTCGGGTTCAACCGGATGAACAGGGAGCGCGTAGATGGTTTCCAACATCGTAAGAAACTGCTTTTTGCCCGGTTTCGGGGCAAGGTATTGGTGGACACGATCTGCAAAAGCGATCAACCCCACTTTATCGCCTTTAAGCGTTGAGACATAAGCAGTCATCAAAGTTGTGTTAACGGCATAATCCAATTTGAGCATCGCCTTTTGAGACGTTGATGCTGCATCTGGCAGTGTAGAGGTTTCCATAAGGATCGGCGATGCCATGAGTCTACCGGTATCCAACAGAATCATAACGTCTTGGCTCCGTTCCGTCTCAAATTCTCGCACAATCGGCTTACGTTGACGGGCTGTGGCGTTCCAATCGATACGTCGGAAATCGTCGTCGGGTGAATATTCGCGAAGCCGCTCCATCTCTGTGCCTTCCCCGAACTGCCGAGAAGTTTTCAGCCCGATCTGATGGAGCATCCCACGCTTCACTAAGAGTTCATACTGCCGAACCGCTTGTAGATTCGGGTACACCTTTATCTCCATCGCCGCGGGGACCCGTCGCCGCCGAACGATAAGTCCTAAAACACCCCAACACTGGAGATGAATATCTACGAACTGATAAATGCCACGTCGCAGCGGTGTGAGACGATACACTATATCCGAATGTTGCATCGGGGAAACCCGGCAATCGTGGAGTACCTGTTCATACAGAAATTCGTCGGGGAAGTCGTCTTTAATCCGCAGCCGCAACCGATGCCGGGAGCGGTTAATAATTTTCAGGGTTACAACATTCGCGACCCCTAACGAAAACTTGGAACTCATCTCGCGACTTATCTCAATCCGCTTAAACAGTGGATTTGTAGCGTAATCTATCGCACTCACGACAAATAGGAGCACGAGATACGCACCGCCGATAAAGAGCAGATTTGGGGACACGTTGTAAAACGCGATCGGGATAGCGGCGGGAAGTAAAAAAATCAGGAGACGGTTGCTTAAATGCATTTTTCTACCTAACGCGGAATTTCGGCTTCTGCGAGCAGTCGATCAATCACATCGTCTGGCGTTAACCCCTCAATTTCGGCATCAGGTTTCAACAGCACGCGATGCCGATACACATGCGGTGCCAAGAATTTAACATCGTCAGGCAAAATATAATCCCGCCCTTGAAGTGCCGCATAAGTCTTACTTGCTAATAAGAGCGCGATTGAAGCCCGTGGACTACCCCCTAAAACCAACTCATTGGAGTTGCGGGATGCCTCGGCTAAACCGACAATATAGTTGAAGATCGTATCCTCAACGGTGACCGCTTGAATCTCCGTCTGACACGCTTGGAGCGAATCACTGTCAAGGACACTTTCAATCCCGACGGCTTCCAGACGCGTGGCGTTAAACCCGTGGTGATAGTTCATCAAAATTTGCGTCTCTACCTCTCGCATAGGATAGTCAACGCGTAATTTGAACAGAAACCGGTCGAGTTGTGCCTCTGGAAGCGGGTATGTGCCTTCATACTCAATAGGGTTTTGCGTCGCTACGACCATAAACGGCGGCGACAATTCATGACGGATTCCGTCAATGCTGACTTGTCGCTCCTCCATACATTCCAAAAGCGCGGATTGGGTCTTCGCAGGCGCGCGGTTGATTTCGTCAGCGAGTAACACATTCGTGAAAACGGGACCCCGCTTGAGGTTAAATTGGTTCGTCGTCAAATCATAGACGCTGGTGCCGACAATATCCGACGGCATCAGATCGGGGGTAAACTGCACACGACTGAATTCGCCGGAAACCACCATCGCCAATGTCTTAGCAATCAGCGTTTTCGCCGTCCCCGGAACCCCTTCTAATAACACATGTCCACCTGAAAATAGGCTGACAACGACAAGCTCAAAAAGTTCTGTCTGACCGACAATAACTTTCTGTGCCTCTTGTTTCATCTTCTCAAAAACTGTTTGAACGAGATTACTCATATAGTAAAGTGCCTTTTCATGACAAGAGGTTGCAAACCTCCTATCAAAGGGGTACAATTTAGGCGGTTTTGCCAGCGGCAACAGCCTGTTTTATGGCATCAACAGCCCTGTTAACATTCTCTTCCGCAACACTGATTTCGATTTTCAATTTTGAATCAGTTTCCATCGGGGATCTATTGACGCGATATAACAATCTTGGGTCAACTTCGATTGGGTATCCGTTGACGCGATATAATTCGATATGCGCATAGCCACGTCCGAACCCGTGACTGACCTTCATGTTCCGAACACCTACATTCCTGAGTGCCTTCTTTACCGCTGCCAACTTGAACGGAAAAATGATACATTCTATTTTTCTCATGCGATTCTCCTTCGTGCAGTCAATTTCGCGCCACCGATCTTCGCAATTTCACGATACGCCTCAACACGCTTGGCGATGTCAAGCAGCTGCGACTCCGATATATGGCCAGACGGTTGCAAGTCCGTCATCAAGTTTGTGAGTTCACCATCTTCATCAACAACACCACGTTGCGCTAATTCCTCCAGAAAGGTTGATGTATCCAAATTGGGATTAACACGCCAGCGGACACCGAGGTCAGCCTTGAATCTGTCCCGAATATGCCGTAAAATCTCCGGACGCGTGTTGCCCTTCTGATAAAGTGCCGTCATTGCGTGAACGTATTCGGAACTCAGTCGCCTATTTTTTTCCTGTGCCTCCAACGGTTTACCGAATCGCCACCCCCGCAAAACAATAAAAACGAAGAGTGTCAGGCAGATAAACATAACCGCCAGACCTCCGGGGGTTCGGAACAAAAGTGCCGCAAATGGATTCGGAGGCTTGGTTTCAATTGTGTAGTATCTTCCCACAGCAAGTCCGATCCGTGCTTCGTGAGGGAGCGTTGACATCAAATTATAGAGAAACATCGCGTTGCCACTGTCCAGCAGCCAATATCGCCTGAACAGCTTGTCGGAAGCGATGAAGAAGGCGCGTCCTTCCCCGTGCCGTAGCGTTACAATTATCGCATCGTTCTCTTTCCCGTAAAGCACAGCGACTTCACGTTCCAAAGGCTCAATCGTAGAATCTGTAGCGGTGCGAACTTCGTCAACTGGATGCTGTGGAAAGAGCCGTTCCTCCGGAATGCGTTGTGAGTACCACAACTTTGTTTTTAACGCCCGTAGTTCTAAGCCAAACGCCGAATAGAGTTGACTTAATGCCTGATTTTCACCCGCCACGATTAAGGTGCCGCCGGTGTTGACAAAGTTTTTTATATCCTGAACCTCCGTTTCAGTAGGTGCCTTGTAGATGTCATGTAGGAACAAAGCATCGTACCGATCCAGACGCGCCGGATATGCCGACCATATTTCTGAGACGCGGAACTTTAACTTGCGTAAGACCTGATAAAGTACCATTCTATCAGTCATATACGCATCCGCTGAGAACTGAGAACCGGTAAACAGAATTAAGATGAAACTGAAGATAGATATTCGGACAATTCGCATTTTCGCCCTCGTTTGTGAGAGGTGGGACTTGCACCCCGCAGGCGGGGTTTAAAACCCTGAAGAAATACCCAAGCAAAAACCCTGCAGTGGGGCTGCGTAAGTCCTAAGAATGATAAATTTAGTGCCTTGCATAGACTTTTTGTAATAGGTCTCGATAATTCGCAACGGTCTCCGCATCGCACGGTTTGTGTCCGTACCATACCTCATCAAAAACAGTGATCGCAGGTCCGAGCGCGGTGTGCAGGTCGGTGTCCGCTTGTGCTTGGCGGAGGTACTCACGATTCGTTAAACTTTTATCGTAAGGTAGCACACCGCGTTCTTGGAGATGCAAAATCGCTGAGAGATAGAGGTAGCGGAGTGCCTCCCGAAAATCGCTTGCCGCCTCTGCCGTTTCCGCACGTGCAAGCGCAGCCCGCTCTGTCTCTACACGCTCCAGTGCTGTCTCTGTTACTTCCTCGCGCGCTTCACCGATCAGATTCAACCGAATTTGTCGGATAAAGAAGATAACCACAGCACCTAACGCAACGGCACCCAGTGGAAACAGGATATATCTGAGATCAGTATCCCATCTCCGATTGTCTGTGAGTTTCTCCAAATACGCTCGATATTCCTCGTATGAGACCTCCATTTCCGAACGGCGTGCCTCCAATTCTTCTCGAAACGCCTGTTCCTCCGCTGCGATCGCAAAGATCGCAGAGAGACTCACGAAGCAGACTATGATGCAAAAACAGATTCTCTTTTCCACGATTATATTGCCTCTTTTACGCCATCTGCGCGTTCTAAGTAGAGATGGGTCGTTAAAATCGCCCATATCGGCACCAAAAAGGTGGCAATCAATCCCTTGACAATAAGGATCGCTACCGTAGCGGGGACGCTCAACAACTGCGGCAGGATGACCTCAACATCACCACCAATGAACAGGGTTAAGAATCTTAATGGCGACAACGCATCGCGAACCGGTCCCAACTCTGAGATGAACAGAGAAAACACTAACAGCATAGCACCAAGCAAAACTGAAGTGACAACTGAGGCTATCCAACCCGTTAGCAAATAAACGCCGAAAAACCGCAACCTTGCTCCCCTCACCAAGGCATGGCTTCGGCGAAAAACACCTATGATGGAGTTGTTCTCAAGGATGAGGCACGGATTGTAAAGACTCAACGTTACAAGAAGATAGCACTGAAGCAGCACGAATATACCAAATAGGTATGGAGTTACCGCCAAGTCTAATAGACTGTCATGTAGAGGAGGGTCCGCGCGGACCAACCATAAAATTGCCAGATAGAGATAAGCACCCACATCCACAATCAGGACGAATAGCAGCGAGGCACCCAAAACTCCCAAGAACTTGCGTCCAGTTTGCCGCCATATATCACGAGCCGTTAGAGAAACTGATGCCTGTGGCATCGAGCTACGCGCGATCCGAGCAACAGCAAGAGATAATGGACAGAGCGTTAGCAGCAGAAGGATTAGGGGACTATAATCAAAAGTTCGGAAATTGAGACCCCACTTCCATGTAGTTCCATCACTATCCGTTGAACTAAAAGATAGCGTCGAAAATATCTGCAAATTTACATCCGGGGTCGAAGCGTCTGCTGGAACATCTCTTTTAGCGGGTGCCATTGTCGGATAAACGCCGCTGATTGTGTTAACATTACTGCCGGTTGTGTAGACTTCGCGAAATATATCATCAATATAATTTTCAACTCGCGTGACACTGTAAAAAAATAGCGCAACTTCTAAAGCAATTGCAATAATGACCACCGGTAACATGATACGCCAGAACAATCCGTAGTGGTCCCGATACTGTGTGAAAATTGTACTCGCAAGTTTAGCGCGTTGGTTCTCAGCCATTCTGGCTCCTTCACATTTTATTCAAAGTCCACGTGCAAGTTTTATTCGGTCACCTGCATCTCAATATCAAAACCCTCTTTCCGAATTCGGAGGTCGAAGTAAAGCAGCATAGAGCCGATAATACCAATCGGCATCGCGAGTCCAGCGATAGCCACACTTACAAAACGTCGAATTGCATAAGGGAACCAGCCAACTTCGTGGGGCATCGGTATAAATAGACGACGGAACGTATCCCAAAGCGTAGCACCTTCGACTTCAGCGACACCTATTAAGGTGAGGATAAACCCAAAAGAGACCTCAAGAATAAACGATATCATGAAAGCAATTACAGAAACGGCTAACATAATTCCAAAGACTCGCCACCAAGTGCCTCTAACCAACTCCGTGCTACGCCGTAAAGCGTTCCTCCCCGTAGTCTCCTCAAACAGGACTGGCAGCGTATAGAGTCCCCATCGCACTGCGAAATAGATTGCAAACGGAATTCCAATAATTGTAACACATAGACCGACGACAACTAATCCCCAGAGAATTGCACTACCCAGGAGAGAAAAGAAACGTCGCCACGCTTGTTGTAAGGCATTCTGAGCAGTTATATCCCGGTCTAAGTACACCAGGGCACTCGCGTAAGCCAATCCTGCAACCACCAAAAAGGATACTATAAAACTACCAATACCACCAAACAGGGTTATTACGATACTCGTGACCGGTGCCATACTGGTTGCAGCGGAAACTGAAATTAAATCTAACCCGAATCCTATAACAATATAGACAGCGACGATCCCGACAAATAGCCGAAAGTGCTGCCTATAGAGCATGAACATTCCATCGAGAATATCTACGAAAGACATCGGTTGAAGGGCGGTAGAAGTCATTTCAGGACTATTTTCATGCGCTAAATCGTTGTGTTCGTTCATAGTGCCTCCACAGGTTTCAGAAATGTCGTTATATTACATTATTTTATCACACTTCGTCTACTACATCAAGTGCCTCTGCATGTCACTTACCCCCATTTTTTTCTCAAGGTTTGTGGTGAAAGGTTTTTGTTGTTAAAAGTGTGAGAAACTCAGTAGGTTTATGATAAAATACCTCCTTACAGCAACCGTTTGTAAACCGACTTTACAAAACATGTAAGGAGGTATTTTATGAAAAAGAGATACCCAAAACGGGTAAATCCACAACCCATGATAACACGTTTTGAAGAAATATTCAAATCTGTTGGTATGAAAAAACCGATGTTTCGGAATCTCCTCTTCGTCTTGATTGCGATCAGTGTTGCGCAAACCTTTCGGATCAATGAGATTGCGTCTCGTTTGCCTATCGTTGTTGCCCGGGAGAAGTCGAAACAGAAAAGGTTTCTGCGTTTCCTTGAGACGCCTTTGCCTGTTGATGCGTTGAAAAGAGCCTGGTTTTTCTGGGCTGTGAGTTGGTTTTCCAAGGATGCGGGTGCCCATGTGTATCTGCTCGTTGATGAGACGCAACTCCTTGGGGAGTGGAAGGCACTTGTTGTTGCGATCCCGTTTCGGCATCGTGCGATCCCTGTATTCTGGTTCATCTATAACGATCAGCAGATTCGCGACGGTATCTATAAAAGTCATAACGAAATCATCCAATACTTTTGTGAGTTTGTGTATCAAAAGGCTTTAGGCGTGATGTCGGCGCAGTGCCAACGCCCTGTTTTGATCTTTGACCGTGGTTTTGCGCGTGCGCGATACGTCATCAAGTTTCTCAAGGTGCGGGATATCCCGTTCGTGATGCGTGTTCCGCGGCATGTCGGTATTAGGCTTGACGCGAGTCCGAAGAAACTTGATGACCTTGAAGATGGCTGGTATCCGCATATCCTTTATCAGGCGCACGAGCAGATACCGCTCCAACTTTATATCATCAGAGACGAGGTTTTCAAAGACCCGATGTATCTGATCTCAAATCGCTTGTCTGGTCATCAGATACATCATTGCTACAAACGTCGCATGCAAATTGAACACGGTTTCCGAGATATAAAGTCCTGCTTCGGATTTGGCAACCTCGTCTTGAAAAAACCGACCCAAGCCCGTCTTGAGTGCCTTTGGTTGTTTGCCTGTCTATCTTATGGATTGCTTTTTATCAGTTATGAGAAGGTTGCCTCTACACATTGGCAGAAGACATATAACAGTAATAACAGAAAAACTCTTTCTGTTATTACTGTTATCAAACGCGTTCTCACGGATTTATGGAATCAACACTTTCTTATTTGCTTTTTCACCCAGAGACACAGCAGAGGCGATCCATTCTGAGTTTACAACTGATGACTGTGTTTCTCACATACAAACCTAACAATATCAACAACAGACTACCCTCGAAAAAAAATGGGGGTAAGTGACCCTCTGCATTACTAACTCGCATCTCAATATCAAATCCTTCCTTTCGGATACGTAAATCGTAGTAAAGCAGCGTTATACCGATTCCATAAATTGGAAGTGTAAAGGCTTCCGCGCCAAGATGGACGATATACATAATCAGGGAATCCAAAGATGTAGGTCTCATGTCCACATATTTCAAACGCAACATATCTCCAATTGTTTCCATTAAGCTACCGTCTTGAACTATTCCCAATAAAGCGAAAACGATCCCCAAAGAGTTTCCAAGTATATAGTACACTCCGATTTCAAGGAATAAAATTGCGAAAGTTATTCTGAAGACATGTATCCAGTTCCCGCGAACTAATGATCCACTCCGCCCAAATGCCTGCAAAATTGTAAATCCCTCAAGGCATACAACAGGACCGTAGAAAATCCAACGGATGTAAAAAACAGACAGAAAAAATAAAGAGAGTGGCATTAGCGAGGACCGTAGTGTCGGTATCCGAATTGAATCCAAAGTCAGAATCGTCCAAGGGATTAAAAAGAGCAACGAGCTGCCAAGATATGTCAAAAATCGGGAACAGAACTGCTGTAATGCGGTTTGAAATGTGACCGGTCTGCCCAAATAGATTTCGCTGCTTGCAACGACAATGATACCCAGACAAAACATATACACGAGGTTGTCCAACACCTCATCTACATCAGAAATCACGCTGTTGAAGTTCGGTGTGTTGTATCTTTCTAATAACCGCAAGTGGTCGAGGTTCAGTATGCTGTATCTGTCTAATAACCAAACGACTACCGCCTCTTGCAACCCAATCCAGACAATATAGATAGCAATTATCGCCAAAAAGACCCGAAAGTTATTTCGGTAGAGACTCAACGCACTATCCAAAATACCACCGAAATCCATCGGTTGTAACGTAGGCATTTGGCTGTTGTCTATCTTTTGTGTCATATTTATCAATAGTCCTGACTCTCTCGAAGTCTTCAAAGTCCCCCTGATAAGGGGGATTTCGGGGGTTGACTTTGCCTTGAGAATGTCCAAGTCATGCTAAAATCTACCGTAGTTCGCGAGCAATGTCTCCGCTATGAAGTTATTCTATAGATTTCGCACCTCTGTGTCAAGTCCGAAGACATTCGTTGGCACCAACACAGAAACTAAGGTATTGCTTTGGACAAATAGGTGTGATATACTTTATTCATCATTAAAGCACAAAGGGGAAATCGGATGCATAGCGAACGCGGCACGTGGAAAGATAGATGTACATATAGGATAGTGTCTACCTTCGGGTGGGGGTGCCGTCGGCTTTCTAAGAAATGGGCACTGCAACTCGGGCGCGGTATGGGACTTTTGTTCTATTATCTCGTCAAAAAACGACGTGAAATTGCTTCGGATAACCTGCAAATCGCGTTTGGCAACCATCTCACAGCATCGCAGCGTATGCAAATCTGTAAAGCGAGTTTCATCAATGTCGGCAAGACTTGCATCGAATTCCTCCGGTTCCCCAAACTTAACACTGAAAATATTTGGGACGAGGTTACTGTCCAAGGGAGAGAAAATCTGGATGCCGCGTTAGCAGCAGGAAAAGGCGCGATTGTGTTTCTACCGCATTTCGGCAATTGGGAACTCCTATCGCTTGTCTACGGTGCCCTGATCCCTGATCGTGCGAAAGCCATCGCTTTCCCTTTGAAAAACGATTTACTCAATACCTACATCTGGCGGCACCGAGAACAGATGAGTTTGGAACTCATCCCTCGGAAGCAAGCCGTCCGAGAAACGATGCGCGCCCTTAAAAACAACGAAGCCGTCGGTTTCTTCGCCGATCAGAACGCTGGGTCCGAAGGCGTTTTCGTCGATTTTCTGGGGAAACCGGCTTCAGCCGCCCGCGGACCCGCTGTGATTGCACGTAAGACCGGCGCACCGCTCCTCTTTTCGCTCAGTATACGCCAACCCGACGATAAGCACCACATCCATATTTCAGCTCCGATCCATGTCAAATCCTCCGATGATTTTGAACGGGACATTGAATGCTACACAACACAGATGCTGAAACAGTTGGAAGCGTATATACATAAATATCCAGAACAGTGGTTATGGCTTCACAATCGCTGGAAAACGCAACCGCGAGATTAGCCATCAGCCATTAGCCATCAGCAAAAAGGGTTTTCTATTCATCAAAAAACCTCTTATTGTTCTCACTGCGAAGCAGGCTGACAGCCGAAAGCCGATAGCCATTCCTGCTGATTGCCGATAGCCGAAAACCATTTCCCAAAAAATCTATTGCCTCAATGTTGCGTCTGTGTTAAAATAGAGGAGAACATTAACCAAATCTCAAAATCCAGAGGGAAACTCTCATGAAAAGATACACTTTGTCCTTCATCATTTTAGTGCTTGCTATCGGTATTCCGTTCTTCCTCATTAATCCCGGCCAAAAAAATGCAATGAGTGGGGATGAACGCGTCACGCGTGAGACGTTAAGTGAGACACTCGCTGAGGTTATCAAAATTGCCACAACGAATTACTACAAACCGATAGAAGATAGCAATGATATGTTCCGTGGCTCAATCAAAGGGGCACTCGCCTCTCTCAAGGATCCCTACACATATTACGTTCCAGCGCGTGAACATCAGCGCGCTGTCGAAAACCTTTATAATGCCGAATTTGGAGGACTGGGTGTTCAAATCTACTATGACCATCGAGGGTTTATTAAAATCTCTAAACCGATTCCAAACACACCCGCCGCACGCGCGAACCTTCAAGCGGGAGATTATATTACCAAGGTTAACGGGAAGCAGATCCATCTCAGCGAAAAAACAGGTATGGGGATTGACGATGTCGTCGATCTTCTCAGGGGGGGCATCGGTACCGAGGTAACGATTACTGTAAAACGTAAATTCCTTGATCCTTTTGATGTGACATTGACCCGCGGTAGGATCCCTATCAACAGTGTCAAATCAACGATGCTTGAGAATGACATCGGCTATATCCGAATTACGGGGTTTATCGGTAGCAAACGCACAGAAGGTACGGAAGACGAATTCAACAAAGCCCTTGAAAAACATAAAACCGCTGGCATGAAAGCACTCATCTTAGACTTACGGCACAATCAGGGCGGTTTGCTGAACGCTGCGTACCATATTGCCGACGCTTTTATTAATGAAGGTGTTATCGTCTCAACGAAAGGCAGAAGAAGCGATTTTAATGAGGAGTACCCCGCAACCCGAGATATCCTCTGTCCGTTGGACATCCCACTCGTTGTCCTTGTCAATGAATTCAGTGCGAGTGCTTCCGAAATCGTGGCAGGTGCAATAAAAGACACCCGACGCGGCATCCTCGTCGGGCAGAAAACTTACGGTAAAGGGCTCGTCCAAAAACGGTATCCATTACCAGACGGCGGTTCTATGTCGTTGACAATCTCCTCCTATTACACACCCAATGGAACCTCAATTGACAAAGTAGGCATTACCCCGCAAGTCTCTATTACGGATGAAGAACCCGATGAGATTGAACAGATAATGCTCAGAAAGGTGGATGCAACGGATACGCTCAGCAATTTCATCACAAAGTGGATTGATGAACAACATAAGCAACCCGAAGAAATACCGACAGATTTCTCCAAAATTGCAGACGAACTTCCAGAGTTACAACAAATGCTTGAAGAAGAACGCATCCATGTCAGCCTAAAGTGGCTAAAAGAGCGCGCTGAACGGGTTTTTAACCTTTATGTCGGTATTGATCAGATAGTTAACCTCGAATACGACCAACAATTGCGGGAGGCGATCCGCATCATTAAGGCGGATGAAGTTGCCAAGTATCTTAACCCACCAGAACCGGTGGAACCGCTTTCAACGACACAAGCCAATACACCTGCAGTCCCTGACGAAACAACAGCTGAGGAATAACCTATTGAATGCAGCGTGTCAATAACCCCCTGCTAAAGCATGGGGCTTGTGACAGATGGTAGCCAGCCTGTAACTATCACGAGGGCAACTTATTGACTACAGTCATATATCGCTATGTCGTAGCGTGGCAGCTACAACGTTTGTCTTAAAACGGTATGCCGAACTGGTAGTAGGCATATCTAAGGATGCTCCCCAAGTCTGACATCAAAGCGGACATAGCGATCTGGATGGGGCAACATACACCCGCGAAAGCGGAGCGCCGAAAGGTCATTACCTGTTTTCTTAAAGATACCGGGTCAGGTCGGATCGGAGATGGTGACAGCACTTCCGAAAAGAAGCAGCCCATCGGAGAGAATCGCCAAAGCAGCACCGTGGCGAAAAAACGGACTGCACTATTTATTCTAAAAAAAGAGCAGTGTTTCCTCTCCCTGCTAAAGCAAGGGAGTATCCACACTGAAGAATTAGATGAATTCCAGAACCGAGAACCCACCCGATGTCATCACCAAAAAAGCGCTGATTGTCGGATTAATCTTAGTCGTCGTTAACGCTTATTGGGTTGGCATCGCCAGCGAACTCTGGTACGCGGTTTACACCCTGGTTTCACCGTTTTCCAACGCCGTTTTTACGTTGGTTGTGCTAATCGCGTTCAACGTCCTGCTCCGCAAACTTTCACCCCGTATTGCGTTCACACCCGCAGAATTGCTACTCATCTATATAATGGTGACAATGGTGTCCACAATCTCAGGGCATGCGATGATGGCGATTCTCATGGGAACCCTCGCGCACCCGTTCTGGTTCGCAAGCCCCGAAAACGAATGGGCACAACTTTTCCTGCACCACATTCCAGCATGGCTCACGGTACACGAGTTCGAGTTTTTAGCGGGTTATTATGAAGGCGAGTCGAGCATCTATTGGGCGGAACACCTCCGCATCTGGGTGAGACCGGCACTCCTCTGGTCAGGCTTCATTTTCCTACTCTACGGTTCACTGCTCTGTTTAGGGCTGCTACTCCGTAAGCAGTGGATGGAACGCGAGAAACTCAGTTTCCCGCTAACACAATTGCCGCTGCAGATGACTACGAATCGCAGTTTTTTCCGTTCCCGTGCCCTCTGGTTTGGATTCGGAATCGCTGCGCTGCTGCGCGTGATGGCTGGGTTACACGATATTTTCCCCGTTATTCCTGCCCTACCGCCTAACTATCGGCTTGATCGACACTTTACTGAACGACCTTGGAACGCGATTGGCTACGCTTCAATGTCCTTTAACCTTGCGGTTGTAGGACTCACCTACTTTATGCCGCTCGACCTTGCCTTCTCAACATGGTTTTTCTTTTGGCTTACCCGCGCCGAACGCGTCATCGCCAGTGCAGTCGGTGTCACAAACATCAGCGTCCTGCATCTCAATGATCGTGCCTCTGGGGCTTGGGTAGGGATCGCTGTGTTGACACTTTGGATGAGCCGACGGCATTTCGCACGTTTTTTCCGACATGTCATCGGGCGCGAACGCGGAGACGATAGCAGAGAACCTTTCTCCTACCGGACGGTGGCAGTTCTAACGGTACTTAGCGTCGGACTCGTCTTCGGATTCTGCTACGCAGCTGGCATGTCCCTCTGGGCAATCAGCGTGTTTTATGCCTTGTTTATCGCGTTCGCAATCGCAATAGGACGCGTGCGTGCCGAACTTGGCCCCCCTTACCATGAAGTCATCGGTATCAACCCGCGGCAGATGATGGTGAGTATGTTCGGAACTCGGCGACTCGGTGGGGCAAACCTCACAGTAATGACCTTCCTTTACGCTTTCAACCGCTGCAACCGTTCACACCCGATGCCGAACCAGATTGAATCTTTACGGATCGGTGAACGTTCTGGTATGCCGGGCAAGACCTTGCTCTTGGGGATGGCACTTGCTATCGCCGTGGGCGCATTAGCAACGTTCTGGACTTATCTACAAGTGGCATATCATTACGGTGTACTCGCACAATGCCAAGGCGTTGTCGGACGCTTCGGATGGGAGAGTTTCAACCCACTTCAGAGCTGGTTGCAGCATCCGAAAGAACCCGACATTAGCGCGGTTGCCTTTATGTGTGGCGGATTCGGTTTCGTGTTTCTTCTCAATTTTTTACGGACACGTCTGCTGTGGTGGACACTTCATCCGTCAGGCTATGTGCTTTCGGGCGCATCATGGGGTGGACTCATATACTTCTGGTTCCCTGTAATGGTAAGTTGGCTCATTAAGTTTCTAATCCTTAGATTTTCGGGATGGCAGACGTATCGTAAAGCGATCCCTTTTTTCCTCGGTCTCGTTTTAGGCGATTACATCCCGCGCAGTATCCTGAGTCTCATTAGTTTCGCCTTGAACCTCTACATGCCATCCTCTGGTGCAGGACACACACTTTAAGAACTGAAAACGCCTAATTTGACAAAACGAATATTTCATTATATAATTGTGACAATTGGACAGAATCAGCCCCATCAACAGTCAAGGTGAGACGGAAACCCAATGCCAACACCACTACTCACAGTAAACGGAATTACAAAAGGGTTCACTGCCAACCAACCGCCAATAGTTAAAGACATTAGTTTCAGCGTATACCCAAGCGAAATTTTCGCGCTTTTGGGACCCAGTGGCTGTGGAAAAACGACCACCCTGCGCCTGATCGCCGGTTTTGAGAAAGCGGATGCTGGAACAATCGCCATGGAAAAACGGATGCTCGCGAACAGCAACGTCCATGTGCCACCCGAATCACGCGGGATTGGGTTCGTGTTCCAGGACTATGCCCTTTTTCCAAACAAAAACGTCATTGAGAATGTCGCCTTCGGTCTCCGAAAAACAGCGAAAAAAATACGGCGGGAAAGAGCGTTGGAAGTGCTGCGAATGGTCGACTTGACGAAACTCCAAACGCGTATGCCGCATCATCTCTCCGGGGGTGAGCAGCAGCGCGTCGCACTCGCACGCGCAATGATCGCACGTCCCAAACTCCTCCTTTTAGATGAACCGTTCTCAAATCTTGACCCCGGGCTAAGACAAACAACTCGCGAAGAAGTCCGCTCACTTCTGAAAGCCGCAGGCATCAGTGCTGTGCTCGTCACACATGCACAAGAGGAGGCATTGAGTTTTGCTGAACGGTTAGGTGTAATGAAAGATGGCGTGCTTGAACAGATTGGTACCCCTGAAGCAGTATACCGTTACCCGGAAACGGATTACGTCGCAGATTTTCTGGGGCAAACAAACTTTATTACGGCGTATGTGAGACATGGCATCGCTGACACACCTTTCGGACGCGTGAAAGTGGAGGGTGATGCCGATGGCGATGTGCTTCTGTCTATTCGACCCGAATGCTTAAAAATACATAGATCCGATGTTTGGAATAGCGGTGCGAAAGTCGGGCGTATCATTGGGGAAACGTTTAAAGGACAGAACTTCACCTATTGTATTGAAATAGACGGGGAGCATTACTTCGTTCAGGCTGACTACAACAGTCCCTTTCAAATTGACGATCTGGTCATCTTAAAAGCAATCTCGGCAGTGGCCGTCACACCATCAAACGACAGTGAAGTAGATGGCATTTGATGAAGAAAGGCATTCGCTAATTTCTTGACGAGGTTTCCGCTTGCCCTTCCCCAGGAACCGGTGGGAGCCCTGATTAGAAATCGCGCTTATCCAATTTAGCCCCGTCGCGACTTTCGCTGATGGCTGATAGCCGACTGCCGATCGCTAATTACAGCATCTCCCGGATTTCGTTAATCCCTTGAATCATCCGTGTGAAGGCTGCTATTAACCGATCAATTTCCGCGTGTACCTCGGCAGCATCTCCATGTGCGATAGCATCTTCAACTGCAGGAAAAACGACCGCCGCATAGCCGGTATTAAGTCCCGGTGCATAGATAAGATGCTTGAACCACGGACGTAGTGACAACCCAGTTTCGCTCGTCAAATTCCGTTCCAACTGATACAACTGCTGGTTTATTTCGCCAATCCGAGATAGATCATCAGAAGCGAGGTAGCGGACAAGCCCTTGGTTCAGCAAACCTGCTACCTGTTGCCACTCCGTGAGCAGTTCATCCAATGCTTTAACACCCTGAGCGATTTTGCTCTTTGAACCGGAATTTTGTAACAGTTTCAGCGGTGTCATCAGGTCTGTCGCGTAAGTCTCATAGTCAAAGGGTAAAATATCAGCGTTGGCAAGTTGAAGCGCGAGGGTCCCCCAGATTTTTGACATCGCTGCTTGATATTGAAACGTTGGATCGCCAAAGTGTTCCATCCAGTAAAAGTTGTCCTGCATGGCGTGGTAAACTCCATAAGCACCACTGAATCCCATACTGATCGCAGGGATACCCGCATGGCCAACAAATGGCGAATGATCTGAGCCGCTTCCGAGATTTCCGACCTGTGGTATCTCCTTGCCCTGTGCAGTTTTCCAACTCTCATAAACCGGCTTTAGCGTTCGTGGATCAATCACATGCTGCGTCACTTCCCGAATTAATTCCCGTAAGGACGGGATCGCACTCACATAGAACCGTCCACCGGTTGCCGCAATATCTACGTTAAGATACGCGATAACTTTCTCTTGTAGCGTCGATCTCAATTCTTCAACCCATTCCGTTGAACCGAGGATCCCGAATTCCTCAGCATCCCATGCAGCGAAAACGATCGTCCGCTTCGGACGCATCCCCTTTTGGGCGAGTTCACCCAGACACTGTGCTACCTCTAATAAGGCAGTTGTACCGCTACCGGGATCTGCAGCGCCGTAAACCCAGGCATCGTGATGGTTTCCTAAGATTACCCACTGATCCGGATATTCTGTCCCCTCTAACGTCGCAATGATATTGTAGATCGGGCGAGTGCTGTGATCGCAATGTACTTTGAGGCGAACCTTGGCAGGTCCCGGTCCGATATGATAAGCAAAAGGGAGACCCCCTTGCCAAGCTGATGGGACATTCGGTCCCGCGAGTGCTTTCAAAAACGGTTTGGCATCCCGATAAGCGATCGGAACTACCGGAATCTTCGGGAGATCTGTGGCTTCGGCCATCGGAAGCCTCTCGGCATCTTTCGTTGCTGCCCACCCCGGTGTTAGTGGATCACTGGCATGCTGAAAGATGTATTTCACTGTTCCACGCTGTATCGCGTCTTCCGAACGCCACGGACCGCGGGGGTAGACATCCCCACGCATATATCCGTCGTCTGCGGGGTCCGAGTAGAGGATTAACCCAACTGCGCCGTTATCGCCTGCGACTTTCGCCTTCACACCGCGGTAACTTCCACCATAGCGGGCAATACAGATTTTCCCTTCCACCGAAATACCGCGTTCCTTGAGAACCTGATAATCTTCGGGCAACCCTCTGTTGACATAGATGAGTTCCGCTGTTACATCTCCATCTGGCGAATAAGCGTTGTATCCGGGGACTATCTCCGTTTCATAAGAATCTTTATCCCATTCCCACCCCTCTTCTTTGCCAATAGCGAGATGTTGCATAGGCGATACCAGTTCCACATGTACCTCAAGCGGATACGGAAGATACACATGATACTCATACACCTGAACCTGTAGACCGTAACTTTCAAATTCGGCACGCAGGTATTCGGCGACTTTGCGGCTATTTTCGCTCCCAGCGAGATGGGGTTCTTCAGAGAGGTGCCGTAACCTGTGCCGACATCTTTCTGCTGAAACCTGTTCCTTAAAATCAGTCTCATACTGCTTTTGCGTAACAGCATTTTCTGCTGTGAACCCCCGCATCCCCCAAACATTACGCGCAGAAAAAGTGAATACTGTAAGCACACAGATCAAGCAAAAATTCAATCTCCAAATCCATTTTGATAGACACATTATATTTTTTCGCATTTTAACCAGCCATCACCCCTTTCTGTTTTGCTAAATCATAACACATTTCCCGTGCCTGTCCACTATTTTTTTTATAATCTCTCTAAAGATTGACATGACAGAGGCATTCAATTGTCCATTTTTCGATCGAATCTTCACCCCAGGCCCGGTAGGTACGGTTTCCTAACCGCACCGGCTCGTTTAAAAAGAGACATGAAATCCAATAATTTCTTGAAAATTGAATGCATCTGATTGACATGATCCACAGGATTTGTTAAAATAATTGTGATATTAAAATTGACCGTAAGGAACTACAATGGATGCTAAGATTTTGATTGTTGAAGATGAACGCGATATCGCGGATTTATTACGATATAATTTACAAGAAGCGGGTTTTGAAACGGATTACGTCCGAAACGGTGCTGATGCATTGCATCGGGCTGTTGAAAAACCGCCAGACCTTATCTTACTCGATTTAATGCTCCCAGAAGTAGATGGAACCATTGTCTGTCGCTTATTAAAGAACGATCCGAGAACTAAAAATATTCCTGTCGTCATGGTAACCGCGAAGACGGAAGAAAAAGATAGGGTTACGGGGTTAGAACTCGGTGCTGATGATTACATTACCAAACCTTTTAGTCCGCGGGAAGTGGTGCTACGCGTGTCTGCCGTGTTACGCCGTATCCAAGTCGGTCAACAGACAGAAAGCACCGAACAGATTGAAACGCACGGGTTAACGATCGATTTGGACAAACATCAGGTGCTAACCGATGGCGGTCCAATTGATCTGACAGCTACCGAGTTTAAACTGATTACCCTATTCGCGCGTTCACCCGGACGCGTCTTTACACGCGATATTCTAATGGACGTGATATGGGGACAAGAGTATTACGGCATCGACCGAACAGTGGACACACATGTCAGCCGACTTCGCCGCAAACTTGGTGAATTTGGCAAGCATATTGAGACAGTACATGGGGTCGGCTATCGGTTCAAGGAAAGCGATTGAGGACTGCTACACCTGAGACCTTCAATCCTCATGTAGAAGGGATCTTCAAATCTTGAGACTTACTGATTGCTAACTGCTGATGGCTGATGGCTGATGAAGTGCTTCCAAGCGAGAGGGAACCTTCAAGGGCTCCTCTCGCATTGAATCGCACTTGTAAGATTAATTACAGATTTTACCTTGGCACCTATGGAAATTCTACTCCCAGTTTTCGACACACCTTTCGGATTTTGTTAATCGCACCGCCTATCTGCTTCCCGTTCCGCGTGACACCAAAAAGATGTTGGCTCACAACACGGCGGGAAATGCCGAGAATACTCCCAATCTCTTCCTGCGTTTTGCCTTTATAGAAGTAGAGTTGGATACACTCGGTTTGACGTTCGGTTAACTCCTTCGCGATAATCTGACGAATCTGTTCCAAGACCGCCTGCCGTTTTGCACGACGCGCCTCGGTATATTCGTCATCAGGTGCTCGATACCAGAGATACTCCTCGGTGGTGAGTTGGTCAAAAAAATCCGGGGGGACCGGAATCTCCCAAAAATCTGGATTAAATCTTGGCATAGATAGAGCAACTCCCTCAGTGTGAGGCGATCGCGCCTATGCCATTCTCAATCAAATTGTCGATAATGGACAGAGGCACCATCGCCCTGAACTGAATACGTTCAAAGTAGCATAGGCTGTTAGCCTGTGCTTCTGAAATGTAGCGTGGCTTAAACTTACTCTTAATGACATGATAGGTACCTCCTCTTTTTTATTTATGTCTATGTTTGTAGTTTAAAACGGTGCAAGGGCAACAATGACCACCGCTTGCAAGTTACCTTAATAGTATACTAAAAAACGGAAAAATATGCCATAGAAATTGGGTTCAACGCGCGACGCGTATTCTGCCCGAAAGTAGCATACTTTCAAAATATGTCAAAATGGGGGACAGAGGGGTATAAACCCTCCGTCCCTTTCCAAAGAGTGCGACACTTAGTGTCACACCGCAAGGGCGTAACACTAAGTGTCACACCTCCTCTGGTTTGCTAACATAACAAATTCCTCCTTTTTCTTTCTACCGCGATAAAGCGGTATTAAGATACCATTGCCATTAAAAAAAATGACAATGATTCACCTAAACACATTTTCGGATGCACTTTTGCACATTTTCGCGAAAAAAAATGAAAAAATTATTTCTTGAGGTTGAAAAACGATTTGAAAAGGGACTGAGCAGTAAGTTACAATTGTGCGTGTCTAATTTTCGTCATCGGCTTCCCTTCATGCCTCACTGAGTTGCGCTCCAACCCAATCCACCCAAGAAACGAGTTGAGATAAATAAGCAGAAATTTTATTATCAGTGGCAGATGAATCGGGGAAAATGTATAACACCTCTGTCTCATTTAAAAAAGCGCGCCATTGTGGAAAACGTGCTTTTAGCAGCGGAAAAACGTCTGCCCCTTTAAAAGAATACAATTCACCGTCCCCTATGAGGAGATATCCTCCACCCAGAACAGCCAACCGGGCGAGTTTACGAAGGTGGTGAGACAGCACTTTCGGTAAGCGAAAATCGGTTTTATTTTCGGCTTCCAGCCCAGCAGCATATAGAACGAGATCCCATACAGATTGGAAATAATCCCGTGCCTGACTTTTATCCATGTCGGGTACACCAAGTCCCACAATCAGATCACTACCCAAAACAAGCGTCGTATCGTAACGAAGATGATGCACCCAAGCCAGCGACTTCACGTATGCAATTTCATCGACTGGAGATTGTAATCCATCAATCCTCTCAGTGGCAGAATGCGGCGGACAGAAGCCATTGGCAGAAGGGAATCTCGATTCAACACGCTGCTCGGCTTGACTGAACCATTCTCTATCTGCGTCATTGAATTCGTCCACAATAAACGGATACAAGTCAAGATCAGAGACACCTGGAACTGCTTCATTCCGGTGAACACTGCCCCCGACATAAATAGCCGCTAACCGACTTTGGAAATAAGTCCAATATTCATATACATGATACTGGATCGCTTCTCTAAAGAATTCCTCATTAAATCTGGATAGATTAACAAGAAGTGGTTGTCTTTGCTGTGTCATAAAGCTCCTTTAGTCTCAAGTGGTAACACAAACTGTTAATTTGTGCTACAAAGTTTCTCTACTGAATCCACATTAGAACTGAATTATGCCTAATTGTTTCGGGACAGCCCTATCTCTTGTATGAAAAGTCCTGCGGTTCCCTTTCGCAAACGGTTATTGATTTGGAATCTGATTCATATCCCATAGCATAACCACACCATCTTCATCTATACTGGCAAGTATGCGTCCATCCGGACTGAATGCTAACGCTCGGACCCAAGTCGTATGTCCAGTGAGGGTAACCGTGTTTCGCTTAGTGAATGTGTCCCGCAAACGAATGACTTCATAACAGCCACTCGCGAGTATGCGTCCATCCGGACTAAAGGCAACGGATAAAACACTACTTCTTGTAGGCTCTTCAAAGGCATTCAACAGTTTACCGGCTTCCACATCCCATAAACACATTATGCCACCATCACCGCCACTTGCAAGCACGGTGCCACGTGGCGAAAATGCGACAGCAGCAACCTCATTCGTGTGTCCGACAAGTGAGTCTTTGAGTTTACCGGTGTGCACGTCCCATAACTGAATCACTTTTTCATCCGTTGCACTGGCAATCGTCTGTCCATCGGGACTCAGCGAAATGGCTCTAACGCCTTGGCTGGGCTCCAGTTCTGTAATGTTCCCTATAATGGTTTGCAGAAGCTGACCCGTGTCCACATCCCAAATACGGATGGTATTGTCCCAACTCCCACTTATAAGCGTCATACCGTCCGGTGAACAGACGAGAGATGGAACACCCTCTTCGTGTCCAGTGAGTGTTTTTAGGAGTTCTCCGGTGTCCACATCCCACATACGAATATGACCGTCCCAATTCCCACTCACAAGGTTTCGCCCATCCGGTGAATAGGCTATTGAAAGCACTGTATCTGTATGTCCGGTGAGAATTCTTAGAAGTTGTCCGCCTTGTACATCTCGGATCGGAATTGTGTCGTCTGCTGTCCCGCTATGGGCAAGCATCTGACCATCCGGTGAAAATGTCACTGCTCTCCCAAAAGAGCCGGTATGTCCGGCAATCGTCTTCAAGAGTTTGGTTGTCTCCGCATCCCAAAAGCGGATCGTCCCATCGTAGTAACTCATACTGGTAACGGTTTTCCCATCGGGTGCGTAGATGACAGTATCAACGACATCGGTATGTCCGGTAAGGGTTTTCAAGAGTTTACCTGTGCTGGCGTTCCAAAAACGGATTGTTTTATCCCAACTGCCGCTTACGAGCGTCGTGCCATCTGGCGAGTAGGTCACATTATTAACGTTGGATGTATGTCCAGTGAGTGTTTTTAGAAGTGCTCCGGTGTCCACATCCCACATACGAATTTTGGAGTCTTCTTCAGCACTCGCCAGGGTCCGACTATCGGGCGAGTATGCGACACTATAAATTCGTTTTGAATGCGCATCAATAGTCTGCAGGAGTTGTCCGGTATCCACATCCCACATACGAATTGTCCTGTCTTCCCAACCGCCACTTGCCAGCATCTTTCCATCGTATGAATACGCGATAAAGCGGATAGACGTAGCATTTGTGCTAAGATCTCTGTGTCCTACGAGGGTTTTTAACAGCTTACCGGTGTGGAGATTCCACAGTTGAACCGTATTGTCCCAATTTCCGCCTGCAAGGGTTTCTCCGGTAGGGCTGAATGCTAATAAATAGGTTCGATTCGCGTCTCCTACAAGAACTTTACGCAATTTCCTTGCCTGTAGGTCCCATAAATAAACGCTGCCGTCACTCGAAGCAGCAAGTGTTTTTCCATCCGGGCTGAGGCACATGTCTTCAGTGAAGGGTTCTGTAATGAGATCCAGTGCTTCACTTGTGCGGACATCGTATATCCATACACCGATCGAACTCAAAACAGCAAGTCGGTTGCCATCTGGAAGATAGACGCAATCGATGAGCGTGCCTTTCCCAAAACGCGCAATCGCGCCTTCAGGCAGTCCCCATCGGGTGTAATCTTGGGCAGAACCGCTTGGTAAAAGGTCATTTGAAACAGCATTAAACTGAGCAGGGTTTCGGTTTTGCATTGTGTTTACGCTTCCTTTAGGTTCAACATCAAATTCCTCACGTAGGCGTGCGCGTATTTCTCTTAATTTTGTTTTAACTGTGCCTATCGGTAGGTCTAACGCCTCCGCGATTTCTTTGATATTCCAGGATTCTAAATAGTGCAATTCCGCTACAGGTCGGACTTTTTGGGGTAGGTGGTGCACAGCTTCTTTCACCTCAGCAATTAATTGCGTTTCTTGGTACCGTGCAGTAGCATTTCGGTCAATATGTTCAACCAATACTGCGTATGTGTGCGGAATTTCATGCCGTGATCGTTTACCAGAAGCGTAGTACCGCTTACAAGCATTATAAGCAATACGCTGCAGCCATTCACCAAAACTCTCCACTTTCTGTAGGCCTTTGATGTTTTCCCACACAGCTATCCAGACATCATTACGAATTTCTTCAGCATCTTGACGTTGCCTCGAATTTCTGACAATAAGCGTCCAAATCCGTGGCGTGTAACGGAATATTAACTCCGTAAATGCCGCCTCGTCCCGGTCTTGTACAAGCCGAATGAGGGCTTCATCTGTTAGATCCTTGAGGGTGGATAAATTGTTGGACATAAGTTGTACATCAACAGGTCACGAACTGGTTTTAATTTTAAAGAGGGGATTTTTTTGAAAAAAGGTTTAAAAAAAGTAAACTGGGAATACTCAGAGTCCTATCTATATTACACCTCAATGCGCACAAACGCGAGATATACTTCCAATAGCAGGACTATAACAAACAGTGCTAACAACAATAAATCAACTGCTGCAGTATTGAAATCCCTGCTGAAGCTGAGTGTATCTTCAAATTTCGGAACCGCTTCTGAACTGACAGGCTTCTGTGACATCCCTTCACGAATCTACCAGTCCTTCGCTTTTCAGCAAATACAAAACGCCCCACAATACGCTATTGATCGGGAACTGGAATTCGGTTCATATCCCACAGAATAACAGTCCCGTAGTTATTACCACTCGCAAGCGTTTGCCCATCTGGACTGAAGACGACTGCTTTATTCCAACCCGGATGCCCAGTAAAAGTGCCAATGTGTTCACCAGTGCCAGTATTCCACAATTCGACCGTCTGCCAGCTTGCACTTGCAAGTGTTTGTCCATCCGGACTGAAGGCGACACCATAGACACTTCCCCTTGCCTTTACGATCTTATGCAGCAAATTCCCAGTGCGCACCTCCCACAAACCAAGGGTGCTGCCCTCACCACCACTTGCAAGCATAGTCCCATCTGGAGAAAACACGAGGGCAGCAACCCTATCCGCATGCTCCGTAAGGGTTGCTTTGACTTTACCGGTGGGTATATCCCACAACCGAATTTCCGCTTCCTCAGTTGCCACAGCAAGCGTACGTCCATCCGAGTTAAGCGCGATGGCTCTGACACCGATAGATGAATCGGAGTCTGTTATATTTCCAGTGATCATTTGCAGGAGATGTCCGGTAGGCGTATACCACAAACCTATCGTATTATCCCAACTGCCGCTCACAAGCGATTGACCATCCGGTGTATAGGCGATAGAATGCACACCTTTCGTATGACCAGTAATGCTCTTGAGGAGTTCTCCGGTCTGGACATCCCAAAAACGGATTTTGCCGTCCCAACTCCCACTGGCAAGCGTGTCACCATCTGAAGAATAAACCACTGAAAGAACCCGATCCGTATGTCCAATGAGCGTTTTCGTACGTTCTCCGGTCTGGACATCCCACAGCGAAATCGCATGATTTGTCCCCTCTGCACCTGCAAGTATGTTACCATCAGGCGAGAATACGACTTCCGCTGAAGGCGTCTGTCGAGCAATAGTTCTCAAGAGTTCGCCGGTGTCCGCATCCCAAAAACGGATCGTCCCATCGTAGCCGTCACTAACAACTGTCTTGTAGTCTGGCGAATACTTCACAGAATCAATATCATCCGTATGACCGTTAAGAATTTTTAAGGTCTCACCAGTGCGGACATCCCAAATACGAATTGTATCATCCCAACTCCCGCTGACCAGTGTTGCACCGTCTTGAGAAAAGATTAGAGAATTCACACCATCTGTATGTCCAACAAAGGTTTTCAGGAGTTCCCCAGTAGCAACATCCCACATACGAATCTTGGCATCCCGTCCACCAGTTGCAAGTGTCCGACTATCAGGCGCATACACAATACTATTGATGCGCTCGGTGTGCCCCGTAATCGCTGTTAGGAGTGCTTCAGTCTCCACATCCCAAATAAGAAGCGTATTGTCTTGCCAAGCAGTGCATGCTAACGTCTTGCCATCGTTTGAATACGCGATCTGACGGATCCTTTCTGTATGCCCAACGAAAGCCCCTTTCAAGTCCCCCGTGCTAACGTCCCACAGTCGAATCGTAGTGTCCCGACTTCCACCAGCGAGTATTTCGCCAGTCGGACTGAATGCTAACGAATAGATTCTGTCGTTGTGTCCTACGAGGGTTTTTTCCAACTTGTTGGCCTCCACATCCCATAAATAAACCTCACGATCACTCGCAGCAGCAAGCGTCCTGCCATTCGGACTGAGGACCATAATATTCCAGATATCTTTCATGAACGGTTCATCGGTGACCATATCCAGTACTGCTCCTGTACGTACATCGTATATCCAGATGCCGATTGAACTCGAAACGGCGAGGCGATGCCCATCAGGAAAACACACGAAATCACGGCTTCCACCTTGCCCGAAGCGCACAATAGCCCCTTCAGGGAGATGCCATCGGGTGTAATCTTGGGCGGAACCGTTTGGTAAAAAGAGGATGGTAACTAACGAGAGGATAAGTATAAAGCACACAAATTTCGTTGTTGTCATACCAATAATTTCTCCTTTTAAGACGCTATTGATCGGGAATTGGAATCCGGTTCATATCCCACAGAATCACCGTCCCGTTATTACCGCTGGCAAGCGTTTGACCACCAGGACTGAACACTATCGCGTAAATCCAGCCCGGATACCCGGTGAAAGTGCCTATAGGCTCACCAGTACCAGTATCCCACAATTCAATCGTCTTCCAACTTGAACTTGCAATTGTCTGTCCATCAGGACTGAAGGCGACACCATAGATATTTCCCCTTGCCTTTACGATATTATGTAGTAATTCCCCGGTGCGCACATCCCACAAATAGAGGTCGCCACCACCACCTGCAAGCATAGTGCCATCTGGAGAAAATGTGACTGTATTCACGCGATGCCCCGCGGCGAGGGTTGCTTTGACTTTACCCGTGGGTATATCCCATAACCGAATCACTGCTTCCTCAGTTGCCACGGCAAGCGTCCGCCCATCAGGATTGAGCGCAATAGCTTCAACTCCGATGCGCGGATCGGAGTCCGTTATATTCCCCGTAATCATTTGCAGGAGATGTCCAGTGTCAACATACCACAACCCGATTGTATTGTCCCAACTCCCACTCACAAGCGATTGACCATCGGGCGTATAGGCGATAGAATGTGCCCCTTCTGTATGTGCAGTGATGGTCTTGAGGAGTTCTTCTGTGCCAATATCCCACATACGAATTGTGCCATCCCAACTCCCACTTGCAAGCATTTTCCCATCCGGTGAATAAGTCACTGAAAGAATTGCCTCTGTATGTCCAGTGAGAATTTTCACAGGTTGTCCGCTCTGGACCTCTCGAAACAAGATCGCATCGTGTGTTCCTCTACCACTTGCAAGTGTTTTACCATCGGGTGAAAAAGCCAATGATCTCGCGCCGAAGCTATGTGAAGTAGAAGTAAAGGTTTCCAAGAGTTCGCCAGTCCTAACATCCCAAAAGCGCAGCGTCTTGTCGTATCCACTATTCGCATCGTATCCACTACTCACAAGGGTGCCCCCATCGGGTGAATACTTCAAAGCATCAACGTTACCTGTATGCCCCTTAAGAACTTTTAAGGTCTCACCGGTGCGGACATCCCACATACGGATTGTCTTATCCTGACTGCCACTCACAAGGGTTGCACCATCCGGCGAATAGATCATGATGCCGACACGATCAGTATGTCCACTAAAGGTTTTCAAGAGTCTTCCGGTGTTAACATCCCAAATACGTATCTTGGCATCCCGCCCACCCGTTGCAAGTGTCCGACTATCCGGCGAATAGACGATACTCTCAATGCGTTCGGTGTGTCCCGTAATCGCTTTTAGGAGTGCTTCAGTTTCCACATCCCAAATAAGAAGCGTATTGTCCCACCAAGCAGTGCACGCCAACGTCTTGCCATCGTTTGCGTACGCGATAAGGCGGATCCTTTCTGTATGCCCAACGAAAGTCTGTTTCAAGTCCCCCGTGCTAACGTCCCACAGTCGAACCGTAGTGTCTCGACTACCACCGGCGAGTATCTCTCCAGTTGGACTGAACGCCAACGAATAGATCCTGTCCTTGTGCCCCACAAGCACTTTATTTACTTTGTTCGCTTGTAGGTCCCATAACGCTACTTCATGATCACTTGCACCAGCAAGCATCCTACCATCAGGACTGGGCACCATGAAATTCCACGCTTGTTTCGTTCCCAAGTCTGTGAATAACTCTAATTCCTCGCCTGTGTGGACATCATATATCCAGAGGCCGATTGCACTCAGAACAACAAGCCGATTTCCGTCCGGAAGATACGCGAAATCGCGGATGCCACCTTTCTCAAAGCGCGCGATCGCGCCTTCAGGAAGATGCCATCGGGTGTAATCTTGCGCGGAACCGCTTGCAAGAAAAAGAGCGGAAATTAACAACAGGATAAGCGTAGCAGAAAATAATCGCGCTGTTCTCATATTTAATGGTGTCCTCCGAAACAAAACTAAACAAGATGATTCTGTCTGGCTATCTATACACACTTTTGGATGCACTTTAAAAAAAATAAGGGACAGAGAGATGTTCCCTCTGTCCCTTATTATCGGATGCCCTTGGCATGCTTATCGAAAAAATATAAAATAAAACTTACGGATTTCCTCTTAAAGTCCCCCTGATAAGGGGGATTTAGGGGGTTTTTGCTGGGGTGTTTCTTAAAAACTAAGTTAAATTTGCGTAAGTCCTGTTTATGAAAAGTATGAATATCATTCTTCGGGTTCAAAAAACAATTTAAGTGGTGCACTTAACTGGGGAGCCATATCTTGCTCGTCTACTGCTTCTTCACCTGCCCATTCGCTGCGTTCAATCCCCATTATATAAGTCTGCCGCGTTGTATCGGTGTAACTCAGGTATTGGAAGCCAGCATTCTCAAAACAGATCAGCGCGGGTCCGTTATCGGGTGATACCTGCAGCGTAACGTGCTCAGCACCGAGTTCTTCAAATGCGTAACGGGCGGTTTCAATGAGTGTATCAGTCCCATACCCACGCGCGCGATAATCGGGTCGAATGATGACGAATTTGACAGTAACCGTGTCTGCATCGTATTGGAGCAGCATAAACCCGATGAGGAGGCGCGTGGTACGGATTTCAATAGCGAGTGCGTGCATCTCCGCGTTTGCTACCCAACTGTGCCAGTCTGCCAGAAATGTCTCGAACGAGACCCGTTCAGCGTAGAGATAGTTCCTAATGCCGGGTCGGTTGATCCATCCCCAAATTTGACGAAGTTCATTCTCAGTGGTCTGCCGGAGGCAAACACCGCCGCTGTAAAGGCGTTCCAGCTGCCGCAATTCGTTCCGCAACCCTTCTAATTGCGCCGAGTGCTCGCCTATTTGAGCACCCGCAGTCCGAATCTTACGCTGATTCGGCTGATCCATGAATTTCGCCTGTTTTACTCTGTTCTGAAAGTATCCGAGTTTCCGTTCACTCCGCTCAATAATGCGCAGCAAGTTGTTAATCGCATCCGACCACTTCTGCAGGTCAGCGTTTGCGTCGTCTCGGGTTTCGGTCTGTTCTTCTCTTATCGGTTCTTCTCTTATCTGTGTTTCGTTCATATCTCCCTTCCTTGAATCCAGAGATCCGCAGATAACTTTCATATCGGAGTGGATTGATATTGCCAGTTTCAACTGCTCGTTTAACAGCACATGCCGGTTCGTGCTGGTGTGTACACGCCGCGAATTTGCACTCAGGAATATAAGGTCGCATCTCAGGAAAATGGATGTCTAAACCCTGTTCATCATCAATTTCAAGCAAACCAAGCGTTCGGATGCCGGGTGTATCCGCCACAAACCCACCGACTTCAAGCGGTAGCAGCATGACTTCCGTTGTCGTATGCCGACCTTTATGGATACGGTTGTCAACCTCACCCGTGCGCAATTGGAGTCCCGGCTGTAACGCATTGAGGAGAGAAGACTTCCCAACCCCGGATGAACCTACAATCGCAGAAATCTTATCCTGCATCACTTCCCGCAATTCATCGACACCGAGACCCGTCATGATACTTGTATAAACCACTTTATAACCTAATTCTTCATATAATTTGAGTTCGCGCTGTACATTCTCCAATTTTGCGAGATCCATTTTGTTGATACAGATTACCGGTTCTACGTCTGATGCCTCTGCTGTAACAAGAAATCTATCAAGCATCCGCAGTTTGAGTGTCGGATGCCGGGCAGCAAAGATGATAAGCAGCATCTCAAGATTCGCGACGATCACCTGTCGCCAGCCATCCATACGGGTCCGACCGAACTGGGTTTCACGCGGGAGGCATTCCTCAATGTACCCGTTGTTCTCGGTGGACACCGGTATTGAAATGCGTACCCGGTCACCAACTGCGACTAAATCGACGTACGGCATCTCTTTCGTCTCGGCGAGCCGTCGCTTTTCATCTTCGATAAGGTGGTGACGCACAGCGCAAGTGTAACACTGCTTGCCAACTTGTACTTCGTAGGCACCACCTCTCGCTTTTGTGACAATCCCTTCCATAGTTAGTCCCATCTGCGGAAGCATGTAGTTTTTAAATAGGCATTGAAATCGATCTGCATAACAGAAGGCGCGCGATTAGACACAGTTAGCACGTATCATGAAACCGCGCACCTCTCAAGGTATCACCTAATTACCGGGATTCCGCCAGACGATACGTCCACGCGTTAAGTCGTATGGAGACAGCTCAACAGTAACCTGGTCACCGGGAAGCACCCAGATTTTGTGCTGCATCAACTTACCAGCAAGATACGCCACAACTTTGTGGTCGTTCTCTTCTAACTGGACATGAAACAGGTTACCCGGCAAGGACTCCAAGACGATCCCCAGCACACGGATCGCGGTATCTTTAGTGTTAACATTTTTAACAGATTCATGAACTTCGGGCGTTACGTTTTCATTTCTCATCTCTTGTTTCTCCTTTTTATGATAATTGTTGTTCTTTACTTACACTCTATTGGATGCACTTTATTAACGAATTGTTCGGAAAAAAAGTTGACATCAAGCCTCGAAAGTTGTAAAATACACAAGAAGGAGATACCATTTTCACTTTTTTTTTTATAGGACTTACGCAGCCCGCTTCGCAGGTGGGGTTTAAAACCCCGCCTGCAGTGCTTTATTTTTATAGGAGAAAAATTATGAGCCAAGCCTTACCTCTCGTTGCCTACCCTGATCTCGAAAACCAAGTCAAGGCGATGGAAGAAGACGGGTATGCCTATCTTCCAAAGGTTATTAACGAGGCAGAACTCGCGGAGCTTCGCGATGCGATGGATCGACTCACCGCGAACCCTGAAAGTTTCGATCGGCACAGTTTGCCTGAAAACGGCAGCGGTTTCCTTAACAAACATATCAATAACGCCTTCAATCGCGACCCTGTTTTTCTACCTTACCTTGACAAATCTCCAGTCATTGAGTTAGCAGAAGCGGTTCACGGTGACGACTGCCACGTCATTGGCATGACTGCTTGGGTAACAGGTCCGGGGCGTCCCGATCAAGGCCTGCATATAGATTGGCTACCTATTCCACTGCCAGCGGATATTTTGGAAGACCCACGCATTAAGGTTCCGATCTTCATCACAACTGCTCACTACTATCTCGATAACCTCTATGAAGATCTCGGTCCGACAAAGTTCGTGCCGGGTAGCCATCTTTCCGGACGACGACCGGATGGAGAAACGGAATGGAAAGGTGCGCAGGAACAGAGTATCCTCTGTAATGGTGGCGATGTCGTGATTTTCCGGAGCGAGGTCTGGCATCGAGGCACCGCGAATCGGAGTGATCAGACCCGATACCTCTTACAAGTGCATTACGCGAATCGGATGATCACGCAGAAATTCCCACCCTACCTGAACCGATTTCAGTTCGATGAAACGATCTTGGAACAAGCGACAGAACGTCAACAGCGTTTAATGGGTAACCACCGCCCCGGTGCCTACGATTGATCCCAAATTTTTTCAGAGATAGGACTTGCGCAGCCCCCTTTGCAGGCAGGGTTTAAAACCCCGCCTGCAGTAATATGTAAATTATCATAGAAAATGCATAAGTCCTGAGAGAACAATAACTGCCACCGAGGATAACAGTTGCCTTCAAACAGAAACGAGCCTATCGGAACACCGCCCAGACCCAATGTTATCAGCGAGGAGCCGCACGGGAAAATCATTGCCCTCAGTCTGCTCCTCGCGTTTCTCTGGGGTGGAAATTCGCCTTCAATAAAAGTCGGTTTGCAAGATTTTCCACCGATGGCGTTGGCGTTCTTCCGCTTTGTGATAGGTCTTGTTGTCGTCGGCGGTTGGTCGTTGTTTCGTCGTGTCTCACTCGGTTTACGCCGCGGTGAATTGGCGCGATTGGTGCTGCTGACAACGATTTTCATACTTCAAATTATCTGCTTGAACACCGGCACCGAACTCACAACAGCATCCCGCTCCACTATTTTCATTAACGTCTATCCTTTTTTCACGGCACTCTTCGCCCATTTCTGGATCCCCGGTGAACGCCTCTCTGTTACAAAAACATTGGGGATTGTTGTCGCCTTCAGTGGTGTTTTCATAACTGTTGCCCCGAACCTCGGTGAAGGTGAAACAAGTATCCTCGGCGATGTCCTTGTGCTCATCAGTGGGTGTTTCTTAGGGCTGCGGGTCGTCGTGACAAAACTGCTCGTTCAAGCCATTCACCCGTACCGACTCTTGGTCTGGTATTTAAGTTTGAGTCTACCGTGTTATGCTGCAATGAATCTGCTATTGGAGCGCGGCGAACCGATGCAGCTGACCCTCGCAAGTGCTGCTGCACTCCTTTATCAAGGGGGTGTTATCGCGGGTTACTGTTTCTTGGCGTGGACTGCAATACTTGAGAGATACAGTGCGAGTAAACTGGTCGTGCTGTTCTTCGCGACCCCGCTTTCGGGTGTTGTATTCAGCTATCTGGTCTTAGGGGACGAACTCACACTGAGTCTACTCATCGGTGCCCTTCTCGTAGCAGGCGGGATTTATCTGGTAAACATGCGGCGTTGACACATCCAGAAACCGCCTTGGAGGTTCTTCTTTTGTTATAGAACCAACTGTTGAAAAATACAAGGCAAGTAAAATGTTCGTCCTTTCTTTTCTGATACTGATGTCGGGTGTGTTTCATCCACCTACTCTTAGAGGATGAACTGACGTTTAGTGTCTTAGTAGGCATTGGGTTGGTGGCAGTTGGAATTTATTTGGTAAATATACAGCGTTGAGGCGTTCACACCTCTCCCAATGAGAGAAGTTGTAGTTTCCTTATCAACTAAAAACTGCGTTCACACTGTAAGTCGTCAAAAATTAATTAAACTTATTAGATACGCCCGCTTATTAGTTGCAGGATTGAATGTACCTAAACCTTCGTTTCTAGCAGCTTTCAGAAGATTTCGATCGCTACTCACTAGAATTAGATCATGCCCATCTATCCG
Source organism: Candidatus Poribacteria bacterium (assembly GCA_965261115.1). Classification (GTDB taxonomy): domain Bacteria; phylum Poribacteria; class WGA-4E; order WGA-4E; family WGA-3G; genus WGA-3G. The sequence continues at coordinate 4,298,865 of OZ253447.1, read as the reverse complement.
TAACTCATTCGCATTATCAAGCGCGCATTGGAGAATAATAGCATCGGTGTTGTTAATAGAGTAAGGCTCAATGAATTGCCACGAAGCATCAATCTGAATGTTAGTAGGGTACACTTTCGCTACTTGGGGATGTTGGCTGACTTTGCTTTCAAAAAGTTGTTTTTCCTGATTAAAACGGTTTTTGTCCTTTATGCGACCTCTAAGAACAAATATGACTTCACCAACGGTTGCAGCCATGCAAATCATCATTCGCTCTTGAGGAACATGATTGAAGAAATACTGCATATTAGGTGTTCCGTCTTCGAGAACGTGCCGTTTGACCACCGCACTTGCATCTAACCAGAAATAATTCACGCAGGCTACTCCTCATTATCTCAATTTTGATTTTCATCATAAAGAGACCTTAAGAAGTCAAACCCGGCTGCACCGTATAGATTGCAAATCCGGTTGGCAACCTCCGTGTGCCCCGTGCTGTACAGAACACGGACGATTCCCTGGATATGTTCCTGATCGTGATACGGATAGACATTATGCGTTAACATTCCGAGATAAATGTCTCCGACTTCTGCTGGAGTTTTGGTGGCATGTGGTAGCAGCTCCTCAACGAAAAATGCAGAATCGGTAAGTCCTCTGATGTACTGCGTGGACATTTTTAGCCATTTCAGCACTTCAGCATCTATCGTATCAACAAGAGCTACCCATCCCGATAACTTCGATAAGACTTCCTCATACTTCCCTATATCGTCTTTTTGGGAGAGTGCCTCAAACAAAGCATGCCAGGTTGGCATTACCTTTTCCTGCATTTTCAGCGGTAGGTTGTCCCGCTGTCTCCAAAAAAAGTGAATCAAGGTTGAGAGAAGGTTAGGATTATCGCTATTTATCAATTGGTAAATGAGACTTGTTTCGTCATTTAAAGTCTCGCTGCCTTCTATCCAACCCGTGCAGACATGTGTAACAAGCCGTTCCTGTACTTCCGTATTGGTAAAATCGGTATTTAGTCCTTTTTGATAATGTCCATGTGCCTTAAGTAGATAATAAATATCCTCGCGGATGTCGGCATAGTATAAATATCCAGAAAAAGCCACTCGCCAATAATTTTCATCTTGTTGAGGGAAAATGTTGTCTATGTGACTAATAACCCATTCCTTATCAAGATATAGAAGGTTTGGCAAATAAGCACCAAGGGCAAAAGAAAACCCAATGGAATTCTCAATGTTTCTGTCCAACCTCTTAGTAAAATCCCTTTTAATAGCCGGAGGCCAACGGATACCTTGTTCTATATTGTTAGTCCGGGCGAACTGTAAAGCATAATCCATCATCGCTGTGAACGTCTTACCCTTGACTGAATTCAGAAAAGTGAGAGGTAAGTCCACAGTACGCCCCGCAGTAACAATACCTTCGGATTCAACCTTTCCTCCTACAAGTATTAAAAGAATTTCCTCAGCAAGCGGCAAGAGTTGCACATCAAATGCATATTCATTATTTTTTGTTCCAGCTGTCACCAAATCCGCTACAACAGAAAGAACCCAATCCCTATAGTTTAAACCGGTTTCGTGCTGTTCCTCCCAAAACCGTTCTGAGGAAAGGATTTGATGGATAAATTTCAGCAACGCTGCCCAATTAAATTCCTTCTTATCGCGCCACGCTGTCAGTAATCCAGATAATATCGAACATTGATACAAAGTCCCAACTCTTTGGAAGGATTGAAGCTGTGATGTGAATCGTTGTGGGTTCGTTCCCACGCATTCCTCAAGGGTTTGTGCTAATCCGCGCTCAGTTGGTGCTGACAAATTGGTATTGTCTTCCTCAAATTCAACTAAATACTCCGCGATCTGTACATTTGACATATCGGAAAATGATTCAACAGTTACCGGGGAAATCTCCCCCCACCTCACTTCTGTCCACCATAAAAGGCCAGGATGGTCGATCTCGGCCGGATTAATCTGTTTATACTTTTGAGAGGCGGATATGACCTTCTGATTACCCGTTTCCAAAAGAGCAGATAACCACTCACGCTTTCTATAAGCAACTTGTTTAGCACGAATGTCATCATCCTCAGACCCTTCCAGGTTCTGTTGTGATTCTATCCAATGCAGTACCTGATCTATCTCTCCTTCATCAAAAGCGAGGCAATTGGCCCGCAGTAACTGGTATATTTCAGGTTTCAGAGATGTTTCGTTAAGTGGATTACCTTGCCAATCCCAGAATAACTGTTTCAAATTTTCATAATGGTGCGCGATAGCAGTGATCGCGATGCGTCTAAAAATAGTGAGGGATTCTTGTAGCAAAGTTTTCACCTTCTCCACAATGCTATCAAGTTCGGCATATCGAAATAGCGTGCTGGTAAAACTAACTAACAATTCTGCATAATCTTTGTGAGATTCCTCCGAAGCATCGCCCTCAACTTGTTGTATCAAATCAAACGAATACGCGCCTTGATCAATAAGATTTTGGATTTGTGTGAGTGTCACTTGCGTTGCTTCAACACTACATAATCTCGCGATAGTTTCTCCATGTGTTTTAAGTGCGTCGGTAAGCCAGTATTTCTCCATTACAGGAATTATTCTATCGTTGACGACTTTAACCTCAAGCATCACTTTTAGCAGCGCAAGGGTTAGTTCCTTTGCGTCTGCATCAAGTAGTTTTGGCAAGAGTACTTCACTGATTGCACTATCTACTAGAGTGTCTCTCTCCCTAGATCTCACAGAAACACCAATGAATGTTATGTGCTGGATTTCTATTTTTTCTATAGGAAGAGTACAAATAATTGTAATGACTCGCCAATCCGTGTGATCACTCGCTATACTTTCTCCAATGTCATTGGTGTAATCAACTATGGCATTAACAATATCAGCAAGAATGTTGAAGGTTTTCTCACAAGGTGACTCTTGGGTGTGATTGGCAACTTTTTCCACGTACTTCAAAGCGTGCCAGACAGAAGAACGGTAGTATTCAGACTGATCAGGTCCATCCTGACGAATAGATTGATTTCTCGGATCAAACCATCCCGCATCTTTTAGCCGTTCTAACCATGCAGGTGATTCCAGTTTTTGAAAAAAATAGGCATATCTAACTTCGGATTTCAGCAGGTTAGGTAAAGTCTGTATTATTTCCTTCGTTGGCTGTTCGCGTTTAAGTATATGATCTATTCTATTGAGGAGATTGAAATGGTTCCCAACCAAATCCTCCAAAACATCCTCAAACTTGTGCCAAAGTGGGACAAACACTTCTCTGCGTCGAGGAGGTTTCCAGGCACCGTGGCGATGGGCAAACGCAGCAAAACGTTTAGCAACGCTTATCCACTTCTCAGCAATAGGTGAGTTTTCATCAACACCTAAAGATTGCAGAATTGATGCTTTGTGGTTGCCTTGAACCTTTTTGTAAGTCAATTTGACAGATCCGGGGGTATCAATAACGAATTCTAGGGTGTCTTTTACCCGCTTTTCATGCGTCAACTTTTCTCCATTAGGCATGTGGACGATGAATTCTAGGTGCTCTTCGCGCTTCTCTGATAACACATCTCTTAAACCACCCTCAATTTCCCGAGCAATATGTGCTAAGAGATAGGAAGAAGTTTCCAAGTCATCGTCTTGTAGTACCTTCACTCCAGATAGATAAAAGGCAGCTATTTCGGGACCGATAGCTTGTAAGTTCCGGTGAATTTCATCCTGCCGGGCAGACAATTCAAGGCTGCGGTTTTGAAGTCTCACCGGTGGCTGTGATAAGTCTTGTTTTTTGTCAAATTCGTTTTTCATATTTTAACCTCCTCAACCTCCTCTCCTTCAGTCTTCATATCAACATTTTAACATATCTTAAACCAAATTCCCACCCAATTTCCGTGCCTCCGCCTCTAAATTACACCGAGACTTTTTACCGCCGTGAATGCTCGGCTCCGCGCAGAGCTTTTCACGGAGACGATGCACCGCATTATGCACATCTGCAGATGTAACACCCAAAACCTCTGTCAAAAACCGTCGATCTAACTCATGACGCACCTCGTCTCGATCAGCCTCATTAAACGGCAACATCCGCTTATGCTGCATCTCATCAAAAATCTGATCGGCATTTGCTAACGCATCCGCAGAGAGGCTCCGGACATCTAATGTAGGCAAGGTGTATAGTGTCAACTGCGATAACATACCTCGCCCTTGTTGTTGTTTGTTGCTGTGGACCCAATGGCAGAGAAGCCCTAATGTTGTGTTACACCAGAGCGTCCACGGAATTTCATAACGCGGATTCTCAAAAGCAACGTTCTTTATTAAACTAACACCTAACGTCGGTTTTTCTGTGAAGAGGACAAGAAGGGAATTCGCATTAAATTGTAAACCGAGATTGTAATGGGCGCGGCTGTTTCGTTCAAGCAGCTGCTGCAATTTCGGTCTCCCATTAGGACGGAGTATACCGTGTGCATCCGGTTTCACAAGCATTGCCCGCTGTAAAGGAGATTTCACTTTCCATAGACATGGATAGTCATCACTGTCGGTACACCATAGGTGTCAATTTAGGGATTGTTTCACGGTATTTGGGAACACCCATATAAACATGCCGCCCCTACGGGGCTTGGGTTTTTATTTGAAAAGCTGCTATAAACATAGCGTCCCTACGGGACTGAAGTGGTTTTTGAAGTCTTCAAGGTTTCCGCGTAAGATCCGGTTCGATTAGGAAATCGAACCTACCGGGCCTGGGGCGGAAACGGTTATTTTTTTTAACTTGACACTTATGGTCATCACTGTCAGTACACCCAGTTTCCATATCAAACGCCCCGCGTCCATTCCCACCAAAAACATCTAAGTGTGACATGCCGATAGTTGCGATGTCTTCAACGCGGCAGATAGGAATTTCTATCTGTGCCGTCTGGGTTGGTAGCCATAACTCTCCGTTTGCTAAACGGTGTGCCGACTGGATTAACTCCATTGCTAACGACGGGGGCACAACCGAGCTCAGTTACAAAGACATCGGGACATTTCCGATTGTTTTTGAAAGGACGTGTTTGCTCCTCAAGTGTCCAAGTGCTCCGCATCCTGTTGAGGATGTCTACCAATTTTGTTGTGATAGTGTTTTCGTGCTGTCTTGACATATCAAGTTATCGTTTGCAGCCATGTATACGGATTTTCGACGCGAACTTGAAGTTGTGCGCTGTGGCGTTTCGCAAGTCGTAACATGCGGTCATCGGTTGTCAGAAGCACATCTGCGCCACCGCTTTCAGCACATGCAATATGTAAAGCATCAAACAACTTGAATCCCAGAGATTCAAGATACGCAGCTCTGGATCTTTCCACTGCCCCCACTAAAACAGTCTCATTTGTGAAATTTAACCTGTCATTTATTGCTTCGCGCTTTTTTAAATTAGGGTTGTTTGCAGTCTCAATTGCTAAAACTTCACTGGAAATCCAGCGTAATCGACCTAAAAAAAAATAATTGACGATTGTCTCAACGGCTTCGGTTTCACGGTGGATCCGATCTTGTGTCTGATCATCTAAGGGGCGGCCTACACAACATGTATCCAGATAGATTTTCCAGGCAGGAAACTGAATTTGCACGCGTTCGCCTACTCCTTTTTTTTCCCTGGATCTACCTGGTGTTCCTGGGTCTCAGCATCAAGCTTATCACGCTTTTTGCGCGGGACTAAAGTGCAATTGCTTGGGCCCGGTTTGCATAGCCGCAGGAACCTCATCTGCCCAGAAACACCCATTTCACCTGAAATTGCGCTGAGACCAAACCGATAAACTTCTAAATCTGTCATTTCACCTATAGTTTTCGGTTGCTCACCTTTCGGACTCTCCTGTTTCTCCTGGCGGAGCTTTTGGATTCCCTGCATAATCGTTTCCATATCTAAACCATCTAACCACTTATGGCGTTCTACAGTATAATCCCCTGTAGTCGGTTCGCACTGCTGGAGAAACCTAATCGTCCCCGCATGCCCGAGTTTATCCAAAAGCACCTCAAGTCCTAATTCATACACCTCAGCGTCTGTTATATCTCGTACGTTCATTTGCACTCACCTCCACTAACTATATGGGACGTAAGACAAGGCTTATTTACTTCCAACCTGTGGTTCCATTGCCGGGTAGATTTCTATATCAGAACGGTTTATGAGTACACCCGTGTAAAAAGTGAGCCAATCCCCGCAAAGTTCAATAGACATAAAATCATCCGAATCACTGGCGTATTCGTGGAGTTCTACCTCGAATTTTTCTTCGCCTTCGGCATCCGTAACAGTGAGCGTTGCGTTCACAATATCCTGTCGGCTGTATTCAACAGCGATATCCTCTGTTTCATTATCAGGATCAGGATAATAGAGCGTCATATCGTCAGGCAGTGGATCGCCGAGTTCACATTCATCATCAACAATCCACCGGGAAATCTCGTATTCGTCTTTAGTGCCTGGAATATGATCAACACCGACCACTACCTCTTCTTCGGCATCACGGATGTGATACATATAACGACGGAGGCTATCGCCTTCATACTTTTTTCGTGTGACAAGTTTGAAAGCACGCGAAGTATCCCCGGTCTCCTCATAAGTAGCGATGTCGGAGAGTTCAATCATGCTATCAATCGGGATGTCAACCAATTCATGCCGTTCCGGCTTTTTCGGTTCGGTCTCTTTCTTTTTACCGAACAAGGATCTCCCACCTTTTCTACCAAATAGTGCCATACCACCACCTAAAAATAACCTTTGTTGTACATTACTAACATAATAACACCAACAACAAGGAGACTCCCAAAGATAAGGAGAAACCACGTTGCACCGGATGTCTTCTTCTCTACATAAACGGTACGGGTAACCGGTGGCGCACGCGTTTGCGTTGTTGTCGTAGTAGGTGTTGTGACTGTCGGTGTCTCGCCAGCAGCTGCGAGGAGTTCCTGTTTTATTGCTGCCTCATCAGGGAGTTCGTCAACTGTGTAAACCTCCGCGCCATCACCGTAAAACTCATCTGGATTTTCTTCAACGTAACTCGCCACGTAGTCTTCATCGCGATTTGTCCCGGGATCCACGTAATTCGAGTTAGGTTCGACACCCTGGTTTTCGTAGTAATCCCTATAGAACTCATATTCTGCTTGCTTCTCGGCACTCCAGTGAGACCGATCATACTTCGGGTGGTGATAGTGCCACAAGTAACTACGCTGAATCGCGTGGTTATAGTAGTCATGAAAATAGATACCGAACATCAGGTTGTTAAACGCCATCGCCGCGGTCATACTATACATCGAATACCCCATCACAGGATAATAACCACCATAGTTGTTGATGTTAATAGTAGAACGTTGATTCCGGCGGGCACGCGCGGTTTGGCGATCCGCTGTCCTGACTCGACGCTTCAAAGTGCGGTTTTCCGCCTTGAGTTGTCGCACTTGCTTCCGATTTTGTGCAGTCGTTGCGCGTTGTTGGCTTCGGGATGCGTTGCGTGTAGCAGTCGTGTTTCGGTTTGTTGCAGTCGTTGCTTTGGCACGGCTCGTCGCTGTCTGCTTTTGACGTGCTGTCGTGCTGGCACGTGTGCCGGTAGTTCTCGCTGAACTGCTTCTGCTATAGGTGCTACCTGTGCTGCGCGTCGTCCGTGTCGATGAACGCGGGCTTGTATAAGATCGACTGGTGCTACTTCGGCTCCGCGTGGTACTATAGGAACGTTTCGGGGCACTGTAACTCCGTCGGCTCGAGCTGCGACTAAAACTCCGGCTACGACTGAAGCTCCGTCCGCCACGCCGACTCTCTACAATATCCGGCGCGAAACTGAACAAAAAGACAATTAGGACCGTGAGAATTGAGAATTGTTTGAATTTACGCTTCACCCTGATATCCCTCCTTAGATTTTTTCCTGAAAAAACTTGACAAAAGATGTTGCGTCTGTTAAAATATTTGGAGATATTTATAAATGAGCATCAATTTCGTTCTTGAAACCTTTATGTGCCTGTAGCTCAGCTGGATAGAGCGTCAGCCTCCGGAGCTGAAGGTCGGGCGTTCGAATCGCCCCAGGCACTTTCTTTACTTAACGACAGAGTGTGTCAAGTCACACTATTACCACGTGACACCCCATACTTACCATTTTAGATTATGCTAACATTAATTAAGAGAGTTGTCAAAGATATTTTCTTTTAACCTTGCATCTTTCTCTGAAGAAACGCAAACAGTTCTTTTAGGTGTGATACCCAACGGAAAACGTTACACTTTTCGATTTTTTCTAACAGAGACTCATCATCGAAAATCCTTTAGAAAGTCCGACAGGACGTGGGTTTATAGACGAACATTCAACACGCAATGTTACATTGGTTAGGACTTACGCATCCCCCTTGCTGGCGGGGTTTCAAACCCCGCCAGCAGTGCGTAATACATCTGTTATCAAAGAAAAATGCGTCCGTCCTGATTGGTGTAACATTTGAAAGGAAAATATGACACTTGACGTACGCGACGCGCGCTTGTTAGATTTAGTTGACGCAAAGGCAGACATCGAACAAATAGCAACAGGCTGTCAATTTACCGAAGGCCCGCTCTGGCACGCGACAGGACAGTTTTTACTTTTCAGCGATATTCCTGCCAATAAGATGCGGAAATGGGATGCTGACTCAGGAATGACGATTTTCCGTGAACCCTCCGGAAAGTCAAACGGCTTGACCTATGATAAAGGCGGACACCTGCTCGCCTGTGAACACGCCAACCGCCGAGTATCCTTCACAACAGCGGATGGCGAGGTCATCACAATCGCCTCCCACTATCAAGGTAAACGCTTGAACAGTCCAAACGATATCGTTGTGAAATCTGACGGAAGCATCTATTTTACAGATCCGCCCTACGGACTCAGTGCAGCGTACGGGGTCGAATCGGAAAAGGAACTCGATTTTCAAGGGGTCTATCGCTTGTCGCCCGACTATGAGACGCTGGTGCTTCTCGTTGACGACTTCGATAGACCCAACGGCATCTGCTTTTCACCAGACGAATCTATCCTCTATATCAACGATACTGAACGGATGCATGTGCGGGCATTTGATGTTCAACCTGACGGCACAATTGCCAACGGTCGTGTCTTCGGTGAAGAAGAGGGGGACAACGGGAAACCTGACGGTATGAAAGTCGATGTCCAAGGGAACGTCTATCTAACCGGTCCGAACGGGATTTGGGTCTTTGCCCCAGACGGCACACACCTCGGAATTATTCTCGTTCCAGAGCGTTCCGCAAACTTGGCATGGGGTGGCGATGACTGGAAAACGCTGTTTATCACGGCAAGCACCTCAGTTTATCGGATAGCATGCAAAGTAGCAGGAGTGGCGGTCCCCTAATGTCGATGAAAGTTAATATCAAACGCATAGATAAGACGCTCCCGTTACCACAATATGAAACTTCGGGGTCCGTGGGTTTTGATTTAATCTGTCGTGAATCTGCGGAAATTGCGCCACAATCTATCGTCCTCATCCCCGCAAATGTTATTGTTGAAACGCCACCCGGTTATATGCTAATGGTATGCTTGCGAAGCAGCACACCGCGCAAATTAGGGTTGATGATGCCGCAAGGTGTCGGTATCGTCGACAACGACTACTGCGGTGAAGAGGATGAACTGAAAATCCAAGTCTATAATTTCACAGAAGAGGTCGTGAATGTTGAGAGAGGCAGTCGGATTGCGCAGGGGGTTTTTGTGCGTGTGGACACGCCAGAGTGGAACGAGGTTGAACAAATGTCTAACACCTCCAGAGGCGGTTTTGGCAGCACAGATCGGTAATCTTATGTACCGGAGTAATCTTATCAAAGTCTTCATTTTCAAAACTCCATGCTTTAGCTTGGAGATGTAGAAAATGCTAAGGGGTTAGATGAACAGACTGGGTATGGATTTTAGAAGTGATAGGCGAATGCTGTATATGCGTTCGTCTCAGGGCATGGTTGGTAGAGAAATCACCTGCCATGCCTCAGGGCAGTCTCTACCCCAGCCGAGTGATGACGGAAGCCATGCGAAAGGACTAAACCATGCGTATACGTAAGTTGAAAATACCATATACTGAGCAACTTGACTTTTTGAATGCTGCCACAGCGTCTGTTTGGCGTGAGTGTTTGCATTTGAAGGATATGTGGGACTATTCGCATAGTTATAGAACGGGTGGCAGACTTGATGAGTCTTGTGAGTTGTGGATGGACAAGCAGTTGTCAAAGTCACAACCTTTGCATTCACAAAGTATCCAAGAGGTGCGTTCGCGCTATTTCAAAAATCGTAAAGGCTTTCGAGAGTTGCGTAAGAATGGCGATAAGAAAGCCAAACCTCCCTATAAAGATAAAATATTTCAAACAACCACTTGGAAAAAATCAGCGATTCGGTTTGTAAGTAATGGGAAGTTGCGTCTTTCTAATGGTCAGGGTAATAAACCCTTATATATAACGTTGCCGAAAAACTTTGATGTAAAATATGCTCTATCGCATATTGCGATTGTTGAGTTGGTGTATGATAAAGGTCAGTATTCTTTGCATTTTGTGTATGGTGTGGAAAAGGAAACCCTGAAGTCAGATGCTGAAGGTATTGTTGGCGTTGATATTGGTGAGATACATCCTATGGTAAGTCATGATGGTGTTGATACTGTGATTTTCAATGGGCGGTATATTAGAAGTCTATACCGGTTGAGGAACAAGGTGATAGCATCATTTGGCAAGAAGATTGATAGGTGTAAACGGCATTCTAAACGGTGGTGGTATCTTGTTCGACGTAAGTGGCGATATATCAGAAAAATCGACAATCAGATACGCGATGGGCTCCACAAACATACAACTGAGTTTGTTAAATTGTGTGAGAGTGGCTCTATAAGTATCATTGTGATTGGCGATTTGACGGGTATTCGTGATAATATAGATTATGGCAAGCGTGCTAATCAACGTCTACATCAATGGGCGTTTGGTAAAGTCAGACAACTGATTTTATACAAAGCAAAGGCTTTAGGCATGAAAGTGGAAGTGATTGATGAGGCTTACACTTCACAAACTTGTCCAAGTTGTGGTGAGAAGCACAAATCCAATTCACGCGACTATACCTGCGATTGTGGTTTTCAATACCATCGCGATGGTGTAGGCGCGATCAACATAAAACGAAAGTATCTGGGTTGCTTAGGCGACCCCGTAGCGGCGGCTATGGCACCGCCCGTTGGCATACGCTTAGAATGCCGATGTTGCTCCGCTTGAGCGGAGAATGTTCCCATGAGGAACAAAAAGGAATCTCCATCCTTTAGGATGGAGAGGGTCAAAGGAGATGTACCCGTAGTAAACACTGGTAATGAGTAGTCATGAAACAATACCTTGAAGGACTTCAGCAGATATTGGATACTGGTGTTGATCGCGAGGGCAGAAACGGCGTAACGCGGGCACTCTTCGGTATGCAAATGCGATATAACATGGAAGACGGGTTTCCTGCCGTGACGACCAAACAACTCGCGTTTCGGTCAGTAAAAGCAGAGCTTTTAGGCTTCTTGCGCGGTTACGATCACGTTGAGCAGTTTCAAAAACTCGGCACACCGGTGTGGAACGCAAACGCTGAAGCATGGGGACGTGAGGGGTCTCTGGGGCGCATATACGGTGTCCAGTGGCGAAGCTGGAAAACAGAAAATGGCACGATTGATCAGTTAGCTAAGGTCATTGAACAGCTCCAAACAACCCCGCATAGCCGTAAACTTATTGTTACGGCGTGGAACCCAGCGGAATTAGATGAGATGGCACTGACACCATGCCACATGTGTTTTCAGTTCCTTGTCGCAGACGATAAGTTGTCGGTGCAGATGTATCAGCCGAGTTGTGATATGTTCTTAGGTGTCCCCTTTAATATTGCATCGTATTCGCTCCTGCTACACATGGTCGCTCAGGTAACAGGTTTAACACCTCATGAATTCATTCACACTTTAGGCGACGCGCACATCTATCATGAACACCTTGAAGCAGTACAGACCCAATTGAAACGCAGTCCGTATCCGCTCCCGCGACTTGTATTGAATCCGAAAATCAAGTCAATTGATGCCTTTAAGATGCAGCACATTCAGTTAGAAGATTATCAACATCACGATGCGATTCGCGCACCTATGATTGTCTAATACGGAGAATCAAAATGGTAAAAATAAAAGGGTTGATACTTCTCGCTATAACCCTTGCAATAGGACTCGCGGGTTGTGGAGAGTCCAATGAGCATGCTGTTTTCCGCTCTGAGGATATGATTACCATTTATTGGGTGTTGGAAGATAACGAAAAAATTAACAACTTTGAACTTAATAACAATATCTTGGAATTGGATATCAAGGTGGGTGAATCACACGAGAAACAGAGCCTCCCAATCAAATTTGCTACAAACCCTGAAACCCTTGAAATCAAAGGAATGAGCAGGCTTGATGACCTGGCAATCTTTCATATTGTGGTTAACCCCATGATGCAATCACATCCAGAACTTCCGACCGTCCGAATGACCTACACGACCTACCGCGGGACCGAACACATTATGAACGTTGACAACGAACCGGGTGATTTCACAAAGGCTAAAACCTTCCGATCTGGTGACAGGATCACAATGTTTTGGCATAGACCGGATAAACCTGAAAAGAAATGGCATAAGTGGACGCATGGAAGCGGAAAAAGCGACATGTGGATGGAGGGACGGCCGCTTCCTGAGAATTGGACGGAAGGACTGTCTATTACAGGCGTTGAACCACATGAAAGTGTAAAGATAATAGGCATCGGCAGCATGCCTGAAATTTTCATCGTATATTTCCGCGTGCTACCTAACCTTACTGAGTGAAAAGGAGAAAATGAAACACGAAAAGCAAAACGGAGATAACTTCGGTGATCCAGAACAGAACGGTGATCACCTCGATGCCGAAGAATTGACTCTACAAGAAGAAGCAGGGTTCCTCATCCAACTTATCTTTGAGGAATTTGAAGAACTCTTGAACGACTATCCGCACCACGCTGCTTACTGTTTCGCATCAATCATCCATCTGTCGGACACAGCAGAGAATCTCTCAGACTTTGCCCGGCGGTTGGGGATGTGGCTGTGGATTGAAGTGCTCTCCTTTCAAACTGAGGATCCTCTAAATCTTGGTGAACTCGCTAAACACTTTGAGACCGATGTGAAAACTATTCAAATCGGGATTGATGAACTCGTAGCGGCGGGCCAATTTAAGATGGAGTGGAAACAGCAAAACAAGATTAAACTCGCACCGCGTATGCTAAAAGAGACAGTCATTCATTTTGCTGAACAGGTCGTGAGCGGGATAGAAATGGGAGAACAAGAAGAAGGAGCAGAACCCTAAAATGTTAATTTCAATGATCGCCGCAATGGACAAAAATCGACTTATCGGCCACGGACCAGACATTCCGTGGCAGATGCCCGCCGATCGGCGGCATTTTCGCGATATGACCGTCGGCAAGCCTGTCGTTATGGGACGCAAAACTTTTGAAACGCTTAAACGTCCTTTAGGGAAGCGGCGCAATATCATTCTCACGCGGAATACCGATTACAAGGCTCCGAAAGGCTGTATTGTCGCGCACTCCGTAGAAGAAGTTATTAAACGTTCTCAGGAAGCAGAAGAACTCATGATATGTGGTGGCGCGCCTATCTACCAAGCCTTTTTACCGCACGCCGACAGGCTCTACCTCACGCAAATTCATGCCACGTTTGAAGGCGATGTCTATTTCCCCGAATTTGACATCGCAGCGTGGCAGGAAGTGAAACGCATCGACGGTGAACCCGACGAGAAGAATCCTTATCCGTACAGTTTTCTGTTTTTAGAAAGAATATGACTTACGCATTTCCTCTCAAAGTCCCCTGATATTTCCTCTTAAAGTCCCCCTGATAAGGGGGATTTAGGGGGTTTAAAATACTAAAATTATTGCTTTTTGCGTAAGTCCTAAGAAAATAGAAAGGAACAACCCAGTGCTTAACTTGTGCATGCTTTCAGGCTCTTTTGAATACGACTCCGAAGCATCTCTGACCATCTTCAAAGCGTTTGTTGAAAACCACTACCCAATCAACGCAAATTTAATCATTTATAGCTCAGAAGATGACGATCCTTCTTTGGCGGCGTTGGATGACGCAGATGCCTTGTTAGTCTTCACGCGCCGACTTAATACGGACGGGGCATCGCTCAAACAATTTCAAGATTACTGTGAACAAGGTAGACCGATTGTAGGGGTCAGGACCGCCAGCCACGCGTATCAAAACTGGCTTGCGTTTGACAAAGATGTTCTCGGTGGCGACTACCAAGGACATTACGGTCATGGACCCATTACCCGCGTGGAATTAGTTGCGACGGAACACCCGATCCTGAAGGGTATACCGGCGTTTGATACTTATGGAAGTCTCTACAAAAACCCATCACTTCGCGACGATACATCTCTACTACTGATGGGGCATACCGATGAACACTCGGAGCCTGTAGCATGGACACGCTTACATAACGGCGGTCGCGTCTGCTACACCTCACTTGGACATCAACAGGACTTTGAGGTAGAAACCTTCCTACGATTGCTCGCGCAAAGTGTTTTATGGGTATCGGAACAGATTTAACGAAATAGGACTTACGGATTGCTCTTAAAGTCCCCCTGATAAGGGGGATTTAGGGGGTTTAAAATATCGAAATTGCTGCTTTTTACGTAAGTCCTAACGAAACTTAAGGCACACTTGGAGATATGGAAACACTGACGATTGCGAATGGCGACATCTACACCCCAAAACATTATGGACAGGGGAGTATCGTCATTCAAGACGACACAATTTCAGAGATAACAACAGAAACGCTTCAACCCTCAGGGACAGTCATTGACGCGTCTAACTGCCTTGTAATTCCGGGATTGATTGATGGCTTGGTACACGGCGGTGGCGGCCACAACACGATGACAGGCGAGGTTGAGGACGTAGCGGCAATCGCACGCGCACACGCACGCAGTGGTGTCACCTCGTTAGTATTAGGCATCTCCTCTGGCAGCATGGAACAAATCAACAGTGCCTTAACCGCTATTGCGCACGTCGTTGATGAGCCGGTAGCAGACGGTTCACAGATTATCGGTTCGTATGTTGAAGGGAAATTCGGAAGCCTCGCCAAGAACGGCGCACAGAACGCAAAATATATTACACCTCCGAACTTTGAAGAATTCCACGCAATGTGGGCAGCCGCCGACGGCACCTTGAAAGTAATTTCGCTCGCACCGGAAAACGACGAAAACTTCCAATTTATCAAGCACCTCGCCGCCTTTCGGACGGACGCTTACAACGACATCGTCATCGCAATGGGGCACACGAATGCCACATATCAAGAAGCGATGGCAGCGATTGACGCTGGTGTAACGCGCGCCACACATACCTACAACGGTATGAGTGGGATGCATCACCGAACCCTCGGTGCCATTGAAGCAGTACTTTCCCACCCGGATATCCACGCAGAACTCATCATTGACGAGCACCATGTCCACCCCTTTTGGGGGAATAACCTGATTCAGCAGAAAGGAATTCACGCAGTCGGATTGATTACGGACTGTACAGAACTCGCCGGGGTCCCTACTGAAGAATGGCAGGCGTTAGCCACTTATGTGCCTCAACTCGATGCCTATCGCCTCAATGAAGATGCAATCTCTGAACACGATACCGCTTTTGAAGCCGGTACCACCGAGAAATACGTCCGCAACGGTGCGATGTGGCTCGATGTCGGCACACCGACGGAACGTCTCGCAGGTGCGAATATTACCCTCATGGATGGTGTTCGTAACGTCATCAATTGGGGAAACTCACTCGAAGATGCCTTAACAATGGCGACATCAACACCCGCGCAAAATTTAGGGGTCGCAACGTCAGTGGGTTCAATTGCTACCGGTAAAACAGCAGATCTCGCTATTGTCGACGAAAATTTAAGCGTTCAGACGGTTATTTTACGTGGAAAACCGCTAAAAAACTGAAACATATCCCATAAATCCCTTTAAAAATCTTTCCTAACAAGCGCGAAAATTGTAACCTATACATCCAGAAAACCCATACATTATCAAAGTTTTAGGCGTTCTTCGTTGTGATTTTTCAAAATATGAATCGCGAAATTTTTCGTCTAAAATGAAAATTTTGCATTTTTTTTGACATTTTTTTCAGATTTTGCACCCAAACCCCTTAAAAAAATGGTCTTTAATATGTATAACGTGAGTTTGATAAATAATTGAAAATTTTTGTATAAAGAGAACCCTTTCGTATAATAAAATTACCACATTTCTCTAACCAACCCCTTAGTCCTAAAGGTACAGTCCTAAAGGTACTTTCAAGCAAAATTAGTGATTTTTATGGATATAATTTGCCTTTCCCTGAAAATACCCTATAATTCATAGTTAGATATAGGCTTTTTTATTTTTTTTTGCGTAAAAATAATATTTAACCTATTGTAACTGAATAGGTGGGTCAATTGCGATGCATCGAGAGACGCAGTGTGAAGCGGATATCAAACATTCGCTCCACAGATTAACGGTTGACTACGGTTTATTCTTAAACTCACGTTATGTATAGTTTGCAAGGTTCTATTTTAAAAGTCTTAAAAATGGGAAGGGACACACAAAAATGAAACGGACATTTGCTTTATCTGTATTCAGTTTAATATTGTTGTTATCTATGGATATTTGTGCTGTTTCGGCTAAAGCACCGACGACCCCAAAAATCCTGTTTACGTCCACCCGTGATGGGAATCACGAGGTCTACATGATGAATCCGGATGGCTCCGAACAGGTGAACTTAACACAGCATCCCGCCCGTGATATAAGTGCGGTCTGGTCTCCGACGGGTGAGCAGATTCTGTTCGTCTCGGATCGCCAGCGGAAAGGTGTGTGGGACCTGTATTTGATGGACCCCGATGGGTCTAATATCCGGCGTGTCTTCAAGCGAAAAATAAAGGCGAATAAAAGAGGTCCAACGTGGTCTCCGGATGGCAAACGGTTTGCTTATGTTTACGATGATAGGGATCGTCGAGAGTCCAGTCTCCATCTGGGGAGGTTTGGCGAGGAAGATGTCGAAAGCCTCCGATATGTGGGGTCCCCTGCGTGGTCGCCAGATGGTTCAGAGATTGCCGGCTCTGTCTCTCACGTACTGGGGGGGCGGCTGACATTTATCAACGTTGACACACATGATCGTGAACAACCGATCCCCGATAAAACACTCCCTTGGCAATACGGTCCCTCTTGGTCTGCTGCGGCGGATAGACTTGCGATTACTGGGAACAAACATCCGAGGCCTGCCATCGGGGATAAGGAACTGGACGAAGCAAGGGAACTACACGAGGCATGGAACGATAAATTCACGGTCTACATCGTCAATCGCGACGGCACGGGTCTGCGTCAACTTCTTGGTGAAGCCGGTCCCAATGCACGTGTTGCTGCGTTAGCACCGGACGGTTCGGAAGTGCTTTATACACAGGAGACTAACGGACACGAGCAACTCTTCAAGTTGGATATAAATACCGGGGTTCGGATGCAGTTGACGCATGTTGGTGGCCCTTTTCACCAAGCGAGTCTTCAGGGTGATTGGTTTGATCCTGCGTATGCGTATGCGTTGCCGGTTTCACCACAACCAGAATTGCTAACAACGACATGGGGCGAACTGAAAAAGGAATAAGAGTTTTAGGGCTTCTTTGGATAGGTTCAGCAGAGTCGTTGGGAGAGGGTTATGGGTGCTGAAGTTTAAAGTATAGACAAAGTGATGAGCATTCGCACGATCAGCCACATTAAGGAGAGAAAAGATGAGAGGTATACTTAAGTGTTTTTTGTGTCTATTTGTCGGACTAAGTTTTTTAAGTTGTGGCGAAGTAGAAGAAGAGACAGAACCGACGGTATCCGTCGAATTACCCGATAGATATTACGACACAAGCGGATTACTCTATGAAATTACCGATGAGCAGGTAGAAGAACTTCTAAATCTTGATTTCCCCGGAGATTGGTATAAGGAAGAAGACCCAGAATTGCGTGCCAAATACTATCATGCCATGCTGATACAGCAATTTGGTGATATACCAGCAGTCCATATAGATGCTATATTTTACAGGCTATCGCTGTTAGCTGACGGTGAACCTATTGAAGTTTCAATTGAAGATTTAATTTTGCACGCGAAAGCACAATACCTATTATGGCCGAGTCAATAACCCCAAGCTAAAGGATGGGGTCTCCTGCCTGAAGATGATGAATCAAATCGTAAAGTTTTGGAAGATACTAAAAAACAAAAAATAAGGAAACCTACGAAGATGAAAAATCTACGAAATCTGCCAATTTTCACTTGCCTTTTTCTGCTGGTTTTAATTCCGCTGAGTGCTGAATCGCTTCCGCCGCCTTCACCCGCAGGTGGAAACTATTTAGTCCTTGATGGGGTGGACGACCACGCTATTTTGGACTTTGAAACCTTTGGTCTCCTCTTGCCAAAAGGCACAAATAAATTCACCTTTGAAGCGTGGATATATCTAACCACACTACCTAACAAGGATATAATCGCAACAGTTCTCAGCCAACAGGGGCGGATGTATGCCTGGGACCGTGATCACTTAAGACTAATGGGTGGAGCGCACATTGATCTTGGCGTAGCGAACACGCCAATGGCGTTCGGCATGGTAAAGTTTCTCCCGAATCAATGGCATCACATCGCCTTTCAGGCAAAAGCGGGACAGACGATGGTCATCCTTAACGATTTCGCACGCGTCTCACAGGGAGGAATAACGCTTGCTGACGATATCTCACACGCCGGGCATCCACAGGATTTTACAATCGGAGGGTTTGGAGAGAAAATTAAGTCTCAGATTCACGGCGATCAGTTTTGGGGGCATTTTGCTGGATATATTGATGAGGTCCGCATCTCAACGGTTGCGCGTTACAATATCGCTAAACGCAATTTCACGCCACAGAAAAAGTTCGAGAATGACGCAAAAACGGTTGCATTGTGGCATTTTGATGAACCCAGAGGCGCGCGGAAGTTCTTAGATACGTCAGGCAACGCCTACCATCTGGTCGGTAAAAATGGTGCAATGACCGATGGCGCACTCGCAGTTGAAGCAGAGGGAAAACTTGCGACGATATGGGGGCGGCTTAAGCGATAAAAGAATGGGATTTTTCTGGAATTGTTAAGAAGAGGAGAAAGTTATGCTCGCAAAGTATAGGTATTTGCAATGGGTCTTTAACGCATCGATTCACAAGAAATTAGGGAAGGTTTCTGATGTTTATTAATTGTAAGTTTTTACTCAGTGTGGTGTTATTCCTAAGTTTAGTTATACCTGTTTTTTCTTTCGAGCCTTCGGGTGGTGTTTTAGTGCTGGATGGTGAGGATGACTATGCGATCCTCCCACTTGCCGAACACGGCTATATTTTCCCGAAAGAGACCGAGGCGTTTACGGCTGAGGTATGGTTCTATCCGAAATCTGAACCGAAGCCAATAGAGGCAAATATCGTTCTGAGTCAGCAAGTCGTCTTTGGGTTGAAATCACATGGAGATAAGGATAAATGTAGGGGTAGGTTCGGTAAAAAGAAAAATGAAATTTGTTCCTATGGTACAGCATATTTTGAAGGTAGGGTCGCCGTAGACATTGATGCTATCGTCAAGAAGGATCAATGGAACTATTTGGCAGTCATTTTCAAGGACGATACGTTTCATTTGGCGTACAACGATCAAGCTGTTACCGGAGGAAAACTTGACTTTCTGAACTTTATGGCTGCAGAGCTTACTATCCCTGAAGCGTTTAGAGATTTTTTCGTAGGCGGGTATGCTGAAGATCGGTTGATAATGCAGGAGGGTCAACTGTCAGTCCGAAGGACCCACTTTCATGGTTTGATTGATGCAATCAGGTTTTCAAATATCGCGCGGTATGATTTACCTGGCAAGCGGGGAACTTCGCGGTTTGATCCGCCGCAGCGTTTCGTTAGTGATGAACACACGTTAGCACTCTGGGATTTCAATGACAAAGAAGGTGTGAATCGCTTTGAAGATACGTCTGGGAATGGGAGGACGCTCATCGGTATGAATGGTGCCACTACCAGTGACGCGCTCGCTGTCAATCCGGCTGATACTTCTATAACCACGACATGGGGGCAAATCAAGTCAGAATCGTTTTAAATTTGAGATTCGTAGAGAGTTTAGAGAATGTGAGTCTTTTCGCGATTGAGTTTCTAAATGGGCAAAGTGGTAAAGCAATTGATTGCCAAATCTGCCACTCCTGAATGGCATACGTGGAGAAAATAAAATGAAGCGAAAATTTGCCTATATTGTGTGTTTCTTGCTTGTGGTAGTCCTTTATACACAAGCGTCTGATGTTTCGCATATTGCCTTTACTTCCAACCGAGATGGGGATTTCGACATTTACATGATGGATGTAAACGGCAAGAATCTTGAGCAGCTGACAAATCATCCGGGGAATGAGTATTCTCCAACGCTTTCGCCAGATGGACATCGGATGGCTTATGTTTCCACTCGGGATGGCAATCTGGAAATATATGTAATGAACCTCAAGACAAGTGTATCCCACCGATTGACGAACCATCCGGGAGTTGACGATAATCCGGCATGGTCGCCTGATGGACGATGGATTGCGTTTGATTCCAATAGAGCAGGGGCGTTTGATATCTACAAAGTTGAAGTGAGTGGCGAGAATCTCCAACAGTTGACACACGGGGAGCAGAGTTACCACTCGACATGGTCACCTGATGGTCTAATCGCTTTTGATTCAAAAGATGGTATCCATGTGATGGACTCGGATGGAGGAAATCTGAGACGACTTGAGAATCAACCGCGAGCGGGAAAAACACCGTCATGGTCGCCTGATGGGGAACAAATCGTCTTTAGCGATATGATTTTAGGAGGAAATTGGGATATCTACACCTTAAACATTGACGGGAGTAATCTCAGGCGGATGACGCGTCATCCATCTAAGGATATGTTTCCGGTCTGGAGTCCTGATGGTCGATCAATTGTTTTCTATTCCCAGTGGAATCAGAAAACTGACATTTATCTTATAGAAGACGTGGTCTGGCGACAATCTATCCAATTGACGCGTCATCCGGCGGTAGACCGGTCTCCGACGTGGGTGCCAGCAGGTTTTCTTTCCGTCTCTCCAACCTCGGAGACACAAACAACACTCTGGGGCAGACTGAAGCAATCTGTCCATGACTAAATGAGGTTCATCGGATAAGGGAAGATTGAATCTACATAGAACGGCATAAGTGCGTCGCGGACTGCTGCAGCCGTTCTGAATGGCATATATGGAGGATATAGAAATGAAAGGAAAACTTGCTCATATTGTGTTGGGGACGACGATCCTATTAGGGCATTTATTATTGGCAGTGAACCTTTGTGTGTCCGCGTCCGATGTTCCGTATATTGCCTTTAGTTCTAAGCGGAGTGGAAATTATGACATCTATATCATCGATATAAACGGCAAGAATCTCCAGCAGCTGACAGACCACTTAGCCAATGAGATTTCCCCTACGTTTTCGCCGGATGGACGGTGGATGGCTTATGGTTCCAATCAGGACGGCAACGAAGACATTTATGTGATGAATCTCAAGACAAAGGTATCCCGCCGGTTGACGAACCATCCGGCACGTGACTCTAATCCCGCATGGTCTCCAGATGGGCGATGGATTGCGTTTGTCTCCGATAGAACAGAGATTCTTCACATCTATAAAATCGAACCCAGTGGTGCGAATCTCCAACAGTTGACGCACGGGGATGAGAAGAACAACACCCCGGCTTGGTCCCCTGATAGTCAATTCATTGCTTATCGTTCTTTCAAAGACCCGGCTGGTATCTATATCATGGATGCGGATGGCGGAAATCCGAGCAGGCTCAAAAACCAACCCGAACCGGGATGGACACCCGCGTGGTCTCCGGATGGGAAACGGATTGCCTTTGGTATAGTTTTAGGGGGAAATTATGACATCTACACCCTAAACGTTGACGGAAAAGATCTCAGACGGGTAACCCGCAATATAGCGAGTGATTATTCGCCATCCTGGGCACCTGATGGACACACGATTGTTTTCTGGTCCCTATGGGAGGGAAATCATGACATCTATCGCATAGATGTCAATGGCATCATAGATAATCGCCGCCGGTTGACACGCCATTCGGAGATAGATATGGGGCCGACGTGGGTGCCATCAGGTTTTCTTTCTGTTTCTCCAACCTCGGAGACGCAAACAACACTCTGGAGTAAGCTGAAGCGGTCTGTCCATGACTATTGAAAATAAGATGTTTTTTTCACATAATAGGGGCATAGCAATTAGCATTTTCACAACCGCGTATTGAGAGACCATTGATAGATACTGACTTCTGAGTGCTTTTGAGAAATATCAGAAATATTGCTCTTGCATCTCTGCGAAGACGCAGAATAGGTCAAACAAATTATGGCAGAAATGCGTGAAGCTTGATCGTGAACGTGCGAGAAACGCATAACCGTAGAAGGAGGGTTTCTGATGCTTATTAACTGTAAGTTTTTACTCAGTATGGTGTTCTTGCTGAGTTTGATTCTGCCTGTCTTTTCCTTTGAGCCTTCGGGTGGCGTTTTGGTGCTGGATGGTGAGGATGACTATGCGATCCTCCCACTTGCTGAACACGGCTATATTTTCCCGAAAGAGACCGATGAATTTACTGTTGAAGTATGGTTCTATCCGAAATCTGAACCGAAACCAAAAGAGACACATCTCATTCTGGGTCAGCAAGCTCTTATCGCATTGAGTCCAGAACATAAGTGTGAGCTGAATCAGAATCAACTTTGTGCCTATGGCTTCGCATATCTTGTCGGAAAAGGCGTGCGCGCATTCATAGGTATTGACAAGCCAATTGAGAGGGATCAATGGAACTATATGGCAGTTATTTTCAAAGACAGTTCATTTTTTTTGGCATACAATGACGAAATTAGTCGCACGAGCAGAATTAACCGGGTGAACTTTGTGGCTGCGGATCTCTGGGGTCCTGAACAGTTTAAAGATTTCTTCGTAGGCGGCTATGCTGAAGATAGGGTAAAATTCAAAGATGGTGAACTGTTATCCCGGAGGACGCACTTTCATGGTTTGATTGATGCGATAAGGTTTTCAAATATCGCTCGGCATGATTTACCCATCGCGCACGGGGTTTGGTTGTTTGATCCGCCGGACCGTTTTTTGAATGATGAACACACGTTGGCTCTTTGGGATTTTAACGACAAGGAAGGCGCGAATCGTTTTGAAGATACGTCTGGGAATGGGAGGACACTCATCGGCATGAACGGTGCGACTGGGGTTGGTGGTGAAGGTGTTGGCAACCTTGAAATTCGTCCGAGTACCTCTTTAACGACAACATGGGGCCAAGTCAAGTCAGAATCGTTTTGAACTTGACACACGAAATCTTAAAGTTGAACTTGAAATTCATTAACCAAACAAAGCGGAATACGCCAAGATGAAATATGCATTGCGTTATACAGTATTATGGGGTATGTTGATTCTATGGGTTGGAAATGTCGAAGCCGATCGGATAGGGACACTCTCTTTTGCTTCCTTCCCTCGGAGTCCTGACCTCTACCTCATAGATAGCACGGGCAAAAACTTCCGAAAACTCACAACTGATCACATAAATAAGGGTTCACTGACTTGGTCACCTGATGGACGCTTTTTTGCGTATCACTCCAATGTTGATGGGGATCCCGACATCTATGTGATGGATGTTAGAAACAAAACATCCCGTCAATTGACCAACCATCCCGAGAGGGACCTATCGCCTGCATGGTCTCCGAATGGCAAATGGATCGCGTTTGAATCTGACCGAACCGGGGATCTGGATATCTACAGAATCGATGTAGACGGTTCAAACTTGAAGCGGTTGACAAACCGAGGCGATAACCAAAATCCGGCTTGGTCACCAGATAGTCAACAGATCGCCTATGAATCCTATCAAGGTGGAGATCATCGTCCAGGAGGGGCCCCGGGAAGACATTTCCTCTATGTGATGACGGCTGATGGGGCAAGGTCGAGACAATTGGTGGAAGACCTGAACTTGTCTGGATGCACATGGTCTCCAGATGGAAAACAGATTGCTTTTGCTGCGGGGAATGTTGGACCCGGAGGCGTGAATATCGTCATTATTGATGTTGATGGGCATAACCGCCGCACCTTGACCCAGGTGGGACAAAACGGACACGCACGGGGACCGGCGTGGTCACCAGATGGCAAATGGATCGCCTATTGTTTCACGATGCTGCCAGTACTAAAACCGGGTCAGATAATCTTAGCCAATGAACTTTGGCGCGACAATGTCATCCATATCATAAATACTGATGGTCAAAACAACGGGCAACCCCTTGAGGCAACAAGCGGGGTATCCTCCAGTCCTATGTGGGTACCAGAGAGTTTCTTCCCAGTTTCGCCGCAACCAGAGTTGCTAACGACACAATGGGGAGAAATCAAGAAGGAATAGACTTTTGTATCTTACTTTTTACTAAACTTTAGACAATTTACAGGTGAATACTTCTATAACCACGACATGGGGTCAAATCAAGTCAGGATCGTTTTGACCTTGAGATTCGTAGAGAGTTTTGCGAGGTTCTATTTTTAAAGTTTTAAAAACGGGAAGGTGGGAACAAAAATTACTCGATTTTCCAACAGAAATATGTCGTGGATGGAGGGAAAAAATGAATAGACTTTATCCGATTCTACTGATGTGCGCGCTCTCTATCGGGTGTGCAGCACTGATGACAGAACAGACATATCTTCGCGTTGATGCTCCAGTCACAGAAAAGTTTATCGCTTCAGGACTCGTGTATTCTATCCCAGAGCCAAAAGAGATCCGGAAGATTATTATTCTCGGCGAAGGGACGGTCGAAAATATAGATATCTACGCGCGAAAGGGTGAATTCAACTGGAAAGTGGTTAAAAGAATCAAAAACAGAGTTACCTTCCCGCTTGAAATTACGATGGTTGCGAACACCGATGCCGTTCGGATTCTCCAAAAATCCGTGACAGGCAAAGGACAGATCCACACCGTTGAATTTTACACGGTTACGTCAGAAAACCAGTAATTTTCCTCATATTTTCGTCTGTCTTAACTGGAAGGTGAAGATATGATTTGATAATGTCTTACAATCTTAAAAGGGACACAGAAAAATGAAAAGAATCCTATCCGCGCTGCTTTTCGGACTAACGTTAAGTGTATGGCACATACCACACAACACATCGGCAGATGAGATTGTTTTTGCGTGTTTTCCTGATGGGCAAGGGCATTCGGACATTTGTATGATAAACTCGGATGGGTCAAATTTGCGCAGGTTAACAGAGAGTCCAAGAGGCAAATATTGGCCGACTTTGTCCCCCGATAAAAAAACGATTGTTTTTGGGCACGCCAATAAACTTTGGCTCATGGATGCTGACGGAAACAATTTGAGGGTTCTAAGAGAGGATTTCAGTTTTGATTTGCGTACGGCGTGGTCTCCGGATGGTAGCAAGATTGCTTACGGTGTAATTTTCGCTATTAATATTATAGATGTCCACACAAAGGAAGAAAGGTTGTTAAAGCTGCCTCAAAATATGGTAAGAATCAAGGAGGTCGCTTGGTCCCCGGATGGTCGCCAACTCGCTTTTGCTGCTGACGCGGATCTGCCGACGCGCGACATCTATGTTGTCAACACAGATTATGTCCACAACGAAGAAGGAATTGGGCTGCGTCAGCTCACACAACATCCCGGCGAAGACCGAACCCCTGCGTGGTCCCCTGATGGCAAACACATTGCATTCTATTCCACTCGCAATGAGACGGGCGGTATTTTTTTCATGGATGCTGATGGAAGCAACATCACAGAACTCACTGACGACGGTGAAAAAGCGCCATCTTGGTCTCCGGATGGCAAACAGATCGCTGTTCACGTATTTCCAGGCCCTCCGCAGATAGGTGCCGAGGGTATAGCCGTTGGTCCACTTCCGGTAGGAAAACCGCATATCAGGGTAATGGATGCCGATGGTCATAATTCGGAGTTTATCGCTGTCGGGCACTCCCCATCGTGGCAATCGACATTTCCGGGCTTAGCGGTTCAGCCTGTTGAGAAGTTAACTTCAACATGGGGACACATCAAATCTGATTGAACGTCATTCGGAACACTGAGAAAAATCCAGCACTCCGCTGGCGTGAGGAAACGGGGTCCGCTCCCGCTTGAACGTATAAAACTTGTTAGGTAGCAAGTTGGGGTATAATGAGGCACAGTATCATCTCTGGTCGAATAAAAACGCTCCCAGAATTCTTAAAAAACTGCAAAAGATAAAAGTAAAACCATCACAGAGAACACAAAACCATCACAGAGAACATTAAAGGAGACATTTTAATGAACCACATTGTGACTTCCGGTACACTTCTCTATCTTATATTTTTCACTATCTTATCTCTTTTTATCAGTTGTGGAGAATCTGAAGATATAGAAACGTCAAATCCAATAGCACATAGCTACGACCTCAACGAAACAGATATTTACGATCTGAATGTTGACGAACTCTTGGCACTTGATGTTCCAGCGGATTGGCATAAGACCGAAGACCCTGAGTTGCGCGCTGAATACTTCGCTGCCCAAATGCTGCAACAGTTTGGAGATACGCCAGCCGCTCAAATCGTTGCCGAGTATGAAAGAAAAAGGAGCTTGGACATATCTGTGACATTTGACGAAACGATTGCCGTTGCCAAAGCGCGATATCAGCTGTGGCCAAACGCATCGAATCGGCAATATCTTGACAAACTTCTAAAGATCAAATTAAGAGAAGAAACAGATGACCCAGATTTATTTGCCAAAATTTATAGAGAACAATTGATCGAACAGCATGGGGACATTCCAGAAGTCCACATTGTTGTCGCGTACGAGAAAAAATTAAGGCAGGAGAACGTGCATTTTACGGAGGATGAGATCATCGCCGCTTACGAAGCCAAATATGTCCTCTGGCCAAATAAAACCGTTCTGCGCCAACTCGAAAAATACCGAAAGGCGAAAGCAGAAGGCACACGGTTCGATCTCATAGATTGGGATGATGATTAGCAAGGGCAGAGTTTACAACATGAAGTTCCACCGTGAATAATGCAACACCCTCAATTAATTGCCAAATCTGCCATTTCTGAATGACATGCGTGGAGGATATAGAAATGAAAGGAAAACTTGCCTATATTGTTGTATCGGGAACTGCGATGCTATTAGGGCATTTCTTGCTGACAGCGAACCTTCAGGTCTACGCATCTGACGTTCCGTATATTGCCTTTAGTTCTAAGCGGAGTGGAAATTATGACATTTACATGATGGATATAAACGGCAAGAATCTCCAGCAGCTGACAGACGATCCAGCGGATGAGTTTGATCCAACGTTTTCGCCGGATGGACAGCGGATGGCTTATGCTTCCAATCGGGATGGCAATCTGGAAATCTATGTGATATATCTGCCGACGAAAGTATTCCACCGATTAACAAACCATCCAGCACGAGACGATAATCCGGCATGGTCGCCTGATGGGCGATGGATTGCGTTTGACTCTAATAGAGCAGGGCCGATTGATATCTACAAAATCGAACCCAGTGGCGAGAATCTCCAACGGTTGACACATGAGAGAGATAACAACTACAACGCGGACTGGTCGCCGGATGGTCAATCAATTGTTTTTGCTGCCAAGTGGGCAAAGAACGTTGACATTTATGTGATGAATGCCGATGGTGGCGACCTCAAACGCCTGACAAACCAACCGCAGGCGGACAATGTTCCGGCATGGTCTCCGAATGGAAAACAGATCGCCTTTAGTACTGCGCTTGCAGGAAATAGGGACATCTATATCATGAATGCGGACGGCGGAAAGGTCCGCAGATTGACGCATCATCCGGCAGTGGATTTGTCTCCAGTCTGGGGACCTGATGGTCAATCGATTGTTTTCTATTCCAAGTTGGAAGCAAATTATGACATCTATCTCATGGATGTGGAAGGAGCCAATCGCCGCAGATTGACCCGCCATGTGACGAAGGATCAGGACCCGACGTGGGTGCCAGTAGGTTTTTTTTCTGTCTCTCCGACGGTCAATACATACACGACTTTGTGGGGCAGATTGAAGCAGTCTGTCCACGACTAAATGAGGTTCATCGGATAATGGAAGATTGAATCTACATAGAACGGCATAAGTGCGTCACATCCGAAAAATTTTACTGTATGTTTTAGAAAAAACGCAGATTTTTTCATTTTTTGTCACATTTTGCACCTTTTGCGCCGAAAAAAATGGTCTTTAAGTATTATACGCTACAAATAGGAGGATTTTTTTGAAAAAATACATATTGCTGCTGATTTTCCGAACCGTTGTCGTTGTCGGTCCTTTTGCATATCAAAGGAAACCTACGAAGATGAAAAATCTACGAAATCTGCCAATTTTCACTTGCCTTTTTCTACTGGTTTTAATTCCGCTGAGTGCTGAATCGCTTCCGCCGCCCTCACCAGCAGGTGGCAACTATTTAGCACTTGATGGCGTGGACGACCGCGCTATTTTGGACCTTGAAACCTTCGGTCTCCTCATGCCAAAAGACGCAGATAAATGGACCTTTGAAGCGTGGATATATCCAACCACGCCGCCTAACAAGGATATACATGCAATAGTGCTCACCCAACAGGTGATGATGTATATCGTGACGCATGATCACCGGGAATTCGCGGGCCTAGTGGTACCGCA
The DNA here is from genome assembly GCA_965261115.1 of Candidatus Poribacteria bacterium. GTDB lineage: Bacteria > Poribacteria > WGA-4E > WGA-4E > WGA-3G > WGA-3G. The sequence continues at coordinate 4,270,225 of OZ253447.1, read as the reverse complement.
GGGGCATTTACCGGAGCATTTACTGCTAGTATGTTCAGCGCACATTGATACTGACGGAGGGCACCGTATGATGCTGCTCGCCCCGATAAAGTTTTTCCCAAATCAATGGAATCACATCGCCTTTCAGGTAGGAAAGGGACAAGGGATCACACTCATTGTTAATGATTTCGCACGCAGCATAGGGGGAGGGGGAGGGAAAGGAATAATTCTCGCACAAGACGCAGACAAGCTCACCACATTCGGAGGGCATCCACAGGATTTTACACTTGGAGGGTGGGACGCAAAAATTCCGTTTCACAAAGGACATTCTTGGGGTTATTTTGCGGGCTATATTGATGAGGTCCGCATCTCAAAGGTTGCGCGTTACAATACCGCCAAGCGCAGTTTCACGCCGCGCACAAAGTTTAAGAATGACGCAAAGACGGTTGCATTGTGGCATTTTGATGAACCGAGGGGAACACGGGCGTTCTCAGATGCGTCAGGCAACGCCTACCACCTAATGGGAAAAAATGGTGCAGAGACCGGTGGCACACTCGCAGTTGAAGCAGAGGGAAAACTTGCGACGATATGGGGGCGGCTTAAGCGATAAAAGAATGGGATTTTTCTGGAATTGCTAAGAAGAGGAGAAAGTTATGCTCGCAAAGTATAGGTATTTGCAATGGGTCTTTAACGCATCAATTCACAAGAAGTTAGAGAGGGTTTCTGATGCTTATTAACAGTAAGTTTTTACTCAGTGTAGTGTTATTGCTGAGTTTGGTTATACCTGTCTTTTCTTTCGAGCCTTCGGGTGGTGTTTTGGTGCTGGATGGTGAAGATGACTATGCGATCCTCCCACTTGCCGAACACGGCTATATTTTCCCGGCAGAGACCGATGAATTTACTGTTGAGGTATGGTTCTATCCGAAATCTGAACCGAAAGCAAAAGAGAGACATATCATTCTCGGTCAGCAAGCTGTTATCGCATTGACTGCAGAAGATGAGTGCGAATGGAACTTCAATCTAAATAAGAATCAACTTTGTGCCTATGGCTTCGCATATCTTGTCGGAAAAGGCGTGCGCGCCTTCATAGGTATTGCAGTGCCAATTGAGAGGGATCAATGGAACTATATGGCAGTTATTTTCAAAGACAGTTCATTTTTTTTGGCATACAATGACGAAATCCTGCGCACAAGCAGAATTAACCGAGTGAACTTTGTGGCTGCGCATCTCCTGGGGCCTGTACAGTTTAAAGATTTCTTCGTAGGCGGCTATGCTGAAGATAGGGTAATATTCGATGCTGATCATCGTGAAGTGTTAGGCCGAAGGACGCACTTTCATGGTTTGATTGATGCGATAAGGTTTTCAAATATCGCTCGGCATGATTTACCCATCGCACACGGGGTTTGGTTGTTTGATCCGCCGGACCGTTTTTTGAATGATGAACACACGTTAGCACTTTGGGATTTTAACGACAAGGAAGGCGCGAATCGCTTTGAAGATACGTCTGGGAATGGGAGGACACTCATCGGCATGAACGGTGCCGCTGTGGTTGGTGGTAGAGGCGTTGGTAACCTTGAGATTCGTCCGGATAATTCTGTAACAACCACGTGGGGGCAAATCAAGTCAGGATCATTTTGACCTTGAGATTCATTGCGAGTTTAGAGACCGTTTCATAGCTTGCTTGAGGCAGAAAATTACATGCTAAAAAAATTTTAAGCGTTCAGACGGTTATTTTACGTGGAAAACCGCTAAAAAACTAAGAAATTCGTGGAATTTCAATCTTTTTCACATTTTTTTTTCAAAAAAATTTGACAAACCGTTTTTTAGTGTGTATAATATTTACTTTGGAAACCCTATTTAATCTTTTTGGAGAAAGGGGCAGTTATTCGGAAACATTCTAACGTCGTACCCACAGTTCCACGTTAATTTGTTCTACTGAAGTTGTGATGCCCCGCGCGGGGCTTTTTTAGTGCAAGAAGTCCTATAGATTCTACCTCGGAGGTATGAAATGCCGACAATTAACCAGTTAATCAAAAAACCGCGTAAGAGATCCCGGAAAAAAACGAAATCGCCGGTGCTTGAGCAGTGCCCCCAGCGGCGCGGTATCTGTCTGCAAGTGAAAACAATTACGCCGAAAAAACCGAACTCGGCATTGCGTAAAGTCGCTCGCGTGCGTTTCACTACCGGCTACGAAGCGACTTGCTACATTCCAGGGATTGATCACAATTTGCAAGAACACTCAGTCGTTTTAGTTCGAGGCGGGAGAGTCAAAGACCTCTCTAACGTCCGTTACCACATCGTCCGTGGACAGTTGGATACCGCGGGTGTTGACAATCGCCGTCAAGGTCGCTCAAAGTACGGTGCCCGGAAACCCAGCTAAACAACGGAGGAACATCAGATGCCGAGACGTGGAAATATCACTAAACGGGATGTCAGTCCTGATTCGACCTATAACAGCAAGCTCGTATCAAAGTTTATCAATAGTCTCATGTTAGATGGAAAGAAAAGTACTGCCCAATCCATCCTATATGAGAGTTTTCAGATCATCGAAACTCGAACGAATGAAGAAGGTTTTGCCGTATTCCGTCAAGCGATCAACAATGTTAAGCCGGTCCTCGAAATTCGCCCCCGGCGCGTAGGTAGCCAAACCTACCAAGTCCCGGTCGATGTAAAGGCAGAGCGGAAACAACGGTTGGCTTTCAGTTGGATCATCCAATCCGCGCGTGCCCGTGGCGAAAGACGCATGGCAGAACGCCTTGCAGGCGAAATCATTGAAGCCTCGCGCAACGAAGGTGGCGCGATCCGAAGGAAACAGGACCAGCATCGAATGGCAGAAGCCAACCGCGCTTTCGCACATTATCGATGGTAAAACATACACCTGACTTACAACAGAAATATACATATTAGGACTTACGCAGCCCCACTGCAGTCGGGGTTTGAAACCCTGAAGAAATACCCCAGCAAAAACCCTGCAGAGTGCGTCGGATGTCCGTGATCATGGACATACAAGTGAAATAGATAAAAGGAGTCGTTCAACCGTGGCAGATACAAAAAACAGCACCCCTCAACGCTTAGAACTGCCCCACATGCGGAATATCGGTATCATGGCACACATTGATGCCGGTAAGACTACCGTAACCGAACGTATTTTATATTATACCGGTAGAGTCTATCGAATCGGTGACGTGGACGATGGCACCACGGCTATGGACTGGATGGTGCAAGAGCAGGAACGCGGTATTACAATTACTGCGGCTGCAACGACCTGTCACTGGAAAAAACACCATATTAATATTATTGATACGCCAGGGCACATTGATTTTACTGTCGAAGTTGAACGCTCCCTTCGTGTTCTCGACGGTGCAGTCGCGGTTTTCTGCGCAGTCGGCGGTGTTGAACCTCAATCCGAAACTGTTTGGAGACAAGCAGATAAATATAATATACCTCGAATCGCATTCGTCAATAAAATGGATCGAACCGGTGCAGACTTCTTCCGCACTGTTGAAATGATGGAAGAACGCCTCGGTGCTACGGCAATCCCCGTGCAACTTCCCATCGGTTCCGCAGAACAATTTACAGGTATTGTAGACCTCATCTCCATGAAAGGTCAAATTTGGAACGTAGGTACCGACGCTGGCAGCGACGGCACCGTTATTCATGAAACAGACATCCCGAAAGAGATGGAGGAGATGGCAAACGAATATCGCGATCGGATGTTAGAAGCTATCGCCGACTGCGATGAAGAACTCCTGCTGAAATACTTAGACGGTGTCGAAATCTCGCCCGAAGAAATTAAAATAGGAATCCGTAATGCCGTAATCGCCGGTAAAATTGTCCCGATCCTTTGCGGGACCGCCCTAAAGAATAAAGGTGTACAGCCGCTCTTAGATGCAATCGTCTCTTATCTGCCAGCACCGACCGACGTGCCGCCAATAGTAGGCTTCAATCCTAAAACAGAAACAGAAGAGACACGTCTCCCGAAAAATGATGAACCCTTCTGTGCGTTGGCATTCAAAATTACGACGGACCCGCACGTTGGGAAACTCACTTACTTGCGAGTCTACTCAGGTGTTCTCAAAAAAGGCGACACTGTTTATAACAGTAAAACAAGGCAACACGAGCGGATCGGACGGCTGATGCAGATGCATGCCAACAAACGCGAAGAACTGCAAGCCGTTTATGCCGGCGACATCGCCGCAGCAATCGGTTTAAAGGACCTCTCAACAGGGGACACACTTTGTGATCCGAAGGCACATATCACCTTAGAAACAATGGTGTTCCCACTCCCGGTAATGTCCATCGCAGTTGAGCCTCGCACCCAGTCTGATATTGATAAACTAAACCTCGCCCTCTCCAAACTCGCCGAAGAAGACCCAACCTTCAAAGTCCATCAAGACCCCGAAACCGGACAAACTTTGCTGTCAGGTATGGGTGAACTTCATCTCGAGATCATTGTGGATAGACTGGTGCGTGAGTTTAACGTCTCAGCGAATGTGGGTAACCCAGAAGTTGCCTACCGCGAAACGATTCGCAAACCGGTTAAGTCTGAAGGCAGGTTTGTACGCCAATCCGGTGGTAGAGGTCAATTCGGACATGTGGTCATTGAAGTTGAACCTCTTGAAAAAGGAACCGGCTTTGAGTTCATTGATGACACCAAAGGCGGGGTCGTTCCTCAAGAATACATTCCATCAGTGGAAAAAGGTATCGAGGGTGCCATGAACACCGGTGTTCTTGCCGGCTATCCAGTTGTAGATGTATCCGTAAAACTCGTTGATGGTTCACACCATGCAGTGGATTCATCAGAAATGGCGTTCTCTATCGCAGGTTCAATGGCGTTTAAAGATGCTATGAAACGCGCTACACCGACACTTCTCGAACCGATTATGAACGTTGAGGTTATTGTCCCCGACGAATACCTCGGTAAAGTCATCGGTGATTTAAACGCACGGCGTGCGCAGATACGCGAAACGGAAACACAGGCAAAATCTCGTATTCAGGTCGTTCGGGTTGATGTACCGCTCTCAGAAATGTTCGGATACGTCAAGACCCTTAGGTCACTCACACAGGGTAGAGCTACCTACTCTATGGAGTTTGCACACTATAATGAAGTCCCTACAAGTGTAATGGAGGACTTAATTTCAGCAGCGAATGGTAATTCGTAATTGCCGTCAATAGTTGTGAGGTGTCTGAACTGTGAATATTAGCAGTCCGGGAGTCGCCTATCAAGAAACAATCCTTAAAGGCGTCACTTCTATTGGCAAGTTTGTTCGTCGAATTGGAAATACAGGTCAATTCGGTCATGTAGTCATTGAGGTTGAACCCCTTGAAAGAGGAATCGGCTTCAAATTCATAAACGAAATCAAAGATGACATCATTCCGCAGGAATATATTCAAGGCGTACAGGAAGGTATTGAGAAGGCTATGAACACGGGGGTTCTTGTCGGATACCCGGTTGTTGATATATCGGTAAAATTGGTTGATGGTTCGTATCATCGAATAAATTCATCAAGAAAAGCGTTCTCCATCGCCGGTTCAATGGCGTTTAAAGATGCTATGAAACGTGCTACACCGATACTGCTCGAACCGATTATGAACGTTGAGGTTATCGTTCCAGCCGAATACCTTAACAAAGTCATAGACCATTTGAATCTGCGGCGCGCACAGATACGGAAAGCAGAAACACAAGCGAAATCTCGCATCCAGGTCATTCTAGCTGAGGTTCCTCACTCTGAAATGCTTGGGTACGTTGAAATTCTTAGATCACTCACACAGGATAGAGCCAACTGCTCTATGGAGTTTGCACATTATAATGAAGTCCCCACGAGTATAACGGAGGACTTAATTTCATCAATGAATCGTAATTGTTAAGTAGTTGTGAGGTGTCTGAACTGTAGGAGTGTTCCCACTTCCTATAAGCGGACATAATATTGAGTTAAACGGTGCTACCACGCGCTAAAGCGTTTGGACACCCTATAGAAACGGGAAGGCGCAGTTCTGTGGAACCGCGCTGGCAATCCCGCAACAATAAAATTTTAGTGGAGCTCGGACAAAAATGGCTAAGGAAACGTTTGAAAGGAATAAACCACACGTCAATGTTGGAACAATCGGTCACGTTGACCACGGTAAGACCACGCTGACCGCAGCGATTACGATGGTACTCTCGAAACTTGCCGACGCGGATTACGTCCAGACGTACGAGGACATTGACAAAGCACCTGAAGAAAAAGAGCGCGGCATTACGATTAACACAGCACACGTTGAATATGAGACCGAAAATCGGCACTACGCACACGTCGATTGCCCCGGACACGCCGACTATATCAAGAATATGATTACCGGCGCAGCACAGATGGACGGCGCAATTCTCGTCGTATCTGCTGCTGATGGTCCCATGCCCCAGACGCGTGAGCACGTATTGCTTGCGCGGCAGGTGAACGTACCCTCTCTCGTCGTCTTCCTTAACAAAGCTGACATGGTGGATGACGAAGAACTGCTTGAACTCGTCGAGTTGGAAGTCCGCGAATTGCTCAGTAATTATGACTTCCCCGGTGACGATATTCCCATCGTCACAGGTTCCGCGCTTGAAGCAATGGAATCTGACGGTGACCCGTCAAGCGATGCGTGTCAGCCGATTCTCGAACTAATGGCGGCTGTTGACGACTTCATTCCAGAACCCGTCCGTGATAACGAGAAACCGTTCCTGATGTCGATTGAAGACACTTTCACCATCAGTGGACGCGGTACCGTTGTTACAGGACGTGTTGAACGCGGCGTTATTGAAATCGGAAACCCGGTCGAAATCGTCGGACTTCGCGAAACACAAGACACTGTTATCACAGGTGTTGAGATGTTTAACAAGAGTCTCGATGAAGGGCGTGCTGGTGACAACCTCGGGGCTTTGCTACGCGGTGTTGAGCGCGATGAAGTTGAACGCGGACAGGTTTTGGCGGTCCCCGGGACGGTTACACCGCATACCAAGTTTGAAGCCGAAGCCTATATTCTTACAAAAGATGAAGGCGGACGCTGGAACCCATTCTTTACCGGATACAGACCGCAGTTCTATTTCAGAACAACTGACGTAACCGGAAAAATGGATCTCCCGGAAGGCATCGAAATGATTATGCCCGGCGACAACGCACAGATTACCGTCGAATTGTCCAAACCGATCGCGATGGAAGAACAACTTCGATTCGCCATTCGGGAAGGTGGACAAACTATCGGTGCCGGTGTTGTCTCCAAGATTCTTGAATAAAAGATTGGGCGGAGCTTACGCTCCGCCTTTTTAAGGACATCAACACAGAGGACCTTGGACATCAACTCCAAGATGTTAATCAACAACGAACCTCTCGTTTGGTGAAAGCGATACGAAAAGATGGACAATCAAAAAATTCGCATCCGGCTTAAGGCATTTGACTATCGGTTGTTAGACCTGTCGTCAAAGCAGATAGCAGATACTGCGAAACGCACAGGTGCAGCTGTCTCCGGTCCGATTCCATTGCCGACGAAAAAGCATATTTACACCGTTCAACGGTCAACGTTTACAGACAAAAAGTCGCGTGAACAATTTGAGATGCGGATTCATAAACGTCTGCTGGATATCTTAGAGACTACACCTAAAACTGTTGATGCTTTGATGCGGTTGGACCTGCCTGCAGGTGTCGATGTCAAAATTACGCTGTTATAGTTTTCAATTTCAGCCGTCAGGGGAATAGTTTTCAGTTATCAGCCGTCAGGTGTCAGTTACAAGAGCGTTTCGGAACTATCAGACCCTCTCTAACTGATGACTGATGACTGACAACCGACGACGCTAAAAAAATGGTTAATGGAATTATCGGCCGCAAAGTCGGCATGACACAAGTCTTTGAAGATTCTGGAAAAGCGGTACCTGTTACGGTCATCCAAGCAGGCCCTTGTTCGATTGTCCAACTCAAAACGCAAGAGAAAGATGGCTATCAGGCGGTTCAGTTGGGGTTCGGTGAACAGAAAGAGAACCGGATGAATAGTCCAAAGCGTGGGCATTTAGAAAAAGCGGGTGTGGCATCCGCACGCGTGCTGCGTGAATTTCGTGTCCAGAGTCTTGATGACGTGTCCGTAGGAAATATTGTTGATGCAAGCGTTTTTTCAGAGGGTGAACTTGTTGATGTGACAGGCACCTCAAAAGGACGCGGTTTCACCGGTGTGGTGAAACGGTGGAAATTCGGTGGTGGTAAGAAAAGCCACGGCGGTGAGCAAGACCTACGTCGTCCCGGTTCTATCGGGGCAAGCGCAACACCGTCGCGAGTCTTTAAAGGGAAACGGATGGCAGGACGCCACGGTGCTAAACGGCATACCGTCCAAAACTTACCCGTAATCCAAGCCGATCCTGAACGCAACTTATTGGTGGTAAAAGGCGCAGTCCCTGGACCCCCTAACGGTTTGCTTCTGATTAAAAAAGCATCTAAAACACCGAGTGCATAGGCTGGCAGTCGTTACTGAACGATGCCGAAATAAAACGAGCATACAATCATGTCAACTTTAGACGTACACAACAGAGCCGGGGATGTCCTGCACGCAAAGGAATTAGCCGATGCATTCACCGATGCTGAAGTGAATGGTCCCGTCATTCACCAATGCGTCGTTGCCTATCTTGCCAATCAGCGACAAGGCGATGCATCAACGAAATCCCGGAGTGAAGTAAGAGGCAGTGGACGGAAACTCTACCGCCAAAAAGGAACCGGCAGAGCCCGTGTAGGCGATGCCAAGTCACCGATCCGAGTTCATGGGGGGGTAGCGTTCGGACCGAAACCCCGCAGTTATCGGCAGTACACACCTAAACGGGTACGGAGACTCGGTTTACACAGCGCATTGGCAGATAGGTTCCAGAATCAGCAGTGCATTCTTGTTGAAGATTTCACACTTGAACAGCCACGCACGAAAGACATGGTCAGCATGTTAAAAGCACTGAACGTAGACGGAAAGGCACTGCTCATCCTTGATGAACATAGCCAGAATATCCACCTCTCCGTGAGGAACATTCCGCAAGTTCATTGCTGCACATGGAATACGCTCAACGTCTACCAAGTCATGTGGCACGACACATTGATAATCACCGAGAAAGCCGCTGAGAAACTCGAATCTAAATTCGCGAACATCGATCCAGATGCGGAAGGATAAAACTGATGAGAGATGCATATCAGATTATACTGCAACCGCTAATTACCGAGAAAAGCACGATCCTCCGCGACGCTAACAAGTACGCGTTTGTTGTTGATCGCAAGGCAACGAAACCGCAGATCCAACGTGCTGCAGAAGAACTGTTCGACATTGAAGGAGATATCCTCAAGATTCGCACAATGCACGTCCGCGGTAAACCTAAAGGGAAAATGTTGCGCTACCAGCGTGGTAGAAAACCGCATTGGAAAAAAGCGATTATCACGCTAAGAGAAGGCGCGACCATCCAAGAGTTTGAATCCATATAGGAATAGCAGTCAGCAAAGAAGTTTCCTGCATGCGGATGAACCTCTTGTCCCTGACAGCTAACGGTTATTACAAAAAAGGAAATCAGAGTGCCTAAAACATATTCACCTATAACTCCAAGTCGTCGGTTTATGACTGGGTACACTTTTGAAGAGATTACGCGTAGTAAACCGGAAAAATCTCTCGTTAAGGGTGCCAAGCAGAAAGCCGGGCGGAACGCCAAAGGACGCATGACAGTCAGGCGACGCGGTGGCGGACACAAACGCCGATATCGAGTCATTGACTTCAAACGTGATAAGTTTGGCATTCCTGCCAAAGTTGCCGCAATTGAGTATGATCCGAACCGATCGGCACACATCGCTCTGCTCCACTATGCTGATGGGGAAAAACGTTATATTCTTGCCCCCGTCGGTATTCAGGTCGGTGATATGCTTGATTCAGGTGCGGACGCAGAAATTCGGGTCGGAAACGCCTTGCCACTCGAAAGAATTCCGCTCGGTTCCTCAATCCATAATATAGAGATGAAACCCGGTAAAGGTGGACAACTTGTACGCAGTGCTGGCGGTGCCGCTCAGTTGGTTGACAGAGAGGGAAAGTACGCCCGTATTCGACTCCCGTCAGGCGAGATTCGGTTGATTCCAGTGCAAGCAATGGCAACGCTCGGTCAGGTCGGCAATGTGAGTAAGATCGTTATCGGTAAAGCAGGTCGTTCAAGATGGCTCGGAAAACGCCCGAAGGTTAGAGGTGTCGCTATGAACCCGATTGACCATCCACACGGCGGTGGTGAAGGAAAGAGTTCTGGTGGCAGGCATCCAGTTACCCCGTGGGGTGTTCCAACGAAGGGCTATAAGACCCGAAACCCGAAGAAGAAATCGAACCGCTACATTGTCGGAAAACGGAAATAATTTTTTCGTGGATACCTCGCTGGGCGAGAGATCCATGTTTATGAGGTAGAGGAGAAATACAATGTCGCGTTCTATTAAAAAGGGACCTTATATAGACCCCAAACTCGCCAAGAAGGTAGCCGCCATGGAACGCTCTGGCACCAAACGGGTCATCCGTACCTGGTCCCGTCGTTCAACCATTACACCTGAGTTGGTCGGACACACCTTGGCAATTTACAACGGGAAAAAGTTTTTTCCGGTGTATATCACAGAGAACATGGTCGGACACAAACTCGGTGAATTCTCGCCGACTCGCACCTTCCGTGCTCACGGTAGTGGTGGCGCAAGAAGGGAACTTGCGGGATAACCTTCATCGCAAATCGGCAGGCATCCATCCCTTTTTCGGATGATGTCTTGATTTATTTCGTTGATAATGGTGAAGAAACCAGAAACCTGCTTTTATTAGGAGAGACTGATGGAAGCCAGATCTAAAATCAGGAACGCATCGGTCGCCCCGCGGAAAGCCCGCTTGGTAGCCGATCTCGTTCGTAATCAATACGTTGAAGATGCGTTAAGTCAGCTGCGCTTTACGCATAAAGCCGCGTCCCCCATCATCTATAAGTTGATTCAGTCAGCAGCCGCGAACGCACAATATCAAGACCCAAACGTTGATATGGAAGGTTTATATATCAAAGAGATTCGCGTTGATGAAGGGATTACGCGGAAATGGATACGCCCGCGGGCACGAGGTATGGCAAATAGGATACTCAAACGCAGTAGCCATATTACTGTTGTCGTTGACCAGGAGAGTACCGAAGATGTTGAATAGTGACGGGCACGCTTGCAAAGGACTACAACACGGTGCCTCGGACTCCAAATCACAGGCGGGAAAAGTCTAATAGGAGGTTTGCGTGGGACAAAAAACTCACCCGCGTGGCTTACGCTTAGGAATCATTGAGACATGGGATTCAAAGTGGTACAGCGAACGGGATTACGCCAAATGGCTCCATGAAGATTTTAAGATTCAGAACTTCGTCAAAGAACAATTAGCACGTGCTGGGATTTCGCGTGTTGAAGTAGAACGTGTGGCGGATCGTTGCAGCATTAACATCCATACAGCGCGCCCGGGGATTGTCATCGGTCGCCGTGGTGCAGAAGCTGAAAAGCTACAAACAATGCTCGAAAAAGAGGTCGGCTGCCCTGTACGGATTAATGTCTCTGAAATCAGAGACCCTGAACTCGATGCCCAACTTGTATCAGAAGCCGTTGCGACGCAAATAGAGCGTCGGGCAGGTTTTAAACACGCTATGCGGCGGAATATCTCCAGTTCAATACAAGCCGGTGCTTTGGGGGTCAAAATTATGGTGAGCGGCAGACTCGATGGCAAGGAAATTGCCCGCGCCGAATCCAGCATTGAGGGACGTGTCCCGCTCCATACGCTCAGAGCCGATGTTGACTACGGGTTCACTGAAGCGAACACGACGTACGGTAAAATTGGTGTCAAAACTTGGATTTTTAAGGGCGAAGTTATGGGTGTCCCTGACAAACTAAAAGGGGAAACAACTGTTCAACGGCAACCTGGACGACGTGAAGATGCGGGGTCGCAACGTTCTGACCGTCGCCGTAACGACAGACGCTCCGGTTCCCAAGATGGACGCTCCCGACAATCCGGGGGACAAGGCAGAGGTAGAAACCAACGTAGGCAGCGTCAGAATAAGCGAGAATCCGAGAACAATTCATAACCCTACTAACAGATTGTAAGGAGGCATTTAAAGTGTTAATGCCGAAACGCGTGATGCGCCGCTATGTGCATCGCGGAAAACGCCGTGGAAAGCCACTCCGAGGTTCACAGATCAACTTCGGTGAATACGGTTTACAAGCAATGGAAGCCGGGTGGATTACAAGCAACCAGATTGAATCCGCACGTATTGCTATCACCCGATATGTACGCCGCGGTGGGAAACTTTGGATCAAGATCTTTCCGCATAAACCACTCAGTAAGCAACCTGCTGAAACGCGCATGGGCAAAGGCAAAAAAGGCCCCCCCGAACATTGGGTCGCTGTCGTCAAACCCGGTAGAGTCCTTTATGAATTAAGCGGCGTTTCGCTTGAAGACGCAAAAGGGGCAATGAAACGAGCCGCCCATAAATTGCCAATCAAAACTAAGTTCGTGGCACGGAATGAGTAATTTCGCCTGCGACTCCGACGTTGGAAAAATTATGTACACCCAAACGTGCACAGTGGTTTTGACAACACTCAAGGAGATACGGAAACATGAGAGCGGATGAACTACGAGGGAAAACGACCGAAGAATTGGAAAGTGAACTGAAGTCTTTGAAGGAAAATCTATTCAACCAGAGATTCAGAAGTATCTTAGGACAACAAGAAGACACAACACGTATCGGTAAGATCCGAAAAGACATCGCACGTGTGAAAACGATCCTACAGGTCCGTTCACAATAAACACAACGGAAAGGGCAAGGGTAAGTCCCTTCGCACCAGTCCGTTTCATCAATTTCTAAGGTTGTGTGCTTTCAAAGTGCGCGCATTAACAAGTTTTGGTTGGTTTGGAGGATAAAGTTGAACGAAGAAAAGCGAAGACATCGTAAATTTCGGACAGGTCTTGTTACGAGTAATAGTATGGATAAGACTGTCTCAGTATCAATCGTTCGTCGCTATCAACACCCTCTTTACAAGAAGGTCGTCCGAAAAACAAAGAAGATTCTGGCTCACGATGAACAGAACAGTTGTAACGTCGGTGACGTGGTTCAGGTTGTTGAAACCCGACCGCTGAGTCGTCAGAAACGGTGGCGGGTCCAAGCGATAGTAAGCGCAGTACAACCCGCAAACGATTAAAAAGTGCCACTATCAGTGTACTTCTGCCTTGCTCATATAGGATAAGACGAAGGATACTGATGGCACTGGAGAAGAAAGGGTTTCATCCACACTCTGGCGTTTCCAAAACAGACCGTTTTGAAAGCGGTAGAGGAGGATACAAAAATGGTTCAATCATACTCTCGATTAACCTGTGCTGATAATACTGGCGCACGGAAGTTAATGTGTATTAGTGTACTCGGCGGGACCCGACGTCGCTATGCACGCGTAGGCGATGTGATTGTGGCAAGCATCAAAGAAGCGGCACCTAATACACAGGTCAAAGCTGGCGAAGTCGTTCGCGCGGTCGTCGTACGTACAACAAAAGAATATCGACGCACAGACGGATCCTATATCAAATTTGACCAGAATGCTGCGGTTCTCGTTCATCCACCGGATCGAGAAGGGAACCAGCTGCCACGAGGTACCCGAATTTTCGGACCCGTCGCGCGAGAACTTAGAGAAAAGGGGTTCACCCGAATTATCTCGCTCGCACCCGAGGTTATTTAGGAGGGCAATTGTGGCACGACAAAAACTGCATATCAAAAGAGAGGATACGGTCGTAGTCCTTAGCGGAAAGGACCGAGGCAAGGAAGGTGTGGTTTTGGAGGTGTTTCCAAAGAAACAACGCGCAATTGTTGAAGGCGTTCATATCGTTAAATGCCACCTCCGGCCAAACCAAGCAGGACAAGGTGGGATCGTTGAACGCGAAGGTACCATCCATGTTTCTAACCTCAAAAAGATTGAGGCATAAACAGGACATATCTGGATACCGGAAATAAGAGGCGTTGCCCAGACTCATCTCACCGAATACGCGATTTTATAGGATATAAGGCTCATGAGCCCATTCAAAGAATTTTATCAAACCGAAGTCATGCCTGCATTGCAAAGCCATTTTAACTATGAAAATGTAATGCAGATTCCGAAATTGGACAAGATTGCCCTGAATATCGGGGTCGGCGAAGCACTTCAGGACCCGAAGGCATTGGAAGAGGCAGTTGAAGAATTAACGCTCATTGCTGGACAACGCGCCATCATCACGCATGCTAAAAAATCCGTTTCTGCTTTTAAAGTCAGAGAAGGGATGGCAATCGGATGTAAAGTTACGCTAAGACAGCAACGCATGTATGAGTTTTTTAACCGACTCGTGAATATCGTCCTGCCCCAAATTCGGGACTTTCGCGGTGTATCACCCGACGCCTTTGATGGTCGCGGTAATTATTCTCTCGGCCTCACTGAACAGTTAATATTCCCAGAAATTGATTACGACAATGTTAACGATACCCGCGGGCTAAATGTAACCGTTGTTACAACTGCCCCAACAGACGAAGAAGGTCGCGAATTGCTAAAGCTGCTGGGCATGCCGTTCCGAACATAGATGCGTTCAGTAGCACAAGGTTACGCAGCCAAATGGTTGCATAGGTGACCTCTGGCAGCTTCATCCATCTGGACATACTGAATAAATATGTCACGGATACATAAGAAAAGGAGCATTTAGCTTGGCAAGTAAAGCATGGATTGCCAAACAGAAAAGAACCCCGCGGTTCCAAACCCGAAAATACAACCGTTGTAAAAGTTGCGGGCGGGCGCGTGGGTATCTACGCAAGTTTGAATTGTGTCGTATCTGTTTTCGCCTCTTCGCTCGCGCCGGTAAAATCCCCGGTGTCCGAAAGGCGAGTTGGTAGAAAACTCGATACCATTTGCCCCTAACTGAAAAATATAACGGGCACAGCGGCTATTCAAAAACGAGAACGAAATAAGGAGAATCTTTCATGTCGATGACCGATCCGATTGCAGATATGTTAACACGTATCCGCAATGCCAATATGGCAGGACATGAACGCGTTGAAATCCCCTCTTCAAAAATCAAGGCAGAAATCGCACGCATCTTGGCAGAAGAAGGTTTCGTCCGAAACTTTCGATTACTTGAAGATGGAAAACAGGGGATTTTAAGAATCTATTTGAAATACGGAAATACGAAAAAAGAGAAGGTCATCACAAACCTCAGACGCATCAGCACACCCGGTAGACGCATTTATGCCAAAGCAGATAGTCTACCGCGGGTTTACGGGGGACTCGGCGTCGCCATTTTATCGACATCCAGTGGGATAAAAACCACGCCGCAATGTCGTAGAGAAAAAATTGGCGGTGAAGTCCTATGTTACGTCTGGTAAAATTTCGCAGATGACGCTCAACGAACCGGGAGACATAGAATGTCACGTATTGGACTAAAACCGATTCCAGTCCCTGATAAGGTACAAGTCGCTTTAAACGAAAGCGATGTACAGGTGGAAGGTCCCAAAGGAAATCTCAATTGGGTACTGCCAGACGGAATCGATGTGACGCTTGAGGAAAACGTCCTAACCGTCCAAAGAAAGAGTGAACTTAAACAGTATAAAGCCTTGCACGGATTAGTGCGCAGCCTCATCGCCAATATGATTACTGGTGTTTCGGAGGGCTTTGAGAAAAAACTTCGGGTGGTCGGTACAGGGTATCGGGCTGAAGTCAATCGTGAGAACAATTTGGTGCTTGATGTCGGCTACTCACATTCCGTTACTTACGTGCCTCCCGAAGGCATAACGCTGAGTGTTGAAGACACTGAAACGATAGATGGGCAGACGCATACACCTGTTGTGATTAGTGGTATTGATAAACAAGTCGTTGGACAGGTAGCGGCATCTATTCGTCAAATCAGGGAACCCGATGTCTATAAACCCTGTAAAGGGATCCGCTACGATGGTGAGCGCGTCCGAGATAAAGAAGGAAAAGCTGCTGTTGGCTAATGCTGTTATATCTTACGCGCAATAAGGCGAAATTTGAAAGCCTTATGAAAGAGAAAGCGCGTCTATTGTATAATAAGGAGAACCCTTGGCACTTATAAAAAAGAAACGAATGGGCCATCTACGGCGCCGGAAACGGGTCCGTCAAAAAATTAGCGGGACGACCGATAGACCCAGGCTCGCTGTTTTCAGAAGTCTAAAACACATCTATGCGCAACTCATTAATGATGAACTTGGCGTGACGGTCGCCGAAGCCTCTACGCTCTCACCTGAACTCAAAGGGACCCTCGAAAGCGGTGGAAATGTAACGGCAGCGGAGAGCGTTGGCACACTTCTGGCACAGAAAGCCAAGCAGCAAGAAATTGAGGTAGTAGTCTTTGACCGGGGCGGGCATCTCTACCACGGGCGCATAAAAGCCCTCGCAGAAGCAGCAAGGGCGGAGGGACTGAAGTTCTAAATGCCCCGAAAACCGGTTCCTGTCACCGTACATATACGGTAAACAGGACTCACACCGGATAGGAGATTTTTTTGCTGAAAGATAGAATTAACCCCGACGAATTTGAATTTGAGGAACGCATGATTACAATCAACCGTGTCATGCGAGTCGGTAAGGGACGGCGCACCCCGAGTTTTAACTCGCTCACGGTTGTTGGCAATCGCGACGGTATTGTTGGTATCGGTTTTGGCAGCGCAAGTGAAGTGGCTGGCGCGCTCCGTAAAAGTTTCGCCGATGCACGAAAAAATCTAATTCGGGTGCCGATCGTTAACGGCACGCTCCCGCATGAAATTACCTGTGAATTTAAATCTGCTAAAGTTTTGCTGAAACCGGCAAGTCCCGGAACAGGTATCATCGCTGGACACGCAACACGCGCGATTCTTGAATTCGCAGGTGTCCGAGACGCACTGACAAAATGCCTCTCTTCTCGGAACGTGAAAAATATCGCTGAAGCCACGATGCTCGGATTGAAGAGTCTCAAGGACATCAACGAAGTCGCACGGTTGCGAGACCTGTCTGTCGAAGAACTACTCAAGAAACGCTAAAATGGCAGTTAGCAGTCAGCAATCGGCGGTCAGAGGTATAGCCGTCAGCCATTAGCAAAGAGGGTTTTTATTAATCAAAAGCCTCTTGTGACTGACAGCCGATGGCTGATAGCCGACAGCCATTCTCGCTGATAGCCGACAGCCGATAGCCATAAAGGAACGGAGTAAAACCTGATGAAATTGAATGAACTTAAACCCGCCCCTGGCGCGAGACGCGCCAGAAAACGTGTCGGTAGAGGGAACGCCTCCGGGTGGGGCAAAACCTGCGGACGCGGACATAAGGGACAAAAATCCCGATCCGGTGGTTCGATACCAGCATGGTTTGAAGGTGGACAGATGCCGCTCGTGCGACGCTTACCGAAGCGGGGACCCCGGCGAACCGCACACAAGCGGATTGAGTATGATGTGATCAACGTCGAAACCCTCAATCTTTTCGACGACGCAGCGATCGTCAGTCCAGAATCCCTTCGCGAAGCAGGCTTAATTAAACGCAGAAACGCACTGATAAAGATACTCGGCGACGGTGAACTCGAAAAACAGTTGAAAGTCCAAGCGCACCGATTCTCAAAATCAGCGATCGAGAAAATTGAATCCAAAGGCGGCACTGCCGAGGTACTCGGACGACACGCAAAGGCTGACAACGCTGCTTGAGAGTTCACAGGCGAGGAGGAAATAAAATAAGTGATTAAGGCATTTCAAAACGCTTTTAAAATCCCTGAACTGCGGAAACGTCTCATTTTTACAGGGTTGCTCTTGATTGTTTACCGCCTTGGTGCCCACATCACACTCCCAGGTATTGACGACGCGGCACTTGAGGCTTTTTTTCAACAACTCATGGAGCGTGCGGGTAATGTCGTTGGGTTCATTGATCTGTTTTCCGGGGGCGCGTTTAGTCAAATGACGATTTTCGCACTCGGTATACAACCGTATATTAGTGCCTCAATCATTATGCAGCTCCTCGGGGTCATCGTCCCTTCTTTGGAAAAACTCTCCAGAGAGCCTGATGGCAGAAAGAAAATGACGCAGTACACACGATACGGAACTGTTATCCTCAGTATCATCCAAGGCATAACAATCAGTATCGTCTTGCGGAATCCAGAAAACATTACGGGACAAGCAGGTGAGATTGTCAGAAACCCGGACTTATGGTGGCATTTCCTCGTAGTCTTGACGCTCACAGCGGGTACCTCCTTCGTCATGTGGCTCGGTGAACAGATCACGGAGCGCGGTATTGGACAAGGTATCTCGCTCATCATTACCGTCGGGATTATTGCTGGCTTGCCGGGGGGTGTCACTACCGTCTTCAGCAATTTGTTCACAAGACCAGAATTCGGGATTTTACAACTTGCAATACTCGTTGGACTTATTATTGTAGCCGTTGCAGGAACCGTCTTTATTACGTTGTCTGTCCGCAAGATTCCAGTACAATACGGCAGGCAGATTCGCGGACGCAGAGTGATTGGCGGGCAATCAACGCATCTGCCGCTCCGAGTTAACGCCGCAGGCATGATTCCAATCATCTTCGCGATTACACTTATTCAGTTCCCAACGACAGCGCTTAGCTTCATGCCACGAGACTGGGGATGGGTAGGAGGCGTACAAGCACTCATTGAGACGGGGACACCCTTGTGGCTGACCTTTTATGCGTTGTTAATCATCGGTTTTACGTATTTTTATACAGCCGTCCAAATCAACCCCGTCCAAATGGCTGAGGACTTGCAGAAATATGGCGGTTTTATCCCGGGCATTCGTGCTGGGAAACAGACGGCAGATTACATCAATACAACGCTTACGCGGATCACGCTGCCAGGCGCGGTTTTTCTTGCCGCTATCGCCGTGATTCCGATTATTATCACAGAACGTCTCAAAATCGGAGCAACTATGGTGGATGGTGCCTCTATCTTGATTGTTGTCGGTGTCGTACTTGATACAATGTCGCAAATCGAATCTTATTTGACCGTCCGTCATTATGAAGGATTCCTAAAAGATCGAAAACTCAAGGGCAGACGCCGTTAAGTGCTTTCACCTGAAAGAGGTTATTATGAAAGTTAGACCTTCTGTTAAAAAGATGTGTAACCAGTGTAAAATTATTAAGCGAAAAGGAGTTGTCCGAGTTATTTGTCCTTCAAATCCGAAGCACAAACAGCGACAGGGCTAACCCTTTTATAGTTGTTAGGCATCAGTTAACTTCGGAGAGTTCCAAGTTTCTGGTGACCATCCTGACCTAAACCGGTTATAACAGTTACCAAAAAACGTTAGCGTTTCGCAAACCTCTTAACTGATAACTCTCACTGCGAGGCAAACCGATAACTGGTAACTATTAAAAAGGAGAAATCCATGGCAAGGATCGCAGGGGTTGATTTACCCCGAGATAAACGGATAGACATTGCACTGACAGCAATTTACGGTATTGGTCGTTACACTGCCTCGCAAATTGTCACCGATCTTAACATTGATCCAGGAAAAAAAGTTGACAGTCTCGCTGAAAACGAGATTAGCCAACTCCGAGACCAGATTCAAAACTACAAGATTGAAGGGGACTTGCGACGCGAAGTTGATCAGAACATTAAACGACTCATGGATATCAACAGTTACCGGGGTTTACGACATCGGCGGCAGTTGCCTGTCCGTGGTCAGCGCACAAATACGAACGCTCGCACCCGTAAAGGGAAAGCAAGAACTATCTCTGTCGGTAGAAAAGCCAAAGAGGCAGCACGCAAGGGCGGTTAATGTTAAAAGTTGTCAGTCTTGACCAACAACTCGCGCCTTAGCAAAAGTATCTGTAGACGAGTTGTTGGTCAAAGTTATCAGTTGTTAGTTAACCCTTTGTGGTAGTTGCTTTTGTTGTACCTGCCACAACATGCCTCTTAACTTATAACTATTCTACTAATAAAAAAGGAGAATCGTTTTGCGTGGAAGAAGAAGAGAACGCAAGAACGTCCCCGAAGGCATAGCACATATCCAAGCTACCTTCAATAATACAATTATTACGATCACGGATTTAAGCGGAAACACCGTGGCTTGGGCGAATGCCGGAATGACTTTCACCGGTTCACGAAAGTCAACCCCCTTCGCTGCACAACAGACTGCGGAAGCATGTGCACGCAGAGCAATGGATCACGGCATGAAACGCGTAGAGGTTAGAGTCAAGGGACCCGGATCCGGACGAGAGTCCTCTATACGGGCACTCGCTGCAGCCGGGCTTGAAATTAGTTTGATGAAAGACGTGACTCCCATCCCTCACAATGGATGTCGTCCCCCTAAGAGACGACGGGTTTAAGGAATTTGAGGAAAACGAATGAGCAGATATTTAGACTCAGTTTGTAAACTATGCCGACGGGAAGGTGAAAAACTCTTTTTGAAAGGGCGGCGCTGCAATGGACCTAAATGTTCCTTTGAACGCCGGAGTTATCCACCCGGAGAACATGGGCAGACGCCTCCTCGCCGCGGTCGCGACAACTTCCGGCGGCAATTGCGCGCTAAACAGAAAGTTAAACGCACCTACGGTATTTTTGAAAAACAATTTCGGAACTACTATTTCAAAGCTGCACGACAAACAGGTATCGCTGGTGAGAACTTAATTAGTTTCCTTGAACGCCGCTTGGATAACGTCGTTTACCGCCTCGGTTTCGCAACTTCTCGAAACCAAGCACGCCAACTTGTGAAGCACAATCACTTCACGGTCAACGGTAAGCGGGTTAACATCCCTTCTTATATCGTGCAAATCGGTGATGTCATCACACCACGTGAACGGAGCCGCAATCTTGCCACTATCCAGGAGGCATTAGAATACTCACAGCAACGTGGCGCACCTGAATGGCTGGAAATCGATGCAGACAAAATGGAAGGACGCGTTCAAGGGGCACCTGTAGTAGAGCAGATTGCCGTGGACCTTGAAACGCAACTCATCATTGAACTTTACTCCCGATAGGTACATCTTCATATCCCGAGTGTCTCATCAACATGCAGGTGATATCATAACACACCTATATTAAGAGGCTCGTGGAAACCCATTTCCGAAACGGAAATCACGGGATGTCCAAAATATCACATTAACACAGAATTGAGAGGCGGATATGCAGTGCAGTGCCACTCAGTTCGTGTGTTTTAACACTTATGGGACTTACACATCCCCCTTGCTGTCGGGGTTTCAAACCCCGACAGCAGTGCGTAATTTATCATAGAAAAATGCGTAAGTCCCGACTTAGTTTAATCTTATAGGAGGAATCGATGATAAGGTCCGAGCTAGAAATGCCCGATCGGTTGAAAACTGACACAGAATCCTTACGGCCCGATTATGCAAAATATACCGCTGAACCTTTCGAGCGCGGATTTGGAACAACCCTCGGTAATTCACTACGCCGGGTCCTCCTCTCCTCAATTAAAGGCGCAGCGATTACGGCAGTTCAAATTGAGCAGGTAAAACACGAATATGCTACCATTCCTGGCGTACTTGAAGATGTCGTACAGATCATTCTCAATCTCAAAGAGATCCGACTCAACATCTCAACAGATGATCCGATACGGCTGACATTGGAAGCAGATGGATCCTGTCAAGTCACTGCCGCTGATATTCGCCCGAATGCACTCGTTGAGATTATAAACCCTGACCAACATATCGCAACACTCGACGAATGCGAAGGGGTAAATATAGAAATCCACGCACAAACAGGAAGAGGCTACTCGCTTGCCGAAGAGCACAGACCCCAAGGACACGACATCGGGTTAATTCCAGTCGACGCTAAATTCTCACCCGTTAAAAAAGTTAACTTTTGGGTAGAGGAAACCCGCGTCGGTGATATGACTAATTTTGATAAACTGAATCTCGAAGTCTGGACAGATGCAACTATCACAGCAAAGGATGCCGTCACACGCGCAGCAGATATCTTGCTACAACAGATCAAACTGTTTACAGAATTCGATGAAAGTTACGTTGAACCGGAACCTGAGGTCGACGAAGCAAAACTTCGGAGAAACCGCTACCTCGCAAAACCGGTCTCCGAACTCGAACTCTCAGTACGAGCCAGCAATTGTCTCGAAACCGCAAACATTAAAACCATACGAGAACTCGTCGCAAAAGAAGAGAAGGACATGTTGGAATACAAGAATTTCGGGCGGACTTCGCTGAACGAAATTAAAGAACAACTCGCCAACATGGGGCTCCATCTTGGAATGGACCCGGACGATGTCGACGACACGGACATCGATGAGGAAAATGCAACGGGCGCGCCCTTGCAACCGCCCATATAGTTCTTCACGATAACGCACACATGGAGGAAGACGATGCGTCATAGGAAACGCGGCAGGAAATTGGGACGAACTTCAAGCCATCGAAAGGCCCTCTTTCGCAACCAAGCCACCGCGCTATTTGAACACGAACAAATTCGGACAACGCTGCCGAAGTGCAAAGAACTCCGGCGAGTGGCTGAGAAGTTGATTACCCTCGCCAAACGCGGAGATCTGAACGCACGCCGACAAGCAGCGAAAATGCTCTATGGAGCCGACCTACATTACAAACCCCGAAGGGGTGAAGAAGCAAGCACGCTTGACAAGCACGCTGTCCTACGCAAACTCTTTGATGACCTCGGGCCCCGCTATCAAGATCGGAACGGTGGGTACACCCGTATCATCAGAGGCGAACTCCGAAAAGGCGACGGGACACAGATGGGCTACATCCAACTTGTTTGACAATGTTCATTAGCACGCAAAATAAAATACACGGGCGGAGTTACCCACTCCGCCCGTGTCTGTTTAACCGAAAACTGATAACTGATAACCGATAACCAATTAAAACCGATACGCGGCAGAAACAAATACCCGATGCGAAAGCCGTTCTATCGTCAACTCATCCGCGTGCTGCTGCCATGCGCCGAGCATATACGCCACATCCAGTTTTAGTGAATCTTCAAAGATCTTTCCGACACCTGCTGTTAAGAAGTTACGTACGTCCACAGCACTCGCATCATCAAGGACATAGGTGAATGGAATCGAATCGAGAAAATAACCCAAACGGACATGTGTATCAATAACAGGAATCTGATATTCCGCACCGATTCGTACTTGTGGTGTCATTGCATAGTACTCTTCAAAATTATTCTTTGAAATATCGTCCGCTGGTGCTGGATCATAGCGCGCCTGGGTCCAATCCGTAAGTTGGACATCACCTGCTAAAATTAACCGCTTGTTTAATAACTTCACAGCGATGCCCGCGCCAACCTCAAACGGCCTCTCAATGTCAAACGCCTGAGCTCCACTTGCGGAGTCTGACAACTTCTCCCCGTCATCATAAACATCTATAGTTGATTCATACCAAACTTCATCAACGCCTAACTCAACAGGCGCGACCAGTGTCAATCCAAGATTGATAGTATCTGTTAGATGCGCGAGAAGTCCGATCCTACCGCCTACGCCTGAGTACTCTCGGTCAATTTCGTCGTCGTATCTGAAACGCGACCACTGATTATCCACATTTAGGATGTCAGTTGCTTCCGTATCCAATTCATGCAGGCTATTCCCTTGCCAGAAATCCAACGAACCGCCGACCAGCACCCGTTTTGTGACGTACACACTCGCACCGAAACTCCAGATCCCAATCCCGCCTCTGTTTATATTCATTTCATCGACAGCAAATCCACTGAAATCGGTCCCAGAACCCGGGTCAATCCCTTGAATCGCGGTCTGGTAATCGAAATTTTGTAGCCGATTGTAGCCGAAACCGACTGCCAAGCCGCCCTGCTTCGCCATCAGCGGATAAACAAATCCGATAGAATTCGGACGCATCTGGGACCGACTGGTCCCTGTTGTTTCATCGCCAGTGAAATAGGTATTCGCGTTTGCCCTATTATGTGAAAAGCTGCTAAAAAACTCGAACTTCTGAATCTGTGCCATTCCCGCTGGATTCCAATAGAGCGCGGTGAAATCATCAGCGAGTGCAAGTGAGGCACCCCCCATTCCCATCGTCCGTGCCCCAACGCCGAATGTATTCCCGATCGCCATCTCATCTACCTGTGCTATACCGACAGACACAAAGAACACTGCGGCGAATAAACAGATAAGTGTTGCATACACTGCTCTTTTCATCGTTCCGATCCCTCCATTATTATTTTTTATTCCGATCTCTCATCCGCAGCCGTTCCGATCTCGACTTCGGTGAAGGTGAAGTCACACTGCGTGAACTCCGAGAACGCCGATTTCCAAGCCGCAAATCACCTTTTTTGTAAGTCCGCCGTGAAAGCGGTGTATATCGACTCCCACTGTGATACCGCCGGTAGACGTTTCTATAAGGATAATAACCGCCATAATAGCGGTAATACGGCGCACGGTATCCATAATAGTCCCTGCTATATCCATAAAACGGACGATACGGATAATACCAAACCGGTGATGCGTAATACGGATACGGTCCGTAAGGCACCCAATAGGCGTCGTACCTATAAGGGGAAGCGTACGTAGTCCGATAACTACGCTTGCGTCGTCCGTAATACCCATCAGAATCTTCGTCATCGGCATGCGCTAATTCGGATTCCTCCGACGCTGCTGCGTCAGCATGCTCCGTCTCCGTTTCTTCTTTTGTTAGACCTTCATAGTGTTTAGGGTGTACCCGACCATAATCTGAGGACGCATGATAACCGAGTTGCGTATAACACCCGGCAAATACTACTACTGCCAAAAGCGACAGCAGCACAAAAGATATTTGCAACTTCATCACTTTTTCTCCTTTGGATTTACCCGTTAGTGTTGACCATTATGACATGTTATACGAGATATCGCTGAGAAAAGTTTACATGCGTTTCTAAGAAAAGTCCTGAATGGTAATTTTTGTTGTTGCTTTAAATACAGAATCAACAGCCCCAAAGAGGACAGGCAAGTTATCCACGCTAAAATTCGTTCGGTTTTGGGTAAAGACATCACCAATAAGATGCCCAAATTGCCACTGTCCGCCGTCGCTCACAATACCGTAGACAGGGAAATCTGGAGCATCGTTTATCTTTTGTGCAGCTACCAACTCAGCCAGGCATTGTCCCCAACCCTGTTCAAAATCATTCTTCTTCGCCTCCACCAGCAGGATTAAAGGTGTTCCAACAACAGGCTTGCCCAATTCGGATTTCGTCGCAATTAGGTAATCGGGAGTCCCGCTTAAGAGTTCATCGTAGGCAATAGGTTTCTGTATCCAAAGTGCGTAGTTATCAGCATACTGTTTATAGATTTCCTTTAGAATCGGAAAGATAATCGTTTCACACCGTGCTGCCTCGGACGCAAAAACATCAATATGCTGTCTGCAAAACTCAAAATCTTCAAGAAATTGTTCTGAAGGATTCAAAGGCACCTCAACGTGAAAAAAGTCGTTTTCCGTGTATACGATCCTGAATTTCTCTAAAACTTCAGCAATCGTCTTGAAATCACTAAATGCCATTATGTTTCCCCTCCTAATCCAATTATACCGTCAGCCGTGGAATATGTCAAATTACGGTTACTTACGAAAATTCTTGAAAACCCTTCCACAATTTCAAATTTCACATTTTTTGCAAAAAAATAACCGAATGTGTCGGAATCCACCCCAAGTTGGTGTCATGTATATAAAGGCACTTATAAGACCCTTGCTATACGGTGAGGTAATGACTTGTAAAGGTGGACTACGTTGCTATAAACCGGTACTTTTTAGAAGCTGGGGACGATGAGAAAAAAGAAGCCTGTGCGTTACTCTTCAACACGTATCGTGAGATCGTCTTCAACAGAATTAACAAAATGATGTGGGATCACTCTGATCCCGCTGTAGATGCCGAGGACCTCATGCAGGAAACCTTTATCCAAGCGTTCAAAGAGAGGCACCAAGTCCGAGAACCAGAAAAGTTGTTAGGGTGGTTGCTCACTATCGCGAAAAACTTAACGCTGAATGCAATTAGAGACGCGAAGCAACAAGCGCGAACTATCAGCGAAAGCGAGGCACACTACGTAACATTTCTCTCGGGAATCGGTGCCGAACAAGCCGAAGCAAATCGGTATATGGTGAGGCAACTCCTCCGACTCCTCCAAGGTAAGGATAGAGAAATCGTAGAACTTATGCTTGAGGGACTAACACTCAAAGAGATAGCGGAAGCGATAGGCTCGACCCCTGAAGCAGTTCAGAAAAGATGGGAACGCATCCGCAAGTGGTTGATACCCATCGCACGCAATTTAGAAGCGTTGATAAACTGCCTTCCCCAAGAGACAGACAGATGGGTTATGGAACGGTACCTGGATGAGCAACCGTTATCGGAAATTGCGGAAGCAATTGGCATTTCTGACTCTAAAGTTGAGGAAACCGTGAAACGTGTGATAAAGCAGTGGAAGAAAGCCGCGAGGCAAAATTCCACGGATCCCGTCTCCGCAATGGTTAAGAATGATTAAGAAGGATTTGAAGAAATTAATCACTTTTTTCAAACAAAAAGAGAATAGAGATGAAAACGAGAATAACAATAATAGTTTCGTCTGAAGAAACGGAACCTGTTTTTATCCTGGATGTTGTGCCTGTCGTTAACCTTGAAGAGAAAACGTTTTCTAAACTCCGAGCAGCATTCCTAGGACCACTTTTAGATGACAACCTTAAAACACTTCAAACCCTTGCAAACTCAGATATCTACTTAGAATTTCTCTCCCGCGTTTCCAAGCAAGTAAAGCCCTTTCAAACCTTTGATGAGTTCCTTGACACAGTGCCACCGGATGCGGAAAAGAAAATCCGCCCCATTTTCAAGCAAAACCTTGCACATCTCGTAATTAACGATCAAGATATAGCAAGTTTTCATAAACTTGCTACTATAATCCAAAGCACGGTTATCCTGATCAATCTCCGTTTGAGTCTCATACCACCGCATATAGCACAAGCAGAAGCTCGTGCAGTTGAAAATGCGCCACTTTGGAGATGGTTCCCATCATTCCCACCAGAAGAACAAATCGAGAGGCATGTCCGCTCCGCCTTTTGGGATGTTTTGGGAACATTTGCTGAAGATGCCACCGAGACAGCAAGAAAAGAGATACAGAACACCTTACATGAACACGGGCAAGATGAAGGATTGATTTGGCTCGCGATCCAAGAACCCAGAATTCTCGGCGTTATCCTTAACACTTTTATTAATCCTTTAATCCCCGCTGACTTCCTTCGCTGGATAGCTCTTGAAAAACAAGAAAATTAGCCAGAAGTAGACGCTCCCCGCCAACCCAATAACTATTCTAAGAAAGCCTCTGTTATGTTTTACCAGTGCAGGGTCATTTAGTTTTAGATAAATTATGGGATTCTCTAAATTTTTAAATCTGCCTTCTC
The DNA here is from genome assembly GCA_965261115.1 of Candidatus Poribacteria bacterium. Lineage (GTDB taxonomy): Bacteria > Poribacteria > WGA-4E > WGA-4E > WGA-3G > WGA-3G. Next base: position 4,242,914 of record OZ253447.1, on the reverse strand, counting down.
AAGCCCGGTGCGGTTCCAAACCGCACCTACGGGGCCTGGGGGGTCCAAAATTGGACGAAAAAAACCGAGAACTAAATAGCCCTGTTTACCAGTGGTTTTTTACTTGCCTTCACTGCTCGCTCATGCTAAACTGACGGCATGAAAGTCTTTATCCAAATCGGACACGGTATCGTCGGTGCTGCTGTTATCTCAGGTCTATGCATCTATCAGGCGGGGAGTTTCGGTGAAGCGAGACATACCCTCAGCATCATCGGTGCCATCGCCATCGTTATTGCCAGTCTCTACATTCTCCGAAGTCGTTGGGTTCGGTGGGGCAATCGCCAGACATGGCTAAAATACCACCAACGCCTCGCCTCTCTGGGTTTGTGCTTGGTGCTACTGCATTCCGCGTTCCAACCACTCGTGTGGCACTCATGGCTTACGCTCCTACTTGCCTTGTCGAATTTAGGGACGGGTGTCGCAGTGAGTCTGACCGCACGCAAGACGAGACAGATTTTACTCCGATGCCATCTTATCCTTGCACCGATCCTACTTGTGAGCATCGTGTTCCATGGGCAACAAAAACTGGAACACGATGAGTTCCTCCCGCTCACCGATGCCCACGACGTGCCTTGCGCGAGATGCCATACGCCTGAACGCTTCTTGTTCCGTATTAGTACAACCCTGCCAGAGGACTTGGACACGTCAGACACTATTCCTGAAGACCTACATTGGTGGTTCATACAAAATGAACGCAGAGTCCCCACAACTGCGCCTGTCTCAATCAAGGAAAAAGGAAATGCTTGGACAGTCAACGACCCTGAAAACGGACACACCTACCACGTCCGGAAGGTCGCAGATCAAATCGCCATCTACGCCGATTCAGATTACCAGAGTTACACCTGTCTCAAATGCCATGTGCATAACACAGAGGAAATTCAGTTAGCACACGAGCTGCACGGTGTTACCGATGCGCAAAGGTGTTTCGTCTGCCACCAAGCCGAAATTGACGGTAAAATTTATGGACGGCAGCGGTTCAATTGGGAATATGCGCCGCACCGATAGATCAACAAAGAACGGCTCGAACACAAGAAAACACCGTGTTCAAGCCGTTTAGTTGTATGCCTGATAAAACTAAGACTTTAGCGTCGTGATTTAAGGCTACCCCAAGTTGTGGCGAGCTTATCTGCCGGTTCCACTGACAGAAATTCGCCATCCATCACCTCTTTAATTTCAGCTTCGGATAAGGCACGGCCGAACATATAGAACTCGTCCATTAGTCCATCGAACCAGCGACCGTTCTTATGGTGTCCAATCGCTGCTGAGACTCCCCAGTTGTCTGAGAGTTCGCCTTTACCTTTCGCCTCGTGCGTCATCTTCCCATCGACGTAGGTTTTCACGTCGCCGCTATCACTATCGTATGTGCCGGTGAAATGTACCCACTCTCCACCGTCAATAACGGGCCCGGGGTTGATATTGAATATCTGTGCTTCGGCACCATCTCGATGGAACCATCTAAAGCCGGCGGGGCGGATTTCCACGTGGTAGAGACCACTTCCGTGGTCGGTCCCAATTGCGTCGAAGATGCTCTGTGGATCGGGTGAATCGTTATGATTGACCCAAACGGCGATTGTAATACCTTCAACTGGTGCATTTTCAAATTCCGGTCCGTTTAAGTTCACCCATGTTTGTGGCTCTAAAACGACGGCGTTACCGAACACACCTTTTTCCCGTTTCGCTTTCCCTTCAATTGTTCCGTCGTTACCGTGAATAGAACCGTCTTTGACAGTATCTCCATTCTCATCAAAATTATAGTAGACAGATAGTGTCGGGTCCGAAAGGTCGGCTTGCGTTGAAACAGCAAAAACTATTATCATTGCCACAACGACAAAGACCACTTGTAACTTCCCGACACGTAAACGTGTTAACTGATAGAACATTTTCCACCCTTCCTTATGTAATTTCATGAATTATAGTGTGGTTCGCATAGATGCAAACCTTATATTTGCCCAATATCATACCATAAAAATGCTTAAAATCAAATCAGAATTTAGGCAAATTGAATCCTATTAGACTTACGTCCGCAATGCATGCTAATATATAGACAAACATTCATCTATCAAATCCAAGTTTCCAAATCAAAGGAGGCGAACAATGAAACATTCGCTAACAGGACGATGCCTGTTTCTGATGCTTCTCGTTTCGGCGTGTGCGATTGTGCCAGTGTATTCAGCAGATGTAACTGTTGGACTTCTCGCTGGCAGTAACAAACTCGGTGAAGTAGAAGAAGCCGCCTACGGGTGGGCGAAGGATAACTTCAAAACCACAACACTCCTCGTCGACAAAAGCGGTAATTTTAAAAACGACAGTGGCACGGCGTTGCAACCAGAAAATTTCGCCGTTCTCTGGCTCTTCTATACAGAGACAAACACACTGCCAGATCCGATTCTTGCAGACGCAACCATCAAATCAATCCTTGACTATGCAGAGGCAGGTGGCGGTGTATTTCTCTCGGCATTAGCATTGCGGTATGTCGTGGAACTCGGTATTGAAAAAGGTGGAGACCCACGCGTCTTTGGTCCCCTTGGTAAGGATCCTCCCGAAATCGGCATTGTTCCAACTGCTGACGCAAAAAATCACCCGGTCTTTAAGGGATTTGATACCAGCAAACCTGTCTACCTCACGAGTATGGCACAGGTCGGGTTTACCTCGGATTTCCATAACTTCGGTGGAACAGATCCAGAAGGCACCATTCTCGGAACAAAAACACGCGGCGGCGGTGCCGGTGGTGGAGAACGACCATTCGTTGAATACGAGGTCGGTGACGGAATAGTTATCACCCTTGGTCACCACAACGGTGTTTATACTGACGCAAAATCAAAAGAGGGAGATAACCTGAGAAAACTCACAACAAATGTGCTGAATTACCTCGGTGAAAACTCCGCATTTTTCGCCGTTGAACCGAACGGTAAATTAGCGACGACCTGGGGCGAACTAAAGGCATTGTCGAAATATTAATCACCGTTTTGGGTAAATAGAAAAAGCCCATGCTTGTAATATTGGCTGCTACGTCTACGTCACACCAGTATGCAATCGCCATGGGCTTTCTTTTTGCAACCGCCCGTTGACAATTTTCGATGCTCCCTATATAATGGAAACTGGGAAACTCAAAAGATGTCAAACAACTTTAGTAGAGCAAGTTTTGGCGCGCAAGCTGCGCCAAAAGTCAGCCTCCGCGCTGTGCTCCTCGCACTCCTCATCACTATCCCGAACTCCCACTGGCTCATGATTAATTGGGGGCCCAGCGGTTATGGTACAGGTCAGAGTTTCCCAACCGTCTCAACTGTCTATTTCAATGTCATTTTTGTTGTGCTGATTTTAATGGCAGCGAATCCATTGCTGCGTGCGATCCGAAGATTTTATCAAGCAAGTTTTGGCTTGCAAGCTACGCCAAAAAACGCCGGTCTCACTGATGCCGAGTTAATGGTGGTCTACTTACTCGTGTCCATTGCGTCCTCTATCGCTGGACACGACACACTCCAGATATTATGGCCCCTGCTCACCTATCCTATCTGGTTCGCAAGTCCAGAAAATGAGTGGGGTGAACTGTTCCATCGGCACATGCCTGATTGGCTCACGATCAAAGAGCGAAGTGCGCTGGCGACTTTCTATCAAGGCGATGCCTCACTCCACACCACGCAACACCTACAACTCTGGTTGCCGCCAGTGCTTTGGTGGTCTGCTTTAATCATTGTGCTAACGTGCATGATGCTCTGCATCACAATTCTCATCCGACACCAATGGGTCAACCACGAAAAACTCAGCTATCCCGTCATTCAGATTCCGTTACACCTAACAGAAAACGGCGGACGCACGCTTCTGAGCAATCGGCTGTTTCTGCTGGCGGCAGTACTGGCAGGTGGAATGAACCTTCTCAATGGACTCCACTTTTTGTTTCCTGTTGTGCCAGGGTTGGGCGGGAGCCTCTATAATTTAGGACAGCACTTCCAGACGAAACCACTGAACGCCATCGGCAGACTCCCCATCGCTGTCTATCCCTTTGCAATCGGAATGAGTTTCTTCATACCGTTGGAACTCTCGTTCTCTATTTGGTTCTTCTACCTCTTTCATAAAATGACGCGTATATGGGGAACGATGGCAGGCATCGGACATCTACCCGGATTCCCGTTCCTTGATGCCCAATCCTTCGGTGCATGGTTCTGCTTGGGTGTTTCTGCGATTTGGCTGACTCGGAAATTCATTGCGCGACAGGTAAAAAACGCCTTTCGAGGAAACAATGCCGAACTTCGGACAGACAGCACACCTGCGGCACATACCCGATACGCCATCATTGGGCTGATCCTCGGCAGCATTTTCATCCTTGTTTTCTTTAAAAGTACAGGCACACCCATCTTCAGTATATTTGGCTACTTCACACTCTTCTTCGCGTTGGCTATTGCGATCACGCGTATCCGCGCAGAAGTCGGACCACCGGCGCATGACGTACCGTGGCGACCGGATAAGGTGCTTGTTTCCTTCCTCGGCACGCGTCGGATTGGGGCGGAGGGGTTAACGACATTCAGCATGTTTCACGGTTTCAACCGCTCCTATCGCTCCCATCCGATGCCGATTATGTTGGAGGGTTTCAAGGTCGCGCAGGTACGCGGACTGTCGCATAACCGCTTTATTGTTGCCGTCATCTTGGTGACGATCATCGCAACAATCTCCTCAGCGTGGGCATACTACTCGCAAGGTTATTACTACGGCGGCGCAGTCTACGGCGAACAAGCACAATGTCGCTGGACTTATGAGCAGCTAAAGCAGTGGCTTATTAACCCGCAATCCATAGATGTCGGGGCTGTTTCCGCTTCCGGTGGTGCCATCGCCTTAACAACGCTGCTAATGGTGCTACGCCGTCGGTTTATCTGGTGGCCCTTCCATCCGGCAGGTTACGCGCTCTCGCTGAGTTTCTGGAATACAAGTTGGTATTGGTTCTCGATCTTCTTGTCGTGGGGGATAAAAGCGATTCTCTTTCAGGCAGGCGGCTTACGAACTTATCGCCGAGCGATGCCGTTCTTTATCGGCTTGGTCATCGGTGAGTTCTTCGTCGGGGCAATCTGGACACTCATCGGTATCGCCTTAGAACGTCCAATGTATCGGTTTATGTTCTAAAGGTATTGAGGAAAAAGCGAACGCCCTATAGCAGAAGTTCAGATGACTTCGTTACGCTATAGGGCGTTCACCTAATCTTCAGGCAGGAAGCCCAAACTTTTATGTTTGGGAAGAATGCCTGCTCCTGTAGTTAAAGTTAAGGCGTGTTAGCACTCTGAAATCAGACTGCTTCGCACCTGTTGTCAATCGTTTGTTGCCTTCTAAGTTGTATATGGAAAATAAACCTTTTGCGCTAACACCAACAAGTCGGGTGAGTCCGTATCTAAGGTGCTTTACCAAGGTGTTCTTGATTAATCCAGGGGCTAATACTGTTCCACCTTGTCGGGAACGCTTCCGACCTTTTGATTCTTGCTGTCTATGCAACTCTCTGCGTTTTATCCGTATCGGTGATATAGAAAATATATCTGTATTATCAGGGATATCAGAGCCACCTATAGCATAATATGCTAAGCACCAAGAATCTACACAATGGGCAGCAAATGTCTTTGCGAGTTTATCAGACGACTTTTTCAGTCCTAACCTGTCGCGTATCTCTTTGGTTTGATATCCTTGAAGTGTTAGCAGTTTCCACCTTTTTTCTATTTCTCTATAAAACCACTGCTTACCAACTTCAAGGGGACTAAACGATTGGTTCCATTTTTTAGCACGTGCTATGGTTCGTGCCTTAATGTCCTCAACACAGACGTGTGTGATAGGAAACATTTTTGAAATCCAATCTAATATCCGAAGTTTCCAATCCCACCTCGCTCTTGTGCCTGCGGGGATACGTTCTTTATTGGCAAGTCTATTCATGCGATTTTTGCGATTCGGACATTTTCGTGAACGGCGGCCTCTCCGCAACTCACGACGCTTGGCAACTTTCTTACTGACTTTATTGTGTGCGTCTGCCTGCACATTCAGATAGGTGTGTGCTTCTGATTTGACTGTAACCCCTTCTTTTTTACTGCCGGGGTCAACACCTACAGCAATCTCTTGAAAATACCTATCAGAAGGATCAACGTTGAGACGCACACAAAATACGCCATTCTTCCAAAAGGGTGTCGCCTTCTTGTCTCTAATCCACTTCCTTGCCCGTGAAGGCTTGGTAGGCATAAGTGGCTTTTGGTGCTTATCAACAACAGCAACAAACATGGTTTGTAAGACTCCTATGGAGTTTGTATTGCCCCTTCCAGATCGCAATATCGAAGTGGAATCAGACGAGGGGAGTATCCGAAACATTGCTCAGGCTACCACGCCAAGATACTGCGATATGTTACTGTAGAAAATGGTTTAACTTGTGAAGTGGACGTTTGGTGGACGCTTTGCACAAGCCCTACCCTTTAGGGTTGGGTCATTGACTCTCGGTTTCTGTACGATGCTATGCTTTCTACCGGATTTATGGTATTTGATGTGCAGTTAGCACTTTAATTTTTTTTAAGAAATTTGCCCAACTACTTGTCTGGTTCTTCCCAGTGGGCATATCTCTGAAGCGTCCGAATATCAATATTCAACGATTCAGCTGCTTCACGTAGGGATGTATATTGCTCAATACGCTTCTGGGCAACTGCGCGTAGAATTTGATTCTGATTCATATCGCCTATATTGACGGACTCCACTTTTCCACTTATTCCGGGAATATGAGAAACAGGCATGCCATGCCACGGTTCCGGTAACCGTATTGAAAGTTCATGCATGATTGTGTGTCGTGTTTCTGAGTGGAGTGTGTCCAATATTGCATGTTGCGTTTCAGGAGGGAATGTATGCCAGATGGAGACAAGCGTCTGAATGAACTCGGGGTAGATATCTGGAAAATCTTTGAGTTCAAGCTTATCTGCAGTAGTGAGTGCGACAGCCGTTTGAATGGTGCTGCGAAGCTGACGGATATTCCCGGGCCAGGCTGCTTGTTCAAGCTGCTTAAGTGCCTCTGCGGTAATCCCTGTAACACATTTCCCGTATTCGACACTGAATTCGTCAATAAAGGTTGTCACTAACGGAGCAATATCTTCCGTGCGTTCCCGCAACGGTGGTAGGTGAAGCATCATGCCGTTGAGGCGATAGTAGAGGTCTTCCCTAAATTCCGTTGCGTCAACTATTTTCACAATATCTCTGTTTGTTGCGGCGATGATGTGAACATTGACTGTCAAAGTCTCGTTTCCACCGAGCCGTGTGAATGTAGCAGTGTCTAAGACGCGAAGCAGCATTTTCTGTGCGTCTAAGGACATTTCGGGAACTTCATCTAAGAAAAGGACACCACCATCTGAAACTTCAAACGCACCTCGACGTTGACGGATCGCACTGGTGAATGCACCGGCTTCGTGCCCAAAAAGTTCACTCTGGAGAAGTTCCGCGGAGAATCTGCCACAATTGATTGCAATGAAAGGTTTATCTCTCCGTGGACTGGTTTCATGAATATATCTCGCGATGCCCTCCTTACCAACACCGGTTTCACCGGTAATGAGGATCGGGATATTTGATGTTACAACCTGCTGAATTGTATTATAGATTGCCTGCATAGGTGCCGATGGCAATTGTATGAATGCGGGTTGCTGTTTCATAATGTGCTCCTTAAAGTATATTTATATAGGGACGAATATATTTAAGTTTGGGCGGTTTAGTCCTAAAAGCGGATCGCAGCGCGATGCGTCATTACCGAGCGCAATCTTTCTTGGCTTCCAGGAAATAGAACCGCGGCGGTACAGAAACCGATTTTCCATAGCACATTGTGGTTTTTTGCATTAACAGTAGATATCAACGCTATATTCGGGTTCTTAGTTGACTTAAAATGTGCTTTTTAATTGATATATATGAAAACCGAATACAATTATTGTGTTTGGTGAACATATTGTTTCTATAGTTATTAGCCTTAGTTAAAATGAATGAATATTATTTTACTGGTTCGCGGATTTTACGGTTGATGAACTGTGGCATAGGTTCCTAACCGTGATCGTATATCAGTTATTTGATGCTTTCCATTGTGCATGTTTCTGCAAGGTCCGCATATCAATATCTAACGATTCGGCTGCTTCACGTAGCGATGCGTGTTGCTTAATACGGTTTTGGGCAACTGCGCGTAGAATCTCGTTCTGATTCATATTTTTTATGTCGAGAAGTTCATCTCCTTCGCTCGTTTTTGAAGTGTGTGAAGTTGGCAAACTACGCCACGGCTCCGGTGCCCGTGTCGAGACTTCAGGCATAATTGCGTGCTGCATTTCTAACGGGAGTGTCTCCCATATCGCGTGCTGCGTTTCGGAAGGGAGTGCCTCCCAGATAGAGATCAGCGTCTGAATGAACTCTGGGTAGATATCCGGGAAATCTTTGAGTTCAAGTTTATTTGTTGTAGCGAGTGCGACAGCCGTTTGAATGGTGCTGCGAAGTTGGCGGATATTCCCGGGCCAGGCTGCCTGTTCAAGCCGCTTAAGTGCCTCTGTGGTAATCCCTGTAACACTTTTTCCATACTCGGCACTGAACTCGTTGATAAAAGCCTCTACTAACGGCGCAATATCTTCCGTGCGTTCCCGTAAGGGTGGTAAATGCAGCATCATTCCTTTAAGACGGTAGTATAAGTCTTCTCTAAACTCCCTGTTAGTGACCGCTTTTACAATATCTCTGTTTGTTGCAGCGATAATATGAACATCGCCTGTCAAGACCTCATTTCCACCGAGCCGTGTGAATGTAGCAGTATCCAAAACGCGAAGCAGCATTTTCTGGGCATCCATAGACATTTCGGGAACCTCATCTAAAAAGAGGATACCGCCATCTGCAGCTTCAAATGCCCCTTGACGCTGACGGATCGCACTCGTAAACGCGCCGGCTTCATGACCAAAAAGTTCACTCTGGAGGAGTTCCGCGGAGAATCTACCGCAGTTAATTGCAATAAAAGGTTTATCTCTCCGTGGACTGGTTTCATGAATATATCTCGCGATGCCTTCTTTACCAACACCGGTTTCACCAGTAATAAAGAAAGGGATGTTTGACTTTACAACCTGCTGGATTGTGTTATAAATTGCCTCCATAGGTGCTGATGGCAATTGTATAAATACCGATTGTTGGTTCATAGCAACTCCTTTAAAACTGAATCACGTTAGTTATATTTAAGCAAATTTCGTGCCAATGTCTATCAAAAAATGTGATGTATTTACACCACACCGCCGTTAAAATTTTAGACGAGTTTTTTATACTAATGCCTTTGTAAACACAGATGTACACTGGGTTTATCAAAAAAACAATCAACTTTCACTTTTTTTACAGAAAATACACGGCTAAAAAAGTGAGACGCGTTTACGCTTTCTCTCGCAGGATTAGCACGCAAAAATTGCAGGATATATCACAAAAATTGTTTTAGTGTTTGGAAACAAGCAAGAGGCGTAAAATCCGACGTGTTTGGTGCATCATACCTTGATCACGTTCCCGAATATAGAATCCGCCTATCTAACTGAAAAGACAGTCGGTTTAAAAACGATGCTTCAATTCTGTCTCTTCACGACACTTTGTATTGCCAACGTATAATCCTTTTCCTTGACAGATTTCGGATCATTCCTTCGGTAGGTGCAGGTTTTATAGGGAACGCAAACGGCTCTTTTATCAAAGCAGATACTTTGAGATAAAAGATCACGCCCGCACATGAATAAATTCAGGGAAAATGACCATTGGCAGTGCTGCGAGCATGTCAATTCTTGTTGTGGGATATGCAATTTCTGCAGGATAATATGCAATTATTGAAAATGGTACCCTGATTTTTGTGTGATAGTCGTGGAAGTGAAGGTTGACAACAAATTTTGTCGTCGTTTTTTCGAGAAAAGCGGTAATTGGGACAGTCGAATAACTTCGGTGAACGTATTATATCGGTTAATGACGTAAATCTAATTTAACGCTTTTGAGTAATATGAACGGTATCATTCACTGGACTCTCGGCATTTGAGAAATTAACTGTTTGAATATGTCCGTTTTGCCATCCTACTTTGATAGATTGAATCGTTTCTTGTGTGCCGATACCAAAAAGAAGCGTAGGATCGCTGCCGGACGCATAACTACCACCACAAGTCACTTCTCGAAACTGCGTTGTTTCGCGGGTGTGCACCCACACTTTCGCACCAATACCGTCACGGTTGCTTTCTGTTCCGACAAGTCGGATTTTCACCCAATTTTGCTTTCGGATTTTTGCTTGAGAGTCGTTTCTTAAGAGTGCTGGAGCTGCACCGCAAGTTGTAACGAGGATATCCATCGCGCCATCGTTGTTATAGTCACCGATCGCAGTACCGCGTGCGACAATCGGATGCTTGAAAAACGCGCCCGCTGTATCAGACAAATCTCTGAATTGCCCCTGACCCGTATTGCCAAAAATTTGGCACCGTTGTTTATAAGAGAGAGATGGCGTAATTTCTGATACGTTATCCCACACATGTCCGTTTGCGACGAAAAGCTCGAGGGTTCCGTCATTGTCTGCATCGAGAAATTGAGTCCCGAAACCGAGTTGTGAGAAACTGTGATCAGCAAGTCCGGCTTCAAAAGTTGTCATTGTATAAAAGCCGTCGCTGTCGTTGTGAAAGAGGCTGTTAATTTCCAAGGAGAAGTTTGTAACGAAAATATCTGACACGCCATCATTATCGTAATCTCCGGAGGCGATACCCATGCTGGCAGTTGCGCGACCCTCTGAATTGTAAGCGACTCCCGCCGTGACAGCGACATCTGTGAAAGTCCCATCCCTGTTATTGCGATAGAGGAAATCAGGGACGGCATCGTTTGCGACGAAAATGTCGGGGTAACCGTCATTGTTATAATCTGTAAAAAGCACTCCTAACCCTTTACCGGTGCTGTGAACCCCCGCACGGGTGGTGACATCTGTGAAAGTACCATCGCCGTTATTGCGATAAAGTGTATCATGCGCACCGGGGTATTCGTGTGGACCGCAGTAGATAGGCACACCTTCCAAAAAACAGGCGTGGGCAGTCTCTAATTGATAATCCAGATAGTTTGCTACATAGAGATCAAGGTATCCGTCGAGGTTGAAGTCGCCGAAGGAGGCACTAACGCTCCAGTTCCCGTCACCGACACCGGTGCGCGATGTAACGTCAGTAAAGGTGCCGTCCCCGTTATTCTGGTATAACTGGTTTTTACCGAAGTTGGTGAGATAAAGGTCAGGGTCGCCATCGTTGTCATAATCTGCTGCGAGGCATCCCATACCGTAACCCCGGTTTTGTTGCAGTCGTGCTTCTACCGTGACATCGACAAACGTTCCATCACCCTTGTTGCGATAAAGGACGTTCGTATGGTCAGGATGTCTGTCCGACAGTTGGGACGTGCTGCTGAGGGTGCCGCTATTGACGAGATAGATATCAAGGTATCCATCGTCGTTGTAGTCGAAAAAGAGGCCACCGGATCCCATCGTTTCCGGTAGATATTTCTGTTCGGATGCGCCGTTGATGTGTTTGAAATGGATGCCGGCTTGCTTCGTCTGGTCTGTGAAGTGGAGTGTTGTTTCAGCCACGGCGGATATCACAACACAACTGACGAGCATCAGGTAGATGAGTAGGAGGATTTCTGTGTTGGCACCGAGCGAGAGATAACAGTTGTTTTTCAAGTTTTCCGTATATCCCGCATTGTTGGTCGTAATTTAAAAAGTAAAGGCATCCAGCGCGTGGATGCCTTTAAATGTTTGGGCTACTTAGAATCCGCTTTTGAGCGCGCCCCAAGTTGTGGTTAACTTGTTTTGCGGTTCAACAGCAGTCTGTGGATCGGTTTCATTGGGATCAAATTCGATATCTGTTGTCGCGAAAATTTGGTCGATATATGTGCCGTCTTCGCGATGTGCGATGTGCAGTGTATGCTCACCAGCGTCCAATTCCAGCGGAACCGGGTCATCACCGTGCTGGATAAGTTCCAAGCCTTCAAAAGGACCGTTGCGTGAATTCAATCGGAACCAGACCCAATCAGTCGTATAGTTTTCCCGGAGTTCCCCTACTTCATAGAAATCCCAGATATTCATGGGGCCGTCATTGGTAGAGGTAATCTCGCCGTCCGCTGTATCGATTGCCCAGTAACAAGAGTTATCGGCAACTGACGGGGCAATCACGCGTCCCCAGAAGTGCCAATCATCTGCCTCAACAGAGAATTCGTATTTCACCCAGTCTCCACCATCGTTTCCAGTCCCGTTAGCTGAACCGATGAAAGCATCACCTGATGCTTCGGCAACGGTGTAATCATCTACGCCTTCACCTGCGTTACCCGGCTGGTCGGATGGTGTTTTAAAGACTTGAAATTTTTCACCGCTAATATCGTCAAAGTTCTCTGCTTCCCAACTGATATATTTTTGTGCAAATACGGGTGAAACCGTGAGACTTAGCACCGCCAGTAAAATGAGAGTTCGCATTAACAAATAACCTCCTTAGAGTAATAGATTACAACCATTATAGCACAATTAGAAAAAAATGTGCATTTTTTTGCCTTCAATTTCCCAATTACATTTTAGCACCGACATCCCGTTTCCTGATTACATCAAGGCATCTTCAACTTCTTCAGGAAGTTCCACGGTGCTTGGATCAACATCAATCGGATATTCCGTACCATACGCTTCAACGAGATCGTCAAAGGTAACGTTGTCTACACGCTCCAGATCATCACCGGGGTGGACGAGCCAAGCCCCGTAACAGCCGTCACAACTGACGAGATCCACGTCCTCTGGTTCAATTGGGAACTGTGTCAGCGGATTATTACAATCAGGACAAGGTAGCATATAGAAGTCTCCTTGAGGTCGCCTCAATTTCCGGGTTGAGACGAATTGTTAGTCAGCGGCGGGAGCGAGGGTATCCGGGTTCTCAGCCGCTGCATCGTAATCTTCAATCAGTTTTGTAATCGTCGGATTCTCGCCGCAGAGTGGGCAATTTTCGTCCCGATTAATTTTCATCTCGCGGTAGGTCATACCGAGTGCATCATAAAGGATTAACCGACCGATAAGCGGTTCGCCGATACCGATAATGTATTTGATCGCTTCGGTTGCCATCATCACACCAATTACGCCTGGGAGCACGCCCAGGACACCCGCCTCACTTCAGCTGGGCACCATGCCGGGTGGGGGTGGTGTCGGATACATGCATCGGTAGCAAGGTCCCTCGTGCGGTTTGAAGAGCGTAACCTGTCCTTCAAATTGGAAGATACTACCGTGAACGACCGGTTTATTCAGTAGCACAGCGGCATCGTTGACGAGGTAGCGGGTCGCGAAATTATCACATCCATCGACAATCAGGTCATATTCGGAGAAGATTTCTTCAACGTTGTCGGCTGTCAAACGGAGGTTATACGGTCTAATATCGATGTCCGGGTTCAATGACTTGATTGTTGTTGTCGCGGATTGAACCTTCGGGGTGCCGACGGATTCTGTACGGTGAAGGATCTGGCGTTGTAAGTTACTTAACTCCACAACGTCGGAGTCAATAATACCCATGTGTCCGACCCCGGCAGCACCGAGGTACACGCCTGCAGGTGAACCTAAGCCGCCTGCCCCGACGAGCAGGACCTTGGCATCAAGCAGTTTGGCTTGCCCCTGCTCACCGACCTCTGTGAGCATAAAGTGCCGGCTGTACCGATCGAGTTGCTCATGCGTCATCGGTTTATCTTGGACTGTCGGATAGCCTGCAGCCGCCCAATCGCGATAGCCACCTGCAACGGAGACGGTGTCGGTGTATCCCATTTCGCGGAGCGACTTCGCAGCGAGCAGCGAACGGAGTCCCGCTGCACAGTAGATGACAACTTTTTGGTCTCGGTCGGGGATATGGTTTTCAACAGAAAATTCGAGCATGCCGCGTGTAACGTGCACAGCATTCGGGATATAACCGGCACGATATTCATCTTCGTCGCGGACATCCAATAGCACGAAATCGCTCTCTTTATCCTGTTCGGCTTTCACTTCAGCAACTGTCACTTCTGGTATATCTGTTTTCGCTTCCTCAACGATTTGCCTATAGGATTTCATAAAATTTTCTCCTGCGGAGAGAGAATATGAAGGGAGTGGGTCTCATATTCTTGTCCCGTAAATTTCAGTCTTTTGCGTTTGCAAAATTATATCACAGGTGCGTGATATTGTCAATGTTTATTTTTTCTATGCAAAAGACCGCTTTGTAGGAGGGATATCCGCATCTCTAAAACAAAATATCTCCTTGATTTTCCATGTGACATACGGTAAACTTAAAATAAGTTGTTTGAGTGTGAAGACTCCAGCCCTGAGCTACCACACTCCCAAAATTGATCCAGCTTCCTTGCCGATTTCTACGACCCACTCCGTTCCGAAATAATGGATGTGGATTTTGGTGTCAGTGAGGAAGATAAGACCTTGAATAAGAGATTTTATGGAGAATAAACGAACTACAAAGACATCTTCCTCAATTCGTCACTATTTTGTAGACGAGGGTGGCGATGGCATTCTCTTTTCCCGTAAGGGAAAGGTCCTGGTAGGGACAGAGGGATGCTCCCGTTTTTTCATACTCGGCTTATTGGATGTGTCAGATCCAATAGTGTTAGAGGGTCGGATTGATAAACTGCGGGGGCAACTGATGAACGATTCCTATTTTAAGAGTGTCCCCTCTATGCAACCCGCTAACCGAAAAACAGCACTGGCATTTCACGCTAAGGATGACCTTCCTGAAGTCCGAAGAGATGTTTTCAGACTTTTACATGATACGGAGGGATTGCGTTTTTTTGCTGTCGTTGCTGATAAATTGAGCGTGCTTGAGTACGTCCGCCAACGCAACAAGCGAGAACCCACCTATCGCTACCATCCCAATGAACTTTACGATTATCTCACAGAGCGTTTGTTCAAGGAAAGACTAAGCCAACATGATAGATATGATATTATCTTCTCAAAACGCGGCAAATCTGATCGGACGGCTGCCTTGCATCGAGCACTTGAAGCTGCACGCTCCCGTTTTGTCACGCAACAGGAGGTAACCAGTCATACATCTTTAAACATTGCCGTGGCAACTCCAAAGGAGCACGCAGGTTTGCAAGCTGTTGATTATTTTATCTGGGCATTACAGCGGCTTTATGAACGAGGTGAGGATCGGTATTTGGCATATCTGTGGAAGGCTTTTGGGGTCGTACACGACATTGATGACACACGCAAGACAGATTATGGTGTCTATTATACGCAGAACAGCCCACTCACAGCTGCGGCGTTGAGCGGAAGAAAATAAAAAAGCCAGGGATATAGGATTGTGCTGGGCCGTAGCCTTCCAATCACACGGGTGAACCCGAATTTTGTCCACTGGCAACTATATAATACTATATTATACTTTATAATGTCAAGTAATTTTTCGTCCAGGGCTATTTAGTTTTCCATTTTTTAAGCAAATTTTCAACCCCCAGGCCCGGTAGGTTCGGTTTCCTAACCGAACCGGATTCGTGAAAGAAGACGCGAAACCCAAGAATCTCTTAAAAAGGTGAGTCACAGAACACTTCAACAGAAAGTCGGTAAGTGGTCAGAAGGCGAAAGCGTTTCAGCTTATGTTGATCAACACTGCCTTGAGACAGGTTCACGGTGGTATGTCAGTTGTGATGGTGTTCATACACTCTCTCAGGATGGCAGTTATCATGAAGTCAAGGTGGGGTGTCTGTATAGAGATTACCCGCAACTTGATTCTAAGTCGGTGGCATCTGCGCGGTCGAAGAGTCTTCGCTATGTTGCCTCTCACAGCGATGCGGCGAGTTTTGGTGAACAGTGGTTCGACTTAGCGACAGCGAGTGGTATCTACAAAGACGAGACGGATACCGAGGAGGTGGTCGTCATCGGCGATGGTGCGGCGTGGATATGGAACTTATCTGATGAATACTTTCCCGGTGCTGTTGAGATCGTTGACTATATGCATGCGAAATCTCATCTTTATGAAGTGGCGAAGCAGGCATTTGGTGAAAAAGCCTACGAAAGTATTCACTCATGGGTTGAAGCGACAGAGCCATTTCTCTATGCGGGTGATACTGAGACAGTCGTTTTGCGGATCCGTGCCTTGAGTGTCGGGAACGCGATGCTCTCGGAAGTTCTTCAAAGAGAAGTCGGTTATTTTCAGAAGCATTCAAAGCGGATGCAATATCAAACATTTGCTGAAAAGGGGTATCACATCGGCAGTGGTCTCATTGAGTCGGCGTGTAAACACGTTGTTGCTCAGCGGTGTAAGCAAGCCTCTATGAAATGGAGCCAGACGGGTATAAATGCGGTTCTGTTCTGGAGGTGTTTACTCAAAAGCAGGGCTTGGGATACCTTCTGGGATCAACAGACCCAAAATGCCGCATAAACTTGGTGACAAAAACTTTACACACCCAATGACCCAGGGCTATTTAGTTTTAAGATATCTCATAGTATGAGTTTAACTGCGAGTTTAGGTTCTGAAGCGAAAAATCGCATTGTTTCAGCGATTTTTGTCCGTCCGTCAAAGCGTAAAACAGACATGGCAGTGTTGCGTAATGCTGCCATGACGTGTGGAAGATTGCCCGTTCTCGCCTGTGAAGCATCCTCACCAAGGACGTTATCTCGGACCCAATGGATCTTGTTCTCTATCGTCCAATGTTGGCGTCGGAGTTTGAGTAAGTCTTTTGCGGAGGCGACTTCTGGTGCGAGACTCGTGATACCATACTGTGTCTGATAGGTGATCTCCCCTGTTTTTGTATGCTCTCGCTGAGATTGGTATTGATAAACCTGAGCGAGTCCTGGCCAGTTGATGTAATCTGTCAACATTGTGCTTGCTGTGAGTGTGCGTGTGGTGGTAAATCCGTGTGATGTTTCAACATCTGTGTGCGTATGAAGATGTGCGTTCTCTTGGGTGTGTAGGTTTTCAAACCGTCGCTTCTCAACTTCCGGGGGGTCTGTTTCCGAGAGGGGTTCAAAGAGTTGGCGAATATCATCATACATCTGTTTGTGATTCTCTTTTACAGGGAGTGCGTAGTCAGCTTGATGTTCTATAATATCTTTACAAAAGGTTCTCTGCGTCAAAAGTGCGTCAGTTGTCACGACTTTTCCGGTGACATCAAGTGCCTTGAGGAGTTTTGTTGAGATCGGAATCTCATTTGTCTTTCGACTGACAGCACATTGTGCGAGTGTAATGCCTAACTCATGAGAGACAGCGGAGAGTAAATGTGTGCGGTATCCGGTCTTTGGGTCTTTGGAACCACATAACTCTTTACCATCAATAGCAACCCCATCTAACTGCTGTGTTTTCAAAACTTGAAAGTCTTCAAGTTTTGAAAACGCCCATTTTGTTAGCGATGCTTCGAGACTCACTACGTCAAGACGCTTCAAAAGATTATGAAGTGTTGCAGCACACGGTGTCTTACGCGATTTGAAACCTAACGCTTTTGCCAGTTCAGGTTGACTCCGTGCCCAAGTCGCTATTGAGGTATACCCTTTATGATTCGACATCAGACCGATGACGATCAAAACGAGAATAGGTACTAAAGGATAGCGTTTACCTTTTTCATTGCGTGGATCCGGCACTTCTGCTAATATGTCAAGTAAGTGACAAGAGGGTGTTCTTGTCATGATTCACCTCAAAAATTATCGAGATTTTTTACGGTGAAGTATAGCAGATGCAGCGTGAAAAGTCACGCTGCATCTGTTTATGTCAAGATATTAACAGATGTGAAAAATATTAGAAAAAATAACGAAAACTAAATAGCCCTGCCCAATGACCCTGGTGAAGTTGACAATTAACGCTGACCCTTGTATAATTTGATGATAATACCAAATCTAAAAAATAAAGTTGCATTATAGAAATGTTGGACCCCTTTGAGGTATCCACATATAAGAGGCGCAATGAATTGCGCAACTACAAGCCAGTGTTTTGTTAATGACAGGCGTTTATTTAGAGGTCATATTGATACCCTTGATGAGGAGGAAACGCAGCAGTGGAAACGTGCGATTTTCTATCTGTATCTACTAATCCTACATCGCCGTCCGACTGAGGAACATGACGAATTGAAAACGCTGGTTCACCAGCAAATCCAAGAAACTGCCCGTAGAGAGGAGGGAGAAGCAATGGCACAGACAATGGCTCAATATCTAATTGAACAGGGTGAAAAACGCGGTGAAACAAATGCAAAACGGGAGGATATCCTAAAACTGCTCCACCTCCGATTTGATCCTGTTCCCAAACCCGTTATCAATAAGATTTCCACAATACAGAGTCTCCCGCTACTGGATACGCTTTTTGATAGAGTGGCAACCGCTAAAATACTTGATGACATTGATTGGGAAGACTAAGGTTTACGATGCTTGAGCAATCTCTTCATGAACAACTTGAAATCGCTTTCAACTTTTTTGTCAACTCCACTAATCCCATGGAAAAAACAATTGTAGACACGCTAAAATGATGTGGAATTACCAAGTCTATCGTCCTAAAGACTGAAATACATTATCACGGAATAAGGAGTCATCGATGTTCAACGCAAACCCTTTCCGCCAACCCGGGCAATGGTACCGAGGCAATACACATAGTCATAGCACAGAATCCGACGGTCAACTTTCCATGTCGGATCGATTTGCAGCCTACCGTGAAGCAGGCTACGATTTCCTTGTGCTAACCGACCATCGTAAAGTTAACGATGTGAGTGCTTACAGCACGCCAGACTTTCTGGCGATATCAGGAAGCGAAGTGCATCCTGAAAACCCTTATGGTGGCGCGATACATCACTTTGTAGCGATTAATATTCATGAGACAATCAATTGCGCAAAGATGCATCCGAACGCTGTGCTTGATGAGATTAAGGCGCAGGGCGGCGAAGCCGTTTTATGCCATCCCTATTGGTCGGGACACACCATTACAGATTATCTGCCATTGCGCGGTTATTTCGCCATTGAGGTCTACAACGACGGCTGCATGGAGATCGGCAAAGCGTTTTCAGAACAAGCGTGGGACGATTTGCTGGATAGAGGAGGACCCGTTCTCGGCATCGCTTCCGATGATTCACACGGCACCGAACACGATTGCTTCCACGGATGGATTATGGTCAAGGCACAGGAGCTGAAGATTGAAAGTATCATGGAAGCACTCAGGACGGGCGCGTTCTATTCTACAATGGGACCCGAAATTGTGGATATGGCGTTGGAAGATAATGCGGTAACGGTTAAGTGTTCGCCAGCGCAGTCGATTGTTTTTAAGGCGGAGTGCAGTCGCGGTCGGCGGATTCTCCCATCAGATGGTGAACTCTTGACGGAGGCGACCTATAGCGTTCCGAACGGTGCTAAATACGTTCGCGTTGAAATAACAGACGAAACCGGCAAAAAAGCTTGGTCGAACCCTTTCTTTTTCTAAGTAAGCCTCTTGAAGTCCTCGGTTATCTTTTAGAGGACGTTGTGATGCGCCCTTTTAGTGTGCCAAACAATGATAGATTGGCGATCATGTGTTTGCGCAATTATTGACAAGCGGATTATGGATATGCTAAAATAAATGTGAACAGGTAGAATACGTCCAGTTGATTCATCAAGCGTCATTCCTAACAGCTTCAACACGTCATTATGGAACGAGGAGACAGCAATGTTCAACGCAAACCCTTTTCAGCAACCCGGACAATGGTACCGAGGCAATACACATAGCCACAGCACGGAATCCGATGGGCAACTTCCCATGGCGGATCGATTCGCAGCCTACCGTGAAGCAGGCTACGATTTCTTAGTCCTAACGGATCATCGTAAGGTTAACGATGTGAGTGCTTACAGCACGTCAGACTTTTTAGCAATATCCGGCAGTGAAGTGCATCCGTCAAACCCTTATGGTGGCGCGACGTATCACTTTGTCGCGATTAATATCCACGAAACAATTAATTGTGCAAAGATGCATCCCAACGCTGTGCTTGATGAGATTAAAGCACAGGGGGGTGAAGCCGTTTTGTGTCATCCCTATTGGTCCGGACACACGATTACAGATTATCTGCCGTTACGCGGGTACTTCGCCATTGAGGTCTACAACGACACCTGTATGGGGATCGGCAAAGGCTTCTCAGAACAAGCGTGGGATGACTTGCTGGATAGAGGCGGCCCCGTTCTTGGCATCGCTTCGGATGATGCACACGGCACCGAACACGACTGTTTTCACGGATGGATTATGGTGAAAGCGGAAGAATTGACAATTGAGAGCATCATGAAAGCGTTCCGAACAGGCGCGTTCTATTCTACACTCGGCCCCGAAATTCAGGATATGGCGTTAGAGGATAACGAGGTAACGGTTAAGTGTTCGCCAGCGCAATCGATTGTTTTTAAAGCGGAGTGCAGCCGCGGTCGGCGGATTCTTCCATCGGATGGCGAACTCCTGACTGAAGCAACCTATAGCGTTCCGAACGGTGCTAAATACGTTCGCGTTGAAATAACAGACGAAACCGGTAAGAAGGCCTGGTCAAACCCGTTTTTCTTCTAAGCCTAAAAATCGTTGCGGATCTTGTCGTCTTTTCACTGGTGCTACGATGCAAAATATTTTGGTGTGCCAGACGGGGGGTTGGATCGGCGATATGGTGCTATTGACGCCCGCGTTGCGTGCTTTAAAACGTGCCTATCCCGAATCTAATGTAACACTCCTGTTGCGACCGCTTGTGGCCGAGTTGATGGAAACGCATCCTTATGTGGATACTTGCATCGTTGATACCAAAAACCGGGGTCGTTATCGGTCTCTCAGGGAATTGACGCGTCGGATACGTAGGGCTGCATTTGATGTTGCTGTTGTGTTACATCCTACCTCGTTCCGAAACGCGTTGGTACCTTTCCTGGCACGGGTACCGATGCGTGTGGGAACCAACGTCAACGGGCGTGGCATGCTGCTAACTGCATCTCTCATGGACGATACAAGCGTGCATGAGGTGCATCGGTATTTACGGGTACTCCAACTGCTTGATATTGATACAAGTCCGGATTTCCTGGAGTTTTGGCATACAGGTACTGAGCGGCGAATAATTCAAGACCTTCTGGATGCTGAAAATGTCTCTTCGACCGACAAACTGATCGCTCTCAATTTAGGCACAACATGGCGTACAAAGCGGTGGGATATAGCAAATTTCGCCGAGGTTATTGAGCAAATTTCACACCTCGCACCGGATGTGAGGATTGTCCTAACGGGTTCATTGAATGAGTTGGCACTTATGGAAGCGTTGCCGACTTCACTACCGATAATTAATCTTGTCGGCAAGACATCAATTTTGCAACTCGGGGCACTCTTAGAGAGATGCGAGGTGTGTTTAACCTGCGATAGCGGACCGATGCATATCGCCGCGGCAGTCGGCACACCGACAGTATCACTCTTCGGTCCAACAGACCCAGTACGCCATAAGCCTTATGGGACTGGACATACTATTATTGAGAAACCGGTCGAATGTCGTCCGTGCTATAAACGGACGTGTCAGCGACAAGATACGCCACATCTTTGCATGAAGGAAATTAGCATTGGTGAAGTTGTAAATGCACTGGAGATAAAATTACATCAAAAGGCTCCCATCGTCTAAATATGGGCTATAGTGAATACTTGAACGGTCAATACTAAAACCCTAAAAAATCAGAAGGTTAGTCGGTAGTCAATGGAAATCGCACGTATGGAACAGCAATGTTTGAGGAAAACCGATGCCTATGTTCATTTTAGATACACTTATTATACTGAACCGTATGGAGAATATTACGCGAGCAATCGTCGGTGCTGTCAGCATCGTAATTGTGTTGCTCATATTCAGCATTGGCATCAGCCATGCGGATGTCCAAGTCGATGTAAGTGTAGAAGATATATCACGGTGGTCGCTGCCAAAGGCAGCGAAGGCGCGTCTGGGGAAGGGCGGGATCAATGTACTTGCGTTTTCACCCGACGGCACACAACTCGCGGTGGGGAGTAATATCGGGGTCTGGCTCTACGATGTTGCAACAGGAAAAGAGATTACTATGTTCCCGGGCATGTGTCAATCGGTAGCATTTTCGCCGGATGGACACTACCTTGCCAATGGCGGCGGCTGGTTTCATGATCATGTGCCCCAGGTGTGGGAGATAGCAACACGTCAGGAAGTTTCGCGCTTTGACCATCTCTATGCTGGCAGGAAGCTACAATTTTCTTCAGATGGTAAGACGCTTATCAGTCTCAATGGACGCGGCAGCGCAATCAACAAATTAGATGTTGAGACTGGGGAGAGAAGTGGTGTTACGGCTATAGAGGGCAGATCTCGGGATCAGCGACGCCGTCGATCTGGACCTGAAAGTTACGCGCTTACAGATGATAAAATTGCGGTTGGCAGTGCGGAAGGAACGATTACGTTGTGGGATGCAACCACTGGCGAAAAACAATTGACCCTTACAGATGTAGGCGCGCAGATACCGTTAGTCGATGATGAAAATCTTCGATTGAGGGAGGGAAGAATTCGGTTGCCGGCGGATAGAGCCAGGCGTGTGTTGGTCTTAGCGTTTTCAGCCGACAGCACGCGACTCGCGAGTGGCGGTCAAGATTCGCTGGTTCGCTTATGGGGGACCGCTGGCACCGAGGCACCGATTGTGCTTCAAAAGCACACGGGTTGGATAAATGCGTTGGCGTTCTCTCCAGACGGTAGAATGCTTGCGAGTGGCAGCACGGATAAGATGGTGCATTTGTGGGACGCGACAACTGGTGAAAGGCTCGCGACATTCAACGGTCATCTAAGCGTTGTCACTGCGTTAGTATTTTCTCCGGATGGTCAGATGCTTGCAAGTGGCAGTGTGGATGGCACAGTCCGGTTCTGGAACACGGAGACAGCGGAAGTGTTATCGCTGTTTATCACAGGACACACGGAGGCGGTGAAAGCCGTGTCGTTCTTAGATGACGGATCGACGCTTGCGAGTGTTGCGTCTGGCGGGGTAATTATGCTTTGGGATGTGAAGACCTTAGAAAGGACAGATATTTGGCTCCCAGGACAAAACGGTATATTATCGGCTGCAGCATTTTCACCGGACGGCACACAACTCGCGAATGTTGTTGTAAGAGGTGAGATGCATTTTGATCCCAGTTCAGGAGTATCGCTTACTACATCGGGGGCGGGGGGGCAGATGGTACTGAGGGATACCAAGACTGGGCGTAAGTTAGCGATTCACAGGCGGATAAAGATGGGCGGGCCCTCACGCAAGCGGATGGTATTTTCTCCAGATGGAAAAGTGGTTGCTTTAGGGGGGACAAGGGGCATCAGCGTGTGGGGTACGTCCACTTGGGGTACGTCCATTACGGACAGGAATGTTTTTCTCGAGATCCTTCTAGCTGAAAGCGTTGCTATCAATGAAAACCGTAATAGAAGATTACCACAAGCCCCGATGCCCCCACTCCACGATCAGGTTACTGCTTTGATATTTACACCAGACGGAAAGAAACTTGTCGGTGGAACGATAGAAGGAAAAGTTCGGATGTGGGACGCAAAGACGGGTATCGCTTTAGCATCCCTCTTGGAAGGGGAGGATCCGAGAAGGGGGGAGGGCGATAACTTTAGCGTTTCGTATCTGGATGGTATTTCAGCGTTGGCATACTCTGGAGACGGTGACTTGCTTGCTGTGGGCAGCTACCAGCGCACGCGTTTGCTGGGGCAGCATAAACAGATTCGCCTAAAGGAAATACCACGCGGGTCAGACGCATTAGTGTTTTCACCGGATCGGACAGTATTGGTTAGGGCATACGGCTTCGGCAGCATAGATCTATGGGATATGACAACCGGTGCCAAATTGATCACACTTAATGGGCATACGGCAGATGTGAACACGCTAATGTTTTCGCCGGATGGCAAAACACTTGTGAGTGCAGGTGGTGATGGCACGATCCTTTTGTGGGATTGGGAGGCAGCCCGCGAGGGTTCGGCGAGAACGATTGACTAATGTCCTGTTAGGAAACAGTAATAAAAGGAAAAGTGAATGAGGGATATCCACGCATTAATATTTGATTTCGGCGGAACTTTAGATGGAAATGGCATCCATTGGTTGGAGCGGGCGTATCAGTTTATCCATGAACGACATCCAGAAATTACGCGTGAAGCGTTTGACGAGGCGGATAGAGCGACGATAACGGAATTCGCTCTCGGAGACGCTTCGCATGAGTGGTCTTATCAAGATGGTTCAATGCTGCCGGTTGGGGTGGTCGCCTCTGAATATGCGGCGCGTTGCTCGTTGCGGGAGACAACTGAAGCGATCGCCGTGGGGATTTACCAGCGGTTAGGGTTGAGTGAGAAAATGAAAGACGCGTACGTCGAGTGGTTCTGCACAGGGGCTGCCGAAAGCCTTGCAGAAAATCGGCGATGGCTGGAAACGCTTCACAGCACCTATCAACTTGCGGTAATTAGCAATAACTTCGGAAATACCCGCGGTTGGTGTGACGAATATGGACTCTCTCCGTTGCTGGAGGCGATTATAGATTCTACAGTTTTAGGGATAGCGAAACCGGACGCGCGTATTTTTCAAGCGGCTTTGTCGGAATTGGACGTTGCCCCGGCGCATGCTATCTACGTTGGTGATAGTTATTCCGCGGATATGGTCGGTGGTAAAAACGCTGGGCTGTGGACAGCGTGGCTTGTGGGTGATCAGGAGCGGGCGTGTCCTGACCCATCTATGGTGGATGTCAAGCTTTCTCACTTACACAAACTGACTGATTTTTTGGATTCGGAGTAGGAGTTTTGAGAGGGAATGGGCAGATACGCTGTTCTGCCCATCAATTAAGTCGTTGAGATGAAAGGAGGTTGCTATATTTCTCGGTGAAGTCCAATAACTTTACCGAGTATCATTACGTCATTCACATTAAAAATAACGGGTTCAATGGTTGGGTTTTCCGGTTGCAGTCGGACCTCTTCTCCGTCAATGTAGAAGCGTTTCACAGTCGCTTCATCTTCAACGAGTGCGACGACAATATCGCCCGGGTCGGCGTTTGCTTGCCTTCTAACAATGACGAAATCGCCTTCCAGGATTCCAGCACCGACCATGCTGGAGCCGATGATACGGAGCGCGAAACACTCATGGTTGTTTACCATACGTGTTGGAATCGGAAGGGTGCCTTCAATGTTCTGTGATGCGAGCAGGGGTGTCCCCGCTGCCACGCGCCCGAAAATCGGAATTTCTATAATATCGCGTGGCGTTTCCGCTAAATTCGGATTCGCATTCTGCCCTTCCAGCCATTTACTGGTTTGAAGTTTGGGATCTGCCTCTTTCAAGATGGAAATTGCGCGAGGTTTACCCTCTTCTCGTCCGATATACTTCTTCTTTTCCAGCGCGTTGAGATGGTCATGTGCCGCCTTTTCAGAGAACCCGAATTTACTACCGATCTCACGGATTGTCGGCGGATACCCCTCTTTGATACGCCGCTGGATGTAGGTAAAGATCTCACGTTGTCTTGCCGTCAAATACTTTGCCATGGGGTGTCTCCTAACACAGATTAGTTTATATTTATATATTATATTACATGCACGTTAAGAATGCAAGAAAAAAATTAATATTTTTTATCGGCGTGTATTTGAGTCAGAAAATTGAAACCAATCAGTGCTGTTAACGTCTTAATTCAACGGAAGTTTCAAAATGCAAAATCTAAGTCTGTTTACATATTTTATGCCTAAGGACCGCCTTCTCGCTGAGAAGGAACTACGTGCCTTCACGCCCTTCCGGTGCCTATATGCAGTAATCGTTATATTGATCGGCATCACAGCGGTGGGGGTTACGAAAGAGAAATCAGAGAAGGTGGAACTTGACACGATCGTCAAGGATTTTACCCTCAAAGATGCCGATGGTGCGTCTCACGCTTTGTATCAGTTGAGCGAAGAGAAACCCGCCACTGTGGTCCTGTTTCTCGCGACACAATGCCGAATAGTGACTGACTATACAGAGCGGATTGTTGCTTTGGTTAAGACTTACAACGAGCAGCACGAGAAAAAGGTGCAGTTTATCGGGATTAATTCAAACAAACAAGAAACGATTGAAGAAATTGCTGAATATAGTAAGAAACACGGTTTTGAATTTCCTGTGCTAAAAGATCCTGAAAATAAAATCGCTGATTATTTTGGTGCGAGGAGAACACCAGAGGTATTCCTTCTTGATGCGGAACGCGTCCTCCGCTACGCCGGTGCAATTGACAACAGTCCGAAGGAACCGACAAAGCACTATCTCAAAGACGCTTTGGATTTAGTGATTGCGGGAAAAGATATTCCCAAAAAGTCGAAAAAAACAAGAGCAGTGGGATGTACGATTAAGCGGGTCCGGAAAAAAAATGTAGATAGAACCCCCTAAATTCCACTATCTGGTTTTCATTTTTTTTTTAAATACCATGCAGGAGGCGAAGAGACAAATGCGTCGATTCTTCTACCATTTTTTTCAAGTTTTACTAACCCTATTTTGGGGTGTGTGTATCCTTGCAGCTGTAGCGGTTTTTGCTGGCATCGGGTTTGCAGGTGGCATGCTGATTGGATGTTGGGAGGATGTGTATGCTATCCAGTTAGAAGAGCGGCTTGAATACGATGCCGAGCAGGTATGGCAGCAACACCTTGAGGTCTACTCTTCGGTTTGCGAAGTACAAGAAGCAGATAAAGTCGCGTTCTTAATCGATAAATTAGAGCGATTGGAATATAAGAAGGTCGCAGAAATCATTCCGAGATTGAGCCAACCTGGAGAGTACGCTGTGGCGTTGGGTGCTGGTAAAAAGGACGGTGCAGTCCGCATCCATTTGCGGGAATTTGAATATCCGTATCTGGATATCGAGGCAGGACATGTCCAGATTTCGGTGAAGAACGGAAAAATCACAGCTATTCGCGGTGAGAACAATTCTGTACGCCGAAACTTTTACCTTGAACCGGAGAAAATCGCTGACATCGCTGACAAGGAAGAAGGCACGACGCGGCGTTTGATCCCGCTACTCCAAATGCCGCGTAGACTACAGGGCGCGTTTATCGCTATTGAAGACCGCCGATTTTACGAGCATTGGGGGGTTGATATCCTTGGACTTGCCAGGGCGTTCAAAGACAGGCTGTTGTACAACAAACGCTTGGCGGGGACGAGTACATTGACACAACAATTGGCACGAAATATCTACCTCTTTGAGGTGAGATCGAAAAGGGATTATGTCCGAAAGGCTCGGGAGATACTTCTCGCAGTTAGAATTGAGAAAACTTTCTCAAAGGATGAGATTTTAGAGCGCTATCTAAACCATGTAGATTTAGGCAGATCAAGGTTTGGTGGTAAAACGCTCCACGGTGTTCAACAAGCAGCACTCGGCTACTTTGGGAAGAAGGTATCCGAACTCAGCAACCATGAGTGTGCCTTGCTTGCTGCGCTTCCGAAAGGGCCCTCTGCTTTCTCGCCATTTTTCAATCCAGATAAGGCGAAAAGTCGGCGTGATACAGTACTCGGTAAAATGTTAGAAGAAGACTATATCACTGACGAATCTGAATGGATCGCAAGCCGAAACGCCCCGCTGCTGCCACCAAATCTGCACGGCAGCGGTGTGAAAACGGCACAAAACGAGGCAGGACATTTTCTTCAGTATGTCATCAAAGAACTCGCTCGGATCCCTGACCTCGAAAAGAATTTGTATAGTGGTGGATTGAAGGTTTACACGACAATTGATATGTCTATGCAATCTGTCGCCGAGAAAGCGGTCGCGGAGCATTTGCGTTACATGGATGCGAAACATGGTCAAAAAAGAGGGCTTCCCAATTATGATGCCAATAAACGCAATCCGAACGGAATTGACCCGATCGGTGATTATTTGCAAGCGGCACTCATTGCGTATGAACCGAAGACAGGACAAGTCAAGGCAATGGTAGGCGGTCGCGATTACTACATCACTGAGACTGAAATCAATTATTTTAATCGTGCTATTGGAGGGCCTGGACTGCGAGGACGACAACCCGGTTCCGCTTTCAAACCGATTGTCTTTGCTGCCTTATTAGAAGAACCTTCGATTGTGACACCCGCAACGCCTATTGTTGATGAACCGTGGGGCATTGTGCCCTTCCCCGGACAACCCAAATGGTATCCAGATAACTATGGTGATAAATTTAGGAGAGAGCCGGTCATCATACGCGAAATTCTAAAGAAATCGATTAACGTACCCACAGCACGCGCAATGTTAGAGACCCCGATCGCCGAAAATGGTAATTGGGAAGGGATAAATCGCGTTGTTGAGCTGACGAAACGGATAGGCATCCAAAGCCCTATGACCCCTGTCCCGGCACTCGCTTTAGGCGCGTCTGAAATGACTGTGCTTGAATTAACCGCTGCCTATGCGGTCTTTGCAAACGGCGGTATCCGGACAAAACCGGTGCACATTCAATATATTTTAGACAAAACAGGGAAACGGATCTATCCACCTGACGACTATCAGCCGGAGCGCACCCGTGTATTAGACGAAAGGATCGCATACCAGATTACATCATTTCTGGAGACTGTGATTCAGAGGGGAACCGGTTATGGCGCAATCAGGGATGGACTGACCCGACCCGCAGCCGGGAAAACAGGTACCACTAACGATAATGTGGATGCTTGGTTCGTTGGCTATACTACAGATCTGATAGTTGGGGTTTGGGTTGGATTTGATAAACGACGGAATCGTTACAACTACAACGAAACTGGTGCCAGAGCAGCGTTACCGATCTGGACAAAATTTATGGTTGAGGCAGCCCGCGGGCCCGATAAACACTTTCCTGAGCCTGAAGGCATTGTCTTTCGTGAGATTAATACGAAGAGTGGACGCCTCAGCAGGCCGGGTAAATGTCCTGAGGAAGACATTAGTCGTGAACCTTTTATTGAAGGGCAGGCACCGGACGGACTTTGTAATCTCCATAGATAGCGATAGGAGCGAGAAGCCAAAATGCAAGAGAATTGGGAATTGCTAACAAAAGTTGATGCCATAGAAGATGACGACCCCGAATTAAGTGAACTGCAATTTGAACTCGTCTCAGATTTCTCACCCGAAGGTGACCAACCGCAAGCAATTGACAAACTGACGGAAGGACTCCAACGCGGAGACAAGTCACAGACGCTGCTCGGTGTGACCGGTTCAGGAAAAACCTACACGATGGCGAATGTGATTGAGAATGTTCAGCTACCCACACTCGTTATTTCTCCTAATAAGACACTCGCCGCACAACTTTATAACGAATTCCGCACATTCTTCCCTAATAACGCCGTTCACTATTTCGTCAGCGATTACGAGTACTATCAGCCAGAGGCATATATCCCGGCTACTGACACTTTCATTGAGAAAGATGTCCGCATTAACGAGGAAATCACACGAATGCGGCTTGCCTCAACGGCATCCTTAATATCGCGCCGTGATGTTATCGTTGTCGCGAGTG
This sequence comes from Candidatus Poribacteria bacterium, assembly GCA_965261115.1. GTDB lineage: Bacteria > Poribacteria > WGA-4E > WGA-4E > WGA-3G > WGA-3G. Next base: position 4,213,508 of record OZ253447.1, on the reverse strand, counting down.
TTTCTTGTCTTTACGGTCTTGGGTCACCAGATGAATTTGAGAATCAGAGGATCCAAATAGAAGTCGGAGCAACAGTCCGGCGTGATGCCCTCCTACGCGCTTTGGTCGATATTCAATACGTCCGCAACGATGTTGAGTTCTGGCAAGGTGTGTTCCGCGCACGCGGCGATGTTGTTGAGGTGTTTCCTGCTTATAGTGAAAACGCCTATCGCATTGAGCTGTTCGGTGATGAGATTGATCGCATTAGCGAGATGGATACTACGACTGGTGAAATAATAGCGCAACGCGACTTTCTTGAAATCTATCCCGCGAAGCACTTCATGACCGATGGTGAAATCTTTGATCAGGCATTAATTAATATTGAGCTTGAACTCCAAGACCGTATTCTCACGTTTGAAAAAGAGAATAAATTGTTAGAGGCGCAACGGATTGAACAGCGCACCCGCTTTGATCTGGAGATGTTACGCGAGGTAGGCTACTGTTCCGGTATTGAAAACTATTCACGGCATCTCTCAGGCTTGCAACCGGGGGATCCACCCTATTGCCTCATGCACTATTTCTCTGACGATTTTTTGCTCTTTATTGACGAATCGCACGTTACCATTCCGCAGCTGCGTGGCATGTATCGCGGCGACCGCTCCCGGAAAGAGACGCTTGTCAAATATGGGTTCCGTCTACCTTCCGCATTGGACAACCGTCCCCTCCGTTTCGACGAGGTTGAGGCGCGCGTCAATCAGGTTGTTTTTGTTTCGGCGACACCGGGTGCTTATGAAATGGAGAACAGTTCACAAATCGTTGAGCAGATTATCCGCCCGACAGGACTCATCGATCCTGAAATTACGATCCACCCTGTTAGGGGGCAGATAGACCATCTTATCGGTAGGATTAAGGAACGTGTCAAACGTAAACAGCGTGTCCTTGTTACAACGCTTACCAAACGGATGGCGGAAGATTTAACCGAGTACTTAACTGAAGCAGGGGTCCGTGCTGACTATATGCACTCTGAAATTGACGTGTTTGATCGTGCTCGCATTCTGCGCGAACTTCGAGAGGGGGTCTTTGATGTATTGGTCGGTATCAACCTACTTCGGGAAGGACTTGATCTACCAGAGGTCTCTCTTGTCGCGATTCTCGACGCGGATCGTCCCGGTTTCCTCCGGTCCGTGCGATCGCTCGTGCAGACGGCTGGACGCGCTGCGCGGAATGTTGATGGTGAAGTTATCTTGTATGGAGATGATGTTACGGAAGCAATGGAAGAAGCCATGAAGGAGACACACCGCCGTCGCGAGATACAGTTACAATATAACACAGATAATAATATCACACCGGCTACCATTCAAAAGGCGATTCAGGAACTTATCGCTGAATCGGAAACCAAGTATGATACGAAGAAGTCGGAGCAGCCACCTGCCGTTGTTGAAGATATGGAACCGCAAGATATTGAAGCGATGATTACCGACCTCACACGACAGATGCGAAAAGCCGCATTGGACCTTGATTATGAGGAAGCCGCCGCTTTACGTGATCGCATTGCCGAACTCAAGGAACAGGTACCAGAACAAAATAGTGAGAAATAATATTCGCTCTTTTCTTGACTTGTTTGAGAAGGAATGTGTTATCAGGCTTGGAAATTTATATGACACTGCGTAGTCGAGAGAGTCCCTATTAGTAATCGCACCATTATTTCCAAAAAACCCTCATAACCTTAATAGGAGGAGTATCTGAATGGCACAATCTAAACTATCTTTCTTATTAGTCGTTCTCATATTGTTAATCGCAGCAAGTGCTTTCACAGCCAGACTTGAGGCACAGGAAGTGAGCATCGAAGAGAAACGCGCGACTGTCCAAGAATTCGTAAAAAAGGCTCAAGAATTTGTGCATCAAAACAAAATAGCGGAAGCAATAGACATCTACGAACGAATTACCAAAGCGGTACCTGAAGACTTTGAATATCGAGCGGAACTTGCCAAACTCTACACCCGCACAAATCAGCACGAAAAAGCTGCTCAAACCTGGCGCCAACTGCTTGAAGCTGCGCCAGAAAACACGGCGTATCAAGAGGCACTTGTTAACAGTTTACAAGCCGCTGACAAAGTGGACGAGGCAATTGAACTCTTGCAGTCATACATCCAAACGCATCCAGAAGCTGGTTTCCATTACGCACGGCTAGCAAAACTCTATGCAGACGAAGATAACGTAGATGCAGCCATCACCAACTATGAAAAAGCAATCGAATTAGCATACGGTGATAAACAAACTTATGTTAAACTTGCACGACTTTACTTTTTCAATGAGGACATAGATGCATCAGAATTCGCATTGAAGAATGCCATTCTATCTACCACATCAGGACGGGAACAGAAAAATTTGGAACGACAATTGCTTAATCTCTATCGTTATTATGGTAATTTAGAAGAAAAGTTACAAAAGGCAGAAGATGTTGGGACAATCACATTCGAGATGCAGAAAGCCCATGCCGAATACTATCACAAAACCGGACAACTGGAAAAAGCGGTTAATGCATATAAGAGAGCACATGACATGACAGCCAGTTCTTCTGAGAAAGATAGAATCTATTCTGAATTATTCAAGGTATATATACAACTCGGTGATATGGACTCAGTCCTAGAACCTTATGAAACAGAAGCGAATGCGTATATAAACAGTAAAGCAGGGGCCTACACATCGGAAAGAGTTACAACTACTTCGGTCAGAATTGCGGTGATATACAAATTTGAGTCTGCTCGCGATTCATTGATTGGGGCTTTCAAAAGCCAAGGTAAACTTGAAGTGCTAAAAGCACATTATGAAGGCAAACTTAGAGAAAACAAAGAGAATCCTACCGCACGAATAATCCTGGCAAGAATCTATTGGGATGAAAGGGATTATCAGAAATCTGCTGAAATGTATGAAGCACTTGGCAAAGCAGAATCCGACAATGTTCGTTATTTTTATTATGCTGCGGCTGCGTTGAGCAAAAACCAACAGCCTGATTTAGCCAAAGAAATGCTCAACCAAGCTGCAAAGGCACTCGCATCCTGCAGTAAAAAAGATGATGTGTGGTTTCTTGGCGCGCTCGCAACAATCTGCATAGAAAATAGAATGTATGAACCGGCAATTGAACTATCCAAATCCGTGATTGATAAAAGTGATGGCGATACAGATAGTAGTCTTCAAGATACTTTACGCGGGATACTTGCAAAAAGTTACCGTGAGACAAAACAATACATTGAAGCTGTTGATATGTATCAGGAAATGGCAAGCAAAGCCAGAAGTTACAGCACACGAGCTATGGCAAAAAGAGCAATCCGTGAGATCTCCAGAGAGCGAAAACTCTATGAAAAATGGATACCGGAACAACTGAAGAAGGTTGAGAAGAACCCTAACGATCCCAAGCTAATCTTGACACTCGCTGAAAGTTATGAAGCCAATGGTAATATCAAACAAGCGATTGAACAGTATGAAAAACTTACTATACTGCAACCTGAAAGAATCCAGTGGTACATAAAGTTGGGGGATCTGTGTCAAAGAGTAGATCGTCCGATAGGCAAAGTAATTGAAAGTAAGGCACTAAGCTTAGATGGAGATGGGAGTTTCGTGGAAATCGCGGACAGTGAGATCATTAACAATATCACCGAACAAGTTACGATTTCTGCCTGGATCAGACCTACAGGTTTTCCAAACACCTGTACGACTGTCCTTTTCAAAGGCGACAAACGAACACCTGATCTTTCTCATCGTCAATTCGCGCTCTGGTTGTTTGATGAAGGTTGCGTTTACTTTGATGCATCCCCAGATGGACTTTTTATTAGATGGACTGCGTCTGCAAGTGAAACTATCAAAAAAAATGAATGGTACCACGTTGCGGGAACCATCGATGCAAGAAATAATGTCATGAAACTTTATCTTAACGGTTCTGAAGTCCGAAGAAATAACTTTAAACTTCAGAACAATTTAAGTAAAACCACACTGCCATTCCGTATCGGTTGTTCGCATGAAGAAGAAATATCTGAACACGCTTCTTTTGCCGGACTAATTGACGAAGTGCAAATCTGGAACATCGCGCGTACCGAAAATCAGATTCGTTCCGATATGAATAAGCAGTTGAACGGAGATGAAGACGGTTTGGTCGGATATTGGAAATTTGACACAGAAACGCAGGGACGCATTTCCGATAGTTCACCTAATAAAAATGATGGCAAACTTGTTGGAGATGCGAAACTTGAACCCTACACACGTCTAATATTTGGCAGTTTAAGTGCTGAGCACTTGAAAAAGTCTGCATCCTTTTATGAAAAAGCCATTGAACTTAGGCCAGATGTATACCAATTCTACATTCCGTTAGCAAAATTATATATTAAACAGAACTTAACATCAGATGCTGTTGCGGTGTATCGTCGGGCATTAGATGTACCGTTGACACAAGCTACCCATAATTCAGCAATTCGCGCAATCTCCGAACTTTACACTGACCAAACGCAGGAGGAAAAGCTGGTTGCTATCCTTGAAGAGATAAAACCGAAAATGGAAGAGAGTGTGGTTTTGCATGAACTCTTAGGCGATTTCTACAAAAAAACAGGGGATTTCAACAAAGCTGAACTTGTCTACACAAAATGGTTGGAAATTCGACAGAGAGAAGTCAGCGAACAGGAACCATTTTACCAACGCAGGTTTGCTGAAGAACTCCTTGAAAAGGGTATCTTCCCAGAAATTGCGCTGAACCATGCCAAACGTGCATTACAAGGCTATGCAGGTACAAGCCATCACTATCCGATGACACTTGGGCATGCATGCATTGCAAATGATCTCTATGATGATGCGTTTAAATACTACAAATACGCTTTCAGTATTTTATCTACCAATTCTTCATTGGACCATTTCTGGGAACAGCTCGTTGATGCAGGCAAGAATGCAAAACAGAAAGAACGTTACATTCAGATGTTAGATGCATTACGACAAAGTATGAATGCGTGGATTGACAGATAAGTTGGAAAAATACAGACCTGACGCGACAGATGTGAAAAGCCGCATTAGACCTTGATTATGAGGAAGCCGCCGCTTTACGAGATCGCATTGCCGAACTTAAGGAACAGTCCGCAAATTAATTAGAGATCAGACAATTTCATAGACGGTGAGTCTCTTAAATTTAATGCTTGCATTTCATTGCGTAATCTGATAAAATGCAGGCATTGATTCTAATTTTAAAACCTATAACTTCGATTTCCCAAAGATTAATTTTTTGATAAGTCAATATTAAAATATTAATCTACTTGCGGAACAAAGAAAGGACTTTACAATGTTTGTTTGTATTGCTTGCGGTTATTTGTGGAAGGAAGCAGATAGCCCACCAGAAGAGTGCCCAGCGTGCACAGCACCGAAAGAAAAATATATTCCTTACGATGACCGAGCAGAACGGTGGGTCAAACGCGCCGTTGCTGCACACGTCATGTACCCTGATGAAGAAGGCGCAGACCTCCGCGCAGAGAACTCTGCACTCTCATCACACATCAGATTTGCCCTCGTCGGATTACTCGGGGACCTTGAAAAAGAATAAAGCGTGAGGAGCCTCGATTTTTCAATCGAGGCTTCTTTCTGCTTACTACAATCTCATTTTTTGTGATGTTTATTATGAAATCCTATACCCCTCTTATGACTGAGGGTTTTATATGGAAAGGAAACGGCATTTTCTGAGTTAAAACTGCCGTGCTTATGTAAAATGAAGTTAATACGTTATTTGCTGATTCTGTCCCTTATTGCTTTGACTGGAATAGCATCAGCACAAGATCTCGCAGACCGTGTGGTGGAGCATACCTACCCCAACGGTCTTAAGTTATTGATGATTAAACGTGACACCTCGCCTACGATCGCACCCTACATCCTTTTTAAAGCCGGATCCGTGGATGAATCGGATGATACACGCGGTATTGCGCACATGTTAGAACACATGTTGTTCAAAGGCACTAAAACAATCGGTACAAAAGACTATGAAAAAGAGAAGGTCGTACTTGCTGAAATTGATCGGATAGGGGACGCACTCGACATGGAACGTGCGAAAGGTTCAAAAGCGGATGCCGATAAAATAGCCGAATTAGAAGCCGCACTCAAAGAACAACAAGAACTCGCGAAGGAGTGGATCGTCACCGGTGAATATACTGAAATCTATACACAACACGGTAGCACAGGATTCAACGCCGGCACATCTGTTGATTACACGATTTATACGGTGGAGTTGCCGTCTAACAAATTAGAATTGTGGGCAATGCTTGAATCCGATCGGCTTAAAAACGCGGTCCTCCGTGAATTTTATGTGGAACGCGAGGCTGTTAAAGAGGAACGCCGGATGCGTGTGGATACCCGTCCCGGTGGCAAACTTTATGAACAGTTTATCGCCGCTGCCTTCACTGCACATCCTTACGGAATGCCAATCATTGGCTGGCCCTCAGATATTGCGATGCTCAATCGGCGCAAGGCAGAAGCGTTTTTCAAGATCCACTATGCACCAAACAACTCTGTCATGGTGATTGTCGGAAATATAGAAATAGACAAAACCGTTGCCCTTATCGATAAATATTTTGGTGATATGCAGTCGCAACCACTTCCGCATGAAGTAACAACCAAAGAAGTTCCACAAGAAGGTGAACGCCGGATTGAAGTCGAATTTGATGCTGAACCGCAACTGATGATTGGGTATCACAAGCCGACAATCCCGCATTTTGACGACTATGTACTCGATATGATTAGTGCGATTCTTTCCGATGGGCGTACCTCTCGGTTTTACAAAAACATTGTTGAAGAGGGTATCGCTGTTTCGGCTAATTCTATAAATGGGTATCCCGGCGCACGTTACGACAACCTTTTCGTCGTAAATGGTACACCACGTTCACCAAACACGACCCTTGATGTTGAAGAAGCAATTTACGCTGAACTTGAACGGCTTAAAACCGAGCCTGTCGCGGAAAAGGAATTTAAACGCATCCTTAAGCAAATTGATGCCGGTTTCATCCGGAACCTCAGTTCAAACGCCGGGATGGCACAACAGCTGGCTTTCTATGAAGGCATCGCCGGCGACTGGCGTTATATATTGGGGTGGCGCGAGAATATGTATAAAATCACGCCAGAGGACATCATGAGAGTCGCAAAGACTTATTTCACGAAGAGCAACCGCACCGTCGGCACACTCGTTAAAAAAGAGGCAGTAGCACCCGCCGGTGAAGACACGGAGGGAAATGAATAATGAAACACCGAACCTCTATTGGACTTATCATCGCGACACTGATCGCCTGCCTCATGGTGTGGGGCATTCCGTCTACCTTCGCGAAACCGCATGAAGCACTCACCTTTGAACCGATCGAGTTTAAACCACCCGTTCCAGAGAAACGCACGCTCTCAAACGGGATGACGCTTTACCTAATTGAAGACCACGAATTACCGCTTTTCAACATCAACGGCTTGATTAAGACCGGTGATATCTATGAACCAAAGGATAAAGTGGGATTATCGTCAATCTTCGCAAGTGTCATGAGAACCGGTGGGACGGTATCCCGTGAACCCGATGCGCTGAACGAGGAATTGGAATCCATGGCGGCTGCCGTTGAAGTCGGCATGTCCCGCGAATACGGGACAGTTAATCTCTCAACGCTCGCCGAAGATATTGAGAAAGGATTAGAAATCTTTGCCGACGTACTCAGGAATCCTGCATTTCGGGAAGACAAATTGGAACTGCGCAAGCAACAGGCGGTCGAAGGGATCCGGCGACGGAACGATAACCCCATCCAACTCGCGTGGCGGAACTTCTCTGCGCTGCTCTACGGGACAGACCATCCATTCGGGTGGTATGCTGAAATTGAGGGCATAGAAAGCATCACCGTTGACGATCTTAAGGCGTTTCACGCGAAGTATTACCATCCTAACAATATGATGCTCGCGATTACGGGTGATTTTGATACGGAAACCTTAATTGCCCAACTTGAGAAGGTGTTTGAGGGATGGGAAACCGCAGAGATTATGTTTCCAGACATTCCAACCGTTGATGCGACACCCAGTCCATCTGTTAATTATATCTTCAAAGATCTGAATCAGACGACGATGTTAATCGGACATTTCGGTATCAAGCGGACACCTGATTTCCCGGATTATTTCGCACTTCGCGTCATGAACGACATTCTCGGAGAGGGAGGTTTCACCTCTCGTCTCATGAGAGAAGTGCGGGAGAAGCACGGTCTCGCCTATATGGTCGGCAGTATTATGCACACATCGTACTATACAAATCCCGGGGAGTGGTTCGCTTATTCGCAGACCCGCGCCGATAAAACCGCAGAAGCGATCTCGCTTATTGTGGATGTCGTCAAGGGACTCCGAGATACAGCTGTGCCGGAGGCGGAGCTGCAGCGCACCAAAGATTCGCTCATCAATTCGTTTGTGTTCGGTTTCGAGAGCAGCTCTCAAATCGCATTTCAACAGATGATGCTCGCTTATCGTGGTTTTGCACCCGATTTCCTTGAAACCTTTACGGATAATATCGCTAAGGTCACAGCCGAAGATGTGCAGACGGTTGCACAAAAATACCTCAATCCCGACGCGCTCACTATCGTCACTGTCGGGAATAAAGACAGTTTTGACCGACCGCTTGATGAGTTCGGTGAGGTTAACGAGATTGAGATAAAGCAACCGGAACCTCCACCTGCGGAACCGATGCCTGAAGCAAGTGAAGGGGATGCAGCGAAAGCCAAGGAAATCCTCGCTGCAGCAGTTGAGGCACACGGTGGACTTGAGAAGCTGCAAGCCGTCAGAAACATGGTCATGGAAGCACAGGCATCAGCCAATTCACCCGCAGGACCGATGCAAATAGAAGCGACATCCTACTACGTCTACCCTGATAAATTTAGACAAGATGTGAAGCATCCCCAAGGCGAAATGGCTTATATCTTTGATGGAACTGCTGGATTCGCATTGACACCGATGGGGAATCAATCCATTCCACCACAGATGGCTAACAGTTTCAAAGATGCGGTTTTCCGAGAGAACGTATGGCTTCTGGCGAACCTCTCACAAAACGAGATCCCGATCCAATATGCTGGCACAGAAGAGGTGCAAGGGAAGCAGGCACACATTCTGGCTGTTCAACAGCCATCTGGGGAGATGTTGAAGATATCTATTAGTGCTGAGATGCATTATATTGTGAAAATTGCCTATCGTGAAATTGCCCCAGGCGGTGTCGCTAACAGGGAGACATTCATGGACGATTACCGTGATGTTGATGGTGTCAAAGTCCCGTATCATATTGTGCAGAAGGTCAATGGTCAGCCCCTTTCCGAAAGTCGAGTAAAGGGTGTCACATTGAATGCTGAACTTGACGCATCGCTATTTCAGGAGCCAGAATGAAAACCTTAGATTTACGTGTCCGTTACTTTCAGGATAGCACGCCAGCAGATGCGCCGTGCCGTGAAACCGCGTTCATCCGCCGTGAGTTGGAAATGCCGTTACCGGTTGAGGAGACCGCTTTGGTCCTCGTTGATCTCTGGAACGTGCATTTCATTGAAAGTTGGATAGAACGCGCGGCACAGGTAACGACTGAGTGTGTTGTTCCTGTGATAAATGCCGCACGGAAAGCCGGTTTGACAATCGTGCATGCCCCGTCTCCGTCGGTGGCGGCGCAATATCCGCAACTCAAACGACACAAACCGCCTGAACCGTCTACACCTTCAGCATGGCCGCCCTCCGATTTCCGGAGTCGTGAGGGCGGATACGCCGTTTATCGCGGGCCTCGCAGCCAACCGCCGGGTATCGGTATCCATTGGGACAAACTGGCTTCACAACTCGCTGTCTCCCCCGCAATTGATGTGCAAGATGACGAATTTGTTATCGCGACGGGGCAGCAGTTGCATGAACTCTTGGAGGAGCGGCGTATCTTGCATCTACTCTTCGCCGGTTTCGCAACGAATTGGTGTGTGTTAGGTAGGGATTACGGTATCCGATCTATGTCGAGGTACGGCTATAACATCATCTTGTTCCGCGATGCCACCACCGGTGTGGAGTTCCCTGATACGTATGATAATCTGTTCACAACGGAAATTTCCATTCGAGAGGTAGAACAGCAATACGGATTCAGCGCGTCAAATGCTGATTTCTTTACTGCGGTTGAAGGCTTATCAACGTAAGCGCGTTTTGGGGATAGATTGTTTCAAGACTCGGTTTATTTTTATGAATGAGCAACCTGTCCTCAGCGTTACCTTTTTTCGTACGGATGCCGGACGTTTACCTGTTCAGCAATGGCTTAAGCGTCTTAATAAAGCGGACAGAAAAGTAATCGGAAGAGATATACATTTTGTTCAATTTGACTGGCCCTTGGGTATGCCTCTTGTCAGGAAAATAGAAGCTTATTTATGGGAAGTTCGTAGTCGGCTCGACAGTGGGCGTATTTCAAGGGTATTGTTCACTATCAGAGGTAACGAGATGATACTACTGCACGGTTTCATCAAGAAATCTCAGAGAATATCACAAGCAGATTTGAGCTTGGCCCGGCATCGAAAAAATCTATGTCAAAATAGGAGGATTGTGAATGAATAAGTATAGCGGTGGTAACTTTGATGATTTTCTCAAAGAGGAGGGTATCTTTGAGGAAGTAGTGGAATGTACGAGAAAGCGGTTGCTTGCATCGCAAATTGAGGATCGTATTAACGCAGTAAACCGAAGAGGAACCGCATCTGCAGAAAAAATAAACGCAGATTTTGTCCAATTAAATCATTACCTGTTTGATCTGAACAATACTGTTATTACTTCGGAATTGTTAGATGATCTTGCCCTTGAGGCAACAGAATTAACAATCGATCCTGTCCATTTAAATGGTTCTCTGTTTGATTTGGAAGAATTGTTAGATCGCTACTTTTCCGAAAAAGTAGCTGCCTGAAAGAGGAATCAAGATGACGACAGAAACAAAATTTTTTATTCCTAAAGCAAAAGATGATGCCCAAGCAGAGGAAGTCTGGGAATCTGTTAAGAAATTTGCGGAAGAGACACTGGACTGGGATGTCTCAGATAGACGTATTTTCAGTATTGCCTATCAGAAACGCGGCAAAGACTATTATGTAGAAGTAGGGAAACCAGACCCGCGTAACAAAGAACTTGTGGTTGCGATATTTGAGTCAATCACCTATCTTATATGTACCCCAAACCGCGGCGTGTTACGAGGTATGCCACTCTTGATAGCGGAATCAGAATTGACAGCTATTACAGACTTCCCACCGAATTAGAGAATTTGATTTGATCGGCGAAGTTGAACCTAATATCCCACCTACCATTCCCACATTGCTAATCCAAGGTTCATTCATCAGAATACTCCTTCCCTTTATTGCTGCTCTGGTAGTTTGCCGCTTTACCTGCAAGCGTTAAGTCTTCAGACATCAACCTTCTAAGCTCGGCATCCCGAATTCTTTTGCGAATCACCCAAAAAGCGATTCCTAAACAGAATATTAAATCTAATCCGAAGAACCCAGACATTAACCATACTTTACGAGGTTGTCCAAACAGTAATGCGATTACACCGAATACAAACAAAATGGACGCTAAAGCAATTCCAAAAATGAGAACGCCCAAGGTAAGTTTTTTTGCTTTTCCTCTTGGAACGAAATAACTGCCTAAAATCCCTAGGAGTGGACCCATAGGAATGAATATCACCATAATTAAAAGTCCCAGTTTCTCCTGTGAAATCCAAGGTTCATTCATTAGAAATCCTCCTTATTTTGATTCTTCATAAGCGTTGATAAGCACTTTTGCTGCGGTTTGCGTCAGCGTGCCATCCGCAACCATTAGCCGAATCTTTAGTAAAAACGGATTTTCCGCATCGGTGTCATCTGCGATATTGATTTTGTCGATAAGCCGATTCAGTCGGATTCTCAAGGTTGGATATGAAACCTGATACTGTTTTGCCAAATCCTTGAGTGATCCGGAAGCTAAGACAAATCGTTTGACGAAGTGAAGTTCTTCTTCGCTCAGGACAGATAACCACTTCGGAATTTGTGTAGCCATTGTATTGCCTCTTCCCTTAAACGCAAACGCGGTTTAAGGTATTTATAATATGATAACATTTAATAAAGTTAAAGTCAAATTTAATTTTATTAAAATTTAGGATGATGAAAATTAAGACAGAATAGGTTGTGAGAACGCCGAGGACGTGAGAAATAGAGTGCTAAGGGGCAAGTTGCAGTAGCGAAAAATAGAGTCAAATGTATTCAAATCTATACATTGATACTTTTTCCTTGATAAAACTTTGATAAAATGCTATAATAGTTAGTATGAATGATAGATTAGTGAAGATTGGCGAAGCTGCTAAGATCCTCGGTGTTAATCCACAAACGCTCCGGCGTTGGGAAGACGATGGTGTAATTAGACCCTTCAAGAGAACACCGAAAGGCACTCGCCTTTATAGCCTCCAAGAACTATTAGGGGCTAAGGATTTATCCTATCCTACGATTGCGTATGCCAGAGCCTCCAGTTCTGATCAAAAGGAAGATTTAGAGCGTCAGCATGCCGTCCTTGAAGCATTTTGTAATAAAAATGGTTGGCAAACTGAAATCATAAAAGACCTTGGCAGTAGCATGAACTATAACAAAAAAGGACTCCTACGCCTCCTTGAACTCATTGTGCATGGGCAGATGTCCCGGTTAGTCCTGACACACAAAGATAGACTTTTGAGATTTGGAGCAGACTTGATATTCCGTATCTGCGAACTCAAAGGTATCGAGATCGTCATTATCAACAAAGGTGAGCAGCCGTCTTTTGAAGATGAACTCACTTGTGACGTAATGGAAATCATGACTGTCTTCTGTGCGAAACTCTATGGCAGACGTTCTGATAAGTCAAAGAAACTCGCAGAAGCAATAGAGAATATCGTATCAGAAGAAAAAGCAGAACTGGAGTTAGATTTTGCAACGCCGAAGTCAACAGATAGAACTGAATCCGAATAACAAGCAAGCCACGCTTATGTCTCAACACGCTGGCTATGCCCGCGTTGCGTATAACTTCGGTCTATCGTCGTTTATACAGGGTTTAGAGGCAGACGAATGGCGAACCTACGTAGATATAAAGCGTGAATTCAACGCTGTTAAATACGATAAGTTTGACTGGTGTTCTGAACTTTCACAGAATGCATCTAAAAACGCACTTCATAACCTTGGTGACGCAGTAACACGCTGGAAGAAAGGACAAAACAGTTTCCCCGTCTATAAGAAACGATCTGATAGAATATCCTATCAAGCCGACAATGGAACAGGAACTGTTGAAGTCGACAAAAAACGTATCAACCTTCCTAAGATGGGTTGGGTGCGTATGCGTGAGGAACTCCGATACAAAGGCACGATTAGCAAGGTTGTTGTCTCCAAACGCAATAATCGCTGGTTTGTCTCTATCCTCATAGATTGCGATATTAGCAACTTCAAACACCAACCGTCTCTGTTTGACGACAAGCAACCGATGGGTGTTGATGTCGGTATCAATACGCTTGCGACATGCTCTAATGGTGATACCTACGACAACCCACGTCCTCTAAAGCGATATGAGAGAAAGTTGGCACGTGCCAACCGTTCTCTATCTCGTAAGGTGTATTTTTCAAAGAACTGGCATAAAGCCAAAGCAGTATTATCAGGTGTGCATTATCGTATCGGTTGTCTCCGCGAAGATGCTCACCACCAAGCGAGTATAAGGATTGTTCGCAAAGCTTCTGCTATAGGTATAGAAACACTGAATATTAGCGGACTCCTAAAGAACAGAAAACTTGCTAAAGCACTATCAGATTCAGCACTCTCACGCTTTCTAACCATGCTAAAATATAAAGCAGATAGGCGTGGGATACCGATAACTGAAGCAGACCAGTTCTTTGCGAGTTCTAAAACTTGTAGCAGTTGCGGACATAAAAAGCAAGACCTAACACTTTCAGACCGGACGTATCACTGCTCTGAATGTGGACTTGATATTGACCGTGATTTCAATGCTGCTATCAATCTGTGTCCGGCTTAACTTTTAACACTTCGCCACGAGTTGCGAGGAGAAGTAAAACGCCTATGGAGTCCGTGTAAGACCTCACTTGAGAGGCAGTGGACGTTGAAGCAGGAAGTATGGCAACAATCCACGAATGTGATAGATTTGTATAGATTCTAATACATTTTACCATATTTGTGAGATTTGTATAGGTCCTACACAACGGTACTATGATTTATCAAGTTTGGCATGTAGTAGAGATGTTTTTAGTTTGCTGAACTCAGTCGTTATGTGGACGTAGATGGAGCTCGTCCTTCGTAAAATCAATAAAAACTGAATACTTGGAAAAGAAATTGTGACCTAAAATACCATCGCGCTTTGAACAATTAGCATATCAGATGTCCAGAAGTACGAGCCGTTGGCACATTCGCCAGTCTCTTTGTAGTCTTTCATCAAGGTCTCAATATTTTGAAGGGTAAAGAAGACCGCGGAGAAACTCTCACCGTTCGGAAAGGTTACATGAACATCAACATTAGCGTTGACAGGATCCAAAGGGGCAATTCCGTGAAAGATCGCTAATGTGTAATCATTGTGTTGAACAGTTGTGTAAGGTTTATCCACAGTTATTGATCTCCAAAATACTATAAATCTCATTTCACGCGGGCAAGACAAATGCGTTTTTGAATTTCTTGTACCACCGCGTAAAGAGTGCGATAGCTTCTGGGTCCTGACGTTTCGGTGAAAACTGATAAGTGCCTTCACCTTCCTCCTCGTAAGACAGGGCAAAAACGCCTCGTGCCTCTCGCCCGATCGCAATAACCCCGAAAGCCTTTCCGTTCATGTATACGCCTTTTTCAAAAGGTTTTTTGTTGCCTGTAGCGATCGCAATAAGTCCATAAACGTTGTTATTCCCGAGGGCAATAATACCCACAGAGGATAGACCTCCTATAGAAATCACACCGCAAGAAACAAAGCCTCCGACCGAGATCACGCCGAAAGAAATATGGAGACCAATAGATATAACACCAAAGGAGAGGAAACCGAGTGAAATCATTTCTAATGAAATCGGTCTGTAGCGTATATATGGGAATCCGATGTCTAACAGTAGAGACCCAGTAGCATGCCAAAGGTGTAAGAAACCTGTAATATCAACTCTTGCTTCCCCTAAATACCATGCAATCACGCGTGCTATGAAAGGCGCGCAAATCAAGAAGACTAAAGTAAAAAAAATGGTATTGAATCTCTGAACGTATCTGTTGAATGTCTTTCGGAAGATGTCCGCATCGAAAGGGTAGTTGTGGAGATCTTCAGTTTTTGTCTGTTTTTCTGACATTTCTGTGCCCGCTGCTGAGTTGCTTATGCTCAGTTGTAAAAAAACGAGAATGTATGGTGCATTTTGCAGAAAGGTTAGGTCTTGTCAGGCGATAGGACTTGTAGCATTCTATAAAGATTCATTGAAATCTTTGAAAAGACTGTCTCTGTCTTTAGGGGGAATAATTGTAGATTCCTCATTTTTTGAAAAAACGGACGCAAATTCGCCTTCTGCCAATAAATTTTCAACTATTTCACAGATAGTCTGTTCAGTAAGCCTTTGAACAATTAGCATATCAGATGTCCAGAAATACGAGCCGTTAGCACATTCACCCGTCTTTTTGTAGTCTTTCATCAAGGTCTCAATATTTTGAAGTGTAAAAAAGACTGCAGAGAAACTTTCACCGTTCGGAAAGTTTACATGAACATCAACATTATCGTTGTCGGGATCCAGAGGTGCAACTCCGTGAAAGATCGTTGTCACTTACCCCCATTTTTTTTTGAAGCGTTGTGATAAAAGGTTTTTGATGGGAAAGGTATGGGAAAGTCAGTAGGTTTATGATAAAATACCTCCTTACAACCGTCTGGGATCACAGACAAACCTATAAAATCGTAAGGAGGTATTTTATGAAAAAGAGATACCCGAAACGGGTAAATCCAGAAACGATGATAACACGTTTTGAAGAAATATGCAAGTCTGTCGGTCTGAAAAAACCGACTTTTCGGAACTTGCTGTTCGTCTTGATAGCGATCAGTGTTGCGAAAACCTTTCGCATCAATGAGATCGCCTCGCGTTTGCCGCTTGTTGTTGCCCGGGAGAAGTCGAAACAGAAAAGATTTCTCCGCTTTCTTGACACACCCTTGCCTGTGGATGCGCTGAAGACATCCTGGTTCGCAGCGGTTCTGACTTGGTTTTCGAGGGATGCGGGGGCTGATGTGTATTTGCTCGTTGATGAGACGGATCTGATTGCGGGGTGGAAGGCACTTGTGATTTCGATCCCGTTTCGGCATCGTGCGATCCCTATCTTTTGGTTCATTTACAGCAATCAGCAGATCCGAGACGGTATCTATAAAAGTCATAACGAGATCATCCAATACTTTTCTGAGTGCGTCTATCAACAGGCTTTAGAAGTTATGTCGAAAAACAGCCAGCGTCCTGTTTTGGTATTTGACCGTGGCTTTGCCCGTGCGCAGCATGTCATCAAGTTTCTCAAGGCAAAGCATATCCGCTTCGTCATGCGGGTTTGCCGAAATGTCGGCATCATACATCATGGCAGTCGTAAGAAACTTGATGACATGCCAGACGGATGGTATCCCGAAATCCTTTATCAGGCACAACACCAGATACCCCTGCAGCTTTATATCATTCGAGACACTGATTTCAAAGACCCAATGTATCTCATCTCAAACCACATCTGTGGACATCAGATACATCAATGCTACAAAAGACGTATGCAGATCGAACACGGATTCCGAGATATAAAGTCTTGCTTCGGATTTGGAAAACTCGTCTTGAAAAAACCGACACAAGCACGGCTTGAGGTCTTATGGCTCTGTGCCTGTTTCGCTTATGGGTTGCTCTTTATCAGTTACGAGAAAACGGCAACACATTGGCAGAAGTTTTACAATACAGACAAGAGAAAAAACTACTCCGTCATTACCGTTATCAAACGCATTCTCACCGATACGTGGAATACCGCGTTTCTCATCTCATTTTTCACGGATATAGACTGTAGAGGGAATCGAGTTTAGATTGCCACGCACTGACTGCTTTTCTCACACATAAACCTAACAACATCAACTACATTCTATACTTGAAAAAAAATGGGGGTAGGTGACGAAAGATCGTTAACTGGTAGGCATCACGCTGAACTATTGTGTAAGGTTTATCCATTTTTATTAATCTCCAAAATGTTGTAAGACCTCATTGATTACCTTCTGCTGATTATTTTGCCGGAAATTCCTAAAATTTCAAGATGATTATCCCTGATTCTCCAATAGACCCGGGCACCGCCGCGGGTTCGTGACTCTGTAATTCTGCTACCAATCGGTTTATTTCCTATCCCGGGATTCATATTTCCTTTTTCAACTGGTCGGTAATTTTTTTGATTTCCCCTTGGAGGGATATAAGTGTTTTCCAGCCTTCCCGTAACAGTAAAGGATTTTCGGAAATTCGATTGATTAACATTGTTTTTAATCGGCAGCAACGCTTTCCAACGATGGGAGTTCTGGGTAATTCCCACGCGCATTTCGCCACGCGATAACACCTTCAGCGACCATCCAGATCTGTAACGCCTCTACGACAACACCAAATCCGAAAAGCAGATATTTACCGGTGAAAAGCCATCCAGTCTCTGGGTCAAACATTTGATGCAGCATTGCCCAAGCGGGCATAATAAGCATAACGATCATCGGCAGGAACGCGAACCAGATCGGTTTGTTACGGCGTAGGAGATAGAAAACAATGACCATGAACGCTAAGCCTGCGAGGAGTTGATTCGTCGCACCGAAGAGGGGCCAGAGCGTCAAACCACCACTGCCGGGGCCATTCGGTCCCTGTAATAAAGCGACAGCTGCAGCAAACACTAATGCAAACGCAGTAGCGATATACCGATTCTGTAACGGCTTGATGTTGGCGGTTAGTGCCAGTTCATGGATAACGTACCGCTGCAGCCGCGTCGCGGTATCCAGCGTTGTGGCAGCGAAACTCGCAACAAGCACAGCCATAATCGCGATACCCATCTTGAGCGGAATACCGAGAGAAGCGAGAAAATTTCCGCCACCATCCACAAACGCACTCACCTTTGCCTTGAGATTATGGCTTGCCCAACCGCCGACAACCTTTGTAGTCCCATCAGCGTTTGTCGTCGTTGTGGTTGTAGCATAACGGGCTCTCCAAGCATCTTGATTGGTAACAGGCGCAGTACTTTCCGCTTGGACGATGGGTTCAAACCTGTAGTTTGCACCGGTGCCAGTACGGTTGAAAATCCCCATCCCGATGCCAGCACAGCAAGCGAGAATCACGATCACTGCGAGTCCACCCTCAAGCAGCATCGCACCATAGCCTACGTATTGCGCATCACTTTCGGATGCAACCTGTTTACTCGACGTGCCGGAACTCACCATACAGTGGAAGCCGCTAACAGCACCGCACGCAATCGTGATAAAGAGGAAGGGCCAGATCGGTGGCGCGTCGGGCGGGATGTCTGACGCAACAGCGGGCGCGGATGCGACAAGGTCCGCTTTGCCTGTGAAACCCGCAACAGCGAGTCCGAGTAGCAATAGAAGCAGTGCCAATACAAGTTCGTGGCTGTTAATGAAATCACGCGGTTGCAGGAGCGTCCATACCGGTAGTACTGAAGCGATAAAGCAGTAGACAAAAAGCACCAATGTCCAGACTACCACGACATTCAAGTAAGTTTGTCCCAATAACGGGATACCGAATATTTGACTTAAATCAATCGGTAGGAGGTATGCACCGACACCCATCCCGATGTACATGATACCGAGCGCGACAATGGACGGGATGAGAATGTTACCGCCTCTGCGGTAAATCCAAATACCAATAGCTATAGCAAGCGGGATTTCTATCCAGACCGATAGCACAGATTCCGGGTAGTAGGAGAAAATCAGGGCGATAACTAAACCGAAGATAGCAAGGACAATCGTCAACCCCATGAAGAGAACGAACAGGAAGAGAAATTTGGCGCGAGGTCCTATCATCCGACCTGCGACCTCGCCGACACTCTGTCCTCGGTTGCGTAAAGAGACAACAAGCGCGCCAAAGTCGTGAACAGCACCTATAAAAACAGATCCAAGAACGACCCACAGCAACGCCGGCAACCAGCCCCAAAAGACGGCAATCGCGGGGCCAACGATGGGCCCCGTGCCAGCAATGCTCGTAAAGTGATGCCCGAAGATGACCTCTTTTTTCGTGGGAACGTAATCGACATCATCTTTCAGTTCTTGACTCGGAACGGTTGCTTGGGCATCTAATCCGAAGATCTTTCTTGCTAACCATTTGCCGTATGTATGATAGGCAACGATGAAGCCAACGAAGCTCAAAACCGCAATGATAAGCGTATTCATCTAATCTTCGGGCAGGAAACCCAAGTATTTATACTTGGGAGGAATGCCCGCTCCTATGTTTTTCCCTTGACAAATAACTTCAAAAATGCTATACTCTTCTTGTAGTGTAAGGTTGCGAGTTAGGCTGCTGTTCGCTACCCCCGTGTGCGACTCGTGTAAAGCTACAGCACCATACGGAAAAGAAACAGACATCGCTTAAGGGAGACACATTTGAGTGTAATGAACTGCCACAGGTAAAAGCGTGGGTTCGCAAAACGCACTCTCAAAATCAAAGAGTCAACTTCGGTTGAGAGGGCTGCTTGGGTCCCTCTGTGGAGCAGATGTAAGACGTTTCTTCGGAAACGCGAACTGCTACGAAGCACAAGCCCCAACCTTTAGGTTGTGGGTGCCTTGACAGGCGAGGCTCCAACTTTCTCCACAGAGCATGAGGTTACCTGACTCCGGTTAAAACTTCAAATGTGAGTTGATCTAATTTCTCGTATCCGAGTCCTTTTTGTGCAATAGTATCCGGTTCAAAGTCTATCTTTCGCAGCCTTCCGACGCTCTCGGCATTATAGGTTGCCATGAGTGCTTCAAGTTCAGGATCACGTGCTTGAATTTCCGCGAGGATCCCCTGAATTTCCGCATCTTCGTTGAAACGGCGTGCCTTTTCCTTCAAAATCAGGTAGCTTCGCATGCACCCTGCAGCAAAGTCCCAGACCCCTTGTTCATCTTCAGTCCGATAGGCGTGGGCATCAAAGTGGCGGTTGCCGTCCCAGTTCACGTCCTCAAGGAATTTAACGAGGAAGAACGCGCTTTTGATGTTTTCGGAACCGAAGCGCAAGTCTTGGTCAAAACGACTCATCTTCTGGTCGTTGAGATCAATATGGAAGAGTTTGCCTGCTTCGTACGCTTGTGCAACACCGTGGATGAAGCTTAACCCTGCCATCGTTTCATGAGCGAATTCGGGGTTAACGCCGACCATTTCTGGGTGATCAAGCGTTTCAATAAAGTGAAGCATGTGCCCCGTCGTCGGTAGGTAGATGTCACCGCGCGGTTCATTCGGTTTCGCTTCAAGCGCGAATCGCAAATCGTATCCTTGATCTTTGACGTAGTGCGTGAAGTAGTTCATCGCTTCACGGTTCCACTTGACGGTATCCGGTCCGTTTTTAGCGGCATCTACTTCTGCCCCCTCGCGTCCACCCCAAAAGACATAAATCGTTGCGCCGAGTTCGACACCGAGGTCAATAGCATTCAGGGTTTTCTGAATCGCGAATGCGCGGACCTTCGGATCATTGGAGGTAAAAGCACCGTCTTTAAAGATCGGATGGTAAAATAGGTTCGTTGTTGCCATCGGCACCTTCATATCGTGATCTGCGAGTGCCTTCTTGAATTCGCTAACAATATTATCACGTTCGGCTGCTGATGCATCAAAAGGGACAAGGTCGTTATCGTGTAAATTGACACCATACGCGCCCAATTCACTTAGTTTTTCGACAATATAGGTCGGTTTCAGAGGGGGCCTGACAACATCACCAAATGGATCGCGTCCGGGGTTACCAACCGTCCACAATCCAAAGGTAAATTTATGCGCAGGCTTAGGCTGATACTGGTCTGACATTCATTCACTCCTATTGCTTATTAATTTTGATAAAATTTATAAGTTAACGTTTAGATTATACCATATTTTGTGGATTTGTTGCAAATCTTTATCGCTGTACGTGGTGCGATTTAGTTTGCATCATTATAGGCAGGTATTATGCATCAAGATGTGCACCAATCTGTCTCAGTACACCTTCATAGTCTGCTTCTAATTCAATCGGGGCATTGAGATAGCGAGGGGGTGGTTCACCGGGGGTGACATTGTGATAGTCTACCTTGAAATCTGGGAACTTGAGACCGTTTGCAGTGGAGATAACGATAACTCTATCGTCTGGCAGGATCTGTTTACGTTCCACCATTTTTATCAGCACAGCCAGTGCGACACCGGTGTGTGGACAATTGAACAATCCGGTCCTATCCGCTCTCGCTGCAGCGTCTGCCAGTTCTGGTTCTGTTGCTTGGTCAACGATACCGTCAAACCGTCGCAAGGTACGGATCGCACGATGCACCGAAACAGGGTTTCCAATCTGGATCGCTGTGGCTCGGGTCGATTGTGCGGTAATGGCGTGAAACTCTGTAAACCCGGTTTGATAACTTCGATAAAGCGGATTCGCGCGTTCGGCTTGTGCACAAGCGATGCGCGGAAGTTTGTCAATGATACCGAGTTCATACATCATTAAAAAACCCAGCCCGAGGGCAGAGACGTTACCGAGGTTGCCACCCGGAATAATTATCCAGTCCGGAACTTCCCAATCAAACTGCTGGACAATCTCAATGCTAATCGTTTTTTGGCCTTCAATACGGAGCGAATTGATGGAGTTAGCAAGATAGAAATCTTTCCGTGCGGCAAGCTGCTGGACGATCGCCATGCACCCATCGAAATCGGTCTCAAGCGAAAGCGTTAGGGCACCGTTAGCAATGGGTTGGATGAGTTGTTCGCGTGTAACCTTGTCATGCGGTAAGAGGATAATTGCCGGAATACCTGCAGCGGATGCGAAGGCTGCCAATGAAGCGGAAGTATCACCAGTGGAAGCGCACATGACAGCACGGATGTTTCCAGACTCAGCGATGATCTGTTTAACCATTGAAACAAGGACGGTCATCCCGAGGTCTTTAAAGGAACCCGTGTGGCTGTTACCACATTGCTTGATCCATAGGTCGTGTAAGCCGAGTTGTTCACCGAACCGTTCTGCCCAGAATAGGTTGGTGCCACCCTCATACATGGAGATGATATTCTCATCACCAATGTTTGGACAGACGAGTTCTTTTTTTCCCCAGACACCGCTACCGTAAGGGTACTGCGTGCGCCTATACCGTTGCTCAAAGAGGGTCTTCCAATCAGCTGCACTGCGCTGTTTCAACACGTCGATGTCGTGTCGGACCTCTAACAGACCCTCGCAATTTCTGCACCGATAGATAATTTCAGTGAGTGGATAAGTCTCATCGCAACCTTCACTGCACTGGAACCATGCATCGTAGTTCATTACTCAGCGACCTCCTCCATTATCTCTGGAAGTAGGTTTTGGGCAGGATCACTGCCGTTTGGTATATTGAGGAGTTCGTCGATTTCGTCAAGGGACGGCAATTCAGAGGCATCTTTCAATCCGAATTGCTGCAGGAATTCGTCGGTCGTTGAGAAGAGCAAGGAGCGGCCCGCTTTTCTACCAGCGATACGGACAAGCCCTTTTTCAAGAAGTGAATTAAGGACGCTGTCGCTATTGACACCGCGAATTGCTGCAACATCAGCACGTGTGACCGGCTGCTTGTAAGCAACGATTGCGAGTGTCTCTAAGGCAGATGGAGACAGCGTAACGCGAACCTGTCGGGTATAAAACTTCTGAATCCATTCTGAATATTCGGGACGCGTGCAAATTTGGTAGCCATTCGCTATTTCAACGAGATGAAAACTGCGATCCATTTCTTGATAATCTTCGCGGAGTTCGGCGAGTCCGCTTCGGATCGCCCGTTTGTCTAAATCCGGCAGCGTGTCTTGAAACTGCTCCAGTGAAATCGGTTCGCTCGCAGCAAATAGAATCGCTTCCAAAATCGACTTAAGTTTTTGGACCGATGTCAGATATACCTCTTCTATCGGATTGACAGCCGTAACGTTTTCAGAATCCATAAACTAACTTCCTAATAGCCTCGTTCTTCCGAGCGAGGAGGTTCTACGGTCGGAGGCGGCGCGATCTCGCGATCGGGTGCCTGCTGTTCCTGTTTAACAATATAGATACTCTCAAAATGGTCAGTTTGAACAGTGACGATTTTCCCTATCCGAATCATCTCTAAAATAGCAAGGAATGTGACAATCCAATCTGTTTTGCTCGCAGACAGTGGGAACAGTTCGTCGAATAGCAATTGGTCAGCACTCTCCAAATGTCTTTCAATGAAAGCGATTTTGTCTTCGACGGTAATTGTTTCTTCTTCGACTGTTTCATACAACTCCTCGGGTTCTATTTCCGCAGCCCGATCATTTATAGTCTTGAAGGCAGTGAGTAGGTCAAACAGTGTCGCTTTAATCTCGAATGAACGCGTGCCATCTAAATCGGCGTGCAGCTCCGGACTTCTGTTGTAGACCCATGTCTGTTGCTCGGCGTAAACATCCAAAACTTTGGCAGCCTCTTTGAACTGTTTGTATTCTAAAAGCTGCTTAACGAGTTGCTCTTGATCACCGACCGGATGTTCAGTATTTGGCGTGAGTTGTGGCAGAATGCTCTGCGATTTAATATGTAGAAGCGTCGCTGCCATCACCAAGAATTCGGATGCTATATCTAAATCTAACTGCTCCATTAAATTAACATATTCCAGGTACCGGTCAGTGATTTGGGCGATCTGAATATCGTAGATATCCATCTCCTCTTTCTGAATCAGATGGAGGAGCAGATCAAGGGGGCCCTCAAAACCTTCTAACTTGACCGAGTAGAGCGCGGCTGCGGCAGTAGATGTCGTTTCCAAGTCTTGATTGCCAAGAGGTTCAGGTGTTTCTGTTAGCATATTAGGTGTTTTCAGCAGTGTCGGGCATAATAAAACACATAGGTTCAAATTTACGATAAAGAAATCAATTGTAGGACTTACGCAGCCTCACTGCAGTTGGGGTTTCAAACCCCGACTGCAGAGTGCGTCGGATGTCCGTCATCATGAAAAAGTGTGTAAGTCCTGAATTGTTTATTGTAAGCCAACGATTTTCCCTATAAAATAAAATATTTCGTAACTGATGTTCCCCAAGAATCCCAATACATTAGGGACAGGGAGGATAAACGGCAAAAAGATAAGGCACATCAGAATCGGCATCCCATACGGACTCAGTTTTTCAAATTGACGTGCTGCATTTTCGGGGAGCAAGCCTCTAACAACGCTGAACCCATCTAATGGAAAAAGCGGGAGCATATTAAACGCTGCGAGAAATACACTGATAAGTGCCATCGGCCGAATAATTTGCCTATGTATTACAGCGTGAAGTTGAGAGGTGGTCGGGTCGAATGGTGTAAATTCTAATGCTATCTTCAGGCCTCCTAAAATTATGAAGGTGAGCACGATATTCATGAAAGGGCCTGCCGCCGCGATTAGCATTAAATCGCGTCTCCAGTTTTTGAGGTTGTACGGATTCACTGGCACCGGTTTTGCCCATCCAAAAAAGGCACCCCCAAAAAATGAAGCGAACAGCGGTAGTATAATTGTCCCGACAATATCAATATGTACACCCGGATTCAGGGACATCCGGCCTTGATCACGCGCTGTTGGATCCCCTAACATATCTGCTGATTTGGCATGTCCCCACTCATGGAAGGTTAATAGGATAATGAACTGTATAACTATAAGAATTGCTGCGAAAGGATCGAAATTAGCCATTAGTATGTGTTTTCCGTAAGCGAGAATATGCCTCTTCTTTTTTTATTATCTCACCATCTAATTGTGCGGCGAATAGTTCCCACAACTGAGCTTCAAATGCTTTCCCCGGTTTTTCCCCAAATGCTATCAAATCGTTTCCCGTGATAAAGGGTTGAACCTTGCGAAGCGTGAAGAGATAGTCTCTTATTTTTTTACGTTTCCATTCCGGGACCGTTACATCTATAGAACCGAGTACTAATGCTTCAATCGGATACGGTTTTAGCAATTGATAAATCTCACTCGGCCGGACTGTTTCCTTTAATGCCGTAAGCGTCTGTTCCAACTGCCTATAAGCAGTGAGCGGTGTCTCTACCCGATACAGATTTCCGTCTCCACAGATATAGGTTTTCATATTGTCCGTATCAACGATGCACCACATTCCGTTTTGATGTTCAACAGATGCGTTCTCCGACAGTGGGAATCCCAATTTTTCAAAGGCTGGTGCTGTCACCTCTTCAAGTGAGACCCCGCGTTTCATTGCTTGTGTGCGACTTATCAGTCGCTGGAGTTGATGCGCTAATACCAGTCTGAAACTGATGGCTTCAATTTGATATATCGGCGTGTGAGTACCGAAGAGTGTCATCCAACGCACCCGTTCTGGCTGAAACGCTTCATCTTCAAGATGCATTGATGCCCAATTTATTGCCTGTTCTGCTGCCTTAAAATCGTCCGCAAACGTAGCCGATATATGCCAGTCGATGCAGATGGTTTCCCATACGCCGAGTTCTGCAAGATGTTCTACAATCTTCGCTGCGTTTTTCTCAAGGAGCACCCTATCAATTTCGTTCCGTATCCGTTCACCGCTCAGTTCTGATAATACTGAAAGTGCCTCCTGAATCAGAACCTCATCGGTTTCAGCGATCCGGAAACCGTAGCGTCCAGCATACCGAGAAGCACGGAAGATACGTGTCGGATCGTCTATAAAACTCTGATTGTGAAGCACCCGAATGATACCCGCCTCAAGGTCTGGTAATCCACCTGTCTCATCAACGATAGTGCCAAAAGTATTTGGATCTAAACGCATCGCAAGCGCGTTGATGGAAAAATCCCGTCGGCGCAAATCATCAATGAGCGTCCCGCGTTGCACTATAGGTAACGTGCCAGCACCTTGGTAAGTTTCACGCCGTGCGGTAACGAAATCCACTTTAGGTAGGTCAATATTTTCAGGTGTGACGGTTGCCGTACCGAACTGTGAATGCGTCTCCAATGTCCCGTTCCACCGATCACACATCATTTCTGCGACTTCGGTCGCGTCTCCTTCTACAACGATGTCAATATCAAGACTTGGTCGTTTGAGGAGGAGGTCTCGGACGAATCCGCCGACAAGATAGGCGTTTTTTCCTGCCACTTCACCGATTTCGTATAATAGATTTAAGATCGGTTCGGGGATATTGCGTATCATTTTTTATGTTGCAAAACCGCACCCTATCTGAAGGAGATAGGTACATCTTTAGGGGACTTATACGAACGCGAATACACGCGTCGGTGCCCCAGAACTCCGTGCTAACTTTAGTGGTGCGATCACCACATAGAAGTGCGTCGGGAGTTGACTCAAATTACACAGATCTTCGACGTGCGGGATACCGGCTCCGAGGAAAACAAGGTGTGCAGGCGGTAAACCGTCGTGCAACGGTGGATGTCCCGCTACCGAGTCAATACTGCAGGCATCCGTTCCGATGACCTTTATGCCCTTCTCAACGAGGAGTTCGGCTGCGTCTTCACTGAAACCGATCCACTCTCGGTTGAAGTTATCCTGATAGACGAATCTGTCCATTCCGGTTCGCATAAAGACGATACTATCTGCTATAATCTCGCCATTCTCAGCGATCCATGCCTCAATATCTTCTGCGGTGACAGCGTCGTTCGGTTTCTTGATCGCAGAAAAATCCATCAACACAGCAGATCCGGTCAGTTTCTCCTTTGGAATCTCGGCGATAGTCGCGCCACCCGGATACATTAAACAGGGGGCATCCATGTGCGTAGAGTAGTGTCCAGACGTGTCAATACGGCTTTCAAAGTAGCCATCTTTTTCCAACGTCGCTTGGTCATAAATTTTAGCAGGATCAATCGGCAGCTCGCATGGACTCTTCTCATCGACCACATAAGACAGGTCCAGCACGTCCCGAAAATCAAGGTGCATTTTCTGTTCTCCTTCTTACAAACATATCACCTCTACAAGGCTTAATATGTAGTATAACACATCTGCTTGAAATATTCAAGGAAATCAATCTCGTGTCTCAGGGGCATTCAATTGTCCATTTTCAATCGAATTTTCACCCCCAGACCCGGTAGGTTCGGTTTCCTAACCGAACCGGATACGACGCGGAAGCATTGAAGACTCCAAAAACCTCTTCAGTCGCGTAGCGACGGTATCTGTGTAGAAACGTGTTTGCCCGAGACCCTTTAGCCCCGTAGGGGCGGCATCTATAGAGACCGTCCCTGCAATACCGTGAAAATCGCTAAATTGACACCTATGGTTCGGTTTTGCGGCGTACACGCCCAAATGCGATCTGCATTCCTAACCGAACCGGATACGACGCGGAAGCATTGAAGACTCCAAAAACCTCTTCAGTCGCGTAGCGACGGTATCTGTGTAGAAACGTGTTTGCCCGAGACCCTTTAGCCCCGTAGGGGCGGCATCTAT
This sequence comes from Candidatus Poribacteria bacterium, assembly GCA_965261115.1. Taxonomy (GTDB): domain Bacteria; phylum Poribacteria; class WGA-4E; order WGA-4E; family WGA-3G; genus WGA-3G. The sequence continues at coordinate 4,186,027 of OZ253447.1, read as the reverse complement.
AGACCGTCCCTGCAATACCGTGAAAATCGCTAAATTGACACCTATGGTTCGGTTTTGCGGCGTACACGCCCAAATGCGATCTGCATTCCTAACCGAACCGGAACTTAGCCACAAACTTTTCAGACCTCAAAAGTCCTCTTGAGTTCCGGAGGATTTATTTCCTTGGGGTGTTTCTGCTTGCGGTCTTTGATAGGGTATTTCTGCCTATTTCTTCAGTATGTTTATAGAAAAACGTCTCCACCAGCTCTTGAACCCTACCGGGTCCGGGGACCGAGCCTAAATTGACACTTATGAGGTGATTATGGGTTTTACTATAAATTTCTTGCTTTAAATATGATAATTTTGCAGAATAAATAGGACTTATGCAAAAAGCAGTAATTTCAGTAGTTTTCACACCCTAAATCCCTTGGGGGAAACACCTTATCACTCCCCCTTATCAGGGGTAGGGAGACTTTAAGAGGGAATGCGTAAGCCCTAAACACACATATTTCCAAGAGGTATCTGTTTAGAACAAGATGATTTAGGGTTTCTTATTCGCGTAAATGCTATTAGCGTTGAAAACCCAATTATCTAAAATCAACACATAAACACCGATTCGTGAAAAAGGAGAATCTTTAGCATGAAAAAGACGTTAGTTTCAACATTTTTAGGACTATTTCTGATTTCAGGATTTTATCTACCCAGCACCTTCGCCCAATATCAAGACGATACGCAATGGCGTTTGCCCGAAGGTGCCAAAGCCCGCCTCGGCAAAGGGGTGATTTTTGGTAATATTGCGTATGCCCCGGATGGCAGGCGTTTGGCGGTTGCGGGTCATATCGGTATTTGGCTCTACGATGCGCAAACGGGTGAAACACTCGACCTGCTCACGGGGCATACGGGTAGGATCGAAAGCGTCTCTTTTAGTCCTGATGGTCAGACGCTGGCAACTGGGAGTTTGGACAAAACGGTGCGTATTTGGGATGTGAACACTGGGAGTCATCTTCGGACGCTCACGGGGCATACGGATGATGTCTTTAGCGTTTCTTTTAGTCCTGATGGTCAGACGCTGGCAACTGGGAGTTGGGACAAGACGGTGCGTATTTGGGATGTGGGGACGGGGGCTCATCTTCGGACGCTCACGGGGCATACGGGTAGGATCGAAAGCGTTTCTTTTAGTCCTGATGGTCAGACGCTGGCAAGTGGGAGTGGGGACGGGACGGTGCGTATTTGGGATGTGGGGACGGGGGCTCATCTTCAGACCCTCACGGTGCCTACGGGTGAGGTCTATAGCGTCTCTTTTAGTCTTGATGGTCAGACGCTGACAACTGGGACTTACGGGGGGGCGGTTCATCTCTGGGATGTGAACACGGGGGAGCATCTTCTTCTGTTGCCCCTGCAGCCCTGGGGGACTGATCCGCCGGTGTTGCCCAGTAGCGTCTCTTTTAGTCTTGATGGTCAAACGCTGGCAACTGGGACTTACCAAGGGCCGGTTCATCTTTGGGATGTGAACACGGGGGAGCATCTTTGGACGCATCATCTTCGGATACTCACGGGGCATACGGATGTGGTCAGTAGCGTTTCTTTTAGTCCTGATGGTCAGACGCTGGCAAGTGGGAGTGAAGACGGGACGGTTCGTTTTTGGGATGTGAACACGGGGAGGCATCTTCGGACGCTCACGGGGCATACGGATTGGGTCTTTAGCGTTTCTTTCAGTCCCGATGGTCAGACGCTGGCAAATGGGAGTGAAGACGGGACGGTTCGTTTTTGGGATGCGAACACGGGGAGGCATCTTCGGACGCTCACGGGGCATACGGATTGGGTCTGGGGCGTTTCTGTTAGTCCCGATGGTCAGACGCTGGCAAGTGGGAGTGTGGACAAAACGGTTCGTCTTTGGGATGTGAACACGGGGGAGCATCTTCGGACGCTCACGGGGCATACGGGGACGGTCTATAGCGTTTCGTTTAGTCCAAATAGTCAGACGCTGGCAAGTGGGAGTGTGGACAAAACGGTTCGTCTTTGGGATGTGAACACGGGGGAGCATCTTCGGACGCTCACGGGGCATACGGGTTATGTCAGTAGCGTATCTTTTAGTCCTGATGGTCAGACGCTGGCAAGTGGGGGTGAGGACCGGACGGTTCGTCTTTGGGATGTGAACACGGGGGATCCTCTTTGGACCCTCACAGAGCATCCGGATATTGTCAATAGCGTATCTTTTAGTCCCGATGGTCAGACGCTGGCAAGTGGGAGTGACGACGGGACGTTTCGTCTCTGGGATGCGAACACGGGGGAGCATCTTCGGACGCTCACGGGGCATGCGGATTGGGTCTTTAGCGTTTCGTTTAGTCCCGATAGTCAGACGCTGGCAAGTGGGAGTGTGGACCGGACGGTTCGTCTTTGGGATGTGAACACGGGGGAGCATCTTCGGACGCTCACGGGGCATACGGGTTGGGTCTTTAGCGTATCTTTTAGTCCCGATGGTCAGACGCTGGCAAGTGGGAGTGGCGACGGCACTGTATTGTTGTGGGACCTCATGCCACCCTCACCGATACACCCGCCTGAAGATGTTAACCGTGATGGCATGGTCAACATTCAAGACCTCGTCGCTGTCGCTGCAGCTCTCGGGGCAGCTGGCGACACACCCGCTGATGTCAACAGCGATGGTGTCGTCAACATTCAAGACCTCGTCGCTGTCGCTGCCGCATTTGGCGAAATGGCTGCTGGCGCACCCGCTGCTGCCAACCTCTCCGCAGAGACCGTGCAGCAATGGCTGGCGCAAGCACGACGATTAAATCCCACGGATACCACCTCACAACGCGGTATCATTTTCTTGGAGCAGCTCCTGTTAGCATTGATGCCAAAAGAGACAGCACTCTTAGCGAACTACCCGAATCCGTTTAACCCAGAGACATGGATTCCCTATCAATTGGCAAAACCCGCAGATGTAACGCTCCGCATCCATGCGGTGGATGGTACCTTGGTCAGAACGTTGTCATTAGGACATAAGGCAACGGGCATCTATCAGTCTCGTTCCGGCGCAGCGTATTGGGACGGCAAAAACAATCTTGGCGAACCCGTCGCCAGCGGTCTGTATTTCTATACGCTCACCGCAGGCGATTTCACGGCGACGCGTAAAATGTTGATTAGAAAATAGTATCAAATGACCTTATGATAGCTGGAAGGCTGATGTTTATTAACTTCCCAGTCATCCCTAATGAGGGGATTAAGTTGAATTCGCTGGCATTTTCGTTGAGAATTGACCTCCATGAGGAGAGTGTCAGTGATGCAAATACATCTATCTGTTAAGTTAACGCATACTATAAGTATAACTCATGGGGTCATTTGATACAAACTATAAGTAACGGCAATCTGTAGAGAACTTACAGGTGTCACAGTTGTACCATCGGTGTAACCGTGACACCTGTTAAACCTAAAACAGATGTGTAAATCCGCAATCTGCTGAAATCTGATGATCCTTAGGCGTTTAGATATCCAATCCGACAAAATTAAGAAAACAGATGAAATTTTTCTTGCTTTTTTTTCAAAATGTTATATACTTTACGAGAGTTTTGAACGTACCAAGAACCCAGTCCTCCCTTTTACCGTATCGCTGAACGCAAACATCATCTCTCAGGACGGGGTATCTGATATATTGTTTTTTTTAAGTAATATTAGAACATAAATTTTTAGGTTTTTGAGGAAGAATAAAAAAGGAACATTGTGAGAAACACTGTGTCCGCTATCTTCCCAATTTCCATATTTCTAAGTTTCTAACGGATCTGAAGGTCAAGGCACCCAAACCTAAAGGATTGGGCTTGTGCTTCGTAGCAGTTCGCGTTTCCTCGGAAACGTCTTACGTCTGCTCCACAGCGGGACCACAAGCAGCCCGCAAAATGTTTATCGCAGCGTTGACGTCTCTGTCGTGATGGGAACCACATTCGGGACATATCCACTGCCGATCTGAAAGCGTTAGGTTTGCGTTGTGAAAACCACAATCCGAGCACGGTTTCGTTGTAGCTGTCCATTGACCGACTTGACGGAAGTCGCGATTATGTTTCAAACACTTGTATTCCAATATCTCAACAAACGCTCCGAAAGCAAGATCGGAGACTTTGCGTCCCCAGAGGCGTTTCATACCCTCAAGGTTCAAGGTCTCAGTGGCGATAGTATCAAACCTTCGGCAGAGGTCTGTGGCAAGTTTGAAATGCCAATCTCTGCGTTGGTTGACGATATGCCTATAGAACCGAGCAAGTTGACGGATAGCACGCCACCAATTGTGAGAACCTTTAACTTTACGCGAAAGACCTTTATTGAGTTTTCGGAGTTCGGTCAAGGACTGTTTCAAGAATTGTGGAGACTGTATCTTCTCACCCGTGTTGAGTGTCAGATACGTGTCCATACCGAAGTCTACCCCTACGCTTTCACCTGTAGCGGGCAACACTTCTTTCGACGTGTCATCTGTCACGACATAAAGCCAGTATGTTCCAACTGCATCACGCAAGATTTGGATATAGCGAACTTCGCCTTTCCAATCGCGGTGATGATGAAAAGAAAACCAACGTTTCTTAAATTTCAAGGTTTGCGAGGGGGCATCCCACGCTTTGAAAGAGAGACGCACACGTCCTTCTTCAAGAATATAACCACTTTGAAACTTCGCAGAACGATATTTGTCACGCTTCTTGAACTTTGGGCGGCCTACATGGGGAAAGTCAAAGAACCTTTCCCAAGCGAGATGCAGGCGGATAATCACCGCGTCAAGCGTATCGCGAGGGATCCACGCCCAATGTTTCTTGGTGCGTTGAAGCAACTTCGTCAAATGCGGTTGCAGGCGGTAACGTCCCGCATACTTGCCGTAGATACGATAATAGCGGTTCTCCAATGCCAAGAAGTGGTTGTGGACATCGCCAAGATCGTCAAGCATGTTGCCAAGACGCATATTTTGCGGGTGTTCGCGTATCTGATATTTATGCGTTCTACGCTTACGTTTTTGTTTTCGTTTTTTTCGCATAGTGATTCACATTTGACAGTATTAACCCCTGTTGAGTGGGTAGGCAGACACACTACCGGGGTCCCCACCCATTACTGGGAAGGGGGCGATAGTGCTAAACATGTCTGCCACTGTGATACTATCATTATACTACAATCCTTGGCGTTTATCAAGAAAAATATAGGATGCGGGCATTCCTCCCAAGCATAAATACTTGGGTCTCCTGCCCGAAGATTAGATGAAAAAAATATTGAAATCTGTTTATTTTGGAGGAAACCTCTGTTATGCACATTCAAATTAGGACCAGTTTTTTATTTTCCATATTTACGTTGTTTATGTGCTTCAATTCCTTTTTCCTAAGGGATATTGCTGCACAAGACAACACTGAACCCGCTGTCGCACTCGCCAGTGACAACTATACTTTTGAAACGATCAACGTTCCGGGTGTAGATTTTTTACAGTTGAGTGCCAGTAGCGACTTTGAGGATTACGCCGGCAGCACCCGGAGTGCTGATGGCGAAAAGATCGTCGGCTTTACGCTCATTGATGGTGTTTTTAAGAGACACGATTTCCCTGGTTCCCAGAACACTTATTTCTACGCGCTCGGTAATAATGGGGATGCTGCTGGTTACTACGAAGATAGCGACGGTCTAAAACGCGGTGTCGTTTTGAAAGATGGCGAGTTGCAGCCATTCGATTTCCCGGGTGCTGTCGAGACGGAGCTATGGGGTATTTCTGATGCCACCGGGGCACTGACGGGTAATTATATAGATGCCTCTGGCGTTCGCCGCGGATTCACAGGCGACGAAATCATTGAGTTCCCCGGAGCATCGGAAACCTACGCTGATTTTGTAAACTCGAGCGGAGGGATGGTCGGCAGCTACGTAGACGCTGACGGTCTATATCATCCATACATACGTACGCCGACTGGCAGGTTTGTACCTCTCAAGCTTCCAGGAGCAGCAAGTCTGGAATACTTTTTTGTGCACGGTATCAATGATGCAAATGTTGTCGTCGCACGAACTAAACAGGTGGATAATGTTCCAGGCACCCTTGTCGGCACATTCCAAGAGGGGCTACAAGAATTTAAGGTGCCAGGCAGCGTTAGCACGGAAGGTTATAATATTAATCAGGACGGCTCTATCGTCGGACACTATGACACAGCAGATGGACGCAGACACGGATTTATCGCCAGACCCATAACGGACACCGATGCACCCGTTGACGACCCGCCTGTTGCCACACCCGCTGACTTCTATTATAGTTTTGAGAGTATTGATGTTCCGAGTGTAGATTTCTTAGCGTTAACGGCAAGTAGCGACTTTGAGGATTACGCAGGGTACACGCGGAGTGCTGATGCCGAAAAAGATGTCGCCTTTACACTCATTGACGGTGTTTTTACAACTTATGATTTCCCCGGTTCGCAGAACACTTATTTCTATGCGCTCGGCAATAACGGGAATGCTGCCGGACACTACGAAGATAGCGACGGGCTCTACCAGGGTGTCGTCTTGGAAAATGGCGAGTTACGGGAATACAAATTCCCAGGTGCCGTCGAAACGGAGATCTACGGGATTAGCGACGCGACGGGTGCACTAACAGGTAATTTTATAGGTGCTGATGGCGTTCGCCGCGGATTCTCAGGCGACACAGTCGTTGAAGCACCGGGGGCATCGGAAACTTACGCCGATTTTATAAACGCGAGCGGTCGTATGGTGGGCAGCTACATAGATGCTGAGGGTATATATCATCCATACATGCGTAGCGCGGATGGCAGGTTTATATCTCTTGACTTCCCACAAGCTGCAGAATTTGAATTCTTTTTTATGCACGGTATCAACGATGTAGGCACTTTGGTTAGCAGATCCAAACGAATCGATGGTGTCCCGCGCACGCATGTCGGTTCACTCCAGCACGGGCTACATCCAGTTCAGTATCCAGGCAGCGTTAGCACGGAAGGTTGGAATATCAATCAGGACGGTTCGATCGTCGGACACTACGACTCACCCGATGGACGCAGACACGGGTTCATCGCCAGACCCACTACTGAGGCAGAAAGCACGCATTTTGGCAACTTCTACACTGCCACACTCACCAAAGGCTTGAACATGCTATCTGTGCCTTTGGCACCATTAACACCGATGACCGCCAAAACGCTTGTTGCTTTGACAGGCGCGACAACCGTCATCACGCTTGATGCCGCAAGTCAGCGGTTCGTCGCATGGACACCCAGCGCACCCAACGACGGGTTCCCGATTGAAGGCGCGAAAGGCTATATCGTCAATGTCCCAGAAGCACGCAACTTCGCATTCGTCGGCGCACCTTGGACAGACCCCGCCGAAGAAACCCCTGCAGCACCGACTGCCGTATCCACGCAGATGCCCCAAGAAGCATGGGCATTCGTTGTCAGTGGACACTTGGAAGGCAAACCCACATCGCACGGAAACTATCAGGTCAGCGTCCGCAACCTGAGAACGAACAACACGATTACCGCACCCGTGCAAGAGGATTATTTCGCCGCTGCGACTGCCGACTTGACGAGACGCAGCGTCGTCCAAGTTGGAGATGTGATTGAATTGCGCGTCCTCGGTCCGGATGGAAACTTTGAATCACAAACCGTTAGTTTCACAGTGACACCTGAGCATCTGGCAAACGCCGTTCTGTCTGTCAGGCTTGATGGCATCGGTAAACCAAGTCAAAATCTGTTGTTGCAGAACTACCCGAATCCGTTTAACCCGGAGACGTGGATTCCGTACCAACTCTCCGAAGACAGCTCTGTATCCGTATCCATTTACGATACAACTGGGAAGTTGGTTCGCACGCTTTCGCTCGGTTTCCAATCCGCAGGCTTCTATAACAGTCGAGAACGTGCCGCTTATTGGGATGGACGTAACGCCTCAGGCGAACGCGTTGCCAGTGGTATCTATTTCTACCAGTTGACGACACCCACTTTCCAGCAAACACGGCGACTCGTCATTGTAAAATAGCGTCAATCCCTAGAGAACTTACAGGTGCCACAGTTATGCCATCGGTATAACTGTGGCATCTTTTTTTAAGCCTATCTTCTTAAAGTCCCCCTGATAAGGGGGACAGGGCTATTTAGTTTTAGATGAATTATCGGGTTTTCTACATTTTTGAATCTTCTTCTTCAAGCCCGGTGCGGTTCCAAACCGCACCTACCGGCCTGGGGTGTCCAAAATTGGACGAAAAACCGAGAACTGAATACCCCTGATAAGGGGGATTTAGGGGGTTGACTTCGCACTAAAAAGGCATTTGCTCTTAAAGTCCCCCTGATAAGGGGGATTTAGGGGGTTGACTTCGCACTAAAAAGGCATTTGCTCTTAAAGTCCCCCTGATAAGGGGGATTTAGGGGGTTGACTTCGCACTAAGAGTGTCCAAGTAATTCTAAAATCTACCATAAATGCCCCATCCTCAAAAAATAAAAAGTGGTCAATATCACAGAAAAGTGCTATAATATTCATAGTGAATTCCTTTTGATATCGGTTTGAACAACATATAATAAATAAAAACCGCTACTGACGGTCTCCGAACGCATACTAAAAAAGGAGAGTTATGGATCACCACACAAAAACAGCACTTATCTCGTTTATATGTCTAACCATCTGTTTCACAGGGTACGCCGCTGCACAGGTCGAAACCGAAACACCAACTGCCGACTACATCTTTGAAACCATTGAAGTCCCCGGTGTCGATTTTCTGGAGGTGACTGCAAGTAACGACTTCGGAGATTATGCGGGGAACACACGAGGCCCTGATGGCAAAAAAACTATCGCTTTCACATTGATAGACAGTGTTTTCACCCCGTACGATTTTCCCGGGTCTCTGGGGACCTTTTTTTATGCGCTCGACAACGCTGGAAAAGCAGCGGGACACTACAAAGATATGGATGGACGTTACCACGGTGTTATCTTAGAAAATGGCGAACTTCGCCAATACGATTTTCCCGGTGCAGCCGAAACCCATATCTACGGTCTTAGTGATGAAACAGGGGCACTGAGTGGTAACATCGTCGATGCAGCAGGAGTCACCCACGCCTTCTCAGGGGAACTGACAATTACATTTCCAGGCGCGATCAATACTTATGGGGACTTTGTTAACGCTGCAGGTGCCGTCGTCGGCAGCTACGTGGATGCTGATGGGATGCCTCATGGGTTCATACGCCACCCCGACGGCAGTTTCACCACTATTGATCTCCCAACTATGCCGAACCTCACATTCCTATTTGTGAACACCATCACCGATGCCGGTGTTATCGGCTTCAGAGCCAAAGCTGTAAATGATATTCTGCGGTCCTATATCCTCCTGCCAGATGGCACCCTCTATGAAGTGCGGTTCCCAGGCGGTATTACCACCGTCGTCCGAAATGTTAATCAAGATGGAAGTATTATCGGTTATTATGACTCAGCAGATGGACGTAGACCCGGTTTCCTCGGTAGACCTAACGGAGAAGGTTTCGGCAATATTTTCTCCATGCACCTTTCTACAGGTTTGAACATGCTGTCCGTACCGTTGAAACCGACTGTCCACATGACAGCACGCGCACTCGCACTAAAGACCGGGGCGACAACCGTCATCGCGCTTGATGCTGCAGAACAGAAGTTTTTGGCATGGACACCAAACGCACCTGACGATGGATTTCCCATAGAAGGGGCAAAAGGGTACATCGTCAATCTACCAACGGCACGCGACATTGTCTTCACCGGGACAGGATGGACGAATCAGACGCAGGTCGCTGCAGCACCGGGTACTAACGCCAACCAGATATGGGCATTTGTTGTCAGTGGACACTTAAAAGGTTTGCAGCACTTTAACGGTTATAGCGTCCAAATCCGAAACCTCCGGACAAATACCGTCATGACCTCTCAAGTTCGCGATAATTATTTCGCCACTGCCACCGCCAACCTCAACTACCGCAGCGTCATAGCAATCGGGGACACAATAGAATTAATTGTCACCGATACAAACGGAAATATTGTTTCAGAAAAATTCAACTTCACAGTGAACGCCGCCAATCTCGAAAAAGCTGTTCTGAGCGTAACACTCAACAGTATCGGCACCCCAAAGCGGAGTCGTCTGCTTCAGAACTATCCGAACCCATTTAACCCTGAAACATGGATTCCTTATCATCTCGCGGAAACCGGTGCCGTGTCCTTATCTATCTATGACGCGACAGGCAACCTTATCCGCACACTTTCGATCGGCTACCAACAGGCTGGCTTCTATCAGAACCGTGGACGCGCCGCCTATTGGGATGGACGCAACGCCTTAGGTGAACCGGTTGCAAGCGGCATCTATTTCTATCAATTGACAACGCCTTCTTTCCAGCAAACAAGACGGATGCTCATCTTGAAATAGCAGTTATATCGCACATTTTCTTACAGAAGAGTCAAAACAAAAACTATTGGCGTACTATAGACATATCATCCTCTCAAATAGATGTGGAAAATAACCATACCGTTAGACCACGACCTTTCCTAACTAAAGTGGTAATCCGGGTTAATTCTAACTCGAAGTTTAAGGAGGCATTGATGTTAAACCGTATCCAATGGACAACAACACTGATTTTGATTCAGTGCGTGCTGATGTCAGTAGCTACATTCGCTGCTGAAGAACCGGAAGAAGGTAAAAACTTCATTTGGGTAGATGTCGGAAAAGAGAGCAACGGTGTCTTATTAACCCAAAGTGAGCAGGGTGATGGCGTGACGGAACCCGCTGTCCAAGGGGGTGTTGACTGTTTAGAGAACCCCTGGCCCTATAACGGTCCCGGACACAATCACATGTACTTCAAAATTGATGATTCTTTTCTGTTTGGTGGGAAGCATAAAGCATGGATCGTCATGGAATATTTCGATTCCAATGAAGCACAGGAGATTGATTGCCAATACGACAGCAACGGTGCCGGGCCCGTTGGCGGCGCATTTCGTGGCGCAGGCGATGGCGCATTTCTTGTTGTAAAACCGGGTGGAACCGATAAATGGCTCGTCCATATTTGGGAAATCAAAGACGGTCGGTTTGAGAACCGCGCAAACGGTTCGGATTTTCGATTCTCCTCTCACGGTAAAGGAGCCATCTGGATCAATCGAGTTTGGTTCAGTACGATTGAACCGCCGGAGGATTTCGATCCAGACAGTCCATTCGGCATCCCACAAGCCGTTGACCCAACATCAAAATTAACGACAACTTGGGGACAACTCAAAACTGGTAGTGAATAATACATTTTAGTAGGCGCGGTCTGAAGTGCCTGCCGGAGTTGGGAACCGCATTGGCGAGGTTTTCGACCGTGCCAACTGACAACTGATAACTGAGTACTGACAACCAACAATGAATTATCTGTGCAATGAATGTAGCAAAACCTATAAAATCTCGCCGTTATGCTATAAGTGCGACTGCGGCAACGCACTGAATCTCATCAAGGATTCGCATATCTTGCCGAACGCACAAGTTCCGGCAGCGATGTCCCTCTGGCGGTATCGAGAGGCACTGCCAATCGACGCGGACACAGATATTGTCACCCTCGGCGAAGGCATGACACCACTTGTCCCGATTGACGTTGATGCACCGGAACACTTCGTAAAATTGGACTATCTTTGTCCAACCGGCTCCTATAAGGATAGAGGTGCGTCCGTTCTCCTCACCCATCTCAAAGCACTCGGTGTTGAGGAAATCGTTGAAGATTCATCGGGCAATGCAGGTGCCGCAATAGCCGCCTACAGCGCGAGAGCAGGTATCCATTGCACCATCTACTGTCCTGAGTCTACCTCACAAGGAAAACTAAAACAAATTTCCGCTTACGGTGCCGAGTTAAAACTGGTCCCCGGAAACCGAATGGCGACAACGGAGGCAGTGAAACTCGCAGCAGAGACCACCTGTTATGCATCCCACAATTGGCACCCGTTTTTCTTGGAAGGCACAAAAACGCTTGCTTATGAAATCGTTGAGCAACTCGGCTGGCGCGCACCCACACATGTTATCTGTCCCGTCGGATTCGGAAGTATCTATTTAGGACTCTTTATCGGCTTCAGCGAATTACAAGCACAAGGGATCATCGTAAACGTCCCTCGCCTTCTTGGCGTTCAACCCGATGTCTGTTGCCCGATTTATAATGCCCACGTTAATAAAACAGAAGCCGTCTCAAGAATGCCGCAAACCGATAAAACACTCGCCGAAGGAATTACCGCCGAACTCCCGATCCGAGGGCAGATGATTTTGGAGGCTATTAGTACCACAAACGGCGCATTTACGACTGTTGACGATACAGACATTAAAACAGGATTGGCAACGCTCGCAACCAAAGGCATCTACGTCGAACCGACTTCGGCTGTAGTTGTCAAAGCATATCAAAAATTTCTACAGGCTGGCATCATAACATCAGGGGACCAAGTGGTATCAATCCTCACGGGCATCGGCTTAAAAGCAAGTTTTTAAATATTGGGTTTCTGCTCCGATTCAGAAAACGCAGCATGCAACAACGGCACATGCGACGCTACGGAGAGGCACTCCGAAATTACAGACCCACCTCACCGAACCGTAAGGAAAGTTAAAAGAATGGTTCAAGAAAACAGATCTTACCTCACACGTTTAGCGATAGTAGGCACACTTATTCTGCTATCTATTTTGGTCATCAGCGCGCTCCGCGGTGTTGAACACCCATTCTTCTACAGCAACGCCGCTACCAGCAAGTCACGAGAGAAACTCCCTGACACCGTCATACGGCGCGATGAAATCAATCGCAAACGTTGGCCAGAAGGGTTTCGACTCCACCGCTACTGGTGGACCGGCGGAGCTGCCGTTTACATAGCAGAAATGGATCGCACAGCGGAAAATCTCCAATTCGATGTCGAACTCGCCAACGATCAGATTATAGGGCGTGAAACCGTCACAAACGTTACCCGGCGACTCATGAGAAAAAAGATATTACCGCTCGCTGGTGTTAACGGAAGTTTCGGCATCCGAGGCGACTCTTATGGACGCGGCGGTATGACTTTTAATCTACACATTCAAAACGGCGAACTCGTCAGCATCCCCATAGCACTTGATAGATGGGGATATTCGCCGCCATCACCATGGGGCGAAACGAGTTTCGGCGTAACCCCTGAAGGCGAGTTTCTCTTGCAAAGAGTACAACTTAATGGAAAACTCCGCATCGGCAACAGAAACACCGATACACTTTCAATTGATGCCATCAACCAAATCTGTGACTCGTCGTGTCCCGTCGTGCTTTTCACACCACGCTTCGGACGCAGGACGCTGACGCGCCGATGCTACGAGTTCACGCTTAAGAAACTCGAACTCCCAATCACCGGAAAATACACGAGCCGATTTATTGTTACTGAGGTCAACCCGCGCGGCAACAGCACTATCCCGGCTGACGGTGTAGTCATCGCAATAGAATCTCGCAGGGCGCGCAAGTGGGCAAAGAAAATCGCAACATCCACAAAAGGCACCTTGGAGATCGCGCTCACACCTACAAAATGGCAACGCGTTCAGCAAGGGATTGGCGGAAATCTAAGGCTCGTCAGAAATGGCAAGATTGAACACGAATTAATTAGGTTCGGAAAATCCGGAGGCCGCAGCGCATCCGCACATAGGAACGGTGCCTCGCGCCATCCTCGCAGCGCATTAGGATTCAACGACGACAAACTCTTCCTCATCGCTATCGACGGTAGGCAGCACGGGTATAGCATGGGGATGACCCTCTACGATATGGGGAAATTTTTCAGTGAACTCGGTATCAGACACGCTATCAATTTCGACGGTGGAAGTTCCTCAACACTCTGGGCATTAGGCGATGTTGTGAACAGCCCCGCACACGGCCATGAGCGCCGCATCTTCAACGTCGCAATGATTCATGCCAAAAAGAAATAAACAAGATTTACGCAAACCCTTCGCTGACGGGGTTTTAAACCCCGCCAGCAGCACGTAATATGTAGGGACTCATGAAAAATGCGTAAGTCCTAATAAATATGAAACCACAATATCTCCTACTGTCTATTTTGTTAATACTCGCGTGTTCAAATAGGAATACCCCGCAAGCAGTTTCTGAAGACTTTATCTATAACTATTACCGGCGCGCAGACCAAACCGCAGCCCTACAACTCAGCCACGGGCTCGCCGCAGAAAAACTCGAAGCCGAAATCGAACGCGTCAGTGAAGTCCGCGTCCCGGGGCAACAATTTGATGAAATGCCAAAGATTGAACACGAGCTCATCGGTAAAGAAGAGGTAGCAACGCACGTACTCTTTAACTACAAACTCACCATCGAAATCCGTGGCACAACAACCCACACCCGAAAAGTTGTAATCCAGACCGAAGAAATTGATGGACGCTGGAAAGTTGTCAATTTTGATGAGTATTAAGAAGCCTAATAGCGCAAGAACTGGAGGAAAATTATGAGCAAGAGGATTAAATTTGAAAAGAGCTCAGGCAATGTCTTTAAGGATTTAGATTTGCCAGACGCTGAGGAACTATTTCTTAAAGCGAAGCTTGGATTTGAGGTGTTCCAAATTATAGAAGATCGCAAGTTAACCCAGGCTGAAGCGGCAAAGATTTTAGGTGTAAAGCAGCCTGAGATATCGCGGCTAAAACAGGGAAGATTTAATCATTATAGTGTAGAACGGTTGTTGACGTTTCTGAACCAATTGAATCGCGATATTGAAATCCGTATTATTCCCTCAGAAAATAGGAAGGGACAACAACGAGTCGTCGCTGTTTAGTTCGTCAAGTACCCAAGCCTAAAGACTTAGGCTTGTTGTCCGCCTAAGTCTCATGCTTCGTTTATGCTTCTCGCTTCATAGAGGGTGGCAACCCACCGCTCTCCACGAAGGGCTCAAGCAGCCCTAATAAAAGTTTCTCGCTGGCGGTTAAGCCAATATACAATGCGAGTGCGTCTCCCTCAAGCGTCTGTTTCTTTTCCGTATTGTGCTGTAGCTTTACACAAGTCGCACACGGGGGTAGCGAACAGAAGCATAACTTGTAACCTTGCACTACAATAGTTTAGACGAAACAAAACGAACAAGGTTTACTTTTTTTAGAGGATTAATTCACAAAATAGACCCATGGTCTAATTCCCAAGGGCGGTTTTTCCTCCCAAAGTTAAAGCATTGGGATTCCAAAACCGATAATTCTCTTGAACATCAAATTTTCGGGAGAAGGATGTAGCTTGAAACGAAGTGGAAAGCGGGTCTATGGAACAGCTCCTCAAATTTCAGACGTATCTAACCGAACCGCAAGGAAATATAAAAGAATGAAAACCGGGAAAGTCGCCATCTTTACACAACCACAAACCCCGATGGAATTCAGGGAATATCCGATCCCATCCGTCACACCTGACGACATGCTCGTGCGAATTCGTATGGCGAATATCTGCGGCTCCGATCTGCACTTCTGGCGCGGACACGGACCCAAAATCGAGAGCGGTATCCCGCAAGTGTTGGGACATGAAATGATCGGCACAATTGAAGCGATGGGGCGTAACATCACAACGGATAGCATTGGGCAACGGCTTACCGAAGGCGATCGGATCGCCTACTCCTACTTCAAACCGTGTCAACACTGCTGGATGTGCCTCAACGGAAAACCGGGATGCCCGAACCGCTACCGAGATTGGCTCGGTGTCTCCAGTGAGCAGCCACCTCATTTCCACGGTGCCTACGGCGAATACTACTACATGAAACCCGGACATTGGGTGTTCAAGGTCCCCGACGAACTCTCAGACGCACTCGTGTCACCGATTAACTGCGCCTTATCCGAAGTCATTTACGGACTCAATCAGATTGGCATTACCCTCGGCGATACCGTCGTTATCCAAGGTGCCGGTGGACTCGGGCTCTACGCAACAGCCGTCGCACGCGAGATGGGTGCAGGAAAAATTATCGTTCTCGATCGGTTGCCTGCACGTCTCACTTTAGCACGAGAGTTCGGGGCAGATGAGACGCTCAACGTTGACGAAATTGATATGGAATCACGGGTGGAATATGTACGCGACCAGACGAGCGGTATCGGCGCGGATCTCGTCGCTGAGTTCGTCGGTTCGCCACGTGTCCTCGCGGAAGGCGTAGAGATGCTCCGTTGGGGTGGACGCTATCTCTGGATCGGAAACATCAACCTCGGATTCCCCACAGAGATTGATCCGGGCAACATCGTCCGTTGTAGTAAAGCGATTCGCGGGGTCATCGTCTATGAACCCTGGGTCATCCCGCGGGCACTCGACTTCCTAATGCGTACACGGGACAGGTATCCGTTCCACAAAATCATCTCCGATACCTTCCCGTTCAGCGACATTAACGAAGCGTTCTCCTACGCAGACACAGGCTCAGCCATCCGAATCGGATTGGAATTCACAGAATAATATGGCATCTTCCATCTACATCCATATCCCATTTTGCGCCACGAAATGCTACTACTGCGCCTTCAATACATACACCTTCCACAAAGAACAGGCGAAAGCATACCTACAAGCACTCCGCACAGAGATGGAACTCTACGCCTCAGACACCGAACCACTACAAACGGTTTTCATCGGCGGCGGCACCCCTTCTATCCTCTCTGCTAACGCCTTAGCGCAGCTCTTCACCGACATCCAGCAGCATTTCCAAATAACACCGAATGCTGAAATCACCGTAGAATGCAATCCCGGCACAGTCGATACCGAAAAACTTAGCCTAATGCAAGACTACGGTGTGAATCGGTTGAGTCTCGGGCTGCAAGCGATGCAAGATGAGACCCTGAAACAGTTGGGCAGAATCCACACCGTTACCGAGTTCCTTGAAAGTTACCATCTCGCCCGCGAACATCGCTTTGAGAACATCAACATCGATCTCATCTTCGCGCTGCCCGACCAGAAGATGGAAGCATGGCACCACACACTCAATGAAGTCATCTCTCTCGACCCCGCCCACATTTCAGCCTATAATCTCGTCATAGAAGAGGATACCCCATTTTATGAAGGGTGGCAAGCCGGTGAACTTCACCTACCGACTGAGGACACCGAAGCGGATATGTTCCAATATACAATTAAAACACTCACCGCGCACGGGTACACCCACTACGAGATCTGTAACTTCGCCAAACCCGATCATTATGCAAGGCACAACCTCATCTATTGGAACAACCAACCGTGTATCGGACTCGGTGCGGGCGCGTGCGGGTATGTCAACGGCGTGCGCTACACCAACATTCGAGGCATAGCACCTTACATTAACAAACTCTCCAAACGCAATAAACCCATCGCCGACACAGAACACCTGACCGGACACGCGGAAAAAGCAGAAACCCTCATGCTTGCGCTCCGAAAACGGGAAGGCATCTCTCTTGAAGATTACCAAAACCGCTTCGGTGAAGAAATCGAAACTGCGTTCGGAGATAGTCTCAAAAAATGGATAGACCTTCAATTACTTGAACGCACCGCCACCCATCTCCGACTCACCCGCCGCGGACTTTTCCTCGCAAACGAAGTCTTCGTCGAATTGATGTAAAAGTAGTAGACCGCCTCCATCTGAGTCCATTCATGTCAAAACCTTATACACACCTTGTTCCTTATTATACTAAAGTTTGGACAATTTTAAGATAGTTAAAGGTTCCCGAATCAAGCACTCTCTTTTGTAGCATAGACTGTTAGTCTGTAGCTCTTTCGTAGCATAAACTTTTCGTTTGTGCATCTTTCAAACTCACGTCAGACAGGGTTTTCCCCACGGGTATACCGGATTTTTCTACGAGCCCCCCCCAGATGAGAAACTCACAGGAAAATACAGGGTTTCCCCTTGAAAAATCAACGCACACGCAACACGAATTGTCCAAAGCTTAATTATTATAAAAACTTGACAAAAAAGAAAAATGTGTGATACGGTACGATTTGAAACTACTTTTTAATCTAATGATCTTTAAATAACTCCTATTTGGGGGTGCGTAAGTTCTATTGATAAAGAATCACTTGCGTTAAATGGATTATGAATTCCTTAAAAGGTATTATTCAGCGTTGTCACCAACGACACGAAAAACCGCTTCGGCAGCGGAAGACAAAGATAACACCAGCACTCTACAAAGGGCTTCCTTATCATTTCACGATCTATTGCGCCTGGAGATATCCTACAAGGCTTTATGAACTTGAGCAGGCGGACATCTCTTTCATGCCGATAGGACACGCACCTTATCACGACCACGGTCCGTGGGATTTTGAAGGAGAACGGCTTTTGAAACGCCAAAGTAGAGAAGACTGGCACAGTGCTATATGGCACAGATCCTGGGGACTTCAGGTGTATACAGGTGCCCCTTCAGAGTGTGATGGCACCCAATGGCACGACATCAATTTTAAGTACGCGGCTATTTGCGAAGCACCTGATGCTGTTCTAACCTGTATCGAGGCACTCGCTAACGCTGTAGCAAACCCCCTGTTGACACTGACAAAGTCAGGTGGGTTGCGTTTTTCCTGTAGAGTTCAAAATTATCTCCATCCCAACACCAATGAAGCGAAGCAGTATATCTATAAACATACACCGACTTCTGAAAATTTACACCATCGCGATGTGTATCTCGAAATCCTGGGAGACAAAGGATACAGTCGTTGGGACGCGCGTTACGAAATTTTGATCGGAAATCTACTAAATCCGCCGATCATTGCCAAAGAGGTACTCTTTGCCCCCATTGACACGCTTCGGGCTACGCTTCACCAACCCGCACCGTCCAGAGAAACGGCATCGGAACCCGCTACACAAACTACGTCTATTCTGCAGACATCGCTCGGTTCAAACAACCTTAATCTCGCAAGAGTGGCGTTCTTGAAGCGCGGGTTTTCCTATCTACAAGAAAAAGATGGCATTCACCATTGGGCTCACCCCGACAGAAACGTTGCTGATGGAGACATTTTGCTATGGGAGCAAGACGGAGAGGTACGGGTTCGCGCTTCTATACCTGATACTGGACTCCCAATCGAAGCGACACATATAACAGATATATGGGATGATACCGGTATGCTGCCACCAGTCCCGACGACAGGATTGCCCGTAACCGATGAGATCCTTGCCGTGCGGGAAGCAGAACTGAGTCCATTGGGAATAAAACGTCCATCTTCGATGCTACACAAGCTGGAAGGCAAAAACACGGTTTACGGAACACTTGAAGAAAATGCTGTTCAGATGCAGCAGGTTTTCAACCGGGATGCACGAATGCTCGCACTCATCGCCGAAGCAGGCAGCGGAAAGAGTTATGCAGCAGAATCCTATGTCATCAACGGCGGCGTAATCAGTTTAGCTGCGCAATCCTCGCTAACTAAAGACACAGAACAACGCTTTCAAAATCGAAACGTGTCATCTGTCGTACACAGAAGACCCCGGCACTACTTATGGGAACAGGTGAAAGAAATACCCGTTGAGGTACGGATGGCGAACCCCTTTCAACACGGTAATGTCTGTGAGGATCCAAAGCGGTGTGACGCACTGGAAAAAAAGGGCGGAAATCCGAGCGAGAGTCTTTGTCCGCAGTGTCCCGTCTATACAGAATGTCAGCAGCGTGGATACCTGTCGCAATTCGACACATTAAAAAGTACTCAGGCACAAATATTAAATCCTGTGAGATTGTTTCTGGATCCACGACACGCAAAAGTGGCAGCAGAAATACTGGAATCCGCGGACGGCACAGACCGACTCTGTATCGTTGATAGAGCAGAAGCAGATAAACTGTTTGTAAAATGTGAAATATCAAAAGACATCTTAGAGGAATGGCGCGTGAACTGGCACGAAAGCACCTTAGGCAACTTTGCCAACGCCTTACTAAACGCATTAGAAACCAAAGGCGGCGTTGATGATAATCCTGTCAGACGGATCCGAGCAGCTGTACAAGCATTTCAAGCGCAAGAAACAACACTTATCCGGCAGATGTGTCAAATTAATATAACGGGTAGAGTGGTACCGCGCGAGTTTGTAGATGATGAAACCGAAAAAGTGTTGGCACATTTTGCTATTGAATTTGAAGGCGATGCCAATGCCTACATTCCTATGGATACTGACACCGCGGATAGACTCACGGCAAAAGGACTCCCTGTTTTTCAACTTGAGACATTTGAATTGAACCAAGACATGAAAATCCCGATGTCAATGACACAAGCCATTGAATTGGGCATCTTGGATACATCAACTGTACCGAAGATTCGAGCACTTCCAACTGCCTATCCAAATCCGAACTGGACACTTTGGCATCAACTCACGCGTTTCTTTGAATATTACACACGGGATGCCGACGCACCGATGTTATGGACCGGCAAAGAGATGCGGTTTTGGGTACCGCCGGTGTTGCACCCAAATGTCAAACGACTCTTGTTTATGTCCTCAACGCTCTCTGAGCAGGATTTACGCCGAGCGTTCCCAGATGAGGCCATTGAAGTCCATAACATCAAACCGACAGCATGGGGCGCAGGGAATCGGGTCTTTCAGATTCGCACAGGCATCTATCCGAGACAATCAATTTTAAACTACGACACTGACTGGCAGGCACTCGGTATGTCTGGAATAGGACAGCGCATTTTTCTCGGTATCCACGCCGAAATTGACAAGAATCCAAACGTCCAGCACGCAATTATCACCAGCAGCCCAATAATACGACATTTGCAGAACATCGCAGCAAAGGAGAATGTCCGTTTCGTGGAGAGTTTCAAACGAACCGAAACGTTAAAAGATGCAGATTTTGAAGCAGCAAATATCATTTGGGTCGTCGGCGCACCTTACTGGGCACCAGGTATCACTTGGCGAAAGACACAGATTCTCTTCGGAAACGACGAAAAACCGATCTGTTATGATGGAGAAGCAGAATTCGGCATCTACAAAGACGAACGCATCCAGCATGTGTATGAACAGAACGCCATAGGCTTACTTTCACAGATTATCGGGCGAGCCGGATTGAACCACTCCTCAAACAAGACAATAGTCCTGCTCACGAGTCTATCACTCCCTAACATCACCGATCGACCTGAAACCTCGTTTTTTGATTGGGAAGATTTTGAGGTCGCTGGCGGATTAGATAAACTCCCTGAAACCATCGCTACACGCGAGCAGTTTGAGACAGAACGCGAAAACCTCACTGCCGAATCCGGTAGAGAAACAGTAGAACAGGTCTTAGGTGTCTCCAAAAGCCAAGCGAACCGGATATTGATGAAGTTTAGAGGCGGGAGACCCCTCCGGATCCCCCTCCGTGATCAGATCTTCGCGCTACTTGCCACAGGCGAGAAAAAAACATCTGAACTCATTGACACCATTCAAGGACATCCAGGCTCAATAAAAAATGAACTCAAGCGGCTTGTCGATACCGACGAAATTGTGAAAGTGCGCCGAAGCATGTACGCACTCCCTTCTTCGACCAAGCAGAAGCAACAGTAAAGACTATAGAAGCAATTCCCAACGCATTCAACAACCTGTTTCGCTGTATGGCTTTTGAACGATTGGATAAGCCTTGACAATGTTTGTTTACTACCGAGTTGGATAACAGCGTGATTCGGTATGAAAACCAAGTTATTTTTTGTCTTTTTGACATACCTATTCATTGCAACACTATTTTTATGCAACAGTTTTGCTCAAGATTATACAACGTGGCATTTACCTGAAGGTGCGAAAGCACGCCTGGGTAAAGGGAAGGTTAAAAATGTTGCGTATTCTCCAGATGGAAACACTATTGCAGTTGCAGCTGGTATTGGTATTTGGCTCTATGACTTGCAGACCTATCAAGAATTATCACTACTCACAGGGCATTCAGGGTCTGTTGATAGTGTAGCCTTCAGTCCGAATGGGCAGACACTCGCAAGTGGCAGTTTGGACGAGACCATCCGTTTATGGGATGTGGCAACGGGCGAACACAAGAAAACACTCCAAGGGCATGCGGATTGGGTCCGTAGCGTAGTCTTCAGTCCAGATGGGCAGACACTCGCAAGTGGTAGTTCGGATGGCACGGTGCTGCTATGGCATATCACATCTACGACAACCAAGCATCCCTGATCTGTTGACGCGAACGGTAAACATTGCACGAAGTGAGGCACGCCGGAACGTCTGGCAACTGGCGAAGTCGTTGTCCGTATGGATATTGTCAGCCTCAAAACCTGTTTAATCAGAACCCCTCCTTGCTGACCGCCAATAGCCGACCACTAATTCCTAAAAACTTGACATCAAACCAAATATCTCGTACAATATACACATGCCACGTAAAAACAAAATTCTCAACATCGGCGATACCGCACCACCATTCACGCTGCCATCGCACCAACGAGCAGAGGTCGCGCTTGAAGCGTACCGAGACACCCAACACGTCGTCTTAACCTTCTTCCGAGGGACATGGTGACCGAACAGTCGTCGGCAGTTGTCGGCAGTCCAAGAAAATGTTGAAGCCTACGCCGAGCACACAGCGACACCGCTTGCCATTGCCGGGCAGTGGCCCCGTGAACTCCGCGGCTATGCCAATAAAAACGGTATCACATTCCCGTTATTGGTAGACAAAACGCGAAGTGTCATCAAAAGCTACGGCGTCTATCACTGGCTCAGCCTTGAGGCTTACAACATCGCACGTCCGTCAACGTTTACTATTGACAAAACAGGCATTATCAGATACATGTACATCGGCACACATCAATTCGATCTCGTCCAACAGACAGAAGTCCTTGAATCCTTAAAAGCAATAGCGAAACCTTAATAAATAATTTGATTTCCCAGAAAAATATGATATACTATACAAGCAAAGGTTTTCGGTTTTCAGCATGAACGACGCACATATAACCTTCATGCAACGCGCACTGGCATTGGCAAAACAAGCAAACGGACGCACCAGTCCCAATCCGCTCGTCGGGGCAGTCATCGTAAAAGACGGCAAAGTTATCGGTGAAGGTTACCATCAAAAAGCGGGAACCCCGCACGCCGAAGTCCATGCACTGAACGCCGCAGGCGAAAATGCCAAAGGTGCGACACTCTACACGAACCTTGAGCCGTGTTGCCATTGGGGACGCACACCGCCCTGCACAGCGGCAGTGATTCAGGCAGGCATCGCGAACGTCTACATCGCAGAAGTCGATCCGAATCCGAGCGTCGCAGGCAAAGGTATTCGCCAACTTGAGATGGCAGGTATCCGCGTCCAAGTAGGTATTTGTACGCAGGAAGCAGCAGCACTAAACGAAGTCCATAGGAAATACATCCAAACCGGTACGCCGTTTGTCATCCTCAAAACTGCAATGAGTCTTGACGGGAAGATAGCGACCACCTCCGGCGAATCGCAATGGATTACATCTGAAGCATCGCGACAGCGCGGACATGAAATCCGAGACGCAGTAGATGCGATCCTCGTCGGCAGAGGCACAGTCGCGCGTGATAATCCCGCACTAACGACGCGGCTTCAGGATAAAGAAGGACAAGACGCAACACGGATTGTGCTGGATTCACACGGAAGGACGCCGACAGACGCACGCATTTTCAACGTCGAAAGTAGTGCCGATGTTATCGTTGCTGTAACACCTGACGCACCGATGGCGAATATCAAGACACTCGAAAAGGCAGGGGCAGAAGTCGTAACTACGCCAGCAGCGCACCGAAACCAAGTCTGTTTTAAGAGTTTGATGGAAATATTGGGAAAACGTGAGATCACAAGCGTGTTGATAGAAGGCGGCGGCGAAATCAATGCCTCCGCTATCGCAACCGGAATCGTTGATAAGGTTATGTGCTTCGTGGCACCTAAACTCATCGGTGGACGGAACGCACCGGGACCCATCGGCGGCGATGGGGTTCCCAGTTTAAAGGACGTACCGCATTTACAACGCATCCGTATCACACCGATGCCTGACGATGACTTTCTCATAGAAGGGTACTTATAGATCCATTCAGTTTCCGAACTGTCGGAAAGAAATGCGAATAGTTGTCAGTTACCTTCTTGTGGCAGTAACAAGGTCTGTAACCACCACAAGGAGTCTCTTAACTGACAACTGATAACTGATAACTGATAGAGGTATCTATAATATGTTCACCGGGATCGTTGAAGAACTCGGAACAATCCGAAATATCCAGCGGCTATCGCAAGGGGTCATCCTCGAAATTCAGGCGAGTGACATCCTCGCCGATGCGACAGTCGGTGATAGTATCGCCGTTGACGGTGCCTGTCTTACGATCCGGGCACTGACACCGGAGGCATTCACCGCTGACGTATCCGCTGAAACCCTACGCCGAACGACATTAGGCGAACGGAGGGTCGGTGAACACCTTAACCTCGAACGCTCACTCCGGTTAAGCGACAGATTAGGCGGACATCTTGTACTTGGACACGTAGACGAAGTCGCGACTATCTGTGCATGGAAAGACGAAGGCGATGCCTCCCTGATGCACGTAACCCTGGGCAGCAATATCAGACCCTATATCGCATACAAAGGTTGTGTGACCGTTGACGGCATCAGTTTAACCGTATCCGGCATCCACGCGGATTCTTTTGAAGTCGCCCTGATTCCACATACAAAGCAGGTCACAACTTTAGGCACCAAAGGGATCGGTGCCAACGTTAACCTTGAAGTTGACATCATTGCGCGTTATCTTGAAACGCTTCTCAAAAATAGTGAGGTGAAGAAGGGGTGGACTGAACAACCCACTTCCGAGACGCTCAATTTGAGTTTCTTAACAAAACACGGATACATCGAATAGCCGTCAGCCGTCAGCCATCAGCAATCGGTAAAGAGAGTTTTTGTTAATCAGAAACCTCTTGTTACCGACAGCCGATAGCCGATAGCCGATAGCCGATAGCCGACAGCCATTATGCCAAACAATTTTAATACCATTCCTGAAGCACTCTCTGCAATCGCAAGCGGAGAATTGATTATCGTCGTTGATGAACCCGACCGTGAAAACGAAGGCGATCTCATCATGGCGGCTGAAAAGGTGACAGCAGAGACCATTAATTTCATGGCGACACACGGCAGAGGGTTGATATGCCTACCCACCTGTTCAGAACGGCTCGCCGAACTTGAACTCCAACCAATGGTCGCGGCCAACACAGCGCAAATGCAAACAGCGTTCACTGTCACCATTGACGCAAAAGAGGTAACCACCGGTATCTCCGCACAAGAACGCGCATACACAATCCAGAAATTTGTTGACGCGGAGGCTGTACCCTCAGATTTCGTTCGACCCGGACACATCTTCCCCTTAGAAGCAAAACCCGGCGGTGTTCTCCGACGCGCTGGACATACCGAAGCCACCGTCGATTTAGCACGGATGGCAGGGCTGTACCCCGCAGGTGTCCTCTGTGAAATACTCAACGAGGACGGCACCATGGCACGGGTCCCGGAGTTGATGCAATTCGCTGCCAAACATCAACTCAAAATTATCACGATCTCTGACCTGATCGCATACCGCCGCCAGACTGAAACACTCATTAAACGCGTCGCAACTGCCGATATACCTACCGCACACGGCGAATTCAAACTCTACGCCTACGAAAGCACAGATACAGCCGGTGAAAGTGTCGAAAATGATAAAACGCACATCGCACTCACAAAAGGCGATATCGCTGACGCGACACCACTTTTAGTCCGCGTACATTCGCAATGCCTTACCGGCGATGTTTTTGGCTCACTCAGATGCGATTGTGGTGAGCAACTCGAAATTGCCCTCCAAACCATTGAAAAGGAAGGCAGAGGTGTAGTCCTCTATATGCGACAAGAAGGTAGAGGGATGGGGCTTAAAGGGAAACTGCGTGCATATCAAGTACAAGATAAGGACGGATTAGACACCGTTGAGGCGAATGAGCACCTCGGATATCCCGCAGACTTGCGTGATTACGGTATCGGAGCGCAGATATTAGCCGACTTAGGTGTCCAAAAAATGCGCCTGATGACAAATAATCCGAAAAAAGTCACAGGATTAGATGGATATGGACTCGAAATCGTTGAACGCGTTCCACTCCAAACTAAACCCAATCCCTTTAATCGCAGATATTTGGAAACAAAACGTTCCAAACTTGGACACCTCCTCCTTGACGAGGAATAAAGAATAGGAAAGTTAACAGTTAACAGTATAACAGTTTTTAGTTAAAAGAGGCCTTCGGTTCTGCAAAATCTCTCTTTAACTGAAAACTGACAACTGATAACCGATAACTAATAAAAAAAATGCCAAACGTTTACGAAGGAGACCTCATCGGTGAAGGTCTCACCTTCGGTATTGTCGTCAGCCGATTCAATAGCTTCATTACCGAAAAACTCCTCGCTGGCGCGTTAGATGCCCTAAAACGACACGGCGTTGACACAGAGGCGGTCGATGTCTTTTGGACACCCGGCGCATTTGAGATTCCCGGAGTCGCCAAACGCCTTGCGGAAAGTAAAAAGTACGATGCCGTGCTCTGTCTCGGCGCAGTCATCCGAGGCGCGACCCCGCACTTCGATTATGTTGCAGCCGAAAGCGCAAAGGGGATTTCCCATCTATCAGCCAACACTGGTATCCCTGTCATCTACGGGGTCATCACCACAGACACAATAGAGCAGGCACTCGAACGCGCCGGTATCAAGGCAGGAAACAAAGGGGCTGAAGCCGCTATCGCCGGCATCGAGACAGCAAATCTCTATAAAACAGTTGAAAAAGTCATTACATGAGTTATCGGTTTGCCTCACAGTGAGAGTGGCCAGTAAGAAAGTTGTGAAGGGTGCTAAAGTGTTTTTGCTGGGGTGTTTCTTCTAGAAAGTTGGCAAGTTGTGAAGTGTCGCTAAAGTTAGAAAGTTGAAAGAGGTCTCTTACCAACTTTAGAACACTTTACAGACTTCTTTAACTAATAACTAATAACTAATAACTAAAAAAAATGATCGCAATTATAGACTACGACGCAGGCAACCTCACGAGTGTTGCGCGCGCATTGACACACCTCGGCTACAAAAATGAGATTACGTCCGCCCCCGAAACAATACGCACCGCAGATCGCGTGATCTTCCCCGGTGTCGGTGCCGCAAAAGCCACAATGCAAACGCTACACAAACGCGGACTCAATCAGGTGCTAACAGACTTCTACCGCACCGGCAAACCGATGCTTGGTATCTGCATCGGTATCCAGATCCTTTTTGAACACAGTGAAGAGGAAGACGCCGAATGTCTTGGGCTCCTATCCGGACGTGTAAAGAAATATCCTATGGTAGGGGTTGGGTTACCCAACCCTTACAAAGTCCCACAGATCGGATGGAACGAGGTATATCAGACAAGGGCACATGCCATCTTTGAAGGTGTTCCGAATCCCGCACATTTCTATTTCGTCAATTCCTATTACCCTGAGCCAGAAAAAAAGGACATTGTGATAGGAAAAACACAGTACGGACTCGAATTCTGCAGCGCGATTGCCCACAATAACCTCATCGCGACACAGTTCCATCTCGAAAAAAGCGGACGCGTCGGGTTAAAAATGCTCAACAATTTTCTGAGTCTTTGATTAATCAACGGAAGTTTATTAATCCAGAGAACCCTGATTCAGACAGATTCGTACGCAGTTGTCGGTACGCAGTCATATTCTTGTGGTGTTTTTGCTTGGGTATTTCTGTGTATTGATAGGGTGTTTCTGCGTATTTCCGCGTATCACTTTTTCGGTTACGACCACAGCATATCTCTTTAACTGACAACTGAAAGGATTTTTTTGAAAAAAAAATCCGTACTGACAACTAACAACTAAAATATGATCACGTTTTTCCTAACGCTTTTTGTACTACTCATCAACGTCAGTACGCACCTGTTTCAGATGCAGGAATACTACACCGCGGCGAGCCACTGCTACTACGGCGTGATGATTCTCGCGGTTATGTACGCTCGACCCCGCGAACAAAACATCCTGCTCGGTATCACGGCAGCAGCCAATTGGGTTTACGTCTTTCGTTACCCGAACCAAACCGAGAGCATCATCATCGCACTGCTCTACCCGTTCCTCGCGTTCGGTGTTATCCGTGTCATTCGCCAATTTCAGACCCAACGCCGTAGCGGTGCTGAAGAGATAGAAGAGATCCACAGCGTCAATGCGAACTTAGAAAAACAGGTGCGAGACATCTCTACACTTTTTGAAGTAAGTCAAGCAGCGAATACGGACCTTGAACTAGAAGGGCTATTTCAGCGCATCATCGAAATCCTGTCTAAAAGACTCGGCATATACCGAGGGGCTTTACGCCTCTATGAAAACGGAAAGGTTGTCACCTCGGTAGAAACCGTCTTAGGACTCACGCCAGCCGAGATGAAGCGGGGTACAGATGACCAGATGGAAGACATTCAAAAACAGGTACTTACTTCCGGTAAAGCAATCGGTGTCCCGCAAACCCGGAGTCCGCTCAGTTATATTAAATTTTTTGAGCCAGAGCGCGTCGAATCTAAGGATATAATCGCCTTTTGGTGCATCCCAATCATTGTAGACGAGCACGTCATCGGGACACTGACAATCGACAAAGCATCAGACGAATTTTCAGCAGCGGACGACCGGCGACTCCTAACTATTATCGCCTCAACCATCGCACAACGCGTCAAAATCCAGCAGACAATCGACGCACTCGTCGAATCAGAACGGATGGCAACACTCGGTAGATTGGTCCGAACCATCGCACACGAGGTGCGAAATCCGTTGGGCAGCATCCGGCTCGGCACCCAATTACTCCAGCACACCGAAACGGAAGCAGACGCACCTATCACAACTCATTCCGACACAGTACAACTTTCTCAAAAAGAGATTACCGAATACACCGCAATCATCATCAAAGAGGTAGATAGACTCAATCGGTTCATTGAGCAGTTGCTCGCTTTCAGCAAACCCGCAATGCAAACCGCAAAACAGACTGACATCCATTATCTGCTTGATAACAGTCTCGCTATCTGTCGTCCCGAATTGGAACTTCACGCGATTACAGTCACCACACAATATGACACCAACTGCCCTCAGGTGAATATAAACGAAGACGGAATCACACAGGTCCTGCTCAACCTATTTTACAACGCTATTGAAGCCATGGATGCAGAAGGAACGTTGACAATTCAGACTGAACACCTATCAGAATCGGAAGTCGTTCGTGTACACATTCAGGACGACGGTCCCGGAATTCCGGCTGAAGATATTTCTATGCTTTTCGATCCATTTTACACCACCAAACAGAAGGGAACCGGACTTGGGCTTTACATTAGCCAAAAAATTCTCGCCGAACACCAAGGCAGCATTGAAGTCGATGCGAATCTCGAAATCGGCACGGCATTCATCGTGTCCCTCCCCGTACAACCGAACCGCAAGGAAATATAAAAACATGTCAAACTTAGTGCTTATTGCTGACGATGATGATAGCCTGCGACACATACTCGCCGCCACCCTCAACAAGGCGGGATATGAGACCCTCAAAGCGCGAAATGGGGCGGAGACCCTCGCATGCGTCAAAGACACAAACGTCGATGTCATTCTGCTTGATATCTGGTTAGGCGATACCAATGGACTCGAATTAATTACCGACATCCAGCAACACAACAGTACCGCTTCAATTATCATAATCACAGCACACGGTACCACCCAAACCGCTATTGACGCAGCAAAGCAACGCGCTTATGGATACCTCACCAAACCGATTGACCAGAAGCAACTCATCGAACTTGTCGCGCGTGCTGCATCCGCAACACAGCAGACGAAGATCGTCAAATCATCAACACCCCCGGATTTCGATAGACATGGGAAGATGGTCGGGCAAAGCACTGCAATGCAGGAGGTATACCTTAAAATCGGGCGTGCCGCTGTCAGCGACGAAACCGTCCTCGTTTTAGGCGAAAGCGGGACCGGTAAAGAACTCGTCGCCCAGCTGATCCATCAAAACAGCGGACGTGCACACAATCCTTTTGTCGTTGTCGATTGCGGTGCCATGCCTTCAAGTCTCATTGAAAGCGCACTTTTCGGGCATGTCAAAGGTGCTTATACCGACGCACACAGTCCAAGAAAAGGAAAATTTCAACAGGCAGACAGCGGGACAATCTTCCTCGATGAAATCGGTGAATTGCCAATTGAAGTCCAGATGAAACTACTGCGTGTGCTACAAGAACGAGAGGTGGAACCTATGGGCGGTACCGAAACACACGCCGTCGATGTCCGCATCATTGCCGCTACCAACCGACGACTCGAAACCGCAATTGCCCAGAAAACATTCAGGGAAGACCTCTACTACCGTCTCAACGTCATCCCGATTTCGCTCCCACCGCTACGCGAACGCAAAGAGGATATACCCGAACTCATAGATCTATTTACACGCCAGTTTGTCGAAGAATACCAATTGCCCGAAATCGGTATCTCCACAGAGGTCGTCAAACAACTCACGGCTTATGATTGGCCCGGCAACGTCCGCGAATTAGAAAACGCCATCAAACGCGCACTCGTGATGTGTTCAGGGCAAATGCTATTATCTGAACACTTCGACCCAATCTTAGAGCAATCAACACCGATCAGCGAACCAGGTCAACTTGATGCCAAGGTATACGCCATACTTCAAGCACACATCGAACAGTACATGGAGTCCGAGGCACCGCCAGGGGAACTCTATGCTGAAATCCGAGAGATTTTTGAGAAACCTCTCTTTAAAATTGTACTTGAACACACCAACGGAAACCGAAGCAAAGCGTCAGACATACTCGGCATTAACCGGAACACACTTCACACGAAACTCGTTGAGTATAAACTTGTTTCATAGTCATAACGAAAGAGAAAATGAATGGACTTAGCAAAAGTAATTGGCACCGTTGTCGCAACGCGAAAAGACCCAAGTTTAGAAGGGACGCGTCTCCTCATCGTCCAACCCTTAGACGAAAAACAGAACCCCATTTCTGATCCACTTGTTGCAGTTGACACCTTAAACGATGCCGGAGTCGGTGAAATTGTCTATATCGTCACCGGCGGCGACGCTGTCAGCGTTATACCCGGAAAACGGATGCCGGTCGATGTCGCCATTGTCGGCATCGTCGATTCTATCTCACTGATTGACACGGCAAGCACGCCTGCGAAAGCACCCCCTGAAACGGAGTCTTGAAAAAATGTACATCGCCAAAGTAATCGGAAAAGCCGTTTCCGTCGTTAAACATCCTGCGTATGAAAACCGCACCCTGCTGCTCATCCAACCGTTGAGCGTCAGATCCGAACTTGTTCGCACGCCAACAATTGCTGTTGACTACGTCGGCGCAGGCGAAGGGGACACGGTGATTGTAGGTGCTGGACCCGGTGTCGCACAAGAAGTCTTCGGTGTTGAAGACGCGCCCATCCGTGAACTTATCATGGGTATTGTGGATCGGGTTGATATAACACTTCAGGAGGAACAAAAATGAGACGCACCGCCATAACGATCTGTTGGCTGCTATTCATAGTCTTACATCTCAATGCGTGTAGAGTCACAAAAATGCTATCTACACAATACAGTGCAAATATAGCGAGTGCTACCTATGGGACCGAAGCAAACCATCCAGGTATGAACGACGGAAACCTCGAAACACTCGCCACACTGCCAGCCCAAAATGAACGGTACTTCATTATCCGATTTGCTGACATCCATCCCGTTCGGAAAATTATCATTCACAACGGAAACCTTTTTCGGTTTGAGATGCACTATTTGGATGAAGAAACCGGTAAATGGGAGACTTTCCATACAATCGTTCAGCGACGCAATGTTGGCGATGATATGGCGCAAGCCGAGTACATCTTTGATAGGTTGAACTTCCGAACGAAGATGATCCGCATCGCCGTCACTCGCACAGTTGACGATATAATCGTGAACAAGCTAACCACAGAACCCGGAGACAAAGTCATTAACCGGCGCAAAACCCTCGCAGGCAGGTATTATCCACACTTTCGCGTCATGCAACCCTCTGTCGCCCAAATCCGAGAAATTGAAATCTATCATCTCGCCGAAAAGTAGACAGTCCACAACGGACATTTACACGGAGCAATATGCGGGCAGGTCCAAGACCTGCGCCTACAATGAATCCTAAAAATAAATAGACCTCTTTGTAGCATAGGCTGTTAGTCTGTGCCAGTCTGAATGCCTGTTATAGGCATTCAGACTGTTTAAGAGTGCCCAATTAATCATAGGTTTTACTATAATTGGGTGCCATCACTATAATCACAAATCCGCGATAACGCTTTGTCTATGCAAATCCCACATTTTTTAAAGAAAAACGAGGCAACCCACAACAAACACCACGAAAAGTTCACCCACTCACGGATATTTAAATAGGACTTACACATTTCCTCTCAAAGTCCCCCTGATAAGGGGCGGGGAATGCCCATAAGGCATTCATACCGTTGATTCTTTAGGGGGTTTAAAATAACGACCTGTTCAGTAAATCTTGCACCTTGGAGCCAATCCCTGAATGAAAATATATCCCATGAAAACGCACACCACAGCGTCCCTACAACGCCTGACCCTATTAATAACACTCATCCTCTGTTTGGATACGGGTTCCCTGTCTATCCTCAACCGAACAGCAGCCGCCGCACCGATGATTACATCAAGAGATCAACATTCCCGTGACACCGCAAGCAGTAGCACAGCATCCGACAGAGAAATTGAGTTAGTGCGTGCTACTTCTGTAGGTGTGACAATCCAACTGACCATCCCTACGTCCGATTTCCATCTGAATAACACGACAACCACAACGGAAGTAGGCAAAGTTGAAAACCAGACCTTCTCTTTCCCAGGATGCCGTTTTACAACCGAGCCGGGGATGCCACGTCTCCCCGTGCAAACCACACTCATCGCAGTCCCCGCTGATGTGGACTTCCAATTGCGGATTGTCGAAAAACGTTTCAAGACGCAAAAGAACATAGAAAGGATGGCGTATACGCCAACGCCGCAAGGCACGACGCAGCCGAAAAAAGATCGCTTCTTTCCAAATAACATCGTTGAAATCAGGGAAGCAGGATGGATACGAGAGAACCGCATCCTCCCCATTCAACTGAATCCGGTTCAGTATAACCCCGTCCGCCACGAGGTACGGCTTTATCACCGGATTGTAGTTGAGGTGCGTTTCATCGAAACGGTGACGCGGGCACCATTTGCAACGCCGAGCGGCTTGCGTGAGGAATCCGCCGTCTACAATACCATCTTCAACAACCTACTTATTAATCCACAAAACGCCATACAGTGGCGTTCTCCTATTTTACAAGCACCTTCAGCACCGAGTGCCCCTTCTACGAGTCCACGCTATAAAATTAGCCTCACTGAATCTGGAATGTATAGCATCACGGCATCAGATCTCACAGCAGCCGGTGCCGACATCACAACCATTAAACCGAGGACATTGAAATTAACAAACCGTGGAAGCCAGATTCCAATCTTTGTTCGCGGCGAAAACGATGATAGATTCAATCCAACGGATGAGATCGTTTTCTACGGCGAACGCCAACATGGAGAGACCAGTTATATTAACCCCTTTACCGATGAAAATATCTACTGGCTCTCGTGGAATGCCGGACCCGGGAGCCGGATGGGCACAAAAACAGTACTCGCCAGCACAAGTCAGACACAAGATCACACGCTTTTCCTGACACGCGCCCATATTGAGAAAGATTTAACCTTTAGACGGTTCCGTGATATAAATCTCGGTGAAGGACAAATTTATCAAGAATTCAGCCAAGGCCTACAAACACGCTCATTTAGACTCACTGAATTACCACCACTCCCAGACGATAGTTGGTTCTGGGCACAACTAACTGCACCTTCATCAAAGTCATTCAACTTTACGCTTGCAGGACTTGCGGATACCGCCCGACCCGCAACCGTCCGCATTAGCCTTCACGGTAGATCTAACACAGCCCACGACTGCGATATATGGCTCAACGATAAAACCAGACTTGAAGAAGCACGATGGACCGGTGAAACCGAGTACCAACTCCAGAATCAAGAACTTTCTCAGTCTTTCCTTGAAAATGGACTTAACTTCGTTCGGATCATGAATCCCGGAAGTCCTGAAGAACTCATCGACATCATCTTATTGAACTGGATCCAAGTCGATTATTGGCGAAGCTTTCATGCCAAATCGGATGTACTGCCCTTTGCAATCACCCCGTTCCCAGACGAAACCGGCACTGTCAACCCGAATTTCAAAATTACTTTACAGAACTTCTCTACACCCGACATCGAAATTTATGGCGTTGACGGGACACGCTATGTCGGCTTGAAACCACTTATTGATGAAAAAGATTTTCCCGGCACCTATAGGGCGATCTTCCGAGCCACCCAAATCCGACCTAAGCATGCAAACGACCCTGCTATCCAATACATCGCACTCACCCGGAACCAGTTCCTAAAACCGAAAATTGCGTTAGACGCACCATCGGACCTACGCAGTATCCATAACGCGGCGGACCACATCATCATTACACACAACGACTTCATCCACGATGTTCAGCCACTTGCCGACCTTCGCAGCCAACAAGGGCTGCGTACCAAAGTTGTTGATGTCCAAAATATCTATGACGAATTCAACCACGGGATCCTGAACCCCAATGCCATCCGTGAATTCCTTAAGTATGCCTACTACAACTGGCAACCCCCCGCACCCACCTATGTTCTTCTCGTAGGCGATACACATATCGACATAAAAAATAAGAGCAATTTTGTCCCGACAATACGGGTGCAAATTCCGGGCTACGGATCAAGTGCAAGTGATCATCAGTTCGTCACATTCCGGGGTGAAGACAATTTCCCAGACATGCTCATCGGGAGAATGCCCGCCAATAACCGTGTGGATGCACGGATATTCATTGAACGCACAATCGAACATGAAACCACTTCACCCGTCGGTCCCTGGCATAAACGGCTTTTGATGCTCGCAGGTTCGGATTCCATATTTCATTTTCAGATTAACCAACTCGTTTCACACAATCAACTCAGGAACAGATATGAAACCGAACGCATCTTCGCACCCTATAAAGATGAACTGGACCTGAATATCGACGAAAGTGTTACGACACCCATCGCCAGACAAGTTATTGACGGCTTCAACGAAGGAGCAAGCCTCATTAACTATATCGGTCACGGCGGCGGCGGCATCTGGTCAGACAGCCGGATGCTTGACTTTGAAGACCCGGAACAGAACTTAACCAATATTTCACAACTGCCATTGGTCATCAGTATGACCTGTTACACAGGTGCCTTTGATGGAAACAAAAATAGCCTCGCTGAAGAACTCCTCCGTTCGGAAAATGGAGGTGCCATCGCTGTCATTGCAGCAACCAGCATCGGACTTTTAGATGGCGATTACATTCTCAATCGCGAAATTTTCGACGTTATCTTCAAAGGAAACACCCAGAATATCGGCGCGATCTTCGCCGAATCTAAAACACAGTTCCTCATAAACACCCCCGGATTTCTCGATTTGGCTGAGGTCTTCACCCTCTTCGGCGACCCAGCAACACAGATGAAAATACCGAACAAACAGATGGAAGTGACAGTCGATTTCGATCCATCAGCCGTCCAAGGCACTTTTGAAGATGAGACACCGCTCACCATCTCCGGCACACTACCCGACCGGAGTTTTAACGGAGACACCGAAATTACGCTGGTTCCAACAACTGAAACCGACAACGATATACCGCCGAAAAAAGAAACCCTCTCTGTCGCTAACGGACGGTTCACCACACAAATACAAGTCCCAACGGATATCGAATTTAATACCGGCAGCGTACAAGCCTACGCATGGAATGCAGACACAGAGGCAATCGGACATGCCACCTATAATATCCTATCTCGGTACGTTGATAACGTCCGCATCGCGCCTTTCCCAGTTGAACCAAACCAACCCGTATATCTTTACACAGAAGTTAGGGACGAAAGCAGCATTGAAGAATTAAACTTTTTTTGGAGTGAAGACTTTGGTGAGGAATTTTTCACAATCCCAGTTGTACCTCACGCCGGCACAACCTATAGAAGTCAGCAACCCATCCCCGGATACCCTGAATTCACGTTTATTGACTATTACTTCGAGGTAAAAGTAAAAGGTGGACGAACATTTCAAACCGAAATAGACTTTTATGAGGTCGGATATGTTGAACCTGAAGTCGATCTCGCCCTCTTGGAGCAAACTATCGCATGGGGCACCACACCCCCGTTTACGCTCTCCGCGCAAATCCGGAATAACGGCCCCAAAACCGCCCAAAATGTGCCTGTGTACTTTTTCGAGAAAGCCTTGGATACTGAAACCGAAGCATCTACCCTCCCACTTACGGAACTCCAGAACACCGCCCCGATTGAAGGTGTTCAGATAATCTCCAAAATCCAGCCTGACGAACAAGTTACCATGCGTGTGCCGTGGGAACCAGCACCGGGGAACTATCTGATCACAGTTTACGTTGATATGCCCTCTACCGAATTGCCAAAAGGAAGTATCATTGAAAGATCGGAAAGAAATAATAGAGGGTCCCGCCAGTTTACCGGCAACCGTATCGTGCTTACGCCTGAAACGCGGAACCCGTTAATCCAGAGCCGAGACGGTAACTTCCAAGCAACCTTTCCGTCCGGAAGCATCCAAACCACCACAGTGCTAACTTACACCGAAGAGGCACTTACCATCACCAATCAACCCGATATTGTAGGCGCAACGCCTTCATCGGCTCTCGTCTATCAGCTCGACTTGAGCGAACAAACTGAGTTGACAGCGACCGTCAATTTCTTAAAGTCGGAAAGCGACAACCCGCATATCTATCGGCGCGACGACAACGGAAATTGGATTCTGATTGGAAACAAGGAAACAACGAATGAAGAGACGATTTCAGCAGACGTAAAACTACCCGGAACATTCGCGCTGCTCTCTCACAGCGACACCACCCCACCCGCGCTTGAACTAACCCTTGAACATCAAGGCTTCGTTGATGGCGATTATATCTCTGATACCCCAACTATTTCGGCACAAATTGAGGATGCCAACGGTATCAATTCGCGTCCGGAGCATATAATCCTCACCCAAAACGGGCAGCGGGTGCCAGAAGACGAATATGTGATTGCCGCATCGCCCACGAACACCAACCTGATTCTCGTGACCTATACCCCTGTCTTAGAACCCGGCGAATATCGCATTCGGTTACAGGCACAAGACGCAAACGGTAACGCATCGGACACAACGCGCACCGCGACCGTCGCAGGCGAATTTGAAATCAAAAACATCGCCAACTTCCCGAACCCCTTCGTCCCAGGAAGCGGCACCCACTTCGCCTACTACCTCACCAAAAGTGCCGACGAGGTGAGCCTGAAAATCTACACAATCACCGGTCGCCTCATCCTCACCGTTGACACGCTCGACGCATCCGTCTCTTTCAACGAATTCCACTACGACGGCTACGATGCCGACGGCGAACCGCTTGCCAATGGAGTATATCTCTACAAATTCACCGCCCAATTCACCAATGCCCAAGGCAACACAGTCCGCAAACAGAAGGTCGGAAAAATAGCCGTCCGAAAGTAGATGTAGATTCCACCGCATTTCCTCTTAAAGTCCCCCTGAGAAGGGGGATTTAGGGGGTTTAGAGGACGGAAATCACCGCTTTAAAGTCCCCCTGAGAAGGGGGATTTAGGGGGTTTAGAGGACGGAAATCACCGCTTTAAAGTCCCCTGAGAAGGGGATTTAGGGGGTTTAGAGGACGGAAATCACCGCTTTAAAGTCCCCCTGAGAAGGGGGATTTAGGGGGTTTAAAATATGGAGAATACCGCTTTCCTGCATCCAAATGTCCAATATTTGCGCAGTTTGCGTAAATCCTAACTAAACCGCACCAGCCGCGAGCAGCACCTCAATAATCCTATCAAAAGGCTTATCCGGAAACAGAGAAGCAAGTTTCCGCGTATACGCCAACGGTGTAAGTTCCAAAACCTCACCATCAATATCCACCTTATAGTTCCGCTGCAAATCTGATCCCGCTTCAAGAAGTGCTACAACAATCTCTAAGCACTCGTCAAGTGCTTCCGCCACCTCTCTCACCCCATACCACGTCCCTATCGCCACAAGAAGCGGAGACATCTCGTAGGTGTGAGAAACGGCTTCGGACGCGAGTGTCTTTGTGCCTTTTAATTTCGGGACAAATTCGATGGTGTATTCGGTATGAGAGACGATTTCGGACGCGAGTGTTTTCGTGCCCGGTAAGAAAAGCGGAGACCTCTCACAGGTCCGAGAGCCATCGTCCCCCAGTTTCAAATTCTGTACAACATCATAGCGAAACTTCGCTTTAAGGGATGCACTCGGATCGGCACCATATTTGAGCAAGAGCCGCACCTTTTCGGGCTGATAGACCTCACACGCAAAAACAAGCGCGTTCGTGAGAACTGAAGCGGAGGGTTTAGCAGTTTCAAGCAGTTTCTCCGTTACGTCCAAAGCAAAGGTCTGTGTCAACGCAGATGCTAAATCCTTCTCAATGTCTATTTCATGCGCTGCTGCGACAGTAAATAAAAGGCTAAGGATAAATTCGCGCCCATAAGCCGCCGCAATTTCAATAGGTCGGAATTCAATCTGATTGCCACAAACGAAGTGCTGTTCAAGCAGTTGCGGATTGCGAGCGACATACGCGCCAGCCCTCCCCAAATCGTCCATTGCAAGTGCTGCCCCTAAATCAGGGACTGCACCGTTTTCAACCAAGAGGTTATAGAAAGGCTTTCGCTGCTCAGCATCAAATGCGGAGTGATGCCACGGTTTTACAAGCAAATCCATCGGTGCCTTACCCTCAGCCTGTCCTTCCGTCACCAACGACGCATCCGCCTCAATCAAGATTTTGGCAATCTCTATCCGATTGCACCCTGCGGCAATTACGAGCAGACTTATGCCGCGCCACGTCCTCGATCTATCAAAACGTTGTTTAAGCACCTCTGGATTGTTACAGATAGAAGTCTCAACGTGTTCACGGTCATCCATAAGAACCGCCGCAACGACATTCGTTGCTGCCCCGTGTTCCCGGAAGAGGTCATAGAGTTGCCGTATCGGTTTGTACCATCGCGCTTTACCGAAATTTATCAATCCTCTCGAGGCGAGTGCTTCGATAGGCGTTCGTCCATCTTCATCTCTTGTAGACACAAGCGAAGGATCATCAGTTAGCAGTTCCTCCACGCGTTGAATATGCGCCTGCGTCAGATCAGGCGTACGGAGTATTTGGAACAAGAGGTCTTTCGGTGGTATATTTTCCGCGTCTTGCTCCTGATGTAGGACCGCTTCCTTCAACCGCGTCCAGCTTGCGAACCCATATTCGCGAGCAATAACGAGTTGTGCGTCCTGCAGACCGAAAGCAGTACTTTGAATCTCCACATCGGTAGCATCAGAAAGTTTTGGGAAAAACGAGCGAATGCGTTGAAACGCATCCGGAGAGCCTTCCTTATGTGTCTTAAGCAGCTGCTTCGCTTGAGACTTAAGGTGTTCAAGGCTCGGATTGGGAGGCAATTGTTTATGTAGCATCAGAATCTCCTCTCATCGCACCTGTCGTCCGCATTTACAGGCAAAGAAAGAAGATTACAGTGATAGAAAAGAAAACAAGGCAGGTTAAACCCTTCCCGCGGACTGGAGGCTTCCTTGTGCAGCTAACAGTATATATGATACCATCAGCATTAATGGTTTGTCAAATTGAAATGGAGAAAAGCGGTCACAGGATCATTCAATTCTCAAATTGTCTGAATCGCGGATTATCGCGGAGGACGCGGAGGACGCGGATTTTCGTGTTTAGGGACACCAAAATCATAAGGTAATTTAACTGTTTTCCAGAGAATCGAAGACCCTGGAGCACCTAATGTTAATTCTTGATAATTTTCTATGGATGCCGTATAATTAGCATCAGTTCAGCAATACAAATCCGGCGAATGCCTTATGCCCAATCATATTTCCCGATCTTGTGGGCGCAATGGTTTATGAACCGTGAAATCCTCAAATCTTCAATCATAATAGAAAAACGTTTAGAATCAGGTTAGCTATGTCAGATATTAAATCCAGCATCCGAGACAATCACACGCGCGGAAGTGTTGGTGATTTCCTAAAGTCTAAAATCGAAGAAGGTTCATCCCTTTCAATTGTTTCCGCCTACTTCACGATCCACGCCTTTCAAGCACTCAAAGAATCGCTCACAGAAATCAAAGAGCTCCGATTTCTGTTTGGTGAACCCCGTTTTATAAAAAGCCTTGATCCAGAAAAGACGGACAAGAAAGCCTTCAAAATTGAGGGTGAAGCCGAAGGCTTGAAATTCGAGGATCAGCTGAAACAAAATTGGATTGCCAAAGAGTGTGCCGCGTGGATTCGCGAAAAAGTGCAAATCCAATCCATTCAAAAATCTAATCTGATGCATGCAAAAATGTATCACATCGCCAATAACGGCGAAGAAGATGCCATCGTCGGAAGCTCCAACTTTACCGTGCGCGGACTGGGAATGAGTCCGACAGACAACAACATTGAACTCAATCTGGAAGTGGAAGATAGGCGAGATCTTCGCGATGTGAAGTCGTGGTTCGATGAAATATGGAACGATAAAGAATTGGTCAAAGATGTC
Organism: Candidatus Poribacteria bacterium; assembly: GCA_965261115.1. GTDB lineage: Bacteria > Poribacteria > WGA-4E > WGA-4E > WGA-3G > WGA-3G. The sequence goes on along the minus strand of OZ253447.1, from coordinate 4,145,571 downwards.
AGAGACGACGTACTGTTATACCTTGAGCAACTCTATCAGAATAACACCCCAGAGTTTATCTACTACAAAACGTTGTATCATATCTTTGAACGGTTCTTAGGTGAACACGAAAAAAGTAAGCTGCTCGCCGAGGATGTGCAACTCGTTGATACAGTTATCTGGAACACCCTCTATGAGTTTCAGAAGGACGCAGTAAAGGGCGCGATAAACAAAATTCGCCAACACAACGGTTGTATCATTGCCGATAGCGTCGGTTTGGGTAAAACCTTTGAAGCACTGGCAATAATCAAATACTTTGAGTTGCTAAATAACAATGTGCTTGTATTATGCCCCAAGAAATTGCGTGATAATTGGACAGATTATCGCGCCGAGAATAACAGCGAACTGAATCTGTTCCTCAAAGACCGTTTCGCGTATACGGTCTTGTCACACACCGATCTCAGTCGCGATAGCGGGAAATCAGGCGACATTAATCTTGAAAATATCAATTGGGGCAACTATGATCTGGTTGTTATAGACGAATCGCATAACTTCCGCAATAATACACCGGGCAAGAAAGATGAAGACGGTAATCTGATTCGCAAGAGCCGTTATCAACGTTTAATGGAAGACATTATCCAGAGCGGTATCAAAACCAAAGTGCTGTTACTCTCTGCCACACCTGTTAACAACAATCTGAAGGATTTACGTAACCAGATCTATCTCCTCACTGAAGGTCGAGATGACGCTTTTGTAGAATCGCTTGGCGTTGCCAGCCTAAAAAACACGCTTGCAGATGCCCAGCGGACTTTTACCGAATGGGCAAAAGGTGAACGCAACCGCCAAACCCGCGATCTATTGGAACGGCTCAGCTCCGCCTTTTTCAAACTCCTTGACGAATTGACTATTGCGCGCTCTCGAAAGCACATTGAGAAATACTATCCAGACTCACTTAAAGATAACGAATTTGGTGGATTTCCAGAACGAAGCAAGCCGATTTCTGTCTATACCGAAATTGATCTGAAAGGTCAGTTCATGTCTTATGATGAACTAAATGATGAAATTTCTGAATACCAACTTTCGTTGTTTAACCCGTCAAAATACGTCTTACCTGAATACCAATCCGAATATGATATGGGACAAATAAGAAACTTCACGCAAAGTGATCGTGAACATTATCTCATCGGTATGATGAAAGTGAACTTTCTCAAGCGATTGGAGAGTTCTGTCCACGCCTTTGGGATTACGATGGACCGGACGATTGAAAAAATTGACCGACTGGAAAAACGGATCAAACGATTCCAAGAATTCCGAGACGAAAACCCCGACATGGACCTGGAAGAAGTCGATATTGAGGCACTTGAAGATGAAGAGTTGCAAGAAGCGATGCAGGTAGGAAAAAAGTTAACTTTCAAAATGGCACACCTTAACACTGACAGGTGGTTGAAGGACCTACAACGTGATCGTGATCAACTTGAGTTACCCCGCCTTTATGCAAAGGATGTTACCGCTGATCGGGATGCCAAACTCGCGAAACTCAAAGAACTCATCGCCAAGAAAATTGAACAGCCTACAACAGATAAAAAGGGGAGACCGAATCGCAAGGTTTTGATATTTACCGCCTTTGCGGATACAGCTGCCTATCTCCACAAAGAATTAGAACAGTGGGCAACGAAAGAACTCGGTATTCATATCGCAATGGTATCAGGCGGGACAGGCGGTAATAAGACAACCTTCGGCAGGAGTGAATTCAGCAACATCTTAACAAATTTTTCACCGCATTCCAAAAAACGTTCCGTGATGGAATCTATGCCACAGGACGAAGAAATAGATCTGCTTATCGGCACGGATTGTATCTCGGAGGGGCAAAACCTCCAAGATTGTGATTATCTCATTAACTATGATATTCACTGGAATCCGGTACGCATCATTCAGCGATTTGGACGAATTGACCGTATCGGGAACATCAATGACAGCGTCCAACTCGTCAACTTTTGGCCCACACCCGATCTCAACCGTTACATCAAACTGAAAAATCGGGTCGAGGCACGGATGGCACTTGTAGATATAGCAGCAACGCAAGGAGATAATCTCTTAGCACCTGAGGAGATTGAGGACATGCTTGCGGACGACCTCAAATACCGCGATCAGCAGCTACTCAAACTCAGAGATGAAGTCCTTGACCTTGAGGATTTCAACGAAAATGTCGCACTCAACGAATTCACGCTTGACGACTTCCGTATCGATCTGATGAACTATATTGAGAGTGAACGAAAAACGCTTGAAGATGCCCCCTTTGGACTCTACGCTGTTGTCCCCCCGGATCCGAACTATCAGATGATTACCAAAGGCGTAATTTTCTGTCTCCGACAGAAAGGCGATTCGACTGGTAATGAGAAGATAAACCCGTTGCAGCCTTATTTCCTCGTTTATATTCGTGATGATGGCGAGGTTCGGTTTACCTTTGCCCAACCCAAACAGATCCTTGAGATGTACCGTCTGTTGTGTGCTGGCGAGAAAAAACCTTATGAGGAATTGTGCAACTTGTTTGACCAACAAACTAACAACGGGAGAAATATGGCACACTACAATGACTTGCTTCAAAAAGCGGTGAATTCCCTCACTCGCACCTATCGGAAACGCGCCGTCAGTAACCTTCTATCGGGACGTAGTGGCACTTTGGTGAAGCCACAAAAACAGGTACGCAGTTTAACTGACTTTGAACTGATTACATGGTTGGTGATTCAATGAACGAACCCGCGTGGTAGGAGGGAACTCCGATTCCCGAATACAAAAAACACCCGCATGGTAGGAGGGAACTCCGATTCCCAACTTTGTAAAACGGAACTCCGATTCCCGAATACAAAACTGGAGAACAACACATGCACCAAATACCAAATAAAGGACACAAACAGCTGCGCAAAGGTAGAATATCTATACCAGGCGCATACTATTCTGTTTCAATGGCAACCCACAACAGGATACCTATTCTGACGATGACTGACATCCCAGAAATCATCTTCGATTGCTTCAACTGGCTTGATACCAACAAACGTATCAAATGGATCTGTATCATGATTATGCCAGACCATATCCATGTAATCTTTCAACTCGGCAATAAACAAACCTTGTCACAGCTCATGCAAACTTTTAAAAGATTTACTGCAAAGAAGATTAATGAACATCTCGAACAGAACGGCTCAATATGGCAAGTCAACTACTATGATCATAAAATTCGTCACGATGAATCTTTGAACAAGCTAATTCGCTATTGCTATGAGAACCCGGTCAAAAAAAATCTTGTCAGCAAACCAGAGGATTATCCACATTGGCGATGTATATACAACATGCGGTAGGAGGGAACTCCGATTCCCGACTTTGTAAAAAGGAACTCCGACTCCCGAATACAAAAAACCCGCGCCCGGTAGGAGGGAACTCCGATTCCCGACTTTGTAAAAAGGAACTCCGACTCCCGAATACAAAAAACCCGCGCCCGGTAGGAGGGAACTCCGATTCCCGACTTTGTAAAAAGGAACTCCGACTCCCGAATACAAAAAACGGTCGCGATTCAGAGATCGCTCCTACCGGGCACAATACGGAGATCACTAAATGTTAGAAAAGATTGATCAGGCACTGAAAGATTTTCAAAACGGTACATTGATAGATAACGCGCGAAATCTACTAAACACGCTCGGCTACGAGAGTGAAATCACGTTGGACCTTGAAACCAATCTTGCCGAGGAATTCATTTCATACTTCGACGAATTTGGCAAACTCAATACGGAACGCGCAATAGTAGACGAATGGGTGTCCATCGATTTTCTGTGCCAACTCACAGAAGAAGAAATCTCCGGGACAGGTCAGACGCGAATCGCTTTTAAAAACAAGCGGCTCGACAATACCGTTATTGAATCGTACGTTTTCTTCGCTTTAAAGTTGCGCGAAAGCAATTACACCCGCACACAGTTAGCCAACATTACCCGCGAAATCAACAGACTCACCCCAATGCCGGCGATGCTACTCTTTTCACACGGTCAAACCTTGACACTCGCTGTCATTGACCGCCGTCTGCACAAGCGAGATGAATCAAAAGACGTACTTGAAAAGGTAACACTGATTAAAGATATCGATGCCCACGATCCCCATCCAGCTCATATTAAAATTCTGTTTGACCTATCGCGCAATGAGTTATTCAGAGTCCACGGCTTTAGCAACTTTGTTGAACTCCATCGCGCATGGGCAAAAACACTGGATATCCAAGAACTCAATAGACAATTCTACCGCGAACTCTCAAATTGGTACTTCTGGGCAGTGGATAATGTAACATTCCCAGAGGACGCAGGCGAAGATGTAGATATCCGCAACGCTACCAGCATAATTCGTTTAATTACGCGACTGATTTTTGTCTGGTTTATCAAGGAAAAGAAATTAGTCCCGGACATCTTCTTTAATCCGAGAGAAATAGAGAAAATCCTCGTCAGCACCGATCCACAAGAGAGTACCTATTACAAAGCGATTCTCCAAAACCTCTTTTTTGCCACTCTTAATCAGGAGATGAACACACCCGAAAAACACCCCCCTGATAAGGGGGGCAGGGGGGTTCTTCGTAAATTTCGAGGCAAAGGACGACAGCACTACAATATCACGTCGCTTTATCGCTATGAAGAGCATTTCGCGAATTCAGATGAGGCACTGCGACACTTTGAAACAATCCCGTTTTTGAATGGTGGTCTCTTTGAATGCTTGGATAAAGAAGACAAGGACGATCCTAAGAATATCCTACGGATTGATGGGTTTTCCGATCGCGAAGACAATCAGTTATCTGTTCCCAATTTCTTATTCTTTTCCGACGAGCGGGACATTGACCTCAATAATATCTATGACACAAAGGGTAAACGGTATAAGGTTCGCGGACTGATTGAAATTCTTCGCCGCTACAAATTTACGATTACCGAAAATACCCCCATTGAAGAAGAGGTAGCACTTGACCCAGAATTGCTCGGAAAGGTCTTTGAAAACCTTCTCGCTGCCTACAACCCCGAAACCGGTGCAACTGCCCGAAAGCAGACCGGCTCTTTCTATACCCCGCGTGAGATCGTCAACTACATGGTAGACGAGTCACTCATTGCCTACCTCAAAAACGCCCTCTCCGGTAGGAGCGATCTCCGAATCGCGACTCTTGACACCGCGACAGAAACTAAACTCCGCTCCCTTCTCGCCTACAACGACAAACCGCATCAATTTACCGATGCTGAAACCGATCAACTCATCAACGCCATTGACACTCTCAAGATTCTCGATCCCGCCTGCGGATCGGGCGCGTTCCCCATGGGTATCTTGCATAAACTCGTTTTCATTCTCGCCAAACTTGACCCGCGCAACGACCAGTGGAGACAACGGCAGATTGCTAAAGTCCAAAACCTCATCAACATGGCAGAAGAAATTGACGACAGCACAGTTCGTCGAAATACCCTCCGCGATCTTGAACGAGAAATTGACAATATCAACGAGGCATTTGAACGGAACGAACTCGACTATGGCAGAAAACTCTACCTAATAGAGAACTGCATCTACGGTGTGGATATCCAACCGATTGCCGTGCAGATCGCCAAACTCCGCTTCTTTATCTCGCTTGTTGTAGACCAGCGCATTGACGATACCCAAGAGAATAGAGGTGTGCGTCCATTGCCCAATTTAGAAACCAAGTTTGTTGCTGGAGATACACTTATTGGCGTGGACAAACCTAAACAACAGACACTGCGCAACCCCGAAATTGACACTAAGGAAAAGGAGTTGAGCGAGATTCGACGAAAGCACTTTACTGCCCGCACGCCAAGAACAAAAGATAAATACCGCCAACTTGATAAGCAAATTCGTAGCGAAATTAGCAAATTGCTTAGGCGAGATGGCTTTCCCAACGAAACCACCGAAAAAATTGCCAACTGGGATCCGTACAACCAGAATGCAGTTGCCGATTTCTTTGATGCCGAATGGATGTTCGGTATCACGGAGGGATTTGATGTCGTGATTGGCAACCCACCTTATGTCCGTCAAGAGAAAATCAAGCACCTCAAACCCACCTTAAAAAAGCACTATACCTGTTATACAGGTGCCGCAGACCTCTACGTCTATTTCTATGAACGCGGGCTGCAACTGCTGAGTCCAAGCGGTATCCATACGTTTATCTGTTCTAACAGCTGGTTGGATGTCAACTACGGCGCGCCGTTACAGAAGTATCTATTAGACAACACCGCAGGTGCCGTTATCTGCCACAGTGAAGCAGAACGTGAGTTTGAGAATGCCGACATCAACACGATTGTAAGTATTCTCCAAAACGGTACCCCCGATGCCGATTCTCATCTCCGTTTTCTGACATTCAAAACCTGCATCGGTGATCCAGATATAGAGAACCGTCGCGAGCGGACGCGTACCTATACTGAGCTCAAACAAGCAGGCACGCGTGAAAAGAAATATGCTGGCGACAAGTGGGGCGGAAAATACCTCCGCGCCCCAGACATCTATTGGACGCTTCTGGAAAAGGGAAAAGATAAATTGGTACACCTCGGAGACGTTGCGGAGGTGCGTTTTGGTATCAAAACCGGTGCCAATGAGTTTTTCTATCTTAACGCGGAGCGGATTCAAGAATGGGGTATTGAGTCGAAATTTCTGAAGTCCGTCATCAAGAGTCCGCGAGAATGTAAAAGCATCCGTGTAGATCCGAGCCAGTTGCAGTTCAAGTTGTTTATGTGCCATGCAGACAAGTCAGCGTTGGCAGGCACTGCGGCGTTGAAATACATTGAATGGGGAGAGTCACAGGGGTATCATCAGAGACCGAGCTGCAAGGGCCGGAAAAGGTGGTGGGATTTGGGAAAATGGGATTTTGCCGATTTGCTTTGGATTGAGACAATGTCTGAATCATTCAAAGTACATCGGAACGCGCCAGCTATCTACGAAAGTGACAAGTTTTATGGGATAAAATATCAGGATAACATTGACACTTTAACGGTTTTGCTTAACTCAACTCCAATGATGCTTCTTAAACTCCTTTCGGGTTTCCATTCGCTTGGTGGTGGAGGCTTGAAAACAGCTGTGTATGAGGTCAAGGATTTCCAAATTATACAACCAGAATTGTTGGCGTTCAGTGAGGATTTGGTAAACGCACTTATTCAGAGAGAAGTCGGTACCATTCAAGAGGATGTTGAGCACCCAAACCGTCGCGCGCTTGACGCGATTATCTTTGATGCCCTTGACCTCACACAAGGTGAACGAGATGGTGTGTATGAAGCGGTTGTTAACCTTGTGGAATCTCGGCTGCGGAAGGCGCGGAGTTTGAAGAGGAAAGGATAGGTTGTCTGAATCGCGGATTATCGCGGATTACACAGATTTCGCGGATTACGCTCCAGCAAAGCGATATGTCTATAGTCCTCCAAATTCGGTTGACACCTGTTAACCGAATGTGTTATCATTTTTCAATAAAACCAATCAGTATTCCAAAAGGAAACGCAAGAAATGCAGCACGTTTTTATCTCTTATGTTCGTGAGAATAGAAAAGAAATTAGTGAACTCTGTCAAGTTTTAGCATCATATGGGATTGACTTTTGGTTGGACCTGCAGGATATTAAAGGAGGAGAGTTTTGGGAACTAAAAATTCAGGAAGCAATTCAGACAAGTGATTTTTTCATTGCATGCTTTTCAAAAGAATATGATGCGCGAAGGGAGACTTACATGAATAAAGAATTAACCTTGGCAATTGACAGGTTACGTGGGTTTCATGTTAACAATGTGTGGTTTATTCCTGTAAAGTTGAATGAATGCGAAATTCCTAAGTTTGAAATCACAGGTTCCAAAACACTGCAAAGTCTACACCATGTTGAACTCTATAAAGACTGGGATGCCGGTGTGCAAAGTATTCTTGAGAGTATTTCTAAAGAAATTCAACATGAATCAGCAGAAATTGCAGAGATTGAAGCTAAGCTCTACCATTCAATTATTCGTGAACGATTAAAGGTTATTGATATTCTCCAAAGTTATACGCGCGGGAATGTTCCCGAGTGGATAATTAGTGCACATCTCTGTGAAAATCTTTGGTTGCTTGATCCTTCTTGGGACAAAGCAACTGAGACACCATTGGTAGAGGAAAGAATAGTCGCTGAATTCGCTGAACTTGATGCAAACCTAACTCAATCAGATCGGACTGCACGATTTGACATCAAGTACAAAAAGACTTCAGGAACACATATTATAATTGAGCTCAAACATGCTCATATGGTATTTGACGATTATGAACTACTAGCACAAGCTGATAAATTCAAGGCTATCTTAGAAAAGTTGATTCAGGCAACAGGAAAGTATGAATCAGTTGAATTCGTCTGTATTGTAGGAAAACCACTCAGACAATGGACAACTCCGGCAAGGCTGATGGAATCCAAGAATATGCTAGCAACGAAAAATACACGCGTTGTTTTGTATAGTGAGCTCATTGAGAATTCTTATCGAATCTATAAAGATTTTTTGGATGTGAGCGAAAAAGTAAAGCGCACATATGTTCATGAGTAAATCCGTATATAAAAAGAAATGAGAGAAATGAAGTACGTTTTTATCTCCTATATGCATGAAAATATGGACGACGTTGACATGCTTTGCCAAGAGTTAACCTCACAGGGCATCAAAGTCTGGCTTGATCGGAATGATATTGTGCCTGGATCCCGATGGAAAGACGCAATTCGGAAAGCTATTCGCGAAGGGGCTTTTTTTATTGCGTGTTTCTCAAAAGAATATAGTAAACGTGATAAGACATACATGAATGAAGAGTTGACGATCGCTATTGAGGAACTACGTCAACGACCCACTGACAGAGTATGGTTTATTCCAGTCAAGTTGAACAAATGTAAGATTCCTGATCGTAATATTGGTGGAGGCGAAACCTTAAATGACCTTCAACATGTTAAACTCTATAAAGATTGGAATACTGGTATTCGACGCATAATTGAAGTCATTCAACCTGAATCGCCTGAACCTACCAGAGATGAGAATACCGGCGAGGAATTTTCTGAGAATTTGACGGATCAAGGCAGAGCGAACGCAAAGGATTCTCAATCTGATAGTGTTCAAAACAGAGAATTAGCTGATTGGGTGTTTCAACAAGCTGATGATCTGATGAAACGTAGGGAAATAGACAGCGCGCTAGAAGGGTACTCACACGGCATTGATCTTGATCCGCATCGTCCTGTTGCCTATAAAAACCGGGGCAGTGCTTATTATGTCAAAAGTGACTATGACAGGGCCACAGCGGATTATAGCAAGGCAATAGAACTCAATCCACACGATGCCGAGACCTATTACAGCCGAGGGGTTGCTTACAGTGATAAGGGTGAGTTGGACCTCGCTATTAAAGACTATACCAAAGTAATAGAATTCAAACCCGATTATACCGAGGCATATTACAATCGCGGAAATGCCTATGGCAACAAAGGCGAACATGACCTCGCCATTAAGGACTATGACAAGGCGATTGACCTTAAACCCGATTGTGTTGAAGCATATAACAACCGCGGGGTGGTTTATGGGGAAAAAGATAAATTTGATCGGGCCATTAAAGACTTTAACACAGCAATACAACTCAAATCCGATTTTGCCGAGGCATATCATAATCGCGGAAATGCCTACGACAACAAAGGCGAATATGACCTCGCCATTGAAAACTACAACACAGCGATACAATTCAAACAAGGATTTGTTGAGGCATATCATAATCGCGGGGTTGCGTACGGGAAAAAAGGCGAGTATGACCGGGCCATCAAAGACTTTAACGCAGTGATAGGCCTCAAACCCAATTACGCCGAGGCATATAACAACCGCGGTATTACCTACAACGGAAAAGGTGACCGTGACCTCGCTATCAAAGATTTTGACGTAGCGATGGGCCTCAAACCCAATTATGCCGAGGCATATAACAACCGCGGTATCACCTACAGCGAAAAAGGTGACCGTGACCTCGCTATTCGGGACTATACCACAGCAATAAAACTCAACCCCGATGATGCTGTGGCATATTATAATCGCGGGAATGTCCACAATAACAAAGATGAGCATGAACCTGCTATTGCAGACTATACCACAGCGATAAAACTCGAACCTGATTTTGCTGAGGCATACAACAATCGCGGAAATATCTATCGCGACAAGGGTGAGTATGACCGGGCCATCAGAGACTATAATAGGGCAATACAACTCAAATCCGATTTTGCTGCCCATAACAACCGTGGGAACGCCTACTACAACAAGCGCGAGTATGACCTTGCCATCAGAGACTATAACAGGGCAATACAACTCAACCCTGATTATGCTGCGGCATACAATAATCGTGGTGCCGCCTACAACGGAAAAGGCGAGCGTGAATTTGCTATTGAAGATTATACCACAGCAATAAAACTCAAATCCGATTATGCCGAGGCATATAGCAACCGCGGAAATGCCTATCGTGACAAGGGCGATCATGATCGTGCCATTGAAGATTATACCACAGCAATAAAACTCAAATCCGATTATGTTGTGGTATATAACAGACGCGGTATCGTCTACAGCAAAAAAGGTGAGTATGACCGGGCCATCAAAGACTTTAACACAGCAATAAAACTAAAACCAAATAGCGTTGATGCCTATGTCAATCGTGGCAATGCTTACGCCGAAAAGGGTGAGGTTGATAAAGCGATTGCAGACTATAGCAAGGCGATAGAACTCAATCCACATGATGCTGAAATCTATTCCAATCGTGGAACTACTTACACCAACATAGATGAGATTGATAACGCTATTCAAGATTTCAACACGGCGATAAAACTACAGCCTGATCATGCCAACGCCTATAACAATCGGGGTAATGCTTACCGTAGAAAACACAAGATGAATAAAGCGATTGCAGATTATAGCAAGGCGATAGAACTCAATTCACGCCATACCGGAGCCTATTTTAATCGCGGCGTTACTTACTGCAGCAAAGGCGATTTTGACAACGCCATAAAAGACTTTACTAAAGCGATAGAACTCAACCCACGGTATATTGAAGCCTATTCCAATCGCGGTGCCGCTTATACCACCAAAAGCGATTTTGACAACGCCATAAAAGACTTTACTAAAGCGATAGAACTCAATCCACACTATGCTGAAGTGTATTACAATCGCGGGATTACTTACTTCCACAAAGGTAGGGTCGATAACGCCATCATAGACTATAACAAAGCGATAGAACTCAACCCAGGCTATGCCGAAGCCTATAATTTTCGAGGCACGGCCTATTTCCACAAAGGTGAGTTTGACAATGCCATAAAAGACTATAATAAAGCAATAGAATTCAAACCGGATCATGCGGAAACCCATCGCAATCTGGGTATTATTTACCTTGACAGAAATGAGGTGGAACTTGCCATCGCTAGTTATAACAAAGCGATAACTTACAAACCAGATTATGCTGAAGCCTATTGTGAGCGCGGCACTGCTTATTTTATTTTAAATGAATTTGATAAAGCCATTGAAGATTACAACAAATCAATAGAACTTAAACCAGACTATGCCAAAGCCTACCTAGGCCGCGGCACTGTTTATAGCGAGAAAGGCGAAGCTGACCTTGCCCTCCAAGATTTTAGAAAGGTAATCGAACTGGATCCACAAATATTCAGTACGCTGCAAAACGATCAGTAGTACCCTCAAATCCCATTCACCGTATACGGATACGGCATCCGCAGATAGGCAAACTTATCGCAATGCTGAGATAACAGTAACACAGAACTCAAATCCACATGAAAAAATGGCCTGAATTTGACAGTAATGGCGACTTGCCTGTCGGAGTTCATGAAGCAACATTGACCGAAATTCTACGGCATTTCGGGACTGGAACCCTACAAAGAGAACGCGTTGGACAGCGGTTGGAACGCATTTTCATGTTGGCAAATAGCACCCGACAAGTGGCGAGATTTATTGTGTTTGGTTCATTTGTAACAACTAAACCCTATCCGGATGACGTAGATATTTTCCTACTCATGGAGGATTCTTTTGATGTCGCTCAAGTGCATGGTGATGCCGCTCTGGTTTTTGACACAGAGAAGACACAAGATATTCTGGGAGCAAGCATTTTTTGGATTTGTAAACAGGTAATATTTAGCAACGAACAAGAAATCGTCGAAGGTTGGCAGATTAAACGTGACAAATCGCGACGCGGTATAGTTGAGGTGATTCATAATGATTCAGAACAATCAAGAATTTGAAGCAACGCTAGAACGTATTGAACACTTTCAGAAAATAGTTGAAAAACTCAAAGCGTTTGAAACCAACCCACGCAATTATGAGTTATCGGCGGGTGGTTTTCTTGCCGAAATCGATCGGATGTATCTTGAATTAGTGGAGTATCTGTTAACTCACCGGAGTGTATTGATACGACTCATTACTGCAGTCGATCACATAAACACAGAGAGTGTATTGTCCAATTTCTTGAACTGGCATGTGTGGCCCCATTCACAAGAACAGTATTCGTAAAAGTGTCAAGATTTGAAGATTAGTCCTCGGAGGCATTCAATTCTTCAGTAATAGGACTTACGTAATAGATTAAAATGTGTTAAGACTTACGTAATGTTGCCCATAGCACACGGTGTGAGATGGTGGTTCCTGAAAAACACAGACGTTTTGATGGCACAACCTAACAGGTTATGCTACAAAAGAACAGCCTGCGTAAGTTCTATTGGATCTGACACTGGAGGCAATCTGCTATGAAAGACCGTTTACTCAAAGGCGAAGAAAACCTCTACCTCGACTATATGATGCGCGGCAGCGTCAGATTGGGAAAAGGATTCTACGACCCTGCAATTCAGGACTTCGACGAGGTCCTTAGACTGAAGCTTGGTTTTTTGGATGCCCATCACATTCGAGGCGTTGCTTATCGAGAGAAAGGTGAAGTCGACAAAGCCATTGAGGACTTTAATACGACAATAGACCACAAGCCTGATTTTGCCGAAGCCTATTACAATCGCGGGGTTGCTTACTATCATAAGTCGCAGATCAAAAAGGCTATGGCGGACTATAACACCTCAATTGATCTTAACCCGACGCTTTCTCGTCCCTATTACCAGCGCGGTATCATCTACCACGATAGAGATGAAATAGATAAAGCTATTGAAGACTATAGCACTGCCATTAAACATCAATATAATTTCGCTGATGCCTATAACAAGCGAGGACTCGCTTATCGCGATAAAGGCGAGGTTTATCAAGCGATCAAAGACTTTAGCAAAGCGATAGAACTCAGACCCAAATTTGCTGAGGCGTATCACAATCGTGGCGAAACTTACGCCATCAAAGGCGACTCTGAATTTGCTATTGATGATTATAATAGGGCGATAAACCTCAAACCAGAGTTCGCTGAAGCCTACCACAGCCGCGGGCAAGTTTACTTTAGGCAACACGATTTTGACACAGCGATTCAAGACTTTCGCGAGGCAATACGCCTGAAACCTGACTTTACTGACCCTTATCAGGCACTCGGCAACGTTTATGCAGTTAGAGGCGAGCATTCCGAAGCGATTGAATACTACACCAAAGCCATAACACTAAAACCGAGGGATGCAGGTGCTTATGCGAATCGCGGCAACACTTACTGCCGACAGGACAACTTTGAACTCGCCATTAAAGACTACGCCAAAGCTATTGATATGGAACCCAGTTATAGCGCATCGTATGTCGGACTTGGTAACGTTTTAGACCAACAAGGCGATCTGGATCGCGCCATCCAATACTACAATAAAGCCGTTGAACTGGAACCCGACCACCCTCTTGCTTACTGCAACCGAGCTGGGACTTACAAGAAAAAAGGCAAGGTAGATAAGGCGATTGCCGACTATACCAAAGTCATAGAACTGCAACCGTTGATTAAGGAGGCACATTACTTTTTAGCGGAGGTTTACATGCAGGTTAGCAATTGGTCAGAAGCCAAATTAAATTTGACGGTTGCTAAAACCCTCGGTGTGGATATTATCCGTTTATTTCATGAGAAGCATGGAAGTGTTGCCAACTTTCAAGAAAAAATAGGCGTTCAATTGCCCACGGACATCGCTGCCCTGCTAACGCCGCCATAGGCAAATCAGTGAAACGAAAACTGTCTGAATCACGGATTACGCGGAAAATGCTATTGTGATTCTTACATTTCCTTTGGTAAGAGATGGGAGCGGTAACAAAGAATCTCTTAATTCCGCGTCCTCTGTGTCCTCCGTGCCTTCCGCGATTCAGACGATAACCCGCGGCATCTGCATAATCCGTGTCATCCGCGACTCTGAAAGAGGCGCAATGAATTGCGCTACTACAAACAGAAGCATTCTTAAAATCCGCGTCATCCGCGAAAATCCGCGATTCAGACAATTATCCCCGCGCAAAGACCAAAACGTCATAATGCTGTCCGCCGTATGTGAACTGATTCTTGAATCGTCCTTCGCAGGTAAAGCCTAACGCTTCTAAAACCGCAGATTTCTTCTCAGCACCGCTATCAACATAACACTGCACCTTCGCATCAGGGAACTTCACGGCTGAAAGCAACGCCGGAACACCGTCCGCAAAATTCGGATGGAAAAAGAGATCCAACACCGCAGTCGCAGGTCGCCAACGCGTATCACGGTTCACAGTTGCCCAACCGACAATTGCACCCTTTGACGAAATGAGCAACTTCGCGTCGTCATAACTATCTTCTGTCTCCAAAGTATGTTTGAAACTCAGAAAACCGCCTTCAAGATTCGTAGGACCGTATACATTCCACGCCAGACTCCGCAGCGCATCCCATCCGACGATCCCTGATAATGCCGTGACTTTCGGCCAGTCGTGCCATTCAACGGATTTCGGGTGTGCAGACGCAGCCGCGAAGTAGCGTTCCTCAAAATCCTCGTGGACGTGGTATTTCATGAAACCGGACTCCGAAAATACGCTCTCAAATCCGAAACTGTGATAGATATAATACGGATGGCTATTGTATCCAGTACCGAGGTAGAGGGCGCGCCCCTCACGCTGCCGAAAATCCTCCATCTGATATGCCATCACGCCTTTACACGCACCTTTCCGCCGCTGCTCAGGGCGCGTAAAAACATGTCCTAAAATACCGACCCCTTCATATTCAACCGTCATGATATTAGTAATCACGTGACCGTCGAGTTTACCGACATAGAAACGCGTCTCCAACGCATCCAGCACCTCTGTAACACACCGTTCAATATGCCACTTATAGTTGCCCGGTTTATGCCCAAGGAATTGCTTCACCTCTTCGGCATGACGTTCATCGGGTGCAGTGATTACACCAACTTCCATTCGCTCTTTTGTCTTGAGTATTACGTCCCCAAGTTTATCGTACATAGCCATCTCCATTAGATCGGTTTTTAGAAAAATAAAATTGGCAAATGCCCAGAAAATATGGTATACTTAAAAAGGCTTGATGTCAAGCCTTGAATGCTTGTATTGCTGAGCGTGCTATGGAGGCGCGTGCAAAGTTGATATGGAGGGACCATGGAAATAGAGCAGACACTGGTTTTGATCAAACCGGATGGCGTTCAACGTGGGTTAGTCGGTGAAATTATTGCCCGCTACGAACGCAGAGGACTCAAGATCGCTGCGATGAAGCTGCTGCAGCTGCCGCGCGTCACAGCAGAAGCACTCTATGCTGAACATCACGGGAAATCATTTTACGATGTACTCATCGAATTCATGACATCGGCACCCATTATTGCTTTGGCTATTGAAGGACGGAACGCGATAGAACTGGTACGCATCCTTAACGGAGAGACCGACCCAAGCAAATCTCAACCCGGAAGCATCCGAGGCGATTTCTCTGTTGATATAACGCATAATGTCGTACACGCATCCGACTCTCGGCGAAACGCGCAGCGCGAATTGGATATCGTGTTCGCAGCTGACGAGCGTTATGAATATAACCGTGCAGATGAAGGCACCCTTCATGTTACAACGGTGTAACCCAGACGCAATCAATCGCGTCTGTTATTTGATAAACACGACTACCGAGAATCTCATCCGAGAATTCTCTCATAAAATCTCAACACAGATGGAGGTCAAAAAATTGAAATTTGCTAATATGTGCGCGTTAATCGCTATGCTGATCGTAGGATTGGCTTTCAGCGTTCATGCAGCCAAAGTGGATTGTGAAAACATAGACGGCGACGGCGCGAAACCCATCAAAGAGGTCGGTAAAGAAGATGACGGCAAACAGAACGACTATGATGAAGTCGTCGAAGAAGATGATCGGAAGGGCGTTACCTATCTCGCCTTAATCGGCGGTAGCCAGCCGAAACCGAATAAGTGTGGACTTATCCCGAAAAACCCAGAAGCCGAATGGACAGGGTGGGGCGGCCCCCTTGATGTGGATAACGCAACTATCGGCGAAGGTGGCGGCACCCGTAACCATATCGTCATCGGCGGTATATACTTTGAACGTGGCATCGGAAGCCACGCGATTGCTACACTTGTGTACGATTTAAGTGGTGATAACTATCTGAAATTTGAAGGGTATGTCGGTATGTCCGATGAAAAAGACCCAGCTGAATGCGGACACGGCGGCAGCAGCGATTTCATCTTCAACATCGATGGAAAACAGGCTTTCAAATCTGAAAAACTTCAAGGCACTGATGGCGGAAAGAACGTTGATGCCGTCAAAGTGGAATTCGACATTCCCGCTGGTGCGAAGGAACTCGAAGTTATTATGGGCGATGGGGGAGACGGCATCGGTTGTGATCACTCCGCAATCGGTGATGCGAAACTCCTTAACGCACAAGCACTCGCCGTGGAACCTGCCAACAAACTCCCTACTATCTGGGGACACCTCAAAGATAGTTATTAGACCCCGAAAATTGCCCTACGCTTGAAGTAGGTAGAAATCATTAAACCTGATTTAGACAAACTTTCCTGTGTTTGTATGTGGAAAGTGCTATCTAAGTCAGGTTTTTTGTTGCAATTTTTCGCGCTTTATTCTATCATAAATCTTAAATTGAGAATAAATCCTAATGCCATAGCGTCTATCAACACGCTTTAAGGAGAACACCATGAAAAAACTTTTATTGATCCTCGGCGTGGTATGCTTCAGTCTCATCGCTGTCCATATCAGTACTGCCGAAATCGACCTCTCAACAGCCGTCGGTATATGGTTATTTGATGAAGGCAAAGGGAATACCGCTGCCGATCTTTCCGATGCAGGACACGATGGCGAACTCATCAAATCCCCTAAATGGGTAAAAGGCAAGTTCGGTCAAGCCCTCGAATTCGATGGAAAAGCCAGCTGTGTCTCAACCCATGAGAAACTCTTGGATAGTCTTGAAGAGTTCACCATTCTCACTTGGGTTCAGACCGGCGATGTTGCGGCAAATCGTATTGGACTCGTTGGGCAGAACAATTCACCGGAGTTCGGTTTTATTAACCCCCAATCTGTCAACCTCTGGACACCTACTGCAGGTGGCACAACCAATCCATGGAAATTCAAACACGACGATGGCGAGTGGCACCATGTTGGGTGTGTCGCCACGACAGAGTACATCCATGTCTACATTGACGGCGAGTATTTTGAGAAAAAAGGGGGTTGGGCAAACCACGGCACCTCTGAATTTAACGTCAACATCGGTGGATGTGGGGTCTGGGATGCAGGTGGAAATTTCTTTCCGGGAGCAATGGACGAAGTCGCTATTTTCCATTCCGCCTTGGAACAAGAAGATATTCAGGAACTGATGGAAAAGGGTTTAAGGACTATTTAGCAGTCGATCCCAGAGAGAAACTCAGTGTAACCTGGGGACATATTAAGACAACGCACCCTTACAAATAACCGATAATCGTCTGTTTTTTGATGCGTGTAGGCGCGTTTGGCAGAATGTGAAGCGCGCCTATATAAAATCTATTTCACCTCCTGAAGCCGCTGGAGCATCTCAAATGCCTTCTCGCTATTTGGTTCCAACTGCAACACCTTTTCAAACGCTTCGATTGCCTTTGAATTATCCCCAATTTTCTGGTAAGCAATCCCCAACGCCTCGTACGCTCGGACGTGTGCCGCATCAAGAACGCTGACCTGCTTGAACTGCACAAGTGCTTCTGTATACTTTTCCTGCGTCAGAAATATCAAGCCGAGCCTGTAAACGACTTGCGTGTCTGTTCGGTCACCGGCAATAACTGCTTCGTAATGCGGTTGCGCTTCAGCATAACGCCGTTGTTTCCAATAGACACCAGCAAGGTCTCGGTGCAATGAAGGTTTCGTTGGCAATAGTTCAAGTGCTTTCTGATACTGTGTTATCGCCCGTTCCAACTGCTCCGCATCTTCGTATACCAACGCAAGGTTCGCATAAACGTTCGCCAAAAACGTGAAAGGTCTTGAATCACCAATTCCGTCCGATGCTCGTGATTTTTCAATACGGTTATGGAGCAGCTGAACAGCCTTTTGACCCGTATGAATTGCTGCGTCAGTGCGTCCAGTTTCATAGTAGATTTGCGCTATATAGTAGTAGACCTGTGCCTTCAAATAGGCAATCTCATCAGGTTTTTTCTGTTTTTGGACATCTTCATCTTTGCGGAGGAGTGCTTGGGCACTCTCTAACGCGGCAAGTGCCTGACTATATTTCTCCGTATGAAGCAGAGCAATACCGTAGTCAAGCCACACTTCCACATCTTTCTGTGCCCGTGAGATAAGCGGCGCAAACTCAGCAACAGCACTCGCATAGTCGCCTTCTGACATATAACGTCTGCCGCGTTCGGCATACACCGATGCAGTGACACCCGCTTGCAGCACATCCCACCACAAAGGATCAGACAAATCACCGTATTGGCTTGGGGCGCGCGCTGCTTGCGCGTGCTGTTTTGCCGCCTGCTTATTTCCGAGTGCGATAGCAACCTGTGCCATCAGGGCATGCGCCTCACTTTGCCCAGGATTCAAGCGAAGTGCCTGTTCTAAATGCGTTCGCGCCAGTGCCACGTTTTGCCTTGCAAGCGCGATTTCGCCGAGCCAGAGCTCAGAAAATGGGTTGTCGGGTTGGAGACGTTTCGCATGCTCCAAATGCTGCTGTGCCTCATCGAACCGCCCCAAAATCCGGAGTGCGGAGGCAAGATAGAGATGCGCAGGCGCGTAAGTCACATCTAAAGTCAAGGCACGGGTGAGGTGTTTCACAGCAGTTTCGGGGTGACGCTGCTTCGTCAAACGTCCAAGGAAATATAGCCACTTGAACGCGTTAGGCGCGAGGCTGCTTGCTTCGCGATAACACGGTATCGCCGGCACCTCCCAACCGTGACTGAGATAGACGTGTCCCAAGTATCCCCAAGCCTCCGCATCATCAGGCGAATTCCGGACTGCATCTTGTGCAGTCCTAATTGCCTCCAAAAGCAGCTTTTCTTCAACCAAGTCGAGGTCAGCAGGTTGCGGAATATCAATCTTACCCTCCGCAAAAGCAGCTGTACTGATTAGAATTAGGAAAAATAAGAGAACGGACCTTTTCAAAAAGGCACCCCCTTCCTCTGATAGACCTTCACACGCCGATTCGCAGCCGTTCCGGGAAACTTTTCACGGCTTCCGTCTTGCCACCGCACCTCAATCGCCTGAATTTCGTCGATTGTTCCCAACCCGAAATGCACGCTCGGTTCACTACTGCTGAGATAACTTGTTCCGGGCAGCACGTAACCTGTCAATGCACGTGATTCGGTTCGGAGTGTTACTTGTGCACCGAGTGCGTCTCGATTTTGCGCGATGGCTCTCACAAATAACCAATGATGCTGAGACGGCGGTGCGTCGTTTCGGAAAACGCGAAGCCGATTATCAAGACTGCTCACCACCATATCAACATCACCATCTCGGTCAATATCACCGAAAGCCATGCCACGGCTCACCTCAACACGTTCCGTAAAGTCGGGCGCAAGTGAACTTACATCCCTGAAATGGGCTGTCGGCTGCCGGCTTTCAGCGGTCAGCAAAGATACCGACGACGTTCCTTCGCTTTGCTGACGGTTTCCGACGACTAACGGCTGACTGCTATTTTGAAAAAGCAGATTCGGTTCGGCATAAAAATTCCAGAATTCGCCAACGTCCGCCCCATCCAAGATCTCCCCGCGTTTCACCCGTCCATTAACGAGCGCGATGTCAAGATAGGTATCGTTGTCGAAATCAAGGAAACCACATCCAAAGCCTGTAAAAGGTAAGTCGCGCCCGACGAACCCTGCTATTTCAGTCATGTCAGTAAATACAAAGTGGTTAGAGGCAATATAAAGCGTATTCGTTTCGCCAGATAAATGTGTCGCGAACAGGTCAGGCAGCGTATCACCGTTGACATCCCCGACCGCGATACCCATGCTGCCTTCAGGTTGACCGTAAGCGTTAAACGCAAGTCCATGTAATATCGCTTCCTCAACAAAAGTACCGTCGGTCTGATTCACCCAGAGATAGTTCGCCTCGCCGTCGTTAGCAACGAAAAAGTCTGCCCAACCATCACCCGTCAGATCAAGGCACACCACGCCGAGGCCTCTGCCGGACATTACAGCGATACCCGCCTGCTCGGTTACATCCGTGAAAGTGCCATTGCCGTCGTTTCGGAAGAGGCGATCCGTCGCAGCCTCGAAAACTTTCGGGTTACAGTAGTCCGGCGCACCATGCTTCCCGCGACAGACCGACTCCGCGTCAAACTGCACATAGTTCGCTACATAGAGGTCAAGGTCGCCATCTCTATCATAATCACCAAAAGTAGCAGACGTTCCCCAATCCTCATTCGAGATACCGACATCTTCCAATGCGAACGTGCCATCACCGCTGTTTCGATAGAAAACATCGGCACCGTAGTTCGTCACATAGACATCCACGTCGCTATCGTTATCGACATCCCCGATTGCGACACCTTGACCGTAGCCGTCGTGCCCGATGCCAGAGGCTTCGGTAACATCAATAAACGTTCCATCGGGTTGCTGTTGAAAGAGTCGGTTTGGGGCAGAGGCACCCACATCCGGAGGTGGAAACCGAATGTGCAGGACATCCAACGCGCCATCACTGTTATAATCAAAGAGGGCAACCCCGCTCCCGATGACTTCAGGGAGAGCGTGTGTACCTGCGGCCCAAGATGTCTCAGTCTGTGGGAAACCGAGCGCAGCGGTCACTTCCGTAAATAAGGGTTTATCCATCTCCGCGTGTGCTGTCCACAGAAAACCGATAACAACAATGAAAATCAGAATAGATGGTTTTGTCAGCATATCGTCATCCTTTAATGGTTATTGGTTTTTAGTACGCTTCGCTTTAGGTTATAAGTTAAGAGCACTTCGTAACAACTCTCACTGCGAGGCACTCTTAACTTATAACTTATAACCATTAACCATTAACCATAATCACAAACGTCAATCGCCGATGTGCTTCACGTAAGGCTGCCTCCACTGCCTCCGGTGTTTCAGCACGCGCGAAGATGAAACCGAGATACCGCGCCCCTTCGGGTAACGGCACAACCTCGCCACCGATAGGGATCGTGATGCTAACCTCTACAATTCCGTCCACATGATACGCAGCCGTTTTACCACGGACTTCGCCTAAGATGCCAGCCTTCGGGACCGGAATCATCATGACCCCCGCCGCCTGTTGTTCCCGCTGTAATGCCCCTACCGGTTGTCCAATCGCATGTCGGATAACCACCTCCTCCAGCGACATCCCCGTTCCAAACCGTAGCGTCCGGGAGCAGAGTCCACCAATCGTTCGCGCAGCAATTTCGATGAGATGCGCGCCGTCGGCGTTATACCGCAATTCGGCGTGAACAGGTCCGTGCTGCAGTCCCAAAGCATCCGCAGCTTCCGCTGTGGCGTGATATAAGGCATCTTGGATATCTTCAGACAGACGGGAAGGCGTGATATACAGCGTCTCCTCAAAAAAAGGACCTTCAAGGGGATCCGGTTTATCAAAGAGCGCGAGCACCTTCAGTTCACCATCTAAGAGGATCCCCTCCAATGCTACCTCTATCCCCGGAATATAGTCCTCAACAAGTAGATATTGCGGCGGAGGCATCAAGGCATCGGGGTTACAATCCTCTTCTACGTTAGTGGCTTTTTGTAAAGCATGCAGGAGTTTCGTTGTCCGCTGAAAGGCTGCGACAAATTCAGCAGGCGTGTCCGCACGGATGACACCGCGGCTTGCTGAGAGGGACAGCGGCTTAATAACACACGGGAAATTGACAGGGACATCCGTTCCGAGGTTCTTCGCGATCTCAACAGCATCTTCAGAGATAGAAAAGCGTTGGTAAGCAGGCACTGACACCCCGTTTGCTGAGAGTGTGTCCCGTAAACGGTATTTATCGCGTGTGGCTTTCGCCGAAGCAACAGGATTGTGTGGCAGTCCTAACGCCGCTGAAGCAGTCGTGGCAAGCAACGTCGTATCATCATCAACACCGACAATTGCTGTGATCGGATATGTATCAGCAAATTCAAGGATCGTCTGTGTCGCAACGCTTGGCGCGGCGATGTCAAGCACAAGCGATTGGCGCGGCGAAAGATTCGCTGTCGTCGCCATCTCTTCTGATGCAACAACGACCTCCACATCAAGCTTCAAGGCAGCTTCAAGGAAGTCAGTAGCCCGATATGTGCGTGTCGGAAGGAGCAGGAGGATACGTGGTTTTTCTAACGGTTGATGCTGCACTTAGAAACCTCCTGGGAACAGTTTTCAGCAGTCAGCGTCGAAACAGTAGAGAGTTATAAGGTGTTCTAAAGTTTCAAAGTCTGTAAAGTGTTCTAAAATGTTTTTGCTTGGGTATTTCTGCGTATTGATAGGGGTATTTGCTTGGGTGTCTCTGCGTATTTCTGCGGATTTCCCCCAGTAAAGTTGAAAGAGAGAACCGCTAATTTCACAGAAACCTCTTAACAACTTTAGGCACTTCCCAACTTCAGCACACTTGCAAACTTTTCCGCGATAGCTATTCCTACTGACCGCCGACGGCTTCTTTGCTGACAGCCATTAACTAATTCGGACGGGAACCTCGCAGTAACTTCTGATACGACGCATGCGCACTCTGCGGATCTTCCTCACCATCAAGCACACGACGCAAACATTGCACAAAGCCGATCGGGTCATCCTCACCGAAGATCGTGCGTCCGAACAGGATCGCGCGTCCGCCGTTACTGGCAACATTGTGTGCCAAGGCGAATGTACTACGCGCGTTTTGACGAGGACCGCCCAATGCACCAATCACTAAGGTCGTATCGAATTGGCACAATTCAGCCCAGACACCGGCGGTCGTATATGCCGTCTTAATAAAACGCGGACGTTGGTGCTTCCGAAGGTAACTCATCGTCCGAACAATTGAATCGGCGACATACATACCCCGCTTTTCCTCATCCATTCCGGGCAGTTTAACGTTCGGTAAAAACACCTCTAAGAGATGATCGAAGCCTTCAATCTCACCGACAACATGCGCAAATTGCACATACGCTTGTAGCATCCGCTCATCAGCGATAGGATCGTTGTTAAGCGTAATAGAATACAACCCAAGATTAACCTTGCATTCAAGTGCGGGACCGATGAGTGCCTCACAATAGCGTTGCATATCCTCTGGAAACACCGTCTGAAACGGCATCGACAAATTTGACGTGTAGACCCCGAACCGTGGGTTCCAGATGGCGGTTTCTGAGTTCATCCGGACGATCGGCGTAATCGGGGTGTTTTCAAATAGGTCCTCTTCAAGTGCAAGCGTTTCTGCATCGGCAGGGGTCATCAGGAGTCCATCTAATTGTCCATCAGCAACAAGGTCGCGTTGCAGTTGCAGAAACTCTGCGTGTGTGCGATAGTGTGGTTTTGGATGCTGCACCTGTCCGAGTCCTTTAATCCCCGCGGAGGCAAGTGGATCCGCAGCGAAAACCAGAATCGGGTTCTGTGCAAGCAGGTCTGTATCAGCAAGCTTTTCAAATATCCGGTTACCCATCTATAATTAATTCCTTTAGATTAGCCATCAGCCGTCAGCCATCGGCTGTCAGCAGGCAGCCATCAGCATGGGCGAGTACGCCCTTTCGGTTTCCATCAGCAAAGAGAATGTTAGTTAAATCAGATACCTCTTGTGACTGACAGCCGAAAGCCGAAAGCCATTAGAGTGTATTCGTTGGATCAATATCTATCACAAATTCAATAGCCTTCGATTTAATTGTGGCGGGTGGATCGTCAACTAAATGCCTAAGGAGCTGCCCGATTTTTTCTGCCGTAGGACTTCGGAGCAAGAGATGCCACCGAAATTTCCCTTCAATTTTCGAGAGCGGTGCCGGTGCGGGACCCAGGATTTCTACTGCAGGTTCTTCAATATCAGCAACCTGTGAAGTGTGTTCTCGATCTGTCTGACACATCTCAAGCTGGTCTCGCACGATATGGGCAGTATCAATGACCTCTTTTTCGTCTTTACCCCGCAGTAAAAGCACAGCGACATGCGAGAACGGCGGATATTGTAACGCACCGCGCGCCTCAACCTCCTGCTTATAGAAACCGAGGTAGTCGTGCTGCTGCGCTGTCGCGATACAATAATGCTCCGGCATATACGTTTGGATGACAACTTTACCCTCAAGCTCAGCACGTCCGGAGCGGCCCGCAACCTGTGTTAACAGACTGAACGTCTGCTCACCCGCCCGGAAATCCGGTAGATTTAAAGCGGTATCCGCTGCGATAACCCCGACAAGTGTGACGTTCGGAAAGTCTAAACCCTTCGATACCATCTGTGTGCCTATCAGGATGTCAATTTTCTGTTGTTCAAATGCCTCTAAAATCTGCTGGTGTGCATTTTTACGTGCCGTTGAATCCGCATCAAATCGCTGGACACTCGCCTTTGGAAATGCCTTGCGCACCTCTTGTTCAACAGCCTCTGTTCCCGCACCAAAAAAGCGGATCGCCTCACTGCTACACTGCGGACATGTAGCGTGCGTCGGACGTTTGCTACCACAATGGTGGCAGACAAGCTGCTGCGTTTCACGGTGATAGGTTAACGAAATAGAACAGTTGTCACAGCGTTCAACATACCCACACGTTCGGCAAAAAACATAAGTGGAGTGTCCACGCCGGTTAAGGAACAGAATAATTTGCTCGCGCCGGACAAGCCGCTCTTCAATAGAACTTCGGAGGATATCGGAGAAGATCGTGCGATTGCCCTTCTTCAATTCGGTTCGCATATCAACGATGTGGACATCCGGCATCTTTCTATCAAAAACACGGTTGGGTAAACTCAGGAGCCGATAACTCCCACTTCGCGCCTGATGGAAACTCTCAAGCGAGGGTGTCGCACTTCCAAGTAGCACAGGACAATTCGCGAGTTCGCTCCGTTTCCGCGCCACTTCCCGGGCATGGTAACGCGGGGCGTTATCCGATTTATAGGAGTCCGAATGCTCCTCGTCTATAATCAGCATCCCGAGTGCTTCGACAGGGGCAAAGATCGCAGAACGCGGACCAATAACAATATCGGCTTCGCCTTTTTGGATGCGATGCCACTGGTCATAACGTTCACCATCACTCAACCGACTATGAAGCAACGCGACCCGTTCTCCGAAGCGTCCGACAAACCGAGCTGCTGTTTGCGGTGTAAGCGAAATCTCTGGGACCAATACAATGACGGATTTTCCATTCTCAAGCACCTTCGCCATCGCCTGCATATAGACCTCTGTTTTTCCACTCCCTGTCACCCCATGTAGCAGAAAAGTCGGCGGATGTTGAGTTCTGTTGAAGGCATCGGGGTTAAAAACGTCTCCTACAGTGTGTGATGCCAACGCGTTTTGAATTTCTGAGAACGCTGTCAACTGCGCCGAGTTCAAACGGAGCGGTTGTGTCGGAGCGACTGGGTCAGTGCTTAGCGGATTCCGCACTGTTTCCGCCTGTGTGATATGAATAAACCCGTGTCTTTCAAGGGTACGTAGCAGTGAGACGCTGGCGTTCACCCGCTTCGCCAAGTCCGCTGTTGCCAAAGGCTCACCCACATCAAGAAGCAGTTGGAGGATTTCTGCGCGTTTCGCATCACCGACATGCCGGCGATTACCTGAACGCTCGGAGGAACCGTCTGGATGCCCGCGCTTGAGTTGCGCAATTTCCGCCGCAATATCAGAAATCGGTAAGGCTAATTCCGCGACTGTGGTTTTTTGCGTGGAGGCTTTCGGTTTATGGGTAACATTCGTCTCAACAATACCTTTTTCCCGGAGTCTCGTAACCCTCGAACGGACATCTTGATAACTCAAACCCGTCCGTCTGGCAAGCTGATTGAAGGTGAGTTCACCCTCTGCCTCTAAATAGGCAACAAGTTTTTTTTGAACGCTTCCGAGGGATCCTGAAAATCCAGGCAGGAGTCGGACCTGTTCCTTTTTCTGGGTCCGTACAGCAGCTGGCACTGCAGAAAAGAGCGCGACACCCCACGAACAGATATAATAGTCCGCCATCCATTTTGTAAGGGTGAGCATCTCAGGAGAATACATCGGGGACGTATCAAGACAATCAGAAATATTCTTGATAAGATTAGGCGCGAGGTCCGTTTCATCTACGCGTTCAACGACAACACCTTCCTGCTTCGTTCTGCGAAACGGTGCTAACACGCGAACCCCGGGTTGCAAATCCGCGTCCAACGCCGGTGGCACGCCGTAGGTAAATACCTGATCTACTGATAATGGAAAAGCAACGTTTGCATAACGCATATTTTTTAATAGTTATAAGTTATAAGTTATAAGTTATACGTTTGGTTTCTGATGGTTCAAGTTTCTTTGGTAACCGTCGCACGCAATTGAAGTACCAACCATTATCAAAAGAGGCTTAAATAATCGGAAACCTCTTAACTAAAAACTTATAACCAACAACTAAAACTATTTTACCCTTCCGCCAAAAATGCGAGCACCTTTTTTATATCTTCCCACACATCACGTTTGGCATTTGGGTTTCTGAGAAGATATGCGGGATGATAAGTCGGCATAACAACCGGCGGCTTTTTATGTGGCGGGACCTGTAATCCATCAACCTTACATTCATGGAACTCGCCGCGAAGTTTTGTGATGCCTATCTTTGTCCCAAGCATCATCTGTGCAGCAAAACTCCCTAACGCCACAATCACCTTAGGTTGTATCAATTCTATTTGGCGGACTAAATACGGACTACAGGTTTCGACCTCCGCTGATTCGGGATTTCTGTTGCCGGGTGGACGGCATTTAAGCACATTGGCGATATAGACATCCCCGCGCTTCAGTTTCATCCCTGACTCAATGATCTGCGTTAATAATTGACCTGCCCTACCGACAAAAGGTTCACCTTGTCGATCCTCGTCAGCCCCGGGTGCCTCACCGATGAACATGAGGTCTGCACTCGTATTTCCAACCCCGAAAACGACACTCTGCCGTGTCTCATGTAACGGACATTTCGTGCATCCCGCTGCATCTGCTGCCAACGCAGGCAGATCGAAATCCGCATAAGGCAACTGCTTTTGAGGCTCGCGTAACTCTGTTTCCATGAAGCCAAGTTGAAGTTGTTCTTCCATATATTCCCTCACACTCGCAACCAGTTCAATGTATTCTTTTTTCAGGCTATTTCTATCCATTTTAATAGTTACTATAGTTTGGACAATTTTAAGACAGCTAAAGGTTCTCGAATCAAACACTCTCCTTCGTAGCATAGACTGTTAGTCTGTGGCTCTTTCGTAGCATAGACTTTTAGTTTGTGCATCTTTCAAACTCACGTCAGACAGGGTTTCCCTCGCAGGTATGCCGGATTTTTCTACGAGGACCCTCCAATTAAGAGTGTCCAAGTAATTGTAAAATCTACTATAAACTGGGGAATCACGTAAATCCTATTTATATCCATTATAACTCAGAAGTTAATTCCTGAGCTCGTGAATGACAGACAGACCATCAAACCAGGTGACATACAAGAAAAACCCAATCAGAAGAACAATGGTGACCTGTTGAACAATTTCTTGTGCTTTCCGAGGCATCGGCTTTCCACGAATTTTCTCAACGGCAAAGAATAGCAGATGCCCACCATCAGCAATCGGGATCGGTAATAGATTGACAATAGCAAGATTAATACTGATAAACCCAATGAAAAAGATGACACTGCTCAAGCCGAGGCGATTAAACATGTTGCTCGTTGCAGTCGCAATACCGACAGGACCCGCGAGGTGTTTTGGGGATACATCTCCACCTATCAACTGTTGGAGCGTTCTGCCAACGGCTGTAAAGGTCAACCATGTCGCCTCAACACCTTTCTCAAACGCTGTGAAAATACTATATTCCGGCAAAGGCGGCTTTTTGGCATCGAGCTGCATACCGCTAAGAGAGGTCTGCCACATCAATCCGAACATGACATGTTCAGGATCCGTTTCTGAACTTTCCGTCTCACCCGAAAGGGTTACTTGTTTCAGGTTACCCTTCCGCATCAATTCGATTTCAATCGGTTGGTTCGCCGTCGTCAGTTGCGAGTAGAGCGTCGTCTCGTTTACGGTTTCTCCGTTAAGCGTAAGGAGCACATCTCCATCCTGAATCCCAGCGTCTTCAGCGATGCCCCCTTCTTGAACACTCGCTATCACACGCCAATCCACAGGCATTTCAAGCGTCAGTGTCTCGGCCCCACGGCGAATTCCAAGCACTAATGCCTCTCGATTCTCGTTGATGGTATTATAGAGGACTTTATGTTTCTCATCAATCCAATCCGCTGAAGGGTACCACACGCGATAACCAAAGTCTGGAACGTTATAGAGCCTCTCACCATTGATGCTCTCAATTATGTCACCGGCTTTAAGACCGGCTTGTGCAGCGAGACTGCCTTCACTAATACGATCCACGACCGTTTCATCACCGCTGCTCACGCCAATTTTGCCAATATCACCTCTGACAGTCGGTATAGCGTCGGGCTTGACAGAGATGCTTTGAGGTTCACCCCCTCGTTCCACAATGAGATCCAACGTCTTATTCGCACTTGTGAGAATCCGGTTCTGGAACGTAGACCAATGACGCATTGGCTCCCCGTTGACAGAAACGAGCGTATCCCCCGGCATGATCCCACCGGCAGCACCCGCGCCATCGTCAGCAATCCAACCGATCTGAACCTGCTCTGTTTCACCGAGCGGCATGCCGGTCAACCCGCCGATTAACCGAGTCGCATTCCTGTCGAATCCGGTAGCGAAAACGAGCCAATATACCAAAACACCAAACAAGAGATTAACAACAGGACCCGCCGCAACAACAAACGCGCGATTGCCGACCGAAGCACTTGCAAATTCACCCGGCGCACCGGTCTGTTCGCTCGGATTTTCACCTTCCATCTGGACGTATCCGCCAAACGGTAACCAAGAGAGTCTATATTCTGTTTCACCGCGCTGCATCCCGATGAGTTTCGGACCGAAGCCGACGGAAAAGGTATTTACTTTAATACCGCAGCGTTTCGCGGCACAAAAATGACCGAGTTCATGAATAAAGATAAGGAAACCGAGCGGAATAATCGCGAGAAACGCAGCTTTGATATACGGAACGACAGTGCTAATTAGGTCAATGAAAAATTCCATGTCTATTACCCCTTTTTCTTTAATGGCTATCAGCCATCAGGGCGGTTTTTCAGCCATCAGTTAAGAAGTTATCGTTTAACAAAGCCGCTTTTAACTGATTGCTGATGGCTGATTGCCGATGGCTATTTTTGTGTGATTTTTTATCAGTGAACGTGCTGTTGATTTTGCCCAACGGTCAACTTCAAGGATATCCGCCAGTGTCGGTTCTCGAATCACCACATGTGCGTCCATTACGCGTCCGAGGATAGCCGGTATATCCATAAACCCGATGCAAGCGTTAAGAAACGCTGCTACGACGATCTCATCCGCGCTGCTCAATACCACAGGGAGTGTACCACCGACTTCCGCGGCAGTATATGCAAGCGAGAGACACGGGAACTTTTCAAAGTCAACAGGTTCAAAGTGCAGTGTCCGTGCTACCTGCAAATCCAAACGCGGCACCGGCGCGGAGAGTCTACGCGGATAGGTTAAAGCGTATTGAATCATAATACGCATATCTGTGGGACCCAATTGTGCAAGGGTCGAACCGTCTGTCCATTCCACCATAGAATGAACGATGCTCTCCGGGTGTACAACAACGTCAATTTTTGAGAGTTCTATATTAAACAACCATTTCGCTTCGATGACCTCCAGCCCTTTGTTCATCATCGTTGCGGAGTCAATTGTGATTTTCTGTCCCATCTTCCAATTCGGGTGCTGGAGTGCCTGTTCTGGCGTTACAGCGTAGAGTGCTTCTTTCGGGACCTCTCGAAACGGGCCCCCGGATGCAGTGATGAGGAGCCGATGGATATCCGACTGTCGGTCGCGCGCACCCTCCAAGCATTGGAAGATCGCACTCATCTCGCCATCTATCGGTATCAAGTTAACGTCGTTTTTTTTCACCGCTGCGTTAACAAGCGGTCCCGCCATCACCATTACCTCTTTATTAACGAAGGCAATATCTTTGCCAGCGTTAATCGCCGCTAAGGTCGGTAATAACCCCGCACTCCCGCCCATTCCGTCCAAGACTTGGGAGGCTTGCGGCATCGTAGCCACAGCTTGCAGCCCTTCGGTCCCAGCGAGTACCTGTATCCCCTTGATGTCGCGAATGCGGGTACGCAGTATTCCCGCCGCAGTCGGTTCATTAAGTGCTACCAACGCAGGACGATATCGCCGAATCTGCTGTTCAAGGGTATCAACATCCCGGTTCGCTGCAAGACCGACCACCTTAAATGCGTCAGCATGCGTTTCAACAACACTCAGGGCGTTTTTCCCAATAGAACCCGTGCTACCAAGTATGGCGATGTGCTTCATGTGTACTTTCTGCTTACGGCAAATGGCCCGTCAATGCTAAGTAGTAATAGAGGGTAGGCGTGCTAAAAATCAGGCTGTCACATCTATCAATAAAACCGCCATGACCCGGAATCACGTCTCCAGAGTCTTTGACCCCAGCTGTCCGCTTCATCAGCGACGCACTCAAGTCACCCAGCTGTCCCAGAATGCTCAACAACAACCCAATAAAAGCGGCATTCATCCAAGAAAGCACGCCTTCCAAGAGGGTTGCTCCCAGCAGACAGCCGATTAAAGTACCCACAACCAACCCACCGATCGTCCCCTCCACCGTTTTGCGAGGACTGACAGGCGTACCGAGCTTATGTTTACCGAAGGCTCTGCCGACGAGATACGCACCGGTGTCGCTACACCAAATCGTACCACATAATAAGAAAATGAAAGACATACCGGCCGGTTCAACATTACGCAGTAAGATCAGGTGATACCCCAGTACCCATCCGATTGTTAAAATACCGGTTAACTTTAGTGTGACAGCGACCAACTCACCGGCAATTTTCCCGCTAAAGATACTTTCAGCGAACACATAGATGAACACGAAAGTAAAGAAACTAAACATCACCGTTGAAGCGGATACCGTCTCTGTCAAGATCGGCAAGAGATGTGCTAACAAACAGCAAAAACCTGTCAAGAATACTGACATCACTGGATTCAACTTTTCACTAAAGTGTTGCACCAGACGACAGTACTCAACTTGCATCATCAACATAGCACCTAATACAAGTAGCAGGTAGAGCCAATCTCCCCAATAGACAATGAGGAGGATTAGCGGCACCAGCACAACCACACTCAGGGCTCTCCGCCAAAACATAGGTTCTGTATCCCGCGGGAATGGTTTTCAGTTGTCGGTTGTCAGTTGTCGGTTAAAGAGGGTAATGGATGCATGAAGTCTTTCTCTTAACCAAAAACCGAAAACCGAAAACTATTTTAAGTTTCCAAGAGTTCCGCTTCTTTCGCCTCTATCAACGCGTCAATCTGGCCGATGTAGTTATCTGTGAGCTGCTGCACGGGGTCCGCGCTCGCCTTTCCGCGCTTTTTGTCCCCACCGCGACCGCGACTTTTCCCACCACCGCCACCAGAATCACCACCGTCGAGTTTTTTGGCAGCATCATTGGCATCACGCCGGATATTCCGAATTGCCACCTTACCCTCTTCGGCGAGTTTACGCACGACTTTTGTTAACTCTGTCCGCCGCTCCGTTGTGAGTTCGGGCACAAGGATGCGGATGACATTCCCGTCGTTGCTCGTTGAGAGTCCCAAATCCGAATGCGCTATGGCTTTCTCAATTTCTGTAATTAGCGTTTTATCCCAGGGCTGAATGACAAGCAGGCGCGGTTCCGGAGTCGTAATCGTACCGACTTGACTCAACGGACTTTTAGTGCCGTAATAAGTAACCGTGACCTGATCCAAAAGAGCAGGCGTGGCACGTCCTGTTTGCACATGCGACAATTTTGCCGCGGTCACTTCAATCGTTTTCTTCATCCGGGATTCAGCTTGTTGAAGTACCTGTTGCATCTGAGTTTTCCTTTTTTTAGAACTTACGCAGCCCCCACTGCAGGTAGGGTTTGAAACCCTGCCTGCAGTGCGTCGGACATCCGTTATCATGGAAAAATGCGTAAGTCCTGTTTTTTATATTTCCTTGCGGTTAAATCAAGTAGATTGTTACTTTGCGGGTTACCATTCTGTAACCCAAAAAGAAACACCGTACGGACTATGGTTTCTGTGTTAAACAGAAAAACACAAAAAACGTAGCTTGTAACGAAGTGGAAAGCGGATCTACGGAGACGTTGCTAAAACCTGGAACGTGGTTAACCGAACTGCAAAGTAATATAAAAAAATTACTGTCCAAGAACATAAAGTACAAAACGTTTGACGACGATATTCTCACCCAACTGGGCTATAGCGTCCTTGACAAGCGTTTCGATGGTTTGATCTGTATCGCGAATATACGGCTGTTGTAAGAGACAAGTCTCCGAATAGAACTTAGAGATGCGCCCTTCAACGATCCGTTCAGCAATGTGAGGAGGTTTCCCCTCCTGTTCCGCCTGTGTTTTCAGAATCGCTTTTTCAGCCTCAAGGTCCTCGGCAGGTACATCTTCAGGCTTAACATATTTCGGTTTAGCGGCCGCCACTTGCATCGCGATCTCTTTTGCCAACTCTTGGAACTGCTCCGTCCGCGCGACGAAATCGGTTTCACAATTCAGTTCGACTAAGGTGCCGACACGACTCCCAGGGTGGATGTAGGAAACGATCAATCCTTCTTCTGCTGCCCTGCCGCCTTTTAGCTCAGAAGCCTTCAAACCTTGCTCCCGCAACTTCTGAATTGCTTGGTCAATGTTCCCATCCGTCTCGGTTAGTGCCTTTTTGCATTCCATAATCCCCGCACCGGTGCGCGAACGGAGCTCACTAACCATCTTTGCTGTAATTGCCATCTCTCCTCCTTTTATTTTTTTTCTTAGGACTTACGCGTTGCCGCTCAAAGTCCCCCTGATAAGGGGGATTTAGGGGGTTTAGAACCGCAAAAAAACTACGATCGCGTGCTAAATTTGCGTAAGCCTACCTCAATAAGCACGGTTATGCTGTGAGTAACACGCTACACCCTTCTGACCATGCCCGAATTGGTAAATATTTATGGCGCGGTTTCTTATTCAAAAAGCAACCGCGCCCAAAGATCTATTATTAAGATTGCCGCCGAGGGGGTCTCCCCCCTTTCCGTCGTTGACGGGGGGCGCGCGCTTGACGCTGTTCGCTGTCCCCAATAGCCTCGGGTTCCGCCGACAACTGCGCCTCTTCAAGAATCGCCGCACTCTCTTCTTCGTGTCGTTCGGCTTCAAGCACAGCGTCTACGGGGCCAACAGCTTTGGGTTGCTCTGCCTCGTCTGTGACCTGTTCGCCTTCTAACGCTTCACCGCGTCCCTCAATGACCGACTCAGCCAAAACGGAACAGATGAGACGGATCGAACGGATCGCGTCATCGTTGCCAGGGACAGGCAAATCAATCGGGTCAGGGTCACAATTCGTATCAACAATCGCAATAATCGGAATGCCTAATTTATTCGCTTCCGCAATAGCCGTATGCTCCTTACGGGTATCGGTCACAATGACAACTTCAGGGAGCCTTTTCATCTCTCTAATGCCGCTGAGGTTATTACTGAGCTTGCCTTTCTCACGCCGTAGGCGCATTACCTCTTTCTTAGGCATCTGTTCAAGAACGCCATTGGTTTCGTCGGCATCCAATTTGTCTAAACGGTTGACACTCCGACGGATGGTTTGGAAATTCGTAAGCATACCACCAAGCCAACGATGGTTCACATGGTACATACCGCAGCGAACCGCCTCGCCTCGCACTGCCTCTTGTGATTGCCGTTTTGTACCGACAAATAAGATCCCACCACCCTTTGAAGCGGTGTCTTGGACGAACGCTGCAGCGGTCTCAAGCATCCGTAACGTCTTTTGCAAATCAATGATATAAATCCCGTTCCGCTCAGCGAAAATATATTCCGCCATCTTCGGATTCCAGCGACGGGTTTGATGTCCAAAGTGAACTCCACATTCAAGGAGCTCTTTCATTGTAACTGCCAAAAAAAACCTCCTAAGTTTGCAGAAGATACCACTTCTGCCGGGTTTCCGCGTCCACCTCCTTCACATCTGCATCAGACTCTCAGCTCGAGAGAACCCGCTGTGCAAATCGAGAGGTGTGTTGTATCTATGATCAAAGCTTAAACGTCTGATGAACATCCATTCACCAGAACAGACATAAATATTTTACCACAGAAACAATTACATTTCAAGTTTAATTCAGTTAGGACTCACGCATCCCTTCTTAAAGTCCCCCTGATAAGGGGGATTTAGGGGGTTAAAAGAACAAAAAGTCCCCCTGATAACGGGATTTAGGGAGGTTAAAAGAACAAAAAGTTCCCCTGATAAGGGCGTGTTTTACTGGCGGGTTTCTTGTCGCTCGCGATACCTTTGCAAAAATGCTCAAAAACCCGACAATTGAATGGCTCAAGGAATTATAGAATTCGCACCCAGTCTATGGTATAACTTAACAGGAGGGAAAAAAGATGGAACATCTGATTAAACACATCGCTGCGCACTTCAAAATTGATGTCGATGCCCTAAAACTTGAACCGATTCAACACGGCACACGGCAAAGGCACAACGTCTGCGTTCTGAGATCGGATACCGAAAAGTACCTGCTCAAACAACATGATATCACGATACCCGTCGTCGATGCAGGATACACGTCTTCGCAGATTGAAGCCGCTGTTCTCACACTTTTACAAGACAACGGTTGCCAAGTCCCGCGAGTTATCTGGCACTCAGAACATCAACATGCCCTCCTATTAGAGTGGTGTGGTGAGTTAACGCTTGACGCACTTGCGCAGCATAGCGAAGAACCCCTACAACATCTGACACGACTTTTGCACACCATCCTCCGAGAATTGTGCAAGATTGAAACCTGTTTCACAACACACGCAGCACAGTTCGCGCCTTATGTCTTCCCTTTTAATGCCCAGACAACACTGCGAGACCTACTCAAGAGAGGGAAAAAAGTCGTCGGCTATCTGTCGCATCTTAGCGACACCCCGATGTCAACTCTCCAAACAGAAGTGCTTACGAACGCGTGGAACGGACTCGCTGACCGCCTACAGAATGCACCGACGACACTCGGCAATTTGGACAACAACGCTCGAAATATCGTAATTCGGGACGCAGCCCCGTTCTTCATCGACTTTGCGAGTATCGGTTGGAATTGGCAGGAGATGCGTCTCGTGCAGCGACTCAATAGTATCGGTGCCTTCCTTATCTCGCCATCCGAAACCAGGCACTTCGTTTCCCTTTTAGATAGAGAACTTGTCAATACCTACGCCGAGTGGGTAAGCACACACCGAGAAACCTGTCCCCCCGCAGAGATCGCTGCACGTGTTGACAGCCATCACCTACTGTTCTATCTCTCGGTTATTGATCAACTTTTGCGGGCTGTCGCAGCACCTGAAGCGACCGAAAATAGAATGCTCCTTGAGGCGTGGGGCGATGCGCAGCAGCGATTCCAAAGCGCACTCAGACACATTATTGACACTAATTTAAGCGACGACATTCACACAAACCAGATGCGAGAGATAATAGCCGATTTTTCTACTTAATAGAACTTACGCAGCCCCTACTGCTGGCGGGGTTTCAAACCCCGCCAGCAATGCCTATGATATAGATTATCATAGAAAAATGTGTAAGTCCTACACTACGGTATCAGTTCTTACTATCAACATTCTGAAGGATTGTACCCTCAAGCGTTTGGAGAAACGCTTGAATCTCCGGTGTAGACGGTTTTTTCACATTAAACTCGGCCTGATACGATTTTAGGACTGCATAAAGCGATACCAAGTTAACCCGCCGCCCCTGAGTTGCTTCACGGACACGCTGAAAACTTTCAACAATCTGCTCTTCCGAAATACCATCAGGTCTTTGGTCTTCTGATTTCAGGTGGCTTTCTACGCGGTTCAGCGCGTGCGCTACCATCCAATAGCGCGCCCCTTCACCGCCACCGACTTGATGGTAAACCACGCCAACTGCAACCAAGCCAACTGCCACAATCACTAACAAAAAAATCAGAACTCTCCTATAGCAGCCACTTAGTTTTTTTCTTATCGTTGCCATATTTATATTTTTTAAATTTGTTAAAGTCCCCTTGATAAGGGGGATTTAGGGGGTTAAAAACCTTTATTAAAGTCCCCTTGATTTTGAATTTGTTAAAGTCCCCCTGATAAGGGGGATTTAGGGGGTTAAAAACCTTTATTAAAGTCCCCCTGATAAGGGGGATTTAGGGGGTTAAAAACCTTTGTATTTTATTCCCTTTAACAATAAGCCCTAAATTTTCCCCTCGCGTATCGTTAATGCCGCCTTCAACTTTTGATTCCCGATAAATTTTGTCCCGTGCGCGTCAAAGAATTCAAACTCACCTTCAAGGACCTCAAACACAGCGACATCAGCGACGGTTCCAACATTCAAGTTACCGAGTTCCGTCTCGCGTTGGATAGCCTTCGCGGCACTGAAGGTCGCCTTGTCAATCACATCCGCAAGCGATAACCCCAAGTGCATCAACTTCGATAACGTCGTCGGTAGATCGTAGACGGGACCGTTGATGTTTCCTGTGTGTAGATCGGTGCTAATAACATCGGAGATAAAACCTTGTTCCATCGCGCGTTGAGCGATTTCATAATGGAAACTTCCAGCACCGTGACCAACATCAAAGATAATACCGTCTTCGCGCGCCTTCCACGCCTCGGGGATAACCCTACCCTTTTCGTCAACGATATTATCACCGTTCCCTTGAAAACAGTGCGTAATCACATCGCCAGGACGTAGTAATGCCAATATATCGGGAAGCGGCACACCGGCACCGATATGGCACATGACGGATGTCTCCGCGCGTTCAGCGGCTTCAATGGCACGTTTCAACGGCTCAACACCGTTATCACCAACCTGACCCTTCCCTTGACGCACTTTGACCCCGACGGTGATGTCGCGATGCTGTTGTAACGTTTTCGCGACGCGCCCTGGATCGGCGTAAGCCATATCAAACATTTCGCCTACCGGTCCGTAGACGAGTCCAATACCGGAAATATGGATATAGGTGAGGATATGCGTCTGCGCGGGTTCAGCAATGAATTCTCGGAAACCGGGGAATGTTACCCAACTCGGGCTACCAGCATCCACAACAGTCGTCGTTCCAGCTGTTGGGCAGACAGCATCGGGTCTGATACCCCACGTTGTTACGCCGTAATAGACGTGTGTGTGAATATCGACAAGTCCAGGTGTTACATATTTATCCTTGACGGAAACGGTCTGCTTTGCTGTACTTTCGGGAATGTCTGCTTCAATTGCCGCGATGACACCCCCAGCAATCGCAACATCACGCACGGCGTTCAAACCTTGCGCGGCATCAATGACAGTACCACCTTTCAGTAAAATGTCATACTTCATTTCTGTCTCCGGGTTCGGTTTCCTGTGTATTCCTGTGTAACTATCAAACCCCCCGCTTATCACCCCAGATGTCCACATGCACACGCGGCGAATACCGATATCCGTTCTCTTTACAGAGGTCAACCAACCATTCCTGTTTCTGTTGTAGCACAGCAGGCGTTGTCCCCTGCGGCATCAGTAGAATCGTTTCGGCAGGAATACCGATTTCTTTCTCTAAAGCTTGGATCTCAGCCAAATCTTCAGGCGTATCCACGACAAACTTCACTTGGCACGGATAAACATCTAAAAACTTGCGGATGACATCCGGCTGGATACGTTCGCGTTCATGGCGTTTGAAAAACCGGTTGTCTGCCGGTGGATTGGAATTCCGTAACTTCGGACTCATCGAGATGAGATGCGCTGCAACCTCCGCAAAAACGGTAGCGTTCGTTTCAATCGTGATATGATGTCCACGTTTATCGAGTTCATGACAGAGTTCTATCAACGCCTCGGGCTGAATAAAAGGCTCGCCACCGGTAATAACGACGTGTTTACACTTGTATCGCGTGATCGCAGCGACGCTTTCAGCAACAGTAATATCCCGATCTTCAGGCTCCCAAGATGTGTAAGGTGTATCACACCAAACACATCTCAGATTGCAATAACTCGTTCGGAAAAAAACAGAGGGAACACCGATGAATTGCCCTTCACCCTGAATTGTATGAAAGAGTTCACTGAATTTCATTGCTCTTAAAGTCCCCCTGATAAGGGCGATTTAGGGGGTTTAAAATACCCTATTGCCTCTTAAAGTCCCCTGATAAGGCGGTGTTTTTGCTGCGGTATCTCCGCGTATTTCTTCTATAGGCGTTTAAAACACCCATTGCCTCTTAAAGTCCCCCTGATAAGGCGGATTTAGGGGGTTACGCCTCAATAAGTTCAATTTGAACGTTATCCGGCCCCTTGAAGAACGCCATCATCAACCCTTGCGGTTTCAGGTCCTCAAGTTCCGCGCCTTTTGCCTGGAGCCTTGCGACTTCCGCATCAAGATCCTCTACAGTGAAAGCGAGTTGGTAGACACCCCAGCGTGGATTACCACTGGTGTCCTCAACTTCCATATCCCCTAACTTAGGTGAGAGGAAAATCCGTTCGCCACCGATTTCCATGCGGACGATTTTTAAGCCGCGGACCTCAACGGTTTCATCAACCTTTCCATCAAACATCTCTTCATAATAACGAACTGCACCTTCTAAATCTTCACAACGAAGATGAACGTGGTGAAATGTAACTGCCATTGTTAAAATTTCCTTTCTTTAAAAAAGCGCGCCACACAAACGCGCAAAATAAAAGATGATACGAGATATAAAATTATCACACAATCCTTTGATTGTGTCAAATTGTTTTTTGGCATCCACCAGATTTCCGTAAACAAATACCTAAAGTGAGCGTTAAAGTATTGTATACACCCAGAAAGAAAAGCAAACCACCATTTCAACTGTTTTCGCACACGAAATAAGGAGAAATTATGGCAATTCAAACCCGTCAGCAAGATAACGTTACAATTTTGGAACCGAGTGGAAGAATCGTGGGAGCCGCCGTATCCGAATTACGGCAAACAATCCTGCCGGACATAGAAGCCGCCGAGACACCACGCATTCTCATCAATTTCGAGAACGTTAACAGGATGGACAGTGCAGGGCTTGGCGCGCTGATGGAAGCACGTACCATCGCCTCACGCAAGGAAGGTCGGATTGGGGTCATCAATGTCGGCAAACACATTAAAAATCTGCTTGTTCTCAGCCGAATCGTTAGCCTTTTTGAACATTACGACAGCGAAGAGGAAGCAATTTCCGCACTATCCTCCTAAAATCTAAAACCTCGTAGCATCTCAGATGGGATGGTTTTACCATCCCATTCATTTCAAAGTCCCCCTGATAAGGGGGATTTAGGGGGTTTCTTCAAAGTCCCCTAATAAGCGGGATTTAGGGAGTTAAAAACTTTTACGTGTAAAATATCCGTTTCCCGCTAAATTTGCGTAAGCTCTACTGTATAAAAAAAACGAACTTTTTTCGATCATATCCGACTAAGATAACGAACACCTCAATTAAATTAAATGTTCAAACAGCGTAAAATTAAAAGACAATCAATAAACAATAAAAAGTTCCTGTAAAATAAAAAGGAGTAAATCATGATTACCAAAATTCGCCAGCAAAACGGCATCGCAATTGTGGAACCCAACGGAAAAATAATGGGACCCGCATCATCAGAATTATGGGACGCAATCCTACCGCAGATAGAGACTTCGGATGCCCCGCGTATTCTTATCAATTTCGAGCACGTCAATAAGATCGACAGTTCAGGACTTGGTGCACTCATGGTAGCACGTTCCGCTATAGCACGCAAGAAAGGACGCGTCGGAGTCGTCAATGTCGGCAAACAGATCAAAAACCTGATTGTGCTCAGCCGACTCGCCAGTCTCTTCGAACATTTCGACAGCGAGGATGCCGCAGTTTCCGCATTAGCAGCCTAAAACCCAAAATTCTGGGCATATCATCCGGGGGTGGTTTCACCACCCCCACTTTTTTTGTCATTGACAAACCGCCCCATCGCTATTATTATATCCCAAACCACCCATCAGACAACATAGGGTTATAACATGCCGTTAGAAAAATGGACGACGCTCCGAACCGAACACATCCACGCACTCGCGCAAGAACTTGCGAAGCAGCAGATGCCTGCCATCGCGCAGCTTGAGCCGGTCGCCGATTGTGAAGAACTGATCGTCTTCTCGGAAGCAAATCCGACACCGATCGAATCCACACCCCAACACCCGGCATGGCGACTGGAATCCGTCGCGGCGCGCATCATTGAAGGCGTTGCAGTCGCTGCACACGAACCGCTCACCGAGTTGGGATACCGAGAACTTGCGCGTATCCTGTTAGAACACACCGCATATCTCTACGCCTATCCTGATGGCGAACCCCGGCCAAGACTCGAAGCCGGGAGTGCTTTGGCGTTGGCAGGTTGCCTCTGCGCATCACTCCCACAATCCAAACTCTGGCGATTGGCTGGATTTGCGAGGATCGCAACAGCAC
This sequence comes from Candidatus Poribacteria bacterium, assembly GCA_965261115.1. Classification (GTDB taxonomy): domain Bacteria; phylum Poribacteria; class WGA-4E; order WGA-4E; family WGA-3G; genus WGA-3G. The sequence goes on along the minus strand of OZ253447.1, from coordinate 4,104,692 downwards.
TACCAGAGGTCAGACCCACGTCAACAGACGCACATCTTACACTACCAATTGATGTCGCTTTCTCACTCGCGAACGAACGCAACTTACCGATTTTGGAAACCGCAGTAACAACCTATAACACCATTCTCAAACAGCACTTCACACCTCAAAACCGATTCAAATTGCCTTTAAGCGATACCGATTTTTTCGATGCGCTTAACCTGGATTTTCCGGGGATGGAAGCCGTGAAATCCGCTGTCGTCTCAGACGATATATCGGGTGCGAAATCCGCTTATGCCACCTTTCGCCGTCAGTTCCTAAAAGATTTTATGGGTAGGATTCATAATCCCGATGCTGTCCTGTTAGAACCATCCGATACCTATACCACCGCCAAAACCTATCTGGAGTGTCTGCTTCGATTGTCTATCCATCCAACCCCGGCTATCAGGGCAACCACAGAAATCGGGATCGCAACGCATCTATTCCCAGAATTCCGGGGTAGCGAGCAACTCGGTACATTGGCACTGCGCCGCTATAAGTGGATAGCCGACGCTTTTTTCCATACCGACGGGTTTCACAAAGATCGGACACTCCGCGCCCAAGTTGAAGCAATCACCGATTTCACGAGATTTCTATCTGTTTACGGAGCACCCGAGGCGCACGCCTACGACCTTGAAGAAATTCAGACCTTACTCGAAAAGTCGGTAGCAACATGTATTCATCTGAGCCAACCCGATGGCTCGTTTCCACCGCTCGGTCCACTTCCGGCTCCTAAATTTGACACCGTTGCACTTTGCAACATCGCTGATAGCCGTTTCAAGTGTCCCGATACCACTTCACACGCGCTCCCTGAGACCGGTTGTTATGTCATGAGAGATAGTTGGGAAGCAGACGCACAATACCTCTTTTTCGATGCGCGTCCGTCAGAAAAACCGAACGACGCGGTTACATCCAATCTCGCCTTACATGCACACGGACAGCAACTGACAACAGGATCCGTGCGTGTGCTTGACACCCCACCCCTCGCCTTCGATCCACTCGATACGCGGTGGATGACAACCTCGACATTCGATTTCGTCGAAAAATGGGATAAAACCGCCGATATCCAGCACAAGCGAGCGGTCTTCTATCTCCGCGGCGAATACTTCATCTTACACGATCTCATCCTCGGTGTGGAAACACAGACACTCAAACAAACTTTCCGTCTCGGTGGCGATATAGACGTTCATATCAACGCTGATGCTGGACACGCATGCACACAGGCGGCGCGGCGCAGCAATCTCTTTATCGGTGCGACCGATACAACAGACCTCACAGTCACATTAGAGGCAGACAGCGTTATCTATCGGAGCAGCAAGGCATCGCCAGCGGTGCTAAACACGCTCCTTTTACCGATGAGACCCGGAACCAAAGCACACCCAACGATTTCCGCTATCCCAGTACATGCGGACGCAGATGTCTTGGCAACAGGTTTCACGCTCGAATTGCAGCACACAACAGACACATTCCTAATCTCAGACGACGGCTTGGCAGAGATGTCGGCTGAGGATATTCAATTTGTCGGGGAATACCTCTTTTTACGGAGAAAGGCATCGGATGATATTCAATTCATCATGCTAAATGGAAAGTTTCTGCAGGCAGGTCCGCAAGTCCTCGCCAATTTAGACGAACCCTGCGAAAGTTATGCCGAGATGTAGACAGAAAGGGATAAACACGGCAGTTCATCCGACATATCAGGATGTAAGGAGATGTGATGCTGTCAAATATTCCTGTGGTATTGTCCGTTCCCTCGGTAGATATATGGCAACATCAATACCAATGCCGTGCAGATATTTACACATCAGTGGTCCCACGTCTTTCCAGTCTAATCCACCTAAACCACACCCAAGAGCGGGCATCGCAAGAGATTGAATGCCTTGCGCTTTAAAGTTGCGTTGCACCCAATCTAACCCACCTTCAATATCTTCTAAACGTGAGTTTTCTCTCCACTTCCGTTTTGTCGCAAAGAGTAAAAACCACTTTACAGCATTAGGTGTAGCAAGATCTGCACCAAAATCTGCTAATTCTTCATCTAACGAACCTTCGCGTTTATAGAGATATGGTCTTGTCTCCGTGATACGTTTTGACCGACAAACATCCTGATATGCCACATAAACATCAGGAAATTGCTGTTTGGTATGTAACGCCAACCCTTTACCCATTACTCCCTGAAGATTGACTGGAATCGTCAATGTCTGCAGTCTTGAGAAAAAGAGGTTGCCATCAACAAGCGAAAGATTATCTCCAATCCGCTTTCGGCTAGAGGGGAGGATGGACATGGAGATTACCTCTTTTCTCAATAGGACTTACGCATTGCTTTTTAAAGTCCCCCTGATAAGGGGGATTTAGGGGGTTTAAAATGTTTGAACATCTACTTTATTACATGCAAACCATCCGTTTTCTGATAAGTTTGCGTAAGTCCTACCCAAAATAAACCAAGAGTGTATAAATAACCTCTGTACGAGATTTTTCTCACTAATCTTCAATAACCACTAACGCTTGCATCCGTTCAAGTGCAAAAACACGGGTATCCTGCCGCAACTCACAGAACCCCTCAACACACAACGTCTCACCAGACTCACGGGTGTTCGGAATATTAAAAAGTCGTTCCGGTACCACCACGCGCGTCGTCCATCTCCTATCACTCGGCTTCTTATAGTCAAACTGAATCTTCTGATCGTTGTCAATCGCAGATTGAATTTCGGCAAACGGTTCCGAGTATTCCGATTGCGACGCTTTTAGCGTAGAAGTACCGAAAATATCGACATCCCGGTACATCTCCCGATAACACGCTGCACAAATCAGTGTGAGATTATCCAATTCGTTCGTCCCACCTTCAAATACCGGAATATCGTGCAGCAAATAGACATCCGTCTCCGCTTCACAATGTGAACAGACCGAACCGTTCTGTCGGATGATTTCTGCTCTCCGTGCCTCCCAATCCGGGGGCCAACACGGCAGATGATCATAGACGCCACTTAAAATGGATTCTAACTTCACGAGTTTAGCACGTAAATCTTCAATCTCAGCCTCCGAGATAACGTCTTGTTGATACACCTCAGTTGGCACAAAGAGCGACAAAATGAATTGTGACTGCTGCCCCTGCAGTGCAGTTTCAATCTCACGTTTTTGCATTTGCAACATAAGGACACACGAATAGTGAAGATATTCCCCATTAGAAAGTGCTATATCGTATTCGTAATCAGTCTCTATTTTACACACGGTACAATACGGCATCTTCTACTCCTCTTCCTTCGTAGAAGTGAGATAATTCTGAAATTAATCCCTGACCTCTTGCCGGAAGTATTCTTGTTCCAAGCCGTTTACGATTGGATAACGTCCCTCTTTGACGCGCATAACGAAATCCGCAAGTTCAGTAGCGCGGCTGACAACATAGTTCTTCTCCGGATGAACGGGACCTTGCGTTCCAAAGCGTCTCATTTGCTTCTCCAAACCGTAGTGCTAAGATTCTTGATTCGGTGCCAGTTTAGATAAGGATACCATCTGAGGCTTTGATTGTCAATCGGTTTTGCATAGGCATCCAGGATTATTTATCTGCAAGTTGTTGTGTTATCTCCTTGAGTTGGTCGTTTAGGGCGTTCTGAGAATCCGCTAACGCCTTGACGCTTTGCGGTGTGATGTCCACGGCATCGTGTTTCCCGCTAATGGCGTTGTGTGCGACGGTGGTCTTCAGGATTTGGTGTGCCAATGTTATGAATTTCAGCGCGTCTGTCTGTTTTTTTCCTGAAAGATGCATTGTTTGGCGTAGCCGAGCAAGATTTCTAATTCCCTGAGAACATTTTCAGCGATACCGAGATTTTCGCCTCGATACTCGTTGAAGTACTGTTCTCGGGCTTGATTGAAGAGGTCGCGATACTTATTTGGAAACCGAGGATGTGTAATGTTAAGCCTGCGGAGTTGATTCGAGATCTCTTGCTTGGTCTCTTGAAAGTGTTCTTCTACTTCCGCCTCATGATCCAGACGATCCTCTCTGCAGAATGCCAACCAATCTCTTCTGTACCAATCTTGTCGGCTTTTTTCCTGAAGTGTGTCGCGATCTTCCTCAAATTTTGTGCTGGCATCGGCACCGTACATTTGTCGGTAGCGTTCTTTATACTCCTCAAGTATTTTGGCGATGTCTTCCTCTCTCTTGCGTTCGTCTTCTATCGTCTCACCTTCATAGACTTCCTGAAATTCTTCTTGCGTACATTGTTCAAATTCAGGGGGTGGGGGTGGTGGCAGATCGTCTGCGAATTCTTCGAGGAATGCTTCAACGACTTCGGCACGCGTCATGAATCGTGCGAAGCATTTGACTGCAAATTGTTTGTGTTTTTCATCTAATTTCATGTGAGTTGCTCCTTAAAAAAAGATACCAATTTTCTGAAAAAGATACCAAATGGTATCTTTTTTTGCTTTTTGGTAATTTTTCAAATATGGTTGAGAACCCAGTTACTGTGTGGTTTCATGGGCACTTTTCTGTGATGTCCCGTTTAGAAAAAAATGTTACCAAGGGGTCAGTTGTCAGAGGAACAGTTTTCAGTACTCAGTTAAAGAGACGACTTGTACCGGTTAATTTGCTTGGGTGCCTCCGAGGCGTACCATATCGTTGGCTTTGTAGCATCATCTGTTAGATCGACCGTGTTAGGGTGCAAGCCAACAGCGGACGCTACGCAAACCGTGTAAATGATACCTGCGTCAAACAATCAGCGCAGGTCGTTTATTTTCTATACTTAATATACTTTACACTATTTATAATAGCATATATAATCTAATAAAGCAAATTAATTTTTTATTTGGGGTGAATAGGTACAATTGAATGGCCCTGTTACAGGTTGCAAAAAGCCTTGCATCTCAGAGATAGATTAGGATATAATGCAGTTGTGCAAGCACCCCAAAACGACACACTTTTAGAAAGGAGATTTCAAATGACAACTATTAAGTTTATTCGCAGCAGCATCTGTTTACTAACATTTATCTTATGCTCCCAAAACGTCCATATCCAGCAGTCTTTGGCAGCAGAGCCGCAAAACCCCAATAAAACGCCACAAGCGTCTAAGGTTACTTTTCAACTCATTGAAAGCATACAGTTCGCGGATGGAACGACAGTCGAATCTATCGCTAAAGATGAGATTGACGCCCTTCGGGACCTGCCTATCCGTCTCGGAGAGAACGATCATATTGATGGCGTAACGCTCACAAAAACGAGGGACGACAAGGTTTATGTGAAAACCTGTAGAGAATATGATGACGCGCTTAAACAGGACTACTACCCGAGCAGTAATTTTGATGTCAAGATGTCATTTTTTTTCAAGCATCCCTGTGGATTGCTCAACGCGCTTGAGAAGGCGAATCTGCCAAAACAAAAGTTTATCTCAGATGCCAAAGTCAACATCCTCAACTTAGAATTGCTCCCTTTCGAGATGTTCGCCGAGAATCTCGCGAGGAAATCAAGTTGGGATGAAAGAGATTTAGAAACAACCTATCAGAACAAGATTGATAATCAAGAACTCGTCATTACCGAAAAAAGTCAAAATGTTTTCCATGTTGAGGGGTTCGGTATGGGGCAAATGTTAAAGGAGATGGTGCGGGCAGACTTTAACAATGACGGTATTGAGGACGTTTTGCTATTTGAGTACCATCATGTTACAAAAGGCACATTCGCCGACGGTGGAATTATCGTCCTAACCCGGAAATCAATGGATGGAAAATTTGAAGTGCTTCAACCCCCTGAGTCTCAGCAGTCTTCTGGATTTCCATATTGGTTCTGATAAATATGAACTTCCAAACACACTGCAACCGTTACCTACAACGGATAAACCGCACGCGAACCACCACCAAAGCGACCTCAGAACTCTCCCTATACCCACCTCTCCAAGCCTTCCTTGAAGGACTATGTGTTGACCATTTCGACACAGGCACCATCACCAAAATTTACGGATTGGAAGCCCCCTGCTTTAGCGGGGGGAGGTAAATCCGCCCTCGTGAATTAGACCAAATCTTTGAAAAAACAGTTGACTTTTGGTCTGAAAATGTAGTATACTTATAGTATCGTGTTGGCAGACATTCTTAGCGTTACCCCTTGGTAATGTGTCTGCCTCCCACTAAGAAGGGGATAAACGCACGATACACGATATACCATGAAATTAACTTTTAGGTATCCTGTATATCCTACAAAAACACAGGAAGAAACATTGTTAGGATGGTTTGACCATCTTTGTGAACTTCAGAACTCTGCGCGCAATAACCGCAAGTTTGCACACGAAGAAGAAGGTCGTTTTGTTTCGCGATATGACCAAGAACAACTTTTGAAGGTTGCCCGTGAAAAATATGATGATTTCCGCGAGGTTCCCCAAGATTTTCAAGTGTCTATCCTCAAACGTGTTGATAAAGCCTTTGATGCGTTCGGCAGGCGGTGTAAAGAAGGCGCCGAGAAAAAGGGCTACCCTCGCTACAAGACGCGTGTCCGTTCTCTGACGTGGTGCTTGCGAAAGCACAAACTCAAAACCGGTGAGCGTGTCCGTCAAAATCCGATCCACGAAACAGGCTTTCGCCATAACCGCTTGAAAGTGCCGAAGTTGGGTGAAGTCAAAATACGAATGCACCGCCCGCTTCAAGGCGATCCGAAGGAAGTCACGCTCGTGAAAAAAGCGTCTGGTTGGTATGCCCATATTACCTGTGAACTCCCTGATACGCCGAAGGTTGAACCGACCGATGCTATCGCAGTTGATGTTGGCACGACCCACTATCTGACGACTTCCGAAGGCGAAAAGGAAGATAACCCAAAATGGTATCGTCAAGCAGAAGGCTTGCTACGAAAACACTCTAAAGACCGCTCTCGAAAGAAAAAAGGCAGTCATCGTTGGAAGAAACAACAACACAAACTCGCTTTGCACCAAGAACGCACCGCTAACAAACGCAAAGACTTTATCGGCAAACTCGTCTACAAACTTTTTCATCATTATCAAAACAACGTCCTTATCGCTGAAGATTTAAGCGTTTCAAACATGGTTCAGAATAAACACCTCAGCAAGAGCATTTCGGATGCGTCTTGGGCAGCATTCTTTGAGTGGTGTGGGAACATAGCCGAAAGAGACGGTTTCCATTTCCACCAAGTTGATCCTAAGAACACTTCGCAAACCTGCTCCGCTTGTGGTGAGAAATCGCCAAAGAAACTCTCTTTAGCGATACGCGCTTTTGATTGTAGTTTTTGTGGAAGCTCTATAGATAGAGACCACAACGCTGCAATAAACATACTTTTGCGGGCGGCTCGCGTCCATCGTGGAGAGCGTTGGGTTACTAACCTCTGTGAAACGAAAAACTTACCGGTAGACCGGTAGGCTTGTTAGCATTCTTAACAAGCCCCCATGCTTTAGCTGGGGGTACTATGACATTCACACAAGAACCGAGACAACTGGAGCAGATTGGGAGACCGGACTTTATCGCAATGGACGGGTTGCTGCCGCTCGGCTATATCGAGGCAGAGGCGTACGGCAGAGATTTAGACAGACTCACAGGACACGCTGAAACACAGAACGCGCGTTTCATCGAAAACCTCGACAACTTTATCCTCACCAATTTTCTCGATTTCCAGTTGTGGCGAGACGGTCAACAACACGCAACAGCAAACATCGCAGATTCACCTGAGAATTTAGAGGCACTGTTAGACCGGTTTCTAAACGCCGGACAGATCCAAATCACCTCGCCAGCAGGACTCGCGAAGTATCTCGCCAGACGGACGCGGGAACTCCAGACACAGATTGCAACGACGCTCGACGATGAAGATAGCGAAATTTATGGGATGTTCTCAGCATTCAAGGAGCTGCTCATCTCTACATTGACACCGGACGATTTCGCCGATATGTATGCACAAACGCTCGCTTACGGGTTGTTCGCCGCACGTTGCACACTCCCAAACGCGACCAACTTCTCACGACACACCGCCGCTGAAGCACTTCCGAGATCAAACCCGTTCCTCGTCCAACTCTTTTATCACGTCGCCTCCCCCACCCTTGAGAAGAACATCACCTACATTCTGGACGACATCGCAGCACTTCTCAGCAAGGTCCCGACAGAGATGCTCCGCACGGCATTTGCTGCGAGAAACTATCTTGAAGATCCGGTGATCCATTTCTACGAGACCTTCCTCGCCGAATACGATCCCCAGCGACGCGTCGATCGCGGCGTCTACTACACACCGCCACAAGTTATCTCCTACATCGTCAGATCCGTGGATAGTCTACTCAAAACAGAATTAAACAGACCCGACGGTCTCGCCGATGACGACACGCTCATCCTCGACCCCGCAACAGGCACCGGTGGCTTCCTCCTGACAGTGCTGGATCACGTCCGAGACCACATCACCGAAACCTACGGCACCGGAGAGTGGACGCAATATATCAACGCCCAGCTCGTCAAACGGATTTTCGGGTTTGAGCTACTCGTCGCCCCGTATACCATCGCGCATCTCAAGTTGAGTTTGTTCCTACAAGCACAAGGCTGGCGCGCCGATGAACGCCTCCGCATCTATCTCACAAACACATTGGAACAACCAGACGAAATGCAGCCCTCTATACCCTTTGCAGGGTTCATCTCCGATGAAGCAAACGCAGCACTCTCTGTAAAACGGGACGAACCCATCCTCGTTATCCTCGGTAATCCGCCATATCCACAGGATTCTGCCAATCCAAGCCGAGAGGGTAGGAAGTTAACTTTCATTGGTGAACTCACTGAGGATTACAGACGAGTAAACGGAGAACCACTTGGTGATAGAAATTCAAAAGTGCTTCAGGCGGATTATGTAAAATTTACTCGGTGGGCACAATGGCGAATTGATAAAAACGGCGAAGGCGTTATCGGTTACATTGTCAACAACAGTTTTCTTGATGGCCCCACTTTCCGTGGAATGCGACAAAGTTTACTTAACAGTTTCAACACTATTTACCTGCTCAATTTACACGGTAGCAGTAGAATAACGGAAATTGTTCCCAAGGCAGAAAAAGATGAAAATGTCTTCGACATTTCACAAGGGGTTTGCCTTCTGTTGTGTGTCAAAGAACGCGATAATCCTACACCAGCAAAGGTCTGTTACGCAGATATATGGGGACCCCGAGATGAAAAATACAGAGCACTATCGGAGACTGATATCCAAACCACAGAATGGTGCGAGTTACAACCGACATCACCCTATTATCTTTTCGTGCCGCAGGCAACCGAATGAATAGCAGAATACGAATTAGGATGGGAAATTGCTAATATCTTTCAGACAGACTCAGTTGGAATTGTTACTGGACGGGATAAATTCACACTTCACTGGACAGCGGAAAAACTGTGCGAGACTGTAGCCGATTTTGTTTCACTTTCTGTAGACGATGCGCGCGAGAAATATCAATTGCCAAAGGATAGCCAAGATTGGAAAATTCATCTCGCCCAAGCAGATATTCGTAATCATCCCGATGTTGAGCAGCACATCCAGTCTATCCATTATCGTCCATTTGACACACGTTGGACTTATTACACTGGACAATCATCGGGGTTTCATGGCCGTCCACGCCCTGAGATTATGCGTCACATGCGAGAGGAAAATCTTGCTCTCTGTGTCCATCGTGGTATCAAGAGTCCTATATGGCAACACGCTTTGGTGACTAATCAAATTAGCGAAAAAAGTTACATTTCAAATAGAGGTGAACCTACTGCACACGTGTTTCCACTCTACTTATATCCAAATCCAGAGGAAATGGAGATATCGACAGAGCGGACACTCAATTTCCAACCAGCCTTTCTCACAGCACTCTCAGAGGCGTTGGAACTCCAGCAGACAGCACCGTTTAACCTCCCGGAAGGCATTTCACCAGAAGATATCCTCGCCTACATCTACGCCGTACTATACAGTCCGACCTATCGCGAACGCTATTATGAATTCCTGAAATACGATTTCCCACGCATTCCATTACCCCAAGATATTGACCAATTCCATACACTCGCAGCATTAGGGCAGCGTTTAATTGACGCGCATCTCTTAAAAGATAGATCACGATCGGCAGGAACGCCAACATCACATCGGTTTGAGGGTCAAGGTGACGGCGTTATCGGCAGCGTACGTTATCTGGATGAACAAGTCTGGATCAATCCCGACCAGTATTTCACAGATGTCCCCGAGGAAGTATGGAAATATGAAATCGGCGCGTATCAAGTCTGTGAAAAGTGGCTAAAAGATCGGCGCGGCGAAGCGTTAAGCCACGCAGAGGTGCGTCAGTACCGTGCAATCTTGGTAGCTATTGCGGAAACACTTGCGGTTATGGCTGAGATTGATGGGGTTTTGTGATAGGTCCCTTAAATCACGGATTATCTGTCTAACGTTCTGAACTTCTTTTTTATTTCTTGTTTGCTCCCTCCATTAGTTGCTAATACCCAAAATCAGCTAATGTAGTCCAACTATTTTCTGCATATACTACAATTTTTGCGCACCAATACCCTGCAATTTTTGCGTGTTTGCAGTAATTGGTAGGTTGCAAACAGCTGCTATCTCATAGAGAAGATCATTTTTAGAAGGCGACAAGTAGATGCCTTCGATTTAGTAAACTTAGTTTGTACGTGTGTTTTAGAAAGGTCAGCGTGCAAAGTATGGTTGTGTTTCACTGATTTTACACAAATATTGCGCTTCATTAAAAAGATTGGCACAAAATTTGCTTTGCTTAGGTAAGTGGCAATGCACCCAATTTCAGATTGAACCCATGTTACGCTAAATCAACACAGAAACGACTCACCTAAGAAAGGAAACGAGATGGTATTTGGCAATCGATCTATTTCTGAAATCACTGACCAAGATCTGATAGATCTCATCGGCAAACAAAGAGAAGGGTTGAACATTGATTTTAAGCAGAAGGACTATCACAAAGACTCTAAAGACCTTAACAAAGACGAACGTGAGCTTTGCAAGGATGTTACAGCGATGGCTAACGCTGAGGGGGGGTATATTCTCATTGGTGTTTCAGAAGAGAACGAGATTGCACAAGGCTTTTTCACTGTGTCTAATCCCGAAGAAGTTGCCCAAAGAGTCAGGCGGATTTGCCGAAATTATATTGACCCAGAGATTTCAGGTCTAGAGGTGGGATTACACCCCTTTCAATGGAAGAGTAAGGAAATCACGCTTGTAATTATCCACGTTCCGCTGAGTGAAAAGAGACCTCATGGTTTCCATTCAAAAGGCACAAACAACTTTGTAAGGCGACATGGAGACGGTACAAGAGTGTATACCGTGGCCGAAATGACTAAAGATTTTTTATTACTTCACCAGTCACTAGATACAGACCAAATGAATCGTAAAGTGGACACCATTTTAAGGTACATACGAGCGGACAGAAGGGATTCAATATCTCCTCAGGATGATGCATTAGAACAGAAAGAGATTGACGATCTGCTTCATCTAATGAAATTGCGATTTGACGCGGTTACATTAGAGCAGCCTTATTATCGTATCCTAGCTGTCCCCAAAGAACTCAATCCAAATGCAGTTGATACGCGGGATGAGGACATACGTAAAATTATGTGTAATCCATCAAACAGACGTTATGGAAATTTCGGTGTCACAGGCATTTCGGAAAGGGAAATGTCACGTTCTTCTGAAGGAATTGAGGGGCCCAATGTAACTGATGGAGAAATTGTCTTACTAAAGAATGGATTTCTTGAAGTCCAATGTCCGCTTTCTGATACTATCCAGTTTCAATGGAAACACGAGGAGTCAGGATTTTCTGAGCAGTGGTTGTATCCGTATGTGGTATGTGAATTTCCGGTGACATTCTTGAGATTGGTTAAGGAAATTTATGATGCCTCTGGTATTGATTCAAAGATTTTCATCCAACAAGAATACCATAATCTCTCAGGGTTTATGTTGGTTGGAGGGTCTCCAATTAGTAATACTTTCGGCATACGCCCGGATGGGAGATGCGTATACGAGTCCTCGCGACCTATTATTTCAAAACGAAGTGTTGAGTCAGATTTTAACCCAGATCATGTCGCTTACGATTTGGTGAAAGATGTGTATGACTCTTTTGGATTAGATTCACAATGGATCCCTGCCTTTGATGAAGATGGTAATTTTATTTTAGAGTAGACCCTTCGCTTCATGAACAATTGTTTAGGTAAGGAGGGCTTACCGTCTAAAACCGGTGCGGTTGGGAAACCGCACCTACTAATTTAGTGGTTGGACGATTAAGGGTAATGAATTATCGTGACCGCAAAGAATAAGCACATGCATAACCCAAAAACCGAACCTTACACAAAGAAACTCAAAGAAACAATGCATCGAAAGTCAGAAATCCTCTCCAAAGCACAGGCGTTGTGGGAGGTTGGCATGACAGAAACAGCGCAACCGCTTTGGCTAACCGCTGCCAACTACGAAGAGCATATTGCACCGATGCTTGATGCCGTGGGTTGTGAATTGGAAGGAGCTATCCATCGGATTAGTGCGGCATCGTGTTATGAAAAAGCAGGGGATGCGAGTCGAGCCGTGAATCTTTATCGTGCGGCACTTTCGGGTCCGTTGCGTGAGGATACACGGCAGGAGGTTAAAAATATGTTGCGTGCTTGCCTTGTTACGTTGAATGACCAACCGACGAAAGTTATTTCACCTACCGCCCCAAAAATCCTATAAACATAACCTGTGCTAATGAAACCCAACGCTTTTCCTATACGGTTTGTTGAGATGTAGCATTATGAAGTTGGGTTTCACTACGTTCCTGATGGCATACAACGAGATGTACTGTTTGAGGGTCTTTGGCGTTTGAGAATGTCCGTGTTCCTTTCGTCCAAACGTACAAATGACTCCGGTATTTGTAACTGAGATGTGGAGGCGAAAATGAAATTAATCCTGATTTCTATCATTGCACTTTTGATTTTTGCGGCACCAGTTTTCAGCGAACTCACTGTAGAGGACCTTGAAAAGATCCGTTCAATCGTTGAAGAGTCCGAGGGACGCGTGATGATCCACGTTGGTGACAAATTTGGAGAAGTAGACAAACGGTAGGGCGATTCATCACCCGTCCGTTTTAAGGCATGAGGTTAGAAAGGCATCAACAGCACCGCCGGGGCGAGGGAAAAACACCGCGAGCTGCGTGATTGATGGGCTAAAAATTATACAGAAACTTTCGGAATCTGCCGCTGCCGGCTCCCAGCTTGAAAGGGGAGATGCGGCTTTGGGTGGGATGCCCAAAGTCAAGCCCGCATCACCGGCATTAACGCATAGGATATAAGACTTTGAAAATCGTGTCCCCTGCATTTTTTCGGTGTAGCAAAAAAAAATAGGGTCGCAGTCCCACCGTTTAGGGTGTGTGCGATCACTCATAGGCGGTGCTGCGCGTGTATGCATTCGGCATTCGGACATACACACCGCCGGTCTGTTTCGCGACTTGTTGTTGAAAGGGATCGGTCGCACCGATGACAGAGACGACGACGGGGAGTTCCTTGAGTAATCCGATCGTGCCGGCGATGGGTGCTTTTGGGTTGCCGGGTTCATCGGTCATGAGAATGAAATGTGTCTTAACATTCGGGCGTCGCTTCAGCCGTCGCTCACCCTCAACGACGGCGTGAAGGAGGTTCTCATCATCTTGACAGGGGAGCTGTAAGATTTTGTGTACCTGTGCTTGGGTTTGCGGCGGTTTGAAGACATTGACCATATTGACACTTTGCTCCGCACGGAAGCGAACCACGCCAATTCGATAGTCAATGATGGCGTGATCCCAGTTGCGTATCCACAGGTCTATCTGCTTTTGGAGGTAGGGCATTTTATCCGTCATACTTTTCGAGGAATCAATAAAGAAGATAACATCTACAGGGATATTCGCACCGTCGGCGAGGATGATGTCACCGATGGTCTGTGCGTCTACGGCAGGCAACGGTGTCCCCTGTGTTCTCTTTTGCATCGGATCTTCCGGGACGGCATGCCAACTCCCGCCTGTTTCGGAGGCGAGTTGTTTGTGTTCCGGCACGGGCAGCCCGAGCACATGCACAGCGAGTTCGTTTCTTTGACAAAGTGTGATGATGCTCGCAACGGTGTGCCCTTGTAGGCTTGTAAAAGGCTCATCTGTCACGAGGATGAGGTGTTTGATCGTATGCGTTCTAAACCGCAGCTGCCCGACCGTTTCAGAGAGCGCGTCTAACGCATTTTCATCGCCGGTCGGCACAATCTCATAGAGCCTGCGTTTGTAGACTGACAAGTCTTGCATCAACTGAAAGACCTGAATCTTATTTTCTTGCGTTCTTTGCGAGGGTTGGGTGGCGTAGAAATGTGTCAGACCGAGTTGATAGTCTATTTCAGCGGCTTTGTAGGCATCGACCATTTGCCCAAGATGTTCGGCGACGGCGTTGATGTTATCCTGCATACTCCCAGAGGCATCGACGACAAAGACGACATCAATGGGTTTGCCACCACTACTGGCGATAATATCATCTGTCAAGTCACCGATGATACCGCTAAAGGTCTCACCGCCGTCGCCACTCGTCGCCGTGCGGCTACGCCCGGTGCCGCGACCACCCCCTGTAGATGTACCTGTTTCACGTACCGCCTTTCGGATGCCTTCACCCGCACCGGTTTTCGGGTTTCTCGCACCGGTATTACGGCGGCGGGTCCGGCTGCCGTGTTCAGGGCTACCGTCTGTCGCACCTATTGGAGACAGCACAGATTCAGGGGAGGTCGGTAAATCCGCGTCTGTCGCGAAATCCGGGGTCTCTGACAACGCAGGTGCGTCAACATCTGATCTTTTGACAGACGGTTGTTGCATATCAACACCTGTCGATGTGCTGACCGGCAGCTTCGAGACCTCTACAGAGTGCTTCGGCTGAACAACAGAGACCTCTTTTTCGGAAGTGATCTTTCTGTGTTCGGGTCTGTTCGCCTCGATCTGTGGCATCTCAGGTTTCGGGGGTTCGGGTTCGGGTTCGGGGGTTTCTACCTTCGGTACCGGTGTCGGTTTCTTCTTGACGACCTGCCGCGGCACCTCCCGAATCAGTTCGACCTCGAATTCATCTTCCAGCTCTTGCGGCTCCGTGTGAATAAAAAAGAGAGGGCAGACAATGAACAGGATGATATGAACAACCGCAGAAATCCGCACCGCATATTTGCGATATTTTGCCCGTAACACTTTATACCATAGCCACCGATTCGCATTCATAGCCATGCCTCCTTATACCAAATCTAAAAAATAAAGTCGCATTATAGAGATTTTGGAACTCTGTGAGGTATCTGCCTATAAGAGCGCAATGAATTGCGCGACTACGAGCCAGTTTTTTGTTAATGACAGGCGTTTATTTAGAAATGGTATTATTTAGCCTTAATAGACAGATGCTCTACTTTTGTTGCCAGGACGCTCCGATACGTATCTAAAACAATTATTTTCAGTGAGACGCGCTTGGTGCGGACTTTCTTATCCGCAGTGATCGGAATCCGCAGCGTTTCAAAGCCCTCTTTGCCGATGTTCAGTGTTCTATCAGACACCTGATACCGCAAGCCCTCAATGGTTTTCGGCACCACACGGACGGTCAGGTTCTTCGCAGCACCGCCTTGATTCGTGAGTGTCAACTTCAGACTGACAGTCTCGCCGGCATCAATGAAGCCGTTCTGCACCTGTGGTTCTTCGAGCGTCGTGTCAATCGAAAGTGCGGGCGGTGTCGATTGGGGCAAGATCCCTTTGAAAACACCATATCTGAAGCCGATAAAAACAACAAGCACGACGACCGCCATCGGCACGCAGTATCTGATGAGTTTCTTTTGAAGCCGGCGCTGTCTTTCTCGGTCCGCGAGATAACGGATACCCTCTTTGAGTTGTTGCGCGGGCGGGTATGATGGATTCAGACGTAACGCTGTGTCCACTTCAACACTCGCATCTGTCAACGCGCCGGTTTCCATGTAGGTCTGTGCAAGATTGTAATGGGCAACGGCATGGTTCGGTGAGGCTTTTATCACCTTCTTCAACGCCGCTTCGGCTTGCGGATATTGCTTGTTCGCCAAAAAGATGATACCGCGCTCAAGGGCTTGGTCAATATCGGTATCATCCGCAGCATCGGCTTTCGGCGGGTCTTTGTCAATATCCGTCGCAGGCGTCGCATCGGCTTTCGGCTGTACTTCTTCTTTATTCTCGTAGGGCATCGGGACAGGTACCGCCGTCGGGGTCTCGGTCTTTTCTTTTTCAGTTTCAGCCTGTGTCGCAATAACATCAGGAGGGGCTGTCGGCGCGACAGAGACCGGCGGTGTGGATGCCCCCGGATCCAGTGCCTGTAGGAAGGAAAGCGTCGGCGAGTGCGTCGCATCAATCTTTAGTGCCTCTAAAGCCGCGGCTTTGGCATCCTGTAACCGATGTGCACCAAAGTAGGACAGTGCCAGCGCGTGGTATCCGTCAATAAAAGTCGTGTCCAATGCTACCGACTGCTGAAAATGCGGGATCGCCTTATCATACTGCTCCGCACTCAGATACGCTTTGCCGAGTGTATAGTGACCATCGCGGATCTCGTTCATCGACCTGAACCTCCAGATTCATGTCTGTCCGCCTTTTTCCCTTTTCGATGCAACCGATGAATGATAGCGATGCCTACTGTGCGTCTAAAATCAAAAACTTTCAATTTTTTACCTCCTGCTATTGAGCACTACATACAACACAGCGGCTCTCGTAAACACCCGCAGGTGGGTGTCCCAACGTCAACTTCCGAACCGCTACGCCATGAAAAGATGCCGATTTTGCCATCCGTTTTTTTATCGTAGAAGCAGCGTCTTACTTCCGTATCAGCAGCTTCCGCGTCGCCGTGAAATCCCCTGCCGTCAGCGTATAGAAATAGAGACCACTCGCGCCAGATGGCAACTAAAACGCATTCGCCACTATCACAAGGTCTTGGATATTCACAACACCATCACCATTGAGATCAGGTTCTGCTTTGCCAAACGCATTCGCCACTATCACTAAATCTTGAATGTTCACAGTGCCATCGTCATTGATGTCGGCTGTGATTCTTTCGGTTTCCGGTGAAAAAGGTGTAAGTTCCCACAGCAGCACTGCACCGTCTCGACTTCCTGTTGCCAGCATGGAACCATCTGGACTAAATGAGATGCTACTGACCTTGTGCGCGTGTCTTGTAAGTGTTTGCAGTGTTTCACCCGTGTTGACATCCCAGAAGCGGATCTCGTCCCAACCTCCGGTTGCCAGCGTAGGACCATCTGGACTAAATGAGATGCTTTCGACCCGACCCGTATGTCCTATGAGCTCTCGAAGTTGGTCGCCAGTATTCACATCCCACAGGATTACGGATGCTTTCTTCTCTCCATCTACGTAGCCCAGACTTGAGCTTGCGAGTATCTCTCCATCCGGACTAAACGAGATAGATGGCGCAGTCCCGGTGCTAACCTTAGTATTTCCTATAAATGTGTGCAGTTGCTTGCCTGTGTTTACGTTCCAGAGGAACACGGTGGTGTTGTACCCACTGCCGACTGCAAGAGTGTTTCCATCCGGACTAAACACCACGTTGTTCCTCGGAGCTGAATAGAAGTTGCGTAGAGATGGATGTCCGGGGATCGTTTGTAAGAGCTCACCAGTCGTGGCGTGTCATAGACGCACGTTGCCGTCTCAATTTCCAGTTGCCAATATCTGTCCATCCGGGCGAAACGACACACTTCTAACTCCAGTATTCGGCGCGAGTAGGTCGAGGGCTTCACCCGTCTTGGTGTCGTACATCCAGATACCGATACTACTCGCGACCGCCAAACGCGTGCTGTCTGGGGAATACACGATTTCGTTTATGCTGCCTTTGCCGAGACGTGCTGTGGCCCCTTCCGGTAAGTGCCATTGTGGTGACTCTTGAGCGAAGGCATTTCGTGCCAAGGTCAGTACCGCAAGCGATATGAGTAAAATTGCTAAAAATGTATCTTTCATGAACGCGGTTGCTCCTTTTATTTCATTTGCAAATCCTATCTCGGTAGGGTGAGTAAATCCCCAAGCCAGTCTAAAATCCACATAATCCGACCGAGCCAGTCTTTTTCGTCCTTCGCCTTTTTTTATCTGTTTTCATTGCTTTCCGTCCGCTGGACATATCCTTCCACAGGACGATCGGCTTGTTGATTCCACTTAAAATAGACTTTTTTCAGTAAGTCCTGCGCTCGTTCCTTATCAAACCCCTGCAGAAGAAACACGGTGCCAACCGCCGTTGGAGACAGAAAAACTCTTGAATTTTCACTTTCAAGGAAGCTTTCAAGGTGTTCACAGGCAGATTCAAATTGTTGCTGGTTGTGTGTTGACATATACTTTCACAGAGCATCCGCCGTGCGGTGCACTAAAGGGTGATTGTTGGGTTAATTAGAGATTTCATCTTCAGGTTTACGTCTTTTAGATGCTATTACTCGTCTTATAAGCCAAACAATAAGAGCGACAATTGGATACCAGATCGCAGTTGCTATTAGGTACATCGGCCATATCTCTATAGAGACAAGGAAGCCGAGAAACCATACAAGTGCTGCGATCGTTCAAACCCAATTCTGTCTAAAGGCGACAAACAGAATAATAACAGGATAGTGCCAAAAAGTGCCAATATACCTAATATATTTTTTTTCATAAAACCTCCTTAAGCAATTTTGAGTATTAAATAAGCACATTGTACATCGTTGGCGGGCGGGGAGACCCCGCCCCTACGGGTTCGAGACCTTTGGGAAAATGGGAATTTATTTCTTAATATTGCTTAGCGAATTTGATAGTTTGCAAGAATAACACAAGAGGGAAAAAAAATCAATGGAATTTCAAGCCTCAGAGTTTTTCGGTTTTTCATTTAACCTTGACCTGCTCACAAATTAATGCTACACTTCATTAAGAATCGTTAGTTCATAGAGACAAGTTGGTCCGAGCCTCCCAAAAACCCATCAGGATAGGGGTTTACAACCGCAACATCTATCAAGAATAATCCAAGAGGACAGCATCTTGGCACTTCAAACAGCAACTATTGGACGCTTATGCTCGCTCTTTGTACGGGGCCCCGATCCGATCTTTCTACTTGGTGCCGGCGCTTCTGTGAAATCAGGTATTCCGCTCGCGCATGACATGGTGGAAAAGATCGCCAAGTGGGGATATTGTCTTGACAACGGCTTGAATCCTGAAGATCTAAGCGTTCGGCGTAGCGATTGGTACCCGTGGCTAAAAATGCAGAAGTGGTATCGTGAGGATAGGGAACAAGCGGATAACTATCCTGATGCCGTAGAGAATATTCTGCAACCCCGCCAAACACGGAAAGATTTCTTTTTGAAGATGCTGAATACGCAGGTGGAACCAAGCGGGGGATACGAGCATATTGCAGAACTTATGGCGAGGAAACGCATTCATACTGTTCTGACTACAAACTTTGATACAATTTTGCTGAATGTATGTACCACAAATCACCGGCCCCATCATGTTGAGATCATCCAAACCCCATCGGACTATACGAAATTATCAACCAGCCCGCCATATCCACAAGTCGTCTATCTGCACGGTTCGGTGGAACATTATACGGACAAAAACACTATTGACGAGATAAATGGGCAACTTGATGCCGTGCTCGTCTCAAAATTGCTCCCGCTTTTAAGAGATCATCCATTAGTTGTTATAGGGTATCGAGGCGCAGAATCTTCTGTGATGCGGCACCTTCTTATTGACCACGCTGGGGACGCATCAAACTACCGACACGGTATCTATTGGTGTAGTCGGGATTATAAGACCGAAAAATCTGACAACTTAACACAACTTATACATGAACTTGCTGGTGAGATTCAAACAAATTTTCAGGTTGTTCCTATTGATGGATTCGACGAAGTGATGAATCGCTTGCGGCGGTATATAGATCAACAACCTGATTCTCATCAAACGCAAAGGGCTGTGATTACTGAAGAATTGACATCACATCCGTACGATTTACGGATGCTCACTAATGCCAACCTGGCTGATTTTGAGTGGCCCCCTATGAGGGTTCGGCTTTTGCAGTATTGCGAAAGAACAAGTCTCCATACACCAACTATTACGGATGACGATTGGATTAGGCAGCTGTTGTGTAATCAAGACCTTGCTTCACGTACGGAGGAAGGCGATATTTTTCCTACGGTTGGAGGCTACTTACTCTTTGCGGAGATGCCGCAGCACCATATCCCAACCGCGCAAGTCATCGTTCGTCTAAAAGGATCCCCCGAGTGGCTTGACGACATCTTCGATGTTTCCGGCGGGCAAATAGAGTTGGTAATTGAGGGGAATCTTTGGGTCCAACTTGAAGAAATATACGCACTGCTTTCTAGCGTCAATCGGTCGTTTCTTTTGAAGGAAGGAAGGCACTCAAAATCTGTATCTCTCTATCCTCCGGATGCTTTACGGGAAATAGTTGTCAATGCGCTCGTTCACCGTGATTATGAGAAAGACGAACCAATCGTGATAGAGATTGAGGAAACCTGCATTCGTGTACGCAACCCGGGCGGATTGGTTGAGGATGTAATAGAGCAGATGATAGGTACACCGCAAGCGGAGATAAAAAACGCGTTTGAAACAGAAATTAAAAAAGGGACACGCGGCATTCGAGGTTATCGGAATCCTGTGATCGCAGACCTATTTTATGGTGCGGCAGAAATGGAGAAGGCGGGGTCTGGACTATCGGACGTATGGAAAGAAAGTGAGGAAAACAAGAATGAGGTAAGTTTTGGGCCTATTGATAATAACACCGCTTTTGAAATAACAATCTCCCGTCGTCCGGAAGTTGTGGATGCAATTACGAGAACTGCTTCCAGTAACGATAATTTTACGCGCTATGCCAGCAATCTCCTCGAAGTTGTCAGTCTCCCTGACATTGTTTGGCACGCTGGCACTGAAGCACGAAAGGCAAAGGAGGTGTGGGAAAAAACAGGCGCAGATTGGTTGCCACCGTTTATGACCTATAGCGAGAAGCTTTTCACCTTTGAGAATCTTTCAACACCTACTAATCCGCTTTACGCTGTGATCGATACCAACGATATAGGAAAGATGGCTGTTGAAGAATTCATCGATGTTTATGGAGAACGGTGTTTCGTGTGGATACTTAATGAGTGTTTCTATAGGCATCTTGAAACAAAAGGGCTCTGGGTCGATAAAGAGCGTATGCGCGCCTATTTTTTTCAAACTGACGAGGGACCTCGAAGAATCACGTACCAAGCACGTTTGCGTCGAGCAACCCGGACGGTAGTGAAAAGGATAAGGAATTACTGGGAGCACAAATCTTTTCGGTTTCGGTTTGAACGGTTTGGAGATGTTTGGACGCTTGTTATACTGCCGGGTTACGTTTTCACAACCGATGGTAGATCAGATCTTCTGGAAGGAAAGGTAGTTAATAGACTTTCCACAAAGCGTGAGGGACGAGACTACAATAACGTTGTTCACAACGATCTTGTGTTCTGGACGCGGGTGCTTTCGGGGGAAAATCATAGTATCTTTGTGCTTAATACAGATTCAACTGGTACTCAAACCGGTATGATCCCACCAGACAAGATTCACAAGCGGAACGGAAATCAAATTCGTATCAGCGCGAATTTATCGGCGACAGTTGCCGCTGATTTCGGAGATGAGGCGTGGGGTATAAAACAGGTTGAGAAATTGGAGGCAAACCGATTAGCACAGTTGGAATCAGAAGTCTCACAGGCAGTTTCGCAATTGGAGACGATAGAAGATGTTGATTGATATGGAACTCATGCAGTTGCCAATACCGAGTATTGAGTTAGGTTCGCCGGGTACCTTCAGAGATCCAAAAATAGGGCTTACGGAGGCAGGTCCCTTTGACCTCCGTTTCGGTGCTACGCGAAAAAAAGAGATGCGCGTTGGGCTTGTCGGGAATGCTGATATGCTAAAGAAAGCACAACAATGGCTTGATCGGTGTCGCGCACCGATTCCCTCTGACATCAAAGATTCTACGCAATATCTTGATTTTCCCGGGTTTAACAAGGCTTTCCATACTTCACTTATATTTGACCAGCAATCGCAAACAGAAATTAAGAACGGTATGCTTGAAGCCGTGCTTAAAAAAGATCCGCAACCGCGCTTTGAAGCCGTGTTGGATATGTATGTAGATGGCGTAGGGAAATTAGCCGATAACACCAATATCCGCCCCGATATTGTCTTATGTTGTTTGTCTAATGATGTAGTTCAAACATGCTGGAGTATCTCAAAATCTTTGACTTCAAGGCAGCGTAGGCTTATCAAGATGCGACAAGCTGAGCGTGAACAGGGACAATTATCTTTGTTTCAGGACATAGAAGAAACCGAGAACGATCTCCTGAATCGGGATTTCAGGCGGGCTTTGAAAGCCCGAACAATGAAATTTGAAATACCAATTCAGATTGGAACCGGTAATTTGTTTGAAGATCAGGATACCAATCAAGACGCTGCGACGCGAGCGTGGAACATGAGCGTTGGACTCTATTATAAAGGTGGAGGAATACCGTGGCGGTTTAAGGCAGACGGACCAGAAACCTGCTTTGTAGGTATCAGTTTTCATCACTTGCGAACCCCGAGCAAACACCTTGTCTATTCAAGTTTGGCACAAGCGTTTTCGAGTCGCGGGGAAGGATTTGCACTCCGTGGAGAAGCTATCGCTTGGGATGAAAGTCAGGGACGTAATGTTCACTTGACTGCGGATCAGGCAGCTGAACTAGCTGGGCAAGTTCTTCAGGAATATAGTGAACAGACAGGAGGAAATCCGAAACGAGTTGTCCTCCATAAGACATCAAAATTTGACGAAGCAGAACAAGAAGGCTTTCGGCACGGTTTTCGTGATATTCCGATAGTCGAATTAATTAACATTATGCCGACACAATTTCGACTCTTAACTTATGGATCATATCCACCAAGAAGAGGCACTCTCTGCACAGTGAATAAGACAGCCACATATCTATTCACCACAGGTTACATGCCTGAGTGGCGGACATATCCCGGCCCTCACATTCCCGCTCCTGTAAAACTTGTAAGTGACGATGATGTTGACATGCATCAGGTCGCTTCAGATATCCTCGGACTTGCCCGTATGAATTGGAATACAGCAAGCATGAGTAGTGCCCATCCGGTGACTCTCTTTTTTTCTCGGAGAGTTGGTGGCATTATGGCAGAAGTGGGGCCAAACCGTAAACCGCATCCTTCATTCCGTTACTATATGTAATCCCGATTTTCCTTGAAACACACGGTGGACGCGGTTGCAAATCGCGCCTATCCATACAATGGTTAGACAATTAGAAGGATCAAATTACGGTAACCGCAAAGAATAATCACATGCCTAACCCAAAAACGAAATCTTACACGAAGAAACTCAAAGAGACGATGCACCGAAAGTCAGAGATACTCTCCAAAGCACAGGCATTGTGGGAAGTTGGCATGACAGAAACAGCACAACCACTTTGGCTATCCGCTGCCAACTATGAGGAGCATATTGCACCAATGTTGGATGCCGTGGGTCGTGAATTGGAAGGAGCAATGCATCGGATCAGTGCGGCATCGTGTTACGAGAAAGCGGGGGATCCGAGTCGCGCTGTGAACCTGTATCGTGCGGCACTTTCGGGACCGTTGCGTGAGGATACACGACAGGAGGTTGAAAATATGCTGAATGCTTGTCTTGTTGCGTTGAATCGTAAGCCGGTGAAAAGCATTCCATCTGCATAAGAAAACCGTAGGGTGTCGCCCTGCTGGGGCTTAGACGACGGGTTTCGCGGATTATTCAATGACGCGCTGTTCGTCTGAAGGACGTTCTTGGATGATAGGAATGACATATTCAACCTGCCCCGTAGAAGTATTCTTGCTCTAACCCATTCACGACTGGCTTGAAGGCTCTCATAATACAGTAGAGATAAATCGGATTGAGAATTTCACACATACCGTCAGCACCTTCTTTAATAACGCCATAAGTGGCAAGTTCACTGATAATGTCATTGTCGAGATTGAAGTCTACGCCTTCATCACGCGCCATAATACGCATCAGAACGCTTCCAAATCTCGGATTCCTACGGATATTGGTTGTGAGATGCTTAATATTGGTATGCTGTCCACGAAGGAGCTGCGTGTGTGCGTTCAAAAAGTGCACCATCGTAATCGGCTCGGTTTTCGGAATGTCCAAGGTCTCTGTGAGTATCTCAGCGAAGTGATTGACAAGCACAGGTTGCCCCACAGTTTGCTTGTGAATAGATGCAATGACCTCTTCCGCAAAGGTCTGACCCACCGCTTCGGTATACTGTCCAAGCAGTTCACACACCTGTTCAAAGGTGAAATTCGGCAAGTTGAACTCATCTTGGATATTGAAAGGAGAGACAGAGCGATCATAACTGAGTTGTGTAATACTTTTGACACCGATGATACTCACGCTGTGAGGGCAGCGATTCTCGTCAGCAAGATAAATACGGCGGAGTGAATGTAGAAAACCTTTGAGTGCCTCGCGCGGAATAGCGTCAAACTCGTCAATGATGAGAACAACTCTATGGTCCGGTAGGAAACTATCGAAATGTGTAAAGAACCTTCGCATTGAAACGTGGTCGGTGAGTGCAGTATTTTCTAAAAATTGGATGAGTGCTTTGGGGGGAACTTCTTCTCGCTTCTGAAAAACGTTTTCTATTTCTTCACGAATGTCTTCGTAAAGGTTAGCGTAAAATTCGGAATCAGTTGCTGTCCATCTTTTGTTTTTACAGGCACAAACATAAGTTTGTATTCTCCCTTACGGGGTATATGTTGCCCCTTCGAGATCACGTCCGAGAGCGGATATAGACTTGGGGAGCATCCATACCGTCTTGGGGTGTGCCACCACCAGGGACGCGATATTTTACTCTAGAAAACCGTTTAACTTGTGGGTCCCCGTGTGGCTACGGATATTCACAAGCCCAAGCCTTTAGGCTTGGGTAGTTGACAATGTAACACGTCTATAGATGTCTTGCAGCGGCAATGCGCAGTCAATGGAAATAAGCGGTAGCACCTCCGTAAGTTCACGGAATTCTGTTGGAATCCACTCCGTTTCTCGGCGGAGATAATGTTCAACACGGACGCTATCTTGTGCAATAAGGATGTATTCTTGCAAGGATGTCAGCTGCCGATAACGATCAAATTTTTCACCTCGGTCATCGGTTTCGGTTGAAGGTGAAAGTACCTCTACAACAATGATCGGGTTGAGGAGCGTGTCGAAAACATCGTCTTCAAAGCGGAGCTCATTGCAGGCAACAACCACATCTGGGTAAAAATAAGATGCCGTCGTGCCAGCCTTGACGCGCATATCGCCGATGAAAGCTTCACACTCAGTACCAACCAATTGGTTGGAAATCGCATTAAATACATCCCCTGTGATGCGATTATGTGCGCGACTGGCACCAGACATCGCAACTATTTTTCCTTTGATGAATTGGTTTTTGAAGGGTGCCTTGCGCTCAAAAGTGATATAGTCTTCGGGGGTTAGGCGAGTTTGCGCTGCAGCAGATGCCATAATTCCCTCCATAATCAATTTAAATAGAATTATACCACAGATCAGCGGTAAAATCAAAGTGATACCATCCTATAATCAGGGTGATTTAGTTTTAAGAAATTCGCGGGTTTTATGCTTTCTGTTACAGATCCGGTGCGGTTAGAATGCACGTCGCATTTGGGTGAGTACACCGCAAAACACGCACCTACCGGTCCTGGGGGGCCAAAATTGGACGAAAAAACCGAGGACTAAATAGCCCTGATCCTATAATTTCAAATTCAAAAAAACGCTGTCTATAATCCTGTAAATCTCTTGAATCTCATAAATTACAGTTCAGAGTCCAACGGAAACAGAGGTCGTCTAACATCGTGATATTCAAAATGCAGAGGGTTCACCGCCGTCAACCCCGGTGTATCCACCTCAATAATCTGCCCCGCAATCGACTCATAAGCAGCACGGTAGGCGACCGCAGCTTTAACAACAATCATCCGCATCTCCGACGGATTGATACCGAGACTCAACAACTGCTGGAGACTAAACGGGGTCTGCCGTCGACTCGTTAACACAACCAAAGAATCCCCCACCGCAACGACAACCGTCAATCCCTGATCGTGGTATCGCTGACCACCGTGTCGAGGTTGGGTCTCCTCATAACGACCATCGTGGATAAGACGCACCTTGCCCTGAATTGCGACAGGATCGCCGTGCAGAGTGTCCGCTTTCCCACCAACGTTTAAGGCGACATCTCCACCGACACCCACCTGAATACAACTTTGCACACCCTCTGGATCACAGAGCACAACAACGAACCCCGACGCGCCTTGCCGTTGCAACTCCGATAATACGAAAGTGCTGTCCCCGGGTGAACCGCCGCCGATATTGTCCCCCATCTCAACAAGGATAACAGGATGTTGTTCAGATTGGATGGCTTGCTCGACGGCTTGCGCTGCATCCGGCAAGTCAATTGTGAGCTGTTCGTGGATACCCCACAACATATCAGACAATTGATCGGCTTCCGCCTGTGCAAGTTGTGGGTTATCGTCCGTGACAACCACAAAGGCGGGACCGACTTCGTGGACATCAGCATACGGATACCCCAACGCGACATTCGCGACAAGCACTTCGGGACGCGTTTCGAGTTGCTTCGCTACCGTGAGAATCGGTTCCATCGGCGGTACATTGGTGTTATGATAAAGGATATTCAGAAGCATCGGCGGTTTGACGAGTGCTTGTGTCGGTGTAATCCCGTCTTGGAGTATCCGCATCATGAGTTCTGCTGCCTGTAATCCGCGTTGGCGTTGATCAATATGCGGTGTTGTCTTGTAAATCACAAGTGCAGTCGATTCAGCGACCATCTGTTCAGAGACGTTGGCGTGCTGATCCAACGTGACGACGATCGGAAGGTCGCGACCCAACACCTCACGAAGTCGGCGTAAAATTTCACCATCGCCGTCAGGGTAGCTTTCAACGACCAGCGCACCGTGGAGCGCGAGCAGGAGTCCTTCATATTTGGGGGCAGCTTTGAGGTGCTGGATGAGCATCTCGGTGAACCGGTCAAAAGCGTCATCTGTTACGCGTCCGGCAGGTGTCGCCGAAGTCATGAACATCGGATAAGCCGTATAACCGTATTCCGTTGCTCCCTGAATAAACCCGCCTATTTCGTGATGTGCTTCTCCCCAGACTTTGCGTATATTGCTCGCATGGACCTGAGAGAACGCAGCGAAATCGGTAGGTGTCTCACTGAATGTATTCGATTCGTGCATGATGCCGCCGATAGCAAGTGTTGTCATAGTGTTTTTCCTTATTGGTTATCAGTTGTCAGTTATCAGGACTCAGTTATTATACCATTTCTAAATAAACGCCTCTCATTAAGCAAAAACCCGTTCGTAGTAGCGCAATTGATTGCGCTCTTACATGCGGATACCTCATAGAATTCCAAAATCTCTATAATGCGACTCTATTTTTCAGATATTTCTGAAAACTGACAACCGAGTACTGATAACTAATTCACAAAAATCCCTTGACGGTTACACCTGAATTAGTGTATCATTTAACAATGTTTAAGTCTCTTAATTTTTACCAAAAGCTTGGTCTGCGGGGCTATTTAGTTCTCGGTTTTTCGTCCACTTTTCGACCCCCCAGGCCCGGTAGGTGCGGTTTGGAACCGCACCATAGGTGTCAATTTAGGGATTGTTTCACGATGTTTTAGAACAGTTATTATAAACATGCCGCCCTTACAGGGCTTAGATCCGCGGCGAACGCGTTTCTATAAACATACTAAAGAAATACCCAAGCAAATAAACCCTACGGGACTGAAGAGGTTTTTGGAGTCTTCAAGGTTTCCGCGTAGGATCCGGTTCGGTTGATGAAGATTAATTTTTTAATTCGGTAATTTCATAAAATATCCAATGAGATTACCACAGTGTTTGTGCCTAAGACCCGGTGCGGTTCCAAACCGCACCTACCGGTCCTGGGGATTACCGATTTATTTTCTTAAACTTCATCAAACCGCACCTACCGGGCCTGGGTCTGAGGCGGTTATTTCTCTTAAATTGACACTTATGGTGCGGTTTGGAACCGCACCGAACTTC
The DNA here is from genome assembly GCA_965261115.1 of Candidatus Poribacteria bacterium. GTDB lineage: Bacteria > Poribacteria > WGA-4E > WGA-4E > WGA-3G > WGA-3G. The sequence goes on along the minus strand of OZ253447.1, from coordinate 4,076,649 downwards.
AAAAAGAAGATCCCAAAATTGAGATAATCCGACAATTTATTTATAGTGAAACCTACAATTAAGTAGACCCTTTTCCGTTAACAAAAAACCGTTCGTAGGGGGTTTTTGCTTGGGTGTTTCTTCTAAGGTCCCCTCGTCCGTCTTTCAGAATGGGTCCTACTATTTTTAGAGGTCACTATAAAACTAAAGACCCCTGAGGTTTGGGCTGTAGGACCTGTATTTTTAAAATAGAAGTATGACGCAGAACGGTACCCGGAAAAACCAGATCGAAGAAGCGATAGAAGTCGCCGCCGAAGCCCACCAAGGGCAATACCGGAAAGGCACCGATACGCCTTACATCACACACCCTTACGCCGTCGGACTCATCTTAATGGAAGCCGGATGCACTGAGGCAGTGATCATCGCAGGCATCCTGCACGATACAGTCGAGGACACCGATCTGACGTTGGAATTCATTCGGGAACGTTTTGGCGAAGACATCGCAAATATCGTTGACGGCTGCTCAGAGAACAAAGCGTTGCGGTGGCGCGCCCGGAAAACCGAACGGATTGAGGCGTTAAAAACCGCTAGTCCCGAAATCTGCACTGTGACCTGCGCCGACAAACTTCACAACCTACGGACCATCATTTCAGAATACGATCTCATCGGTGCCGCTGTCTGGGATCGGTTTCACGGCGGTGTCGAAGACCAAGCGTGGTATTATCAGAGTATTCTCGGTGCCATCGCAGACCGAGATACCACTTTACAAAAAAGGGCAGAACGTGCTACACTAACGACGCATGATAACGGTGCGCGTGCCATACCCGATGCCAAAGACACCGCACCTCAGCACGAACCATCTGATCGCAATGACACTCAGAAAATGCCTGCAGCAATAGACGTTGTAAACGCTCAACTCTTTGAACAGTTCCAGCAGGCTGTAGCTTATCTATTTCAAGGAAGGACTTTATGAAGATTGCGTACGCCTTTAGACGATGTACATCATACCCCTACAACAGTGGCGCGCTACCCACCGATGCAACAGATAGACAACGGTTTCTCGCACACGCCAAAAAGATTGGCTTCGACGGGATTGAACTTCCAGGGATGAATCTCTCTGACGCTGAAGCCAAAACATTCCGCGCAGAACTTGAAGATGCCGGTATGCCGTGCGTCGCTATTCGCGGCGGTGGTGGTGCCGCGAGGGACCCAGAAGTCGCTGCAGCGAACAAACAACGGATGACAGATGCCGTCCACTTCGCGGCGAAGATGGGCGCGGGTGTTGTTAATTCCACTGTCACTACACCACCCGACGATCCAGCTGGAAAAGGCACCTATCGTGGCGAATCCGTCTCACAGGGATCCAGTCGTCAAGCGAATGATGAAGACTACGTGCGGACTGCAAGTGCCGTGACTGAAGTCGCCGCTATCGCCGCGGATCTCGGCGTCGAGATCTCCATAGAAATCCATCAAAATTCGATAGCGGATAACAGCCAAGCCACACTACGTCTGTTGGAATTAATTGAGGCACCGAATGTCGGCATAAACCCGGACTTGGGTAACATCTACTGGACTTACGACATCCCAGAGGAGACGTGTGAAGCCGCTATCGCCGCCGTGGCACCGCATGTTAACTACTGGCATTGCAAAAGCCTCTATCGCGTGCATATCCCAGATTTAGAGACAGCCATCTACGTCCAAGTCCCGCTACCCGATGGTGAAATCGACTACAGGTTCGCAATCGCAGCAGTGCTTGATGCCGGCTACGATGGATATTTAGCGATTGAGGGAATCCGGGACGGCGACCAGTTCCATCAAGACGGTCGGAGCGTGGCGTACGTAAAATCCGTCTTGTCGGACTTGCAATAACAATTAACAAGTATTATATCATTTCTCCTTGAATACCTTTCAATGTGCATGTAGCATAAACTTTATGAAGATTAATTTTTTAATTCGGTAATTTCTTGGTGAAGCCCGGTGCGGTTCCAAACCGCACCTACCGGCCTGGGGATTACCGATTTAAATACTTAATTTTCATATCAAAGACAGTAGCACTGCAACAACGGCGCAGTGCGGGTTACGCCATGGGGCGTTCTACGTTTAAACCCTATTGACCGAACCCGTTAGGGAATAGTTAAAAAAATGACACAACAGAAAGTCCGTTTAACAGCGACCGTGAAATGTGCCGGGTGAGCCTCAAAACTCGCTCCGGGGGAGCTTGCGCACATTTTAGAGAACATTCCGAAATCTACTGACCCGAACCTCCTTGTCGGCACGGAAACCTCCGATGACGCAGGGATTTATCGTATCTCAGACGATCTCGCACTCGTCAACACAGTAGACTATTTCACACCTATCGTGGACGACCCGTATACATTCGGAGCAATCGCCGCAACGAACTCACTGAGCGATGTCTATAGCATGGGCGGTGTCCCGAAAACGGCGTTGAATATCACCTGCTGGCCCAAGGCAGACCTGCATCTATCAATCCTCGGCGATATTGTCAGAGGCGGCACCGAGAAAGCCATTGAAGCAGGGGCTGCACTTGTCGGTGGACACACGGTAGATTCACCGGAACTCATGTACGGACTCTCCGTAACGGGGATCGTGCATCCTGAGAAATTCGTTAAAAATTACGGCGCGCGTCCCGGGGATGTCCTCATTTTAACCAAAAACCTCGGTATCGGTATCCTCACCACAGGGTTGAAGTTCGATAAAATCAGCGATGCGGTGCTGCCGGAACTCGTTGAATCCATGACTCGACTCAACGCCTCCGCTTCCGCAGTGATGCTGAAATATGGGGCGAGTGCCTGTACGGATGTCACGGGTTACGGGTTATTAGGACACGCATCGGAGATGGCGGCAGGTAATGGTGCCTGTCTTAAGATTGATAGCAGTGCCGTGCCTCACTTTGAAGATGCCCCGGCACTCGTCGCACAGGATACCTATACGCAAGCCTATCTTGCCAATATGACGTTCCTTTCGGACAAGGTCACGTTCCACACCGATAGTGAAGCGATGCATCACATCTTGATGGAGGCGGAAACCTCTGGCGGTCTACTGTTCTCGCTCCCTGCCGAAAACGCTGATGCAGCCGTAGCAGACCTCCGGGCAGCAGATTGCCCAGAAGCCGCTATCATTGGAGAGGTCGTAGCAGGCGATACCGCACATATTGAGGTGTTTTAATAGTTAATAGTTATAAGTTAATAGTTATAAGTTAAAGAAGTCTGTAAAGTGTTCTAAAGTTAGGTAAGTCCGTAAAGTAGCACTAACTTTGAAACTTTAGTACACTTTGAAACTTTCTTACTTATAACTTATAACCAACAACCAACAACTAATAATGACAAAAACAGAACTCGCAAAACAGATGCGTGAGGTTTCGTATCTCACAGGTGAATTCAAACTCCGTTCAGGGAATATCAGTAATTTCTACTGGGACAAATACCGATTTGAGAGCAACCCCACGTTGCTCACCGCGATCGCTACGGAGATGGCAAAACTGCTGCCGTCAAGTTGCGACGGGTTGGCAGGTCTGGAATTAGGTGGCATCCCACTTGCAACGGCACTTTCACTACAAACAGGAATCCCCTGCTTTTACGTCCGTAAGGAAGCGAAAACCTACGGCACCTGTAATTTGATAGAGGGCGGCGTTGAAGAAGGGCGCACACTCGTTGTAATAGAAGATGTGATTACAACTGCAGGACAGGTCTGTACATCAATTGAACAGATCCGCGCGGCGGGGTACACAGTTGAACATGTCGTAGCAGTCATTGATCGACAGGCAGGCGGCGCGGCAAAAATTAATGCACTTGGATGTTCGTTTGCATCCGTATTCACACTCGCAGAGTTAGAAGGAGAGTAGCAATCAGCGGGAATAGCCATCAGCAGTCAGGTCGGTTTTTTCGGAGAAAAAACCTCTCAGCCATCAGCAAAGAGGGGTTTCTATTCATCAAAAACCTCTTGTTACTAACTGCTGAGAGCCGATGGCTGATAGCCATTCCTGCCGATAGCCGATAGCCATTAAAAATGAAAATACTGTTTATCGGAGATATAGTCGGAAATCCAGGCAGAGCAGCGACAACGAAATTTCTCGAAGAACATCAACACAAATACGACTTCATTATCGCCAATGGAGAAAACGCAGCTGGTGGGAAAGGGTTAACCTTTGACATCGTTGACCAACTCTTGGCATCAGGTGTCTCCGCAATTACAACCGGCAACCACGTCTGGGATAACAAAGATATTTTCAACTTTATAGAAACAACACCGCAGCTGATACGTCCCGCGAACTATCCGACCGAGGTAACCGGGCGCGGTGTGACCATCGTTTCCTCCGATGACGGGCAGACACAACTCGGTGTCATCAACCTTGCCGGACAACTTTTCATGAACCCGTACAGCAATCCCTTTCACGCCCTTGATACAATTCTACCCGATATACAAGCAGTGACACCCTATATCCTTCTCGACTTTCACGCCGAGGCAACCTCTGAGAAAATCGCGATGGGTTGGCACGCAGACGGCAGAATAGGTGCGGTGATTGGGACCCATACACATGTTCCAACAGCGGACGCGCGCATCCTCCCCCAAGGCACAGCTTATATTACAGATGTTGGGATGACAGGACCTTATGATTCGGTGATCGGCGTGCGAACAGACCTTGTGCTTGAACGGTTTCTGACGATGATGCCAACACGCTTCACTGTCGCTAAAGACAACGTCAAACTCTGCGGTGCTGAGATAGAACTCGATGATGAAACAGGATTGGCAGTAAACATCGTGCCACTGCAAGCGCAATATTAAAACGGTTGTTAGTTATTAGTTGTTAGTTATTGGTAAGAGTGCCTCGCAGTGAGAGTTTCTTAACCAACCACCATTAACTATTATGCAATTAGAATTTTCGATGCCAACAAAAGTTATCCGCAGCGTTAGTGAGATAACACACCTACTGAAAAGACTGATAGAACAGCAGCCGGACTTCCAAAATGTTTGGATACAGGGAGAAGTGTCCAATTTCAGCAAGTCTGGTGCTGGACACGTCTATTTCACGCTCAAAGAAGATAATCATCAAATCTCAGTCGCCATTTTTCGGAGTAATGCCTCCCTCCTCAAATTTTTACCGAAGGACGGTGAAGAAGTCATTGTACAAGGGCAGCTGAACCTCTATTCTGCAAGAGGACAATATCAGATTGTCGGTCGAAACGTGGAACCCGTCGGGATCGGTGCGCTGCAGAGAGCGTTTGAGGAATTGAAGCAACGACTCACAGACGAAGGACTGTTTGATAACATTCACAAAAAACCGTTGCCAAGATTCCCAAAGAAAATCGGTGTGATTACCTCAGCAACAGGTGCAGCCTTCCAAGACATCTGCGAACAACTCCGCAAGCGATATCCGTTAGCCGAAGTCCTGCTACATCCAACACTCGTTCAAGGCGACAGCGCAGCACAAGGGATCGCCTACGCACTGCAAACGATGAACCAACGAGACGATATTGATGTACTAATCGTCGGTCGTGGTGGCGGTTCGATTGAAGACCTCTGGGCATTCAACGAAGAACTTGTTGCGCGTGCGATTTTCGCTTCCACAACTCCAGTTGTATCGGCAGTTGGACACGAAACGGACTACACTATCTCGGACATGGTAGCGGATCATCGAGCACCGACACCATCGGCAGCAATTGAACACATCGTCCCGGATCAGGATGAACTTTTCGCACAACTTAATGGTTTTGATGCATGGCTGCACACAACAATCCAGAATCAATTAAATGCCCATAAAACGCGGATTCAGGAGCTCGAAACGCAACTGGCACCGGAGCAACGTAAAGGCAAAATCAATCAACTTTACCAAATCGTAGACAACTTAGACACCGCATGCCGTAACGCTGCAAGACAAAGCCTCACCGCCGGTGAGAACAGGCTTCACACACTCGCAGAACGCCTCAACGCCTTGAGTCCGTTAGCGACATTGAAACGCGGGTACAGCATCAGCAGAAAAACAGACAATGAGGTACTAACCGACGCTAAACAGGTATCCATCGGCGACAGGATTGAGGTTCAACTGGCACAAGGACATCTCGCCTGTCGCGTTGAAGAATTTTTGCCTGAGCATCAACCTACTGGAGATAAAACATGACCTTTGAGGAAAAACTCACAAAACTCACAGAGATCGTTGAAAAATTAGAAGCAGGCAACGAACTGCCGCTTGAGGATTCCCTCAAACTTTTTGAGGAAGGCGTTAGTTTAGTCTCATCGTGCAGAGAAATGCTCGAAAAAGCCGAACAGCGGGTGGAAAACGTTCTCGAAACAAATAACTCTTAAATTAGTTGTTGGTTGTTGGTTATAAGTTATAAGTTAAGAGGCTTTGCTCTCGAATATTCCAAGACGCGTTGAATTTTGGAAGGAAATATGGCGTTCGCCATCTTTCTTCCAAGCACTGCAAGGAACCTCTTTAACTTATAACTATTAACTATTAACCATTAACTACTAAAATAACAGGAATTAAAACATGTTCTTAGAAAAAATTAATAGCCCCACAGACCTGAAAAAACTTGAAATCGACGAACTCAAAGCACTTGCCGAGGAGATGCGCGCCTATCTACTAAAAGTTCTTTCTGAACATCCAGGGCATTTCGCGCCGAACTTCGGGACTATCGAATTAGCGATAGCACTACATACCGTATTTGATACACCGCGCGATAAAGTCATCTGGGACATCGGGCATCAGGCGTATCCGCATAAACTCCTAACCGGTAGACGAGAATCGTTCCCGACCCTTAGACAAAGCGGCGGTATCAGCGGTTTTCTCAGTAGAGCCGAAAGTGAATATGACGTTTTTGGTGCCGGGCATTCCAGCACCTCCATCGCCGCTGCGTTAGGCATCGCCACCGCTCGAGATCTCATCAATGAGACCTACAAGGTCGTCGCTATTATCGGGGATGGCGGGCTAACAGGCGGGATGGCGTTTGAAGCATTGAACGCCGCTGGCGACTTCAGGAACGACATGGTCGTTATTCTCAATGATAACAACATGTCCATCTCCGCAACTGTCGGCGCGTTTTCAAAACACTTCCACAAACTCACAAGTTCACCGCAATATAACTTCCTCCGCTCCGGGGCAAAAGGATTGATGAACCTAATCTCAGAGGACGCGAAGCAGATCGCCCGTAAAATTGAGGCTTCACTGAAACCGGGCACGCTGTTTGAGGAATTCGGGTTCCGGTACTTCGGACCCCTCGATGGAAATGATTTAGAAGCACTCGTCCCAGTGTTGACGGGGATTCGCAGTCTCACAGGTCCGATCCTGCTTCACATTGTAACCGAAAAAGGACGTGGTTATGCGCCTGCCGAAGAAGATCCGGTGGGATTCTACAGCGTCAGCGGTCCCTTTAACCTAAAGACTGGAAAGACGATTAAACCGAAACCCACAACACCCTCCTACACCGAAGTATTCAGTCGGACACTCATTGAATTAGCGAAACGCGACGCACGGGTCGTCGGTGTGACAGCAGCGATGCCGGGCGGGACAGGTCTTGACAAATTTGCCAACGCGTTCCCGAGCCGGTGTTTTGACATCGGATTAGCAGAACAGTGCGCTGTCACTTTCGCCGGAGGACTTGCAGCACAAGGGATGCGTCCCGTCGCTGCTATCTATTCGACCTTCCTGCAACGGAGTTATGACCAAGTGTTACACGATGTCTGCATCCAAAACCTCCCTGTCATCTTCGCACTCGATAGGAGTGGACTTGTCGGTGCAGACGGTCCGACGCATCACGGCGTTTTCGATTTGGCATACCTACGGTCTATCCCGAACATAGTCGTGATGGCACCGAAAGATGAGAACGAGCTACAATCTATGGTGAAGACCGCGCTTACTTATGAAGACGGTCCTATCGCCTTCCGCTATCCGAGAGGGACAGGCATCGGCGTAAAGATCGCAGCGGAACCCCAAGCACTCCCTATCGGAAAAAGTGAAATCGTCAGAGAGGGTGAAGATGTACTTGTGATCGCCATCGGCAACCGGGTTTATCCGGCTCTCGAAGCCGCGCAAACGTTAGCCGATAACCGAATTTCCGCAACGGTTGTCAACGCAAGATTTGTAAAACCGTTAGATACTGCAACAATTATACCACTTGCAGAACGCATCGGTAAGGTAATTACAATTGAAGACGGCGTGATAATGGGAGGGTTCGGGAGTGCTGTCTTAGAGGCACTCGCCGCAGCAGGCATCACAAACGCGCAGGTCACAAATCTCGGTATTCCAGATGAATTTATTGAGCACGGTGATGTCAAGCATCTTTACGCATTGTGCCAGTGCGATGCCGACGCTGTCGTTCGCACTGCACAGAAAATGATAGCGTAGGGGCGCGGTCGCCTCGTCCCTAATAGTTGCGAAACACAAACCCACGGAGCAAAAATGCAACGGATAGATACTTTTCTGGTAGAGCGCGACTTAGCAGAGAGCCGGGAACAGGCGAAACGACTGATTCTTGCGGGGGCTGTCACTGTTAACGGCAACGCCAAGATCAAGCCGGGACAACGCATCCCCGCCGATGCCGAGGTCGTTGTGCAGGAACAGCAAAAGTATGTGAGTCGTGGTGGGTTCAAGTTAGAAAAGGCATTATCTATCTTTGAGGTAGATGTACAAAATCGGATTGCACTCGACGTTGGCGCGTCAACAGGTGGTTTCACAGACTGTCTCCTCCAGCACGGCGCAAAATTCGTCTACGCTGTTGATGTCGGTTATGGACAACTCGCGTGGAAACTCCGGACGCATCCACAGGTTCAGTCAATCGAAAAAACGAACATCCGACATTTACCGCTATCGCTTTTAAGCGAAAATTTTATCTCCATCGCTGTGATTGATGTCTCTTTTATCTCTCTCAGGACGGTGCTACCGAGTGTTATCAAGATACTGACACAGCAGGAATGGCTATCAGCCATCGGCTGTCAGCCATCGGCAAAGACGCAAGCGTTACAGAACACCCCTTTTTTTTCTGACTGCCGAAAGCCGATAGCCGACGGCTATTATGATATTATCGCACTACTGAAGCCACAGTTTGAAGCCGGGAAAGCGCATGTGAAAAAAGGCGGCATTGTACCTGATAAACGCGTGCATATCCAAACAATAGACAACCTCAGCACTTTTGCTACAGCGAAACTCGGAGCCACAGTGAGAGGATTGACCTATTCACCGATCCACAAAGACATCGGGAATATTGAGTATCTACTCTGGCTCACAGTTGATCCCGATGCACAAACAGGTGAATTCACGGATGACAGACAACCCAAGCAAACGACTGCCGAGGTAGTCGCAGAGGCACACGAATTTTTTAGGAGTCGTCAGCCATCAGCCATCAGCCAGAACAGCCGTTAGCAATCAGCAGTCAGCCATCAGCAAAGAGGGTTTAGATAAATCTAACATTCTTTTCTGACCGCTGAGAGGTTTTTTCGGAGAAAAAACCGCCCTGACTGCCGATGGCTATTCCTGCTGATAGCCGATAGCCGATAGCGAAAAAGATGCGTAAAAGAATAAAAAAAATCGCTATTCCCCTCGGAATATTCTTTATCATTGCGCTATGCGGCGCCTTTTTCTTCATCCATTCAGATAGGTTCCTGAATTGGGTAGAAACACGACTTGCGACCGAACTTGAACATCTCCTAAAAGATGGCTATACTGCAAACATCGGTGATATAGAAGGCAGTATCTTAGGAAACGTTACGATCAACAGCGTCACAATTTCCAAAAACGACGCACCAGATGAGCCGGTAATCTCTACAGAAAAAGTTGTACTCCAATATCACCTGCTCGGGCTGTTAACGCGCAAATTTGAAGTGACACAACTGACGGTGACCAACCCCCGAATCGCCGCAAAGTCCGATACCGATGGCACCCCCAATCTGGCACATATTTTTAAGGGAAGCACGACACAAAACTCCCCGAAATTCGCTTTCGCCGTCGAACGTATCGAATGCAACAACGGTACCATCAACTACATTGATACACAACGCGATATTCACATAGGGATTACAGGCGTTTCTATTGATGTAAAGGGGCCCCTCAACACATGGAAGCATAAGGGTGAACTCAGAATCGGGCGAGGCAGTCTCACGCTCAACGGTTCCGAAACGGCAATTAATAACTTTGAAGTCGATTTCCAAATTTTAGCCAACCGCAGCACATTAGACAAACTCCAATTGAAGATCGGCAACTCAAGTTTGGAGGTTACCGGTGAATTTCCGCACCCAGAAACGAAAATGCCTTGGGCAATTAAATTCGATTTGCAACAACTAAATGCCGCAGCTATAGGGCAGTTTTTCGGCAAAGGCACTGAACTTGAAGGGGCTGTAAGCGGACATCTGACGATGCATGGCACGGATGCCACCTTAGACGGCACACTCTCTGTGGAAGCTCCAATGCTTTCTATGATACAAGCAGAGAACAACAGAAAAATTTCACTGACAGATCTAACAATCGATGCCAGCCTCAACGCCGAGCCTACACCAACATTCTCGTTAAAAACTTTCAGGGCACAGATCGCCGATGGCACCCTGACGGGGAAAGGGAGCATCGGATTACAAAATCAACTTGAAGACGATCTCATAGCGCAGCTACAGCAACTAACGCAACACCCAATTGTCTACGAAGGACAATGGGATGCCACAGACATGCAACTCATACCGCTGCTATCAATGTTTGCCGAACTCCCTGACTACCTCGCTGAAAGCACAGGCCGCCTTTCAGGTACGGCTACATTTGACGGAAACAGCACCGATCCCTCAACATTCAAATTGAACAGTACAATAGAGATAACAGAAACAATCCTCAACGAGATAGCATTTGAGGATTCAGTGCTCAACTGCACAATTGAAGCAGGTGAATTGAAAGCCGATGGCAACCTCGACGAAACCGAGATGACTGTCACAGGACCTTTCCCTTTGGCAGCGGAAAACGCTTTGGACATCCGTATGTCAGGCATCAATTTTGACGACCTGACAAAAATTACTAACAGTGCCGATTTTAGTGGCACCGGAGAATACACTGCGAAGTTGTCATCAACAGGTGTACTGAAGGGGTTTATGGAAATCCCGAATGCAAGCTTCACCAAAATCCCAATCGGTGAATTGTCAGGCGATATCCGCTATCAAGACGGACAGGTATTCATTGAAAACGGATACCTCACTAAAAACACCAAAAGGGATACTTTGACCGAATACGAGAGTCAAGCAACAATTAACGGGGTTGTGAGCATTAAAGACGAATACCCCGCGGTGTTCAGTATCGTTGCAGATACTGTCTATGTCCAACACTATCGGAACATATTGTTGGGAGCAGACCATCCAGTAAATGGTGAAATCAGAGGCGAACTCAAATTAGATGGAACGCTCACCAACCTTGATGGTAGTGCCGATTTCAGTGTCACCGAAGCCGAAGCATGGGATGTCCATCTCGATCCGGTAACGCTCCCGTTGCGAATCGAGGATTATAATATCACGATTCCTAACTGTGAGATAACCACCCGTGGTCAGAAATTTACACTCAACGCTTCAGTAGATACTAAAGCAGATTTTGACTTCCTGCTCGAAAGCGACGCACCTGTCCGCTTAGAGGAGATAGCGAAAGCAGCTGAGATCGCCGACTTTCCCTTTGAAGCACAATTCGGTGTCCGGTGCGTCGGAACACTCAAAAAACCAGAGCCTGTCGATTTTCAGGTTAAACTGGATTTCTCGGATATAACTTTCTTAGACAACGGACGCAGCACGAAACATCCACTCGGTGATGCTGTGCTGCACGGCAAACTTGTAGAACTGAAAAATATCACGGGGCAACCGGATCGGATCGACTTTACAGGAAATGGGTTCAACGGTCAGATTCACGGGCATGTTAGCACGGCTCCGGACACCCCTTATAAATTCACCGTAGAGAGTCAGGCACTTGAGGTTACACCGATACTGCGTATCTTGAACCCCGCACTTGAGGCGATCACTGGCACCGCCGATGGACGTGCACAAATAGAAGGCACGGTGGCAGCCCTCGCACCAGCAAAGGAGAACAACAGCAGCGAATCAGACCGACGGGTCCATCCTTACGATATGAATATCGAAATTAATGCCAGCCAACTCCGCTACGGAAATTCGACAGCACAAGAAATAGCATTCACAAATGCCAAACAGATTCGGCTACACCTGAAAGATGACAAATGGACGATTGACGCGTTTTCGCTCAGGACATCAGCAGATAAATCCGATTTTATTGAACTGACCGGGACTTATGATGCAAAAAGTGAGATGATGGACCTGCACGCGAATGCAGATAAATTCGCGCTACCCCCCTTTAGCGCAGCATTCGGACTTCCGCTTGATATATTACAAGCTGGAACAGCGCATTATACACTGAAAGTAACCGGTACGCCTAAGCATCCAAGAATCGCGGGGAACTGGGCAATTCCAACGTTGGATTTAAAAACAGAAGTCGGCGATATTCATATCAGCGAGGCAGGCGGTGCGATAGAATACCGAAACAACTTGATGATCCTGAAAAAGAACGCCTTGAAACTTTTCGGTAACCCAGTGGATATAGACGGAGAAATAACCGTTCATCCCGAAATCATTCACAATTCGCGGCTAAACCTCAGTGCCAACGCACCTGAATTGAAACTCAAGACTTTCGGGGAATTGATAGCAACGGTTTCTGCAAATAGCATCAAGGCTGCGGATTTAACGGGTGGCGCGTTACAGGCTTCAATAGACTTCACAGGCACCCTCGCCGAAACCGCAATCGCCGTAAATGCCCAAACAGCACCACAACAACCGATGCGTCTCACTCCGTTTGCTGATCCTATCGCATTGGAAAGCCTACAGACAAATGCCATTCTTAATTCAGAGGCCTTACACATCCGATCGGTGGAAGCAAACGGATGGGTAGGTGATGGCAGCTACTCGATACAAGGAGACGCGTCGTTCTCAACCCAAGATACGGAGACGATGCAGTTCGCTATTGATGTTTCAGCATCCGATCTGGAGGTCTCAAATTTTCTGACTTTGTTGTCAGATCAGACCTCACCCGTGCACGGCACCATCTCCGGATACGCTAAAATCCAAGGTACAGGGACACATCAACATCAGATTTCAATAACCGGTGAAATAAACAAACTGAAACTGCGCGGATACGATAGCAGTGCCATCAACGCAGCATCCCTCCAATTCCGATCCGAACGCGGTAATCTCGCTGTCCGCCTCCCTTTAGAACTGAAAACACCCGGAATCACAGCAACAACGAACGCTAATATCACCGGCACTTTTGACGCACCAGAAATTACAGCAGAATGGAACGGATATATCAACCAGACGGAATGGAACGGCGAAATCCAATACGGTGATGAACGCATAACAATCGCCGGAATTGAACTAAAAAACCGTGCAGGTACGTCAACTATTACAGGGACTATTCCGCTTAACTTGGCATTCACAGCGATAGACATATCGGACCGATTTTTGGAGCAACCGATTGATGTACAGTTCCAAGGACGCGAATTGCCGCTCGCGGTCCTCCCCAATATTGATAGGCTTTTTTCTGAAATAAATGGCACTATCGACATAGATTTAGCGCTACAAGGCACAACCCGCAATCCTCATATAGTCGGGGACGTACTGCTTGAGGCATCACAACTCCAATTGCGGAATTTCCACGAACCTATCCAGAATATGAAGATGCAACTCAAAGCACGCGAAGACACGATTAACCTCACAGAATTCGGATTTGACATAGGCACAGGCTACTGTACACTCCAACACGGACAAGTGGTATTGGATGGATTAATGCCTAAAAATTTCAGATTGGTAGAATTGAAACTTGAAAAATTCCCGCTCGGTTCGATGGTTCAGCATGCCATTCCACCAGAGGTGCTGGAAGCAGTTGAAGGATATTTAAGCACTGTCCTCAACGAACTCACAATCCCGCTTGATCGTCTGCTAACAAATGGGGAAAGCATACCATTTCCACAAATCCAAGAGATACCTTCATTCTCAGATATTGTGGCTGTTTCGAGGGCAAACGTTTCAATTAACAGTGTTCGCCTCGCCTTCAAGGCACTGGATCGGGATTACGATTTCCAAAATCCGCAACCTACCGAGATACAACTCAACGCTGGCACAGTATCCTTATCTGAAGCATTTACCCTCGAAAACCAGTTCCCGTTCTCCGTCAGGCAGACGTTTACCGCTGAAGATGAGAAGCCAGAAGGGGTCGCCGGTAATGTCCACACAGTTGAAGACGCAAAAACAACACTCAGCATTGATGCCGGAAGCCAATGGGCAATGAATGGAGAATTTGACACCGCACTACGACTCAAAAATTTCGATGTCTCGGCGATAACTGCCCCCTGGCCCGCACCCTATCGGATTAAAGGCGCGTTGTCAGGAAGCCTACATATGAGCGGCACCAGTGAAAACCCGAAAATAACTTTGCGGCGACATAGGTCTGAACCGGCGGAACTCTATCTACACGACGTTCCTATTGACCTCCGATGGAGAGTCCGATATCAGAACGGGAAATGGGAGATTTCGAAGCAACGGTATGTTGAAGTTAATTTCGGTGAAAATCTGCTTACCTTTTCATGGACGATGCCTTATCAACTCAAACTCATCCCATTTTTGATGGAACTCCAACAATCACCGCAAACGGTCTGGAAGGAACTCCAAAAAAACGATATGAATGGGATAGTGGACATTGTGCTAAGTGATCTTGACATCTTATCATCTGTCGTACCAGGACTTAGATCCACAACAGGGACAAGCACAATCTACGTTGTACTAACAGGGGCGATGGAAACCCCACAAGCTGAAGGCAGGCTGAGTTTCAAAGATATTGGATTTGAACTTCCGGATGCCAGTATTCATGTTAAAGATATAACAGGCGATGTCCAACTATCAGAGACCGGCGCGACGGTTAAGCGGATTGAGGGCATATTGAATGATGGGAGATTTTTAGTCGCAGGTGAAGTCACGGCACCCGAAGATGGACGGATATGGGAAACATCACCAACACTGGATTTGAACACCAGTATCTCAGCAGCGGTCTTTGAACAACCAGGGAAGTACCAAGTTACCCTCGGGACCGACCTCACTGAACTCCATCTACGTGGCGGGTTTGACGACCCATATCTAACGGGCGACCTGAATATAAGTGCCGGGGATTACCAACAAAATTGGGAAAGCGTTCGAGATTGGCTTGCCGGTGCCTCAGTCAGTGAAATGGATCTTGCGCTGGATTACCCGATTTTGCGGCATTTAAATCTGGATGTCGGGGTCAATATTCCCGATAATTTCCGTGTACTTTCATCCATTACGGGGCCCACGGACATTGAAATCGCGAGCTCCGGTAGACTCATCGGGCGAATTCAAAACCCAGTTTTCAACGGAAACATCTCCATCCTCAGAGGGAAAGTTTTCTTTCTACAGACTTTTGAACTCATTGAAGGTTCAAGAATTACCAACCGAAGCACCAGCGAATTTGACCCAGAACTCAATATCTCGCTCCGGACACCCAACCGTATTCGAGGGGTGCTGTCAAGAAATCAGAGCACTGTTGACCTTGAAATCTATGCAAGGCTTACGGGCACCTCAACAAACCCAGAGTTCGTCCTGAGTGCCCCCAACGCACCTGAAGTGCTTTCGCATGAAGATATTTTCACGTTCCTTGTCCGGAACGCCGCATTTTCACACGCACTCGGCGGATTTACCTTTAATTTCCACCGGCCCCTCGATGAAGAAGCACGCTCTATTAGTGCAGAATATCAACTCAGAAAAAATATGTCTATAAAAATTGAAAGCAACGAAAGAGGGGAATACGGGGTCGATGTTGGAATAAAGGGACGCTTTTAGGGCAAGACTTATGTTTATACCTGTAGCATAGGCTGTTGGTCTCCTGTGCCTCCATGAGACACACATTCACAAGCTCACATAACGAGGCAAGTATATAAGTAATTACGGGATCTACTATAACCCCCTAAATCCCCCTTATCAGGGGGACTTTAAACGGTAAAATGCTTATGGTCCGTGCAAATTACAATACATTCACAGATAGCCTGATTTGTCTTATTTTGATGCTCTGCTGTTCTTTTGCGCAATCTGTAGGCGCGAACGAACCCGCGAAAACGCCAAGCGATACACGAACAGAAAAACTCCCGCTCACAGAAGCATCCGATACGACGCGCATCGCAAAAATTGAGTACTACATCGACACGGAACCTATAGAGGGGACCACAGAACAACGCAATCTACTCAGAGACCAGACTTCAACGCGCGTCGGTGATAGGTTATCCCGGCACGCTATCCAGCAGAGTATTAAAGCCCTCTACACAACACAGCAGTACGCCGAAATCCAAGTTTACGCACAGGCGGCTTCCGATGGCGTTGTGCTCAGCTATCAGTTGACCTCCTTCGCACGGATCAAAGCGATCGAGATTACCGGCATTCCTGCCAACACATTCAGGCAGACGATTGAAAATGCAATGAGATTGAAACCGGGGACGAAGTATGTACCTGCGATTGCCAAAACAGATATTAAAGCCATCAAGCGGATTTGCGAGGCGTATGGGTACTTTAAGGCGCAAGTTACGGTACCCGACGCGCTTACCGAGGATGGCACGTTAACCTATCAGATGACTATAGGCGATCCCTCAATTATCAAAACATTGCAAATCCAAGGCAATTTCGCTATATCAACCGAACGCCTCAAAAGAGCTTGTGGCTTCAGCATACGCGCCCCGATTTACAACACAACTGAAGTTGCCACAGATGTGGCATCAATGGAAGAACTCTACCGTGAAAATAATTATCCTACCGCCACTATTGAACCAATCTTTAACCCTAAAACCGGGCTACTGCAGTTCCAAATTAACGAGGGCAAGTATGTCGAGTTTGATTTTGTTTCGGAGGGCGGCGCGAAACAAGCCAAATTCAAAAAAGGAATAGCCGAGCAGATAAACACTACCATTCCGGCACTGTGGGAACGGAGAATAAAATCTTATTTTCAGGATCAGGGGTACCATGACACAACCGTGCATGAAGAGGTTCTCAATGAATCAAAGGTTCGCCTCACAATTGATCCCGGCACGCGGTATCGGGTCGCTCGCATCACATTTTCTGGGAACCGTGCCTTCTCAGACCCAGAACTACGGCGAGAAATGATAACAAGACCGATAGGGGACGCATGGCAGCGTTTGCGTGCCAATATCACAGGGTTGTTATTAGGCGTGAAACGAAAAACTTTCTTTTATGAACAAGACCTCGATACAGATAGACACCGACTCGAAATCTTATACGAAAAAGCGGGGTATCCCAACAGGGTCATTGAGGCAAAATTTCAAAAGCAGAACCCAAACAACCGAAGCATCGGCGAAGTCGCAATACATGTCTCAATTGTTGAGAACTATAAAGAGATCATTCACCGATGCGACATTAGTGGTAATCGCGCAATAGATACCCCTACACTTCTCAAACGCTTACAAAGCGAACTTCAACTGCCACAACCCAACGCCTCCTTTGAAACAACGCGCTACCAAAATGCTATCTTAAAAGCCTATCGTGAACTCGGATACATTGACGCACAGGTTAAGAACACTTATATACCGGAAACAAAGGACCCAGTTTTTGAAGTCAAGGGTAATTTCTCGGAGTCTCTTGCGGATGGCGAACTCCCTATGGAAATCCGTGAGGAATTTAAAAGACACAAACTTTCACTCACTGGGCTTTCCATCGTGACGAATATCGGGAACCGCTGGAGCATTCAAGATATTGACGGGAACCCGCGCTATACACTCGAACAAGAGTCAACCGTCCTTAAGGTCTTTGAATACGGTATCCTCAAACTTACTGTGCTGACAGAGGGTGAACGCGTGACTTTCGGGAAATTCTATTTCGAAGGCGATACGGATATAGTGAAACCACATGTGCTTGAACGGGAAGTCGCGCATCTTGAAGGAAGCCTCTGGACTCCCGGAAAATTAAGCCGCGCTTGGCAAAACCTCTACAGTTTGGGAATTTTTCATAGTGTTGAACCTGAACCCATCAAAACGGTTCGGATAGAGCCGGACAGCCAAGCAAAAAAAGAAGACACTAAAAACCCACATCCCGTTTTTAAAACCTATGACGTTTCAATAAAGGTCAAAAAGCAGAAATCCAGAACCTATAGATACGGGGGCGGCTACAGTTTCGCAGAAGGCTGGCGCGGGTCCCTGGAACTAACGGATAGCAACTTTCTCTTTAAGCGGAACATCCAAGGGCGGTTCCTCGGGAGATTAGGATGGCGGGATGAATTAGGTTACCTTGTGGATGCAAGGCTCACCGAACCCTGGTTGATCGGCAGGACGCGGGGGACCTTACAGGTATCCGCTAAGAAGTTAGAGGTAGATGACAATGTTCGCGCCCTACAAGGGAGTTTTATCCTCAGTAGAAAATTAGGCGAATTGCATCATTTGGATTGGCGATACAGTTACCGAGACTTGAACCAACCGGTGCCACCAATGATACAAGCGGCACCCACAGAGATCGATTTACCGCAGGAACAGAACCCATTCAGCACAACTGTGAGCAGCCTGCGCTTTTCTTGGACCTATGATAGCCTCATGCAGCATCTGAATCCTATAGGCGGTATGCTAAACGAAATCACGCTCGAATACGCAGGCGGCCTTTTGCAAGGCGAGACCAGTTTTATAAAAACGACAACGAATACTCAATATTACCAAAAACTCATCGGCGATTTCGTGTTGGCAACTGCCGTTCGATTTGGCATCACCACCGGATTGCGTTCAAATCGCCGCGCAGAACTCATCTCTTTTGAACGGTTTTGGGCAGGCGGCAGCACGACAGTTCGAGGTTATGCTGAGCGTTCCCTCGGTCCTGAGGTTATCACGGGCATCCACCGCGGTGATGTGCAATTCATCTTTAATACAGAATTACGGTTCCCAATCTATTCGGTGGTCCGCGGGGCATTCTTTTTTGATGCTGGCAACGTCTGGAATTCTCTGGCGGACATCGAGACCCTCACGCGTTTACCTTCCGCTGTTGGTGCCGGACTCTATCTGGATTTTGGGGCACTCACAGTCGGACTTGACTATGCGATCCCACTCGTATCCGTTCCAAGTTCACCAGATACAAGGGTAGCACATTTCCGACTCGGCAGTCCTTTCTAATAGTTATCAGAGGAATAGTTTTCAGTTACCAGTTATCAGTTTGTCTCGCAGTGAGAGTAGTCAGTAAGAAAGTTGTGAAGTGTGCTAAAGTGTTTTTGCTGGGGTGTTTCTTCTAGAAAGTTGGCAAGTTGTGAAGTGTCGCTAAAGTTAGAAAGTTGAAAGAGGTCTCTTACCAACTTTAGAACACTTTGAAACTTTAGAACACTTTACAGACTTCTTTAACTGATAACTGAAGACTGATAACTGATAATTATTCTCCGTACGGTCTCCCCAACGCAAGAGGTGCCTCAGCACGTCCAACAAATCCCGCCAGTACCGCCAAACACAGCACATAAGGTAACATCAACCATACCTGATACGGGATACCCCAGCCCAATGCTTGGAACCGCGCATCCAAGGCTGTACCGAGTCCGAAGAGCAGCGCGGCACCGCACGCCTTCACAGGATGCCATTTCCCAAAGATAACGATCGCTAAAGCGATGAACCCGCGTCCAACCGTCATCCCCGGCGTGAAATACGGGACATCGGCGAGCGAGAGATAGCCACCTGCTATGCCTGCCATCGCACCCGCAAATAGTAGACACATCGTTCGCAAACGGAGCACATTGGCACCGACGGTGGCAATCGCCTTCGGATGCTCACCGCACGCACGGATTCTCAACCCCAGCTGCGTATGGTAGAGGAAAAAATAGACACACGGCATCAACAGAAACGCAATGAAAACAAGGATATTGTGTGAAAACAGTGCACGTCCCAAAAAAGGGAGTTCGGAGAGCAGTGGAATATCGATTTGCTGAAACGCTGGCACACCTTTTGCAATGCCTGTTACACCGAAGAGCCGTTGATAGATGACCTCTGTCAAGCCCAACGCTAAAAGCGTCATCGCCGTGCCAACGATAACCTGATCGCCACGCAACCTAATTGCACACAGCGCAAAGAGCGCAGCAGCGATAAGTCCGCTCAGTCCTGCCATCAGAAGCCCGAACCACGGTGCGAACATCACAAATTCTGCCGTGTAAAATGAGCCGACCATCCCGAAGAATGCCCCGATGAGCATCATCCCCTCAATGCCGATGTTCAGCACACCCGCACGTTGAGAAATCACTTCACCGAGTGCCGCCAACAGAAGGGGTGTCGCCCCACGAATCGTTGCCGAAAGAATCTCTTCAAACATTTTTTTAAATATTAGACCTCTGCTCGTTTTTCTCCGTTGTCGAAAAACGGTTTCTTCTTAAGTCGTTACGGTATGGAAAATAATTAACGTGAATTTGATAAATACTTAGGACAGACGCATTTCCTCTTAAAGTCCCCCTGATAAGGGGGATTTAGGGGGTTAAAATACGGATTGAACTTACGCATTTTGGACCTCTGATAATCGTATCAAAAATTTACTTCCGTATCAACATCCTTCGCGTCGCCGTAAAATCACCAGCAATTAGCGTATAGAAATAGACACCACTCGCGACAGCCTCACCAAGGGAATTACGTCCATCCCAATACGCCGCACGACTACGGGACTGATACTGCCCAGCAGATTGATGCCCCAACGCCAACACCCGCACCAATGTACCATTCACAGCATAGATGTGCAGTGTCACCTCCGCAGGTTTCGCCAACTGATACGGTAGCCACGTCTCAGGATTGAACGGGTTCGGGTAATTTGCTAACAAAGCCGTCTCTTTCGGTAATAAGCGTGCCAGCAGCTGCTCCAACACCGCAAGCCCACGCAAATAGGCAGGATCTGTAAGTGCCAGCTGCCGCGCCTGCGTGAGCAGCTCTTGAATATCCGCTGCGGTGAGTCCTTCAAGATCCGACGCATGTAGGGACGGTGAAGCAGCCGTTCCCTGTCCCAACGCACCAGCAACCATAACGAGGTCTTGGATATTGACGACACCGTCACCATTGACATCCGCGCGACTTTTCCCCGTCTGCCCCAAGCTGGACGATACCAAAACGAGGTCTTGGATATTGACGATCCCATCCCCGTTGACATCCGCGGATAGGACAGCATCCGGTGGACGTTTATAGACAGCGTTAACATCTGCTTCAATACCGACAAACATGCTCCAAGCCCCACCCCGCTCACTGACCTTCACCAGTAAAAGATTATCGCCTTTTTCCAAATTAACTGTGAAATCATCCTGAAAATTGGACGCACCCCGATCAATAGGGTTGTTATGCACCACTTCCCCGTTGAGCCAGACCTTGATAGCGTCATCACTGCCGACGCTCATCAGTACGCCGGACTGAGCCGTGTCGGATTCAAGCGTGATAAGCGCGTAAGAGGAATGGTCGTCTATATTACCTTGAGCCATCCCCATACGATTCAGCAGGTCATTGATGTTATCTCCACCAACCGCAGCAATCTCTCCCAGTTGCCATGCATAATCACCGACGGTGTCACCTTCTTTGGCACCGTTTGTCGCAACTTCTGCCTCTGTCACAGCACCCGCACTCGCATCAGCAAGTGAATCTACATTGATAGAGCGTTTGCCCCCTTGCCAACGTTCAGTTGGCGCGATCATCCAGAGCCAGGGACCGGTAATCTTGGCAAAATTCAGATCATAGCTGACCTTAATCCCTTTCGCCTGCATAGCGGGGATGTGTGTGTTGAGAGAAGCGTAACTCAGTGGATTGCCCTTAAGACGCAATCCCGTGGTGTCCCACTCTGTCCCCGTCAGGTTTAATTCCACCAGCGGCGACACATCAGAGATAGCGTTGTCGCGAAGATCCAATGATGTCAGTTGTGTCAACCCCGCCAACGCTGATATGTTTGATATTGAACGGTTCCAGGCAAGATACAGGAATTTCAATTGCGTCAACCCCGCAAGTGCGGATATATCTGAGATAACGTTCCCATTCAGCCCCAGGTTCGTCAGTTGTGTCAACCCTTTGAGCGCAGATACATCTCCGATGGTATTGTTCCAAAGATATAGCCGCCTCAGTCGCGTCAACCCCGCAAGCGCAGATATATCTAAGATAGCATTCCCACCAAGATCCAACGATGTCAGTTGTGTCAACCCTTTGAGCGCAGATACATCTCCGATGGTATTGTTCCAAAGATATAACCCTGTCAGTCGTGTCAACCCCGAAAGCGCAGATATATCTGAGATAGCATTCCCACCAAGATGCAGGTTCGTCAGTTGTGTCAATCCTTTGAGTGCGGATACATCTCCGATGGCATTGTGCCAAAGATATAGCCGCTTCAGTTGTGTCAACCCCGAAAGCGCAGATATATCTGAGATGCCCATGTCTGAGAGGTTCAAAGAGGTCAGTTGTGTGAGGCTTGATAGCGGGAATAGATCTGTGATGACATTACTGTTGACGGTCCCCTTACCCTCAATATACTCACCGCTAAGGTTCAGTTCTCTGAGGTTGTGTGCGTGTTCAAGACCGGTAAGGTTTTGAATGTTCGCATTTCGTGCATCAAGTTGCGTCAAACCCAACATATCGCCCGCGATTAGCTGCGCGCCCTGTGCCTTGCCAAGGGTCTCAACTATCTTCGTACGGAGGTTGGCATCGCGGACAATGACGCGGGAATTCGCATCGACAGCGGTAATGCTGAAACTGATGGGACTTAAGACTTCTGCAGCAGCGGCGCGGATAGTGTTCTTGCCTGGAACGGGTCCGAGTGTAAGGGTCGTCCGCGCCCTGCCCGTGTTATCGGCGATGACATTTGAAGCACTCAGTTGCCCCCCCCCAGTGGTGACGGTAAACGTCACGGGCACCTCCGAAAACCCAAAACCGTGTGCATCCTGCACCTCTACACCGATAGGGTGTGCCGTGCCTGCGACACCATGCGTGCCGGAGATGTTCACAAGCGTCGTTGGGGTCCGGGGGTCAAACCTTACTGTCACACCCCGTGCTTGGAGAACAGGAATATGTGTATGGAGTGACGGATAACTGAGTAGATTCCCGTTTAGCTCCAGCGTTTTCAGTCGCTTGAGCGATGTAAGCGGTGCTATATCCGAAAAGTCGTTGTTGTTAAGAGACAGGGTTCGCAACTCAGACAACCTTGTAAAGGCGGACACATGCCAAAGGCGATTGTTATCCAACGACAGTGTCTCTAACTGCGTTAAACCTGAGAGCGGTGTAGCATCAACAAGGTCGTTGTTTTCAAGGGAGAGTGTTTGTAACTGTGCTAATGCTGCAAGCGGTGCCACGTCTAAGATACGATTGTTATTCAGAGAGAGCATCCTCAACTTGGACAACCCTGCCAGAGGTGCGATATCGGAAAGATTGTTACCGTTAAGCGACAAAGTTGTGAGATTGGATGCCTGTTCTAAACCTGTCAATTCGCGAATATTAACACTGTTTGCCGCCAATGTCGTCAACTTCAACATATCTGACACAGTAAGATCGCTATTCGGGGACTTATTCAGTGCCGATGTAATCGCCGCGTGGAGTGCCGCATCCGAGACAGTTACAGGCGCGCTAAGCAGCACACCTGTTGCTGTAAACGCCACCGGTTGCGATATTTCCACTGCTGCCACGCGGACGGTCGTCGTACCAGTAGTTCGCCCCAACGTCAGGTGTGCCGATGCTCTCCCCGCAGCATCCGTTGGAACGGTTGTCACACTCAACTTACCGCCACCCGTAGCAACGCTAAACGTCACAGGCACACCCGCAAACGCTTGATTCTGCTCATCCCGCACTTCCACCACAAACGGGAGGGGTAACGCAGTATTAACGACACCTTGCTGTCCTGCCCCTGAGATTTTAACGAGCCGCGTTGGTGTGCGATCGTCAAACGCCACCTCAACGCCTTTTGCTTGCATCGCAGGAATATGCGTATTGATAGAGGTGTAACTCAACGGATTACGCTCAATATACAGTCCTGTGCTGTCCCACTCCGTCCCCGGTAACTCTAACCCCACCAGCGAGGATACATCCAAAATTGAGTTCCTATTAAGATTTAGGACCTTCAGTTGTGTTAAATCCGACAGCGCGGAGATATCCGAGATGGTGTTCTGATCAAGATATAGCTGAATTAGCTGAGTTAACCCCGAGAGCGGAGATACATCCAAAATCTCATTGCCGGAAAGCCTAAGGAAGGTGAGTTGTGTGAGTCCTGATAGGGCAGAGATATCCGAGATGGCATTCCACTCAAGGTGCAGACCAGTTAGCTGAATTAACCCCGAGAGCGGAGACACATCCAAAATCTCATTGCCGGAAAGTCCCAGGGAGGTGAGTTGTGTGAGTCCTGTGAGCGCGGAGATATCCGAGATGGCGTTCTGATCAAGATATAGATGAGTTAGCTGAGTTAACCCCGAGAGCGGAGATACATCCAAAATCTCATTGTCGGAAAGATTCAGGGAGGTGAGTTGTGTGAGTCCTGATAGCGCGGAGATATCCGAGATGGTGTTCCACTCAAGATATAGACGAGTTAGCTGAGTTAACCCCGAGAGCGGAGACACATCCAAAATCTCATTGCCGGAAAGCCCCAGCCAGTTGAGTTGTGTTAGTCCTGTGAGCGGCGATATATCCGAGATATTATTATCAGAAAGATGTAACTCAGTCAGTCGCGTTAGACCCGCTAACTCAGATACATTCGAGATGCCTGTATGGGAAAAACCCAAATAAATTAATTGACTCAAACCTGCCAAGGGCGAAAAATCCAATACCGCATTGCTGTTAGCCCATCCGCCGCCGTCAATATACTCACCGCCAAGGTCCAACCGTTTGAGATTGTGGGCGTGTTCCAAGCCAGTGAGGTCTGTTATGCCGTGGTTGCGGACATCAAGTGCCGTTAAATCCAGTATCGTGTGTGTCGTAATATTACGAATCTCGTCTCTAACGACTGATGCCAAATGCGGATCCGGGATTAATACAACTTTAGGAGGCGGCAATAAGGACGTAATATCGACTGGAAACTCCTGCGCTGTTATGTTTCCATGGACATCAATGCTCCGAAATCTTACCACTTTATTTTTATGTTTCACTTGGGTAGTAAAAAATTCGCCGGTGTAGTCTGGGTTTCCCTTTAATCCTTTATAATCCGCCAATTCAGTAGACTCGTTGGGATACCCAGGACCCAACCCCGCCCACCCCGATCGCTCATTTGTAAACAACTGTACCTGCTGGATTCCATCAGGGTCGTTTACCTCAAAGCTAAGACGCATGATATTTGGTGGAGAGGCGAGGTCCGGTGGAAGTATTTTAATCGTTGTATTATGATTGATGGGAGCTGCCCCGGTATTGAAAATAGGGATTACATCCAACCACTCCGCAGCACAGAAAGATGTCATCATTCGGTCACTGCTATACTTAGATCGAATCCACTTCCCACCTGTGCGCGTGTAATCGTGATGCAATCCAAAGGCGTGCCCAAGCTCATGCGCAATAGTGCTAACGTGAAAACACTCTCGGGCGGTGACAAATCCGCTTCCTGTGCGTCCGTTTCCGCCACCTCGACCACACGGTGTAATCCCCTTAAGATCCACATCTAACACAGTGAGAAGGAAAGAGTTTGATCTATAAAATCGTTTCTCAGCTTCTTGCCAGGCTGTTTGCCAATCATCCTGATAATCTTTGTGGCTGAGCCTGCCCTTGACGTGATGGATGACTGCCCTTCCTTGTGTGTCGGTTTCAAACAGAAAGGTTTTCCTGTCAAACCCGTGGGCTTCCATCTGGTCCGCATAGAATTGCTGCGCGTCCTTTATCGATTGATCTATCCTTTCATCTATGTCAGGTAGGGGTTCCCGGTCACTTGGATAAAAGTAGATGATCCGGATGACAGACCGGGGGTCTTCAGTCCGAGGGTCAAATCTTATGGCAATGCCTTTCATCTGCATGGCGGGGATATATCTGTCAAATGCGGAATTGTCCAGCCAATTCCCGCGTAGATGTAACGTTTTCAACCGGGGTAAAACCGTAAGGGGTTTAATGTCCGAGAGGCTGTTATATTCAAGTGAAAGCACTGTCAATTCGGTTAACCCTGTGAGCGGTTCAAGGTACCAAAGGCTATTGTTATTGAGCGATAACTTCGTCAGTTGGGTAAGTGCCGCAAGCGGTGCCCCCTCCGTAATATAGTTGTTATTGAGCGACAACGTTGTAAGATTCGCTGCATGTTGTAACCCTGTTAGATCGTAAATGTTGGCATCGTTTGCGGTCAGCGTTGTCAATTTCAACATATCCGAAGCGGTAGGTGCTCCATCAAGCGGTTTCCGCAGGGTTTCCATGATCTTCATACGGAGATTGGCATCCGGGATCATCACAGGTGAACTACGGAGGATAGCCGTCGCCGTAAACGCCACCGGTTCCAAAATATCCGGTGCGGTCACGCGGACGGTTGTCGTCCCTTCGGTTCGCCCGAAGGTTAAGTGTGCCGCTGCCCTACCCATAGCATCCGTCGGGACGGTCGTAGCATTCAACTTACCCCTACCTCCAGTAACAGCAAACTCCACAGGTACCCCTGCAAACGCTCGATTTTCCTGATCCAGCACTTCTACGACAAACGGGAGGGGCAACGCAGTATTGACGACACCTTCCTGTGCTGTATCTAAAATTTTGATGAGCGTTGTTGGAACGCGCTCGTCAAACTTCACCTCAATGCCTTTTGCTTGCATCGCAGGAATATGCGTATTGATCGAGGCGTAACTCAGCGGATTGCCATAAATATGCAATCCAGTGCTGTTCCACTCTGTCCCCGGTAGGTCTAATCCTACTAAAGGGGATACATCTAAGATGGCATTATTATTAAGATATAGCACCGTTAATTGCGTCAGACCCGACAGCGCAGATATATCCGAGATGGCGTTGTTCCAAAGATACAGATGAGTTAACTGAGTTAACCCCGATAGCGGAGATAGATCCGAAATCCCATTGTGGACCAGATTCAGAGATTTTAACTGTGTTAGCCCTGATAGGACGGATATATCCGAGATGGAAGTGTCGGAAATACTTAAGTTTGTCAACTGCGTCAAACTGGACAAGGCAGCGATGTCTGAGAGTGGAGCGTTATGAAGATAGAGACTCTTTAGTTGTGTTAGCCCTGAAAGTCGAGACACATCTGAAATGGGGGTATTTGAAAGATTCAAGTGCGTCAATTGTCCCAACCCCGTGAGCGGAAATACATCTGAAATACGGGTATTTGAAAGTTCCAAGTCCACCAATTGTGGCAATCCTGCAAGCGGAGATACATCCGAGATAGGATTGTTGTAAAGTCTTAACCTCGTTAGTGCTATCAACCCCGACAGCGGAGATACGTCTAAGACATCATTGCCAGAAAGATCCAGATGCCTTAGTTGTGTTAGCCCTTGAATCGGAGAAAGATCCGAGATGGCATTATCGTAGAAGGTTCTTTGCTCTTCTTCGATATACGCACCGCCAAGGAACAACCCCCTCAGATTGTGCGCGTGTTGAATGCCAGTGAGGTTACGGATATTCGCGTTTGGCGCGTGAAGTTCTGTGAGCGCTAACAGATCCACAGCAGTTATAGCAGCATTTCTCCCTTTGCCGAGTGCTTCTGCTATCTTTATACGAAGCGCGGTATCGGGAAAATCTATAGGCGGACTGGTTTCGGGCGTGCCGCTCCCCAAACGCGACCAATCACTTGTGCCTTCATCGTTTTTGGCACGCACCTGCACCTGATACTGTCTGCCTCGCCTTAAGTCGCTGAGCGTGAAGTTTGTCTCTCTGCCGTTGTAATTCACATTGGTGAATCTACCTGTATCGCCTTCACGATATCTCACTTCATAAATCATGGACGGTCCCGTGTTTGCCGGGGCAGCCCAACTCACAATCAGACTCGTCGGCGTGGCGGGGATAACCGTAGGCGCAGTCGGTCTGTCAGGCGGCTCATCTATATCTGTAACGGTGATAGTAAACGGTTGCGTGCCGGTGCGCGCGCGGTCTCCAGTACCACTCGTCGCTGACACAAGAACGATATATGCGTTGCTCCGAGAGGCAGTCGTTGGACGCTCATAATCCGGAGCGATCTTAAAACGCAGGTCCCCCTTAGGCGTGATTGAGAACCGCGCGCTATCTTCTCCCGCGGTCAGGCTAATGGCGTAACCCGTGACGCGATCTTGATTGTCCACATCTGTGGCACTCACCGTGCCAACAGCTGTAGTGTTTTCTCGGACAGAGAAGGTAATAGGCTTCCTAAAAGTGGGCGGCGGATTGTCAACAGCCGTCGCAGTAAAGATAACCCGTTGCTGAGTCTTGGTGGCAGTCACGCGGACAGTGTTCTCGACGAGCTTGGCACCGAGCGTGAGCGTCGTCTCTGCCCTACCGGTGGCATCTGACACAGTCTCGGCAGGATTAACCTTTCCACCGCCAGCAGTTACAGTAAAATAGATCGGCACACCCGCAAAGGGTATATTTTTCTCATCCCTGACCTCTACAACTAACGGCGTTGCTAAGGCAGTCCGAGGTTTAGCTTGTTGCGCATCGCCTAAGCGTTTCGTAAGCGTTGTTGGCGTACGCGAGTCAAACTGAACTTCAATGCCTTTTCTTTTCATAGCAGGGATATGCCTGTAGATAGAGGCGTAACTCAGCGGATTACGCTCAATATACAGTCCGGTGTCGTTCCACTCTGTCCCTGTCAAGTTTAATTTTACCAGAGGGGACACATCCAAAATCGAGTTATTACGAAGATATAGGATCTTCAGTTGTGTCAGACCCGACAGCGCAGATATATCTGAGATAGCGTTCCATCCAAGATACAGATAAGTTAACTGCGTTAAACCCTCCAGCGGCGATACATCTGAAATCTCATTGCCAGCAAGATGCAAGGAACTTAGCCGTGTTAGTCCTGATAGGACCGATATATCTGAGATGGCGTTCCATTCAAGATACAGATAAGTTAACTGCGTTAAACCCTCCAGCGGCGATACATCCGAGACAGCACTGCCAGAAATACCTAAGCTTGTCAACTCTGTTAAGCCAGACAAGGCGGATACGTCTGAGATAGAAGTGTTGTAAAGATAAAGCCCGTTTAATTGGGTTAGCCCCGCGAGAGGGGACACATCTGAGACAGGGTTACTTGAAAGATTGAGGTATGTCAGTGGTGTTAACTTCGCAAGGAACGCTATATCTGAGATAGAACAGTCCGAAAGGGACAGCGATTTTAGGTTTGTTAGTGCCGCCAGCGGCGTAAAATCCGATATTGTATTGCTGTTGACAGTTCCCTCTCCTTCAATATACTCGCCGCCAAGCTCAAGCACTTCAAGATTGTGGGCATGTTCAAGTCCCGTGAGGTTTTTTATCCCCCGGTTGCGGGCATCAAGACGCTTTAGATTCAGCAGTGTATCTGTCGTGATTGTATTGCCAATCTCTTGCCGGATGGCTGCTGCTAAATTCGCATCTGGGATTGACACATTTCGCGCCTGTGAAAGGCTTGAGAGTAAAAGACTGAACAGAATAGTTATTGTAAGAAATAGCCGTTTCGCCTGCATGTAAAGAACTCCATAAGGTTATTCTGTTGAAGAATGCGAAGACGCACGCTTGCGGAAAAGTTGGATAGAACCATAGCCGATAACAAATAACAGAATGGTCGCTTGCATCACAAACGTCACTTTATCAGAAATACCCACCGTTCGCTGCATACTGTATGACCCCGTCGATAGCGCGCCAAACAGTAAGGCAGCAGCAACCGTCACCAACGGATTCAACTTCGCCAACAGCGCAACCGCAATCGCTGTGTAACCGTATCCGGGCGAGAAATTAAGATAGAGCCGACGCGTCAGTGCTGTCAGTTCAATCGCGCCACCGAGTCCTGCAAGTGCACCGCTAATGAAAAAGACGCGGAGCGTGTTATGCATAATCGAAATTCCTGCCGCTTCTGCCGCAGCCGCACCCTCTCCGACTGCGCGGAGTTGATACCCAAATGCTGTCCGAAAAAGAATAAATGTAAGAATAATCGCTAAGAGAACAGCGATAACAATGCCGAGATGGATCCGATGCGGTGGGAAAAGTCGAGGCAGAAACACCCACTCGGCGATCCGATCACTCTGAGGACCCCGTTGGGATGCCTCCTGCAAGGGACCCCCATCTATCATCATACCCACCAGATGAATAGCGACGTAGTTCAACATAATCGTGCTAATAACTTCGTTGACACCGCGTGTTACTTTGAGAACCGCAGGGATGAGTCCCCATATCCCCCCCGCAAGCGTCGCGATACCGAGCGACACTGGCACCGCAATCCATGGGCTCTCAGGAAAAAGTGAAGCGAGTTTCGTCCCAAACCACGTCGCTGCCAACGCGCCCATCAAAAACTGTCCTTCGGCACCGATATTCCAAATCCCACACCGAAACGCCATCGCGACAGAAAGGCCCGTCATCAGAAACGGGGTACTTTTTACCAACGTCTCCCCAAATTTCCTACTATTTCCGAAGGCACCACTCACCGCTGCTAAATAGGCTTCTAACGGGTTATAGTTGCAGAGCAGCATTATAATGGCGTTTGTAACAAACGCACTCGCGAGAATTAAAACCGGTGTTACCACCCAGTGAACGTTGATTTTTTTGAATATGTTGATTATTTTGGGTATCATGTTTTAAGAGTTGTTGGTTGTTAGTTATAAGTTATTGGTTAAGAGGCGTTTGGTAACAATTAACCTTGCTCTCGAATATTCCAAGACGCGTTGAATTACTGCAAGGAACCTCTTTAACTTATAACTTATAACTTATAACTTATAACTAACCTATAACTTTTCCCCCGTCATTAACAATCCGAGTGCCTCAATATCGCTGCGCTGCGCCGTCGCTTCGATCAACTTACCCCTCGACATCACAAAGAGTCGGTCACTCAAGAGTAAGACTTCGTCTAACTCCGTTGAGATGAGCAGCACAGACTTCTTTGCGTCGCGCTGTGCCAACAAATTCTCATGGACATAGCGAGCAGCGTTAACATCTAAACCGCGTGTCGGATTAACGGCAATAAGTAGATCGGGGTGAAGCGAGATTTCGCGGGCGAGGACAATTTTCTGTTGGTTGCCACCGGAGAGTGCGGCGGCAGGAATGCCACCGATAGGCGGACGGATGTCGTAATCAGCGATAAGCTGTTCTGCGGTGTTCCGTTTTCTTTTTTGATTCAGGACATTCCACCGTGCCGTGTTTTCCAAATGCGTTACATTCAACAAAAGGTTTTCCGTAACTGAGAACGACGCGATAACACCAGTCGTTTGCCTATCTTCAGGAATATAACCGACCCCGCGCTGCCGCACCGCCTTTGTCCCTTTTGGATCGGCACCCAAGATGCTTATTGTCCCGGATTCGCTGTGCCGTAAACCCATGATCGCCTCGGCGAGTTCACGCTGCCCGTTGCCATCAACACCCGCGATACCGACGATTTCACCCCGATACGTTTCCAGAGAGACATCTGAAACAGCGATTTCATTACGACTGCCGAGCACTGTTAGATTTGAGAGGTGCAGCACACCGTCTGATGAGCCACTTTCGCGGTTTCCGTTTGACGAACGCTCAACTTCGTCAATGTCCTCTCCGATCATCTCCCGCGCGAGTTGCCGTGCGGTGAGTTCACCTGTCGGACCGAGATAGACCTTTTTCCCGCGCCTTAACACGGTAATCCTGTCGCTGATACCCAAAACCTCTTTCATCTTGTGGCTGATAAAAATGATCGCGCGACCATCGGCTTGGAGGTTACGCAAAATTGTAAAGAAGCCTTCCACTTCCTGCGGACTCAGAACAGCCGTCGGTTCATCAAGGATGAGAATCCGAGCATCAACCGCCAGTGCCTTCAGGATTTCCACGCGTTGTTTTAAACCCACTGATAGCGTCCGCACCAAGGCACTCGGATCAACAGCCAGACCGAACTGCTCCGAGAGTGCCTCCGTTATTTCAATAGCCTCTTCCTTCTTAAACCGAAAGGCATCCAATTTTTTCAAAGATTGGAAGATTGGAAGATTGAAAAATTCAGGGCGATGCGCTTCTTCCACCCTTCCATCTTTCCATCCTTCCATCCAAGTCCTTCCTGCGTCATTCCGTAATTGCCCAAGACTCAACGCGATGTTCTCAGCAACCGTAAGATTTTCAACCAGCATAAAGTGCTGATGCACCATACCGATACCGATGGCAATCGCATCACGTGGCGAGTTTGCCCGTAACCTACGCCGCCAGCCTTCACGATCCATAACATAGATACGTCCTGCCGATGGCTGGTAAAGTCCATAAATAAGATTCATCAGTGTGGACTTACCCGCACCGTTCTCCCCTAAAATCGCGTGAATCTCACCCGCTTGCAGCGCAAAATCTACATTGTCAACAGCAACAAAGTCACCGAAGGTTTTGGTAACATTCCGAAGTTCAAGGATATTTTCTTTTTCCATCTACAACCGACACCATTTCTCCGCACACGTTGATGTCAATTCGCCATCATAAGCGATAACCCGAAGTGAAACTTTCCAACTTTCGCCTTCAGGTGTTGACACAGAGCCTGTCCAAGTTGGGTTATAGAGTGCCATTCCGTAATCCCGTATAAACCACGGCCCCCGAATGCCTTCATTAAGAATGCTCATAAAGACACCAAACGCGCCATGCCCGGTTAACGTGTTCTGGTAGGCAACAAAATCCGACTCGCCTTCGTGGACGACATCAACGCCGCCTCTACGCTCATTGTCACCCAGCACAATACCGCCCATGACAGGCAGGAGTCGCGGTTCAACGCGGATACCGATACTCCCGAACTTCGTCTGTGGATACGTCGCAGCACCGTAAGATGCGATCTTCTCACTCGTCATATCGCAGACCGTAGCATCCGCAAGCGCGTAAAGATTGACAGTACGAATTTCGTCAATCAACGGTTCCTCGTTTTCATCGCGCCAGACAACGTTTTGAACAAATTGAACGCCATCCGCATGCGGTGTAATGTCAATGTCTTTCTGTGTATCCATCCGTCCCAATCTCTCAAAGACTTTATCCGTCCAAGAACGGCGCGGTGGTGATGCCCAAAAACCCGCCTCCCTATCACCGACCTGAACCGGTCCCTGCCCAACGAAAATACCGTTATGGAACGGATGATCAAAGGCAAATTCTTGAACGACGGTATGTCCGGCTGGTGTGTAGAACGGAAAGACGAACGGACGATAAAAATTCGCACCGACACCGCCCAAACAACGACCAGTATCGGCTTCAACAACTAAATGTGTTTTGGCATTTACTTTAACTTCAAATTTTTCTTGCATATTTCCTCGTCTATTTAGAATAAGACTTACGCAGCCCCCACTGCAGGGTTTTTGCTTGGGTGTTTCTTCAGGGTTTCAAACCCCGCCTGCAGTGCGTCATACGCCCGTTATTTCTTATCTACTTCCCAAATTGTAGCAGCAATATGCTGTTCTGGATTTTCAGCAGTGGTGTAATAGTAGATTGTTACCAACTTGCCATCTGAGCGTTGGATGGTACGCGTGTAGCCAAAATCCCCGTTTCTGCCATCATCGCGCAGATGGACTTCATCACCCCAACTTTTTCCGTTATCTTCACTCAACTTCGCTCGGATCCCATAAGGCGTTGACCGATAGCCATAAGTAACGCAGAGCCTACCATCCTTCAAGCGAACCATGCTCGGTGGATTTCCGTTCCGACCAGCACCACCGTCAGTATCCGCCGCTTTGCATAGGAAAGACCAAGTCCCCCCATTGTCCGTCGAATGACAAATCTCGATCCAGTTTTTACTCAGGCGAGTGCCATCATCTTGTTTTGTATCGTATCGGCGGCGGAGTGCTGTGACCAGATGTGTCTCTGATATCCGCACCGTTGAAGGCATCACGGAACGCACCTCAATATCATCCGTTATCCAACTGACGAATTCAATACTTTCACCACTGTCGGTCGTTCTGGCACAGAATGCTCGATCTTGGATGCCTGCTTGCACCCGCGCCTCTTTTGCAGAGAGAAAGAAGTGGCAATCCTCTTTACTATTGACGAGATAATCAGTACGTGATGTCAACTTATTCCCGACATCCGGTAAATCGTAATCACCGCTCCACGTTTTCCCACGATCGTAAGAGATATGAAATCGACTACCGCTGCACTGCATCGCGAAATCTGGATGCGCGAAATCTATCGGCGTATGCATCTCAGATGTCCGCTGATTTGAAACTATCTCCTCATGCGTCCACGTCTCGCCACCATCTAAACTGCGTGCAAGGATCTGACGACTCGGCTCATCACGGGAGATAGCGTGTCCACCGCCACTCTCATCATGGGTACCGATCTGGAATCGGACGAGAATTTCATCCCCCCAATGCCAGATACCGCCATTAGCGGGCCACCCAGCGAACCTTCCCGGTTCCTTGTAGACAAACCGATGCTGAGCAGATAACTGTGTTGAATTCGCCATGTGAACAATTTCCCCTTACAGAAAAGTACCGATATAATTACGGAGTTATGGTTATGTGTCAAGCATTCCTGAAAAGTATAGATTATTTGTGTGAGTGTGTCAACAGGAATTCTGTAGTGGGTAGGAAACGGATCAATTGTCTGATTGGTGAGTTTCAGACATTAGGGTGAACAACTGAAGGGCGTTCTTGCACCACAGGTATGACATAACTCCGAATTGTCAACCCTTCGAGCGTCTCAGTCTCCACACGAGGTTCGGGCGTTTGACGATGATCGAAGACAATATAATACCCTTCATCCGCGCCTTCTAATGTGAGGTAGGCGGCGAGCTGCTGCTTGCCGACTTCATAGCGCAGGTCGCCTTCCCAAATCTTGGTCTCGACGATGTACTTGCTTCTGTTGTGGAGGATAATTAGGTCCATCCTGCCTCGCCCTGTTTGTACTTCAAGATAGATATGAGCGCCCACTAAGCGGGCAAATTGATCAAGGTAACTAAAAAGCAGATATTGTCCCACGAACTCCTGCGGTGTATCTGGCATTTGCAGAATTCGGAAGCCCGCCCGAGCGATGAAGTCTCGGAAGTTATCAAGCAACGACTCCATAGCAATTTTTCCTGTATCTGTGAGATACCCTTTGAAGCCTGCGCGGGTATCTTCAGGGAAATATTCATCCTCCAATCCGTTCACTGTCGGCTTGAATGCTTGTAGGATAGCATATAGGTAAATTGGGTTGGCGATGTCACAGAGACCATCCGCACCTTCCGAGATAACCCCATAAGTCGCAAGTTCATCTATGATCTCGTCGTGCAGGTTGAACGGCACACCATCATCCTGTCCAGTGATCCGCATGAGGATTTTTTCAAAGCGTGCGTCTTTTCGGATATTCGTTGTCAGATGCGCAATATTAGTATTCCGACTGTGGAGAAGGCGTGCATGTGCCGCTGTCCAATGTTCCATCGCAATCGTCTCAGTTTTCGGGATGTCCATCTCCTCAGTAAGAATCTGTGCCAACCGATTGACAAGCACAGGTTGACCAGCAGTCTGCTTGTGAATAGATGCGACGGTTTCGGGAGCGAAGGCTTGTCCCACTTCTTCAGTATACTGGTCAAGCAGTTCATGCACCTGTTCAAGTGTAAAGTTAGGTAAATGGAACTCATCTTGGATATTGAACGGCGAGATGGACCTGTCGTAGTTGAGTTGGATGATGTTCTTGACACCGACAATGCCGACGCTGTGCGGACATCGCGTCTTACCGGAAAGATAGATATGGCGTAGCGACCGCAGAAAACCCGTGACAGCATCCCGGGGGATGGCATCAAACTCGTCAATGAGAAGCACAATCCGCTTGTCAGTTAGCAGGCGCGCTAATTGTCTAAAAAATCTTCGGACCGAGAGATGGTCGGTTAGTTGGACATTTGTTAAAAATTGCATCAACGCCGTAGGCGGTAACTCTCCACGTATCTGAAAAATAGTCTCTACTTCCTCGTGGATATCTTCACAGAAGCCTTCGTAAAAATCGGAAGGTGTACAGCCTTCATAGGTCTCAAAATTTAAGCGGATAGGGAAGTAGATGGGTTCCTGGGCGACGAGCGCGTCCAATGCTAATTGGAAAAAGGTCGTTTTACCGGTCTGGCGTGGTGCGAACAGGACGATATATTTACCTTGTTTGACACGATTGATGAAATTAGTCGTCTCTTCTGTACGTGGAACAATGTAGTTATCTGCAGGGTATAAACGCCCTTCGGTTCCAAAACGTCTCATCTTCCTTTTTCTCCAATTTTTCTAAAGACACAATCGGTCATAACGGTGCCGTCGGATGCTAAGTCGCAATACATTGTATCACACCGCCGTGCAGAAGTCAAATATTAACATGAACAGGCAACATCATTAACGCTTTACATTTTTCGCTAAAACATGCTATACTTTAAAGCAAACATTCCAATGACGAAGGAGAAAATACTGACGTGAAACAGTTATTCAACAAATTACAAAACAACGTTGCAATCTACATCCCACTCCTATGCATGCTCGCTATCGGATTCATACTCGTTGGGAACATAGATCTCAACGCGAAAGGGCATGAGAAATTCAAGGTTGCGATGCTGCTACCGGGTTCAATTAGCGATGCGGGTTGGAACGCTTTAGCTTATGAAGGACTCGTAGCAATAGAAAAGCAGCTCGGTGCAGAAACAAGCCATGCCGAGACCCGAACCCCATCGGATCAAGAAGAACAATTCCGTTCCTACGCGCTTGATGGTTATAACATCGTATTTGGGCACGGATACGAGTTTCAAGACCCAGCGAAAGCCGTCGCACCTGACTTTCCAGAGACGATTTTCATTACGTCGTCAGGTGGTACCATCACCGACAACATTTCGCCGGTTAACTTTCGTGTTGAAGAGCCTGCCTACCTTTTAGGGATGATGGCAGGTATGATGACGAAAACCAATAAACTCGGTGTGATGGGTGGACAGAATATTCCGTCTGTGAATAGCACCTTCATGGCGTTTGAAGGCGGAGCGAAAAGCGTGAACCCTGATGTAGAAGTATCTTGGGTATACGTCGGGAATTGGGAGGACATCGGTAAAGGCAAAGAACTCGCACTCGCGCAGATTAACGAAGGCGTTGACTTTATCTTCCCGAACGCAGACGCAGCAGGACTCGGTGCCTATGAAGCCGCTGAACTCGCTCAAAAAGACGGTAAGATGGTGTATACCTTTGGGGCAAATCGCGACAAGAGCGACATATCCCCAACTGTGATTGCCAATGCTGTAATCACACCCAACGCTTTCGTGCGAATTGCCAAGATCATTAAGGACGGTGAATTTAAACCGCAGGTCTATACCTTTAACATGTTGACAGACGAAGCGATCACCCTTACATACAGTCCAGCATGGAAAGATAAGATCCCAGAAAATGTCCAAAAAGCCGTCGAAGATGCGAAAGCCAAGATCCTCGCAGGCAAGTTGAAAGTACCACAAATTGACTTCACTGAAAAGGAAGATCAAGAGTGAAGAGAATCATCTGGACGCAACAACGGATTTGTTGGCAATTGTTAGATAGACTCGCAAACGCCGTTTTCATTTTAGGATTTTTAGCAATCGTATCCATGCTCGGTTGTCAGCGTGTTCAAGATGCAACCAAGGATGTTTATACACCTGAACCTGAAACATTTAAAGTCGGTATGCTGCTCCCGGGCGCGATTAGCGATCAGGGGTGGAACGCACTCGCACACGACGGCTTGAAGGCGATTGAAACAGAACTCGGTGCGGAGATAGACTACGTTGAGAGTTTAACCCCCACTGACTGGGAAGCAGATTTTAGCGCCTACGCTATGGACGGCTATAACCTCATCTTCGGGCACGGCTATGAGTATCAGGCAGCAGCGATCGCCGTCGCGCAAGATTATCCTGAAATCGTCTTTATTACCTCTGCCGGCGCAAGTGGTGCTATTCGTGAGAATGTCTCCCCCATTGTCTTTCGGCTTGAACAAGCCGTTTACCTCTTGGGAATGATCGCCGGTCTAATGACACAAACAGACATGATCGGTATTGTCGGTGGGCAGGAGCTCCCGTCTGCCAGCAGTACGTTTATGGCGTTTGAAGGCGGTGTGAAAAGTGTCAACCCAGATGCCGTTGTGCAACGCACCTACGTAGGCGACTGGGAAAACATCGCTAAGGCGAAAGAACTGGCACTCGCACAGATACAACAGGGCGTTGACTTCATTTTCCATAATGCCAATGAAGCCGGACTCGGTGTGTTTGAAGCAGTCGTCATGGCGCAGGATGCTGGCAAAACCGTTTACGCCTTTGGGGCTAACCGCGATCAGAGTGCAGTTTCGCCTCGCGCTGTGCTCGCCAATGCCGTGATTACACCGAAAGCTTATGTGGAACTGGCGACGGCTGTTAAAGCGGGGACGTTTGAATCCAAACTCCATGTCTTCACAATGACGACTGACGGTGCAATCGCTTTGACTTATAACCCAGAACTGAGATCTCAGGTGCCTGAAGCGGTACAGCAAAAGGTTGAGGCAGCGAGACAGCAGATTCTTGCTGGCACATTAGAGGTACCACAAATCGATTTTAGTGCAGGAGAATAACCTGTTTGGTAGCCGCGATCCCCGATCGCGAGACGTTGAGGTTTATAGCGATGAGAGATAAAATAGAAATTGATGGTGTTGAAGTTACTTTCTCCGAGGGTGAAACGATCCTTGAGGTCGCGCAACGCCATCAAAAAGAGATTCCAACGCTTTGCTATGATCCGAGGCTGGAACCTTTCGGGGGTTGCCGCCTGTGTATCGTCGAGTTAGAAGGCGCGCGAAACCCTGTTGCATCCTGTACAACAAAGGCTACACCCGGGATGGTCGTCCGTACATCAACCGATACAATAGAAGCGTACCGAAAGACGCTGCTGGAGATGGTCGTTAGCGAGAACCGAGAAGTTGACGTGTCCCCGTTGCGCGGTTATGCATCTGGTGAGCTCGCGACCCTGCGCGACAGGTACGAAATCAACGGGAGCCGTATGACAGGAACAACATCCGGGACGAACAAAACCGATGACGATAACCCGTTTATACTCAGAGATTATGAACTCTGCATCTCCTGTTATCGGTGCGTCCGCGTCTGTGCTGAACAAGAAGGCGACCACGCCATTAACGTCATGAACCGTGGCTTCCATACACAGATTACGACGGAGTTCGACGGACTTCTCAAGGATTCCGCCTGCACGTTTTGTGGACAGTGCATCCAGACCTGTCCGACAGGGGCACTCGGTGATAAAAAAGCACTCCGCGCAGCGGATCAGGTCGGCGATACCGTTCCCGAAAAAACACGCACAATCTGTCCATACTGCGGTGTAGGATGTTCCGTTGATATACTCACGAAAAATGAGAAGATCGTTGGCATCCATCCGGCGATGGAAGGTCCTGCGAATCAAGGCGCACTCTGTGTTAAAGGGCAGTTTGCTTACGATTTCGTGCAACACCCCGATCGCTTGAACACCCCACTCGTTCGCGGCGATGACGGTCAACTCCATGAAGCAACATGGGAAGACGCACTTGACAAAGCCGTTGAAGGTTTCCGAAAGGTTAACGCCGAACACGGTAGACACAGCATCTACGGCATCGCTTCAGGACGCGCACCGAGTGAAGCGGCATACCTCATGCAGAAGTTTATCCGCGTAGGGTTTGGGACTAACTATATAGATAATTGCAGCCGTGCCTGACACGCGCCGACCGTTGCCGGTCTGGCAGCGACAATCGGACGTGGCGCGATGTCTAACCCGCTCGTCGATATGCAAAAGCCCGATGTAATCTTTTGCATCGGCACAAATATGACGGAATGCCATCCCGTCGCAGCGACAGGACTGAAGAAGGCAGTGGCTCGCGGCGCGAAACTCATCGTCGCGGATCCGAGGCGTATCGGGTTGGCGGAGTTGTCGCATCTCTATCTGCCGCTCCGCGTCGGTTCGGACACTGCCCTGCTCCTCGGTATGGCGCACGTGATTGCCCGTGAAGGTTTGATTAACGAAGATTTCATCGAAAACCGCACGACTGGATTTGATGCGTTTTTTGAACACATCAGCCAGTGGACCCCGGAGTGGGCAGAAACGATTACAGGGGTGCCAGCAAAGGACATCGAGACAGCGGCAATGTGGTACGGCAGTGCGAACAAAGGGGCTATCTACTATACGCTTGGTATCACCGAACATATCTGCGGCGTTGAGAACGTGCAGAGCCTCTGCAATCTCGCCCTAATGACCGGGAACGTCGGGCGCGAGGGAACAGGTATCAACCCGATGCGTGGGCAAAACAACATCCAAGGCGCAGGCGACAGCGGCGCATTGCCGAATAACTATCCAGGCTTCCAAGCCGTTACGGATCCAGCACATCAGGCGAAGTTCAAAGCGGAATACGGTAGAGAAGTCGATTTAGAGAAGGGGATCACGAAAGTGACTGCCTTAGAACTCTGTGGTGACAGTATCCAAGCGATGCTCATTGATGGCGAAAACACCTTGCTCTCCGACCCGGATCGAGAGCATTGTGAGCACGCGCTCCGTTCATTGGAACATCTCGTCGTCATCGATATCTTTCTCACTGAGACGGCTGAACTCGCCGATGTCGTGCTGCCAGCAACGGCATGGGGTGAAACGGACGGCGTATGCACGAATACCGAGCGGCGCGTCCAACGGATGCGTGCTGCAGTACCACCACCGGGTGAGGCAAAACCGGATTGGTGGATTATCTGTCAAATCGCGCAACGCCTCGGGTTTAAAGGTTTTGATTTTGACGAACCGAAACCGATTTTCAACGAACTCTGTCGGGTTTCTCCGATTTATGCCGGATTAGATTGGGATCGCATTGAGAACAGCGAGTATCAGTGGCCCGTGCCACATAAAGAACATCCCGGCACACCACGACTGCACGAAGAAACCTTCGTCAACGGACGCGGTATCTTCTCAAATGTCCATTATCGAGACCCCGCCGAGACAACCAGCGAAGATTTCCCCGTATGGCTGACAACGGGAAGACGCTTGCAATCTTACCATACCCGCACACAGACAGGTAGGGCACAAGGGATCGATTACCTCTTACCCGAAGAATCACTGGAGGTCAACCCTGCTGACATTGAAAGATGGGAGTTAGCGGATGGCGAGTGGTGTAAAATGAGCAGTGCGCGTGGTAGTATTAATATTAAAGTAAAAGCAACGAACCGTTCACCACGCGGCACCGTCTTCGCCAGCTTCAGTTTCGCAGATGTGCCAGTCAACTTATTAACCTGTTCTGGCTACGATCCGATCACCCATACCGCTGAATTAAAGGTCTGTCCAGTCCGGTTAGAACCGCTCTAAGATTTCTCACTTATAAAAAAACGAAGCGCATTTTTAGTTTTTATTTAAAGGAGAGTCGCTATGAATTGGAAATCACGTTGGTCAGAACAACACGCGGACGCTGACGCGTTAAAGCAACAGCTGCAATCTGAAGGTTTCAATGCCTATGAGTGGTCGGGTCGTCCGGGGGGTGCATACCTCGATTATATTCACACGCAAGATGAAGTCGTCTGTGTGCTATCTGGCACCGCAGACGTGAAGGTTGCCGATGAACAGGGCACTGTCGAATCTGGGGACCGGATGGATGTCCCCGCGAATACCTACCACTCAATTACTGTCACGAGTAATG
This sequence comes from Candidatus Poribacteria bacterium, assembly GCA_965261115.1. Taxonomy (GTDB): domain Bacteria; phylum Poribacteria; class WGA-4E; order WGA-4E; family WGA-3G; genus WGA-3G. The sequence goes on along the minus strand of OZ253447.1, from coordinate 4,034,998 downwards.
AACCCTTAGTCGTCTTAACGGGAATGCGAAAAACTTAGAATGGAACACAAGTTAACAAGACACACCCTAATAACGCACAGAGAATATGCTCGAAGATAAAGATATACGCAGTTTTTTTGACATTTCTATCACACATTTTCCCGATAGAAGTGCCAGATGGCTCCTGCAATACATAGAATACGTCCAAGGGTTGTTAAAAATCGTTGCCCCCAGCGAATTCGTTGATAACATTGATTTTAGTCAACTGACGCAACTTAATAGGAGTTTAATTGCCGACACCCTTCGCGAACAAGAAGCGGATCTTCTTTTTCGGGTGCCCTATAAACGTGGGGCTGAAACAGATGACCTGCTTATCTATATCCTGATTGAACACCAATCGAGGGTTGACGTTTCGATGGGCTTGCGTGTGATGTCTTACATGATAGATATTTGGACTGCACAGCGTCGGGAGTGGGTGTCCAACGATATTCCAGAGCGTGCGTGGCGTTTGCGTCCGATTCTGCCGATAGTCTTTTACAGCGGGGATCGGCCGTGGAATGCCCCGCTGACGCTGAGTGCGATAATGGATATTCCGCCGGAGATGTCTCAATTTGTTCCGAAGTGTGAAATCCTGTTTTTAGATGTCAAACGAACAATGGTATCAGATTTAACGAAAACAAACCATCCATTTGGCTGGTTGCTAACGGTTCTTCAAAAGGAGCGTGCAAGTAAGGCTGCATTAGTAGATACGCTCGTAGAGGCGATGTCTCACTTGAATGAACTTGATACAGAGCGATCTATGCAGTGGGAGCGTGCTATTAAGTATCTGCTTCTGTTGATACTGCATCGTCGTCCTGCTGATGAACATCAAGAGTTAGTAAAGTTAGTAGGTCAACATACCCAAGAATTGGAGGTAGAAACAATGGCAAAATCGATGGCAGACGTTCTCAGAGAACAAGGTATAGAACAAGGTATAGAACAAGGTATAGAACAAGGTATAGAACAAGGTATAGAACAAGGTATAGAACAAGGCGAAACCCGGGCGAAACAGGCAGCGGTGCTGAAGCTGCTACAATTCCGATTTAAGGATGTTCCAGAATCCGTTGCTAATCAGGTCACCTCAATACGGAACCTCTCGCGCCTTGATTCACTCTTTGAAGAGGTTTGGGAAGCCGATACTCTTGATGAGATTGATTGGTAGAACTACAACAACTAAAAAGGAACATTTATGAATATTACTGTCAAAACAGGCGGATTCAACCAAGAACAGACCGATGTCATTGCCATCGGTATATTGGAAAACCCAGATTTCTATAGCGCACCCCTCCAAACTATAGATCAAGTACTCGGTGGCCGCATTCGGGAACGGATGAACCTCGGCGATTTCACAGGTAAACTGAAAACGACCAGTTGGCTATACACAAACGGTGCAATAACAGCACCTCGCGTCCTGTTAGTAGGTTTAGGTGAGTACCATGACCTCACCGTTGAGAAGGTCCGCCAGACAGCAGGGCATGCCGTGCGGACAATTCGGGATATGGGCTTAAGAAATGCCGCTGTCCCGATGCCTAATGAAGCGACACCTGAGATGATACAAGGTGCTACAGAAGCATCTCTCCTCGCGCTCTATCAGTTCGATGAACACAAAACAGACAGCAGCGATGAAGACGAAAAGAAAAAATTGGAATCCATCACGTTCTTAGCCGAAAGTGATCAGAGCCAAGCAACCATAGAAGCAGCAGTTCAGCGTGGAGAAGCGATCGCCAACGGTACACTTCTTGCCAGGGACCTGAGCAACCAACCCGCAAACTATCTCACACCGACGCAACTCGCAGAAAAGGCAGAAGCCGTAGCAGAAGCATCAGGACTCGGTTGTGAAATTTTTGATAAAGCCGTCTTAGAGGAAAAAGGGTTCCGCACACTCCTCGCTGTCGCGCAAGGGAGTGCTGAGGAGCCGCGGTTTATTATTCTCGAATACACACCTGACGGTGAAGGGCAAGATACCGTCGTACTTGTCGGAAAAGGGATTACCTTTGACACAGGCGGGATCTCAATCAAGAGTGGAAGCGGTATGCACGAGATGAAACACGATATGTCGGGTGCCGCCGCTGTGATCGGTGCAATGCAAGTCATCGGTCAACTTAAACCCAACGTCCGCGTCATCGGTTTAGTTGCTGCAACCGAGAATATGCCAAGCGGAACAGCCGTTAAACCGGGTGATGTTGTCACCTCTTATGGCGGCAAAACAATTGAAATTCTCAACACCGATGCGGAAGGACGATTGGTATTGGCAGATGCGCTCGGATGGACAGCACAGTATAACCCAAAAGGCGTTATCGACTTAGCGACGCTCACCGGTGCCGTGATCGGTACTTTAGGACACATCGCAGCGGGGGCACTGGGAACAGATCCCGAACTCATGGAGAAAGTGAAATCGGCAGCCGAAAAAACGCACGAACGCGTCTGGGAATTGCCGCTCTGGGACGATTACGATGAAGGCGTTAAGAGCAAAGTCGCGGATGTCCAGAACATCGGCGACGGCACCGCTGGCACGATTGCAGGTGGCGCGTTCTTGAAGAAATTCGCGGAAGGCTACCCATGGGTGCACCTCGACATCGCTGGCACCGCGTGGGGTATGAAAGGCTCTACCTACATTCCTGAAGGCGCGTCAGGCTACGGCGTGCGGTTGTTGGTGCAATTGGTTGAAGATTGGTAGATTTTCCTAAAAATACATTAACAAAAAGCCTTGTTGGATTCTCCGACAGGGCTTGACATGTTACTATTGAAAAAGATTCAGCCGTTTAGTTCACAAGCTCTGGTTGATGTAATATCTTCTTTTCACCCTTTTCATCCGAAACAATAAATTCAGCTTGAATATCCCATATACCGTGCTGATCAATTTTAATTTCATAAATTCTGCATTTGAACCTATATTTCTCATTCGGAAAAATTTCCACTTCTTCACCATTTTCATCTATGCTATGAAGATCAGCACCACGCGCGGTAATCGAAAACAGCCTAAGTTTCTTGTTAGTGTATAACTCTACATCACTTCCATAACGTGCGCGCTTTACAACTGCTTCAAAGGTTAATACCTTATCTATGCATGTTTCCGGATCATTTAATACCTCTGTAAAAGACAAGGAAACATTTGGATCGCTTGTATCTCGTTTAGATACACCTATCGTTCCACATCCTATTGAAATGAAAGACACGATTATCAATATGTATAGGAATGATATTCTCCACATCGAATTTTCCCTCACAAAACTCGTTCAAGATAAATTGTCGTTGAAAAATTTATCTCGTTTCCAAGCAATCTCTCCGTGGGACCTTATATATCATGCGCTGCTGGCGAGGTTACAAACCTCGCCAGCAAAGGCATTTGCGTAAACCCTGACTTTCTTACCCTTCAGACCGAATCTGAATGAGTTTATTAACAGCGTGAATGTATGCCCGGGCACTCGCTTCAATGATGTCTGTGCTCGCACCGTGTCCGGTGATAATGTGTCCGTTGTCTTGTACCTTCAACGAAACCTCACCGATAGCGTCTTCACCTTCGGTTACGGAACGGATCTGGTAGTCAATGAGATTCAGTTGAAGGTCAACAACTTGGCCAATCGCCTTAAACGCGGCATCAACAGGTCCATCGCCAGTTGACGCTTTTTCAACCACGCCATTCTCCGTCTTAATACCGACTGTCGTTGTCGGTGAAATTTTCGTGCCACTGACGACTTGGATATAATCGAGTTCAAAGACAGCAGGGATGGCGCGAATCTCATCGCTCATGATCGCCTCAAGGTCAGCATCCTGCACTGCTTTCTTCTTATCAGCAACCCGCAAGAATCTTTCATAAACCTTGTCCAACTGTTCAGCATCCACCTCGTAACCGAGTTCACTGAGCCGATGCCTGAGTGCGTTGCGTCCCGAACGCGGACTGAGGATGAGTTGACTCTCTTTCCAACCGATCTCCTGTGGATCAATGATCTCAAACGTCACACGCGATTTAATGATACCGTCCTGATGGATACCCGAACTATGTGCGAAGGCATTCGCGCCGACAATCGCTTTGTTCGGTTGAACAGCAATACCCATCGTCCGACTCACACGCCGACTAATTGGGACGATCTCTTTTGCGTTAATATCGGTGTAGTATTCTTTGAAATAGTCACGCCGGGTTCGGATCGCCATGACGACCTCTTCAAGTGAGGTATTTCCTGCGCGTTCGCCGAGTCCGTTGATTGTGCATTCTACCTGACGCGCACCTTGCTCAACCGCGATAAGACTATTCGCTACCGCCAATCCGAGATCGTTATGGCAGTGCACGCTAATAATGGCATCATCAACATTCGGAACATTTTCCATGATGCCTTTAATCAAGTTACCGAACTCCGTTGGCACCGTCCACCCAACGGTTTCCGGGATATTGACAACGGTAGCACCTGCAGCGATCGTCGCTTCGACGACTTCATAAAGAAACGCTAATTCCGTACGTCCGGCATCCATCGGTGAGAATTCGACATTCGCATCTAAGTGTCCTTCACAGAGACTCCTCGCGTATGCAACGGCATCCGTTGCCATCCGGAGTGTATCTTCAGGAGTCGTCCGCGTAATGCGTCCCATGTGAATCGGCGATGTACCGACAAATGTATGGATACGGGCGCGTGGCGCGTCCGCAATCGCTTTCCATGCGGCAGTAATGTCTTTCTCCACAACGCGAGAGAGCGCGCAAATTTCCGGTCCTTCAACTTCGTTGGCGATCCGTTGGACAGCCTCGAAATCTCCCGGTGACGAAATTGGAAATCCGGCTTCAATGACATCAACATTTAATTTGGCGAGGTGCTTGGCAATTTCGAGTTTTTCCTCAATACCAAGAGCAGCACCGGGCGTCTGCTCGGCATCACGGAGCGTTGTATCAAAAATATAAACTTTCTGCGGATTGGTTTCAAAATCATCCAAGGCTCTTTCCTCCAATTTAGTCGTCAGTTGTCAGTTTGCCTCGCAGTGAGAGTTATTAGTTAAGAGTCGTGCTGTGGCAGGTACAACAACAGCAACTGCCACAAGAGATTAACTTATAACTTATAACTACTCCCTACATTTCACGACCAACAGCGATAGCAATCGGTTTCAGTTCGCTCATGAGTGCCTCAAATTGATCCGGGAATAGCGACTGCGCGCCATCTCCTGTCATCGAATGATCCGGATCGTGATGCACCTCAAGCAGCAACCCATCTGCACCTGCAGCCACAGATGCCTTCGTCATATCACACACGAGGCTTCGGATACCCGTGCCGTGACTCGGATCCACAATAATCGGCAGGTGACTCAATTCGTGAATAACAGGGACCGCATTCAAGTCAAGCGTGTTACGCGTATGGGGTTCAAAGGTGCGAATACCACGTTCACAGAGAATCACATCCGGATTCCCTTCGGCGAGGATATATTCCGCAGCGAGCAACCACTCTTCGATTGTTGAGGACATCCCACGCTTGAGGATCACCGGTTTCTGTGCCTGTCCGACTTCACGTAACAGGTAAAAATTCGTCATGTTCCGCGTCCCGAGTTGGAACATGTCTGTGTATTCGCCGACGAGCTCGACTTCGTGCGGGGTCATAACTTCGGTGACAATACCGAGTCCTGTTTCGTCTTTCGCTGCTTTTAGCATCTTGAGCGCGCTTTCACCGTAACCTTGGAAACTATAAGGGCCCGTTCTCGGTTTAAAGGCACCTCCCCTGATGAAACTCGCACCTGATTTCTCAACGAGACGAGCGATGGTCACGATCTGTTCTGTACTCTCTACCGCACACGGACCAGCGATAACAGGCACCTGTTTGCCACCAATCTTTGTGCCGTTGACTGCAATCACTGTCGGCTCATCCCGAAATTCGCGGCTCGCTAACTTGAACGGTGCTGTAATCGGCATCGTCCGTTCAACACCGGACATGGACTCTATCGGAATATCACCAAGCAACGTTTTATCTCCTATAACACCGATGACCGTGTGCCGTTCGCCAGTTGAAATTTGCGCTTTCAACCCGACACTTTCGATCCGTTTGACAACAGCATCAATATCTGATTGTGTCGCATCGGTCTTGGTAACGATTACCATTCTTTTCAACTACCTCCACCTTCTTAATAGCAAGTTTAGCCCCTTCCCAGTAACGGGTCGGGACCCCGGTGTTGCAAGCTGCACCGTCTTTTGAATAGCAAGCTTTCGGTTTGCAAGCTGCACCGAAAAGGACTTTGTCCCAAATCTAATTCGGTTTAAAAAAAAATTACCCAACATCGAATTTATCTTCAACGCTGGGTGGTGATACTGGAATCGGTTAATCATACAATTGAGGCACTACCTACGAACCTTCACCACCTATCGTTGCCGTACAAATATAAGTACAGATACAGATAAAACACAAACACGCCTTTTAACAGCAAACTGCTGCTTGCACGCGTAAAAAGAGTCCAAGCACCGAGAACGTTATTCCGAACGATCCCTACACCGGTTATTTGTGTTGTGATGGTATTGTGTTCAAGCATTCGCATCATCAAGTTCCTCGAATCCGGGCAACAAAAAACATGTCCACAACGTCTCAAAAACAACCTCTGCTATTAAGACGTTATTCACAAAAAAACGTTTAGTCCTTGTAATAGGGAAACTACGCTACGCGCTTTAAACTTCCTGAACAGAACAGTAGCATCCTCTACCACTGACTTTAAATATATAATAACATATTTTTTTCTGCAAGTCAAATTTCTTTTTAAAGGGATAAAATAGCATTGACACGCGAACCGAAGTACGCTAATATACAACACCGAAATCGAAAATATCATGTAGACAGGAAAACTATGGAAAAAGAAAAGCACTTCACACCTATCACTGTTGGGATTATGGGCGGCTCCGCTTCCGGGAAAACCACATTTGCCAATGCTTTGGCGGAAGCACTCGCCGACTTTTCGCCTATCGTACTGAACCAAGATTCCTATTTCCGCGACTGGTCGGAATACTCGGAGGCAGAGCGCGAGCGTGTGATTACCGCGAATCATCCGGATGCTGTGCTATGGGATGCCCTTATCACAGACATACAGAAACTGCGGGCCCGCGATGCTATTGATTTTCCCACCACTGGCACCCGTGCTGCACAACGCGGCGACGAAAAAACGAGCGTTCAACCGAGCGACGTTGTCATCGTAGAAGGACATCTTATCTTCTGGAGTGAAGATTTACGCGATTTGATGGACATCAAACTGTTCCTTGATGTAGATGCACACGAGCGTGTCTTGCGACGGATGCTCCGTGATGTCGCACAACGTGGTGGCGATCTGGAATGGGCAATCAACTGGTACCGGCGCGATGTGCTACCCAATTTCCCCGTCTATACCGAACCTTGCAAACAGTACGCAGACCTCGTTATCCCGTTCCAAGACGAAAATCCAGTTGCATTACACACGCTTGTCGCAGGCATTCAGGCACGGATTCAAGAAAGCATCTCTTCGTCTTAATACAACGTCAATAACCCCCTGTTAAAGCAAGGGGGCTTCCTGCCCGAAGATTAGGTGATTTGATCGTCTCTTTCATGGAGAATCGGAACGTTAGAATTGATAACTGATACCAGTTTGTATGTTTCTCGGATTACCCGGTGTAAAGTGAATCTCTGACACCGGTTCTGCCTCGTCGGCTAAGCGTGATTCAGTGTCAAACTGCGCCTCGTTCCAATCAACGTCAAAGAGATTCTCAACACTTGCGTAATACTTGAATGGACCAAACGCGTAGGAAAGTCCGAGGTTCAAAAGTGTGTGTCCTTTCGCTGTAACGCTATTATCCTCGTTGGCAGGTCGGTCACCAATATAACGATAACGCAAATTGATACCAAAACCAGACGGATGGATAGCAGTCAAGCCACCAGTTGAAGTCATACGCGGTGCAAGAGGAATCTCGTTAGCATCAGAGGGTTCATCAACAAATTTACCGCTCGAAAGGTTCACATCTGTATCTATCCACAACCACGAAAAAATCTGTGCTCGTCCTTCGATGTCAACGCCAATCCGGCGGGTTTTACCACTGATTTCAGTTTCACCTGCATCACCGACAAAAACCAGTTCCTCATTTAAATCCAGCAACCACCCAGCAATTCCGATATTGAATCTATTCCAAAACCGGTGACGTGTGCCGATTTCGGCACCAATCGCGCGCGGTAACGTGCGAATACCGGACTGTTTTCGGTCGAAATTTAACTGTGCAAGTCGTTCGTTAATTTGGGTGTCACTTAATCCCTGATACCCAAATGTTCGTTCTAAGTCGGAAATAGTTCGTTCGATAACCACATCACGAGCATCATTAGAGTGGAATCCGGTTCCGAAGTTGAAGAAAACATCGGTTGAAGCGAGCGGACTATAGACCAAGTTAAATTTGGGATTCAGCATCGCTTCCTGAGCATATCCAGAAGCGTGCGGCAAACTTATTCTCTCGTCAAACAGTGTATCAAGATGGTCTTCGACGTTAAAGGTGAAGTAATCACCGCGCAAACCGAGTTGCAATCGGAGCCGTGAATTAATGATTAATTCTTCCTGTACCCAAAGAAACAGATTTCGCTCAATAATACCTGAATTTACTTTTTCTGTTAAACGTCTGCGATTGGGACTGTGCCAAAGACTGACAGCAATATCGTCGGAACGAAATCCGCCACCGAACGTAGTTGTTGATTGCATTGAATAGATCAATTGCTCGAATTCATATTCGGTGTTCAACCCAAGAATGGCGCGGTCATCTGTTTGTTCAATCATGTCCCCGTTTTCTGGATCGTCAAGGAAGAAAGTAAAGTTCGAGAATAGTTTAAAGTTATAGCGGGTGAAATAAGGCTGAATGAGAAATCGGCTGTTATTTTCACCGCTTGCTGTGTAGATTACATTGATATTTTGTCTGCCAGTTTGGCCGCCTTCAAGGTCGTCAATTGAGCCAAATCGGGTAATCAGTCCATTGTCAACGGCGCGTTGCGGAATCTGACCAGAGGCATCCCACGCCGAACTAAAAGCACTCACCGAAAACGCAATTTTGTTTGTTTCATTCAGGTGTGTATGGAATTTACCAAAAAGGTTGGACCTCTGGAAATTCTGCTCGCTTTCAACAGGACCATCTGTGTTATAAAACTGTGACCCAAAATAAATATTTTGCTGCTCACTGCCACCTGGCACCTGAAACAATCCAGGGACCTTTTGCGTATTAAACTCGCCGCCTTCGATCTTCACCATATTCGCGTCAATATAATCTTTTGTATGAAATAGCACCGAACCTGCAGTTGATAAATTACCGTGCCTGGCAAAATAGGGACCCTTGAATAGGTCAATTGACTCCACTAATTCAGGTATAACATAATGGAGGTCGGCATACCCTTGGCCATGTCCGTGTGAAACCATATTCACAGGGATACCATCGGTTGAAATAGCGACATCCGTGCCGTGATCCGCATCGAATCCACGTAGAAAAATTTGTTCAGCTTTACCACCACCAGCATGTTGTGTGACAATAAGTCCGGGTGCCAGTTGTAGCATATCTTGCGCCGTTTTCATTGGACGAATATTCAAATCAAACTCTCGGATAGACTTTGAGGACGCAGTCGAATAAGCACGATCACCTTTGACTAAGATTTTTTCGAGTTGAATCACATCATCAGTGGACGGGGTATCGTTTTCCGTCTGAGGCGTTTCCCCTATTGCCTGAGATGTTCCCAAAAGAAGAGGAAACCCTAAAATGGATAAAAGTATTATCGGTAAATGAAGGTATGATAAAACGGTTTTTCTCATCAAAATCTTCGGTGTGGAAACCCCCTGCTTTAGCGGGCGGAGGAAACACCGCTCCTATAGTTAAAGTTGAGTCGTGTTAGGACTTTTATATCTTGTGTTTTCGCGTTTTGACACAAGCGTTTGCCATGCAGAGAATATAGAGAAATCCCTTGTTTGCTAAAGCCACTGATCCGTGTCAAACCGTATCTAACATGTTTGACGAGTGTGTGCTTTACCCATCCATTCGAAGTCGTGCCACCATAGCGTGGACGCTTGCCCCCTTTCTGTGGGTTTTGTCTATGGAGTTCACGCCGTCGTATAGGTATCGGTGCTATACAGAATATATCTGTGTTATCAGGCACACTAAGGCCACCCACTGTATGATACGCGAGACACCAAGAATCGACACAATGTGCTTCAAAGGTTTCAGCGAGTTTCTTTGAAGTCTTCTTTAGACCTAACCTATCGCGTATCTCCTTTGTTTCCCATCCTTGAAGTGTTAGCAGCTGCCACCGTTTCTCTATTTCAGTGTAAAACCATTGCTTACCGACTTCAAGAGGGCTAAAGGATTGATTCCACTTCTTCGCACGTTCTATCGTCCGGGCTTTGATGTCCTCTACACAGACGTGTGTAATCGGATAGAGTTTGGATAACCAATCAAGGATACGTAGTTTCCAATCCCACCTCGCACGCGTGCCAGCAGGAATAAGGGCTTTATTCGCAAGGCGGTTCGTCCGGTTCTTTCGGTTCGGACACTTCCGTGAACGTCTACCTCTACGTAGTATATGACGCTTTTCAACTTTCTTACCGACTTTATTGTGTGCGTCTGCTTGCACGTTCAAATAAGTGTGTGATTCAGACTTTATGGTAAATCCCTCTTTCTTACTACCGGGGTCTATACCCACAACAATGTCTTGTGTGTAGTCAGTTTTTGGTTCGTAGTTGAGTCTGATACAGAATATACCGTTAGACCAATAAGGTGTTGCTAATCCTTTTTTGATGAGCATCCCCGCTTTATTAGGGTGTGTCGGCATTAGTTTCTTAGCAGACTTACTCTTTACTGGAACAAACATAGTTTGTAATCTCCCTTTCGGGTTGTGTATTGCCCCTTCCCGATCACATATCCAAGCGGTATCAGACGAGGGGAGTATCCGATACATAGTTAGGCTACCACGCCATAGATATGCGATATGTTACGGTAGTCAACGGTTTAACTCGTGGAGTGAACGGTTGGTATACGCTTCGCACAAGCCCCATGCTTTAGCAGGGGGTTACTGACAAATTCTCCTTTATTGCACTTAATTTTTGATACAGATTTTGGAAAAAAATAATACGAAGGTAAACGGAAAACCTTCTTAACCCTCCTACCCACGTTGCTTGTAAATCACAACATATTTGGAGAAAAATAAAAAGTGTCGGTAATCTAATCTCCACTAAGAACAAACGTCCAATCGCGATATGTCTCCGTAGAGGCACAAAGTCATTTTGACATCACATAATGCCACAGTGGCACGGGTAATGTCAATTTGGCAAATTTATACCACCTACCCATTCGGCTATGAACGCTGCTATATAGATGCAGTCTCCATGTTGTAGGCACAAGACCTACCCCTACAACGACTCGGAAATCACACTCGCTGCAGTCGGTTACCAGATGAAAAACTGCTTTGGCACGCAATTTGCTTATTATGCAAACAGAACGGCAACATCGCCGGTTGCCTCTGAAAAAGATTGGCATGAAACTTGCAACCTATTTGGCATAGAACTTGCACCTAACATTTACACAAACAAAATTCAGAAGGAGAAAAAAATGACGCACTTAAGACCTATGCGGAACCTATTCAACTTCCATAACCAGATGGAAAAGGTTTTTAGCGACCTCTTCGCCTCCCATGACGGTGAAACGGATATGGAAGAAACCTCTTGGATGCCTACGGTCGACATTTCTGAAACGGAAAACGGATTCGAGATCCGCGCTGAACTTCCCGGTGTATCGGAAAAGGATGTCAATGTTTCCGTGACCGATAACTTGCTCACCATCAAAGGCGAGAAACATCAGGAAGAGGAAACCGACGGTAAAGACTACCACCGTCTCGAAAGACGGTATGGCAGCTTCCAAAGAAGTTTCACGTTGCCAAGACACATCGAAACCGATGCTATCAAAGCGGAATTCAAGGACGGTGTCTTGACACTCGGAATTCCGAAGGCGGCAGCCGCGAAACCGACTGAAGTTCCGATTACAGTAAATTCCTAACCTAACGACTCGGACGTGCCTCGTCTGTTAGATAGCACACGCGGCATGTCCAACAACACACCAGACACAAAGACCTTACACTTAAGGAGAAAAAAAATGACTTATTTGACTTTACGCAGACCGACAGGAAACCCCTTCAGATTTTACAGCCCGTTCTTTGCCCCCCTGCGTGTAAGAACCGACGCAGGCACATACAACTGGGCACCCTCGGTTGATATTTCGGAAACAGATGATAACTTTGAAGTCCGCGCCGAACTCCCAGGGGTCGCAAAGGATGATCTCCATGTCTCCGTCAAAGATAATCTCTTGACGCTCAGCGGTGAAAAGCGGCAGGACAATGCAGACGACACCCAAAACTATCGCCGTGTTGAACGCCGTTATGGAAGTTTCCAACGCAGGTTTACGCTTCCATCGGAAGTCGCGACAGACGACATCAAAGCCGAATATACCGACGGTGTGTTGACGCTCTCCATTCCGAAACCGGAAGCGGCGAAGCCGACCGAAGTTCCGATTACAACAGGTGCCTAAGAAAAATCAAAAAAATACTTGCAAAAATAGTATACCTTATGTTATACTTAAAATTGTCAACTTGTACTTGTCAGTACTTAGGATGGGTAACACCGCTGCCATCGGTGTCCTGTCCGTTCACAGCATGACAAACAAAAAGGCTGGCGCGTGAATGTGCCGGCCTTTTTGTTTGTCCGTGAGAAGCGTACTACTCCTCTCCTTTGTCTTTCAATACACCGATATAGAGCAGCGCAGCAAGGATTGCCCCGATGCACGGTCCCACGAAATAGAGCCACATATTACCCCACTGTGGATCTGTGCTAAAGATAGCAGGTCCCAATGTCCGGGCGGGATTCAAAGAAGCCCGCGTCAACGGACCGCCCATTAGGATACACGCTATCAATGTGAGTCCAATCGCGATCCCCGCGAAATTGCCGGCTTTCCCGTTCACGGCAGTCGTAAAAATCGTATTAACGAGGAAAAAGGTAAGCACGATTTCGACAACAAGTCCTTGAACTGGTGTAACACCCTCAGTCAAAATTGTCACACCCAGATCGCCTGGATCCGGCAGTAAAGCACTAAGCAAAACTGCTCCCAAAATCCCACCGAGAAATTGCACAATCCAGTACCCGACCGCTGCAACAAACTCGATCTCTCCGGCTATCAGCAAGCCGAGTGTCACAGCCGGATTGATATGTGTGCCGGAGATGTGCCCATAAGCATAGATAAACGCCACAACGACGAAACCGTGAGCGAACGCAGCCCCTAACAAACCGCCTATATCTATCGCCACTGCACCAGCACCAATAAAAATCAGCGCGAAGGTGCCGACAAATTCAGCGACTAAATTCTTTGTATTCATGAAACTCCGTTTTGTATCATTTAAAATTGAACCATCAGATGAATCTTACTTTACCGATAACGACTCCTGTAACTATTTTAATTCCAACTTTTGACAAAATGTTGACAGACCCTTGTGATTTGATTTGCAAATTGACAATTCTTGGTGAACATGCTACATTAATTCCCAAATTTTTAGCACAATACCGTTTCGCAAGCAACATCAAAAGGAGAAAATCTCATGGAAAAAGAAATCAGAAGCGACATCAAAGGCATCAACCGCTTTATCTTTGAAACAGGCTCGGATAGGGATCAGCTCCATCTTCACATCTCTGAAGTCGGACCTGGACAACGCGCACATCCACCGCATACACATGACGGACAGGAAATTTTTTATGTGTTTTCTGGGGAAGGCGAAGTGCTATTTGGCGAACAGACACACCGTGTCAGCGACAACGAAGCCGTTCATGTCGATTGCCAAGTTTTGCATGGGATATGCAACGTCGGTGAGACACCACTCCGCTATGCCGTGATTATCGCGAAGTAAAAGGTCTTAAAAAGCGCGATTGTGTACGAAACGCCTTCAACCTGATGTTATTCCGGCGAGTTATCGGATAATTGTCCCGCGTATAAATGATAGATACCGTAAACGCCCGCAGCAATTAGGACGATCCCGATACCTGCTAACCCGCGCCGTACCCAGATCGGTTCTAAAAAAACTGGCAACCCGATAGTAAACCAACGCGGCTGAAGTAGTTTTGACATAGCGATGCTGAAATAAAGCACACCATAAGCGATCAAACCAATATCGCTCGCTAATTCTTGTTTTAGGGGCGTGACGGGTAGTCTGAAGGGATTGAGAAGATAATCGCCGGAAAAGATTAGCGTAACCCCTACTACCAGAAAAGTAGCGAGGGTTACACCCGGATACTCTGAATGCCGGAGTGTCACCAATAAGGCGATACTGATACATCCCAACAGAAGGCTCATCACGCCTTGTATAACTTGATAACTTCTATTTTGTGAAATCATTTTCTGCTTTCTTATTCAATAGGACTTACGCATTTTTCTATGATCATCTACTGCAGGCGGGGTTTCAAACCCCGCCTGCAAAGGGGGGCGCGTAAGTCCTATTCAAATCGGATACGCGGATCAACTAAAGTGTAACTAATGTCGGTGAGTAACAGACCGATAATATACAGGACAGAAACCAGATAAACCATACTTCGCACAATCGCAAAATCTTGGGCTTGAATCGCTTCAATTATAAAACTACCCAACCCCGGAATAGCGAAGAACGCCTCCATCACCAACCCCCCCATAATGAGAAATGGAATCGACAAGACAACGTTCGTTAGAATTGGGATCATAGCATTTTTCAAGGCGTGTTTAAAGAGGACCCCTGCTTCGCTCACACCTTTCGCACGCGCTGTGCGCACATAGTCCCGATTTACCTCTTCAAGAAATATCGTTCGATAAAAACGGATACCACCACCAATACCGGCAATGATACCGATGACCACCGGCAGCACTACAAACTTCAGCATATCCGTTCCGGTATCATATCCAGAAATTGGGAAAAGACGCAATATCTTTCCGAATACCCACTGACCACCAATAATATAGAACAGCTGGGAAACAGACATAATGATCACTGCAACGATCGTTCCCCAAAAATCGACGTAGGTTGCTCGGTAGTAAGCCACAATCATTGAAACCGTGATGTTAACCAGCAGCCCGACTAACAGTGTTGGCAGCGTAATAGCGAGACTCGGCCACATTCGCTGCGCAACCTGTGAGGTGATGTCAATATTGTTGGCATCCGAGGTACCAAAATCGAAGACGAAAAGTTTGACCGATTTCTGATAGAAGATCGTCTCCGTAAAATGGGAGATACCAGATGCCTCCCTATTGAACCAGAGCGGCAGATGATAACCGTTCTGTTTCTTCCAATTGTCGACATCTTGCTGCGTAATATTCTTCTCACCGAGTATCTTTCGCGCCATCTGGTCAGGTGAGTTGACGACAAAAAACAGAAAAAAGACGAGGAGGTTCACGCCTACTAAGATAGGGATAGCATAAAGAATTCGTCGGACAATATAGGTAATCACTTTTTACCAACGCACCTCACGTCGTCTCTGTTAGCAAAGTTTGAAACTCTGTTTGTAATGAAACTACCGCAGGCGGGGTTTGATGAAGATTAATTTATTAATTCGGTAATTTCCTGGGGCTGTCCGGTGCGGTTCCAAACCGCACCTACCGGCCTGGGGATTACCGAAATATTTTCTTAAACTTCATTAACCCCGCCGCTGTAAAAGTAATTACGGAATCTACTATAAAATACCGAAATTGATGCTCTTTTCGTAAATTCTAACTCTATTTCTAATGAAGTTTATTGTGTCCTGCGTTCCCGCTTCCAAATTGTGATGACAGCCGGGATCGTGCCTAAAATAAATACACCGAGGCACATCCATAGGGGCCAAAGGACAGGTCGGTTCCACGCTTGACGATTTTCCGCCCGCCTGCTGGCATCAACCCGCAGATATTTGAGTGTCCCGCCGCCCAACGAATTTGGCTTGCTGTTTTTTACCCATTGATGCGACAAACCGAAACTGACAGGGTGAAAGGTAAAAACCCACGGCGCATCACGCTGTATTAAGCGATTCATCTCACGAATACGTGCCAACCGTTCCGGGGAATTCTCCATATTTTTCATCTCTTCAAAAAGTTGGTTGTACGTTGGGTTATCGTAGTTAGCAGCATTCGCCCCATCATACCGCGCTTTACCGTTCGGACCGTAGAGAAGGAACAAGAAATTTTCTGCATCAGGATAGTCCGCATGCCATCCCCAAAAGATGAATTGGAAGTTCCCGTCTTTTACCTTGTCCCGAAAACGGTTGTAATCAGTGGTACGGCTCTCCATCGTGATACCCAGTTGTTCTAATTTCTTCCGCATCCAGGTCAGACGCGCCGTGGCACCTGCCGAATTCCATGTGTTATCAAAAGAGATGATTAGCGGATTCCCTTTGCTATCCTGCCCGCCCGGATAGCCTGCATCCGCGAGCAGCTGACGTGCTTCTTCAATAGATTTGCGAACCGGACGGCCGGTGTCTGCGTTCCAATCATACATATAAGGGTTAATGCCGCGTTCGCCCGATTCATAACCGAAGATACCGGGTGGCAGCGGACTATGGGACACAACACCACGTCCGTTGAGAAAAATTTCAGTAAACTCCTCGTAATCCAAGGCGATCGAGATGGCTTGGCGAAGTTTCTGTTTCTCTGTGGTGTATCCACCGACGGTATCGTCCAACATATTAAAAGCGAGATAATAAGTTGTCGGTTGAACACTGGTGCGCAGAACTATATCCTTCGCTTTTAATGCCTCACTTGCCGTCGGATCGCCTGTATCGTTGAAGACAACCGCACTGTCAAACGTATCTGAAGAGATGCTCGAACTATCGTAATAGCCTTGTAAAAACTTATTCCAACGCGGAATATATTCTTTTTCTAACTTATAGATAACCTTGGGGATAAACGGAATGATTTCCCACGCGTCGTCCAAAAGTCCGGCTTCTCTATCCCCGGGTTCACCGCTTGATGGATAGCGTTCTACCCGAAAGTTCTCATTTTTGACGAGCACGATCTCTTTATGTGCAATGAGGGTGTCCATCCGATAGGCACCCGTTCCGACAGGAAACCTATCAATCGTGATATTTCGGTCTTTAACAGCGGGTTGATTGTAGAAGTCAATCGCCTCTTCAGGCATCGGCGAAAAGAACGGCATCGCTAACCAATATACAAACTGTGGATACTTCGCCTTTAGGGTAACCCGATACGTGTATCGATCCACAACCGCTACACCCGGAAAAGGTGCATCGGTCTGCGCATTCGCAAGGGCAGCCGAATACGTTTTCATGCCGAGGATATAATCCTGCAATGTACTGAGAATCGGACAGGAGAGCCGTGGATCCGCCATCCGTTTGATCTGGTAGACATAATCCGCCGCGGTCAACTCACGCGTCCCTGTCATCGGGAAATCTTTAATCTCGGTAAAACCCTTCACATCAGCCTTTGTCAAGTTATGATACCGCAATGTTCCATCTTCGGTTTTCGCGAAACACGGATGCGGCTGAAACATGATACCGGGTCGGATGCGGATCTCGTACACAGCACGGGCAACGGATGCTGCTGATACCGCTTGTGGCAGCTCTTTTCCACTCGCATCAAAATATCGGGGCTGCGGAACCGCCTCTGCCGTTAGCGGAATCAATTCGTAGGGTCTTTTCAGGTAATGATATTGTAGCGGAGGTTCATAAATCTGCTGGATAAACCTGTATTCATCCGAACTATAAGACACTGCCGGGTCAAAGTGCTTTGGTTCTTCATCGAACGTGTTGTAGTAGATTTCTTCGTGCTGTTGAGATTTCGGATACGGGTTGTTTGGGACACCACAATTCAGAAAAAAGATGAGTCCGATTAGCACGATAGAACATCTGTTTGAAAGTGATGCCCTAAAATTGATCTGCTGTGTCGTACGGTGGTGTTTCAATAATTTCATCATTACTCTCACCTTCTCGGCGAAAACAGTGCGTCAAGGTACCCACAACCTAAAGGTTGGGGCTTGTGCTTCCTCGCGACTGCGGTTTTCTCAGAGAGTCCACCGGCTTAGTGTCGCTCCACTTTAGGCAGCCAAGCCTGCCCGTTTGATATTGATCGCAGCGTTGACGTCTCTGTCGTGGTGTGAACCACATTCAGGACACGTCCACTGTCTATCCGAAAGAGAAAGTTCTTCGTTATGGTAGCCACAATCACTGCAAGGCTTTGTCGTGACTGTCCATTGATTGATTTTTTCAAATGCCTTACCGTGCTTCATACACTTCTGTTCCAGTATTTGCAGAAACTGATAGAAGGCATGGTCAGAGACTTTACGTCCCCAAAGCCGTTTCATACCGTCAAGGTTCAGCGTTTCAAAAATGAGAATATCAAACTCTATGCAAAGTTCGCTGGCAAGTTTCCATTGCCAATCCGCTCTTTGGCGGGCAACTTTTCTGTGTTGTCTTGCCAAAGCACGACACGCACGATACCAATTGCCAGAACCTTTGACTTTACGACTTAATGCTTTGTTTAGAGATCGCAACGTCTTGAGTGATTGTTTGAAAAACTGCGGGGATTCTATCTTATCGCCTTCGCTACTTGTTAGGAATGTTTTGTTTCCGTAATCAAACCCTGCGCTCTTACCCGTCTTAGGTTTGGGTTCGGAATCGTCAACATTCTCACATGAAAAGCATATCCAGTAGTCGCCGCACTTATCACGTTTGATTGTAATCGTCTTGAGTGTCCCTTCGATCTCACGGTGTTTGTGAAAGGAAAACCATGTGTCTATACAGTTGATTTTGATACGATTGCCTTGAAGTTCGTAACCCGCTTGTGTGAACGTCATGGAGTTGTATTTATGTTGTGGTTTAATTTTCGGTCTGCCGACTTTACGCGTCGTTTCACCCGCTTTACGGGCTTTGATATTATCAAGAAAAGCACCTTGCGATTTACCATAGCGCAAAACAACGTCTTGCACAACCTGACTCGGCAAGGCTGTCCAATGCGGTTTTGTCCGCTTTTTGAGTTTCGCAACATGCGCATTGATGCGATACGCAGATAGGTTCTTACCAAACATGCGATAATATCTACGTTGTAAACGCATGATATGGATATGGATACCCCACATATCGTCAAGCATGTTGCCGAGTTTGAGGGTATTAGATTGATCCTGAAGTTTGTATTTGCGGGCTTTTCTCATGGCATATCACGTATCACGCTTTTATTCACGACTACGTCGGAGGTAAGCACATAGCCGAAAGACTACGTCCATTCTGAGGGTTTCCAACATGATACTATCATTATACTACATTTTTTATCAGAGTATCACGTCTATTTTTTAAGCGAGTGCTTCGCCGTCTACATCCCGCAAGCTAAAGCATGGGGATTTGACGGAAGAGTGTTAAAACGCATACAAAACTGTCAACGATACCAGAGGACCGAATTCAAAGGCATCCCTCTCCTCGTACCTACCACCCAATAAAGCGTCACTATCGTCATAAAGCGTTTCTTGGCTTAACGGGAACATCGCCGCGAAAGACAACGGGATGTCATAAGGCGTTGCAACCGATGCGCCGAACGATACCATACTGAACCGGAGTCCGCTATTAATGTCTTGTTCCCCTGCCCAATACGCGAAGGATTGATAAAAACCGAGATAGCCTGCCTGAAGCAAAAGCCAGTCATTGAACCGATAATTCAGACCGGCTGTATAGGTAACCTCTCTGGAACCGCGATAGGTTTTGCTATTTTCATAGAACGGAAGTTTACCCCGGACACTGGCATTCGCGCCTAACCCTTTGTAGACAGGGAGACTGTAATGCAGATCGGCGATCGGGTTAAAGGTACCTGTACCGAACTGGATATGGAGATGCTCAAGTCCAGCATCCCCTAACTTCCACGGATCTTCTTCGGTTTTGCCAAACGGAATTGTTGTTCCGATACGTGCCATCAAAAAATCGTTCTCCATAAGCAGCCCCCGCGTGCGATACCCAAGGAAAACATCGGAATCAGTAGGTCCGATGTAGGTCTCATTTCGGTGATGATTGTCCCGATTCCGCTCAATTGCTTTTCGTTGGGCATCCGTGAGCGGATCAATTTCTTCAATGGTCGCCTCTTGGATTTTGGTCTCGTATGGCACATTCGCTTCTAACATCCACTGCGAATTGAATTGATATTTCAACCCAATATCAATGCGAAATATGTTTAGTTTAACATGGTGTCGATGCAACGGCACCTCTACTACTTTTCCTTCTGGGGAAATACCTTTTGTTTCAAGGTGTCCGCCTTGTGCATCAAACCATCGCATCATACTGAAAGTGCCCTGAAATTTCTTCAATTCTCCTGAAGTCAAACTGACTCCACCGATCCCGCCATGTGGAATCGCGGGATTGCTTCAGGCACCTCAGCTCTCTTGAGCAAAGCCGAAGGGGAAAAGGATGAATTGAAGGCAGAGTAGGAGAAAAAAAATCCGAATCATCATAGAGGGTCGCCATCCGTTTCTAAGTTAAGCCATTTCATTTCAGCATCAGAGAGTTCAAGTTCCCTCGCGCCGAGTGAGGCCCCCATTTCATCTAAAGTCGCGGGTCCAATAATCGGAAAAACGGGGAACGAGATATTCAAGCAATAGGCAAGGGAGACCTGAATTGCGGAATAGCCGTATTTTTCTCCTAATTTCTTTGCGCGGGCAAGTCTTTCAAAGTTTTCGTCATTGTAATAGACGCGCACCATATCTCCGTTATCTCGGTTCTCCGGTGTGAACGCACCGCTAAAGAAACCGCGTGCTTGCGAAGACCACGGCATCAACGGAAATTGGCTTTCCTGATGCCAAGCGCGTGCGGCATCGTCTACACAGACACAACCCCACCACATCGGCTCCATCGGCACTGCGAGACTAATATTGTTACTACAAGAGACGAAACCCGCCAGTCCATTTTCATCTGCATAAGCGTTAGCCTCAATAATACGCTCCGGTTGCCAGTTGGAGGCAGCAATCGCTCCGATACGTCCAGCACCTATTTCCGTGTTCAGATAATCAATAATCGTGCTAACGGGTATCACCGGATCATCGCGATGGAGCATGTAAAGGTCAATATAGCCAATGCGAAGCCGTGCAAGACTCTCATCGAGATCGGCTTTGAGTTCTTCAGGAGAGAGACGCGGGCGTGGCACTCTGCCTTGTGGGTGGCCACCTTTATCAATGAGAAAAACATCGTCTCGGTTCCCACGTTGCCGCATCCAGAGTCCGATGAGCATCTCACTAT
Organism: Candidatus Poribacteria bacterium; assembly: GCA_965261115.1. GTDB lineage: Bacteria > Poribacteria > WGA-4E > WGA-4E > WGA-3G > WGA-3G. The sequence continues at coordinate 4,013,785 of OZ253447.1, read as the reverse complement.
CACCACCACCATAGCCGTGTGCAGTGTCAATCGCATTCCCGCCTGCTTCAAAAAACGCGTCAAGCATTTCAGTGCTATAGTCAAATCGGGTAGGCGAAAACAGCATGCTACCCAGAATCAAATGTGAGATGTCTTTGCTAACGCCGGGAATTTTTATGTGTTTCATCAAAAAGGGTATCCTTTTCTCAAACGGGCATACAAATCGTGCCCTTTAGAATTTATCGAGTTCTCTACAGAATACATCAAAATTATAGCAGACTTCTAATCTAAAATCCAGAAGAAAAGTGTTAATATGTTTGACATCAATTAGGCAATCGCATACAATTCCAACTATCAAAAACCAGAGATTGGAGGGAAACCGATGAAAATCACAGGCATTGAATACCGCACCATCTCCATCCCATTTATCCCAGCGATACAAGAACACCGGGGTATGGAGTATCCGACAACCCTGATTTGGGTACACACAGATGAAGGGCTGACTGGACTCGGAGAGAGCAATTCTCTGAATAGTGACATTACGGATCAAGCCGACAGCATCGCCGAAAAATATGTTGGCAAGAACCTTTGGGATATAGACCTCGCTTCCGAGTCATTTGCCCTCCAGTGTGCCTTTTACGACTTAGCAGGACAGGCATTGGGCGTACCCGCCCATAAGTTAATCGGTCAGAAATATAGAGATAGCGTTGAGCTCGCTTACTGGTCACCACCGATGCCAGCGGAAGCAACCGCAGCGGAGGCAGAACGCGCCGCGGATATGGGATTCCGGGTACATAAACTCAAGGCTCGGAAAGCGAATATCGTTGAGACCGCGCGTTTAATTGAAAAAGCCTGCGGACCCGATTTCGAGATTCGCGTTGACCCAAACACGGAATTTGGTGATTTGGAGACAGGACTTCGACTCGCACAAGAATTGCTCCCATACAACATCGAAGTCTATGAAGACCCAATCCGATTTGAGGATTTGTCTTGGTACCGCCAAATGCGGGAAGAGGTAGAGGTTCCAGTCGCTCGGCATCTCGGCGCACCCCCAGGGATTTTGGAGAACATCCGCGCTGACGCAGTAGACGCTGTCAATATGGGGGGCAACGTCGCAGGTATCCGCAAAAGTGCTGCTGTTGCCGAAGCCGCCGACTTGCCGATTTGGGTGCAAATCTTCGCGTTCGGTTCGTGTGTCGCTTCGACTTTTGCCGCACACATCGCTTGCACACTGCCAAATTGCACGATGCCCATTGACGAACTCCCACACATCCGCGTTGACGATCTCTCCGGCGGTAGCATGGATCTCTCCAACGGTGCGATCCACCTGTCAGATGCTCCGGGGCTGGGTGTCAGTCTTGATATGGATGCTGTTAAGCGGTATCAAATCAGGTAATAGCACGCTATACGATTCTCAACCGAGTTTTTTAGCATCCACCTAACGCTTGCGAGTTTGGGAAACCTTGTCTTTCTTATCTATTAGCGGCGATCCGCCGCCGAGCAAGACGAGGTTTCTCAATCTCACCCAACGCTGAACCGAGATCGGACTTCACCTAACCATACCACACGTGTCAACTTATACCATTTCTGATCGAAAATGCTTCAATAAACGAGAGCTTTTGTAGCATAGGCTGTTAGCCTGTGCAGTCTTGTGGGATCTTGAGACGACCTGTCAATGCAATATAATCTTTTAGAAATGGTATGATATAGGTGTCAATTTATTAAGAAAACGGAATTAGTCAGATAGTACTTGCAGAAATTTTTACGTAATAATTCGTGTTGGAATTAGTTAACTTCCAATTCACCAAAAATACTAAACTTTGGACAATTTTTCAAAGGTGAGTTCAACATAAGAAATTCGGGAAATCTCACTTATGTTCAAGGCAATGAAATCAACACATAAAACAGAAACCTCTTTGCTCCAGCGGAGCAATATATCTATAGGCACCCGATAAACCCACTCTTCCGCTCCAACGGAGCGGTATGTGAGGCACCAATACATAGCACTCCGCTGGAGTGAGGGATTTTTCTCAGAGTTCGGTGAGTGTTTGACACCTGTGGAAAATACACAGTCGCTTGAAAACTCAACCTGCACGCAACACGAATTGTCCAAACTTTAGAAATTCGTAATAAATCGTTTTAAACTTGAAAAACAGTCTGATTCAATCTTTATTCAATCTTGAGAGCAGATATTCTTGTCCACGGTCCCCTTTTATCCTGTTGCAGTTACTACAGAGCAGTTGAAGGTTCTCAATATGGTCAGTCCCCCCAACATTTTCTGCGATAATATGGTCAACTTCAAGGTGTTGTTGCTGAAAATGTGTACCACACCCATTACAATTCCCGCTTTGCTCTCCATATAACCGTGTTTTGTTTTCAGGTGCGTTGTATCGGGGAATATCGCCTAAATCCGTGCGTTTAGGAATATCTGTGCGTGCAACAATTTTCTGAAACAATCCCTGATCTGCTTTGATACGTTCAACAACTAATTCAGCTGCTTTCGCTGATATATCAATACCTATCCAATCCCGTTGAAGTCTGCCTGCTGCGACGAGAGTTGTTGCACAACCGCAGAATGGATCAAACACCACGTCACCTTTGTTAGACGAGGCTTTGATAATACGGTCAAGAAGTGCCAGAGGTTTTTGAGTTGGATAGCCTGTGCGTTCATTCCCTGATGTAGGAAGTATATCGTCCCAAAGGTTGCCATAGGAAGCACCTTTATAGTCCTCAAGATACTTTCTACGTTCTAATTTCCCGTCAGGGCGAATAACGATATTTCCCTTTTGATACTCCTCCTCCAAGCGTTCTTTACTCAATCTCCATCCAGACAGATGTGGATTCACAAAACCACGCCATTCATAACAAAGGTTTGGACGATCACCCATATTTGGAGTTCTCCAAATATGAGATGAGTCGTCATAATACCGCCGACCATTCTCATCGACACGATCAAATTTCTCTTTGATTTCTGGTTCTGTCAACTCTCGTTCTGGAGATAATGATGTCAATAATGACGATGCGTAAAACAACAGAATATCAACGTTGTTGCCCCATCGCAAACTACGATGTTGCGATCCTTTTTGTGCAGACGTTGCCCGCTTCCATGTAATTTCAGACCTAAAGTTTTGTTTCCCAAAAATGGTATCCATAATCAACTTGAGATAATGGCTCATCGTCGGGTCGCAGTGAAGGTAGATAGACCCCGTGTCTTTTAGAATACGCTTCATTTCCAGTAATCGAGCAGCCATGTAAATGAGGTAAGATTTATCGCTGTTTGTCATAGCAGCATGGATAACTCGGTTCAAGGCGGGATATTTTGCCTCAATTAGATCAAGCCAAGCATTATCAACATCATCAAGCGTCCACGTATCTTTGAATTCAGCCCCCGCAGCCTCTGAACCTATAGGTGCTGCGTAGTTGGCATTGCTATTAAAGGGTGGGTCAAGGTAGATTAAATCCACTGATTTACTATTTATCCCACGCATTATAGGCAGATTATCACCCGTGAATATCGTCTTCGGATTAATATTTGTAGCCATATAAAAGAATCTCAAAAATTTTGTAAAAAAACTGGTATTTATACTGATTTAAGCCAATTATTTATAATAAAATCAATATATTTTATTTTATTAATGCTATATTTTACAAAATTTAAGCAAAATCGTCAAATTTATTCGGTGAAGTCACAATTGCGCGGATTTTTTGTGTATGTTTGGGGTTTCACGTTTTCAGTCCGGTGCGGAGGGCATCTGTGTAAAATGACAGCAGAAATAAAATCACAAAAATTTCACAGTTTTCATAGCAAATTTCATAGCAGCCTTTAACGATCCTGCTACTAAAACCGCCAAAAACCCAGTCGTGGATTAGGTTTACGGCACTTCATGAAAATTCATAGATTTCTCGATTTGCTATGAAATTTACACCATTTTTCGGCATCCCGATTTATCGATACAACTAACAGAAAACCGAAACTGAATGACTCTGGAAAGTGGACAGAAAAGCGTTGTGAATATGTCAAAATAGTGATAGAATAAGTAACAGCACTGTAGCAATATAGACCTATAGGCTACACCCTTAAAATTCAGAAACCAAGCGATTGAGGTTACAGCAAACAACATTATGAGCATTTCTTATCTACGCTATCTACATACCGCCCAAGACATCCTAAAACAGATTGAAGCGACGCAAACCGACGCAATTGCACAAGCCTCCGATATGTGCGCTGAAACAATAGCCGAGGACGGGCTCGTCTACCTATTTGGATCGGGACATTCCCGCATGGCAGTCGAAGAAATCTTTCCGCGTTACGGAAGTTTTCCGGGGTTTTTTCCTATAGTAGAATTAGCGGTTACCTACCACAACCAAGTCGTCGGTTGCAACGGTCAACGCCAAGCACTTTTTCTGGAAAATATCTCAGGATATGCAGAAGTGATCCTACGGAACTTCTCTTTCGGTCCCCACGACTGCATGATGGTATTTTCTAATTCTGGTACGAATATTCTACCTGTTGAAATGGCAATAGGCGCGAAGGAACGGAGTTTACCTGTCATTGCGGTGAGTTCTATCGCACACAGCCGTTCATCTACCTCGAAGCACACCTCTGGCAAACGGCTCTTTGAAATTGCGGACCTAACGATCGACAACTGTAATCCGCCGGGTGATGCGGTTGTTGATATACCGAATTTAGCGTATCCTGTTGGACCCACGTCCAGTATTGGAACACTATCAATTGTCAATGCGATTAAGTGCCGCGTTGCTGAGCTCCTGACAGAACGCGGGAAACCACCTGTTGTGCTAACGGGTGCACATTTTCTCGGTCCCGAAGAATCCGCAAAACAGATTGAGCGGGCTTATGACGATTACAAGGCGCGTGTGCACGGCAGTTAACCCACCGCGATTTTTACATTGACTTTTCTCATGGAAACCTATATACTTTAAGAGGCGTGAAGAAGGACAACGTTCACGATATCAAGCTTGCATCTGCTGGACATTCTGATGCTGAAAATAACCAAAAGAATCGCTGTGATGGGCGGCACATTCAACCCGATTCACTACGCGCATCTACTCAGTGCTGAACAAGTCCGGGTTGGATTGGGATACGATAATATCTTGTTTATCCCTTCTGCCAGACCCCCGCACAAGGTCGCAGATGCCGATATTATCGAACCCGAACACCGATTTCAGATGGTACTTCTGGCGATTGCAGAGAACCCACATTTCGAGGTATCACGGATTGAATTGGAGCGCGCCGGTCCGTCATATACCATTGAAACACTGAAATCTCTGCAGAAACTTTACGGAGAAACGGCAGAACTCGCATGGATTATCGGTGCTGATTCGCTCATTGAGTATAAGGTCTGGAAAGACTTTGACGAGGTTTTGGCGCGATGTGTTATGATCGCAACAACACGTCCGAATTACGACCTGAACCGAGTCCCGTTAGAAGTACGCAAACGGGTCACGACGTTCCCGGTAACCGGTGTGGATATATCCGCTACAGCCATCCGTGAACGAATTCGGAAAGGGCTTTCGATCCGGTATCTCGTACCCGAAACAGTCGAAACTTATATTCATCGACATCGGTTGTATCAACAAACGAAAAAACCCGTTTAAAAATTGACACACCCAAATCGAAAACGAGGACATTAAGAACGTGGAACACACATGCAGTATGTGCGGAACAACCTACGATTTTGTATGGAAACAGGGAACACCTTTACCGAAAAACTTCCCATTCTGCAGTGTTCGGTGTAAGGCAGCGGATCTGTCAAAATGGATCAATGAGGAATACGCGATTCGTACGCCGTTGCCGGAAACGATTTTGTCAGACACCGAACGAGAGTTGCTTGCTGAATTAGCCGAATTAGGGATTCACATTGACGATAAGAAAGATTAAATAGCGCGCATACGGCCAGATGAACATTACACTTGAAGAACTTCGGACGCACCCGAAGTCAATTGAAATTCAGCAGTATCTCTCCAACAAACTGAGCGAGAAACGCTTTCAGCATGTGCTTTCCGTACAAGAAATGGCGGTTGACCTCGCCTGTGTTCATGAAGTAGATGTTTGGCATGCGAATCTTGCCGCGCTTTTACACGATAGCGCGAAATGGATGAACGCTAAGGAATTATATAATGCGGTACGTCGCTATGATATCCGTCTTGATCCGGTTGAAGAGATAAACCCGTCGCTGCTGCACCCACTCATCGGTGTAAAACTGGCTATAGAGAAATTCGCTATAACCGAGTTAGAGGTACTCGAAGCCATTCGGAACCATACCACTGGAAGCCCATCAATGGGGTCTCTCTCACAAGTCCTATACGTAGCAGACTTTGCGGAGCCAACACGGACACACCGTGCTGTTCGTATGGTGCGGGAGTTGGCATATACAGATTTGGAGCGTGCAGTGCATTGCGTCGCTCGGGCGAAAATTGAGCACCTTCTCGAAAAAGGGGTGATGATTCATCCGAATACGCTTCATACCTACAATAGTACGTTAAAGAACTTTGAGCGTTGAAAATTAAAGGAAACAACAATGGAAACAGAAAAAGACACATTAGATATGTTAAAAGCCGCAGCTGCCGCAGCAATGAGTCGCCGGGCAGAAGACGGCGTTATCCTCGATCTGCGAGAACTTGATGGCTTCACGGACTTCTTTGCGATCTTCAGCGGGAACTCCGATATCCAAGTAGAAGGTATTTCACAAGCCGTTCTTGAGGAACTTGAAACCAACTGGGAACAGAAACCTTGGCATCAGGAAGGCACACGTAGAGCAGATTGGATTTTATTAGACTATGTTGACTTTGTCGTACACGTTTTTCTTTCCGAAAGACGTGCCTACTACAATCTCGAACGCTTGTGGGCTGAAGCGGAACGTATTGAATTGCCAGAATTAACAATACCTACACACCTCGAAACGTTAGAAGCAGAGGAAGTGGATCCAGATGGCGTGTTAGTCTTCGGAGACCAAGAAGAAAGCACATCAGAGGGGTAATTTTGCTTTGGGAAAGACGGACAGGTTTCTAAAAATCTAAGGAAGAGAACTGGGGGGCTGTTCTTCAGGTGGGTGGGTCAATCAACGGCTACAAGTAGAACCGTAACGTTATCGGTGCCGCCATAATCAAGTGCCTTGTTCACAAGATTTTCACATGCCGCTTCAATATCAGCGGCAGCCAAGATAATGTCAGCAATCTCGCGGTCGTCAATAATTAAGTCGTGTAAACCATCTGTACAAGCAAGCACAATATCCCCGGGGACGAGCGGGTAGGCATCAGCATTGACAGCAACCGTTGACTTCAAACCGATAGCCTGCGTAATAATGTTCCGTTTTTCATGGACCCGTCCCTCTTCTGGAGTGATTTCACCCTTTTCGACCATCTTTTGAACAAAGGAGTCGTCCGTCGTTATCTGTGTGAGGGTTTCATCACGTAAGACGTAGAGCCTACTATCCCCGACATGAACATAAGCAAGGTAACTGAAGGTAACAAAACCCGCGATGAGGGTAGTGCCCATACCGCGACCCTTACCTCGATTCTCGGTGGAAGTATAAATACGCTGATTCGCTTCCTCCGCAAGCTCGCTCAAAACACCGAGTCGTTTCATGGGACCCAAATCGCTCTGGGGAGACGCTTGGGTTTCCGCCCACTCCTGAATAACTTCAAGAGCAATACGACTCGCGAGGTCGCCGCGTTCGTGTCCACCCATACCATCGGCGATAACAAACAGTTGAAGCTGCGTATCAAAATAGTATAAGTCTTCGTTCCTATCGCGAAGCTTACCTGTATCTGTTTTCACTGCAAATTGCATTTTTTTGTGTCCGGGTCACCTGTGGTTAAGAATACAAAAAGGCGTCTCGCGTGCTATATTCAGGTAAGGTGCCAAATCTATTCAGGGAAACCACCGATCCTTTTTCGGAATGTCAATAAATAAAACGATGAAGCCAGATTTCGGTTTCAAAATTCGCATGCAGTGAAATATGTCGGACTTACAAGGAAAATAAGCGAAAGTATTGAATTAATGTCTCAATATGCCAATTATGCTATAATTCAACCAATACGTCAAATTAATTCATTACCGAAGTCAGAGCCATTTAGTTCTCGGTTTTTTCGTCCAATTTTGAACCCCCAGGACCGGTAGGTGCGGTTTGGAACCGCACCGGGCTTGAAAAAGAAGATTCAAAAATTTAAAAATCCGATAATTTATCTAAAACTAAATAGTCCTGTTACCGAAGCAGCAACTTTATGTCAAATTAGGCGGATAAAAAATATATATGAATGTACAAAGACTGTCTATCGGCTCAAAGCACCATTTTTTTGGGTATTACGGTATAAATCCGTGGGATCGTACGTCAAGGTATCATCTGGCATTAGAGACAGATTTTCATACACACCGCCCTTTGCCAGAAGATGTGGCAGCCGTCGGACTTGTTGATCGGGACACGCATCAATTTACACCGCACGCGAAGACTTCCGCTTTTAATCTTCAACAAGGCAGCATGATGCATTGGATCGGTAACATCACAACAGATGACAGTGATCGGGTTGATGCGGAATTTACATTTAACGATTGGGAGAACGGTACGCTTGTATCACGTGCCTTAAATCCTACTACAGGCGCAGTGCGCACTATACAAGGTGCAATTGCTGCCGTGTCGCCAACTGCCCCGTACGCCATAGGCTTGAATTATGGGCGGATGGCACACTGTCGCGCTGTTGTTGGGTACGCTACCGACAGCAAATCCGACAACGTTGAAGCACAACCGGAGGAAGACGGTTTATATCAACTCAACCTCCAAGATGGAAGTTCTAAACTGGTGCTCTCTATCGCTGATGTTATCCGAGCAAGTACGGACAAACGCGTGGTAGGAAAACGGACCTGGTTCAATCATGTCCTGTTTAACACGGACGGCACACGACTCCTATTTTTTTGCCGCGTTCGTCAGGAAACAGGATTTTACACCTCGCTTTGGACAGTGAACCCTGACGGCTCCGATTTGGAAATGCAAATTCCGTTCGGGTATCGTGTGTCACATTTCGATTGGCGGACACCAACACAAATTCTTGTATCTTCAGACATCGTCGGTGAGATGGGATTTGTTGAATTTACGGATGGCGCGCGCAACTTTACGCCGATCGGGCGCGGAGTCCTACCAAACGATGGACACGCCTCATTTTCACCGGACCGGCAGTGGCTGCTGTGCGACACATACCCCCGAGGGCCCAAACGACTCGCACAATTGATGGTCTACAATATCGCTGAAAATCGAAAGACCGTCTTAGGGGAATTCCACCACGAAGAACAGTTCACCGGAGATATCCGATGCGATTTACATCCGCGCTGGGCACCAGACGGAAAAACCATTACCTTCGATTCCGTTCACGAAGGATCTCGGCAGATATATCTTGTGGATTTACCGTCATCAATGAATTAAAGCACCATTTGAATCAATGAGAGGCAGGACTATTCAGTTCTCGGTTTTTTCGTCCAATTTTGGACACCCCAGGCCGGTAGGTGCGGTTTGGAACCGCACCGGGCTTGAAAAAGAAGATTCAAAACTAAATAGCCCTGGATGAGAGGTTTCTGATGTTGTTAGAGGATTGTTCTGAGGAAAAAATTGGACGACTGCCGGATATGGTGAGATGCGCGTTTGCTGATATTAAGGAACGACGTGGCGCAATCGTTTTGACAACAGAACCGGCATGGAAGGCAGTCAAAGGCATTGATATCAATTCTCATCAACTGATCTACGTTACAGGAAATACAGACGCAGCGATGGCTGCAATCGCCGAAGCGTGTGAAGGTGAAGTGGTCTACGGAATCGGCGGCGGATTAACAATTGATACCGCTAAGTACGTCGCAGCGGCAAATGGATTGCCCCTCATCGCACTCCCGACTATTTTATCAACAGACGCTTTTCTCACCGACGCCACAGGGGTCAGAGAAAACGGATGCGTCCGGTACCTCCCTACAAAAACGCCTGACACGGTTATCGTAGATATGGATATGCTATGCAAGGCACCCGCTGCAATGCGTGCAAGCGGTGCCGCAGATGTGTTGTCAATCGCGACAGCACTCCGGGACTGGCAAGAAGCGGAGAAGATGGGTGCAAACCCACCCGATCAGCAGCTGACGCCGCAAACAATTAACATAGCAGAAACGCTCCTTCAAACGCTTCTCGAAAATGCCCGAGAAATCGGCAGCGGCACCCCCGATGGATTGAAACTGCTATTCGATCTCCTTTGCATGGAGGTGCAGCTTTGCAATCTATGCGGGCATAGTCGCGTTGAAGAAGGCAGCGAACACTATTTTACCTATGCTATTGAGAACCATTTAACGTCCACAATCGGTAGAAATGTTTTACACGGCGAACTAGTAGGACTCGGCATTTTGCTGATGGCTGCGCTGCAATCGCAACCGTGGATGCAGTATCGTCATGCCCTGGAGTGTTTACAGATTAACTACCGTCCACCGGCTGTCGCGCCTGAAGCAATTGTTGAAACCCTCACGAATTTATCAGAATACGTCGCGCAACATAACCTCCCTTATACCGTCGCGACGACGTTGCAGATTACGCCTGATATAGCCGAACGAACGATACAAACGGTATTCGATTAGGACTTACGCAGCCCCCACTGCAGGGTTTTTGCTGGGGTGTTTCTTCAGGGTTTAAAACCCCGCCTGCAGTGCGTCGGATATCCGTTATCATGGAAAAATGCGTAAGTCCTGTCGATTAAGCCTGAGGATTATGGAAAAGAAAAATAGACAAACACAATCAAATAAGCAAATCTCGGAACTACACGAGCAAGCACTCGTGATTGATTCGCACAACGATGCCATCGTCGCGCATATTCGTCGAGGCAACGTGAGCCTCGCTAACGAAAATGTCCGAACTCCAATGGAACCCACCGGTACTATTGCTTATCTCCGCGGTCCCGTGCCGCCGGCAGAAGAAGCCATCGGTATCCAACTCAACATCCCGAAAATGCGGCAAGGTGGCATTGATGCGGCTTTCTTCGCCGTTGACGTGACGCGCGCCTGGAAAAATCATCTCGCCTACGCGTTAGATGCGTTCGGTTGGTTCAACGAAGAAGTAACAGCAAACGCTGACGACATTTGCATCGCTCGGAATGCGAACGATATTCGCAAAGCGAAGGCAGCCGGCAAACTTGCTGCAATTCTTGCCATCGAAAACAGCGAAGCAGTTGAACGGAGTCTGAATATACTACGTTCACTCTATCTGCTGGGTGTGCGTTCAATTGGCTTGACCCATAACCTGAATACATGGGCATCAACGGGAAATGATGAAGAGGATATGGGCGGTGGCTTGACCCAATTTGGTATGGCATTAGTCAAAGAGATGAACCGATTAGGCATGCTCGTTGATGTTTCGCATATCAGTGAACGTGGATTTTGGGATGTTCTCGAAATCTCGGAACACCCTGTCATCGCATCGCATAGCAATTGCAAGACATTGTGTCGCCACTCACGGAACCTGAGCAACGAACAACTGAAAGCCTTAGCGGCTAATGGCGGTGTTGTGGGGATCACCTTTGTGCCCGGGTTTATTACGATAGACGGATGGCAGAAAATGCCACCCCTGGCGCAATTGCTTAACCACATTGCCTACGCAATCGACATCGCGGGCATCGACCATGTCGGCATCGGTTCGGACTTTGATGGCGGCGGAGATTTACTCAAGGATGCCAGTGAGTTCATCAAAATCGTAGAAGGGTTAAGCGAACGCGGCTACTCTGATGAAGATATCCGAAAAGTTCTCGGTGAGAATCACTTACGTGTTTTCGAGGCAGCATGCGGGTAAAGACTCGCTCAGCCGTAGTTGACTGCGGAATCTGTCTGAGTTAGGTAGTTTTCGCAAGCGTGTGAGAGACCGACTCCCATACCTCGTCCACACCGATACCTTTCATGCAGATATTGTCTTTGCATTTATCCGTGAACTGCTTGCAAGGGCTACACGGCACAGGGTGACGGATGGTTTGATTTAAGTCTCCGAGCGGTTGAAACCGAATGTGATTACCGGGACCGAACAGAGACACCGTGGGAGTTCCAACCGCTGCGGCAATATGCATCGGACCGGTATCGTTGGTGAGAAATAGATCACACTTTTCAATACAGGCAGCTAACTGCCGAATTTGAAGATTGCCCGCAAACGGAATAGCGCGCGCGTTCATGAGACTCGCAACAGTCTGCACAAGTTCCATCTCCTTTTGTCCACCAAAAATCAGGACATTGGCGTTGAAACGCTCCACAAGTTTGTCACCAATGGCAGCGAAGCGATCAGGCATCCACTCCCGTAATTTCCAACCAGCACCCGGAAAAAATCCGACCTTTAATTCTCCAGCGTTAACACCAGCAGTGTCAAACCGTTGCGCTGCATCTAACCGCTCAGATTCAGCGAGAAACACTTCCAATCTCGGATCCGCTGCCGGAATACCCGCTGCATGTAACAACTCGAAATAGTGTGCTGTGGCGTGTTTGTTACCCTGTTCACGGACGCGGACGGTACAGAACCTACCCTTACCGACACGCTCGGCAGCACCGCTGAAATACATCAACATCTCAGTGCGAAATTTCCGCTGAAAATCAATAGCCAACGTGAATTTCCGTTCACGCAGCATACGGATAACCCGCAACATTTCACCCGTATCCTTATTTTTAGCGAGTCGGTCAAAGGTAATTATTTCATTGAGATGCGGATTTTCATGGAGGATCTCTGCCGACTGTTTTGCGACAAGCATAGCAATATACGCATCTGGAAAACGCGCACGAACGGCTCGGATCGCCGGTGTTGTGAGCACAATATCGCCAAGGGAACTGAGTCGAATCAGCAGTATTCTTTCGGAAGCCATTTTTCTAATGCGTTGCCGGTTGTCAGTCATCAGTTACCCTCTTGTAGCAGTGAAAGTATCTGTTAGCACCCCAAGACCCCTCTTAACTGAAAACTGAAAGCGAAGCGAACCGATAACTGATAACTATTCTACTACCTGTTTTTCGAGATTGTTCAGTGCGTCTTCAACCAGTGCGTCTATATCCAACCCCGATTCTGCATTATCTAATTCAATAAGCGACGCGCCGGTGGCAGGATGTTTCGGTACAAAGAGTGAGCAGCAGTCTTGATGCGGACGTGTAGATACATCAAAGGTCCCTATCCGTTGTGCTTTTGTGATAATTTCAGCCTTGTCCTCGCCGATAAGTGGACGCAGGATCGGGATTTCGGCGATCGCTTCAATCGTTCGCAGGTTCGTCAACGTCTGCGAAGCGACCTGGGCAAGACTTTCTCCAGTAACAAGAGCCTCCGCATCCACCATCGCGGCGACGCGTTCCGCGATTCGGGTCATCATCCGCCGATACAATAAAACCCGAAAGGGTGCGGGTGTTGAAGCAACAATGGTTTGCTGGAGATCCGCAAATGGAACGAGATAGACTGTGCTACGGTAGTTTGATACCGCTAAGATCTGCGCAATTTCAATAACTTTCTCCAAAGAAGCCTTATCTGTGTAAGGATAACTATAAAAGTGAATAAATACGGCTTTCGCGCCACGCTTAATCATTTGCCATGCAGCAACGGGCGAGTCAATTCCACCGGATAACATGACGAGCACCTTACCACTCACGCCGACGGGTAAACCACCGATGCCTTGATTTTTTTCTGTAGAAATATAGGCTGCTTTCTGTGTTATTTTAATCCAACAGACCACGTCAGGATTATGCATATCCGCACGGACACCCGTCTCTTTGACGAGATACCCGCCGACCTCCGCACTAACCTCTGGTGAGGTTAATGGAAAGGTTTTGTCTGATCGCCTTGTCTCGACTTTAAACGACTCACAAGAAACATTTTGGATGTGTCGCAGTGCCGCATCTTTAATAGCTGCGATGTCAGTTTTGGTACGACATGAGAGTTCAAAATGGGCGATACCCATAACTTGATACAGCCGTTCCTTAATTTCAGATATATTGGCATATTCACCAAGATGCACGAGAATCCTATCGTGAAGTCGTTCTACTTCAGCATACCCGGTACCGCGCAAGGCGAGTTTGATATTGTTCGCAAGCCGTTTTTCAAAAAATACTCTATTCTTCCCTTTAAGCCCAACTTCGGCGTAATGGATACTAAACAATTCTTCCATGATTTCTCTCGTACTACAAAGAATTTTCCAGAATGAACGTTAGGACTTACGCATTCCTTCTTAAAGTCCCCCTGATAAGGGGCGGGGAATGCCATAAGGCATTCATACCGTTGATTCTTTAGGGGGTTTAAATAATGTTGGCAAGGAGATATATGGCTCACAGAGCACGGACAGCATCAGTCAAATTAAAATGGAGTTTCGCGACATCTCCTAATGCCTCACTCCCGTGCAGTGCCACAAATTCTTTACCGGCTTCAATAACCTGATACGCACCCCGCGGTAAGCGAATCTGATATGTTTCGGACAATGTATCCATCCCTGTCAAAAAAGCATCGCGCGCGATAATAGAGGCTGCAGCGACTGCGATATCGCGTTCCGCCTTTGTTACCTGTCTGATTTCTATCCCAAGCGTCGCAGGCGCAGCGCGCACGCTATCACGCTGTAAATGGGGTACGTTATTCGCACGTTGGGCGAGTTGTCCAGTGATAAGGTGATCTTTAGCAAATTTGTCAACAAGTGCATGTTTCGCGCCAACGCTGGCCGCCAATGTCCGAATAGCCTCAGCATGAAGCGACGCGAGTAGATGGTTTAGGTTTTGTCCCCGCCTGCGGAGAGTCGCGTAAAGGGCATTATATTCAGTAGGCATCCTTTCCACAACAACGACATGCTGCGCATTATGACAACGGATTAATTCCGAAAGGTTTCGGATACGGCGCGTTGACAAGGTCTTTCCATCAGTAATCCCTAAATCTGAGAAGGTTTCTCGGGATTCAGCATCCACGTAAACAGCCGCGACAACGAGCGGTCCAAAATAATCACCTTTACCTGCCTCGTCTGTACCGATCCATGTATCCCAATTGTGTATTGCGTTCATTGAATGGTTCAATTCGTTGTGGTTTTAGATTTATTAGGACTTATGCAGACTCCACTGCAGGCGGGGTTTGAAACCTCGCCTGCAGTGCGTAGGACGTTCGTTATCATGGAAAAATGCGTAAGTCCTGTTTATACTGAATTCCGAAGTGCCGCGAATTCGGTAACCTGTCTACCAACGGCTTCAACACGTGCAGCTAATTCAGGGTCGTGCAAATTACCCTCAGCATCAAATGCCTGAGATGAGTTCGGGATAGATGCGTCTTTCGGGACGACCCAAGCGTGGAGTGCTGTGCCGACCGTGCGTAACATAGAAAGCGCATTTGCCGCACCCATCCGTCCACCAGACACACCGATAAGTCCGACAACCTTATTTTCAAATTCATCAAAACCCATTAGATCAAGAGCACTTTTAAGGACACCGCTGAAGCTGCCATGGTATTCCGGGGAACCGAGAAGTATACCGTGCGCACGTTTCACCTTTTCCCGGAGTTTGAACACGCCAGGCGGATAGTCACTTTCGTTAGCGACAGAGCCTTGAAAAACGAGTTCATACTCGCCAAGCTCAAGCAATTCGACCTCGGCACCCGCATCCTTCGCGGCAGCGAGAGCGATTTGGAGTGCCGCATGCGTTGAACTGCCTTTCCGTAGACTTCCACAGATAGCAACCACATAGACAGGTTGGTTATTGGTACGCTCCATCTTCGGTATCCCTTTCTGTTAATTCCCTAAACATACGCAACTGTAGCGAAAAATGAGACAGTGCGGATCCATCGTGATTCTTCACTTAACCTCTTCTCAACTGCTTTTTAGCATAACACAGCAACAAAGGTATGTCAAAAGGTTTTTACCGCGAGGGACATCAGCAGCAGTCGTACGAATGTTATATTCGGTGAAATTATACTACATCTTGCCGAACTGATACCAAACCAACTTCACCTTCAGCCGAACGAAGCGACCTTGCACGTAAAATCGAAACGATCAGAAAACTGACTCGTTTTATACAAATAAAGATTTTTTCTTGACAATATTTAGAAGTTTCTTTTATAATACTTTTGTAAGTTAGAACGCGAGTCGTTCATCTAATGGATGGGTTGAAAACCTCCGCTAATGTGAGCCGCTCGCATCGTATGTGAATTGTTTAAAACATGAGGAGGTTTACTCGTGCGTTTAATAATGTATTTACTCGCCGTTGCGCTACTAATAATGAGCAGCGCACTCACCACACACGCCGTAGTCGAAGACGAAGGCTTAATCCTTTACTTCAGTTTTGATGAAGCAAACGGCAATACAGTTATAGATGGAACAGGCGGCGGAAATGATGGCCTAATTGATGGCGCAGAGATTGTTAGCGATGAAGTCGTCCACGGTAAAGGGGCGGTATTCTTTGACGATGGCAATGATAGTGTGACGGTTGAATCCTTTGCCGCGTTAGAAAATTATACCGATAATTCCTATCTTTTCTGGCTCAATTTCGCTGCATTGAACTCCGGTGCCTGGAACCAAATTATTGCGAAAAAAGCACCAGGGTCCGACCGTTCTCCCGGTATCTGGACCTGTAACCGCGTTAGTTTACACATCCACTATCGGTTCAATCCTGGGAATGCCGGAAGCCTTTGTGTCGGTCCTGAGGGAGAAGGGGACGAGTTCGCCGCTGGCGACTGGCACCATATTGCGGGGATCAAAGAAGGTACGGGCTTCAAGTTTTACATTGATGGCGAAGTCGTCGATGAACAGACCGTTCCAGCAAACCACGCGCAAGGCACAGAAAAACTCTATATCGGTAAAACAGGCTACGCTTCCGCGCTCTTCTATATTGATGAACTCTTTATCTACGATAGAGCTTTGAGCGGCGGCGAGGTTATAGATGTAATGGAGGGCTTACTCACCCCTGTTGAACCGAAAGATAAACTCACTACGACGTGGGGACACCTGAAAACAGGTCGCGATTAATTTCACACGCTAAAACGTTGGGACGGCTTTCATGCCGTCCCATATCTCTTTTCTCACCCAGAACATATCTACTCTCTAAAACTCCCACTTTTCTCATCTCTCCAAAATGAAAATCGACGCTTCCACGGCTTTAGCGTAAACAAATGCAGATTTTTCTTGACATATTTAAGCGTTTCTTCTACAATATCTGTGTGGATTAAAACGCGTGCCCTATTATTCAAGGGTTGGAAACCGACCCTAACCTTGGGTCTCGCATAGCACATTAATTGGCTTTACTTTTGATATGAGGAGATTTACTTATGCGTTTAGTTATGTATCTACTCACTGTTGCTCTACTCATAATGGGCAGCACGATCATCACACACGCCGCTGTTAAAGACGACGGCTTGATCCTTTACTTCAGCTTTGATGCAGCAAAAGGCGGAAAGATAATAGATGAAACCGGCGGTGGAAATGACGGCGACATAGTTGATGGCGCGAAAATTGCCACCGATGAAGTCGTCCACGGCAAAGGCTCAATATTGTTCGACGCTGCTGGCGACAGTGTGCAGGTCGATTCCTTCAAAGAATTAGAAGATTATCAGGATAACTCCTATCTCTTCTGGGTCAACTTTACTAAGGCGAACTCCGGGGGTTGGGATCAGATCATCGCGAAAAAGGCACCCGGTTCTGACCGTTCACCCGGTATCTGGACCTGTAACCGTGTGCCGCTGCACATTCACTATCGGTTTAACCCCGGTAACCAAGGCACACTCTGCGCAGGTCCCGACGGTGAAAATGACACATTTGAAATCGGCGAATGGTACCATATCGCAGGTGTTAAAGAAGGCGCCAAGTTGGCGTTTTATGTCAATGGCAAAAACGTCGCGGAACCAGGTGTGCCGAAAGATCACGCACAAGGCGCAGAAAAACTCTATATCGGTAAAACGGGTTATAGCGCCGCGAAATTCTACCTCGACGACCTCTATGTCTACGATAGAGCCGTGGATGCCGGCGAAGTTGAAGATATTATGGATGGTAAACTCCTCGCCGTCGAACCGGCGGACAAACTCGCCACGACGTGGGGACAAGTGAAGAAACGTCGTGATTAATTTCACGCACTGAAACGTTGGGACGGTTCTCATGCCGTCCCATATTCATCTTCTCATCTCGGCATGCCTACTCGTCAATGCTATCTATTCCCCATACTGAAAAATATTATTCTCTCTTTTACCCTGATTGTTCTACCGCCAACGGTGGGATGGTGCGATGCTGAACGGGAAATTAACATCCGGTTTGAACGCGGTGTCCGCTATCTTGATGCAGAGCAGTACAATCAGGCACTCGCCGAATTTCAATCTATTCAAAAAGAATATGCCACCTCAGATGACATTGGGAGTCTCGCTCAATATTATATCGGCATTGTCCACCAAGAACTCAATAGTCTAAGCGAGGCTGCATCCGCATACCAGAAAGCATTGGCACTCAAAGCACCAAAGGAGGTGCACGGGAACGCACACCTGCATTTAGGCATCGTCTATAAAGCACAAGGTAAGTTAGCACTTGCTGAAGATCACCTCAAACAAGCACTCATCCTGTTGACGCAATCTGCGGAAGCACACATCCATCTTGGCGATGTGTGTGTGCTCCAACGTAGATTCAACGCCGCTGAAAAGGCTTACCATGAAGGCATCCGTCTGAACCCAAACCACACCGAACCCTATTACGGACTCGGACGGATAGCAGAGATGCAAAATCGCCTAAAACAGGCTATGGAATATTACGACGCCGCGCTCGCGCGAAACCGATATTCATCGCAGACGCATTACAGGCGCGCACTCACGTATCAGAAACTTGGAGACAAAGAGAAATCCGAATCTGCTATGACGCAATTTCAACGTTTAAAGACTTATGAGGATCAGATGCACCGATTTCGAGAGGCAATTTACACAAATCCGAATCTGCCGGTGCTATATATCAAACTCGGCGAACTCCATGAGGCTTATGACAACTTAGCAGAAGCAGCACAAATTTATGAAGTCGCTACGCAGGTCTACCCGTCCTATCTGCCAGCGTATCTTCACCTCGGCGAGATATTTATCCGGCAACGCACGCTTGAAAAAGCGGTCCAAGTGTATGAAAAAGCCACAGAAATCGCACCGGATAACGCACAAGTTCAGATAAAGTTAGGCGTTATCTATATCAACCAACGCCAATTTGAACCAGCAATCGCGGCTTTCAAGCACGCCACTGCTGTCGATAACACGGCAGCAGAAGCCTACAACAATCTCGCCCGACTCTACGCAGGACTCGGTAAAGAGATGCAACAAGCAATAGATTTAGCACAACAGGCGGTCGCTTTGGCACCGACGGCGAAACATTATGACACACTCGCATACACCTACTTCCGCAATGCCCAATATACACAAGCTTTGGACGCTATCAATCAAGCCATAGCGTTAGCACCGAATGTAGAGGCATACAATAAGCTACGCTCACAGATTCAGAAGGAGACAGAATGAAAAAAGGGATTTGTATTGGATCATTACCGGGCGGTTCAACCGAAGCGCGGTTTAAACTGGCGAAAGAAGCCGGGTTTGACGGCGTTGAAATCGGCACGCTTGGAAATGACAACGACCGACTTCAGACAAAAGAGATCGCCACACAACACGGATTAGAAGTCTTCAGCGTGATGAACAGCAAACATTGGGCATGTCCGCTCTCCGATGCTGATGCCGATGTGCGTGCAGAATCGCGCGACGGAATGCTCGATTCAATAGCAACCGCGACGGCTGTCGGCGCAGATACTGTGCTGCTTGTTCCTGCCGTTGTCAACGATACGACCAGTTACGAAGACGCATACCAACGTTCACAAGCGGAAATTCATAAACTGATTCCTGAGGCAAAAGAGAACGGGATCACAATTGCACTCGAGAACGTTTGGAACAAATTTCTACTCAGTCCGATAGAATTCTGTCGCTACCTTGACGAGTTTGACAGTGAGACGATAACTGCCTATTTTGATGTAGGTAATATCGTACTGTACGGCTATCCACAACACTGGATTCGTTCTCTGGGGAATCGTATTTCTAAAGTGCATGTCAAAGGATTCAATGCAACGGACAGCCGGTGGACCTATCTGATTGAGGACTGCACGATTGATTGGAACGCTGTCATGTCAGCATTTGAAGAGATTGGGTACAACGACTACATGACAGCAGAGCTTCCCGTTGATGCGGACAACCCGGAAGGCAGAGTACATAGCATCAGCAGTGATATGGACAAAATTATCACCGGAAATGTATAATATTAGATAGGACTTACGCATTCCTCTTAAAGTCCCCCTGATAAGGCGGATTTAGGGGGTTTAATAGACGGAAATTAACGCTTTAAAGTCCCCCTGATAAGGCGGATTTAGGGGGTTTAAATAGGGTTGAGACGAAGCAGTCTCACCCTATAAATCGAATTCGGATATTTGGAACGCGGAATCTACGAAACAAATGGAAGTTATTATTCAACCGACTTATGAGCAGCTCGCAGCGGTTGCAGCTAAAATCGTTCGAGACGCGCTCTTAAAAAAACCGAACCTTGTTTTAGGACTCGCCACCGGCAGCACACCGATCGGTGTCTATGAAGCCTTAGTCCGGATGCATAAAACAGAGGGACTCGATTTCTCAGGTGTAACCACCTTCAACTTAGATGAGTACGTCGGGATTCCACCGAACCATCCGTATAGTTACCACACCTTTATGGAGACCCATCTTTTTAATGCCGTTAACATCCCCACAGAGAATCGCCATATCCCCCAGAGTACGACGGTCAGACATGAGGAATTCTGTGAGCGGTACGAAGCGGCAATTGTGGATGCTGGCGGCATTGACATTCAAGTACTCGGCATCGGAAAAGACGGGCATATCGGTTTTAACGAGCCGAGTTCTTCCCTCGGTTCGCGGACGCGTATTAAAACACTGACACAAAGTACCCTTGAGGCAAACGCGCCACATTTCGGTAGCACCGTTGACGCTGTCCCGAAAATGGCGATTACGATGGGAGTCGGCACAATCATGGAGGCAAAACAGTGTCTACTGTTGGCAAGCGGAGAATCGAAAGCGGAAGCGATCGCAAACGCTGTAGAAGGACCGATCACGGCAGAAGTCCCAGCATCGGTACTGCAGATGCATCCACAAACGGTTGCCATCATTGACGAGGCGGCGGCTTCACAACTCAAACGCGTAAACTACTACAAACAGGTTTATGCAAATAAACAAGAACTGTTATCTCAGGACCCTTAGGATCATGATGTCAGCATAACACTATAGTTCTTCTTCATCGAACAACCCGTATTCTTTTACTTTCCTTTGGATCGTCCGACGACTCACCTTGAGTATTTCTGCGGCTTTTGCTTTGTTATTATCCACAGACGCAAGGGTCGCCCGGAGCGCCTCCCGGTTAATTTCATCGAGTGACATACCAACTTCTACATTTAAATGCTGTTTATCTTCAATTGTATCAACCGGTTTCCAGATATCCGGAACAGAAAGTAGATTTGAAAATGCGATGCCAGCCGCCTTGAGGATGCGTTCAGGTAAGTCAATTTGTTGGATCGTCGATTGGGTGGACGTTACAACAATACCTTCAATACAGTTTTTCAATTCGCGCACATTCCCTGGCCACTCATATTTCATCAGCGTTCTAATTGCCTCTGGTTCAAGGGTTATCAGAGGCTTTCCATTTTGTTGGCAAAACTCTTCAAGAAAATCCTTCACAAGTAGCGGAACATCTTCAATACGTTCTTGGAGCGTAGGCAGATGGATAGGCACGACGTTGAGCCGATCGTAGAGATCCGGCAGGAATTCGCGTCTCTTGGATGCGGCTTCCAAATCGTGATTCGTAGCACATACGACGCGGACATCAACCCGAATCGTTTTGTCGCCGCCAACCCGTTCAAATTCGCGTTCTTCAAGAACCCGCAAAAGACGCGCTTGATTGGATAGACTGAGTTGTGAAACTTCGTCAAGAAAGAGTGTACCGCCGTGTGAGAGTTCAAATCTCCCTTTGCGCTGATAGTATGCACCACTAAACGCCCCACGTTCATGCCCGAAAAGTTCGGATTCCGCAAGGTTTTCATTGAGTGTCGCACAATTAAAGGCAATAAGAGGACCTCGGCGCAAACTTCGGTGGTGAATCGCACGGGCGACCAGTTCTTTACCCGTGCCCCGCGCACCGTGAATCATTACAGTCGCTTTTGTTGGCGCGATCTGGGTAATCATGTCACGAATCTTGATGATTTGCGGCGAATTACCCGTCAGTCGGCGTAAACCTTCCTTCTCATCTATTTGTGATTGGAGTTGTCGATTCTCAAAGGTGAGGCGTTGATTTTCAAGGGTTCTATGTAGCAGTGCCTCCAGATGCACAGGGTTAACCGGCTTCGAGAGAAAATAGGTGTCTTTATAAGCAAGCATCGCTTTGATACCGATATCGGTCTCTAAAATGTTCGGTTCTGTAATAAAAATCACGCCGACATCCGGGTGATGCTGTATTGCCGCAGCTAAAAGGGCTAGTCCATCAATTCGCGCCGCTTTCAATTGGGCAATCAGGATATCGATTTTTAAGTGCTCAATCTGATGAAACGCCTGATACATATTGCCCGTGACAAGAAGACGCAGCCCTTTACCCGCAAGTGTTTCGCAGACAAGTTCGCGTTCACTCCTATCGGCATCAACAATCAGTACTGTTTTTTGCGCGTTTGTTGTGTTCATAATTGACGGAGTTACAAACCCCGCCAGTGAAAGCAGGGCTGTGGATTGCTGTTCGTTGAAATATCAAAAGCATCTCAGATTTTGCTACGACCTGAAAAAAAGTATTGTTTAAAATTGAAAATTTAGGTAAACTATAAAATCATTATCCGCAACATAATAAATTTTTGTTGACATCTTTCGGAGGAATTGAATGGAAAAACAACTCAGCTCGCTGTATAGACTCGGCGGGCTCACTGGTATCTTGAGCGGTCTTCTCATGGTAGCGTCAAGTATTTGGTTTATCTTCGGTTTATCATCTATTAGCTCAGACCCGTCAGCAGAACAGTTTGGAAGAATCGGAATTTTTCATGGAATCGGGGTCGTCACAATTATTTTGCTCGTGCCGACCTTATTAGCCGGTTATGGTTTACTCTCTTCAGAAGCAGCGGCACGTAGTGCCTTAGGCGCAAGTATGGCGGTCCTCTGGCTCGTTATAGAATTGGTAGCCCACTGCTCACAAACCGCGCCAATAAACGCACTATCGGAATTAGTAGGCGAGTCCACTACCGCTACTATCGGCGCACCCTTCCACGCGCTCTGGGTAGAGTGGGGCGAAGCCCTCTTTATGACCGGTGCTTTCCTCTGTGCATTGTTAGCAGTCTGTTATGGGTCAGCACTCCATGCCTGGGGAAATTCAGTTGCGGGATACCTATTCTTTCTTGCGATAATAGCCTTTCCAGTAGGTATTTTCCTAAACCTTGGTGTTCAATTGCACGTGCTAATCCGGGGCATCGCGTTTTTGTTCCTTGGCGGTGTGCTTATACAGGCACCAGACGAGGAAGAGATATAAGGTGCTAACAGAAATTGATGCTATGCGTCGTCCTCATTTAGCAATCTTTCCAATTCCGCCAAGATATCTTCTTCGTCGCCTTCTGCCCCTTCTGCCTCTTCTGTCTCGGTAGTCTCGGTATCAAGCGTTTCCAGATCGGACCGAAATTCTATAAGATTGCTAAGATAGCGTTCACGCGTTATATTTTCTGCTTCGCCGTGTTCCTCGCGTAAACACTCACCACAGAATTCGCCAATCTGTTGAATGCCAGCATCAATATGCCGTAGTGCAGCCTCGGCATCATTGTCCTGCAGACTCAATTCCGCGTTGGCGATACTGTGCATCATAAGCATATAGCCCTTGTACTGATAACTCTGCCAAGCAATTTCGGACGGCGCGTATTCGCGTGCCAAATTCGTTACAGCGATATTGGTAGCTGTATCGCGTTGGACATCTTGCCACCGTTTAATGCCAGCGAAGAGGAGGTAGCGGGTATACCGATGGAAAGACTCCTCGAAGAGGATCTCCCATTCTTCTGACTCCAATTGGAACCCTTCACGCGTGCCGTGTTGTTCTTCATACGTCTGTAATTTTGCAAAGAAATAATCATAATAGGAATCCACACCGTGTGGACGCATACCATCAGGACGACCAGTTGCATAGATGCGCGAGATAGTGAAGGCGTTGGGTTGCACGACAATAACCTCCCGACCATCTTCGATCTGCAGGACACTCACCGGGCGATCTGCGTCAAGATTAACCATCTCAAGGATCCGATCGAAGGTTTGAACCCACCGGGTGTTTCTCTGTATAGAATCGTTCGCCATTTTTTTATCCTTTTTTTAATAGTTATAAGTTATAAGTCTGGTTTCTGATGCGTTATCATCTCTTTGTAAGGGTGGTTACCGAATTGAAGCACCAACGGTTACCAAAAAATGTTGGACAAACGGAAACCTCTTAACCAAAAACTTATAACTAAAAACTAAAAACTATCAAAGCATCTGAAAATAATCTTGGAGCGGTGTGACAGTAATATCTCCACGCTGTAGTGCGTCAATAGCATTAACGGCTGCCGCTGCGCCGGGTATCGTTGAAAAAATCGGGATATCGTGTGCGATCGCCATTTCACGAATCAAGAGTTCGTTCGGTCGGTGCAAGTCACCAGTAGGCGTATTAATAATCAAGTCAACAGCGTGATTCTTGATATAATCGTGAATTGTCGGCCTTCCCTTTCCGATGCTAAAGACGAGTTCCGACTCCATTCCATTGCGGAGCAGTACCTTCGCTGTTCCATGTGTAGCGATGAGCTCAAAACCCATATCTGTCAGTTTCTTAGCGATGAAGATAATCGCGCGTTTGTCCTTATTTTTCACACTGATGAAAACTTTACCACCGAGGGGTAAAGTGTAACCACAGGCTTTCTGCGCCTTCGCGAAAGCGCGGGAGACATCAGTATCAATGCCCATGACCTCGCCCGTTGATTTCATTTCAGGTCCCAAGCGCGTGTTTGAACCGGGAAAACGGTTAAACGGAAAAACGGGTGCCTTGACACTGAAATAGGCAGGTTCAATCTCGCGCGTAAATCCAAGTTCATCAAGCGTCTTACCCGCCATCACGCGCGCAGCAAGTTTCGCCAAAGGGACACCGATCGCTTTGCTGACAAACGGAATCGTTCGAGATGCGCGTGGATTCACCTCAAGCACATAAATTTCATCGTTCTTTATCGCATATTGGACGTTCATCAGCCCGCGGACATGGAGGGCTTTCGCTAAGTCATAAGTGAAGATTTTGAGCTGCTCAATCTGCTCATCTACGAGTGTATAAGGCGGCAACACACAGTCGCTGTCCCCAGAATGGATACCGGCTTCTTCAATGTGTTCCATGATACCACCGATAACGGTCAGATCTCCATCAGAGATCGCATCAACGTCTACTTCAATTGCCTCTTCAAGATACTTATCAATGAGTACAGGATGTTCCGGTGATGCTTCGACAGCAGTGTTCATGTATTCGTGTAGGAGCTCTTCGTCGTAAACGATCTGCATGGCACGTCCGCCCAACACATACGAAGGTCGGACAATAACAGGATAGCCGAGCGCGGCAGCAATCGGGGCAGCTTCCTCGCTCGATGTCGCCGTTCCGTTCGGTGATTGCATCAATCCGATGTCATCCAATACCGCCTTAAAGAGTTGCCGATCTTCGGAACGTGCTATATCTTCAGGGCTTGTGCCGATTATCGGTACGCCCGCGTCTTTAAGCGTAACAGCGAGATTCAGCGGCGTCTGTCCACCAAACTGAACGATGACACCGGTAGGCTTCTCTTTGTGATAAATATTTAGAACATCTTCACGCGTCAACGGTTCAAAATAGAGGCGATCAGAGGTGTCATAATCGGTGCTAACGGTTTCAGGGTTACTGTTCACCATGATAGTCTCATAACCATCGTCTTTGAGGGCAAGCGCGGCATGGACACAACAATAGTCGAATTCGATGCCTTGCCCGATCCGGTTGGGCCCCCCACCAAGAATCATGATCTTCGGCTTATCAGAGGGACGCACCTCATCTTCACTCGAACAGGTAGAATAGTAGTACGGTGTTTCCGCCTCAAACTCTGCGGCACAGGTATCGACGGTTTTGAATGTTGCCTCAATGCCAAGTTCTTTCCGACACTCACGGATAGCCTCTTCGGATACGTCGTAGATGTCCGCTAACTGTCGATCAGAAAACCCAAATTGTTTCGCCTGACGAAAGAGCGGATGGATGGAAGGGTGAAAGGGTGGAAGGGTGGAAGTGCGCGGTTCTTCCATTCTTCCATTCTTCCATTCTTGCATGGATTGATGTATATGCGGTGCCGCTAACCCTTTTTCAAAATCAACTATCTCTTTCAAATTATAAAGAAAAAACGGGTCGATGTGCGTGTAAGCATGAATTTCCTCAATGCTCATTCCACGGGCAAGCGCAGCTTTGATATAAAAGATCCGTTTGACGTTAGGAATGCTGAGTTTACTCGGCAGTTCAGATAAAGGGAGTTCCTCAAGGGGGTGATTATCTAACCCAAACCATCCCGTCTCCAAGGACCTCAACCCCTTCTGTAACGCCTCTTTAAAGGTCCCACCGATAGCCATAGCCTCACCGACGGATTTCATCTGTGTGGTGAGTGTCTCATCGGTACCTTGGAACTTTTCAAACGCCCAGCGCGGAATTTTGACGACGACGTAATCAATCGTCGGTTCAAAGCAGGCAGGCGTCTCAGCGGTGATGTCGTTCGGAATTTCATCCAAGGTATAACCGACAGCGAGTTTTGCAGCGATTTTCGCGATTGGGAATCCCGTGGCTTTTGACGCGAGCGCAGAACTACGAGAGACACGCGGGTTCATCTCAATAACAACCTGTTTACCTGTCTTCGGATCAACAGCAAATTGGATATTGGAACCCCCCGTATCAACACCAATCTCGCGGATGATCTGAATCGCGGAATCTCGCATCAGTTGATATTCCTTGTCCGTCAATGTTTGGATAGGTGCAACGGTAATGCTATCACCGGTATGGACCCCCATGGCATCAACGTTTTCAATCGAACAGATGATGACAACGTTGTCCGCACCATCGCGCATCACTTCTAACTCAAATTCCTTCCATCCGATGACGGATTCCTCAATGAGCAATTCACTGATTGGGCTTAAAGCGAGACCCGCCGCAACCATCCTCTCGTATTCTTCGATGTTGTAAGCGATACCACCGCCCGTACCGCCGAGCGTAAATGCCGGACGGATGATCGCTGGAAAACCGATCTGTTCGACAAGGGCAAGTGCCTCTGGCACAGTGTGTGCAATGCCACTCTGTGGGACTGCCAACCCGATTTTCGTCATCGCCTCTTTGAAGAGCGCGCGGTCCTCCGCTTTTTGGATGGCAGGCAATTTCGCACCGATCAGCTCAACGCCATACTTATCCAACGCACCAGATTCCGCAAGTTCGACAGACACATTCAAGGCGGTTTGCCCACCGAGCGTCGGCAGCAACGCATCAGGACGCTCTTTTTCAAGCACCAGCTCCACTGTGTCCGCCGTTATCGGTTCAATATACGTCTGATCCGCGAAATCCGGATCCGTCATGATAGTGGCGGGGTTGCTGTTGACAAGCGTAATCTCGTACCCTTCCTCTTTCAGGGCTTTACACGCCTGCGTTCCTGAGTAATCGAACTCGCACGCTTGTCCAATGATAATCGCACCGGACCCTATAATTAAGATCTTTTCTATATCTGTTCGCTTTGGCATCTTTTATATTACCTTGCGGTTCGGTAAGGTGAGACTGTGATGTCAAAGTACCTTTCCGTATATCTATAAGAAACACCCAATCAAATAAACCCGGCGCGTTGCTTGGGACTATGTTTTTTGGTGTGCCACTTTATGTCCTTAGTCGGAAACCCGATTTGGTTCTCACTGCGAAGCAGGACAAATCGGAGCAGAAACCCAATATTTAAAAATCCGACTAACGGCTTTCCGTATCCATCATTTCTGTAAAACGTGAAAAGAGATAACTCGCATCGTGCGGACCAGGAGATGCCTCCGGATGATACTGTACAGAAAAAATGGGATACTCCCGATGCTGTATCCCTTCAAGTGTGTCATCATTTAGATTGATATGCGTAATATCAACGCTGTTCGGTAATGAATCAATATCAACGCAGAATCCGTGGTTTTGTGATGTAATCTCAACCTTGTCGGTTTCAAGATGCTTGACAGGTTGATTCGCCCCTCGATGTCCAAACTTCAGTTTGAAGGTTTTTCCACCGAGGGCAAGCCCCAGAAGTTGGTGCCCCAAACAGATCCCGAAAAGCGGTTTTTTGTCCATCAAACCTCGGATCGTCTCAATCGCATAGCCAACTGGCATCGGGTCACCCGGACCGTTTGAAAGAAAAACGCCATCTGGCACCGCGGCGAGAATCTCTTCAGCAGCCGTCTTTGCTGGGACAACTTGGACCTCGCAGCCGTGTTCAGTGAGTTGACGCAAAATATTATATTTAATGCCGAAATCAAGAGCGATGACTTTATAACTATCGGCTTTCGGCTTTTGGCTTTCAGCAAGGCGGTTTTCTTGCTGATGGCTGACGGCTGATAGCTGACCGCCATTACGCCACGCATACGGATTTGGGCACGTTACACGTTGCACCAAATCCCAACCCACCAAGCCGTGCCATGCTTTGGCTTTCGCAACGAGGCTTTCAGGATTCAGGTCCTCCGTAGAGAGACACCCGTTCATCACGCCGTGAACGCGGAGACGGCGGGTGAGGGCGCGAGTATCAATTCCTTGTATGCCGATGATATCGTGTTCGGAAAGGTAAGTATCTAAACTCCATTTTGAACGCCAATTGCTATGGTACGCGCTATATTCACGAACAACAAACCCTTCCACCTGCGGACCAATCGATTCAACGTCTGCTTCGTTGCAGCCGTAATTACCGATCAAAGGATATGTCATCGTAACAATCTGTCCTTTGTAGGAGGGATCGGTCAACACCTCTTGGTAACCCGTCATACTGGTATTGAAGACGACCTCACCGACAGTTTCGCCGGTCGCGCCAAACTGCTCACCCTCAAAAACTGTTCCGTCGGCTAATGCCAGAATCGCTTTCATATTTTCTTTCCCTCTCGGAGTGTAATCGTTTGCCAACCTTTGAGTTCCCATCCTGTGAAAGGTGTGTTTCGGCTTTTTGAACGAGATTTTGTTACGTCAACCTGATTGATCGCGTCAATATCAATAACGGTAACGTCCGCAACAGCACCAACAGAGAGCGTCCCGCGATCAATACCGAGTATATTCGCTGGAATGGCGGTCATTTTTGCGATCGCTGCTGTCAATGTCAGATGTCCCGGTTGAACAAGATACGTCAATACAAGCGGTAGACATGTCTCTAAACCGATAATTCCGTTAGGGGCATCAAGCATGCCTTGTGCTTTTTCTGAAGGCGCGTGCGGCGCATGGTCGGTCGCGATGGCGTCAATCGTTCCATCGCATAGCCCTTCAATAATAGCGTCAATATCGGCCTGCGTGCGGAGCGGTGGATGCATCTTGGCATTCGTTCCCTGTTTCTCAACTTCAGTATCCGTGAGGATCCAGTGGTGTGGACACACCTCAGCGGTTACATGAACGCCCCGTTTTTTCGCTTGACGCACCAATTCAACGGCACCCGCAGTGCTAACATGTAACACATGCAGATGTCCCCCCGTCATCTCCGCCAACATAATATCGCGTGCGACGATGATGTCCTCTGCAGCGTTTGGGCTACCGACAAGTCCCAACTTTCGGGAAGTCTCTCCCAAATTCATGACGGCACCGGCGTTAAGGTTATGCTCTTCGCAGTGAACCATGATCGGAAAACCGAGTTCTGCGCTCAAGGCAAGCGCGTCGCGCATAAGCGCGGCATTCATGACAGTAACACCGTCATCACTGAAACCGATTGCCCCTGCGGAACGCATCCCACGCATATCCGTCAGTGCTTCACCCGCGAGGTCTTTCGTGATACTACCGAAGGGGAACACATTCGTCTTCGCAGTCTTATCCGCGATGTCGTAAATCTGCGCAATCCTTTCAGGCGTGTCTATCACCGGTGACGTGTTCGCCATGCAGGCGACAGATGTGAATCCGCCCGCTGCGGCCGCCGCTGTGCCGGTAGCGATTGTCTCCTTATGCACAAACCCAGGTTCACGGAGGTGGACATGCATATCGATTAAGCCCGGTGCAACAATCATCCCCGTCGCATCATATACATCGGCGTTTTGAAGATCAGTTAACACTTCCTCACCGCCGACTTTGGCGATCTTGCCATCGGTAATAGAGAGATTCCCAACCGCATCAATATTATTACCCGGATCGATAATATGTCCGTTAATGATACAAGCGTCGCTCATTCACCCTCCCTTTCGTAAATGGTCGCTGAATCTACGCCACCTTCTTCAGCAAGTCGTACCCGAACAAACTCTCTTCGGGAGGTGGGTACATTTTTGCCGACATAATCGGCGGCAATCGGCAATTCGCGATGTCCTCTGTCGATTAGCGTCGCCAATTGAATTGCGGCTGGACGGCCGAAATCCATGAGGGCGTCCATTGCCGCGCGAACCGTACGTCCCGTATAGAGGACTTCGTCTACTAAGATAACCCATTTGCCGGTAATGTCAAAGGGTAGTTCGGTACTGCTAACCTGAATCTGCGTCTCACGGAGATTAATATCGTCTCGATAGAGCGTGACATCAATGGCACCAACATTGACTTCTATCTCTTCGATACGTTCAAGGTTTTCAGCGATGCGATGTGCAATAAAATCACCTCTACTTTTAACCCCGACAAGTACGAGTTCTTCAATGTGTTTATGATTCTGCTCTAAAATTTCGTGAGCGATTCTGAGCAAAGCGCGACGAATCTCTTCGACGTTCATGACTACTGCTTTTTCACGCATTTCCATTTTTTGGTCCTATGAGATATCTTAATAACAAAAAAGCCTCTCCCGTCTAAAGTGACGAAAAAGGCATCATCCAATAAATTCCGATGGACAGTCTAAATTTTGGGTCCGATTCAAATTGTGGTCTTGCATCCTTTTTTCAACCTCTCTGGATTGGATTAAAAAGGGTCTTTGAAATATATAATGTCCTACTGATTATTATATTATAACATAATTTGCATATTAATTGCAAATTTTTTATTTTTGTAGGCACGATATCAGGTTTCCTAAGGTTATAGTCGCCGCAGAAAAGTTAAACCTTTTGCTCTATCATACTTGCGAGGATACCGAGGATTTTGTCGCACGCGTGAATCGAGTAGAACTGTATATCAATATGAAGGTTTTGGTTTTCCAATTTGAGAAAGAGCCATTCTGTTCCAGAAGTGGTCGCGCCATAGATACAAGGAATTTCGTTTCCATTTTCCGTGTTAAAGCGTTGTGCTGCGATCATCTCGGCGGCACACTGACCGAGCCCCACGGTTAAGTCATCCTTCTTTGCCGCAACGAGAATAATCACAGGTGCCTCTAAAGCAAACCGTGCTGGAGATAAACTCACCAGAAAATCACAGGTCCCGGTCAATCCGGCTTCAGCGTCAACGTTGAAATCAATGCCCGAAAAAACACTGATCCGTCTGTCAAATTTCTCGCGGAGTTCTATGAGTACATTAGCAATAATCAATTCGGATTTCGCCTTTTCGGTGTTGACTGCGAGAGCTACCTGCATGTTTCGCTCCAATACCGCTGTTAACACCGGACTTGGAACCGCAGGCTCTATATGAGAAAAGAGGTCTACAGATTCAGCTGTTTCTACTATCTGAAACGTCTTCTTCACTTCGCTTAAGGTAAAGTTGCTATACACCACCTGTTAGCACCTCCCATAATCACCTATGCCTTTTGTTCCACCATACTTGAGAGGATGCCCAGGATTTTGTCGCACTGCCCAATGGAATAGATGGCACTATCTATGTAGAGCCGCTGCGCCTCCAGTTTGAGAAATTGCCACATGGTGCCTGTAGTGCCAGCTCCATAAATGCAAGGAAGATCATTTCCCCTCTCGGCATTGAAACGTTGTGCGGCGAGCATCTCCGCAACACACTGACCGAAACCGAGCACTGGATTGTCTTTTTTTGCCTCAACAAGGACAATAATAGGGGCCTCTAAATGAAATTGGGTAGGCGAGAGACTTACCAGAAAATCACACACACCCGTCAAGCCGCTTTCGGCATCGACACTAAAATCAATACCCGAAAAAAAACTAATGCGATGCTCAAATTTTTCACGGAGTTCAACAAGAATATCCGCGACAATCAATTCCGAACTTGCCTTCTCTGTACCTATAGCGAGAGCTAACGGCACTTTGCGCGCCAATGTCGTAATGAGATACTCACTGGGTGGCACAGGCTCTATGTCCGAGGAGATATCTGCGGCCTCATCAGTCTGCAATTGGAACGTCTTCCGAACAGTCTCTAATGTAAAATTGCTATACGCCATTTGTGAGGGCCTCCTATACGCACTTATGCCTTTTGCTCCACCATACTCGCGAGGATGCCGAGGATCTTGTCGGACTGCACAATTTGGTAAAGTGCCTGATCAATGTGGAGTTTTTGCCCTTCCAGTTTGAGAAAGTGCCAATTTATTCCTGAAGTCGTAGCTCCATAAATGCAAGGGATTTCGTTCCCTTTTGCCTTATTAAAGCGTTGTGCGGCGAGCATCTCCGCGACACAAGCTCCGAGGCCAATGATGTGGGGCTCATCCTTTCCTGAAATATCGGGAACCTTAACCAAAAGACCAACAGGTGCCTCTAAAATAAATAACATCGGGGACAGACTTATTAAAAAATCGCACATACCCGTCAAACCCTTTTCAGGATCAACATTGAATTCAACGCCAGAAAAAAGAGTCGGACAGCGATCCAAATGTACCCACAACTCAAAAAGGATATAAGAAATAACAAATTCTGACTTCGCTTTATCTGTGTTTACTGCAAAGGCTAATTTCACCCTTTCCTCAAGATCTGTCGCGAAATGGGGACGTGGCGTAATGGGTTCAATGTCAGAAAAGAGGCCTAAGGTTTCGACGACTTCCAGTTGAAACCCTTTGACTACTGTTTCTAAGGTAAAATCGTTATAAACCATTGTAAGATAATCTCCATCTAAAGAGCTGGCATAGCAGCCCTACTCCTATATGTTGAATTTATCTGCTGGATCGTGAATGCTTCAACTGCGATTCAGACAATAACCCGTTTATATCTCGCACCGGAATCGCCAGAGCATTCATGTGCCTGTCGCTCCGTGCGACAATACCGATTAGAATCCCTTGTTTGTTAAGCACCGGTCCACCACTATTACCGCCAAAGACATCAGATTGGATATGTAAAAAATCTCCATGATCTTTGAGATATTCGCCGAGTGTCCAACGCCATAACTTTTGTCCACCCGGATTGCCGAGGATATAGACAAGATCGCCTGCATTTGTTGTAGGTGTAGTGGCGTTCCAATCAATCTCGCGGGCCGTTTCGGGGAGTCCATCCAGTCTAATAATAGCAAGATCTGTTTTCTCATTTCTCGCGACGACGTGTCCCTTAGTGTAATAACCAAGACGTTTTAGTACGCCTTTGCTTGTCAGATAGAAGTTTCGATCTTTAATGAGCTCGCCTTTTTCGTCGGGTGCTGGGAAATAGACATCCATTGTGTTTTGTTCGCCTGTAACGTGAGCATTGGTGACAGCGAGTTTGAATTGTTTGTCTATTAGGACACCGCTGCCTTCACTTATACCGGGGTTGACTATCCACATGACTGAGCGGATGGCATTGTCGTAGACTTGGTTCGCGGTGGGTTTTGGTGGTGTAAAGGGAACTGTCCTTATCGGTTGCGGGGCGGATAATTTCCACAGCTGCACCGTCCCCAAACCACCGCTCGCAAGAAATCGCCCATCGGGACTGAACGTAACGCTAAAAACGGGGTTACGCTCACTAAGTGTTCCTTTGCGTGTACCGGTCACAACATCCCATAAATGGAGTACCCCATTCCCATCCACGCTTGCCAATGTCAAACCATTAGGACTAAATGCTACCTCACTAACAAACCTTGAATTCAAGGTTAGGATGTACTTACACAGACCTGTTGATATCTCCCACAAGCGAATAGTATCATCCCAACTTCCGCTTGCAAGCAAACGTCCATCAGGACTAAACGCTAAACTTGAGACCATATCCGTATGCCCAATAAGGTTTTTCTTGTTTTTTGCGATGGAAACATCCCTTAGGTGGATTGCCCCGTCACCTTTCCCGCTTGCAAGTAAACGCCCATCCGGACTAAACGCTAAACTGTAAACGCTGTGTTCCTCAAATTGCGTGAGTTTACCTGTCGTAACATCCCGTACGTGAAGTGCCGACCCTCCATTTGCCAGCAAATGCCCATCCGGACTAAACGCTACGTAGCCTATATGCGATCCGATGGAAAATGTAGTTTTGTTTTCTCCTGTGTTAGCATCCCATAAACGTATAGTACGATCTCCGCTCGTGCTTGCAAGCAATTGTCCATCAGGACTAAATGCCACACTATTGACATGATCCGTATGCCCATGGAACGTTTTTTTCTTCACACCTGTGTTAACATCCCATAAGCCGATAGTATCATCTTCACTTGCACTCGCAAGCGTACGTCCATCAGGACTGAACGCAATACTGAGAACTACTGCCGTATGTCCGGTTAGTGTTTTATAATGAACATAACCCTGAGCGATACTGTTTGAGAGGAAAAAAACTGTGATAAGAGGTAGTACTGGAATAAGTAAACGGATACTTTTCGTTGGATCTGCCTTCATATCAGGTTGTGCTTTATTTTTCATTGTTATACGTTTTTCTACCAATAGAGAAACTTCAGAACGTTTTGCTTGCTATCTTTCTATTCAATTTCAGGTAATCCGCTTACCTGTCTAAAAGTTCCTTGTAATCTCTCCAAAGATTTTCAAGGACAGGGTAACTAGAATGTTCAATCTCAAAGTACGCCATATATTCTTCTAACACTCCAGCAATACATGTGAATGTTATCATTAGAACAGTGGAACAGTGATTATAACATGGTCGGAGATTTAAATTTACCTCAAATTGATCATCAGTGGATTCGGAAATAGCATCAAGCATCGCACTGATGCTAACATGAGATAAGTTTGCAAGATCCTTGTACAATTGGTGAAATTGCTTCAAGTTAACCTTCTTAACCTTTTCAGTGAGGTCAAGTCCTGCCCAATTGTATGGTCTGTGCTTAGGTGTTGCATCCGCTTTTAATATACCTAATTTTACATCTTGTTCATGCATATTCTTGTACTTCTTTTTCAACTGGTCGTATTTATTTGTATACTTATCTTGCTCTTTTTGAGACACTACTTGCCCAAATTCGATTATTCTTTCCATCTTGTGGTAGAGATATTCAACACCGTGATCCACGAATCTTGTAAAGCGTTCATCCTTCTGCGCCTCATCATGATTGATATATTTAATATCAAGAAGAATTTCGTATATGGAGCGGGCCGCTCCGATACCTCCATGACCCCAGCCATGATGACAACTGTAGTAAGCACCATAGCCAAACTTTAAAGCCTCACTCATTTGAACACGGAGAAAAATTGAATATCTGACTTCCTTGGCAGGCACAGATTCAATTGATGGAACTGAGTCGTCAACAATTTCCATGGATTGATCTAAAAGTTTTTTCGTTAAATCAAGCAATTCAGGCACTTTTTCATCCATATTAAACCTCCTGTCAATGGTCATCCTTGCTTTAATATGCTTAACAACCCATTCCCAAATTAAGTTTCTAGGAGATATTCCAACGACTTGGTGAGTGTTTCAATAACCTCAAATTTTTCTGGTACCAACCGAACGGAAACCAGAGAGTCAAAAACCCCTTTTTCAGATTCAGGCTTCTCGCTCGGCAGATCCACGAACTTGTATCTACCTGATTTCCGCATTTCGTTTTCTACTTCTTGGTAATACGCAACCAATCGGTTAAGATCGTGTCCGAATTCCGCTGAGATTTTTTGCCGCATTTCGCGAACTTCTTCCATTATACTGCATTCTATAATCTTCTCATGTTCCATTTTAATCGTTCCTCCCTAAATAATCTAAAGGCGTTGTTAAATCAGGTGTGGACAAACCCAATTCGTGATTAACTCGTTGAATGAGATGAATCTTGTTAGGGTTGGCAATATGTGCGAAATTCCAAGTGAGTATAGCGTCCATATTATGAAATGAGGCAATCGCTACGTGGAGTGCGTCCCCATCTGGATCTTGAGGCATTATCAGACGGTTTACGTAAATTTGTGCCATTTCTCGAATCCGGTCAGTGATTGATAGGAGTTCAATACTTTCGATTAAGGCACATCGCGCTTGTGTCGCTTCACTTCTCCCGCGAGTCAGTTCCTCAATAACAGCAGGACTGGATGTTAACCTAAATCGATTCGCACATTCGTTCCACCAACGCTGAGTTATTCTTTGTTTAGCAAGGGCATCTTCATCGGTACGTAACGTATAGTAGGAGCTGGGAATAGACGTATCAATATAGATGCATTTCTCCATGTCCTGATTCAAGACTTATAGTCTCCAAAAATTCAAAAATTCTCAAAGAGGCGTAGAGGTAATACGTTCGAGAATCCACTCCCGAATTAAGTGTCTAGGAGAGATTCCACGCGACTTGGCAAGTTTTCCAATAATCCCAAATTCTTCAGGGGCCAACTGAATAGAAACTAAAGTGTCAAAGACAGGTTCACCTACTCCCTCAAGTTCGTCTTCAAAATTGGTTAGGTCGTGTGTATCCCAAAAATCAGCGAGTTCTTGAATTGAATCGGTCTGTGGGATGTTTGTACAATTCATCGATTCCTCCATTGACTTCCAATTAATACTATACCATTATTAACATCAGAATTCACAGAAAATAAAGAGGTTCTCTATTCCCCCTGCACGGCACTAATCTCATCTTCCGAAATCTTATGGACACTTTTTGGGTTAAACGTCTGTGTCGTATCAACACGCAGTGCCACCTCAATCCTCCCACCCGTCAGCACGAAGAACTGAATCAGAAAACCGCCACCCTGCATCGACTCGACCTGATACTCGTCTTCGTCAAGATTACCGAGCCATGTCGGTAGAGATTCATCAAATTTCGGGTGTGAGAGGACGTTCTCTGGTAACGCGATAATCAAGGTACCCGGCGCATCACCGATAGCATCCCCGATGACTTTCCGCCGCTCTACCATAAACGGTACAACACGGCTGGCGTATTCAAAATCATCGGGGGTTGCCCGTTCCGGTGCTACAAGTCCCCACGTCAGATGATGAATAAACGGGTTGCCATATCCCTGTCCGAGCATGTGCCGCAGTGCTGGTTTATCAACAGGATGTACAACAGCGACGTATTCAAACCACCCCTCGCTGCGTGCCGGACTTTCCGCGGGCAATTGCGCAGAAACATTAATATAGTCGCAACCGTCAACAGGCGACGGATAACACCGCGCATCCCATCCGTTGACATAACCGAGTTGTTTCAAACCGTCTGCAACGAGGTGTGGCGGGTCGCAGAAGATCGCAGCGTGATCCATATTCGGATGGATTTCTACGCCTGCACCGATGACGCGTTCAGCAACATCGGTCGCCTCTCTGAAACGGAGATCCGCATTTTCAATCGTCAGGTAATCATCAAAATTTGTTGGTAACGTAATTAAGTTTTCCATGAGAAACCTCTGTTTGCATCTTGAAGGAAGGGAGTATGAGAAAAGTCAATCAGTCCAATTGAGATGGTACAAGTTTAACAGAAACAGTGTTGGCTTGCAAGCACTTTTTGGCGCGTTTGCAAGTCAAAAGTTGTTGAAAAAAGTGCATATCTCTGATAAGTTAATAGCGTCTTGAACGCTACGTCCTATACTCAAAAACAGAGGAGCAATTCATGAGAACAAATACGTTTAGAGAACTACTCAACGCTGATAAACCGACAGTCGGCACACATATCCATACCACTTGGCCCTCCATCGTTGAAGCGATCGGTCATACAGGGTTGTATGACTATGTTGAATTCGTCGGGGAATACGGACCCTTCGATCTGCACGATCTGGATAACCTCTGCCGTGCAGCTGAACTTCACAATATCTCAACAATGATTAAGGTTGACCAGGAGCCTCGCGGTTTCATCGCACAACGCGCAATTGGTTCTGGCTTCCAGAGTGTACTCTACGCAGACTGCCAAAACGTTGAAGATGTAAAAGAGTGCGTACGCACGACGCGGGCAGATACACCCGAAGATGGAGGCAGCTACGGTGTCGCAACGCGCCGGTTTTCTTATATGGGCTACGGTGGCGGCAAAGAATACGTCCAAGCCCTCCGCGATGTCGTCGTTGTCATTATGATTGAGAAGAAAGGCACCGTTGACAACCTCGAAGAAGTGCTGTCCGTTGAAGGTGTTGACATGATTCAGTGGGGCGGTTCAGACTACTCAATGAGTATCGGGATGGTCGGTCAGCGCGGTGCCCCTGAAATCGGAGAAGCACACGACAGGGTGTTTAAGACCGCCATAAAGATGGGAGTCCCACCACGCGCGGAAATTGGGAGTGCCGATGACACGAAACGCTATCTGGATATGGGGGTTCGGCATTTCTGTATCGGCACCGATATTTCCATTCTCTACAGCTGGTGGCGTGAACATGGTGACGGTGTAAGGAAAGCTATTGACGGACATTAGAATAGTTATCGGTTACCAGTTATCAGTTATCGGAAAGTTTTAAAATCCGTAAAGTGTGCTAAAGTGTTTTTGCTCGGGTGGTTCCGCTACTAAAGTGGTCAACAACTTTAGTACACTTCGCAACTTTAGATACACTTGCAAACTTCCTGACCGCTGATGGAAACCTCTTAACTGACAACTATTAAAGCATTGACTGCATTTTCTCTGCTACCCAGTCCACAGCGACATCGATCATTGGTTGCCCTTTGTCAGCTGTCGCCAATTTCGCTTGATGATGATATTCGCGATCGGACTTCGCCTGCCCCTCATTGGAGATCGTGAGTTTCGCACTGTCGTAATCCACGCCGTTCCAATCGACATTCTCCGCAAAGGCAGCGAGCGCAAACGCTGTCTCAAACTCCGCGGCGTGCCCAGGACAGACACCGGATTCCATCTGTTCTTGCACTAACTCTGGGGTGTACGCCTCCCAATAGGAATGGAATTCTATATTAATGCCGAGTTTCTCGCGGTAACCGTCCAAGCGTTCATGCACCGGACCCGCGTTCCCCGCATGTCCATTGACAATCAAGATGTTGCTGATCCCATGCCGACGCATGCTATCGGCGACATCGTATAACACCTCGCCGAAAACCTCCGCACGAAGCGTGAGCGTGCCTTTGTGGTCCATCCAGTGTTCCGATACACCGATCGCCAGAGGCGTTGTCACAATCACCCGCGGAAACAACTTTTCAGCCGCCAATTTAGAAACATAAACCGCGCTTTGTGTATCGTGATACATCGCCAAGTGTTCGTTGTGTTGCTCTGTGCTACCCGTAGGAATGATCGCACCTTCAAGCGTGCCAGCATCAATCGCCTCACGGACATATCGCCGTTGGTTTTCCCAGAGGAACACTGATTTGATTTGAGACATTATCTAACCTCCACTATTTTTCGGTAGGAGATTATACCTACCGAGTGTGCTTCGGACAGTCGCAATACCATCTTCCATCAACGCCTGATTAGGCGGTAGATAGTCTTGCAAACTCTCCCAATCGTATTCATTCTGCTGCGCGTCATCGTTTTTAAAGAGGATTTTGGTGCCGTAATCTCGGATTTCATTGAGCGTCCATTCATAGATATAAAACCCGAAAATGTCCGCGTGTAAGGCAGCACGGTTCCGCCGTTTCGCAAGATAACTTTCTAAAACCACTTCAAACCGTTCGCCTGTGAAAGAGACCAAGTCTTTTTCAGCTGGACCCAAGCAGACACCATCCCAATCAATTATGTGAAGTCGGTTTTCAGCATCTATAATGAGATTGCCGGGCGTCGGATCACCATGTGTAATGACAAAAGGCGTTTGTAGTGCCGATGCCGAACGTCCGAAACTATCGTATCTCTCAAGTGTCTGTAAAATTTCTGATCTGTGTTGCACAATCGTTTCAAGAAGCCGCTTCTGGTATCCATTCTGAGCCGGTATCTTCTCCGGTGCCTCAAGGACTGTGTGAAGTTCATGTCGTAAAGGTAGATCATACTTTGCCACTATAAGGCTATCGGAGGCAATTATATCTGTGCATCCATGGATTGTCGCAAGTAATACCGCTGTTTGTGAGAGTTCTGCATCCGTGAAATCCTTTCCAACCTTCCACAAATCCCACCGACTTTTACCTTCAATGAACGGAAACAACGAGACCTGAAAATCTTGCCACGGAACGCTTAGTGTCCCTTCCAGCGTTTCCAAAGGCGAAACAATACCGGATATATTGCACTGATGCCGCAAGAACGATGCTACCTGTAAACAACTATTTGGCACGGAAGTTGAAGCTTTCGCAAAATACTTTTCACCTGTTTCGGACGCGACAATATAACCGTAACTATCTTCACCCTCCGGGAAAAAGGTTATGGACTGTAAAGGTAAACCGTAGGCAGGACTGAGCTGTTCGAGTAATTCCGTTTTATCAAAGGCATTGTCAACTTTCATATCTAAATTTCTCGAAATAACTATCAATCTCTGGTCGTAACTCGATACCAGCCTGCTCAAAGGCATTCAGCAGATCTGCGTAAGTTCCTTCACCACCCAAAAAATCCCAGAGTTCTTCTGCAATCATAATTTCATGATTCGGATCTAACATCCCTTTTTGTGTCCATCTTTTGTAAGGTTTTGGTTCATAAGGATTGTAGGGAATGCCGATTATTGTATTCACAACTGTACTTGGCTTTCGGGCCAACTCAGCTGCAGTCCACTCCAAAAGAGTTCGTTTGAATTTCTGAAAGTCACTTTTGTTAGGCTTCGCGGTTTTCAAATCAATCAGAAACAATTCACCCTCATGGTCTTCTAACCAGATATCCACCTGTGTAAGATTTACTTCGTTTAAATCACCAACTTGACAAACTTCCCTAATTTCTTGGATTTCCAGCGGTTTATTAGAATTGTTATTTGAACTCCTTAACCTATCAATAATAATCTGGATCCGGTGAGATGCCTCGGTACTTATTTGGTTAAAAGGTGTGACTTGGGTTTCAGCAACCTTAAACCGCTCACTCGCTAACGCAATAGCCACTGGTTCATAAATTGAAGTCCCAAACGTTGTATTCACAGAGTGAATGAAAGAAAATAAAGCCATTCGATCTTTGCCAAGTAAGCGATAGTGGAAAGGCATATTGTCCGTTTCACGTTTATAGGACCGAAACTTTTCCCGCATACAATCCTTAATTTTTTCTTTTATCATCACGCGTCGTTGTAAGGACATCCGTTAATCCTTTTTCTCTTTCAGGTGGAATATTTTTTCGGAATATGCTGATTCTCGATTCTTTTCGGTTCGGTTTAGTACAGGACGCTTATGTTGGTTGACAATATGCATCCTCGCCATCTCAGCGATAGTTGGATACATATTGAACTTATCATTTGCAACAATGAAGACATCGTAATCCTCAGCTAAAAATCGTTTACAGTTCTTGAAAACTGCTGCGACACCGTGAATATACGATTCCCTTGCCTCTCGTCCTTTTCCTCTAAATAAGGGACCAATTTCTAATTCATCCAACCTTTTGAATCCAAAGAGATCATAGGCGTAAGCATGCTGCTCATGATAGTTGATCAGTCCAACGTACGGTGGACTCGTAAAAATCCCCTTAATTTTTTGTTTCTCGGCAATCTCAGCGAATTGCGGAGATGCTTGTCTCAACATCGTGAAGATGTCAATCGTCCGTGAATCACCGGTTATGCAGTGTTGAAAGGTGTCCGTTTTTAACCCGCCAAATTCACTCCATCGTTGAATGCTATCCTTGCAATACCGCTCCCACCAATTCAGGATTGAAAAGAGAGGTTTACAAACTTTGCCGTGTTTTCGACAATAGTAGGTTGTCGTTACAGGTTTCCGCAATGTGCCTAAATCTGCGTGCGTTGTGGCTCTGCACGAACGGATCGTCCGGCTTAAAATGAGCATCAAGGCTTTTTGGGTTGATGGGTCTTCTACTTTACGAATTTCGTTGTGGACAAAATCAATCTCTGCCCTAATCCCCGGAAGATACCACTGCTTCATAAAACGGGCAGAATCGGTTGGCATCTGGATGTCAATTTGATACTCAGCAACGAGTTTATGGTATGTTTCTAAAAAAACGGCTTCCTTCTCAGCCCCGAACTGTTTCTGGTCAATTTCACCCGCTCTAACTTGACGTTTAAAAGATACCGGAAAATATTGATTATTAAAATCTGCAAGCATTGCCGCGAGTTTAGCATCAAATTCGAGTATCCCGGATGTAGCAACAAAATTTTTGAGCGCAACCGTGATTTTTTGACATTCCTCATACAGATGTGTCAAATTATATCTCCCCACCTTGGCATTGCCAATGAAAGCGTTAAATGCCGAAACATCAACCCCAATCGCGTGCATGCTGAGTTCACTCGCTTGGACTAAAGTAGTCCCACTCCCACAAAACGGGTCAAGCACAATATTTCCCGGTCGAAAGTAGACATCTCGCTTAAAGTTATCGGTGTGCGAATCTAAAAAATATTCAACCAATTGTGGGATAAATTTGCCTTTGTACGGATGTAGTCGGTGAACGTGTTTTGTCGTTTCCGCTTCTTTAACCTTTTCAAAAGCCAATGTCCAATTCAAATCATTGCCGAGTTCATCTTTCCAACGTTTCTCTCGACGGTTCAGGCTGTAATAATCCTCAAGACTTTGCACGGGAATCAACGTCACTCCATTGTTAACAACGGATTCAATCCTTCCATACTGGATTAAATAGGTGATATTTGCGGGTGTAACGTTTTTATTCAGCCGTTCTGAAGCCCATTGGCTTGCCTGTTTAAGTGTCAGAAGCATTTTTCTATATTTATCCTCGCACCGGATACGTATCCGTTAAAAAATAGGTCTGCGTTTGTGCAGTAAAGAAGGACTATCTGCTTTGGCGGATCTGCTTAATCCGCTGAGGGGACTTCTACTTTCTGGAGAACTACCTTGGTCTGATTTTTCAATTTCAAAGTTTCAGAGATATTTCCCATGTTAATCGCAATTTTGAACTGTTTGGTAGAGGTCGAAAACCTACCTAAATAGTCCCCAACAGGCACATCCCCATAGTTCTCAACGAATTTTATCTGAATCTGCTGTCCTGTTGCAAAAGTTG
The DNA here is from genome assembly GCA_965261115.1 of Candidatus Poribacteria bacterium. Lineage (GTDB taxonomy): Bacteria > Poribacteria > WGA-4E > WGA-4E > WGA-3G > WGA-3G. The sequence continues at coordinate 3,970,456 of OZ253447.1, read as the reverse complement.
CTTCAAGCGTATCCCCGAGTTTCCAACCGCGTTCGGTAAACGGCGCGATTTCCAGATTGGTCACAGCATTGCCGTGGTCGTCGATTTCAACAATTGTCCCAGACAGTGATACCGTTTGAGGTGCCTCCGGTGTCCCTATCTTTTGACTGCACCCAATAAAAAGTCCTGTTGTCACCAAAACAACTATGAGTGCTGATCTCCAGTAATACGAACAAGATTGATAGCGGAATTTCACTATGATACATACCTCCATGCGTCTTTTAGAAATTGCCTTAAGTATAGTGAAAAAGCAGACAAATGTCAAGCGAAAGTAGTTGAATAATTTCGGTTTGACATGTAGGCAGGTTTATGGTATTCTTTTTTTAGCACAGTTTTTTCACGTGCAACAGAAAATCAATATAGGTTGCGGTCAGAAGATCGCCGCTTAGCAAAGTTCCCTCAATTTAAAGAAATTGAGACGTTGGAGATGAATATGTCAAAAAAAGTAAATATTTATAGAAAATTTTCAAAATTTGTCAGTCCCCTCAAAATCGTGATGCTGTTATTGGGGTGCCTATTGAGTCTTTCGGGTTGCGAAAGGATATCAGACCCGATGCTACCGGATGACAGTACATTAGCAGCGGAACCGCTTACAGTGATGACGTACAACGTCTATGTCGGTGCCAATATGGAGCCACTTTTAGGTATAACGAACCTCCTGGAGGTGCCGGCAGCGGTCGCCGAGATCTACAACAATGCGATAGCCGCAGATTTCCCGGGACGTGCTGCAGGGATTGCTGCCTTGATCAAAACACATCGTCCCCACATCATTGGACTCCAGGAGATTTCTTTACTCCGTATACAGAGCCCGGGAGACCGGCTCACGGGCGGAGAACCGGCTGAAGAGGTCGTCCTGGATTTTCTCGAAATTTTGATGGGTGCCCTTCAAGCCGAAGGCTTAAACTATCAAGTCGCCGCGAAAGTCCAAAATGTTGATGTGGAAATGCCGATGGGATCATTTACGGAATATGACGACATACGCTTAACCGACTTTGATGTGATTCTTGCACGAGATGATGTCGCTGTGTCACGTCCCACGGTAGCGAATTATGACGCCATTTTTGCGGTCGAATCCCTTTTCCTTGAAGTGCACAGAGGCTATGTCGCAATAGATGCAACCGTTGCTGGAAGCACCTATCGCGTCGTTAACACGCACTTAGAGTCGTTTTTACCGGAGGTCCGAGTTGCACAAATGGGGGAACTGATAGCAGACTTCGACAGCGAAACGTTGCCGATTATCATGTTAGGCGATTTCAATACACCAGCACCTGATGGCACTGCGTACCAACTATTACTATCCGCAGGGTACGTTGACGTTTGGCAGATGGATGCCGAGGGAACTGGCTATACTTGTTGTCAAGCCAAGGACCTTCAAAATGAGGTGAGTGAACACCATAAGCGGATCGACCAGATTTTCGTCCGAAACCTGTCGCTCCCGGCTTCTGTCATGACAAATACTGTAGGGGATAAACCTTCAGAACGGTTAGCCTCTGGTTTGTGGCCCTCTGATCATGCTGGTGTTGTCGCACATCTTGCATTTGAATAGTGTAAGATTGTTTAGGGTAGATTCCATAATTATTTTCACACACCGGTAGGCGAGGTTTCCTAACCTCACCTACTATCGAGTATGCATATATTTTCAGATTTTCCTATAACTCTCTAAAAAAGTAAAGCGCGCTGTAATGGGATTTGAAAATCCATTGCAGCGCGCTTTTCATTTGACCGGTTTTAGACTTACTCAGCCCCCCTAATCCCAGGTGTCGCCTCAATTATCATATCCTGCGGCATACCATTAAGAATTTGCCGTACCCCAACACTTTTGACCGGATTGCGGTTCGCATCAAAATGAGAGATACTTGTGGCACCTTCGTAATTTGTGATTTTAGCGATTGCATCCCGAATCGCAGCCGGATCATCGGTGGATCCCACTGTATCGATTGCCATTTTCAAGATTCTCAGGGCATCATAGCCTGCAGCTGCAATACCGTCAACAGAACCGTATTTCGCCTTATAAGCAGCATTAAAATCCACAGCATCCGGATCTAAGTTGGTACAATAGTAACCATCAACAGGTTCATTATCCGCCAAAGTCGTAGACATCAGCGGATCGTCCCAACCATCGCTACCAATAAAGGTAGATTCAATTCCCATGTCCCGTGCTTGTTTCATTATATGCGGGTTCGCTGGTGGAAAACTGGCGAGAAGAAGGACATCAGGAGCTGCATCTTTAACCGCAGTCAGTTGTTCAGTAAACATCATCGCCCCACCCTCATAGGTTTGCTCGACAACTACGCTCCCGCCAAGTTTTTCAAAACTTGCCTTAAATGATTGCACAAAACCCTCAGAATACACATCCATATTTTGCCAAATCATTGCAGCGGTTTTCTTATCAAGTTGATTTACAACGACTTGTGCCAGAAGTTCTGCCTGCAACACATTGGAACCTGCAATGAGAAACATAAAATCGTTTGGGTCAGTCGCATCTGCCGTGACCTCTGCCCTCGTTGCCCCCAAAAGTACCGGGATATTGATAACCGGTCCAACTTTCACAGCATGACTGGAAAAGAGAGGCCCCAATAGTGCAACAACCCCTTCCATTTCAGCTAATTCTGTTGCAGACTGAACAACGGTATCTGTCGTTTCTTCCCTAAAGCTCAACTCGACCTGCATGTTGAGAATGCCTCCAGCTGCGTTGATTTCCGCTTGGGCAAGTTCAGCCCCTTTGCCAAAACCGGTATAATTTGGCTGCGGGTGAATTAGACCGACTTTAAGTGTGGGCATAGTCGTTTCATCAGGCGGAGGGACCATTTCATCGGTCCCCACTATGTTACGAACCCGATCACACCCAGACAACAACGCAACTGAAAGTGAAAGGAATACGCATAGTATGCACTTAAAAATTTTCGTGTTCATAAAATTCTCCTATAGACATTACCATACTAAACTTTGGACAATTTCTGTAGAATAGGCTGTTGGTTTCCTGTTCAACCTTCTGTAGAATAGGCTGTTGGTTTCTTGTTCAGCCTTTTGTAAAAGAGGAAACCGTTGATTTCCGGCTCAGCCTTCTGTAGAATAGGCTGTTGGTTTCCTGTTCAACCTTCTGTAGAAGAGGAAACCGTTGATTTCCCGCTCAGTCTTGTGCTTTTTCTACGATAGGACTTATGCATGCTGCTCTTTTGTAGCACAAACTTCCCAGTTTGTGCCACCAGAACGTTATGTTTTCCGAGAAATCTCATCTAACAGAACAGGCTGCAGTCAAAATTGCGTAAGTCCTGTACGAGTTCACCACTGCCCCAAAACTCTCTATTTTCGGATTAGCATTTTTCGGGTGGCGGTGAAATCGCCTGCTGTGAGCATGTAGAAATACACGCCGCTCGCGACAGGCTCACCGATTTCGTTTCTGCCATCCCAATACGCCGCACGACTGCGGTTTTGATAGATGCCTACCGGCTTATGTCCTAACGATAGCATACGTACCAAACTTCCGTTCACTGCATAGATACGCAGCACAACATCTGTTGGCTTTGCTAACTGATACGGTATCCAAGTCTCCGGGTTAAATGGGTTCGGATAGTTCGGCAAAAGCACGGTCTCTTTCGGAGTCAAAGACGCGAGGAATCGTTCCAACATCAGAATCCCGCGTTGAAAAGTCGGGTCTGCAATGTTCATCTGCCGGGCCTGTTCCAGCCACTCGGACACTTGCTCACTTCCCGGCGTGAATGGCGCGCCTGCAGCAGTGCCGAGTGCCCCCGCAACCCGTGTGAGATCGAGGACGTTCACGGTTCCATCGCCGTTGACATCAGCTGTGTTTTGTCCCGTCTCCCCGAGGTTAGCAGCGACCAAGACAAGGTCTTGAATGTTCACGGTTCCATCGCCGTTGACATCCTCCGGTATCCTTTCTTCTGCCATTGGTGGGGGTGTGATTTCCCACAACAGCACTGTACCGTCCTCAATCCCACTTGCCAACGTGCGTCCATCTGGATGAAATGAGATGCTGTGAGCCTGACGGGTATATCCATCGGTTAAGAGCAGCGGATAACGTAACCTGTGCAGCCGATCGCCAGTGGCGGCATCCCAGACAGAGGTGTCATATTTACCACCGCTCACCAGCATACGGCCGTCTCGACTAAATGCCATGCTATTTGAATGACTTGTGATTGAGAGCAGCTGCTCATCGGTGCTGACATTCCAGATACGGATCTGGTCACTCCACCGACCCCCAACAATTGCCAGGGACTGTTCATCTGGACTGAACGCGATACTGTAAACCGGATGCGCCTCTCCCATGAAGGGGTGAAGGTGCTTGACTGTGCCAGCATGCCAAATATTGACCGTTCCCTCCAAATTTCCACTTGCCACCGTCCTGCCATCGGGACTAAATGCCACGCAGGTAATCTCAGTCGCGCGGGCTATGAGGGTATGCAAGGGCTCACCAGAGATAACGTCCCAGATACGGATGCTCCCATCCGCACTCCCACTCGCCAGTTTTCTGCCATCGGGACCGAACGCCACACTCCTGACCGGTCCCACATGTCCTGTGAGGGTACGAAGGTGTTTGCCGGTGGTAGCGTCCCAAAAACGGATACTATGATCAGCGCTTCCGCTCGCTAAAACCTGTCCATCGGGACGAAATGCGACGCTACTCACATACCCCGTATGTCCTGTGAGGGTGTGTAGCAGTTCACTTGTCTGAGCATCATAGATATGGACGGTTTCATCTCGGCTTCCGCTTGCCAACGTCTTGCCATCCGGACTGAAAGAGACGCTCTCGACCCAGCCCGTGTGTCTCGTCAACGTCCGCAGATACGCGCCTGTCGTCGCATCCCAGATACGGAGCGTCGCGTCCTCGCTCACACTCGCTATGGTCTTTCCATTCGGATGGAACGAGACGCTGTAGACGGCATCGGTGTGCCCTGTGAGGGTGTGCAAGTGTTCACCGGTGGTAGCATCCCAGATACGGATGGTTTCATCGTGACTTGTGCTCGCCAGCGTTTTGCCATCAGGACGAAAAGAGAGGCTATGGATCCAGCCTGTATGTCCTGTGAGGGTGTGCAGCAGTTCGCCGGCATCAGCATCCCAAATACGAAGGGTCCCATCCAAACTTCCACTGGTTGCTAACGTCTTTCCATCGGGATGAAACGAGATATTTTCGATACCAGACACATGTGCCGCCCACGTTTGCAGCAGTTCACCGGTGTTAACACTCCAGATACGGATATTGCCATCCGAATGCCCACTTGCCAACGTTCTACCATCGGGACGAAAAAACAGACTACCGACCCCACCATAAATTCCCAGGTGTATTGTAGTTAAACCTTGCAGATTCAGGCTGTCGTTGCGTTCAGCTGTCCGTTCGTCCTCAATGGTGCGAAGGTGTTCACCTGTGACAACATCATAGAAATGGATGCTCCCCCAACCGGCATCCGAGCTTGCAACAGCCACGGTCCGTCCATCAGGACTAAAAGAGATATCATATCCGCCGCGCCCGAGGCGGTGGAGATACTCGCGAGTGACAGCATCCCTATAAATGCCCCAACGGTCGCGCCCGAGGCGGTGGAGATACTCGCGAGTGACAGCATCCGAAACAAAGACACTACCGTTGCTATCTCTGCTCAGTAGGATCTGTCCGTTCGGGCTAAAATAGACGTTACGGACATAAGCCGCACCAGACATGGTGAGGAGGTCAAGTGCCTCACCTGTCTCGGCATCATAGAGCCAAACGCCGATACTACCTGCAACCGCCAAAAGTTTACCGTCCGGTGAATACGCTGCATCAAAGATCCGACCTTTCCCGTGCCGTGCTTTCGCACCCTCAGGTAACCCGGACTGCAATAGATCCTGGGCGGATGCGTTGAATCCGAAAGTTAGTATGGCGACATAGATCAGTAATATCCGAAAAAGTGTTTTTTTCATTTTATTTCCGTATCAGCATTTTGCGGGTTGCGGTCATATCGCCCGCGGTGAGTGTGTAGAAATACAAACCACTGGCAACAGGTTCGCCGAGCCCGTTCCTGCCGTCCCAATACGCCGCACGGTTCTTGTTATGATAGGTCCCGGCAGCTTGAAACCCTAACGGCAAAGTCCGCACGACTTGTCCATCCGCGGCATAGATCGTCACCGTAACCACTGCAGGGGCGGCCAACTGATACGGCATCCACGTCTCCGGGTTAAACGGGTTCGGATAATTCGCCAAGAGTGCCGTTTCTGCGGGTAAGATCACTTGCAACGCGGGTGCCAACGGCGTGTCCGTGATTTCAAAGCGCGTGATTTCCGTAAAATCGTGGTAAACACGATTCTCTGCTTTATCCGAAACGCTTATGCCGATAACACCCCAGACCCCGGGGATGCTACCAACGGGTAGCCGAAAATCTGCTGTGTATTTCCGAAACACAGTCGGATCCCCTTGAAAATAGAGTCCCCTTGTGTGGGGATAATTGTCCGTCCCAGAATGCCAGTAGGAACGTTCACCCCCTAATGGGTCTCTAATAAAGATAAGTCCGGACGAATATCCACTGACATCGTCTTTCACATAAAAATCCACGGTGACATCCGTCTCACCATTTGGCGCATTCCGATTTGTAGGTTTGGCATTGACAGTGATCTTGTTAACATCCAGTGTCGGTGGGGTAATGTCAGGGGTCTCGGTCCTAATCGTTACTTTCTGAACGCGTTCATCAACGTCCAGGAGGTAGACATCTTTTAGGTTGTCAACATAATCCGAAAAACCGACGCGTGCAAATTCATATTCACCCCCGGGTCTATAGTGTGGCAATTGCCATGTTGCTTTCAACTGCCATATATCCCCCTCTACACTGACAACAGATGCCTTTGAGCTAAAGCCACTGCGATTATTATCCGATCCTTCTACTTCTACTCGAGCATTCTGATAACTAAGTGCCTTGTCCTCTCGGACGAGGTAGGTGGCTGTTACATTGTAGTAGTGTTCGTTTTTATTTGTGAATGCGTCTGATACCGACACTGTTGCGGAGTTCGGAACATATTCCGGTGCGTGTAAGTCTTCTAACGGATTGTTGATATAGAGTTGGAATCCGAAGTCCGCAGAGTTATATCGCGTCAGCCCGTTGGCATCCGTTGTGTTTATGCTCGTGATTGTGTAATACCCTTTACGGCTATATTTATGAAGTATGCCGAATCCCCGCAATACGTTGCTTTGCGTACCATACGCGGACTCGCCGGCTGCATTTATAGGCGTTAATATTATAGAAAACTCAGTCCTACGCCCGCGGCCTGCATTGAACATGCGACCCTGAACAGTCCCGAGTGCCGAGAGATCCAGTTCGCTTTCGGTATGTGTCTGAATTTCAATCGTGACCCGTTTATCTTCTTCAGGTTCACCCTCGACGGTTACATCGACACGCACAATTTGACCGGGGTAGACATAATCGGGATATAAGTTGTATACGACAAAGGTGAGGTCTTCGCGGATTCGCGAAATATAGCGTGTGCCGTGCATAATCCGATTCTGTATGAATTCATACTTTGCGGGTGCCCTGGAGCGGAATTTATCAGGCGTAACAATGTAGTAAGCGATACTCTCTGCCATATCTTCATTCGGGTTTTCACCGTGTGCGTAATCGGAAACAAATTCGAGCTGATTGGTTGTTAGCCATCGCCCGTCTTTTTGATACCAGCCGCCGAGTGCGATCCAGTCTTCTTTGAGTCGATCATCAAAGAGATATGCCCACAAAAAGTGCGCTTTTTCGTGTAAAATAATGCGTTGTGTTTCGTGAGAAATCCCGTCTTTGAAGGCGAGGTCGTTGAACTCTATATACCCGGCACCCGTGTTTGCGACTGCAGCGGCATTAGGAAGCGTTGGGTGAAGTGTGCCAGGGGCCCGTCTGATGAGATATTTTAATCCGGGTGTCACGTGCATGCCGGATGGATATTCTTCAAACATCATCATGATCGCTAATATCTCTTCATAAGTGAATGCTCCGAAACTACTGGCGGGTTCATCTGTTAAGGCGAGATAATCAGGCACATCCACTGTAACACCGTAGTTCTTATGCAGCATGGTGTCTATGGCGTGGTGATCAATCCCGGATCCCGGGCGGTATGTAGCGAATCTCAGGAGTGTCCGCCACAAGCGTTTGGAGAAATATCGACCGCGAATGCCGTCTATTTTGGCGACAAACGGGCGCGCATACGTGAACGCTTCGGCTGCAATCGTTATCGTCCGCAGCCCATTCGCTCCTACATCTCCGAGAATAATATCTTGTGGCACATGCAGATCGCTGAGTATCCAATACGTCGGTTGAAAAAAAGCAAATGTATGAAAATCCGCTGTCATATCTTCAATCGCCTGCAAAAGTATGGACGCTTTATCGGCATCCCATTCGGGCGCTAGATACACCTTGTACCGATCTGCTAATCTGATGCTCGCGCTATTCGATAGATACGCTTTCTCACCCGTGTCTTCTATCTCTATCTCTATGGGGTCGGGAATAGAAACAGTCTCTTGCCCTGAGGGGGTCTCATCTAATTCCCAGTGATACCTAAAGATTTCCGCGATACTCATGTCCGCGAACACTGTTAAAAATAACAGCATTGACAGTATCAGATACAGATCGGTTTGTTTCATGTTTCATGTTCCTTTTAGACAATACTTTCGCTAAAAATGGAAGATTCGTCGTAAGTTACGGATCGCGAGCGCAACTTACGCATCCTGTAGATGAGGACGCTCTTGTAGCACAGGAATTATATAACTCCGAATTGTCAAGTTATCATCTAACGTTTCTGTCTCTGTGCGGGATTCGGGGGCACTGCGGTGATCAAACACAACATAGTACCCCTCCACAGCACGCTCCAGTTTAACATACGCTGCGAGTTGTGCTTTGCCGGCCTGATAACGTCCAGCACCGCCCCAGATTTTTGTTTCAACGATGTATTTCTGGTGGTTGTGGAGGATAATGATATCCATTCTGCCGCGTCCGGTTTGCACCTCAAGGTACATCGTTCCACCTACAATCTGCACGAACTGATCCAGATACGCAAAGAGCAGATGTTGACCGACATATTCTTGTGGCGTCTCAGGCACTTGTAGAATTTTGAAACTTGCACGGGCGATAAAGTCGCGAAAATTATCAAGGAGTGCAGGCATCTGAATCTGTCCAGCTGCTGTGAGATAGTCCTGAAACCCATCGCTGTTGCTTTCAGAGAAATAGTCTTGCTCTAACCCATTCACTGCGGGTTTGAATGCCCGAATGATGCGGTACTGATAAATCGGATTGACAATTTCGCACATACCGTCCGCACCTTCGGCGATGACACCGTAAGTGGCGAGTTCGTTGATAATATCACTATCCAAGTTGAAGTCCACACCTTCATCATAAGAAGCGATTTTCATAAGGAGTGTCTCAAATCGCCGGTCCCTGCGGATATTCCTCACGAGATGTTCAATGTTCGTGTTTCGTCCGTGCAGGAGTTGTCCGTGTGCTTCTGAGAAATGCCTCATTGTAATCGGTTCGCTTTTCGGGATGTTCATCTCCTGGGTAAGAATTTGCGCGAAGCGATTGACAAGCACAGGTTGTCCTGCAGTCTGTTTGTGAATAGATCCGATGACTTCAGGGGTGAAGGGCTGACCAACTTCGTCTGTGTATTGTAAAATCAGTTCCTGTACCTGTTCAAGCGTAAAGTTGGGCAATTTGAATTCCTCTTGGATATTAAACGGAGAAATAGAGCGGTCATAGTTGAGTTGTGTGATGCTCCTAACACCGACAATACCAACACTATGCGGACATCGAGTCCGCCCTGAGATATAGATATGCCGGAGTGTATAGAGAAAATCGCTCAAAACGGTTCGCGGGATACCATCAAACTCATCAATGATAAGCACAACCTTCTGTCCATTCGCGTGCTGTTCCAGCAAACTTGAAAATCGTCTGAAAAACCTTCGCATAGAGCGATGATTCACAATTTCTGTCCCATCCAGAAATTCTGCTAACTCCTCAGGCATTTGGATGGCACCGCTTTGAAAAAACTTCTCTATTTCCTCACAAATGTCTTCGTAAACACCTTCATAAAACTCAAAGGGTTCAAGGTTATTGACGGACTGAAAATCGAGCTGAATTGGGAAGTACATATCCGCTGCAAGCGTGTCTAAAGCAAGACGGAAGAACGTTGTTTTACCGGTTTGCCTCGGGGCAAAAAGGACAACGTATCTACCCCTTTCCAACCGATTAACAAAATCCGAAAGTTCCTGTGTGCGCTCGACGACGTAGTTATCCTCGGGATACACGGGACCACTGATTTCAAAACTTCTCATGCGCATTCTTCCACCTACAAAAAAATTAGTTCCGAGCTTCAGGTGTAACTGTCAATTTTACGCGTTTCCCGTCTCGCAGCACGACAACTTCGACCGGTTCCCCAATCTTCACAGCGTCAAGCGCGTAGGTGTAGTCATAGATATTGGTAATCTTTTGTCCACCAAATTCGACGATAACATCGCCACCCTTTAAACCGGCTTTATCGGCGGGACCTCCCGCACGGACACCGGAGAGTTTGACACCCGTGCCTTCCGTAGTATAGTCAGGGATCGTCCCAAGATACGCACGCAGCGTATCACGACTCCCTTCCTCTGACTGACTCCGTTCGACTCGGACGTACGCCGGACGTTCAGTTGCCCTGACTAAATCTAAAACAATACGGTGTGCCAAACGCGCGATCCGTTCTATACCGTCGTAGTTAAGCGTGTCAGGATCATCTGTCGGTCGGTTGTAGTCCTCATGTCCACCCGTAAAGAAACTCAGCACAGGTACCTCTTTCGGATAGAAAGCAGTCACGTCTGTGGGGAGGTAGGGGTCATCTTGTAGCGTCAGATTAAAACCGATAGGGACATTCCGCTTCTCAATCAACTTCGTCCACACAGAAGATGAGCCGACACCTTGCAGGATAAGTTTGTTGTCACGGAGGCGTCCGACCATATCAAAGTTGATGTATGCCACCACCTTTTCTAAAGGGATGATCGGATCGTTGACAAAGTGGGTAGAACCGATGAGTCCGAGTTCCTCTCCCGACCAGAGCGCGAAGATGATGCCCCTACGAAACTTTTCGGGATGTTTCTGATATGCCTCGCTGAGCGTGGTAGCCAATTCCAATACAACAGCAGTGCCGGAGGCGTTATCATCTGCCCCGTTGTGAATCTGACCCTCTTCGTCCTTCTGGGCAAGTGAACCGATTTCACCACGACCGATATGGTCGTAGTGCGCGCCTACAATAACATACTCAGTGTCGTCTGTTAATTCCAAGGGTGGCAGAAGTGCAACGACATTTTGATCGGTTTTCTTAACTTTCTCAACCGAAACGACGATTTTGATTTTGACATCTGGCAACGGAAACTGTCCAAGAAAGTGCGGATTTTCGACATCCAGTCCGGATTGAACATCTTTCAGGGTTTTATCCGATGGGGCAAAGAGTGCATTCGCCACAGTATCGCTGATGGATGCTGCAACAATCCCTGAATCCGCGAGACTACTGTCAAAATCAAGCGGAATCAATTTACCGGCGTTCGGTGAATTCGGTCCAGCAACGACAAGAAACGCCTTCGCGCCTTGCTCCCGTGCTTGCATCGCTTTGTAGCGGAGTCCAGCATACCGATTCAGTTCCTGCCGGCGTTCAGGTTCAACGCCTTCAGGCACATAGCGGAGCGCGACGACGATTTTATCTTTCACATCCAAACCCGCATAAGCGTCATAACCTTCGCCTAACTCGCCAGGGACGGTTAACCCATACCCGACAAAAACCACTTCACCTTCAACGACACCGTTCCGAGAGAAAGAGAGCGGTTGAAAGTCGCGTTCCACGCTGAATTCCATCACCTGCTCGGAACCGTGCGTTTGGCGTGTGACATGAAAACTGTTCTCCGCTGCTATAATCCGTCTGCCAGCCGTGAATTCAAATTCTTGGAAGTAGCTCCCCTCATCACCGATAGGTTTGAGATTAAGTTCTGCGAATTGCGTTTCGATGTGTTCCGCTGCACGTTTCGCGCCTTCGGAGCCGGTCATCCTGCCCTCCAGTTCATCAGACGCAAGAAATTCTACCCGCTGCTGGATGCTGATTTTCGTTGTAGTCGATGCGTTATGTGCCTGTGTGCCATCCTTTGCCCGCGAGTTGAAAATCGGTATTGGCGCGTTATGAGATCTTGGAGCCAAAGAGATTGCGTCAAGCGCGGCTTGGTGATCCCAGTCTGCAAGATAGAGTTGTGAAACCTCTTGACTGTTTCGATTCGAGGTCCAACATAACCGGTTTCCGTCAGGTGAGAAAACGGGCAGTCCATCAAATCCGTCTGTGGTGGTAACGCGAACCGGTTCATGTCTACCCCTTGCATCGACGAGATATAACTCAAAATTAGAGAATCCGAGTTTGTTGGAAGCGAAAATAACATAGGCACCACTCGGATGGAAGTAAGGTGCCCACGACATACTGTCGAAATCGGTCAGTCGCAGGATATTTGAACCATCTACCCGCATCGTATAGATGTCCGCTTGGCTCCCGTCAGGCGTGAAGTGCCGCCAGACGATGTGTTGCCCGTCAGGTGTGAAGAAGGGCCCCCCGTCGTACCCAGGGGCATCTGTCAAACGCACCTGATTTGAGCCGTCAGCATTCATGATATAAATTTCGCCGAAATAGGCAGGATCCACTTCAAGCTGCTTTAGGTCCTTAGCAGAAAGTCGACTTTTAGGATATGCGTCTCGAAGTGAACAAAAAACGATGCGTTTGCCATCAGGCGAATATGAGGCTTCAGCGTCATAACCGGGTGCGTCTGTTAATTGCTTGAGGTTGCTGCCGTCCCGATTTGCCGAGAAGATGTCCATCGCACCATCATAATCCCAACTGTAGCGACGCTCTTGTCCAGATGCCCGGAACTGCAATTCTTCTTCCTGTTTTGCTTTCGCGAAAGCGTCGTGGTGCGTAGAAGCGTAAAGCACTTCGTCAGTGCCCGGACGGAAGAAGGCACAGGTCGTTTTCCCAACACCCGTTGAGACGCGATGCGTATCACCGGTCAGCAGATCAAGAAAATAAATCTGATAGAACGGGTTGTCCGGTTCACGTTCACTTTGGAAGATGAGCGCGGTGCCGTCTTCAGAGAAATAGCCTTCCCCAGCGCGTTTTCCATCATACGTGAGTTGCCGGATATTACTGAGAAACCGTGATTCCTCCGGAGTATTAGTATCTGTTTCGTCCGTCGTTGTCCGCTGTGCCACAACATCACTCGTTAGGAAGATAGCAAAGAATACTATGTAGAACATCCGAATCAATTGGATGTAACGCATCTCAATCCCTCCATCCTGATATAGTTTACCGTTTTATAGGTATTCGGCTGCTTTCTGCTTTAGGAAGGCGAGACCGTCCGTTGCAAGGCTCTCGGCACTCGGTGCAATGTCGCGCCAGATGCACGTCGCAGCAGCGATCTCCTTGACAGCCGGCGTAAACGATTCAATCACGAGCCATCTATCGTAGTTAACCTGTGCCAATGCCCCAAAAACGCCATCCCAATCAACCAATCCTGTACCCGGAGTGCCACGATCATTTTCACAACAGTGCATGTGATGCAAGTAATCACCCGTCGCTACAATAGCATCCGCCTGATTTTTTTCTTCAATGTTCATGTGGAATGTATCCAGATGTACCTTGAAATACGGACTATCCACCGCCTTACAAAGTTTAACAGCATCTTCAGCGATGTTAACGAAATAGGTTTCAAACCGGTTGAGCGGTTCGCTCGCAAGGGTGACACCATGTTTTCCACCGAATTCGGCGACCTCTTGTATACCTTCAACGCACCAGTCCCACTCTTGCTCGTTTCTGGCGCGCCCAACGAGTTTACCGACAGCACTATACATCGGCCCAACAAGCGTATCGGCACCCAATTCGGCAACAATTTCACAACAACGCTTGAGATAGGTTCTTCCGTTTTCGCGAATCGCAGGGTCTTCATCAATTGGATTCCTATCCCCCGCCATAATGTTACATCCGATAGGTTCTAAGCCGGTATCTTTCAGCAGTGCTTGGGTGTAGGGAATATCTACTGTATCTGGATCAAAGATGGGGATTTCAACACCATCAAAACCCATTTCAGCTACTTTCGGAATCAGGTCCGCAGTTTCTCTGTCAAACTTATCTGCCCAGAGCAATAAATTGACACCAAATTTTGGCATTATGTGTTGTTCTCCTTAAATAGCGTATAATATTTTCAGTTTAGCATAAATTGCAAAGCGTTTTCAAGTTTTTTCGGAATCCCCCGATCTAAACAGGTATTTCGGTGCCAACGCCGTCAGCGATATACCGCGGGCGACCAGAAGCACCGTCAACGCACCCCACAACCCGTGATTCCCAAAAGGTATCAGTAAGTATACCGCACTCAAAAAGAGAAATGTTGACAAAATCACAGAATTCCGTAGTGCCTTAGAAGCAGTCGCTCCCAGAAAAATACCGTCCCAAATGTAGGCAGCGACATTGACAACAGAGGCAACGATTATCCAAATAAGATACGGTTTCGCCTGTTCAATCAGCGGCATCTGATCCGTGAAAAGATGCAATAACTGCTCCCCAAACAGAACGAAGATTAACATAATCACGCCACCGAACAGAAACGCCCAGAGAAAAATTTGACGGATCGTCCTTTTAAGGTTTCGCATATCCTGCGCGCCCTTATATTTACCAATCAAACTCTCCGCCGCAAAAGCGAACCCATCAATCGCATAAGACATAAGATTGATAAACTGAAGCAGGATCGTGTTAACGGCAAGCACAGTATCACTCAGGGCAGCAGATTTCGCCGTGAAAACGGCGTGACTAAACACGAGACAACAGGTCCTGATGAAGATGTCACCGCTAATGTTAAGGAATCGCTTGAGTTGGGAAAGTGCCAAAACCTCTCGAAAACGCCACGCGCTCAAAAGACCTCGATAGTATCTCGAAAAGAGTAGAACCGCTAAGAATAATCCGACATATTGCGCAATAACAGTCGCCAAGGCGACACCTTCTACCTTCATACCGAGCAACCCCACAAACACCAGATTCAGGACGATATTGACGAGATTTACCACAATCGTCAGTAGCATCGGATAGCGGGCATTCTGTACCCCTAAGAAGACACCGTGAAACGCGTGTAGGCACAATGTGGCAGGTGCAGCATAAATGCGAATATGGAAATAGACGCGGGCAAGGTGTTCCACTTCTGGACTCGTCCCAATGAGCAGGAAACTGGCATCCGCAAGCTGCCACTGGAGAATAAAGAGCAGTAGACTTGCTGTAATCCCAATGCCTATCGCCCTTAGCAGCAAACGTCCGCATTCTTGGAGGTCCCTTTCTCCAAAAGCTTGCGCTGTCAACCCAGTTGTCGCCATTCTGAGGAATCCGAAACCCCAATAGATAAAACTGAAGATAATGCCGCCGATACCGACGGCACCAAGATAGTGTACGGATTCCAACCGCCCCATCAAGGCGGTATCCACTGCTCCCAAAAGCGGGATAGAAAAGTTGCTAACGATATTCGGGAGCGCGAGGCGGTAGATTTCTTTATTGACGCTTTCAGGAGTATGCATAGGGGTGTCCGTTCTATTTCTATCTTAGAGTCTATCCCAAATCAGAGTGCAAATCAAGCGATATTTCATCACCAAACCCCGACTTCTACTGACAACTGATAACTAACAACCATCCCTCCGACAACTATTCCTCATAAAAAATAAAGGGAATCTACATTTAATGCAACAAAGTATCGAATTCTACGCATACACTGCAGGATTCGCGTTGCTTTAGATTTTTTTTTGTAATTTCGCGGGAAATTTAGTATACTATATTAACAATGAAAGATTGGTGCTATGAGTTTACTGCCAAATTGGTCGGGTTTTGCGTGTCTCGATTGCCGCGCGGTATAATATTAGTTATTGGCGGATGGTTGGGAACACTCGCTTTCTGGCTTGCACCGCAACACAGAGAACTGGCATGTGATCACCTACGGTGCAGCTTGACGCTTTCAGATGAACGCCGTGTCAGAACAATTGCCAAACAATGCTTTCAACACCTCGGCAAAACCGTCGTAGAGTTCATGCAGTTTCCTCGCTTAGATAGAGCGCAAATTCAACGATATGTCACTTTTGAAGGCGTTGAGCATGTTGAGCAGGCACTCGCACAGGGGAAAGGCGCGATTATTTTAACAGGGCATTTCGGGAATTGGGAACTTCTCGCTGCCAGTATTTCTGCTACAGTTGCCCCGCTGACACCGATTGTCCGTGAATTGCGTTCGCCGCGTCTAAATGCATTGGTCTCGCGTTACCGACAGAAAGCAGGGTATGCCACCATTGACCGAGATACAGGGATACGTCAAGCACTTCAGTGTCTTAGACGCAATGAACTGCTTGGCATTGTCGCCGATGTTGATACAACTGTGAGCGGTGTTTTCGTCGATTTTTTCGGCAGACGTGCCTATACGCCCTATAGCCCAGTCGCTATTGCCCTCAAAACAGGGGCAACAATACTACCGACGTTTATTATTCGCCAACCCGATGGTTCACACCGCGCAGTTATTGAACCACCTTTGGCGTTGAAACGGACAGACATAAAAGAGAAAGACCTTGTTATCAATACACAGAAATTCACGAAAATTATTGAATCTTATATCCGGCAATATCCAGCACAGTGGATTTGGATGCATCGACGGTGGAAAACAGAGAATTAATCCCGCTTTCATAGGATTGTTTTGCTGTTTGCTCTTCAGTGTAACATGTTGCAAAAGCACAGAAACACCGGTCAGTGCAACGGACGAAGTTGTAGAAGCCGTTCCGAAGCAAAAACTCGATGGGTTTTCCACACAACATACCGAGGCAGGTGTCCTCAAATGGACGCTGATCGGTGATACTTCAACATTTCACGGAAGTTATGTTGAAGTGAAAAATCCGACTGTTCAGATTTTTGAGAATGGTGTTGTTTCTATCACTTTGAATAGCGAGACAGGCAAACAATTTCTCAATGGCACTAAGCGGAACAATCTTCACCTGACAGGGAATGTTGTCGGTCTCAGTAAAGATGGTAAACTCTTCACTGAGACACTCCATTGGCAAAATCTCGCAGGTAGATTGTATGCACCCGATGAAGCCACAGTCGTGCGTGGAGATTCTACATGGACCGGAACGGAAATGTTCGCAAACCCGACGCTTGAAACCGTGAAGATGAAAAACAATGAATTTATACTTTACCCAAAAGACGAGAAAGCACATGAACATCATAACACCTCCATCGAACCAGAGTAGACGTAATCGCGGGTCTCAACGCTGCAAATTCTGTGCGTCCATCGGATTCCTCGCGTTTCTGACCTTTCTTATTTCTGCAACTGTCGTCGCTGAAGATACCAAACCTCCAGCGACCAATACGGTAGAGACACAAACAACAGAAAACACCGTACAAAAGACGGACACCGCCGAAAATACGGATATCACGCCAGAAATGCCGAAAGAAAAGATCACTGGCACCGCTGATAAAATGGAAAGATATGATAAGGACGGTATAACGATCCTTATCGGCAATGCCAAAACAGTACGGTATAATGAACAGGATATTGAAATCGGGTTTCTTAACGCCGATAAAATCACCCTCAAAGCCGACCCAGAAATCGGAACAACAAAGGAAATTATCGCTGAGGGTAATGTAGAAATCCGAGACCAAGATATTTTTGCTACCTGTGACCATGCCATTATGAATAATCTGACGAATACCATTACCCTTAAAGAGAACGTCGTCGTCTTACAAAACAAGGATAGACTCGAAACTAAACTCTTCACTTTCAATCGGACAACCGGAAAACAGACCGGCGAAGGGGGCGTTAAATTTAAGGTTACTGTTACACAGGCGGCACCGGTAAATACAGAAACTGATGAGAACACCGAAAACGGCGCGGACGCTGGTGAAGAAAAACCCGACACAACTGATCCTGAGAAAACAGAAGATAACATCCAAGACCCAGACACCGAAACTGATAGTGCTGACGGCGACGCGGAAGATAAACCTGAGGCAGATGCCGAAAACTCTGAAGATGCAGATTCGGAACCAGAAGAAACGGATACAGACACCGAGAACCCCGATGACGCGGAGGATGCTGACGCGAACGATGAAACAGAAGAACCCGAGAACGATTAGTCGATTGTGTAATCCGAGGATTTCATACTCCTCACGAACTTTTTTGTCAACGCTCACGCGGTAGATGCGTTAAGTCTTAAAAGATTAGGACTTACGCATTACCTCTCAAAGTCCCCTGATAAGGGGGTTTAGGGGGTTAAATACAACAAAACCTCTTAAAGTCCCCCTGATAAGGGGGTTTAGGGGGTTAAAACTACTTCAAGCCATAAATATAAAACGAATCCAAATTGTACCAATGCAGCACAATTTGGATTTACTTTACACCGGATTGACCGAATATGTCAATCATAGAGGACCTTATAATTAAAAAATCGTGGCAACAGAATTACAAGCACACAGACTCGTAAAACGCTATACAAGAAACGGTCCAATCGTTGTTAACGAGGTGAGTCTATCCGTACAGCAGGGTGAAGTCGTTGGTCTGCTCGGTCCTAATGGTGCTGGCAAATCAACAACGTTCTACATGGTCGTAGGCTTAATCCGCCCGAATGCAGGTCGGATTACGTATGACGATAAAGATATCACCTTCTATCCGATGTATAAGCGGGCACGGCTCGGCATCGGTTATCTCGCACAAGAGACATCAATCTTTCGTAAACTGACGGTTCAACAGAACATTGAGGCGATTCTTGAGGCACAACGGACACCTAAATCTGAACGCGGTGGTCGTATCCGTGAACTGACAGACGAACTTGGCATTTCAAACTTGCTACCTCGCAAGGCATACACGCTATCTGGAGGTGAGTGTCGTCGAGCAGAGATCGCACGCGCGCTCGCAGCACAACCCGATTTTATTTTGCTGGATGAACCACTTTCTGGAATCGATCCAATCGCTGTCGCAGACATTAAGCAACTCATCCTGCATTTACGGGACCGAAATCTCGGTGTACTCATCACGGATCACAATGCTGCCGAAACCCTCGACATCGTAGACAGAGCCTACATCATCGTTGATGGAAAGATCACTCTCGCTGGAACACCTACAGAACTCGTCAACAACGAAACCGCAAGAGATCTCTATTTTGGACACAATTTCTCCTATCGGGTAGAATAGCAACGCAGCTGAACACCCCGGAGACTTATGAAATGTACAAAGCGCAGCTCACCCAGACACCTCAATTGACGCAAAAGACGTCTATCACACCCAGGTTACAGCAAGCACTTAAAGTGCTGAACATGCCGCTGCAGGAACTCACACAGTTCATTAGTCAAGAATTAGAACAGAACCCGTTCCTTGAACTCGAAGACGAGGACGAAACCACACACCCCATCGAAGAAGAATTAGATCCAGCACCTGAATGGAACGAACTGGAAAGCAATATCAACCAAGAAGATAATTCCGTTGATATTGATTGGGAAATCGCTTTTGAAGATCGCGTCTCACTGAGTGAACGCACCAATTCCAGACATTCAGATACTGATGAACCGCCACCAGATGTAGCATACGAGTGTTCACTGCATGAGTATCTCGCTGAGCAACTGGATCTCGCTTCATCCGATATTATAAGGTCAGAAACAGAACGCGTTATCGCCGAATACATCCTCGGAAATTTGAACGATGATGGACAATTAGAACTCAAACTGTTCCAAATTCCGTGCGAATTCCTAACAACCTTGGATTCAGAGGACCTCTCAGCAGAATTACACGCTATCATTCAGAAAGGTTTACAAACGGCAACGGGCGACAGTGAAGTCCAATTCTCAAAAACCGCAACAATCACTGCAAAAAAGGCAGCCTGCACGTCTATAGAAAATGAAGGCACACCTATAAATCGCTCATGGATAATTAGTGACACAGACAATAATAAAACTTATACCCTCATATATGAATATACGCCTTGCAGTTATAAACCGACTCTCAACTTCTATCAACTCACCTTGGAAGATATTGCCGAAACGATTGGTTGTGAAACAGCACTTGTTGAAACGGTACTTCGTGAAATACAAGATAACTTTGAACCCACAGGCATCGCACATCGAGATATAAGAGAAGCACTGCTCATCCAAATTCGTAACCAGCAACCAGAAGATATACGAGAAGTCGCGAGAAATTTGGATGTAGAACTGGCAGGGTGTGAACATTTCCTAAAGAAAAACGTGTCTGTCCAGTCTCTCGCCCAAGAAATTGTCGAAAACCACTACAACACCTTTCTCAATCAGCAATGGAATTGCCTCACAGAAGCACTGCAAGTTGACATCACAGTTATTGACACAATCATTAAGTGGATAGGAAGGTTATCCCCGAATCCGGGGCGCCACTTCACGGATCCAGCGATGCACGCACTTAACAGAATCCCGCGCACGGACATCATCACCCCGGATGTAGAGATACAATACCTCAATGGAAAATATCAGGCAATCTCCGTAGATAGTTACATACCTCGCTTACAGATGAATCCATACTATCTCAATCTAATGCGAAACCGCCAAGAAACTTTAGATGCCAAGGCAAAAGAATGGATCGAAAAACGTTATCGGGATGCAACAAATTTGCTTAGCAGCCTTGCCCAGCGCGGCAGCACGATCGCCCGAGTCACCGAAGCCATTTTCGAGGTACAAACAGAATTCTTAACAGAAGGTACTAAAAGTATTAAACCTTTGACATTGAGAACAATCGCTGAAAAAATAGGGGTCCACGAGTCAACTGTCAGTCGAGTGACAAGCAATAAATACGTACAAACGCCACACGGCATGTATCCGCTACGATTCTTCTTTAGTAATGAATTGACAACGACACAAGGCGAAGCCGTCTCCGCGAAGCAAGTGAAAAACCTTATTCAAGAAATGGTCGATGCTGAGACACCCACCAAACCGCTCAGTGATCAGGCGATTAGTAATGCATTGAAAGTGAAAGGGGTCTTGTTAGCAAGACGGACTGTCCAGAAATACCGAGACGAATTAGGCATTCCAACATCGCGTGAGAGATCTACCGTCCATATCAGTACGCATAACTAATTGATTAGATTTTGGACGCGCGTGGATACGTTTTGGGGACTATTAAGCGATTTGATCACCTCGAACTTAATTCGGGGGATATATAAAGAAAGGGGCTTGCCATGAAAGTAACCTATTCCGGACATAATCTAAAAATTACCGATGATATTCATGCTTACATCTTAAAACGTGCTGACAAAATTGAATCCCGTTTTGGAGACATGCAGGAACTCAACGTCATCCTCAAATCTGAAAAGCACCGCTTTGATGCTGAGATGATCGTGACAGCACCCCGCGTATCATTCTTTGCAAAAAGCGAGACAGATGAGGTATTGTCCGCATTAGATAGCGCGGCAAACAAAATTGTCAGTCAGATCCGTCGGTACAAGGACCGCGTAAAAGACCGACGGCATAACGCCCCACATCGTGAAGTGGTCGCACAACTCAATCCGGACGATGAAACAACGCCAACAGAAGTTGATATACCTGATGCACCTGTCATCGTAGCAACACAAGAAAAATTTGCATCAAAACCGATGACTGTTGCCGAAGCCGCAACTGAACTCCACGCCTCAAATGCCGCGTTCCTGCTGTTTTTAAACGCCGAGACGCGACAGGTTAACCTCCTTTATGAAATGACGCAAGGGACTTATGGATGGGTAGAACCACTCTTCGCCTAACCGATAACTGACAACTGACAACTGAGAACTAAAAAATGACAAATCTTCCGAAAATCTACGCCCCTCAAGAGATTGAGGGGAAATGGTACCAATTTTGGCAAAAAAACGATTACTTCCACGCGGAGGCAACTTCCGACAAACAGCCTTACGCAATCGTAATTCCGCCGCCGAATATCACGGGTAGCCTACATATCGGACACGCCCTCGATAATACACTCCAAGATTGTCTTATCCGGTGGCGGCGCATGCAAGGCTATAACGCGCTCTGGATGCCGGGCACCGATCACGCCGGTATCGTCACTGAACTGATTATGGAGCGAAAACTCGCCGAGGAAGGTACCAGTAGAATCGAACTCGGCAGAGAAAAATTCACCGAACGCATGTGGCAATGGAAAGCGGAATCTGCCGGCTACATCGTCTCACAACTCCAACAACTCGGTTGTTCCTGCGATTGGGAACGTGAGCGTTTTACACTTGATGAAGGGTTGTCGAAAGCCGTCCGCACCGCCTTTGTTAAACTCTATAACCAAGGACTCATCTATCGAGATACCTACATGGTAAATTGGTGCCCAGAGTGCAACACGGCTGTCAGTAACCTCGAAGTGGAACCCATTGAAGTAGATGGCAACTTTTACCATATCCGTTATCCGGTGAAAGATACCGAGGTCGTCCTTGAAATTGCCACAACGCGCCCAGAAACAATGTTAGGCGATACCGCCGTCGCGGTACATCCCGACGATCAACGGTATCAACACGTCATCGGAAAAACAGCACTTTTACCGCTCTGTGACAGAGAAATCCCGATAATCGCTGATACCTACGTAGATAGAGAATTTGGGACCGGGGCATTGAAAGTAACACCCGGACACGATCCAAACGATTATGAGATCGGGCTGCGGCACGAACTCGAACAACGCACGATCTTCACGCAAGACGCGCATATCAACGAAACAGCACCCGAAAAATACGTCGGCTTATCCCGATGGGAGTGTCGTAAACGGGTCGTGGAAGATTTAGAGAACTTAGATTATCTCGTCAAAATCGTACCGCATCGACACGCCGTTGGACATCATGACCGGTGCGGCACGATTGTTGAACCCGCCATATCGCTGCAATGGTTTATGAACGTGCGTCCACTCGCGCAACGTGCCATAGAAGCAACCCAAAAAGGCGAGGTAAAGTTCATTCCAGAACGCGAAACCGATCGCTTCTACCACTGGATGGAGATTATTGAACCCTGGCCCATTTCACGTCAGCGGTGGTGGGGACATCGACTCCCAATATGGTACTGCAACGTATGCGACGCAGTTACCGCCGCGATGGAAACACCGCAGCAGTGTAGTAAATGTGGTGCCACCGATTTGTACCAAGAAGAAGATGTCTTAGATACATGGTTCAGTTCCGGGTTGTGGCCCTTCTCCACTATGGGCTGGCCAGATGAAACGGAAGAACTGGAAACTTTTTATCCAACCTCTGTTCTTGTAAGCGGGTGGGACATTCTTTTCTTCTGGGTATCAAGAATGATTATGTTAGGGCTCGGATGTATGGGTGAGGTGCCGTTCCGAACCGTCTATTTGCATGGACTTGTTGCCGACGAAAAGGGAGAAAAGATGAGCAAATCGAAAGGGAACAGCATCGACCCCTTAGAAGCAATCAACACCTACGGAACGGATGCATTTCGCTTCGCACTTGCCAATATAAGCACACCAATCCCTTATGTCTCGCTCCCAGAATCGCAGATTGAATCCGGTAGACGCTTCGCCAACAAAATCTGGAACGCTGCACGGTTCATCTTTATGAATTTAGAGAAACATCCGCTGCCCCCAAGCGCAGATGCGATAGAAACCCACCAGGAAACGCTCGAAATCGCGTGGATACAAAGCCGCCTCAGCCATACCATTAAAACAACAACCGATGCTTTGGAAAACTTTCGTTTCTACGAAGCGGCGCAAATACTCTATGCCTTCCTCTGGCACGAATTCTGTGATTGGTACCTGGAATTCACCAAACAACGGATCGCTCAAGATGAACCCACAGCACTTTGGGTAGCTGCTGACGTTTTGGAACAGACCATGCGACTCCTCCATCCGTTCATGCCCTTTTTGACTGAGGAAATTTGGCAACAACTGCTACAAAACGGAGCCACTACTGACCGCCAAGGCGATACCTCCGTGACAATCGCACCTTGGCCCGAAACAAAAAGCGAAAATCCAACAGCAGAGACTACAATGGCAACGCTCACGGAAGTCATTGAAAGCATTCGGAGTATCCGAGGCGAGTTGAATGTTCCGATCGGCGCAGCTGTAGAGGTCCATATCCAATCGCCGAACACGGAAGTACGGGAATGCCTCGAAACGTATTTAGGACAGTACCTACCGGCTTTCACACGGGTAGCAAGTATTACTATCGCTGAATCGTTGCAAAAACCGCCCGCTTCAGCCGAAGCGGTTATCGGAGAACTTGCCATCTATATCCCGCTTGCAGATGTAATTGATCTGGATGCCGAACACGCGCGACTCAGTAAACGACATCAACAGGCGATGAAAAATGTAACAGCGGCACAGAAGACATTAGATAACCCGAATTTCGTCGAGCGGGCACCAGAAAATGTCGTTGCCCAAAAAAGAGCACAACTTGAACGGCTCCGGACAGAACAAGACAAATTAACACGAAGTCTCGCAATGCTTACCGAATCAGGACGTGAAAATGGCGATTGAAAACAATGATAACTGCTTTGTTTGCGGTATGAAAAACCCATTCGGCTTTCAAGTAAAACCTGAAATTATAGGCGATGGGGCATCTGTTCGCATTGAATGTACACCCGCCGAACACTTGCAAGGTTGGGCAAATATTCTACACGGCGGTATCCTCAGTACCTTGTTAGATGAAGCAATCACCTACGTTGGAATAGGCACCTTCGATCAGCCCGCAGTAACAGCACAACTCGAAGTCCGATTTCGTAACCCGGCACCAACCGCTGTGAAACTCTTTGTCTCTGCTGAGCGTACTAAAGTTTCCAAGAGGTTAGTCGAAGCAAAAGCAGAGGTTACGCTCAGTGATGGCACCCTTATAGCTACGGGCGCAGGTAAAGTTGTACCCGTCGGTGAGAATTTTGCACCGAAGGTCCCGGTTCAGTAACGTAGTCCCGTAATGAAATGGAGGGACAGCATTTGTACACAAACTTTAGATACATCAAAGCCCTTGACCCACCGCAAGGGAACTTAAAAACATGGAAAATCCAATAGCTGCGATGAACCCAGAGGGGCATTTAAGTTGGAACACCGATGTACTTATTATTGGGAGTGGTGCCGCTGGATTGCGTGCTGCCCTCGCTGCAAGTGAGCACGCCGATGTAACGCTAATCACCAAAACAACACTGACTGAAAGCAACACGCATTATGCCCAAGGCGGCATCGCTGTTGCTATGAACCTCGATGATACAATCGCCTTGCACATAAAAGATACCACTGCCGCAGGGGCAGGGCTTTGTGATGTCAAAGCCGTTGAGATGATGGTATCTGAAGGCATCCCACGCGTTGCGGAACTCTTAGATTGGGGCGCGAACTTCGACTGGGAAGGAACATTGCCACGCTTTACACAAGAAGCCGCGCATAGTCGGCGGCGGATTGTGCATAAAGGGGACGCAACAGGACGGGAAACAACGGATGTTCTCATCCAGCGCGTACTCAATACGGAACGTATCCATGTCCTGCAAAACACATTCGCTATCGACCTACTGACGGATGCGGATGCCCCTGAAAGACACGAAGACATCGTCACATGCTACGGTGTTACAGCAATTGTAGAAGAACAGATTGTCTGTATTCGTGCCAAAGCTACGATCCTCGCGACCGGAGGACTTGGACGCATCTACCCGTGTACATCTAATCCGAAAGTCGCAACTGGTGATGGATTCGCTGCAGCATGGCGTGCCGGATGCGAAATGATAGATATGGAATTCGTGCAATTCCATCCAACGACACTCTTCTTAGACGGGGCACCCAACTTCTTGATCTCCGAAGCAGTCCGTGGTGAAGGCGGTAAACTCCTGAACATTCGCGGCGAACGCTTTATGGAGAAATACCACGAGAAAGGCGAACTCGCACCCCGTGATGTCGTCAGCCGTGCTATTCAAATCGAGATGGACTTGACAGGGTTCCCCTGCGTCTACCTCGATATTACGCATAAACCCAAAGACTTTATCCTTGAGCGATTTCCTACCATCTCCGATACCACAAAACGCTATGGTTTAGATATTAACATCGACTTAATCCCGGTCCGACCGGGGGCACACTTTATGATGGGCGGTATCCGTACAAATACGGATACACAAACAAATCTCAAAGGGCTTTATGCCTGTGGAGAAGTAGCGTGTACAGGCGTTCACGGTGCCAATCGTTTGGCGAGCAACTCGCTTCTTGAATGTCTCGTTTACGGTGCCCGGGCTGGCACAAATGCCACAGCTTTTGCCAGATCACAACCTGCAGATCCTCCAGATATACCGCTCCCAAGTAACATCGGTACATCCCTCGCACCGCCCGCTGGCGAAGCAGTGAAAACGCATACAGAAGCCACGAAAAATGCGATCCAGGAGACACTCTGGGAAAATGTTAGCATCGAACGAAACGGCGAGGGATTACAAGAAACCCTCGCCGAATTACAAGACTTAACAGCAAATTTAGAAAATGTGCTAACAAACCCAGAAGTAAAAGATGTAGCGGCGATTGAAACAGTTAACATGCTCAATGTCGCCTTGATGATAACGCAATCCGCACTGACTCGAACAGAGAGCCGCGGTGCCCATTACCGCGCCGATTTCCCGACACCAGATGATCCCGCTTGGCAACGACGTGTTCTCATCAAGCGAGACAACCCATTGGAAGTCATCCCTCTTTAAAAACCCTCCAACTGCTTTTGTTTCACGTCCGTCGTCGAATTCACCGCGGGGGGTTCATCAGTTTTCTGATAGATTTCGATATAATTATCGTAACTATCAATAACTTTCTTGATATGAAGCCGTGTCTCGCGGATAGTGATTTTCTCAACAAATTCGTCGATATCCTTAATATTTTTCGTTGACACCCATCGCTGCATCCGTCCGGGACCGCCATTATACGCACCGATGACATGCATCATATTGCCATCAAACCATGCGTTGAGTTCGCCGATATACTTCGTCCCCATCCGAATATTAATATCGGGCTGCTTAAGCATCGACGTCCGGAACCGACGGATATTGAGTTTCTGAGCGAGTTCCCGTCCAGTAGGAGGCATAATCTGCATTAACCCAATCGCACCTGCCCAACTCACTGCCTCAGCATTATATCGGCTCTCTTCGAGAATCATAGCCGCAATTAAGAAAGTATCAACGTTATACATCTTGGCATACTTCTCAACAGCATCAGCATAGTAGCGCGGATAAAGTTTGTGATGGAGTCTCTCCAAATCTACGCGGGTCGCATTTGCGAAAGCTGGGCTATCAAGCGACTGTTCTGTTACCTTCCGCGCTTTATCATACATCGCGAGTCCCTCATAACAGGCGATCAGGTCATAAAAACACTTCCGCTCCGAAAGAGAAGCCGTGTTAATATGCTGATTTAATTGCGCGATAGCATCTTCATAAAGCCTAAGTTCCATCAACATCGCCACCTGTGGCGGACACCCCTCACGCACCGGCAACTCTGCATCCTGAACGGCTTTTGGTTCTAATTCGGAGCCAGTAACACCCAAAATTGCCTTCGCCCTTGCGGAATAGTACCAATAGCGTGCCTCTGCCACTTCTTTGTATAATTTTCGCGCGAGAGCAGGTCTGTTTTGACGTTCACGTATTTTCGCCATCCAGAAATGCGCACCCATTGCATAGCGATTTCCAGGGAAGTGTTCCTTCAACCCTTTAAAAGCGTTGTAACTCTCCTCATAGCGACGTTCGTCAAAACGCTTCCAACCCGTTCGCCACGCTGCAAGATCCGCATAAGGACTTTTCGGTGCTACCTTGATTAAACGGGCATACGCCTCAAGTGCTAACTCCGATTTTTCTTGTTTTTCGTGGATCTGTGCGATATCGTACAAAGCATCATCAACTAACGCATCCCCAGAATAGGTTTTCACGAAACTCTCAAATCGACTGACCGCTGTTTTCAGGTGCCCTTTTTGTCGATAGCAGTGCGCTATCTGATACGCCGCACGCGCTATATATTCATTTTTCCCACCCAGCGCAATCACGCCGTTAAACTTCTTAAGTGCCGTATTGGGCCACTTACGTCCCTGATAACTCCGTCCGATAAGATAAAGCGCACGCGCCCGAAGATTCAAATCCGAAGTTTTGGGCACTAACTCAAATTCTCTGACAGCAGACTGCCATTGTTTGTTAGAATAGAACACTAAGCCACAATTAATCCTATCAACCGGGGTCAATTTCAGTGATTTATGTCCTCTGACCAACAATTTCAACCTACCGAGTGAATCTCCAGCAACGCTATACCCATGTTTTTTCTTTATGAGTTCGCGATAAGCATCAAACGCAGCAGAAACATTGCCTAACGCTTCATTACAGCGTGCTAAGACGAAGGCAGCTTCTCTGGCATATTGCGGCTTTTGGACGAGGCTCACTACGTACGACTTGGCCGTTTCGTACGCCTTCTGCTCCAAGTGAAGCTGCGCCAAAGCCCATTTTGCTTCTGAGAGATAGAAACTTTTCGGATAGTCCCTGACGAGTTGCGTGTACCACTTTATCGCACGTGCACTATTATCCATACCTTCATAAAGCTGAGCAAGACGATAAACGGCACTATCTGCCAACGGATAACTCAGTGTAGCGACCCGCGCATAGTGCCCAACCGCTTTTGGGCGATTCCGCAGCTTCTCATAGTTATACCCGAGCGCATGATGGATTTTAAGTTTTTCCGATTCAGGCAAGTCGGTTTTCAGTAAACCTTCCAACTTTGAAGCTGCGCGTCTACGCTCACCCTTGTCAACGAGTGCAAAGGCTTCTCGCCACGCCTCACTACGCGTTTCATCCGCGGAAACCAATGTTCCCACTACAAAGCAGCCATAAGCCAGCACAAGCACTACGAAAAAAAACTTGTAGATTATAATGGAATCTAATATAGTACTTGGATTCGCTTTTCTGCGGGACTGAACTCGGTTTCTGCTAAAAAATTTTATATACTCCATTTCAATCCTTTTTTACGCCTCCTGATATTAGTTTGCGTAGATTTATAGTAAAATATAACACTGTTTATAGACCAAAAGATTGGTGAAGTTAATGAAGATTAATTTATTAATTCGGTAATTTCTTGGTGAAGTCCGGTGCGGTTCCAAACCGCACCTACCGGGCCTGGGGAAAATATAGAATTACCGAAATATTTTCTTAAACTTCATCAGACTTCACCAGCAAAACAGAGGATTGTTGCCCCCAAAAAGTCTACATATTTTCTATTCACCATAATAGAAAGATGATGGATTTTCTATTCCTATTTCAATTTTAACGTTTATTACGACTGAAAAGCAACAAAAAAAGTAAGCAGTGATAGAAGTACTCGCGAACAACAGAAATCGCTTGCCAATTTTCAAGCTGTTATGTTACACTTAATTCAGACTTAACCGATTGCTGGATTTAGATTGGAAGTAAATCTCGAGAAGTAAGGAGAAGTTCTAATGGAAATTGTATCACTTGGTCAAACAGGTTTAAATGTTTCACGGCTTTCAATAGGTACCGGATCGAATGGTTGGAACGGTCGTTCAAATCAGACAGATTTAGGGTTTGAAACATTCCGAGATCTATTGCTGTTTTCTCATGAAAAAGGCGTAACGTTCTGGGATTCCGCCGATCAGTACGGAAGCCACCCACATGTCAAAGCAGCACTCGAGGAGCTGCCAAGAGAAAGCGTCACGATCACCACAAAGACAACATCCCGCACGCGGGAGACTGTCGAAGCAGACGTGAAGCGATTTCTCAAAGAGATTGGCTCTGATTATGTAGATATTGTGCTGCTCCACTGCCTCACACAAGTAGACTGGCCACAACGATACCCAGACGCGATGGAAGCACTTGTCCGTTGTAAAGAACAAGGCTTAATTCGGGCACACGGCGTATCTTGCCACGACTACGGCGCATTCCAAACATCCGCAATGACAGAATGGGTTGACGTTGTCTTAGCTCGGATTAATCACGCAGGTGTTAGCATGGACGCATCACCCGCAGATGTCATCCGAACGATGGAGCAGATGGCGTTTGCTGGCAAGGGAATTTACGGCATGAAAGTCTTAGGCATGGGGAAATTGGCACAAGACGCAGAACAGCAACGCGAGGCAATTGAATTCGTGATGAGCCTCCCCTGTGTCCACGCCATGACTATCGGCATGACTTCTGAGACCGAAGTGGAAGCGAACGTCGCCGTTGTCAACGAATTAACAGAGAAAAGTTTATAGAAACTTTTTATTCTATGTTGCCGCGAGGTGCCACTATTTTAAACGCTAATAGTGGCACCTCGTGCCGTGCTAAAACGTGAGAGAATACATGGAAAAATACGAAATCGTTATCGGTTTGGAAATCCACGCGGAATTATGTACAGAAAGCAAACTCTTCTGCAACTGTGCCTACACTTTCGGGGCATCGGCAAACGACTGCACCTGTCCAATCTGTTTAGGGATGCCGGGGACACTACCGGTTGTTAATAAACGCGCCGTTGAGTTTGCAATCCGAGCAGGGTTGGCGATGGGATGCGAAATTACGGCTTCCAGCAAATTTGATAGAAAAAACTATTTCTATCCAGACCTCCCGAAAAACTATCAAATCTCGCAATACGACATCCCGTTGTGCCAAAACGGACAGGTAACATTTGAATTTAATGGAGAACTTCACACCGTCGCGCTCCGCAGAATCCACTTAGAAGAGGACGCAGGAAAATCCATTCACGCCGAAGTTACAGGCGATCCGACCCGTAGCTTCATGGACTTCAATCGTGCCGGGGTGCCACTCCTCGAAATTGTGAGTGAACCCGAACTACACTCCCCCGAAGAAGCAATCGCTTACTGTCGCGCTGTTAAGGAAATCTTGGAATATATTGAAGTCAGTGATTGTAATATGGAAGAAGGGAGCCTGCGATGCGAACCGAACCTCTCGCTACGCCCCAAAGGCAGTAAAGAATTAGGCACGCGGACAGAGATTAAGAACAAGAATTCGTTTCAGGAACTGATTGATGCGATGGAGTATGAGGTGAAACGGCAGGCGCAGATTTTAGATGCCGGTGAAGAGGTCGTCCAAGAAACGCTCCTATTTGACGCAAGCACTGG
The DNA here is from genome assembly GCA_965261115.1 of Candidatus Poribacteria bacterium. Lineage (GTDB taxonomy): Bacteria > Poribacteria > WGA-4E > WGA-4E > WGA-3G > WGA-3G. The sequence continues at coordinate 3,939,356 of OZ253447.1, read as the reverse complement.
CAAAACGGTGGCGATGCGTGGCAAAGAAGAGGCAGATGACTATCGTTATTTTCCTGAACCCGATCTCGTCCACGTCCAGATTAGTGATGAATCGATTAAAGAAATCCGACCGACACTCCCAGAACTTCCCGCAGCACGTCGCAAACGTTTCATCACGGATTACGATATCTCCCCTGAAAACGCCGAATTCCTGACCGCTACCCGCCCCCTCGCAGAATTCTTTGACGCAGCCGCCCTACTCAGTGGTGAACCCACCGTCTGTGCAAACTGGATGATGGGAGACCTCACCCGACTCCTCAACACAGCAGAAATTGAGATCCAAGATTCAAAGGTTACCCCCGCACACCTCAACGAACTCATCCAACTGATTGACAACGCAACCATCAGCGGCAAAATCGCCAAATCCGTGCTTGACGATGCCTTTGAAACAGGCAAAATGCCGAAAGAGATTGTCGCTGAAAAGGGCTTGGCACAAATTACGGACACCTCAGAGATAGAAGCCATCGTCTTACAGGTTGTAGAGGAGAACCCCGGTCCAGCGCAAGATTATCGTGACGGCACAAAGAAAGCGATCGGCTTCCTCGTAGGGCAAGTGATGCGCGCCACCCGCGGAAAGGCAAACCCACAACTCGTAAATCAAATCTTGACGCGGGTCCTATCTACCGAGTGAGTGATGCTATTTTAAAATCTGCGGGGTGAAGTCTTCGTGTCTTTTCTGATTGCGTTTTAGGGTAACCCTGCTAACGTATATTCGTAAATATAATAGGACTTACGCATTTCCTCTTAAAGTCCCCCTGATAAGGGGGATTTAGGGGGTTTAAAAATACGGAAATTATCGCTTTTGATGTCTAAACGTCCGATATTTGCTCAATTTGCGTAAGTCCTGTATAATCAATAATCAAGGCATAATGACAGGACAGATTATCCTCACATCCGTAACAAAACAGTTCGGCAACACGGTCGCAGTTGATGACGTGTCATTACAGGTAGAGGGTGGCGAGTTCTTTTCGCTGCTCGGACCGAGCGGATGCGGAAAAACGACAACCCTGCGCATCATCGGCGGGTTTGTGTATCCCACCGCCGGAGAGGTCCACATCAACGGCGAATTGATGGCAGAAACCCCACCCTATCGCCGTCCAGTCAACACTGTCTTCCAAAACTACGCACTGTTCCCACATAAAACAGTCGCACAGAATATCGCGTTCGGGCTGCAGATGAAAAAGGCATCGAAAGCAGAAATCTCAGAGGCAGTCGAAAGTTCACTAGATTTAATTCAGCTGCCCGGATACGGAGATCGGAAACCAGACGAACTCTCCGGTGGCGAGAGGCAGCGCGTAGCACTCGCGCGGGCGTTAATCAACGAACCCACCATCCTACTGTTAGACGAACCCCTCTCCGCACTCGATCTGAAACTCCGAAAACAGATGCAACTCGAGCTCAAAGCATTGCAACGCAAAGTCGGCATTACGTTCGTCTATGTTACGCACGACCAAGGAGAAGCGTTAGCACTGTCAGATCGGATTGCAGTGATGAACGAGGGAAAAATCCTTCAAGTCGGAACCCCCTCGGAAATCTACGATTCACCGCAGAACCGTTTCGTTGCCGACTTTATCGGCACCTCCAACTTCCTTGAAGGCACACTTATCAGCGAGAATGAAATCACACTGACAACGGAACCCCCGCTCAAGATCATCTGCACGCCAAACAGCGAGGTGCCACCGAAGACACCCGTCACTATCGCGATTCGTCCAGAACGTTTTGACTTGCGGACGACACCCGACCCTGATATTCCCAATTTCTTACGCGGCGTAATCCAGGACGAAAGTTATCTCGGCACGACGCTACAATACACCGTACAAACCGATTACCCGACACCACTCATCGCCCACCAACAAAATACAGGACCCCGCGAGACACATCGTTTTCAACGCGGCGACACAGTCTATCTGCAATGGACACCAGAAAACGCAATTGTCTTAAAAAGCGATGAAGCCTAACCGCCAGACAACGGCAGTTTGACCTTCCCATTATCGCGCTGCTGCGAAGTTAAAAAGCCGATGATAATCTGGACGACTTTGTACCCCTCACTCCCAGGCGAAACAGGTTGTCCACCCTCAGCAACAAGACCGACTAACTCTCGTACCCCAGCCGGGATACCCGTCATATCCCACGACGGTGCCTCAATCGTCTCAACAGCGTCGTCTTGATGAAGTGTTGCTCCCTTGTCACTGATAAGGATATAGCCGTTGGTCCCAACAATCTCTACGCGGAATCCAGAGAGCGTCGTCTTCGGACCACCAGCGTAGTAGCCGCGCACACCGTTCGCAAAATGGATATATCCGTGCGCCGATGGTTCTGTTGCCGGCACATGTCCGCCATCGCCCTTATACTCGTTATAATCCTCATACCCATCTTCTAATTCAGCTGAGACCCACTCTGGATCTGAGTCAGCGAAATAGCAGATCGCATCAACGAGGTGTGTCCCGTTGCGGAAAAGCATTGCGCGACCACCGCTCAACGTACCGATGACATACTGAACATCACCAATGCGTCCGCCACCGACAATCACATCATGCGTATGCCGCCACAACGGTTGCCACCGACGCGTATGGTCGATCGACAGAATCGTCCCATTTCGCTCGGTTGCCTCCATCATCCTGTCCGCATCTTCAACACTCGTCGCCATCGGCTTTTCACAGAAAATACCCTTTACACCCGCATTCGCCGCGTCAACAACAAGGTCGGCATGTCGATGGTCAGAAGTCGCCACCGTCACGACATCCAAATTCTCAGCGGCGAGCATCTCCTGATGGTTAGTATACAGAGAGATATTACCCCAAGTATCCTGATATTTCTCTTTGAAAGCATCTAAAGTGCTTTGAACAAAATCGCAGCCCGCGGCTAACTCAACATTCGGCATCCCGACGATCCCAGATGCATGTGTCGTACCGATGCCACTACAACCAATAACCCCAACGCGTAAATTTGCCATGTCCATATCCTCCGCTATTCTGTAGTTTCAAACCACAGAGAACCGAAAACGAGATGACTATGAAATTCACTGCTTTGTCTCTGAAACGATTATACACCGTACCGAAATAGAAGTCAAACTTTTTGTCGGACCTTGAAAGGTAATTCAGCCAGAATTATTCAGTTTCCATTCTTCGCTCTAATTTTCACCCCCCAGGTCCGGTAGGTTCGGTTTCCTAACCGAACCATTATAGGTGTCAATTTTAGAAAAAATAACCGTCTCAGACCCAGGACCGGTAGGTTCGGTTTCCTAACCGCACCGGATCCGCAAAAAGACGCGAAACCCAACAATTTCTTAAAACCGAATGCCTCTGTTCTGAACCGTGAAATGATTTGATATAAACCGAAAATTTTGGTAAAATATCCAAGCAAGATTAACAAATTTCATTATGGAGGATATTATTATGGTTAGAATAGTGGCTAATCCAGGGATCCTTGGCGGAAAGCCGATCGTTGAAGGCACACGTTTGAGTGTTGAACACATATTAGGATTGTTAGCAAGTGGCATGTCACATGCGGAAATTATTGCGGACTATCCGGATCTAACGGAAGAAAGCATTCGGGCAGTACTCGCCTATGCTGCAAAAGCCCTCCGCAACGAGATTTTTATTGATGTTGTCTCAGACCGGGACGGAGATTCTTAACGATGCTCTATAAGCGTCAATTTTAGAAAAAATAACTGTCTCGCCCCAGGCCAGGTAGGTTCGGTTTCCTAACCGAACCATAAGTGTCAATTTAAGAAACAACCGTCTCAAACCCAGATCCGGTAGGTTCGGTTTCCAAACCGAACCGGATACTACGCGGAAACATTGAAGGCTCCAAAAAACTCTTCAGTCGCGTAGCGACGGCATCTCTGTAGAAACGCTTTTGTCCCAATTCTTTAGCCCCGTAGGGGCGGCATCTATAGAGACCGTCTCCCGAAATACCATGAAAATCGCTAAATTGACACCTATGGTGAGGCTTCCTAACCGCACCGGATCCGCAAAAAGACGCGAAACCCAACAATTTCTTAAAACTGAATGCCTCTGTTCTGAACCGTGAAATGATTTGATATAAACCGAAAATTTTGGTAAAATATCCAAGCAAGATTAACAAATTTTATTATGGAGGAAAATAATTGTGGTTAGAATTATCGCTAATTCGGAAATCCTGGGTGGAAAACCAGTAATTGAAGGCACACGTATAAGCGTAGAACAAGTATTAGGTTTATTGGCAAAAGGTATGACAAACGAGGAGATTATTGAATGTTATCCGATATTAAGTGAAGAAAGCATTCGAGCCGTCCTTGGTTATGCAGCACGTGCATTACAGAACGATATAGTTGTTAATGTCCCTTCTCAACGCGAAGGGATTTCTTAACAATGCTACCTCCACTTGTTGCGGATATGAATATAACTGCCCCAGTTATTCAGTTTCTACGTTCTCAAGAGGTTGACGTGGTTTCTGCTTTTGAAGAAGGTTGGAATCTTTACAAAGACGAGGACATTCTCGCCAATGCACACGTGATGGGTAGATTTGTTCTAACACACGATTCCGATTTCGGGGAACTTGCAGTCCATTGGAAACATCCTACTACGGGAATTATCCTTCTGCGTCCAGGTGGGCGTACACCAGTTGAAGTAATTGATGACTTACAAGATTTACTCAAAATGCAGGTGGATTGGACTCCACCGTTGATTGCCGTGTATCGATCCGGACGCTTGCGAATTCGCAAACTTTAGACAAAACATATGGAAACTTATCGCTCTTTAATTGCCAATCAAAGTTTTGATTCATCAAGAAACAGATAGAGGATATCTTGAATATTTAAATAAAATAAAGGGAATAGTTTATGGAACTTACATGGTATAGCCGAAAAGTAAAAGCGTTCAAAGGATCTATTAGCGATCTTCGGCAGGAGATTCCTTACTTCAGGAGAGACCCGTTTCGCGTAGATGATGGGGGAATAAATCAGCACTTAGACATCATAGTCCGGAAGCCTCTTAAAGGGAATCGGGGTTATCTTCTACCACATGATGACGAAGGGCATATACCTATTGCAACTGTCTCAAAACAATATATCCTCGTTCAACATCATGATGTGCTTGATGCTTTAGAGACAGCTCTAAGTGAAAAAGGCATTGATCCTGCAGAACTTGAGGCCGAAGTGAAACTCACAGAGTACGGTGAACGTATGTGGGCTAGTTTTACCTTGCCGACTTATGGATTTAATCCAGACGTGTACATTTATGATCCATATGATCCAGGCGATGGATATCCGGTAGTACTCAAAGTAAATGTTTTAAATTCTGTGGATAAAACTGCCGCATTAAAGATTAACTTGACATGGCATCGCCTTGTTTGTAGTAACGGTTTGATTTATGGGGAGAATATAGACTTTAGAAAGATCCATCGCGAAAAATCTCTCAAATCCGGTGCTGTTGAACAATTCTTAGAGAGCCAACTTGAACCAGAGCAATTTTCAAGACAGAGAAAGCGATCTGAGAAATGGTACACAACGAAAATAGTTACCAAAACGCTATCCGAAGAAAAACCTAATCCATCTCAAATTGAATATTGGATTGATGAAGTCGTCGCAAAAAAATGGAATGCTAATGCAGCTGCCAGAGCGTACCATATCGCCAAAACTGGGTATGATGGAGATGTTGCTCCACCTCAAAAGGGTGTCACTCCTCATGAGCGTGAAGTGAGCAGCACAAATGAGGTCCCCGGGGCATTCGCGCCAGTGCGAAATGCCTACGATATTAGTCAAGTGCTCAGTTGGATCGCAGGACAACGCGGAACAATACAAGATCAGCTTAAATGGATGATGGATATTCCATACTTAATGGATACCTTACTGAAGACAGAGAAACCGCTCACACTGCGAGTTGGACCAGAAGATTCAACTGTTAGAGAATAACAGTGTATTTACCCAGACAGATCGCAGAAGGATACTTCCGCTTTACCGAGTAAAGATATAACGCTTTGCTAGCGTTAAGGGTTGTAATCCAGAGAGAGAGACTAATGAACCAATCATGTATCTCCGACAGTTTAAGCCTTTATCTCCGCGATTTCTAGGCGGTAGTGCGTTTCGGAGGCACGTGCTTGTTGAATTGCTAAGTGGTTAAACTCGGGATCCTCGCGTTGTAGTTCAAGAATTTTGTCTTCTAATTCTTGGGATCTGTAACAGCCAAGGATTACACCGATTATACACTTCGGGGGCAATTTGAAGAGATTCACATCAAACTTATTACCATCCGTAAATCGCTTATTCGCATTAGCACGGAATTTCAGGTACCGCCACTCTTTCTCATATTGCCAATCAAGACCTTTAACAAAAAATATCTCAGACATAACAGTCACCTTATGTGTATCTTCAATTGCTAAACGAGGAAGTTCTAATCTATATTCAACACGCTCAGGTTTGGCAAATCCATGCAACGCTATATCACCCTTGAAGAAATCATGAGAACCGTCCAACATAAGGACAAAACCGGTATGTCCCTCAGCATAGTGTGCCCACATGAGCAAATTATCTGGTGTTTCGGAAAGCGAGAGGATGCCCGCAGTGTTGTGCAGTTCGTAAAACCTTTCCCGTAAGTTGGGCAGAAGATCCTGTGGATTTTGCTTATGAAGATTTGTGTATAGCCATTCAGCGTAACCGGGATCGTTCTTAACTTTGTTTGCTAATGCAAACCGGCCCGGGTCGCTTCCTATCGCTTTACAATAGTTATTCCAATCGCGGAAATTCCACCGTCTAATTACCTCAGCAAAATTTTTTGCGAATTCCGCTTTGGATCCGAGTTTATAGAAATATGGTCTCGCTTCAAATGGATCATTCATCGCATTAGGCTGTGTGAACCGAATCAGGCAATTTTGAAGAATATCAATCCGTTCTGCGGAAACGTACTTATAGAGAACCATTATGAAACACCATTACTCCATTATCTCAAAGTCAAGTATTCTAAACTCTACCTTTGTATGAGGTTTCTTCAATCCATCTTGTGTTGTCAGTTCTCGGATGCTGCTGTGAACTCGACTTTCTAATCGCTTAGCCAATCCCGCAGGAATCAGACCTTCATGTAACACAACATCCACATCAATTGGGTCACCTTCCGCATCGTAGAAAATTACGAGGCAATAAACATTTTTTATATTTTCGTGCAGTTGATTTTGAACAGAGAAAGTATAGTTCCTAAGTGTGTAACCTTCCCAGAGCATTTTACCTCCAACTACTCCGTTCACATTTCGATCTCCGAGATCATCTAGGATAGATCGCCTTGATCCAGCAGATTTTGCTTGTGAAAGAGGTTTTATCGGTCCTATCTGCTCCATCAATTTTTTTAGATAGTTTGAAGGAATCGCGAAGTTAAGATTTTGTCCTCCGCGGAAAGTTGCTACAGAAACTCCGATAACTTGCGCTTTGTCGTTTAGAACTGGTCCGCCGCTACTTCCTGGAGAGATCGGCGCGGTAAGTTGGAGAATTTTATCCGTTCCAACTTTCCGGATGCTACTGATAATTCCTTGTGAGAACGTGCCTTCCAATCCGCGCGGGTTGCCCACGGCATAAATAGGTGCGCCAACTTGAACCGTATCACTATCATCAAGCGAAATCACTTGTGCACCAAGTGCTGAAATTTTCAGGATAACCAGATCGCGCTCGGCATCAACGGCTGTGATACCTTCAATGTCGTATTTCGTCTTTTGACCTACCAGTTTCGCGTAACCTCGCGAAGCACCTTTAACAACATGAAGGTTCGTAGCAACTTGACTGTTCCGGACGAAAAACCCACTACCAAGCGAAAGTGGCTGTCCGTTGGCATCTTCCATAACCAAAAGCACTGTAGAAGCCAACGCTTTTTTGGCAATTTGCTGTGGACTTTGAGCATTCGCTGCAGTCATTCCATAGAACAGAAAAAACGCTAAACCTATGAAATGCAGTAAAAATGTTTTATTACGTTTCATCATGTAGTTCTTTCTACGTTAAATTTCGTTTTGAATGAAATACAATAAGGTGATTGATGTCAATTGGGGAATCGAAGTTTCTAAAACACATCTACAGCAGAGACATAATAGACAAATGAAAATACCGTAAGATCTGTTCCTAATATCCGTCAGTATACCAAAAGATATGATGCGACCTGATGCCTTGTGATAAAGGTAGGGGTTGATTGTGTAGGAGACTCGGAATCGAATCGAACGAATCGGAAAGCGCATCGGGCTGATTGATACGATACATCGTACTGCCGTGTTCGTTAATCTCAGGTGCCTTGAAACCGTCTGCAATAGGAGCAGGATAGACAACCTCAAGCAATGCCGCGTCCATCTGAGCAACAATATTAGACAGCATATCTTCAAAAAGTTGCTTGCCGCGCTCGCGCGCAAAAGCTGCATCCGAAGCAACAAACTCCTCGACATTCAATTGATTTTCGCGTCGGACAACAGAAACATAGCCTTCAATATCACCATCACGTTCAGCGACCCAAGCATCCGGCGATTCGGTTCGCACCCACTCTGTCCAATACGCCACCTCATCTCTGACGAAGGGACCGTTGAATTTACGTGCGTATGCGTCATAGATAGCAGCAATCCGCTGAACTTCGGCTGCATCGTCAAAATTCGCTGGACGTACCTCCCACGCCACCCGCTTTTTAGCCGTAAACGGTTGTTTCGCATAGTAGCGCGGCACCCTCTCCCACCCTTCAACCGAATAGATCCGTTGGCTGCCGTGGAGCGAAGACATAACTATATCGCGGGACTCCATGAACCGAATTGAATCCTTGAGCAGCTGCGTCGCAAGTCCACGCCGTCGGTATTCGGGACGCGTGCTAACCTCACCGATACCGCCGACGGTTACCGGTTCACCGTGCAAAAACATCTTACGGATAAAAACGCGCACCGTGCTGACGATTGTGCCATTGTCAACCGCAATTCGGATACCTTCTGGGTCCCGCCACGGATCGTTATGCCAATGATTAGAAAAATATTGGCGACCGCCTGTAAAGACATGCGTGACATGGTCCAGCCACTTCTCTAACTCATCAGGATAAAGTGCGCGAAACTCCATATTCATATAGCCACCAGTTATCAGTTATCGGTTATCAGAAAGAGGCGTATTGAAACCACCAATAAACACCTACATTACGTTTAAGACTTACGCACAACGTGGATACGCCAATCTTCCTAGGGGAAACACCCCAGCAAAAACACTTCCAACCCTCCAGCCTTCGCTATTAAAACTTTATAGTCAACTCGCCGAGGAACTGGCGCGCCTGATTACGACTTCCGAAAACCTCATAGAGATCACCAGAGACATCGTAAAATCGCCGGATAAAATTGCGACTCGTTTCAGCAGGATTGAGATCCGCATAACGGAGCCATAGATGCGTCCGAGACCAGATATCCCAATTGAGTTCAATAACCGTGGAACTCGCATCCCCGGTGTCAACCCGCCGTTGCTTATTGAGATCCTGAAAGAGCGCGTCCTGCGTTAAATCAGAGGTGCCATCAACACGTCCAACCGATACATTTAACTCCTTATACCGATACGGATTCGGGTTGGTGATAAATTTCAGATTCGCGGCGAAGGCATTCTCCAACGCTTGCGTCCCAAAAATGTAACTGTCCTCCTTCTTCGCAGGCGTGATGTAACGTTCATCCTGTTCGCTATACGTGAATTCATCAAGAAACGTCAAATGCCATCGCTCAGAGAGGCTATACGTCCATCCAAATAGATTTTTCAGTTCCAATTGATTGAGTTCATCTTCAACATCCGTTGAAACATCGATGTCCTCATAATCCTCGAAGTATTTGTTGTAAAGATTCGCGGCACGGAGGCTATAAAAACCGTTCATGTGGGACGGTTTCACAGTAAATCCTGTGATGGAATACTGCGCGATCGTAAAATCGCTCGCATCCTTTAGATAAAGGTGCCCCGCAGCATCAAGATCGAGGAAAGTTTGATCGTGCTTATCTTCGCTGAGTTGATCCGTCTCATAAACAACCCGTCCAATATACCGCCCGTTATTGTCAAACTTCTGGATACGTGAAATGATATTATGAAAGAGTGTCAACCGAATGTCTTTGCGTTTCAGTTCTTCAGCGAGTTCCGCATCATCTTCATCGTACGTTTCCTCATCAGCATAGTAGCGGTTGTACTCGGCTTCCTCAAGCAAGCGTACGCGTCGATTCAAGGCAGCGGTATCGGCAGCCACTGCAGGACGCTGGGCAAACGGACCGTATTGTGACCGTGTCGCATTCGTAATCGTGTCAGCGAGTTCAGCCTGACCTGGCGTTCCCTCCGTCAACTGTGTCAGTGTCGGTGAGAGAACCACAACCTCTGGAAGTCCGCCCACTTTTCTACGGAATCGACTGGCATCTTTAACGAGGATTTCGCCGGTTGGCAGTGTCGAGAGTGCCATCGGTTTCACGAATTCACCGTTGCCCCGCCCTTTCCTACCGAAACTGCCAAGCGATTTCCCCATCGGATCAAACTTCACCACCCGGTGATTACCCGTATCTGCGATAAGGACGTTTCCACGTCTATCAATTGCAATGTCCGCGGCATTCGTATCAAATTCACCCGCACCCGCACCGTACCTCCCGAAAGCCACCAACTTTTCGCCATCGGCACCGAACTTATGGACACGTCCGCGTTCCGCATCTAAAACGTAGAGTTCATTTTCGGTATTGAGCGCGACGCGGAGGGCTCTGTCATGTCCTTTCGGTTGAATTCCGAAAGCCGTTTTTCCGTTTTCGTCAATGATAAAGTTCCCTACCAAAACAACCTTGGGATAGACATCCACTGGATCCACAAAATAGGTGTCCAACAATTCACCGACTGGGCTGAATTTATGGACACACGGCGCGAACATATAAATTTTGGGATCAGCGGTTTCGGCGATGTGATGTGCAGTCACGTCAGCAACGTAAATATTTCCGACGCTATCCACAGCGAGATGCCCCGGCTTTCGTAAGATATTGTCCGGAGATTCTGGTGCTTCGGGAAATTGCAATAGAAATTCTCCAGTTGCCGACAACTTCTGAATCAGACGATTTTCGGTATCACTCACATAGATGTGTTGGTTATCAAAAGCGAGGTGGATATCCTTGCTAAATCGTCCTTGTATTGAACCTTTGCCAGCAAATTCACGCTCCAATTGGATAAAATCGACTGAAAAAGCGGAATGGATCCCGATGTATAACAAACAGAGAAGGGATAGAAATGGTAGAATAACGGTATGTTTTTTCATAATTTCCTAATAACGTCTTAATTTTAATCCGCCGATTGCGAATTGTATTTTTTTTATAATACGCGGTATTTGCCTCAATGTCAAGGTAAAACATTTCCAAAACCAGGGCTATTTAGTTTTAGATGAATTATCGGGTTCTCTACATTTTTGAATCTTCTTCTTCAAGCCCGGTGCGGTTCCAAACCGCACCTACCGGCCTGGGGTGTCCAAAATTGGACGAAAAACCGAGAACTGAATAGCCCTGTTTCCAAAACATAAGCATCCGGCATTGGAATTAGGATTTACAGGTTTCAAAGATACTCGCCGCTTGCCAACTCTCCTTTTAATGATAACTCAAGCTGCTTTAAAAAACTATGAATGTTCAAACCTTAATTTCTTTGAATATCGTGCGGAATACTGTTCATTTCAAGTCAAACGCAGGTATAATTTGACTCAGAAGCCAAATTAGAATATAATTATTGAATATTAGGACATAATTACACACAAAATTATATTTTAATTTATGTCCTAACATAAATAATTATCATCATACACCATCTTCTACTTGTTGAATTGACAAGGCGTTGAAGCGATGGAAAAGGCGCGAAGATGAGGGTATACTTAGATCAGAAGGACGAAAGAAAGTAATGCGAGATTTTTCACAGTTTATTCGAGAAGTCCCCGATTTTCCAAAACCGGGTATTGTGTTTAAAGACATCACACCTCTTATAGGAAACCCAATCGCTTTTCATAGAGCAATTGATGCATTTACGCTCCATTATCAATATGAAACAATTGATGTCGTTGTCGGAATTGAAGCACGAGGCTTTATTTTCGGTACCGCACTCGCTTATCGGCTCGGCGCAGCTTTTGTCCCGATCCGAAAACAAGGCAAATTACCCCATGAGACATTTGAAGTCACCTATGATCTTGAATACGGTACTGATACAATGGCGATTCATCAAGATGCATTCCGCAAACATAGAAAAGTTTTAATATGTGACGATGTCTTAGCAACTGGTGGGACACTCGCGGCATCCATTGATCTTGTTGAAAAGTTGGCAGGTGATATAGTCGGTGTTACCGTCTTAATAGAGTTAACCCAACTCAACGGCAGGGAGAGGGTGCCTTACGATGATATTTTTTCGCTCATTAAATACGAGTATTAAATCTCTTGATTAACCCAAACTGCCATTTTTATCCGATAGTGAGGATACATGAAGATCAGAAAATTAATGTGGTGATTTCTTATCATTGTTCGGATTTTCTGCGCCATCATCAATGGGAAATCCGGTTCAAATCGCACCTATGGAATCTCGGAAACCTTGTCCAGCGAAGCATGGATCCTCAATCTGGCAAGATTCGATATCCTGTGCTAATCCCAGTAATCATACCGATAATCGCCCAGAGGCCAGCGCATGTCATCTCTCCGAGAACCAGTCCGAGGAATATAGGTCGCGCCGTCCGATACGCCTTCAATCCGCCATATTTCACGATGCTAAACTTCAATCCCCAACCCAAGAAGATAGAGAACCAGAGTTTAAACGTCGCCCAAGAACTCAGCATCGTATAACCGAGCGGATGTAGGGGCCACCACACAAAGGTTTGACGCATCCACATCAAAAAGACCGTGAAGGCACTCCCGAATAGCATAAATCCAGTGTTCGTCCAATTCGTGCTTGTCTTCGGACTTGTCAGAAGTCCTTCAAGTTGCCGCATAAACCAACTGCCACCCGTATAAGGCGCGCCGTGCGCGTAACTAATTCTAATCGCAGAATAATAGGAGACCGCAAGCCCAATAACCATCGCAACCGCCATAGCGATAAGGAGTTGCCGCCGCTTGACGCGCGCCTCGTCTGCTGCCTTCAACCCGTTCATGATGTTCGGCATCATAAACTCACGCAGATCTAACGTCAGACACACCGGATGCATCATTATCGAAGTCAATGTGGACGGGTGAATCTTTGACGTACCGAGCGTTGTTAGGAAAAAACTTTGTGGTGAAAACGAAGGATTGATGAACGGGATACCGCCGTTGATGACCTGCCACGTCAGCACAACATACATCGCCAGCAAAAACAGCACGAAACCGAACGCGAAGATAATAGACATACCCATTATATGATTGAAAAACACCAACACACAGATACCGCCGAGGAGTCCGAAGATTGTAACACCGTGCGGAAGTGCTTCGTCGGATGGACGGAACTGGAGCATGTTCTTAATGTGATGCCGCATCTTCCAGAGCGCGATCGCAACAAACGCCAGACACGCCCCCGCCTCTTGTGCCGCACTAAACGACTTGCCTGTCCACTGTACGCCCGGTCCCGAAGTCAGTTGAAAACCGAGCATTACCCCTAAGAGGCATTGCAGTTTGTAAAAGACGAAGAAGAACCATATACTAAACGATACCTCCAAAGTTAGCAGATAACTAAAACCTACCATCGACCAGAAGATAACAATCTGAAATGGACGCAAGGCACTCCAAGGACGTTCGACGAGGTACTGATTCAGCCAAAAATCACGTGGGATATGCGGTGTGTTCGGGAAAAACGTATGTAAACCGTTCATTGTATGCAGAAACACAGGGAACGCAAATCCGAACCAGAGCGCGCTGTTCTTAAAAAGTGGACCGAGGCTACCTCTGCCTTGTGCCGCCATCTCCACAGGCAACTTAACGAGCGGGAAGGCACACCGCTCATACTCTACCCACTGTTTGCGGAGCAGCACCGAGAGACAGATCATCACGAAATAGACGACCAGTACATAAGCACTCCACGTCAAGATCGGGACGATCCACGCACCCCACGGCACCGATTCGCCTGCAAACAACCCTTCAAAGAATGACTGTGCCGCGCTGTGGTCTTGCACCACGCGCCAATGCGGAATATAGTGATGAAATAGAGATTCCCAATCGTTCTCTGGCGTGGCGAGGTATTTATAAGCCACCATCGGGCTGAGTGCATAGCGCATCATCCCTGAAGACGGGATGCCTGCCGGCGCGAGCATGATACACCAAATCGTGACAAGCTCTCCGGATGAAAACGCTGAGGTAGGACGAACTCGCTTCAAGAGAACGTTAATGCCTAACACAAAAAGCGTTAGGACAAAGAAGGGACCCACCGGAAAGTGTCCACCCGCGAGGAAGATATTGCGGATAACGTAATCGTTATAAGGCGCGAGGAGGCATTCAGTCGTAGCACACGCTAAACCTATCAGTACCGCACGCCATGTGAGGCTATCTCGTACCTGTTGCTGAATCAATGCGTCGCCTTTCCTGCTTCTATAATTTCTATCTTCCAACAATCAGTATACCACATCACCATCTTTTTCAAAACCAATTTCTGCTACCGATACGCAGGAGGGGCCTTGTAGCATAGAAGACCGTTGGTTTCCTGTGCGTGTATGACCCACAACCTAACAGAATACGCTACAACAAAGAAAACTAAATGCCCCTGGATAGCGACGAAAAATCGCTTGACTCCGATCCGAATCTATGCTAAAATTTCATGAAAAAATATACGCAAACACCTTAATAATGAGGAGGGTCTTATGGTTACCCGGGAAGAGATTCAAGCGACATGTGACAACATCGTGCAAGAATTCAGACCGCTACAAGTGATCCTCTTCGGCTCCTATGCCTATGGTACGCCTACAGAAGACTCAGATGTCGACCTGCTCGTTGTCATGGATATTCCGAAATCAGAGTTTCGCAACAAAGCTATCGAGATCCAGCAACGCGTTCCGGCCCGCTTCAGCTTAGATCTTTTGGTGCGTTCACCGGAAGAAATCGCCTATCGTGTGGCCTATAACGACTGGTTTCTCCGCGAAATCACTGAAAAAGGTGATTTCCTTTATGGATCCGATGTGTATGACGCTATGAGAAACCGGCAAATCATGCCGAATGTACTCAAAAAGGAGCAGGACTGCATGAACGCATTGACACTGGAGTGGATAGAGAAAGCTGAAGAAGATTATGATATGGCACAACTGGCGCGACAGTCGTCCCGTCCATTTCACAATTCTATCTGCTGCCACGCACAACAATGTATCGAAAAATATCTCAAGGCGTGGTTACAAGAGGCAGCTCTTCTTGTACCAAGGACACACAATCTCGAAGAATTGCTGGCGTTGATTGTGCTGACACTGCCCACTTGGGAGCATTGGCAGCACGACTTTAAGATAATCACCGAGTATGCAGTGCAGTCTCGCTATCCGGGTGATTCAGCGACTACTGACAACGCACAACATGCCATACATGTATGTGAGACAGTACGCCAAACCGTTCGCAGCTTGCTCAAACTTTAACGCCCTCCTGTCAAATCCACATGCTTTAACTTGTGGATGGGTCCAAAAACGACTTATCCCGTTTTTTTATTCCCATTTCTAAAATCTACTATAAAAAACACCTCGTAAAACACGTTGGAGGCAAACATGAAAACCAGTTTAATGCAACGCCTATCTCTATTTCTTTGTAGTGCACTTTTACTATCCGGCTGCGGCTCCGATGCCCCTGAAACTGATGAGACCGTCGCCACACCCACGGAACAAAAAAGGGTTCCGAGTTACTATCCTGATGCAATCGGTAACCGGTGGGTTTATCGCGAAGCGAACGGATTTGAATGGGAACGGATCGTTTCAGAAGAACGCGTTATTCAGGGCAGAGTTTATCGCGTTTTCGACTACAATCCACCCATTGAAGACGCACCCTTTGACTATCTAAAAACGCCGTCCTATCGTGTCACACAAAATCGAGTACTTTTCTTTGTAGGTGAAGAAATTAATCGCTATTTTGAAGTCGATTTCGCGGAGGCACTTGAAACAAGAGTATTTCCGGGCGAAAACGTTGAAGTTAAGGTACGGGCCATCTCAGAACATGAACTTATTTTCTTTCGCATCCCGCCAATCAGTAATTTCCAATGGGATGTCCTCGATCTGACAGTCAAAGGCGATATCATCTTCTTGGATTTAGAGGGCGCCAAACTCCCATTTGAGATACACTACCTAATCACCGGAGCAGTTGTAGGAGGCGGCTCAGTCCAAACACCCGCTGGCAATTTTGAAACCACTGCCAAAATTCAATATAAGTCCCAAATCACCACAAGCATCTTGGACGAAGAAGAGACAACCGAAGAAAAAACGGATACCGTCTGGCTCGCACCTGATGTCGGCATCGTCAAGGTCGAAAATGAAGATCGGAAGGTCGAGTTAATCGAGTATTCCCTACAAGAAGAATAAGCTGAAAAATTTTTAAAAAAAGTGCAACTTTTTTGCGATTCATTTGTAGTAACAATTGACAACCAGTAAATCGGTTCGTAAGAGTGCGATTCTGCGGCGTACTCGTCCAAATGCGAACGGTAATGAAACAGCCTGAAAAGGGGAGGCAAGGTTCAATGTCGCTAAAAAAAGGATGGCTTGACTTACTGATAAAAGTAGCCCCATTACTGGTTGCCACTTTTGCCTTCATAGGTCTGCTTCTTAGCGTCCATAACTATATCCATGATAGGGAAAAAGAAAAGGACAGCGCGAATCTAACAAATAAACCGTTATCTAATGAGGAAAAGTTGGCGGGAGAGTATGAACTCATTCGGGTAGAACAGAACGAAGGTGGCGTAATCACGGGCTATGAGTCCCCGGTCGTCGAGGGAAGTATGATTCTGATTCATGAAGGTCCTGTATATACATCCTTCACAGATGTGGATGGTTATGAAGAAAACCAGAAGTCAGACGCATGGACCGCAACTGCCACAACTCTCATCTATGATGAATGGCGTTTGTCCTATACGTTGGAAGCGGACATCCTCACACTAACTGAAGGCGACGATGATTTTATTCAGACTTACACGTTCAAGAAAGTGTCATAGAATAATAAATGTAGAACTTACGCACGCTGCTATTTTGTAGCACAAACTTCCCAGTTTGTGCCACATTGCGTAAGTCCTGAAATGAATGTTACCACTACAAACAAACTGTTCCTTTAAACTTAACGAAGCACTATGAAATATTTTAACAAATGCTTCAGGATAACATTTCACGCTGCATTTGTCTTACTAACGCTTGCAGCCACCACAACACGCAGTGAAGCGGAGGTCTATCCGTATAGATACGGAAACGACCAAAAGATCGTCACAATTAAAGGACTCCCGCTCGATCTATCGCGGTTCGACTCGGTTGCCAACGGATATATCCCGCACAAAGGTGGCAACGATTTCATCATCATGGAGCAGTTCGATAACAACTGCGGGCCCAACAGCGTCCAGATGTTGCTCTACTACCACAGAAAACACCGACGACTCAAGGATATCTGGAGCGCAGCCGACATTGAGACCGTCGCATTCGGAACAGTACCGAGCGAACTCCGACAGGCACTCAATGAATTGGAGGTCCCTACCCACTGGTATAGCAGAAGGACACCCAACGACCTGCGACGCTACATTGATGAAAATCGTCCGCCTATCATGCTCCTACGCCTCTCAAATAGAGGGTATCACTGGGTGGTCGCTGTCGGCTATGATACCCGCTGGAACGAATTCCTCATCGCTGACCCTAACGGACACTTCAAATGGTGGACCGCCGAGCAACTTAACGCCAATTGGTCGCTCGAATGGCTACCAGAATTTGAGACAGATGAAGAAGAGTGGTATGAATTTCAGATCGACATAGGCTTAATCAACAACATCCACCTTAACCCGCATACCGTCATCGTTCCGTTAGCAGCCCCCTCCTTTGAAACAAGTTACCGGGATTACTGGTCGGATACGCAAGCGATCAAGGTTTACGGTGATCTTGAATTTCTCGGCGGCACCCGTGAATGGGAAGAAATACTCACCTTTGAAAACCCGTTTAGCATTGTACAGGTCTCCGACATCGAACTGTTGACCTCCACCGGTACAGCACGCGTAGACGGATGGGAGCGTATTAATAACAACCGTTCGATTCGACTCTGGGGCACAATTGAAGACGGATGGTTCCTTCGTGGCAGAATGTGGGTCATCGTTCGGACCTTCTACTTCAACGATGTCGCCGCCGCAGATATAGATGCCGCTAAAGCTCCACCTATGCTACCTATTGAAACATCGCTTTTACCAAACTACCCGAACCCGTTCAACCCAGAGACATGGATACCCTATCAGTTAGCAAAACCAGCAGATGTCACACTACGTATCCATGCCATAGACGGAAGTTTGGTACGCACGCTGGCATTAGGCCATAAGCCAGTAGGCATCTATCAATCCCGCAGTCGCGCGGCGTACTGGGATGGCAGAAACGCAAGCGGAGAACCCGTCGCAAGCGGGGTCTATTTCTATACGCTCACTGCAGACGATTTCACGGCAACACGAAAGCTGCTGATACGGAAGTAAGACGCGTTGTCTCAGTTAGATAACCCACCTGTTTTTGATAGGCATGAATTCATTGGCATTCTTGCCTATCAAAAAATATTTATAGGACTTATAGCTTGGATATATGTAGCATAGACTGTTAGTCTGTGCCATATCTGCTACATGTTTAGAAAAGCATTCCGCGTAGGTTGGGTCCGTCCGAAGATAGCCGTTTCGGAGAACCAAATGCAGAACTGTGTCGACGACACACCACATGTAGAGTGGCGTAGACGAAACTTCTATGCCGCCCTAACACAAATATACTCACCCCAGAGTAAAAAAGGAAGGTTTTACAATGAAAAGAACAAGGTTTACACTTTTTTTGATGTTCAGTTTTTTGATGTTCAGTTGTGTTTCAGCACTATACATCTCAAACGCTTTCGCCCAAGATTACACACGATGGGAACTCCCTCCAGATGCGAAAGCTAGACTGGGTAAAGGTAGTATAAGCCAAGCCGCTTTTTCTCCAAATGGCACGCGCTTGGCGGTCGCAAGCAGTATCGGTATTTGGCTCTATGACCCACAGACAGGTCGCGCGCTTGACCTACTCACAGTACATACGGGCGGGTCCTGTAGCGTAGCGTTCAGTCCGGATGGCAACACACTCGCCAGTGGAAGTTGGGACGGCACCGTCTGGTTGTGGGATGCCAATACTGGCAAACAGATACACACATTTCAAGGACATACGGACACAGTCCATAGTGTAGCGTTCAGTCCAGATGGCAACACACTCGCCAGTGGAAGTTGGGACGGCACCGTCTGGTTGTGGGATGCCAATACTGGCAAACAGATACACACACTTGAAGCGCATGTGGCTTGGGTCTATAGCGTAGCGTTCAGTCGGGATGGCAAAACACTCGCCAGCGGGAGTGATGACGAAACTATCCATTTATGGGATGTGGAGACTGGCAGAGAGATACGCACACTTGAAGGGCATACGGACAGGGTCTATAGCGTAGCGTTCAGTCCGGATGGCAACACACTCGCCAGCGGAAGTTTGGACAGCACTGTCCGATTGTGGGATGCCGATACTGGCAAACGGATACACACACTTGAACTTACGAGCGAGGTCGATAGCGTGTCGTTCAGTCGGGATGGGCACACACTCGCCAGTGGAAGTTGGGACGGCCAGATTCGGTTGTGGAATGCCAATACTGGCAAACGGATACACACATTTGAAAGACATACGGGCAGGGTCTATAGCGTGTCGTTCAGTCCGGATGGGCACACACTCGCCAGCACAAGTTTTCGCGGTGTTTTCCCCCGTACGTATCACAGCACCGTCTGGTTGTGGGATGCCGATACTGGCAAACAGATACGCACACTTGAAGGGCATGCGCCCAGGGTCCATAGCGTGTCGTTCAGTCGGGATGGCAACACACTCGCCAGCGGAAGTCGGGACGGCAGGATTCGGTTGTGGGATGCCAATACTGGCAGAGAGATACGCACACTTGTAGGAAGTACGCGCGGGGTCACTGACGTAGCGTTCAGTCCGGATGGCAACACACTCGCCAGCGGAGGTCGGGACAGCCTGGTCAGGTTGTGGGATGCCAATACTGGCAATCATTTGGGCGCATATAGAGTGTCGTTCGGGCCCTGGTATGTAACTGTAGCGTTCAGTCCGAGTGGCAACACACTCGCCAGCGGATCCATCAGTGTCTCGTTGCTGGATGCCAATACTCTCAAACGGAGACACACATTTAAAGGAGGTCCAGACACGGTCTCTAGCGTAGCGTTCAGTCCGGATGGCAACACACTCGCCAGCGGAGGTGGAGACGGCACTGTCTGGTTATGGGATAATACTGGCACACTTATACACACATTTCGACATACGGACGGGGTCAGTGGTGTAGCGTTCAGTCCGGATAGCAACACACTCGCCAGCGGAAGTTGGGACGGCACTGTCCGATTGTGGGATGCCGATACTCGCAGCCCCATACACACACTTGAAGGGCATACGGACGGGGTCACTGACGTAGCGTTCAGTCGGGATGGTGACACACTCGCCAGCGCAAGTTTGGACAGCACTGTCCGATTGTGGGATTGGGATGCCAATACTGACACACTTATACGCACACTTGAAGGGCATACGGGCGCGGTCAGTAGTGTAGCGTTCAGTCCGGATGGGCACACACTCGCCAGCGGGAGTTATGACGGCACGGTGCTGCTGTGGGAACTCACCCCACCTGAACCCCCACAACTCACGGAGGATGTCAACGGCGACGGCATCGTTAACATCCAAGATTTAGTGCAAGTCGCAGGCGCACTCGGTGAGACAGGACAAAACATCGCAGATGTCAACGGCGACGGCATCGTTAACATCCAAGATTTAGTGCAAGTCGCAGGCGCACTCGGTGAGGTGGCTGCCGCACCCTCACGACATCCGCAACTGTTAGAGACGCTCACTGTAGCGGATGTCCAGGTATGGCTCACGGCGGCAGCAGCAGCGAATCTCACGGACACCAAATCGCAACGCGGTATCCGTTTCTTAGAAGCACTCCTCGCGTCACTGACACCGAAAAAGACGGCACTCTTAGCGAACTACCCGAACCCGTTCAACCCAGAGACATGGATTCCATACCAGTTGGCAAAACCAGCAGATGTCACACTACGTATCCATGCCATAGACGGAAGTTTGGTACGCACGCTGGCATTAGGACATAAGCCAGTAGGCATCTATCAATCCCGCAGTCGAGCGGCGTACTGGGATGGCAGAAACGCAATCGGGGAACCCGTCGCAAGCGGGGTCTATTTCTATACGCTCACTGCAGACGATTTCACAGCAACACGAAAGCTGCTGATACGGAAATAGTATCAAATAACCTGTTTTATGTTTATAGGGGCAAGTTTACAGAAAACTTGCCCCTATATATTACTAAAGTTTGGACAATTTGGCTGCATTTCAGCTCCGTAGGAGCGGTATGTTTATAGTAACGGAGGCACGTCCTCTTTTAGCCCTGTAGGGGCGACATGTAAAGGGCTCACACATACCGCCCCTACAGGGCTAAATATAGTTTGTTTTCCATTTTCTATAAACATACCGCCTCTACGAGGCTGCCTAATATGTTTTGCTCTGAGTTCCTACCTCACAGAAAACTTGCTGAAAAATAGGAAATACTTCAGAACTCAATCTCAAACAGTCTAAGTTTGTCCAAACTTTAGTCATTCTTAAGGAATAGGAGGAAAAATCTATGAAACTTTTATTTTACTGTTTAATGGTAGCGATTGCGGTTGTTATTATGGGGTGTCCTGATAATGGTGCCGTAGCCCCAATGGTTGAAGATGTTGGAGAGATGGTGACAGAGGGAGACCAAATATCAGGAGTGGATATATTGCCAGAGGAAGAGTATCATATTTCTGCAAGAGAATTTGAAAGCGCAGTAACAAACCAGACAATTCTGGTTTTCGCCGATGCAACTTCCGCAATGTAAAATGTAAAAGTCATCACGCTTTTGCGTAAAATTGAAAAATGGGCGGAAGAGAATTGCCGTGGGCAGTCTACAGGTGAACAACCGTTTTTGCACGTTGCGTTTTCAACGCGGGAAGAACGGGACGCATTCAAAGATGCTTTAGCAAAACAGATCACAGGCGGACAGGAAGCCGGTTGGTCGTATGTCCCCATTTCAAACGTATACATTCTTGATAACACCACGTTTTTTTATGCCCTTGCGCTTAGTATTATATGTGGGTGAATATTATTACTTTGAAACTAACAACTGAATGCCTCTGGCCATGCCCACAGGGGCATTTAGCTTTACAAATTCGCTTCCATAAAGGAAGGAATCCTAAAAAATCATTGAAATCCCATAAATCATAGTTCAGATGACAACGGCAACCACAATGATACCTCTGTCCCTTTACCGAGCGTGCTCTCAATTTCAACGCTACCGCCGTGCTCCTCAAGAATCCGTTTCACATTCGCCAAGCCGAGTCCTGTCCCTCTCGTCTTCTTAGTAAAGAACGGTTCAAACAGCTGCGCTAAATCTTCTTCGGGGATCCCGATACCGGTATCAACGACCTTGATGCCGACCCTATCTTCATCCACAATTGTAGAGACCTTCAACGTACCGCCTTGCGGCATCGCCTCCATCGCATTCAAGACGACATTCATAAACGCCTGCTTCAATTTATCTGAATCAAACTGAATTTCTGGGGTTACAGTTGACAAGTCCAACACTAACGCAATCTTGTGGTGTGCTAAGTTCGCTTCCATCAAATCCAAAACCGCTTTCAGGACAGGCGCGAGCGACTGTTGCGTGAGGTTAAGCGCAGTAGGACGTGCAAAGTCCATCAATCCCTTAACAATCGTATCAATGCGCTCAATCTCCTCAAGAATATAACGCAGCGATTGCTGATGCCGTTCCTGCGACATTTCGGGTTTCTGCATCAACATCTGTGCTAACATCCGCATAGACGACAAAGGATTTCGGATCTCGTGTGCGAAGGAGGCAGACATCTTTCCGGCTGTCGCCAAGCGTTCCGCTTGAATCAACTGATCTCTCGACTGTTTGAGATCTCTCGTCATCTGATTAAAAGCAGCAGCGAGGTCGCCGATCTCGTCGTGTGTTTTCAGGGCACACTGCTCATCCAAGTCTCCAGTCGCAACGCGTGCCGTAGAATCAACCAAAACCTTGATCGGGTTCGTCAAATTTTTCCCAATCAGGTGACTAATGAGGGCAACCAGTCCTGTAACAAGAACAGCAATGCTGAGGATATACCATGTAAGGGTCCGTTTCGCTTCCGCAATCGCTTCCATCGGACGCAACACGCAATAAAATCGTCCGGGTTCAAGGGGCAAGTAAAAAACTTTATACAGTTTCCCATCAAGTGTAACGTCGCGTATAACAGATTTTCCATCCGGGTTTCCTAAGTACGGTTTGACTTCACGCAGCCGCATTTTATTTGCTAAATTCGTCCAATCTTGTTCTACATCGGAGAGATGATCGAACGTGGTACCATTAAGCGTATAATCAGAACCAAAAATCATAATCTCAACGCTATAGGTGCGCTTTATTTTTTCTAAGTGCTCCTCAAGATACATAAAATACCCTGTTTCCATGATGGTATTGAGCCATGCTTCCGTCTCACGCGTAAATTGTTCACTGTACTTCCAAGCGAAAATCTCAATAGCAACCAAAGATAGCACAACAGCAACCAGGGCAAAAAGGAGCAAGAATGGAAGAACAATTTTGGTTTGAATACTATACCGACGCATCGGAACCCTCTTTTTTTAGCATAGTTTCCTGTTAGGCTGTGCCACCCTGGACCCTTGTAGCATAGCCTGTTAGGCTGTGCCACCCTGGACCCTCTCAGAAAAATGGTATTATCTGATAGATTTCATTTTGCAGCATACAAAATCTCAGGTTTTCTTAAATTATGCACCCTTTTTGCTTACAAATCGCGTCATTAACAATTGAAACCCATCTTCAGTTCACTTTCAAAAATAAATATGTTGGCACAAGTCCTATGCAGTGATTCATTGACACTTATGTGGCAGTTTCATAGAGGTCGTTGTTAGTATAATCCAAAGCAGTGGACCTGTCAACCATGATTGTTATAGATAAGATTTGCTATAGATAAGATTCAAGCAACCTGTTCTCATAAGCGATATTTTATCCGAACAAATTTCAACCAAAAACGTCTAATATATGGGGAAATCGTGAACTTTTTGATACACACGGTGTGTCAGTGTTAAACAACTTCACTTTTAAGGATAAAACAATAAACTGAGGCAATTCAAAATTAACTTTACGCTACATGGAGAAACAGACATGACAGATATCCAAGAATCCACCACCTTCTATACAGACTTAGAACTCGAACACATTGATGAGGATGCACTCGTCAATCAGTTCCAAAACGGCGATACAGCAGCTTTTAATCCGCTTGTGCGCAAATATCAGAAGAAAATTTACAATCTCATGTACCAACGGGTTCGCGATCAGGAAACAGCAAAAGACCTCTGCCAAGAAGTTTTCCTGAAAGCGTTTAAGGCACTCCCCACCTTCAAAGGCAGTTCAGCGTTTTACAGCTGGATTTACCGGATTGCCATCAATTGCAGCATCGATTTCCAGCGTCAGCGTAACCGTGGGAAGGTTCTTACGTTTGAAGAATTACCACTTGAAGCCGACGACATGCTAAAGATGGCGGATTCCCACCCGTCTCCCGAAAAATTGCTTGAGGAAAAGGAACTCGGGCTTATTATCCGAAAGGCGGTGAGGAAACTCCCACCGGGCCAACGCCGAGTCTTTAACCTGCGGCACCGAAGAGAACTCGCGATTAAAGAGATCGCAGTGCTGCTAAACAGGTCAGAAGGCACGGTTAAAGCGCACTTACACCACGCACACCGGCAACTCCAAGGTATGCTTCGTCCCTACTTGCAAAATGAACCGCTCGAATGGAACGAAGAAATCCGATAGAACCCGATAAATCTTGGTGCAAAAAAACGAAAAACACGTCACTTTCCCCGTGTCCCGTGGCATCTGCACGTCACTGTGACGTTTAAACGTCACAGTTATCCCAACATTACAAAGACACCTTCCGTCGCCAGCAGCATGTAATACGTAGTGGATCACAACTGAAAACTGAAACCGATAACTGAAAACTGAAAACTAATTGATATATAACTTGACAAAATACCCTAAATATTGTATAATATATATGGTTCGTTAATAAGAAAAACGACAATAGGTGGGATGGCTGAGTGGACGAAAGCGGCGGTCTTGAAAACCGTTATGGCGAAAGCCATCGTGGGTTCGAATCCTACTCCCACCGCCATTCTTTAGGAGAGGTGCAGGAGTGGTTGAACTGGACTGCCTGCTAAGCAGTTATGGCGAAAGCCATCGTGGGTTCGAATCCCACCCTCTCCGTTTTAATCGTTGTCAGCTTGCCTCACAGTGAGAGCGGTCAGTAGTTGTCAGTAAGAAAGTTGTGAAGTGTAACTAAAGTTAGAAAGTTGAAAGAGGTCTCTTATCAACTTTAGAACACTTTGAAACTTTAGAACACTTTGAAACTTTAGAACACGTTACAGACTTCTTTAACTGGCAACTGATAACTATTACAATACGCGCCTGTAGCTCAGTGGATTAGAGCATCTGACTACGGATCAGAAGGCCAGGGGTTCGAATCCTCTCAGGCGCTTCAAAACGGATTTATTGGGTAAAACTTGGACCGCCATCGTTTCTGGATGCGACACGCACTTGAGTTAGCACGACACGCAGCCGAGAACGGGGAAGTACCAGTCGGTGCGATCCTCGTTAGTGGCGATGTCCGCATTGCCGAAGCGTCCAACCTGCGCGAACAGTGTGGTAACCCTATCGCGCATGCAGAGATGCTTGCAATACAAGCAGCATCAGAAAAAATAGGGAACTGGCGCTTCACTGATACAACACTTTATGTGACGTTAGAACCGTGTCCAATGTGCGCGGGCGCGATTGTATTGGCGCGAATTCCGAAGGTTGTTTACGGCGCAACAGACCCTAAATCAGGGGCTGCTGGCACGCTCTACAACATCCTCCAAGATGAACGGTTAAACCATCGGGTTGAAGTAGTGAGTGGTGTATTAGCAGAAGAAAGCAGCGCACTGCTGAAATCCTTTTTTCAAAAACGCCGGCATAAACCGTAAAGCAACATCTTCTTGTAGGAGCGAGCTGTGCTCGCGACAGCAACGTCTTCTTGTAGGAGCGAGTGTTTTGGCTTCGGGGTTTTTTGTCGCTCGCGACTCCTACGCTTAGGAAAAATATGGAATTACTTAAGGAGAGATGCAGGAGTGGTTGAACTGGACAGTCTCGAAAACTGTTGTGGCGCAAGTCACCGTGGGTTCGAATCCCACTCTCTCCGTTTTTTGATATTTTCGTGTTGAACGACAACTAAATTTTGCAACCGCTGGGGCAGTAGCTCAGTTGGGAGAGTGCATCCCTCGCACGGATGAGGTCACGGGTTCAAATCCCGTCTGCTCCATTATGAAACCTTGATTCCATATCAGATCGAAACTCGCTTTTGTCCACTTCACTATCATGAAGTGACGCGCTTCATGACTCGCTTTTGTGAGATGATCGCAAACAATTTTGGCGGAACCTCTAAGTTAAAACCCGCCATACCATAGTACGGAGAGATGCAGGAGTTGGTTGAACTGGCATGACTGGAAATCATGTGTGCTGTTTTGCAGTACCGTGGGTTCGAATCCCACTCTCTCCGCCAGTTTTTTTAATCGCTAACGCCTTGACTATGCTAGGTGGGGAGGTAGCGGTGCCCTGTATCTGCAATCCGCTAAAGCAGAACTGAATCCCCAGTATGAGGCTTGTTTCTGTGGGGTCCGTCCCACGTACGTAGTGTTGAGAGTTGGGTCTTGAGCAACGAGTGCTTGTTGAACCCCGTCAGGTCCGGAAGGAAGCAGCGGTAGATAAGTTACGCGTGTGACGCAAGGGTGCCTGACTTGAGCTAACGGCGCGGGCAACGCTTGGAGAAGCCTGTCAACTCTGGGTGCATAGTCATCTTTTGGGCATATCAACTGGACTGACTACATCTCACTCCCGAATTCGAGTCATACAAGAAAGGATTGCGCGATGTCTTATGAAGTTCTCGCCCAAAAATGGCGTCCCCAAAATTTCAGTGATGTTGTCGGGCAGGAACACGTTACCACAACGTTAAAAAACCAGATCCTGTCTGAACGTATCGGACATGCCTATCTTTTCTGGGGACCCCGTGGTACCGGTAAAACCACCGTCGCTCGTATCCTTGCCAAAGCCGTTAACTGCCCCAACCGCATCCAAGAAACCGATTTTGATACTACCAAAACCGCCGAGCCTTGCAACCAATGTGAATTTTGTAACGACATTTCACAAGGCAGATCCCTCGACGTATTCGAGATGGATGCCGCCTCCAACCGCGGGATTGATACCATCAGAGACCTCCGCGAAAACGTCAAACTCTCTCCAGCCACCTGCACCTATAAAATCTATATCATAGATGAAGCGCACATGCTCTCAACAGAGGCGTTCAACGCCTTACTCAAAACCCTTGAAGAGCCACCGCCGCACGTCATGTTCATCATGGCAACAACAGAACATGCCAAAATCCCGAAGACGATCAGTTCTCGCTGCCAAGATTTCGATTTTCGACACCTCGAAGATGAAAAAATAATTGAACGCTTGCAACTAATCGCCAAAGCAGAAGCAATTTCGGCGAATCTGGATGCACTCACACTCATTACCCGTCAATCCGAGGGATGCCTACGGGACGCTGAAAATCTGCTCGAACGCCTCATCTCCTCCGCTGGCAAAGATCTGACAATTGATGCCGTCGAGCAAATCATTGGGCTTAGTTCCACTTCGCTGCTCCGAGAACTCGCAGAAGCTCTCACCGAAAGAAATCTCGCAAAGAGCCTAAAAACACTGAATAACCTAACGAAACAAGGAACTGACCTATCACAATTCCTCGATCAACTGATTAGTTATTTTCGAGACCTGCGACTCTTAGCAATTGATGACAGCTTAAGTGAATTGATCCAGAGTCCCCAATCAGATGTATCAGAACTCAAGCAGAAGGCTGAGCAGATGTCGGTAAACCGGCTATCACGGATCATCAAGATTTTGATGCATACCGACCGTGATATTAAACAGTATGGCTACCCACAACTGCAGTTAGAAGCCGCACTCATCCAACTTAACTCACTTGAAGAAGGGATCCCACTTCAGGAAATTCTTGACAAACTGTCCGCATTAGAGCAGAAGTTTGACACCGCAGGGATTTCCGCCCCAGCAGAGCAGCAACACCCACCGTCAGATCGGCAAACGATATCACCGCAGCGGTCCTCCCAACCGCAACATCAACCCACCTCATTCTCATTTGACGCAGAAGAGGACGCAGCAAGCACACACCCCATAGAACAGACGGCCACATCCGCCGCTGCTGCGCTGAATCCGTCAAAGCCTTCGTCAAGTCCACAAGGATCCCGAAACCTCACAGACCTTCCTTCATTTTGGGACGACGTAAAATCACAACTCCCCATGAAACTCAAATACGGTTTGTTAGAAGGGTCTGTTCCCTCTGTGAACGGTACAAACACAGTCAAAATCGCATGTTCACCGACAAATCTCTCAATCGTCACGGATGAAGACAAGAAAACTATAGCCGACGCGCTAACACAGATCGTAGGAACACCTGTGAAAATTGAGTTGGCTGCCTTAGATACTGTACCAGAATCAGCGTCCTCTCAAGATGGAGCTGAAGAAGTCGAACGAAAAACACCGATGATACGAAGAGCTGAAGCCCAAGACGACCCACAACTCAAAACTGCTCTTGAACTTTTTGATGCTACAGTCTTGGAAACTCAATAATCACTGCTTTCCAAATTGGAAAGCGTATCTATAAGGAAATTTTTACCCACTAAGTGCCTTGTAACAAAATAGGAACGTATATAGACACCACGAAAAGCCACTTGGTGACAGGACCAAAACTATGAAAATGAATGACCTGATGAAACAGGCACAACAAATGCAAAAACGGATGCTTGAAATCCGAGAAGAACTCGCAAACCGAACCGTTGAAGCAACTGTCGGAGGTGGGATGGTAACGGCTGTCGTTAATGGACAACAAGAAGTTATCTCACTCCGAATTACGCCAGAAGTCGTTGACCCAGAAGATACTGAAATGCTTGAAGACTTAGTTGTAGCAGCAGTCAATGAAGCATTGCAACAATCACAAGAATTGATGTCCGCAGAAATGAGCAAATTGACTGGCGGTATTAAAATTCCGGGACTCCCGTAACACAAGGATAGCAAGAGCACACAACGTTACGTCTGCTGTTCACGCTGCTACGGGAATTAGCACAAAAAATCTATGCAAGAATACCCGAAACCGCTTGCGAAACTCATCACCGAACTCCAAAAGCTACCGACGATCGGCCAGAAAACAGCACAACGTTTAGCTTTTTTTATGCTAAAGTTACCTGACACTGAAACTGCCCAAATCGCGGAAGCCATTGCGGAGGTGAAACAACAACTCTCTTACTGCAAAGTGTGCGGTAGTATTACCGATACTAACCCGTGCTATATCTGCACCAATTCACGCCGCGACCAACGGATAATTTGTGTTGTCGAAGAGTCCGATGATCTTTGGGCAATTGAGAGGACTAATGGCTATACCGGACTCTATCATGTACTCGGCGGCGTTCTGTCACCATTAGATGGAACAGGACCCGATGAACTCGGAATTAACACACTCTTTCAGAGAATCCGAGAATCCACTGCAAACGCACAACCCGTGCAAGAGGTCATCCTCGCAACGAATTGGACAACAGAAGGACAAGCAACGGCACTTTATCTGATACAACACTTGGAAATGTTTGAAATTACAGTCACCCGAATCGCTCACGGTATCCCAGTTGGCGGGGACCTGGAGTACATTGACGAGGTGACCCTTGCAAAAGCACTTGAAGGCAGACGGAAAGCTTAATGAGAACACAAGGGCTTATATCACTTTTAGTTATCCTATGCTGCGGTGTGTTTAGCATCGCGTGTGAGAAGGCAGATTCAGAAAACCGAAACACCGAAGCAAGAAACGCTGCCGACTTCAGCACCAGCACAGCCCGTCAGGCGAATGTAATCTTTGATGCGCAACGTGCGTTTACAATGTTAGAAAAACAGTGCGAATTCGGCCCGAGACCACCAGGCTCAAAGGCACATACCGAAACACAGAATTATCTATTTAAAGAACTTCAGAAATACGCAAACAGTGTCGTCCTTCAACCGCATACCTACAAGGCAGAAACCGAAACACTCCACTTGAATAATATCTTGGCAGAGTTCGTACCGCCCCACCCACCCGTTACTGAGAACGGGCAGAACGGAGAAACAATTCTACTCGCGGCACATTGGGATACGCGTCCATTCGCAGACCACGATCCAAAACCAGAAAATCGGGATAAACCGATCCTCGGTGCAAACGATGGGGCTTCCGGCGTTGCTGTCCTGCTTGAAATTGCCAGAGTATTAAAGGAGCAACCACCACCACGGCGAGTTGTTATTGTCCTCTTCGATGGCGAGGATTACGGCAGATCTATCGACGATATGTTTATCGGTTCCCGATTCTTTGCCCGAAACCTCGGAAAATGGAAGCCAGACTACGGAATCCTGTTAGACATGGTCGGCGACAAAGATTTGGCACTCCCAATAGAACGATTTTCTTGGGAGGCGAACCCCGCCTTTACTGAGGCAATATGGAATCGAGCGATAACACTCGGTTTAGCACCTTTTCAACAACGCTTGGGGCAGAAAATTATGGATGATCACGTCCCATTAATCAAAGTCGGAATCCCGATGGTTAATATCATCGACTTTACTTATCCATACTGGCACACAATTGAAGATACCGTCGACAAATGTAGTCCTAAGAGTTTAGAGGTTGTCGCTACACTCGTTATCAGCATTGTTTACGACGGACTATAAAACAATGAATACCTATCAAAAACATTATGACATCATTGTTGTCGGTGCGGGGCACGCAGGCTGCGAAGCCGCACTCGCCGCGGCGCGAATGGGCTGCGAAACCCTCATCGTCACCATTAACCTGGACACGATCGCTAAGATGTCCTGCAACCCTGCTATCGGTGGACTCGCCAAGGGGCATCTTGTCAAAGAGATAGACGCGCTCGGCGGCGAAATGGCAAAAAACATTGACAAAACCGGGATCCAATTTCGACGCTTGAATACCAAAAAGGGACCCGCGGTCCGTTCCAGCCGCGCACAAGCCGATAAAAAGGCCTACCAAGATGAAATGAAACGCGTCTTAGAGGCACAACAAAAACTTGACATCAAACAGGTGTTGGTTGAAGAACTCCTCGTAGAAAATGGAAAGTGCATCGGAATCCTGAGTCAGACACAAACCGCCTATTTCGGAGATGCTGTAATTCTGACAACGGGGACTTTCTTGAAAGGCATTATCCATATCGGTGATGTCTCATACAGCGCAGGCAGAGCAGGTGAATCCTCCGCTGAGAAACTCTCAGACAGTTTTTTAAGCCTTGGATTCGAGATCGGTAGGCTTAAAACCGGTACACCACCACGCGTCAATGCCCATACAATTGACTTCAACCAGATGGAAATCCAACCCGGTGATGAAAATCCGCTGCCTTTCTCATTTTCAACCGAACGGATCACACAACCCCAACTACCGTGTTATCTAACCTACACAAATGAAAAAACACACGATGTCATTCGCGAGAACCTTCACAGGTCAGCAATGTATAGCGGGCGCATCGTCGGCATCGGGCCCCGTTATTGTCCATCAATTGAGGATAAGGTCGTCCGCTTTTCAGAAAAAACAGAACATCAAGTCTTCGTAGAACCAGAGGGACGAGACACCGACGAAATTTACTTGAACGGCATCTCTGCAAGTCTCCCTGAAGATGTACAGGTAGAGATGGTGCATAGCATCAAAGGGTTAGAGAACGCTGAGATCATGCGCTTCGGATACGCCGTAGAATACGATTTCGCACCAGCAACGCAATTACAACCAACACTTGAAACAAAACAGGTCCCCGGACTCTATTTCGCCGGACAACTCAACGGCACCACAGGGTATGAGGAAGCCGCTGCGCAAGGGCTTATCGCTGGCGTCAATGCCGCTTTAAAGGTTAAAGGCGAACAACCCCTCGTTCTGGATAGGGCACAAGCATACATAGGCGTGCTTATTGACGATCTGGTTACGTTGGACATCCGTGAACCTTACCGTATGTTCACATCACGCGCTGAATACAGATTAGCATTACGAGAGGACAACGCCGATTTGCGACTCACCGAAATCGGTAGGCAAATCGGGTTGGTTGATGACGACAGATACCACCAGTTCCAACAGAAAGCAGCAGACATCCAAACAGAACTGAAACGGTTACAGGAGACAATTCTTAAACCAACCGCAGAAACCGTGGACAATTTGGCAAATATCCTTAAGACAGGTGAACTAAAGCAACCCACATCCTTGGCGGACCTCTTGAAACGTCCAGAACTCTGTTATGAACACATAACACAAATCGCACCGTCTACCGAGATGCTGTCGCCAGCTGTGACAGAACAGGTAGAAATTCAGATTAAATACGACGGATATATCCAACGACAACAGCGACAAATTCACCAATTCAAGAAATTGGAAAATTTTCAAATTCCAGATACATTTGACTATGCCAACGTTCACGGACTAAAGACAGAGGCACGAGAGAAACTCGCAAAGATTCGTCCCGCCTCTATCGGGCAAGCGTCACGACTGCCGGGTGTTTCGCCAGCCGATATTTCGATCTTGACGGTTATGCTTCATCAACAAAGCGCACGATAACTTGGCAACGGACATGCACGTTTTAAAAAAGACGTTTGATCAGTACGGATTTCCTTTAACGACACAGCAGGTAGCACAGTTTGATCAATATCGCACCGAACTGCTCCGGTGGAATAAACATATCAACCTGACAGCAATTACAGATGAAGATGAGATTATTCATAAGCATTTTCTCGATTCGTTGAGTGTTTTAGAACATATTTCACTTAAAAGCGGTGATGCCGTGATTGATGTCGGAACAGGTGCAGGGTTCCCTGGAATCGCACTGAAAATTTACAGACCAGATATTCGGCTAACACTTGTTGAAGCATCAAAAAAGAAAAGTAGTTTCCTAAAATTTCTGATCTTGCAACTCGACCTTCATCAAGCAGTCAACACTGAAGTACTGACTGAACGTGCGGAAGTTTGTGCCCAAGACCCCGATCGCGTTGGTGCCTATGATTGGGTTTTCACTCGCTACGTCGCAAGTATCCAAGACTCAGCAGTGTACTGCCTACCCTTCCTAAAATCAACGGGGAAATGGGTAGCTTACAAGTCTGGAGAAAAAATAATAAATAGTGAAATTAACAACAGCACCACACACTTGAGCGCGCTCGGTGGATGCGTTGAAACTGTCTTTATCAATTCAAAACTCAACCGAGGTTATGTTGTGATGCACCGTGTTAACACAACCGAATAAAAGAACAAAGCCGACAAAAGAAATACTAAGGATAAGTCTTATGAATTTTGAGACAACAATTGAGACGGG
This sequence comes from Candidatus Poribacteria bacterium, assembly GCA_965261115.1. Taxonomy (GTDB): domain Bacteria; phylum Poribacteria; class WGA-4E; order WGA-4E; family WGA-3G; genus WGA-3G. Next base: position 3,905,658 of record OZ253447.1, on the reverse strand, counting down.
CAATATCTCCACCCTTCATATTGAAGGTAAGATCCTTGGAAACGCCACCGATACTTTTCGCAAGGAAATGGAACTGCAACTTCAAACGGGGCGCGATAAATTAGTTGTTGATCTAACGAACGTTTCGCTAATCGACAGCAGCGCGTTAGGCGCGATTGTAACCACCTTAAAATGCTGTCAGGAATCTGGTGGGAAACTCGTTTTGCTTAACCCACAGAAAGCAGTTCAAGAAGTCTTGGAGGTAACGCAGCTCGCAACCGTTATCGAAATTTATGATACGGAGGAGGCCGCGCGCGCCGCTTTCATGTAAGAGAAAAACCATAGAGAGTTAACGGTTATAGGTTATAAGTTAACAGTTAACTTCTTGTGGCAGGTAGTTTTGTTGTGGTATTCACAGCATCGTAGTTTATAACTTACAACCTATAACTTATAACTTTAGCACATGAAAGACAAAAATCGTACAGAGCGTTTTCGGTTTAAGGTTGGGCTACGCGGTCAACAGGTGGTGCTTTTTCTGTTAGTCGCACTCATGCCACTGTTCGCCATTTCACTGGCGATCAAGGTGTTGGGTGAAAACGCTTTAAAAGGAACTGTCGGCGAAAACCATGTACTTCTGGCGCAAGAAAAACTCGCCCGCGTGGACAATGCCATTTCCGAGAAAATCGAAAAAATCCAAGCTGAACTCCCAAATATCCGAACAGCAGTTGTACGTTCCAACACTGCTAATGGAGAAGAAATCGTATTTTTTAAAGTTTGGACGCAGCTCGTGGATAGTATACGGCTACTTGAAACTTATGCCGGTGACAAAACTGTGGTAACTATTACCAATGCATCCGGATATGTGATCCGTTCAAACAACCAGCAACTGGATTACTCCATCCAAAGAGGCATCCCACATCAGGTAAATAACACAACCTGGTGGCAGAGCGCATACAACAACGGTATAGGTTACCCATTTGCTGAAGACATCAGTTATGACAAAAGACGGAAAGTACATCTGCTACCAATCGCACTTCCAATACGTACGACATCCGAAGCCTCGGCAGCAAATGCAGAAAATAACACGGTGGGCGTGTTGCGGATTGTACTGGTACTCCCTGAACTCACACGTATTGTGGAGTCAAGCCTCGAATCGGAGAAAACACACACTATCTTAACAGATGAATCCGGTAAAATCATTGCGGCTTCATCGAAAAGTGGGTATCAAGTAGATACCTACATGGAGATGAACAATGCAGCAGAGGAAGCAATTATCGAGGCAAAAAAGGCGGATCAAGGAAAATACTACGATTATGAAGCAGAAGGTGAAACGGATAGCTTCAACGAACCGCGTGTGTACGGCTGGGCGCGAACCCAACGCTCATCTGACGAACCGTGGAAGGTTCGGCAAAACTTCAGCAATTGGATCGTCTTTATTTCACGACCAACTGCTTCGGCTTATGTTGGGGTCGCCAAATTAAACAACTATATTTTTTATGTTACCATTGTGTCAAGTTGTATCGTTGTACTTATTGCATGGTGGGCAGCACAACGAATCGCAACACCTATATTGAAAGTGGCACAAGCGGCACGTAGTATCGGACAAGGTGAATTTGATAGCGAAATCGTCGTTGACAGCGATGACGAAGTCGGCACCCTCGCTGAAGCATTCAACGAGATGCGCCGAAACCTGAAAACCGCAGTTGACAAACTCACGCGAGAGGAGAGAAAACTTACCGCCATCGTAGATAACCTCGGTGAAGGGCTGATTGTTGTTGAACCCACCGGACATGTGCTGTACGTCAATCCTGTGGCTGAACGACTCCTTAACCTTGGAGAAACCACCGGTTACGAAAACTATATCACAATTGACACAGAAACCGGTACAATCCGCTGGACAAAAGCATCAGAATCAACCGAAGAACCCCAAATGCAAGAAACACAAACGGTTGATATGAAAATTCTGTCTGCCTCGCAACGTGAGATGACACAGCACCAAACGATGATCGCGGAAATGAGTGTCAATGGACATCAACACAACGGTGATCAGGCTCGAGTCCTCCGCATTATAGCCAGTCAGTTTCCTGATGAGAGCAACAACGTCGCTGGTACAGTTTATGTCTTTGATGACATCACGAATGAACACGAAATAGAACAAATGAAATCGGAGTTTGTGTCTCTTGTGTCGCATGAATTACGGACACCTCTAACTTCCATCATCGGCTTTATTTCACTGATCCTTGAGGGGAAAACCGGTCAAATTAATCAGAAACAGCACGAAAGCTTGAGCCGGGCACATCGTCAATCAAAGCGACTTGCTGTCCTTATCAACGATCTGCTTGACGTTTCCCGAATCGAATCCGGACGGATTGAGATGAAGCAGGAACAAGTACAGATAGATTGGATCGCAAAACGCCGGATCGAAGAACTCCGTCCACAAGCAGATGAGAAATCTATCTCTCTACTCTTGGAGACACCACCGAATTTACCGCTCATGATTGCCGACGCCGACCGAATTGGACAAATTTTTATCAACCTGATTGGAAACGCTATTAAATTTACCCCTGATAACGGAAAGGTAACCGTTAGAATATCAAACGCTTCCCAGAACGGGAGGGAACGCGACGGTTTTCACGTTGAAGTGATCGATACGGGACCAGGTATCCCGCCTGAAGAGAGAGAAAAGGTTTTCGATAAATTCAGACAACTCGGAAATGTACAGACGCGGCAACAGGGCGGAAGCGGCTTAGGACTCTCAATCGCATCTGGAATCGTCGAAGCACACGGTGGAAAACTATGGGTGGACACCGGAGATAACGGACAAGGGTGCAACTTCCAATTTTTTATTCCGTCTTTCTAAAGTGCCTTGCGGTTCGGTGCAGTGAGTCGCAGCAGAAACACAATATCTAAAGAATCTAAAAATATGGCTGAAACGATCTTAGTCGTCGATGACGATCTGGACATACTTGAACTACTAAAGATGAACCTTGAACCAGAGGGCTACGATGTACAGACCGCAAGTGATGGGGAAAGCGCAGTACAAAGTGCCTCCACAGATCCACCAGATCTGATACTTCTCGATGTGATGATGCCACATAAAAATGGGTTCCAGGTCATAGAAGAACTAAAAGATATACAGGAGACAAAAAACGTTCCAATCATTCTCGTTACGGCGCGCGGGCAGACGGAGGATAAAGTCCGTGGGTTGGATACTGGTGCTGATGATTACATTACAAAACCCTTTGATTTACGCGAAGTAACCGCACGCATTGAAGCCGTCCTCGGCAGAACGCGACCCATTAAATACATCAACCCCCTTATGCGAGCAATGGGCGAAGGGTTTAGCGAAAAGGGGTTGGAACAACTCGCAGGACATCTTCAAGCCGCCGCTGCTATTCAGAAAAAATTATTACCAGAACAGGCACCCAATATTGATGGATTTGACATTGCAACCCTGTTACAAAGTTCTACATCCGTCTCTGGCGACTTCTACGATTTCATACCGTTGACCGAAACACAGATTGGGATCGTTCTCGGTGATGTAAAGGGGAGTGGTATTCCAGCAGCACTCCTAATGGTGATGATCCGGACAGCACTCCGACTCCTCTGTCATGAGGAAGAGGCACCCGCTTCAATCCTTAAACGGATTAACGACTTAGTCGTCCGAGACACCGAAGCGGATCTATTCGCAACAATGGTCTACGGGATATTAGACACAACCGCTTCAACCTTTACATATTCAAACGGTGGACACTGCTATCCATTTCACTGGACTCAGGACAGCAACATAACCGTCTTAAAAACCGGCGGTATGTTAATAGGGGCATTTGACGAAGCAACTTTCACAACCGGCACCTGCCACCTGGCCCCCGGCGATATCATCGCTTTCTATACCGATGGTATCACTGAAACAGAAACTGGAGATAGCACGGCTTCAGAATCGGATAATGGGCATGAAGACGCAATACTGACCAACATGTTCTATGGTGGGGATAGGCTCGCTGCTTGCCTCTCTAAAAATGCTTCACTATCAGCATCAGCACTATGCGAAGCAATTGTTGAAGATTTAGCACGGTTCAGTGGAAGCACACAAACCCATGATGATCGGGCTTTAATTGTTATAAAACGCAATGTCTAAAACACGATGGGCATGCCGTGTAGGCACTGCCCGCCTAACAAAATAACGAAAGATCGGACTATTCTCAAGTCCATCTTATAGACACCCTTGGAAAATATCCAAGTGCACAGAGAAGGAGCTTCAAACGTGGGCGAGAGGACTGAACAAGCTATTACGCTTTCTCTCCCAAGCTCAATGCAACATGTTTACCTGCTCAAGGCTGTTGTCACCGAAATCCTCAACGAAACGGATTTCGATGAAGACACCCAAGAGCGGATTAACCTTGCTGCCATTGAAGCGGGTACAAACGCTATTGAAAACGGCAATAGAGAGGATCCGACCAAACAAATAACTTTTCAGTTAATACTGACTGAGAACGAACTTACCATTAACACCCTGGAAGAAAGCGAAGGATTCAAACATAAAGAAACCGAAACCGCACGGGTTATTATGCTTTCTCTCCCAAGCTCAATGCAACACGTTTACCTGCTCGACGTTGTCGTTACCGAGATATTGAAAGGGACGAATTTCTCCGAGGAAACGCAAGAGCAGATTAACCTGGCCGCCATTGAAGCGGGTACAAACGCTATTAAACATGGAAATAAAGAGGATCCACACAAAAGGGCAACAATCCAGTTTATTCTTGATGAAGATAAATTAACTATTGTTATTGAGGACCAAGGCGATGGATTCACACGCCAAGAAGTTGCTGACCCTCTTGATCCAGCGAATTTGCTCAAAAGCAGTGGCAGAGGCATATTTCTCATGGAAGCCTGTATGGACGCTGTAACCTATGAAGCCAATGGCACCATCATCAAAATGGTTAAATACATGGCAGAACTGGAGGCGCAATGATATTTATTCATATTTTTGTAGATCTAATACCAACCAAGCCTACCAGAAAGATGTCTGTCTTAAAACCTATTTCATCCAATACATCCAAGCCTTTCCGTCTATAGGACGCAGCGCATAAAGCATCGGACCTCATCAAAGCGGATGGATAGGGCATCGCATGCGGCAATTGCCACTTTAGGTTTGGGACTATTTTATATCTCAAGGAATTACTATGCAAGTTAATGTTCGACATAAAGGCAGTATTACAATTTTAGATATTGAGGGTAAAGTTATTGGGGCAGATGCTTTAGCCCTTAAATCCATCATTGACCAACAGATTGAAACAGTAAATAACGAAGCAGAACAGGACGAAAAACTTAACTTAATTTTAAACCTGGAGCGGGTCCAGATGATGGATAGTTCCGGTTTAGGCGTGCTTGTCGCTTCTTATACCACCATTCGCAGGAATGAAGGAAGTGTCGTACTTCTCAATCTTGGAGGCAACATCAGAAGCCTTATTGTTATGGCAAAACTGATGACAATCTTTGACTGTTACAATACAGAAGCAGAGGCTATAGGTCATTTCCTATAGGTTCAAACGGGAATAGTTATAAGTTATAAGTTATAAGTTTGGTTTTTGATGTTTGATCGTTATTCCAAGAAGTCTCTACTCAATTGAAGTACTGACGGTTACCAAAGAAACTTGAATAATCAGAACCCTCTTAACTAAAAACTTATAACTGTTAACTAACAACTATACAAATATGGAAGCGCGTATCTCTACTGACACAGCACAAAGCATCAATTTATGGTATAAATGCACTGGGTGCAACGAATTCGTTTTCAGAGGTGAACTTGAACGGAACCTTTATACCTGCTCACACTGTGGTGCCTTGTTCCCTTTACTTGCCGAAAAACGTCTTGAGCACCTACTTGACAATCCTTCAACAGCAAAAATCAGCTCGACTAACGCCGCTGGTATTATCGCCGAAGGAACGATTTCAGGGTACCCCGCCTCTCTTTTCATCGCTGATATGGATGTGATTCCTGTTGAGATTGATGTGTCCCTTCTTCTTTCAGCCATTGAAACCGTTTTACAAAAACGGATGCCCCTAATTACAATTGTTGCATGCCAACCGGAGGGATCCGAAGAGACTTTGACGGAAACCACCTATTTGACAATGCAACTGCAACGATTAGCAGACGCAGCACTTCCCCATATCACCGTTCTGACTGAAACAGACATACACCCACTTGCCACGCACCTCCCCGTCGGCGAATTGGTTATCGCGGAAAGGACATCGGCTTCCCAAAAATCGGTACAACCCAATTTACAACCCGCACTGCATGCCCCAGAAGAACAACTCCTGACGCAGCTCCCAACATCAAAACCCCAGAGAGAGCCTGACATAAGTGTTGATTGCTATATCTCGCGCGAAGAACTTCCTGACATGTTAGGACGACTTCTGAATTTTTTTAACGAAAAATGAAAAAAGACGCTTCAAACAACCAAACTCTCGACCCACAACCCAAGCGAATCTCCCCTATTACACAGAAGTTTGAGGAGACCTTCGGCAGCCCGCCTACATTCATCGCATCAGCCCCTGGCAGAGTGAATCTCATCGGTGAGCATACAGATTACAACGACGGTTATGTGTTTCCAGTCGCCATTGATAAATATATTAACATCGCCGCGCGTCAGCGAACTGACCGACGTGTCACACTACACGCCTCAGATGTGAACGATTCTTGGGAATTCAACCTTGACGCGCTCCAGTCTATCCCACAACAAGCACCCGCGTGGAGCCATTACCTTATCGGTGTTGCATCCCTTCTCCAAGCATCAGGGAGAACAGTAGCGGGGATAGATGCCGTTATCACCGGCGACATCCCAATTGGCGCAGGGTTAAGTTCTTCAGCCGCACTTTCAGTCTCCGCCACACTCGCTTTTTTAACTGCCGGCTCCGAACGTGTAGGGGACGGGTTTCCCATCCCTGAAAATCATAAGAAAGAACTCGCAGCATTATGCCAACGCGTCGAACACGAATTTGCCGGAGTTAACTGTGGTATCATGGACCAGACGATCTCGCTGTTAGGAAAGGAAAACCACGGACTGTTCCTTGACTGTCGTTCGCTTGAATATGAGCATGTTCCGCTTAATTTAGCAGGCCACTATATTACGATTTGTAACACAAAGGTAAAACGGGAACTCGCTGCCTCAGAATATAACAAACGCCGCGCGGAATGTGAAAGAGGCGTAGATATCCTCAGCCAGTGGATACCCGGTATCTCTTCACTTCGTGATGTCGCCTTAACGGATTTCAAAAAACACGAAGAAGAATTACCGGCACTAACACAAAAGAGATGTCGGTATGTGATTGAAGAAAACACGCGTGTATTAGAGGCAGTTTCTGTCCTCAAGGCGCGTAATCAACAGATAACAGAAAAAACAGACGAAGCACTCATACAATTCGGTAATCTAATGAACGCGTCACATAACGGACTGCGCGACGATTATGAAGTCAGCTGCAAGGAGTTAGACCTACTTACCGACATCGCACGTAGCATTACGGGGGTGATTGGAAGTCGCATGACAGGGGCAGGTTTTGGCGGCTGCACCGTTAACATCGTTCATAAAGACGCTATAGAAACGTTCCAAACCCGTGTGCGGAAGGAATATCAAAAACAGATCGGCATTGAACCTGAAATTTACCGCTGTCATGTCGGGAACGGCGCACAAGTTTTTTGGAGCACGGAATTATCTTGATAAACGCTATGGAAACAACGAAACATAGTATCGGCGTTGACCTCGGCGGAACGGATATTAAAGCCGGCTTGGTCTCATCAGAAGGTGATGTTTCTTGTCGCGTGGTCGTCCCTACAGATGTAGAAACAGGGGGGCCTAAAGTAGTCGCTGCGCGGATCGCTGAAGCCGTCCGACAAGTGCTTGTAAAAGCAGAAACAGCAGACATCCATGTAACAGCAGCGAGAGAATCTGGATCCGATGACGAAGCGTTTGAAATTGGGGTTGGACTCGGTTCACCCGGACTCATTATCGCCGAAACAGGGGTCGTCCACTTCTCACCAAACTTTCCGGGGTGGAGCGACATCCCGCTTGTTACCTATGTCAACACAGAACTATCAAAACTACACACCCCAAAACGTGTGGCAGCGCGGAATATTAATAAACAGTACAAGCCTGTCCTCAGCGGGATGGACAACGATGTGAATGTAATGACTTTAGGTGAACTTCATCACGGAGCCGGGGTCGGATATAAGAATCTTGTCGCATTGACACTCGGCACAGGTGTAGGTGGCGGCGTAGTGATTGATGGTGAGGTCTATCACGGCAGTCAGAACACTGCGGGCGAATTGGGACATACCGTCGTTGAACCCAATGGACGTTATTGTGGGTGCGGCAATCAAGGGTGTCTTGAGGCTTATGCTGGCGCAAAAAACATCGTGGAACGCATCCAAGAGAAGATAGCAGCTGGACGCAGCACTACTTTAGCCTCCGCAACAAACGCCGGAACGCCATTAACGCCGCGGATGATAGCGGAAGCCGCGCAAGCAGGGGACGAACTCGCAACTGAGATTTTTGCTGAAACGGGACGGTATATAGGCATTGCCCTCACTTCAATAGCGCATATTCTCAATCCTCAAATCGCGATCATCGGCGGGGGCATCGCAGAAGCTGGTGAGAAACTGCTCTTTGAACCGATCCGCGCTGAATTCTCTAAACGTGCGATGGACATCCCGTCGCAGATGAAAATCGTAAAAGCACACCTCGGAAATGACGCTGGCATTGTGGGAGCCGCGATGCTTGCACTCGAAGGATCTTTTAAATGAACCGTTATCTCGTTTATCGGCTATTAAAACCAACAACTCGACTCCGTTATAAATGTTAAGGCACGAGTTGTTGGTTTTGGAATAAAATCTGTCAAATTTCATAACTTGTTTGGACCAATGGAGCACACCATGAAAAACGGATTTATCCTTTCCAACTTTTTTTATTTTACAGCTATCCTCAGTCTCCTGATCTGTTTCGGTTGTGGAGACACCGAAGACGAGCAAGAAGTAATCAAACCGAACTATAATACGTTCGATGAACACCCCCTACAATCTGATGATCAATTACCACAATTGACAGACATAGACGACATAGACTTGAAAGACGCTAAACAATGGCTACACTTAACGCTCAAAGACTGGGGAAATTTAAAAGAGGAAGATTGGGAAAAGTTGAAAGACGAAGATTGGATCAGGTTAACAGACGCGGAAGTCAAAGAACTCAGGAACCTTGAAGTTCCCCAAAATTGGGCCTTTGCGGATGTAGACGAAGCGGTACGCAAAAAACATCGCGAAGCTCAATTCTTCCAACAATTCGGAGACATCCCACAGGTTCGTTACATCGTAGAGCGTGATCGAATGCAGCGAAGCGGAATTGTAACACTTGAGCGTGCTATTCAAATGGTTGCTAAGTCGGCAGCATTGTATTTCCTCTTTCCGGGTCCTGATAATCAACAGGCATTTGAAACAACAAGAAACCTGCTACGCTCTATAATAGAACAAGAAGAACGCTGGGGCTAAAAAGAAGAACTTCGCCTCTTAGATCAGCTCAGAATAGAAGCCCCTGAAGCTTGGGTAAAAAGCATGCGTGCCTTTCTTATTCAACCCATAGCGAGTAAGAGGTAAGAATTCAAATCAAATCGGGATCTGAGGCGGAGAGAAAAGGACACAAATGATCTCCCTTTCGTTCCCTATCGGACTAAATTCTCATGTTTTACGCAATATAACTTCAATAAAGGAACTTTAAAAAAATGAAAAATGAGATACATTATCGAGTGTCCCTCTTACAAATTTTAGCACTCCTCTGTTTAGCATTAATTCCGTTAAGCTGTGCAAAGGTGTCAGATTTCGTAAAAGACACCTTCCGACCAGAGATCATTGTCCCCGTCTTTGATCCTGATGCTTACATTATGCCGCAGACAGGCACCGTCGGGTACCTCAAAAACGGCATCAAGGCAATGGCAGTACCGCTCAACGATGTCAAGGCGGTCGATGCATTCGCTATCTTTATCTATAATGGGACCGACCACTGGATCTCCTTTAAAAAGAAAGATTGTCAGATGCTTGATGGCACCATGAATGTTACGAAACCGATCGACAAATCGCAGGAATCCTTTTATTTGAAAAAGAACTTTAAACCGACGCTGCCCCCTGAATTTGCAGCGGAAGTGTTCCGATGGGATAAAACCATCAGAATACAAGGGGGACCAGCAGTCCTACCGAGAGCAGACATCGAAAAAACCACGGTCATGCCGAAGCACCACGCAAGATTCTTCCTCTATTTCCGCAAACGGAGTATTAATTATAGCAATTTACGGATCATTGTGCCAAGAGTCACAAGCGATTTCAATAACCAACAAACAACCTTCGTCTTCAAATTTAAGGTACAACGCGGCTAAGCTTGGGGCCCCCGCAGGCTTCCGATGAAAAAACAAAACGCAGCATGCAACAACGGCGCATGCGGATAAACGGAAAAGACGCTTGAAATCTCAAACAGACCTAACCGAACCGCAAGGAAATATAAAAAACCGAACCGCAAGGAAATATAAAAAAATCTGGTTTTTGCTCCTTGCACTTTGTTTGAGTTGCACCCTGCCCGAAAATGAACTTGCACAGCCGGTCGAAATTCTCCCATCAAACCGTGAACGGAAACCTACGCTAATCGTAGGTATCAACTACATCAAAACACTCGGCAATGCTGGACAAGGCGCAGGTGAATTTCAGATGCCCTTGGGGCTCACAATAGATGAAGCAGATAGAATCTACGTCGCCGACGCTGGGAACAATCGGGTACAAGTTATTGACGACCTCGGAAATTTCATCACAGAATTCGGTGGACGTGGGTGGCAGAGAGGCGAGTTCGATCACCCATCTGATATAGCCTTAAGTTTCCAAAGGAGTTACCGCCTCTATGTCGTAGATACGGGCAATAATCGGATACAATACTGCAATTTTGTGGATCGGATCTTCTACCCACTCACCGAGAATGTAGATGACATCCTGCTTGATCAACCCGAAGGCATCGGGATCGGACGGAATGGTGAGGTCTATATCGTAGACACAGGCAATCATCGCTGGATTGAATTCAATGTCGCAGGGGTCCCAGTTACAGCAAGAGGGAACTTCGGGAGCGGAACAGAACAACTATGGAATCCGACAGACCTCGGTGTCGATACCCACGGGAATGTCTATGTCGTTGACACTGGGAACCATCTCATCAAAAAATACGACTTCAGCGGCAATCCGATGAGTGCTTGGGGGGGTGAAGGCGATAAACTTGGACAACTCCGAGAACCGAAGTGCATCGCCTTAGACGACTGGAATTATGTCTATGTAACCGACAGCGGCAACCGACGCATCCAAATCTTCACACCTAATGGCAAGAGCATCACAGAATTTAGTAACACAGCGCTCTTAGCACCCGTAGGGGTCGCAGTCTCAAAAACCGGACGCGTCTTTGTGAGCGACGCTGAAGCGAACGACATAAAAGTGTTCCAAGTTTTTCGTATAAAACTTACGCACCTTATCAAATACCTCTTGTAGGAGGGAACCTCGATTCCCAAATATAGTGGACATCGGAAACCATTGGTTGAGCTGTCGGTGTGTCGCATGTGAGATGCGTTGAACCACCACATCGGTTTCTTACTGACTGTTCTCACTGCGAAGCATGCTGATGGCTGACTGCTAATCTTCTGACAACTATTAATGCGTACCCCACTTTTGTTCCTTGTCTCCTTCTGTTTGTGCCTGCTACCACGTTCCGGAAGCACGGCACAAGAATCCGCTGACGACAAAACTAAAGCCCTCGAACTCCCGACCTTTTCCGTCCTCCAGAAAACCGAATCCATTGAACTAAAAACGGGTGAGCGGGAATTCACGGTGAAGTACCCACCAATCCTCCCTGACACTGAACAGTTAATCGAAGTGGATGGAAAAACCCTCGTGCGAAGTATAGACTATCAAATCGATTTCTATTCAGGAAAAATCACTATAGAAGCACCCGATGCTACGACCACCCCTTACAAGTTAAAGATAACCTACCGCACGCTGCCTTTCGCAATTAAAGAGGTCTACAAACGCGACCTTTATGGCACGCAAACTCCATCAACAGAATCTACTGATGGTCTCCTCCCCAAAACTGACGAATCTGAAAAGGTGACTGGACAGCCTTTCGGTGAACTTGGAAGCACCTCCTCTACAGGTGACGGGACATCACAACTCGAAGTGTCCGGTAGCCAAACATTCGGTATTTCGCTCGGCAGCGGACGTAGCATCTCACAGAATCAGGAACTCCGTGTCAATGTAGAAGGTAAAGTCTCCGAAAACATCAGCGTCCTCGCACTACTATCCGACCAAGATCTACCTATTCAACCCGAAGGAACAACCGAAAATATTCAAGACATCGATCAGAAATTGATTCGTATCACACACCCAAACATGAAAGGCACCTTAGGCGACTTTGAGGGGTCGCTTGGCACCTCTGAATTCATCTTTTTTCCACGTGCCTTGGAAGGCATACAAGTCGAAGGCGATTTCAAGTGGGGGAGCTTCCACCTTATTCCAAGTGCCATTCCGAAAGGGCAGTCTACCAGCTTAGTCCTTCGCGGCGAAGAAGGACGGAGCGAATATCGGCTCACCGTCGATGGGCAATACGTCATCGTAAAGGCAGGCAGTGAAATCGTCTGGCTGAATGGTGAAAGGATGCGGCGCGGTGAAAACAACGATTACATCATCCGAGAATATGGAGACCCAATCGTCGAGTTCAACAGCAAACACCTCATCACAAGCAACGACACAATTCGGATCGACTTTGAATACATCCCAGAAGATCGCGCATATCAACAAAATCTCTATGGACTCAGTGTAGGGGCGAGGTTACCTCGCCCCTACGGAGAATGGATAACACTCGGTGCTTCCTATGCCGTTGAGGCAGACCTGAAGGAACCGGAACAGGCTTTAATCATACTTGAAGAGACCGATATCGAGGCACTCCGTCAAAATATCCTTGACCCCGAAGAAGATGGGTCGCTGCTCACAGCACCCCAGAAACATACTGTATGGGGGTTAGAAAGCCGCGTGAACATTACTGAAAAAGCGTGGATCGAAGGTGAACTCGCCTACAGCAATCTTGATAAGAACACCTATTCCACCATAGACCGTAAAGAGGTGAGTCAGGCGTGGAAACTGACCGGTTACGCGGATTGGGACTTTGCGACATGGACAGATAAACTGCGACCTAAATTGAACACAAATCTCGACATCCGAGCGATGGACGCCGACTTTGTCCCTGTCGGTGCGTCAAGTAGTAATCGGAATCGCTCCCGTTATGAAACGCAATACACCAAAGAGGGTTTTGATGACGCGTTCCTGTTTGGTAGGGGCGAGGTTACCTCGCCTTCACAAACCGCACGAGATGAGAGAACTGCGAACTTTGACATCCAACTGATTCCAACAGATTGGTTGGCGGTTGACGCTGGCATCGGTAGAAGCGAAGAGAAAGAACCACCCACCCCCCTGATAAGGGGGGATAAAGGGGGGTTGGCGGACGGAACAGAAGCATCACCAACGACAAACGCAACGATCCGCAATAATTTCAATTGGGGTGTGAACTTCAATCGCCGGTCAGGCAGTGGAGGTATAACCGCTACCACCAGACGCGGAAACACGCGCATCAGTGGGCAAGAGAAAGCAACCCCTGCATCGGAACAAAACCTGTCTAAAGGCCGTAGGGGCGAGGTGACCTCGCCCCTACAGAAATTACCGAATCTCCGTTGGGATGACTATCGGAGTAGTTCGCGTGTGGAGGATGAGGATTCAACACGGACACAATCGCAGCAGAAGTTACGGCAGGAAGGCAACTTAGCTTATCCGCTCGGACCGTTCAGAATTTTGGGAACATTGGGCAGGGTGGAATCAAACGAGGCGCGTAATGCCACGCTCAACCGAAAGCGGAACCGCGCAATTGGACGTATCAATCTCGTTGATTTTAGTTGGGCATCTCTGAATACCAGCTACGAACTTGAGGAGGCTTACGCCAAAGAGCCGTTGCTCACTGTTGATGACGAACCGATCGGTTTATCGGATTGGCAACGGAATACGACCGGACGCACATGGAAAGTCGGCATCTTTTCACAACAGAAATCCTTTCTCAGCGGCGGTATGAATCTGACCGCAAACCTCGCCCGTCGGACGCTCAAAGCACACACCGATCTCGGTGCGAATACAACGACGCAACTCGCAGATATTAATATTCAGTTGACACCCCTAAGCCGGGCAATTGACATAGAACTCACCTACGAATTAGATAAAAAATTGACAAGCCAACGCCGCGAAGTCTATACCAACATCCATCCACATACCGGTGTCCGGCTCCAACCCGGGGACGGATATTACGTGAAGTTGGACGATCTACACTACGTAGAGGATGCCGAAGAAGGCACTTACATCAAAATCCACCAACACGTCGGTGATAAACCAACAACGGCGGTAGATGCGGATTTTCGCCTCCGTTTTCAACCCCGCCAGTTTTTCGCACGGCGCAACCGGGCGCGGCAACAACAGCTGCAACGAGAGGCGATGTTGAAAGGTGATAGTTTACGGCCAACACCGCCAGCATCACAGCAAAGCGTGCGTCCTTCTCGGATGGAATGGTTTCTGAACGCGCTCAGAGGTCAAACACGACTCTGGCTGACTGAGGAACAGGAGGTAGAAGATGCTGTTTCGCTATATCTACTCCAAAATCTACAAGGTTCAGATACGGTTTTCGGGCGAGTGAACCAACACCATCGACTCGAATTCGTCCCCTCAACGGCGTTCAGTTTTGAACTTAACTTCCGGGCAGGGGAGACGCTCAACAAGCGGATTAATAACCAAGAACGCCACAGACACCACAACACATGGGATGTTGGCTTCTCTATGAATCCGACCCAACGTCTCTCTGTTGGCGCGAACAGGGAACAACGTCGGGAAACCGAAAAATATAGCCAATTCGATTTTGAAGACCTCGCACAAGAAACCGATCCTACCAAGGAAATGAGAGAGCCTTCTCCGACACCTATCTCAGACTTGCGTCAGTTTGAGCAGATAACTGAACTAAATATCCGATACCAGTTGAGTAAGACCCTACGATGGAGCGGTATCAGTGGCTATAAACGGACAACCGACGAGGAGCAACTTGACGAGGAACCCGAAGCCAAAACGCGCACCTTTTCGTTTGAGAGCCGCGTCACCTACAGTCTCATCGGTAAGGGACGCATTGATTTCAACTACAAACTCGGCTACGGCAAAAGCAGTGGCGGCATACCCTTCGCGCAATATACGTTCTACGAAGGCATCAGCCACGAAATCCGGACGATAGCAGACTACAGATTACGGAAATTCACCGATCTACTACTGCGACTCAATTACCGTCTACTCTCAACGAAAGAGCGAAAACCCGAACACCGTCTGGAGATGACCGTCAGTGCGGAACTTTAACGTAATAGGACTCACGCAGCCTCCCTCGCAGGCGGGGTTTTAAACCCCGCCTGCAGTGCGTCATACGTTCGTTATCATGGAAAAATGCGTAAGTCCTACGTAATATCGGTGAGTACGTTTAGAACCTTAGACTATCGGTTTCGCTACGGTTGAAGTGCTTTCCGCTTAATATTTCCCCATGTTGTAGCGATTTTATCCTTCGGTGAAACCGCGAACAAGGTACCCCGCATCACAGCCCTGATTTC
Organism: Candidatus Poribacteria bacterium; assembly: GCA_965261115.1. GTDB lineage: Bacteria > Poribacteria > WGA-4E > WGA-4E > WGA-3G > WGA-3G. The sequence continues at coordinate 3,889,938 of OZ253447.1, read as the reverse complement.
GGTTTCACTAAGCGCACGATTCCATATCGCGACTTCGTCAATAGAACCTCCCGCAAACGCATACGCAGGCTTACCTTTGGCACATCCGATCCGCAAATCTTCCTCGTTTATGCCATTAAAATTAAAAGGTGCTCTTTGATTAGATTCATGAATGTTTTCACCATCAAGATACATTCTCACGTTGAGATCCTCACATACGCCGACAATATGATGCCACGTTCCATTCCTCATTTCCTTCTTTATTACGATTCGCACATGAAATTCTCGCGTCCCTAAAATAATCCCAACGCCTGAAGGGAATCCGAGATCAGGATCATCATTTTCATCGAAAACTCCCATACCGTATATACTATTGGATCTCGCACTATAACACCCTTTATCAAACCACTGTGAAGAGCTCCCCTTCCAATTCTCGTGATATACCCATGCCATCATTGTGATCTCTTCACTGATTTCCAGTTCATCGGCGGCAGGTACATTCACACAATCTTCAGTATCATTAGTAATATGGACAGCGTTCCCATATTTACCCTTGACAAATTGAGTCTCTTTGACAATTTCAGCATCAAGTCCGTTACCAGATTCATCAAGAATCCGCTTACCCAGGACGTTGTCGAACGTGAAATAAACGACAAGTCCTTTATCAAGACCTGCGGTTACATATCCGCCCGTGATAAGCGTTAGAACGATGAATAAGGCATAGAGAAATGATCGTTTCATTTTATTTCTTTAACCCCTTATATTCGTCGGTGTTGGCCGAACCGGTGATAGCCTCATCCCAATCCCACAAGAAAATTGTGCCATCCTGCGCCGTACTAACCAGTGTTTCCCCATCAGGTGAAAATTTCAACGTCTCCACTTCCTGTGTATGTCCATCAAGCACAGCAATTCTATCTCCTGTCTCAACATCCCATAACTGGATTGTACCGCTGTTATGCCCATTGATAAGAATTGTGCCATCCGGCGAAAACACCAACGGTCTTGAATAATCATGGTATATACCCCAACCGCGTTTATGCACAGTACTAACCGAAAAAATTTTATGACCGGTACGCACATCCCATAAATGGAGTTGCGTGTGTGTGCCAGCAGCGAGCAAGGCGCGGTCCGGTGAAAACGCCACTGCCGAAATATGCCCCAGATTCTCTTGTTCTGTCGGTTCTGCAAAGACAGTCAAAACTTCACCGGTCGCAACGTCCCACATTCGGATGTCGCCTTCTGTAGTGCCACTCACAAGCCATCTACCATCCGGTGAAAACGCCGCTGCCAAAATCATTGGTAGATTGCCGCGAAAGCCGGGTTTCAGGTCATCATTAACAGGAATTATCAATTCATCGCCTGTTTCCGTATTCCACAAACGAATGTCAAGATTAGTAATCGCTACAGTTTTAGTTCTATCGTCAGGAGAAAAGATGAGTTTTTCGGTGCCTCGCGGCAATCTCGCAAGTTCGTCTCCAGTCGATACATCCGTCAACCGAATTAGATTATCTGGCTTTGTAGTAGTAGGAAACTTACCGAAAGCTATAGTACCATCCGCCGCTGCACTGACGAGTTTCGTGCCATCTGGCGAAAACGCCACTGCTGAATACCAATCCCGATGTCTACTATTTTGGACAGTAGACTTTTGCGATGTTTCCACATTCCAAAAGGTAATTTCACCGTTAAACGCCGCGCTGACAAGTGTGGAACTATCCTCAAAGAAGGTCGCCGCTTTTATGGAGTGTGTGTGCCCAGTGATAAGGGTATCCACTGGAGCCCCAGTCGCTGTCTGCCAGAATCGGATTGTGCCATCCGTACTCCCGCTGACGAGTGTCCGACCATCGGGTGAAAATGCTAACGCAGTAATACCGTTGATATGTCCAGTGAGCGTCGCGAGGGGGTCGCCAGTGGTGGTGTCCCACAATTGCACTGTTTTATCGGTACTGCCACTGGCAAGCATTTTTCCATCGGGTGAAAACGCCAGCACATTTGTCGGTCCAGTATGTTTCTGCAGCGTCATCCAATCCGTGTCACCAGTGGTATCCCACAATCGGACTGTCGTATCTGTGCTGCCACTGGCGAGACGCGTGCCATCCGGCGAAAACGCCACTGCTAAGACCCAATTATTTTTAAATATGCGATGCACAGGTTTATTCAACGGTTGCAGCGGCAAATCTATGTGTCCTCTGAGCGTTGATAACTTTTTACGGGTTGCTACGTCCCATAACTGGATCGTCCCGTCCGCTTTTCCAATCGCGATTTTATCGCTTGTCATCGCGTAGACACCCTGAAAATCCTCCGAACTAAAGAGACCGATCCCGAATAATCCAGTTTTGAGGTGTTTTGTTTTCCCTTTCCCGTTCTCAATATTCAATCGGGTAATTGCACCGGAACTACTCAAACCGATAAGCGTTTTCCCATCCGAAGAGAATCGCAATACGGAAGCAGCCCCGTACAAGTCGATAAGCGGCACTTCGCGCTCGGTAGCAATCTCCCACAATTGGATGAGCGTCTCCCGAGAAGAAACGGTAAGGAAACGGCCATCAGGTGAAAAGCTGAGGGCTTCACACACGCCGCTGCCAAACAGAGATTTCTCTTCACCTGTTTCCACATCATACAGCCATACCCCGATATTGCTACCGACTGCAAGTAGGGTGCCATCTGGCGAAAACTGGATTGTGGTAATCCCACCTTTTCCGAAGCGCGCTTTCGCCGCTTTGGGCAACTTCCAATGTGCGTGGTTTTCAGATGTCTCATCTGATTCTGCGTCTGCAACCGATGCCGAAACGTCGTTAGGTTGCTGGTTGGAAATAGCACCCTCGCTCGGTGTATTGACACTTCCAAACTGCGTCCGAATATCCGGTTTGGCTTCAAGGTTCAGCACAATCGGTGCTTCAATGAGTTCAACTGCCATCTCTGATGGTGCGTCGAAACTATACGGTTTTTGAAAACGCGACAGGTATTGATGGTTTCCGATACCTAACATCAAAAGGACGACTGCTATTGTGGAAACACCGATTGCCCACGGCACGAGCGGTTTACCGCCTGACGGGGTAACCGGTTTCAGACGCGAAATCTCGCGCATGATATTCTCTGTAAGATTCGGTGTGATTTGGAAATGTTCTAAAGCCTCGCGAATCATGGGTTCCTCCTTCTTTAAGCGGTGGCGCGCACGGCTGAGGCGACTCTTAATCGCACCCACCGATACACCCAAAAACTTGCTAATCTCTTCACACGTCATCTCCCCGAAATAGTGGAGTGTCATGACAGTCCGCTCACTCTCCTGTAACTTCGCGAGCAGCTTTTTGACGACTTCGCGCTGTGATTCTGCTGTTACGCGTTCGTTCTCCGAAATGACATACCCAGAATATGTAGCCTTTTCCAACTGCATGCCACCTGTGGCATCCAGCGACTGCATCCATAAACGCTTCCTACGCAGCCATGCCTTACAACGGTTTGTGGCTATCACATAAAGCCAACTCGCAAAACGCTGCGGCTCCTTGAGTGTCGTCAGTTTCTGGTATGCTTTCAGGAAAGTGTCTTGTGTAATCTCCTCAGCGACATGGAAATCTCCAACCTTCCGCCACACAAGCGCGTGAACCGGCTGCTGGTACTTTTTCACCAGTTCAGCGAAAGCGGCATCATCGCCTTCAAGGACACATTGAACCAGTCGAGTATCGTCATTTCTCATCGAATATCTCCAGAGGAGTTTTTAGTATTTCACATTAATACCTTGTGACGCGACTTAGGGCGAAAACGGTTGCAGAATTCTGCAATTTCTTGAATAGTAAGTTTCAGGAACCGAAATAATGATTGTCTATAGGTGAAGGTCTTATTTAGGTGGAACGTCCCATAGGAGTATCGTTCCAGCAAAGCGGGAATACAGGTTTGTGCTTGCGAGGGTTTTCCCATCAGGCGCAAACACCAATTCTTTAACGGGGCTCACGTATGGCTTGAAGGTGGCAAGTTTGTGTCCGGCAGGTAGCAACCACAGGTGAATTGTGCCATCTATATCTCCACTTGCCAGAAAAGTCGCGTTGGGCGCGAATGCTAATTTACAGACTTCACTTGTGTGCCCTTCAAGCATTACAGATTTCCGGGTCGCGACATCCCATAAATAGATTGTTTTACCTGCACTCGCAGCAACGATGAGAGGTTCCCCAGCTCGTCCCAATGCCACAGCACCCACTGGCACATCAAAACGCTTCAAGCCGAGAAATTTTTGTAATTTATCTATCAAATCCAGTTTCTCCTTAGCAACACTGAATGTAGCAAATGTCTCGCCAGTATCGGTATTCGACAAGTGGACCTCCGTTCCTTTGCCGATTGCAAGCACCTCACCATCCTGTGTAAATGCGAAAGTAAACGTGAACGCCGCACTCCAGTTTGGGACTTGACCTGGGAGCGTGCATAAGCGTCTTTGGGTAAGAATGTCCCATATCTCCATCACACCATTCTGGATTTCAATAGCCAGTTTTTCACTGTTTGGTGAGAAAGCGGCTGCATGTACGGTATGCCCTGTGCTCTCAAATGATGTTGCGTAGATATGGTATATCGCCGGGGTTCGCGGCACTGGCACAGTACCTAAATCATCAGTCAATGGGCCATGCGGCACCCTACGAAGTCTGCCCGGGAGCGTGTAATCAGTATTATATTTTCCTGTAGCGGCATCCCATATTTCAACTTTGTCGGAAACGGTACAAACGGCGAGGGTGGTACTATATGCAGAAGCGGCAAGAGGCGTGTTATATTCAGAAAATGCTAAACTGGCGATTTCGCTCCCACGTACCATGGGCACAGCAGCTCGCAAATTCGGTTCAATGTGTTTGTTTACACCTTCAACGCGTCCGGGAAGTTGCATCCGCAATCTTTCGGTGCAAGTGTTTGTATCCCACAGATGGATTTTGCTACCCGTGCTGCTCGCAATCGTTTTCCCATCGTGCGAGAACACCAACGTGGAAAACCTACTGGTCCATCCCGTCGTCAAGGTACGTTCATGTTTGCCGGTCTGTGCCGACCATAAATCCACTGTGCCGTGGTGATTCATAGTTACAACGGTTGCACCATCCGCCGATAACACAAATTCCCACAAACCACCACTCTTATTTTCAAGTGTAGCAACCTGCGAATATGTATCCATATTCCATATCTCAATGTCATCTAACCCGGCAACAGCAAGGGTTTTTCCATCTTTTGAGAATGCAAGTATCGCTGGATACCCCTCGAAATCCGCGACCCTTTTTGGAAACGTTGCCAACTGTTCTCCTGTATCAACAAGATCCCAGAGATGTACGTTTCTGGAAGTCGCAACCGCAAGCCTTCTGCCATCTGGCGTAAAACTGAACGCTCTTACCTGTCTCTCAGGTTTTGGAAGTGTAACTATCTCGCGATTCGTACGTCCATCTTTAACACTAATCGTTCCGTCTCTGTTCTCAAAAGCAAAGATAACACGCGTACCATCCGCAAATGCCTTCACCCTAACACTGGTCCGTGCATCTTTAAGCGGATTAAATCTCGGTAACTTGGTGGTGAAAGTGTCTAACTGCTTTCCAGAGGAAACATCCCACATCCAGACCTTAGGGACATCCCATCTCCAAGGATCTCCACCAATCAGATCGTGTGAAGCTTTGTCAATCGATCCCTCACCGACAAGGGTTCTTCCATCATCCAAGAATGTCAATGTATGGATCCAATAATCAGGTAGCTTGAATGTTAGTAGCAGTTTCTGACTTTCAACATCCCAGATACGACATTCGTTGTCCCCACCAGCAGTAGCAAGTGTTGCACCGTCAGGAGAAAATGCCACCAATCCGATTAAATCCGTATTCTCTGTGATAAGCGCAATTTCATCACCAGTACTAACATCATAAAGCCATACACCCGCGGAACTCGCAATCGCCAAGCGAGTACCATCGCTGGACAACTGCATATCAGTGAAGGTGCCTTTCCCGATCCGCGCTTTTGCACCTTCAGGCAAACCCCATCGGGTGTAGTCCTCTGGGTTGGCTAAAACCCGATGTGTCTGGATCAGCAGCACGACCATCACTAAAGCAGTGATTACCCACCGCACAAACGGTTTACCATCAGAGGAAGCAGCAAACTTGGCGCGCGGCATCTCATATATCACGTTCTTGCCGGGATTCGGTGTGATTTGAAAATTATCTAAAGCATTCCGAATCATGGGTTCCTCCTTGCTGACATACACGGTAAAGACGCATCTCATCTGTTAATGGAATTATACCATAAACCCAACCAAAAGTGCATACGTCCGAAAAGAAGTACAGGGCCATTCAATTCTCTGGAAAACAGCTAAATTCCCTTATGATTTTGGCATCCCTAAACACGAAAATCCGCGTCCTCCGCGCCCTCCGCGTCCTCCGCGATTCAGACAATTTGAAAATTGAATGACCCCGAAAGAAGTCCGTTTATAGGAGAAACTTATTCTTGAGGCAATTCGGTGGATTCCGTCCGCGCGAAAACTTGAACATCATCTGAAGATGATAGTGAATGCGAACTTCAATATCGAGTCGGGAAGTTAATTGGGTGATTGGATGAATGGAAAATAGGGAGGCACTTCATTCGCAAGGCGCAAATAGCCCCTCCCTACAATTTGTTTTACTATTGGCTAAGATTGAAGTAAAACATGCCGCTGCCATAAGTTCCGACATACAACACATTTCCATCAATATCAAATGAAGTCACCGAATCCGATGCTTCTGGTATCTCAGGTGCAATTTGATCCCACAAACCGGTATCCGTTTGCAACCGATAGATACCCGTTTTGGAAACACCATAAATGTTTGTGCCATCAACTGCCAATCGATCCACGGTGAGAGACGTTCCTGTAGCATCGGTGATCGCACGCCAGTTTTTTCCATTATCTGAGGTCATAACGCCTGCGTCGGTTGCCACATATACTGTGGAACCCGCAAACATAATATCGTTGAAATGTTTAACAGGAAACGGCAGGCTTGGTGTGAGATCAAGCCAATTATTTCCTTTATCAAACGAGACAACGAGGTGTCCATCGCGTTTTCCAACATAGACAGTGCTCCCTGAAACCGCAAGTTCAAATCCGCGCATCATCTGATCCCTTGAGATTTCAGAGGTTTCTTCCATTTCGGTATCGTACCATTCTGCCTCACCAGGCCTCCATCGGAAGAGTTTATAATTGTATTCCATATAGAACGTATCGTCGCTAACAGCAAACGCGCCACGCAAGCCACCGCGTATGAGTTCATCTGACCACTGGAGATTCGGTTGTGCCAACTGCTTGAAAAACTGGGTCGCACCATGAAGACGCCCTTGGAGCTGCTCAATGAACGCCTTATCCATTAACCCCAGCGGGTAAAAGACCGGTACTTCTTGAATCCGTATGAGTGTATTGCTATTTGTAGAGACGCGATACAGGCGCACTTCTTCAAAAGGAACCTTACCCTTTGCATAAAGCGCATCACCAGACGATACTATTTCGTCAATAAGCGGTGGATCTTCTCTGTGAGGCGCTTTCATCGGTATTTTCACCTGAACGGTTTTCCAAGAATGACCGTAGTCGGTGGTTTTAACTAACTCTCCGTTGACCCTCGCGTAAAGTGCTGCAGATGTACCCTGTCCGTTGTCAGTTTCTCTGAATGTGATAAGGTTATCAACCCGACTCTTCATCTTTCTATTAAACCGGTGCCACGATACGCCACCATTGGTAGAGCGATAAATACCGCGGTTTCCTGCTGCATAAAAAGTGCTTTCGTTGAATGCTACAGCCTCCGTTACACTGAAGCGTGTAGGAGAAATACCGGTAGTCTCCTCGTATACCCATGTATTCCCACCATCAATTGAGCGAACCACGACACCGTCACTCATACCTATTGCCAAGAGCACTGTTTCTTTAGCGATCAGTATGATATGTGGTGGATACCCAAGGATTGTCCAAGCATCTGTGGGGGTTATATCTGTCCACGAATCTCCTTTGTCAGTTGAACGAAATATCCACCAGGAGCGTCTCTGTCCTTCGGATATTTGCTGCCTATCATCTCTGCTCAGTTTTCTCCAGTCTAACTGTGCCGCAACATAGAGTTTCTCTTGAGTTGCCGCTACCGATTGAATGGTTTCGGCTTCAGACACCGGAAATTGTAAGCGTTGCCAGTTGTCAGTGTTTAAGCGGTAGAGTCCGGTTCTTGTTCCAGCAAACAGTGTATTTTGGATCTTGACGAAGGATTCAATTCTCCCCGTCAACCCATTGTCCATTAGCTTCCATGTCTTGCCGGTATCCTCAGAACGGAAAATACCGTTATCAAAAGCAAGATAAAATGCTTGATCTGTCGGCACCAATTCAACCGGATATCTATAGCCTTCGTGCCAAGCGTATAGTGAATTCCATGTCTTGCCATCATCTGTTGAAGCAAAAAGTTCGTTAGACGGGACGAGGTAAAGGGTATTGTTCCACTTCGCAATAGGCGGATTGCCACCCCAAGGGGTATTCAGTGAACCAATGTTGAAGATGCGTTGCCATCCGTTTTCATTGTTTGATAATTTGTAGACATCACCCATGCCATCAACGGTGTAGAGATTGCCTTCAGGCACAGCAGCCAAAGCCATTACCACTATGCCTCCAGGCTCGTTCGTCTGAACCCACTGTTGTTTCGAGATAGGAACGTCCTCTCCATCCACCTGCGCAGCAGCAAGTAAAATCTCATCAGGTCGCTGACCAAACCCATCGTTTATACTGGACACAGCAGTGCTTCCAAGTTGCGTCTGAACATCTGGCTTGGATTCAAGGTTTAGCACGACGGGGGCTTCAATGAGTTCAATCGTCATCTCTGACACAGCATCGAAACTGTAAGGTTTCTGGAAACGAGATAAATATTGACTACCGACACCTAACATCAAAAATATTACAACTATTGTGGAAACGGCGATTGCCCACGGCACCAACGATTTACTGCCTGATGGAATAACCGGTTTCAGACGCGAAACCTCGCGCATGATATTCTTTGTAAGATTTGGCGTAATTTGGAAATGTTCTAAAGCCTCTCTAATCATGGATTCCTCCTTCTTTAAACGGCGACGTGCACGGTAGAGACGATTCCGAATCGCCGCCTCCGACACACCTAAAAACTCGCTGATCTCTTCGTACGTCATTCCCCCAAGGTAATAGAGCGTGATGACAGTTCGATCGCTCTCCTGCAACTTCGCAAGCAACTTTTTGACGACTTCGCGTTGTGCTTCCGTTGTCATTCGCTCATTCTCCGCAATGACATATCCAGAATACGTCGCTTTTTCTAAGTGTGCGCTGCTCGTGTCTTCCAACGACTGCGTCCACGTCCGATTTTTCCGGTGCCACGCTGTGCAGTGATGTGCGGTTATCACATAAAGCCAACTCGCAAAGGACTGTGGTTCCTTCAGTGTAGAGAGTCTCTGATACGCTTTCAGGAACGTCTCTTGTGTAATATCCTCAGCGATATGGAAATCGCCGATCTTCCGCCACGCCAGCGCGTGAACGGATCGCTGATATTTTTTCACGAGTGTGGAGAACGCCGTATCATCACCATCAAGCACGCGTTGGATAAGCTGAGCATCATCGTTTTTCATCGGATACCTCTGAAAAGGGAATGTTCATTATTTCACATCAACATATAGTGACGCGATAAGCGGAAAAATAATCTCACAAATATTTATCAAAGTCATCAAGGAGGCACTACACGTTAGATTATACTTAGGAGGACATCTCATGCGTTATCAACTTATCAAATCCGCAACGTTTTTTCAACACCTTCTTTCCTGCTTACTTTCATAGATTCCGCTTGACATTGCGCGTATCTTAGAATAAAATAGAGCCAAATTGATGCCTCAACGCGCTGTGTCGGTTATGCCATTGAGCCGTATGCAACTATTTAAATACACCTTCACACTTCTTATATTCCTTCACACACTCCTTGCGGTTGGCGCGCCACGGTTTCATCCCGAAGCGGCACGGTTGTATGACGCAGGGGTCCGCGCGCTCACACATGGAGACGAGAAAAAAGCGAGAACTAATTTAGAGAAGGCGGTCAAACTTGATGGATCAATAGCGGATGCACACTGCGTTTTGGGAATGATTTATAAAGGTGCCGAGGAAGTCCATGCCGCAGCTGAGGCGTTTCAACGGGCAACAATCGCAGATAAAAACTATATTGAAGCGTATTGTGAACTTGGTGATATACTACTCATCCACTTAGGCGACTCCGCACAGGCGACACAGGTGCTACAGAAGGCAATTACAATGGACGCCGATCATGCGCGTGCGAGGACCCTATTAGGCATCGCCTATTTTCGTGATAATCGAACCGATGCTGCCATCAGTGAACTTCAACGCGCTATTAAACTCGATCCGACTTTGAAGACAGCACATTACACGCTCGGCACTGCTTTTCTTCAGAAGGAAGCGTGGCAATCCGCTATTGATACTTTAAAAAAACTGATTGAAATTGATCCATTCCACGCAAAGGCGTACTTCAGTTTAGGCACAACGTACCGTCGTATGGGTGAAATGAAAGCGGCACAGGAGAATTTACAACGTTTTGAAGTGCTGTCTATTGAGGAAGAAAAGCTGACACATCTCAAAAAATTTGCGCAACAAAACCCTACCAACGCAGAAGCGTGGTACCGACTCGGTAGACTCCAACTGAAACGGAAGTTATGGCAGGAGGCAACGCAATCTTTGGAACGTTACGTCACGCTTGCACCACAAGAGACGCGCGGTTATGAAGCACTCGGCTATGTCCAGTTTCAACGGCAAAACTATCCACAGGCGAAAACAATGTATGAAAAGGTGATTGCACATAAGCCGAATGTCGCTACCTACCGTAACAGCCTCGGCGGGGTTTATCTGATGTTAGAAGATTATGTTGAAGCAATTGAGCAATACCAAACCGCCATCCACTTACAACCAACTGAACCGCGTTTCTATCTAAACCTTTCTAAGGCTTACGAGCTTGCCGGTGCTCATACAGAAGCCGCGAAAATCTATCAAGAATATGAGCGTCTTACGTCAAAGAAAAAATAACACCATCACAAGGGTAGGTCTTCGTGCCTACCCGTTTATAAGGTGCCTCATCCTACTTTCCGCAGTTATAGCGGGCTTACCTTGTGCATTGGCTGAACCTGAGCTCTGCCTCATCCCCGCTGGCACCTTTACGATGGGGAGTGATGATAACCTCCCGAATGAAGCACCCGCACACAAAATCTATCTGGATGCCTACTATATCAGTAAAACTGAAGTCACCAACGCCGAGTATTATCCGTTTTGGCTTGAAAGCGGTGGCACCGATAGTGAACATACCCCCATCAGTTACGGTGGCGAATTCGGTATCTGGCCCGAGATTGCAAAAACAAAGCCTAACCATCCTGTCATCGGTATTTCGTGGGATGCGGCTGTTGCCTATGCGGCGTGGCGAGGCATGCGGCTGCCCACCGAAGCAGAATGGGAAAAAGCCGCACGTGGAACGAACGCTAAACGGTGGCCCTGGGGAAACACCTTCACACAACGCATTAAGGATACCACTATCCACGCAAACGTTTGGCAACAGTCAGGGGCACATTTGCAACCGGTTGGCACTTACCCCACGGGGATCAGTCCTTACGGTGCACACGATATGGCAGGTAATGTCTGGGAATGGGTAGCAGACTGGTATTCAGAAACCTTCTACTACCGTAGTCCTGATCGAAATCCAAAGGGACCCGCGGTCGGTAGTCACCGTATTGTGAAAGGCGGTTCGTGGTTAAACCCAGAGACATTCGCAAGGTGTGCCACACGGTTCGGTCAACACCCCGCAATCGGCACCAGTTTTATCGGATTCCGGCTCGCGAAAGATGCGACTCCGCCCTATGAAAAGTAAGAATATATTCCTGCTCATAATTCTGCTCATATATCCCTTATGCGCCGCTGCAGCGATCCAATTCGTTGATGTAACCGAAGAAGCAGGCATCGATTTTCATCACGTCAATGGCGCAGAAGGCGCGTTTCATCTGCCCGAAACACTCGGTGCTGGTGGTGCCTTCTTTGATGCGAACAACGACGGATTTCTTGACATTTATCTCGTCAATAGCGGCTACTGGGACAAACCACCATCGGCAAGACAGGCAGTAAGCACACTTTACCGAAACAATCGTGACGGAACTTTTACGGACATCACAACGACCGCAAGGGTGGAGAACCGCGGGAACTATGGACAAGGAGCGGCGTGTGCAGATTACAACAACGATGGGAACGTTGATCTTTATGTAACCAATTTCGGCGCGAATGTCCTTTACCGAAACAACGGCGACGGCACATTTACGGATGTCACAATGTCCGCAGGGGTCGGTGATCCCGGATGGAGTAGCAGTGCCTGTTTTCTGGATTACAACACTGACGGACACCTCGACCTGTTCGTCGTCAACTATCTTGTATATTCGCTCGATGTTCCCTATTTGCCGTGTGGGGAAGATGGGACACAGACCTATTGTCATCCTTCGCTATTTGAAGGCGCGCCTGACACACTCTATCGGAATAACGGCGACGGCACATTTACCGATGTGAGTCAAGCGACTGGCGTTGGCGGCATTGGTGGCATGTTCCACGGGAAGGGGTTAGGGGTCGTTTCAGCAGACTTCAACAACGACGGCGCACCCGATCTTTACATTGCTAACGACGACACCCGAAACGATTTTTTCTATAATAACGGCGATGGCACGTTCAGTGAGATCTCGCTACTCGCTGGATGCGCTTACAGTTTCAACGGCATAGCACAAGCGGGGATGGGGGTTACCGTTGCAGACTACAACGCCGACAGTTGGCTCGATATCTTTGTTACAAACCTCTCTTATGAAACCAACGCACTCTACCGCAACAACGGCGACGGCACATTTACCGACGTAATCTATGAAGCACATCTCGGTAAAGAGAGTTTTCTATTCGTCGGGTTCGGTACACGGTTCTTTGATGCTGATAATGATGGGTGGCAAGATATTTTTATTGCCAATGGACATATTCTTGATAACATCGAGGACACGCACGATGTCCTGACGTATCGCCAACCCGATCAACTGTTCCGTAATAAGGGAAACGGCACATTTCAAGAGGTCTCGGAGAGCGCAGGTGCCTATTTTCAACGTGCCACGGTGAGCCGAGGCGCGCTTTTTGGAGACTATGATAACGATGGCGACGTTGACACACTCGTCACACAGTCTAACGGGCCCGCGACTTTATTGGAAAATAAAACTGAAACGCAAAGCAATTGGGCATCGATTAAAACCGTCGGGATGATTAGCAACCGAGACGGCATAGGCACACGTATCACCGTAACGGCAGATGAACACACGCAGATACAGGAAGTCAATCCAGGCGCGAGCTACCTGTCCAGCCATGATCCGCGATGCCATTTTGGATTGGGGACCAACACTGCTATTGATAGACTTGAGGTGCGATGGCAGAGCGGTGTTGTGCAAATCTTTGAAAATCTTCCCGCCAATCAAGTGCATACTGTTTCTGAATTTTCAGATACACCAGCGGATAGACTCTTCAAAGCAGCGTGGACGGGTGACGTTTCAACCCTTCGTGATATGAATATAGACGTAAATCTGAAGGATACCGTAGGACGGACACCTTTACACATTGCAGCGGAAAAGGGAAACATTGATGTAGCGATGTTTCTTATTGAAAATGGTGCGAATGTGAACGTAGCGGATGCCAACGGTAATACGCCTTTGGTTTTCATTATCAACAAGACAGGAAATCCGAAGGTAACCCAGCGATTGCTTGAAAAAGGCGCGAGCGTAAATACCCAAAACCGCACTGGTGAAACAGCACTCATGTATGCAGCGTGGCACGGATATTCGGCAATTGTTCAGCTGTTGCTTGAAAACCGTGCTGATGTTACCCTGAAAAATAAGCAAGGCAATACAGCACTAACGCTCGCCGAATCAAAGGGGCATCCAGAAATTGTGGAGATGCTCAAAGCGGCAATGAAATAAATAGGAGAACGCAATGGCTCTGACCCGCGGTGTCACCCTAAAATCGGTTACACTGGCACTTATCCTTATCCCGATCAACTGCTACTGGATTATGTATACGGAAATGGTTTGGTGGGGACTTTTTCCGACAACGATGTCGCTTTTTTTCAATGCGGTCTTCTTTCTGTTTATTATTACGCTCTTCAATCTACTGCTGCGGCGCGTCAAACAGCAGTGGGCATTGACACACGGCGAGCTGCTCGTCATCTATGTGATGCTCTGTATGGCGAGTGCTATCGCATCACACGACCACGCACAGGTACTTATCCCGATGATCGGACACGTCTTCTGGTTCGATACACCTGAAAACGAGTGGCGAGAACTTCTATACCGGTACATACCGACATGGGGAACAGTCCAAGATAAACGGATCTTAGAGGGGTTTTATGAAGGGCAATCCACAGTTTATGACCTTGAAGTTTTACGGGCATGGGTGGGGCCGACACTGTGGTGGACAAGTTTTATTCTCGCACTCGTATTTGTTATGCTCTGCATCAATGTTGTGCTACGGAAACAGTGGACAGAACGCGAAAAACTCGCCTATCCAATCATTCAACTACCGTTAGAGATGACGCGGGATAGCGGTGCCAACTTCTTCCGGGGCAGGGTCTTTTGGACAGCATTTATCCTCGTCTCACTCCTAAACCTTATTAACGGACTCAGCTATCTCTTTCCAACGATTCCAATTGTCGGTGTCCGGTTCCGGAATATCAGCCACTTTTTCACTGAAAAACCGTGGAATGCTATCGGATGGACACCGTTTTCTATCTATCCGTTTGTCATTGGGCTCGGATTCTTCATGCCCTTAGATTTGTCGTTTTCTTGTTGGTTCTTTTATCTGTTCCGTAAGATGCAACGGGTCGGTGGTGCCATCGTTGGCGTTCGGGGTTTACCCGGATTCCCTTATGATCGACAGCAGTCGCTGGGCGCGTATCTTGGACTTGCAATTTTCGCAGTATGGGCAAGCCGTAAATACCTCGCTGAAGTCTTTAAACAGGTGACCACAGGACGTTCAAGCCTCGACGAATCGGTTGAACCGATGCGGTATCGTGCGGCTATCCTCGGTATTGTGTTCGGATGTATCTATCTCATAGCGTTTTCTGTGAAGATAGGCATCAGTATTTCACTCGGTATCGCCTTCTTTGCGATGTATTTCGCATTGTCAACGGGGATCACGCGCATGCGGGTTGAATCCGGCGCGCCTGCACATGACCTGCACTTTATGGGACCGGATTACGCTTTACCGGCGATTTTAGGTTCACGTCGCATGGGCGGTTCCAACCTCACAGCACTCACTTTTCTGTTTTTCTTCAATCGGGCGCACCGTAGCCATCCGATGCCGCACCAATTGGAGGGGTTCCAACTCGCTTCACGAGCGCGATTTAATCCTAAACCGTTGGTGTGGGTAATACTCTTAGCGGTAGTCGTCGGTTCTATCGGTTCTTTCTGGGCATATCTGCATGATGTCTACCGCTTCGGCTCATCGGGCAGTTTCGCGCACCACCCTTTCAATCGACTCCAGCAACAACTCAATTTCCCGACAGGCACGAATATTCCCGAAGTGACGTTTATGGGTATCGGAATGGGGTTCACCTTTCTCCTGATGTTTCTACGGATGCGGTTCTTTTGGTGGCCCTTCCACGCTGTCGGCTATGCTGTTTCCGGCGCAGCGGATTGGTGTATGAACTGGCTCTGGATCTCACTCATGATTAGCACAGTCGCAAAATGGTTGATTATCAAACAGGGCGGCTTGCAATTACACCGAAAAGCAGCACCTTTTTTCCTCGGTTTAATTCTCGGTGAATTCGTCGCGGGCAGTTTATGGAGTTTCTACGGCATGGCAACAGAAACTCGAATATTCCCCTTTAAAGATTGGTAATTCCCCAATAACTCAGTTAGATAAAATTTAGAAAACCATCAACCGTATCTAAATATTCGGCAGTTGTGCTTATTGATAATGAAACCCAATATCAACTATGTTTTTCCTAAGTAATGATATTCGCCTAAAAATATAGTCATCATCTGGGTTTATAGCCTCTAAACTTTGGAAATCTGATGCTAAGATTTTAGATAGAAAGTCTATCACTGCCATCCGGAACGAGAGCATTGGTTCTGGGTTGTTTGAGGTTGGTTGTTGGGGAAATGTTGATGGAGAGATAAAAATTGGAAGTGAACCCGACTTGAATAAATTTCACAATTCGATAAAATTTATCAGTTGTTTTTCTATTTAAGAAAAATATCTCTGATCCCCGGACCCGGTAGGTTCGGTTTTGCGGTGTACTCACCCAAATGCGATCTGCATTCCTAACCGAACCGGATACTACGCGGAAACCTTGAAGACTTCAGAAATCTCTTCAGTCGCGTAGCGACAACATGTTTATAGAAATGCATGTAAAAAACATTTAGCCCTGTAAGGGCGGCATGTTTATATCTGTGATCCGTAAAACGCTGTCAAAACCCCTAAATTGCCCCCTATGGTGAGGTGTGTAACCGCACCATAGATGTCAATTTAGCGTGTAATGTTCGTCCCCAGGGCCGGTAGGTGCGGTTAGAAACTTGCAGCCGTGAGATTGTCATTTTAGTATCTGAACTGTGATTTATGGGATTTAGGGATTACGGGGATAAGCATAAACCCGAAAGTTTTGGCTGGTGAGGTTGGTGAACCTCACCAGCAAACATACATGGGAAAGCGCGGCTTTAGGAAAGGTCTGGCAAACTGCCGGTGCTATCGCCTAATTTTGCCAAACCGACATCCATGCGGTTGAGCATTGACAGCCAGAGATTGTTGAGCGGTGTCTCTTTCGGGTAACGGATATGGCGACCACTTTTAAGCGTGCCACAACCGTTGCCTGCAAGCAGTATCGGGAGATCATGGTGGCTGTGTCGGTTGCCGTCTGCGTTTCCACTGCCATACAAGATCATTGAATGGTCGAGTAGGGAGCCGTCCGCTTCAGCGGTTGCATCCAGTTTTTCCAAGAAGTATGCCAACTGTTGTGTATGGAAGATGTCAATTTTGCGGATTTTTGCCACCTTCTCCTCGTCACCCTGGTGATGCGACAAGTTATGGTGTCCATCAGTAACATTGATAGCCGGATACGACTTATTACTGCCTTCATTTGCTAACGTAAAAGTCACAACACGGGTCACATCTGTCTGGAACGCAAGGACAATCAGGTCCATCATGAGTCGGACATGTTCTTGGAAATCTTTAGGAATCTCTTCCGGTGCGGTGTAATCGGGACTTTCGATTGGCGGGAATTTTTCAGCCGCGTCAATTCTTAGTTCGATGTCACGGATAGCGGAGAAGTACTCATCGAGTTTACGTACATCGTTTCCACTGACTTGACGGATCAAATCTTTTGAGTCTTGCACGACAAAATCGAGGATACTTTTTCGTTGTTGATCGCGTTGCTCCCGCTGAGCATCCGGCATAGTGGAGAACAGCCGTTCAAAGGCGAGTTTCGGATTAACCTCTTTCGGGAGCGGCTGCGTCGCGGAACGCCACGACAACGTTGCAGAGTAGACGCAACTATAACCGGAATCGCAATTTCCTGATCTGTACCCCGGATCAATGCCGAGTTCCAACGACGGGAGGCGAGTTTGCTGACCGATATGTGACGCGGCTGCTTGGTCAACGGAAATTCCGGCGTGAATATCGGAACCGTCGGTTTTACGGGGTTGCGCGCCTGTAAGAAAGGCTGCCATTGCACGGGCATGATCGCCACCGCCGTCACCGTTTGCGCGCGCCTTATCAGCAGTTAAACCGCTGAGTACCAATGTTTTGTCCTTCACACGCTCTAACGGTTTCAGGATCTCTGTGAGTTCATAGCCAGCACCTACCTGTTTCGGCGTCCAATCCTCCATAATCTTTCCGTTCGGCACATAGAGGAACGCCATCCGATTCGGAACTGTCTGCGTTGCACTTGTCGGCGTTGCTGCCCACGATGTCACAGGTCCCATCACTTCCAACCACGGTAGCGCAATGGTAACGCCTAAACCCTGTAGAAATGTTCGACGTGAAAACTGTTTTGATGTGTTCATAATTTTCCTTCGCGATGTCGCCTATTGCTGAAAAGCAGGGAACCTCAATTTTATGTATGCCTAAATTATATTACATTTTTAGGTCAATGTCAAGTCTTTGTTTCTCTGCGCTGCGTTTGTCAGTATTATCGCTTCTCGGCATTCCACATCTCGGCGCGGGTTAGGAATATCTCACGATTCTGCAGCCATTCTCCGTAACCGATGTTTCCGTTATCGGTTAAATAGTTGAGCCTTTCATCAATACATGTCGTCAATTGAGCATCTTCCAATGCAAGGGTAAACCCCCCGAACTCGACCTGATCGTCAAGTGCAGTAACAACAAACGTGTCCCCAGTAGCATAGGTAGCATCCCTGTTGCCTACCTCACCTCTGGCAATAGCATCAATACTGCCTTCGGCGAGGGCTTCAAGTAATTCCGATTCACCAACTTCGTCTCCGAGATAGATAATCTGTGGCATATTTTCTAAAGGCGGATAGAGATGGCGCCTGCCCGCTAAGTTTGGAGTGGCACCTGCTGCGGTAATCATATAATCCGATGTTCCATCAGCAATAACAGTACCTTGGAGGGTTTCAATGCGCGTTCCTTCCATAAGAACGCCATTGGCATCAACAATACCTATGATTTCAAGTAAGCGCGCTTCTCCTGTTGTGCCGGAAAGTGCACCAACACGGACATCACGCGTGAGCGCAGCGTAACTTGGGAGCCATTCAGCGTCCTCGGCGCGGACCAGGAGCGATTGGCGGAACTTGATATGTCCCGATGTAAAGTTAACGAGCGGGGTGCCTGTTGTGTCTCGCGTCCGAGAATCGAGGATCGTAATTCCGCCACCAATAATATCGTATTCCGGATCGGCAGCTTTGAGCCAGATGCCGTGCCATTCGGCGATCGCACTTCGAGAAAAAGATAAGTCTGCGTCCTCCATGGCTTCAAGTCCCGTTAATAGGTCCGCTTCATAACCTTGATGGACGTTGAATCCTTCGGAATTCGGGTCTTCGTTGGCACTATAACTCACAGGTGCGAAATAGGCATAGAAACCGAAATTAAGAACGCGCTTACCGGCTGTGCAGTTTTTTTTCACTGTTATTTTGTCAGTGGTGACCTGCTGAATCCGCTCACATCCTGAGAATATAGGTATGAGTAGCAGAAGCAAAATTAAAAACGTATAAGATGATGGGCATCTGCTGTAAAAGTTTCGAGGTAGCATATTATAGTAAAGCTCATAATTATTTGCATACGCTCGCGGAACCGTAGGGGTTGGGTTACCCAACCCCTACGAGCGTATCGTGTGGAGCCCCTATCGCGGCGTGCTCACATATTTGTATGAGAGGGACGCTAAAACAGCGGAGCCCCTTGCGCTTCAACATAAACCGAGTAGAGGGACTGGCTGCCTGTCATAAAGAGCCGGTTCCGCTTCACACCACCGAAACAGATATTTGAACAGATTTCTGGGAGGTGAATCTTACCGATAAGCGTGCCGTCCGGTGCAAAGATATGTACCCCATCATAACCTTCACCGACCCAGCCTGTGCCAGTCCAAACATTGCCATCAGTATCACACCGCATACCATCAGCAGCACCGGGTGCCATCTCAGCGAAGACCTGCTTGTTGCTCAACCGCTCACTGTCTACGACATCGAAGACAACAATATTTTTAGGTGTGCCTGTGTCAGCAATATAGAGTTTTTCGTAATCAGGCGAAAAGCAGATACCGTTCGGTCTTTCGAGCTCTTCCGTCCCAACCGTCGCTTTCCCAGTGTCCGGATTCAGACGATAGACGGAGGTCGGCAATTCAAAGGGTGCCTTATGCCCTTCGTAATTGAACAGAATACCGTATCCCGGATCCGTAAACCAGATGTGTCCGTCAGGGTGGACGACCACGTCGTTCGGTGCGTTGAACCGTTTGCCTTCAAAGTTATCAATCAGGACAGTAACCGTTCCGTCATATTCGGTGCGAGTGACGCGTCGTGTGCCGTGTTCGCAACTGATGAGCCGACCTTGCCGGTCGCGCGTATGACCGTTGGTGTAGTTAGACGGTTTGCGATAGACACTTACCTTACCCGTGGCTTCCTGCCATTTCAGGATACGGTTATTCGGAATGTCGCTCCAGAGGAGGTACCCACCATCGCCGAACCAGACAGGTCCCTCAGACCAACGCGCACCTGTCCACAATCGCTCCACAACAGCGTTCCCGATTTTGTATTTCGCAAAACGCGGGTCAATAACTTCAACCGCTGGATCGGGATAACGGGTAATCGGTCCCTCTTTTGAGGGAATATCTGCCCAAGTGGTCAGGGGATTGAGTACCGGCAGAACGGCACTGACACCCAGACCCCGTAAAAATGTTCGACGTGAAAGTTGTTTTGATGTGTTCATAAGCACCTCCGTCACTAAAGTTTAGTTTACCATACGCTTGTATATTCGTCACGTTATTTTATGATTAACATTTTGCGAGTAGCCTTAAAATCGCCTGCTGAAAGCGTGTAAAAGTAGATACCACTTGCCACTGATTCACCCATTTCATTCGTCCCATCCCAATACGCTGCACGATCACGACTTCGATAGATACCAGAACTTACATAAGCGGTTAACCCTTAGGCAATACCGCAATCGCAATGAAACCGAGGTTTTCTCTACCTTCAAATAGTGGGTGTTATCACGCTAAGGCAACAAGGTATTGCTTAACTCGGATCCCTATTTTCAGTAGCAACTTCAAGATTAACGTCTACGACCTTGTTTGATGCAACAGGATGATCCTTATTCACACACTGTGGGCTACAACCGGTGTCACTTAGCGATTCAATCGATAGTCGACACCCAAGTGCCTGGAGAATGGTGCTGAACATATCAAGCCGTGGTGCAACTTTACTGGTGAGCATATCTGATAGTACCTGTGGCTCAACATCAATTTTCTCGGCAAGTTTGGAGACTCCCCCTTGTGCTTCTACAACGGTACGGATCTCACTGAGAAAAAATGAGGTATCGCCGTCCACTTGGTACTCTTCCAATGTCACCTGAAGATAGTCAATCGCGTCATCCCTATCAGAAAGTTGTTCCATTAGTATTTCGTGCCATGTCCTGTATTTTCTCATGGGTGTGCTTCCTTATATTCCGACCAGTACGTTTTGCTAATATGTGTCCTTACATAGGATTGGATGGACTCCAACGGTTGCCATACATCAGCATAATCCGATTATGAATAAATTCATATTTCTCAGGACAACAAGAACGGAGTTTATCGGGATAAACAAAATAGAAGCCGATGCTTTCGGCTATATCCTCATCTGGATTTTCTGTATAAGCGTAATCCGTTACAAACTTCGATCGCTCTTGAGTCGTTGACCAGCCGGATTCACTTGTTAAATCTTGTTGCCATCCGCCAAGTTTCGCCCAATCCTTTTTAAGTTGAGGATCAAAAACATACCACCATAAAAAATGGGCCTTTTCGTGGGCAATTATCTTACGCGTATCATCGCGATGAAAGCGACCGAGATCATCACGATGATCGCGATAGCGAAGGAAAATAGATTCAGCAAATGTTATATAACCGCGACTTACCATTGCAGAACTGATCCCTTTTTCTTCCGTATCAACTCTACGGACTATATACTTTAATTGCGGTGTTTTACGTAATGCCTGAGGGAATTCTTCAAGGACGGACATAATAAGCATCAGATCGTCATTTCCAAAATCCGAATAACCTTTGGCTGTGTTGTTTTTCGTACGCGGGGGTAATGCAGCATGAGACGGGACATCTATACCATACCTCGTTTTCATTATTGATTTTATTGCGGATCTATTTGTCCCATTTTCAGTTATGAATTGAACGACAGCATGAAAAAGACGTTTCTCCGGTGATGCTATTCCCTGAGATTCTTCGGTTGGCAGCACGTCCCTACTAATGGTAACGTGTTTTGACTTATCTTTAAATTCAATCTTAATCCCGTTTTCTAACGCATCATCGCTTACATTCCATGAAGAAAACTGTGGATTTATCAGATCTGGAGATATGGTTTCAAAGACCTTTAAAAGCGCAGCAGCGTCTTTTGGCGTCCATGTAGAATCTAAGTAGATAGAATATTTTTCCTGCAACCGTAAGAGCGGATATTTACTTGATGTTTCAGGGGGCAGTGTATAACAACTCGCTTGGAGAATTATGATTAATAGAAAGAGAGCAGCAAAACTGAAGGGTAAATTAAAAGACGCGTAACTTGAAACGAAGTGGAATGGTTTTGCTTGGGTGTTTCTGTGGATTTTTTCAGATATACAGAATGGGACCGTCAACTTAACGCGCCCAGCCGACCGAACCGCAAGGAAACTTAGAAAAATTCGCATCGTCAATTATCCTCAGTACCGCGTCGTAACCGGAACGGATCGCTTTTAGCAATTTCAGTAATCAGTACCGAACTTCTATAGTCTGCAACTTCAAGCTGTGCGACGATCCGATCAATAGTCGGTCGGTCGTAATATTCCAATCCTCTACCCAGAGCATACGTCAACATCTTTTCCGTCAAACAGCGCACAAACTGTTGTTTCCTATCCTTAAGGATCTGTTTCAGGTCTGCTATACCGTCAAAAGAGGTACCATCCGGCAATACCGCTGTTGTATCAATCTCCAATTCACCCTCTTTGGTCCGAAACGCTCCAATTGCATTATAGTTTTCGAGTGCGAACCCGATGGGGTCCATTTTGGCATGGCAGTTGGCACATGCGGGGTCTTCTCGATGCTGCTCAAGACGTTCTCGCAAAGTGGTTCCGGTAATAGCATCGTGATCCTCTTCCAATTCCGGGACATCCGGTGGTGGCGGCGGTGGTGGTGAACCGAGAATCTGTTCCAGCACCCAACGTCCTCGTTTTACGGGTGAGGTTCGGGTCGGGTTAGAAGTCACTGTCAAGACGCTGGCGTGGGTAAGTATACCGCCGCGTGAGGCACCTTGCAACGCAACACGCCGAAACTCTCTACCTTTAATCGCTTCGCCACCGGGTACAGTTTTCTCCTGATACATCCAGTTCCCCTTGGTGTCAGCAATACCGTAATGGTTCGCCAATTCCTGATTGAGGAAAGTGTAATCTGCGTCAAGTAGATCAAGGACGCTCCTATCCTCACGGAAGATTGATTCGAGAAAGAGTTCTGTCTCCCCCAACATCGCCGCACGCAATCTGCGACCAAAGACCGGAAAACGTTCACGATCAGGTGTAACCGTCGCGATGCGTTGGATTTGCAGCCATTGTGAGCCGAAGTCGCGTGCCAATTCCGCCGCCTTCGGATCCGCCAACATCCGTTTAACTTGTGCTTCAAGATTCGGGGTCAACTGATCTTTCTCGGCAAGCGCAAAGAGTTCGTCATCAGGCATGCTGCTCCAAAGGAAGTAGGAAAGCCGAGAGGCGAGTTGGAACTCATCAATTGGGTACGGCTCTGGACTCTGCGGACGATCATCTAACTCCAATCGAAATAGGAACTTCGGTGAACAGAGAATGACTTTAATCGCTTCTTGAATACCGGCTTCCCATTTCGCACCATCGGCTTGGACGGATGCAACAAACTGCGTGAGTTGTTCGATTTCGGTTTCAGTCGGCGGACGGCGATATCCACCACGAAGCAGGCGGGTCAATACTTCACGCGTCTGTTCTATTTGTGGGATGTCCGGTGTACATGCCAAGATTTCGAGTTGGGTATCAGGGCGAGTATCCAATGGCCCCTCCGCCCAGAGTGCCCGGATTTGGAGCTTGGCGGACGGCTCACCGTCTGTAGATTTAACCATCGCAATCCCTGCCCTTTCGATGTTCGGAATGCCGGTAACCAGCACCTCAACTGTCTGTGTCTTTTTCGGGTCGCGGGAAGTAATCTCAAAGGTTTTCAGAATCTTGATCTTGTTATCGGCTGCCGGGTCCACACCAACCAATCGGGCAAGTTCCTCTGGCGGAGAGATCCCTTCTAAGGCTGCACCCTGAATAAATAAGGCGATTTCAACAGGCGTTTGACGCTCAGGCGCAGCAATAGGCGTTTCATTATCAGGTTCAGCACCCGAGGTTTCACTATAAGGATCGTTCTCAGCAGCAGGGGTTCCATTATCCGGTTCAACGTAGAGTGTCGCCTTGTAGAGAATTTCTTCCTCGGGGAACATGTTAAAATAGGGCGCACCTGTCGTGAAGGGACCCGATTTCCATTGCTCTGTAGCCGTTGGGTCAAGAAGCCGGAAACGTTGATCAGGGACCTCATCGTGGTGTGGCTCAAGGCGCCATCCTCTTTGGTAGCGTTTCAAGGGCGGTGGTGGTTCCACCAAAATCACACGCGTCGCAATGGCTTCTGCTGCTTCAAGATAGCGTTCCATCAGCAGCGGCGACATCGTCAGTACATCACCGATATTATCAAATCCGTGTCCTACGTCATCAGCAGGAAAACTTTCGGTCGGATCGAAATCAACACCGAGCAGATCTCGAACAGTATTTTTGTATTCGACTTTATTAAGACGGCGCACCGTGATACGTCCAGGATCCGGCTTAGCCGTGCGATCCGCGTGTTCAAAAATCGCCTCAATATGCGCAACAAACGCATCGGATTCTTCCAGCGTTGGTTGATGCTCACTCTCCGAGGGTGGCATCTGCCCCGTCGTTAACATATCAAGCACCCGGTCCCAGACATCGCGATTTTCAATCAACGAAAGGTTATCCGTAAAGGCATCGAGCGCGAGTTCTGCAGCAGGTTCATCGCCGGCGTGGCAGTCAAAACAGAACTGTTTTAAGAATGGGGTACCTTCGCGTGAAAAACTGGTGTTTTGATTCTCACCCAAACTGAGGGTAAAGACAACGAGTATCAACACCGAAATCAGACAGAGGCATCGCAATATGTAATTAAGTGAGATCATGGATTTATGCTCCCAAAACTACAAGATTAAATTGCACTTTGCAAACAATATTGTGTCTATTTATGTTTTCTGTGATATTATAGTAATAATACCATGATACGATGTGTAAAATCAAGCAAAAGCGCGAAGGAGATCAGGGTATTTAGTTTTACATATTCACTTTATATATATGGATATGTCTTCCTCTGTAGGAGCGAGCTGTGCTCGCGATATATGGATATGTCTTCCTCTGTAGGAGCGAGTGTTTTTGCTTGGGGGTTTCTTGTCGATCGCGATTCCCAATTCAAAGGAGCATTTCAGCCATGAACCAACACGAACAAGAAATGATTGTAGACGCAGACGCGTTGCAAAGTGTCTGCAGCCAACTTTACCAAGAAGTCGGTGTAGCCAAATCGGATGCGGATACCATTGCGGAAATGCAGGTCCTCATGGACTTGCGGGGTGTTCATTCACACGCAACACGCGGCTTACCCGGTTATGTCCGGGGCATCATCAGCGGGAATATTAATCCCAATCCGCAACTCCAGACGCTTGAGGATAATCCTGCCTCTGTTCTGTTAGATGGCGACCGCGGGTTGGGACATCTCGTCAGTATTCGGGCAATGAACATGGCTATTGAAAAGGCGAAGGATACCTCAATTGGCGTGGCTATCGTTCGGAATAGCAATCACTTCGGAGCTGCCTCAAGTCACGCCATGCGAGCCTTACCACACGATATGATCGGTTTCGCAACGACCAACGGACTCGGTGTAAATGTCGCTGTTTTCGGTGCAAGGAGCGTCTCGATCGGCAATAACGCGTTTTCCTATGCCATCCCCGCTGGCGAGGAACCGCCGATTGTGTTGGATATGGCGTGCGGTGCTGCTGCCGCCGGACGGATCGGAACCGCAAGGTTGTATCAGGAAAAAATCCCGTTGGGATGGGCACTCGATGCAGACGGTAACGAAACTGAGGATCCGGGGCAAGTCGCCGTGATCCTACCCGCCGCAGGTCCCAAAGGTTCCGCGCTTGCAATCGTGATGGATGTTTTATGCGGTCCGTTGAGCGGTGGATTGATGGGCATCAACAAACGGTTTCAGCCCGGAGACACGCCACTCGAAAAACGCGTATCGGCGCACTTTTTCTTTGCAATTAACATCGCCAATTTCACCGCTGTTTCAGAGTTCAAGGCTGAAATCGATCGGCAAATTCGGATGACGCGTCAAGCCACACCACGCGCCGGTTTTACCCGCGTCACGCTACCCGGTGAGATTGAGTCGGAATTAACACAAGAACGCCTCGTAAACGGGATACCCCTTCACAACGAACCGTTGCGAACACTCGAACAACTCGCGGACGAGTTAGGTGTCAGAATTCCATGGCAGAGGCAGTGAATTTTTCCTGGCAATTAGAAAATATTTGACTTCTTTTAAAAAGTTCGGTATAATTATAGTTTCTAATTTTGGAGACCTACTCGTGGAGATAATTATGCACCTAATTACACTGAACCCATGGTCAGAAAAAGATATTCTTGAAACCGTTGAAGACAGCCTAAATATAAAAAAATATCCCGAAAAATATAGGCACGCTGTAGGTGGGAAAAGCCTCTGTCTGCTGTTCCAAAAGACCTCCACGCGAACGCGCTGCGCCGGTGAAATCGGTATTACACAACTCGGTGGACACGCACACTACCTCGATTGGCGAACAACAAATTTCGCTTTAGCCGACCTCAGCGACGAAATGCGGGTGCTTTCGGCGTATGTCGATATTATTTTAGCGCGCTTCTTGAAACACGCGGACCTCGTTGAAGCCGCCGCTGCCGCAACTGTCCCGATAATTAACGGGTGCTGCGATAGATACCATCCAACACAGGCACTCGGCGATCTGATGACGATACAGGAGCATCTCGGTAGACTTGAAGGGGTCAAATTGTGCTTCATCGGTGTACATAACAACGTCTGTAATTCGCTGATTGCCGCTGGTATGAAGGTAGGCATTGAGGTAACTGTCGTCGCACCGGAAGTGAACCCCGCTGCTGTTGATAAAGAATTGTGGAACGCAGCCGCTCGGAAAGGCCTTTATAAAGTACTTGATACAAGCAGTATCAACATCGGTAGTGCATTGGAAAGCGTCATCGCCGAAAGCGATATTGTCTATACAGATACGTGGGTGGACATGGAATTTTTCACAGATCCTGCTTTTGCTGAAGAACGGGAACGGCGGCTAAAAAAGATGATGCCCTACCAATTGAATACCGAACTGTTAGACGGACACGGGGGCAAGGTTATGCACTGCCTTCCCGCGCATCACGGGTATGAAATTTCGGGTGAACTCGTCAACGATGAACGCTCAATTATCTTTGAACAGTCCGAAAACCGCCTCCATAGCATGAAAGCGATTCTGCTCAGATTACTCGCGCACGCCTAATTCAAATACAGAATTTTGGCGGATATTAGATAAAACTTTATCAAAGGAACCTCCTGTGCATTCTTCTCCAAAGAGCGTAAGCCCAAGCATCGCGCCGGGCGAGTCTGCGAAAAGAGGCATAAAACCCCCAATTCGCTCCACCGAACCGCAAGGAAAATTAGAAAGACTTGAATGCAGCAAGTGTGGCGAAACCTATCCACACGCAGAACCTCAGAACGTCTGTAACACTTGCGGGAAACCGCTGCTTGCCCGTTACGCCCTTGAACAACTATCAGAGACATGGACACGCGATACGCTGCTATCAAGACCCGCATCGCTCTGGCGTTATAGTGAACTCCTTCCTATATCCGATCCTACGGACATAGTGACGCTCGGAGAGACAATGACACCGCTCATCCGGACGAAAAGGTTAGGTGCGAAGTTTGGGCTTTCAGAGATATGGGTAAAAGATGAATCGCGACTCCCTACTGGCAGTTTCAAGGCACGCGGTTTAGCGATGGCGGTATCCAAGGCGAAGTCTCTCGGATTGACACAGTTAGCAATCCCGTCCGCTGGCAACGCTGCGACAGCACTCTCGGTTTATGCCGCCGCCGCAGGCATCACCGCACACATCTTTATGCCACAAGACACACCCGCTTTCAATAAAGAGACCTGTCAACTCGCAGGCGCGAACGTTACGCTGATTGATGGCCTTATCAACGATGCTGGCAGAATTGTCGCGGAACGTAAGGCGCGGGAAGGGTGGTTTGACGTGTCAACCCTCAAAGAGCCGTACCGAGTGGAAGGCAAAAAGACGATGGGTTTTGAACTTGCAGAGCAATTCGGTTGGGAACTCCCCGATGTTATCATCTATCCAACCGGTGGCGGCACCGGGATTGTTGGGATGTGGAAAGGCTTTGCGGAATTAGAAGCGATCGGATGGATCGGAAAAAAAAGACCACGCTTTATCTCAGTACAATCGACAGGCTGTGCACCGATTGTTAAGGCGTGGGAGGAAGGGGCAACTGAAGCGACCCCGTGGCAGGACGCGCATACCGTTGCGAGCGGTCTACGCGTGCCACAAGCGATCGGCGATTTCCTTATTTTAGAGGCGATCCGTAAAAGCAACGGTGCCGCGATTGCCGTTTCAGATGATGCCATCCGTGAGGCAATGCAACTACTCCCGACAACCGAAGGACTTTTGACCTGTCCCGAAGGTGCAGCGACCGTCGCTGCACTCAAACAACTCCTTGCCAACGGAATGATTGAACCTTCCGAGCGTGTTGTCCTATTCAATACGGGTGGCTATCAAGCATAAAGCGTAATCACTACCGATCTTCAAGATAGTCGTAAGTCGGCTTTTCCTTGGTTTCCTCTTCTTCTTCAGATGCATTGTTCCTGAGATGGTAGCCCACCTCAGACTTACGTACCGATATAATCGGATAGGGACCATCAAATCCAGTGACGACACCTTGGATTTCAACCGGTTTACCGCTATTTCCGGCATCTGTCCGAAGTTGATCGAATTCAGGATTCGCATCGAAAACGAATTTCTGTCCCGGATTCCCTGTGGTGAATGCATGCTGGATATTAGAGGTGTCAGGTCGCCAGCGTCGCCACGACGGAACGTTTCGGATATAACTCCGCGAGAAACCCGGATGTGCAAACATGTGACCGCGAATAGTCGCCTCAGTTTTGAGGACACGAGCACCCCCGATCCCGTGGCGACCCCGAAAGCGCGAATCATTAAGCTGTTTCATGATGTCATAGACATCAAACGTATGCGTCTCACTATATTCATTAACGCCATGTCTCGGCTTGACTTCCACAACGGTGGTGAAAAGTCGCTTCCTACCGTGCTTGTCAACAGGTGTGCTGAACGTAATATCCTTTGGATCTGCCCACGGTTTCAACAATCGTCGAATCTGCAACGCATCGGCATTGCTCACAACATCGGAAATCTCTATTCTCAAGACGACAGGTTCTTCAGCCATGCTCACCATGCTGATTCCGACAAGTAGAAGGACCACCAGAAAAGTGAGCCAATAGAAATGTGCACGTTTCATTTTCTTCATCTCCTCCCTTAATCTGTAGGTTTACGTTTCTTGTTCCATTATACACCATTCACTAAAAAAAGTTGCAAAAAAATCACTGGAGCAATTCAATCTAAAAAAAGAGCAACATAGATCGGCATGAGATACCTTTTCACTTTCAGACTCCCTATCTAACCTGTTAGCACTTACGCAAACCCGCTACATTTGCTGTCAAGGTTTCAAACTTCGCCTGTGATGCCTCAGTATACGTACTAATTTTGTGTAAGTCCTGTAACCATTAATGACGCGATCTCGCAATAAAAAGGGTGCATAATTTTAGAAAAAGTCAAAATCCTAAGTTTTACAATGTGAATTTGACTGCCTAAAAACGTAAACGTTCAGCACTGCAAAAAAGTTTACGAAGTATCACATAATTTACGATTTTCACTTCTACGTTGAAAACTCGCTACCCAACTTAATTCGACGATGTAATACAAAACCGGCAAGACGAGCAGCGGTAGCCGTCATTAACACCGGACTGATCCGTTCTTCGGCACCCCTTATTTAGGTTCTGCCCCATTTCGTGCAATTTCGCGCTAAAATCTGCCCTATTTTGTGCAGCATTTTATGGATATTGTATGAAGTATCCTATCAGTGTGATATTGTTCAAGTCGGCACGAAATTTGCTATGAAATAAGCAAAGCGTGTCTTATAATCTTTAGGTGTGTTATAGGTACCGCGTGGATATGCAAAATTCCTTGAAAATTACACAGAAAAATGCTACCATTTAAAACATGGATTCCATTCCATAGGCTTTAAGTTAGTCAAACATATAGGGCAAAACAGGAGATATTTCCTATGAAAAAAGTGTTTTGGGTAGCAGCACTGTTTGTGATGTGCGTTGCTACCAGTTACGGACAATATAACGGTGAATGTTGGGTTGTGAGTGGTGGGGATACAGTTTACAAATTACATGCAAATGGCAATGCCGACCCGACGGTGATTCCAGATTTAACGCAAGCGAGTGCTGCAGAGGTCAATCCTGCAAACGGTGTCGCTTGGATCGCCATTTCTGCAGCGAACGCTGTTTTCAGGTTTGATCAGTCAACAGGCGAATTTACACAAGCACCCGCGATCGAACGTCCAAACATGATCGCTGTGAATCCAGCAGACGGCACCGTCTGGGTGGCATGGCTAAACGGGGTGTCAAAGTTCTCAAGCGACGGGAAACAAATTCTCACACAGGTATTTCCAGCAGATTATAACCCAGAGCAGCCCAACGTGGAAACAGGTCGATTCAATGTCGCTGTGAACCCGAAGGATGGCAGTTGCTGGGTAACGGATGCACGCGGTCCCATTAATCGTTACGATGCCAATGGCACTCTGATTGCAACCGGTCCAACAATGCGAGAACCGAAGGCAGGTGTAGCCGTTGACTATGAAGGAAATGCATGGGTCGCTGATAGTCAATTCAGTACACTCCTTCGAGTTTCAGCAACCGGTCAAGAACTGGTAAAAATTACCACTATCCCCAGTCCGACTTCGCCGCGTATCAATCCTAAGGATGGCAGTGTCTGGGTAGTTTCATCGCAGTCAATGTTGGTAAACTTATCAGCAGACGGGACGCAGATGAGTGAATTCGCCGCCGGTATGGCTGTTGTCGGAATAAGTCTCTCACCCGCAGATAACGGTATTTGGGTCGCGGACATGCTCGGGGCAACGTTCACAGGCGAAGTCAGCAAGTTCTCTACAAATGGAACGAAACTCTTCGCAAACCCGATTCCGCAGCCTTCCTCTGTTTCGGCCGGATTTTGGGAAGGAAACTAATCCTGAACCGTCACGGGTTGCGTCCCTACGTTCGTCTATCTATGGAGCCACTCGCGGGCATGATTACAACTTCACTGATAAAGCTAAATGAGGTGTATTATGGTTAGGTCTCACCTTTTGGTAAAGCATTCAGGCTTCCAAAGATTCCTGTTAAAATTCGCAATCGGGATTTATATTGTTGGATTGTGTACCACGAGTGGATTCGCGCAGCTTCCAGATTTCCGTGTTGATGCTAATAGTATTACCTTTTCCAACCCGACTCCGGTTGAAGGCGAAGAGATTACCATTTGGGTTGAGGTGAAGAACATCGGGGATGCTACCCCGACGATGAACGAAGATCTCGTCGTTGAGCTTTACGAAGGAGATCCCGCGACGCAACCCCTCCAAATCGTCTGTAAGGATGTGATCTTGGAACTGAAGTCGAAACAGGCCGATAGGATAAAAGCGCAATGGCAACCGCCGCCCGGTAAAACGGAACTTTACGCCGTTGTTAACCCCGCAGGAGATAAGCATATTAAGGAAGCGGATGCAGGGAATAACGTTACCCATGCAACAGTTGTCGCACAAGCACTGACTTTTCCGTCTGTTACGTCCGAAGAGATTCAGAACTCTATAACGAAAGGGATCGCTTGGATAGAAGCACAGCAGGGTAAACACAGTCGCACCTGTTTGCAATGTGGCACCGAAAACCAACTCATTTTAATCTGCATTACCTGTCAGGCGAGTCTGAAAGGGCTCGCTGAAAATTTCGAGCCGGATGCTGTGTGGAATTTCGGTGAAGATCAGACACAAGAGACAGCACTCGCATTGCAAGCCTTGCTCGCAACAGGACACTCAACTTCGCATCCATCCGTTAAGAGAGGCTTAGAATTCCTGATCGAACAGGATTGGAATGAATTCGCAGTTTACCAATATGCAGTTATTATTCCAGTTCTGGTAGCGACGCAAGACGAAGCACATCGGGAACGCGCCCAATTTGCTGTGAATCAATTAATCAAAAAGCAACTCCCTATCAGTGGTAGTGATTACACGGATCCGAGAGATGACGGCGGTTGGGGCTACGGTTACACTGCTGATGGTGCACACATGAACATGGTTATCTACGCGCTCTATGCTGCGAAGCAGTGGGGACTTGATATCCCGCAAGACGTTTGGACACGCGCTGAGAAGTGGATTCGCCGAAACCAAACCGAAACAGGCGGATGGCTCTATAATTTGGTCGACGACGGTTCACCCTGGGCGATCGGTGTCTACGGTAGTATGACCGCAACCGGGTTGTGGGCACTTCGCGCATGTGGGGTTCCAGTCGAGGATCCACAGGTCCAGAAAGGCATGGCATGGGTGAAAAAGCACTGGACTTTAACCCGAAATCCAGGTTCTAACTCATGGCTCTATTACTATTTACTTTCACTGCAACGGTTCTGCGATATTCCACCAACTGTAGACACGTTTGCTGGCTATGATTGGTACGATGAGATTTCACAGATGATGGTGGAGCGACAAGAAGGTGACGGAAGATGGCGTGGATCTGAGAGCGATTTTTTGGCAACATGTTTCGCTGTGATGTCCTTAAGCCACGCGCTCGCCGGTCCAACGGAACCGAATATCGGGATTGTCCCACGAAGTCTTCGGTTTTCACCGCCTGCGCCGCGCGTCGGTGAGGTGGTTCGGCTCAGCGCGACCCTTCGGAATACGGGAACGCCTTTTGACGGGATTCTCAACGTCCATTTTCACGTGAATGGTGAGCAGGCTACCACTGCCGAAGTACTTTGGACACCGAAACTTGGAGAGACTGTCGTCTCAGCTGACTGGGCACCTACGATGGAAGGTGAAATAGAACTTGTGGCGCGTGTAGACCTAACCGATACAGACGAAACCGACAATACGGCTTCAGAAAAACTTATAATCCATCCAAAATCCACCGCGGCGACGGATGTCCAGTTGGCGAAACCGACGCAGTTGAGTGAAAATGTTTATCAACTCGGCAACGTTGTTTTCGATACCAATAAACGCGAAGTAAGTGTGCCGGGGGAAATTAACATTGTGGGTGGAGATGCGAATATAGAATTCTTCGCGTGTGGTAAACTCGGCAAAACACATGAAAGCATTTTGATCGTTGACGCAGAACCGGTTTATATATTTGCAGCACTCGGGACTTTAGATTTAGAGGCGGGCATGAATCTTGAGGTCGAAGGCGATCCGAGAATGCCAATAGGCTCACCTGTCGAAATCTGGGTAGAGTGGCAACAAGGTGAGGAGGTAGTTTCGCGGCCGGCTCGCGAGCTGCTATGGAACGCCTTTACAGACCAACCGATGCAAGATACAAAATGGATCTTCACAGGTGGACGATACAAAAACGGTCAATTTACGACGCAACTTTTCCATAACATCGTTGCCGTCTATCGCGACCCGGACTCCTTATTCAATCACCCTTTACCCACTGGCACAGATGACAGAACCTACCGCGTTAATACCGATGTGATTCCGCCAAAAGGGACAAAGGTAAAGTTAATCATTCGGCCCGTCACGGCTTAGAGGAAAAACGATGCCAATATTTGAATATCATTGCGATGAATGTGCTACTGATTTTGAAGTACTTCAGCGGACACGTGATACCAACGAACTCCCAAAATGCCCAAGTTGTGGTGCACAGGACACTAAGAAACGCTTCTCCGCGTTCGCTACCGCCGGAACTCAAAAGGAGACCGCCAGCGATAACGCCACCTGAGCGATCCCAACTGCGGGCAGTTTGTCCTAATTATATCTCCAGTCCCAACAATTTGACCTGTAAAAAACTAATTACAATAGGATCGTTCTATTTCTGAGTTTTACCCTTACTTTAACGCCTACAGGTAGGGTGCTTTGTAAGCGCATTATATGCGTCAGTTTAGGGGTCTCTGTGCTTTGCACCATAGCCGAACTATACCTAAAGGAATTTTGATGAAGCAAAAACCTGCAAATCCACCACCAAATATTCTCCGAGAAATCCAAAAGGATAAAGTCTTGCCCGTGTACCTGCTCTGTGGTGAGGAAAATTTTCTCATTGAAGGGACGCTCAAACAGATGCTCGACCACCTGCTTACACCTGAGACCCGTGATTTCAACCTCACATTTTTAGAAGATACTAATATAACAATTCGAGAAATTTTGAGTCAGGTTGATCTCTACCCCGTCATGTCAAAATGGCGGGTCGTGGTTGTCCGAGATGCCCCGTTCTTTAAAACGCAGCAACGTACAACACCGATAACAATCATCCGAAATGCGTTCAAAATTGAAATTACAGATCCACAGAAATCTATCTCTACATTGGCAAAACTGTTAGAGGTTGGTGTTGAGCAGATTGCCGAAAATCATTTTGACTTCACAAATGCGGTGAATGCGCTTATGGATGAGTTGGGTGCGAAACTGACCGATGAGGAGCGAGGTTTTCTGGAACGTTCACCGCAAATCGCCCAACAACTGGATACATACACTGCAGCAGTTGATGATACTGACGACACAACCTTACTACTTGAATGGCTTCAAGGCGATCTTCCAAAAAGTAGCGTCCTGATATTTACTGTGCGAGGGACTGTAAACGAGCGGAGCCGTGTTGTTAAAGCGATTGAAACTGTCGGACGCTACCGATCTTTCGATCCCTTGGAAGCAGGGCAGTCGCTGAACCGAGATCCATTATATAAAAAGGTTTCGGACAAATTCACTGAATACGGTAAGCAGATAACACCGCGTGCGTTCTCTCTACTTCGGGAACGAACCGGCGGCGATATGCACACTGTCGCTGAAGCCATCAATAAAATTGTCAATTTTGTTGGCGATAAACGCCAAGTTGACGAGCAAGATGTTCGGAATATGGTAGCACAGAATACGTTCGATGGCATTTTTGATCTCACGGATGCGATCGGAAAACGCTCAATCGGACAAGCATTGAAAGGGCTTCATGAGGTGTTAGCAAGCGGCGAAGAACCGATCTACGTGATTGTGATGATCGTAAGGCAATTCCGATTCGCCCTGCAAGCGAAGTTAATCGCTGAAAGACAGGGGCTTCGAACCTTCCGAAGCCGGATGCCGCTTCGGGATTTTACAACGAACATTTTCCAACCGCTTGCTGAAGAAATAAGGGGACTTCTACCTAACTCAACGACCGACAATATCCTAAAACAGAACCCTTATGTCGCCTACAAAACTTTTCAGTCGCTCAACGCTTTCACAGTCGAAGAATTAGTCGCTGCGCTTGAGAAAACCTTAGAGGTAGACACCCAATTGAAAACCAGTAAATCAGATGCCACATCCATTTTGGAGCAACTAATATGCGAACTCTGCACTACCTCGACAGAGAGAAGATCCGGTTCTCGCTAAACAGGGCTGGATAGATTAGGTAGTGTTTACATTTTTTTAGCAGTGATAAGTATGGCTGCGAAATAGACGAACCCGAGGTATCGCACGGCGTATTTATCATACCGTGTCGCAACCCGACGATATTGTTTCAAGCGATGAAAAAAACGTTCTATCACATTGCGAAGTTTATAGACATCTTTATCATAAGGAATATCTTCAAGACGACTCTTACGCGGACGGATAACTGCCTCCGAACCCCCGGCAGCTATCTCCGCCCGAAACGCATTCGAGTCATAGGAAGCATCCGCAATAACATAGGCAGACTTGTAATCCGCTATCAAGGCAGACGCTTGCGTGACATCATGACGCTGCCCCGCTGTCAAAGTAAAACGCAAGGGGAGAAAGTCCACACTCACTGCAGCATGGAGTTTCGTCGTCCAACCGCCACGACTCCGACCGAGTGCCTCATTGACTTGACCTCCGTTTTTTTTTCGGGGCACCCGCTGCAGAAGTATGAGCACGCACAACCGTCGAATCAATCAGGAGCGCAGAGACTTCACCCGCAGCATGGAAATGTTCATGGAGTTTTTCAAAAACACCCGCATCGCACCATCTACCGAATCGCCGGTAAGTTGTGTTCCAATACCCGTAGACTTTCGGAAGAGCGCGCCAAGACGCACCTTCTTTCGTCATCCAGACGACTGCTGAGAGAAATCGTCTACAGTCTTCAGGATTACCGACATAGACGTTGGGCAACGTTTTCAGAAACGGGTGGATGCTCTTCCAGGCAGCATCAGAAATCATCATAGGTAGGTTTTCAGTGGTTTCTATATGTGCAGTTTTCATACCTGAGAGGCTACCAAAACCTAAGCAAAATGTCAATAACTTATACAATGTAAACACTACCTAGGAAACCGGCAGCGTTTTTATTCCGTATTATTAAGTATATGTATCAATCATAACAAAGGAGTTTTCTATATGAAAGGCACAAGACCTTTAGATAATGCCGAGATCCGAAAAGTATCGGAGGCTTTTAGTGGTACGTTTGCCATTCGGAATCGGAGTCTGTTTATGTTAGGTGTATCCGTCGGGGCACGGATTAGCGAGTTGATCGCCTTGAAAGTGGAGGATGTCTGGCAGAATAACAAGCCTGTCAAGGATTTACTGTTTGATCGGAACATTGTAAAGGGTGGCGAGGTATCAAGAGCTGTGCCTGTAAATGTAGACGGTAGGCAGGCAATTGAAGATCTCATTGCTTGGCATACCGAGATATATGGAGACCTTGATCCTAAGCGCCCGTTGTTTCCGTCCCGGAAAGGACAAGGCTCAAAGTCGATGACGAGGATAGCAGCGCACAATCCCCTAAAAGAGGCGTTTGAAGCGGCAGGTTTAAATGGAAAACTCGGCACGCATTCCCTGCGGAAGTCTTACGCACAGCGTCTTTATGAACAAACGAACGACATTTATGCCGTGCAAGAGATGTTAGGGCATAAAAGCGTGGTGACAACACAGCGATATCTGGGGGTAAATTACGCCAGCGTTCGGGACGCATCGGAGGCGATGTCAATCCATTCTGAACTTAACGTAAGTACGAAAACGTTAAGTTCGGTCAATGATGCTGCAGATGACGAACTTCTCATTGAACTGCTCCGTAGAGGCTACGACGTGGCTCGCTTGCTTCAGGAAGACAAATCAGAACAACCTTTTCAACCTTCCACAGAAAAACACCCATCAATCGAAAAAGACCTTTATCGGTAAAATGGGCGAGACTATGGGAAAATAAAATATGCCGACCTTTAGGCAAACAATCGTTCCTGTCTTCGCTGGCGGAGTTTATAGCTCCGCCAGTTTTTTTATGTGTAAGCAATCATAGGTTTTGCTATAGTTTCCAGTGATACAGGCAATACAGAAATTTGACTCCCATTTTTCACTATCCTTTTGTGTCTTGCAGACTCTAATGAGGTAACATCACAATTTTTTGAAAAAATTGGAGGAATTAAAAATGGAACAAATCACACTCATCGTCGCTATTATATTTGCGAGTATTTCAGTAACAACACTCGGATGCCTCTGGTTGAGTCTATCTTACTTTAAAAAGAAAAACGGGTTAACGAAAGGCGCATCGCAAAGCGACATGGCGGCACTGCAGCAAAAAGTGAAAGACGTTCAAGAAGAGGTCGTTGTCCTTAAAGAGGAAGTGCAACGACTCATCCGAATCGCCAAAGGCAAAGATGCATGAAGGAGGAAACTGGTATGTTGATGCTACTACTCCTGATTTTTCTTGGACTGGTATTCTTATTTGTGCTTCAGGCTGCCACTGCAATTACGACTATCGTGACGATAGCCGTCGGCGCGACAACAATCACGATTATCGCATGTGTCTGGGTGGCGACATCGTATTACCTGAAAAAATCAGGATACGAACCGAAAACC
Organism: Candidatus Poribacteria bacterium; assembly: GCA_965261115.1. Lineage (GTDB taxonomy): Bacteria > Poribacteria > WGA-4E > WGA-4E > WGA-3G > WGA-3G. The sequence goes on along the minus strand of OZ253447.1, from coordinate 3,852,013 downwards.
GCGCAGCAGATTTACCATCAGGTGGACTCAGATTTAAAACAGGTTGTTGGAGACCTACAGGAAATTCGGTTTGAATTGGAAGAGGTTGAGCCGCATCTACGGAATATGGAATTTTTAAAGTACGCCCGTCAGAATTCCAAAACTCAGAAAAGCAAAGCGTAGGCAGGACATACCTTTGTCCTGTCCGTATACACACATCGTAACATGTGCATGTTACGATGTGTGTATATTGAAGTAACCTAAATTGTCACTTATAAACCCGTTAAAAGGCTCTATATTTTTTCGGTAGGGTTACTATAGCGGAGCATCTTTTGCAAGGGGCTTGTAGGGCATTCTCGAAAGTTTTTTTGAAGGCACCTGGCATAACAAAAAATAGTAGACGTTCTAAGAGAAACCGTCAATCAGAGTTAGTATTATATAATCAGGAACGCACTGAGACACCGAGACCTTGAAACGAGGAAAGTTTCTCAGTGTAGAACGGAGAAACACGCACATGAAACCCACAGTCATGATTCTCGGCACCTATCACATGGACAACCCAGAAGCCGATGCTGTCAACTTTGAAGCAGATGACGTGCTAACCGCTAAAAGACAGCGCGAACTTCAGCAGCTCATTGAACAGCTCGCGCGATTTAATCCCACCAAGATAGCCGTTGAGGCAGATACCAGTCTTGACGCTGAAGTCAACACAGAGTACCAAAATTACCTAAATAGTGTATATCAGCCGGGGCGAAGTGAAGGTGACCAAGTCAGTTTTCCTCTGGCGCGAAAGATGCAACATCCGAAAATTTATTGCGTTGACTGGTTTCAGAAGGCAGATGAGGAAGAAACGGTGGATGTTGAAGTTTTTGCAAAGACTCATAACCAAAGCGGATTATTGGAGAAAGCCGACGCGATGGTTCAAGCTATGGCACAAGAACCTCTTACTACCCTCACGGAGATCCAAAAAACTGGGAGTGTAATTGACATGCTCCGCTTTCTCAATCGGGAAGAGACCCTTCGTGTTTTACATGAGATTAACACGCTGCCGCAGTTCACACTCGCCCAAATTGGTGTAGCGGATCAATATGTCGGACTGGATTCGTTATTGGGCTGGTACGAAAGAAATCTCAAAATCTTTGTGAACTTGACACGCATCACCGAATCCGACGATGATCGAGTACTGTTGATGATCGGTGCCGGGCATGTTTTCCTCGTTCAACAATTCCTTGAGGATTCAGGGGATTACATCGTCGAAAGTCCACTCAAATATTTGAATGGCGAGGGGATGTAGACTCTTAACTTGTTATCCAGAGGAGTTGTAATCACAAATCGTTTTTACCGACAAATTTGAAGTAAATATGTGGTAAGGTTCCTATATCATCTGATTTGGGGCGTCAGCTTGCGGTAGACGGTCACTTTGACAGAGTTCTCGTTTATCGAACTCACGTTAAAGCCCTAAAAAATCAACCATCGGTGGAAGACAACACTTTTACCTTCAGGTTCAACTACGCGCAACAAGACTTTCCCACCGCCCAAAAAATCCACCGCCATGAAACCCGTATGCTGATGCGCAAACAAAGTGTTTTCGCCAGACGACACTTCTGTTACTTTTCGACTCGCGGCAGCCCCGCTGACGAGGAGATAATCAGCAATCTCACCTTTTAGGACTTGTAGCGAATGTTCATGTCCTGAAACATAGATCAAAAGCGGTGTCCCTTGTGGTGGTGACTTTCGCGTAGAAAATGCTCGCTTCAGCTGCGCCACCATATTCTTATTACGCGTGCTGCCCATATCTTGGTCAAGTTTGTAAACGTGTCCCCTTGCATACGGATACGCTGAACCGAGGATCGGGGTTGGAATCCAGAGCCATTTTTTTATAACTCTGGCAGCAAAAAAATGTGCCTTCCAGTCAAAGAAGCCGCCGTGTGGACCGTAACTTTGCAATGGATGATGTCCGACAACAACGACTGGCAATTCCGTATCCAATAGTGCTATCAGTTCTTCTATAACTGTTTCCGGTGATTTCTCTGGTTTTTCATATTGGTGAAGCCACCACTGCGTATCAAGAACGATAAGTCGTACGACAGGATTAACTTTCGGCAGCTCAAGGACAACGGGACCCGGTGAACCTCCAGACGGTAGGAAATTCGATTCACCAGCAAGCGCATCATTGATAAACTTTTCTTGCGCGAGGAGCGCGCTATGTCCTTCCGAACCACTACTTGCCCAATCGTGGTTTCCGGGGATAAAGAGTCCATGGACACCCGCATCTTTGACAACAGAGAGTTGTGGAACGAGTCGTTCCGCTGCTTCATGTTTTCGACGTTCTGTCATCCCTTCAGGGTACATATTGTCCCCTAAAAAAACAATACTCGTTTTCGCAGCGTCCTTTCGTGCCCATTCGCCGAGGGTTTTCAGGACAGGTTCATTCGGTTTCGGTGCCCCACCATCACCCAGTAGTAAAAGTCGGTAACGGAGTACGCCTTCTGTTTCACGCCCGCGTCTTTCAATATCAGGGACATCGGGATGGTAATATGGCTTAGTATGACTGCACCCCGCACTTGTCAACTGTATAACCTGAATAATGCAACAGAGCAAAATGATATAGCGGGTGAAATTAGGACGGTTCAAAAAGCGGAAGGCGTTATTTTGCATTTTACAGCGTCTCCTGTTATGTATTTTGCCGAATCTGAAATAGAAAATATCAGAACATGTCGTATGCTTAAATTAGAAATTAGATATGGATTTCCATAAAATGATATGATACAATAAATGGCTAAGAATGTTAAGGGAAACGAGGAAAAAAATGAGACGTTTCGGAACCCAAGGTCGTGTGTATCCTGGTCGGCACTATATTGTCTCACGGACTGAAGAAATTGCCGATTTCATCACGCGTATTGAAGAGGGTCGGTACATCGTTCTCTTTGCACCCCGACAGACCGGGAAGACCACATTCTTCCGGTTAGCACTTGATGCACTCATAGCTGCCTCATCGACCTATTTCCCAATTCAACTCAATTTTGAAGCGTATCAAAATCTCTCCCCACCCGATTTTTACGATGCTTTCTATAAACGGGTTCGCAAGGAAATTGAGCAGGTTTTCCAAGAACGTGGACACGTCCCTGCTGATGCCTTCACGCGATTCTTAGATAGCACGAAACTCACGAATCACATTTCGATGATGGAGTTCTTTGAGGAATTTACAAGTTTTTTAGACACCGAATATAGCGAGCAGAGAGTTGTCCTCATCATAGATGAGTTTGATGGCATCCCTCAGGATGTTTTAAGTGATTTTCTTCACACACTTCGCGCTATCTATCTCTCCGATGAGGAGCGATGTCCGCACAGCGTCGGTATCGTCGGGGTAAAAAGTATTGAGCAACTCAATTACGATAGATCCGTTTCACCCTTCAATATACAAGATGAATTCCACCTATACAACTTCACCCGACAACAGGTCCAAGAATTGCTTACGCAATACACGGATGAAGTTGGACAAGCCTTCGCGCCGGAAGTTATTGAAACACTTCATAGGCAGACTGCAGGTCAACCTTTCCTCGTCAACCGTTTTGCGCAGATTCTCACCGAAGAATTGGAAATTCCAAAAACTGAGACAATTACTATGGTGCACTTTGCAAAAGCACACGCGCTTCTCCTCCAGGAAAATAACGCTAACTTGACGCACCTGATAACCAATATCAATAGAGACACTCGTTTTGAAAGCGTTTTGATGAGGATTGCCTCTTATGACCGAGGTGTTCAATTCACACTTCGTAATGAAATTATCAGCGAACTCGCTACTTATGGTGTTATTGCAAAAGGTACTGACGGTATGTGTGAGATTGTTAATCCAATTTATCAGCAATGTATCATACAGGCGTTTCAACCCTTGATTAACGGACTTGAAGGGGAATATTTCTCCCAAGATGCCGGTGTTGACTTTATTGATTATCTCACACCCGACGGGACACTTGAGATGGAGGCATTCCTTGATAATTTTCAAGATTTCATCGCACGCGCGGGGTACCGAATCTTGCAAGTTCCCGATACACCGCAAGAATTTGTCGGGCAATATCTCCTATATACCTATCTTGACCAGTTTGTCCGAGTTGTAGGCGGTGGTATGTATCTTGAAGTACAAACCGGACGCGGTAGAATTGACCTGCTTATCTTGCACAACGGACGGAAATACATCGTTGAAACGAAGATTTGGGAAGGCGAACGCCGCTATCAGTCAGGCAAAGCACAATTGGCAACCTATCTCAAGTTAGAGGATGTAGTGGAGGGATACTACATCGTATTTGATCACCGCACGGATCCTGAATCTCGCGTAGAGACAGAGACGTTGGACGGTTTTACAATCCGAAGTTATGTCATTCCCGTGATGCAAGAAAAGCCTTCCTCTCTTTAACGAAACATCACAACCACACCTTACACACCCAGCTAACTTGAATAAACTAATCCGATTCCGATAGTTTCCTAATTTGTCCAATAAGTTCGCCGCGTGAGACAACGTGCTGTTCTCTATTCGCAAGGTCTCGGATTGCAACTGTCCCTGCCTCTACTTCATCAGAACCCAGAATGACAGCATACGGAATGCCCTTGGTATCCGCATATTTTATCTGTGCACTCATGCGTGCCGGACGGGAGTAAACCTCTGTACGAATACCACTTTGGCGCAGAAGTGCCGCTACTTTCAAGGATTCCTGCGCGAGATCGGCATCGAAAACAGTGACTAACACCTGTGTTACTGTCTTTCCGACTGCGACTGGAAACATGTCGAATTCTTCCATCATATCAATAATCCGCTCAATACCAAAACTGGTACCCGTTGCTGGATACCCCTGTTTACTGAAACTTCCGATGAGTTCATCGTATCTTCCACCACCGGTGATGCTTCCGATTTTCAGTTCTTCGACAACCGTCTCATAAATCGGACCTGTGTAATATTCCAAGCCACGCACCATCGAGACATTCACTTTGTAGAATTCATCAGGCACACCAAGCGCTGTGAGATAACCGATCAGTGCCTCCAATTCCGCGATACCCTCCCGTGCGACTTCAGAGTTGCCAAGTTGTTCACTAAGCGCACTCAAGACCGTCGCTGCATCACCTTCAACCTCAAGCAACGCAAGGAGTTTCTCAATAACTGGCTCTGGAATCTGGTTTTCGGCTAATTCTGCTCTGACACCTGCTAACCCTATCTTATCCAATTTATCAATAGAACGGTACAGTCCGCCGAGTTGCTCAGTAGGTACGCCAGCAAATTGCCCAATGCCAGTGATAAGTTTCCGGTCGTTGATGTTAATCTCGAATTGCTTGAAACCGAGACGCGTTAGTACCTGATAGATGAGCGTGACGTTTTCAGCATCGGCAAGCATACTCTCGCTGCCGACTGTATCCGCATCGCACTGGAAGAATTGGCGATAGCGTCCCTTTTGTGGACGCTCCGCTCGCCACACCGGATCAATCTGGTATCGCTTAAACGGTTTCGGCAGCTGCGGGTACATCGCAATAAGCCGACAGAGGGGGACCGAAAGATCATAACGGAGGGAGATGTCCTCTTTTCCACCGACGTGTCCTGCCTGATAAATAAGTTTTTCCGCATCCGGTCCGTATTTGCCTGTGAGTACTTCGGATAATTCGAGAGCGGGTGTCTGTAACGGTTCAAAACCGAATTCCTCAAATACCTCGCGAATCACATCTATGACGTACTGCCTGCGAATCATCTGTTCAGGTAAAATGTCTCGCATCCCGCGCGGGACGCGCGGTTTAATGAAGGGGGTTGCCATGAGTTTTGCTCCTTAATTAAATGTGTCCGGGAAGTGCTTGACTCCGCCGTCTCCGCAAACCTTTCTGAAGTGTCTGCTTGAATTCTTCAATCTTTTCCTGTTTCCAAGCGTCTTTGAGTGCCTTCGGATTCGCGATGAGCGTCGATTCGGATTCGCGTAAGCGTTCAATCTCCTTGAGCGAATTTGCCTTGATTGTCCGCCGTGATGCCGTCGAATTGTCAATGATCGCATCGGCTTCCTCTGGCGGTTTCCCCTCGGTTGCCCCAAAAGACAGCATGAGTCTGATGGGTGACTGGTAAGAGCCGGCGGTGTTGAGTCGTTTCCACGGTGTTAGGATCGCCGGTGCGACCTTATTTTCCGTCTTTTTAAGGATGTATTTCTCGGCGATATTCAAATATTCGGTAGAGATGAGGATGTCTCCATCAGCGAGGTTCATCAAATCCTCAAATGTATTGATATCTTCTCGTTCTTCACGAACAGCGAGGATGATATCAATGTGTCCATATTCCAAAGGCAAAATTTCTTCAACGTCTGAATCGGTCTCTTCAACCCAATCTTGACCGGTAATCCCTAAATCATAGAAATCATCCATACCGACATAGACCGGTATCTCTTGTGGACGTGAAATCTTGATTTGAAATTCGCCATCGTTGCGAAAGGTTGCTCGATAAGACCGGTCGGTTGCAGTATAACCGTTGAGTTCGTAACCGGCACGCTGAAACATTTCAAGGGTATCTGCTTGTAGACTACCTTTCGGTAAAAGTAGATTCAGCGTCCGTTGTGATTCCGTTTTCATTTCTTTAATCTTACTCCTTTCTCTGAAAGGTAATTGTATTCATCACCCGTTTTTGGCAATCAACAACATCTAAAGGAGATCAGTAACAGCGGTTTTTTGTGTGTCGCCAGTTCTGAGGTGAATCAGGTACATCGAGTCATCTGTAGCTAAACGGAGCAGATAATCGTAATTCAATCGGTTCGCGTAATCCCGTTGTTCTTGGAAATCACGCGTCATTAAATCCACTTCTACGTTTTTACCTGCTTTCCGTAAGGTTTCGGCGAGTCGGTATGCTTCCGAAGTCTGTTCTGGAGTCTCCACTGCGATGAAGTAGTCTTTTCTCCCGTTGCCCGTCACTGCTCCTGTATCAGCAAACGCCTCAACAAGCGTGTCGAATTGGAACGCAAACCCGGCACCGGGTGTAGATGCCCCCCCAAAGGATTCGATGAGTCCGTCGTATCTCCCACCACCACAAAGTGGTAGACGTTTCTCAGGCAATTCAATCTGAAAAACCGTGCCGGTATAAAAATCGAACCCACGCGTGATACCCAGATTAATTTCAAAGTCGGTAATATCGTAGCTTTCCAAGCAGTCGCAAAGTGTGAGTAGTTCTTGACGTGCAGCTTGTGCAGTATCGCTAAAATGCGTCTCCCACGTTGCCATCACGGTGTCCTTATCGCCGCAAATCTTTGAGACATCGATACAACGCTGTGCGGTCTCTTCAGAGATATTGAAATAGCGTTGCCACCGTGATTTATAGGTTGCCTCGGCAATCGCTGGGAGTTTCTCTGTATAAGTAGGCGCAGTCCTTTCGGTCAACGCTTGAACTTCGGAAGCCTCTATTTTATAAGCACCTTGGTAGTCAGTGCCTTGCGACCGACGCAACATATTCAGCGCGTTTTGAAGCACTTCCAGATTCCAAAGTTGACTTTCATTTCGGAGACGGACGAGGTAATCAATATCCCATATAATTTCACCGTGATCTTTGGTATCCAGCGCAACCTGTTTGAAAATCTCGCGGAAGACCCCTGTGTTACCAATCCTTAACTTTGTGTGCGAGATGTTGAGTTTCTCAAGAATTCGGATCGGCATCGCAATAATTTCAGCGTCTGCATGCGCGGAAGCCGGTCCAACGAGCTCAACACCGGCTTGTCGGAATTCTCGCTTTACTTCGGCACCGTCGGTAACAGGTTCTTGTCGGACACACTGCCCTATGTAGTAGAGTTTATATGGGTAAGGGAGGTGTTTCAGTTGTCCATTAGCAACGAGTCTGCAGACAGGTGCGGTTAACTCAGGTCTCAGTGCGTAGTCTACCCTATCCGAACCGACGAATGTGAACATTTTGTGACGGATTTCTTCACCGGATTGCGCGGACAGAAGCGCGAAGGATTCAAACAGCGGAGTCTGAACCTGTGCGTATCCGTAAGTTTCAAAGGTTTCACGAACGACATTTTCAACGTAATTTCGCTGGACCATCTGCTCGGGTAGAAAGTCATTCGTCCCATCAGGTTTATCAAACTTTTCCATATTTTAGTTCTCGGTTTGCCTCACAGTGAGAGTTATCAGTTATCAGTTAAGAGGGTTTTTGTAACGCTCCACTCTTGCTTGGTGTGTTCGATGCAGAATAGGTTGTTACGGACGAAACCCTATGAAAAGTCAAAAAAAAACCCAGTAAACACTTGCGCTTTTCTCGCGCGTGCCAACAACATAGCACGGAGGAGAGCGGCTCGTTTACCAGGGTCCAAACAAGTTAAACTTGCTTCGTATCAAAGATATTTATTCACATTCCCTCATCCGCTCTACTCAAAAGTGGACCGAATGATGGTGATGGATATTAAATGTAGTGGTGTTAAGCATTTTTCAGTATCGCTTGCAAGCCAAAACTTGCTACTAAAAAGTTAATGACTTTAATTTAGACTTAATGGTATTATACTGCATTGAACGGCAAATGTCAAATTTTTTAAAAGACCACCAGATAACGCCATGAGAATTAAACCTATTTTCATCATCGCAATACTCGGTGTACTGCTATCGGTACTCCTATGCGGTATCTATTTCCAGTTCTCCTATTTTGAGCCAGACACTGTCTCATATCTATTCCAAGCAAAGTTGTTCGCGGAAGGTAAACTCTCGTTCCCCGCGCCCCCCGAACACGGATTCTCTTCTTCACCACATATCAACGTCCTAAACGGTAAATGGTATTCAAAGTACCCGTTCGGCAACGCCTTGATGCTGATGTTCGGTGTATTTATCAACGCACCGTGGCTGATTCCTGCACTCGCAACAGGCGGTGCATTGCTGTTCCTCTACCTTTTTGTCAAAGAGATATATGGAGATATCCACAACGGAATAGCGCTCCTCGCAGCGGTGCTTGGACTCATTTCGCCAGCAACACTCGGTATGGGATCAACATGGTTCAGTGAACCGGTCAGCCGTTTCTACCTTTCGCTCTATCTATTCGCGCTGCTCAAAACCTTGAAATGCGAGAGCGAGGCACCGCTCCTCGCCCGGATTGGTTATCCGCTGCTCTCAGGGTTTGCATTAGGGTATGCGTTCAATACGCGTCCGCTCTCAGCAGTCGTCTTTGGTGGTGTTGGCGCAGGATTGACAATCTACTATCTCCTCACGCAATTTCAGCACCGACAAGCCTTGTTTGCTACGATCAAACGCTTCGGACTCTTCTTCATTCCGTTTGTCGTGATGCTTGGTGTGTGTATGGCGTGGAACTCACATTTCACGGAAGATCCGTTCATGTTCACACATACAGTTGCACAACCCTACGACAAAATCGGGTTCGGTGCTCGGACAGAAGGCTATGAACCTAATATCGAGCAGGCGTTCATTTTCACACCGGCATGGGCAATCGAAAGGACATGGCGGCACATCCTCCCGTGCATCAGCTTCAATGCACTCGGCTGGGGGAGTTATCATCATAATTTGTTGAAAGATATCGAATTGTCCTTGACGTGGATTATTGCATTTGTACCGTTAATTTTGCCGTGGTGTCTGCTATTTATACCTTTCTTCCACGCTTCGCGTAACAGATACGATGTGTTCTGTCTTACCCTGCTCGTGGCAAACCTGTTGCTTTACGCCTTTTTCTATTTTGAAGGTTCAACGTGGGGATACACACCGGTAAACGCGCGTTATTACACCGAATCAACATTCCTCGGTTTCATTCCACTGGTAGCACGCGGGATGGTTATCCTTTATGAACGGTTCAAACCGCTCCAGAGACCCGTGCTTGCTGTTATCGTTGGGGTCTGTCTGCTATTGCTCAGCGTCAACGTTGTATGGAGTTATGTCCGTATTGGGAAAAGATACCAGAACTGGGGACATGTCTACCAAAAGCTGCCACCGATGGTGGAGGAGGAAAACATTCACAACGCAGTTATTTTCGTGTCTCGACACCGGGGCGCGCCGATCGGGGATTATCCGTTTAAGAGTCTCCAAGAAGCGGACATCGTCTATTTTAAACTCGGCCCCGCACCACGCTGGAAACTGACAAACAGCGATTGGGAAAATGTATACGCGCAATATTTCACGGGTAGAAGTGCATATCTATATGTCCCAGATGAGAATAGTTTGACGCAATTAAAGTAAGGGTAGTTCCCTTGACTGCCCAAGTAAGTTTGGGTATCCTCACCAGCACAGGGTACCTACATTACCTGTTCCAAAATCACGATGTCCCCAAGGTTCCACGATTGCGCGATGATATAGAACTTGCCATCAATCTTGCGGATCACTGCGCCGTGCAAATGTTGGAAAGTCTCTACACCCAACTCTTCTTTTGGCATAACCGTTGAGACGAGGTTGTTTCCCTCCAAGATATAGAGCGGTGCGCCTTTATCCTTATTCGGTCCAAAGAGGCATGCAACGACAGCATATCCTGCCTCGTAATCAATGCTGCAGGGGAATGAGCCTTTGATAAGGGGTAGCGTCTCCAAATAGGTGCCGTCTGCGGAATAACGTTCAATTTCTGCATTTGCTCGATCAGAAGCATCCAATCGTTTGGTGCCATAAGGCACTGTAATGTGATGTCCCGTGCCAAACTGCCCGGGTTCATCGCCTTTACCACCGAACGCCAACGGATGCCAACTCGCCTCAAGCGGATTAAGACTCGTGAGTTTCGCACCCAAGATGTAATCCAAATCTGAGTAGCCGGTCGTGACGTAAAGCATACCATCGACATGCGTTACACCCGTAGGGACAAACTTCCCACCTTCACTGAAATAGGTGTTGACCGCCTGATGCTTGAAATCCATTGTTGCCCCCGGGGCTTCCAACGTATGCACGAGTGTGCCATCTAACGTCGTTGTGAAGATTTTACCGACATCGTCTGCCGGAAAAGAGAGGTAAGGCGTACCGCCAGATGTTGTCCAAACGGTTACATAGTGAGCGTTGGCTTTTTTCAACGCTGCCGGGGTCTTAATGAGCCGTGCCGTTTTAAGGTCGGCACTGATTTGGATGATACCGACATCGGGTAACGCGAAGTAGGTTTCACCTTTTCCTTTCCGCCGATCCACATCAAACCCGCCGTGTGCCTTGTCAATGGCAGCGACGACTTCCGCTGGAAAATGGTCGCGCGTATAGAGCACTTTGAACTTAAGCGCACCTTGCCCACTGGTAAGAGAGGTTTGTAACTCCGATTCAGCTACCTCATGATGGGCAACGAACTGAAATCCTTCGGTCTCTGACGATAGATGTTCTGTCACGTGCGCATAAGCGTGTCCAATTATAAAGGTAAGGGTGAAAAATAAAAAAACGACCTTTCTCATGCCGAAATCTCCTCTCTATGCCTGTATTATCGCTCGAAATTTCTTGGTAAATTCGCAGCTGCGCGCGATGCTCGCCACATCTTCCATCTTATATTGCACAACCAGCGGACCGGAAAATCCGACCTCTTTCAAACCTTGCGCGAACGTTTCAAAATCGAAAACGCCACCACCGGGTTCGCCGCGGTTACTTCCCGATACGTGTACATCACCGAGGCATGCCTTCATCGCGTGTGCCGCTGCGTGTGGTTCGGCACCGTCGTTGAAAAGATGATATGTATCGCAGGTCAAATAGACAGATAACCCTGTGTCCTCAACGAATGCAACCCCCTCGCGATAGTTATCAAGTGGACATCCCTTCTCAAACTCAAGCGCGATTTTCACTCCGTTTTCATCGCAGGGTCCTACCATCTGAGCCAAGTTATCGGCAAGTGCGTCAAGAGACGCTTCTCGCGACACGCCTTCTGATGGATTCACCCATACGCCAATGACATCGGCGTCGAATCGACAGGCGACTTCAAGCACAATTTCAAAGTGTTGCAACGCTTCGGCCTTTCGGGCGGGTGTCGTCAGAATATGATTGCCGAAGCCAATCGTTGGCGCGACGAGTCCGTGTTCCTCAGCGAGATTTACCGCGTCATCTATTTCCGCAACGGAGAGTTCACCAAGAAAACCGGAATGGACAGGTATATTGATGCCTTCGTAGCCTGCCTCAGCGACGAGGTCAAAAATCTCGGCACGCGTAAACCTACCTAATGTGCCAGCATAAGGATCGTAACAGACAGTTAGCATTTTTCCTCTTTTGAATCCGTCTCTTCTGATAACGGATACGGATCTTCTTTCGTTAGTTCCCCATTGGGGAGTTCGTAGTAGAGATGTCCGTTGAAATCATACACGTTTGGGATTCCTTTTTTGCGGTTTTCTTCTTGCGCCCTTTTGACAGCGCGATTGCCAATCCGCAAAAGCTCAAGTGTCTGTTTATGAATATCAACAGAATCTAATTTATCCTGGGGCATTATGTTTCTCCATCCTGAAGGTCTCGTATGAACAGTTGAAAATAATCTTCGTTTATCACCGTGACCTGATTGTGTTTACCAAAGGCAACTGTCTGAAAGTGTTCCGTAGAATTGTAGTACAGATGCCATTGATCTACCAATTTTCTATAGGTATACCAAAAGTTATGCTTGCTTCGATAAAAGCGACGGATGACATCCTCGGTTGGCACATGATGTCCACCCGCCTGCACACGATTTCGCACACGAGCAACGCTTGTTTCAGGAGACTTGAGGAAAATAAAAACGATGGTGACGGTATAGCCGGCACGCTTCAATTGAGAAATGGTTCTTGCAAACCCTTTTCCCGAAAGCGTCACCTCTACAATAAAATCTGTCCCTGCTTCAATGAGTTCATGGATCTCTTTTATAAAGAGTCGTCCTGCTTGAATTTTAACGCTGTCCATCTCCTCCGGTCTTGAGACCAATCTTTCTGCGATTGCATCGGCACTGATATATACAGACATCTCTGAATCGCGGAGATATTCGGACACAAAAGTCGTTTTGCCGGACCCGTTTGGCCCCGCAACGATCATCACATTTTTTGACAAAGTCTTGCCTCTTTAATTAAAGGGACCAGATCATTTCTTGTTTAAACAGCACTGCTTATACTTCCGACCACTACCACATGGGCACGGTGAATTCCGTCCGACTTTCTGTGAAACTTGTGAGGCTACCGGGGTACTGCCTTGCGCTTTTTCCTGCTGGCGTTGGCGGATGACAGGTATGATACTGTTCGCAGGTCGTCCTGCTTGTAGCGCAGCAGCCATCATCTTCATCGGTTCGTCAATATGATTGAAAAACTGCTTATAACCAGCGCAGAGGTAGTTCAAACCGTCTTCACCGGTAGGTGTTTTGATGAAACGGTTTTTCGGACAACCACCATTGCAGACAAACTTTACTTCGCAGCTGCGGCAGTATTCGGGAAGCGTATCGCGCTTATCGGTACCGAATTTGCGTTGGAATGTTGAATCCACCATCTCTTGAATCGTGTTTTCGGCAATGTTACCGACGTGATAATCAGGCGTAACGTAATGGTCGCAGGAGTAGAGGTCACCGTTATGTTCAATCGCGAGTGCGTCGCCGCAGGTCTCATTGAAGACGCAGAGACTCGGATTATAACCCAACCACGCCTCAAGTGCAACATCGAAAATCTGTACAAAAATTCTGCCGATGTCGTTCACTACCCACTCGTCAAAAATCGCACAGAGGAATTTACCGTACTGCCGTGCCGTGACGGAACGTGGCGATACATTTTTCCCACCGAAATGCTCAACCGCGGGGATAAACTGCATAAACTCCGCGTCAAGCTCTTTGAAATAGTTATAGACTTCCTTTGGATACTCGGCATTGTGCTTATTAACGACACACAATATATTATAATCAACCTTGTGCTTTTGTAAGACGCGCAGCCCTCGGATTACCTGTTCGGACGATGGACGACCGCGTTTGTCGTAGCGGTATTTATCGTGAATCTCCGGCGGTCCGTCAATGCTGACGCCGATTAAGAATTTGTTCCGCTTGAAAAATTCTCCCCATTCATCGTCGAGGAGTGTGGCATTCGTCTGAAACGAGTTCTGGATCTGCATACCCGGACGGCGGTATTTCTGCTGGTATCGGATCGCTTGTCGGAAGAAATCGACACCCATCAGTGTGGGTTCGCCGCCTTGCCACGCGAACGTGACTTCGTTAACTTCCTGCGCTTCAATATACTGCTTGACGTAGTTTTCCAAGACTGCGTCATCCATCCGGAAAGATCGCGTTTCGGGGTAGAGTTCCTCTTTATCAAGGTAGAAACAGTACTCGCAATCCAGATTGCATATTGGCCCGATGGGCTTTGTCATTACGTGAAATGCGCGCGGTGGGTTGTGTTGAACCATTTGATTGTCCCCTTTTTACCTGACCTCATAGCATACGCTCTAAAGATGTCTTAAAGTTTAGCATACCCCACGCGAATCTGCAAGAAAAATTTGATTGCCAATTTACGCAATGTTAAATTCTCACGGAAATGCGTTTGGCAAAAGGAAAAGGATATGATATAATACATCATAAGAAGGCTGCACAGCGAAACCTGTTATCTCGATGTCTTAAAACTATTATTATGCCTAAGTTGTTTTAGGCATTTCGTACCCCATGGAGGGATTAAAATGAAATTACTAACTACAAGTGTTACACTGCTCTTATGTCTTTGCGTCGTTTCATCATGGTCACTGGAAGAGGACGATGAGGCAATTGTTGGTGTGTGGCTCTTTGAAGGCGATGTTAAAGATGCATCGGGCAACGGCAATGATGGAAAGATTGTCGGAAATTTTAAATTTGAAGACGGTAAATTTGGTAAAGCCGTCGTCGCTGGTGGTGGCGGCAGCATTGACGTTCCAGATTCAAAAAGCATCCAAAGCGTTAGCGAAGAAGTGACTGTGGCCGCGTGGTTCCGAGTGGATGCCGACTCGGATACTGGTGTCAGGAAAAACGGTGCTTATCTATTAGAAGACCAATCCGGGGGTGAACCGATCCCTGACGGTTTCTCATTTAGAGTTTGGACAGCCAATGGGATTACACCCGGATTCTACGGCAAAACAGAACTGGAACAGGGTAAATGGCACCATGTTGCCGGAACTTATGACGGAAAAAATGTCGAGATGTACGTTGATGGCGAACCCGAAAGTAAAAAAGGCGCGTTGGATGCCGGAAAGGGAGATTGGAAACCGGAGTGGGGTGGCAAGGTCGCCGCGGGTCAGGTACTGCAACTCAAATTCGGGCCAGAGTCGTTTACCGGTGGTATTGACGAGATTGTCATTCTCAGTCGTGCCCTTGAGGCGGATGAGATTGCGCAGCTCCTGAACGGTTGGGAGGACGCTTTCGCCGTTGAGCCGGAAGGAAAATTGACAACAACGTGGGGAAGAGTAAAAGCTGCCCGATAATTTCGCCCGTAAATAAATCTATCTTCCAATGTGCGGGGACCCGCTTAAGTGGGTCTCCGCACAATGTTTTAAACATATTTTCTGTCATTCAATCAACGCCAGAATCTTCTTAATTTTACCCGGTTGTGCCCAGTTGCACTTCCCTGCCCCGTTGAGTTGCCGCAACAAAGTCGGAATCTCTGGATTCTCAAGCGCGGTCTTAATCCGTTGTGCTTCACGCTCAGACCCACACGGAATAAAGGCATGCATCGCCTGATTGCCTTGCCACATCTGTCCATCTATACTGCTCAGCACTATTGGCGTGAAATGGTCTCTCCCATACGCCTGCCAGATCACTTTGAAAGGTGCGAACGCATAAGTCCCCACACCGAGCAGTGCCCACCAATTACCTCTATTCATAATAGAGCGGAGCAGCGTTCCTTTACGGGCTTTTAGTATATCTTGTGCATTTTGAAGATACGCTTTTAAGGCATCCCACCCTTCAATCTCTTCCCATGTCAGCAGTTTTCCTGTTTGTTGATAATACGGCAGCAGAATCCATTTGTGGGGTAAAGATGTATCTTGTCGCCATATCTCCTTTGTTGCGAGTGGATATAAAAACTGTTCAGGGAGATGTGAAGGTTTGTGATCAAAGATAAAGACGCTGTTTGCGCCGCATGTATTCACGCCCTGTCGAGGCTTTTGTTCCGGCGACAAACTGATTTCGAGTCTTGTGTCCGTATTCAGTTCATCAAGATTTTGCACGACTCGCCACGGATCTGTCGGATTTTTGAGGGGTAATGCCTTATGCGCAACCCACTCACCGTCCAACTCCGTAAAATATGAAACCGGAAAATTCTGCCGTGTATCTATCTGAAATTTCGCGCAACAATACGATGTAACCACATCTTCAAATACTCTCGTTGATGTGAATTCATAGACGGTATCTACCGCAAAATCTCTACGGGCATCAACCTCATTTAGTGTAGATCTAGCACTATAATTCCTAAATCCACTGTGGGCACCTTCGCCAAAAAAGAGGGATGTTGGGATATAAAAGTATCCTACGCCGTTCTTTTTAAGCAATCTTCCCAAAGCCACCTTCAGCACCAGTGCTGCAATATCAACCCGAGAAGAACCCAAAAGCATCTTCTGTCTGTCCGGCACAAGTTCTTCTTCAAGGAAAAAAGGTTTTACACACGCTTTATATGCTGTCGGTAAATCTCCGAAGTTAGTCCACGGTGGATTCCCAACGAGAATGTCATATTTCGCCCTATGCATTTCCATGATAACATCTTGGCAGAAGATTTGAGAAGCGGGGAAGTCAATACCAAGCTCGCACTTGACGTTCTCTCTGAACCGTTCAAGATGTGAGGGAACTATCTCGATAAGTGTCAACCGTGACAGACGTTCAGGCGTAATAGCAACCCCTTTTTGTTTTGCAATATGGAGTATCGCAAGCGGGAATGCGCCTTGTCCAGCAGTAGGGTCGCAGATATGTGCCCCATCAAGCCATGCGTCAAAGATGCTCCATCTGTTGATAAGCCATTCCGCCCATTTCAGCGGTGTAAAAACTTGTCCAATTTGTTTTTTCATTTGATTATAAGAATACTCGTTATCTTGGATTTGTGCAACAACTAATTATTGCTTACATAAAAAGTTTCCACTGTTCGCCGAGGTCCCGGTGCCTCGGCGAATACGCTTTTATAGCAGAATCAATAATTAGTTGCCCACTCAATGGGCGTAGGGGAACTGGGGAACCCAGTTTCCTTTATGGGTGTATATGCAATTCCAAAATCTACTATAAGACCGACGCGTTTCACAGTTTTCATAGCAAAACTGCGAATTCAATATGTTTATAGTAAGGCTATAAACCTTTACCACGATTGGGTTTTAGGCAATTTTCATCAAAGGTTGCTATGAAGCTGCTATGAAATTTGCTATGAAAATTTCGCGAGTCAAGGGTATCGAGGGGTCATTGAAATTCTCGGGTGTATCAGTAATTCCAAAATCTACCATCAGTTCCTTTCATTGGAGACCTACACATGTTTTCTTAAACTGAATTTTAACTTGATAATAGGCATAGATCACGTTATAATGGTGAATTATGAGGAAACTCCAATATCCGTTTAATATAAGTATACTGCCGCCTGAAGAAGGCGGTGGTTATCTAATTGAATTTCCTGACTTGCCGGGGTGTATCTCCTTTGTGCTAAAAACCCTTTGAATGCAAACACACTTATGACACAAAAAACAGGTTTCGCCTATCATCCAGACTACCTTAATCACAATACCGGTCCGGGACATCCTGAACGACCAGATCGGCTGCGTGCAAGCTTGGCAGCACTTCAACAAAGCGATGTATGGGATCAATTGCACCAAGTTGAACCAACACCAGCAAGCGTTGAACAACTCACTTACGCGCATAACCTTGCCTATCCTGAACATATCCGACAACACTGCGAACAAGAGATCCCGCTCACTTACGACACGACCGTTGGATTTGAGTCATTTGATATTGCGTTGCTTTCGACAGGCGGTGTCTTGCGAGCAGCAGATGCAGTCACAACCGGTGAGGTGAAAAACGCTTTCGCTATGGTGCGTCCGCCAGGACACCACGCCACACCGGGACAGAGCATGGGGTTCTGCTTGTTTAACAACATCGCGGTTACAGCGCGCTATCTTCAGCGGGAACACGGTGTAGGGAAAGTTGCAATCGTTGATTGGGATGTCCATCACGGTAACGGCACACAAGACATTTTCTATGAGGATGAATCCGTCTTCTTTTTTTCTATCCATCAATCGCCACTTTACCCGGGCACCGGTTCAAGTCGCGAGCGCGGTAGCGGCAAAGCACACGGCACGACCCTAAACGTGCCGATGCCTGCTGGAAGCGGAGATGACGAATACATCAACATCTTTACAAATGTTCTCGTCCCTGCACTCCGAGACTTCTCGCCAGAATTTCTACTAATTTCAGCGGGTTTTGATGCCCACTATCTCGATCCGCTTTCTGGAACCGAACTCACAGCAGACGGGTTTGCCGCACTCACAGACTTGATGCTTGCGTTTGCCCAGGAAACCACATCGGGACGTGTTGTTTCAGCATTGGAAGGTGGGTATAGTTTAGAAGGGGTATCCGAATCTGTTGTGGCGCATATTGAACGGTTGGCGAAGGAACACGATTGAGAACGGTATCAATATCGCACGCATTAAGTCAACCGACGTTCCTCGGCTTTCTTCCAACGTGAATCGCAACGATGCCGAATGTTTTTCGGTAAAAATGCACATCCATCAATCCGCACTGCTCCATCACCGCTTTCAGAGCATCGCAATCCGGGAATTTCATAACAGAACGCGGGAGATACCCGTAAGCGTCATCTTTGCTGCGAGATATGAGGTTCCCAACAAAAGGCAGAATCTTAGTAAAATAGAAATAATAGAGGCTTCTAAACAACGGATTCACGGGTTGCGTAAACTCCAAAATAACGACCCTGCCATCCGGTGCAGCAACGCGGACCATTTCGCGTATCCCCACCTCTAAATCTGAAACGTTCCGAATACCGAAACCGACGGAGACAACATCAAAAGTGTTGTCCAGAAAGGGAAGGGTGAGCGTATCGGCTGCGAGAAAACGGACGATGGGAGGAGGGGGTGGAAGGGCGGAAGGCGTTGGATTGGAAGGTTGAAAGGTTGGAAGGTTGGAGTCCCCATCCTTCCCCTCTTCCAGCTTTCCTCTCTTTTGTTCCCCTCTTCCAGCCTTGACTTTCTGATCGCCGATAACGAGCATCTCAAAACAGAAGTCTGATCCGATAACAAAACCGTCCGCTGCAATTTTGTCAGTATATGCAAGGGCAAGTTCACCTGTACCGGTACAGACATCCAGCACCTTGCTCGTCGGTTCAACGTCGCTTGCCTTGACTGTTTCCCGTCGCCACATCTTGTCACGCCTCAGGCTTAACAGCGAGTTAAGAAAATCGTAATAACGAGCGATGGCAGAAAATAGGTTTTTTATGCGATGTGCCTGCATAGTTCACCGTAGGGGCGAGGTTGCCTCGCCCTACATCCGTAATTCGGCACCAAGTTTCTGATTGAGGTGCTTGACAACCTTACCATGGAGGGTGTTTACTGCCTTGTCTGTCAAAGTTTCGGTCGCCGAATGGTACGTGATAGCGTAGGCAAGGCTCTTCTTGCCTTCCGGAACCTGCTCGCCTTCATAGACATCAAAGAGACGCACCGATTCGACTAATTCGCCCCCTGTTGCGTAAATAAGTTCAGTCGGCATATCGGACAGGACTTCTTTATCTACGACAATCGCAAGATCACGCTCAACCGTAGGGTAGATGGGGATAGGTTCAAAACGTTTCGCAAATATAGCAGCGTCCACCAACACCTCCATATCGAATTCAAAGAGGTATGCCTTATACGGCAGATCGTAATTTTCGAGCACCTCTGGATGCGCCTCCCCGAATGTACCGACCTGTTTATTGCCCAATAATACTTTCGCGTTGCGACCCGGGTGGAAAGTTGGCGTATCCGTTTTCTGCAGCGTGTAATCAACAATGCCGCATACCTCAAGTATCCCTTCCACAAGCCCTTTGATGTCGTAGAAATCAGGTGACCGATAGGGATCACTATAGACCCCCTCCCCAATCTGGCCAGCGAGAACACCTGCAACCCGTTCCGGCTCTTTCTGTTCTCCATTACCGATGAAGACGCTCCCTATCTCAAAGAGCGCAATAGTGTCTATCTGGTGGTTGCGGTTATGCTGTGCGTTCTCAAGTAGACGCGGTAGCAGTGTTGTGCGGAGCACCGACATTTCTGGACTCAGCGGATTTTGCAGCTTCAAAGTATCGCGGCGAGGATCGTCGGCTGTGAAACGAATCCTGTCAAAGCAGCTCGGATCACCAAAACTATAATTGATCGCTTCCATCATTCCAGCGGCGAGGAGAAAACGCTTTACACGCTTACGAACCTCTGTGCTCGGGTTCGGCGCGGGGACAGGAATATCACCTTTAGGTAACATCGTCGGGATGTTATCGTATCCGTAAACGCGCGCGATCTCCTCAATCAAGTCGATTTCGCGGGTAATGTCAGATCTGAATGTCGGCACAATGACTTCATAGTCTTCCGCACCGTTTACTTTGACATCGAAACCGAGATGGCTTAAAATCCGCGCCATCTCTGTCGCTTCAAGGGCAGTTCCGAGTATGAAATTGACTCGTTCCGGACGGAGTTGAATTCGAGTCAAGGGCTGCTGTCCCGGATAGACATCAACGATACCTTCACAGATCGTACCGCCTGCTAATTCGGCGATGAGTTGTGCGGCACGGTCAAGTGCAGCGAGGACTATACCGGGATCGGCACCACGTTCAAATCTATAAGATGCTTCCGTACTAACCCCCAACGCTTTAGCGGTCGCACGGATGCTTGACGGGTTGAAGTAAGCACTCTCTAACAACACATCAGCGGTGGTCTCTGTGATCTCAGAATCATATCCACCCATAATCCCTGCGAGCGCGACAGGCTTTTCGGCATCGGCAATAACGAGCATATCAGGCGTAAGTTCACGCGCAACTTCATCAAGCGTCGTTATATTTTCACCCGCCGCTGCACGACGCACGACAATTCGGTTTTCTGCGAGTTTGTGATAGTCAAAAGCGTGAAGCGGCTGCCCGTATTCCATCAGGACAAAGTTCGTAATATCAACAATGTTGTTAATAACACCGACACCGACGGATTCAAGCCGCTGTTGTAACCATTCCGGCGACGCACTTACTTTAACGCCTTGAATGACGCGCGCAGCATAGCGCGGACAGAGGTCGGGTGCTTCAATTGTTACAGAGGTCATCTCTTGAATATCGGTTTCGGATGCGTTGAAGTCAACTTGCGGCAGTTTTAAAGCGTTTCCTGTCTCCGCTCGGATTTCGCGAGCGACACCAATCATGCTGAGGCAATCTGGACGGTTCGGTGTAACTTCAAGTTCAAACACAACATCGTCCAATCCGAGCGCCTCTGAAAAGGACGTGCCGAGGGGTATATCCGCCGGTAAGTCCATCAAACCTGCGGCATCTTCAGCCTTATTATATGCGCTTGCAAGCTGCGCCGCTAAACCTAACTCCTTTTCGGAGCAGAGCATTCCGTGTGATTCTTCACCTCTCAGTTTAGCGCGTTTGATTGTCAAACCGATAGGGAGCGTTGCACCGATTGTCGCAACCGGAGCAAGCATCCCCTCTCGGACATTCGGGGCACCACAGACAATCTGGAGTTCTTCCGTCTCACCGATATCTACCTGACAGAGGACGAGTTTATCTGCATTCGGATGGGGTCGGATAGAAGTGACGCTACCGACGACCACGCCTTCAAGTTCAGCACCGAGCTGCTTTATAGATTCGACCTCGACACCTAACATCGTGAGTCGATCGGCGAGTTCGCTTGGAGAAAATTCAAAGTCGATATAATTTTTTAGCCAATTTAGGGTTACATTCATGATAAAGTCCGTAAAGTGCGTTAAAGTGAACTAAAATGATCTAAAGTTGTACGTGGATCGGAAACAATTTTACAGATTTTAGCACACCTGTAAACTTGCAAATTTTACGCGCCGCCTCCTTTTAAAATTGGCGTAGGAAACGGAGGTCGTTTTCATAGAGGGTGCGCATGTCTGGAATGCGAAACTGAAGGTTTGCGATCCGCTCCACCCCCATACCGAAGGCAAACCCGGTAACTTCATTCGGATCGTAGTTCACCGCTTCAAATACGGCTGGATCAACGGCACCTGCCCCCAGGATTTCAGTCCATCCGCTACCGCCACAACTCCGACACCCTTCCCCTTGACAAACAGTGCAAGAAATATCCACCTCTGCACTCGGTTCCGTGAACGGGAAGAAATGGGGACGGAAACGCATCTGTGTTTGATCACCGAACATCTGTTGGGCAAAGGAAGTCAAAATCCCTTTGAGTTCGCTGAAAGTGGCATGCTTGTCCACGAGCAAACCCTCAACCTGATGGAACATCGGCGTGTGTGAGACATCGTAATCCACTCGATAGCATTTTCCGGGTACGATGATGCGGATCGGTGGTTTTTGGTTCTCCATCGTGCGGATTTGAACGGGTGATGTATGCGTCCGCAAGAGGTGTCCGTCTGTTAGGTAAAAGGTATCATGTAGATCGCGAGCGGGATGATCAGCAGGCGTATTCAGCGCATCGAAGTTGTAGTACTCGGTCTCAACGTCCGGTCCGGTTACAACTTCAAACCCCATTTGACGGAATATTTCTTCAATCCGTTCTAAGGTTTGCATCACGGGATGTGCTTTCCCATAAGCAGGCTTCCGTCCGGGGAGCGTGATGTCCACAGATTCTGCCGCAAGCTGCTGTTCCTGTTGTTGACTATGGAGTGCTTGTGTTGCCGCCTCAAACGCCTGCGTTAGTGTTGCACGCACTTCGTTGGCGAGTTTTCCGATCTCTGGACGTTCCTCTTTGGAAAGTTTGCCCATGCCTTTCATGACATCCGTCAATTTTCCCCTGCGTCCAAAATACGTAATTCTGAGCGATTCAAGCGCGTCTGATGTTTCCACCGATTTTAATGCCTCAAGTGCTTCCGCCTGAATCGCTTGTAATTCTGCTTTCATAGTTCCCCTTAGTCTTAAAAAGAAACGCCTATCACTCTGCCCCAAACTTCAATCTCGTGGTTGAAGTTGTTATGGGGACGAAAGCGACAGGCATCGACTTCCGCGGTACCACCCCGCTTGGTAGATTATGGCGACCTTGAGGTCACGCCTACAAATCTACCCGCTTCATTTTCCAATTTCCAGTAGCTCCGGGATGAAATTCGGCTGTCGCTCGCAAAACCGCGCTTTCAGCCGATGACGCGGTCTCTCTATTTGCGAGGTATCAACAGCTTACATAAGTCCCTTCATAGCCTTTTAATCTATTAATCCTTGTAATGTAAAAATTCGCGATAAATCCGCCCATCTATCCCTTTGCGAGGGCGACAAGCTGTCCAAAACCAGCCGCATCATTCACGGCGATGTCGGCGAGAACTTTTCGATCCAACTCAATACCAGCGACTTTAAGCCCGTGTATGAATCGGCTGTAGGTGAGTCCGTGTAATCTCGCAGCGGCATTAATTCTGGCAATCCAAAGTCGTCTAAAATCGCGTTTTCGTGCGCGACGGTGGGCGTAGGCGTGATTCCACCCCTTCTCTACCGCTTCAGTGGCGGTGCGTTTGAGGTTATTCCGTCCACCGCGATAGCCTTTGGAATGCTTGAGCATCCGGCTCCGCCGTTTGCGTCGAACATTCCCTGTTTTTACTCGTGCCATTTAGAACTCCTGTCGCGACCCGCGGAGTCATCCGAGATCGCTTCCACTATTTTCGCCCACAGTTGCGTCGTTTCTCGCGCGTTTGGGCATTCACTTCTATTGATGAATCAGACGTTTCAAACGTTTCTCATTGCTTGGGTCAACAAGGGTCGCCTGTCGCAATCTACGTTTCTGTTTCGACGATTTCGAGATGAATAGGTGTCCAGCATAAGCACGCTTGCGACGAATTTTACCTTTCGCCGTGAATTTGAAACGTTTTGCCGCACCTTTATGTGTTTTAATTTTCGGCATCAGAACTTCCTTTTTCTGTCCGAGGGTACAGCACTCCGGGACAGGAAACTAAAAAAAATATAGCCTTCACCCACCTACGATTTACTGTAAACAAGCATCTCGCAAAACGGCGAATGCGCGCCATTTAACAAATACTGCTCCTTACGCACGGGTACCACGACCAGAACACTATGAAGATTTCGGAGCAAGGATCATCGACATGATGCGCGTTTCCATACGTGGTGGCTGTTCGACATCAGCGATCTCTTCAAGCTCATCTTTGAGCCGTGAAAGCAGGTTACTGCCGAGGTCGGTGTGGAGCATCTCTCGACCTCTGAACCGAACGGTCGCTCGGACTTTCCACCCGTTTTTGAGGAAATCCTCAACATGTCGTTTCTTGAACTGGTAGTCGTGTTCGGCAGTATCTGGTCGGAACTGCATCCCTTTAAGGACTACCTTCGTCTGTTTCTTCCGAGCCTCACGGGCGCGCTTGTTTTTCTCATACTGATACTTCCCGTAGTCCATAATCTTACAAACGGGAGGCTTGGCATTCGGTGAAACTTCCACCAAATCCAATCCGACATCTTCAGCACGCTGCATCGCCTCACGGGGGGACATAACGCCCACCTGTTTGTTCTCGTGATCTATTAATAAAATCTCTTTAGCTCGAATCTGATGATTTGAACGACTTTGCCTTTCCTGCGTTCTTTGCGTACGTTTGCCTCTGTAGTGTATTTTTCACACCCCCAAGTAAAGGCGCTACAATGCGCCGCTTACAAGCCTGCATAAATCGTAGAGCACCGCTTGCAAGCCTATGTTAAAACGAAAGCGACAAACTTATCCGTTGCGCTACGGTATGTGAGAGAATTCTATCTACAAAACGTTTTGTATCGACTCGGACATCGGACATAGATACAACAAAACCGAATCTCAGCGAATCTGTGGCTACGACCTTATGCCCAAATCACGATTAACTAATTATACCATATCAGTAACACAAATGCAAGTTAAAAAAAGCCGATTGTCCATAACGTGCGTAAAATAATCAAGCCACTTGCCAAACCGCCGAAAACGACAATCAAGCTGATACTGACGACAAGCGCGAGGCGAATAATCCGT
Source organism: Candidatus Poribacteria bacterium (assembly GCA_965261115.1). Taxonomy (GTDB): domain Bacteria; phylum Poribacteria; class WGA-4E; order WGA-4E; family WGA-3G; genus WGA-3G. The sequence continues at coordinate 3,827,029 of OZ253447.1, read as the reverse complement.
TCACCCAATTCAGGTTGTTCATTTGCCCAAGCACGAGCCAACCAGAAAGTTAACACAACACTGACTAAACTCAGAATACACGCCCCCAGAACTGCCAACAAGATCCCCTCAAAATCTACCATCTGTATCGTTTCTGGCAGCGACTGATATTGAGAGAAGTTCTGGATAACACCGATTAAAACGCCTCCCAAGACCACAATGAACCCAATGAAAACGATGAGTGCTTTTTTAAACGCAGTTCCCATTTTAACTAAAACTTTCTCCAAACTTGCAAGCCTTTTTGATAATTGTAACACATTTCAGCAGCAATAACAAAATTTATTGTGGCACCAACGAAAATCTGAAAATACTTGATATATTCGGCAAAAGATGCTAAACTAAATTTCAACCAACCGATTTGTATACTAAGGAGTTTCACATGGATGTAACATACACCCCGGCAATTGCCGAAGTTATCGAAAAATTAGAAGCAGGCAACCCGCTCCCGACACTCGTCCCGCAAGAGGCGTGGAGTCCTGAACTAACAGACGCACTGGCATCTTCATCCCTTGACGATCTTTTTCACGGGAAATCCGTGAAAAATACCACGTTTGGTGAAGCCATCAAGAGCGGTTTGCTTTTGTGGAATGACGCATTGGATGAATCGCATACAATCTCACAGGAACTTGGAAATCAGACGGGCAGCTACTGGCACGGTATCATGCACCGCCGTGAGCCGGACTATAGCAACTCGAAATATTGGTTCGGTAGGGTCGGGACGCATCCGATTTTTCCGGCACTCCGCGAACGCGCACTCGCGATCTTGAAGGAGATACCGAATCCATCAGACGCGTTAGCAAATATCGCACAGACGATCGAAGCAGATGGGAATTGGGATGCGTACCAGTTTATTGATTGGTGTCAGGCGGCTGAAAACGGATCTGACGCTGATGTAACCCGTTTCTTGCAACAGGTACAGGCGGAAGAAATTAAGCTGTTACTGGCGTATTCCTATCAGAATGCCGTTTAACGCACGCCAATTAACCTAAAGGAGCCTGAAATGCTTACCCAAAATGAAACCATCAGGGTGCCTTGGTGGTATTTGCTTGTTATCGCGCTCACAGGATTAATAGTACTCAGTTCCTGTGCGAGTTTGACGCTTGACACTACCGGTTCAACTGCGCTGCCAGATAGTGAGGCGTACAACGAAATCAAAACGATTGCTGGAAAACTTGAAAACAGCGGTGATCCTGGTGCTTACGAAGTATTAGTTGAGAAATCAAGGACTTTTATCAAGGCATACCCAAAAGATAAACGGGTTGATGAAGTCTACTATCTTCTTGGCACCAGCTTAATCCAACTCGGTCGGACTGAAAAAGCGATTGAGGTTTTTGACGAACTCATTCGGTACTATCCTGCCGCTGATTACGTTGAACCGAGCCTGTTAAGGTTGGGATTGGCTTACGACAAAATCGGTGAACACGATCAGGCAGATCCGCTTTACGAAAAACTCGTCAATCACACAAAGTATCGTGGCGGTAGGTACTCCGAAACTGCAGAGCAACTTCTGGCACAGGATAGAGATGCAAGAACCGGCGAAGTAGCCAACGCGTCTGGGGCAAACCAGGGTCCAAGACCAAGCCACTTTATCAACAAACCAGCGTTGGATTTTCAGGTGACGGGTTTGAAGGGTGAACCGCTCTCGCTATCCCAGTATCGTGGGCAGGTTGTGCTGCTCGATTTCTGGGCGACGTGGTGTGGACCCTGCATCGTTGAGATGCCGAACGTTAAACAGACTTACGCAAAGTACAAGAACCAGAAGTTCGAGATTATTGGTATCAGTTTAGATCAGTCGATGGAACCCCTTGAAACATACATAGCGAGTGAAGGTCTCGCGTGGCGGCAATATTGGGACAATAGTGGCAGGATTGCGAATATGTATAACGTTCGTGCGATCCCATCCACTTTTCTGATTGACGGTGCGGGTACCATCCGCCAAGTGAATCTCCGGGGTAGCGCGCTTGAGACGGCTGTTGCTGAGCTCGTACGCGAAAATCTGGGAAATTAAATGCCGGTTCGCTGGTGAGGTTTTCATTAGGAGTTACTATAAGACACTGCCGCAAATTCAAATAGGCGGTTCAACAGATCTCAGGAGGTTTAAGATGTTCAGCCAAAATGAAATAAATTCACAGCAAAAAGGAAACAGAATCTTCCATAGTATCCTCATTGGTACGCTTACGAGCCTCGTGCTAATCGGTTTTTGCGCTAACCTCGCTGATGCTTATTCGGTGAAGCCCGCCGACAAATATAAGGAAATTAAGGCAATCTACAAAGAGCTTAGGCAGCAGCCCAAATCTGAAGATTTAGAGAAGTTAGTAGAAAAATCCAGAGACTTTGTTGCAGCGCATCCTGAATACAGACGGGTCGATGAGGTCTACTATCTTCTTGGCGATGCCTTAGTGAAATTGGAACGTGTTGAAGAAGGCATCGAAGCCTTTGAAAAAGTCCTCAAGGACCTTCCAGAGGCACGATACGTCGAGCGTTGTCTGTTAGGATTGGGATTGGCGTATGACAAACTCGGCAAGCACGACGAAGCGGATGTTGCTTATCAGAGATTGGTAAATCACCCAAAGTACGGTGGGCGATCACAAGCAAAACTTGCGAAGCAGCTGCTCGAACAGGATAAAACAGAGAGAACAGGTGAATTGCCGAAACCACCGGGAGCGAGTTCAATACCGATGGCGCGGCCGAGCGAATGGATTGGCAAACCCGCACTGGATTTTCAGGTGACAGACCTAAAAGGTGAACCACTCTCATTGGAAAAATATCGTGGCCAGGTTGTACTGCTCGATTTCTGGGCGACGTGGTGCCCACCGTGTGTCGCAGAGATACCGAACGTCAAGGAGACTTATGAGAAATACAAGGATCAGAAATTCCAGATCATCGGTATCAGTCTCGACAGGTCGAAGGAACCACTTGATGCGTTTATTGAAGAAAAGGATCTTGCGTGGATTCACTATTGGGATAACACCGGTAAAATTGCCAATCTTTACAAAGTCCAGGCGATTCCGTCAACTTTTTTGATTGACGGCGAAGGTGTTATTCAAAAGACCAACCTCCGCGGTCATAGGCTTGAAACTGCTGTTGCTGAATTAGTTCAGACCAATCTTGGAAAACCTGCCGATACCCCCACCGAAACATCTGAGGCGGGTTCCCCGTCACAATCAATACCAGCAACAAAACTTCTTAAGCCAGAGACAACGCCTCAAAAAGAAGAAGTACAGAAACCTCAAAGAGGACATCCGAGTGAGTGGATCGGTAAACCGGCACCGAATTTTCAGGTGACGGATCTCAAGGGTGAATCACTCTCCTTAGAAAAATACCGTGGCCAGGTTGTACTGCTTGATTTCTGGGCGACGTGGTGTGGACCCTGCATCACTGAAATGCCGAAAATTAAGAAGACTTATGAACAGTACAAAGATCAGCAGTTTCAGATTATCGGTATAAGCCTTGACAGGTCAAAGGAACCGCTTGAAACGTATATTGAGAAAGAGAAGCTTGCGTGGGTTCACTATTGGGATGAAAGTCGAGAGATAAGGACGCTATACGGGGTCTGGGGAATTCCGTCAGCCTTCCTAATTGACGGTGAAGGTGTTATCCGAAAGGCAAGCCTCGGCGGTTTTGATGTTGAAACTGCCGTTGCCGAATTGGTGAAAGAGAACCTCGCGAAACCCGCCGATGCGCCTGATACACCGGTAACGACACCACCTGATGCCTCTGAAGGTGCGCAAAATACAGTCCCTAATGTCAAAGAAATTATTGATGCAGCTGTCGCTGCGCACGGTGGGCTTGAGAAACTACAGGCGGTGAAAAATATCGTGACCGAATCCCACAGTTTTGAACACTTCCCTGATGGGGATGTGCAGGATGAAGGACGCTCTAAAGCGTACTTTTACCGTGACAAATTCCGCAGTGATTGGCATACAGAGGGCAACACAGGCGGTTTAGTCTTTGATGGTAATTCTTTCTTCCAGTTAGCAGATGGCGAAGTCAAACCTCTTCCACCTGAGGCGGCTGCGTCTTATATTACCTTCTTTAAAGATAGCCTTTTCCGAGAACCCGTCTGGCTTCTACCGATGCTCTCAAAAGGCGATATTCCGGTTCAATACGCAGGTACAGAGGAGGTAAACGACATTCCTACGTCCGTTCTTCTCGTTACGCAGCCTTCTGGGAAAGCGTTAAAAGTCTTTATTAGCGATGTGACGCACTATATAATCCAGTTTAGTTATGATATTGAGATTGGAGGCGGCATGCAAAATGTGGTAGCGTTTTTTGATGACTATCGGGAGGTGGACGGTGTTAAAATCGCACATCATCGTGCGACAAAAGGCGGGGAATATCGGCAAATTTTGATTACCGACATCGCGTTGAACGCTGAAGTTGACGAAGCACTATTTCATCTCGGAGAATAAAGCAATGTAGGAGGGGTTTGTAGCCCCGAATTGCGAAGATTATGGCACACCTTACTTTGAAAGAGGTCACTAAAATTTATGACGGTGACGTTCTTGCAGTTGAACAAGCAGATTTTCAGATTCCAGATGAGTCGTTTACCGTGCTTGTCGGTCCATCGGGGTGCGGTAAATCGACAATTCTGCGGATGATCGCCGGATTGGAAGAGATAACAGAAGGCGACATCTATATCGACGACGAACGCATCAACGACATCCCGCCGAAGGATAGAGACATCGCTATGGTCTTCCAAAACTATGCCCTCTATCCACACATGACGGTCTATAAGAACATGGCGTTCGGGCTGAAACTCCGCAAATATCCGAAAGTGGAGATTGAACAGCGCGTCAAAGCGGCGGCAGAGATTCTGAGTATCTCACACCTACTGAACCGCAAACCGAAGCATCTCTCTGGCGGTGAACGTCAGCGTGTCGCAGTCGGCAGGGCAATCGTTCGGCACCCAAAAGTATTCCTGTTCGATGAACCGTTGAGCAATCTCGATGCAAAACTACGTGTGCAAATGCGGATGGAAATCAGTCGCCTGCACGATCGACTCAACGCTACGATTGTTTATGTCACACACGACCAAGTTGAGGCGATGACGATGGGGGACCAAATCGTTGTGCTCAATGAGGGGAAAATCCAGCAGATTGCTGATCCGGGGACGCTCTATCACAAACCCGCAAACCAATTCGTCGGTGGCTTCATCGGCACGCCACCGATGAACTTTATAGAGACGCATATTGTAAACAAAGGCGGTGCTCCGATACTTGAATTTGAAAATTTCAAGGTGGAGTTGAATGCCCAACTCCAGTCGGTACTGAAGGAGCTTTCGGGGGATTCCGTAGTGCTTGGCATCCGACCAGAAGATATTCATATCGGCGAAAACGGGAAGAACAGCGTTGGCACACAGGTGGAACTGGTTGAACCCCTTGGCAACCATGCCCTCTTGTATCTGCGGACAGAGAAGAACAGTTTCGTTGCCCAATCTGATCTCGTTGATATGCCACAACACAATACGCCACTGACAGTCAACTTCAACATGGACAAGGCGCACCTATTCCATCCAGAGACAGGCAACTCATTAACAGTAACATAGCAGAAAAACCCTTACAATAATGCCTGAATCTGCTGCCACGTCTCCGCATCTATCGGAATGCCTTCTTGTTCTCGTTTACGCTGTTCCTCCCAACCCCGTTCCCCCGGCATCCGGATTGCGTCAAAACCAGCAGCGCGCTTTGCTGATTTGAGATACCCAATAAAACGCTCTATCTCTGCACTGAATCCCGGAAATGCTCTGAAACTCCCAACGTTAATCACAAACACGAACAACCCATTGCCGACGCGGGCATCTTCACCTTGACTACATCCGGCACCCGTAAGCGCGCCCGATAGGATGTCCACGATAACGCTCAGACCAAACCCTTTGTGTGCAGCAACGCCACCAAAAGGCAATATGGCAGCGGGTAGCACACCATAGAAATCGTCTGCATTTGTCGTTGACTTACCTTCCGCATCAATGAGCCATCCGTGTGGAACAGGCTCGCCTTGATGCTGTTTGACCCGGATTTTCCCGGATGCGACAACACTCGTAGACATATCCAGCACGATCGGATCCCGTCCCTCAATCGGCACTGCACACGCGATCGGATTGGTAGAGAGTCTACCTTCAACCCCGCCGTGCGGTGCGACACACGTCCCACCGCCGTGGTCGTTTGCTGTAAGCAACGCGATCATCTCGGCATCTGCCGCGAGGCAGGCATACCCACCCAATCTACCCGTCTCATTACACCGCGATACGGCAACAGCACTGATGTCTGTCTGTTTTGCTTTCTCAATCGCCAATTCAACGGCGCGCGTCGCTATCACGGGACCGAACCCCCAATTCCCATCTAATACTGCAATGGATGCGGATTCATGCAGTGTTTCTGTTGGAGCATTCGGCTGAATTAACCCTGCTTCCAACTCACGGACATATTTTGTGAGATGAATAACGCCGTGTGAGTCGTGTCCGACGCGGTTGGCATCCACCATAGAACGGGTTACGATTTCCGCTTCGGCTGCCCGGATATTTAATTTTTCAAAGACGCTGAGGCAAATAGTGGTGAGTTCTTCTGCTGTGAAGTTCGGCACTGCGTTATACCTTCTTATCTTCCATCCTTCCACCGTTGTTGTAGGAGACAGATTGCCTCACAACAAATCCTTCCATCCGTACTGTCTTCAATATCTACAGAATGTATCCATCTAAAATACTACTATTTTACAGGTCTTTATTCGTATCGTCAAGCGCGAATGCGAAAAAAATTGCCCGTTGTGAGATTTTTTTGTGAAATCTGCATTCATATCCTATGAAAGCACAAAACCTTCTTTTGATGCTTGAGGTCCACAATTCCGCTTTCAACTGGGGGGACCCTATGTCAAGTGACTGATGAAATGTCAAGTGACTGATGAACAAAGGTCGGATGCAGAACTCGTTCGCCAAATTTTATCTGGAGAGGAAAGGGCTTTTGAAGCACTTTATGAGCGGTACAAGCCACGTCTCCACCAGTATATTTTCAATAAAATAGACAACTGGCATTGCGCCGAGGAACTGACCCAAGACACATTTCTCAAGGCGAAAGAACATTTAAGAACGCTTAGAGAACCAGAGAAGATTTTGAATTGGATGTTCGGCATAGCTAACCAGCTGATCGCGGGATGGCATAGGGAAAACAAGAAGCGTGTCAGGATGCAATCCTTCTCTGATGTTTCTGTAACTGATATGGAAATTGCGGCTGCCATTGCGCACCGGATGGCGGAAGACCAATCACTGGACAAAGAACGACGAGGGAGACTCTTTGAGGCGATTGTGCAACTTCCTGAATTAGAACAGCGGATGCTCCATTTGCAGCTTGCAGGCAAGCGTTATGCGAAAATTGCTGAAATATGCGAAACCTCTATCGGTTCTGTGAGAAATCGGTTATCTCGGGCAAAGAGGGATTTGAAAGCTTGGGCGGCAGCTTGGGAAGCAGCAAATGCTGAGGGCCGAGATTTGGACTTCTCAGAGTTTATTGAGGGCAAGGGTAAATAGTATTTCCCGTTTTGGGCAATTTAATATGGGTGTTCAGTTACACCCTTCATTAAGTAATCTAAGATTAATTTGACAACGCTGGTTTTCTATCGTATCATAAAAACAGTTGTTTTTGTGAGAGGATTAGGCAACCAGCAGGCTATAGCACAGGAAGATTGCCACCCCGCCGGTGTCATCCTCCACAACCAACAAGGAAACGTAGATGTCCAAACGACTGAAAGACTGGATATCGCTCGCGATACTTATTGTCGCGGGTTTTGTCGTGTGTCTGCTCACATCAGCGACACCCAACCGTGTAGACACATCACGACCGATTGATTGTCCTTATCCGACCGAAATCGAATCTTGCCCGTATCAATGGGGTAGATAATCAACGACACCCCCCATCAGGGATGTCCGAAATCAAAGGAGCAGAGAAACAGAAATGTTAAAAGACCTTTTCACCAACCGAATCTTCGTAGGTGCGCTGGCATTCTTTGTGCTGATGATTGTCAGTGGCACGCTCTATCTCCGCCACATTGAACGGCAAGGCAAAATAGAGTTAGAACGCGCTCAAGAACGACTTGAGCAATGGGAGGCAAGACAGAAACAGACTGAGAAAGTGCCAGAAGGTGATACCTCGCAAGGTGGACACTTTCACGCTAATGGCACTTGGCACAGTGCGCCGCATGAGATGCCGTCTGACGAAAAGATTGAGAGCGATGTAGAATTCAAAGCGCGTGTCGAAAAGAATGCCGCAGATACGGCTGCCGCGAAGACCGCGCGCGAGCGAAACGCAATAATCATAAGGCGAATGGAGGAAAACCCTTTATTTGAGACTTTGCCTCATCTCTTTGAGGATATGTATAGTTTTTACAAGGCACATCCCGATTTCGACCACGAAACTGCCTCGCCGGAACTTCAACAGAAGTGGGTGGATGCTGTCTACGCGGAACACGCAAAGATGCGTGCCCACGCTGATGAGGTCACATCCAGTTATGTTCCGCTTGTGGAAGTGGATAGGAGTCCTTTTATACCGAATCAAGGAGGTCAGCGATAGTGTTGAATTTAAAAATTGTGATCTGCCTCTTTATAGGCGTTGCGCTATTGATTGTTGTGTTCAGTTTTGCCCATGAACTCCCACCGGTTAAGATCAAAACGAGTTACGGCTCAACGTTCACAATTTCGATTCTTGCTGAAGCTCAAAGCGAATGGAGCACACACGAGCTTCGTTTGGGGGCTGCGAACAATGAGTTGCAAAAGTTGAGATACGAGCGTGATGTTATCTCCGCTGCCGCAAGCAAGAACAGGACGGAGGTGAAAAAGTTTAAGACGATGGTCATCCTGATAGCGGGTAAGCAGTTGAAACTGGCCTCCTTGGCGACTTCTATGTTGGCCTTGCTTGATAATGGTGATCACTATCAGATCCGTCTTGACTTGAACAGCAAGTATAGCGAGATAAACTCTCAGAATAGCCGTATATCGAATGCGGGTTCGGATCGCGACCAGTTCTATTCGGAGTATGTGAAACGTTGGGATCACCAGCAGACGCACCTCAGTTCTCAGAACAACCCAGCACCGCTGAAAATACATACGCCTGATTACGAATACATCCCGATGTTAGGTGCGGATTGTGCGAATGCGTGTGGTGTTTTCTGGTATGACCACAGCCATTCGGCATATTATAGCGGTTTTCCCGGGGGGATCGGTGTGCCGCTTTCTATAGTTAATTCCTCTGCGGTATCCGCACACAAGTCGACTTGTACGGGTACAGCGAGTTGTGATGTTGGTTATTGGACGTGTGAGGGTAATGAGTCAGGAGGCACGGCACGTCATAAGCTTCGTACGTGTAAGATACAAGGTCGGCAGTGGAATTCGGGGACATCTTCCTACGATACGGTAACATGCAATATGGACTACCGTAATTGTGACAATCCTGGTGGCAGATGTTTTAATGGTTCGTCAGCTGGCCATGAGAAGCACAACGATGATGTCTCGGGGCAGAACAGTTATGCAAGTATCTCCCCCGCCCCGACACCGACACCAACGCCGACACCGTCTCCAACGTATCATGCGTGTGAAGTGCATGAGACCTCTGTATCGGGAGATCATAGTCTACAGGCGAGTTGTACGTCTACGGATGCCAACGGGAACTCCTGCACCGTGACGAGTTTCTATGCGTGTGATTCGCATACGCATTCATATCCAGCACCACCTCCGCCACCGACAACGGTCTCTTGTGCGCGCGCAGCCTGTGGTGCGGAAGTCTCTGACCGATTGGAACACCGCGTTGATAACTGTAGCAATTGTGGTTCCGTCTACTGGACCTGTTATCCGAATGCAATCTACAATCACGAAACGACGTTTACGTGTCGCCGTTCGGGTTGTGGTTCATCGTTCACGCGTTGTAGCAATGGCAGCTGCAGCAGCGATTCGGGAACGCATGACTACCACTGGGCGCAGTAGTCCGATAAACGATGTCTGAAACACAACGTACCCCTTTTAACCGACGCGTCCGTTATCTTTGTATAGCGGGAGCGTTTGTATTACTGGTACTCTTCCGGGTTTCCCTTGATACACCGAATCCAACGACAGAAATCGTGACGGTGAAGATCACACCGTCGCCACGGCACCAGCGCATCCACTTCCAACCTTCCTTCCCTCCACTCTTCCCATCTGATCCGTTCTATCGGACCATCATAGACAACAACCTCTTCCGTCCACTCGGTTGGACCCCGCCGCGTCCGAGTGAACCCTATCGCTTACTTGGCACAATTCGGTTTCCCACAGATGCGAACATACCACCGAAAGCCATTCTTCAAACGACTGCAGGAAACACAACCCGCATCGTGACATTAGGTGAGAAACTTGACGCGGACACTGAAGTCGTTAACATCCTCCAAAAGCAGATAACGCTTGAAACAAACGGGCAGCAGCGAACGCTTTCTCTCAACGCTGATCTCTGGATCCAATAAGCACTACCAGCGGGGAAGTGCTGGTAGACTTCGCGCCTTCTACTCACTACTCTTATAGTACTCGCCTGTCTACGGATACGCATCCCTAAAGTCTTATATGCGTTTTTCTTGGGGTGTGTAAAGTTTTTGGCAGCGGTTATTTTGTATGACTGTTGAAGAATATGTTGGAAAGTGGTATCCTTTCCTAAAAGAGTTTAGATAGGTTTTTAGATAGGAGAGGATACCTAATGGATATTTTAGCGATTATTGACCAAGAAGTCAAAGAGATTTTTTCAGAGACTGTTTTGGATACGTCTGCCGGCGTAGAAGTCCTTGAGAGAGAAGTTTTAGAGTTGACGCGGGAGTTGGGTCGTAAGGTCTTAGAAACGTGTCTCTCAGAAAGTGCGAATGATGCCTCATCTGTATCCGTGTTGTGTTCTGCCTGTAAAGGCAAGTTGCGTCGTTTTCGTAAGCGTCAGCGTTATGTTCAGACGTTATGTGGTGTTGTTGGTGTTTCTCGTTGGGTGTATCGTTGTGATGCGTGTAATGTTTATGACGTGCCGTGGGATTCTCGGGTCGGTCTGAAAGAAGGTTTCACGGTGTCTGTTGCCGAATCAATGTGTCGTCTTTCTGCGCGTTTGGACTTTAGAGAAGCCTCAGAGGAGTTGGCACATCACGGTATAAAGGTGAGTCATAGAACACTTCAACAGAAAGCCGGTGCTGTTGAGATCGTTGACTATATGCATGCGAAATCTCATCTTTATGAAGTGGCGAAGCAGGCATTTGGTGAAAAAGCCTACGAAAGTATTCACTCATGGGGTGAAGCGACAGAGCCATTTCTCTATGCGGGTGATACTGAGACAGTCGTTTTGCGGATCCGTGCCTTGAGTGTCGGGAACGCGATGCTCTCGGAAGTTCTTCAAAGAGAAGTCGGTTATTTTCAGAAGCATTCAAAGCGGATGCAATATCAAACATTTGCTGAAAAGGGGTATCACATCGGCAGTGGTCTCATTGAGTCGGCGTGTAAACACGTTGTTGCTCAGCGGTGTAAGCAAGCCTCTATGAAATGGAGCCAGACGGGTATAAATGCGGTTCTGTTCTGGAGGTGTTTACTCAAAAGCAGGGCTTGGGATACCTTCTGGGATCAACAGACTCAAAATGCCGCATAAACTTGGTGACAAAAACTTTACACACCCAGCGCAAATGACGAAAAAAATTAGCACGTTGTGAGATTTTCCGACGAAATCTGCATTCATATCTAATCTCCTCTATTTTTTCTCCAGAACTGTTCATTGGACGATCACAGCGCATATTTTTCGTGAAATTCCGAAAAAATATGACATTTACTCTTAACTTTTCCGATTTCATGCTTATAATTAAAGTAAGAGATCCTCTGACATACTCACCCAGCTAAAGCGAGGGTGGTTCTTTTGTTCCTTTTAGGAACATTCCTCGTGTCTAAGACGAGGCAACAGGGACTTCCAAGCGAAAGCCCAAGGGCGGTGTCATGCGGGAAAATCCCATTTCCGCCACTACGGGGACACCGAAGTGGCCCAGATACTTTCGTCTGATATTCAGCGCACCTACACCGTCGCGGTGATATTCAAATCCGCAGGGACAGGTATAGTTTCGGTGTGTTGGTTTCTTTCGGTTGCCACATTTTGGGCAGGTTTGTGAGGTGTAGGATTCGTCAATCGTTTCAACCTTGATACCGAGTGATTTTGCTTTGTAGGTTATCAACTCCGCTATCTTACCGAAAGCCCATTGGTGGAGTTTCTGATTCGCACGTTTACCATAGTTGATAGTGTTTCGGATACCTGTAAGGTCTCCGAGGATTATCGTGCCAATACCTTTCACTTCGCAGTATTTGACGAACTTCGTCGTCTGTTTGTGGAGTGCGTCTTTGATTTGGTTATCAATCTTTCGGATGCGTCTCCATTTCCGACGTGTCAATCGCCACCAGCGTTTGGAATGGCGTTTACACCTGCTTATCGTCTGACTAAACTCGGCAAGCACTTTATTTCGCAGTCGGTATAGCGATCTAATATACCGTCCATTGAATATCCGTGTGTCTGTCCCGTCATGACTCACAATCGGGTGTATTTCGCCTATATCAACGCCTACGACTTCTTGTCCCGTTTCGGTGGTTTCGGTTTCATACTTATACGAGAAATGGAGTGTCCATTGCCCGTAGTTATAGCACAAATCAATCGTCGCGATATGTTCTGCTTTGGACATATCAAAGTTCTTTGGTAAAGGTATATCTATTTTCGGTTGACCTTGTGCCATAGAGAGTTCAACGCGTTTACCAAAGAGACTGCTTTCAACAAATCGGATAGCAGACTTTTTCCAACGGGTTGTTAGATAGTTTTTTCGTTTGTTAGGAGGTTTCGGTGTCTGAATGCTACCGTTCTTTTTCAAAGCAGAGTAGGAGTTCCAAGACTTGAAGTAACGCTCCCGAACAGCTTGCCTACTTTGCGAATGCAGTAACGGATTAGATAGTTTTTCGTCTATCCAGCCTTCACAGTCTTTACCAAAATAGAAGTGATTATGAGCGTGCGGATAGCCACGGTGCCACTGGTACATATCCATTTGATAGCAACAGTCATTCCAAATGTTAGCAGACGCAGCGTTCACTTCAGAGAATATCGGTTGTTCTTCTATTTTCAGTGTTTTTGTTCGGTAGAAACTTGGCATTAGACACCTTTTTGAGATGCTACATATTGCTTTAAAGCTTCTAATGTCACGCCCCCGGTAGAGGCTACAAAATAGGAACGCGTCCACAGGTTAGGCAACCTTGACTTCAGGTGAGGAAACTCTTCACGCAACACTTTGGCTGTCATGCCTTTTATTTTCCCAACCATGATACTTACGTTTTCGGTTGGTGGAATACTCATCAACAAATGCACATGGTCAGCCATTGTCTCTATAGCACGAACAATGAATCCGTATTTCTCTTCTGATTCTAATACAAGTGCTTTGAAACGTGCTTGAATTTCATCAGACAGAGCAGATCGTCTATATTTCGTACACCAAATGATATGATACTCACAGGCGTATGTAGAATATCTACTTGTTTGATATACTAAATCTGGTGTTTCTAATTTCATTGTAAAAAACATTTTTATGTTAGATTATACAGATATTATACCACAAAAAGGTTAGAATGTCAAATTTATTTTCAATATAGACCCGTGGTCTAATTAACGAGGGCGAGACTGTATCTCCCTGCTAAAGCATGGGAGTTTTAGTCTCGGAGTTTTTGATAAAAAGACAGAACAAATAGATAGCACTAAAAAGGGAAGGCGTGGTCTAAAATGATTGTTAAGCCCTTATCTTGTATTTTGATTTTACTGTTTTTAAAAGAATTGGGTTAGGAAGGAGTAGCTGACTGATGCGAAAACACGTTTTGCGATGGATCCCTATTGCTCTCTTTCTACTCATGATGACGATAAGTTTTGCGCGGCACCTCGCCCGCGCCAGGCCTGAACCGTGTCGCCCGTTTCCCAAGGTTTGTCCACCCAACAGACAACACCCGCCGTGTCAACCCCTCGTTTGTCCTAACGTGGAGAGGAGATAACACACGCGGACAACAACGCAAAGGAGAACAACTATGTTTTTACGCAAATACTGGCTCCCGTTATCAGTGTTTGTCGTGGCAATCGTAGGCGTAGGGCTTTACATGCTCGCGACACGACCGCCACCCGAAACCGTGAAGATTTACAAGACGGTCAAACCCATAGAGAAACCGACCCAACAACCGACAGCCGAAGCACCTGTTGAGGATACCTCGCAGGGTGGACATTTCCACGGCGATGGTACGTTCCATGCTGAACCGCATGAGGCACCGGTGGAGCAGCCATCAACGGATGTGGGTGAAACGCCCGCGCCAGTTGCGCCCCCTACACCGACGGGGTCGCTGACCTACCACGCGGAGTTGCTGGCGAGCGATCCCGTTGAGGCGTTGCGTCAACAGGGGAAAGAACGGGGGCATTGGTCCGCGGATTACCTCCCCGACTTCCCTGCCGACGATACCGAAGCGATGGAGATAGCGCGCGCGGAGTATCACTATATCTATTATGGGCATACGATTCCGATGTCTGAACACGGCGAGAGTCCTGAATTCCAACGCGCCGCAGCAGAAAATCGTAGGCTGTACGACGCTATTAATGAACGTTACCCGATTGTAAATTCCGATGGGTCGTATTCTGCTTGGGAAGTGCGTGCGCGAAATAGCGATTTGAAGATGTTAGCGTGGCCATCACTGGAGTATGATTCTTCTCGCATTGATCGTTATCGTGACTATACGTACCCATCTTTACTTATCCGTAGTACCACATATCCGGACTTACCTGAGTTAGGAGAAAGAAAATGAGGAAACGATTTTATTTTTCAGCGTTTGTCTGTGTGTTGTTATCGGTGTTTGCGTTCTCTGCTTCTGCTGACTACTACCAGCCAGAACAGAACGCGTATAAGAGCCAGGACGATAAAAAGACCGAAGCTCAGAACAAGAATCAGAAGGCTGGTGAGGCGCGTAGTCTGATGCAGACGCTCGGTTCAGTGTATGATCAAAATATCAAGAAGATCAATCGTGGCAAGCGTCTGACATTGGGTTCGGTGTTTTCGGGTGCGGCGACGGTAACCATTGCGTATGTGTCGGGTGGCTCAACGTTCTATGCGTCTGTTCCGTCGGCGATCTCGACGGCAGTTCAGTCTTTGGGCTTAGCGGGTTCAATCAATGCGTCATCGGAGTTAGAATCGGCGTATGAGTCGGCGCTCTCGGCGTTGCAGACACGTATCTGGGAGACCTCTGCGGCGATTGCGCGTTATCGTAGTGCTTGGAATGCGTATAGCCTTGTGGTTTCGGGTCACAATTCATCTTCTCACGGGGGACCTTACTCTTATACTTCCGCGCACACGATTTCAAAATACCAGCCGCCGTCGTTGAATGAGGGTTTACCGTCATTTTCGTGTCCGGATGGCAGTTGTGGGTTGACGTGGTCGTTGCCTTCTACGGCGCGTGAGGCGCATTATGCGCGGTGTGGGACATTAGACGATCCGTATAATAAGTAGTTGAAGGGTTGCTATGACGTGTATTACACGTGTAATACATCGGAGACATCTCGTCATAAACCGCAGGATTGTGGTTTATCGAAATGGATCGAAACGACGCATGGTTGGACGGAAACGTCGTGTCCTGGAGACTATCGAAGATGCACAAGCACACGAGGTAAAAAAAAAAATGACACTTTCGTGTTTTCAGCACATATTAATGGGTACGCGATACGGACACTACAATCGGATGAGTGAATGGGTTTCAAAGCAGCAAAGTTTCGCTTATATAAAAAGACAGAACAAATAGATAGCACTAAAAAGGGAAGGCGTGGTCTAAAATGATTGTTAAGCCCTTATCTTGTATTTTGATTTTACTGTTTTTAAAAGAATTGGGTTAGGAAGGAGTAGCTGACTGATGCGAAAACACGTTTTGCGATGGATCCCTATTGCTCTCTTTCTACTCATGATGACGATAAGTTTTGCGCGGCACCTCGCCCGCGCCAGGCCTGAACCGTGTCGCCCGTTTCCCAAGGTTTGTCCACCCAACAGACAACACCCGCCGTGTCAACCCCTCGTTTGTCCTAACGTGGAGAGGAGATAACACACGCGGACAACAACGCAAAGGAGAACAACTATGTTTTTACGCAAATACTGGCTCCCGTTATCAGTGTTTGTCGTGGCAATCGTAGGCGTAGGGCTTTACATACTCGCGACACGACCGCCCCCCGAAACCGTGAAGATTTACAAGACGGTCAAACCCATAGAGAAACCGACCCAACAACCGACAGCTGAAGCACCTGTTGGGGATACCTCACAGGGTGGACATTTCCACGCCGACGGCACTTGGCATGAGGGACCGCATGATGTCCCTTCACAGATAAGAGAAAAAGATGATGTAGGAGATAGAGCTTACTGGGAATCCCAAGGGCTTACCCCGCCCCCTCCCGGGTACACCTACTTTCGCGTGAACAACGGTCCGCCCGAACTTTATCCAAGAAATCAATTCAATATGAAAGTGCGGTGGGAAGAGCAACTTGGAGATGAGTTTCAACTGACAGATGAGGAATGGGAACGTTTGAAAGCGTTAAGAGGGATCGCCTCCAAGGGACCTCTACGGATTCATATCTCGGACGAAGTCGCCGCACTTGCAAACGAATGGTGCGATGAACTTTGGCAAAAAACAAGGTCGCTACAACCCAAAATCGTTTCCTTCGGTTCTTTTGATAGGGAGTTAACGGATGCCGATGAAGAAGAACGGGCGCGACTCGAGGCAGCGAAAAGAGTTTCCCTCATGAAAACAGAACGCAGCAATCGCTCTGTAAACCATGATCTCTTAGACCAAATTATCATTGAACTTGAGACAGAACTTCAAAGGAGGAAATAAGACAATGAAGAAACTATGTTTCATACTACTCATTATCGCAATGTTTGTAGGCCTGCTCGCAGGGCTGCACGCCGCTTGGTTCGGATACACAGGACCGAGTATTAGCGTCTTTTTCCAAAGTACCAACCCACAAAATGGCCCCGATTACTTCATTGCAGATGATACAACCTATATTCGGAGAATTTATAAGT
Organism: Candidatus Poribacteria bacterium; assembly: GCA_965261115.1. Classification (GTDB taxonomy): domain Bacteria; phylum Poribacteria; class WGA-4E; order WGA-4E; family WGA-3G; genus WGA-3G. The sequence continues at coordinate 3,809,908 of OZ253447.1, read as the reverse complement.
GGCAGGCTTGCCACGTTTGCCTACCGTTTTATCCTCGGTGAAATCCTCTGTTATCTCAACAAGAACCAGAAATTTTTGCATCTGCCAAGTCCATTGCGGCGTGCCGTGAATAAGTTTTGCCGGGCACTCAGACAGCTCGGAGAAGGCGCGACAGATGCGGATATCGCAGCGGCGATGAACCTGTCAGAGAGTGAAGTATCCTTTTTGCGTGAATGCGCGGAATACACCGTCGAAAGTCTTGAGGCACCTTTAGCGGACTCGGAGGATGCCCCGACGCTGGTGGATACGGTTGGCAGCATTGATCCAGGATTTGCCGAGATTGAAGCCCGGGTATCAGTTGAACAACTCCTGTCTCAACTTTCCGAGGTAGAACGTGAAGTAATTCGTCTCCGCTATGGGTTCGATGATGGGGTTGAGATGAGCCTCCGCGCCGTCGGAAAACGGTTGGGACGTTCCCATGATTGGGTTGCTAAAGTAGAAAAAGCCGCGCTCGCGAAGATGCGCAAGCACACGTCGTAAAAAAAAAAATGACACTTTCGTGTTTTCAGCACATATTAATGGGTACGCGATACGAACACTACAATTGGATGAGTGAACGGGTTTCAAAGCAGCAAAGTTTCGCTCACGTAAAAAGAGGGAACAAATAGATAGCACTGTTGTCTCGTTCGCGTCGAGCCTCGGTTACCTATTGTTTGCCCTAATGCGGACAGGAAATAACATGCGCGGACAACAACGCAAAGGAGAACAACTATGTTTTTACGCAAATACTGGCTCCCGTTATCAGTGTTTGTCGTGGCAATCGTAGGCGTAGGACTTTACATACTCGCGACACGACCGCCACCCGAAACCGTGAAGATTTACAAGACGGTCAAACCCATAGAGAAACCGACCCAACAACCGACAGCCGAAGCACCTGTTGAGGATACCTCGCAGGGTGGACACGTCCACGCCGATGGTACGTTCCATGCTGAACCACATGAGGCACCGGTGGAGCAGCCATCAACGGATGTGGGTGAAACGTCCGCGCCAGTTGCGCCCCCTACACCGATGGGGCCGCTGACCTACCACGCGGAGTTGCTGGCGAGCGATCCCGTTGAGGCGTTGCGTCAACAGGGGAAAGAACGGAGGCATTGGTCCGCGGATTACCTTCCCGACTTCCCTGCCGACGATACCGAAGCAATGGAATACGCACGGGCGATATACGACTATATCTATTATGGGCATACGATTCCGATGTCTGAACACGGACAGAGTCCTGAATTCCAACGCGCCGCAGCAGATATGGATAGGCTGTTATTCTCTGAACTTAAGGCACGTTATCCGATAACGAGTTCGGAGTGGGATGTGCGTGCGCGACATCTTGATTTGTGGATGTTAGCGTGGCCAATCCTTGAATATGACTCTGATCGTCTTGATAAGTATCGTGACTATACGGGACCGTCTTTAATCGTCCGCACGCACAAGTATCCGGACTTACCCGAATTAGGAGAAAGCCGATGAGGAAACAATTTTACTTTTCAGCGATAATTTGTGTGTTGTTGTCGGTGTTTGCGTTCTCTGTTTCTGCTGACTACTATCAGCCAGAACAGAACGCAAAAACAAGTCAGAGCGATAAACAGATCGAAGCCATTGACAAGAATCAGAAGGCTGGTGAGGCGCGTAGTCTGATGCAGACGCTCGGTTCAGTGTATGATCAAAATATCAAGAAGATCAATCGTGGCAAGCGTCTGACATTGGGTTCGGTGTTTTCGGGTGCGGCGACGGTAACCATTGCGTATGTGTCGGGTGGCTCAACGTTCTATGCGTCTGTTCCGTCGGCGATCTCGACGGCAGTTCAGTCTTTGGGCTTAGCGGGTTCAATCAATGCGTCATCGGAGTTAGAATCGGCGTATGAGTCGGCACTCTCGGCGTTGCAGACACGTATCTGGGAGACCTCTGCGGCGATTGCGCGTTATCGTAGTGCTTGGAATGCGTATAGCCTTGTGGTTTCGGGTCACAATTCATCTTCTCACGGGGGACCTTACTCTTATACTTCCGCGCACACGATTTCAAAATACCAGCCGCCGTCGTTGAATGAGGGTTTACCGTCATTTTCGTGTCCGGATGGCAGTTGTGGGTTGACGTGGTCGTTGCCTTCTACGGCGCGTGAGGCGCATTATGCGCGGTGTGGGACATTAGACGATCCGTATAATAAGTGGTTGAAGGGTTGCTATGACGTGTATTACACGTGTAATACATCGGAGACATCTCGTCATAAACCGCAGGATTGTGGTTTATCGAAATGGATCGAAACGACGCATGGTTGGACGGAAACGTCGTGTCCTGGAGACTATCGAAAGTGTACGCAGACGCATATTCAGCGTCCGCATTCGACGATTTTAAGTGGCGTGAATGTGAGATCGACGTGTGGTGGCAGTCGTCCGTCTCCGCCCGACGACCCCCCGCCCGATGATCCACCGACTGCCAACAACCCACCACCGCCACCAACCGACAACACACCGAATTGTCAGGATTGCACGTCTCATTGTAGTTCACCGTGTAGCTGCACGAATTCGGGGACGTGTAATGGGACCGTGGCGACTCCACCGCCGACATCGCCAGAGCCGACACTGGTTGCCTGTGGTGGTGCGCGTTACTCGGGGTGTTCGGGGGCTTCATCTCGGACAAAACACCATGTGCCAGCGTGTAGCAAAAATTGTGGTAATGGGTATTGGACGTGTGATAAGAATGCGGTGTACAATCACGAGAAGGAGTTTACGTGTCGTCGTTGTGGAGCGACTTTCACGCGTTGCTCTAACGGTGCCTGCCCCAGCGGTTACCCTTATCACTGGGCACAGTAGCGAGATGTCTGAAACACAACACAACCTTTTCAACAAACGCGCCTGTTCTCTTTGTATAGCGGGCGCGTTTGTATTACTGGCACTCTTCCGGGTTTCCCTTGATACACCGAATCCAACGACAGAAATCGTGACGGTGAAGATCACACCGTCGCCACGGCACCAGCGCTTCCACTTCCAACCTTCCTTCCCTCCACTCTTCCCATCTGATCCGTTCTATCGTACCATCATAGACAACAACCTCTTCCGTCCACTCGGTTGGACCCCGCCGCGTCCGAGTGAACCCTATCGCTTACTTGGCACAATTCGGTTTCCCACAGATGCGAACATACCACCGAAAGCCATTCTTCAAACGACTGCAGGAAACACAACCCGCATCGTGACATTAGGTGAGAAACTTGACGCGGACACTGAAGTCGTTAACATCCTCCAAAAGCAGATAACGCTTGAAACAAACGGGCAGCAGCGAACGCTTTCTCTCAACGCTGACCTCTGGATCCAATAAAGACTCACCAGCAGAGAAATGCCGGTAGATTTCGCGCATTCTACTCACCACTCTTATAGTACTCGCCTGTCTACGGATACGCATCCCTAAAGTCTTATATGCGTTTTTCTTGATACATTTTTTTGTTTCTGCTACCCTATTACTAAACTTGGATGATTTTTTCGATTTGTATGGAAATCTGTCAAAATAGGCGCATGGAAATGTTGAGGGACCTTTTCCCCACCCGTCTTTTCATGGTTACGGCGGTGTTGTTTATGGTGATATTTGTCAGTGGAGCGCATCAAAACTAGATGATGAGTATTAAAAATGCCAATACTTGGTTCCAAATTTGGTTACATTGATAGAAGTGGACATTTTATCATCCCTCCACAATTTGACCGTTGCTACGAGTATACCGATGGATTAGCGACTGTAGAAATTGAAGGGAAATACGGATTTATTGACAAAAACGGAGATTTTGTCATCCCTCCACAATTTGAGTGGGCACTCGGATTTTCGGAAGGGAGAGCCGCTGTTTTCATAAATGGAAAGCATGGTTACATTGACAAGTCCGCTACAACAATAATACCTCCGACGTTTGAGGAGGTAAGCGACTTCTCTGACGGACTTGCCTATGTACAAACTGACACACAAAAAGGTTATATTAACCACAGTGGTGCATGGGAACTTATTCCACCACCCGTAATGAATTGCGCGACGACAAACAGACCTCCGCGTCACATTAGGCACCTTCTGCTGCTTTCAACAACTCTGCTAACCGGTCCGCAAAACGGCGTTGACTGTCGTCCTCTGGAGCATAACCTATCACTTTCCGAGCGTTGGCGATGCTCCAGAACTTATGCGTATTGTCGCTGATACCGTAGAAAATTTGGAACGGAATTCCGTTCTCGTCCTCTATATTCTCCGTTTCAATGCTCTTGACGAAGAGTTGCACCTGATCTCGGACACTCAAATACGCGCCGAGTCCACGGTGCATCGCCTTCAAATCGTCCGCTGAGGAATTCGCCATATCCGTTTCCCGCGGACCACCGATACGCAATTGGACGTTCTGTAACTTCTTACCCTCAACGTGTCCAGTCGCGAACACAAAACCGAGGTGTTCATACGCCTCTTTTGCCCAACCGTAAAAGTTATCGGAGAGTGGACGCATCTCTGGAGTCACCACATCCCATTTATCTGCCCAGATGAGGCGTTCATAATAATCGGCAGCGTGGTTAGAACTACAGACGACAACGCGTCGAACCTCGGTTTCAACGCAGGTTTGGTAGAGGTTGTATGCCATCTGAATGTTGGCAAGTTCGTTCTCAAAACGACCGCCTTTAAAAGCACAGTGAACGACTGCATCAACGCCTTCAAAATAGTGTCGGTATGTGTCTCGGTCAGGATTGGTAAGTTCAGCGATCTGAATCCCTTCCACCTCTTCTCCCTGCCGATTCGTGGTTCTCACGTCTAAGAGCACGAGTTCATAGCGTTCGCGAAATTCTGGGAGCATCCGTCCAGCGACGTAGCCAGAGGCACCAGTGATAAGGACTTTTCTACGGTTTTTCACTTGTATTTGGAATCTCCTTCTGTCGTTATTTTGAGGGCTATCATGGGATAGGTGTTTGTGCTGCGATTTTATGCTCTATTTCCTGTATTAACCTATGCATCAAAGGGTGGAAAGAGGTCATCTTAAACGCAATTTCATATAGTCCATGATAACTATATTTGGCAGATCGGTCAGGCGCGCTGAGAAATCGAATCAACATTTGGAAAAGTTGTTTTCCTCTGAGTTGAAGCTGGTACGCTTCTCTTATTTGTTGTTCAAGTTCTGAATTGGGTTGGCGGAATCCTCGGCGTTGGCGAAAACCGTTATCCATCACAGTCTGACCAAGATGGACAATTTCATTGCAATGATGATCAAACTCATAGTCTCTGCCCGCTAAAAATTCTTCAACTTCAAAAGCAAACCATTCAACAATTGTGTTCAGTACTTTTCTGTGTTCATCAGCTTCATGAGGATCCATCAAACTTTCTAAACTTGGTTCAGCACCTGCATACAAATCATTCTCAATGCTATATCCCTGTGTCCAAATAATATCCTCATAACCCGCTGGAACTTGTGTGAATAATTCCTTATCTCGATCCGCGATAAAAGCAACAGGAACATCGGAGAATTCACTTCTTCGGTCATAAACTTGGAGTAACTTTGTCCTGGAGCCAGAAGCATGAAAATCTACTTTGAATATTCCAATACGTTCTACTAATCTCCGATAGATAATTGTATCATCTTTGCCCTCAACAACGATGTTTGGTTTTTGGGAATTACGCAGAGTCGCTACTAACTCATCTACTTTGTTTACCTTAATATCCGGCAATGGCATTAGATTTCTTCACTCCTATTGTCTCGTAAGCTTTTTTATTGGAATCTCTTTGTCAGGATACCTAGCATAGATGAAAGGGGAATGTGTAGCGACGAAAAACTGATTTCCAGTTTTTTGCTGAAGTAGAATTGGGAATAGAAGTCTTTGCCAATCTACGTGAAGACTTAATTCCGGCTCATCAATGAAAATGATTGTATCTTCGCTAAAAGCATTGTAACATAGGAAACTGAGCATTTGTTTTTCGCCAGCAGAGAGTTTGTCAGAAGATATTGTTTCCTTGGTCAGACCGAGGGTAACCCCATCTGTTCCCGCACCAAGAGTAATTCCATCTGTTCCTTCACCATGTGTAAGCCTTTCTGTCAAACCAATTGACTGATATCCTAGAATTTCCTGAGCAAGATCCGCTAACACTGAAAAGGGTTTAAACAAATTTTCTCGTGCCTGAGTAACTTTCTCAACGCTATTCCGAATATTCTCCAATACAGGAATAGCATCTTGAGGCTTTTGGGTTTCAGACTTTGTTTCACCACCAAAATAATCTTCGATCTTTTGCGTAATGTCACGTGATAACTTTACCTGAAGTTCGTCCGATCTTCCAGAAATATCACCGTGTTTCTGCATTACCAGCGTAGCTATATCATCAGTCGAAATCGAGGCAATAAACTTGTGGTCATAGTCTGAAACATCCTCTGAAAGTTGCTCCACAGCATGTTGAAGCCCTCCTGCAGATGAATGTACAAATCTCTCTCTGAGATCATTAATGCGTCTAGAAGGAGAAAAAACACTTTCAATTCTTCTAAAAGTCGGAAAAAAGAGACTCCGCTTTACAGTTTTCGCGATTCGATTATTTAATTCCTCCCATACACGTCGAGCGCGCTCAATTTCAATAGTCTTCGAGATCTCCTTCTCGTCAGCAAACTGATAAACGAATTTAACCATGCCTGCCCGAATGTTAGTCACCGATAAAAAAAAGAATTCTGTCTTGATCGAGATAGATTGAAATGGAATTTCAGGAAGGATTTTTCCAAAATTCCCACTGATGAGATACCACATCAACTTCAGCAGAGTTGTTTTACACGAGCCATTTGGACCGGTAAAAATATTCAGATCTTCATGGAATTCAAATTTATCACTAAGCCGATCATTAAGTCCTTTAACTTCAAGACTCTGTATCATGCTCCATCTCCTTTTTTCAATTTCAAACGCGGTCAATTTACACAAAACTTGGCAAATCTAAGTCCTTGTGGTCCATTCTAAACAAACCTCTATTGAAGATTTTTATCACAGAATTTCCAGTTTTTCTTTACAGTGGCGTGCAAGTATCTTCATTTCTGAGATGATCTGTGCCTCGGTTTGCACCAAGTGGCTGAAAAGTGGTGGTAGCGGTCGTCTATTAAAAAGTCTGTCAAAGAAACTTCGCTGTGCCTGTGCGGATATTCCAGAATGTGAAACACTGGCACGCGCCGCGTCTATCCCCAAGTATTCGATTGAGAGATAGTGTGCAACATCTGCTTGCGTGATGTTGCCTTCATGAATGCTGCCCGTATTTCTGCGTCCATAACTCACGGCATAGACTCTACCGCTCATTTGGCTGAGTATCGTGTAGCCACCGACATCAACATTTTCGTTCCAACACTTCTCAAACCCGTTCTTCGGCAGACGTTCACGGAGTTCTTCAGCAGAACGCACCACAAATCTGTTCTGATGCGGTGTCTTAATAATCAGGAACCCCTCATCCTGTTCCTCTAATTCCTGTTGACCTGTGAGCAGATCAACGGAATCCAAGGTCCAGATGGTCCCCTCTCGGATGCCTTTCGCCATGTTATGATGTCTCTCAACAAACTCACCGTTCAGTGGATGTAGACGATAGGTGCCGCTGCCGTTAAACGTTTCCCGCAACTTTCGACGGTGTTCTATGACAGAAAATCGTTTTTCAGGGACCGGTATCTCTAACCGAAGTGTGTATCCGGTCTGTAAATCGGTTGTGAGGTTCAACTGGGATTGGCGGAGTTCAGCTAAGCGGGTGAGTGCTGTTTGGCTTTTCGACAAGATTCGTCCAATCAGATATTCGCGGCGAAGCGTTGGGATCTCTGTAGCGAGGCGTTCAAGCGTTGGCGTGTCCAGCTGCTCCAGCATAATCTTATGTTCCCATCGTGTCCCGCGTTCATGCATTAAAATTTGGAACTGCTGCATATCACCGGCAGTGCGGATATAACCGAGGGCAGTCCACGGATCGAAGGTTGCGCGGTAATTGCCGCTGGTTTCAGCATCACCGTTCGCCAAGACGCAATCTCGCCGTTCATACCGAGAGTAAAGTCCGAATTGAAATTCAAAATCTTGGTAGGGGGACAAAGCCTCTCGCAAATCACGCGCGAATTCACTGCCCCGTGCGAACCGTTTGAAAATTTGCTCTGTGCGCTGCGGTTGGTTGAGTGCATCGAGAAACGTTCCAATCGGGATGCCACCTTCTTCCACGCCTTCATCTTCGCTTTTTCCAAAGATCTTGGTTTTGGTTTTAAAAGGCGGGTTCCGAAGAGATACATCGCGCTGTGAGACCAATTGCAACGCTACGTCATCCGACACATCCTTCAGAGCAGGTGCGTCACCGAGGATCTCCGCGAGCTTGACATCGTCAATCTTTTCCGTCAAGTCAATACCACGTTTCAACTCAGCAAAATGGATGATGTCGTCAAGGCTATACCGGATGGGTGCGCTTGAAGAGAGGTTATCGTAGTTAGAGCGGTGGAAGCGGATGCGCGGCTTGATACGAAAGACCGGCGTGAGACCGTAATCCTTCAGCAACACATACAACGTGACGGTATAGGAATCCACATGGACCTTCTGTGCCAGAATCCCGTCCGGTTTTGCGTCATTTTCCACGATTAACCGGTCTTGGACAAGACGGCTATCGTTACCGAAAATCATCATCCGATGTTCTTCTCTGTTATCATCAACTAACATGGATGCCTCCTCCCTGAATAGTCATCAGTTACCAGTTTGCCTCGCAGTGAGAGTTATCAGTTAAGAGCGGTTTGTAACACTTCCCATCTTCAAGTTCGCAAGGGTGATAAATTGTTACGGGGTGTCTCTTAATCGATGAAAACCGACGGTTTCCGATAGTTGACCACTTCTATCCTGCTCCTGATCGTTGTCGTGCCAGTGCTGCTGCGCCAAGGATACCGGAATTGTCTCCGAGTTCTGCTCGGACAATCTGGACCCCATCCAGTGTGTTCGGCAATGCGTATTTTTCCGCGGCGGCACGAATATTGTCCAAGAACGTGTCGTCGAGTGCTTCAACGACACCACCCCCTAAGATAATCATCTCAGGATTTAAGAAATTCACGATCGAACCGATACCGACACCGAGATATTTCGTCACTTTTTTGAAAATTTTCAGAGTTAACTTATCGTTTACCTGAATCGCCTTCGCCAAAACGCCGCTCCGAATAGTCCCAAGATCGCCATCAGTGAGTTTAGAAACCACACTCTTCTTTCCTTTTTTCAGGATTGCCTTCCGAAATTGCTTTGCCATAGCGGTTCGACTTGCGAGTGCCTCCAGACAGCCACGGGTGCCACATCCGCATTTGGGGCCGCCTGCTTTGACGATAATGTGCCCAATTTCGCCAGCCGTTTTACTCGCACCGTGGAACAACTCACCTTGCAGGATAATGCCGCCACCAATACCTGTGCCTACGAAAATCCCAACGACGTTCTGAACACCCCTTCCGGCACCAAACGCGTGTTCGCCGAGCGTTCCAACGTTCACATCGTTGTCAACAAACGTCGGGATACCAACACGTGCTTCAAGTTCAGCCTTCAGTGGCACATCTCTCCAACCGAGATTGGGTGCGAAAATGACAACCCCTGTTGCTGGATCAAGCGGTCCTGGCGCACCGATACCGACTGCCTCTATTGACGCTTCGTTAACGCCCGATTTGCCAATAGCCTTTTGGATAACGTCAGCAATCCGATCAATCACAATGGATGTGCCTTCGTCTGCGTTCGTTGAAACTTTAGCCGTGCCCAGTATATTACCCTCTGCATCAATGACAGCTGACAGGATCTTGGTCCCACCCATATCCACACCCACAACATTATTGCTCATTGCGAAGAATCTCCTATACGCACGTTTTCCACGTGTCTTTTTACAATAACTGAATTGGTTATGATGTCAAAAATGATAACAGTTGCTGTTTGAAATTTACTGCTGATAGTTTTTCCCATTTTTCCAAAAATGTTTTGTAATCCGCGTTTCGGGTCTCCTTTGTCTGAGCAATGCGTTTAGCAATCCCTGGTGCTACATCCGTTTGCTCCGCTTGCGTCCCATAATCGGTTAGCACCTCTAAGACGACATCACAATCGTGAACATCACCGAGTATCTCTTGTAAATCAACAATTACACCCAGGAATTCATTAAAGCGTTTGTCGTCTGTAATGGCAGCCGCTTTAGCATGCATCTTTGGAGACTTATAAGCGGCTCGAAAAAGTTCCATCGTATACCGGAGACGTTTAATCGAAATTCGCATGTTATGAAGCTCTTCACGCCGCGCTGCGTCCCGAATGAACGGCTCCCACGTGTAAACCTCCTCAACCTTCTGTGGAAGAACAATGCGAGCATTTTCACGATAACTGCCCTGCGGCATCACACCAGTAATTTTATGCGCTTTCGCCATCTTTTACTATACCTTGCGGAGTAATTACGGTTCCGCGGTAGGTGTATCCTTTAGGTAAATCTCGCCAGAGGACTCTGATGTAAGTTTGTTAGCGTCCTTTAGACGCACTCGCCATTGATTCAATACCCCTGAAAGAAGGTCAAAAACTTTCTCTCAAAACCGGTCTCTTCAAGTTTCTCAAAAAGCATCAGCATCGGTTTGCGAGCATCTTCGCGTTCCTGTTTTAAGTGTTCTATTAAGCTACGGATATCTGCTTGTTCTACTTCAGGCAGTGTATCCAATTCTTTTTCAAATCGGACGATGAGGACATCCAAGTCCCGTACGGCTCCCATCGTTTGGGTTATCAATTTTATCTTTTTGTAGTGTTTTTTGAAAGCCTTTTCTGGGAAACAGTCAGCGAAATTGTCCATCGCGGCACGTAAACGACGCGAAGTAACGCGCATCTCGTGGACAAATTCAATATCACTCCCATCCTTCGCACCTTCCTTGTAGGACATCATTTGATGAAAGTAACTCACAATGATCCGCCGCGCGCAGACTTCCAACGTTTCGTCAGGTGAGATCTCTCTGATTTTCGGTTCTGTAGCCATTGCCCTGTTTTTCCACTAATCCACTAAAAAAGGAAAATCTTTGCGAATAAAAAGTAGATGAAAATACCAACGAGCGATGTCGGCTGAATGTGTTTTGGCGATGATGTTCCGAAGGTTCGGGAAAGCACGCCGTTGGATCAATCGAACAACCGTAGAAATAAACAGTTCATCAACATCGTGTGTCGTTATGATTGTTTGGCTCTGCATTAAGATTTTGCGCGGTGGCGGAGCAGATGATCTGTGAGGACAAGTGCTGCCATCGCCTCCACAATCGCGGGTGCGCGCACCAATACACACGGATCGTGTCGTCCACTCGCCTCTAACGTCACCTCGTTCCCCTCCATATCAACCGTCTGTTGAGGTTTGCCGATCGTTGCTGTCGGTTTGAAGGCGACTTGGAACACAATATTTTCGCCGTTTGAGATGCCGCCCTGTGTGCCCCCTGAATTGTTCGTGCGGGTCCGAATTCGTTCACTCTCGTTGTGTTTTTCCATGTAAAACGGGTCGTTGTGTTCGGAACCCGTCATTGTGATGCCGTCAAAGCCCGATCCGATTTGGAAGCCCATCGTTGCAGGGAGGGACATCATCGCCTTCGCCAAATCCGCCTTGAGTTTGTCAAATACCGGTTCACCAAGTCCAACAGGGACATTACGCGTAACCGACTCAATTATGCCACCGAGAGAATCCTGGTCGCGCCGTGCCTGATCAATGCGTTCCGCCATTTTGGGACCGGCAATCGGGTCAGGACACCGCACAGGACTATCTTCTATCTGTTCGAGTGTTACCGTATCCGTGTCCACTTCGGCTGTCAGCGTATGAATCTGTTTAACATAAGCAAACACCTCAGTTTCAGCGTTCTCGCGTAAGATTTGCTTTGCAATTGCCCCCGCAGCGACGCGTCCGATGGTTTCGCGAGCACTCGCCCTTCCACCACCCTGCCAATTTCGGATGCCGTACTTCTTTTGGTACGTGAAATCAGCGTGTGAAGGACGATAGAGGTCTTTCAGATGTTCATAAGCTGCGGGACGCGCGTCCTTATTCCATACCAGCATAGAGATAGGCGTTCCGAGCGTTTTGCCCTCAAAGACCCCGGAGAGTATTTCAACGACATCGCTCTCCTGACGTGGTGTCGTGAGGTGACTTTGCCCCGGTCTCCGTCGATCGAGTTCAAATTGTATTGTGGATATATCTACGTCAATCTGCGGTGGACACCCATCAATCACAACGCCGACAGCACCACCGTGCGACTCGCCCCAAGTCGTAATCCGAAAAAGATGACCGAATGTATTCATTTATTGTAGGCACTTTGGAAGCGCGCCCCTTTACTTTTGGAATTGTATATTTTAGACATCTTGTGTTATACTATAGCAGATTCTGCCATAAAAGGCAAGCACTTTTCGGTGCCGCTCCAGGACTATTTAGTTTTAGATAAATTATCGGATTTTCTAAATATTTGAATCTCCTTTTTCAAGTCCGGTGCGGTTCCAAACCGCACCTACCGGTCCTGGGGGTCCAAAATTGGACGAAAAAACCGAGAACTAAATAACCCTGGGTGCCGCTCGCAAACCGAAAACTCGCTATTCAAAAGTCGGTGTCGCTCGCAAACCGAAAACTCGCTATTCAAAAGAAGAGGATTTATGCTGTCACTTTTTAAACGCTATATTGCCCTGATTCTGATTTTTATCGGTATTGTGTTCTTGTGGGATACGCTGTTTGTGTATCCGCTCAAAATCTTCGTGGTATTCATGCATGAAGTCAGTCACGGACTTGCCGCAATCGTGACCGGCGGTAGGATCGTCGAAATTCAGGTTAACCCACAGCAGGGTGGACATGCGCTTACACAAGGCGGTTCTCGGTTTTGGACGTTGACTGCCGGCTATCTCGGCAGCCTACTGTGGGGTGGGCTTATCCTGCTTCTGGCAGCAAGGACGCACCTTGATAAGGCGATTAGCGTGCTTATCGGTTTGGGTATGGTCGCGATCTCTATCGGGTTCGGTGAAAGCACATTTACCTACCTATTCGGTATAGGCTTCGGGGTTGTATTGCTGGCTGTTGGTTTCTTCCTACCAGAGGCGGTCAACGATTGGATACTGCGGGTCATCGGTGTGACAAGCTGCCTCTACGCAATCCTTGACATCAAGAGCGATGTCTTGGACAGGGCGCATTTGCGTTCAGATGCACGGATGCTCTCAGAGGTAACAGGTCTCCCCACGGAGTTCTGGGGTATACTCTGGATTCTCATCGCAATCGCGCTTACGCTATGGTTTCTCTATCTCGCAGGGAAGACTCCAGTTGTCCAAGAAGACACATCCCCCGAGGAAGACCTCTGACTTTGCAACGTGCACTTAACCAAATGGACTAAATTGGCCCGATGATATTCCGCTAAAGTGGAGAAACCACACGCCGAGACCCAGTAGAAAAAGTGGAACACAGATAAGTACGATGAGGATGAAGCATCCCCACATCCACGAACCTTTGGACTTCGCAACGGTTGCCAGACGCGCCAGTAACATACCGCCACATATCATAATGATAACGACGAGACCGAATATTACCGCTGTCAGCATTTCTTGTTTTCTCCTTCCCTGAATGCTACTCTAATATGAGACACCCTTCAAAAAGCCCCATCACCCTACGCGCAACGCTGATCGGCATCGTTCTCATACCATTCAATAGCTACTGGATCCTACATCTCAGTTATATCTGGGACTCTAACCGTCCCACGAGTTTAGCGTTGCTGTTCAATGTCCTATTTACGTTGCTTGTGCTTATCGGTCTCAGTGTCATACTCAAACGTTTGCGTCCGTCATTGGCATTTACACAGAGTGAGTTGTTAACGATCTATGCGATGCTCTGCCAAGCCTCCGTTTTTGCCGGACGCGATATGCTGCAAGTCTTAGTACCGTTGATGGGCAACGGTTTTTGGTACGCGACACCCGAGAACGAATGGGCACAACTCTTTCATCAGCATCTCCCGGAATGGCTTGTTGTCGGAGAGCAAGAGGTGTTACGCGGTTTCTATGAAGGCGAATCCACGCTCTATTTGCAGACGCACATACAGGCGTGGCTACTGCCGACGCTGATCTGGGTCGGTTTTTGCCTTGTTATCGGTGTGACAATGCTCTGCATTAATGTGCTTTTACGCAAACAGTGGCAGGAACACGAACGACTAACCTATCCGATTGCACAACTCCCTTACGAAATCACGCGCGCAGCATCAAACGCGAGCAACCTACGCCTAACACCGCATCTATTTTTTAATCGGAGAATGATGGTTGTCGGTTTAAGCATCGCTGCTGTCCTGAATCTGCTCTATAGTTTACACCAGATTGACCCTGTTTTTCCAACAATTCCGCTCTATCGCGGGTTTCGACTTCCCGACAAACCGTGGAGCGCGATGAATAACCCCGGCTTCCGCATCAGTTTCTTCCCGTTTGCGATCGGTGTCGGTTTCCTGATACCGCTCGATTTGGGATTCTCCTGCTGGTTCTTTCATCTGTTTTGGCATTTTGAACGGATTATCGGTGAGATGTTCGGTTGGCGTGGGGCTGTTGGGTTTCCGAGAGAGATGGCACAAATTCGCGGTGTATGGATGGCACTGTTTCTCTGGACACTCTGGATGGGACGTTCACATGTCAAGGTGGTGTTGAAAACCGTTTTCAGTAGGGGCGGGGTAACCCTGAAGAAATCCGCAGAAATACCCAAGCAAAGACCCTCAAGCAAAAACCCCCTACTACAACATGACGAGGGCGAAGCGTTGCGTTATAGAACAGCAGCGATTGGTGTGCTGATCGGATTCATCTTGATTATGGCGTTCTGCCTCAAGGCGGGGATGTCACTCTGGTTCGCTATCCTATTTTTCTCGCTCTATTTCGCCATGTCGGTAACGATCACTCGCATCCGTGCTGAACTCGGTCCACCCGCCCACGACCTCTACAATGCCGGTCCCGATCTCCTTCTGACAGATGCACTCGGCACACGGCGCATCGGCAATCGTAACCTCTCGGTGATGTCGCTCTTTTTCTGGCTGAACCACCTTTCCTACCGGGCACATCCGATGCCGCACCAACTCGAAGGATTGAAACTCGCGCATCAAACCCGCTTCAATCCGTCGCAACTGCTCTGGGTATTAGCGATTGCGATCTTCGTCGGCGCGCTCTCCGCTGCGTGGGGACACTTACATCTCTCCTACCAAGTCGGCTTAGAACAGGCACGTTCGTGGTATGCCCGCGCTGCGTTCAATAGACTCGCGGGATGGCTCTATAATCCGAGCGAAACCAGCATCAGCGGTATGCTCTACACTGCGGGCGGATTTGGTTTTGCTGTCGGTTTGCTGCTCTTGCGATGGCGGTTCATTCAGTGGCCCCTACATCCTGTCGGGTATGTCGTTTCGAGTTGGTGGACCTTTACGGGACTGTGGTTCCCGCTCTTAATCAGTTGGATTGTCAAACGCATTCTGCTCTCGACAGGCGGTGTGCGCTTATACCGGCGTTCAATACCGTTTTTCATCGGTCTGGTGATCGGTGATGTGATTATTGCCTCCATAATTAGCATTCTGGGACTGATTTTCGATTTTCGCGTTGTCTACCTGAGTTGGTAACACTGTCTTCTAACGACGCGTGGAAAATCACTTGACTACCAAAATACTTTGGTGTTAAACTGTTCATAGAAACTGAAACTCTAACTTTTGATATCCCTCAAAAGCATGTCATCTGTAGGAGACGTTTTCATGAAAAGGCACCATATTGTTGGTATTATCGCTGGGATATGTGGGATAGGTTTCACCGTACGTAGTGCCGTGTCGGCAAATATCATCAACGCATGCGTAATTTTCACTATATTCTCTTTTTTAACCATCTCAACCTTTTTTAAGGACAGATTACCACGGAGATGGTCCCACGAAATATTACCGTTCTGGATGTGCGTTATTTTAGTCTGTCTCATGTTGTTTGAGTTGGTTGTTTTTATCTTTCTTAAGGCGGCAAAACCACTGTCATCTATATAAAATGGACACAACAGACTTGTCACTCAGTGTGAATATTGGTGGAATCCGGATGCGGAATCCCGTTATGACGGCATCTGGCACATTCGGCTACGGCAGTGAATATGCGGATTTCGTGGATCTGAACCGACTCGGCGCGGTGGTCGTTAAAGGCGTTACGAGTGTGCCGTGGCCCGGCAATCCGATGCAACGGATTATGGAAACGCCCTCCGGTATGCTCAATGCGATTGGGCTGCAGAATGTCGGCATAGACGGGTTTATTTCGGAGAAACTTCCGTACTTACGTGATTTTGATGTACCGGTGATTGTCAATGTCTGTGGCAAAACGGTTGAAGAATATCTGACGGTCGTTGAGAAACTAAACACAGCAGAGGGTGTTGCGGGTGTAGAGCTCAATATCTCCTGCCCAAACTTGGATTGTGGCGGTATGAGTTTCGGTGTTGACGCGACGTTGGCATACGAACTCGTCAAAGCAGTCCGAGCGATAACACACCTACCCCTGTTGGTGAAATTATCCCCGAACGTCACAGATATTACTGAAATCGCACGCGCCGTTGAGGATGCCGGTACGGACGCGCTCTCTGCGATCAATACGCTTCTCGGTATGGCGATTGATGCGGAAACGCGGAAACCAGAACTCGCAAATGTCACAGGTGGACTCTCTGGTCCTGCGATAAAGCCGGTGGCACTCCGATTGGTTTGGGAGGTCTACAAAAGCGTCTCTATCCCAATCGTCGGGATGGGTGGCATTATGACAGCAACAGACGCTATAGAATTTTTCATCGCCGGTGCCTCTGCTGTAGCGATTGGGACAGCAAATTTCGTCAATCCACAGGCATCTATGGAAGTGATTAAAGGTATTCACGCCTATCTCAAAAATGCAGATATGAAGTCAGTCAAAGAGTTGGTCGGGAGTCTGAAGGTCAACTCGTAATTACTGTGAAAAAGTTATATTTTCTTAGGCATAAGGCGCACACATAGCACGCGCGCGGGGGAGGACAATGCGGCATCTGGTAACACTCGACGATTTGTCGAACTTTGAAATTGAACAGATCTTTCGACTCGCAGCGGGCATGCAGTCGCAACAGGAGACGTGGGCAGGGATCTGCCGCGGTAAATTGCTTGCAACACTCTTCTATGAACCGAGCACACGCACGCGGCTCTCTTTTGAGAGTGCTATGGAACGCCTCAACGGTAGAACGCTCGGTTTCTCTGACCCGCGTGCAACCTCTACTGCTAAAGGCGAAACGCTTGCCGATACCGCACGGATGGTAACGAATTACGCCGATCTCATCGTCGTACGACACAACTGGGCAGGCGCAGCACGCGTCATCGCACACCACTCACATGTCCCTGTCATCAACGGTGGTGACGGTAGCCACACACATCCGACCCAAGCACTTGCAGACCTCTATACGATTATGCGACGGAAATCTGAGATACAGGGGTTAACTGTCGGTATTTGCGGAGATCTTCAGTTTGGGAGAGCGGCACACTCGTTCGCGCTTGCGGTCGCGCGATTCGGTGGAAATTTAATTCACATCGCGCCGAAACCGTTACAGATGCCGCCTTGGGTGCTTGCCCAACTCGAACAGTGCTATGGGCAGATACCACTTGAGGTAGAAAGTGTCACAGAGGTCATTAATAAACTCGATGTTATCTACGTCAATCGGCTTCAGGAGGAACGACTCCCACCGAATATGGATGCCGCTACCGTACGTGGGAGCTACCTGTTGAATGCAGCGGTGATGAAGCACGCCAAACCTGACGCGATGATTATGCATCCGCTCCCGCGCGTCAATGAACTCGCGTACGAATTAGACGACGACCCGCGTGCCGCCTATTTCGAGCAATCGGCAAACGCAGTCCCCGTCCGGATGGCACTGATTGCCAGTCTTATGGGATTGGAACAACTCATCTTAACACAACCCCCAGAACGAGACATCGCTGCCGCTACACATGCATGTGAAAACTCAAATTGCGTCACGAATCACGAAACCTACTTAACATTGGAGCGCGAAAGGTTAAGGAGTGATGTCAAATTAGACGCTTGCGCCTATTGTGGAAACCTATTTTCGTGAGGCAACCCCATTCAGTTCATAGTGTCGTAAATAAACAAGAACACGCTTCACTTGAGAGTCCCCGTTAACTTCAAAATCAGAGCCTCGCGACGTTCCCCGACCTTGAGCACAAAATCCTCCGATGTTGCACAAAGTCCATGATATTCGACTGACACTCTATAGCCGGTCGCCCCGTTTTCATCTACGTATTGCACAAAATATCCCTGAGCATCGGTCTGACTTGTCCCTTGGATACCTCCAACAACATTACCGCTATGTGAATCGAATGTTCTTATGTTGATGTCAACCGCTTTGTTTGCCACAGGTGTCCCATCTGCGAATACGATTTTTGCGCGAATCCGCATCCGGAGGCGCGCTATGACTTCTACGTTTTCGATTCGCGCACCCGGCGCGATAAAAAAGAGGGCCTGAGTGCAAGGATCAGGGGATAGGTCTTTTGGATAGTAAGCAAGAACCCCGATTTTAAAGGAAAGGAGTTGATGTTCCAATTCAAGGGGTAGACCTCCCTGATACTCAGGAACTAACATGAAATGCGCTTTTCCGGGATAGATACCCGTGATAGCGAAGTGACCTGTATTATTGGTCTCCGCGTCGTAAACCGCTATATCGGCATCATCATCATCAACGTCGCACGGTATAATGACTAACGCAAGTCCAGCAATCGGATTCCCGGCTTCATCAACAACGCGCCCTGAAAAACCCGCCCTGTCGATTTCTATAGTTTCACCACACCCCAGCAAGCCAGAAACCGCAATCACAAGCGGAATTACCACAATTCTATGTAAAAGGTTTCGACAGTTCACAGTCACTTCTCCTTACTATGAGCAGATTGCGCTCGGAATTCTATCCCAAACTAATATTTTGAATAGAAAAGTGGAAAACCTAACATTAACACATCATAGATTTTGTGGTAATGATTGCTAACATTAATTGAAGAATTGATAGGTGGGAAAGGAACCGGGACCGAAATAGCCCTGGTTTGCAAACTGTTATTCCTCTTTTGGGGAAAAATTGCCAGACACATCTGGTTTTTCAAGAATCGCCAACTTTGTCATACGCCAGAGCAAGTCCCCGGGACCGACAGCGTGCCATTGCCCATTTACAAACGTCATAACAGCACTATCTTTTTCTTCTGGTGAAAGTGTACTGCGCGGGAAACTGTGTTTGTCGCCCCAATTCGTATAAGTAAGCGGTTCACCGTCCTGCCATACCCATTCTCCCTCTTTCTCGGCATCGCTGAGTCCAATCCAATAGAGATGGTTACCAAAGAGTCCTAAAAGCCATTTTTGTTCCGCTGCGTCGTTGATAGCAACAAGGTACGCGCCTTCAGCAGCAGCTCGATTTTTCGCATCCTTGAGACTACCACACCGAATCTTTTTATAAGCGTGTCCATTGACAGGATTCACAGCCCATGTATTTTTCTTACCTGAACGCTGCATCTTTTCGGCAGGCACGGAAGGACGGATTTCAGTGGAGCTGGTTTTACTGGATGATGTTGAGACACGTGTCTGTTGAGCAGGTGGTTGAACGGGGGCTGGTTTCTCAGACGGCTTTGGGGTTCCCGTCAACTTACGTAGAATGTTGGGAAGGGACTCCCGAGGGCGTGCCGATTGCGTTGCTACGGTAGCGGGTGCATTGCCATCAAGCGTCAAAACCAAATCATCATAACGGCCATTCTCTTCAAGCTGAAACTGTTCCGACTTCGCCGATAGCCCTTTATATTTCACTGAAACAATATAGGGTGTTTCTATATCGCCGTCATCAAGATAATTCACAAAATACCCCTCAAGATCTGTGGTAATCCCGCTGCTGCTGGTCCCGTTACTTTGGACTACCAGCCGAATAGAAGCATTTGTTAGCGGTTTCCCGTCCTTGAAGACAACCCGTGCCCGAATCCGCATCCGTGGACGCACGGTAACTTCTATATTTTTGAAATGGCTACCCGGCTTAACACTGAACGTGATGCCTCCGAAGGGTGGATGCCTATCCTGATAAATCGTTATATCCCCGATCTTTATTGAAACAATTTGGTCATCCGGCTCAAGTTTAAATACAGGTTTCTCATTTTCCATGAACTGCTGCACCGGAATCAAAATTTGGACTCGTCCAGCAGGGATATCGGTGAAAGTGAAGGCTCCTTTTTCATCAGTTTTTGATATTTGAAAAACCGGCGATAGGCTAATGCTAAACCCGGAGATCGGTTCTCCTTTCGTATCAAGCACGACACCGGAGAGCGTCCCTGTCTTTTCTTCTGCGATACATGCGGGTGATACGATGACGGAGAATGATACCACAATTCCAATGAGGCACACGATATGCCCGAAATTCAAACGATTCATTCTAAATTCTCCTTACTGTAATTATCCGCAACTGGTGTCTCAACAGGCACATCTGCTCTTTCGAGAATTGCGTTTTGGATGAAATGTGCCTGTCCCTTTCCAAGAGCAACCGTCTCCCATTTACCGTTATATCCGACAATGACGTAATCTTTCATCTCGTTATTACCCCCGTCTCGTTCATGCTCGCCCCAATTGGTATATGTAACAGGTTCTCCGCTGTGCCAGACCCACTGTCCCTCCTCGGTAACATCGTTCAGCCCTATCCAAAAACGATCTCGCCCAAAGACACTTTGTAGCCATTCATTTTCTACATCATCGTTAATCGAAACGATATAAGCATTTTCTGCGGTAGCTTGTGTCATTGCATCTATTATACTGTGACATTGGATCCTTTTGTAAGCGTGTCCGTTTACAGGGTTCACGACCCACACAGTCGGTGGATTAAGAAACGCCAATAATGCCTTGGATATACGTCTTGGTGTTCGCTCATCAAGCGGAATCGGATCGTCGTTGAGCGTCAAAAGAAAATGAACCTGTAGTTGTCCTTCATGCAAAATGAAAGGAGGCGTTTTCGCGAAAAACCCCTGATGCTCAATACCAAGCACATAGAATTGAGGGGTGTTATCCACTTGGAGGTCTGCCACAAAGTATCCTTCCGCATCGGTCTGTTCTCCGCCGCCAGAATTTCCAGATCCACTCCCATCCAGAGTCCTACGTAACAACTGAGTATGAATCTGAGCATTGATAACCGGTGTTCCATCGGCAAGAACGACGCGTGCACGGACCTGCGGTCGGACATCCATCTTTACTGTGATAACGGCATCTTCGATTTCTGTTCCTGCTTCTAAGGAAAACCGTATTCTGTTGAAAGACGGATGAAGATGATTATTCGGATAAAGCGTAAGCTCACCGAGTTTGATGGATAGGATATTTATTTCTTTTTGGTCACCTCTTACCACAAATCTAACGGATTCAGCTGCCGCAATGGGCCAGATGGAAAAACGTCCTTCTGAATCCGTCTGTCTTTCCCAGAGCGGGACAATCCCTTCTTCTCGTATGTTCCCCATAACTTTATAGGGTTGGATCGCTATTGAGATACCGGGGACAGGGTCCCCACTTTCGTCAACAACACGCCCAGAAACCGACGCTCCTTCTTGTGCCACCGCGGGTGATGATGCCAAAGTAGAGAGCACTGCGATCCCGATGAGAAACCCAAGATTTTGTCTGAAACTTTGAAGATTCATGTAGATTCTCCTTTTTGAATTGTGTTGTTTATTCAGGTCACTGAGGATCCCCCGGCAGCGTTAAAACGAGGTCTTCGCGGCGTTCGCCAACGTTAAGCACAAAACTCTCCGACATTGCGGAAAGCCCACTATATTCCACTGATACCGTGTAGGCACCCGCCCTATTTTTATCTATATACTTTACAAAGTATCCTTGGGCATCGGTCTGCAATGTAGATCTGATATTGCCGCTGCCATCTCCATGTAAGTACCACATTTTTATATGAATTCTAACTTCTTTGTTTGCCAGCGGTGTACCATTGGCAAAAACAATTTTCGCGCGAATCCGCATCCGAAACCGTACTGTGACTTCCACATTTTCAATACGGGTTCCTGGAGTGATAGAGAAGGTGTTCCGAGTTAAAGGTGTAGGGAAATTTTCATTAGGGTGGTAGGCAAAATCTCCAATTTTGATTGAGACAATCTCATATTCTGTATCAAATGGTATATGACTCTGATCGTCAGCTGCCAACAGGAATTGAAACTCGTCATGATAGATGCCCGTGATAGAGAAATGGCCTGTATCGTCGGTTTGTGCTGCTAAAGCAGACGCGTAAGTCTGTACGCCAGTGTTATCGTCAATTTCAAAAGGCTGGATGACCAACGCGAGTCCAGCCACTGGATGCTCCTCCACATCAATAACGCGCCCCGAAAGAATTGCTGCGCCTTCTGCGGCTTCATTTTCTGAAGGCGTGACGGGCATTGGATCCTTGGTGTCACCACAACCCAACAATCCGTAAAGTGTGATCGTAAGCAGAATTACCACAAAGCTATATAAGAACTTTTGACAACGCATAGTTATTTACCTCTTTTTGTGAGATTAAATCGAAAACATATACGTGACATTGACGTATCATAGATTTTGTGGTAATGATTGCTAAATTAATTGAGAATTATAAGCATGCAGGCAATCTAATCTGAATGATGTCAATCAACAAGTTACCGTTCTTCTTCAGCAATTGGATTGTCAAACACATCTGCCTTTTCAAGGATCGCCCACTTCGTTGTACGCCAGAACAGGTCACCGGGACCCACAGCATGCCATTGTCCATTTACAAACGTCATGACAGCACTATCTTTCTCTTCGGGTGAGAGAGTGCTGCGCGGAAAGTTGTGTTTGGCACCCCAATTTTCATAGGTAAGCGGTTCGCCGTTTTGCCAGACCCATTCGCCCTCTTTTCCGGCATCGCTGAGTCCGATCCAATACAGATGATTCCCAAAAAGTCCTAAAAGCCACTCCTGCTCTGCTTTGTCGTTAATAGCAACGAGATGTGCCCCTTCAGCAGCGGCAATATCTCGTGCATTTTCCAAGCCTTTGCACGGCATCTTTATGTAACCGTGTCCATTTGCGGGGTTTACAGCCCATACACCTATCTCCGAAAGGGGCCGCATCTGCTTAACAGGGGTATGTGCTCTTTCGAGAATTGCCTCTTTAAGAAAAGGCGTATGTGTATCCTCCGCGACTGCCTGCCATGTGTCGCCCCAGTCAGCGATCACGTAATCGTTCACCTCAGTGTTCCCACCGTATTCTTCATCTTCTCCCCAGTTGGTATATGTAACAGGTTCGCCGCTCGCCCAGACCCACTGTCCCTCTTTTGCGAAATCGCTGAGTCCGATCCAAAAACTATCTGGGTCAAAGACCCCGAGTATCCACGTTTCTTCTGCTTCATCGTTAATGGAGACGAGATAAGCATTTTCTGCAGCCGCAAGGGTCATCGCATCCATTATATCGGGACAATGAATCTTTTTGTAAGCATGTCCATTTATAGGGTTCAGTACCCACACGGGCGGTGGCTCCAGAAATCCTTCTAATATCTTGAATACTTGATTGGGTCTCCATCTGTCTGGCGGAATTGGGTTTTCATCAAGTGTCAGGAGCAGATGAGCTTGCGGTTGTCCCTTATGTAAAATAAAGGGCGGTGCTTTCGCGAGATACCCGTGATACGCAACACCAAGCACATAGAATTGAGGTTCACCATCTCTGCTAAGGGGTTCCACGAAGTATCCCGCTGCATCGGTCTGCATTGTGGTTCCTGAACTGCCACCACCGCTTGCGTCAAAGTCTCTGTGTTGTACCACGACATGTATATCCGCGTTCACAAGCGGTGTTCCGTCAGCGAAGACGACTCGCACTTGAGCCTGCGGACGGTTATCCGTTTGTGCTGTCGTAACAACGTTAAGGGAGAGGACTATAACCCCAGCGAAAACACCAAGTTTTTGTCTGAAACTTTGAAGATTCATATAGATTCTCCTTTTCTGAATATTGAAACAATAGATCGGAGATAAATCCCAGTCCGAGAATATTATTGTCCATCCAACACATCAGCCTTTTCAAGAATCGCCATCTCAGTCATCCGCAGGAGCACACTTTTAGGAGCGACAGCGTACCATTTCCCATCCGTGAACGTCATGATGGCGTGAGCCCTTTCAATCGCATCAAAAGATTCGGAGAAGAAATCATCGGGTAACCAATTCTCATAAATGACCGGTTCACCGTTATTCCACTGCCACTTTTTTCCTACATTGCTGAGGCCAATCCAATGGCATTCTTGCCCGAAGACTGCCGTTAACCATGCCTGTTCCTTCGCGTCATTAATCGTAACGAGATGCGCTTTTTCTGCTGTCGCCTGGGCAACAGCATCCTCGCGAGACTCACATGAAACCCTTTTATAGGCGTGTCCGTTTGTTGGGTTTACTATCCACGGTTCATGAGATATTGATTTGGATGATGGGGCCGGTGTTGACAGCGGATCAGGCGTATCAGTCTCTGCTTTTCGAGATGCGGCTTTCGGCGGAATCGGTTCACTGTCGAACGTGAACATCAGGCCGTCAAGCCGGTCGCCCGGTTCAAGTTGAACGGGTGCAGCTTCTGCAGAAAGCTCTTGATATTCTATGGAGAATGTGTAGTGTGCGGTATCATCTTTCTCATCCAAATAATAGACAAAATAACCATCGGTGTCCGTCCATATATCGCCTCCCGCCTGTCGGTGGCCTCTGCCATCCGCGTTACCGGCACGATAGCGAAGGCGTAGATGCGCGTTGGTGAGGGGTGTGCCATTCCTAAAAACGACGCGCGCTCGAATACGCATTCGGGATTGGACGGTGATTTGTGCGTTTTTGATATGGGCACCCGGTTCAACGCCGAACACGATCGGATCGAAATCGTATTTGGAATAGAAAGTTGTTCCTTGGACGCGGAGGGATAGAATTTCAACATCCGGCTCAAAATCACTGTGTATCATTCCGAAGCCCTTGGCAACGAACGCATCCAGGTCTGCTTGTGTGATCTTTCTCCAATCCCTGGACACCCAGTTATCCACGATTTCTTCAAAATCGTTGGGCAGACGTTTATCTATGTTATAAGGGAGGACTCCGAAATACACAGACCCTTGTGGAATGTTTGTTATGGAAAACTGTCCGTTGGCATCTGTATCTGCCCGACGCAGCTTCGAGTACTCATCAGGAAAGAATAGTGTGTCAATCCACTCACCCTCAATTTCAGCGGGAGCGATAAATACCGGTAACCCCGCAACCGGGTTCCCATCTGTATAGACGACACTTCCAGAGAAAGTTGCAGTCTCTTTCTCAGCGATACAGGGTGAAGTGAAACCGATCAAAAGAACAACAATCACTGTCAGTAGTGCGAAAAGAAATTTTTTGAATTCTGTATATTCCACGGTTTTCTCCTTACTTCTCCACGGGCGGTTTTTCCCGCTCAAGGATGGCTGTTCGAGTCAAACGCCACTGTATGTCGTTGGGACCGATGTCCATCCATTGCCCACCAAACAGAATAACATAATCCTCATCCCCTTTATCACTGTCTGCCCAATTCGTATAGGTGACAGGTTCACCGCTGTGCCATTGCCACTGCCCCTCTTTTTTCATGTTGTTGAGCCCAATAAAAGTGTAATGAAGTATGAAAACTTTGCCCAACCAATGCTGCTCCGCTTCGTCGTTAATCGCGACGAGATAGGCATCTTCTTCGGTGGCTTGTGCTATAGCGTCTTCTGGACCGATGCAAGAAATTTTTTTGTAGGCGTGCCCGTTCGCAGGATTGACCACCCAGACCTCTCGCGCGTCGGTCACCGTGCCAGATGCCGCTGAGACACCCGCCTGAAAACTGCGCGGTGCCCCCTCGGGTAAATCAGACATGAGTGGATCTTTGAACGTGAAGATGACCTTGTGCATTTGATCCTCGGATTTAACCACAATGGGTTTTGCGGCGACGTGCTGCCCTTGGTATCTTATAGAGACAATGTAGAACGCCGGTCCATCCGTATAACTCTCTATATATTGTACGAAGTCTCCGCCAACATCTGTCTGTATGCCCCACGATATGTTAGCATCGCCCTCCCCATCAAAACCGAGTTGTCTTACACTGAATTTGATACGCGCATTATCAAGTGGGGTCCCATCCATACGTTGTACTTTCCCTTGGATTCGCAGAAAACGCTTCGCTGTAATCTCAATGTCTTCAATGGCTTCGCCCGGCTCCGGCGCAAACACAATACCCCGTCCAACCGCGTTGCCACTTGGATACGCGAACATTTCACTG
This sequence comes from Candidatus Poribacteria bacterium, assembly GCA_965261115.1. Taxonomy (GTDB): domain Bacteria; phylum Poribacteria; class WGA-4E; order WGA-4E; family WGA-3G; genus WGA-3G. The sequence continues at coordinate 3,783,680 of OZ253447.1, read as the reverse complement.
ATTTTAACCTTCAAAATTGCGGCTTCCGGCTTATAATACGGTAGCAGCCCTAACATCACAGGGCCTTGGATGCGCGCATTGATCGTGAAACGTCCCTCCCTATCGGTTTTTGCCTGAAATGCAAACGGATCATCCGGCCACTCAGCGTCATCTGCTTCAATTGGGAACCAAGCCCCATTGCCATCTTCAACAGGAATAATGGCAACTGCGCGCCCAACAATCGGATTGCCTTCTTTATCAATAACGCGTCCGGAGAAAGTTCCTGTTTCCGCTTCCTGAGCGATACTGCGGGAAACTAAACCGATGAAAAGTGAAATAACTATTATTAACAAGAACAACCCTTTTGGGTAAAATGAATGTTCCATTATTTTTACCTTTCGGGTGAGACATAAGATTTACTTCTTCACTGACAAATTTTCTTTTTCAATCAGTGCTGCCGGAGAAGATAGATTTAGAATTATCATTTTTCTACGGCAGACGGATTGTCGAGCACGTTTGCTTTTTCGATGATTGCCATCCCCGTCATATCCCAGATAACACTGTCAGGACTTACCGCATACCATTTCCCATCAGAGAGCGTCATGACGGCATAGTCTCTTTCATCAGCATCCAAAACTTCAGAAAAGAACGCATTAGGTAACCAGTTGGCATAGGTAATAGGGTCGCCGTTATCCCATTGCCACCATTTTTTTGCTCGCTTAGAAAGCGCACCTGTCGTAGGAACGCGGCTGAGTCCGATCCAATAGAATTTGTGTCCAAAAACTGCTGCCAACCACACCTGTTCCGCTTCGTCGTTGATTGAGACGAGGTGCGCTTTTTCTTTCGTGGCTTGGGCAATTGCATCGTCGCGGGTTTTGCAGTGAACCCGCTTATAGGCGTGACCATTTTCCGGATTGACAACCCATACGTCGCGAGATGCTGCTGGTACTGACGGTACTTCCCATGCGGGTGAAAGCGGTTCCAACTCGTCAGTTTCGATTTTTTGAGGGGGTTGCTTGGGCGGAATCGGTTCGCTGTCGAACGTCAACGTCAACCTATCAAATCGGTCCCCCGGATCAAGGCGAATCGGCTCAGCCTCTACCGCAAGACCTTGGTATTCCACGGAAAACGTGTAGTATGCAGCATCATCTTTCTCATCTATATAAAAAACAAAATAGCCTTCAGTGTCTGTCCACAAGTCTCCACCGTCACCGATGAAGCCACCATTTACAGTACGAGCATGCGTGTAGAGGTCGACGCGCGTATTGGGAAGCGGCGTTCCATCTTTGAAAAGGACACGTCCGCGAACTCGCATTCGGGGTTGCACTGTGACTTCCACATCCTTCATAAGCGCGCCGGATTTGAGGCCGAACGCGATTTCAGCAGAATCGGTGCGCGGGTATAGGGTTAATCCGTGGACGCGAATGAACAAAATTTCAACGTCTGGTTCAAAATCAGCTTGCCCCATGCCGAAGTTACTGGAATCGAATGCCTCTATCTCGTCTGCTGTGGTCTCCTCCCAATCTCTGTCGGACGTGAACTCATCTACAATCTTTTCAAAGTCTTCGGGCAGGCGTTTATCTATATCGTCCGGAAGCGCACCGATGTACACGGGACCCGAGGGGACACCCGTTATAGAAAACCGACCTTCTAAATCTGTGTGTGCGCGGTGCAACTGTGCATGCTCATACGGTAAAACGACTGTCCGCATGTATCCAGTACCATCAACATCAAGAGGCGCAATAAATATCGGTAACCCGACAACTGGGTTTCCATTGAGATCGACAACACGTCCGGCAACGCTCCCCGTATCTTCCTGAGCGATACCGTCCGAAACGAAACCAATAAAAAGTCCGACTATTAACATTAGCACTGTCAAAATGTGCCTTTTAGAATCTGAACATTTCATAGTTTGTCTCCGCCAAAGTGCAGAATTGGAAATCGCACTTACGCGATGAATCAGAAAGCACCAAGGTTTATTTCTTTAGGGACACCCCTTCCTTTTCAAGGAGTACTGAGTTAATAATAAAACGCCATAGGACATCCCCGGGTCCAATGTCCATCCATTGGTTGGCAAACAGGATGACATAATCTTCATCACCTTTGCCAGTATCGTTCGGTTCATCCGTTGCCCAATTTGTATATGTGACAGGTTCTCCGCTGTGCCATTGCCAACGCCCCTCTTCCTCAACATCACTAAGCCCAATTAAGGCGCGATGCGCGACGAAAACTTGATCCAACCAGTTTTGTTCCGCTGCATCGTTAATTGCGACAAGATAAGCATTTTCTTTGGCTGCTTGCGCGATAGCATCTTCCACGCCGCTAAACCGAATTTTTTTGTAGGCGTGACCATTTTCGGGATTGACGACCCATACACCTTTCGCATCAATCCCGCCACCAAATCGCGCTGATCCGCCCGCATGGAAACCGCGAGGAGCGTTCTGAGGCATATCAGGGGACAGTGGGACATCGAACGTGAAGACGACCTCGTGCATTAGATCTTCAGATTTAACTACAATCGGATCCAATTGTGCTTGCTGCTCCTGATACGTCACAGACATAATGTAAAATGCGGGTCCACCCATATACCTATGTATATCTTGTACAAAATTCCCCACAATATCTGTTTCAACGCTCTGTGAACTACTACCATCGTATTCTCCATCTAAACTGAGTTTCCTTATCCTGAACTTGATACGTTGGGCATTGGCGAGTGGGCTCCCGTCCATCTTCAGAACTTTTCCTCGGAGTTGTAGAAAACGTTGCACCGTGACCTCAACATCTTCAATGCGCTTACCCGGCTTCACAGAAAATACAACGCCACGTCCCCATGATGCTTCAGACGCGTAGAGAAACATGTCGCCGATTTGGACCTTCAAAATTTCCGCCTCCGGCTTATTATACGGAAATACCCCTAACAACACGGGACCGGTAATGGCATCGGTAATGACGAAACGCCCTTCCGAATCAGTTTCTGCTTGGAACGCTATCGGATCGTCTCGCCAATCATGTCCCGCCACCTGAATTGGGAGCCACGCTCCGGTGCCGTCTTCAACAGGAACAATAGCTACCGTAAGTCCAGCAATTGGCAGTCCTGCCGTATCAATAACGCGACCGGCGAAAGTGGTTAGCGCATTCTCCTGCGCGTTGCTCTCCGACGCACTTAAAAGGAAAAGTGTGACAATTCCGATAAAAAATGTGAGGATTCTCTTTCCGAAATACAGACGGGTCATTTTTCTTTCTCCTTCCATTTTACTTTTCCCATACGCCCTTACAATGCAAGGTTACCTTTTCACCAGTACAGGTCCTACTTATTGATAGTAGAAACCAGTCCATCTTTTTCAATGATTGCCTCTCGTGTCATTCGCCGGAAATGGCTTTCGAGACCGATGGCCACCCATTCACCGTCTCTAAAAGTCATCACAACATAGTCTTTTTCAGCGTCTGGCAGTGTGTCAGGTGCTATCGGTTGGGTTACCCAGTTCGTGTAGGTCACGGGTTCGCCGCTGTCCCACTGCCATGTCCCCTCTTTTTCTACATCGGTCAGTCCGATCCAGAAGGAGTGTCCCTTAAAAATTGCCTGAAGCCAGTGTTGTTCGCCTTCGTCGTTGATGGAGACGAGATGTGCCCCTTCTTCAACAGCCTTCTGTTGGGCATCGTGCCAGTCGCTACACTGAATCTTTTTGTAAGCGTGCCCGTTTGCGGGGTTAATCACCCACACGCTTTTTGGTGGCTTTGGTGGTTGCGGTGGCACAACGACTTGGGTAGTGATTGGAGGCGGGATTTCAGTCGATTCAACAACAACGTTTCCAGCACCAGCAGGGACTTTACCCTTTTCAATCGGAGCACCGACACCGGCTTTCCGATCGGTTGGTCGTTCGACATCTGGCGGGTTCCCGTCAAGTGTGATAACCAGATCCTTTGGTGCCACGCCATCTTTGAGTAGAAGAGGAGCTGCCCCTCCAGAGAGACCATTATATCTCACAGAGAGCGTGTAAAACCCCGGATCATCTCGGTATTGCGTAAAGTAACCATCAGCATCCGTAAAAAAGCTTGTACCATGGGTTCCGCCGCTGTTCGGATTTGACTCCTCCCCATACCGCATGCTGAGCTGCCCGTTGGCATTCGCAAGTGGCGTGCCATCGGCGTAGACGATTTGCGCGTGGATCCGCAGCCGCGACTTGATCGTGATTTTGACGTTTTCATGAATCACCCCCGATTTAAGCCCAAACGTAAGTCCCCTAAAAAAAGCAGGACCGTGCATCTCATTAGAATAAAAAAAGGTGACTTTCCCAATCTGAATGGAGAGAATCTGCTTATCCGATTCAAGTGTACCCAGACGCATCAATTCCGGGGGGGGGCGCTCCCCTTGACGTATTTTCTCAGGATCAATTTTCTCAAACGCATCCAGAAGCGCACCCGGGATCAGGTTTATTTGAACGAGTCCGGGTCGGATGTTGGTGGCAGTGAAAACGCCATCTGCATCGGTTTTGACCCTGACAGTGGGACGCGGCATTTCTGCATCGTCCATGTCCTCAGCCGGTCTTTGGAAAGGGTTTAGAAAACCTTCATCAGGTTGTAAATGTCCACCGCGAAGCCGCATCGGTTGAATCGCAAACATGAACTCGGCAACAGGATTTCCTTCCGTATCAACGACTGTGCCTGACATGCCACTCGGTGGCTCTATTGGTACCTGTGCTACGACAACGCCTGTTATGGCGAGCAAAAGTATCAATCCTAATGCTGAGAGTTTTTGTAGAATGTAGGTATAACGCATTCCTATATCTCCTTGTATGTTGATGGACTCAAGGCTTTTCGACATCAACTTCGGGTTCAGGCGCGCCAATGACGAGGTTCTCTTTTTCCAGAATCGCTACCTCTGTCATGCGTCCAAGCGGGTCGGCTGGGTGCGCCACGTGCCATTTTCCTGTTATTCCGACAAGAACAATGTAATTCGGGTTCGCATCGCTGTCTTGCGCGGATTTGGTGAACTTGGCAGCCTCTTGTGGCGAAAGCCAGTTTGTATAGGTAACCGGTTCACCGTTGCCCCACTGCTGTTTCCCTTCTTCTGAATCGTTGATCAATCCGATCCAATAGCTCCCGCTTTTCCCAAAGACTTCAAGGCACCACTCCTGTTCGGCTTTGTCGTTGATAGTGACGAGATGAGCGTCTTGAGCGGTCGCTTGCATCTGTGCCTCCGCACGGGTTTTACAGCGAACCATTTTGTACGCGTGTCGATTGTCGGGGTTGATTGCCCACATCCCTTCGCGCTCCCGTTTTCGTGCCGCCTCAAAACGTGCCGGATCGTGAACGCGAGGGGGCGGTGCTACCACGACTCTCTCTTTAGGCGATTCAGACGCACCTTCAAGTTTCAAAACGAGTCCATCAACCCGCTGCCCATCTTCAAGTAGAATCTCCTCGGATTCCACGGTCTGTCCTTGGTATGTTACAGCGACAGTGTAATAAGCCGCTCCATCGTCCACGTAGTCTACAAAGTAACCATCGGCATCAAGGGTTCTTGTGCCACCCCCTCTACCTCTGCCCCTACCATCTACGTCGCGATGGCTGACCATGAGGTTAACCCGTGTGTTGCGCAGCGGCGTGCCATCCTCAAAAATAACGCGACCCCGGATACGCATCCGAAGCCGAACGGTTATCTCTGCGTCTGTAATATCTGCATCCGGCGCAATCGCAAAATTAAAACCACCAAAATGGTGCTGGCGTTGATCTAAGTAAACGGGGATTCCCTCAATCTCAATGGAGAGGATTTCGTAGTCTGAATTGCGTTCAGGAAATAGTTTTAACTGACTCACCGAAGGTGTAGCGAGGTTACGAATTGAAAACGCGCCTGTTGCATCTGTCTCACTGGGTTGCGGCGGCGGAAATATATTTTTAAGTGCCCGCGGAAACTGAACCTGGACCCGCTGACCTCGAGGGAGCGGCGAGTCGCCTGGAAATGATGGCAAAGCAATGATAAGACCTTCAACTGGTTGTCCCTCCTCATCAACAACTCTACCTGAGAAACTTGCTGCCCCGCTCGGCAGAGAGGTCGTAAGTAAAAGTGCAACACTTCCAATAAGAACTAAAATCAGTGTGAAGTCAGAACGTTTCATTGTGAACGTCTCCTTTTGTCAATGTGGATGAAAGGGTTGGAGTGGGTGCGTATTACACGAATATATTGTAACATTTGTGTGCTCTATTGACAACATTAATCATAAAATTACATTAGAAAATATCTCGTAAATATGGCTTGTTTGCTCAGGTTTCTGTGCCGCGGTTGCTAAACGCATTACAGGATGAATTCTACGTCCTATCATTAAGCATATTCCTTTACGAATGCAGATTTCAGTTATTTATTAAAGACACAATCCAAAGACAAAAAGGGTGCATAATTTCAAAAAACCGTCAGAACCTGAATTTTAATCTGATCCCGTATGAACATTACACAAGTATTAATTGTGTTGACAAAATTCAGGGAGGATAGTAACATAACATCCAAAGTTCACAAGAAAACTGTTTCAAGCGGTAAACTGCTTGCAAGCCACATTATTTCGGGGGAGCCTTGATGAAGATAACAAAATTGGAAACATTTCTGGTACAACCGCGCTGGCTTTTTCTTAAAATCCATACCGATGAAGGGTTAGTAGGACTCGGTGAGCCGATTTTAGAAGGACGAGCCAAAACGTGTGCACAAGCCGTTGACGAACTTGCACCATACCTTATCGGTGAAGATCCGAGGCGCGTGGTCCACCACTGGCAGGCGATGTATCGCCATGCATTCTACCGCGGGGGGCCCATTCTGACAAGTGCCCTGAGTGGCGTGGAACAAGCACTTTGGGATCTTGCAGGCAAATCGCTCGGTGTGCCTGTCTATCAACTCTTCGGCGGACCGACGCGCGACCGCATCAGACTCTACAAAGGCGGCGGCGATCCAGACGGTATCAAAGAGTGGATTGACAAAGGGTTTACCGCCTTCAAGACAGGTCCGGCAGGCGGCAGACCCGCACGCATCATTGAAAACAAAGCCTTTATCGACAAAGCCGTAGATCACTTCGCAGCACTCCGCGAAGCCGCAGGCACAGAAGTCGACTTAGCGATCGATTTTCACGGTGCGGTCAGCCCGCAAACCGCTAAAGTCCTCATTAAAGCGTTGGAACCCTACCAACCGATGTTCATAGAAGAGCCGATTCAGTGCCAAAATGTGGACACACTCGCTGAAATTGCGCGAAGTACCCATCTCCCGATCGCGACAGGTGAACGGGTTTTCACAAAATGGGGATTCCGTGAAATCTTAGAGAAGCAGGCAGCGTCTATCCTCCAACCTGACCTCTGTCACGCTGGCGGAATCAATGAAGTGCGAATTATCGCAGGCATGGCGGAAGCCTACTACGGCGGTATCGCACCGCATAATCCGCTCGGTCCTATTTCCTTAGCGGCGTGCATCCAGTTAGATGCCTCCATCCCAAACTTTGTGATGCAGGAGCATACCACGCTCGGTGAGGGATACCTCAAGAACCCCTTTGTCTTCAAAGATGGATTCGTTGAACTCCCGACCGGTCCTGGACTCGGCATCGAACTCGATGAAGACGCACTCGAAGATAAGATTGACCACGATTGGCAGAATCCAACATCCTATCACCCCGATGACGGTTCCGTTGTTGATTGGTAAAGGAAAGTTATAAGTTGTTGGTTATAAGTTATAAGTTAAGAGGGTTCCGATATCTTTTGTAACCGTCGGTGCTTCAATTGTGTAACGACCGTTACAAAGGATGATCAAGCATCAGAAACCAGACTTATAACTCATAACTTATAACTCAATAAAAAGTATGAAATTTATCATGTTCACGAAACATCTGGAAGGTTTAGAAATTCCAGAGATTATCACTGCCTTACAATCGGTAGGTGTCAGTGGTGCGGATTTATGTGTCCGCCCCGGTTATCCGGTGAACCCAGAAAATGCGACAGAGGCGTTACCCGCCGCCGCTAAGCAACTTGCTGATGCAGGTCTATCAATCCCCCTTATTACAACACCGGGCGATTTTCTTGATCCAACACAAGAAGAGACACGCCGTGTCTACGCCGCTGCAGGTGAAGCCGGTGTCGAAAATATCAAATTGGGATACTGGCATTGGCACGCTGAAGATGGTGGTTATTGGGCACAGGTCGATGCTATCCGATCGCAGCTGGAGGGGTTTACAAAACTCTCTGAGCAATACGGACCTCGGACGTGCATCCATAACCATTCCGGGACCTCCATGGGCCTGAACTCGTGCGCAGTGATGAACCTCGTGAAAGGTTTTGATCCACAACACGTCGGGGTTTTTGCGGATACAGGGCATCTGTCCATCGTCGGTGAACCGATTAATATGGCACTCGATATCGTCAAATCGCATCTTGCGGTTATGGCGTTCAAGGACCTCGCACGTTCACCCGGTATGGGCGGCGGTAGAGTCGTCCGAATGGGGAAAGGCTTCGTTGACTGGAAGACAGCAGTAAACACATTACAAACCATCGGATTTTCAGGTCCCGTGAGTTTCCATAGTGAATACAGCGGCGAGCCTGTGGACACTGTCATCGACCTCGCACGTGTGGATGTCCGATTCATTAGAGATTTATTAAAGACCGTCTCATAAATACCAGTTCGCATATCTCTAAAGAAAATCTATATTGGGGAATGCAATGTAAGTCCCCCTGATAAGGGGGATTTAGGGGGTTTCTTCCGTACGAAATCCTTACTGGCAATACTGTCGAATTATTTATGAGATGCGTTGTAGAGAAGTAAGGAAAAACAGAATGGCACAATTTCAGTTAGGATTAAATACCAGCACAATTCGTCCCGCCGGGTTAATGGACAAGATTCGGATCGCTGCCGAAACCGGTTATTCAGCGATTGAATTGTGGAACGACGATTTAACGGCTTACGAGGCACAAGGTGGTTCGCTCGCCGATGTCAAAAGCGCGCTCGACGACTACGGACTTTCGGTGCCTACCGTTATCGCATTACACGGTTGGCTCAACACAACAGGTCCAGCGCATGCGGAAGCGATTGAAGAAGCGAAACGGCGGATGGCGCAAGCTGCCGCTGTCGGTTCGACCTATATTATCTCAAGTCCACCGCGTGAAGTCGCTGATCTCCAGTTAGGTGGTGAGAACTATCGTGAACTCCTCGAACTTGGACGCGAATTCGGTGTTAAACCCGCTATGGAATTTCTCGGATTCGTGGACGGTGTTAACCAAGTCAAACATGCATGGGAAGTGATCGAGGTTGCAGACCATCCAGATAGCACGATTGTGCTTGATCCGTTTCATATCTATCGCGGCGGCGGGGAAATAGAGGATATGGAAGGCATCCCTGGCGAGAAAATCGCAGTCTTCCACTTTAACGATGCCCCTGCCCAACCTCCACGCGCCGAGCAATCAGATGCAGACAGGGTGTATCCCGGCGATGGTATTCTCAACCTCGGAAAGATGATCTCTATCCTGAAAGATGCAGGGTATGCGGGTGTCATCTCACTGGAGTTGTTCAACCCAAACTATTGGGAGCAAGACCCCGCAGAAGTCGCACATATCGGCTTGGAAAAAATGAAATCTGTCATACAGGCGTGATATGTTTTTTTGGCATTTCTGCTGTAATTTGTGATACAGTAATTTTGATATAGTTTTTGGTTTAATCACCATTTGTTTCTGATCTGCAGCTGAGGCTACTTTCAATACTTGTAATGATTAGGGGGGAAGTGAAATGTCTATAAAGACAAGTAAACGTCTGACACGCGATGAGATGGTAGAAAAGTATCCCGACCAGTGGCTGTTTATTGTTGAACCTGAAATCAATAATGAAACTTCAGAACTTATATCAGGCATAGTTACTGCCCATAGCGATTTAAGGGATGATGTTTATAGTGAACTCAGCACCCTTAAAGGTGGGGCCGTTATACGTTATACTGGAGAGATTCCAAAAGGGAGATTGTGCTTGTTATAATGCGTCAGACACGTTTTGAGTTAAGCCCTGACAGATTAATTATGGTTCAAGCGACAATACATGCATTGGATGATAGCAAGCATGTTACTATAGATTTAATTTTGGATACTGGTGCTTCGTTCACGACTATTAATCCAGATATTTTATCGGATTTAGGATATGATCTTTCGGATCCAAATTTGGGTCAGATTGATTTTATCACAGCCAGTGGTACTACGAAGGCAGCAATTATTGCAGTGAACAGATTATCGGTAATTGGTCATACTTTTGAAGGAATGGAAGTTGCGGCTAACTATTTACCTGTTGAGACTTATGCACATGGATTATTAGGCGCAAATTTCTTATCTTGCTTCGATATAGGTATTAGTTATTCTAAACATATCATTAATACCGAACCAATTCCATCTACAATTTTTAGTTTGACACCATAGGCAATTACGGTTTGATAACGAGTTTTTATGCAGGACAGCCCCAGTGAAAATTTCAGTCTTCCACTTTAACGGCGCACCTGCACAACCCGCACGCGCTGAGCAATCGGATGCAGACAGGGTGTATCCCGGCGATGGCATTCTTGACCCCGGAAAGATGATCTCTATCCTGAAAGATGCAGGGTATGCGGGTGTCATCTCACTGGAGTTGTTCAACCCAAACTATTGGGAGCAAGACCCCGCAGAAGTCGCACGCATCGGATTAGAAAAGATGCAGGCTGCCCTACAGTCCTGATATAGTTTTTGGTTTAATCACCATTTGTTTCTGATTTGCAGCTGAGGCTACTGGTCTGTCAACATTCAGACGCAATCGAAAATAGATGTTGATTTTCTACACCTGTGTGGTATAATAAATAATTAAAATGAAACTTTATCTGCCTCTTCAACCTCTTGACCGAAAATTTTAATGAACAAGGGAAAAAATTTAATGACTTATATTGACGGATTATTGTCGTCGTTGACGCGTGTCAAGAAAGCACGTTCGCTACGCGCCGCCTCGTGGGATACGACAGGCAGAAATAACGATGCATGGAACGTTGAACCCGGTGAAACCCGTGTTATCGCAGACATTCAGGGACCGGGGTGTATCAATCATATCTGGATGACCCAGCCGAACGGTTATCGAAATGTCCTGATTCGGATGTATTGGGACGATGAAGAACATCCGAGTGTTCTCTGTCCATTAGGCGACTTCTTTGGACTCGGCAACGAAATCGTTAATTCTTACGACTCCATCCCGTTCTCCGCCTCCACGCACCAAAACAACACCTTCAATACAGGCTGCGCACTCAACAGTTACTTGCAGATGCCTTTTAACCACAGCGCAAGGATCGAACTCGTTAACGAAGGTGACACAACCCACCGTCAATACTTTTATGTTGATTATGAACTGTACCCCGAACCACACGGTGAGGATATCGCCTATTTCCATGCCCAATTCCATCGTGAAAACCCGTGTGACGGATGGGGACATGAAATTACTGTGAATACCCCAGAAGCCAATATCATCCGGAAAGGCACATCAAATTCCCAACCCAGCTTACCGAACCGCAAGGAATAATTAAAAAATGCTCACCGGTTTTCAACAGTTTTTAGCCGCTTGCATCGGACACACAGAGGAAGAGACAGATCAACCCGACGATGCACAGCGCGATGACGAACCCCAAACGGAATCGGAAATCACAACCGACGATAATTCCGTAGAAGATACCGAATCTACAGATACCCCGGTTTCCGAACACGAAGAAACCCAAGAAAACGATACACCATCTCCACTGGAGGAAGCAACGTCTCCGGAGGATGATGCTCCCGCTGTCACTATAGATGAGAGCACAGAAACACATACCGACAGCGATTCAGGCATCACAGATGAAACCCCAGAAACAGACGGGGAGGACGCGTCTGGTGAATCAAACGTAGAAGCGTCCCCTGGTGACGAAGTTTCTGATGCCGCGCCTTCCGATAGTGATGATCCCTCCGAATCATCAGAGATTGCTGACGCAATTCCTGAAGACGACGCGGTACCCGAAACAGAGACCGCTTCGCCTGAACAGGAAACCGAGGACACCGCAGAAGACAGTCCACAGGTTGACGATAGCGAAATCACAGAAACCGAAACGGAAGAAACAGACGAAAGCGATGATACCGAAGCGGAACCTGAACGTCCGCCGTTAGAACTGGGGATTGTTGAAGAGGTCTACGACTTTGTGGAGATGTTCGAGCAAAGCACTATTTCTGGGACAGAACAAGCATCCGCAAGTGGAACAGATTACGCAGGTGGTGTTACAAAACCAGCGATCTTTGAACATCCAACACCAACAGAGCCTGCTAAAATTGACTATACGCTTTCACTCCCCGATATCGATGACCAAGAAAAACTGTTTTTACACTTTTCTATTGGCTTACGAGACGGTGTTGCGTTTGATGATGAGGCACGACACCCCGGTGGCGTGAAATTCGCCATTGAAATTTTCGATCTTCATAATAATGTGGACTCGGAAGTCACACCAGACAGATGTTTTGAGGCGGTGTCTACAGAGTGTCGTTGGCAAGAAAATGGAATCGAACTGACCCACTACGCCGGTAGAGAAATCGTTGTGTCATTTTTGACAGAATGCAACATAGCAGGTAATAGCAACTACGCTTGGGCATTATGGGGCAAACCACAGCTACGAAAACTCAAACAATCTGCCCTCCGAAAAGGGAAAAGAGATTCGGAACCCGAACTCCGATGCGGCATTGCAACCCTGCACTATAGTGATGAAAGGACACAGTTCTTTGAGTTCAACCAACCTACGTCAACAGCAGTTTCCGCACTGGCAGATATTTGCATTGAATCCGTGGCATCAGAAGAACAACCTATCAAAGTATCACTCTACACGGCACTGCCGAAATTGGAAATTGTGAATGTCGGGTCAACAGCCGCTATTGTCGCCGCGGGTGAAGACTTTGAAGTCCAATGTACCGTGCGGAATATCGGCACTGCACCACTCGGTAGGGCGGACGAGACTCGCATCTCTGTCAATGGTGTGAAGTTAAGACGTGGACGGCCCAGACAAACAGTTAGAGAACTTGAACCCGGTGAAGAGACCTCGGTTCACTGGGTAGCACGCCGTTTTTCACATTCGACTGTCGTCACTATCTCAGTTTCGCTCAAATGCCAAACCGCAGCAGGTGAAGCGCGTGATACAGCACAAGGTTCTGTCGCGATCCGTCCGGCATCTCCCAAACTTGAATCGAAGGTGGTGAAAGAATTACATACCTACACGGCTGAAGGTGGTAGCGTTGTAATGGGGAATAAAAATCTCCGCGTCGTCTTTGTTCGTGGTGCTGAAACTAAGCCAGAAACTGATAACGGAGAAATGCAAGAACCCGTTTCTCTAAATGAAAAACCGATTGACGGTGGGTTTGAGTACTATATACTATTTGTCGCGAAAGGTGGCAACTATCAACAGGTGGCAACCTGCCCCGCACTCGCTGAAATTACCTACTTAGACGCGGCGCAAAACCGTCAATCGGTGCCGCTTATTCCCACGCAGTATCAACTTGCGGGGAACAATCAAGGTGAATCCATCATCCGGCTCAGTGGCACCGGAACAGATGCTGACGGTGTGAAATGGAGCTATGAGATCGGATGGACGCTTACTGAAGATGCAAAGCGTGTTAAAACGGAATCCCGATTACGAACTGATGGGAATCGGGAACTCCTCGCCTTCCGGGGTCCAATGCTTCATGCCGGGCAAGGGCGCAATCGCGACAGGAAAACAGCAGCACTCTTCCCTGGGCTTGAATTCTTGGAAAATGACGAACGTTCCTCAAGTACGCGCGATGCAGCGCCGCCGCTCAATAACCGTCTCGTCCCGCATCCCTATAAGATTACGGTGCCGGTCATGGCAGTAGAGATGCAAAAGTCGCTCGTCGGCATTATCTGGAATCCGCTTGACACATGGGACGGCGAAAACCAAATGCTCTCTGCGATATTCGCCTCACCTAATTGGCATCAACATCAGAAGAACCATGCCCTCGGTGTATTTCTACCCACTATACCCGCGTGGGTCCAGGAGAATTACACAGAGGCTTCTATTCCTTATCCCCTCATGCCAGACCGTCCAGTCTCCATCAAAACCGAAATTATTGTTGACGGAAACGCCTCTATTTTAGATGCTGTGACACATTGGACGGATGCTTATGGTACCCCCGAACCGCTGCAACCGCCACGTAGCGACGAAGAAGAAGTTCTACTTTCACGGCACGGATTTATGCACACAACATGGGACGAAGATACCCGAAAATCCCGACACTGTGTGGACTGGGCAGCACACAACGAACCGGGTTTCGGGACCCTGCTCTGGTACGACTACCTCGCTACGAAAGATGAACAAGTAAAAGAGCGCGCACTGGAAATCGCGAGAAATACTGTAAACGACTCCGGTCCAGGCGGGTTGGCGGCACGCGGTTCCTGCCACATATTAAGATGGGAGTTCCCTTTCTACATCGGTAACGTTGATGCTGCGTTGGATTACATGGAAGCGGAAATACAGCAACGTATTGCTGCACAAGAATCTGATGGCAGTTGGCGATGGCATCCGACAAACGAGAAAACCACCCCTCTCGGAAACGCAGGCGAAGCCGTACTCGGCACCTGTGCAGAATCGGCATTTCTGCTCCTCAAACACGCACGTATCACCGGCAACAAAACCTCGCGTGAAGCCGGTGTCAAAGCACTTGAATTCATGAAACAATTCGCGCTCCCACGCGGCGCACAAATGTGGGAATGTCCGATGTATCAACCGGATGTTCTCGCCGCAGCGCATGCGATCGGTGCCTACATGGAGGCTTATGAACTCACCCGTGAGAAAGCATACCTCAAGCGGGCGACATATTGGGCAGAAACTTCACTACCGTTTCTCTATCATTGGCATCTCCCTGACCGACCCGGCATGCATTTTGCCTCAATTCCCGTTTTCGGAACAAGTTTCTATACACACCCTTGGTTCGGTGTACCTGTGCAATGGAACGGGTTAGTCCTCGCCTATTATTTACAACGTTTGAACCAACACACTGAAGATGAAAGATGGTCCCAGATCGCTGAAGGTATTACTGTAAGTGCTATGTATCAGCAGTGGGAAGACGGTGAACTCAAAGGCACCTATCCTGATGGTTTCTACGGTTTTTGTACCGAAGGTAAGGGACCCCATCTGAATCCTGAAGATATTATCGTGAATGTCTATACACTCCGAGGACTCGACCCAGGCATTAAAACCACTATCGTCGGTGATGTCCATCTGAGTTCCGGAGCAAAAATAGACGCGCTCACCGTGCCCGATACCGGTCAATCGAGCTGGCAGCTCAGTTATGCCGAAAACGAATCAAGTTACACCCTCATTGTTGGTTACGGACGTGCCCCGCAAGGACTGCGGGCTCGGTACCAATTCGCATCGTCCTCGGACGACACACCACCCCCAGATTCGGAGGAACCTTCAAACGGTGCTGAGCCAACTGACGGACTAAACAAATACGCGGAAACTGAGATTCCCGCTACCCAAACGCTTGACGATGTTGAATCTGGATGGCTCTATATTGAAGATAAGGATGCCATATTGGTAAAGTATCTGCACCCCACCGCGGATGTGCAATTTGAAATTTTGACATAGCGGTCGCGGGAATAAAAGCAAATACACGCGGAGGTAGATCTTTCATAGAGACTACCTAAAATAAGGAGGTTATAGTAATGGCTAAAAAGATTGTTTTCACCACGTTTGTTCTGGTTACTGTGGCAATTGTTGCCCTTGTTATGTTCACACATAATGCAAATGCAGGTGCAATACCGGAAACAACGGACGCACCGATGGTAGACTTCAAAGTCCTTGGCGGTTTCATTATTGAAGGCGTTGTTTTTAGCATCGTCGGCTTAATAGTGCTGATGGCAGGTTATAAAGTCTTTGATGTAGCGACCCCTTATGACCTAAACCGTCAGATCGCTGAAGAGAACAATGTCGCTGCAGGTGTCGCGGTTGCGGGTGTCCTCGTTTCACTCGGTATCATCGTCGCCGCTGCAATGGGTGGATAGAAATAGCATCGTAGCGGCACTGAACCTGCACGCTTCACAAAAGGCGCGGTGAAAACCGCGCCCATAACCGCGCCCATAACCGACAAAACTGTTTCATACGTGCAAAAAAACGGAGGAAGGTAGAACAATGGCACAAACAACCTACTTAGCGGATCAGGTTGTCAGTGATGAACAAATCCAAGAATGGGTGGAGACCTTCCACCAGCAAGGTTGCCTGTTTCTGCAAAACGTCTTGACACCTGATCACTGCGCACAACTTCGGCAGGATTTAGAATGGGCACTCAAAAACGATCCGAATAACTTAAACGGTGGTAGCCCCGAAGGACGCATGCACTTGAGCCATCGGATGTTTGAACATAGCGAAGCCAATCGTCGATTGTTTGATCTCGAACCGATTGTCTCCTTTGCTGAAGCACTTGTCGCGGAAAACTGCCACGTCATTCACAACAATTCGTTCCAGACGTTCCCCGGCGGCGGGATTACGTCCTGGCATCAGGACGACGCACTGCACTATATCGTGACCGAAGGTGAACCGCCAAAAAACGTACGGCTACCGGTGCTACTCTTTACCGCGAATTACTACCTCACCGATGTCACCGAGATTGAACACGGCGGCACGGAGGTCGTACCGGGTTCACATCTTTTCGGGGCATCGCCGCCGAATCCGATAGAAGGAACGGAATGGGAAGACAAAGTCCAGTATAACCTCGGAAAAGCGGGCAGCGTTATCATGTTCAACAATCAGGTGTGGCATCGCGGCGGTCCCAACCAGAGCCAGCGCACCCGATATATTACACAGATAACCTACGCACGCCGACTTGTCGGACATAAATACTATCCGTTTATGAACTACAATATGCCGGATTCCGTCTACAGAGATGCAAACCCCCGTTTACGTCGATTACTCGGTTTCCTCAATCACGGTGCTTACGGTTAAGTGCCGTCAGGACTTACGCAGCCTCTTCACTGACAACTGATAACTGATAACTGACAACTAATATGAAAGCAATTGTTTTCTCAGAACAAGGCAGCACGGAAGTGCTTCGGTACACTGATGTCCCGAAACCGACACTTGATGCCAACGAGGTGCTCGTTAAAGTCGAAGCCTGTGCCGTCAACTATCTGGATCTCCACGCACGCCGGAACCGACCTGAGATAGAAGAGAAACTCAGTCGAGGGGACACCCCACACATACTCGGATCCGACATCGCTGGAACAATTGCTGAGATTGGTGAAACGGTCAGCGGAACTACAGTTGGGGATCGGGTTGTCCTTGCACCGTGCATCCCGTGCGGTGTCTGCAGCGATTGTTATGGTAGTGCTGAAAACTTGTGTGACACGCAAGAACTCATCGGGTTTCAAACCAACGGTGGGTACGCAGAATATGTGAAGGCACCTGTCCAAAATGCGATTCAGATACCAGATGCCTTGTCGTTTGTTAGTGCCGCTGCGATGCCGATTGCGTATCTCACAGCATGGCACATGCTAATGGCACGCGCCCAACTTCGTCCGGGAGAAGATGTTTTGATTCTCGGCGTAGGCGGTGGTGTCGGAAGTGCAGGGCTGCAAATCGCAAAATTAACCGGTGCCAGAGTCTTTGCGACAGCAAGCAGTGATGAAAAACTCATACGCGCACGCGAAATGGGGGCAGATGCCACGATTAACTACAAAGACGTAGATTTCTCGGAAGCCGTGCTTGCGGCAACGGATGGGCGAGGTGTGGATGTTGTACTTGAGCATGTCGGTGCTACGACATGGGAACAGAGTATTGCAAGTCTGGCTAAAAACGGAAGGCTCGTCTCGTGTGGTGTTACGACCGGCAACATCGGAACCATTAATATCCGAAAATTGTATCAGAAACAATTGACCGTAATGGGTTCCGCCCTCGGCACAGTAACAGAACTCCGAACGCTTGTCCATCTCGCTGCGCAAGGTAAATTAGAACCTATTATAGATCGGACTTTGCCGGTTCACCGGGCTGGTGAGGCACATTCGTTGTTGGAAAATCGTCAGAATTTTGGTAAGGTGGTTTTGATCAATGCTTAGAACGGTACATACTCTATTCGGTCTTAAAACTGTGTCTGTCTCGCCAAAGTCTCTTGAAGCAACACAGAGAATACAACTCGCCAAGGCATGTACAGATCTAAGCAAAAGTCATGGAGGTTTATCTATACGAAGTTGCAGCCTCGCGCATCAACTGAATCTCGCTTGACGCGGAGTCCGCTGATCCGTATCTTTAGGACGTTTCTTCTGTCGTAGCCGCTTGTGCCTCCGCTTTCGTTTTGAGGAATTCGTAGAACTCATAGAGCGTTTCTTTGTCTTTCTCTGTAAATTTCATCATTCCTTTGAACATTGCATTGACTTTCGGGTCGGCTAAGAGGTCATTGTAGTTTTTCTCGGCTTTTCCAAGCAGGTAGTCGGTAGTGACTTTTAAAGCGTCAGAGAGGCTGGAAAGTGTTTTAAACGAGGGCTTTCGAGTGCCCGATTCAAATTGTGAAATTGCTGCAGGCGTTAAATTCGCTTCCTTCGCAAGTTCTGTTTGCGTCAACTTCAATTCACGACGACGCGTTTTTATACGCGAGACAACTTTGTCCGCGCTTGATTTTTCGGATTCTTTGTTCACGTTTAACTCCTTTGCTCAGACAGGCAGGCATCCTTAAACTGCCGCTGAGTTCTTAAAAATTTCGGCATCGCTTCCATAATTGTAATGTGGTGCAGTTTTAAGAGTATTCTGCTTCAGTGGAGAGACGAAGGCGTGAATTATATTTTAACTCAAAAAACCCGTAAATGCAAATTTTAATTTGACAAAAATTGCAATAATGGTATAAAATGTAACTAATTATTGCCAAGATTATAAAGAATTCCGAAAAGTAGATATTCAGAGAAGCCAAGAAAAACAAAGGGATTAACAAGCCATATTCCATACTGAAAATCGGTGGTGTATACGCTTCGCTCAATATGCCTTTGTAGACATCCTCGACAAACCGCTAAATGCACTATGTGGGAAATGTGAGGAACAAGAAAAGGTGGGAGACTTTAAAAATATGAGAATTCGTAGGAATCATGAATATTGCTCACGACGCTTTACTGCTCTAATAAATGTATTAACATTTTTTTTCGTTGTATTGCTTGTCACAGCATTCTGCCATACGATCCATGCGCAAACGGTTTCGAGTACTGGCATGAAAACCGCGGCTATCCAGATTCGAGATGACCTCTCTATCGGCAATATCCGAAAGGATATTGCACGGTTGTCAAGTCTTGAGAGTCGCGTAACGGGTTACCCCCAAGCCGCAAGTGGCAGTAAGTACATTTTTGACCGATTCGTTGAGATCGGCTTACAAAATGTGGAAAGTCGTGAATTCCCGGTCACTGTGCCAATTGACCACGGTGATAGCATCATTGAAGTGATCTCCCCTGATGCCACTGTTCTCCATACCTTTAAACTCACACCACTCTGGCCCAACCTCGTGCGTACCTCCTTGTTAGCAGATGGTATTAAACATACCGTTCTAATAGACGAAACACTTGAAGACATCGCCTCAAGTTATCAAGTCTCCGAAGCAACCATTCTTGCGGATGAGCGGAACAAATTTTTGGCGACCCCTGTCGTTGAAGGTAGCACAGTTTTTATTCCAACTGGCGGCTTATCCGGTCCACTCCTTTATAGTGATGATGGCGAACTTGCCGACTTCAACGGCACCAATATCGGCGGATTCTGGCATGAACTCCAAGATGGAGATACCCTCGCAATACTCGCTCGACGCTATCGTATCACTGAAGCCAGTATCACCGATGATATACTTAATGAGCACTTGCAAAAAGCGTCCGATGGCATTGATAACGATGAGGACGGCACTATTGATGAATATGGCGAGATCCCGCTGCTCTCCGAAATTCGCGGATGGGCGACAGACGGTATTGACAATGATGCCGATGGTTGGACGGATGAAATCCCCGGCGATGCAACGGATGGCATTGATAATAACAACGACGGACAAGTTGATGAGTCCGGCGAATTCGTCGCCGCCAGCGAATCAAATATCTTTATCCCAAAAGGCGCGATCGTACTCCTTGACTTTAACTCCAGTACCCGCTACATCAATGCGGCAATGCTCGGCGGCACCGCTGTCATCTTCATCGAACCTGAAACAACCATTCGAGGCGAAGCCGAAAACAAATTTGGCACTGTCCCCGCCAACATACCACGATTTTGGATCGCCAGAGAGGATGCCGACGTTCTCACGAATTTACTCGCGGAACAGCACACACAAGGCAATCAAGTCGATGTCCGTGTCAGAGGTAAAATGACGTGGGAGCGTCGCGTTGGACAGAATATACGCGGATTTTTGGAAGGTGGAGATCCAACGCTCCGCGATGAACTCATCGTCCTCACTGCTTACTACGATTCCATGTCCGTTGTACCCGCAATGGCTCCCGGCGCAGATCCGACCTGCGGTATCGCAACGCTTATGGAACTCGCACGCCTCTTTAGCCAACCCCAGTATCGTCCGGGGTATTCTGTCCTTTTTGTCGCAGTTGACGGGCATTTCCAGGGGCTTGCGGGTATGCGCGCCTTTATGGAAGGCATTGGACAGGACATTGTCGGGGCTGCTACGGATTCACCCGGCACGCCAACAATGCACGGACTACGTCGCGGACTTTCTACAGATATCATCGAATTTGAGGAATTAGGTAGAAGGCTCCTATTCTCTATTGACCGAAACGTTCTCGTTGATCTTCCCGCTGGTTTCTACCACGGTGTACACAACGTAAAGGCTGATCTGGAATCCCTTAACACAACACTTGACGGCTTAGCGAAAACTCGTTCCGAGATTGAAGGTCTTACAAATCAACAGCGTGATTTTTCAGAGCGTCAGAAGAAACAAGCCGATAGAAACCGAAAACGAGAAAAGCAAGGGTTTACGGGTGAAGAGAAGAGTCGGTTGCTGGCAAATCTCGCCCGCTCCAAGAAAGAGGCTCTACAAACGACACACTTCCTCCGGGACATCGTTGAAAGATTAGCTGAAGTGCGCACTGTCGCACTCGACACAAGCCGAAAAGCACAGCACCAATTAATTGTGGAGTTAGCACTGCCGATAGCCAGACTTGATGTATGGGCAGTTGACAAACTCACTCGCGCTGTAGAAACAGGGACCGTTGACGAATATGCCAGACACCCAAATGACGCATATCTTAACCCCGTACAACAGGGTTCCGACTGGCACATACCGGTTCCAAAAGATCTTCCTGAAGAACTTCTTCCTGATATTGAGCTGCTTAACAAAATCCTCGCAAACTGGGAGATGAGCGACAAACGTAAATTCGCATTGATGTGGACCCCTGAGAAAATACTTGACCGGCACCTCGATCTACATTCACTCAATAAAGCGAAAAACGCACGCAGCATTTTGCGAGATGCCACTGACTCCCAAGAAGCAGCAATCCAACAGGAGACCCAACTCCTCAAAAAAGTACTCTCACAAATCCGTGACAGCCAACCCGTTGAAGATGAAATTAAGACGAGTATTCGGAAACTCAAGGAAGTCGCATTGTCGCCAGTTCCTAACCCATTGATTTACGACGGGCAGTTCTTATCGCAAGCTGGTGTGGAACGACTCAATACTATTGACACTCAACTCCGACAACGCTTAAATGAAACCGAGGATACAGTTGATACAGGTACATTGATAGCTGATCTGCTCAAAGATAAACAGAGTATTTTTGAAATCGCTCTTCGGAACGCCAGGCTGGAGCGAACCCGTATTCAGAACTTGATCGCAACTACCGGAACATTAGGGCGGGAATATCTGGCTGAAGAACGCCTCATTTTGGAAAACTATCTATCAGACGATGAGGTGAAACAGGCACTGAAACTCCGTTCGCGTATCGCATCTTATATTAACGAAACAGAACTGTTGACGACTGTCAAGAAACGAGCGGATACAGACATCGTGGCACTCGAAAACCTCATTGAGCGTCTGCCGACATTATATACAGATTTTGATGAAGAGACAAAGACGCTTCTACGCGATAACATGCTAACCCTTCGAAACGCACGTTTCCGAAACATCCAGAGTCGTATTGAGAAGATGTTGCGTATTGATACCAGCGAATATAATCGGAAGCTCGGGCAGATTGAGGCTGCTATCGCGCTTCAAGACCTATTCAACCGCTACTATACTTCTCTCTATATTAGCATTGATCTTTCATCTCAGTCGGATCAGTTCGGTGTGTTCAACAAAGGATGGTTCTACGACCAACAACCCGAATTCGTACTGCGCCGTGAGTTTGCAAGTATCGGTAATAAACTCGCTACCTACGCTCAGGATGCCGACTTCGGCGTTCGCATACGGAAACTTTGGCAGTGGACAGATGACCAAATTCGACAAGCAGTTATGGCCCGCCAATGGACAGTCGCAAACGGGATTTCCGACAAAACCGCACTCGAAGGCAAAACCCTTGAAACGCTACTGAGTTCGCACTTCAGCAAACTCACAGGACTCAGCGGTGTCAGCCGATTGATGAAAATGCAGTTTGAGCAGTGGCGGAATCAGGGTGAACCCTCCGAGGATATGCTCAAGGATATGGACTATATCCGAAAAGAGGTAGAACGGTTCATCCGAAACGATGTACGCACCGCAAAAAAGAATCGAAAGAACAGCATCCGTACACGTGAGCAACTCGACGCAATGCTCCGACTCCGACACGAAGATCCAGATACCTTCTCCGAGGATGAAATTGAGGACATCAAAACCCTCATTTCAATCGCGGGACTCGGTGGGCAGTCGAACTTCGTTAACGCCATATCCGCGAGTGGTGGAAAGACATGGAAAACCTACATCCCGGGCAAAATCGCCTTTGATAGCGAAGTCGCAACGCTTGTTGGCAAAACCGGAATCGCTTTTGCAACTATTGAGGATGCCCGCGTTTTAACAGACACCCCGCTTGATACGATTGAACGCGTCGATTTGCGGGAAGGCGGCAACCTCCATCAGCAGGCACAGACATTGGCATCACTACTCATCCAAGCACTTCGTGACGAAGAAATGCCCACCGCAGCACGGGTTGGGAACTTCTACTGCAACCTCTTCGGCGATGTCGTTGAATTCGATGCACGTGAGTCCGCACTTCCCAACAAACCCGTACCTTATCCCATCTTGACGCTCCGCAGGAGGCATAAGACGATGATGGGCGTGCGCGGCGACCTGTTCGTCATGGGCGATAACAAAGGCAACTTTGAGGTCGCTGGGTTAGCCATGGAGGGTAGAGCCACACGTCGACTCGGTGGTGCCCAAGAGGTTGAAGCCTATATTCTTGATAAAGATTCAGGGGACATCGTCTATGCCCCAGATTTAGGTAACTACGGTGCGAAACTCCTTCCGAATAAAGTGCCGATTAATACCCGTAGGCGCGGGTGCAGGGTCGTTACATTCCCGTGTGTATCCACAACTATCTATGATTTGGTTGACCAACGGTATCTGCGAACCTTGCGGGAACTCGAAATTTACGATGCCCTTACCGATAGCGCGCCGGAGAAGTATGGCATGTCTAAACCGTGGCAGCAGGAAGGTGTCTCCGCAGCTGAACCGATCGCCCTCGTCTATAGTGAACCGAATACCCGCATCAAAATCGGGATGGCTTATGGACAGATCGGCAAACGGCTCCTGCTCATCAAAGCGACGAAAAGTGGTATGAAAAACCCCACGCTTTATACCGGTGAAGGATTTGTTGTCCGTGAAAACGGACGGATCCGCCTCACACCTTACGTCGTTGTCCGAGATATGTGGTGGCTCGATGAGAATCGTTCAAGGCTCTACAAACGTTTCGGTATCTCCAGTGATCGTCTCGACAAGCTGCACCAATTTGCCAACGAATACCTTGCACGCGCGGAGACAGAACTCCTCCAAAATGATTACCAACAAGCATTGAAACTGGCACGTGCCGCGTGGGGTTATGAATCACGTGCATACCCAGATGTTAAACAGACCGGTAACGATGTCGTCAACGGTGTAATGTTCTATCTTGCATTGCTGATGCCGTTTGCCTACTTTATGGAACGGCTCATCTTCGGTTTCCCAAACATCCACAAACAAATTCTCGGTTCCTTCGGAATCTTCTTACTCGTATTTTTCTTCCTAAGTCAGGTTCACCCTGCCTTCCAGATTACAACAACGCCTGTGATTATCCTAATTGCATTCGTTGTACTTGCCTTGACAGTTATTGTCATCAGTATCATTGTCCGAAAATTTGAGGAGCAACTCGAAAAAATTCGGCAAGAAGGCAGTAAAGTTTATAAAGCAGATGTCGGCAGATTAAGTGCAAGTGCTGCAGCGTTTAGTTTAGGGATTTCCAATATGCGGAAACGAAAAGGGCGGACGATTCTAACCTGTTGCACGTTGGTCATCCTCACTTTTACTGTCATCTCGTTTACCTCCGTGCGGACGTTTATGCATCCGAATAGGACGAGTCTCCCACAGGTGACACCGCGCTATACAGGTCTCCTTATCCGCGACCAATACTGGCGTCCGCTTGAGGAACCGGTACTCACCTCCGTGCTAAACGACATGCAGAAGACACAGATCACACTCACTGCTTTAGAACGGCTCCTGCAACGGAAAAATGAAATCCTCGTCAAACAGGGACAACAACCGATTAATGTGGCAGAGGCTACCGCCGCTTTAGAGCAAGGCGGCTTCATTGAACAGGTAGACGAAGAATCCGTTGTGACCGTCCGGAACATCGTCGCACCGCGCGCGTGGTATCAATCCTCAGGAACAGGTGATCAGTCGTTTGTGCAATTGACACGTACGCCAAATTCAGCGGACCCATCACCGCCGACGCATCAACTCACAGGCGAAGCGTTGACCTTCGCTGCGAATATGCTTGTGGGTATGAACGAAGCGGAACCCGGTGTGAGTGGTATTGACAGATACCTTCAGTACGGAAAATGGTTTGATCCTGCTGATGCCCATGAATGGCCAACAGAGTGGCCCTACGCCATTGTCCTACCGAAAGGGATGGCAGAATTGCTAAAAATCACTGAAAGCGATATGGGCAAGGCAACCGTTTCTGTCTACGGCGCAGACTTTACTGTCGTCGGTGTTCTCGGCATAGGGTTCAAAGACCTTACAGATAACGATGGTGAAGAACTGACACCGGTCGATTATCAGTTGATGCAGCAGCAACGCAGTCGCGGTGCCACGGGTGATGAAACGCTCGAAGGTGAATTGCAGAAATATCTCCACCTTACCCCCGACAGTATCGCTGTTCTACCTTATGAGGTTGTCATGAACCAAGGTGGCACGCTCCGCAGCGTCGCCGTTAACATGGAACCCCGAGAGGATGACCCGAAACTGCTCGGAGCGATTGACAAGTTGGACCTCATCATGGCACCCCTCATGAATCGTATCGCACTTGACTTCTTCGTGGGACGTGATAAAGATACGTACCTCTATAGCAGTATAGGGATGACAAGTTTCAGTGGGATGGGCAACCTCTTCGTACCCATCTTGATTGCCGCACTCATCGTCCTTAACACGATGCTTGGGGCAGTCTATGAACGTGTCCGAGAGATCGGTATTTACAGCTCCGTCGGTCTCGCACCTGTCCACATCGCTTTCCTCTTCCTCGCAGAGGCATGCGTATACGCTATCGTGGGAGCGGTATTGGGTTACCTCATGGGGCAAGCCATCGCGACAACCCTCGTCCATTTCGGATGGCTTGCTGGGTTGACCCTCAACTATTCCTCAATGTCAACCGTGGTCGCAACGATTATCGTCATGATTGTGGTGCTACTGAGTACCTTGTATCCGGCAATCAAAGCCTCACGGATGGCTGTCCCGGATATCGAACGTAAGTGGAAACTCCCGGAACCAGAAGGCGATGTGTGGCACTTCAACCTACCTTTCACCGTGCTGGAAGAGGAAGCACTCGGCTTGAACGTCTTTATGCGGGACTACTTTGAGGCGCACGCAGATGAATCCGCAAGCGATTTCTATACCGATCAAGTCGCATTCAGTGAAACAGGAGAAGACTCATATCAAATCGGCATGATGGTATGGTTGGCACCTTACGACTTGGGTGTGAGCCAATCCATTCAATTCGTTACATCTCCTGTCGGTGGCGAAGAGGAAGACCTTTACAAAATCACCTTGGATGTACATCGCGAAAGTGGCGAGATCGCCTCTTGGAAACGCGTCAACCGACGGTTCCTTAATTTGCTACGGAAGCAGTTGCTGATTTGGCGGACGTTCAGTGTCGATGTTCGGTCAGAGTTCCATGAACGCGGCAGAACCGAAAGCGCAAATGGGTCAGAAGAAGAAACAGCACAGATGGATCCAGTACCGACACCCGCAGATTAAGGTTTTTTTAAATAAATCTGCGCGAAAGAAACACCCAAGCAAACCTCTCCACTGTGTTTCGGGCAGGTTTTCGGTGGAATCCAAACGAAAATTAGGAGCATGTAATAGTTTTGAAATCCAGCACAGAATTAACCAGAAACCCGAAGGAGAAATCCATGAAAATGAGGTTTACCTCATTTTCATTGAAATTTCCTGCACGTGAAGCAGATCGCTTATGGGCGAGTACGCCGCAAAACATAGTGGAGCGATGCTCAGAGGACCATAGTTAAAAAAATGGAAAAAGTAGCAAGCACTATCATCATCATTGGCACCTTCTTATGGCTGTTCAGTGTTATCGTCCTTGAAGGGCGTTGGCAATGGCAAATGTTCGCGGCACTTGTGCTGACAATTGGTATCTTCACGGCGCATTTCTGGGAAGAGCTACGAGACACCGACAGCACCGAAGAGTCAGGCGACGAGTGAGAATTAGTTGTCAGAGGAATGGTTGTTGGTTATTAGTTGTTAGTTGTTAGTAAGAGGTTTCTTTCTTAACTAACCACCATTAACCATTAACCATTAACCACTGATAACGAGTAAAAGGAGAACATTTAATTTGGCGAGAGAAAGAGTAACACAAGCAGATGAATGGCAATCTTGGGCGCAGCGATACGACATTGAAGGCGGTATCCGTACCTTTGAGTCGGGGTTAACGGTTAAAGTGTTCATCGGAGCACTTTTCGTCGGCTTGCTGATGATGCCAGGTTCCATCTATCTCAGTTATGTATCCGGCGAGTCCGGTGCTGGGGCAGCACCTTGGGTCGCCGTCATTCTATTCACCGAGCTCGCTCGGCGTTCTTTTACAACGGCGCGGCGACAGGAGCTCTATATGCTCCTCGGGTTAACCGGCGCAGCGGTCGGGAGTGGAATGCAGTACCGCAGTTTTATCTGGTACGCCTACTTCATCAATACCCCGCAGGCAGCTTCCTACGAAATCGCTGACAAAATACCAGCGTGGATTGTACCCGCAGGCGATTCCGTTGGGGTGCTGACACGGACGCTAATACACCCCGACTGGTTCCTACCTATTGCCATCTATCTTGCACAAAAATTGCTCGGTACATTACGCGTTGTTAGCGGACAATATATCTTGTTCCGGCTCACGGCGGACCTTGAACGGCTCCCGTATCCGATGGCTCCTATTACCGCACAAGGCGCGACCGCACTCGCAGAAACAACCGGGAAAGAAGAGACTTGGCGATGGCGGGTCTTCTCCATCGGTTCTATGGCAGGCCTCATTTGGGGATTCCTTTATATCGGTGTCCCCTCACTCACCGGGGTCATGATGAGTCAACCGATTCAGATCCTGAAGATTCCGTGGATAGATTTCACGCAGAGCATTGAAGGGTTCGCGCCGACAGGTGTTTTCGCACTCCGAACCGATTTTGGACAAATGCTCTTCGGATTCGTGCTGCCGTTCCCGATTGTCATGACAGAGTTCATTACCGCAATGGTATCACAATTTGTCTTGAACCCGCAAATTCTGTACCGATACGAAATCCTCCATCAGTGGAAACCTGGGCTGGATGTTCGAGGTGTCGGTCTGTTCAACGGGTTGGATTTCTGGATCAGTTATGGTATGGGTAAATCTTTTAGCCTCGCACTCGTCGGCATGGCGGCTTCGATCCCGATGCTCTTTAAACTACGGAAATCCAAAAAGACGGCAGGCGAACGCGGCTCCATTGCTACGCCTCCGAACCGTGGCGATTTCCCAATCTGGTTGATGGGATTACTCTGGCTCGTTGGCATGGGCGGATTCGTGTGGCTTATCCACTGGATGGTGCCTAATTTCCCGTTGAGCTTCTTGTTGGGTTACGCATTCCTATACACGCCGATTAATTCGTATATTACCGCACGAACTTTCGGGGTCTTGGGACGCGATCTTTTTGAAATACCGTACCTACACGAAATTACCTTTATTTTGAGCCGATACGAGGAGATAGATATCTGGTTCGCACCGCTACCCGACGAAGATTATGGGCGCGGTACACAGGGGTGGCGAGTCCTTGAATTGACTGGCACAACATTCACTTCAAATCTTGCTGGCACATTACTGATTATGCCAATCCTGATTGTGAGCGGAATTGTGGTGATGCACTTCATCTGGAAGATCGCACCGATCCCGAGTGCACAGTATCCGTTCGCACAGATGATGTGGCCCATTAACGCCACCAACGAATGTCTCTGGAAAACGTCACTGCGGGATGGAAATAGCCAGATGCTTCAAGCCATTCGCGGGGATTATGTCTCCGCTGGGTTCACCTCAAGCCTTGCAATCTACGGAATGTTATGGGTCTTCAAACTACCCTCAATGTGGTTCTACGGTATTGTTGGCGGCATCGGTGCTGATCCGGGCAGTATGATTGCCCGACTCCTCGGCGCAATTATCGGACGATTCTACATGATCAAACGATTTGGCATGAAGCGTTGGTACATGTTCAACCCTGTACTCGCAGCAGGATTCGCTTGTGGAGTCGGTCTTATCGGCATGGGAACCGTAGCTATTGCCCTTGTCTCGAAAGCCGTTATCGTCAAACCGTTTTAATAGTTATAAGTTATTGGTTATAAGTTGTTAGTTCAAGAGACATTTGTGTCAGTCCTGTTCACTGTAGCTGCCACAGAAACCTCCTTAACTAACAACCCTCCATTTGGTAGTTAAGAGGTATGCAAGATTTCAAGAAGTTGATGGTTTGGAAAAAATCTCATGATTTAACTATGAGGGTGTATAATTTAACATCCCAATTCCCTCGTGAAGAGATATATGAGCTTACAAGCCAAATTCGGCGTGCGTCTGCCTCAATTCCAACGAACATTGCCGAGGGATGTGGAAGAAAGAGTTCTGCTGAATTCGCGCGTTTTCTTCAGATCGCAATAGGTTCGACGAGTGAAACGGAGTATCTCCTTTTTCTTGCGCATGATCTTAAATATCTCGGTTCTGATCAATATGATCAGTTAGAGGATATAATTATCAGCGTGAAAAAGATGCTAATTACCTTATTAAAAAGACTTGAAACCTAGAACCCTGTTGTGTTACAAGAGGCATTCTTCTAATCAGAAATCTCTTTAACTTATAACTTATAACTTATAACTATTAAAAAATGGACTGGACACTCTTTGGCTGGGCAGGCATACAACTTGAAATACCCACAACATGGGAACTCAGCGGACTCAGCGGAGACCAAAAAACAGGATATCTCCGGCTTGATGATGGTGATATGCCTCGCCTCGAACTCAAATGGGCACATACGCGACGTAAAAAACCGGATCTTCATGCAACACTTGACGAATACTTTAAGTTGATCCGCAAGACTTACAAAAGAAAAGGCACCGAACTCTCCTTCCGTCGGAATGTCAACCTCATTAAAGAGGATGAATTCTTTGAAGGACGCAACGTTCTCGGTTTTAGTTGGAAGGGCGATATCCGTGCCAACGGGTTGATTTTCCACGCCGGAAAACGGATCACAATCGTACAGGTGATGGGACGGCTCAAAGAGAACTGGCGACCCACGGTCCTCCGAGTTTTTCAATCAATTGTAGACCGCGGTGATGCACCACAGACACTGTGGAGTGCTTACGGGCTCAAGTTAGGCGTGCCGAAAGAATACAAATTAGAACGTCAGAAGCTGCTGAGTGGCTATCTGCTGTTTGCCTTTGGCGCGAAACCTGCACGCTTTCAGATCCCTATAAAACTCGCAAAATTGGCAGTGAACCGTCTACGAAGAACTGATGGTTCCGTTGAAAGTATAGATTTTTCACCGCCCGACAGAGGACGACTCAGCGTTGAGCGATACGGACCGGCTGAGGTAATGCTCGGCGACTATAAAGACACAGAGAATCCATTGGAGGCATGGTTTCGCACCAAATACGCAAAAGCAATTCGCGGATACGGGTTTCAGGTGACATCCGATACAGACACAGAAGACGAACGCCTGACACTTATTGGAGAACAGACACGACTCTATGACGGTGTCCCGTTCAGTCCGGTGCTAATGCTCGATAAACTTTCAAAGCGGACAGCACTCATGTTTCATCTCTGGCACTGTCATCATTCTAATCGTATCTATGTCATCCAGTCTATCGGGAGCAACAATGCTCAGTCGACTGTCCAAAAGGTCGCTGAAAGCATTAAATGCCACTAACTCAAATAGTTATCAGTTATAAGTTATCAGTTATTAGTTACAAGAGGTCTCTTAACTTATAACCAACAACTATTAACTATTAACTACTTATGATTAACAGACTCCTTTACACACTCAAACTCAAGAAACGTCCCGACGTGGACAGAGCAAAGGTCATGAAGTCGTTTCCTGTGCGAAATCAATTGATTACGTGGGAGATAGACGACAAAGGCGAAGCCTCACTCGTTGTTCCACAAAAAGATAAACTCTGGGTCCGACTCACAAGTAAACTCTTTATGCTTCCGGACAAGAGAGTCATTGTTTTGGATTCTATCGGAACCTATGTGTGGAAAATGTGCGACGGGAAGCATACGATTTCGCAGATTATTAAGGGCGTTCAGAACCAGTACCAGTTGACTCGGAAAGAGGCAGAAACGTCGCTCTTTACATTTATGCAGCAACTTGGCAAGCGGAATTTCATCGGGTTTGCGATCCCACAACAACAGAACGCACCAGAAACGCCGGAACCCGAACCCGTAAAACCGGGAGTCTTTGGATTCCTACAAAGACGGTAATTAAGGATTTCTTAACTGAAAACCGACGACCACTGAGGAGAGAAAAATGAACGAACAAATAGGTGATGTTGGCGCAGCTTTCGCCGAAACACCGGAACGCTTCGAGCGTCTCATTCCCAAGGAGAACACAGTCCGCGTCCGAAACCTCATCAAACGGTACGAGATGGGTACACAGACGGTTGATGCACTCCGTGGGGTCAATTTCCAAATCCAGCGCGGTGAGTACATTTCGATCATGGGCCCCTCCGGTTCCGGGAAATCAACGCTCTTCAATATGATTGGCGGACTCGACAAACCCACTGAAGGCAGAGTCTACATTGACGAAGTGGACATCGCACAACTGGATGCTTATGAACTCGCATGGCTCCGCTGCCGGAAGATCGGTTATATCTTTCAGTCGTTCAACCTCATTCCGGTTATGACAGCACTCGAAAACGTCTCACTCCCGATGATTTTCGCAGGGATGAGTGCCGACGAGAGCAGAGAGAAAGGCGTTGATCTTCTCTCACTCGTTGGACTCGGTGACCGCGTGCAGCACAAACCGTTAGAACTCTCCGGTGGACAGCAGCAGCGTGTCGCAATCGCACGCTCCCTCGCAAACGATCCAGCAATCGTCCTTGCCGACGAACCGACGGGAAACCTCGACACCAAAACCGGATTAGAAATCATCGACCTACTCCGTCGCCTCAACGATGAAAGTGGTGTGACCATCATCACAGCAACACACGACCACAAGATGTTAGATGTCTCCGACCGCATCTTCCACATGGCTGACGGCAAAGTGGAAAAAATCGAGACACGCGATGAGATCGATCTCCACGTCGGTAAATTAGACGGTGAGGAAGTAGGGTAAATAGTTTAGAGTTATAAGTTATAAGTTTTTAGTTAAGAGAGTTCCAATTGTCTAATATTTTTTGGGAACCGCCGGTACTTCAATTGGGAAACGACGGTTACAAAGAGATAATCAAGCATCAGAAACCAGACTTATAACTTATAACTAACAACTAATAACTATTAAAACATGAACATCTACGAACGCTTAGGCATCCGCACAGTCATTAACGGCAACGCAACGCTTACGCGACTCGGTGGCTCCATTATGCCAGCCGAGGTCGTCGCCGCGATGGCTGACGCTTCCAAACATTTCGTAGACATCATCGAGCTCCAAAAGCGGGTCGGTGAAGAGATCGCAAAACTCACCCACAACGAAGCAGCGTATGTCTCCTGCGGTGCCGCCGCTGCCTTAACGCTTAGCACCGCCGCGTGTATCACCGGACTTGATGCCACCAAGCGTGAGAAATTACCCCAGCTTGACACGTCAATGAAGCGCGAAGTCATTGTCCATCGCCACGGTCGCGTTGGATACGATTTTGCTGTTCGTCAAGTCGGCGTTACATTTGTGGAGATAGGCAACGAGAATGGAACAACTCCCGACGAATTAGAAAACGCCATCACCGAGAAAACCGCCGCGATCTTCTACTTCGCGAACCCCAGTAGAGAGCACCTCTGGGTACCCTATGAAGAAGCTATCGCAATTGCCAAACAGCATAATGTTCCGCTCATCGTTGACGCTGCAGCGCAGCTGCCGCCACCGGAAAACCTGTGGCATTTCACGCAGATGGGAGCGGATTTGGCACTCTTTAGTGGCGGAAAAGGGTTATGCGGCCCCCAGAGTAGTGGATTAATCGTCGGAAAAGAATCGCTGATTGAGGCTATCGCTTTTAATGGACCACCGCATCCTTTTATCGGTAGGGGTATGAAAGTAGGTAAAGAAGAGATGGTTGGACTGCTTGCCGCTGTGGAATGGTATGTGAATCAAGACCCTGTAGAATTGCAGCAGTCTTACGAGGATCAAGTTACCTACTATGACGAAGTTTTTGCGGACATCCAAGGCGTTACCGTCCACCGAAGCTTCCCTTCCGAAGCCGGGCAACCGATGCCTCGCACCGAAATCCGATTCGACGAGGAACACCTCGGCATTACACGCAATGAAATCCTTCAGCAACTCACAGAAGGCGAACCCTCTATTGATATTGCAGGCGCAGGCGCAAACGGTGTTCTCATCAACGGACAGACCCTGATGCCCGGAGAAGTAGAAATTATAGCGCATAGATTAAAGGAAATTTTAGGAAATACAAGATGAAACTCGATAATGGTATTCACCTGACATGGCTCGGACATTCTACTTTCAAAATCGAAGCGGATGGACAGACACTCCTCATCGACCCATGGGTAACAAACAACCCTGTCTGTCCCGATGCCCTCAAAACCTTTGACGCACTCGACGTGATACTCATAACCCACGGACACGCGGATCATATTGGCGATGCGGTGCCACTCGCGAAGAAACACGCGCCGACAGTTGTGTCTATCGTTGAGATTGCAGGATGGCTCGGTAAACAAGGCGTTGACAACACAATTGGGATGAATAAGGGTGGCACTGTCACAGTCGGCGGCATAAAAGCGACGATGGTCTCAGCAAACCACAGCAGCAGCTTCACAGAGGAAGATGGCACAACCGTCTATCTCGGTGAGCCGGCAGGCTATGTGATAGAATTCGCAAACGGCTATAAGATTTATCACGCTGGGGATACAAACGTCTTTGGGGACATGCGGATTATCGGTGAGATTTACCAACCCGATCTCGCACTGCTCCCTATTGGAGACCATTTCACGATGGGACCGCGCGAAGCCGCTTATGCCGGACAACTGCTCAACGTTCCAGCGATCCTGCCCATCCACTACGGCACCTTCCCGCTCTTAACAGGCACACCAGAAAAATTGCGTCAATTAACGGCATCTCAGGATATTGAGATTATCATATTAGAGGTCGGGGAAACATTAAACTAAGACATCCCGATAGGGACCTTGTAATCCAAAAGCGTTCACAGTCCGGAGCAGCTCCTGTGGGTTACCTGTATCATAACGCTGACCCGCGACTCGGTACCCCGACATCCCTTCCTGTTTTATCATTTCTGACATCGCATCCCGCAATTGAATCTCGCCGTGCGTCACAATTTGGTGCCTGTAATTATAATCCAGTATCTCAAAAAGGAGCGGCGTGAGGAGGTCCATACCGAAATTGCAGAGATACTGCTGCGCCGGAACACCTTCAACGCGGAGGTGTTTTTGTGCAAATTCAGCCGTCGGTTTTTCGGAGATTTGTTGTAGAGTATAGAGCCGTGGGGATTCAGCAGAAGGACTGCCGTGAACGATACCGTTGAGCGAAAGTTCGCTTTCATGACAGAGATCCAAACTCGTCACAGACTGCCCAACCTGTGAATAGACATCCACCAACTGTTTCGCACACGAGATCTCTGATTCTGAAATATAGAGATGATCCCCGAGCAGAATCATGACCGGCTCACCCGCAGCGAAATCCTTCGCGCAATAGATAGCGTGTCCGAAGCCTTCGGGTTCTGCCTGAATAGCGAAATGCAGCCGTTGCCCAATCTCCGCCAACCGTTCCGCCTGCGCTGCTAATTGCGGCTTTTCGAGAATCGCGTCAGCAACGGCACCAGAGAAATAATCCGTAATAGGTTCAACTTGTTGGGGTTGCGCAACAATACATACCTCTTCCACGCCTGCCGATAATGCCTCTTCAATAATCAACTGAATGACTGGTTTTGCGATCCCGTCTTGCGCGATGATCGGAAAAAGTGCTTTCGGCACGGCTTTCGTTGCCGGGAAAAGACGTGTTCCGTATCCAGCAATAGGGATAATTGCTTTTAAAATCGGTTTCATACGCTCCTATCGTTTTCTGACAGTAAGTCTGCCTGATCGGGATAGATATATCGCAGAAAGGCCCTATTCGCGTCACGATATGTTTTTTCAAATTCCCGTCGTTTTTTCAAGCTGTCTTTCATTGTGTCAAGAATGGGCTTGAACAAGTTCATTTCATCTTCTGGTGGTACAGTATCAGTTTCACATCCTTAGGATAGATGTGGGCAGTTTGTCCACGAATACAACGTTGCAAAGCCTCATATCCATCTTTTGTCCTCAGATACATGAGGGCGTAATACGGGTCTATTTTTTCTGGATTTACCCGAATGACCATGACTTCAGCAGTACACATAACCTGATTTTGATATTCCTCTGGAATATCATCTATAATATCTAACTTTTCACCAATATATTTTGGGTTGTGTGCTGCAGTTCCAACAAGAATATCTCCAACCTGGATCCGTTTTGCAATGTGTTTCTGAAAGAAATCTTTGGTTGCAAAGGCTCGGTCATTCAATCCCCATTCGATACCGCGGTTCGTAACATTTCGCCATTTAAGGATGCGGACTGCAGAATCGGTAACGATCTGTCCTCCAGAATCAGCGTAAGCTTTACGCCCTGGGGTTGAACCGCTAAAAATCACTTCATTACATAGCTCGTTTAGGGATTTTGTTTCCCATCCTTCACGCCCAACCCCTTCAACGAAAAATTCAGGAGCAAAACCCGTTTGAATCGGTTTCATAGGGCCTGCCATTATAAGCCCATAATTATCTTTACACTCATATCGTCGTGTGAGTTGTGAAGTTTTGTGTCCCGATAGCACAGGAAACCAACGGTTTCCTATGCTACAAATGTAAGATGGTACAGGCTAACAGCCTGTGCTACAAGTGTAAGCTTATTTTCGGGTTTTACTATAAGTGAAGATGCCCGCCAAATTTAGGCGGACATCTCATTTTTGTTGCACCACTTATTTCGTATACTATAGTTTGGACAATTTTTAGAATTATAATGCGAAAAAGCAGAAAAGTAGGTATCCTTTCATAAAAACATACCACTGTTTTGAAAGGAACGTAAAAATGAACCTCCTTTTCTGCTTAGGAGATATTCTATCGGATTTTCGACTTTTATTCAATCAACAAAACTTCGCACTCTTTGAAGCGTTTATCTTCGGATTCATCGCCAATAGAGGCAGTGGAACGCTGACGGATCTTTATCAATGTAGTGCTTCAGAAACGAAGTATTGGTCATTTCCGAAGTTCCTTTCCCGGGGGCGATGGAATGCGGATGCCGTTGCTGCACGGCTCATCAAACGCCTCCAAGATGTCTTTGAGGATTGGGTTTATGTCTATGACGAAACCAAAGCCCTGAAGACTGGCAAAACCCAATGGGGTTTACATTTTTTTCGCAACTGCGGTTATCAAAAGCATCGCGTGAATCAATCAAAGTTTCACTTCGGACACGAGTTTGGCGCACTCGGTTTGCTGTGTCCGACACCCACGGAGTGGCAGTTTTTCCCAGTATGGGTGAAACTCATTGTTCCACAGACGATTCGCGATAAGAGTCAAGCGGTTCTAAAGCGCATCTGTTCAAAGATCCTCCCGGGACTTATCATCTTTGATCGTGGCTTCGCACGGCGAAAAGTCTTTACAATGGCACTGAGTTTTGGACATCATATTTTATGTCGCGCCAAATCTAATGCCGTCTTCTATCGTTTACCGAAGCAACCGAAACGCCGGCAACGCGGGAGACCCCGGAAATACGGAGACCGGCTTGATATTCGCAGGTTGCGGTATGAGACGATAGACATAGACGCAAAAAGTTATTCAATCGCCTCAAAAGTTGTGCGGACGAAAATGTGTGACGCACAGGTTCGGATCGTCGTCATCCGCAACCGTCCGAAAGCCTCAAAACCGTATCGGTATTTCTGCGTCTTTACAACAGACTTGACGCTTGAGATACCGAAGATCGTTGCGTATTATCGACAAAGGTGGCAAATAGAAACAGCTTTTCGGGACGTCAAACAGCACTTCGGTTTCGATGCCTATCGCTTGAAATCTCGGAAAAGCATCAACCGGTTCGTCCAACTGAGTTTCGTTGCAGCAAGTCTGACGAAGTTGGTATTCACGACGCGCACTGTTATGTGCAAAGAGATAAGTGTTGAGAAGGTCTGTGAACATCTCAACATTCATTGGTATCGTCCTGAAAAACTTACACAAGGCTTACGGGTGGCTTATCTCCGCTCGCAAATGGCGGTGGCATCATTTTCTGCCAAGTTCAAGCGAAAAACAAACTCGCAGAATATTAGCACCGATTTTCAACCCGATACGCCCCTGCCTTTCGACAAGGCAGCATAAACTTTACAATATCGTCCAAACTTTAGTATTTCGTATAGACAGTGCATGTTTTAAAAGGTATCTATCGGGTGGATTTGAGTTTACCCCAAGTCGTCGCCATTTTTCCAGCGGCATCGACGTCTAAGGCACCTTCAATCCCGTCACCAAGTTTTGAGACTTCATCATCATCAAGTGTTACATTAAAAATAACGACTTCATCAATGATACCGTTCCATTGGCAGCGTTTGCCGCAACCCGGATCTGCACCGATATAGACCTCTTCGGGAGATGGCCATGGGGGGCCGGCAGCATCTTCGGTGTTCTGTAGTTTGCCGTTAACATAGACGCGAGCTTTTGAACCATCCCATGTACCAGCAAGATGTATCCATTCCTTATCTGGGAGTTCATCGCCAAGTACTTCAAGTCTTGCACCGCCGTTTGCGGCTCGGATGTGGAACGAGGCTTTATTGACCTTGCCGTCACCGTTTTCATGGGCTCCAGTTCCAAGCAGATATTGTGACCAAGTTGAGCATCCGAGTCCTTTCCAGATGACACATTTGCCGACTGGAGGCTCCGCTGCCCAAACCCAGGCGTGGATAGAAAAACCTTTGGACTCTTTGAAATCGAGAGCCGCCAATGTTTTATCTTCACCCTTGGTGCCAATTTTAACCCAGGTATCCGCGCCGTTAAACTCCAATCCGCCACCGAATTTGCCTTTCGCCCACTTCAAGTCGCCGACAAATTCACCATCGGATCCATTACCGGAGAGGTCTTTTACAGTCTTACCTTTGCCTTCTTCAAATGTCCACATCCCTGCAATTGAGTCTTCATCAAGATTCGCATCGCTTACGGGTGCCATAGCGAAGAGGAATGCAGCGATGACACAGATAACGCTCATATTCTTTACCATTTGAATTGCTCCTTTTAGTTATGGAAATCAGATTCCATTTGTAAACGCGCCTATTTTTTATAGACACATCTCTCATACCTTAGTTTCCTAAAACCTATTCATACATTTTACCCTATGCTTTTTCGGTTTGTCAAGTCAATTGCGTCTGTCTCAGCGAGTTTCTGTTCAAGCGCGAGGTTGTCTTCGTAAACGGTTTTGATTAACTCCTCAATATCGGGTTCTTGAACGGATATATCCACAATTCTGAATTTTTGGAGGATTGCACCGATGAGATCCGCCGCGCTAATCTCTTCTGGCGAGAACCGATACTGCACGCGAACACCTTCCTGATACACAACATGTGCATTTGGGATACTGATGTCTGGATAGGCTTCAGCATAATCAACACTCAGGAGCCGTTCCCTCGAAAGCAACCGTCGAAGGGTGGCGAGTTCTCCATCAAAACGGAGACGCGCGTTGTCTATGAGAATGACCCGCTTACACAATTTCTCAACATCATCTAAGTCGTGTGTTGTCAACACAACCGTGACCTCTCGCTCAGCGTTAATTTGCTGGATAAACTGGCGGATACGCGCCTTCGCAACCACATCCAAACCGATCGTCGGTTCATCAAGAAACAAAACATCGGGATTATGGAGCAGCGCAGCAGCAATGTCCGCACGCATCCGTTGACCGAGGCTCAACTGACGGACCGGAGTCTGAAAGAAATCGCCAAGACTCAGCAATTCATCAAACATCTCTACATTGTGCCGATATTGTGCCTCTGGAATCCGATAGATACGTTGTAGTAACTCAAACGACTCTTGCACCGGTAAATCGAACCACAGATGTGAACGCTGTCCAAACACAACCCCGATGTGTTTCGCATTTTCCTTGCGTTGACGGTGTGGAATATAGCCGTTCACGGTTACACTACCCGATGTCGGCACTAAAATACCGGTCAACATCTTGATAGTCGTTGACTTCCCGGCACCGTTTGGGCCTAAATACCCCACGATTTCACCACGTGCTACAGAGAATGAAACGTTATCCACTGCTCGGACGATGCGGTGTTTGCGCGAAAAGAGGTTCACAAAACTCCCAAAGAAACCCTTACGATGGTGATAGACTTTGAAAGCCTTGCTAAGATTATCAACTTCAATCATATTTTTTTAGGTTGTCAGTTGTCAGTACGGTTTTTCTCCGAAAATCTTTCAGTTAACAGTTAAAGAGGTTTCTGTGGAAACCTTCACCGAAAACCGAACTATTCCAAGAACTCTCTTAACTTATAACTTATAACTTATAACTTATAACCATTTCAATGCCCTGTGCTTTGATACCGCAACACACCCCACCGCCAAAACAGCATGGTAACACCGAGAAAAAGGAATCCGGCGAAGGGTGCTAATTGCACACCGAGCGGCGAAGTTCCAGAAGACGCAACTTTTTCCAATAGGAAGAGCGACGGAAAATAGTTGACACACGCCAGCGGAACAATAAAGGTGAAAAAGTGTCGAAACCACCAACGATAAATTCCAAACGGATAACTTCCCATAAAAACACCACCGTTCGTGAAAATATTGATGATCTCAATGGATTGGACAGTCCAGAAGCAACTCGTTGCGCCAATCACAAAAAGCCCAATAAAGAAACAGGTCCCGCTCACCAGCGAAATCAATAGATACCCCACCTTAGCAAATGACCAAGTTATTGTTAACTGCGAATTAGCAACCAGAAACACAACGAGGGCTTGCGCGATCCGCCCTACCCGACGCAATAGAAATTCATTCGAGAAAACTTGATAAAAAGTGCCAAGCGGTCGGACAAGCATCGTATCAAAGTCACCGCGCACAACATTTCTCTGAAAGACATCAAAACCTCTCCCCATCATTTCAGCGACCGCAAAGCAGATCCCGATCATGCCGTAAAGGAACCCGACTTCCCATAGACTCCATCCCGCTAACTCTTTGAAACGGTCAAAGAGGAGCGCGATCATGAAAAAATCGATGATAGAGACACTCGCTTGCGAAAATAGATCAAACACAAACGAGAGCCGATATTCCATCTGCGATCGGATGCGGAGCTTGACAAAGTGGAAGTAGAGTGAAAGGTGGTGCATGCTAACCGCCTTGTATAACCAACCGCGAAGATCCCCGACTTAAAAGGACACGTCCCAGACCCATAAAAAAGAGCGTCCACACCATCTGTTTGCCTATAGCCATCCAGACCTCAGCCCCAGTAATTTTGCTTAAATAGATACTAAATGGAACATCAATCAGTCCCGAAAACGGCAACCATTCAGCGGTATGTGCTAACCATTCGGGCCATAGCGCAATCGGAACCAACATCCCAGAAAATAAGGTGATTATAGAATAAGAGAGTCCAGAAATGCCTGTTGTATCCAGCGTCCAGAACGCTGAACTAAAAATTGTTATCGTGATCGCAGCACTCATGAGCGTCGCAAGCGTCATTGAAACTATAAACGCCATTAGAGCGGTAGGTTGCTTTGGCATCGCAACCTCAAAGAAGAGAATGCTGATAAGGAAGGTCGGAAGTCCCCGCATGAGTAAGTAATAGCCGGCTCTCCCACATTCATCTGCCAACCAATACGCATGGAAATCAACAGGTTTCGTTAATTGGAGTGAGACGCTTCCATCTTTAATCGCGCTTGTAACTTCAGAGCGTGCTCCCCAAAACGGCATGAGCATAAAAAAAACCTGACAAAGAACGAAATACGTGATAATTTCATTCAGATTGAGAGGTTGGGGATCCGTACGCGCCGCATAGAAAGCCGTATAGACAAAAATATGAACCAGCAGAAAGAAGAAATTAGTCGTCAAACCCGCCAGGTTTGCGACCCGATATTGCATCCGCCGCTGAAACGACTTCCTCGCAAACGCTAAATAGACATGGAAGGTCAAGAACAGGGATTTCATCCCTTCGCGGCACTCAGATCAGCGATAGATACGGACTGACCTTTCTCTGCGGATTCATAAATGCCGTCAAGCATCTGCATCAGCATAATCCCTTGTTCAGCAGAGGAAATCGGTTCTTTTCCTTCCACTATGCACGCCACGAAGTGTTTTACCTCTTCATCAAAACCGTTGATTGAAGGTGAGTCAAGTGGTTTATCTACTTCCTTGCCGTTTGTCTCTGTGTAAAGGGTGAATGGGTTAAGGGATACACCCGCTTTTGTTCCAGCGATTTTGATGTAATTATCGCCCGGTAGGTTGAGTGCCCACGTTGTTTCGAGGATAATGGTCGCGCCGTTTTCAAAGCGGATTTGCGCAAAGGTGCCATCGTCAACATCGTATTTAACATCATCTGGCACGAGATGTCCGAAGTGGGAATACGAGGTGCCCATAACTTCGACGGGTCTTGGGGAATTCATTAGCCACCAGATACAATCTAACGCATGGACACCGATGTCAATGAGCGCGCCGCCACCAGAGCGTTCTCTATCAACGAACCAGCCTTCTTTGCCAATAGGAATACCGCGCCGTCGGACGTAAGCGGCCTTACCAAAATAAACGTCACCAAGTTCGCCATCCGTGACAAGCCGCTTCACTTTCTGGGAACTTCCATCGAACCGCTGGACGAGCGCGTACATTAAAGTCTTACCGTTTTCGGCAGCCGTATCCGCCATCGCCTTTGCCTCTTGCGCACTCCGAGCTGGAGGCTTCTCACATAGCACATGCTTACCCGCGTTTAAAGCGTCAATGGAAATCGGTGCGTGAAGAAAATTCGGCAGACAAACACTAACAGCGTCAATATCCTTGTTTTCCAACATCTCTAAATGGTTCGTGTAGGCATTCGGTATTTTATGTTGCGCTGCGATTTCTTCAGCATGTGTCTTATCTAAATCGCAGACAGCAATAACTTCTGAACGCGGATCGACGGTATAACCTTTGAGATGCTGCATTCCGGGCCAGCCAAGCCCGACGACAGCCGCACGGATTTTCGTTCTTCGATTCGGCATAGTACGTTTCCTTACGCTTTCGCGTCGTTTATGATTAATTTGATGTCAATCTATTCGTGGCGTAGTGCCTCTGTAGGGGTGAGACCCGCGGCTTTGTTGGCAGGATAGAGTCCGAAAAATACGCCGATGAACGCAGAGACACCGAACGCAATCAAAGCAGCTTCAATAGAAACAATGGCAGGCCAACTCGCTTTCATAAGTTTTGAAATAACCAAACCGGAAACAGAAGCGAGGCTGCTTCCGATAAAGATGCCAATGAGACCGCCACAAACGCTTAAAACAATGGCTTCAATCAGGAATTGGACCAAGACATCACGACGTCTCGCACCGATGGCTTTACGTAAACCGATTTCGCGAGTCCGTTCCGTCACAGAGACCAACATGATGTTCATAATCCCAATACCGCCAACGAACAACGCAACACTCGCAACCCCGCCAAGGAGTATCTGAACAATCCGACTGACATTCCCTACCTGTTTTATAATCTGTTTCGCCGTAAAAAATTCAAAGTATTTTTCATCACCGTGTTGTTGTCGCATGGCGACTTTGATTTCTGCCACCGCTTGTTCGACTTTTTCATAACTCTCAGCTTGGCAAAACAGGTACATCCAGCCTTTACGTTGCCCCATAAAACGAATTCGCATTGTCGTGAGTGGAATAATCACCCGATTATCCCAACCCTCACTTGCCATACTGTTCCCCTTTTCCTCCATCACACCTATCACAGTGAACCGCTCTCGACCGACTCTGAGTTCAAGCCCAATTGGGTCCTCCTTCTGAAACATATCTCTATGGATTTCGGACCCGATCACACACACTGGGTCTCTTCGCTCAAGGTCATTATCGCTAATGAACCTGCCCATTTGGACGAACCAGTTGTTTGCTTCTTGGTAGAAAGGGGTAATGCCGTGAATTTGAAGGGACTGATTAACGTGTTTGTGCGACACCGGAAGATTCATCTCCGACTGTGCTGTCGCCAGTTTCAG
Source organism: Candidatus Poribacteria bacterium (assembly GCA_965261115.1). GTDB lineage: Bacteria > Poribacteria > WGA-4E > WGA-4E > WGA-3G > WGA-3G. Next base: position 3,740,662 of record OZ253447.1, on the reverse strand, counting down.
AGAGGGACAGTTGTCAATGATAAAAGCGAGGTCTTCGTATTCAATGTATACCGGATGCTTGTTTTGGACATACGAACCGTCCTCTCTCCGAAATGCCTCCTTCCGAAAGCAGACAATCATACCCGCCCCGCCGATCCGCTCCAATTCAGCGAGCATGAGGTGTTCAGCACCACCGCCAACCGAAACGACAGCCACAACTGCAGCAATGCCAATAATAATACCGAGCGTGGTTAGCACAGAACGCAATTTGTTACGCCGCAGTGCGCTCAAACCGACGCTAAGACCTTGTGTAATTTGCATAAGTTTTTATTAGTTTTTAGTTTTTAGTTATAAGTTTGTTTTCTGATCTCTTATGCCTCTTTGTTACCTTTCATTTCAATTGGGTAACGACGATCACTAAAAAATACAAAACCTTCGGAGTCCCCTTAACTTATAACTTATAACTTATAACTTATAACTTGTTAACTACTCCGGTTTCATGGATTCACCGTGCAACAAAAACGCACGGATATCATAACGTCCGGGACGTTCAATAGGTAAATCCCCATTTTCGATCATCAAATCAAGCGGGTTCGCATGCGTCCGCAACGGCAATTGAACGACTTCGTGCATACGCGCCGATTCGTAGATTGCCATGATAATCTCAACAGCGGCACGTCCGTGTTTCGCTTCCCCGCGGTGTTCGGGACCGTCTTCAATCCATTCAACGAGTTCAGTGGCTTGCGCAACGTGCTGGTTCGTACCGTCAGACGGACGTTCTTCCCATTCGGCTGCCTTATTGTTAAGAAGGCGGACGCGCCCCTCTGTTACATCTGCAATACCGTCTGCGCCGTAGACAATGCCACCTTGATAATTCGGTCTGCCTATTTCCTGCGTGAGCATACCGATGCAACCGTTTGAAAAGCCTACCACTCCGAGGCTCCGGTCCTCAATCTGAATATCGCGTTCGTAACGTTCAGTTTTGCGTTCAACGTTGCCGATAACCCATTCCGGATCCGGGTCTCCAGTGACATAGCGCATCATATCAAACAGGTGCGAACAGTCATTCAATAAACCCTGTCCGCCGTGGCAAACAATCTGTCTCGGTTCACCGATCGCGCCTTCAGCAATGAGGTTTCGGGCATCCGTCCATGCGGAATTAAATCGTCGTTGATGCCCAATGACGACTTTCACATCGTTTCGTCTGGCAGCGATCAACATTTCATCGCATTCACCCAAACTCACACCCATGGGCTTTTCACAGAGCACTGCCTTTGGACTCCGTGCACACGCTGCAATGGTCATCGGCGCATGGAGTTTATGCCAAGTCGCAACGCTCACGATATCGAGGTTCTCGCTATCCAACATCTCGCGCGCATCCAAATAACAATTTTCAGCCGGGACACTGTAGGTGTCGGAGAACGTGTCAAGTGCTGCTTGAACCGGGTCGGCAAGCGCGACGATTTCTGTCTGTTCAACGCCCTCATAGCCACGGGCATGGGCATTAGCGATACCACCACATCCAATAATTCCAACGCGATATTTAGAGGTTTCCATAGTCATGCTTCCTATATTTTCGCCACTTTATGGCAATGAAGGGTCTAAAATTAACGCAAATTTTCTGAAAAAAAATAAATTTCTTGTTACCTTTCCACAGAAACTACGTATTAGTTGTCATATTTTATAAAATTATCAAAAATGAGGAAAGTATAAATGAGTTTCCTTATAGCACTCGCTGTTATCTGGGTTAACGTGCTTGTCCGGTTTTCCAGACACTCCTAAGTCCAGCCAGCGTTTGAAAAATTACGCAATCATTTGTTTCACGTTTAAGTTGTATAAAAGGCTACCATGCTTAGTCCATAGTAGCCTTTTGCTTATAATGCGTCTTGTGGATTACTGCCTAATTGCTGCTCGTCTCTTCACCGAAATGTGAAGCAACAATGACTAAATCCTGAATATTCACCGTGCCATCATCGTTCAGATCCCCTTTAAGGTCTTCACCAGACTCACCCAATTCGTTAGCCACAAGCACTAAATCCTGAATATTAACAATCCCATCGTCGTTAACATCCCAAGGTGTTTGTGGCATCTCTATAGTCGTTGTCGTTGTAGCTTCGGCAGTCATTGTGCTATCCGCTCCAGAGGTTGCCATCACGGTGATTGGATAATCGCCAGGGGTTGTAAATAGATCCCCTTTAACCATGAATGTTACTTCTGCGGACGCACCGGTTTCAAGTTCAATTGAACGTTCACTCAGACTTCCAAGCACACTCCCTTCAATACCAGCCTCTGCGTCGGCTTCAAGCGATATTGTATCCGTCATATTGCCCGTATTCGTAACTTTCAGGGTATAACTCACGCCTTCAACCGCATCCACCGTAGAGAGTGCCGCTTCTCCGACAACTTCCAATGCCACACCTGCAACTACAGGTGGTGGCTCTATAGTCGTTGTCATTGTAAATTCAGCAGTCATTGTGCTATCGGTACCAGAAGTTGCCGTCACGGTGATCGGATAATCGCCGGGTTCTGTCAATAAATCCCCTTTAACTACCAATGTCACTTCGGCGGATGCCTCGGCTTCAAGTTCAATTGAACTTTCACTGGGCGTGCCAAGCACGCTCCCGCCAATACCGACCTCTGCTGAAGCTTCAAGCGATATTGTATCCGTCATATTGCCCGTATTCGTGACTTTCAGGATATAACTCACGCCTTCAACCGCATCCATCGTAGAGAGTGCCGCTTCTCCGACAACTTCCAACGACACACCCGCAATAAGGGGTGCTAATTCTGATTGTGCAGTGTAAATGTAATCATCTACTGGATTGAAGTTCCCATTAGAAGCATTTCCGGCTGCATAGAAGGTAATTGGACCTATATCCGCATCGGGGGCAGTCCACTCAAATTCCCAACTGTGTGCATCATTTGTCCCTTGAGCCGTTCCAGCAGAAGTGTGTTTAATGTACTGTTTACTATTTGGTTCCGATAGTTGTGTATTTCCAGCGGTGTCAGCAGCAAAAGTGCCGGCGCGTGTCCCATCGGCATCCAGTGCAGTCATCTCAAATCCCCAACGACTCTGCCCCGCACGCGACAAATTGACAACAATCGTATATACCTCATTCGGTATGTATGTTTCGGGAATTGTCAGCATCAAGGAACCACCTGAAACATTGAGGTCATTGCCGGTGTGGCATCCTGTTTGTGCACAGGTGGTTTCATTAGGTGCCCCTGTCTTCTCGTCCGGTGGTCCATTAGATAAAGCGAATACACTTCCGCTGCTTACAATGAAAAGGAGCAAAAGCACTCCGCAAACAGGTAAGATATTTTTCAGATAATTCAAAATCTCTCCCTTATGTATACATTAAAAAAACGCCCCAACACCGACTGCTAATCGGCGTTGATTCGCGGTTAGCTCAACCGGCAGGTCGGGGCGTTTTATATTTTTAACAGCAAGTTTTGGCTTGCAAGCTTCGCCAACGTTTGTATAGCAAGTTTTGGCTTGCAAGCTTCGCCAAAAGTATTTTCGCTGCGTTTCCTACTTCAGGATAACCATCCGTCGGGTGGCAGCAAAGTTTGCAGTCTGGAGTGTGTAGAAGTAGATACCACTTGCTACGCGCTCACCAACCGAATTCTTACCATCCCAATACGCTGCAGATGCGGGGGTCATGTAAGAACCCGTCGGTTTCAGACCCAAGTCCAGTGTACGAACCAGATGACCCGCTACATTGTGAATATGGATTGACACTTCAGCGGGTTTGCTCAGCTGATACGGAATCCATGTTTCAGGGTTGAACGGGTTCGGGTAGTTCTGCGCCAGAATCGTGTCTTTCGGCTGCACATCACCAACATTCAGTTGCAGATTCAGGAATGCGTTCCGAATGTCAGCGGTAGAAACGGTGCGCTGGAAGGGACCGGAGACGATATTTCCGCGTTCGTCGTAAAGCGTGACTTCGAGTTTATCGCCGGCTTCAATGACGCTCTTGCGGTTGAGGTCTGCCCAAACAGCAGAGGAACGCCTCGCAGCATTCGTGACGTTTTCGGTAGCGATAATGCCAGTGCGGAGGTTTTCAGCGACGAGCGTGTAGCCAGTGCCTATTTCCATGCCGTGGATCTCGCTGGTAACGACAAATGCCCATGCACTCTTAAAGGTAGAAAGTGCAGGTGCAGCGGCTACCACTTCAGGTTCCTCGGCTTCAGGTTCTTCAGCAACTTCAGGCTCCTCGGCTTCAGGTTCTTCAGCTTCAGGTTCCTCAACAACTTCAGGCTCCTCGGCTTCAGGTTCTTCAGCTTCAGGTTCCTCAACAACTTCAGGTTCCTCGGCTTCAGGTTCTTCAGCTTCAGGTTCCTCAACAACTTCAGGTTCCTCGGCTTCAGGTTCTTCAGCTTCAGGTTCCTCAGCTTCAGGTTGGTTATCCCACGCACTACCAGTGAATTTCACCATAGCACCAGTGGGTGTATTGACGATATAACCCATACCGCCATCAATACCAAACCCATCACCTTCATCAGCGACAGTGTAACCGACGAAACTCTGTGTTGCGGCATCCAGTTGGATGACAACCGTCGCACCGAGCATTTCTGCCAATGATTTTGCGGTGTAAGGCTCTTCCGGCATCAACGGAATAGAGATCATATTCAAGCCGGCGGTAAGTGTGACATCAAAACCAGGACCTGCCGGTTCTGGTGCCGGTTCTTCGACGACTGGCTCTTCAACAACCGGTTCTTCGACGACCGGCTCTGCAGGTGCCTCAACCGGTGTGATCATGAGCGTTGCTGTCGGTTCTGTCCATGCAAACGCTTCACTGACATCAGCACCGCCTTGGATACCTTCGTGCGCCGCAATCACGCCACCTTCAGTCGGAACACGTGCGTTACTGCCTGGCGGATCAACCTCAGCATCCAAGCCGAGCGGACCCGGAATATCGGAAGCCATCTCTGTGTTATCTTCACTACCCGCATCATAAGCCATTAAGTCAATAGTCGTGGATACAGGCATACCGTCTTCATCAAAGAGGGGTACGTCAATAACGGCGATGAACGCATCGTTCGTTGAAACCAACATGGAGCCGACAGAGAGCGAAGAATTCACCATATCGGCAGTTAGGGTGACCGTCGAAGATTGCCCCGGCATCGTATACCGACGCGTCATATCCGCATTCATAGCGATCTGGACATCCGCGCCAGCAGCCGCTGCAAGTGCTTCAAGTAGCGCGGTATTTCCACCTTCAGCAAGCGCGACAATCGCTTCACTTGCGGGTTCACCGACTACGGCAAGTTTAACGCCGGCAGGATGCGCTGCGAAAATAGCGGGTGATAGCGTTTGTCCGCTCTCACCGTGTACACCCTCCGTCAGGTTCGTAAGGGTAATCTCGAACATCTGGCTCTTAGGCGTTTCAACCTCGGGGGTCTCACCTTCAGGGGTGGTAGCGTCATCGCCTTCAGGGGTGGTAGCGTCATCACCTTCGGCATCGCCAGTATCATCACCTTCAGTGTCGCCAGTATCATCACCTTCAGTGTCGCCAGTATCATCACCTTCAGTGTCGCCAGTATCATCACCTTCAGCAGCAGCGACAGTCACCATACCATCTTCGGATGTAGCTTCCAATGCAGTACCAGCGGCATCGGAGATGACGATATCGGTCAGGCCGATGGTGGATGCTTTCGCTTCAACGACTTCAAACGTTACCGTAGCAAGCGTGCCATCACCATCCGATGCTGCTACACCAATGTTAGTTGCTCCAACTATAACACTGGCATCGGCAGGTTTTATCACTGGAAAGAGGGTTCCTGCAGCAGGATCTCCCTGAAGATAATCTCCATTAGCAGCAGCAACATAACTGAGTGCAGTTGGATCAAAATTGACAGTCACTTGGTAGCCGCCAACACCTGCACCACCTGCTATATTAATATTGACCATGAGTTCTTCACCTGCAGCCGGGGATTCAACCGTAGCAGGATCCACAGAAACAACGGCCTGACCGTAACTCATGGCTGTAAACCCTAAACACATTACAACAGCTAATAAGGAAAGAAGAACTTTCCTATTAAAAAGCTGGTCTTTCATAAGACACTCCTTTAATTCATTAATATTGTGACGTTCTCTCTACCTTTCGGTACAGAAATCAAGTCCTCGTTCGTTAGCAGATGAGCCGCGAGTATGGAATTTCTTTCAGAGTGGTGTGCTTCTGTCAAAAGTGCAAGAGCGGTTCGCTTAAACGAGGGTCTTTTAATAAGATAAGTTTATCCTAATGTTATAACGTTGTCAAATTAAATTCGGTTTAAAGTTTAAATTGAACAATTTGCGTCAATCGGACGAACATACCTTTATTGTTAAAGTATACCACAAACCTTAGATATAAAACAAATTAAAAACAAATTACGAATCTACGCGCGGTGCAAGCGTATTCCAAACATCCGCTAATTCAGCGGTAGCCTTGTAAACCGGATAAAGTGCCTCCCACATCGCTTTTCGCGCTGCTGTAGCAGCATCCGCATCGCCTTCGGCAAGCGCAGCCTTAAGTTGATTCCCCATCTCTTGCTGCACCGCTGCACACGTTTGTGTCAGTTCCGCAAGCAATTCTGCAGCATGGACCTGACGCGCAACGAGTTCGGATACGGTTACTTGCATATCCGGCTCAACATCGTAAGCGCGGGCAGATACGAAATTGTGTGGCAACCGTTCGCCATCCGCTGTCCGAGGCGTATGCGTCGGGTGGATATGTGGCGTAACGGACAGATACATCGTCATCGGTTCATCACCGAGAACGCGCACCGTGTGCGGCTGATCTGCCAAAGCGACACACATCTGCCCGGGTCCCAACTCTTCGGTTTCACCATCAATTTCAAATTCGACGCGCCCTTCCAGAATTAGGAAAATCTCATGCCCTAAGTCGTGACTATGAAGTTGCGCACTCTGTCCAGGTTCCATCTTTAAGAACCGCGAGCGAATTTGCGGTGTCACCAATACATTGCGGACATCTGTCCGATAATCGTAAACGGGAAATCCCATTGTGGCCTCCATGCGCTTTTAAGAAAAATATAGCATTTTCCCTGAAAAATGTCAAGAGAAATATCAACAAATACAGTGCCATTCAGTTCTCCGATAAGAGCAACCTTTAGATCTGCGTATACCTCTCGTAGGAGCAATCTCCGAACCGCGATTTCTCCGAAGGGAACGACGAAAAACTGCAAACTGAATGCCTCTACTGATGGCCGATGGCTGACAGCTGATTGCTGAATATACCTTTTTTATTGACATTCGTTTTAAATCTCAATACAATAGCAGCATAAGATTTGATACTTTACTCTTGAATTGGAAGGACACATATTATGGATTTAACACACCAACCCCCGCGTCGCCCTTCAAACCTCGGCATCGCCGGGATTGTGGGCGCGGCACGGATGACAGATAAAGCGCGCGCACATAACGCAGAGACTCTCGGTGAGTATATCTACGGTGAGAGCTCCGGTTTAGATCAACGCGTTTTAGTATTCTTAGGGATTTCAGCCGACGCTTTCGCCGAAGCCGCTGACGAACACGATGATACCGCACTCGGAAATTGGGTGCTTGAAACAAGCGGGAAAACTGCCGCTGAGATTGCGGCGTTTAACGATGCCGCACTTAGCCAACTGCCCGATACTGACGCACACAGACAACGTTTGAAGGATCGGCTCGCCCGCTATGCCCCCGGCAGAACCGATATTAAGACCGTGCTGCAGTCAATGGAACTCGACGACTGGGGCAGCTTCTGGCAGGTCGATCTCACTGCCCGCCCCCCGCGCAGCGCACGCGCCAAAGATATCGCGGGTATCTGTGGCGTTGCACGCATGGCAGACAAAGCACGAGCGGAACGCGCAGAGAAAATAGGCGAATACGTATACGGCGATGCCTCTGGACAAGATGTCCGTATCTTAACGTTCCTCGGTATTTCAGCCGCTGATTTTCAAGAGGCAGCAGTCAATAATCCGAATAATCTTGAGATCGGCGCATGGGTGCTGGAAAACTGCGATAAATCGCAAGACGAAATTGATGCCTTCAACGAAACGTTGGTAAACTACGCACCCAATGAAGCGTCACAGGAACGGTTTAACGCACGCCTCCAAGAGATAGATCCGAGTCGCACGGACATCGCCACGTGGGTCGCACTACAGGACCTCGACGATCAGTTGAGTTTCGGTATCATAGATCTCAACCGACGGGCACCACGAAGTCCCTACAATACAGATGTCTACGGGATGGTTCAACTCGCACGGTTGATTGACAAAGGCAGAGCATTCAATTCTAACACACTCGGTGCCTACTTTTATGGTGAGGATTCAGGTATTGACCGAGCAACGCTCTCTTTTCTCGGTGTCTCTGCTGCCGAATTCGCTGAAGCACTAAATAGGTTATCAACCGATGCTGAAGTCGAAGCATGGCTGAAGGCAGATCATCCAAAAAGCGATGCCGACATTGCCGCATATAACGAGAGCATGACCGAGATGGGACCCACGGATGAACGCTATAAAGCCTTAATGGCGAAGATGATTCAGCGGATAGCCCCAGAGCGCACCGACATCAATACGTGGTTCGCACTCATGCTTCTTGACGATGAGAAGACTTTTGCGTCGTAAATTGGTTGGGTGAAACGTAGGTTGGGTGGAGCATCGGGCGAAACCCAACCTTTTCACATCCATGGATGAGATGAGGTAGGGGTAATAATGAAAAATCTCAAAGCGATTGCGGATGTTCAGTCCAGAAAAACCACGGTTGCCAACGCAGCATGGTGGGGATTCGATCCAGAAGATGCAACGGAATCCTTACAAGCAGCCATTGACTCTGGCGCGAAACGGCTGGTCGTTCCGAATATGCACTCCGATTGGATCATCCGACCCATCAGACTTGCCGGAAATCAAGAACTGATTTTTGAACGCGGAACAGTCGTCTCCGCAAAACGGGGTGAATACCGCGGCGGTGGTGATTCAATGTTCACGGCGCAAGATGTTGAGAATCTCACCATCCGAGGATACGGTGCGACTTTCCGTATGTGGAAACAGGATTATATAGCGGGGCTTGTGCTTGAACAACTCGACTGGCACCGCTGGTACGGACAGTATCCGAAAGCAGAATGGCGAATGACACTATCAATCCGAGGCAGTAAAAACGTAAACGTATCGGGGCTAACGCTCAAAGACAGTGGTGGAGACGGCATCTACGTTGATGGCGGTAAGGAACGACGCGCCTCTGAAGACGTGGCATTACGCGACATAGTCTGCGACAACCACTATCGACAAGGGATCAGCGTTATTAGTGCTGAAAATCTCAAAGTCGAAAATTGCGAGTTTTCAAATACATGGGGAACGCCGCCTTGCTCCGGCGTGGACATTGAACCCGACAAAAGCGATCAACGGATCAAAAATGTCGTATTCTCTGGATGCAAATTTGTCGATAACGTCGGGGACGGTATTGAAGTGTTCTTGGCACATACCACCGGTGAATCTGAAGATGTGACGCTCCGTTTTGAAAATTGCTACGTGAGCAGCCAGCACGGAACAGGCATCCGTGTGACGAAAATTGCAGACGATGGACCCGGCGGCAGTATCGAATTTGATAACTGCACAGTTGAAAGCACCATCGGTTACGGCATCAAGGTCCAAGAAAAATCGTTGAAAGGCGCACGCGTGACCTTCACGAATTGCAGTGTCATCAACGCTGCTAACGATCAGCAGTTCGGTGGCGAATGGTCCCCGATTTCGCTATCCTTACCGCAACCGGACATCGTTCAGACAATGGGCGGCATCGATTTCATCAACTGTTTCGTTGAAGATAACCGCGACCGTCCGGCTGTTGAATTTACGCAACCGAAAAGCGATTTCCCGCTTCACGACATCACGGGAACAGTCACGGTCTTGAACCCTAACGGGGTCCGCGCCGAACTCGGTAAACAGCGCGAGAAACTTCCGTTGATTGTTACAACCTATGAATAGAAAGGCTCAGAAATATGGTAAAAGAGCAGACACTTCCTGCAGAACCACTACCACCGGATACGCTGAATGCTGTTTTGGAAGATTTCTACCAAAACGGTGTGACGATTGTCCGAAATGTGCTCTCACGCGAGGCGTGTGAACGCATCGTCGAGCGCGTTAACGAAATTTTCACTGAGCCTTACTTCATGCGGATGCGGAATGTCAAAGGCTCTCGACAAGACGGCAAAGCTCCAATCGTAGTCCACCGTCTCTTTGAATGCGACCTCATGTTTCGGGATCTGCTCGTGCGCGAACCGATTATTAGCATCGCCGAAACTGTGCTCGGCGAGCACTGCCATTGTATCGCCCAAGGGTGTATTCTTAACCGAAAAGATTTGGGTATCAACCGATTTCACATTGATGATGGTGTAGAGTTCCCTATTACACCCGAAATGGATCGACACGACCCCAGGCTGCGGATGCCTGTGCTGCGTATGTCTGTACAAATCGCGTTGAGCGACCAAGATGAAGTCAAATACGGTCCCTCTCAATTCGTTCCCGGCAGCCACTATTCTGGACGGCAACCCGATGATCCAGAACATCCGACGTTTGAGGGCAAGGATCCAGTCTCGCTCCTCATGAAAGCCGGAGATCTCTATCTGCTCAATGGACAGACGTGGCATCGCGGCGCACCGAACCAGACCGATCAAGTCCGCTATCTGTTCCACCAAGTCTACGGACAACGCTTCGTCGCACAACGGTTCTGGCCCTATCTAAACTACCGTATGCCGGATTACGTCTTGGAAGGTGCCGATGAACGTCTTTTGCGCGTTCTTGGGAAACACCCTGAAATGGCTTATGGATAAGGTATCAATCCTCCACCGCAAATCAGGGCTATTTAGTTTTCGGTTTTTTCGTCCAATTTTAGACCCCCAAGACCGGTAGGGTTTTTGCTGGGGTGTTTCTTCACGATTTGCAACCGCACCGGGCTTGAAAAAGAAGATTTAAAAATTTAGAGAATCCGATAATTTATCTAAAACTAAATAGTCCTGTAGGCGGAACGAATCAGATTGACAAAGCGATACAGTTAAGATATAATATCTCATTAAGGTAATAGAATTGAGACTCCAATAAATACCCTTCAAACCTGCAATAATGAACTTTGAATGGGACGAACACAAGAACCAAGAATGTATCCAAAAGCGTGGAATTAGTTTCAAAAGTGCTGCCCGCGTCTTTGATGACGCTAACCGGATAGAGCGCGTAGATATTCGATATGACTATGGCGAAGAAAGAATCGCTGTCCTTGGTCGGAGTTTTGGTCGTATCTTGTATGTAGTTTATACGTGGCGCGGTAACGCACGCCGCATCATTTCAGCAAGAAAGGCAACTAAGGATGAAAGACAAATCTACTTTAGTCAAATACACTCGTGAAGAACTGGAGCGCATTCCCGATGAAACCGATTGGAAGAAAGTTGATACAATGACCGATGAGGAAGTTTATCAGGACGCGTGCAATGATAGAGATGCTCAACCTACTGATGAAACTTTTTGGGAAACCGCACCTCTTCCTGCCCATTTTATGCGCATTGACCCAGATCTATTAAAGTGGTTCAAAACGCATACCGTTGACTACGAAGCACAAATTAACACCGTGCTTCGGTCTTACGTGGAAGCGAACACGCGTCAAGGACGAGATATGGAATGAATCCAAACCCTAATTCCCTTAAAACCCACGGAACCATTGACGCAAAAGGTGGAGATAAATGATTGCCACGATATTTGACATCGACGACACCCTGGTCGAAAGTTTCGGTTTTGATGATGCCTGCTACATCTCCGCGATAAGAGAAGTGCTGGGAGACGTTTACATCCATGACGACTGGAGCCAATACAAAAACGTAACCGACACAGGTAGTTTGCGACAAATTATGGAAGAGAATAAGATTCAGGAAGTCGGACAAGTTGAGGAAGTTCGCACAAAATTCGGCGAATTGATTCGGCAGTATCTTCAAAACGGTGGCAAATGCCTCCCAACAGGAGGTGCTATTCATTTGATTAATAAACTTCTCGCTGCAGAGGACTACGCAGTTGGATTCGCGACAGGCGGTTGGAGACATACCGCCAAAATGAAACTTCGGCACGCAGGATTTAACTTGAAGAATGCGATTTTAACTTCCAGTGATGATGGTGATGAGCGCGTAACAATTATGAAGAAATGTTCGCTCATGTTAGGAAGTCGCTTTGACCGGATCGTATACATTGGCGATGCTGAATGGGATATGCAGGCGACCCAAGAACTCGGATGGCACCTCATAGGAGTCGGCGCGCGATTAAAGGGAAAATGCGAATATTGGGTCGAAGACTTTTCGTGTCAGGATACATTTATGAAGATGTTGCATACCTAATAGGACTTACGCAGTGATGCGATAAATCGCATCACTACAAACAGACGGACCTTGGAAATATATGTGTTTCTCAAAAATAATCAGGTTCGTAGTGGCGCAATGAATTGCGCCTTGCGTAAGTCCTACCTAATGAAAATTATTATAAAAGGAGAAACACGATGTTTATTGCCACTCACAACGCTATCTATGCCGTTGAAAATGATGGAAACGGTGAACCCACTCAAATCTATAAAGATACAGACCCTCAAGCACTCAGCGCAATGGTTTCACTGTCAAAGGGTCAATCCGTAGTATCTGCCTTGTCCGATGGAACGCTACTATTTTTATCAGAAAGCGATGAGAAACGAATTTCAACAGGCATCGAAGATCCGATCGCTTCACTGCTCGTTGTGCGTGAGGATCCGCTGACACTGCTCATCGGAACGGACGAGGGTGCTTATGTCTATCGCCTCGTTGGAGAAGAAGGACCCGCTGAACGCGTCGTCGCGTTTGACGAATTAGAATGTCGGAAAGATTGGTATACACCGTGGGGCGGTCCCCCAGCCGTCCGGACGCTTGCCAAAACCCGAGACGGTTTTTGTTACGCAGATATCCATGTCGGAAGTATCATGCGTTCCAACGATGAAGGCGTTTCATGGGAACCCGTCACGCCAGAACTTCATAAAGATGTTCATCAGGTGGCTACGTGTCCTGCAGACAATAATCGCGTTTATGCAAACACGCAAAACGGTGTTTATATCAGTGCCGACCGTGGGCACTCCTGGGAGAATCGGATCGAAGGTTTACCGCGTCGCTACGGCACCGCTATTGCTGTCCATTCAACAGACCCGGAGCTATTGATCGCCACAGTCCAAAATGGACCAAGAGGCGGCGGTGCTTGGCTTTGTCGCTCAGAAAATGGAGGAGCGACATGGACACAACTCAACGATCAGCTCACAGAACCCACCGATCGGATTAGCACAGGTTATATCGCGTTCACAACTGATGGAACGGCGTGGGCAGTTATCGGAAAGACACTTTACATCGGAAGGGATCGCGCCACAGATTGGCGTCCGTTCTGGACAGCATCCGAATACGATGGCGAATACCCCATCCAAACCCTCGCTGCTTAGTACATCAGAGGAGTGTAGTTGTGAATGTATTAGGTATCGACTTTACTTTCTTTGCGGTGAGCGATATGCAGAAATCGCTCACCTTTTATCGTGACCTACTCGGAATTCCCCTGGCGTGTCTGGTGCATGAAGGCACCTGGGCAGAATTCGAGATAAATCCCGGCACACTCGTATTAGGACAGGGTTATGATTTCACACATCCCGGTGGGGGGACGGTCGCGCTCGCTGTTAAGGACGTAAAGACTGCCGTTGAAGAATTAGAACAAGCAGGAATTCATGCACTTTCGCCTCTCGGTGAATCCGCTGTATGTTTCTGGTCGATTATTGAAGACCCCGATGGCAATCGTGTCATCATACATCAGCGAAAAGACAAAACAGTCGGGTGAGCGTGTCGTTTTGGAAATAATAGCCAAAAAAATAATTTTACTGATAACTTAATATGAATTGTAATCAAAAAGAAAAGAAGGTTACCCAGTATACTGAAACGGTATGCTGGGGGTACGAAGCAGAGAACGGACCAGACGTTTGGGCACAACTCAGTCCGGAATATCAACTTTGCTGTGCAGGAATACACCAATCACCAATTGACATCGTGAATCCCACACCAGCGGAACTTTCGCCTATCACCTTCAACTATCGCTCAACATCGTTGAATATCCACAATACTGGCAACACAATCGAGGTTGCGTATCAGGAAGGGAGTTGGATTGAGGTTGATGGAACGAAATATCATCTTCTACAATTCCACTTCCACGCACCGAGCGAACATACCGTGACAGGGAATCTGTATGATATGGAGATGCACCTCGTCCATAAAAGCGAAGACGGTACGCTCGCTGTCATCGGCGTACTCATTAAGAGCGGAAGTGTTAACACAGCGTTTAACACCTTTTGGCACCATTTACCAGCCCTTCCGGGTGAATCCGCACAGATCAACGATGTCATCTTAAACGCTTCCGATGTGTTGCCGACTACAAAACACACCTATCGCTATGAAGGTTCATTGACAACACCGCCTTGCTCAGAAGGTGTCAAATGGTTCGTGCTGACAACACCTATCGAGATGTCGCACTCGCAAATCGCAGCGTTTAAAGCAATTTTATATGGTAACAACCGTCCCGTGCAACCCTTGAATGGTCGCGAATTGCTTGTGGATACGACTGAAGCCCCCTAAAATTCGTCGGTCATACAATTTAAATCTCCTCTGATTTCTTAATCTAATCTTTTATTTTCTAAAGGAATCCCTCATGAACGTCAAAAGCAAACACATCACAAAACTCACATTTATATTGACGATTACGGCATTTGTTATTGGACTTTCCTCTTGCGAGCGTGTTCACGAAATAATAGAACCGGCACCCCCTGAAGCAGATGTTTCCGCGCCGATGGAAGAACGCGACCATGTTTGGGTCGTCAATCAGAACGGCGTTGAGGTACCTGTCCCGGGGACATGGGTGCTTGTATCGCACACACACTTAAACTCGACTTCCACAATTGGAGAAAGTTTTACCTTACCACCAGATGATCCACATAGCATTCAAATATCGGATGGCACATACATAGACGGGGAGGGTATCCTCTGGACGAAGATACGAGTAACAACCTCCAGCGGTGACCAGTGGCAGTTCCTTGAGCGTGTAGACACAAGCGTTTCTCCGCAGCGTCTCTATGTTGTTGTCACCGTTGACGAAAACGGACTACCTACGCTTGAATACGGCGAATACCCTTTCGATTTACCCGGACATAACGTGCAAATCTGGGAAAAACAGTAACTCTGATAAGGAGAAAAATGATCCAAAGGATTGAAGAGCAAGACGGACACATGTTCCTCCATTTTGGCGACCGCCCAGAAAATGTCGGGAAAATTGAGTTTGTCAATTGTGTGGCGTATCAACGAGACCAGATACTTTTTTGCAAATGGCGCGATAATAACTTCTGGGTAATACCCGGAGGACGTGTTGACCCAGGAGAAACGGTAAAAGAAACCGCACACCGTGAACTCTTGGAAGAGACAGGGGCGACGTTTCAAAACATTGAAGTGCTGTGTTACATACACTGCTTCATGTATGATCTCGAATACTGGGGTATCGCTTACTTAGGAGAGATCAAAGAATTAGGCAATCCATCGGACCTTAACGAAGTCAGTGAAGCAAAACTGTTCTCGGAATTCCCGGAAAACCTATCCAACCCAGGTCCATTTGGAAACCAAGGGAAAGCACTCTATCAAGCCGCAATGCGTAGGTTATCAGAAACAACAGGTTAAAGGTTGAAACACCAAGCACTAAATGGAGGTAAACCGTGAAAATTCGTTGGACATTAGGTCTTTTGATTATCTGTGTCCTGTTAACTATCAATA
This sequence comes from Candidatus Poribacteria bacterium, assembly GCA_965261115.1. Lineage (GTDB taxonomy): Bacteria > Poribacteria > WGA-4E > WGA-4E > WGA-3G > WGA-3G. Next base: position 3,724,865 of record OZ253447.1, on the reverse strand, counting down.
TAGGTGAGCTTGCCGCCGAGAAAACTTGGACCCAGAGAGCAGACATGCCGACAGCCCGATATAACTTTGGGACGTGTGTCGTGGACGGAAAGGTATTCGCAATCGGCGGCGAAATTGAGGTATTTGGGGATAGATCTATTGCAACCGTAGAGGTATATGACCCTAAAACCGATACATGGGAACGAAAGATAGACATGCCGACAGCGCGGTCTCGCGTGGCGACCTTGGTTGTAGATGGAAAAATCTATGCCATTGGTGGGGCAGAAAGAAAGAAATTTGCGATTGGTCCCGGTTGGGGGCACAGTAGTAAACTCCTCCCAGTCGTGGAAATGTATGATCCAGCTACCGATACATGGACCCAGAAAGCGGACATGCCTGTGACAAGGGGTGGCAGTACCTGCGTCGTGGATGGAAAAATTTATATCATTGGCGGAATAGCAGGCAATAGAGAAGAGTGGCGATTAGATATCGTAGACATATATGATCCCGCAACGGATACATGGGCAAAAGCGAAAAGTATGAACCATGCGCGTTCTGTCGCATCAGTTAGTGTCGTAGATGGAAAGATTTATGCCATGGGTGGAAACGGATGGCCCCAGATTCCGAATCATCCAGGCCCCTTCCTTTCCAGTATTGAAGTGTATGATCCAAAAACCAATCGATGGACTGAAAAAACTGAAATGCCTACCCCAAAATCGGGACACACGGCAAGCGTAATCAATGGAAAAATCTATGTGATAGGAGGAGGTTTTCGGGGCAATGGTCTGTACGTGTATCTCTCAACAGTTCAAGTTTACACGCCTAAAACCGACCGTTGGACACAGGAACCCGACATGCCAGTTGGTAAATCGGGACATAAGGCTGAGGTCATAAATGGGGAAATCTACATCTTTGGGGGCAGTAGTGCCGGGGTTCACACTCCACTTACAACTGTTGAGGTATACGGCACTGGTGAAGCTCCTCAGAGCGTTGATCCAATCGGAAAACTTCTGGAAACTTGGGGAGCAATCAAAACGAGACAGTAATTCTTAAATTTTCGCTCGAATTTTAGAAATTTTCACATTTTTTACAGATTTTCTTGACATTCACAAAAATTGCGGGTATACTTAATGTAATTCGTGCAGTTATCTGCAACGTATCGCGAGTTTTCGGACGCTCGCGAACACCTTAGGCACGAATATGAAAATGAGTCTCATTATCATTTACTGAGCGTAGGCAACTTCCTTCAAGCGTCCGCTCCAGCGCAAGATTGAAATCCCTACAAACGGTTAACACAACCCTTTTTGATAATGAGACTCACTTTCAAAAATATCAAAGGTTCGTTATCTCGTTGAAGTATCAAAGACGTAAAAGGAGAAACAATGAATGTTGATAACCAAAAAGGAATCCTCGGTGAGGAACTTGATACGACCAAAATGCCCGGACATTGGCTCTTAGCTCGGCTCGGGAAACGCGTCCTGCGACCGGGTGGCAGAGAACTTACCCGACGGATGTTGAATGGGTTGCGTATTAAATCTTCAGATGACGTGGTCGAGTTCGCACCGGGCTTAGGTTTTACGGCACAACTCACATTGAACCAAAAACCTGCTTCCTATACAGCTGTCGAACGTGACGAAACCGCTGCCAACGCAGTGCGTCGCTACTTGACAAGAAGCAATCAGACGTGTTTGATCGGACGGGCAGAAGAGACCGGACTCTCAGATGCAACGGCAACGATTGTCTATGGCGAAGCCATGCTGACGATGCAGACACCCAGTAAGAAGCAACAAATTGTACAAGAAGCCTCCCGGTTGATTAAACCCGGCGGTCGCTACGGGATTCATGAACTCTGTCTGGTGCCAGAAGATCTCGATGAAGACACCAAACAAGAAATCCAAAAAGCACTAACAGATGCTATACATGTTGGGGCACGTCCACTCACCGTTCCCGAATGGCGGACGCTGTTAGAATCCGAAGGGTTTATCGTCCACACCGAAGCAACCGCTCCAATGCATCTACTCGAACCCAATCGTCTGATTCAAGATGAGGGATTTTTGGGAACTCTTCGCTTCGTATGGAATGTCCTGCGTGACGATGAAGCCCGACACCGAGTAGCAACCATGCGAAAAGTATTTCAAACTTATGAGAAAAATCTCGCTGCTGTTATGTTAGTCGCTGTAAAGCGAAATTCTGAGAATTGCCTTTCCGAGTGAAACGAATAACTCCATTCAGTTTGATAAATCTAAGCCAAACCCCTTTAACCTTTCAATTATAGGGAGGAAATCATGACACAGACTCACATCACTCACAACGGAAACTTATCCGTTATGGAAGCGATTCAGGCACGTCGAACAATTTTCAAGTTTAAGCCCGACCCAGTGCCGAAGCACATCCTCGAGGATATCCTTTATGCGGGTATCTGGGCACCAAACCATCATCTTACTGAACCGTGGCGATTTACCGTCCTCGGTGAAAAAGTGAAATTGACGCTCGCTGACCGGTACGGCGAAATTCAAGTTGAGAAAGTTACATCCAAGCCGGAGGCGGCTAAGGCAGTGACTGAAGAAACGCTCGCTGAAATCAAAGAACGCGGATTCCAAAAGTTCATGTCCAAACCAACGATTGTCGCGGTCTCTTGTATTAAAGAGGGAAATACCCAACGTCAACTCGAAGATTATGCTTCCGTCTGTTGTTCAATGCTCAATATTCAACTCGCTGGATGGGAACAAGGTGTCGGTATGCAGTGGAGTACCGGGGCAATTACAATGGAAAATGGGACTTACAATCTACTCGGTATCAATTCAGAAAATGAATACATCATAGGTTTCTACTACATAGGATATCCAGAGGAGATTCCGACACCGAAGCGGAAACCTTTGCATGATGTACTCCGATGGGTTGACTGAACCAATCACCACAAGTGTCAATTTTAGAAAAATATCGCCGGTCCCGGACCCGGTAGGTTTGGTTTGCAACCGAACCTACCTTAGCCACAAACTTTTCAGACCTCAAAAAGCCTCTTGAGTTCCATAGGAACGGTATGTTTATAGCAGCGTTTTCAAGCAAGGATGCAAGCCCCGTAGGGGCGATATTGCTTCGCAGTGAGAATAGAAACGGTGTCCCCTGCGCAGCTACGACTTCGCAGTGAGAATCGGTAAAAAATTGTCCTTTAGTATAAGATAAGTGTGTCTATCTATTTACTGCGATTATTGATAATGAGTCTCATTTTCAACAAACAGGAACGTCCGAATTTTCTAATAAAAAGGAGTTCTACCATGTATCTGGAAAATCTGAAAAAAGAGAGGAAGTTATCTGTAAAAAGGGACGTGCACTTTCAAAACTTCTATGTGTTTCTCGCGATTGTTTTATTCTTTCAAACGCCAAGCAATGTACTCGCTGAAGACGAAGACGCAGCAGCGCACAGAACCGCAACCGCTATGCGTATTACCGGTGCTGCACCACCGCAATTGGATGGCGTTTTGGACGACGAGATATGGAAAAATGCCCCGCTCCACGAAGGCTTTCGTCAACGCGAACCCGATGAAGCGAAACCCGCAACCGAACGCATCACCTTCCAAATCGCTTACGATGACGAGGCACTCTATTTCGGGGTGATGTGTTACGACAGTGAACCCGATAAAATTGTCTCTCGGTTGGTCAGGCGAGACACTGATATTGAATCGGATAGAGTCACCATCAGTCTTGCCCCGCATCAGAATCGGGTGCGTGGGTTTTGGTTTACTGTCTATTCCTCAGGGTCTGTGACGGACGGTACCGTTACGGACGAATATAACCCTCCGTTTGACGATACATGGGACGGTGTGTGGGACGTGAAACCCCAGATTCACGACAATGGCTGGGCAGCCGAGTTTAAAATCCCGTTTTATATCTTGCGTTTCTCTCCAAAAGATGAATACACGTGGGGATTACAAGTCGAACGGTACATCAGTCGTAAAAAAGAGATGGACCACTGGCGGCTGGTCAAACTCGATGCACCGAGTTGGGTGTCTCGCTTTGGAGACCTCACCGGTATCAAAAATATCAACCCACCCCGTCATCTCGAGATTGTGCCTTACGTCATGGGACGCACACGGTTCGACGATGACACCGACCTGTGGGGCAACATCGGCACCGATGTGCGATTCGGGATTACCTCCGGAATTACACTTGACGCAACAGTTAACCCCGATTTTGGACAGGTGGAAGCCGATCCAGCGACGCTAAATCTTTCCGCTTATGAGGAATATTTTTCGGAACGCCGTCCCTTCTTTGTTAAAGATTCAACCGCCTTTGACCACGCGGATTATGCTTTCTTTTATTCGCGTCGGATTGGGCGAAGACCGGGGCATTTTCAGATCCCCCACGATGCTACCGAACTGAGTCGCCCAGAAGCAACAACGATTCTCGGTGCCGCTAAGATTGTCGGCAGAACGGAAGGCGGCACCTCTTTCGGCATCATGGAAGCTGTCACTTCGCCAGAGCACGCACAGATTGAAAAAACAGTCAAGGGTGAGAAAGTCCAAAGCGATCACCTCGTTGAACCGTTAACAAATTACTTTGTCGGTCGACTTAAGCAAAGCGTCCTAAAAGGGAACTCGACCGTTGGATTGATAGCAACTACTGTGAATCGATGGGATTCTAACACAGCCTATGTCGGTGGCCTCGATTGGGACTTGAGATTTGCTGATGATATGTACCAGATAACGGGTACGCTTGCGGGAAGTCAGGCAGGAAAACAGGGTGCACGCAAGTCGGGGTATATTGCACTTCTTGAGCTTGACAAACGAGGTGGGTGGTTGAGAGGTGAAACCTATTTGGAAGCGGTATCACCCGATCTCGATATAAACGACCTCGGTATCAATTGGCGAACGAATACCCTGGATTGGGCTTATTATCTCTCGGCGAACAAGGAGAAACCATTTAGCATCTTCAGACGCGTTTCTCTTTACGCCTCCGGCGATAGAATCTGGACCTACGAGGGGGACAGTCTTAGTGTTTGGCATAGTATGGCGGTAGAAGCGCAATTCAAGAATTATTGGGAGTGGACGCTCGGCGTTGGGCGCAACTTTGAATCGTTTAGCGATCGCGATGTTCGACGCGGCGGAACCCTGATTAAGAGACCTGCAGTCTGGTGGATGTTTACAGCACTCTCGACGGACAGCCGAAGAAGGGTTCAGCTCCAATTGAACCCGCGTTGGTGGAGAACTTCTATCTATTATTGGGAGCCGAATAGACAGAGTTATGGCTCCAATATAGACCTTCATATCCGCATTCGTCTCGCACCCAATATTGAGTTTACCATAGGTCCGAATTATACCTATGGCGTGCGGGATGCACAATGGGTGGATCTCATCGAAGATAACGTCAACGGACAGATCAAAAAACACTATGTCTATGGGGAGTTAGAAAGTCAAACGCTTGATTTTACAACTCGCGCTGACATCAGTTTTACGCCGACATTGAGTCTACAACTCTACCTGCAACCCTTCTTGACGGTCGGTGAATATACCAACTTCAAGGAGCTCGTGGCACCGAAGACCTATCAGTTCAAACCGTATCCCTTGAAGGGAAACCGAGACTTCCACTGGCGGTCTTTGCGGGGTAACACCGTGCTCCGCTGGGAGTTCCGACCTGGCAGCACGCTGTTTTTAGTTTGGACGCAATCGCGAGAAGCTGACTTGGCATCCATCGGGGAAGCTGACTTTGAGTTTCGTCCATTGCATAGCTTAAGAAGCAGTTTCACCGATAAAGGGGAAAACATCTTTCTGGTGAAATGCCGATATTGGTTCGGTATGTAATACCATTTCTAAAAGTTTGTATTGCATTAACTTTACACCGTCCACCCAGACTTGGTAGGTTCGGTTTCCTAACCGAACCGGGGAACTTATCGAAAATTTATGGAATTTGACAAATTTGAAGAGTGTGGTTCATAAATCATAGCCATATAAACCGATGGCAGCGCCTCAGCAGGGCGCGAAACAACTGAAAAACGGAGGTAGATCCATGTATGGAGAAGTACGAAGCACCCAACGCCTGACCCCGTCGATGGTGCGCATCGTGTTAGGCGGCGGCGACTTGGACGGATTCATTCCCACACCCTATTCGGATCAGTACATTAACGCCCAGTTTCTTCCCGGCGGGGAGCCCTACACAACCTCATTTGATCCGGCTGACTTTGAAGCACTCGACAGCGACCAGCGACCCCGGGGGCGCCGTTACACGGTGCGCGCCTGGGACGACGACCAACAAGAACTCACCATCGACTTCGTTGTCCACGGCGACCACGGCTACGCAGGTCCCTGGGCGCAACGCGCCCAGCCGGGTGACTGCCTCCAATTCAGGGGACCGAGCGGCGCATACGCGCCTGATCCCAATGCGGCGTGGCATCTCATGGCAGGTGATGAGAGCGCGCTGCCCGCCATTGGCGCATCGCTGGAGGCACTCGTACCAGGTGCTCGCGCGGTGGTGTTGGGGGTAGTTGACGGCCCCGATGATGAACTGGTGCTCACCACGCCTGGCGATGCCAACATCACTTGGCTGCATCGACGCAGCACCGAGAACCCTGGGACGCTGCTACCCGATGCGGTTGCTGGCCTGGACTTTGCCCCGGGGCCGGTGGATGTGTTCGTTCACGGGGAGGCAGGCGAGGTCCGAGCGGTGCGCAAGCACCTATTGTCCGAACGCGGGATCGACAGAAAAAAGGCCTCGATCTCTCCGTATTGGCGACACACGATGACCGACGAGGAGTGGCGGACCATTAAATCCGCTTGGCTGGCCGACCAAGCGAACGACATCTGAGGATTGTGCATTCGCGCATTCGGTGGGGTTCTGCAATTGAGCCCGTGGAACGCGTACTGAGTTTTCTCGGAGAAGATATTGCCATTGAACCCGATGTGCCCGTAGCCGAGGAAATTATTCCTGTGCTGGACACCCGCTTCCCACTCGGGCATTCACACGTTTGGTGGTCTGACAGATTTTAAAGGAGAAGGCACGATGAAAATTGAGAGCGTATTTCTAACTGAGGCTGAGCATGTTCGGGCGGAGCAGTGGATGTTCGGGCTCTCGATCGAAGACGAGGAATGGGTGAGCTCGCTCGGGCTCATTGAGTACCAGATGCGATTTGGGTCTGCATACCTCAAGATGGGTGGCATCCGTGCAGTCGGCACGCGGGAAGCACATCGAAACAAGGGATACTCCCGGCGCGTCATGGAAGCCACCATAGCGTTTATGACCGAGAACGGATTCGATGTCTCTATGCTCTTTGGAATTTCAAATTTCTACCATAAATTTGGCTACGCAACAGTAATACCGGAAATATGGATCGATTTTAGAAGGGAGGAGGCACAAGCAGCTGTATCTACATATCAGATCCGAAAAGTTGAGAAGAAGGACGGGCCGAAAATCTTGACGCTCTATGCAGCGAACAACGCTCAACGAACAGGGACACAGGTGAGAGAAGAAACCCGTTGGAAAAGATACAACGTGGAACGCTACCACCCGTATGGAAGTGACTTTGGCGTTTTCGTTGACCCTTATGGGGAGAAATCACTCACCTTTGGGAGATACGGCACAAGTGATAGCAATTGGCAAAGAAAAGCCGTCGAATTTTTTGTTGTCTTGGACGAAGGCGATGAGGTCATCGGCTATTTTGCCTGCGATGCTACCGAGGAAAACTGTATCCTCTGTGACATCGGATTTCAGAACGAGACGATTTTTGAGACGGTCGTCCGCTTTCTTGTGGATCGCGCCAAACGCATCGGAGTATCACAACTTCTGTGCCATATACCTATCGATCACCCCTTTGCCATTTTCTGCCGACGCTATGATTGCCGAACACATATCCGTAATTGGAAGAACAGCGGGGGTATGATGCGGATTATCAACCAGTCGAGTACCTTAGAAAAAATTACCGGTGCGTTGGAAAAACGTCTCCAACGCGAGACGGATCTCCCCCAATGGTGTGGGAAGATTCTTATCTCGACAGATCTGGGACAAGATTGCTTGGAAATTGACCAGGGCAGCGTCGCACATACCAACAGTTGTGAGAACGGCTTCCACCTTGAGATGCCACAAGACAAATTGATCCAACTGATGATGGGGAGACGCAGCATCGGAGACCTCGCTATAGAACCCGATGTTTCGGTAAGTGCGGAAATTATTCCCGTGCTGGAAACCTTGTTCCCACTCGGTCATCCACACGTTTGGTGGCTCGACCGATTTTAGCAAATGAATTCGATGTCTCTATGCTCTTTGGAATTTCAAATTTCTATTGTAGTAACAGTAACTCTGAAGCGAGTAGAGTTGGAACAAGAGAAAATTTGGGGGTGAGCACATGAAAGCAACTCTGTTAAGCACTATCGTTTTTATACTATCTGTAGGTTTTCAACCCTTGGCGATTTCAAGCGACACCACAATCAAAAGAGAACTCCCCGCAGTTAAAACCGATCAGCGTCCTACTATTGACGCTGTCCTCGACGATGTTTGTTGGCAAGACGCTCCGCAAGCTATCAATTTCACTGATGGACGCACCAAAAAACCTGCAAAGAATCAATCTGTAGCCCGACTGGTCTACACAGATGAAGCCATCTATGTCGGGATTTACCTCTACGATGATATGCCCGATAAAATTGTGGCACGCCAAACCAAAGACCAGACCCAAATCCGAGGAGAAGACTTTGCATCTTTCAGCCTTGACCCGTTCCACACGCACCAGTTTTCTGACAGAAATTGGTTTATGGTAAATCCACTCGGCACAAAATACGCGCATCTCGCTACGGGGCGCGCTGAAAAAAGCGAGTGGATTGGGTTGTGGACAGCTGCAGCACGGGTCGTAAAAGACGGTTGGATTGTAGAGATGGAAATCCCATGGCAGATGTTGGATTACCCCGATACAAGCAAACCAATTCGGATGGGCATCAACGTTGACAGGTGGCAACAGCGCACAGGCGGAAAGTCCTGGTGGAGCAACTTGGGCGTTAATCATTTTCAGGAGAACGATGGACACTGGACTGACGTCTTACCACCTCCACGAAAACGAGAATTAAAGCTGTTACCCTATTTGATTGGTGGCATCCGTGAAACGGAAACAGAAGAAAGAAAACCTTCGGTTCGAGGGGGGATAGACTTTCGTTATGAAGTTACACCGCAATTGCGACTCGTTGCTGCAGCGAATCCCGATTTTGAAAATATTGAACAAGCTGTGGAAGGCATTGATTTCTCCTATGGTGAACGATACGTACCGGATCGGAGACCTTTCTTTTCTGAAGGCGGAAATATTTTCGGCGACTATTTCCATTCCCGACGGATCATAGATATGGCTGGCGGTCTCAAACTCTTTGGGAAAATTGGTAAAAATACCTCCATCGGCACCTTAGGCACTTATCACCCGAACAATCAGAACGGTATCCTTCGAGTTTCCCAAGCCCTAACGGATACATCTAATATCAGTGCGGCTTTTCTATCCCACAATCACCGCGATACCGAAACAAACAATGTAGGTTATCTTTCAGGAAATATACGTTACGGTAAGTTTTCAGCATACTCTAATTTCGCCCAGAGTCGGGCGGACGAACATACCCAAAGTTGGGACGACGGATTGAATGGAAGCAACGGATACATCAGTTTAGGTTACGCGGGAGAGCTCATTCGATCCTACTTCTCTGCGTTTTTTGTCAATCCGGATTTCGTCAATAAATTGGGCTACCAACCCTTCACAGGCTACCGCGGCGTAAATTTAGAGGGACGACTCCAAAACGAATGGCGCGACGGCGTTGTCCGCAGTGTTTACCTTTATGTTGAGTCTGAGGGTTCTAATACCTACGCCAACGAGGTTTTCCGACGTAGCCTTTATGTCTATTCAAGTCTCCTGACCCATAGCGATTACTCGCTTTTTATAAGTTGGTACGGCGGACGGTTTGAAGAATTTACCGACAGCGTTTTTAGAGTCGGCTTTGGAGTCCGTGATTCTGACCGGTTTAACAACCTCCGTTTCAGTTACAACTGGGGTGAACAAGCGGGTGAGGATATCTATCGCATTAGCGGCGATTTGAATCTTAGTGCTTATGGCTTTACTGCTGGGTTGTCCTCCCAAATCCAATGGCATTTTAAAAGACGCTATCAACAGATTCTAACCCTGACGTACGACTTCAGTCCTGCTTTAAGCCTCGGCAGTCGCTTAATATGGCAAGTAGAAGGGATCAATATCTACTTCGCACTGCGCCGCTCTGGCTATGCCGGTACGGACTTTTTCATTATCCTTGGTGATCCGAATGCTATCGCATTTAAACAGCGTTTGGTAGCCAAGGTGCTACGCGCATTTTAGCGAAACCGGGTGGAAAAGCGTAAATAACCGATGGATCCGTAACCGTAGCAACGAATACCTGAAATATGGAGATGGCTTGGCAATCGAGGCAGAGTGCCCATCCGTTAAGGCTGTCACGCCGAGACTCATGAACTGGGATGAGGGGCTTATCCAGGCTCCAGGCGGTGCTGAAGCCGTGCAAGCTGGGCGGATGTAGATGCCACCTATAAAACCGCTTTGGCAAGTTCAGGAGAGAAATTGTGGTAGGATTGGATTTTTGGGAGATTTTAATAATGGTCCCGTGTTTGCTGATTGGCTTGAGTCCTGCTTGGTTCGCTTTCACAAAGAGCACACGTGTGCGCTGGCTGTTGGCTATTGGATGGTGGGCTTTCGGACTTTCGCTTGTATTTAGTAACTTTCACGGGATCGGTAATTCTCCACCTCCTATTGTTCTTATAGGCTATCCAATTGGGATAGTAATTGGGGGTATCTTCTGGGCAGGTGTTTATCAAGTTATTGGGTGGTTCTGTGTTCAGATATGGAGATTTTTTCGCAAAAGAAAGTGAACCAAAGAGATTTCCTAACCTCGCCACTCGCCAATTATAATGTGTATAGGTAATTTGGGTACTTAGTATAAAATACCGTAGGAGAAATAATCAATGATATCAACTCACAAACGAAGTCAACTTTGGACAAGTTTACCGATTGTCATCTTGTTGATGACGTTTGTCAGCATCGTCACGGTGTCCGACGATGCTGATGACTTCCAAATCCCGTTTGACAAGACGCAACAAGGTTCGGTGTTCTATCTTGATAATGGTATGGAGGTTATCCTCGTCGAGAACCACGCAAATCCGATGATTGCCGCATTTACCATCGTCAAGACGGGCAGTCGCAACGAGGATGCCGCGACGAACGGGGCTGCACACTTTCTTGAACACCTCCTATTCAACGGAACGAAAACGCGCACGCAGAAGCAACTCTATGACGAAATGGATTTTTATGGTGGCTACAATAACGCGCACACCGGCCCCGATTACACGAACTACATGGTCCTAATGCCAAAAGCGTTCATTGCACACGGTATGGATATTCAGGCGGATATGTTGTTTAACTCGACCCTGCCCGAAGAGAAATTCGAGAAAGAACGCGGCATCGTCATCGAGGAGATTGGCAGAAGTGCAGACCGACCAAACTATCAGGTTCAAAACCATTTTCTGCGGATGTTTTTCGCTGGCACGCCTTACGAACGTCCCGTGCTCGGGACGGTTTCTACCATATCACATCTCCAGCACCAGCAGGTCTTGGAATACTATCGGACGTGGTACGTGCCGAACAACATGACGCTGATGGTTATCGGCGATTTTTCAACACCAGAGATGGTTGCGCTGGTCAAGGAAAAATACGGTGGCTATCCGACAGGTCAACTGCCCCGCCCCCAAACGCTTCAATTGACATCTCCGAAAAGCCTCCAAATCATTCGGGCAAACGGCATGGGCAAATTCCCAAACGACCGTGTATACCTGAACATCGGTTATGTCTTGCCACCGCCGACTTCTGAAGATTTTCAAGCATTGGAGATGCTCACAGAATTCCTCGGCGGCAAAGAGACATCGCGTCTGAAAACGCTGTTTAAGCAGGACGAATACAGCGATCGGGTCAATACCATCAGTGCGAGCATCAACTTCAACCGCGATTTCTCGACGCTGCAAATCTCCGCGGAGTTGCCAGTGGATAGCGATGTCAAGCGAACTGTTGAATTGATTACGCAAGCCGTAAAAAGAATGGTGGATAAGCCCCTCTCGGAAGAAAAACTCGCATCGGCGTTAGTTTCACACGTCACCAGCGAAATCTATCTCCAAGAAAAACTCCACTACTACCCGATGATAAAAGCCCCGTACCTAACGGCAATCGGTCCCTCTTTTCTACGCGATGGCATAGAAAAACTCAGCAGCGTTACACCACAAGCCATCCAGAGCGTGGCGAAAAAATATCTGTCCGATCATTTTCCTGTCGTTACGGTGATGTTGCCATCCCAAACCGACACCAGCGTTACCACCGGTCAGTCGCCAAATCTCTACCATACAGAAACGTTGGCAAACGGCTTGACCGTTGTTGTGCAGGAAAACCGCGATAGTCGTGTCATCGGCATCAACCTTTTAGCGAAGGAACGCGCCCTGAGCGAAGGAAAAGACCGATGGGGAATGACAGAGATTCTACAACGAATGCTCGTTCTTGGTGGTACGGAAAAGCATCCGGACGAATCACTCTACCAAGCGTTTGAGTCAATTGGTGCAGAGTTGAAAGTCCACGACAATCCGTACATCCCCTACGACAATTACTACAACTCACCACGCTTCGCCTACATTCGATTGAAGCTCATAGATGTCTTTTTTGAGGATGGGTTGACGTTGCTGTCAGAGATGGCAAGGCAACCGAGGTTGACCGAAAGTGCGTTTGAACAAGCCAAAAAAGAGGTTATCCCGCTCGCCGTGACGAACGCCCAAAGCACACCACGCGTCGCTGCACGACTTTTCTACGATAACCTGTTCGTGGAAAATCCCGGCTACGGTTGGGTTCTCGGCAAAGCTGAACAACTTGAAGGCATCCTGTTATCCGATTTGCAAACTTTTCAGCGCAAATTCTACAACCCGGCGAATCTGATGTTGGTCGTGTCAGGCAACCAGTCAATTGACAGTGTGATGGCATTGGTAAAGCAACACTTCGGCGGCGTATGGGGTGAATCCCAATGGCACCCCCCCACGTTTACGCCGCAATTTGCCGAACTTAGGCACACGGTCCGCGAGAAAATCGGCAAGCAACAGTCATACATCTACCTTGCAAATCGGTTCGAGGCAGCGGAGACAGATCGACCCGCCCTGCTTGTTCTACGAAACTTATTCTCTGAAAAACTCGCTTTTAATCTCCGTGAGAAGCAGGGATTGGCTTACAGCATTAGCATGCACGTCCAGAGCTACGATGAACTCAACTGGTATCGTATCACAATAGGGACACGTCCAGAAAATCTTGACTTAGCCCTCGAAGGCATCCAAAACGAGATTCAATCTATTCGCAACATCACCTTTGATGAAAAAGCGATTCAGCAAGCCATCAATGCCATTTTGGGGCGATTTGGGATGCGGCGACTTGACCGCGTTAGCCATGCTTATTGGGTCGGTATGGAAGTATTCGACGGCAACCCGCCTGAAGCAGACGAACAGTTCTTCGAGCAGTTGAAACAGGTCACCATGGAAGATGTTGAGCAGTTGAAGCGTCAGGTTTTTCAACATGATGACCCTCTAATTGTGATTGTGGAATGAACAGGATGGTCTCCATTTTAATAACTTAGGACTTACGCATTTTCTCTTAAAGTCCCCCTGATAAGGGGGATTTAGGGGGTTAAATACAATCAAATAACAACTTTACAGCAAAATATACTTTTTCTCTGGTCAATTTGCGTAAGTTCTATAACTTTTTGTACTAACTGATGAATTAGGATTAAGAGGGTATCCGCTTTTTCGTCATTATTTCACCTCAACCCTCCAAAAGGAACGGCATGATGACACAAAACTCCGATTTCTCACCCGAACAAGTGGATATCATTGAATCCATAAGAGAAGAAGATGGGATTCCCGGAGTCGCCGCTGCTATTGTTAAGGACGGAGAGATTGTCGCTGCCGGAGGCTTCGGTTATCGAAATCGGGATGCAGAGTTACCGATGACAGCTCATACCGTCTCGCCCCTCTGTTCCCTAACGAAATCCTTCACCGGGGTCGCAATTATGCAGCTTGTTGATTCCGGAAAACTCTGGCTTGATGAACCCGTGGTCAGTTACCTGCCAAACTTCCGCGTCGCAGATGCAGAAGCGAGTCGTAAGATTACCCCGCGCATCCTACTCTGCCACAAGAGTGGAATGGGGAACACCGGGCATCGGGACAGAATATGGTATGAGGAAACGAACCCTTACAAAGACCGTGCCGACCTTGTCGAACAGTTGGCGGCAGCTCGGTTGCAAACACCACCAAACACCGCCTTCTCCTACTCCAACGAAGGCTACGTCACCTTGGGAGTCCTTATAGAAACGGTGAGTGGTATCCCCCTGGAAGATTACTTCCAATCGCATATCTTTGACGCAGTGGGCATGAAACGGACATATTCCCGATTTTCACAATGGCAATCGGAGACGGATAAATCGCACGGGTATGCAAAAAAAGAAGGAGATTATGAGGAGACGCAACTCGTCGCAGATTACAGTATTTCTCTATCTACAGGTGGTATCTGTAGCACCGCTTGTGACTATGCCAACTACCTCATCGCCACGATGAATTATGTCAATAGCCCTTTACTTTCATCGGGGGCGTTAGATGCAATGCACACCGTCTCAATGCCTTATGGTGACACCGGTTGGGGCTACGGTTTGGGGTGGGAAATTATCCGGAATGCAGGACGAAAGGTCGTTTCACACAGTGGCGGGCTCCCCGGTATTGCGACTCGCGCACTGATAGTTCCAGAAATACAACTCGGTGTGGTGGTATTGACAAATTTAAGCGGATGGGGCGCGCGACAGATTGCCAATCAACTCGCAAACAACGTTTTCGGAACACCGCTCTTACGACCAACCTTTGAAGACCCGCTCTCCATCAATACGCGCTACACCCTACCAGATGCTGACACCCTCACACAATATGTTGGAACATACACATGGATTGATCCGGAAAATGTGGAGGCGCAGATTACCATAGGAACGGCGAAAGACACGTTGACAGTCCAATATGCCGATGCGGAGGCGACACCACTTATTGCTATCTGCCCAGATATATTTATGGACCAACACTGGGGACCAAGACCAATTCATTTTGTGAGAGATAAAGAGGGAAATGTCAATAAACTACTGTCAGGAAGAGGCGGTCTGTTTCAGCGGCGTGAATAGCTGCTACAGCAATGGAGGCATTTGAAATGAAAATTAATCACCGTGATACGACGAATTCGGTGGAGCGACCCGCTTTAAGTGTCAGAACAATCTGGCTTTCAACCGAAGACGAGGAATGGTTGAGCTGGATCGGGCTCCGTGAATACCAAATGCGATTCGGTTCCGCACAACTTAAGATGGGGGGCATCTGCGGAGTTGGTACGAAAGAGGAGCATCGTAACAAAGGATATTCTCGGCGCGTCATGGAGCATACCATAGCGTACATGAACGAGAATGGGTACGATGTCTCTATGCTCTTCGGTATTCCAAACTTCTATCATAAATTTGGCTATGCAACAGCGATACCTGAAACTTATGTGGAATTTGATACAAAAGATGTGCCAACGGCTGCTCCCACATATCAAGTCCGAAAGTTTCAGACAGAGGACGCACCGAAAATCGTCGAGCTCTATTCAGCAAATAACGCTGAACGGACAGGAACACCTTTGAGAACAGGAATCGGTTGGAAAGAATTCACGAAGAGGGGTGGGATTGTCCCTGATCCTTATGTTGTTTTCAACGAAGCTGATGAAGTGATCGGCTATTTCGTCTGCGATGGTGATAATGCTAAAAAAGACATGATTGCGCGAAACTGTACCCTTGTTGATATCGGGTTTCAGGACAGAACGATTTTTGAGACAATTGTCCACTTTCTCACCCACGGCGTGGCGTACACCAGTGCGGAGCGGATTAGGTGTGCGGTACCCGCAGACCATCCATTTGCCATTTTCTGTCGACGCTATGGATGCCGGACAAATACCTATACCCCGAAGGACCACATGGGCATGATGCGGATTATTAACCAATCAAGTGCCTTAAAAAAGATTACCGGTGAGTTGGAAAAACGCCTACAACGCGAGACTGAACTCTCCCAATGGCGTGGAAAGATTCTCATCTCAACGGATCTCGGACAGGATTGCTTGGAAATTGATCGGGGCAGCGTCGCACATACCAACAGTTGTAAGAACGGTTTCCATCTTGAGATACCGCAGAACAAACTCATCCAACTAATGATGGGACGGCGAAGCATCGAAGATCTTGCCATTGAACCCGATATTTGGGTAAACGTGGGGATTATTCCGGTGCTGGACACCCTCTTCCCACTCGGTCATCCGCACGTGTGGTGGTCCGATCGATTTTAGTGGATGTGTGAACTATCTATTCATTAAGGAGAAATTTATGAGAAACAGATTTTCCATTTCATTAATTTGGGTTGCCATATTTGCGTTGACAGCAAACACTTTTGCCCAAGATTTCACACAATCAGATTTACCGGAAGGTGCCAAAGCCCGCCTCGACAAAGGGACGATAAGCGAAATCGCGTATTCTCCCGATGGCAAGTACCTCGTGGTAGCAAGCGGTACTGAGATTTGGCTTTACGACGCGCAGACGGGTAAGGAACTTGACCTGCTTACAGGGCATACAGACGTGGTTATTAGCATAGCGTTTAGCCCAGATAGTCAGACCCTTATCAGTGGTGGTTCGGACGGGACTGTCCATCTGTGGGATACTGCAACTAACAGTAAGATACGAACACTCACAGCGCATACTGGCGCCATTACTGTTGCGTTTAGTCCGGATGGCAACACCCTGGCAAGTGGTAATAGAGATGGCATTATCCGTCTGTGGGACGTTGCAACTGACAGCGAGATACGATCCCTTAAAGGACACGCAGGTTGGGTCAGTAGCATGGCGTTTAGTCCAGATAGTCAGACCCTGGTAAGTGGCGGTTCGGACCACACTGTTCGCCTATGGGACGTTGCAACTGGGAGTGAGATACGAACGTTCACAGGACATACAGATGCGGTTATTAGCATAGCGTTTAGTCCGGATGGCAACACCCTGGCAAGTGGTGGTGCTTGGCAGGAAGGCATTGCCCGGCTGTGGGACGTTGCAACCGGCAACGAAATACAAACCCTTACAGGGCATACGGATGCAGTCGTTAGCATAGCATTTAGTCCAGATAGTAAGACCCTGGCAAGCGGTAGTAGGGACAACACACTCCGGCTGTGGGATGTTGCAACTGGCAACGAAATACGCACCCTCACAGCACATACGGGGCCGGTTATTGGCATAGCGTTTAGTCCGGATGGCAACACCCTGGCAAGTATCGGGTTGAATGACCCAGTGCTATTGTGGGAGTTGCACCCTGCTGCACCCGCGCAACTTGTCGAAGATGTCAACAAGGATGGTGTCGTTAACATTCTTGATCTAACTTTAGTTGCGTCCAACTTCGGTAAAATCGGAAAAAACGATGCGGATGTCAACGCGGATGGCCTCGTGAATATACTGGATTTGACGTTGGTCGCTGCAGCATTTGGAAATATTGCCGGTGCCCCTTAAATATGGAGGCATCACTTAGAAACTTTAATATTTTTTGCAGATTTTTTTGACATCCACAGAAATTGTGAGTATAATTAATACAATTCGTGCAATTATCCGCAAATTTATTGTGATTTTTTTGACATTCGCGGAAATTGTGGGTATAATTTAGATAATGAGATTCGTTATCGACTTTTCAGAAGCGAAATCTCCAACGTAAGTAAACTTGAAAATCTCACTACCAACACTATCAAATATGATAATGAGTCTCAATATCATATTGCTAAATCTATATTGATGAAAAAACAATTGTTATTCCTCGCTATATGGGGAATGTTTATTTTACTAAGTGTCGGTGCTATTGCTGAATCAAATCGGTTCTCAGTCTCAGGATACGGCGTGATTAACTACTCCCATTTCGATTGGGAACTTGATCCAGACAGACGCGCCGCTATTGATGTGGAACGTTTCGTCATCGCACCAAAATACCGTATCAACGACACCATCCGACTGGAATCGGAACTCGAATTTGAACACGGCGGCACCGGCAGTACGATGGAATTTGACAAATTTGAAGAGTTCGGAGAATTCGAGACAGAGATCGAGAAAGGCGGCGAAGTGATCGTCGAAAAACTTGCCGCTGTTTTCTCCTTCCAATCGTTCCTTAACTTCCGCGTTGGACATATCATCGTTCCAGTAGGGCTTGTTGCAAAACGGCACCGACCGCAGCACTACTTCACGACAACCCGTCCCGAAGCGGAGGCACATCTCATACCAACGATCTGGCACGAAACCGGGGTCGAAATTTTCGGATCGCTCGGTTCACTGAACTATCAAGCGCAAATCGTTAATGGCTTAGATTCAACCGGTTTCAGCTCGCGACACTGGATAGTCCGCGGACACCAACTGCGGTTTGAAACTGCTAATGCTGAGGCACCCGCATTCGTCGGACGACTTGATTACGTGTTTAATGAGAACGCGACCGTCGGGATTTCCGGATACTTCGGAGACACAGCGGCGAATCGGCCAAAACCTGACGTAGACTTTGATGCACACGTCGGGATTGTGAGTCTTCACGGATTTTATGAGATGAATGCGGTGAAAGTTCGAGGGTTGTTCCTCTGGGGAGCCCTCGAAAATGCCGATCGGTTATCCAAAGTCAATCGGACGCTCTCTAATAACCTTAATGTAAAACGGACACCGATAGGCAGCTCAGCCCTCGGTTACTATATCGAGGCAGGCTACGACCTTTTATCACTTTTCAGGCAACCAAACAATAACGCGAAAGATACAGACCTGAAGGACACGCCTCCAGACATGGTCTTAGATGTCTTCGCGCGTTACGATTATTACGATACGATGGCGAGCGTTGAAGGTATTATTTTCGACAATCCGCGGTGGGAAAGAAGTACGTGGACTTTTGGGATTAATTACCATGTCCACCCACAACTCGTTTTCAAGAGCCATTACTCGCTGCGACGATTGGCAACAAAGGATAAAAATAAGGAAAATACCTTCGCACTCGGCTTCGGTTTTCAGTATTAACAAAGGGAACATCATCAGTCTTCGGTGTTTAGTTAAAGGAGATTTCTGTTAAGCAAAGGTTTCCCTCTTAGACTGATAACTGATAGCTGATAACCGACAACTACTCCATGGAGACTTTTATGAAACTCTATAAAGTTTGGACACTATTGTGTTGTTTACTACTTGCATCCGCTTTCGTCGTCGGATGCGGCAGTGAGGAAGACGATGAACACGACGAACACGATCACGGTGAGGCTTTTGACGCGGGCGCAATGCTCGACAATTTCTCCAATAACGTTGTATTAGCTACCTACACAGATCTTGATAACAAGGCAGGTGATCTGTTGGCAGCTGTCAAGGCATTGGAGGCTGATACCTCGCAAGCAAATCTCGAAAAAGCGCAACAGGCGTGGAAAGCAACGCGAACACCTTGGGAACAGAGCGAAGCGTTCCTGTTCGGTCCCGTTGACACACAAGGCCTTGATCCGGCGTTAGATAGCTGGCCCGTTGATCACGTCAACTTACAATCCGTTCTCGATAGCAACGATGCCTTAACGGTCGATTTCGTCAGTGGATTAGAAGATACGCAGAAAGGGTTCCATACAATCGAATTTCTGCTGTTCCGTGATGGCAACCAACGCAAAGCATCGGATATAACCGATCGTGAATTGGAGTACCTCGTTTCAACGACAGAGAATCTTAAAGCGAGCACCGCTCAACTACGGTTAGCCTGGGCACCAGAAGGCGAAAATTTCAGCAACACCGTCGCACAAGCAGGCACAGGCAGCACCGTCTATCCATCCCAAAGTGCTGCGGTGCAAGAGATGGTTAACGGTATGATTGTCATCGCCGATGAAGTCGCGAACGGCAAGATCTCTGACCCTTACAACGAATCTGACACAACCCTCGTTGAATCGCAGTTTAGTTTCAACTCCATCTCAGATTTCCAAGACAATATCCGTGGTATCCAAAACGTTTACATGGGGAAATTTATGACGGATGGACAGGGACTCAACGAATTCGTGAACGGCAAGGATGCGGAGTTAGATGCACGCTTCCAGCAAGAGGTGCAAGCAGCAATTGACGCTATCGGCGCAATTCCTGATCCGTTCCGCGATTCAATTACTGCGAACCGCGGTGCTGTCCAAGCTGCTATTGACGCTGTCAGCAAGGTTCAGCAGACCCTCGAACAGGATATACTCCCGCTCGTTCAATCGAGTGAGTTTAATCAATAGTAGTAGGCACGCTCCGACGTGCTGTAAACACTTAGTTCCGAAATATGTAAATGCGAAAGGGCTATTTCGTTTTTATAGGGAACAGCCGTTGTGCTGTTCCCACAAAACAACTAAAATAGCAGGCACGCGTCCCGTTTTGGATTCTTAAGGTAATGAAACATTTTCAGAACCTACTCTACTTCGCTATCTTGGTGTTAGTTCCACTAACCGCATGTGATTCAGAATCACCCTTGACCGTGGCGTCAACACCGGTATTTTCGACAAGTGAACTCTCCGGTGGTGAGACAACCATCTTTGATGCGTCAAGCCACGCCTTCTCAATCCCAGCTCCCAATCTCTCGCCAGCAGCACTTGAAAAACATCTGGACGGCGATGTTGAATTTGAAGCCGTTTTTGTCACCGCACCCGCAGTGGTAAATCCAGGACTCGGCCCCATCTATAACAACGTCTCCTGCATCAACTGCCATTCCCGTGACGGCCGTGGACGACCACCGGGTGCTGACGAAGGCCTTGTGTCACTACTCTTCAGGCTCAGTCTCCCGAAGACAGAAGAGGCAATGGACGGGAAGCCGCCTATTCCAGTCCCAGGGTTCGGAACACAACTCAACAACCGAGCAATTATCAATGCAAGTCCAGAGGGTAAAGTCAAAATTGATTATACCGAGCAAACGCTGACGACAGAAGATGGAACGCGTGTGTATCTACGTTATCCAGACTATACGCTTACAGAAACTTATCAACCGCTACCGGAAGAGGTAGAAGTATCGCCACGCGTCGCACCGGTTGTCTTTGGACTCGGACTGCTCGAAGCGATTCCTGAAGACGTTATCCTCGCTTATGCGGATGAGACCGATGCTAATGGGGATGGCATATCTGGTAAGCCTAATTTTGTCTGGAATGTCGTCGAACAGCGTTACACCCTCGGGCGTTTCGGGTGGAAAGCGAACCAACCGACGCTGCTTCAGCAGGTCGCAGCGGCATATAACGACGATATGGGGCTAACAACCTCACTGTTCCGAACAGAAAACTCGGCAGGACAGCCGCAACTCACTGCACACAGTGAAATGCCGGAGGTAAACGACGAAATTTTGGATGTGGTGACGTTCTACGTCCAAACATTAGCGGTACCAGCGCGACGCAACGTGGACGATCCGCAAGTTAAACAGGGTGAGCAGCTTTTCGCTGAAGCACAATGCGCCAGTTGCCATGTTCCGACGTTAAGAACCGGTGTTTTAGCCGGTGTCCCTTCAGTCAGCAACCAGACAATCCATCCCTATACGGATCTGTTGTTACACGACATGGGACCAGACTTAGCGGACAATCGTCCCGATTTTCACGCCAGTGGTACGGAGTGGCGAACACCACCGCTGTGGGGCATCGGTTTGGTGAAAAGGGTTAACGGTCATACCAACTTCCTCCACGACGGCAGAGCACGGGATCTGATGGAAGCGATCCTTTGGCACGGTGGGGAAGCGGAGGCATCAAGGCAAGCCGTTGAGCAGATGTCAAAAGTAGAACGCGATGCGCTCATTGCATTCTTGGAATCTTTGTAAAAGCGTAATTCCGCACCAACAGCCGTTGGTGCAAGTATATTTTGAGAATGAATCTCAATTTCAATACATAACGGCACCAGATTAAGGATTTAAACCATGAACTCAGCCGCCATTGTACACAGAATCGTGTTGTTGATCTTAATTATAGCAGCCAGTTTGGCTTTGTTCGCTTGTGAGAGCGATCCTATACTCGCGCCACAATCCGAAGTTGCTGAGGAGTCCGGCGGCAGCTACGGCAATACGAACCTACCGGTCGGTGGAACCAACACCACACAAAACGATGTTACAAATGAGCAAAACGGTAACCGTGCCACAATTACCAATCCTAAACGCTTTTGAAGCACAGGAAATAGAATCCATGCATCTTCTTTTCTATAAGGTTTGCAAGTTAAAAACATACACACGAATCATATCATTTGTAAACATTTTTACCCTCCTACTGGGTGCGCCGTACTTTTGTCAAGGTTCAACTGAAATTAGTGGTAGAGTCATTGATAAAGGAACAGGGCAACCTATTTGGGATGCCGTTGTTAAAATTGAATCGGACGGACAGGTCTTAGCAGAAACAAAGACGGACGTAGATGGCAACTTCCATCTTGCTCAGGATGTTCAAGGTGAGAAACAGATTCAAGTCACTTCAAACGGCTATAACCGCCACAGCGAGATACTCGCGCTTAACCTTAATTCAACACACAATTTAGAGATTTCGTTATCCAGTCAAACCTTTCGGCTTGCCCCGATAGAAATTATCGGCGAATCGTCGCGTATACATAGAAAACTTACCGGGACGATGAGTATGCTCGAACCAGAAACCGTTGACCTTATCAAACCCGTTGGCACACAAGAATTACTTGAACTCATACCGGGTATTAACGGCTACGCAGACGACGGTTTTGGCAACTCGCGTTTGAGCATCGGTATCCGAGGGCTCAACCCTCGTCGAAGTGCACGCGTCCTCATTCTTGAAGATGGGATTCCGATACAGCCCGCAGTTTACATCTATCCGAATGCTTACTACAACCCACCCGCAGACCGCATCGATGCCGTTGAGGTTATTAAAAGCAGTGCCGCACTACGATACGGACCGCAAACGATGGGTGGCGTTATCAACTACACAACACGAAAACCAGATGGGACAAAAGGATTCGCAAATCAGTTAACAGGCGGCAACAACGGGTACTACAGTGCATTTTCAGAATTAAGAGGTATCGGAAATCCTGATAAAGTCGTGTCTGACATACAACTTCTCTATAAGCACGGGGACGGTTTTAGAGAAAACAATACATTTGATCAGGTAAATGGAACGGCAAAAACACTTTTCCAACTCAGTGAGGAAAAGACGCTCTACCTAAAACTCAACGGTAATTATGAAAACTCAAACGCGACCTATACCGGCTTGACAGAGTACTCCTTCCAAACCGATCCGAACTTCAATCCGAAAGAACATGACAATTTTAAGATCCTGCGGACCTCACTCGACCTCATCTACACCAACAAGATTTCGACAAATCTCGTCAGCAATACGGTAATGTATACAAGTGTGTTTGATCGGCGGTGGTGGCGTGAAGACGATATCTTCGTGCGTCCTGCATCTCTTGAAACCGAGAATCTGGTGCCGGTGCCTTATTTCCAAACGGGTGATCTTGTCAGAACCGGTAATAGAAAAAGCAACTTCGGCATCCTCCGCACTTTCTACGTAGGCGGTATTGAGCAAAATTATACGCTCAATCACAGAATCGCCGGAAATGTAGGACTTGCTGAAATCGGCGGTAGGGTATACTGGGAACGTTTTATTGACGATAAGAAAACCGGAGACGCACCAGATGCCCGCGACGGTGTCTACTATACCGGCACTCCCGGCTCCGAAGAAGATCCAGTGAAACTCGTAGGGCAAAGCCATCATTATGAAACAATCGCCTTAGCACTCTACGCCAAGGAACGGATGAGTTTTAAAAGATTAACCGTTACACCGGGGCTACGTTTTGAAGTGTTTAAACAGGATCGGGTCGACAGGTTACGCGGCTCGGTCCTCGCTGATAAAGTCTCATCTGTACTGTTGCCGGGGATTGGCGTGAACTACGAACTTGGACAATTCAACTTTTTTGGTGGTATCCACAGAGGCTATACAGCACCCTCCAGCGGCGCACTAAAAGTCACGAATTTCGGACAGAACATTGGTGCCGGAGGACTTGACCTCAAACCAGAGAAAAGTTGGAACATGGAACTCGGTTTCCGTTCATGGGTACCAGGCGTTATCTTAGAAGCCTCCGGATTCCTGATTAAAGTTGAAGACTTAGTCGCAGCGGGACGCGGCACAGCCTTCAAGAACTTAGGCAAAGTTGATCTATCAGGTGTGGAGATGGCGATGACGTTGGGGGTTTCCGAATTTGTGTCGATACTGCCCGATATTAACCTCGCTTATACATATCTCCAAACACAGATTGTTGATGGCATCGTGAAATCCGCTACGATCGCCGGGAACGTTGATGTCGAACTAAACGGCAACGAATTGCCTTATGCCCCGCGGCACACGTTCACGGTCGGATTGGCGAAACGCATTGGGGATGTCCTCCGTTTGCGCGCAGATATGCGGTTTGTAGATGAAGTCTTCACTGACTTTGAAAATCTCCAGCAAACTTTCAATCGCGGTGATACAGGTCCCATTCCGAGTTACACAATTGTCAACGCAAGCATAGACTACAAAATAAGCCAACAATGGCAGGTATTTCTTACTGCCAAAAACATTTTCGATCACGTGTACATCGGGTCGCGCCTGCACTCAAATGCTGGTCAACCCGAAGCTAACTTGAGCTCGGGCATCCTCATCGGTCCGAGACGACAGATACTTTTCGGTATCAAGCAAGGTTTCTAATTCTGGCGTAAGTTGAAAATGGAGCGCAATTCAATTTTGAAACCATTTCAAAATACGCCTATCAACAATATAAGGAACAATTTTATTAGATAATGAGTCTCATTATCCATAAACTGTAAAGGAGTAAACATGATTTACCTGACCAAAAAAATCCAATGGTTAGTCGTCCTGCTAACCGTTGCGAGCCTATTTCTATCCGCTTGTGGAAGCGACGAGGATGATGCTGATTTAGAGGAAGATGCTGCCGCTACGATCGACGTTCCGCAGGCGTATGTCTTTGACAGCCGCTTTGTGGAGGGCGAGAGCAGTGTTGCCTATTCTGGACAGGTCGTACGCAATCTGCTGTTACAAGATTTGAAAGCGACCACTGACAGCGTCGGAAAAGATGGCGCACGTCCTATTGCCGTCTCGGATATGCTTAAACTCTATGAATATGACGACGCGCTGAACCTGAAAACGTTGACAACTACAGGAGGATTAGTCGCAAGCGAAAGCCATTATTCCGCACTTTCAACAGGAAAAAATCTGGTCGGTAAAATTTCAGACGAGCCGGTCATCGGGTACGGACGCACTGCGGATGATTTGGTGAGGGAGTGGTTTGAAATGATTGCGGATAACTCCCAAGACTCAGACAAACTCGGCACCCCCATGGCTTATACCACTGATGATGGTGTTGACATGTCGCAGATGGTTAATAAGGTCCTCATCGGCGCAGTTCCCTATTACCAAGCGACAGGCGTTTATCTTAACGGCTTGCTTGAACGCGACAATAGTGAAGCAAGAGACGGTACCGACCCCTATACCGCAATGGAACACGCATGGGATGAAGCCTTCGGCTACTTCGGTGCCGCTCGCGACTATTTCCGCTACACCGACGAGCAACTTGCAGGCAGCGTCGATGATTTCACTTTCGATTCTAACGGCGACGGAAGCATCGACTTCAAATCCGAATACAACTTCGGACTCTCCAGAAATGCAGCAAAACGCGATAAAGGCGGATCAGGCGTTGATTTCACGCAAGAGATTTTCAATGCATTCCTTGCTGGCAGAACCGCGATCACGAATCAAGGGTCGGTAGCAGAAATTAGCGCGCACCGCCAAGCCGCGGCAGAAGGTATGGAGAAGGTCATCGCCGCAACCGTCGTACATTACATTAACGATACGCTCAGTGATATGTCCGAGTTAGGTACAGCAGAAGAAAATCGTGCCAACTTAAACAAACATTGGGCAGAAATGAAAGGCTATACAGTCGCGTTGCAGTACAACCCGTTCCGGTTGATTACTGATGGACAACTCGCTGAATTACATGGTATCATGGGAGAAGCACCCATATATGATGAACCCGGCAGTAACAGCTACAAAACCCAAGTAGCTAATTACGAACGCGCCAAAGCCGTCCTACAGACGGCATACGGATTCTCCAACGATAACATGGCGAACTGGTAGGTATCACTTTCTGAAAAATAGGTAAACTCTTAAAAGCAAAACGGATGGAAGGCTGGAAGACGGGAGGGATGCTTCATCCCTTCCAACCTTCCAATCTTTTAGCGGAAGGCCGAAGAGATGCAACGACGATTCCAATCTTCCAACCTTTTCATCTGGAGTATGGTATTTATCGGTTGTATAGCCTCTCGGTTGCTTAGCACTATCTACTACATTGAAGACTTAGATAGTCTCCGCTTCGCACTGAGTATGATAGACTATGATGTTGCCAAGTTACAACCACATTTTCCAGCGTATCCTGTCTTCTGTTGTGTTGCCAAACTTCTCTATGTAGCCACACGTCGTTATGCATTGGCATTTTCACTCATTGGAGGGTTATCTACTTTTTTCACAATCTTCTTTACACTAAAGATTGCGAAAATCCAAAACACCACGTTATTGGGAAAAATTACCATATTTTTGATATTCATGAATCCGCTGCTCTGGTTGGTGAGCAATCGCTACATGCCTGATGCAATGGGCGTTGCTTTCCTGTTAGCAAGCCTATACTTTACAACAAGAGAAGTGAAAAGTAAGGAGAGACCACCGTCAGATGCCCACAATGCCATCGGATTTTTCCTCGCTGGTATTCTGATCGGAATACGACTTTCGTATTTTCCACTATTGGTGCCTGCGTTGGTGGTACAGTTGAAACACCCAGGGCGGCTAAAGTGCATCGTAGCTGGAGTTATCGGTGTGCTTGTCTGGTTCATTCCACTGCTCTCAATGACTGGATGGACCACTCTAATAACCGCAGCGCAGACGCAAAGCCACGGGCATTTTTCGGAATTCGGCGGCGCAGTTTCCACACACCCTGTCCTATGGCTCCGCTTGACAAAACTTTTTGAAAGCATCTGGGCAGATGGATTTGGACTCTACTGGCAAGGGCGACACCCGATAACTGCCTGCACAGCGATCATTCTAATCGGCATTGTCGCAGCCAATTGGCAAACACTGAAAAGATGGACGACAGAAAAACTTGCTGAGAACTATTCCGCGTTTTTCAACGCTATCCTCATCGGATGTGTTGTCTATCTCGTATGGATTTTCTTGGGGCAAAACGTCATCCATAAGAGCCGACATGTTTTACCGTTGCTACCTTTTCTGAGCTTGGGCATCGCATTTGCGTGCAGCCGAATCATAGAGACGCAGCATCGATTTCGTCATCTGTTCGCCTTATGTACTGTTATCATCTTCTTTCTCTGTTATAGTTATGTCACCCTACATACTGTCGTCCAACACACAAAACCGACAGCGATTGCACAAGTACACGAATATCTACGCGACAAACAGAATGAACAGCGTGATAAACTGCACATTGTATCCGTACCATTAATAAAATACTACTTGGTTTCACAAGCAATAGAGGCAGTTTATATCCCAATTAAAAGCGAGGCAGACCTCGCCCAACTCGATCAATTGGAAACCGGATTCGTTGTTATTGGAAGTCGATTGCCGAATCGAGTACCCAAAGTCGAAAAGATGTTCTACCACAATCCGTATGTGAATCGGATGTGGTCCGAAATTCCTTTGTTTGAATACTAAGTCTGTACGGACGGAACACAATGGAAAGCGATAATCTTCACATCCTCGGCGGCGGGCCCGCTGGATTAACAACAGGATACTATGCCAAGAAGCACGGTTTCCCCAATTTCACCATCTTTGAAGCCGGTGAACATGCCGGAGGGAACTGCCGTACGCTCAAAATCAAGGGCGTAGATTGTAGATATAGCTTTCTGCAAAGAGACGATTTCCGATTCGACACTGGGGCGCACCGCTTCCACGACAAAGACCCACAAGTTACCGAGGCGGTGAAAACCCTCCTCGGTGATGATCTGTTGCGTGTAGAGGCACCAAGCGAAATATTTTTTGAAGGTAAATTTTACAGGTTCCCACTGCTGCTGAACGACCTCGTCGAAAAACTCGAAACCAAGACGCTCCTGAAAATCGCGTGGGAGAAAGTCTACAGTAGACGCAGAAAACAGGCAGACAACTTCGCCGATTTTGCTATTAACCAGTATGGGAAAACATTGGCGGAACACTTCCTACTCAACTATTCCGAAAAGTTGTGGGGACAGCCACCACACAAACTCTCTACTGCTATCTCAGGGAACAGACTTAAAGGGTTAGACCTGCGGAGTTTCCTCCGCTCAACTGTACTCGGAACGCCACAAAACCCAGCGCATTTAGATGGATCTTTCTTTTATCCGAAATACGGCATCGGCATGATTAGCGATAAACTATGCGAATTCATCGGTCCCGATCATATCAAATTGAAGCACCGAGTCAACCGGTTGGTCCATAAAAATGGGAGAATTGAACGTATTATCGTAAATAAGGTATCAGAGTCGCAGCGCACCACCACAGCGCAAAACGAGATTGAAATACCCGTCTCTACAGTGATTAACACACTGCCACTGACCCTTTCAATGCGGATGTTAGATCCGCCACCGCCACCAGAATTGAGTGCAGTTGCTGACACAATTAAATACCGACACCTTTTGCTCTGTGTTTTCTGTTTAAATCGTGATACTTTTTCATCGAACGCTTCGATCTATTTTCCGAGTGAAGAATTCCCTTTTACGCGCTTGTATGAACCCAAAAACCGAAGTTCCCACATGGCACCCAAAGGACAGACAGTAATCGTATTAGAGTTACCCTGCTACAACGATGATGCCGTGTGGAATATGTCGGAAGAGACACTGCAAACCGAAGTATGGGAGGCTTTACGACGCGTCAAGCCACTATTCCCAGAGGAGATTATCCACTACCAAACCTATAAACTACCATTCGCCTATCCTGTGCTTGAGGTCGGGTTTGAAGAGAATGTAGCGCGTCTCGTTGCCTACTTTGAAACGTTTGAGAACCTATATCTGACAGGGCGGAGTTCCTTATTCCGTTATTTGCACCTGCATGACCTATTTAAAGCAGGACAGGAAGTAATAGAACAGATTAGAAACGCCTAAATTTGATCATCAAACGCAAATTTCATATAATGCGACGCATCTTATGATCCGCTAATCTACAAGAAATCGAAAAAAAATCAGAAAAAATTTGACACGTATTAACAAATATAGTATAATATATATGTGTTGGCAAACACGATTGTTTGAATGCTGTCCCTCTTAATATGATAATGAGTCTCATTTTCAATTTTAAGAAGGTGGCGTTCAGACGTATCAATTTCCTCCAAGAGTGGTAATTAAGGCGATGCTCACTGAAGGTGAAAGACACCATATCCGCCACAGTATAGCATGTGCCGTGTGGTCGGCGGGGAACAGGATACCCCGCCTCACCATAAATATGATAATGAGTTTCATTCTCAATTAAGGAGCGGTTATGATAACTGTTGCAAACCGAATCTACGTCGCACCCGAATACCGAGACGAATTTGAGGAACGATTCCGAAATCGCGCCCGTCTCGTTGACGGGATGCCGGGATTCATCTCGAACCAAGTCCTACGTCCCGTCAATGATGGCGATCCCTATGTCGTTTTTACACACTGGGAATCGCGAAAAGATTTTGAAAACTGGGTAGAATCCGAAGAATTCCGTAAAGGACACGCACAGTCCGGCACATTGCCGAAAGAGGCGTTCACACAATCAAATAAACTTGAACTTCACGAGGTCTTTCTCGATTCCACGCAACCAGATCTGAAGGAAGAACCACGCGGCGGTCCGTTTAAGGTTCACTAAAACAGAATAATAGCAGAAAAAGCGACGCAAGAAACAGGACAGGCTCCCAACTGCCAATTGTTAGCTACTTGTCCATGTTTCTAAGGGAAATACACACATCGATTGCGAATCGACAGCGTTTTGCGTTTTCCGGGTTTCTCACGCTCACCTGTTGAAGCGTTCCTACCCGATGCCTTTTCTGCCTTAATTAGAATACGCTATCAGCATCGTGATTGTCAAGCAAATAAAGGGTAACATGCAAAATACTATAGATTCAGCGTCAGTTGAAAAAAACAGAAAAAAAGCACGAAAAAAGCAAAGACGTTCCCCTTACGCTTTTCTACCACTCTCATGGAGCAGGGGGGCGTTTCTCAAATGGCTCCGACGCACACACGCATGGCTCGGATTATGGGGCGCAGCTTTGGGTATCCTCTTCGGTGTCACTGGAATTCTGCTCAACCACCGCGGAACCCTGAAGATTAACGCCGCGAAAACTGATCGAATAGAGCGAGAACTGTCATTGCCGGACCCCAAGCCTGAAAACATTGAGATGTTCGCAGAGTGGTTGCAAGTGGAACTCGGTCTTGATGAAAAATGGAGTCGTGTCCGTTCACAGCAGCCCCGAGAAATTAGTTGGGGTGGGGAATCCGTTACGCAACCTGAAAGGTGGAGTGTCAGCTTGAGCAATCCGAAACGTGGTTACAGCGCAGAATATTGGGTCGGTAACGCTTATACCACGGTCAGACAATTTGACAGGAATCTGTTTGCCTTTCTCAATCGGTTGCACATGGCGAGCGGTATGGGGGTTGCATGGATCCTCCTCGCTGACACGATCGCGGGAAGTTTCATCATCCTCTCACTCACAGGTATATTGCTCTGGACACGCTTACACGGACCGCGTCTACTCGCGGCAGGAATCGGACTCGGATCCCTAACGCTTGCCATCTTCTTTGTTTGGCGAGCCTTTTAATTAGGACTTACACGGTTTCCTCGCTGGCGCGGTTTCAAACCTCGCCAGCATGTATAAGTCCTATTAATGTATTCAGGAGGAAAATTGTGATGTCAAACGGGAAAATTTGGTTTTTACGGATACTGATAAACCTTGTGTTCGGATTGCTTCTGCTCGTTATACTGAGTTCCGCTGAAAGCGGAGACGAAACCCCTGAAACTGATGCC
Source organism: Candidatus Poribacteria bacterium (assembly GCA_965261115.1). Taxonomy (GTDB): domain Bacteria; phylum Poribacteria; class WGA-4E; order WGA-4E; family WGA-3G; genus WGA-3G. The sequence goes on along the minus strand of OZ253447.1, from coordinate 3,693,778 downwards.
ACCGTCGAATTAGAACCTGTTGTGGTGACCGCAACAAAGACCCCTCAACGTTTGGAAGATACACCGGTGATCACAAACCTCATTACACGCGCCGAAATTGAAGCAACCGGCGCAGAGAACATCGGAGAGGTACTCGAACACACAGCAGGCATCATTATCCATCGAGACGGACACGGAGACGGTGTGCAACTTCAAGGACTGAACTCCGAATACATACTCATCCTTGTGGACGGTGAACCACAGGTTGGACGTATTGCAGGCAAACTTGACATGGCACGACTCGCTGTTGAAAACGTTGAGCGGATAGAAATCGTCAAAGGCGCGACCGCCTCGCTTTTCGGCAATGCTGCACTCGGTGGCGTTATTAACATCATTACCCGTAAGGCAACTTCACCCTTTTCGGTACAGGTTTCCCAAACCCTTGAGCAAAACACGACACTTGACAGTCGAGGCACGGTTGAATTGCAACGTGATAACCTTAACGCCCTTTTAACACTCAGTAGAAACCACCGAAATCCAATCGACTTGGACACGTCTGATCTCACGACCACAATCGACGGTTATGCCAATGTGACTGGCTCCGCACGGACAGAATACCAACTCACGCCAGCGACAAATCTCATATTTTCTGGACAATACTTTACCCAGGACCAAGAAGGTATCAGCGAAAACGGACCCGTCGCGTTTGACAGACTCGGCGATATCGAAAACTTTAGTGGGAGCGTCGGCGTAGAACACGAATTCGGTGATCGCACACACGGAACCCCCGCAACTTTACTGACTGGAAAACTCTATGCTACCCGCTATGACGATGAATCAACCGTCGTCAATAGAGATTCGGCGGAAATCAGCTCCCGAAATCTTAACATTCAAGACCTGCTCAAGGGCGAACTGCAGTTTGATACAACACTCTGGGAAAAACATCAATTCACCCTCGGTGGAGAGGTCGTCCTCGAAAATCTCCAATCTCAGCGGATTACGGGTGGAGAACGTGGACTTCTGACCAATTCTCTCTTTGTACAGAACGTATTCCGTCCTATTGCCGCGTTCGCACTCGTTATTGGCGGACGTTTGGACAATCATTCTGAATTCGGCACACATTTCAGCCCAAAGTTAAGCACCTTGTATCGGATGACCGACAATTTCCGCCTCCGCTTCTCCTATGGGCAGGGGTTCCGCGCACCAGATTTCAAAAACCTATATCTCGACTTTACAAATGTGACATCCGGTTACCAAGTGTTAGGCAATCCAAACCTTCGACCTGAATCTTCACACAACTGGAATCTGGGGCTGGAGTATCAGATATTCGATGGACTCCTCGGTAGAGTCCACGCATACCGCAATGATCTACACAATCTGATTGAGGCGGAGCGCATTGGAAAAAGCGCAGCGGGCGGAAGCAAATTTGAATATCAGAACATTAGTAAGGCGTTCACAGAGGGTGTTGATGTTGAAGCCGTTGTCGGTAGCATTGGCGGGTTCACTTCAACCGTCGGCTACGCGTACCTTCGAGGCGCGGATAAGGAGAGTGGCCTCCCTTTACTCAATCGTTCAACACATAGTGGAACACTCAAATTGGCGTATCTACATGCCAATACCGGTCTTCAAGTCGACCTGCGTGGACGATACGCCAGTCCTTGGGGGTTCTTTGATGACGGCGACAAAGTACTTGAATCTGAAGAATTGGCACCAAGTTATTGGGTCTGGAACCTCCGCGCTTCAAAGACACTTTTTAAAATATTCAAAGTGTCAATCGGATGCAATAATATTTTTGACTTCAAAATTCCGACATTTTATACATTTACGGGCCGCTCATTTTATGGCGGTCTCGCTTTAACCTATTAATACGAGAAAGGATACAGCGACATGACACGGCTCATGTACACAACCTTACTGTTAGTTTTCACCATCAGCACCACTGTCTTGACAGTAGATGCTGAACTTCATCAAAACAAACTCACGGTCGATGCGACCGACCGTGAAAACTGGGCTTATATCAATCTCACTGAAGGTGAAACGGTTGATATAACCGATCCGGCAAACTCTATGGCGTGGGACCTCGGTTTTAAACGAACCCAGGTCATCGTCAATGGGGGTGTCAGCGGTCCCGGAAAGACTGGGGCGTTAGCTTTAGAGGACATCTCTTTTGAAGATGTCCTCGAAGCCCCCGAAAGAGAGTACGTTTCGGACACCGAACAGATTGCAACATTCGCACGAGGCGATGGTTGGTACACTTACACCGGCCCCCCGAATCACTGGGTTTTGCCGAACCCGAAAATTTACGTCTTGCGAATTTCTGCTGATCCAACGGCGGAGTCCGAAGGTCCATATCATTACGCGAAAGTCCGTTTTATCGGGTACTACGAAAACAACGAAAACAAGGAAGGTTCGGGGTACATCAGCATAGAATATGTTCTGCAGGACGATGGCACCCGCATCTTTGTCGAATCTGAACCCACGAGTGTTGATGCACAAGGAAAACTAACAACAACGTGGGCATCCATCAAATTAAAGTAGCAGGCACGCTCCAACGCGCCGTCCGACCAAAAGTAGCAGGCATGCTCCGTCATGCCGTTGCATAAGGAGACCAAAAATGAGTTACAAAGCAGAATTTTTATCGCAAGCCGAAGTATGCGCCATCTACCAATGTCTCGATGGACATATCCACGTGAAGTATCGGACTTTAGACATCGCTATGGATCACTCTGATTTCCATCAGGTTGCCGAAGTCTTTGTCGAAGCATTACGTGTTTTACAGCAGGTCGAAGAACCGGTAAATGAGGAAATCGATCTGCAAAACATGGATACACGTGCGAAAGTTTAGTACAGGGTGTAGGGAGACCACCCAGAGGCACGCCTCGAAACGTCCAGTTGAAACAAATTGAGGTGTAGCCGCCCAATTTCCCTACACTATTTTAACCGCGTCGTATAGACGGCACAGCACTGGTGCTGTTCTTGACAGGAGAATTATCATGAAAAGTATTAGAAACTTTGTCAATCAATACGCCACCCCTTTTCTTATCTTAACATTAGGCGTTGTCGTTGTTTTCAGTTTCAGTTGTGGTCCCGTTGATGAAGAAGACGTTGAGCAGCTGCTTCAACCGGATGAGACCACAGACACAACACCGTCTGTGACCATGGATCCCGATACACAAGCAGCGGTTGAGGAACCCGTCGGATTGGAAGTATTTACGTTCACGATTGATGCAACGAATAGAGAGGCATGGACATACTTCTCTTTCGATTCCGGAGACGTTGTTGAGATAGAAGATGCTGAAAACTCCGAAGCGTGGGATATCGGCTTCCAACGGACACAAGTCAAACTTAACGGTGGTATCAGCGGCCCCGGAATGGGCAGTGTCGTCATGCTCACAGAGACAACTTTCGAGGCGGTAACTGAAGCACCCGCAGATGGGTACAAGGCTGATACAGAAGACACGCTCGCAATCGTCCCCCAAAGTGAAAAGGGATGGTACGTCTACACAGGTCCGCCAGCACATTGGATTCTCCCGTTAGAAGATCGGGTCTTCGTCATAAAAGCCGCCGATGGCACTCTCGCCAAAGTCCAATTTATCGGGTACTACAAAGACAACGAAAACAAGAAGGACAGCGGTTTTGTGACGTTTAAATACGTACATCAACCTGACGGAAGCCCTAATTTCTAAATATTGAGCGCAGATTAAGGTATAACTAATGAAAAGGGGAAGACGCGGGTCTTCTACCCACACATTCCCCAGTGTGTCAAATCAAAGGACGCGACTGATGCTACTCTGAGCGTCCCTCTAACCTAACATGTGCATTATAGCACAAACCAATAATAATGGAAATAAGTATTATGAAATTCACGTTTGTTTTTGCTTTAAGCCTTTTAATTTCCACACTTGTAACTGGAATATGCACCGCCCAAGAATTGGTATTACATCTCTCTTTTGATGCGCTTAAAGGAAAAGTTGCCAGCGACCTATCTGAATTTGGTAACGATGTGACCTTTAAGGGGTCCCCCAAACTACAAGAAGGGGTCTTTGGGAACGCCTTGAAACTTGACGGAAAAACCTATGGCGAAATAGCTGACCACGACAGCCTGGATATCGTTGACGGCATTACAATTGAATTTTGGGCAATTGTTGAGGGCGGTGAAAGCACTCAGAGCGGAGTCGAAAAAGGGAGATCCTGGGGACCAGGTTTGTATAATCTTGCCGCGAATTACCACGGATCAAGCACCCTGCTTCAATTCTTTGATTTGCCAGATCAGTGTAACGATGAAAACGCTGGACCAGGTATCCAAGATGGGAAATGGCATTTCCTCGCAGGGACCTGGGATGGAAAGACCATCCGGCTCTATATTGACGGTAAACTGGAAGCGGAAATGAAATGCCCAGGCGAACTTACGCCTAATGACGATCCACTCTTCATCGGGGCACGCGGTGGAGAACGCCGTTTTCTCACCGGGGCACTTGATGAAATCAAAGTGTACAACTATGCCTTGACTGAAGATGAACTGAACGAAGACATGGCAGATCCTGTTCAGGCAGTCGATGCCAAAGACAAATTAGCGACACTGTGGGGACGACTCAAGACTCGCCCAGCAGTGCAGTAAAGAACTTTACACTGAACAACTGAACAACGCGTTCATGAGGTGTTGGGCATGGAACACCGTTCACCATAAATCTCCTTAAATTGAACGGGTTCCATGCCCGGCTACTCATTTCTATACGGAGGAAACAATGCAAATTTTTCGTTCAAACGTGTTCAAGGCGTGGCTATTAAGCGTTTCGATTTTTATATTTTTCGGCATCATGCTCTGTCTTGCTGTCGCAGACGCAATCGAGGTCACAGACGCAGACGATAAAACTGTCGTTATCACATCATCGGAACGTATCGTGAGTCTCAACGGCAGCACGACTGAAATCCTGTTCGCACTGGGTGTCGGGGATAACGTAATCGGTTGTGATGCGTCATCAACGTATCCGAAAGGCGTGAAAGACAAGTTGCCGAGCATTGGATACCAATACGGACTCAACGCCGAAGGAATCCTCTCCTTGAATCCGACACTGATAATTGGGCGCGACGATGTGAGACCCCCACAAGTCGTACAACAACTCCGCATGGCAGGCGTAACCGTTCTGTTACTTAAGGAACCTCGCTCTTTTGAGACTGCCAAACAACGGTTGCTAACGATCGGTAAAGCAGTCGGACACGAGAAAAAGGCTAAGGAATTGGCAAAGGCTTTGGATACTGATATTGAGAAATTGGAAGCCAAACTCGCTTCACGAAAAGGGACACCAAAACAGAAAGCACTCTTTCTCTATCTCCGAGGCACACAAACCACGCTCGTGTTAGGGACCGATACCGCGCCAGGAGCGATGTTTGATATTATCGGTGCTGAAAATGCTGCAGGCAGCATTAAGGGGAACAAACCGATGACAGCGGAAGCGGTGATCGCTGCACAACCCGATGTTTATGTCCTGTTTACCTCAAGTTTGGAATCGATCGGTGGCATTGACGGACTCCTCAAACTACCGGGGTTAGCACACACGCCTGCCGGACAAAACAGACGTGTCGTGACACTGGATGGACAATATCTCTCTGGATTCGGTCCCCGTTGTGGACGCGCTGCGCTTGACCTATTCCAAGGCATCTATGAAAAGGATGGACCCTTCGTTGCCACAGGCGAATAATCTCGCAGTGTCGCTCCATTAAGCAAAATGCTAAAACGAACAAAGATTCTGTTTATCCTGATCGGTGTCCTTCCGGTATCAATGTGCATCGCAGCAGGCGTAGGTGCGTATCAAATTCTACCGTGGCGTATTCCTGAAATTCTATTTTTCAAAAAAGATGGATTCGCAGTCCTTGTTCATGTCCGTTTTCCGCGTGTCGTCCTATCCGCTGTCGTTGGCGCGATGTTAGCAATATCAGGCGCAACATTGCAAGGGATCTTCCGTAATCCGCTGGCAGATCCAGGATTAATCGGTGTCACAGCAGGCGCAGGATTGGGCGCAACAGTCTGGATTGTCCTGATTGGTGGCGGTGCGTTAGGTATATGGGGACTCCCTATCGCTGCCTTTGCCTGCGGAATGCTCGTAACTATCAGTGTATGGAAAATTGCCGAAGGGGATGGGAAAGTCCGCACGTTAACATTGCTACTGGCAGGCATTGCACTTAACAGTTTCGCGGGGGCAGGCATCGGACTAATGACCTTCCTCGCTGACGACGAGCAACTGCGGAGTCTCACTTTTTGGCTACTCGGTGGCTTTGGTGGAGCAACATGGCACGTCGTTTTCGTAACGCTACCCATTGCAGTGATAGGGCTACTCGTCCTGTCGCGGCAAGCAGCAGCCCTGAATGCTATGAGTTTAGGGGAATCTGAAGCCTATCACCTCGGCGTTTCAACGGAAACCTTAAAAAGATGGTCGGTTTTTGGGGTCGCGTTGACGGTCGGCGCGGCGGTTGCCGCCGCGGGTGGTATCGGTTTCGTTGGACTCGTCGTCCCACATCTTCTCAGGCTTTTGGGCGGTGCGGACCATCGCTATGTCTTACCCGGTTCAGCAGTGGGTGGCGCAATACTACTCGTCTTAGCGGATCTATTTTCACGCACGATTGTTGTACCCGCCGAACTACCTGTCGGCATTGTTACCGCCCTGATTGGAGGTCCCTTTTTCTTGTGGCTACTGCTCAGGTTCAAACGTGAAGTTTTTTTATAGGAGAAGTTATCCGCTATCAGCCGTAGGGGTTGGGTAACCCAACCTCTACTGACAACCGATAACTAAAAATATTATGGTTGAATTGGAAAACGTTGGTTACCAGATTGGTAAGCATTGGTTAGTCCGAAACATCAACGTTACAATTGAAAACGGGACGTTATGGGGACTCGTCGGTCCCAATGGTGCAGGAAAATCGACACTCTTGCGCCTAATTTCTGGAGAGCTCCTGCCAACAACCGGCGAAATCCGGCTTTTCAATAAACCTATCCGTAGTTACGCACCGAAAGAATTAGCACGCCTCCGAGCCTATCTCCAACAGAAACGGGACATAAACTTTCCATTCACGAGTCTGGAGGTCGCACTGTTTGGGCGACACCCGCATCTCAACGGCACAAAAGAGACTGTCAAGGACCTCTCAATCGCCAAAGGAGCTCTACAGCGGGTGGAAGCGAATATGTTCGAGGAACGGCTCTATCCGACACTATCTGGTGGTGAAGCGAGTCGTGTTGACGTGGCACGAATCCTCACCCAAGCCCCAGACCTATTTCTGTTAGATGAACCGACAAATCATCTGGATCCGAGACATCAAGTACAAATACTCAACCTATGCAAAACAATTTGCAGTCGAGGCAAAACCGTTATCACGGCAATTCACGACTTGAATCTCGCGTCAATGTATGCCGATCAATTGTTGCTGTTGAAAGATGGGGTGTCTGTTGCGTCCGGGCCGCCTAAAATCGTGTTAACGCTAAGTCAGTTATCGGAAACCTACGATATTTCGTTTGATATATTATCGCATCCAGATGGCTACCCGTGGGTGATGCCGACCCTGAATGGTTCATAAAAACTTCGTCTATATTTTTTCAACAATCATACTGGAAATCCGTTCTAATTTGTGGTATACTATCCAATGTATGCAAGAAAATCGAAAGTTCAAATTTTGGCGTAACTTCAAAGCTTAAATTTGCTATTATAATAATTAATCTTAGGAGACACATCGTGAATCAAGAAACAAACGACACGATCATCAAAGAACTAATTCGCGCTTATTGGCTTGAGTTGGAAGCAACGATCAACTATCTTGCCATTTCCGTCGATTTAGATGGTATCCGTGCTGAGGAGATTAAAACATCTCTCGCAGCGGACATCCAAACCGAAATTACGCATGCCCAAGAACTTGCCGCTCGCATCAAGGAGATTGATGGACGAGTCCCGGGCTCGTTTGCTTTTAAGCCCGAACAGACATCCCTGCAACCGCCAGAAGATTCCACAGACCTTATTTCGACGATTCATGGGGTGATCGAGGCGGAAAACGTCGCAATTGACCAATACAATAAGATTATCCGTCTATGCGATGGGATCGATTACGTCACGCAGGACCTCTGCATCAAACTCCTCGCCGATGAAGAAAAGCATCGCCGAGAGTTCAGAGGCTTTCTCAAGGAATTTGAGAAAGACTAATCTGGATTAAAATAGACAGGGTTTAATTGCTGAAAACGACGAACAACGGGCAACAATACCCGTTGTTTGTTTTTAAGGCAAAACGTGGAAGAACGTTAGAATATGCGCGGAATAAGGAGATCTACTGCTTCTCGAAAACCAACTTTTTTGCAGCGGGGGTTATCAGGATAAGCGTACCTCCCTGAATATTCACAGTAGCCTGCTTAATAGGTTTAACACCCTCAATAAATGCTTGTTCGTTTTCCTTATGATCTTCCTCTGGGGGTTCAACCTTTATGTTCACATCTTTTTCTTCCATAATTAAGAAGAGGATTGAGGACTCAACAACATAAGTCCCTGACCATGCCGCAATCACCTCAACCTCGCGAGGGGGCTCATCAGATGCAAATTCAAGTTCAAAATTCCAGTTCCATGAATCATCAGTGGCAAATACGCAGTTAAGCTGTTTAAGCTTTGCTGCCGTCCCTTCTTCACGATCTAAGGATTGGTGATAGACCCCCGGCTAAAGCATGGGGCTTCCGCAAAAGTTATGCGAAAGCAATTGTGGAATGCAGAAGCGAACTGGACGCTTCAACGGAGTAGCCTACGATTTTGCCAAGCAAAACGATAGGGCTTACGGCTCCTAACCCAAAGGAAGCTACCCCTTCCTTGAGAATGTTCAGCGCAGCATTCTGGTCGCGGTCTAAATGGGTATTACATTCAGAACACGTCCAAGAACGATCTGCGAGGGTTAGATTTTGGTTTTTATGTCCACAAACAGAACAGCATTTTGTAGTAGGCGACCACCTATCAATATGTTTTACACTTTTTAGGCGTTTTTTTGACTGGTGTTTGAGTTTTTTGATAAACTCACTAAAGGCAAGGTCAGATACCTGTTTTCCCCATAAGCGTTTCATACCGTTTATGTTTAGGTCTTCAAAGAAAAGAAAATCGAACTTTTGGCATAACTCTATAGCGAGTTTCCAGTGGTGGTCTGTTCTTTGATTTTCAGTTTTCTTGTGGATACGGGCTATATCCCTACGGCTACGGTCTCTATTATTAGAACCCTTGACCTTCCGGGAATGTGCCTTTTGGGCTGCGGCGAGTTTATCAGCGTTGTGTTTGTAGAACATAGGAGACGTATAGCGTTCACCGTCACTGCCAGTTAGGAAGTCTTTGATACCCATATCAAACCCTTCGGCTTTACCCGTCTTGGGTTCGGGTATGACTTCTTTACATTCTTCTGTGAAAGTGATATAGATGTCTCCAAGTGCGTCACGTGTTACTTGAACTTGTGTGATTTTGCCCTCTATCTTTCTGTGTAAGGCAAAACGATACCAGCGGTTGTTGAGGCGAATTTGATACGTAGGGTGATTTCGCTCACACTTCTGTTTCGGGAGCAAATACTCCAACTTGATATGTTCATTACGAAAGGTCATGCCTTTGTGCTTTTTACATGACTTAAATTGTGGGTGTCCCCTACCCAGTGTTTTCATCTCTCTAAAGGATTGTGCCAAACGCTTTAGAATATTCTGTAAGGTCCACGCGTACGGGATATTCCAATGCTGATATTTCTCCAGTTTCTTGAGTTTCGTTAAATGAGCGGACATTTTGGAATACGAAAGCCCTTTACCATAACGACGTTTATATCGCATACACAACGCAATAAAGTGATTGCGGACTATGCCGCATATATCTAAATCGTTATGCAGATATTTCAGTAATCTATCATGAAAAAGTCTATGTTTCGTGTTTCGCATGGTGTATCACAGAACACAGTTCTAACCCCTGTTTAGTAGGTAGGCAGACACATAACCTTGCGATTATGCTAAACATGTCTGCCACTATGATACTGTAATTATACAACATTTTTCACGAAAAGCCAAATCTTTTTCAATATAGACCCGTGGTCTAATTAACAAGGGCGAGACTGTATCTCCCTGCTAAAGCATGGGAGTTTTAGTCTCGGAGTTTTTGATAACTTTTCCAGACCATTTTTCCCCCAAAATTTGGATAGGTCAGAAGGCTATTCTATAATTTTATCTTCAGGGCACCCCTAACCGTTGGCAACTTCTGCGTAGGTTCCGCCGCAAGTCCAATTTTGGATTCAAAATTTTAGCGGACTTCATCATAGGTCAGCAGTCGGTTGTAAATGCGAACTTCAACTTTATCAATGATACCACGAAAGACCCTCGCAGGTGGGGTTTACTGCTTCTCAAGTACCATTTTTTTAGCAGCAGGACTTATCACGGTAAGGGTGTCTCCCTGTTTAGTACAAGTGGATTCCGCAAAGGGTTTGATAAAATCAGACCTAAAGCTCTCGTCATAATGTTGCTCTGCGTCTGCAACTACCAAATCAAATGCTATCTCAAGAATATCTTTGGGTTCAGAGACTATCTGCACATCTGATCCTTTTGTAAATAAGGAAAGTGTCAGACCATCAAAGCCGTAAGTCCCTGACCATGTCCCTATTGCTTCCATCTTACCGGGAGGTATATCATCAAAAACAAAGACAGTTTCAGACACAAAATTACACGTCCACGAATTATCAGCGGCAAACACATACGCAAACTGCTTTACCGTTTCTTCTACCTCTCCGCCTTCTGCTAAGGATTCAAGGTATTCGTCAGGAGTCATGCCGAAAATTGAAACAACATCCCAAGAGCCGATCAGTTCTTCCGTTGATAACGACGGAACAGACGGTTCAACCGTTGGATCTTCAGATTTTTCTTCTGCTAACACTGTAGGTTTTTCCGAATCCTCACCGCAGCCGACCACGCCTAAAAGCATGATACCAACAAGCAAGGCTGGAATAACAAAACCTTTCAGGATCATTTATTTTCCTCACAGCAGTAGGCACACCCTACAGAACCGATGCTATAACTTTGTCTTCAACGCACCCCAGACCGTCGGCAACTTCTGTGCGGGTTCCACACTAAGTCCAGCTTTGGATTCAAAATTTTGTAAGACTTCAGCATCGGTAAGCGGTCGGTTATAAATGTGGACTTCATCAACGATGCCGCGAAAAAATCCTTCTGCCTTGCCACGATTGTTCCCCGCGCCAAGATAGACAGATTCCGTGAACGGGATAAAGATGGGCTTTGGTGTACTGGTAGATCTACTTAAGGTGCGCCGTTCACCGTCGATATAGATAACTTTTACTCTCCAATCGCGCTCGGCTTCATCTACATAATACTCATGGACGTAAACAATGTGATGCCATTCGCCATCAGAGATTGAAAACGACCTTCCCCAGTTCGAGGTGCTGCATCCATTCTCCCCGATTTTATATCTGATATAAAGATTAATGACATCCTCATCGAAAACAATTCCATTATCAGGATGCTTTGATGCGTTGAAATCCATTCCCCAACCCGCACAGTCTGAGTCAATAACTTTGAAAAGCGTCATCCAGTTTTTCTTAAAATCGGTTTTGACCCACGCTTCAAACGTAGCTTCACCTATCTGAGTCCCAAAATCACCAAGATTCGTCAAGTTCACATAATCTCTCGGACCATCCAACTTAAGTGCTTCTCTGACATACCCCTTGACAACTTTCGGATTCCCAACTATCGTGCCATCATTTTCACCCCAGATATCTTTGACTGTCCCACCAACAATATTATGCCGATCAAACGTCCAATAACTCACGAGTCCGTCTGTCACCACTCGTTCAGCATATCCGCTGTGGCAAAACATAGCAATGGTTAGCACGAATACAAAGAGATAGATTAACTGCTTCATAGCAAGCACTCCTTTTTGGGTGCTGAAATTGTGTTTGATGTCCGCTTATACAAACGCTTCCCAATGACTAACATCCAAAAACTTCTCATGAGTAGATTATACAGAAGGTTTTTCACTATGGGCAATCATAAGCGTCAATTTAAGAAAAAATAACCGTCTCAGACCCAGGACCGGTAGGTTCGGTTTCCTAACCGAACCGGATACTCCGCGGAAACCTTGAAGACTGCAAAAACCTCCTGAATCCCGTAGGGATGGTATCTCTGTAGAGAAATGCAACCTCACAGACCTAAGCCCCGTAGGGGCGATATCTGTAGAGATCTACGGCAAAAAATTAACGGAAAAAATCCCTAAATTGACACATGGTTTTTGACTATGGGCAATATAAAACTATGTAGACCTCTCTTGACAAACGCATTTTATAATAATGCTGATTGATGCTATATCGTTAATTGTAAAGCCTATTGTAACTTAAGTCAACTCTTTCCAAGAAAAATAAGGGTTGTAGGAGTGATCTCCGAATCGTGATTTTTTCGACAGAAGCCATAAAAAACTGAAAAGTGAATGACTTTGTTCTATCAGTATTGAAGACTTGACGAAGCGGTTTATGTTAATGTATAACGGAATTAGTCGTTTTGGACTTAAAAATTTTCATTTTCGCAAAAATCCTCACCTCTTTAACTTGACATCCCGTCTTTAGACATCGTATCCTTTTAACAGACCAAACTAAAACACTCGTTGAACTGCGGGTATCCCACATTCAGTGCAAATTGAGTGTTTTGGTTTGGTCACCAGGGATACCCATCTCTTTTAGGGTATCTTCTGGAGACATTCCAACTTGACTATTACTTTCGCCTCAAATTCCCTAAAAGAGGTAAATCATGTTAGGCATAGTAAGTATAATCCTATTCATATTCAAATCAAGCAAAAACTCAGTAAACACAAGGGTTTAGCGCACTTTTTTATCAATCCCAAAACTACTTATGCCGAAAAATGATATAAAAAATGATTGTACTACATGACAGTCCAAATAGCGACTTAAAGCATATTCAGGCAATGGCAGAAATAGAGAAAGAATTTGCTTTGTTTGACTATGTGCATATAGAGCAGGCGGATGGTAAATTGTGGATTGGACAGGTTATTCAACCTAATCGAAATATTTCGACTGTAGGCAATCCACTTGATCCAACGATTCTTCACGGTCTCAAACTTATGCGGTCAAACCCCGATGTCCAATCTGTAGAGTCCGTCCAAGTATTTGACATATTGATATTAGGAGAATACGACGGGCATCAAATGCTCACATCGCGAACACGTCCTTTGCCGGGCGCTACTGTGATCAAACTGGATGTAGAAACAACAAGCCGAGTTATTGGGATACCGCCACTTGCAGATGGAGGTTCTAATGTCATCGGTGAGTTGCTTAATGCAGACGGTGTGCCGCTTTGCATCGATTCGCCAACGTTTAACCACCATATCATGGTTGCAGGTGGAACAGGTTCCGGAAAATCAAACGTTGCGGCGAACCTGATTGAGCAGGCAATGAAATTTAAGAAATGTGTTTTGGTTCACGATGCAAAACCCGACTACGGTTTAATTGCCTCTAAAAATAGTGACTCAAATGTAGAAACCGTATGGAAACGCTTTCGTAAATATGGATTGACCCCACATTCCGCTAATGATGTAATTCGTGTCGGATTCTATGGAAAGTGCGATCCAAACCAAGTAGATATTCTCGCTGGGTGCAGGTCATCAGATTTATCCCCACTTATGTTAGCGGGTTTCTTTTTCCCGGAAACAAACGAACAACTACAATTTGAAGGATTTGTAAGTGCAGCTAATTCTCTTAAAAAACCATATTCACTTGATAAAATCCTGAAAGCTGTCCGAGAGCGCATGCAGCCAAATGCAGATCCGGCAGAACGGATCCATGGTAACACAGGGTATACTATACTGCGAAAAGTCCAAGCCCGCAAAGCAGAAATGTCATGGCTTGATGTTGTTGACAATAGTATAACCGTTGGCGGAAAGAAAGTCGTCAAATTCGATTTTCAGGTGAATAGGGGGCGGATTTTGGTCATTGATTATTCGCAGATGGATGATTCATCCTATGCCCTGCTCTTGTCTTACGTCCTTCAGGATTGCCAAAGGAAACGCGGTAGTAGAGAAGGAGTTGGTATCGTTCAAATGGTAGATGAAGCCCACCGCATCTTCGATAATGAATCACGTCACAGTGATACGCTTGCTGGTTTGTTCAATCGTATTATGCGTGAAGGACGGACTTTTGATCATTCAGTTATTCTTAGTCTTCAAAACGCCTCGCAAATCCCTCAACTTGTGATGAATAATCTCAATACGAACATCGTGATGCGCCAAAATAGCAGAAATGAAGCAGACTACGCAACACAGACAATGGGTAGAGATTTTTCGGTGCGAGCATTAGAACTCAGTACGGGGCATGCCCTCGTTAAGATGTTTGAATCACACCTCGTTGTCCCTGTTCAGATGGCACCATCTCCATTTGAGCTTATGCGTAACGATAATACAGTTCCGAACAGTAATGGATAAAAAGTGAGGAATTGCAAATGTTTAGGAAGATTCAAAAATTCTTTAATCGATCGAAACACGAGAGACTGTCAGATCCGGGCTCTGATTCCCTTTCAAGCGATCAACTCTTTAATCCATCAAAACACGAGGAACAGGCTGAAATGTTCCACGAACTCCTCAGTAGATCGAAGCGGATATTAAGAGATGAGTTTGCTGATAATTTCGGTAGGATTGCAGACGATGTTGTGGAGATGCTCGACAACGACCAAGCCCGAAAAACAATACAAGAAGCGCGTGAAACTATGGAAGAAGATTTATCTAATCCCTTGCGTAAGGTTGAGTTTGGTTCATTCAGTAAGGCAAAAGAATTAAAAAATGGTGAAGTCGCTGCTATAGATGGAACTTTTGCACTTCCAATGCAAAAGTATTCAACAGGGCAAGCTATCTGTGTTGGTATTGGTAGCCTCTCACATCGTCGGCCGATGCGAGACTCTCTACACTATTGGTCAAGCAAGGTTTTCCTATCTGAAGCGTCTGATACGGATGATTTCATTGCGCGTGAGAAACGAGGGTTGTTCGGAATATATTCGACAGCATACTTGCGATATTATGAAGTTCAGCACTGTCTTGAAATTGAGGAACCATACCTATTTTTGGATGGACCCTTAGTTGATGAGTCTCTCATAGCAAGACCTGAAGGGATTCAGTTATATAATGAACTGTTTCAAAGTGGAAAACAATCTTTGGGTGTCTTGAAAAATATAGCAAATCCTATATTTACCAAATTTGCTCGCGCACTCAAACCTAGTGAAATTTACGTGGTTGAAACCTTAGAGAAACATTTAAATCAGAGCAGCGCAGCTCGTAACCGTTATGTATCGGATAGGTTTAAGAATAGCGTAGCTTCTAACATATTGAGAGGTGTGTTTAAGCCTCGGAATAAGGCATTCGGTTTTGAGGTTCACAAGGATCACTCGGAGGATATGCTACGCATCATGGCAGCTGATTGCCAAATGAACAATGCGGGCCACGAAATTCCATTTTTACTGAACCGGATTGATGAAGAAGTTCGCAAAAACTTCAACCCACAAATTTTAAAAGATCGAATCGCCTTTCAAATGGCGACTCACAGTGAAGAATTGTTTTTTGAGGAGACGAATGAACGTTCTTTTCGTTGACCGAGATAATAAGGTTGAATTTCTTGCTAATAAAACAACTCAATTTCACTGACTATCATTTTCCTCAATTTGCTGCCCTACAAAATCAACATGAACCCCCTTTTTTAGAAACACCGTCCATCGTTTTGGAAGCCTATCTCCGCCGATACGATCGATCTGTCCTACCACACGAATCAAAACGGTCTGTTCCTGCAGTAGCGTCTTATTGATTTGAACAACCGTTTCATTTTCACGAGGGTTTTCAACGAGTCCTGACACACCTATAATTCTATCACCGGATGCAGGAAGTCCTGTCGATTGACTGGCGATGTCTATCAGACCGTTCGTCCCAAATAAGTGGCTCGGATCGTTCCATTCCAAAACGCGAGTCGCATCAGATTGCTCGACAGTCGCCCCTATAAGATCATCTTGATACCCTTCAATCGAAATCCAGTCGTCAATCTCCAGTCCCTGTTCCACAGGCGTTAAATCCCAAGAAATCTGTTTAGTCTCTGGAGGTGGTGAGGTTTGTTCATTTTCTGCTACCGCTACCGGTTCTTGCTCAGCCAACACCTCCGGTTCTGGTGCTGTAACCACTTCCGCAGGCGCGGTTTGTCCGGTCTCCTGATCCGATACCTCTGTCGGTGCCGACACTCCATTTGTTGAATCGGATACAGATACCACTTGTTTAGGAGCTTCCGCCAACTCCGCCTTATCTGGCGCGAAAAGATACAAAAAAGCCGTAATCACAAAACCCAAGGCAGAGATACCTAACAAGACAAAGAAAGTAAACTTAAATACCGTTCTCATCAAACTTCCCCCTTTCCGTTCAAATCAACTTGATAGCAGGACGGAGCAAGTTGTCTTCGTCAGTAATTGTTTGCCTACTCCGTCCGCAACCTTGGATCCAAAGCATCACGGACAGCATCGCCGAACAGATTCGCAGGCAGCACCAGCCCGAACATAAATGCGAACGCCGCTGCGAGATTCCACCACACAATCGGATCGCGCGCAAGTTCCAAACGCGCCGTGTTAATCATGTTCCCCCAACTCCCCGTCGTCGGATCAACACCGATCTGCAGGTAACTCAACAACGCTTCTGTCAATACCAATCCGCTAAATCGCAAAATAGCGGTGATTAACACGATATGCATAAGGTTCGGAATCAGGTGCTTGAGAATAATGAGTCCACGTCGCACGCCGAAGGCTTCAGCCGCTTGGATATACTCCAGCTCTCGGAGTTTCAAAGTTTCGCCACGCAGGATACGGCACAACCCCGTCCAACTGCTGATCCCCATAATCAGACAGAGATTAAATAACCCCTGTCCAAAAAGGAGCATGAAAGCGACAATCAGTAGGATACCGGGAATCGAATCAAGTGTTGCGTAGATGTATTGAATGGCATCGTCTACCCAACCGCCGAAATATCCCGCAATAACCCCGAAAAGTATGGCAAACGGCACAGCGATTAAGGTGGTAAATCCGCCAATAATGAGACCTGTACGGATCCCTTTTAGTGCCTGATAGAAGACATCGCTGCCAACCTTGTCAGTCCCTAAGAGATGTATACGCGGATGTTCAAGGGGCGGGTATTCCCGAACCGTTCGGCCATCAGGCGTTTCGATAGTGCTTTTGGCGTACAGATGGGTTGCTAAGGGCGCGGAATAGGTCTTCTCGGTCCGTTCGCGAAGCGGCGTGCAGAGCCTATCAAGGAGACTCAGGCTTCTCGGTTTATAGACAACGGCACCGTCCTCGTTTCGCGTGAGTATCTGGTCGGTTTGACGTATCAACGGATCGCGCCAGCGGATGCTATCCAATATGCCGATGAGGAGATACCCCAAAAGGATGACCAGACAGATCATAGCGAGACGGTTCCGGCGTATCTGTCTCGCAGCGTTCCGCCAATGTTCTTGTCGTGAGGCGTAGCGGAGCAGCCACACCACTGCAACAAGACATGCGATAACGATAATGTTCTGATACGCATCGGAACGCCAGACCCAGCTGAGTCGATCCCCTATCCCGATGCCTTCAGTATCCACTCCCAATAGAAAAATAGGCATGTTATATCAGTTGTCAGTTGTTGGTTATAAGTTTTTGGTTAAGAGGGTTCTGATTCACTCATATATCTTTGTTACCTTTGTCGCTTCAATATAGGTAACGACGAGGACAAAAATATGATCCAGTATCAGAAAACAGACTTATAACTTATAACCAACAACTTATAACTATTTATTCCTGATACACGGCTTCACGTGTGTGAAATCCGTCTTTAATCACAGCCGCGTCCAGATTGTCCTTGTCAACCTGAATAGGTGTGAGCAGGATGGATGGCACGTCAATTTTGCCGTTGTTCACGGTCTGCGTAGCCTCGGCAATCGGTTCGCCCTTCGCGAGTGCAACAGCCGCCTGTGCCGCTTTTGTCGCAATGAGATGGATCGGTTTGTAAACTGTCATGGTTTGCGTTCCCTTGACAATCCGTTGACACGCCGCCAGTTCAGCGTCCTGTCCCGAAACGAGAACGCTCCCTGCCAAATTCTGACCCTCAAGTGCCTGAATAACACCGCCAGCCGTGCCATCATTCGAGGCGACAACAGCATCTACTTTGTTGTTGGTCTGTGTCAAAACCTGCTCTGCCTTCTTGAGCGCGTCCCGCGGGTCCCAATTGACTGCCCAATGCTTCCCCTCTGCTACCAACCGGATGTCGCCACTATCAATTGCGGCTTGCAAAGCACGCATCTGTCCTTGTCTAAGGAGTTGTGCGTTATTATCGGTTGGCGCGCCACCGAGCAAGAAATAGTCGCCTTTCGGCTTTTGACGCAGTAGGTATTCCGCTTGGAGATACCCCACTTGCTCGTTGTCGAAAGAGATGTAAAGGTCAGGTTCACTCTCACGAATCAACCGGTCATAAGCGATGACTTTGATCCCTTCCGCATGTGCGACTTGGACAATTTGCGAAGCGGCGACACTATCCTTCGGAATGACAACGAGGACATCTACACCTTGTGTAATCATGTTCTCTGCCTGTTCATTCTGCTTCCGTTCATCGCCATCAGCAGATTGAACGATAACTTCGGCACCCAGTTTTTCCGCCTCAGCCGTGAAAATGTCCCGATCCTTCTGCCACCGTTCTACCCGCAACGAATCCATGGACAGACCGATTTTAATCTTCTTAGCACTCTGATCAGCACATCCAGATAGCATCACCAGACACGCTGTCAGAACACAGAGAAGCAAGATCGATTTCATCCCTATTTTCCATCCGGCGGTGCGTGGAAGCCAAAACGAGTTGGTAAAAGTACAGCAGTGCTTCATATCACACTCCTTTCAAGAGTTATTCTTGTTTTTCTGGCGTATCTGTTTCAGAAGCCGGCGCTTCAGATGTAACCTCAATAACAACATCGCCCCTTTTGAGCGGTTCCGTTATTTCAACGATGCGGAAGATAGAAATCTGCTTCGTCTGGATCTCCGAAACCGCTAAGGTCCCGATCTTCTTTGGCACGTGAGTTAAAATTTCACCCGTATCTATATCTCGCACTGGCTTGCCCTTGGTAAAGACCGAAAATTCCTGATTAATAGCTATACCCGTGCTGGAATCAATTTTGACGTAGATTATATTTGGGTCAACATACAGGACCTGCCCTTTGATAGGTCCAGCTGCTGCCCTTGAAGGGGTTTGCTCTTCTTTTTCGGCAGTTGCAGGTCTCGGTTCCCATGGTGTAATGAATTTGGGGCCGACGCTATCTCGCAGTGCCAAAACCACTTTGATTAACGCTTCATTTGTTACCATACCGAACAGCGTCTCGTTGTAGTGATGCGGATATTTCTGCTTATCCTCATCTGACTGACTATCCCAGTCTGCCTGAGTGGTAGCAAACCTAATTTTGTTGAGCACGGTCGGTTTAACGATCGGACGTGGATTTTTCCGCTGTTTGTCCGATGTCTGACCAAATGTGAGGTTCGTTCCTTCCTCCGTCATACTCGCTTCAAGAGAGGCGAATTTTGTGGCACCATACGTATGATCACGGACAGCCGCAATTCGCGGTTCACTAATAAGATCGCCGGACGCATTGTAAAATTTCATATCCAATTTAATTGTGACACGGTGGACCGATCCACGCAGAATGACTGGAGCCGTGTAACTTGCAGTGCCTGGTCCTTGGGGTGCTCTGCGTCCGCCTTCTCGCAGGGTCCGCGAAGCACTGGTTCGGAGCCGCTCCTGATTAAACTTACGGATCTTGCCTACCGCAATTGCATCGGCATCGAGATGCTTCGCAAGCGTAGCGCGCTGTTCCTGATTCAGTCTCTTCAAACTATGTCCCGAGAGCGTCATAACTGCCATCGCATCTAAGAGTTCATCCTTACTGATCGGCTCATACACGTTCGTTTCAATCAGTTTCCGATTCAGCATTCTGGTAAATCCTGCCTCTAAATCCCATCGTTTCTTTTTGCTAATAATATTTCCTATAAACCCAGGTATACACCCACATCCGGTCGGGGAATCAAAGCGACTGTTGTCCTCGAAATAGAGCACCGCAATCCGTTTTTTCGGCGTAGTCTCGCTAACAGCAATAGGGCAGATGATGAAACCTAAGCAGAGTCCTGCTACTAATAGATATGAGAAGAAGCGTTTCACTGTTTTTTTAGCCTCCTTTTTCGTTTACTCACCTTTCACGATTATAGTCTAACAGTTGTCCGAACATTTATCAAGAAAATTTAACCTATCCAAACCAGAAAACATTTGAAATATGGCGAGATATTTGGTATTATTCATACAAAATACCGTTGCCTGCGAGCCGAAACTCGCTATACAAATTGCAAACGAAAAAGGAAGTCCTATGTTTACAATGAATAAATCCGTGTCCCGCAATTTACCCTATATATTTATATGCCTCACACTGATTACGTCCCTTGTTCTCTACAGTTGTAGTGATAAAGAGTCAACAGAGAAACCGAAGACTGCTGACACCGTTCCTGAAGAAAAGGAATGGCTCTCAATTCTCGGCGGCGTGATAGGTGGCAGTTTTTCGCAATTCGCTGGTGGTGTTCGCCAAGTCGTCACAAAACATGAGCCGCACCTGAAAATATCTGTTGACGGTTCCGCCGGTTCCGTCGAAAATACACGGCGCGTGAACGACGATCCAGAAGCACTCGGTGTCGTTTTCGCTGCTGAAGGCTATCTCGGCTACCACGGCAAAGAGATTTTCGCTGAAGAGGGACCGAAGACCAATATCCGTGTCGTAACGCTACTTTTTATTGCTTATGACCAGTTCTCAACATTAGCGAACAGCGATGTCCATCAGCTTGAGGATATTGTCGGTAAAAAAATCGCTACGGGGGCAAGCGGCTCCGGCACTGCACAGACATTGGAGCGGTTGGCGAAACTGGCAGATATCTGGGGGAAATTCACACCGATTTACAAGGGTGGCACCGCAGCCGCCGAGGCACTCCAAAATGGACAAGTCGAGGGATTCCAATGGCTGGTGAGTGTGCCGAATAGTGCTGTTATCGAATTGACAACGATTAAATCCATCCGCATGCTTGATCTCGACACACCTGCCAAAAAGTACGGCTTCTACGAAAAGTACCCGTTCTACCTCCCTGGTGTTTTGCCGGAAGGCGCGTATGACGGAAAAGTTAAACCCGTAAAGACTATTTTGATGCCAACGGTTCTCATCTCAAACAAAGCGGTGAGCGAAGAGACCATCTATGCGATTCTGAAGCACATTTACTCACCGGAGGGGCATCAGGCGATGTTGTTGGTAAATCAAGCGGCAGCGGATATGACGATAGAAAACGGACCGAAGGCGTTCGTCATTCCCCTACATCGTGGCGCGTACAAATTTTGGAGTGAGCAGGGTGTAGAAATTCCACCGCACGCAATGCCGGTGGATTAAGTCGGAAATGAAAAAATCGTCGTGTCCCTAAATTTGCTTTTTATTTTATTTAAAACAGGACTTACGCAAAATCCATTCTTACTTGGAGCAATCGGAAGATTGGAAGGCGGGAAGGGTGGAGGGAAGCCCCCATCCTTCCATCCGACAGGAGAAGCGCGAAGGGTAGGAGATTCCTTCCATCCTTCCTTCCCTGAATAGGCGCGTTGTGCGTAAGTCCTATAAAAGATGGAGCATAGGATATCATAACAGAGGTGAATCATGAAAAATCAAAAGATTCTTATCATTGGCGGCGGTGTGATTGGACTTGGTATCGGGTGGCAGCTGGCGAAAGCGGGTGCCGCTGTCACCATTCATGAGCGCGGACAAGCTGGACGCGGTGCCTCTTGGGCAGCCGCCGGTATGCTCGGCCCAATTGCTGAAGCACATATCGACGAACTCGACCTCCTCAAACTCAGCAACCAAAGTTTAGCACGCTACCCGGAATGGGTCGATGAGTTAGAGACAGAAACAGAGATGTCAATCGGTTACCGCGCAGAAGGCACGCTCATTATAGGAATTGAACCTGATGATGCATATCAACTCCAGCACGCCTATGATTTACAACAAGATTTAGGATTGAATGTCGAGTGGTTGAGTGGACGAGAAGCCCGTAAAATTGAAGGTGCACTCTCACCATACGTGACTGCAGCGATTCGTTGTGAAACCGACCATCAGGTCGATAACCGACTGATGGCACAGGCACTCCAACGTGCCTATCAGGGGCGCGGCGGCGTGCTGCATCAAAATAGCACTATTGAAAGAATTGTCATAGAAAACGGAACCGCAACGGGTGTTGAAACACAAGACGGTTTTCAAAGCGCAGATGTGTGTATTCTCGCCGCAGGATGCTGGTCTGGGCAGATCCGCGGGTTACCCGATACTATTATCCCTCCCGTGCGTCCCGTGAAGGGACAGATGTTGGCGTTGCAAATGCGAGAAGACACCACTCTCAAAAACGTCATCCGTACCGTCAAGGCGAGGTATCCGATGCCGGTATATTTAGTGCCGAGAAGTGATGGTAGACTTATCGTCGGGGCAACAACCGAGGAGATGGGGTTTGACACGGATCTAACCGTTGGCGGTGTATACGAACTCCTCCACGGGGCATGTGAAGCTGTACCGGGTATTTACAACCTGCCACTTATCGAAACATGGACAGGTTTACGTCCCGGTAGCGGAGACAATGCGCCCATACTTGGTAAAACACCTGTCGAGAATCTAATATACGCAACAGGGCACTATCGCAACGGCATCTTACTCACACCCATCACAGCTTACGAGATATCCAAACTGATTCTAACGGGTGAGACTTCAGAGACAATCGCCCCGTTCCACTTGGACAGGTTTTCAAAGGCCTAAGGTCTTCAAAAAACTACGCGCTTTCTCCCGCTGTGTGCCGTATCCCGCTTCACGTTACTGATAAAAATTTGACAAACGCCCGCTCTCATGGTATAATATTTGCTGGTTAAGTTCGCTGTGGACAGTGAAATAAGTTATAAGTTAACGCTTGTGGCAGACCAGTTCAGTGTCGCTGCGAGGCAAACTGAAAACTGATAACTCATTAGGTAAAGGGATAGGAAATCATGGTACTAAAAACGAAAACCTATTTTCCGAAAACAGATAAAGACATTAGATGGTTTGTGGTGGACGCGGCGGGACAGACACTTGGGCGTTTAGCATCCCGCATCGCACACGTGCTGCGCGGAAAAAATGACCCGCGGTTCACGCCCCATGCAGATTTAGGTTTTCGCGTTGCTGTTGTTAATGCGGAGAAGATCCAGGTCACAGGAAAGAAAAGGGAACAGAAAGTCTACTTTAGACACAGCGGTTACCCCGGTGGTGATAAATACCGAACCTTTGATGAACAGATGAACCTGAAGCCAGAAGTTATTATCAAGGATGCCGTCAGAGGAATGCTCCCAAAGAATCACCTCGGCAGGCAATTAATGAAGGGACTCAGAGTTTATACCGGTCCCTCTCATCCGCACCAAGCACAGGAACCGGAAGTCTTAACGTTTTAATTGAGTTGCGGAACTGCGATCAGAAGTGTTCCGACAACTTTGGAGAATATCAGCAGTATGGCTATTGAACAATTCTGGGGAACCGGCAGACGTAAAACCTCAGTCGCGCGCGTCCGGATTATCCCCGGCGGTGAAGCTGGGATTACTGTCAATAAGAAACCGATTCAGGAATACTTCCAACGGGCTGACCATTGGCAGGCAGCGCAACGTCCGATTGAGCATGTTGAGAAAAGTGGCGAGTTTGCTGTCCACGTCAATGTAAAAGGCGGTGGGCATACCGGACAGGCAGGCGCGATCTCGCACGGACTCGCACGCGCACTCGTCAAAGCGGATGAATCCCTGAAGCCTTCCTTGAAAAAAGCGGGATTTTTGACTCGCGATCCGAGAATGGTCGAGCGGAAGAAGTACGGACAGAAAGGCGCGCGGGCACGCTTCCAATTCTCGAAGCGTTAAAATTATCGACGTGCTCACACATTCGCAAAATTTAACGCGAGTACCCATTCATTGCTGGTCCGGTTTAAACCCGTCATCAACAGTGTCCCCTTAATCATGCGTCCTATTATAACGCGAAACGCACGCGTAGCATAAAGCCGCGGACAGACATCGCGCGGCTTGTAAAGTAGTAGGCACACTCCGTGTGCCGTTCATAGGTTTCATTGCGTAGGAAGAGGTCTTGTATGTCAAACATTGTCATCTTAGGTGCCCAATGGGGTGATGAGAGTAAAGGAAAACTGACCGATGTTTTTGCCGGAGACGCGGATATCGTCGCGCGCTACCAAGGTGGCGATAACGCTGGACATACCATCGTTCTCGGCGAAAAAACGTTTATTCTCCATCTCATCCCATCCGGTATCCTCAGACCTAATACCGTGAATATTATCGGCAATGGCGTCGTCATCAATCTGGAAACGCTTTTCGGTGAGATTGACCGCTTGGAGGCACAGGGAATTGAGGTCACCAGCGAGAACCTGAAAATCAGCGACCGCGCCCACCTCATTCTGCCATACCACAAGGCTGTCGAGCAGTGGGAACAGATGGGGAGTGCCACCAAAATCGGCACGACCTCGCGCGGCATTGGACCCACCTACTCCGATAAAATGAACCGACACGCCGGCATTCGCGTCGGGGATCTGCTTGAGTTTGACCATTTCCAAAAGAAGTTGGATTACAACCTCGAAACCAAAGCGGAAGCACTCCAGATAGGCGGTCCCGAGCGACACGTCCTGCTCGAAACCTACTACGGTTACGCACAGCGGATCACACCTTATGTGACGGATACCGTCGCATTCATGCACGACGCACTCGCTGCGAAGAAACGGATTCTCTTTGAAGGCGCGCAGGGCACCATGCTCGATATAGATTTCGGAACATATCCTTATGTTACCTCTTCTAACTGCACCGCAGGTGCCGTGTGTACCGGACTCGGTATCGGGCCCAAAGCAATTGAACAGGTACTTGGCGTTTCTAAAGCGTATGTGACACGCGTCGGCGGCGGCCCCTTCCCGACAGAGATGCCACCCGATTTAGACGAAAAAATTCGGGAGATTGGCAAAGAGTACGGTGCCACAACACAACGTCCGAGACGCTGCGGTTGGCTCGATCTCGTCGCACTCCGGTATGCAACACAGATTAATGGACTCACTGGTATCGCTCTGACGAAACTCGATGTATTTGACACGCTCACCGATTTACAGGTGTGTACCGCTTACCGCTATAAAGGCAAAGAGACGACCCGTTTCCCAAGCAGCCTACAAGTTTTAGAGGAATGCGAACCCGTCTACGAGACGCTACCCGGATGGGAACAGCCCTTAACTGAAGCGCGCACCGCATCGAATATTCCGCAACGCACCAAAGACTATGTCGCGTACGTCTCGGATTATCTCAATGTACCGGTCCCGATTATCTCCGTCGGACCCGATAGAGATCAGATCGTACAGTTAGGACAACCACTCTGGTAGGAAAATAAATGTGAACTTTTTCCAGATTCTTGCGTTTTAATTTGACATCCACCTAAAAGTGTGGTATTATTAAAATTTGTTATGCGTTTGAGCCGTTAGCTCAGCAGGTAGAGCATCTGACTTTTAATCAGGTGGTCACAGGTTCGATTCCTGTACGGCTCACCTTCTTACGCCCCCGTCGTCTAGCCTGGCCAAGGACACCGCCCTTTCACGGCGGCGACACGAGTTCAAATCTCGTCGGGGGTATTTTAACGAAAAAAGAACAAGCCCCGATTCCCACGGGGCTTGTTTTTCGTTAAAAAGGATCCGCTCATCAGCGCGATAGGTGGGCAGCGACGAGTTTTTCCAACCTCGCACCCCATACTTCAGGCGAATAGACCTTTCCACATCGCGCCTCAACGACCTTTCCATCGGTATCAATCAGCACGACTGCCGGGAGGTCAACCCCGGAAGATACCAGACTGAACTGCTGAGCCAAGGGGCCCTCATCACCATCGTAGATATGCTGTCCTGGATATCCCTTCTCGCGGATATAGTTGCGTGATGCTTCTTCATTGATCCATCCGCCAAGGTCAACACCGATAATCTCAAACCCTTTGTCATGGTATTTTTGATATACCGTTCCCACACACTTTAGTTCCGCTTCATCGTAGTCGCTCGCCGTCCCAAAATAGAGGAGCACAACTTTCCCTCGGTACGCCGAGAGTGAAATAGGCTCGCCCTCTACAGAGACTGCTGAGAAATCTGGGACCGCTTTTCCAACCCGCGTGAGTTCAGTCCACTTTATGAGTTGCCCGAGTTCTTCACCTCTGGTACTAACCGAGAGAATCCTGCCATCCCGGTCGATGAGCCACTGTGAAGGTACGCTGTTAATACCGAAATATCGCGCAAGTTCACTCTCCCACCCTTTTCCATCAAAAATCTGAAGCCACGGGATGTCATGCGCCTCAATAAATTCGCGGAGTTCCGCCTCATTCTCGTCCAGACTCACACCGATAACATCAAAACCATCCTTGTGATACTGCTCGTAGGCTTCTTTAATATGTGGCATCTCTGGCGCGCAAAAGCCACACCATTTTGCACAGAAATTGAGAAGCACCATTTTGCCGCGGTAATCCGAGAACGAGATCGGTGTACCGTCAAATGCCACGGCTGAAAAATCGGGGAGTGCTTTACCAACCCACGCCGTCTGATTCCACGCGACCTTCACCTCTGACTGCCCCGTCCACGGATATTTTTCTGCTGATGCGGTGTCGCCCAACGCTTCATAAATATCACTGAGGCCGCGTAAAACGTACCAATCGTCCGGTTCCTGTTCGAGTCGTTGCTGAAAAGCGTGCTGCGCTTCAAGAATCAGCGGTTTACACCGCGCAAGCAGTTCAGCGTTTTCCTTGGGGCTTTTCATCAGATTCCGATAGATATAACAAGGCGTTCTCCCGACATCCTTGTAAAGTTTTACCAACCAGTGATACAATTCAGATTCACCCTGTTGCTTCGCGCTTTCAAACAGTCTTTCGAGTGCGGTAAGCGTTAACTCAAACAACGGATCTAAAAATTCCCTGTAATGGCTAATTGCAAAAAAACAGGTTTCGACATCCTTAGGAACCAGCGTCATCGCCTGTTCAAGGAATAGCAGATCCCTGTCTTCCTCACCGTGAAAGACGTTCTTACCTTTCCAAACAAGAATTGCTAACACTTTAGCTGCTGCCCCGTTGTCCGGTTGCTTTTCAAGCACCTCTTCAGCGAACTCCCGGAGTTCTAAAAGCATGGCTTCAGGGAAACGTGAAACGTACTCAGGCAGCTGCGGTGGCAGGGTCGTTTTACCGTCAATAACGCCTGCCTCAATCCTTGCCTTGAAGTAGTCCAGTAGCTGTTCCTGAACTTTCGGTGTGAGTTCCCACCAAGGTCTTGAGAGTCCACGGTTCTCCAGTGAATCAAGGTAAGTATCCCAAAAATCTATGTTTTCGGGTGTTCCATTGTCTAAGCCACACGCGTTAGCCGATTCTTGAAGCAATTCTTTCTCAAACGCTGCCTGCGTCTCGGGTAATAAGACGCTACACCTTTTAATCAAGGTATTACACTTTTCCATCAAGGTACCGAGCTGCTCAATTCGCTCTGGCGTTTCATAGTCTGCCTTGAATGCCTTGAGTTTCTGATAGACTGCATACGGCGTTATTCTATGCCTTCGATAGGCAAACTTCGCATCTCGATAGTAGGGCGTATCATCTTGCTGCTTTGCCCATTCAAAGAGGTTCTCAAGTGCAATAATCACTTTTTCTTGGTAGCTGATGCCCCCAAGACCGTGGCTTGCCCTGTACTGGTCAATCACAAATAAGTTCATACAAGGGTCCTTCGGTGCCAATGCCACAGCTTTTTCTAAAAGCAACTCATATTCGGAGTCCCTACAAGCAGCTGTTACCATTGCCAAGAATACAGTTGCGCTGTCGTTGCCCGGGTCCGTTTCAAGAATGCCCTCGGCTAACCCTTTTAACTTTGATCGCATCTCTTCAGAAAAACGCCAAAAGTAGTCGTGAAGACCCGGCGGGAGTGCCGTTTGACCGTCCGAGACTCCCTCTTCAATCTTTGTTTTGAAGTAAGCGAGGAATTTCTCCTGTGTCTCTTCGTCTATCTCCTCCAATTCATCTCCTGAGAGTCCGTGATTGTAGAGTGTGTCAAGGTATGTATACCAGAAATCCGCCGAATTGGATTGCGCAGCCATAATCTCCTCCGTGTGCTATTTTTAAAAGGATGCAATTTCACATACTACAGCATAGGATTAGTATCGCGCTGCTAACACCCGTTTGTCAATCGAAATACCAAATGTGAGTTTGGCTGACGCGCGTAAATTGGGGACTCAAAAAAACAAGCCCTGATCTTCACAAGGCTTGTTTGTCTTAGCACTATTCTCTCCAACTTGCTGACGGCTGATGGCTAACTACTTACAATTTCTTCCGTTATTCAAAATACGCCGCATTGATCTCTATGTACTCTTCCCACTCTTCTGGCACTTCATCCTCTATGAAGATCGCCTCAACCGGACATTCCGGTTCACATATACCACAATCGATGCATTCTTCTGGATCAATATAGAGTTGATTGACTGTTTCATATTCGTCGGCTGCACCGGTCGGATGTGGGTGAATGCAGTCCACGGGGCATATTTCAGCACAGGCGTTGTCTTTTACATCAATGCAGGGTTCACAAATTACGTACGTCATTTTTTCTCCTTTTTGTGTGTTTTGATCGGATTAATAGCGTATCTTAATAGCCGTTCTTGCCGGTGTGTGCCAATCCATTGTTTGTTATTTCAAAACGGTAAAGCAGTATTCACGCCAGCAGATTTCCAATGGACTTCAGGGTTTTGCACATCATTGGAATATGAATAGTTACCTTGGACGTATCGGATTCCTACCATAATCTCTAAGCGATAGGTGAGTTCCTTCGCCTCCGCGATATCCACCTCATCTTCCGCGTTCTTCTGGAGTTCAAAGCCTCTATGGAGCAACTTCACCTGCAATCCATGCCCCGCCAAGGCAGTTGCGAGGCGATTTGCCAACGCTTCAAACTCTGGAAACGCGATTTCAACACCGTCTTCCTCTTGCCGTAGTTTAAAACCGTTATGGCGCACTGAAACATCATCTAATCCCTCTTTCTCTAACAGTGTTTCCAGTGTTACCATATCGTCACAGCGATAAGCCATCCCTTTATTGGCAAGAACTTCCAACTTAAAACCCTTGTCAACAACGGTCAACGGCAGTAATTGTTCCGCGACTAAGGATTTCAGAATCTCCTTAATTTCTGGGGCGCGGTATGTCTCTAAGGCAAGGCGTGTTATCCCTTTCTCGACATCAGAAGCAGACTGCCCAACAGAAATAGAGTGGCTCCTACCGCCACCGTTCATCCACTGATCCAATACTTTATGAACCCTTGCTTTTTTCAATTGATCCCATGGGTGCCCGCTAACCACTAATTGCGGACCGCCATTGGAAATGACAAGCGGCAGTCCGAGCTCAGCAATTGAAGCGTCTAATAACTCTTTCACATCATTTGGACTCATGATTTTTTCTCCTTTTCTCAAATCAATAGCACTTACGCAAAAAGTAATAATTTCGGTATTTTAAACCCCCTAAATCCCCTTACCAGAGGGACTTTGAGAGGAAGAAACCCCCTAAATCCCCCTTATCAGGGGGACTTTGAGAGGAAGTGCGTAAGTCTTAATCAAGTTTCCGTTCCTTTTACTATTCAACGCCGCGGAAAACGCCACAGAGAGACACAAATACTCGCGCTTGTCCAACTCGTATCCGAGGCTTCTTCACGGTCTGCATATTCATAAGCATTCAGCACATAATTGATGCCGAGGGTCGCATCTATCTGTTCCGCAAGTTTTTTCACTTTTGAAAGCGGTATTTCAGTTTCCGCACGCTTTTCAAGTTGGAAACCCCGATGGAACATTTTCGCCTTTACACCCTTCTCTTTTAGTAATACCTCAAAGCGATTTGTAACCTTCTCAAGCTGCGGTAATTGAACCTCAGCACCCGTTTTCTTTGCTAACCTAAAGCTGCCATGAAGAATTTTAACAGGGTAATGTGTTGGGTCATCCACAGCAAGTGTAACCAACCGGAAACCGCCGTCACTGAAACGGATCGACAGCGACTGTTCTGCTATGGCGGATTTAAGAAATGCTTCAATCGCTAAGAATTCCAGCAATTCCTTGGCAGGTGAAGAAGCATCGGTTTTTGTATAGAATTCCATAATATCCGGTTGTCCAGGCGGAAGCACATGGATTTTACCGTCCTTGTTCCATTGGTTAATGACATCCTTAATACGCGCCTCTGTCGTGGAATACCGTGGCCCCAAATCTTGAGAGGGTGCTATATCAATAACGTCAATTGGGAAACTTTCCTCCACAAGTAATCGCTTCAGTAATTCCTTGACATCCGTCGGTGTCATGTCGGATTCTCCTTTTGTGAATTAAGAATGCAAATTGGCAAAAAAGGTTACATCCCGTATACAATTTCTAACCTTTATCGCGGAATATATGGTCGAACTCGCCGGGATATTCCGCCTTCATCCAAGCGACCAACTTCTGTTTTGCGCGATGCAATCGCACCTTCGTCGCCGATGGACTGATGTCCAAGGTTTTTGCAATTTCTTCAAGTGTCATGTTATTGAGTCTTAGTTCAAACGCGCGTTGCTCTGATTCAGGCAACCGCTCCGCCAAAGCACGGACAATCTCTAACTGTTCTTCAGCGATGATCGACTCTATAGGCGAGCGATGCTCAGGTTCTATCGTGTAGGTTTCAAAGATTTCATCAACAGGATCCGTCTTAATGTTTCTCTGGTTTTCTCGGATATGTGCTGCGATGAGTTGCTTTGCGATGCTGAACATCCAGTTTGAAAACTTTTTGCGATCCCGAAGCGTTCCGAGGTGTTTGTGTACCCTAATAAATGTCTCTTGCATCAGGTCTTGCGCCGTCTCCCAGCTGCCGACGCGTCTATAGAAAAAATTAAGAAGCGACATCTCATAACGGTGATAAAGGATTTCAAATGCCCCCTCATTCTCATCGTCTAAACTCTGATACACCAGTTCCTCGTCTCGTGATTCATCCATCGCCATCACATCCTGTCTTAGAATCGCCACCTATAGCAAAATTGATCTCTCTGTAGTGACATCCCTTGTAGGTGCCCATAAACTTGTTATGAGAGAATACATTGCAAGTCCCCCTGATAAGGGGGATTTAGGGGGTTTCTTTCATGAGAGATCCCTATTATGAGAAGATACATTGCAAGTCCCCCTGATAAGGGGGATTTAGGGGGTTTCTTTCATGAGAGATCCCTATTATGAGAAGATACATTGCAAGTCCCCCTGATAAGGGGGATTTAGGGGGTTTCTTTCATGAGAGATCCCTATTTGGCAAGACCCGTAAACTTTTTATGAGATGCTTTGTAGTACGGAAACCCCTCATCGCACGTCAATTCGCGATTACCTCTTCTTTCCCTCTATTTCCGCCGTAACCAATTCTTCTAACAACCTGCCTCTCGCCTTAACGGAGATAACCTTACCTTCCCGATCAATCAGAAACGGCGCGGGAATACTGCGGATACCATACCGCTTCGCGAAAGCACCCCTAAAACCGTCACCGTCCAAAATTTGCCGCCACGGTATCTCCTGCTCTTCAATGAACTCGCGTAACACCGCTGCGTCTTCATCCAAACTCACGCCGATCACCTCAAAACCCTCGTCGTGGTATTTTTCGTACACCGCCTTGATTCTCGGTATCTCGCCGAGGCATGGACCGCACCACACCGCCCAGAAATCGAGCAATACGACCTTACCTCGATAGTCAGCCAGCGAAATCGGTTTGCCATCAAGGTCAACCGCAGCTGAGAAATCGGGCAACACCTGTCCCACCCATCCCAAACTCGGATCCGCTTTGACCTTATATTCACTCGCAAGTTCGATATTCCCTAATTTCTCATGGATATTCGCTAATCCGCTTAGGGCACTCCAGTCATCTTTGTCCTGTTCCAACTGCTTTTCATAAACCCTTTGTGTTTTCTTAAATACCTGCTCCGCTGCGGCAGTATTTCCTAAGGCTTCTTGAATTTCAGTTAGCATGCGAACAATATTCCAATCATCCGGATGCTGTGCCAACTGTTCTTCAAAAACGGCTTCAATTTTACCCATCACCGCTGTCCACCGTTCAGTCAGCGGATCATCGCTTTCAAGTGCTTTATAAAAGTCGTTGGGTCTTGATGTGACATGCAAGTAGTCGTAACAACACCGGAATAGCCACTGGTACAAAGTCGGTTTTTCACCGTCCCGATGCCGCTCAAAGAGTCTTTCAAGCGCGATGACTGCTTTCTCAAAGTAGAGCGGATCAATTCCTGATTTTTCAAACGCCAAATAACAGAGTTCAACATCGTTTGGCAGCAATATCATGGCTTTCTCTGAAAAATTCCAGAATTCGTCAGGAGGTATATCGTACGATGATTCTGTCATCGCGATTGCCAAAAATTTAGCTGCTGCGCCATTATCGGGATCGGTTTCCAGCATACGTTCAGCATGCTCGGTCAGTTTTTCGCGCATTTCATCAGGAAAACGCCAGACATACTCATTCCATATTAAATCCGATGGAAATGCCGTTTTTCCGTCAACGACACCCATATCAATTTTCGTTTTGAAGTAATCGATAAGTGCTTCCTGAACGTCCGAAGCGACCGCCCATTCACTGGATACGCCACGATTCTCAAGTGTATTCAGAAAGGCATCCCATACATCTACACTATTTTCTTTCACGATTTTACCTCCAAATTTTTCTCGTTCATAAAATATCTAATTTCGATTTGGTATCCTTGAATCTGAAACCTCATTGTAGATTAAGAATGCAAATCCCCGAAAAAGGTTACATAAAAAATGACCACGCTGTAATTAAAGCGACGGGTTTCCACACGGGAGGACTCTTAACTGACAACTGACAACTAATCACCATTCTTTTCTATTTTATGCTATAATTTTAATAAACTGTTCAACAAAACACACTTTATGAACGATATTCGTATCATCTATTCGATTTTACTGTCCCTTTTCTTTATCGCTACGGGCATCTGCCAAACACCAGACAGTGCAAGCCTCCACGGTACATGCGTTGATGCCGAAAACGGACAACCGATTCCCGATGTCCTCGTGCGTGCCGATGCTGAAAAACTCGCCAGTGTCTACCCCAATCGTGAGTTTGAACACGCAACGGCAACAACAGCGGATGGCACTTTTTCACTGACGATCCCCAATGATCCGCGAACCTATTACGCCTTCTCACTCATGGCACTCCATCCCCAATATCAGGCGAAACGCTTGCGATACGAGATGTCTCCCGGAAAAAGCAAGTATCCTTTAGGACAGATCGCACTGGGACGCACCCTATCTCTGCATGGCAAAGTCTCTGGGACAAAGAATGTCGCTGGACTCGTCGTAAATTTGAGGATGCACACGAAATCAGGGGACTTCTTTCGCGCCGCCGCACCGATTGAGAACGCAGCAAAGACTGACACCACAGGCAACTTCCACTTTACGGATCTCTATCCGATCGCGTACACCTTGACAATTTCTCAGGACGGTGTTATTATAGCGTATATGGCATCTATCAACCCGCAAAAACAGACACAGATTGCCGTCCGCTTACCGAAAATGAAAACATTACGCGGTACAGTTGTTGATGCACAAGCGCATCCAATAGCAGGGGCACAGGTTTACGCAACGCGCTACGCCGAAATACCACACGGACACAGCGCACGCCTCGCAACAGCACAGACAAATGATGCAGGCAATTTTCAGATGCAGATGTTAGAAACCGAGCCGCGACTCCTTTCGCTTGAGATAAGCAAACAGGGTTATTTTTCCAGAATCTACGAGCACGTGGACATCGGAAAAATGCCGTCGATGATCCCACTCGAAAAAGGGATCACTGTTAAAGGTCGCGTTGTCTTACCCCGGAACCTCCGCTCGGATGCGCAGTTCACTGTGAAGGTATTTCCCGCAGATGGACGCATGGAACCGAACTTGAATCCTTTAGCGTTACATAAACCGCTCTTATCAAGATCCTTTCCTGTAACAGCATCTGCTTTCAGCATTAATGGACTTTTTGCGGAAAAATACACCCTCTATGTCGTCGGGGACGGCATCTCGGCAACTGGCATTGATGTGAACGCTTCTGCGAATACCGAGGCACTCTTTATTCTCGCCGATCAACCCGTAACAACACTGCAAGGACAGATCCTCTGGGCAGATACAGAAGAACCCGTTCCGAATGCTGTTGTTTCGCGTTCATGGTATCCGTGGGAATTACATTCGTCTGACATGTCAATGACGCTGGATCGGTTTGAGGTGGAAACAGACGCGCGTGGCGAATTTAAATTCTCCAATCTCACAGCAGCGCGCTATCAACTATACATCCGCGCTGTCCACGCAGCATTTGAAGGGAGTCCAAAACGTTACCAGCGAAGGCTTATTCACAAACAGGTTGCAATTCCTGTCGCTGGCACGACATACCGCATCTATCTGGGAAAACAAGATGGCACCTCTTTTGCAAAGTAGTAGGCACACGCCGTGTGCCGTAAACAAAAACCAGAGTCGTCGATACACGCCGTACGCCGTCAATCGAATCGCATGCATACTCATCAGCACCCTCCAATTCCTCATGCTCGTTTTCCCCGCAAACGCTGGCTTGCGCGCGACATACACAGTGGATGAGCGGATCATTCTTCAGGAGATTGCCATCCCTGAAACAGCGGGTATCTATTATCGAGAACCGGGTAAATTGGTAGTATCCGAAGGCAGAGACCGCTGGTTTGGACCAGAAATTGACAGTCTGGTGCTTTGTCGTAAGACCGCGCACGAATTCAATGCCGCGGGCTTCTTTGATATTATTTATACGCGGGAGGATGCCAAAGTCTGGCCCTCCGCAACGCCGGGGAAGGTCTGGTGGTATCGGCAACAGGAGTGGCGGTTTGCTGATGCTAACACACCGTGGGGCACTGACACCGTCCATATCATCCTCACAGCTGAAATCGGATGGCCCGAGATTGATGCAGCTAATAGCGTTACAGGGTACCCTTGGAGCGGATTTGAGGAGCATTGGCGCGAGGGTGAGACCATAGAATCTAAGGCAGAAATCATCGGTTATCACCAATATGAACAGGCAGGCAAAAGATACCTCGCACCGAAGTACTACAAACGCGGGACTTCGAGTTATTCCTGTGCAACTGCGCGAATCCATTACGATTTGAAAGTGTTGAAACATGACGAAGGACACTTTACGTCTCCAGAGTTCCGTCCCGAAGTCAACAAATTCAGCCGCCGTGAAACAGGAACATCAAAAGACTCAAGCAACTGGTACGACTGTATATCCTTGAAATCTGCAAAGTAGTAGGGTAGACACACGCCGTGGGTTCTCCGTCCACCTTACATAGAGAAAGCACTCGCTATATGAAAAACATCGCACACATACTCAAAGCAATCATAATCATTTGCGCATTTCTTATTTCCTTACCGGACGCGGATGCCGTGTTTTGGGAAGACCACTTCGAGCGAGCGGCGAAAGCAGACTGGCAGCACACAGGAAAGGATTCCATCTGGAAGGTTGAGGACGGGTTTTTAAAGGCGGAAATCCAAGCACAGGCGCAATGGAGCACTATATTTGAACTTTACCAATTCATCGCTTATCCGGGGCCTTATAACGACTTTACAATCACCCTCGAAACCGTCGGGGCAGCGCGTGCCAGATTCGGTATCGCACTCGCAAAGCATTTCCACAACACCGTCTCAGA
This sequence comes from Candidatus Poribacteria bacterium, assembly GCA_965261115.1. GTDB lineage: Bacteria > Poribacteria > WGA-4E > WGA-4E > WGA-3G > WGA-3G. The sequence goes on along the minus strand of OZ253447.1, from coordinate 3,657,954 downwards.
AGTAGATGAACACGGCTACTACCTCTTTTTCACGAACGACATGTATACATCAAGAGACGGCGAGATTTTTATCGAACCTGGACAACGTTGGAATACAGACGCACTCCAGCAGATGGAATTACACTTTAAAGACGGCAGATTCCAACTCTCAGCGGATGGTGAATCTCGCATCGACTTTACGGATGCAAACTTCAATCATATTGACATTATCGCTTTTGTGCTTGCAGGATTTATCACAGAGGATGTCAATATCGGCAACGCGTGGGTAGACACGTTTACAATCGATGGACTCGCCGTCTCACCCCTACGCAAATTAGCAACAACCTGGGCAAACCTAAAGCAAGAACAACCCTAAAAGGTATTGGCTGTCTGCTAACAAGGTATCTTGCTAAAACAGGAACCCTCTTAACTGACAACTTATAACTTATAACTATTTTATAACTATTAAATGTTCCGAAAAAATTTAGACCTCATTTTCGATGCTTTTTTACTCGTGACCGTTCTCATCATCGCGTTTTGGAACACCTACGCCAGAGCACGATTGAATCCGGGAGAACGCGCCCAACCCGCGAATTCGGGGTTCTATTATCGAACACCCGGTGTCAACGGAAAATGGTTCGGTCCCGAACTTAATTCCCTCACCCTCTGCAAGGGTGTCCATAATCCGTATAACAATAGGGGACAGTTCGACATCGTAGAAACCATTGAAAGTGCGGCGGTCTCCCGCTCAAGTATCCGAGGCGCGCTCCACTGGTACCGGGGACAGCAGTGGCGTTTTGCCACGGACGATACGCCGTGGGGCACAAATTTTTCCTACATCACACTCCGCGACGATTTAGGATGGAGCGAGATTAGCGTCGGTGGTGGCACAACGGGGTACCCGTGGAGTGGCGTTGAACGGCACTGGCGCGACGGTGAGATTATCCGGGCACAGGCTTTCGTTATCGGGTGGCGCCGGTATGCACGCGGCGCAGAACGGTGGGTCTGTCCCATGTATTACAAAATCGGCGGCTGGGAAGGTGAAACCCTTGAGGTCAACTGTAAAACCCTAAGAACCTGGTTCCCGCCTGATTGGGATGTTTTAAAACAGAACAACGGAGACTTCGGTCCACCCGTCGAACGCAAACCGGGTGTGCTGAGTCGATGGGGAAAGAAAACACAACGCTGGTACGACTGCATAAAAATCAATTAAAAACCGCCTATGTCACACAAAAACCTAAGCATCTTCATACTCCTCTGCGCATTCCTCAGCTGCACCCTCTCCGCATCCGCCGAGATGTGGCACGACGATTTCGATGCCGAAAACCCAGAAGCATGGGATGCCGTCGGAAAGAATTTCATCTGGAAAATAGATGACGGGTTTCTACGCGTAGAGGTGAAACGTGAATGGGAGATAGACTACGAACTCTACCAATTCACCGCAATCCCGGGACCTTATAGGAACTTCGTAATCAAGATAAACGATTTCGGCGGCGATAAAACGCGTTTCGGTTTTTGTGTCGGACGGCATTTCTCCGATACCCCCGGAGACGATCCGTTCTTTTATGTCTTTTTTCCCGATGAAATCAGAGCAAGGCGTTTTGACGGTAAAGGCCGCAGCCATCCCTTCCGGTTTCGGCTTTCCAGGGAGCCGCGCATCCGTTGGGAAACAGATACCTTGACACAGATGGAATTACACTTTAATTTGGGATACTTCCTGCTGTTTGCAGACGGTAAATTCCGCACCGCGTTCCAAGATGCCAACTTCGACAAAATTGAGATTCTCGGCTTTGTCATGGAGGGCATTAACATCGCAAACGAGTGGGTCGGTCAGGCGTGGGCGGATTCTTTCACCATCTCAGGACTCGACATCACGCCAGAAGCCAAATTAACCGCAATGTGGAGCCAACTCAAGATCAGATGATGGATACGCTGGAGATTATTCAAAGACCTGAAATTCTCCGTCCTCAACGACCAGAACAATCTGATCATACAGTGCGTCTCCGTCAGCGTTAAAAGAGAAATCGCCTAAAATAGTCGGTAAATCCTTCGTCTGTGCGAGTGCGTCCCGAATGGCGGTCGAATCCGCCGATTGTGCTATCTTAATTGCATTCGCAAGCACCTTGAGCGTCGCATACGACTGCGCCGCCCACGGCTCAGGTTCAATGCCGTATTTCGCTCGATAGTTCTCAATAAAGGTCTGGTTTCCAGGGGCCTCAGATATACTCGACCATCCGATAAAACCTATTGTCCCTTCAGCACCATCGCCAGCCTTTTGAACTTCATCCATGGTTAAATCGGGCGCGATCACGCGAAGAGTATCGGGAAAACCTACCTCAGCTGTTTGTGCGACAATCCGCGCGATTTCTTCTGAAAGTGCGGAGATAAAGAGTGCGTCCGGTGCCACCGCCATGATATTCGTTAATTGCTGAGAAAAATCGGTATCGCCGGTTTTGAAGGTTTCCTGGGTTAGAATCTCAACCCCGTTTGCCTCAAGGACCGTTTTTAACACTTCGTTGCTACTTCTGGCATAGACATCGATGGCATCATAGATCGTCGCGACTTTTTGATAGCCAATTTTCTGCTGAGTTGCCATCACCCCACTCGGAATGCTTATATTTGTGGCGAGACTGGTGCGGAAGATAAAACTTCCCATCCCGCTCAAACCCGCAGCGGAGGAGACCGAACTGAAAGCGATGACCCGATTTTCATGCGCAATTGGCGCAGCCTCTTTAAGGTGCGTCGAGATAGCAAGTCCGACGATAGCAGGCACACCTTGATTAACCAAGTGCTGTACGGCTGCTTTCGCGCCTTCTACGGTGCTCTGATCGTCCACAGTGATAAACCTGAGATTCACGCCACCGCGCCTGTTAATCTCTTCTCGTGCCAATTCAAAACCGCGTTGCATTGGAAACCCATACGGTTCGGCGTATTTCCCTGTCAATGCGACGACAACACCAATCGGAATCTCTTCGCCCATCGTCTGCGGCACTTTGTTATCAGATACTGCCAAGCCGATTCGATCACAACTGAAAAGTCCGACACTCAAAACGACACTTATTAAAGCAAGTGCGAATATTAGGATTCTTTTTATACTCATGTTTAATTTCTACTTTCCTTTTTTATTATAACGCCAGTTTGATAATAAAACGCCTTGTAGCATAAACTTCCCAGTTTGTGCTACAATTATCATAAAGTATCACACAAACCGAAAAAAATGTCAAAAAAATTAGAACGATTTTTTCTTGATCAACAAGGATAGATACGCTATCCTTAGCGAAAATCAATACTATTTCACAAATTTCTGACATCACGACGTACAATAAATATACCACAAAATCACAGTTTGGCCCTCTCTTCAGGACTCATTTACATTTATGCTTGAAAAAGAATTTAGGAACGAAGACCCCTCAGGCAAAATTATTGCCTTTATGTTGCTCATCGTTTCACTCATAGGTGGCGGCGCGTTCGCCGTTAAACTCGGTCTACAAGGCTTCCCACCCCTAAAAATGGCGTTCTTTCGCTGTATATTAGGCGTTATCGCTGTCGGTGGATTGGGATTTTACCTTGGAATGTCAATGCGGATGCGCTTTAAAGAACTCCCACGATTGCTTTTAATTGCCGTACTTTATATTTTACACACGATCACTTTGAACGTTGGCACACAACTGACAACTGCCTCGCGATCTACCATTTTTTTTACGATCTATCCGCTTTTTACTGTGGTGTTTGGACATTTCTGGCTGCCCAACGACCGGCTCACTTTCACAAAAGTATTGGGCGTCCTTACGGCATTCAGTGGCACTTTTGTGACATTCGCACCAAATCTTCGAGGCGGTGGGACAACAACGCTCATCGGTGATTTCATTGTGATCCTCGCCGCGGGTTTCCTGGGGCTACGGATTGTTCTAACAAAGGTGTTCGTTCAAGATATTTACCCGTACCGCCTTCTTTTCTGGCTACTAAGTTTAAGCATTCCGTGTTTCTTAGGCCTCAGCTTCCTCTTTGAGCGCAGGCAACCTATCCAATGGACACTGGCAAGTGGCGCAGGCCTTATCTATCAAGGCTGGATCATCACAGGTTTCTGTTTTTTGGCGTTGACATGGACGTTAAGAAGATACAAGGCGAGCAAATTGGTCGTCTTCTCTTTCCTGATGCCAGTGTCCGGCGTACTATTGAGTTACCTGCTTTTAGGTGATCAAATGACACCCAGCGTCTTGATAGGCACTGGATTGGTCGCAGCCGGGATTTATCTTGTAAACAGGCAGCCTTAACCCACCCACGAACCAATGGACACGAAAGGAGTTATACATAATGACTGAAAAAAGAATCGTCAGTATCCTAATCCTTACCATTTTGTGCGTCTGCGGCACACCACACATTCCCTCCGCAGATGATATCCCTGAGGGTATGGCACTAATACCCGCAGGCGAGTTTGAAATGGGGAGTGGCACCGAAAAAAATAATGAACGTCCAGTCCATACCGTCTATCTTGATGCGTTCTATATGGACATCTATGAGGTGACTAACGCACAATACAAGGCGTTCATTGACGCAAATCCCGAATGGCAGAAAGATAACATTGCGGCGGAATATCACGACGGTGTATACCTCCGACTCTGGGAGGGGAACGACTATCCCGAAGGCAAAGCGAACCATCCCGTCATTTACGTGAGTTGGTACGCAGCGATGGCTTATGCAGAATGGGCAGGCAAACGGTTACCGACAGAGGCAGAATGGGAGAAAGCAGCACGAGGTGGTCTCGTCGGGAAGACGTATCCATCGGGCGATACTTTGGATGCCTCGCTCGCAAACTATACCCGGCATTTTAACGCTCCGATCGCTGTCGGGCAATACCCACCCAACGGCTACGGCTTATACGATATGGCTGGGAACATCTCCGAGTGGTGCCTTGATGAATACGATCCGAATTTCTATGCAACATCGCCCCGTGAAAACCCAGTTTCAAAAGGAACCCGCCAAGCGATTATCAAGAATTTCAGAACCGTGCAGGAGAAGGATCGCATTTTACGTGGCGGCTGCTGGAGCGATAACGGATTGTTTCTACGCGTCGCTTATCGGGACTGGGGACCGCAAAACTACACCAGCGTCTTCCGCGGGTTTCGCTGTGTGAAGGACGGGCCTCCAAGATAGAGAATTTACCACCGCAGCGAATCTTAGGTTAATCGCTCAAATGCTGCGCGATAAGCACTAAATCCAAAATATTAACAACACCGTCCGCATTTACATCCGCATCTGTATCCACCTCACCAAGACGAGCAGCGACAAAGACAAGGTCTAATCTATCGACAACGCCATCCCCCGTTACATCATAAGCGGAAGCATCTGGTACCAAGTTGGAGCGTATCAAATTAAAAACAAGTTCTTGATCGGTTTCAACCCTAACAATCCCGACATTCGGTGCCAGCCACTGGTAAGAAGTAGCATGGTTTATCGACAAGGTAGAGACGGTTTCTGAATCAAGCCGAATTTTAATTGTCTGAATCGCGGAAGACACGGAGGACGCGGAGGACGCGGATTTTCGTGTTTAGATACGCCAAAATCATAAGGTAATTTAGCTGTTTTCCAGAGAATTGAATGGCTCTGCCGAGAACAAAGGGTGTGTAAAGTTTTTGGCAGCATATTGATTTTTTTAAAGCGGACAGGTTTGCGGATATAGCACTCCACTGGAGTGCAAGAGCGGGGAACTATCCTTTTCTATAGACATATTGCTCCGCTGGAGCAAGAGACTTCTGGGAAGATCAGGGCTCTTCTCACGCCAGAGGCGTGATATGTCTATAGGGGCTTCAGCGGAGTGCTATATCTTAGATCGCTCCGATATGGTAACGCTGCCAGAATATTTACACACCCCCACGTTATTATGGAGACTGAAAAAACATTCAACTAACAGAAAACCTCTTAAAATTCGCGTCATCCGCGATTCAGACAAAAAATAAATCAGACGATCAACACCCAATCCAACCCTCAAATACCCGAAATAAACAATAACCTTTTATAGTAGATTCTGTAATTACTTATACACTCGTATGGTGGCGCGAACTGTGAAATTATGTCCTATACTGCCACAGGCTAATAGCCTATGCTACAAAGTTGATGTGCCAAGGGTAAATTTATTTTTCGATTTTACTATAAAATCCGCGGAATCTGTGGAATCCGTGTCATCCGCGATTCGGATAACACCTACATCAGACCGAAATTTATCCTGAAACCTCGCAAATCTTCTATAGGAGGGAAGAAACACCAAAGCAAAAACACCCTATAAGGATGGGAAAGCGATGCCCTTCTCCTCAGGGTCATTCAATTTTAAGAAATTATTAGGTTTCACGTCTTTTTTTAAGGATCCGGTTCGGTTAGGAATGCAAGTCGCATTTGGGTGAGTACACCGCAAAACCGAACCATAGGTGTCAATTTAGCGATTTTTTTCACGATATTTTGTAGGAGCGTCTCTATAGATGCTGCCCCTACGGGGCTTAGGTCTGGGGGCACCGCTTTTCTATAAAGATACCATCCCTACGGGATTCAAGAGGTTTTTGGAGTCTTCGAGGTTTCCGCGTAGGATCCGGTTCGGTTAGGAAACCGAACCTACCGGGCCTGGGGTGAGGCGGTTATTATTTCTAAAATTGACACCTATGATGGTTCAGTTAGGAAACCGAACCTACCGGGCCTGGCGGTGAAAATTCGATTGAAAAACGGACAATTGAATGACCCTGCACTTCTCCTACTTTTTGCTTGAATAATATGCTAAAATAAATTAACCTGTTAACCGAAATGCGATATATGCGTTATCCTCATAGTGTAAAACTGAAGTCTGGGAGATTCACAATGCTAAATGGGCGGACGATATGTCTCGGGGTCCTCTGTGTCCTTTTTATTCCCTTTGCGGTGTTCGCGCAAACCGACACAATTACTGAGAAGATATACCAATCAGAGGGGAAAATCCGCGAACATGTGGATAAGAAAGTCGAAGGCATTGAGACGAAAATTTCGGCAGTTGATACAAAAGTTGAAACCCTTAGTATAGATGTAGCAGTAAATAAGACGAATATAACGACCATGAAAGAGGACATACGCGACTTAAAAGGGGCGGTGGATCGGATTTGGTACGGAACATTGGGAGTCTTGGGAACTTTGATACTTTCTATAGCGGGTTATTTTTTCAAATCATGGCGGGAAGGTCGAAGTAAAACCGACAGCGTGGACGTAGTAGATCGCTTAACTGAACAAATCACCAACCTAACCTCAGCACAATCAGAAACTTTAGCCCAAATCACCAAACTCATCTCAGCACAAGCAGAAACTTCAGCAACGAGAAACGTTCCCGGGCACCCCGAAGTACCGAGTGAGGATGGGTTGGACGAGTTAACAGACGACATCCGGTCTCCACGCCATGATACAATGGGAAGCGTCTGATGGAAAACACTAAGAATCCTACATCCGCAGAAGCCTACGTCGATAGAGGTAATGAGTTCTACGATCAAGGCGATTATGAGGCTGCCCTTTCCGATTATGATGAGGCGATCCGCATAAACCCAAAATATGCAAGAGCCTACAGCAACCGAGGTACTGCCAAACTTCGACTGGAAAAACATTTTGAAGCGATTTCCGATTTTGATGAGGCGATCCGGCTTGACCCAGAATTTACGATAGCCTATTACAACCGAGGAAGGACCAAAAACGAACTGGGACACCCCGAAGATGCTATCACTGATTATGATGAGGCGATCCGGCTTGACTCTAATGATGCGATAGCCTACCACACCCGAGGTCTTGCCAAAAGCGCACTGGGAAAACATTTTGAAGCGATTTCCGATTTTGATGAGGCGATCCGTATAAACCCTGAATATACGATAGCCTACAACAGCCGAGGAAACGCAAAACTTCGACTGGAACACCCTGAGGCTGCTATCCCTGATTATGACGAGGTGATCCGTATAAACCCTGAATATGCGGTAGCCTACTACAACCGAGGTCTTGCTAAAAGAAAAATGGGAGACCTTGAAGGTGCGATTTCTGATTTTGACGAGGCGATCCGGCTTGACCCCGAATATACGAGAGCCCGTACTAACCGAGAAAACGCCGAAAAAGAACTTAGAGAACGCCAGAAAGAAACTTAGGGCCCCCTCTACCCTTCTTTCATCCGCCCACCCTATAATCACATAACTCCGAGTTCTGACGACTGATCGCTCATTAGCAAAATCCCGAAAATCCCAAAATTCTGAAAATTCTGCTTCAGTCGGTGAAAATACAAAAATACTGAACCATGTCCAAACGCACAATCCTTACACTCATCATTATCCCCGCGCTGCTAATTGCTGGACTTATCCTCGTCCTTGTCAATAACCCACCCGGAACCACCGCCGAACTTGTGCTGGAACAGCAACATATCAACTTTGGAACGCTCCCAGAATGGGAAGGCCCCGTCACACAATCCGTAACAGCACGAAATAGAGGCAAAGATCCGCTCCGTATCGAAAGCGTTCACACAGGCTGTAGTTACGCGGCAATTACAGGCCCCGATGTAATCCAACCCGATACAGAAGAGACATTCCACATAACCATCAACCCAGAAATCTTGTCCGCTGACGAGACTTCGGCAACCGCGGTAATTTATACTGATAGCCTCAAAACTCCAAGTGCTGCTTTGACGATTGTCGCTGCTGCCAAACGGTTTGCGAATCTCAATCCTGATGTCTGTGCGTTTGGAAATATCCGTCCCGAAACGACACATCGAAAGCATATCAAACTCACTGTGAATGCACCGCTCAACATATCGGAGACCCGTCTCTTACCCGCAAGTCATCCGAAACTGACATGGCAGATGACTCCTGATTCGGAGGCAGATAATTCACGCCTCATTACGGTTCAACTCGGTCCGCTCAGAGAGCGCGGACGCTTCGCATCGCTACTCACGCTGGCTTTTCCCAACGGACGAACCTTGACGCTTCCGATCACTGCGGAAGTTGTGCCACCGGTGATAGTGCAACCGCAAACCCTCTCTTACGGTGTGGCAGTGCCAGAGACACAACCGTCGTTAGAATTTGTGCTTTCCGCTGAAACGCCTTTTGAGGTGCTAAAAGTTATATCCCCTGCTGTTCTGGATGTTAGTGTGATGAACGGGAGCGATAAACAGCACCAGCAAAGAATGAAAGTTGTGTGGCATCCGCTGAATGGGTCTGAACCCTTACGAGAAGAAATCCGAATCCTAACTACAGCGGATCCGAAACCTATTCGTATTCCTGTCTACGGATTCATCCAAAAAGACTAAACATTCCGCTTCCTGTAGGAGCGACTTTCAGTCGCGACCATAGGTGTCAATTTAGCGATTTTCGATAACATTTCCTTGCAGATCCGTGTAGATGCCGCCCCTACGGGGCTTGATTCCTGGATCTAACGTTCTTCTACAAAGATGCTGAAGAAATACCCAAGCAAATAAACCCTACGGGACTGAGGAGGGTTTTGAAGTATTCAAGGTTTCAGTGTAAAATCCGGTTCGGTTAGGAAACCGAACCATAGGTGTCAATTTAGTGATTATTTCACGGTATTTTGTAACACCGACATAAACATACCGCCCCTACGGGGCTTGGGTTTTTGTTTGAAAACGCTGCTATAAACATGCCGTCGCTACGCGACTGAAGAGGTTTTTGGAGTTTTCAAGGTTTCCGCGTAGAATCCGGTTCGGTTAGGAAACCGAACCTACCGGGCCTGGGGGTGAAAATTCGATCGAAAAATGGACAATTGAATGACCCTGGACTGATAACTATTCCCACTTGACAAAACCTTGTAAATTGTAGTATCATTAATACACAAGCACCGGTAAAAAAGTAGAAGAACCCTTCATGGAAAAACGCTACTTCGATTTCAGGGATATTTTCCAAGTCATCCGCTACGGATTCAGCGGGCGAAAGATCGCCGTTCATCTCATTGGACTCATCATCGCGTATCTGATCTATGAAACTTTGGTGTATCTCAGCCTCTTCGTTGTAGGTGGCACTGCCGCGCGGGAGTTTTGGAATGCGTACGCACTTCTACCCGTTCCGCCGTTCAGTAACGCAGAATTTGAACAGATCACTGAAATCGCAATGTGGATAGGAATGGGCAGCTTCGCATGTATCTTTTTCTTAGCAAGCACTGTGGCTTCCAAAATTACCATTGAGCAACTCCGCGGAGATTTCTTCTTCTCAGTCGGCGATGCTGTGACTTTCCTCAAGGGACACTGGAAATCTGTTTTAGGCGCGTTTATCGGCTTGTGCCTCATACAGGTATTTCTCGCTTTAATACCGCTTGGCATCGCATGGATCGGAAAGTTACCGGTCGTCGGAAAACCGTTTCTCATGATCGCCTCACTGTTCATGCCGATCGGCTTTTTTCTGGGTATGCTCATAGCCTTAATCGCTGCGGTCTGCTGTGTGAGTCTGCTCTTTGTGCCTGCTGTTGTTGCCACTACAGGTGCCGATGCGTTTGAAACAATCTATCAGCAGTTTGCGATCGTTTGGAACAAACCGTGGCTCACGGTGTGTTATGAGGTGATGTTGTTTCTGATCAAACTTATCTTTGTACCGATCTGGGCATTTTTTTGCCTCGCCGGTTTTTCAATCGTGATGCTCCCAATATCTTTTCTACACACCGGACAGATGGAGCATATCATGGCGTGTGCAAACCTATGGCTCGGTGGAGCTATCGAAAAATTAGCAATGCTGCCCTACGTTAACAGCCTGGGTGTCTTTAACATCGGTATTGCTATGAAAGAAACATCCGCTTTCACAACGACAGTGGCGGCTGTTTTTCTCACAATCACACTGCTGATGGGGATCGGACTGGTTATTGCGTACCTGTTTTCAATCGCTTCCGCCGGAAACACGGCGGTTTATACGATTTTGCGCAGGAAAATTGACGGACATAATTTGTTGGTTCCATTGCGTGCGGAACCGGTCGAATAGTTAATCCGGTTCGGTTAGGACGAACCTACCGGGCCTGGAGCTTTTAAAATTTCGGTATTTTAAACCCCCTAAAGAATCAACGGTATGAATGCCTTATGGGCATTCCCCGCCCCTTATCAGGGGGACTTTGAGAGGAAATGCGTAAGGCGAAATAAACAATCATCCGCAAACACCTCTTGGACTGACAGGGTTTGTAAATTCCAAATCTGTCGCGAAACAGAGAGACCTCTAAATAGGATAGCAACTATGTTCCAAAATATGCTAACAAAAGTCTTCGGTAGTAAAGAAGACCGGGACGTCAAAAAGTATCGTGATATTGTTGAAGCGGTCAACCAACGCGAACCCCAAATCAAAAGACTCACAGATGCAAAACTGCAATCCAAAACACTTGAATTTCGTCAAAAGTTAGAGGCAGGTGCATCGCTTGATGAACTCCTCCCCGATGCCTTCGCTGTCGTCCGAGAAGCAGCCGTGCGGACGTTAAAACAACGCCACTACGATGTCCAAATTATGGGGGGTGCCGCACTCCATCAAGGCTGCATCGCGGAGATGCGGACAGGTGAAGGTAAAACGCTTACCTCAACGCTTGCTGTATATCTCAACGCACTCACTGGCAAAGGTGTCCATGTCGCCACTGTCAATGACTATCTTGCACGTCGGGATGCCGAATGGATGGGAAAAATCTATAATTTCCTCGGACTCTCCGTCGGACTCACCCTCAACCTAATACCATACGAACAGAAAAAACTCGGATACAAGGCAGACATCACCTACGGTGTTCACAGCGAGTTTGGATTCAATTACTTACACGATAACAGTGCCCTCTCGCTCGACGCGAAGGTACAACGCGGGCACGCTTATGCGATCCTCGATGAAGTCGATAGTATTCTCATTGACGAGGCACGGACACCGCTGATTATCTCAATCGCTGCGGGTAAACCCGCTGAACTCTATAAACAAGTTAACAGCGTTGTCACACACCTCAAAGAAAGCGAACATTTCCAGATTGACCAGCAAGGGAAGTCTCGCGGCAGTGTAACCCTCACCGATGAAGGTGTTGAGGAAGTTGAACGTCGGCTCGGCGTAGGGAATCTTTATGAACATACCAATATCGCGATGGTGCATCACGTCAATCAGGCACTCACCGCGCAACACCTCTACAAACGCGATGTCGATTATCTTGTCGAAAATGGGGAAGTCCTCCTCGTCGATGAATTCACGGGGCGCAAACAGATCGGTAGACGGTTAAGCGAGGGGTTACACCAAGCGATTGAGGCGAAAGAGCGCGTGAAAATCGTTCAGGAAAACGAAACCAGTGCCAAGATTACCTACCAGAACTACTTCCGCATGTACGATAAACTCGCCGGTATGACAGGTACCGCCGCCACTGAGGCGAACGAATTCGCGCATATCTACGGGTTAGAAGTTGCTGTCATCCCTACCAATGAACCGATGATACGGGTTGATAACCCCGACCAAATTTATGCGACTGAGGATGCGAAGTATGAGGCTGTCTTGAAAGACATCGTCGAAGAACACGAAAAAGGGCGCCCGATACTTGTTGGAACCGTTTCAATTGAAAATTCTGAGAAATTGAGTAAGATGCTCAGGACCAAACATCGAGACATCAAGCATCAAGTTTTGAACGCTAAGGAGCACGCACACGAAGCCGATATCATCGCACAAGCGGGTATCCCAGGTGCTGTGACAATCGCCACGAATATGGCAGGTCGCGGTGTGGACATCCTACTCGGCGGTAATCCGGAAGGCTTAGCAAAGGAGACGCTCCTAAAACAGAAGGTTAAGGTAGAAGAACTACCGCCAGAATCCGAAAAATATCAGGCTGCACTCGAAGAAGCGGAAGCGATTTGTAACGAGAACAAAGAGAAAGTATTAGCCGCAGGCGGGCTCCATATCGTCGGCACAGAACGCCATGAGTCGCGTCGTATTGATAACCAGCTCCGTGGACGTTCCGGTAGACAAGGCGATCCAGGCTCGTCCCGATTTTATCTCTCCCTCGAAGACGAATTGATGCGAAAATTCGGTTCCGAACGTTTGCAAGGGTTGATGACCCGCGTCGGAATGGACGAAGAGGTGCCATTAGAACACCCGTGGGTTACCAAATCCATCGAAAAAGCACAGACGCGTGTCGAGCAGATGCACTTTGAGATTCGGAAAAATCTTCTGAAGTTTGACGATGTTATGGATTCACAGCGCGACACCATCTATACCTTGCGCGACACTGTCTTGGCATCGGCGACCGACCTGTCAGTATTATTAGGGGATGAAGCGGCATCAGAAACGGACGCACCGGAATTGCCAGAAAGTGCGAGTATCCCAGAAGAGAGTGGTCTCGCAGCACTCGCTGAAAAAGGCGATAAGCCCCCTGCCACCCTCAAAACAACAATCTGGCAGATGGTTGAGCGGGTCGTTGAGGATGCTGTCGATGACAATCTACCAGAAAAGGGCGGAAACACCCTTGAAAATCCCGATAGATATGAACAGTGGTTGACGAACAAGTTTCCAATCGAACCGATTTGGAATCCGCCATTGGCACAAGCGAGTGTGGACGAAGTTGAGGAACAGACATTGACGGTCCTGCGCGAGACTTATGAACAACGCGAGACCGAACTCGGACCAGAAACGATGCGCCTTCTTGAACGCTTGCTGCTTCTCGATAGAATTGATGATCATTGGAAGGATCACCTCCATAATATTGACTACATCGAGGAGGGTATCCGTTTCGGGGCAGGATACGGTGGCAAAGACCCGATTGTTGTCTTCAAAAATGAGGCACTCGCGGTCTTTGAGAGTATGTATCAGCAAATTGAGGAAGAGGTCAGCGAATTTATTTTCAAATCTCGCGTCAACACCGAAGCACCGCGCAGCGCGCCGGGTCGGCGGACAGGCGGACGGCGTAGACAACAGCCGAGACGCGCCCAAGCAAACAGGGCGGCTTCAGCCAGTGATCAAGCCGAATTCGCTTCGCAACAGGCGATGGGGAACATGCCGAAGGTCGGCAGGAATGCTCCGTGCCCGTGTGGAAGTGGGAAGAAATATAAACGGTGCCACGGCGCGTAAAACGTTAAAAGTCCGTAAAGTGTTCTCAAGTCTATAAAGTTGAAAGAAGGCTTGCACGCTCTACAACTTTCCAATTTTAACTCACTTTAGCACATTTCGTAACTTTTAATGGAGCACACCTTTGAATTCTGAAAACGCGTATACACTCTCGAAAACGCTGCTGGATATCCTCGCGTGTCCGGCATGTAAGGGTGGCATAGAACACGATGAAACGGCACAGAAACTCGTGTGCATCGGTGCGTGTCAACGTCGCTACCCGATCCGAGACGGTATTCCGGTAATGCTTATTGATGAAGCAGAATTGCCTGATGAAGCACCGGGCTAATGTAGAAAGCCGATAGTCCGGATCCGTTTAGAATTAATCAGAAACCTCTGTAAACTTTTTTTGGATTTTCTGACAACACAGCGTTTCGCATTATAAACCCCCTAAATCCCCCTTATCAGGGGGACTTTAAGAGGAGATACGTAAGTCCTACAGCAAAAAAAGATGAAGATTCTATTTTTGAGCCTCCGGTGTCCGTATCCGCCGCATCGGGGTGATCGGATCCGGTCGTATAACTTTATCAAACAACTCTCGAAACAACATGCCGTAACACTCGTTTATTTTGCAGAGTCTGAAACCGATATCGAATCAGCAAAACATTTAGAACCGTTCTGTGAACGCATAGAGTGGGTACGTTTCCATCGTTCTTTTGCCTACCTGAATGCAGGTGTTCACTGTTTATCAAAACATCCGCTCCAGCTGCACTACTGGTACGCACCGCAGATGCAACGCAGGATTAACGACCTCCTTACAGAGGAGCGTTTTGAGTTGATTCACGCGCAGCTCTTTCGGATGGGGCAATATGTGACAGAAGTCCAAGGTCCCGCTAAAGTCTTAGATTTGTGTGATTCGTTGGCACTGAATCTCAGTCGCCGCGCCGAACTTGAAAGCAATCCTTGGCTTGCAAAAATAAAATTAGATTGCACTCCAAAACGTTTTTTGGTAAAATTAGAGGAAAAGCGGGTACGGCGTTATGAAGTCGATATTATGAAGGCTTTTGATTGTGGCACCGTTGTCGCACGTTTTGATCGCGACTATCTGCTGGCACAGGATGATAGTTTGAATCTATCCATCGTGCCGATGGGCGTGGATCTCGGCTACTTTCAACCGAATCCGACACCACAACCCGCGCCGATGCTACTCTTTACGGGGACGATGAACTACTTTCCGAACGCCGATGCTGCGATCTATTTCTGTGATGAGGTGTTCCCCCGCATTCGAGAACGGCATCCGAAAGCGTGCTTTTACGTCGTCGGCAATCATCCATCGGAGCCTGTGAAACGGCTTGAAGCACACGAGGGCGTGACTGTTACCGGTTATGTACCGGATGTCCGTCCCTATTTTGAAAAAGCATCGGTTTTTGTTGCGCCGTTACGCGCCGGGTCGGGCATACAAACCAAAAATTTGGAGGCGATGGCGATGGGTGTCCCCGTTGTCACGACTTCCGTCGGCGCGATGGGTTTGGAAGCAGATATCGGCAAGGAGCTGCTCGTCGCTGACACACCCGCAGATTTTGCCGAACAGGTCATTCATTTACTTGATAACATACGCTTACGAAAAACCCTTGCACAAACTGCCAGAACCCGCGTCGAAAATAGTTATAGTTGGGAGGCTATCGGAGCGCGTCTAAAGCACGTCTATGCACAAGCAGGCGAAACGCCGGACTTTGAAGCAACCTCGCACTAGCATCCCAAGGGCTGACGACAAGGCAGTAACAGTAGCCAGAAACAGGACTTACGCACTGCTGGCGGGGTTTCTAGGGGAAACACCCCAGCAAAAACACCCCGCCAGCAAGGGGGATGTAAGTCCTACAGAAAGATGCGCGAAACCTTGATCATTAAAAATTCTTGAGGACAGAATATGGATAAACCGAAAATAAAGTGGAGTTCTTTAGTTGTTGTTGATGTAATTCTTATTAATATTGCGTTTCTATTCGCTTACCTAACCAGTCTGCAATTCGGTTTTGACCTCTTAAAACAGTCAACACCGTTTTCTGCCGTATTGCAGAACGCAAACATACCCGCTTATCAGCATTTTTTTGTCATCGCTGCTGTTGTCACGATAGTCCGCATCGGTTTTCTATTGGGGTTCAACCTTTATAAACCGATGTGGCAACACGCTGCCGCTCAGGAATTCCGTAAACTCGGTACTGCAATCATATTGGCGACGATCGGACTCATCGGGCTTTCCGTGTTACTGAAAATCGCATGGGTGCTATTCTTGATTGATGGCTTCTATAACTTCGCACTCATCGGGTTTACCAAATTCTCTAAACAAATCTTTCAAAAAGATAAACGGGTGGTCAGCGCGAGTCCTCAGAAGACCAAAGATTCAGACGGTGTGAACGCCTTATCCAATCTACCGGCGCGAAAACCGCCAACAAACGTCCTCATTGTCGGCGCGGGTGAAACAGGGATCGGTGTCTTACGCGAACTGAGAAATCATCCCGAAAAAGGGTATGTCCCGATAGGCTTCATTGACGACGCGCCCCGTAAACTCGGGAGAACCGTCGCGGGGCTTGAAGTGCTCGGTACTACCAGAGACCTGACGTATATCGCCCGAAAACGAGAGATTGACGAGGTCGTCATCGCTATCCCGTCCGCACCCGGCGGAAAAATTCGTGAGATTATTCGGCAGTGTGAGTACCGTGGATGCCAATTCAAAATAGTCCCGAACATTCATGCGATCCTTGAAGGGCGTGCAAGTGTCAGCCACATCCGAGAAGTCCGATTTGAGGATCTTCTGAATCGTTCGATCTCCGAAATGGACATGGCTGAGGTTTCTAAATACCTCTCCGGTAAACGCGTGATGGTAACAGGTGCCGGTGGTTCCATCGGGTCTGAGCTCTGCCGACAGGTCGCGAAACTGGATCCTGAGCTCCTTATCCTCTTCGGGCGCGGTGAGAATAGTATCTATCACACGGATATAGAACTCCGCGAATTCGAGCCGGAACTGAACCGCGCTTTAATTATCGGCGATATTCGAGACAACGCCAAGGTCTCCCAAATTACGCGTAAATATCGCCCGCATATTATCTTCCATGCCGCTGCGCACAAACATGTCAAGTTCATGGAGAACCATCCCGACGAAGCCGTCAAAAACAACATTCTCGGCACCCAAAACCTGATTGACGCCGCGATTAAACACAACGTAGAGGCATTTATCCTCGTCTCATCTGATAAAGCGGTGAACCCAACGAGCGTTTACGGTGCTTCCAAACGTGTGACAGAGAAATTGATTCAGTGCAAGGCGAGGCAGAACGGCACACGCTTCATCGCAGTTCGTTTCGGGAACGTCATCGGTAGTCGCGCAAGCGTCCTCCCGAATTTCAAACGTCAAATCGCGAAGGGCGGTCCCGTCACGGTTACACATCGCGAAGCGACACGCTACTTCATGACGATCCCTGAAGCCGTCCAACTCCTCATCCAAGCGGGCGCCATGGGAAATGGCGGCGAAATTCTGATGTTAGACATGGGAGAACCGATCAAAATCCTTGACCTCGCCCAAGACCTCATCCGGCTCTCTGGACTTGAGGTGGACAGGGATATCAAGATCGCATTCACAGGTTTAGAACCCGGTGAGAAATTATATGAAGAACTCCTTACACCGAAAGAAGGCGTTACAGCGACAAAGCATCAGCGTATCTTTGTAGCACAATTAGAGGCGATTGAGGAACGGCAACTCCTTTCTCAGATTAATGAACTCTCGCAGCTCGCAGACGGACTCGATGCCGAAGGGATTGTCGCGAAATTCCAAGAATTGGTGCCGACATATCAGCCGAACCGCGCATTCATTACAGAGACAGAGACAGATAGCGGGTCTGAGATTGTTCAGTTCCCCGCGGAAGCGAAAACCGCTACCACAAATCGCCGTTAGCCCTATAAGGTAGGGTCATCGCATGCCGCAAACCGTAGACACTCCAGATGTCATTATCGAACCCAAACGGACTTTGGGGAAACGGACATTTGATCTCGTGTTTGCGATTATTGCACTTCTGCTTTTGTCCCCCCTTTTTTTCCTTGGCAGTCTGCTCGCAAAGTTTCAATCGAAAGGACCGGTGTTTTACAAAGCCAAGCGGGTGGGCAAGGACGAAGCCGTCTTTGAGATGTATAAATTCAGGACCATGGTGGTCAACGCCGACACGCTCGGCGGCAGCTTGACAACCTATCGAGACACACGGATCACACGCATCGGTAGGTTCTTGAGATGGACGAAACTTGACGAACTCCCAAATTTAATCAATGTTATCAAAGGAGAGATGAGCCTCATCGGGCCGCGTCCAGAGGCACCCGATTACGTTAAATACTACACGGAAGTCCAGAAACAGGTGCTACAGGTGAAACCGGGGATGACCGGTCCCTCACAACTCGCTAACCGTGATGAGGAGGAGAAACTCAAAGGGCAACAGGATGCGGAACACTACTACATCACCGAGCTAATGCCCAAAAAACTCGTGCTGGATCTCCACTACGTCGCGACACAGAGCATCGCCTCCGATATAGGATGGTTGCTAAAAACCGTTTGGGTTGTCATCGTTCGGCGGTGATAGCACCCACCTTTTTCTGGTGCTCCGCAGACCTGGGACAGGGTCATTTAGTTTTAAGAAATTATCGGATTCTCTAAATTTTTAAATCTGTCTTCTCAAGCCCGGTGCGGTTCTAAACCGCACCTACTGGGCCTGGGAGTCTAAAATTGGAGGAAAAAACCGAGAACTAAATAGCCCTGAGACCTGGGAAATTGTGCGTTGTAATTAAACCTGTAATTACCCCAATGTGCTGAAATACATCGGAGTGGAAACTTAATACTTATAGGACTTACGCAAATTTACACGTATTTAACCCCCTAAATCCCCCTTATCAGGGGGACTTTAAGAAGCAATGCGTAAGGACTTAGTTAAAAATAAAAAAAATGAAGAAAAAACGTGTTTTTATCATCTTAGGTAGTATCGTCGCCCTGTTTTTCTTGATGCTGGTTTTATTGCGCTCAATGGGCGGTAGCACATCAATCGGGCAGAAAGTCGCTGTGATAGATATTCGGGGCATTATCACCCGATCCGACGCGACGATTAAACTCATTCACACCTATCGCGATGATCCGAGCATCAAAGCGTTGGTTGTTAGAATTGATTCACCCGGCGGCAGTGTCGCACCCGTTCAGGAAATCTACAGCGAATTGGAAAAGATAGAGAAGCCGATAGTCGCTTCAATGGGTGGCAGTGCAGCATCAGGCGGTTACTATATCGCTTGCGCTGCGGACACAATTGTCGCAAATCCCGGCACGCTAACCGGTAGCATCGGCGTTATTATGCAGTTCACGCGGATGAAAGGCTTATACGACAAGGTCGGCTTAGAACATCAGGTCATTAAGAGCGGTGAATTCAAGGATACGGGGTCGCCTTTCCGAGCGTTGACAGAACAAGAACGGGCAGTTCTCCAAACCACTGTGGATGATGTCTACAACCAATTCGTGGATACGATCTTTGCGGCACGTGGCGACAAATTAACGCGTGCTGAGGTCGTTGAACTCGCAGACGGACGCATCTTCTCAGGAAAACAGGCACTGGCGTCAAAACTATTGGACCGACTCGGCAATTTGCCTGATGCGATTAATATCGCCGGAGAGTTATCAGGTATTGAGGGTAAACCCAAGGTGATACGTAAAGAGAAAAGGGCATCACTGTTTGAGCAACTCGTCGGAATTGAACAGATACCGGCTTTGGATGAGATGTTCAGTCCGCCCGGTGTCACTTTCCGCTATCAAATGAGCCTTGGCGACTAAATCTTCGCACCATGAGGCAGAAAGATGGATGGCACGTATCAAGTTAACCAGGACTGGAAAGAACTTGCGAGTCGGATTGTCAAGCCTCAACAGATTGTCCTTGTCATCGGCACAACCGATGTGGGAAAATCAACTTTTTGCCGTTTTTTAGCGGATTCAGCACTCGCAAAGCGCCTCAAAGTTGCCTGTGTGGATACAGACATCGGACAATCCCAAATCGGTCCCCCTACTACAATCGGAATAAAATCCTTCGCACCGGACGAAAACCCGCAAGCATCCGTTTCAGATAGCAAACAAAATCGGACAAAGAACCCTGTCGTATTCGACGGCACCGCCGACCGGTTCTATTTTGTGGGTGCTGTGTCGCCACAAGGACACTTGCTTGGACTCTTGGCGGGAACACGCTTGATGGTAGATAGCGCGCGTGAAACCGATGCTGATTTCGTTGTTGTTGACACCACTGGCTATATTCACGATCCTCCCGCGGTTATTCTCAAACAACACAAAATCGAACTCATCAGACCGGATCACCTCGTCTGCATTGGACGTTCCACCGAACTGGAGCAGATAACGGCGTGCTACAGTCAACAGGAGTGGCTCAACATCCATTACCTACTTCCACATCGGAGTGTCCGTGTCAAAAGTAGTAAGATGCGCAGCCGGTATCGAAAAGACCAATTTGATACCTACTTCTCCGATAGCGACGTACAACAGGTGCCTTTTGAACAGATTTGTGGTGGACGCACACCGTTTTTCATAGGACGTATCGCAAATGAGAAAGAGTTAGAAATCCTCTCTCGCCTCGCGGAGACGCAGGTTGACCACGCCGAGTGGGGGAGCCGTACCTTATGCCTCATTGTCCCAAAACCCCTTTCTAAAGCGTCGATCACTCATATTAAAAATTATTTAAGCCTGACGCGCGTTACAGTAGAACTCCGTACCTATTTTGAACGTCGCTTGGTCGGGTTAATTGGTAGTGCCGGTAATACGTATGCCATCGGGATCATCGAGGGTGTGGATTTCCAGAAGCAGGAACTCAGTATCCGCTGCCCTTTTTCAAACGTGGACGATGCTGCGAAACAGGCATGCGCCATCCAATTCGGTAGTTACCAACTGAAATAATTGGTTCAGGACTTACCCGAAAAGCAGCAATTTCCGTATTTTTAACCCCCTAAATCCCCTTATCAGGGGGACTTTGAGAGTCTAATCCTCTAAATTCCCTTTATCAGGGGGACTTTAAGAGTCTAACCCCCTAAATCCCCCTTATCAGGGGGACTTTAAGAGTCTAACCCCCTAAATCCCCCTTATCAGGGGGACTTTAAGAGGAAATGCGTAAGTCCTATGGTAAAAAAGCGATGCTATTATTAAAAAAAACAAAAAACCCAACCTTTAGCCGATTTATTCGGTATCACACCCCTTACATCGGTTCTATTCTCTTAGCAATGGCTTTCGCCTTAGTAGGTGCTGTGTGTGACTTAGGCGTTTTTCAACTTATTTTGCACGATGCAGTTAACGCCCTCGAAGCTGTCAGTGGGAACGCATTTGATGAACCTGTCTCTGTCCGATACTTCCAGCGCGAAGGCAGTGAAGGAATGTTGGCTTTTGACGGTTTTGAAGTCGTATTAGCGGATGGGGATGACGCACTCAAATACTTTCTGTGGCTACTTGGCGGCGTACTTATTCTCGTTTTCATCAAAGGTTTTTTCGTTTACGGCAACGATTATGTGATGGCACGGGTCGGACATAAACTCGCTTTTCGGCTACGGAATGACCTCTATCAACGAATTGTTTCTGCGCCGTTAGGTATGTTACGCGAAGAACGCACCGGGGACCTCATGACACGTATTACTGACGATGTCCGAGTGTGGCAGACACTTGTTGCCGCGATGGCAGGCATCATACGCGCCGTTGTCGTTGTTGTCTGTTTTGTTTCTGCGATGCTAATCACGAGTTTCAAACTTACCCTTTTGGTTTTGTTGTTCCTCCCACTGATCGCTTATCTGATTGCGTCTATCGGCAAAAGAATTCGTGGTGCCAGCACAGAGATCCAGCAACAGAGCGCGGACATCTATTCACAACTCAAAGAGACATTTTCTGGCATCAAGATTATCAAAAGCTTTACATCTGAAGATGCAGAAACAAAACGTTTCCGAACCATTAACTGGAACCAATATTGCTCAGCAATGCGGCGCGCCCGGTTTGCGGCACTCCTGCCACCCACAATTGAATGGTTGGGCACTCTCGGTATTGCGACTGTTTTTGGATTATGCTGCTGGCGGGTGATTAGTGGACAACTCGCTATAGGTTGGTTTTTCAATTACGTTGGGATGGTAAGTTACATGTTCAAGCCGATTAAGACGATTGGCAATGTCAATAGTGCTTTGCAACAGTGCCTCGCCTCCGCGGAACGGATTTTTTATCTGCTCGATTTCAGAGCCGAGGCAGGTAAGGAGAACAACGCAGACGCACGCGACTTTCCTACGGAGAAATCAACAAAGGGTATTGAACTGAAAAATATCCACGGAGCCGTCACATTCCAAAACGTCTCTTTTTCCTATTCGCAAAATTCGGAAAACCGACAAGCGGCTGCCAAACGTGTTATCAATAACGTGACTTTTGAGGCGAAACCCGGAGAGGTTGTCGCCCTCGTCGGTCCAAGTGGCAGCGGAAAGACGACGCTCCTTAATCTGCTGTTGCGTTTCTATGAAGTCGGTTCTGGGAAGATTTTGATTGATGATGTACCTATTTCTGAAGTAAAACTGGCGTCGTTGCGACAAAATATTGCACTCGTTCCACAGGATACATTCCTCTTTGATGGCACGATTCTGGAGAATATCGGTTATGGCTGCCCAGATGCTACCGATGCAGCGATCATTGCGGCGGCGAAACGGGCAAACGCCCACGAATTTATCACAAGAATTCCAGAAGGCTATGCCACGCCGATAGGCGAAGCCGGTATGAAACTCTCTGGTGGCGAGCAACAACGCTTATCCATCGCACGCGCGCTCCTAAAGGACGCACCGATTCTCGTCTTAGACGAAGCCACATCTTCACTGGATACGCAATCTGAGGCACTCATCCAAGAATCGTTGACAAACCTGATGGAAGGGAGAACCAGTTTTATTATCGCGCATCGCTTATCAACCGTTGTCCGAGCGGATAAGATTCTTGTGATAAAGAAGGGAGAGATTTTGGAAACGGGAACACATGAGACCCTATTAGCAAAAGGCGGGTTGTATAAAAAACTCAGCGAAATGCAACTGAGTTAACACTACGATGCCAATGATATTGTGGATGCGCTTGCAATCATATCAGTTTTCCTACGTAGTAGTTAAAATTTATATGAAAAAAAATGCACTTTAGGTAAACCTCTTGTGTTTTGTTAACGTCACATATAATAGGAAAATGGGTAAACACTATTAAGTGTTTGCGTCTCAATCTCCGAATCCTAAGACAATCCGGCGATCGAGACGATAGGGTAACCTTATCAGTGAATGCGGGGGCACCTTGAACAGCAAGGCTTAGAAACCTACGAAGTACGCAAAGCAAGAAATCAACGCTTTAATTTCGTCCCTTTTTCGTGATAGCACCTTCGAGATCAGACTCGCGATAAACAGTTTCCGAGAGATCGACCTCGTATAAATACGCGTCCTTGAAATTAGCACCGAGCAAAACAGTGCCTTTCAGTTTGATTTCACCGAAAATCGCTTCTTCAAGGTTAGCATCCTCGAAACTGGTGAGCGATCCGAAGGGCCCCGGTACCTCGCATTGTGGGCATCCGAGCGTAGCACGGCGCAAATCGGCGCGTTTAAAGTTCGTGCCACAGAGCAGGCTTCCACTGAGAAAAGCACCACACAGGTTCGCTTCCTCAAGGTTGGCATCCGTCAAATTAGAACCGACGAGATACGTCCGATGTAGCGTGGCACCTGAAAGGTTTGCACCGGCGAGATTCGCATCGTTTAGGTTCGCATCCGTTAAGTCGGCGTTCTGCAAATCGGCACCGCTCAAATCTGCTTCTGATAAGTCAATACCCGCAAGCTGTTGATTCGCTAAATCAAGGTTTGCAAGATTTTCACCAGCACAGGATTCACCGGCTTGGCATCTTTTTATAATTTCATCTTGTGTGAGTTGAGCCATTAACTGCCTCCAGTGGTTATACCGAGTTCATTTGCGCTTTTCGTCAATTTGTGAATCCGATATTAAAATCTATGTAGATGATTACGCTTAATAGCATACCACATACTGACTAAAAAGTTAAACTTTATTTTAATAATTTTCGCTGTATGCGTCAAATTCAAAAAATACTCCGATCTGGAGATCAAGACGATGATGAGGTGAGGACATGAAAGACTATTACCCGGTCTATCCGGTAGAACCTGAGATTTTCGCAGAGGAAGAGGAGACGGACGAGACCCCCGTAGAATCGCCAAGAGATGAAACCTTTGCCTACTTGCAGAAGATAGCCAAGACCCCTTTGTTGGAGCCTGAACAAGAAACTGCCCTCTTTGAAAAGTATCAAGAGGGTCTCCGGTCGTTCACCACCTTATTGCGCCAATTTCCGAGCTGGATGTTAGCCTCGCTTGATATTGCTAAAGACGAGACCCCAGAAAACAACCACAAATTTGAACCGCCGCAATCGGAACACGGTTTAATTATAAGTCAAATCCGCGCCGAAATACAAGCCCTCAGCGTTTTATTGGAGAAATTGGAGACGAAGGCGAATTTGTTAAAACAAGCACGGTGGAAAATTTTTCAAGAAAACATACACCTGCTGAAAAAATATATTGACGAAACTTCACCGCCCGAATTAATGCAGGCGGGCAGCCTTGGGCTTTTGGAAGCTATTGACGATGGCGACATAAAACACGGTGCAGACTTCAAGGCACACGCCCGCAAAACCATTCGTCGCAGTATCAGGACCTTTAAGAAAGAAATGGGGCAGTCGGACCAACAACAGCGTGAGATTTCGCTTGCTGAACTATCATCAGTACGCGACTATGATCGTACCACGCTCGGACCCTTTGACGAAGCACAAGCGTCGCACGCTTTTCAGGAGTTTGACGTTATCCGATGCGAGATCGAAACACTCTTGAAAGAATTGCCGTCTGATATGTTGCCGGAACGGACTGCTACGAACTCGCCACGCGCACTGCGATTTGTGCTTGAAGATGTCCGGAACGAATATGCACATATCAAGTGGTTGGCGGAGCAATTGGAAGCAGCGGATCAGATCACACATGGAACGAAGCTAAAAATCGTTGAAGCGAATCTGCGCCTCGTCGCAAGTATCGCCAAGCAACATCATTTCAGTAAAACATCGTTAACCTTCCTCGATTTGATGCAGGAAGGCAGTCTTGGGTTGATGCGTGCCGTGGATAAGTTTGACCACACCCTCAAATTTCGATTTAGCACTTATGCGACATGGTGGATTATGCAGTCCATCAAACGGGCACTCGACCAACAAGGACAGATGATCCGTGTCCCGTGCTATATCGGCGAGGCACGACGTGCTATTAAACAGGCACAGTCGGATCTGACAACCGAACTCGGACGTGAACCGACAACAACCGAAATCGCAAGTGCAGTTGAACTCACAGAAAAAAAGGTCTCCGAGATCTTCAACGCGACAAGGGATCCTGTGCCGCTTGATGCACCCATTAATGAAGACTCACCGGACGGTTCGTTTTCTGAACTGATTCCAGATCAATCTCAAATTACACCAGAAAGTTACCTCGTTGATTATGCTAAAATTGAGGTAATCACGGAGATCCTTAACAGGACCCTCAACCCGCGTGAGACACAGGTAATCATCTTGCGATACGGTTTGATCGACAATACGGAGTATACCTTGGCGGACATCGGAGACAAACTCCGAATCAGCCGGGAGCGTGTGCGGCAGATAGAGGTTGAAGCCATTGATAAACTCAAACGCCACGAATCAACAGAATTGCTCCAAGAATTGCTCCAAGATTCTTAAAGAATACGAGTTTGAAAAATGATCGAACCCCCTAAATCCCCCTTATCAGGGGGACTTTAAGAGCAGATGATTGAACCCCTAAATCCCTCTTATCAGGGGGACTTTAAGAGCAGATGATTTGAACCCCCTAAATCCCCCTTATCAGGGGGACTTTAAGAGCAAGTGATTGAACCCCCTAAATCCCCCTTATCAGGGGGACTTTAAGAGGAAATGCGATGGAATGGAAGGCACACACCGTGTGCCTTCACAACGTTACGCTGAAAATCTAAAGGAGCCTGCCCTTGAAGATTGCGTATTTCGACTGCTTTTCAGGTATCAGTGGCGATATGACACTCGGTGCGCTTGTTGATGTAGGTGTACCACCGGAAATACTCACAGACAGATTGGCAACCCTTAAACTCGATGCAGAGTTCAGTCTACGCTTTGAAAAAGCCGTGAAACACGGTATCACTGGCACCCGTGCGATTGTAGAAGTCCATCCGGCACACACAGCCTCACACGGCGAAGAAGCACACGAACATACCCATACGCATACACACGAACCCTCCCATACGCATACACATGCGCATGCTCACCATCACGAGCACGGACCGAGTCGCCACCTCTCTGACATTTTCAAGTTGCTTGACGACAGCAGTTTAGATGCAGAGGTTCGGGATATAGCGAAACGCGTCTTTGACCGACTCGCGGAGGCGGAGGCGAAGGTTCACAATACAACGAAAGACAAGGTTCATCTCCACGAAGTCAGTGGGATCGATTCCATTGTGGACATCGTCGGGTCTGTCATCGGTCTTGCGTATCTGGATGTTGACGCTGTGTTTGCCTCCCCGCTTTCTCTCGGTAGAGGCTTTGTCCGATGCGCACATGGACTCATGCCTGTCCCTGTCCCCGGCACGATGGAACTTCTACAAGGTGTACCGATCCAGCAAACCGATATTCCAAAGGAATTGGTCACGCCGACCGGCGCCGCACTCATCACGACGTTATCACAGCAATTCGGGGTGATGCCACAGATGCGGCTTGACCGCATCGGATATGGTGCTGGCACCCGCGACCTCGAACAGCGTCCAAACCTCCTCCGTCTCTGTCTCGGTGAAAAAACGTCGGACATTGGTTCAAAAACGACGCACCACCACGCCGAAACGGACAGCGTGGACATTATCGAAACCAACGTAGACGATATGTCGCCGGAGATTACTGGCTATGTTACCTCCCAACTCTTTGAACACGGCGCGCTTGATGTCTTTCTCATCCCTACCTTTATGAAGAAAGGCAGACCGGCAACACAAATTACTGTGCTTTGTCCTACTGAACATCGGGATACACTCATCGAACTCCTTCTCACCGAAACCACGACTTTCGGTGTTAGACTCTCCTCTGCTGACCGGATCAAACTGCGTCGCGATTTTGTTGAAGTAGAGACACAGTGGGGCGCGATCCAAGCGAAACGCGGGTACCTCAACGGGACGCTTATCAAGACCGTTCCTGAATATGAAGATTGTAAACGTCTCGCCAAACAAAACAACGTCCCACTTCGACAAGTCTATACAGAAGCACTCAGCAACCTCAGTCCTGTTGACTCTGTAAATCACCCTGACATTTAATTTTTACCTGTTTCTCTCAGATTACCTTTTGATACTGAGCATTATTGCGCGAAAGTCGTAACCGCGGCCAAGTGAACAGATTTTTTCGTGTATCAGAAAAGGTTATCGCGGTAAAGGTGCGTGAGTCCTGCTTCCAAGGAGGTTTATGATCTCAATGATGAAAGTCAATAACAGCGATACTACAACTTGGGCACTCCCAGAAAACGCGATTGCCCGACTGGGTAAAGGAAGAGTTAGAGACGTAGCTTTTTCGCCGGATGGCACCCATCTCTCCGTTGCAACAGATATTGGAGTGTGGTGGTATGAACTCACCAAAATGCAGCCAATTGCGTTGTGGGAAACCGAAAGGGGCATGGTTTCTGCTACCGCCTTTTCCAACGATGGGCAATGGATTGCCACTGGCAATGCGGATGGCATCGTTAAAGTGTTGGATATACAAAACCAGCAGTATATTGTAGAGATAGGACAACGAGAGAGATTCAACCGTGGAATCGCCCAGCTCAGATTTTCACCGGATGGACAATACCTCGCTGCATCGCGCTACCACTTCGCTCCCATTTCTGTCTGGTCTGCAAAAACAGAAGTCCCTATTTTGAATTTCACTGTTGAAAAACCGAAAAGAAGATACGGTTCTCTTCCTTTCCCAATTTGCTTTTCCCACAACGAAACGCTGCTTGCGTACATGTCTTGCGATAACGAGATTTTAGTAAAGCAGATAGAAACAGGCGAGCAAATCGCGCACTTCACTGTACGCTCGCCCCAGGTTGACAGCCTCGTTTTTTCACCGTGTGGACAGTTCCTTACCGCTGGCATACAGAAAAGAGAAGGCGGGAGTCAAACCGTTGAGGTTTACATCTGGAATATCCTTAAAGAGACTGTGGAAACAGCTATCGAATATAGTGGATATCAGGTCAGACTTGCTCACTCGTCTGAGGGTTCCTTACGGGTTGCTGACATCTATGAGGACGAGGTTGTGATTTGGAATGCGTCCGAGCGAGAGAAGCTTGATACCTTTGAACATCGCGGTCATACCGGTGCTGCACGTTTTTCAAATGATGGGCAGCAATTCGCTATCGCCAGTGCGCGCGATTTCCACGTGTGGGATGCGGATACTGCCCATGTAGCGTCTCTGCCCGGGCACCTATCTCTTGCCAATTCAGTTATTTTTTCTCAGGAGGACAAGGTGTTGGTGAGCGGGTACGGAGAAGGTAGTGGCATCGTTTTTTGGGATATTTTACAAAAACAGGTAAAACGGGGGTTGCAAACAAACACAGAACTAAATAATACAAAAAGGTGGACTTCTATGTCTTCCTCCGAAGAATTTCTGGCGACGAGTTTCCTCAAAACTATTGAAATTTGGAGCGTTCCGTCTGGCACCCGATTTTCGGAATTTGTTGAATCCCAAGCTGTTTCTGTTACGGCGTTTTCACCGACAGGCAAACACTTTGTCAGTACAACAAGCGATGGTGTACTTCATGTATGGGATGCCCAACGTTGGAAGAAACTGCACGCGCTGACAGGGCACACTGGATGGATTCGGTCTATTGATTTTCACCCTCATGGGCAGCAGCTCGTCAGTGCATCGGACGACAAGACCGCCCGAGTGTGGAATGTTGAACACGGTTCGCTTATAACTTTGCTATCGCTAACACCACCATCAGATGCCAACCTATATAAAGGTGATGCTAAGGAAATTGAACGCACCCTTGAAGCAGTGTCTAAAGGACAAAAATCGCGTGATAAAGAAATCTGGAACATCACATTTTCGGCTTGTGGGAAACTGATTGCCGGTGGTATAGAACGCGAGATTCGGTTATGGGATGCAAAAACTTATGAAACCCACATGGTAATATTGCCTCCCGAGGAATCTCGTCGTCCGTTTGCCTTAGCCTTTTCACCTTGTGGACGGTATCTCGCCTCCGGCACTTGGTGGTGTCATGGATCTGATAAAGTCTCTGTACGATTGTGGGAGATTGCAAGTGGTGAAAATATCGCCACCTTCTGGGGACATTCCACCGATGTTCAAGACCTTGCTTTTTCGTCAGATGGCACGCTTTTAGCGAGCGGCGGTTTTGATGGTACTATTCTGCTGTGGGATATGAAACCTTACACCCAATTAGGTTGACAGGTACCGCGTTCGCGATTTTGCTATTTTTAAACCTTTTTGTCGAAAATTCCCCTCTTTATAATTATAGTAAAGCCTGAATGCACGTCGCATTTGGGCGAGTACACCGCAAAAATGTGTAGGCATTTACGGGATAGGCACACCAGTGGCGAAGATGGGGCCCCACCCGTTACTGGGTGAGGACCTAACCTCGCGTCTGCACTATGACATTCAAAACCGTAAACCTTTATGAATTTTTAACTAAACACGGGGTTTAAGCATTTGTGATTTTTAGGGTCAACGCTTAAATTGACTTGTTGAACCCACTGAAAGTGCATCCAAATACCCGTATATGTAGAATTTATTATAGGCGTCCGTCCTTGCGAGAAACAGGGTCAGACATAATACACACTTTATTTAGAGCAAATGAAATTACGTGAGGCTATCACAGCAGGTATTGCGCACCTTGTGCGAAATAAACTTCGTGCCGGTTTATCCATTCTCGGTATCTTCATCGGTATCGCGAGTGTGTTGTGCATGATCGCCATCGGGGACGGTGCGAAATTGCTCATCGCCCAAGACATCGAGAAACTCGGCGGTACAAACCAGGTCCAATTCTGGACACGTACCTCTATTTGGAAACACCGACGGTTCGTCCGGCGTACCACCGAACGATATACCCTTGAGGACGCTCGTGCGATTGAGGCGGAATGTCCTAACGTCCTATTTGTATTGCCGAAACATGAAGGCTACGAGACCTTTGTTACCAGTCGGGATGGGCGGCAAGCACGACCGCTTTTAGAAGGTGTCACTGCAGACTACGCTACCGGTATGCACTGGGATCTTCATGCGGGTAGGTTCCTTTCCGAAGGTGATATTGAAGACGCAAAACAGGTTTGCGTTTTGGGGGCAGAGACTGCTACAGAACTCTTCGGAGATGCTTCCCCGCTTGGACAAGAGGTAAAAATCCGGTATCATTGGCGGCAAGCCCCAGTCAGACTACGGGTTGTAGGTGTGATGAAAATAAAAGGGCGTAGCCTTAATATCTGGTATTGTTTAGATGATGCTATCTGCGTGCCGCTAACAACCTATCAACAACGGATTGCAGGCACTCGCTACGTTGAAGATTTGGTTGTCTTTTTTCAAAAAGGTTCTGATATCGACGGTATTGTTGATTCGGTTAAGCACGTCCTGCGTAAAAGACACCGCGGAAAAGATGACTTTATCGGGCTTTGGATACCGAAACGGACAACGAAGCAGCTGGACCACATCGAAAAGGTGATAAAGATCACTTTGGGGAGTATTGCTGGGTTCTCACTGTTCGTGAGCGGTATCGGTATTATGAATATATGCCTCGTCTCTGTGGGTGAGAAGACGCGGGAGATCGGCTTACGAAAATCCATAGGTGCGAAACGGATTCACATTTTCTGGCAGTTCTTGACGGAATCCATCTGTCTGTGTCTCTGTGGCGGCGTGCTTGGCATCGCAGGCGGCTGGGTTGCAGCGCACGGCATGGCACGCCTCGCTGTGCGCATTGTACAGATTGTGCCGGAGTGGCCCGTCGTCCTCTCATTGCCGTGGATACTAACTTCTGTCATCTTTTCGGTTTTCATGGGTGTCAGTTTCGGGGTCTATCCCGCGATGCAGGCGGCACGACTTTCACCGATTGACGCGCTTCGCACTGAGAATTAAACACTAATTCGTGATTATAGAGACGGAATACAAGTATCAAGCAAAGAAGTCTCTTTACTGTAGGATACCAGCTGCTGACGGCTGAATGAAGATTAATTTTTTAATTCGGTTATTTCATCAGGACTTACGCAAATTGAGCAAATATCGGACATTTAGACATCAAAAGCGGTAATTTCCGTATTTTAAACCCCCTAAATCGCCCTTATCAGGGGGACTTTAAGACCGAATACGTAAGTCCTATTCATAAAACATCCAATGAGGTTACTACAGCGTTTGTGCCTAAGATCCGGTGCGGTTCCAAACCGCACCGGGCCTGGGGATTATCGATTTATTTTCTTAAACTTCATACAGCCGACAGCTGATTGCTAACCACTAACAGCTTGCGCTTGACACAAATCGCAGGTGCCGCATCGGTAGTTTTCATCAACGGATTCACCGAAATAGTCTCGAATCACACGCATTCGGCAGGTGGTATCTAACGCATAAACGATCATCTGATCAATCTGGCTCTGTTTTCGGCGGACGTAATCCCCTACCTCAATCTGTTCATCTGTCAGCGTGCTGAGCATTTGACTGTCTTCAAGCAGTTCAATGAGTAATAAGTCTTCCTGTCCCCAGTACCGAATATGACCGTCACTTTGTAGTTCGGCGAGGTCTTCCATGATCGCCTTCGGATTTTGCCCAACGGTTTCACAGAGCTCCAGAATCGTTTTTGCGCCGTTCCGCAATTCGCTGAGGAGTTCGCGCTGTGCTGCGTCTGCTGGCTCCGGTGCTTCGGTCCAGAATCCATGAAACCTCACAGAGAGTTGAGACGGGACGTTATACCACCGCTTCAAAAATCCGAGTTTTTCGAGATAACTGAGGCTAACAAGCGTCTTAGTCGGGTTGCCGCCGCTCATCCATTCGAGTTCCTCGTTAGAGATTGTGCGATAGTTGTCGCTACCGTTGAAATTCTCAATGACTTTCAAGAGTTTAAGCAAAAATTGCTTATCCGGTGTACTCTCTCTAACAAACCACTCGTGCAATCCGCGATCATCTTGACAGAATAGCAGCACACAGCGTGCGTCCTCGCCGTCTCTACCTGCCCTACCAAATTCTTGGCAGTATTCTTCAAGGGTACCAGTGAGTGTCCAGTGTACAATGTATCGGATGTCCGGTTTATCGATGCCCATCCCGAAAGCGTTCGTGGCGACGACAATGTCCAATCCGTTCTCGCTGTTATCAAAAAAGGCTTCCTGTACACGCTTCCGTTCTTGGGGTTCAAGTCCGGCGTGATAGAAATCGGCTCGGCGTCTATGCTTTTGTAGAAAATTTGCGATCTCTTCGGTTTCGCGTCGCCGTCCGGCGTAGATAATCCCGTTTTTCGATTGAGAGTCTGCTGTCTCTTGTGCTTCAAGAAATGCTTTGAGTTGCTTATACTTTTCCTTGTCATCTTCATTGTGTTGAACGCTTAATTTCAAATTAGGGCGCTCAATTCCTTGTGTGAGAATAAGGGGGGTCGGTATATTTAACACACTGAGGATGTCTTCTTGAATCTCTGGTGGTGCCGTTGCTGTGAAAAGCGCGATGACACGCGGCTGGAGCACATCAATCGTATCTCTGAGTGACAGATAAGCAGGGCGGAAATCGCGTCCCCATTGTGAGATGCAGTGCGCCTCGTCTATAACGAAAAGTGAGATAGGGAAAGCGTTCAATATGTCTAAAAACCGGCGGCTTCGGAGGCGTTCTGGAGAGACGTAGAGCAGTTTTATCTCGTTTCGCCGCAGCCGTGCCAATGCATTTTGGTATTCTTCCCATGTGAGTGTGCTGTTGATTAGCGCAACTGCATCGATGCCTTGTTCGCGCAAAGCATCGACCTGGTCTTTCATCAACGAAATGAGGGGCGAGATGACGACTGTTATGCCGTCGTTGAACATCAAGGCAGGAAGTTGGTAACACAACGATTTCCCGTGTCCAGTAGGAAATACAGCGAACACGTTTTTGCCATCTAAAATTGATTCTACAATTTCGCGTTGTCCTTTACGGAAGGATGTATAGCCGAAGTGGGTTTCGAGTGCTGTCAGAAGCGGATCCGTCGGCGGTTGGACATCTTGGGACGGTTTTTCTACATCAACCGAGTCCAGAAGGTCATCTACCTTTTTAAGCAAATCCTGCAAATTTTGCATATTGTTATGTGGGGTGTTAAGTCGCTATGAAAAGAATCGGAAACGGAGAATATGAAAGATTGCGGCGATACCGTCCTTCCAACTCACGGTTTTCCCTTCACCATAGTCTCTGCCGTGATAGGAGATAGGGACTTCAACGATTTTGCACTTTCGTTTGGCGAGTTTCGCTGTAATTTCCGGTTCAAAACCGAACCTGTCCGAGTAGAGCGAAATCTCCTTGAGAATCGATGTCCGCATTACCTTATAGCAGGTTTCCATGTCGGTGAGTTTTGTGCCGTTGACGATATTTGCGAGGGTTGTCAGAAATTGGTTAGCGAGATAACTCCGCAATAACCCCGCCTGTTTGCCTTTCATAAACCGCGAACCGTATACGACATCGGCTTCACCATCTGTGATAGGCTTCAGCAATTTCGGATAATCTTGTGGGTCGTATTCCAGATCGGCATCTTGGATAATGGTAATTTCGCCGGTAATATGTTGAAACCCGTTGCGGAGTGTTGCCCCCTTGCCCTTATTCACATCGTGATAAAAGACCTTTATTGAGACCCCGTCTGTGTTTTCTGCGTCGCTGTCTATCGGCATCTCGGTTACTTCAAGGAAGCTGCGTATTTCACTTGGGGTATCTTTGATACCTTCAATCCCCTTTAAAATATCGCGCGTGCCATCTGTTGAGAAGTCGTCAACGAGGATCAATTCTTTTTTCATACCGATTTCAACGTTGATAACCTGTTGCAAAAGTTTCTTTAGGCTTGCAACCTCGTTGTAAATCGGAATCACAATGGATAGCGTAGGCTCCATCTGGATGCCCCCAATGTTTGTTCCCACCGCTTTAGCGTAGGATACAATAGAGTCGAAGCGAAACTGGACACAATCAATATCTTCTGACTAAATGATACCCAATCTATTTTTTTAATGCAAGTTTAAAAACAGAGATTTACTTTTTCCCTCTCACGGGTATACTTCGCAAGCGCGTTACGTCTGCAGCATGACATCTCAATTTATGCTCGTTAAGTGGAGGCACTGATTGTTGCTTTGAAGATAGAATTCACAGCACCAAAGAGAACCGGCAAATTAGTTAAGGTGAAATTTGCCCTATTTCGCGTAAAAGTATCACCGACAAGTCGTCCAAATTCCCACAATGTTCCGTCGGTAACAATACCATATACAGGGAAATCGGGATCATCATTTATTTTTTGTGCCGCGACCAACTCGGCCAGACATTGCCCCCAGCCTTGCTCAAAATCGTTTTTCTTCGCTTCAACCAAGATGATCAAGGGCGTTCCGACAATGAGTTTGCCCAATTCAGATTTTGTAGAAATAAGGTAATCCGGTGTTCCGCTCAGTGTCTCATCATAGGTTATGGATTCCTTGATCCAAAGTGCGTAGCGATCAGCGTACCCTTTATAAATCTCCCTTAAAACCGGAAAAATAACGGCTTCACACCGTGCCGCCTCCGATCCGAAAATATTGATGTGTTGCCTTGTAAACTCAAATTCTTGGAGAAATTGTTCTGAA
This sequence comes from Candidatus Poribacteria bacterium, assembly GCA_965261115.1. Lineage (GTDB taxonomy): Bacteria > Poribacteria > WGA-4E > WGA-4E > WGA-3G > WGA-3G. The sequence goes on along the minus strand of OZ253447.1, from coordinate 3,623,058 downwards.
GGGCTTAAGGGGTCTTCAACCCGGAAAAAGTCGTTTTCCGAGTATTTAATTCCGAATTTTTCTTGAACTTCAGGAATCGTATTGAAATCGCTAAATGCCATAAGTTTCGCCCTCCTATAACTTCAATTTCCACTGCAGGCGGGGTTTTAAACCCCGCGTGCAGCAGTGGGGGCTGCGTAAACCCTGTTCAATTTGAATTTAGCATCTTTTATGCATACGACAACCGCTCAACCCTGTTCTCTAATGGCTCCATCGCATTGAGAATACGACTCATGAGAGATGTTTTATCTGCAGCGTAGGCAGCATTGTCCCATTGATTGATGCGTTCACCTGGATCGTTCTCCAAATCGTAGAGTTCACCATAAGTATGTCCACAATACCAAGTCAACTTCCGCGTATCGGTTATGACTGTTTTGAGCCGCAAGCCGCGGGGATCGTCCACACACTCGACCAGCACATCATCACGGACAGATGCCGTCTCCGCCGTAAGCATCGGCATCGCGTCTACGCCATCTGTATCTGACGGGATCGGCAAACCGATTGCAGACAACACTGTCGGTACAATATCGACGTGGCTGAACAGTGCCTGTGTGCGTTGTCCTGCTGGGATTGCTTTAGGAAACCGCATCAACGTTGGTACGCGGACAAGCTGCTCGTAATGGAACGGTCCCTTCATCCAGAGCCCGTGGTCACCGAGCAGTTCGCCGTGATCGGTCGTAAAAAGCACTAACGTATTTTCTGTCAACCCACACGTCTCCAAACACTCCAGGATCCGGTGCATCTGCTGATCAATAATCTTCACCATATTGTAATAATATGCCCTGCCGAGCCGTGCATCTGCCTCCGAAACTTTGCGGTAATCAGCACCGCCACCCTGCCCGGCGATCGCATACGTGCCTCGGATCTCCGACTTTTCAAGTTCCCCGCATCGTGCCTCCAAGAAATGCGGCGGTTTGTCGTCTAACTCGCCTTCAACAAAGTCTGGTAGTGGCACGTGGGTGGGATCAACGCGCGCCTCAAATTCAGTCGGAACGCAGTGCGGATGGTGTGGGTCTTGGAAACCGACTGCCAAGAGAAACGGTTGTGTAGCATCGTGGTTCGACAAGAAATCTACTGTCCGATCAGCTGTCCAAACGCTGTTATGGTATTTCAGCGGTATATCCCAATCATAAGCCTCACCGCCGAACCCTCTTTCACTGAGGCGTGTCGCTTTACTATAACCCTCGAACGCCTCTTCGGAGACCTGTGATCGCACCCATTCGCCGTAGTGTCCCGCGATGCCGTAAGTTGCGTGTCCAAGTGCCAGTTCTACGGTTTCAAATCCGTAGTAGGGACCTTGGAAATCAGGATAGCGTGCCGTATTACCGCGTGCTTCAACAGACTGTTTTGCAGGAGCACCGAAGGGTTGAAAGTGTGCCTTGCCGATATAGTGCGTACGATACCCGACCGCGCCGAGTCGGTGTGATAGCATGGTTTCGTCTTCGGGGACGTTCATACCGACATTCCACGCGCCGTGGCGACTCACATATCGTCCCGAAAAGAGTGAAGCGCGGGCGGGGGTACAGACTGGATTCGTGCAATATGCCCGCTCAAAACAGACGCCTTCCGATGCGAACTTATCGAGATGCGGTGTATCCGTGAACGTTGATCCGTAGCAGCTGAGGCTATCTGTCCGCTGCTGGTCGGTGGTGATAATGAGGATATTCGGTTGTTGTGTGCTCATGGTGTTAAGGACGCTTCCTTTCTCTATCCACAAAACGGCTTCAGGTAGGTATAACTCTGTTCTGCTGCGTCTTCTGGCTCCATAATTTCACGGAACGCCTGATGTACCGTTACATACCGATCGTAACCGATCGCCTCCAGCCCTTCAAACACCGATGGAAAATCAATGCCCCCTTCGTCCTGTAGACGGATCGGATCGTGTGGGACTTCCCCCTGAATCCACGTCAGGAGTCGTGTTTTTCCGTCGGGTCGGCGGATGTGGTTCTGAAGATAGACGTTGAGGAGATACGGCGAAAACTGCTTCAGCGTCTCAACACCGTAATCCTGCGCGCAGAGGTCGAGGTTGGCAGGTTCATAGATAATCCCGAAATTCTTTCTGCCGACACGTTTCAGTACATCGACCGATCCCTCCACCGTTTCAAAGAGGCTCTGCGTATGCGACTGATGCGCGAGACGGATACCACGCTCTGCGGCTTCGTCGGAGGCGCGTTGTGCCCACGGAATATCCGCTTCGACCTTCATGGCAATACGGATCAGGTCTGCCCCAAGTAGTTCCGTTAAATCGAGATAAGGGGTGATATTGCGGAGACCGTCCGGTCCTTGCTCGTTGTTGAGTGGCACGGGGAAATCGCCGGTGACCATAGAGACCTTCAAGTTGAGCGAGTCTGCCTGTTTGCGAGCGGCGGTAATCTGTTCTAAAGGCGAGTGGATGCCGACTTGGGAGGCACGCATACAGACCGCTTCGTAGCCGAGTTCTGCTGCGAGTTCAGTCAGTTGGGCAAAGGTATGTGTAGCGTCTTTTTTAGATGCTGTCTCTGCGACGCGTACCGAGAGCGAGAGTTTCATATTTTAATTTTACCTTGCGGTTCGGTAAGTGGGGTTTAGATATTGAAGCACCTTTCCGTATATCTGAAGAAACACCCTAACAAAAAAACCTCCACTTCGTTACGGACTACGTTTTTTAATTTTACCTTGCGGTTCGGTAAGGCTCCTTACTATAAAAGTAAAATATCGGTTATCGAAAGTGCCATCAAGACGAGGCTAATCATGCCGTTCAATGTAAAAAATGCGAGGTTGACGCGGGACAAATCCGTCGGTTTGACGATGGCGTGTTCGTAGATAAAGATTAGCACGACGATCCCAACACCGATGTAATAGAAAAGTCCCAATTCGACGAGGTACGGGATACCGAGAAGGAGTAACACGGCGATGACATGCAAAGCAGACGAGAGCCATAATGCCCATCGGATGCCGATTTTCGCGGGGATGGAGTGTAGCCCGTGTTTCCTATCGAAGTTCACATCTTGACAGGCGTAGATGATGTCGAACCCTGCTGTCCAGAGCAGCACGACGAGACAGAGAACAATCGGCGTTAGCGCAAAGTTGCCCTGAATTGCGATCCACGCACCGACGGGTGAGATAGAGAGCGCAAGCCCCAACCAGAAGTGAGAGAGTGCGGTGAAACGTTTGGTATAGGAATATCCCATAACCACAGCAAGTGCGACAGGAGACAGTGCAAAGGCGAGTGGATTCAGTCGCCACGCCGCAAAAACCAGCAATCCGGCAGAGACGATGGTAAAACTCCATACCGCGCCTTTTGTAATTAAACCCGCAGGAATCGCACGCATGGCAGTGCGTGGGTTTATACTATCAATCTCAGCATCGGCGAGCCGATTGAACGCCATGGCGCAGCTCCGCGCCCCTACCATCGCTACGAGGATCCAGCCGAGTTTCGGTAGTGCAGGAAATCCGTCCGCAGCGATAAAGGCACTCATCACCGCAAACGGAAGTGCGAAGATGGTATGTTCAAATTTGATCATCTCAAGGATAATCTTAAGCTTCCGCATCTTTTATTTTCGCAACCCTTTCACACTGTAGGAGCAAGCTGTGCTCGCGATCTTCTGACCGTCACGATCTTTCGACTAAAACTATTCTTCCGATAGCCGACCGCTGACGGCTATCCCGCTGACCACCTAAAACGGCAACAGATTACCCGCAGTGTCAAACGCAAACGGTTTTGTTTCACCGATGACCTCTAACCTTGAATGCAATTTCGCGTCTTCAAGTAGCACATCGGAGATGTCGAGTTCCGTCAATCTCAATGTGCTTTCAATACGGATCACCCGTGCATCTTCGGGTTCGGTAAGACCGATGGTATCCAATGCGACTTCAATCGCCTCATGGTCGGTATCGTAGTAGAACGGGATTTTCGATTTCTGTGGTCCGAGGGCAGTGATTCCGTTCATGTAGGTCGAGTGCCGATCAATTTGGTCAACAAGGCGTGTCGTTGTGAAATCGGCAAGCCCGATGCCGGTGGCATTACCGTCGCTCTCTTCAGTGAGGTCTCGGACGAATATACGGAGGATCGCCGGTTTTGCGGGTTCGGGTTCAAAGTTCTGCATCATCCGACCGATAACGTTCGTATCCATCCCGGTGCCGCTGATATTCTTGCCTGTCCAATCCACGATCAGCAGGTCGAGTTCATCGAACGGGAGTCGTCCCATCAGCGATTTCGCCTCGACGAGCAGTTCACGTTCACTTTGAAGGAGTTGTGCAGCAGGCATCGCTACTGCTTTCGCTGTCTCTTCGTGTGCGTTCTCAATTAAACCCAAGCCGAAAGCGATCTTGCCGGTATCCAGAATAAAACCGCCGACCGCTGTGATGACGTGTTCAAAACCGTACTGAAAGAAAGCCCGGTGATAGAGGTTCGCGCCCTGCTGTTTGCCGAGTCCAATGACCAGCATCTTCATCACTCCACTCTCAATGGAGCCGTTGAAATCTGTGTGTGCTTTAATACGATTGAGTGGGACGACGTGATCCGCTTCAGCGGCGTACCTGTCAAAGAAAACCGGCAATCCGTCTGCTGTCTTTCCGAGTTCCACGACCTCCATTGTCGCTTTCACCGGTGCACCGACGGTCTCTTCGGTGATACCGTAATGCTCCAGGACACTCCGTTGTCCTTCGGGAGTCGCGCCGCCGTGGCTCCCCATCGCTGGAACCACAAAAGGTTTCGCGCCGAGTGTTTTGAGATAATCGACAGTCGCTTTGACGGCAATATCAACATTCGCAACGCCGCGGCTGCCAGCGGTAATTGCGACAGTCTCGCCGGAACTGATAATAGAAGCAGCATCAATCCTTGCTAATTCTGCGTGTATTGCTGCGGGGAGGTCAGCGAGAACGGGTGCCTCAAACTGCTGTTGAATCCGTGTCATATTTGGAAGTGCCATGCGTTTCCATCCTTTATGTTTTCACCTATAGGTGGACTTTGTAGGCAATTCTATCAGAAATGGGATAAGAATGCAAGGGAAATGTGGAATGGCTGTCAGCCGTCAGCCGTCGGCTGTCGGCAATCAGAGGAACGGTTATCAGTTGACGGAAATTTTATGTTCTGATTGCTAATTCGTCTGAATGCACGTCGCATGAATCAACGGTATGAATGCCGTGTGGCATTCCCCGGGGCGAGTACGCCGCAAATCTCGGATTGCCGCGGATTACACGGGTTACGATTTTAAGAGGTTTTGGTGGTGTGATGTCTTTAGTCCGAGAGGAATGGCATGCTTATAGCAGTGGCATGTTTATGTTTTTCTGATTTTCAAAGCGATCTCAGGTGCTTCTGTCTCTCCTCCCAATCGGGTAAATACGCGGACATATAGCCTTTGAACAACTTACCGTGATTCGGGACGAGTAGATGCACTAATTCGTGGACAATGATGTATTCCGTCAACGCTTCTGGTAGGTTGAGCAGGTCGGTGTTGAGTGTCAATCTCCCATTCGTTGATATAGATGCCCACTTCCGCTGCATCTGACGCAGATGAATTTCCCTCACCTTCACACCGATATGGTCTGCCCACTGTCGTACTGTCCCTTTCAAATCCGCTTTATTGACGTTCATACCCGTTTCAACCTCAACAATTTGTTTGCCGTTTCGATTATATTTTCTCTGCCGACTGTGGGTTCTAATGTCCGATAGAGCATTATCCGCAACTGGCTCCCTTGTTGATTATCCCACCGATAATCGGGAAATTGTTCAAAAATTTGGTCAACGGCTCGCGCTTGTTGAAGTGCCAACGTTTATTTAGACCATAATTTGGCAAAGTTAAGCCAAGTTTTGCTGCTCGAATTCCATAGGTGTCAAATAGCCTAACGCCGAATGGGGGCGTTTGAGATGATACACCTGTTCGATAAAATGCCCAATGCGGACTCTCACTTCGTGAATGTCCTCATAGTCATTGAGGTAGACTTCTTCCTCCTTGAGTGTGCGGATGAGTCTCTCAGCATACCCGTTCTCCCAAGGCCGTCCGCGACGGGCGACTGAGATCTCAACGCCATGCTCTGTGAGCATCGAGAGATAAGCATTTGAAAGATACTGAACGCCTTGATCCGAGTGATGGATCTCTGGCACGCTTTGACGTAATGCTTGCTCTAATGCTCTGAAGGTCAGCGGTTGGGTCAGGTGTTGACTCACCTGCCACCCTCTGATCCTGCGTGTGAAGACATCCATGAGCAGACTCACATAGACGAAGTGTGTCTTGAGGCGGACGTAGGTAATATCGCCGACCCAGACCTGATCGCATCGTGAGACCTCAAGGTCTTCGAGGCGATTCACCCACGGGTGCATAGCCTCACTGGAGGTCGTCGTTTGACAGATACGTTTGACAGACACCGAGAGGTTCGCCGCTTTCATCAAGCGGGCAACGCGGCGATACCCAACGGCGTATCCCATACGCAGTAGCAACTTTGTGATACGCCTATACCCATACGTCGGATAGCGTGCCGCTAACCGCTCTATCTCCTCTCGCAGGAGGGCTTCAGACGGGTCATTTTTCGCTTGATAATAGAGCGTGCTCTTGTTGATACCAAGCACCTCACAAATCTGTCGCACTGAGAAATCCGTCCGCAACGTCTCAACGATGTAGCGTTGTTGAGACGGTTTCAACTCAACAAGGTTGATGCTTTTTTTTGAATTTCCAACGCCAGCGTCAACCTTCCAACGAGCTGTTCGAGTTGTGCGATCCGCTCGGTGGCTTCGTTTGCGTGTTTATCTGTTGAGGTAAACCCAGTGGTTATATTTTCAACAGCTTGCTGTTTCCACTTCGAGAGCTGGTCTTCGCTGAGGTTGTGTCTGCGACACAACTCCGCTTGTGAACTTTCACCGCCGAGTGCCTCCAAAACGATCTCCGCTTTAAACTCGGGGGTAAATCTTCTTCGTTTGCGTTTCGCCATCGGATGCTCCTTTCAGTAAGATTGTATTATAGCACAATCTTGGTTTAGAGAGTGGTCTAAAAAACCGATGGCAGTACATGTTCTGGGTTAACATTTTCTATAACGTTCCTGAGAATTGTATAAACCGCATAAGTGTTATTGTCCAAATCCATTTGGTCTTGTTCTCTCGCAGCATTCGCATATTCTGCTGCTAACCTCATAAACTCAGCCAGAGTATCTTGCGTCCCTGACTGCCGATTTTCATAAGCCTCTATCGCTGCTTCTGCCCGTTCGCCGATAGGTATCAAAAAGGGTTGGGATGTGCTTTCGTCCGTCACCTTCTGACGCAGCACTTTTGTCAAGTTCAGCACTTTAACCGTATCGGATGAATCACTCTGATCTATTTCCTCCAAAGTGGTTTCGTTCAATTCATAAACAGCATCAGGTAACCCAAATAGATCGCCTTCCGTATGCGTCTGTAAGAGTTTCTGTGTCTTAGCGGTTAATTCTTTATCAACGTAAGTGCGGTCAGAATAGACGTTCCGAATCAGTCCATAGAGGGTTGCGAGTGCTTGATAATCTTCTATAAACGGGTGTAAGAAGGCATCCGGTGAAAGGATGTTATAGAGATTCTGTAACTGTTTGAAAAAGGTGAAAAATATCTCCCGCACCTCTTTATCCTCGAAATACCCAATTGCCTGTTCCTTTGCCTTATCATCTGAGCCTTTGGCAAAGGGTAGATATTGCTGTGCATTTTCACACATCAGTTTCGCGAAAGTCTCTTTGAGTACGTCAATGTTCTGGATAACACTCTCGACCTCGTCAGAATCGAAGGCGAGTGCCTTTTCGAGGTGCTCAAAGATACCGACGAAATCTAACACGAACCCTGCAGGTTTTACTAACCCCTCCGCATCTTCGTAGGGTCGGTTGACACGCGCGATTGCCTGTAATAGCAGATGATCGCGCATCGGTTTGTCGAGGTACATGCAGTAGAGGATCGGTGCATCGAAACCGGTCAACAGTTTCTGGGTTATAATCAATATCTTTGGCTGTTCATTTTTGTTGATGAATTTTTTGCGGATTTCCTTTTCTTGTTCGGGTGTGCGGTGATACGCTTTCATAAAATCAGCGTCTTGATTGTTCCCAGAATAGACGACCTCCGAATATTCGGGTGATAAGTAGTTATCCAGTGCCTGTTTATACAAAGCGCACGCCTCGCGATCTACACCGACCAGAAACGCTTTGAATCCCATCGGTTCTACGGTCTCTTGAAAGTGTTCAGCAACATACTTGGCGATTTTCTCAACTCTATTTGGGGCTTTCATTATCACTTTCAGATTGACAGCACGGTCAAGGATTGCGTTCAGTTCATCCGGGTCGCTAACACCTTCCGCATCTGCAAGGCTTAGAAATTCCCGATCCAATATCTCTGGATCGACTTGTAAATCGGACGGCGCGAGCGCATAATGCAACCGCACAGTCGTGCCGTCTTCAATGGATTCAGCGATGGCGTATTTATCCAAATACCCCTGCTCGTCGTTTTTTCCGAAGACCTTAAAAGTGCCTTCACCTTTAGATAGACTATCAATGGGGGTGCCGGTGAATCCGATATAGGTTGCGTTGGGGAGAGCAGCCATCAGGTAATTGCCGAAATCGCCGCCAGTTGTTCGGTGTGCTTCGTCAATCAGTACGATGACGCCTTCACGGGTGTTGAGGTTTGCGGGTCGCTTGTCGAATTTATGAATCATTGATACGACTAAACCGCGATAACCGGAGGCTAAAATATCTTCCAAATCATCTTTGCTCTGTGCGACTTCGAGCGTTGTGATGCCGTAACCGGTGATGTTCCTAAAGAGTTGGCTTTCCAATTCGTTGCGGTCAACAATCATCAGCACGGTAGGCTTTTCCGTCTGTTTTCCACCGCGTAGGAGTCGTGCTGCAATGCTTATCATGGTGAGGGTTTTGCCGCTGCCCTGTGTGTGCCAGACAAGCCCGCGCCGCTTGTTCGGATCGTGAACCCGTTCAATCACTTTCTCCACCGCGCGGGTCTGGTGTTGACGTAGTACAATTTTGGTGAGTTGATCGTCTTTGGTTTGGAAGATAATGGACTGCTGTAGGACCTTCAGGAAGCGATTGCGATTGAAGAAGGTTTTGACTTTTTGTTCGTAGTTTAACCCCCCAACCCCTGAACCCCCTAAATCCCGCTTATCAGGAGGACGAGAGGGTTCGTCGATTTTCCAATTGAACAGGTTTTTGCGGCTGGTGTTCCACGTCACGCCGTAGAAAAAGTCAAGGAGTTGTGTGACACCGAAGAGTTGTGCGGTGGTAAACATCTCCGGTGTTTCGTCGTGGTAACGGCGGATTTGGTCAACACCAAGTGCTAATCCGTCCGGTTTGCCAGCATTTTTGGTCTCCACAACTGCCACTGGCATCCCGTTAATCAGGAACACCACATCGGTACGATTGCGATGCGCTGCGTTTTGCTGTTCCCATTCATCGGTAACGTGAAACAGGTTATTGTCCAGGTTCTTAAAATCAATCAAGGTGACGTTGCGCTCGCGGTTATCACTCGGAACGAAAGTTGATTTCTCGCCACGCATCCACAAAAGTGCTTCCTGATTCCCCTCAAGCGTCGCATTGAGTAGACCGAGCTGCCGTAGCACGTCCGCGCAATTAGAATCGTCTACGATACCTTTGTTGAGTTTTATAGTAAATCCCGTAATTAGTTATACACTTTTATAATATCATCAATAGAAGTCTCAGCATTGTATTGACGTATCCGCTTGATGTTGGCGAAATCCTTCTCAATCGGATTCAACTCCGGAGAATACGGCGGTAAAAATAATAAACTCGCACCAGAACCCCGAATCAACGCTGCTGTCTCTGAACCTTTATGGAAAGAAGCATTATCCATAATGACGATGTAAGTATCATCAAGCAATGGACATAACATTTTTGAAAGCCACGTGTTGAAGGCTATCGCATCACAACTCCCCTCGAAAAGTAGAGGCACCGTGAAACGCCCGTCAAGACGTGCAGCAATCAACGTCGTCGTCGTATACCGATGACTTGGCACTTTCGCTTCAACACGGTCTCCTTTTGGGGCATAAGCATACCGACGGAAATCGGTTTCACTGAAACCACTCTCGTCAATATAAACCGGCTTTTTGCCTTTTTCTATCTCTTGTTGAAGTGCCGAGAGATACTCTTGGCGTTTTACGGGACACTGTTCTTTGTAGGTCGTCGTCTTTTTTTTCGCGTGATATTGAGTTTTGATAACGCATAAAAGATGCCGTTTTTTGAAACACCGAAGTGTTTGGCACGTTCGGCGAGAGTCTTATCCGGAAAATCGGCGACATGTTGCCGAAGGGCATCGTAATCAATGGAGCGGGGTCCCTTGGGTCCTGGTTTCTCAGAAGTCAAGGGATCTTCTGCTTCTAACCAGTTATAGATCGTCCTTCTTGATGTGCCGAAGGTGCGTTCAGCGTCGGCTTTACTGCCCCCGTTAGCAATGAAATCAAGGACGCGTTTGCGTAAATCTGTTGAATATGCCATAATCATAGATGATAACATAAATCTCAGAAAATGTAAACTTATTTTCAGGATCTACTATAAGAGTTGCGCCTTCAGGACATCAGCAAAATAAAGCGCGGCGGTATCACCCCCACGCATCTGCATCGCTTCTGATGGAGAAATAGACTGCCAACCGATTTCATCGGCGTATTTGAGCATCGGCTCCTGTACTGCGGAACGTTCGGACATAATGCCACCGAATACGATCAGGTTGAAGGACGTTCTTGGATTACCGGAATCACATAACTCCGAATTGTAGAGCCGTCCAGTGTCTCTGTCTCTACACGGGGTTCTGGCTCTTTACGATGGTCAAACACGACGTAGTACCCCTCTACAGCCTTTTCCAGTTTAACGTACGCGGCGAGTTGTGTTTTGCTTGCTTGATAACGTATATCGCCGCCCCATATCTTTGTTTCAACGATGTATTTTCTCTGATTGTGAAGGATAAGGATGTCCATTCTGCCGCGTCCTGTTTGGACCTCCAGATATAGCGTCCCACCCACAATCTGTACAAACTGCTCAAGATACGCAAAGAGGAGATACTGACCAACATATTCTTGCGGTGTCTCTGGTACTTGTAGGATCTTGAAGCCTGCGCGTGCGATAAAGTCCCGGAAGTTGTCAAGAAGTGCTGCCATCTGAATCTGTCCATCCGGTGTGAGATAATCCTGAAATCCCTCGCGATTGTCATCCGGTAAATATTCCTGTTCGAGTCCGTTCACTATCGGTTTGAATGCGTCCATGATGAAATAGTGATAAATTGGGTTGACAATTTCACACATACCGTCAGCACCTTCAGCAATGACACCATAAGTGGCGAGTTCATTGATGTGTTCATTATAAAGCCTAAATTTTACACCTTCATCGTAGGAGGCGATTTTCATGAGGAGTCCCTCAAACCGCCGATCCCTACGGATATTGGTTATCAGATGATCAATATTCGTGTGTCCTTCGCGCAGGAGTTGGATATGTGCTTCTGAAAAGTGTTTCATTGTAATCGGTTCACTTTTCGGGATGTCCATCTCTTCGGTAAGAATTTGGGCGAACCGATTGACGAGCACAGGTTGTCCAGCCGTCTGTTTGTGAATGGATTCAATAACCGCGGGGGCGAAGGGCTGCCCAACTTCGTCTGTATATTGTGAAAGCAGTTCACGGACCTGATCGCGTGTGAAATTGGGCAATTTGAACTCATCTTGGATGTTGAAGGGAGAAATAGAGCGATCGTAGTTCAGTTGCGTAATACTCTTGACCCCGACGATGCCAACGCTATGCGGGCATCGATGCCTTCCAGAGAGGTAGATGTGGCGGAGTGTGTAGAGAAAATCACTCAGAACCGTTCGAGGAATACCATCAAATTCGTCAATGATAAGGACAACCTTCTGATTTTCCAGCACATCTGAAAGTCGCCGAAAAAACCTTCGCATGGAAAGATGGTTAGTGAGTTTTGTGGTATTTAAAAGTTGCTTTAAAGCCTCAGAGGGCGCGCTGTCGCGTCTTTGAAAAACAGTCTCTATCTCCTCGCGAATGTCCTCGTAAATGCCTTCATAAAACTCGGAGGGTTCAAGGTTGTTAGACGCTTGAAAATCAATCTGAATTGGGAAATACGGCTCGGATGGGAGTCTATCTAAGGCACTGCGGAAGAGCGTGGTCTTTCCTGTCTGCCGTGGGGCAAAAAGGACGATATACCGTCCCTTTTCCAACCGATTGACAAAATCGGAAAGTTTATCTGTGCGGGCAACGACGTAATTATCTTCAGGATATACAGGCCCGCGGGTTTCAAAACATCTCATCTTTCTATTCCATCTTCAATGAATCTCAGGCGTTTTGCTGTTAATTAGGGTATCTCCTCAAATTCTGTGTAGAATTTTAGCATATCGCGAGCAAAATCGCAACCGATTGCAACATCCGACCAGCGGCATTCAGTTGTCAGAATCGGGATTTGTGGGATTTTAGAGTTTTCAGGATACCAGACGCTTCTTGATTGACGCTTCACTGGGTCTGAATCGCGGATTATCACGAATGGCGCGGCTGACGCGGATTTTGGAGTATGCTTGCGCTTAATCTATGCCTCGTTTATCTTTCTTTTTTCCGTTAAAGAATTTCCCAAATTGCTCTTTCCCATCATACAAATCTAAACCAGCTTTAGCCAGATGCCAAAAACCGCAGAAACTAACAAGATGGTGCCTCCTGAAATCTTCCAATAAAGTTGACCAAATTTCAATTAGACCCAAATATATGAGGATACAAGCAATAATTAAATTGAAAATTGGGTTTTTAAGGACTTTCCTTAAGAACGTTCTTTCCATACGAAACTCTCCTTATTTGCATCAAACACTGTTAACTCGACAACTTTACATCGATCAACGGCATAGCAGACCGCTGCCCGGTCATTAGTTCATCGAGCATGGCGTGGAAGAGTTCGTCGAGATGTTCAACTTCTTTTTCAAGGGCTGCTGTTTTTTCATCAATCGCTTGAAAAATGGAGGCAATGGCGCGTTGTTCCGGGAGTGGTGGGAGAGGTATTTGCAAGTTAACCAGTGCGTCTTTACTTAATCGCTGCCGTCCAGTTGTGCCTTGCATTTTTCCTGCAAGCGAAATCCGAACATCAGGAAGCAATAAATAATAAAAAAGATAGGATATATCGCTAACGCCTTCTATTTCCCGAATTGGAATTACTTCAGTTGTTGCAACACCAAATGGCGTTGGCAACTCCTTAATGATACACTGTTTCCCGTTTTCAAAAGAGGGTGTGATTTTGGGAAGAAGAATGTCCCCTGGCTCAAAATAAGTTCCGCTTTTTAGTTCATCGTTCGTTTTGAGGATGAATTCTTGAGAAAATAGTTTTGCGATTGGAATCAATTCCATCGGCACAAACGGGACTTCGCTGTAATCTGAATATCGTAAATCTCTCGGTTTCTTCGTGAATACAGCAACCTTCCCCAAACCTACTGTCTCCCAACTCTCAGGAATCTCGCCAATTTCGGTTTGCTTGCGGGGTTCACCTTTCGTGCCGTGTGAAAAGAGGTGATCCATCAACGCTGCTTTGCGTTCGCGTTCTAATGCGATTTCGCGTTGGCGGGTGAATTTTGCCTCTTGGATTGTCTGTAGGATCTGGGCGATGGCGCGTTGTTCCGGTAGCGGGGGAAGAGGAAATTGATAATCAAGAATATGATTTTTTGACAAATTGTTAATGTTGGTGCCGCGTGCTTCCCTAAGTAGATGTTCCCGATAACTCTTTGTCTGAAAAATATGACCGATAAAAAATGGTTCTACCGTTGAATTATGGCGAAAGACCGCACAAAACGCTCCAAAGGAACCCTTCCATTCTGTATTCAATTGGACAGATTTTCCGACTACAGATTTGCTTCCGCTGGACATCGCGATTATTATATCGCCTCTGCGTAAAAGCTGCGAATCAGAAACCTTTTCGCCTTTAACATATACCAATTCCTCTAATAGCAGTTGTCTATCTTGGATATTTGTTGCTCTAAGGACAGGTAAATATCCAGGGCGTGATGTGTCAGTTGTTTCCTGTCTTTTGTAAGTTACGCCGCGAACCAAATCCCCCAGTTCGCCTAATCTACCCACTTTCCAACGTTTTGGTAAATTTTTATCGTTCATTTTGGTTTCTCCGTTTAGTGCGATAGATATGCGAATAGAAAATTCCTGAAATGAAAAAAGAACGTCTATCTTGGTAACCTTCGGTTTGAAAACGGTCTCGTAATTAACGATACACCGTTGCATCCTGAAAAAGTTTATACGGAGTATTTTTATTGGGAGGAATTACATTTTGTTCTCCCCATATTACCCAAATTAGTTCTCCATCGATTTTTTCTAAATAACTTTCCAATAAATCCTGCCTTAGATATGCAAAGTCCTGTGTCTCTCCCCATTCTTCGCCACACCGAAAGGTCATTGAAGCGCGTCTACCATCTTTTTCAAAAAGATCAAAACTCTGAGGTTGTCCACATAAACTAAAGGCTTCTGCAATCTGCTTAGATGGAATTGTCACATTTCGACTGGGAACGGCTGCGCTCTGTGAATCGCTCCAATTGCTACCCCTGACCGGAACCAAGACTTTAAATATTCGATATTTCTTTTGTTCAACGTTGACCGTTTTGGTTGTCAACTCAAAGCCTTGTTTGTATAATTGTGCTTCTATGGTTTCCCAATCGTCTCTTTCAATCAAGTCCACAATGCTAGCTATATCACCGAAGTATCTTAACGAAACATCATTAAAATCCTCTGTGCCAATTAAACCAGCAATATTATCGCACAATTCATATAAATCTTCTTCGGATGCGGGTTTACCGTTGCGTAGAAGATCTAGCTGCTCTTGCGGAACTAAAAACGATTCAGTCTCGACCTGCAACTCTTCCCAGTTATTTTCAGGATATGTATCACACCATGGTATTTCTCCTGCGTATGTGTAATGATCCTCTGGACAGAACGGTAAGGAGCTCCTATCTATTTTTTTCTGCTTCTTCAAAATCTCAACAATTTCCTCAACCTCTTCAGATTTTACGATCAACCCATGCAAAAAAGCAAACATATCACGATTGGCTTGATCGTCTTTCTGGCTCATATATCCTTTCAAAAGAACCCAAGGTCCCTGTTCCCCACAGAGATGATCGACTTTCAAATACCGCGTCAAATCTGGAGGTGAGGTCTTGGCAATCCATTCTTCAGCAGATACTTCTCGGTCTCCTAAAAAGTCTTCCGTGACTAAGTTATACTCTCGTTGCTTATCAGGGAAACTTGGATCAATGTCAACTCCTAAAGTGCGTTCTTCGCTATAATAATCTTGAAGGAGGCCATTATCCTGTCGAAATCCTGCCAGTTCATAAAATGCTATCCATGAGTACTTTTTACCGTACCGATCTATTTTTCGACCATCCGCTGATCGGCCATACCTCTCATTCTCTTGATGAATCAATTTGTCAATTGTTCCAAAACCATTCAATGAATATTCTAAATCATATATTCTCCAGAAGATATTTGCTCTAACACGCTTGTATTCTGCGTGCCTAAAATCATAGTTGCCTCTATCCTTTACCAAACATCCAAGTGTGTAATTCGCAAAATCCAACTGCAATGGCGCGGGACCTTTCTCATGTTCACCCTTATCCCTCTCTTCGCTTTCACCCCATTCACGAATTCCTCCATCTGTAAACGGTGGAGTAATACGTTCTCGTTCATCCTCTGTTAGCAAATCCGGCTGATGTATCAAAGCAATGTCTATCGTTCGTCTGGCATAATCCCGTGCCAAAATATGTGTTGTTGCCTGTGGTGCATTGGGTTTGAACATACTTTCATACAATTCTTTTCCATATATGGGTAACATCTCATCTACAAAACTGGTATCTTCAAAGTCGTTTTGACGTGCCATAGCAATACCGTAAGTTGCAGCCAACATCCGCTCAGAAACATAGGGATCGTCAATTGAAAAAGACTTTATTACCAAATCAAAAAACTTTAGTGGGAATCGTCTTCCATACCAGTAAAGCGCGCGGGTTGCCTGATCGCGCAGCGGACGCACAGTTGACGTGAGTATCCAAACGATGTACTCTGCATAAAGATGTAAACATTTGACGCTAAATTCAGATAGGTCTTGATTGTCCTGACAGGCCTTTTCAAATTGCATCAGTTTCTTTTCAAAACTGTAACGATAACGGTTATGTCGGACATACTCTGTCCAACTTAGGTCCCGTTCCGACATAGACAGTGCCGCAAGTCGTTCTGACCAGAATGAGGCGTTAAACGGATGGTCAGAATGTCCAACGGTAGTTTCTGCTGATTGGAGAAAGAACTCACGGTTTTCCTGATACTGGTCAAAAAGGTGGGCAACGAGGCGTATACAATTTTCTGTTATATCTTGGGGCGAAATTTCAAACAAAGCACGAATTGATAAACTAAATGCCTTTTTATTTTCTGGAAACTCGTGCAGAAAATGTCCTGTTTCGGCTGGTACAAGTGCAGCCAGACACCTGCAGATGTCTTCGTGCATCGGATGTAAGGTTTGATGATCTTCACTAAACAGTGCTGCCCTCACTTCCTCACTATTCAAGAATCCTTGCACATCATCAACTTGTTCAACCAAGTATTTTGCAATCAGATACCCACCGAGTAGGTCATAGGTAAAATGCATGACTTCACCAACACCTACCCAATCCCGATAAACCAGCAACCCTTCGCTTTCTATAGCACGTGTTTTTGATGACGACCAGTCCAGGTGTTCACGGGATTGGCCATCTACAACATGTACCAATTTGTCAAAAGGGATCTCGCGACTTCTATTTTGCCACAAGTGGTCCGCCATCTTGTTCAAAGCAGGTTGAACTATAATTGTTTTTGGATGACGATTCAGATGATCACATATTGCTTTGTTGCATTGGTCTAAATATTCATTAAAAACTTCAAAAAGCGTCTGTTCACCGCCATAAACTTGTATTTCGGTTTTGCGTTCGCGATTTTGAGTTTCACAGAAAATTTTAAGGTGCAGAGGATGTTCAAATTGCATCAAGGGTGCCCAGGTGAGATCCGCCTTAATCTTGTACGCGTTAAAATACTTATCAATGGCTTCCTGTTTTACTTCGTCGGTGTCAAAACCGTAAGCATACACCAAATTTGGTGAATCATTATCTTTCCAAATAAGCTTTTCCCAAATGTACTCTTTTGAAGTGGCATCTTTCCAAATCGTCTCTTTGTAACTCTCGCGACATGCTGTGATTAACACAAGGTTCTTTGCTTGTGTAATTTCCTGAACGAGTCCTGTTAGTCCCAATTCCCATATCTTTGAAAAAGTGCCGTTATGTACGGATTCATTAAGCCCATCAATTATCAGCGGGATACGGGTCTGGTACGCTTCAGCAGCCGCTGATAGTGCTTGCAAAAAGTTGTGCCAACTATAGGATGGTGGAATGTCAAGAATTGTCCGTAACTGTGTTTCAATTGGTTGTTCAGTGGTAAAGAGACTTCCACGAACAAACAGTGCGGGTAATCCGTTTTTCAATCGGTCATCACAGATATTGCAGGCGATGTGAGTTTTGCCAACTCCGGCATCCCCGAGGATATGCAAATCCGACTTGTTGATCAGTCCGAGTTGCCAAATTACAGATGGAAAAAATTTATCCAATAATCTGGCAACTAAATTTCGCGGACCATGAACAACCGAGCTTGCATTGCGTAAAACTTGTTCTTCATCTTCTTTTTCACCAATGTACTTTATCTGTGATATGCCAGATTCCGTTGTGACTTTTTCATAGTTATCAAAAACTTTGCGAAGTTGACCGAACGCGGCTCTCCACTCTATGGCTTGTGCTGCGGTCAACTCCTGTTTATCCAGTATCTCTCTGTTTTGTTCAAACTTGCCGATTATGTTTACTAAGGCATCTTGAAGTGATTCAGCTGCCTCAATGACCTTTGACTTTTCCTCTTCGTCCCACTCAATTTTATTTGGAATCGGACGTTTGAGATCGTCAATTGCCTCCTTTAAATCCGGGAGATCTTCCTCCAGTTTTTCAATCCATTCGGTGATTTGGTGCGTGAATGCTTTATTGCCTAAAAGCGCGTGGATTTCAGCATCTACGTTAGTTTCGGTATGCAAGGATGAATCAAATTTATCACCTACACCAGCCATTTGTTTTTTAAACTGTGTATTAAACCAGTCAAGATTAAGCTCAAGTTCGCCAAAGAAATAGTGTAACTTTCCACTAAAACGTTGTTCACTCAACCAATTGTTGAAGTCACTATCTCCCCAATGTTTAAGCTCAACACACATCTCGTCAGGAATAGATTGTGGGAGCGTGTCATTAAACCATTCTTGTTCTTTTGGCGTAAAATTGGTTGGCGTACACAAAATCCATTTTTTTAAATTTGGATGTATTTCACAACTCTTTTTAAGAGAATTAATGATGGATCGTTTTCGACCACTTTCGCTCAAACGCTCTTGAGGATGGTAAAACTTGGCTTGCCATCCCCATTGATCACCATTTGACGAAGTGAGGTAGAATTCAACGCCGTCACCGCCTCCACTATCATCTACAGAAGTAAAGCGTCCTTTTTCTCCATGAAGACCTTTGGCAATCTGGTAGCACAATTCTTCAAAACTACGGTATTTATTATTTTGATATGGTTTGAGTTCAGACCATTCAATCATTGTTTTAATTTCTCCGCATTTAGTCTGATTTGGATTAACACCTCTTCAAATACCTTACCTACACTCCCAAAATGTTTAGAGAGATTGATAAGCAGGATTTAATCTTTGCGTTCTGTGGGCTTACTACAGTCCGTGGATTGGGTTAAGCGGAGCCTTATCGCGAGCGCAGCTCGCTCCTACATTGGAAAGTTGAAAAGAAAAAGAGAGTCAACAACTTCAAATGCGGATGACTCTCTTGGTTCTATCAATTTAGGACTTTTTGGAAGGCTTCGGTGGAGAATCTGAGGACTTTGATGGAGAATCCGGTGACTCCTCAACTGCTTCACCGTTTTCGGCTTTCGCTGCAGCGTAACCTTCTGCGTAGCCTTCCTTTCTGCCTTTTTCTTCTGCTGCCTTAATACGCTTTTCTCGTCTCTCAAGGAACCAATCTGACAATAACATGATGAAGTCAATGCCTCCTATTATCATTCCGACGACGGCCGCGCCCACGGGGATAAACGTCGAAATATCCTTCAGGACATTTTGAACGGATTCGTGTCCTTTCCAACCTCTCGTTATTTCATAATCCAGGGCGATTTTTCCGTAGATAAGAATAAAAAGAGAAATTAGGAATAGGACAACGCCTGTTTTCCCAGTTTTCCAAAAGTCTCTCACGCCTCGCCAGAATTCGCCTAACCTTTTCAAAATGTCCTCCATGCAGTTAAGTATAGAATAACATGCACCGTATGGATTGTCAAAGAAAAAACAGAGGTATTCAGTTTTCAGTACCAACCGCTAAGACCGTTAGCGATGGTTCATGATTGAGCAATTGCGTACGGTATCTCGGAGAAATATTTTCGTCTATCAGAAACCGACGCGTCTTTAGCCTTGTTCATTTTTGGATGGAGATTGTGTTGTGCTGGCTGATCCGTTTTTTGGAACGTGGGGATATGAAGTATCAGAATTTGCTTCCCGTTCTGCTATAAGTTTACGCAAGCGAACAACAGCGGGTGACGGATTTTTCGCCTGTTCTTCTCGCGCCTTTCGGCAGTATTCCAGATAATCCTCCAAATATGCACCAACTTTTTCTTGATTTTGAAGAGAATATAGGATTGTGGCGTAAACCTGTTCCAGTGTGGGTGTATAGTAATGATCAGCGATGACGACTGGCATTTTGTTATTGTCAATATATTCGTATAGGATAGTCTCAATACCTACACGTGTTCCTTTAAGACGAATATCACTTTCTGTCAAAAACATAAAGTGAAGTGCCACCCTTTATTTAGACCATAATTTAGCAAAGTTAAGAGAAGGTTTGTCGTTGAAATTCTATAGGTGTCAAATACCCTAACGCCGAATGTGGGCGTTTCTGATTATACACCTGTTCGATAAAATGACCGATGCGTTCTTGAGCCTCGGTAATATCTTGGTAATCATTGAGGTGAACTTCTTCTTCCTTGAGCGTTCGGATCAACCTTTCGGCGTATCCGTTCTCCCAAGGACACCCTCTGCGAGCGACTGAAATCTGAATACCGTGTGCTTTGAGTTTCAAGAGATAAGCCCTTGAAAGATACTGCACGCCTTGATCGGAGTGATGAATCTCCGCAACCCTATCGTGTAAAGCTTGCTCTAAGGGTTCCAAGGTCAGAGATTGCGTCAAGTGTTGACTCAGTTTCCAGCCTCTAATCATGCGCGTGAAGACATCCATGAGCAGAGCGACATAGATGAAGCGGTGCTTGAGGCGAACGTAGGTGATATCGCCCACCCAGACCTGATCGCATCGACAGATGTCAAGGTCTTCGAGGCGATTCCGCCACGGCTGCGGCCCGTCAATGGAGTGGGTCGTTTGACACGCACGTTTGACGGAAACCGACAAGTTATCTTCTTTCATCAAGCGGGCGACGCGTTTATACCCAACGGTGTGTCCTTCAGCCACCAACACCTTCGTGATACGTCTATACCCGTAAGTCGGGTACGCCGCCGCTAACCGCTGTATTTCGGCACGCAGGACATCTTCAGAGGCATCACTTTTCGGTTGATAATAGAAGGTGCTCTTGTTGAAACCCAGCGTCTGACAAATCTGCCGCATCGAATACTCCTTGCGCAACGTCTCAACGAGACAGCGCTGTTGAGAAGGCGTCAATCCAATAAAGTCAAGGCTTTTTTTTGGATTTCGAGGGCCAGCGTCAACCGTCCAACGAGTTGCTCAAGTTGAGCGATCCGCTCCGCTGACTCGCTTGATTGCTTATCGGTTTCCGACTCAAAGAAGGTTTCGGCATTTTCAAGAAGTTGGCGTTTCCATGTCGAGACTTGGTTTTCGCTGAGGTTATGACGCCGACACAGTTCTGCCTGTGAGGTTTCACCACGAAGGGCCTCAAGCACAACTTCTGCTTTAAACTTAGGTGTGAATCTTCTGCGTTTCGCCATCGGAATGCTCCTTTCAAATATAGATTATCATTGTAGCACAATCTTATATTAGAGAGTGGTCTAAATTTCCGGTGGCAGTACAAAGTTATCTTCAAGAGGATAGATTTGTTTGAATGCATTGATTCGTCTGCGGATACTGCTTTCAACGGGCAAAAAAAGTGTATGCTTATTTTGAATTAGATCTTCAAGTCGGCTCAAGACTGTTTCTGCATTCCGTCCATAAGCAAGTCCAGTTAATAAACCCAACGTCAAGAATTCTTTTTGTCTGAATAAAATTGATTCCTTCCAAAGTTTAAAAAGAAAATCAACTGCCACGTCTAATGCCGAATTTAAATTCATTTGCGCTTCACTTAAGGCAAGCACATAACTGTTGTAAGGCTCAGCGAGCTTCCAATTTGCGCGTTTTGCAACTTCCAATAGTAGGTCTGCATCAAAATCACCAATACGACCCCTAATCCCTGATTCAGGGGTTCCCATGAGGGACTCCCATGTATCTAAACTATCACTACCCGTCGTTTGCTTAAGTTCCTTAATTTCTTCGGTGTCATCTTTGATGACTTGGATATCTTGGCTTATACGTTCACTCACTTCCACTTGCACCTGTTCAATTTCATTTTTAAAGTCCGTTAGCATAGAATGTGTGTTTGCTTGATCATTAGTGTTATTTTGGATAAATTCAAGTATAATCTGATTAAATGCTTCCTGTTTGAATGGCAGTTGGGCATAAAAATCGATAATCACCCTTTCAATAATGGGGCGAATTCTATGTTCAAAATCCATTTTGGGCAATTGATGGTTGGGGACGATAATACAGTTTTGAAAAAGTGTTGTGATTTTTGCGATTTTTTCACTTTCATATAATTCTGCGAATTGGAGTTCATCGGCATCTTTTAGTGAAGCCATAACGTTGTCAAATGTATGGGAATCCACTTCAACCGTTTTTGGATCAGTAAGATCAGCAAAGTCAGACGCGTATTGCTTAACTACCTTAACAAAAGACTTTTTGAAAAGTTCCTCTGCAGTAGTTTTGTAATATTTTTTAATGGCGGGGTTAATACCACCAGCAATAGAAAATCCAGTGCCTACAATGTTATATGCTGTGAAGACTAAATCGAGTATCGTCATGGATTTTTATCAAAACTCCGAGACTAAAACTCCGGTGCTTTAGCAGGGAGATACAGTCTCGCCGTCGTTAATTAGACCACGGGTCTACATTGAAAATAAATTTGATCTTCTAACCTTTTTGTGGTATAATCCCTGTATAATCTAACATAAAAATGGTTTTTAGAATGAGATTAGAAACACCAGATTTAGTATATCAAACAAGTAGATATTCTACATACGCCTGTGAGTATCATATCATTTGTGCGAACAGCAGACGCGGCTTGATGAGTAGACCGCCTGAACCACACGCTGGATCGTAGATCGTTTTGTACGGTTCCGGGTTAATGAGACGTGCCATTAGCCACCCGACCTCTTTCGGCGTGTAGAACTCGCCCGCGCTCTGTCCCTGTCCTTCGGCGAACTTTCTCAGTAGATACTCATAAGCACGACCAAGGATGTCGGGTTCGGCATCCTGCAGCCCGAGTCGGTGCCGACTTAACACTTCAATTAACGCTTCCAGTCGTTCCTCATCAAGTGTGCGTTGTCCGCTCTGACTTTCGTTGAAGTCCTTCACGTCAAGGACACCTTGTAACAGTGAATTCAGACGTGCGACCTCGCGCATCGCCTCGGTGACAAACTCCCCCAAATGCCCATCGGCGGCGCGGTTGCGGAGTGCTTCCCAACTATACTGCTGTGGAATGTAAAAACGGACAATCGAGTTCCGTCCGGATTTGAGTGCGTCCTCGTGGTCTGCTTCAACGATTTCCCGAGCAAATGCTTCATCGCCGAATTCCTCTATCTGTTTGGCAAATTCATCGTCAAACACATCGGAGAGGCGTTTGTAGAAGATTAGAGGTAAGATGAAATCCTTGAACTTGGGTGCGTCGCTCGCGCCTCGAATCGTGTTTGCGGCATCCAGTAGCCATGTTTCGAGGGTGGATATATCCAGATGTTCTTCGTCTGCGGATGGAAAGGGGAGTGTGGTTTGGGTTGGCTCTGCTTCGGTTTTCTTTTTCGGCAACGGTTAGGTTCCTTTGGGAATGGTTATCAGTTATCGGTTGTTAGTTTTCAGTTGACGGGGTTGCAAACCCCGCCAGCGAGGAAAAATGAGAGGGTTGCAAACCCCGCCAGCGAGGAAAAGTGTTTGTAGGCGCGGTTACAAACCGCGCCTACTGGGTCTGGGATTAGCGTTTGAGGTCTGCCCATTGTGTTGCGAGTTTACCGCGCGGTTCGACGGGTAAGAACGCCTCAACGCCTTCCATTATCGAATTAATCTCGCCCTCGTCTAAGTCGCGGGAGAAGACAGCGTAATCGTCCATTATACCGGCGAAAGTTTCGCCGCCGGAACCACCAATGCGGTAAGTGACGTTCCCGCCACGGGTTTCTTGGAAGTCGGTTTCGGCGACGTTTTCGCCATCGGCGTAAATCCTGAATTTATCGCCGTCCCCTGTGACAGCTACGTGCATCCACTTATCTGCTTCAACGATGCCGCCGTCGGTCTGACACAGGACTGTCCATCCACCGACCTGCCCGCGCCAAGAGATGAGGCCTTGGTCTTTGTTAATGAATAAGGTGTTGTGTCCAACAGCGGACGGTAGGCTCCGCCAGATGTGTTCCCACGTGGTGCCCTCAAAGTTAGGATTTATCCAAGCGGAAATTGTGAACGGGTCTGCTTTGAAAATGTCCCCGTGGAGGGAGTCGGAGGCTTGCATCTCGACATAAGCAGCCGCATCCAGTTCGATTGCATCTCCGAATTTGCCTTTAACCCACTTGGATCCGCCAGTAATTTCGCCGTGGTTATCGTTGCCAGTTGCGTCTTCTGGGTTACCGTCAAACGGGTAGTATGCCACTAAATCTGGGTCTTCACCGGTCATCCCTAAAGTGGCACTCATTAGTAGAAAGGTGACTGCCAAAAATAACGTAAAGAGTTTCATCGGTATCGCTCCTTTTAAGTGGTCTATTATTGAGGTTAGAGGGTTCCATTCAAGTCTAAGTCAAATATTAACACATCCGACAAAAAAAATCAACTTTTTGGGGTGCTGATGGCTAATTCGTCTTGATAAGGGATTCGTAGAGGTTATGGAGTTTCTCACCGATGCTTCGCCAGTCGTAATCTTGCTCGACGCGGGCGCGTCCATTTTCGCCAACCGTACGACGGAGTGATGCGTCTGTGAGGAATCGGGTGACAGCATCGGCGAAGGCTGTCGGTTCGTCGGCGATAAGGATTTCTTCACCGTCTTTGAGATCTAAACCCTCTGCCCCAACTGAAGTAGAGACAATCGCTTTACCCATCGCCAACGCTTCGAGGATTTTCAGGCGCGTGCCGCTCCCGATACGCAACGGCACGACAAAGACCGTCGCCTCAGCGAAATAGGGTTTAATCTCCGGCACACGTCCCGTAACGACAACGCCTTCTCTCTCTGCCAACTTTTGGACACGCGCCGACGGATTCCCACCGACAATCGAGAATTGGACATCCCGCACTTTGTCTTGAATGCCGGGTAAGACCTCATCAGCAAAGAAGGCGACAGCATCTTCATTCGGATACCAATCCATGCTCCCGATATAGATAAGATGCGCCGGAGCTTCGGATGTGAAGTCGGGTTGGTAGTGCGTAACATCTACACCATTCGGGATGATCTCAATAGTGTCTGCCGCGCAGTGTCTTTGAAAAACGGCGGCATCAATATCAGAGGTACACGTGACCGCGTCGAACTTCGGACTTAGCACGCGTTCATAGCGTTGGAATGCGAGTTGCTGCGTCCAGTAGGCGAACTTATAGAATGGGTTAGCCGTTTCACCACAGAGTCGCCGCCAGATCGCGGAATCGACGTTCTGCTGTGAAATCACACTCGGTAAGTCAGCCTCTGTGCGAAACTGTGCCGTGTGGAACATCTCATAATGGACGAGATCGAAGTTTTCAGTCGCGACCAACTCCCTGAATTTCCGACGATAGACAGGTAGATCGTAGCGTGCGACGGTGATAGGTTGTCGTTTGCGGAAAGCGTTGGCAAGTGTCCCGAACGATACGCGTGGGAGTGTCGGTGCGTTGGGGACGAGATGTACCTGAATGCCTAACTGTTGGAGTTCCGTGACCCCTTCCGCATCTGTCGGTTGTGTCTCCAGTGCAAGCAGTGTCACATCGCTTTTTTCTGCAATCTGTTTGAGGAGGTTAAAAACCCGAATGCGTCCGCCATCGGTAAGTGGAAATGGCACGGTAGGCGATAGGAAAAGGATTTTCATGTTTCTAATTTAGATTGAAATAAAAAAAATGTTGTATTTTATGTTTTTTTTGATATAATACCTCTTGGCATTCGTAAATCCAATATGGAGTGGTTCGGCAACAGTTGCAGCTGTCCCGAACCGCGGCACTGCCAAGAGTGAGTTGCCAGTGCTTGTTTAAGTATATCACATATCCGACTTGATGTGCTTGATATTTTAGACGGCGTCGTAATTTTTACGTGTTTTTCTTCGGAGAATTATGTATCCTTACGAATGGACGTTGGAGACGGATTGCCGGGATAGATCCCACTACCTCCGGTCTCCGTCCCACTGGCAATTGGGTATGCGTCTGAAAATACAACGTCCAAATTCCAAGATTTTTCAATTCACTGCTGATAGTGCATCTCTACTTTTCGGTTGCGTTCTGCTGTCTGGTTTTGTAGGCGAAGTGTTGGGCATTAGTAGGTCAACTACCCAAGCCTAAAGACTTGGGCTTGTTAAGAGCATCAAACAACGTTAGTTGTGTTGCTTCTTGCAAGCCTGTGTCTCGTGCTTCGTTCTTGTTTCTCGCTTCATCGAGGGTGGTAACCCACCGCTCTCCACGAAAGGCAGCAGCTGCCTTAAAAAGGATGTTTCGCGCAGCATTGTGGTCTCGGTCTAAAGACGTGCCACAATACTGACACTCAAAAGTGCGTATCGCTAAAGAAAGTTTCTTTGGCGATTTCTTACCGCAGGCGGAGCAGGTTTGCGAAGTATTCTTGGGATCGACTTCGTGGAAGTGCAGACCGTCTCTTTCGGCTATGTCGGCACACCATTTAAAGAAGATACCCCAAGACGCATCGGATATGCTTTTGCTGAGGTGCTTGTTTTGAACCATATTAGAAACGCTGAGGTCTTCAGCGACTAACACGTTGTTTTGATAATGATGATAAAGTTTGTAGACGAGTTTACCGATAAAGTCTTTGCGTCTGTTAGCAGTTCGCTCATGGTGCAAAGCAAGTGTGTGTTGTTGTTTCCGCCAACGATGACTGCCTTTTTTCTTTCGAGAAAAGGCTTTAGAGTGTTTTCGGAGCACCCCTTCGGCTTGACGATACCAGCGGGGGTTATCTTCCTTTTCGCCTTCCGAAGTCGTTAGGTAGTGTGTGGTGCCAACGTCAACAGCGATCGCATCCGTCGGCTCAACTTTCGGAGTATCGGGGAGTTCACAGGTAATATGGGCATACCAGCCACTTGCTTTCTTGACGAGTGTGACTTGTGTCGGATCCCCTTGAAGCGGGCGGTGCATGTATATCTTAACTTCGCCAAGTTTCGGCACTTTCAAACGGTCGTGCTTCCATGCGGTTTCTCGGATAGGATTCTCACGAACGCGTATCGTCTGCTTGTCAGCGTCTTTGGTTTTCCGACAAACAACTTTTGTATATTTGCGAAGTTTCCACGTCATAGATTTAATCCGTTTGCGATGTCTTGGATACCCCTTTTTCGCAGCACCCTTTTCGCAACGTCTATAAAAACCATCAAAAGCTTTATCCATGCGCTCCAAAGCACACACTTGCATATCTTGTGGAACAGCGCGAAAGTCGGCGTATTTTTCACGAGCAACCGTCAACTTCTTTTGTTGGGTGTTACAAGAAACGCGCTCACCTCCCGTCTCCCAAGCGACCTTGCGATCATGACGGGCAGAGTTCTGAAGTTCACAAAGGTGGGCAAGCCACTGTAGCAATGTTGTTTCCTGTGTCCGTGTCGGATACACAGGGTATCTGAAAGTCAATTTCATGGTATATCGTGTATCGTGTGTTTATCCCCTTCTTAGTGGGAGGCAGACACATTACCAAGCGGTAACGCTAAGAATGTCTGCCAACACGATACTATAAGTATACCACAATTTCAGACCAAAGTCAACTGTTTTTTTAGGCGTTTGGTCTAATTCACGAGGGCGGATTTTCCTCCCAAAGATAAATCTTTGGGAAACCTCCAATCCGTAAATCAGGTGAAAGGATTCATTTTTCGCCTTTCTATAGGAAGTGAAAGCAGAGACCGCGACGCATTGGAAGCTGCCCGGACGCCTTGAGGAGATTTCTGGCTTAGCAATGACCGATGACAATTACCTCATGGCTCACAATGATGAAAAGGCGGTTATTCATGAGATAGATTATCAGAAGGGGACAATCACAAAAGCATTCCAACTGGCAGATATGAAGAACCCAGTCAACGATGATTTTGAGGGTATTGCGACAGTTAACGATCAGGTCTATTTGGTCACAAGTTCAGGACGCATATACGAGGGGAGTAGGGGAGCTGATGAGGAATCCGTCCTTTATAATATCTATGCTACCGGTGTCGGTAGAGATTACGAAATAGAGGGTTTAGCGTACGACGCGAGCCAGTCGGCACTCTTACTCATGTGCAAAAACCCTCGTAGAGCAGCTCTGAAAGAACAATTGATTCTATATCGTTGGTCACTTGACAAGAAACAACTTATCGAAGATGCACATACAATAATACCTGTCATTGAATTCACACGTCATATTAAGGGAAAGGAATTTCAGCCTTCCGGCATTGAACGACACCCTGTGTCAGGAAATTACTTTGTCGTCGCTGCGCGTCAGAAGGCTATCGCGGAGATTACGCCAAGTGGTCAGGTCGTTGCAGCCAGGGAATTTCCTACGCAGTGGCATCGTCAGCCTGAAGGTATCACCTTCGCTGCGGATGGCACACTCATAATTGCCGATGAAGGATCGGGTAAAAAAGCGAGACTGACCCTGTATCCGGTTTCAGAAAATCGGTAATAGCGGCGCGAGTGTCTATCCGTATTAGGACTTATGCAAAAAGCCGTATTTTCCGTCGTCTAAACCCCCTAAATCCCCCTTATCAGGGGGACTTTGAGCCGTATTTTCCGTCGTCTAAACCCCCTAAATCCCCCTTATCAGGGGGACTTTGAGAGGAAATGCGTAAGTCCTATGTATTAGTTTTTAGTGACGGCTGCCTCGTCAATGGCGATCTCCTGCTTGGTAGAATTGATACGCACCTTCATGCCTATCGGAATGACGAACATTGGGTCTGTGTGCCCGAAGTCCATATTGGTGACAATGGGCATGTCGTTTAATCCATATTCTTCGCGTACCGTTTTACAGAGCGCGTCATCGTAAGCGTGAAAAGTGGCAGGATCAACACCGCCGCCGGGTCGTCCGAGCAGGATGCTGCTGAGTCCTTCAAGAATGCCCATCGCCGCGAGGCATCTGATAAACCTTGTCAGAAACGAAGGAGGTGCTGCCTCTTCAGAAGTCTCTAAGAACAGGACAGCCCCTTGAAGATCGGTAGCCGCGGGGAAATAATCAGTGCCTCGGAGCCAGTCCAGCACCTCAACACAGCCCCCGAAAAGTTGCCCTTCAACGACCCCTTCGTTCTGATGAAATTTCCAATCGGTACAAGGATTCAGTTTTCGACGAATTGACTGATTTTCGGGGTTCTCCCACGGGAGATGTTCAACTGTCCATCCTGCTCGATTCGGTTCAATAACGCCAATCGGTTCCGGGGAAAAGAGCGTGCGCCGCACAGCATCCACCATGTATGGAAACATCCCACCGTTTTCGGCAAATCCCGCCATAAACGACGGACCGTAGAACGAAACGATCCCCGCTTTAAAACAGGCCGCGTGCGATATGGTAGTATCCGAGAAACCCATGAAAACCTTCGGGTTGTTCCGAATCAGATCCAAATCAAGGTATGGCAGCGTGCGAATAGAATCTTCGCCACCGATTGTCGAGATAATCCCGTCAATCGTTTTATCCACAAAAGCTGCCATCAAATCGTCGGCACGCGCTTTGGGGTTTTTTGCAAGCCAGTCCGCATCACGCAAGGCGTGTTCCGTTTCGCTAACTGTTACGCCGAATGCTGCTTCAAATTGCTGTTTGCCGATCTCGTAACGGTATGGAATTGCGCCGGGACCGCCCCAAGAGAGTGAAATCGCTGCGATACGGCTACCGGGACGCAGCATCTGCGGTTTCATTTTCTTCATTAGACATCCCAACTTTCCCTTTTACTTTGTCAATTAGTGTAAGCAATCGTCTTTTGGCTAACTGGCGTGAGCTGAGTATTGGTGGCGGCGGTTGAAAAATGGTGCCACGACTGCTTTGCACCCAGCCTGTTATCTCGTCACTGGCTCTGATGCGAAGCCATCTGCTGTCAAGATCAAGATAGACCTTCAATCGATCGTTCTCGTTTCGGATGTTATATTCCAGAGATTGATCTTTTAGGTGCCAACTCACACCATCTTCACCTGCTGACACTTGTACACGTCGTGACAACGGTATCTTCAGTTTCTCAAATCCTTGAATCAATTCCGGCGACAATTTGCCTGTCGCGAGGGGGGTCTGTGATGCTAAATCTACTTCAAACAGAAATGTTAGAATCTCAGGTTTCGATTGCTGGTAGACGATGAGTTTTTCATTGCCGTTTGTGATGCTATAGGTCTGTTTCCCTTTTTCATCTTTAATAAACCACTGTTTGTTTTTCTGTTCAGTCGAGATTTCCAGATTTGCAGAGAGTTCAATTTTATTTGTGTCAAATGCGTCCTTGAGGTCGGGCAGATAGATATCAATCTGGTTTCCTGTTCTCGTGACTGTATACCCGGCACCGGAGACATCTCTAAGCAGCCACTCCTCGCCACTTATCAAAACTTCAAGGACAGATGCACTGGGACGGAAACGCGTACTCTCTGTTAAATCGGTGAACATCTTTTGCCAATCGGTTGCTGTTTTCAATGCCTTATCCAAATCAGCCCCTTTCAATCTTGCACGATGCGTCAACGCCGCGCTAAACAGATGCTCGCGTTCCAATATACTGCTATTCAGGTTGCTGATATATTGACGATCCAGACTGAAACGATAAACATCTGTAGTGTAGGCAAGCGGTTTTGAATTAACTGTGGGTCTGCCGCGCACTGCTGTCCGCGCGTGCAATTGAAATTTAGGTGCTTTGGTCTGTTCAATCGACGGTGCTTGAAGGATATAAACACCGATACCGAAACCGATAGCGAGGATAACGATGATGCCGAATGTGAGGCTTTTCAAAAATGCTTTCATGTTTTTTGTCCTGTTGTCGAGCGGTGGGTTTTAACTTTTCTTTTTGAACGGGAATTTATAAAAAATCAGTTGACTTTAAGTTGTTAAAAATTCAAAATAAACGAACAGAGGCATCGTTCAATTTTACCAAACTTGAACATCAAAACTTATTAGGAGCCTTGGGGAAAATAAAACCTTCGGTTCTTGTCTGTTACTACCAACAAACCAGAAAAAAGTTGCACTTTTCTTAATTTTACTATATTCTCCACGATTTGGAAAAATATGCAAGTGTTAAATCCTTTAGCGATTCAGTTAAACGAACAACTTCGCGATGCCGCGCCAGCGGTTTTCGCGCTACTCTCCGAGTTAGGGAAACGTATCTATTTGCCGAAAGGTATCTTGAGCCAAAC
Source organism: Candidatus Poribacteria bacterium (assembly GCA_965261115.1). GTDB lineage: Bacteria > Poribacteria > WGA-4E > WGA-4E > WGA-3G > WGA-3G. The sequence continues at coordinate 3,592,201 of OZ253447.1, read as the reverse complement.
GGCTGAAGCGAACACGAGAGCGCACCGATTCAACGCCACACGCGCGATCGCCTTGGACTTTTCACAGGACGCGGGCACTATGATGCACCTGCCGGTTTCGCGAGAACTTGTGCCTGAACTCTCATTGGAGCACATCTACGGTTACGCACCTGTGCTCGGTCAACAAGCGTTACGGGAAACATGGCAGACGCATCTCTTGAAAGAGAACCCTTCGCTTGCCGAGAAAACGTTCAGTCTCCCAATTGTAACGAGTGGAATGACACATGGGTTTAGTCTGCTCGCGGAACTTTTCGTAGATAACGGTGACACGCTTATGCTTCCAGATAAGATTTGGGGGAATTACCGACTCATCTTCGAGACCAAAGCGGGGGCAACTCTCCAGACCTACCCTTTTTTCAACGCTGCGAACGATTTTAACACGCACGGATTTCGCGAGACACTCGCTAATGCTACCGCCGAAAAATTGCTCGTTCTCCTGAATTTTCCGCACAACCCGACCGGCTATGCGATTACCCGAACAGAAGCAACACAGATTGTGGATGCGATTGTGGCATGTGCCGATACTGGGTGCCGTATCCTTGTTATGATTGATGATGCCTACGCCGGTTTGTGGTACGATGCAGCGGTCCTGCACGAATCTCTGTTTGGGGTGTTGGCTGGATGTCATCCGAACGTGGTACCGGTGAAAATAGATGGTGCCACCAAAGAGGAATACGCTTGGGGTTTACGTGTGGCGTTTATTACCTTTGGACTCGGCGCAATACCGATGCAACCGCTTGAGCAGAAACTCAGTGGACTGATCCGAGCAAATACCTCCGGCGCATCACAAGTCTCACAGACGCTTATTCTTGCGGCAATGAAAACACCGGGGTACGCTGAACAGAAACGGCGGAACTATGAAATGCTCAAAGCCCGCGCGTTGAAGGTGAAAGCGGTTGCTTCTGATGCAAAATATGCGGAATTATGGGAAGTGTATCCGAGTCATGCTGGCTATTTTACGTGCCTGAAGCTTAAATCGGCAAACGCTGAAATCGTTCGGCAGCGGCTCCTTACAGAACACGGTATCGGCACGATTGCACTTGGGGAGACAGAGCTGCGGATCGCTTATTCCTGTCTTGACGTATCGGATATTGAGACGGTCTTTGCGACGATTGCGAAAGTCGTTGAAACGTTATAGTGCGTAGGTTGGGTTGAACAACCGGCAGTCGGAAACCGTTAACTGATTTCCGACGACCGATTGCGAAATTAATTTCTACTCTTCTGATTTTAAAGCACCCCATGTCGTGGTGGCTTTTCCACCGGGTTCAACGGGTGTTGTTGGCAGGGTGCCGACGGTCTTTCGGAAATAGACATCGTCTTCGACATCGTTGGGACCTGCCCAGACCCAGTATGCGGTTGAGTCGGGATCTTTCAGCGTTTCACGCATCGTGTTTGCGCCGAATCCCCAGATACCACCACCAAACTGATCGAGTTGTGTCGCGTTGTCCCAGCCGCTATCGTCAAAGTCAGGCTGTTCCCAACCGTCATTCCGCTCAGCGAGTGGGGCACCAGCATCCGCCTTCCAAGTATCGTCAGACGGGATATAGGTGCCGTCATCAAGGATAACATCAAACAGTGCCCCGCCACGTCCAGCACCACCGGGTTCTGCGTCGTGGACATAGACAGCGATGACAGCGTAGCCGTCCGGCATGTCAAACTCAGTGATGCTTGCTTGCTGCCAGTTACTGCCTTCGGCAACCTGTTCGCCGTTGACGAAACCGACCCATGCGTTATCACCATTGATGCGGAGTGTCGCCGCCCAAGTGCCTGAAGCGACTAAAGCGAAAACCAAAACTAAAATTGTTGGAATTAAAAACTTTTTCATTGGGTTCTCCTTTGCCTACGCTATGACAGTCGCGTGAGGTTACATATCGTCGTTCTTAATACGCGCCCACGTGGTAGTGAGTTTGTCTTCGGGTTCAACGGCAAGTGTGCCGATCGTATATCGGAAATAGATGTCATCTTCGGCATCGTTGGGACCACACCATACCCAGTTCGCTTCACAGTCTGGGTCTTTGAGAATTGCGCGCATCTGTGCGGCACCGAAGCCCCAGATACCGCCCCCGAATTTTTCGTAGATTTCGAGTTCGTCTTCCCATTTGCTGTCGTCGAAATCGACCTCTTCCCAGCCGTCTTTCCGATCAGCGAGCAGTTTGCCGGTATCGCATCGCCAGCCGTCTTCGCCTGTCCCGATGTAATCGGGTTTAGCGTCAAGGATAATATCGGCGAGGAATCCGCCTCTACCGGCGGCACCCGGTTCCGCGTCATGGACATAGACAGCGATAACAGCGAACCCTTTGTCCAGTTTAAAATCGCTGACGGTTGGTGCTTGCCAGTTACCGCTTGCGGCAACCTCTTCGCCGTTAACAAAAACGACCCAAGTATTGTCGCCGCTGACCCGTACCGTCCCGTTTTTCGGCACAGCATTCACAGTTTGTATCAGAAGCATGCCGCTCAAGAAGAGCGCAAGTGTTAAAAAGGGTATCCATCGGTTTTTCATAAAAATCTCCATTTTTTAATTTACCTTTAAACATTTCGGTAATCGACGGGCATTATCGCACGTTCGGAAATTACCGAGTTAAATTCTTAAATTTCACTTATTTAGTATCGTTTTTAATGTGTGCCCATGTCGTCGCGAGCTTGTCTTGGGGTTCAACGGGAAGTGGACTGATGGTGTATCGGAAATAGGTATTATCTTCAAGATTGTTAGGACCACACCACACCCAATTCGCCTCACAATCCGGGTCTTTGAGTATTTGCTGCATGACTCCAGCACCGACTCCCCATATACCATCACCGAATTTCTCGTAAATTTCGAGTTCATCTTCCCATTTGCTGTCGTCGAAATCGACCTTTTCCCAACCATCTCTCCGATTGCTGATAGTTTGACCGGTATCGCATCGCCAACCATCTTCACCTGTTCCGATGTAATCAGGTTTATCATCAAGAATAATATCGGCGAGGAATCCGCCTTTACCGGCAGGACCGGGGCCCGCGTCATGAACGTAGACAGCAATTACAGCAAACCCCTTATCGAGTTTAAAATCGCTGACAGTTGGCGTTTGCCAGTTTACGCCTGTAGCCACCGCTTCACCGTTAACAAAAACAACCCATGCATTGTCGCCGCTGACCCGCACTGTACCGTTTTTCGGCACCGCATTTGCGGTTTGTATCAGCAGCGCCCCGCTCAGGAAGAGCGTGAGTGTTAAAAAGAAGATCAATCGATTTTTGATAAAAATCTTCATACATAAAGACCTGTTACGGCACGCGGCGTGTGCTTACTAATTTGTTTGTTACGGCACGCGGAGCGTGCCTACTACTTTGCATTTGATTCGAGTGATAATCGTCCAGTGAGATCGGTGACAAACTGATAGGCGACGCGTCCTGACCGTCCGCTTGAGGATGCTGCCCATTCTAATGCTGCTCGGTGTAGTGCCTCTGTCGGCACAGAGAGTCCCCGTTTTTGTGCGTAGTGGGACACGATCTGCAAATAGGTATCTTGCGAAATTCGGTAAAAAGCGAGACGTAACCCGAAACGGTCGCTCAATGAGACCTTCTCCTCTGTTGCTTCGCGTGGATACAACTCATCTTCATCGTTCTGTGGGTACTGGTTTTCACCGACCTGTCGCGGCATCAAGTGCCGACGGTTTGAGGTGGCATAGATAAGGACATTGTCTGGACAGGCAGAAATTCCGCCTTCTAACATCGCTTTCAACTCGCGGTATTCGGGTTCGTCCTCGTTGAATGCGAGATCATCACAGAAAAGAATATAGCGTTCAGGACGTTCCCACAACATTTCGGCAATTTCTTGTAGATGGACAAGCCCCTCTTTCCCGATACCTACCAACCGAAGTCCTTTGTTGGCGTAACGTTCCAACATCGCTTTAACGAGCGAAGATTTCCCGGTGCCTCGGTCGCCCCACAGTAAGACGTGATTGGCGGGCAGCCCTTGTATAAACTGCCGCGTGTTCCGGTCAAGTGCTGTCCATTGCGAATTGATACCGATGAGATCCATGCTATCAACGAGATGCGGGTGTTCAACAGGTACGAGGTATCCCGTCCCATTCTGCGCTCGCCACTGAAAAGCGATATAGTCGTTAAGATACGCACTCGGTGCATGCGCCGTGCGTGCGTCCAAGCGGTTTAACAAACTATCGGCTTTTTCAAGCAATTCTGTGAAAAGTGGCAAAATGCCTTCTATTTCCGGATTCTTTTTTGACATAGTTCAATGCGATTGGTTTGAGACATCAACTGCGGATTTGAATATATCACAACAGTCTAATCTTTTACGGTTTGAAGACCTGTTTTACCCAATTTTCAAGCACAGGGTCGTTAGAAATTGCTCTCAAGAGCCAAGTACCACCCCATTTGATACCCAGGCCTATTGTCGCAGCACCTATTACTATCCCAATGGGAAGGGTTACTATTAAACCTATAAATTCTCCCATATCTGATCCTCTTGTATCACATTTAGAATCTTGCCCCGAACGCCAGCCCTATCAAATAGTTTAACAACTTCAGTGAATGCTTGTCAAACCAATCCACAGAATTCTTTGCTCCGGTGACGTGCTTTGGATATTTCGCTATGGACCTGATTTTTCAGAGGCGTTAAGCACCCGTTTCAGCCATGCTTCAAGATCAGGGTCTTTGGAAATTTCCCTGATTGACCATGTGATCCCCCATCGGATACCCCATGCGATGCCGACAGCGAGCATGACTGTTACAAAGATAGCACCTGATGCGTACAGAAGGAATAGGATTATAATTCCTCCGAAAGTTGAGGCCATTGGTAAACTCCTTACTTGGATATCCTGCTATAGGTCCGATTTTTTAGAAGGGTTAAGCACCCGTTTCAGCCATGCTTCAAATTCCGGATCGTTGTACAGTGCTTTCACCAACCATTTGCCTCCCCATCGGAAGCCTAACAGAATGCCGACACCAATCACGAGTGCCATGAATAAAGCACCTAATGGATACAGCAACAGCAGGATTATAATTTCTATACCACCTATACCCATCATCAATATCTCCTTATTGGCGCGCTTCCAAGGCGCGCCTATCAAATTTATGGAACGATTTTCTTCAACCGTCCCCATGTGAGTGTTAACTTACCTATCGGATCAACAGCGAGTGGTTCACCAAACGTCAAAGTCCCAAGATTTGATGACTCGTCTGGGTTCAGACCGTGCCAATCCATGAACACAAGCCCTGCTTTCTTCTCAGGATTATCCGTGCCTTCCTCATATCCGGGTGTAAACCCGACTTCCGTCCCTTCCTTGACTTTTACCTTCGTGAGCCACTCAAACGGCATCGCAACCTCATAAATCATACCACCTTTTCCCAATTCAGGGGTCGGTACGATCGCTATATCAGACTTCGGGAGATTCGGATTTTTGACACCACTAAAGTCAGTAACGAGGGCTTTCTTGTTGATATAGGCGAAATTAGGCTTGCATGCAGGCGGTCCCGCCCCCACATTTTCCCAATCGATATACAAAAAGATTGTATCGCCTACCCACGGTTGACCGGCATTCGCTGCTGGTGAGAAAATATCGTCGCGCACCGCCGCTGCGAAATAGAAGGTCTCTGCATCATACATGGTCGACCAGGTCATCGTGAGGTCATCTTTCCCCTTCCACGCGCCTTTTCCGCGCAGGAGTTCCTTCTCTGAGTCAAACGCGACCCAGACGGCGTATTTCCAGTCGTCAAGTTTTCCATCAATCTTAGGTGCGTTCGGGATAAACCCGGCGATTGATTCTGCATATTCCAACCCAAACGCGTCGCTGTTGTCCTCTGGCAAGAACGCTCCATTCACTGAAAGAACGAGCAGCGTCCCGAAGAGGATAGATAAAATCATCGTTTTCAACATTTGATCATCTCCTTGCTATTTTGGTCGTTGGCTTATTGCAATTTTCGTACGGGTTCTAAATTTAGCAACTCAGACACATCTTCAAGAATCGTATAAACGTTGTAAGCATCGAAAGCGGTTCGGGGTGTGACACCTGACAGCACAGGAATGAAGTCGATATCGGCATGCTGCGCCGTTTTAGCATCGGTTACGCTATCACCAACGTAGAAGCAATTTTGGCGGACGGAATTCAATCTTTCCACTGCCGCCAATAAACCGCTTGGATCAGGTTTCTGCACTGACACATCTTCAAAACCGATAATGACTTCAAACGCGCCCGACAGACGATCTCGTTTGAGTACCGATTCGATACGGTAACGATACTTCAACGTAACAATACCGAGTTGGATACCGAGGTTTCGCAACGCTGCGACTGTTTCAGGCACAACGTCAAAGAGTTCCGTCATGTCAGTCATCACTTCATCGGCGCGTTCGACAAAGAGCCGTGTAAACGCATCAGTGTGCCGAGCGTATTCTTTTCCGACCAACATCGTTAGTGCATCGGGCAGTGATAAACCGATTGTTTTTCGGATCTCGACATCAGCAGCGAGCGGTAGACCGAGTCTGTCAAGCGCGAAGTTGATACATTCAATGACCCCGCGCGAAGAATCTGCCAGCGTATAGTCAAAATCAAAGATGATAGCTTGAAGGGGCAATTTCACTTGTTCAAAATTTAAGTTCCGGTATCCCGACTTTCGTTGCGGTCTCTTGAATCTGCCGCCATGTTTCGTCATCTATAGGGATGCCTTCACGTAAACGACGCGCCGTTTGGCGTGCCTCAATTTCACCCGGTGTCAGAATTTCGTCAAATCCGGGTGCGGTCGGGGAGGCTTTCACGTGTGCAACGAGACCATCAACATGTTCATAAAAATCGTCAAGTGGTGTAAAGTTGGCGATGTCCAGTGCAATCATCAGGACACCGTTCTGAAGCCGTGTGTTCCCGGAGCCGCTACAGCCTGCGCCGGACAACGCACCGCCAAGAATATCAATCATCAAACCGAGCGCATATCCTTTATGTCCAACAATCCCACCGAGTGGTAACAACGCGCCGGGTGGAGACACCATTAAGTCCTGTGGATTTGATGTCGGTTCACCGTCGCTATTGATGAGCCAACCGAGTGGCACAGACTCGTCACGATTAACCGCAACCCGAATTTTACCTTGGGCGACGACACTGCTTGTGATGTCAAGCAGCATTGGATGTCCGTTGCGTGTCGGCGTGGCAATCGCGATGGGATTGGTTGCTAACCGTCCGTCTCGTCCACCGAATGGTGCGACATATAACGCGGTTCCACCGGCGTTCACCATCGTGATGCCTACCATATCGGTCTCAGCTGCCATCATCGGGTAGCTTCCGATCCGTCCGATGTGATTACAGTTGTAGACGCTAATCGCGCTGATCGTACTCGATTTGGCTTTCTCAATCGCAAGCGACATTGCTTTCTGTGCGATGACATGTCCGAACCCCCAATTTCCATTGATGAGGGCATGTGAGGCGGACTCACGCTCGATTTCCATTGCGGCACCGGGCTGAATTAAACCGGATTCGATGAGACCCATATACTGCGGAATACGGAGAACACCGTGCGAATCGTGTCCTGTGAGGTTTGAAGCGACAAGCAGTTCAGCGATAATCGGTGCCTCGTCGCTCGGAACACCTCCGGCTTCAAAAATGTCGGTCGTAATCTTTTCTAACTGTTCTTGCGTGAAATTTGGCATATCTGGATTCGCGTCTACCTCTATTTTTGCTATGCTGCATTAAACAGCGATGGAAAGTGGCGGTACGGATCAGCAGGTTCGCGGAAGAGGATTTTTTGACGCTCGGTTAACGCAATATCCTCCGGTATTGCCACACGCCGCGAAGTCCATGCGATATGTGAGACGCAATATTTGTAGAGCAGCGACCGGCGTTGATGCTTTCCATTCCACGCCGCTGTGCCGTGTGTTAGCGCTTCAGTAAAAAGGATTGCCGAGCCAGCGGGTGCGTTCGGAATAATAACACAGGGTGAATTTTCAGGTGCAGCCGCTATCTGCTGTGGCAATTTATAATTGCCTTTATGGCTCCCCGGGATGCAGCAAAATCCGCCGTGTTCCGGTCCGGTATCGGCGAGATTCCATGTCACAACAACGAATCCGTTGTGAATCTCGTTATCTCGGAAAGGGTAATATTCTCCAGGGTTCGCTTTTGCTGTCGGCGATGTGGCACCGTAATCGGCGTGTAATCCACCTCGCGGCATGCCTTCCTCCATATACATGCCGTAAATCCGGTCAAGTCGGAAGCAGTCGCCTAATCGGAATTGGAGTATCGGCATAATCTTGGGGTGGTCAAGTAGATTGCAAAACGGTTTGCCCCACTGCAGGAAACCGGAGCCATCGGGTGCACTCCCGAATCTCTGGACTTTTCCCGGTGTAGGCAGTTGTTGATCGTCAATGCATTGATTGAGGGCTGCGAGTTCATCTGGACTCAGGACGTTCTCAATGACGAGGTAGCCTTGTACGTCAAAGAGGTACTGTTGTAACTGTAGATCGCTCATGCGCTTGTTCTCCTATTATCTACAGGTTCAAATTCTTAACTGTAAAATCGCTTCAATAGGCGTTGATAGTCAATTTATCATATTGGTTGGACTTTGTCAAATAAATTTACGTTTGTGACATGTGATGCCCCATATTGTGCAACGTGAATACAGATCTGCCCATTTTTGTGCAGATTATTTCTGTTAGAACTGGAAATAGCGGTATATTTAGCGGTTCAGCTGTTGGCATATAAATTGCGTCTGTTATGATAAGCGTCTATGGCTTAAAAGGAGGCATCCGACCTATGAAAAAACGAGTCTTTCTTATTTTCGCTTTGCTATTGCTTTCTATATTCTTGTTGCCAAGCACTTTCGCGCAGAATACTTTGCAATGGCATTTGCCTGATGGTGCGATAGCACGGCTCGGTAAAGGCAATATAATTGACATCAAGTATGCACCCGATGGTGTGCATTTCGCTGTGGTGAGTACGATCGGGATTTGGCTCTACGATGCGCGTACCTATAAAGAAACTGCATTGCTTATCGGTCATACGTGGGAGGCTTCTGCGGTAGCGTTTTCCGCAGATGGAAAGACACTCGTAAGTGCCAGTTGGGATGATCCGATTCAAATGTGGGATGTCTACACTGGGCAACTCCGGACGACGCTGACAGGATATGTGAACGACGTCAACGCTATTGCGTTCTCACCGGATGGCAAAACGCTTGCGATCGCAAATGCTAATGAAATCCTATTATGGGATGCGGAAACCGGTGTGCAGCAAACTGTCCTTAGAGGACACACCGGTTCAGTAAAGGCTATTGCGTTTGTCGGAGATGGGGGCAAATTAGGGAGCGCCAGCCGAGATGGAACGATACGAGTCTGGGATGTGCTGACAGAACAACATGAGTCTTTAGATGTAACACTGAACAAATATGCAGATGTTGTATTCTCATCAGATGGAAAAGTGGTTGCTGTGGAGTACAGGAATATTCGGAAGATCGAATTGTGGGAAACAGACACAGGTCAATTCCTACGGAACTTCAGAACTGCGGCATCGATAGATACTATTGCGTTTTCGCCTGACGGGAGGATGCTTGCCAGTAGCGGTGGTTGGCCGGATTATCCAATTGAATTGTGGAATGCACAAACGGGCGAACCCTTCGCAACCTTTACAGGACATACAGGGTTTGTTAATGCGATGGGGTTCTCACGGGATGGGAAAACACTGATCAGTGGGAGCAACAACGGTACGCTTCTGGTGTGGGACCTGGAAACAGGCGAGAATCAGAAAATGCTCCAAGGATACCTGGGTTCGGTGGGTGTCATTGCGTTTTCTCCGGATGGGCGAACCCTCGCGAGTGGGAGTTCAGCCCACACAATTCAATTGTGGGATATGGATACGCGACAGTCTCACGCCAAACTTGAAGCCGATGCATTTTGGGTCTGGGGTCTCACATTTTCGCCAGATGGACAAACGCTCGTCAGCGGGTGTTCAGAGGCGGTGTTGGTATGGAGTATACACACAAGAAAACTCCGAGCGTTGCATTACAATTGGTACGGGGCTATTGCATTTTCACCTGATGGAGAGACGTTTGCAAGTGGAAGATTTGACGGGACAATCCGGTTATGGGATGCGTCCACGATTCATGATCGTGAAGGGCTCCAAAATCGTGCTATCCTTGACACCCATCGCGATAGTTTTAATAGTTTGGTTTTTTCGCCAGATGGAAAGACACTCGCCAGTGCTGGTAGGGAAGGTTCTGTTTTGTTGTGGAACGTTTCTACGGCACAACTGAGAACAACTCTCAGTGGACATCAGGAGCCCATTGCTACCTTAGCATTTTCGCCAGATGGCAGGACACTCGCCAGTGGGAGTTGGGATGACACTATTCGATTGTGGGATCCAGAAACGCATATACTGAAGAACACCCTTACCGGACATACAGAGGGTGTAACTTCGGTTGCGTTTTCGCTGGATGGAAAAACACTTGCCAGCGGTGGTGGAGAGGGCACCGTTCGGTTGTGGAACACTCACACAGGTCAAGCGCAAGGGACGCTTACAGGACACGAATATGAGGTCAATTCGGTTGCGTTTTCGCCAGATGGTCGCACGCTCGCCAGTGCCGGGGAAGAGGGCACCATTCTCTTGTGGGAAGTTCAGTCTGAAGTGCTCGAAGATGTTAACGGCGATGGTGCCGTCAATATTGAAGATTTAACATTCGTTGCTAACCGCATCGGGCAGATCGGAGATGGAAATGCAGCAGATGTTAATGATGATGGGGTTGTCAATGTTCTTGACCTTGTCATCGTGGCAAAAGCGATCAAGTGAATCTCTTGTTGTCCAGAGATTTTGCTGTTGACCATACGCAGAATCTATTGTAAACTCTGTGTCATTGTATGTCTCAACTCTGAGGGAGCAGCTATGGAAAAACGAATTTTAGGACGAACAGGACTCGAAGTGAGTGTTTTGGGGATGGGAGGACTCTTTGTTTCAACGGCTGGGGATAGAAATCGCGCTGACGGGTGTAACGCTGTCCGACGCGCGCTGGAACTCGGCGTCAACTACGTCGATACCGCACCGAGTTACGGTAACAGTGAAGAGGTCGTTGGAGAAGCCTTGGACGGTGCCCTGCAAACGCACTATCTTTCTACGAAAATTGGGGGTAGACCGCAACCTTTTGACCCTAAAAACAGACAACTCCTGCGTCAGTCGGTTGAAGAGAGTCTCCGTTTGTTGAAAAGGGACACTATTGATATTTTGATGGTGCATGAACCCGATCGTCCGGGCCAATACGATTGGTGGACAAGCCACGAGACTTTTGACGGACCGGTCTGCGAACTGTTAGCAGAACTCAAAGCGGAAGGGATTGTCCGTTTCACGGGGTTGGGTGGCACAACGGCACATCAATTGCCAGCAATCATGGCAACGGGTGTCTACGATGTGGTGCTGGCGGCACAAAATTACAGTCTCCTTTGGCGTGAGGCGACGATCTCAATTTTCCCAGAAGCGAAACGGCAGAATATGGGAATTGTCATCGGTGCCCCGTTACAGCAAGGCGCGTTGTCCCGCCGCCACGCTGAAGTGGAAACGGGCGCATGGTGGCTCAGTCGCCCGCGACAGGAACAGTTCAAAGCACTCTATCGTTTTTTAGACGAAATAGAACTCTCACTGCCAGAGGCAGGCATCCGTATGGTTATATCCAATCCCGATATTTCCACGGTGCTGGTGGGTGCAAGGTCTGTGGAAGAGGTTGAACAGAATGTCCGTTCGGTTGAGGCAGGTCCGTTGCCATCAGATGTGCTGGAGCGACTTCAGGAGATAGCGGATATGGTGCCGTTCCGACCCTTTGAGGAGCCACACAGCTTGGCGTTCGGTAGGAAATATAGTGGTCCGGGTCCCGCTCGGTAACATAAAAAAAAGAGGCGCGCTCGGAAAGCGCGCCTACTGAGACAAAGCAATCGTAAAGCATTATTCGTTGATGTAGTCTGAGCGTAACTCGAATGCATGCTCTACCCAACTACCAGCACGGTTATTGAGTTCAGCCTCAACAGCCATTACATCTTCCAATTCTCCATAAGCATCGGCATCTTCTTGGTTTGCAAATTCCAATTCAACAAGCCGGTGTGGAGATTCGCCGTAATAATTGTCGTAAGAGGCTATCGCTTTGAGTTGCGGCGGTTCGATGAGTACTGAAGAAATTGACGCGACCCATTCCAGATATGCCGCTTTTCCGCCAAGCGGATAGTCAATAAGATAGACCCCTTTAATCTGCCAATCGCCTTCCTCGCCTGCAGAGTAATCGGAACGCTGGATGAATGTATGGACAGTTGTGTTGCTTGATCGATTCGGGAGTTCTTCAAAAACGGCAGCGATCTCTGGACGGTTCAGATAGGTCGCCGCATCCAGAAAACTATTAAAATCGAACTCAACAAGTCGATTTGGACTCATTTCCGGGTCCTGATTGTCGTAAGATCTTATGCGAACAACCTCTTCGGCGGCTTGCAGCGTTGGTGCAACGGATGCAACCCATGCAAGATAGGCATCTTTCCCATCTTCTGGATAATCAATTAACCAGACTAACCTCACTGGAATTGCTTCCATTTCAGACATGGTGTCGTCCATGGTAGTGTCCGCGGGTGGCATGCTATCCATTGCCATATCTTGTGCTCTCTCGCAGCCCGCGAATGCAACGAGTGTGATGAGAACTATCAAGAAGAAATTTGCTAATTTCAAATTCATCGTTTGGTCTCCTTTGAAAAAAATAAATAATAAAGTTTAGACGTTTTCAAGTCTAACACATTATTAACTGTAATATAATCCTTTATCAAAAACTTGGTTACGATTTCCAAATCGGTTCTGGAGCCTGTGCACGGAAATTTACCGTGCGTGCAAGAACGAACAAGAGGTCTGAAAGCCTATTCAAACTCCGAATTATTTCTGGATTGACTTCCGTTTCGTTTGCGAGATGAACAACTCGCCGTTCACTTCGGCGACATACGACGCGTGCAATATGTAAAATAGCACCGGCAGCGCATCCACCGGGCAGAATAAAGTTCGTCAGTGGCGGAAGTTCCTCAGAAAGTGTGTCTATCGCGGTTTCCATCACTGTTGTGAAATCCGCCGATATGCGAAAGTCAGCGGCTTTCGTGTGTGTCGCAGGTGTTGCCAAATCTGCGCCGACCGCGAAGAGATGATTTTGGATTCGCGCCATCAGGTCAGAGAGGTCTGTATCATCAATGAGTGTTTGCGCATAGCCGATGTAAGCGTTGAGTTCATCGACAGTCCCGATCGCCTCAATGCGCGGGGCATCTTTTCCGACTCTCGTCCCGCCGTATAGCGCGGTTTCCCCAGAATCACCAAATTTAGTGTAGATTTTCATAGCGATTCATTATATACTTTGCGGAAAAAGGAGTCAAGTGAAATATGAAAATTTCAGGACAATCTATAGCAAGTTTTGGCTTGCAAGCTGTGCCAAAAGTAAATAAAATTGACGTTGCTGACTTACGAGTTCCTACATCGGATACGCTGCTCGGTTCTGATCCCTTCCATAAGAAACCTAACTATTCCGCAGTGTTCACAACAATAGAAACAGACACCGGACATCAAGGTATTTCTGTCGCTTTTACTGCAGGTGCCGGGAACGATTGGATTGCCTACGGCGTTAAAGACCTTGCGCAACTCGTGGTTGGGATGGACGTGGACACTTTCGTTGAGGATCCGGGAGCGTTTCACAGACTGCTCATAGACCATCACCAACTCCGCTGGCTTGCAGACGGTGTGAATCGGATGGCGATCGGGAGCATCGTCAATGCGATGTGGGATGTCTGGGCAAAACTGGTTGACAAACCGCTCTGGAAACTCCTCGTCGATTTGCCACCAGAGAAGATTGTGCAGTGTATTGATTGGCGGTACCTGCGCGATGCGCTGACACCTGACGAAGCAGTAGAAATTCTCAATACACACGGGGACAGCCGAGAAGCGCGTGAACAGAAACTGCGTCAACAGGGACCGAAGGCGTATTCCACCGCAGGGTGGCTCGGTTTAACGGATGCACAGATTATTGAGACGGTGAATCAGGTGAAAGCAGCCGGACTCGACTGTTTCAAAATGAAGGTCGGACAGGATTTGGACTTTGATAAGAAACGACTCGCTTTTATCCGAGAAGCAATCGGGCCAAAGGCGCGTTTGATGTTAGATGCGAACCAGATCTGGGGTGTTGATGAGGCGATCGCCTATATGGAAGCATTGGCAGTGTTCAAGCCAACCTGGATTGAAGAGCCGACGGCGCGTGATGATGTGCTCGGTTTTGTGAAAATATCGCGTGCCTTGGAGAAGTACGGTATCGGTGTTGCGACAGGGGAACAGGTGCCGTCACCTGTTATCTTCAAGCAGTTGATTACAAGTGGTGCGATCCAGTATTGTCAGATTGATGCGACACGACTCGGAGGGGTCAACGATGTGTTGGGGGTCATCTTAATGGCAGCAAAATATAACGTCCCTGTCTGTCCACATGGTGGCGGTATCGGGTTATGCAACATGATCCAACACTACGCCATCTGGGATCAAATCTGCGTTGCTGCACGCTCAGATACGCAGGTGGTTGAGTATCTGAATTTCCTACAAGAAGAGGTGTTCCTGCATCCGATCCAAGTTCGGGATGGTGCTTATGTTACACCAACGGTGCCGGGTTGGGGACTTGAGATGTACCCGGATTTCGTCGAAAAGCATATCTATCCGACAGGCTCCGTCTGGCAGGGCCGGGAGGCATCTGGCAGTATAACATTTTTGGCGTAATTATCTAAACAATTTGCCCCATAGGCGCGCTCAGCAAGCGTTCTATCATTCTGAAAGCCGCGCCTATGAAATTACTGAAGCAGCTTTAGCCTTTATTTTCCGAATTGGTCTGGTTTTCCTGATCTTGTTGACGATTTAGCTGCTTTTTAATATCTGTCAGTGTATCGTTGATGGAAAATAGAATTATCAGGAGCTCACAGTAGATGCGCACAACGATTGGACCCAAAACAATATATCCAATTCCCATAAAAACCATTTCTACATCCAAGCCTTCCCAGATAGTTCCCATAACAATGAGAAGGATACCAGCAATGATACAACCCAGAATTCCAAGCCAAAATAGGAATTTGATAATAACTGGAGTGATCATCTTTTGAAAATTAAAAAAGTCTTTCATGTGAATCCCTCTTTTTGATACGTTATATGGCAGATTAGTTTTTCGCACCCTCCGCGCGTTCTTTATATGCCGCAGCACCGGACGTAATCCACCCACCAATGCCTGTCATTAGAAACCGTACACCTGCTTTGACATATTTCTCAATCATGGCATCAAGCGTCAAGGTACCAGCAACGCGTCCCGCCGCTTGGATACGAGCAAGTGCTGTATCTATTGTGTTCTGAACATCGGGGTGGGTAAGATTCCCGATATGCCCCATAGAAGTCGCTAAATCTGAGGGTGCGACGAAAAACACATCAATATGATCGACAGTCAGAATCTCGTCCAGATTGTTAATAGCGACGATATCCTCAATGAGGACGATGACCAGTGTCTGTGAGTTGGCTACATCAAAATAGTTGTCTACACCGTAGCCTTGACGGCTGGTATACATCCCACGGTGACCGACCGGTGCGAATTTTGTGCCATCCACGACGTTTTGCGCTTCCGCTTTCGTGTTGACGTGCGGGACAGCGATTCCCATCGAACCACAATCAAGCGTACGATAGATCAGTGCCTGATCGTTGCGATTGACGCGTGTGATAGAGGTCATGCCCCAGAGGTCGCATGCGCGTGTCAGATCGCCGATTCGCGACGCATCAACAGCACCGTGTTCGCCTTCCAACCATACACCGTCGAATCCATTTGGCCCGAAGATATCTATATCGTCAGCACTCGTCAATCCTGAGATAACATACGCGAGGTCGCCATTTGCCAATTTTTCTTTAACGCGATTGGATCTTATTTCCATAAATCTCTCCTGTTAGCGGGTTGTCTTAGATGTAAAGGGTATCAGGAATCTCGAAAATTGTCTATAAAAAAGTGAAGTGCACACTTGGGAAGCGCGCACTCCGCTTTTAGGTCCGTAATGGCACATCCGTTTGATAGATCGCCCTACTATGAACCAGAATGTTAACACTGAAGTAGGCTTCGTTGCCTATTCACTGGCACGTAGCAGGTGGATACCCATTGCGATATTCAACGGTGGAAGTATAGCATCAAAGAGAATCCATACTAAACTTCGGGTGTCCATGCCGACAGCCGTAAATTCTGACGCGACCCCCATGATACCGAACCAGTTCCAGAAGAAAATTATGGCAGTGAAAATGAACCCATAGAATAGCGTATTCGCCGCTATGAATTCTTGGACGCTTGAATCTGCTCCGACACTACTCATGCGAATGTAGCCGAATATCAGCCCCAGGATTACCGAAATCGCGGAGAGCGGGTTGATGTAGTCCCAAGCGGAACTGTGCGGACTATCAGCGGTGGAGGTGTGGTAAATCGGCTCAAGAATTGTCTGGATGGCGACTATCGCCGCAATGACGATAAGCACAACGCCTATGAATCGCTTGAGGCTTTCCATGAAAATTTCCCCTTTTCCCTTATTGGGTCCAATTAAATCCTATCCCGAGACGCAATAAGGGATAGCATTGTTAATGGATGAAGTTTGAGGTTATTAGCCTCTCGTTAACGAAACAAGAAATTACCTTACACTTCTTAAATCGGAAAAATTTGTCAAATACGGCTGCATTATATATTTTACCACATAAAAAGTCAATTTTTTTTACAAGAGCGTATATCAGAATGTCTAAATGGCGGATTGGTGGCATTATACAAAGAAATAAGAAACGCTCGAAGACATCATTAAGTGATCGGCACACTTAATCATCTTAAGACTGAATAAATGCTTTAATTTCCGCAGCGTGTTTCTCGAAATCATGCTCGGCGAGGGATTTTAGGGTGTCTAACTGCGTAAGGTTGTCTATCTCCCAGCGATCGATTTCTGGATTGATGCGTAAATAATTGCCCTTTAGCAACAGTTCTGCTGTATGTGCGGATGCTTGGGCTTGCAATGTCATCACGTAGGAGGTTAGTTTCGCACCACCCCATCCGGTGATAAATCCCCAGCCTCGTCTCTGCCGGTACATGTTTGTTGAATGTCCTGTGCCGATGGAGAGCATCCGAATCTCTTGTGCCTCTTTTCTAAACACTGAGAGTGCCTCTGTGGCGGCAATTGCGGAAGGGTTGTTTGCCCATAAGCAGCCGTCTGCTAACAAGAGGTTGGCAACGGATTTTGGGGCAAAAAATGTGGGTGCAGCACAGGAGGCGAGGATAGCATCTCGTAAACAGACCTCTTTACTTGTGGGGGGCGTACCCTCCGAATCGCGACTTTCATAATTGGATCTAAAAATGTGAACTTCACTTTTGGCGATTTCTGAGCTTGTTATCATCAACGGCGTTGCTATTTCACCGAGAGGCGTTGCCGGAATATGTTTGGCGATAACTTGAGCGAGTTGTTCGCTTGGATACTTGCTGAAAAACAACGGGATGCGATACCACCGTTTTCGGAAGATATGCGGTGTCTCGGTATCAAAGAGTTCGACAATATCCGTCATAGGGATGTCGGAGACAGCAGCACCAGCAATAATCGCACCTGTGCTTGTTCCCACAATGAGGTCAAAGTAGGTTTTGATCCGCGTGCCAAAAGCGTCTTCAATTTTGGCGAGGAGTTGGGCGGTGTATATGCCGCGGGTGCCGCCGCCATCTAATACGAGGATATGAAAGGTGTCCGTGTTGTCCATTGGCTATTCCGTAGATACTTTTTTTCTTTTTGAAATAATGTCTCGTGCCAGCAATTCTGTCTCTTTAGGTTTCCTAAATGGATAGAGGAGCTGGTACCAGAAGCCAGCTGGTACAGGTTCTTCGCCGGCACCAAATTCAGTAGGAATTCGATTAGGCATATACCAGGTGCGAAAAAGAAGATCATAGATTGGAAATAATCCAGCGAAATTCTTATCCAAACCTTCCGCTTCAGATGTATGGTGCCAGCGATGAAATCGCGGCGTAATAAAAACATATTTAAATGGCCCGAGATCCCATGTTACATTTGCATGGGAGAATATATCCCATACCCCAATTATAGGTGTCACGATTACAAATACCTCAGGATCAAAACCTAAAAAAAGGAGTGGTACCACCTGAAATACAGCCATGACTGTATCTTCAATCGGGTGAAATCGGACAGAGGAAAGCCAATCAAGCATAGGTGGACTGTGATGAATTGCATGAAGGTGCCAAAATGGTTTTTTGTGAAAGATTCGATGGCCCCAGTAATACAGAAAATCAGCGATCAAAAGCCCTATAAGAACTTGTATAACAAGTGGCAGTGATCCGACAAAATTTCGCGCAGTTTCTGATGAAACGGAAGACATATTGTCTGCAAGGAGTTGGTTAAATAGATCTCGTAATTCAACAAGTGTAACACCACCGAACATGGTGATTGCTATAACAACAGCAATTATCGCCAGACTTTGGAATGTCTTAGCAACCAAAGAATTTAAAAAGTAGAACCCTATATCTGTTTTCGCATCGGGACGTTTATACCAATTCGGTGCCTCAACCCCTCTAAAGAATCGTTCTATAATTGTAAACACTACGCCAAGGATTAAAATTGTAAAAATGACTTCTAAAATACCATCCAAAACATGCACAGTTTTCTCCCTTTAGGTACCGTTGTGGGTTTTCCTTGCGTTGAGTGCTTTGATGAACAGGCAATAATGCCCTTCGCATTAGTGTTTATGGTTAGTTCGTTCCAATTGGTTTTCAATTACTACCCACGAATCATCTACTGTATTCTTGCACAGAATATCAGCGCGGAATTTTCCAACGTTTATCTCTTGTGCCTCAAGTTCAAGGTCCATATCCAGTGTTTTGCCAAGGAGGATAAGGTTTTCCTCCTCTGCCAACCATGGCGTGAAATTCTGAGCCTCGTCGGGCCAAATATCGCTTAATTCAACAGGTTCAAGATAGCCAAGTTTTTCGGGCATTAGGCGTTGTCTCCTTTGTTATCTGTTTGTCAGTTGCTCGTATCTGTAACGACGGTGAACTCTGGGGCGTAAGGCGAGTCTGCAATTTGGATAACTGCAATCTCTACACCCCAAAATTGAAGGGCAGTAGATGTATTTTTATTTAGCCAATTGAGAACATCACGGTGTTCAGGACGGAACTTTTCTGCAATCCAGATGATGGTGGCGGCATCCAGGCCCGCTGCATAAGTGAGAACTTTGCCTAAGTGCGGGTGATTGGATTTTTCAAGTTGATTTTCGATAATCACGCGTGAGTTGTCAGTCCTGTTACGACACACAATGTCGGCTCGAAAATCTCCGACACGCTTTTCTGTTGCTTCAAGTTCTAAGTCCATATTTAGATCTTCAGCAAGAAATATGAGATTCTCTGCCAGCCAAGGCGTGAAGTCCCGTGCTTCATGGGGCCAAATGTCGCGCAGCTGAACGCGGCGAAAACGATCGAATTCATGCATCAGCGCGCTTCTCCCCCTCTAATTCTTCGGTAAGTTCTTGAATCTCCGCCACAAGTCTTGCTTCAAGCTTCTTATCACCAGTCTCGCGTGTGAGTTTGAGTGCTGTCTCAAAATCCGCGAGTGCTTTCTTTTTCTGTCTGAGGCTGCGTTCTATCACGCCCCGTTCGACGTATGCTTCTGTGTACTCCGGCATTCGGCGAATCGTTTCGTCATAATCAGCAATAGCGGCCTTATATTGACGCAGGAATCCCTTTGCCATCGCTCGGTTCCAGTACGGGATAGCACTATCAGGATAAAGCTGAATTGTGCGGTCAAAGTCTTCAATAGCACTTTCATGCTTCCCAAGCATTAACTTTGCAAGTCCTCGGTTATGGTAGGCTTCCACCAAATCCGAGTTCAACCGCAAAGCTTCATCATGATCGGCGATGGCGGCTTCATGATTGCCTAATTTTGTCTGCACAAAGCCGCGGTTCGTATACGCCTCAGCATCCGCAGGGTTGAGGCGGATTGCCGCATCATAGTCAGCAATCGCCTCCGTATACTGTCCGAGCGCGTCTTGGACATTCGCCCGTTGGGTATAGGCTTCCGCATAATCGGGCTTCAAACGGATCGCCTTGTCATAAGCAGAAAGTGCCTTCTTTTTTTTCTTTTGTTCCAGCAAGAGCGTGCCAATAGAAAACCATGCGCGGGCAGCGACTTCGTTATCGACCTCCTCTACGACATTCGCGAGCGAGTGCCATTTTTCAAGTGCTGCTGCGATTTTCCCTTCTTCTTGCAACAAGTGCGCATCGGCAATCGCCTTATCTATGAGCGAAACCGTCGGGGACGTTTGATATGTTTGCACCGTTTCCTCAATTTCCCCTGTGTCATCTTCAACAATCGGCTTTATTGATTTTTCACTCATGGGTTTCCTCCGCTCTCTGCTTTATTAACAAAATACCACATCTCTATGCCAAAATCAACTGAATTTTATATTGACACAAACTCGTAACTTCTGCTAAAATCCTATTCAAAACAGCGTAACGAGGAGAACACATGAACCGTAGAAATTTTTTAATTCAGGGAAGTACTACAGTGGCAGGACTGCTGCTCGCGAAGAGTCCGATGCGTCTTTATGCCGCTCAACACGAGCACGCGCATACCCATAGCCATACGCTGCCAAAACTCCCCTACCCATACGATGCGCTTGAACCGTCTATTGACAAACGTACGATGGAAATTCATCACGGAAGACACCATCAAGGCTATGTCAATAAACTCAATGCAGCGATTGCGCATCATCACGATTTGGAACACATGTCGATTGAAGATCTACTTCGGAATATTGATAAAGTGCCGAAGAACATTCGCCAAGCCGTTATCAACAGTGGTGGCGGACACGCCAACCACACGCTTTTCTGGAGCATTATGATCCCCGGTGGTAGAGAACTGACAGGCAAAGTTGCCGAAGCCATTCAATCCACGTTTGGATCATTCGATGCTGGTAGCGAGATGTTCGCCACGGCAGCGAAAACGCATTTCGGATCAGGATGGGCATGGCTTGTTGTTGACGATAAGAAGAAATTGCAGATCTACTCAACATCGAATCAGGATAGCCCTTTAATGCAGGGACATACGCCTATCCTCGGTCTTGATGTCTGGGAACACGCCTATTATCTCAACTACCAGAACCGGCGCGCCGATTACGTTGATGCCTGGGGTAAGGTTGTCAATTGGAAACAGGTTAACGCCAACTATATGGCGGCGATGAACGCTTAAAACCGCGCCTATCGAAAAATGAGGAGGCATCATGAAGCGTAGAGATTTTTTGCGACAGAGCGGTATGACGCTTACAGGGCTGCTGCTCAGTCCGTGGGCAGTCTACGCCTTCCCAAGCCGTGAGGGTGAAGTGCTTATCCCGTTCACAGATCAACCACCGACACCCCCTTCGGAACGCGGTTTGCTGGATTGGAACGAATTTGATACCTTTATTACGCCGAACGATGAATTCTTCAATGTTTCACACTACGGCAAGCCCGAAGTCGATCTTGAAACGTGGAAGCTGGAAGTGAGCGGTTTGGTTGATAACCCGCTGATGCTCACAATTGACGACATTAAAGCGCGTCCACGGCAGGAGGTAACCTTTACCTTGGAATGCTCCGGTAACCATGGGTTTCCAACGTTCACGGGTGGAATTGGGAACGCAAAATGGGCTGGCACACCGCTCACACCAATTCTCAAGGAAGCCGGTATCCAAGAGGACGGCATTGAGGTAATTTTCTTCGGACACGATGTCGGTGAAGAGGAGCGGCGAAAGGTCAAGATGCGTCAGAACTTTGCACGGAGCATGTCTGTTGAAGACGCATTGGAAGACACAAATCTCCTCTGTTATGAGATGAACGGTGAACCGCTACCACACGCCAACGGCGCGCCACTGCGCTTAATTGCGCCCGGTTGGTACGGCATCGCCTGCGTCAAATGGCTCAAACGCATTGAGGTACGCAATACCCGGTACATGGGGCGATTCATGGGACGCGATTATGTGACGATGCGCGAGGAAAAACGTCCCGATGGCGAATCGGTTTGGATGGAGACCTCAGTCGGTAGAACAAAGTTGAAATCGTTGGCGGCGAAAGTAACGCGAATTGGTGACAAATACCGCATTTACGGTGCGGCGTGGGGCGCGCCTATCCAAAAGGTGGAAGTGAGTATTGATGGCGGCGCGTGGCAGAAAGCGACGATTGATCCGGAAGAGGACGCGGAATTCGCATGGAAAATCTGGCATCTCGACTGGAACAGCCCCTCAACAGGTGAACACACCGTCGTCTCCAGAGCGATTGATACGATGGGGAACATTCAACCCGCAGCCGATTCTGATTATATCACTGGAAAGCATACCTATTGGGAAAGCAACGGTCAGGTTGTCCGCCAAGTCAATATCGAATAGAAGCCTCTTTGTTGATTGGAGATTGTATGAATATAACCGATGCACAGAAACAGCAATTCCAAGAGGAAGGCTATTTCATTTTAGAGAATGTTATCCCGGAACCGTTTTTGGAACTGCTACGCGGTGAATGCGGGACCTTTATCAATCAAGTAGATGCTGAGATGGAACGGCAGGATGCAGATGTGTTGGGTCTCAACCATCGCGGGAAACGGTATTTCGTCTCAAACTGCTTCAGGAAACAACCGAAACTCCGCGAATTCCTGTTCAGCGATCTGATGGCAGATGTCTGCCGTGCCACCTTAGGCGATACGGCGTATCTCTTCTGGGAGCAGTACGTTGTCAAAGGCGCGGAAGAGGGGATGAAGTTCAGTTGGCATCAGGATTCAGGCTATGTCGGTTACCCTGATCATAAGCCGTATTTGACCTGTTGGTGTGCGCTTGATGATATGTCTGAGGAGAACGGGACGGTCTACGTGATGCCGTTTTCTCGCATCGGTATCCGTTCATGGGTGAAGCACATCCGTGACGACGAAAGCAACGATCTGGTGGGCTATTTCGGGCCGGAGAAGGGTGTGCCGGCTGTTGTGCCTGCGGGGAGCATTGTAGCGTTCACAAGCGTCAATTTCCACTGTAGCGGGACGAACTACACGAACAACATGCGACGTGCGTATCTTGCCCAGTATTCTGCTGAGCCGCTGCTTTCGCACGATGGGAGTCGTTTGTGGGGGAATGCGGAGCCGTTGTTGCATGATGGAAAGTCTGTTGTGGGAGAACCGCCCCCAGAAATTACGCCTCGGTTTGATTAGGATGGATTGTGCGGCGGATCGCTCCGCCGCATATATGTATACTGTTTTTTATTCTGTTTCATCTGCGGCGGATTCGCCGTTAACGTTACCAACCGGATGACGACTGAATCCGGTCAAATAATTCCCAACCTGATCTTGAATATCCCGCGCAGGTGTGGCGGAGCCGACGTAGTGGCTGATGAGGATACCGAACGCAAAGACTTCATCATCTGTTGTCACGGCGTAGCCAGCGAGCGCGGAAACACCGCTTAACGTGCCAGTTTTCGCACGCAACATCTTTTCAGCGGACACGCTTTGCATCCGATTTCTTAAGGTGCCGTCAATGCCAGCAACCGGCAGCGATGCCAAATACTCAGGCATCAACTCGAAATTTCGGTACATATAGACCAACAACTTCGTGAGGAGTTCCACGTTGAGGAGATTGTAGCGAGAGAGTCCTGAACCGTCAACGAACCGATGCGCTGGCAGTTCACCGACGGTTTCACTTAAGAATTCAGTGACAGCATCCCTCCCTTTTTGCCACGTTCCCGGCTCACCCATCACTTCAGCACCGATGGCTTTGAAAAGCAGTTCAGCGATCCAATTGTCGCTCGGTTTGTTCATTAATTTGACGATATCGGCGAGTGGCGGTGATAAGTGTTTAGCAGCTCTCCGTGCATCTAATGGCACTGTTCCAGGGACGACATCACCTGTCACCTCAATGCCCTTTTCCATGAGTTCGTTTTTCAGTAGATAGCCACATGCCAAGGCTCTGCTCCGTGTACCGGGTTCGGGCTCTATTTGTCTAATGCTTAAAGCACTAATCCGCAGCGGTCTATCGTCCCACATCCATCCGGGCCCCTCTCGAACGGTATCAAGATATGTTGTGTCAACAACAATACCACCCCGTATTGATTTTACGCCGGTTTCAAGCAATATATCAGCGAGTTTCACGATATGGTGTGGCTGCAGCACCGGGTCGGCTCTGCCTTTGAGATAGATGTTCCCTGGCACTTGTATATCCGCATTTGCATCGACATAGACGGTTGTTTCAAACTGGTAGTCTGATCCGAGTCTTGCCAAAGCGGTCGCTGCTGTGAAGAGTTTAGTTGTGGAGGCGGGATGATGTAATTTGTGCGGATTCCTTTCATAAATCACCTCACTGGTTTCGACAGCAACAACTTTTATGCCGATGCTTGCGGTTGTGAATAAGGTTTCCTGTAAAACGGTGTCAATATCGGTTTGTAGTTTTTCGATGGGGTCTGCAGCAATTGTTGGCGGTTGTGTCTGAACCGGTTTCGGTTTTAGCACCGATATGCCACAACCTGAGAACAACAACGCGACGCAAATGAGTAAAATAGCATAATTTTTCATGATGGTTAAATGATAACACAATTACGTGGATTGTGAAAAGGAAATATGGTGTCCTTTGCTTATAGCGCGTAGTAGGTAAGACGTACAACCGCAAATATCTTGACTTTTGCCCTAAAATGTGGTAAAATTTCACTAACAGAATTAAACGGGTATTGCTAAAAGGAGACACCGAATTAGGTGTGGCTTATAAGCCAAAATTTGCAGTGAAAAATAAGATAGTTGAATTTTACGATACAACGCTCAGGGATGGCAGCCAAGCAGAAGGCGTAGCGTTTTCTGTTGAAGATAAACTCATTATCATAGAGGCACTTGATAAATTAGGTATCCGCTACATTGAGGGCGGTTATCCCGGTTCTAACCCAAAAGATATAGAATTTTTCAAGCGTGCGAAGGGTATGGCACTCGAAACGGCGACGATTGTGCCGTTCGGTAGCACGAGATACCCGACTTATACCACTAATACCGATCCGAATTTGGCTGCTTTACTGGACACCGGCGCGCGAACTGTGACGATCTTCGGGAAAAGTTGGCGACTCCATGCCACGGATGTCCTTCGGGTGACAGCAGAAGAGAACCTGGAATTGATAGAAAGTTCTGTCCGTTATCTTGTTGAGAATGGTCGCGAGGTGATTTACGACGCGGAACACTTTTTCGATGGATACGCCGATGACGCTGCGTATGCGATAGAGACGCTGCGCGCTGCCGCATCGGGTGGTGCGAGCTGCCTCGTCCTCTGTGATACCAACGGCGGTAGGTTGCCGTTAGAGATTCAGGAAGGTGTCAAGGCTGTCCGGTCCGAGTTGTCGTTGCCTGTCGGCATCCACACACACAACGATGCTGGCATGGGTGCGGCAAACTCCGTATTGGCTGTGCAGGCGGGTGCAACGCACGTCCAAGGTACATTCAACGGCTATGGTGAACGGTGTGGCAACGCGAATCTCGCCTCTATTATCCCAACAATTCAACTCAAACTTGGCATAAAGTGTCTCAGCGATGCGCAGCTACAAACGTTAACACGTATTTCCCGACTGATCAGCGAATTGGCAAACCTCCCGCATGATGAACGGCAACCATACGTAGGACGTTCCGCTTTTGCCCATAAAGGCGGCTTACATACCGATGCGATCCGTAAGAATCGCCTCACTTATGAACATATCGTGCCGGAGACAGTTGGCAATACACAACGGATTCTCGTCTCTGACCAAGCGGGACGCGGCACCATCATGAAAAAGATTGAGAAGGAGTATCCTGATTACGACAAGAATTCACCGCAGGTGTTGGCACTCTTCAAACGTCTCAAAGAAGCCGAGCAGGACGGCTACCAATACGAAGCCGCTGAAGCATCGTTTGAACTTCTGACGCATAAGGTGTTTAACGGGTATGAATCCTTTTTTGATCCCGTCGGTTTTCGCGTGATTATTGAGCAGTTCACCGACTTCGCGATGCGTTCTGAAGCGACAGTAAAGGTCACAACGCCAGACGGCCTCACTGCACACACTGCCGCTGATGGCGACGGCCCCGTCAATGCCCTTGACACCGCACTCCGAAAAGCACTCGAACAATTCTATCCGGCCTTGCAGACAGTTCGACTCATAGATTACAAGGTACGCGTGTTGGATACCAAAGCAGGCACCGGTTCAAAAGTTCGTGTGCTGATTGAAGCGAGTGATGGCGAGCAGAGTTGGAGAACCGTCGGTGTCTCAGAGAATATCATCTCTGCCAGTTGCGAAGCACTGCTGGATAGTTTTGAATATAAGCTTTACATGGATAAAAAATTCGCTGCCTCACAAAAGTAATTCTATAAACATACTGAAGAAACCCGCAGAAATACGCAGAAATACCCTATCAAAGACCCCTATCAAAGACCCCCAGCAAAAACCCTACCGGACCTGGGAACCGAGACGAGATTCAAGAGGGTTTGAAGACTTCAAGGTTTCCGCTTAGTATCCGGTGCGGTTCCAAACCGTAGAAGAAACACCCCAGCAAAACCCTACGGGGCCTGGGGGTGCATTAGAATTACCGATTTAAATACTTAAACCTCATCAAAACGCACCTACCAGTTGAGGGAAATATGGGACATTTAGACACGATTGAGAAAGCAGCACAGAAATTGATCACGCTCTGTCAAAAAGAGAAGCAGACGAAAGCCGACAAGGAAAGAATGCTCACCATACACGCAGAAATCCTTGCGAGCATTGAGAACCTTGCCGAATGCGAACTCTGCGGCGCAATCAGTGAAATGATTGTAACGATGACCTTGGCGGATACCACGGCAAAGTTGTGTAAGGAATGTGGTGTTAAATCACTGGAAGCGGGAAAAATTCAATCTTCTAAACAGGGAACATCTCGCAAACGGACACGTCGTGCGAAAACATCAGATGAACCCAAACCTAAGGTTAAGAGGACCGTTTCTAAGCAAGCAAAACCGGTTGAGGCACCAGAAACGCCTGCTGCATTACATACCCGCGTGGAAGCAGAGACGGGTATCAAGAAAGCCGATGTTAAACGTCTCCATAAGATCGTTCAAGACATTGCCACCCCGATGAGTCCGGAACATACGCTGACTTATGTTCAACGCGAAGCGGAAACAGCAAAAATAAAGGTTGAGGCGGATGCCTTGGAAAAGGCGGTTACACTATTGACTTAGTGCTTGTCTCGTCAAAGTTGATGGGTGTAAAGGTCGCGAGCGACAAGACACACCCAAGCAAAAACACTCGCTCCTACAAGGAGGTCTCGTCAAAGTTGATGGGTATAAAGGTCGCGAGCGACAAGACACACCCAAGCAAAACACTCGCTCCTACAAGGAGGTCCGGTTTAGCCTGTCTCAATGTTTTTTGCCCAGTCCCGATTTTCCTGATACCACTCCACAAGTGCTGTTATCCCCTCCCGAAAGGTGACCTGTGGTCGCCATCCTAATAGTTTTTCTGCTTTTCGGATGTTTGCCCACGTTGCACGCACATCTGCCGGGTGGAACGGTTGGTGTGAGAGTTCCGCTTCCTTACCGACCAATTCCTCTATCAACCGAATCGTATCAATCAGCACGATCGGACTGTCTGAACCGAGATTAATCACTTCGTATTTAAGCGGTTTCAACCCCGCAATCACACCGCGGGCAATGTCTTCGAGATAGGTATAATCTCGTGAGGACTGTTTGCCGTCGCCGTAGACAATCACCGGTTTCCCTTCGCTAATCCACTGGACGAAACGAAACGCGCTCATATCAGGTCTGCCAGCGGGTCCATAGACAGTAAAAAATCGGAAGATTGTCACGTCAATGCCGTAGAGATGGTGGTAGCTATGGCAGAGGGATTCGGCACCTTTTTTTGAGGCAGCGTAAGGCGACAACGGTCCGTCTGTGTTCGCCTCTTCACTGAAGGGGAGTGGGTTGTTCGCACCGTAGAGGCTCGATGTTGATGCCAACGCGAATTTCTGGATTTCAAACTCTCGGCACAGTTCCAGCAGATTCAGCGTCCCCGTCACATTCGTGTCAACGTATACCCACGGGTTTTCCACGGACTGTCGGACACCGGCGCGTGCAGCGAGGTTAATGACGGCATTAAAAGTAGTAGGTACACTCCGCTGGGTTTCCGTATCAGATCCGCTAAATATCTTTCGCAGTGCATCTCGATCGCAGATGTCTGAACGGTGAAAATAGAAATTCGGGGTACCTTCAAGCTGCTGGAGTCTCCACTGTTTAACTTGTGTGTCATACGCGGCGTTTACGTTATCAACCCCAACAACGGTGTGTCCGGCTTCCAGCAAGAATTCCGTCACTTTCCATCCGATGAATCCAGCGCAGCCGGTGACGAGATATTTCATACCTATTCCCTTCACGGTTATTCGCAACCCGCTTTGAATTCGTCAAAACGTTCCTTAAACATTGACAGTGCGATTTTTGACATCTCGTATTGCGTGAGGGTGCTTGTCTCTAATCTTTGCAATTCGGTTTCATGCGCTGCTATTAGCGCGTCAACCTCTTCAACTTTCTCGTTCAATGCTTGGATTGCTTCAAACGCATCGGTTTCCCTGGTACACGTTGTCAACAATTCGTGGTAAAGTGTTATGCCATCATCAAGCCTTTTAAAATCTTTATGAATTCGACGCAAGACACTCCGGTAATCCTCTGGCACGACCGGACTTTCCGTCTCAGCTAATGTTTTTAAGGCGGTCTCTA
The DNA here is from genome assembly GCA_965261115.1 of Candidatus Poribacteria bacterium. Taxonomy (GTDB): domain Bacteria; phylum Poribacteria; class WGA-4E; order WGA-4E; family WGA-3G; genus WGA-3G. Next base: position 3,563,429 of record OZ253447.1, on the reverse strand, counting down.
ATTGCGTCAATTCCAGCTGCTTGTCCGACCAGATGATTTTCTTCGCGACACCGTCTACATCGTCGTTATCTATAACGGGCGCGTGCTTTTTTAGGTTATCGTGAAGTTGTGTCTCCAATTCAGCTAACCCAGCCTGGAACGTTTTGCGCTGGTGGTTGAATTCCTCAGCATAAGACCGAACTTCAGGGAATTTCTCATGCAGCATTTCGTGCTTCTCTTTCAATTTGTGCACCTTCAATGTGTAAGTAGGGTAACGCACCTTCAGACTCTGGGAGAGTGCGCGCACTTCTTGCAGTTCACTTTTGGTTAGTTTCCTAACCTCTTTTCCTTCCATTATCCCCATCAACCCGTATGCCGCAACGGAAAACCCGAAGATTGTTAGCACGAATGTGAGAATATGAAACAACACATCCCCTGCTGCCAACGACATCGCAAACAGCCCGAATCCACCAAGGATCAAACCCGCAACAAGTGGAAAAATAGGACTGGACAAGTAGTGTTCAACCTTAGGTTTTGTGGCCATATTTTACTCCTATCGCTGAGGAATTGCCCGCCGTGAAGAAATAGAGGATACAGCGATGCAAATTCACAGAAAGTTATTTTTTCTCTGGTATTGCTAAAAGTTTATCAATTTCCTTTTTAAGTTCGGCGTAAGTTTCTGGTTTGAAATCCGATTTACGATGGAATACAATCGTGCCTTTCTGTGAGATTAGATAGAGCGTCGGTTTCTCTTTTTCCGTTTGATACTGTTTATGTACTTCGCCCTTCCAATCCATCAAAAATTTCACAGGCGGCGGGTTTTTCTTAAGTTGGCTTCTGATAAACCGTTTCGGTATGAACCCCGGCACGCTCCGCATATCGGCAATAATATAGGCGGTAACCTGTTTGTTCTCTCGGTAATCTTTCTGGAACGCTTCTGCCCATTTGTCGTCTTCTTTCCGAATTTTCCGGTTGCCCATAATCAGGAAAACGACTTTGCCGCGCAATTTCTTCAGGTTGTGTTCTTTCTCTTCGGAGTCTTGGAGTGTCCAATCTGGGGCTGTGTCGCCTACTTTTGGCGGTGTGGGTTCCGTCTTTTCGTCGGCAAAACTCACGAGCATTCCAAAGAAAACAATACTGATAACAACAGCGATGGACAATTTCATGACAGTCTTTACCTCCGCTCCTTATGTGTCCTATCCACATTTTAACACGGTTTTCCCGAAATTGTCAAGTTGACTTTTTACCGGAAACCTGCTATCCTATTAGGAAAGAAAATTATGCCAATAAACACCTCGCACTGATAAGGTCTACCAGATGAACATTGAACGCACTGTCCCTACACTTTTGAATCAGATTCGGGAAGAACTCCTTCCACAGATTGCACGTTCCTCGGAGATCCAAACGACTGAGAGTTTGCAGTTTTTTCGGAGTCAGCTCCACAGTCTTCACTACTACTGCGTTCGCGCACAGATTCCTGATACGGTTTGCAATCGCTTAGAGGTTTTGCTCTCAACGAGTGCAGATTTTTGGCGGCTCATCGCGGATAATGAGTTGGTGCTGACAAACTTGAAAGACTTTACGCGCGTGCGCACCTTCTCAGCAGAAGCAGAAGGCATAACCAACTTAGAGGAACTGCTCTCTGGTGAGGATACCCTTCGCGATGTGGTTATTAACAGTATTGCTTTTATGCTCAATTGGAAGGCAAATACCATTTGGGTTGATTCCGCCAAAAAAGCACGCACCGCGATGACAAAAAACTATATGCTCGAAATTCAGGATCGCATTTGGCAGTTCATCAAAGAGAGCACAGCTGAAACAGAAGAAGACGATTTAGAGAAAGCCGAGCAGGTCCGCGAACGCGCAGATAAATTACTCGCCGTGATCTATGCCAGCGATCTACCGACGGAAGCGCAGGTTACCCTCCTGATGCAAATCTATACGTTGTTATTACGACTGCAACTCGGTCAATTGATTCTCCAATTAGAGGCACTTCAGGAAAGGGACACAGAAGCATGAAAACACCTTTTCTTTGCTATTCCAATAATTGGGTGCAAACTATCTGCTTCAGCATACTCCTTCTGATGCTATGCTGTGGTGTCCTTGCTGCTGATACACCAGTATCTCTTGACACACTCTTACCCGGCAGAGAAGTGAGCATCATAGCCCCAAAGACAGGAAAGATGTTCCTACTTTACATTCCAGTGGATTACACCGATAAACGTCCATTTCCGGTCATTTTCTGTTACCACGGCTATGGTGGAAAAGCGACGACCTGGCCCTTCAGGCAGGTAACAAAAGGAGAAGGGTTCATCGTTGCCGGTATGAATTACGCAACTGACGACTATTATAAAGGACACCTTCCACCTACCAAAACAGCACCTGAAAAGGCACTCTTTAATGAAGTGATGGCACTTGTATCCGCGCGTTTGAATATTGCGACGGATTATATCTTCATGGGTGGTTATAGCCAAGGCGGCTATTCGACGACCGTTTTAGGTGAACAGCTGCTGGAACAGTTATCGGGTTTTCTGATTCTGGGTGCTGGTAGACGCAATGTGGATGTGGAGCCACCACCAGCAGAACTGATTCGCGGGTACCCTATTTTCTACGGCGCAGGTGAATTAGATGATCCACACTACCTACGCGCGAAACGCGCAGCTGGGTTTTATACAGAGTGGGGCGCGGATGTGACGTTTGAGGGTTGGAAAGATGAAACGCACAAACTCTCTCCACAGTGGATGACAAAAACAAAGATGCGGGAATGGCTTATCGCTTATGGACCTGCGAAACAGGTTAAGTCCGGGTTTGAAAAAGCACAAATCGCTGAGAAGAACGACAGACTCGGAGAGGCGTTCGCGCGTTATGCCCAAATTGCAGAAATTCTGCCGGATACGGAATTGTGTCGCACGGCGAAAGCATCGGCGGCACGTCTTGCTGCTGAAGCCGAGACACAACTTAATCAACTAAAAAAAGCAGCGGATACGAAACCATACGCTCAGGTCGTGAAGGCGTTAGAAAGTTTTCGGGATAATTATGCCATGAGCATTTTCGCAGAACGTGCCACACAAATGCGCAAGGAATTGTTGAATGCTAAGGCGGATGCATTAGAAACGCGTGCCCGTAAGGCGGAAACACAAAAAAACTATGCTCGCGCACTCCAACTCTATGAACTCTATCTCACCTATTTCTCGGAGGCGAAACGCTATCCAGAGGTACAGAAACACGTCAAGCACTTAAAAAGTAAAACGCGGACGCAGTGAAGGAGATCTGTATGCCAAAAAATCTATTTGAAGAACTTGTTGATGTTATAGCCACATTAAGGAGCGAAAATGGATGTCCATGGGATCGGGAGCAGACGCATGAAACGCTGAAACCTACACTCATTGAGGAAACTTATGAGACCCTTGAAGCGATTGATGCTGGTGATCCGAAAAAGTTGGAAGAGGAACTTGGTGACCTGCTTTTGAACATCATGCTTCAGGCACAGATCGCAGCAGAACATAAGGATTTTGACATTTACGGTGTGATTGAAACGCTAACAGAAAAGTTGGTCCGTCGCCATCCACACGTCTTTGGTGATGTCGATGTTGAAGATTCAACAGAGGTTTTGAAGAATTGGGAGGCGATCAAACGCCAAGAGGCAGGTTATGAGGATCGGAAATCAGTACTTGACGGGATTCCGAACGCGCTCCCGATGCTACTCCGTGCCCAGAAAATACAGAACCGAGCCGCACGTGTCGGTTTTGATTGGGATGAACTTAAAGATGTTGTCGCCAAGGTCGAGGAGGAACTCGAAGAGGTTAAGGTAAGTATCAACGCAGATGAACCAGCGGCAACCGCAATGGAACTCGGCGACTTATTGTTTGCCATCGTTAATCTGTGCCGCTTTATGGAGATCCAAGCCGAAGAGACGTTGCGACAGGCGAACCGAAAATTTACGGCGCGTTTTAAATGGATGGAAGCGGAATTAGAACGCCGCGGCACGAATTTTGAGGCGCAAGACTTAGAAAGTTTAGACGCTATCTGGGAAGCGGCGAAGAAAGCCGAAACCAGCACGGATTAATCCTATTTTTATGCAAACCGTTTGACCAAGCCCCAAACACCGGTGTACTGTAATGGCAAACTCACTGTTGGATCTGTTAATACAAAAATGCGAAGATCATCCAGACTATGAACGGTACACTGAGCTCTTTAACCAGTTGGATCCATCGGCACCGCCGCGGATAGAACTCGTCCATCGCGCTGCACCACAAACCCTTAAGCGTGACAAGAAACTCGGTATCTTTTCGGGTTCCTTCAATCCGTTGACCCTTGCACATACGAGGATGATAGAGGATACGGTGGCTAAGTATCAATTGGATGAACTGCTCCTGCTCCTTGCGAAGGCAAACGTAGATAAATCAGTTTTCGGTTTACCGCTTGCTGCGAGGCTTTTGACGGTTAAAGAATACGCCGAGAACCGACACGGATTTTCTGTTGGTGTCTCAAGCCACGGCAGATATATTGATAAAGTCACCGCCTTGAAAACTATTTTCCCGTCGGAGACCGAATTTTACTTTATTGTCGGATATGATACCCTCGTCAGGATATTTGATGCGAAATATTATACAGATTTTCATACTGAATTGAAAGCACTCTTTATCACAGCCCGCTTCATTGTTGCCAACCGTGCGGAAGCGGATATCAAGACCATAGAAACCTTCATGGCACAACCAGAAATTCGACAGTATGCTTCCTATGTTTCAAGTATTCTGTTGCCTGATGTTTATGCCTACATGTCTTCAACGGAAGTCCGCGAGTTGTTAGTGCGCGGCGAAGCGATCGAACACCTTGTACCACCGAGTATTCTCGCAATGCTTGACGTATGCCGCGCTAACAATGGAAACACACACATCGGGTAAAATCATATCAATGTGTTGCGGGGTTTCAAACCCCGACTGCAAGGGGCTGCGTAAGTCCTATGTGTTTCTATTTTGATACACTCTCCCTTAAATTTCTATCCCATTGTGTCAAGTAACACACACTTTCCGAACTTATCTCTCCATTTCGGCGTTTCTGTATTGGCATGATTCTTGCTATTTCCTGAGTATGTTTCATGTGAATTATTACCGATTCTATTGTGAATAGGTAAATTTAATAAACAAAATTGAAACCGATTAATAGATACTTTCGTTTACTTGCAATAATTCTGGCGACAGGTTGGAAGCCTGAGCAATGTTAATAAATAGGCTCACACAGGGCTATCATATAAATCTTATGGTGAGGAGAAAATATTATGATGTTCAACGGAATAGAAATTATTATCGGTAGTTTAGGTGCCCTCATCGGTATTGGTGGCGGTTATCTGATTCTCTCTGCCTTTTTCGCGGGCATCCGGCATATCACGAAGCCCGGTGCCGTTGAAGTCAAAAAGACAACATCCGAAAAATAGCCGTTTCGACGCGTAGACTACGCCGGGAAGGCTTGACAATTGAAGATTTTTGTGTTATAATGTTAGCATTTAGCGGGGGTTAGCCACCGTGTTATGAGACTTGGAGCATTGTAAGACAAAACGACGTTTACATTGAAAACGAACAGCGGCAGCTATGAAATATCGCGCCCTCCACTCGTGGGATGTTACATCTGAAGAAGCGCGGCAACTCCAAAATGAGCTTCGCACGCAGGTGATTCAAACAGACCGGTTTGGGACAATCAACACCGTTGCTGGGGTAGACATCGGGTTGAAAAAGGACACCGCAATCGCATCCGTGGTCGTCCTGAGTTTCCCCGAACTGCAGGTGGTAGATAGCGTGGTTACACAGAGCCCTGTTCGTTTTCCTTATATACCGGGGTTGTTGTCGTTTCGGGAAATCCCACCACTGCTAACAGCATTTGCAGAGTTGCAAACGATACCAGATTTGGTAATAGTAGATGGACAAGGCATCGCGCACCCAAGACGCTTCGGACTCGCATCCCATTTGGGGTTGATCTTGGATAAGCCGACGATCGGTTGCGCAAAATCCCGGCTCTGGGGACGATACAAAGAACCTGACGCGGAACAAGGTGCTTACACATACCTCACAGACAAAGAAGAGGTGATCGGTGCTGCAGTCCGCACGCGTACAAACGTTCGGGTGGTGTACGTATCTATAGGACACCGAATCTCCTTGGATTCAGCGCGCACATGGATATTAGCATGTTGTCGCGGTTATCGCTTACCTGAAACGACACGCCATGCGCACAACGCCGCATCCGGTAAAACTCCTCGAATACACACATGAATGACAACAGTGGGCATCATTGGTCATTTGACTACAATTATGGTGCGCAAAATCCCCAATTCGCACAGGAATTGATTGGAACGCTCCGTGGATATTACACTGGAACTGACGCGCCTGACGCGCGGACAGAGCAGGTGCTTACGCACGTCTATAATATCCTACCGAACTATTGGCGCGGTTATGGAGGCGGTGCTACCGAAGAACTAAGCATCGGAACAGCCATCATCAAACGGAACAAGGATAACGATCTCTGGCACTATTCTGTCCAGTATGAGAATACGACAAGTGGTGAGAATCTACGGATGCAATTCCGCTGTAGTGATAAGCACTATCGTCCCCTCACAGGCAGTTGGCGTGTTGATGCTCGAAATAGTGGCGACGATACGTATTCTGAATTGACGTGTGAAGGGTATCTTGTTGAAGATTCGGAGGTGCGGCTTCGCATTAACGGGGCTGAAATCCTTGCTGGAACGGTGGACACATCTGTTAACCTGACGTGCAATTGGGCACTTTTTGATGTAATTCCCGCACTTGCACAGACAATCCAAGCGTCAGATAACGGAATAGATATTGTGCTGCTTGAAGACTTGGAGCAACTTAGACCCAAAAGCAGGCTCGGTTTCCTTGAATCAATACAGACACCTTTTCCACTTGAGGGTTATTATCTTTACGGTGCTGGGCTTTTGCCTTCGTATTGGTGGCTTGATGCACACGGGAACATCGCCATCGCTTCCACCTTTTTCGAGACGTTGGTGCTGAAAGAGAAAATAGGAGGGAATGCGTGAGCGAACGTCCGAATATTCTCTTTATCAATACCGATCAGCACTCGTGGGATGCGATCTCTGCTTACGGAAACCCGTATCTTCGGACACCTAATATTGATGCGCTTCACAGGAATGGCACGTCCTTTCGCCGATCATACTGTACAGATCCGGTGTGTGCAGCTGCGCGTTCGAGTTGGGCGACGGGGTTATATACCTCCGAGACAGGTGTCCCGTTCAACGGTGGACATCTACACCCAGAGATCCGAGATATCGGACAGGTACTTAGTGAAGGTGGTTATAAGGCGTTCCACTGTGGCAAGTGGCATGTTCCGGGTAGAAACGTCCGTGAAAGTTTCCAGACCCTCTATTATGGACGACGCAATATCGGTGCTGGTGGTGCCGCATACTACGATTCAGCATCCACCCATGCGGTTGCAGATTTTTTGACGAACTACGATAGTGCCGAACCGTTTTACCTCCAGATCGGCTACGTTGATCCGCATGACGTGTGCGAATATCTGCATAACCATGAAGAAAAACGTATCCCGAATCCGGTAGAACAAGGCATCGTTTCGGAAGATGTCTTGCCGCCACTCCCGGAAAACTTTGACTACGATGCGCGGGAAACGGTGTTACATCGTGTCTGTCGCAGGGTTGATGACGCGCTGATCCATGCGGCTATCCTTAAAGGAGTACGCGATTGGGACGCGCTTCAGTGGCGTTACCTGAGATGGAACTACTACAGATTCATCGAAAAGGTTGACGCTGAGATTGGCAGGGTACTCGCACTGCTACGTGAGACCTCTCTGCACCACAACACGCTCATCATCTTTAGTGCCGACCACGGTGAGGCGTGTGGAAGCCATCAGATGTTCCAGAAATTCACGCTCTACGAAGAAAGCGTGCGGGTACCGTTCATCGTGTCGTGCTTGGGAGAGGAGATTCCGATAGAAAAGGATCGGTTTGACGAAACGCATTTTGTCTCCGGTGTAGATGTATTCCCTACGGTCTGTGATTATGCCGGTATTGACGTACCCGAAGGGCTGCAGGGGTCCAGTCTACGTCCGCTTGCTGAGGGTAGAGATGTCCCGTGGCGCGATTACGCTTACATAGAGAGCAATTATTGGGGACGCGCGATCGTCACTGAAGGGTATAAATACGTTACAGAGTATAAACCGAAGGCGGTGGAGAATTTTGTGCCGCCCGGACCAGATGCTGAACAGTTCGGATTTGCGCAGCTATTCGATCGGCAGGATGATCCGGGTGAGATGAAAAACTTGGCGGAAGACGTGGCTTACGGTGAAACCGTCAAAGCGTGCCAAGATAAACTGCTTGCCCAAGAAGCGAAACTCCATCGGCAGGCAATTGTGCATCCAAGTCCGAAACGCGTCATCTCGAATTGGGGTGAGCGGTTACGGTCATATTGGCAGCACAATGGATAGGAAAACAGATTTGTTCAGGACTTACGCATCTTTTCATGATAACGGACATCCGACGCACTGCAGGCGGGGTTTAAAACCCTGAAGAAATACCCCAGCAAAAACCCTGGAGTGGGGGCTGCGTAAGTCGTATTGTTGATACAACACTAAAACACATCAGGACTTTCGGAAAAATGGATATATTTTCAAAACGTTTAAATCGGCTTCCACCGTATATGTTTGGTAAGCTGAAACAGATAACACACGAACGTCGGCAGCAAGGCATAGATATTATTGATTTAGGGATGGGTAACCCGAATCAACCGACACCTCAGCCTATCATTGATAAACTAACAGAAGCGGCGCAGGAACTCCGGAATCACCGCTACTCCGCTTCGCGCGGCATCTACAATCTCCGCAGGGAAGTCAGTTGGCACTATGAACGCCGGTTCGGTGTTGACATCGACCCGAATGCGGAAGCGATTGCTGTCATCGGGACCAAAGAGGGACTCGGACACCTCGCTTTAGCCTTGATTGACGAAGGCGACTTGGCGATGGTACCGAATCCGACGTTCCCGATTCATACCTACAGCGTTGTACTCGCCGGCGGAAGTGTTGTGAGCATACCGCTCTCCGAAGAGAACGATTTTATTCCTTCGCTGACCGAAATTACACGCGATATCTGGCCGAGGCCGAAGATGTTGATCTTGAGCTTCCCACATAATCCGACGGGGGCTGTCGTCGATCTTGGGTTCTTTGAAGAGATCGTCGCGTTTGCGAAACGACAGGAGATCGTTGTCGTCCACGATTTGGCTTATGCAGACATCGTTTTTGATGGCTACAAAGCACCGAGTTTCCTACAGGCGAAGGGTGCGAAGGATGTGGGCATTGAATTTATTTCGCTGTCCAAGTCCTACAACATGGCAGGTTGGCGGTGCGGATTCGCCGCTGGAAATCACGACATTATTGAGGCACTCGCTCGGATTAAGGGCTACTACGACTACGGTATTTTCGCGCCGATTCAGGTTGCCGCAATCATGGCTTTACGCACGCCAGCGGATACGGTGATGGAAAATGCTGCTATCTATCAGAAACGCCGAGATGTGCTTGTGGAGGGGTTAAATCGGATCGGGTGGAAGGTCCCGAAACCGCAAGCTTCCATGTTCGTCTGGGCACCTATCCCTGAAACGTGGCGACATCTGAACTCTCTGGACTTCTCGATGAAACTCCTGAACGAAGCGGAGGTCTGTGTCTCTCCCGGTGCCGGGTTTGGACATAACGGTGAAGGCTATATCCGCATCGCACTTGTAGAAAACGAAGATCGGATTCGCCAGGCAGTGCGTCAGATCCGGCGGGCATTATTCGGTTAATGATCAATCAATATGTATACAAATTATACATATCAATGCCGATATGTATAGAAATTGCGAAAAAGTATACATATTCTGCCTAATGTCTATAGAAATTGCTCAAACCATATCCCTTAAATGTGGGGATTATTTCAATCCCCACTGCTTCTTCGCTTCCTCAAACGAAATCTTTTGGCTGCCCGTGTGAGAAATCGGGTTTTTGCCGACCCACCGTTCATCAATCGGATGCTCTGCCGGTTGGAAACGGATGTCGCAACTGATACGCCACCGATCCGAAAGGTTCTTGGTGGAAGTATGCATCGTGTGCATCGTGAAGATGATGACATCGCCCATCTCAAAATCGGCTGTCTGCCACTCGCCCCCGTATTTATCGCTGATTTCCATCGGGTCGCGTCCGAAGTGTCCGGGCGTCCCGTCTCTATCGACATCTGTTTTGCCGTAGGTGTCGCGAATCGGTGCGAAACTCGGTAGATTGTGCGAACCGACCAGCACCGTTAATGTTCCCATCGTTGCAGGCACGTCGCCAAACGGTACCCAACAGGTGTGCAGCTGCTTAGAACCTCTGCCCATATAGACGAAATCGAAATGCGGTCCTGACCAACCGTCAGGACGGACGAACCGGAGCCATTTGTAATCAAACGTGCGGGTGTCGCCACCAAAGAAGTTGCGAAAGAATTTGAAGAGTTCGTCCCCTTCTAAAACGGCCTGGACATCTGGATGGTGTGTAACCGCGGGCGCGCCCATCGTCCGTCCGGGACTTCCCTCACCTGCGACTGCCTCCATAATATCGGTACCGGACTTAAAAACATCGTCTTTGCCGTTTCCCTCGGCGTATTCAAGGATTGCTCGCCGCCCTGCGATAAGTTTGTCCTTGTCAATAAGACCGCGAGCGAGTAGATACCCGTCTTCTGCTATCTGTTGGTGTAAGCCTTCCGCTGAGTCAAGCACAGCGTTACAGTCCCGAAGCACACCGAGGTGTGGACCGGGGAAGGTCAATTCATGGTCTCCTACAAAAACGGTTTGTGCCATTATGTGCCTCCGAATAAGGGTTCCGCCCCAAGTTGAAAAAGTGCGTCATTTGCTTCTGTTTCAAAGGTGAAAATGGGTTTTCCCCATGTTGTTATCATCTGTGCGAATTCTAAGGTTTTGCTATCTTCTGCGGCGTGCGCGATACAGATTTTGTCCGCAAGTGCTGCAACGAAAGCGTTGCGTTGACTCGCTAAAGCTGCTGTTGACCGTTTACTCTCAAAAATAGATAAGATTAATAGACGTTCTTCGGCTAATGCATCCTTCCATGCTGATTCCATCCGCATGTTTTCGATGCTCCGCGCCCGACAGAAAAGGATCGGTTGTGAGCCGCGTAGTAAGACGCGCAAACATTCCTTCTCAACTGGCGAGTGATAACCGCCGATCGTTGGAACACCCTTTTCCTTGAATTTCTGTGCCAGGTCGTGTGCTTTCAGAATAATCTCGCCGGGACATTTGTTGGAGCAGAAAAGTGCCCAGAGATCTCCGTTTAAGGTGGTGTTTGGTCCCGGTAACAGGTTGATATTTCCGCGCGCCCAGATTGTTTCTGGAGTATTTGTTTTTAGAGAGTCCTTTAACCTTTTTGGATAATTCGGGTCTGTTTGTGTGATGCGTTGTTTGATAGCAGCGGTTTCCATATTTTTTCTCGGTTATCTAATCAGAACCGTGGTTATTTGTACGTTGAACTTTGCCATTTTTATGACAGATGACGAATTCTGTGTTCTGATTTCGGCTAACCTGCTGTCCATACGCCACTGCGTCCTTTTTCGTATCAAAATGTCTTAATGCTCGCAAAGCATTGCCGCGTATGACATCCCAACCTCCATCAGGATTCGGAACGACATAATGCTCTTTTTCAGTACGACCGTAAACGACAGCCTCTACTGAACGTCGAACCTTGACTCTTGAGAGTTTCCCACGCTTCGGCGTACTTTTGACGATTCTTTTTCTTGCCATTCTAATTTACCCCCTTAAACCTTGATTCAAATATATTAACCACTTGTAGTCTTTAACCATTCCTCAATCACCAAGGTATAATCATTAAAGATCATCTCTTCAACTGTTAGTCTATGTGTTTCGGCAGTTTTAGGTAAATCTTGCATAAAATTTTGGTAATGTTCCCAAATGATGTCGCCACTCGGAATTGTCCTATGTCTTGATGCTGTGCGGAGCCAATTCCGAACGACCTTTACAATTTCTTCTGGTGCGTTGTTATGTGACTGGATATCTTGCCCTGCAATATCCGACATGAACTGTTGATACCGATACGGTTCTCTATCCAATATGAGACATTTTTTTCCCTTTTGTACTTCTGAGCCAAATCTCTTTGCCCCTAAGAACACCCCCAATTCCAACGGCATATTAAACCGAGGAAAACCTGAAGGTTCGTCTAATTCTATTCTGGATATATCGTGAATACCATAACGGCAATCCGAAATAATATTGTAGATTTTATCAATTCTCACTTGGCTTGCGTCGTCTTCTTCAAGTGCACAACGCGGAATAAACCCACAATCAAGCACCGCAAACACTACCGCATCAAACAGCGGCTTATAAACCGAGTCAAATGGGCAATTGATAAAAACATTGTCATTATAGTGAGATGATTCCATAAGTTCTTATGTCAATACCTACTCTTCCCAAGGATTTTCAACAGGCATTGGTTTCCTGTGTCCTTTGTATATTAACCGAACCCGTATTGTGCCTGATGGGCGCGGCGGAGGCGTAATTATGGCAGCATCCCAATCAAGGATGTCCTCCTCGTCGTAAGTCGGAAAGGCGAGGCGTTGCTTTTGTTTTTTGTTGGTTGTGTTTTTTGAGTGTGTGGTTTTCATAGACTGTTTAAAACTCCCTTCGCTTACTATTTTATCAGAAGTGTGGGATGTGTGCAACCGTATTGCACAAAAATTTGTGAAATGAAGTGGCGCGCGTTTCACAGTTTTCATAGCAAAATCCAAAAAGTGATAAGTTGTGAAATCATTTGTAAACCCATACGGTGAATGGGTTTAGGGCGGTTTTTGTTGATGGTTGCTGTGAAGGTTGCTATGAAATTTTATGGATGGGAAGAGGACTTAGATTTACACTGTCTGAATCAGGATTTGCCGGATTAGAGGATTTACAGGATTTTTTTATCTGAATCGCGGATTACACAGATAACGCGGATAACGCGGATTTTAACATCTTCGTATGGCACGGTGTGAGGCACAGCGGGGTGGTCTCTGGAGAACGGTCGCGAGTAAAACTCGCTCCTACAAGAGGACGCAGAAAGTGGACTAAATCGCTATTAGCTGCCTCAATTCCCCAAGCCCATACGATGTTTGATGTCGTAGTTGATGATGAAGTCCAATATTTACTCTTTCCAAGGATTTTCAACCAGCGTTGATTTACTCGGTTCCTCGTATATTAACTTAATCCGTATTGTACCGGACTGACGCGGTGGTGGCGTGTACACGACAGCGTCCAGGGTAAGAATGTCCTCTCCGTCATAGATAGGGAAAGCAGAACGTTGCTTCTGTTTTTCGCTGGCTGCATTTGCTGGTTGTTTCGCTTTCATCAATGCTTTGGACTCCTTTTGCTTACAATTTTAACAAGAGTCGGCGGTTTGTGTAAATGATTTATTCTGTTTCTGTGCCATCTTGCAAACGTCCACGTATAAACTCTGTCACCTGTGGTCCTAATAATTTCTGCTTACCTCCTGGTGTCTTGACGAAAAGCTCCCCACTGTTAGTATAGAAGACCTCTTTTTCCTGTTGAGGTGAAATCACAAGTTCAACTACCCACAAATCTTCTACAGTGTTTCCTTGTAAATCATAAATATTATGAAATTTAAAATCCCAATCGTCATCACTAATCGGCGGACGTATACCCCAAAGTTTTTCTGATACTTTGCGCCGTACACTGTCTCTCTGTCGTTCATCAAGATTTACGCCTACTGTGATTCTATCGCTGTCCCTTATACCCCAGAAAATACGTCCACCTTCAAGATTGAGAAAGGCAACAGCATATTCATCTGCAGCGTTTGTAATTGAATCAGCTGGATTCCCGCCTTTGACCTCCTTAAATTCGTAGAGACGTGCTTCCTCAAAAGGGACCGGCTGTTCTTGAACAAAACGAATTTGGGTTGGTTCAGTTAAGTTATCAGCGTCAGTCGCACGCGCTAAGTATTCTTTAGCGAATTGTTTGTTTTCACGTAACTCGGAAATTTCGCCCTCCGAATCCAGCACAATGCCTTCTTCAAAACATTCAATTGCTTTCTGATATTGGCTGGTCCTAAGGAAAGCCAACCCCTTGTTGTTCAGGACAATTGCTCTTTGAATTGGATCTTGCACTTTGTCAAGTGCTTTATCAAAACTATCAAGAGCACCTTGGAACTCCCCAAGATGAAGGTGCGCTAAACCGTCATCAGAGTAATCTATAGGATTTACAAGCGAAACCAACTGCCCGGGACGTGGATCTTCCATTGAGTCTGCCACTAGTCTAGCGAAAGTAGTAATCTCACTTCCTATTGCCTCAACATACTTTTCATAAGGAGTTGCTAAACTCACTTGGATGCCTCTCTTTATCATCCGAATTTGGAGTTTATCATGGAGAGAACTGTAAGGGGAACCTCCTACATCATCAATAAGCATTTCTAATAACGGGGTCATAAATCCTGAGCTAGTTATTCCAATAATCCGCTCCAGATCTTTCTCTGAAGGATTTAATTGATTCTGATGTGCCCACGATTCCCGAAACCGTTCAGTTTCACCATGCAAAGCGAAAGACAAGGCTGAAGGGGATGCAAGAAGTATCCTCCGGGTGCCCTCTTTGTCCTCATCAGTTTGATATACTGAATCAAGATAAAAACGTTTAAGAACGTAATCGACTAACTCAAAATCAATTCTGGTAAAGTAATACTCAGAAGTTATGAACTGCTCTATTTGTTCTTTATGTTTCTCTTTTTCCGAGAGGAACCCTTTAAATAATCGTGCGAAAGTCTCAATATCTTTTTTCACAACATATTGACTGCTTTCATCTTGATTTATTTTTTGACAAATATTTTCTGAGACAAGTACTGTCAATTGACCCTCTACCGATGCCAAAGATTCACTAATCTCATCGGCGACTTTGTTTGCAGACTTGGGATCGCAGTCTAATAAGTGCAAAATAATTTTTTTACGGATTAAAGTGTTCATTGCATCCTCCATGTTTTGCGATTTGCGAAATGTGTTCAATTCTCCTCGCCAATTTCCCGAACCCTTACGATATTAGATAGGGTCCAACATTAGTTGTGTTGGGGCTTGTACTCCTCACTACTTCAGCCCGTCAATACCGATTTCCTCTAATGGAAAAGGTTCCTCCTTGCTTACGAAGTGCAGCACTGGAACCGTAAATTTTTTAGCTTTACCGTATACCTCCTTTAGATCAATATTTCTTGCCAAAACTGGAATCGGGTCCTCGTAACCAGTAATATTATTTTTCTGAAGGAATTCTTCAATGACGCTGAATTTTATGGCAAAATTGACATTCTGATTCCGTACAACATCAGAATTAAGACTACTTACGACGACTCCAACCACATTTCCAGAGGCATCCAGCACTGGCCCCCCACTGTTGCCTCCTTGGGTTGGTGCAGTATATTGGAAAAAATTGTCAGGATGAGGAGCCTCTATTATAGATGTCAGGCCACTGACGATTCCTGATGTACCGTTGCCATGGTCGGATAGTAAGTCCCTCAGTGGGTATCCGAATACGGATACATCTTCCCCGAAATCAACAGGGAAACTCCGGAATGTTCCGGCATTTGAATTCCCACAGGGGTCAAACAACAGGGCCAAATCAACTTCTTCATCTACTGCGATGATTTCTACACGACGGTAAGGGATGCGCAACTCATCGGATGAATCTACAACATGGGCGTTGGTCAGAATGTGATTTTCGCTGATGTAAAATCCTGTGCCAGAGGAAACAAGATGCTTCGGATCCCAATTATCAACTTGTTTCTGAATTTCGTTTTTCTGTTTTTCTGACAATTTATTTCCAACACTTTCACGTTTTTTAGATGTTTCAGGAATAATATTCCCAGCCTCTACCTGATCCAAATTAATCTTTATCTTAAGGGCTAAAGTATACCAATAGTAGGCTTCCGCGTAGTCTTTCGGTATATCATCCACACCTTCTTCAAACATCTGGGCGATGTTGACTTGCGCGATAGCATTGCCTTGTTGGGCGGATGAGAAAAACAGTCTCCGACCCATTTCAGGGTTTGCGGGTACTCCCTTACCTTCAAGATACATGTAGGCAAGGGTGTTCTGTGCCTCAGGATAATCTTGTGCTGCTGCCATTTGGTACCATTTGAATGCCTCTTTGACATCCTGATTTACTCCTTCACCATTATAGTACAGGAGGCCAAGATAGAATTGTGATTCAGCGTTGTCTTGTGCTGCTGCCATTTGGTACCATTTGAATGCCTCTTTGGAGTCTTTCCTCACGCCGTCACCTACAAGATACATTTTGCCGATGTTGTTTTGTGCAGGGGCATAGCCTTTTTCGCCTGAATTTGTCTTATTCGGATCTGCGGATGCCGCCTTTAAATACCATTGCAGGGCTTGTTTAGAGTCTTGATCAATTTCTAACAGGCCAAACTGATAGATCTTGCCAAGTTCATTTTGGGCAGGAGCATAACCTCCGGATGCAGCATCTCTATACGCAAAAAGTGCCGATTCAGACCATTTATTGAGGTCGGGGGTTTCCGGAGGCATGAATTTTATGTAAAGCGCGCCAGACGATGCTAGATTGAATTGCGAAGTCGGATTACCTTGTTTTGCTGCTTCTCGTAACCATCCAAAAGCTATCTCAAAACACGATTCCATATTTGGCTGAAGGTCTGATCTCCCTGTTTTCCTCTCAAGTAATTCTAATTCTTCCCAGCGACGTAAGAACATTACTCCGAGGTCGTTTTGCGCGGGGGCATAGTCCTGTTTAGCGGCTTTTGTATACCATTTAATAGCTTTGTGGGGGTTAGGAGGTACTCCGTTGCCGTGTTTGTACATGTAACCGAGGCAGAATTGTGCTATGGGATCGCCTTGCATAGCTCTCTGTTCAAAATCGTACATTGCCATTTCATAGTGTCCACGTTCGTAGGCTGCGATGCCTGCATCGTAGTTTGAATACTTCTCGGTTGTTGGTGAACTTTCCATTATAATTGTGCCTCCCTTGGTTTTCAAAATTAAGCGGTTGCTTAAATAGTGTCATTAAGTTTTGGACAATTTTCAGTTTGTTTTAGAGATGCGGCGTACCCTTTCAGGACACATAGCACTCCGCTGGAGTGCGGGGGTTGGATATATCGTTTCTATAGATATAACACTCCGCTGGAGTGGGGAAACGGAGTGAAAACTCTTGCTTGAATGTATAAAACTCGTTAGGTAGCAAGTTGGGTTAAATAGTGTTATTGCAGAGTGAATCGGAAAACTTTTGAGCCTCTTACTAAGGTCAACAAATATTAAGTATATCACACCATCCGAGAAAAGTCAAATTTATTTGTTTTTTTGCGTCTAATTGGATGCGTTAATTCCCCAACCCCATCCGATATTTGATGTCGTAGTTGATGATGAAGTCTAATTCCTCGTCTGTGAAGCCGTAATGTTTAGCAAGGACTTGGTCAATTTTGTCTATGATGGGTTTGGAGTGACGTGGGAAAAATTCGTCATAGACGACACGCCCGGTCGTTTTATAATTGGTCTCCTTACGTTGAGCATGGTGTTTTAAATCCTGCATTAAGTCAACAGAAAGCTCAGAAAGACTTTGCTTTGTTGCCTCATCCATTTGATTAACACCAATTGGGAAACTTCTAACCTCACGCAAAGTTAAGTCGCGGCAATTAGAAAGAACAAGAAACCACCAATAAAAAAGTGAACTGTTTAAAGTTGCCGCGACTATGGATGCATCCAATTCAGTTGTAAGACATAAGGGTTTAACGTGAGTCGAGATTTTCTCCCCATCCTGTTCATTCCAGAAATATGGCACGAAATCTGTTGCCCGAATCCAATATTGAGGCGAATTGTGAAAATAGCAAAGGTAGTTCCCAGTTTTAAAGCTCAAAACAGATTTTTTGGCATTCTTAAGTTTGTTCACAACGCGTCTACCTATAGAATCTGCTATCTTAGGAAACGCACCTTTAGCGCAAATATCTGTAATGTCTTCATAAACTATACCTTCAAACAAGATTGAGCGGACTTCTGTGAACCATCTATTATACTTCGTGGCATATAACATAGCCATGTCCTGATCGTTTTCTCTGGTAGAGAGGAAAATAGTGGCGCGTATATGTTGTAAATCGTCGAAAAGTTTTCCCGGTCTGTCATCAAAGTTGGCAAACCAACTTTTCCTATTTCGAGTTTTGAAAAGGGACTGTGCCGGTATCATGCGGTCAGTGCATACGAGAGGCAGTTGCACAATCATTCCGACTGTCCCTTTGCTTAAATCAAAAGATCTTTCAATAGACATTGCATATAAGTTTCCACACTTTTCAGTCTTATATTCATTTACTATGTATTGTTTCTTCACTTTGCTATATTCCACATACGGCGGGTTCCCGATAATCACATCAAAGCCACTATCCTTGAGGATACCGTAAAACGCGATGAACCAGTGGAAAGGTTTGTGTGAATCTAACCAACGCTGGTAATCGGTTTCCTTGTTCGGGTCTACGCTGTATTCTCCGGCGAGGTAACCGTTGAGTTCATTTTCTAACGCTTGCAGTTTCGTCTGTAGTGCTTGTTTGTCAGCGGGTGTCACGGTGCCGCCCAATTCGGTCTGTTGCTCACGAAACCGGTCAAATAGGTGTTCAACGTCTTCTGCCTTCTCTTTTATGCGCTTCATTGTGTTATTAAAGTCAAGCCTACCGGTGACTGCGTTTTCTACTTGTTGATATGTGGCAAAGCCGACGAGGGTATTGCCTGCCTGCACGTTAAAGTCAATGTCGGGCAGTGGTTCAATTCGTCTCACGTTATCAATCTGTGCTACCATTTTGAGGAAGAGACGGAGTTTGCAGATTTCGACTGCTTCGTCCATGATATCTACACCGTAGAGGTTGTTAATGATGATAGATTTGAGGACGAAATATTCTCGGTTTGGGTGCTGAGCGATGCGGTCAAGGAGTTCGCGGAAGTCGTTATATCTACGGGAGTTTGGTTTTTTAGGAGTATCCTTTAACCCCCCTGCCCCCCTTATCAGGGGGGAAACCGTTACCATCTCGTCAAGGAAGACTTGCATTCGGTCGAGGCATGCCTCGTAGAGCGGTTCAAGGATGTTGAGCGCGGCAAAGAGGAATGCCCCGGATCCGCAAGTGGGATCGAGAATTGTTACTTCGGTGATGGCCTTCCAGAAGGCGCGGAGGAGTTCGGGCCCCTCACAATTTTCGATAACATCTTGTGCAAATTGGCGGATGTTGAGGTTGTGGGTAATCAGATTGTTGATGTCCGTTATTTCTCCATTTGCGAGTTTGGTGCGGACAGTTTCATAACGCTGCCGTCGTGCAACAGTCTCTCGCCAGATTTCTGTTGGTAAAGCGTATTCATCAGGGGCAAGTGTGTTCCAATCGGTGCGTTTGGAGACCTCGTCAATGCCGACTGCGATTTCTGGTGGGAGTTCTTCTTCTACGCCTTTTTTGACAGCATCGTAGATGTAGCGGTCAGGGTCTTCTTGCAGCAAGTTCCAAACGGAAGCGTCGCCTTCAAAGGCGATTTTGCATGCTTTTCGCGCTTTGTCAAAAAGGAACGGGATGATGGTATTTTTGCTGATGTACTCGGTGATGTCCTCTTTCGTGTAGTATGCTCCCATCTGTTTCTGGTTGATGTATTTCTCGAAGATGTAGCCGAGGACATCGGGGTTAATCTCGTTGTCATTTTTGAGTGGACGGTCGTCGAGGTGCCAGTCGTATTGCTCGAAGAAGTTGAAAATCTGTTCAAACGCCTTGTCAGGGATTTCAATGTTTTCGCCGTGAAGCGTCTCAAGTTGGTGTTTTTGGAAGATGCCGCCGTTGAGGTACGGGATTTTACCGAGCAGACGTTTTACTTCTCTGTTCCGTTTATCTTCCGGTTTGGCGAACCCTTCAAAGAAAAGTGGACAGAGGAATTCTCTATAATAACGGTTGGTGCCGTTCTCTTGGCTCTCTGTTAGTTTGGTAGACAGATAGTTTGGGTCGTTATCAAGGAAACTTTTCTTCTGAATGAAGTAGATGAACATCAGTCGGTTGAGCATGACGGAGACGTACCACTTTTGCATCTCTTCATCAGGAATACCTTTGAGAAACTTAAGAAATGCGTCGTGTTCTTTCTTGAAACGGTCATAAAACTTTTTGGTGACCCGTTCAGCGTAAAAGGCTGTTCCGACGCGTCCGGTTACTTCAAAGAGGGTCAGCTGCTCTTCTTCTTCAAAAGTAAAAGCAATGGCTTGCAGTTTCTGAATGAGAGATTCACCGGATTGTTCATCACGGTTATAGCGGTGCTCACGGCATGCATCGGGTTTGCCTTGCTCGCGTTTGACCCATTGCCAAATATCTGTAGTTTTCTCAGCGTTGGTGTAGATGATAAAGTGTTCGTGGACGGATTTTGCGACCTGTTTTTGGATTTTGCGTCGGGTTGCGTAATCGGGGATGTGCCCGTCTGCTCCGGTTGCGGGGCATTCAAAGACGACCATTCCGCGTTTTTCGGCAATGGCGGTGAGTGTATATTCGGTTTCGTCTATTGGGATATTGAGGGTTTGGTTGTGATTGTCCCAACCGAGTTCTTGTGTAAAAAGGTTTTCAAAGTTAGATTCTTTAAGGTATTGGCGTGTTTCTCGGAGGTTAATTTGCATTGGCGTTTTCCTGTCGGTTTGTGTGCGTTGGTGAAGTTTATGAATTTAATTCTGAATCGCGGATTGACGCGGATTTCACAGACGTGTACGGCGTATTCCTTTTAAGATGCACAGCCTAACAGGCTATGCTACGGAATTAGTTGTCAGTTACCAGTTAAAAGATTTTATCCAGTAAATCCTGATTCTGACAATCAAAGATGCACAGCCTAACAGGCTATGCTACACTCACAGCCCAATCTCCTTCTTGATTTGTGGCCATGGTTTTCCACCGCCAGTGTTCAATTCTCGTTCCGCCTCAGCAATATCTGCCAAGACATCCGGTTCTGTGTTGATTAGGGCTGTCTCACGCCATTCGGAGAGAAAAATTGTGAGTGTATCCGCGTCTTTCTTTCCTTCTGAAATCCGCGTTATTAATTTGAACAACTCAGCGAAGAATTCAACAAGTTCGTCGGGTTCCAACCACTTGAGCCAATCCAAGTGTTTCGAGGTGAGAATGGACTTGACGAGCAATTCGTCGTTCATGAGATGTCCGACGACCAGTTTAGATTTTTTCATCTGAAACCTCCGCGTGCACAGGTATTAAGGTTAGGTGAATTATACACAACGTATCAGTAAAATTCAAGGTTTTTTCAGATATTACTCCAGGGTCATTCAATTGTAAGTTTTTTCATTTTATGAGGTTAACTGTGAGTTTAGGTTGTGTTGCGAAATATTGGAGTGCGTCAGTAATTTTTGTATGTCCGGTGAATCGCAAAACAGAGATAGCAGCGTTTCGCATAGCCGCCATAACTTCAGGGATCGCCCCGGTTCGTGCGGTTGAGGCATCCTCTCCAAAGACGACATCTCGGACCCAATGGAGTTTATTCTCAATCGTCCAATGTTCGCGACAGAGTTTGAGTAAGTCGGCTGCCGAGGCACGTTCGGGTGTCAGACTCGTGATACCATACCGCACACAGCACTTGACGTCTCCTGTGTTTTTCTGCTGCGCGTGTGTGGTGTATTGATAAACTTGTTGAAGTCCTGGCCAGTCGGTGTGTTCTGTCAAGAGCGTGCTTGCGGTAAGCGTGCGTGTCGTGATTCTCCCTTTTGTGTCTTTTGTGTCGGTATACGTCTGAAGGGATGCCCCGGCTTCTGCGTGAAGATTTTCAAACCGTCGGTGTTCAACTTCTGGGGGGGCTGTTTCATCAAAGGGTTCAAAGAGGTCTCGAATATCCTCATACACCTGTTTCTGATTCGCTTTGACCTGAAGGCAGTAATCTGCTTGACGGTTAAGAATCTCTTGACAGAACTTGCGTTGGGTCAAAAGTGCGTCCGTGGTGATAACCAAACCTGTGGCATCAAACGCGTTGAGGAGTTGAATGGAAACAGGGATTTCATTGGTCTTTTCACTCACCGCACATTCTGCTATAGGAATGCCTAACTCATGAAGCAAGGCTGCGAGGAGATGCGTTCTGCGTGCATCTTGAGTATGACTGTTGCCTAAGGTTTTACCATCTATCGCAAGTCCCTTCAAGTCAGGCGTGGAAATGTTCAAACTCGCTAAAGTCTGTGTTGTCCATTGCGTGAGTATTTTTTCCACGGCAACGATGTCAAGTCGCCGATAGAGATAATGAAACGTTGATGCCGCGGGGGTTTGTTTCATAGTGAAACCTAAAGCCTCTCGCAGGTCTGGGTGGAGGCGTGCCCATTTGGCAATGGCTGTATAACTGCGTTGTCCACACAAGAGTCCAACAACTGTGAGTGCCAGCATTGAGACTAATGGATGGCGGCAGCCTTTTTTGTTGCGTGGATCCGGCACTTCTGCTAACATATCAAGTAAGTGGCAAGAGAAACTTCTTGTCATGATTCACCTCAAAAGTGTGGTAATTTTTAGGGTGAAGTATAGCAGAAGTCGCGTGAAAAGTCACGCGACTTCTGCTTGTATAGAAATGTTAACACCTGTGAAAAATAAAACACAAAAAACCTACAATTGAATGACCCTGAGATATTACTCAGAGCCATTCAATTTTAAGAAATTATTGGGTTTCACGTCTTTTTTTAAGGATCCGGTTCGGTTAGGAAACCGAACCTACCGGGCCTGGGGTGAAAATTCGATCGAAAAATGAACAATTGAATGCCTCTGAGATATTACGTTGTGCGAAGTCCAAGCGAGCAGACGATTTGTGGTTCTCGCGTTTGCCGCTCTTCCTCAATGATGCAGAGTCGCTCTGTTTCCCATAAATCAATGACTAACGCGGCGAGATTCTCATTAGAAATGCCACTGCGGAGTTGACGGTTGAGGGTATCGGTTGCCGTTTGACGCAATGGGTACCGATAGATGGCTTCAATGACCTGTTTAAGTTGTGGTGTGTTCAGTAGTGTTCCCTCAACTTCCGAGGCGTAATCCTTCAGACGTTCGTAGGTGCGGAAGCGTGCGCCGGAGGGTCGTCCAAGTTGTCCGCCAACCGTCCGTTCTTCAGAGAGGATCAACTTTGCGGCTGCTTCCACAAGGCGATGGTGTTCCTCAAGTGGAGAAAGTGCTTCCGTGTTAGGTTTACACGCCGCGGCTTGGAGGATTGCGAACTGGGATTCGGTTACGCTTTCGCCGTCTCGGTCTACCCATGCCAGTGCGTCGTTTTCTTGTCCTGTTCGGATATAGACGAGCGCGCCTTCGGGTTCCTTATCGGTTGGTGTATGCGGTTGCGTTGAATAGACGACAGATGGGAGGACGGAAACACTCTTTTCTAAGGTTGGATCTTGCGTAGTGGCGTTTTTCCAAATCTGGTAGGCGTGCGAGGCGAGGTCTACGTCGTTGTCGCGTGCGTCATCAAGCAGCCCTGCCTTTTCATTATAGAGATCAACAATTCTCTCATTGCCTTCCTCACCGTCATCTTCAAAAAAGGCTTCATCCGTACCGACGACCTCGGCGTTCTGCTGGAGGCGCGCACGGACACGTCCGCGCAAGTTGATAATACGTTCCACGCCTTCAGCGGGTAAGAATGAATAACACAAGATGTCTTCCGCTGTTTGTCCAATCCGGTCAACTCTGCCTGCGCGTTGGACTAACCTGATGATTGCCCATGGCAGATCATAGTTGACGACGATTGCACAGTCTTGTAAATTTTGCCCCTCGCTGAGGACATCTGTGCTGATGAGTACTCGCAACTCATCTTCAGGGTCGATTCTATCGCGTTTATCGTTGCTGACAGGACTAAAACGGTGTGCTAAGGCAGTTGGGTCTGCTGAGTTACCAGTTGCAGCGGCGATGTGAGTCATCTTACGTTCTGATAGCGCATTTGTTAGGTATTTCACAGTATCTGCGAATTGCGTGAAGACTAAGATCTTATCGTTTGGGTGTGTCTCGTTTAAGAGTGCTTCGAGTGCGTTGAGTTTCGCGTCTTTTTCGGGGTCCCATGTGCCGTATTGTTTCAATATATCAGTTAGTGCGAGAGCGTCCTCGGTGAGTTCTTTCCGAAGCAAGGGGTGGAAGAGATTTGGACGTAGCCATTTAAACCGGCTTTTATATTTCGTTGTGTAGCGTCCGTAGATTTCGGCAGCCCGTTGTTTATACGCATCAACTGTGCATGAACTGGTTTGTGAATTTGTGTCATCAAGCTGCGTGTCATCGTCATCACCAGAAGCGTCTAAGATGAGGGTAGCATCCTCGGTATCTCTATCTTCAAACCGAGAATCGAGCATCTCAGCGTTTTGTGATCCGATTGGTAGCGGTGCGTCGTTCTCAATAGCGTGCAGGAAGATATAGTTGCGTAGGATGTGGCGATCAACGGATTGGATGAACGCCTGCCCGCTGCTTTCGAGGCGTTTGAAAAGATTCGTTCTGCAAAATCCCATCAACCGTTTTCCACCACGGGAGAGGTCTTGTAATTGCCTCTGCTCTGCTTCTGTAGGTGGTTCCGATGGTGTGTCAACGATGTAGTTAGCAAGTCCATACCGGGCGAGTTTAAGACCGTTGATGATGTTTACAACAGAACGGGAATACAACTGCGCATAAGTGTCATCGGGATTCTGCTCGTCAATTGTGAACTTTATGGTTTTGGGAACGCGTGTCGGGAAGTAGGACGGTGTGCCATCCGCAAACGTAAGGAATTTCCTTTTGGTCTCGGGATCCGTTTCAGCGTAGTTGTCCATGATGAAACTGCGCGTTCGGCGCACGAGATAACGGCGCATCAGTTCACGCCAATCGTCGATGTATTCACTGTGTTCAAAGGCAGCAAGGGAGCGAACACTACTTTGGTGTTTGCGAATAAACTCGGTTTCACTGCCTAACGCTTTGATGTATTGCTCTGGGCGGATGCCGAGATCTTCGGTTTCATCAACGAACAATCGGAGTTGATTGGAGAGGTCGAGATAGGTTTTGTTGTATGGGGTTGCGGAGAGGAGGATAACCTTGCTCTCGTTTTCGTGGATATATTCCTGAATGGCTTGGTAGCGTTTACCCTCACGATTTCTGAGGTTATGGCTCTCGTCAATCATAACAAGCCGATAGCGACGCAGGTCGGGTAACGTATTGATCACTTGGCTGATTGAGAGGACTCTCCCGCGCAGGCGATATTCCTCACGATAATCTTCCCACATATTGACAAGGTTTTTCGGGCAGATAATCAGCGTTTCGAGGTCGTAATCGTCTTCTTGTATACGTGCAAGTGCCGTTCCCATGAGCGTTTTACCGAGCCCGACGACATCCCCTATCAGCACTCCGCCGCGTCTGTTGAGGTGATGCGCTGCGATTTTCACGGCGGCGGTTTGGAATTCAAACAGTTTGTCTTCAAACTCGCGTGGAATCTGAAATTCAGTCAGTCCAGCACGTGCTTCTTGTGAGAGATGATACGCCATTTTGATGTAGATGTGATATGGTGGAATGAGTTCCTCACGCGCCCAGCTCTCCTCAATAATTTCTGCCAATTCCTTGGAAATATCGATGCACCATCGATCGTTCCACCGGTCTTCAAACCAGTCCTCTAATTTTTCACAGGCATCTGAATCGACGACATCAACATTGAGTTCGCCTTGATGTGAAAGTCCAGAGAGGGTTAGATTACTACTGCCGAGGTACCCCACAGTTGGTGCGACCAAGTCTGATCGGTAAATCAGATAGAGTTTCGCGTGGAGCGTGTGTCGGAGAAAGAGTTTTACCTGGACCTTCTCTTCGCGAAGTTGGTGTGCTAATTGGCGTAACCCTATTTCGTCTTGGTGCGTTGGCACGCCTATGGTCAGCTGCTCGCGGAATTCCTCTGCCAATCTCCGTTTGAGACGGAGTGCGGTTTGGTTGTCAATGCCACCGTCTTTAGCAATTCGCTTGGCTTCTCGGAGCTCTTCTTCGGGTAAGCGTTGCATTCCGACAAGCAGTCGGCAGCAGTCGCCTTCACCACCACCCCAATTTTCAACGTAAGAGGCGAGTCCTCGCCAGCCCCGGAGGTTGAAATAGCCGACGCAGAAGTCGGCATGTGTAGCGGTTTCAAGTGTTTGTTGGAGTGCGGGGAGGAGGGGTTGGTCGATGTTATCAAAGATACGGGGCATTTAGCGATAGTCCTTTTTCTCTTTGCTTGAATACTGAAAAAGTCAATATTTTGATTATTAACCTCTAAATTCGTCTTATCAGGGGGACTTTAAGATGTTAGTCTGGACGCATTGAACATAGTACTACGTGAGTTTGATAAAAGCATATCGTAACGCGATGCGCCTCGCACCTGGGCGGGTACGCCGCAAAACTTTTGAGTTTGTGCTACAAGCACACAAACTGGAAAGTTTGTGCTACAAGAGTCGTAAGGTCGGCCTTCAGAGAAAATACCTATTATTGAACGCACATCATTTATTATCAAACTGGCGTTAGTCCTGTATTTTAACAAAACTTGGTAATTAGTGCAAGAATATAACCTACAACGAAAAGATTGTGATTGACGCAACGGCAAATGTCTGATATAATGCGCTCAGCGTTTACAACACAGACAACTGAGCTTGTTTTATACGGAGGAAGAGAAATGAAAAACTTGATGGCAGGTTTGACAGTTCTAAGATTTTGTATTAAAAGCATTTGTTTAGCGTTGTGTTTAGGTGCGATGTCGCAGGCGGCGGCGGACCCTTCTCTGGTCTTATACTTCGATTTTGAAAACGGCGGCGGCGATACAGTAAAAGACCGTTCAGACTATGGCAATGATGGAACCATAGAAGGTGATGCCGTGTGGGGTAATGGGAAAATTGGCAGTGGACTGGAAATCGACGTTGGCTCTTTTGTCCTTGTACCTGATTCCGATGATTTTAAGATCACAGATGCGCTAACATTGGCTTGCTGGATAAAACCTACTGCTTTTGCCCCGGAGGCTTGGCAAGGAAATACCCTCGACTTCTTGGTTTGCCGATGGAATTGGGCTCAGGGCAATCATAGATGTTACGAAATGTACCTCCGAGGCCACAAACCGGCACTGGTTGTTTCATCCGATGGAACAGATGGCGGAAGCTCGGTAGTTGCTGCCGCAGCACCTATAGCACTTGATAAATGGGTTAACATTATGGGCATCTTTGATGGGTCAAAAGTTAAAATCTATGTTGATGGCGAAGAAAAGGGATCGGAGGACCACGAAGGGGATATATTTGCTGGAGAGGGACCTATAGTTATCGGAGATAACAACTTCGGTTCATCACCTGATTTTCATTTCGTGGGTGCTATAGACGAAGTTGCTGTCTACAATCGAGTGTTAGATCAAAATGAAATTGAGGCAAAGGTCGCTCGGGGGCACGCCGCGAGCGTTGAACCCGAAAGTAAATTGTCAACCGTATGGGGACACCTCAAATCCCAATATTGAAAATCTTAGGAAGTTACTTATGGAACAATATTTGGAAATTCAAAAACCTGAACTTGGCTATACTTACGAGTTTGAGGTGGATCAACTCTCTCAGATGTCCGAATGCGTGGAGGCACACGGCTTCGCGATTGTCAAAGATGTCCTGCCACCTGAGTTGGTAGAAAGTTTGAAACAAGCGGTCTTTGATGGCACGGATCCAAATAGAGAATTAGAACACGGGCAGAGCAGTACCCGACACGCTTGGGTGGAATCTGGACCGGGGGCTTGGCAGCTGCTCGGATACGATCCCTTTATGAAAATTCACCGCCACCTCATCGGCACAGACGAGATGACTGTCCACCGTTCTGCTGCTATCATTCGGATGCCGGGGTCCCAACCTGTTGCGTGGCATACCGATTGGTGCGGGTTCTCAACGGATGCGCCGAAAAATTCGGGGGATGTGTTGAACCGTGGTTTGTGGCCCTCAGGTAAATGGTTCTACTTGACGGGTTCGCGTCCGGAACACGGTGGTTTGTGCGTGATTGCGGATTCTCACGTGGAGGACTGGGAAGGACCGGAAGGTTTCAACTTGACAGCCGATAGGCGTTCTTTCTATAAGGAAGGTGAGGAAGAAAAAGCGTACGTGGGTTTCGATATTCCGGGGTTAGTGCCGCTGTTCACGAATCCGGGGGATATGATTGTGTTTGCGCATCGGACGTATCACGGTGCATTCCCGAACCAGCTTGACGAGATTCGGTTGTCGTGTGCCATCGGTTTTCGGAGTCGGGATCATCACATTGATATTCCGTGGGAGATTCCAGAGGACGGTAGGCAGTTTTTAGCGGATTTACCGCCACATTTTCAGCAATATACGCATGGGTACACGAGTATTGATCTAAACTGGCGGGGATAATTGTCTGAATCGCGGATTATCGCGGAGGACGCGGAGGACGCGGATTTTAAGAGTGTTCAGTTGACGTTCTTTAGTCTCATACAGATAGCATTGGTATAAAACGGAATAGAATCTCAGATCAAGCAGAAAGTTGACGATGGGGTTCGGGTGGTGCGCCGTTTTGGAGCCAAGCGATGGGTTGTTCCTCTGCTGTTCTATCTGGATTGACCCAGATAATGTCTTGGATTTCGCCAACCTGTTGAGATGCTCGCTTGAAAAGTTGTCGGACGGTTTCATCCAGTGAAATAATTGTCTGATCGGTCACAAGCGCGGCTTGGAGGAGATGAAAATCTTTTCGTAGTGCTTCGATTTCATTTTCGTTGTTTGTTGTAGTTGTAACCTTGGCTTGAAGTTCCGCATTCTCTGGTGGATCAATTCGATCTATTTTCTTGCGTGCATCCATTGACACTCGCCACCGGCGCGCAAAACGGGATTGGTGGTTTTTCCATTCGTTGTTGATTTGCTCTGTCATTACCATACGATGATTTAGCGACAAAACTGCATTTAGAAAATCACGACAATGTTCGGCTCGTGGATGGGTCGCTGTTTCACTGCCAGCGGCTCGGGCGACATCAGCATCAATAACCAACCGTTTTGAATCTCTCGCTCTCAAGATGTCTCCTCTTTGCCAAATCGAAGCCTGTCTACAGCATTGAGATAACGGCTGTGTGTTTTGAGTTCTACATCATCAAAATCCATGGGCCAATCACCGTAAGCCCCCGCTTCGTCTAAGTCTACACTGCTAACTTCAGTTACGCCATCTTTGTTTCGTGAAAACCAGTGGAGCTTGACTAATTCTGGTGAGAGGTCTCCTTCGGCAACAAGCGTTTGAATTCCCAAAAGTAGTAGTGAACTATGCGTCTCAGCGACGACGCGTACACCACGTTTCGCCGCGTCTGCCAGCACTTGTGCTAATGCAACTTGTGCACGGGGGTGGAGGTGGAGCTCGGGCTGTTCAAGATAGACGAGCTGCCCGGGTTCGGCGACAATCAGTGCCACCAAAACGGGTAGAACTTGAGACACACCGAGTCCTACATCGGCGATATTAACCATGTCCACTTCGTCAGTTCTATCGTGTCGGAGGCGACCCACTTGAACCTCGATACCGACATCACCGATTTTTTGAGTGCCGATTTGTCCTGTTAAGCCAAGGGTGTGCAGGGCACCGATTAGCGTTTTCAGGCGTTCATCTTTTATTTCCTGCCACTCATGAATAAGAGTTGCAACATAACTTCCGAAAGCGCCAGGATACCGTGGACCAGTACTGGTTAGTTTGTAAGTGCGTTCTGGATTGCCTCGTAATCCAGGGAGGTGAATGCTATTGAAAATATTATACTCAATATTGTGGGTAACGCTTAAGAACCTATTTCCATCTTGAGATTCCAAACCCAAAAAACAGCGTAAACGTTTCACCACGTTAAAGTCCTCAGGAGCCTCAAGCTGCTTAATTATCGGCTTGATTTCTTCAACGGGCATATCAGGCGACAAAACAAATGGTCCGCATGGAACAGGTTGGTTATTTTCTGATTTTTTTTCGATTGCTATTTCAACAATTTCAACTTCATTCGGTACCTTTCTAAACGTCGTTTTCACTGAGTCAGAAAGGTCGGGCACACGAACCTCAATCCAAACCTGAAAATGATCAGTGCCTCTTTCGCCAATTACCGTGGATAAAAATTGCGCTGCCTCAGTAAATTGAACATTCGGCCCATCAATCAATAACGGTCCTGGATCATAAGGTGCTTCCAGCGTCTGCTTTAGCAGCAAGAGCGGTTGCATGATGCTGGATTTCCCGGAACTGTTCGCACCGGCAAGGATCGTCAGTGGACGGATGTCAATTGCACACTCCTCCGCTATGGACTTGAAACCCTTGACAGCTATCTTGGTGATGCCTTCGATCATTTCTTTTGACATGTAGGTCCTGTTTCTAATGTTCGTGCAATTAATCACGCAATTAATCACGCAATTAATCACGCAATTAATCAGTTACCTGACCGTCCACTTTTCGGACGTACCTAATTCCTCTTCCCTTTCCTACTGCAGTCAAGAGCCCTTTGTCTGTTAAATCCTTGAGCTCGGTATAGGCAGTCCTGGGCGAAATATGGTTGATCTCCGCGTATTCCCTTGTCGCAATTTGCCCGTTTCTTTGCACATAGAAAAAGGCATTCTTTTGGCGTTCGTTTAATTGTTCTGAAATATCATCAATTTCTATAAAAGTGCTCTCTTGAATCGGGGAATCGAAGATGATTTTGGTTTCAAGCGGGTGAAACTCATAACGCGGTGCTTTGTTTCCCCACTCCTTGCATAACCTTTGCATCATCCTGATGCCGGCACCGTACCGTTCAATGAAACCAACATCAAACATGAATTGACTCAAAGTAGGGTTTACCGGTTTGTGAGTAGGTTCGTCTGGACTAACGCCCTCTGGAAAAGTGCCGGGACTGATAACCTCAACGCGGTTGTCAAATATAAAGACCCGGACATCCGCAGTTTCTTGATAATTGCGGTGAATCAAGGCGTTGATAATCGCCTCCCGTAGTGCATTAAGCGGGTATTCAAATTTATCGTCTCGTTGGAAACTCTTTGAGGTACGAAAACTGAGCAGGCGGATGTTTCTTCTTATAAATTCCTCGGCGGTATTGACGTTTTCCCAGAGCGTCTCCCCGCAATCAAGCCGATCAATGACCGGATGGGTGACAGATGTTCCTTTGAATCTGGCAACTCGTAATTGGGCATTATGAAAAAATCTTCTTTGGGGGTGCTTATTAAAAAAAAGCAGACCCGCGTGGGTTGGTGTTCCATCATCGTTGATACCCTTAATGTTCTTCAAAAACGCTGCCATGTTCATATCTTGCGGTTTAGACACATTGCGGATTGTTTCGCGACGGGTCAGATACCATTCAACTTTTTTCTCATCTATATCATCAATTCCAGCACTTGTGACTAAGAGTTGATCCCAAGTTTGCCCCGTGGTGTTGAGGTGCATCTGGGCAATCTCTTGTGGGGACATGACGCGGTTGCTATTCCCAATTCTCTTATAGCATCTGCCTTTAACTGAGATAGGTTTTATAGAAGATTCAGCGATATGTATCAACAGCACCGATTTTTCTTTTATGTCAACCTGCTGAATTTCGGGTGTCACTCGCGGCTCCGTCGCTTGGGAAATCCGATTTGACCAGTTTCTTAGTGTCTCTTTACCAACAGTAATTCCGTTGATTTCTCGTCTATCGGACACACCTATGAGAATGGTCCCGCCTTCGGTATTGGCAAAGGCAGCGACGCTCTCAATGGCTTCTTGATCGAAGTTCTCTTTGAATTCGGTTGTGGTATTTTCGCCTTGTGTAATGCGTTGTTTGAGATCGACGGTTTCCATATTTTTGATAAAGTTCAATGCCTACTGTTCTGTCCATTTTTAACAGATGTTGAGAATAAGCGCAAACGTATTACATAGAAGCATTTACAATAAAACAATAACCACCGGACACCAGCGGGGTTTGAATTGAAACCCCGCCAATGCAGCAGGTTAGTGATTGCAAATCGCTTCTACAGATCGCCGATGTAGCAGGCGATGAAGAAGAGTGCGAAATAATAAATAATAGGATGGATCTCTTTTCTACGGCCCGTTACCAACTTGAGGAACGCTAACGAAATGAACCCGAACCCGATGCCGTCTGTGATGCTGAAAGAGAGCGGCATCATCAGCATTGTAAGGAAGGCTGGGATCGATTCAGTGACATCTTCCCAATCAATCTGGGTGATGTTCCTGAGCATCAATCCACCAACGACGATGAGTGCTGGCGCAATAATGGGGTTGATCGGATAACCGCCGCCAATGATTTTGACGAGTGGCTCGAAAAAGAGTGCCAGCAACATGAAAATCCCTGTGCAGACAGCGGTGAGTCCGGTCCGTCCGCCTTCGGTAATACCTGCAGCACTTTCGATGTAACAGGTCACAGTTGAAGTGCCGAGTAAGGCACCACCGACAGTACTTCCTGCGTCCGTCAAAAGCGCGTTCCGGGCTTTAGCAAGTTTTCCCGCTTCCATGAGTTGCGCTCTATAGCCGATAGCCGTAAGCGTCCCAATGCTATCAAACATGTCGATGGCAAAGAACACAAAGATAACGGGGATAAGTTCGAGTTTGGTGAAAATATTGGGGATCCGTAATTTAAAGAGTGTCGGCGTTGGATCTGGTGGCATACCAACGATGCCGTTGAAACTGGCAACTCCGAAGATGAGGTTAGCGATGGCAGCGATAAGGATACCGATCAGAATCGCGCCTTTCACTCTGCGTGCTATGAGTGCCAGTGTTACACCGATACCGAAGATCGAGAGAAGGACGGGGGTAGATAGAATATCGCCGCGGGTGATGTATGTCGCAGGATGTTTTGTAATGATCCCGCTCATCTGCAACCCGATGAAGGCAATGAACAATCCGATCCCGATAGCAATTGCGTTTTGGAGCGAGGTAGGAACCGCATTCATAATGGCTTCCCGTATGCCGACAAATGAAAGTATGGAAAATAGCAGCCCTGCTATAAAAACGATGCCTAATGCCTCCTGCCACGGTAAACCTGAACCCAGGCAAACCTCGAAGGCAAAATAGGCGTTAAGTCCCATACCCGGTGCTAATACGACCGGATAGTTCGTTAGAAACGCCATAAAGAATGTTGCGATTGCACTGGATATACAAGTCGCGAACATAACGGCACCGGTATCCATACCGGATTGTGAAAGAATAGAGGGTTGCACAAAGATGATATATGAAATGGTCATAAAATTCGTGAAACCCGCGACCAATTCGCGTCTCACAGAGGTGTTGTGCTCTTTTAACCCAAATAGTTTTTCTAACATCTTTCCTCCTTGTCTTGGTTAATTGCGTAGACAAAAGTATTACGATTCGGAGATCGCTTCTACCCAGAAAAGTTTGGCTGAAGCACGCCGTAAGGCAACTGTTCGCCCTTCAATCCTGCGAGCAAATTCTCCATCGCCATTGTCGCCATTTTCATTCGTGTCTGGACAGTAGCACTGCCGAGATGCGGTGCAATAATCACATTGTCTAAGTTAAGGAGCGGATGATCGGTATTAATCGGTTCTGGCTCGGTTACATCAACGGCGGCTCCCGCAATCTGCCCTTCCTTAAGCGCATCATGCAAAGCATAGTGGTCAACGACGGGTCCCCTCGCGATGTTAACTAAAATAGCAGTGTTTTTCATTAATGCGAGTTCCGCTTTGCCGATGAGATGTGTCGTCTCTTCGGTCAACGGAACGTGGAGTGATACGAAATCGGAGGCTTGCAGCAGCTCTTCAAGTGTAACATATTGGACGCCGAGTTCCTGTTCCCAATCGGGACGACGTTCGCGCTTGTAATAGAGAACGCGCATGTCGAACGCTTTCGCACGCTTGGCAACAGCATGACCAATTCGCCCCATGCCCACAATCCCTAATGTCGCGTGATGCACGTCGGTCCCCCAGAGAATATTGGGGTCGTAGTACTTCCACTCCTTGGACACTTGGACATGGTTATAGGCGGGAACAATATTTCGTGCAGCAGCGAGCAGGAGTGCCATTGTCATATCAGCGGTGGTATCGCTAAGGACACCCGGCGTATGTCCAACCGCGATGCCGCGTTCTCTGCAAGCCTCAACATGGACATGGTCATAGCCGACACCTACTACGGAAATCGCTTTGAGATTCGGCGAAGTCGCGATCATCTCTGGTGAGACGGGTTCGTGTCCATAGGTCATTAACCCGTCAAGCGGTGGAATCTTTTCGGCGATAGGCGGTAAGATGGCACTCGTATGCCACATGTCAACATCGCATTCCTCTGCTATTTTAGCACGAATTTCTTCTGGGATCGGACGCGTAATAAAGACTTTAAATCGTGACAAAGTGCTTCCTCCTTGGAATGGTTATAAGTTATAAGTTATAAGTTATAAGTCTGGTTCCTAATACTTGACTATCTCTTTGTAGTCCATCGTTACCAAATTGAGGCACCGACAGGCGGGAAAAGAAATGATAAACCCTCGGAACCCTCTTAACTAAAAACTTATAACTAAAAACTAAAAACTATTCCCTACGATCTACGGTAAAAGATACGTATCGGTGTGCCGTGAAATCCGAATTCTTCCCGAATGTTGTTGACAAGGTACGACTCATACGGTTGACGCACCCGGTTTACGTTCCGTCCGAAAATTAGGAAGGTCGGGGGTTGCGTCTCGACTTGCGTAATATATTTCAGCGCAGGACGCACGCCTTTAACACGTGGTGGCGGATGCGCGTTACGTAATTCCAGCAGCAATTCGTTGAGTGCTGGTGTCGGGATATGGGTGCAATATTCTCGATGTACCTCTAAGGCTGTTGTTAATATTTGGGTGACGCGTTGCCCCGTAACAGCAGAGGCGAAAACGCGTGGCACATAATCGAGTTGCGGAAGCTGCGCGTCAAGTTTATCCATAAATGCCGGATGTGTTGCGTTATCCTTTTCAATCAGATCCCATTTATTCAAGACCAAAACGGAGGCTTTTCCCTGCCGTTCGATGAACTTAGCGATCGTTTTATCTTGTTGAGCAACCTCCTCGGTTACATCCAACACAAGGACAGCAATATCGCTCTGGCGGATGCTATGTATGGCACGCTGCACGGTTACGGATTCGAGTTCATCTTTGATAGCGGATTTACGTCGCATGCCGGCTGTGTCAACGATCTCGAAGGGGATATTGTCGTGGACGATTCGGATATTCACAGCATCGCGCGTCGTTCCGGGTCGATCATCGACGATCATTCGTTCTTCGCCCAATAGGTTGTTAATAAGCGACGATTTTCCGACGTTCGGTCTGCCGACAATCGCGATTTTTATGGTGCCAGATCCATCGTGCAGTGCTTCATTCGTCTCTGGTAAGTTATCCACAACATGGTCAAGGAGTTCTCGAATGCCATCGTTTTGAACGCACGATGTCCAGATCGGTTCGGGGAATCCGAGCGCATAGAACTCGGCGGCTTCACTATGGAGCCGTTCACTATCTACCTTGTTGACGACAAGGTAGATGGGTTTATCGGTCGCCCTGAGTTTATTAGCGACGGTCATGTCGTGTGGCATGATACCGGTTCGCGCATCAACGACAAATAGCACAAGGCTTGCTTCATCTAAAGCGGTATCTACCTGCGATTGGACGTTATCAATAAGCCGATCCTCTGGATCAATGTCCAAACCGCCGGTATCGACGATGGTAAAAGCGCGGTCTGCCCATTCTACATCTGCGTAATGTCTGTCGCGGGTCACACCCGGTGTATCGTGGACAACGGCGAATCTACGCGAAGTTCGCGGTTTTCCTATGGTGTGCGATAGGTCACCCTCCTCAATTTCAATATCGGCATTCGCATTAGGCACAATCACAGGTGCCGATGCAGCGATTCTATTGAAGAGTGATGATTTCCCGACATTCGGTCTGCCGACAATCGCAACAATGGGGAGTCCGGTTTCCATGTTTATATATTTCCTCGCGGTTCGTTTTTTTATATTTCCTTGCGGTTCGGTGAGGCGAGTCGGTGCTTTGGAGTTTCATTTCGTAGACCTAGAAGAAACACCCAAGCAAAAACACCTCCATTACATTACGGACTACGTTTTTTGGTGCTATTTTCATCAGAAATCCGATTTGGACATCGGAGAAATCGGAGCAGAAACCCAATTTTTAAAAATCGGAGCAGAAACCCAATTTTTAAAAAAGTGAAGCAGCCATTAGGTTTAATTTTCAAGCGTCGCTCTGTCGTTAGAAACGGCAACAACTGATTTTATCACAACAATGGTAGGAATTGCAAGCAATACACCCCAAAAACCGAGTACGGCTGCACCGACAATGACAGCGAACATAATCAGCAATGGGTCTACATCAATAGCATCGCTCATGATTTTCGGAGAAATGAGCGAATTGTCAATTGCCTGAATACCGAGGATAGCACCTAACACAAATGCACAGCGGACGAGAAAATCGATTGTCTCGAAATCTCCAGCTGCCAATCCCATCAGCATCGCTACAAACGCGAAAGCACCACCGATAAAGGGACCAAAGGTCGGTATAGCGTTACAGATGCCGGCAAGTATACCGATCACTAAGGCGAACGGAACGCCTATGATACTGTAAGCTACGGAGGAAATTATTGAGACAATTGTGATGACTGTGACAAGTCCTCTTAAAAACTCCTGCAGATTCTTGTCAATTTCACGTAGATAAGCCTTAGCAGTGTCGCGATGCGTTTCAGGCATGAGCGTGAGGAAACTTCTGAAGTAGCTGTTGAATGATTGGTTTGCATACACGAACACAATGAGTGCCAGCGATAGTGTCGCTAAAAAACCGCCGAATCCAAAAGCAATTGAGCTTGCGAACTGAACTCCCTCTCTGAGCGCCTCGCCCCCGGTTTGGGCGATTGTCGGTATTCTTTCCGTCAAATACGATTTTGCCTGTTCAACGATGGGTTGATCCTTATAGGCGTGGCTAATGCCTTCCTTGTATGTGATAACCCGTCGCCATTTAGCGGCAGCAGTGGCGCGCTGCCAAATAGCAGTGTTGTTACCAATATATAATATGCCTGAAGGGGCAGAAGCCAACATCAAAATTGCTGGAGGTCCAGAGATTACAGGCATCTGTTCCGCTTTCCGCCAGTCGCGGAAAGGGTTCCATTCATGGAGTCCATCGGGTGTACCCGCATATAATTCAATATTGGAAACCTGTGAGGTGCTATCTATGTCCCCTGTCGTTTCACCGCCGCCAGCAAGCGCGTAAACCTGCTGTGTTATTGCGGTGCGTTCTTCCCATCCGAAAGAAGAACCTTCCAGATGCCAATGCACGGTTGTAACTATAGGCGCAGTACCTATCTGTCCTCTACTGGCGACATAGGTTGCTCTATCACCGTTAGCATCTGTAATCGAGATGATACTGACGACGGATCTATCATCATAGATAGTAGGTGCAACCGGATCCCATGTTTCACCTGAATTATTGCTTGTATAGAGCCCGTTTTGCGTTCCGACATAGATTTGTGTGTCATCCCAGTGTGGAACGTTGACAGCTTGGACGGAAAGAGTGTCAAAAGGCGTGTCTTCCAGTTTATGCCATATTTGGATTGGACTTGTATCACTTTCATCAGCGGGTGCCACCTTATAGTAGCGGTATAACCCACTTTGCGTGCCAGCATAGATAACATTTTCACTCGCCGTAAGTGCTTGTATCGGTTTACCGAGGAGGGCACCGTTGGTGATACCGACGCGGAACGGTTTTCCTTCAGCGTCCTGTCGCATTTCATAGATCCCATGATTCGTGCCGAGATAGAATGTTTCTGTCGCCGAATCTTCATTGTTTCTCTCGACTTCATCAGAAGATGGGTTAACACTGATAGCGACTGCCTTAAAAGTCTCACCAACAGCATACGGCAAAACAATTTCATGGTAAAATTTCAGCAACCCAGCAGCCATCTGGCTGGCTTGTCTGCTAACTTGTCTGCCAGTATAGAAAAGCACGCCACCACAGACGAACAGAATCAGGACGGTTGCGATGCCGCGTTGATACTCCTTTTTGAACGGGAGCGCATTCCAGAGAAATCTGAAGATGTAGGCGAAACAGAACCCCAGAATGAAAGGCATCAGCACGTCTAACAGGCGCGTAAAAAGCCACAGACTTATCATCGCTATTTCGAGGATAACGATGCTTCTGATGTCAATCCAGCGGTAGATACGTGTGAGCAGCACAATCAGCAGTATGGCTACTATCGGGTGTAGCACCATCCGATTACTCTCGGTGCCGTTGCCTGTGTAGTAGGCAAAAGCGATCCATACGGCGGCGAGGATGACGCTGATGATTGCGAGAATTGTTGCCCCGCTGAGTGTGGGTTGCTGTGGGTTCGTTTCGTTTTGGGTATGCATTGTGTTTACAAAAACCGATTGACCGTATAAGGAAGGGACTGGAATGGAAGGGTGGATGGGCGGAAGGATGGGTACCCATTCTTCCATGCTTCCATACTTCCATTCTTCGCTTCCAGGTTAAGTATATCAGAAGTTGCTATGCGGTTGCTGGTGCTTCGGTTGCGTCTCCGTCTCTGGATTCATACGCTTCAATTACGCCTGCGCCGATGCTGTCACCCCAGACGTTAACTGTGGTACGGAATCGGTCAAGCAACCAGTCAATAGAGAGAATCAGCGTGATACCCTCGACTGGGAGATCTACAGCTCTCAGCACGATGACCATCGTAACAAGTCCTGCTTCTGGAATCCCTGCTGCGCCGATAGCCGCCAACGTTGCGGTAAGCACGACAACCACCTGTTGCGCTGGATCCATGTTTATCGCATAGACCTGGGCAATGAACATGACAGCGACCGCCTCGTAGAGTGCCGTGCCATCCATATTAATGGTTGCACCTAACGGAAGCACGAAACTGGAGGTCCGACTGGAGACACCGTTCTGATTTTCGACACCTTCCATCGTTAAGGGCAGCGTTGCGCTTGAACTCGCTGTCGAGAAGGCGTTGAGTAAAGCGGTTGCCATGCCTTTGAAGTAGTTCAACGGATTTCTGCGTGCCAGCAATAGCAGCAGTATCGGTAAAGCGATAGCACCGTGTACGCCGAGTCCTAACACGACTGTCGCACTGTACTTACCCACGGCGACGAGTTCGGGCCAGAAACCTGCGAATCCCTTCGCCTCGCCAATCCTACCTGCGATTAAACCGAAGATACCGAGAGGCGCGACGTACATGATCCAGTGAACGAGTTTCATCACCGCCTCATTGAGTCCCGAAATCACAGCGATGACCGGTTTGCCAATCTCACCGAGCATAGACAAGGCGGCACCGATGAGCAGCGAGAAAAAGATTAAAGGCAGAATGTCGGTATGCACCATCGCTTTGAAGACGTTTGACGGGATCATCCCTTCTTTGCCGGTCTCTTCGTTGCCGAGGAACACTTCTTTGATGGTGCTGCCCATCGTCTTTTCCATTTTACCGGACACTCTTGTGGCAATCGGCAAACCGATGTTAATGCCAGTGCCTGTGTTTTGAGGTTCTATGGTTTCAAGACGACCGTCAATGAATAATAGGCGTTCACCAGTGTCTGTTATTACGTAACGAGCATCTTCGGATAACGGTTGCCACGATTTTACTGTGGCTGTTGTCCCAGAAATTGATTTCACTTCACCACTCACGTTCTGATCAGCGAGCGTAATAACATATTTATTGTTATAGGTCCGATTGAATTCGTCGCTCATCTCAACAGTAAGCAACTCGGTGCCGGACAATGTGTAACTCAGATCGGGTCGTTCTTCACCTTGTGATAGTCCTCTTCCCGGCGAGATGATGTTCACAAGAATCATCCCGATGATAACGGAGATGGCGGTTGTCGCCATATAATACAATACCGTTCGTCCGCCGATGGAACCGATATTGCGGATGTCGCCTAAATTCGTTATACCGACGATCATCGACAAGACAACGAGCGGGACGACTATCATTTTCAGTAGGTTTAAGAAAACCTCACCGAGTATTGTTGTGTGGACTGCAAAGTTTGGCGCGTAACCGCCAATGATCGCCCCAGCAACAATGGCAATAATAATTCCGTAGAGTAGACCGAGGCTTACTTTTGGTTTCTTTTCTTCTTGGTTTTCGTTCATAGGGTTGACTCCTG
Organism: Candidatus Poribacteria bacterium; assembly: GCA_965261115.1. GTDB lineage: Bacteria > Poribacteria > WGA-4E > WGA-4E > WGA-3G > WGA-3G. The sequence goes on along the minus strand of OZ253447.1, from coordinate 3,523,379 downwards.
TTTTAGTTGTTAGTTTTGACCAAGAACTCGCGCCTTAGCAAAATTATCGGTAGACGAGTTCTTGGTCAAAGTTATCGGTTGTCAGAAGGAAAATCTTTTTCTGATTGAATAGATAGCACTTCGTGGTAGCAGCGAGTGCATCTGTTGGCATTGGTTATTCGGAACTTTGTAGACGTTGAAGTGCTGCGCGTAGTTTTTCGAGTTCGGCTTCTGCTTCTTGCCGTGCGCGGGCTTCTTCCGAGACGCGGGTCTCGGCTTCAGAGGCGCGGGTCTCGGCTTCAAGCACGCGGGTCTCGGCTTCAGAGGCGCGCGCATTCGCTTCGTCTACGCGCTCCGGGGAGGTACCCAACCACGTCTCCGCGACTGGATCATACAACCGCAGCACGCCATCACGTTCACCTAACTCTAAACCTAACGTCTCACACGGAAGCCTACCCTCTACAAACGCTATTTCTTGATACGTATCCCCTACAAGCCGAAAACCGACGAAGGGTGGATCAATCTCATGATATGGATCGTAGATGCAATACTCTTTGACACGTAGAATCTGCTCATAAATCGCCTTCTTCTCGTTGAAGTCTTTCGCATACGTACTCGGACTCGCAACTTCTAACACAAAATCAAGCGTGGAGGGTTGTTCCCACGTTTTATAGGTTCGGAGCTCTTTTTTTGACAGCCCGCGAACCATGAACACATCCGGGGAGACGCTCTTTCGAGGATTCCCTTCTTCGTAATACAGGAACATGTTGCCAGCGATATACACATCTACAAACTCGCGGAAATGGTTTCGCAGGATATCCATGCAATCTATCATCACTTGCTGGTGTTTCGGCGTTTCAGCCATCGGTTCTCCGTCTGATTCGGGATAGACGAGTGTTGGGGCAGAGCCTATTCTTTTTTGCATCGTGCTATCTCCTTTGAAAAAGTTGTCAGTTGTTGGTTATAAGTTATAAGTTAATATCTTGTGGTAGTAAAAACATCTGTTACTGCCACAGTCCACCTCTTTAATTGAAAACTGACAGCCGGCTACTAATTCGTTCGTTTTATTTCCTTATTAACATTTTTCGGGTGGCGTTGAAATCGCCTGCTGTGAGTGTATAGAAGTAGACACCACTTGCGACGGATTCGCCGAGATTGTTTTTGCCATCCCAATACGCAGCACGGCTGCGAGATTCATAGAACCCTGCTGGTTGATGTCCTAATTCTAAAGTTCGGACGATTGCCCCGTTTGTGGCATAGATCGTTAACGTCACCTCTGCTGGCTTTGCTAACTGATACGGCATCCAAGTCTCTGGATTGAACGGATTTGGGTAGTTGTGAAGTAAAACCGTCTCTTCTGGGATAAATAGTGCCAAAAGTCGTTCAAGGTTGGCGATACCTTGTTGGAAAGCAAACGATCCATCGTCTGCGACCTGTGCCTGTGTTATCCATGCTTGGACCATCGCAGGCGTTAGTTCTCCGCTGTTTATCGCAGCAATAACGGAAGGTGCAGCAGCGTCGGTTGACTCTCCGAGGCGTTGTGCGACAACGATGAGGTCTTGGATGTTGATAACGCCATCTCGATTTACGTCTGCCTGCGGGTTGGCGGACGCATCTTCTCCAAAGTGTCGAGAAACGAGGATCATATCCAGAACGTTGACCTGTCCATCTCTGTTCACATCTCCAGTAACGAGTTGTCCTTCAATAGTGATGACAACCTCGGGAGGGGCTGCAGCAATGGGTTCACCTGCGGTCGATCCCAATTGGAAGTTGTTGAGGGTCAATTGGGTTTCACCTTCCGCTTTGGCTAAGAACGTTACTGACAGCAACGTGCCTGTCCCCGTGGCACCGTCCTCGTTGAAACGTGTTGCATTAAGATCTGTAATTTTGCCAGTCGTGTTATCAATCGTCCCCTCCTGAAAGAAGGTAGTTCCGCCATCTGTTTTGAGAAAATCGCCTTCGTTGACTTCAACGGCTTCGAGTCTTGTGGGATCAAATGCAACATCGAATTGCCACCCCGCTAAATCTATTACATCCTCCGCGTTGAGGTCAAGGGTAAATGTATCACCGACATGGATTTTAGAATCAGAGAAGGTGTAACCTACACTCGGATTTTCCACCATATATTCCGTGCCAGGTGCAAATCCAGCAAAGAAACTTATTTCCCTATAGGTTTTATACACATGACTTACTAACAACACGTTCTTCCCTTTTTGCAATGTGATAGCGGAAAAATCCTGATAATCAGAATTCCATCTTTCACTATCAATATAGTGTGGATAATTGTAGACTAACGCTCCATTGAGCCAAACTTTGCGAGGGAACGCACCTGCACCTATGAACATTTTCGTGTGCTGTATTCGTGGAGAATATAGGGTAATGGAAGCATAAATAACAGCCAAACCTGGTTTATCTTCAATGGACATCGATCGCCGAAGGTTGTCAAGATTGCTATCAGATTCATTCGGATTATAATTATAAGGCTCAAGGGTACCTGATAACCATACGTTATCACCAATGCCATCGCCCGCCGTTGCCCCGAGGGTAGCAATCTGTTGTTCTGTAACCTCCCCATCAGATGCTTCTGCCAAATAATCTACACCTGTATCTGAGTAATAAAAACTATTGTTAGGTTTTGGTAACTGTAACCATAACCAGGGGCCCTCAATTTTGGGGCCACCTTGTGGATAGCCGAGGTTTTTATGCCATCTGAAGACCTCCAAGTTTTCGCGTATACCCTCTAAGGGAGAGATATCCTCTATGTTATTGGCATTAAGGAGGAGCGTTTTCAAATTGTGTAAGGAGGCGAGTGGTGAGACATCTATAATATTATTTTCGTTTAGTATAAGCGTTTCTAAGTTCTGTAAGGAGGCGAGTGGTGAGACATCTACAATGTTGTTTTCGTTTAGTATAAGCGTTTCTAAGTTTATCAAGCCGGCGAGCATCGAGATATCCGAGGTTCTATTTCTGAAAAGGTCAAGGTGTTTCAAATTGGTCAGCCCTGCCAGTGGTGAATAGTCTGATATCCCATTAACATATCGAAAACCGAGCCAGGTGAGTTTCGTTAAATTTCTTAAAGGTGAAATATCGGTTACACGGCTAGCATATAAGTTAAGGCGTGTTAAGTTTGTCAATCCTGCAAGGGGTGAAATATCGGATATATCAGTTTTTATGGTATCTAATTTTCTCAGTTTCGTGAGCCCTGCCAACGGCGCAAGGTTTGATATATGAGCATCCTCAATCCACATTTCTTCTAAATTGACAGCGTGCTCCAGGCCTGTTAAATCTTTAATGTCCCTATCACTTGTGCTTAGGGTTGTTAATGTTGCCATATCTTCTACCGTAATTGCGGCACTGGATGCTTTGCGGAGTGCTTCAGCAATTACTACACGAAGGTTTGGATCCGGAATGTTAACAGACTGTCCCGGGATAAGTTCTGGACGTTCCACAACCGGTGGAAGGTTGTTATCAGGTGTATTCAGGGCAGAAATCACATCTTGAAAATTTGATGTCCACGCATCCCGTTTCATAGTACCATTTTCTAACACCTGCAATCCTAAGTTTTGTAAACTCACATTCTCACGAATTTTTCCAAGGAATACCCCGGTCTCTAAACCGACAGCAGCTGCAGCGTGTGAAGCATCAAGTGGACCTTGAAACGCCTCATGGAATCGCTGAACCGGTTCAATACCACCAAATACATCGCCTGTTGCTTCAAGTGCCTGTCGGTAACGTTCAGTGTCTTCTTCGATAAGCCCGTCCATTACTGTTTTTTCCACATAAAGTCGCAATGCGCGGTCTTTGTCAAATGGCGGATTCTCACTTTGTTCGACAACACTGCGCACTTGATCTTCAAACGTTTTCATCCCTTCCGTATGGCACCCGATGCAGGAGAGTCCATTGCGGACGGTCGGATCACTTGCAGCAGGGTTGCGAACAATGGTTATCGGTGCTGCATTCAGTCGATTGCCGCTGGCATCTGACAGATAGTAGGCTTGTAAGCCGTTTGGAAGGTTGAAGATAATCTCGCCACCGTCGTGTGTAAAATTGAGCGGATGTGTGAAGATATTCTTTGAACCTACACTTCCAGCGAAGTCGTAACTTTTCCAATAGGCGCCGTATCGAGAGAGATGCCGTTCTACAATACGGTTATGATTGGAGACACCGGAATCGTTGAATCCTGCACGCCAGACGCGTTTGCCCGCTGCATTGATGATATTTTCGCCGACATCTACATCAAGTTCTGCTTCCAGTTCCCGATCCGTGAGCGGAAGGTCAAGGATATCGTGATAGAGTGGTGGTAAGGAGGCTGTTGCGAGAAACCAATCGACCTGAACAAACGGCACCTCACAGTTCATTTCTTGGCGAAGCTTCATGAGTTTTTCGTGCAGATGTGTCTGTGTTGACGACTCAAAGTTATTTTTGTATGGATATGCTTGTTCAATCTGTGCCCAGCGGTTGGTCCCGAGTTCCCATTCGTAATCTCGGAGGTCGATATAAAAGATCGTTTTTTCTGAATCAATGGGTTGCGGATTGGTAACTTCGCGTCCCCAGGAGAGACTGTTCACGAGTTTTGAAAGTGCTCGTTGATACGCGCGAAGCGTTTCAGTGGTTTCGCCTGCGTTATAGAGATGTGTTGATGTAAAATAGCGTGCGAAGGCGCGGTCGAATGTATCGAGCGATTGGACATGGTTCTCAATCACCTGAAACATTTCTTCAGTTGTGATGAAGTTGATGTCGGTTCTGGCAAAAACGTTCCAATCCGGTGCGCCTGCTTGGATCCACTGTCGGATTGTCTGAATCGCTGCAGGTGGCAAGGGCGGTTGTCCGAGTGGCATCCGTTTTTCTGCAGCGGTTTCGATTAACCGCTGATAGAATATGGAGTTATCAGGGTTCCCAGGAATAACAACTCCAGAATCAATTAATCCTTGGCTGCTTTGAATGATGAGTTGCTCGGTAAAGGAGCCGTGTGGTCCATGGCAAATAAGACAACTTTGTTCAAATATGGCGGACACTTCCTGTGCGAGGTTTTCTTGCGCATCAACATTCTGGTATGTTGTCATGAATATTAATACACAAACAGGTACAACAAAGATCCTCCATCCCATCATGAATTCTCTCCTCCGGATTCTGAAGTTTTGTTCGGAATTATAGTAGATTTTAGAATTTTCTAAACAGTGTTGGTGGCAAGGTTCGGAATCGTTGCGTCAATGTAAGTTAGGCGCGACTCTCCTTGGGAATTCGTCTTCATATCTTATATGATAACACAAGTTCTCATGAAAGGCAAGAGGTCTTCGGGAGTGCAACAGGGGTGTTTAATTTTCTCTTTCGTAGCGTGATGCACGTTGCATCTGGGCGAGGACGCCGCAAAACTTTTAGTTTGCGCCCATACACGCACAGACTAACAGTCTATGCTACAACGGTTTTCGGCATATAGGGGGCAGGATGGATATTGAAAATAAGTCTCCAAACTATAAAACTAAATAGTCATGCGAAGTGTAATGGCATAGTCATTTGATACTATTTCCTTATCAACATTTTTCCGGTGGCGTTGAAGTCGCCTGCCGTGAGCGTGTAAAAATAGATGCCGCTCGCGACAGGTTCACCGACCTGATTTTTTCCGTCCCAATACGCAGCACGGGTGCGGGTTTGGTAGATACCAGCGGATTGATACCCTAATATCAACGTCCGGACCAGCGTCCCGTTCACAGAATGGATTGTCAAGGTAACATCAGCGGGTTTAGCGAGTTGATACGGTATCCATGTCTCTGGGTTGAACGGGTTCGGATAGTTGTGAAATAAGGCGGTTTCTTCTGGAATGAACAGTGTTAAGAGTCGTTCGAGATTGTCAATGCCTTGTCGAAAGGCAAGCGATCCATCGTCTGCAACTTGTGCTTGTTTTATCCATGTCTGTATCATGGCAGGCGTTAGTTCCCCGTTGTTTATTGCAGCAATAACGGAAGGTGCTGCAGCGTCGGTTGACTCTCCGAGGTGTTGTGCGACGATGATAAGGTCTTGGATGTTGATAACGCCATCACGATTTACGTCGGTTTTGGAATTGGCAGATGCGTCAGAACCAAGGTGCTGTGCTACCAGAATTAAGTCTAAAACGCTTACCTGTCCATCCGCGTTCACATCCCAAGTCGGTTGGGATTCCACAGTGATAACAAACTTTGGGACTCCAGCAGGGATGATCTCACCGGTACTGGAACCGAGTTGAAAATTACGCAAATCAATTTGGCTTTCACCACCTGCTTTTGCTAAGAAAGTTACCGATAGCAGTGTGCCGGTGCCGGTGACACCAACCTCTGAGATGAGCGCAGCGGTTAAATCTGTAATTTCTCCGACAGTGTTATCAATCGTGTATTGCTGGAAGAATGTAGTTCCTCCACTCACTTTAAGAAAATCACTTTCGCTAACCTCGACTGCTTCAAGTATATCTGGGTTAAACGCGAGATCAAATTGCCATCCTGCTAAATCTATAACCTTTTCAGCACTAATGTGAACGGTAAAGGTGTCGTCAACGCGAACACTCGTCGTATCGGTCGAAAACGTAAAACCGGTACCAGGATCTACTATTGTATATTTTGCGTCAGGAGCAAACCCGAAGAAGCCACTCCAGTCTCCCCATATATTGTCAACAGCGACTAACAACACATTTACACCCTCATTTAGGGTTACAGGCACAATATGCTGATAATTGATAGCAGATGGATCCCAGCCCGCAGCGAACTCTTTGTGAATCAACTGCCCGTTGAACCAAACTTTGACACCATCATCGGCTCCCACAAATATTTTTGTCTGTTGTTCTTGTTGGGAATTCAATACGATGGAACCATAGAGAACATAACCAACTATCTCTTCACCAGTTGCCCAACCGAGTGTATTCGTCATATCACCGATATTATTTTTTCCTGTTGGGGAAATATCGTGCGGAGTCCATACACTTTCGCCAACAGGTTCACCCTCCTTAGCACCGTGAGTAGCGATCCATAGTTCGGTTACAGCACCACCACTCGCTTGAGACAGGAAATCTGTTTCGTTATCAAGTTCAGGTCCGGGCACCATCGCCCATAGCCATGGTCCCTCTATTTTTGGACCACCGCGTGGGAAGCCCGGATTCTCGTACCAAATGACATTTGTATCGGCAAGTAACCCGTCCAAAGGCGATATGTCTGATATATTGTTATGGCCCAAGTGTACCCATTTTAAGTTGTGTAAAGATGCGAGTGGTGAAACATCTGATATGTCGTTGTGTTGCAGATGTAACCGTCTCAACTTGCGCATAGATGCGAGTGGTGAAATATTCGATATTTGGTCATTCTCAAACAGTTCTAGTTCTTCTAAATTAATCAATCCGGCGAGTGGTGAAATATCCGATACTTCGCTACGCCCAACAGAAAGCTTTTTCAAATCTGTTAGTCCTTTCAAAGGCACAAGGCTGGGTCCCTCTGCATAAAAAATGTGTAGTGATTCACAATTCGTCAATTCTGCAAGTGGCGACAGATCAGATACTGGGGCATGATTAAAATATAACGACCTCAGTTTTGAGTATCCTGCAAGCGGCGACAAGTCAGATACAGCCGTGTTAAACAAAACAAAATCTTCTATGTTAGTCAATTCAGCAAGCGGCGATAAATCGGATATTAATTTGCCACAAACAGTAAGAGCTCTCAGTTTTATTAATCCTGCAAGCGGCGACAAATCAGATATAAACCCCTCAAACGACCATCTTATAGTGAAATGCTCTAGATTTGTTGCGAACTGAAGTCCGGTCAAATCTTGAATGTTAGGACTTAGTGCATGTAAACGCGTAAGCGTTGTCATTTCCTCTACAGTAATTGGGTCACTTGGTGCTTTGCCGAGTGCTTTTGCAATTGCTGCACGAAGATTTGGATCCGGAATGTCAACAGACTCTCTAGGGATACGCTCTGGACGCTGCACAACCGGTGGAAAGGTGCTATCAGATGTATTCAGCGCAAAAATCACATCGTCAAAGTTAGATGTCCAGGCATCCCGTTTTACGGTGCCGTTGACATCTGTGAGTGTTTGTAGTCCCAAGTTTTTTAGGCTCTGCTTTTCGCTTATTTGTGTGAGGAATTCGGCTGTTTCTAAGCCGACAGCGGCGGCAGCGTGTGATGCATCCAGCGGTGCTTGAAACGCCTCATGAAAGCGTTGAACCGGTTCATTTTCATGTCGCTTGAAGAATTGCTGTCTGGATGCGTCATCCGTAAACGGACCGCCAATTTTTTCTAACGCTTGTTGGAATATTTGTGTATCTTTTTTCAAGAGTTCATCAAGTTTTGATTGCTCTGGATAGAGGCGTAAAACTTGTTCTTTGTTATACGATGGGTTTTGATCCTGTTCAACCGCCGCGCGCACGCTGTCTTTAAACTTCTTCATGCCTTGGGTATGGCACCCGATACAAGAGAGACCGTTCCGGACCGTCGGATCGCTGGCAGCGGGGTTAGAAACGATGTCAATTGGTGCCTCGTCCAATCGACTACCGTTCGCGTCAACGAGAAAATATGCCTGCAACCCGTTGGGTAGATTAAAGATAATTTCGCCACCATCGTGTGTAAAATCAAGTGGATGTGTAAAGATGTGCTGCGACTCTAAGTTTCCAGCAAAGTCATAACTTTTCCAATACGCGTTGTAGCGGGACGCGTGGCGTTCGACAACGCGGTTGTTTAAGGAAACACCCGAATTGTTGACACCCGCACGCCAAACATTTATCCCTGGCGCGTCCCTGATGTTACTTGCGACATCTACCTCTAATTGTGTCTCTAACATACTGTCTGTTTGTGGCAATCCTAAAATGTCGTGGTAGAGTGGAGGCAAGGAAGCGGTTGCGAGAAACCAATCGACATGGACATACGGTACTGTGCTGCCTGTTTCGGTTTGTAGTCGTGTCAGTTTTTCAAGGAGACCCGCTTGTGTTTCCGGGTCAAACGCAATGTTGTAGGGATATATCTGCTCAATTTGTGGCCAGACATCGATTCTGGTATTCCATTCGTAACGCCGTAGGTCTATATGGAAGATCGTTTGTGCTTCATCAATGGATGTTGGGTTTGTGATATCGCGTCTCCACGAGAGACTATTTATGAGTTTAGAGAGTGCGATCCGATAGTCGTTGAGGGTTTCAGGACTTTCACCCGCATTATGGAGATGCGTCATTGTAAAATAGCGCGCGGAGGGACGGTCAAAGGGATCAAGTGAATTTAGATGCGTTTGGATGGTATCAAGCATTGCATCTGTTGTAATGAAATTGATGTCGTACTGGACATCCCAATTTGGCGCGCCTACAGTAATCCAATGGGCAATTGTTTCAACGGCTTCTTGTGAAAGCGGTGGTAGGTTGAGTGGCATTTGCGCCCCATTTTCGGTAGGACCGAGGAGGCGTTTATAGAATTCTGAGTCTTCAGGATCACCCGGAATAATGACTCCTGTATCAACGAGCGCGGTGCGTTCAATCAGGAGTTCATCCTTATAGGCACCGGATTCTCCATGACAATTCAAACAGTTTTGTTCAAAGATAGCATAAGCCTCGTGCGCGAGGTTTTCTTGCGCGTCCGCTGTTCCAAATCCTATGCACGTCAAGATTATTAGGAAGAAGTATTTACCACTCTTCACAATCAATCTCCTATTTGGTTGTTTCTAAACGTTCAAGTGCTGCACGCAGTTTTTCGAGTTCGGCTTCGGCATCTCGCCGTGCGCGGGCTTCTTCAGATGCGCGATTCTCCGCTTCAGATGCGCGGGTCTCCGCTTCCTGCCGTGCGTGGACTGCTTCAGATGCGCGATTCTCCGCTTCAGATGCGCGGGTCTCCGCTTCAGCTACACGCTCTCGACCAGGACCGAACCACTTTTCCTTGACAGGATCATATAGCCGTAGCACACCGTCACGTTCACCTAGCTCCACACCTAACACCACGGAGGGAAGTCGTCCCTCTACAAATTCTATCTCTTCATAAGAGCTATCCACAAGCCGAAATCCTACAAAAGATGGTTGAATCTCATGATACGGATCGTAGATATAGTATTCCTTCACCCGCAGAATCTGCTCATAAATCTCCTTTTTCTCAGCAAAGTCTCTCGTAAACGTGCTCGGACTCGCAAACTCTATCACCAAATCGAGATGCGGTTGCTGTTCCCATGTCTTATACGTCCGCAGGTCTTTTTTACCCACCCCGCGTACCATAAACACATCCGGCGAGATAACTTTACGCGGGTTGCCTTCCTCATAATAGACGAACATATTGCCACAGACATGCACATCCGGGACATCCCGGAAAAGCCAGTCTATCGCACCTATCATATCCAGCAGGCCTCTAACGTGTTTTCCTGATTCTGCCATCGGTTCTCCGTCTGATTCGGGATAGACGAGTGTGGGGGCAGTGCCTATTTTTTTCTCCATCGTGCTATCTCCTTTGAAAGAGTTGCCTTTGAAAGAGTTGCCAGTTGTTAGTTATAAGTTATAAGTTAAGAGGGTTCTGATGGTCTATCATCTCTTTGTAACCGCCATCACCCCTAAGCGTAACAAGCGTGAGAAAAAATATTGGTCAATCAAAAACCAGACTTATAACTTATAACCGATAATCATTCTTAGTCATCTACATCAACGCGAATTGACAATTCTTCTAACTGTTCATCCGATACAACAGAGGGCGCGTGCGTCAATGGGCAGAGGCCTTGTTGTGATTTCGGGAACGCGATGACTTCTCGGATGTTCTCCTCGTTCCGCATCAGCATTACCATCCGGTCAAGTCCGGGTGCGATGCCGGCATGTGGGGGTGTGCCATACGCCAACGCGTCTATGAAATAACCGAACCGGTGCTCAGCCTCCTCCGGTGTGATATTGAGAATGCCGAAGATCTTCTGTTGAATATCCCATCGGTGGATCCTCACACTCCCACTACAGACCTCATACCCGTTGCAGACGAGATCGTAATGTTGGCTCTGAACTTTCCCTGGATCCGTATCTAAGAGAGGGAGTGTCTCCTCTGTGCAGCTTGTGAAGAGGTGATGATGTGGTTCGTAGCGGTTCTCTTCCTCGTTCCAGTCAAACAGTGGGTAATCAACGATCCACAAAAAGTTGTATAGACTTTTATCGATAAGATTGAGTTTTTTCCCAAGATGAAGGCGGAGATAGCCGAGCGCATCGGCGACGACCTTCGGCTTGTCAGCGACGAAGAACATGATGTCTCCCGATTGCGCGCCTGTTCGCTCTTGCGCCGCTTCGAGTTGCTCCGTTGTGAAGAACTTGACGATCCCAGATGAGAAACCATCTGCCGTGACTTTGACCCATGCCAATCCTTTTGCGCGATAGGTCGCGACGAATGCAGTCAGGTCGTCAATGTCTTTGCGTGAGAAGTCTTCACCACCCGGTACGGCGATGGCTTTGACCTGTCCACCGCTGGCTAATGTGCGTGCGAATACTTGGAAGTCGCAATCTGCCATGACATCGGAGAGGTCTGTGAGTTCCATACCGAACCGTGTATCAGGTTTGTCGTTTCCGAACCGTGCCATCGATTCGTGGTAGGTGAGCCTTAGAAACGGGGTTTGGACAGGGATGTTGCCTGCTTCTTCAAATATCCGTTTCATCAATCCTTCGGTTACTTCAAGCACATCGTCCGTGTCCGCGAAAGACATCTCAATATCCAGCTGCGTGAACTCCAACTGTCTATCGGCACGTGTATCTTCATCACGGAAACATCGCGCGATTTGGAAATACCGGTCAACACCGCTCATCATGAGGATCTGCTTGAACTGCTGTGGTGATTGCGGGAGCGCGTAGAACCGACCGGGATTATAGCGGCTTGGCACAAGCACGTCGCGCGCGCCTTCAGGTGTGCTATTCGCCAAGATAGGTGTCTCAATCTCAAGGAAGCCTTGTTCGTTCATATAGTTGCGTGCTGCGAGGGCTGCTTTATGCCGCATTGCCAGTGTCTTCTGCATCTCAGGTCTGCGCAGATCAATGAACCGATAGCGCATCCGAATATCCTCTGCGACATCAATATCGTCTTCAACCGGGAACGGCGGCGTTTTGGCAGTATTCAAAATGTGTAGAGAATCTACAGCGACCTCAATTTCGCCTGTATCAAGTTCGGGGTTGACGGTGCCTTGATAAACGATAAGCCCAGCTTCTTGGTTCTCAATGTGATATGTCCGATTGTTTTCGACATCAGTGACCAACCACCGCTCGCCTTGGACTCGGGTTGCTACTTCAATTTCTTCGGAGAGCGTGTATTTGGGGTCTGTATCTGAGAATAGGGATCGGAACGCTGGAGACAGCGTGCCTTCGGCGAGGTCTGTTTGATAAGCCGCGTCGGCGTGCAAAAGCAGATCGCCGGGTTCGCGTTCGCGGACAGTGCCACTGACGTTGAGTACGAATTCACTTCTGACAGCGTCCGCAATGGCGTGCGCTTTTTCGTCAATCTGTGGATCAAAGACGACTTGTGTGATGCCGGTTCTATCGCGTAAATCGACAAAGATGACACCACCGTGGTCGCGGCGACGTTTGACCCAGCCGTTGAGTTGCGCGGTCGTCCCCGCGTCAGTTAAACGCAGGTGGCCACAGTAATGGGTCCGCTTTAAACGGGCAGATGTGGCTTCTTGGGTTTCTTGAGACATTGATTAGATATTCCCTTGCTTGTTTATTGGATGCAAGAGCTCCTCCTATTAAGAATTCCCTACCATTTTTAGGATAGGACGTTTTAGACCATTAAACACTGGATCGTTTCTAAAATTCATAAATTGCGTTCACTCAATGAAACGATAGGGGGTGAACGGAGAATTCGGTGGAGCGTGCCTAAACCCCCTAAAGAATCAGAATCAGAATCAACGGTATGAATGCCTTATGGGCATTCCCCGGGTATGAATGCCGTATGGCATTCCCCGGGTATGAATGCCTTATGGGCATTCACCGCCCCTTATCAGTGGGACTTTAAGAGCAAATGCGTAAGTCCTACCTAAACCCCCTAAATCCCCCTTATCAGTGGGACTTTAAGAGCAAATGCGTAAGTCCTATTTTTTTAGTGCTTCAAGTTCATTTTGAATCTGTTCTCTGGCGAGTAAGTCGTTCGGATCTGAAGCAATTTGGATAATTTTATCGAGTGCTTTCAAAGCGTTGTTATAATATTCTATCTGTTTTTGGGGTTGATTCTTGGCAGCGTAGACATTCCCCAAGATGTAATGCGAACGCCACGAATTTGGGTCTGCAGCGATACCTTTTTGCCCGTATTTTTCGGCTTCCTCAACATTTTCTAATATCAGGTGGAGCTGTGCCATCGCAGCGAGAATTGGGGCAGGTAACTGCAAAGCCGCCTCTTGCCGTTCAAGCCGTTCATAAGTGCGGAGTGCTTCTTTGTAACGTCCTTGGCGTTCATAAAGCGGTCCTAAAATTAAGTAGACATCGGATCGACTCGGATCACGTCTGAGAAATTCCTCCAGTTCTTTTGCCGCCTTTCCAAGCTCCTTTGCTGCTTTATCAAGTTCGCCTTTTCTCTCATATTCCGCTGCCGATTGTTCATATACTGTCGCCAAATACAGGTGTCCCTGAATGTCCTCAGGATTCTGTGCCATTGTCTCTTGCACCTGTTGTTCAATTTGTCGGAGTTCTTCCTGCGTACCTTCATGAATTAAGCCTGAAACGACACCGAAGTTGTAGCGGATTGTTTCGTCCACAGGATTGCGTTCTACCGCTTCGTTCATAAGTGCGAAGGCACTTTGATATTTCCGGCTTGCGTAAGCGATCTGTCCGCTGATTAATTTCTGCGTGGCTCTAAAGTAGGTGTCGAGTTGCTCTCGAACGACTCTTGTCTCTGCAAGTGTCGTACCAAAGTTTGTGAGATACGGCAATACCCGTTCCCGATATTCTGCCATGCCTTTTACGTTTTGTGTTGTTGTATCCACCAGATCCGCGCCTCGGAAGAATTCTAATCGGGGGCGATTGTCTGTGTGGATAGGTCCAACGCCGACGTATTTGTGGACTGTCTCTGGACCCATCATAAATGAATCGAGTAACGACGGACCGTCTAAGTCATCAGCGGCAAGACCTTCACGGATATTCGCTATCTGCGCGCGGGCTATGAAGTTTTTATAGTCGATTCGGAGGGGCTGACGCGTACCGATGAGAATCACGAAATCCGGCGTGTATTTATACCAGAGTGTTGTCTCCGGGAACACTTCAATGAAAGTGCGTACAATCATTTTATAGTGCGCCTCTGGTAGGCGATGTAGCGGCACCCACTGGCACATGATACCGTCTTCACTCAGGATCCGACGGCACAAGCGATAGAAATCGGCAGTATAGATATTAGAACTCCCCGCACTCACAAGCGGATGGATAATACCTGTCGAAATCATGTCGTACTTCGTCTTTGTCATGAGGATGTGGTTGCGTCCATCGTTGAGCTTGTAGTTAAACAGCCGGTTTTCAAATATATTTTCGTTGACATGTGCGAAATGCTTTCGTGCTGCAGCGAGCACACCGCTGGACAGCTCAATCGCGTCAACCTGTACGCCGTGTTGTGTGATTGAATACGAGGTGAGTCCCATACCGAATCCGACGACAAGTGCGCGTTTTGGACGCGGGTGCAATAACAACGGCAGATGCGCGATAACACGATGTGACGGCGAATCCCATCGCGAGGCGTCAGCTGCCTGATTTGTATCTACATAGAGCCGATAGACCCCTTCATCATCTCTCAGTGTCGTTACTGTTGCATCCACCTCTTCGTTGTAATCGACGAGTGTATCACCCGGACGTTGGGTTTTGAAAATCGCGCTCTTCAGGAAAAGTGGTTGATTCACCGTAAGCAGTAGGATCACCGCTAACCCGACGTTAAGAATCGGCATCCCGATGCCGATCCCTTGTACGAGTGATCTTCCGGTTTCGGTCTGTCCGCTGCTTCGCAAAACGAGCAGACATCCGACACCTGAGTTCAAGGCGACCGTTAGCACAATGCTCGGTCGGATGCCTAAGAGTGGGATCAAAATGAACCCTGCACAAAATGCCCCTAAAATACTGCCGACTGTGTTGACTGCATAGACGTTTCCGATACTTTTACCGAGTTGCCGTGCACTGCCGGTGTAGATTTTCGTTACCAGCGGAAAACTTGCCCCCATCAAAAAGGTCGGCAGACACATCACGAGGAAGCAGGAGAAGAAAGTCCAGAACCTGCTCGCACCGAAGGTGGATTGAAATGCGCGGCTCATTCCGTACAACTCCTCAAACGCTGGCATTAGGATCAGCGCGAAGAGTCCGATACCGAGTTGGGCAATACCAAAAATTGTCACGGGTTGTTTGATTCGGTCAACCCAGCGCGCAAAAACCATGCTTCCCAACGCGATGCCGAACAGGAACGCCGCGAGCATCGTTGCGAATGCATAGGTCGTGCTACCGAGGAAGAACACCATGATACGGGTCCACAACACCTCATACGCCAACGCACAAAACCCTGAGATACCTATTGCCCACAGGACTAAATTTCTTTCAGGTTGATGCGTGACATCTTCGGACTCCGGTTTTTCTGTCTCTTCTTGCGGATCATCTGCTTCTGTCGCTAACGTCTTCCGTGTTAATCCTAATGCAATCACGGCTACAGCGAAATTAATAACGATCCCCACACCGAGTGTCCATTGGATACCCAACGCTTCAATCAGGAAGAAGCCCGCTGCTACAGTCCCGATGACCGCACCGAATGTATTCAACGCATATAGGATGCCGATGTTCGTTCCGAGTTGCTCCAGTCTTTTCACAAAGAAACGGGTGAGTACCGGTAGTGTGCCGCCCATCAATGTAGATGGGATTAGCAGGACTCCGAATGTTAACACGAAACGGATAAGTGAGAGGGTATAGAATTCTGATGTGACGTTGCGATGAATCAGGACATAGAGTGCGCTTAGCACCGCTAAAATGAGGGGCCAGACAAGGCAGAACGCACCGATGCCTGCTTCCAGCAGCGCGTAGATTCGCAGCGGCGACGCTGTGCTTTCGTCGATCTTCCGACCGAAGTAGTAGCTGCCGAGTGCGAGTCCTGCCATAAACGCTGTTAGGACGGTACTCGTCGCGAAGACGGTGCTGCCGAAGATGAGCGTCAGCTGTCGCATCCAGATGACTTGATAGATGAGACCGCTGGCACCGGAACAGATAAAGATGAGCCAAACGATGGGTTTGATGTATCGCATTTTTCGCCTATTTTATAAACTTTTCACACTTATAAACTATTCAATTTCTACACATATATGATACGTTAGTACACCGCAAAATTCAAGTAGAATCCACTAACTTTTTGGTGTGTTCAATCATTGCCTATGCGCAAGCGATGTTATGTCTGTTGTGAAGGAGCTTCTTGGATGACAGGAATGACGTAGCTTCGGATTGTTAAACCGTCTATTGTTTCTGTTTCTACATGGGGTTCTGGCTCTGCGCGATGATCAAAGACGACGTAGTATCCTTCGGTTGCCCCCTCCAATTTGAGATATGCGGCGAGTTGTTTTTTGCCTGCCTGATAGGACCGGGGCCCCTCCCATATCTTGGTCTCAACGATGTATTTTTCGGCGTTGTGGAAAATCGCGAGGTCGATTTTACCGCGACCGGTCTGACCTTCAAGGTAGATATGCCCGTGTATTAATTGGACGAATTGATCCAGATACGCGTAGAGAAGGTGTTGACCGACAAACTCCTTTGGCGTGTCCGGTACTAATAGAATCCGAAAGCCTGCACGCGCAATAAAATCTCGGAAGTTGTCAAGGAGCGAGTCCATCTTAATTTGACCTGTAGGAGTTAGGTAATTCACTAAGTCTTGATGGGTATCCTCGGGAAAATATTCGTGTTCCAACCCGTTGACGAGCGGCTTGAACGCTTGAATGATACGCTGCTGGTATATGGGGTTGAGGATCTCACACATCCTGTCGGCACCTTTTGTGATGACTCCGTAAGTGGCAAGTTCACTGATGATTTCGTCGTCTGGATTGAAGCGGAAGCCAGTTTCGTAAGAAGCGATTCGCATCAGGACGCTTTCAAAACGCGGATTTCTGCGGATATTGGTTAGCAGATGGCTGATATTAACGTTTGTTTCTTCAAGGAGTTGCGTATGTGCTTCTGCGAAGTGCGCCATTTGGATCGTTTCACTTTTCGCGATAGCCATCTCCTCGGTCAGAATCTGTGCGAAGCGGTTGACGAGGAACGGCTGTCCGGCAGTTTGTCTGTGAATACTCTCAATAACTTCAGGGACGAAGGCTTGTCCGACTGCTTCGGTATACTGTGCAAGGAGCTCGCGGACCTGTTCGAGTGTGAAATTCGGTAAGGTGAACTCGTCTTGGATATTGAATGGCGAAATAGAGCGATCTAAATTGAGTTGTGTGACGCTCTTAACGCCTACAATGCCAACACTGTAGGGACATTTACGCATGGAACGCTGCACATAGATAGTGCGGAGTGCATGAAGGAAGCCTCTCAAAGCATCAGGAGGAATACCATCAAACTCATCAATAACGAGGACAAGTTTCTCATCTTCGAGAAAATTTGCGAACTGTTGAAAGAATCTGAGCATTGCAACGTGATCGGTTAATTTCGTGTTCTCCAAGAATCGGCTTAGCGTTTCAGAGGGCACGCGTCCGCGTTTTTCAAAGACATATTTAATCTCCTCATAAATGCTTTGATAGAGTGAATCGTAGAAATCGGGCGCGGTGTAGTCTTCATACACCTCAAAATTGACTTCAATTGGGAAGTAGGGTTCTGTGGTATCGGCGGCGAGTGCATCAAGTGCCCATTGGAAGAACGTGGTTTTGCCTGTCTGTCGGGGCGCGAAGATAACGATATATCGTCCCAGTTTGACGCGTTTGATGAAGTCAGCGAGTTCCGCTTCGCGTGAGACGACGTAATGTTCTTCAGGATTCACGGGACCAAAGGTATTAAATGTTTTCATTTTTCTCTGACTACTGTTCAAGAAGTTATAACATTATATCAGAAATTAAATTATTGCGTCCTAATCTCACTGAAGTTTGGATAACTTCTGTCCGTTTCGCACAGTATTTTCATCAAACATCTGCACAGGCTAACAGCCTATGCTACAGAAGAGGCACAGGCTAACAGCCTATGACAAACACAGGAAACTAACGGTTCTTATGCTTCTGAAAGTCAACAGTCCTCGTCCAACTTTTTCTCAAGTCGCTCGATGTGTCGAAACGTCGTGGAGAAAATCATGTCCAGTGTAGCGATGTCTCGTGCCTCTAACGGTGCGCGGGAGAAAACACGCCGTAGCGATTTCAGATACGTCTCCCAGTCATGGTTATATGGGGTTACGCCGACCTTATCCAATAGGCGGGTCACACGCTCGTAG
Source organism: Candidatus Poribacteria bacterium (assembly GCA_965261115.1). Taxonomy (GTDB): domain Bacteria; phylum Poribacteria; class WGA-4E; order WGA-4E; family WGA-3G; genus WGA-3G. The sequence continues at coordinate 3,505,056 of OZ253447.1, read as the reverse complement.
AACTCTTCCAAAACGTTCACTTCGGCGTAGTCAATCTCGGAGGGTGGATACTCGCCGAGACTCGCAACGAAGACTTCATACGCGAAGATCTGAACCGCTTGCGCCAAGTTTAGAGACGGGTTTTTGGTCGCCATTGGCACGCTTGCAGTCAGTTGACAGAGACTGATCTGATCGGTGGATAAGCCGAAGTCCTCGCGTCCAAATAGCAGTGCAACCTGTTTATCTTGCGAGATTGTGGCGATGGTCTGCGCGGCCTCCCTTGCAGGCACAGGTTGCGGCAGGCGGACATCCCGGCGACGATGCGTCGTCCCTACCAGATATTGGATACCGTCAAGCGCGTCTTTGAGTTCTGGGACGACATGGCAATTTTCGAGAATATCCTTTGCACCGTGTGCCATGTACCATGCTGCATCAACATCTTGGAACGGAACAGGGTTGACCAGATAGAGTTCGGACAGTCCCATCCCCTTCACAACTCTGGCAACAGAGCCGATATTTCCCGGTTCGCGCGGTTCAAAAAGGATGACACGGATGTTGGCGAGATTGTCCGGCACGGAGACAGGAATCGCACGGAACTTCCCGGTCGGTTGAATCGTTTTTTTCTCGGTGGTTTTTGACATATCAATAGGGTATCCGAAATCTCTCAAATTGTCAAACCGAAATGTCAGGGTCATTCAATTTTCAAATTGTCTGAATGCAGGTCGCATTTGGGCGAGTACGCCGCAAATCGCGGAAAACACGGAGGACGCGGAGGACGCGGATTTTCGTGTTTAGATACACCAAAATCATAAGGTAATTTAACTGTTTTCCAGAGAATTGAATGGCTCTGCCGAAATGTAGGGGATGGGTAACCCAGCCCCTACGGAACCTCCGTGCTATGTCCTTCTTCAAGGGTGTGTATTGTGCCGTGCAGATAGCAATCCAGAGGGATACCGTCTGCGAAGCTGCCCGTGATGTTGACGTGGAACTGCATTGTGGGTGTTAGGCTTGGGATTCTGAGGGAAACGGTTTTGCCATCCGCAGAAAGCGTTGCAGATTGGACAGGGTGGATGTCCCTGCCTTCCTCGCCGGAATGCTTCAGCTGTGGCGAACCGTAGTTTTCAGTCCAGCGGTACTCCCAGCTTTGGACCCGCCAGTTCTCTGGGTTTTGGGCGGACTCTGGTGCAAGCGGTGCGTAGAAATCGATGACTAAGCCATCGCTGACAGCACGGAACGATTTAGGGGTTCGGAGGGGGGCACCGGTCATGCGGATCCGGTAGAAACCGGTATCTTCTTGTTTGTCGGACGACCAGCCGAATAGACCCACGAGATAGAGATCCCCACTGATCCGATGGAATCGTCCACGCATTAGGCCGGTAGGCAGCTCCACACCGAGTTCGGTGAGCGCACCTTGTACAGTTGCCCCTGTTTGGTGCTGAAGAACAGCGTATGCTTTTCCAGTACCGTAACTCAGCGAGAGTAGAGAATCGCCCATTTCCCCCCAGGTCCCCGCAGGAATCCAAATCGGTGCCGCCGGGGATCGGTCAACGAAGGGAGCGATCCAGCAGAGGGGAGGCTCATAACTGTCTGGCGGTTCGCCCGGCGGGTACCAGCCCCATCGGTTACCGTAGAATTGACCGGGAACAGTGATACGGTTCAGGCGGTTGGCAGGCATCCAATAGCCTTCCTGATCTGTACCGTAGAACGTAGGACCGGGACCAATCCCAAGTCCATTTGATGCCCGAAATCCGTAAGCGATCACAGTAGACTGTTCCCCATCCGGCGACACTCGGACGAGTGTGCCGTGGTGCGGGTGTTGCGCCGGCAGTGCGTGTCGGGCAGATTTCATGTAGTAGAAGTTACCCGCTGCATCGGTCTGCAGGTCCATAACCTGCTCGTGGAAGTGTTCACTGTTGTAGGCATCATTGTTAAAATTCTCGTAGAAATCGGTTTCGCCGTCTGCGTTGAGATCAACGAGGCGGGTAATCTGGTCGCGTCCGACAACGTAAATCTGCTGTCCGACAATTTTAAGTCCGAGCGGTTGGTTCAGCCCGGTAGCGATACGTTGCCAGACGAGCGTGTCCAAGGTATCATTGAGTCCAGTGACTGTCCAGACATCGCCGTTCCAGGTGGAAAGTGCTGCACGATTGCCGTCCGGGAAGAAGTCGAACCCACCGAAACGTAGCCACGAAGCCCACGGATTTTGTGCGGGCCAATTGATCCTGTCAATTGCGAACGGTTGCCCCGGATCAAGTCCACCGTTTACCGCTAACCGAGCGAAATCTGCGAGTTTCGATTCGCTCCCCTCCCATATCAGCACCGATGCCGTTGTGTCTGCAGGGCGGTGGAGGGAAACACGCTCGGCATCAACGCGCCATTTCGCACCCGCAATCGGTTCAACCAGTGCTGCAGCAATCAGCGGCGGCTCTTGGAGGTGTTGGTAGAGCGTGGACATCTCCTCGGGTGAGAGGGCGCGGTTGTATAGATGCAGGTCGTCAAGTTGACCCTCAAACCAAGGAGATTCTTCTGGAAAATCCGGTGCGGTGAACCCAAGACGCCAAACGTCATCATCCAATGCTGCTTCTGGCTTAAGGAAACCTTCGGCAGCAATCTCGCCGTCCAAAAACAGGGTCACTGCACCACTCCGATGTTGCCACGTTAATCCCACATGGTGCCAAGTGCCATCATCAACGGATTGCCCACCGCCAATGACACCAATCCAGCCGACATCAAACGTCAACTGCCCATCTCGGATAAAAAAGGTTTTGCCGTTGGGCACCCACTCCGATGCCTCAAGCGATTCAGCGAAGATGGTACCGTCATTCTTGGTGGAAATCCATGCAGCGAAAGTTAAGTCAGTGGTGTCGAAATCGAGGGCGAGGTTTTCGTCAAAACGCGCTTCCGCTCCGCCGTCGAATGCAAGGCTATCGCCCCACTGCCCGGCTTCCCAGTGAACCCCATCAAGCACAATTGCCGCCTTCCCCGGTGTTGCACTGACGGTATGCGAACCGCTGCCCTCGTCGAAACGCCAGTGTCCGACCAAAGCAGCATCGTCCCTCTGTTCATCTACCGACGCGGACTGTGTGGTTTTGGTGGGCGGGCGCAGCACAGCCATACACTGATCCGTACGACCGACACTGCCAGGGACCGGCGACAGATTATCCATCGAAAGCACTGTCGGAAGGTATCCATCTTTTTCCAAATGCCAAGTCGCTGTCTCCGCATTGATTTTCAAAGTTTTCACTTTGAGCTGCTGTTGTATATCAGTGTGTCCAGTTGTGACGAGTTTTTCCGACCAACGTTGCGGACCCCCTCGGATCAACTCCGTCAGATCCGCTACAGGCGGCGAGGTTTCAACGAATTGGGTCCACACATCCAACTCGGGTGTGTCTTGGATCGCTGGAGCGATCAGAACTTTGGCGGAGATTGCTTGTTCAGATGGCGGAAATTGGACGCGGAGTTCGTCCTTCACTGCCCACCGTGTGCCTTCCGGTGCGTCAATCAAAGCAGCGAGCAGACTGCCTTGTGCCCCAGGTGCTGTCCCTGGCGGACATAGGACGACCCCGGTGCCACGTGGAAACTCGTGTAAGGCGTATATTTCCGCGGCACGGATTGTTGCAATACGGACAAGGGCACTCGATGCAGATGGGCCGAGATGGAAAGTACGGGCAAAAGCGAACCCTTTTTCTCCGGTTTCAAGGGACGGGGTTTCCAGTACCGAACGAGTGCCGACTGTGTACGACAAAACAACCCTGTTACCGTGAAGATACAATCCTTTCCAATGCGCCCAATCCTTGGGTAAGGGGCCAAAAGGCACAGCGCGTGTATCCTCAAAGCTGCCATTCTTCGCCCAACCGGGTCCCACCCGGTTTTCCCACAGCAGTTTGCCCTCAATTGATGGAAAACTCTGATGCCAACCGTTATAGGCAACATCGGCAAAGTCAATCAACCCATCTATCCAACCTGCGGAGTAGCGCAACAAGTCTGTGTCGAACACCACCGCACCACTCGTGAGATCCGGGGTGAGCGGGATAACAATGCCTTTGTAAGTCAGGTTATTAGCATTCGCGGCGACAGCTGTAGAGAGATAGGGACCATAATCCATATCCCGCCACGGCTGCCCGGTTTTAACACGCCAACCGGGTGGATAGCGGCGCGAGACTTCGCGGTTAAGGCACCAGTAGATGCCGTTAACGACAAGGCGACGAAAGTCGCTCACGCTGAAATCCTCTGGGTGTCCCATTGTCGTTGTAAACACACGTCCACCACCAGAGTGCGTGTGCGTCCATGCAATTGGATTGACCGTCTCGGCACCGCCACGCTCCCCTTCGGGAAAGACAGGGCGACCTTGCACTAAGACCTGCGCATCTTTCGGCGGATAGTCGGGGCGCACATGGTAAGTCCAAGAGCGGACGTGGAACGTTGGACTCACACCTGTAAGGATCGGATGACTGCCAACGGTTGTAGCATCGGTGCTTGCGTTGTGTCCGTAGTGGTAAATCCACGGTGCACCGAGCTCGCGAGCACCGAAATTATTCCACCACATCGCACGCGGATCTGCCTCCTCGTAGGCAAAGGCGTGCGTCGTTGTCCGGAAAGCAACGATCGGACCGCCCCGATCAATGTACTTTTGTAACAACGCAAGTTGGGCATCAGGGAGTTGACGAAATCGCAGATACAAAACGAGGAGGTCGGCAGTCTCTAAGGCATCAAGACCGTTGATGTTGTTCGCCTCGCCTCCCTGAAGTACGTCGTCTAAGAGGAGTGTGGTGCGGAAGCCGTAGTGGTCTGCTAACACCTGCGCCAACGCGGGCATCGTTACTTCAGAACGGTACTCATTCTCGCCTACAACGAAGACGAGGTGTGGTTGGGCATGACTAATGGATGTGAATATGCAAGGCACGAGCAGGAGGCACAGTAGATAAATTGAAATCCGCTTCGTCCATGGGACTAAGACGTTGAGTGGGACACTTGAATTTGACATGTTTTGTTGTTCTCACAGATGGGTTGTAGTTGCTATGAAGTATACTAAAACTGCGGGTTTTTCGTTAAAGAATGATACGATGAATTCCTTCCTAATCCTGACGTATCACATTTGATCACTTCTGCCAAAAGTATAACAGACATCCCTAAAAATTTCAATAAAAATCAGATGGATTCAGAGCTATTCAATTCTCCAAATTTCAAACCGGTTTGGGATAACAAAACCTAAAAATCTGTGTTATTCGCGATTTGGAGTGTCCACGTCCATAAGCAACATATATGCAGACAATCTAATAATTGAATGCTTCTGGCTTAAACGGCACTTGCAATTTACTGCATTTTAGGGTATAATTAAAAAGGTTTTAAATCACGGAAATTGGATAATAGTATATCAGGGGGCATCGCTTGCAAGCCGATATTTTTGCAAAACTCCGCATATTCTTTTTTCTTCGTGTTACGGCTTGCGGGTTCTAAAACTTGCTGTTAAGAAAGAAAGCCCTGTAACGGCAAAATATTCATAGAGGGATCTATCTATCTTATGTCAACTAAAGTAGGTATTAATGGTTTTGGTCGGATTGGTCGGAACGCCTTTCGAGCGGCGTTGCAGAATCCTGCGTTAGATATCGAATTTGTGGCTATCAACGATTTGACGAACCCAGAGACGCTCGCACATCTCCTACAATATGACTCTGTCCACGGTATTCTTTCGGATGACATCGCTGCTACGGACGACGGTTTGGTGGTTAACGGAAAAGAGATACAGGTGCTCGCCGAACGCGACCCGGGCAGCCTACCGTGGGCTGAACTCGGTGCGGAGGTCGTTATTGAGTCCACCGGTTTCTTTACGGCACGGGAAGACGCTGAGAAACATATCACATCTGGCGGTGCGAAAAAAGTGGTCATCTCCGCACCTGCGAAGGGTGAGGACATCACGATTGTTATCGGTGTAAACGACGATAAATACGATAAGTCAGAACATCATGTCATCTCTAATGCCTCATGTACGACAAACTGCCTTGCCCCTGTTGCGAAGGTGTTGCATGAAACCTTCGGGGTCGAGAGCGGATTAATGACGACTATTCATGCCTATACGGGCGACCAAAGGGTACATGACTTCCCGCATTCCGATATGCGCCGCGCCCGTGCAGCGACACTCTCTATGATTCCGACGACAACCGGTGCCGCTGTCGCTGTTGGGAAAGTCCTACCCGAATTGAACGGTAAACTCGATGGATTCGCAATCCGTGTGCCGACACCGAACGTCTCTGTGGTGGACCTTACCGTTGATCTCAAGGAGAGGCCGAGCGCTGAAGCGGTCAACGCTGCGTTGAAAGAAGCGGCAGAGGGTAGCTTGGATGGTATTCTCGGTTATTCGGAACTCGACCTCGTCTCATCGGATTTCAATGGGAACAAACTCTCCTCCGTGCTCGACGGTCCTTTTACGAAAGTGATTGAAGATGGACTTATCAAAGTCCTTTCGTGGTATGATAACGAATGGGGCTACTCCAACCGTCTCGTTGAACTTGTTGCGCGTACACTCTAATAGAAGTTAACAGTTAACAGTTATAAGTTATTAGTTCTGCTTTTTGATGCTTGATTATCTCTTGTAACCGTCGTTACACAATTGAAGCACCGAAGGTTATCAAAGAAACTTAAATCATCGGAACCCTCTTAACTAAAAACTTATAACCAACAACTAACAACTATTATGGAAAGGACTATGCGGACACCTATCATTGCTGGCAATTGGAAACTGAACAAAACGATTTCGGAATCAGTCGCGCTCACAACGGCGTTAAAAGCGTTAGTTGTAGATGAAACCGACGTTGAGATTATCGTTGCACCACCTTTCACCGCGCTCACCGCGGTTAACGATGTTATAGTTAACAGCAACATTCACCTCGCCGCGCAGGATGTCTATTCGGAAGATAGTGGAGCGTTTACTGGCGAAGTCTCCGCACCGATGCTCAAAGATGTCGGGTGCGATTACGTCATTATCGGGCACTCGGAGCGACGGCAATACTTCGGTGAGACGAATGAGAGTGTCAATCAGAAAGTAAAAGCGGCGTTAGCACACGACCTGAAACCAATTATCTGTGTCGGGGAACAACTTGAAGAACGGGAAGCCGGACAGACAGAAACCGTGATTGAGGCCCACGTTACCGGTGGTATCGTAGGCTTATCTGCCGCCGAACTATTATCCTGTGTTATCGCTTATGAACCGGTCTGGGCAATCGGTACTGGCAAAACGGCTACACCTGACCAAGCACAAGAGGTTCACAACTTCATTCGAGGGCTGTTGACGAAAGCTTACGCAGTAGAAGTCGCATCGCAGGTATGTATCCAGTACGGTGGCAGTGTGAAACCGGAAAATGCAACGGAGTTAATGTCGCAACCAGATGTGGACGGTGCACTCGTTGGCGGCGCGAGTCTTGAGGCGGAATCATTTGCGCAAATTGTGGAAATGGCAGTCAGCAGTCAGTCGTCAGCAGTCGGTTAAGAAGTTAAAGGAAATGTAAAAAATTAGGAGGAAATTGTCACATGGGAATTATCATGGGTTTTGTATTATTCCTTTTTGTCCCGATCTGCGTCGTTCTGACGCTGATTATTTTGTTACAGGACAGTAAAGGGGAAGGGCTTTCATCAAGCGCGTTTGGTGGCGCAGAGATGCAGTCCGTTCTTGGAGGACGCGGTGCCGCGACGTTCCTGAGTAAACTGACGACTTGGCTTGCAATCGCGTTCATGGTGATCTCGCTTTTCCTGATGCGTTTTTATGGCGAAGGCACTGGCGGCGCACTTGCGCCAATTGAGCAGGAGACAACGCAAGAAGAGACCACCGAGCCTGCTGATACTACCGGTGAAGGTACCGTTGAAACCCCAACGGATGGGGACAGCGCAGAGGATGCCCAAGATGCATCAAAGACAGAAATTGATGGCGGTGCTACAGATACAACGGAATAGTCTCGCTTGCATCCAGAAAAAAGAGTTTACGTATGTCGCACGCGCCTACAACGCTTTCATGGACAGTGCATCCACTCGTTGAGAATTGGCGCAAATCTGTGCTATTGATTCTTTTTCTGACACTTCTTTTGCTCTTGATCTATCTGGGTTTCCAATTAATTTATGTCGCTATCCTGTCTGCTATTTTTCTGATTGGATCGCTCTACAAATATTTTCTCCCATTTCACCACCAGTTTGAAACAGATAAACTTATCATTACAAGCTGCTGCTTTTACAAATTGGAACAGTCTTGGGAAACATTTCGCAGTTTTTATGTTGACGCGAACGGGGTATTACTCAGCCCGTTCGCCCACCCGACACGCCTTGAAAACTTCCGCGGTGTTTATATCCGATTTGGCAAACATCCCCCCGAGGAAGTCATTAATTTTATTACCAGCAAAATTAAAGACTAAGTTTGAACAAACCTAAATTACCAAAAAGCCCATTACGCTATCCCGGTGGTAAATCAAGGGCACTCAAACAGATTCTGCCGCATGTTCCGCTGAATATATCAGAATTTCGCGAGCCTTTTGTTGGAGGGGGTTCTGTCTTTTTTGCGATCCGAAACCTCTTTCAAAACCGTATCAATTCCTATTGGATTAATGATCTCAACTACGATCTTTACTGCTTCTGGAAAGAGGTAAGAGATAACGCACCAGACTTAGTTGCGACGCTGAGGGAAACACACACAACTACTACCGATGGGCGCGCGTTGTTTGAGGAATTGACAGAGGCAAAAGATGAACTGAACCAGAACCGAAACGCACTTTCTGAATTTCAGCGTGCAGTGCGCTTCTTTGTACTCAACCGAATTACCTTCTCCGGTATCGTGGATTCTGGCGGATATTCACAATCTGCTTACGAGAAGCGATTCACAGATTCATCTATTGAACGCGTCAAAAACATATCGCCTTATCTTGATGGAACCGAAATCACCAACGGCGATTACACTGAGGCACTTTTCCAAGAAGGCAACACTGTATTTATCTTTCTTGACCCACCCTATTGGAAAGCAACGGAGTCAAAGTTATACGGCGTGAGAGGTGCCCTCCATACCACATTTGATCACGCGCAATTCGCCGAAAACATGCGGAAGTGCCAACATAAATGGTTGATTACTTATGACGACTCACCTGTCATTAGGGAGCTTTTCGATTTCGCCGAAATTCAGGAGTGGACGTTGCAATACGGGATGAACAATTATCGGAAAGCGAGTGCCGCAAAAGGAAATGAGTTGTTTATTAAAAATTACTGATTCTTGTTAAATCAGGATTCTCTCATGGAAAAAGGATATCCGAATGTCGGAAAAGATAAGGTGGGGTATACTCGGTCCTGGTGGTATTGCACATAAGTTCGCTGATGCGTTGAAAGCGATTCCTGATGCAGAGATTATTGCTGTCGGTTCGCGCGACTTTCAGAGAGCCAACACCTTCGCAGATGCCTTTAACATTCCACATAGACACGGTAATTACGTTGAATTGGCGGCAAATTCTGAAGTAGATGTTGTCTATGTTGCCACGCCGCATCCTTTCCATAAAGCGTGCGCGATCCTGTGTTTGGAAGCAGGAAAGGCGGTTTTATGTGAGAAACCTTTTACTGTAGATGCCAAGCAGGCTGAGGCGTTGATAACGTGTGCACGAAAACATAAACAGTTTCTTATGGAAGCCATGTGGACACGCTTCATCCCGGTGATGGTTCAGGTGCAGGAATGGCTGGTCGATGGCGTTATCGGTGAACCGCGCATGTTAACGGCAGATTTTGGGAATCAGGTACCGATGACTGTTGAAAACATGAAGGGACGGTTGTTTGTACCAGAACTCGCAGGCGGCGCGCTGCTGGACATTGGGGTTTATACTGTCTCTTTAGCGTCCATGGTGTTTGGAGTGCCAACGAAGATAACGAGTCTGGCACACATCGGCAAAACCGGTGTCGATGAACAAGCCGCTATCCTACTCAGCTATGATGCTGGCCAAATCGCGAGTTTGTCCTGTGCAATCACGACACGCACTTCACAGGATGCACGTATCTTCGGTACAAAAGGCTCGATTCATATCCCTAACTTTTCGCGAGCCACGTCTGCGACGCTTGAAGTCATTGGGAAAGAACCCCTACAAATTGAAATCCCATTCACTGACAACGGTTTTGAATACCAAGTACTTGAGGTGATCAACTGTCTACGGGTGGGTAAACTCGAAAGCGATGTGATGCCGTTAGATGAGTCTCTATCTATTATCAAAACGATGGATGTTGCCAGAGCACAATGGGGATTGGAATATCCACCGTTCAGTCCTGTCTAATTATTAGTTGTTGGTTGTTGGTTATAAGTTGTTGGTTAAGAAAGAAACCTCTTTAACTTATAACTTATAACTTATAACTTATAACCATTTGCACAGAATCTGGAGGATTAGATGAACACAAACCACACGCAGACAATTGCGACCACAGAACAGTTGAAAATCGTTGTTTTAGATGCTGTTGACACGCAAAGCATCACAGATATTCACACACACCTCTTTAGTCCACCCTTCGGTGAGTTGCTACTGTGGGGTATTGATGAATTGCTGACATATCACTACCTCATCGCTGAAGTTTTCCGTAAATCCGATGTATCGTATCAGCAATTTTGGGCGATGCCAAAGGCAGAACAGGCAGACCTCATCTGGCAGACGCTCTTCATTGAGAACTCACCGGTGAGTGAGGCGTGCCGTGGTGTCGTGACGACGTTAAATGAATTGGGCCTGGATGTCGGTTCGCGCAACCTGCAGGACTATCGTGCCTACTTTTCGGATACGACCGTTGAAGCCTTTATCAACACAGTTTTTGAACGCTCGAAAGTCTCTAAAGTGGTGATGACGAACGACCCGTTTGACTCGGCAGAGGCACCGGTGTGGGAGTCCGGCGATACTGGCGACACCCGTTTTGAGGCGGCACTTCGGATGGATGTCCTCATTAATACTTATCAGGAAACCGGTTACGAACACCTCCGTGGTCTCGGTTACGATGTTGATCCGAATCTATCAACAGAGAAGACTTACAAAGAGGTGCGCCGATTTTTGGAGACGTGGATTCAGCGGATGAACCCGAAGTATATGGCGGTCTCTCTTCCACCGGATTTCCAATACCCAGAAGACGGTGTTTTGGGGAGACTCTTCGACAACTGTATCTTACCCATCTCTCGCGAATTTAACGTCCCGTTCGCACTGATGATTGGTGTGAAACGTGCGGTTAATCCGCAACTCCAGATGGCAGGCGACGGCACTGGAAAAGCGGACCTGACGAGTCTGGAAACACTGCTCCGTGAAAACCCTGATAATAAGTTTCTCGTTACGCTCTTGTCCCGCGAAAATCAGCATGAGTTATGCGTCATCGGACGGAAATTCAAGAATCTGATGATATTCGGGTGCTGGTGGTTTATGAACAATCCGAGTGTGATTGAGGAGATTACACGCGAACGGATTGAACTGCTCGGCTTGAGTGTTATCCCGCAGCATTCGGATGCCCGAATTTTGGATCAGCTCGTCTACAAGTGGAAGCATTCACGTCGGATTATCGCGGACGTTCTGGTGGAGAAATACCAAACGCTTCTTGATGTCGGGTGGACACTTACCTCGTCAGAGATTAAGCGGGATGTCAATAACCTATTCGGCGGCAACTTCGATCGGTTTTTGAACGGGAATTAACGAACCTGTGGTAGAATACTTAAAGGGATTTCTCACAGTTTAAATCATTGCTTACATGTATGTACACGTATGGAGTCCGCTTCATGGATATAGGATTTGTATAGGACTCAGACAAGTATCAAGAAGTTCAGAGGAAGCACAATGTTCAGTTTTATGAAGTAGTTTCTGCGTTTGACGACCCGCGGGGATACGATGATACAGACCCCCAAGGACATCCAGATCGGTGGTTGTACGTAGGACAGACCGTTACCAATCGGGTATTGGCAATAATCTACATTGCGGAAGGGGAAGAATTCCACCGGTTAATTACTGCTTATGAAGCAGAAGGGGAAATTCTCAATGAATACTACAGCGGAAGTTGAATTTGATTATGAAGCTTACACACGGGAATACCAACCGGATCCATCTAAAATCCGACGCGGATTTGAAGCACGTCAAGAGCGGCGTGAAGCCTTTAGAGCACGCTTGATCAACCATGTGAATATGGAACTTAAACACGCCAGAGAGATGAAGCATGTTTTTATTTCTTATTGTCATGAGAACAAAACTATTGTTGATCGGCTCTGCGAGAACCTTACCTCACGAGGCATCAAGGTCTGGTTGGATCGGAATGCGTTGGAGCCGGGGATGCAGTGGAAACCCGCAATTCAGCAAGCCATTCATCAGGGGACTTACTTCGTCGCGTGTTTCTCTAAGGAATCTAACGCGTGTGAGCAGACGTATATGAGCGAAGAACTGGCCCTTGCAGTTGAAAAACTCCGAGAGCGACATTTTGACAAGGTTTGGTTTATCCCTGTAAAACTGAATGAATGTGAGATCCCTGATATTGACATCGGGGGTGGTGCAACCCTACGCGACCTTCAGTACGTGAATCTCTATGAAGATTGGGGAACTGGCATCCAACGAATTGTGAACGTTATGCAATCTGCCTGTGCGCAGGAGCTATTAAATGCTACAAATAACGCTGAGGATAAAGGCGTAGAATGTGTGCTTCTCCGCTCTGAAAATGGCATCCCGTACTTCATTCCGTTTCAAAAAGTATGCTGGAATGCAATGGAAATTTCTTTAACGCTTTGCCCGACTTCATCTGAACAAACGGCTTTCCTGAGTTCATTACGGACACGCTTGCGCAACGTGCCTGATGGAAGTTCGATTGACCAGCTGGGAGCTATCGCTTTCGCGCATCAGGAAAACGCATCATGGGTAAAACTACGGGAGGTTACCCAAATTTCAACTGAGAGTGAGACTGTGTGGGAAGTCCGTCTCAAGGAGGAGACTGTCAGCAGCGCGTATAAACATCGCACTGAGCCGGTAATTTTGACGCAGCTGACCTTAGAACAAATTGCTGACATGCGCGCCAAGCGACTCCTTCTTAACGAAAAGTTAGATGCCGCCAGTTCATCCTTAACACAAACCACTGTCTTCGATCAGATGTTATTAGAGGCACAGATTCGGGGCGAGCTCTCATCGCAATATGGAAACAGGCTCCAAGCCCTCACTTCACCGATCCCAGAACTCTATCAGCATTACAGAAACACGCCAGAGAGATTCAAAAAGTTTGCGCGCTTGATTTCGGTCATGTACTTGAAGTTGTCACAGACTGTTGAAGATATACTTCAATTGGATATAGAACTTCTCAATTCTGCGGAGCTACAGATCAAATTTAGAGGGCGACGATCCCAATCTGATGTAAACGAAGATCCCACATTTCTTGAATTTGAAGGCGTCTGCTCACTGCCTGAATAAGGTCAGTTGTGTTTTAACAATCACAAGGTGTGTCATTACACTTAGGGCAACCTTCTGCATAGATTTGTGCCGCATCTTCTAAAGAGATACCGAGCAGGCTTGCTAATGTGGTGAGCCATGCGAACACATCGGCGAATTCCTCGCGAAGTCGCTCCATATCCTGTGGTTGTTTGCGGATCTCTTTTGCCAATTCGCCGACTTCCTCAACAAACCATGTGAAGGTGAGTGGTACTCCGCGCTCAGCATCGCGTGTGTAATAAATATCTTCGATTTGTTTCTGAAACGCTTCAATCCTCATGTTTTTATATTTCCTTGCGGTTCGGTTAGGTGGGTTTATTGTTTCAAGTCTGCCTCGCAGTGAGAGTCTGTATATCTGAAGAAAAATGTTTTTAACCCCCTAAATCCCCCTTATCAGGGGGACTTTAATCTGAAGAAAAATGTTTTTAACCCCCTAAATCCCCCTTATCAGGGGGACTTTAAGAGGAAATGCGTAAGTCCTATAGTTAAAAAACCCGTTTGCAATCTACTGAGACAGATAATGCATGCGTGCCGCTCCCGAAGACGACACCTTTCAGCGGTGTTACATCCGCGTAGTCTCTGCCCCAAGCGAGCGTGATGTGCCGATCGGCGGGTATCTGGTTGTTCGTTGGATCGAAGTCTACCCATCCCAGCTGCGGGAGATAGACGGAAAACCATGCATGGGAGGCATCAGCCCCCGATAACGGTTCTTTATCAGGTGGCGGCTCTGTTTCAATATAACCGCTGACGTAACGGGCAGCGAACCCGAGGGCACGTAAGCAGCCAATACCGAGATGTGCGAAATCTTGACAAACGCCTCGGCGATGCTTTATCACATCATCCAACGGGGTTGCGATTGTCGTGAAATCCGGATCATAGGTGAAATCGGTGTAGAGGCGAGCACTTAAATCTTCAACGACATCAAGTAGCGGACGCTCCTTGATAAACGACTTCTCAGCATAAGCATGGAGTTCAGGCATCACTGGAATCATTGGCGACTTGAGGATGTACTGCCGTATCTCCAGAATTTCTGGATTCAAATCTGTGTGTAGCTGCTGGTACGCCGCTTCCCAAGATAGATGCTCGGCGAAATCTCTTTGTTGCTCTCTGCCCCTGACATCTACATGACTTGTGACTGTAACGGTGAGTTGGTTATGGGGCTGCTGGATCGTGAAATAGTAGACGGTGTTTCCGAAAAAGTCCTGACGTTCTCGGCATTCCTTAGGTTTCGGCTCGACAACGAATTGGCTATCCGTACAGTCTTGGTAAGCAAAACTTCGTGGCGTCAGGCGCGCTTCGTTATAGCAGAGGTTTACTGGGTGGTTATAACTGTATTCGGTCTTATGAATAATTTTATACATGAATTACACGCTGCCCGCCTGTATTAGAGGTTATCTGTTGTAATTAACTGTTGAGGTCTCTGGATATGGCTGAAATAGGTATGCGTCAGTACATCGGAAAGGTCAATCAGTATTTGTGCGAGACGGACCAAGAGTTTCTCTAACCCTGTGCGCTGTGTTGTGTGTTCTGAACGTTCTGCGAGGTCAATTGTATTGGAAAGCTGCAGCTGCGTTAAAGCCTCCAAGATGAGTTGTTCTTCGTCACTGAGTCGGTATCCAAGTTTTTCTCTCGGTAACACACGGATATGTTCTTCAAGTCGTTTGAATTGATAGAGCAGCGAACGCGGATTGTCTTCATCAAGAAGGAGCAACTCAAGTACCGTTGGGAAGTGTAACGCCGAACGATAACGACTCCGATAAGTGATCAGGCATTCAGCGGCGGCGAGTACGGATTCAAGTAGCAGGTCTTCGATCCATTCGTCTTGCACGGCGACGAGACTTGAACGACACAGCACGATGAGCAGGAGTGCCCGTTCAATACGTCGTCCCATATCCAAACTGATCCAACCGATCGTCTGGGTCATGCTTTCGGCATTAAGTCCGCTCAATGCTGAGAGAAAAATCATGAGTTGATCAAGTGAAGCGAGTTCCGCCTCTTGCAACACGAGATCTGTCAATATCTGTGTGCCTGCGTCTCCATCTTCGGGGATACTTTTTTCGAGCGTAGAACATAGGTTTTCGATATTGTTCATCACACGCCACGTGTCAGTAGACCAGCGGTCCCGGACTGCGTACGCGGCACTTACGAGTGCCTGAAGTGTAGATACTAAACTACCGCTGTTCTCTGTGTCAAGCATAATTGAGAGAAGTTCACTCTCCAATGACTGCTCGCTTTTATTCACGAAACTCGGATGTGAGGCGGTTAAGCCGGTCAGCGCGCGGAGCATACTGCGAAGATACGTGAGTTCGGAAACCTCTCGTGCATCGTCGCCGAAGGTCTCTGTGAACAGTGTGGAAGGCGATCCCTGTCCTAAACGCGATGTCTCTAACCCCATCTTGCCCATTTTGGCTTTATCCAGCATAATTCGGAGCAGTCGTGCGTGTCCTTCGGCGCGTTCTGCATAGCGGCCAACCCAAAATAAATTTTCCGCTGCCCGGCTTGACAGTCCTTCGGATGCCCCAGCGGTTCGCACCCGTCCAGTTCGCTGTTGCCATAAACTGATATGCGGTTCCGGTTCAGGCGCGAGGATCCAAGTATCTTTACTGACACCACCGCCTTGGATTGAGACTGTCAATTCCCCTGTCTCGCCTTCACAGCGGGTAAGCCCGCCCGGCATCACGGCGTATCCGTCTTTTTCAGCAAATAAAAAACTACGGAGAATCGCACGGCGCGGTTCAAGTTTACCCTCAATCAGTGAGGGTGTTGTGGAGAAGCGAATGTATTCCTGACCGACATAGAGGTGTGGTTCGGCATTAATCTGGGTGCGGAGTGTGTCGAGTTCAGCGTCACTGAGTTCGGTTGCAAACAGCGGTCGTCCACCGGGTTGGCGATAAATGGGTTTGATGACCAATTGCTTAAGGTTCGCCAACACATAATCTCGCTGTTTCGGTTGTCCGCACCACCACGTCGCGACAGAGGGCAGGCGAAGGTCTTCACCCATTAAATGCTTTGCGATATTCGGTAGAAATGGCATCAGACCGGGATTGTCCAAAACACCGCTGCCCAGTGGGTTTATAACAATTACGTTTTTTTGTCGAATCGCTTCCAACAAACCGGCAACACCGAGTCGGGAGTCTTGACGGAGTTCCAACGGATCACAGAAGATATCGTCTACGCGACGGAGAATAATATCAACCGGACGTAAGCCGTCAAGCGATTTCAACCAGACGCGCCCGTCCCACACGGTTAAGTCATCACCTTGCACCAAGGTATAACCGAGATAATTTGCGATATAGGCGTGCTCAAAGTAGGTCTCATTGAGCGGTCCAGGCGTTAGCACAACGACATGCGGATTATCCGTTTGGTGCTGGGCAGTGCGTGTGGCACTTTCAAGTTGGTACTGCAAATTCAACACGCTGTTCTGTAATGAGCGGAAAAAGAAGGAGAGCCGATGCACACCGACTTCCCCGAAGAAATTGGGCAGTGCACGCGCAAGTGCTGTCCGATTTTCGAGTGCGTAACCGGCACCCGATGGAGCTTGGGTCCGATCACCGAGTACCCACATTCTGCCGTCCGGTCCCCGCGCCAAGTCGGCAGCATAGTTCACGAGAAAACGGGATTCAGTCGGTGTAATCCCGACACAAGTGCGTAAAAATCCGGCATGTGCATAAATCACTTCCGGGGGTATCAACCCGTCCTTGATTAAACGTCGTTCTCCGTAGAGGTCCATCAGGATCAGGTTTAGCAGCTCGGCACGTTGCGTAAGTCCGTCAGAGATAGTCTCCCAATCTGCCTTCGAGATAATCAGCGGAATCGGATCTAATTCCCATGGGCGATGTCCTTGCTGTTCTCCGTGTACGACGTAGGTAACCCCGTTCTCACGAAGCAGCCGCTGAACCTCTTTATGCCGAGATTCCATTTCCACAAGCCCAAGGGTATCCAAGGCTTTCATGAAGTCGTGCCAGTGCGGATTGATGTGCCTATCCAGACTTAGCATCTCATCGATCTGTTGATCAGCAGATTTAGTGTTGTGATAACTATCGTCTATTACTTTTTTAAAGTTCCTTGCGGTTCGGTCAGGTGAGTTGATACTTTGGGGTCTCATTCCGTAGATCCGCCTTCCATTTCATTACAGGCTACGGTTGTTCGCTATCTTCATCAGAATTTGTTTTTCATCAGAAACCCGATTTTGACATAGGATTTGACTGGGACATGTTAAGAAGTCCTACGTAAATCTAATGTATATGGGTATTCAGTATTTATCTCTTCCGGTGGGGCAACCATCGGACCGGGAGGCGTGCCTTCAGCCAGAAAACTGCCTGTCGCAGGTGCTGGTGGTTGGGTTTGGATAACACCCGGTGTATGTCCATCTGCGCCGAAACGACTCGTCCGTCGTGCTTCTGCTTCGTAGGCGTTGACTGGAAACGTATCGTAGTGTCTTCCGCCCGGATGCGAGACGTGATAGGTACAGCCGCCTATTGCCCGTCCGTTCCACGTGTCAATGATGTCAAAAACAAGCGGTGAATGAATACCGATTGTAGGATGTAATGCGGATGGGGGTTGCCATGCGCGATAGCGCACCCCACCGACGTATTCTCCTTGTGTGCCTGTATTGTGGAGTATTAAGCGTCGTTCGTTGCATGTAACGATGTATCGAGAATCTATCAGCCCACTCACCTTCACCTGCAGTCGCTCAACAGAAGAATCGACAAACCGTGATGTCCCTGCCCGTGTTATCTCTTCACCTAACACGTGCCACGGTTCAATCGCCATCCGTAATTCGAGTTCAATATTTTGGACGTTTACAGCCCCCAATTTCGGGAAACGGAATTCAAAGAAAGGTTCGAGCCACGCCATCTCAAACGGATAACCCGCTTCTTGCAGTTCAGTCACCACCTCTTGCATATCGGCGTGGACGTAGTGGTGAAGCATGAATCTGTCGTGCAGTTCTGTTCCCCAGCGCACCAGTTTACCTGTGTAAGGCGTATTCCAGAATTTAGCGACTAAGGCACGAATCAGGAGCATCTGGACGATGCTCATCTGTGCGTGTGGTGGCATCTCGAAAGCCCGCATCTCCAAGAGTCCGAGCCTCCCGCTCGCCGAATCGGGCGAGTAGAGTTTGTCGATGCAAAACTCTGCCCGATGCGTATTGCCTGTGAGATCCACCAGTAAGTGGCGCAGCAACCGATCAATCAACCAAGGCTCCACATCTTCAGCATCGTTATCAGGAATCAGCCCAAAAGCGACCTCCAGTTCATAGAGTTGTTCGTCGCGTCCCTCATCTATGCGCGGTGCTTGACTTGTTGGACCGATAAAGGTACCGGAAAAGAGGTACGACAAACCGGGGTGGTGCTGCCAGTAAGTAATGAGACTCCGTAAGAGGTGCGGCTGCCGTAACAATGGACTATCAGCGGGTGTGCGACCACCGATGACAACGTGATTACCGCCGCCAGTGCCGGTGTGCCGACCGTCTAACATAAATTTCTCGGCACTCAATCCGGCTAACCGCGCTTGCGCGTAAAGCGTTGTGGTATTATGCACCAATTCATCCCAATTTTCCGCCGGATGGATGTTGACTTCAATCACACCTGGATCCGGTGTCACATTCAGCGATTGAATTCGCCAATCGTGCGGGACTTCGTACCCTTCAAGAATCACTGGCATTTGTAACGCTTGCGCGGTCGCTTCGATTGCCTCAAGGAGCGAAAGGTAATGCTCAAGATGCGTCAAGGGTGGTATAAAGATATGCAACCGTCCTTCACGCGGTTCAACACAGAGTGCAGTTTGAAAAACCGTCTGCTCTTCTTCGTTTTTCTGAATAGGCGCGCTTTGTCCCTTCGTTTGCCCTGATGCGTCTAAATTCTCCGCACGCGGTTCAAGCGGATCACGTTCATAAACCGGCTCTCGTTCTTCGGATGGCACCCACTGTATAGACTCCAACGGTAAACGCAGTCCTATCGGTGAATCGCCGGGGATTAAGAGCATGCGTCCATCTCTGAAATCCCACGCACAACTCTCCCACGCATCGTCTGCAAGGCTCCAACGTAAGGGTAGCGCGTAGCCGATCGGTGCACCGAGGGTCTCTGTTTGTAGCAGCTGCGCAAGCCGTTGGCGTTCGGATGCCTCCTTGAAGTCAAAGTCGAGCGGATCAACGTTGACAGGCAATCTATCCTCTGTCCAGAGGAAATAGAGTGCATCTTCATAAGCCGGTCGTATCAGATTCGGTGCTATGTTCAACAGTTCAGTGAGGTGGCGCGTAAATCTTTCTGCGTCCTGAACAGCGAAGCCGTAATCTTTGTGGGGTTCGGCGAGAAGTTCATCGTTTTGCCATACAGGTACACCGTCTTTACGCCAGAAACATCCGAACTTCCAACGCGGTAAGGGTTCACCGGGGTACCACTTTCCTTGTCCATAATAGCGTGCGCCGCCGGGTCCGAAACTGTCCCGCAACCGCCGTAGGAGTCCCGCGCCTAACTCCCTTTTTCTCGGACTGTCCGCTTCTGTGTCCCATTCTGGGCTGTCTGGATCGTCGATTGAGACGAAAGTCGGTTCGCCGCCCATTGTCAGTCGAATGTCATTGTGAATTATGTCTGCATCGACCTGCTCACCGAGGGCATTAATATCAGTCCACTGTGTTTCCGTGTAGGGTTTCGTAACGCGCGGGTCTTCGTGGATACGCTGAACGGTATTGCTGTAGGTGAATTCTGTTTCGCACGGGTCCATGTAACCGGTGACGGGTGCTGCGCTCACCGGATCGGGGACGCACGCCAACGGAATATGCCCCTCTCCCGCAAACAGTCCCGATGTCGGATCCAAACCTACCCACCCGGCTCCGGGCGCGTAGACTTCGCACCACGCATGTAGATCGGTGAAATCCTGAGCGGGGCCGGCGGGTCCGTCTACAGGTTTCTGGTCTGCGACGAGTTGGACGAGGTACCCAGAAACAAAGCGAGCCGCTAAACCGAGATGTCGCAAGATCTGAACGAGCAGCCATCCTGTATCTCGGCATGAGCCGATCCGCTTTTCCAAGGTTTCTTCACAGGACTGGACCCCCGGTTCCATTCGGATCGTATATTTTATATTCTCCGACAAGGCTCTGTTAATGTCGACAAGGAAGTCAATGAGTTTCTTCTGCGTCCGGGGAATATCTGCCACCCAAGCAGCCAGCAAGGGCCCGCTCTCTTTCACTTCAAGGAAGGGCGCGAGTTCTTGTTTGAGCTGCGCTTCGTAGAAAAATGGATAGTGTTCAGCACTCGTTTCAAGGAAGAAATCAAACGGATTGATAACGGTCATATCGGCGACAAGATCTACTTCAATAGATAAGGCGCGTGTAGGTTCCAGAAAGATGACGCGCGCTTGGTAATTACCGAACGGATCTTGCTGCCAGTTAATAAAGTGATTCTCAGGTTCAATTTTAAACGAATACGCTTCAATCGGTGTTCGGCAGTGGACGGCGGGTCTCAATCGAAAAACGTGTGGCGACAAATTGACAAGCCGGTCGTATTGGTAAAGGGATTTGTGGTTGATTGCTACACGAATTGCCATATCTGTTTTTTTATATTTCCTTGCGGTGGGGCAGGTTTCCCATCCCTTCTCCTTAACGGATAACTCATAACTGAGACTGTTCCTGTTCTTGTTCCGCAACGGGTTCTCCATTGACGGAACGCAAGGCGAAAAACGTTTTGTGAATATCGGCACCGACTAAGTTGAGATTGGTTTGAAATGCATCAAGAAACTCGTGTAAACCGCTGGAGAGAATCTGTTTGACTTGGGCAAAGGCAAATTCGGAACGCAGCTGCCCCAAACGCTGTTCTGCTGGATTGGAGAAGGTCTCCAACGGGGTGCCGGATATCGCGTGCAGTGACTCCTCCGCCTTGGTGAGACAATAGAGAACGGACCGCGGAAATTCACGATCTAAGAGTAAAAAAGCGACGACATCATCTGGGGAAATAAGCCCATAAGTGCGGCGGTACATCTCAAAACCACTGGCAGAATGTAACAGTGCCCCCCACTGAATGTCGTCAAAAGGTGTGTCCACATCCCAGATAGAGGGAAGGAGAATAAAATATTTAACATCAACGATTCTTGAGGTTTTGTCGGCGCGTTCAATCAAACGCCCTAACTGACAGAAGTGCCACCCTTCGCTGTGCGACATGATATTATCTGTGAGTCCCATGAAGAGGTGTGATGCGAGTTTGATCTCTGTAAAGAATTCATGGGGTTCTGCCATCGCCCACTTTTCGGAAGTGTTTGCGACCAGTAAGTAGGCATCGTTGAGCTGCTCCCACATCTCTGACGAGATATTTTCGCGTATGGACCGCGCGTTTTCTCGTCCAGCCCGCAAGCAAGAGACAATTGAATTTGGGTTTTCAGTGTCAAACGCCAAAAATCGGATGACGGCTTCACGGGATGCCTCGCCATAACGCTCAGCAAACACTTCATCATCGCCTGTGGTCGCGACAAGCGGTTCCCACTGGGCCTGCATACCGACGGGTGCGTCAAGGATCAAACGCAGATTGACATCGACGAAACGGGCGACATTCTCGGCACGTTCAATGTAGCGACTCATCCAATAAATTGATTCAGCAACGCGACTGAGCATGGCAACCTCCTATGATGAACTCGATAAGACCCATGTATCCTTGCTACCGCCACCCTGTGACGAGTTAACGACAAGCGAACCTTTTTTGAGTGCGACCCGTGTCAATCCACCCGGGAGGACGTAAATCTCCTCACCATAAAGGATAAACGGACGCAAATCAACGTGCCGTCCCTCAAAATGGTCATCAATAAGCACCGGCACCCGTGAAAGCGAGAGTGTCGGTTGTGCAATATAATTGCGTGGGTTGTCTTTGATTCGGCGGGCAAACTCCTCGTGTTCTGCTTTTGTTGCGTGGGGACCGATTAGCATGCCATAGCCACCAGATTGGTTGGCTTCTTTCACAACGAGTTCGTGAAGATGTTCCAGCACATATTTCTGATCGCTATCTTTCCAACACATATAGGTCGGAACATTTGGAACGATAATGTCTTCGTCGAGATAATACTTGATGATATCGGGAACGAAAGCACAGACGACTTTGTCGTCGGCGACACAGGTGCCAGGGGCATTCACCAAAGCGACCCGTCCGGCTTTGTAAACCTCCATCAATCCCGGAACACCGAGCATAGATTCCGGTTTGAACGCTTTCGGGTCAAGGAAATCGTCGTTAATGCGGCGGTAGATGACATCAACCTGCTCAAAGCCTTTCGTCGTTCGCATGTGCACAAATCCGTCCATTACGACGAGATCGCGTCCTTCAACCAATTCAACCCCCATCTGTTGCGCGAGAAAGGAGTGCTCAAAATATGCAGAGTTATAAACGCCCGGTGTGAGTACCGCAACTTCAGGAGATAAGACTTTATCGGTTACGAGGTACCGGAGCATATTCAGGAGTTGACTTGGATAATCTTCAACGGGTTGAATTTGTGACATCCCAAAGAGTTGGGGAAAGGTCCGCTTCATTAACTGCCGATTTTCCACGACATAAGAGACCCCAGATGGACAACCGAGATTATCTTCCAATACATAAACTTGTCCATCGCTATCGCGAACCAAGTCTGTGCCAGTGATATGGCACCAGACGCCGCGCGGCGGGTCTAAACCGATGCAGGGTTGTAGGTATCTTTCCGACGAAAGCACGACCTCTGCGGGGACGATACCGTCTTTGAGGATTTTTTGGTCGTGATAAACGTCGTCAATGAATAGGTTCAGGGCATGGATGCGCTGTTTGAGTCCACGTTCTATCCATTCCCATTCATTGGCATCAATAATTCGTGGGATGAGATCGAACGGGAAGATTTTTTCGACACCCTGCTCGTCGGCGTAGACGTTGAATGTGATGCCCATTCGGAGCAAGGCGTATTCAGCGGCAATCTGGCGACGCGTGAGTTCGCCTTCAGGAAAGCCCTCAATCCGCTCTACCAACATCTGGGCAGCGGGACGGGCACTCCCATCTGGGGCAAACATCTCGTCATAAAACCCGTCAGTGCTATATTCCTCAAATCCTGTCATGGTAGTGCACCTCCCCTACCTCTGGTTGATCTATGTTGTAACCAAAAGCCTATATCTAAATTTATGATGCCATACTTGGGATGTAAAGTCAAGTGAAAAATTTGGGCCCGTGTAGGGCGTGTAAAGTTTTTGTCCCAGTATTAATTTTTTCAATAAGATGGGTTTATTTTACATAGCACTCCGCTGGAGTGCAGGAGAAAGTGCGAATCTTTTTCTATAGATATATTGCTCCGCATGAAGATTAAGAATTTAATCGGGTAATTTTTGCGAATGCCCGGTGCGGTTAGGAAACCGCACCTACCGGGTTTGGAGTAACACAGAATTACCCAAATATTTTATTAAACTTCATCTGGAGCAAAGAGGTTTGCTGACAGGTAAATAGTTCTGAGGACAGGCACAAAAAGAGGTTACTGACAGGTAAATAGTTCTGAGAACAGGCACGAGACGTGCTCCTGCTATTATGGATAAGGGGCAGATACGAGACCTGCCCCTACAAAAATTTACGATTATTATGGTCAACTGAGTTGTGAGATTAGCCAACGGTTTGGAAGGCTTCCCATGCGTCGCCTGCTGCTGCAGCCTGACGTTCCAATTCAGTGCGCCATCCGACAACTTTTCCGGATTTAATCTGCTGAATATCAAACCCAGCGTACCGGTCTTCAAGCGTCTCTCCGAGTTTCTGGGTTTCCGCCCATCGGTCCCATGCTGTCTGCATAAACTTATGCGGTAAAGCGTCTCGGACAGCAGGATCGAGTTGCCACGCGCTTCGAGCATCTGCAACTGAGGGTTCGCCGGTGAATTCACCCGACCATTTCGACCAACCGATAGACAATGTGTTGCGCTCGCGTTCAGGTACGGTATGTCCGGTATGGATGTTGTTGCCATTGCGGATGAGTGCTTCCCCAGGCTTAAGCCGAATCGCGACCTGACCGGGTAACGGATCTTTCTTGTTCCAACTCGGTGTATATGGGACACCCTGATCCTTCATCGCCTGTGGCAGTAGTACGTCATGCTCAAAAGGGGTGCGCCATCGATGGTGGCTACCCGGAATAAGCTCATGGCATTCGTCGTCTGTGAGTGCCAAAAACATGCTTACGCCGTTCCGCTCGGTAATCCGCTTCTCATTGCTTTCTTGAATTTCTTTCCAGCGGATCCGTTCTACCTCTTCGGAATAATCCTCAGGGGTATTTCCGCGGATTTCCCGCTGTGAGAAGTAGCCTGCGCCATCACCCCACCACGTCACGTCTCTGTGCCAACTGGGTCCGTTTGCCTGTTTCCGTGGATTTGCCCACAGCAGCATCCCGCTAAACGTCAGGTCCTCAGGTTGCACCCCGTGGCACCAAGAGGCAACAAAATCTAAGAAATCCGAAGAGCCGTGAAATTCGGAGAAACTCGACTCGCCGAACGCTGGATGGATGAGTCCTCGGATCGCCCACGGTTCGCTGTGTGCAGCACGGTGGACGTAGCCCTTTGAGCAATCAATTATGTCGTAGACGTGCTCAGGGGCACACGCCTCAGTAACACGCCGTCCGGCCTCTCGAAGAATGGGAATCCAAGGGTTATCAACAAAGTCGTTGATGATGACGAAGCCGTGTTCCTTCAGATATTCCAGTCTTTCAGGTGTGGCACCCGGCGCAGAAAGTTCAGGTTCAAAATCTGCAAACGCAGTCGCGCGATAAGTTTCCTTCGCTTGTTCTTCACTTGTGCTCATTATCGTTCCTCCCTGTTAGGCAGTTACTTTGAATGCGTACGCTATCCTCATACACTTCGTAGTAACTTATTCTATCACATTTTAACGTATTTGCTCAAATTTAAAATTGATAGTACAGGGATATTGGTTGCGGTAGGAGAAATTAGGTAGATTTAGGACTTACGCAAAAAGCAGTAATTTCGGTATTTTAACCCCCTAAAGAATCAACGGTATGAATGCCTTATGGGCATTCACCGCCCCTTATCAGGGGGACTTTAAGAGGAATGCGTAAGTCCTATAGACTTTTAGAATGGGCACGGGGCATGATTACCGCGTACCCATTCAGGTTTACGCGATCAGCAACCATCTGAGAAAATAATGTCGTCTACATTTTCTGTAACGCGTTCCTTGAAGAAACGCAGCTTCTCAAAGACATTTCCTTCACTATGCTCGAAATGGACTTCAAGATAGAGCCGCCACAGTCGAAGAATTAGGTCATGGTAGATCGTCGGTGCTTCGTCCGGCATATCTTCAATGCCTTCGGGACCGACCTCACGTAGCACACGGATAAGTTCCCGCTCGAATGTCCGGGGATATCCGGTATTGTACGTCACAATGTCAGCGAGTTTGGCATCAAGGTTAACAGGGGTAGTATAACCTTTTGACTCACTATAGAATACACTATCAAACTGACCACACATCTCATCAGATAGCCACGCAGCTATATCAGTTGCAACCTTCATTGACTGCGTCTCTGTTTTTGGCAGAACGCAACGGAAACCGAGGGTCCCCATACCATCATCTGCCGGGTGTTGGCTTCTCTTTGCAACTTGGATATCCTTGGCACCACTAAACCAAGAACCGCCACGCATTCTATGATACCTGCCGTGGATATCGTCAACATCTAATCTATCTGAGCACCATTCTGCAACGTTGCCCGCCATGTCGTATAGACCGTATTTGTTGGGTGCATAACTACCGACTTCTTTCGTCGGCGGGTTTCTGAAACTTACGCTGCAGGTGTAACGGTTGTAGTTGGCTCTCTTGCGAGGCTTAGCGTCGCCCCACGGATATTTTTTCGCTACCAAGGTGCCGCGCGCCGCTCTTTCCCATTGGGCTTCTGTTGGCAGTTCTTTGCCTGCCCATTCCGCGTAGGCTTTGGCAGCAAACCAACTGACTTTCACCACTGGATGGTTCGCTTTTCCCTTTGGATACATATTCCCGTTCCATCCAGATAGGTAATTATCCCCTACAATCGAAGTTAAGGTTTTGTCTTTTTGCCACTGCGGGTTGGCATCAATAAATTTTCTGTATTGTGCGTTGGTGACTTCATACACGTCCATGTAAAATGCGTCAACACCATCGCCTGCTGGGATTAGTGCCATCCCCTCTGGGACTTCAGGTGTGCTCAGTTTTATTGCGAAAATGAGTAATGCACTAAGGATTAATCCGCAAAGGATTGAAGTTAGGGTTCTCATTTTAAGAATCTCCGTATGTTAGCACCGAACGCTGCTGTCTTTTCAGCAAGCGTATCGGTGATGCTAATTTCCGCCTTCCCGTTTGATTTTTTTAGGTTTGGAAGTGAAAGTTAGCCGCATGCCTGTTATTTTGTGTTTATTTTTCTAATGTGTTTATTTTTCTAACATTAGGCAATCAAGGACAGTTTAATTTTCGGCTCCGTTGAGCGGTCTGCTCGGTAGTATCAACAGTATGGAACGCCAATTTTGGGTAAACTAAAAATCCTTGTGCTGAGACAATGGTAGCAATTATCGTGCCAATTGATTTTTCTTGACTTTTTCGCTAAATGTGCTACTATTTTTATAGCGGTTTAGCGAGTTTTCATCGCTACCGCAAACTCAGAAATAGGAGATAGCGATGCGCACAGAATTAACGCCACAGGATCGGCACTTCGGCTTGAGTGCGGACGAGTTGACGTATTGGAACGAGAACGGTTACCTCGTCCGTTTGAACGTATTCACCCCGAAAGAGAACGATGCGTTCCGTCAAGTCGCTGAAGACATTGTTGACGGAAAACGTCCGTTTCCGCCTGAACACATTGATCAGAACGCTCTCGTCAGAGATGGGAAAGTGGCGGAACAAGGCATCTATGCGATGCACAAAATCCATTTTCCGAGCTGCTACGACCCAGAATTCCTCACACGTGTCCGCGATCCGCGTCTCACCGATCCGATTGTTGATATCCTCGGTCCGGATATCCTCGGTATCAACACGCTGTTTATCTGGAAGGCACCGAAGATTGGTCTCGGTTTCCCGTGGCATCAGGATAAGTTCTACTTCCGTACTCGGTTTAATACCAAAACGACTGTCGGCACATGGACAGCGATTGATCCGGCGGATTGGGAGAACGGGTGTCTCTACGTTATCCCCGGTAGCCACAAATGGGATATTTTCCAACACGACGACCTTGAAGGCTCACAGCAACGGGAGTTCAAAATGGCACAGGGGGTACGTGACGCAGACGGTGTTGCGGTAGAGGTGCCACCGGGTGCGGTGATCTGGTTCCACAGCCATCTCTTGCATAAGAGCATGGACAATCATAGCCTGCGGTTTCGTCGGAGTTTCGTCTCCCACTACCTCAGTGCACAGGCGGAGTGGGCAAATGGTAGGAAGGGGCAACCCGTCATGTGGGTTCGCGGTGAGACTTTCTCTGACAAGGTTCACGAGGTTGCGCGCGAAGTCATCCCCGTTTCCGAATGGTAAACCTAATCTCTGAGGCTTTTCTCTCACTCCACAACCACAGAAATAGGAAATAAGAATGCGTACAGAATCGGTCCCACAAGAACGGACTTTTGGCTTGCGTGCGGACGAGTTGGCACACTGGAACGAAAACGGCTATCTCGTCCGTTTGAATGTATTTACCACTGAGGAAAACGATGTGCTTCGTCAAGTCGCTGAAGACGTTGTCGATGGAAAACGTCCGTTCCCGTCTACAAACATCAATCAAAACGCACTCGTCAGAGATGGGAAAATAGAAAAACAAGGCATCTATGGGATACACAAGATTCATCATCCGAGTTGCTACTGTCCGGAGTTCCTTACCCGTGTCCGCGATCCCCGTTTAACCGACCCACTCGTTGACATCCTCGGTCCAGATATTCTCGGCATCAACAATCTGTTTATTTGGAAGGCACCGAAGATCGGTCTCGGCTTCCCGTGGCATCAAGACAAGTTTTATTTCCGCAATCGGTTTAGGACGGAAACAACAATCGGGACGTGGACGGCGATTGATCCGGCGGATCGAGAAAACGGGTGTCTCTACGTTGTTCCGGGCAGCCATAAATGGGATATTTTTGAACACGACGATCTCGAAGGTTCACAGCAACAAGAGTTCAAGTTGGCGCGCGGTGTCTGCGACGCAGACGGTGTTGCCGTAGAGGTGCCGCCCGGTGCGGTGATCTGGTTCCACAGCCATCTCCTGCATAAGAGTACAGACAATCACAGTCTACGCTTCCGCCGTAGTTATGTCGTCCACTACCTCAGTGCGCAAGCGGAATGGTCGCGCCCTGCTGCCCGCAATAACCGGACGAGACAACCCGTCATGTGGATTCGAGGCGAGACTTTCCCAGACAAAGTGCACGAAGTCGAACGCGATATTCTACCGGTTTCCGAGTCCGATTGATATTATTGCAGAGGAAGCGCGATGAGTACGGGTCTATTTTTCTTTCGCAAGGGTTGCGTTTGCCTGTTCTGCAGCTTCTTTCGCTTCCCGTTCCAGCCGCTCACGAATAACCTTTTTTACTGCACGTTCAATCTGGCGGACTGTGAGTTTCCCGCCTCGCTTACGGCGGGGAAGTTTGACAGTTCTTTCTCTTGCCACTCCAACACCTCCGTGAATTATGTTTCGATTCTATTCGGTTTTAGACAGCGACTTAGGTTTGGAAACCGTGGTATCCGTCTGCGGTGTTGAGCTCCTTGCTTCTTCGGCGCGCCTCTCCTGAACAACCTGCCTTACTACCCGTCTAACTTCTCTTCTTGTGAGTGTCCCACGTTTCGGAGTGGATTTAACAGTTCTCTGTCTCGCCATGTGAATCACCCCCTTGAGCTATGCTTCAATAATTTAATCATCGCTAGTTTTTAACCATTCCTCAAGCACCAAAGTGTAATCATTAAAAACCATGTCTTCAACCTCTAACTGAAATCTTTCAGCAGTTCGAGGTAAATCCTTTAGAAATTCTTGGTAATGTCTCCAAATAGTACTCCCACCTGGGATTGTTTGTCGTTCCGAGGCAATGCGGAGCCAATTTCGGACGACTCTCACAATCGTTTCAACCCCGTTGTTATGCGCATGGATGTCCTGTCCGGCAATATCCGAAATAAATTGCTGATATCGATACGGCTCTTTATCCAAGACAAGACATTTTTTCCTTTTCTGCTCGGCTACCCCAAATTTCTTTGCCCCGAGAAAAACACCGAATTCCAAAGGCATATTGAATCGCGGAAACCCCGAATTCTCGTCTAATTCCGTTCTGGAAATGTCGTGAATTCCATAGCGGCAATCCGCAATAATGCTATAAATCTTATCAATACGAACCTGGCTCGCGTCTTCTTCTTCAAGGGCACACCGGGCAATAAAACCACAATCATGTACGGTAAATACCATCGCATCAAACAAAGGTTTATACGCCGCATCAAAGGGGCAATTGATGAAAACATTATCGGTATAGTGGGCTGATCTCATAATCTCCTACGGCTGTGTTAAATTTTGGGCAGGTTCTCGCAATGTGAAATTGTCCAACCGCTAACAATTATGCCATAAATCTATCAGGATATCAAACTGTTTTTGTGATTTTTTTAGGGATGTTTCGTTTTCAATGTTTAGTCCTGTAGGGACGGCATGTCTATAGCAGCCTATGGCGAAAAAAGATCTAAGCCCTGTAGGGGCGGCATTTGTAACCTTTGCTACCAAAGTTGCCGTGAAAAACCTTTAAATTGACACTTATGCATGTTTAATTATGATATACCTGTTGGTTCTGGCTTCAACTCCGTTAGTATCACGTCTACATCTTCATCAGGAATTTGATCCAATTTTGCAAATTTGAATAGATTGCCGCGGTGAGGTGTGTCGCATTCGGCATAATGTCCACACCACCGATGTTCTTCTCCAACATTCGCTGATGGATGTCCCTGCCGTTGCCACCCGATTGTTCATACAGAGACAGGATGCGTTGATAGACACCGTTGAGGAGCGCGCCTGTTCCGCAAGCGAAGTCTGCGACTTTTGGGAGTTTACTCTTCGGCAGTTCAGGCATCACAAGCGTAGACAGCAGCACCGCGCTTTCTGGAAGCGTATAGTTCGCCTTGACGTATTTCCTGTCAGTGATGAGTTTTTGGAACACAATACCGGCGAGTTCATGAATCTGTGCAATACCGGTATCAACAAGGTCTTTGGCAGCTTCACATAGAAGTTTTAAGATGTATTTGACAAGTCTATCATCGGTAGCGAGTGCCTCAACAAGGTTTCGGGCATCCTCAAAGATCGGACGGTAGTTAACCTTGAGGATCGCGTTCCAATCCTCAATAACATCGGCATAATCAATTATCGGTAGGAGTTGTCGGAGTGAGCGGACAGATTCCATCTCTGCTTTACCGGCAAGGGAACTTTGGAAGACAAAAGCATCGGTGATAATCAGTGCTGCCATACGGAGCGTTTGAATGTTCGGTTTTTCTGCTGTGTTATCTTCCGCTTTAGAGAAAACCTCCTGGTGCAAAATCGTCTCAATTTTCCTGGCGATGGCAGGATGATCAACGATAGCATCTTCAAGTAGGTAGGCTGCCTTGTTGATACTTTTCTCCATCTCTTCCGCTGCCGCTTCAAGATGAGAATTCGGCATTGCGCCAATATGAAGAGCGTTTGCAATGTCGCCTACGGTGCCTTTTGCCCATCCATTTTCTGGGAAATGTCCAACGGTGTCCCCGACAGTATTGACAAGTTTGTATTGGAGGTCATCCGCAGCACGCAGTTGTGGATTGATATCCGCTCCCGACACCGTCTTAAAACGGTCAGGATAAAGGATCGCCATGACATTATTGAGCGTTTTGCCAACGACGTGGTATTCCGTTTCGAGTTCAAGAACAAGCCTCGTTTCCGCTTGTGCTATGAGATTTTTGGCATTAGTCGTAGTGGCAAACTTTGCTTCAATCCCGACGGGTTCCCTGCCGCGTTCAATCACAATAGCGTCAAGTTCGCTGTTGCCTTTAATGAAAGCGTTAACTTCCGTTTCGAGTTCCCATCCGTGACGCATGTTTCGGAGGATGTTCACCAGTTCGTTTGTGATGGTTGTCTCGCGTCGATTTGGCATTATATTTTCGTAGGTTGGTCTGGGGGTTGGGGTTGCGAATCGAAGCCGTAGATGCGGCGCATGGTGGGGGTGGCGCGTTCGACGACTTCAGGTTTGATGTGATGCACGAAGTCGAACATCGGTTTGATAAAAGAACGACAACAAAAACAGATTAACGCGATGCGCTGCCGATCGGTTTTATTGGCACCCGCGGAATGCCAGATGGCACCGTTGAATAGGAACACGGAACCTTTTGGGGCAGAGAGTCGAACCTCATCGGGATGATGTGTCGTGCCGGGAGGCGGCTTGATTCGCTGGAGATGGATACCCGGTACGTGACGCGTGCCACCGTTCTCCGGTGTGAAATCGTCAAGGAGCCAGAGACTGTTGGCAACCAACGGGAAACTCGGTAACGGCTCTGGCATAGATCCTAACACGCTATCAACGTGATAGCCACCGTCAGGCGCGCCGGGATCAATGATGTTTGAAGTGAGCGTGCTGAGGGTGTAATCAGGACCGAGGAGGTGTTCAAAGTAGGGCATCACCTTGGGTCTGGCGACGAGTTGCTCGTACATTTCGCCTTTGTTGACTAACCAGCGGACATGCTGTCCATAGCCGTCGGTATGTTGACGCGCCAACCCGTTCTGCTTCTCTTCTTCTGCCAATCGGAGTATATCGGTTCGATATACTTCAATTTCTTCGTCGGAAAGCACCTCTGGAATAACAATACATCCTTGTTCGTCCAATTGCTTCTTTTCTGCATCGGTGATACCCATTTTGTATTCTCCTTCGTTAGGCGAGGCACGGAGACCTCGCCTAACAAATCTAAACTATGCAGCAAAGGTTTTCAGGCACTCCTCATAGACGTTGAAACGTTCGCCTTCATGCTCCTCGGCATCGACGAGTTTCAGCCAGAGTGCGCTGTCCTTCTTCTCACCGCTCAGCTGCCGACGGCTGCCGAGATTCGAGGGATCCGGTCCACTCCAGACGACTTCACCGCCTTGCATGTAAATGAAGTCATCACGATACCGGTCGATAAGGTCTTTCTGATTCTCTTGATAGATTAATCCCTGCTCGCACGTCGTCCGTCGCCAGTTCGCGACCGTTTCTTGCGTATCCGTTTCAACGGAATCAAATTCCGCTAAGGGTGCCGTGACTTCGCTCTCCCAATCGATTTCATCGAGATTGACAGTGCCGAATCCGCGCTGCGCTGCGATGAGGATATGGTTCCGATCGCGTTTGAAGGGCGGCGTGGGCCAGTCAGATGCCGGATCGTGTCCCATCAGGTGCATGCCGACAGTATCCGTAGAGATGGGGTGATCGCCTGCGATGAGTGCGTTGCAGATTCTACCTTCGCCGCCCCATTCGCGTCCCCACTGTCCGGTCAAGGCATCAATGATATTGAGGCACGGTTTCGTGATGAGTGCCAAGTCTGGAAGCACATAAGAGAGACGGATAAGATGATGGTAATAACTGCGTGTCCTACCTTCAGGAAGCAGCATCGGCGGCAATCCGAACAGGTTTTTCGTGCATAGCGTGATCCCCATGAAGGCGTGGTTTTTCATCTTCGCCACGGAGACGACTGCATCAGCATCGTCAAAACACGCACTCAGTGTATAGCGATCGAACATTGAACCGCCACCGGGGACATCGTAGTCCTTGAAAGGTGGCAGGTTGGAATCGACGAACTGTACATCAAATTCCTTCAGATGGTGTAAGTAGTTGAAATCGGGCGGCATCCGGTGTCCGTGGGTATACGGATTCGTGTCGGTAGCGACAAGCTGCGCCGTGGTGTGCTCCTTAATTAATCGTAGCACGGCACGGCAGGTAGCATCATCCACTAATTCTCTGCGCCGACCCTCGTAATAGATAATCCGCTCAGGTGGCTTCATCATATTGAATTTCATGACCACCTTCTTGGCGTTCTCAATCGGTTTCCAAGCACGGGTGAGTGGGTCGGTGATGCGGCGGAGCGTTTGATAGATTTCCTCTTCCGTTGCGCGATAATCGCAGTGTGCGGCTCTAACTTTGAACTGTTTTTCCATAGTGGTCTCCATTGCAAGTGCGTGGTTTGCTAAAATAGCACGAAATTTTGGACAATTTTTGGGACCTCGTGCCCGAAGCGTTAGTCATCTGACAAATGCGCTTTGAGACGCTCGAGTTCTTCGCGCAGGCGCGAGACTTCCGCTTCCGCTTCCGCTCGGGCGGCGGCTTCACGCGCGTGTGCGGCGGCTTCTTGTTCGGCGCGCTGCTCTGCCGCCTCTGCAGGCGTTTGCAGCTGCTGCCCCGTCGCCTCATCATAAACGGCTAACCCCTCATCCAGCAGATGGAACGATACGCCTAACGTCACAGAGGAGATACTGCCATCGGCATTCTCCGGTATCCGCTCATAAATCCCATCTTTGAGACGAAACCCCATCAGCGGCGTGGGCAAATAGCGTCTATCTATATCGCAGAGAAAATACTCCGGTATTCCCATTGACGCGTAATGTGCCTTTTTATGCCCTAAGTCGTTTTGAAACGTCCCTTTGCTCGAAAACTCCATCACGAAGTCCGGCGGCTTCCCCTCTTCCCATACCTTATAGGTGCGGCGGAGTTTCTTACCTATGCCGAAAGAGACGAGGATATCGGGCGAGACGGCGGTGCGGCCGGGACCCTCTACATCATACATCATGATAGTCCCGGAGACATAAGTATCCAAGTTATCCGCGAAGAAACCGTCAAAACGGTGCCGTAAATCGATGATAGCCATTGCGTGCATATCCGTCTCAGCCATAGGTTTTCCATCCGATTCAGGGTATAGATCAGCAGTTTCTGTGGGCGCGTAAGGGATGTGGCGTGAATTTGGGTGCGTTTCCATGAGAACATCTCCTTTTCCACAAGGTGATTGAAAAAACAAGCGTCTGTCACTCGGGTATTTGTGTTAAGTATACCTGAAAAAACGAAAGATGTCAATTTTTAGTAAAATTCCGGGCGCGCAACAAGCGGCGCAGGATTTTGTTAGAGGCGGTTCGTGGTAAAGCATCTACGATGACGACATCGTGGATACGGAACAGCGGGTTGAGATGTTGGGAGAGCGCTGTTTGCAATGCAGTGTGAATTTCCTGTTTTGTTACTTCGGCATTTGATGCTGTCAGAACGGCGTAGATGACGAGCTGGCTCGGACCGCCATCTTTCGGTGAGACAGCGACGGCTGCTGTTTCTTGAATCCCATTAACGATGTTAAGCACTTCTTCAATCTCTGCAGCACTTACTTTGATGCCGCTCAGGTTCATCGTATCGTCGACGCGACCCAACACTCGGTATTTAGCACCCGCCAGCCAAGGTTCGGTTTCAAAACCGTTGCCTAACCGTTCAATCGCATCACCGTGGCGGCGTAGATTTGGTCCTGGTGTTCCCGCAAAGTAGACATCATTGTGGTCAGCGTTGAGCAGGCTTGTAGAGAGACCGAGCGATGGCGAAACGATGAAAACTTCACCGTTGTCAGAGAGATTTCCATCGTCATCAAAGAGTAGGAAATTTAAACCGAGTGCCGGTGTCGTGAACGCTGAAGGCGCAGCGGGTTGGACACGCGTCCCCGTGATATAACCGCCGCCGATCTCGGTGCCGCCGCAGTACTCAATCACAGGCTTGTAGCCAGCGAGTGACATGAGGTAAAGCATCTCCTCTGGGTTCGAGCATTCACCCGTTGAACTGAACGCTCGGATTGCGTGCCAGTCGAGTCCGTGCATACAGTCTGTATGCTTCCACGCGCGGACGAGGGTCGGCACAACCCCCAACATGCTAACCTTCGCGTTCTGGACAAAAACACCGAAGTCGCGCCCAGTTGGCACCCCCTCATAGAGGGCAATAGTGGCTCTGTTGATGAGGCTTGCATAGATAAGCCACGGTCCCATCATCCAACCGAGATTTGTGTACCAAGCGAGGACATCACCCGGATGGATATCGTGGTGTAGGTAGGCATCGGCTGCGGATTTGATCGGTGTGGTATGCGTCCACGGAATCGCCTTCGGTTCACCGGTGGTGCCGGAGGAGAAAAGGATATTGGTAGGCGCGTCGGGATAGCACGGAATAGCGGTAAAGGTCTCCTCGTCACTAAGAAAGGCACTCCATGTCGTATCGTCCTCACGTTCGGTTCGCGCAATAGCGTCACCACCTTCACAAGAAAAAACAATCGTTTTCGGCGCGTTTGCAGCGATCACTTTCTCGTACAAAGGGAGACGTTTCCCTGCCCTATTGATATAGTCTTGCGTAAAGACGGCTTTTGCCTTACCGAGACGGAGACGAGTGGCTATCTCCTCTGGTGCAAAACTATCGGCGATGCCAATAACGACACACCCCGCTTTGACAATCCCCAGATAGATAGCGACGGATTTAGCGTTCATCGGCATGTCAACTGCCACTGCGTCTCCCGGTTCCATCCCGATGTCCACAAGTCCGTTTGCGACTCGGTTGGTGAGGGATTCCAGTTCGTGATATGTGAGTGTTGATAGATTCTCGTCGTTTTCGCGTTGCGTAACGATCGCGACGGCATCATCAGGGGCGTTAAAGCAGCTTTCGACGATGTTGAGTTTCGCGAGTTTTGTGGAAATGCCTGTTGCGTCTTTTTGTGCTTCGGCGTATGTGTCTGTGGCTTTGATACCCAATACATCAATCATCATCTGCCAAAACGTGTCGCGATGCGCAACCGACCAAGCGTGAAATTCGGGATAGGTTTTGATGTGTAATTCAGCCATTAAACGGGTGATATTCGCTTCGGTGATGTCCTCGTCCGTAGGAAACCATGCCGGTGGTGGTCCGTATTTTACGCGATCGAAGTCGGCGTATACCGTTTCATATAGGAATTGGTGGAGCGCAAACGGGTGTTGTGGGGTGAGGATGTAGCGTGAAATTTCGTACCAGCAGGTTGTCGGAGACTGTGTTGGCAAGAGCCGATTAACAGTTTCGGCAATCTTCGATGCTTCTGCATTATCCAATCCGCAAGCGATGAGTTCTTCAACAGTCAGCATGACGTAGAATTCCTTTTTTAGACGCTACGGGTGGCTTGAAGGGTATCATCGGTTTCCAGATCAACGAATCTGTAAATCTGATGTAAGGAAAGTTCCGCGCCGATTGAAACGAGCGGTAACACATCCTCAAGTGCGCTGAATTCGCTAAGCACCCATTGTTTGCCTTGACGGAGATAGTGATCAACTTGAACTTGATCTTGTGAAATAAGGATGTATTCTTGCAGTGATTCTAATTGACGGTAGCGTATGAATTTTTCGCCTCGGTCGTAGCCTGCGGTTGAATCAGAAAGTACTTCAATAACGACTTGGGGATTGATGAGTGTATCAAAAGCATCATCTTCAAAGCGAGGTTCATCGCGGACAACCGTAACATCTGGATAGAAGTAGGAGACACCTGTACTAATTCCGACACGCATATCACTGGTGAAAACTCTACACCCACCTTCTACCAACTGGTTATAGAGATGTGCCGCAGTATTCACCGTGATAAGGTTATGGGCATTATTTGCCCTGGACCTTGCGACGATCTCGCCGCTCAGGTATTCGCTTTTGAGTGTTGCTTTGCGTTCGACAGCGATATATTCTTCAGGGGTTAGGTAGGTTCGGGCTGCAATAGATGACATGCGTGTTTCCCTTACTTGATGCTTAAACTTCGCGATAAAAGTGTAACACATTATCAGGAAAATTGCAACGGTTCTGTAGGCCTCGGGCAGGGTCATTTAGTTTTAAGAAATCCTCAAGTTTTATGTCTTCTTTTAGGGACCCGGTGCGGTTAGAAACACGCACCATAGGTGTCAATTTAGGGATCGTTTCATGGTATTTGGGAACACCGATATAAACATGCCGCCCCTACGGGGCTTGGGTTTTTGCTTGAAAACGCTGCTATAAACATAACGTCCCTACGGGACTGAAGAGGTTTTTGGAGTCTTCAAGGTTTCCGCGTAAGATCCGGTTCGGTTGCAAACCGAACCTACCGGGCCTGGGGCGGAGGCGGTTATTTTTTCTAAAATTGACACTTATGGTGCGGTTAGAAACACGCACCTACCGGTCCTGGGGGCAAAACGCTGTAGAAAAGCGGAAAACTAAATAGCCCTGAAGCCTCGGGTGTGTAAATATTTTGGCAATGCTCCCTGTCGGAGGCACTCAAGCGCGTAAAAAGATGAATGCACCGATATACAGCCCCGTAGGGGCGGTATGTTTATAGAAAAAGCATTCCCCGCGAAGTTAAGCCCCGTAGGGGCGACATGTCTGTCTTATGATTGTCCAAACTTTCGTATAAATAACGCAAGTTGCCACCTGTTTATACACATAGCACTCCGGAATTAACGGTATGAATGCCTTATGGCATTCCCCGGGAGTGCAAGAGGTTAAATACGCCGTTTTCTATAGATATATCACCCCTCTGGGGTGGGGAAAGAGGTTGAAATACACAGAAATACCCAAGCAAAAACAACAAGCAAAAACAACAAAATTCGTTAGTTAGGAGTTTGCTGCATCCATAACTCGGTGCACATGCCGCCCCTACCATAGGTGTCAATTTAGGGATTTTCACGGTATTTCAGGGGAGCGTCTCTATAGATGCCGCCCCTACGGGGCTAAAGGTTCTGGGGCAAACGCGTTTCTACACAGATACTGAAGAAATACCCAAGCAAATAAACCCTACGGGACTGAAGAGGTTTTTTGAAGTCTTCAAGGTTTTCGCGTAGTATCCGGTTCGGTTAGGAATGCACGTCGCATTTGGGTGAGTACACCGCAAAAGCGAACCTACCGGGCCGGGGCGAAGGCGGTTATTTTTTCTAAAATTGACACTTATGGGGCACATGCCGCTCCTACGGTGAAACCAAAGAGATGATAAGGACGAAAAAGACATACGGAGGAGATTCAGCTACGAGCGCTACTATGCCATCGATGACCTCGATATAGATGAAGAAAAAAGAAAAAGGGTTGGATGAATGGGCGGGTCGTCAATCCCTTCTGTTCAAGGGAAGATAAGGATGATCCCTTTGGGATAGTAACGAGACTGCGTGCCTACTGCTTCTACACTCCAGATCCAAGAGTGGTTGACTGGTTATCAGACAGGTGTAGCGATTTACAAGTCAAACAACAGTGAGATACCGCCACGCACTTGTGGTAGTGGGTGGCGTAAAGGTTACTCGCGCCAGTAGTCGGCTTTGCGGGCGAGAACGTAGAGGTCGTCTATAGAGCCAAGGCTTATCCTCTCACCAGAGGCATCAGTTCCGTAATTTACCAAAATTTCAGCAGCGACTGTCCCGCCTCCGGTGGGTGACAAGTAGCTGGTTGCCATCGCGCCGTGCAGATACTCGACCTCGGCATACTTGTCGCCGTAGGCATCGAGGTGGTTGCCTTTGGCAAAGGTAAGGGTACCACCTCCAGTTGGTGCGTTTCCTTCTCCCAACACTTTGCTTTCGGCGAGTTGCATCTCGCCTGCTTCCCCGTAAGGCGCGACGGTGAGGGTGTTGCCGTTGTCGCTAATCACCTCGGCTAACCGCAGCTCGCCGTTGGCGGTCTCGTAAAGTATCTCCCTGCCTGCAGTATAGTATATTTCTTGCTCATCGCCGTCTCCGCCACAGCCAATTATCCCTCCACAGATGAGGAGCATAGCCAGCAGGGTTGTCGTCCAGCTCTCACCGGCTTTGGTGAGAAAGTTATTGATTCTTTCCACGGCTGGCACATTCTTAATTTTCTTCATCACTCTTCTCCAAGTTTAGTGTGATTAGAAACGTGAGTTTGAGAATAAACCGTAGTCAACCGTTAACCTGTAGGACAAATGTTTGATATCCGCTTCGCACTGCGCATCGCGTAGCAATTGACACACTTATCCAGTTATAATAGGTCAAATCTTATTTTTTTTCAAATAAAAAATAAAAAAACCTATAGTAACTATAAATTATAGTATACTTTCAGGGGAAAAGCAAATTATACCAGGACGATTTAGTGGGTGTGTAAATATTCTGGCAACGTTACCATATCGGAGTGATCCAAGACATAGCACTCCGCTGGAGTGCATTTATCGCTGACTTCTACCCCTATAGATATATCACGCCTCTGGCGTGAGGAGAAACCGGCCTCCGAGAACTCTCTTTGCTCCAGCGGAGCAATATATCTATAGAAACCGATAGCTCGCTTCTCTCGCACTCCAGCGGAGTGCTATGTCCGCAAACCTGTCCGCTTTGAAAAAATCAATATGCTGTCAAAAACTTTACACACCCCGATTTAGTTTTCGGTTTTGACTTTGGTTTTCGTTTATAGGTGTTAACGTTTTTTCAAAAGATCGCGAGCGATAAGAACCCCCTAAGCAGAACCATTCAATTGTTAAATTGTCTGAATCACGGAGGACGCGGAGGACGCGGAGGACGCGGATTTTAAGATATTCGCTATCCGAAACTGATTCAGGATCTAATGGTTTTTTCAGAGAATTGAATGGCTCTGACCCCTAAGCAAAAACACTTGGCAATTGAATCTAATCTATGCTATAATTTTATTTCAATTATCAATTAAATAGTTAGGTAGCAATTGAGCGGAAAACCTTTGACAGCATACCGTCGGCGACGACGAAGGAAAGGCAGACGATGAAAAAACAGAATGAATTTCCCCCTGGTTGGGATGAAGAACGTGTCCAGAGCGTTATTGCCCACTACGAGCAACAGACGGAGGATGAAGCTGTTGTCGAAGATGAAGCGGCATTTGAGGACGAACCCAGCATGCTGATAGAAGTGCCCATAGAATTGGTGCCAGCGGTGCGTGAATTGATTGCCAAACATGCAGCCCAAAATCACCCGAAAGCGGAGCAACGGACTTAAAATATTACTATTCAGGTGCCAATGCTCGCAACCGATTAACGACCTTTACGACTTCATCAGCGACGATGTCAACCTCCTCCGCTGTGTTGTAGCGTCCTAAACCGAAACGGACGGCAGTCAATGCCAGTTCATTCGGAACCCCCATTGCAACCAAGACATGCGATGCCTTCACCGATTCAGAATCGCATGCCGACCCCGTGGAAACCGCGACACTCTTAAGTCCCGTCAGTAGAGCGTGGCTTTGCACACCCGCAAAACAGAGATTCAGATTGCCCGGTAGTCGCTGTTCAGGATGTCCATTGAGATGAAGCTCCGCCAAACACGCGTTTAACTTCTGATGCAGCGCGTCGCGTAAATTTGCGACGCGATTTTTCGCCGACTCCATGTAATTTTTAGAGCGTTCACACGCCGCACCTAAGCCGACAATCCCGGCGACGTTCAAAGTCCCCGGGCGAACCCCTGCTTCCTGCCCACCGCCGTGGAAAAGCGAATGGGGTTGAGAGGTATCCCGACGGATATAAAGCGCGCCGATCCCCTTCGGACCGTAAATTTTGTGCGCCGTCAGAGAAGCGAGATCTACACCGAGCATCTCCATATTTGAAGGCAGCTGCCCGATCCCCTGCACCGCATCCGAGTGGAAAAGCACACCGTGTTTAGCAGCAACAGTGGCAATATCGGTGATCGGATTTATCGTACCCACTTCGTTATTCGCATACATGAAACTCATCAGAACGGTTTTCGGCGTAATAGCAGCTTCTACATCGTCAGGACTCACCCTTCCATACGTGTCCACTGGAAGGTATGTGGTCTCAAATCCTTCTGTTTCCAAAGCGTGGCATGCATCAAGGATCGCGTGATGCTCTGCGGTGCTTGTGATGATGTGGTTTCCCTTTTCGCGACAAGCGTAAGCGATCCCTCTGATGGCAAGATTGTCCGATTCCGTCGCGCCACTCGTGAAGATAATCTCTTCTACTGAACAACCGAGCAAGTCGGCGACTTGGTAGCGTGCTTTTTCCACAGCATCCTTCGCGGTGATGCCAAATGGGTGCGTGCTGGAAGCGTTCCCGAAATGCGTCGTTAGATAAGGCATCATCGTCTCTAACACTTCAGGCGCAATCGGCGTTGTGGCATGGTTGTCCATGTAGATGATATTGTTCATGAGGGTTATCCGTTTTAGGACACGTGAAAGGCATCCGAAGAAAACAGTGGACGGCACACGGCGCGTGCCTACTACCTTTAAAGCCGTTCTCTGAACATATCCATCATGCCATCAGGTGGATCAAACGGTAATTCGACGACGGTGTTTGTCAGACCGCTATAATAAATTCCCAAAAGCAGGTTGAATTCGGCGAGAGATTGCTTGAGATGCGTCGGATGGACTTTGCTTTCATCATCAAGCCATTCAAACACAGCATCGGTGAGTCCGCCTTGGGCGATGACATCTTGTCCGCCGTAGCTCATGTCCCCACCTTCATAACCGCTGCCGGGTAGATTCCGTTCCCAACTTTCAAATCGCCAGTGGACGAATCCTGTTTCACCGAACACGCAGACGCGTTTGTGTCGGTTGTTTCCGGTATCCGGGAGTACACGTGGCGCCATTTCGGGACCGAATGCGACCGAGGCTTGCACGCCGTTTGCGTAAGTCACAAGTGCTGTGGCGTTTGCGGGTGAAGGTTGTGCAGAATCCAGCTGCCCTGCGCCTGATATTTGTCCATGTACCTTTGCGGGTCGCGAGTTATCGATATAAGAGGACACGAGTTGTAGGACGTGCGGTGCTTGGTCTACGGGTGGGTTACGCGCGCTTGCCTCAATAAATTTGATCGCACCGATTTTGCCTTCAGCGACATCCTGCTTGAGTGTGAGGTTCTCCGGATGGAAATTGAGTTGTGTGTTGACGACGAATTTGGTTTTAGTGCGTTCTGCAAGCTCGGAGATTTGCCGC
This sequence comes from Candidatus Poribacteria bacterium, assembly GCA_965261115.1. Lineage (GTDB taxonomy): Bacteria > Poribacteria > WGA-4E > WGA-4E > WGA-3G > WGA-3G. Next base: position 3,462,835 of record OZ253447.1, on the reverse strand, counting down.
CAGTCTTCGCTTTCAACGGCGATCGGTTTTTCGACGATTGCTGCAGGCACACCGTGTTCAGAGGCTTGGTTCATCAGCGGGTAGCGGATACGTTCATTGCTGCCGCGTAGCACAGGTGCGGTAACGATGTGTAGCAGATCCGGTTTCTCTTTGGAGAGCATCTCATCAAGATCAGTGTAGCGGGCATCAATCCCGAATTCGTCCCCGAAATCGTTAAGCAGATCTTCCTTCATATCACAGATAGCGGACAGTTTCCCGCCTTTGACGTGTTCGTAGGCACGGGCGTGCCCGCGCGCACGTCCCCGACACCCTAAAATCGCACTTTTGTACATATTTTTCTCCTTCTCCTTCTGAATACTATAGTTTGGACAATTTTTAGAATTATAATGCGAAAAAGCAGAAAAGTAGGTATCCTTTCATAAAAACATACCACTGTTTTGAAAGGAACGTAAAAATGAACCTCCTTTTCTGCTTAGGAGATATTCTATCGGATTTTCGACTTTTATTCAATCAACAAAACTTCGCACTCTTTGAAGCGTTTATCTTCGGATTCATCGCCAATAGAGGCAGTGGAACGCTGACGGATCTTTATCAATGTAGTGCTTCAGAAACGAAGTATTGGTCATTTCCGAAGTTCCTTTCCCGGGGGCGATGGAATGCGGATGCCGTTGCTGCACGGCTCATCAAACGCCTCCAAGATGTCTTTGAGGATTGGGTTTATGTCTATGACGAAACCAAAGCCTTGAAGACTGGCAAAACCCAATGGGGTTTACATTTTTTTCGCAACTGCGGTTATCAAAAGCATCGCGTGAATCAATCAAAGTTTCACTTCGGACACGAGTTTGGCGCACTCGGTTTGCTGTGTCCGACACCCACGGAGTGGCAGTTTTTCCCAGTATGGGTGAAACTCATTGTTCCACAGACGATTCGCGATAAGAGTCAAGCGGTTCTAAAGCGCATCTGTTCAAAGATCCTCCCGGGACTTATCATCTTTGATCGTGGCTTCGCACGGCGAAAAGTCTTTACAATGGCACTGAGTTTTGGACATCATATTTTATGTCGCGCCAAATCTAATGCCGTCTTCTATCGTTTACCGAAGCAACCGAAACGCCGGCAACGCGGGAGACCCCGGAAATACGGAGACCGGCTTGATATTCGCAGGTTGCGGTATGAGACGATAGACATAGACGCAAAAAGTTATTCAATCGCCTCAAAAGTTGTGCGGACGAAAATGTGTGACGCACAGGTTCGGATCGTCGTCATCCGCAACCGTCCGAAAGCCTCAAAACCGTATCGGTATTTCTGCGTCTTTACAACAGACTTGACGCTTGAGATACCGAAGATCGTTGCGTATTATCGACAAAGGTGGCAAATAGAAACAGCTTTTCGGGACGTCAAACAGCACTTCGGTTTCGATGCCTATCGCTTGAAATCTCGGAAAAGCATCAACCGGTTCGTCCAACTGAGTTTCGTTGCAGCAAGTCTGACGAAGTTGGTATTCACGACGCGCACTGTTATGTGCAAAGAGATAAGTGTTGAGAAGGTCTGTGAACATCTCAACATTCATTGGTATCGTCCTGAAAAACTTACACAAGGCTTACGGGTGGCTTATCTCCGCTCGCAAATGGCGGTGGCATCATTTTCTGCCAAGTTCAAGCGAAAAACAAACTCGCAGAATATTAGCACCGATTTTCAACCCGATACGCCCCTGCCTTTCGACAAGGCAGCATAAACTTTACAATATCGTCCAAACTTTAGTTTATATACTAAACTTTGGACAATTTTCAGTGGAGAAATTTGAAACCCGCTCCCAACGAAAAACACATAGCACTCCTACGGAGTGAGGGGTGCCGCGGGGCCCGTTTTTTATAGACATTATACTCTTACGGAGTGAGGGATTTTTGGACGAGTTCCGTGAACATGAGAAACTTAGCGAAAAATAGGCACTCCTTTGGAAACTCAATGCTCACGGTATAAGAATTGTCCAAACTTGAGTCTGAATAGGACTTACGCAGCCCCCTTGCAGGCGGGGTTTAAAACCCTCGAAGAAATACCCAAGCAAAAACCCTGCAGTGCGTAATACATAGTTATCATAGAAAAATGCGTAAGTCCTTCTGAATACAGATAATGCATTATATGTGGCGTTCGGTTTTAAAGCAACACTTTTCGTAGAATTCCACAGGGTGATTTAGTTTTAAGAAATTCTCGGGTTTTATGTTTTCTGTTACAGATCCGGTGCGGTTAGAAACACGCACCTACCGGTCCTGGGGGGCCAAAATTGGACGAAAAACCGAAAACTAAATAGCCCTATAGAATTCCGCTTTAGAAGAAAATCGGAAATGTGATATAATATCCTGAAAAGCGGAGACAGAGAGGAGGAAGAAAAGATGCGACGTTACTTTTCTATTTCTATAATGTTCCTTGCAATTGTACTCCTTTCAGGATGCCAATCCAAGGTGCTGCAAATGGTGTTTGAACCGCAGGAACTGTACAACTACGCCGTCACGGAAGGTGTCACCTGTACGTCACCCGGAATGATAGACGGCGATTTAAAGACAAGAGGATACGCTGATGGCAGGTGGATTCACCTAAATCTGCCTACACAAAAGGCGATTCATCGGATTACCATCAACGGGACAAATATTATAAACGCCATGATATACGAGAAAATGGAAGGTGAAGGACGTTGGCGTGCAATTATGCAGATTCAGAACAATGAAAGTCCGGTTATTAAAATGCGCGTCAATGCTGTTGTGACAGATGCCATCCGCATCTACATCAGCGGCACCACCGATGATAAAAAAGCAGCCAATCGGTTTGATCCGAGGCGTGGCACAATCGTCCCGCAAATAAAGTTAGGGAGAGCCTTCATACACGAACTTGAGGTCTACGGACTTGTCTCGAAGGAAAAACAAGAATGAAACGTCTGATTTTTGAAGATATGTACAGTTGGAGTGTCTTTAGTCCGGAGCGACAGATAGATTTTAACGGACATTTGTGGGTGCGTCCGGACGGAAACATTTTGATAGATCCAGTCCCGATGTCCGATGCCGATCAGGAACACTTGACAGCACTCGGCGGCGCGAAGTCCATTGTGCTGACGAATGCTGATCACGAACGCGAAGCCGCTATTTTTCAAGAATGGACGGGTGCTGACGTAATTGTGCATGAAGCCGATGCCGACGCATTGAACATCACACCGACCCGAACAGTTCAAGACCGTGAGGCGATTGTGCCGGGCTTACATGCGATCCATCTCAGCCACGGGAAAAGTCTGGGTGAAATCGCACTCTATTTTCCAGAAAAACAGACCGTCCTCTTTGGGGATTTGGTGGTAGGCGAACCGATGGGGGCATTGACTTTACTGGCTGATACTAAACTCAGCGACCCTCCGAAAGCGGCACTTGAACTCCGCAAAATTTTAGCACTCCGCTTCAACACGATCCTCGTCGGTGATGGACACTCCATCTTCAAGGATGCACGTCAACACCTCCTTGATTGTCTACAGGCACGGCGCGATATCTATATCAACCGAATCCATATTGACGAAATTGAATGGCAGTATAAAAACGCGCCACCCCCCTATGATTTTGAGGACAAAGACATTGACCCACTCATCGGTGGAAAGAATTTGGGATACCGTATTATCCGTCTTCAAGCCGGTAAGATGAGTTTTCCGATGCATTTTCACAACTTCGGTGAGGAGATGTGCTACGTGATGGAAGGGAGTTGTACGCTTAAAACCCCACGCGGCGATGTGGAAGTAACGGAAGGGGATTTCATCGCGTTTCCGCCCGGCACCATCGGCGCGCATAAGTTCGTAAATAATACCGATGCGCCCGTTGTGTTCTTCATTCTCGGAACTACTACACCACACGATGTGAGTGAATACCCAGATTCTAACAAAGTGTTGCCTTATGTCGTCGGAAAGATTTACCGTAAAGATCCAAGTCTGAGTTATTGGGATGGCGAGGTCTAATAGTTAGGTATTTCTACCTTTGGCTCTACGCATTCTTTGGTTCTCTTTTGCCCGCGCGTCTGTCAGCTCTGGATCGACAATCGCGCGCAAGGCAACTTCCAATTCGCTACGTCTTGCCGCATACTCAGGTTTTGGTGCCAAATCGTCGTCCTCCAACGGGTCAATCTTCACATTGAACAATTGCGGCTCGTTGTCGACGTAATGGCACAATTTGTAATCTCCACGCTTGAGCATAAAACCGGCGTTGCACATCCCCATGTGATGGTACTCTGAGAAGACAGGGCGCGTTGTTTCATCCGGTTGGTTTCGGGCGATCTCCAACAGACTATCGCCGGGTAAATCAGACGGCGTTTCCAAATCAGCGATTTCCAACAAAGTCGGCAAGACATCCACCAAAGAGACGTTTTGTGCCACGCGACAAGTCTCACCTGACGGTAGTCGCAGCATTAACGGCACTTTTACTGCCGGTTCATAGAAGCACTGCTTCTGCCAATTTCCGTGGTGTCCTGCCATCTCACCGTGATCGCTGGTATAGATGACAACTGTATCTTCCACCAACGGAGATGTGTCAATCGCCTCAAGTATCCGCCCAATCTGAGCATCGAGTGACGAAATGAGCGCGTAGTACGAGGCTAATGCACAACGCACAGTGGCTTCTGGCGGTGGGATGTCGTTCCGCCACGCCCAACGGTGGTGCTGGATTATAGGGTGTTGAGATTCAAGCGGTTCGTTCCATGTATCAGGCAGCACAAGGGTGTCCGGGTCGTACTGTGAATAGAATTCGGGCGGTGCGATCAGCGGGAAATGTGGATGCATGAACCCGCAATACAGCAGAAATGGTTTGTCGTCTGATGCAGCTGCTTTTTCGTGAAGGAAGTCAACTGCCAAGTCTGTAACGTTTCGGTCATATCTCGTGTGTTCGTGGTCCCCCGGTCCGCATTCGGTGACGTGTGAATTGGAGCCTCGACGCGCGTCCGGCGTACGCCGTGGCGGACGACCGGTTGTGTGCCTCCACCGAGGTAGGTCATCCAGTAGACGATCCGAAAAGCCGAGAAGGCGGTCAGTCCCGTTGAAATGCGTCCGTCCACACAACACGGTTTCATAACCCGCTTCCGTTAAATAATCGCCCCAGGTCTGGTGCTGCCGCTCCAAAATTGCCCCTAAATCCCATGCTTCAATCTGATGCGGATAGCGTCCCGTGAGCAGCGACAAGCGTGAAGGCGTACAGATTGGGCTATTGCAATAGGCGTTATCGAAGGTGTAACTCTGCTCCGAAAGGCGGTCAAGATGCGGCGTTTGGACGACTGGATGCCCGCTATTCCGCATCACAGGCCCGGCGTGTTCATCTGAAAATAGAAAGACGATGTTCATCACTCTTGGGCTGAAACCCCTACCTCTTTTTTGTTGGTTTGGATGTCAAAATATAGTATAATGCTACCATATTGTCGGTAAAGAATACAACCCGTATACGCAACTATAGGGAAATTTAACAAAAAATGGACAGCACGACGACCTCTCGACCCAATATCGTACTCATTATGTGTGATCAGATGCGGTGGGATGCCGCTGGGTTCGCTGGTAGTTCGATCGTTCAAACGCCACATCTGGATCGGTTGGCAGCGGGCGGGGTCTGTTTTGAAAATGCTTACTGTGCGTCACCGGTCTGCTCACCGGCACGGGCAAGTTGGTTGACTGGACTCTATCCACATGCCCATTTGCAACTGCGAAACTATGGGACCCAAAGGATGGGTGAATTCGGCGGCTACCTGCCGCATGACCGCATCACTATCGGGGATGTGCTTAAACGTGCTGGCTATCGCTGTGGTATCGTTGGACCGTGGCATCTGGGGGACGACCATCGTCCACAACACGGGTTTTCTGATTTCTGGTGTACCTATCGTTATCTTGGAGACCATCCAGACCCACTCTTTGATTATTTTGAAACAGAAGGTGTTGAAAACCTCTATCGTTCAAAGGCACCCGGAATGACACAGTACGGAAATATCTTGGAATTTGGGACAATCACCGATCCTCGACAGCAACGCACCACTTGGACAATCGACCGTTCACTCGAATTCATTCAGCAACAAGATGATGATGTTCCGTTCTTCCTATTTGCCAGTATCAAAGACCCGCACCCTCGTATTCTCGTGCCGTCGGACCTGCCGGCACGCTATCGAGAAGAAGAGGTGCCGCTATCCCCTTCGTTGCGCGATCCACTTGATGGGAAACCCGAATTCCAAACGCGAGGCAAATTTCGTATCCCTTCAACGGTCACTGACGCTGAATTCCAGAGAATGATGACTTACTATTATGCCCTAATTACGCACATTGACAATCAAGTCGGTCGTTTGCTGAATGCGCTTGAGGGAACGAATACGGTTGTCGCCTTTATGAGTGATCACGGTGAGTTGCTCGGCGACCACGGCTTTACCGAGAAGTGTCTGATGTATGAAGGTTCGGTGCGGGTGCCGTGTCTGCTCTCATGGCAGCACCATTTGCCGTCCGGCTTTCGAGTCACAACTCCGCTGGCGGGTGTGGATCTGATGCCGACGTTGTTGCGTTTCGCGGATCAGGTGCCGGAAACGCCAATTGATGGGCGATCCGTTGCGGAGGCAATTTTGAACGGACAACAACCGGAACGTCAACCGATCTTCGCTGAAATCGCCAGCCTCGATGCGATCTATCACAATGCCGATGCACCCGAAGAACTGGCAGCGTGTGTGATGGTAAAAGATGGACACTGGAAATATATTCGGAACCGTTTTGATATTGATGAACTGTACGACTTAAAGACAGACCCGGACGAAATGCGAAACGTTTCAGATCGTCCGGAACACCAGAACCGCATCGCGCAGATGCGACAGCAAATTAGCGAGATGGTTTGCCGGACAGGTCCCGGTCCTTACGAATGGTGTTTGTAGCCACAAGCTCACCAAGGGTTAGTTGTGTCCATCTCCCATTTGACGATATTCCTGATTGTAAATACTATTTTTATATGAACCATGCATAACCTAAATTGGCAATCTTTTGCTTTTGTGTTATACCGTTTAAACCAGTTCGGGTGGCACTGCGAAGCATACCGCACGGTGCGTCTGCTACCCTCTCAGCTTTGCAGGGGATAAAACGGACTGGGACATCGGAAGAACTTAAAAAATGAAAGACATTAGGTAAATCGTGCTTAAGAATTTGTTTGACCCTAATCAGAATATGTGTTTTTCTTCAGTGGTTTTTACGGGCATTCGGGCGTAAAGCCCAATGCTTTAGCTTTGTGATATAGGTTTCCCGCTAATTGTGTAAATGTTAAAAAATAAATTTGATATTCACCTACGAAGTGTAGTCTAATTATAGTATCAAGTTGGCAGACATTCACAGCGTAATCGCAAGGTTACGTGTCTGCCTACCCACTGTGAAGGGGTTAAGGACTTGATACTTGATATACCATGACAACCTATGAATATGAGTTTTATCATCAGTCTAATATGATACAGATTGGCAATCTGCTTGACGATTTGCATGACGTGCATGTTCACTTGATTTTATTGCAGAGGCGTTATTATCGTATGTATGGCAAGTATGCCGGTTTTGGTCGTATCTGCCGTCATATAACGAAGTTGAAGCGAACAACAAAACCGCATTGGAATCAACTGCCGAGTCAAGTGATACAACAAGTTGCCAAACGTATTCACCTCGGTTATGAAAAGTTTTTTGATTATCTTAAAGCGAAAAAGAAAGGATTGTCCCCTCGCAAAGTAGGCAAGCCTAAAATCAAACCGAGCCACAAATATAACTCATTGACGTTCACACAAGCAGGATATGAGATTGAAGGCAATCGTATAAAAATCAACTGTTTAGACAAATCCTTTACATTTTGGAAACACCGTAAGTGGACTGGCACTATCAAAACTATAACGATCAAACGTGATAATGTAGGAGATTACTATTTATATCTATCGTGTGAAGATTGTGAGACTTCCGAAAAACTCCCACTGACCAGTCATGAGGCAGGGGCAGATTTCGGTATGAAAACATTTCTCACACTTTCAGACGGCATTAAAATAGAGTCGCCAGAGTTCTATAAACGCATGCTAAATGCTATCCGTTCAGCAAATAAAGCACTCTCCCGAAAGCAAAAAGGTTCAAATGCGTGGTATCGTGCGAAACGACACCTTGCCCGTCTGCATAAAAAAATCAGAGAAAAAAGACGGGACTGGTTTTTCAAACTCGCACTTCGTCTTGTCCGTAGATACGATAGAATCGCGATAGAGACGCTCAACCTTGAAGGCATGAAAAAGCTTTGGGGACGCAAAACATCTGACCTTGCCTTCGGTGAGTTCTCATCAATACTTCAATGGACCTGTGCCAAATATGGCAAAACATTATTGAAAGCGGGACAGTGGACAGCGACAACGAAGCCTTGCTCTGATTGTGGCTACCACAACGAAAACCTAACGCTTTCTGATAGGCAGTGGACATGCCCCGAATGTGGTTCACACCACGACAGAGACATAAACGCTGCTAAAAATATCTTGCGGGCGGGGATACCCGTGACCTAAGCCACGATAATGCCGATCTGATTCGGACTAATCGCCTGCTGGTGGAGCGATAATAAGACGGTGGACGCTTGAGCGAAAACCGCAGTCGCTATGAAACCGAAGCCCACGCCTTTAAGCGTTGGGTAGTATCACAGGAGGTAAAATCATGTCTATTGGGACTATAGAGAAGGATTTTATTGATAGCATTTCAACAGAGATAGAACTTGTCCCTGATGGGAAAGACCGTTTCTACGTGTATACGCCGTTCAGATTCAACGACGGGGACCACATCTCTATTATTTTAAAGAAAGAATCTGAAGGGTGGATACTTTCTGATGAAGGGCATACCTACATGCATCTGACCTATGACATAGATGAGCAGCAACTCTTTAGAGGTATCCGTCAAGATATTATATCAAGAGCCCTTTCTGCGTTCGGAGTTAAGGATCGAGACGGCGAATTGATACTTGAAATTAGGGGCACCGATTATGGAGATGCCCTATACGCATTTGCGCAGTCACTGCTGAAGATAACGAGCGTGACATCTATACCTTGGAAAAATGCCCATGGAAAAACATTCATGAGTGAGTTTAAAAAGATGATGTATAGCGTCGTTTCAAAAGATCGTATTGAATTGGACTGGTTTCACAAAGAACATGACCCTGATGGTAGATATAAAGTAGACTGCCGAATAAACGGGATGAGAACGCCGCTTTTCGTCTACGCCCTGCCCACGGATAGAAAAGTCAATCAAGCAACAATCGCTCTCTATGAATTTAAAGCATGGAAGCTCCCTGATTTTCGCTCTGTTGGGATCATACGAGATCGAACAAAAGTCAGTCGGAAGTCAATAGATTACTTCCGAACCGTCGCTGACGACTGTTATCCGTTAGAAGAGAGTCATAGTAAAATCAGACAGGTTCTCACTCTTGCATTGTAATAAACGGCTTCCTTAGTTGTTTTATTATATGTATTCTATTCATACTCTTAGCGGCTGTGCTTCTGGGGTAGACTTGACGAAACAGACCTTTTGTCAGAATCACTATAGCATATCTCATAAATACGATTTTGTTGGATAAACACATCTCGGTAAAGGAATTGTTAGATCTATTCACAGCACGAAGAACTTCAATGAATGATGAAAAGGAGGAACAAATGGATAATGAACTTATGACCAACGAAGAGAATTACGCTTTTGATGTAGCAGGCTACCTACACATCCCAGGTGTTCTCAGTCAAGAAGAGGTCGCAGCACTCAATGAGGCATTAGATGCAATTGAAGATAGTGAGATGCTGTTAGGCGGGGACAGTCCGCACCGCGAATTGTTCCGCGACCTACTGGTACAACCCAAATTAGTCTGGTATTTGAACCAGATTGTGGGACATGGTTTCCGGCTCGATCAGGCACCACGGTTGTTAGGGCAGCGGGAAGGTGAAGTAGAGGCACCGCTCGTCGGCGGCGATGAACCGAGGAATCCGTCCTTGGCATATCGCCAACAAAACGGTCAGAGGCGTTGCCAAGGTGTGAAAGCGGTCTGGGCATTGGAAGATGTTTCCGAAGGCGACGGTGGATTCGTTGTTGTTCAGGCGAGCCACAAGAGCAACGTTGAAACACCCGACGATTTGGCAACCGGCGTTGATGATATGGGGGTACTGGTGCAGCCAGAACTCAAGGCAGGCGATCTATTTTTGGTCGCGGTACCTACGCTCCAAGGCGTTCGCCCCTGGAAAAACGAACCGAAAAGATTGTTGAGTTATTGGTATGCCGCGCGTGCAGCGGTTCAATCCAATCCACCTGGACCTTACTCGGAAACTGAATCTTTACCCAGATGGGCGGACGAAGCGACACCTGCACAAAAGGCGGTCATGTATGTTCCCGGATATAAGGGTTCGAGTCCGCCACCTGTACTAAACACAGATGGCGAAGAGACGTGGGTAGAGGAAGATTCGTCCATCGTTCATCCATCAATTTATATGCGCGACCCGAATTCAGGCATTGATGAGAAAGAGTTCTATTTTTGGGACCTAAACGGGTATCTGGTGGTGCGCGGTCTGATGGACGAGCAGTGGCTGGCAGAAGCCAATGAGGCTGTGGATAAATTCCAAGATCGTATCGTCGTAGGCGAGGAACTGGCGCGCGGATCAATCAGCCAAGCAGGAACAGGTCGTCCGCTCCTGCCGGGCTTGTTAGACCTACCGGATCCTTATAACGCGCCATTTCGACGCATGATTGCGCATCCTGAGGTTGTGCAGCGAATGAATTGGATGGGCGGTAGCGGCTATCGCATGGGGGGCGCGACCGTATTCTGCGCCGTTCAAGGCACATCGGGACACTCACTGCACGATGGAAATGAACCGATGACACCCTCACGCGGTTATGCTTTTAAGAACGGACGCAGTTATGCTGAGACTGTCACGATTACATGGCAATTGCGCGATGTCGAACCCGGACTCGGCGGCTTCGCGTGTGTACCCGGTTCCCATAAGACGCAGTACTCTATGCCACGCGGGATTCGGACGTGTGACGACACGATGGGCTTGGTGGTACAACCCGTTATGAAGGCAGGGGATGTGCTTTTCTTTATGGACGGCGGTTGCACGCACGGTGCCTTGGTGTGGAAGAATCCGATCCCCAGACGCGGGGTCCTGATTAAGTATCAATCGAAAAACGTAAATTGGGGCGGTGGTGTGCTTGATCCTCAGGACCGATGGGGTGATATGGTTGAAGATATGACCGAGGCACAGTTTGCTGTCATGCGAGGTCCCGAACGCGATGGTCGTCATCGGACTGTACCGCGACTGGTTGTAGAAGACGGACAAGTGTTCGTTTCCTACGATCCTGAAGGCGATAGTTATGCCTCAAAACTTCGACGAAAACCCGGTGAAAAACGCGAATAATCGGAAGGGAATATCATAATGGGACACAATGAGGTGCGATGGGAACGGATGTTTCCCGATGAATTAGAAGCGGCGTTCGAGGCGTGTTCGATGGTGTATCTGCCTTATGGGTTGTGTGAACCGCACGGTTGGCACAATGCGGTTGGGATGGATGCGATTCGGGCGCACGAATGCTCGTGTCAGGCGGCGCAAGCGCACGGTGGGATCGTCGCACCGCCGTTTTATTGGCACTGCCATGAAATTGGCGGCTACGGTTCATGGGGACACAACCAAGTGAACCAAGAACGACCCTGGCTGACAGCGATACCGCCTTGGATGTTTTTGAAGAATATGTGTTATCACATTCGGGCAGTGGATGCGCTCGGTTTTCACGGCGCGATTCTGTTTTCGGGGCATTCGGGTCCGCATCGGTTAGACGTGCCGGTGGTGATTGAAATTATGCAGGCACACGTCGGGGTTCGGATGTATTCGACGATGAGCATCGGCGCGGATATCGAACGTTTCGAGGACGGTAAAGGATTGGGTGGGCACGCTGGGCGCGGTGAAACGTCCGTGCTTTGGGCAGTGGCACCCGATTGTGTGGATATGTCGCGGATGCCGACGGATGACACACGCGCACCTCATTTCGCAATGGGGTCTTTCAACGAATCCTCCAGTCGTCAAGTCGGGGAACAGATGGTGGCGGATATTGTGGCGCATTTCGGTGAAAAAACAAAGGAGTTGCTATCGGCTTATGAAGCGGAAGTGTCTAACCACACACCCTTGACGTTTGATGATGTGGAAGGGATTTGGGAAGACGAGATCCGACCTAAGTTGTCTGAATTCGCTTCCGTACAACCCCCTGAGCCGGTGCCGCCCTCCGATTCTCGCTGGTATCCTAACTCGCAAGTGCCTAAGAAAGGGCGGATACTTTAATAGAACTTACGTAAAATCCAATCATTTGTTTGTGGACTTGGAAGACTGGAAGATTGGAAGGCTGGGCGAACATCCCACCATCCTTCCGCTCCTTCCATACTTCCCTCTCAATATCTCCATTATGCGTAAGTCCAATTTAACTTATTCCACCCACCAAAGCAGGGACGTATGTCAATATGCAACTTAAACATCTCAGTCAATCGGAACTCGTAAGGAAGATAGCCTTATGGGCACTATCAATCGGACTCTTGTTTTTCGGGTTTTTCGCTAACACATGGCGCGTCGCTGATCAGAATTGGTTCGCCAAACATCAGAAAGACACCGAAGCGCATGTCATGGGAAGAATGGTCAAATCTCGCCAAGATGGTATCTTCTCAGCGGGGGGTCTGAATGGTTGGGGAACCGCGAAAAGTACGGATGCGGAATGGATACCTCCAATAGAACGGGGACCCCAATATACGGCTTATCTTTACAACCTCTCCTTCGATAAATTTTCAACGTACAATTCACAACCTGGCGGTCAAGGGATGGTCTTTAGCGTACTGGATAGACTCATTCCATTATCGTCGCAAATCAAATTAACGTTATTCTATATATTGACGGCTTTACTTTCTGCAGGCGCGTTGACATGCATCGTAGGTTGGTTCTATGAGGAATTTGGTGGGTGGGTGGCGATATGCGTTATCGTTTCGGCTGTGTTGTCTCAATGGTTGACGGTCTTTGGTAAGAATCTTTGGTGGAGTCTGTGGGCATTCTATCTGCCGATGATTGTCGTCATGTACTTCCTTAAACGCTACAGAGAAACATTGGACCGACAACTCATCCGGTTTGGCATTGTTATCTTCATCGCGGTTTCCATCAAGTGTTTCATCAACGGCTATGAGTATATTACAACTACGCTGGTCATGATGATGGTGCCGTTCGTCTATTATGTTATTCTCGACAAATGGAGCCGCCGCCAATGCGTGAAGTGGACGCTTGCAGCCGGACTCGGATCAGGCGTAGCAATTTTTTTGAGTTTTATCATGCTGTGTTTCCAGATTGGTGCTGCCAAGGACGGGTTTATGGATGGGGTTGAACATATCATCTGGTCTTTTGGTAAGCGCACGTATGGAGAGGCGGCGGACTTTCCACCCGTATATGCTGCCAGCCTCGAAGCAGGAACGATAGGCGTAGTTATCACTTACATGAACGGTATTTTCTTTGATCTCAATAACTATCTACCTGACCTGAACGCCTTCGTCTCTAACCTCCTATTGAAAATCCGCTATTATTATCTGATAGTCCTTTTTATCGCGATGTCTGCGCTGCTGTTGTGGCGTGGTAATGCAGAACGACGACACCATTATATCGCCTTAGTCTGGACGACGTGGTTCTCAATTCTGGCACCTCTATCGTGGCATGTCATCTTCAAGGCACACTCGTACATCCATACACACATGAGTTTTCTGCTGTGGCAGATGCCGTTTACGCTCTTCGGCTTCGCCGTGTTTGGATCTGCAGTCATCGCGTGGAGAAAAAAACAAACAAAAAATAGCATGGAGGGACTATGAGCATGAATCGATTGGATCGATGGATTGGCAGAAACCGATTGCATCTGGACGAAATAGAGAATAACCGCTTCTTAAAAGCTGCCAGTCTCTTCGCAGGGACAGCTATCCAATACGGGAGAGATAGATATAGTGGCAAAGAGATGCCGCTCTTTGCGGATTGCCTCCATACCGACCATGTGAAAGCACCCAGATCTATGACATCTCACCGCACAGGCACCGAACCGAAACCAGCGGTCTGGAGTTTCTTTCAGAATCAGCAGAACTTGATGCGGTTGCTTGCCTCTTTAAGTCAGTTCACTGGGGACGGCAAATACGTCCATGCCGCGGGAGAAGCCGCCGAATATATGTTCAACCACTACTGGTATCCAGAGAGTGGCGTTCTGCATTGGGGTGGACACGGCTATGTAGATTTGGTGACTGGTAATCGGTACGGCATGAAAGGCGTTGTCCACGAAATAGAGGATGTATATCCGTACTGGGAATTGCTGAGAGCCGTGAATCCCGATCGCGGTGAGATGCTGATGAAAGGGATTTGGGAAGCGAATATCAAGGATTGGGATGCCTTACACTACAACCGACACGGTGATTTCAAAAAGCAGGTTGATCATGCTAATACTTGGAACAGACCTTGGAATGGATACAAAGACCCTGTAATCAGTGGCGATCTCTCGTTCATCAGTGTGGCATTGGATCTCGCTTACGCAGGTTACAGCTTGGGCTACCAAAAGCAGGAAGAGGCACCGCGAATCTGGGCGGAACGCCTTTTAAATCTGATTATAAAGCAGCGAGCTCCAGAGACTGGGATCTGGCCCAATCTGGTGCATCCGCAAAGTGGCAAACGCGGGTTGAACGTCTTCGGCAGAAAATATCCGCAAGCGACCGAACCGAGGGTCTATGTCGGCAACCAGTTGAACCACACCATTACGCAGATGATGGGGATGCTGACCATCGTAGAAAACGCCGAAAAATACGGACGTATCGGCGAAATGGCGCACATCAAAGCAGCGGTTGAACAACACATCATCGATTTCTTAGACGCTTCCTACGATCCGAAAAACAATACATTGAAAAGCATCGTTATTGATGGGACGGATCTCACAGGCTTTCGGATAAAGGGACCTTTCAGAGATGCAAAGTTATACTTTGGTGCGAAAGAAGGCGGCGCATTCTTACCACAAAACATTACGCCGCTCTTTACTTCCGTCTGTGCCCGTGGGTATAGGGTTTCTGGTGGCAAAAGTGCGTTTAGGGACTATCTACGCATGATGTTTAAAGCCTTTGGGATCGGAGACATCGGTACCGATAAAAACTCGCCGCCGTCCTTGAATTTTGACACAACCACCTTGGAACCTGCTTATATCTTCGCATTGGTGGATCTGTACCGAATAGAACCGAAGGCAGAATTTCTGGCGATGGCGGAACGGATAGGCGATAATCTGCTGCAAGGTAGACAACACCCCGATAGCGGTCTTTTCACGCTTGAAGATGACTTTATCCTCCACAGCAAGGTCATGGATAAACCGGAACTACAAGAGGGACATGAAGGGAGAAGTGTGGCTGAACTTCTGCAGGATACCCATAGAACCGCGAATCTCGACGCGATGGAGCCGTTGGCACTGCTCAGCCTCTACGCCGCACAGACCGGACAATATAACATCATGCCTGAGTGGACAGCGGGTGGTCTTTACCTCAAGGTGAGCAGCGTTGGACATATTGTGGGTAAAGAAATTCAACTGTGGTTTGATAAGCCAGCACTCAAGCAATTTTACAAGGACAGTCATATCAACTGCACCTGGTCTATTGATGAAGATTGATGAAACATCTAGCAAGGCACCAAAAACTTGTAGGGCAAGCACCATGTCTTAACCCTACAAGTTTTGTTTTAACAAGCATTGCGTCCCGAACGAAAGTTATTTTCATTGTGAATAGTCGTTCCGTTTTGCTGGGTCATCCGTGAAGTATTCGACGAACTCCCATTCAAAACCGTCCGCATAAACGAAATAGATTCGTTTTCGGTGGGGATGCGGTCCAACCTTATACCCTTCTTTATATCCCGCAGCGAGCAAGCGTTCTCGGATACCTTCAGCGTCATCAACAGCAAAACCGAGATGGTTTACGTAACTCCCCTTACGGTCACCCGTGAAGGGATGCTTCCGATCTGAGAGCGCAATATAAAAATCGTCAGTCCCAAGATGACACCATTTCGTTCCATTGGCGTTATCGCCACCGCCCCTGACTCGAAAATCTGGAAAGGCAGTTGTTAGAAAATCGATCGCTTTTTCAAGGTCATTCACGGTCATATTGGCGTGTTCAAGATAACGGTTCATTTTTTAATCCTCCAATTAGTCAACTAAAATTGAGTCTTATCAAACAACATTAGGAGAATCTGGATGACAGTGCTTCGTGCTTACCGTTTTCAATACTCACTCAGCATGCTTGCCACCGATAATGACAAGAAATGTACTATCCTCGTTCGCGTGAACTGAGTGAAGAATGTCAGCCGTAAAGGTCACCGATTCACCTTGGACGATCGTGATATTTTTAGTACTGGTTTTAAAGATAATGCTGCCACTAAGCATAACAACCGTCGCAGCGGCAGGCGCTGGATGTTCGTCAAGCGTGTATTCTGCTTTTAAGGTAATCAGGATAACAGTCATTTCATCTCCACGGGCTAATGTCAACGAAGCTCTACCAGAAGTGGCAGATGTAGCTTCTTCCATCAACTGTTCAGCCATAGAGGTAAGTGAAAATGCCTCGGTGAGTGATGTGTTCAGATCCACAGGTCTGTAAGGTCTGTCAAATGCTGTGTTCATTATAATCCCTTTCGTAGGTTAGAAGTGTTTAGAAGCCAAGTGTTTAGCAATTAAGTCCTGCTTACACATTATTGCATTGCAAGTTTCGTGCCAAACATTCAGAACCTATATACAATTGAAATATATCAGTGTTTTATGGGTTAAAGTGAAGTTTCAGATTTTACTGCCGCATTTCAAATCTGAAACAAAATCTAAACGAATTGCCCAAGAATCACAAAAATAAAGATTACTTCATAAATGAAACAATGTTCATAAATGAAACAAAATTCTTGACATTTGCTCCATCATGTGATAATCTATGACCTATAGGTAACAAATCCTGCTAACGCGTGGAGGAAAGATGGTGAAGTGGATGAATGTCGTTAAAACATCTGCAATCGAACCGGGACAGAGCATTGTCATCAAATTAGACAATAAAAGCATCGCAATCTTCAACACGGGTAAAAGATTTTATGCTATCAATAATGCCTGTCCACATCTGGGAGGACCACTCAACGAAGGAACACTGGAGGGTGAAGTTGTTACCTGCCCCTGGCACGGTTGGCAATACGATCTGAAAAGTGGATGCCCTATTACGACGCCGAATGTCCGAACCTATCCGCTCCGGCTTGATGGAGATACCCTTCAGATCGCAGTCACTCCTGAAGCACCAATGAGTGATAGACTCGAAGATACTGTTTTTAACCAAACTGTTGAAGCTGATCATATCTATGGAATCCTTGAGCAGATTCAACTTGGAAAGACGCTCGATGAAGTCTTTGAGAATATCCACGCTGGACTTCAGCGCATAGTGCCACATAACCGGTTAGGCATCGCACTCATTGACGAATTCTCCGGTGACTTAGTGCAGTGCAAAACGAAATCCAACAGAAAAATCTTGCTGGACAACGGGTTCTCAGCAAAAATCAAAGGGTCAAGTCTTGAACCTATTCTCAATTCAGGCGAAGCACGAATTATCGACGATTTTAAGGAAACTCTCGCAAAAAGACCGACGCACTGGACAAGACTCATGGTTCAAGAAGGGATGCGCTCAAATCTAACACTTCCGCTCAAGGTGCAAGGTAAACCGATTGGGGTCGTCTTTTTCACCAGTGAACAACCCCGAGCATTCTCCGAGGCACATATTAGACGACTGAAACCGATTGCTGGGCAACTCTCAATTCTGATTGAAAAAGGGAATTGGACAGACAAACTCGCCGAAAACAACAAACGATACCGCACACTCTTTGAGATGTCCAATGACGCAATCTTCATTTGTCCATCACTGACAGAAGCATTTGTTACCGTAAACGAAAATTTCTGTGCCTGGCTTGGTTACACACACCAAGAACTCGTCAATCTGTCGCTGCGCGACCTAATGCCTCCCGATGAATTTCAAAACACCGACGAAATGCTTAAAGGCCTCGGTCAACAGAACCCGATTACTTTCCAAACGGAGCTGTCGCATAAAAATAAAAGCCGCTTACCATTGGAAATTCGCGCGGTCCCAATTGTGCATGACGAGCGGGAATTTATCCAGGGATTCGCCCGTGATCTTTCGGAGGTAAAGGCACTCAGTGCCCAACTCAAGGCGCGCCATTCGTTTGGGAATCTCATCGGAAAAAATCGGAAAATGCAGGAGATTTTCGAGTTGATTCAACTCGTCGCCCCCATGAAAACAACTGTCCTGATTCAAGGCGAAAGCGGGTACCGGCAAAGAACCGATTGCTCACGCGATCCACTACAATAGCGATCGGGCAAAAAAGCCCTTCATTCGCGTCAATTGCGCAGGCTTAGTTGATAATCTGCTGGAGAGTGAACTCTTTGGACATGTCAAAGGTGCGTTTACCGATGCCATCACAACGCGTGAAGGACGATTTGCAGCTGCGGACGGTGGTACCCTTTTTCTTGATGAAATCGGCGAGTTAAGTCTCAGTACACAAGCAAAGTTGCTTCGCGTCTTGCAAGAAGGCGAATATGAAATGGTTGGTTCAACTGATACAAAGCAAGTAGATGTCCGCGTCATTGCAGCGACAAATCGAATCCTGAAAACAGAAATTGATGCTGGACGTTTCCGCGAGGATTTATACTACAGGCTCAACGTCGTCCCGATTACGCCGCCGCCACTCCGTGAAAGACGAGATGACATTCCACTCCTCATTGAACACTTCATTGAAAAATTCAGTCAACAGACCCAAAAATCTATTCATCGGATCGCACCCGATGCCCTTGAAATCTTAATGGATTATACCTACCCCGGCAATGTGCGAGAGTTGGAAAATATTATAGAGCATGCATTCGTCAAATGTCAGGGTGGAAGCATTGAAAAGCAACATTTACCGCTCGACCTTATTTCGTCGAGAGATGATATTGTTACGCAGGCACTCAGGGAAAGCAACCCACTTGCCGCATTGGAACGTGAATTGGTTCAAAGAGTTTTGGAGGCGTCTGATGGGAAGCCACAGCTCGCTGCACAACGTTTGGGGATCAGTCGTACAACTCTATGGCGAAAACTCAAGGCAGTATAACTGAGGTATTGAGGCAATCGCTTTGTGGTGGAGCTTAAAGGAAATCCGGACGCTTGAAATCCAACTCCGACATATTTTTTCATTGACAACTTCGTTGCGGTTAACATATCATAGCGAGAAGCGTTGACCTATTGCTATCGTCCGAAAGGAGTACCAAAAATGGCGAAAGCCCTTTCACTTATTGCATACAACGATTTAGAAAGCCAAGTGGAAGCACTGGAAAGAGATGGTTATGTCTATTTCCCCAACGTGCTTGATGCTGAGGAAGTCGCTGAGTTGCGAGCGACTATGGATCGATTAGAAACGATCCCAGAGTGCTTGGATCGACACCAAACGCCTCAAAATGGCGGCGGATTCCTCAATAAAATCATCAACAACTCGTTTAATCGAGATCCACTCTATCTCGAATTCCTTGACAAATCACCGATTATTGAAGTTGCTGAAGCGACGCACGGCGAGGATTGTCATTGTATCGGGATGCAATCGTGGTTGACAGGACCGGGACGTCCGGATCAGGGGTTACATACCGATTGGCTACCAATTGCGCTGCCAGCAGATATCCGTTCTGCCCCACGCGTCAAAGTCCCAATCTTCATCACCACTGCCCACTACTATCTCAACGATATGTATGAAGCACTGGGACCGACGAAGTTTGTCCCAGGTAGTCATTACTCTGGGTGTTCTCCGAACGGGCAAACCGAGTGGAAAGGCAGAACGGAAGAAAGTATCTTATGCAATGCTGGGGACGTGGTGCTTTTCCGCAGTGAAGTCTGGCACCGGGGTTCCGCCAATACGGCTGACGAAACCCGTTACCTCTTGCAAGTCCATTATGCACAACGGATGATTACACAGAAATACCCGCCTTACCTGAATAAGTTTCAGTTTGACGCATCGATCCTTGCCCAAGCGAATCCTCAACAGCGACGGCTCCTCGGCGATCATCGGCCAAGCAATTATGATTAAAGGTGACACATAATTTGAGGTGTGTCCTTGTGGGCTTGGTTGTCAGCTATCTGAAAGGAGTACCAAAAGTGGCGAAAGCTCTTTCACTCGTTGCATACGACGACTTAGAAAGTCAAGTTGAAGCACTCGAAAGGGATGGTTATGTCTATTTCCCCAGCGTGCTTGACGCCGATGAAATCGCTGAATTACGAGCGACTATGGATCGATTAGAGGCGATCCCAGAATCTCATGACCGGGATGAAACCCCGCAAAATGGCAACGCATTCCTTCACAAGCTCATCAGCAACTCGTTTAATCGGGATCCGTTGTATCTCCAATACCTTGACAGATCGCCTGTTATTGAAGTTGCCGAGGCGGCGCACGGCGAGGATTGCCACTGCATCGGTATGCATTCGTGGCTGACAGGACCCGACCGTCCAGATCAGGGATTACATACCGATTGGCTGCCAATCTCTCTACCGGCAGACGTTCGTTCTGATCCGCGCGTCAAAATCCCAATCTTCATCACCACTGCCCATTACTATCTCAACGATATGTATGAAGAATTGGGACCGACGAAGTTTGTTCCGGGCAGCCATTTCTCTGGGTGTTCCCCAAACGGTGCAACCGAGTGGAATAACCGCGGAGAAGAGAGTATCTTATGTAATGCCGGGGATGTCGTGCTTTTCCGCAGCGAAGTCTGGCATCGCGGCTCTGCCAATACGAGTAATGAAGTCCGCTATCTCATGCAAGTCCACTATGCCATGCGGATGATTACACAGAAATATCCGCCCTATCTGAATAAGTTTCAGTTTGATGCATCCATTCTCGCCCAAGCGAGCCCTCGGCAGAGACGACTCCTCGGCGATCATCGACCAAGCAATTATGATTAAGGTTTTTTACAATCATGATAGACTCTAAGTATGTAACAGACGGAACCCTCATGAAACACTTCCGACTTCTACTAACGTTTTTGATCCTAATATTAATTTCAGTATCGTCTCTGTCATCCATTGCTAAATTCGATGTTCATGTTCTGTATTTTAAACCAATAGATGCTCCAGACATAGATCATGAATACCATGATAAAATAATGAAAGATATTCAGAAATATTATCAGTCAGAAATGACGCGACACGATTTTACTGATAAAACATTTCCATTAGAAACAGATGAAAATGGAAAACTTGTTATACATACAATTAACGCTAAACACAACACTGATCACTATGATACGAATGCCAACGACAATTGGAATTCAGTTAGATCCGAACTCCCATACAAATTCAACAATGATCTCAATTGGGATTCTCGTGATAATGTGCATTTAATTATCTTGGGCGGTTTACAAATGCATGGTCAATGGGGACGAGGTTTTGCTTGGGGGCATACATGGCACGGTGATAGATGGGGCGGTAATGCAATAGTAACTATGGATATGATAGATGATTTCCCGCATCACTATCTTAGTGTAGTAGCACACGAATTGGGCCACGCTTTCGGACTGGACCCGGGACATAACAACTATAATAATGGTGAATCTTTAAATGGAACTGTCCAAGCTTGGGGAGATACTACTGAAGATTGGGGTGATAGAATGCGAATGACAAAAGAAGACGCAATTGTGTTAGATAGCCGTCCAATTTTCAGAAAAATCAATCTGCAAGAAGATCCTCCAAAACCTTATGAAAACATAAACGTTCTGATGTATACAGGGACTGTTAGTTGGATAAGCCATGATGATGCCAATCGGCAATCTCAAATCACAAAGCAATTGCTTTCTTCAGAAGGTATTCAAGCCGAAATTGTTCAAACCGAAGATTCTGTTAGAGACTGGATGCTTCAAACAACTTCAGATGGTAACGTAGATGTTTTAATCCTCTACGGGACCCTACCAACTTCTATTTACCCGTCTCCTAATAGTCAACCGGACGGTTCTGTGGCAGAAAATTGGATTGAATCAACTGACGGAAATACTATTCTTAACCATGGTGATTACTTTGGTTATGTGTCCAGTGGCAACGTGCATAATGATGTCCAAGCTTTACAAGCCATTATGGATATTCCACATATCACAATGTGGGACTTCGGGGTGGAAAATAATACCCCAATGGTAGTAACGAAAGATGGCAAAGAGGTTACTCCAAGCCTTATGAATTTTAAATCCGATAGGGCCTTTCACCTTGATGAACTTACCGGGGACTGGTTTGCTGAAAAGGTTCTTGCGAGTGATACAGGTACCTCACAAGCCACCAGAGCGGATCCGGTTATTGTCCGGGATGGTAATCGTGGAAGGATTGGTATTGTCTATCAAACCTTTAACGAGGTAAACCCTAAAGGCAAGGTTGCTGCTGAACTAATCGCTAACTTCCTTTTAGGAAATAACGACAAAGTTTCGTTGCCGTCTGTTGAATCAATTACTGATTACAATACAGGGGACCGATCAGATACGGTGAGTCTCTCGCCTGCAAGTGTGCAGTCCCCTAATATCGGTCAACAACTCAAATTGTCCCTGAAAATTGCTAACGGCGAAAATGTCGCAGGCTATCAGGCAACCGTGCAGTTTGATGATACAGCCCTCCGATTTGTTTCAGGTATGAATGGTGATTTTTTACCAGCGGATGCGTTCTTTGTAGAGCCGAAAGTGGAGGGCAATCTCGTAAAACTCAACGCTGCATCGCTCGCCGGAGAAAGTGATGGAGATGGTCCCCTCGCTACTCTTACCTTTGAGGTTATCACAGCGAAAGCATCCACTCTAACCTTATCTGATGTGCTGCTTTCAAACAGAGCAGGCGAGACATTTCTCCCTCAGATTGAAAACGCAGAGATAACTGAACCCACTAAACTCAAAGGAGATGTTAACGGTGATGGGACTGTCAACATTGCGGATTTGGTATTAGTCGCTTCAAATCTCGGCGAGACAGGACAGAATACTGCAGATGTCAATGGCGATGGACAGGTCAACATTGCGGATCTCGTCTTGGTTGCTGGAGCATTAGGCAATAATGCCGCCGCACCTTCTCTAAATCCTCAAGCCTCAGAAATGCTCGCTGCTACAGACGTCAAACAGTGGCTTTCCGCTGCACAGCAATTGAATCTCATGGATACAACATCACTACGCGGGATCCTGTTTTTACAAAAACTCCTCGTGACGTTGATACCGAAAGAGACGGCACTACTTGCGAATTATCCGAACCCGTTTAATCCAGAAACATGGATACCGTATCAGTTGGCGAAGCCCGTCGATGTCACATTGCACATCTATTCGGTAAATGGAGTATTGGTGCGAGCATTGGCACTTGGGTATCAACCAGCGGGTATGTATCAGCACCGAAGTCGTGCAGCGTATTGGGATGGTAAAAACGCATTTGGTGAAAGGGTCGCGAGCGGTGTCTATTTTTATACCCTCACTGCAGGCGATTTCACCGCAACGCGGAAGATGTTAATCTTGAAATAGTATCAAATGACCATAGGATGGCTGGAGATCCGATGTTTATTGGCTTCCCGGTCTATCCTTAATGGGGACCAGCATTTCTATTTTGTCAAAAAAGTATATTCAGTGGGATATATAAATTTCAAAGGAGAATAACAATGAAAACTACATTTTTTTCACATTCACCGTTCTCTGTTTGCCGGTTCTCTTTTTCTCGAACGATAGTATCGCTGAAGATTCACTACAATGGCATCTCCCCGAAGGCGCGATAGCACGGCTCGGTAAAGGCTGGCTATTTGAAATTCAATACTCGCTGGATAGCACACGGCTTGCCGGTGCCGGTACTCTCGGCGTTTGGATTCACGATACCGCTACCGATCAATAAATTGCGCTCTTTCCTGATCAAAGGCAATCCGCGGATAGGAATATTTCATCACGCGGTTATCAATGGATAGATGCTCCCAAAAGGAGGGAATAAGGTAACATATTGTATTCTACTGATTTTTAGGGCAGGGAGAACAGGCGGAAAGACCCGCCTGATTTAGAAATTATTTTAGCAAAAAAAATTGCTTTAGAGGTGATATTATGAGAACGATTTTCGTTTTGATGCTCGTGATAATAGTTTTAGGTTGTCAAGATAATCAACCCGTCAAAGAATCTGTAGCCCAAACCGTGAAAGAACAGCCCGAAGTTGACACCTTGTCCGTATTCACTGTTGCACTCTCTAAAAACCTTACCAATCAAACACGTGGTGCACATTATCTCTATTTTACGTGGCAAAAGGGAACGCTTGACCCAACGCACGTAATAGTTGATGTAGAGGGTAAAGATTTTGTAGTTTACAATCGTGATAAGGAAGTTTATCGTCATACACTCACACCACTCAATGAAAAAATTTATCTACGTGGTGCGAGAATGGAGTTTGACCCACCGTCAACGTATACCCTTCGCGTGAATGCCTACTTGGGCGATTTCGGGGGTGTCTTTGACGACAATATCAAGTAGGAGACCTTATGAAAATCATAGACCCCGCGTTTATCGCACTACAAGGTGGGTCATGAAGTGACGGCAGTTGTCAGGTTGACAGCCAAAATATACCATACCGAAAATCAACAGGGGGTGCAGAAGATGCTCCGATGGCGAGACGGCAAGAACCTAACTGTAGACCAACTCCAAGAGTTGACAGGTCTGACTATCCAGCGACCTGCAATGATGGCACGCCCGCGAAACGCCCACGCGCGACGACTCATACAATTACCCAATAAGTAGTTTTGCGGATAGATTCATTTTCAGTTAACGGTTTTTATTACGTTGCGAAAGGATATTACATGCATAAAGAACTCCCAGGTATAGAATTGCCTGAAGACCGTGATGTTTTATGGAGATTCATGAGTTTTGAAAAATTCGTCAATATTTTAGCAAAAGAATCTTTATTTTTCACAAGATCTGATAAGTTTGAAGATCCATTTGAAGGATCTATACCTCCGCAAGTAGAGCCGGTAGTAGAGCGAGTTAATAACTTCGGCAGATACATCCTGTGTAATTGTTGGCATCACAGTGAGCCAAAAGCAATGTTAATGTGGGAGCGGTATAGGCTGCATAATGGTGGTATAGCAATAAAAACGACTATGGGCAATTTGAAGAAAAGTCTGCCCAAATCCCCTCACGTGTTTATAGGCAGAGTCAATTACACTGATCAATATGAATTTGAAGTTCCACAAGATATATCAGAGATAAACAAGATGTATACGCGGAATTTCCATAGGTATTTCTATAAAAGAGAGGTATATAGAGCTGAACGCGAGGTACGTATCATCGTTGACACTCACCAATTTATATCTGATCATTCCCCTCAAGATATTTGTGAAATTGGTCAGTACCATAAATTTGATCTTAAGACATTAATTAACGAAGTGGTCACATCCCCATATACTAGGAAGGAGAAATGGATAACAGAAACTGTTAAATCGGTTGTACACAAATATGGATTTAACTTCCCTGTGAGCATATCCAGGCTGCTAGGCTAGATCCGCCAGATTAGCAGAAATTTCCGTCACGTATTCAATATTGCACGCCTGCAATCCTGAGTTCTCTTTTACGCTGGATTCTATGGCGAAAACACCGTTGATCTCTGATTTATCATGGCACCTTTCTGATGAACTCCAAGCTATCAAAGATGGGATCAATGACCAGTAACTTTCACGCAAAACTCAACGGGTCCCCAAACGGACCCATTGCAAAAAGCATTAAGGAGACTAACGTCGTAGCCGTGCCGCATATTGGGATGGCAGGAATCAACTCGGTGAACATGTTGCAAGTGGCAACTTGGGTTACTTTTAGTGTAACTCATGGGGTCATTTGATACAAACTATAAATAGTGCTTTGTCAACTTTTAAATTGTGAGTAAAATAAATTGTGAGTAAAATGGTTTAAATTACAGACCCCTTTCTTGTAGGAATGAGCTCCAACTCGCTATTTCTACGAGTTGCGCGCCCATTAGTAATATCTTTAAATTCTGCCTGGTAAGGAGAATTATGGCAAGAGACACTAACCGCCAAATTGAAGCTAATCTCAAGAATCCAGAGTTTAGAAAACTGCTTGAAGAAGCAAAGCTCATGGTAAAACAAGATAAAAATGCTGATGCGGCATATCATGTTCTAGGACGCATGAATCTGAAAAAGGATGAAAACAATCTATTCCTGTTTAACCATATTCCTGATAGGCAACTGGCAGAGATGTTAGGTATACCTAATCCCAATGACGGCGGGAAAACTATCGTCTGGAATCAGCGCAAGCGTCTGATTAGGGAAAGGTTTGGAACAAACAAAAACGACCAAAGGAATTGTGTATATATCTTAACAAACCCATCCATGCCGGGTTTAATAAAAATAGGAAAGACAGAAAAAACTGCTCATGAACGGGCGGAGGAACTTTATACAACGGGGGTTCCAGAACCCTTTTCGATCGCCTACTCAATTCCGTCTCAATACCCTGAAATTCTTGAAGATATATTACATAAAAAGTTTAAACAATACCGGATTAATGAACATAGGGAATTTTTTAGGTGTTCCGCTGATAAAGTAATTGAATGGCTTAAAAATAGACCATCCTCTATTGGATTGTATGACATGGAGACACTTTGACCAAGGACCGCGTCAGGGACAGTTCCTATAGAAACTACTTATATCCCAACTTAACTTTGAAGAATCCTTCGATTTTCCGATCACCTAACATGCTATGAATACACAACTTACGAGCGATCAGGTTGAATCTTACCGTGAAAACGGATTTCTGGTTATTGACGATTTTCTGAAAGGATCAGAATTGTCATCGTGGCAGGATGCTGTTGACGCGGCTGTCGCACAGTTTATGAAGCGCGATGATATGTATCACAATCAGAAAGGAGACAGTTACTACGGGAACGTCTTCGTTCAATGCGTCAATTTGTGGAAGATGAGCGAGAAGGTTAAAGCGTTGATTCTCGCGCCAGAGTTGGGTAGGATGGCGGCAGATCTCGCTGGCACTTCAGGTGTGCGATTGTATCACGACCACGCCATGTTTAAGCAACCGTGGGCAAACCCGACGAATTTCCATGTCGATAATCCCTACGATCCATTTTATTCGCATCAGGCAATCATGTTCTGGGTAGCACTTGACGATGCAACGATTCAGAACGGCTGTCTGTATTTTCTACCCGGTACACACAAGACGAGCGGTTTTGAGGTTGGTGGCAGTCTCGGAGAAGTCGGCATCGGTGAGTTGTTCCGCGAATATCCAGAGTGGGCAGAGATTGAACCATATCCAGCTGAGATGAGAGCCGGAGACGGCGTATTCATCAGTGGGATGGTCGCGCATGCGGCGGGACCGAATATGACGACATACCCCCGTCGTGCGTTTGCGATGCTCTTTATGCCGGAGGATGCTACATTCAATGGTAAAAAAAGCGCGTTGCCTGATGAAGTGTACGCGAAGTTGAAAGCCGGTGACGTGTTGGCAGATGATGCGCACCTACCATTGGTTTTTTCATACGGAGATGGGGGTCCATTGTCAGATAAGTCTTAAACCGAAAATCAAATATAAGGAGTTCCTCATGTTGAATGCAAGCGTGAATGGAAAAATCATCGTTTTGCTTATGGTGGTATTAAACTTATTTCTTACCGCTTGCGGTGGTGATGATATTGATGTCGATTATCTTGGAGATTCCTATACGCCTACTTCTCATGTAGATGTTTACTTTTCAGAAGATGATGTAACCGAAGGCTATCTGGTGATGGGACACGCTGCTGCAGACGGAGGTGACACAGAGGCGTTACAAGAAACGTTAATAGAGAAGGCACGCGAGAGCGGTGCTGATGGAATCATATTTGAAGGATTTGATCGGGTAAAGACCGGAGAACAAACCATAGTCAATGACATAGGGGACGTAGAGATCGTCAACACGGACACCAAAAGCGTATTACAGGTTAAAGCGATTTTTATCAAATATAACAAGAATTTATAAGGCGTTAGGGACGACGGATGGCGTGTTTGCCGAATGCGCGTCCATCTAAGAGGCGTCATAATTTTTCTAATTTGTGGGTCAGAATTTCCAAAACAGATCCGAAATGCCGCACACAAAACCGACCCTATACCCATCGAAACCGCGTCCGTCAATCCGCTGGTGGTCTATAGCAATTGGACTTCTTCTAATCCCTATCAATTGTTATTGGATTACCTATATTGAACTCGTCCAATATTCCGCGCAGCCCACCATCGTCTCGCTTATTTTCACGGTTGTTTTCAACGTCCTTGTGTTGATAGGATTCAACCGAATATTGAAGCGATTCCTGCCACGGTTGGCACTATCTCAAGGTGAACTCTTGGTCATCTATGTCATGTTATCTGTCGCCTCAGCGACCGCAGGACACAGCATGATGGAGATTCTGGTTTCCACGTTGGGACACGCTTTCTGGTTCGCGACACCAGAGAACGATTGGAAAGATCTGTTTTGGCGGTATATTCCGAGATGGCTTGCGGTGGCAGACAAGGACGTTCTTTCGGGGTACTACGAGGGAGATTCTACACTCTACACAAAGCAGCATCTGTCGGGTTGGTTAACGCCTGTGATGAGTTGGTTTGGCTTCCTTTTTGCAATGCTTTTCGTTATGGTTTGCATCACGCTTATTGTGCGGAAACCGTGGACGGAAGATGAGAAACTGGCGTATCCGATTATCCAACTTCCGGCACGAATGACGACCGAAGGTTTCTTCACGAATCGACTGATGTGGATCGCTTTCGGACTGATGGTGGCTTTCGATACCATTAACGGCTTGCACCACATCTTTCCCGCAATACCCTCCGTATTCGAGAAAGAATACCGCTTCAGATTCACAGAGAAACCCTTCTCTGCAATGGGGTGGCTGAGATTGGGGATTTACCCTTTTGTTTTAGGCATCGGATTTCTAATTCCGTTGGATCTGTTGTTTTCGAGCTGGTTTTTCTTTTGGCTGTGGAAGATGCAACAACTCATGGGAAGTGTTGCAGGCTTAGAAGGAACAGGCTATCCTTATATCAACTATCAGGGATTTGGGGCATATATGGGTATTTTTCTGATTGCGGTTTGGAGGGGCAGAAAATACCTGCATAATTTATCGGGAACGAAAGTTAGTGCTACGTCCGCGCGGGATGAACCGGTATCGCATCGGACTCTTATTCTCGCATTGATTGCTGGCGTTGCGTTTCTAATCTTTTTTTGTTTGAAAGCGGGTATGTCGCTTTGGGCGATTCTGGTCTTCTTCGGACTCTATTTTGCTTTTTCAACAGCGGTTTCCCGGATGCGCGCCGAACTCGGATCGCCGATGCACGACTTGCACTATACCGGCCCCGAACGGGTCATGGTCGCCGCTGTCGGCACTCGTTCATTGGGACCGAATAATCTTTCGATGTTCTCTTTTTTCTGGTTTTTTACGCGTACCTTCGATTCGCATCCGATGCCGCATCAACTCGAAGGCTTCAAACTTGCCTCAACGTCAGGCATCCGAAGTCGTTTCATGTTATTTGCGATCCTTGCGGCACTGTTCGTCGGCATCCTCTCACAATTTTGGGCACTGATATCTATACCCTATCGACTCGGTGCCATACACCAGATGTCCCACGTCCCATTGATATACGGTGCTGAACCGTGGCGGCAGCTGCAGAACTGGTTAGCACATCCGCTGGATCCAGACTATTGGGCGTTAGGATTTACCGGCATCGGCCTACTCTTCTCGCTGTTCCTTATGTTGATGCGGATGAAGTTTTTCTGGTTCCCTTTTCATCCGGCAGCCTACGCCGCCGTGTGTGGGAGTTGGGCGGTCAATTATATTTGGTTTACGCTGTTTGTGGCGTGGGGACTGAAACTGATTCTGCTGAAATACGGCGGGAGAAACGCCCATCGAAAGGCGATGCCGTTTTTTCTTGGGTTGATATTAGGACAATTTACCGTCGGGAGTCTGTGGACAATATTGGGCATGCTGTTTAATATACCGACTTATGGGATTTGGCCGTAGTATAATAGGTAAATGGCGGTCAGCAGTCAGCAGTCAGTCTCCGTAGACGACGGTTTTTCTTTCTCGAAAAGGGTTTCGGTGTTGACAACGCCTACTGATTGCCGATTGCTGATTGCTGATGGCTAATACTCTGAAAGGAGATAAAAGCAATATGAAGATACAAAAAATTCAGGCGTTTCCGCTCGCCTATCCGGAGCCACACTACAAAGGTATCGAACGCTACATCACGCTCGCTCGCGTGGAGACTGATGATGGTCTTGTGGGTTGGGGGGAATGTATCTCACAATTTCGAGAAGCCACACTCGCGACAAAGATCATTATTGAGCAGGGATTTGCACCGCTGCTTATCGGTGAAAATGGTTTAGATGTGGAACGGCACTGGCAAAAAATGCTTGACCGTATCTGGTGGTATGGTCCTGAAGGCATCGCAGCATTCGCTGTCAGTGCTGTGGATATGGCGTTATGGGACTTAAAGGGACATGCACTCGGTTTACCTGTTTGCCAACTCCTTGGCGGTCAAATACACGATAAAATCGTAGCGATGGCATCCATCATCTTCGATATGGAAGACTTCGACTGGACACTCAACGAATTTCGGTGGTTGCGAGAGCAGAACTACCGCGTTGTGAAAGGGGGTTGGGGGATGCGACCAGAGGCGGTATTTGGTCTTGATCGCCAGCGTGATGTTGCGTTGATTCGTCGCTTGCGTGATGTCATCGGAGACGAACTTGAGTTGGTCGTTGACACGCCTGGGCATCATCGTATTTGGGATGTCCCAACAGCCATTCGACGCATCCGAGATTTTGAACCCTATCGGCTCAAATGGATTGAGCAACCGCTTCCGCCTGAAAACTTTGAAGCTTATGCCCAATTGCGATCAGCGATCATGACTCCCATCGGTACAGGTGAAGATGAGTGGAACGTCGAAAGTTACAAACGGCTCATCCAGTCCGGCGGCGTTGATATCGTACAGATTGATCCGGGACGTTGCCACGGACTCACCGGCAGCCGACATGTCATCAAACTGGTTGAGGCGGAGGGTCTTCAGTTCAGTGCGCATTCATGGAGCAGTGCCTTAAACACTGCTGCGAGTCTGCACATGTTGGCAAGCTCGACGCATGCCGATTGCACGGATTTTAAGCCCCACGAATCCCCAATGCAGCATGAATTGGTCAGCGACCCATGGATACAAGAGGACGGTTATGTTGCTGTCCGCGACGTTCCAGGACTGGGTGTCACGGTCCGGGAAGATATTGTGGAGAAATATCTATTTGGATAGGCGTGTAACTACAACAAAAGCACAAGTGACGGCGGAGACCTTTGTGTATGGGTAAGCCCGCGTGATGCCTTATCAATTATCGCTCAGTATCCATACCTCTACACTGCTGTCACGACCCCTTTGATGTAGCTTCCGCTGCCACTTGTCGCTTCTTTAAGAAGTGCAGGATAGTCCTCAAGCGGAACGATGTGTGTTATAAGCGGTCTGAGGTCAATGTGGCCGCGTTCGAGGAATCGGATCGCTGGCGGAAACGGATCCCGAAGCTTTGCACCCGGCGATGAACTTACTAAGTTAAACGCGCCGCCGTGCCATTCGGCACCGTTGAACGTCACTTCCTCGCGAATACAACCGAAAAGATTAATATGTCCACCTTGACGAACAATCTTCGTCGCGAGATTTAAGCCTGCAGCCTTACCAGAGCAGTCAAACACCACGTCAATTGAACGTGCCCTTAGCTCCGATACCAACTCGGAGGCATCAATTTCTTTGGGATTATACGTGCGTTGAGCACCCTGCGATTTTGCCAGTTTCAGACGTTCCGCAACGAGATCAATAGCGATAAGGTCATTCGTGTAGAATCGACTCAGTGCTTGGACGAACATAAGCCCCATAAAACCGCATCCGATAACTGCGACGTTGTCGGCAGGTCGTAAGGGTGCGTTGTCAAGACCCGTTACGACACATGAGACCGGTTCAACAAGCCAGTATTCGTCTGCAATGTCCGATTCTGGAAGTACATATACGTCGTCGGTCGAGCAATTCTTAATACCATCGAACCCTAATTCTACACTCGCAACGCGCATTCCTTCTGCAATATCTCGGACACCGCTCCCAACTTTTGTGACATAACCGACACCTTCATGACCTGGAGGGGCATAACCACCCTCCTGAAAGGTCGCTAAATCCCATGCACAGACCCCACACGCGGCATGCCGAACCTGCACTTCACCCGCCTGCGGATCGGATACATCAATATCAATGATTTCGACCCCACCGTTTTCTCCATACCTAATCGTTTGCGTTTTCATCTTTTGATATACCTCTTCTTACATCAGTTCACTGACATACTCACCCAGCTAAAACAAGGGTGGTTCTTTTGTTCCTTTTAGAAACATTCCTCGTGTTTAAGACGAGGCAACAGGGACTTCCAAGCGAAAGCCCAAGGGCGGTGTCATGCGGGAAAATCCCATTTCCGCCACTACGGGGACACCGAAGTGGCCCAGATACTTTCGTCTGATATTCAGCGCACCTACACCGTCGCGGTGATATTCAAATCCGCATGTGCAGGTATAGTTTCTATGTGTTGGTTTCTTTCGGTTACCGCATTTTGGACAAGTTTGCGAAGTATAGGATTCGTCAATCGTTTTGACTTTGATACCTAAACATTTTGCTTTGTAGGTTATCAACTCCCCTATCTTACTGAAAGCCCACTGGTGGAGTTTCTGATTCGCACGTTTGCCATAGTTGATAGTGTTTCGGATACCTGTGAGGTCGCCGAGTATTATCGTACCAATACCTTTCACTTCGCAGTATTTCACAAACTTTGTCGTCTGTTTATGGAGTGCGTCTTTGATTTGGTTATCAATCTTTCGTATGCGTTTCCACTTCCGACGCGTCAATCTCCACCAGCGTTTTGAATGGCGTTTACACCGACGGATCGTCTGACTAAACTCGGCAAGCACTTTATTTCTATAGCGGTATAGTGATCTAATATACCGTCCATTGTAGATATGTGTGTCTTGCCCGTCGTGAGAGACAATCGGGTGTATTTCGCCTATATCAACGCCTACGACTTCTTGTCCCGTTAATGTTAGCAGACGCAGCGTTCACTTCAGAGAATATCGGTTGTTCTTCTATTTTCAGTGTTTTTGTTCGGTAGAAACTTGGCATTAGACACCTTTTTGAGATGCTACATATTGCTTTAAAGCTTCTAATGTCACGCCCCCGGTAGAGGCTACAAAATAGGAACGCGTCCACAGGTTAGGCAACCTTGACTTTAGGTGAGGAAACTCTTCACGCAATACTTTGGCTGTCATGCTTTTTATTTTGCCAACCATGATACTTACATTTTCGGTTGGTGGAATACTCATCAACAAATGCACGTGGTCAGCCATTGTCTCTATAGCACGAACAATGAATCCGTATTTCTCTTCTGATTCTAATACAAGTTCTTTGAAACGTGCTTGAATTTCATCAGACAGAGCAGATCGTCTATATTTCGTACACCAAATGATATGATACTCACAGGCGTATGTAGAATATCTGGTTGTTTGATATACTAAATCTGGTGTTTCTAATCTCATTCTAAAAACCTTTTTTATGTTAGATTATACAGGTATTATACCACAAAAAGGTTAGAAGATCAAATTTATTTTCAATGTAGACCCGTGGTCTAATTAACGAGGGCGAGACTGTATCTCCCTGCTAAAGCACGGGAGTTTTAGTCTCGGAGTTTTGATAACGCATCATTAACTTGCAGCACTTCACGCAGCTTCTCGGACGGCATACTACCAATTCGTATGTGAACCGTCGCGTCGACGCAAATGTGGCGGTTCCGCGAATTTGAATGTCTGGGACGTGACCAGTTCTTCATTAACTTCGACCCCCAAGCCGGGACCGTCCGGTACTGGTATAGATGCACCTTCAAGTCTATGTTGCACAGGAAACAGATCGTCATCATAATGTCCAGATTTTTCTGTTGGGGAAACGCGGATTTCTAACCATGCGAAGTTCGTAACCGCCGCTGCCAGATGAACCGTCGCAGCCGTGCAGATGGGACCTAACGGATTGTGTGGCATTAGGTCAATATAGTGCGCCTCTGCCAAGCCAGCAACCTTCATCGATTCCGTCAATCCACCGACATTGCATACGTCAAGCCGGGCGAAGTTCGTGATCCCACGCTCCAGATAGGGTAGAAACTGCCATTTGCTGGAGAACTCCTCGCCAATAGCAAACGGCACATCCACCATCGTCCGTAGTGATTCATACGCCTCTGGGGTCTCATCTCGGATCGGCTCTTCCAAAAAGTCGAGTGTGCCGGAGGGCATACGCTGGCAGAACGATGCGGCTTCCGCGACGCTGAGTCGGTGATGGTAATCAATGCCAAGCACAGGTTCGGATCCGATGGCTTCCCGAAGTGCCGTCAACCACTCCGCTGCAAGACTGATAGACTCACGTGGCTCAAAGATGTTTTCCGCATCACCCGGTTTGGCACGATACAACACGTTTGTGCGGATGACGTTCCAGCCGTTATCCAGCAATAATTGGGCGTTTTCGATTAATTGCTCAACTGTCCCTGCACCCGTTGTTGCGAAGCACGGAACAGCATCACGTAACTTTCCACCGAGTAACTGGTAAACCGGTACGTTCAACGCCTTTCCTACAATATCGTGGAGGGCAATGTCAATCGCTGAGATCGCGCCTGTTAACGCACGACCGCCCTCAAAATACTGACTCCGGTACATCTCCTGCCACAACCCGCTGATCTGCATCGGATCGCGCCCAATCAAGAATTCTCGATAGTGCTTAACTGCACCCACCACTGCTAATTCTCGGCTCGAAAGCCCGGATTCACCCCAACCATAAATGCCTTCATCGGTCTCTACTTTAACAATGTGTTGATTTCTGTGTCCCACCCAAACGGGATACGGTTTGATGTCGGTAATTTTCATAATCCATTTCTCCTGTGCTGACTTTGTAGTGAATACCTAACTCTTATATCAAATTGCGCGGCGCATGTCAACAGGTTTCTGCATGTTACCAAATACCTTCAACGCTTGAATCAAATAGGCGGATGTGATACAATGCCAAAAACGCAAAGGGGGACATTCAGATGGCTGAAAACCAGATTAAAATAGCAGCGTGTCAATTGCTCACAAGCGAAGATGTTTCCGCAAGTACCGCGAAAGTCCTGCAACAGATTGAAGCGTGTGCGGAGATGGGGATCCAGATTGCAGTATTCCCGGAAGGGTGTCTGTTCGGCTATTGTTGTCGGACAGATTATTGGGAACGCATCTCGCCACAAGTTTTTAAAGAAGGCGAAGCGAAGATTGCCGAGGCTGCGCGCCGGCACTCCATGGCTGTTGTCGTCGGTTCTGCACACCACGATGGCGAAAACTGGCACAACGATTTAGCGATCTTCGATCAACAAGGGAGCCTTAAATACCGGTACGGCAAGACCTTTCTCGCGGGGGAGAAATGGTGTATCAACAATCGTGGTAAACTACCTATCGTGAAACTGGCAGGTATTGACTGTTGTTTTATCATCTGCCACGATGTGCGCTATCCAGAATTGGTCAAGTTACCCGCAGCGATGGGCGCGCAACTCTGCATTTTCTGCTCGTGTGAGGCAGGTTTGTTATCGGAATATAAGTTGTCGGCGTATCGTGCGATGCCGATCTCACGCGCGACGGAGAACGGGATTTACCTTGCAATGGCGAATACGCCAGCAAACCCAGATGATTTTCGGTCACCCGGATCATCACACGGAAACTCGAAGATTGTGCATCCGGATGGCAACGTTATCACAGAGGCTGGATTTTTCGGGGACGACATCGTTTCGGCAACAATAGACCTCTCAAAGGCATCAGGTTCGCAAGCGAAACGGACTTACAACGAAGACACCATCCTTCGAGAATGGTTTCGTCAAGGGTGTGAATTTGTTGTGAAAGTCTGAAATCAGCCGTCAGTTATCAGCGGTCAGCAAAGAGGTTCTCGGTTAACCGAACGTCTTTTCCACTGATGGCTGATAGCCGACAGCCGATAGCCATTAAAGGAGTTGAATTCATGACAAGTAAAACCGTTCACATCTGCGCAGCACTGCTTGTTGACGGGATAAGCACGTCCGCTAAAACCGATCAGGCGATTCTCGTAACCAACGGACGGATTGATGCTGTCGGGCATCAAAAAGAGATTGCGAAACAGGTACCGCCTGACGCGCAGTTTATCGATCTCGACGATGCGTGCCTCGCACCAGGGCTCATTGACGGACACACGCATCTGAGTCTTGCAGGTGATGGACGGAACTACGTCCAGATGTTCTCTGAAACCGATGAGATGATGGTGCTAACCGGTGCGATGAATCTGCAACGCCATCTCGCCGCAGGGATTACGACGATCCGTGAACATGGCGCGAGAAATAAGGTAGGATTTACGCTCAAGGAAGGACTTGAACGCGGTTACATTCCCGGTCCCCGCGCTTTAGTGAGTGGACGCCCCATCACTTGCACGGGTGGACATTTCCACATGTGTAACGAAACAGCAGACGGTGAGGCTGAGATGCGACGCTCGGTCCGTCGGTTGGTTCACGAAGGTGCAGACTACATCAAGATTATGGCATCAGGGGGTGGTACTGCTGGAACGATTCCAGGACGCGCCAGTTATTCCGTCGCTGAATTGCACGCCGCTGTCCACGAGGCACACCACTTTCATCGGCTCACGGTAGCGCACTGCCGAGCGAAAGAATCAATGGTACGCGCTGTTGAAGCTGGCATCGACTTGATGGAACATGCAGAGTTTCTCGACCCAGATGGCGAACTCCGGTTTGACCCTAAAATTGCCGAGATGATGGCGGAATCTGGCATCTGGATTAGTCCGACCCTCCAAGCGTGGACAGGCTATCCACGCATCGTTGAACTCCGTGCGAAACGTGATAGCGGGGTGATTTCTGCTGATGAAACAACCGAATTGCAACAACTTGAGGCACGCGCAGAAACCCGCTTAGATGTGATGCGCCGTATGCTCGACTACGATCTTCGGGATCGGATTGTCCCCGGCACCGATTCAGGCGTTGGCAATCTCGCGTTTGGGCATCTCGACTACGATTTGCAACTGCTTGTCCAAGTCGGATTTACACCTGCAGAGGCACTCATCTCAGCGACCCGTATTTCCGCGGAGGCGATCGGAATGGCAGATGACATTGGGACCATTGCACCGGGCAAAATCGCGGATCTCGTCGCTTTTGAGAGCGATCCAACCAAGGATGTAGATGCCGTTAGCCGAGTAACCGCAGTCTTTCAAGCAGGGCAACGCGTGAAATAAACCACACTATGCAGTCAAACATCGCGCCTACTATCATTCAGCAATTGCACACCGATTCTCAAAAAGATGGCATCCAAAAACTGGTTGTGGGTGCTGTCATCTGTAAAAATAACAAGTTCTTGCTTCTGGAGCGAGTTCCATCTGACTCTATGGGTGGGTTTGTTGGAATTCCGAGTGGCACCGTGGAGGTGGGGGAAGGTCTACTTACAGCACTCGCTCGAGAAGTCCAAGAAGAGACGGGACTTCTCGTAACATTAGTCCTCGAATATCTCGGATCCTTTGATTGGATATCCAGTTCGGGCAAAAAAACGAGACATTTCAATTTTTTTGTTGAGGTCAAGGCGGGTGAGATCAAACTCAGTCCCAGTGAACATCAAGCATACTATTGGGTTGCGTTGTCCGATGCAGCATTCACAACGCTTAACATCTCAGACGCTACCAAGGCGGTTCTCAAGACTGTATCGCAATAATAACGTAAACACTTAGTCAGATCAAAACTCATAGATATCTGCACGCCGTTTTGCGACCTTATGTCGAACGAGTGCTTGTAGGTCTTCCGGCATTTTTGCGAAGGTTTCGGGAAAAACGGGTTGGTGTCCACCCTCACGCATCAGGTTCCACCAAGCCGGATAGTAAGCGATATTCAACGCCATACGATGTTGATCGTCCGTTGTGTTCGCGCCTTGCCCGTGCCATGTACCACCATGCCATAATAGCACAGAACCACGTTTTCCACAGACCGATACTGGATGACTCTCTGCAATATCGGACTGCGAAGGTCTACGCCGTGCGCGATGGCTAAACGGTACAACAATCGTTGCCCCGTTCTCAACCGTAAAATCCGTTATCATCCAGATGGAATTAATCATCCACGGTGTTTCGGGCAAACGCGCGGGTAGATCATGCGTCGAATCGGAATGGATACCGCCCTGCGGTGCACGCGGCTTGACCCATTTCGTACACGCCTCACCCAACCGTGCGCTGTCGCCGAGAAAATGACGGACAACCCCTAATACTTGTGGATGTGCGATACATTCCCAACACATCTCATCAAGGTTGACCACACCGAAAAGGGTTTGATACAGTTCGGCATTCGGATCCTGAAAAGCCTGTTGATTCGTTGGGTCTTGATGAAGTTGAAAATACTTCTCCGCCATCGCATCTGCTTGCGCTGCAGGAATCGCATCTTCAATTAAGCAATATCCGAATGTTTCGAGATGTTCTATTGCGTTTTTTTCTGCCATTTACTGAACTCCTCTTCACTTTTTATTACAGAATACCAACATAAATCTATTTTCTTCTATCTGCTCGACCTGTTCTAAAGGGAGATGCTTCTCAACAATGTACTTGGCAAAAGCGACTGTCCAAAAGTACCATGGCGACGCGTACGTTCCTTTGTCTGGAATTGTACGCCTTCCTCCTATCAAACCGCTCTGGACATCGTATCGCTCTGGAAGGGTTTCCTCTCCCGTTCTCTTGACCAATTCATCATGCATAATTACCACGAAAATACCGTTGTCCGATAGGATATCTTTAAGTTGAACGGTTAAATTCTCCAGCATTTGATATGATAAGTAGCCATTATTTTGAGGGAGGAACGCGAGGTCGAAAGAATTCGCTTTGTAAGGTAGCGCAGCCATATCCCCGATATTAAACTGGCATTGACTCTTTCTTTTTTCTGCGACCTTTTTGGCGTGGCGGAGTGGAATTTCTGCGAAGTCAATACCTGTTGCTATGGCACCCATGTCTTCCATAGCAAAAGTGAACCGTCCTGCATTGCAGCCTAAGTCTAATGCACGCATGCCGGGTTTTATGAGTTTCGGTAAATGGTCTTTGTATCTGTCAACAGCAAATTGTGATCTCGGGTCATCAGGATCGGTTGTCGGGTGAACACCCGCCGCGTTGTAATGTTTTTGAGTCGCATCAAATATATTCATATCTGTTTTTCTTTAAAATCGCTTGCTTTGTACGGTTCCATCGTGTAAACTAATCGAATAAGAGGCATCAAACATTTTGCCATAATTCATCATATCAGACAAGAGAAAGTTTCTGACTTGTCTGTTTATACGCTAAAGAATTGGGGGTTGTTAATCATGTTGAAACAAACGATTCATTCCATGCTGCTCTTTTTATTTCTGAGTGGAGTATCCTTCTTTGCGTTCGCGCACGACGATACTTCTACCCTGTTAGAGGATGTCAACAAAGACGGGACCGTGAATATCCAAGAGTTAGTACTCGTCGCTGCTGCCCTCGGGCAACCCGGAGATCGAAACGCTTTACAGAGTCCCGATGTCAATCGGGACGGAATAGTCAACGTGCTGGATCTGGTTCGGGTAAGTAACAGTTTCGGTAAAACAGAGGTAAATGACAATTCAACATATCACGAAATTCAGGACTACATCTTCGATAAGAGTTGTGCGAATAGTGCTTGCCATGCTGCCCCTGCAAATGCCGGTAATTTGAACCTCACTTATGAACTTTCGTATCAAGATTTGGTCGGTCGCGTTCCACAGAACCCTGCAGCCGTTGCGGCGGGTATGAAGTTGATAGATCCGGGCAACCCAGAGAATAGCTTTCTTTTGAAAAAACTGATGGATCCTACACCTGAACAAGGGGCGCGAATGCCTTTCAACGCTGGAACACTTCATTCTGGCAAGATAGATGCAATTCGGACTTGGATTACCGCAGGTGCCCCACAAGAAGGGATACTGGACGGGATTGGCGATCTTTCCGTCCTACGCGATCCACTTGAGGTATTTGAACCGCCAGTACGGCCACCACCGGGGCAAGGCTATCAACTCCATTTACCATCTTTCAAGATTGAACCCGGAACAGAGCGCGAGGTTTACTATGCAACACAAATCGTTGACGAAAACGGGCAACCCATTCAGGAAGATATTTTCGTGAACGGTGTAGAAATATACTATCCCGT
This sequence comes from Candidatus Poribacteria bacterium, assembly GCA_965261115.1. Taxonomy (GTDB): domain Bacteria; phylum Poribacteria; class WGA-4E; order WGA-4E; family WGA-3G; genus WGA-3G. Next base: position 3,422,483 of record OZ253447.1, on the reverse strand, counting down.
CGGGAGCCACCACTTCGCTATATTTTATCTGACGGATGCCGCTATTGAAAGAGGTTTATTAGAGATTGGAGCGACACCAGGGATCGGTGTTGACCCAAACGATACCTTCAGGCTATTCGACCTCGCGCATATCGGAACGTTCGGAATAATCGGTGTTGAGCGTTTTCTCATCGCGGGGTCGCAAACGACTGACACAAGTTTCCGATTTCCAAAAGGTGTAGCGCTTCGGCTTCCGGGGAATGCTGTCTACGACCTCAACTCACATTACATCAATTTACTTGGCACTGAAACGATGCACGGTGAGGTCTATGTGAATATCTATACGATTCCGCCCGAAGAGGTAAAGTATGAAGCGAAGGTTTTCCTTGTCCATAATTATAATATTAACGTTCCACCTGGAACAACTCGTGTGACAGGAGCAGACTGGCACGTTAAAAATGAACTCGCTCAACACGGATTTCCACCTAATGCGCGTTTGCATCTGATCTCCGTGAGTTCTCACATGCATCGGCACGGAGAACTCTTTGAAATCAATCGGCTATTCACAGGGGAATTGCTGCATCGGAGCATTTCTTACGACACCTCGTTTCCAAATCTATTCGATCCGCCCTTAATACTGGATCACAACGATGGCCTCCGTTTTCAGTGCACTCACAGCAACTACGATACGGATGTACCGCTTCGATTCGGATTAACATCTGAGGATGAAATGTGCATCATGCAGGGTTATTATTACATTTCAACGGAAGATCCCGAGACGGCAAATCAATGAGTAAATCTGTGCCATTTTCTATTACTTCCGCAATTGGGATAGCCCAGGAGGAACCACTAATGCTGTCAACCGAAAACATGGGCGGTGCTGTCGTCACCCCAAACCAATTGAGCGATATGCAAGCGGATGATTATATTCTCCATGCCCGCGATGGTGTTCTGAACAAGATAGCAGTAGAGAAAACCCGCATGCCTTTGGACCCACAAGCGCATTATCAGGGATTAAATCTTGTGTTGGCTCCCGATAACACTATCTATGCAGTCCAGCACACTATCATCTCTAAATCCACGGATGGTGGTAAAACTTGGGAACACCTCAATAGAGATCCTTCTGCGTTCGGTTTCAACGGATGGTTGCTGCAAGCCAATCGTCACGGGCACCTGATTAACGTAAGTCAACAGGGTGAAGAACAACCGCCCACTGTCTGGATGTCCGATGATGAAGGTGAAACATGGGAACAGACGAGCGAGATAGATGTCGCACCGTTTCAGAAAACTGTTGCGGGTTCAAGCCTAACCCGTCTCAGCGATGGAACGCTTCTCCTCCCGATCAAAAGACGTGATGATCCGTTTGAGGAAGGCACGAATCCGACTTACGTCTTCGTTTCTGACGATGACGGCTACACCTTCTCAACCCGCTTTTTGCTGTCGGACTACGGCAATGAGGTCAACATCGCAGAACTTTTCCCAAGGCAGCTGCTCGGTGTCATTCGTTACCAACCTGGACCGCCAGACCAACCCCACACGAACAAAACTGTTTTTCTTGCTGACTCAGTAGACAACGGTGCTACATGGACGGATCTGCGTCAATTGACGAGTGTACACGGACAATGCCACGGTGCTGCTGTTGGGCTTTCTAATAACCGTGCTGTCGTAGCGTACGACCACCGTTATCCACGCGAACTCGGCAGCGGTCGTGCGATGGTAAGCGACGATAACGGCAAAACTTGGTCAGATGAAATCTACTATCTCTGTCACGGACACGTCGCAGGTTTCCCGCGACACGTCAGTTTAGACGGTGAAGAGATATTGACTTTCATCGGTTCCTGCTATGGTGATGTCAGCAAATGGGAGAACGCTACAGGGAACTCACATTTCTGTATCATCCGGTGGCGACCGATTTAGGACACAAAACACTATGAAAATTACTGGATTCGAGACGATACCCATCCAAGGACGCGCAATGGTCCTAAAAATGTTCACCGACGAAGGGATTATCGGCTACGGCGAACCGATGAACTACGAGCATTGGCGTGTCGTTGCCCAAGCCGTGGATGACATGGCGGAATATTTGGTCGGCAAAGACCCGCTACAGATTGAAGACCACTGGCAGGCGATGTACAGGTCAAGTTATAGCCGGAGTATGCCTGTGTTGGTGGGTGCCCTAAGCGGCATTGAGATGGCAATGTGGGATGTATTCGGTAAAGTTGTCGGTCTACCCGTCTGGAAGTTGCTGGGCGGTTCGGTGCGAAACCGGATTCGCGTCTATACAGGGATAGGCGGCACAACGCCTGACGAGTGTGCGGGGAGTGCTAAAAAAGCGGTCGCAGCGGGATTCCGTGCAGTGAAAATGGGAGCCTCACCGCAACCTGTGCGATTTGTGGACACACCGAAGGTAATTGAGGCAATGGTGGCACGCGTCGCAGCAGTACGCGAAGCAGTTGGGGACGAGATAGATATTGCGGTTGATTTGCACCGGCGATTAAGTCCGACGATGGCGGTAATCCTCGTGAAAGCATTAGAACCGTTCCGACTCCTGTTTGCCGAAGAGCCGTGCCATCCGGAAAACAACGAACCCCTGCTGACTTTATCTCAATCAACGACGGTGCCGATCGCGACGGGTGAACGGCATTTGACACGATGGGGGTTCCGAGAGATAATTGAGCGTGAGATGTGCGCGATTTTACAACCGGACATCCGACACTGCGGCGGGATATTGGAACTGAAAAAGATTTCGGCGATGGCGGAAATCCACAATATGGCAATCGCACCGCACAACGCTGCGGGTCCCATCGGGGTCGCAGCATCGGTACATGTCATGGCAACTGTGCCGAACTTGCTAATCTGCGAGGGTGGACACCGACGAGGCGAAGGACTATTTTCAACGCCGCTGGTATTCAAAGACGGGTTTATCGAACTGCCGACGGCTCCCGGACTCGGTGTGGATATGGACGACGCTGCTATCGAATCCGTGCGAGATGAGACCTTTCGGTTGCGTGGGATGTTCTGGCATTCGGACGACGGGGCTTTTGCTGATTTTTGATGAATTCTTATGGCATGTTATTGCGGTCAGTGGGACGTGTAGATAGGTTTGTTTTCGGCGGTATATCCCATGAGATGTACCCGCAACGCGGACAACGTAATTCGAGTTCGACGAGATTTCTAATTTTGCCTGTTTTTTCGGGTTTCCGTCGGGTTTGACATTGCGGACACCGAACAGCTCGAAATTCATCAACATCGCTTCTGCCAAAATACGCGCCTATCTTAAACAGGACAAACAACAGCACTATAATGAAAACACATACACAACTAAAGATGAGAAAAGGCAGGAATGCTGGCATGTTGCTTTCCTCAAAATAGATAGGCGATAATCTACGTCAATTTTCCAGCAGTATTAGTGGTTTAACTGATACTTCACAATAGGTGCTCTCTGGAACCACGTCGGCAAAAAAAGGGGCAAAAAATGTATCAGCAGCACTCAAAAAGGCTGGTAGATTCAGCCCCATGTAATTCCCATCTGTATCCTCGCATTCAGCCACAACCTGCCGTAATTTATCGCGTCCGGCGGTGGAAAGCGTACGCAGTGGACGTAGCATTCGCATGTGATACTTGATAAGGGATGCTGACACCTGAATTAATCCTTGGAGAAAGAGGCGGTACGTATCTTCTGCTTGATGCCACAACCCTTCCCACGCCTCATGTGCCTCCCACCAATAAGCGAAATTGTAGAGATCCACACCGTAGAGATAATCCTCGTTTTGTCGCCAGAGTTCCGGGGGCAGCGGTTCGGCATCGTGTGTCTCTTCCATCCCGTAACTGTGTCCGAGCGGGTCACGAATCGGATGCGGCGTAACACCCGGTATATGGCGGTACGGTGGAAACGGCTTTTGTGTCAAATATCGTTGCCATTTTACATCAAAGGGTTTGGGTTGTTTAAAAGTGTCCATATTGTTAACGGGTTACACTCTGCCGACCCCGATGTAATGAAAACCGGCGATTCTCGCTTCTTCTGGCGAATAGACGTTACGACCGTCAATAAGAATAGGGGTTTTCATCTGTTTGGCGAGTCTACGGAGTTCGAGTTTGTGATAGGGTTCCCATTCGGTGACAAGCACCAATGCGTCTGTGTCGTACGAAAGTTCGTATACATCTTCGATAAAGTGCAGTCTGTTGTCAATTTCGTGCGTTTCATTTAAAGCACGACGTGCGTTTGCAATCGCAATCGGATCGTGTGCGCGGACAACGGCACCCTCGGCAAGCAATTCTCGGATAATGTCGAGTGCTGGTGCTTCGCGAACATCATCTGTGTTTGGCTTGAAGGCAAGCCCCAGGATACCGATGCTTTTGCCTTTGAGCCTCCCCAATGTATCTCGTAACTTTTCAACGATACGTTCGCGTTGACGGAAGTTAACGGTCCGTGCGGCTTCCGTGATCGGCATCTTGTATCCTGATTGCGCTGCGACGCCTAACAGTGCCGCAGTGTCTTTAGGATAGCAGCTGCCACCCCAGCCGAGGCCCGCACGGAGAAATTGGGGTCCGATACGCGCGTCAAGCCCAATCCCGCGTGCGACTTCTGTCACGTCTGCATCAACTTCCTCACAAAGTCCAGCAATTTCATTAATAAAACTGATCTTAAGCGCGAGAAAGGTGTTTGCTGCGTATTTAATCATCTCAGCACTGTTCGGATCCGTTGTCATCATTGGGGGTAGATGGTAAGCGGACGGACGTGGAAACTCGCTTGGCGGGTCAAATGTCTGTTCGAGGATCGGTTGATAGAGACGGCGTAATGTATCAATCGCTTCATCACTGTTTGCACCGACGACAATCCGATCGGGGTAGAATGCACCTTGTAGTGCCAATCCCTCCTGCAAGAACTCAGGATTTGAAGCAACGGAGATGTTCCCGCGAATTCCACGCGCCGAAAAGACATCTTCCACAACTTCAACAACACGCTGGTTCGTGCCTATTGGAACCGTGGATTTGACAACGAGCGTGTAATGTCTATCGGGCAGGCAGACCTGTGCAACTTCCCTCGCGGCTTGTTCAACATGTCGCGTATCTGCTTCACCGTTCTGCTTCGGTGGAGTTCCGACAGCAATCAGAATTAATTCTGCTTCTGGGACGACTTCAGCCACGCTGGGTGTGAAACGGATCGTGTGCCAAACTTCATCAAGGAGGTTCTGGATGCCGGGTTCATGGATCGGGCTTTTCCCTTCGTGCAAAAGGTCTAATTTGCTCTCATCTTTATCCACTGCGGCGACATCGTGGTTGAGATAAGAGAGTACCACCGCTGTGGTTAAACCGACGTATCCTGTCCCTATAATTGCGATTTTCATCAAAAATGGCCCGCGAACACCAAGTCTTAAAACAAGGGAAAACGAGCCATACTCCTTCCGTGGTTCACTTTCAGGATTTAAGTTTCAAATGAGAAGATACTCAACTCGGTGTGAATTCAGCAACTTCAAGAACTCTTTGAAGTCGTTCGGTAGTTGGATCGTAGCCATAATTAATCTGCCGCATCAATTCGAGGGCTGCCATGCGTTCTTGCGGCGTTTTAGAATGCCAATATGCTTTGTCAGCTGCATCGGCTTCTTCAAAAGAGGAGAGTACAGAGAACTCTTCCTTATCCACTTTAAAGGTGTCAATTGCACGCATTGTTTTTATACACCCCTTGTCCATTGAGTGGCTGAGGGTTCACCAGGCGAGGTTTCAAACCTCGCCTGCGGTTGGATGACTGTGTTTATTGCACCGCAGGCGGTTCAACCCTTTCCAACAATCTACTGATAATATCCAAACTGGTGATACCGTCGGCTTCCGCATTGAAATTGGTCAAAATCCGGTGCCGTAGTACCGGTATAGCGACCGCCTTGATATCTTCGTATGAGACATGATAGCGTCCGTGGAGAATCGCACGTGCCTTTGCGCCGAGCACAAGATACTGTGATGCTCTGGGGCCGGCGCCCCATTGTACCCAATCTTGGATAAAATCAAGCGCATCGGTTGTAGGACGTGTCTGTCGGTTCAATTCCACGGCATAGTCTACAATCGCCTCTGCAATAGGAACTTTCCGGACTGTCTGTTGTATTTGTAGCACCTCTTCGCCTGTGATAACGGCTTTTATCTCCGGTTCATAAGCCGCGGTGGTCGTCATCACGATCTCTTTTTCGGCATCTTTATCGGGATAATCAATTGTGATGTGGAACATAAACCGGTCGAGTTGTGCTTCAGGTAGCGGATATGTCCCCTCCTGCTCAATGGGATTCTGTGTCGCTAAGACAAAAAAAGGACGTTCCAATGCATAAGTTCTACCGCCTGCCGTGACCTTATATTCCTGCATGGCTTGTAAAAGTGCGGCTTGTGTTTTAGGCGGTGTTCGATTGATCTCATCGGCGAGAACAATATTCGCGAAGACCGGTCCCTTGATAAATCGAAAGGCGCGTTTTCCAGCCTCGCCTTCTTCAATAATGTCAGTACCGATGATGTCAGATGGCATTAGGTCTGGTGTAAATTGAATGCGGTTGAAAGGGAGTTCGAGGATCTGCGCAAACGTGCTAATTAGTAGTGTTTTCGCTAACCCAGGCACACCCACCAGTAAGCAGTGTCCCTGTGAGAAAAGGGCAATGAGGAGTTGTTCTATTACCTCGTTTTGCCCGATGATGCGCTTTTTGAGTTCTCCTAAAATATTTTCTCTTGCCGTTTTCAGAGTTTCAGCGGCTTCCATATCAGTGATGACTTCCGGGGTTTGCGTATTATTTTCCATATTTTACTTTAATCGTTTGAAATTTTCCACATTTGAAGTCCATCAAAATCGAAGTTGACATCAATAACGTGAGCCCCTGCGTCTTCGAGTTTTTGGCGGACGTTGTGTTCGCGTGTCGGTTCGCAGTAAAACAGGAGACATCCGCCGCCGCCTGCGCCACAAGCTTTCCCGCCAATCGCGCCATGAGCCGTTGCGATTTTAAAGAGCGATTCGATCTGCTCATTTGTAACAGAGGGATGCAACTTTTTCTGATTATGCCAATTTTGGGTGAGGAGTTCACCGAATTCAGTCAGACGGCCACGCATCAACGCGGTTTTTGTTGCTTCGGCGGTCGCTTTGAGGGATTCTAATGCTTCACGAACACTCGGTTGACCACTTTTATAGGCATCGGTAACATTTTGATGTATATTGCCAGAGAGACGGGACTTTCCTGTGTAACAGAGGACAAGGTTCTTTTCAAGTTCATAGCGGATGTGTGGTGGAAATCTCAAGGGTGAAGTTTTCACCTCTTCTCCCTGAAATTCCATAAAGTGGATGCCACCGATTGCGCTTGCGTAATGGTCCTGTTTTCCGCCGAGTATTCCGAGTTCATGACGTTCAATAGTACTCGCGAGTTCAGCATACTCGTATGGAAGATAGGTAGCGTCCTTAAGCGTGCCAAGCGCACCGACAAGTGCTACACCCATTGATGCCGAAGTCCCTAATCCGCTACCTGGCGGTGCGGTGGACTGCGTAATCAGGTCGAACCCGCCAATCTGTATCGACATTTGCCGCACAGCCGCCTTTACCAAGTCAATGTTCCCGTCATATTCGAGTTGACGTACATCGTCTGCTTCAATAAAGGTGTCGAAATCCGCAGAGTAGATACGTATGCTTTTATCCAAAATCCGTTGCAGTTCAACGGATTTATCTTGTGCGATCTGGCGTTCACAGCGGAGCGTTGCATAAGCGTATCGGTTAATAGCCCCATTAACGACGAGACCCTTCGAATCTTCGGTGAAGAGGGCAACATCACTCCACCCACCAGCAAAATCGATGCGGACTGGGGCTCTCGTGCGGATTAACATGACGCGTCTGTTCCTTCAAAACTTGATACATCTCTATAAAAGTGGACATATCTTGTTTTAGTGTTCCTGTTTCATCGTCCACTGCCCCCGCGTGCAGGGTCTCGCGCGGACTCCGCAGGCGTTTTACCTCTCCACCGAACCGATGGCGAGGATAATATCGGATCGCACGCATATTAGAGCATGGATTGCGCCTCATGCAAAATACGATCCTTCTGTGCGTGTATGATATAATTATAATAGACAATACGCACCGAATTGTCAGCACCAGCACACCCTAATGAGTAGGTGTAAATGTGGAAAAGCCGCAGCTACCCCCGATTCAAAACGAGACATAGCCTCGCGGCTTTTCCGAGAAACTGAGCGAAATAACCGCTAATCCGAGGCGGCGGCATCGCGAAGTTTCTTGCCAGCTTTGAAAACAGGAACCGTTTTCTCCGGAATGTCAATCGGATCGCCAGTCTGCGGGTTGCGCCCTGTACGGGCAGGACGGAGTTTGGCTTCAAACGTTCCAAAACCGATTAAACCAACGGAGTCGCCGTTACTCAAAGCTTCGCAAATAGTCGCAGCAAAAGCGTCAACAGCGGCGTTCGCCTCTTTCTTGCTGAGGTCTGTTGCATCAACGATACTGCTGACGACATCGTTCTTCATTAATTTTGCCATGTCAAATGTTCCTCTAATTTTTTGTCTGAGTAAGAAAATACCGCTTTTTCTCGGCAATCTGGAAATTGCAGTCCCTAACCTCAGACATAAAATGGATTTAACAAAAAACTAATAGTAATTATATTATACTACACAGATATAGATATGTCAAGAAAAATCTGACTCATACTAAAAAATTAGCCTAAAATTATTAAATATAGGCATCAGTTCAACCTACACTGCTCTACCAGAAACAGAAGTATATCCAATAAAGGTTCCCTGACATAATACGTCTATTTTGTCAAGGCACCCACAACCTGAAGGTTAGGACTTGTGCTTCATACTCTCATTGCGAGGCATGCGGTTTTCTCTGAGAGTCCACCGTCTTAGTGTCGCTCCACAATAGCTGCCAAGCCAGCTATGTCCCGAAGTGCTTGATCTTATGCAACATGTGATTTATCAAGGGGTGCCGTTTTTACACCTGCTACCCTATACATGCAACGGATGCCCGAAGAGGTGTGCGGGCTTTTACGTGATCGTCTCAATTGACGAGCGTTCCGACAACACATCAATCACAACCGACGATTTGTTTTGAAAACAGTTTAGGTTATTTGGACTATCAACCCCTATGTCGTCTACATCCCGCAAACTGAAGCATGGAGATTTGACAGAAGGGCGTTTAAAATTAATACCATAGATCACGCAATTTGTCAAGTTTTTTCTTGCAAAATAGTGACTTTTTCCTTACATAATGTCGGGCTCCACCGAAATATTTGCTTTAAAGGGTATGTTTGTGGTAAAATTATAAATTAAATCTTAGAAACAATTCTGCTTGAATAGCAGAATAGAGGAAAATATCAGAAATGCGTGAGAGTTATCGTGTAGCGGTTGTCGGCGCGACCGGTGCTGTTGGAAATACTATGTTGCAACTTCTCGAAGAGCGATCGTTTCCTGTTGCTTCCTTGAAACTTCTGGCATCGCACCGCTCTGCTGGTGAAATCCTGTCGTTTAAAAATGATCCCGTTGTCGTTGAGGAATTAACACACGACTCCTTTGAAGATGTGGATGTTGTGTTTTCATCAGCGGGTGCATCCGTCAGCCGCGAATTCATCCCCACAGCTGTAGAAAAAGGGGCACTTGTCATTGACAATACCAGTGCATTCCGTATGGACGCGAACACACCCTTAGTTGTTCCAGAAGTCAATATGGATGCCGCACGTACCCACAATGGGCTCATCGCTAATCCGAATTGCTCCACTATCCAAATGATGGTGGCACTTAAACCAATTTACGATACAGCTGGCATCAAACGGATCGTTGTTTCCACCTATCAGAGTGTCTCTGGTAAGAGTGGACGGGCTGTCTTGGAACTCGTCCAACAAACAACCGAAGCCCTCGAAGGCAAACCGATCACCTTGGATAAATTCCCACACCAGATGGCGTTCAATGTCGCATTTGATTGGCCCTTCTTAGACAGTGGCGACAACGAAGAAGAAGTCAAAATGATCAATGAGACGCGGAAAATACTCAACGACGATACAATCGGAGTTTCCGCGACAACCGTTCGAGTTCCTGTCTTTTTCGCGCATTCCGAATCAATAAACGTTGAAACCCACAAGAAACTCACCGCAGCAGAAGCCAGAGAGTGCCTCGCTGATGCACCGGGTGTAACGCTTGTGGACGATCCGAGCAATCAGCAGTATCCGCTCGCTGTCGATGTCGCTGGTAAAGATGATGTTTACGTAGGTCGGATTCGAGATGATGCGTCCATAGAAAACGGTTTGAATCTCTGGGTCGTCGCGGATAATCTCCGCAAAGGTGCTGCCTTGAATGCTATCCAGATAGCCGAAAACCTGCTGTAACGCTGCTAACGATATATGGAACTCAATCTTGCCACGCTGCCGGACTACCTGCATCAACGACACGAAAAAATCCGTATATTTGAGCCGGAGGTTCCCCTCCGTATAGAAGAAATTGGCGATGGGAACCTCAATACGGTGTATCGTGTCTTGGATGCGGCACATCCAGAGCGTTCGCTTGTCTTGAAGCATGCCCCGCCGTACATTAAGATATTGGGTCCCGATTATCCGCTGTCCACGGAACGCTTGACTTATGAATCTCGTGCCCTTGAGATTTACAATCAATTGGTAAGCGGTACCGTGCCTGCACAATACGATTTTGATGCGGCGATGTCAGTCATAGCGATGGAGGACCTCCGAGATGCAAGCGTGCTACGGGATGATCTGATTGCTGGCAAAGTAGACCCCTCTATCGCTGAACAGGTTGGGCGGTTTATGGGTATCGTACATAGTCAAACCTATGTTGATAACGTTCCAAAAGCGACTGCCCAACACTATAGCCAGCAATTTGCGAACACGACTATGCAGTCGATAACCGCCGATTATGTGTTCACCTTCCCGTTTACCGAGCATGAGACAAACTTCTGTACCTCCGGATTAGAACCCGATGTCCGGCAGTTAAAAGCGGATACCGACTTTTTGCAGCAAGCGGCGCATCTCAAGCACATTTTTCTAACGGCACAGCAAGGCGTAACCCACGGTGACCTACATACAGGCAGTGTTCTCGTCCAAGACAACACAGCCAAAGTTATTGATGCCGAATTTGCCTTTTATGGTCCCGTAGGATTTGACCTCGGATTATATTGGGCAAACTATCTCTTGTCCTTTTTTTCGCATCAAGGGACTTCACATGTGCAATCCGCACTTAAAACAGCGATTGTGCAAACATGGCAGACTTATACGGTTGAATTCAAATTAGTTGATAGCGAATTGAAAGCGCAGACATTACAAAACATCTTCCGAGATGCTATCGGATTTGCCGGACTGGAAATGCTACGCCGTCTCATCGGTGCCGCACACGTCAAAGATATAGAAGGTATTGTTGATCTTTCTCGGAAATTAAGCGTAGAAAAGGCAGCACTCCAATTCGGAACAACACTTGTCAAACAGCACCAGTTTTTACGTGATATCGCGTCAGTCATTGCGATGCTGTAATTAAAAAATAAGTATACATCGTACCGACTTCAGAAAATACCATGAGAGACTACTATGAAATCCTCGGCGTAGATCGGGGTGCTACTCCTGAAGAAATCAAGAAAGCCTATCGCAAACTCGCAGTCCAGTACCATCCAGACAAGAATCCTGGCGACAAAGCGGCAGAAGAGAAGTTCAAAGAGGCATCAAACGCCTATTCGGTACTCTCTGACCCTGAAAAAAAGCGTGCTTATGATACCCATGGGCATGCGGGTGTTCACGGGATGGGGTTTGAAGGCTACCGGACTATGGACGATATTTTCACGCATATAAACTTGGACGATATTTTTGGGCGCGGGTTCGGCGGATTCGGTGGGTTCGGTAGATTCGACGATGCATTCGGCGATGCGTTCGGGCAGCGGCGCACGACGGGGCCTACCCGTGGACGCGACATCCGGATGGACCTCAGTATCTCGTTCGCGGATGCGGTGTTGGGCTGTAAGAAAGAGGTCAATGTCCAAGGAAAACGTATTACCCTTACTATCCCGTCCGGCATTCAAGACGGGCAAACCCTGCGTATCCGTGGGCACGGTGAAACACTCGGTGTCGGCAATTCTGGTGATCTACTGGTAACAGTCGCTGTACAATCGCATCCGACATTGACACGCGAGGGTGCCGACTTGTTGACAGATGCCAAAATCTCTATGACAACGGCGGCATTAGGCGGTTCCATTCGAGTCCAAACCCTAACGGGTGATGTGGATCTGAAAGTTCCAGCAGGCGCGCAACCTGGGCAACAACTCCGCTTGCGTGGGCAAGGTGCTGCAGATGCTTCTGGACGGAAGGGTGATTTGCGGGTACGGTTGGTCGTGGAGATTCCAAAGTCTTTATCCCGAAAACAACGGAATCTGCTGAAAGAACTTGATAAGACGCTGTGACACAAGCCAACCAGTACCAAGACAGTGTTAAGTTTCCTTGCCTTCAACACCACATAATCGTGAGTCAGGCGATAAAAATGTTGACATTCATCAATAAGTCGGTGTAGGATCTTTGTATGCAGAAGAGTTTGCACGAATTCTTTGAAAACTTACCGCACAACCGATTCGATATTGTGAGTAAGGACATCTTCGGGACCTTCACCGAAGATTTATTGCGGAAACTGACCAATATCCCCGGACTGAAGTTCATAGAACAACTTGAGACAGAACTGCCGACCGTTGAGATACGGCGCATGGATACTTTGTCAAAAGCAGAGGTGGACGGTAGAGAAGTCTTGGTGATATTGAGTTCCAAGTGAGTCGTGAGAGTACACCAGAGATACTAAAGCGCAAAGTCGGCTATTTCGGAAGGTGCTTTGAAAGATATGGCTTGCCGATTCTGTCTTTTACTATCTATCTCCGTTCAGATGCCGGTGGGAATGACCCGGGCGAGTATAACCAAGATTTTCCCGGACACAATGTGCTAATAGAGTATCAGGTGATCCGGCTGAGTGAGTTTGATGGACAAACTATTTTTGATACTGATCAGACCAGTCTGATGGCGTTTACGCCGCTGATGCAACCCCCGGAAGGTGTATCCAGAGTTGAGTGGGTTGAGCAGTGTAATCGGATGACGCTTGCTCGTCCGCTTACACCGGATCTGCAGAATAATTTACTAATATGGCAATGGATTTTGAGCGGTTTGATCGTTGATCCTGCCGAAATTCGCCATCTGTTGGAGGGCCCCATGTTAGAATCATCGACTTACCGATATATCCTACAGCAAGGCATTGAACAAGGCATTGAACAAGGCATTGAACAAGGCATTGAACAAGGCATTGAACAAGGTGCACGAGAAAGTACCATTGAAGGTATTCTTGAGGCATTAGAGATTCAATTCGACGAGATTGGTGGGCAAACGTTAAAACCGATGCTTGAATCCATTGAAGAATTACAGCACCTCAAAGATTTACGCCGTGCCGCGATGCAGGTAAATAGCCTTGATGAATTCAAAACCCTTTTGGCATCACATGGGAGTTGAATCTGCGTAGGAGAAATATGTATCCCTGCTTGTACGGAACGCTCTCTATTCTCTACAAGCAGATGTAAAAATTCGACGGAGCGTAGCAATGGACTGGAAGATTATTTTGACTTCGTTCAAGAAGATGTCATCCGGATTAAAGGAAATCGCATTGATATTGAGATTGTGTTGGAAGATTATCTGGAGGGCGCGAGTCCCGAAGAAATTTTGCTATGCTATCCGACTTTAAGCCTTGAAAAGATACACGCAACTATCCTCTACTATTTGGCGAAAACGGAGGAAGTGGAGGCGTATCTTGAACGTGTGAGGCAACTTGATGAGGAAGCAGAGAATGTATACATCACCTGCATATCAAGAAATTGTTGATTTTATTGCAGCGGGAACGACCCCTCAAAATTTAATAGACTTTTGTCCATCCGAGGATGCAAAGGAGCGCATTGCAGATCTCATCCACCGAGAAAAAACAATAGGGCTAACTTCTAAAGAAACGGCAGAACTCAATCACTGTTTACAACTTGAACATCTGATGCGTCTCGCTAAGTCTCGCGCCCGATACTATTTAAGAAACGAATAAGACTTATTAAAAGTAAGGAGAACGAATGATCTCATTATCACAACGGAGTCAAAATGTAACGCCATCGTCCACTTTGGCGATCACCGCGAAGATTAATGCGTTGATCGCTGATGGCGTAGATGTCGTCAAATTCGGGGCTGGTGAACCCGATTTTGATACACCCGATTATATCAAAGCCGCCGCAATCGCCGCACTCGATGCCGGGTTCACGAAATACACCCCTGTCCCCGGTACCCCCGAACTCCGAGAGGCAATCACCGAGAAGTTCAAACGGGATAACGGATTGAGTTATCAATCCTCCGAAGTTATCGTCTCCTGCGGTGCCAAGCATACCATCTATAACATCTTACAAGCCATCTGCGATCCGGGTGACGAGGTCATCTTCGCCGCGCCGTATTGGGTAAGTTATCCAGAACAGATTAAACTTGCAGGCGCAGTACCGCGCGTCATCGAGACGACACCGACGCAGAACTTCTGTATGGCACCGGATCAAGTCGAAGCAGCGATAACCGCAAAGACAAAGGCGATCCTCGTTAACAGTCCGAGCAATCCGACCGGTACCACCTACGATCTGGACACCCTTAAAGCGATCGCTGCACTTGCCGTTAAACATCAGGTCTACCTCATCTCCGATGAAATTTATGAGGCACTGCTTTATGACGATGCGACGCATCAGAGTCCGGCTTCCTTCAACGAAGAGACAAAAGCGATTACCTTTGTTGTCAACGGTGTCTCTAAAGCCTACTCAATGACGGGGTGGCGGATTGGGTATACCGCGGGTCCCGAAGACGCAATCTCAGCGATGTCGCGTATCCAATCGCACAGCACTTCAAACCCGACATCTATTGCACAGAAAGCTGCGGTGGTCGCATTGAATGAACCGCAAGACGCTGTTGAAGAGATGCGGAAAGCGTTTGAAGAACGCCGAGACGTCATCTGTCAGCGTTTCGACGAGATTAACGGTGTCAGTTATGTCAAACCACAAGGCGCGTTCTACATCTTCCCCGATTTCTCTGACCACTACGGCAGAACAATCGGTGGACAGAAGATTGAAGGTTCGATGGATATTACCGATTACCTGCTCAATTCGGCAGGTGTCGGCGTTGTGCCGGGCAATGGATTCGGGGCCGATAACCATCTACGACTCTCTTTTGCTACCTCATTGACAGAGATCAATCGCGGATTGGATCGCATCAAAAAGGCATTAGCCTAAAGCTTTATCAATCTTGTCTTATAGCATTGTTAACGTTGCATACGTTTAGGCACGCCGCCAGATCACTGGTAGGCGTGCCTTTTAAGCACATATAGGAGATACTAATCGTGGCACAGCAGAATACACCGAACCTCGTTTTCGTCATTACAGATGACCAAGGCTACGGCGATTTAGGATGCACCGGGAACCCCGTGATCAATACGCCGAATCTCGACGCGCTCGCTAATGAGAGTGTGCAACTACAGAATCTACACGTCGGGCCCACCTGTTCACCGACGCGGGCGGGTATCATGACGGGACACTACTGCAACTCCACAGGCGTGTGGCATACCATCGGTGGACGTTCGCTTCTCCGCAGTGACGAAGTCACGATGGCAGATATCTTCCGACGCAACGGCTATAAGACGGCTATGTTCGGCAAGTGGCACCTCGGCGACAATTATCCCTTCCGTCCACACGACAGAGGCTTTGATGAGGCACTCTATCACGGTGGCGGCGGTATCAGTCAAACCCCCGACTATTGGGGCAACGACTATTTCGACGACACCTATTTCCGCAACGGTTCCGAGCAACCCTTTGAGGGTTACTGCACCGATGTCTGGTTTCAGGAAGCAATGTCGTTTATTGAGCGTCAGGCTGAAGGCGATCAGAACCGTCCGTTTTTTTGCTATCTCTCGACGAATGCGCCGCACGGTCCGTTCCGCGTCCCCGATGCTTACGGCGACGTTTACCGAAGGAAAGACGTACCGGGAGAACGTGCGAATTTCTATGGCATGATAACCAATATTGACGACAATATGGCGCGATTGCGACACCACCTCCGAGTCTTGGGACTTGAGGAAAACACGATCCTTATCTTCATGACCGATAACGGTTCCGCAATGGGATGTAATCTGGATGCTCAACAGTTCGTTAGGGACGGTTATAACGCAGGGATGCGGGGCAAAAAAGGATCTCCTTACGAAGGCGGGCATCGTGTGCCGTTGTTCATGCATTGGCCCAGCGGCGGGTTCACCGAAAAGCAAGAGGTTCACGAACTCACCGCAAACATTGACCTGCTCCCAACACTGATAGACGTTTGCGATCTCGAAATCTCCGAAAATACGACTTTCCACGGCACCAGTATTGCCCCGTTGCTGAAGAATGAGACGGAGGTGTGGAAAGAACGGGTGATCGTTACCGATTCACAGCGCGTCGAAAACCCAATCAAGTGGAAAGACAGCGCGACGATGTCGCAACAGTGGCGACTCATCAACGGCAAAGAACTCTATGATATTCAAGCCGATCCGGGACAGCAGCACGACATTGCCGACGCACATCCAGAGGTCGTTGCGGAACTCCGAGAACATTATGAAGCGTGGTGGGAACTGGTTTCAAGGCGATTTGATGAAGACTGCCCAATTGTCATCGGAACGCAGAACGAACCCGTGACGTGTATCACAACGCACGATTGGCACGGGGAAGCACACGCGTGGAATCAAGGCATGATTCGCCGCGGCATGGAGTGCAACGGTTATTGGGCGATCGAGGTACCAGAAGATGGTCAGTACAGTTTTGAACTGCGTCGATGGCCCCTCGCCGAAGACAGAGCGATAACGGATGGCATCCCCGGTGAGCACATCGATCTTTACAACGGTGGAAAGGCGTTAGCGTTAACGACAGCGCAAATTCGAGTTGGAGAGCAGATAGCTACACAAGCGATTCCACCCAATGCGAAAGGTGTGACATTTACGTTCGATCTTACCGCCGGTCAGACACGCATGCACACCGAGTTCACAGACGAATCCGGTGAACTGGCTATTGGGGCATATTATGTGTATGTGAAACGGGTGATCTAAGAACGGCGGAGTTCACCGATAGACAGGAGAGGTTGCCACGCGAGAGAATAATTGTTCAAGCTCATCCATTGACACGCCGAGCCGCGCTTCAAGGTCGGTTTGCGTTAACCCAAGTTGCTGGACACCGAGGCTCTCTTCAAAGTTTTCTTGTGTTAACCCAAAATCCTTGTATCCTTGGATGACGGTTTGTAGATACCATTTTGACGGTGGCAGTAAATCCTCAGACGCATCTCTCATGCGATAGAACATGACATCGTCTTCGTAATATTTGCCGTAGTATGTAGGGTAGCCTTCGTACATATCGAGAGCGACTTCGTGGTCTCCTGTGATATTCCAGAGTCCACCGTGAACGATACACGCCTCCGCGGGAACAATATCGGCATGGTAGTTAAAGATAAGACGAAAGCCTTCAAGTCGAAATGTCCCTATACGAGTGATTCCAGGGCACCGTTGTTGCGTCTGGGAGACGTTCATGTTGGACCCGTACGCAAAGTATTGCATCGGCACCCTCCTTCTGTGAAAGCGGTCCCAAGTAAAGCAAAGGGACCGCAAAATTATCGCTATTGTGCCTTCAGTTTGCCCCACACCACAGGCAGTTTATCCGACGGATCCACAGCGAAAGCGGTGAAAAGGATACCGTCGTTCATAATACCCTAAACTTCGTCTTCGGTGAGTCCATCGTTGAAAAGACCGACCTCGTCCATAATAGTGGCAGATTGGAAACCGGTTCCTTTATCCGTAGCGAGCCACGCCGTCTGATCCTGATCTTGAAGTTGGAACTTCGGCACCTTTTGTGAGACTTTCTCTTCGCCATCAACGTAGATTTTGCAGGTTTCTCCATCGTAGACATTGGCGACATGATACCATGTCCCCGCCTTAACAGTCACACCACTGGTAACATTCCAAGTGTTCGTCCAACTACGGAGGACATTTGCCCCCTCCTTGTAAGGGACATAGCGGTTGTTGCTCTGATCCCATATCGAGAAGTAGTTCTGTTGCCCCCCGATGTCGGTAAAGTTTATCCAGAGTGTGAAGGTGACTTTATCTTCAATTATACCTTTCCCAAGCGGAATGGTAACGGTTCCACCCTTCTTGATTTCAAGGGCACCATCGACTTTCCCGTCCACCCATTTGCTGTTGGTAATTGTGCCTTTACGCCCGTTTTCGGATGCGTCTTCAGCGGTATCCCCCTTGCCTTCGTCCAATAACCAGACACCGACAATCTTGTCCGGATCAATCTCGGCTTGACTGTAATTAACAGCCAGACTTAGCACGAGTATCGCGCATAGCAATATTTTTACGCTCATAGGTTCGTACTCCTTTTTTGCTGTACAAAGTGTCACGACCACAAACCGCCCCATTAGCAGAAGTGTGATTGATGTATTAATTACATTAGACTTGCCAAGTGCATTACAAGTTTAATCCGATTTCCGAACTAAGCGTATTTGAAGTTTGAGGAACCAAATATAATTTGACAAGGGACGGAAATTAGGGTATACTATAATTGCTCGCCGGGATGCTGGAATTTGGTAGACAGGCTAGGTTCAGGGTCTAGTGTGCATTATGCGCGTAAGGGTTCGAGCCCCTTTCCCGGCATCTACAAAAGAATATAAGATATTCATCACAGCCATAGCGGTAACGATCCACATGGTGTCAAACCGCGTTCCAAGGCAGCAGAACCAACTACAACAGATGGAGGTGAATTTAAAATGAAAGAGACTTTGATTTCCCTTTTTTGTTTTAAATGCCTTCTCAGTTTTTTACTCTTGACCGGCTGCGGAAGCACGGAGGATGCCCCTGAAACAGTAACACCTTTGGATTTAATCACAGTAGAGATGGAAAGCCAACCAATTTGGGATCCTACGCTCGCCACCTATGAAACGAATCTAAGTACCCAAGAGATGGAAGTTGTCCGGCTGCGTGCCAAAAATTTTCGAGACGAACTCAGCACCGGAAAAAGAAAAATTCCACCTGACTGGTATACCACAGAAGATCCTATTTTACGCGCCGAATACTTACGCGCCCAACTCGTCAAACAGTTTGGCGATATCCCGCAGGTTCACACCGTCGCGGAATGGCATCTGAAAGTTCCGATGGGAATAACTCGGGTCCCGCTGGATGAATACATTGCTTTTCTTGAGGCACAACTCCACCTTTGGCCCAGCGATGTCACGCGGCGCACCCTCGAAACCGCTCGAAACCGCCAAAAAAACACGCCAGAACTCTCCCCCCAATCGAAAAATGATCAACTCCAAACGGAAAATCCCCAGTTGTGGGCAAAACTTGAACGTGAACGACTCATCCAAGAACACGGCGATATCCCACAAGTTCATACTAAAGTCGATTATGATCTAAAATGGCTTCTCGGCCAACCTATAACAGACGATGAATTCCTCAACTATCTTGAAGCAGTTGTCCATCTTGATCCCGAAGATGAGATAGGAAAGCGTCTCCTTAAAAGGTACCAAAAGGCAAAAGCCGACGGTATTCCATTCAAGAATGTGAATATTGACGATATCATACCACCTGAAAACAATGATGAGTAAGTTTCAAACGTCACCTACCTTTATAGTAAATCCCAAAAATAAATACACACTTTCAACCCTCGGTAGTTCGGTTTCCTAACCGAACCGATGTCAAGTGTATAAATAATTACGGGATCTACTATAATAACGCAAGTTGCCACCTATTTATAGACATAGCACCCCTCTGGGGTGCGGTCGCTTAAATACACTGTTTCTATAGATATATCACCCCTCTGGGGGTTGGGAAAGTGTCTAAAAAACTGTGTTGAAACGCTCAAAATCCCTTAGTAGCAACTTGGGTTATCATAACTTGATGGAGGATGTTGCTGTCTCTCCTACAGAGGTCTATAGGGAAACCGAACACTTAACTTATCCGGAAGGTATCTAACCCGAAGGTGAAACCTACAAGGTGTTCACTATCCTTCGTGTGGGCATCCTCTTGCCTATAGATCGAAGATAGAGATCGTCATTCTCTTTGCAACGTTTCGGGGACCAACCACAAGAAAATCCCCACTGCGAGATAACCGATACCGCCCAACGCGAAACCGGAATAACTTAACCCAAACAAATCTGCCAGATTCCCGACGACAACCGGTCCCGCCGAACCCCCAAAATCTCCTGTGAGCCGCCACAGACCTAAGAACTCACCCGTCCCTTCTCGCGGTGCTAAGTCGGCACCGAGTGTCATCATTGTCCCTGAAGCGATACCGTTGCCGAGTCGCATTAGGATCGCTGCAAGCAACAACCACGTAAATGAGCCTGTAAACGGCATCAAAACCATGCCAGTCGCAAAAATGCAAATCCCAGGGACTGTCGCAAATCGCCGACCGAACCGATCCATCATAAATCCAGCAATCGGAAACATTGACATGTCTACCGCTGAGGATATCATGACGACCGATCGGACCTGCTGTGTGCTTAATCCTACAATCTCATCAGCATAGAGTGGAATAATAATATGACACCCGCGGCGCAGCGTTTGGACACATACCTGCCCTACACCTGCTGTAGCGAGCAGTCGTGCATGTTGGCGCGATATCTGAAGTAAGTGTTTCAGGTACGGAACTTTCCTATCAGTCGTTTGACTCGTGCCGCGGCGTGTCTCAGGAATAAAGAAGATACAAAGAAAGAAGTTCAGTATCACAATACCAGCATAAATAAAAAAGGGAAGGCGTAGGTTCACACCGAGGAAGATAGAACAAAACTGCCCGGCAAAGGTCCCCATCCGGTTTACACCACCGAACAGCGCAATCGCTCTCCCGCGATTCGCCATCGGAATTACATCTGTCATGTAGGCATGCCGAGCGAGCATCCACAAAGCATTCCCAATACCGCCAATCAGTTGCGCACCGATGAGTTGAATAAAATTCCTTGCTACACCCATACCAATGGTTGACAACCCTATCATCACCAGACCGAACAACATCGACGGCTTGCGACCGAGCCGTTCCACCAAGATACCCGCGGGTATATTTCCAAGGACACCGACAGCAAGGACGACTGTCGTCAATGTATAGGATAACTCAAACGATTTGACATAAATCGAGAGTGTTGGAGAAACAATGCCGCCTCCCGTTGCTAACAAAAACGCTGGAATATAGATCGGGAGAATCAACGAAACTCGGCTAAATTTGGGATTATTCAATTTTGGGTGCCTTTCAGCACAGATAGCCTTTTAGCACGCCTTATTTTCCAAAAACAGCGAGCAAAGCATCCAGATAGCACGTATGGGTAGCCTCATCAAACAGGATAAACTGGATAGTTGTTGGTGCAGCGTTGTTCTGCTCCACAAATTCTTTCACCGCAGTCAGCGCAGCGACTGCCGCTTTCTCCGTCGGGTATCCATAGATACCGGTGCTAATAGATGGAAAAGCGATACTGTGAATGCTGTTTTGTACAGCAAGTTGGAGGCTCGACTGATAACAACTCGCGAGCAGTTCTGCTTCGCCTGAATTACCGCCTTCCCACACGGGGCCGGCTGTGTGAATCACATATTTCGCAGACAGATTACCGCCAGTGGTGATAACGGCTTTACCCGTAGGACAGCCACCTTCGCGTTTACGGATTGCTGCGCAGGCTTGTTCTATTTCATCACCACCCGCACGCCGTATTGCGCCGTCTACACCGCCACCACCGATAAGTTGGCTGTTCGCCGCATTCACGATAGCATCCACTTCGGCTTTGGTTATATCACCTTGGATCAGTTCCAAATCTGTTTGTAGTATCCGTGTTTTCATAAAATTATCTCCTGATCTTCACCGATTTCTCTGAATGAAACCCGTCTTGTGTAGTTCTTGTAGAATAAAAGATTCTACAGGCGTATCACTTTTTAACTGGGCATAGTTAATCCTTTGATCGGTACAGAAGCGTTGCAAGGTTTCGCAGAATGTCTGCTGTTGATTCTGGTATTGCGCAAGGGTTTCTGCATTAATTGTGACGGCTTTCGTTTCACCTGTTTCGGCATCTTCCACCAGCCAATCCCCGCTGGCAAGTGTATTTTCCAAGTGCACCTGCGGATCCATTTCTTCTGGGCTTATCAAATGGATTGCTGTGAGGGAGAACCCGCGTCCTGAGAGTAATTTGAATCCATCCGCGTAGCCGCTCGGTTCCAAGAAATCTGAAAGTATAACAACCATACACGGGTGTCGCTGGTACATCGGGAGCTGCTTGAAACATTCCATCAACCGTGTTTGTCCCGATGCTGCAATTCGGTCGATTGCTTTTGTCAAACGTGGGAATTGTGATTTGCCTGATGTTGGTGTCAGCGTTGGCAAAAGGCGTTCACCGCAAGTATAAACTGCAACGCTGTCGGCGTGTGCCAAGGCGATATAACCCAATGCCGCGGCAACCTGTTTCGCACACGTCAATTTAGTGGGCGAACCAAATTCCATGGAACGGCTATTATCAATGAGAAATACAAGGGGTAAACCTTCGTCCGTATGGAAAAGTTTAATAAAGAGTCTATCTAAACGGGCATAAATATTCCAATCAACATGCTGCAGGTCATCGCCGGGTTCATAGACGCGATAATCGGCAAATTCCATACCTGCGCCGCGATTAAGGCTTCGCCGTTCGCCTCTGAATTTCCCGCGGAACGAGTGCTTCGCGCGAATATAGAAAGGGTCAAGTTGTTTCAGGAATTGTGGTGTAAGCAGCATCACTCTAAGTATCTGGAATAGCAGAAAAATGGGTGCGCGAGGCGTGAAAATCTCGCCTTATAATCGTGCCAGCATTATAGCACGGTTCGTCGAAAAAACACAAGATTTTTTCACATTAATTTGACATACGCTAAAAAATAATGTATAATTTAAAAACTAAAAAGTGGTGTTTAAAGTGCATTTTGGGCGCGTGTATTATACCCCTTGGTTGGGTTTTAACAGCGTCCCAACGGCTTGTAAATCTATCTATGTGTGCCTTTCGGGGCGTAGCGCAGCCCGGCTAGCGCGTCTGCTTTGGGAGCAGAAGGTCGGAGGTTCGAATCCTCTCGCCCCGATCCAAAAAACCTTTAACACAAGCGCCTATAGCTCAATTGGATAGAGCAACGGACTTCTAATCCGTAGGTTGCAGGTTCGACTCCTGCTAGGCGTACTTTTTATTTATTGTGCACGGCACAATCAAAATCTGGCAAAATCTGGTGGATGTAGCTCAGGGGCAGAGCGCTTGACTGTGGATCAAGAGGGCGTGGGTTCAAATCCCATCATCCACCCTCATGAGCGTCCGTAGTTCAATGGATAGAGCAATAGTCTTCGGAACTATAAGTTGGGGGTTCGAATCCCTCCGGACGCGAATATTTTTGGCGTATCAAGTGCGCGCAAAGCGTGCACAACGGCAATTAGCGAGTGGGTGCTTATAAAGCGCGTCTACGATTCAGGGCAGCGAGCAACGCGCCGTTAGCTCAATTGGCAGAGCATCTGACTCTTAATCAGGCGGTTGAAGGTTCGATTCCTTCACGGCGCATCAATAATATGATACACGGAATTTGGGCGGGTGCTGGAATTGGTAGACAGGATAGACTTAGGATCTATTGGGGTTACACCTCGTGAGGGTTCAAGTCCCTCCTCGCCCATAGTCGTATTGAAGGGCAGTAAGGTATCCTTGCTTTGGATACTCAGCATGAGGACAAAAGTTTGAGAGTTCAAATTGAAAGGTTAGATACTACGCGAGTCCGTCTGGACATAGAGGTTCCTCCTGAAGACGTTAATGCAGCATTAGAGGAAACTTATGAAGCGTTGCGTACCCAAGTCTCCATTCCGGGGTTTCGGAAGGGACGTGTGCCCGTGGCAATCCTCAAATCAAGATTCCCTGATTACGTCAATAGTGAAGCTGCTCGCTATCTTATCGCTCCTGCTTATGAGGATGCTGTTCATAGAGAAAAATTGAATCCGCTCTCCCAGCCAACTTTCACACCGCCTCTCAACGAATTACAGGTTAAGGAAAACGAACCCCTCCAATTTTCAGCCACAGTTGATATTCGACCCAGTATAGACCTCCCACCTTATGATGAACTTGTAACCGATAAAAATCCGGTTGATGTCCCCCGTGAAGATGTTGATGTCTATATCACACGACTGCAGGCGCAATCCGCGACTTATGAACCGCTTGACGTTGAACGTCCAGTCGAGGAGAAAGATTGTGTCCGTGTGGATTGGGAATGTTTGCTCAATGATGAACGGATTGATGATGAATCAAGGAAAGACGTTGATATAGAACTCGGTATTAAGGCTATACATGAGAAACTTGAACAAGTATTGATTGGTATGCAAATTGGGGAGACAAAATCCGTGGATATTGATTTCCCACAAGAACACCGTAGCCCTGAACTCGCGGGGAAATCTGTTCAATATGAGATTACACTGCACGCCATCACACAGAAGCATCTTCCCCCGTTAGATGATGAGTTCGCAAAAGACTTGGGATATGAAAACTATTCTCAACTTTTCGGCGTGATATGGAACAACCTGGTTGAGGAAGAAACGAGTTTACAAGTTGATAAACAGAAGGCGGAATTGTTGGAACAACTCATTGAAAAAGTCGATATTGCTATCCCGGAACCCTTAGTCGATCAATACGTACAACAGACGCTTCAGAACCTCAAACAGCAATTGGCAAACGAACGGCAAACGCCTGAAGATGCTGGAATTAACATGGATACCCTGCCTGATGAGCTCCGACGCGATGTTATTCAACAAACAAAGCAATCATGGATCTTCAATACGATTGCTGAGGCGGAGGGTATCTACGTATCTGACGATGAATTGGAATACGAAATCCGCCGTGCGGCTGAACAACAAAACCGGGACGCTCAAAAATATGCTGAATTATTGAAATCAAGCAATCGATTGGAAGATTTCCGCGGTCAACTTCAACAAGAAAAAATCTATCAGTTCCTCATTCATCGCGCGTCTGCTAAACAATCACTCATAATTACCTGAAGAGTGGTTATAAGTGAAGAGGTTAACAGTTATAAGTTAAGAGGCGGACGGATGTTCCCAACTCTTCTTAACCAACCACTTATAACTTATAACCTATAACCTTTAAAAAATATGAATCTTGTACCTATCGTCGTTGAACAAACCAGCCGAGGTGAACGGTCATACGATATTTATTCTCGTCTACTTGAAGATCGGATTATCATGATCGGAACACCGATTGATGATAATGTTATCGCAAATATCGTAACAGCACAGATGCTCTTCCTTGAAGGGAAGGACCCAGATGCAGAT
Source organism: Candidatus Poribacteria bacterium (assembly GCA_965261115.1). Taxonomy (GTDB): domain Bacteria; phylum Poribacteria; class WGA-4E; order WGA-4E; family WGA-3G; genus WGA-3G. Next base: position 3,397,141 of record OZ253447.1, on the reverse strand, counting down.
ATTATTCTCTATATTAACACACCCGGGGGGTCTGTTTCCGCCGGTCTGGCGATCTACGATACAATGCAATATATCAAAGCAGATGTGCAGACTTGGTGTTTAGGGCGGGCGTATAGTATGGGGGCAATCTTGCTAGCTGCGGGGGCGCGCGGCAAACGCTACGCGTTACCACATGCAAAGACGCTTATTCACCAACCGATGGCAAGTGGTATTGGCGGTCAAGCTTCCGATATTAGCATTCATGCAAAAGAAATCTTACACGAGCGAGATCGGCTGTATGCTATTTTAGCCGAACATACCGGTCAGGATATTGAGAAAATCGCTACCGATGCTGACCGTGATTTCTATATGACTGCCGAACAGGCATTGGAATATGGTCTTGTTGACCATGTTGTCGCACAACGTGCCACAGAGAGGGAATAGCCATAAAAAAGGAGAAACCGCTATGTCACAATCTGCCCATCGTGAAGTGTACTGTTCTTTCTGTCAGCAGGACAGTACGCAAGTCCGCTTACGACTCCTTCAGGGTAGGGAGGCAAATATTTGCGTTGAATGTATTGTCCGCCTCTCAGCATCAACAGCGGATAGTGCTTCATGCACATTTTGTCGGCGCGATAATACGCATGTGGAGAGACTTTTTAATGGACTTGAGGCAAACATCTGTGAGAAGTGTCTTTCTGAATGTATCGATCTTTGTAATGACATTCTAAATCGCAACCCGGATGGTAGCCTTGATTTCTCCATGGAGGACTTTGAAAAAACGGACGGATCACACGAACAGCCCAAACTTGACGAGAACCAAGAGAAACCTCAGCAGGATCGCGGACGCGGTGCTCGTGAACAAACGGATACCAATACAGTCAGCAGCACCGTAGATCCCAGTACAAAAGATGAAGCGCACACACTCGCGGAACCGCCTTCACCTGAAGAGATTAAAGCAAAACTTGATGAGTATGTAATAGATCAAGAACACGCCAAAAAGACACTATCTGTCGCAGTTTACACGCATTACAAACGCTTGCATCATGGCAATACAACTGATGATGTTGAATTAGACAAGAGCAACATTTTACTCGTCGGACCGACCGGCACCGGAAAAACACTTCTCGCTCAAACGCTCGCTAAGGTTTTAGATGTACCTTTCGCTATCACTGATGCAACAACGTTGACCGAAGCTGGATATGTCGGTGAAGATGTCGAGAATATTATCTTGAAACTGGTTCAAGCGGCGGACGGTGATGTCGCCCGCGCGGAAACGGGTATTATTTATATTGATGAAATTGATAAGATTACGCGAAAATCCGAAAACCCATCCATTACGCGCGACGTATCTGGCGAAGGCGTTCAGCAGGCATTGCTCAAGATTCTTGAAGGCACAACAGCAAATGTTCCACCCCGGGGTGGCAGGAAGCATCCGCATCAAGAGATGATTGAGGTAAATACCAAGAAGGTGCTATTTATCTGCGGCGGCACCTTTATCGGGTTGGATAAATCAATTAAAGATAGGCTCGGAAAGCAGAGTATCGGTTTCGGTTCGCCTATCCAACCGAAAAACGAGACGAAAATTCACGAAATCCTTGCTCAGGTAACGCCGAAAGATCTCATTAAATACGGATTTATACCAGAGTTAATTGGGCGGCTTCCGGTCGTTACAACGTTACATGAATTGGACGCATCCGCACTCGTCCGTATCCTTACAGAACCGAAGAACGCCCTTGTCAAACAGTATGAACATCTTTTGGCTTACGAAGGTGTCCAGTTCCATGCAACCGATGCAGCGTTAGTTGCTATTGCAAACGAAGTCATTGAACGCGAAACAGGTGCGCGGGGGTTAAGAGCCGTTTTTGAAAAGATTATGCTCGATACACTCTATCAGCTCCCATCGCTTGACGATGTTGAAACGTGCCAGATTACTGAGGACTCCGTGCGCAACAGCGAACCTCCCGAACTCACTTATAGAAAATCCGAAGAATTAAAGACTGCTTAGCTACAGATTGTAAATGGGTCGTTTGCCACTTTGGCAAAATTAATAGTATTCTATTCCTTAGATAGCAGGTGCTGTCCGCATTCCCTTTAGGGTGTAGTTTCAAGTCCCTTGCGAACAGAAATGCAGAGCTTCACAGCACATTGAAGTCTAAAAATGCTGGGGTTTGATGCCAGCACTGGAACAAAAACTATGAATTCGACAGCAACACCAGAACACGGAACCGTAAGTTTGCCGGTTATTGATTTGCCCCCGGATTTCGATAGATATTCGCCTTTCCCGAAGACAAAATCTCTTTTAATTGCCGTCCGTAAGATGGGAGTTCAGGCAACTCATGCCGCACTCCAGTCAAATAAGCGGATACTCCTCCTTCACCAAAAAGTGGAGTTAGAGGAAGGAGAAGATGTCACGCCTGAACATCTACAAACCATTGGTGCTGTCGCGCATATTATCGAATCTTATGAACCGGGCGATGGCACTATCCGCATTGCCGTTTCCGCAGAACACCGCGCGATTGTCCTTCGCTATACAAAGGCTGCGGATTTTTTGCAAGCAGATGTACAAATCGTCCACGAAGAGATGGGGTTGGCAGAAACTGCTGAATCTCTTGTCAAAGATACCAAGAAACTTTTCAGTGAATACGCAAAAACACGGCCGAAAGAACAAGGACGCAGCACACAACCCCATGTTTTGACATTAGAAGACGTCAAACGCGCTATTAAAGAGCAAGACGAACCTGGACCCCTCGCGGATATTATCGCCGGGTTTCTCGACATCACTGCCACAGAACGCCAAAGTGTTATTGACGAATTCAACCCCATTAAACGGCTGCAACTTGTCATCCAGTTTTTGAACGAGGCATTGGAGCGAAATGAACTGCGAGATGATATTCACAATCAGGTCCGTGAATCCGTCCAGAAAACACACCGAGAATTCTACCTTCAGGAACAGATGAAGGTCATACAAAAAGAACTTGGCAGAGATGACATCGCCGAAGTTGATGAACTCCGAGAACAGGTGAAAAATGCGGGGATGTCTGAAGAGGCGGAAGAAAAGGCACTCAAGGAACTCGATCGGCTGGCACAAATACCACCGCAATCCGCTGAATCCGGTGTCATCCGTACTTATGTTGATTGCATACTCGCACTCCCTTGGAAAGAGAGCACCGAGCACCAACTCCAACTCCCCGAAGCCCAACGAATACTTGACGAAGATCACTACGGTTTGGAGAAACCGAAAGAGAATGTTCTCGAGTACCTCGCCGTTTTACAACTCGTTAAACATCTTAAGGGGCCCATTATCTGTCTCGTCGGGCCACCGGGAGTAGGGAAAACCTCGCTCGGCAAATCAATTGCCCGCGCAACAGGTAGGAAGTTCGTCAGAATGTCGCTCGGCGGTGTTCGAGATGAAGCAGAAATCCGTGGACACAGACGTACCTATATCGGCGCAATCCCGGGACGTATTATCCAAGGACTTCGTGATGTGAAATCGAAAAATCCGCTCTTCTTGCTTGATGAGATTGATAAACTCAGTTCGGATTTCCGAGGCGATCCCGCCTCCGCGCTCCTTGAAGTTCTCGATCCTGAGCAGAACTCCACCTTCCGCGATCATTACATGGATATTGCGTTTGATCTTTCCGATGTCATGTTCATCACGACTGCTAACACCCGTGTTACCATTCCACCAGCACTTCAGGACCGGATGGAAATTATTGAATTGCCGGGGTATACCGATTTCGAGAAGCATAATATCGCCACCTTTACACCGAATGGGCTTATCCCCAAGCAGCTTGAACGCCATGGGCTTTCAGGCGACAATATCACCTTCACAGATGAAGCCATCTATGAGATGATACATAAGTATACGCGCGAGGCAGGGGTGCGGAACTTGGAGCGCGCAATCACTACTGTCATGCGGAAGGTCGCCAGAGAGATTGTTACTGAAGAGACACCGGATCTCAATGTTGAAGTGACACCGACGAATTTGAGCGACTATCTTGGACCCGCTAAGTGGACGCGTACAAAAGCCGAAGAACGCGATGAAGTCGGGGTCGCTACAGGGATGGTATGGACGCAGATCGGGGGCGATATCGTCTCCGTTGAAGCAACGCGGATGCAAGGTGAAGGCAAACTCGATATGACGGGGCAGCTTCAGGAAGTGATGCGTGAATCTGTCCAGACCGCTGTCGCCTATATCCGTTCCCGTGCTGAATCCTTCGGGCTTCCTGATAAGCAGTTTGAGCAACAGGATATTCATATCCACATTCCAGAAGGCGCAGTTCCGAAAGATGGTCCTTCTGCTGGAATTACCGTCGCTACTGCGATTCTCTCTGCACTAACAGGCAAGTCTGTCCGAAAAGATATTGCTATGACAGGCGAGATTACCCTCCGCGGTAGAGTACTACCGATCGGCGGTTTAAAAGAGAAAGCACTCGCTGCCTACCGAAACGGCATCTTTGACATCATCATTCCCGTGGACAACGGGAAAGATGAAGTTGACATCCCTACAGAAATTCGCGAAGGGATTCGTTTCCATAAAGTCAATGATATGATGGAGGTGCTGGAATTGGCACTGACAGAACCTGTCATCGATTCCGAAGTTCCTGTAGAAATGCCAGTCGCCTCCCAACCAGCTGTGTAAGGTGGTTATCAGAGGAATAGTTATAAGTTATAAGTTATAAGTTTTGTTTCTGATGTTTGACGGTTCTTTGTAAAGGTTGTTACCCGATTGAAGTGCTGACCGTTATCAAAAGCGGCTTAAATAATCGGGAACCTTTTAACTTATAACTAACAACTATTAACTATTAACTATTATGCGATTAGATAAATTCCTGCAGGTTAGTCGCCTCGTAAAGCGACGAACAGTTGCGAATACCCTCTGTAGCAAAGGCGCAGTGAGCGTTAATGGACACGTTGCCAAAGCGGGGAAGATGCTTTCTATAGGTGATGTGATTCGCATGCCGGGGGCAACAACTACTGTGGAAGGGCATTCAACAGATCTTAAGGAGCCTCCCGAAACTGAGTATGAGGTTCTTGAACTACCCACCGGAAACGTCTCACGCGCGCGGGCTACAACGCTTTACCGTCAATTAAACCGGTAGTTATCTCCCATTCCGGATCGCACCCTGCTCAATTTTTTAAAAATTGGGTTTCTGATAAAAAAACATAGCCTGCATTCTCACTGCGAAGCAGGCGCAGGGTTTTTGCTTGGGGTTTCCGCGGATTTCTTCTATATCTACGAGTTGAACGTGAAAACTACCAATCCACCTAACTGAACTGCAAAGTAACTAAAAAAATGACTCGCAAAGGGTTCCAGATCCAATGCAAAGATGCCACGCACCGGTCGGATAGTGTGCTCATTGAAAATAGACCCAAAATTGGTATAACGATGGGGGATGCAGCCGGCATCGGTCCCGAAATCATTGTTAAGGCACTCACACACGAAAGCATATATTCAATGTGTCAGCCGATTGTGATCGGGAGTCCTGCTATTCTTCAGGATGCTTGTCAATTTATACCCACCGGCGCACCGTATCTAAAAATTAATACCATCAAGACCCCAATACAAGCAAGCGCGATGCATGGAACAATTGATGTCCTTGAAACATCTTCAATCTCCCTTGAAGATATTTCCTTGGGTACCATAGATGTTCGTGCTGGTGCCGCCGCTGTCGAAGCGATAGAGGTAGCAACACGCCTCGCGATGCACGGCGAACTTGATGCAATCACAACGGCTCCAATATGCAAAGCGGCTATCAACCGAGCAGGGGCTCCCTATCCGGGACATACAGAAATGCTTGCCGCGTTTACGAACACACCTGACGCAGTGATGATGCTCTGTCCACACGAGGCATTGACCCCCGAACCGGTTTCGGCAATAACACCTTGCGGAAAAATTGACAATAACCGAGTCGCTTTTGCGGTCTCTTTTGTGACAAACCATATTCCATTGGCTGACGTGCCAAAGCACCTCTCTGTCCAAAGAATCGTGAATGTTATCTGTATCACGCAACAAGCCCTGATCCGATGTGGCATTTCTGAACCTCGACTCGTCGTCGCAGGATTGAACCCTCATGCGGGTGAAGAAGGTATGTTCGGAGAAGAGGAGACACGTTTTATCTCTCCAGCCATCGCAGAAGCACATGCACAAACGGGGATACCCATAGCAGGTCCCCTTCCGGCTGATGTGCTTTTTGCCAAAGCAAATCAAGGAGCGTGGCACGCCGTTATCGCTATGTATCACGACCAGGGTAATATTCCAATAAAACTTCTCGGCTTTGGAGAACTTGTAAATGTTACCTTAGGTTTACCAATAATCCGTACCAGTGTGGACCACGGCACAGCGTTTGACATAGCCGGTAAAGGTATCGCAAGTGAAACCAGTCTCATGGCGGCACTAAACTGTGCTTCCCAACTCAAGGTAAATTAAAAAAATGAAAAAGACGCACATTTTTTTATTCGTAATCCTTATACTCTCTATTCTTCCGATACTGGTTGTTGTAGGGCAAACACATTCAGGCGGTACGTCCGCTACTGCACAGGGGCAGCCACCGCTCCAGATGCTTACGACCACAGCGGATACTTTTACCGCACGTTTTACGCTACCAGAGCTTAAGATAACGACGCCTTCCGCTGCTACCGCAGATGATGCCATAGATGTCGGAACTAAGATTCATTTTGCGGGTGCGGATTGGACCCTTGATGTAGGCAAACCCCGCCTGCCGATTTACACGCAACGCGTTGGAATCCCTATAGCCGGAACCCCAGTTGTTACTATCATTCAAGCGCGTTCGGAAACCAAAACGATTGAAAGTGTGCGTGTCACGCCTGATGATCCGATCTTTCCGACGCTGGGATCCGAGAACCCTCCGGTCTTTCAAAAGTTCTATCCGACACAACTTGTAGAGGTTATCCCCCGCGGCTTTGTAAGAGATCAACGTATCGGCAGTCTACAAATCAATCCGGTGCAATACAATCCATCGACAAAGCAATTAAGGATCTTCGCGTCTGTGACGTTTCGAGTCCACTTTCCTGGTGCTGTAGCTGCTGGCGGCACTCCCTCTACTGCACCTCTTTCTTTTCGAGGATCCCCGCGCGTTTTTGAGGACATATTCCAAAGCACATTGCGGAATTACGAGCAAGCAAAACCGTGGCGGAAACAACGACAATCGCTTTATGGTGGTCTTACGGACGCGAACCATGCGCCCAGCGCACCAACACCGATAACCGCTAAGACACGTCGTTTTAAAATCTCTGTCATCAAAACAGACTTATATCGTATCACCTATAACAACATCAAGGCTTACACCGGCATTGAACCAGAAAGTATAAATCTTGACACGCTTCAATTGGAGAGTGGTGGAAAGAAGCAGGGCATCTATATTTTTGATGAGAATGAGAATAATACGCTTGATCGTGGCGAGCAGATCGTCTTTTACGGGCGCGCATTGGCAGACAACAAATTTACCGATGCAAACGTCTACTGGCTGCGTTTCGGTTTGATTGGAGAACCGGCTGCGGGGCTTGAAACATCCCGTGTGGAAACACGAGACGTAACACTGAAGCTGAAAAATTTAGTAGCACCCCAAGCCTTTTTAACACGCACTCGCTTTGAAGAGAATAGACACCATGATGTCTTGGACGGCAATGACGTTAAATCCGAACTTGCAGACCACTATTTCGGCGTTGCTTTCCGTGGTGGAGACCGAAAAGATATTCCTGTAGAACTGCCTAACGCGGCACCGCGACTCCAGATTGATGGCAAAGCAACTTTGCGCATCAAATTCCAAGGTGCCTCCCGCAGGGGCAACGCGCGTCACCGAGCGCGTATCAGTTTCAACAACTACCAACTCGACAGACCTGAGGAATGGAAACGTCAAAATTACCAAGTTGCGGTCCGTGACATGCCGCACGCGCGCATCTTTAATGACCATACGAACCTTATGCGCATTGAAGCACTTGATAGAAACGATACACCCCCAGGATCCTACGACTTCTATCTCGACTGGTATGAACTTGACTATTGGCGAAATTTTCAGGCGGTAGCGAATCGCCTTGAATTTAACACCAATACTAACCCCCGCAACCGCGGCCAAGTTCGGTACCAAGTCGGAAATATCTTTAGTGAAACAATAGACGTATATCAGTTGGATGAAAATGGCATTAGCAGCAAACTCATTGGTGGGGAAGTTACCAGAGCCGGTGCCAGTCATCAGATTCGCTTTGAAGATACCGTCAATCAGTATATGCGCTATTTTGTAATAAGTCGTGGTGTCGGTCGAAGCATTAACGCGCTCGTTCCCACACCGCCAACGCCCTTAAGAAACCCCGCTAACCAAGTCGACTATGTCGTTATTACACACTCGACCTTCGCTGAGAGCATTGAACGGCTTGTCGAATTCCGGCGTTCGCAAGGTTTAACAACCATGATTGTCGATGTTGATGACATCTACAACGAATTTGGTGACGGTCTCTTCAATCCTTTCGCAATCCAAAAGTTCCTACGTTACGCCTATAACAATTGGCAGCAGCCCGCCCCGACTTATGTCCTCCTTGTTGGCGACGCACATTACGATTACAAGAGAGCCACCGTTGAGATTCACCGCATAGAGTTTGGCAGCGTCTATAATCTCTATCCGATCTTCGTACCGACGTACCATGGGTGGTCCCCTGAAAGTGGTGAAACCTCTATGGATCAGCGTTTTGTCAACGTAAGTGGAGACGACGCACTGCCCGACATGCTTATTGGAAGGCTCTCGGTGCAAACCGCTGAAGTCCTTGACGAGATGGTCGAAAAAATTATTAACTATGAAAAAAATCTTGAGACAGGATTGTGGCAAGGCACCTTAATCCAGGTCGCAGACGATAATACGGATAAACCGTCTGATGGTGTCTTTGAGGAGTCACGCGACGAACTGGTAGAAGAAGCGATTATACCTTTCGGATATGACACCCGCCAAATCTATCTCCGAAAAATTAAAAGTCCTGAACTCACACGTTCAATGATCAAATCCGCAATCAATAGAGGCGCGCTCGCGATTGAATACACGGGACACGGGGGCATCCAGACGTGGGCGGATGAATCTATTTTCCGCATTGAGGATGTTGTCAATTTGCGAAACTCATACCTACCTTTTGTTATCACAACGACCTGTCTCAATGGACAGTTTGATAAACCGCAACAGACCGGAAATTTTTGCCTCAGCGAACAATTTTTGTTCGGAAAACACGGTGCTATTGCAACACTCTCCGCGACTCGGTTAACCTACGGTTCAGCAAACGCTGAGTTTGATAGAGACCTCTTTGAAGCCTTTTTTCGTGTGGCACAGGAATCTCCAGAACTCGCAACTAAAAGTGTTCCTTTACCGCCAACAATAGGACATATTGTTGCCGATGCCAAAATTAGTTTCATCAACCGAATTCGCAATCCCAGTTGGATTCCTGGTACCGAACAATATACACTGTTCGGGGATCCAGCATCTCGGCTTGCGCGTCCGCAGCTTGATGTAAAGGTCGAGTTGGAACGTGTCGCACTCAGCAGTCAACATCAAATTGTTATTAAGGCAAACGAGGTCGGTGTCGTCCGAGCATCAGAAATTGGAGGTCCTGGCAGCTTAAGTTTCACGCGTATAGCCGATTTCAGCACAGAAGCGTTCTCTGCTTTCGCAATTTTCGCAAATAATTTTGATGATAACCTCCGCAATGATATCACGCGACGCACCGGTGGTAGAATTTGGCAAGGCGAGTACGGTACGATTCGGCTTGATGTTCCAAACAACGCGCGACCCGGCGTTGGTATTGCCCGTATCTTTGCTTTTGATGACACCCGTGCCGCTATCGGAGGCACGCGATTCTGGATAGATACACCTGTCCTATACGATCTCAAGGAAACGCTTGATACCAAAATCACGGATACCCTTAATATCAGTGCACTTGTCCTTGATGACAAAGGCCCCGGAGGGATACGCAGCATCAGGGTTGTCTGGGATAACACAGACGATTTTGAAGTTATGACAACCCCTATGGTTCCAGCACGCACACCTCTTGGTGATGTGCCACCCGGTGGGCAATGGTATGAACTCGAAAAGCCTATCTTTCTCCCGCGAGCCGGCATACAGATACGCTACCAGGTTTTCATCACCGATCATAGCGGACATGAGATCGTTATTCCATCAAAACTCGAACGCAACATCGTCAAGGCGCCTGAAGGTCCCAATATTGCGATCGGTACAGATAAGGTAGACAGAGCACCGATTCGATATGCTTTTGATGAAAAGAAAAACGGTTACCAACTCATCGCAGAATTAATCAATAACGGGGGTCGTCCCGTCATTGCTGATATTGAGGTTGTATTTGGCGAAGGCAATCCGGATCCAGATGGTGATTTCATAGTTGACGAGGACGCAAACATCTTTGGGACCGTTATCATCAAACCTACTGACTGGGTGGAAGGCACCTACGTGCGGCAACGTGCGACAGCTATCCTGGACCTCGCGGCACCCCTTAAGACAGGCTCCCACCAGATTTATGTCCTCGCGGACCCGGAGAACCCGGATATTGAAGACGACATTGATGATGGAAACGTCGAGGAAGCACGGGTCTTTGATAACAAACAGCATGTCTCTTTCGTCGTCAACGATTTTAACTATCTACCCGAGGAAGAGTTATTAGCCTTTAGTTTAGATAGGGTGTTCGACATCTATCTCCCGCCAAACGCGCTTGAAGTCGAAACACGGGGGACGGCAGGTATCCCACTCTCCGTTACATCACAATTGCCAACAGACCCCGTCCAACCTGACCTCCAATTTGCCCCGATTCCGCGTGTCGCTGCACTCCGACGTGGGCTTATTCGGCAAGGAACGGCGGTTGCGCAATACTACGAACCCGCATTTCGCACAGGTGCATCAGTGCTCGTGAAACCCGCTGAGCTCAAACTCCGTTTTGATGTGAGTGCTTTGGAAGACATCGTACGGAAAGAGACCGAAATTCAACCTGACAATCCCGCATTTGAATATGAATTTACGCAGGTCACAAACCAAGTGGCAATTTATACGTGGCAGACAGATTTAGCACTCCGTACGAAACAGGATCCCACGTCCGCTCCTGCAGAGGTAGATGTTAAGCTGTCTGCATGGCGACGCTTGCCTTCACAGATTAACTACACCCCTGAAGGCGATTTTCTGCTCGAAAATTACGTTACACCCACACAGTTGGAGAACGCAAGTGAACAGAAATTAGAAACCGATGCTATCACTATCAACGCGAACCTCACCCCTGCAGGCACTTGGATTATTATGTTTCTTGATGCCAATGAATACGAGGTCTTTCTCAAGCGAAAAGGGGAGCAACGCACCGAAATCGAGAAACTTGATCAAACCGGGCAACTCGATAATCCGTTCAGAGTGGAGGTGTACGGTTTGGAACTGCGGATTCCGAGTCAAGAGAATCCGTCTTCTGATGTTAACTATGCATTTGAATTCGCCGATATACTCGCTTTTAAGACCGATTATAACCCGCAAGGCGATATTGTCCTTGAGGGCACATGGAGCGCTAATCTCGGCAATGGCACCGCTACGGTGACTAGCAAACTTGGCCCCAAAGCAGAATTTGAAACAGGGGACTGGTTCCTCTTTTTTATTGATCCTAATTACTATGAAATTCGTGATGCATCTAACGAACCCGTCCATTTCCCGAATGGTGTCAAAGTCCATGGAAAGGTAAACGAACCACTTTTCCTTAGCCACCTCGGTTTTGAAATTATCGTTAATGCAGGTCCCGAAGAATTTGGGTTCGGCGATAAAGTTAAGTTCAGTAGTGCCCGCGTCGCTACAATTACAACGGAGGTCAGTGAACTCACACACTTTGCCCTCATGCGTAGCACGGATAACGAACCGCCTGTTTTTAACCTCTGGGTCGATGGTGTCCAACCACAGACAGGCAGTGTCATTCCACCACGCCCTGCTATCTCTATTGTGCTACAAGATACAAACGGTATTGATGTGGAATTTTTTACCTTTGATAAACGGAAGAATGATGGACCTTTTGAACCTGTCACTGATTATGAACTCCGTCCACAGAGTAGTATTGACACGGTGCCAGTTGATTACCGCCCCATCCTTTTCCCAGGCGAGTATACTTTCAATATCGGCGCACAAGATTTCAACGGTAACGCTATCGGCGGCGATGCTGGGATTGTCAGTTATAGGTTCGTTGTTATCGAAGAGCCTGACATTACGCCTCCCACTATTGAGGTCCAGGTCACCGGATCGGGGACAGGTACTGCAGACGGAGTACTTGATGAATCTTTAACAAACGGCGCAGTACTCACAGAGCAACCTCACTTCAAGATTGTCCTTACGGATGATAGCGCACTTGATGAAACCACTTTTCAAGTTAATTTTGGCAGTGTGTATGAAACGCTTGAACTTTTGGATCCAAATAGTTACACCGAAACCTTCGATCCAGATGCCCCTGCGGATGCTGCTATCACGTATGCGCCGAACCTCGCCAACGGGGAATATCAACTCCAGATTACCGCTGCAGATTCCAGTGGGAATATAGGAGAACTTGTTACCGCTTTCACCTTAAATGAGGAAGTCACGCTCAGTGAGGTATTCAATGTTCCCAATCCTACGTATGATGGAAAGACCTTTTTCACCTACCACCTCGCGCAGGCACCAGATACTGTTACAATCAAAATTTACAGTGTTAACGGCAGACTGCTCCGGACGCTTGATGATGCGAGGGCAAACCGCGGCACCAACGAAACCGGTTGGGATGGCAAAGATGAAGATGGAATACGATGTGCGAATGGCGTATACCTCTATCGCGTCATCGCCCACACAGAAAATAAAAGAATACAGCAGGTAGGAAAACTCGCCATCTTACGATAAATGGTTAATGGTTAATGGTTAATGGTTAATGGTTAATGGTAAGAGGTTTCTTTCTTAATAGGACTTACGCACTGTTTCTTAAAGTCCCCCTGATAAGGGGGATTTAGGGGGTTTAAAACCAAAAAATCTACTATCGTCTGTTAAATTTGCGTAAGTCCTGCTTAACTAATAACCAACAACTAACAACCAACAACCATTATTGTAAGGGTGAATAATCTGTGGGTTCTATAATCTTTGAACTCGCCACATTTACCAGCGGACCGCCGACTTCTGTCAGGCGTTTCGCTGCTTGCCACTCTGGATCGGCGATAAATGCATCCCACGCACGCTGATAGTGTCCCAGATCTTCAAACGCAAGTATGTAAATAAGTTCTGTCGTCGTTGCCTCACCGATGGCGGTTTCCCAAAATCCGATAACCTTCATACCGTGCTTCTCAAACAGCGGAACGGTGATATTGGCAAATCGGTCATTCAAATTTTTCATCTTCCCCGGCACAACCTGATACGTTCGTAGTTCATAAATCATCTTTTTACTTTTCCTTGCGGTTCGTTCAGGCGGGTTTTGCGAAGAATGTTCCTCTCCGTATATCCAGCCCGGCCCGTTAGTTGGGCTTACGCGCTTTCTCTAAAGAATTTAAGTTCCCTGCAGCGCATTGAGACAAGTTAGCCATTCTAATCTATTCCTCACAGAATCCCATATTTATCATAAACTTCGCGCAGCGTCGCACCGGCTCGGAGTGCGTCGCGGGTACGGTTCTCGCCGCTCACCTTTTCCAGCGCGGCTTCAATCACTGTTGTTTCCACCGCTTGCGGAATAATGACAACGCCATCCGCGTCACCGAACACGATATCCCCAGGATTAACCGTGACACCGCCACATTCAATCGGAACGTTATAGGCGACGACATCGCCGCGTCCGTTAGAGTCAACAGGCGACAATCCTGTCGTAAAGATTGGAAACCCCATCGCCAGGATCTGGCGCGCATCTCGGATAAATCCGTCAATGACAGCACCTCGCGCCCCTCGCGCGAGCGCCGCCGTTGAGAGAAGTTCACCCCAAAAGCAGATGCGGGTACTCCCGTTTGTCGAGCAAACAAGAACATCGTCCTGTTTGAGGCTATCCACCGCCGCGATTTCCTGCTGATACGGTTCATCTGGAATCTCATAAACCTCTACACACAGCACCGGCATCGCACGACCCACCACGACCGTCTCCGGGTGAAGCGGACGGATGGTGTGTCGCAGTGCCTGTTCACGGTAACCGGCCGCGTCGAGTGCGTCCGAAATCACAGCGGCGTATAACTGCTCTTTCATCATGTCAAACAGTTCTGTATCGTTATCCCACTGGTTCTGTCCATCGGACATGTATAAGTCTCCTTTTCGGTATAATGTCCATCATTTATGTGTGGAAGGATGGAAGATAGCGGATTGGAAGGTTGGAAGGATGGATGCCCACTCTTCCATGCCTCCATTCTTCCAGTCCTCAATAATTCTCGTAGCCGACTTCTTGGAGACGCGCTGCTTTCTCGGCAACGCCATCACTCAATTTTTCTTTATATGCCAACAATTTTGCCTCCAATTCGGGGAACTGGAGTGCCAGAATTTGGACAGCAAATAACCCCGCATTTCTCGCACCACCGGAGCCGATTGCCATCGTTCCAACAGGAATACCGGGAGGCATCTGGACTGTCGCATAGAGCGCGTCCACGCCGTTGAGGGGGCCACCGTCAATCGGCACACCAATGACCGGCAGGGTCGTATGCGCAGCGATGACACCGGCAAGATGTGCTGCACGTCCAGCCCCCGCAATAATGACCTGTCCCCCTTCTGCTTTAATCTTTTCTGTCCATGCCATCGTTCGTTCCGGCGAACGGTGCGCCGAGGAGATCGTTATCTCAAACGGAACTTCAAATTCCTCTAAAACTTTCGCGGCTTCCGCCATCTTTTCCAAATCAGAATCACTCCCCATCACAATACCAACAAGGGGAGTTTTGTGTGCTTGTAACGACATATCTGTATCTGTACCTCGTATTGGCTGTCGGCTATCGGCTATCGGCTTTCAGCGGGAATGGCTATCGGCTATCGGCTATCGGCTTTCAGCAAAGAATTCTTACTGCAAGGGAGTTTTGTAACGCTTGCGTCTTTGCTGATAGCTGACAACTGACGGCTGATGGCTAATTTGCTGATGGCTGACTGCCGATGGCTGACGGCTATTGATAAATAATATGTGAATTTCTGTCAATAATCAACGGTTCGGGACCGCCTGACGGAAACTGTGCTGCCCACTCGTTCGGATCGTAATCACGGGTGACGAAACAGGCGCGATGTACCGGAACGGCATGCTTCAATCCGATGCGTGTCGCCATTTTCACGCATCCATCGTAGAACGGAAATTCACCTTCAGTTGGATGATTCGTCAGGAAACCGATGTCCGGTTTATGGGCTGCCACCGCTGAAATGAGTACGTCGTGTTCTGCGAAATTGTTGATTGGATCACCGCTGAAGTAAAGTGTTACACGGTTGCTGACAATGACATAGCCTAAGTGCGTGACATCGGGCGGTGCTATGTCAGCGGATGCATCGCCGTCAGGCGGTTTCGCATAGACGGCATGAACAGTGAGACCGTTGAGTGTCGTCGATTCTCCAGCACTTATCTCCGAGATGTTCGCAGCGGCAACATCTGTTTCTGCGGCGATTTGGCGTACACTCTCTTCAGGTCCCACAAACTGTGTCGCATTGGAAGTTTCCCACATCCGGCGTATGGATTCTGGACACGTGTGATCTCCGTGTGCGTGTGTTAAAAGCACAAAATCGGTCGGAAGTACCGATTCATCAAGTGGCGGTTCGGTATGAATAAAACGGTCAGCGGGACGCTCCCGCGGAAAATAGGGGTCGATTTGGACGATAGTGCCAGCGGAATCTTTCAAGGCAAAGCTGCTCTGTTCAAACCAATGAACAGCGACAGCTCCGTCCGGCACCTTCAATTCAACAAGTGGATGCATATTAGTTCCTTTTTTATTGGCTATCGGCTATCAGCCATCAGCAAAGACGCAAGCGTTTCATGAACGTTCCTTTCTTTGCTGACGGCTGACGGCTGACGGCTGATTGCTTCTATAATAGAGATAGACCGCCAGCACCCCCGCAATTGATCCCAGCACATCTGCCACCCAGTCTGCGAGCGTAGCGAATCTGCCGGGAACGAATGTCTGATGCCATTCATCGCTTGCACCGTAGAGGATTGAGAGTACCGTTGCGACAAGCCATATAAGTTTTGATGGCACTACCGCGGGCTTAGCCTTTACAAAGGCTATCGCGAGGAGTCCACCGAGTATGGCATATTCAACAAAATGGTAGAGTTTGTCAATCGTCAGCCACTCAAATTCCGGCATCGGCAGCGGTGGCTGCTCCAAGGACGAGACGACAAAAATGAGTGCCATGTACAGCAGAGGCGGGATCCAATATTTCATCAGTGGTTATCAGTATCGGTTAAAGAAGTCTGTAAAGTTTTCCAAAGCGGAGAAAGTCTGTAAAGTGTTCTAAAGTTTCAAAGTGTTCTAAAGTGGGTAAGAGACCTCTTTCAACTTTCTAACTTTAGCTACACTCTACAACTTGCCAACTTTCTAGAAGAAACACCCCAGCAAAAACACTTTAGCACACTTCACAACTTTCTTACTGGCTACTGCTCAACGCATTGAGGATCGCGTCTACGTCGTAGACACAGCCACCCCATGTGCCACCGCCAACAGATTGCAACGCTGCCCAAAGTCGGGTGTCGTCTGGTAACGCCTCATCCGACGAGAGATCGGGGCGCGGTTGGCGTTCCGCTAACAAACGTTCACCCGCTGCTGCACCAAAATTTTCGTTTCCATGCCCGACCAAATCAATACGCCCTATTAGTTGCCGGGTATCAATCTCAATCTGGATTATGTCCCCGTCAAGCACTTTGCCGATGGGACCATCAGCGAGTGCCTCCGGTCCAACGTGTCCAATACATGCCCCCGTTGAGACTCCAGAAAACCGAGCATCCGTAATCAAGGCGATGTTTTTACCGAATGAAAGGTGTTTCAACGCTGCTGTTACTTGATATACTTCTTCCATTCCTGTGCCTTGTGGACCACGACAACACAGCACCATGATGTCACCGGGTTGGACGTTATTTTCACCTTGACCTTTAATGGATTGTATTGCATCGGATTCTCGGACAAAGACACGCGCCGGTCCCGTCATCCGATACACCCCGTCAGTATCAACAACACTCGGATCAATAGCGGTACTTTTAATGACGGATCCCTCTGGTGCGAGGTTACCACGCGGGAATGTGACGGTGCTTGTCAATCCTGCTGCTTGCGCTGCATTTGGATTTAAGATCACTTTGTCAGGCAAGACGTTATCTCGGTCTTCGAGAATTTCACGGACACGCTCGCGTCGTTCAGAGGCTGCCCACCAATCGAGGTTGCTACCAAGCGTTTCGCCTGTTGCTGTGAGTACGTCTTCGTTGAGGCATCCTAATTCTCGTAGATGGAGCATAACCTCAGGCACACCACCGGCAAGGAACACCCTCACTGTCGGATGCCCAACCGGTCCGTTCGGTAGCACATCAACGAGGCGCGGGACACTCTGGTTCACTTCAGTCCAATCGTCTACCGTCGGACGTTGGAGTCCCGCAGCGTGTGCAATCGCGGGGATATGCAATAAGAGATTCGTTGAACCCCCGAACGCTGCATGCACGACCATAGCGTTCCGAATCGCTTCCGGTGTAACGATGTCCTTCATCGTTAGCCCCTTCGCGGCTAAGTTCACAACAGCACGTGCCGAACGCAGTCCCATATCCGACCAGATGTTCTGACCAGACGGTGCTAATGCCGTATGCGTTAAACTCATTCCCAAGGCTTCACCGACAACCTGTGAAGTCGCCGCAGTTCCCAAGAATTGACAGCCGCCGCCTGGGGTTGCACAAGCACGGCATCCCATGTCCGCTGCGTCTTGCAGACTAATCTCACCGTGTGCGAAACGGGCACCGATCGTCTGGATTTTTCCAGCATCTTCGCCTGTCGTCGGTGGCAATGTCACGCCACCCGGAACGAGGACAGCGGGGAGTTCCCGCATGGCGGCGAGTGCCATCATCATCGCAGGCAAGCCTTTATCGCACGTGGCAACGCCGACGACCCCTTTCCGTGTCGGTAGGGAACGGATGAGTCGGCGGAAGATCTGTGCCGCATCGTTTCGGTAAGCGAGACTGTCCATCATCCCGACAGTGCCTTGTGTCCGTCCATCGCACGGATCGGAGCAGTAACCTGCGAACGGAATCGCCGCAAGTGCCTTCAGCTCATGCGCAACCGCCTGCATGAGAAGCCCGACCTCCCAATGTCCGGTGTGATACCCAAGTGCAATCGGACTGCCGTCAGGTGCGCGGATCCCGCCTTGTGTGCTGAGAATCAGGAATTCCTCTCGTCGCAGCTCCGTCGGTGCCCAGCCCATAGCAGCGTTGTGAGTCAAGCCAAACACGTCACCACTCGGTCGATTGAGGAGCATCTCTGCTGTAAGCGGCAGACTGCCTTCGGGACCGGCGGCGTGTGTCTGAATATCATAAATCTCACTATCACCGGTTTCTAAAATGTCAGTGTAGTTAATCGGTTTTGCCATTATTAGTTGTTAGTTGTTGGTTATAAGTTATAAGTTAAGAGGGTTCTGATGGTCTATCATCTCTTTGTAATGCCATTACCCATAAGCGTAACAAGCGTGACAAGAAAACATGGATCGATCAAAAACCAGACTTATAACTTATAACTTATAACTTATAACTATTCCTCCTATTCATACAGCTGCGCGACCGGACACGTAAACCCTTTAACGACCTCTTCACCTGTCAGCGTATCTGCACAAGTCAGCAGCGCGAAATCTGTTTCAGAACGATAGACCATGACGGTCTTAGCAACCGGCTCAATCACCCAGACGAGACGTGTTCCGGATTTCAGATAAGCTAACGCCTTTTCGGTGACATCATAGTGCTTATCTGTCGGGGAGACTATCTCAACAGCGAGGTCAGGAGCCACGGAGAATCCTTTTAATTTATCATCTGACAACCGTTCTGTTAAGACAAACGCAATGTCAGGTTTTACCACCCGATCACCTAATTGAAATGTGGTTTCTGCAATATATAAACGTCCTAATTTATTTTCACGAACGTGTGATGCTAAAAGAAAATGGACGTTAGATCCTATTTCACCATGAACAATTGCAGCTGCTGCCATCGGCACCAATTCTCCTTTTACATATTCATACCCCTCGAAATCGTTTTCAAGAAATTCTTCCAACGTTATCGGGTTTTCGTGTGCTATGCCATCAGGATTCGTCCGTGAACTAAGCATTGATTTTTCCTCGCTTGTAGAATTTACTTTCCATTGTGTTGGGTAATGCGCTTTATAACTTCGGTTCTGCCTGCTTTCACCTTTGCTTCATCCACCTCGATTCGCAGCATACCGATAATACCTTTCGTAAATGTCCAGTCTAACTTTGCCCCATCTATCGCCGTGCTACCCATATTATTTCGGAGTGTAGTATCTGCACCTTTCTCAAGGAGCAACTTTACTGTCTCAGCACGTCCAAGGAAAGCCGCTGCATGCAGTGCTGTTCCACCGTCCCGACTTCTCACATTCACATCGGCACCGTGTTCAAGGAGCAATGCCACAATTTTTGTGTGTCCCATCAATGCAGCAGTCGCCAACAGCGTACTTCCAGATTGTGGATCCTTTGTATTGGGATCTGCTCCGTCGGCTAACATCTGTTTCATCGCTGCGATGTTACCGGTGAACGCTGCTTCTGACAACCGCTGCGCTGAAAATGTACCTGCTTCACCGAGAACGCCATCAACGCCAAAAAGTTTCGCAATCTCGTTTCTGCCCTTTTTCATGACCGCGATCTCTGCCTCTTCAATGTCTATGCCGATCAAGCCACCGACGAAGGCAGTGGTTTCCCAATCAACGGACAAAACATCCACGGGTGTTGCACCATCGTTGTTACGTGCTTTGATGTCCGCGCCGTTTTCCAGCAGAAGTTTCGCTACATCAACTCTTCCGAGAAATGCCGCGCTGTGTAACGGTGTAGCCCCATCACCACTTTTTATATTCACATCAACACCGTTTTCAATCAAAAGTTGGACAACTTCAGTCTGCCCATGAAGTGCGCCCCATGACATCGCTGATAATCGGAACCCATTGTCCAAAGCGTTGATATCTCCGCCTTCTTCAATATAGCGTTTTATCGCCTGTAGGTTGCCGGTGCGGGCTGCTGCCCATAAATCTGTTGCATTACTGTCTTGGACATTCGGCAAAGTTTTGACACCGATTTTCGCGTCAGCACTAAACATCTCCCGAATTTTGGCTCTTCCCGCTTCAAGTTGTTCCCGTTCTAACGCTATGCCCATGGGTCCTAACAGAAGTTTTGTCATTTCCCACGGGACCCCTAAGATGTCTACAGGTGTTGCGCCATCGTCGTTCTTTGCGTGGACATCGGCTCCATTTTTTAGAAGGAGTTTGGCAGTTTCGGCGCGCCCTAAAAACACGGCGAGGTGTAAAGCGGTGTTACCGTCTCTGTTTCTGCCCTTGATGTCCGCCCCATGCTCAAGTAATAGTTCGGCAGCTGCTGTCTGCCCCATCATTGCTGCCCATGTCAACGGCGGCATCTCAAACTGCAGCGCGTTAACATCAGCACCTTCCGCTATGTGTTTTTTGATAGCTTCAAGGTCTCCATTGCGTACGGCACCCGCTAAGGTGTTTTCTATTAATTTTAGAAACCCTTTCATGAAGTCGCCATCTTCTGGGATAACGAACGGCGGATCCGGTCGCTTGCGCCATACCGGCATCCCATTAGCAATCTCTGCTTGTATGTCGCTTTTGCGATTGCGGATAAAATCGCGAACTTGTTCCAATTCGCTTGCAAAGGTCGGTTTATCAGACTTTCCCCATCCATCCCTACCGCCTCCGTCCCACTCCTCCTCAATCGTGCGCTGAGCAGGCACTAAATGAGGTTCAACGATTACAGCGATTTTGTCTAACGTTGCTAACAATTCTGGTACATCCCAATGATTATCTAAAATCTCGGTGAGTGCTTCTGCATACCGTCGCCTTCCGTTCTCGAATTGATACAACTTGTAAGCAATCAGACCCTGTGTTTTGACTGAAATCGGCGCGCGCCTGTCGTTCATGAACTCAAGTTTACTCATCTTTGTAAAGATAGAGTCCATCCCCCACGGAATGAAGTAAAATTTGTCGTCGTCCGGGTTCAAATAGACGAAGAAGTTATTTTTATTGCCGGAATAACCGTCCCAGAATCCGACTAAACCTTCAGTTGCCCAGAATCTGTAAAACGACTCCAAATCCACCAGCTCACCAATATCAGCCTCTGTTGTTTTTCGGTCTGCCAGCAGATCGATTAAAGCGTTAATTTGTGCCCTACCGCGTGCGTCGTCACCGCGTTTATGTTCAAAACTGTTTTCCCAATTTTCATAAAAATCTACGACTGTCCCTTCATAGAGAGGACCATCGCTATTGCCGAAGGCACGTTTCAACAACGGTGGACGCATGGTTTCTACGTGTGAGTATATCCCAAGATTTTTGCCGTTCACCGTCACTTTCGCATACGCGCAGCGCGGCGCGGGCGATCCAATCGCATTAAACAGCGCATACCCCATAAATTGACTCATTAAACTTGTATCTTGTTTGTTGTTATTGAGTGTCAAGTTCGTCAGTCCTTCAATCCCACCCTCTTTGTCAATGTGATTGAGTCTGACTTTGAGAGAGGGACGGGTGTGGCTTTGCGAACCGATGAACCCTTTTTTACGCAGTCCGACCTTTGGGAAAACCACGCCATCAATGCTGACACTCGCTTCGACATAGGTATACGGATGATCTATCGGACCAAATTGCCGTTTCTCGTTCAGTGCACTCATAAAATCCCGTGATTGATACCGGATTGTGTCCCAATCCCGCTGCGAGACCGTGATCTGCACATCTATCACCCGATCCGTTGGGAAAATATCGTCTAATGTAAGTTCTTTTGCACTACTCTGAATAGCAATCCCAAAACAGAGAATTGTTGCTAAGCATATTATCAATTTTGTCATTTTTTGCTCCTATTATTTCGATTACAATCTACAATTAGTATAGCACATTTTGGATTTTTATGCTTGTAAATATAGTAGGAAGTAAGTTTAGACTCGTTAGGCGGCGTGTTATTAGCAGTTGGTCGGTTGTTTAGTGAGATTTCTGTGTTTTATTCTATGCTCGAATTAAATTAGGTGCGGTTTTCCAACCGCACCGGTTTCGCTGGAAATACTGTTGACGGCACACGGCGGGTGCCTATTACCTTGTCTTAAGCGCCCCCCATGTAGTCGTTAATTTGCCCGCAATGTCTACAGTCAGGATATCCCTTGCGTTCATGACCGTTTCAACTTCCTCCGCCGTTAACGCGCGATCGTATACCGCCAATTCGTCAAGCAAGCCTTTGTAAAGATTAGCACCATTGTTCGTATCGGGTCGTCCCCCGATTTCGATGTTGTTGTCGTTCCAGACCATCACGGGACCGTTCTTTGGTGTCGCTTTCTCGCCGACAAGTTCACCATCAACGTAGACTTTAAGGCTTTCATCATCAAAAGTCCCGACGACGTGATACCAGTTTTTCGGTTTTAAACCTAAATTTGGAAGCGAAACCGTCGTATCAACATCGGCACCGTTAAAGGGTCCCATCTTCTTTTGACCGGAATTGATGTACCAATACAACCCCTCACCGCTACCGAGTCCAAATTCGACGTTATCGTCGCTTGTTCCAGATTTATCGTAAAAGATGTTCCCATAGACGTGTCCGTTGCCGAGCGCGACATCCGATATTTCAAAAGGGTGTATCCAAACGGCGACAGTCAGGTGTTCCACGTAGAGTTCGCTCTGCCCCCCCGGATCCATTATCAGTGCAGGTCCGCCCGAAAATTCGATCGCACCACCGACTTTGCCTTTCGCAACAAATTTCGCGCTGTCGTGGAGTTCGGCTTCAAATCCCTTTGGACCGACATCTTTCGCAACATCGCCTTTCCCTTCGTTGAACGGTAGGTAAAAATGTAAGCCTTTCGTCACCTGCGCGGTTGCCTCAAAAGTTACAACACAAAACGCAAGAACCGCGAAAATCAAGAAAAGTCTTCTCATCTTCCCGCCTCCTTTTCTATTTCTCGTTACCCGAGTCAAAATCAGCAAAATTGTCGTGATAAGTGCTTCTATTTTAATCCCCGTGCCAATCTTAATCAAGAAAAACTGGACATCTAAAGGAATTTAGTGTGCTGTTTTGAGGCACATTGAGCGAGGCGTGTATAGTTGTCCCAACCTTCCACCGAAAAACCGAAAATTAAATCTCGCAAACCTGAAACCGATCTGTAAACCTAACGTTTTATGCTTGCACACATGTATACATGTTTGCATGTGCACATGTGCGGAGGCATAAACATTATGAAAACAGTTGCAATTCTGCCGGGCGAGAGTGAGATCGCTGTAGGGACAACACCGGAACCAACGGCAACGGTCCCACCATCCCGTCGAGGCAAAAAGATGATTTCAGGGCATTTCGATAAAGACGTACATCGGCAGTTGAAGATGCTCGCCATTGAAAGGGACACGAGTATCCAACATCTGCTAAGCGAGGCGTTGAACGCGCTGTTTGAGCGGAACAATAAGCCGCCAATAGCGTAACAATTTCGGGGGATACCATGATTTCAAATGCACATTGGAGAATCTTAGAGAAAACCAACCAGATGCTGGCATTGAGTTGGGAAGCACTCAGACGTGCCCGCGAAAACGGAGATACGCACACAATCAAAATGGCTGAGATGAGTTATTTTCAGGCGTTACAAAGTGTGATTGTAGCAACGCAAAATGCCGCCGCCCAACGGTCAATCTCAAAGTAAGTAGCCATCTTCAGTGCCGTTTGTGTCTGCTTTAAAGTTGCGATAGGGGAACAATTTTGTTGTTCCCCTTAAGTTTTGATATTACCGAGTTCTCATGGCATAATGGACTACCGCGCGTATATCGTCGCCGATGCATGAGTGCTATCAATTTCAAACTTCGGTACTGGATGCTCCGCTTCTGCCAATAACCTTCTGGCTATCTGTATGCCTACGCCAAAACGTTGAACAAATCCAAAAGTTCTCATCGCTTCCGCCAGATTGGGATTTCGATAGTCAATAAACCCGGGTTTCCCAAAGTTTTCAGCCGTTATCGCACCGAATACACCACCGGGACTTACAATTTCGATCCGGTCGTTATACCAATATACATGCACTGGTGCATTCGTCCCTTCGTAAGTCCTGTGCATGATCGCATTTCGGGTAATCTGTTGCACTGCCTCTATCGGATAAAGTGCGGTTCGCTTTTCAATAGGACCGGACGTAATATCAACTGCGATGCGGTTATGTGCTATCAGTTTATCGTCTAAACGGCGAATTTGGTCGGAAATCGCCCCTGGCACTTTCAGATTGTCAATGATATCATCCGCGAGTTCATTCCCATCAATTCTAAGGAATTGCACATAAGCACCGGGTAGAAAGTCTTGCGGCATCTTTCCAATTGTGAGGATTCCGAGTACAGTTGCTGTTGGGTCATCCACAGTGGTAATCATTTTTGTGGCTGCAAGTTGTTCATTCAGGCTTCGTTCATTGGCAGCCAATACCTCTGCAGAAAACGCTTTCGGTAGGTATTCATAGCTAAATAGGGCGAGGTTAAGGTCCGAAATCCCGCTTGATCGGATAGGATAGAGGTCAAACGGACGCTCCAAATATCGCCGTTTTTCGTTAAGTATCCGTTCATCTTGTGCTGTGGCGATATCTCGACGCGGCCCTGTTCGGATATGGATCGCCCCTCTGCATCTAACTGGCGGTGAATTGGATGGTTCTACTTTGATCACCGCCACTTCTTTGCCTTGCAGCAAACGCTTTTCCACTGTCAATGATGGTGGAGGCACAATATTGCCATCAGTTTTCATGTCCGCCAATTGCCGTAGCAATTGATCCGTAACTGACAGACCTACAATAGTTTTATCCGTTCTCACCCCGACGAAAACAAAGCCCGGTTCTTCGTAATTGGGCAAATCGTTGGCAAAAGCACAGATGGCCTTCCTGATTTCTTCAGGGGCACCACCAGATAAAGACGCTTTAAACTCAACGCAATCAACTTCATTGAACTCAATAATTTGCAACAGTTCTGTATCTGTAAATTGTCGCATTTTGATTCCCATCGTTTTGAGGCATGTTAGTCAGTTATATTTTCCGCGACAACCGATTATTGTGGGTCCAACAAGTATACAGCCGGTGGTGGAGGTTTCAAGGCTAATTTTCATGTTGCAAAAAATCAATACAACACATGCACCCGGTTCTTTCCACGCACCGTCTCATCTGGCATTGCTATCGGTACTTCAACGACAACGATGAACGCGCCATCTGCACTGATGGCAAGCGTATCATAAGGCAGCTGCCCCTCTGTTCGATAAGTGTACAGGTATTTCGATAAACCGCTACCTTCCGCTGTCAGGTCAAATACTGACACACCGTGGAGGCTTTCATTTGGATCCTGCGTACGCTTGGAGACAGACAACGCGGCATAACGATCCTTCGCATCGATACGTAGACCTTGCGGCATATTCTCAAGTTGCCACTGCCAAGTTTTCTCACCCGTCCACGAATAGGCAAATAGCGTCATCGCGTTCGGATGCGCTGCCGATGGCTTTTGCGCACCCTTTCGGAGATGATACGGGATATAGGTGTCCCCGGTAACGAAGAGTGCCGCCGCATCTGTTGCACCGATCGTGCCAGAAGTCGCGACGATAGGAATACCACTCACCTCCAGTGGTGTCGTCAAATTCGCCTGCCATATCGGTTCCGACGTATTTACATCAAAAATGAACGCACGTCCATCGTCTGTTGTTACGTTTATGAATTTGCCATCGGGTGACACACTGACACCCCGCCAAAACGTGACCTGTGAGAAATACTCGCGCAGCGGTTCAATATCCGCTTGCCATTTCTCTGTTCCGTCTTCCGCATTAAGAACAACGAGTTTTCCATTACCGGCACCGTTTCCATCAGTTGTGCTACCTTGTAGATTATGTCCACTATCCATTACGAGTGCAAGTGTTTTCCCGTCAGCACTTACATCAAACCAGCGGATTATCTTCTGCGTTGCCCGGTCGCGGGGCCATTTCCAGATAACATTTCCGGTTTCACTGTCAAACCTATAAAGCTGCGATTTCTTAAGCGGTGTATCGTTTTGTGTCCATGAATGCACACCCGCGACCAAGAGGTCCCCGTTAGATAGTGTTTGCATACACGCTGGACCGGGATAGCTGACCCAAGCGTAGACACTGTCCGGATTGCTCGGCGTAGAGGTTTCGATGTCATCGGCGGTACGATATTTCCAGCGAAGCGTCGATTCAGAGGCTGCGAAATTATAGCAGTAGATGAATCCATCTGCTGCCTGCTCGCCGATATAGAGTAGGGAATTATCTGGACTGAACGCCATTCTTCTGACATAGCCTTCCGAGATTCGAGTTTGCCAGAGTGCTTTGCCTGAGAGTGTTTGGAGGATTGCGAGGTGCCCACTATCAGTCGCAACTGCTAATTTATGTGTATAAGGTGCTTTTCCATGTCCTAAGGCAATCGCGGTCGGTTTTGCAGGTTGACGCAGATTCTCCATCAGCGACAACAATCCATCTAACTCAACCGTCTGAATAAGATATGGTGTCGGCTTAAGTGGGGAAGTGGCGTTTATTTTAATATCATTTGAGCGAGAATGAAATTGATAATCTTCGTTGGGTTGCCATGGAAATTGGAGCAGTATCCGCTTGGAATTAAACTGTGTATTGAACTGTGTAACTGTTGGTGCCTCAGCTAATTTGTGTGCTACGCCGTTAGACACAGTTGCGACGCTGATACTGCCTACAACATCGTCTTTGTCTTGGACTTCAAGCATGACACCTGTCCGGATCCAGTTAACACTTATCTCGGCTGTTGCAATGCTAATGGGTAAAATGACGAACAGGCAAAGTAGACACAAAAATGGGATTCGTTTCATTGTTATATTCCTCATGTTGTCTTTGTTGCAGATTGCAAGTTATTGTATGTTGCTCGGTGTGGTTAGAGAGATAACGCCTATCGGTCTGAACTAATCCGCCACACGCCATAAACCTCTACCTAATCTCGCACCGAGAAGCACGCCGATACATGTATAGACAAACCCTTCTATCAGGATCCGAAGCACAATATACCAATCGGCATAGAAAAGTCGGTAAAACAGCATAGAAAGTTGGAGATCGACATAGACAGCAAGGGCATCGCAGATCCCCAGCACGACAGCCCACGCGAATATACTCCGTCCTCGTACAAACAGGAATCCTGTTTCGAGTAGCAAGACGCTTGTGCCGGTATAGACAATCGCCATCGGTGTGAAAAGTCCGAACGTGACGCCGCTAAGCAGTAGACGCACCGCTGAGACGAGCAAGATTACACCACTCCCTTTATTGCTCGGCTTCGCGTCAGCGCGATTGGAACGCATCGGATCCCCGTTAATATAAATTAACAAGGCAGTCAGCAAAGCGTAATAGAGCGTCTCATTAATCAAACCACTCACCAGCACAGAGATTGGACCGAGGAGCGC
The DNA here is from genome assembly GCA_965261115.1 of Candidatus Poribacteria bacterium. Lineage (GTDB taxonomy): Bacteria > Poribacteria > WGA-4E > WGA-4E > WGA-3G > WGA-3G. The sequence continues at coordinate 3,369,582 of OZ253447.1, read as the reverse complement.
GCTGATTAAGTTCAGGAACAGCGTTGACGGGACCATCACCCCCACGAAAACAGTTGTACCGAATAGTGCGATGACAATGATCTGTTTTGTTGTGAAGCCCGCAAAAATTCGCTTGTGAAATCGTCCGACGATTGCAAAGCCAATACTACTGCTAAGGATCGCCAATAGACTAATGAAGAGTGCTTGTTGGTTTGGAACGACAAGGTGTAGCGGACGTTGTTCGCGTAGAATCGTCGCGTCGCTTCCCCAAACTTTCACAGCAATATCACGCATATACTCCCCAGGGATCGCCTGTTCTGGCTCACCTTGTTTTATATACACGGGGTGAAAATAGATAGGCAGCGGAATTTCTGTAACCACGCCTGCTGGTAGGCTCGCGAACGCTATGCTCCGATCTGTACCGCCGTTCGCTGTTTCTGGAGGCGCGAGAAACGGAACAGTTGCACCACTCCTCATATCTGTGTTGACAGATGAGGCGACCACATGAATAGTCTCTTCACCCGTATTGCGTAGCCGTATTGTCTGGTAGGTCATCGGCTCGAACGCATTCGTCTGTGGTGTTCCGAGCCAACTGAATAACGGACGTGCGTGGTGGATAGTATCATCTCGCTGTCTGGAGTCCACTGTACCTGTCGCATCTGTAGGCATCTCGATGGATACGATGGAGAGGTGTTCGGCGATCTCTGGAACAGTTGCTATCCGCAGCTGCACCCTTGCCTGCTGTTCCCACACCTGTCCTGTATCTGTTCTGAAACGCGCGGTCCCGGAAATTTCTTGATCGCCCGTTTGGCGGACCTCGGATGTTTTCAAAACTAACTCCCGATACCAAACTTCTGATGCGATGTTAAATCTGCCAGCAGTAGAAAGACAGGTTTCGGTGTCGGTTGTTTCATGTTTCCAATCTGCTGGCGATCGAACAATAGTTAACGTCCGAGGCAAACAGATTTTGAGATCAAAGGTTGTCGGTAGATTCCCATTTGTAACGAGAACTGTGGCTGCCATTTCGCTTTCGTGCAAAACGAGTGCTTTTTGAGTGCTGCCTGTCACATTTTCCAGATCCGACTGCATCGCAGTACCGTACGGAATAGCAATCTCTAAATTGCCTTGTGTGTATACGCGCGGCGCGGTTTCCCTTTGTATATCAACGCTTCCTGTCAACAATACCGCTTCAAATCTATAGGTCTCTCCTGCAGCCCATTCAAAATAGAGCGGTTCTGTCCGCCGAGGTGGTGTAGGAAAGTTAAGTTGTGCGACCCTCACGCCATCTGCGTTAAAGGCATTCAGACGCTGTATGGGTGCTTCCGCACTGAACTGCGCCCTTGCCCCCAACGAAAAGAAGGTCACTTTCCATGAAAACGGTTCTTTTTTCGGGGTTGAAGCACAACTGATTAGGAAAACGAGCAGTGGCATGCACCAGAATCCCTTATTACCCAGAAACTGTGCCCATCCTACTGTAGTTCGATTCAGGAAATGCGTCATGTATGATTTCCTTTGAGAACACCGTTGCCGTTGCGCGTTTTCTGAGGTGAAAAGTTACAAATTTTATGAGTGAATACGGGGCGCAGTTATAAACCGCGCCCGCGAATATTGGTTAAAGTGCTTGCCCTATCAGCACAAGATCAAGGATATTGACCACTTCGTCGCCATTAACATCGGCGATAATGCCAGGTCCCTGATCCCCCAAAAACCGAGCCGCGATTACCAGATCCGAGATATTGACAATCCCATCGTTGTTTAGGTCTTCGGGGTGCGAGACAATCTGTGCAAATGCCAGAATAGAAGCACCGGGACCAACATGATACGTTTGCAAGAGAGACGCATCCATAACATCCATGACGCGAACGTAATCCTGCCCACTGCCCGACCAGTCAGGTCGGGTAATATAGAGATTTCCATCTGGGGCAAAGGTCAAACCACCACCGATAGGGGCATCCGCATCGTTGCTGAAGTTGGCAATTGTATCATCTTCGTCTCGGATCCAGTCTTGTGCTACAATATCGTAGATAAGCAGACCCGGACTTTGCCAACTGCCTTGCATAAACAGCTGCTTTTGGGCATTAAGAGCGGCGGATCCAGGTGTGAACCCAAGTTTAACTGTTTTGGTAATCTCATCGGTAGTAGCATCAATCAGAACGAGATATCCGGTAACGTCAGCGTAATTGCCTTGTGATTTGACGATAATGGTGGAGTCCCCGTCGTTGAGGATTTGTCCAGCGTTCGTCGGCACCGGAATGGATCCTAACACAATATCTGTCGCCGTATCAATGACGGTGACCGTGCTATGGTAATAGGTCGTTTTGCCTGCCTCTGGGTCCCATTCCCATGCCGGGTTGGAGACGTAGGCTTTGCCGTTGAGGAGTGTAATACCGGTCGGTTTGTTGAAGGCACCGGTGAGGATCTTCGTTACATTCCGATTCGGAATGTCAACGACATGTACCTCGTGTGCCGCTGCACAAGTAACGTACAACTTCTGATCATTGATAAAAGCGATCTGCTGAGGTGTCGCACCTTCCTGAATCGGAATTTCGCCAACAATCTCCCGGTCCTCTAAGTTGACAATAAAGATACTATCGCCGTTACTTGCAGCACCTGTAATAGGCAAATTAAAAGTCGGAATATAAGCGAGATGCCCTCGAATAGCGAGACCGACTGCCCGCCTCCGCTGAAGCACTTGGTTACTGAAATGGAGTATCTCATTGTCGACAGCCCGTCTTTCATTCGGTTCCATCAGATTGATGAGTGAGAGTGATGCTGTGATCTCTAAGTCGGGATGCGTCAGCGCGTTTATAACAACCGCAAGGTCTTGAACCTCTGTTTGTCCAAAGGCTGGACTGACGAGAAATAGAAAAAGAATTGGAACTATAAGTAGGGGTGAATAGCACGAAAAAGGTCGCCGAAAGAAAAAAAATCTGTTCATTAAAACCTCCGTAATGAAACAAAAAACCCCTGCTTTCTCGAAAAGACAGGGGATAAGGCGACACTTCGTATAATGCTGATCCTGCAATTAAATCCGAAGCCGTGATATTTTAATCGGTCCTTCTATACTTATTCTAACAGGATACTGCTGTGCGCTGTTCCACCGCTTTCCCGCGAAAGCAGATGCGTGAAACACGATCCAGGCAGGTCTCCTGACTTCCGATCTTGCGTCCGCTGAACCTTCCCATCAATAAGTTGACAGTGGTTTCTTCAACGGGTATTTGTGATCGTTCACAGTGGCGGGGCCGTGGCGGATTCTCACCGCGCTTCCCTATTCTCCGGCTCTCTCCGGCACCTGAACCGTTGATTTATTCAATTGTAATGCATATATTATATCATACTGAAACATTTTTTGCAAATTTTTTGTGAGGTATCCGGGAAATATGAACACATTTTTTTTTATAAAAAATTTGACAATGCAGATTGGATGTGATATTATTAATATTAATGTTTACAGAAATTAGACATTTTCAAAGTGTTATCTCTAAAAGTTGAAACGCCAATCTAAAAACAGAAAATAGGAGCGTAAGATGCGTCGTATTTTGACGATTTACCTCATCATTTCTTTCGGGGTTGCAGCACTTTCATATCTTGTCTTTTGTTTTTTTCCACCTCCACTCTCAGCACTTTCGGCAGCACTGCTCATTGGCGGGGCCTGGCCTCTTTTACTTTTAATTGGCGGCAGCACAGCGTGGATTGCTTATAGGGTTGTGAAATTTATTTTTGAAGGTGCCGCATTTCTTTTTCTGGCTGTCGTGGTTTTGATATTTTCTATTATTGTCCACAAGAAAGGCGGAGACGTTTCAAAATTCTTGGGCAAGATAGAGCAAGTGTTGGCAGATTCTTAGATGCCCTATTATGATTGACGCGCCAGTCCCTTTGAAATGGTGTCTGATTTCCAGACCGTTATCTATTGGCTATTGACTGAAAAGTGAAAAAAATGACATTCGTATGTTCACACTCCAACTTGCATAGCATATCTAACCATTGGCATTGGTGGCATTCCAATTGCTTGCGGAGGAGTGTGCGCTCAAACGGATAACTGAATAGAGATTGAAAATCGTTATTTTTTATTTCTGAATTTTAAAAGTTCTGTTGAAGCCTTATGCACACGAATCCGAGCGGCATAAGGTTTTTTGTTTTTAAAGAGGAGAAACTACATGAAAATTCTATCGGAACTCAAATATGACCGTGATGGTTTAGTCGCCGCGGTCATTCAAGATTGCACAAACAACGAAATCCTGATGGTAGGTTATATGAATGCTGAAGCACTCAAACAAACCCTATCAACCGGACGGGTCTGCTTCTGGAGCCGTTCCCGCCAAAAACTTTGGATCAAGGGGGAGACTTCAGGGCATACACAAGAGGTTAAGTCTGTCGCGGTTGATTGCGACGGCGATGCCCTACTCATAAAGGTCGAGCAGAAGGTCGCAGCGTGCCATGTCGGCTATCGCTCCTGCTTTTTTAGGGAAGTCTCCCCCGATGGAGAGTCAACGCGTGTCATAGGTGAAAAGATTTTCGATGCAGATGCTGTTTACTAACCTTCAATATTTCGTCAGTTTCCGTATCTAAGTATCCGCTCCCGAATCGCTTGATTAAGTCCACCTATGATCTGGCTCTGACAAAAAAAGTACCGGCAGCTGGAGACACGGTTTTCAGCCGTGTCTTTGGCGATGTCCGGTGCAGTAGTGCAAAGAATTTTGATGCTTTAGAATTCAACCCGTTTGTAAAGGAGTAATCAGGTGAAAATAGAACAACGGCTTGAAGAATTAGGTGTGCAACTACCGGAGCCAACAGGTCCTGTAGCGAATTACGTCACAACAGTGCAGACTGGCAATCTCATATTTGTGTCAGGGCATGGACCCGTGACAGACGAAGGAATTGATAAAGGTCAACTCGGCACCGATGCGACGATCGCAGTAGGCTACAGCTCCGCGCGTCAGGTAGCGATCTGCTTGTTAAGTACCCTTAAACATGCACTTGGCGATCTTGACCAAATCAAGCGAGTCGTCAAAGTGGTTGGATTTGTCAATTCAGCCCTCCACTTCACTGACCAGTCCGCGGTTGTCAACGGGGCATCCGACTTTTTCGTCAAGGTATTCGGCAATAAAGGCAGACATGCCCGCGCCTCAATCGGCGCGGTGCAACTGCCCCTTGGGGTGCCGGTTATCATTGAAATGGTTGTCGAAATTGCGGACGAACCGCTCTAAAAAAGCAGGATATAAGAAAGGAACTATTCATGTATTATCCCACATTGGAAGACTTTCGCGAGGCAGCGAAATCAGGAAACACAATACCGGTATATCGATCGATTTTGGCGGATATGGAGACCCCGGTGTCTGCATTCTATAAATTGAAGTCTGATAATTTTGCGTTCTTATTGGAGAGTGTGGAAGGCGGTGAAAATCTTGCGCGTTACTCTTTTTTGGGGAGTCAACCCTCAGTGCTTTTCCATAGTAAAGGGCATCAGGTGACGATTGAGTACTTGGAAAAAGGCGAAACTGTCGTTCAGGAATATGAAGATCCGTTGCGTGCGCTTGAGGAATTGATGCTGAATTACCGACCTGTTGACACTGAAGAGTTACCAAAATTCCACGGTGGCGCGGTGGGTTATATGAGTTACGACATGGTGCGGTTCGTGGAGGAATTGCCAGATAATACCGAAGATGATCTGCAGCTTCCGGATTGCTTCTTCATGATTGCCGAGACGCTCTTGATATTTGATCATGTGAACCATCAGATCAAGGTTGTGGCGAACGCACATATTGATGGAGATGTAGACGCGGCTTATACGGATGCACTTGTGAAAATTGACGCTTTAGTCGAGAAGCTTACAGCGACTTCCGAACCGCATTTACGCAGCAAGCATAGCGATCCCCAAGAAGGGTATGATGAAATCCTATCCGACCCCCAATCGAATTTCACAAAGTCTGGTTACGAAGCCGCGGTTCGGCGTGCGAAAGAATACATAACCGCAGGCGACATCATCCAAGCGGTAATCTCGCAGCGGTTGAGCTGTCCAGTATCTGTAGACCCATTCGAGGTGTATCGCGCATTGCGGATCGTCAACCCATCGCCTTACATGTATTATCTGAAACTGGATAGTTTTGATATTGTAGGCGCATCACCGGAGATGATGGTAAGGGTAGAGGATGGACTCGCTCAGCATCGACCGCTTGCCGGAACCCGCCCGCGCGGCAAAACGACAGAGGAGGATCTTGAGATGGAACGCTCACTCCTCGCGGATCCGAAAGAACGCGCGGAGCACGTCATGCTCGTTGATTTGGGACGGAATGACTTCGGGCGCGTCTGCAAGTATCATACGGTTGAAGTCACCGATCTCATGATAGTTGAACGCTTCTCACATGTGATGCACATCGTTTCACACGTGATTGGGAGACTGCGTGAGCATGTCACGGCTTTCGATGTGATCCGAGCGTGCCTCCCCGCAGGTACCCTTTCAGGGGCCCCGAAGGTCCGGGCAATGGAAATCATTGATGAACTCGAATCGACACGCCGCGGGACCTACGGAGGTGCGGTGGGGTACTTCAGTTTCTCCGGCAGCACAGACACAGCGATTACGATCCGAACCGCGGTTATCAAAGATAGCACGGCTTATGTGCAAGCGGGTGCCGGTATTGTCGCCGATTCTGTGCCTGAAACTGAGTATTACGAAACCTTGAATAAAGCGAAAGCAATGCTCAGTGCTATCGCATTGGCAGAGCAAGGTTTCCCATTGTAATGGCTATCAGCCATCAGCCATCGGCTTTCAGTAACAAGAGGTTTCTGATTAACAGAAAATCCTCTTTGCTGATGGCTGACGACTGTTTGCTGAATACTGAATGCTAATAAAAAGGAAAATTAAAAAAATGGTTTTAATGATTGACAACTATGACTCCTTTACCTATAACTTGGTTCAGTATTTGGGCGAGCTCGGTGCTGAATTGGAGGTCCATCGGAGTCGGAAGATAGGATTGGATGCATTAGGTGCCCTGGAACCGGAACGGATTGTCATTTCACCCGGTCCTTGCACACCGAAAGAGGCAGGGATATCCAACGATGTCATCCAGCATTTCGCTGGGAAAGTTCCGATTTTAGGGGTCTGCCTTGGACACCAATGTATCGGTGATGTCTTCGGCGGTGATGTTGTCCGTGCGGATCGATTGATGCACGGTAAAACTTCGATGATCCTCCATAACGGCACTGAACTTTTTGAAGGATTGGATAACCCATTTGAAGCGACACGCTACCATTCGCTTATTGTAAAAAAAGACACGTTACCCGATTGCCTTGAGATCACAGCGTGGACAGATCAGGACGAGATCATGGGACTTCGGCATAAGACTTTGCCTATCTGGGGTGTGCAATTCCATCCGGAGTCGATTTTGACTGCCTCCGGAAAAAGCCTACTCAGCAACTTCTTAGCACTGTAGAGAAAAAAGAGGTTTAATAATGACAAAACAGACAAGCCCTACGCCGGTCTTAGTCTCCTGGTCGTCAGGTAAAGATTCGGCGTGGGCACTTCATACCCTGCGCCAACAGTCTGAACGCTACGACGTGCGCGGTATCTTTACAACTGTCACGAAGACGTTTGACCGAGTTTCTATTCATTCTACACCTGCGTGGGTGTTGAAACAACAAGCCGAGAAACTCGGTGTGCCGTTGTATGAGATACCGATTCCGTATCCCTGTTCTAATGCAATCTATGAAGCAGCGATGCGAAAGTTCCTTGCTGAAGTGGAAGCGTTGCCTGAAGATTTGACAGCATCGCATTTCGCGTTCGGAGATCTCTTTTTGGAAGATATTCGTGAATACCGAGAGGATAAACTCAAAGGTACCGGTTTCACGCCGATTTTCCCAGTGTGGGGAGCGGACACAACGCTACTCGCTGAAAAGATGATTGCTGCCGGCTTGCGCGCTATCATCACTGCCCTGAATCCTACCAAAGTCCCCGCCGACTTTGCTGGACGCTGGTTTGATGCTGATCTTCTCGCGGATTTGCCAGACGGTGTAGACCCACTCGGCGAAAACGGGGAGTTCCATACATGCGTCGTGGATGGACCGATGTTCAGTTCACCTATCGCCGCGAAACCAGGGGAAGTCGTCCAGAGAGACATCGTTTCTAAGAAGGATGACGACGACAAGATTCACACAAGCAGCAACACATCTCCGACTTACGTCTATGCTGACGTGGTGCCTCTGGATGGGTAATTGAATGAAAGCAACCGTGTTGTGGACAGGCGGAAAAGATTCTGCGCTCGCACTGCAAGTCTCCTTAAATCTTTACGATATAAGGAGGCTTGTCTGTTTTGTGCCAGCGGATGGTCGCCAATTCTATGCCCATCCGACGGAACTCATGGAACTACAAGCACAAAAGATCGGGATTCCGATTGAATTCGTGCCGATTTCCAAACCTTATAAACAGAGTTACCGCCAACAAATTGAGGCGATTAAAGACACCGGAATTGAGATACTAATTACGGGCGATATTTCTACTATAGACGGGCTGCTCAATTGGATAGAGGAAGTCGCCGCAGGTTTGATAGAGGTTTATAAACCGTTGTGGGAGTTGGATCGGAGCGCGATATTGGATACTCTCATCTCCAACAAATTTAAGGTCGTCTGTTCCCTCGCTTACAAAAAACACTTTCACCCAACTATCGTCGGCAGGTATTTCGATGCTGAACTCATTGCCGAACTGAAGGAGCTGCCGATTGATGCCTGCGGAGAGCAAGGTGAATACCACACATGGGTGTTAGAGGCACCATTTTTCAAAGAGCCTGTGCAATTAGAAGGCACACGTGTAGTTGATGTTGACGAGTATTGCTACCTCACCTATGAACAAGCAATTTAGTGTTCTGATTTTAACCACTCTGTACGCATGCAAGTTTGACTGAAGATAGATTTTCCCATCCGTTTTCCTTGATTTATCTTATAGTAAATCCCGTAATTAGTTATACACTTTTATAATATCATCAATAGAAGTCTCAGCATTGTATTGACGTATCCGCTTGATGTTGGCAAAATCCTTCTCAATGGGATTCAACTCCGGGGAATACGGCGGTAAAAATAATAAACTCGCACCAGAACCCCGGATCAACGCTGCTGTCTCTGAACCTTTATGAAAAGAAGCATTATCCATAATGACGATGTAAGTATCATCAAGCAATGGACATAACATTTTTGAAAGCCACGTGTTGAAAACTATCGCATCACAACTGCCCTCGAAAAGCAGAGGCACCGTGAAATGCCCGTCAAGACGTGCAGCAATCAACGTCGTCGTCTTATACCGATGACTTGGCACTTTCGCTTCAACACCGACACCTTTTGGGGCATAAGCATACCGACGGAAATCGGTTTCACTGAAACCACTTTCGTCAATATAAACCAGTTTTTTGCCTTTTTCTATCTCTTGCTGAAGTGCCGAGAGATACTCTTGGCGTTTTACGGGACACTGTTCTTTGTAGGTCGTCGTCTTTTTTTTCGCGTGATATTGAGTTTTGATAACGCATAAAAGATGCCGTTTTTTGAAACACCGAAGTGTTTGGCACGTTCGGCGAGAGTCTTATCCGGAAAATCAGCGACATGTTGCCGAAGGGCATCATAATCAATGGAGCGGGGTCCCTTGGGTCCTGGTTTCTCAGAAGTCAAGGGATCTTCTGCTTCTAACCAGTTATAGATCGTCCTTCTTGATGTGCCGAAGGTGCGTTCAGCGTCGGCTTTACTGCCCCCGTTAGCAATGAAATCAAGGACGCGTTTGCGTAAATCTGTTGAATATGCCATAATCATAGATGATAACATAAATCTCGGAAAATGTAAACTTATTTTCGGGATCTACTATAATGAGAAATGTATACTAATTCTTACTATAGTTTGGACAATTTTCTGTAGAATAGGCTGTTGGTTTCCTGTTCAGTCTTCCGTAGAATAGGCTGTTGGTTTCCTGTTCAATCTTCTAAGGAGTCCGAAAATGAGAAAATATCTTATGCCAATCTATGTCGTTCTTTTCTTGACAGGTGCAACCGCGCTTTGGTATTTTGGACATCACCGTCCTGCTCAGAAAATACTGGAGGCTGAACCAAAAAAAGTCTATAAGAGTACTACCCCGTTGCAACCAAACCGCTTATTGGTAGAGCCAGGACCTTCTGACACTATGCAAGAGCCTCGTGATGGAAACTCAGAGATAAGAATGGAAGAGGCAGATACAAAAACAGAAAATACGGACAGTGCTGCGATGCCTGAAAAATTGGATAACAGCTGGAATCAGAATGAAGATACAAATTCTGACAAACTTCTGCCACAAGAGGGGCTTGCGACCGAAGATCCGGCAGCTGCTGAAGCCTATGAAAAGTATCTTACAGCAGAATCAGAGTACCTCGCTGCCCAAGATATGCTACAAGCCGCTTTGGAAGCGAGACCAATAGACTGGGACCGTGTAGGGGCCGAAACCGATAATTTAAAAAATGCCGGGAGACGCCGCAAGGAAGCCCTCCAAAATCTCGCGCCTTACTCAGAAGAGGCTGCAAAATTGTTGGAAAAAATGAAGGAAAACGAAAAAAGAGCAGAGGAGATGACAGCTGGATATAAAGCTGAAATTCGTGAATATGAGGCTGAGATCCGCGAAATGGCTGAGGTTTTAGAAAATTTACGATCAAAGTAAACGATGATTCATCAAAAATATCCGCTTCCTATGGACAGGCGGAAAAGATTCTGCCCTTGCATTTTAAGTCTCCTTAAATCCTTACGATATAAGGAGACTTGTCTGTTTTATTCCAAGAAACAATCGGCAATTCTACGCGCATCTGATCCGCAAGGTGAATTTCTAACGCGCTTTATCCGAACACACGCCTATTAGTGTAGAATTATGCACCCGTTTCGTCGTTTCGTGGTGTCACTATAGGGTGAAATCGGAGGTGATCCATGAAAAACAGTGATGCACAATTAATTCACCGTGTTCTCGACGGCGATGAAACCGCTTTTTCGGAACTTGTGGAAAAATATCAAAAACAGGTGCACGCGCTGGCATGGCGAAAAATCGGAGATTTTCACATTGCCGAGGAGATTACACAGGATACGTTCCTGAGAGCCTATCAGAAACTCCGAACGCTGAAGAAGCCGCAGCGTTTTGCAAGTTGGCTTTATGTGATTGCCACAAACCGCTGCAACACATGGTTGCATAAAAAGCATTTTCGGACGCAGTTGTTGAAAAACAAGGGTGGCGTACGACATGAAAAAGCGTCGTACTCTGAATATGTCGTTGAAGAAAACGAGCGCATCTCCGTAGAAACCCAACGCGAGGTCGTCAAAAAATTACTTGCGAAACTTGACGAGAGCGAGCGCACTGTAATGACGCTACATTACTTCGCGGAGATGTCGTGTCCGGAGATCGGGGCGTTTTTAGGCGTGTCGGCAAATACGATTAAGAGTCGGCTGCGTCGTGCCCAGCAGCGTTTAAAGAAGGAAGAACCCATTATAAGAGAGGCTTTAGAGAATTTCAAAATCTCACCGAATCTTACCGAGACCATTATGCGCGAGGTTTCACGGGTCAAACCGGATGCCCCGTCAAGTGGTAAACCGTTAGTCCCCTGGGCAATTGCTGCTTCTACATTAGCAGTAGTGTTACTAACGTTCGGCTTTGGAAACCACCAATACCTGACGCGTTTCCAGCAGCCCTACAATTTCGATGCCGCTTCGGAGATGACAGTTGATATTATTGATGCACCTATAGTCGCAGATATGAAATCTAAGCCGGATGTACGGACACAGATAGCAGGTGCCGACGCACTACGAAAAAGAAATAATTTTGAAGAACAACCGAATGATGTGTCTGCTGTCGTTGCAGAGGCCGGAGGTGATGAAATTATGGAAGATTACACAAAATGGGAATTGCCAAAAGAAGCAAGGGCGCGCCTCGGAAAAGGTGAGGTGCGGGATATTCAGTTCACGCCAGATGGCACACAATTAGCCGTTGGGACTTCCATCGGTGTTTGGCTTTACGATGCAAATACCGGGGCAGAAATTGCTTTACTCACCCAGAATAGTGGCGTTGACCGTAAACAAGGCAGATCCTACATCAATGTGCTGGCATTCTCTACCGATGGTAGCACCCTTGCCTGTGGCGATTTAGGTGGGAAAACAGAATTATGGGATATGGAAACGAGAAGTCTGAAATCGACCTTTGAGGGACCCAAGCGAGTGGTGAGAACTTTAATGTTTACAGAAGGCAACACAAAACTTGCTTCGACACTTGGTTGGCGCGGTCCGCCTTGGGGAACGGACGGCACAACTCAGCTATGGAATCTCGCGGATGGTACATCTCAATCCATCGTTGCAGCACTGGATCAGATAAGTAAAGAATTGCTTGTAGCATTCTCGCCAGATGGACGACTTCTTGCTGTTGCATCTGTAAATGCGTATTGGCGGAGAAAAAAGGAAATTCCAGCAATCCAGGTGTGGGACATAGCCACGGAACAGCGCGTATTCACAGTAGAAAAACATGACCGAAATATTGAAGCGTTGGTCCTTTCACCGGATAGCAAAACACTCGCAAGCGCGGACAATGCTAACAGCGTTCAGTTGTGGGACGTTGAAAGTGGGATGCTTCAGTATACGCTTACAGCTGCGACTTCATTCCAAGCGTTAGCGTTTTCACCAGATGGCAGCCTTCTTGCGACTGGAAGTTCTGATGGTATACTTCGATCATGGGATATTCACGCTGGTGACACACCCTCTACTTTAAGGCAGATGTGGAATACTGCTCCCAGGCGAAGACCTATCAAAATGTTTGAAGGGCATGCAGGCGACTCAAGATTCAAGACAATCACTTTTTCGCCAGATGGCAAAAGGGTTGTAAGCGCAAATTCTGATGGGACTGTCCGTTTGTGGAAAACCGATTCAGGGGATCAGCAATTCACGCTCAGACAGCATTCAGGTCAGCTTTCTGCATTAGCATTCAACGGCATTACACCATCCAAACCGCATGATCCGTCTGGAAAACCGAATGAGTCTACTGGTGTCCATCGAACCCTTACCAGTCTGAGCTTGCGTAACGCCCAAGCTTTCGTTTCTGTATGGGATCTTGAAACAGGAAACGAACTTTCTACAGATAGGGTTGAAAATGATAGTGAAAAAACATCAACAGCAGTGTTATCATCAGACGCAAGTCTGTTTGTAACCCAAAATACAATTGGATTTAACGAAGATACAGTCCGATTGTGGGATGCACACACAAAACGTTTGCTATGTGTACTGGGAAGCCAAGAAGAGTCGGGTGGATTTCAATCCCAATTGGTATTCTCTTCAGATGATAAACTCTTCGCCGCGAGTTCACGTAAAGATAATACGATACAAATATGGAATGTCCCGAACCGTCGAACACAGTGTAGACTTGAAGGACATACAACTGCGGTTTACAGTTTGGCATTTTCGCCTGATAATAAAACTGTCGTTAGTTCAGGTTGGACGACAAAGGATATGACAATACGGTTGTGGGATACTATGACCGGTGCTGAACTTGCCAAGTTTCCAGATCAAGGCGCAGTTGCATTTGCACCGGATGGCAACGCCTTCGCTGGTGGTTCCCACATTTATTCCCGAAATCCTACGATCGGTGCCTATGAATGTGGGGTACGATTGGAAGATATGTCCGATCCACCAACGGCGTTAACGTTCTCTCCCGATGGTTCTATCCTTGTCAGTGGGAGTAGACATGGATTTATTCAATTGCGAGATACCATTACTGGTAAGATTATATCAACGCTCCCGGGACACACGAGTTATATTTCTGTATTGGTTTTCTCTGACGATCCGACCACTCTCGCCACTGCTGGTGAAGATGGGACGATTCTTTTGTGGGATTGGGAGGAAGTCCTTAAAGGTATAAAGGTAGGAGAATAAGTAGAGGGGTATCACTGTTCTGATTCCAACCACTTTTGCACGCGTGCAAGTTTGTCGGCAGAGATATGTGAGGTATTCGCATCTGTGGGGAATGTGCCGTTCGCGACTTCTTCCCGATACTGACAGATCGCCTCAAAAGTGAGTTGATTGTAATCTTGGTAGCGTTTGGCGTGTTTGAAAGGCGGACCGATGCCTAATATATCGTTGATAACGAGCACCTGTCCGTCACAGAACCGTCCGGCACCGATGCCGATGGTCGGAATATCAACGGTCTCCGTAATGATTTGACTGACTTCTTCAGTGATTTTCTCAAGGACGATAAGTTTCGCACCTGCATCTGCAAGTGCTGCAGCTGCCTCAATGAGTCGTTTCGCTTTAGAAAAAGTTTTTCCGTGCGTCGCCGCTTTGGAGCCATGGATTTGTGGGTTATGTCCTATGTGTGCACAAGTCTCTATGCCTTGTTCAACGAGTGCGGTGACAATAGAGACCTTTTCGATACCACCCTCCAATTTAACACCATCAGCACCATCGGCTAAAAAAAGTTTCGCATTGGTAACGGCTTGTTTGACATCGCGATCGGCGGCATAAGGCATATCAACAAGTAGATAAGCATCCGTCACACCACGACGCACCGCTTTGAGGTGATGGCGCATATCCGCCATCGTTACCTCTGTCTCGCTTTTATAGCCGAGGATGTTGGTGCCGACGCTATCCCCGACGAAGACAATATCGACATCCGCCTCGTCCTGCAAGCAAGCAGTAGGATAATCGTAACAGGTCAGCACAGTAATCGGCTCGTGTTGCTGTTTTTTTGAGCGTAAGAAACCGATGTCTTTTTTCACAAGCTTTCTCCTCACAAAGAACCCGAAACTTTAGAACTGTTTGGATGCCTGGCTTGCTGTTTTGAAGACAGTATCAATCGCGCCAAAAAGGGTCGGCAAATCATCTACGCTAAAGCTGGTCTGGTTTCGCGTAAAAGCGTCGCCGACGAGGTATCCAAATTGCCAAAAAGTGCCGTCGCTCACGATACCATAGATGGGGATATCCGAGTCGGCATTGATTTTTTGTGCTGCGACCAGTTCTGCAAGACATTGTCCCCACCCTTGTTCAAAATCGTTTTTCTTTGCTTCAACGAACATGATCAAGGGCATACCGACAACGAGCATACCTAATTCGGATCGTGTTGAGATAAAGTAATCCGGAGTGCCGCTGAGTATTTCATCGTAGACGATCGGTTTCTTTATCCAGAGTGCGTAATCTTCAGCATATTCTTTGTAAACTTCCCGCAAAACAGGAAAAATGACCGCTTCACATCGGGCACTTTCAGAGGCAAAAACGTCTATGTATTGCCGACTAAATGCTAATTCCTGCAAAAATTGTTCTGAGGGCGTTATAGCAGTTTCTGTAACTGCGATAAAGTCGTTTTCGATGTGTCTGATGTTAAATTGTTCCTGAACTTCGGGTATTGTTTTGAAATCGCTAAATGCCATGATGCTTGACCTCCAAGGCATCAGGTTAAGACCGCTGCGACAGTTTCTCCGATGGTAGCGAGGCTATCCGCGACGGCAATCCCGGCATCCTTGAGTGCCTTAATTTTATCTGCAGCCGTGCCTTGTCCACCAGAGATGATCGCGCCCGCGTGTCCCATCCGTTTACCCGGTGGCGCGGTCTGTCCGGCAATAAAACCGACAACAGGCTTCGTCATTTTGTCCTTCACAAACTGTGCCGCCGTCTCTTCAGCCGTTCCACCGATTTCACCGATTAAAACAACGGCGTGTGTGTCGTCGTCTGCCTCGAAAAGTTTGAGGACATCAACGAAGTTTGTCCCAATTACTGGATCTCCACCGATACCGACACAGGTGGACTGCCCGATGCCGAGCCGTTTCAGTTGGTAGGCAGCTTCATAGGTTAGCGTTCCACTTCGGGAGACGATACCAACATTCCCAGGGGTATAGGCAAACTCAGGCATCACACCGATTTTGCATTCGCCGGGTGTAATCACGCCGGGGCAGTTCGGACCAATTAGCCGGGTCGATTTTCCTTTCAGGAACGCCTTCGCCTTCACCATATCAAGCACAGGGATATGTTCGGAGATACAGACAATCAGCTCGACACCGGCTTCTGCTGCTTCCATTACTGAATCAGCTGCATTGAAGCGTGCCGGAACGAAAATCAGAGATGTATCCGCACCCGTTGCTGCAACGCCTTCCGCTACAGTATCATATACAGGGATACCGTTTACATCGGATCCGCCTCTACCGGGGACAGCACCAGCAACGATCTGGGTACCGTAAGCCGCGCACTGCTCCGTATGGAAACGTCCTGAGCGACCTGTGATACCTTGAACGATCACTTTTGTATTTTTGTTAACGAGTATACTCATATTTTTCTTAGGGTTATCGGCTATCAGCCGTCGGCTGTCAGCAAAGAGGTTTTGGTTAAGTTAAATGTCCCTGTGACTGACTACCACTCTTTAATATGCACGCGCGAAGACTGCGATGTCTTCTGCAGGTTTACCGCAGACAATACATTCACCGCCTCCATCGGGTTGATCCATTGGGATGCATCGGATCGTCGCTTGTGTCTCCTCACTAACCTGATCCTCACATGCCGCGTCACCACACCAACGTGCGCGCACAAATCCGTCCTCAACGACCGCTTTGAAAGCATCGTAGGTAGTCGGTTCGGAGGTATTCGCATCGCGGAACTCTGTCGCACGTCTCAGCATATCCGCTTGGATGGTGTCAAGCATCTCTGTTACCGTCTCGGCGGCGTTATCAATCGGAACAAACGTTTTACCTTCTTTGCCCGGTATATCGCGACGCGCGAGAACGATCTGCTGGTTACTCAGATCACGGGGACCAATCTCGATGCGCAGCGGCACGCCTTTGAGTTCCCATTCATTGAACCGCCATCCGGGTGAGTGGTCGTGCCTGTCGTCAACGTGGTAGCGGACATTGCCCAAGGTTTCGCAGATACCATCAACGGCTTGCATAACTGCCTGCTTGTCATCTTCTCTGTTTTTAGGCACAATTGGTACAATGACGAGTTGCGTAGGTGCAAGTCTCGGCGGTAGGACTAACCCTTGGTCATCACCGTGTGTCATGATAATCACACCGATCATTCGTGTGCTGACTCCCCAACTCGTTGTCCAGCAGTACTGCTGTTTCTGATTGGCATCGAGATATTGAATATCAAACGCTTTCGCAAAGTTTTGCCCGAGATCGTGCGAGGTGCCGGCTTGGGCGGCACGTTTATCCCCCATCATCGCTTCGATGGTATAAGAGGTCAGCGCGCCGGGAAACTTTTCGCTTTCGCTCTTGCGTCCCGGAATAACAGGTATCGCAGCTTCATTGACTGCGAAATCGGTGTAGATATCCAGAATGCGGAGCGTCTCCTCTTCTGCTTCCGCGTGCGTAGCATGTGCGGTATGCCCTTCCTGCCAGAAGAATTCCATCGTTCTGAGGAAAAGACGGGTCCGCAACTCCCAACGGACGACATTTGCCCACTGATTGATAAGCACAGGTAGATCGCGATAAGACTGGATCCACTGGCTATACATATAACCGATAATGGTTTCAGATGTCGGACGCACGACAAGCGGTTCTTCTAACTTTTTGCCGCCACCGTGGGTAACAACAGCAAGTTCAGGTTTGAAGCCTTCAACATGTTCCGCCTCTTTCTCAATGAAACTCATCGGAATGAAGAGTGGGAAAGCGGCATTTTGGTGTCCTGTCTCTTTAAAACGGGTATCCAATTGTTCCTTAACATTCTCCCAGAGCGCGTAACCGTATGGACGTACAACCATACAACCGCGCACAGGCGCGTAATCTGCCATCTCTGCTTGACGGATAACTTGGGTATACCATTTTGCGTAGTCTTCACTACGGGGAACTATTTTATCAAACATCTCTTTTCCTTTACGGATCTAAATTAATGACTTACGCACTTTTCTATGATAATCTACGTATTACGCACCGCAGGGTTTTTGCTGGGGTGTTTCTTCAGGGTTTGAAACCCCGCCTGCAAAGGGGGGCTGCGTAAGTCTTATTAATTGTCTGTTAAAGCCGCGATACCGGGTAAAGATTTACCTTCTAAAAATTCTAAGGACGCGCCGCCGCCCGTTGAGATATGTGTCATCCGATCCGCAACACCGGCTTGCTGTATCGCTGCGACACAATCACCGCCACCGATGATGCTCACCGATTCCGAACCCGCAATCTGTTTTGCCACTGCGATCGTGCCTTCCGCAAACTTCGCGAATTCATAGACACCTAAGGGACCGTTCCACACCACCGTTTTCGCTGCTGCGATCTGTTCACCAAACGCTGATACCGTTTCGGGACCGATGTCCAATCCTTGCCATCCGTCGGGAATATCCCTTTCACTGACAATCTGAGATTCGGTTTCTGGATCAAAATCTCGACCCACAACATGGTCTATTGGTAATAAAACTGTGTCCGAGAAACGCTTCATGTTAATGAGCGATTTCGCAACGTCAAGTTTCTCGGTTTCGACAAGCGAATTGCCGATATTGAGTCCCATCGCGGCTAAAAATGTATATGCCATACCACCACCGATGAGGAGTTTATCGACCTTTTCAAGGAGCGTCTCGATTAGCGTAATTTTGTCGGATACTTTTGCACCGCCAAGAATAGCGATATACGGACGTTTCGGATCTTCAAGACTCGTGCTGAGGTAATAGATTTCACGTGCCATCAGCGATCCAGCGACACACGGACTGAGATAGTGGGTTACACCCTCGGTTGAGGCGTGGGCACGGTGCGCTGTCCCGAAAGCATCGTTGACATAGACCTCCGCGACCGAAGCGAGTTGCTGCGCAAATACGGCATCGTTCTCAGTTTCTTCAGCGTAGAAGCGGACATTCTCAAGGAGCAGTACCTCACCGTTGCGCACAGATTCTACAGCACTTTGCACCGATTCACCGATGCAATCGTTGACGTGCGCTACGCGCGTACCGAGTTTCCTGCTGAGGGCTATAGCGATCGGTTCTGTAGAGAGTGTCTTTTGATCAGCGACCGAACCCACTTCGGGTCTGCCTAAGTGTGTCACCAGAATGATTTTGGCATCGGCGTTGATGAGCGATAAAAGTGTCGGCAGCGCGGCAGTAATGCGGGTTTCATCTGTAATCTTCCGCTCCTTCATTGGCACGTTGAAGTCTACCCGCACGAGAACGCGTTTTCCGGTAACGTCTATATCCTTTAACTCAAGTTTCTCCACGTATCAAGTTCTGTTCTTAGAAATCTATGTATTTCTGTAGAAAACGATAGAACTCTAAAGGGATCCTACCCCCTGTTACGATACTCGTCAGTATCTAAGCCTGAATACCATTAGGGTCGTCTGATACGTCGTCAGAAATGATACTCGACTTGCATACCACAAGGAAACGCGTGGTATGGTGGAACTCACAAAGCACGGGCGACAGTCTTAATGAATATCCCACGTGCGCCGTTCAAATCCCTATCTATACGATGACCTGCCGATGACTTGATAACTTTTGAACCGCCAAGGTTCCTGATGACTTCGCCTGTCCAAGACACCGTTTTTGAAGTATACGCCTCACAAACATCTATCACTTGAACACCATATTCCAATCCCTTCTGTTTCAGAAAGGTTTTGAATCTATAGTGTGAGAGCGTTAGCATCTGTCTAACAGATTTCTTTCGCAACTTCCTTGCCCCTCGCTTCGTCATCTGTTTCGTCTCAAAAGTTGGGAGCAAAATGATGTCAAAGTTCGTTACAAGGAAGTGGGCGACTTTTTTATGAAGTTCATCGATAAGATTACGGATTTTGACTTTCATTTTATTCGCAGCTTTACGCAAAGCACGCCGTAGCGGGCGTTTCTCTTGCGTCGCGCGTGCGTAGAGATTATCGCAGTGTTGACAAAGCCTTTGAATACGGTTGATACACTGCTGACCTAACCAACCGAAACAATCTTCAGCGAAAAATGTCATGAAATCACGGACACCTGGATCAAGGGCTACGATTCGGTTTCCGCTTGGTTCTCGCGTCTTTTTCTTCTCAACATAAGCAACACAAAGGAAATAGCGTCCATTTTCAAAAATCAGTTGAGAATCCTTGACCTCTGCATCCGTATCACGTTCTGACACCTTACTTGTGCCTTGGGGTTTTGCTGGCAAGCGTTCTGCCATCTTCATTTCGCCTAACAACCGCACATAGAATCCATTTCTTTTCAATGAATCTGCGCGCAGGTAAAGCGTCTGTTTGCGTTTTCTTGACCGAAACGAAACCTTTTGGAACTTGCCAGTCTGTTTACACTTGATCTTCGCATTTCTGATCGCCTGACACGCATCCATCACCGCACCCACTTTTATCTGCCGCGGCGTTTCGGTGTGCCAATCGGGAAGTTCATCAAAGACGACAGGAACAAGTCCTTTGAAGTTCTTGGGTGTATCCTTATCTCCCAATAAAGATACTGCTTGATTGTAGACATACCGTGAAGTGCCAAACCATTTACGAAGAATCGCTTTCTGTTTCACTGTCGGAAAGATTTCTATCTTCCTTGATTTGGTCACGGTATCGCCGGAGTCCAGGCATTCTACAGGAAAAGACACGCAGAATTGCGAGGAGATCGGCAGTAAGTTCCTCTTCCGGGGAACCATAAACAGTTTCGTCGAGAACCACGACTTCTCCACCGTTTTGTTCGACCAAGAACTGTATGACTTCGCCGCCGAAACGGGCGAGTCGATCCCAATGGGCAACAACAACGCGGAGTTTATCGCCTCGCAAGATGCGTTCCAATAAGGTTCTAAGTCCTTTTCGGTTGAAGTTGATACCGCTACCGAAGTCTTGGATGATTTCTGCTTCCGGGTAGTGTTTTTGCAAGTAAGCGACTTGGGAGGCGAGAGCGTCTGATTGCGATTTTCCACTAACTCGGCAGTATCCAATGGTAATAATATCTGTTCCGGTTTGTGCATCTATGAAACTTTGGACATCATATCTCCGATGCCCGCCTCCTGTTCTTATGCAGGTAATTTCACCCGCACGTTCCATCCGACGCAGATGGTCTACTGTTATTCCGAGAGTCTGCGCTGCTTCTCGTGGGGGTTTATAGTTTTTCATACCATCATTATACCAGATAAAAACAGATTTATCAAGGTTTATTTAGATTTATCAAGGTTTAGAAGTGCTTAGGAACAACTCCTCTAACCTCGATCCAAGTTCTCTACACTTTTATGCAGAATTTGCCGCCGTTACTGCAAGTTGCGCTGCTTCAGAGAGTCCCTCTGCTTGCTGAACATTCAAGTCCGATTCAGCGATAATCTGTTTGCCGAGTTCCACGTTCGTTCCTTCCAATCGAACCACAAGGGGAACGTTGAGTTCAACTTGTTTCGCCGCTTCAACAATGCCGTTCGCGATCGTGTCGCATTTCATGATACCGCCAAAGATATTGACAAGGACAGCCTTCACATTTTCATCTGCGAGGATAAGACGGAAGGCGTGTGCCACTGCTTCTACAGATGCACCACCCCCGACATCAAGGAAGTTCGCCGGTTCACCACCGTTCTGTTTGATGATGTCCATTGTTGCCATCGCTAACCCTGCACCGTTCACCATGCAACCGATGTCGCCGTCAAGACGGATGTAACTCAAGCCTGATTCGCTCGCTTCTAACTCACTCGGATCCTCTTCGTGTGGATCGCGCATCTCAGCAATATCAGGGTGTCGCCAGAGTGAATTATCGTCAAAATTGACCTTGGAATCGAGAGCGACGATATCTAATTCGTTATCTATTCGGACGATTGCCAAGGGGTTAATCTCTACGAGTGAACAATCGCATCTGGTAAAGGCGTTGTAGAGCGATAAAATGAGTGATGCGGCGTTTGGAATAATCGAACGGTAAGTTGTGTCGGCAACCAGTTTGTATGCGAACGCCCGCGCCTGAAATTCGGTTAACCCGAAAGCCGGATCAATTTGGGTCCTAATGATTTTTTCGGGGGTTTTCGCTGCGACCTCTTCAATATTGACACCCCCTTCTTCGCTACCGATTACAGTAAGTTGGGAGGTCTCACGGTCAAGCAATATAGCGAGGTAGTACTCTTTCTCTATCTCCACTGCTTGAGCGATCATCACTTTACGGACGCGTTTCCCTTCGGGACCGGTCTGCGGGGTCACGAGCTGCATGCCGAGGAGTGTCTCAGCGTGCTGTTTGACTTCTGCGGGTGAGTTTGCGACTTTGATACCACCGCCTTTCCCACGTCCGCCCGCATGAATTTGTGCTTTAACAACATATCTGTTACAATCAAGTTCCCGTGCAACGGTTTCCGCTTCTTCTGGTGTTTCTGCAACGTTGCCCGGTAGCGTGTTGACCCCGTGGGATTCTAAAATCTGTTTGGCTTGGTATTCGTGGATATTCATATCTTGTATAGTTTTTCGGTAAGTTCCTTTTACCCTTGTAATTACTGATGTATTTTGACTCACGTATTTAGAAATTATACTATATTTGGGAGAAAATTGCAAGTTTTTCAAGTTCGTTAACCTTGCTGCTAAGGTCTGTTTGTACGGCATACAAAAGTTTTTACTATCCTTTTTAAATCTGAGGTGACTCTATATAAACAACCTGATTTCACTGAAGATGGAAGCTATGCTCATGCGGAAATTTAAGACCAGTCTTCGGTTTCTCGGAATTTTCCTTCTGAGGATTCTGCTGGGGATCGTGGCAGGTTACTTATGGCTCGCCGGGCTGCTCTTTAATGGAAAATCCTATTTCATTACTAAAGTTTGGACTCTTTTGTAGAATAGGCTGTTAGCCTGTTCCCTCTTGTGCTTTTTCCACGAGTTCACCACTGCCCAAAACTCGTAGAAAAATAGAAAAAGCCTTCAAAACACGACACGAAACAGGCAGAAACCGTCCAAACTATTGTATTTCATTAGAATAAACTATATTTTTACAGGGTCATTCAATTGTAGGTTTTTATGTTGCATTTTCACACGCCCCCCTGCAGGCGGGGTTTCAAACCCCGCCTGCAGAGTGCGTCGGATGTCCGTTATCATGGAAAAAATGCGTCAATCCTATTAAAAATTGAATGGTCCTGCTATATCTTTATAATTCCATTTGTCTCCAGACAAACTTTGCGTTATACTATTTGTGAGCAGTCTCAACATAAAACCATAAAATAGAGTAAGGGAGTAAACTCTATGAAACAGATTAATAGTACTGCACGCGTAATGTCACGAACCGCCAGGGCATCTGCAACAAAATTGCTAAATATGGGGTCAAAGGTCGGATGTGCTATGCATGAAGCAGTTGTGGATACTTCAGGCACGGTAATTTCCCAAATTGGTGTGGTTAAACGGAAGTTACCAAATCCAAATTTAAAACAGATAAAACGGATTATCCCGTCAACAATCGTAGGAAACTTAAACGCAGCGATACCATGTGCCTTGAAAGATTTGCCAACTGTTGCAAAGTCTTTAGCTAATAGAGCCGGCGGCATATCTCCGCATAAACTCTTTGACCGCATACCTACCGGTGTAAAATTCACAGAAAAGAACATTATAGAGTTTCTAAAAACTCACGATGTAAGTCATCGTATTTCAATCAAGAATGCCCCAACAAAAGCGGGTGATATTAACAACATCATTTTTGAGATTGCTTCAAAGAACCGCGCACGTGGATCGAAGAACATGACTAGGAGAGAATTTCAGAGTGCTCGGCTCAATAATACTATCACTGGCATAAAATGTGGCTTCAAAACCGCCGTAGGCACTGCAGCTAAAGGGGCACTATTCGGTGCTTTATTAGAGTTGCCCATAACAATCGTTGAGAATACTTTGCACGTCAAAAATAATCGAAAATCAGTCGGAGATGCCCGCATAGATGTAGCAAAAGACATTGGCATAAGTGCTGGATTCGCGGGAGTAACTGCAGCAGGTTTCACGGGTTTGAGCTTACTTGGAGTGACACTGGGTCCGGCTGTTATACCGTTAACTATTGCTGGCGGTGCTGTGTATATTTGGTCAGCAGCAGACAGGATTTGGAAAGCCTTGGATGGAACGACATTGGATAAGATTAATTCCGAACAATATGAAGCAATGGCAGATCTGATTACCGCACGAGAACAAGAGGAAATCGCTGATATGCTCTCTGGTATCAGCATGGACGGTACCTCTGCCGAGTTGACACGCATGCGCGAGATCCGTGAGAAAGCGAAAGCACGTTCAAAAGTCGCACAGGAATTGGCTGGAACCGATTTAAAAAGCGAAGAGGAAGAATTCTTCACCGCGGCACGCTCCTCCGCTATTTCTGATGAATTCGACACCTTGATTTTCGGGGCATAGCAGACTGATACCAAAACGGAAACGGAGACAGAGGCGGAGAAGCAGACAGATTCCGATTCTGAATTGCTCGTATAACGCACGACATCAGAACCGCGTATTGAGAGACCATTGATAGATACTGACTTCTGAGTGCTTTTGAGAAATATCAGTGTAT
The DNA here is from genome assembly GCA_965261115.1 of Candidatus Poribacteria bacterium. Classification (GTDB taxonomy): domain Bacteria; phylum Poribacteria; class WGA-4E; order WGA-4E; family WGA-3G; genus WGA-3G. Next base: position 3,345,233 of record OZ253447.1, on the reverse strand, counting down.
TCAAGCAACATAAAGGCACTGTTTTAGTTACAGACTTATCACTTTCAAGGCGATCACTTAGGGTTTGAAGAGTCTCTTGGAAGACGGGATACAGGTCATCAATCTGAGGGACGTTCTTGAATCACAGGAATCACGTAACTCCGAATTGTCAATCCGTCTATAGTTTCTGTCTCCACGCGCGGTTGCGGCGTGTTGCGATGGTCAAATACAACGTAGTATCCTTCTTCGGCACCCTCTGATCTAACGTACGCTGCGAGTTGCGCTTTACCTGCCTGATAACGGTTATCTCCGCCCCAGATTTTTGTTTCAACGATGTACTTTTTCTTTCTGTGGAGAATCAGGAGATCCATTCTACCGCGCCCTGTTTGCACCTCTAAATACATAGTCCCACCCACAATTTGGACAAACTGCTCAAGATAGGCAAAAAGGAGATGTTGTCCGACATATTCTTGTGGGGTATCTGGTACTTGTAAAATTTTAAATCCTACACGTGCGATAAAGTCGTGGAAGTTATCAAGGAGTGCTGTCATCTGGACATGTCCATCTGGTGTAAGATAATCCTCAAATCCTGCGCGATTGTCTTCTGGTAGATATTCCTGCTCCAATCCATTCACTATCGGTTTGAATGCGTCCATGATGAAATAGTGATAAATTGGATTGATAATTTCACACATACCGTCAGCACCTTCAGCAATGACACCGTAAGTAGCGAGTTCATTGATGTGTTCATTATAAAGCCTAAACCTTACACCTTCATCGTAGGAGGCGATTTTCATGAGGAGTCCCTCAAACCGCCGATCCTTATGGATATTGGTTATCAGATGATCAATGTTCGTGTGTCCTTCCCGCAGGAGTTGAATATGTGCTTCTGAAAAGTGTTCCATTGTAATCAGTTCGTTTTTCGGGATGTCTAATTCCTCGGTAAGAATTTGCGCGAATCGATTGACAAGCACCGGTTGTCCGGCAGTCTGTTTGTGAACAGCTTGGAGAGTTTCAGATGTGATAGGTTGCCCAACTTCATCGGTATATTGTGAAAACAGTTCTTGCACCTGTTCCAGTGTGAAATTTGGCAATTTGAACTCATCTTGTATATTAAAGGGGGAGATGGAGCGATCGTAGTTGAGTTGTGTGATGCTCTTGACACCGACGATGCCGACACTATGTGGACACCGCGTCCTTCCAGAGAGGTAAATTTGACGTAGCGAATGTAGAAACCCTCTGATAGCGTCTCGTGGGATACCATCAAATTCGTCAATAACCATAACAAATCGCTGGTTTTCCAACAGACTCCCAACGTCTTCAAAAAACCTTCGCATTGAAATATGTTCTGTTATCTCCGCATTTGCTAAAAAACAATTAAGTTTATCAGGGGGATTCTCTTGGCGTTTTTGGAAGACGCTTTTAATTTCTTTACATATTTCTTCACAGAGGGATGAATAAAAAGTCGCAGCATCACTATCTACATATCCCTCAAAGTTAAGTTGGATTGGGAAATAGGTACTCTCTTGGTCTTCAAGTGCGTTGAGCGCGTTTCGGAAGAATGTAGTCTTGCCTGTCTGACGCGGCGCAAAGAGGACAATGTACCTGCCCATTTTTAATCGATTCACAAAATCCATGCGTTCATCTGTGCGTGCGACAATGTAATTATCTTCAGGATAGACGGGCCCGCGGGTCTCAAACCATCTCATCTTTCTGTCCTCCTTTAAGGGGTTGTAGAGATTATATCAGATTGAGGCGTGGAAGTCTACAAAACACAATCTTCTTTTTTCAGAACAGACTTATCATCTTCAAGATGCTCAAGCAGGGCATGGATGGTTTCCTGAAAAACTGGGTGCACAAGATCGGGTGCGATCTCTGCTAACGGAGCCAGCACAAAACGGCGCAGATGCATCTCCGGGTGCGGAATGACGAGTTTCTCGGTCTGGAGACACATATCTCCATAGATGAGTATGTCTAAGTCGATCTCTCTTGGCCCCCAGCGCATGCGGTGTTTTCTACCAATAGCGGTCTCAATGTCTTTTAAGGCGTGTAGCAAGGATAAGGGAGGGAGGTCAGTTTGAATCGCAGCGACCCCGTTCAGAAATTGGGCTTGCGCTTCATACCCTACAGGGTCGGTTTTGTAAACGGAGGAAATCTTTTGTAAAGTGATCCCCTCCGTTTTCGATAAGGCATGGATAGCGTTCTGGATATGCGTCAGTCGATCGCCGATGTTGCTTCCGAAGCCAATATAGACTAAGTGCGTAGCGTTTGCAGTTGGTAGCGACATAACTGAACCTCGGCGATTCGTGAATGCCACAAACTGATTAGGCACTCAACAAAAATTCCTCAAGGTTCCTACCGACAGTCGGAAGCGGGAGAGGCTTATTTTTTTCTTGAGCATGTGCCAACAACTCATCAACAATCACGCATAATTGCCGGAAAACCTCTACTTCGCTATCGCCGTGGCAACATGGCCCGATGATTCCGGGACAATATCCGATGAAACATTCATCCTCATCTGACCATTCGACAATCTTGATGTATTTCGCACTTTCACTCATTTTTGAGATTCCTCAATTTTCGATTTAACCTGCTTTTCTTGGTAAGACTTAGCATCATCACCAAGGTTTCCAGAAATAACAACCATTGGACCTTTGGGATGTTCGTAAATCCTGTGACTCCGTTTTCCGCGTATGTTGATAAATCCTGCTTTTCTCAAGTCCGAGATGAGTTGTCGTATTTTTCTGGGCATGGAACTTACAATGCGGAAGTTATCCTCTACACTATTAACCTGTAAATTTGCGGATAGCGATAGAGGTATTGTGTCCACCGAACCCGAACGCGTTGGAGAGCGCAACCTCAATCTTCGCATCACGACTTTCATTCGGGACGTAATCCAAGTTGCAGGCTTCATCTGGCATATCGTAGTTGATAGTTGGTGGTAGGAAGCCTTTCTCCATTGCGCCTAAGCAGGCGATGAGTTCCACAGCCCCGGCGGCACCGAGCAGATGCCCAACCATCGATTTCGTAGAACTAACCGGAATTTTGTATGCTTGTTCACCGAATAGCATTTTAATGGCGTTCGTTTCAGCGACATCGCCGATCGGTGTGGAGGTGCCGTGTGCATTGATGTAATTGACGGTATCTAAGGGCAATCCGGCATCCCGAAGTGCGAATTCCATTGCTTTTGCTGCACCTTCGCCATCTTCAGGCGGGCTGACCATATCGTGAGCATCTGAGGTCCTCCCATACCCAACTATTTCCGCATAGATATGGGCACCACGCGCTTTCGCATGCGATAACGATTCTAAGATGAGCACGCCGCCACCATCGCCCATGACAAAGCCGTCCCTGTCTTTAGCAAAGGGGCGCGAGGCAAGTTCAGGCTCATCGTTCCGCTCCGACATGGCACGCATTGAACAGAACCCTGCAAAAGCTAATGGCGTAATCGCCGATTCCGTACCGCCAGTGAACATCACATCTGCTTCGCCGTGCTGAATGATACGGAATGAATCCCCCATCGCATGGTTCGCACTTGCACACGCCGTGACGGACGTTGAATTGGGACCTTTGAGGTTAAAATGGATTGAGATTTGCCCCGCCGCCATGTTAATAATCATGTACGGGACAAGAAACGGGCTAACGCGTTTAGGACCCTTTTCGGCGAGAATTTTTGCGTTATCTTCAAGGACACCGATGCCCCCAATCCCAGAACCGATTTGAACCCCCGCGCGATAAGGATCAACTTTATCGAGTGCCAAACCAGCATCTTCGTGCGCCATGATTGCAGCCGCAAGTGCGTACTGGATGAATAGCGGGAGCCTGGACGCGGCGCGGCGATCCATGTACTGTTCCGCCTGAAAATCCTTTACCTCTCCGGCGATTTGGGTGCGATGCTCGGAGGCATCAAAATAGGTTAAAGGTCCGATTCCGTTTTTACCGCTGGCAAGCGCATCCCAATATTCTTCTTTCGTGTTGCCAATCGGATTGACGACACCGATTCCTGTAATAACTACACGCTCCACGAGACCGATCCTTTTTGATTAGCCGTCGGCTATCAGCCGTCAGCAGTCAGAAGAATAGCGGTCAGCTATCAGCCGTCAACTATCAGCAAAGGACTCTGGTTCATCAGAAACCCTCTTTACTGAAAGCCGACAACCGACAGCCGACAGCCGATATGTCTTGAACTATACGTGTTCGTCTAGGTAACTCAAGGCATCTTGAACAGTCTGAATCTTCTCGGCATCACTGTCGGGAATTTCGATCTCAAATTCCTCTTCAAGTGCCATGACCAGTTCAACGGTGTCGAGTGAATCGGCACCCAAATCTTCCATAAAAGAGGCATCTGGAGTGACGTTATCTTCGTCAACACCGAGTTGGTTCGCGATAATTTCGATAAGGCGTTCTTGATTTGTTGCCATAAGCGTTTTTCTGATCTCCTATAAATTATGGCTGTCGGGGGTCAGCCGTCGGCGGTCAGCAAGAAAACCGTTGGGTTTCCGAAAACCGAGAGCCGAGAGCCGAGAGCCGAGAGCCGATGAATTACATCACCATGCCACCGTCAACCTGAAGTGTTTGGCCGGTGATATAGCGCGCAGCATCCGATGCTAAAAAACAGACAGCGTCTGCCACATCTTCTGGGCGCCCAAACTCCCGTAGTGGGATGAGTTCAAGTAGCTGTTTCTGATGCTCTTCCGGTATTTGCGCTGTCATGTCTGTTGTTATGAAACCCGGGGCAATAGCGTTTACTGTGATACCACGGGTGGCGACTTCCTTTGCTGTCGCCTTTGTGAAGCCAATGATACCCGCTTTCGCAGCGGCGTAACTCGCTTGTCCCGCGTTCCCGACTAATCCAACAACCGATGAGATGTTGATAATTCGTCCACTTTTCTGGCGTATCAAGGGACGAAGGACTGCACGAGTGCAATACATCGTGCCGGTGAGATTCGTCTGTAGCACAGCGTTCCAGTCCTCATCTTTGAGACGCATGAGCAGCATGTCGCGGGTAATCCCGGCGTTGTTCACGAGAATGTCAATTTGCGAAAACTGATCAATCGTTTTTTCAATAAGTGCTTCTACATCAGCCTTTTCAGAGATATCGGCAGCCATTGCATAGGTAGCGTAGCCTTTGCTCTGCAGTGTATCGGCAATCTGCGCGACTGACTCAGCAGAACGTGAGCAAAGTACAACATTCGCCCCGGCTTCGCAAAGCCCCTGTGCAATTGATGCACCGATACCACGCGAGGCACCCGTAACAATTGCCGTTTTGCCGCTCAGTAGATCTGCTCTAAAGGCACTCTGTTCCGTTGTCACATCCATTTATTATTTACCCATTTCATCTGTTACGCGGGACAGCGTCTCAACGTCTTCAACATTCATAACACGACTTTCCGGCAGTGTCCGTTTTACTAAGCCGGACAACACCTTCCCGGGTCCTACCTCCACAAAATGTGTGATGTCAGTTTGCGCAACGGTATGCAGTATCTTTTCCCATCGAACAGGTTGCGTTATCTGTTGAAATAGAAGGTCTTTAATGTTTTCTGCATCTGTTGCGAACGCACCGGTTACGTTCATTGCGATATCAACTTTCGGCGGTTGCATCGTCACCGAATTGAGTACGGATCCGAATTTTTGTTGTGCAGGTGCCATCAAAGGTGAATGAAATGCGCCGCTTACGGGTAAAAGGCGACACCGTCTCGCCCCAATTTCGGCTTTCGCAAGTTCAACAACGTGATTGACAGCATCCACTCCTCCAGAAATTACTAATTGTCCAGGACAGTTGTAGTTAGCAATGTTTACAATCCCTTCGGTCCCGTCACAGAGTTGTTGAAGTTGTTCTATCTCCATTCCGAGGATCGCCGCCATGGTGCCTTGCTGTGTTTCACCCGCTTCTGCCATCAAACTTGCACGTGCATTCACCAACCGCAAAGCATCCGAGAAATCGAGAACACCCGATGCCACGAGTGCGGAGTACTCTCCCAAACTATGTCCTGCGACTGCGTTTGGTACAATACCGAACGCTTTTAGGACTCGCAATGTTGCGACGCTGCAGGTCAAAATCGCCAGTTGTGTATTTTCGGTCTGCTTTAAGTCTGATTCCGGTCCTTCAAAACAGAGTTGGCTCAAGGCACGCCCAAGGGCTGCGTCGGCTTCCTGAAAAACGTCATCGGCAGTTGGATAGGTACGCGCTAATTCCGCCCCCATGCCAACTTGTTGTGAACCTTGTCCCGGAAAGATAAACGCCGGTTTTGTCATTTTAATCTCGTGAATGGATGTCGGCAGGACGCTTTCGGTTTTCTAAAACCCTCAAATCAAACAGAAAACTGATAGAATTAAGATAAAACCTCTTGACTGATTGTTCTCACTGCGAAGCATGCTGATGGCTGACGGCTATAATCGTAGGAGTGTACTTCCCCATGTTAAGCCTGCGCCAAAAGTCACAAACAGAAGCAGGTCGCCCGGCCTTGCGCGCCCCTCGCGAATTGCCTCGTCCAAGGCGATAATCACTGTTGCTGCAGAGGTATTCCCATATTTATCAACGTTAATATAGACTTTTTCTCGTGGCACACCGAGTCTGTCCCCGACTGCCTCAATGATGCGCAAATTCGCTTGATGCGGGATCAACAGATCAATCTCTTCAACGCTGACATCTGCTTCACGTAAAACACGCTGCGCCGCTTCGGGCATAAGCCGCACCCCCAGTTTAAAGACTTCACGACCATTCATCTGCAGTTTGTCGAGTTTTTGGTCAATTGCTTCCGCGGTAATCGGCATTCTGGACCCGCCCGCGGGGATACCAAGGAGGTCGATGTCAGCATAATCTCCATCGGACCCGATGTAAGATGCGAGAATACCTTTGGGTTCATCCGTAGCTTGAACTACGGCGGCACCCGCACCATCTCCAAAGAGAACACATGTACTTCTATCATTCCAATCGACGATGTTGTTGAAAATCTCACCACCGACAACAAGAATAGTGTCGTACCGTCCAGATTTAATCATTCCGTCAGCTAAATCCAGCCCATAAAGAAAGCCAGCACATGCAGCAGATACATCCATCGCGGCAGCGTTCTTTGCTCCGATACCTTTCTGGACGTAGCACGCTGTTGACGGGAAAAACGTGTCAGGTGTAACGGTAGCGACAAGAATCATCTCAATGTCAAGCGGATCTATGTGAGCGTTTTTAATTGCCCAGCGTGCGGCATGTACACAGAGATCAGAGGTAGCGACATCGTCTTCAGCGATACGTCGTTCTGTAATGCCTGTGCGTTGACGAATCCATTCGTCACTTGTATCCACCATTTTCTCAAGGTCAAAGTTGGTAACGACCTGTTCGGGGAGGTAAGAACCTGTTCCTGTGATGGTTGCATATCGAAGTTGCGTCATTATATCTCTCTTGGCGTTTTTGGCGTTGTAAGGTCTTACTTGCAAGCCGAGACTCGCTGTGAAATCCCATCGGTTTTTCTGACCGACACCTTATCTACGCTTCGTCAGTGGATTTTAGCACGGGCCGTCCGTTATAATGCCCACATTCGGAACAGAGACGATGCGAAATGATCGTTTCTCCGCAATATGAACAGACGCTTGTGGCTTTGTCATGGAGCGCGTTATGGCTCCGTCGCATTCTTTTTTTCGATTTTGACGTTTTCCGTTTTGGATGCGCCATCGGTCATCTCCTTACAATTCTTTGTAGTCTTAAGAGTCGCAGTTCTAAAGTTCGCTACACAATTTGATGGTTTTAGTTATCTTCCAGCATTTTTGACAGAACCGAAAACGGGTTAGAAGCAGGTGCAGGTGACGCATCATCTGTCTCGCAAGAACATGCGTTGCTATTGAGTTCTTCACCACATTGCGGGCATAGACCTTCACATGTCTCGGAACAAAGCGACCATGCCGGTATCTCAAGGACGAGCATTTGCCGCGCATCTTCTGAAATGTCTAAGGTCTCTCCATCGTAATATCGCTCATCCGCTTCACTCTCTTCTGACGATTCACTGCCGATAGAGAATAATAGTTCAAGTTTTGTTGTTATATCTACCTCAAACGGCGTAATACAACGTCGGCACTCTACCGAGATTTCCGTTTCAATATCGGCTGTCACATAAACATTGTCGTCGCCTTGGCGAAATAATTGGACTGTACATGACAGCGGTTTAATAAATTCTGCTTCTTCGTAATTCAAACTCAAGGACGCGGGCGGCACAAGTGCTTCGTATTCTTTGAAGTCCTCGTGTCGAAGGTCTTTCATGTCGAATACTAACGTATCTTTTATGCCTTCCTGCATATCCAATTTCCTCACAAGTATCAATCAAGCAGTCTTCAGATTTCCCTTACTATTAGGACTTACGCATCCCCCTTTGCTGGCGGGGTTTCAAACCCCGCCAGCAGTGCGTAATACATCTGTTATCATAGAAAAATGCGTAAGTCCTTACGATGACAGTCAAACGGCAAGAAAGAATGGACGAACACGTGGTCCTGTCCCTAACGCTGAAAAAATTAAAAATCGACTTCTTCCTCAATCCTAATGAGGTGCGTATCACCTTTCACGGCTTCAAGCGTATGGATTTCCGCGAGTGCTGCTTTCATATTCTTTTCCCGCGCAGTGTGCGTCAGCATAACGAGTGATACAGTCTCCATACCGTGCGGGTCCTTTTGAATCACAGAAGCGATACTGATTTGCCAGTTCCCTAAAATAGTACCAATTTTCGCAAGAACACCGGGTCGGTCAGCAACCACAAAACGGAGATAGTAGCGCGTCTCTATATCGTCAATGGGAGAGACATCAACTTCGGCTTGTGAACCGGCAAGCCATGCTCGCGAAATTGGGGTGCTCACACCTTGTTGCACAGATTTTCCTGCATCAATGATGTCCGCAACAACCGCACTCGCTGTCGGCATCTCACCCGCGCCTTGCCCATAAAAGAGCGTGGGACCGACCGCATCACCGATAACGCAAACTGCATTGAACGCGCCGCCGACATTCGCTAACAAACTCCGTTCCGGCACAAGTGTCGGATGCACGCGGGCTTCTACACGGTTTCCGTCGCCTAATTTCGCGATGGCGAGCAATTTGATGACGTAACCGAGTTCGCGTGCGTATTGGATCTCTTTTTGGGTGATACTTGTGATGCCTTCAACATGGAATTGCGATAGTGAGATATTGCTTCGATAGGCAAGCGCGATCAGGAGGATCAATTTCTGTGCAGCATCGATACCATCAACATCGAACGTCGGATCGGCTTCGGCATATCCTTTGTCTTGCGCGGCTTTCAGAACGTCCGAGAAATCGACACTGCCCTCATGCATCTCGGTTAGAATGTAGTTACACGTTCCATTCACGATCCCGTAGAGGGAGTGAATTTGGTTACCCGCAAAACTCTCTTGCAACGTTTTGATAATCGGGATACCCCCGGCTGTACTTGCCTCAAAATTAAGACTAACTTGGTGTTCTGACGCGAGTTGGAACAATTCACTGCCGTGTTCGGCGAGAAGGGCTTTGTTGGCTGTGACGATGTGTTTGCCATTTCGGATCGCACGGCTAATGTAGGTGTGCGCTTCCGTGGTACCACCAATGAGCTCAACGACGATATCAACATCCGGATTATCAACGACTTCAGCGGGATCGCTTGTCAGACAGTCGGCGGGGAGTTCAACGCCTTCCCGTGTCGCGGGCAGCGTCCGTTTGACTATTTTTTTTAGGCATAATTCGATGCCACTATTTTTCGCAATCAGGGCATTCTGATTTAATAGGATTTTGGAAACACCGGTGCCAACGGTGCCCCATCCTAAAATGCCGACATTAATGCACGACTTGTCCACTATTACAACTCCCTCTCTTCTGTGCCACTCGCGCCACGGCTCGTAACCGCAACGCTGACAAACCGAATTTATATATCAGAAATCGGGGCGACTGGATTCGAACCAGCGACCTCTTGAACCCCATTCAAGCGCGCTTCCGGGCTGCGCCACGCCCCGTTAATCCCTTTAATTGTATCATAAGCCACTTTGAAAGTCAAATAAAAAAATTGACTGCTGGTAGAAACCTTCAGTCTGTATCGAACAAACCGGTTATTTCTCTGTTTTTCGTTTTATATGACGTATAGGGCGAGGTGTTATGCCCCGCCCTTGATTTCGCACATAATTTGGTAAGTCTACGCGAACCCCATCTCTTTCAGATTTCTGAAGCTGATACCTAAACTTTCAAACGGATCGCGTTCGTAGCAGCTATCCTGCTCAATAATATACCATTCAACACCCGCATAGACACAAGCATCTAAGATAGCCGGCCAATTGAGGTTGCCTTCGCCGATTTCCGCAAAGCGTTGCGAGGAACCCTCCATCGCCATATCCTTGAGATGAATAATATCGGCACGTCCTTTTAATTGACGGACCCATTCCGCCGGGTCGCCACCACCGTGTTGAATCCAGTAGGTATCCAGTTCACTCTTAAAATAGTTAGGATCGCTTTCCGCATATAAAATCTCCAGTCCAGTGCGTCCGTTATAGCGTTCCAACTCGAAACTATGATTGTGATAAGAGAAGGTCAAACCGCCTTCAGCGAGACGGGCTGCAACTTCGGATGCCTCTTTCGCAAATGTTGCGTATCCCTCAGCCGTACGGTATTCACCCGGAAGACCACCAATCGCAGCGTGTTTGCATCCCCACAATTGATGTTCATCAATGACAGCCTGCGGCTCATCGCGCATCCTTTCATAACTGGTGTGTGTCGCGATGATGCTGATACCTTCACCGTCAACGATGTTCTTCAGGGCTGCAGGTTCGATCGGACCGAGTGCGGAACATTGCACCGCCTCATATCCGAGTTGCCGAACCTTTTTGACCGTCTCAGCGATATCCGCTTCGGTTTTAGTAAATTCTCTGACAGTATAAAGCTGCGCTGCGATCTGCTTCGCAGAGAGATTGTTTTCTGTTGCCATAGTGTCTCCTTCTACTTGGCTTATGCGATTTGCGGATAGTATACCAAAATAGAACCTACCGGTCAAGTTAATATAGGTGTCACTCAGAACTATTCTGTTTTCCTTTTTTCGGTCAGATTTTCAACTCCAGGCCCGATAGTTACAGAAAATGCTATTGTGATTCGGACATTTCTTTTTCCAATACATGGGTGCGGTCAGAAAAAATCTCTTACTTCCGCGTCCTCTGTGTCCTCCGTGTAATCCGCGATTCAGACAATTGACAAATATTTACACACCTATCCTTCACTCTATTTTTTTAGGGTTTTCTCACTCCGTTAGTTTTTTTAAAAATTGATTTGCATATAAAAAACGGTTTTGATAAACTTTAAGGTATGCTGAATTCTTTTTTCTTCGGTGGTAACAGTCGAGGTCCGTTTCGACTCTTCCGCCTCCTCCTCCATTTTCCAAATTTCGTCAAGTTGGCGTGGCGACTGTTCGTTGATGAACGCGTTCCGGTCTATCGGAAGGCGATCCTCATCCTTACCGAATTATTAGCAGTTGCCTTTGCCATCGTTTACTTGGTGAACCCGCTTGATTTTGATTTTCTGCCTATCATTGGTAAACTGGACGATCTCATCGTTGGTGCTTTTGTGATCCTTGTCCCCGGCGCATGGCTCTTTATTAAATTATGTCCTGAACATATTGTCCGTGAACATGTAGATCGAATTTCACAAGGCACGTAAACAGATATTGCCGTGCGCGATGCATTTTTTGACAACTTTTTTGCAACTTTTCTTTCTAATAGGTGTGTCTTTAGGACGTAAACACAAAAAACTGAAATAAAATGGTTCCGGTCATCTCCGAGATCGGAGTCTACCCCAAAATATACTGGAGGTTACATCATGAAACTCAGAAACACACTTCGGAACCCGGTAAGGGTAGTATTAATTTTAGCAGCACTCATCGTAATGGTGGGCATCGTCATCAATTGGGATACAGATGAGTTCACATTACAAACTGCAATCGGACAGACGCATGACACACCCGAAGCGTCAAAAGATCCCGAGTATCTGGAAAATGCGACCCAAGCATTAGATTTTCAGTATCTCGAACGCGCAAATCAAGCGTTCATTGATCTGGTAGCGCGGACCCGCCCTGCCGTTGTTCAAATCAAAACACAAACAGTCGGCGATGAATCTTATAGATTTTTCTTTGGTCCCGAATCTGATCCGGTCAAAGGTCTCGGCTCTGGCGTTATCGTCCGTGAGAACGGTTATATTTTAACAAACAATCATGTTGTTGATGGTGTAAACAACATTACGGTTACCTTAGCAACTGGTCGCGAGTACGACGCGGAAGTCATCGGAAGTGATCCTGCACAACGTACCGGTGGTGGCAGCGATTTAGCACTTATTAAAATTGATGCGGAGGGGCTGCCTACTCTACAATTCGGCGATTCAGACGCACTTGAGGTCGGCGAATGGGTAATTGCAATCGGATCACCACTCGGGTTAGCGCAGACTGTGACGCGAGGTATCATTAGCGCAAAGGGTAGGGCTGGCCTTGGTGACACTGCTCCGTTCGGTAATTTTATTCAGACGGATGCCCCGATTAATCGCGGGAATAGCGGTGGCGCACTGATTAACATCCGTGGTGAGTTAATCGGTATTAATACCCTAATTTTCACCAGTGGTTCCCGGGGCAATATTGGCATCGGATTTGCTATTTCGAGTAACACGGCACAGCAACTTATGCCAGACCTGATTGAAAACGGAAGAATTGTGCGGGGTTGGCTTGGCATCAGCATGAGTACGATGAATCATGATTTAGCAGATGAATTGAAATTTGAGGAACCGCGAGGCATTGTTGTTAACCAAGTTGTGAAAGATAGTCCAGCGGAAAAAGCTGGTATTCAGCCTCGAGATATTATTGTTAAGTTTAACGGTAAAACAGTCCGTGATACACAGCATCTAATGAACATCGTCGCTGCAACAAAAGTGGGTAAACCCGTTAAATTAACAGTGCTGCGAAAAGGGAGTGAAGAAAAGCAGCTCACTGTTAAATTGGAGGAACGCACCGTGGAAACGATGGCCAGACATGATGAACAACAGGCATTCCCGCAAAGACAAGGGGAATCCTTCGTTGGACTCCATGTCCGAAATCTGACCCCCACGATTGCCAGACGCTACGGATATTCTTCAAATGATACGGGTGTTATCGTCACAAGCGTTGAAAGCGGCAGCGATGCGGCGAGGAAGAATATCAGGCCTGGATATCTCATTCAAGAGATAGAATGGAAGCCAATTGACAACCTCGATACATACTCTCATCTCGTGGAGCAACTCAAGGCAGAGAAGAAACAGAAAGTGATCCTTTATGTCAAAGCTCCGAATGATCAGGGTGGCGGATATGTTACATTAACGATTCGCACGTCCGACCGGTAATTCAACGCAACGAACCCATTCCATTGAAAAATTCTCGGATTAATGGTTGACGGATAGTTGCTTTTCTGGTATACTGCTTGAAAGCAACTATCCTTCTGTTATTAAGAGGTTCAAATTTCTGATGGAAGCACAACGCGTCGTTTGGCCAAGTCGCGCCAAAGTTGATGTTGAAACATTTACGTTGCCGCCTATCGGAGACGATGAAGTACTCGTCGCTACAGCGTGTACGCTCATTAGTCCCGGCACGGAGCGCGCGTTCCTATTAGGACTTCCGAATGCACAAGGACGGTATCCGTCCCGTCCCGGGTACAGCAATATCGGTAAAGTCGTAGAAATCGGAAACGCAGTCACGGGTTTGCAGGTAGGCGATCGTGTCGCTTCAACACAGGGACACACCAGCCACTTCGTAACCTCACCGAGTCGTTTGCTAAAAGTGGCATCTGCCGACGTTCCATCCGAAGAAGCAGTCTTCTTTAACCTCGGGGCAATCGCTTTGCAAGGTGTCCGAAAGGCACGCATTGAATTAGGAGAGGCGACCTTAGTTTTAGGACAGGGGCTTATCGGTCTGCTGGCACTGCAACTCTCGAAACTCAGTGGCGCACTCCCACTTATTGCCGCGGACCTCACCGATAGCCGTCTCGAAATCTCCAAAAGCATGGGCGCAGACTGCACCTTCAACCCCGAAGACGCTAATTTTTCTGAACAGTTAAGCAAGGCTACGAAAGGTGAGGGACCGGTTGTCGTTATTGAGGCGACTGGGCATCCCGACGCAATCAGCACTGCCTTAGATGTGGCGGGATGGGGTGCGCGTATGGTGCTGTTAGCGAGCACACGCGGCGAAACGCCGAAAGTGAACTTTTATCGCGATGTGCATAAAAAAGGACTTATGCTTTATGGGGCACACAATTCTATACGTCCGCGCCAAGAGTCCTCACCAAACTTCTGGACGCTTGAAGATGATAGCCGCTTGTTGTTGACGCTCATCGCACAGCAGCGATTCAATGTCGCGCCTTTGATTAGTCATCGCGTTCCTGGCGAAGACGCACCGAAGGCATATCAACTCCTCATGGAATGGAATCCCAGCTTACTCGGTGTTGTTCTTCAGTGGAACAACAGCATGTAGGCACAAATCTGTAAGGAAAAAATGGCACGCGAATATCCGATTGAAAATGTACGCAACATCGGCATAGCAGCACACATTGATGCTGGCAAAACAACGACGACTGAACGGATTCTCTTCTATACCGGCAAAAAACATAAGATCGGGGCGGTAGATGATGGCACCGCTGAGATGGATTGGATGGTGCAGGAACGAGAACGCGGCGTGACGATCACCGCTGCCGCAACAACCTGTTTCTGGCGCGAACACGCAATTCACCTCATCGATACACCCGGACATGTCGATTTCACGGTAGAGGTCGAGCGTTCCTTACGGGTCTTGGACGGAGCCATAGCACTTTTCTGTGCTGTCGGCGGTGTGGAGCCACAGTCAGAAACCGTCTGGCATCAAGCGGAACGCTACAATGTGCCGCGTATCGTTTTTGTTAATAAGATGGACAGGGTTGGCGCAAATTATACCCGTGCTCTGGACATGATGCAAGAACGCTTAGGCGCGAACCCGCTCCCCTTGCAACTGCCAATCGGCGAAGGCTCGGACTTTGCTGGCGTTATTGATCTGATGACCCAGAAAGCGATACACTGGGATGAGACAGACCAGGGACAGACATACATGGAGACGGAAATCCCGCCTGAATTTCAGGACGCAGTGGAGCAGGCACGGGAGACCCTTTTTGAAAGTGTCGCCGTTGAAGATGAGGCGTTACTCGAAAAATACTTGAACGGTGAAGAGATAACCCGCGATGAGTTGCTACAGGCGATTCGGGTGGCGACTTTAAATGGGACACTCGTACCCGTCCTATGTGGGAGCTCTCTGAAGAATCAAGGGGTTCAACCGCTCCTTGATGCAGTCATTGATTTTTTGCCGTCCCCTATCGATGTGCCGCCCATTGAGGGAACTATACCACAACCTGTCTCTAAAAGCGCGCGTTCAAAACGCAAAGCAGACGCGACCGCTCAGGAAGACAAAGCAACGCGTCCCGCAGATGACACTGCCCCCTTGGCAGCCTTAGCATTTAAGGTGGCAAGCCACCCGACAGTTGACAAACTCGTCTACTGTCGCGTCTATTCTGGCACACTCAGGCGCGGAGAGGCAATCTATAACGTCCGGTCTGAGAAGCGAGAACGGGTCAATCGTATTTTGCAGATGCATGCCAATAAAGAGGCGGTATCTGACGCGGCTTACGCCGGGGACATTGTTGCGCTCGTGGGGCTTAAAGAGACCAAGACCGGCGATACCGTAACCGGTACCAAAGAGCCAATTCTGTTAGAACCCATTACTTTCCCCGAACCGGTTATCTCCATTGCGATTGAACCTGAGCGGGCAAGCGATGCAGACGCATTAGAAGAGACACTCGAAAAATTAATGGACGAGGACCCGACTTTCACTGTCGGAATTGACAAGGAAAGTGGACAGCGGATTATCTCTGGCATGGGCGAACTTCATTTGGAGATTTTAACGGACAGAATGGTCCGTGAATTCGGCGTAAACGCGCGGGTGAGCAAACTCCAAGTGGCGTATCGTGAAACTATCAGCACCGTTGCGGAAGCGCGCGGGACACACATTCATAAAACAGATGAAGAAGGCATCTACGGTGATGTGTTACTCACGGTCGAGCCATTAGAACGCAGCGACGGATTTCAGTTTGAAGATAATACCGACGAGACGCAGATTCCACGCCAATATATCCCTTTTATTGAGAAGGCACTCGAAGGCGCGATGGGAACAGGCCCCCGTATCGGATACCCGATGCAAGATATCAAGGTAACCCTCACTGGTGGCTCCTATCATCCAACAGATTCCTCAGAGGTTGCATTTGAAGCGGCAGCAGCCCTCGCCTTTGAGAACGCAGTCAGAAAGGCGAATCCCTTGCTCTTAGAGCCAATTATGCAGATACATATCACTGTACCTGATGAACACGTCGGTAAAGTCATCGGCGATCTGAATTCACGCCGCGCACAGATTAACGAGAGTACGACGCAAGACGCATCCGATACAGGACGCGCCTCGCAATCGGCACAAAGCGTCATCAATGCTTCTATCCCGTTGTCAGAGACATTTCAATACACGACACAACTCCGTTCAATGACACAAGGACGAGGCACCTTTACATTGGAATTTTCACATTACGAAGTGGTCCCTGAATCTCTCGCGCCGGGTGCAAATCCTATCGCTTCAGTTTAGATACACTTAGGACTTACGCAGCCCTTTGCAGGCGGGGTTTAAAACCCCGCCTGCAGTGGATTATCATAGAAAAATGCGCAAGTCCTGACACTATTAACGTCCGTATGCTTTCATCACTTTTTGTAGTTCCGTCAACGGAATAGCGTACATCGTCCTACCGTTGCGTCCGGTGGTTGTCGTTGCCATTGTCATTGAATTGACAATAGCCTCTTCTGTCGCCTCAATGGCTGCTTGAAAAAGTGAACTTAAACGTCCGTTGACGAGCATCTTGACTTGAAAGGTACCAGTTTCGGTTCTACTTGGAAAGATATTCGCCGTGGAAAACGCGATGACAAATTCACCGCTGCCGTCAGTACTCGGGGTCCCTGTCCGGGCAAGTCCATGCGTTGCCCGGATCGCTAACTGTTTCAATTGACGATGCGTCAACGGCGCATCCGTCGCAATAACAATAATAAACGAACCGTCTCTCGTCGGCTTCGGTGGGGATCCAGTGATTTCCCTACCAACGGGTACCCCGTCAATCCGCAATTGATGCCGCCGACCGCCATTGGCGTTAACGAGTACGCCGACTGTCCATCCGCCCCGTTCTTCGGATAATACGCGGGAGGCCGTACCGATACCAGCCTTGAATCCGTAGCATCGCATACCGGTGCCACCACCGACACAGCCTTCGATTACGGGACCATCGGTGGCATTTTCAATGGCTTCAATCGCATGCGCCGCTGTGACATGGAGTCCGCTGATGTCGTTCAAACCCCCATCATAACATTCTGCGACAATCGGCAGCACAATGTTATTATCGGGGTATCTCTTCACAATGTAGCGAACAACACCGTCATGGACTGCACCAACACTGAGCGTATTTGTGAGCAATATGGGAGATTCGATCCATCCAGCTTGATTGATGCGGGCAATACCGGTTGCTTCGCCGTTACCGTGAATAGTATGCGCTGCGCCGAACAGACGCGCTGTCCAAATATCATCACTCGGTAGGATAGCAGTCACACCGGTACGAATCGAATCACCTTCGTTCAGCGTGACATGTCCAACCTTCACACCCGCTACGTCGGTGATAGCATTATGTGTACCGGTTGGAAGGTGCCCAATTTCGATGCCGATGTCGCGTGCCCGCGCGCGGGTATCCATTTCCACAGGTTCAGCATTTACACTGTATATAGAATATGTCCAAAGCACACTGATAACAATGACAGCGTACAATATTTTCGTCCGATACGAGAACTCAGTGCCTCGCATCTGTTCAAGAATTTTCTGCATTTTCCAGTTGATTCCTATAGATTTCGCGAATGTGGTTAAAGATAGCGACATACTTTGGCAGCCGATAGTCCGGGTAACTCCACTCCCAGGGTCGGAACGTTTTACGATAGAAACGGAGCGTAATTTCGGCATAAATACCATCACGGAGATAAATACGGTGGGCGTGATCCTTCGTTGATGCGAGTACTAACTTTGCCAAGCAGAGGTAACCCGCATCTAAATTGACACGCCGTACATCTCCTGCAGGCTTTTTTATAGCAAAGGTTTGCTCTACTGTATTTGTAAATAGTTTCATCTCTGCCAACGTGCCCGCGTCAATAAGCCTTTCAAAACTGATAAATTGCCTTTGAATGTTAGGTCCCATCTCGGTTTCATAATAGGTTGTACTTGTAAAAGGCATCAACTCGCTTGTGAAGTCAATGGGTCCCAGACGTTGTGTAAGTGCCGCGTAAACGGTGGGTAGGAGACAAGATTCCGAGGTCAACACGCCGATAATCCCTTTAACAGGTTGCGGTATCGTAATAGTTCCCATATCGCGCTCCAAAGTTAACCGTAGGATAAGTTTCCTATGTTCACCACCGTAAATTTTATGCATTGAGTATAACAGACTGTGTTTCAAGTGTCAATGTTTCGTTCATCACACCCAGGACTATTTAGTTCTCGGTTTTTTCGTCCAATTTTGGCCCCAGGACCGGTAGGTGCGTGTTTTGCGGTGTACTCACCCAAATGCGATCTGCATTCTAACCGCACCGGATCTGTAACAGAAAACATAAAACCCGCGAATTTATTAAAACTAAATGACCCTGCATCACACCCAAAATTGAAAATTAATGCGGTCAATATCAAACTTTATTTCATTAAAACGATCAAAAAATGTATTTTTTCGTTTTTTTCTTGACATTCTCCAAATTATAATGTATAATATTCTGTTATGCTATGCTACGTCACCATATTAAGACGGAATAAAGCAGCTCGGGGGCAGGCTTTTTCAGAAGTCTATTCAGTAAGCTGCACAACCACCGCCAAATAGGGGGACTCCATTCAGTGAATAAAAAACCCAGCCAGAAAAATATGAGAGTGTCTTTTGCCAAAACGCCTGTTCGGGCAGAACTCCCGAATCTTATAGAAACCCAAAGGCTTTCGTACGATGCCTTTTTACAGCGAGATGTCTCACCCGATCAACGTATAGATGCGGGCCTCCAAGCGGTATTTAACGAAGTGTTTCCAATCCGAGACTTTTCGGAGGTCAATAGCCTTGAATTTGTTAACTACACCCTCGGTACCCCGAAATATACATTACAAGAGTGTGTTGCGCGCGGCGTAACCTATCAGGTATCCCTCACAGCGCGTATCATGCTCGTCGTGCGCGAAGCGGACCCAGATGCAGATGAACCGCACGTCGTGGATATTCGTGAATCGGATGTCTATCTCGGCGAAGTGCCATTAATGACTGAAAATGGAAGTTTCATTGTCAACGGCAGTGAACGTGTAATCGTGAGTCAGCTGCACCGTTCACCGGGGGTCATCTTTCTCGAAAAATCTTTACCAACAGGGAGACGGACACCGACCGCCCAAATTATTCCGTATCGAGGCGCGTGGGTCGAATTTGAAATCGACACAAAGGATCAGATTTATGTCCGTATCGACAAGCGCAGAAAACTGCCTGCGACTGTGCTGCTGCGCGCCCTCGGTTGGCAGTCGGACGCAGACATCCTGAAACTCTATGCCAAGACCGAACGGCTTGTGCTCGCCGGATGGCGGGTTACGCATGTCGAAGGCCCCGCAAAACAGGTTAAACCTGGAGACTTGCTGAATGCTGCGGAATTTCGGCAGGCGGAGAAGGACTACCCAGACATTGAGGTTGAGAAATGTTATCGTGTTACCGAAGTAACGGAAGAAGACTGTCCGCTGAAAATTGGACAGGAGATTTCGTATAATGAACGCACAAGCCACCGCAGAAAATGGAAGGGCTTTGAAACTGAACTGCTCCGACGCGTCATTGATACCCACAACAGTGGATGTGAATTCACAACTGGACAGGTGCTAACAAATTCAGAATATGAAGCAGCACTTGATCGCTACGGGAAAAAAGCATTCACCGCTGAACAGATTTTGTCTGAGGATGGTCAGGATAGAGTCTGTGCCGAAGACGTTATCCATCAAGAAACCGGTGAAGTGCTCCTCACCGCAAATACACTCCTCACCGAAGCCGAGTTAGAACGGCTCAAGGAATCTGGCGTTGAAGCACTCACAGTACTCGATACAGAAGATTGTCAGCATATCCGGTTCTTACGTAACACATTGGAGCGCGACCGGCAAGCGGATTATGACGAGCAATACTCTTTACAGGACGCAGCACTACTTACGATTTTCCGCACGTTGAGACCCGGGGATGCCACCAGTATAGAGAATGCACGTAAACACCTTGCATGGTTACTTTTTGATGCACATCGCTACGATCTGGGTGTCGTTGGACGATACAAGCTTAATCGAAAATTTCATGAGATATCTGTTTACGGAGAGCCACCTGAGGAAACATTTCGCACGCTCCGGCCCGAAGATATTGCTGCTACGGTAGCGCACCTGCTTAAAGTCCATAACGGGCTTGCACCGAAAGACGATCTCGACCATCTTTTTAACCGACGTGTACGCGTTATCGGTGAACTCCTTGAAAACCAATTCCGAATGGGGTTATTCCAAATTCGCAGGACGACGCGCGAGCGGTTAAGTACCACTAACGACATCGCGAAAGTCGTGCCGTCTTCGCTTGTGAACCCAAAACCGCTCATGATGGCACTCCGTGAATTCTTCGGTTCAAACCAGTTGTCGCAGTTTATGCAACAAATTAATCCGCTGGATGAATTAACCCACAAGCGTCGTATCTCCGCAATCGGTCCCGGTGGACTTCATCGAGACCGGGCAACAGCTGCTGTTCGAGATGTACACCGAACACACTATGGACGTGTTTGTCCGTTGGAAACGCCTGAAGGCCCCTCAATTGGACTCATTGTGTCTCTCGCTTGCTACGGGCGGATAAACCCTTACGGTTTTATTGAAACGCCATATCATAAAGTGGAGGCAGGTTCAGCTCTGGGACCCGTTGAATATCTTACAGCAGATAGCGAAGACACTGCTCACATTGCCGCGAAAGCGATCGAGCATGATGGCTCACAAACGACAAATGGTGATACGGATGCTTCGGGAGCACTACTCCCTGTCCGTAGTGGCGAGGATGTACTGTCCCTACCAATGGAACAAGTAGACTACATCGGCGTTTCACCACAGCAGATCGTCGGAATTTCTGCTGCGCTTGTACCATTTCTGGAGCACGAAGATGCAAACCGGGCATTGATGGGTGCCAACCACCAACGCCAAGCAGTTCCGTTGATCCGTCCCGAAGCACCGCTTGTCGGAACCGGAATGGAAGGCCCCGCCGCACGACATTCAGGCGCGCTTATCACGGCTAAACGGGCAGGAACTGTCACAAGTGTTTCTGCCGACGAAATCCTCATATACACAGGTCAAGCACTTCACCATGATGAAGGTGAAAACACGTTCAGTGAGATGGGGTACGATGTTTATAAACTCCAAACCTTCAAGCGGAGTAACAGCGGAACTTGTATCCATCAGCACCCGATTGTCGCAGTCGGCGATAAAGTTGAAGCTGAACAGGTCATCGTTGATGGCACCTCTACGGAAAACGGTGAACTTGCCCTCGGCCGGAATATATTGTGTGCTTACATGCCGTGGGGTGGTCACAACTATGAAGACTCTATTCTCATCAGTGAGACGCTCATTAAAGACGATACCTTTACCTCTATTCACATTGAGGAATTTGAGGTAGAGGCGCGCGAAACGAAGGTCGGCCCCGAAGAGATTACGCGTGACATCCCGAACGTCAGTGAACAACGACTCGGTCAACTTGATGAAGAGGGCATTATCCGGGTCGGAAGTGTTGTTAAAGCTGGCAGTATCCTTGTTGGGAAAATTACACCGAAAGGTGAAAGCGAATATGGACCCGAAGAGAAACTCCTACGAGCGATCTTCGGTGAGAAAGTTAAAGAGGTACGGGATGCATCCACTTATGTCCGACCGGGCGTTGAAGGCGTCGTTATTGATGTAAAGGTATTTTCACGTAAACCTGATGGCGCACAACGGCGCGGGAACTGGGCGCAACCAGATGTTGGACAGGCAAAGGCTGAGGACTTGCGGTATGAGTCGAAGCGTAAGCAAATTGAAGAGACTTGGCGCCAACAAACTGCTTCAATCCGCCGCCGAAAAATTGAGGAGATTCGCAATACCCTCATCGGATGTGAACTTGTTGATCCACTTTATGCAGTAGATAGTTCCGAGCCTTTCGCGAATGCCGGTGATACCCTAACTGCCGAGGTTTTAGATACCTATATTTCCGGTTTCAAGGCAGATGAATATCATCGGGTAATGGAAGACACAGTTGCTGAAGCCTTCGTTGCTGAACCACGTTATAGCGTAACGAGCATCCCTGAGCCGATTCCCACTATCGCAACACGTCCTTCGGACGCTTCCGATGCAGAAGCGATAACGCCTGATAGCGACGAGAGTGATAACTTTGAAGATGTAGGAATATCCGCAGCTGCGCCTCCCGAAATCGTCAACGCAGTGAAGGCATATTTCGGTGAAGTTTGCCAGCCACTCTTGGGAGATAGTGAACTCTATTTGCTGGAAGATGAACCTCTGCGTGCACAAGCTGAACACGCTGACGTTTCGCTTCTCGGTTACGATGGGAGTGTGGTCGCTATTGCTATGCATAAGGACACGCATGCTGAGGATGAAGACACCGAGGGCGAACAAGATACCGAGCCGCTCAAGGAGATGCTTGCTGCAGCAGACGCGCGATTCGCGGTATTGCTAACTGAAGAAGACGTTGAACCCGATAGTTGGGATTTCTACGAACTCGTGGACAACACGGAATTAACACCGAAAGCACGTTCCGAGTTTGAAGAAGCTCTTGTCGCGCAGCTTGAAAAAGCTGGGTGTCCCGTCTCGGAAGGCGATGAACTGACTGAGGAACAATGGAGAGACTTCAGTGAAATCTACCCAGGTTTGCAAGCAGAGCTCTTTTGGCATATTACCGCTGTTTTCGATCCAGCGTGTCCGTTGGCTGAGGGAGACGATCTTTCCGATGCCGACTACCAGAAGGCATCTAAGGATTTTCCATCACGTCCTGTAACCGCAGATCAGCGATTGACCTCAGAAGAGAAACAGGAACTCAGTAGAACTGCCAAAGACCTAAAAACCGAAAGCGTATGGCATATTACAGACGTTTTCGATCCGAAGTGCACACTATCGGTTGGCGCGGACGTTTCTGATGCCGACTATCAGAAGGCACGTAAAGCGTCTAACTTGTCTTTTTCGAACATCCACGTGACCGATACCAGCGTGAGAGAGCATATTCAACGTGTTGAAGAGATGGCACAGGGTCGGATAACGGCTTACACAGAGGAAAAAGAACGGGCACTTCAGCAATTAGAAATGGGCGATGAACTCAAACCCGGGGTTATCAAACGCGTCAAAGTCTACGTTGCCAGCAAACGTCCGATTTCTGTCGGTGATAAGATGGCTGGGCGTTACGGCAACAAAGGTGTCGTTGCCAAAATCTTGCCCGCTGAGGATATGCCCTATCTCCCTGATGGCACACCGGTTGAATTAGTGTTGAACCCTTTGGGTGTACCATCGCGTATGAACGTCGGTCAAATCTTGGAAATCCACCTCGGATGGGCGTGCCATGAACTTGGCATCTACGTCAAATCCCCTGTGTTTGACGGCGCAACCGAGGATGAAGTCTTTGATATGCTTGGCAAAACGGAGCTCCCAGAACGCAGTAAGCGCACGGGGAAGAGCATCCTTTTTGATGGTAGGACGGGTGAACCGTTTGCACAAGAGGTGACAGTCGGATATGTCTATTTCCTCAAATTGAACCACCTCGTCGCTGATAAGATGCACGCTCGCTCCACAGGTCCCTACTCGCTCGTTACGCAGCAACCCCTCGGGGGCAAGGCACAACACGGCGGACAGCGACTCGGTGAAATGGAAGTCTGGGCATTGGAAGCCTATGGCGCGGCGCATTCGCTCCAAGAAATGCTTACGCTCAAATCGGATGATGTACTCGGCAGAAGAGAAATTTATGAATCGGTTGTGAAGGGACTAAACCCGGATCCGCCCGGAACACCCGAATCGTTTAAAGTGTTAGTCCGTGAACTCCAAACCCTCGGACTCCAAGTATCCCTCGATCAAGATGATGAATAGTTATAAGTTATAGGTTATAGGTTATAAGTCTGGTTGCTGAGGCTGGATCATCTCTTCATAATCGTCGTTACTCGATTGAAACACAGACGGTTACCAAAAGATATTGAACAATCATAAGCCTCTTAACTAAAAACTTATAACTTATAACTGATAACCCCTACAAGGAGGACTGATGAACACGGCATTTGACAGCATCTCCATAAAAATAGCCTCACCTGATCAGATCAAGGACTCGGCGAAGGAAACCAGTTGCAAGCGACGGAGCCCTGCTGACACTACAGATGGACCCTTTATCTGCCCAGAAAAAGGGACGTGTAGCTGCGGCGAGGTCAAGAAGGCGGAAACTATTAACTACCGCTCCTTTCGTCCGGAACCCGAAGGACTTTTCTGTGAAGCGATCTTCGGACCACAGAAAGACTGGGAATGTAACTGTGGTAAGTATAAACGGATTAAACATAAAGGAATGATATGTGACCGCTGCGGCGTTGAGATCACGCAACAACGCGTCCGTAGAGACCGGCTCGGCTATATCCAACTCGCCGCGCCTGTTTCTCATATATGGTACTTCAAGGGACTCCCATCACGTATCGGTGTTTTCTGTGGTCTCTCCTCACGTGATGTTGAACGTGTCCTCTATTTTGAAGGCTTTATTGTTGTTGAGGTAACGGATCCAGATTGCCCACTTGAAGTCGGTCAAGTGTTAACCGAAGTTGAATACGTAGAGCACAGTACTAAGCATTGGGGCGGTTTTCGCGCAGGTACCGGGGCAGAAGTCATCCGCGAAATTCTCAGCGACATTGACCTTGAAGCGAAGGTAGAAGAGTTAACCCAAGAATTGGCGGAAACCACAAGCCATCAGAAAAAATCTAAGGTCGCCAAGCAGCTAAAGCAGATGGCGGATTTTGTCGAGGCTGGACAGCGACCCGAATGGATGATTCTTGATGTTATCCCTGTGATTCCACCTGATTTGCGTCCCCTCGTTCCGCTTGAAGGTGGACGCTTTGCCACCAGCGACCTCAACGATCTATATCGTCGGGTCATCAATCGCAACAACCGACTCCGTAAGTTGATACAACTCCGTTCACCAGAGGTGATTCTTCGGAACGAAAAACGGATGCTACAGGAGGCAGTTGATGCGTTCTTCGACAACGGACGACACGGTAGGCGTGTCACCGGTCCCGGTAATCGTCCGCTCAAATCTCTCGCTGAGGTACTCAAGGGTAAAATTGGACGGTTCCGTCAGAACCTGCTCGGTAAACGCGTTGACTACTCCGGACGGAGTGTGATTGTTGTTGGACCCGAATTAGGGCTACACCAATGTGGTATACCGAAACGGATGGCGGTTGAATTGTTCAAACCGTTTATCATTGAGCGACTTCAAGCGTACGGTTTTACACAGACGATTAAGCGGGCGAAGCATATCGCTGAACACGTTGACTCCGATTCACCGGTTTGGGAAGTGGTAGAGGAAGTCATTGCCGATCATCCGGTCCTACTCAACCGACCCCCGACTTTGCACCGACTCGGTATTCAGGCATTTTTACCCGTCTTGGTAGAAGGTAAATCTATCAGAATCCCGCCGCTTGTCTGTAAAGCGTTCAATGCCGATTTTGATGGCGATCAGATGGCAGTCCATGTGCCATTGACGGTGGAAGCACAGGCTGAAGCGAAGTTATTAATGCTCAGCAGTCACAATATTTTGAAACCTTCTCACGGTCGTCCAATCGCTGTTCCTGAACTCGACATGGTCCTTGGACCCAGCTTTCTCACAAAGACGCTGCCAGGACACGCTGAAGATGCCCTACTTTTGCACGAAGCGTACACGACAGGCGATGCTGCTGCTTTTGAGGCGTTCCAAGACAAACCGTGGTACCATCGACGCTTCGCGCATTCTGAAGAGGTTATCACCGCACATGCCGCCGGTCAACTTAAGCTGCACGACAGTATCCAACTCTTCTGTACATCTAACGGACATGATGAAACCGAGGCAGGGGCGGAGCCAATTCTCACGACAGTCGGTAGGGTTATCTTTAACGAAGTGCTACCCGATGAATTAAAATGGGAAGATGAGCATTCACAGCAGCTGATTCCGTTTTTCAATGCGGAGGCAGGTGGACAAGAATTGTCTACAATCATTGAGGATTGCTTCCGCGAGTTAGGCACCCGCGTCACAACCGAGGTGCTTGAAAACGTCCAAAAACTCGCTTTTGAATACGCAACCCTGAGCGGTATCTCACCCGGTATCACGGACTATATCACACCTGACAACCGGAACGAGTTGGTGAATACGGCAAAGGCAGAAATTGAGGACCTCCTTGAAGGTGCTCCCACAACTGAGCATGAAGAATACGAAAACGAGCAGATTCGCATCTGGCTGAACGCGAAGGACCAGATAGAAGGTGAGATGTTTGAAACCCTACCGCAGATAGCAACCTCCCTTGTTGAGCGTGGAGACCCGCGTAAGGTTCACCCGTATGTTGATTCTGATGGCGCAGAGATCCGCGATAAAACAGTGGAAGGCTTCAGTCCGGTTCATATTATGGCAGATAGTGGCGCACGCGCCCGAAAAGATCCATTTATGCAGATCAGTGCCTTTGTCGGGTTGAAGGCAAAGCAGGACGGCGACATTCTCATTCCACCGATAGGTACCTCTACACAGCGTGAAGGCGGTTTTCTGTGTTCTTATCGCGAAGGGTTGGATGTACTCGACTATTTTAACTCTACCTACGGGTCGCGTAAAGGACTGGTGGATACCGCACTCAAAACCGCATCTTCGGGTTACCTCACCCGAAGACTTGTAGATGTTGCTCAGGATGTCCGTGTTACAATTGAAGATTGCGGCACACTGAACGGCATACAGAAGTTTGCGACAAAGGGCGGTGATCTCGCCTTTAAGATCAGTGGACGCACTGCTGTTGAAGATATCGTTCATCCAGAGACAGGGAACGTGCTCGTTTCTGCAGGTGAAGTTATAGATTCACAACGCGCAGATCAAATTGAAGAGTTGACGAACCAATTTGTATCTGGAAACATATCTGTGGAATCCAGACTTGGAACTGCAGCTGTAGGAAGAAACTCCAATTCTGAACACACAGTGGACGATTTGAATTCTGGACTCAAAGTCGTTACAGTGCGCTCCGTCCTTACTTGCCAAGCGGATGAAGGAGTGTGTGCCAAATGCTATGGTAACGATCTGACGACGAATAGCCTTGTGAATGTTGGTGAAGCCGTCGGAATTATTGCCGCACAATCCATCGGTGAACCCGGAACGCAGCTTACGATGCGCACATTCCACACAGGTGGTGCTGTTGAAGATGTCTCGGAAGCCCGCCAGCAAATTATTGAATCCAAAGCCGATGGTACTGGGCGTTTTCGAGATTTCCTGCCTGGACGAACGGTCAAAAAGGAAGGTGAACTTTGGATCTCTACTGGAAAATGGATAGATCCTGATGGACCTGAGCATAAGGTTCAACAAGTCAACCGTCCCGATTGTCAACTGCGTGAAAATGAGTTGCTCAGTGGGAAACAGTATGATGATAACAAAAGACGATATAAAGGCTTTGATACTAAGACGTGGCAGTACGAAGTCACCGAGGTTCTATACGTTGCAAAGGAATTTGAGGGGAAAAGTGATGGAGACCCAGAGTCTAAGTTTGAAGAGGATGTCTGTAAATTCCTTGTCGAACATGGATATGAAGTCACCACACAAGTTAAGGTCCCTACTCCGAAAGGCTCTCGTGATCATCGCCGAATTGACCTCGCGGTTAATGCCGACAAAGAGGGAACTTATCTAATCGGAATTGAATGCGACGGCCCATATCACGAGCACCCTGACCGACAGAAGGATGATGAGGAACGCCAGAAAGAACTTGAAGCATTAGGAGGGAAGTTTTATCGTATCCCGTCTTCCGATTGGTATGACAATCCTAATGAAACACGACAGAAGCTGTTAGAGGAGGTCAAAAAAGTAGTCGAACACCTTGAAGTAGGTGATCAGTTGTCACAGGCAGAATACGCCAAGGCACTCGCGGACTACGGTTTCCACTGCTTTGTAACACTTCACTACCGTGTGATGCAAGTGCAACATCCCGACATCTCCGTGGCTGTTGGCGACTCCGTGGCTGTTGGCGACCTGCTTACTGAAGAAAAAGTGAAGCAGCTGAAGGATAAAGCGGGGCAGGGATTTAATGTAGAATTATATTACTTGAATCCAGAAACAGACGAACTTGTTAAGGAAGAAGACCTTAAGGGAACAAGTAATACGCCTCCGGAGCAGTCGAATGCCGCCGCGGATGACGAAGAAGGCGATGTTGGCTTCAAGCGTGTTTACCGAGTCATTGACGTAGATAAGGAGGTCCAAAAGTCCTTCCCGTTTGAGGTAGGGCAGGAAGTGCCAGCAGAAGAAATGACCCCGTGGTTGACACCATTTGAAGTGGATCCAAAGCCAATTTACGTGGTCAATGAAGAAATTCCCGGTGGGTCTTCCCTCCTTGAACAGCCTACTTTGCCGAGTGATAGCGAGCAGTCAGACGCTGCGCCGCTTAAGGCTGGACATCAGTTAAACGCCAGCGAATACGAGCGCGCTTGCACTACGTATCGAGATAATGGGTGGGCGTTTAAAGTTGAAAAACAAGAAGTTGAGCGGCATCGCGTAACAAAGGTTTATCATCCTGAATGCCCTCTGGTTGCTGGTCTCGATGTATTAACCACTAAGGAAATGGTGGAACAGGAAAACCAGAAGACCCTCGATATTGACGAAAAGTTAACGTATCGCGTAACTCGCGTCTATCACCCAGACTGCCATCTTGAACGTGGTAACTTGTTGATAGGTAGTAAGATAATGAATTTGGGGATTGACTATCCTGCTTTTGCCGCTACTGCAAGCGACTTTGAGGTTGAACAACTCTATCGGGTTTCCGCTGTGAATCACCCCGACCTTCCGCAGAAAGTGGGTGATCTCTTGACGCGAAAGAAAGCAAGTGAGTACTACCGCCAATACAATGGGTTTGATGTTGAAACCTATTATAAGGTCGCGCATGTAGGAGATAAGACTACATCTGTGACTGTTGGTCAATATTTGACCGATATTGAGTATAATAAACTGCAAAAAAAGGGAGCAGAACTCAAGGTTTGGCAACAATACCGCGTCATTAGAGGGCATCATCCTGAAATGAAATCAAAAGAAGGAGAATTTCTGACAGCATCAGAGCATCGTCAGTATCAGCAATCCTTCACTGGTATCAGCATTGAACGAGTTTATCGTGTTATTACTGATAAGCGAGAAACAGACACACCGTTCACTGCTGGTCAAATTGTTACTGAGGAGCAATTCCGCGGCGTTCAGGACGAGAAACGAGGTGCGAAGTATACTGTCGTTAAAGTCTATCATCCTGATTGTCCATATAAAGTCAAGGATGTGCTGTCCGAGGATGAATATTTTGAATCTATAACGAGGCACTTTGGGTTTGAAATGAAAAAACTCACATTAGAGGATGAACACAAACAATTTCAGGGATTTGATTCCCAGGAATTAAAGTGGCGTGTAACCCAAGTGTATCATCCGGGCTGTCCGCTTAAAGAGTATAACCCTGACCTTCCACCTAAACCGGAAAATTTTCTTGCTAAGAATGAACTAGAACAGTATCACAGAGATTATCCCGGGTTCACTACTTCTACAAGCGAAATTGCTACAGGTGATATCGATAAAAAACGCTTATATCGTATAACTGCTGTCAATCATCCCGATTGTCCATTAGAAGTAGGTAATCTTCAAACGCAACAGGAAGCAACCGCAGAGCGCAAACAATACAAAGGATTGGAAGTCGCTCGTCATTATGAGGTGACAAATGTTGAAGATGGGACTACAGCAGTGAGTGTTGGTGACCGTCTCACGGAGAGTGAATATAAGGCACTCCGTAAGGATGATCCTGAACTTTCAGGAAAGGTCACGAGTGTGTACGAGGTAGTCAGCGTACATCACCCTGAACTCGAACTCGAGGTCGGTACCGAACTCACCGATGCCGACTACAAGGCACACAATCGAAAGTTCAAAGGATTTGATACTGAACTCGTCTACGAGATTGTTAAGGACAACCGGGACACAGATACACCGCTTGAACCGGGCACAATTCTTACCTCAAAGGAATTCCGCGCCTTGGAGAAAGCAAACAAGAAAGTTTCCCATACG
Organism: Candidatus Poribacteria bacterium; assembly: GCA_965261115.1. GTDB lineage: Bacteria > Poribacteria > WGA-4E > WGA-4E > WGA-3G > WGA-3G. The sequence continues at coordinate 3,314,846 of OZ253447.1, read as the reverse complement.
GTAACGGCTGTCCATCATCCGCATTGCAAGTATGCTGAAGGCAATAAGTTGTCAGAGAAAGAATACGCGGAGGCACGGGCGAAATTCCCCGGATTTGAAGTAGATGAGTTATTCTTTCAGATGCGAATTGAGGGGGAAAAATCTGATGGGACCCGAGTACCGCATGTCATTCCGGCAGATTACTCTCTCTCTTTAGCTGAAGGCGATAGCATACGTAGAGGAGAAACGCTCGCTGAATTTCATGAGAGAACATCAAACCTTGATATCGTTGCCGGAATTCCACGTGTTACCGATCTGTTTGAAGCGCGCCGCCTAAAACGTGGCGAAGCCGCGCAAATCGCCGAAATTGAGGGGTATGTCCGATCCGCAGGCACAAAGGGTGGAGTCCCTCAATACCGCATTGAGCATGATGATGAACATGGAGAATATAAGAGTGGGTTCTACCAAATCCCTGACGAGAAACGACGGGTCGATGAAGACGATTGGGTGAATGCTGGCGAACCCCTCACCAACGGCTTCCTCAATCCGCACGATATTTTAAGTATCGGACGCACCACCATTGAGGGTGTCCTTGTTGAAGGTGAAGAGGCTGTTTGGGCGTATCTCGTTGATGAAGTACAGAAAGTCTATGGCAAAGGCACTATCAACGATAAACACGTTGAGATCATCGTCCGGCAGATGCTGACCAAGATTCGCATCACCGAACCTGGCGACACAGACTTTTATCCGAATGATGAGGTGCATCGCAGACGCTTTGAGAGCGTCAATAGCGATATTGAGGCAAAGGGCGGCACGCCTGCTACAGGTGAGCCGATTCTCCAGAGTATCAGTAAAGCCTCTTTGAGTACGGATAGCTTCATCTCTGCTGCATCCTTCCAGCAGACAACAAAGGTACTCACCGATGCCGCTGTCAGTGGACAAACCGATAGACTCTTTGGGCTGAAAGAAAATGTCATTCTCGGCCGCCTCATCCCCGCAGGCAGTGGATTCTCCAGCTTCCAGAACCTGGAAGTGATCCAACAGGCCCCGCAGGAAGAGGTATCCAACGGCGATGGACAGCTTGAATCTGACGACGCTGCCTCCATCTCTGACACGGATACCGAAGATACTGTTGGTTTGGGTGATGAATAAGGTCAAATAGGATTCAGGCAATTCTTTTGTAGGCGCGGTTTCAAACCGCGCCTGCGAAAACATTAACCTAAATTCGGTCGCGTCATATCCCCTGGGACGACAAGCTCGTCGAAAGCCTCTCCTGTCAAAACTTCCATCGCAATTGCAGCCTCACGGAGTGTACACCCTTGTTCATGTGCGTGTTGTGCCACTTTCGCTGCCGTATCGTAGCCGATATGGGGGGTCAATGCCGTCACAAGCATCAGTGACTCCGAAAGATGTTGTCCGATTGCCTCACTGTTCGGGACAATCCCTTCTACACAATTAACGCGGAAGGATTCGCACCCATCTCCAAGCAGTTGTATAGACTGCAAAGCATTGTAGGCAATTACAGGCATAAATACGTTCAGCTGCAACGCGCCATTCGCGCCTGAAAACGCCAGCGTCGCATCGTTCCCGATGACTTGTGCACACACCATTGTAACCGCTTCACATTGCGTTGGGTTCACCTTCCCCGGCATGATGGAACTACCCGGCTCCATTTCTGGTAACCGTAATTCACCGAGTCCACACCGCGGTCCTGATGCCAACCATCGGATGTCGTTCGCAATTTTGAACAGCGCGACCGCCAACGTTTTCAAAGCACCGCTGGCACTGACAACGGCATCCCGGCACGCAAGTGCCTCGAAAGCGTTCGGGGCGCGTTCGAGTGGGTAGCCTGTTGTTTCCGAAAGCCTTGCCACGACACACGCTGTATAGTCAGGGTGTGTATTCAAACCCGTCCCGACAGCTGTACCACCAATCGGGAGTTCGCAGAGATGCGGTAGCGCAGTCGTAATGCGCTCCTCCGCAGCGATCAGCTGCTGCGCATAGGCACTAAATTCCTGACCGAGGGTGAGCGGTGTCGCATCCATCAAATGTGTTCTCCCAATCTTAACGATCTCTGCGAACGCAGATGCCTTTTCAACAAACGCCTCCCGCAGTGCTGTTAGGCGTGGTAAGAGATGTTCCCGAATTTGCCGAACCATTGACAGATGGATGGCTGTCGGAAAAACATCGTTTGTTGATTGGGATTTGTTGACATGGTCGTTGGGATGGATAGGATGTTTACTGCCCATTTCGCCACCGAGCATCTCTATTGCGCGGTTCGCAATGACTTCATTGACATTCATATTCGTCTGCGTCCCACTGCCTGTCTGCCAGATACGGAGTGGAAAATGGTCATCCAAAGTGCCATCAATAACCTCTTGTGCTGCCGTGCTAATCGTTTCTGCAAGTTCGGTTTCAAGCAAACCGAGGTCGGCATTAACTTGCGCGACTGCCTGTTTGATAGTCCCAAGTGCCCATATCGCGGCGCGGGGTAGGCGTTCGTCGCCAATCTTAAAATTCTGGAGCGCACGTTGTGTCTGTGCACCCCAGTACCGGTCGGATGGGACATGAAGCGTCCCCATACTATCTGTCTCAGTTCTCATAGAGTTTTTAGATTCCCTTTCATTAACTGCTGAATTTTCTATTCAACGTTTTAGATGTGAAAACGTCTTATTATTTACAAAAAAATATACGGATATTGCTTTGCCAGAGCAGGACTTAGTTTTCAAGGTGTTTTTAAAATTTAGCACACTTCCACCTCCGAATTCAATCAAATCTTCACCATCAGGCCCGGTAGGTTCGGTTTGATGAAGTTTAAGAAAATAAATCGGTAATCCCCAGGCCGGTAGGTGCGGTTTGCAACCGAACCATAGGTGTCAATTTAAGAAAAAATAACCACCTCCGCCCCAGGTCCGGTAGGTGCGGTTTGATGAAGTTTAAAAAAATAAATCGGTAATTCTATATTTTCCCCAGGACCGGTAGGTGCGGTTTGGAACCGAACCGGACTTCACCAAGAAATTACCGAATTAATAAATTAATCTTCATCAACCGAACCGGATCCTACGCGGAAACCTTGAAGACTCCAAAAACCTCTTCAGTCGCGTAGCGACGGCATGTTTATAGCAGCATTTTCAGGCAAAAACCCAAGCCCCGTAGGGGCGGTATGTTTATATCGGTGTTACAAAATACCATGAAACAATCCCTAAATTGACTTATGGTGCGGTTTGGAACCGCACCGGGCTTCACCAAGAAATTACCGAATTAATAAATTAATCTTCATCAACCGAACCGGAACTTAGCCACAAACTTTTCAGCCCTCAAAAGGCCTCTTGAGTTCCGATTATAAATGCTCTGACTGACCTACGAAAAAACTTGACACCCGCACGAAAAAACAGTATAATTATACTATACTAAAAACAAGTTAGAAAATATCTTGCATAGAATCCGAAACGACCCAAATATCACATCGCCTTGGTATCTTTTTTTTCCAGCGAGAAATGACACAAGAAACGTCCACAAACCTATGCAGTGACTGGGTTTGCAGCACAAATCAAAAAATTACCAAAAAGCAAAAAAAGATACCACTTGGTATCTTTTTGGCGCATTTGGTATCTTTTTGGCACAAAAGCCTGTTTACCGGAGGAAATCATGGCAACCCCTGCAGTACAAACACGCCCTACACCGGAAGAATACATCGCCTTTGAACGCAAAGCTCTTCCAGACGCAGAAATAATCAGGCACGAATACATAAACGGCGAGTTAATTGCGATGTCCGGTGCGAGCCGCGCCCATAATCTGATGACAGGGAATATATCTGGTGAACTCCGCACTTTATTAAGAGGCAGCGAATGTGAAACCTATGCTAACGAAATGCGCGTGAGCACACCTACTACAACCTCCTACTTCTACCCAGATGTCGTTGTCGTTTGTGAAGAACCGCGTTTTGAAGATGATGTCTTTGACACACTCCTCAACCCCATTATCTTAGTAGAGGTGCTCTCACCTTCAACGCAAGTTTATGATCGACGCGAAAAATTCGCGCACTACCGCCAACTCGCGTCGTTGCAGGAATACGTCCTCGTCTCCCAAGACAAGGTGCTTGTTGAACACTACCGCCGCCGAGAAAAACAAGGCACCGCACCTGTTACGGGGAAGGACTGGATTTTCACCGATTTCCAAGCACTTGAAGAAATTTTGCCACTCACCTCCATCCAATGTGAACTACCTTTGCAGGAAATCTACGAACGTGTTACGTTTCCTGATTAGAATTCCTGATTCATCAAAGTATCTCTTAACTGAAAACTGAGTACTGGCAACCGAAAGGTTTTCGCAGAAAACTGGACTGACAACTGATAACCATTAAAATTTGCGCTTTTTCGTTAGACATGGTATAGTTAAAGTAAGAGGAAGAGATCACACTGGAAACTGAGTTGTAATTCTAATCCAGGAGTCAAATTGCGAGTGGATTCAACATTAGTCAATCCGTACCTCATCAACGCCTTAACAGCACCACCGCCGCAGACGTATCGCTATGAACGCTGGCGAGAACGCGGATACCATCCCAACTTACACCCTATTTCGCCTGATAGCGAATGTGGGACTTTAATAGGACAGATGGGGTGGGTAGGGACGCATGCACACGCTCACGACTATTTATGGGCGACTGCTGGCAATATGGGGGCAATTTTAACTGAAACGATTGACGATGCGTGCCTTATCTCTTATGAGGCATCACCACGCTACCAATTACCACCGCAGATCATTGTTAAGGGGTTGGCAGGCAGACACGTGCTACTCACAAAATCAGGGTCCCGTTTGGACATGATTGGCATCGAGCATCCGGCACTCAACTTGACGCTCGTTGAGGTGGAGCCGGATGGCACACATTATCGGATGCGCTTTGGCACGCCAGATCAGACGACTTTGGATCAAAGTCAAAATGGTGTCGCACCGCCTGCCCCAACGAGTGAAATGTTCCATTACCTCCTTATCTTTGAGCAATTAGCGGAACACGGGTTTAATGCACTCGTCCATCTACAACCGAAGTTCCTGAACCTCATTTCTCGGACAGAACACGGCGCACCCGATAAATTTTATGATTTTCTCAGAGGATACGAACCGGAAACGCCTATTATATATGATCCCTCTGGCGGTATCGGCTTCGTTGAAGAACGCGCACCGGGGATCCCAGAACTCTCTTATGAGAGTCTACGGCTCTTCCAAAACGGCGGCAATCCAGCGCGGCATATCCTCTATTGGGTTGGACACGGAACATTTTCACGCGGCAGTGATATCCTTGATGCTTATAAACATGCCGAATACTTTGAAGCCGCTGCACGGATGGCGTGGGAGGCAAATCAGCAACGTGTAGATGCACAGGCGTATACCGAAGAAATCGTCAGTTGTATCTTGCGAGAATTCAATGCAAACCGAGAAGCCGCTTCCAACGCAGATGACGGTTTCCAAGATGCCGACAGCCCCGTACAATCCGATAATGTCTATAATTATCCTTAAGGAGCCAAAACGTGCGTAAGGTAACTAAGGACGGAGAGCCACAAATATGCAAACACCTATAGATGTAGATGCCCAAGAACAGGAAATTGACGATACCGAAACTGAGGCGGATGCGCGGAAGGCACAGCAGTTAGAGGAATACCTCCGCGATAGTATCGTTGGAAGGTATATTCGGAACTATAACAAGCGGTTGCGAACGCTCACCCAAGACTTGGAAAAAACGCGTCAGCATGTTGATGATAAACTTGCAGCGATGGAGCAACGCTTCGTCGGCGAAATAGCGGACGTTAAAGCCGATATTCGTAAACTTTCTGGGCAACTTGAAAACGAAAATGTGCTGCTAACAGCAGACAAAATTGAAGCACTCGTTGATACGCGAATAGATGTCAGGCTCGATGGAATTGCTGGACGTGGCGAGGCGGACCTCCAGAAATTGTCAGCACTCGTTGATGAGTTTGCCCGTGAATTCCAAGCGCAAATTGATCGGCTCAGTAGCGAGACGAAGCTACTACGAGAACAGACGCGTCGAAACCAGGAAGCACTGCGATCGGATTTGACCTCTGAAACCGAAACACTTGACGCAACAAAAATTGACCGGTTAACCTTATCTGAGACCCTTATCGCACTCGGAATGAAACTAAAAGAGGATAATCTGTTTGATGAATTCGGTGTGGATATTGATCTTGATGAAAATCCGGAAGAACAATGAAATTTAAATGCCTTGAAAAGCCTATAGTCAACCTACACTGCAAAAAGTTTCAAATGTGCCTTCTGATTATAGGGCTTTTGTACACAGTATTCTCTAACAGCCTGCCGATGAGTACCTTGGCAAGTGAAACCGTTCCTGCTAATGAGATCTCAGTGCTCGCTGTCGGTGATATTACGATAAGTAGCCGTATGACACCCCTGATTGAAAGGAAAGGGGCGGGTGTGTTTTTTCAGGGAACTACCCCCTTGATTCAGTCCGCAGACATCGCTACTGCCTCGTTAAACGCGAGTATCTCGGAGAGGGGCGAACCGCGATACGGTATTGAACATCCTTTTCGTTCCGCACCGGGACTCGGAAGAGCCATCGCCAATGCCGGATTTGACGCTGTCTCCTTAGCGACCCCACACATAATGGACTTCGGATTCGAGGCGTTAGAAGATACGATCACCGAACTGGAGTGGTATAACGTCAAACCGATCGGTGCGGGAACAGATGCTGAGGTAGCAAAGCTTCCAGCATGGGTACCAAGCGGTGTAGAGAATACTGAATCTGGGCAGCAGGTCGCATTGTTGGCATATTATCGCGTTAATGCCTTCACGCGTTACGCCGAAGACCCGATCGCTTATGCCGTCTATAGTGAGATGACGGATGCTGTCAGGCAAGCACGCACGAAAGCAGCACTTGTAGTTGTTTGGCTACATTGGGGAAAACAGGGACAGTCAGCAGATGAGGCAATCGGGCGACAACGCATTTTTGCACACGCACTCATTGACGCAGGTGCGGACATGGTGTTATGCCAGCAGTTACATACCTTTGGCGGCATTGAGTTGTATCAGAATAAACCGATCGTCTACAGTCTTTCAGATTTTATCTACGATACTTACGATAAACAACATTCGCACATAGTCATCCCGAAGGCAACGTTTAACGCTGGAACTCTGAAATCTATTGAGTTAATCCCTATTTTGACGGATCCGCCTAAGAAATCGGTACGTCCAGGAAAATCTACGGAAACCTCAGAAACACTTGAAGTTGGGAGACAGTTTCCGACTGTCCTCACCGGAAAAGCAGCAATAAAAACCTTACGCGACTATCAACAGCGTTGCGCAGAACTGAAAACGGAGGTGCTCATAGAAGGCGAACGCGGATGGATTCGATAGATAGTGACTTACGCATCCCCCCTTGCTGGCGGGGTTTCAAACCCTGCCAGCAGTGTGTAATACATAGGTTATCATAAAAAAATGCGTAAGTCCTGAGTGCATACAAGAGGCTGAAATATGGCGCGTAGCTCGCAAACCCATAATGAAGAAAACACGTCTTCCGTATTCAGCGGTGAACGGGGTTTAACGCCTAAGGCACTCGTCATAGCGATGCTTCTAATACCGCTAAATGTTTTCTGGATTATTGAATTAGAGGTAGTCCGATATACGCATCCGACACTGATTCATCCGCTGTTTAACGTCATTTTCATCATCTTTTGGCTGATGGTACTCAGCGCAGTATTGGGAAAACTGTCATCAGCACTACGGTTGACACCGCCAGAATTGCTCACGATCTACGTGATGTTGTGCATCGTTTCTTCGCTCTGTTCGCACGATATGATGGAGATTCTGGTTACGATACTCGGACATCCATTTCGGTTCGCAACATCGGAGAACGAGTGGCAACAACTCTTTTGGCGGGAACTTCCGACATGGTTAACCGTTCAGGATGCCAGCGTCTTGTCAGGATATTATGAAGGGCAATCAAGCCTTTACCGTAAGGCGCATCTAACCGCTTGGGCGGGACCGGCTGCATGGTGGACACTCTTTATTCTCGTGTTGATGTTTGTGATGCTATGTATCAACACACTTCTGCGTCTCCAGTGGACGGAACGTGAACGGTTAACCTATCCGATTATCCAGCTGCCGCTCGCGATGACAGAAACGAATGCAAGTTTTTTCAAAAATAAACTCGTATGGTTCGGTTTTGGCATTGCCACAGCCATTAGTGTCCTGAATTTGCTGAACTCGATTTATCCGGCGGTCCCGTATCTGCCTGTTAAACGACAAAACATCCATCAATACTTTACCGGTCGTCCTTGGAACGCAATGGGCGGTGTCCGTCTCTCGTTTTATCCTTTTGCGATTGGCATCAGTTTCCTTATTCCATTGGACCTGCTTTTTTCGTGTTGGGTGTTTTATTGGGTATACAAATTCGAGTTAATGGCAGGCAGTATTCTTGGCGTGCGGAATTTGCCGGGGTATCCTTACGCCGATGCCCAAAGCTTCGGCGCGTATATGGTGCTACTCGGTACCGCCGCTTGGGTCGGAAGAACACATCTCAAGCGAGTTTTTACCGGCATCGTAGATGGACTACGCGGTACCGCTCGGATAGATATGCAGCGTGAGCCGATGCCTTACCACATCGCGTTCATCGGTATTATGGGCGGGACGCTGTTTTTGACGGTGTTTTCCTACAAGGCTGGAATGGCACTTTGGGTGATTCCACTCTTTTTTGGGCTTTATTTTTTACTCGCAACGATGATTGCCCGACTTCGTGCTGAATTGGGGTTCTTGGTTCACGATTTGCACAGAGTTGACCCACACGGGTTAATCGTGACAGCGTTTGGCTCTCAACGGTTGACAGCAAGCACAAAAACGGTTTTTTCCTTGTACATGTTCTTCAACCGAGCGTATCGAGCACACCCGATGCCGCAAGAATTGGAGGCATTAAAAATCTCAGAGCGACGGGGCATACGTCCACAGCACACTGCCGCCGCGATTCTCATAGCAACCTTGGTGGGTGCAATCGTCGTCTTCTGGCTACTCTTAGATAGTTACTACAGACACGGTGCCGAGACCGGCTATTATGGACCCTGGGCGTTAGGGTTCGGTAGAGGCGTTTACAGGCAGCTTGAGAACTGGTTAAATTATCCACAAGGAACGGATGTCCCCGCACTTGCCTTTATGGGTGGAGGCGCAGGATTCGCACTCGGACTCACACTATTGAGAACCCGTTTTCTATGGTGGCCCCTGCATCCACTCGGTTACGCTATGGCAAACAGTTGGGGTATGTCCAACCTCTGGAGTTGTATCTTTGTCGCTTATGTGGCGAAAGCACTTATATTATATCACGGCGGACTCAAAGCCTACAGACGCGCCGTGCCGCTTTTCCTCGGACTTGCGCTCGGAGATTATATAAGCGGAAGTTTGTGGAGCATTGGCAGCATTCTCGCGAATACCACACTATATCAATTCTGGCCTTGATTATAGGAAAAAAGGAGGTGTCAGCTGTAGAGGAAAAAATCGCCTCTTCTGAAAACCGATAATCGCTAACTGAGGGCTGCTGACAACCGTAGGAGAAAAAATATGAAAACCGAAGAAAAAGAAAACGAATCTGAAGAAACTACCGAGCAAGAAGAACTGATACAAGAACTCCCGATTCTACCGCTCGATGATCTTGTCGTTTTTCCGTACATGCCGCCGGTGCCGCCGTTTCCACCGCATCACGTCGCGCTCTCCGGAAAGATGGCGACCTCGGCTATTGAACATGCTATGGATGATGACAGAGTGCTTTGCATCTTTCGTCCGAAAAAGGATCTCTCAAAAGAAGATATCAAGGAAATTCAAAAGGACGATCTCAGTCCAATCGGGAGTTTGATTCATATCCTCCGCTACAAGACCGATGATGAAGATGTATTATTCCTCGCGCATGGCCGCGAGCGGGTGGAAATCGAAGAAATTTTACATACGGAGCCTTTCGTCAAGGCGCGCGTCTGCGTTATTGGAAGCGATGAAACAGATGAGGCATCTGATACAGAAACGGATTTAGAAGTTGAGGCACTCGTGCGCAGCAACGATGAAATGTTCCAACGTATCGTTCAAATGTCGTCGCGCTACCAAGAGGAATACGGTAGTATAACTAAAACGATGCTCGATGAACCCGGCCGCCTTGCCGATTACATCGCTGCTGTGTTGGATTTAAAGGCACAGGATAAACAGCGCATCTTGGAGGCGGTATCTGTTCAGGAACGATTAAATACCCTCGCTATCATTCTTGCGAAAGAACTCGACCTGCACGAATTAGAAAGCAAAATCCAAAATAATGCACAAGCCGTTATCAACAAAGGACAGCGCGAATACTACCTCCGTGAACAACTTAAAGCGATTCAGACCGAACTCGGTGAAGCGGACGATTTAGAACTTGAGATTGATGAAATGCGAGAGCAGCTGCGCAAAACCGAAATGCCCGACAAGGCGAAACAGGCAGCTGAAAAAGAACTCAAACGACTCACCAAAATGCAGTCGTTCTCACCTGAATCAACCGTTTCTCGGAATTATTTAGATTGGTTGTTAAACCTGCCGTGGTCTGTCAGTACCGAAGATGCGCTAAATCTCGCTACGGCACAAGAAATCCTCAATGCAGATCACTACGATCTCGAAAAGGTTAAAGAACGGATTTTGGAATATCTCGCTGTACGGATGCTCAAAACCGATATGAAAGGCCCCATTTTCTGTTTTGTTGGTCCGCCCGGTGTCGGAAAAACATCGCTCGGTAAATCCATAGCACGCGCAATGGACAGAAAATTTGTACGTATCTCGTTAGGCGGTATGCACGATGAGGCCGAAATCCGCGGACACCGACGTACCTACATCGGTTCTATGCCGGGCAGAATCGTTAAAGGACTCCGCCAAGCCGAGTCAAATAACCCTGTCTTTATGCTTGATGAAATTGATAAACTCGGATCGGATTTTCGAGGCGACCCAGCTTCTGCACTCTTAGAAGTCCTTGATCCTGAGCAGAATCACTCATTCACAGACAATTACCTTGATGTCCCTTTCGATCTCTCGAAGGTGATGTTTGTCACAACGGCGAATCAACTCCATACGATTCCACCGCCGCTGCGGGACCGGATGGAAACGATAGAACTTCCCGGTTATACCGCTAACGAGAAACAGATTATCGCTAAACAGTACCTGATCCCTCGCCAATTAACGGCAAACGGATTAAAAGATGACTTGATTCACATCAAAGATACAGCCATTGACAAAGTCATTAATGAGTATACCCGAGAAGCGGGTGTACGGAATTTAGAGCGTGAACTCGGTACCCTTTGCCGTAAAGTGGCGCGCCGTGTTGCTGAAGGGAACACGGAGCCAACAATTATTCTGGCAAAGGATGTTCAAGTATATTTGGGACCCGCGAAGTTTGATTCTGAGATCGCCGGGCGTCAAGCCGATGTCGGTGTTGCAACAGGGCTTTCTGTCACACCCGCTGGCGGCGAGATCCTTTTCATTGAGGCTGCTACCACGAAAAAGACAAATGCCCATACCCAACTTCGCATTACGGGACAACTCGGCGATGTTATGCAGGAATCTGTACAAGCCGCCCTCAGTTATGTCAAATCCCAAGCCAATGCGCTCAAATTTGACCCGAGTGTATTAGAAGAAGATATCCATATACATGTGCCAGCAGGGGCGATTCCAAAGGATGGTCCCTCAGCAGGTATTACCATCGCAACTGCCCTCGCCTCCATTGCCACTCAGCAACGGATTAGTCCTGAGATCGCTATGACAGGTGAGCTCACTCTCAGAGGGAGAGTTTTGCCGATCGGTGGCGTGAAGGAAAAAATACTCGCGGCGAAGCAGGCAGGCATTAAGAAAGTTATTCTGCCACAAGGCAACGAAAAACACTTCATTGAAGTGCCAGAAGACATTCAAGAAGGTGTTGAATTTCTGTTTGTAGAACATGTAACCGAAGTTTTCTCGGAGGTATTCGCATGAGACGCCTATTGAAAATCACAGTACAAGGTCCACAGGCAGCAAACATAATTCCTCGGTTTGCAACATCCGCTTTTGTGTTGCTGTTAGCGTTAGCGATGCCATTCGCTGCGCAGGCGAACGCGACTGACGGTGCAAACCTCGTACCCACAACTACGCTGTCCAACAATGAGACAGAACCGCCTGTTAAATTTCTGAAAGATATTGCCCCTATCCTTGACAAACAAGGGTGTTCAGCCGGCATGTGCCACGGAAAATTTGGCGGACAGGGCGGACTAAATCTCTCTTTGTTGACCTTGAATCCAGAATCAGACTATGAACCGATCGTCCATCACAACCGAGGCAGGCGTATCAACCTACTCGAACCGGAGCAGAGCCTCTTCTTTCTCAAACCGACCGGACAGATACCGCATGAAGGCGGTTTACGGTTTGATCCTAACGGAGAGGAAGCCTTGACGATTCTGCGCTGGATTGAAGCAGGCGCGCCTTTTTCCAATGACGAACCACGTCTGCAGAAACTTGAACTTGAACCGAGTTCTTTTGTGCTGTCCGATGTCGGACAAACAGCACAACTGAAAGTACTCGCCCATTTTTCGGACGGGTCCGTTGAAGATGTAACCGAAAAAGCCGTATATGAATCTAAAGACGCACCTGTCGCTGAGGTATCGCCTACCGGCGAAGTGACAAGTGTCCGATGGGGTGGGACTGCGGTTATCGCACGCTTTTTGGGTGTTGTTGACGCAGCGTTTGTGACAATTCCGCGGGTTTCCGAGACAGATTTAGCATCACAAGCATCGGAATTCACACCCAATAACTTTATTGATGAGCTTGTACTTGCCAAACTCAAGAAGTTGAATATCCGTCCCTCTGCCTTAACGACCGATGATGTCTTTATGCGGAGAGTCTATTTGGACACTGTTGGGAGGCTGCCTACCCCCAATGAAATAAAAGCGTTTCTTTCAGATGCGAGTTCGGACAAACGCTCGAACCTCATTGATATGCTGCTTGATACACCGGAATGGGTAAGCTTGCGTACCCTGAAATTAGCTGACATGTTGCGTATCCACCCGCGTACTTTAGGGAACGGTGCCTTCGGAGAACGTGGAGCAACGCTCTTTCACGAATGGGTACATAAGGCAGTTTCAGAAAATAGACCTTACAACGCGGTCGTTCAAGAACTCATCACGGCACGGGGTAGCACTTATCAACACGGTCCCGCGAACTACTACCGCATTGAGCAACAGCCAGCCGGCAGAGCAGAAACAACCGCACAGGTCTTTCTGGGTATCCGACTCAGTTGTGCCAGATGCCATAAACACCCGTTTGACCAGTGGACAACTGATGATTATTGGAATTTTGCCGCCTTTACCGGAAAAGTAGGCACCCGCGGCGGCGAAATCTACAACGAGCAGGTTATCTATTATGACCCGACGGGACGCGTTATCAACCAATCTGTACAAGGCAACCGCGGCGAAGTGGCACTCCCAACCTTCCTCGGCGGCGAATCGCTCGCCCCAAATTATCAGGGTGATGTCCTGCAGGTACTCGCTGATTGGATGACCTCCCCGACAAACCCGTACTTCGCGAAAGCGACTGTGAATCGTCTCTGGAGCCACTATTTCAGTAGAGGTATCGTCGATCCTGTTGATGACATGCGGGCAACGACACCACCAAGCGTTGAAGGACTTCTCGAAGCACTGGCGGACGCTTTTGTGAAAAGTGGATTTGATACGAAACACGTCATTAGACAAATTCTCAATTCGCGCACGTACCAACTTTCCGCGGCACCCAATGAAACAAATCAGTTGGACGACCGGTTTTTCTCACGCTTCTATCCGCGTCCTATGATGGCACAGGTTTTGTTGGATGTCCTAAACGACGTTACCGAGACCGAAGAGAAGTATGGACGTTATCCGTCTGGCACGCGTTCTATAGAATTGCCGTTGCCGGTAAGTTCACGCTTCTTATCACTTTATGGTCGCTCTGATCGCGAGTTCTTGGGTGATTTAGACCCGAAACTGGAACCGACGCTAACGCAGGCACTCCACATGATTAACTCCAGTTATATCCATAAAAAACTGAGGAGTTCTAACGGCGTGCTCACCCGTTTGATTAAGGAGAGTCCTGACGATGGCAAACTCATTACTGAGTTGTATCTCAGCACATTGAGTCGGTTCCCGACCGATGAAGAGTTTGAAACCGCTAAATTCTATATCACTGAGAGTCCTAAACGCCGCTCAGGGTGTGAGGATCTCTTGTGGGCACTCGTTTCGTCGCGATCTTTCATCTTCGTTCAATAGACTAATTTTGAATAACCTATATGGCGAGGTCCCTGGACCTCGCCATATCTATTTCATAAATTGCGTTCCTTTGTTATCAGGTTACAACCCACGAACCAGCGGAGGACATAACGATGAAACTTTTGAAACGCTATTTCATTTTCAGTTTCTTTATGTTGTTAATGCTGAGTTTCGTTATACCAGCATTGGCACAAGACGAAAAAAAAGACGATCTAATTGGGCACTGGACCTGTCAACTACCCAAGCCTAAAGACTTGGGCTTGTAGAAAACAGCAATAATTGTGTTGCTTCCTGCAAACCTGAGTCTCATGCTTCGTTTTTGTTTCTCGCTTCGTCGAGGGTGGTAACCCACCGCTCTCCACGAAAGGCAGCAGCTGCCTTATAGAGTATATTTAATGCAGCGTTGTGGTCGCGGTCTAAAACCGTGCCACAAGACTGACACCTAAAAGTCCGCACCGATAGCGATAACTTTTTCGGTGCTTTCTGACCGCAACTTGAGCAGGTTTGAGATGTATTCTTGGGATCGACTTGGTGGAAATGCAGACCGTCTCTTTCGGCTATGTCCGCACACCACTTAAAGAAGGTACCCCAAGACGCATCCGAAATGCTCTTGCTGAGGTGTTTGTTCTGAACCATATTGGCGGTTTTCAAATCCTCCGCAATAAGAACGTTATTTTTCTGATGGTGATAAAGTTTGTAAACGAGTTTTCCAATAAAGTCTTTGCGTTTGTTTGTGGTGCGTTCTTGGTGCAAGGCACTCGCATGCACGGCTTTATACCAACGTTTGCTACCTTTTTTCCGACGCGCCATCGTCTGATTATGTTTATGGAGCAGCCCCTCGGCTTGACGATACCAACGCGGGTTATTTTCCTTTTTGCCTTCGGAAGTCGTCAGATAGTGCGTGGTGCCAACGTCAACTGCGATCGCAGCCGTCGGCTCAACTTTCGGCGTATCAGGGAGTTCACAAGAGATATGGGCATACCAACCAGACGCTTTTTTGACGAGCGTGACTTCCTTCGGATCGCCTCGCAGCGGGCGGTGCATGTATATCTTGACTTCACCAAGTTTCGGCACTTTCAAGCGGTCGTGTTTCCATACTGTTTCTCGGATCGGATGCTCGCGAACGCGTATCGTCTGTTTATCAGTATCTTTTGTTTTTTTACGAACCACTTTCGTATATTTGCGAAGACTCCAGGTCAGAGAACGCACACGCTTTTTATAGCGAGGAAAACCTTTTTTGGCATCACCGTTCTCACAACGTCTACGGAAGTTCGCAAAGGCTTTGTCGTTACGCCGTAAAGCGTGGTTCTGAAAATCTTGAGGCACTTCACGAAAATCATCATACTTCTCACGCGCTACTGTCAACTTGTCTTGCTGCTCGGAGAGCGTGACGAAACGATCTTCAACTTCTAACGCAACGATCCGATCATGGCGAGCGGAGTTCTGAAGTTCGCAAAGGTGGTCAAACCATCGTTCTAATGTTGTTTCCTGTGTCTTTGTTGGATACACAGGGTATTTGAAAGTCAATTTCATGGTATATCACGTATCACGCATTTATCCCCTACAACGTGGGAGGCAAGCACGCAGCCAAGAGGCTACGCGTTGTATGCTTGCCAACGTGATAATATAATTATACCACAATTTCAGACCAAAGTCAAATATGTTTTAACGCTCTGGTCTAATTCACAAGGGCGGTTTTTTCCTCTCAAAGCTAAAGCATTGGGATTCCAAAACCGATAATTCCCTTGAAACGACACTCGGTTTTAAAAATGCGTTCTTCGGACTCGTGGCAAAAGGGCACGACATCCCTGATTTTAGTGAACCCAAAGCGAAACGCACTTTCGAAATTCCGAAAGAGGCAATGGATACCGAACCGATTGTGGCACTATTACAAGCAGATTTTCCGAACACACTGTATCCGCAAGACGCTAATTCCAATGGGTTATTTCGAGACTATAGCGCATCCCTTCCGATAGACATCACAGATAAACACCTTGAGGTGATGCGGTAGAAGTTGCAAGCCCTGTTACAGCAGTGGCACGATTTACAACCCGGTGAGTCAATGGGGCTACAATTTCCCGCGTAAAAGGAAAATTGACTATGAACTCTCAATGCTCCAGACAAAAGTTCAAATTTATCATCGGGATTACAGTGCTTTCCCTCTTGACATCGTTGCCTACCGTTTCGCAGGAAAATATCCGGATCCCCCAGAAACAGATTCGCGCGCGCGTTGTTTCCGCCAACGGAACGCCCCTCACCAATGCTCATATTCGTGTTCAGTTACTACACACGGATCTGGATGGTAGTGGTTGGGGGGCTTCACCAGACACAAAGCAGACCGATGCAGAAGGATTTTTTGTAGCAGACCCTAGGGTTGATGAACCCCATATCTATTCTCTGGGTGTCGAATACCGCGGGTACCTCGCAAAAGTGGACCCATTTATTCTTCATGAAGAACAACCGCGAGTTCCGCTCCTTTTAACGCTCAACGGCGATCCAACGCAAGATTCTGGGCAAACACCAGATCAAGCTTACGTCGCGTTAAAAAGATTGCTTCGGACACCAGCCGTGTGGGTGGTGAATCCAACAAATGGACACGCTTACAAAAGAATCTATTGTCAAGATATTACCGATGCAATCGCCCAGGCCGCAGTAGAAAAGGCCTACGTTATTGCACTTAACAATAGAGCAGAAGAAAAATGGGTAAGAGACGCTCTTCCGCAGCACGAGCTCTTTTGGATCGGACTCAGCGATGTGGCCGAGGAGGGAAAATGGGCCTGGCACAGCGGTGAACCTGTCGAATATACTAACTGGGAGGAAAAGTATCATGCAGCGGAGGGGGGCAACACCGAGATGACAGATTACGTTATCGTTGGATTCACTGGCCGATGGGAATCCGTTGGGGTTGATAGTGATGGAGAAACCTATACAGCCTTCCTCGAAAAAGGAGATTTGCCCATTAAAACAACGTCTGCTACCGAGATAGAGATGAATGTTCAGGCAATGCACCCTTGGCAGATCCTATATGCTGATGAGAACCATCCGTGGACTGTGATCGTAGTGAACCCCGAAAATGGGCACGCTTACAAACGGATTAGAGCCAAAAGTCTTGCCGATGCACGCGCCAAAGCCGATGCTGATGACGCATACCTTGTCACCATTAACAACGCAGCAGAACAGAAATGGTTGTCAGGAGTCTTTGGCAATGGACTTTATTGGATCGGACTCAGCGACGCAGAAAAAGAGGGACAATGGCAGTGGGATAACGGAGAACCGCTCACTTATACGAATTGGGGACCCGAGGCTAAGTTTCCGCGCAGTCCCCTCTCAGCAGAAGAGAAAGATGGGGCTGTCATGACTTTTGTGAATGGAACATGGCACGCTGTTGGGCCCGGTGATCTGTTCTGGAACGCAACCGGACAGGCAATCCTTGAAACCGATAACTTCCCCATTAAGATACCAGCAAAATAAGTAAAGAGGTCCCCGGGTCACGCGCCGTTTTTTGTTAACCGCGCAACGATTTCTGCAACGGCACCTTCCGCACGCTCACGAATCTGATCCGGGGTCAAACTCTGAATCGGGTGCGCAACAGTAAGCGGTTCTAAATCGCTATGACCGAGTACACGCGCCTGGACTTTGCCTGCAGCGAAGAAAACCTCCGTACAGACCGCCACACTTGGCACACCGCGCTCTTCTAAAGCACTTCCATCGTGCATACTGCACGATATACAAGACCCTCAGTCAGCAAGCCCTTCAATAACAAAATCGACCTGCTCCGCCAATTCAACAAGCAATTCTGCCGGTGCTGGACGCGAGAAGGTCGGTTTCTTGACGTGAACCACTTCGGCAACATCAAACTGTTCCTGCATTAATTCAGCAATACGATCAAGAAAAATATCGCTGCCATTCTTTGTGATGTTAAGTAAGCCCATCACTTTTCCATCAAGGCTTTCAAGCCGCGGCGCAAGAAATTTCGCAGACACATCGCCTTGAGAGGTTGGATCAAGTAGGGTGGTATTTGGCATTATGAAACCTCAGCATGTACGGATTAAGTAGATGAACCGGATGCTTCCATCTGCAGCTGCTGCGATTTTGCCATCGCGTCCTCTGCTTCTTGGATCATTCCTTTTCGTTGATAACACATAGACAAACTGGTATATACAAGCGGATCCTCCGGGTTAATATCAATCGCTTTCTGAATGGCTTCAATGGCTTCATCATAACGACTGAGCCGTTCATAAGCGTGTCCTAACCCAAGGAATCCATCAATATAATCTGGATAGGTGTCAACTAATTCTTTGAATGCATTGACAGCCGCCTCAAGATCGTTTTCGGCAAAATGAGTGAGCGCAGCATCGTAAAGTTCTGCTTCGGTCGGCATCCTTTGTGTCCTCTGATATAAGGGTTTGGCAAAATTCTATCAGAAAAAGCCCCAGATGTCAAATAAAAAACGACTCTTGACAAAATAAATGTGCATAGAATAAAAGAACATGTTCTACAAAATCGATGAAATCTTCGCAACGTTGAAAACAGAAAGGAAATCATTAATGATTCAGACAGCTTATCAGGAAACGTATCGTCCACAGTTCCACTTTACACCGAAAACCAACTGGACTAACGACCCGAACGGGTTAATCCATTATAAAGGCGAATACCATCTCTTTTTCCAACACAATCCATCGGGTATCAATTGGGGCAACATGACTTGGGGACACGCTGTCAGTACAGATCTCGTCCATTGGAAGCAGTTGCCACACGCCATCCATCCGGATGAACTCGGTACAATTTTCTCCGGGTCTGGTGTTGTGGACTGGAAAAATACCGGTGGTTTTCAGACCGGAGACGAGGCGGTGCTTGTCAACTTTTATACATCTGCCGGTAGCCATGCCCCGGAGCCGGTGCCGTTCACACAAAGTATCGCCTATAGCAACGACCGCGGACGGAGTTGGACGAAATATGAAGGCAACCCCGTCATTGAACACATTGTCGCAAGCAATCGTGATCCGAAGGTCATTTGGCACGAACCGACGCAAAAATGGGTGATGGCACTCTACCTTGATAAGAATGATTACACCTTGTTCGGTTCGACGGACCTTAAGGCGTGGACGCGGTTATCCGATCTGGAGATTCCAGATACAGAATGCCCTGACATCTTTGAGCTACCCGTTGATGGCGATCCTGAGAATACCAAATGGGTGTTCTGGGGAGCGGCGGGGAAGTATTTTGTCGGGGACTTCGACGGCACAACATTTACACCGGAAGATGAGGCACATCGCGCCGACTACGGTGTGAATTTCTATGCCGCACAGACGTGGAGCGACGTACCAAAATCCGATGGCAGACGCATCCAGATTGCGTGGATGAGTGGCAGTAATCCACCAGATATGCCTTTTAACCAGCAGATGAGTTTCCCGTGTCAGTTGACGCTTCGGACGACTTCAGAGGGGATCCGTCTGCATCGAGAACCGGTAGCAGAAATTGAAAACATCCATACGTATACGCACGCGTGGAGCGATCTTACGCTTAAACCGAGTGAAGATCCGCTTGCAGGATTAACAGGTGAATTGTTTGATATCCGTGCTGAAATCGCACTCAACGATGCCAGCAGTGTCGGTTTCCAGATTCGTGGGCAAGACGTTCGTTATGATGTCGCAGAACAACAACTCACATTCCTCGAAAGAAGTGGTCCGCTCGCACCACAGGACGGCAGAATCTGCCTGCAAATTCTGGTCGATCGCATCTCTATTGAGGCGTTTGGGAACGATGGTGAGTTGTCAATGACCTCGTATTTCCTGCCCGATTTGGATAACGCGGACATTGGTGTTTACGCAGACGGCGGTGAGGCGACTTTGGTGTCGCTGAAGGTGCATGAACTGAAATCGGCGTGGGTGTAATTGAGTGGTCAGTTATCAGTAGGCGCGGATATAAACCCCAGGCAGGGTTACACACCCCGCCAGGGAGGGGAAAAAAGAGGCGTTAAACGCTAAAGGACTCGCCGCAACCACATGTATTTTTAGCATTTGGGTTAGTTATTTTAAAGCCTGAATCCATTAATCCATCGTTATAGTCGAGCACCGAGCCCGCAAGATAGAGCGTGCTGCGTGGATCAATAAAAACCTTCAAGCCGTGGAATTCAAACACTTTGTCAGTGTCTTTTTTCGCACCAAATTCGAGGTTATATTGGAAACCGGAGCATCCGCCACCGACAACTTGCATCCGCAAGCCGAGTTCGGATTCAGTTGGAGTTTCACTATTACTAATGAGCGTGACCGCTTTTTGTGCGGCAGATTCTGTGACACTAATCATGATGATTACATCTCCTGTTTGGACAAAAAATCAGCAATTGCGTCTTTTAGAACATTTTCAGCAGCGTCAGCATGACGAAGTTTATCTTGTGGCAACCCGCCTAACGCATCGGAGAGTTGTCCTGCGGTAATTTCTCGTGCCGCTGAGACTTGCGTTCCTGTAGCCAGTTCGGTGAGCACAGACGCACTTGCGATAGCAGTAGGACACCCGAATGCTCGAAACTTCGCAGCAACAATTACATCATCCACTATCTTAAGCGTCAGTTTGACCATCTCACCGTTGGCGGGAGAACCGACAGTGGCACCGCTATCAGCATCCGAGATAGTCCCGACATTTCGAGGATTTTCGTAATGGTCGGTTACTTGTGGCGTATACATAAGATGTTGTAATCGGGTTTACAAATTTCCCGCTCACAATTTATGAGACAGGTCGCAGTCTATAACCCTATTTAAAGAAGTCTTTTCTGAATTATACGACATTTTCAGACGCATGTCAAGTTTTTTCGCTTAGGCAGTAGGAATCTCGTCGTCCGCGTCAGACGTTTTTGGCTCCATCTCCGCTTGGCACTCAGCACAATAGCCGATGATCTCATTACGGAAGCGTACAGCTTTAAAGTCATGCGCTTCACACACAGCCTTTTGTAAGGCATCAATCTGCGGTTCTTTAAATTCAACAATCTGGTTGCACCGTAGACAGATAAGGTGTGCGTGCTCTCGTAACGAATGGATGCTCTCATAGCGGGTGTTCTTCTGTGCGTCAATAAACTCTGTCAATAACCCGCTTTGCACCAGTAAGGGAAGTGTTCGATAGATCGTAGGGCGCGACACCAAGTAACCGTTTCGGCGCATCTGAACCAAGAGGTCTTCCGTCTGGAAATGCCCCGGATAGTCAAAGACTTGGTTTAAGACATCCAACCGTTTTTGTGTTAAACGGAGTCCACAACTTTTAAGGTAGTCTTCAAACTGTTTTACAAACTCAGTACCGTTAGTAGATTTCTCAACTGTCTCCATTTTCCTTCCCCTTTTAACTGGATGCAAAAGTTAGAGAACGGCATGACGGTGCAAGATTATTTTTCACAGCATACTTATAAAAGAGTTCCATACCAGCGATTGCAGATTCGTCAAGGTCATATTTGATACAATTTTGCAAGTAGTCGAGACAAAGGGTCTCAGGCAACCCTAACTTTCGCGCCTCAGTCTGTGCAATATCTCGGATTTGGGTGATACCGCGCATTTTTGACTGGAGCAGGACTTGCGGTAAGTCACCAAGGCATACCTCCGCTCTTGCCACCCAACAGGCGTAGACGAACGGCAATCCTGTTAACTTATACCATGCCTCACCGAGATCAACACTATATTCCGTCGTACCGAGATGTCTGAGTGCCGGGTCCCCGATCAAGAGGACAGCTTCAAAAGGTGGATATTGACGGTTTTGAAGTGCTGTACTTGGAATTACTGTCGGTGCACAGGGTGTGAACGCTGGCGAAACCCCATATTTTTCGGCGAGTAAGATTTTCAGTAATGCCACGGAGGTACGAGAACTCGTATCAAGCGCGACGCGTCGAATTTCTTGAATCGGTACGCGGCTGAACAATTGGATGCTTTTGACGCTGCCGTACGATGCAATTGATATATCGGGTAGAATGCAGAGATCGGTACCGGAAGGGTTTGCACGAAAATATTCAATAATCGGAATCAACCCGACATCCAGTTCACCTTCACTTAAAAGCGTGGCAACACGGCTCGGTACATTAACACTGAGCGCAATATCCGTTTGGATTTCTTTGTTCAAAAGGGGATAAATGAGCGGTTTGGTGTTCAAAAACGAGACCGCGCCTACCCTCAAGCGGCTTTTCTGTACCACTGATCCCCCTCTCGGACAATTTCATTATAAAGCGTGTCACGCTCAACTGGCACGAAACCGGCTTCCTCAATGAGGTGCGTCAGCGACGAGACGGAGACAGCCTCCGGCGTATCCGCACCCGCCATGTGTGTAATTTTCTCCTCGGTCACCGTGCCATCAATATCATCAGACCCGAAACGGAGGGCAACCTGCGCAGTTTTCAAGCCCGTCATAATCCAATAAACCTTAATATGCGGAACATTATCAAGCATGAGACGCGCGACAGCAATGTTCCTGAGATCCGTTAACCCCGTTGTTGAGGGTAAGTAAGCCATACGGGTGTTAGCAGGATGGAAGGCAAGCGGAATAAACGTCACAAACCCACCGGATTTATCTTGCTGCTCGCGGAGTCGGATCAGATGATCTACCCGATCTTCGTTCGTCTCAAGATGTCCGTAAAGCATCGTTGCGTTTGTGGAAATACCGAGACGATGCGCGATGTCGTGAACCTCTAACCATCCGTCTGCGCTGAGTTTACCCGGGCAAATTTTCTCCCGCGTTTCCTCGGCAAAAATCTCCGCACCACCGCCCGGTAAGGAATCCAACCCAGCTTCCCTTAACTGCGTTAGCACTTCTTCTATTGACATTTTGAAAATGCGCGAGAAATGGTGAATTTCGACAGCTGTGAAAAATTTGAGGTGTACTTGTGGCATCCGTTCCTTGAGTCCACGGATGATATCGAGGTAGTAGTCAAACGGCAGTTTCGGGTGTAACCCACCGACGCTATGAATTTCGGTGCATCCGTTCTCGATAGAGTACATCGCCTTGTCTAAGAACTCATCAACACTCATTTCCCACGCGCCTTCGGTTTGCATGTTTTTTCGGGCAAAGGCACAAAAGTGGCATCGAGCGTGGAGAATACAAACATTTGAATAATCAATGTGCTGATTGATGTTATAGTAGGCAATGTTCCCATTTAAACGTTCACGGACATGGTTAGCAATGAATCCAACACCTGTAATATCCGGGCTTTCATAAAGCGAGACCCCTTCTTCAAAAGAGAGCCGTTGTTCTGCCTTAACTTTTTCGTAAATGGCAGCCAATTTGGGGTCCGTAAAACGACTATAGTTCTCCATTATTTTTTTCCCTGATCGACCATCCAATTTTTTCGGCTTTAGCGAAGCCTATAATTCAAAAAATTACTTGACACTTGCTTTTTACCAAAGGTATTATAGCATAATAACCTTAAAGATGCAAGTCTTTTTCAGTTATCAGCCAGGGTTATTTAGTTCTCAGTTTTTTCGTCCAATTTTGGACCCCCAGGCCCCGCAGGTGCGGTTTAGAACCGCACCGGACTTGAAAAGAAGGTTCAAAAATTTAGAAAATCCGGTAATTTATCTAAAACTAAATAGTCCTGAGTTATCAGCCGTCGGCTGTCAACAAAGAACGTTCAGCAATTACAGTAGATTTTACGATTAACGATACGCCATTGACCGGCGCGTTTTCAAAGCGCGCCTACCACGCAAGGGGAGTCAGTAAATTTATGTCAAAATTAGGACTTATTCATTACAACTACGCCAGCAGTTCGCTTGACGATTTTCTGAAATTTACAAGCGAAACAGGCTTCGGGTACGTCGAACTTCAGATTGGTGACGTATGGAATTCGGAGACCGCCGATCCCGAACAAAATGCGGAAGCCGTGAGAAAACAGGTTGAAGGTTACGGCTTGCAAGTCTCAGCACTCGCAGCCGGGAATGACTTCGTCTTGCTGGAGGAAGAAGCGATCCGTTCCCAAGTTGAGCGAATGGAACGCATTGCGGGACTTGCCAAACTGCTCGGAACCTCAGTACTCCGGACAGAAGGTGGTGCAGCGAAGGATGCTGTCCCAGAAAGTCGCTGGGTTGAAGCGATGGCTGGCTGTCTAAAGCGATGCCTCGAATTTGCCGAACGCGATGAAGTCTACTTGGCGGTGGACAACCACGGTATCGTTACAAATGACGGCGATTTGCAGGTGGAACTCTTCGAGCAGGTCGGTTCCAAATATGTCGGCGCAAATATGGACACGATGAATTACCGCTGGGCGGGTCACGATTTAGAGACAGTCGGTAGATATTATGAAATCGTCGCACCCTATACGTTGCATACACATCTAAAAGACGGTACAGGCTCGCGCGGCGATTACCGCGGTGAAGCACTCGGTGAAGGTGAAATAGATCTCGCAAAGGCAATCCGCTGCCTAAGAGAGGCGGGTTATGATGGCGTCTGGTGCTGCGAATATGAGGGTAGAGAAAACGACGGTACGGGACAGCGAAAAAGTTTCGCTTGGATGCAAGCGAATCTATAATTATCGGTAATGAACCAACCTCCTCGTATTATCACACTTACAACCGATTTTGGGATACGCGATCCTTACGTCGGGATTATGAAGGGTGTCATCCTTGGTATAAATCCAGACGTACAGATAGTTGATCTCACACATGCTATTCCACCGCAGGATATTCACGAGGCTGCTTTCACAATCCATGCTGCGCACCGCTATTTCCCGAACGGTACAATTCACACGATTGTCATAGATCCCGGAGTCGGTACGGATCGGCAGGCGATCATCTGTGAAATAGAAGGGACATTTTTCGTCTGCCCTGACAACGGCGTGTTGACTTATCTACTGCAAAATGTTGGCAACAAGGTTGAACGCGCAATAAATGTAGTGGCAATTCAGAATCCAGATTATTTTTTGCCAGAGGTGAGTAACACATTTCACGGTAGAGATATTTTCGCACCTGTTGCGGCCCACCTATCCCTCGGTGTGCCGCTTACGAACATAGGACCCCCGATGCAAGATCTCGTCGAGTTTCCGATTCTGACACCACAGGTGTCTGGAAGCACAATAACAGGACACATCGTGAAAATTGACAGGTTTGGGAATGGGATCACCAATATTTCGGAAAGTGCCCTTGCCGACGATGCTGCTTCTTATGAAATTAGCGTCGGAAATACACGGCTTAAGCAGATTAACCGTGCGTATGCCGAAACTGACATCGGTGAACCGCTGGCAATTATTGGAAGTTACGGGTTGTTAGAAATTGCTATAAATGCTGGGAATGCCGAAATTAGTTTGGGATTAAAATGGGGGGATATCGTTGAGGTTCAAAGGTTTGATTGACATATCCACTTCGACGGGTTATAATAATAGGACTTACGCAGCCCCCCTTGTAGGCGGGGTTTGACCCCCCAGCAGTGCGTAATACGTAGTTATTATAGAAAAATACGTAAGCCCTGAATAAAATTAGGATCAAAAGGAGGATGGAAAAATTGGAACAGATTGCTTTGACAGGACTTAAACCGACAGGTCCGCCGCATATCGGTAACTACCTCGGTATGCTTAAACCATCATTGGAACTTGCGGAAAAATTTCAGGCACTCTACTTCATACCAGATTATCACGCCTTGACCACAGTCAGAGATCGAAAAGAACTGACGAATCTCACCTATCAAGCGACAGCGACGTGGATAGCGTTGGGGTTAAATCCAGATGAGGTCATCATCTACCGTCAATCCGATATACCTGAAGTGTTTGAGTTGGCGTGGGTGTTGTCCTGTTTCACAGCAAAAGGTTTGCTGAATCGTTCGCACGCCTACAAAGCAATAGTTGACGACAACGTGGCTGAGGGTCGCGAAGAAGATAAGAACATTAATATCGGACTCTTTACCTACCCGGTTTTGATGGCGGCAGATATTCTGCTCTTTGGAACACATGTTGTACCGGTTGGGCTTGATCAGAAGCAGCACCTCGAAATTACGCGCGATGTCGCACTTACCTTTAATGGTATCTATGGCAACGTCTTGACAATCCCGGAAGCCGTAATTCGGGAAGAGGTGATGACGATTCCCGGTATTGACGGCAGAAAGATGAGCAAAAGTTACAACAACGTCATCCCGATCTTTGCACCTTCTAACGAAGTCCTCAAACCCGTCAAGCGTATTGTAACGGATTCTAAGCGACCTGAAGAACCAAAAGACCCTGATGCGTGCAACGTCTTCGCAATCTACCAGCACTTTGCAGATGCTGATGCCGTTGCTGCGAAGCGGGAACTCTATCTTGAGGGCGGATTGGCATACGGTGCAATGAAACAGGAGTTGTTCGAGTTACTGGAGGCGACTTTTTCTGACAAACGCGACCGATATAATGCATTGATGGACAACACCGACGAATTGGATAGCATACTCACAGACGGTGCGGAAAAAGCACGCGCCATCGCTATACCTATTTTGGCGAAGGTTCGCAAAGCAGTCGGTGTGAGAGCGTAACCAGAAAGCGAGGTACTTTTCCTATAAGATCTGTAAACAAAATGGAATTTACTTCGTACCTTTAAGTGTATCAAAAAAGTGGATAGATGGCAATTTTTCAAGCGCATTAAGCAGAGCCATTCAGTTTAATAGCGGTAGCAAAATCCAACGAATTCTGGCTATTTTTCTATTTCGCCATAATTAATTTTGAAAATCAGGTTATGTGTGTTATAATTATAAAATAACCCAACCTTGCTACTAACAGGTTTTGGTGTTTTTTGCTTACAAGAAATCCCAATATATCTATAGAAAATGGTACATTCAAACGCCAACACTCTAGCGGAGTACTATGTGTGTAAAAAAGCGGCAACTTGGGTTAAAATAGCGTTGTGAGAAAAAAACTTGCATTTTTATGCAAAATGTGTCAAAATGTACTTATCTCCTATTTTTAACGTTGCGGGGAACATCAGGTAATTTAACGCGCACTGATAACTTTGCAAATAGCGGATTAGACAACAAAACATATCCGCGCTGTGTCGCGGTAAATCTTTAAAGTCTTTAAAGAAAGTGAGAGGAATCAAAATGAAATTTAATGCTTTAACAGTTGTCCTATTCAGTCTCGGACTGATGGCTATAAGTCTCGTTGCTGTGAATAGCAGTAACGCCGAAATTGACCAGAAAAGTGTTATGGGTATTTGGCTGTTCGATGACGGTGGCGGAAATATCGCAATGGACTCGTCAGGAAACAATAACCACGGTACGATTGTCAACGCACCGATTTGGATAGACGGTCGATTTGGCGGTGCCTTAGGCTTCGATGGCGTAGGGAACTGTGTCAATACCAACCAAAAACTTCTCAACGGTGTGCGTGAATTTACAGTCGTCGCTTGGGTAAAACCGGGAAATATCACTTCTAATCGTATTGGCTTGATAGGCCAGAACGATTCTCCGGAATTCGGTTTTATTAACCCGACTACTGTTGCGTTATGGACACCCACAGCCGGCAGTAATAATAATGCATACGAACATCCGCCGGGTGAGTGGCACCATGTTGCCGCTGTCGCTACACGAAAGTTTACAAAGGTCTACATTGATGGCAATGCGACGACGGTAGAGGGTAACTGGATCAATCACGGCAGGTCTGACTTTAATGTAAATATCGGGGGTTGCGGCGTTTGGGACGGTAGCGGCAATTGGTTTACAGGCGCGATGGATGAGGTCGGTCTTTTCCACGCACCTTTAACCGATGACGATATTGTTGACCTTATGAATAACGGCTTAACTGCCTTAGGCGTTGCCGTAGAACCGGCAGGTAAACTCGCTGTGACTTGGGGTTCTCTCAAGCAGAAAAACCATTAAGCTATTCCTAACAACGGATGGAACTCTGGGGAAATAGTATAGTATTAATTACTGCTTCCCCACCCTATCCCCTCTGTACAGATAAGCCCCGGCACGAGACCTATTTCGTAAAGCAGATCCCATAACCGGGGCAAAACTTATCAGCTGCAGAAGGTGTTGTAGCCTTTACGGCACTTTTATTTCAATACCAGAGGCACACACAAGTGCAGTCGCACTGAAGCGAGTCCGAAACAAACTATAGTTCGGTGTCGTCTGCATCTTCGTACCGACGAGGTTCACGACGCTCTGTGCGAGGACGCGCCGGGTTAACTTTCAGGGGACGCCCCATCATTTCTTGGCCATCCAACGCTTCTATCGCTCGCTCGCCGTCCTCTTGGTTTTCCATCTCAACAAATCCAAACCCTTTGGATCGACCATCGTATCGGTCACGGATAATTGTCGCAGTAGCAACCGGACCGTACTCACTAAAAAGTGCTTCAAGGTCCTCTTCCGTAGCCGCGTAAGGCACGTTGCCAACGTAGATATTCATCTCGTTTCTCCTTTTGGAAATTATGTACACCCTAACCCGATACTACCTCACAGACAGCAGCCCATGAAAACACACGAGGCATTCGTGTAAACCACTGTTTTTCAGGGTACCAGTATAGGGAATGAAAATACGGGAAAATGAGAAAACTGAGCACTGTCAGCATTTTCAAAGGCAGAAATTTGGCAGCAAGCATAGGAAAGATTGCAAAATTAGCGATCATCAACCTCTTGTCGGATGCCTTGTCCCCCCTCATAATGAGAGTGGTTTTAGGGCTAAACCATAAAACTTTCAAAACACTACTCATAACTTTGGCAGCGGACACAATCCACATTTCCCTTAAAATTTACAATAAATTATATCACAACCTTCGTTATTTGTCAATTTTAAATTTCATTGATAGAAAAATTTTACTTTGCGGTCATCCAATTATCCCCGATTCCCGCCTCTGTCCGAAGGGGTACGCGCAACGACATCGCATTTTCCATTTCTTCGCAAACAATCTCAGCATGTTCGGTCGCAAGCCGTTCCGGTGTCTCAAGCACCAATTCATCATGAATCTGTAATAGCATTTTCATTGGCAGTTTATCCGTATCAATTCGACGTTGTACATGCACCATTGCTGCTTTCATCAGATCCGCAGCAGAACCTTGCACCACGGTATTAATTGCCAGCCGTTCACCAAGACTGCGCCGCCTTCGGTTGGTCGCATAGATTTCAGGAATCGCGCGGCGTCTACCGGTAAGTGTCGTGACATATCCGTGATCCGATGCCTGTTGAACACATTGCTGCAGAAACCGATCTATTCCCGGGAAACGCGTTTTGTAATCGTCAATGAGGGCTGATGCCTCTTTCACACGCATCCCCTTAATCCGACGTGAAAGCCCAGTTGGCGAAACCCCATAGATGATACCGAAATTGATCGTCTTGGCTTTATCACGGAGTTCCCGCGTAACCAACTCAGTCGGCATCTCAAACACCTGCGAGGCAACTGCTGTGTGGATGTCCAAATCCTCAGTAAATGTCTCGATTAAACTTTCATCTTCGCTAAAGTGTGCAAGGATACGCAGCTCAATCTGTGAATAGTCGGCACAGATTAACTTATGCCCCTCCGGTGCTCTAAAGGCACGGCGTAACTGTCTGCCAATCTCTGTCCGAACAGGGATATTCTGTAGATTCGGACCGTCAGATTTCAAACGACCTGTTGCTGTCGTTAATTGATAGAGATGCGTATGAATACGATCCGTTCGTGTATCAATAGCACTCTGAAGTTGCGCAAGATAGGTACTCTGTAACTTACGATACCGGCGGTATTCAATGATTAAGCGAGGTACACTCGTCTTCGGATCGTTGACATCCTCTCTGAGGGAAAGTGCCTCTAACACGGTGACATCCGTGGAAACTTTACCCCCTTGTGTACGTTTTACCGGTTTAAAACCGAGTTCATCAAACAGGACAGGTGCAAGTTGGTGTGGCGAATCAATGTTAAACGGATGCCCGACGATTTCATGTATCTCCTGCTGCCGGTCACTAACGAGTTTTTCAATGACACCGCTTTGGCGTTTGAGTTCATCTCTATCGCAAACGATACCGTTATATTCCATCTCTGCAAGAATAGGTGCGAGTGGCGATTCTATATTACGAACCAATTCCGTAATACCTATCTCCTTAAGTTTCGGCATGAGGAAATGATAGAGGCGCAACGTGATGTCAGTATCTTCTGCAGCGTAAATGGTCGCTTTTTCTAAAGGGACTTGATCAATTGTTTTCTGTTGTGTGCCTTCTGCCTCAAACAGTCCACCTAATTGTTCTGCTGCGTCAGCAGGTGTTGGATCATTTGGGTCCGCTGTTAGTTCTTCAAAAGAGATCATCTTATGCTCTAAATGGAGCAATGCCAACGTATCAAGATTGTGAGAAGGGGTCCGTGCGTCCACCAATTGGCTTGCAAGCAACGTATCAAAAACGACACCTTGGAGTTTGACACCGTTTCTAACCAGAATACTTGCATCAAACTTCAAGTTATGTCCACATTTTGATAAAGCGGGATTCTCCAAAATCGGCTTAAGTGCCGAAAGCACGGTGTCTGTATCTAAATGGTTTTCAGGTTGCGGCGAACGAACGGGCACGTAAACGCCGTGCTTCGGTTTCCACGAGAAACTTAACCCACAAAGCGTCGCTTCCCGTTCTAAGCCATCTGTTTCCGTATCAAAACAGATAATTTCCTGTGTTGATAGCGTCTCAACGAGGTCATTCAATTGGTCAAGCGTGACAATTGCAGAATAATCGCCTGTTTCAGCGGTGCCATAACTCCCCTTGTCCAGAATAGCATCCTTTTTTTCTTCCAATTCCGCAACCCGTTCCTTACGCGTCGTCGGTGTGATAAGGGATTCAGCACTATCGCCTGCAAGTTTCGTTACAACCTGCTCATAACGTTTGAGTTCTAATTCCTGAAGTAGCGGGCGGATTTTCTGGAGGTCAAACGGCTTGACGCGCGCCTGCTCTAAAGAGAAGTCCAAAGCAGCATCCCGTTTTAGGGTTACAAGTTCCTGTGAAAAGGAGAGTTGCGAGCGTGCGTTCTCTAAATTTTCGCGACGTTTCCCCTTAATCTCATCAATGTTCTCAAAAATACCGTCAATAGAGCCGTACTGCTGGATCAATTGTGCAGCGGTTTTCAAACCTATCTTCTGGACCCCAGGAATGTTGTCAGAGGTATCTCCCATCAATGCGAGGACATCAATAACCTGATCCGGCTTTATACCTTTGGTCTCCCACAACGACCGCTCATCAATAATCTTATTGTTGTGCAGGTCGAGCATTGTCACCCGATCACCGAGGAGCTGCTCAAGGTCTTTGTCTCTCGAAATGATAGTGACATCAACAGCCTGTGCGTCTGGATCGTCAAGTACTGCCTGTGTAACAGAGGCAATGATGTCATCGGCTTCCAATTCAGGTTTACCGAGCGTCAAGATACCAAACGCATCAAGCAATTGCAAGATGCGATGAATCTGGGTCACGAGATCATCCGGTGGGGGGGAACGATTCGCCTTGTATTCCGAATAGAGTTCATTGCGAAACGTGTCCCCCGGCGTATCAATCGCAGCGACAATATACTTTGCTTGAAGTTCGGTTAAAATCCGAATCAGTGTGCCTGTGAATCCGAACACGGCGTGTGTCGCTTCACCGGTGATACTACTTGTCAATCCGCTGCGAATCGCGTAGTAAGCACGAAATATTTCGGCGTGCGTATCAATAATATAGACGGTGTCTTTTTGCTCGTTCTGCATTACTTCTATAGATGCCTCCTAATGCGGAAAATGCCAGCGGCGCAAGGAGTCTGATGCTGACAAACCAGCCTCTTGTCCGAGTGCAAATGCTGTTGCAATTAGGTTTCGCTCACCGGATATAATATCCCCCGCGGCAAAGAGTCCAGGAATCGGGTCCCCACTGCTATCTAACATCTGCATATCTTCGTTTGCGACGATTAAACCTTCTTCGTCTTTCTGATAATCCCACCCCTCAAGGAATTTCGTATTCGGGATTAACCCTTCGTCAACAAGGAAGCCGTGGAAAAATAACTCTGTTCCATCAATCATCTCAAAACCCAAAAGATTCGTTTTCTCACCAATATGCCGTTTAATTTTTGTCTCAATGATATTAATTTTACGTGCCTTCACCTGTTCCAATACAGGCGGCGACATACCGTGAGGTCTACCGTTTGTTAGGATTGTGATTTTATCGGTAAAATCTTGTGCCCCGATCGCTGCTTCATAGATATAGTCGCCGACACCAAGAAGTGCCAAATGTTCATTGACATGGAGATGTCCATCGCAACGGATACAGACATGCCACCCTTTTTTGTTACCGGCGTAGCGGAAGACGGTCGCATACTGCTTATAGAGTCGTTCTTCACCGGGGTCAAACTCGATATCGGGCCACTTGTCATCAAATCCAGCAGCAACAACAACGGTGCGAGATTTAAAATGCGCGATTTCTAAAGGTGTATTTTGTTTGAGTGTTTTTGTGGATGCTTCAAGTTCAAAGACATCACCGTTCCGTGTGAGTTTTTGCACCAGACCGTCGCGTATGTCAATGCCGGTTTTCCGCTTCTCCGATCCGAGCATGAAATCGACAACCGGTCGGCTCTCCATCCATTTCATGAGTTCCTTCGCAAAATTCGGTCCGATGATACCGGGAAAGACCGGTGCATCTTCAATCTCTACCGACTTTGACCAATATGCGCGACCGCGACTAAAACTCACCTTCCCCGAGTGTAGCATCAAAACATGTCGCATCTGATGGCTCGCTGAGACCGCGGCTTGTGTGCCAGCAGGTCCCGCGCCAATTACTGCAACATCGTAAATCGTTTCTGCCATCGTTTTTCTCCTATTTCTCAAAATCCATACTTTTTCCACTTCTCGTCAACTAAGGCAATTACGTCGTCCGACATCCGAATCTCCTCGGGCCATTCGCGTTGATACCCCTCTTCTGCCCACTTCGTCGTCGCATCAATGCCCATCTTAGACCCGGCACCCATGAGTGGGGATGCGTGATCCAATACATCAACAGGTCCTTCAACAATTGTTACATCCCGTTTCGGATCGACATTGCTTCCGACGTAGAAAAGCACCTCTTCCACATTCTGGACATCAACATCTTTGTCAACAACGATGATAATTTTGCTGAACATCAGCTGCCCGAGTCCCCAGAAACTGTGCATCATCTTTTTTGCCTGATAAGGGTAGCGTTTGTCAATAGAGATCAACGCGAAATTGTGGAATACACCGAACAAGGGCAGATTCATATCCACGAGTTCCGGTAGCTGCGTCTTAATCAACGGCATAAAAATCCGCTCAGTCGCTTTCCCCATGTAGCAGTCCTCCATCGGCGGTTTACCGACGATGATTGTCTGATAGATAGGATTTTTACGATGCGTAATCGCCGTGATGTGAAGCAATGGATACTCATCTGCCAAGGAATAAAATCCCGTATGATCGCCAAAGGGGCCTTCTATACAGGTCTCATCAGGTTCAATATAGCCTTCAATCACGATGTCAGCATCCGCAGGCACCAGCATATCAATCGTCTTGGCAGGCACCATCTCCACATTCGATTTTCGGAGGAACCCTGCAAACAGGAGTTCATCAATACCGGATGGAAGTGGTGCAGTACCGATGTAAGACATCACCGGATCCCCCCCAAGTGCGATAGCCACAGGCATCTGTTGTCCCGCTTGACGATATTCGCGATGATGCGCAGCACCATCGTGATGAATCTGCCAATGCATCGCTAATGCGTGTGGGGTTATCTTCTGTAAACGATAAGTTCCAACATTCCGTTGACCCGTTTTGAGACTATGCGTAAAAACTTGGGGCAAGGTGATATATCGGTCAGCATCGAGGGGCCAGCATTTAATGAGCGGCAGGACATCTAAGGAAGCATTTTCACCGGTTAGGACAACATCTTGACACGCCCCTTTTTTGA
This sequence comes from Candidatus Poribacteria bacterium, assembly GCA_965261115.1. Taxonomy (GTDB): domain Bacteria; phylum Poribacteria; class WGA-4E; order WGA-4E; family WGA-3G; genus WGA-3G. The sequence continues at coordinate 3,280,781 of OZ253447.1, read as the reverse complement.
CTGTTTTCGGTGGAAAATTTGTCAGTTGAGACAACATCCGAAGAATTTTCACTTTATCAAGGAGCGAATCAGGCGCGTCTAATTTAATCATACGCTCAATTTCCGATGCGACCTGTCCGAGATCGTCAACACCGAGCGCCATCGCCATCCGTTCATAAGAGCCGTAGGTATTAATCAGGAGCGGCATATCGCTGCCCTCAACCTTTTCAAACAGGAGCGCGGGGCCCTCTGCTTTACTCACGCGATCGGTGATTTCGGCAATTTCGAGGTCCGGAGATACAGTCGTTTTAATGCGTTTGAGTTCGCCTGCACGATCCAAGGCTTTCACAAACTCTGCAAGACTATCGTATGCCATGTAAGTCCTTTCATTTTTAAGTAGCGGTCAGTAAGAGGAACGCGTAGTCATTCTACCGCCAATTTACCAGAAATCTGTTTTAACCCTTGTTGGTAGTTAGGGTTCTCCGGTTCAAGTGCTAATGCCTTTCGGATCGCCTGCTCGGCTTGCCGATAATCGCCGCGTCGGAATTCAATGAGTGCAAGCGTATTGTAATAACTCGCGACATTCGGATCTAAACCAATCGCTTCCTGTGCGTAACGCCGCGCTGTTTCTAACCCACGTTTTGAATCCGCTTTATCTCTGCTCGCAACCTTCGCGCTTAACTGCGCCAGCGCATGATACGCCTTCGGCAAACCAGATGATAGATAAGCCTTCTCCGCCGCACCGAAATCGCCTTGACTCGCCTGAAGTTCACCAATCAGATAATAGGTTTCCGTCAGAAATGGCGGCTGAATAGGCGGTTCCACATCACGAACCCCTGATACCGAAAGGTCAACAGCCTTTTCAAGTGCCACCAACGCTGAACCTGTCAAATTTTCAGCGGATCTTGAGGAGTCATCACCTTCCCTCGCTTGATGTGCGTAGCACAATCCTAAATTGTGATACGCCTCAGCATCGTCCGGTTTCAGGTTGGTAATTGTCAAATATGCGTCAGTCGCTTCCGCATAACGCTCCTGATCCAGCAAAATTATAGCGATTTTTTGATGCGCTTCTAAAAATTGGGGTTCCAGTGCGACTGCCTGTCGGTAATGCGTTAGCGCGAGTGCCGTCTTATGCTGCCTGAGATACGCTAAACCGAGACCCGCGTGTGCCTTCGCGAAATCCGGTTGAAGTTCCAGCACCTTCTGTTGCGCAGCCACTGCATCCTCATATCTCTCAAGCATTGTATAGGCAACACCGATACCGTTGTAAGCAGCGACCGATTGCGGATCCATGCCGAGTGCTTTTTGGTACTCCGAGACGGCTTTTTCATAGTCTCCGTTTTTAAGATAGTACCTACCAATGTTTCCAAGCAGCTGTGAGCGTTCGGCTGCACCTTGTGTCCGCTGGAGCGCGCCGCGTAACTCCTGCAGCGGCGTGAGTACCGCTTTCCGTTTCTCAAACAGTGCCATCTGTTCACGCGCCGCTGCAGTATCTCCCGTGCGGAGATATGCCTGTGCGAGATTATAGAGTGACTCAACGAGTGCCGGATCGTTCTGATATGCCGTGCGATACGCGCTGATAGCGTCAGTCCACCGCTGCTCTTGTGCGTAAAGGAGTCCTAACTGATAGTGTGCAGCTGCGAATTTTGGGGCAAGCGCGATCGCCTGCAGTTGATGTCGTATTGCCGCCGTGTGTGCGCCACGCTTACTATAGACGTTCCCAAGCTGATGATGAATCATCTCATCGCTGGAATTTAACGTGACCGCCACTTTGTAAGCGTCGAGTGCCTCGGCGTAACGGTGTGTGCTAGCGTAAGCACTCCCCAAAGCTGCGTGGATATATGCTGAATCGGGTGTATACGCAATGGCTTGCTGATATGCGGTTATAGCATCTTCAAACTTTTCAAGTCCGGTATACGCCAATCCCAAACCGTAATAAGCCGCGGGAACATCCGAATCCGGTGTAATCGTTGTGGTTCCCTGGACTCCATTTGGTTCGGCAATCGCTATCACTTGCTGATACGCATCAACCGCCTCGGCATACGCCTCAATTTGGAGATACACCTTTGCGAGTTTCAAGCGAATTTCAGTCTGAGTGCCATCCGCAGCCAATTGTGCTTTATAGTCCCGAATCTGCGCTGTGATGTCCGAGGCATCAGTTGTTTCTTGGCAGAACGCGTCTGGCAATTGCCATAAGGTAAGGTGGCACCCAATGAGTGCCACCCATACAACTACGTAATAGGAAAGTTTCGGTGCCACTTGCTACCGTCCACCCTATGCTCAAATGATAAAACGCCATCTAAAAACGCTGTTTGAGACGACCCCACGTCGTAGCCAATTTATCTTGCGGCTCGACTGGCGTGAGTCCCTCAACAGCATCCCCAGAAACGGTAACGTCATCAAAACTTGCAGCGGTTTCCCACGCCCAGACCCCCGCTTGCCCCGCAGGATAATCGGCACCGGTTTCATCCTTGAGTTCACCCTGTTCTTCACCATTAATCCAGAGTTTCATTGACGTGCCTTCCACGACGATCCGCATGTCAAACCACTCGTCGTTCGCAACAGTGATGTTTTTCCCTGCAAGTTCGCCGATTTTATCACGGGAATCCCATGCGCTCGGCTTATGCCGCCAGAGTTCAGTCTTGTTATTCGGAACATTGAGATAATAAACGTAGTATTCCATCTCACTCTGCGCGCGGAAGACAACACCTGCCCAGTTCCCTTCATCGAGCCGGACTTTCGCCTCAACGGTATAATCTTCCCATTCAGCGTCACCGACGAGGGAGTGCTCGGCTCTACCGCCTTTAGCGAGCTTATAAGTACCATCTTCAACGCTCCAAACACCGTTCGCGACTTCCCAGTCGTCCGCTTCTGAATCAAACGTCCAAGTCTGTTCACCGGCATAAGCGAAAGATGCTACGAGGACGAGAAAACAACACATCACAACAGTTGAAAACAGATATTTCATGCCATCACTTCCTTTTATATAGAGTTGCCTCAAAAGTCTTCAACGCGGTTTTCACGTAGAAAACCTCTGAGGCTAAACCTCATCCAAAATTAGTAAGTCCGTTTGAGCCGCGCCCATGTCGTTGCGAGTTTGCGACTCGGATCAACGGCAAGGGTATCCTCGATATTGTCGCCCATCACCGTAAAATCATCAAAACTCGCCTCGGTTTCCCATGCCCAGACACCGACTTGACCGGTTTTATACGCATCGTCTTTATGTTGACCTTGAAGTTTACCGTTGAGGTGGATCTCAAACTCACTCCCCTCAACGACGACCTTCATATCAATCCATTCGCCGTTCTTTATCTGGACTTTTTCGACAGCTGGAATCTGCGCGATGTTGTCGCGGGCAGCCCAGCCACCATCTTTGTGCCGCCAGAGTTCGGTCTTGTTATTCGGGACGTTGAGATAGTAGACATAGTACTCCATCTCACTTTCCGCGCGAAAAACAATACCCGCCCAATGGTGAGTGTCCAATCGAACTTTCGCCTCAATGGTGTAGTCATCCCAGTCCTCTTCACCGACGAGCGAGTGTTCCGCTTGTCCACCCTTTTCAACGTGGTAAACTCCTTTTGCGATTTCCCAATTTCCATTCGCAACTTTCCAATCATCGTGCTTCTCCTCAAAGTCCCACAATTGGGTACCTGCGTCCGTCGGCAGCGAAAGTGCCACACTGAAAAGCACAACGAGACCCAATGCCGCTAACTTCGGCACTGTGATAACTGTTCTCATAGCCTCTCCTCCATTTTGGTCAATAGAATACCATTTCTGTTAATAAATCTCTCTTTTGTAGGTTGCCTCAAAAATTTTCAACGCGGTTCTCACGCAGAAAACTTCTGAGGCAAAACCCTAAAAAAATTAGTAAACCCGTTTGAGACGACCCCATGTGGTTGCTAATTTGCGATGCGGGTCAACAGCAAGGGTATCCTTGATATTATCACCGCTAACAGTGAAATCATCAAAACTCGCTTCAGTTTCCCATGCCCACACCCCGACTTGACCGGTTTTGTAGACATCATCTTTATTCTCAGCCTGAAGTTTACCGTTGACATACACTGCAAATTCATTGCCTTCAACGACGACCTTCATATCAATCCATTTGCCGTTTTCTATCTTGTCGCCTTTAACAGGAGGGGTTTTCACGATATTGTCCCGGGCAGTCCAGTCACCTTTTTTGTGCCGCCAGAGTTCTACTATGTTATTGGGCACATTGAGGTAATAGACGTAGTACTCCATCTCGCTTTGCGCTCGAAAAACGATCCCTGCCCAATTATGCTCATCCAATCGAACTTTCGCCTCAATGGTGTAGTCGTCCCAGTCCTCTTCACCGACGAGCGAGTGTTCCGCGCGTCCGCCTCTCTCAACATTGTAGACCCCACCTTTGACTTCCCACTTCCCATTGGCGACTTTCCAGTCATCGGTTTTCTTTTCAAAGTCCCATAACTGGGTGCCTGCGGACGTTGGTAGCGAAAGCGCGATACCGAAAAGCACAACGAGACCCAATGCCGCTAACTTCGGCACTGTGATAACTGTTCTCATAGCCTCTCCTCCATTTTGGTCAATAGAATATAGACATTCGCCAATCCATTCCTCACTATTACAACAACAGTGGGAATTTCATAAATAGAATACCTTTAAAGAATAAAAAAGTCAACCAACAATAAAAAAATCAACAGGAACTTCAGGAAGCAGAGGCATTCAATTTTAATAAATTATTGGATTTTCACTTCTTTTTTTCGAGGATCTGGTGCGATTAGGAAAAGTATCACACACTTTTCAAGCCACATTAACAATTTTTATTAAATTATTTGCTTTTTTTTTAAATATCCCCTATAATCTAAGTTAGATACAGTCTTTATAACTTAATTATTTAAATTAAAACGTAAATTGACTGATTATAACCCAAGTTGCCATTTTGTAGCATAGGCTGTTGGTTTCCTGTGCCTCTTCGGGTTCTCCGAAACTCTCAAAAATGACCGCTGTTCACTGAAAAGTCGTATTGAATACGGATAAAGGAACTTATGATGAAACTACTATTTGAAAATAAAAGAGATATTCTATCAATTTTCCTGACGATTTTGATGGTTCTTGGCACACATATAGCAGGTTATGCTGATGAGAACAGTGCCCCCGTGTTCATAGACGGTAACCGCGCGATACGCGCTATTGCGGAGAACACCCCACCCGGGGTAAACATCGGCGTCCCTGTCGCTGCAACGGATGCCGATAACGATACACTCACCTATACGAAGGGGTGGATCGATGGAATGGCATTTAGTCTCGACAGCAATACCGGTCAAATCCGAACCAAAGCACCCTTGGACTATGAAACGAAGAGCCTCTACTCGTTTGCCGTTTTTGCCGACGATGGTAATGGGGGCAGACGTGTCATTAGCGTCACGATCAACGTCACGGATGTCGATGAAACGGCTGGAAACAACGCGCCGATCTTCAAGGATGGCGACAGTGCCACGCGCAGTGTTGCCGAGAACACGGCATCCGGCAGAAACATCGGCAGTGCGATCGCTGCGACGGATGCGGATGACGATACCTTAACCTATACGCTGGCTGGCACAGATGCGACCGCGTTCAGTATCGTCAGCACATCGGGACAACTCCAAACTAACGCAGCCCTAAACTATGAAAGCAAATCGTCCTACTCGGTGTCAGTTTCCGTTTCTGATGGCAATGGCGGCAGCGATAGCATTCCCGTCACAATCAATGTGACGAACGTCAACGAGGCACCGAGTTTCGCAACCAACACCGCGACGCGTTCCATAGCAGAGAACACCGCAGCCAACACAAATATCGGCAGTCCGGTTACTGCGACGGATGTGGATGCGAACACCACATTCTCCTATACGCTCGGTGGCACGGATGCGGCCTCGTTCGGTATTGTCGGCACCACCGGTCAACTCCGAACCAGCGCAGCCCTGAATTATGAAACCAAGACCTCCTATTCCGTGACCGTCACTGCCTCCGATGGGAGTCTGTCGGATACCATCAATGTCACGATTAGTGTCACAGATGTCAATGAAGCACCGAGTTTCGCAAGCAGCACCGCGACGCGTTCCGTAGCAGAGAACACGGCATCGGGACAAAACATCGGCACTGCTGTATCTGCGACAGATCCAGATAGTGACACGCTCACCTATACACTCGGTGGCGATGATACCGCATCGTTCAGTATTGTCAGCACTACCGGGCAACTCCAAACAAGCGCAGCTCTGGACCGCGAGACAAAATCGTCTTACTCGGTGACGATTACTGCTGACGATGGAAATACGACAAATAACACAGATAGCATCGATGTCACGATCAGTGTCACAAACGTCAATGAGAAACCGACTTTCAGCACGTCTGGGAGGGTCACGCTCTCCGTCGCAGAGAACACGGTAGCCAATACCAACATCGGCGATCCCTTCCAGGCAACAGACCCCGATAGTGGGGATACGATGACCTATTCGCTTCAGCGGGGTGATAAGGATGCGTTTAGTATTAATGCAAACACGGGGCAGCTGCAAACCCGCGCGGCACTTGACTATGAAACGAAGAATTCTTACAGCAATCTCGCCGTGCGAGCGACCGATAGCGAGGGGCTCGTCAGTAGCGTCCTCGTCACCATCAACGTGACGAATGTCAATGAAGCACCAAGTTTCACAGAGGGTAGCACCGCGACGCGGAGTGTTGCGGAGAACACGGCTTCCGGCACAAACATCGGCACTGCTGTTGCTGCGACAGATGTGGATGCCAATACTACACTCGCCTATACCTTAGGCGGCACAGATGCGGCCTCATTTAGCATTATTTCCACCTCTGGGCAGCTGCAAACTAACGCAGCCTTAGATTATGAAACCAAGTCGTCTTATTCCGTGACGGTGGAAGTCTCTGATAACAACGGCGGCAGCGATAGCATTACGGTTAGCATCAATGTTACAGATGTAGATGAGAACCGTGCCCCCGCATTCACCGATGGCACCAGCACGACGCGTTCTATTGCTGAAAATACCGCTTCTGGTGAAAATATCGGGAGTGTGGTTGCTGCGACCGATGCGGATACCGGTGATACGTTAACCTATACTTTAGGTGGCACGGATGCAAGTTCATTTAGCATTGTCGGCACGTCGGGACAACTCCAAACTAACGCTGCCCTAAACTACGAAAGCAAGTCCTCTTATTCCGTGACGGTTTCTGTTTCCGATGGTAATGGCGGCACAGATAGCATCGCCGTCACTATCAATGTTACCGATGTTAATGAGAAACCGAGTTTCAACATTTCTGGTAGGGTTACACTCTCTGTTGCAGAAAACACGGCTGCCGGCACAAACATCGGCGATCCCTTCCAGGCAACAGACCCCGATAGTGGGGATACAATGACCTATTCGCTGCAGCGGGACGATAAGGACGCTTTTCGTATTGACGCAAATACAGGGCAGCTCCAAACCCGCGCAGCTCTTGACTATGAAACGAAGCGTTCTTACAGCCAACTGGCTGTCCGAGCGACTGATAGCCAGGGTCTCATCAATAGCGTCCTCGTCACCATCAATGTCACAGATGTATCCGAAATCACACCGCCGCTCAGTGAACGCACGCCACAAGTGCGCGATGGTATTGTTGCTGCAGCCGGTGTAAATTCCGTAGGCGATGTGACCGAAGCACACCTCGCAGCGATTACATCCCTGGATTTGTCAAATGAGTTAATCCGTTCTCTGAAAACTGGCGATTTCAATGGACTCACCGCACTGACATCGCTCACTCTGGCTTACAATTCGATCAGTAATATATCAGCACTTGAAAACTTGACCACACTGACATCGCTCTTGCTGGGTAGCAATTCGATCAGTGATATATCAGCACTTGAGGACTTGACTTCCCTGTCAAGGCTCGCTCTGTCTGACAATTCGATCAGTGATATATCAGCACTTGAGGACTTGACCACACTGACATCGCTCAATCTGATGAACAATTCGATCAGTGATATATCAGCACTTGAAGACTTAACCGCACTGACACACCTCTATCTGGGTAGCAATTCGATAACTGATGTATCAGCACTTGAAAACTTGACCGCACTGACCTCGCTCTATCTGAGTGGTAATTCGATTTCGGATTATGGTCCCCTCCATCGACTCAAGGCAGCAATTGAGGTAATTGAAGGTCATCTACCGATGGGACCAGCACCACCCGATCCGTAGCTGAGGACACAGCATCCGGGGAAAACATCGGGGGTGCTGTTTCTGCCACAGATGCGGACACCGCGGACACACTCACGTATCATCTCGGTGGCACGGATGCAGCAGCGTTTCGTATTGTTAGAACATCAGGGCAGCTCCAAACCAGTGCTGCACTTGATTATGAAACGAAGAACTCTTATACGGTCACCGTCGCTGTCTCTGATGGCAACGGAGGGACTGATCGTATTACCGTTACCATTGATGTCACGGATGTAGCAGGTGCTGCGCCATCCCTTGAAATATCTCCTGTGATTCCTGAGAATACCGCACTCCTCACCAACTTTCCCAACCCATTCAACCCTGAAACGTGGATACCGTATCAGCTCGCCAAACCCGCAGAAGTTACGCTAACGATCTATGATATCCAAGGTCGTGTCGTGCGGACGTTGCGATTGGGTCACCAATTTGCGGGTTTCTACCAGAGCCGGAGCAAGGCAGCGCATTGGGATGGACGTAACTATCTCGGTGAAAAGGTGGCGACAGGTGTGTATTTCTATACACTCAAAGCGGGTGATTACATGGCAACCCGCAAGCTGTTGATACGGAAGTAATTACCCGTTTGACCTAATCACGACTACCGCTGGTGAGGATTGTATCCCCACCATTTTGTAACCGTTTGATCTAATCATGTATTAGGGGTTGGCACGCCCGAAAAGCACGCCAATCCCTAAATCTATTTATACTATAGTTTGGACAATTTCTGTAATAGAACTTCCGCAGCGATGCGATGAATCGCATCACTACAAACGGATACAGTTTCAAAGGGGCTGGGTTCTCAAAAGTGGCACGGTTCGTAGTAGCGCAATTCATTGCGCCTCATGTAACTCTAAAGTGCGCCAATCCCTAAGGATGCGATGAATCGCATCACTACAAACGGATACAGTTTCAAAGGGGCTGGGTTCTCAAAAGTGGCACGGTTCGCAGTAGCGCAATTCATTGCGCCTCGCCCAAATGCGACGTGCATTATTGTGTCTTGCGTAACCTCTGTGGAAATCGGGATCTGTTTTCTGGAGCCTCCTAATTTTTCGCAATGTTTCAAATACAAACCCAACTCGGAGAAAAACAAACACAGATGCCCGCACACGCAGCCCCGTAGGGGTGGTATGTCTATAGACACGGCATCCGTCGCGAAACTAAGCTCCGTAGGGGCGACTGTAATTCGGCGGGGATACAATCCCCGCCTGCAGGGGAGGACACCTGCCTTGTGCGGCATTATGATGCGCTGCAGGCGACGTTGTGTTATCTGGATACAATTTTGATACAAAGGTTAGAAATATCATCATGACAGGCGCAGAAGCCCTTATAGAACAAGGCATTGAGCGCGGTGCACGTGAGATGTCAGTTCATAATATCTTTACTGTACTGAGCGAACGCTTTTCACAAGCGGAGGTGGAACCGGTTCGCGATGCCCTTGAAACGGTTTCAGACCTCACAATGCCAACCGAGTTGTTCCGTGTAGCCCTCCATATATCCAGTGTTGAAGCGTTCTTACAAGCGATAGACACATTTGTGTGACATATTGGCGTTTCATATTGACCACCATGAAGTGAGAGTTATCGGTAAAAGAGGTTTCTTGTGGCAGCGACAATAAACTGAACTGCCACAAGAAGTTAACTTATAGTAAATCCCAAAAATAAATACACACTTTCAACCCTCGGTAGGTTCGGTTTCCTAACCGAACCGATGTCAAGTGTATAAATAATTACGGGATCTACTATATAACTACTACCCCCCCAAATACCGGGAACTTCAAAGCCAAAACTTTGGAGTTCCCTCCTATCTCAGTAACCCTTAAAATCACATAAATCACAGTTCAGACGCTTAGTGCTTCAATTGTCCGTTTTTTGTGCTGTCCTTTTCACAGGTGCTAATACTTAATATATATTATATTAAAATATGGATACAATTTTAAAAAACACGTAAATTTTCGCAGCCTATCGCAGCATTTCATAAAAAGTTAAAACCATCAATACAGAACACCACAGGTGTCCCTAAATAGTCTTCGGAGTTCACTCAGGGCTATTTATGGTAGATTTTAGAATTACTTATACACTCTTAATGCAAAGTCAACCCCCTAAATCCCCCTTATCAGAGGGACTTTGAGCAGGACAGAATTAGTAATAACACTTGCATTTGAAGCCACTATAATATATTATAGATAGCATTGAAACATACCCCTTCAGGATCTATGAAAAAACATGATATAGAAAGGAAATTATTGTGCGTATAAACATTTTGGTTACGATTTTTATCGCCTGTTTCGCTGTGATAGAGACAGCCCCTGCAGCCCTGAAAGTCGGTCTTATCTATGATGTCACCGGACGCGGGGATCTTTCATTTTGCGATGCCGCCTACGCTGGCGCGAAAAAAGCAGAAGACGAGTGGGGATTTAAACTGACAGAGGTCACCCCAAGCCAAAGTACGGATACCGAATTAACACTCCGTAGATTGGCGAAACTCAAATACGATCTAATTATCGGTGTCGGTTTCCTTTTTCAAGAACCGATGAAACGCGTCGCCAGTGAATTCCCAGAGGTCAAGTTCGCACTGATTGATGCCGTGATAGAACACCCGAATGTCGCGTCGCTCACCTATCGCGCACACGAAGGGACATATCTTGCCGGTGTTATCGCAGCGTTGAAAACAGAAACAAAACAGATCGGCTTCATCGGTGGGATGAAGGTACCATTGGTCGAGGCGTTTGAAATCGGGTTCGATGCTGGTATTAAGGCGACAAATCCTGACATTGAATTCGTCGCGGACTACGTCGGTGTTACCCCACAAGCCTTCAATGACCCCGCAAAAGCCAAAGAACTCGCGCTCGCGCAATATAATAGAGGGATAGATATCATCCTTGCCGCCGCTGGCGCCAGTGGTTTAGGTGTCCTTGAAGCAGCGAAAACCAGAAAAAAATCGATCATCTGGGTAGATTCTAACGGCAATAATCTCGCGCCCGGCTTAGTACTCACAAGCGTTATTAAAGGGGTCGAAATATCGGTCTATGAAACCATAAAGAGCGTCCAAGAAGGCAATTTCTCTGGTGGTCTCAAAGACTACGGACTCAAAGAGGGCGGTGTTGAATATATCGTTGACGATGTGAACCGCGAACTGCTCCCAGACGAGATTTTGAAACAGGTTGAGGCATTCAAGGCGAAAATTATATCAGGCGACATCGTTGTTCCGCATGAACGGCAGTAGAGATGACACACGCACCGATCATTGAGATGCACGGCATCAGCAAACAATTTGGAGAAGTCCAAGCAAACGACTCGGTGGATTTCACGCTTCAACGCGGTGAGATTCATGCGATTGTTGGCGAAAACGGTGCAGGTAAATCCACGTTGATGAAGATCCTATATGGACTGTATCAACCCGATGCGGGTGAGATATTCGTCAATGGAAATCGTGTCGATATACCTTCCCCACGGCGTGCAATGCGTCTCGGTTTAGGGATGGTGCAGCAACACTTCACGCTCATCCCCGTCTTCACGGCACTTCAGAACATCGTCCTCGCCAAAGAACCCCGCAAATTCGGCACACTCCTCGATTACCAACAAGCAGAAAAACGGATTGCCGAACTCGCTGCGCAACTCGGATTCGATGTGCCGTTGAACACACCCGTTGAATCTCTGCCGATTGGTACCCAACAGCATACCGAAATTTTGAAAGTCCTCTATCACGGTGCGGACATCCTCATCATGGATGAACCGACAGCCGTGCTTGCCCCGCAAGAGGTCGCAGGACTTTTCAATTGCATGCGCAGCCTCAAAGATGAAGGCAAGAGTATCATTATCATCACACACAAACTCGATGAAGTCATGGCAATCGCCGATACCGTCACAGTGATGTGGCGCGGGCAAACCGTCAACAGTTGCCCTATCACCGACACCGACCCAGCGACGTTGGCAGAAATGATTCTCGGTGAACCTGTCATTCCAACTTCTGTGCCGCGAGAACAGACAGCGCAAACAACACCGATGCTCCGCATGGAAGGTGTTACGCTTACCAGAAGTTCAGACGCAGCAAGAAAGCGTAAATGGAAAAATATGCTGTCGAATAGAAATCCCAGTAAACGGCATTTGAACGAAGTCAACCTTGAAGTGTTCCCCGGTGAAATCGTCGGCGTCGCGGGTGTAGAAGGGAACGGACAAACAGAACTCGTCGAAGTGCTGACAGGTTTACGGCAAATTGACAGCGGAAAACTCACGTTAAACGGCGATCGGGTCGCGCACATACCTGCTGACAGACACCGGCACGGCATTAGTTTAGGGGATCGAATTGATGATAACTTCATCATCGGTCATCATAAAAAGAAGCGGTATTGCCGTAACGGGATGCTTCAGCGTAAATCAATCCAACGGTCCGCTCTGAACGCACTTGATAAATACCAGATTCGTGTAGGGAACATCACGCATCCGATTAGAACACTCTCCGGTGGAAATCAACAAAAAGTCGTTGTTGCCCGCGAGTTAGAAGCAAACCCTGAAGTTATCATTGCGGCGCATCCGACGCGCGGCTTAGACATCCATGCGGCGGAATTCGTCCATACGCGACTTATTCACGCACGCAACCGCGGCAAAGCAGTATTACTTGTGTCCTCTGAATTGGATGAACTCCTCCATCTCAGCGACAGGATTGCTGTCATGTACGACGGCAAGATTGTCGGGATTGTAAAACCGACCGAGACCAATAAACAAGAATTAGGTGCCTTGATGCTCGGATTAACTTAAGCGAGGTTGGATAAAGCAGGGCAGGTCTTGTGCCTGCCCATTCAGGAGAAAAGAATGATAATTGATTCACATACACACGCATGGCCCCGGTGGCCCTATCAACCCCCTGTCCCCGATGACGAAAGCCGCGGTAAAATTGAACAACTCCTCCACGAAATGGATCTGCATAACGTGGACAAGGCGGTACTCGTCTGTGCACGCATCGACAGGAACCCTGACAATAACGATTACATCGCAGCGTGCGTTAAACGTTACCCTGAACGGTTGATCCAATTCGCCGATGTGGACTGCTCATGGACAGATACGTATCATACCGATGGCGCAGCTGACCGGCTGAAAACCGCAGCAGAAACGTACAACCTCAAAGGCTATACGCACTACCTCAGAGGCGATGACAATGGAGATTGGTTTTTCTCCGAAGAGGGTGAACGCTTCTTTCACACAACATCCGAAATGGGACTGATCGCCAGCATCGCCATGGGAAGCCACCAGCATGAGGCACTCCGTAAAATCGCTGCCGAGTTTCCGAGTATTCCATTCCTGTGCCATCACATGGGCGGTGCGCGAGCAGGTGAAGAACACCCATATCCGCAGCTCAAGCAGGTACTCGCCTCAGCAAACGTCCCGAACATTCACATCAAAATGTCAGGCTTCGCTTATGTCTCGCAGGTCTCATGGGATTATCCGCATTCGGATACACATTGGATCGTGCGCGCCCTCTACGAACATTTCGGTCCGGGTCGCCTCTGTTGGGGATCTGACTATCCGGTCGTTCGCAACTTCATGACATACCAGCACGCCCTTGAGGCGTTTCGTACGCACTGCTCCTTTATTCCAGAGAACGACAAGGCAGAGATTTTAGGTGGAACCCTCCAACGTCTATTAGCAGACGCTGGAAAATAGTTAACGTGAGTTTGAATAAAAAATTGAAAACAATCACATTACTGTTGGGATATTTGGTATTAATTGCCACCTTTTTAATACTCTATCCGTTCGACAAGGTCCACGCTTTCGGAGATCAGGCGCGCAGCTTCATCTACGAAGAACGCAAGGACACGCTTGTCCAGTTGTTAAGGAAAAACTACCGTGGGAGGCGCAAAGGTTTTATTTTTGGGCTTAGTGTCGGTGTCGGTAGAACCAGCTTTACGAAACCGCTCGCGGAATACTATTGGAGACATACATCCGAAAGCGAATGGTTAACCGAGCGTCAAACAAGGGCTGCCTTGGTAACAGAGATGAAAATTGGCCACGGGTTCAACGATCAGTTCCTACTCTACTACACAAGCCGCATTTCATGGCTCCCACTCGATCATTTCACCAAGGACACCACAATTGCCAACGGCGCAGCAGGGATGGGGTTCATGTACTTTCCATTCCGAAAGCGAGGTCTTTATCTCGTCGGTAACATTGGACTCGCAACCCTCGTAACGTGGCAGCCTCCGCTTACATTGGAAAATGCCAGACAGACCGGGGTCTCTGTCTCAGGTGGGATCGGTTATGAGATCCTTTCTCACTGGAGCATTGACTTCACAGTGAACGCCGGTAGTGCCAGGATGACGAGAGTTGATGATCCGAGTGAAATCGCATTCAGAGATGAGATTCTCACGTATTCCGTCAATCTCAATATGCTCGCCTATTAGCACATCTCTGGAGGTGAAATTATGTGCCTGAAAAGAAGTTTTGGAACCGAGATCACTGTGCTATTGGCGATAACTCTATCGGTATGCCTTCTGAGTTGTGGTGATGTTGAACTTGACATCGACCAAGAACAGACCGAGGAACCCCTCAAATTTATTGAATTCGTCCTTTTTCCGACTGCACCTTACATTGATAAATCCTACATAGAAAAAGTGCCGGAAGAGGAAGTAGCAGTTAGACAAATTGATTTTGAAGCCGAAAAACAGGCGATTCAGCAGGTCTACAGTGCTTTCATTAAAGCCTATATTGAAGAAGATATGACGGCACTCACGGAGACACTCGACATATCAACCGGAATTGAATGGGGGACGGATACTACAGGTAATGTCTATGGGTGGCACAATGTCAAAACTTATATTCAAACAAACTGGCGCTTCTCGAATTGTGAGGGCGATCCGAATGCGGAACTCACAGACTTTTACATTCGTCCCCAGAATGTTCGCGTGCCTTGGACAGAAGCGAGTGCAAAAGGACCGACGTTCTACTACGAGCCCGGTGCCGTTCTTGCAGGAGGTTGTTACACTGAGATCGGACGTTTTTACTTCACAAAGAAGTCAGGCGAGTGGCGCATTCATCAAATTGATGGGTCAAAATACTTTGTTGATGATAAATACAAAGCACCTTGACAGGAATCAGGTTAAAAAACAGGAAATTAAATGACTCCGACGTGGTTGAGAAAAAAGTTGACATTTTACAGATGTCAAGGTATAATAACATTAAACGGTATAGTATTCTGTTCGCGACCCGTAACGCGAACCCGATTTGTAGACTATACCCCACTCAAGCAAAGCGTAAGGAGGAATAGTTAATGAAAGGTATACTTGTTTTAACAACACTCGCTTTGACCTTCGTAGCAGGATTTGCCTTTGCCACAGAAACTTCAGCGGTGCAAGGTGAATATATCGAAGCCCGATCCGCGAGTGTGTATATCGGCGCGTGCCACTTCGGTGCCGAATACGTCGAAGGCGGGAAAGAAGCGACCCTCGTCTGGAATATCCATGAAGGGAATTGGAACGGCGTTTCACTCAACGATTTAACTGTCGTCGCTGTTATCAGTGCGAAAGATAACTTGGCGATTGATGCCAAAACCCGTAAGAGTGTGTTGTACATGGACGTAAACACCACACCAGAACAGCGCGCCGCGCTTAAGAATATGCTCATAACGAAACGCGCAGACGTTTTAGGTGAAGTCGTTGCGACGCAAACCGCACCTATTGCGTTCACGAAGAAGGACACGAAATACGATGTCAAGGTCGGTAAAGTCCTCGCACTTTCCGCCAACCGCTATCCGTGTGCAAACTGCACACAACCGCATCAGATTTGGTACAAACCGCTGACTGCGATCCAGAACGCCATCGTCGGTAAGTCCGAAGTCTATCGCTATAAAGACAGTCACCTCCCGGTGACGTGGCAGCAAAGTGGTGCTGAGAACAACGTCTTTGTCGGCGGCTTCTCAATGTAGCACATTGAATGTCTGTAGTTATCTCTGGTAACTACAGACACTATCCTCGGTCAGAGGTCAGCAATGAAAGTGACGTATTTCCATGACACCGACACGGCATTGATTGAATTTTCAACGTGTAACGCTGTTGAAACGAGGGAAATTAGCGAGAATATTTATATTGACGTAGATGCTTCAGGAAATCCCGTGTCAATGACCATCGAGCACGCCCAGCAAAATACCGATTTGCCGAATTTATCTTATATACCAATAGGTTATGCGGCACCTAACCCACCTTTGGAAGAGCACGCAGAGAACCACCAGTAAACACACTTAGGATAAAATCAGTGAACGGACCCACAGCACCCGAGGAACGGAAATTTAAACTAACCGCTGACGAACGCGAACAGTGGGACGAAAATGGATACTTTGTCCGTCACAGCGTTTTTACTGAAGCAGAAAACGACGTGATCCGTCAAATCGCTGATGACATCGCCCTCGGTAAACGAACCTTTCCAGACTATCATATCTTTGAAAACGCTTTAGTCAGAGACGGTAAAGTCGAAGCACAAGGCGTCCACGCAATGCACAATATCCAATATGTCAATAACCCCCTGCTAAAGCATGGGGCTTGTGCGAAGCGCATACCAAGCGTTCACTCCACAAGGTAAACTATTTTCTACAGTAAAATATCGTATTGTCCTATGGTGGTCCGTAGAAAGTCGTTAGGATGCTCCCCAAGTCCTATGCTGTGCTGACAATATGATCTGGATGGGGCAATAGACAACCCGTAAGGGAGATTACAAACTATGTTTGTTCCAGTAACGCTTCAGTCTGGCGAAAAGTTGATGCCGACACATCCGAATAAGGCAGGTATGTTGATTAAGAAAGGATTAGCAACACCGTATTGGTGTAACGGCATTTTCTCTATAAGACTCAACTATGAACCGAAAAAGAAGCATAAACAAGAGATTGTTGTCGGTGTAGACCCTGGTAGTAAAAAAGAAGGCTTTACCGTCAAATCAGCGTCTCACACCTATCTCAACGTTCAGGCAGATGCTCACAACAAAGTCGGTAAAAAAGTTGAAAAGCGGCGAGAACTTCGCAGAAGTCGGCGTTCTCGTAAATGTCCGAACCGCAAACACAAGAAACACAACCTCTCTCATAGAGACCGTATCCCCGCAGGCACACGCGCAAGATGGGATTGGAAACTCCGTATTCTTGACTGGTTGTCTAAACTCTATCCTCTAACGCATGTCTGTGTTGAAGATATAAAAGCCCGCACCATAGAACGTGCGAAGAAGTGGAATCAATCCTTTAGTCCGCTTGAAGTCGGTAAGCAGTGGTTCTATTCTGAAGTTGAAAAGCGTTGGAAACTCCTAACCCTTCAAGGATGGGAAACCAAGGAGATACGCGATAGATTAGGTCTCAAGAAGTCGTCAAAGAAACTATCAGAGACTTTTGACGCACATTGTGTGGATTCTTGGTGTTTAGCGTATCATACGATCGGCGGAGAGAATATCCCTGATAACACAGATATATTCTGTATATCACCGATACCGATAAAACGCAGAGAACTGCACAGACAGCAAGAATCCAAAGGTCGGAAGCGTTCACGGCAAGGTGGAACGGTATTGGGCAAAGGATTGGTGAAAAATACATTGGTCAGACACATTCAATACGGCCTTACCCGACTTGCCGGTGTTAATGCAAAAGGCTTGTTTTCGATATACAACTTAGAAGGAAACAAACGATTAACAACAGGTGCGAAGCGGTCCGATTTTAGGGTGCTAACACGCCTAAACTTTAACTATAGGAGTGGGCATTCCTCCCCCTGCTAAAGCAAGGGGGCTTCCTGCCCGAAGATTAGGTGAGTTGTAATTGTCCAGAATTCCTTTTTAATAGCCAAGTCCTCAGCAATATTAAATAATAAATTTCATGTTTTCGGATTTCCGAGAGATGCCGAACCCCCGTAGGGGCGGGGTTTCCCCGCCCGCAAACAATGATTTAATACTGAAAATTGCTTAACCACAGTGAACGTTTTAGACGTTCCAACATCGCACATTATATCAAGGCAACAGCAGAATGGACGCGTCCTGAAGCTGTAAATAAAAAACGACCGCCGATGTGGATTCGCGGTAAAACCTACCCCGGTATGGCAGATGAAGTTCAACATGACATTATACCCATTTTAGAATCCGAGTAGAATTTATTGGTAGGAGAACTAATGGATACAAATACAACTCCCGAAGAACGAAAGTTTAGATTGATGTCTGAAGAACGTGTCTCTTGGGAAGAGAATGGATACTTTATCCGGTACAACGTTTTTACGAAAGAAGAAAACGATTTTTTGGCACAAATTGCTGATGACATCGCCACTGGAAAACGACCCTTCCGTGCGAAAAATATCCACCAAAACGCATTGGTCAGAGACGGAAAAACTGAAGCATCGGGTACCGATGCAATGCACTGCATTCACCATATAAATAATTATTCTCCTGAGTTCCTTGAACGTACACGTGATCCGCGTCTCACCGATCCGGTTGTTGACTTAATTGGGCCAAATATATTGGGTCTCAACAATCTGTATATCTGGAAGCCGCCACAGATCGGTCTCGGTTTTCCGTGGCATCAAGATAGGTGGTATTTCAACAGGCAGTATAAAACAGACAAGACCGTCGGCACGTGGAGTGCCATTGATGCATCAGATGTAGATAACGGGTGTCTATACGTTATCCCGGGTAGCCACAAGGAAGGCGTTCTTGATCATGAGGAGCTTGAAGGCTCACAACAGAACGAGTTTAAGAGCGCGCGCGGTGCCAAGGACGAAGACGGGGTCGCTGTTGAAGTGCCTCCCGGAAGTGTGATTTTCTTCGACAACCGACTCCTCCATAAAAGTACGGATAACCACAGTGGCAGGTTTCGTAGGTGTAGTGTTGCACATTATATCAGTGCGGATTCAGAGCGTCTGCCGTTTAAGAACATAAATCATATCAAACCGGTGATGTGGGTGCGCGGCGATACATACTCAGAAAAGATGGAACCCGTCTATCGTGACGCTTTGCCGATCCCAGAAGAACAGGAGCATTAATGGACACAAGGACAGCACAACCAGAACGCCAATTTGCCATAACACCTGAAGAATTATCATCGTGGACGGAAAACGGGTATTTTGTCCGTTACGACGTTTTCACAAAAGCAGAAAACGACATCTTACGACACATCGCTGATGATATTGCCGTAGGGAAACAATCTTTCCCGAAAACGAATATCAATCAAAACGCTTTAGTAATAGATGGAAAAGTTGAAGCATCGGGTATCGACGCAATGCACAAAATTCATCATGTGAGTTGTTACATCCCAGAATTCCTAGCGCGTGTCCGTGATGCGCGTCTCACCGATCCGATCGTTGACCTACTAGGTCCGAACATATTGGGTCTCAACAATCTGTATATCTGGAAATCACCGAAGATTGGCTTAGGGTTCCCGTGGCATCAAGATAAATGGTATTTTAACCATCAGTATAAAACTGAAATGACGGTCGGCACGTGGACTGCGATTGATGCCGCGGACAAAGAGAACGGGTGTCTATACGTTATTCCGGGTAGCCACAAATATGGCATTCTTAAGCATGAGGACCTTGAAGGGGCACAACAGACTGAGTTTAAGATCGCACGCGATGCCCGGGACGAAGATGGCGTTGCCGTTGAAGTACCCCCTGGCGGCGTAGTTTGGTTCAACAACCAACTCCTCCATAAAAGCACGGATAACCACAGTCTACGCTTTCGACGGTGTAATGTTGCACATTATATCAGTGCAAAGGCAGAACGCGTACCAAATGTGAAGAATAGGCGGCCTGTCATGTGGGTGCGCGGCGATACGTACTCCGAAAAAATGGAACCCGTCTATCGCGACGTTTTACCCATCCCAGAATCCGATTGAGACAGAAAGACAGTATTCACGCTTCCGTAGGAGCGATCTCCCGGTCGCGATCTTATCTGCCGTAGGAGCGATCTGCCTTCCTACACTTGACCCACAGATTCATCGCCAAACGATTTTAGGAGGGTCGGACGCGCAACGAATTACGCGCCGACGCATCACTGAATTCGGGTATTAATCATCATCACGTTCACTCAGCAACTCACCCCGTGCAAGACGTTCCGCGTTCTCGGTAGACCACAGGATGTTTTTCATCAACTTCTGTGCCGTAATGTAACGGGTCGCTGCCAACATGTGCATCCGCCGCTCTTCACTGTCTTCCGACAAATCGTAATGCCGAAACGCAACTTCCAGCACTTGGAACATGTGGAGTTCCGCGTCCTCGCGTAGTAAGATGTGTGCGAGTGTCTGCTTCAACGCATCAATATCATGCCCCTCTTCCAGATATTGATTCACCAGAATCTCCGCCTCGTAAACCTTCTGGAAGTCCGCGAATTCTTGGAGTCGCGCTAACATTTTATCTACGGAATCGTAAGTTTCATCGGGGATGCGCTGACCCGGCTTAGGCACCCGAGCAGCAGGCATATTCAACCAGCGCAAATACGCAAGGAAAACCACACCGTGAAAAATACCGCGCAGCAAGCTCGGACCCGGTGCATACGCAAAGGCGTGATACAGCGCGTGTGCATACGAGTAGATATTCGCTACATCGTGCCAATCGCCTTCGTTCTTCAGATGGAAACGGGCTGTGCGAACCGCTGAAGCGTAGGTCATCGCACGGCAGATGTCCCTCGGATCCACACCGGCGCGTAGTTTCTCTTCGACCGCAGTGACAGTCGGCTCAAACTCGTCGCCGAGGAGTACCTGTGTAAACTCCGAAATATCCAGTTCGGCTTCATTGGCTTGATTCTCTTCCCAGATACTATCAAGCCGCTCAAAGACGGGTTCCAACACCGGTACCGCATCCGCCCACCGCGAGGTCTCTTCATGCCGGGTCCGACTCACCAGATCAACGACAATCGGACGTAAAATCTCGTGCGCGCCGTCCCATTCGACGTAATCCAATGCCTCGAACATCTTGTTGGCGAAATCCAAGGCGTGTCCATCGCCAGTGAAGTAGTAGTCGGTCGCTGCTGTGTAGACGAAATCCGCGAGCACCGATTTATCGTAATCGCGGTCGTTCAGCGTCAATAAGATGCGCTCCGCGGCACCTGAGTGCCGTTTATCTATGAAATAGCGGAACCATCGCTTGAGCGTTTCAAGATCGTGTTCCTCGCTCACTTGCGGGAACGGGGCGCGATATGGACGCGCACTGCCAGTCGTTCGACGGCTAATCTGGGTCAAACCGTGTACGAGAAACAGGTTATGATCTTTCGGATCAACGTCGTCCCACAGATTCGCCGCGAGGGTGAGGATAGCAACACCTGACGACCACCCATCACTACTTTTATGTGCTCCGTAATGAAGTCCCTGTTGAATAATCTCGTTCGGTGTCGCGCCTGCGTCCCGAAGCGCGGTGACAGCTTTCGCGATAAAGAAAGTGCTGCGATCTTTGAGTCCGCGTTCGAGTGAGCGTTTACCGCTGTCAATGACCCGCCGTTTCGCTGCCTCTCGCTCGCCTTTCGCTAATCCGACATATAGGTAACCGTCATCTCGCAATTCGACAGGAAACGCTTTCAGGTCATCGCCAAACGCCAAAAAGCATCCGCCCGATTTAAGGTCGAATTCCCAGTGATGCCAGTGACAGATGAGTACACCATCTCGGATACTGCCTTTCGACATAGGGTACCCCATGTGTGGGCACCGGTTGTCCACGGCGTAGAACTTGTCCTCAAACTTGAAAACCGCGAGGTGTGTGCCGTTGACGTGGAAAGGTTTACCTTCCAAATCCTCAAAATCATCAGCAAGACACAATTGATGGTAGACAAGTTCGGTCTCTACCACCTCATCTATCGGCAGTGCCTCAACGTGGATAGAACCCACACCGGTCTCTTGGGGGGTAAGGGTTGAAGTACGCATAATCAACCTCCTGTTGTAGGTCCAATTTATAGGAAACAATTTTGCTCTTTCATTCGATTCCCATTCGAGTTATTGTACCTATTATAAGGCTTATGCCCTTTTCTTACAAGCAATTATTGTCAACCCTTCAGGGTCATTCAATTGTACGATTTCTCATTTTATGATGTTAGCTGCGAGTTTAGGTTCAGCTGCGAAATATTGGAGTGCGTCTGTGATTTTTGTCCATCCAGTAAATCGTAAAACGGAGATTGCTGTGTTTCGCATCGCTGCCATGACTTGAGGGATAACGCCTGTTCGGACGCTTGATGCGTCTTCTCGAAAGACGGTATCTCGGATCCAGTGGAGTTTATTCTCAATCGTCCAATGCTCTCGTCGGAGTTTCAGCAAGTCAGTTTGGGGCGTCAGACTCGTGATACCATACTGCACATGGCACTTGACGCGTTGAGTCTTTTTAGACTTCTGGTGTGTGGTGTATTGATAAACTTGCTGTAGTCCCGGCCAATGGGTGTGTTGCGTCAAGAGCGTGCTTGCGGTAAGGGTGCGTGTGGTGATTCTGCCTTTTGTGGTTTCTATGTCGGTGGACGTTTGAAGATAGGCACCGACTTCTGCGTGAAGATTTTCAAAGCGGCGTTGGTTGACTTGGGGTGGGTCTGTTTCATCAAAGGGTTCAAAGAGGTCTCGAATATCTTCATACAACTGCTTCTGATTCGCTTTGACGGGAAGGCAGTAATCTCCTTGAGAGTCAAGGATTTCTTGGCAGAACTTGCGTTGGGTCAAAAGTGCGTCGGTGGTAATGACGAGACCTGTGACATCAAACGCCTTGAGAAGTTCAATGGAAACAGGGATTTCATTGGTCTTTTCACTCACCGCACATTCTGCTATAGGAATACCTAACTCATGAAGGAACGCTGTGAGGAGATGGGTCCTGCGGGCATCTTCGGCATGACTATTGCCTAAGGTTTTGCCGTCTATGGCAAGCCCTTTCAAGTCAGACGTGGAAATGCGTAAACTTGCTAAGGTCTGTGTTGTCCACTGCGTGAGCACTTTCTCTACGGCAGTGATGTCAAGCTGCCGATAGAGATAATGAAACGTTGATGCTGCGGGGGTTTGTTTCGCCGTGAACCCCAAAGCCTGTCGCAGGTCTCGGTGTAGGCGTGCCCATTTGGCAATGGCTGTATAACTGCGTTGTCCACACAGGAGTCCGACAACCGTGAGCGCAAGCATCGCACCCAATGGGTGGCGTTTGCCTTTTTCCTTGCGTGGATCCGGCACTTCTGCTAACATATCAAGTAAGTGGCAAGAGGAACTTCTTGTCATGATTCACCTCAAAAGTGTGGTAATTTTTAGGGTGAAGTATAGCAGAAGTCGCGTGAAAAGTCACGCGACTTCTGTTTGTATAGAAATGTTAACACCTGTGAAAAATACAACACAAAAAACCTACAATTGAATGACCCTGGTCAACCCTTCAGAACCATTCAATTCCCCAATAATATCGAACCAAAAACCAAAACCGGTCATAGGTACCCACTACCTGAAGGTAGGGGCTTGTGCTTCCTCGCGACTGCGGTTTCCTCAGAGAGTCCACCGGCTTACTGTCGCTCCACTTTAGGCAGCCAAGCCTGCCCGTTTGATATTGATCGCAGCGTTGACGTCTCTATCGTGGTGGGAACCACATTCGGGACATGTCCACTGTCTATCCGAGAGAGTAATTTCTTTGTTATGGTAGCCACAATTACTGCAAGATTTCGTCGTGGCTGTCCATTGATTGATTTTTTCAAAGGTTTTACCGTGCTTCGCACACTCTTGTTCGAGTATTTGAAGAAACTGGTAGAAAGCATGGTCAGAGACTTTACGACCCCAAAGCCGTTTCATGCCATCAAGATTCAGTGTCTCAAAAATAAGTGTGTCAAACTCTTGGCAAAGTTCGGTCGCAAGTTTCCATTGCCAATCTGCTCTTTGGCGGACAACTTTTCTGTGTTGCCTTGCCAAAGCACGACACGCACGATACCAATTGTTAGAACCTTTGACTTTACGACTCAATGCTTTGTTTAGGGATCGCAACGTCTTGAGTGATTGTTTGAAAAACTGCGGGGATTCTATCTTATGTCCCTCGCTACTTGTTAGGAATGTTTTGTTTCCATAATCAAACCCTGCGCTCTTACCCGTCTTGGGTTTGGGTTCGGAATCGTCAACATTCTCACACGAAAAGCATATCCAGTAGTCTCCGCACTTATCACGTTTGATGGTAATCGTCTTGATTGTCCCTTCGATCTCACGGTGTTTGTGAAAGGAAAACCATGTGTCTATACAGTTGATTTTGATACGATTTCCTTGAAGTTCGTAACCCGCTTGCGTGAACGTCATAGAGTTATATTTATGACGCGGTTGGATTTTGGGTCTACCCACTTTACGCGTCGTTTTACCCGCTTTACGGTCTTTGATATTATCAAGAAAAGCACCTTGCGATTTACCGTAACGCAAAACAACGTCCTGCACAACTTGACTCGGTAAGGCTGCCCAATGCGATTTTGTCCGTTTCTTCAGTTTGGTAACATGGGCCTTCAAACGATAGGCAGATAGGTTTTTCCCAAATATCCGATAATATCTACGTTGCAAACACATGATATGGACATGGATTTCCCACATATCGTCAAGCATGTTGCCCAGCTTGATTGTGTTAGATTGATTTTGGAGTTTGTATTTACGCGCTTTTCTCATTGACCGCTTTGACTTTCAATATAGTCTTTTATGACTTGCAGAGTGACACTTCCACACGAACTTACAAACTTTGAACGTGTCCAAAGTGAAGGCAGACGACTTTTGAGAGACGGATATTCTTCTCGCAAAACTTTAGAAGTATAGCTTTTGATTTTGCCAACGATTTTGTCTATAGAATCTGTAGGGGGTATCTCAATAAGTAAGTGAACATGTTCTTGTTGTGTTTCAACTTCATGGATTTCATAACCATACTCGGTCTCTTTTTCGCGTATCAGTTGTTTCAAACGACCTTGTATTTGAGTATCTAAAACCTTGCGGCGATATTTGGTACACCAAATCACGTGATATTGACAACTATAGATTGTTTTGTTTATAGTTCGGTAATTACGCTTTTTATTAGAAATTTTGAGTGGCATAATATATTACCTTTCTATGATAGTGTATAGTATATTATACCACATTTTGATTAGATTGTCAAATTCATTTTCAATAACAGCCTTGGTTTCCGTCTACATCCCCAAGCTAAAGCATGGGGGTTTGACGGGGGAGTGCTAAAATTTGACAAAAGATTCTCTACACGCTATACTGACAGACAACAGGATTATTCACAAGGAAGAGGATTATGTCTTACCTTAATTCGGGACTTCACAAAGACTGGAAAACCAACGGTTACCTGAAAGTTCCCAATTTTTTCTCCGCGGAAGAAGTGGACGCTCTACAAGCATGGGTCTCTGAAATCTCGGACTGGAAACCGACCGCCGACAAGTGGATGCATCATTATGAATCCACGCCAAAGGGTCCACGGCTCTCCCGTTCAGAAAATTTCGTGCCGTATCATACCGATATGAGAGCCACGGTGACAGATGGTAAAGTATTAGCCGTTGTTTCCGAGTTGATGGCAGAACAAGCAGTTCTCTACAAAGAGAAAATTAACTACAAATATCCCGGTGGCGGCGGTTACGCTGCCCATCAGGACGCGCCCGCCTACGAGTTCATTGACTACCATGTCACCTGTCTAATTTCGGTAGACTCAGCAACTCCCAAAAGCGGATGCCTCTATTTCGCACCCGGTCGGCATCAAGAAGGGTTCATCGCACTCGATGAAAAAGGCTGCGTCGCACCCGAAACCGCTGCAACGATGGAGTGGGTCGCCGTCCCAACAGATCCCGGGGATATTCTCCTCTTCGGCTCTTACATCCCACACAAGAGTCCGACAAATCGCTCGAACCAACCGAGGCGCATTGTCTATCTCACCTACAACGCCAGATCCCAAGGCGATTGGCGCGAAAAGTATTATGCCGATAAACGGCAGGCTTTCTCAGAATATGCAGAAGACGGCTCTAACCGAGACAAGCAAATTAGCAAAATCGCACATTTTCGAGGGAAAACAGTAAACCATGCAAAATTACGTTGATCCGAGCCTCGCACAGGAAATGATGGGGGCAACCGCACAACAACAAGTTGATGCCCTGTTTGAATACATGGAGCGGCGGGGACAGTCATTCTACGACGAGGTAGTGACACAGTTAGAACACGCACTCCAATGCGCCGCGCTCGCAAAACAGCACGATGCAAGTCCGACACTGATTACAGGGGCATTACTCCACGATATCGGACATATTATCTTAGATGAACACAACGCCGATAAAGCCTTCCTCGACATAGACCTGAATCATGAAGCGATTGGGGCGGAGTATCTGGCACCGTTCTTCCCAGAAGCCGTCACAACACCGATCCGGCTGCATGTGCCAGCAAAGCGGTATCTCTGTAAAACCGATGCCGCTTACCATGACGGGTTATCCGAAGCATCGAAAAGGAGTCTCATAGTTCAGGGCGGTATCATGTCAGACGAGGAACAGGCGGCATTTGAAGAAATCCCGCATTTCCAAGACGCGCTCACACTACGCCGCTGGGACGACCTTGCAAAAGTCAAAGGGTTAGAGACTACCGGATTAGAAACCTATCGAGATATTGTCCAACAGTGCTTAATCCAGTAACCAAGGAAGTTTGGAAAGTTTGCAAGTGTGCTAAAGTTGGGAAGAAATTTTTGACGTAATCAATAGTTCTTGATAACTTTACAGATTTTCGCACACTTTGCAATTTTCCCATCGCTATTGAAGCCTTGTGAGGAAATTAACAGTGGTGAGACCTTAGAAATCTTAGATCATTTTCAGGACACGCTTTATACACTTTATTTTATGGATAACAAAGAATTTGCCAAACAGTTTGAGAAACGGACGCAAAAATTCGCTGCGAATATCGTTCTTCTCTCCAAAAAACTCCCGTATACGCCGGAAGGACGACGAATCAGAGATCAACTAACGGGTTCTGGAACTTCCGTCGGTGCCAATTATCAAGAAGCGAATCGTGCGCGAAGCCGCCGGGACTTCCGCAATAAAATGCACATCTGTGAAGGAGAATGCTCCGAGACACAATACTGGCTTGAAGTCATTGTCGACGCAAAAATGCTAAAGTGGGAAGTTGTAAAACCGATCTACGAAGAATGCAGTGAGATTCTGGGTATTTTCACTTCAGCGAATGCCAAACTTGACCGATAACCAAGGAAAGTTTGTACCTGTGCTAAAGTTAGAAAGATAGTTAGGCGCAATAGAAACGCTTGGCAACTTCACAACTTTACAGATTTTCGCACACTTTACAACTATCTCCTAAAATCTATTTCACAACAAAGAATTCGAGGCATCAAAAATGAGTTACGAAACAATCGAATCTAAATTCATCGCAACGCCAGAAAAAGGCGAAGTCTCCTCAATCCTGATGCGTCCGGACAACGCGAAGTGGCTGCTCGTGCTCGGACACGGGTCAGGTACAAATATGCGTAGCGCAACGCTCCAAACGATCGCTGAACGGTTAGCGGACATCGACATCGCAACGTTCCGTTACCAGTTCCCTTATATGGAACGCGGCGGCGGCGGTCGGGAGTCAGAGGCGGTTGCACTCCAAACTGTCCGATCTGCTGCAGCGGCGGCACACGAAGCCGCAAGCGATTTATCCATCCTCGTCGGTGGACATTCCTATAGCGGACGTATGTCCTCAATGTCCGCAGCGAAGGAACCGATCGAGCATGTCAAAGGGCTTGTGTTTTTCGCATTCCCGCTGCATCCGTCTGGCAGAGAAGGCACCGAACGCGCAGAACACCTTACTGATGTCACAATTCCGATGCTGTTCCTCTCTGGTACCCGTGATAAATTAGCAGTACTCGACCTATTAGAACCCGTCTGCCAAAAACTCAGTGACAAAGCAACCCTACATCTGTTGGACACAGCGGATCACGGATTCAAAGTACTCAAACGCCGTAAAACGGAAGAAGATGTTTTCGTAGAAATGGCGCGTGTTCTCAGCGAGTGGGCTGCAACACTGAATTGATAACCCCCGTAGCTGCCATTCCCAAACCCGATAGGGTATTTCTGCGGATTTCCCGATTACTGACAACTGATTGCTGAAAACTAAAACATTCTAAGAAACGTTTGATTTTGGTCAGAAACTCTGATATAATAGGCGTATCTGATCGACAAGAGTTGTAACCTGACACCTGATACGGTAGCATAACAAAACTTTCAGGAGGCTTATAATGATGATGTTAAAGCGAAGTTTGGTATTCAGTCTCGGACTCTTATTTTTGGGAGTCAATGCGTTTGGCGACGTGTGGTACAGCGAGAATTTTGACAACTTCAAAGATGGTGACATTGCTGGACAAGATGATTGGAAAACGGCAATGAACCAAGGAACTTGCCAAATTGGAAGCGAGGTGAAGCGCGGGGACACAGGCAAAAGTATTCTGGTCACAGAAAAAACAATGGTCACCAGAAGTTTTGAAGGCACGCATGATGGCATTCAGTATGTTTCATTATTCACGCACCGAGAAAAAGGCGAAGGCCTAATGCTATTTTATATTGGCGGCGATGCCATCAAGTGGGGAGGGGCTGCCGTATTTAATTTTCAGGCGGATGCCTCAATCCATGCGCTCGACGGCACTACAGGACAAAAAGTGGCGCAGGGAAAATTCGGTGAATGGCATCATTTCCGCATTGTGCTCGACTTTAAAGATAGAACTTATGACTTTTACGTCGATGACGAACAGGTCGCCGATGATTTCGGTTTTAGAGGCGAGGGCGGCAAAGGCGGCATAAATCCGAGTCTAAGTTGGATTTTCTTCGGTTGGGACCACCCCACCACGCTGACCAATTATATTGATGACATTGAAATGGGAGCCGGTGAAGGCGAAACGGCTGGCAAACCGCAAGCAGTTTCCGCCTCAGACAAACTCGCGACCTCTTGGGGCAGAATCAAGCAGCGACTGTAGCATTTGCTCAATTGGACAATTTTAAGATAGCCAAAGATTTCCAATCAAACACCCTCTTTCGTAGCATAGACTATTAGTCTCTGTCTCTTTCGTAGCATAGACTGTTAGTCTGTGCCACCAGTGCCTAAACGCTTCGTAAACCGTGTCGCGCGTCGGCGACTGCTTTTATTTTTTTCCAAGTTCTGAGTGTATGAAACGCGTAGAACACCTCTCGCCCCTTGAACATTCAACCTAAATGTGATACGACTTGTCCAAACTTTAGAAAGTTTTAGAATATGACTTGCAGGCAGGAGTTCACCGAGATGAAAGCGAATATGCACAAACATAGGTGATGGAAACAAAAAATAAAAGACAACGCAAATCCACAACAAGAAAAAACCCCGCTGCACAACGTCTCATCAAAGCGATGGAAAAAACCACCGCATCTCACCGATACAGACATTGAAGCACTGAACCAGTCAATAAAAGAAGGGAAAATACCAATAAAATTCGATTCGCCCTTTGAGCCAAACGCACACGAAGAATGATAAACAAGTATACCCGTAAAACATCAAGATGGGGTTTAATGAAAACAACACATCTACACTCCCAATCTCACCGATCCCATGGGAAGGATCTTAGAACTCAACTTGCTACACAAGGCTTTATAGGAAACTAAAGGCAGACTTATTCCGTTATATTCCTGAAAATGTTTGACACTGTTCCAATTTTTGGGTATAATAACTATAAATAAATTTAGCACTTTTTCGAGCGTCGTATAGCGATACGAAAGGAGTCCGTTATAGTAAAAATGTTTGGAGCATCTTATTATGAGCAGTAAATTTAATTATCTCGATCTTTTTGCAGGAGCCGGAGGACTTTCTGAAGGATTCATTCGTGCGGGGTTTAACCCGATCGCTCATGTTGAGATGGATCGCGCTGCTTGTTACACACTCCGGACGCGGATGGGTTACCATTGGCTAAAAGAAAAGGATAATTTAAAGTCGTACGTTGACTATTTGCGGGGTGATATTAGCCGAGAAGAATTCTATACTTCTCTCCCAGACTGGATAACCCAATCTGTCATTAACGCCGAGATTGGAGAAGAAACATTACAAGACATCTTCCAACAAATTGACCTGCTCTTAGAAGACCGAAAATTGAATTTAATTGTCGGGGGCCCACCTTGTCAGGCGTATTCACGTATAGGACGCGCACGTTGTCCGAATGGGATGAAAGGGGACCCACGGAATAACCTATATCTCTTCTACGCCGAATTCCTGAGAGAATACGAGCCACAGTATTTTGTGTTTGAAAATGTCCCAGGTCTTCGGTCTGCTACAGACAACGAAGGTGATTCTTACTTAAATCTCATGCAAGATTTATTCCGAGAGTATGGTTACGAAACAGAATTTGATACGCTTAACGCAAAAGCTTATGGTGTGCCACAAAATAGAAATCGGATTATTCTTGTGGGGAAAAAAGGGACATCAACAGACTTTTATCCGAAACCGAGTAAATGTAAATTGGAAGTACTTGTAAAAGAAATTCTTGCTGATTTACCTTCTATCAAAGCAGGTGAGGGAGATGCTGGAGGGTGTAGTATGGCCCCGCATTACCATTCGTGGCTGCGAGACACCGGTATACGTAATGAAATGCTCCCTGTGACGCTACACCAAGCACGAACGAACAATGAACAAGATCGTGAGATATACCAAATGGCGGTTAAACTTTGGAACGAGAAGGGTGCTCGTATTCAGTACAACGAACTTCCTGAACAGTTACAAACGCATAGAAACAGGGATTCATTCCTCGATCGCTTCAAAGTTGTTGCTGGAGATTTACCGTATTCTCATACTATCGTTGCCCATATCGCCAAGGACGGACACCATTATATTCATCCAGATATTGATCAGAATCGCTCCCTCACACCGAGGGAAGCGGCAAGACTACAGACATTCCCCGACGACTATTACTTTGAAAGCTGCAGTGGAAAGCCCAGTCGAACGCCTGCTTACCGTCAAATTGGGAATGCGGTTCCTGTGCTTCTCGCGCAAAAGGTTGCGGAAAAGTTGAGAGAGGACTGGTAATCATGAATACCAATACAATTTGTAGGATTAGACCCGCGGGGCGACACATTCTCACCATTGGTCGGGACCTGATTCAAGACAACTACGCGGCTGTTGTTGAATTGGTAAAGAACGCTTATGATGCCGATTCCCCTAACGTGCACATAGAATTCAAGGCATTCGACAACCTTAGCGGGTATTCTATCACTATTTCGGACCACGGACACGGTATGTCTACGGATGATGTTATCAACAAGTGGATGGTTCCATCTACCTCAGACAAACTTGATAGGCGTAAAAGCCCTTTAGGGAGAACGATGCAAGGGAGTAAGGGGGTTGGGCGTTATGCTACATCTATTCTTGGTTCAAATCTTTTTCTCGAAACCGTTACTTCCTTAGGTGAGAAGACAACGGTTTATCTCGAATGGGAACCCTTTAAGGATGCAAAGTATCTGGACGATGTGGAAGTCATTGTTGAAACCGAAAAAACGTCTGAACCGCAGGGTACGCGTCTAACGATAGAAGGGGATAAGGAATTCCTATCGGAATGGGGCAAAGGTCAGTTCTATAAACTCCGAGACGAATTAAAAAAACTCCAATCACCTGTGAGTACTGTTTTTGGTAAGGATGAGTTCTGTATTAAGTTGACAGTTAACGGTTTTCCCGAGGAGGGGGAAAACATAGACGAAACGATCGAGCCTTATCCACTTTTTGATCTTTTTGACTATAGAATCTCCGGTAAAATTAACGAGAATGGTAAAGGAACGCTGACCTATTCATGCAAGAAAGCACGTAACACTATAGAGGAAGAGATCCCTCTTGATCTCGAAAAAGATACTGGCTGTGGTGAGCTTGATATTGACATTCGAGTGTATGATCGCGAACCAGAAGCTATTAATACATTGATTAGTCGTGGTCTCACAGACGAATCCGGTGAACCTCTTGGAAAGAACGAAGCAAGGAGGCTTCTAAACACATATAACGGTATTGGAGTTTACCGAAACGGATTTCGCATTCGACCTCTTGGGGAACCTACCTTCGACTGGTTAGAACTCGACAAACGACGTGTCAATATTCCGGCGCGTTGTGTCGGTAGCAATCAAACAATCGGATATGTTCAGATACAAGCACAAGATCAATCCGGTTTGATTGAGAAGAGTGCCAGAGATGGACTCAGGGAAAATACGGCTTTCAACCAGTTAAAAGCCATTACAACACTGGTTATAACCCAACTTGAATGGCGGCGTTATCATTACAGACGAAAGGAAGGTCTAAGCCGACCTATTTACAAAATTGAGCAGAACCTGCAACAGCTTTTCTCATCTGAAGCGTTGAAACGTAATGTCCGAACACAACTTGATAAAGGAGCAAAAGCCGAAAAAATTATTGAACTCATTGAACAAGACGCGAAAGATAAAAACAAAGTCGCTGAGGAGATTCGCCAAGTTGTTGCCATCTATCAAGGACAAGCTACCCTCGGAAAAATCATAAATGTTATCCTTCATGAAGGCAGGCAACCACTCAGTTACTTCCGAAATCAGATACCAAATCTCAGGCGTCGGTACGAATTTTTTCGGAAAACCAAGAGTCAAACGGCATTTGAAAGGTTGATGCGGATCGCTGAGGGTATAGAACAGAACATGGATTTTTTTGTTAAACTCTTTAGTAGATTAGATCCGTTGGCGGCAGGGAGACGCACTCCAAGAAAGCCTTTGAAACTTAAAAAAACAATAGAAGGAACGCTTGATGTCTTTGAAAGCCAACTGGAAACGCATAAAATTTCTGCTCAAGTCAAGGGAGCAGACGATTTTATGCTTTCAGTCTGGGAGCAGGACCTCTACACGATTTTTACAAATCTCATTGACAATAGCCTTTATTGGATCCGTGAGAAAGACGTTCCGACTCGGAAAATCATGATCGAAATCCAGACGAATGGAGACACATTGAACTGTATCGACTACCATGACACGGGACCGGGAATTGAACCCTCACTGATTGAAAGTGAAGTTATCTTTGAGCCTCAGTTTTCCACTAAACCAGACGGAACAGGGTTGGGACTTGCGATAGCTGGGGAAGCTGCAAACCGAAACAAACTTGAACTGAAAGTTCTTGAATCCGAAGAAGGAGCCCATTTCATACTTCAGCCTAAAATGGAGAATGAAAAATGAATACGATGAAAATCTTGTTTGTTGAAGACGCAATAGGTGAACAACAGAATTTTATAGAGGTAGTAGATGATTTCAATCAAACATACAATCTGATGGTCGAACCCGACATAGTAGAGGATACTTGGAGTGCATTGGGCAAAATAGATAATTCTTACAACGGAGTGATTATTGACATGCTGCTGGGCGACGATCAACAAGGTGGAAATAAAATTGTTCGTGAATTAGCCAATTTGCCTATCAAAGTGCCAGTCATCTGTGTTACATCCTACCCTCATTTAATTCAGAGAGATTCATTGATTATCAGGGAACGCAGTCGTGACAACGGCAGTTACGAATCGGATCTTTTATTACTTTGGGAAAGATACAGTGCTGGACTTACTCCTGAAAATGCCACACAAACCTATACAGCTCTTATCCGAGAGAGTGAGGGATGGTGGGTCGGGTGGATATTAGAAGTCCGCGGTGTTACTTGTCAAGAACGAACGAGGAGTGAATTATTAGATACGTTGCAAATCACGCTTCGTGAAATATTAGAAGATGAAACGCTTGAAGTGTCTCGCCGAACGAAAAGTGAATCTGAAGCGGTAAAAGTCTCTGACATTTTGGAATTCGGCGTGCCGGGGGCATCGAATCAAACTGAAAGCGGGTTTGAGGAAGTAAGAATTGATGTATGAAACGCAGGCAGTTGATTAACCATCTTAAAGACCATGACTGTGAGCTTTATAAAGAAGGTCGTAAACATTCGCGATGGTGGCATCCAAAGTTAGGCACTCACACCACGGTACCCAGACACACCGAGATTAAAAATGTGCTTGCCAAGCAAATTTGCAAGCAATTAGAAATTCCGCCCATATAATCTGACTGTATTTTTATTGATGTTCACTGTGTAAAGGATACACTTGCACGCTATTTCAAAGGAACTTCTATGCCCACACTCGAATTCAAAGGAAAACAACACATCTACGCCCACCACCTCACTGTCCCCTACCGCCCACTCGAACCCGACGAAAGCCGCTCCTGCAATCCGTCCGATACAGACGATAGCCTCATCATCCACGGCGACAACCTGCACACCCTCAAAACTTTACTCTCGCGCTATGCAAACCGTATGAAGTGCATCTATATCGACCCACCCTACAACACCGGCAACGAAAACTGGGTCTATAACGACAACGTAAACAGTCCATTGATGAGGCAGTGGTTCGCCAAGAACAGTCTTGTTTGGAATCTGTCTGCGAAAAACTCGGTGACAAGGCGACGTTACACTTGTCGGACATGGCGAACCACGGTTTCAAAGCACTCAAACGCTCGCGTAAATCTGATGAGGATGTTTTTGTAGAAATGGCGCGAGTTCTTAGTGAATGGGTTGAAACCCTTAGTTGACAAACTCTCATACCAAATCACACTGGGGTAGATACGGTTTTACGGCGTACTCGCCTGCCCCGTTGATAAGGTGGGATAAAGGGGGGTTGCGATCCGCATTCCCAACCGCACCGGATTCCTTCCAAACCCATTCTTCACTCCTGCTCCTGTAGCGACGTTTCCCCTTGACTTTGCTTAAAAAAATGTGCTACACTTTAATTAAGCAATCGGTGGCACGCCGATGGTAAAAAAAAACTACCGTTCACAGCAGAATTTTGCGTAATCAACCTTTAATTCAAACATTTTTTAGTGTTAGGTTTCGATAAAAATGGGAAAAAAAAGACCAAAAAGACGAGGATTAATAGCAAATTCCAA
The DNA here is from genome assembly GCA_965261115.1 of Candidatus Poribacteria bacterium. Taxonomy (GTDB): domain Bacteria; phylum Poribacteria; class WGA-4E; order WGA-4E; family WGA-3G; genus WGA-3G. The sequence goes on along the minus strand of OZ253447.1, from coordinate 3,245,743 downwards.
GCGTCAAGCAAATGATCCGCTAAGAGGTTATCGCTATCAGATTTTGTGCAGTGTAGTGGCTTGGCTGGACCTTGCTGATGATGAAACCCTTCGTCTGGAAGGTGTGGAGGACTTTGACATAGTATCAAATAATACCGCTACTTTAGTGCAAGTCAAAGATACACGACGCAATGTCACCCTCAAATCTAAAGAAGTACTTGACGCCATCAACCACTATTGTGAATTCCGGACTAAGCATCCTGATCTGACTGCAAAATTCCGTTTTATCACACGCTCCAAAATAGGGAAAGAACGAAGCAACCTATTTGGAAATGGCCAACGGGGCATTTATCTGTGGAGCCAGTGTTCGGGGGACGAAGCAATTGTCACAAGAATCTCTGAATTTTTACAAGATCAGGAAAAAATATCAGATACAGTTAAAAAATTTCTCAAACAAACAGATCTGCAAGAAATCTATGAACAACTTATAAAACCTATCACTTGGGAAACAGGCAGCAAGTCTGCTAGCTCTATTGAGCAATCCATCAATGAAAAACTTATTAATCACGGACATAGGTACAAGGTTCAAGCTTCTTATGCCAAGAACGTCCGTGAAGCCCTTCTCAACGAGGCGTTTCGGGTAGCGACCCATCCGGATCCGGAAAATCGGGAGCTTACTAAAGCGCGCTTCCGTGAATTTTTTGAAGAGAAAACGACAATAAGGGTTCCAATTCAACAGTATATTCAGGAGCAGCAACCCCCGGACTCAACGCTTGTTCTCAATTATATTAAAGCAGGACTTGATCATATTAAAGCGGTGTTAATGCGAAATACACCTGATATCACTATTCAACCTCAACCTCAATCTCCAATACAAAAGGCTATACCTCCACTCTATGATGATGTTACCCAGAGAACAGACTTGCTCACAAATATCCAAACTAAATTTCGGTCAGAGGACATAATTGTAATTCATGGAGGGACTGGAAAGGGCAAGACAACACTTGCAAAGTTAATCGCAAATGATATAAATGGCTCTTGGCTCTGGTTGAAATCCACAGATAGAGAGCCACCCGAGGTTAGTCAACTACTACAACAACTTGCTGTTGAAGTAAATAATCAATCTTCACAAGTCAACGTTGTTCTTGATGATTTGAATTTACAATCTCAACAATTGAGGGCGTATCAAGCAGACTTAGATGTTGTGGTTCGTACGGTACGAGAACGCGGGTCGAAATTGCTGATCACAAGTCTACATAAACCACCTAAAAACTTTATCCGTAGCCTTGGTTTATCATCTTCCGTAGTCATTGATGTTCCTAACTTTACCATAGCGGAAATTAAGCAATTTGCTGAAGAAATGCAGTGCCCCACTCATAACCTAAACACTCGGATGACATTTATTCAAGCTCATACAGGCGGACATCCGAGACTTGTACACGCTCGGCTCGCTCAATTACGGGAGGAAGGTTGGAAACAACAAGATACAATTGAAACCCTCCTACAAACGCCTCCAGAAGTGGTAGAAGAACGTGAAGCAGCACGACAATTAGTTTCTGGCTTGCCTGAAGATAAAAAGAAATTTCTTTATAGGCTTAGTTTGCTCACGGAATTCAGGAGAGATTACGCACTCAACATTGCGGAGATACCAGAATCTATACCTTATCCAGGCGATGTTTTTAGTCAGTTGATCGGTCCTTGGATAGATCAAATCAACGAAACCTACTACACTATCTCGCCTTTGTTGACGAGTGCAGCCAAAGAGGTTTGGCCAGACAGTAAAAGAAAGGACCTTCACGCTCAGATTGCAGATGCAGTCCTGAAAACAAAGAACTTGAACATAGAAGAAGTCTGGACTATCCTTTTACATAGTATGCGTGGGGAGAATAGAAAAGGACTTATTACTGTGATTTCGGGATTGATAACCGATTCACAGGATAATTGGGAAATAATCAGTAAAGAATTCTCGTTTTTAACCCCTATGAAGATTGATCTGCCCGAAGAATTATTTATTGGAGATGCTTTCGTAAAGTATCTGATACGGTTTTTGCAATATCGTATTGCTGCTAAGGTGAAACCGGAGTTTGCCCCGGAGGTACTTGAAGTTTGGGACAAAGAAACCGAAACACAACAGAAAAGTCAGGAATATCGATTGCTTCGTCGAATGCTAGCGATGGAGGCATTAAGATACAATCAAGTGTTACTTCCAGCCAAACGGATGGTGGGCTATCTCCAAGAAATTATTGAAATTACAAACAGCGATGAAGGTCTTCAAGATGAACATGGTAATTTCATGGAACAATTAGGAGAACACAAAACTGATAAATCCAGCATTTTCAGCATTTTATTCAGTTTTGTCTATACCCGTCCTCCTGTTTATGCACCGTTCCTCAGTGACCTTATTGATGCGTTGGACGAACTTCAGCCAGAAATTCGGACTCTATTATTGGTTGAGTTTGAGAATGATAATGTTGAACCGCGGCTTTTGATTGATAGTGTCTGGCTTGCAGAAGCAGACCGTGAAAATCCAGATTGGTCAAGATGCCTTGAAGTTTTTGACAAAGTAATTAATAGAACCATTGCTTGGGGTTATCCACATATCGCTGCTGCATCAGCAAGAGGTAAAGCCATCATTCATGACGAAAAATTGAATGACCCTGATACCGCCCATAGAGTTCTCAAGGATATTACGCCGCAAGTCGGAAGGCTACCCGTAGTGGAAGAAGAACAAGCATTGGTATATTTCCGACAGGAATATTACAGCGAAGCACTCGATATTTACGAGCGTATTCTCCGAGAGTGGAATCCACCGTCAAAACAATTAAACATTGGGCCTTTAGAAGAGTATCGACGAGCTGCTATTTGTGCAGCGCAACTGGATGACTGGAAGAAAGCAGCTATCTTTTTTGAAGAAGGTGCAAAAAGAACCCAGAAAATTGAAAACAGTAAAAGATACATCGGTTTGTATGTAGATGCTGGATTTGCTCGGTTTAAGGCAGGCAACCCAGTGGGTAGTATAGAACTATTGTATTTGGCATTGCAAAAATTTGAAACAATTCCGCCAGACAATACAGATGTCAAGTATTTTACTTTAAAGGAACGTTTAGTATATACCATGAGATGGATAGCGGCACCTGATCCTGAAAATTACGTTTCGGACATTGAAGTTCTCCCAGCCGGTTTCTGTAGTAATCCAGGCACAGATGAAAAAGTTTTAGATCTGCCCGATTCTCCAATTGCGGAGGTTTGGATCAATTTAGCGCGAATTGAGTACAAGTTTGGACATAGTACGACAGCTTTTGAGCGTGCCTTGCAGATTACAGATCGAAATGTATATCCAGTATTGGATGCCTCTCTTTCTCTTCTTGAGATACAATATGATTTTCAAAACAAATCCTTTGATAACTTGCCTCAACGCATATGTCAATTCGCGAGGACGTTTGTCTCAGTGCAGAAGCATAACCAAAGTGGGAAAGGAATTGGAGATAAGGGGATTTATTCTATATCTATTCCTGATTTATCGAATGTCGCTTCTGTTGAGACCATCAGTAGTGTATTAGTACCAGCCCTTCTCACTCAATTAGTAACAGGGCAAAACATGCAGGAAGTTCTAAGCACATGGCGTACAAATTCTTCAAAGCTACCTATAAAAGATAAACTATTCACTACCCTTGATTTAATTGAATCAATGTTATTTAGAGGTGAAAACGATGCTCTAACAGTGCTGAAAACACAAGAAAACAAATCTGAAGAACGGCTTGTAGCAGTGCTAAAAGTTGTCCAGAATAAAGAAACAGTCCCGGGAGACCTCTTTTATGCACATACATTCATTACGACTTCGCTCATTGGTAAAACGTGGGAAAGTTTTGCCGTAAATGATTTGGCAAAACTTCTTTCCGCCCAGTGGAAGGAAAAAATACGGGAAATACCTATAAAGGCAGTGTCCGAGGTAGAAAAAGCCTGTAACAGCAAAGAAACCGGCAAGAAAAAAATCGGTCAGATCCTGCTTGCAGCAAGTCAATCTGTTTCAGGCAAAGTGCCATCTGAGATTTTACAGCAGTTCCGCAGCTGGACTGATAATCCATAGGAATCTGATTGGTAGAGGAGTTTATGCATGCCCACACTCGAATTCAAAGGAAAACAACATATTTACGCCCACCATCTCACTGTCCCCTACCGCCCACTTGAACCTGACGAAACCCGCTCCTGCAATCCGTCCGATACCGACGATAACCTCATCATCCACGGCGACAACCTACACGCTCTTAAAGCACTATTACCGCGCTACGCCAACCGTATCAAGTGCATCTATATCGACCCACCCTACAACACCGGCAACGAGGGATGGGTCTATAACGACAACGTAAACAGTCCGTTGATGCAGCAATGGCTTACAGATAACGCCCCTGTTGATAATGAAGATTTAGAACGACACGATAAATGGCTCTGTATGATGTGGCCGAGGTTGCATCTCTTGCGCGAATTGCTTCGGGAAGATGGAGTTATTTTTGTGTCTATAGACGATAATGAGTTGCATCACTTGCATTTGTTAATGAACGAGGTTTTCGGCGATGCGAATTTTATTGCCTGCTTACCAACCGTTATGAATCTCAAAGGGAACAATGACGAATTTGGGTTTGCTGGAACTCATGAATACACTTTCTGTTGGGCGAAAGACAAAAAATTCGCGCAAATTGGCGAGTTTGAATTAGACGAAGAAGAATTATTAGATTCGTGGTTGGAAGACGACTATGGATACTACAAAAAAGGGGCTAATTTAAAATCGACTGGAGTGAACGCGCCAAGAACTAAACGACCTAATTTATACTATCCAATATTTGTCAATCAGAAGAATGAATTGACCGTAACTGAAGATTTACCCAATATTGAAAATTATAAAAAGATATTTCCGATCACAGATGGCGAAGAAATGAGTTGGCGATGGAGTAAGGAAAAAGTATTTGCTGAATCCCATAATATTATAGTAGAGAGGACAGAAGACAAGATCAGTTTTTTTAAGAAACAGAGACCCAGTCTCAGTGATTTGCCAACTAAAAAGCCAAAGTCTCTGTTCTACAAACCGGAATATAGTAGTGGTAACGGAACCGCTGTGTTGAAGCAAATATTTGGCGACCGTACAGTATTTAACAACCCGAAGCCAGTTCAACTATTGAAAGACTTGGTTAATCTAACCACTGAACAGGACGATATCATTTTAGATTCCGTTGCTGGTAGCGGTACCACTGCCCATGCAGTTCTTGCACAGAATAAGGAAGATGACGGGAATCGGAAGTTTATTCTCATTGAATGTGAAGATTATGCCGACACTGTTACCGCCGAGCGTGTCCGCCGTGTCATCAATGGTGTTCCCAATGCCCGTGACGCTGTGCTGCGCGAGGGCTTTGGAGGCTCTTTCACATACTGCACCTTGGGCAAACCAATTGAAATAGAAGCGATGCTCACCGGAGAGGCATTGCCATCATACTCAGCACTTGCCGCCAATTTGCTGTATACAACCTCCGGCGTTTCTGTCGGAGCGGATGCATTAGAACAACAAAATGATGATGGACTTTTTCACAGCGATGATAATAACGACTACTACCTGATTTATGAACCCGACCTTGAGTACTTGCGCAGCAACGCTGCTATCCTCAATCTGGAACGAGCGGAACGCATTCGCGATGCCAGCCGTGAAAATAGTAGAAAAGCGATCGTCTACGCAGCGGGTAATTACATCGGACAGCGTGAGCTCACGAAGATAGGCATCATATTTTGCCAACTCCCAGATGCTCTACACGAAAGGTAAAAGGTGGTAACATGATGGAATTAAAGGAGTATCAACGTGGGGCCCTTGAGGCTTTGGCGCGTTGGTTAGAAGCACTTGAGGAAGCACAACATGCCTCTGAAACCATGATTGAGGCTTTTAGACAGACACCGGTTGATATTCCAATTCCGGACGAAATTCGCAATTATCCTAAAATCGCGTGGCAAAAATTAAAAGAAAATGGCGACGTTGCTGCAACTGCAGGCGAATACGTTGACCGCACCGACGAGGCGAACCGCCCGATTCCGCACATCTGCTTCAAAGTACCAACAGGAGGGGGTAAAACCCTACTCGCTGCCGCTGCGTTGGAACGTCTGCCTTGGCAAAGAGGTTTGGTCCTGTGGATTGTACCGAGTAAGGCAATCTACGATCAAACAAAGACTGCCTTGTGGGATAAACAACATCCGTACCGCAAGATGTTGAATCGGGCAAGTGCAGGGCGCGTCAAAATGCTGGAGAAGGAAGATCCCTTCAACAGAGACGATATCGCCAATTACCTCTGCGTCATGCTACTAATGCTCCCAGCAACAAATCGACAGAGAGGCAGAGAGTTTCTCCGTATGTTCCGAGATTCAGGACGCTATCCAAGTTTTTTCCCTGACATTGATAATGTCTTTGGCAATACTGAGTTGCTAAATGAATACCCTGATCTGGAGTGTCATACCGAACGCGGACTCGTCAAACAGAGTCTGTTTAACGTGTTCAAGTTGCTGCGTCCTATTGTTATTCTGGACGAGGCACACAAAGCCTACGGTGCAAGAAATCAGGCAGCAAACGAAGAATTTGCCAAATCTATTAACCGTCTTGACCCGCGGATAGTGATTGAACTCTCCGCAACACCGAACCGTGGCATTAGCAATCTCCTCGTTGATATTGGGGGACCCGACTTGAAAAAAGAGGAGATGATTAAGTTACCGGTGCAGGTGACATCGTTTCCAAACGCCGAGTGGCAACTAACCCTCAGTCAGGCAGCTGACGAACTTGAGAGGCTTGATGCGGAAGCAAGATCGTATGAAAACAGCACAGGACGATATATCCGACCTATCGCCGTTGTGCGCGTTGAGCGAACCGGTAGGGATCAGCAGACTAGCGAGCGAATTCACGCTGAGGACGTACGGGAATATCTCACACAAAACTTGCGCGTGCCTTCTGATGCAGTTCGCGTCAAATCCGCCGAGAACGATGAACTCGGACGAGAAAATTTACTCTCGGAATTTTCGCAGGTACGCTGGATTATCACAAAATCTGCACTGATGGAAGGGTGGGACTGCCCATTTGCTTATCTGTTAGTGATGCTTGACAATACACAAGCACAACGCGCAATTACGCAACTCGTAGGACGGGTGATGCGGCAGCCGCATGCACAACGCACCGGTAACGAATCGCTCGATCAGTGTTACGTCTATTGCAATAACGTTGAGGTTGGAACCGTTGTTACACAAGTCAAGAACGGCTTGGAATCGGAAGGACTAACAGGTTTAGGGGACGAAGTGATGGGTGGTGCGTCGGATCCACAACGAGACAGCGAAGGACAAGAACTCCAGATGCAGCCCGTCCAACGCCGCGAACAGTTTCAAAATCAGCGTATCTATCTACCAATGGTTCTTCATAAAAATGGTGAAAATTGGGTCCGACTCAATTATCAAGCACATATTCTGCCACATATAGACTGGTCAGCAATTGAACCACCCGACCCGAGCGCGTCCGCACCGCAAAGCATTCGACGGCAATCAGCAACTGTTGATGTTGACGAGACTCCTGCTGTTTTTCACACCGAGCAAGAACCGTTCATTGAGAAAAAAATTAGCATTTCCGACTTCGCGCGCAGACTGTCCGATATTATGCCCAATCTCTGGCAAGCGGCTCGTATTGCAGGGGCGATGTATGAACATCTTAGAGCAAATGGCGAAACCGAAGAAGAAATCTATGATCGGCGTTCTTACCTCGCACATGTTCTGCGGGAACACGTAAAGAATGAAGTCGAAAAGCAGTCGGAGCAGGTCTTTCGTAGGAAATTGGAGCAAGGCGAGATCCGGTTTGATTTGGAAACACAAGAGGCCAACTATCAGATAGTAGATAGTTATGAAATACAAGTCCGCTCCGATGATAGACCACTTGTAAGAAGGGACTTTGAACCGATACAACTAAGTCTATTTGAGAAGGTATTTGAGCAACAATTCGATAGTGAATTGGAAAAGAAATTCGCGTATTACCTTGATGAAGAACTTGCACTACAATGGTGGCATCGGGTCGCGGCGCGTCAACGCGGTGAGTATTATTTGCAAGGTTGGAAGCGCGGGCGAATTTATCCAGATTTCGTCGCAATGGCAAACGAAATCGGAGGCGTGACACACGTCATGATTTTTGATACAAAAGGGGAACACCTTGCAGGTAACCTTGACACCGAGTACAAGCGAAAAGTGTTAGAAACACTTGAAGGGGCATTCAATAGCGCGGGTAGGATGGTGGTGTCTGACGGACCGAGGCGAAAAGGTATCTTTCAATTGGTGTTCAGCGAGCAGGATTTTCTTGAAATACCTCCGCGATTGGATATTGAGACGTACTCTACGAGAAGGTAACAAAGGTATGGTCTAAATAGAAGTGTTTTATATATTCACCGCGCTCTGTTTATGCAAACAGCGTCAGTATGACCGTTATCAGCTTGGAACCACCGTAATTCAAAATCGGGATTACGATCAAGACGATGCAGGATTTCATAACACTCTCGCCAATTGATTCTGTTTCTTAGCGCAATGTCAATCACCCGCTCTACTTTGCCAAGTTCAGTATAGACTGGCTTACCATCATCGTCACGTTTTCCAATTTCACTTATCATCGTTTGTCGTCTCATGTTCTGACCATATAGGTTTAAGGTTTGGAAAATCCGGATCACGACTAAACTCAATGACGTAGTTCGTTTCTTGTAGGTCAATCATAGCAAGGTAATGCTCCAAAAAGGGAGACCAGTTCTCTAAACCTCTACGCAGTATAATGCAAGCTGTAAAATCTTCTCTGTCAATAGCCTCTCGAAAGCGATTTAGCATCTCTTGTGCCTGCCGAAAGACGTAATGCTTAACCGCCAACCCCTCAAAATCCACTGGACGGGTAGTGAGGTAACGATGCATTGCTTGCATACGTTCCTCAAAACGCTCATAACACTTTTGATGAAGGGCCACCCATTCCATACTCTCTCCCTAAACCTCCGTGAAAGGTTAGCTCGGTTAAAAAGCGTCCATATGTTGTTAGTAAGTGTATTAATTCTTGCAGTCTGGCTTGACACAATTGACAGTGATGTACTCAGTGCTGCTTTCGGCATTGGCTCGCCCAATAATGGTGTCAAGAACACCAACATCAAAATGAGTCACACCTTTGGAATCCTCTCTGAGTATTCCAGCGTGGAATGCATTGTTACACACCATCATAAAGTCAAGTGCCGTGAGGTCCACCTCGCGACCTATATGATCGCGCATCGCACCAAGTGTCACGTTTCCACAAGTGCCATCAAGGAATTGCATCAATTTCCGAAACCAATCGGCTTTAAGGGTTGGGACATAAAGTTTGTGTTGATTCATTACAAGATTGATCTCCTACTTTTCACATCCACTATATAAGTTAAGTTGAAGCGGCAAGATAACCGTTTCCCAAAGAAAGCAGATAGTGAAACTTTTCAATAAACATTCTGTGTAGTGTGTTGAAGGTGTGTTTGCGCGTGTGAAGTCTTGATACAGCGACGGGAACCAGAATGAAAATAGCGTAACTTGAAGCGGGTGCGCGATTAATTTTTTCGGGGGGGGGGTAATAGGTGTATAGTAAAAATCGTATCGTTTGAAACGACGAGACAATCGAGACAATTAAATGCAGCCTACCCGTAGTGGCTGTCAACGTGGGTCTCATGTTGTTCAGGATATTTTTGATTATGGTGTATAAATTGTGGCGTTGCATCATGTTATAATAGCACCATAGGTGTCAATTTAGCGATTTTTTTCACGGTATTTTGTAGGAGCGTTTCCATAGATGCCGCCCCTACGGGGCTTAGGTCTGGGGGGCACCGCTTTTCTATAAAGATACCATCCCTACGGGATTCAAGAGGTTTTTGAAGTCTTTAAGGTTTCCGCATAGGATCCGGTTCGGTTGCAAACCGAACCTACCGGTCCTGGGTCTGAGGCGGTTATTTTTTCTTAAATTGACACTTATGCATCATGTTATAATAGCACCTATTACATGAAATACCTTAATAGAATTATGCAACAACTGACTGTATGAAGTCAAATTAAATTTCATAGGATTTACGCAATAATTTAAAATTTAGGACTTACGCATTTTCTATTTTCGTGTTATAATAGTGCATACAGAAGTCAACAGAATAGAGACTTTTACGGTGAAGAATTGCCTCGCAAGTGGTGTTATCTAATTTTACAAAACTAAATTACTGAGAAGTCCGAAAATAAAAACAATGCCTACACACCCGTTCAAAATCACAACCGTTGAAAGTCAACTTTACGAATGGGACAAGCCACCCATCTGGAACGGCATGCACGTCTACGATAAAGGCAAGCTCCATCTGATAAAAGTAAGTGCCAAAAGTGGGACAGAAGAACGCGTCGGATACGGTTTCAACGGCGGCACCGCTGCGACCCGTCCACTCTCCATATTCCCCAAGTTCGTAGACCTGTTCCGTCCCGCCTTGATTGGTCACGATGTAACGGATACGGCTTACGTCTCTCGGTTAGCCGAAAACTATAAAATCTACGGACCCGGTGGGTATCACACACAAGTGATCGCAGCGATAAATCAAGCGTGTTGGGATATCCGCGGGAAAATAGAGGGCAAATCGGTTCACGCTTTACTTAGCGGTACACAACAACGTATCCGCACCTATATCGCTGGTGGTTATTACGGTAGAGGCAAGGGATTCGATGAACTCCGAGAAGAGATGGAGCGCAATATAAATGAATTCAACGCCACCGCAGTCAAGATGAAGATTGGGAACCCCGATGCAGGACTTGAAACGGATATCAAACGGATTGAAGTGGTTCGCGAAACGGTCGGACCGGATATTACTGTTATGGTGGATGCCAATTGTGCATGGTCGGTCGAAAAGGCGAGGGAGTGCCTTCCGACACTTCAAGCAAACGACATCTTCTGGTTTGAAGAACCAATCCATAGCCATGATTATAGGGGACATAAGGCATTACGGGAAGTAGCACAAGATTACGACATACGGATTGCCACCGGCGAAAACGGATACGGATTACACTATTTCCAAACGTTAATTGATTATGTGGGTGCGGATGTATTCAATCTGGATGTCGCTATTCTCCCCGGCTACGATCCAGCGATGCAGGTCGTAGAAGAAGCGTTGAGTGCCGAAAAGTTGATTGCCCCGCACGGTGCGCAAGAACTGCAAATCCACGTCGCTGCAAGCCGAGACAACGGTCTGATGTTAGAATATTACCCACCCGCTGTCGATCCGTTACGTGGCGAAATGTTTCTCCCGCAAATGGTTTTAGAATCTGATGGGTATGTTACCATTCCGTCTCGTCCCGGCATCGGTTTTGAACCGAATTGGGAATTGTTAAAGCACCACCGAGCGTAATCACAAAACTGGAGGAACAATCTTCGCATCTTACCCTTTTCTATATCTTCTCGCTGCTCAGGGACAGAAAGGAGGAACGTGTCACCGAATCTCAACTTTTTTCGTTAAGTACCAATAGACGTAGAATCTACAAGAAATCTATGTGCCGATATATAAGATGTGCCTACCCTTGTGGTAGAACGTATCTTTAAAAGGAGACCTTTTACATGCAAAAGACTGCTGAAGAATATCAGAAAGACCTACTTTGGCAAACAGCACTTGAAACCTTCTACCGTGTCGCTTACGCCGAAAGTCTCATGGCTTCAGTGCTTCAGATTTGGAGACCGATAGATGGGGTCATTAAGAGCATTATGACGATTACAACCATCGGTTCAGTCATGATAGGATGGATGTTATGGGGAACACCGACAGGTAAATTAGCATGGCTGACTATAGCGGGATGCGCTGCATTCTTAGCACTTTTACACATTATCCTTAAAATTTCAGATCGTGTAACCGATTTGAGTCACAATGCACAGTATTTCAAGAGCTTACGCCTCAATTTGGAACGGTTCATCTATGACATGGAAGTGAATCCTGATTTTCCGCTGGAACAATTCAAAACCACATTTGAACAGTATCGAGAATGGTTATTGGTCGGTTCGCAAATGCTAAAGGAAGATTTCCTTTTAACGCGCCGTCGCCGCCAGCGGGTTCAGGAAAAATTGAATCAACAGATGGGAGATATGATTGCATGAAAGAACAACCCATTGAAACCAGAGAAAACGGTATCGATCACTCGGTAGGTCAACGGCCCATATATACGACTTATGAGCCGCCGGGACCACTTCCGCAGTTCCGTGCCCGCCCGAAATTAATTCAAGCACAACCCAGTACAAAAAAACAAGCCGCGCCATCAACACCAGTAAAACAAGAGCAGAACACTTCCCCAGAGGTAGCCGTTGATTCCGGATCCGCGGCACCGAAAAAAAATAGTTGACCTCATTCACGGATGCTGCTAAAATTTCTGAAAAATGCAAGCATTCGGAGGTTAAGGAACTATGAAACGAGTTTATTTAGTTTTACTTATCAGCACATTTGCCATCGCTTCTGCATTTGCAGGAATCCCGAACGATAAAGATATTCTGCTGTGGATTGGTGAAGGCAGCGGAAACAAAGCAGTTGATGGCACAGGAAACGGAAAGGATGGTACGTTTGGTGGCTCGGCGAAATGGGTTCCCGGACAAGGTAAATACGGTGCTGGCATTGCACTCAGAGGCAAGGAAACCTATCTTGAAGTCCCCAAAGTCATTACAGAAGCCGGAAGTCTACTCTTCTGGTTCAAACCCGACTGGGATGGCAAAGATGACGACGACTACAGGCTCTTCGATGCCAGTCTTGGTGGTATCTACTTCTTCGTAGGAAAAGGGTCTGCGCACCCAGACATCACACCGGCAGAATTTGGGTTCTATTTTGAAGCCGCAGACGACGGCGACTGGCAAGATGTCGAATTCGACCCGACAGGTATCATCAAAAAAGAAGAATGGTTCCACTGTGCTGTCACGTGGGATTTCACTGGTGAACCCCCATTTATCTATATTGATGGCAAAGAGCAAGCGACGAGCCGCAAGATTGGCGGCGGTTTTCCAGCACTTCACGAAAAACCGAGATTCGGTTGGGAAACCGTTCAGTACATCGCGCTGACCAATGGGGCAGACGGTATCATCGACGAAATCTCGTTCTGGGCACGCGCCTTAGAGGAAAACGAGATTCAAGAAATGATGGATGTCAGTTTGGATGTCGAAGCGGTCGGAAAATTGGCTGTTACGTGGGGTAAACTGAAAATAACCCGATAAACGCACTGCATTTTGAGCCCCAGATGTTCAAACCGAGATTTCTTAAGTCTGGCGTTAGAAGTCGCCAGACTTTTTTATTTTTTTATCTGCGCTTTAGAATCTTTAAGAGCAGAACTTACGCAAATTGGGCAAATATCGGATATTTAGGCGCAAAAAGTAGGAGTTTCTACCCTTTAAACCCCCTAAATCCCCCTTATCAGGGGGACTTTGAGAGGAAATGCGTAAGTCCTAAAGAGGTGTAAAGGCAGGTCACAAAAGCGGTACTGATGTTTTTCCAAAGACTCGTGGGAGCCAGAGACTCAACTCCGGTACATAAGTCACCAAGACAAGTGCCACCAACAACAACGCAATAAACAACAGCACAGAGCGGTAAAGCATCACAACAGACCGATCAAATTTCATACTGGAGATGAACAGATTCATTCCTATCGGTGGCGTCAAATACCCGATTTCGAGATTGGTCAGCACAATGATGCCGAGATGTGCCTTGTCAATCCCAAATTGTTCAGCGATAGGCAGTAGCAATGGCACTACGATAATTACCGCTGAAAAGATGTCCATCAGACACCCAACAATGAGTAAGAAGATATTGAGTCCGATGAGCGTAATGACGCGGTTTTCTGTTGTTGATTGAATCCAGTCAAGGACAATTGTAGGAACATCAAGCGTAATGAGGTAGTTTGTCAATCCTAAAGCAATACCGAGGATGATGAGGATCGCACCCACAAGCACCGTGCTCTCTTTGACGATGCGCGGCAACACTTTCAACGAAATTGAGCGATGGATACCGATTTCTACGATACAGGCATAGATAGCAGTTAAAGCAGCCGCTTCATCCAATGTAACGACCCCTGACAGAATACCACCCAACACAATAAACGGTAACAACAGTTCCCACTTCGCTGCCCAGAGCGTTTTCAGGAAAACCGTCAAATCAAACGGTGTTGTCTCCGTCTTTTTGATAACACTCCAGCCAGAACAGTAGACACTCAGAACACCGAGAATAAGCAATCCGGGGATAATACCGGCGAGGAACATTCTGTCAATCGGAACTTGGGCAATGATGGCGTAGAGAATGAGCGGAACACTCGGCGGGAACAGCAATCCGATACTCCCAGAAGCCGTTATCAAGCCGAGCGAAAACTTTTCGTTATAAGTCTGCCGCAGGATCGGATAAACCAATCCACCAAGTGCGATAATTGTTACGCCGGATGCCCCTGTGAAAGTCGTAAAGAACGCACAGGTGCCAAGCACAACCACAGCGATGCCGCCGGGTAACCAGCCGACGCTCGCACGCGCGAAGGCAACCAATCGCTCTGGTGCCTTCCCCTCAGCGATGATATAGCCAGCAAAAGTGAAGAGTGGGATAATCAGTATTGTCGAATTCCGGGTGAGCCGATTGAAATCAATCAGTATTGTCGAAATCGGTTCGCCTGCCATGGCGTAGCCAATAATCGAAGCACCACCGAGTAAGACAAAGAGTGCCCCGCCGAGAAGTGCGAAACCGACCAATCCGATGCCAATTATGAATCCCATTATTCCGATTCTCCTTCGACCGTATCAGGTGTATACACACCCTTTGTGAAATGGATGCCAATTTGCAACACCACATGGATGCCGATGAGAACAAAACCGTACGGAATAATCGTCTTCGCCCACCACAACGGGACACTGCCAATTAATACTGCCTCGCTTGATTGCTCATCTTGTAGAAAGAGAAAACCGTAATATGCTAAAATCCCAACGACTATTAGCGCGATACAATCAACAACGAGGTTCGTCCAGCGTGTGATCTTTTCGGGAAGAATTCGGCTCAGGACATCAATACTAATATGTCGTCTCTCACAGGTAGCAAGTGCGGCACCGAAAAAACAGAGCCAGAGTGTCAAATGCTGAAGCATCGTATCGCTCCACAACAGGCTCGCACTGAACACATAACGCATAACGATTTTGAGTATCGCAAGCCCAAGCATCATCGCGACAATGAGACACAACGCACCGGTTTCGACTTTACCGAGAAAAGTGTTAGTATTTTGCAGGAAAGTGTTTCCCGTAGGACTTTCTTTAGAAATCTGCATCTATTTCTCCGGTGCTAATACCTGAATCCCGGCGGAAGGCAGAACAGCCACTTTCGCCTGAGACGGCAACCTCTCAGCGAACAACGCGATTAACTGATCAAGATCGCGAAAAAGGAGGGCACCCGGATGTTTCTTGTAAAAATCATCCACTAAAAAGTGTTCCGACCAGACGTGCAATTGATCTTGCGTTCCGAGTTGTGGGGGTGGGAGTTCAGATTGTGTCCTTTCTGCTCTCTGTTGTGAGAAGCGTGCGTAATCAATCTCCTCAAACAGCCCGTGGTAGCAGATACCGTCTGACGCAGGATTGAGTGCCATTTTATGCGCTTTCTGAAAATAATGTGTTGCCCACAACGCTTTACCCGTTT
Source organism: Candidatus Poribacteria bacterium (assembly GCA_965261115.1). GTDB lineage: Bacteria > Poribacteria > WGA-4E > WGA-4E > WGA-3G > WGA-3G. Next base: position 3,230,066 of record OZ253447.1, on the reverse strand, counting down.
GGATCGGGTCGCTGTCAAGTGGATAACAATTCAGCACAACCAGATCGGTCTCTTTTCGACTCGTTTCGGGTATCTCTGTGCCGTAAGTGTCCAATGCGAAGTGCGCGCCTTTACGGTGTGCCTGCACAAAATCGCCTACGAACAATCCACAGATTTCACGGCGACTGTTGAGTACTGTGTTGACAATCACATCAAGTCCGAGGACACCGGCTACTTCTTCAGCAAAATCGCGATGATCGGGTTCACCACCTTGCCTTTCTATAACAGCGTGCCCGCGTCCGGGTGAAAAAGTATGGAAATAGAACATCGTAGCGAAACCGGCGATCCCCGGCACGACCAATTTCGCACCGCCACCGAAGCCGACGGATCCGTGTGGATAGATACCACCGAGACAGATTTTGAAATCCGCATCCGCAACAACGCGATTGAGATAGACAGGCATCCCGTTAGTGAGATTTCCCAATGCTTTCAGATCACCGCTCATGAAGTCGTGGCTTGTCGCCTCATGTTCAGCGGCGACATCCGCGCCAATCTTCTTCGCCACCTCTTCATCCGTGAGGGGTCGGTGGGAACCACCGCCAACAACAAATCGGATTTCGGATTTCGGGACGCCCGCCGATGCCAACTCACGCAGCAGAAACGGGATAACTTTCGCTGCAGGCGTTGGACGACTCAAATCATCAACGACGATCGCAGCACTCTTTTTGTCCTTCGCGAGTTCTGAAATACGAGGCGTGCCGATCGGTTCAGCAAATGCCTTTTCAATTTGTGTATCCGAAAGCACGGGTGCATCTTTCGGTCCGAGAATCTCCACTTCCCAGCCGGTCGGAAAATTCAAAGTCAGTTCCTCATCTCCGTACCAAGCCCGAGAGTAAACTGTCGCTGTGTTATCCATGATCGTCCTCCATCTCATAGAAAGTTTTTAATCCCGATGTTGTTAGGCTAATATCTGAATTCCGGCTGCTGGTAAGACACCGACGCGTGCGTGTTCTGGAAGTTTCTCAGCAAAAAGCTGAATCACCTGTTCAAGATTGCGAAAGAGGCGTGCAGCTGGGTATTCTTTGTGGAATTCATCTGCGCCAAAGTGCTCAGACCAGACGTGTAGTTGGTTGCGGGGTCCGATTTTCGGCACTGGTGGTTCGATCGGAATCTGTTCGGCGCGCTGCTGGAGATAGCGCGGATAATCAAGTCTATCGTACAGACCGTGGTAGCAGCTGCCATCACTGGCGGGGTAGAGTGCCAATGTATAGGCATTCTGAAAATAACTAAAAGCTGCCAGTGCCTTATCGAGTTGGATTGCATCAGAATCGAGCGGATAGCAGTTTGCCACAATCAAATCAGTCGCTTTTTCACTCGTTTCGGATATCGGTGTGCTATAAGTCTCCAAAGCGAAACGCGCGCCTGCGCGATGCGCTTTTACAAAGTCCCCTAAGAATACTCCAGAGATCTCACGATGGGTATTCAGTGTCATGTTTACAATAGCATCAAGTCCGAGCATTTTTGCTGCCAGCTCAGCACACGCGCGTCGGTCGGGTTCATCGCCTTCTTCCCCCTCAATAATTGCTGGCCCGCGGCTTGATGAGTAGGTATGAAAGTAAAATATTGTCGCGAATCCTGAGACCCCGGGGACAATCAGCTTTGCCCCGCCAGTAAAACCGACAGAACTGTGCGGATAAATACCGCCGACACAGATTTTAAAATCCGCATCCGCAACAATACGGTTAATATAAATAGGCATCCCGTTATCAAGGCTACCGAGGGCGCGTAGATCACCACTCAGGAAATCATGGTTCGTTGCTTCGTATTCAGCCGCTACATCTGTTCCAATCTTTGTCGCGATCTCTTGATCGGTCAAGGGGCGGTGGGAGCCGGGCCCAACAACAAATCGGATTTCGGATTTCGGGACACCCGCCGATGCCAACTCACGTAGGATAAACGGGATAACCTTATATGCAGGTGTCGGGCGGCTCAGATCGTCAACGACGATCGCAGCACTTTTTTTGCCTTTCGCGAGCTCCGAAATACGAGGCGTGCCAATCGGTTCAGCAAATGCCTTTTCAATTTGGGTATCAGAAAGCGCAGGCGCGTCTTTAGGCGCCAATACTTCAACTTCCCAACCTGCCGGGAAATTCAAAGTCAGTTCCTCATCCCCATACCAAGCACCGGAACGGACAGTTGCTGCGTTACGCATTAATTTTCTTCTCCTTCCATATCTTCATCCTTGCACTGATAAGAAAACACCGCCGCGATGAATTCACGGAAAAGCGGATGCGGCGCAAGCGGTTTGGATTGAAATTCAGGATGGAATTGCGAACCTACCATCCACGGGTGATCAATTACCTCGGCAATTTCGACGAGGCTTTCATCCGGCGATAACCCACTAAAACAGAGTCCCGCCGATTCTAATTCGGAGCGGTATAGATTATTTAATTCATAGCGATGCCGATGTCGCTCCAGAATGATAGGTTGCTGGTAAGCATTATAACTTTTGGTATTTTCTTTAAGAACACACGGATAATGTCCGAGTCGCATTGTCGCACCGAGATCAGCCACTGAGCGTTGTTCGTGCATTAAATCTATAACGGGATAAGGTGTATTCTCGTCGACTTCTGTGCTATTTGCTTTTTTCATATTCGCAACGTGCCGAGCAAACTCAACCACGAGACACTGCATGCCGAGACATAACCCCAGATACGGAATTCTGTTTTCACGGGCATATCGCACGGCAACCAACATCCCTTCAATCCCTCGATAGCCGAAACCACCCGGAACGAGTATGCCGTCAATATTTTCAAAAACAGAATCAAGGTTCGGATGTTCCGTGAGCGACTCCGCTTCTATCCATTCAATTTCAACAGCGGCTTCGTTAGCAATTCCACCGTGTTTGAGGGCTTCCTGTACACTGATATAGGCATCATTGCCAGTCGTATATTTTCCGACAATCGCAATTCGAGCGTGCTGCTTTGGATTTTTCAGTTTTTCAACCATTGCCGCCCATTCAGCGTCCATCGGTGCGCGTGCTTCAAGTCCAAGTTTCTTTGAGACGAGATGTCCCATCCCTTGGCGTTCAAAATTAAGTGGGATTTCATCAACGCATTTTGTGTCCAGCCCTTCAAAAATACATTCTTCAGAGATACCACAGAGGAGCGCGATCTTCCGACGGAAAGCTTCCTCCAGCGTCTGGCGCGTCCGGCAGAGCAAGACATCGGGTAGGACCCCCAATTCTTGAAGTTTGCGGATGCTGTGCTGTGTCGGTTTACTCTTACTTTCGCCATTCGGTAAGGTATAAATGAGCGACACATGCAGGAACATCGCATTCTCGCGTCCGACCTCAACTGCTATCTGTCGGATGGCTTCAACGAACGGCGGCATCTCAAAGTCGCCGATGGTTCCACCGATCTCAGTGATGACGATTTCAGCTTCGTTATCCTCGCCAATCTGGTAAATACGACGCTTAATCTCGTCCGTAATATGTGGAATTAGCTGCACCGTTTCGCCGAGATAGTCGCCTCGCCGTTCCTTCTCAATCACTTCTTTGTAGACGGAGCCTGTCGTAAAGTTAGAATACTTGTTCAGATCAATGCCGAGAAATCGTTCATAATTCCCAAGATCAAGATCGGTCTCCGCGCCATCACGGGTAACGAAAACCTCGCCATGCTGAAAGGGATTCATCACCCCCGCATCCACATTGAGGTACGGGTCAATTTTGACGACGCTCACCTTAAACCCGCGATTGATAAGTAATCTGCCAAGGGACGCGGTTGTGATGCCTTTACCGATACCTGAGATAACGCCCCCTGTCACGAAAATGTATTTTGTCATGAAAATTCCCTTATAAAGCCTCCAAAATCTGTTTTACCCGTTCCAAGTCAGCCGGAACATCAACGCCAATCAGTGGCGTATCCGTTTCGACGACATGAATAGGCACACCGTTTTCCAAAAAACGTAACTGCTCTAACCCCTCCGCCAATTCATAAGGCGTTCTGTCCCACCTTGTAAAAGCGAGGAGCTGCTCTCGCCGGTAAGCGTACAACCCGACATGCCGATATACAGGAAATTTATGTAGTTCAGTTTCTGGAATTTTGCCGGGCATAGACGCGCGTGAAAAGTATAACGCATCACCATGAAGGTCTGTAACTACTTTTACAACGTTAATATCCCGGTAATCTACAACAGTTTTAACACGCTGTTTTAACGTACAAACCTGCACCTCTGGTTTGTCAAGGATGGGTTGGAGCATCAGGTCTATCTGTGCGGGTTTAAGTAACGGCTCGTCGCCCTGAATATTGGCGACAATATCACAGTTCAGTCCCGCTGCAACAACAGCGACGCGTTCGGTACCGGTCTCGCATTCGCCGGTCATCTGAACATTCCCGCCAAATCGGGTAACGGCATCGTAAATCCGCTGGTCGTCGGTGGCGACAATCACTTCGTCCAGTGTTTCCGCGCGACAAGCACTTTCATAGACATGTTGCACCATCGGCTTCCCGAGAAGGTCTACCAACGGCTTGCCTTCAAAACGACTGGAAGCGTAGCGAGCCGGAATAATTCCTACACTTTGCAACCTCATGCCCCCTCAGAATACCTTAAATTTTCGATTTATATTCCAAATCAGTTTAACGCAAAGCGAAGTTAAAATCAAACAAATTTTCGATTTTCGTTGCAAACACGAATAGAAAAGTGGTAAACTTTAATAGAAGCGAGTCGTTTTAGTTGAATAACCGATAAATAGTTTCCCAGAGGAGATTTTTGGCATGAAACGTAACTTAAGGTCTATAATATCGGATTGTAAGTGCGCGCCTTATCTGGTGTGCTTACTTCTGATAGGGGCACTTTGTCTATATACGATGGAATTCGCGTCAGCTGAGCCCTTAGACCCGGATTTAGTACTATATTTTGATTATGAAGACTTCAAGGGTGATACCGTCGTTGAAAAATCCGGACGTGGCTATGACGGCGCGATTAATGGCAAGGTCACGCAGTCCAAAGACGGGAAGTTTGGCAGCGCAGCCCACTTCGTCCTTGGCAGCTTCCTTGACTTAGACGGTCCCAATATCAAGCCTGAAGACATTCCTACCGAAGGCATGAGTGTTGTCGCGTGGATTAACGTTGAAGCCGTCGCAGATATGGCGATCTTTAATGCGCGCGCAGCGGATAATACTTGGCTTGTACACCCAGAAGCACGCGGGAGTGGTAAATATCGTTGGCTCAATCGGAGCCCCGGTAGCACGATATTTGATATTCGCGCTGGCGAAAACAAAGATAATGAATGGCAGCATTACGCTGGCACCTTCAGCCGTGCCGAAGGGTTAGCCGTACTTTACATCAACGGTAAAAATGTTGGTGAAGAAAAGGCTCGCGTCCCGACACCGATCGCAGGCGATTGGGATAACGGCGCGCGCGTCGGCTATAACATCGACAACAACCGTCCTTTCGCCGGGCTAATGGATGACCTTAACGTCTGGAAACGTGGGCTTACAGAAGAAGAAGTCAATATGATTATGAGCGAGGGTGTCGACGCGTTTCTCGCTGTCGAAGCACAAGGGAAACTCGCGACGACCTGGGGAAAACTTAAGGCATCAAAGTAAAGGGATGATTCATCTAAAGGAGGATTAAAAGATGAAACGAAATCTTATACTAACCCCTTATCTGATGTGCTTACTTCTCATAGGCACATTCTGTTTGATTATGGCAGAAATGCAGGACGCATCCGCTGAGGCTTTAGATCCGGATTTGGTCGTGTATTTCGATTACGAAGATTTCAAGGGAAAGACCGTCCTTGAAAAATCTGGACGCGGTTACGATGGTGAGATCAACGGGGATATCATACAATCCGATGACGGGAAGTTCGGAAAAGCCGGTCATTTTGAAGCCGGCAGTTTCCTCGATTTAGATGGAGCCAATGTGGATCCTGATGATATTCCTACCGAAGGCATGAGTGTCGTCGCATGGATTAACGTTGAATCCATATCAGATATGGCAATTTTCAACGCACGCGCAGCCGATGGCACGTGGCTTGTACACCCCGAAGCGCGTGGCGACGGAAATTATCGTTGGCTCAATCGGGGTCCCAACCCCGGTCGGACGATATTTGATATCCGTGCAGGCGAAAACAAAGCCGATCAATGGCAGCATTACGCTGGCACCTACAGTCGCGCTGACGCAAAAGCCGTGCTCTATATCAACGGCAAACAGGTCGGTGAAGAAGCGTCTCGCCTCGACACGCCTATCGCAGACAACTGGGGGCAAGGCGCGCGTGTCGGTTTTAACATCGACAACAAGCGTCCTTTCACTGGACTGATGGACGAGCTCAACGTCTGGAAACGTGGCTTAACAGAAGAAGAAGTCAATATGATTATGAGTGACGGTGTCGACGCGTTTCTCGCTGTCGAAGCACAAGGGAAACTCGCGACGACCTGGGGAAAACTTAAGGCATCAAAATAATGGAATGGTTCATCTAAAGGAGGACCTTAAAACATGAAACGACATCTTATACTAACCCCTTATCTAATGTGCTTATTTCTCATAGGCATGCTCTGTCTGCTTACGACAGGAATGCAGGACGCATCCGCGCAAATTTTAGATCCCGATTTGGTCCTGTATTTCGATTATGAAGACTTTGACGGAAATACTGTCCTTGAGAAATCGGGACGTGGCTACGATGGCGAGATTAATGGCGATGTCACACAATCCAACGATGGGAAATTCGGTAAAGCCGCCCATTTCGCAGCCAACAGCTTCCTCGATTTAGACGGTCCCAATGTTAAGGCTGAAGACATCCCGACCGAAGGGATGAGTCTCCTCGCATGGATTAACGTTGAATCCGTATCAGATATGGCACTTTTCAACGCACGCTCAACCGATGGCACGTGGGTTGTACACCCAGAAGCGCGTGGCGACGGAAATTATCGTTGGCTCAATCGGGGCCCTAACCCCGGTCGGACGATATTTGATATCCGCGCTGGCGAAAACAAAGCTAATCAATGGCAGCACTACGCTGGCACGTTCAGTTACGCAGACGGATTAGCCGTGCTCTATATCAACGGTGAAAAGGTCGGTGAAGAAAAGTCTCGCCTTGACACGCTTATCTCGGACAATTGGGGACAGGGCGCGCGCGTCGGGTTCAACATCGACGACAAACGTCCGTTCACCGGACTGATGGATGACTTTAACCTCTGGAAACGCGGTTTGTCAGAGGAAGAGGTCCTTGATATCATGAACGATGGGCTTGGCGCGACGCTCACCGCAGTAGAAGCAGAAGGTAAACTCGCGACGACTTGGGGCAAGCTGAAAGCAAACTAACGAAAATGGGAAGAATTCAAACCGTTTTCCGGTAGGCGTGCTACACCAGCACGCCTATCAAATTTGCGTAAGTCTTGAGGAAAAGCAGGAATGGGTTATGGGTCGGATGGCTCGGACGGTGGATCCGCTTCCGGCGCGTCAGGCTCCGTGGTCGTCTCTGAAACCGAAAACGTGTTTAGGAGCTCGGTACGATAATCGTCTTGTGAAAGCAATTCCTTATTCGCGCGGAGGCTCGCTTCATGGAACCGATAGTCATTTTTGCCGCGTCGATAGTAACATTGTAGATACTCAGCCTCAACTGCGCGTTTGAGGACTGTCGGTGAGATATCCAGCATCGCCGCCGCTTCCTTCAGATCATACTCAACCACGGCATTGCGTATCTGCATCTTTTTATCTCCAATTTGCTATTGCAAGGTAAGGGTTTCGTGCTTCGCAAAATTATAAGGGATACACCGTCATAGGTCAAGTGGAATTTTATAATGCAGTATGGGTGTGTTAGTTACGTCTTCACGAGATACTTTAAACCGTGGTTTATCTACAGCCTGATCCTCTGTGGTTTTATAACAGGTTTAGAGGCAGATGCCGAAAACTTCTTATCGCGCTGGGATCAAACACTTTTCGATCGCATCTACGATGCGCCACCACACCGAGAACCGATATGGACAGGCATGGAAGGCATCTCAAGGCTCGGAGACTACCGAGGCGTGATGGGTGCCTCAATCCTCCTGATGGCTTATGGAAATGAATCGCATCGGGAAACCGGAAAACTTTTGTCTTCGGCATACATGGGAGCGGGGATCATAACGTATGGGATGAAAAGATTGATAGGTAGGAAACGACCCCTTGATGAAACGCTGGGGAATCCAGCAATGCCGTCGGGACACGCATCCATTACGTTCAGTGTTGCGACGATTTTAGGGTATCGGTATCCGAAATGGCGAATTCCACTCTATATCGGTGCCGGACTCGTTGGTTTTTCGCGGGTCTATTTAGGACGGCATTATACCTCAGATGTCATCGTCGGTGCGGCAATCGGCACTGCGACAGGCATACTTGTTTGGCATAACCGCGTTACGTTGTTAAAATGGGAGTTTTAGCGTTTTAAAAGAATGTTCAGCGCAATTAGAGTAGACTGAAGAATAACCCGCGCGCTGCCAAAGCGCGCTTACCGGTAAATGTTGTTAAAACAAACTTCTTGACAATAATATTCGCGAGGCGTAAAATATAATTACACAGGAGGGGAGAATCATGACTTATCGGAAAAATCGCAGTTTCTTCGGGACTCGGATTATGTATAACATCGGTTTGCTTCTTCTAACGGGAGCACTGTTGGCAGGATGTGCCGCTGCACCACAACCCTCAATTGATGTCTATATGGAGCCTGTTGCTGAACGTTTTAACGCTCAGATTGATCAAGAGACAGGTGCAGCAACTGTCGTGAAAAAGGGAGTTGCCGTTACCATCAAACCGATTGATGAAATTGAACTGTTTGAACTCACCGATGATCCGAAAGCGAACCCCTATCTCATTGTTGAGAGAAATGGTGCCGTTGAGCCTATCTATACAGTATTTGAAATTGTAGTCCATAACCGCGAGCATCGCCGTGTTGTCTTTGATGACACAGCAGTGCTAATGGATGCGAATGGCGTGCAATACGCCAATCTACCGAGCGATTACTTTGATGAACTCTACGACAACGTGAACCTTGGACATCGTAATCCTTGGGGCGGCGTTTATCCGTATGCACACACTGTTTACCCCGCCTACTACGGGTACTACCAGTCCTACGTGGATGCTGAGGCATTAGCGTGGGGACGCATTGTGATAGAAGACAGTATTTTTGAAAGTGGCAAGTTGTTCTCCGGTGCGAAACGGAGCGGCTTCTTAATCTTCGATCGGCTTGAGAGTGATGCTACGGACCTCAGAGTTGTCGTGCCGGGTGTTCGGATCGTCCATTCAGACGGTAAAGGCGATCAATTAGAATTTAAAATTGACTTTAGACAGGTCTTGCCGTAAAATAACGATAACCGCAATGGCTTAATTCGTCTTGATAACATGTAAGATCTGTTATATATTGAAGGGAGCACATAACAAAATGAGAAATTGGCTTACAGGATTGTTGATAATCGGACTTGTATCCATTTTCGGATGTGAACAACAGAAAGAGTTAAAAGTCGCTGTTGCAGCGCCGTATACAGGCGGTGCTGCCGCGTTCGGAGAAATGATCCGACGCGGTGCTGAACTGAAGGAAAAAGAAATTAACGAGGCGGGCGGCATCAATGGCATGAAGCTGACGCTACTGTTTGAAGATGATGCTGGCAAAGGTTCAGAAGCAAGCCTCGTCGCAGAACGCATCGCCAACAACCCGCAAATTGTCGCAGTGGTTGGGCATTTTAATAGTGACTGCTCATTAGCCGGTCAAGAAATTTATGACCGTGCGGGTATTGTTGAACTGTCCCCCGGCTCAACGGCTGTCGAAGTCTGTGAAGGAAGCCCGTGGACCTTCCGAAATTTGTACCACGACGGTTTTCAAGGGAAATTCATTGCGCACTATATTGACAATGTCTTGGAGGGTATTGAATCGGTTGCCGTTTTCTTTGATAATGATGCTTACGGTCGTGGTTTAAGAAACGCGTTCGTAGCGGAAGCCGAGAAAATCGGACTTACCCTCGTTGCTTCGGAAGCGTATGAAAGAGATAGCACCAATTTTAAGGCACAACTCACGAGCATTAAAGCCAAAAATCCTGACGCTATCTTTATCTCTGGCCTCTACACGGAAGCAAGCTTAATTGTTAAACAGGGGCGTGAAGCCGGGATTACCGCCCAGTTTTTCGGAGCGGATGGCGTGGATTCACCAGATTTCCTCACAATAGCAGGCTCCGCCGCAGAGGGTGTTTATCTAACGACACCTTTTACATTTGGCGCAGGCGGCGCAGAGGCACAACAGATGGCAGCTAATTTTGAGACACTTCACGGTGTAGCCCCAGATACATGGGCCGCATTGACCTACGACGCTGTCGGAATGATCGCTGAAGCACTTGAAAAAACTTATAACACCGAAGCATCAATCGCAGATAACCGAAAAGCCATTCGTGAGCATTTGGCATCCTTAGACACACCTGAAGAAGGTTACGAAGGGATTACAGGGTTAACCTATTTTGATACAAAAGGCGATACTGTTAACAAACCGGCTTACGTGAAAATTGTGAAAGATGGGCAATTTGTTGCTGCTGAGAAACAGCTGTCTGAGTTGAAGTAAGCAGTTTTATTCAAAGCGGAAGGTAAAACAGAGGAAACGTCCAGAGCCTGTTTTCTACAAGGTTAACACTGGCACGAGGGAATTATGGCGCAATTATTGGAACAATTTATTAACGGGTTGGTGTTAGGCGGTATTTACGCGCTTATTGCCGTAGGCTACACCATGGTCTACGGCATTATCCAGTTGATTAACTTCGCCCACGGCGAAATTTTTATGTTCGGTGCCTACCTTGCCCTGATGCTAATTGTGGTTTTCAATATACCGTTTTGGATAGCAGTACCCGCCAGTATGCTCCTATGCGCAATGTTAGGGATGTTGATAGACCTGGTAGCGTACCGACCCCTTCGGGATGCACCGCGTTTATCGGCGTTGATTACAGCGATAGGCATATCCCTTGTGTTACAAAATCTCGCCCGGATGATTTGGTCAGCGAGGCCCCGGCAATTTCCAATCGAAACACTTCCAGCATTCCTCGTAAGCGAAGTCAATACGCAAACAGGCGAGATTTTAAACGCCATACCGTTGCCCGGCGGTGGTATCCTCCCTTATCGTGATGTATGCATTCTTTTACTGGCAGTTGTTTTAATGATCGCCTTAAACAGACTGATTCATCTAACTAAAATAGGTAAAGCGATGCGGGCTTGTGCACAAAACCGTGTAGCGTCAAATTTAATGGGGATCAAAACAAACCAAGTCATTGCAGTAACATTTGCTATTGGTTCCGCTTTAGGGGCAGTTGCTGGCATAATGGTAGGCTTGAGCGAAAATATTACACCTACCATGGGATATTACAAAGGTGTTGCAGCGTTTGCAGCTGCCGTTCTCGGCGGCATTGGCAACATCACAGGGGCAATGCTTGGTGGTATCATAATAGGGTTAGCCGAAGTGCTTGGGGCTGGCTATATCTCTTCTGGCTACCGGTTAGCGATTGCATATATTATCATGATCGCAGTGATTGTTATTCGTCCATCTGGACTGTTCGGAAAATCAACAGCAAATCGAGCTTAATATGAAAGATAAACTCACACCGAAAAACATTATTTTTGGCTTACTCATCTGTTTTCTACCGCTGTTGATGTTTGGCATAGACGAAATCGCCGCTTTCCTGTCACAGTACGGTATCTATCTTGGCTGGCCAGGCGGCGAGTATATGCTACGGATTATCGTTCGGGCATCTGTCTATATGATGCTCGCCGTCGGATTGAACATTGTGTGCGGATTTACTGGATTGCTCGATCTCGGCTATGTCTGTTTTTACCTCATCGGTGGTTATACAGCAGGCATACTGATGGCAAGGCTTGGTGTTAGTTATTGGGTTGCCCTTCCACTCGCGGTGCTACATGGAACGGCGTGGGGGCTCCTCCGCGGGGCACCCACTTTGCGACTTACAGGCGATTACTTTGCTATTGTCACGTTTGGCTTCGCCGAACTGTTCTTCCGCATTATCAGAAACGAACAATGGTTGGTTGGCGCGCCAAACGGTCAGCTGCGTGGCATCCCATCGCCTACACTTTTTGGAATCACTTTCAACCAAAATTGGCATAACTACTACCATATTCTCATCCTGCTAACCTTGGTTGTTTTTATCACCTACCGACTTCAGCATTCGCGTGTCGGTAGAGCGTGGGTAGCCATCCGTGAAGATGAACAGGCAGCAGAAAGTATGGGGATTAACGTCAGTCGCTATAAATCGTTGGCGTTTGCCGTGAGTGCGGCAATCGGTGCACTCGGAGGTGCGTTTATTGCCCAATTTCAGGTTAGTATCAGTGTGCCATTCTTTGATTTTTGGGAATCTATCCTGATCTTGTGTATGGTCGTCCTCGGTGGTATGGGAAGCATCAGAGGTGCCATGATAGGCGCGGCGATTCTCGGTTGTTTAGGTGAAGTTTTGAGACCTGGCTTCATCATTCCCTATCAATTTGGCAACGCTCGCTATCTCATCTTCGGAATCATCCTCATCCTCTTGATGCGTTTCCGTCCAGGCGGATTGTCCCTCAAAAAAGCATAATACCAATCGAATTCAAACCAACACCGCTTGGTTCTTAACGGCGCAATCTGCGAGACCATAGTGTAAAGTGCAGCACCTCACAAATAAGCAGCACTAACGCACCCGCAACAAATAACTGGAACCGATCCTGATATTCGCCATCTGATCGGATTCGGAACTTCTGCTTTTCAAGCCGTGCTAAGTCCGTCGCTAACTCGGTAATCCCCACTGTTGCGTGATGATAGTTACCATTCCCCGCTTTCGCAATTTCCTGCAAACGCGTTTCATCTAACATCGTTAACACAAGTTGTCCACTGGCATCTCGCTTATACGGCGTAACTTCTGTCCCGACACCCGCTTGAAGCGGGATAGGCACAGACCTGATAGGGCTGCCGATACCGACGCAATAGATATGCACGCCTTTCTGTGTTGCCACTTTTGCTGCCTCAACAGCCTCTCCACCGTGGTCCTCTCCATCTGTAAATAGAATGAGAACCTTCTGTCCTCCGAAACCAGATGCTATTTTTGTATCGTTTTGATCTGAAACGAGACGCTCAGTTGCTATCTCAATCGCGTTGCTGATACGGGTCCCACTGTGGACAAGCGTCTCAGCGGTTACCGCCGCTAAGAATTCTCTAAGCGTACCCGTATCGCTCGTCAAAGGACATACCACAAAACTCGCTTCCGCAAAATAGAGTAATCCGATCCGGTCACCCTCAAGCTCGTCTAATACGGAAAGCATGATCTCTTTAGCGTGAGTGAGTCGCCGAACAGATGTTTCGTCTTCTGCGAGCATACTGGTTGAAATATCCAGTGCGAGCATGACATCCAACCGTTCCGCAACTGCTTCAGATTTTACACCCCACTGTGGACGAGCTATTGCAAGTACTACAAATAGATAACTTAGCAGCAACAATCCAGCTTGAATTTTGTGTCGTTGTAGATGCGCGGGATCGACATTGGTATGAAATTGGCGGAGTGCCTTCTGTTTTTGTCGCAGCCCAAAGAGAAGTAAGAAAACTAAGGGTGGCACTAACCATAGGAAATGGAGTAATTCAGGATTGCCAAAACGGAGCCAGTTCATATCTTTAATTTTTATAGGACTTACGCATTGCCTCTTAAAGTCCCCCTGATAAGGGGGATTTAGGGGTTTTGCTGGAGGTGTTTTTGCTTGAGTATTTCTGCGGATTTCTTACAGTGACGATAGAATAGAGTTCCGAACACGCTCAAAAATCTCAATCGCATAATCAAGATGGGCTTTAGTAGCGATGTTGAAAGAGATACCGAAATTTTTGACTGTCACGTTAGGTAAATTGGCTCTGCACTCAACAATATGAAGCGGTGTAAAATCGCCATGGACATCAACACGGAAGTGGGTCGCTCTTCTTGAAGGGTATGTGTCAAGCCACCAGTGTCCACCGATAGTCATCCGGAGTTTGGCAATGCGAGGTCGAAGCGTTGCCCCGCATGTGTCAACATACTCCAGAAATTCACTGGCAATTTGTAGGAGTTCTTCGTTAACCTGTAGCGTTTCAATAAACGACGCGAGCGTCATGAATTGCTGCGCTGTGTGTCCATAACTCCGTTCTTCTTCCTTGACAATCGTACCCCCTAAGACAGTCTCGGTGGCGACTAAAATTTCATCAGGCGCGTGATACGAAAAATAGGAGATATAGGTAAGATCGAGTCCCAAGGCTCGCAGATATTCTGCAACTTCTAAGACGCGCGTATCCACGCCTTCTGAAATAAGTACCAATCGCTGTCGTTGATTAAAGGCTGACTTGCGGATATCACCCGGTTCATATCCAAAAAATTCGCTGTGCAGTGCGGTGAGCGTTGAGAACGCTTTGCCCTGCTGTTGGCACCATCGGTAAGCGAGTTGTTCTAACTCTATGTAAGAAAGTTGAGAAATGCCTGCTGCATACTCTAAAATCTGGGTGATCGCTGTCCTTGAGGGTTTACCACGCTTGAGTTCAATAATCACACAATTGCCCTGCCGGTCAAGTGCAAGTAGGTCGATCTTCTGCTTCGACGTACTCAGAGGCGGCTGCCTGCTGATAACACAGAGCGGTTCTCCAAGCACCAATGTCGCATCTTTTTCAAGGAGATCCTCAAAGTCCCGCTCTGCGCCAAAGCGCAGTGGCTCAAGTTTTCCAAATTTCCGGTCTTCCCAGCGGTAAACTTCCATAATTTCGCGTCCTATAGATTAAAATTCAGCCACTGGATGTGTTCACGATACGCTTCAACCTCTGCTGTGATTCTCGCTGGATCCCAATTGTTTTTCTCACCTAAGAACTGTGCGATTTGGGGTGCAACGTCAAGCCCTTGGCCTGGCGTCCAACCGATCCGGGTCCGTCGCCAGAGCAGGTCGTCCAGCGTGATCGCCATCTCGCCCCAATAGGCGTAAAGCAGTTCGGCTTTCGTGAAGGGCAGAGACGGCGTGACCGGTTCAGCAAGTGCGGCATCGTCGTTGATAAACTTAAGAATCGTCTGATACCCATCTCCATAGCGTTTCACGAGGCGTTCCGTGTCAACGCTCGATTGCGAAGCGTGACTCGCTTTTCCATTCAGTGCTTCTCTTGACACATTGAACAAAGGCGTCGTATCGGTTTTACAATCGCGCGGAACATTCAAAAATGTTGCAAGGTGGTCTACCGTCTCCTCTGCCATCTGCCGATGTGTCGTCAACTTCCCACCATAAAGATACATTACGCCGCTCGGGCTCTCTGTAATTAAGTGATCCCTTGAAACAAAATCGTCCTTTTTGAATCCTTGTCGGTATTGGTTCTCTGCTATGAGTGGACGTGTGCCTGCGTAAGTAGCGATAATAGCATCGTTGTTGAGGGTTTGTTCTGGAAAAATTCGCTGCGTTTCTGAAAGTAGGTATGTCACTTCATCAACGGATGCACGTACCGACGATAAATCTCCCTCTGGCGTTGTTTCAGTGGTGCCGACGATAGAGGTATTGTGGGGACCCGGTAAAATAAAAATACCGCGGGACTTGCCACCCTGTTGCATTTCTGACTGCGTAGAGATGACTAAGCCGTAAGCACCGGATGCATCTTCTTTTCCACATCTTGGTAAAACGATGTGAATACCTTGTGCATTTTTCATTACCAGCCGCGGCATCCCATCGTAACTTGGGTCTTTGCGCCACACATGGTCACTCCAAGGCCCCGTTGCTGATACAACTTTTCGCGCGGAGATTTCAAAACGTTGTCCAGAAATGACATCTTCAGCAGTTATTTTGGATATACGGTCTCCGCTATCAGTTGTATCTGGTTGATTGACAAAATTGAGAAATCGGACATAGTTAGTTATAACAGCACCGTGTTGATGTGCGTCTTTAAGTGTTGCGAGGGTTAATCTCGCGTCGTCAGTCGTGCTATCCCATATAACGACACACCCTTTTAGCGTATCCGTGGCAATGGGCCCGAGTAAGTGTTGAATCTTTTGAGCATCGCGAA
This sequence comes from Candidatus Poribacteria bacterium, assembly GCA_965261115.1. Lineage (GTDB taxonomy): Bacteria > Poribacteria > WGA-4E > WGA-4E > WGA-3G > WGA-3G. Next base: position 3,214,051 of record OZ253447.1, on the reverse strand, counting down.
TTACTTTCGATTTTTCTGTCTTATCTGTTTTAGAAAGATAATTGTAGTAATACGCAGCGGCTTGTATACCTACTAATGGATACGGATCGCCTTTGTAGAAGAGAATAGCTAACGGCAGTGGTTTGACAAGATTCGGGGCAATGCGCTGAAGGATCTCACGTTCTTTACGCGATATTTTAACGAGTTCTCTATCGTGTTTAAGGTAGCGAAATCCGCCGTGAACAAGCTGCGAAGTAGAACTGCTCGTTCCACTTGCGAAATCGCCCTGTTCAATTAATCCTGCTTTGATACCACCATTGAGGGCAAGATCACGAATTAAACCCGCGCCAACGATACCGCCACCAATAACCAAAACATCCAAAGGTTCAGTTTTGAGCGTTTTAATATTATTTGCCCGAGTTCGGGCTGAAAATTCTGTTGACATCTTCGTCTATTTAACCCGTTATCAAATGGCTATGTAAAGCGACTTTACGAATCGCTGTCAGGATTCCGGATGCAGCACCTGCTATGGGTTGCGTTAACAGCGGCAAAAATATAAGTTCCGAACAAACCTTTTCAGTTACAGGTAAATCTCCTGGGGCATACCCCTCAAACGTGCCGCCCATGTCAACAGTGCAGAGAGACCCCCTACCATTCATATAAATATCAAGCCCGTATGTGAAAAGTGGTAAAGTATGCAGCAGCGGATATGGATTGCTATTCGTCGGTAGACTCCCTGAAAAAAGTGGTACGCCATCTCCAACAAGCAGCGGATATGGGTTATTGTTTGCCAACACACCTTCTTTTCGGAGTGCCTCAGCAAATAGCGGGGCGGGCAGCCCATGCACCTCATCCGCATGGTAACGGATCGGAAACCCGTAGAATCCGGCTGGCTCAGTCCCTTCATAAGTATCGACTGGAGATACCCCCGGAATTTCCTGTAATCCATCGGATATTTCTTTTATGTAAGTGCGACGACCCGTATTGAGTTTATCAAGTTTTTTCAACTGCACCGAAGCGATACCGATAGCAAGCGGATGGGCGCGAAATTTAACACCCAATCCCAAGGGTGGAAGATGTTTGTATTGCAGTGCCTCTGCCGCAGCACCTTCAACGTTAGGAGAACGATTGACTTGACCAAGCAGACAGGCACGCTCAAACACTGCTACGTCGTTGGTAGCAAGCACCCCACCTTCACCGCCGCTGATTGACTTGTTACCTTGTAAACTCCATGCCCCGACTTGCCCGATACTTCCACAGGGTACGCCTTTGTAAGCGGCACCGTGGGCGTGAGAACAGTCCTCTATAACCGGCACCCCTGTCTCTGCACTGAGTGCCATGAGGGCATCCATATCACAGACATTGCCCCACAGATGCACCGCCACGATAGCCTTAGTTCGTGCGGTAATACGCCGCCGAACGTCATCGACATCAATCAGCAGTGTTCTCGGATCCACCTCACAGAAAACCGGTGTCGCCATCAGTGCTAACGCAGGTGTAATTGAACCCATCCACGTGTAAGTCGGGCAGATAACCTCATCACCGGGACCGACACCAAGCCCAAACATTGCGCTATGTAACGCTGCCGTCCCGTTGGTAAGACTCAGCGCGAATTGGGTTTGGTGGCGTTCACACCAGGTTCGCTCAAATTCTTGAACAGTCGCAGAAGCACCGGAGAGTTCGTTCCGAAGCGTCATCTCATAAACAACCCGCGCTTCCGCCTCTGTAATTTGCCGCCACTCGTCCAGTTTCGGATAGGGTGCGTCGGGTGTTATTTCAAAAACTGGTGTTCCCCCTAAAACAGCAGGAAGATCCGTTGGGTCAATCTCATCACGAGATAACTGCGTTTGGTTTTTCTCCATAGTCTGCTCCTTGCTACCGTCCTAATAATCAGCAATTTGTTTTAACCTGACATCCGTGTTATACTGACAGATGCGCTGTGAATAGATATAACATCATGTATAATAGCACGTCCAAGAACTTTTGTCAAATTTAGCAGAGACAGGACTTACGCATTTTTCTATGATAACTATGTATTACGCACTGCAGGGTTTTTGCTGGGGTATTTCTTCAGGGTTTGAAACCCCGCCTGCAAGGGGGCTGTGTAAGTCCCCGGAGAGACTGGGTACTCTTGAATATCCGAAAATTGATCGCCTCAGTGTCACGAGGCAGACTATCTCAATCCAGGAAATTTTTCCTAAACTTTATATCTCCGCTACTTGCTATCTTCGGGTTCTTTCTTTCGTGTGGAATTGTCGTCCATTTCCGGGGACAAGATGCGTTAGAGTTCTATAGGATTATTCTTCTCAGCGGGTTCGCAAGTTTTGATGATTTCGGGTATGTCCTGTTCAACGCCACGCCCTTAGTCTTTACAGGACTCGGTGTCGCTATTGGCTATAAAAGTGGACTGTTTAATATAGGGTGTGAGGGGCAACTTTATATCGCAGCATTTGCTGCTGCGTGGATAGGTATGCACCTAAATCTGCCTGCTTTTCTACTGGTTCCACTCTGTATAGGCTCGGCAATGATTGCCGGTGCTGGATGGGGGGCTGTCCCCGGTTTCCTAAAGGCGAGATATGGTGCCCACGAAGTCATCAATACAATTATGATGAACTTCATCGCTTTCGCCCTCATGAACTACCTCGTTACCTCCGTCTACCAAGAACCGGGACAGATGATCCCACAAACGCCTCAGATTCACGAAACGGCGCGCATCCCACGATTAGCATCTTTAACCCCTATCCTACCGCAGAGCAATCCATTAAACGTAAGTTTTTTGATTGCCTGCGGGTGTGTCGTGTTTTGTTATATCTTCTTGACATACACCCGTTGGGGTTATGAACTCCGCTTGGTAGGCAATGCACAGGATGTTGCTTCTTATGGCGGCATCAACCCGCGTGCTGTAACCGTATGGGTAATGGCATTGAGTGGCGCGATTGCTGGATTAGCCGGTGTCGCTGAGGTGATGGGATACCGTTATCGGTTTTTGGATAGTTTCTCTTCAGGTTGGGGGTTCACCGGCATTGCTGTCGCGCTCTTGGGAAGAAACAATCCGTTCGGCATTTTGGCTGCAGCCGTTCTATTCGGATTATTGAACAAAGTCGCCTTGGACATCGACATTTTGTTGGGGATCCCGCGCGGTCTATTCTTTGCGGGTCAAGGTATGCTGATTATTTGGTTAGTCTGCATAGAAGGCATCTCACGGAAAAAGAATGATACTTGAATTGATTCCAACCACTTTGCGAATGGCAACACCATTGGGGTACGCCGCACTCGGCGGGATTTATTCGGAGCGCGCTGGGGTCATTAACCTTGGCTTAGAAGGGATGATGTTGATTGGGGCTTTTGGCTACGTTGTCGGAACGCAGGGTTCCGGTTCAACGTGGCTTGGGTTGCTTATCGGTATAGGGTGTGGGTTAGCGTTGGCGTTGCTACACGCCGTTGCAACGGTTACTTTTCATGCGGATCAAGTTGTCACCGGGATTGGCATCAACATTTTAGCGTTAGGGATTACAGAATACCTTTTACCGCTTCCTAAACAGGTAGGCGGACTTCCACATTGGGAGCTGCCGCTTATCGGTTCATACAGTTTCATAGTTTATTTACTACCAGCACTGATGGTGGCAAGTCATATCCTTCTGTTCAAAACGCCGTGGGGTTTGCGATTACGCGCGGCAGGCGAATCAACGGAAGCCCTTGCGGCATTGAGTCTGAGTCGAACAAAATGGCAATATTTTGGGATCCTGTTAAGTGGACTCTTAGCCGGGATAGGTGGATGCTTTCTGGCATCCGAAGTGCATTACTTTACAAAAGGGATGACAGCCGGACGTGGTTATCTTGCACTTGCGGCTGTCATCTTCGGGAACTGGCGACCCTTAAGCGGTGTATCTGCGTGCTTCCTCTTTGGGTTCGCCACCGCTTTAGAACTTGCAAACCGATGGAATATACCGGGGCAACTGTTACACAGTCTCCCCTATATTTTAACAATGGTCGTGCTTGTTGGGTTCGTAGGGACATCGCGTCCCCCCGCGAGTTTGGGCAAAACGAAATTGTAGGTCTTGAATAGTGCGTAATGAACGATATTACCTGCTGTAAAAACACCACAGCGACACATGTTGTGCCGCTGTGGTACAAAGAAGATCTTTCACTCGGGATCAATTCTACTGCTTTTATTCGTCCGGGTAAACTAACCCCTCATAGTTGACTTCTCCCTTTCTGTCAGTTTGATCCCAAACGCGAAATGAAGCCAGCCAACAGACATCATCAGCAGGGATTAAAACATAAGGATCGTCAATGATGGCGATTGCTCGACATCCATCATTAAAATAATCCACCTTTTCATCTTCGCGGGTTATAACGATACGCCACCAAGGTGCGAAGGGAGACTTATACGCCTTCGCGTATGCGCGGTAAAAGCCATAGCGATCCCAGTGAGCTGCTGCCAATGCATGAGCGTGAACCCATGTAGCGGACACGAAACCACTTCCAATGCGTATAACTCGCAAATTCTTTGCCCCATGGGTCTCCCCGTGCAAACTTGATGGCAGTTGATTGTTTGCAGGAAAATCAGCTGTTTCGCCGAGTTGTGTAGGTAAAGACATAACTCCAACAAATGTTATCAAAAGTGAGAGACAACAAAACCTAACGATGCGATCTTGATTTGCATACGATTTGTACATTTTTTCACCTCATTATGGTAAGTCCAAGAATTGATATGGATCAATTCCTGTAGAATCTAATTCTAAAATACGGAGATGATCCGGCGGGTTATCTGACAAAAAATCGTGAGCGTTATAGTCAACCTGAGGCCCCGATTTCATGTAGGTAGGATAGCGCCTAATTGTCCCATCCGGCATTTCCGTTTCGGTGTAACGAACATAAACAGTGTTATCGTAATGCGGGTAAACTCTACCGTTATAGGTGCTTCCACCACGGAAGCCTTTATCTCCGTTTGTCCATAACTTAATAAGGACGCGTTCAAGGAGTTCAATGTTTTTCAGCGCGTGGTCAGGAAGATTGGCTTGTCTGTCTGGATCATTCCAACTCAAAAGGCTTGGGAAATCAGGAGGCACCTCAGGGTATGGGCCAAACCCGTAAGGCGAGACGCGCACATCCTGCATAGGTGCGACCTCAAGGACATCCAATGGGACCTCCGTAGTATTAACAAGGCTAATGCCTTCGGTATCTACGAACGTCTCTGTGGGATCAACCTCGGATTCTGGAACATCTTGGGTTATCAAAGTATCCGTTTCTCCTGCTCCAATGTCCGTTTCCCTTTGCTGTGCTGCTCGATTGTCTTGATTGGTTTTTATCCGTTGTAGAAACCGTTTCGTTCGTTCAAGGCTTTCTCTGGCTTCGCGCTTGACATGCGCCATATAAAGGAGGCTGCTTGCGACGACAATGATAAAGAAAAGCAAGGCACTGAGTTGGTGTCTACCTGTGATCTGAAATTTCAACATTTTTTTATCTCCATCGGTTACGATTCCGCTGTAGGAAATCAGTTTTACAAAACACTGACAGAGAACTCAAACTATCGCTTCAAATCCAAAGTACTTTTCAAAATTTTATGTCCGAAGGAGTGCCGTAATGGCATGTTTCCTTCAAGGTTCGTTAAGATGACACCACATTTTCATCAAAAACCATATTAGGTCATACTATATTATTAGCAAATTTCGTGCCAATTCCCTGAAAGGAAACAATATTTATGTCAAACCTTTTAAAATATCAAGCATATTTATCATTGTGAATTGGCTAAAGCGCACGTATTCACTAAGTTTTTGAAAAGATATGTCAATATTCGCGTTTTCTAAAAACTGTCTCGCTCAACGGATAGGGTTCTGTATGCACGCCTCTTTTTTCTGTCCAATATGCAATATTTGCAGAAAAAACAGCGCAAAATTTGCAGAATTGTCAAATATTCTTGGAATTTTCTGTTGAAGTGTGGGGAACATTATCGGACAGCCCTATTCGGTTTCGCTGTCTTCATCCACAAGTCCGTAGTAACTGCCGTGGCGACTGTAATAACCATAGGACTTGGCGTGTTTCGGATTGATCATGTTACAAAGCACACCGATCCCCTTCGTCGGAAACGCCTCTGTCAGATGCCGTATTCCCGTGAGGATGTCAAACCGACGGGTCTTCGTGATGTCAAAAACGTAGACGATTGCATCAACAATATTCGCCAAGATCATCGGATCGGCAACCGCGCGGACAGGTGGGGAGTCAATCACGATGACATCATATTCGGATTTTGCGAGTTCCAACCACTGTGTCATCATTTCTGAGTTGAGAAGCTCGATTGGATTCGGCGGCACAGTCCCGCTCGGTATTAGAAATAGATCGGGGATTCCGGTCTGCTTAACCGTTGCGTGGAGTACGTCGTATCCATTCTCTGCGCTCAGGTGGATGAGTGCCTCACTTAATCCCGGCTTGCGTGCATCTGTACGCGGAACAGGCAATTCAGACGTATCTGTATCTATCCCGTCCGTGTCCTGAGGAAGTTGTTCTCTCGGAAAGGTATTGTGTTGCGAAGGTCTCCGCATATCGGCATCAATTAGTAAAACCCTATTGCCTCGCTGTGCAAGTGCGACGGCAAGGTTCGAGGAGATGGTGCTTTTCCCTTCACCGCGAGTCGCGCTTGTGACAAGAATCGTTTTCACAGCGGCACCCGGATTCAGGAACGGCAGTTTGGCTTGTAGTACACGAAACGCCTCGGCTGTCCTCGAATTCGGAGCATCGTGAACCATCAGCGGGAGCCGATACGCGCTGCGCCTTTTGATAGAGGGCAGCACTCCAAGGAAACTCGGTGATTCGGGTAGAGCGTCCAATTGCCGGACCGCCTCCTCTAAGCGGAGATAGGTATCTTTGAAATAATTTTTAGCGACAGCGAATGTCACGCCGAGTAGCATTCCAACAAAAGCCCCCAAAACGAGATTCAGTTTTAACCGCGGTTTCAAAGGTTCTTCCGGTGCGCGTGCTTTATCCATCACCTTGATAGTTTCCGAACGGGCTTGTGCGAAAATTTCTGCCTCCCGCATCTTCGTTTCTAAAGCGATGACCTGGGCGTTGTAAATCTCAACGTCGCGCTTGAGGCGATAGAACTCTAATTGGTCGGGGGACCATTCACGGAGTTCTGAAAAATGTGCGTCAATTTTGGCAGTAATTTCATCTTTCTGTTTTTTAAGACTGATAACGGCTGCCTCGGTCTCATTTACCTTTTCTGTAAATATTTGATGCAGCGGGTTATATGAAGATGTTGTACTCTTTATCTCTTTCTCCTCATTAGCGAGACGTGTTTTCGTTTCCACAATCTTTTTATCAATAGCAGAGACTTCTGGATGGGTTTCATCGTATTTGCCAAGTAGTTCCGCTCTCTCAATTTCATATTCGTTTAAGCTATCCTGCAATTTGGCATGTGAAGGGTTTCGTGCGATCGTTTCCGATGTAACCTCCTCTGATAATCCTTCCAGTTTCTGGCGATAGGTCGCCAGTCTCAATTCAGTTCCTACCAGCAAGTTTATCACTTCATTTTCTTGAGCTTGGAGTTGCAGGATAATCTGTGCTTGTGTTCCGCCTTCCGCGTTTAGCGTAAGTTTCGGGTGTTTTTCTTGAAATGCGAAGAGTGCTTTGTCGGCATTTGCGAGATTTTCCTGTGTCTGATTCAGCATCTCTTGTGGAATCGGTTTTCGCCACCACTCCATTCTCTCAACGGCTTCTGCTTCAACAGCAGTCTGAAAGACTGTGGCAATTCTGTTGGCGAGATTCTGTGCGCGTTCCGAGTCCCGTTGTTGTACAGTAAGCGTAATCACTTTTCCGTCGGGTGACTCTTCAATTTTTAGCTGTTCGTCAATCAGCGTTTTGATGAAAAAATCTTCCCACTCGGTGTCTGTGAGTTCTCCCTGTTCCGTTGCAGTTTGATCAAGTTTAATACCGAACGTATTGGCGATCCATGCGCCCCCCCGTCCCCGATGGACGGGCAGCGGTTCAAGAAGCCCTTCATTTCTGAGTTGGCGCACTGCCGGAGTAATCACGAGGTCCCGTGATTGGAGCTGCGCGGCGAAAGCACTTACAGATGTTCCGCCGAATAACCCGGGTATCGGTAGCTGCGAGAGTAAGGAGGATGCGGATTGACCGTCTAACACACGAATTGTGGTTTCAGATTGATAAACTGGTGGTGTAAAGTCGGTTATGAGAAACGCTGCAAAAACGGACAGTAAAAAAATGAGCAGGACACTCCATTTATTCCGAAAGAGTATCCAGAAATAGTCTGACAATCGAATTTCTTTAACTTCTTCAAGGTGCCTATCGGCTGTCTCTGGCATCTGTAACCTCGTAATATTTATCTTAGTGCCTTTTAGAGGCATCTCCCAAGCGTATATCCGGCAACTATCTGGATCGAATCAAGACAGTAACAAGCAGATTCACAAATGATGTTGCGAAGGTGATTACCCGCCAATCTAAACGTGTCCGCTCGCGAACGCGGAGCTGGTCTTTCGGGTTTAGGTAAACCTCCGAATGCACTTGATCAAAGTTCAATTCTTCTTCTGTCCCGTCTGCGCGTGTCAGGAGGCATTTTTTCGGGTTCGCTCGCTCTTCATCAAACCCCCCTGCCATGGCAATCGCTTGGCCTAAAAGGACCGGTTCAGTAATCACATACTGCCCTGGTTTCTCTACTGCCCCCGTAACACTTACTTTTGCTTCTGCCAATGGCACATACAACGTATCACCAGGTCCCAACATTGCCTCAAGGTTTTCGGTTGTCAGATCGACCAGCGTCCGTTCTGTGTTGGTAATAATTTCGGACTCGTGCAAGTTTGCGAAGTCGGCTCTGGATCCTCCTGCGAGTTTCAATGCCTGAATCGCTGGCACTTGCGGTGTGGTTATGGGGTAAATACCGGGGGCGACAACAGCCCCTATGACACGCACGGGGCGTTGCTGAAAAACAGAGGGAACGTATATAGTATCATAGTCTTTCAGCAGAATATCGGGACCCCCCGTACTGATAAGATCAAGATAGTCGATCCTTTTGTATAATTTTCCATCGCGCCAGATAGAAATGTCCGTCAAGTCAGCAAGTTCATAGTTGATCCCTGCTGATGCCAGGGCTTGGAGTAGATATACTTGTCCGACTTCAAAGATGTGCAAGTTTCCACGCGCTTTCGGTTCAACGGCACCGAACACAAGAATAGTGCGTTTCGGTTTCATAAGCGTTACAAACACGCGCGCTGTCGGGAGGTGTTTTGAAAAGGCGGACTGCATCTGCGCCTCAAGTTCAGAAACCGTGAGACCGGCAACCTTGATGAGGCCAATAAGGGGATAGGAGACATAGCCGTCTTTTTGAATGGGTACTGGAATCCGTTCTTTGCTATATTCAGGATACCCATCTACAGTGACAACGAAGCTGTCGCCAACTTCCAATTTATATGTAGATGACTCTGGGGTCTTTTCGACTTTTGACTTACCTTCTGTGCCGACTGCCGAATTTTCGGCAGCTGTGTCCGCTGCGAAAGTGAGGATGGAAAAACTGAGGTGTACCAAAGTGAATAGAAATATTAGAGATATTTTAATGGGAAGTTTTGAGAAACAGCGTATGCTGCCAAAAAACTGTTGGCATCGAGAAAATATGTTCATGAAAAATCACTATTAACCTTTTTAGAGATTTAGTTTCTTTGTTGATTCCAAGACTTGGGTTCTTCGTCATTTCTTGAGATCGCTGAAACATTTTAACAGATATTTGCCAATAACGCAAGGGAAAACCGCTTTCATCCCAGGGTGATTTAGTTTTAAGAAATTCGCGGGTTTTATGCTTTCTGTTACAGATCCGGTGCGGTTCCAAACCGCACCTACGGGGCCTGGGGGTGCCAAAATTGGTGGTGGATTTTTATGGGCCTGGCGTTGCATAGTCATACCATTCAAGAATGCGCCATTCCCCATTTCCACGAAGTTCCAAGATGAAAACCATGCGACCTGAAGGGTTGGATTGTCCGCCTTGTTTTAAGTCAAGTCTGAGATCATAATCGTAGTCAGCCATAGCAAGGGTATCGCTCAAGAATTCAATATCTCCATTCTTATAGAGATTCAGTTCAATATTCTGAGTTGCATCGAACATTTTCAACGTCCCTTCGCGCTCCTGTGGCCCACCGCGAAATATTATATCATCATCAGGATTATCGGGGGTGCCCAAGTCACTGATATAGAAGAAGTTGTCTTCCCATATCGCGGACATATATCCTTGAATATCGTATGTTTCGAGACCATTTCCCCACTGTTCTTGGATAACAGATTTGATCACAGATCTCTCCAAATCGTAATCAATTTCATTATCTTCAGCATTGAAATCGACTTGTTCTGTTTCCGCAACAGGATCGTCAACCTCCTGCTCAAGGACTGAAGAGAGCCATGCTTGAAATTCTTTAATTTCAGCATCCTCGCTCTGAGCTGTCGGCACATTCTCTGGCACGGGTGACGTTCCTATCTCAGGAGACCTAATATTTGTCTCTGCTTGTTGCGTTTTCGTCCCCGTTTCAGAGGCGGACTCAATAAATGGAGGCATAGTGATTTGCCTGTCCTCTGGCTTAACTACCTTGATTACTAATTGTGCTTCTTCTATTTCAGGCGATTGGGCCTTCCACACTTGAAACCCAATGAATCCGAGCGCAAAAATGACAATGATGCTGATAATTATTTTCACTTTCACCGCCGTGCTATCTCCTATTGATAGATACCGCCAAACCGCAGAGGGCGACAGGTGTATAGAAACCTCTTGCTTACCCCATGCTCGCGTTATGTTATGTTTGTTGCGAATCGCTCGGTTTCCTTCAAAAATAATGTTTGTTGCTTTAACGTATGGGTTTATGCTAATATAGTGTTGTGAACTTAAAAGCTACTTTTGCACAACTTCAAGGCAAACAGGTAATGATTATCGGTGATGTCATCGTGGACGAATATATCTGGGGGGATGTGAACCGAATTTCGCCTGAAGCCCCTGTGCCAGTGTTTGAAATCGAGGCAGAGGAGGCCGGATGCGGTGGTGCGGCGAATGTCGCGCAGAATGTCGCAAGTTTGGGCGGCAACGCAATCTTGGTCGGTGTCATAGGGAAGGACAGGGGCGGCGAAAAGTTAGTCCAGATGCTAACCGAGTTGAATATAGTTACCACAGGGATCTGTATAGATCCCCAGCGCCCCACAAGCACAAAAACACGTGTGATTGCGGGTTCTGCTACGACAACGCTTGCGAATCGTGAGCATCATTCGGCACATCATCTGCTTCGCATTGACAGGGAATCCAAACAGGAAATCTCTATAAGGATGCGCGAACATCTACTGGAAACTGTTGTTTCGCAGTTACCAGCAAGTGATGCTATTATCTTCGCGGATTACGATAAAGGGGTCATCAATGCCCAACTCATCAGAGACGTGATGAAACATGCCCAACCTTACGATATACCGATTGTCGTTGATCCAAAGCGAGAGAACTTCTGGCACTATAAAGGTGTAACAGCCATTACGCCGAATCACAAGGAAGCCGGTGCCGCTGTCCACGAAGAGATTACTGATGCCTCCCAACTCGTCGCTGTCGGTGAGAAAATTTTAAACCGATTATCGCTCAAGGCGTTGCTAATTACGCGCGAGGCGAACGGAATGTCTCTGTTCCAACGCAAACCTGATGGCAATCTGCGAGTAGAAGACCTACCACCACAAAGCAGCGTCGTAAAGGATGTGACAGGTGCCGGCGATACTGCCGTCGCTGTATTCACGCTTGCCCTTGCGGCGCATGCCGATTTCTACAATGCTGCAGTGTTGTCAAATCTTGCTGGCGGGATTGTCGTTGGAAAAGTCGGGTGTGCGACTGTTACACCAAAAGAACTGTTGAAGGCAATTGAAACAGAAACATCTGTCTCTGGATCGTAGGGAAACAAGGAAATGAAAACTATCTTTCTCGATCGAGATGGTGTCATCAACCGAAATCCACCGAATATGGGGTACGTCCGGAGATGGTCCGAATTTAGTTTCATTCCAAACGCCCGAAAAGCGATTCGGGAACTCACCGAAAACGGTTACCGAATTATTGTAGTGACCAATCAATCCGGAGTTGAGAGAGGCCTCTATTCAGAGGAAAGTTTGGCAGATATCCACTCGCGAATGGTCGCTGAAATTAGTAAAACAGGTGGCGCGATTGACGCTGTTTATTACTGTCCACACCATCCCGACACCGGATGTGAATGCCGAAAACCGAAGTCCGGTATGTTAATGCGCGCTGCAGATGAACACAACATTGAACTGTCAAATGCCTATTTGATCGGGGACTCAGTCACAGATATTCAAGCAGGACAACGCGCTGGAACTAAGGCATTTCTTGTACTAACTGGACTTGGACAGGAGAGTTATCGCTACTATATCAACGCTAAATCTGGTTGGCGTGTGGATGAGAACGGACATCGTCCTGAAAAAATTTTTACAAACCTTTACGCAGCAACACGCTGGTTGAAGAAAATTAAAAAATAAGAATCTGAAGTTGCAGCCCGTAGCGCGGGGGCGGGGTTTTTGCTTACAAAAAACCGCCAAGCAAAACGGTATTTCTTCAATGCTACGGGGAAGCCTGCTACATTTCCAACTTACCTGACCGAACCGCAAGGAAATATAAAAAAATGATTCTTGAAAAAATAGAAACCCGGACTGCTCACGCGGGTGTTATCGGGCTCGGTTATGTTGGGTTACCACTTATAGTTGCCATTGCCAGTGCGGGTTTCCGAGTTACAGGCATTGATATCTGTTCGGAAAAAATTGAGCGACTCAAACAGGGTATTTCAGATGTCCCTGATGTCCCTGATACAGTGCTCACCCCCTTGATTACGTCTGGACAGATTCAGGTAACAGCAAACTTCGATGTGCTTCAGGAATTGGACACAGTCAACATCTGTGTGCCGACCCCGCTGCATGAGAACCGAACGCCGGATATGCAGTTTATCGTTGCCGCAGTGGAACAAGTCGCTCAGCACCTTCATTCCGAACAACTGATTGTCCTTGAAAGTACGACCTATCCCGGTACAACTGAAGAATTTGTGCTGCCAATGCTCACGGACCCGTCTAAGGAAAACACCTCTGCTCAAGCTTTAGAAGTAGGCCGTGATTTCCATCTCGCTTTCTCACCCGAACGCATTGAACCCGGAAATAGTACCTATTACATGACAAACACGCCTAAGATTATCGGAGGCGTTACACCGCATTGCACTCACGTTGCGGAAACCTTTTACGCACAGTTCATCAATAAGACCTACACAGTATCTTCACCTCGAACAGCAGAGATGGTGAAACTCCTTGAAAACACGTTTCGGAGTGTCAATATCGGGCTAATCAACGAGGTTGCCTTGATCTGTGACCGAATGGATTTGGATGTGTGGGAAATTGTTGACGCTGCTGCAACAAAACCGTTTGGATTTATGCCTTTTTATCCAGGCCCTGGACCCGGCGGTCATTGCATCCCGGTTGATCCGCATTACCTCTCTTGGAAAGCGCAAAAGTATCAATACCATGCCCGATTCATCGAACTCACCAGCGAAATTAACAATGAGATGCCCAAGTATGTTTTAGACAAAATTAGCCACGCCTTGAATCTTCAGCGAAAACCTCTTAATGGCTCCAAGCTATTAATCTTAGGTGTCGCATATAAAAAGGACATCGGGGACACACGTGAATCACCAGCACTTGAGGTAATTCGTTTAATTCTTGACAAAAAAGCAGAATTTGTATATCATGACCCGTACGTAGAAAGTCTGCGTCTTGATGGCAGAGAAATTCATTATTCAGAACCCCTGACAGTCAATTTAGTAGAAAGTGCCGATTGCGTTGTAATCTTGACAGATCACGGGGCTATAGACTACGATTGGCTCGTCGAACATGCTCAAATAATAGTTGATACGCGCAACGCGACACGCGATGTGCAGAAGGGACGGGAGAGAATAATCAAAATTTAATTTTATCATACTTTTGGAGCATAATAATGTCATACACAAATTTAAAATCGCAAATACAACGAGACCAGTTGAGGTGGTTTTTAGACCTGCTTTTAAACGAAAGAGAAGTTTTTCAATTAAGTGCTTCGATCGGCATTATCCCTGATATGGACAGGCTCTATGCCTTGTCAAAGCGGGAATTATTGGTAAATTTAGCCGATGCGTTCTTGGGGATAGCTGCTCCCCAAAAATCTACCGTTGAAAATAGCGATACTCACATATCTAAACCAGGAATGAACAACGGCGAAGTTTCAGTTGAAGAGTTAGCCAGCGAATTTCTTACCGAGAAGGCGCGTGCCGCAATCTCCCGTGTCGGGTATATGGAGGTTTCTGAAATCCAAACGTTTTTTAAAACGTCCGATATTCTAATCGAAGCAGGTGATTTCGGCGAAGTTGTATGGGCACTCCTCACTGACCAACGTACTGCAGTCGTCGAGCACGGTTATAAACTCCTTAATACAACTTATGAATCTATAGAAGTCGCACACACAAATGGATACGAAGACCTCCGAAGCAGCGAACAGTTAGAAAAGATTGAATCTCAGGATGCGGACAACTTAGAAAACGCAGATCAACAGTTGGTGGAATCCATTCCAGAAATTGAGCAACTTGAGCAACAATTAGCAGACGCGAAAGCAGACTACGTTTCGCTTGAAAAAAAGCACAGTCGGTTAGACCAACAGCGCGCTTTCCTTTTAGAAGAAAATAAAGGATTGAAAACTGAAGCTGAAGACTATCACGACAAGGAACAACGCCTGAAGGAACTTGAACAGGAAAATAGCACACTCCGTGAACAGGTTGAGCAATATACGGCAGACACTGCGGCGTTACAGCAACTCGCTAACGAACGCGAAGCCTTGTTCGCGGAAAAAGAACGGTTGGCAAATCAATTGAAAGCATACGAACAGATTCAGTCAGCCAAAGAGACCTTTACTACTGACCTCAAATTAGTTGAGGAAGCGATCTATAAAGGGCACCAAGGGCTTGAAGATTTTCAGACAAGTTTAGACAGCCATTTCGATACCTTGGAAAGTTGCCATCAAGCCGCCCGTGGTGCGCTGAACCAGATTCGCCAAACGCTTGCTTATTTAGATACACAGCAACTCACCGAAGGCGAGGATGCCCATCCGATGACCGCCGAACAACCTCGCGTCGGGGTTTTCGTCGATGTCCAAAACATGTTTTACGCTGCTAAAGATCGGTACGGAAGAAGAGTCGATTACATCAAACTGCTTGATCTAATCGTCGGTCCGCGCCACCTTATGGGGGCTTATGCCTACGTTGTCCAGATCCCGGAAATCCCACAAGCCAGTTTCCTCTCACTCCTTGAACACAATGGCTACACGATTAAGAGCAAAGACCTACGCTTGCGCGGTGATGGCTCTGCAAAGGGTGATTGGGATGTCGGGATCGCTGTGGATGTCGTTTCAATGCTCGGTTCATTGGATGTCGTCATCTTGGCAAGTGGTGATGGTGATTTCTGTCCGCTCGCTGAACTCATCAAGCAACAGAACAAACGGGTGGAGGTCGTCGCTTTTGAACACAACACCTCCATGGATCTGCAACAGATCGCAGACCAGTTCTTCCCGATTGGAGATGAGCTGCTCTTATAAACAGGACTTACGCATTTTTCCATGATAATGGACGTCCGACGCACTGCAGGGTTTTTGCTTGGGGTCTTTGATAGGGGTCTTTGATAGGGTGTTTCTGCGGATTTCTGCCTATTTCTTCAGGGTTTCAAACCCCGCCTGCAAATGGGGCTGCGTAAAGAAGTGTAGCGAACTCAATTGGCATTCACAAGATGAATTACCCTTTTCAGCGTATACGGAATGCTTTTGGTGAAAAAGGAACGCGCGTGGGGTCCTCCAAAGCCCCTTCAAATCTCAGTTCTTTCCTGCCACTCCGGATATGCCTCATTCTCACTGCCCTTTCTGTGCTTATCACAATAGACCTCGCAAGCGCAGAATGGCCATCTTCAGCAACACAAAACCTTCCATTATGCATAGCACAAAACGAACAACGCTTTCCTGTTCTCACCGCTGATGGACAAGGGGGTGCTATCGTCGCGTGGAGCGATGCGAGACATGCGAATCGCGATATTTTTGCGCAGCGCGTTAGTGCGGCGGGCGATATGCACTGGAATCCGAACGGTATCCCAATCTGTGATTTGCCTTCATCGCAAAGCTGGCCCCTAATTGTTAGCGATACAGATGGGGGCGCTATTCTTGTCTGGGGCGATACGCGACACGGTAATCAAGATAGTTACGCACAACGCATTGACGCAAACGGCAATAAACTGTGGCAGGCTGAAGGGGTCCCTGTTTGCACACATCCAACCTTACAAGACGATGTGAACGCCATCGCCGACGGTAAAGGGGGTGTAATCGTCGTATGGGAAGATTGGCGAAACGAGAATCAGGATATTTACGCCCAAAGGATTGACAATACCGGGCAACCGCTATGGGAGGCAAATGGTGTCCCAGTTTATAAGGGAGAAGGCGATCAGTATGATCCGGTTTTAATCGCCGATGGACACGGGGGTGCTATTTTCGCCTGGTGGGATATCAGTACTCCAGATTGGAACATTTATGCGCAACGGCTATCAGCAGATGGCAAATCTATGTGGAATGCCGGTGATGGTGCAGAAAACGCGCCGATTCCGGTCTGTACAGCACGCGGTAATCAAGGCGCGCCAGTCGTAGTGAGCGACGAGACTGGCGGCGTGTTCTTCGTTTGGTCGGACTACCGAAATGACCCAAACTTTTATACGAGTGCGCAGCTATATGCGCAGCATCTGACTGCTAAGGGCGATGCGTTGTGGGAAAAGGATGGCATCCCTATCTGTAACCTGCGGGTCAATCAACAACAACCCGATTGCATTCCCGATGGCAGCGGCGGTTTCATTGTTACATGGTGGGACGAACGAAATATCTTCGCTGATATCTATGCACAGCGTATTAATGCAGATGGCGAAGCGTTGTGGAACGACGAAAACTCAGATTTCCCAGAAGGTGGTATTCCTGTTTGTATCGAGGCAGGCGTTCAACGTCTCCCTCGACTCGTGCCTACTGATGAGATGGGAGCCATTGTCTATTGGTTGGATTACCGCGAAGACTTTGGAGACTCGACCGAGGATGCGATCTATGCGCAACGGCTTGATGCTAACGGCAAACCGCTGTGGGAAATTAATGGGATCCCTGTCTGCAGTGCGCCGAAAGCACAAATCACCCCTCAAGCCATTGCTGCAGGCGTTAACGCTGCGATTATCGTCTGGGGAGATGCGCGCGGTCAAGATGAAGACATCTATATCCAGCGCGTTCCGCAATAAGCCAGAGGCATTCAATTTTCAAATTGTCTGAATGCAGGTCGCATTTGGGCGAGTACGCCGCAAATCGCGGATTATCGCGGAGGACGCGGAGGACGCGGATTTTCGTGTTTAGATACGCCAAAATCATAAGGTAATTTAGCTGTTTTCCAGAGAATTGAATGGCTCTGTCAATAGGCATACAAATTTGACTTTTCGCGCCTTTTGTGTGATAATGGATACTACAAAGGAGGATAAGACATGTCAGACCAAGATTTCAGAGAACGGGTATTAAGTGCGATTGATGACCTCAAGTGTACGACCGAACGCGTAGAAGATAAAATAGAACGCGTAGAAGATAAAATAGAACGCGTAGAAGGCAGAATAGAACAAGTGAACGAGAAAGTAAATAGTAGATTAGCAGCCGTAGAAAAAGACGGAACTAATCTTCACGGTGACGTTAGATGGATTCGAGGTAAGCTTGAAGGGAGACAGGAAGCAACATCAAACACAGACGCAAAGACTGCAATCTGGATAGCATTAGGCTCGGCATTGGCAGCCATCATATCGTTGATTAAAGCCTTTTGGGCCTAATCAATACACAAGGAACTTTTATGACAAAACGTACACGACTCGCCCCAGCGAAACGCGCAATTATCGTCGGAATGGATGGCGCAAGCATGGAACTGGTTAAGAATATGATTGACTGGGGACATACCCCGAATATGGCGAAACTGCTCCAAACAGGGGTCTACCGTCCGATGATCGGCGTATTTCCGACATTGACGCCTCCCGGATGGACTGCGCTCTCCACCGGTTCATGGCCCGGCACACATCAGGTAATGGATTTTAATATTCGGGCTGTCGGGGAACGTCTTGATAAAACGGTATGGGGGATTAATACCGGCTTGTGCCAATCCGAGTATCTATGGAATCTCGTAGAACGTGCGGGCGGAAAACCTATTTTGGTGAAATGGGAGATGTCTTGGCCCCCCACTGTCAAAACGGGTATTCAGGTGGAAGGTACAGGCCCCGGTGTCTCCAACCATCATCAGGTCGCTGGGTATCATCTTTTTGTCGCAGGAAAATGGGCACCGCGCCCTATTGGTGGGCAGCGGGACCCCGAAACACTGGATCCGAGCGCATTACAGAAAGTGCGACACATCGATCCGGTCACTATTGAACCGATTGGGGATGGGGAATGGCGTGCCTTACCGGATTCCGCAGCACCCGTGCAAGAGGTGGAACTTACGATCCGCCCGTTAGCACGCGGTAGAGAAGATGTGATGCCATCTGTCTATTCCGAAGCCGAAGCATCCGACGAAACAAGGGTCCCAAAACCGTTTTATGGGTTGATTTACGCTACCGGTGATAACGGCTATGATCGGATTCGGATCTGCCGCAGCCGTGCTGGCGATGATGCTGTTGCCGATCTCGGTGTCGGTGAATGGAGCGACTGGTGGTTAGACACATTTGAAATTGATAGTTCTGAAGTAGAGGGGTATGTCCAGATGAAACTGGTCACGCTCACGTCCACAGCCGACGCTTTTGAACTCTTTGTGCCGCAAATCTGGCCCCGAGAGGGGTACACGGTTCCCGATACGGTTGCCAAAACGATTGATACGGAAATCGGTTCGTTTCTGCAAAATCCTGCGCGCGATGCGCTCGGGCAAATGGACGATAACACCTATTTTGAACTCTTAGACTACCATCACCAACGCCTCGCGGATGTCGCAACCCATCTGGCTACAAACAACGATTGGGATGTCCTGATGGTAGAGAGCCACGCGCCGGACTATGCAAGCCACTTTTTCCTCAGCCAAGCGGACGAGATTAGCGGCGCAGCCCCCGAAACAATCCATCGGTGCCGTGAGGGGTTACGACACACTTATGAATCCGTTGACCGGATGATTGGACAGTTAATGGAATTGGCAGACGAAGATACTGTTGTGCTCGTCTGCTCCGATCACGGTGGCACGCCGAATCAATTTCGCGCTGTCGATATTGAAAAAGTCTTGGAAGATACAGGGTTTATTGTCAAAGACGCAAACGGTGAGATAGATTGGACAAAAACACGGGCTGTCAATGTTGGATTGGTGCATATCTTCATCAACTTGGCAGGACGTGAGCCGAATGGTATCGTCGCTCCAGAGGACTATGAGGCAACACAACGTGAACTTATCGCCGCGTTGCATACCTACAAGGATGAAAAAACTGGACGGCATCCGTTCACTTTAGCCGTCACACGTGCGGATGCTGAGATGTTCAACTTGCATGGTGAGTTAGTTGGTGATGTCGTCTATGCGCTGCGTCCCGAATTTGATGGTGCGCACGGCAAGCAGCTGCCTTCCGTGAGTTTCGGTATCGGCGGACAGCACTCTACATTTATTTTATCGGGGGCTGGCATCCAAGAAGGCGTTGCGTTGCAAGGGCAGGTTCGCGTCGTAGATGTTGCACCGACACTCTGTTACCTCTTAGGACTTCCGATGCCTGACAGCGTGGAAGGCGGTGTCGTCTACGAAGCGTTAGAGGATCCAAATTGGCACTTGACGGCACTTGCTGACGCGGAGTAAACAACAAAGCAGACACGTGTTTTAAGAAGGCACACCGATGTCGCATTGTTCGCGCAATTCTTCGAGCGTATAGGTGTTGATGACTTCGGCTTTTGTTAACCACCCGCGACGCGCAACATTCAAGCCGGATTGCCGGTGTACCAGTCGTTCGATAGCGTGTGCATCGGTATTGACGGCTAACAGGACACCTGCATCTTTTGCCATCCGTACAAACTGAGGATCCAAATCCAACCGACTCGGCGATCCGTTAATCTCCAAAACTGTGCCATTTTCTGCGGCGGCTGCGATGACCTGCTCAAGATTCAGCGGGTAGCCATGTCTGTGTCCGAGCATTCTGCCTGTCGGATGACCGATGATATTGACAAATGGATTCTCAATGGCGCGAATAATACGCTTTGTCATCTCCGCCTCGGTTAGGTTGAAATGGCTATGGACGCTTGCAACAACAATATCAAGCTGCGCTAAAATCTCATCGGGAAAATCCAGAGTGCCGGATCGCCGAATATCTACTTCAGAACCCGCAAGGACTGTGATCCCCGCAATCTCTGCATCTAATTCACGGACTTGCTTCACCTGTTCAAGGAGTCGTTTTTGATCCAAACCATTTGCGACGGTGGAAGAGACCGAATGGTCCGTAATAGCGAAGTATTCAAGCCCTTCTGCTTTCGCTGCTTCCACCATTTCTGGGAGTGTATTCCGTCCGTCGCTCCAGTCAGTATGTGCGTGTAAGTCCCCTCGCAAGTCGGTAAATTCAACGAGATCCGGTAAGGTGTTATTTTTAGCCGCTGCGACGGATGCGCCATCTTGTCGAAGCTCAGGTGGAATATAGGAGAGTCCAAGTGCTTCGTAAATTTCCGTTTCTGTGATACCGTGTTCAGTCGTTTGCGGGGAGGGGCAATCGGGTAGCGCGTCAAAGTGGGCATCCGCTGCTGTCGTTAAAAATAGGGTGAGTTCGGACGTGGCAGCGGTGCAGAGATAGATAGAAACCGGAAAATATTGGTCAATATAGAATTGAAGGACAGGGAGCGTATCGCGTACATCACCTGTTGGTTCATTTTGGCTTTTTTCAATGAAAGATGCACTGTTGCTGTCATATAGGTACTGGATTTGATCGCCTGTTTTGAAAACTATTTGCGTTTGTGAGAAGGGTTCAAGAAACGCTTGCAGCGAATCAGGAACGACACCCTTCTCAAACTGAAACGCTGTCTCGTCTTCACATTCAACAATTAATTCTATCCCTCGACAGATTTCTTCGGACCGCCGTAAATGCCCGGTGAATTCGGGTTTCCGTTTTATCCATCCACATTGTGCTAAGTTCTCTGAAATCCGTTGTGCGATCGGTAAAACAGTCCACAGTGGACGTGCTTTCCGAAGTTGTGTGCGAAACTCTAAACTCTCGGCTATCATTTGAAGGGTCTTTTTTCCGATCCCCTTCATATTTTTAAGTTTCTCGCTCTCCAGCAGTGCTTGGAGGTCCTCAAGATTCCGTACACCGAGTTCCTGATAGAATCTACCGACAGTCTTCACACCGATCCCTCGGAGTTCAAGCAGTTCAAGTATCCCGGTCCCCATTTCGGCTGTGAGGTCGTCATAGTATTTGCAACGTCCGGTCTCCAGCATCTCAACCGTTTTGTCTTGGATGGCTTTCCCGATGCCGGGTGTCGCTCGGAGTTGTTCTATAGCTGCCTTATTATACCCAGATGTGTCTTGTTCGGAGGGTTCAACAGATAGTTCAAGCGGAAAATCTTCAATTATATCGGCTGCGCGCTCATAAATCCTTGCGCGAAATGTATCGTCCCCTCGGATTTGGAGAAGGGATCCGATGGCACTGAACACAGCACTGATCTCACGATTTGTCATATTTTTACTTTCTTTGCGGTTCGGTTAGGACCTAAGGGGCAAAGATGCCACCAGTCCGGTAGGTTCGGTTTCCTAACCGAACCGGATTCTACGCGGAAACCTTGAAGACTCCAAAACCCTCTTGAATCCCGTCGGGTTTATTTGCTTGGATGTTTCTTAAGTATCTCTGTAGACAAACTTTGATCTTTGGGTCCCTTGTTAATTGTTTTTGTGATGCATTAATGTAGATACAGCGTCCGTCAGTTCCGCTTTGTCTTTTAAGATAGCGGACAACCTTTCAGACAGTTCACCTAAAACAAGTCTAACGGTACCAGCAAGTTTTAGGCATTCCTCATCCGATAATTCATGTACACCTCGACTCAGCGCGCGATGTAACAAAAATAATGGACTATGACCATCAATCAGCAAACGTTCTGGCATGACATCCTTTGCCATCTCAAGGGCTTTTCTGAATTGAGTTTCTTTAATTGCTTCACGTAATGTATTGATTTTGTCTTGTGGCACCCCGATTATCTCAGATACTTTGACAATTTCTTCTAAAATCCTATTCTTTTGGTTCTCCACTACCCGTCGATAATAACTAAAAGCCCCTATCCCAAGTCCCTGATTCTCACAATTACGCCCCTTTAGAAAAATTTCCTTATCTGGGCCAATTAGTTTGATAAGTCTTGGAGGAACAGGCTGGCCATAAGGTGGAAATTCACCAAACTTATAACATATCCCGTGGGATTCCTCATTTGTATCAAGTATTGCTGCCAAAGAATACACCTTTATAGTTTTTAGGCAATTGGAACATTGATAAACAACATACAAGTAATTACTAATATTTTGTTCTAAATGTGGTCCTGGGCATGGGTATACCGCAAGACAACGGAAAAATCGAACTCCCTTGCACAAATCGTGTGGACAGTGAAGTTCCAGATCAGGTCTATTGAGTGCCCGACTAGAATTAGGGTATGGACCTATGTTTTGCGGGACAGATAAATTCGAGATAGGTATCCATTGATTCGGAGGAGTGCTTTGCAGAAACTCCGAAAGAGTCTGATAGGTGACTTCTGTCTGTTTCTGTTCTTGCTTATTATGATCTCTCATAGAGATGTCCCTTTTTTATAGATACTTTGTGAGAATGGCATTTTTACGCTCGGTGGCGTTATCAATCACGGCTTGAGCTTCGGTAATCTTTGCCTCTAATTGCTCGACTTCTGCAGCGAACTGCTTTTGAATATTAAGCGGTGGAATGGGAATTTGTAAAGTTCTTACCTTTGGAACAGTTAATTGAGGGATAACTGAACCGCTATCTGTGAAGTCAAGCCTACCGATAATGTGCTTTAAATAAAAAATGTCAGTTAAATCTACATTGGGAGTTAAAACGATTAACCTCACAATAGGATAAAACTTTTCGTTTCTTACTTCTGTATATCCAAGGGTTCCTCTTGCTGATATGGTTATGCTTGGTTTTTCTATTTTTGCAATATCAGTATATCCATATAGTCCTTTATCTTTAACACCGTTAGCAAAAATTGGAATATTAAATTTATCAGTTTTGACTTGTGAAAAATTTTCTTTCGGAACATCACCGCCTGCTACAAGTTTTTCTGCAATATCTTCTAATTTTTTCATTTCATAATTAGCATTCTCAACTGCCTGTATCTTTTCCTCAATTTCTCGTTCGGCTGTGGTAATGGCTCGTCGGGCTTGGTTGGTACCCTGATCCACCGTTTCACATTCGTCAACAATTTGCTGTTGAATTTGGGGCGGTGGAAGGGGTATTTTTATTTCTTTAAGATTGGCTGAATTGATTCCCCCTTGAGCAGAGCCTGTAATGTTGTGTTTTAGCAAATTTTGACCATTTTCAGAAAAAAGGAAATTAAAAATATAGTGCTGTTTTAATGGAGCCACACACCTTAAGAGAAAAACATGCTCATTTACCATTGCTCTTTCATTGTTTAGTTCCTCTCTTAACAGTGCAATTTTTCCCGTTAAAGCCCCATCTTTGCAAAGCAAAATATCATTTTCCTTTAATATACCTCTACTACTGCCGTGATAAAACTCCAACGGAACATATTTAGGTGTCCTTAAGTCAACCCTGCCAGTTGTTGGATGTATATGCTCACCTCCCAAACTCCAAGCACCACTCGATATATTTTCAACACCGCCCTTAGGTCTATTTCCGCTTTCAATCGTTTCTATTGCATCTCCTAATTTCACCAATGGATATTGTGTTTCTATATCTTGCGGAGGGTTCAATCTAATGACTTTATCGAAGTCTACGCGGCTGAAATCCAACATATCGGTGAGCCTGATATAGGAACAGCGTTCAGGTAGTGGATCGGTGATTTCACCGATAAAATTGCGTTTGATTGCCGTGTTTACTTTCGTCCCGTTGTTTAAGTCTTGTGGATCAAACAAGGGGGTGATAATGTCATTGACCGTTTCACCGCCTTCGTATTTAATGCCCTCTCGACCTTTGGCACTGCTCCACTCATAGCCTAAAAATCGTTTCCGTTCTTTGCTGGTACTCGGTGCATTAACAATGAGTACTTTACTCTCTTGCTCGTGTGCGAGAATAAAGTAATAGAGCTTTTCTTTTTCTATCTTATGTAGGTAAATGATAAAGCGTTGATCCAATTCCGCTGATTGCTCTACTTCCTTTTTCTTCTTGAATACATTGGATTTTTTCAGGTTTTTAATTTCCGTGCTTTGGTCGAAGTCTTGTCTGTAGTCCTTGAAAATATCGTATTCCAATAGGTTAGAAAGTGGATCAAGGCTGGTCTGATCAAAAAGCTTGATGTATTCTTCATAAGAGACATCAATATGGTTGCAATAGGCTTTTATAAGAGGATAGTCTTGATATACTTCACCGTTCTCATCGCCCTCAAAAAAGTTTTCTACTCGATTGTGGTAATGCTCAGCAGCTTCCGGTTTTTGCGCTTTTTCCTTTCTTCTCAAAAATAGCACGACTGTATTGGTGCCTGTCTTACCAAAGGTACCACTCCCCAATTCTGCAATACTCACTATATCAAAAAATTGTAGCAGAATCTCACGTGTCCGGTTGTGAACAGCCTCCGTGTTGGACAGAATGCTAGACGGAACAATCACGCCAACTACCCCACCGCGTGCCATTAAGTGGTGAATGCGTTCTAAAAAGAAGCACTCAATGTTATCGGTATTGCTGTTTTCACCTGTGGCTTGGATGAGTTCATACTTTTCTTTATCCGCATCGCTCAAGGGTTGTAAAAATCTTTCGACTGCAAAGGGCGGATTTGCTACCAAGATATCGTAACCCTCCTGTCGAATTTCGGGGTGGGAAGCAAGCGCGTCGGCATCTAATATCTTAATCTGCTCCTGACCGTGCATATAGGCAGCAACCTTCGCAACTTTTGCTAAGCGATCTTCTTTTTCTATGCCGATGATTTGGCTATAATAGTCGCTTATATCCTTGTTTTGTGCTTCAAGCAACGGTTTTATTTGATAGGCGTACTCATTTAGGAAATGTCCGGAGCCACAGGCGTAATCAATTACTTTAAGCGGTTCGGAGTTATCTGCAATTTTTTGCGCAAGTGGCAAGGCGGAAACAATAAATTTACAAATCGGTAGCGGCGTGAAAAACTGACCTTCAGACTGCTTGATGCTATTGTCGAGAAAGAACTCGAACATATCGCCCAAAAACTGATTTTGTTCATCCGTTTTGAGTCGTAACCCTTGCCACATTTGTACGACCTCTGACAAGACTGCGGTGTTTCTGTCGAATAAATCCTTGTTGTGGGTATCTAAAAAGGAAAACGCAGAGTTAGAGAAAAATTTAAGCTCCGTAAAATATTCCTGAATCTGTTTCTTGGTGGCGTTCCGGTCATTTTTGACTGGCCAAAATGCCTCGTCAATTTGTTCACGGCTGATGTAACTAATTTCTTCGTTCAGAAATTTACGCATTCCTCTTTGATAAAGATTTTGCAGTCTATCAACGAAATCGAAATAATCGTCGGAAGCGGGGCCGTTCCAATAAAATTGCAGGTTGTTTTTATTTTCTTCCTCGTCAACCAGTTTACATAAAAACAGATTGACCAATACTTCAAAGGCAGTTTCACGCCTTGCGATGATATGCGTTCTTAAAATTCTTCGAAATCGATTGTATTTGCCCTTTTTATCGTCAGCATCAATGGGTTTAGTGTCCTCAGCGAGAGTATACTTGTTTTTACCGATCTGGTAGGCTTGAATATTGTCTTCAAAGATACCGACTTCTGTAAATTCCAATTTGTAAGTATCACGCCAAACAGCGAAACGCTCTTCGGCATTGTTTGCCTTTTCAAAGGACAGCAGCGATGCATCTTCCGCTAAAATTTGCGGATTGTCAAAATGCGGAATCAGTTTGTATTCATAATCTAAGTTATCTTTTTCATAATCTAAGTTATCTTTCAAGAAGTCAGAAGCGTAAAGACAGAGATATTGGGTTTGGGCATCTTGGTGAGCATAGCTAAACAGCTGACCACCATTGTTACGGGTTTCTTCCCATGCCTTTTCAAACTCAGGTCCTGCTGTTTTGCATTCAACAATCAGCAACGGATTGTTTTCTTGATCCCTAACCAATATATCTGCACGTCCACCGCTGGCACCGTGCCCTATTCTCCAAGTCGGTTCCAACTCTAAATGTTCAGGCTTATACCCTTTTTCCAGTAACCGATGCACACACTCAAACACGACAAAATTCTCTGGAGGTGAGAAATAGCATGTGTCCTCTCGATTGACTATTAGCCCTCTATCTTCGGGATAAATTAGTCTTTGTTTGCTGAAGTCAACTTTTAGATCGGCTTCACTAATTGATTTTTGGAAGGTGTTCCCTTCCTCCCTGAAACCTAACATTTTGAGCAAGTCTTTAAAGTTGTTTTTCATTATCACAGTGATACTTCCGCCGATTAGAGGTATTTATGGAATTAGATTTTATGTCTTTTTTTCTGGTTCCGGTACGATTAGGAAACCGAACCTTATGTGTCAATTTAGGGATTTTGCCAGCATTTTGTAGGAGTTATTATAGACATGCCACCCCTACAGGGTTCAAGAGCGGGTGGAGACGTTTTTCTATAAACATACCGTTCCTACGGAACTCAAGAGGACTTTTGAGGTCTGAAAAGTTTGTGGCTGAGTTCCGGTTCGGTTAGGAAACCGAACCTACCGGGCCTGGGACCGAGACGGCTATTTTTTTTAAATTGACACCTATGGGTACGCCGCAAAACCGAACCTACTGGGTCTGGAAATACGCGATAGAATACAAAACTACGATGCGAATTTCCGATGTGTCAACTACCCAAGCCTGAAGACTTGGGCTTGTTAAGAGCATCAAACAACGTGAGTTGTGTTGCTCCCTGCAAACCTACGTCTCGTGCTTCGTTCTTGTTTCTCGCTTCATAGAGGGTAGCAACCCACCGCTCTCCACGAAAGGCAGCAGCTGCCTTAAAAAGGATGTTTCGTGCAGCATTGTGGTCGCGGTCTAAAACCGTGCCACAATACTCACAATCAAAACTGCGTATCGCCAGCGAAAGTTTCTTTGGCGATTTCTTACCGCAGCAGGAGCAGGTTTGCGATGTATTCTTGGGATCGACTTGGTGGAAGTGCAGACCGTCTCTTTCGGCTATGTCCGCACACCACTTAAAGAAGATACCCCAAGACGCATCGGAAATGCTCTTGCTGAGGTATTTATTCTGAACCATGTTAGATACGCTTAAGTCCTCTGCCACTAAAACATTGTTTTCGTAATGATGGTAAAGCTTGTAAACGAGTTTGCCAATAAAATCTTTGCGTTTGTTAGCCGTGCGTTCTTGGTGCAAAGCAGACGCATGCACAGCTTTATACCAGCGGTTGCTCCCTTTTTTGCGGCGTGACATCGTCTGATTGTGTTTGTGCAGCAATCCTTCAGACTGACGATACCAGCGCGGATTATCTTCTTTTTCACCTTCGGAAGTCGTCAGATAGTGCATCGTGCCAACATCAACAGCGATCGCATCTGTCGGCACCACTTTAGGTGTATCAGGGAGTTCACAAGAGATATGGGCATACCAGCCAGACGCTTTTTTCACGAGTGTGACTTCTTTCGGATCGCCTTGAAGCGGGCGGTGCATGTATATCTTAACTTCACCAAGTTTCGGCACTTTCAAACGGTCATGGCGATATTTTGTTTCTCTTATCGGATTTTCGCGAACGCGTTCATATTCACCTGTAGATTTATTCTTGACGCTGCGTTTGCGAAGTTTCCACGTCATAGACTTAATGCGTTTGCGATGCCTGGGATAGCCCTTTTTCGCAGCACCCTTTTTGCAGCGTCTATAGAACGCGTCAAAGGCTTTATCCATGCGTTCCAAAACACAGACTTGCATATCTTGCGGAACAGCGCGAAAGTCGGCGTATTTTTCACGGGCAACCGTCAACTTCTTTTGCTGCGCGTTGCAAGAAACGCGTCCGCCTTCAGTCTCCCAAGCAACCTTGCGGTCATGGCGGGCAGAGTTCTGAAGTTCGCAAAGGTGGTCAAGCCACTCAAGCAATGTTATTTCCTGTGCTTTGCTTGGATACACAGGGTATCTAAAAGTACGTCTCATGGTATATCTCGTATCTCGCCTTTATCCCCTTACGAGTGGGAGGCAAGCACGTTACCAAGTGGTAACGCTCGTAATGCTTGCCAACGAGATACTATAAGTATACTACACTTTTAGGCAGATGTCAAGTTTTTAACACAAGGGCTTAGCGGGCTTTCCTCCCACAGCTAAAGCAGGGGGCTTCACGCCCGAATGCCCGTGAAAAAACCGACGAGTAGCCCGATTAGCATCTCAGCCGCAACAACCGAAATCATTTGATAAATCGGAAGGAAATGCACACCGCCTAATTGAGAACTGAACGTATACAGCATCCCATAGAAGCATCCGAGTCCACACAAAGCCCCAAGCCCACCGAGGAAAAGCCCATGAGCGATAAACGGAGCAAGCAGGTAGCGTCGGAACATACCAAGCATTTTCATGAGGTGAATCTCATCGGTGCGGGCAATCGCTGTTTTCTTGATAACCGAACCCATGATGAACCAGACGACAACAACCGTTACACCGATACCGACGAGCGTTGTTCGTTCTGAATCACGTAATTGATCCTTCAGTTGTCCCTGTCCAGTCAATAATACGTCTTCAATCTCGTCATGTGATTTAATATCCAACGCGATATGTTCTAATGCTTTACGCGTTATCAATTCTTCATCTACATAAACGTTGAGCGATGCCGGAAATGGGTTTACGCCTTGGGTTTCTGCAAACGCTTCCTTAATCAGAACGCCTAAATCCTGAAACTCGGCTTCGCCGCGCGAAAGTTTCTCTGCTTTTGAGGTATAATCTACAGCGAGAATCTGCCCGTTTTTTTCTAACTGGCTGACTAATGTGCGACCTTTTACCTCATCTACTGTGTCTTTTAGGAAGGCTATAAGGGTAGGTGCTCGGTTTTTAAACTCGGATTGTTGTGATATAAATGAATGGTTTAACAGCAAGGTAGCAAGCAAGGCAGTGATAAACCCAACGCCGACAATACCGATCAGACTTGAAGTGCCGGCACGTGCGATATGAGATGTGGCATTTTTAAGACGATAGCCCATTTTTAGTTTTCTGTTTTCAGTTATCAGTTTTCAGTTCGGTTTTTCTGCGAAAAACCTTTCAGTTATCAGTTAACAGTTTACAGTAAAAGAGACTTCTTCACTGGTTACTGGTAACTTCTCCACTGATAACTGACGACTCCTCCTCTCAATGGATGCCGCCATCCCGCAATTCAATAATCCGCTTATTACATTTCTCAGCGAGTTTGCGGTCCGTAGTTGCTACGAAGATAGTCATGCCTTGAAAATTAAGCGCATCAAGAAGTGCCATTACCTCAAGTGAAAGCCGGAGATCCAAGCCTTCTGTCGGTGCATCCGCAATCAGCAATAGTGGATTATTGATAACAGCTCTGGCTATAGCAAGCCGTCGCTGTTCGTTGCTGGATATTTCCGTTGGTAAGGCATGTTGATGGTGGCTTAATCCCATTTGATGTAGGAGTTTGTTAACGTTCTCTTTAACGGCTCGCGGTGCTACGCCTACCAATTTCTGTGGTAGTGCGAGATTTTCCTGAATTGTCTTATCTACGACGAATTTGAGGTCTTGAAAGACGAGTCCTATCTTCTGTCGAAAGTAGGGCAAACTTACCTTGTCCAATGTAGCAAGTTTTTGTCCAACCACACTCAGATCACCTGCGATCGGTATCAAATCAGCGTATAACAGCCGTAACAGCGTTGTTTTCCCGGCACCGCTCGGGCCTACAAGGAACACGAATTCACCGCGCTCTACGCGAAAACTCACCTTCTCAAGCACGCTAAGTTCATTATAACTGAAGCTGACCTGATGGAGCTGTATCATTTTTTAATAGTTGTCAGAGGAATGGTTTTCAGTACGATTTTTTCTACGAAAAAATCTTTCAGTTATCAGTCGTCAGTTAAAGAAGTTTTCTGTGGCGGATACAGCAAAAGTAACCACCACAAGAGATTAACTTATAACTTATAACTTATAACTTATAACTATTCCTTTCTATAATCACAATCCGATTTGTGACAACTCAGCGACGCGGTTGTCGTTTCGCCGTCTTTTGCCTTCTTGGTTTTCTCAACGAGGAACGGAGTATCGCATTTTGGGCAAGGTTCAGGCACAGGCTTGTCCCATGTCGAGAATTCGCACTTCGGATAGTTGCTGCATCCGTAAAAGACTTTACCGCGTCGGCTCCGGCGCTCACCGAGATAGCCATCACAATCTGGTTCTGGGCAGTCAATACCCATTGGAATCGGCTTGGCATTTTTGCATTTTGGGTATGTACTACAAGACAAAAACTTACTTCCCGCACGGCTCACCCTGATAACCATTGGTTCACCGCACTTATCACATGCGGTATCGGTCGGTTCAGGTTCCGGTGCGGGTGTATCATCTGTATTTAAAGGTTTAATATTCTTACACTCAGGATAATTAGCACATCCGAGAAATCGTCCATATCTGCCCCATTTGACGATCATGTTTCCGCCACATTTTTCACACTTCTCGTCGGACTCTTCTTCCATCGCCTTTCGGGCTTCGTACATTTTATCTGGCGCTTCTTCAAGCGCGATTTGGAAGGGTGGATAAAACTGTCCTAAAGTTTGCCCCCAGGCAACTTCACCATCAGCGATGCTATCCAGCTGCTCCTCCATTTTTGCGGTGAATTCAACATCAACGATGTTGGGAAATCCGTGAATTAGGAGATGGTTGACGAGTCTCCCAACATCAGTAGGTAAGAGTCGTCCACGTTCTCTGTTCACGTACCCGCGATCTTGAATTGTAGAAAGAATAGAGGCGTAGGTGCTGGGGCGTCCAATCTCTTGTGCTTCCAGCATTTTAACGAGTGTTGCTTCGTTGTACCGTGGCGGTGGCTGCGTAAAATGCTGCTTCGGTTCCAATTTTCGGAGATCAAGCGTGTCTCCCTCTTTAAGAACGGGCAAATTGATGTTCTCTTCATTTGAATCGTTTTCATCAGTAGCGGTATCATCTTTACCTTCCATGTAGACACGCCTGAACCCGTTAAATTTGATAACTGAACCGGTGGCGCGGAAAAGATAAGTGCCAGCTTTGATGTCAATCGTTGTTGCGTCAAGAATAGCCGGATTCATCTGACAGGCGATGAACCGCATCCAGATAAGTTCATAAAGCCTGTATTGATCCTTGCTGAGATAAGGCTTCAATTCCGATGGGGTCCGTAAGGGCAGTGTCGGTCGGATTGCTTCATGTGCGTCTTGGGCGCCTTTCTTGCTGCGATAACTCACTGCCCGACCCGGCAGATATTCTGTCCCATACGTTGTTTTAATATAGTCTCGTACGGCTTGGAGTGCTTCTTGGGCGATACGGGTTGAATCGGTACGCATGTAAGTGATAAGCCCGACCGAACCTTCATTACCGATCTCTAATCCTTCATAGAGTTGTTGCGCAACAAGCATCGTTTTTTTGGCAGTGAACCGGAGTTTTCGAGATGCCTCCTGTTGCATAGTGCTGGTGATAAATGGGGGTACAGGTCTCTGCTTTCGCTCTCGCTTTTGGACTTTTTCGACAATATAGTCGTGCGTCTTTGCGTCTGCAGCGAGTTCTTTTGCCCGCGTCTCGTCTATACGAAATCCGTAGTTATTAATTTCACCTTTCTTGCTACCAATCCTATGTAATTTCGCGAGGAAAGGGTGCTCGAGTTCAAGGGGTGTCAGGGTAGCAGTGAGAGTCCAGTATTCTTCGGGTTTAAACGCCTCAATCTCTGCCTCACGTTCACAGATAAGCCGTACCGCAACAGATTGAACTCTTCCTGCACTTAGCCCAGGTTTGACACTACTCCACAAAATAGGACTAATTTTCCATCCGATGAGTCGGTCTAAAACGCGTCGCGCCTGTTGCGCGTCAACAAGTGCCATATTGATTTCACCAGGTGCTTGGATAGCATCTAAAATAGCACTTTTGGTGACTTCGTTGTAGGTTATCCGGTAGATAGGTTTCTTTGCCTTCTTGAGTTCCTCAGCAAGATGCCAACAGATGGCTTCCCCCTCGCGATCGGGGTCTGCAGCAAGATAGATGTTGTCAACTTTACGTGCTTCGCTTTGGAGAGATTTTACAACCTTGCCTTTCCCGTGAATCAGGACATATTTCGGGGTAAAGGCGTTTTCAATATCAACCCCGAGTTCTTTCTTCGGCAGATCTCGGATATGCCCGATAGAGGATTCGACAATGTAATCCTTACCTAAAATTTTTTTGATAGTTCTCGCTTTCGCCGGCGATTCAACAACGACGAGTGACTTTGGCATGTTTTATTCCTACTTTTACATTTGATTGATTAAGTGTACCGGTTAAGTGTACATCGGTCTCGATTTAATATCAGCCGTTTTTCGCCAAAGGTTAACAACAAATGCCTAAGAAGCGTTTACACTGATGCGAATTTTTTTAACAGGACGCGATTAGACAATAACTATACATTTCCATTAACGACTAATACTGATAACGGTTTCATACGCTACTCGTTAGCGTGTTTGTGTTAAGGACATAAGGCACAAATTTTATTTTTCGGACTGGGGAGATTGTTTCAATAGTTAAGATGCGAAATCGATCAGGTCGGTAAGCATCTGTCGCATATCGGCGCGGTGAACGATAGCATCAATAAATCCATGTTCTAATAAGGACTCTGCCTTTTGAAAGTTTTCAGGCAATTCTTCGCGGAGGCTCGCGACAGCTAACGGTCCTGCGAAACCGATTCGCGCGCCGGGTTCAGCGATAATTACATCGCCGAGCGATGTATAACTCGCAGTGGCACCCCCAAAGGTCGGATCCGTGACGACGGAGATATAAAAGATTCCGGCTTTCGCGTATTCAGCACAAGCGGCAGCGGTTTTTGCCATCTGCATCAAGGCGAGCGTGCCCTCTTGCATCCGCATGCCGCCACTGACAGAAACAATCACTAAGGGCAATTTGTTTTCAAGGGCGCGTTCGATACATCGGGTGACTTTTTCGCCAATGACAGAACCGCAGGTTCCGCCGATAAACCCAACATCACCAATCGCGATAGCAGTGGGGTACCCCCCAATTTCGGCTATCCCCGAAAGCATCTCGGATCTGAGTCCTGTTTTGGCGACATCCCTTTCGAGTTTTTGCGGATATTCGGGGAATTCTAACGAATCAATAGAGTAGAGATTTGCATCGTATTCCTCAAAACTATCAGCATCGACAATAAGGTCGAGCCGCTCGTAAGCACTCATATAGTGATGGTAGTCGCAGTGCGGACAAACTTTCAGCGTTTCGGTGAATGTTTTTGTCGGAATTTCTGTCCCGCAATTCCTACATGAAATTGTTTTTGTAGTCTCAGACATTTCTCAGTAATTGATAGGGGGCAATCAGAAAGCACCCCTGAAAATAGGCGAGGTTGAATGAAGATTAACTTTTTAATTCGGTAATTTTTTGGTGAAGCCCGGTGCGGTTCCAAACCGCACCTACCGGCCCCGGGGATTACCGATTTATTTTATTAAACTTCATAAAACCTCGCCAGCGAAAGTGTGTATTCAATTAGGGATCATACTATAAACCCGTCTTAAGACACCCCCAAGTCGTTGAGAGTTTCCCTACGGCTTCAACATCGAGTGCCTCTACGCCCTGGTCCATGAAAGCATTAATTTCTTCTTCGCTCAGTGCGCGATTCCAGAGACGCACTTCATCGATGATCCCAGCGAAAACGTATTGAAGACGGTCGCAATCCTGTCCAACCCGCCACGGATCGTCGTTGGCTTTGAGTTTGCCAGGCGTGTCCCCTTCAACCATCTCTTTGCCGTCATAGAAGATTTTGGTTTTCTTGGTATCGTTCGTGAAAGTGATATGCACAAATTCCCCAGTCTCAGGCAAATCGGTTGAAATATCAGCGCGACCTGCTTCGGTTTCAAGACGGATTTTGAAGACCCCGGCGTCACTGAATACGCCGTATTGGACCCTACCCCCACATCCGCCATGGACGGATTTTCCGACGATTTGACGGACACCGTTCCATTCCTCGGAGTTGATCCACGCCATAAACGAGAATTCATCGACGTTCAGTGCATCGGTGCTTTCAACGGTGACAAAAACGTCGCTCCCTGGACCGCCAAATTCCAATGCCTTTCCGAATTTGCCATTAACCCATTTCGGGTTGTCAATTACACCGTGATGCTCGTTTCCACTCAGGTCTTCGGCTTCGGCATCTTTCCCTTCATCATAAGGGTGGTATAGCACCAAGCCATCAAGGAACTCTTTTGGACCCACAGACATTACGAGGGGTGTTAGGACGAAAAGTAGTGTAATATATAAACAGATAGCCAATTTCATAATCAGATTTCCTCCTTAAGTTAAGTAAAGATAAAGGTACTATAACAAAGGCGGAAATATCCGTCAAGAAAAATTAGTTTATTATCTGACTAACGATTTCGGCTCGATATGCAGGCGGGGTTTCAAACCCCGCCTGCAGTGCGTAATACATAATATCAAGCATCCAAGCCGAGTAGATCGCTGAGTTCCATCAGACGCTTATTAATTCCTGTCTTGTCAATCCGGTTTCCTTCGACAAATTCTTGATATTCTGGTAGCAATCCGTCTGGCACCATCATGCGTGAATTCGCTTCCCGCAATGCTAATAACCCCATAAAGATTTGCATCTCGCGTGAATAATCTGGTACGAAGTCGTTGAGTGCTTGGCGGAGTTCGCCTTCTGTGAAGGTATCGCGCCCGCTGCGTCTTGCGAGATTGTTCGCACGTTGAACAATCAAGAGCAGATCTCGCCACGTCAACCCATCTGTCTCTGGACCTCCAACGAGAGACTGGAAGTTAATGTTGCCTGATGTTTGTCGCTGACAAAATATTCTTAAAATTTCCGTTCTGCCGCCACCGGTGGGCGGTAGCATGATTAATTTGGTGTCGAAAATACCGTATCGTCGAAAGATAGGCGGCATTAGGTCGGGTCGCTGCGAGGTTCCGACCCATATCACGCTACCGTGGAGTGATATATCGTTTATAGCGTTCACGAGGGCAGGTGGAAAGACCCGATCATGATCCTCTGGATTCATTGTGGTATGGGGTGAAGCCTGCTCAACGCCATCCATAAAAACGACTGTTGGGGCGATGCCGCGGATAAAACTGAGTCCCGCATTCAGGTTGCGTTCATAAGTATTCCCATTTTGATTGATGTTTATTGTTACTTCGCCGACCTGATTGGCGTATCGGAGTTGGACGAGGGTCATGTTAGCCTCACCGGCGAGCACTCTTGCGGCGTATTCCTTGCTGGTGCCAGGCGGACCGAAGAGCAGCATGCCACGCGGTACACGTCGCAGATCCTGATTTTTCATACCGTCTGCGATATCCCTAATTGTTCGCATGACATACCAACCGTCGCCAGAGGGCCCCCCTCTGCGTTTCACCGAGTTCAAGGACTCCGTGGCTGAAAGCCTTGATGCTTTCCCGCTTATATCTGACGAGAGGTTCACCCCCCATTTTCTGCTGTGCAGATTCCGCCTGTTGGACAACATCGTGAATACCGAATAGGTTCAATCCTATTGTCTCTCGTGCCAAGGCTTCCCGCTCTTGATTATTACCGAGCGTTTTACGCATCTGCGATGAATTATCCGAAACGTTGTATATATGTTCGAGAAACCTCAAACGATCATCATAGTCCGGAAACGGAATTTCTATCATTGGGATCTCTGGATTCACGGTGAGATTTGGGTGTATGTCAAACGTATTGTGTGTGACGAGCAGAACAATATGCTTGTGTCTTCGGACGCCTAAATCGGATGCCCAATTTTGGATCTGATTAAACAAGCGTTGTGATTCATCTTTGGCAACGTTGCTCAGGGATGGGTCGTTGGGAATGAGTTGTTCGAGAAAATCAATAACCAACCCGATTCTCGTTCTCCCTTGATGTAAAAGATTATTTAGCTTTTTCCGCAAATCCTCGGAAGGCGAAGGATCTATTCGCACGAATGGGTCCTCATGCGGTTTATCGAACGCCAAGCTGGAATTAATTCTTCGACGCTTCTTTTGTGCTTCCTCCGCTTCCTTTTGGTCTCGCGGCGCGAGTTGTAACATTCTCTGCATGTTGTGCCATCGCCCGACATGCGGCAGCTGAATGCCCTGTGATGTATTATATCCGACGACGAGTTGGCAGCCTAATACATTGAGTTGCTCCATGAGGTAGGCTTTGGTGGGCAAGTAGCCGTAAACATCGTCATACAGCAGGTCATTTGCATTAAAATGGAGCAGAAATTGGTGGGCGGAACCTGCGTCGTAGTGTTTTTTGACTTCATCCCAAAACATTGTTTTCTCCGTGATTTGGTGTGAAATTTTTGGTAATCAGATGCGCCCAGGTAGGTACGAGAAGGGATAGGCGCGCTTTGGCAGCGCGCCTACGCTATTTTAACGATCGGTTTTGATGTCGCCCCAAGCGGTGGTTAATTTCCCTTGCGCATCGACAGCCGTTGGCAAATCCTTTAGTGCTACAATATCCTCTGCGCTTAAAGCACGGTTCCAGAGACGCACCTCGTCTATCGCCCCTGCGAAGACATAGTTAAGCCGCTCACAATCCTGTCCGATCCGCCACGGATCGTCATTGGCATTCAGCGTGCCTGGTACGTCCCCTTCTACAACGGCCTCACCGTTAACATAGATTTTCGCTGTTGAACCGTCGTTGGTAAAGCCGACATGAACCCACTCACCTACCGGTGGGAGGTCAGTTGAGATGTCCGCTCTACCGCTTTCAGTCTCAAAGCGAAGTTTGAAGACACCGCCTTCACTAAATAGACCGTATTGTGTTCTGCCACTACAACCCCCGTGGACAGATTTCCCAACAATCTGCCGCGTGCCGTTCCAATGGTCAGCATTAACCCACGCCATGAACGTACATTCATTCACGTTTAAAACGGGTGTGCTTTCGACAGTGACGAAAACATCGCTGCCTTCACCGCCAAACTTAAGTGCCTTCCCAAATTTTCCATCAGTCCACTCAGGGTTAGAGATTTCACCGTCGTGACCGTTTCCGCTCAAATCTGCAGCCAGTGAGCCTTCTCCTTCATCGTAGGGATGATGTAGGATAAGCCCCTCTGAAAAATCCGCAGCGGCAAATGGTGTAAACACCATGAGAAGTCCTGCGAAGAGAGCCACGCTTACGTATAGTGCTGACTTGTAAGTCAATATTGTATTTTTCATGTCTGCCCCCCAGAAAAATATAAATATACACAAGATATTATAACAAGTTTTCAGTGATGCTGTCAAAGAAAAAATTGAATATTATAGTGAAGTTAGGTCCGACACCCACTGCAGGCGGGGTTTTAAACCCCGCCTGCAGTCTGCAATGGGGCTGCGTAAGTCCTAAATTTCTTAAAATTGAATGGCTCTGAGGGGTCTGTATTTTTGTGTTGACAGCCAACTGATGTTCTGTTAATATGGATGAAAGTTATACCAATACCATAAGTGCCATCAAGGTCCTTTAGGACTTATGCATTTTTCCATGATAACGGACATCCGATGTACTCTGCAGGCGGGGTTTCAAACCCCGCCTGCAGTGGGGGCTGCGTAAGTCCTACTACAACATAAAATATGAAAAAAGCACGGGGCGACTTGACGCAAGGGAGCCTTCTGGGGCATCTCTTACGGCTCGCAGGACCGATAATATTCAGTTATATCCTTCAAGATGCCTTCAATATCATCGATATGATTTTCGTTGGAAGACTTGGTCCTGGTGCGATAGCGGCTGTTGGGGTGAGTGGGAATTTGCTCCGGTT
Organism: Candidatus Poribacteria bacterium; assembly: GCA_965261115.1. Lineage (GTDB taxonomy): Bacteria > Poribacteria > WGA-4E > WGA-4E > WGA-3G > WGA-3G. Next base: position 3,175,987 of record OZ253447.1, on the reverse strand, counting down.
AATCGGGGTGTTCTCGCTGGGTATCTCAACAGGTGCTGGAATTATGGTGGCGCAGTACTTGGGGGCGAGAAATCTCGCACAAGCTGAGCATATTGCGATGCAGGCGATCCTGTTAGCAGTCTTCTTCTCTATCGGTGTTACACTTATCGGTTACCCGTTGGCGGAACAAGGTTTACTTGCGGTGCGAATGGTTGATCCAGAGGTGCTACGGCTTGGTACGACCTATATGCACATCGTGCTTGTCGGTATCAGTACAATGTTCCTGTCAATGACGCTTGGATCCATCTTCCGTGCTGGCGGGGACGCGGTCACGCCAATGGTCGTGTTGGTTTTCTCGACCCTAATCAACATTACGCTTGATCCGTTATTGATTTTTGGTTTATGGGGATTTCCAAAACTCGGTGTAGCGGGTTCTGCGTATGCGACGCTGATTGGACGTGGTGCCGGTGTGATCGTGCTACTTTATCTCTGTTGGAGCGGACGCGCACCTGTATCGCTGCGGCGCGCCCAGTTTCAGGCAGACCTTGCAGAGATGGTTGACATTTTACGGCTCGGTGTTTATAGTTCTATGCAGGGATTTTGGCGGCATCTCTCACGTCTCGGATTCTTGTGGGTCATTGGACCGTATGGCAAAACTGTCGTTGCAGCGTATACAATTTGCATGCGGCTCCGGATTTTGGTAATGAATCCTGGCTTTGGCATTGCGAATTCGGTTGCCCCGTTAGTGGGACAGAATTTAGGTGCGAATCAGATAGAACGCGCTGAAGAATCGGCACGTGTTGCGAACATTTTAGGTGCCGCGATTATGGCAGTGATCGGTGCGGTTTTCCTCATCTTTCCACAGACGTTCATTCGGATTTTCAGTCCAGATGCGAACGTTATTGAAATTGGTGCTGTCTACCTACGGTTTCTGTCCCCAACGTTTGGATTTATCGCTTTCTCGCTGGTGTTAGGTAAAGCCCTCAATGGTGCAGGGGACACGCTCTCTCCGATGATAATTACACTCGTCTCACAACTCGTCGTCGGCTTGGGACTTGTGATTTTGCTTTCATATTTCATCGGGTTGAACGGCGTTTGGTTAGGCATTGCCATCTCAAATATCGTACAAGGTGTCGCGATGTGGGCTTGGTATCACACGGGTAGATGGAAGAGAATAAAAGTCGTTAAAAGGAAGGCGAAAGCAGTATAGAAAATAACGCGCTTAGGATTTACGCAAAAGAAACCCCCTAAATCCCCCTTATTAGGGGGACTTTAAGAGTTGAACCCCCTAAATCTCTCTTATCAGGGGATTTTGAGAACTTAACCCCCTAAATCTCTCTTATCAGGGGATTTTGAGAACTTAACCCCCTAAATCCCCCTTATCAGGGGGACTTTAAGAGGAAATGTGTAAGTCCTGACATATTTATACCAAATCTAAAAAATAAAGGCGCATTATAGAGATTTTGGAATTCTATGAGATATCCACATGTAAGAGCGCAATCAATTGCGCTACTACGAACGGGTCTTTTCTTAATGAGAGGCGTTTATTTAGAAATGGTATTAGAAGGAGTTGGCAATGGAAGCCTATAAAGGCTATGAAAACCCACAACTGGTTATCTCTGCCGAAGAATTGAAAGGCAGACTTGATGATAACACACTCTGCATCGTGGATACACGACCGACGTATGAATATATTCGGGGACATATTCCGGGTGCGCTTCACTTAGATCTGTTCGGTTTGAGCCTTATTGATACCCGCAAAGAGACGCTTGATGCCTTTATGTGGATGATGGCGTATCTGTTTCAGCAACGCGGGCTTGATCCGGCGAAGCCGATTGTATGGTATGAAGACATTTCTGGAACCCGGGCATCGCGTGGACTTTGGTTCTGCGAGTATTTGGGACATTCCGATACGCGTTTATTGGATGGCGGTTTTAGCGCATGGCTCGCAGCAGAAGGACCGATTGGTACGGAGGGGGTTGAACCCCCAGAGGTCCCGCCTTTCCCGATAAATGTGCAGCGCGATACGCACATGGATGCTGATGTGATTCACGTCCTCTTAAACCGAGAAGATTTTGTGCCGCTCGACACTCGAACGGACGATGAACATTATGGTCGGGTGGCGCGAGCGGAACGTGCGGGTGCGATTCCGGGGTCTATTCACATTGAATGGCTTAATAATCTTGACGAGACAGGTGCCTTCAAACCTGCTGACGAACTCCGAGAGATGTACGAAGCCGTCGGTATCACGCCGGAGAAACAGGTCATGTGCTACTGACAGGGCGGATACCGCTCTTCGCAAACCTATTTGGCGTTGCGGCTTTTGGGATACCCGAAGGTGAGCAACTATATAGGTTCGTGGAAAGAGTGGGGTGACCGGCTGGATCTGCCGGTCGAGATTCCTGAAGGTTAGGTAGTTACGGCACGCGGCGCGTGCCTACTACTTTGGCGATTTCAACTGGATATTCATGTGGGAGGTAATGTCCAGCATTGGGGACCCAGACCCATTGAATATTCGGATTGGGTGGAATGCGCAACTTTTTTTGTGTTAAATCATTCCGCCCCATACTGCCAAAGACTTCGTAAATAGAGATGCGTGCGTGCTGTAGGTAGGCGTGCGCATCGAAATTTTTGACGGATTCCCAGAAATCGTGCCAGATTTCGGGTTGAAAACGGTTTCGCGTCTTTTCCGCCTTCTGCTGAATCTGCACAATAGCGGTTTTGGAGAGTGAACCGTAAAACCGTCCGGGATCGAAAGCACTGCCTGCAGATGAAAGGCTTGTCCACCCTTCCAGCAGTACAAGCCCGGCAACACTTGATGAACGGCGGGCAACTTCCATTGCCACCATACCCCCCAGGCTGTGTCCAATAATTACTAATTCTTGAAGATTCAAATGGTCTGCAAGGCACGAGACATCGTTGGCAAGATCTGTCAGCGAAAATGCTTGTGTAGGCACAGTACTCTGACCGTGCCCCCGAAAATCAGGCGCGATGCAACGGTGCTCATCCGGCAACTTGTCAATCACCGCCTTCCAATCCAGTGCGTCACACCCTGTGCCGTGTAGGAAGAGTAGCGGCGGCATGGAACTCCCTGAATCAAGGTAAGACATCTCGCCCCAAGCCATTTTGATTGTCGTCATCGTATATGATTCCATTTCAAGATGTTATAGTGGATTCCCTAATTCCTTATACATCCTCCGAACTCCGAAACCCCTATGGGCACAGGCTAACAGCCTATGCTACAAAAGAACACAGGCTAACAGCCTATGCTACAAAAGAGGCACAGGAAACCAACGGTCTATGCTACATGTGTAAACTTATTTTCGGATTTCACTATAAATTCCAGATTTGCGCGGCGGTATCTCCGAGAATCTTGTCCTTGTCGTTAGCACTCAGAAACGGCAATCCTTCCTGAATGAGTCGGAGTTCTTGTTCTAAAGAGGGCCAGTTGTGTTTTTCTCTGTGGTGTCCGGGGTAGCCTGTTCCCCATACTGTCCGCGCTGCTCCGAAAACGGAAAGCAATGTTTGAATGAATGGGTGTACGTCTGTGTATGGGAAATCTTGATCGGAACGTCCGGCGACATCCGATAACTTGAAGTGGATATTATCATATCGTGCGAGGTCCACGATCGGTTGAAATGCTGCTGCGTCGGTATCTATTTGTGGGTAACCCATGTGATCAAGGATAAGGGTCAGATGCGGATACTGTTGTGCAATAACCGCGACCTGATCCGCGAATTCGGCGCGGAGATGAAATTGGATGATTGCGTCGAGTGCTGCAATCTCCTCCCACATGGGTCCGTTCTGTTGGGTTAGCAGTATTTTTTCATCGGGATAGTACATCGGATGGAAACGGAAACCTGCTAAACCCCGGTCCTTTATCCAATAGCGGACCTGCTCGGCGTTGTTTGGGTTTTGTGGATCGATTAAGCCGTGTCCGATGAATCGGTTAGGAAACCGTTCGACTGAATCTGCGATGTAACCGTTATCCCACGTCGACCAACTGGTTTGCACCAGGACCGACCAGTCTACACCGTGTGCATCCATCTCTGCTAAGAGTTCGTCAGCGGTTCCGGGTTCATCTGGATAGGAATTCCAAGTCGGTGCCGTGGGACCGACAGGGTATTTTGGGGGATCTATTTCCCAGACATGGACATGTGTATCTACAATCATGGAAACTCCTCAATAGGCACACTCACCGCAGGCGAGGTTTATAGTAGCATCAATATGTAAGAGCGCAATCAATTGCGCTACTACGAGCCAGTTTTTTGTTAATGAGAGGCATTTATTTAGAAGTGGTATAAGTCATTCCAAAATCTACTATAAGACGGACGCGTTTCACAGTTTTCATAGCAAAACTGTGAATTCAATAGGTTTCTCGAAAGGCTATAAATCTTTACCACGATTGGGTTTTAGGCAATTTTCATCAAAGGTTGCTATGAAGGCTGCTATGAAATTTGCTATGAAAATTTCGCGAGTCAAGGGTGTCAAGTGTTAAAATAGAAATTGGGCATCCACTGTTTCGCCGGCTTGTAGCGTTGTTGCGGTTGGAATTGTGATTAAACCGTTTGCTAACACAAGAGAATGTAGAATACCTGACCCCTGGGGTCCAGTTGTTTGTGCAGTGATTTCTCCATCGGATACTTTGAGGATCGCACGCATGTAATTAACGCGTCCGTCTCTATTCGTGATGGTTTCTGTTAGGGTTGCTTTGAAGGTGGGACGTAATAGGTCTTTATGTCCTGCCATTTTGAGGAGTGCGGGTCGGACAAAGAGTTCAAAGACAACGAGTGAAGAGACAGGGTTACCGGGCAATCCGAAAATCGGTTTTCCATCTGCGATGCCGTAAGCTTGCGGTTTTCCGGGTTTCATTGCGACACGCCAGAAGTTAATTTCTCCTAACTTCGCCAACACGGTTTTCACTACGTCGTGCTCTCCTACTGAAACGCCGCCACTTGTAATCAGTGCGTCAGCGTTTGCGAGGGCTGCTCGAAAGATTCGCTCTGTTTCCGCTTCGTCGTCAGGTGCGATGCCCATATCAATGGGGATTCCGCCGGCTTCTTCGACCTGTGCATAGAGCCCATAACGGTTGCTGTCCCGAATTTTTCCGGGTTCGAGCGGTTCGCCGAGGGGTGTGAGTTCGTCGCCTGTTGAGACGATTGCAACGGTCGGTTTCCGGTGTACTGTCGCTTCTGCGCAATTGAGAGAAGCGAGCATTGAGACTTCTGGCGGACGCAGGTGTTTTCCTTTTCCCATCACTTGCTGACCTTCTGCGACACTCTCGCCGGTGAAACGGACATTTCCTGCTGTGTCAATACTTTCAAAGATTTTGACTTCATCGCCGTCTTGCTGGGTCACCTCTTGCATAATGACGGCGTTAGCACCGTGAGGCATCATCGCGCCGGTCATGATTCGCGAGGTTTGCCCTGCTGCGACCTGTTTTGTTGGGGCATATCCGGCTGCGATTGTCTCTACCACTGAAAGCACGGCAGGATTCTTCTCGGACGCGTTTTTTACGTCGGCTGCGCGAACGGCGTATCCATCCATCGCTGAATTGTCGAATGGTGGGATGTTTTCTGTGGCGTGCAGTGCTTCTGCAAGGACATAGCCTGTACACGCAAGAATTTCCCGCTTTTCTGGGGGTAAGATTGGAATGGTATCCAGCATCCGTTGGCGGGCTTCATCAACACTTAGCATTTATTTTTTTTCTCCTTTGGATATTCTCGTTGCAATATGATATACCATGATGTTGATATGTGCAAGTCTATTATAGCAGAACGACGCGGTTCCAAACCGCACCATAAGTCAATTTAGCGATTTTCATGGTATTTCGGGGGAGGGTCTCTATAATAGATGCCGCCCCTACGGGGAAACCAAAGGGTCTTAGGCAAATACAGTTCTACACAGATACTGAAGAAATACCCAAGCAAATAAACGCTACGCGACTGAAGAGGGTTTTGGAGGCTTCAAGGGTTCCGCGGAAGATCCGGTTCGGTTAGGAAACCGAACCTACCGGGCCTGGGGAAGACATAGAATTACATTAGGGAAAACTGAAGAGGGTTTTGGAGGCTTCAAGGGTTTCGCGGAAGATCCGGTTCGGTTAGGAAACCGAACCTACCGGGCCTGGGGAAGACATAGAATTACATTAGGGAAAACTGAAGAGGGTTTTGGAGGCTTCAAGGGTTCCGCGGAAGATCCGGTTCGGTTAGGAAACCGAACCTACCGGGCCTGGGGAAGACATAGAATTACATTAGGGAAAATCGATTTTGCAATGTTAGTATTGAGGCATCCACTTTGCACTTTTGTCATCAGACACTCGGTTTTGGGGTTCACAATTGAAATACGCAGAAACACCTTATCAATACGCTGAAATCCCCAAGCAAAAACACCCTGAGCAAACACCCCTGAAGTTGTTAGTAGCAACTTATGTTATAATAAGTCAATTTTCAATATTATTTCAACAATCAAATTATAAAGCCTATATGTAACTTAGATTATACGATATTTTGAAAAAAAAGCAAATAATTTAATAAAAATTGTTAATTTGGCTTGAAAAGTGGGTAATATTTTTTCGCAATCGCACCTTATGTGTCAATTTAGGCATTAAGGCAACTCCTCACCCCAGAATGTGCAATAAATAGCACGCCTCCAAACAGAATTCCAAGCGTTATTAGGATATTTTTATGTTTTTATATTTTTCTATAAACAAACATGTCCTAATCTAACTGACGCTTAAACCCTTATGATTATTGACTTTAATAGCATTTTAATTTGACTAAAAATAAAATTTGTGATACTATACTTTTAACCTTCGTGGAAATGTAAAGTTTGTGAACGCCTCATAACGGGTATTTTCCCGGCGTGAGTTTGTTACAGAACTTGTAGGGAATGTGTCGATGACAACCAATATATTGCCAGATATTATTTCACGCTGCCACGACCGGCACGAGAAGCCACTGAAGCAACGGAAGACGACCTTAAGCCTCCGCTTTACAAAGGGCTTCCTTATCAGGTCACAGTCCACTGTGCTTACAGATACTCTGTGCCGATTCAAGACTTGGAGGCAGCAGATATTTTCTTTTTGCCGATAGGGCGAGCCCCTGGTACCGACCATTCGCCGCGTCATTTTGAAGGCACCCCGTTCTGGCAGCGCGAACAAAACTCACGCGCCTCGTGGCACTCGGTGAAATCGTAAAGGTTCAACGCGGTGTTTATAGGCTTCCATGACTTTAGAAGGGAAGTATCTTTTTAAGTTTCATTTGACATTGGTCAAATAGTATGATATAATTTCTCGCAAGTTTATCGGCACTTTTTTTATTTTCAATCATAATACAGGTCCTGGTTTGTTTGTGAGAAACGGTATGATCTCCTCTAATATGCTAACATTTGGACGTGGCTTGAAAATTTGCATTGCGATAAGTCTCTGTTGTTATATCGTGCTGCTCGGTGTCATCGCATTCACGCACGATCATGCCGCACATTGCCATTCGGCCGCACATTGCCATTCGGAGGATACCTGCACAGCCTGTTTCTTTCACAGCCAGCACGTCAGTGGCGAAATTGAATCCCCCGTACTTATATATCCTTTCCTTTTCAGTACTATACTCCCATTTTATGAAGCCGTTTTTCTTCCTTTAAGACTTTCCACGAACACGCGAAGTCGTGCCCCACCTGCTATTCTCCAATAAACCAGCAAATTTTGCCATTTACAGGCGGATTTTGTTTTTCCTTTATACTCCTATTGTACAAAGACCGCGGGGTACTCTATACGCGCCCCGCGCTTTGTACATCTCTGCTTTGCAACATTAGGTTGCGCCTTAGATGCACACACACAGGAGACCAACGGTTTCCTATGCTTCAAGAAAAACCTGCGTATCCTGTTAGGTTGCGCCCCTTATGTACATACAAACTAACAGTTTAGGCTACAACACAGCAGCATGCGTAAGTTCTATCTATTTTAGAAGTGATGGGCACATACTGTGTACCATCAGATTAAAAAAGTTAAAAAATTGGAGAATACAAATGTTTACTTATCTTTTTGGACGCGACTTTTCTGTCGCCATTTCTCGATTAATGTTACTAAGTTTCGTCGCGCTACTCCCTTTTGTTGGCGGTTGCGGCGAAGATGACAACCCCATTGTTGATGATGAACATGATCACGAGCACGAAGCGGATGCTCCCCTTCACGCCGATGCAGACGGCTTTAACCTGGAAATCAATGGAGAAGTGGTCTATCATCAACATCAAGGCCATCATGAAGGCGGTCTCACCGTTAACGCTGGTGAAGAAATTGAGGTACATGTACATTTTCTTGACGCGAATGAAAAGGAACTCGATCTTGATGAAGTCGTGCCCCCACCGGGTGAAGATGAACATGAACTTGACGAACATGGACATGGCGGAGCGGAAGCCTTCAGTTTAGGTCTGTCGGGTTACGATTCCTCTATTATTGAGATTCATCTGGAAGAAGAAGAGCATGGCCATGAAGAAGAAGAGCATGGCCATGAAGAAGAAGAACACAGTGAAGAAGAAGCGTTGCACTTTGGAGTCGAGGGCCTGAAAGCAGGAACAACGGAAATTAAACTGCAACTTCTTCACGGGGATCATCCTGACTTCACAGCGGCACTTGCGATACCAGTAACCGTCGAATAAGGAGATCCTCATGTTAAGCACTTGTGCTTGCTCACATAGGTCTCCCACGGCGAGGACACTTAAAAAATGTCCCTACTTCTTAGTCTTGCTATCTGGAATAGTAGGATGCCTGCTCTGCTATCTCAAGGATGTCCAAAGTGCTTCGGACCCAACGCAGTCTTTGGAAGGAGAAGTTACTGAAGAACGGAGTCATGCTCGCCTGAGTGGCGTTAGAGTCCAGATTAAGGGACTTGAGAAAAGTGTGAGGACCGATTCAAATGGTCGGTTTAAGTTTGACGCAGTGCCAAAAGGGCAGCAGACGCTTCAGTTCCTGAAGGTTGGTTATCAGCGGTTTGAACAGGTTGTTAATGTCAATGCCTCCACGCCTCATCTCAAGGTTGAACTGGCGGCGTTGTCATTTCAACTGCAAACTATCAGGGTATACGGTTCAAACCGCTCTCTTTCACAGTTTGAGGCAACCACCGACTTAGCATTGGATGAGGCAGAGCTCCAAAGACGGTTAGGTATGACCTTGGCGAACACGTTGGCAAATGAGATCGGCGTTTCACAACGAACGATGGGACGGGCAATCGCCCGTCCTGTTATTCGCGGATTGGGCGGCGACAGGCTGCTCATTCTTGAAAACGGCGAACGGACAGGCGATAAATCCGCCTCCAGTGCCGACCATGCTGTATCGATTGATCCGACGACTGCTGAGGGCGTTGAAATCACTCGAGGTCCTGCATCGCTCATTTACGGCTCAAGCGCTCTGGGGGGTGTTATCAATGTCAAAAGCAATCACATTCCCCAGATTCTACCGAGACGGCTCGATATGCATCTAACGTTCCAGGCTGAATCTGTCAACTCAGGTTTGACCGGAACGACAGGTTTTACGTTCCCGATTGGTGACTTTGCGGGCAATGTAGAATGGAATCGGCGGCGTGCATCTGATATACAAACGCCGGTGGGTGCCCTCGAAAACACTGCCCTTTCAAACGTCAATTTTTCAGGGGGTGCCTCGCTGATTAAGCCGTGGGGCTTCATCGGTGCCTCTGGAAGCAGTTATCGTTCAGATTACGGCGTTCCCGGTTCTCCAGAAGGACATATCAGCGGAGTTAACATCGCACTCGACAAGCAACGCTATGAAGGCCAGATGGAGTACCGCTTCAATACAAGGATGCTTGAAAAGGTAAGACTCCAGACTGCCTATACGCGTTATGAGCATCAAGAGTTGGAGTCGAACGGGACACTTGGTGTGGAATTCGGGGTGCTAACCTACAATGTCTCAGCAATGGCGCACGTGTTTAATAACGCTATTATGGGGATTTGGGGTGAGTACCGAGACCATGCCACAGGCGGGTTTTACTGGACGCCGCACACCCGTGAGTTCGCGTTGGCGGGATTTTATCTCAACCAGCGTAACTTCGACAAACTCACCTTACAAGGGGCTCTTCGCTACGACGTTAGACGTGCGGAACCGTTTAGACCGGGGGCAGTTGTCCGAGCCGGAACCGTCCAACGCCGCGATTTCAACGGTTTCTCCGGGGCCACCTCTGGAATTTATCATTGGACGGATCGGTTGAGCACCGGGGCGACCCTGATGAAAACGTTTCGTGCACCGGGTATTGAGGAACTTTTCAGCGATGGTCCCCATTTGGCTGTCTTTTCCTACGAAGTTGGTAATGCAGAACTGGGACCTGAGAACGGATATGGCACTGAACTCTTCGTCAAATACGCTAATGACAGGTTCAGACTCAATCTCGCACTTTTCAGGAATCAGATACAGAACTACCTCATTCCGACGAACAGCGGTGAAAAAGAGTGGGGCAGCGGGGCAGCGGGATGGTTGTGGATTTATCAATACACGGGACACGATGTTGTGATGGATGGGACTGAAATTCAGATAGGGGGTGAGGTCACCCCACAGCTCCATTTTCAGTTGAATATGAGTTACCTCCACGGCACTATTCAAACCAGTGGGCGACCCCTGGAGCGTATCCCACCCTTCAACGGTAAATTCGTCATCAGCTACACGCCGACCCCGTTGCATTTGCATGTTACATCCCGTTTTTCAGGCAGCCAAACCCGGATCGGCGAATTTGAGGCACCGACAGACGGCTATCTCGTCTATGATATTGGCGGTTATCTCAATTTTTCGTGGTGGCAGCTTGAGAACATGGTGGTTTTCGAGATTGAAAACCTCTTTGATACAGAATACCGCGAACATCTGTCCCGGATCAAAGCAGTGATGCCGGAACCAGGGCGGAATGTGAAGTTGCTGTATAAACTTAATTTTTAGTACGAAATGGATCGCGAGCATAGCTCGCTCCTACAGTAAGATTGAGAGCGACAAGAAATACCCAAGCAAAAACACTCGCTCCTACGGTGGGATCGCGAGCATAACTCGCTCCTACAGAAGGATAGTAAGATCGCGAGCATAACTCGCTCCTACAGAAGGATAGTAAGATCGCGAGCATAACTCGCTCCTACACAAATTTAAGGAGATAAAAAAATTGAAAAGGTATTTTAATCAAGAATTAGTGGACGCCACTGGCGCGTGTCTCTCTTTCGCGTGTGCATTCCACTGCATGGCAACACCGTTTTTAGTGGCAGTTTTGCCGTTCATAGGACTGAGTTTCCTCATCGGCGAGCGCGCTGAATTTGTTCTGATCATCATGGCAGCAGTACTTGCTACTGGAAGTTTAGTGTGGGGGGTTCGTTCCCACGGGAGTTGGCAAGTGTTTTTGATACTTGTGGCAGCAGTGGCATTTATTGTCATTGGTCGAACAGTGATTGAAGGTTCCTATGTAGTCGTTTTCCACACTGCCAGCGGCATCCTACTCGCCTCCGCGCACCTTGTAAATCGGCACCTCTGTAAGACCTGTCCAGCATGCGAGCCGGGAGATGTATAAAATTATGCAGAGAATATACATTTCAGTATGTTTAATAGGTATACTGGTATGGTCTGGCTGTGATCCGAAGGGACAACCGGATGCTGCCACAGGCGATAAACTTCGCGTTGTTACGACGATCGGTATGATTACTGATATTGTTAAAAATGTTGGCGGTCCGCGCGTTGAGGTGACCGGGATGGTGGCACCTGGCGTAGACCCACACTTTTACAACCCGACGCCTAAAGATGTTCAAAGACTCGGTTCAGCAGACATCATCTTCTATAATGGGCTGTACCTTGAAGCAAAAATGACGGACATCCTTGCGAAGATGTCGGAGGATACGCTGACGGTCGCCGTAACAGACGCTGTAGATCGGCGTCTACTGCTAACACCTGCAGAATACGAGGGACTCTACGATCCGCACTTATGGTTTGACGTGAAGCTTTGGATGCAGACGGTGGGAAAGGTTCGCGATGCCCTGAGTGAATTCGATACCGATAATACTGTCCTGTACCGAAGGAACGCTGAACGCTACCTCACGGAACTCATGGAACTCGATGAATACGTAAAATCGCAAGTGGAACGCGTGCCATCTGAGCAACGCGTCCTTGTGACAGCGCACGACTGTTTTAACTACTTCGGAGAGGCGTACGGGTTTGAGGTACGCGGATTACAAGGTATTAGCACCGCGACAGAAGTCGGTATCGCTGATGTCCAGGAATTGGCGACGTTTATTGCGGAGCGGAGTATCTCTGCTATTTTTGTAGAGTCATCCGTCTCTCCCCGGAGTCTCGAAGCTGTGAAAGCTGCTGTGCAGTCAAAAGGATTTGATGTAGAGATTGGGGGTGTGCTCTTCACAGACGCTATGGGCAAAGAGGGGACACCTGAAGGGACCTACATCGGGATGATCCGATATAATATTAATACGATTGTCCATGCTTTGATTGGGAAATCGGAGCTATAACCCGTTGGCTTCCAGCCAGCGGGTTTCTATCAAGGCATAGCACGTGCTACCCATTGGGATGGTCGAAATGATGTGGGTAAGCGGGTTTCGAGTGGTGTCTATTTCTACCGATTGTCCACACCATCTTTCCATCAGATGAAGCGGATGGTTATTTTGAAATAAGTGCCGAGAAAATTCATCACTACCCTTGAATGTCATTGGGTAGTGATGAATCTGTATATTTGCAGGAGTGTAACACAACGGCTGATTTTATTGAGTTTGTCCGGTTGCCGCAAGCCGGCGTACTATAACTTTGACTCATGGTAAGAAATAGTGCAAAGAAACCGATAATTCTTGACACTGCTTTTGAATTGCTTGTGACCTTGAGAAGAAGTAGAAGCGGCTTCTTATGGGGGAATAAGTCATGTCTGGCAGAACTGACGACGCATCTACGTGTTGGTCAGGTGCATTGAACAAGGTCAGGAAGATCGGGACGACGCTGTTGGACCAACAGTTGTGGTGTTGGGGACAGGACATTCGCCGGGCAGAGGGAAATGCTTTGCTCGCCTACGGTTTTACCAAACATCGAGCACCGGAAGGCAAGCACGGAAGTACCGCTTATGAGTGGTGTGGCTCTGGCAGAAGCCGAGTTATTTTGTGGGGATTCGGGTTTTTCTATGGCGATGGGGACCGAGGAGGGCTTTTCTTGCAGCGTTACAAATTCGCGCCCAAACAGACAGCAGCGGTCGATTTTTCGTTGCCTATATGGAAATCAGAGCAACTCCCTGAGCTTACGCATCCACGTGATGTGGAAGCGTGGCGTAGCGTTTTCAGCTTGCTCACTCAAGGTCTCGCATGGATAGGCGACTACGAGCGGTGGATTATTTCTGAATACGGACTTGACTATCGCCAACGGTGTACTGACGCATGGAAGAAGAAATGTATTCCTGCACACAAGATGGCTGCAAAGTGGCATGAACTCGTCGAATACTTGCTTTCACAGCCTGGAAGCGATTGATAAACATAAGGAATAATCCGAATCAACTTTTTAAGTTCTATTTGACATTGACACAATCGCGTGCTATAATTTATCGCAAGTTTATTGGCACTCATTTTTTTTAATCATAACCATAGGTTCCGGTGTATGAGAAACGGCACAACTTTTCCCAACAAGTTAATATTTGGGCTTAGTTTGAAAATCTGTATTTTAACAGGTTTATGTTGTTACGTCGTGCTGCTGGGTATTATCGGACTGGCACACGATCATAGCGAACATTCGCATTGCCATAATTGCCATACCGAACATTCGCAGAGCAAGGATACCTGCGCAGCCTGTTTCTTTTGCAGCCAGCACATCGGTGTCGAGATTGAATTCTTTGCTCTCAACGCACCCTTCTGCTTTCATACGATACTCCGACTTTATGAAGACAATTTTATCCCGCTAAAACGGGTCATCCACACGCGAAGTCGTGCCCCACCTGTATTCTCCACTGAACTCGCAAATTATGCCATTTAAAGGCAGATTTTGTTTTTCCTTTATATCCTTGATTGTACAAAGATCGCGGGGTTATCTATGACGCGCCCCGCGCTTTGTACACCGCTGCCTTGTAACGTATCGTAGCGTTTCTGTAGTAGACGCTATCTGATTGTGGACCCATGCGTGGTCGGCTTTGATGTGGGTAAGCGGGTTTCAAGTGGTGTCTATTTCTACCGATTGTCCACACCATCTTTCCATTAGATGAAGCGGATGGTTATTTTGAAATAAGTGCCGAGAAAATTCATCACTACCCTTGAATGTCATTGGGTAGTGATGAATCTGTATATTCGCAGGAGTGTAACACACAGGAAAAAGGTATGAGAGCAGATAGGATCGAATCGATGCCCAAGCTGGCATCAAAGCGGCGTGTCTTAATGCATATACTGGTCTGTAAGGGTTGTTGTTGTGGCGTGACAGAGAAACGGAAACCGCCTGTACCGGCTGAGTGGCTCATACAGGAGTGGCGGAACAGACGACTGTCCCCTTCAATAACATTGACAATCAGCGAAGGCTGCCTCGGGCCGTGCGATCTCGCAAATGTCATCTGTATCACATCACCGCACGGTGTCGTGTGGTTAGGACAGATAGAACTCCATCTACATTATGCGCGACTCGTGGATTGGGCGGAGGCCGTGGCGCGAACAGATGCGCTACTTCCGTTGCCTTCAGCCTTTGATAGTCATCGTTTTGATCGGTTTCGATCTCCCTCCACAGAATAGAGACCGAGAACTTGAGAAAAATCTGGTCAGAATCGTGTGCGATGACCGATTCGTGGCGAGATTTCAGGTGTTAAAACAGTATTATATGCGAGGAAAGGAGACCATACAACAGTGCTGAATTTTTTAAATTCGCAAAAAGAGAGTGACCCACGGCAACTCGCTCAAGTCAAATCGTGGGTCTCCGAAGTCTTTGACCTATCAGAAGACATCTCCGTGATGATTACGCAGTTGCAATGCACCGAAGAAGGCTGCCCGCCTATTGAAACGGTCATTGCAATCATGGAGACCCCGGGCAAGCCCCGGCAATACAAGATTCACAAACCGCTGGCGGAGGTAAAGCAGACGGACATCGTTAGCTTGACCGCTGGCTAAATTCAACAAGGAGAGAAAGATGAATACGATTATAATAGACGATCAAGTCCCCGTCACCGTGTTAACGGGCTTTTTAGGGTCTGGTAAAACCACGCTTCTCAACCGTATTCTCACCGAAAACCACGGCAAACGTATCGCCGTCATCGAAAACGAGTTTGGCGAGATCGGTGTCGATAATGATTTGGTCATCGGTGCCGAAGAAGAGATTTTCGAGATGAACAACGGTTGCATCTGCTGCACGGTGCGCGGTGATCTCATCCGTATTTTGGGGAATCTGATGAAGCGTCGCGATAAGTTCGACTACATCATGGTCGAAACCACAGGGCTTGCGGACCCCGGGCCAGTTGCTCAAACGTTCTTCATGGACACCGAAATGCAGGAGAAACTGCAACTGGATTCCGTCACGACGGTGGTTGATGCCAAACACATCTGGCAGCACATCGATGACAGCGATGAGGCGCGTGAACAGATCGCCTTTGCCGATGTCATCTTGTTGAACAAGATTGACCTTGTGACCGAGGGAGAGTTAGATCGACTGGAAGCCAGAATTCGCAGCATGAACAGTGCAGCGAAGATTTATCGAACGAAAGACGCTGTGGTTGAAATGGACAAGATTCTCGATGTCGGCGGATTCGATCTGGACCGGGCGATGGAGGTTGATCCACAGTTTATGGAACCGGAGTATCCCTTTGAATGGGGCGGTGTCTATAACCTTTCGGCAGGCAGGCATGAACTGGTGCTTCAAGAAGGTCCTGACCCGACGATGAAAATTGCGTTGGTGCCCGTAAATGCGTCAACCGATGAAGGTTTGGAGGCCGCTGTTGAGCCAGTCGTTATGGTTTTCTCCGATGATGAGCATGAACTTTCGGCGGGTGGTACCCTTCAACCGGGTGGACAACTCATTGAGCTGAATCTTACAGCGGACGAATTACGCTTTGACGTACAGATCGGCAGCTCCGGTGCTTACGCGCTGTTTACCGAGCACCACCCCGACGAATTTCAAGCACAACTCTTTGGCAACGATGCTCTTGTCAAGCCAGTTGTTGAACGCGAATTTAAGCCAGACCACGAACATGATGACGAAGTCACATCGGTTGGCATCACAACCCCCGGCGACCTCAACCCTGACCGGCTGAACGCTTGGATTAGCGATCTGCTTCGGACAAAAGGTCCCGACATCTTCCGCATGAAAGGTATTCTGAGCATCAAGGGTCAGCCAAACCGATTCGTCTTCCAAGGTGTTCATATGCTCTTCGACGGTCGCCCCGACCGCCCGTGGGGGGGTGAGCCGCGCTACAATAGCCTCATCTTCATCGGGCGCAACCTCGACCGGACCGAATTGACTAAAGGATTTGAAGCATGTCTCGCTTGAACAACCTGAGCAACCGCTTTGTCCAACCCTCTCAACTGCGCGAAAATTGGAGCGCAACCATCAGCGACCACGTCATTGATCTGGCGTGGTCCCCTGATGGGAAATATGTCGCTGCCGCGTCGGTTCTCGGTCCGGTGACAATTTTTGAAGGGCATCGTCGAGCGGTTATCCATACCTTTGAAGGGCATGAATTCGGCACAATGTCAATCGCGTGGCGGCCAGACAGCAAGGTGCTTGCGAGCGCAGGACAAGATGGGAAAATTCGGTTGTGGGATATGACAAATGGCGAAGCGACGCATTCGCTTGACGGGGGCGCAGCATGGGTTGAGCACCTATCTTGGAGTGGCGGCAAAAGACAGATACTCGCCTCTGCCGCGGGTCGTAACCTGAAACTCTGGAACGCTGTCGGCGATCTTGTTCGCGAATATCCCGACCATCAGAGCACGATTTCTGGTATCCAATGGAAACCGCATGTAAGGCAACTTGCCTCAATTACCTACGGCGGTGTCACGCTGTGGGACCCGCAACAGTCGGAAGCCATCCGCCGATTGGAATGGAAAGGTTCATCACTGGTACTTGCGTGGAGTCCTGACGGCAAATACATCGCCACCGGGGATCAAGATTCGACCGTCCATTTCTGGATTATGTCTACCGGTGAGGACTTGCAAATGACTGGCTATCCGACGAAGGTGCGAGAACTCTCGTGGGATGCCACGAGTCGATACTTGGCTACGGGCGGCAGTGATGAAGTTACGGTGTGGGATTGTTCCGGGCGTGGACCCGCCGGTACCAGCCCCATTACGCTTTCTGGGCATCGGAATTTTCTCAGCGTTGTGCGTTTTCAACATCGCGGCAAACTGCTGGCCTCAGGCTGTGCCGACGGTCTGGTCTACGTCTGGCAACTGCGAGGCCTCCGCTATTCTCTGGCGGTTCATGAAGCCGCTCTGACAGCAGGGGTCACAAGCCTCGTTTGGGCACCAAATGACCAGCATATTGCTGTTGGTGACGAGTCGGGTGGGGTGAGCGTTTTTTCGATCAGTTAAAGTTCAACATTAACTGTTCAATACCGTGGTTTTGCGTCTAAATCCTCCCTCATAAGGGCTGGGTACCCCAGCCCCTACGAGCCTACCGTGTGTGCAAATAATTATGGGATTTACTATAAACTCGCTTAAACCGCGCCTTTCAATATCAGTATGTCGCTTTGATCGCTCCCCATACGGTCGTTAACTTTTCGGCGGCATCAACTGGAGACGGTTGCTTGCCTGATTGCTCAAGTTCCGCGGCGGTCAAGGGACGATTCCACACCTTCACTTCATCAATCAACCCCTTGTAAAACCGATTCAGATGCTCTCCGATCCAAACTGACTGCCCGCTGTTGATGTCCTTCGTATTGTCATCAACTTCATTAATCAACTTGCCATCGACGTAGAATCGGATCTTTTTTGCTTTCTGGTCTCGGACACCCGCGAGGAGATGCCATTTGTCATCGTTCAGGAAATCCGGAGAAGTTATTCCGGCACTATTGGCGCGTCCCTTATCTCGGACACTAAAAGCCATTTTGCCGCGCGTTGCAGGATTGTCGCCAGCGACAGAGAGTATCCAAAGCGCATCAGTGCCCGGACGATAGTTCCCGACAATCCCATCGTTCTTTGGTGGCTCATCATCTGTTCTTACCCAGACTTGGACTGTTAGTGAATCGCCAGTGGAAAAGGTAATCGAATCTTCGAGTGGTACTTCAACAAAGGCACTCTTGCCGTCAAACTCCAACGCTTCGCCGTGCTTTCCAGCGACTGTTTTTGCGCTGCCGTTAATCGTTCCATCATTGCCTGCTTCAGACTGGTCTTTTACGGTGTCGCCTTGAATCGTACTTTCATCGAAACTCAGATGCAATACTAATCCGTCCGGCGGATTGGCTTTACTACACGGTGCAAAACTGATGAGTATACCCATCACTGCGAAAAGGACAATAACGCCTTTCATGATGAACTCCTTTTGAGAGGTTAGGGAAAAATAAGAGGTTTCGGAACTTGTGAAAATACTCTTAACCGCGTGCTATCACATCAATTGTGAAAATGATAGCAGATTTGGGGAAAATAGTCAAAAAAAGAGTAGAACTTACGCAAATTTAGCAGATTAAACCCCCTAAATCCCCCTTATCAGGGGGACTTTAAGAGGAAAGACATAAGTCCTAAAGTAGATATTCAAACGTTTTAAACCCCCTAAATCCCCCTTATCAAGGGGACTTTAAGAGGGAAGGCGTAAGTCCTAAAGAGTTACTTTAGATCGCATTTGAGAAAGGACAATTGTGCTGCGGTAAAGAATAGGATATTAAAAAGGATTAACAGGCCGACAGGGAGAAGGACGCTTTGATACGAGGGACGCTCTTCAAACCTTGGCACAGCGTTCGGATCCACAGGCTTTTGAGATAAGCCTTCTCTGACAGGATAGATATGTAAACTTTCCGGATCGTTCCTATCCTCCGTTTTGATGAAATCTGTGAACGTTTGTCTGTAGCGACGCACCTGTTTGACAAAATTCATATAACTGACGATCCCGGTGTTTGCGAGTCCTTCCATCGCATATTGGAAGCAGACTATCGGGGAGATTTGGGTGAGTTCACGGGCGAGTCGCACCTGCCTAAACTGCTGATCTACATGGGTATCGGCAATTTGCGTCCTTGTTTCGTATCTTCTTGTGAAGTAGGTCGCCCATCGGCGTGTGGCTGGTGGATTCTCAGGTGAAGGTGCCTCGCTGAGTTTGGTTACCTCCAGCAACTCCATTGGACGAAATTCATCTTCGATGTTTGCTAATTGTGTGCGTTTTCGCGAGGCGACTATTTCTATTGATAGAATCGGGTCGAGTGTGCCAACAAAAAGTCCGAGCAGACTTGGAAAGATAAATGCTAAGCAGACCCAAGTTAGCAAAAGCCACACCAAACTGGTGATGGCGTTTGATACGCGACTTGAGAAAAATAATCCCAGAAAAATAAAGATAGAGATGTGCAACGCAAAAAGCCCGACCATCACCAAAATTCTAAGCCAATCCTCTAAATCAAATGGGATATTCCCCGAAAGATAAATGATTAACAGGTTCATGAGGATACCTATTGTGAGCGGCACCATGAGTGTAAAAAACGCGCCCAGATATTTCGCGAATAGCATCTGCCCTCGGGAAATCTGGTTAGACATCATGAGACTCAGCGTTCCATGTGCCCGTTCTCCGGCAATAGCATCAAAGGTAAACAGAATCACAAAAAAACTCATGAAGATCCCGATGAAGACCCAGTCGATTTTGATGAGCGTCGTCGCGTCGCTGCCGTGATTTGAGGGTAGGTATTCAAGTGACCATAGTTCTCGCCAATGGTATGCTGTCGTTACGCCGCCGCCACGCCCTGCTCCTGAGCTTACTATGGGGATAGAACGCGGGATGAGTTCATCAACCCCGTCAGCGCAGAATTTGAACGGACTTGGCTGCTTGTAAATCTCACCGGGACCCCGCATCGCAAGTTTCCCTAAACTCTCCTCGGCATAGTCTTTGACAAGAGATAATCTGCTTTCCATGGCGCGATGATACGTATTGACTTCTTCTTTATACCCGCTATCGCCGAAGCCGTATATGAGTGCGTTCGCCACCATTAGAATAGGCAGCAGAATTATCATCAAGACGAACCGCAGCGTCATGAGGTTGTGATGTATCTCTTTCTTCGCAACATGCCAGATCATATTTTTACAGTTCCTTGCGGTTCGGTGAGGTGAATTGAAAGCATAAACTCTCTCTCCGTTGATCCGCCTGCGGCCGTTGTTGCAGGCTGCGTTTTTTGATATTTCCTTATACGAGGTTTAGGATTACAAAAACCTTCTTTACTAACATCTGACAACTTCAACTCATATCATACCGGAGGAAGGATAGGTATGCGCCCATGAATAAGATGATATTCCACGCTAACAAGATAAAAAAGTCTGCCAATGCGAGAGAGAGATTCTCAGAAAGGGAGTTATACCGGTGCTGAAAGATGGGCAAATCTGTCAACTCGGCTTTTCCTTTATCGCCGGAAAACCACGCTCGTGCTGAAAATGCCTCTTTACCGGCGAGATAGTCAACAACTTGACGTTTATAACGTCTCGCCTGATTTATAAAATCGTTGTAACTTTCCCTGTCCGTGCCGGTTATTGTCCCGACAGCAAAGCGATACGTGTCCGCGAAAGAGATGCGCGACACATTTCTGGCGAGTTGTCTATTCCTTTCGCTAATATTTTCTCGCCGTTTGAGGATGTCCTCCGCTTTATTCGCATAGTCAATACGGAGTCGTTCTTGATACCCTAATATTTCCTGATATTTGGAAGTGTCCATCTTGTGAATCGGTTTAGGGGTGTAGATCTCTTCAAATCCGATCCCGCCCGCTGATCTTGTGTCCATCCCTAACGACATTTCTCCCTGCGTAATAATCGCGTGGACAGGGTGTCTGTAACCGAATTCCTTGAGGATATGGGCATCCCGTTCTTCCCTGAAATCTTCCCATATCTGTCCAATCTGTTGCAGCATTTCTTCTTGCGGTTGAGATTTGGACGGTGGGAATTTCGCCACTGCAAACGTTGCCACATTTGAATGAACGGTCGTCAAGATTCCCCAGATAAACATTGAAAGGATCAGCGTCGTTGCTGCCGTTTTCGTCCATACAGACAGAAGCAGTCCCAAAAGATAACAGATGGATATGTATAACAGCGAAACAACGAGTACCATGACGAGACGTAGTAGATCGCTGACATCAAAACCAGTCGTAGGGGCGGCATAAGCGATAACGATCCCGACAGCGAAACTCATGACAACGATTGGAAACAGAGATAACATGCCCCCAAGGTATTTGCCGAATATGAGTGTGTCCCTCGGAATCGGATTGGATAGCACCAGTTTCAGGGTGCCGTCCTCCCGCTCCCCGGAAATCGTATTGTAAGCGAACAGGATCGCCAACGCACTGAGCACAATTTTGAAGACAAAAATGACATCAACGGCAAGGAAAATCGAGAGGAAGGGGTTATCTGAACCTTGTTTCTGTGCCTGTTGCTCCCAAATAGGTATTGCGAGCCGAATACTCACCATATCCGCGCCGGATTTTTCTGTGCCGACGTTAAAGATACTGAGCGGGTTCGGCTTCCTATGCGCTTTTGGGTTAATTTGGCGATAGGTGTCCCACGTCCGGATTTCTTCGTGATGTTCTCGAATGGCGGTGTGATATGCTGCCAACCGTTTTTCGTAATCCTCAACTTGAACAAAAACGGCAGCAGCGGTTGACATCAAACAGACGACAAAACCGATCATGAATCGGGATGTCAGGACATTCGAGGTGAATTCTCGCTGGATAATTAGCCAAAGTGTTGTCATTTTGAGTTAATGCCAAGTCAACCCCCTAAAGAATCAGAATCAACGGTATGAATGCCTTATGGGCATTCCCCGCCCCTTATCAGGGGGACTTTGAAGGTTTTGAAAAGGACACGGTTATTTATAAAGAGGCGGGTTTTCGACAAAAAGGTTTAAAAAAGGCAAAACTACTGATTGGTCCGTTCAAAACGGAGCACGCCGCGATGTTCGGTGCCGACGTAAAAGGCATCTCCATCAACAACGAGAGACGTTATCGTATCTGGAATTTCGGGCACGATTTGTTCCCAAGTCCCTGTTTCCTTTTCTAAGTGATAGATGCCGTCGTCATTCGCGCCATAAACAGCAGCCTCCGCTGTGGCTAACGCTTCAATGATTACGCTTGCCCCCGCTTTATCGGTGATTGCATTCCAAACGACACCCTCTATTGAAGTGAAAACGCCTTTATCGGTTGCGACATGCACTGTCGCATCTGCAAGAACAATTTGATTGAAGTGCTCAACTGACTGCGGCAGGTTTGCTGTCCTGTCGTTCCAACTGTCTCCGCCATCCAGCGATTGTACGAGCTGCCCATCCCGTTTACCGACATACACAGTCTCGCCTGATACCGCAAGTTTAAAACCGCGCCCAACGTTATCATCTGAAAGTTCGATAGTCTCTTCGACACCTGTGTAGAACCATTCAGTTTCACCCGGATTCCATCGGAAGAGTTTATAGTTGTATTCCATGTAGAACGTTTCACCGCTGACCGCGAAATTACCCCACAACCCTTCCCACATTAATTTGTATGCCACTGCGGCATCTGCTTGGATTTGTATTAACTGTTTCAGGAAACGTTCTGCCCCAAAATTTGGGTTCTCTTGTATGCGTTGGCTTGAGAGCGAATCCGTACCAGAGGAGAGCGTAATTATCACACCTTGCCCCATTTGCCGTTCGTCTTTGAAATCGAAACTTCTGCCACCTAACATATAGCACATCAGTTTTGTCGAATTAAAAGAAGGAGCGGTTTCTGAGATGGGGTTTAGCACATTGCCGTCAGCAGATAACCTGAAAATCGCGGTGGAACCGCCCTGTATGCCTTTGGCATAGAGTACCCCATCGGCTTCTACGACTTGAACAATGCGAGGTGTCTCTTTGGATAAGAGCCTATTAATTTCTAAGGCGAAGTTGACAGTATCCCACGATCTACCGCCATCGGTTGACATGACAAGGTTTGGACCCACCCTGGCGTAAAGTGCAGTAGACGCATTTGATGCGGTATCCGCTACGAAACTGACTAAACCGTCCACACGACTCTCAAACCTCGTATTAAATCGGTGCCATGTTTGACCCGCATCGGTAGAGCGATGAATCCCGGTACTTCCACCTGTATAGAATGTATTTTCGTCCAATGCCACGGTACTCCCGACACTGAATTGCATCGGTGTGATACCTGAGGATTCTATAGAGGTCCACGTATTCCCACAATCCATTGAACGCGCGACGACCCCGTCATCCTTCCCTATTAGTAAAAGCGTTTCTCCGGCAGCGAGCAGCGTTATGCTGGGTAAAACACCTATTAGCAGCGAGGTGTCAGCAGGTGTTATGTCTGTCCATGTGTCGCCGCCATCGGAGGATCGAAATATCCACCACGAACGCTTCTCACTTTCCCACAATCGCTTAAAATTTTCTTCCGGCGTTCCATCACCCGACAAAATATTCACCGAGACAGCGACATAGATCTGGTCTTCAGCCATCACTAAAGCGTTGACAGTCACAATGTCATCCACCGGCAACGGTAAGTGTTCCCAAGCACCTGCCTTAAGTCGGTAGACCCCAAAAGAAGTTCCGGTAAACAGCGTGTCGGGTCCCATCCGTAATGTGCGAATTCCAGACTGTTCTATTGAGCGACTGTCCAAGCCATTGCTTATGTCTGTCCATGAATTGCCGGCATCATCGGATCGGAAAATCCCCTTATCAAGGCAGAGATAAAAGGTTTCTTCGGTTATCATTAGTTCTCGTATATGGCCTTCTGGACACGGACCGATTGAATGCCATGTTGCGCCGCCGTCGGTTGATGCAAACAATTCATGAGATGAAACAATATAGAGCGTGTCGTTGTGCGCCACTACGGGCCCATTGTCATGGCTATCTTGACGCGGAAAATCTGCGTTGACCAGTTGCCACGCTTCCTCGCCCGCTGGCAATTTGTAGATACGCTCGTCTCCTATAACGGTATAAAGCACCTTTTCGGCAGTCGCGGACAGGTTATTTACGGGATGTCGTATGCCGGGTTCGTTTGTTTGAATCCAATTCATGATGTCCTCCATAAGATCGTCTGCACGTTGAAAATCTCCCAAGGTTTGGTGAACGATAGCCTCTTCCTTTATTAACCGCTTTCGGGCGCGATGGAGCCGACTTTTAACCGTATTCGGCGATATGTCCAGAAAATCACCGATTTCTTCACATGTCATTTCACTCAGGTAGTGAAGCATCACCGCTGTCCGTTCACGTACGGGTAATTTTTGAAGGAGGTATTCAACGATTTCGCGTTGCTTTTGCGTCGTCAACTTTTCAGTCTGTTCTGCTAAATACTGGGCATAGAAGAGTGCCTCTATTTCTGCTTGACTCATCGCTTCTAAAGACTGCATCGGCATCCTTTTCTCACCAAGCCATGTGAGGAGGCAGCGGGTCGCAATCATATAAAGCCACCCCGAAAACCGGTTTGGATCTTTCAAGGTACCGAGTTTTTTGTAAGCCCTGAGAAAAGTATCCTGCGTGATTTCTTCGGCGACGTGGTAATCCTTGACTCTCCGCCATACGAAGGCGTGTATCTGTTTTTCGTACTTTTTCACGAGCGTCGTGAAGGCATCTGCGTCGCCTGTTAAGATACGTTCAACCCATTTCGCGTCGTCGTTTTTCATCGTAACCTCCAATCATTAACATTGGCTTGTGACGTGTGACAGGTATTATAGGCGGGAGGGTTGCAAATTCTTGATTTTTTTTTAAATGTTTTGGAAAGTGCTTCAATTCGATGATAAAAATCGAGGTAGAGGTAGGTTGGGTTGAAATGGTTAGGATTTACGCAAAAAGGGGTAATTTCGGTATTTTAAACCCCCTAAATCCCCCTTATCAGGGGGACTTTAAGAGGCAATGCGTAAGGCCTAAGGATAATTTCGGTATTTTAAACCCCCTAAATCCCCCTTATCAGGGGGACTTTAAGAGGCAATGCGTAAGGCCTATTAAATATCAACGCTGAAGAATTTCAGAAACGCTATGGTCGTCAATATAACCGCTAAGAAACAGAGCAGCAGTAAATCTATCATAGAGTGACGGACGGTTTCTGATAAGCGCGTTTTTGTCATATCTGGCGGCGGGGAGATTTTCTTTGGTTTTGGTTGATTTTGTCGCATGAACCTCGCAAATTGATCGTCTGAAATTTCATGGAAATACTCCGCCTCAAGTTGGTTATAATAACGCGTGCCCGTTTCAAAATAGGTGTCTCTTTTTATTTTCCCAGTCTCGGTTAAATTCATGGCGACATAAATGAGCGAAGATGTCGGTGTGATTCGCGAAAGGGTTTCTCCGACCGATTCTTGCCGCTTTTTTTCACGTTGATAGGCGCGTTCTATTTCGCCGACTTGCTTCTGAAATTTCTGTCGATATTCGGCATCAATCGGTGCCCTGAGTGCCTTGATTTTCTCCTGATCCGTGCCGAGATTAATATCCCCTAAAGCCATCATTTTTGTTACAACCACATGGTCCTTTTCTTCATTGAGGTTACTATTAATCGCCGTTTTTTCCATATAGACGCTCTGAATCGCGCGCGTCGGTGCAATGAATTTAGCGGTGAGAAACCCAACACGTGGTGCAATCAACACGGCGAGCACCCAGACAGTGAAAGCGACGATGAGTGCCGTCTTGGAATTGTCTAAATAGGTGGAAATTAAGGTGCCGATTGAAAAAAATACGCCAATGTAGAGCAACGAGACTAAGGTCAAACTGAACACGCGTGGGAAGATGTCAGATTCACCCAACGGAAACCCTTGCGAAACAAGCAAGAACAGACCCAACAGAAATGACACCAAAAACGGGACAACAAACACGATATACCCACCAATGAGTTTGCTCCACAAGAACAAATCTCGGGGTAGCGCGTTTGCCAAAGTTACCCGCAGCGTTCCGGCTTCTCTTTCCCCCGCAACGGCGTCAAACGTGAACAAGAGTGCCAGTAGACTGAAGACGGTGCTAACAATAAATAGAAAATCAAGATTCCCTAAAGCAGAGGAGAGCGAGCCTTCCCCAAGTGATGTTGAACCGTGTTTTACACCGTTGCGAGTCATCCCAAGATAACCCGGAAGGGATTCCTCTAAACCTTTTGCAAACACACTTAAAGGTGTCGGTTCGAGAAAAAGTTTAGAGAATTCTGTATCTGGAGCGGGCGGATCCCGAAGCGGTTGAAGCGCATCTTCGATTTCTGCAGCCGAGAGTTCGATAGCTGCCTGATAATTGACCTGATTTTGGAGATAATTGCGGTAATTGATGTGCAAGGTAAGCGGCACGAGCAGAAGACACATCACGAGGAGTGCGACGAACCGGACGCTGAGAATATGATGCATCATCTCCTTTTGGATCAATGTCAATAACATGTTGAATTCCTCTTATTTTTTTATGGATTAATTTGGCTCCCCCACTGCAGGCGGGGTTTGAAACCCCGCCTGCAGCAGTGCTTATTTTTTACGGATTAACGTTCCAAACGGAGCACCCCACGATGTTCTGTGCCGACGTAAAAGGCATCTCTATCAACAACGAGAGAAGTTATCGCATCCGGAATTTCGGGCACAATTTGTTCCCAAGTCCCTGTTTCCTTTTCTAAGTGATAGATGCCGTCATCATTCGCGCCATAAACAGTATCCTCTGCTGTTGCTAACGCCTTAATGATGATGCTTCCTCCCACTTTATCGGTGATTGCATTCCAAACGACACCCTCTTTTGAGTTGAAAACGCCTTTGTTGGTTGCGACGTGAACCGTTGTGTCAGCAAAGACAATTTGGTTGAAGCGTTCAACAGATAGCGGCAGATTTGATGTCCTGTCGTTCCAATTATCACCACCATCAAGCGATTGAAAGAGTTGTCCATCCCGCTTACCGACATAGACGGTTTCTCCTGAAACAGCAATTTTAAAATGCTGCGCCATGTTTTCACGTGTGAGTTCACAAGTTTCTTGGACACCTGTATCCGACCATCTTGTGTCACCCGGATTCCATCGGAAAAGTTTGTAGTTGTACTCCATGTAGTACGTTTCCCCACTCACCGCGAAGCTGCTGTATAAACCTTCCAACATCAATGCGTAAGCCAATTGGCGATCACCTTGTTCTTGACCCAACAGTTTTAGAAAGCATTCTGCACCAAATCTTGGATTCTCGCGTATTATCTGGGTTGATAAAGGCTCAGCATCAGTGTCTGGATCATCTGTAGAGTGGGTAAAGGTAATTTGTCCCTCTTGTTTCGGTAACCGATAAGAATCAAAGGGGAGTGTCATCCCCCCAAACACGGTCGACATGAGCCTTCCTGAATCTCGCGGAGGCGGTGTCATTCCCTCTTCAAAAATATAACCCTCAACAGGCTCTAAGCAATTTGTATCTGGCACCAAATGATAGTAAGTCGTCTCACAATTACGTCGAATTCCTTTTGCGTACAGAACACCGTTGACTTCGGAAATCTTCACAATTAGCGGCGTGTCTTCCCTATCTTTGAGTTTCGCATTGAACTTTGGCACCGTAAGTATATACCTTGGTCGTTGGATGTCAACAGCAGTCCACGAACTCCCTGCGTCTGTTGATTTGACGACACTGCCAGCAACCGTGGCGTATAGCACTTTAGATGCTTTTGAATTTGGACGCGTCTCTAAACTGATTAAGTTATCTACCCGGCACTCAAACTTTGTATTGAATCGGTGCCAGGTTTCACCGCCATCCCTTGATCGATGGATGCCAGTGATGCCACCGGTATAAAAGGTGTTTTCGTCTAAAGCGACAGCAGCACCGACACTAAACTGCATCTGTGTAATACCGGAAGCTTCTGTGGAGCTCCAAGTGTTTCCACAGTCCGTTGAGCGCGCCAGAACGCCTTCCTCTCCGCCTATCAGTAAGACGGTTTTTCCAGACGCGACCAGTTTAATCCGCGGCAACGTTTTCTGCATTAGATTCCGGGCATCCGAAGGCGTTATATCCGTCCAAGAGTCGCCTGCATCGGTTGATCGGAAGACCCACCACGAATCCTTACGCATGTCACACAACTTATGGTAATTTTCATCTGGCGTTCCGTCCCCTTCCATGATATTTACTTCTACGGCGACATAGATATGGTCTTCAGACACCGCTAAACAATTCACTACCACAGTATTGTCCACCGGTAACTGTAGATGTTCCCAAGTTCCTGTCTTGAAGCGGTAGATTCCGAGAGAGGTTCCAGCAAACAGCGTGTCTCCGCTCAACTGTAATGTATAAATTCCCGATTTCTTTGTGAAGCGGCTGTCTAAACCGTCATTCATATTCTTCCACGATTTTCCAGCGTCATCAGATCGGAAAATACCTTTATTCAGGGTAACATAAAAAGCCTCTTCCGTAATCAGCAATTCCCTCACGTGTCCGTTTGGACAAGGACCGATTGCATTCCAAGTTTTGCCATCATCCGTTGATGCAAACAACGTATCAGATGGAATTATATAGAGCGTGCCATCGTGTTCAGCCATGGGAATATCGCCTGCGGTTTCTTGACGCAAAAATTCCTCGTTAACAAGCTGCCATTCATTTTCATCCGTGGGTAATTTGTAGATGTTCTCACAACCCATCACTGCGTAGAGCGTCTTATCCGATGTTTTCGTTAGCGTGCCTACTGGCACCGCTACACCGGGTTCATTCATCTGGATCCACTCCATAATATTCGCCGTAAGATTGTCTGGAAGTTCAAAACCACCTAATGTTTTGCGAACCATCAATTCTTCCTCCCTTAATCGTTTCCTTGCCCGATGCAGTCTGCTCTTAATCGTATTCAAGGGAACATCCAAAAACTTGCCAATCTCTTCACAACGCATATCACCAAGATAGTGAAGGGTTATGACAGTCTGTTCATTCTCAGACAGTTTGTTGAGAAGGTGCTGTACAACCGCATGCTGTGTTTCACTCGCAATAGCATCGCGCTGTTTCTCAAGGTATTGGTTATAAGAAACTCTTTCCATCTCCGCTTCAGGCATGGTATCAAGAGATTCAATCGGTTGCTGCGTTTTTCGTAAACACGCTAAACAGCAATTCTTGACAATTACATGTAGCCATGCGCCGAAACGATTCGGGTCTCTGAGCGTCCAAAGTTGTTGGTAAACCTTAAGAAAGGTGTCCTGCGTAATCTCTTCGGCGAGATGGAAGTCTCCTAACTGCCGCCATGCAAACGCGTGTATCTGCTTTTGATACTTTTTTACCAACGCTGTAAACGCGTTTTGATCGCCATCGAGAATCTGTTGAATTAATGTAACATCGTTACTTTGCATAAGTGCCTCCTAATGGAATTCCCCTCTTATGATATAAGGATACATGCAAGGGGCAAAAGGTTGCATAACAGACATTTAAAAAAAAAAAAGCAGTTAGGACTTACGCAAATTGAGCAAATATCGGACATTTAGACACCAAAAGCGGTAATTTCCGTATTTTAAACCCCCTAAATCCCCCTTATCAGGGGGACTTTAAGAGCAAATGCGTAAGTCCTATAGAATTTTCTTTGAAAAATGTGTGCTTAAAAGTAGTAGGCACGCGCCGCGTGCTGTAAACAAACCAAAGAGGCGCGATAATGCACGTCGCATTTGGGCGAGTACACCGCAGAATTGCGCGACTACGAACCATCTACCCGTTTGGATGTGACAGGCTAATAGTTTGTGCTTTTTCAAAATCTTCTGGTGTGTTAACGTTAAAAAATGAATGACCTTCAGAATCATAAGTTTTCCAAATTTCTGGCGCGAGGGTCAGGATATTCGCACGTTCTTGTAGCGCATGGACGCGCAACTCAGATTCTTGTAGCATCAGTTCAATAATAGGCAAGCAACGTTTAGCGTACACCGCACACAATGTTTGGAGGGTCATCTGATCAGTGCTGTAGGAGGAGTTTGTAACCCCGATGTCTTTGTTACAACTGTACGTATAGGGCATTACGGCATCATATTCATCCAAAACCGAGACAAGATAGGTGAGCAAATTGGGCACTAAAAACGGACTATCGCATGCAACACAGAGGACAGTGTCATGCGAAGCATGCGTCAAACCGGTATAGATACCGCCTAACGCGCCAGCGTCTGGAATCATATCCGTATATATCGGTAAACCGAGGTGTGTATATTCAGTGGGGGCATTGGTAATAAGCAAGAGTTCGTCAGTAACGCGGCGCATGCGACGGATAACGTGTTCAATGAGCGAAGCCTCGCCGATTTGTAGCAACGCCTTATTCTGTCCCATCCGGCGACTCTTACCGCCCGCAAGAATAACGCCTGTGACCGGAACTGACTTTTGTAGGGGCGAGGTCACCTCGTCCCTACGCTGCACGTTCAATGACATCGACAATTAACTCACCTACCTGTTGCAAACTTTCTTGATTGAGCAGTTCGCTCCGATCCTGTTTTGAGTGAATCTTTAAGGCGACACCGCCAATCGCTCCCGCTGTTACGGTAAGCACTTCAAATCCGTGGCTCGCAATCGGAATGCTATCCAATCCGACACCGATCGGCAGATAACGATCCGAAACCCGGATGCCGAGCGACTCGCCCGATGCCTGAAACAGGTCTGATAGTGCGCTTGTCGTGCGGGTTGGTGGAATCCCGTAGCGCGTAACGAGGTTAACGCCGTTTCCGACACCGAGTCCATCTAAATTAATAACGTAGGTATTTTCTCGGTTGTATGTATCGGCGTATGCTTGGACATAGCGCAATGCGCCGCACATGCCGTACTCTTCAGCACCAGCGGCGAGGAACGTTATGGGTATTTTCTCGCCGCGCGCCATCACTACGCGTGCTACTTCAAGCATAACACCGACACCGGAAGCGTTATCGAACCCGCCAGGTGAATGGTTCCGCGTCAAATTAATCTGCAAAAGCAACAGGCAAAAACCTGTGATTCCAGCAATACCCCAGACGATGTAATGTGGCAGCCAAAAGAGGGTAAAGCACTTAATGAGCATTAGCGTTGTCAGGACGAGAAGTCCGGTGATTGCGATACCGTAAGATATTGCGCGGACAGCAATCGGCAGGACTTGTGATTTGGAGTCGTAGTGTGCAACGAATAAAAAGGCAGGCGTATTACCGGCTTGTTTCGCTCCGTTCTTTGCGATGATGTTCCCTGTCTGATACCGCCTACCAACATCATATAACCCTTCAAGCCGCTTTTGCCACTGCGTAAAGAACAGTGCGGTCGCAAGGCTCAGTAGGCAAGCGGTGCATAGAAGTACTGGGAATCGTTCACCGAACCACGGCACAAACAGAACAACCGGCACGAAAAGTGCCGAAAGAATGCGCGGCAAGACCTCAGCGGGGAATTTCGTAAATTCAAACGGTTCCGATGACACATCCAGTCCCAACGCAGTCAATTGCTCGACGATATACTCCTGTGCCTCAGCCTCACCCACGCTGCCGACCAACCTCGGAAAAGCGAGTTGTGTGATGTGATGGTACGCACACTTTGCGTCATAGTTGTGGTCTGTATGCATAACGGAACTTCTTCTATTTCTTAGTTACCGCGAAAACTTAGCCCGTAATGAAATGGAGGGCGGATTTAAGACAGGCACTTGATTGATAATCCTGCTGAGTTACTCCGCAAGGTAAATTAAAAAACTAACTCAGAGCGGAACCGTCTGCCCAAACTTCCTTTGAGCGTTCCAGCAATTTCGCGCTCCGATTGTGCGATGTTGTGTAACTCAGCGGGGTCGTTTTCGAGATCGTAGAGTTCGGTCACGTCGTTATAGTTTTCGATAAGTTTATGCGTCGCCGTGCGGATGCACCGGAAACTTCGGAGCGCGCTCACAGTCTCAGTGCGATGTGTTTCCGCCTCACCGCGAAGGACAGGCGCGATAGACTTAGCATCAATACGCGGCAACACCGGCACACCCACCAAGTCGCACATTGTCGGATTCAGATCTATCAGTTCAACCAAACTGTCTGAAATTTGATTGCTCGCGATACCGGGTCCAGCGATGATGAGTGGTACTCTCAGCGACGCTTCATAAGCGACACTCTTGGTATAAAGCCCATGGTCACCGAGCATTTCACCGTGGTCGCTGGAATAAATGATATACGTATTGTCAAGCATCCCGCGTTGTTCAAGCGCGCGCAGCATTTCGCCGATCTGGTCATCAATGAGTTCCGTGGCGGCGCAGTATTGTTGTCGCGTCAGGGTAATCTCCTCAGGACTGACATCAACAACGCGTCGTTTTACCCATTCAGGCTTCCCGTCCATATTATCAACGATAGCGGGAGGCATCTCGGCATTCCGATACTTATCGCCGTATTCAGTAGGCGGATCAAAGGGGTCATGCGGTCCGACGAAACTGACGAACATGTGCCACGGGAAGTCATCAGGAATAGTCTCAATAAACTCGGTTGCGCGTCTGCCGATGTAGGTATCGGCGAAATCCTCAGTTGAGAGGACGGAATCGTGAGAGCCGTTTTTAATCCAACCGCCGCTACTGCGTTTCCGATAGTCTTCATGGAATGCCTTAAGCACGCCTTTCTCTTCAAGATAGTGGGTATAAGGACCGATAGGTGTTGGCGAACTTCCGGCGTGCATCTTGCCTTCACATTCCTCTGGATGCGTGAATCCCCAACTATAGGTACGAGGTCGGTCGCCGTAGCGTCCGTTATAGCCATCCGGCTTGGCAAGGTCAAGTTTGCCGACACATCCGACGCGATAGCCGTGATCGCGGAGTTGTTGGTAGTAGGTCGGTACGGTGGAAGGGAGGAAACTCCCGTTGTCCACTGCTCCGAGTCGAGAGGGTTGCAGTCCAGAAGCCAGCGCGATGCGTGACGGCGCGCAGACGGGTGCGTTCACTGTGCAGTTTGGAAAACTGACACCGGCTTCCGCTAACCGTCGTAAATTCGGGGTATTGAGTGCAGTTGGGGCATTTTCGGCAGTTTCGAGATAGTCGTACCGGTGCTGGTCGGACATGATAAAGAGAATGTTAGGTCTATCGGTTTTTCGGGTCATTTCTTCTCCATGTTATACATAAATATTTCTAACGCTGATTCTAAAAATCTGTCGCTTCATGTCTTAATTCACAACGACATAAATAGCTTCGCCAAGTTCTTGAATGAAGTTAATTGCCTTTACTGAATCCAAAGGAGAAATTGCCCACCGGTTTCCCAGCTTGCTCGGATCTAAGTCTGACTCATGTACAATCTGATTTCGCCGGTCAAGGATCAGTTGAAGTTGCGCTTTCACATCCTCAACCTGTAAGTTGAGTTCTGATGCAACAGATGGCCACAATTTGCAAGTAGAGAAAAGCCGGATTGCATCGGCTATTTTATTAGGTTGCTGAAATGGTAGATGCCCATGATTGCGGCGAATCTCCTCATCAAGCCATCTGTTATCTCCGTGCTCTGCGGCAATTCCTTGGAGTGTTGCTTCCATCTTAACCTGAAAACGTAGAAAGGCGGGAGTCTGAGGGCGTTTACCATTATAAACTTCCAACATGCCAATACGAGTGATTTCATGGATATAGTGGTCCAGTGCACTAACAACCATAACGATTTGTGATCGTAATAGGTCTGTCAAATCTAAAGCAGAGGTTGTCTGTTGGCTGAGTACATCATGTATCGTCCCTAAGGTTCGAGCCCGTTCAATATCTTCACGAAATTGTTCAAGGGTATTAATCATTTTCAACAAGCATCATTATCCGGTCAACCCCCTCAGCGTAGAGTTTCTGAAACCGGTGCATGGATTTTTTAGTTTGTTTAAGCACTTCACCAGCATGTTCAAGTTGTGCGTCTGTCAATTCAAAAATTGGAGCTTTATGTTCTTGTGAACGAGCGATGAGACTATTGAAGTCTGGCATCTGGAGAATTGGTTTTCCTAAGGATTCATCTGAAAACAGAGCCGCTTGACTTGATTGACGTAGCATTACTTTCTCATATAACTTTATGGGAAGTAACATATTGTTTTCCTTCAAAACAGGTAAGAGGTTCGTTTTGACAGCCAATTCTATCGCATCAATCCATTTTTGGAATGCTGCAGTAGGTTTCCCATTCCTAACCCGATAATTCTGAACGATTGTTCCGAGAAATTTGGGAATTTTATCTGGGAAAGGATAAGTTGCTTCCCTAAGAATTGGTAGTGCTCTACCTTGTCTCGACCACGCTGCCCATTGCGTCAAAATTGAAGCGAGACTCTCCGCCGCCATGACCGAGAAATAATCAGGAAACATAGGCACAAGAAAAAAGTCGCTCGTCATCAGCAAATTCCGGTTGATTGCGCCTAAACTGGGTCCCATGTCTACAAGTATGAAATCTGCATCGTACTTTTTGGCGGTCTTCATAAAGAGATAATTTAACGAACCAGGCAAGTTCTGGAGACTTAAGAGTGAACTTGACAGTTCCTGAGCCATGCCCAAGACCACCTCGTATTCAGCGAACCTGATGTTCCCTGGTAGCAAATACATATTAGGTTGTCCTTTAACTGGTTCACAGACTACTGGTTCAAGAAGCACGGGGCGAGATTCAAAAGCTGGAGCGAGCCCTCGGTAGATATCCCGCACTTCTTCTGACTCGTAAATTGCTTGAAACCCTTTGTTAATCTTGTATTTGCTACCCCTGAGCCCAAGCACCATTCCTGTTAGATTACACTGCGGATCGCAGTCAACGAGCATAACGGTCTTGCCCTTATTTGCCAGCATCCACCCAAGATTAAAAGTTGTTGTTGTTTTACTGACACCACCTTTGTGATTGAAAAGTGCAATTTGTTTTGTCATCTTGATGCCCTCTTAGATATGCGATGTGATTATTCTATTCCTCTGCCCAAATCATTATACACTAATGTATACCAGTTTTCAACCCAAAAGCACTCTAAAAAGTGCACGCAAACTTCTTGCCAAAATTTACTGAGCATGTTATTATGTCGCTATAATTCTTAAGAAGGAGACCAACATGGCAGTTTTTTTACATACACGGGTTCGCGTCAGCGACCTCGACGGTTCTATCGATTGGTACTGCGATCATTTAGGGTTTAAAGTCCTGAGTCGGAGCGATAAATCTCCGGCGGGCAACCAGATCGTGCATCTCGAACTCCCCGGCAACGCGCACACGTTAGAGTTGACCTATTCACCGGATTTTGAACTTCAGGTTCAAGAGGACCTGATGCACTTTGCTATCGGTGTCCCAGATATTGTGGAATTTTGCGATGGGTTAGAGAAAGCAGGATTGGAAATTTGGCCCGATGAATGGCGCGATCAATTCACATCCGGCGGCATGAAAATGGCATTCATCACCGATCCAGATGGTTACGAGGTCGAGATTTTAGAGCGTGCAGATGCCTCTGGCGATCCGCTCGATGTGCTTGACGAATCTTAGGCGTAGGGCCAGAACTGGTTCCATGCCGTCAGCCAATCTTTTGCTCGGCTTTCAACGGTAACGGGACCTGTTATTTCAATCCCTTGTCGTCCTTTGAATTCTGCGAGTTTATCGACGCTTCCGAGTTCGATTTTGATTGTCGTCGGGGCATCGGGGACGTAAGGTTTAACGCCTGTTAAATCTGTGAGTGCGTCTCTCGCTGCGTCCTCAATTAATTGACGGGCACGGACGGGTGGGAGTTGTCGTGCGCTAAATCGACTTAACCCCTGTTTAACCGCGACTGTAGGCAGATCATCGCCGAGGAGTTCTTTGGCTTCTCGGCAGACTGCCGCGTCGCCCGTGACAAGTGCGACAGGAACGCCGTAGGCTCCGTTGAGCGCAGCGTTCACACCCGTTTCACCTACTAAATCATCGTTGAACCAGAGATTCCGGTATTGAACACTGGAAATGGTATGGCAGAGTACGCCATCAGGTGTGCCATTTCGGGCATGCATACCGATGAGCAGGCACGCATCGCAACCGTCTTCCCACATATCTTCGTAGCGTCCCCATCCGTGGTGTGCCACCCACTCACAATCTGGGTGAATCTTATCAGGGATCAGCGAATTAAAAGTCCAACCTTGTCCTGCGCCATGGCAATCCACGACGACGATTTCTGTCGCGCCAGCGGCTTTTGCACCCCGCACCGCTGCGTTAATCTCTTCTGTATAGAGGTGTCGTCCTTCTTCAAACATCGCCGCGCCACCGTTCACCTGCTCCCACACGACGATCCCACTAACACCTTCCATATCCGACATAATCAGTACTCGCACGATTTTACTCCGTTCCCATAGACTTTCTTTTTAGTATAAAGCTGCGGTGCTTAAAACACAAGTGAAAAATTAGAACCTATCACATAGGTAACGAGGCTAATGTAAATCCATTGCTGGCAGGGTTTGAAAACCTCAACAGCAAATGAATATTTGACATACATCTACTATTGTGATATAATTTTGCTTATTAAAACTGTGAACGCTATGGAAAACCGGTAGATACACAACCCAAACTTGTTAATATGGATGCAATTAAAACAGAAGTCTACAATATTTTAGAAAGTGCGATCCACGCTGCTGTTACGGCAGGGGAGCTCGCTATATCCGAAGTACCCACTATCCCGTTCTCACCGACCAAAACGCCTGAACACGGTGATATCGCTACACCTATTGCATTGGGACTTGCAAAACAGGCGCGGATGGCACCACGCAACATAGCCAAAATAATCCATGAACACATAGATGCTGATACGCTTAAGCGTATAGATTCCAATACGCACCCCATTATCCACAAAATTGAGATCGCCGGTGCAGGTTTCATCAATATCCACCTTTCCGACAACTATCTCTATGACACGCTCCAAACGATTACAGAGATGCAGTCGGCATACGGGACCTGCGACAAAGGTGCTGGGGAGCCGGTTCAAATAGAGTTTGTCAGTGCTAACCCGACAGGACCGTTGAATATCGTTAGCGGACGTGCCGCTGCGGTTGGGGATACACTCGTCAATCTCCTAAATGCTATAGGCTACAAGGCGATCCGTGAATTCTATGTCAACGATGCTGGAGGTCAGGTCCAACGGCTCGGTGAATCAATTGATATTCGCTACCGACAGGTGGTTGGTGAAGAAGGGTTGGAAATTCCAGAAGGCGGGTATCAGGGCGAATATATCCGGGAGTTCGCAGAAACTATCGCCGAGACAGAGGGTAATACGCATCTCCAACTTAAAACAGATGAACGGGTAGCACTTTTTCGAGATAAAGGGATTGCGCATATCTTAACACAACAAAAAGCATCTTTAGAACGGTTCGGGGTCAATTTTGATGTCTGGGCAAGTGAAAAGGCGATTCGTGAGAGCGGGAAACCTGAGGAAATCATTCAACGCTTTCAAGAGAA
This sequence comes from Candidatus Poribacteria bacterium, assembly GCA_965261115.1. Lineage (GTDB taxonomy): Bacteria > Poribacteria > WGA-4E > WGA-4E > WGA-3G > WGA-3G. Next base: position 3,138,665 of record OZ253447.1, on the reverse strand, counting down.
AGAATACCTCTATGAAGCGGAGGGCGCGACATGGTTTCGGATGACGGATTTTGGCGACGATAAGGACTGCGTCGTCATCCGAAGGAACGGTGAATACACCTATTTTGTGCCGGATGCCGCGTATCACCGTGATAAATTTGACAGAGGGTTCACAACAGTCATCGACTTGTTTGGACCAGATCATCAAGGCCATATTAGTCGCCTCAAAAACTTTGTGAAAGCACTCGGTATGCCCGATGACTGGCTCGAAATCTCTATTATTCAGCAGGTGAACCTTGTGGATGCAGAGGGTAACCGATTAGATATGTCAAAACGGCGTGGACAGTTTTATACCCTCGATACGCTTATTGACGAATTGGCAGAGACTGTCGGTGAGCAGTTCGCTGTAGATGTCGCCCGTTATTTCTTTTTGATGCGCGCCAACAGCAGCCACCTTGATTTCAACATGGAGTTGGCAATCACGCACGCCAGCGAAAATCCCGTCTTCTATATTCAATATGCGCATGCGCGGTGCTGTAGTATCTTTGAGCAGGGTGCTGAACAGGGAATCACCCCAAAGCCTATTGAAGAAGTCTCTCTAAAACAACTGACTGAACCGATAGAACACGAACTGATCCGCAAGTTAGCCGAATTTCCCTCAATTGTCCTGCTGAGTGCGGAGGCACGCGAGGCACACCGTATCCCGCATTATTTGCATGAATTGGCGGGAATTTTTCATCCGTATTACAATCAGCACCGGGTCTTAGATCCAGCAGACATCGAAAAAATGCACGCACGGCTTATTCTGGTTCAATGCGTGCAAAGCGTGTTGAAAAACGGACTGACGCTTTTAGGTATCTCCGCGCCTACGTCTATGTAGTCGGCTGTCAGCGGTCAGCGATCGGCTATCAGTTTTGGATTCTGATAGACACAATTTCTCCGAAGTGTGTTAGCCTTTCAAATATGTTAGCAATTTCAAAGCAGACCTTGATAAATCACACACCTCTTGTAACTGAGAACTGATAACCGATAACTGATAACTATTACAGGAAAAAAATATGGCAAGAGATTATAGACAAGTCGATAAGGCACACGTATGGCATCCGTTGTTTCAACATCAACGCCTTGAGGAGACACCGTTAGCGGTTTATGAATCGGCGCACGGGACAACAGTTGTGGACGCAGAAGGGCGCGAGTACTTAGACGCTTATTCTGCACTCTGGAATGTCAATGTCGGTTACGGCAGGCAGGAGATCGCGGACGCGGTCTATGAACAGATACAGAAGTTGCCTTACTATCCACACTCACAGATTAATGTTCCTGCGACGCTGTTAGCAGAGCAGCTCTCTGCTTGTCTTCCGGGTGATTTGAATCACGTCTATTTCTGTAACAGCGGTTCAGAGGCGAACGAAACCGCCATCAAAATTGCGCGGCAGTACGGCAGACAAACCTATCCGGGTGAGAATCGCTACAAGATTATCAGTCGCTATCGTGGGTATCACGGATTTACATACGGAGCCATGTCAGCAACAGGACAAGCACGCAGACGGAAGCCATTTGAACCGCTTGTTCCAGGGTTTATACACGCGCATCCGCCTTATTGCCACCGATGCCCTATTGGGTTAGACTATCCATCTTGTGGTACGGAATGTGCTGATGAGATTGAACGGATAATTCGGTGGGAGGGTCCCGAAACTGTAATTGCGGTCATCGCTGAACCCATCATTGGTGGTGGGGGTGTGATTATCCCACCAGATGAGTATTTTCCAAAACTCCGGCAAATCTGTGACGATTACGGGTTGCTGCTCATCCTTGATGAGGTGATCACTGGGTTTGGACGGACTGGGAAGATGTTCGCGTGCGAGCATTGGGATGTCCAACCCGATATTATCACATTAGCGAAGGGGTTGACCAGCGGCTATCTGCCACTTGGTGCTTGTGTTGCTTCAACTGCAGTCTTCAACACCTTCCTTGGAGAAGCCGATGAAAATAAAGAATTTGCTCAAGTTTGTACTTATGGCGGACACCCAGTCGCATGCGCCGCAGGTGTTGCTAACCTTAAGATTCTGCAAGAGGAACGGCTCTGGGAAAATTCGGAAAAGGTAGGCGCGCATCTGCTCTCGAAATTAGAGACGCTGCGTGAATTCCCTATTGTCGGCGATGTCCGCGGCAAAGGGTTGATGATCGCTGTGGAATTCGCTCAAGCAGATGGCAGTCATCTGGAAACAGCAGCAACCAACCGAATTATCGGGCAATTGCGAGACTTTGATAAAGGGGGCGTTATCGTCGGCAAGATTGGACACGCGGTTGACGAACCAGAAAACATCATTTATATAGCACCGCCTCTAATTCTAACGGAAGCGGAGGCAGATAAGATCTTCGAGGCGTTACGTCAAGTACTTGTCCAACAGTAATTTTAACTCGTGTCGTTTAGCCATTGAGATCTTATCTGGATGCGTCGCGAGGGCATATTGAAGTGCGGTTGCGCAAGCGCAAGTCCGTTGTCCTTCTGGGATTTTAGCGACAGCCGCTCTAACAATTTTTTTGGAAGCTTCAACATTGAAACGGACATTATCAAGGATCATCTCGGTTGTCACGTTATCGTGTTCAGGGTGCCAACAATCGTAATCAGTGCAACATGCGAGAACGGCGTAACAGATTTCAGCCTCACGGGCGAGTTTGGCTTCCGGTGCGGCAGTCATCCCGATAATGTCAAATCCGAAGTGCCGGTAGAGTTCGGACTCCGCTTGTGTAGAAAATGCTGGTCCCTCCATACAGATGTAGGTGCCACCGTTATGGACGACGGCCCCGGCTTCTGTAGCCGCTTTAGATAGAAAGGAGCTGAGTTCGGGGGAGAAAGGATGTGCGAGACTGACGTGGGCGGCGATACCGTCGCCGAAAAAGGTAGATTTCCGGTCCTTGGTGTGGTCGTAGAGTTGATCCGGTACGACAAAATGGCGAGGTTCGATATCTTGGCGCAGGCTGCCTACGGCACTAACGGAGATAAGCCATTCGACACCTAACGATTTTAAAGCATAGATATTGGCACGGACATTAATATCAGAAGGAAGTAATCGGTGTCCAACACCGTGTCGGGGTAGAAAAACCACGGGCTTTCCATCAAGGTTGCCCAGGATAAGGGCATCGCTCGGTTTGCCGAATGGGGTTTCGACCTCGATTTCTTCGATATCCGTTAAACCTTCCATCTGATAAAAACCGCTGCCGCCAATAATTCCGATACGCATTTTTTGTCCTTTCGTGAGGCGTGAATAGACGGATGTCTATTCTTCTAATAACTGGTAACTCTCACTGCGAGGCAAACTGACAACTATTCAATATGGCACTATTACACTGTGGTAATTTAACACTTGAGGGAAAATCCAGCTCCGCTGTCGCTACTTACGTTCGAGTAAAAGAGTTAGACCTTGTTTTCGATTTAGGCAGATGTCCGATGAATTTTATCGGCATCGGCAACGTCTTTATTTCCCACTTCCACTTAGATCACTATTTTGGGTTGCCCATCTATATCAGTCAACGCTGGCTTTCGGGAATACCACCGGGGAATATTTACGTCCCATGGAGTGGCTCTAAACAATTGATGCACATTCTCGATAGAATCTCGGCGTTGGACACGGGTAGAAGTTGGGCGTATCAAATCACGCCTGTTCGGGCAGGCGATGCGATTCCGTTCCGGCAGAATTTAGTCGCACACATTTTGCCGAGTAACCATAGTGTTCCTGCGGTCTCTTATTTGATCTGTGAGGTTCGGAAGAAACTGAAACCGGAGTTTCTGCATCTGTCGGGACGTGAAATCGCGGAGCTGAAACAATCAGGGGTCGAAATAACGTCAGAGGTGCAATTGCCGTTAGTCGCCTATCTCGGAGACACACGGAGCATCCCCATTGATGCGCATCCGTTACTGAAGCAGTGTAAAGTGCTAATTTGTGAATGCACATTTATCCTACCGGAACATCGGATACGTGCGAAAAAGACAATGCATCTACACCTTGAGATGTTGCCCGCAATGTTAGCCGACATTGAGAGCGAGCATATCGTTCTAACCCACTTTTCCCGACGCTATACGCCGGAGCTGATCCGACAAAAAGTCTACAATTACCTACCACCAGAGGAACGTTCCCGCGTTCAACTGTTTCTGTAATGCGCGGTCCACAAGCAACTGTCAACAAAATGTGTGGCAGAAGAGACAGAGCAATTTCAAATTTGCCATTAAAGATGTGAAGTCAGATTGTGTTTGTAGTGGCGAGTCTGTATGCTATTCAGCTTCGTGCCTCAATGAACGATAGCGAAAGCCCGAAGACTCGCCCTACAGTACACAACGAACATTTTTCTCCTAAGACAGCATAAGGAAACCGAGACATAGAGAAATGGTTTCCCTAACATTAGGATTAGCTGCCCATACCGGGATGGGAATTTGCATCTTGGTCGGATGTGCCGGCTTCCTGTTCTTCATAGAACTTGTATCCGTCTTCATCCTGGTCAAGTTCGTACTGACGTACAATTTGCTCCGCTTCACGAAGATAGGGTGTATCTCCTTTTGTGATGCTCATATAGGCTTTGAATTGTTCATAAGCAGCTCCGAATTCACGGATGGAGCGATAGCAGACTGCCTGTTGGTAAACAGCCTCGTTCCGCCACGTAGACTCTGGTGCATTTTCAAACAGTGCTTCATACGCCTCAATTGCGCGTTCGTACTCACCGTTCTGTTGATAGAGGGTGCCGATACGATAGAGTGCGTCTGCTGCAGCGAATTTCTTATGTGACAGGTCCCTTGCTAACGTCTTGTATGCATTGATAGCACGTGGGAAGTTGCGAAGTTTCTCCCAGTTCCCAGCAATCTGTTGGAAATTTTGAACGACCTGATCACCATACCCCATCACCCACATATCAGCGGGGGTAATTTTCCGTCCGGTTTTCCGGTATTCTACCGCTTTCTTATTACGGTACTTATCAATCTCATCCATCAGAAACTTAATTTCTGTTAGAATTTCGTTTGTCTGTTTTAGGAGCGTTCCGGCTTGAGACGCTTCGTAAGAATCAGGGAACTTCTGCGTGACACCGACAAAGGCGGGCCAGCCACCCTGATAGTCATAAAGTGTGTAAAAATAGACGTTCCCCGTCTGGAATTGCGCTTGCGGTGCTTTGGCGTGTTCAGGGAACTCTTCAACTAACCGTTCATAATGACGGATGGCTTCGGTGTAATTCTCTAAACTTTCATAAGCACGTGCGACCTCGTAAAGTGCTTCCGCAGCGATATTAAAGGTCTCGTCTGTCGGTTCACTATCGTAAATCGCCTTATAGTTTTGGTATTCAGCGCGCTTCGCCTTAATGACTTCGCGGTTTTTCCGAATATTCGCTGTACCGCTTTTTGCTTCATTTGCGTAATATCCGGTAGGATCTAACGCAACGATAGCTTGGTAATGCGTAGTTGCATTATCCCAATCGTAGCGACGCTTATAGATTTTAGCGATCTGGTAATGTGCGCGCTGTGCGTATTTCCCTTTCGTATCGCGCTCAATGACCTCTGAATAGAGTGTCATCGCTTTATCGTAAAGTCCCTGCTGCTTCTGGCGATTCTTCTCCATCTTTTCTGGGTCCTCGTCGCGGACTTCCGTAGTTTCTGCTTGGTCGAATGCAGTGTCAGCGTTCTGAAGTTTGGCACCGAGCGGAACGATACTAATACCACCGGGTGTGCATCCGAGGATTGTCATTGTGAGAAAAGCCAATGCAAGGACGAGAAAATAGGTTCGATCTATTCGGAGACCGAAGCCGAGTGTGAAACGGTTCATGGTGAATCCTCCTTAGGAAAAAAGAAATATGCCGGTATATTTCCAGCCAGAGAAATCTAACTGGGCGGCATTCCGTTCATCATTCCTAACATTATACTAAATTCAAAAAAAAAGTCAACGCTTATTATTTTTTTTATACAGGACTTATGCATTTTTTCATGATAACGAACGTCCGACGCACTGCAGGCGGGTTTTATGAAGATTAATTTATTAATTCGGTAATTTCTTGGTGAAGCCCGATGCGGTTCCAAACCGTGAAGAAATCCGCAGAAACACCCTATCAAATACCCCTATCAAAAACCCTACCGGCCTGGGGATTACCGATTTATTTTATTAAACTTCATCAAACCGCACCTACCGGCCTGGGGATTACCGATTTATTTTATTAAACTTCATCAAACCCCGACTGCAAGAGGGCTGCGTAAGTCCTATTATAGAAACACTCAGTTTTTAGGGCCAGGGGGTATCTCTTTATGATACTCCCAGGGAACATCGTCTCCTATAATGTTCCTATAGCGTTTGAATCCTTCAGAAGCAGCTTTAAATTCGCCGATAGCACGATAGCAGACCGCCTGCTGGTAAATGGCATCGTTTCGCCATATAGAGTCTGGATCATTTTTAAACAGCGTGTCATACGCCTTAATTGCGCGTTCGTACTCACCGTTCTGTTGATAGAGGGTGCCGATACGATAGCGTGCGTCTGCTGCAGCGAATCTCTTATGTGACAGGTCTCTCGCTAACGTTTTGTAAGCATTGATAGCACGCCGGAGGTTGCGAAGTTTCTCCCAGTTTCCAGCAATGTGTTGAAGATTTTGAACGACCTGATCACTATACCCTACCACCCACATGTCAGCAGGGTTAATTTTCCGACCAATCTTTTGATATTTGATTGCTTTCTCACTGCGATACTTATCAATTTCATCCATTAGAAATTTAATTTCCGTTAAGATATCATTTGCCAGCTTTAGGTGCGTTTCGGCTTGTTGAGCTTCGTAGGAATCAGGAAATTTCTCAAAGACAGCCCGATACGCCGACCATCCGCCGAGATAGTCATAAAGCGTGTAAAAATAGACGTTCCCCGCCTGGAATTGCGCTTGCGGTGCTTTGGCGTGTTCAGGAAACTCTTCTGCCAATCGCTTGTAATGACGGATGGCTTCGGTGTAATTCCCTAAACTTTCATAAGCACGTGCGACCTCGTAAAGTGCTTCCGCAGCGATATTAAAGGTCTCGTCTGTCGGTTCACTATCGTAAATCGCCTTATAGTTTTGGTATTCAGCGCGCTTTGCCTTAATGACTTCGCGTTGCTTCCGAATATTCGCCGTACTACTTTTTGCTTCGCGTGCGTAATATCCGGTAGGATCTAACGCAATGATGGCTTGGTAATGTGTAGTCGCTTTATCCCAATCGTAGCGACGCTTATAGATTTTAGCGATCTGGTAATGTGCGCGCTGCGCGTATTTACCTTTCGTATCGCGTTCAATAACATCTGAATAGAGTTTTATCGCTTCATCGTAAAGTTCCTGCTGCTTCTGGCGATTCTTCCCCATCTTTTCTGGGTCCTCGTCGCGCACTTCCATAGTTTCTGCTTCATCAAACGCACTATCGGCGTTCTGAAATTGGACATCGAGGGGCGCAATACTCATGCCGCCCTGTCCGCACCCGAGGATTGTCACCACGAGAAAAACGAAGACAAGGACAAGAAAATGGGTTTGATCTATTCGGAGACCGAAGCCGTATGTGAAACGGTTCATGGTGAATCCTCCTTAGGCAAATAGAAATGTGCTGGTGTGTTTTCAGCCAAGCACCTTGACTGGCATTCCGTTCACCATTTCCGATATTATACCAAACTCACAAAAAATGTTAACACTTTTTTAATTTTTTACAGCGGCGTTCAGTTTCCAGTTGCCAGCGGGGATACCTAAAATTCCACCAGCAAATACAAGACGGGCATCAGGACAGGAAAGAAGGCGTGATCGGAAAATCGAAGTTACAGGAGAACCGATAGTTCTGACTGAAGATATGAAAAACTTGACAAACATCTGAAAATATGTAAAAATTGGACTTACATAAAACGATTGGCATTCCAATCGTTGGATGACTTACGCAATATAGACTTGCAGTGTGAAAATTAACAATAGCAAGGAGGCAAACATGGCGCATTCTGATTATAAAATTGGTGTTGTAGGGGTAGGGAGAATGGGCGCGAATATCGCCCGACATCTCAATGACGAAGGGTTTGATGTCGTTGCCGTATATGATGTGGCAAGCGAACGCGCGCAAGAACTCGCAACAGAAATTGGGGCAACAGCAGCCGAGGAACTCGCGAAGGTTACGGCACTCGCAGACTATATCATTACTGTCGTTACAGACGACGCGGCGATGCGGACAATTTTCTCGGACGACGCTGCGGATAGCCTGCTTCAAGGGGCATCTGGTAAAGTTTTTATTAATTGTGCGACGCTCAGTCCTCAGGTCCACGTGGACATTGAACAACTCGCGGCGAAACATGGTGCGGAGAGCCTTGAAGGGTGTATGGCGAGTAGCATCACACAGGCGAGAGAAGGTACCTTATACCTCATGTGCGGCGGTAAAAAAGCAACATTCGATAAAGCACTTCCAATCTTGGAATCAATGAGTGTTTCCCTTCGTTATATTGGCGAAGCCGGACAAGCGGCACAAGTCAAGGCACTCGTTAATATGGTGATGAACATCAATACTGCGGGGCTTGCCGAGGGACTCGGCTTGGGTGCAGCACTCGGATTGGATTTGGCGATGTTGCAAGAGGTTTTCGCGCAAACCGGTGCAAACTCGCGTGTCTTGGAGACCGATGGAGAGGACATGGAAGCCCGTGATCACGAGTGTTATTTCTCATCTGCGCATGCTTCTAAAGATTCAGGTATTGCCATTGATTTGGCTGATGCTGCAGGCATTTCTCTCCCACTTGCGAAAGCGACGAAGGCACAGTACGATCGGATGATTGAACTCGGACTGGGTGATTTGGATAAGTCTGGTATCGCTGAACTTACCTTCCCCGGACGCGGAGAAAATAACTAAACCATGCTTAAAGGTGTAATCCTTGCGGGCGGATTAGGGACCCGTCTGTATCCACTGACCAAAGTCACCAGTAAACATCTATTGCCCGTAGGCAATGAACCGATGGTGTTCCATAGTGTCAAGCAGTTCACGACAGCCGGAATTACCGACATTCTTATTGTGACGAATCCAGAATACGTCGGAGACTTCGTGAGTGCCTTGGGGAGTGGAAAAGACTTCGGGTGCGAATTTACCTATCGGGTGCAGGAAGAAGCGAAAGGTATCGCGCATGCGCTTGCCTTAGCAGAAGGTTTCGCTGGTGGCGATAGAATCGTCGTTTTGTTAGGTGACAACATTTTTGAAACCTCAATTCAGCATGCTGTTAACGATTTTCAAGCGCAGCAGCGAGGTGCCCGCGTGTTGCTTAAAGAGGTACCAGATCCAGAACGTTACGGCGTGGCGACCTTGAATGGCAATCATATCGTTGCGATAGAAGAGAAACCGGAGCATCCAAAAAGTAACTATGCGGTGGTAGGTGCCTATTTCTACGACGCATCCGTGTTCGACATCATCCGTACGGTTGAACCCTCAGCACGCGGGGAATACGAAATTACTGCTGTCAATAATGCTTATATTGATCGTGGTGAACTTGAATACAGTCTTGTGCAAGGCAAATGGGTTGATGCGGGAACCTTTGACTCGCTCACAGAAGCACACCAAATTCTGTTGAATTCCTCGGATTATCAGTAACATCTCTGGATTCTTTCTTCGGTGCCGAGATTTTCAGGAGAATTGTCGCAGTATAGAGAGGCAAATGGGCAAAAAACCGATTCTATCCATCGTGGTTCCGGTTTACAATGAAGAGGACAACATCCGTCCGTTGTTTGAAAAGATTCAAACGGTATGTGAGGCAATTGGCGATGCTTATGAAGTGTTATTCGTGGATGACGGCAGCAAGGACAAAACTTTCGCGGTGCTTTCGGAACTGAGTAAACAGGAAGCGCGATTGTCCGTCATTCGATTCCAACGGAATGCGGGACAGACAGCAGCGATGGCGGCGGGTTTTGAATTCGCACAAGGTGAACGGATTATCAGTATGGACGGGGATTTGCAAAACGATCCGAGTGATATTCCGAAGCTGCTTGAGAAACTCGACGAAGGTTATGACTTGGTGTGCGGCTGGCGCAAAGAGAGACAGGATAAATTCTTGACGCGTCGCGTTCCGTCTATTATTGCGAATTGGATAATTGGTAAAGTGACAGGGGTCCCAATCCATGACAACGGATGCTCGCTTAAAGCGTACCGCGCATCGGTTATTAAACAGGTCCCGCTCTATGGAGAGATGCACCGATTTATTCCTGCGATGTCTACGGTCGTTGGTGCACGGATCGCTGAAATTGTTGTTTCACATCACCCGCGACGTTTCGGGGAAAGCAAGTATGGGCTTGGAAGGGTGTGGCGTGTGATGTTGGACATTATTGCCTTTAAGTTTATTATCTCTGTCTTCACATCGCGCCCGGAAACACAAGCACCTAAAAGTCTGTGGCAACGGTTATCAGATGTCCTTTTCCACCGGAAGCAGAGAGCATTCCGTGCTGCAGCGATTTTAAGTCTCCCATTTTTCATTTTAGGTCGCATTCTATTTGGAACTGCCAACATTGCCGCATTTAGCTGCCTCGGCTTGGCTATAACTTTATTGGTGCTTGGATTGCTGACAGAGAACGAAATTAAACAGGCTAAACAGGTGTCTCATGCGTTGGGTAAACTCGTCCGCTTTTTTATTTCTGGCTGTAAACGGAGACCTGTTCGGCTTTTTGGTCGCATCGGCGCGATACTACTGATATTTGGCGGCGTTTTTTTAATTCCACAAGTGGCTTCTCTTTCGGCAAAAGTGTTGAACATTGCAGCGCCGAATTTAAGTGCCATTTTTATCACTACCGGTATTCTGATATTCTGCTTTGGGCTTTTTGGCGAACTCATGGCGTTTGCGAATGCGAAACGGGTCAAAGAGTACACTGTCGAAACATTCTTAAACGCTAACAGCAAGGGGACACATAGTGAATAGCCCTTCAGGGTGCGATACTTGGCAAAATTGGCGAAGCGAATTTCCGGTAACCGAAACTTATATCTATATGAATCACGCCGGTGTTGCGCCTTTATCGCGCCGTGTGCAAGATGCGATGGTCGGATTCATGGAAGATGCCACACTTCACGGTGCAGTGCACGCCGATGACTGGTCAGAAACAGCAGAGATATGCCGTGCAGGCGCAGCGCGACTCATTAATGCTGACGCTACCGAAATCGCCTTTATGAAGAATACGACGCAAGGTATTCTTATCGCTGCAAACGGTATCGACTGGCAAGCGGGTGACAATGTCGTCACAACGGCGGTTGAGTTTCCTGCGAATATCTATCCGTGGTGGAGTTTGAAGGAACGCTACGGTGTTAGTACGCGCATGGTGCCGGAACGAGACGGACGCATCCACATTGAAGATGTTGCTACTGCGATTGACGAACGGACACGCGTTTTAACAATCAGCCATGTAGAATTCGCCTCCGGCTTCCGAAACGATATTGAAGCACTCGGTACATTGTGCCGCGAACGCGACATCTGGTTTGTTGTGGACGCTATTCAGAGTCTCGGTGTGGTTGAAGTGGATGTGAAGTTGTGTAACGTGGATATTCTCGCTGCCGATGGACATAAATGGTTGTTAGCACCGGAGGGTGCGGCGATATTTTACTGTGCCGACGAAAGACGGGAGCAATTGATTAACACGAACATCGGTTGGGCAAGTGTCGTCAATCCGAGAGATTTTCTCAATTACGATTTGACCCAGAAACCGGACGCAACGCGTTTTGAAGAAGGGTCTTACAACAGCGTCGGGTTATATGGACTCAAAGCGGCGATTGATTTATTGCATGACATCGGTATCCGGGAAATTACGGCACGCGTTTTGGAACTCACAGCACGCTTAATAGACGGATTGTATGCGAAAGGTTATCATGTTCTCACACCAAAAACAGATTCGGAGCGAGCAGGAATTGTTATCTTTGAAAGCGAACGGCACACACCTGCAGAAATCTATGAATTGCTTCATGCCGAACATATAATCACAGCAGCGCGCGGGAGTGGTGTTAGAGTCTCACCCCATTTTTACAATACAACATCTGAGATTGAAGGCCTGCTTGAAGTGCTGCCGGAGGTTTAGCGCGTAAAAAAGGGACGCAAGGACGTAAATTATAAAGGAAAAAATTGGAAACCATGCATACGCAAAATAACACTCAGACGTATATAGTGAAGCGTGTCTTAACAACGTGCTTGTCGCTTATCCTCGGATTTCTACTGATGCTCAGTGCTTGTACAATGCCGGGTGGCAATCAGAAGGTTAGTAAGATTCGTCTCTCTATTCAAAACACGTTACCCATCAAGCGAAAAAATGTCCCGATTATATTGACTGGGTACCAACTCCGAAAGGTGAACCCCGATTTCTCGTTTAAAGCCTATTCTGTTGTCACTGGAAAAGCCCCACGGGAAGTAATGATTCCAGCACAAGCAGATGACTTGGACTATGATGGTGAACGCGATCAACTCTGTTTTCTGATAGATTTGGCAGAGGAAGAGACGAAAGAGGTATCAATCCTTTACGATCCAACTGTTAAGGCGACATTGACACTCGACATTAACAAGCAGACGCGCGCGGCAATCTTTCCTGAACTGGATGCTGTAGCGGCTATGGAATCCAATTTAATAGCGTATCTGCTGAAACCGAACGGTGCCTTCACTGCGTATGGCAAAAAGCGGGTGAAACGCTTCAGTATGGATGCAATGTTCCAAGCTCAATTAGATCAAGCCGAATTAGACAGAATGCCGCTCTCACCCGAACTCAGGCAACACTTTGAGAGTAACGATATATCCCTCTCCCAACAGGTCCAGATAGAGACCCAGAAACCTGAACGGCAGTGGGTCGTTCGGGATCTTGAGAATCAAGAGACCTACTTCATCCGTAAGTCGTACGGTAGCGAGATTTCTGATCTTGTTCAGGAAACGCAGATGGATGGAGAGTTGAACGTTGCCGAATCAATTGGTTTATCGCTGAACGCGCTGCTCAACCCGGAAACCACTGAAATGATTCCGCTAAACGCATCTGAAGGTTTAATAGGCTGCGGTGGAATAGCACTCTGGGATAAAGGAAAAGCGGAGATGATTCCGCTACCTCCTGAAGGCAACTATGTCCGGATTCTTGCCGACGGTTCTATCCGCTCCATCGTTCAAAGAGTTGTGCCGGCGTGGAACATTGAAGGTGAGACTCGTCAATTAACCTCAACAACCTTCATCTACGGTGAAAACCCGTGGATTGAGCATCACATCCATATTGATGGAAATTTGCCTACCGGTTACGCTATCGCCACAGGTATTCCGAATCTGAAGGGTACGAATAAAGCGGACAAAGAACAAGGCTGGATACGGAGTTGGGGCACAGATCCGCGTGGGAAGGATACACTCGGTGTCGCACTCATTGCCCCCACCGATCGCTATGCACAAGAAACAAACAGCCCTGAGAAAGACGATCTTTTGCCGATTATTCTAACACCTGACGCGGACGGTAGACTCAACTATCGTACGTTTGCTATCTGGGGCGGCGGTATCGACGGTATTGAGATGGAATCGGAATTCGCGGATCACGTTCAAAGGACGACGACTGTGTTAAAGACCCCTCCACTCATTAAGTTCTTACCAAAAGAGGAAGAGTAGGGGCGAGGTGACCTCGCCCCTACGATCGGAGAAATTATGCTTATCAAGGAAGCGTGTTTACAACGCATCGCAAACCAACGGACAGATGAAATCGTCATCACAACGATGGGAACTACCGTGCCGTGGGGTAAAATATCGACACACCCATTGGACTATGCCTCCGTCGGTAGTGCGATGGGACACGCCGCTGACTTCGCGCTCGGCATCGCACTTGCTAAACCGGATAAAAGGATCGTTGTGCTCAACGGGGACGGCAGTATGCTAATGTGTTTAGGCACATTGGCGACAATTACCGCCTTGAACACGCCACCACCAAACTACCTCCTTTTTGTCTGTGACAACGGGACCTACGAGGTTACAGGCAATCAACCTGTGCCTGCTGGTAACGCCGGTTTTAGCTGGTCGATGATTGCAAAAGGTGCTGGTTTTGAACGGGTTTATGAATTTGATGATTTGAATGCATTTGAAACCAAACTCCCGAAAATCTGGAATGAAGTTGGACCCATTTTTGTAAGTCTAAAGATCGCGCAGGCACACGAACCGCCGCCGGATCGGTGGGGTGGTTTTCCTTATCCATATTTACAAGAATCACTCGCCGAATCCACACATAAGTTAAAACAAGCACTTGCAAGGTAGTAGGCACGCTCTGTCGTGCCGTAACCCACAGGACAATTATGGAAACCACCACAAAATTAGAGACACGACGGATGGGACGTACTGAGATGAAGCCGAACGCGCTTGCGCTCGGTGCAGCGTGGATCTGGCAGAAACCGGATGCTGAAGTCATCGGTGCGATCCGACGCGGTATTGAACTCGGTATTAATTACATCGACACTTATCCGGGACACGCGGAACACCTCTGGGGAGAAGCACTCTCCGGTGGATTGCGAGAGAAAGTCTATTTACAAGCCAAAGTAGGTACGCACCCGGAACGACGGAAAGATTTCTCGGCAGATGGCACCCGCTGGAGTGTCACGAACAGCCTCAAAGACCTCCGTACAGATTACCTGGATGCCGTGCTTATTCACGATCCCAATGATATGGAGAGTGTGCTGGCACCCGGTCGCGCTTTGGATACACTGCTTGAGATGAAAGCGGAAGGTTACATTCGACATATCGGTGCGGGTGTGCGTTCTCATGAATTCCACAAAGAACTGATTGAAACGGGACATATCGACATTATCCTTACGTTCTTAGACTATACGCTGTTATCGCAATCGGTGGCAGAGACAACCTTACCACTGGCGCGCCAGCACGATGTCGGTATCATCCTCGCGAGTCCACTGGGGATGGGGAGTTTAACGGGTACGGAACCAAACGTTGAAGATGAACGGCGACGGAATCCGGATGCTGAACCGAAGGCATACTTGATGTGGAAGTGGTGTCAGGAACGTGGGGTCAATATCCGCCATTTGGCGATGCAATTTTGTCTCGCTGCGCCGATAGATGGTGTTGTTATGTTCGGTCCGGCTGACAAAGCACAAGTGGAAGACGGATATGCAGCGGCCACGGCTGGCATCCCAGAGGATATTTGGGAGGCATTTGAGGCGGAATTTGGTATTAAGCGCGGTATGTAGGGAATATTACACTTTTTGTGACACCATGCTTGCGAGGATACCGAGAATTTTGTCGCACCGTTCAAGCATGTAGGTTGCCATGTCAATGTGCAGCCGTTTCCCTACCAATTTGAGGAAGAGCCAATTAACTCCCGTCGTGGTGGCACCATAAACACACGGAATATCGTTTCCTTTTTCGGCATTAAAACGTTGGGCAGCGATCATCTCTGCCACACACTGTCCAAGACCTGCTATCAGATCGTCCTTCTTCGCTTCAACAAGAGTGATGACAGGTGCCTCCAAATAATACTGGTTTGGAGACAGACTCACCAAAAAATCACATACTCCTATCAAATCGTTTTCGGCATCAACATTGAAGTCAATACCCGAAAAAAGACTGATGGCGTGCTCAAAGTGCTCCCTGAGTTCAATGAGGATATCGGCAACGATCATTTCCGACTTTGCCTTCTCCGTGCCTATCGCTACGGCTAATGGGACCTTTTTAGCCAATGCTTTCGTAAGCTCTACGCTCGGTTCGATCGGCTCTGTTTCGGAGAAGATGCCTACAGACTGAACCGATTCCAGTTGAAACGCTTCTTGGACTGCTTCTAAAGTGAAGTTGCTGTAAGCCATGTGTGAGAACCCTCCATTCCTTAAATTCAGAAGATTCTTACGCCTTTACCCCACTTGCCAAATCTGATGCGAATTGCTTCACTGCGGTGAGTAATTTCGCTTCGTCATCCATATTCTCTTCAATAACATTAATGATAGCACTTCCGACAATCACACCATCCGCAATATCTGCTACCTGCTTCGCCTGCTCAGACGTTGATACACCGAACCCGACACTGATCGGTTTATCCGTGTGTTTGCGGAGTTCTGTAATCATCGGTGCGATCTCATCTGATAATGTCGCCCGCGCCCCCGTTACCCCCGTTACTGAAACACAATAGATAAATCCGGTGCTGACCGATGCGATCAACTGCATCCGTTCGGGTGGACTTGTCGGTGCGACGAGAAAGATCGTGGCGAGATTATATTTGGGTGCAACCTCAAGAAGCGGTTGCGCTTGTTCTGGTGGTAGGTCTGGCACGATGAGACCGTCAACGCCTGCCGCTTGTGCTGCCTTGCAAAATGCCTCTTCCCCCATCCGAAAGATTGGATTATAGTAACTCATAACGGCAATAGGAATCTCCGTTTGTGGGCGGAGGTTTTTCACGATTTCCAAAATCTGCTGGAGTGAGATACTATGTGCGAGTGCGCGTTCGCTTGCACGTTGGACGGTGGGGCCATCTGCAATGGGGTCGGAAAAGGGGACACCGAGTTCAATGAGGTCTGCGCCTGCTGTTTCAAGTGTAAGCAGGAGTTTGGCGGTAAGTTCTGGGGTCGGGTCGCCGGCGCAGAGATAGGGCATAAATGCGCTGGCACCTTGGTGTCGGAGTTCTTGAAATTTTTTGTTAATTCGGTTCATAAGGTATAATTGTGTTCAGGCTTTCTGTTAAGTTTTCTCAATTATACCTTGCATGGATTGAATTGTCAAGTGGAGTTGAAGAAAAAAGCTAGGTATCAAAGTCCAATGCTTCATCAATACGCTCAAGAATCCACTGTTTGATAAGTTCACCGGCTGGGATGCCGCGTTCTTCAGCCAGTTTTATTACAACCTCGGTGTCTTCGGATGTTAGCCAGACAGAGACTTTGAATTCATCGCCTTGTTTCAAGAGCGCGCCCTCTTGTTGCTGCATCTCTTGAGCTGCGAAGTATTCATGGTCATCGTAGACATCCTCGTATTCTTCAACTTCGGGATCTATGATGTGTTTAAGCATAATTTTCCTTTCCAAAGATAGGCGGCGTAGCCGACCCGCTCAAAAAAAAGCGGAGAAGTCAAACCTTCGGCGCGCCGACGTTCGACGATCTCTATAGCGGAATCACCGAACCAAATCTGGCCACTTTTCGGATCGATGCCGGCTGTTTGCCCAATTCGTTCCGTAATATCATGCTGTTTCTGGTATTCCGCCCAGATACGTTTAGCGTTGCGTGAATCGACTTCTGTCCAACTTGAGTGTTTCATTGTTGATGCCTCCCTTCTATTGCCGGCACGGTTTGAAATCAAGACTTTTGTCAGTAGGATGTGCTGAATCATTCTAACGGAAGAATACCACGAAACTTGAGCGATGTCAAATTGAATTTACGTCTTTTGGAAGACGAATTCTCCTTTTTCAAAGTCAACAGCAATCGCGTCGCCGTCGTGGAATGTGCCTTCGAGTATCTGGATGGCTAACGGGTTGAGGATATAGCGTTGGATTGTCCGGCGGAGCGGGCGCGCGCCATATACTGTGTCAAATCCACGTTTGACAAGTTCTTCGTTTGCGGATTCAGAGAGTGTTAAGGTCATCTCCTTCTCCGCAAAGCGGTGGCTCAACTGCGCGAGTTCCAGTGTGACAATCCGCTTCAATTCTTCAATGCCGAGTCGGTCAAAGATAATCAGATCGTCAATGCGGTTCAGGAATTCAGGTGGGAAATGTGCCTGTACTGCTTCCATGACCTTCCGACGAATTTCTTTTCCGTCCAGAAGTGCGTCACTAATCCATTGGCTACCGATATTGGAGGTCATGATGACAACAGCGTTCTTGAAATCGACGGTGCGTCCTTGTCCGTCCGTCATTCTGCCGTCGTCAAGCATCTGGAGCAAGACATTGAAGACTTCTGGGTGCGCCTTCTCTACCTCGTCGAATAGGATGACACAATATGGATGTCGTCGGACTGCTTCGGTCAGCTGCCCGCCTTCATCGTAACCGACGTATCCAGGGGGCGCGCCAATGAGTCGGGAGACAGTGTGCTTTTCCATGTACTCGCTCATGTCAATCCGCGTCATGGCGTTTGCATCGTCAAACAAGAATTCGGCGAGCGATTTGGCAAGATGCGTTTTGCCGACACCGGTGGGTCCCATGAAAAGGAAAGAACCGAGCGGACGATCAGGGTCCCCGAGACCGACGCGGGCACGACGGATCGCATTGGAGACGGCACTCACTGCTTCATCTTGTCCGACCACCTGCTCGCGTAAACGTTCTTCCATGTGGATGAGTTTCTGTGTCTCGCCCTCCATGAGTCGGTAGACCGGAATACCCGTCCACTTCGCTACAATTTCGGCAATATCCTCTGCACCGACTTGCTCTTTGAGCATCTGTGTGCCTTGTGCATCCGTTTCCAATGTTTCTCGAACATTTTTGAGTTGTGATTCCAGTTCCGGTATTTTGCCGTATTCGAGTTCTGAGGCTCTGCCGAGATTGCCTGCGCGTTTTGCTTGTTCAGATTCAATACGGAGTGCTTCAATCTGCTCCATTAGTTCGCCAATCTGTGTCAAACTCGCTTTCTCGTTCTGCCATGCGGCTTTGAGTGCGTTTGCCCGTTCCTTGAGTTCGGCGAGTTCCGCGGTCAGTTTTTCAAGCCGTTGTTGTGAGATAGTGTCCTCTTCTTTCTCCAATGCTTGCTGTTCTATTTGGAGTTGGATGATGCGGCGTTCTACCTCGTCAATCTCCTCTGGCACGCTGTCAATCTCAATTCGCAGACGCGATGCGGCTTCGTCTACGAGATCTACGGCTTTATCGGGTAGGAACCGTTCGGAGATATAACGTTTTGAAAGGGTCGCGGCAGCGACAATGGCATTATCCTGAATTTGCACACCGTGATGCGTTTCATAGCGTTCCTTTAAGCCTCGTAGAATCGCAATCGTGTCTTCAACCGTAGGTTCTTCAACTTGCACGGGTTGGAATCGGCGTTCCAAGGCGGCATCTTTCTCAATGTGTTTGCGATACTCGTCAAGTGTTGTCGCACCGATGCATCGTAATTCACCGCGCGCCAATGCGGGTTTGAGCATGTTGGACGCATCCACTGCGCCTTCTGCGGCACCGGCACCGACAATAGTATGGAGTTCGTCAATAAAGAGAACGACTTGCCCCTCTGCCTGTTCCACATCAGCAAGGACAGCCTTTAAACGATCCTCAAATTCACCGCGGTACTTGCTTCCTGCGATGAGGGCACCTAAATCGAGCGCGATGAGTCGCTTCTCGCGAAGGCTCTCTGGGACATCGCCATCAGCGATACGTTGTGCTAATCCCTCCACAATCGCCGTTTTTCCGACCCCGGGTTCTCCGATCAGCACAGGGTTGTTTTTCCGTCTACGGGAGAGGACTTGCATCACGCGCCGGATTTCATCATCACGCCCGATCACTGGATCGAGTTTGCCTGAAATCGCCTCTTGGGTGAGTTCTCTACCAAATCGAGTCAGTGCCTGATATTTATCCTCTGGATTCTGATCGGTTATCCGTTGGTTGCCGCGGATATCAACGAGCGCCTTGAGAATTTTGTCTTTTGTTACGCTGGCTTCTCGAAGGATTTTACCGACTTCGGTCTGCTTCGCTTCGGCACAGGCTATCAGAAGATGTTCTGTGCTGACGTACTCGTCCTTGAGTGCTGTTGCCTCTTTGAATCCGGTATCTAAAACAGATTGCAAGGCGTGGCTGATACGCATTTCAGAAGCAACGCCCTGCACTTTAGGTGCTTTTTCAACGGCAGCCTCAATTGCCGACGTAACGCCAGCAATATCGACACCTAATTTCTGGAAAATTGGTGTGACAATTCCGTCAGTTTGTCGAATGAGTGCCAACATCAGATGTTCAACGCTAAGTTCAGGGTTTTGTGCATCTGTTGCTAAATTTTGTGCTGCTTCCAGTGCCTCTTGTGTTTTAATTGTTAATCTATCAAATCTCATGGTGAACCTCCACTGTTGTATCTATTTTATTCAAATTGTGATTGAACCCCCTAAATCCCCCTTATCAGGGGGACTTTCAGAGCATCAGTTCAACACAAGTATAGCAAGATTTATGCCATTCTTGTTTTTGCCTTGGCGGTCAAAAATAGGTGATTGCCCACTAAAACCTGTGCCACTTTGGCATCTAATCTGCAAATCTGGCAGGACAGATAGGTTAAATTGAGCCAATTTATCAATCAAGGTTTATTCATCTCGGAGGGGTTCGGTTACGGTGAGTTCTTGATTCACTGTGAGATTTTTCAAAATCTGTACAATACCACTCTGCCAACGAATTTTAAGTTGATCAACAGCCGTTTGTTGACCGACCCCGAAGAGGACTCTTGGATCGTTGCTACTGAGGTAACTGGATCCGAGGTGTACTTCGCGCGTCTGGGATTCAGCACCGATAGTCAATATGATGCGAGTGCCGATGCCGTCGCGGTTGCTGCGGGTGCCGATCAGTTTAAGGCGGAGCCAATTGTTGGCAATCTTGCTTTCGTTTTGAAGGAGTGTCGCTTTATCATTTAACTGTGTGATGAGTAGGTCGGTGTCGCCATCGTTATCGTAATCGCCGAAAAGGGCACCGCGGCTGACAGTGGGTTGCTCATCAAACTGAATCTCAGCAAACGTGCTATCGCCTTGATTCCAGAAGAGTTGATTCGGTTGCTTGTATGAAAGAACGTCCGTGGTCCTTTCAACATTTGGGAAGATATGTCCATTGGCGATAAAAATATCGAGGTGTCCATCGTTATCGGCATCGAAAAATCCGGTGCCGAACCCTAAAGAGAGATAACTCTCTTCACCGAGCTGTGCTTTGTAGCTCACATCGGTAAAAGTGCCATCGCCGTTATTCCGATAGAGCGTATTTGTCTCATAGGAGAAATTAGTAACAAAGAGATCAAGAAATCCATCGCCGTTGTAATCACCGGCATCAACACCCATACCGGCTTGCGCGATACCATCTGCGCTATAAGCACAGCCTGTGAGGATTGCGATCTCAGCAAAGGTGCCATCGCCTTTATTATAAAAGAGGTAGTTTGGTGTGTCATCGTTGGCAACGTAGAGATCGGGATTTCCGTCTGCGTCGAAGTCTGCGGCAACAACGCCTAATCCTTTACCGTGGAATATGCCCCCCGGATCTCGAATGTTGGCAGCCTTAGTGACATCGGTAAAGGTGCCGTCGCCGTTGTTGCGATAGAGCCTGTCAGGGGTGCCTTCAAAATGTTTCGGATGGCAGTAACCGCGAACCTTTTGGGTTGCACTGAATGCTGGATTTTCAAAACAGGGAGGATAAGCGGTATCTAACTTGTAATCGAGGTAGTTAACAACATAGAGGTCGAGGTAGCCATCCGAGTTGTAATCAAAAAAGGTCGCGCTACTACTCCAGCGAGTGTCTCCTGTATCAGATTTAGTGGTGACATCGGTGAAAGTGCCATTGCCGTTGTTGTGATAAAGTCGGTTCGCGCCGAAATTGGTTACGTAAATGTCTATGTAACCGTCATTGTTGTAATCTCCGCATGCAACGCCGTGTCCATAACTTCCTTGATTGCTGACACCAGCGGACATAGTGACATCGGTGAAAGTGCCATTGTCGTTATTTCGGTAGAGTATACTTGGAGCAGCACTATTGACGAGGTAGAGATCAAGGTAACCATCGTTGTTATAATCGAGGAAGGCACCGCCTGCGCCGAGCGTCTCAGGAAGATGGAATTCACCGGCTGCACCGTCTGTATGTTTAAAGTGGATACCGGCACTATCGGTAACATCTGTGAAATGCATAGGCGATTCTATTGGTAGGGCTGGAAGCGGGATTAGCGTAAGAAGTAGGACAGAAATTGCGGTAATTAAACCCAGCCAACCGGAGCGGGAACTATAAAAACTATCTCGCTTTAAAAGGGTATTAGACGCGAGTACATCCATAATGTCTGCATTTCGCTGGCTTTAATTGCCGACTGTGTCATACATCTTTGTGATCACTTCAAGGATGTCGGGGGCTTTAGTGAGGTAACGGATCTTTGCTTGTTCTTTAATATCTGTGGGAATTCCGTGTAGTGCCTCAGCAATAGCACCGGCGATAGCACCAAGCGTGTCAGAATCACCACCGAGAGAGATTGCATTGCGTACAGCATCTTCATAGTTTTCGGATTCCAAAGCACACGTGACCGCCTGTGGCACGGCACCTTGACACGTCATATCAAAAGCGTAATTGGGACGGATTTCGTCCACCGTCTGTGTTAAGTCGTAACCGTATTCAGTAGCGATAACCTTGCGGATAGTATCGACATTTTCACCATGATAAGCGAGCCAGATGGCGTGTGTTGTCGCCCGTGCGCCTTTTATGCCTTCTGGGTGATCATGACTGATGACGGTCACTTTGTCGGCTGCTAAGAGCGCTGCGTCAAGATCGTCGCGATTCAGGAACGCTGCTGGAGAGACGCGCATTGCTGCGCCGTTTCGGAAAGTACAGTTCGGTGCGTCCGCCTCGGATTCGGCATAAATCCATGTTCTGAATATCTGGCTGAAACCGCAGCCCGGATACCGCTTTCCCCATTTTCGCATCGTCTCCGCGGGTGGGAGGTCGTGCAGAAGGGCATCAGCGACAGCGGTTGTGCAGAGCGAATCATCTGTAAAATGGCAGTCTATACTAAAAAAAGGAAAATCTTTGGTTTTGATACGGCGATCTTTGGGTTCGTAGATCGAACCGACAATATCCCCGATAATTGCGCCTATCATATTACTGTCCTTTAAAGCAGTTCTTTGTTTATGTTTATTCACGGGAGCTGTAGTATCCAAGGAATGCGAGGTCTCGTAAGCCTCTGAATAGTTTTCGTCGAATCCTGAAACGGCTCTTTGCCCAAGTATCAATATATCTAACCGCATCGCGTTGCTCAAGCTGCGTAAAATGTTGCGGTTTCCCGATGAAAAGGGCTGGACACCACTGGAATAGATGGAGCGCGAAACGGAGCTGCCTCTGTAATGTTGTAGGTAATTGTTTGACGAATGCATCGATTGTAATAACCGATATATTCAACGTATCACCATGGGGAACGCCTACCATATACGCGCACACGGATTTGAGAATCTCGTGTTCGAGCTGGGAGAAAAAGTAAGTAACACTTCGGGTTGTTTCAAGCATCGGATTGTTCACGCGATTGTGCTAAGGATTCACACAATTCCCGTGCCTCTATAACCGGTTCCGCTTCGCAAGGACGAATTTCTAACACTTTTAATATATCTGAAGGCAGCTGCTTGAAAATTTCGTCCCATTCAAGGTCCCCGGTACCCGGCGGATGATACGCCTCAAGGTCTTGGAGATCATGTAGGTTCACACCAACGAGATGCTCGGCATAATGCGCAAGCCATTGATTCGCCCAGCACACGCCGAGTTTTTCCTGTAGGGCTGCATGCCCGACATCGTGCCAATAGCGCATTGGGCTGCCGTAAAATTTCTCAAAGAACAATCCGACCTCATCAAAATTCGGGATTTGGTAGTAATGTGGACGATTTTCAATAGCGATACAGAGTTCCATCCGTAATGCGTTTTCGTTTAATGCGTCCAAACTTCTTAAAACAGCGTCGCGATGTTTTGCTTCTTTACGCTTTCGCCATTCGGTGGCTTCTGTCACCTTTTCACTGAAGGCTTCAAATTCGCGCTCACCGTAAGTATAAAGATCCGTCATGAGGTAGGATCGGTCATAAGTCTCAACTTCGCCGAGATGGAGAACCACCGTTGGGATTTCTAATTCAAGGGCAAGTTCCATGGTTTGAAGGGTCCGCCGGACGGCTTCCGTCCGTTCATCTGTATTGAGACTGGAAAGTAAAATCTTGTCTTTCTCTGCGTCTGTCTGAGAAGTTCCTGGGAGGATCGGGCAAAAATTATGGATGGAGCGGGGTGGATTTTCGCGGCAATACGGCTTGAGCTGCTCGACCTGATCGGGTGTGAGATGCCTGCTGAGTTCGAGTGTTTCAAAGCCGAGGTTTTTGAGTTCATCAAATAGGGCGGCACCGTCTTGCTGTTTCAAGGCGTTCCACATTGTTGAAATTGCTAACATATTTGGCTATCGGCTATTGGCTGTCGGCTTTCAGTCAGAAAAATTTTCATCAACAAAAATTTCTACTGGTGCCATTCCTTTAGTATATTTGAAAGATATGACGGCATAGGGCGTGTCTACTGCTTTACAATTACTTTGCGTCCTTCCACCTTTAGTCTGCCTTGTGCATACCACTTAATCACCTCAGGGTAAAGTTTGTGTTCCTCCACCTGAATTCGGTTGTGTAGGCTCTCTTCGTCATCTGTATCCAAGACAGAGACAGCTGCCTGGGCGATGATGGGACCAGAATCTACGCCCTCGTCAACAAAATGAACGGTTACACCGGCGATTTTCACACCATAAGCCAATGTATCAGCAACAGGGTGTGCGCCCGGGAATGCCGGTAAAAGTGCCGGGTGGACATTGATGATGCGATTCTGGTATTTTCGGACGAATGGGGGTTGGAACAGTTTCATAAATCCTGCGAGGACGACGAGTTCCACAGCATAATGTTCAATAAGGTTTGAAATTTCGGCATCAAAATCGACGCGATTCTCAAAATCTTGGGTTTTAACAATGTGTGTTGGTATGCCGGCGCGTTTTGCGCGTGTAAGCGCGTAAGCCTTCCGCCGGTCGCTGATTACAGCTGCGATCTCAATACCACTTGTTTCGTCTTGATGTAGCTGCTCAATTAGCGTTTGGAGATTTGTTCCGCTTCCTGAAACGAGAACTGCGATTTTCATACTTTTATAGTGGATTCCCTACCAATACGAATGGTTTGTCCGCTGTCCATTCGGTATAGGCAGCCAAACGCCTCCAGTCTCGGTTGCTACCTGCTGTTGGAAATCGTCGTAAGTGCCGACGACGCTGACAAAGACTTGTTTCTGCTGTAACATTTGGATAATCGCGAGTGATGAGTATTCACCCTCTGCAGGTTCATCCGTAACCAGAATGAAATAGGGATGTGCGTCCGGGCGGAGTTTCAGTCGTCGCAATCCCTCTGCGACAGCGTCCAATAACGTTTCATCGTCTTGACAGGGCAGTTCAACGATTTTCCGAATTTGTTTGAGCGTTTGGGGTGGATTGTAGACGTTGATCATGTTTACAGACGCACGGGACCGGAAACGGACGACCCCTATCTGATAATCTGCTAAAGCGTTATCCAAGTCGCGAACGAGGACATCAAGTTGCTTCAAAAAATGCGGGAGTTTATCGTCCATACTCTCGCTACTATCAACGAATAAGATAATATCAAGCGGTGTGTAAGTGCTGCGTTTAAGCACATCGCTACCGATTTTTGTAGAAACATCCGCCCATTGTGCGTTGCGTAGTGACACAGCTTTGCTCCTTGGATTCATCATCCTGTTGAGTTTCTGTGTCAACTGTGGTCGTGGTTCTTCAGGAATGAGATGCCACTTGCCTCCCGTCTGAGCAGCAAGCATCTGATGTTCATCAAGTGGAAGACCGAGGACATTCACATAAACCCCGAACTCTCGGCAATGCGCAATAGCATCCGTTACTCCTAATCCTTCTCGACTTGTTAGGGGTTCATCCGTAACGAGAATAAAATGCTTTTTAGATGTAGGCCGGAATCGGAGTTCTTTGACAGTTTGAACGACAGCATCCAAGGCGTTTTCATCATTATGCGTCGTGATTTCTTGTAGGGTGCGTTTGTATTCCGTGAAACTCCTTGTTAACTGGACGACTTTGATTCTGTTTCCATCTCTACTCGCCCAGAATTCCGTTACACCGAGCGCGTAATTGATTTTAGAGGCTTTATAGACATCTACCATCTCTTTGAGGTGCTCAACGACGGATCTGATATTGTCTCCCATGCTGCCACTGGCATCAATAACGAAGACCACGTCAATGGGTCCGCCCTCGCTTGTTTCGACAATCTCCTGAGCAAGTTTTTTCATAACTCTTGGAAATGAAACTTTGGGCAATTCCCTCCGTTTTTCGCGAATCTCTTCCACCAATGCTGCTGATATATCCTCTTCCTCTTCTTCTTCCACTATTTTGAGGGTAGAAACTTTCGGTGCGCGTTGAACTCTCGGCGGTCCTGAGCGTTTCGCGCCAAACGTCGTGTCTCCTGCGGGACTTGCGGCTTCTGTCTTCGACAAATTCCCTTCAACGTTGCGAAGCGTACGGGCAGCAGTGCTAACATCGCCCCAGTTTTTTTTCGACAGATCAAGTGCTGCTGAAGGTTTTTCTGTTTGAACCTCGGCTTGTAAGCTGCGTCCCAAGGCAAGCCGCTGTGTTTCAGTTGCTACCGCGACAGGCGATGCCAGAGATGGTGGGGATTCTCCGGTACTCGCATCCGTCAGTTCACGTGCCGGCGTATGAAAACGCGGCGAAATTTTCTTCAGTGGAGGTTTGGGACGAGCACTGTTTTCGACTGACATGAGTTCCGCTGCGAGACTCGCCTTCTCTGATACTATTGGTTGATTCTGTACCACGACGTAAAAAGTTGTGATGAAAAAAAACAGGTGGAATATCAGAGAAATGGACAATGCCTTGCGGGTTGCTGACTTGGTTTTCCAAGTTCTATATATCCGGTTTGCTGATTTCATTTTTCAAGTCCAATATAAATAAGTGTGACGGAAGAACTGCGTCAAGCAGATAGGATCGCATGCCTTGAAAAGGACGGTCTATTTTCCTTGAAGATAGGTTGTAAGCAAACGCTTAGGCGGTTCGGGGTGAATTACCTCAAAGGAAATGAGTTTTTCGACATCAAGTTCATGTGGTTTCTCCACCAACTTATCATGGGAAGGCGGATAAAGCGTTCCGCCTACCATCGTAAAGACGGCGAAGGTTAGTATGAAGATATAAACTGGACTCCGTGTCCGAATATTGTAGCGAAGGTTACCCATTAATATTGAGAGGGGACGCGTCCACCCGAAGGATGTTTCAATGAACTGTCCGATTCGAGACCAGATTGATGCTTGCTGTCGTTGATGCTGTGCGACCTCTGACACACGCGCCATTACATCACTTAAGAAATCCTCAGAGACTTCCACTTCTCCGGCATGGCGGAGAAAACTGTCGGTCTGTTGTAGTCGTTCGAGATGCGCTGCACAGACTTCACATTTTTTGAGGTGCCGTCGGATGAGATGGCGTTTCCATGCTGGCAACTCTTTGTCAATGTAAGCGGAGAGTTCATCTGGACTCGCAAATAGTGTTTTGCATTCTGGGCTGTATGCTTTTGGGCATTCGGTGTGTCTATATTTTTTCATCGCTGCGCTCCTCTCCTATTCCGGCTTTGATGAGCAGTTTTTTCATTTTTTGCCGAGCGCGGTGAATCAACGCTTTAACGGCACCGACGGAGCATCCGAGGATTTCCGCAACCTCTTCATACCGTAAGTCTTGGTATGTAACCAGCGTCAATGCGATGCGTTGATTCTCTGGTAGCTGTGCGAGTGCTTTGCGGATCATCTGTCTCTGTTCCTTTTTTTCGAGGAGCATATCTGGCAGATAACGGGTATCCCGCATGATTTCGGTGTGGTAAATATCCTCGCCTTCCTCAACAAGGTCCTCTAAATAATAGGTATTCCGACGCGAGCGGTTACGAATTTCGTTTCGACACAAATTCGTAGCGATTGTATAGAGCCAGCTTTTGAACGACGCGGTCGGTTCATAACGACTCGCGCTCTTGAAGACTCGAAGGAACGTTTCTTGGGAGAGGTCTTCGGCACGGTGATAGTCGTCGATGGAGCGGTGAATGTAGTTAATCAGCGGGTTTTGATACCGCCGCACCAACAGCTCAAATGCGCTCATATCTCCATTACGGCATTTCATCATCAAATCTTCATCTGAGACAAACATTTTTTTAAATTTCCTTGCGGTTCGGTGAGGGTAATGGTTGAACTTACGGGTTCTGGTCAAAATCCGATTGTAGTTTCAACTTGATTTGTATTGCAGTTTTGTATGCGTTGACTGCTTCACGTCGCTTTCCCTGAAATGTATAGACTTTCCCAAGTTCAGAATGCAATTCCGGGTGATTCGGTATAAAACGGATGGCGCGTGTGTAGACATCAATTGCCTCGTCGTAGCGTTTGAGCAAGCGATAGGTTGCAGCGAGATTGAGATGTGCTGTTGCTTCACTTGGCTCGCAAGCTACCGCCATTTTGTAAGCATCTATCGCTTTTTCATATTCGCCGAGCATAAAGTGCGCTAAACCGAGATGGAAGTGCGCCTCTGCCGATTCTCGGTTGTGTTGAATCACTTGTTGAAATTCTTCAATTGCTTTCGGGTAGTTTCGAGCGTTTAAGGCATCCGCACCGTCTTTTAAGTGTCTCGCGGCGGTCTGATGCGTGTGAATATCGACTTGTCCGCGCTGTATGAGTTTCTTTTGCGTATCGCTTGAGGACACTGCAGAATCGTCAGGCACTAAGGCATTTTCTGGATCGGTTTTCCTGTCTTTCATCTGTTTTTCCTACGTATAGTAATTCGGCGGGGATACAATCCCCGCCTGCAGGGGGGCTGGATCGGTTTTGTTATCTTTCATCTATTTTTTCCTATACCCTTAACGTGCGATGCGGAATCCAATCACAAATTCCGCATACCCGTTGCTAAAGAAATCGTAACTGGTGCAGGTGCTATAGTCGTGGTTGTAATACCATGCGCCGCCACATGCCACACGGAAGTTTCCTTCATCGTCATAAGTTGTGTCTGTCCACTCCCAGACATTGCCGATCATGTCGTAGCAGCCGAACGGACTGATGCCGTCCCTGAAGCTAACGACTGGCGTTGTTGTCCCTGCGCCGAGTTCTGCGGTGTTGCACCGTGGTTTGTCGATTTCGTATCCCCACGGGAAAAGTCTATCATCGGGCCCACGTGCTGCGTACTGCCATTCTGGGAACGTTAGCAATCGACCACCAACATAGCGGGCATACGTTTCAGCATCTTCACACGTTATCCAGACGACAGGGTGATCGCCTCTGTTTTCTGGGTAGTTGGTGTCTGTCCAATCTTGCGGTGGCGTGTGTCCTGTATCCTGAACAAACCGTTGATATTGTGCATTGGTTACAGGGTAGACTCCAATCTCAAACCCCTCCATCTCAAGCGGGGCATTCTCTTCGCCGATATAGGCTGTCCCTGCGGGGATGTCAACGGTTACATCTAATACGTGTAGTGCGGCATTACGGACTTCTTTATCTTCGTGTGCGAGCGCGTAACCGATTGGTGAGATGACTTCGCCGACCGGTGGTGTTGTGAGCTGCGGTGTCGTCTCCCAGCCGAGTTCTTTGCTTAGTAATAATCGAGCGGCATCGGATAACGATTCGTCGAAATGCCAAGTCCAATAATCTTGACACAACTTTTGGAAAGCCTCTGGTGTATTGCGCTCTACCAGTGCGAGCCGAGACGCGCTTGACTTTGTGACATTTAGGGTATTTTTTGTTGTAACGCTGTTTGTGCGCTCCATGTTTACTATAATAGCATAAAGAGAGGGTTTTGGGCAAGGTATTTTTATAAACTGCAGATTCTTCAGATTGGGGAACACAACAAATGGAAATAAAACTCAGGCTATCAACGTTCTCTCGGAATTTCTAACAGCAGTTCAATTTTTTGCCACACCTCTTCTAAGGTTGCAACAGGTATCTGACAAATAAAGGTTGTGTTTCGTTCCTGCCAAGCCACACAACGGATCTGATCTGCCAAAATAACGCCGGTCACTGCCAAGTTTGCCGGGATGGAAACCTCAAACGGATACCCTTTCATTTTAGTTGTAATGGGGCAGATGACTGCCAAACGCGTTTTCCTATTATAATCAGCTCCCTGATAGGACTACGGCGGGACGATGTCCACGCTGTTCTGGCCCCCTTTGTGGGTCTAAGTTAATCCATACAACATCGCCACGCCGGGGGATATATATTGTTGATCCTATCATACCTCATTTCCTACTGCAGGCCCGGTGTCAATCTCATCGTGCAAGTTATCTT
This sequence comes from Candidatus Poribacteria bacterium, assembly GCA_965261115.1. GTDB lineage: Bacteria > Poribacteria > WGA-4E > WGA-4E > WGA-3G > WGA-3G. The sequence goes on along the minus strand of OZ253447.1, from coordinate 3,108,757 downwards.
CCGTGATTTGGGCGAGCAGGTCTGCTAACGTATAAGTCGGTTTACTTACGTTTACTGGTGAATACGCCTCCTCCGGAATACTACGATTCGGAACCGCAGTTTCAGTCTCTTCATCCTGTGAGGTATCATCTGGAATTTGGGCGAGCAGGTCTGCCAGCGTATAAGTCGGCTTACTTACGTTTACCGGTGAATACGCCTCCTCCGGAATACTACGATTCGGAACTGCGGTTTTGATGCCTGCATTTAAATCATCTATGCCAATTCCTGCATCTGATTTTAACACCAAAAGGATTTGGTAATGGATCGCAAACACCCAAAACATATCCTCAACCGGATCTCTTTCTCGCGAAATTGTTTTTACTGACATGTTTTATTCTTCCTCCTGAGCCCCAATATTTCAGGAATTTCAGTCAATGATGTTATTTCGTAGTCGGGTTGAATTTTCGTGTCGTTCGGAATGCCTTCACGGTTGAGCCAGACGGTAGGCGCGCCAACGTTTTTTGCGCCCGCGACATCACTTTTAAGGGAATCCCCTACATGCAGCATTTGGGTTAGTTCGCAACCTGCTCTCTCTGCTGTGATCTGAAAGATTTTTGGATCCGGTTTCTCTACCTGCACATCTTGGGAAAAGACGACAAAGGCGAAACGTCCGTCGAGCCCACAATTTTCGGGATAAGTATTTCCGTTTGAAAGCAGTCCTAACTTGAAATGTGGTGTTAAAGCATCAAAGGTCGGGATGACATCGGGATAGAGTTCTATGTCCCCGTAACGATGTTTACGGTATATTGTGTTCAGGTGTGCAGCGAGGTCTTTATCGGGATGTCCTACGTGTTCGAGCGTTCTTTCAAACGCGCGTTTCCTGATTTCCAGTAGGCTCCAGATTTCGCCTTTCACTTCTTCAGCCAATTGGTCGCGAATTGCGATCATTTTTTCGACTGTAAGTTCTAAAGCGCGTTGGGTTGGAACCTGTTTTTGCAGTTCCGCCAATGTTTGCTTGAGCGAATGCCGCATCACCTTTAGAAAATCCCATAAGGTCATGTCGCCATCAAAAGAGATCGCTGAGATTTGCAATGGTTTCTCCATGTCACCGCGTTGAACTCTCATCATCCCTCCGCGGAACCATAGGTGTCAATTTAGGGATTATTTCATGGTATTTTGTAACACCGATATAAACATACCGCCCCTACGGGACTTGGATTTTTGATTGAAAACGCTGCTATAAACATACCGTCGCTACGCGACTGAAGAGGGTTTTGAAGTCTTCAAGGTTTCCGCGTAGGATCCGGTTCGGTTAGGAATGCACGTCGCATTTGGGCGTGTACGCCGCAAAACCGAACCTACCGGGCCGGGGGCGAAGGCAGTTATTTTTTTAAAAATTGACACTTATGCATCATCCCTCCGTGGACCCATGTCGTTGTAAACGTCCATCTCTGGATCATCCCAACCGGCTCGAAGTCCCGCTTGAATGAGGAGGTAGCGACGTTCTTCTTCAGTGAGCGGACCGTCGTCGTAGTATACGCCTTTTCGCATCCGTTCAAACGTTTCTACAGGGACCACAACATATTCCACATTTGTTTCTGGATCTACTAACCGTACAGGCTCCTCCTGAGAATCTTTGATCGCTTGTTGGATTTCTTTAGAAAGGATTATCACAATGTGTCCTCCGTTGTTGGGACACCGATTGAGGCGTGAATCTGTGCGAACTTCCACGAGTCATCTATTTTTTCCAAGACACCCGTCATCCGCATGACGAATTCCTCGGGTGTGCCTTGCCATTTGAGTTTCCAGATTTGTTGTGTGTAGAACCACGCGACCTCATTCCGCTCTTGTACATCAAGCACAATAAACTTGATGCTGAAATCCTCAGTGCTTGCGACGTGGTTTTGATAATACTTCGCAATTCCCGCGCTGCTCTCAACAACTTCGTCTGCATCGGTGCCGATCTTGACGTAGTGTGTGGCGGGGAGCATCATTTTAATGAGGGTTTCAGCATCTCTGGCAACGAGTGCGTCAAAATATGATGTCACTGTATCATGCGCATTCGGCATCGTGAATTCCTGTGAGCGCGTCCCACAAGGCAGCGCTCATTTTCTCGCATGCTTGCACGACAGTGATGTGAGATTCCGATGGCAACGCGCCGATGCGTTCAAGCAGTGTCTCTGCTTCATGCTCATTGTGTGAATGCGTTTCAAAATATGGCTCAACGGTTTTAGGGAGTTGGTAGAATTCTTTCAAACCGGCGAGTTTCGATTGTGCGGTTGCGGGTTGCTGTGCCTCAAAGGCATAAAGCGCGCCGAGCGCGGTCGTTGGTTCGGAGAAGAGTTCATCTGCTGTTTCAAGCAGTGCCTTCACCTGCGGGATTTGTGCTTCAGAGATGGTCGTGTCAAGTCCATCCGCGAAATCAGCCCACATGTCAATGTGTTCTGTCTCTTCCTCTGCGGTCTCGGTATCGTTGATTGTTTCCCATCCGTTTGGTATTGTAGCGATAAAGGCACCGTACTCTTGGGCATACGCGCGTAGTGTTTCGACTGGCAATTCGCCAGCACTCCACGCTTGGTAGAAGGGATGGTCGAGTAAGTTGTGATCTGCGATTTTGTTGTCTAATGCTTGTTTGAAATCCATTAAATTGGGTACTCCATTTTTAATATGAATCAAATTCAATTGCACGGCGTTATTTCTGATAGCAGTTAACGTCAGACGAAGCCAACTGCCGCAACAAAAGCACCGTTTGTAACATGTTTTTAGTGTAGCATAGAGTATGCATTGATGTCAAGGAAGGTTATTAATTTTTCAGAAGTATTCAGTTAGGATTGTCGGTCAGTGAGTGATTCCAATCTGATAAAGATGTCTCATGAAAGAAACCCCCTAAATCCCCCTTATCAGGGGGACTTGCAATGTATCTACCAAAAAAGGTTTCCTTTAAAGGACGTGTGAACTGGTATTTATGAGACAAGCTCTACATAATCATACCGATTAAAAATTAAAAAATCGTTTGAATTAAACGAAAAGTTTGTTATAATATTGCAAGACAATCAAAAGTGTGTTTGTTGGAGAGGACTGTTATGACTGAAGAACAGAAATTTATCTTCGATCTCAAGGGGTACTTGTTAATCCCTGAAGTTTTGACGGCGTCGGAGATTACGGCACTGAAGACGCAGATTGAGACCATCCGCACTGACCCCGAATCTCTGCCACCGCATGAACGGCGGTTTCCGGGTGGGACTGCCTCATTTTTAATTGACCATCCTGTTGTCCTTGATATTCTTCGTGAAATCCTCGGAGAAATTCGGATGGAGTCGAGTTGGTTCACCTATCGTGAGGTAGGAAATGGGGGACCGCCACCGCACGGGGGTGTCCGAAATGTGAACCCTAATTTCAACTATCAGTGTCACGATGGAAAGATATATTCTGCCCTGACGCGGGTTGTTTTTGAGTTGAATGAAGTCGAAGCGGGTGAAGGTGGTACGCTATTTTTGCCGGGTAGCCATAAAGCGAATTTCCGAATTCCTGAAGCACACCGACAGACAGATTCACCGCTTTTTGAGACCTACAGCTGCCCGCCAGGTTCTGTGATTATCTTTACGGAAAATCTCTGTCATTCCGGGATTGCGTGGCAAAATCCGGATCGACCGCGGATCGCCATTTTCAATTGCTATAATTTTGTCGGTTGCCAATTTCATAGACCCTCAGTGCCGAAAGACATTATTGAAGGTTTACCGCCTGAAAAGCAGGCATACTTCCGTGATGTCTGGGTTTGGCACCAAGGTGGTTCCGACAACGGCAAGAATTTGAGGTACGAGGGTTAATACGTTATTAGGACTTACGCAAAAAGCAGTTTTTAACCCCCTAAATCCCCCTTATCAGGGGGACTTTAAGAAGCAGGGCGCAAGTCCTAAATAATATAGATATCACGTATGGCTTCTATGCCTTCTGTATCACTGACTAACGCAGCCCGAGCGGATGCATCGAGAAGTGTTTCAAAGTGGCGATGGACACTGTTCGGCGTGATTCTTAGTATTGTGCCCATCGTCAGTATTTTTCTGCTCGGCATCAGTGTTATTGTCCTGAGTGTCTTAACACCGCCAATTGACTTGTCCACCCCTAAACGACAGGCACTCTATTTCCGAAATCCTGCGCGTTACACGGCGGAATATCGACGCGTCGCAAAAAGGTTACGGTGTCTGCGGATTTTTTATGGATGGCTTGCGGGGGTCATTATTTTAAATCTCTTTTGAAAGAATGGGTCAGAAGTGAATGTCAGATAAACCGACACCGTACACAGGATTGGAAGATCAACTTATCCTGCGCGATCATCTCGCCGCAGACCGAACTATTCTTGCGAATGAACGCACTTATCTCGCCTATATTCGTACGGCGTTAACATTGTTTGTTGCGGGTTTATCCTTTGTGCACTTCAAAGACATTTTTAGTTCACAGGTTGCTATCTTTAGCTCGCATGTCGTTGAGGTCATCGGCATTATTTTTATTTTACTGGGTATCGCTACCTTCTTCGTTGGGTTTGTGAGATACAGGCGGATGCGGGCACTCATTCACAAGATTAAGCAGGAAGAACTCATAGCATTAGGAGAAGAAGACTCGCCATGAAAATAAGAGAAGTTGTCGTAACTGGTCAAAACCGAGTGGAACTGCAGACTGCGGACATAGATGCGCCGGTGCTCGCTCCGAATGAATTACTGATAGATACAGAATATACGTTCATTAGTAGTGGGACAGAACTCGCCAATTATACGGGAAAAGAACCGAAAGTATTTCAGAAGGGGGCATGGTGTGAATATCCGTGGCGTTCCGGTTATGCGAATGTCGGCGTTGTGAGCGACGTGGGGACTGGTGTTACTCGGGCGGCTCCGGGTGACCGAGTTTTTAGTTATGGACGGCACGCCTCAACGATTCGCTATTCACAGGATCGGTTGGTCGCGCCTGTTAGAGAAGCAGTAGATCCGGCTGTCGTTGCGGCATCACGGATGGCAGGCGTTGCGATGACAGCGATAGTTGTCGGAGAAATTGGCACGAACCCGTGGGTTGTCGTTTTTGGATTGGGGCTTGTCGGGAATTTGGCATCACAGATGTTTCAGATTCACGGATGTCGCGTCATCGGTGTGGATCCGGTAGCCGCGCGGCGGAAACTTGCACAGCGATGTGGGATTGAACACACCGTTGGTGGCGATGCTGACGAGACCCAAGCGGAGATTCAGGAGATTACGGGCGGCGAACTCGGCGATATTACGGTTGATGCGGTTGGACACAGCAGTGTCGTTATGCAAGCACTCCGTGCTACTGCGAATCATGGGCAGCTTATTATCCTCGGTTCACCGCGCGTCTCAGTCCAAGGGGACCTGACCGATCTGCTATCCGAAACGCATCTACGATGGATTACGATTCGGGGTGCGTTAGAATGGTGCGTCCCGATGTATCCAGACATTGGCAACCGGACTTCGCAATTCGGCAAACAGCAAACGATTTTTGACTGGATGGCGCGCGGGCAGTTGCACGTTGAACCCTTAATTTCGCATCGTCTCAAACCGGAGGCGATTAAGCAGGCTTACGATGGCCTCCTCAATGAACCGAATGTGTATACAGGGGTTGTTCTGGATTGGACTGCTGCCTAATTTGATAAGGGTAGGACTTACGCAAAAGGCAGTAATTGCGTTTTGGTATTTTAAACCCCCTAAATCCCCCTTATCAGGGGGACTTTAAGATATTTTAAACCCCCTAAATCCCCCTTATCAGGGGGACTTTAAGAGGAAATACGTAAGCCCTAAAGAGAAAATATTATGGAAAAAACAGACTTATTTCAAAACACCATCGAAGCTGATCTGCCACACGGACTCAAATTGCGGCTTGATAAAGGTGAAGTGACGGACATCACGTTTTCGCCAGATGGTACACGGCTCGCGGCGGGTGGTGATGGACGTATTTGGATATATGATACTACAAGTGGTGCTCAATTTGCGATGCTCTCAGGCTATACAGAACGGGTGCGTGCATTGGCATTCGCGCCAGATAATTCCATGCTTGCCAGCGGCAGTGAAGACAACACGCTCCGATTGTGGGATACTGCCACTGCTCGTGAGACGTTGACGCTTGCAGGAGACTCCAATTTAGTGCAGGCGTTAGCATCTTCGTCGCCGGACGGTGTTCCACTTCCGGGATGGGATCCGCGTACAGAACGGTTGCTTTCGGCTTCAGCGGAAGCTCCGGGACGCATTAGGAGTTTGGCATTCTCACCGGACGGTACAACGCTTGCGAGCGGGAGTGCGGATGGTAAAATTCGATTGTGGGAAGTTGAGACAGGTAGATTCTTGTCATCTTTCTCGGCACATGATGGTCTTGTTTTGACGTTGGCGTTTTCGCCACAGGATAAAAATGTCTTGGCGAGCGGCGGTTCTGACACCCTTGTTCGCTTGTGGGATGTGGACACTGAGCGTGTGCTGTCTATTTTAAGGGGACACACCGACTCGGTCGATACGGTAGCGTTTTCTGGTGATGGTGAGCTGCTCGTCAGTGGTGGCAGAGATCGGCATATTCAGCTTTGGGATGTAGATGCTGATGATCTTATATCCTCATTTCCGATCCAAGAAGGTGCTATCCGTGAATTGATGTTTTCGACAGATAGCGGAAAACTGCTATGCGTGACACAGGAGGGGACGCTCCTTATACGACAATGATAAGTTCACAGAAGAAGAAATTTGGTTAGAATGAACCTAACGTTCAAATTCGATTGAGAATAGTTGATGAAATATAATTGCTGAGCCTGCGGGGGATTCGGCTTTTTTGTTGTGGTGTTGTAAAAGTTACTTTTTTCTATCTTTTTGCACAGAAAAGTCTCTATAAAGTGAGTATCAAAGTGTAGCCGTGGTGTCTGAAGGAGAAAGCGATGAGACTGAGACGATCTGTCCGCGAACGTATTCGATGGTGTAAGAGCGATACGCTGCCTGGACAAACCCTGAAAAGGAAGAAATGGATCTTTGCATCAATTGTATTGATCTGTGCGGCGTTTGATGTGCTTCTACTCTTCATTTTAGGAAAAGCGATCTCCCCGCTGTTAGACGCTGCCCCATATTTGTCGGAGGAATATGCCCAAGCGTACACGCACGTAACAACACTCCGAGATGAATCCCGGCCGAGATTGAGGGACGATATTCATGCGATTGCGTTTTCACCGGATGGGCAAACGCTTGCTGCTGGTGGACATCGTAAAATTCTCATCTGGGATGTCAGTAGCGGGATGCTAATAACGACCCTGAAGGTGGATGAAGGCTGGACGAATGCAGTCGCAGTTGCGTTTTCGCCAGATGGAAAAACGTTGGCGAGTGTGAGTTCGCGACCACGGAGAATTATGGAACAGAGGATGTTAATGCCCCCGTCCATACTAATGCAGAAGGAAGGTGGAAAATATTTCATACCTCATACCGTTCGGTTGTGGAATGTCAATACCGGTAGTCCGCGATTAACTTTCACGACGGATACACTACCAATTGTTGGGTTGGAATTCTCGCCGGATGGTGCGAAACTTCTCACTATGAGTCGGCAAGGTTTTGTTGGTGTATATGATAGTGTTACAGGGCATCATGAAGACCTAAGTGGTTCTGTGCACGTGTATAATGCAATAGGTCAAATCCATACTACCTTAGAGACTTGGAACAGGATGCTTTCGGGACACCCCGACATCCCCGCAGTGGCATTTTCAGCGGACCGGAAAATTTTCGCGGTTGGTAGGCGGGCCATTGTAACGCAATTATGTGACGTTGCGGATGCAGAAGTTGGATTGTGGGACACTGACACCGGATATCCACTTCATACATTCAAAAAGCCTGGTAAACCTATTAATTTGTTAACTTTTTCGCCGGATGATAAAACGCTCGTGGGTGTAAGTGATAGTTGGTCTAGCAGGAATAACTGGAATCACACGATTTTTATCTGGGACGTGGAAAATCGTCGGCTGATCACTATCATCAATGTAGGTGATGTCGGTGAACGGGGAGTGCTGACTTTGAAATTTGCACCTGATAGTATTACGCTCGCCAGTGGCCACGTTAACGGGACCGTACAGATCTGGGATATAACGGGAAGAACAAAAGATAAAACAGGCAACTGAAAATAAGCATTTCCACTTTCTATCTTTTTAATTGGGGAGGTGTCTATAAGGGTAACATCAGAATGTACCAGCGACCTCTGAAAGGAGAAAGCGATGAAACTGAGACACTCTGTCCGGGAACGTATTAGGTGGTGCAAGAGCAATAAGCTGCCCGGGCAAACCTTGAAAAGAAAGAGATGGATCGTTGTATTAATTGTGTTGACCGCAGCGTTTGATTGGTTCCTTATCGTCTTCGGAGTGGAGGTTATTCTCCCAAATATTTTACACATGGCACCGCCATATCTGCCAAAGAAATATGCCCAAGAGTACACACATATTTCGACCCTCAAAGGTTATGTCAGCGATCATTTCCCTGTTTTAGTGTTCTCACCAGATGCAAAAACACTCGTAACCTCCGGACACCGAGAAGCACGTTTATGGGATGTAGAAACTGGTGAGCATCTGCTGACCCTTGAGACGAATATGAACCAAGTCAGGGCGTTAGAGTTTTATCCCGATGGAAAAACTGTCGTTGGTGTAATTGCGTCGCGCGGTAACTACCAGTTTGTTGTATGGGACCTCAACTCGCTGGGTCTGAGGCATCCACAGTCAGAACAGCATGCATTTCTTGGGAGGCAACCGTATGATATACCAAGTAAAGACAAGGACGCTTTAACACCTCAAGTCAACGTATCAGAGGACACAGCGAAGATATTTTTACATGATAGGACTAACGCTATTACCTTAGGGCATAGTGGTTCAGTTTGGATATTAGATCTCGTTCATGATCGGATTGTCCATCAACAAGTAGTTGGCACAAAGGCGTTGAGACGTATGCAATTGGCGACGTTTTATTTTGCAACAGCACCAAACGAAATGGGCATTCGCTGGAGTTGGATAAGAGACAATTATCCGCGCGCTTTGCCTCCAATTGTGTTGAATAGGCAGGGAACTCGCTCACTTTCATTCTTCACCGTGCCTATGTATCGAGTCATGTCACTGGCGTTTTCACCTGATGGAGAAATACTCGCGAGCGGCGGCTACAATTATGAAGACCGATTGTGGGATGTTGCTTTTGCAGAGATTCGATTATGGGATGTTGACACCGATAGTCAGATAGCAGTTATGCCGGCACCGGGAGGCGGTGTAATAGCATTAGCATTTTCACCCGACGGAAAAACGCTCGCGAGTGGGAGTTATGATGGCAAGATTCTTATCTGGGATCTGGCAAGCCGCCATTTACTCTCTGTCATTAGTGCGAGTAGATGGGAATTGAGTATTAATGCCTTGGTATTCGCACCTGATAACATTACACTTGCCTGTTTAGCGGGTGGGACTGTGCACTTATGGGATATAACAGGAAGGACGAAAAGGGGAAAATAAGCGATTGAGAAACGATGAATGGAAGGAGTCAAAACTATGATTGGTATTTCTTATCATGCGGGTGGGATGAAAGACCTCCCTTTACAAGAGGTTATCACGATTCTTGCTGATGCGGGCTACGATGCGATTGAGATGATGTGCGGTCCAGAGGCACATATCCCTTCTGGTGAGGTCACCGACGGTTTGCTCAAGGAAGTCAAAGCGATGGTAACCGACAGTGGCTTGAAGGTCTCTGTTATTAATCCGTTCACTGGAGGCGGTCTATACCAACTGGCGGTGGAGGACCAACAGGGAGCAGTTGACCACTACGCGCTGCTGCAAGACGTCGCGGTTGCCCTGGGGGCAGGTGGCGTTAACTTTCTCACTGGATACGGTGGTGAAAACGGTGATGCGTTCGCGTGGCGGCTCCTTGTTGATGTGCTGAAGCCGATCTGTCGTCGCGCGGAAGAACTCGGTATCACAATGAACATCCACAACCACGAGGCAACGACGATTGATGCGTCTGCGAAAGTTACACTTCTGATTGCGCACGTCGGATCAGACGCGCTGAAATCTCTTAACGACATCACCAATTTCTATCATCTCGGTGAGGACATCGCTGAGGTTACCGAAAAACTGGGATCGCTTACGGCGCATTGCCACGTAAAAGGTGTGACAGGGATGTATCCGTATAGTACGTTTCTGATTCCGGGTGAAGATGGAGATGAGTTGGATTTTCGGACCTTTGCGGCGAGTTTAGGAAAAGCGGGTTACAATAAGTATATCTCGGTGGAGACATTTCCGCACATGCGGATGGAGAAGGCACAAATTGCGCACGATATGATGGCGGGAACATTGAAGGAGTTAGGGTTACGATAAGCGGAAAGCGTGGAAGATTGGAAGATTGGAAGGATGAGTCTTCCACGCTTCCAATCCTCCAACTTTTTTGGGTTGAGGGATAAGTGTTACAAGAGCTCCCTGTCTAACGCCTTGATGCCGGGCCAATCGCGCCACATGTCTTCGTTAGGTGGTTCCTCTTGGGTTTGTTCCAATTCAGTTTTTCGGAAGTCGTATAGGACCGCCTGTCGAATCTGCTCTGAGTAGTTATGTCCGGCAGCATGTCCGATACGATGGTGCCAAAAGACGACATCGCCTGCATTTCCGTAGCATTCAACGCCTGGCCCTCTGCTGATGCGTTCTCGGTCTACATCGTATTGTGGCGTTGGTTCGTTTTTGTATTGGGAGTAGTAATCGTAATAGAAGACTTGGTGGCTCCCGGGCCAGACTGTAAATCCGCCGCCCTCTGGTGGTACATCGTCAATATAGCCGACCGCGCCGAGATGGAACGGATGCGCGTCTACATGGCAACCGATCGACTTCTTGGGAACATCGCCGTAGGGGAGCGTGCAATAAATGCCGCGTACACGTTCGGGTTGCACCAGATTTCCTTTTCCTAAAAGCTGCTCCGCCATCCGCCAGACGTTTGGATCCGTTGCGAGGAGTTGAACCATCCAATCTTCTCCGCCGGGCTCTCGGAAATTCCAACGGAAACCGCGTCGATGGTTGTCTTTATCGGGGTTTTCCTCTTCAGAAGTGAAGGGACCTATCCAAGTTTCAGGGTTTTCTCGTTTGCGTCCTTCGGGGGCACCGTCCCAGAGTCTCGTGCGTGCCCGTTCCATCAATTCTGGGTCAAGGACGTTTCGTTTCACCAAGTATCCTTCAGTCTTGAAAAATTCGATGTCTTTCCGTGTAAGTTCAACCATTGTGTTGTATCCTTCTTCGTTGAAGTCGCACGAGGCGTGCCGACGGAAATTATTGCGATATGCAAGTATGCTCAAAAAAGGTGAAAGCCATCTCTCTAACCTTAAGGTTAAAGAATTTTAAAGATATTTAACGATATTTTTCAAGAAAAGGTTAACAAATTTTTTGACCTCCGCCCTATTCTGAAACTATAGTAGCAGCAGTGCGTCTTTTCGCTGAAAAATAACTGCATTTGACAATGCGTTGCCTTTCCATTATAATTAAACGCATGTCAAGACTTATCATTGTCCTACTCTTATCCACTATTTCATATCCGATCCTCCTCTTTGCACATCCAGAAGGAACAGGTGAACACGTCATTGAAGCGTACCGAATTGAAGGTGAACCGCCACAGATTGATGGCGTTTTAGATGATGTGGTATGGCAGCAGTCGGAATCGCGTAGCGGTTTTATTCAACTTGAACCCGCCCGCGGTAGCGGTGCGACCGATGACACAGAATTCCGTATTGCTTACGATGTGCATAACCTTTACGTCGCATTCCGATGTTATGATGCCGAACCGAATAAAATTGTGAATCGGATGACGCGGCGCGGCGATGTTTATGCTTCGGATGTTATCTCGTTCTTCATTGACCCACATCACGATCACCGCACAGGCTATAAATTTGCAACGAACCCTGGTGGTGTCCAAAGTGATAATTACCGGTATGAGGATACGCAGCGCGACGCTAACTGGAAGGGAATTTGGTGGGTTGAAAGCAAGATTGATGAATTCGGATGGAGTGCCGAGTTTAAGATCCCATTTTTCAACTTCCGATTCACCGACAAACCGACACAGATTTGGGGTTTTGATGTGGAGCGGGTAAATCGTCGAAAGAGCGAGGTTACGGTATGGAAGCAGTTGACACAGGCGGGTGTGGTTACACGGATGTCAGATTTAGGGCATATCGTTGGTATTCAGGGTATTGAGACTGGGAAAAACTTTGAAATCACCCCTTATGCTTTAGGGGGTGCCGCGAGTGCTACTGATGCGGATGTTGCGCGTCAACTCGGTACGGGGTTGGATGTGCAATATAGTGTTACGAGTGCATTGAAGGCGAACCTCACTGTCAACCCTGATTTTGCACAGGTTGAGGCAGATCAGTTGGAGATCAATCTGACTCGGTTTCCGACGCGTTTTCCAGAAAAACGCCCATTTTTTGTTGAGGGAAACAGTTTTTTTGAAACGCCATACGATCTGATGTTTAGCCGTCGGATCGGGAGTCGTGGGAATATTCTCTGGGGCGGCAAGCTCACCGGGAAGGTAGGTGACTATTCTATTGGCGTTTTGGGCAATCAGACGGGTGAGTTCGGTTTCTCTGAGACCGTCTCGTCGGAAAAAGAGGAGGCGTGGTTTTCCGCTATCCGTGTTAAACGCGACATCCTCAAACGCTCAAACGTTGGGATTCTATTTGTGAATAAGGAACAACCCGGTAGTGATAGTTGGGAACACAGTCGAGTGGGCGGCATTGATATGAATCTTGCCCTCGGCAAGACTTATCATCTTACGGGGCAATACGCTGGGAGTTTCCATCCGGGAGAGGACAGAGACAACGCTGCATATACCGTTAACTTCGCACAGCGGAATTACCTCTGGAGTAGTAGTATGGGATTTGAACGCGTTGCGCCGCACTTTGAGATTAACCAGACAGGATTTTTACGGAAAGAACGGGACCGGGGTTGGCAGCGCGTCTATATGCGCGGCTCTTATTCTCCACATTGGGGTAATCATCAATTTTTCTCTGGCGTAACCGCCCGCCTTTCGCAAAGCCTTTATACACCGGAATACTTTTCCGAGTGGCAAGAACGCAACCCTAAGTTGTCTCTTTCGTCTGAGTTCGACGAGGACCTCCTCAGATGGAGCGTTGGTGCGGATGTTGGGATGGATTTCCGAGAAATCCTCTTAGATGATATTAATGCCTACTATACTCGAAGTCGGGAAGTTGAACTCACTGAAGTATTTACGGCAGACAGATACGGATTTGAGTTTGATACCAACTCCACATACCCGATTGCTATCGGTATCAGCATGGATTTTGCAGATTATTTTAATTTCGGAAGACAACAAGCAGGCAAACAGCGGAGTCTCACGCTCCAATCTACTTTACGTCCACAGAGCAACTTTTCCGTAGAATTAGATAGTAGTTACGCGCAGAGTCTTGATTTGGAAGGTGCTATTGATGGCAGATTCTTCGTTAGTTCGTTGCGTGCGACCTATTTATTCACGCGCGAATCGTTTCTGCGGATGTTCGCGCAAGCGGGTAGGGAACGCCCACTATCAGCCGAAATTCATGAGCACTATCTGCTAAGTCTTCTATTCGGATGGGAATATAGTCCGAAGAGCCATCTTTTCGTTGCCTATAATGAAACTTGGGCGGATGCGCTTGTTGGCACAGGATTGAACCGTGCGTTACAGTTGGAAAATCGAGTCGTTGTGGTTAAAGTAACGTTTCTCTATAATCTATAGCATGTTCGTTAACAATGAGCACCGTGGAGGCTAAGGCAGTTTCCGCGATCTGCTCCAACGTTTACACTTCTGCCACTGGGCTGCGTTGCCGCTGTAGATACGGGTTTGCGCTCATCAATCTCCCATTCCAAGCCCACTCACATCCCAGAGTAGAACCGTCCCCTCCAGACTGCCGGTTGCGATTTTTTGCCCATCGGGTGAGAAACTCACACTCATGACCGAACCTGTATGTCCCGTGAGTATTTTTATGTTTCTCCTTGTGTTTACGTCCCACAAACGAACGGTTTTATCCCAACTCCCACTTGCGATTGTTCGTCCACCCGGCGAGAAACTAACGCTCTGAACATCCCATGTATGTCCCGTGAGCAGTTTAACGGGGTTAAGGGTGTGCGCATCGTAAATCCAGATACCAACGGAACCAGCAGCTGCCAGCCACCCTCCATCCGGCGAATACGCAACTTCATAGACGCGACCTCTACCGAGTCGTCTGACCGCGCCCTCCGGTAAGTTCCATTGCTGCACATCGCCCTGTACTGATTTCACATCGTCCTGCTCCGACTGCACATCGTTTTGTGGTGACTTTACATCGTCCTGTGCTGATGGACACCCGAAAAGCAGAGAAAATGGTAATAAAAACAACAGAAAAATAAACGCATACCGCCTCAGCATACAGCACAATCCCCTTTAAAGTGATCTACTCTGCTTATCATTCCCACCATTGCGAGATTTGAAACCCCACCAAAGAATCAATCACCCTGTTTAGAAATCGGGGTTTTTAGATGTCAACGTGTTAACCCCGCCGTTCTGAACCCCTGCACATCCCACACTAAAATCGTCCCGTCCAAACTCCCACTTGTAAGCATGCTGCTATCCGGTGAGAAACTGACCTTACTGACAGCCCCTTTATGTCCTGTGAATGTCTGTATCTGTTTACCTGTTTCTACGTCCCATAAACGCACAGTTTCGTCCGAACTCCCGCTTGCGATCGTTTGACCATCGGGTGAGAAAATAACACTCCTGACCCCCCTTTTATGTCCTGAGAGTGTCTGTATCTGTTTACCTGTTTCTACGTCCCATAAACGCACAGTGCTGTCCGAACTCCCGCTTGCGATCGTTTGACCATCGGGTGAAAAACGCACACTATTGACAGAACCTGTATGTCCTTTGAATGTTTGGATGTTTCTACCTGTTTCTACGTCCCATAAACGCACAGTTTCGTCCGAACTCCCACTTGTGATCGTTTGACCATCGGACGAGAAACTGACAATATGTACATGATTTGTATGTCCTTTGAGTGCTTTGACCTGTCTGCCCGTTTTTACATCCCATAAGCGCACGGTGCCGTCCTTACTCCCGCTTGCGATCGTTTGACCATCGGGTGAAAAACGCACACTATTGACAGAACCTGTATGTCCTTTGAATGTTTGGATGTTTCCACCCGTTTCTGCGTCCCATAAATGAATGGTTTTGTCGCTGCCGCCACTTACGATTGTTTTGCCATCGGGTGAGAAACGCACACTATTGATCCAATTTATGTGTCCTTTGAATGTTTGGATGTTTCTACCTGTTTCTGCGTCCCATAAACGCATAATTCCGTCCGAACTCCCGCTTGCGATCGTTTTCCCATCGAACGAGAAACTCACACTTGCGTTTCCATCGCGTGAGAGACTGCTATCGACATAACTTGTATGTCCTATGAGTGTCTTAATGTTTCTACCGGTGTTTACGTCCCATAAACGAACCGTGCCGCTCCAACCTACACTTGCGAGTGCATTTCCATCGGGTGAGAAACGCACACGCCTGACACCACCTGTATGTCCCGTGAGTGTCTTGAGAATGATCCCCCTGTCTACGTCCCACAAATGCACAGTGTCATCACTTCCCGTTGCGAGTGTTTGTCCATCTGGCGAGAAACTGACACTATTGACACTTCGTGTATGTGCTGTAAGTGTTCTTAAAAGTTTGCCGGTGTTGACATCCGATAAACGAACCGTGGTGTCCCAACTTGCACTTGCGAGTGTACTTCCATCCGGTGAGAAACACACACTCGTAACCCAAGGTGTATGTCCTTTGAGTGTTTTAATGCTTCTGCCCGTGTCAGCGTTCCACAGTCGAAAAGTGCCGTCAGCACTGCCTGTTGCGATTGTTTTTCCGTCAGGTGAGAAACGCACACTCCTGACGCTATGTTTATGTCCTTTGAATGTTTTGAGAAGGCTGCCGGTGTTGACATCCCATAAACGAAGGATTTTGTGCTCGCCGCCACTTACGATTGTATTGCCATCGGGTGAAAAACTCACACTATTGACCCAAATTGTATGTCCTTTGAATGTTTTGAGAAGGCTGCCGGTGTTGACATCCCATAAACGGAGGATTCTGTTCATGCCTCCGCTGCCGCCACTTACGATTGTTTTGCCATCGGGTGAAAAACGCACGCTCCTGATCCATCCTGTATCTTCCGCGATTAGTTTCAGGGGGTTGAGGGTGCGCGCATCATAAATCCATATACCAATGAAACCAGCAACGGCAAGCCTCTGTCCGTCCGGAGCATAAGTAACATCACTGGTCTTGCCTTTACCGATCCGTCTGATCGCCCCTTCCGGTAAGTTCCATTGCTGCACATCCGCTGGATCGTATTCTTTACCTTGCTCCTGTTGGGTTTCGCTTTGAGGCGTAGAAAGCAACTTGTCTATTTGCGCTTCAGTCCAAGTCGCGTTTCTCAAGGCTTGACGGATTTCTTCATCCGAGTATCCTTTTTGCCGTGCGTTCTCAATTTCGGATTGAATATCATTTTGTGCCGACACACCGCCTAAAAGCGCGGAAAATGTCAATAAAAACAATAGAAAAATAAACGCATACTGCCTCAGCATACGACACACCCCCCTTTAAAATCATCTACACATAAAGATTGATAAAAAACACGTCCATCCAATCAAACAGCAATTCGGGCATCTTGTGTCAAGTATACCATTAACACCGGAACATTTCAATATTCCGATCACATGTCACCTACCCCCATTTTTTTTCAAGTATAGAATGTAGTTGATGTTGTTAGGTTTATGTGTGAGAAAAGCAGTCAGTGCGTGGCAATCTAAACTCGATTCCCTCTACAGTCTATATCCGTGAAAAATGAGATGAGAAACGCGGTATTCCACGTATCGGTGAGAATGCGTTTGATAACGGTAATGACGGAGTAGTTTTTTCTCTTGTCTGTATTGTAAAACTTCTGCCAATGTGTTGCCGTTTTCTCGTAACTGATAAAGAGCAACCCATAAGCGAAACAGGCACAGAGCCATAAGACCTCAAGCCGTGCTTGTGTCGGTTTTTTCAAGACGAGTTTTCCAAATCCGAAGCAAGACTTTATATCTCGGAATCCGTGTTCGATCTGCATACGTCTTTTGTAGCATTGATGTATCTGATGTCCACAGATGTGGTTTGAGATGAGATACATTGGGTCTTTGAAATCAGTGTCTCGAATGATATAAAGCTGCAGGGGTATCTGGTGTTGTGCCTGATAAAGGATTTCGGGATACCATCCGTCTGGCATGTCATCAAGTTTCTTACGACTGCCATGATGTATGATGCCGACATTTCGGCAAACCCGCATGACGAAGCGGATATGCTTTGCCTTGAGAAACTTGATGACATGCTGCGCACGGGCAAAGCCACGGTCAAATACCAAAACAGGACGCTGGCTGTTTTTCGACATAACTTCTAAAGCCTGTTGATAGACGCACTCAGAAAAGTATTGGATGATCTCGTTATGACTTTTATAGATACCGTCTCGGATCTGCTGATTGCTGTAAATGAACCAAAAGATAGGGATCGCACGATGCCGAAACGGGATCGAAATCACAAGTGCCTTCCACCCCGCAATCAGATCCGTCTCATCAACGAGCAAATACACATCAGCCCCCGCATCCCTCGAAAACCAAGTCAGAACCGCTGCGAACCAGGATGTCTTCAGCGCATCCACAGGCAAGGGTGTGTCAAGAAAGCGGAGAAATCTTTTCTGTTTCGACTTCTCCCGGGCAACAACAAGCGGCAAACGCGAGGCGATCTCATTGATGCGAAAGGTTTTCGCAACACTGATCGCTATCAAGACGAACAGCAAGTTCCGAAAAGTCGGTTTTTTCAGACCGACAGACTTGCATATTTCTTCAAAACGTGTTATCATCGTTTCTGGATTTACCCGTTTCGGGTATCTCTTTTTCATAAAATACCTCCTTACGATTTTATAGGTTTGTCTGTGATCCCAGACGGTTGTAAGGAGGTATTTTATCATAAACCTACTGACTTTCCCATACCTTTCCCATCAAAAACCTTTTATCACAACGCTTCAAAAAAAAATGGGGGTAAGTGACTCCGATCACATAGACCACGGTGATTTAATTTTAAGAAATTCGCGGGTTTTATGCTTTCTGTTACAGATCCGGTGCGGTTAGAAACACGCACCATAGGTGTCAATTTAGTGATTGTTTCATGGTATTTTGGAACACCGATATAAACATACCGCCCCTACGGGGCTTGGGGTTTTGCTTGAAAACGCTGCTATAAACATACCATCCCTACGGGATTCAAGAGGTTTTTGGCATCTTCAAGATTTCCGCGTAGGATCCGGTTCGGTTGGGAAACCGAACCTACCGGACCTGGGTCTGAGACGGTTATTTTTTCTTAAATTGACACTTATGGTCCAAAATTGGACGAAAACCGAAAACTAAATAGCCCTGCACATAGACTAAAACTCCAAAAACTAAAAAATTGTAAAAAGATTACAGGTATGATATAATAAAAGCATGAAAGATTTTATACTGCTATTTTTCAATGTTCTATTAACGGTGTTAGGACAAATTCTGTTCAAACACGGGATGAATGTGGTGGGTCGTGTCAACAGTATCCGAGATGCGTTGGGGAAATTGACGCAGGCATTTCTGAATCCCTATATTCTCAGTGGGATTGCGATATACGGCTTTACTACGCTCATCTGGTTGATTATCCTATCGCGTGTTAAATTGAGCATTGCGTATCCGATGTTAAGTTTTGGATATGTGTTGTCAATCCTGTTTTCTTGGCTGCTGTTCAAAGAATCTATCCCTAAGGTCCGCATCATTGGTGCTCTGATCATCTGTATTGGGGTCTATCTCGTTGCACAAGGAGAGTCTTAGTCAAAATGGAAGAACCGGCGACTGCTTATACTGACTCCAGCAATTCTGGGAACTCCCCAGGTGCGTCTGCGCCTGCTCGCTCTTATGTTGCGATGCTATTATCCGCAATTCTGCCGGGACTCGGTCAACTCTACTTGGGACAATTCCTGAAGGGGTTTATTCTTTTTTTGATATTTGCTTCAGCCCTCGGCATTTTCTATCTCAACTCCATGCCAGTAAAGGAATGGCGTGATTTAACCCAATTTAAGCCTGCAGCGAAAGCCGAAACCACGACAGATAACACAGAAGACGCTCAAAAACAGCCGTCATACGCTATTCACATCTGGACGTTTGACGATGGGGAAAAGTTGATGTACCGTCCTTCTTGGAAGTTGAAAATTAGTGCATCGGTTCAAGGGATTTTATGTTGGCTCTATGCAGTTGGCAATGGATGGCGAGGCAGGCGTAGAAGGGGCAGTTGATGTGAGATGTTTATGGAAACCGAACGTAATATTAGGCGCAATTGCATTTCAATAATCCTCTGCAAAATTCTTCTCGTTGTTTTCGTGCTTGGGTGCCAAGATGACAAAGTAGTCTTGAAAGAGAGCGAAAAACACTTGGATGCCGGGACCCCGCAAGCGGCAGTTGCCGGATTAGAGGCTTTTATCGAAACGGCACCGGAAGAGCCGAAGGCACGGCTATTATTAGGGAAAGTTTACAATGAATTGGGACGGCACAATGACGCAGTTGAGCAGTTGCGAAAAGCTTCACAGCTCTATGCTGCGCAGCCCGAAGCACGCACCGTAGCACGCCTTGAATTGGCACGCACCTA
The DNA here is from genome assembly GCA_965261115.1 of Candidatus Poribacteria bacterium. Lineage (GTDB taxonomy): Bacteria > Poribacteria > WGA-4E > WGA-4E > WGA-3G > WGA-3G. Next base: position 3,089,060 of record OZ253447.1, on the reverse strand, counting down.
TCTCAGATTTGGTGATAGAACTTCCGCCTTTCGGGTACTTAGACTCGTTCAGCGTAGTACCTCGGACCCCGATGTCTTGCGCGAAATCATTGGACTGGTGGGTGATAGTTATCGGACAAAGCAACTCACAGATGGCGACTCAGATAACTATTCACCTACGTTCTCACCGGATGGCACACAGATCGCTTTTTCATCTTTCCGAACGGATAACGGTGAACTCTATTTAATGGATCTGAACGGACGGATTCGACGTCGCGTAACCTTCACGACGGATTTTAATGATAGTTCACCGGCATTCCTGACGACCCCGAACTATCTTTTTTATAGCAGTGAACCGAAATCCTCTCGTGAAGTTAAAGTTGTCATCCAAAGTAGTGGTTCCACGCCGATCTATGCAGGATTCAATTTGACACATATCCACAGCAAAACCACGCAAGCGGTTTTGCCGGTAAGTTTCGGTGCGCGTGTGCCGCGTACCTCACCTGCGGGGAATCAGGTTGTCTACGAATCCAATGCAGACGGAAACTTGGAATTATATCTTCTTGATTTAGCGGAAATTGACCTCGCCCAATTCACGCCAGAGGACGTTGAACCGAAACGGATCACTTTCAATGAGATAGATGATGGTAGCCCTACATTCTTCCCTGACGGAAAACGGCTTATGTTTGTCTCATCGCGAAATGAGGTGAATCAGTTGTATACGATAGATGTTGATGGGCAAAACGAGGTACATTTCAACCCAAATCGTTATGATTGCTACAACCCAACTGTATCGCCTGACGGAAAAACGATTGCGTATGTCTCCGCGAGAGGTGATGACTGGGAGATTTACCTCATTGATGCAGACGGCAAAAATGAACGTCGCATAACGAATGACATTGGCAGATCTATCCAACCCGCCTTTTCACCCGATGGTCGGCATCTCGTGTTTGTTTCCGACAGAAGCGATACTTTCCATATCTATCTGATGTCTTTTGATGAGCCTGTTACGAGTGAAGATTTAGCTAAACGTTTACAGTAGAGGCGAGGTGACCTCGCCCCTACTCGGAGGAAAAGAGACATGCTTCAAGTAACTAAACCGGAAGGTTTCGGTAACATTCAATTAGAAGAGGTACCGATACCGGAGATAAGTGCCCGACAGATTCGGGTAGAAACAGATACGACGTTAATTAGCCGCGGTTCCGAATTATTTCGACGGTACATTATGGAAGAAGCGGTTCCCCCCTCAATCATGGGTTACTCACTGACAGGCATTGTAGATGCCGTTGGGACTGAGGTAACGGACTATCAGGTGGGTGAACGCGTTATGGTCGTAGCACCGCATGCGCAATATGTTGTCGCTGAGCCTAACGCGACTGATGGACGCATCGTGTCGCTTGACGATGTTGGTTTTGAAGAGGGGACTTTTCTGCCGCTTGCAACGAGTGCTGTCGCTTGGTCAGACTCGTCGGGTGTGAAAGCGGGAGATACTGTCGTTGTCTTAGGGCAAGGTTTGGTGGGTAGCCTGATGATGCAAGTGCTGCGTGGCTATGACCCAGCGCGGATTATTACCGTGGATGCGTTACCGCTTCGATGCGAATTGTCGATGCAACTCGGTGCCGACGTGGCGATAAATGCTGATGAAACAGATCCGGTTGAAGAGGTGCGTCGCCTCACTGATGGTAAAGGCGCGGATCTGGTCATAGATTGCGTTGGTGGGTATGCGGGGGTCAAATCTTTTGAGCAGGCACAAGATATGACGCGCCAGTATGGTATTATTCAACTGATCGCGCTCTATCAGCAGGGACCGCTCCCCTTACACTCCTCAAAAATGATGAGCAAACGTCTCGTCGCTGGCATTCTGACAGATGAACCGCGTTCACAGATTGCCGCACGTGCCTTAGAAAAGATACGGAATAAGGAGATACATGCGTCTGAAATGGTTACACATCGCTTTCGCTATACCGAGTCGAAAGCTGCGTTTGACCTCCTCTGGAATTCGCCCGGTGATACGCTTGGAGTCCTGATTAAATGGCAGTAGATGTTCCGGCACGAGAAACTGCGTTTCAGACAGAATTACGCGGGATTTCCCTCACCTTTTCCGCAACGTGGGGTCTCTTCTCACCCAAAGGAATTGATGCAGGAACACATCTATTAATTGAACATATTGACATCCAAGAAGGGGACACCTGCCTTGATCTTGGGTGCGGATATGGTGCTATTGGTGTCACGCTTGCGAAATGCGTCCAAACATCAACTGTCTACATGGTGGACAAAGACTTTGTAGCCGTTGACTACGCACGCAAAAACGTGGAACAGAACCAACTCCAGAATTGTCATGTCTTCCTGAGTAACGGGTTTAGCCATTTCCCGAATATCCAATTTGATCTCATCGTCTCTAACCTCCCTGCTAATGTTGGCAAAGAGCTTCTACAAATTTTCCTGTCGGATGCGAAACACTCCCTCAAGCCGAACGGACGCCTCTATGTCGTCACCATTTCGGGTCTCCGAGAATTTATCAAACGTAATTTTATAGCTATTTTCGGGAATTATCGGAAGGTAAAACAGCGTAACACCCATACGGTTGCGATGGCAACGCGAGCATAGATTTTTTATACTTTTTTGAGAAATGGCACGTTTACAACGCACATTACGACTGTCAACGCTCCTCAGGACTATTTAGTTTTAGATAAATTATCGGATTCTCTAAATTTTTGAATCTGCCTTCTCAAGTCCGGTGCGGTTCCAAACCGCACCTACCGGGCCTGGGGGTCCAAAATTGGACGGAAAAACTCAGAACTAAATAGCCCTGCAACGCTCCTATAAAAGACTTGACATAGGCAGAGCCGTTAGGTATAATTATAGTACGATAAACACAACAAACAATCAAAATTTCTTCCCCAATTAAACAGTATCCCAAAGGAGAAACATAACAAATGACTCGTTTACGCTTTGCGTTAGTGCTAATTGCGTGTGTCGGTATGTCGAGTGGTATTATTTTTGCGCAAGAGGCGGTTGTAAATGGTGGCACCGTTCGGGGTCAAATTAATGATACAACCAGCACACAGGATCCGATTGAAGGCGTTGAAGTGAAAATTGTTGCCACTGATGGCACAGAATATACAGCAACAACTGACGTTAATGGTAAGTACAAACGATCGGGTATCCCTGCTGGTCGATATCTCATCAGTATTTATAAAGACGGCTACGGTGATCGGCTTGGCAAACCTGTCACAGTTGTTAATGGCGGCGATCACTTCGTTCCACTGATGATGACCAAAAAGTCGGGGATCGCTACCTTTCTCGAAAGACTCCAGAAAAGAGGCACACTTGAGGACATGGCACAAAATCCGAAAGAACACTGGTACAACCTCACCTTGATGAATACCAAGATCGGTTATATGTATATGTCTACCGAAAAGACTGCGTATCAAGGGGAAGAAGTGGATCGGAACAGAATTGATATAGTTATGAATCTCAAGGCACTTGGTGCGGATGTAACAGTTGAAACCACCCGCGTCGAGTATATAGGTTCCGATTCAATGCCGCGCCACTTCCTCTCAACCTCCAATGCGTCGGGTCTACAACAGGTGGAAGGCCATATTGTAGATGGCGTTGCCTCCATTAAAACGACGCTTAATGGTGAAACGACTGAATCAGAAGTTCCTGTGCCATCGGATACAATGTCTGAAATCACAGGCGTAGAATCACTTTTTCGGAAGGGTCTTAAAATAGGGGACAAACGGAACTTTCACATTTTCAGTTTCGATCTATTGAAGCCGGTAAAAACGGAAATCGAAGTTGAATCGCAAGACATCTTAACGTATCAGGCGGCGGAAAAACAGGTTTATGTTTTGCGTCAGACGATGGATATGATGAATGGGATCACCTCGAAGATTTGGCTTGATGCCGAGGGTGTGACCTATCGAACGGAAATACCGTTGATGGGTCTCTCCATGGTAACTACAAAAACGGACAAGGAAACAGCCTTGGGTGGCATTGAAGAAGTTGATGTCGTTTTAAAGACGCGTATCCTCCCTTCTGGCAAACGCCCTATGCTAAACGCAAAAAACTTTGGCGCAGATGTAAAACTCATAACAGGGAACATCACTGATGCTATCATGTCTACTTCCCAACAAAAACTTGCGTTAAAGGATAAGCAGTCAGGTAGACTTTCCATTCAAGTTCCAACGGTTGTCGCGGAAGATTGTCCGGCTTTACCTATTCAAGGTGCAGAAGATAAATTTCTTGGTGCGAGTGCTTATATCCAAACCGATGCGCCGGCTATTCGCGCGAAAGCCGAAGAGATCTTAGAAGGCGAAGTTAATTCATGGCGTGCGGCAAAAAAGCTATGCGAATGGGTGCATACATCTATGAGTGACAAAAAAATGAGCGGTGGCTTTGGTTCTTCATTAACAGCACTGGAGACACTTTCTGGAGATTGCACGGAACACACCGTGCTTTTTATTGCGCTGGCACGTGCCGCAGGAATTCCAGCACGCATCTGCTCTGGTATTGCCTTTGCAAAAGATGCCTTTTACTATCACTTTTGGCCTGAAGTCTACGTCGGTAGATGGGTGCAGATGGATCCAACGTGGGGGCAAAATATCGCTGATGCGAATCACATACAGCTCGGGGGAAGCACCTTGGAACCGGATAACTTGGTAGGATTCGCTGAAGGCGTTTTCCGTACACTCAATCAACTCGAAATTGCTATCGTTGAATAGTTGTCAGTTATCAGTTATCAGTTGATAAACCGAAATCTTCTTTGAAACTATTAGCATTTCGGAGACGATAATATCTTATAGTAGATTCTGTAATTACTTATACACTTGCCTCGTTATGTGAACTTGTGAACGTGTGTCTCACAGAGGCACAGGCTAACAGCCTATGCTACAAGTGCAAACATATTTTTGGAATTTACTATAAAAGAAGGTGTCCATCACTCAAAAACCAAAACTGATGACTGATGACCGAAAACTATTTCCCTGACGACTCTCACTGCAAGGCAAACTGATAACTACTGATGGCATTTCTCAACCCACTATTTCTTTTTGGACTCCTCGCCGCTGGTATCCCACTGATTATCCATCTCTGGAACCGTCGTCGCGTTGTGACAATTGATTTTAGTAGTCTGATGTTCCTGATGGCTGCCCATCGCGAAAACGCTCGGCGATTCCAGCTTAGGCAGCTTCTCATTTTGCTTTTGCGAATGGCAATCGTTGCACTTATTGCGCTTGCCTTAGCCCGTCCGTTCTTGACGCTTGGGTTGCCTGTTGCCTCCGTACGTGCGAAAACCGATTTGGTTATTGTCTTGGATAACTCCTATAGCATGGCGTACCAAGATGTTGAGGGCATCAGATTTGAGAAAGCGAAAACTTTAGCGATTGATATTCTTGACACGCTGCGGCACGGTGACAGTGCCGCACTTATTTTAATGTCGGATATTCCGAATCCTATTTTCCGGCAACTCACTCCCGACCTCGAAAGCGTTAGAGTGGCAATCAACGCTGCGGAAGTCTCTTATCGTGCCACGAATGTTCAACCGAGCGTTGAACTTGCTCACGAAATTCTCGCCGAATCAGAACAATTGAACAAGGAGCTCTATCTCATTTCAGACTTCGCCGAAAACGGATGGGAAAACTGGGGTCGGCTCCTGAATCGTTCGGGTGCGCGTGTTTCTCTGATGCCTGTTACCGAAGGAGAAGCGCATAACACAAATATTGAAGAAATTCGTCCCTCTAATCAACTGATAGGCGTAAATCTACCGCTCCAATTGAATGTGACGACTGCGAACCACTCGGTAGCCCCTTTGGCACGGAATATGCTAACGCTGTTTATTGGAGGAGAGAAACAAAAAACTGTGAGTTTTTCAGCAGCGGCTAACGAATCACTAAATACAACTTTAACATATAACTTTTCTACACCCGGCACGCATACCGGTTATTTTACACTCACGGAAGATCGACTCAACATTGACAATCGGCGTTATTTCGCCTTGAATATCATCGGTGAAGTGCGTGTGCTTTGTGTTGGCACACAGACGGAATACTTGGCGTTGGCACTAAATCCATATAAAAATAGCCGTCAACAATCAGCTGTCAGCAATCAGCAAAGAGATTTTCTTAATGCCCCACCGACAGCCGACAGCCGACAACTAACAGCCGATACAATGATTCTACCAACGCAATGCACGCCTGCTGAATTTGAGACCTTTCCGTTGGAAGACTATGACGTTATTATCCTTGCGGATGTATCGGAGATTACCGCGCCGATCGATGCACAGATTCAAAAATTCATCCGTCACGGCAAAAGTGTTATTGCATTTGTGAGCAGGTACAGCGATACAGATAACTACAACCAATTTAGCGATACTTGGTTCCCTGCCCAGCTTGGTAGAGTGCTTACATGGACACCACCACAACAGATTCGTACGTATCAAGAAACGCACCCGATTTTCGATATTTTCCCGAGCGAAGGATTTTCGATGCAATACGCGCCACAGTTTCACAGCGGTGTAGCCCTAAGTCCTACGTCTGAATCAACAATAATTGCGCATTTCGACGACGATACCCCTTTTCTCATTGAACGCAGTCACGGGACGAGTACCGTCCTACTCTATAATTGCGGACTCCTCACGCACCAGAGCAATGCGCCCAGCACAAATGCCACACCGCTTCGTGCTACAACTTATACAAACAATCTGTTTGTTAATCCGTATTTCCTCCCGATGCTCCAACAGAGTGTGCTTTACACGGCTACAGTCAACAGCAATCTTTTAACACGTGGTGGACATATCGGTGACACCTATACGGCGCGTTATCCACAAAGTGCTGGTGGGAAAGCGACTATTCGTTTAAAAGCCACTGTTGATACATTGCATAACGACGGCTCCGACGTTGATAATGGTACTGTTGTCCCGATTGCTGAAGACGGGACCCTGCGATTTCAAGGTACAGAGCGTCCTGGTATCTATCAAGTTGAGATCCAAACCCAAGGTAGACTTCAACGAGACTTCTTCGCTGTTAATGTTGATGCGACTGAAGCCGATTTAGCACGGATCCCGCTCCAACAGGCAGCGGCACGGGTCGGTGCGCGAACAACAGCGGATGCGGAAGCTGAAGGAACAACGGTCGAAGCTGATGCTTACAATGTTAAAAGGCATGGTCGGGAAATATGGGGTGAATTGCTTCTCTTGACTGTCTGCCTGATGCTCTTGGAAAGTTTCCTCTCAAATCGCGAAAAAGCAGTGACCGTAGGTGAAACATAATGGCAAATTTTGGGAACATTCGTCCACCGTTTCGGACTGTGTGCTTAATTGTGGTACTCAGCATCGGCATACAGGTTGAAATTTCATCAGGAACGGCTGACGAAACGCCACAAAGTGTGATAGAAGCATCAGAAGCATCAACGACAGCTTCACAGAAGCAAAGAGGGGTTTTAGAAGATGCAGCGAATAGTACCGTACGTAGTCTCGTAATCAAGGGTAATAATTCATTCTCCGAACAGCAAATTCGCGCGCTGATGAAGACAGATGTCTGGAGTGTATATGATAAGTCGCTTCTGGAAGCAGACTTTGAAACTATCCTTCGCTTTTATGAGGCAAATGGGTACCGGTTCGCGCGTGTAGATGCATCGCAGGTTTCCGTGAAAAAGTTCGCAGATGGTGTTTATCTTGGTATTGAAATTGATGAGGGACTCATCGGGGAAATCACCTTATCCGGTAACGAAAAGACCAAGAAAGACGTTATTCTCCGTGAACTCTTGTTTGAAGTTGGGGATGTTTACATAGAAGCAGATAAGGAGGAAAGTGAGCAAATCCTCCGTGATAAGAGTTATATTGGCGCAGCAAGGATTGATCCGGTATGGGATGCGAATGCCAATACGGTGGCAATTCACGTTAATGTTACAGAGCTCTGGTCTCCACCGTTGCCTTCGATTGATCCGGCACTGAATAGCCAAGGCGGTACGTTTCTTTTAGGATTGCGGGAATCCAACGTATTTGGCTCTGGGCACGACACCGAAGTCCGTTATCAGCGGATTAGCGAAATCGGTGAAAAGACAAAGAGTCTTTTAACATGGAAGTATAGGATGCCGCGTGTTGTCAATTCACATTGGAATTTTGATGGTGCTTACATTCAGAAGCGCGAGGGCGATTCGTGGGCGATCCTATTAGAACGTCCGCAATACACATTGAAAAGCCGTTGGAGTGCGAGGTTTACGCTGTCAGAAGCGATTGGTGAATTTTCGTGGTTTGAGATGGATCCGCTTTCCCATAAATTAGAGCGAACAGATAGATTTGAGTTAAATTTACAAGGCGTGTCCAGTAGGATCCGGCGATACTTTGGAGACCGAGAGCGTCAAAATTATATTGGGCTTTGGGCAGCTTCACGCCGTTCAAAATATGTGCTACTTGAAAAAAAATTTCCTTCCACAGCGGATCCGTCAAATCGCGACATCAAGCTGGTGGGTATTACTGTTGGCCGCAAACGTGTTACTTATCACAAGACCCAATTTATCAGAAGGATGGGGCGCGAGGAGGTTTTTTTAGTAGGGTCTGAATACGCTTTTTCATTGGGACACGCTTCCCCTTTATACGGTTCAGACAGATCAGAGGGCTACGCGAACCTTATCGGTAGATCAGGATGGGCCCGTGGAAATCGGATATTAAGCACCACGCTCGTAGATATAAGTACATACTTCACAACACGGGTTGAGAATTCCACATTTCAGGCACGAACTTCGTGGTATTACACAGATGTCTTCAACACAGGGGATATTTACACAGTAGACAAGGGATTCCGCAGGAACGGTTTTTTAGATTTTTATCAAACATTTGTAGCAGAATTCAAGACGAGGTTGGAGTTCGGTTGGCAAGGCGAAAGCCAAGTTGTTCTTGGTGCCTTCAATGGATTGCGAGGTTACGACTACCGACAATTTAGCGGTGAAAAAATGATGGTGTTGCGCTTTGAGAGTCGAACCGTCTGTGGAGGGACTCTGTTTAGGAAATTGGATGATGGTATTGAAGCGGTTGCCACATTCATTGCGAAGCCATTTATCAAACGTTCTGTCAACCTGGGTCTTATCGTAAGTGCTACTGCCTTTACCGATATCGGTTACATCTGGAATGGGAAACATACATTCAACTTGATGGAACCGAAACGGAGTATTGGATTTGGACTGCGGGGTGGGCTTGCGAAGGTTAGCAATGCGGGGATATTTCGTTTTGAATTTGCGTTTCCACTTGATGCTCCCTCTTCTCCACCCTTCAAACAGATGATCTTCTGGGGAATTGAGTCCACATTCTAAAATATCAAATTTTGGCGCGGTTGCAAACCGCGCCAGCGAAGGGGCAAATTTCGTTAGGAGTCCTTTAAGGATTCACAGACAAAAAACATGGACACATCCCCGCGCACTTCAACTGAAAACGTTACATGGCGAGCCATCCTGATAGGACTCCTGTCGCTTCCACTCAACATTTACCTTGTCGTTCAGACGGAGACAGTCTGGACAACGCAATATCCGACGACAATGGCGATTATCTTCAACGCCGTTTTCACGCTTTTCCTCGTCGCGATTATCAACCTTCCTTTATCACGCTACCTCCCGAAATGGCAACTCACACAAGCAGAAATGCTGACGATTTATCTGATGGTAACACTGGCATGTGTCGTCTGCGGTCATGACCTTTTGCAGGCGACGATGTGTGTTTTGGGACATGCAACGTGGTTCGCTACGCCAGAAAACGAGTGGCAATCCCTTTTTTTCCGATATATTCCAGACTGGATTGCTGTCATGAATCGGGGTGCTTTAACCGGTTATTACGAAGGCACTTCAAACTTATTTGAAATGGAGCATATCCGTGCGTGGGTCACGCCCGTAATGACATGGTTGGTTTTCTTTTCTGCATTGGCGTTCTCGATGATGATGCTCAGTGTCATCCTCCGCAAACAGTGGATCGAACACGAAAAACTGAGTTACCCGATCATCCTTCTCCCTTTTGAAATGACGACGGGTGCAAGTTTCTATCGGAACCGATTGCTCTGGATAGGCTTTGGGATTGGATTTGGACTTGATCTACTCAACGGTATTAATTTTCTGTTCCCCTTTGTTCCAAATATCCCGATCCGTCACGACATTGGACGGCTGTTCACGGAAAAACCGCTGAGTGCTATCGGATCAACGCCTATTCATCTGAATCCGTATGCTATCGGCATCGGTTTCTTGATGCCGTTGGATTTGTCCCTTTCTTGTTGGTTGTTCTATCTGTTTTGGAAGGCGCAGCTTGTCTTCGGTGCGATGACAGGTTTGAATCAGACACCGGGGTATCCACATATTGATATGCAATCACTGGGTGCGTATTTTGGACTCTGTTTTTTCGCGCTCTGGATAACACATAAACACTTATGGCAAGTTATTCGGAATATCTTGGGTCTGAAAACGAATTTGGACACGAGAAACGAACCGATAGGGTATCGGAGCGCGTTTGTTGGGCTGTTGCTCAGTATTGCGGTTGTGTTTGGGTTTTGCTTGAAGGCGGGTATGTCTTGGTGGGGTGTGCTTGGATTTTTCAGTATCCATTTCGTACTCGTTTTGGCGTTCACGCGGATGCGCGCTGAACTTGGGACACCAACGATGGATTTCTACCGTGCCGGTCCTGGTCTTTTCCTCACCTCAATCTTTGGCTCCAGAAAGATAGGTGCCCCGACGTTGACAGGATTTGCATTCCTCTATGGCTTTACCCGTAACTACCGATCACAACCGATGCCGAACCAATTAGAAGGGTTTAAACTTGCGGACAAGGGGCGTATCAACACGCGTCAAATCCTTTGGGTGATGTGGGGTGCGACGGTTATCGGGCTATTTATCGGTTTTATCGCGTTCCTACACGCTGGCTATCGGCATGGGAGTTTGGGAACATGGCGCGGACAGGAAGCATTCAGTGATCTTCAACGCTGGTTGACGCTTCCGAACGACACTGACTGGAGCCGGCTTGGTTTTTTCGGATTCGGCATCTCTCTGACGCTAACAACGCTGTTTATGCGTTTGCGGTTTATCTGGTGGCAACTGCACCCGCTCGCCTATCCACTTGCGGGGAATTGGAATTTCGGCAGGCTCTGGTTTCCCGTGTTTCTGGCTTGGCTGATAAAGTCTATACTGATTCGGCACGGTGGGATTGGTGCGTATCGCCGAACACTGCCTCTGTTTTTTGGGACTATGCTCGGCGAATTTGTGATGGGGAGTCTCTGGGCAATTTTAGGATTGTTTCTCGGACAACGGATGTATTCGTTTAAGCATTGGTAGATGGCTATCGGCTATCAGCCGTTGGCTTTCAGTCAGAGAGTTGCTGTGGTTGTTCACGATGAAGCGCCCGCTACAAGGGCGTGACTGGCTACTGATGGAAACCGATGGCTGCGGGTTAATCTGTAGCTTTCTGTAAATGAATGTTTCCACCAGAGGTGCGCAATTTCAGTGCGGGACCGCCACCATTTATACGACCTTCCAACCTATTTTTCGGAGTCTTCCCCTGAATAACTGGTTCTACCGCGAAGTCCGTTGAGACGCGTCCGCCGCTGGCTTTTGCTTCTAAGTCAACTGCGACATCTGGGATAAGTGTGAGGGTTATCTTACCGCCCGATGTGCGCAAACTACATTCACTCTGGGGTTGTGTTGTCATAGTGGCTTGGATGGAGCCTCCTGAAGTTCGCGCTGTCACATTTCTGCCGATGCCTCCTAACCAGATAGTGCCTCCGGAGGTTCGGACATCTGTTCCGCCGCTACAATCCACGACTTTGATGCTGCCCCCTGAAGTCCTGCCTGAGATAAAGCCGTTGTGTAGGACCTATACAAATCTCCCAAATATGTTAAAATGTATTAGAATCTATACAAATCTATCATACTTGCTTGATTGTTGCCATACTTCCTGCTTCAACGTCTATTGCCTCTCTTATGAGGTCTTACATAGACTCCACAAGCGTTTATCGTCTCCTCGCAACTCGTGGCGACGGTTTAAAGGTCAAGCCGGACACAGGTTGATAGCAGCGTTAAGGTCTCTGTCAATATCAAGTCCGCATTCGGAGCAGTGATAGTGTCTATCTGAGAGTGTCAGATCTGCTTTCTTGTGTCCACAACTGCTACAAGTCTTGGAACTGGCAAAGAACTGATCTGCTTCTGTTATCGGTATCCCCCGTCTATCCGCCTTGTATTTCAGCATGGTTAGAAAGCGTGAGAGTGCCGAATCCGATAGTGCCTTGGCAAGTTTTCGGTTCTTTAGCAGTCCACTGATATTCAGCGTCTCAATACCGATAGCACTTGCTTTACGGACAATCCGTATACTCGCTTGGTGGTGAGCATCTTCACGGATACAGGCGATCCGATAATGCACGCCTGATAAGGCGGCTTTCGCTTTATGCCAATTCTGCGAACCTTTTATCTTACGCGACAAAGCGCGGTTGGCACGTGCGAGTTTTCGCTCAAATCGCTTTAGCGGACGCGGATTATCGTAGGTATCACCATTAGAACAGGTTGCCAGTGTATTGATACCTACGTCAATACCCATCGGTGCTTTGTTATCAAACAGAGCGGGTTGATAGTTGAAGTTGCTAATATCACAATCTATGAGGATAGAGACAAACCAGCGATTATTGCGTTTGGAGACAACAACTTTACGGATTGTGCCTTTGTAGCGCAGTTCTTCACGCATGCGCACCCAACCGATCTTGGGCAGATTTATACGGTTCTTATGAACTTCAACAGTGCCTGTGCCATTGTCCGCTTGATAGGATATTCTATCAGATCGTTTCTTATAGACGGGGAAACTGTTTTGTCCTTTTTTCCAGCGTGTTACTGCGTCCCCAAGATTGTGAATCGCATTCTTAGACGCATTTTGAGAGAGTTGAGAACACCAGTCAAACGCGTCATACTTAACAGCGTTAAACTCACGCTTTATGTCAACATAGGTTCGCCATTCGTCGGTATCGAGTCCAACTTTGAATGACGACAGAGCAAAGTTGAACGCAACACGCGCATACCCGGCATGTTGAGACATAAGCGTGGCTTGCTTGTTATTCGGATTCAGTTCTATCTGTTGACTTCGGCGTTCCAAACTCTAACTCCAGTTGAGGTGTTTCTTCGGATACGATATTCTCTATTTCTTCGGCTAACTTCTTAGACTTATGAGAGCGTCTACCATAGAGTTTCGCACAGAAAACTGTCATGATTTCCATTACGTCAGTAGGTTCCTCCGCTGGTAGTGCGTAAGGGAAGGCGCGACCTGTCTGGAACGTTATAGACGTTATTCCAGACAGGTGTAGCCTATGATTCGCTATTCTGCTGTTGTGTCCGAATTTCTTGGAGTATCTCGACAACAGTCTCCATCTGCCCTTCAAGTTTGGCGATTCGCTGCTCGACAGATGTCACGTCCTCATCCTCGTCCGAGGTAACCTCAACGGTTTCGGCGGTATCCACATTATCTTCTTGTGCTTGTCCGCTCCACATATCTTTGAGGAAAGAGGGCATGGATTGCCGGACAACCTCACTGACATCTTTGAGTTCGTCACCGATGGTTTTTTTCATGTGATCGAAGTCAAAATCATCGACGTATCCGTCTTTGACGTACGCCGCGACTTGGTGGCATGCGAAACAGATATCGCCGAAAGAGGCATCTTCTTCCAAGGGTTCAAACAGACCTTCGGGGACTGCCTCGAGTTCAGATAGCAGGTTAAGTGCATTGTTGAATTGCCGCGCGCACCGCTCCTCACCATCAAAAAGGTGCTCTGAAGAAATTACTGAAGTTTCAACAATACGTGCTGTGGCTTCCAAAAGCCGTAGGATTCGGCGGATTTCCTTTTGGGATTCATGTTCGTTAGACATGGTTTTCTCCTTATTCGGTCGATTTGCTTATATAGAGTCCCTCAAGGCTGAAAAGGATAGTAAAAAAGTTTGCCTATCGGGTTCGTCTATATAGAGTCACCTCGGAGTAAAAGGATAGTGGAAAAAATTAATTAGGCGTGCCAACCGCTGATATCGAAGTATCAGGCAGTTTCCGACTTCAATTCGACGACGTTTCGACGGATTTTAATCACTGCTTTAATAATGTCTTCTATGTCCTCTTCGCTTGCCATTAGGACGTTTTGGCTTAGGGAGAGACCTGTCTGACATATTTTTTCTGTCTCGGGACAATGTACATCATCGTAATTGAGGTCATGTCCGAAAAGATTAGAGGCAAGGAAACTGGCACGATACATAGGTGTGGAATACCAATATCCCATAGGTATTCCTTCGGCCCGCATCGCACGGAGGAAGGTCTCACGTGAAATACCCTCAAACTCTTCGGTATCGAAAATAGCCTTATAGCCGTGGCAGCCGCCGCGCGTTGCCCGCGGATCAAGTGGCGTGACTTTAATGCCCGGTACCTCGCCGAGCCAACCGTCTAACCATCGCATATTCTTATGTCGGTAGTTGGTTTCAGCCTCAAGCCGGGTTAGGCGGGAAAGGAGGAGACCGCCTTGCCATTCCGTCATGCGGAAGTTGCCACCGAAGGGTTCCGCGTCTCCGAATTCAGCATCGGGTAGTGTGCGACCACAGTTATGCAATGCGTAAGCGCGTTCATAGAGTTCGCGATCGTTTATTAGGACAATGCCACCTTCACCCGCACAAAGGTTTTTCGAGGACTGGAAACTGAAGCACCCGAAGTGTCCCCAACTGCCGACCCCTCGTCCGCGCCATTCCGCGCCGTGTGCTTGCGCACAGTCCTCCACAATCTTGAGATTATGTCGATTCGCGATGTCAACAAGTGCGTCTAAGTCTGCTGGATATCCTGCGATATGGACCGGTAAGATGACTTTTGTCTTATCCGTTATTGCGGCTTCAACTTTTGAAGGGTCCAATAGGAAACTGTCTGGTGCGGTATCTACGAAAACAGGGACGGCATGGGTCATGAGGATCGCAACGACTGTTGCTTGAAAGGTGTAGGGTGTTGTAATGACCTCATCGCCCGGACAAACGCCCGCTGCTTTTAGGGCGATATAGAGTGCCGAAGTGCCACTATTGACGCAAACACCGTAGTTCGCACCTTGGAATTCAGCGAACTGTTGTGCGAATTCGGGAACTTTCGGTCCGCCAACGCCCCATTGTCCGCTTTTGTAAATAGTTTCAAATGCTTCGATATCGGCAGGATCCTGCGTGGGCCATGTAGGGAAACCAGCAGTTCGGACAGGTTCGCCGCCGTTTATTGCCAATGTTGCCATCTCTTTATCCCCCTTCAATTCCTAAGGTAGTTTTGCTACATAATCCTGCAAATTAGGAAGCTGCGCGCTGTTAAATACCGCTTGCAAGCGAGATTCCAAACGCCTCTCTTCAACTTCAGCGATTAATGCCGTTAGGACATCTCGCGCATTTTTTTCTAATTCAGCGTCAATTGCGCCATTTTGAATGGCTTCCTCAAATTCGTCTTCATCCTGAATTTGGTATGTGCCATCTGGGTTTATCCAGAGATCTAAAAACAGATCGGTTATTTCAAAGCAATCGAGTTTGCCTGCTACATTTACGCGTCGCTTGACTGGTTTCATAATATCACAGTAATACCCGGTCCACTCGTTATCGAGATTGTAAACTTTGCCGACATCATACCAAAGTCCTGTGAACACGAACCAGACGACGGCGAAGTTATCTCCTAAAACTGTCTTGCCATTCTGAACTATCGGTGAGGACGGTTTGACCCGCTGAGATGTGACAATAACATCGTCGTCCAGATAAAGCAACTCTTGTTGGAAGTGGTTCACCCGAGCCGGAGGTCTTTTATAGGTAAGTGTTACAGTTTCCAATATTTTATATTTCCTTGCGAACAAATTCGGGGTTACAAACCCCTCCTACATTTATGTCGAATGGTAGGACGCGATTGCTTCACGGAAAGCTTTGATATGTTTTGGTGTTGTACCACAACAGCCGCCTATTAAGTAGGCACCGGTTTCAATGAGCGTAGGCACATGACTTGCCATATCTGATGGGGTCTGCGTATAGACAGTGTTATGGTTTTCGTCAAGTTTTGGCATGCCAGCATTTGGATATGCCATCATCCGTTTTCCGTCGATCCTGGTTTCAGCAAGTGCCGTACGGAGTTGTTGGATACCATTAATCGCGTAAGGCATCCCTGTATGTTCATCACGTCTGGATTCAGCGCCGCAGTTCACACCGATGATATTAACAGACTCTAACAGCGAATCTCTACCTGAAAATTCGTTGTTCATTAGGATGTCAAGTAAATCAGCAGGGGAATTACCCCAATCCGTCCGATAAATGATCTTACCTGTCCGTCGTTCTTTTGTCCATTTGTAGGTCAAATTTACTGCAATAGGAAGACCTGTTTCACGTGCGACATCTACAGCGATCGCTGCCTCTTTTGCAGAAAACATCGTCTCAAGGCACAGGAAATCGACACCTTCTTCTGCCAAGGTGTGGATCACTAACTTATGGGCTTCTCTTGCGTCATCATTTGGAATCCCGAAAGTGGTATCTCCGCTATCGGCTTCTATTGCACCGGGAGAGGGTCCGACGGAGCCTGCTATGTACACTTCTTTGCCACTTCGTGCGACAGCTGCTTTTGCGTGTTGCACAGCGAGTCGTGTGAGCCGTTGTGCACCCAATGCGTCTTGTCCAGCCATTTCCAAGTGAAGTGGAGATGCCACAAACGTATTTGTTCCAATCGCCTCGGCACCTGCGTTGATATAGTCCGAATGAATGTCAATAACAGTCGCGGGATGCAATTCGTTGGCGAGTGCGCTGTTCGCGAGTTCTATACTGCGCGCAAATAATTGCGAACCGAACCCACCATCGTATAGAATCGGTTTATCAGATTTTAATCGTTCTCGAAAGTTTTTAATTTTACCTTGCGGTTCGGTGAGGTGTACTAATGGTTTTGCGTTCCTCTCCGTATATCCGCCCTCCAAATGTAAAGCATTCTCACTGCGAAGCAAAATTATGCCATTTAAGGCATAATTTCATTACGGGCTACGCGCTTAGGATTATCCTGAAAACCTATAATCCTGTAAATCTCTAAATCTTATAAATCATAGTTCAGGCTTTTGCCTTCCTTACAACGTTACGGGCATCCGTTTGAATTGGCACCCTTCCACGAAGATGTCAAAGAAGTCCGGCGTGGTCTCCAATTCAATATGTTCGATGTTGTTGACGAATGCTTCAACAGCTGCGCGTTTTTTGTCAGAAAGGAGTACAGTGGTCGCGCCTGCTACTGCGGCGTTGCCGACTTTGATGATATTTGTTTCTGGAACAGGTGCGAGAAATCCGATTTCGATTGCATCTTGTAGGTTAACATAATTAGCAAAACCGCCCGCCAGAAAGAGTTTTGTGATGTCTTCGGGCGCGCAACCGAAATGTCGTAGGACGATATACTGTCCACAATAGTTTGCTGCCTTCGCTTGTGCCAGATTACTTGCGTCCTCGCGTGAGAAGGTAATGCCGTGTTCGGGTAAAAGGGGTATTATGCGTTGCTTCCTATCTGCAAAAACGCCTTTTGGACTCATCTGATCGTTCCGACGCAACTCGGCAAGCAGCGAAATCAACCCGGAACCGCACAGACCCTGTGGCGTTTCTCCATCAATCGTCGTATAATCGAAATGGCTGTCATGCCATTTCACAGACTCAATAGCACCCGGATAGGCGGGCATTCCGTATTCAATACCGCCCCCTTCAAATGCTGGACCGGCAGGACACGATGCGGCTACCATCCGCTTCGCGTTTCCGACAATCACCTCTGTGTTCGTTCCGACATCAACTAACATGATGACCTCATCCTGTGAGGCGATGTCAATTGCGACTAAATCCGCTGCGACATCTGCACCGACATGGCTGGCAATCAACGGTAGGCTGTACACCATCGCTTTCGGATTCGCACGGATCCCTAAGCGGCGTGTCTTTTCTGTAAGCGAAGTGGTTGAACGGATGCCGTCCCGATATTCATGCTCAATCAGGGATTTATAGGGTTTCTGTCCGATGCTTTGGACATCCTGTTTGAAGAAAATATCGCGCATCGTTGTGTTACCGACAACGACAATCTCATAAATTTCCTGTCGGACGAAATCGTGTCGGGTACACATCTCCATGATTTCGCTGTTTAATGCAGCGATAAGCGAGCGGCGTAGTTCACCGTGAAATTCACTGTCGTAGGTGATGCGGTTCATGATATCACTGCCACCGAAACGTTGTGGGTTTTCAAAGGAACTGACGGAGACTGTTTTTCCGTTTTCCAAATCCACCAGATTTGCGACGACTGTGGTTGTTCCAATATCAATTGCTAACCCATAAAGATGCCCTCGGTAACGATCAATAGGTTCGTCGTTGTAATAGACAACCCCATCGCCATGGGTGACCTTTGGACTTAATTCCAGTGCTTTGCTGTCATCTGTCCGGGTATGGGTTAGGATCCGCGGCGTGCGGCGGAGCGGTGTGAATTCAATGTCTGCATCGACATCAAGCACAACCGCTTGGCAGGCAAGACGGTAGTTATCTCGTAGGAAGGATTCTGCTTCATTAGGGGGTTGGAGACCCTCCATACCACGTTTAATCTCAACGATACATTCGTGGCACTGTCCGGTTCGGAAGCAAGAGGTGGGTACTTGGACGGTTAAGTCATCGGCGTAGTCAAAAATGGTTTTCCCGGGTGTGAGTTGATAGGATTCTCCGTCACATGTGATTGTGCCTTGTGATTCCGCTGTTTGATCGGGTGCATCCGTCTCCCACGCGCTTCGATAATCTAATTTATCGTCTCCGACGCATAGGAGTCCCGTCCCTTCATCGATTTTCCGTTGGTTTCGGCACCCGAATTTCGCGGTGCAGTGATCAAATCGGTTTTTGTAGGGACATCGGTAGGTGGCTTGTTCATCGGCGTGGACGACCAAACCTTCAAAGATTTGTGTGATTTTATTGAGGCGTTTCTCGTATTCGGCTTTGTCAATTTTTTTCATATTTTTAATTATTAAATCTGGTCACCGCTCCACTATGTTTTACGGTGGTTTAAGGTTTATTAATCATAGGATTTACACAAGCTGAGCAAATATCGGACATTTGGGCAGAAAAAAATCGGTATTTTCTATATTTTAACCCCCTAAATCCCCCTTATCAAAGGGACTTTAAGCGGTAATTTCCGTCCTTTTAACCCCCTAAATCCCCCTTATCAGGGGGACTTTAAGAAGCAGTACGTAAGTTCTAAATCATTTAAAATCTGCGAAGTGTTACCACTCTTCGTCTGGTGCTTCGAGGAAGTGCTTGGCGAGTGCGACGCATGCGAGTGCGTCTTTCCCGTATCCATCAGCACCCATGTCGTCTGCGAATGTTTGTGTGACTGGCGCGCCGCCGACCATAATCTTTACCTCTTCTCGCAAATCCTCGTCAATAAAGGCATCAATTGTTTTTCCCATGTTTGGCATTGTTGTCGTTAGGAGCGCTGACATCCCTAAGATCGGTGCCTCATATTCCTCAACGGCTTCAATGAATTCATCTTCGGAAGTATCAACACCGAGATCGTATACGACGAAACCTGCGCCGCGCAGCATCATAATACAAAGGTTTTTGCCGATGTCGTGCAGATCGCCTTTGACGGTTCCCATAATTACCGTGCCGATGGGTTCGATGCCTGAATCCGAGAGAATCGGTTCGATATGCGTCATTCCTGCTTTCATTGCGCGGGCGCATGCAAGGACTTCTGGCACAAAGATGAAGTTTTCTCGGAACTTGATGCCGACGATGCCCATCCCTGCGATGAGACCGTCATCCATAATTTCTAATGCTTCTGTGCCTTCTTCGAGTGCTGCCTCTGTCAACTCATCAACAGCGTAATGGTCGCCATCAATAAGCGCAGCAGCTATGTCTTGCATAGCGGGTGTCGCTTGTGCGAATATCTCGATCGTCCGCTCTATTTCATCGGGTTCTTCTAAGAACTCTTCGATTTCTTCTCGGATAAATTCATTTGCGATGTCATTAATAGATGCCACTATCTCGAATTCCTCCTCAAAAGGATATAATACTACACATCTGGAAAAATGGCAAATGAATTTCGCTTCCAACCAGAGGCATTTATGGTAGATTTTAGAATTACTTGGACGCTCTTAAGTAAAGTCAACCCCCTAAATCCCCCTTATCAGGGGGACTTTGAAGGTTTTGAGGACGTAAAGTCAACCCCCTAAATCCCCCTTATCAGGGGACTTTGAAGGTTTTGAGGACGTAAAGTCAACCCCCTAAATCCCCCTTATCAGGGGGACTTTAAGAAGTAGTGTAAGTCCTAAAATTGATAGACGCGCTGATAAAGCGCGCCTATTGCGGAAAGGTTATTGGTGAATTATGCGAGTCTTACCTATTTGCCTTTTCGGTACTCTTCTAAGAGGGCGTTAATTTTGTCAAGAAAGGCTTGTGAGTAAATCTCGCCGACGAGTTCTTTGTGGGTTTGCATGGCGATGGCATCCCACGCCTCACGGGAATCTCCCTCGAATTCAACTACCTGAATGCCCGCCTTCTTTTGGAGTGCCTCAAGTGCCCTTTCATTGTCTTTACGAATGTTCTGAATGAGATCGTCCTGATACGCGTTCACTGTTTCACGCAAAACCTTCTGCTGTTCTGGCGGAAGTTGATCAAATTTCTCCTTTGTTATAACTGTCGCGCCTACGCCAACATTAACAGGAAGGTCTGTCATGTATTTGAATTTATCGTACCACTGGAGCGCGATAGTGACATAAGGAGACGCAGCTAAGGTGTTGAGCTGCCCGGAGTAGAGCGAAGCTAAGACTTGCGTTACTTCTCTGGGTACAGTTGCGATCTCGGCGTTTTCATAGAATGTGAGGGCAATTTTATCGGTCGGACGCGCCCACATCTTGACGCTCGGGGACTGAAGGTCAGCAATAGTGCGGATGGGTTGATTGCTGAATAGATAATAATATCCGATGTCTCCCATACCGAGCAGGATATACCCGGCATCCATAAAAGCTTTGTCGAGGTCTTCTCGGAGGTAGTTCCGAACGTAATCAAGTTCCTCATAAGTTTTGAACAGCCGAGGCAGTTGAAAAATTAAGACCTCTTCCTGTATCTCACCGAGTCCAGTGGCTGTCATAGCTCCTGCGTGCAGCAGTCCAGCCCGCATTTTGCGGATGACATCGAGTTCATCGCCTTGGACGCCGTTGGGATAGAATCGGAATTGGAGTTCACCATCGGTTTTGGAACGGAGTGCTTTCCCCATTGCATCAAAATTATTCATCCACGTTGAACCCTTCGGTGCGAGGGTTGCGAACTTAATAGATTCGGCGGCAAGGGACGTTAGCGGTAAGCAGAGTATCCCTAAAATAATCAGAAACATATACGCGAATTTAAGGTAGTCAAGGTTGAAAACCTTTCCTACAAGATTTCTTTTTTTTACTTTCATTAGTCAGTGCCTCCTTCTTCGAGTTCAGGATCAAATAACATATCGGCTTGGTCAAGCCAGCGTTTGGCGCGTGATTTTGCGAGCGATGTCGCAGCCTCTTCCCCGGGATAAATATCCTGCGGGGCATCAATGACTTCTTGTAACGCTTGCTTGTAGAGTTTTAGGTCCTGTTTAGGATAGGCGTAGTACCGTGCAAGATAGAATTTGCTCATCAGGAACTTGCCATCGTTCAGTTTATCGACAATATCAATGTGCTCTTTGGCTTTCTCTGGGTCACCACCGATTGCTGGTGATCGGTCCCCGTAGTAGACAGCGTAGAAAAGGTGCGCACTGCCGAAGTAGAAGGTTTCGTCCAATTCAAGTACACGCGCCATCATTAGCTCGACGCGGACCAGGTCAATGACTTGCATGGGGTCATCTTTCTGGAGGCTGATCCCACGTCCCATAGCGTAAGCAGCCCAAAAGAGGGGTTCGACCTGTTTTTTCTTGAGTTTCTGGAGTGCCTTTTCAAAGGCGGCGAGTTCGACAGTTCTTGGTTGCTCAAAGGTTTTATCGGATTTCGCGAGTGCCTTAAAGGCGTATTTTTCAGCAGTTACATAGTGTGCGATTGCTTGTGAACGCATTTCGTCTGCTGTTTCGGAGTCTCCAGCAATTTCCGCGTCTTCCATCTTATCTTCCAAAAAACCGCTGTAAGATGAATGGGCGCGTGCGGTCTTGACGATGAGGCCTGTGTTTCCAGTCTTCGCCAGACGCTCAAGCGTTTTGAGATTATTCGCGAGGGTGGTTTCTACGACAACTAAATTGCCCTCCTTTTGAATCCGAGATAGCTTGGCAAGCCCACAGCCACCTAAGAGCATAGGTAAGAGCAATAACAATAACGTTTGGGTTCTAAAATATTTATGTATCATGATGAATGTCCCTTATGGTTGAGTCGTTCAGGATTTACGCGAACCTTGATTTTTAACCCCCTAAATCCCCCTTATCAGGGGGACTTTAAGAAGCGGTGCGTAAGTTCCATTGTTAATAAGTTCATCCACAATTCTGGGTTAATGGTAAAGGAACAGCGGGATTTCTGTTTCGTGAATGAGATGATAGGTGACGCTACCGACGAAAAATTCGCGGATTCTCTTTCTCCCATACGCCCCCATCACCAACATGTCGATGTCATTCTCCGCGATATAGGATTTGACGACAGTATCAGGATGTCCGTTTCGTGTGACGAGGCTCGGTTTAATCCCGTAGCTTTCAAAGAAGCCCCCAAGATTGCCCAATAGTTCCTGTGCAGCTGGGGCATCATTGTTAACAGTCAAAAGCGTTATGTCGCAAGCCCTCCATATACCGAGGAGGAGAAACATGTGTACAGCTTTAGAAGCCGGGATGCTATTGTCATAGGCAACGAGTACTTTCTTAATCTCCCGCACGGCATCTGGGACAGCCAGTACGGGGATAAGTCCATTCTTTAAAACACGTTCAAGCGTTCCATAAGTTTCATTGGCATTATATTCAAAGGATGACCGCTTTCCGATAACAATGAAGTCGTGAAATTTGGATTCCTCAATAAGTTCGGAAACAGGGCTGCCGGTATCGGCATGTAAAACGGCATTTATTTCCCGCGCATCGCAGATATGCGCAAAATCGTTGAGTATAGCTTTCGCCTCCGCTTGCGTATCTTCTAACAACTTGTCTTCAAGTTTAACGTCATAATGTGTGCCACCGATTGGCACCGGTCCACTCGAAGATTGAATGCCGGGTTGGTCGATAATGGCGACCCCTGTAATGGTTGCGTTGTGAGCGAGTGCGATTTGACATGCGTATTCGGTCGCTGCTTCGGCATAAGGAGAACCGTCCAGCCCGAGTAGAATTTGGGAAAAACTTGAATGTTCCATATTAAAATTCCTCCTCCACAGTTTTGCCTGCGCGCTTGTAGCGCGAAACCTAAAGATTGACATTAAACAGCGCGCTAATAAAAATTTTATCGCGATACTTTAGTGTATATGCGTTACGCCAAAAAGGGCAGCAGTACGACTGTAGCATCAACGGGTCCATCAGATGTTTCAATTTGGACGCGACTGCCTGCTTCTGTGACTGCGATGCGGACGTATCCCAAAGCGAGCTTTTTTTCGAGTGTTGGCGCGAAGGTAGCACTTGTAACCCAACCGACTTCTTTGTCGCCGTTGAAAATCGGTGCACCTGAACGCAGTTCGGAATTATCTTGGGATGTTGGGTTATCGTCAATTTCCATACCACGCAGGAGCCGATTTGGGTGTCCGCGATATTTCATCCGCGCGACGATCTCTTGTCCGATATAACATCCCTTCTCAAAATCGATGGCGTGTTCTAATTCCGCTTCAAGCGGGATAACAGCATCGGTCAATTCTGCTCCATATCTGGGTATACCCGCCTCAATTCGCAGTGACTCAAGTGCATCCCAGCCGATAGGTTGTACGTTAAATTGTGAACCTTCAGTCATCAGTGCTTCCCAAAGTGATGTCAACACCTCGGCAGACGTATAAAGCATGTAGCCGACTTCGCCAGTGGCATTTGTTCTCATACAGACGATGGGACGTTCAAAAGAAGCATCTGCTTCGCGAACGCAGCTATGACGTTCTGGCAAAGTCGCGAGGTTGCTCACGCTTAACACGGATTGCACGAGTTCTGACGATTTAGGGCCGTGGACAGCAATTGCCCCCGTTTCAGCGGTCAAGTCAGAAAGTTCAACATCGTCAGCGATAATGTACTTGTCGAGTTCACTGAAGAGATTTTCTGCAGTTTCGGGGGCAGAATCAATAACGATAGCCTCTTCAAGGACATAGATATTTAAATCTGCGATAATTTTGCCGCGATGCGTTAGAAGTGTGGCGTAGGTGCCTTGTCCGGCTGAAAGGGTCTCAACATCGTTAGAGATGATGCGGTTTAGAAATGTTGCGCGATCATCGCCAGTTAACCGATGCCTGCTCCGGTAAGATACATCAGCTACACCGACACCGTTTCTCACGGCGTGATGTTCGGAAATGGGATCGGTAAAATGGGCAGCGATGTTCCAACCTTGATGCTTTTCAGCAAAGGTCGCTCCGAGGTGCTCATGAATGTGATGAAGCGGTGTTGTTTTCATAATTAGTTAATAGTTATTAGTTATCAGTTTGCCTCACAGTGAGAGTTAAGAGTCGTGCTGTGGCAGGTACAACAAAAGCGACTACCACAAGAGAATAACTGAAAACTGAAAGGTTTTTCGTAGAAAAACCGCACTGAAAACTGACAACTATTCTCCTAAAAGATACGACTGAAGCGTAAAATGAGTTTTGGATTTCTTAAGGAAAACGATGAATCGAGCGGTTCTGCGACTTCGATAGCGAAGCTCCATGGGTTCCGGTTACCGAGCGGATCTATGAAAACGGAACACCCAATACCGACTGATGTTTTAATCCGTTCTGCGAAGGTTCCAAGATTAGAAAAAGGTGCGTCTCCATGCCACCAGACGCTACCTGTGTCTAAAAAACAGCTGAGTGTCCACCCGATTACAGCATCGGGGTCCCTGAGGATTGTCTCTCCGATAAACCGATACTCCAGATTAAGCAGCAGCCGGTTATCGCCTGCAAATCTGTTGAAATCATGACCACGCGAGGTGTTCCCACCACCAAGATGCAGGAGCCGTTGTCTGGGCAATGGCGCGTCAGAGAAATCGCCAGTGACTCTAATGTTTAAGTTATGTGGACCGGACAGTGGCGTGTAGCGTGCTACTTCAAATCGGTAGAAGTTGAAGTCGTAATCACCGCCGAAATATTGTCCTGCCATCTCAAAGACGAACTGTGCGCGCCACCCGCGCCGCGTTCGCTCATTTGCGGAAAACAGCGTATGGAAATCTTGTACGGTTGCTGACCTGTGGTCTCGGGTATCAAATGCGAAGACGAGGGCAAGATTTCTCAATTGCCCACGATCAATCCGAGCGTTGCCGCGCTTGAATTGGTTGCGGTTAAAATAACTCCAATCCGTTGATTTAGAGAGGTTACCGTGACTTTCTCCTGTGAGTTCCAGTCTAAGGTAACTCCATTCAGTAGGGGCATAGGTTATTGATCCTTGGGTCCCCCAGCGTTCATAATAGTCCTGAATGTCGAAACCGTCGTAGGCGGCACCGAGGCTGGCATCCCCGTGATGTAGGTAGATATTGGAGCTGACATCAGTGAGTTTGTAGAAACTTCCACTAATTTTAAGAGGTTGGTGCTTAAAGAATCCTTTCTCGATACCGGCTTGATAGTTCCAAATCTTGCTTGAAAATCCACGACTGACTGATCCGAAAAGTTTCTCTGCCCCTGTAAGTCGAGTTGCGACTGTTCCACCAGCCCCCAGCACCAAACCGTGAACACGATTGAATTGGACAATTGGAAAGCCTCCGGGTTTAGCGAAGGGTTGTTCTTCAATCTCAACAATCATGACGTTTTTTCCGCCTTCGCGTTGAACACGCCAATCCTGTACTGATTTAAAGTGCTCATTGTTTTCACGGAGTTCCCTGCGCATGCGGTTTATCTTTGTTTGCCCGAGCGTATGGTGATAAATATCGGATGTTTGCGAACTCTGTTTTCCAGCACTGTTCTCAGTTTTTAGGTCAAGTGCCGATAATAGTTCTGTGCGTGAAATCCGAGTGTTCCCGGTGAAACGGATTTCGTGTAACGTGCCTTCGTTAATATTAAATTCAAGAACATCGTTCTCGATTCGATAATTAACGGTGGCGAATTCATATCCACGGTTGACATAGAAATTGGCGATGAGTTGCTGTTTAAATCTCGCAGCGGCGACAGCGAGATAGCCGGGTTTTAACTGGAACCAATCCTTGATGAATTGGGAAGGGAAACTTCTATTCCCATTGAGCCTAATCTCGCGCGCCTGGACCACGGAGGCTTCTGTGACTCGGATATGCAGACTGGCACTCGGAAAAAATTGCGGGTCTCCGGGGATGAGTTGCCCCTGCCTTGTCTCTAAGCGGACGTCTTGAAACAGATCATGTGCTCGCAATTCAGCGATTAGCCACGAGAGTTGCGAAAGTGTGATGACATCCTTCAGTTGAATTGGAATATTTTGCTGTATAACCTCAGTCGGGATAGTGGTATTACCTTCTATTTCAATTGCGGTAATCTGAAATTTTTCCTCAGATGTAAAGGCTTCCGAGGCGGTTAGCGGTAGTGTTACGAGGTTCAACACCCCCATCGCTGGTGCGTGGCGTTCGGAAAGTACACCGGTATACTGCTGTGGCGAATGAATCCACCACGGATGTTCACTATCGTAAGTTGGCAGCCAATAACTATATTCTCTCTGTGTTGTAGACACAAGGTTGTCTGTGCCGCCACTGCTGTATGCTTTACGATGGATGTTAAAAAGCCATCTGTTTTCAGAAGCAGGTTCCGGTTGCGCGTTTGACTTAGCAGGTTTTTCCAACATTTTACGCGGGAGGAGAACTTCAATGCTCCAAAAAGAGGTATTAATCTGGGCTGCGACCTTTGCCTCGGCATTCCATTTTCTATCTGCCTCAAATGATGTTTGCATAGCCTTCCGATTCAAAGTGAGTTGGACATCATGGGGGGCAAATTGGAAACTGGGTTCGCCTGGGACATTAACCCGCTGATCAAAGAAGGCACCAATCGGATTGATAACGAGATGGTAATAGATATCGGTTTGAAGGTTGGGATCAATCAGGATTTCGATGCATTCATCTTCCCAAATAGGGGAATCGTGTTGTGTCAGTGAGATATGTGGGAACTGCGATTCGGAAATGTGTGCTTTTACACCGATATAAAAATTTTCTGAATCCCATAGCAGAAAGGTTTCTGTGGGAGTATTCGCTTCCTCAGTTCCTTCTGCATTCTGAAACGGAGAAAGCACTTGAGCCGTCTGCCACACTATTTCAGATAAATTGCCATCAATAATGGGAGATTGTGTTGTCTTCGGGACAGGCAGGATAGCATCAGCCAAAGGGTCTGCCTCAGCCTCTGAAGGTGTGTTTTCTGTGTCTGATGAACTCGGTAGTAGCGAAATTGTGTCGGTTGCTTTTAGACGAAACAACGGTCCGCCATCGTTAATAATGGTTAACGATGTTTCATTATCTATCTGTGCGGGCAGATTGATAACGATCTGCTGTTTTTCGCTCTCAAGTTCGGCATCAATGGCGTAATTTTCAGGCAGTTTCAATCGGATGTTGCCGCCTTGGGCAGTTACATCCATGGGTGCTGCGACGGCGTCAAGCATAACTAACTCGATTGAACCGTCTTGTGTCTCTACTTTATTCTGTCCAGGGGTTAGCAAGATTTTTCCGTGGATGCGTCCTTTTTTTACTGTAACGTTGTAGTTTCCCAAGGTTTCATCTAACTGGACATTCCCTGTTTCGGTTGCGATTTCTATCTTCCCTCGGATACGCTTGAGATGTATATTTCCGTTTTTTACGTCGAGCTTGACAGAGACATCAGCGGGTGTTTTAATGGTCCATTTCAATTGGAGCTGCTTGCGGAGCCTTGCTTGCAGTTCCGCCATTTTAGAAAAAGGATTCGGTTTTGCTGGGGGTGCATCACCTCCGGGCAATTGCGTATTCAATTGCAGGGTACCGTCGTCCTGTGTTCCTGTTAAGGAGATGTTATCGAGGTAGGCGCGAGTGAGCGCATCATCTGCCGTGTCTGTTGGCTGTATCTGTTTTTCAAGTGTGACACTGATATTTCCGCCCTCTGTGGCGATCATTTCAATGCTCCCCGATACATCTAAATTAAGTTCTATCCGATAAATATCTTCAAAACTGAATGTTTCTTCTGATGTTGTCCCCAATATCGGGGTCTGTTTTTCCCCCGGAATAGGTTCATCCACTGCTGCCTTGGGATCTACCGCATCTGCCGATAAGACAAATAGGTTCAGCACGAGTAGGAACGAGCAAAATAGGCATAGAGAGCGTAGGATTGTACGACACATGGGCAACATTTCAGGAAAATTCTTTATAGTTAGGACTTACGCAATTTTTCCGTGGCGTTCTATGTATTGTACACGGCTGACGAGGTGTTTTTACTGGGATGTTTCTTTTAGGAAACCTTGTCAGCGCGGGGCTGCGTAAGTTCAGTTAATTTTATTATCTGTGGTGGTGCAATATGGATTTGAGGGTTGTACCTACAGAATTGCTTGACACATTTTAAATAATACTTTATACTTATTAGAAAAGTCAAGCAGTTTTTCGTACCCTTCACGGCTATTGGAGCGTTTTTATTAATTTAAAATAAAGAGAAGAAGCGTGAAATGCTGCGTACGGGAGAAAGAAGATGAGCGAATCTTTTGAAGGAGCAACAGAATATTGTTTCTCCTTCGGACCATGGAACATACACGAAGGGTCAGATCCTTTCGGCCCACCTGTTCGGGAGTCATTTAGTTTTGATGAGAAGGTCGGATTTTATAGAGACCTCGGTTTTGTCGGTATTCAATTTCATGACGATGACATTGTCCCTGATATTGACGAGAAGACGCATGCCCAGTTGATGGCCGGGACAAAAACAGTAAAAGCACAACTGGATGACCACGGTTTAACAGCGGAAGTGGTTGCGCCACGTCTGTGGGAATCTCCACAGACGATTGATGGTGCTTACACGTCTAATTCTCGGGAAGAACGGGAATATGCGTTGGAACGTTCAAAACGGTGCGTGGACATTGCCAACGAAATTGGGTGCCGAAACCTTGTGTTGTGGCTTGCCCGCGAAGGTACTTATATCCGAGAAACGAAATCATCGTCAGACGCGGTTGGTCAGATTCTGGATGCTATTAACGCCTTACTCGCCTATGATCCAGAAATTCGTATTTTGATTGAACCGAAACCGAACGAACCGATGGATATCGCCTACATCCCAACGATCGGACATGCGATTGGTTTGGCTTATGCGAGCGATGAACCGGATCGGGTTGGTGGGTTAATCGAGAGTGCGCATGCGATTCTTGCAGGATTAGAGCCGTCCGATGAAATGGGGTACGCGCTTTATCATAAGAAACTTTGGAGTGTCCATCTCAACGACCAGAACGGACTCAAATTCGACCAGGACAAGGCATTCGGTTCTGTCAATTTGCGGCGTGCTTTTAATCAGGTCCGGGTCCTTGAAGCGAATGGATATGGTAGAAACGGTGAGTTCGTTGGCTTAGATGTGAAAGTAATGCGGACCCAGCCCCGCGATATCTCAACAAAACATTTATTGAGCAGCCGCCGTACCTTTCTTAATCTGCTGGAGAAGGTTCGGACATTTGATAAAAAAGTGGAACAGGAATTTATTGCAGCCCGAGACTATGAAGGCTTAGATTTCTATATTCTTGAGCACCTTCTCGGCACCTAAATCCTATTATAGGCGTGCTTGAATCTGCTTTGTATAGTGCGTCAACTCAACGGAGAGTTAATAAAGGCGGCAGAGGACAAAAACAGACATGACAATGGATAAGAGCCCTCTACATGAGGCGGATGGACCTCGTTACCATGCAGTGATGCTTGTTGGTCCCCCCGGTGTAGGCAAAGGAACACAAGGGAAGATGTTGGCACAGATCCCTGGTATTTTCCATGTCTCCAGTGGGGATATGTTCCGAGAACTTAATACCAATTCCAAATTCGGACAAATCTTCCAGCAATACGCCGGTGTCGGCAAGTTAGTTCCAGACGATATTACAATCAAAATTTGGCAGGATTACATGGCGCGGAAGGTCCGTGAGGGCGTTTATACGCCAGAACGCGACTTGCTGATTCTTGATGGTATTCCACGGAACATTACGCAAGCGACTTTGATAGCCCCTTGTGTAAAAATCTTCAAAATCATCTTTATGGTTTGCGAAGACAGGGAAGTAATGTTTAAACGTATCCGTGGACGTTCTCTGAAAGAGAATCGGATTGATGATGCCGAAGAGGTGGTAGTTCGCTATCGATGGGACCTTTACAAACGGTACACTGAACCGCTGATTGACCATTACCCCCAAGATCTGATTCGGATTATTGATGCTGACAACATCGCATCAGATGTACTGCACCAGATATTATCTGTAATAGTGCCCATTCAGAAAAAACATTTCATCCCACCGCTGATGTAGATGCGCGGACAATCCCAAACATCCGACTCTACTGTTTAATCAGTGTGCCGATAGAGCAGGAATTCAGGATGCGCGAGTGCTCGTATCGGGAATGGTGCTCCATTATCTGATACCCGGATGCCAAGGAACTGTGGTGTCCGTTGGAATGTCTTGTGCAGTTCATATTGACTTTCTTCCGCTAAGATTCGATCATAAAACGTCAGCGTCTCCTCCAATTTAATCTCGGTGAGCGGGTACCAATCTTCATTTTGATAATGCTGCGGCTGTTTTCGGTATTTTTGGAACACCTCAAGATCGGGTCCAAGGATCAGGACCCATTTTGCTGCTTCATCTGCTTCTTCTAACGCCAATTCGGGGAGCAGCCAGTTGAACAAAACTTCTGGTGCGCGGGAAATAGACTCCTCCTGTGGAATGTGCATGGACAGCCACTCGGTTGCTTCCAACTTTGTCGGTTCTGTGAGCAGGATACCGGCAAAAGCAGCTGTATACACCAACGAATAAAGGACGACAACGCTCCCCACGATGCCTCCAATCCATTTTTCAAGCAACACACGGCGAGCCGTACGGACTTCTTCTTTAAGATGTAGGGTATCTTTAACGTCCGGTGAACGTGAGAACTTGAAAAGAAATTTGACAGGATTTGGAAGGTGCGTGAGGGCAATAGCGGCAAGCACCGTAAGTGCGGGATAGAGTATGAGTAGATGCCGTGCAAATTTGACTTTGTGTATCCCGATAAACAGTAGATACGGGATAACGAAAGCGAGCAGCAGTGTTTCCGTGCTAACTTTGTTTTTAAGCGAAACGAGTGCACGTATCACCCCAAAACTGACGAGGAGTGTGAGTGGCAACCCCATTCCCCATTTCAGTAGCACCCATAGGTAGACCAACCGTTGTAACCCTCCTGATTCTGCCGTGGAAATGAGACCAAAATGTCCTTGGTGGTAGTGGGTGGCTTCATACCAGAAGTCTGAAAAGAAAAGATTCCACTCTGGTGAAATTAGATCAATGAACCAGTAAGGACAGAGGAGCGTGAAGGTTAAGGTTGAAACGCCGATAATTGTTGCAAACCTTCTATAAAAATGATCGGTCCCTATGAAGGCTAAGAGAGAAAAACAGACAAAAACAGTCGTGAATTTGACTGCGAAGCCGACACCTGCGACGATTCCAAGCCACACTGCGGTCTGAAATGTAAGTACAGAGAAAGAAAAGCGAGCACGGAAGGCGATCCAGAGAAACAGTGTTACACAGAAAGTGGCGGGGATGTCCACAAGTGCGAAACGGGATTCGTTGGTGGCGTGTAACATAGAGACTGCGAGCAATCCCGCCGCGATTTGTCCCACGCGCCTGTTGTCCGCGTGTTTTCCAATAGAATAAGTGAACCAGAGTGTAGCAGTGGATAAGAGGGTGTTGATGCATCGTGCCAATAGAATGACGCGAGCCTCGGTTAGATGTAAGCCACCAATTGATAGCAATTTGCCTACCGCAGCAACGATGTAAAACCACGTCGTTCCGGGCCAATTGTAGGTTTCAGGGGGTGCTGTAAAGTGGATGAGGTTTAGCACATCTTGTGCAATAATCGCTTCACGCGGGTCCGGTGTATCGGGCAATCCGACGTTTATACCGACGATACGGAGACCGAAGCCTCCGATAAGGATAACGAATATAGCAGCGTTGGCGGATAAGTTTAAACAGTTTTTCACTGCAAGTGGGAATCTCATTGTTTAGGGGAAACCGAGTTTTTCAAAGATATTCCGCCAGCGTTGCACATGATTTTCACGAAGATAAGTCGGGACAAAACCGAGATTGAGATAATTCTTGATAGCAGGTAGGCGAAAATCGTCGGTATCTAACATCACGGATGTCACATGCTGGGTTCTAAAATAGTACAGGAGAAATACGGTCAGCCACTTACCGAGTTTATGTCCGGTGTGTTCTGGTCGGACTGCGAGCATATCAATATAGCCGACCTGTTTGCCGCAGATACACATCTTCCAACCGCACGCCGTGCCAATTGGAATACCCTTGTGGCTAACGAAACAGAAGCCGTTCGGGTCAAAATTGGGTTGGTTAATAACGTTGTCGTAAGTATCTTGAACGGTTCTGCCGATGTCTACAAATGTTGTGTCCATGATTAGTGCCCAATACGCTTCGTCTCCTTTTCGGTAGGTTCGGATGTGATAGCCATCAGGACACTGGAGCCGCGGCAGATTCTTTAAATCGTGTCGGGTCATTCTAAGTTGATCTTCCACTGTATTTTTAGGCTGAGACTTTCGTCCATAACTCCTCAGAGAGTATTTCTTTAACGTTTGCGATCTGTGCTGCTGGATGTACCAGTCCCAATTTTTCAAAGATATTTCGCCACCGCTCCGGTTGCTCTTTTTCAACGTAGACAGGTATGAAGCCTAAGTTTAGATAGGTTTTGATGGCGGGGATGCGAAAATCGTCGGTGTCCAAGATCGAACATTTGAAGTTGTTGTCCCGAAAGTAGCAGAGGACGGCGAGTGATACCCATTTTCCGAGTTTGTGTCCGGTGTGTTCAGCGACAACGCCTACCATGTGTACATATCCGACATCCTTTTCATCTACAGATTGCCGCCAGGCGCAGGCAGTTCCGACAGGGACCCCCTGATGCGTTGCGAAGTAGAGTCCATCAGGTACAAACACATCCCTACCCGTAATTTCATTTTCTGTATCTTGTGCGGTACGTTCCCTTCCACCAAACGAGTCACTAATGATGCGTGCCCAGTGTACCTCATCTCCTGTGCGATAGGTGCGCATACCGTAACCTACCGGAAGTTCAAGTCCTGGTAAATCTTCTAAATTGGGGCGTACCATTCTGAGTTGTCGCGCCATCTACTTTCTCCTTCTCGTATGCAATAGGGTTGCCAGTTAGTTAGGTGTGATTATACCATATCTCACAAATTCGTGCAAAACCCTTTACAATATTTTCCAAAAACAGTATAATGATTATCAGTTTTCAGCGTTAGAGTCGCCAGTTATCAGTTGTCAGTTGTCAGTCAGAAAAGTGTTGTGGTGATACAACAAAAGCAATACGCAGAAATACCCAATCAAAAACACCACAAGAAGTTAACTGAAGACCGAAAACTATTAAAAGGTGGAGAATAGTGAAACAGCAGGAGAAAAAAACGCCCAACATTGTGCTTGTCGGTTTTATGGGAACCGGGAAAACCTCCATAGGCAGACGGCTTTCCACGCAACTTCGGATGCGCTATGTAGATACGGACGACATCATTGAGCGTGATAGTGGGCGGCGTATCAGTGCCATCTTTTCGGAAGATGGAGAGCCTGCTTTTCGAGAACTTGAAAGCGAAGCGGTTCGTAAAGTATCAAAACTGGACAACCACATTATCTCCACTGGTGGCGGTGTTGTCTTGAAAGAAGCCAATATGGTAGAACTAAGGCGTAATGGTATTATTTTTTGCCTAACAGCGACAGCGGAAGAGATCTATCAACGGGTTCGACACCAGTCGCACCGTCCCCTGCTTCAGACCCCCGATGCCCTCACGAAGATCCGTTCTATGTTGGAAGAACGACACCCCTACTATGCCAAAGCCGATTATATGGTAGAAACGACGG
Organism: Candidatus Poribacteria bacterium; assembly: GCA_965261115.1. GTDB lineage: Bacteria > Poribacteria > WGA-4E > WGA-4E > WGA-3G > WGA-3G. The sequence continues at coordinate 3,054,985 of OZ253447.1, read as the reverse complement.
GACGCTCGTTCGGAGAGGTCATGGCGTATATCAAACGGGTGTTTGCGAAAAGTGTTAGGGAGCCAAGATGACGAAAACTTTACATGTGGCACTCGGAGTGGACAGTTATCCGATTGTTGTAGGAACAGCACTTCTGAACCGAGTTGGAGAATATCTCAGGCCGCATATAAAATCAAATAAGGTGCTTATCGTTACAGACTCGTTTGTTAAAGCGCGGTATATGCCTGTCGTTCGTCAAAGTCTTGTGGATTCTGAGCTTGATGTAAATACAATTGAAGTCCGTGCTGGCGAAGCAAGCAAGTCAATAGCACAATTCTCCCGGATACAGGATAGTTTGGTTGCGCACCAACTCGATCGCGGTTCAACTGTCATTGCGCTCGGTGGTGGTGTTATCGGTGACTTAGGCGGTTTTGCGGCGGCGGTGTATATGCGGGGTATCCCCTATGTCCAGATTCCAACAACGCTACAAGCGCAAGTCGATGCGAGCGTTGGCGGCAAGACAGCGATTAATCACCCGAAAGGCAAAAACCTCATCGGTGCGTTTCATCAACCGAAATTGGTGCTTATTGACGTAGAGACCCTCAAAACTTTACCACAACGTGATATTCGTTCAGGCCTTATCGAAGTTATCAAGATGGGAGTTATCCGAGATGAACCGTTGTTTAAAATGGTTGAAGAACACTTGGAGGCTATTCTAAATTTAGAAGACACAACGCTTATTGAGATGGTTGCGAGTGCGTGCGTTAACAAAGCGGAAATCGTCGCGAAAGATGAAAAAGAGAGCGGGTTGCGGATGGTGCTTAACTACGGACATACCTTTGGACACGCGCTTGAAGCAGTAACGCATTATAACAGATACCGACACGGTGAGGCGGTTTCTATCGGTATGAATTGTGCGGCGCAATTGGCGGTTAATTTGGGGATGTTCTCTGAAGCCGATTTTCAACGGCAACGGACGCTCTTAAACCGCGCGAAATTGCCCCTCACCTTTCCACCTGATCTTTCCGCTGAAGTCTTATGTGACACTATGTATTTAGACAAAAAGACGCTTGGCGGTAAACTCCGACTTATCTTACCGACGCGTATTGGAGAAGTTGTCATCCGAGACGACGTGGACGATCAGCACGTTTTAGAAGCTATATCGCAGTGTTTTTAATGGCTGTCAGCCATCGGCTTTCGGCAGTCAGTTAAGAGATGTGTTGTGGAAGCAACAGTTAACTGAACTGCCACAACACAGCAACTGACCGCTGATAGCCAAAAGCCGAAAGCCACAAATGAGGAATGTAACATTTATGATTAAAATAACGCAATGGATCGCCATCTGCTTGGTTTTATGCCTAAGTGTTGGCGTGGCATTTAGCCAAGGTCTTGCGCCTCCATCAAACGTCACGGCGGTGGATACGCCCAATGACGACGGGTCCAGTATCACCATTCAATGGGACGCGGCAGCTGAGGATAGCGGTGTCAGCGGGTATCAAATTCTGCGGCGGATTGCCGATGGTGAGCTTGAAGCCATCGGAGACTTATTGCCTGTAGGCGCGACGAGTTACGTTGATTCAGCTATTGAGAAAGGTACGGCTTACGCTTATATTGTGCGCGCTGTTAGCGAAACTGAAGCGACAGTAGACTCTGAACAGACTCCGTCTGTTGAAGGGACAGGCGAGTGGTTTCATACTGGCAAAATCCCGTTGTTTATTGCCATGCTCCTTTTTTCTGCAGCAATACTTTGGAATATTTATGATGCGCGAAGCGGTAAAGATATATTTGTCCGACGCATTCCTGGGCTTGAGGCGGTCGATGAAGCCATCGGTAGAGCGACAGAAATGGGGCGTTCTATTCTATACAGTACAGGATTGGGTGGTGTTAGCGGTGTCGCTACGATTGCGAGTATGACGATTTTGAGCCAGGTTGCTCGGCGTACAGCCGACTATGAGACCGCCTTGCGTGTTCCATGCCGGGACCCAATTGTGCTAAATGTTGTGCGTGAAATGGTAAAAACTGCTTATCTTGAAGAAGGTCGTCCGGATGCTTACAATGAAGATGACATCTTTTTTGTCACGGATAGCCAATTCGCGTACGCTGCGGGTGTAGAAGGGATGATGCTACGGGAGAAACCGGCAGCGATATTTCTACAAGGGACCTTCTACGCTGAATCCCTCATCCTTGCGGAGACCGGTAATTCTGTCGGTGCTATCCAGATCGCTGGAACGGATTCGGAACACCAGCTGCCATTTTTTATTGCCGCGTGCGACTACACCTTAATTGGCGAGGAACTCTATGCTGCGAGTGCCTACCTTTCCAGAGAACCGATGTTACTCGGCAGTCTGAGAGGCCAAGATTGGGGCAAGCTTCTTATTTTTGCTGCGATCATAGTGGGTGTGGCACTTGAATTATCTGGCGTTAGTTGGATTACAACACTCTTACAGCGGGTAAGTTAGGAGGTTTTATGAGGCGACAAGTCCCTTTAGTGCTCTGCTTTGTTTTCGGGATTGTAATGATCTTCACACAATTCAGCCCGCATTCAGTTTCGCAAGGCATTTACGAGGAAGTTATCAGTTGGGCATTGATTATAGGTCCTTTTGCGTTGGTATTAGCGACAGTGACGCTGATTCAGACGCATACAATGCGAATTCGTCGGCGGACAGAACATTGGCAGTACAGTTTTGTTGTATTTGCGGGGCTTATTATAATGGTTCTGATCGGTATTTCCTTTACCCCACAGAATTCTGTATTTGAGTGGTTATACAACAACGTCCAGTTACCGATGGATGCGACAATGTTTTCGCTGCTTGCGTTCTTCATTGCGTCAGCGGCATACCGTGCCTTTCGTGCTCGTACGTTTGAAGCGAGCCTATTGTTGATTACTGCCTTAATTGTTATGATGGGAAATGTGCCGATTGGCGATTTTCTGTCAAATGACACTGCCTCAAAAGCCCGGCAATGGATTTTGGACAACCCGAATCTCTCTGCGAGACGTGGCATTATTCTTGGGGTTAGTTTAGGCGTTATTTCGCAATCAATTCGAATTATCCTCGGTATTGAACGTTCTTACTTAGGAGGAGGCGATTAGATATGGATCGGCGAATTGTTTTCATTTTGGTTGCGTTGGCGGTTATTATTCCGATGTTGTTATCCGTCAATTTACCTGTCTCAGTCTCTGAACCGACACAGAAATTTTATGATTATGTTGAATCACTGCCTGCGGGTTCAACGATCATGGTCGCCTTTGACTACGGTCCTTCCTCTTTAGCTGAACTCAATCCTATGGCAAAAGCGTTGCTGAAACAGTGTTTCGATAAAGATATACGCGTCATCGCTATTACGCTTGTTGTAGATGCGCCTACCTTAGCGAGTGCCCTTATACAAGAAGTGGCTGTAGAGAAAGGGGCGGTGGAAGGTGAAGATTACGTCTTTTTAGGCTTCCGTCCTGGGGCGGTGCAAGTGATTCTTGGCATGGGGACAGACATTGCCAGTGTATATGATACGGATTACAACGGCACTGCTATTAGTGAGATCCCGATGATGCAAAATATTACGAACTATGACCAAATTGATCTTCTGGTTGATTTCGCCTCCAGCGATACCGTAGAGTCATGGATTATCTACGCGAACGTGCGGTACAACCAAAAGATCGCCGCTGGGGTCACAGGTGTTATTATCGCACAAATGTTTCCGTATCTACAGACCGGGCAGTTAGTCGGCTTGCTTTCTGGGATTTTGGGAGCGGCTGAGTACGAAAACCTCGTAGGTGCCCCTGCAAAGGGGATGCAATGGATAAATGTAGAATCGTTTGTCCATCTACTGATTGTGGTATTGGTGATCATTGGCAACATAACTTACTTTATTCATAGGGCACGGGAGGAATAGTTTGATGGATTTATGGAGTTCAATTGGAATTTGGGTTGCAGCGTTTCTGACACTCTCCATCTACAGCGTTCTTTATCGAGACAACCCGTTCTACCGGTTTGCTGAACATCTCTTTGTAGGCGTATCTGTCGGATACGGGATTGTTCTTTCTATATACCAAGGCCTTGTCCCCTTTGCCTTGAAACCGTTATGGGAGACGATAAAAACTGGCGAGACAGAAGGTTTCATTAAACTAATTCCGATCGGCATCGGTTTGCTGTTTTTTGCGCGCTTGTCCCCTCGGCATACATGGTTAATCCGCTATCCGATTGCGATTCTTATCGGATTTGGTTCAGGAATTGCGATTCCGAATGTGCTGCGTGCGAACGTATTTGAACAGACGCGGGGAACAATTGAACCGTTCGCAGCTATTTATGCAGGCACGCTCTCTGGTTGGGGCATTTTCGAGGCAGTTCTTATGGTTGCCGGTGTCATTTGCACACTCACCTATTTTTTCTTTGCTGTAGAGCATCGAGGTCCTGTCAAATGGCTTTCAAAAATCGGCATCGCCTTCCTCATGATCGGGTTCGGTTCGGCATTCGGAAATACTGTGATGGGTCGTGTCGCGTTGCTTATCCAACGGGTTGACTTTCTATTAGGCGATTGGTTGCACATAATACAGTAGAGCGTTTACACAACTAATGCCGACCTGCCCTTTATCTTGGTAAACATCAGGAGAAAATTACATGAAAATTGGATACAGCACATGGGGGATGCCTACTGTCCCTATAGATACTGCCATCTCTCACATCGCGGGGCTCGGATACGACGGGATAGAACTGACCATCATTCCGCGGTTCACGACTGAACTCAGCACACTTGACGCTGCGGAACGAAAACGGATTGCATCTCTATTGGAACAGCATAACTTGGCACTACCGGCAATTGCAGCGCATTCAAGTTTATTGGAGACGGATGCTGAGGCACACGCGAAAAATATGTGGCGACTCAAGGGAGGCGTTGATCTTGCAGTGGAACTGGCGCAAGGGGATGAACTGCCTGCGGTTAATACGACCCCTGGCGGTAAACCGGAGGATTGGGATCAAAACAAAGATTTTCTTGCGGAACGGGTAGGAGAACTCGCCGATTATGGGGCATCGCGCGGTGTTACGATTGCTATGGAGCCGCATATCGGTGCTATCATCGACACACCAGCGAAGGTGCTTGAACTCCTTGAAATCGTCAATTCGCCATATCTGAAAGTCAACTTTGACATCAGTCATTTTGATATTGTCGGTATGCCGACAGAAGAGACAGTCGCAGCATTAGCACCCGTTTCAGCACACACACATGTGAAAGACCAACGCGGTATCGCACCCGATTTTGAGTTTCTTATCCCCGGTGAAGGCACTTTCGATTATGTTGGTTACCTTAAGGAGATGGAAGCACACGGCTATGATGGGTTTATCACTGCAGAAGTGAGTTTTATGGTGCAAGCCCGTGAAGACTACGATCCGCTCACTGCAGCGACACTCTCTTACGAAACACTATCAAACGCCTTTACGGAGGCAGGCATCGAACGAGGATAGCGATGGGAACCCCCAACGTCCTTTTATTAATGACAGATCAGCAACGTTGGGATGCGATGGGTTGCAGTGGCGATTGGATAGAGACCCCGAACCTGGATCGCATCGCGAGTGAAGGTGTGCAATTTACCAATTGCGTCACGACATCGCCGGTCTGTATTCCGACGCGACTGAGTTTAGCGACAGGCTTGTATCCGCATAACACCGGCGTTTGGAATAACATGCAACATACGATGCCAGCAGAAACGCCAACGTGGATGCAGGCGATGCGTGATGCAGGCTACCGAACGAGTCTTTTCGGCAAAACACATCTCCATCCGCATAATGGCGACCTGCGAGAACGTGAAGGTTTAATGCATGCTTATGGATTAGACGATGTGAACGAAATCGGGGGCCCGCGTGCGAGTGCGAATGTTCTATCGCACATGACAGCGGCGTGGGAAGAAAAGGGGTTATGGGATGCCTACCGTGCCGACTACCGTGAGCGGTTCAGCACGAAACCGTATCTTGTGCGTCCGTCAACGTTAGGACTCGACAACTACGCCGATGTCTATGTCGGACAACAGGCGAAGCGGTACCTTCAGAACTATGATCGGCAGGAGCCTTGGTGCTGTTGGGTGAGTTTCGGGGGACCGCATGAGCCTTGGGATACTCCGGAACCTTACGCCAGTATGTATGATCCGGAAGAGATGCCGTCAGTGATACCGCGTCCGCCTGCTGGAGAACGTCCGCGTGGACACTTAGATCGGCTTATGGCGCGGATGAACCTTGCGTTTGAACCCGGTGAAATCGGCAGACTCCGTGCAAATTATGCAGGTAATGTAACGCTTATTGATGCGCAAATCGGTGAGATCCTTGATGCGATTGCGGCACGCGGTGAACTTGAAAACACCGTCATTGTGCATACTTCCGATCACGGTGAAATGAACGGCGATTACGGACTTATCTATAAAAGTAACTTCCTCAATGGCGCAGTCCGGATCCCGTTACTCGTGCGAACGCCTGACAGCACAAATGCGGGGAGTATCTGTGATAGCCCCGTGGAATGGATTGATATTGGTCCAACGCTTGTTGAAATGGCGGGCGGTGAACTGGCGCATCGTCAGTTCGGGAGATCGTTGTGTCCGGTGCTAACGCACTCGAAAGTAACACACCGCGATTTTGCGATCTCGGAGATAGACGGTGAGATTATGTTGCTCAATCGGGAGTGGAAAGCTGCGCTCAACACAGATGGCGAAGTCTATCTGTTGTTTGACGTGCAAAACGATCCGAGTGAGACGAATAACCTTGCTGGTAAATCTGAAGTTGCGGATGTTGAAACGGCGTTGCGCCTGCAAATTTTAGAACGACTTGTGCAGACGCAACTGCGAAAACCATTTCGTCAGTGAAGATGGACACCCCATAGGACATTTATGGTGGCCCCTAAAAATAAATAAACACTTTCAACTTACGTTTCATAGGTGAAAACTGAAGATTTCACTCTACGAGAAAAGTATGGAAAACATTACCGAAATTGTAAACGACTTTGGCGAACACATTGACCATTTAGGAAGTTATTTGAGGGTGTTTCATAAATCAGTAATTTTTATCAAAAGACGGTTTTGATGTGGGTAACATTTCGCGTGGGCAACCCGCATCGGACATTCATTAGCATTGCGAGTTGTAACAACAAGATGCCGATGCCCAAAAAGGTGGAAACATACGCCAGACCTCGCAGCGGTAAAGGTTTATGTGCCCCTGTGATTGACGAGAGTCTGCTGAGCAAATCAAAGACGGGTTCAATAGCAACTTTTCGCGCTGCGAGCCATGTTTCGACTTGTGTTGCGGTATACAAGGGGTCTGCTCCTAAGAGTGCGTTTGCCTCTGATAGAGGCGTCTTCGGGGTTAGCAAAAGCACGTCGTCTTTGGCAAAAGCGACTTGGCGTTTTTTATCAATATACCCCTTATCAGCGATGATACACCGCACGCCTTTTTCAATGAGTCGGTCTTTCTTAGTATCCAAGACCTTCCGCTCATTGACGTTGGCGGGTAGGACGTGAAACATCACGGGGAAGCCGTTGCGGATGCCGGTGAGATGCAGGCCGTATCCATACACCCATCCGTGATACCCACTTTTAGACCAAGTGGCAGTTTTATCAACACCGCGCAAGTTTTTCGGGAGATGATCCTTGAGTCGATCCTTCTGATGCCAGACGGGGCCAGCGGCTTTGAACAAACTTTTATCTTCATAAACAACTTCTTGAAGAAACCCTGCTGCCTTGGCAAACCGAGAGGCTGCGATGTATTCAGTGAACGCTCTAAGCTTAGGGGTCAACGCTTTGTATCTATGACCGAGTGTCACGTGAGACGGACATGCCGGAAGTTGACATCTTTCAAGCAGAAGTGGATGATGAAACAAATACGTCTGCTGTGTTCGCATAGCGGTGATCCCCTTGAGGGTCATAACGGCATAAAAGACGATGAGTGAAGCATCGGAATAAGTTTCGGGTCTTCCTCTTTTGGAGACTTTTTCTTGCGTTGCTGAAAACTCATCTAACATTAGAAAAAGAAATGTGATATACTCTTTACTGTCAGGATAATACATGGGAAACTCCTTCAATGGGTTGCTTTTCATTAAAGGATACCCGTTATCCTGACACTTCACAACTTATTTATGAAACACCCTCAGTTATTTCGCTAACTCACAATAGGATAGGGGGTAGCGACCAGGGTCATTCAATTGTAGGTTTTTTGTGTTTTATTTTTCACAGGTGTTAACATTTCTATACAAGCAGAAGTCGCGTGACTTTTCACGCGACTTCTGCTATACTTCACCCTAAAAATTACCACACTTTTGAGGTGAATCATGACAAGAAGTTTCTCTTGCCACTTACTTGATATGTTAGCAGAAGTGCCGGATCCACGCAACAAAAAAGGCTGCCGCCATCCATTAGTCTCAATGCTGGCACTCACAGTTGTTGGACTCTTGTGTGGACAACGCAGTTATACAGCCATTGCCAAATGGGCACGCCTCCACCCAGACCTGCGAGAGGCTTTAGGTTTCACTATGAAACAAACCCCCGCGGCATCAACGTTTCATTATCTCTATCGGCGACTTGACATCGTTGCCGTGGAAAAAATACTCACGCAATGGACAACACAGACTTTAGCGAGTTTGAACATTTCCACGCCTGACTTGAAGGGACTTGCGATAGATGGTAAAACCTTAGGCAACAGTCATACTCAAGATGCACGCAGAACGCATCTCCTCGCAGCCTTGCTTCATGAGTTAGGCATTCCTATAGCAGAATGTGCGGTGAGTGAAAAGACCAATGAAATCCCTGTTTCCATTCAACTCCTCAACGCGTTTGATGCCACAGGTTTGGTTATCACCACGGACGCACTTTTGACCCAACGCAAGTTCTGTCAAGAGATTCTTAACCGTCAAGCAGATTACTGCCTTCAGGTCAAAGCGAATCAGAAACAGGTGTATGAGGATATTCGAGACCTCTTTGAACCCTTTGATGAAACAGCCCCCCCAGAAGTTGAACACCGACGGTTTGAAAATCTTCACGCAGAAGCCGGGGCATCCCTTCAGACGTATACCGACACAAAAGACACAAAAGGGAGAATCACGACACGCACGCTTACCGCAAGCACGCTCTTGACAGAACACACCGACTGGCCAGGACTTCAACAAGTTTATCAATACACCACACACGCGCAGCAGAAAAACACAGGAGACGTCAAGTGCTGTGTGCGGTATGGTATCACGAGTCTGACACCCGAACGTGCCTCGGCAGCCGACTTACTCAAACTCTGTCGCGAACATTGGACGATTGAGAATAAACTCCATTGGGTCCGAGATGTCGTCTTTGGAGAGGATGCCTCAACCGCACGAACCGGGGCGATCCCTGAAGTTATGGCGGTTATGCGAAACGCTGCTATCTCTGTTTTGCGATTCACCGGACATACAAAAATTACTGACGCACTCCAATATTTCGCAACACAACCTAAACTCGCAGTTAACCTCATAAAATGAAAAAACTTACAATTGAATGACCCTGGGGTAGCGACAGCCCTTGCTGGAAAATGAAAAATCACAAACAGGCACTGACTGCGGTACTTCTGTTATTTCTCGGCTGTTTTTTCGGATGCGGTGGCGATGATGTTTCAGATCCCAATGATGGATCTATCGCCGATGCGCCTCTTGATACGTACTCAATTCCAACTATTACGATTCAGAAGATACCTAACGAAAATTTGCTATCTTCATGGCGGCTCAGCGCACAACCCGCACCTAAAACGGATTTAGCCGTGCTGATGTTGATAAATGAGAGATCGCTTTGGGTCATTATCCCAAAGTCTGATAACCATTCGCAAACGTTCAATCATACGGGGTGGATTACGATTGAAAAACTTCCGATGGTTTCTATTGTCGGCACAGGGCTTGTCGTGAATCTTGAGAAACTTCAAAGGGCTTTACCTGTCGAGTCGATCGGTGGTCACAGAATACCCAAAGACTATGACTTTCCGTTGTATAACGTCGGCGAACCGTCGCAAATTGTCGGCGATTTTCTTCAGGCACATCCCGCAACCGGCAGCCGCATCGCGGCAAATTCTGCTATCACGATCACATTCAACGGCAACCCTGGTGATGTAACAGCGAGCGCAGGACACGTCTCAGGGGGCGGTAAGATCCGTTTTATCTCAGGACCGTTCAAACCAGGGGCACTTCGACTCAGGATTTCATGGGAAAACGAGGGCAGCCATACACTCACTTACACTGTCATTCCACCAGATACCACACCTCCGACTGTTATTGGCGGAACTGTCAAAGATGGCGACAGAGATGTGAATCCCGAAGTACTCAATGGAAACGGGATCGAAATTACCTTCTCTGAAGCTGTAAGGGGAAACATCGCGCTGCAGACCGAAGGCGGCGATGATGTCGGATGGATCGGCAAAGTTGAAAGCAACAAAGGCACACTCGAACTCGTCAAGGGCAAAGAGATCGGCAACCAAACCACCTATGTGATTACAGGTAGAATCGAGGACGCTGCCCGTAACGAAGCTGAAGTAAGTATCACCTTTACAACGATCGGAAAAAAATAACGGACTTGAAAAAGTAGTCTCCCGATAATCGCCGTCTACGAGGCATCAAAAATCATCTCGATGGGGGCGTTCTGCTTTGCAAGTGAAATAAATTGATTTTTTCTTGACAATCAGGTATCATACCCGCATCTGCTGGATAGGAATGCAAGCACCTGCTCCATCGCAGGAGGCCTATCCACCTCGCTTGCATGAGGACCGCAGACGCAGAAATTCAAGAAACAAACACGAAAAATGGAGACGCTCACTGAGACATGTACAAAAGACTTAAAAACAACATGCTTTTAGAAACACTCAAAAGGAGACTTAGAAAAATGAACCATCAAACGCTGATCCCGATCCCGAACCCTATAGAACAGAAGGTGGGCAGAAAACCTGAGGTATTCGTGAACAACCTTGAGATCACTATGATCCGGGACACACAGAAGACGACTCACAATGGCAAAACCAGACAGGTACGCATTTTCGCGCTACGAAAGAACAAAGACTATGAGGACGCAAACGAAAGACTCATTAAAAAGCAACCGTTAGACCTGTATGGATGTACATTTGATGACGAAGTGATAAAAACGCTTGATACACTCAGCGTCGGCAGTCGCGTCAACGTTGTAGCGGACATAAAATCCGTGTGGTATGGATATAAGGCCAACAACAAGCCCGGTGGTATCCAATTCATCATCCCAGACATCGGGGAACAGTCCGTGCTGCTACCTGATGGCGATATTATATACCCGACCACGCAACCTTATAGACTAAAAAACCTTGTTAATTTCTTTGTAAGACAAAGCATAGGATTCAACGTCGTCGCTCTCATACCTGTAAACGCTCCGGCTGAAGTATGGAGGGATTTTCTAATATCTTCAAGGGACACAGCGTATAAAAAAGAGGCATACCACCGGTTTTACCTCAACTCAGACGCATGGAAAGAAACGAGAGAAAAAGTGTTAGAACGCGATGAACACAAGTGTGTCTGGTGTAAAGCACCCGCAAACGTAGTTCACCATAAAACCTATGACAATATCGGCAACGAACTATCCGACGATTTAGTATCCTTGTGTAACCCGTGTCACGACGATTATCATTCTAAACAACAACACCCACGCACTATGCCGTCTTATGCTGCTGAACCTGAAGTTGACACACCAGATGTGCCCACACTAACCTCAGCGGAAACGGAAGCACCCCAGTACATCAAAGACAAGGTGCATAACGCTATTACGTCTGCGAATACCCCACTTTCGCTTAGAGATATCCAGTTACTCACATCCACCAAAGACACAGAACTCTCTGAAAATCAGATCCATTCCGCACTCCAGCAGTTGCGGAACCAAGGGATCGTTGAAAGCGTGTATCTCACCGCGACTGGATGGGAACTTACCGGCATCCAGCGTTTGCGGAACCAAGGGCAGCGTTTGCGGAACCAAGGGATCATTGAAAGCGTGCTTGAGCGAAAGCAAGGTAACAATACGCGGTATCGTCAGGTTGCTGAACATCAAACGCAAAACGTTGTGCAAACGTCCACAACACCGAATCCGTCGCTCGTTGAGATTTTCGATAACATAGAGAAGTCATCCCGCAACATCAACCGTGATGAAGATGTCTATTAAATGAAAATTACTATTTGGGATGTCTCAGATTACAATTCTAATCTCTATTGAGCGACTCGAAGTTAAAAGGCACAACAAATTCTATTGACCCGCACGCTGATTCAAGCAGTACGTCAGGCTTTTCCTTATCTGCTGGATAGAACACCTGCTCCATCGCAGGTGTTCTATCCACCTCGCTTGCATGAGGACCGCAGACGCAGTGAAAGCCAAGGAACAAACAGAACGACTTCTCCGCGAGGATGTCTTGTAATGGCCGCGCCGACACAAGGAAGTTTCAAGTTTTATAGGAAAGACTCATTAAGCAATGACACTTTATAGTAAATCCCATAATTATTTGCACACGCGGACGGGATCGTAGGGGCTGGGTTACCCAGCCTCTACGAAGGTGTAATGTGGGGTACTACCGCGAAGTAAACATATTTTCGGATTCTACTATAAATAACCCAACTTGCCACCTGTTTATACACATGGCACTCCGCTGGAGTGCAAGAGTTGAATACACCATTTCTATAGACATAACCCCCCTCTGGGGTGGGGAAAGTGTCTGAAAACTGTATTGAAACGCTCAAAATCTGTTAGTAGCAACTTGGGTTATAAGTACTAAAGTTTGGACAAATTTTGTCCATTCCCTGTCGTGTTTTCAAGGATTTTTCCGATTTTTCTACGAGTTTGCACTGAGGCAGCACTCAGATAAAAACACAACAAACCACCACACCCGGGGAAACCTTTCATCTATAAACATATCGTCCCTACGGGACTAAGCTGCTATAAACATATCGTCCCTACGGGACTAAAGAGGTTGCTTTGAATAACCTGAGCCTTTGATAGCATTAATGTGCTTTTGCTTTCTATCCCCAAACAATCAAACAAAAATTTTAGAAATTGTCCAAAGTTTTGAAGTGCCAACGCTTATTAGGGCCAAAATTTCGTAAAGTTAAGACAAGTTTTGTTGTGAAAATTCGACAGGTGTCAAATACCCTAACGCCGAATGCGGGCGTTTCTGGTGATACACCTGTGTGATAAAATGATCAATGCGCTCTCTCGCTTCATGGATGTCCTGATAGTCATTGAGGTAGACTTGTACTGCCTACGGTTTTTTAGGCCACTCCCTAAAACAAGATTGTGCTATAATGCAATCTCACTGAAAGGAGTTATCTAATGGCCAAACGAAGGCAATTCACCTCCGAGTTTAAGACGGAACTCGTGCTGGAAGTTCTCAGCGGTGCGAGTTCGCAAGCAGAACTGTGCCGGCGTCATCATCTCAACGAAGACCAACTCTCGAAATGGAAGCAGCAGTTTCTTGAAAAAGCTCCCTCGCTGTTTGACTCTACTGATAAGCAGTCCAGCGAACTGCAGAAGCGTGTCGACCCCCTTGAGCAACTCGTTGGGAGAATGGCGGTCGCGTTAGACATCGAAAAAAAACTATTGACAGGGTTGGACTCACCTTAGCTAAAAAGCGATGCTTTATTTTGGCATTGCAACAGGAGCATTCCGTGCGAGATATTTCTGGCACCCTCGGTGTCAACCGGGGCAGTTTCTATTATCACCCCCAAGAGGATGCGTCCGAAGCACTGCTACGCTCGGAAATAGAGAAACTTGCGGGACAGTATCCGAGATACGGGTATAGACGTATCACGCAGTTGCTACAGCGTCAGGGATACACCGTTGGGACCCGACGCGTCGCACGATTGATGAAAGAGAATAATCTCTTGGTCTCTGTCAAGCGTGCGTGTCAAACAACAAGATCGCTTCAGGGGGATAAGCCATGGAGCAACCGTCTCGAAACCCTTAATGTCTCTCATCAGGATCAGGTCTGGGTAGCCGATATTACCTATATTCGTCTCAAAGGACGCTTCATCTATCTCTGCCGGCTCATGGATGTTTTCACCCGGATGATCAGAGCGTGGCAACTCAGTCAGCATTTGAACCAATCTCTGACGCTCAAACCGCTCAAAGAAGCATTGGGCCACAGCGTCCCGGAGATTCATCATTCGGATCAGGGCGTGCAATATCTTTCAAAGGTCTATGTGTCCACGCTCGAAGCACATGGCGTTGAGATTTCCGTCGCCCGTCGCGGGCGGCCTTGGGAGAACGGATATGCTGAAAGACTCATCCGCACGCTCAAGGAAGAAGAAGTTCACCCCAATGACTATCAAAGCATCACCGAGGCGAGAGATCGCATCGGAGATTTTATCACACAGGTGTATCACCAGAAACGCCCACATTCGGCGTTAGGGTATTTGACACCTATCGAATTTGAGAAACAAAACTTGTCTTAACTTTGCGAAATTGTGGCCTAAATAAGCGTATGCACTTCAACTTTCTTCTTCCTTGAGAGTTCGGATGAGGCGTTCAGCATACCCATTCTCCCAGGGACAGCCTCTGTGTGCTACGGAAATCTCAATGCCATGCTGCCTGAGAGTGGAGATATAAGCACTTGAAAGATACTGCACCCCTTGATCAGAGTGGTGGATCTCTGGGACGCTTTGGCACAACGCTTCTTCGAGCGGTTTCAAGGTCAGAGATTGCGTCAAATGCTGACTCAGTTTCCACCCTCTTATCATGCGCGTGAAGACATCCATGAGCAGAGCGACATAGACGAAGCGTCTGTTGAGTCGGACGTAGGTAATATCGCCAACCCAGACCTGATCCGCTCGACAGACTTCAAGACGCTGAACTCTATTGACCCAGTTGTGTCCAACTTCAAGGGATCTCGTGGTTTGACAGACCCGTTTCACGGATACACACAGATGTGCTTCTTTCATCAACCGGGCAACGCGTCGATACCCAACGCGGTATCCCATACGCACCAGTAACTTCGTGATACGCCGATATCCGTACTTTGGATATCGCAGTGCTAACTGCCCTATTTCCGCTCGGAGTTCGGCTTCAGAAGGATCGCTTTTCGGATGATAATAGAACAGGTTTCGGTTGAAACCCAGCACCTCAGAAATCAGCCGTACCGAGTATTTCGTCGGCAACTTCTCAACGAGGCATCGCTGTTGAGATGGATTCAATCCAAGAAAGTCAATGCTTTTTTTTGGATGTCCATTGCCACAGCCATTCTCCCAACGAGGCGTTCAAGGTGAGCGATACGCTCAGCATCCTTGTTCGATTGCTTATCGGTTGCGGTAAAGACAGAGACAGCATTTTCAAGGAATTGCTGCTTCCATTTTGAGACTTGGTCTTCGCTGAGGTTGTGTCTTCGACACAATTCCGCTTGGGAACTTTCACCCGTGAGTGCCTCAAGAACAACTTCCGTTTTAAACTCGGGGGTGAAGGTTCTTCGTTTTCGTTTCGCCATCGGATACTCCTTTCAGTAAGATTGCATTGTAGCACAATCTTGGTTTAGAGGGTGGCTCTAATTTCCGATGGCAGTACAATAGCACCGATAGCCGCCATATGTTCAGTGAGTTCCTGAATAACAATAGGTTCAGGTTCTTGGAGAAGCATTTTTATAGTAAAATCCAAAAATAAGTTTACACTTGTAGCATAGGCAGTTGGTTTCCTGTGCCATCGGGACACATAACTTCACAACTCACACGACGATCCGAGTGTATAGATAATTACGGAATCTACTATAATGTTTTCTGTCCAGACTTCAAGCCCCGGTAGCGTGCTTTGAGGTCTAAAACACTAAAAATTGGACTTGCTAACCGAAAGGGTACCATCAGTTTCTCCGCGAGATTGACCCTAAACAAGGATAAGTTGACAGCATTTACGAACCGCCTTTTGGTTTAGACTTGACAAAGCACTACCTTGCTTGTTCCTGTTCTTTAATTCGCCTTGCGTTATGCACGAGTGCTAACAATTCCTTGCCTCGCGCCTCGGCTTGTGCTTCATCTTTTGCGACAACTTCTGGATGCTGTTGCAAGATGTCTTTAAGCGTTTTTGAGACGGTCTTTAGGCAACCCTTTTTCACCCAAAAACTCTCGCGTAGGATTTCGGCGAATTGCGCGAGGGTCGCTGCAAATTGGAGACCTTGCGAGGCATCCTCAAATTTGGCTTTAAGGTTTTCAACACGGAATTTTTCGCTGACTTCCGTTACTTTCTGCGTATCAGGATCCTCATAACGGATGGCAATTTTTGCGAGTTTACCACTATCAACCCCTCTGTTGCGCTTAACCTCATAGAGCGCGGTGACACTGTGTCCGGATCCGATCTCACCGGCATCTGCATCGTCGTTGCGGAAATCCTCATGTTCCATCTGGCGGTTCTCATAGCCGATCAGCCGAAAACTCCTCACGGTATCCGGGTTGAACTTGACCTGGACTTTTGCATCTTTCGCAATAATCTGCAAGGTACCGGTGAGATTCTCGACGAAGATACGACGCGCCTCGTTAAGGGTGTCAACATAGGCGTAATTCCCGTTGCCTTTCTTCGCGAGGTCCTCCATCAAAACATCGTTGTAATTCCCCATCCCGAAACCGACTGTGGTTAAGAAGATGCCATCGTTATCAACATAGTTGCGAATCTCCTTGAGCAGCACTTCTGGAGATGTTACCCCTTGGTTCGCGACACCGTCTGAACAGAGAATCACGCGGTTGATGCAATCGGCTTCTGCATTCTTGCGAGCAAGTTCATACCCTTTGTGAATCCCGTCTTCAACATTTGTCACACCTTCAGGACACAGAGCATCAATCCTTTCCAAGATGTGTTCGCGATTCACAACGCTGGTATGGGGTAGGACGACCCGAGCGTTAGTGCCGTAGACGACAATCCCGATTTTATCGGCAGGACGGAGTTGCTTGACCAAAAGCCGCAACGCTTTTTTCACGAGTCCCAACCGATTTTCCATATCCATTGAACCGGAGACATCGATTACAAACGTGAGTATGGCATCCTTGCGTTCAACATCTGGAACAACACGTCCCTGAATACCGATGCGTAGTAGTTGGCGGCGTTTGCCTTCACCGAATTTGGATGGTGCGCCCTCAAGATGCAGTGCGAAAGCGGCATCCGTTGGCGGTGCGTAGTCGTAATCAAAAGCGTTGATGAATTCCTCGACCCGCACGGCTTCTGTTGGTGGTAGATTGCCATCCTGTAGGTAGCGACGCATCACGGCATAAGAGGCACTATCGGCATCCATACCGAATGTTGAGAGGTTATCATCTTCTGGGTCAATAAACGGGTTCGTGCCGTGTCCTTTAAAGAAGACATCGTGGTAAGCGGCACCGTTGGGTGGGCTTAATTCCATTGCCAGCGGCATCGGTGATCTTAACGCTTGGGGTACTACCTCCGGCTTCCTGAACATAGGACTTCTTGATGTTGGTGGAGGTTCGGTAATAACATCAGAAAGCACCATTGGTTCGCTTACATTCGCGCGAAGCGGTATGTCCTGAGACATGAGTTCTATTTGATCGAAATTGCTGTCTGCAAACGCATAACGACAGACGAAATCCGAATTTAACTCGACATCAGCGGCGTAGTAAGCCACGTTCGCGCTTGCATAGTCTTGCACAACCGTAATATCGTGTGATGGGGACTCAATGTTTCCAAGTGCGTCTTCACCTTCAATGTCTATTGACACCAAGAAACTTCCGACAGGCTGATTGGTTCGCAAATGATGTGTGTATACCAAACTCCCGTCGGTTTTCTCAACACGCTCAGCATATCTAATCTGAACGCGACATTCGCTATTATTAGGAATCGGTGGGATCTCCACTTGCAACGCGGAGGTGCCGATTGCTTGTAGCATTTGTAAGTCGTGCGCTTGGAGAATGCGCTTGTAGAGTTGGGTTAGTTTCTGTCCGCTCAGCAACTGTAGTTCCGTGAGATTGCCGCCAATGCGAATCTCGGTATTTTTTTGTTCCGCGCCAGCCGGTAGTGGGAAAAGAAAGAGACCCCCGACAGGGACATTATTGGGGTTGCTGAAAACGAGATCTACTTCTGTTGTCGCTAACCGATCCTCATCGATTGAGACGTTTACGTGATAACGCTCAACCATCAGTTTTTGAAAGTGAGCTGCCTGCGTCTCTGATGGGACAAAAAGACTTCTCGCCAGTGTGTGGAATTCTAATTTGTTCATGGAATAGCTCCTTTTGTTATGTGTTTAAGGGTTGGGTCTGCCTGACTGGTGAAGTGAAGGTAAAAGTCATTCAGGCACGTTTATTCGGAGTTGTGCCTCCAACGCGCGAATGCAATGAAAGGGCGCGTTTTTTAACGTCTATCGGTTAATAAGACGTTGAATATTATGGCAGGTTTAGATATGGGGTATTTTATTTTGAATTCAAACATATTTGAGGACAGAACGATTTCGTGTCTCGAAAAGGGAGGACTGAAATCGCCCTGTTACACAGAGGCTATCCTTCTTTTTCCTCTTTAAGGCGGTGCGCTTTACGGACAAGACTGAGCAGTTCTTCGTTCCTTAAACTGTGTTCGCGAGTTTTCGCCTCAAGATGTGGTAAGATACCTTCAAGCGTCTGGCGGACATTTTTTAAAGAACCCTCCTGTGCCCAAAAGCTGCCGCGTAGGATTTCAGCGAACTCGGCGACAGAAGCGGCAAGTTGGAACGTCGGAGTTGCCTCTTCAAATGTCCCGTTCAAAGCATCTGTGGCAATAGATTCATTGACCTCCGTCACGTGTCCTGTATCTGGGTCTTCATGTCGGATAGAGACCGTCGCGAGTTGACCGATTGCATTATTGTGGAGTTTAATTTCATAGATTGCAGTGACACTATGTCCGGCACCGACTTCACCAGCATCTACGGTATCATCACGGAAGTCTTCATGTGCGAGTCGCCGGTTTTCGTATCCGAGGAGTCGAAACCGGCTGACAGTTTTCGGGTTAAACTCGACCTGTATTTTGGCATCCTTCGCGATGATTTGTAGCGTGCCTGTCAGGTTTTCGACAAAGATCCGTTTCGCTTCGTTGAGTGTATCAACGTAGGCATAACTACCGTTGCCGTTGTTTGCGAGCTGCTCCATGAGGACATCGTTGTAATTGCCCATCCCGAAGCCGACTGTTGTTAGTGTTATACCTTCTTTGACATAAGTGCGAATTTCTTTGAGAATTGCATCGGGTCCGGTTTGTCCGACGTTTGCCACGCCATCTGAACATAGGATTACACGATTGATATAATCGGATTTTGCATTATGGGTTGCCAGTTTATATCCCATCCGCAGTCCCGCCTCTGCGTTGGTTGCGCCTTCTGGGGCGAGCGCGCGGATTGCGGTTAGGATATGCTCTCGATTTACAATACTGGTATGTGGCAGGACGACCCGTGCGTCGGACCCGTAGACGACGATACCGACTTTGTCGCTTGGACGGAGTTGTTCAATCAAAAGTGTCAGTGCCTGTTTTACCAATCCCAATCTGTTTTCCCGTTCCATCGATCCAGAGACATCAACCACAAAAGTGAGTATCACGTCTTTCCTGTCAGTGTCTGGAATGAGACGACCTTGAATACCGATGTGTAGCAATTGGAGTCGTTTGCCTTCACCAAATTTTGAAGGCGCGCCCTCAAGATGGATGGCGAACGCCTCGTCTGTTGGCGGTGCATAATTGTAATCCAAAGCGTTCACAAACTCTTCAACGCGTATCGCTTCTAAGGGTGGCAGGTAACCATCTCGGAGGTAACGCCGCATGACAGTATATGAAGCGGTATCTACATCCATACCAAACGTTGAAAACGCATCATCTTCTGTATCGATGAACGGATTGGTGCCAGCATCTTTAAAGTAGACATCCCCATAGGCAGCACCGTTTGGAGGATTCAATATTTGGGGCTGAAGCACTTTGGCACTATGGGGATTTCTGCCTGTAACGACAACTGCTGTAGCGGCTTCACCTCTCGCTGGTTGGCGTAGTGGCACCTCAACACTACCGAGCAACATGACGGACTCAGTGCCCGTTTCGAGTCGGTCGCGTGCCGCCCCAACGTTCTGAACCGGTGCTAAACCGGGTGGTCGTTTAAACATAACCTTCTTAGTGGTTGCTGCACCTTCCAGTGTGTTAACATGAACGCGATTGTTTGATAAATCAGGTACTGGTAAATTTTTCGGCGTGCCAATGCGGGTGTTAGATAGGTCAGCGGATGGAGTACTCTTCAGTGCCTCTGCCGTTCTCCTTACGTCGGTTGTTGTTAACTTTTGTGCCTCGTGGCGCAGTGGAAGAAATTGGCCTTGTCCATGAAGATCCTTATAATTCACAGGATTGAAAGTTGGTTTACGCACGGACGGTTTCGGTGGTTCTTGAACTGGAAATAAAACGACTTCTTCTTCTAAATCAAAACTATTAAGATGGTAGCTTGGACCCATTAAATCAAGTCCAGCGATGAATATAACAGTAATGTGACACACGACTGAGATCACGAGTGCACTTGACAGTCTTTTGATACGCATCATCTTATACCTCCAAAAGTCTCCATAACAGATTAAAAGTCTTACTACGCTTCACAACTTTTGTACGGTATAAGCAATTTGTGTGCCATTCTCCGAGATGACCAATATGAACGAATTTTCAGGATATCCCGCGGTAAACTGCACAAAATCGGGCAAACCGATTCGGACACTGCCCAAAATGGGACAGGGCGGCGGAGATAAACAGGTATGCGCGAGCGAACCTTAAAGTCAGTCTGTTCGGTCATGAGAATCGCAATACTGTTGCTTAGCGTGTGCTCCATATCGCGGGTGGAAAGACGGCATGGGTAAGTAGGTAGAGACACGGTGAATTTCGCTTTACGAAAAGCGGGCGGATACTGTAGTCCGCCCGTGCAAAGCGTCAGTAGATTAGGCTCTGCCGTAAACAGGGATGGCAGCACCGTTGATGATGGTTGCGTCGTCGGAGGTAAGGAAGCAGATGACTTTGGCGACATCTGCCGGTGCGACCCATCGGTCGTGTTCTTCGTCCGGCATGGCTTCCCGATTCATGGGTGTGTCCATAATGCTCGGCATAATGGCGTTGACATTTACTCCTGAATCCATTACCTCTGCAGCTAATGACTCGGTTAAAGTGCGAACACCACCTTTGGAGACACAATAGGCACTTAAACCGGCTTCGCCTTTTAAACCGGCGCGTGCGGAGACGTTGATAATTTTCCCGTAACTCTGTGCTGTCATGTGTGGAATCGCGGTCTTGCAGCAGAGGAAAACGGATTTGAGGTTGAGGTTCATCATGAAGTCCCATCTGTCCTCTTCAAGTTCCGCCGCCGGGATTCCGCCGACAAATCCGCCAACGATGTTGACCAAGACATCCAAGGCACCGAATTTGGATATGAATTCCGCAATAGTTTTCTGGACTTCGGTTTCCTCGGTAACATTTGCGAAGAGGAAGGTAACGTCTTCAGTGAGTTCAGGGTTGTATTGTTTGAAGCGGTCAACTTCTTCTTCAAAGAGATAGGTAACAGCCACGGTGTCGCCTTGGGCGAGGTAGGCTTTGGTGACGGCACTGCCTAATATACCGGTGCCGCCGGTGATGAGGACGTTTCGGTTTGATTTTGTCATTTTTAAATTTCTCCATTTTGTTTGGTGGTTGCGTATGTAATAATTCTGAAAGTAAATTTCTCAGGACTTACGCAAACTGAGAAAATATTGGACATTTGGATGCAAAAAAGCTGTACCTTCCATATTTTAAACCCCCTAAATCCCCCTTATCAGGGGGACTTTAAACTGAGAAAATATTGGACATTTGGATGCAAAAAAGCTGTACCTTCCATATTTTAAACCCCCTAAATCCCCCTTATCAGGGGGACTTTAAAAAGCAGTGCACAAGTCCTATTTCTTACGTAACCCCGATGCCGGGGTGCTTTGGTAGGATGAGTTTTCCGTTATCAAGGGTTACGCCGGTGTATGGGTCGTTTGTGATGAGTAGGTTGCCGTCCAGATCTGCGTAGTCTACGAGCGGCGTTAGGTGTGCGGCGGCGGTGATGCCGAGGGAACTCTCTATCATACAACCGATCATCACAAGCAAACCGTGTGTGCGAGCGACGTGTATCATTCGGTGTGCTTCAAGCAGCCCGCCACACTTGACGAGTTTGATGTTGATGCCGTCAACGCACTCAGCAAGTGCCGGAATATCACTCGCACGCTTGATGCTCTCATCGGCAATGATTGGCAATTCTGAGTTTTCTCGGACAAACTTGAGACCTGCCAGATCATCAGGTTTGGTCGGTTGTTCGATGAGTTCAACACCGGACCGCGCAAGTTCACGAATCTTTTGGACTGCCTCCTTTGGTGTCCATGCTGTATTTGCATCGACGTAGATAGGCTTATCCGTTACATCTCGGAGTGCTTTGATTATTTCAATATCACGAGGTGTGCCGAGTTTGACCTTTAGAATCGGATATGTATCGGCATGTCGGGTTTTCTCCGCCATTATCTGAGGCTCATCAAGCCCAATGGTAAACGACGTACGAGGGGTTTTCTGTGGGTTGAGCCCCCAGAGTTGGTAGAGCGGAACGCCGAGTTTTTTACCGAGCCGGTCGTGGAGTGCCATATCAATGGCAGATTTAGCGGCGTAATTACCGCCGAGTGTTGTCTCAACTGCTGCCATTACATCGTGGATCGCATCGAGATTGTCCGGAAGTGTTGGTGTAATAGTTTCTAATGCAATACTCACTGTTTCAACGGTTTCACCGTAAAATCGAGCGGGTGCTGTTTCACCGATACCGCCATCAATTTCTACCGAGATCACTTGGCGGTATGCATCTGTTGCGCGGCGGGCAATTTTGAAGGGATGCTTGAGTTTTAGATTTGTAATTTGAGAGATGATGTTCATTTTTTTACTTTTCCTTGCGGTTCGTTCAGGTAGATCGTGCCTTTGACATGTCTTTCCGTAAACCCGCTTTCCACTACGTTCCAAGCTACGCGCTTTTGTCTAATCAGAAGCATACGCTTGCGTTTCTTTTAAGTATGCCATAAAACGTTTCTGTTCTTCCATCTCAATATCTCCATCGGCTTTCAGGAAGGTCCATGCACCGAAGAAGATAGCGTGCGCCTCCTCTACAGCAGATATGTTTTGCTGATTTAAGGATCGGATTTCAAGCGTCATCGCCATTTTGTTTGTCTGTTGGATTTCGGGGGTTGTGCGGTCTTGAACTGTGACAATCGGTGTCTTAAAAAGTGTCTCGTTGAATTGTTCAAGTATCCGCTTTAGAAATGTTTCCGTTACTTGATTGCCTCGATAGTGCGCTGCAACAACGGGCTCGTCTCTGTTCTGTGGGGCGTGATTAATTTGCAAATAATACCCTCTCCCCTGAATGGCGTTAATTGTCTTTATCCGTTCCTCAATAGTCAACTCTTGTCCAGGCGTATGAATATTATAGGTCTCCGCGCCAGCAAGTTTAAGCAGTTCTTTCAAGGTTTCGATCAATTTTTTTGTGGTAGGTGTATCGCATCGTGAGTCGAGAATGATAACAGTTGATGCGAACGCGCCGCCTGCAATAGGCTGAAGTTTGGAACGGACAATGGTTGCTTGATTTGGTGTAATGCTGACCTTGTGTTTGTCAGGATAGTAGCCTACCTTAGAAATGTGTAGCGTTGTTTCAAACGGAATTTTTGATGCGGGATCGGTTGTAATGAAGAAGTGTCCTCGCGCGTCCGTAGCTGCGGTTAAGTTTGGATCCATCTGTACCTGTACATCTTGCAGCGGTTTTCCAGCGTCTGCGTCAGAGACTTGTCCTTGCACAATGGCATTGTCAATATCTGCAAAATGAATTGTCAGCGATTCGCGCTTTTCTCCGTAGAAGGCTTCTACTGTCGCCGTGCCGGGTGCGTTAGGTGCGTATAGATAAAAATGCGATGTGCCGTGTTTTGAGGGTTGGTGGGTTTCTGTCAGCGTTCCATTTGAGGTTTGTGCATAGATAGATTCACCGTCAGCAATCGGTGTTCCTTCAGCGTCCCGTGCGTTTACGGAGATACCGACGTAACTTTTTCCATCAGCCGGAAGCGTATCTGTCCACGCGCTGAGGTAGAGTTGTGTTGCTGGGGGTGCCACTTTGAACCATTGGGATGAAGGCAGACTGTGATTTCCATAGTAGTTCACGAGTTGGGTTTGGACAAAATGGACCCCGTTTGCGAGCGGTTTTTCAATCGCAACAGTAATTATATCCGTATCGGGATCGTAATGATGTGGCACCCTCACGCCATCAACTTTGACGTGGATAGAATCTGTGAAGACCTGCTGTCGTTTGAGCATCCACGCGCCGCGTTGATGGAGTCCATCCATGACTCGAATCTGTAGTCGTGGTGTTCTGGTCTGAATAATAGTTTCAGGTTGTGGTTCTACCAGAACGCCCTTCGGAAATCCTGCGGCGACATAGCGTGCGATACCGAGGAAATATCCGTAAGCCTCGTTTCTGAGGTATTTATCATCTTGCAACCTCGCCTCTTCCTCTGGGTTTGAGAGGAAAGATGCCTCGCACAAAACCGCTGGACATTCAGTCATTCTCAAAACGCCAAAACCAGAAGCGGTTACCAACTTATCGGAATAGAGACCTGTTGCTGCGGAATTCGGCAATCGCAGTGCGTCTGAAACTCCGTGTTGAATATACCGAGCGAGATCGAGGCTCTGGCGTGAGTCGTCTGCATCGCCGTGATACCACGTAGAAGTATAGTTCGTCTTTGGGTTATCAATGCCGTTATGGTGAAGCGAGATGAAGAAATGCGCACCACTTTCATTGGCGATTTGACTTCGCGTTGCGAGACTCACATAGGAATCATCAATACGCGTCATAACGACGGTAGCACCAGCTTTTTGTAGCATTTCGCGTAAGTGGAGGGCGACTTGTAGATTGACCTCCGCCTCACGAACACCTGTGGGACCTCGCTTGTAATCGGAGATGTGGCCTTGTCCGCCGTGCCCTGGATCGAGGCAGATTTTGAAATCCTTGAGATGCCGAGCATAGGCGGGAATCTCGACAGGGGAAGGCATCTGTTGTTCTGTAATTTTTTGACGGCGGGAACAACTCGTAAACAGTAGGAAAAGTGAGGTGGTAATAGCAGTTACGTAAAAGAGGCGGGTTCGCATTTGAAACCCCGTATTTTATATCAGGCGTGAATTCCACGTGTTGCAACCGGCGGGGTTAATGAAGATTAATTTTTTAATTCGGTAATTTCATAAAATATCCAATGAGGTTACCACAGCGTTTGTGCCTAAGACCCGGTGCGGTTCCAAACCGCACCTACCGGGCCTGGGGATTACCGATTTATTTTCTTAAACTTCATAAAACCCCGCCAGCGAGAAAGGGATAAGTGCTATTGACGGAAGATTACACCTCAGAAAAGATGCGTAACAAATTCAAACTTCTACCGTCTTGTTCGGCGAGACTTAGGACGCTCAAGGATTTCTTTGAGAATGATACCTTGACGGAATGTTTGGGGCGACAAATCCAACAGTGAGGTAGCAGGGACAGATCGAATTCCGGTTGGAGATTCTACAGGCACTGGTGGCGGTTGTGGTCCCGGCTCCTCAACAGGCTGTGTTGGCTCTTCTGGTGCCGGCGGTTCTGGTTCTTCAGCAGCTGCAGGCATTGCATCCGTTTCGTCTTCGTCCTGTTGCGTCACCATCCGTTCTAACTCGGTTGCGAACGGGAAATCTTCCATGAAAGGGGGTGGTGCTGCGTCGCCATCAGTTTCTGCGAGTGTACCCTCCTCCGCTTTTTTTTGCGTATCCATTTGTTGTGCTTTCCGCCGACGCGAATTACTTAAAACGAGTGACAGAATTACGACAATCACTCCCGCCACTAACTGGATAATACCTTCCATCATTTTCTCCTTCAGGACTTACGCTAACTGGGCACATATTGGACATTTAGACGCAAAAAAGCGATGTTTTCCATATTTTAAACCCCCTAAATCCCCCTTATCAGGGGGACTTTAAGAAGTAGTGCGTAAGTCCTATCCTTATTTTAAACCCCCTAAATCCCCCTTATCAGGGGGACTTTAAGAGTTAAAGCCCCTAAATCCCCTTTATCAGGGGGACTTTAAGAAGTAGGATGCTGCTATAGTTCCGCGATAGTGCTTGCTATGAAAGTCCGAGTGAGTGTGATGAGCGCGTTGTATCTATGTCCTGTCCTTCAGTAACAGGTGTTGCGATAGACTGTCGCATTTCGGTATCCGCGAGGATATTTCTGAGTTCATAATAATCCATGACGCTCATTCTTTCGGAGGTAAGCGTGTCAGCAATCGCGAGCGGTACTTCCGCGTCAGCCTCAATGAGTTTGATTGTCATCTCTTCGACGAGTGCCTTATTTTCTTCTTCTTCCGCTTGTGCGCGAGCGCGTTGCTCCTCAGCTTTGGCGCGTGCGATCTTGAGTTCCGCTTCGGCTTGGTCGGTCTGTAATTTAGCACCGACGTTCTCGCCGACGTTTATATCGGCTATATCAATAGACAGAATCTCGAAGGCGGTTCCAGCGGCTAAGCCTTTTTCAAGGACTGTTTCTGAAATGCGGACAGGGTTTTCCAAAACTTCCTTGTGGCTTCCTGATGAGCCTATGGTAGTGATAATGCCTTCACCGACCCTTGCGCGGATAGTATCCTCGGTAGCCCCCCCGACGAGCCGGTCAATATCGGCTCGGACTGTGACGCGTGCCTTTACAATTAACTGGATACCGTCGCGGGCAACGGCAGTAATACCGCTGCTGGCATCATCTTGACTGGGAATATCAATAATCTCTGGTGTAACACTGACTTGGACGGCTTGCAAGACATCTCTACCTGCGAGGTCAATAGCGGCGGCTTGTGCGAAGCCGAGATCAATATTCGCTTTGTCTGCTGCGATAAGTGCTGCGACAACACTTGCGACGCGTCCGTCAGCGAGAAAATGTGCTTCGAGATCATCAAGGGACAGGGTTAATCCAGCCTTTGTTGCGTTAATCTGTGGTTCCACAATTGCAGTGGGTGGGACACGCCGTAAGCGCATCGCAACGAGATCGAAAATTCCTACTTTAACGCCTGCTGCGATAGCCGTAATCCATAACCCGATTGGCACGAGCCAACTGATAATAATTAGGAATAGGACTATTACGACAGCGATAATTGCAACAATCGTTGGTGTCATATTTATTTTTCTCCATTGACGTAGTATTTCCGTAGGCGCGGTTTCAAATTTCGCCTACAAGATGAAGATGGCTATAGTCGCGCGATAATGTGCTCGCGCCTGTAGTAGCAGGATTACTGCTCCCCAATGTTTAAATTGCCTTCACGGAACGCGCTTGCGAGGGAACGGGGTACCTCTGCTTCAGCTTCAACCACCTTTGCGCGCATCTCCTGAACGTTCGCAGTCATCTGTTGTTTTCGAGCGACCGCCATCGCGCGACGTTCTTCCGCCTTTGCTTGCGCGACAACGAGATCTGCCTCGGCTTGCTCTGCTTGGAGTTCCGCACCGATATTTTTTCCAACATTGACATCAGCAATATCGATAGAAAGGATTTCAAAAGCGGTTCCTGCATCAAGTCCGCGGTCTAATACAGTTTTAGAGATAATGTCGGGATTTTCAAGTACATCTTCGTAGGTCTCAGAGGCACCGATTGCGCTGATAATGCCTTCGCCGACACGTGCGATGATCGTCTCTTCACCAGCCCCCCCGACAAGCCGATTGATATTGGTTCGGACTGTGATACGGACGGTCGTTATCAACTCAACACCATCCAAAGCGAGTGCGCTGATGCGAGCCGTGGTAATCACACGTGGATTGACACTGATCTGGACGGCTTCAAACACATCCCGTCCTGCTAAGTCAATAGCGGCGGAGCGTTGAAAGCTGAGTTCAATTCTCGCTTTATCTGCTGCGATGAGTGCGCTGACGACATTGAGGACATTCCCACCAGCGAGGTAATGCGCCTCTAATTCGGCAGTTATTACTTTTAAACCTGCTTTATGTGCGCTGATTAAACCTTTCACAATAATATTCGGATTCACTCGCCTGAGACGCATTCCGATCAGGTCAAAGATTCGGAGCGGAACGCCGGCTGCGATAGCGGCGATCCAAAGCCCAACAGGGACGAACCAAAAAAACACGATGACAAAAATTAGGACAACAAGGGCTATCCCGCCTGTAAATAGATCTATCATTATCTATCTCCTATGAATAGTTATAAGTTATTAGTTGTTAGTTATAAGTTATCTCTTAACTAATAACTAAAGACTTATAACTTACCACTATTCTATTGTAAACTACGGACGACGACGCGATTTCCTTCGACAAGGATTACTTCAATATCAGTTTCTGGCTCGACAAATTCGCCTTGCGTGACAATATCAACGCGGTGTCCATTGATTAGGGCGGCACCGGCTGGTCGCAACGGCGTGAGTGTCTTACCAGATTTCCCGACCAAACTTGCTAATTCGGATGGCGGTGCTTGGAAACCAGCCTCTTTATTTTCGGTTGCACTCAGGATGAAAGTTTGAATGACGGGTGTTTTCCGGAGCACTGACAGCCCAATGATCGCCAATGGAATGACCAGTACGAGCGTGATCCCGGTAGAAGTCAGTGCGGTTTGCCACCCGAATTTCCACAATGCGGCACTGAAGCCTATGAGTATAAGCAGACATCCCGGTATACCTGCTGCACCGAATCCGGGAAGAATCAACAGCTCAATAAATACCAATAGAATACCGAAACTGATGAGGAAAATTAGGAACCACATAATTATCCCCCAAATGCCTTAAGCGATGAGAAGTGCCTTAAGTCTCCTCAACCGCTTCTACGAAAACCTTAGAACCTTCAACTTCTACGACTCTAACATTGCTATTCTGTGGGATGAAATCGCCAACTGTGACGACATCGACTCTTTTATCAGCGATTCGCGCTGTTCCGGAGGGTCGCAAAGGCGTTAGGGCAGTGCCTGCTTTTCCGAGATACGCCTGAAAATCTTCTGAACTGGAAGAGTGGTACCCCATGTCAGTGTCCATCACTGTTGCCAAAGCAAACCTTTGGAAAAGGCGTGTTTCGGGTAAGAAAAACGCGGCGAGAATAATCAATCCGGAAGTCAAAATCACAGATATTGAGAGCCATAAAACAGCGGTACGCAAGTTGTAAGCCCCATCGAAAACGAAGAAAACACTTCCTAACATCAATACAATGCCAAGGATTCCTGCGATCCCGAAGCCGGGAATCACAAAAACTTCTAATGCGATGAAGGCAATTCCGAGCATGAAAAGCAAGAATGCCCATCCGGCATCAATTCTCGTCAGCATGTGTCCACCGAAAAAGAGCCCTACACAGATCAGGCCGAGGAGTCCGGGGACTCCGAAACCGGGTGAACGAATTTCTATAAAGATACCAAGAAGCCCCAACGAAAGCAGGAGTGAACTGATGAAGGGGTTTGTGATAAAGAACACAATTTTATCAGCAAGCGTTGCCCTAACTTTCGTAACCCGTGCATCTGTGAGTGTTTTCAGGCGGTTGACTTCCGCGAAACCGTACTCACGCTGCCGTTGCATGATGGCTTCTTCAGTGAGTGGCATCTTAGTTCCGGCGACTTCAACAATCTGGTACTGTGCCAATAATTCTGTGAGCGTTTCTGCCTGTGCATCTGCGAACCTGTATTCGAGTGCTTGTCGGGTGGATAAGGTGAGCAATTTCCCTTGTGCGCAGAGGATTTTCATTTCTTCTCCTTCCTCTTCACGGGTCGCGTATTCTTCGGGAAGGAGTTTGATAATCTGCCCGTCTTTGAGTTTCACAAGCACAAGTTCTTTGTCCACCATGGCTTCGGCAATATCAGGGTTTCGGTTTTCTCGTTCTGCGGTGGCGCGAATTGTCCCTTGGATATAGGAGATTGCTTTTTCTCCGACCTCTTCTCCTTGGACATTAACGGGTGCGGAGTCCCCGATTGTGCCGCCTGAAGTCATCACGATCTGATTGCAAGCGATAGAGATCATCGCTCCTGCTGAGATCGCCTGCCGATTGACAAAGGCGATGGTTGGGATTTGTGTCTCTTGAATTGCGCGGATGATATTGACAGCCGAATCGACTCTGCCCCCTGGCGTATCAACATCAAAAACGATTGCATCGGCACCGGCTTCTTCGGCTACCTGAATACCGTCACTGATATAGGTTCCGAGACCGGTCCCGATCTCGTTTCGAATATCAATTACGTAAACTAATGCGGTGTCCTGTGCGAACAGATTCCCATTAACAGAGAGACATCCGATTATTAGAAGGAGTATGTAACCCAGAAGGTCCGTTTTGCGTCTCATGAAATCACCCTCATCCATCGTTTGGATTGCAAGTTTCACCTTTTTCATCCGTGAGGTGTTTTAGCAATAATTTTAGTTGACAACTACTTCAATTATATCTTAAGGCGTTCTTGTCGTCAAGCGCATTTGCAATTTTACAGCGGTAATCCGTTAAGTTGAGGTCAATTCTTCCCGAATCCATGCGTGCAGGACGTGGTTTAGGATTAAATGGACATCTTCAACGGGCCCGTATTGATTGCTATCTACGACGACGTTCACATCGCAAATTGTTGCCAACCTACCGCCGCCAAAACCGCTCCATCCGATTGTTTTGCATCCAATCTCGCTGGCGTGCTGCATTGCGCGGATGACGTTTTCGGAGTTGCCACTTGCACTGATACCGATAACGACATCTCCGGGATCTACAAGATTTTTTAGTTGTTCCACGAAGACATCTTCATAGGAAACATCGTTGGACCATGCGGTCATTGTTGCGACGTTGTCTGTCAAACTGATGACTCGGAAACGGGGTTTCCCATCAACGCTTGTGCCTTTTCCGAGATCACAAGCGAGGTGCGATGCTGTGGAAGCACTTCCACCGTTACCAATCACAAAAATTTGTTTTTCGGCGCGATATGCGTCCATAATGACCTTTATGGAATGTTGGACATCTTCCAAGGAAAGCCGTTCTAAAACGCCTTGAAGGTGTGAAATGTAATTTTGAATTCTCTCCATTTTGATTTTTTGGGATCCTTTCTGTATAGTTGTCAGTTATCAGTTATCAGTTGTCAGAAAAGGGGACTTTGACCTTATGGAAGAAACCCCCTAAATCCCCCTTATCAGGGGGACTTTAAAAAATGCTTCATCGAAGAAACCCCCTAAATCCCCCTTATCAGGGGGACTTTGACCCTTTAATTTTCAACGACCAGTGCGATGGCGGCGAGGTCGCCTAATGCGTCGCCTAACTGCGCGGGTGCGATTTTAACGGCTTCTGCGGGGCGCGTCATTGCGAGTTCTGAAACTGTTTTCCGAATCGGATTGAGTAAAAGATCACCGGCAGCGATTGCGATCGTTCCTAATAAAACGATGTCGGGGTTCAAAATGTTTACCAGATTCGCGATACCCCACCCCATGTAATATGCGGTTTCGTCAACGAGTTGCAAAGCTAAGACGTCACCTGTCCGCGCCGCTTGGAGGACATGCTCGGACTTGATGTTTTCGATACTGTTGTTTGCAAGGCTTAAGAGTCTTGTCGCTGATACCTGTCCATTTTTAAGTTGTTTTCGTATTGCCTGTTGGGCGCGAAGTGCGATGGCAGGCCCCGAACAGAGTGCCTCAAGACACCCGCGTTTGCCACATCCACAAAGGGGTCCGTCGGGTAGAAGTATCTGATGTCCGACCTCGCCTGCACTATCGTTGGCTCCGTGGTAAATTTCTCCGTTGATAACAATACCGCCGCCGATACCTGTGCTCATTGTCATATAGAGTACAGCATCGTAACCGCGTCCTCCCCCGAACCTGAATTCTGCGAGTGCGCTTGCATTTGCGTCGTTTTCAATGGTTACGGGTATCTGAAATTCGGATTCAAGCTGCGCCTTAAGAGGTAGCGCGTCCCACCCTGGCAAATTCGGCGGCGAATAGACGATCCCGGTTTTCGTATCTAACGGACCGCCACAACTGACACCTATTGCTGAGATTGACTTCTGCTCCAAGTTTGCCTGTTCAACGGTCTCACGCACCATGTCAAAAAGCAATTGGAGGGCATATTCCGGTCCCCTTTCTGCAAGCGTCGGTTTCCGTACTTTGCTAAGGATGTGTCCGGTGCTATCAGCGACAACGGTGGCAAGTTTAGTGCCGCCGATGTCAATTCCGACCACGTGTGTTTTCATTGGTTTCTTTTTCCGATCCAATGCCTTTCAACCTGTCAGGACTTACGCATTTTTCTATGGTAACTATGTATTACGCACTGCAGGTGGGGTTTCTAGGGGAAACACCCAAGCAAAAACACCCCGCCTGCAAGGGGCTTCGTAAGTCCTACCTGTGTTTAGAACTCGTAATTTAGGTTGCGGAGTGCGGGATAAATTTGTGCATAAGCTTTCAATTTCTCATCGTACTGTTGCGCGATTTCCGCGCGTGGGTGGTATGTGTCGCGTGGTGTGACTAACTGCTCGACAGCTGTTTCAATAGAGTCATACTTGCCTATCGCTGTCCCTGAGAGGATAGCAGTGCCGAGACAGACGCCTTCCGATATATCCAGGGCGATGACCTTCTTACCAAACATATCCGCTTTGAGTTGGAGCCACTTTTCAGATTTCGCGCCCCCCCCGATAGCACGCACTTCGTTTATGACAACACCAGCGTCCTGCAACATAGCGAGATTTTGCTTAATTTCGTAACTGATGCCTTCGAGAATTGCTTTGACGAGTTCACTCTTGGTTGTCGAAAGTGTTAATCCGACGATTGCGCCTTTCGATTCTAAATCAAGGGCGGGTGTACCTGAGCCGGTAAAGTGTGGCAGGACCATTGCTGTTCCCGGCGAATCGGGAATATTTTCTAATAGAATATCATAGACATCGCGTCCTTCTGCTTCAGCTTGCGCAATTTCTGCTTGGGCAAGGGTGTCTCTATACCACCGCAGCACAACGCCGCCGCTTGATACGAAACCGAGTGTGACATATAAGCCATTGACGACATGCGGATAACAGGCGAAATTCCCGTCTATCATCTGCTGGTTGATGACAGGTTCCGTGAAAGCGGGTGCGATACATTCGACGGTGCCTGTTGCGTCCATCACCTCGCCACTCCGAATAATTCCGGCACCTAAAGCACCACAGGGTTGGTCGTGCCCCCCGGTAACACAGACGACCCCTTGTGGGAGACCGAGTTCGTCAGCGACCTTGGTACTTACCTCACCGATGACGGTTCCTGATGGTGCAGTTTCGGGGAAAAGCGTGGCGTCCACATCTGCTAAACCGAGCATCTTTTCTGACCAACATTTGTCGATAATATCAAACGCCATTGTGCGTGCGGCGAGGGAATAGTCTACCACTGGTGGAATACCGAGTTTGAAGTAGACGAAATCCTCAAAGCCGAGGAATTTGGATACTTGTCGATAGATATCGGGCTGATTCCGTTGTATCCAGATCAGTTTTGGAAGGGTATGAATGTCGCTGATCGGCATTCCGGTGATTTGCATCACTTCGAGCGGCGTTATGTGTTGCTTTAGTTCGTCACAGATGCCAGCTGTACGGGCATCGAAAGTTGTAATGGCGTTCGCTAAAATTTGCCCGGTAGCGGATACCGGTGTTACGGCTTCACCCTGTGAGGCAACGCTGATCGCTTCAATCGGGTCGGATTTTGTCTGTGCGGCGACCTGTTGAATACCTGTTGCGATGTTCTCCCAGACGATATTCGCATCGAGTTCTGACCAACCCGGATGCGGATGGGTCAACGGATATTCGCCGTAGGCTTGTGCAAGTAGCGTCCCGTCCTCACAAAATGCGATGACTTTACACCCTGTTGTGCCGACATCAATTCCCAAAAGGCTCATTGCTGTGTTCTCTCCTTGATACAAGATGCCAATATGATACAACAGGTTGTAAATTAATGCAAACAGAACGATTTAGTTTTCGTTTTTTTTAGGTCAATTTCGCATCCCCAGGCCCGGTAGGTCAGGATTATAGATGCGTTTTTCAGACCGACGCGTTTCACAGTTTTCATAGCAAAACTGCAAATTCAATATGTTTCTCGAAAGGCTATAACCCCTTACCACGGTTGGTTTTTAGGCAATTTTATCAAAGGCTGCTATGAAAGCTGCTATGAAATTTGCTATGAAAATTTCGCGAGTCAAGGATGTCCAATAGTCATTTGCTGTCGGGTTCATGCCCAGTTTTCAAAGCATTCTGATTTTTCTCAAAGTTTCTCCGACAAACGCAACTTGCAAAAAAACAGACTCAAACGTCCCGCGATTTTTGGCGAAGGTATTGCTATAAACACATCGCTATGCCATCATTTCACATTTTTATTTTTAATTCTATGAGGTCTTGGGAGGATTCCAATTTCTCCAAATCTGCTTTGAACTGCTCAATGTAGGGTGCGATTGCGCGTTCCTTCGCGTGATTCAGGGTCTCAGACATCCAGATTGCCAAGTCTCCGAGCGTCTCAAATTGATCTGTATCCACACGATACATCTCACCATCAATGACAAGCTCCAGCGATCTGTCGGCTTCAACATTTTCTAAAGAGATTTCTTCGGAAGATGGGGCAACAGCTACCTCGGCGTTAGGTGAGCCAAGTACTGCCATTGCATTGCGAATGTGTGCCTCAATCTGACCGGCATCGAAATCAGCGTCTGCGGTGTGGGTGATTGCCTCATTGATGATACGCATCGGGATGTATAGGTCGCCTGCCGACCCATCTTTTGTCACAAGGTACTCTTCTCCGTGCTGTGTATAAGCCATGATTTTCTAAACTCCTTTTCTAAAGTTTTCGTGCCAGGTTGTATATGGATACCCAAAAACTGGGATAACCGACTGCCGGATTTGTGTTCTGTGCTAAACTAATATTTGTGTTCTGTGCTAAACTAATATTATTTCTATTAGTTTATGTATACATATTTAAGTTTATATTATTTATGATAACATATATAATGTATAAATGCAAATTTATTAGGTTCTACACAGATACTGAAGAAATACCCAAGCAAATAAACCCTACGGGATTCAGGAGGTTTTTGGAGTCTTCAAGGTTTCCGCGTAATATCCGGTTCGGTTGGGAATGCACGTCGCATTTGGGCGAGTACGCCGCAAAACCGAACCTACCGGGTCTGGAACCGAGTGGGTTATTTTTAAGAAACCCCCTAAATCCCCCTTATCAGGGGGACTTTAAGAGGTAGGACATATCAGCGGGACTTTAAGAGGTACGGCATATTAGGGGACTTTAAAAAACTAAAGCATTGGGAAAACCTTTTGCTCGAAATTCTGATAATTTTTTGATATTCTGGTATACTTTATAATACCGGTTGGTGGTACTGCAAGGCACTGCGAAGCTTACGTTTGCCGCCTTCCCACCTCTTCGTAGGGGGATAAAAGACTGGGTTGGAAAACCAAATGGATATGTTGGAAGAACTCAAAGCGCGTGATGAGCGCATCGAAAGATTGGAACGTGCACTTTTGTTAGTGCTGAGTTTAAACGTTGGGAACCATCTTGACAAGTCTTCTAAGAATTGTTTTAGCCATGTTCAATCCTTTGCAGTAGAGCAGATGGAATTGCTTGTCGCGGAGTCTGGAAGTCCAGAGAAAGTCATTGAAGATTTGCTTGCTACCAGTGAAAAGCGTTTTCGTGTTGAATTAGATGCGTTAGATCGCTAATCTAAGAAATTTTGCCAGATGGGTTAGATTTGGTGAGCAGTGTCCTGGTTGGATAAAGAAAGTTGACAAAATATGGAGTTATGAAGTAGAATTTAGAATAACCAATGTTTTCTGGCACTTACGCGAATAGATTCAATATCAATAAGGAGATTGATATGCTGACGCAAGAACAGGTTGACTTTTATAATGAGAATGGCTATCTCAAGGTCGACCAACTTTTCACTTCAGAGGAAACGGAAGAATTGGCATCTGAAATGGTGCACATTATTAACAACTGGGGACAGGAGACCATCGGTTGGCCGGGACCTTGGCGTACACGCTACCTCGAAGAAGAGGATCAGCAGACGACGAAGGCGGTTTTTATGCACAATCCGCATTTCTATTCGGCGACATGGGGTAGAGTGATCTTCCACGAACGGCTGACGGGTGCGGTGCAATCGCTTATCGGTGATACGATCCAGTGGCATCATACGGTGCTACATGCGAAACCGCCG
Source organism: Candidatus Poribacteria bacterium (assembly GCA_965261115.1). Taxonomy (GTDB): domain Bacteria; phylum Poribacteria; class WGA-4E; order WGA-4E; family WGA-3G; genus WGA-3G. Next base: position 3,018,876 of record OZ253447.1, on the reverse strand, counting down.
GAAAAAGGCACCCCGTTCCCGATGCATCAGGACTACCCGTTCTATCCGCACGATGGACTGGATTTTGTTGACTGTCTCGTTCATCTTGACGATGCTCCGTTTGAAAGCGGTGCTTTGCGGGTCGTTCCGGGCAGCCATAAAGAGGGCCCCCGGGAACACATCACGGGTGAAGGTACTGCTCCGCATTTGCCGACTGATAAGTTTCATCCGGATTTCATTGACTCAATCCCGATTCCAGCGAAAGCAGGCGATGTTATTTTCTTCAGTTACTGCCTCATCCACTGGTCGGAAGTTAATAGGACGGATCAGTGGCGGAAAGCGGTGCGATTCGGGTATCACACCCCAGAGATGCGGCCTGTCGGACGTGCGCCCGAAGAGCCTTATAACAATATTATGGCTGGTGGGTTTAAAGTGAACCCGACGTCTGAAGAAGTAATGGCTTAGAATGTATAAGGTTATAGGCTGACTTTTAAAGATTATGGCGGGTTTGGATGAAGATTAAGAATTTAATTCGGTAGCAAGTTAGGTTATTTTATTAAACTTCATCAAACCTCGCCAGCGAAAATATTATGATTCGTATTTTATTAAAACGTCTATTTGCTCTTTTTATGTTAGGTGGGTGTCTGGTTTCCGCAACCAAAGTTTCCGGCCAAGAACCTTCGCTTGCGGAGCAGGTGTTTCAGAAGCACCAAGAATTGTTGCAACGCGAAGATATCCAAGCGGTGCTGCCGGAGGTTCTGATTGAACTCAAGAAGCCGAAAAATCAACCGCTTATAACGCCCGAGACGATAAACGCAGTGCTGGATGATCCGGACATTCTCAAGACCCTCATACCGGATGTTAGTGAAGCGTTTATAACATTCTTGAAAGAGGATGCTGACATCCAAACGTTGCTCAGTGATCCGGATGTTCAAACGCTGCTACAGGATCCCGAGGCGATTGACGAACTTGCGAGTCTACTTGAAATAGAATTGCCAATACTTGCGCCCCTGATTTTTGACAGGTATCAAGTGCTTTTTCAACGCGAGGATATTCGGGAATTGCTACCTGATGTTCTTACAATACTCAAGCATCCGGATACGCAGGCACTTTTGCAACCTGCTACGATCAAACTGGTAGCAGAGGATCCAGACCTACTCAAAACAATTGTTCCAGAGATCGAGGATAGATTCATCACCCTCCTTAAGGAGGATGTAGACGTTAAGGTGTTCATTAATGATCCAGATCTCCAAACGTTACTCCAGAACCCTGCGGAAATTGATGAACTTGCGAGACTCCTCAGTGTCCAATCACCGCTAATTGTTGTGAGCATAGTGCCTGCCTCGCTTGAGTCTCCTGGTGTTGGTGAACAGTTTAGTATTACTGTCGATATTGCTAACGCTCAAAACGTAGCGGGTTATCAGGTATCACTTCAATTCGATTCGGAGGCACTTCAATATATCTCATGGGAACAGGGCACTTACCTTCTCGGCGACATCTTTACTGCCCCTGCGATTATTGGAACAGACGAGATTACTCTTGCATCAACAGTTCAGACGGCAGCAGCTGCGGCACAAGGCACCTTATTGACACTAACGTTTGAAGTGGTCGCCGTAAAGGCATCGACGCTTTCGTTAAGCGAGGTCATCCTTTCGAGTCGTATCGGCACAGCACTTCTTGTGACGACCGAAGATGGTGAGATCGTTGAACCGGCGACACCGTCGTGGGATGTTAACAAAGACGGTGTTATCAATATTCTGGATTTGACTTTGGTAGCAGTGAATTTTGGGCAGGCGGGGGATATACCTGCTGACGTTAATGGGGACAATGTCGTCAATATCTTAGATTTAACGCTGGTTGCGATCCATTTTGGGGAATAAGGATTATCGTCAGGAACGATTAGGGCGAGGCAGAGAGACCTCGCCCAACATCATCGGGAAATTCTTGTCTTTAGACTCGCGCAATTTGCTGATGAGGATCTACGGTCCGCGCGCTGCAGGCGAGGTTACAAACCTCGCCTGCAGAGGGGTTTTGCGTTCTGGTGCGGTTAGAAACCGCACCATAGATATAAACATGCCGCCCCTACGGGGCTTGCGTTTTTGCTTGAAAATGCTGCTATAAACATACTGAAGAAACACCCAAGCAAATAAACCCCTACGGGACTGAAGAGGTTTTTGAAACCTTCAAGGTTTCTGTGTAAAATCCGGTTCGGTTGGGAAACCGAACCTACCGGGTCTGGGTCCGAGGGGGTTATTTTTTCTTAAATTGACACTTATGGTGCGGTTAGAAACCGCACCTACCTTGGTTAAGACTATGGTTAGCGGCGTTTCATGTTGCCCCAGGTGGTTGCGAGTTTCCCTCCCGGCTGAACCGCCAATCCGCCAATTGTTTTCATAGCGAGACTCATTTCGTCAACATCAATGACGCGGTCCCACATATAGACTTCAGCGATGACAGCATTTAGCCACTGTCCATCTTCGCGGTGTGCGATGAAGACCGGACGGTTGCCTGCTTCGCAGGGACCGTTGCCGTTATCACCTGCTTGTGCGACGGGGTCTTTTTTGCCATTCACGTAAACTCTCACGCCCTCTTTTAGCTTAAATGTGCCGCATTGGTGGGTCCATTTGCCTTGTGGCGCAGTGCCAGCAGTGCTTGGTTCTGAGACACCTGCCCCGGGACACGTCCAGACGGACATGCCTGCCCCGTAGTTATCGTAGACGTAGAGAGCGAATTCCCACTGTTGGTTATTCCCTTTCATGACGATGGGTTGCCGAGTCTGTCCGTGGGCATCTGTGCCGGTTTTTATCGGATTCACCCATGCACAGATAGTCATCCCCTTTTTAGCATCAAAATGCGAATCGATGTCCTTTTTCTGACCTGCCATGTCAATCTTGACGTAGGTTGCCTTCCCATCGAATTGCATCGCTTTTCGGATATTGTCGTGCTTAGCATCCACCCATTTCGGGGCACTTTTACTGAGCTCTGTGTCGAAACTGTTGGGACCGTGGTCTTTAACTGTATTCCCTGCTCCCTCATTCAGTGGCAGATACATCCAGAGTCCATCCTCAATATCCGCAGCATTCACGAACAGTGTTGATACGGAGAACATTGCTATTATCAAAATTAAAAACATAATCTGACGCATATTTTTCCTCCTTTGAGGTTATAATTGGCAGGACTTACGCAAATTTGGGGTGTGGGTCAAGGTTTTTTAACCCCCTAAATCCCCCTTATCAGGGGGACTTTGATTTTCAACCCCCTAAATCCCCCTTATCAGGGGGACTTTAAGAGGTAGAGCGTAAGTCCTAATTGGGTTAGCGGCGTTTTATGTTGCCCCAGGTGGTTGTGAGTTTTCCTCCTGGTTGCACGGGTGTCAATCCGCCGGTTGTATTCATAGCGAGGTTCATTTCCTCAATATCAATGACCCGTTCCCACATATAAACTTCAGCGATGACGGCATTTAGCCACTGTCCATCCTCACGATGTGCGATAAAGACCGGACGCTCGCCCTCTTCACAGGGACCGTTGCCGTTATCATCAGCTTGTGCGACGGGGGTTTCGTTCCCATCGACGTAAACGCGTACGCCCTCTTCTAATTTAAATGTACCGCATTGGTGGATCCACTGGCCTTGGGGAGCAGTATCAGCGGTGCTCGGTTCCGAGACCCCGGCCCCCGGGCATGTCCAAACAGACATACCTGCCCCGAAGTTGTCGTAGATATAGAGAGCGAATTCCCACTGATTGGCACCGCCCTTCATAACAATGGGCTGCCGGGTCTGTCCATGCGCATCAGTTCCAACGTCTATCGGTTTGACCCATGCGCAAATTGTTAGCCCTTTTGTAGGGTCAAAATGTGAATCAATGTCGTTCCCCTGGGTCGCCATGTCAATTTTGACATAGTTCGCCTTCCCATCAAATTCCATTGCCTTTGCGATGTCGCTATGGTCGGCATCTATCCATTTCGGGGCGGGGTCACTGAGTTCTGTTTCAAAATTGTTGGGACCGTAGTCTGCGGCCTTTTCGCCCGCGCCTTCGTTGAGCGGTAGATACATCCAAAGTCCATCCTCAATATCGGCAGCATTCGCGAGGAAGGTCGCTATGGCGAACACCGTTATCAATACTGTGGCGAGCATAATTTGACGCATTTTTTCCTCCTTTGGAATTCATAGGTATTCCGTAATCTTGAAACTGGATTTAAAATGTACAAGCGAGACAAGAGTGGCGAGTTCTGTCACAGAACTGTCTGTCGGACTACTTTTGACGCGCGGCGCGTGCCTGTGCGACTCGGAGTAGGTTCTGTGTCTCAACTGCTTCGGGGTTTAGTTGTAAAGCTCGTTCAAAAGCCTTGATGGCTTTGGGGTATGCGCCTTGTTTTGTATGGCACACACCGAGTTCGTGATACGCTTCGGCGTTTTTAGGATAGCGTTGCGTAATTGCGGTGAAGGTTTCGATTGCTTCGGTGAACTGTTCTGTTTCTCGGTAGACGTAGCCGAGCTGCATCAATGCCTCGGGAAAATCGGGTTGTAGGTGCATTGCCTGTTTGAGCGCGGCAATTGCTTCCGAAAACATGCCTTTATGTCTGTAAGAAAGACCGATGCCATAATGTGCGTAGACGAGCGTCGCATCGCGTGTCAGTGCTTTTTGGTATTCGGCGATGGCCTCATCAAGCCGTCCGGCGAATCCATAGGCTCTGCCTAAATTGACATAAGCCTCCGCTAAGTCAGGACGTAACTGAACAACGCGTTTATAGGCAACAATCGCTTCAGCAAGTTTCCCCTGCATGACGTATACTGTGCCTAAATTATGATGTGCCTGAACCAACGTCGGTTTCAGTTCAATAGCCTGTTGATAAGCCGATGCTGCCTCATGGAGTCTACCTGCTTGTTGATAAACTGTCCCTCTGTTGTTGTAGTCTTGTGCAGCAGGTGAAACCTGCGATTTTGTGGCTGTTGTAGCGGTAGTCGTTTTCTGATCAGGTGTGTTTCCGTTACCCTGGCAACCGCTAATACACCCCAACAGGATTAGAAAGAGACATCCGGACATTCGCAGTTTCATTTTTGGGATGCTCCTTCGGTCACCTCTATAAGTTGATTCGCTTTAAGTTCTCTATACCGATCTATTTCACCGGAGGGCCATAGAATTTCGAGTTGTGTAACCGTCTCATTTTTCTTTAGCCCGAAGGTTAACACCATTTCACTTTGGGAACAGTAGCTGCTACCGGTACGGACGATCTGTTGCTGAGTGCTATTGCCGGATGTAACTCGAACCTTTGCGCCGATGCCGTCGCGATTGCTACGGGTGCCGATTGCTTTCACTCGGAGATAATTATATGACGGAGTGCTATCGTTCCGTAGGAGCCATGTCTTGTTGTAATCTTCAATAACACCGTTATTGCTTACAAGTAGATCAAGATCGCCGTCATTATCGTAATCGCCATAAGTACACCCGCGCCCGACCCCTGCCCGTGTGAACCCAGCCTGTTTAGCGATGTCTTGAAACGTTCCATTGCCACGATTTCGGAACAGCGAAGGCGGTTGTGCATACGGGGTATGCTGCTGATAGCGCGACACCTCTGGTTCAATATGCCCATTGACAGAAAACAGGTCGAGCGCGCCATCTAAATTGCAATCGAAAAACAGGAGTCCGAAGGTCAAAGACCGGAAACTTATGTTACCAATGTTCGCACTATCGGCTGCATCAGAGAAATAGGGATCGTTAGGTTTTGCGTAAAAGAAAGCTGTTTTCTCGTTGCTAAAATTGCCGATGGCGATTGTGGTGCCGCCGTTGTTATAGACATCCGCTGCGTCAATCCCCATGCTCCCGCGTGCCTTTCCGGACTCACTGAAGGCGATACCCATAACAACGGCTTCATCGGTAAAAGTGCCATCCCCGTTATTCCGGTAAAGAAAGTTCGGTTCAGTATCGTTGGCGACAGCGAGATCGAGCCAGCCATCATTGTTGTAATCTAAAAGCGTAACACCGAGCGACTTACCTATCGGATTATGGAATCCGGCCTCTACGGTTTTGTCAATAAATGTGCCATCCCGTTGGTTGCGGTAGAATCGACAGGATTGCCCGGTATAGACATTCGGTGTGCAATAGGTGCGAGGTGGCGGCGTTTCACCTGCGATATTCACCACACACGGGATATCTGTTTCGGGTGTCCATTCGACGTAGTTGCAAACAAAGATATCTAACCAACCGTCGTTGTCCGCATCAAAGAAGGCGGCACTTGTTGACCAACTTGGGTCGCCGACGCGTGCGAATTGGGTAACATCGGTGAAAGTCTGGTCGCCGTTATTTTGAAATAATCGGTTTTCACCAACATTGGTGAAGTAGATATCGGGGTCAGCATCGTTATCGTAATCAGCGATGGCTATGCCCATTCCGTACATAGGGACATTCAGTCCCGCTGCTTCGGTAACATCAATAAACTTGCCGTTACCTACGTTTCGGTAGAGCCGTGGGGCATGGGTTGCATCTACAAGCGTTAGGTTCGTTCCATTTGCGAGCAGGATGTCTAAATTGCCATCGGCATCGTAATCGAGAAAGGCACAACCTGACCCCATCGTTTCGGGCATATAACGTTTGCCCGTTGCCCCGGTGAAGTGCTGAAATTCAATGCCAGCTGCGTTGGTGACATCTGTAAATTGGACGGCTGCTTTCGTCGGGATACATAGATAGAGAAGGAGGAACGAGCAAACGAAAGTCCGCATGTTGTGTATTCTCAAGATGGACTTTCAAAAGATTAGGCTTTGTAGAACTCGACTGTTGTTCCAGCCATATCCTCGACCTTTTCTATCAATTTCTGCCGTTCGTCGTCATCCATGCCGGTAAACTTCTTTGCGATGTCAATTTTCTCTTGCATCTGCTCGGCATTGTCTGGACCGGTAACGAGCGTGCTGACGGGTAGCGACCAGACGAACCGGATTGCTTCGGAGACACTGACGCGGTTCGGGACAACTTTTGGATTTGTGCCGTGCCGTCCGTGTTGCGAACCGCCAAAGAAACCGCCATTCGCCAAGGCTTTCATGCCAATGACCCCGATATTGCGTTCTACGAGGGTTGGCACGATTCTTTCGATGAAACTCTCGTAACTCACATCCACAAGGTTCATTGATAATTGACAGGCATCGAAAATATCGGATTTTTCAAGGACGCGTTGATGTGCATCGGGGCTTGAATGTCCTGTGAACCCGATATATCGTGTTTTCCCGGTCTCCTTTGCCTCCAGCATCACCTCAAAAACGCCGTTTTCAATTCGTTCATCTACGTCTGCGGGATTCCGTACTGCGTGTACTTGCCAGAGGTCGATCCTGTCTGTATTTAGGCGTGCGAGCGAACCTTCGAGATGTTTCCATGCGTCATTTGCGTCTCGTGCTGTGGTTTTCGTCATCAGGAACACATCATCCCGATATTTTGGTATAAGTAGTTTTCCCAAGCGGCTTTCGCTACCGCCATTTTGGTAAGACTCTGCGGAATCAAAGAAACGTACACCGCCTTCGAGGGCGGTTTCAATTGTTTTCTGAGCCTCTTTTTCGTCCATATCTCCGATATGCCATCCGCCGACACCGAGCATCGTCACAGCCTCTCCTGTGCGTCCGAATTTTCGTGTCGGTAGGAGGCCACCCAGGCGGTCAGTGGGGCTATTTTGTTCATCCCCTTCTGCGCAGGCTGATGATAAAAGGATACCCGTCGTTAAACCCGCCATCGATTTTAGAAAAGCACGTCGATCAATCATGATTTTTACCTCCGTTGTTTTCCTGTGGGTATTTTAAATAATTTTGAAATTTTTGTCAAGCGTTTTTTATAGCAGTTAGCCATCAGCGGTCAGCAGTCGGCTATCAGAGGGACAGCCGTCAGCGATCAGCCATCAGCGGTCAGAGGAGAAAAGGTCGCTAAAGCATCGCGACTGGGAGATCGCTCCTACAGGGAGAGGACATTGATGTGATTTTTCCTTGATTTAAGTGGCAGTTTGTGGCTATAATAGTCTGGCAATGCGGTATAACATTGAACATTGATTTTTTATAGTGGATTCCCTAATTTCTTGGACATCTTCCGAACACCGAACCCCTTACGGCACAGGCTAACAGCCTATGCTACAAAAAATACACACAAGTTGAAGAATCATGGAAAACGTTTTACACAAGCAGATCCCTGATAAACTCGTTGTGCTTACCTTTGATGATGGCTGTAAGTCGCAGGCGACTTTCGTCGGTCCGCTCCTCAAGTCCTTTGGCTTTGGGGCGACCTTCTACATTACGGAAGGTTTGAACTTTCTGACGAATAAAGAAGCCTACATGACGTGGGAAGAAGTACGTGGGTTACACGATGCGGGTTTCGAGATCGGCAATCATACGCGGCATCATCGGAATGTCACGCAGCAGTCAGCGTCCGAACTGCGTGCGGATCTTGAACATATTGATGCCCAGTGTGAGGCTTACGGTATTTCAGAGCCGACGACGTTCTGTTATCCGGGTTATAGCCATGGTGCGGCGGCAGTCGAAGTGCTTGCTGCGTACGGTTTCGATTTTGCGAGACGCGGCGTTGCTCCAGAATTCCCATACGACGGTGAAGGTGGGCGCGGCCCTGCTTATAATCCTATTATGCACCATCCACTGTTGATACCGACGACAGGCGCCTCCGGTCCGCATTGGAGTTTTGACGATTTTATCTGGGCACTCGACCAAGCTAAAGACGGGAATATCGCTGTTCTGACATTCCATGGGGTGCCGGATATTGAACATCCATGGGTGCACACGGAACCAGCGCAATTTGAGGCGTATATGGCGTATCTTGCTGAAAATGATTATAGCGTTATTTCGCTCGCGGATCTCGCTGATTATGTGGATCCAAAGGCTCGGTGAGGCGTTAGGATGTTCTCGGCTCGGTATTTTTAACCCCCTAAAGAATCAGAATCAACGGTATGAATGCCTTATGGGCATTCACCGTCCCTTATCAGGGGGACTTTGAAACCGAAGACTTAACCCCCTAAATCCCCCTTATCAGGGGGACTTTGAAACTGAAGACTTAACCCCCTAAATCCCCCTTATCAGGGGACTTTGAAACTGAAGACTTAACCCCCTAAATCCCCCTTATCAGGGGACTTTGAAACCGAAGACTTAACCCCCTAAATCCCCCTTATCAGGGGACTTTGAAACCGAAGACTTAACCCCCTAAATCCCCCTTATCAGGGGGACTTTAAGAGGAAATACGTAAGTCGTAAAAACAAAAAGATTTGACCTTTGCTTGTATGTGTGGTATAATATCTATTGCGTTGCTGGTAGAGGAAGTCCCTCGCTGTTCTCTATTTTTCAAGTGGAGGGCGTAGGAGAAAAAGAATGAAAGGAAATAGAGTGGGTCGGTTTTATGCCTCTGCCTGCTTACCTTATAAACTATGCTAAGACAATTCACAAATAATTTAACTCGGTGGGATAGGTTGCTGTTTGATCGCATTTTTAGTTGGGGCGACGAACGTATCATCCTTAACCGTTTATTTCGTTTGATTTCGTGGAGTGCTAACGGATGGTTCTACCCATTTTTAGGACTCTACGTATACTTAGCATTTAGTCCCACCATTAGCAAACCCTTTCTTTTATCAGCTGCAATTGCGTTCCTGCTTGAGAGACTGTTATATCACCTGATTAAGCAGTCGATGAAACGCGACCGTCCGTGTAAACACATTGTGGATGTCGAATTTCGAGTGCGTCCCCCGGATCAATTCAGTTTCCCATCAGGTCACACCGCTTCGGCTTTTCTGATGATGACCCTTTTCGCAAGTTTCTTTCCGATTTTACGGATCCCCGTGTTTCTCTGGGCAGCTACGGTTGGTATTGCCCGCGTATACCTTGGTGTCCACTACCCGACAGATGTGCTTGCGGGTGCGATTCTTGGGATTGTCACGGCGCGGATAGGCATCTGGTTCATCGTGTAATTTAAAAACACCTTAGAAATCCTTTCTGCAATTTACCAGAGAAAATCCTCTCTAATAATTCTACCCTTCCAGAACACCTCGTTAAAAGTGCATCCGCGAATGTGTATGTTACGGCACACGGCGTGTGCCTACTACTTTAAACATTGACAGGAGGGTGCCTATGAGAATACCCTGCTTTTCTACTTTCTTTTTGTTTGTTGTTTCTGTGCTACTCCTATTGGATGTCTCTGCGGAAGATTCAACGCAATGGAAATTGCCTGAGGGTGCTATTGCGCGGCTTGGAAAAGGTGCGATATCTGATGTCCAGTATTTCCGAGATGGGCATCGATTTGCTATCGCGAGTTCCATCGGTGTCTGGATTCATGATGCCCGGACGGGTGAAGCACTTGACCTATTGAACGAGCAGATGGACCGCATCTATTCCTTAGCATTTTCTCCGGATGGAAATGTGTTTGTGAGTGGTGACAGTTCGGGTGAGATCTATTTGTGGGATGCCCATACTGGTCAACAGAAGCGTCCCCTCATAGGACACACGAAAGGGGTTACTTCTCTTGCTTTTAGTCCTGATAGCAAGACGCTTGCAAGTGTGAGTTACGATACGACGGTTCGCTTGTGGGATGTCCAGAACGGTGAACTCTTGAAAACTTTGACAGGTCACGCAGGGTATATTTATGCTGTGACTTTCAGTCCGGACGGTCAAACACTTGCAACTGGTGGTGGTGCTATGGACGAGAAGCTGCTCTTGTGGGATGTCCAGACTGGTAAACTTCTACGGACTGTCACAGAGGGTATTGATATGATTAACTCCCTTGCTTATTCCCCGGATGGCAAGCTGCTTGTGAGTGGGAGTGACGATAAAACTGTTCGAGTGTGGGAGGCACATACGGGAGAATTGCGCCAAACTTTTAAAGAGCACACATGGTTTGTGCAGTCAGTCGCATTCAGCAACGATGGACAAACACTCGTAAGTGGTGGTGCAGATGGCAGCATCTTCATGTGGGATGTACATACGGGTCAACTTTTGAATGCCCTCATGGCGCATCCATATAAGGTCTTTTCTGTGGCGTATTCGCCCGATGGAAAGACGCTTGTGAGTGTTGGAAATGACGAAATCTGTCTCTGGGATGTCCAGATGGGTGAACTCTTGAAGATGGTTAAGGGATACAGAAGTTTTACGGCAACTGTGGCGTATTCGTCGGATGGTAACAGGGTCGCAAGTGGCGGTAGCGATGGCGTTCATATTTGGGATGTACACGCAAGGCAAGCCTTGCAAACCTTTACAGCCGACGTTACAAATCATCCGCATTATAAGATCACCGCTGTAGCGTTTGCGCCAGATGGGGTAACGGTCGCAGGTGGAAATCGCGGTCGAGTCCACCTATGGGACGCGCGTACGGGTTTACATCTGAAGCGGTGGCGGGCAGATAATCCACGTACGTATGCAAAATATTCACCTGACGGCAGTACACTTGCCTTTTCGAGTCGAAACAATACAATCTTTTTAGCAGATTTGCAGACAGGCGAGATTAAGAAGACCCTCGTGGGGCCTGTTGCTGAAGCTAAAATCGTCAGGCTCGAAGTTACCTCCCTCGCGTATTCACCCGATGGCAATCTGCTTGCTGCTGGTAGTACCGATAATACAGTATATCTATGGAACATGCAAACGTTCCAATTAGCGGGTACTCTCGTCGGACATACAGATATTATCCGTTCAGTAGCGTTTTCGCCTAATGGCCAAACGATTGCGAGCGGTGGTTGGAAGGATGGAACTATTCGTTTGTGGAATCCGCATACACAAGAACTTCTGAGAACGCTCCCATCAGATACACATACGGTTTATGCGCTGGCATATTCTCCCGACGGAAAGATTCTCGCGAGTACACACGCTAATGCAACTGTTGGTTTGTGGGATCCACATACAGGGAAGTTACTCAGAACACTCGCGGGGCATACCTCTTCGGTTGGTGGGATCGCGTTTTCTCCAGATGGGAAGACGCTTGCGAGCAGCAGTCACGATGCCACAATTCTCTTGTGGGATTTAACGACGACAGTTCTTGATGAGTAAGGCGTTTGTCCAATTTTAAGACGCGCTGCAGGCGGGGTTTTTAGGGGAAATCCGCAGAAATACCCAACCCCCTAAATCCCCCTTATCAGGGGGACTTTAAGAAGCAGTGTGTAAGTTACATCTAAGAAAAATTTGTTATTGGACGGAAAGTATGGTATACTTATAAGTTGGAAAAATCAGATATTGAATTAACCGAGCGTGGTTCATCAAACTTGATTTTTGGTGCCTGATGCCAGATTAGGTACACGCAGCACGATTCATCATTGAATGCCATCCCGCCTACACACATTAGGCTGTGCCGTGGAACAGAAATCATGAACCTTTTCTTTTCCGTGTGGTAGGGAGCTTCCGAATGCACGCCTGCCGAATTTTATCACTCTTAGTAAAATCCGAAAATACATTCACATTCATTTTAGTTACAGACTATCTACAAGTTTCTCAACTGGACTCTAATCCCGTTTGCGGTGCGATTTCCATGCGTCGAAAACAGAAATTCGCATAAAAAAATGGAGGTTTGTTCATGAAAGCAGTGTTTGCTTTATTTCTGCTTGTTTCTTCCGCGCTATACTTGCCGAACGCTTTCCCGCAAGCAGACATAAAAGGTTATTTACCCGAAGGCGCGAAAACCCGCGTCGGAAAGGGATATGTGTATGATATTGCATTCTCTCCTGACAACACGAAACTTGCTGTAGCGAGTTCTATCGGCATCTGGATCTATGATGCGCGCACCGGCCAAGAACTGGATCTACTGATAGGGCACACATCCGCTGTTTCTTCAGTGGCTTTCAGTCCGGATGGTCGGACGCTTGCAAGCAGTAGTTACGATCAGACAATAAAAGTGTGGGATCTCCGCACAGGTCAGATGCAAAAAACGCTAACAGGCCATGAGGGAAGGGTTTATTCCGTAGCGTTCAGTCCGGATGGTCGGACGCTTGCGAGTGGCGGCAGAGACGAGTTTATTCGGTTTTGGAATGTGAAAACGGGTGCGCTGCTCCGAACTATCGCTGGACATGTTAACAGAGTCGCTGGCGTGATGTATGCTCCAGATGGCAAAAAACTTGCAAGTTATGGCCATGATAAAAAAATTAATATCTGGGCTGCAGGGACGGGTGAATTCGTAAAGACACTTGAACTTGACCCTGAATTGGACACGCGTTCTTCAGGGTGGATCTACGCCGCCATGGCATTCTCTCCCGATAGCAGGACAATCGTAACAGGCGGTAGACACGGTAATATTCGTGTGTGGGATATTAACACTGGGCAAGTGAAATCAAACTTCCTTGCGCACCCGGGTGGTGTCTATTCGGTAGCCTTTAGTCCTGATGGACAAACATTCGCTACGGGAGGTGCACATTCTGAGGGGACGGAGGTTCTTCAGTTGTGGGATCTCACTACCGGTAAACGTGTGAAAACCTTTAAAGGTCATTCAGATCGGGTTACATTAGTCGCGTTTTCCGCGGATGGCGGAACGTTAGTGAGTTATAGTGCTGATAATACGCTCCGTTTTTGGGAGGGTGCGACTGGTACTTCTCTCCACATCACTGACCATATTGCAATGGGGGCAAGTGCTTTAGTGTATGCTTCACACGGCAGAATACTTGCCTGCTTGTTGCGTAGTAGAAGCAGCATTCAGTTATGGGATCCAGACACAGTTAACCTGACAAAAACTATCAATATTGGACGACAATGGTGGATCAGTTGTATCGCCTATTCTCCGGATAATGTGACGTTCGCTTGTGGGAATAGTGCAGGTACTTTGGGTATCCTTGATGCGGGTAATGATGAACAAAATTACACGATCCCGGAGGCGCATGCAGCCCAAATTGCGTCGTTAGCTTTCAGTTCAGATGGCAGGACACTTGCAAGTTGTAGCTATGATCGTAATGATACGGTTATCCACTTGTGGGATGTTAGCACAGGCGATTTGAAGGGGACGCTTATGGGACATACGGATGTGGTTGGAGATTTGGCGTTCTCGCCCTCTGGGGAGATTCTTGTGAGTGGGAGTCGTGATGGTGAACTCCGATTCTGGGACGTAAAAACCGGAGAAATTTTAAACACCGTTGCGGCCCATGGCAAGCAGGTGAAAAAGGTGGCATTCTCACCCGCAGGGAAAATGGTTGTGAGCGCGAGTAGTGATGAGACACTCCGATTTTGGGACGTAAAGACAGGCGAACATTTAAAAACGATCGCGCCTGAGAAAAATATTTTTTCTATAGCGTTTTCGCCTGATGGACAGACAATCGCAAGTTCGCATTTGGGAGAGATTCATCTCTGGAATGTAGAGACGGGTGAGCTCCAGCGAACGCTTACGGGACATATAGGATATGTCTATACTATAGCGTTCTCACCAAATGGTAAAACGTTTGTGAGTAGTGGTGAGGATAGCACTATGATTTTTTGGGAGGTAAAGCCGTGATAAATCAGTTGCGCTGGGTGTTGTTTTTATTTTTTTTAACGCATTTGAATTTGATGCCAAATGCCTTTTCGGAACAATATACGCGCTGGGGTTTACCGACAGGTGCGAAAACACGCTTCGGAAAGGGCAAAATATTTGATATTAAGTATTTTCCAGATGGTAACAAAATCGCCGTGGCAACAACCGTTGGCACTTGGATATATGATGTACAGACAGGCGAAGAAATTGATCTGCTACCGGCACATGGAACATACGTCAGATCCGTGGCTTTTCGTCCGGATGGCAAACTATTTGCCACGGGAAATGATGACGGCAGCATCGAGTTATGGGATACACAGACTGGTGAGAATAAGGCGACTTTCGTTGGAAATGACGGTGGTGTGAGTTCAGTTGCATTTAGTCCTAAAACACAGATTCTGGCGAGTGGTAGTTACAACGACACGGTTCAGTTATGGGATGGACACACCGGCGAACCGCTAAAAACGCTTAGAGGACATGAAGGCGGGGTGTACTGCGTAGCATATTCTCCGGATGGCGAGACGATTGCAAGTGGTGCAAGGGATAGTACATTAAGATTTTGGCATGCCTTTACGGGTGAACAGCTGACGACTATTTTTGTGCAAGATACATGGGTAGAAACTGTGGCGTTTTCCCCGGATGGCAAAATTGTTGCATGTGCAGGAAACGCAGGTATGGTCTATGTTTATGATGTTGATACAGGGGAACGCTTGAAAACTCTCACTGGACATGACAGATATATCAATGCTGTTACCTTTGCGCCCGATGGCCGCACCCTCGCGAGTGCAAGCCATGATGGTACAATTCGGCTTTGGGATGTCAACACCGGTGAGCTTCTTAAAACACTCAACCATCAAAGTGTCGTTACAACAGTCGCATATTCGCCAGATGGCAACACATTTGTCAGTGGAAGTTACGATGGCACGGTCCGGTTTTGGGATAGTAGCGATTGGCAACTTTTAAAAACCATCACTGGACACACGTCTCGGATCGATGCAATCGCATATTCCCCGGATGGCGATAAACTCGCATACGGGGCTGGTCCTAAACTCCGATTGCTGAATTCCTACACAGGGGAACGTCTCAAAACCTTCACTGGCGGTTTTCACACTTATTTCTATTCTATAGTGTTTTCTTCCGATGGCAAAACAATCGCTAATGGTGGGAAAAGAATATCAAGAAGACCCGTTCACTTGTGGGATGTCCAAACCGGTAGATTCATGGGCAGTTTCACTGATGGCACGTCTCTGACTACCGCCATCAATTTCTCGCCAGATGGTCGCACGCTTGCGAGTGGGAGCCGCGACGGTAGCATTCGGTTATGGGAGGTTCGCATTGGTGAACAACTCCTGATTGGTGATCTGTTAAGAACTCTTAGTGATCATACACAATCTGTGAATTCTATTGCGTTTTCGCCAGATGGTAGCAAGGTCGCCAGCGGAAGTTCCGACAACACTGTTCTTTTATGGGATTCCAACACCGGCAAACGCTTAAAAACGCTTATTGGACACTCAAATTATGTTTATGACGTTGTGTTTTCGCCGGATGGCACGCGTCTCGTCAGTGGTGGCGAGGATAACACTATCCGGGTGTGGGATGTAGAAACTGGCGAATTGCGGTTTCGTCCAATCCTGCATTTCGGGGATGTCACGGCTTTAGCGTTTTCTCCAGACGGCAGTATTTTTGCAAGCGGCAACCGCAGCGGCGACGATGCGGTTTACCTTTGGGACTCACAAACAGGGGAAGCCGTGCACACCTTTGTTGGCCATGCGTTGTATGTTACTGATCTTGCGTTCTCGCCGGATGGTCAGACGCTGGCGAGCAGTAGTTACGATGGCACGGTGCTGTTGTGGGACCTGACGACGTTGGCACCTAATCGGTAGCGTGCGGTGTCTTCGTTTTTCAGAAAAATCTTCTCAAAGTGCATCCGTGAATGTGTATAGGATAGCACACTGTGTCAACAACTTTGCATTATAGTGAAATCTATGGCGGATTATACAATTAACTGGACACTTCAATCGGCGCGGTTACAATATTGTACACTACGTCCATCCTGAAACAAGAAGAATTGAGAGGGAGATGCCAATGAGAAATCGCACGCTGATGATAGTTCTAATAATCGGTATATCATCTACGCTGATTTCTGTAAGTTTTGCCCAAAATCTTACTGAACGTTACCTGCCTGAAGGGGCTATCGCACGCTTCGGGAAAGGCCGTATATATGATTTTGTATATTCACCCGATGGAACGCAAATTGCCGTAGCGAGCACCATCGGTATCTGGCTACACGATGCGCTTACGGGGAAGGCACTCAACCTGCTAACAGGGGATAAATATGAAGTGCATTCGGTTAATTTTAGTCCTGATGGCAAAATACTTGCCGGTGGGAGCTATGATGCCACTATCGTATTATGGGATGTTGGCACCGGACATCCTAAGAAGACGCTTACGGGACATACGGCTGGTGTGTATTCAGTAGCGTTCAGTCCTGATGGCCGGACACTTGCCAGTGGTGGACGTGACGAAACAATCCGTTTTTGGGACGTGGATACCGGAGCGCTCTTGCGAACCGTGCCAGGACATATCCAGTCAGTCAGAACCGTCGTATTTTCTCCAAACGGAAAGATGTTAGCAAGTTGTGGGCATTGGGATCACAACATTTCTCTCTGGGATGCCGACACCGGCGAATTCCTCAGCATGTTTAGAGGACATTCTGAGGGTGTTGTTTACCTCGTCTTTTCTCCGGATGGCAGCGCACTGGCAAGTGGGAGTCGAGATGGAACGATCCGATTATGGGATACAAACACAAGAAAACACCTAAAAACGGTAAACGGATTTTCTGTGGTGTATGCCCCCGACGGTAGCACGTTTGCCAGTGAACGAAACGACGGAACAATCCAAGTTTGGGATGCCGATACGGGCGAACTTTTTCGCGATTTTAAATCACCCGGTAAAGATGTCTATGCTATGGCGTATTCTCCTAATGGACGTATATTTGGGAGTTCCACCGGGTTAGAAATACATTTATGGGATATGGAGAGTGGAGCTCTCCTGAAAACTATCTTGGGTTATGGGTCCGGTGTTGATTCTGTTACGTATTCGCCTGATGGTCGCACGGTGGTGAGTTCAGACGGTATCGTACGCGTTTGGGATGTAGACACTCAAGCCCTGCTAAGGACGCTTTCATATAAAAGCGCAATATCCGCAGTCGCTTACTCTCCCGACGGGGAGACACTCGCTTGTGGCACTCACGATAATACAGTGCTGCTATGGCATGTTCGCACATGGAAAAAAAGGGTAATCCTTGAAGGCCACACGAAAGCCGTATCCACGATAGTATTTAGTCCAAAGGGGCAGCTCCTTGCCAGTGGCGGTTGGGACAATACCGTCCGATTGTGGGATGTCCATACCGGCGCACTCCTAAAAACCTTCGCAGAACAGTCAGGCGGTAGGAGCGATGTGGTATTCTCACCGGATGGGACGATGCTTGCGGGTGTTGGAGTGGATAGGAAAATATATCTATGGGATGTTTCCAGTGGAGAACTCATTAAAAATATCATTCCGGGCAGGAATCATATATATTCTATAGCGTTTTCACCGGATGGTACAACACTCGCTGCTGGTGACGATCACAATGAGATCCGGATTTGTGGCATTGCCACAGGTGAACTTCTCAAAACGATTCAAACGCAGTGGGGGACACACAGCTTAGTTTATTCTCCAGATGGAAATATACTGGCAAGTTGTGGAACAGATATCTACTTTTGGGAGGTCAACACTGCCGAACTGATAAAAACGATCACTGGACATAGTGATGATGTATATACACTTGCGTTTTCACCCGATTGGCGTACACTCGCGAGTGGCAGTAGGGACAGTACTGTGATTCTGTGGGATTTGATGAAATGAAACTATTGAACTGCTTACTGTTAGTGTTTGGCTTATACTTTGCGAATGCCCTTGGACAAGAAAACCCGCAATGGCGTTTACCTGTTGGAGCCAAGGCACGCATCGGCAAAGGCGGTGTGAAGGAAATTAGATACTTTCCTGATGGTACGCAGCTTGCCGTTGCCAGCACAATAGGCGTATGGGTTTACGATGTCCACACAGGTGAACCGATTGACCTACTCACTGGACACACGGGACCCGTCAATTCAATTGTGTTTAGTCCTGACGGCAGCACGTTTGCCACAGGGAGTGATGATAACACCATTCGGTTGTGGGATGCGAACACCCGGCAACACAAAACAAGTTTCGTTGGACACGCGGATGATGTCAATTCCGTTGCGTTCAGTCCGGACGGTAAAATACTTGCAAGCGGTAGTGACGACAACACGGTGCGTTTATGGAATCTGGAGACAGGCGCGCAGATTTCCAGCTTTGCGGCACACACAAGCAGTGTCTCAACAGTGGCTTTTTTGCGAGACGGGACACTTCTTGGCAGCAGCACTGGACCAGGAAACGATAGGATTGGTTTATGGAATCCGCACACCGGAAAACTGCTTAATACCATTATCGATGAATCCAGTGTAGAATCTATTGCACTTTCCGCAGTTGATAGCATAATTGCCAGCGCATTGAATTGGAGAACGGTTAAACTTTGGGAGGTGAACACCGGCACGCCGCTCATAACATGTGAGACAGAAGATTGGATAAACAGACCCAATACAATGGAATTTTCTCCTGATGGACGCACGCTTGCAGGTGGTGTACGCGGGGCTGCTGTCTGTTTCTGGGATGTTGCCTCAGGCAAACTCATTAAATCCATTAAGCACGAAGATTCCGTTGTTTCTGTGACGTATTCGCCCGATGGCAGTTTCATTGCAAGTGCTATGGACAACGGTAAGATTCAGTTCTGGGATGTTGCGACAGCGGAACTCCAAAAAACTATTCCAAACATTACACCGCATATATCTTCTGTTGCATGTTCTCCAGAGAGCAACATCGTCGTGAGTGCACACGACACGAAGATCCACTTCTGGGATATGGAGACAGGTGAACGCCTGAGAACTATCATCGGATCCCACCGGACAATGCGTTCTGTTGTGTATTCCGCGGATGGTAAAATACTTGCGAGTGGCTGTAATTGGCGGAAAGCTCGACTCTGGGATGTGCAGACAGGTAGATTTCTCGGAACATTCACAGGGCATAAGGGGTACGTTACTTCTGTCGCTTTTTCACCAGATGTCTCTATACTTGCAAGTGGTAGCACCGATAGGACAATCCATCTGTGGGAAGTTCGCAGAGAAGAATTATTTCCTATTGGAGAACTGATAAACACACTTGCTGCACATACCGATTATGTATCTTCAATCACATTTTCACCCGATGGTCAACGCCTTGCCAGTGGTAGTCGAGATAATACCGTCCGATTGTGGGAAGTGAAAACCGGAAATCTTTTGAAAACGCTTGCACCGCACAGAGGAGATGTCCAAAATGTGGTGTTTTCTCCGGATGGTAGCACGCTTGTGAGTGCAAGTTGGGGAGGTGCGGTTTGCCTGTGGAATAGCCAGACTGGAGAACTGTTGGAAACCGTCGGTGGCCCTTTGCGGAATGTTGCTGCTGTGATATTTTCGCTAGATGGTAACCATATTGTCTACGGGAATGATGATAAGATTTACTTTTGGGATATACGCACAAAGAAGATTTTGAGAACGCTTGCGGGCCATACGGATGTAGTGGATAGCCTTGCGTATTCATCAGATGGTAAGACACTTGCAAGTGGTAGTAGAGATGGCACGATTCTCTTGTGGGATTTAACGGCATTGGCTCTTAATCGGTAGTGCTTTCTATTTCCATTTTTCGGAGAGTGCTTCCACAAGGAAGTCTTCAGAGCCATTCAATTTTAAGAAATCATTGAGTTTCACGTCTTCTTTCAAGGATCCGGTTTGATTAGGAAATCGAACCTACCGGGTCTGGAGTTCCGGTTCGGTTGGAATGCACATCGCATTTGGGCGAGTACGCCGCAAAACCGAACCTACCGGGCTGGGGGGAAAATTCCATTGAAAAATGGACAATTGAATGCCTCTGGGAAGTCTTCAGAAAACCTTGTTATCACGCGGAAAATGTGGTATACTTCCGCTTAGTTAAACCGATATCCGATTAACCAAATTTATCTTGTCGTTTTAACGTCTGAACTGTGATTTATGGGATTTTATGGATGACCGGGATAAGCGTGAACCCGAGCGCTTTGGATTTGAAGTTCCCTTGGTTGCATTTTCTGACGTACACTTGTCAAATTTCTCCCGAAAATTGAGGCTTTTTGATGAAAATAGTGCTTTCTTTTTTTTCGCTCCTTGCTGCTGCGCTATGTTTTTCAAATGTGTTCGCACAAGCGGATACACAAGAACATTTGCCGGAAGGTGCAAAAGCACGCATCGGAAGAGGCGTGGTGTATGAACTTGCCTACTCTCCAGACAGTACGAAACTTGCCGTGGCGAGTTCAATCGGGATTTGGATCTATGATGCACGGACTGGTACAGCCCTCAGACTACTCACGGAGCATACGTCCTATGTTATGTGCGTTGCTTTCAGTCCGGATAGCAGGACACTTGCGAGTGGGAGTTACGACGATACAATCCGTCTGTGGGATACCGATACAGGCGAACTCAAGGCAACGCTCGAGCATACGGGGCTAATGAGAATCAATTCAGTAACCTTTAGTCCGGATGGACGAACCCTCGCCAGCGGTGGCACGGACGAGTTCATCAAGTTTTGGGATGTCCGGACGGGTGAACTCTTGCGGACATTCGCCGGGCACGCGGCAGCGGTGTCCAGTGTGGTGTATTCTCCTGATGGCGAAACACTTGCCAGTTATGGCGCGGATAGAAGAATTCATCTGTGGGATGCGAAAACCGGTGAATTCCTGATGGCTCTTGATTCGGAATTTGAAGATGCCGGATTGGCACTGGATCGTATCTATGCTATAGCCTACGCTCCAGATAGCCAGAGTCTTGCGAGTGGGAGCAGTGACGGCATGATTCGGGTCTGGGATCCCCGTACGGGGGAGCTCAAATCAACGCTGATAGCACACGCAAGTGACGTTACAGCGGTAACGTTTAGTCCCGATGGACAGATACTCGCCGGCGCGGTGTTCCTTGAGGAGGGTAGCACTATCGAATTCTGGAACATTGGCACCGGTGAACGTTTAAAAAGTTTCACGGGACATACAGATAGGATCACAGCCTTAGTGTTCTCCAAGGATGGCGGAATGTTTGCGAGTTCAAGTGATGATGAGACGATCCGTTTTTGGAATCCAGCTACTGAAACGCCTTTGCAAACGATCACTGGACACAATAGGGAACGGATCTTCCATGTAATGTATGCCTCGCACGGTCGTATACTCGCCTGCTTGCGTGTGGGCGGCATTCAGTTGTGGGAGCCACACACAGGTGGGCTTATAAAAACAGTGGATTTGAAAAAAGGAGTTTTCTCTATTGCTTATTCTCCAGATAATGTGACGTTCGCCTATGAAACCTCTGGCGGTAACGTGTGGTTGCTGGATGTGAACACGGGTGATTCCAATGAAACCCCTTTGATTGGGCACACTGAGAGTATTTCATCATTAGATTTTAATAGCGATGGCAGCATCCTCGCGAGTGGCAGTTACGATAGGACAATTCGCCTGTGGAATGTTGACACCGGTGATTTGCGCGAAACCCTTGAGGGGCATACAGATGGTATTCAACACGTGACGTTTTCACCGACAGGACTTATCCTTGCGAGCGCGAGTGATGACGGCACAATCCGACTTTGGGACATCAAGACAGGTGACGTTATCAAAATCCTTGAGGGTCATGCAGAGAGGATTAGACACGTAGCATTCTCACCGACCGGTCTTATCCTTGTGAGCACCGAGGGTGATGGCACAATCCGACTTTGGGACATCAAGACAGGTGAACCTTTAAAAACGATTACGCCAGCGTCAGGCGCGTTTCTTACAGTGTATTCCGCGGATGGCAACACGCTTGCGAGTACAAATCGGAAAGTTATCCATCTTTGGGATGCACATTCGGGTGAACTCCTGCGAACACTCACAGGACATATAGGTTATATCTATTCTATTGCGTTTTCACCAGATGGCCGAACGCTTACAAGTGGCAGTAGTGATGGCACAATGCTTCTTTGGAAGGTAACGCCGTAAATGCTTTCTTGGATTTCATCGGAAGTGTTTATGGTAGATTTTCGCATTACTTATACAGTTCAAACCCCCTAAATCCCCCTTATCAGGGGGACTTTGAAGGTAGATTTTCGCATTACTTATACAGTTCAAACCCCCTAAATCCCCCTTATCAGGGGGACTTTGAAGGTAGATTTTCGCATTACTTATACAGTTCAAACCCCCTAAATCCCCCTTATCAGGGGGACTTTGAAGGTTTCGCGCAGGGATGAGTTACCGGTAAATGTCTACTTATAATTCACCATAGTTTTCAGTTATCAGCAATGGGTTTCTGTCAATTTTTATCAGTCGAGGCCATGTCAATGAAACAGTCCTTTATGAGAATAACGCGTTTGTTAGGCATCGCGTTGCTGTTAATTTTTCTGCTGTTTTTGGGTTTTCTCGCGAACGCTTTCGCTGAGGCGCATAAGCATTGGGGTTTACCACCCGGTGCGAAAATCCGGCTTGGGAAAGGCAAGATAAATGCCGTCCAATATTTTCCAGATGGCAACAAACTCGCTGTAGCGACTGCCATCGGCATCTGGATTTATGACGCACAGACCGGCGAGGAGCTTGACCTGCTTACGGAGCATGCAGGTCAGGTCTATTCGATAGCCTTTAGTCCGGATGGAGAAATGTTTGCGACTGGAAGTGGCGACAACACGGTTCTGTTATGGGATGCCCGGACGGGTGAACAGAAAGCGGCTCTTATCCAGCACGCGGGGACAGTATCTTCGGTCGCATTTAGTTCTAATGGCGAAACGCTTGCGAGTGCAAGCCATGATAACACGATCCAACTCTGGGATCTGCGTACGAACGAACCCAAAAAAACGCTTTGGGGACATGGCGACTCAGTTTATTGCGTGGCATACTCTCCGAATGGCGCGCGGCTTGCAAGTGGTGGTAGAGATGGCACGATACGGTTATGGGATCCATCTACCGGCGAATCTTTGAAAACTATTGTTTTACAGGATACCCGGGTCGAAACGATTGCATTTTCTCCAGATGGGCGCGTCTTTGCATCTGGTGGAAATGATGGCGCAGTTTATCTCTGGGATGTTCGTACGGGAGAACGTTTGCAAACCCTAACAGCACATCGTCGTTATATCCATTCTGTCGTATTCTCGCCGGATGGGAAGACGCTGGCGAGCACAAGTCATGACTGGTACGCCCGTCGAGGTGGGACCCTCCACCTTTGGGATGTAAATACTGGGACCGTCCTGAAAACGCTTACATATCAAAGACGCATTGGCACTGCCGCATATTCGCCGGATGGTGGCACCCTGGTCAGCGAAGGTTATGACGGGACCCTCCGGTTCTGGAATAGTAGCACTTGGGAACTCTTAAAAACCATCACCGGACATACACCAAGAGTGCTGACTATCGCGTATTCACCCGATAGCAACACACTCGCTTGCGCTGTTGAAGATAAGCTTGAGTTGTGGGCACCCCATACTGGAGAACGCCTCAAAACCGTTGCTGTTCCCAATATGGATTTTGATTCAGTCCTATATCTCGCGGACGGCAAGACAATCGCCAGTACGGGCGGCTTAAATTTTTTCGGGAGGCAAGTTCGCCTGTGGGATGTGGAAACTGGCAGATTTATGGGAAGTTTCGCAGGGCATATACGCCACATCACTTCTTCAGCCCTTTCGTCGGATGGCAGTGTGCTTGCGAGTGGCGGTCATGATGGGCCTATCCGTTTGTGGGAGGTCCGCACGGGTGAACAATTACTTGTTGGCGATTTATTGGAAACGCTCGTTGGGCATACGAGATATGCTGGATCGCTTGTGTTTTCGCCAGATGGTAGTACGCTTGCGAGTGGGAGCTACGACAAGACAATCCGTCTCTGGGATATTCGCACCGGCAAACATTTGAAAACGATCACAGAACACACGGGTTCGGTCTCCGATCTGTTATTTTCGCCGGATGGCACCATGCTCATCAGTGGAAGTAGCGACAGGACAATCCGCGTTTGGGATGTGAGCACTGGGGAACGGCTGTCCGACCCAATACAGCACACTGGAACCGTAACTTCCCTTGTATATTCACCGGACAAGCGTGTGCTCGCCAGCGGGAATAGTAACAGCAGGATTTACCTCCGGGATGCGCGGACGGGAGAAGACTTGCATATTTTCATCGGACATACGTCTGCAGTTAGATGTATCGCGTATTCGCCAGATGGGAAGACGTTTGCCAGTGGGAGTTATGATGGCACGGTTCTCTTGTGGGATTTAACACAGTTACCTTTTAATCAGTAGTGTGTTATATTGTTGAAGATGATAGAAATGATGGCCCTTGGGTGGATGTGTTACCACCACCAAAACTGCCCATTTTGCGAGATGACCAGTTGTGACACTTCTGCACCCTATTCACTGCAAAATCGCGTCACTATAAATTGGTTAATGGTTAACCAGTCCTTGGGCTATTCATTTTTCATTTTTTACACATTTTGATTGGAAGATCGCGAGCGCAGGTCGCTCCATAGGAGTCAATTTAGGGATTGTTTCATGGTATTTTGGAACACCGATATAAACATGCTGCAGAAATACCCCAGCAAAAACCCCCTACGGGGCTTAGGTTTTTTGATTGAAAACGCTGCTATAAACATACCGTCGCTACGCGACTGAAGAGGTTTTTGAAGGCTTCAAGGTTTCCGCGTAGGATCCGGTTCGGTTGATGAAGATTAACTTTTTAATTCGGTAATTTCCTGGAGCTGTCCGGTTCGGTTAGGAAACCGAACCTACCGGGCCTGGGGCAAACATAAAATTACCGATTTATTTTCTTAAACTTCATCAAACCAAACCTACCGGGCCTGGGACGGAGGCGGTTATTTTTTCTTAAATTGACACTTATGATCGCGAGCGCAGGTCGCTCCTACAGGACTATATGTTGATGATCCATCTTGGCCTTGACAAAAATTAAGAAAAGGAAATTGACTATGAGAAATATTCTTTTGTTCATGGTTCCGGTAATTCTCATGCTCTTACCGTGGCTGTCTGCCAGTTTTGCGCAAAATTACATCCCAGGCTACCTTCCTGAAGGTGCTATTGCGCGATTTGGGAAAGGTTATCCGTTTGATTTTGAATACTCTTCGGATGGAACAAAGCTTGCTGTAGCGAGTACAATCGGTATCTGGATCTACGATACCCGGGCGGGTGGTAAAGAACTCGACCTACTCACAGGGCATACACACTATGTCAGTGGTGTCATTTTTAGTCCTGATAACAAGACGCTTGCGAGTATATGTCGTTGGAACGACCGGACTGTTCGTTTATGGGATGGTATCACGGGTGCTCCCAAGGCAATACTTATAGGACACACGGGTGAGGTTAATACTATCGTTTTCAGTCCTGACGGCAAAACGCTGGCGAGTGCGAGTGGGGACATCCGTTTATGGGATGGTGTCACCGGCGAATCAAAAGCAACGCTCACAGGTCATAGGGGTGAGGTTAAAGTGTTAGCGTTCAGTCCGGATGGCAGCAGACTCGCAAGTGGCGGTACCGATGAGGTCATCCGTCTTTGGAATGTCAGTACAAGCAAACTCTTGCTAACGTTTGCAGCACATGCCAATTCCGTTGATGCCTTGATGTATTCGCCAGACGGAAAACAAATTGCCAGCCAAGGTCTGGACGGCAACGTTTGTTTATGGAACGCTCAGACGGGTGAATTTCTGCATCTCCTCAGTGATCATACAAAAGAGGTTGCTTCTATCGACTTTTCAAAAGATGGTGAAACGCTTGCGACTGCGAATTACGATGGAACGATCCAATTGTGGAATACACACACTGGCGAGCATCTGAAAACCGTCAATGCGGGTACAAAACTGTATAGTCTGTACTACGCCCCGGATGGCAGCACTTATGTCTGTGATGGCAATAAAGATGGGACAATCCTCCTCTATGATGCTAACACCGACAAACTTTTACATGCCTTCAAAACGCCCAGCGGACGTGTGGGGGACATGCGGTATGCTCCCGATGGACAGACAGTTGTGGGTTCTGATCAATTTGGGCTGCATTTTTGGGATATCGACACCGGACAGTTGTTGCAAACCATCACTGGCTACTCGGAGGTCATCGATTCCGTGGTCTACTCTCCGGATGGACGCACATTGGTGAGTTTAGCCGGTGTCCTCCGTTTTTGGGATGTTGAGACCAGAAAACTCCTACGAACCCTCACGCCTGAAAGCTCAGTCCGTTCTATGGCGTATGCGCCCGACGGACAGACGCTTGCGTGCGGCACCGGCGACAACACGATCCTGTTATGGAGCGTCAGCAGATGGCAGCAGATAACAACGCTTGAAGGGCATGCGGACGGCATCTCATCGGTAGCCTTCAGTCCCGATGGACAAATACTCGCGAGTGGGAGCTGGGACCGGACAATCCGCTTGTGGAATCCACACACAGGAGAGCCCTTAAAAACCCTTATTGAGCATTCGTCAGGTATTAGTGCTGTAGCGGGTATTAGAACTGTAGCCTTCTCTCCAAATGGAGGGACACTTGCGAGTGGTCATGATAGTGGAACAATCCGTCTTTGGAACGTGGATACTGGTAAACTCCTAAACACTATTGAAACGGAGTCAGATACAATTGATTCTGTGGTGTACTCGCCGGATGGAAAAACGCTGGTGAGTACGGGCAACAATGGCGATGAGGGTATTCGTTTCTGGAATGTGGATGTGGATACTGGTGAACTCCTAAAAACTATCACCGTAGAAAAGGGTGCGTACGCTGTCGTATATTCCCCAGATGGTAGCACATTTGCCAGCGGTGGTTTAGGTGAGATCTCTGTGTGGGACGCTGCTACTGGCGAACGCTTGAAAACTTTTACTGGGCATATTGAAGACCCCGTCTATTCTATAGCCTATTCGCCAGATGGACGGACCCTCGCCAGCGGGTGCCGAGATAGCACTGTGATTTTATGGGATTTAACGAAATGAAAATTCTGAACCTATTATTGATAATTTTACCGCTGATTTCTGGACTCTGCTTATCATCAAATGCTTTTGCGCGGGCGAATGCTCTGTGGGGGTTGCCACCCGGTGCCACAAATCGTATTGGGAAAGGTAGAGTCAATGCGATAAAGTATTTTCCGGATGGTACGAAGCTCGCCGTTGCCAGTACTATAGGCATCTGGATCTACGATGTGCAGACAGGAGAACCGCTTGATCTGCTCACGGGACATACGGGACCTGTTAATTCGATAGCATTTAGTCCTGATGGCGCAACGTTTGCGACTGCAAGTGACGATAATACCGCGTGGTTGTGGGATGCCAACACGGGTGAACACAAAGTCAGTTTCGTAGGACATAGGGATGATGTCAATGCGGTAGCGTTCTCTCCCGATGGCGAAATACTCGCCACCGGCAGTGACGACAACACGATTTGTCTGTGGAACCCCCGCACGGGGGAACAGATAGCGAGACTTGAGGGGCATACGGAGCACGTTTATTCGGTGGCGTTCTCCCCGGATGGTGGGGTCCTTGCCAGCAGTGCGGCGTGGGGAGATGGCGGCATTCGGTTTTGGGATCCGCGCACTGCAAAATCTCTCAACATCTCCATTGAGGACACGGATTGGGTAGAACATATTGTATACGCACCCGATGGCAGTATACTTGTCAGTGGTGATACCGACCGCAGCATCCGTTTTTGGGACATCGGTATCGGCGAACTTTTGAAAGCGTGCGAGACAGATGGTACAGGTAAAATTAACGCTGTGGTGTTCGCCCCGGATGGGCGGACACTCGCCAGCGCGAGTAGTGACGATCTTGTCAGTTTTTGGGATGTTGCGACTGGGGCACTCCTGAAGACGCTTGAGCATGACGCGCCGGTCATCTCTGTAGCGTATTCGCCGGATGGAGAGACGGTCGCCAGTGCAAGTGAAGATGGTAAGATTCAGTTTTGGGACATTGCCAGCAGCAAACGCTTAAAAACCGTTACGGGGCACGGACTCCACATCTTTTCTCTTGCATATTCCCCGGATGGTAACACGCTTGTGAGTGGGAACATATCTAAAATCGACTTCTGGAATCTGGCAACTGGGGAACACCGAAAAACCATCAGAGTTCAGCCGGAACACTTCCAATCGGAAAACGTCCATTCGGTAGCGTATCCACCGGATGGCAGCATAGTTGCCAGTGCCAATTCTGGGAAAGCTCGCCTATGGGATGCGGAGACAGGACGGTTTCTTGGAACTTTTATTGGACATAGCGGTCTGATTTCTTCCGTAGCCTTTTCGCCTGACGGTAGGATGCTGGCGAGCGGTAGTCACGATAATACAGTCGGCTTGTGGGAGATCCGGGTTGGTGAACTGTACCTCATCGGTGATGTGTTGCAAATCCTTGCAGGCCATACAGAAGATGTCGCTTCTGTGGCGTTTTCACCTGATGGTGATATACTCGCGAGTGGGAGTCACGATAACACAGTCCGTTTGTGGGATGTGCAGACTGGGGATCTTTTGAATACCCTTATAAATCATACGGGAAAGGTTTATACTGTGGTGTATTCGCCGGATGGTAGCAGACTCGCGAGTGGGAGTTGGGATGGCACGGTCTGCTTGTGGGACAGTCAAACAAGCGAACTGTTTCAAACGCTCAGAGGACATACACGGAATATTGCTTCTGTGGCATTTTCACCGGATGGCGGCACTCTCGCTTGTGGCAACGATGATACGATTCATCTGTGGGACGTGCAGACAGGTACACTCCTGCACTCGCTTACAGGGCACACGGATTTGGTGGATAGTCTTGTGTATTCGCCGGACGGTCAGTCGCTTGCGAGCGGAAGTCGTGATGGTACGATCCTTTTGTGGGATCTCACAGAGTTGGTTGCTGATCGGTAGGCAACTTGAGATGGATAGGATTTACGCATAATATAGGTATTCTATAAGGCAAGGATGGAAGACAGGAAGGATGGAAGGAACATATAATTATGAAAAAAAGTATACCCTTTCAGATAGATAAAGGCAACGCGGATAGCAGCACGTGGTATCTACCCGATGGTGCTATTGCTCGATTCGGAAAAGGGAATGTAATGGATATGGTGCTATCCCCGGATGGTACGCTTCTCGCCATTGGAAGTTATCTCGGTTTGTGGTGGTATGATGTTCCTAACCGCTCTCTCCTAACACTTTGGGAGGCAGGAAAGACGATAACAACTGTCGCCTTTTCAGCAGACGGCGAATGGGTCGCTACAGGCGGTTGGGGTTCTCCAATCAAAATATGGGATGTAAAGCGCGGGAATTGCTTAGCAGAATTAGTACGCGATATAAGTGGTTACGCTACTGATATTGTCTTTTCATCGGATCGCAAACGCCTCGTCGTTGGTGGGAGCACCAGACACTCTAACCCCGAAAAAAGACTCTATTGTAGTGTTGAAATCTGGCAACTGCCAGAAAATCTGCAAGATGACACTGCAACTGCCCACCCTGAGCGCGAAGCCATTTACGTAGGAACGAACCCGCTTGCACTCTCACCGGATAATCGTTTACTTGCCTTTGCTTCTCCGGATGGAGTCCCTGAACCGTTTCACACCAACGGATATCCAGTCATTGACGGTAGATGGATATTGGCTTCAAACAAAGTTGTCGTATATGAAATAACAACAGGACAACATCTCGGCACTCTGGACGGATTGAACGATGTCAGCGCAATCTCTTTCTCACCGTCTGGCAAGTTTTTGGCTGCATGCGATCGGAAAGGGACGACTAACGTCTGGGAGGTCCCTGAAAAACTGTCACCGGAGACACCTTCGTGGCATCTCCACAAGGTTTATCAGGCGGTGGACGACAACGGTTTTCACTACATCAGTTGGATGCCGGGGAACAGGCTTTTAACCACTGTGTATGCGTGTAGAGATGATACTTTTTCAGTGCAAGATTTAGAAAACAGTGAAATACTTTATAGACATCCCAAGGAGACGGGGTACTATCATCCGGACTTTTCAAACGGTGCGCGTCTTGTGTATGAGAGTGAACACGATGTAGATGTACATATCTGGGTTGCGGGTGAAAACCGATCCATCGCTTTGGAACATACGACCGGCGTTTTCCCCGGATCCCTGCAGTTTTCATCAGATGGCAAGACACTCCTTGCCAAAAGGGGATACGGTGGCATTTTGAGTTGGGATGTGACACACCCCAACGATCCGCCCCGTATTTTCAAACCGCTCGGTATGAAACCGGATACGGATGAAGGGGAGGAACGTTATTTGTCTGTAGATGCGTCACCTGAAGGAAAACACTTCGTTACCTCCGTCGATGAAAAGAACATCCGACTTTGGGAATTGGGATCGGACGTACCGATAGTAACTTTTCCTTTACAAGATGAACCGTGGACTGCAGCATTCTCGCCTACAGCCAATTTGCTCGCCTGCCGAGACGAAGCGGACAGTATCCATATCTGGGATATTACCACCGGAGAAATTTATGATACTTATGCCGGTGAAGAAACACACAATGCACCTGACCTCACATTTAGTCCAGATGGCGCCTTTCTTGTCTGTGCGCCTTTCCAGCTCTATGATGTATCTCAACGTAAAACAGTGGATCAGTTTTCCAATGATGACGATTTTGATTTTTTATCGTTTTCTCCGGATCCGTTACGGATATGGTGCTATTTTCCAGCATTCAATAATAGGACGATAGATTTATGGGATTTCCAAGCGGATAAAGAAGTACTATCACTCCCGATGCCGAAATGGTGGCAGGAGAAAAATATTAATGCATTTGCGTTATCAGTATGTGGGCGATATCTTGCTTGTAGCCCATATACATGGACGGATGAAGAGAGCGTGTGTGTCTGGGATATCCGCAAAGGAAGCGAACCGATTGTCACGTTTGAATTGACAGAGCGTCTTGGATGTCTTGCATTTTCGCCTGATAACACACTGCTGGCGGGTGCTTGTTCTACCGGAACCATCTTGCTCTGGGATTTGAAACCATTCATCAATCCCTAAGGGATGGACGTTGATTTAACCTATCCAAAACACAATCAAGAGGTATATTATCATGTCAAACGTTTCAAATGAAAGATTGGTAACTGCTGCTGTCAAAGGTGACAACCGTGCCATAGAAGAACTGAAAAAACGGGTATTATCACGAATACGCACCACTCTCGAAGAGAGACTAACTTTTGAAGTAGATACCGAACACCTTGAACGCCTTGAACGCCAGATAGTCGAAGAGGTATTCAACTATTTACATAGCTATACGTTCACATCACCGTTTCTATCATGGGTCCACCGCATTACTTTTAATATAGCGATTGCGGAAAACGAAAAACATAATAACGTGGCAGCAACGGACGTTGTGAAAAGTGATACTCGTGCCAAGGCCCCACCTAAAACAGTCATGCCTATCGACTATGAGATACGGCCCCTTGTAAATTTGCTTAACCGATCGCCTTACATCCAAACGACTTCCTCTTGTAGTGGGCATCCGGATCCGGAGAAATGGCAAAAGCGTCGGTGGGATCAGCGTGGCGGCTGGATTCATATCGAACCGGTCGGGGACCCGCGCGGGGCATTCAATTTTCTTGTCAATCTGCTAATGTGTTTGGATAATACTTGCACCTTGGAAACAGCGGATGATTCGTGTGCCGATACTATTCGGCAACGCTACCGGCAAGTAGATGCTGACGAGTTGTTTCAATCGGGCGGTCCCATTGCTCTTATGCGTGTATCCTTTAGTTTTTTTGCCTGTCATCCGGAAGAAAAGCATCGTTTAGAAATATGGAAACAATTCACTGTTTCTATGAGAGAGTGGATACCGGATTGCGATGAACTCTCTGCCGAAGTTGACACTTCGGATAGTGCTGCAAAGCGTTTGCATCAAATATTGCGTCGGTTGTCTTTCATGTATAGGGTACAACTTGTGAGAAACCGTGAGGGGTATCCAAGCATAGACTTGTACACAATGGCAGACCTGAACTTATTGAAACAGTTTTCGGCGGTGGCGAATCAATTGCATGCGTGCCTTGATAAAGCAGGATATATGGGATCTCACGACACAGAAGATGGAACGCCATTTACTGCGCAGTGGTTCTTTAGTTTACGACCGTTTCTAAATCAAGAATTGCTGCCGCTGCCGCATCTGTTAACGCCGAAGTGGGAACCGCGCACTCGCGAAGACCATTTGAAGATTTGGAAATTGCTTGAGTTAGCGGTGGAGGAACAACTTGGGCTAAAGAAGGAGATATTTTGATGGAAAACAAACAATCCCAAAATCTTGCGCCAGTCAGTGTAGATGGAGACGATGTGACGACCTGGGCACTTCCCGAAGGAGCGATTGCGCGTTTGGGACGCGGGTGTAATCCTGATTTTGCTTTCTCACCTGATAGGCAATGCCTTGTAATAGGAAACACATTAGGTCTTTGGGTGTATGACTTGGAGACGCTATCTCCTATCGCGCTCTGGGAAGCAGAACGCGGTATGGTATTTCACATTGCCTTTTCACCTAATGGAAAATGGATTGCAGCCTGCAATTCAGACAAAATTTTAAAAGTATTGGACATCCAAAATGGCGCGTGCTTAGCGCAAGTAAAAATAGATGATTATATTACAAAGTTGACTTTCTCACATGATAGTCAATATCTTGCAGCCGCTTATGCAAGTGCTCCTACCGCTGAAGTATGGCGTGCTGAAACTTGCGAACCGGTTTCACAATTCACTGCAGACACTGAAGTAGAAAGTTATGATAGTCCTATTAGTTTCTCACCTGATACTCGACTGATAGCGTTTACATGCAGCTCCACTACCACTGATGAGGCGGAGTCAATAATCGTATGGAATATGGAAAGTGGTCAGCAAATCGCGTGCCTCTCAGCACACACCTATTGGGTAACGACGCTCTGCTTTTCACCGTGTGGGAAGCTCCTCGCCTCTGGTGGTGAAGATGGCACTGTGTACGTTTGGGATGTTAGCACTTGGCAACAGGTGCAATCGTATACTGATTTTGGTGACGTGTATCGTATCATTCCTTCTTATTCACCAGAGGGAATCCTTCGTGCAGCGATAGTCAATTATGACGCTACCGGTCCCGCCACAATCTCTGTTTGTGATCTCGAAAGCGGGGAACAGCTTTATAGGGATAAATTTTGGGGCAATACCGTCCGATTTTCCCGTGAAAGTGCTTGGGGCAACACTGTCCTATTTTCAAACGGTTCGCAGCTGGCTTATGAATGTAGGCACGAATTTATCAATGTGTGGACTCCTGAATATCCATATAAGCGACAGTTTACACATTCGCCTCTTTCGTTTCCTGATTATGAATGTACGTCTGTTTCGTTTCCTACTGCATTGTTTTCAGATGATGGTAAGACATTAGCAGTAAAACATCATCATGAAGGCGTTATATTATGGGATATTGCGAGTAAACGGTCACGTCCTGCCGTTAAAGTGGAATCAGCAGGTAAAAATCAGTTTTTATATAAAACTGATAGCGGAAAACTCTATGTTGCGAGCATCAAAGAGGATAATGTTAGGCTTTGGGAAGCTGATGGAAATGGGACACCGCTTATTGAAGGAACGGGACGAGAATACTGGAGTGCGTTTCCCGCATTAGCACCGACCGGCACACTATTTGCTTATGCCGATGCAGCTGGTAACCTGAAAGTGTGGGATGTAAACAGTGGGAATCAACGCTATGAACTGAAGCATCCACTTGAGCCAAAAGATAACGAGGACGATGAAGATGATGGTGATACAATTGGAGATTTGCAATTCAGTTATGATGGAAAAATACTTGCAAGTGAATCAGATTATCCTTGCGCGCATGTCATTTCGTGGGACATGGAACTTGGCAAAGAGATTGATAATTCTTTAAGTGATAATGCTGCTACCCGAATCCTCGGAAGACTCGTTTTAAGAAAATTGAAACCTAAATCTCGTGAGGTTGTCCATATTTCTCATGATGGAAAGTATTTATCTTCCATTGGAAATAACTCATACTTGTATGATGTGAAACAGAACGACTACCTTACTCGGTTGACCTTACCGCAAGGGTTAGAAGATATGTTTTGGACTGCTAAATTTTCTATATGTGGGAAATATTTTGCAGCCGGGACATGGTGGCAAGAAGGCATGGAGAAAATGGTCATCTGTTTATGGGAGGTTGAAACCGGAAGACAGATTGCTACATTCAGGGGACATCCAACAGATGTCCATGCACTCGCCTTCTCTCCAGATAACAAACTTTTAGCGAGTGCAAGTTATGATGGTACTATCCTGCTTTGGGATTTGACACCTTATCTGTAATTTACTCACCTTTACAAGTGCACACGATTGCGGCAAAAACACCGCGAATAATAAACGACCATCGATTAAATTTCACTTTTTTCAAATTGTGACAATCCTGCATCCTACTCACCCCAAAATCGCGTCACTAATAATTGCGGGTCTAAACCGGTAGAAACAGCAACAATAGTTTATCAACAGGAGCAGAAACGGTGGAAAACAACTTAGCACAAGATACCACGCAATGGAACTTACCAGAGGATGCCAAAGTGCGTCTCGGTAAAGGAAGGATAAATGAAATACAGTATTCTCCGGATGGTAAGTTTTTGGCTGTTGCGAGCGGCATCGGTATTTGGTTGTACGATGTCGCAACATATCAAGAGATCGCCCTCCTCACAGAACATACGAGTGTCGTCGACTGCCTTGCATTCAATCCGGATGGACGCATGCTCGCGAGTGGAAGTGGTTACGGCACCATTATCCTGTGGGATAGAAGCACGGGGACAGAAAAAACGCTTACCGGACATACATATTTGATCTCAAGCTTGGCATTCAGTCCCAATGGAAAAATGCTTGCGAGTGATAGTCGGGATGAAACCATCCGATTATGGGATGTCATCACAGGAGAACAAAAGTGGACACTCACGAAAGATACGAAAAGCACCAGTATGTTATCGTTTACGCCAGACGGTGAGACACTGGTGAGTGTGAGTTGGGACGACAAAATTAGTCTATGGAATTCAATCACGGGTGAACACAAGAAAACATTCGCCATGCATCCCGATTGTTCCACTACAGGTGCAGCTTTTAATCTCGATGGAAATATAATTGCTATTGGCAGTGAGAATGGCACCGTCTACCTCCACGACTTGGATACTGGCAAACTCAAACTGACACTCACCGGACATAAGGAGGATGTAGACAACTTAGCGTTTAGTCCGGATGGAAAAACCCTCGCGACTTCATCACATACAGATGAAACAATC
The DNA here is from genome assembly GCA_965261115.1 of Candidatus Poribacteria bacterium. Taxonomy (GTDB): domain Bacteria; phylum Poribacteria; class WGA-4E; order WGA-4E; family WGA-3G; genus WGA-3G. The sequence continues at coordinate 2,983,084 of OZ253447.1, read as the reverse complement.
TGTCTATGGGATGCACATACCGGTGAACGCAGGCTAACCCCCACTACACATACGCGGTATCCCCGAGGCTTAGCGTTCAGTCCGGATGGAAAAACTTTTGCGAGTGGCAGTGGCGATGGCACTATCTGCTTCTGGGAGGCACGCACAGGGAACGAAAAACATACATTCACTGGACATTCGGAATCTGTCTTGAGTGTAGCGTTCAACAGGAATGGAAACATTATTGCGAGTGGGTCTATCAATGGAATTGTTCGCTTGTGGAATGCAGACACAGGGCAACACATCAAAACGTTCAAAACGTCTAATGGGTTTAAGGATATGGTACACAGTATACTATTCGGTCCCGATGGAAAAACCCTTACTTGTGGGACTGACGACGGCATTCGCCTATTAGATGCCCACACTGGTGAACACAAGAAAATTCTTTATATGAATGATCCCTTTAATCCAGTACTCAGAGCATTCAGTCCCGATGGAAATACATGTGCGAGTGGAGTTGACGACGAAACCACTATATCCGTATGGGATGTAGACACAGGCGAACGCAAGAAAACATTTAGAGGACATACAAATCATCTGAGTTGTTTAATGTTCAGTCTGGATGGTCAAACGCTTGCGAGTGGAAGTTACGATGGTACCATCCTCCTTTGGGATGTTGACACTGGCAAGAACAAAACGCTTAAAGGACATACAGATTGGGTGAGCAGTTTAGCGTTCAGTCCGGATGGCAAAACCCTCGTGAGTGGGAGTGACGACACTACTATCCATTTTTGGGATGTTGACACTGGCAAGAACGAGATGACGCTGAAAAGAAAGAATTGGATGCACAGTTTAGCATTAGCGTTCAGTCCGGATGGCAAAACCCTTGCGAGTGGAGACAGAAACAAGAACATCTATCTCTGGGATGCACACACTGGTGAGCAGAAGCAAACATTGACAAGCCATACAGATTGGGTTAGAAGCATCACTTTTAGTCCGGATGGAAAAACCCTCGTGAGCGGTAGCGACGATGGCACGGTACTCATCTGGAAGATAAATCCGTAATCGCGCAATTCATCGTGCCTTGGGGAAGTCCCGTCGGTTAAGGGAGGTTTCTGATGGAAAAAGATGACGTTGAACTGATCCAGAGCATATTGTCAGGTGACGAAACGGCTTTTAGCACTTTGGTGAAAAAGTACCAAAAAGGCGTTCACGCGCTCGCATGGCGGAAAATCGGGGATTATCACATCGCTGAGGAAATTACGCAAGACGCTTTCCTCCAAGCACATAAAAAACTTGCGTCGCTGAAAAATCCGAGTCAGTTTCCGGGGTGGCTCTACGTGATTGCGGATCGGCTTTGCAGGGCATGGTTACGAAAGAAGCGACGAAAAAATACGCAATCGCTGGAAACCACGAGTGAAAAAGCATTGGAGAAGACCGACTATGCGAACTATGTCCGTGAACAGCGTGAAGCCGAAGCAGTAGAGCATCAACGTGAAATTGTGCAGCGGCTTATGACAGAACTGCCGGAAAGTGAACGGACAGTGATGGTGCTTTACTATCTCGGCGAAATGAACTGTAAAGAGATTAGCAAGTTTTTAGGCGTATCCCCGAATACGGTTAAAAGTCGGCTGCGACGCGCTCGAGAACGGCTAAAGGACGAAGAACATATAATTTATGAGACACTCGGTAGTGTTCCGTTAAGTCCAAATCTAATCGAAAACATTATGCGGAACATTGATCGAGTAAAACAGACATCGTCTTCAGACGGAAAACCTTTGTTTCCGTTAGCGGCTTTAGGTGCATCGGCTATTTTGGTCATCTTATTGATGGGTGCGAGTCATCAATATATTGCGCGCTTTCAACAGCCTTATAGTCTTGAAGCACAATCAGAACCGACGATTGAAATTATTGACGCGCCTATTGTTCTTAATAGTCAATCAAAACGGGATTTACAAAATCGGGTCGGCAAGGATACGCTCCCCGGTAGAAACAGCAACAACGGTCTCCCAACAGGAACTGAATCTATGCGAAGCAATATAGCACAAGATGTCACGCAGTGGAACTTACCAGAAAAGGCAAAAGCGCGCTTCGGCAAAGGGCGGATACGGGAGTTAACATATTTTCCAGATAGCACCCGACTCGTCATCAGGAGTTCAATTGGCATCTGGATCTATGACGTCCGTACTGGAACGGAAATTGAGCTGCTTGCGGAGGATGCGGGGAATGCCAGTGCCATAGCATTGAGTCCTGATGGACAAACGTTTGCTTTTACAAGTCACACAAATATTCGTCTGTGGGACTTACAGATGAAGCGTGAGAAAAATGTTTTCACGGGACACACGTCTCATGTATCTTCATTGGCATTTAATCCGACCGGAGAGATACTCGCCAGTGGCAGCCAAGATAATACAGTTAGATTGTGGGATGTCCGTACCGGTGAATTGGTGCGACCCCTCGTAGGAAATATAGATCGGGTCATGTTCGTGGTATATTCACCCGATGGCAAAACGCTTGCGAGTGTCGCCGGTATTGAAGATAATACTGTCTGTTTATGGAACGTGGAGACCGGACAACTTTTGACAACACTTACCGAACATCCGGGCAGCGTCTACTGTGTTGCCTACTCCCCTGATAGCCTGACACTTGCCAGTGGAACCCGAGACTCCAAGATTCGTTTTTGGGATGTCCATACGGGTGAACTCATAAAAACCATTACGACTGATATGAGATATGTCACTTCCGTTGTGTATTCATCTGACGGTGGTACACTTGCGAGCGGAAGTTGGTCGAGTAAAAATATCTATATGTGGGATGTTCATACGGGTGAACTTTTAAAAACACTTATCGGACATACTGACCAAGTTGGCTCTCTGGTGTATGCGCCTGATGGTAAGATGCTCGCGAGTAAAAGCGAAGATGAAACAATCCGATTTTGGGATCCGCATACGGGTGAACTTTTGAAAACGATCAGCGGATATACATTTTTCGCGAGATCGGTTGCGTTTTCGCCGGACGGCGGCACGCTTGTGAGTAGTGAGGGGGCGGACAAAACGATTATCCTGCGAGATGTAAAGACCGGAAAAATTCTGAAAACACTTGTTGGTCATACGGATCATGCGTGTTCTGTGAAGTATTCACCAGATGGAGAGACGCTTGCGAGTGGGGGTTGGGACGGCCCGATTCGTATATGGGATGCGCAGACTGGAGATCTCTTGAGAACGCTTATTGGGCATAAAGAGGGTGCTCCGTCTATCGCGTACTCACCCGATGGGACAGTCCTCATCAGTGGAAGTTGGGACAATACGCTTCGGTTTTGGGACCTGCACACGGGTGAATTGATGAGAACATTGATCGGAAATACTACGGATTTAGAGGCAAGTCAAGGTGTCAGATCCATTTCGCTTAGTCGTGATGGGCGGACACTTGCTGCAGCAACGGATGAGCAGGTGATTCGTTTATGGGACGCGCACACTGGCGATGTCAAAGCGACACTCATGGGACATACACGTTCCGGGGCTGTTGTTGCATTTTCACGAAATAGGTCCTTGCTGGCGAGTGGAAGCGACGATGGTACAATCCGGCTGTGGAATACTACCACCGGCGAACCTCTCCTAACTTTTCCAGAACAGCCGAATAGTGTTATGTCCATCGCATTTAGTCCGGATGGACAGAGAATTGCGAATGGTGGTTGGAGGGAGGTATACATATCAGATTTAGCCACAGGCAAGTCTATAGCAACGCTCACAGGACACGGGGAGTGGGTTCGATCAGTAGCGTTTAGTCCTGATGGCGAGATACTCGCGAGTGGGAGTGACGATGGCACCGTGCTATTATGGGACTTGACGCAAATCCAACCTCAAAACGATTAGTGCCTATCTTATGCTAAACAGCTGCTATAAACATACTGAAGAAATACCCAAGCAAATAAACCCTACGGGATTTAAGAGGTTTTGAAGTCTTCAAGGTTTTTGTATAAAATCCGGTTCGGTTGGAATGCAGGTCGCAAATGTAAAGCTAAGACAAATTTTGCCGCGTATGGGCAAAATTTGGGCGAGTACGCTGCAAAACCGAACCTACCGGTACTGGGTCCGAGACGGTTGTTATTTCTTAAATTGACGTTTATGGATGACTGAAAAAGCGAACTTAAAAATGAAAAAGACGTTGTTTTCCAACTTTTTGATACTGCTTGTTGCTTCAACACTGTATTCACCTAACGCCCTTGCTGAAGATCCAACGCAATGGAACCTACCGGAAGATGCTAAAGCACGCCTCGGTAAAGGGAGTATAAATGAAATACAGTATTCTCCGGATGGTAAATTGCTCGTTGTTGCGAGTGGCATTGGTATTTGGCTTTACGATGTAACAACACATCAAGAGGTCCAGCTACTCACAGCACCTACGAGTGTAGTTGACTGCCTTGCATTCAGCCCGGATGGACGCACTTTTGCGAGTGGAAGAACGGATGGCACTATTATCCTGAATGGTCCCATTGTCCAATTGGATAGGAGCACGGGAGCGCAAAAAATGCTCGTCGGACATACACATTGGATATCAAGCTTGGCATTCAGTCCAGATGGCAAAACGCTTGCAAGCGATAGTCGTGACGGCACTATCCGATTATGGGATGTTATCACCGGAGAACAGAAGTGGACACTCACGAAAGATTCGGATCGTGCCAGTATGTTATCATTCACACCAGACGGCGGGACAATGGTGAGTGTGAGTTGGGAAGACAAAATCAATCTATGGGATTCAATCACAGGTGAACATAAGAAAATATTCGCCATGCATCCGGATTGCTCCACTACAGGTGCAGCGTTCAGTCCGGATGGGAAGGCAGTTGCTATTGGCAGTGAGAATGGCACCATCTACCTCCACGACTTAGACACAGGTGAACTCAAACTGACACTCACAGGACATAAGGAGTATGTTGAGCACTTAGCGTTTAGCCCCGATGGGAAAACCCTCGTGAGCGGTAGTGGTGATGGCACTATCCGTTTTTGGGATATACATACCGGCGAACATAGATTAATATTCACTGGACACCCGTTAGATATCGGAAGTGTAGCGTTCAGTCCGGATGGGAAAACCCTCGCGAGCAGTATTGATGATGGCACTATCCGTTTTTGGGATACAGACACAGGCAACGAAAAACGTCCATTTACTGAGCATTCGGAATCTGTTTATAGTGTGGCATTCAATCCCAATGGGGACATTATCGCAAGTGGATCTGTCACTGGCATTATTAACTTATGGCATGCAGACACAGCACAACACATCAAAACACTCAGTGGGTTTGGGGATATAGCGAACAATCTGGTGTTCAGTCCCGATGGCAGGACACTCGCAAGTGGACACGCTGGCATCCGTCTGTGGGATGTACAGAGCGGTGAACATAAGATGCAACTCACCGGACATATAGATATGATCGGAAGTGTAGCATTCAGTCCGGCTGGCAAGCCCCTCGCGAGTGGAGGTTGGGATAAGACCATCCGCCTCTGGGATGCACATACCGGCAAACACAAGAAAACACTTATTGGACATACAAAGATGGTCAATAGCATCGCGTTCAATCCCGATGGAAGGACACTTGCAAGTGGGAGTGACGACGAAACGATACGCCTCTGGGACATTGATACTGGTAAAAACGAAATGACGCTTGTTGGACATACTGCGTGGATCGAAAGTATCGCGTTTAGTCCGGATGGGAAAACAATCGCAAGTGGGGGTGGGGGCAGTATCATTCTTTTATGGGATATGGATACAGGGACAACCAAGATGCAGCTCACTGGACATACAGATTGGGTCGAAAGCATCGCGTTCAGTCCCGACGGAAAAACAATCGCAAGCGGATGCGTTGACACCACGATCCACTTATGGGATACGCAGACGGGTGCATACCAGAAAACACTGACGGGTCATGCAGCTCGGGTTAAAAGTCTCGCGTTCAGTCCGGATGGGAAAACCCTTGTGAGCGGTAGTGAGGATGGTTCTGTGCTTCTCTGGAAGATGAATCCGTAATTGCGCAATTCATTATGTTTCTTACATCCATGCTAAACCTTGGCCAATTTTTTTGAATTAATATGTGAAGATTGGGTTTAAAACAGAGACGCGAGGTATCCTTCTAACCCCTATTTTTCTATACATCTGTTGAAGAACCCCCCAGCCAAACCCCCGCTGGGGCTTGTGTATGTTTTATGAACACTATTTCTATACATACGTCGCCCCGCTGGGGCTGCTTTTTGCTGCTATCACAATGCCTATTTCTGTGAACTTTTATGAGAAAACGAAATTGTATTATAGTTAGGACTTACGCAAAAATCGGTAATTTCGGTATTTTAACCCCCTAAATCCCCCTTATCAGGGGGACTTTAAGAGTTTAACCCCCTAAATCCCCCTTATCAGGGGACTTTAAGAGGTAATTTCGGTATTTTAACCCCCTAAAGAATCAACGGTATGAATGCCTCATGGCATTCGCCGCCCCTTATCAGGGGGACTTTAAGAGGTGATGCGCAAGTAAGTCCTAATAGTAAAGTGCGCAACTACCTATACCCTATCAGAGTAGCGAGGTACATGCGGATTAAAAAATTAATATTGAGAGGTGTCTTATGGAGAGGTTTGAACCTGCTAATATCAAAGAGGTTGATGAAGTGCTAAAGCATTTTAATGATTTTCACGACGATCACATTGCGGGGATTGAAATTAAGTTTGAAAATTACAAAGCCTTAGATGATGAGGGTGCGTCTACTGGGATCAGAAACGCGGATAAGACAATTATTCTCACTGTTAACACCTACCCCTATAGCAAAGAACATAACCAACTCGTTCACGTTGAGTTTAAGGATGTCAAATCTTTTGAAATGTTATCGCCGCTGGAGGCTCACGGTCCAAGAGGAGGTCCAACATGGGGAACTTTAGACACACTCACGATGCCTGAACCTGTCCCTGATGGAACTGATATTAAATGGGAATTTGGATTCATCTGTGGTGGTACGAAGTTTTTGGTTATTTGCTCTAAAATTGCCTTTTGCAAGCAAGTTTCTTAAAATGGAAGAAACCCCCTAAATCCCCCTTATCAGGGGGACTTGCAGGAAGAAACCCCTTAAATCCCCCTTATCAGGGGGACTTGCAATATCGCTAAAAAATTTCACACTCAATCTCGGAGGCAAAATGTTTTGGGATGAAATCAAAAAACACTATGATGCGGGTTCTGCTCACCAATTTCTACTCCATTTTAATGTAAATGATTTGCTATACGACGATGTTTACGGTTACTTGCGCACTACGGACTATCTGATGGCGCAGCTTAACTTATTAGGTTGTCAACTTGTTCTCGGATATAATGCATCGGAAGGTATCCATTTCCCAAAAGTGGGTCAATGGCGAAATACACAGAGGGCACTTGAAATTTTTCCCCAGTACAACAAAACAGGTGTTTTTCATTTTCAGACGTTAGCGACCTGGCTTCAAACCCTTCAACGCTTTAGAGAGGTTGAAAACGTTAATCTCGCCGAACAAGAAGTAGATCCGCAGCTGGTGCGCCGGAGAATTAATGCTGGTTTGGCGTTTGATAAAGAACATGAAGATCCATTCGTGACGATGGATCCTTCGCCTTCTGCGGAATTCCGGAAAAAATTAAACCGTCTTTTGCGGCAAGGCAGAGCAAACGTCGGGTTGGTAATCGATTCTCTGGAGCTGCTCACCCCGAACGATCCGTCGTTGAACGAGGTAGCAAAAGATGAAGTTCAACTTTTGTTTAGCCAAATCCAATATTGGGCATCTGACCTTGATATTCGCAGGCGTAAGCACGTTATCCTGCTCGTTACACACAATATATCCGACGTACACCCGAATTTCACTGTGAATCCTGAGATTCCTGTGATAGAAATTCCGTTTCCGACCTATGATGAACGTCTAAGGTTTATTGAACAGTTACATGACATCTCGGATGGTTCATCACAGATGCGTAGAACCTTGGGGAATCATAGCGATCGGGAAACTTTGGCACGGGAGACACTTGGTCTAAATCTACTCGGTGTTCACGATGTTGTGCAGCAGGCGGAATCTACGCAACAAAAAGCGGGTGGTGAACCGTTGTTCAGATACCGCGCCGAGAGTATTAGGACCTTCAGCCGTGGCGTTCTTGAACTCGGTGAAACTCAGAGGGGCCCTTCTGACGACGGTTGGTATGTAATGCGGATTATCCGGGATATTGCGGATGGTATGAGAAATCAGGATCTGCGCCGTGTGCCGCGGGGCATGCTTTTGCTTGGTCCCCCTGGCACCAGTAAGGAATACGCCGCAAGGGTGCTCGCGGGTGAGGCAAATATGACGCTTGTCCGACTCCGTTATGCCAATCAAATGGGTGAAGTAACAATAAACATCAATCAAGATGGGAACATCTATGAACGGAACCTGAATGCGGGACTCAATTTTATCCGTGGGATTGCGCCAACGGTCGTCTTTATGGATGGCATTGAGCAGGCATCGCCGCACACCACGATGAATCCGGAGGAGCATGAGCGGCTGCTTCCGTCTGCGCTCGTGAACGCTATAAACGATATATCACTGCACGGTAGCGTGATATGGGTGGGAGCATCACAACGCCCCGACTTAATGCCGCCTATCTTTCGACGCTACGGCATTTTCGATACCAAATTGATCATGCTGCCGCCTACCGGTGGTGGCAGGGTCGAAATTTTAAGAATTTTCTGTCCAGGCCAAACATCGGGCAACATCAATTTCCAGTCCCTTGTCGGCGGTTCAGAAACAGATGGGTTGACTTGGCGGGATCTGCTTTTGATTGTCCAACGTGCGAATAACATTGCGAGACGGAGTGGTCGCGATACCTTCACAGAAGGCGAGCTCCGTCAAGCACTCAACGACTTCGCGCCAGATTATTCACGGGAGATGCAAATCTTCATGGGGTTATTAGCATTGCGTGAGGCGAATTCACGCATGATGATCCCAGATGGGTTGTTGCCAGAATATCAAGAATTTGTGGATGGCAATCGAGTTGATAAAACTGGGATTAACAGACGTTTAATGGAACTCAGCCATCAACTCGGCTTGCGGAATTGATGTGTAGAAATAAAATCGTTCAGAAAACGGAATGGTTCTGGCTCTCAACTCAGGATTATTTAGTTTTAGATAAATTATCGAATTTTCTAAATTTTTGAATCTTCTTTTTTAGGTTCCCGGTGCGGTTCCAAACCGCACCATAGGTGTCAATTTAGGGATTTTTCACGGCATTTTGGAACTGTTAATAAACATGCCGCCCCTACGGGGCTAAAGAAAGGGAGCAGACATTTTTCTATAAACATACCGTCCCTACGGGACTGAAGAGGTTTCTGAAGTTTCCAAGGTTTCCGCGTCGTATCCGGTTCGGTTAGGAAACCGAACCTACCGGACCTGGGACCGAGACGGTTACTTTTCTTAAATTGACACTTATGGTGCGGTTCCAAACCGCACCTACCGGGCCTGGGGGTTCAAAATTGGACGAAAAACCGAGAACTAAATAGCCCTGCTCTCAACTTGAAAATAGTGGTAAAAATTAAGGGCGCGTGCTAAACTACTTCCAAGTATACTACATCAACACACCTTCACTGAAGACGCTACACATCTGACCCACATCTCAAACAAAAATGATCAAGAGAACTAACTATGAAAAATCTGAGTCTGTTTTCCTTTTTGATAATCTTTGCTTCTTTTCTGTCATTATCTAACAGTTCTGCGCAACAGTACACCGGATGGAATTTGCCGCAAGGTGCCCTCGCGCGTTTGGGGAAAGGCAAGATTAATGAGATTAAATATTCGCCTGATGGCAATACAATCGCAGTAGCGAGTAGCATCGGGATCTGGCTCTATAATGCACACACCGGTGCGGAATTAGCACTGATGAGAGGACATACACGCAACGTCCATTGTGTCGCCTTCAGCCCGGATGGACAAACGCTTGCAAGTGGGAGTAGCGACAATACGATTCGATTGTGGGATACAAAGACCCGAAAGCGGAAGGCGACCTTCGCAGGGCACACACGCCGGGTGAGAGCCGTTGCCTTTAGTCCTGATGGTAACACGCTCGCAAGTACGAGTGAAGACAATACAGTCCGTTTGTGGAACCTTCGCACCAGAAGGTTCAAGAGAACCCTCACTGGACATACAGACACAGGACGTACAGTTGCTTTCAGTCCTGATGGCAAGGTGCTTGCGAGTGGGAGTGAGGACAGCACAATGCTGTTATGGGATGCCCACACCGGACAAGTTTTGAAAACCTTGACGGGGCACAAACGCGCTGTAACCTCTATCGCCTTTAGTCCGGATGGAAAGACGCTTGTCAGTGGTTGCGACGACAGCACTATTGGCACGTGGAACGTAGGCACAGGTGAACATATCCGGACCCTCACAGGACACACGTGGTATGTTACATCGGTGGTTTTTTCACCGGACAGCGAGACAATCGCCAGTGCGAGTTGGGATAACGCTATTCATCTGTGGAACCCTTATACCGGCAAACTTTTGCGGAGGCTTACGGAACACACAGGTCCTATCGTCTCGGTGGTGTACTCGCCGCAGGGGGAGACGCTGGTGAGTGGGAGTCACGATGGTAGCATGCGTCTGTGGGACACGCAGACGTGGGAAGCGAAAAACAGTATTGTTGGACATACGGGGGATGTCAAGGCGGTAGCGTTTTCGCCGGATGGAGCGACGCTTGCGAGTGGGAATACGAGACACACGATCCATTTATGGGATGCCAAAACCGGCGAACACAAAAACGCCCTCGCCGGACACGGTCGGACGGTTGCTGCTGTCGCCTTTAGTCCTGATGGCAGCACGCTTGCGAGCGGCAGCAGGGATAATACCATCCGCTTGTGGGATCCAGAAACAGGACAGCATAAACAGACGCTGAGTGGACATTGGGATTATGTCGTGGCGTTGGCTTATTCTCCAGATGGCAACAGACTCGCGAGTGGGAGTAACGATGATACCGTCCGTTTGTGGGACGCAAAAACTGGGGATCCGTTGCATATCCTCAAAGGGCATACAGGGGATGTTAGGGCAGTCGCGTTTTCACCGGATGGTAGAACGCTTGCGAGTGGAGATGGCACTGATAACGAGATCCGTTTATGGGATGGACGCGCGGGTAGACACAAACTAACGCTTGAGGGGCATCGAAACGACATCACAGGACTCGCCTTCAGTCCTGATGGTAGCACGCTTGCCAGTGCTTGTGATGACAGGACGGTAGGGCTGTGGAATGCGTACACCGGACGGAACAAGCAGATGCTCAGCGGTCATACGACGTATGTTTTAACGGTAGCGTTTTCGCCGGATGGTGACACGCTTGCGAGTGCAAGTTGGGACATGATGGTTCGCTTGTGGGACCCAGAAACTGGGAGACCTAAATCCGGTTTGATTGGACATACAGGTTACGTTTTATCGGTCGCGTATTCACCGGATGGGCGGATGCTTGCGAGTGGGAGTACTGATGGGACGGTGCTTTTGTGGGATATGACACGGTTCCAGCCAAAAACCGATTAAAGTCAGCGGTCAGTGGATGCCGCGACCAAGAGATCGCTCCTACAAGAGAAGCCCGCGATCAGAGAATCGAAATTACAGGAAAATTGATGAAAAACCTGAATTTGCTTTCCATTCTGACAATCTTTGTCTTTCTACTGTCGTTTTCAAGCATCTTTGCGCAAGAATACACGCGATGGCATTTACCAGAAGGTGCTATTGCCCGCTTTGGGAAAGGTAGAGTAAAGGCATTGGCATATTTCCCGGATGGGACGCGACTCGCTGTCAAAAGTACAATTGGCATCTGGATCTATGATGTCCGTACAGGTGAAGCACTTGACCTACTCACAGGGAATATATGGGGCGATAGAGCTATGGCGTTTAGTCCGGACGGCAGCACAGTTGCTGTTACGAGTGGCAGTATCGTGCGTTTGATAGATTTACATACGATGGATGAGAAAGATGTCCTCGCAGGACATAGGTTTCAGGTCTATGGCTTGGCATTCAATCCGAGTGGAGAAATACTCGCGAGTGGTGGTAATGATAGGACAGTTCGATTGTGGGATACAGATACCGGCGAATTACTGCGCGTCCTCACAGGGCACATAGGCTACGCTCAGTTATTGGCATACGCACCGAATGGAAAGATGCTTGCGAGTGCGGGGAGTGGAGATGACAATACGATCTACTTATGGGATGTTCACACCGGAAAACTTCTTCGGACTATTACTGAGCATCCATCAAGAATCTCTTCGATTGCCTATTCACCAGATAGCCTGACGCTTGTGAGTGCGAGTTGGAACGGCGAAATCCATCTTTGGGATGTTCACACCGGAGAACGCAAGCAAATACTCACTGGACACACGATTGGTACTGCTTCTGCTGTATACTCTCCTGATGGCAAAACACTTGTGAGTGGAAGTCGAGACAAAACAATTCGTCTGTGGGAGATGCCCTCTGGTAATCTCCGGAAGACTCTGACTGGACATCTGAGTGCCGTTCGCGGTGTGATCTATTCCCCGGATGGCAGCACACTTGCGAGTCGGGGTGACGACGAGACTGTCCGATTATGGGATGCGGACACCGGAAAACTTCTGAAAACGATCACAGGTCACACATTCTTAGCGAGATCGGTGGCATTTTCGCCGGATGGCAGTACATTTGCGAGTAGCGAGATGGCGGACTACACGATACCTCTGCGAGATACACAGACTGGAGAACTTTTGAAGAGCTTTGTTGGGCATACAGATTATGTCTGCTCTGTGATTTATTCGCCAGATGGCAACACACTTGCGAGTGGGAGTTGGAACGGACCGATTCGTGTGTGGGACGTGCAGACTGGAGAACTTTTGAAGACTCTCATTGGACCTGAGAGAGGTGCGCCTTCTCTCGCTTATTCATCGGATAGTGCGACGCTTGTGAGTGGTGGTTGGGACCATACGATCCGGTTGTGGGATGTGCAGACCGGTCAACTCCTAAAAACTTTCGCAGCGCAGACTTCGGGGAGCAATTCAGGTATTTCACTCAGTCCCGATGGGGACACTCTCGCCGTTGGAAACGATGAACATGTGATTCGGTTGTGGGATACGCGGACTGGCAAAATCAGAGCCACCCTCAAAGGACATACGCGGGCGGTAACTTCTGTCGCTTTTGCGTCAAATAATTATCTGCTTGCAAGCGGAAGTGCTGACAAGACGATTTGCTTGTGGCATGCTGACACCGGCGAACTCCTGCTCACCTTTCCGGAGCAGTCGAACAGTGTCAAGTCCATTGCATTCAGTCCGGATAGACAGACAATCGCGAGTGGGACTTCTGGGACGATTTATATGTCCGATTTAGTCACAGGCAAGCACATAGCCACCCTCACTGGCCATGCGGACAGGGTTCAATCGGTAGCGTTTAGTCCCGATGGCAAAATGCTCGTCAGTGGCGGTAATGAGGGTACAGTGATGTTATGGGATTTGACGCGAATTGAACCATAGGGGTCAATTTAGCGATTTTCTGTAGCATTTTAGCATAAATGATATAAACATGCCGCCCTTACAGGGCTACATTGTCTTTTAGATGCATTTCTATAAACATGCCGTCGCTACGCGACTGAAGAGGTTTTTGGAGTCTTCAAGGTTTCAGCGTAGTATCCGGTTCGGTTGGGAATGCACGTCGCATTTGGGCGTGTACGCCGCAAAACCGAACCTACCGGTCCTGGGTCTGAGACGGTTATTATTTCTAAAATTGACACCTATGGATTTGACACAAATCGAACCTAAAAACGATTAGAAAATAGTGATTATGAAACATCTATATCTGCTTCTCACCTTGATATTCCTCACCATTCTGCTATCATCCTCAAGCAGTTTTGCGCAAGAATACACTCGATGGAAGCTGCCAGAAGGTGCCATTGCGCGCTTTGGGAAAGGTAGGATGTATGATTTCGCATACTTTCCAGATGGCACTCGGCTCGCCGTAGCGGGTACAATTGGTATCTGGATCTACGATGCTCGGACAGGCGAGGCACTTGATCTGTTCGTAGAAGCCACGCCGTATGCTACTTCTATAGCGTTTGCTCCAGATGGACAGGCACTTGCTATTGCGAGTGGCGGTAACAATATTTACCTATGGGACACACGCAATCAGGAAAAAAAAGGCATCCTTGCGGGGTCCGAGTTTGTTTATAACTTGGCATTCAGTCCGACAGGAGAAACACTCGTAAGTGCCGGTGAAAATAGCACAATTCAAGTGTGGAATCCCCACACCGGGGAACTTCTGCGAGTGCTTACAGGACACGCGAGTAGTGCCCGGTCATTAGTATACTCACCGGATGGAAGAATGCTTGCCAGTATTGGGAGTCAACAAAATAATAAGATTTGTTTATGGGATGTGCACACCGGAAACCTCCTGAAAACGATCACCCGACATCCGAAGAGAGTGGATAGTGTTGTCTATTCACCGGATGGTCGGATACTCGCCAGTGCTGGACGAGACACTAAGATTCGGTTGTGGGACGTGCGCACTGGTGAACTCCTGAAAACTATCGCTGGACATACAGCAAGTGTTGAATCACTGGCGTATTCAGCCGACGGTGCAATGCTTGTGAGTGGTAGTTCGGACAAGACAATCGGGGTTTGGGACGTGCGCACCGGAAAACGCTTAAGAACCCTTACCGGACATACATCTGATGTGTATTCATTGATTTTTTCACCAGATGGGAAAACTCTCGCCAGTATGGGGCACGATGGGACAATTCGGTTTTGGGATGTTGATACTGGAAAACCTCTGAGAACTATCAGCAATCACACGCTTTCCGTACACTCGGTTGCATTTTCGCCGGATGGCAGCACATTTGCGAACACTGGAATGGCGGACAACACAATTCCAATACGAGATGTACAAACTGGAGAACTCCTGAAAACGCTTGACGGGGATACAGATCTTTTTTGTTCTGTGATGTATTCACCAGATGGCAGAACACTCGCAGCTGGCAGTTTGGAGGGACCGATTTGGTTGTGGAACGTGCAGACCGGAGAGCGGCTACATACCTTCACCGAGCCTGAATTTGAAACCCATTGTCTTGTTTATTCGCCGGATAGTGCAACACTTGTGAGTGGAAGTTTGGACGCAATACGTTTTTGGGAGGTTCACAGCGGGCAACTCCTGAACACCATCCCTGAGAATGTTGCGAGAGCAAATTCGAGTATTTCACTCAGCCCCGATGGGGATACTGCCGCCGTCGCAACTGACGAAAATGTGATTCGGTTGTTGGATACTCGTACAGGCAAGGTCACAACTACACTCAGAGGACATACGCGTTCCGTGACTGCTGTGGCTTTTTCATTCAATAAATCCTTGCTTGCGAGTGGAAGTGAAGACAGGACCATTCGCTTGTGGCACGTTGACACCGGCGCACTCCTATTTACCTTTCCTGAGCAGTCGAACTGGATCACGTCCATTGCGTTTGCTCCTGACGGACAGACGATTGCGAGCGGGACCTCTGGGGAGATCTATATATCCGATTTAGCCACTGGTAAGCACACGGCTACCCTTACTGGACATACAAGTTGGATTAGATCAGTAGCGTTTAGTCCGGATGGACAGACACTTGTCAGTGGAAGTGATGACTGCACGGTGATGCTATGGGATTTGACACACATCCAGCACCAAAATGATTAAAACCTCTCCTATAAGTACCCATCTGCGTCATATCACCCGTCCACGGTGTAAGACAAAAGTAAATTTGAATTTTTTGGCTAAATGTGTTACGATACATATTGTGAACAGGAAACGAAATTCCCTAAAGTTTCGTGTTAACTATCGCTTGAGAAATCCTATACACTATTTTTTAAGCGTCCCGCTTAATGCGAAATGTCTACAAAGGCAACTCCTCACTGGATTCGTAAATATTTAAGCGAACATTTTAAAACCTATTTCCTACAGGTTTGCCGTTTTCAACAGTGTTCGTCCAACCCTTAAATGCTTGCGAAGCCGGTTCCCTACTGAATTCCCAACAAAACCGACAGAAATACGCTTACAAGAAATTTGTCACGCTATCGTGACTTTTTAGAAGTTATCTCTTACATATTATTTTGTCGGATGCTATCTCCGTGCAAAAGATCCTACAACCTATTTATGAGATAACTTGCAAGGAGAATTGACCATGACACATCTCAATTCGTTCATAATTCTAATAATCCTCTGTACTCTGCTGTCGTTATCAAACAGCTTCGCCAAGGATTACACTCGATGGTCGCTGCCTGAAGGGGCTGTAGCGCGTTTTGGGAAAGGCAGCATTAGAGAATTGACATACTTTCCCGATGGCACTCGACTCGCCGTCAGAGGTTCAATCGGCATCTGGATCTATGACGCGCATACAGGTGAAGAAGTTGAGCTGCTTGCAGGGGATATGTGGGATGTCAATGCGATGGTGTTTAGTCCTGACAGGGGGATACTTGCTGTTGCGAAAGACAAAAGCATTCATTTGTTGGACTCACAGACGAGAGATCGGAAAGGTGTTCTCGCGGGACACACAAAGGGTATCTATTTGCTGGCATTCAGTCCAACTGGCGAAATTCTCGCGAGTGGGAGTGCAGATAACACAGTTAGATTGTGGAACGTTCACACTGGTAAGCCGCTGCGAACCTTCACAGGACATACTGATAGTATCAAATCATTAGCATATTCACCGGATGGAAAGATGCTTGCGAGTGTTGGAAATAGAGACGATAATACGATTCGTTTATGGGACCTGCAAACTGATGTACTACTCCAAACTATTACTGAGCATCCAGAAGCTATTCATAGCATCGCCTATTCCGCGGATAGTTTGACGCTTGCGAGTGGTGGACAGGACGGCAAAATTAGGCTTTGGGATGTTCGGACCGGACAACTCCTAAAAACGCTCCCCGGGCATACAGAGGTCGTCCTTTCTCTCGCGTATTCAATAGATAGCACAACGCTTGCCAGCGGCGGTTTAGACAACACAATTCGGCTTTGGGATACACAGATCGGTACCCTCCTAAAAACACTTACAGGCCATACGAATTACGTACGATTGGTGAGATATTCACCAGATGGTAGAACGCTTGCCAGTGGGAGTCGTGATGGAACAATTCGTTACTGGGATGCCGACACCGGAGAACTCCTGAAAACTATCACTGGACATACAACCTTTATTGGTTCTGTGGCGTATTCGCCAGACGGAGAAACGCTTGCTGCTGGAAGTTCAGATGACAAGATTCACTTGTGGAATATACAAACAGGTGAACCCCTGAAAACATTTACGGGACCAAGCGGCTCTGTGACGTATTCGCCAGATGGAGAAACGCTTGCTGCTGGAAGTTTGGATGGCAGAATTTGCTTGTGGGATGTAGAGGCAGGAGAACTTCTGAGAACTCTCATAGGACATAAGGCGGGGATCTCCTCTCTTGATTATTCTTCGGATGGTGCGACACTTGTGAGCAGCAGTCGAGACAGGACAATCCGTCTCTGGGATGCACACACTGGGAAACTGCTGCGAATTTTCACCGAAAACCTTACGAAAAAACCGAGTATTTCACTCAGTACAGATGGGTATACCCTCGCTGCCGTAACTGATGAAAACGTGATTCGGTTGTGGGATACGCGCACAGGCAAGGTTAAAACCCCCCTTATTGGACATGCACATTCAGTGATCTCCGTCGCTTTTTCGCCAAATAGGTCGGTGCTTGCCAGTGGTGGTTACGATGACAAGATTCGGCTGTGGAATGTTACCACTGGCGAACTTCTGCTAACCTTTCCAGAGCATCCGAGGTGGATCAGCACCATCGCATTTAGTCCAGATGGACGAACAGTTGCGAGTGGATGTTGGATGGAGGTTTACATATCAGATTTAGCCACTGGCGAGCACACAGCTATCCGAACAGGACATACACGTGTGGTCAATTGTGTAGCGTTTAGTCCTGATGGGCGGACGCTTGCGAGTGGAAGCAACGATAGCACGATTCTTCTGTGGGATGTTCACTAAAACGGTGTGCCTCGTGTTGTCAGGGCACACCAACGTGAAGTGAACAGATGATTGAAGAGTGCGTCCTGTGCCTCTTGGATCTGAATCTGCTTCAGTGCCACTGCTGCATGGAAACGTACATATCGGTCCTCATCCTCAAGTTGCGCGACGAGCGCGGGGATCGCCGGTTCAGCAATTGCCCCTAATTTTGCTAAGGCGCGGGCAGCGTTATCGCGAACAGGAAGATAGGCATCGCTCAACCCGGTTGTCAAGACTTGTACAGTCTCGGATAAATCCATATCCTCGGACACCAGTTGTCCGATGAGTCCAAGTCCCTCTGTGGCGTGTCGTCGGACTGATTCGGAAGGTTCCTGTGCAGCGTGCATTAACGCAGGTATTGCTTCTTGTGCGGCTTTCCCCATATCCGCTAAGGTGAACGCTGCGCTTGCGCGTACTGAATCGTCTGTCGTTTGTAGTGCGTCAATGAGCATCGGAACCGCGGGTGCGCCGGCGAGGCTTAAAGCGTATCCGGCATACTCGCGGATAGTGGCTGATGTGCTATGTAACAGCTGCTTCAAGGCAGGCACGGCATCGGCACCAATCCGCCCCAACCGATACGCGGCGTTTAGCCGATCTTTCTCGTTATCATTGTCTAAGGTTTCGATGAGGGTCTCCACTTCATCGGACGAAACGCCGTTGGCAGGGTTTCCGTTCTGTTTTCCGTAGTACCAATCCCATACCGATTCCCATAATTCTGGATGTTCGGATTCTTCGCCGTTGCCGAGGGTGTGCCAGTCGGCGGTATCATTCTTCCATAAAGGCGTTTGTGGCTCATCAAGTCGGATAAAGAGAAACTTCAACATATACCGCTTTTTGTCGCTCCGATTCGGCATTGCGCGGTGCCACAAATCGTAGTGGACAATTGTCACGGTGCCTGCTTCGCCACAGAGTGCGATTTCTGGCTGTTCATGCGCACTTTCGCCCGTCTCGTAATACTGTGAACCGGGGAGGACAGCACTGGGTCCCATATCTTCTGTGACATCTTGTGGATAATAGAACGCCATCGTCCAACGGCATCGGTGGCGACGGATCTGTTCGTCGCCAGCATAACTATCTTTATGAAAATTCTGCCCTTCGCTGCCCTGTTGATTGAAATGGCAGTATCGGTGTGGATGCATGACGTAGTTCGCACCGAGTACGCCTTGCATCGCGCCATGAATGGCTGGATGGTCAAAAACCTCTTGAATTTCAGGGATGGCTGGCAGGAGATTGTTCCCTAAGTTCCCGGTTTCCTCAAACATTGTGTCCAATTGCTGGCGAATATTTTCATGAAAACTCGGCGGTAAATCGGTTTTCACCTTAACGTAGCCGTTGATGATAAAATCCCGCATCTGTTCATCGGTGAGTTGCAGTGCTGGTCTGTTCATTTTGCGCGCCCTCCTCTATCCCTTGCGACAGGGAATCGAATTTTATTAGCGGCATTTCAGGAGTGTTCTCTAATAGGGTGTCCCGCGTGTTGTTATCGTACACCACCGCGAAGCAAACAGGTGATTGAAGAGTGCCTCTTGCGCCTCTGGTGTCTGAATCTGTTTGAGTGCCAACGCGGCATGGAAACGGACATATCGGTTTTCATCTTCGAGTTGCTCAACCAAGGTAGGGATTGCCGGTTCAGCGAGCGTTCCCAATTTCGCTAAGGCACGGGCGGCGTTATCGCGAATCCAGTAATGGTCATCATGCAATCCATTTGTTAAGACTTGCACAGTCTCGGACAGATCCGTCTCGTCAGCAACTTGTTGTCCGATTAGACCCAATGCCTCCGTGGCGTGTCGTCGTACCCATTCAGAAGCATCTTGTGCAGCGTGGGTTAACGCGGGCATCGCCTCCTGTGCGGTTTTTCCCATATCCGCTAAAGTATACGCTGCAGTGCCACGGACAGCGTCATTTGTTGCTTGTAATGCGTCAATGAGTGTCGGAACCGCGGGTGTGCCAGTGAGACTTAACGCATATCCTGCATAGTTGCGGATCGCATCAGATTTACCGTGTAACGCCTGCTTCAGTGTAGGTACGGCATCAGTACCGATCCGTCCCAAGCGATACGCGGCATTCAGCCTTTCTCTTTCATTATCACTGTCCAAAGTTTCGATGAGGGTATCGACCTCATTGTGCGAAACGCCGTTGGCAGTGCCGTTCTGTTTGCCGTAATACCAATCCCACAACGATCCCCACAATTCTGGGTGTTCAGATTTTTCGCTGTCGTGCCAGTGCGCCGTATCGCTGTTCCACGTGGGTGTTTGTGGCTCACCAAGTCGGGAAAAGAGGAATTTCACCATGTACCGTTTTTTGTCGCTTCGATTCGGCGTTGCGCGGTGCCATAGGTCGTAGTGGACGATTGTCACAGTGCCTGCTTCACCACAGAGTGAGAGGTCCGGCTGCTCGTGTGCGCTTTCACCTGTCTCGTAATACTGGGAGCCCGGTAGGACAGCGGTAGGTCCCATATCCTCAGTGACATCCTGCGGGTAATAGAACGCCATCGTCCAGCGGCATCGGTGGCGTCGGATCTGTTCATCGCCTTCATAAGTATCCTTATGAAAGCCCTGTCCATCGCTTCCTTCAGGATTATAGTGGCAAAATCGGTGTGGGTGCATGACGTAGTCCGAGCCGAGTACGCCTTGCATCGCACCGTGGACGATAGGATGGTCAAAGACCTCCTGCATCTCAGGGATGAGCGGTAAGACGTTGTTGCCCAAGTTGCCCGTTTGTTCAAACATTGCGTCGAGTTGTTCGTAAACGTTTTCATGGAAACTCGGTGGTAAATCGGTTTGGACCTTGATGTAGCCGTTGATGATGAAACCGCGCATCTGTTCATCGGTGAGTTGCAGTGTTGGCTTGCTCATTAGGAACCTCCGTTCATCTTTTTTTCACTTGACGGTATTATCCCAAATTGTCATCTAAAGGTTGCATGTATTTTAGCACCATTTTACTTGAAAATCCACGAAAGTTTTCAGTTTCTAACAGGACTCACGCAAATTGAACAAAAAACGGTATATTTGCTGAAAATGCCTCACAGTGAGAGTATTTTTTGTATTTAACCCCCTAAATCCCCCTTATCAGGGGGACTTTAAGAGCAAATAAATCCCCTTATCAGGGGACTTTAAGAGCAAATGCGCAAGCAAATAAACGCTACGGAATTAAAGAGGACTTTAGGCATGTAGGGTTTGTGTCTAAAATCCGGTGCGGTTAGAAACCGGACCTACCGGACCTGGGATAAAAAGATGTACCCTTACTTCTTCACTGCGCCGAATGTGACACCTCTGAGTAAGTGTCCCCGCATTAGGAAGGTAAAAACAGCGACAGGGAGCAGAAAAACAAATGTTGCTGCGGCGATTTTTCCCCAATCCATGCCTACGGAACCGGTTGCGCTCGTAATTGACGGCGGTGCGGTTACGGCTTTGCCGCCGACTTCTGTGAGCACCAAGGCGAAGGCGAATTCGTTCCACGCTGTAATAAGACAAAATACTGCGGTTGCGGCGATCCCAGTAACGGATTGCGGTAAGATAACCTTTACAAAGGTTTGGAACCGAGAGTAGCCGTCAACGAGTGCGGCATCTTCATACTCCTTTGGAATTTCATCGATGAATCCCTTCATGAGCCACACTGCAAACGAGACATTAAAGGTGGTATAGAGTAGGATTAAGCCGAAGTGTGTATCTCGCAAACCGAGTGTGATATACATCAGATAGATCGGGATGACGACAACGACTGGGGGTAACATCCGTGTGCTGAGAATAAAAAAGAGTAGGTCATCCTTACCGGCTATATCGAATCGGGAAAAGGCGTAAGCTGCGAGTGTTCCGAGTCCTACTGCAAGAATTGTGCTACCGCCACCAACGATGATACTATTGAGTAACTGGTAGAAATACTTAGATCCACCGTTAGCCAATGCGACACAAATAGCGATCGTTCCAAAGACGCTCGGTAAAACAAGCGTCAGTCGCAGTTTCTTTTCAGTTTGTGAGCGGATGCCGCCTGTTTTCTTTAATGGGGCAATCAACAGATAGGCGATAATTGTGCAGACGATCAGTAGCAGAAAATTGAATCGGGCATCCGTTTGGAGACGACTCTGTATCGGTGGCAGACTCAGAAAACTATAGAGGCAGGTTAAAACGAAAATGCCGTTCCAGATCAGACCGAGGTAGCGGGGTAACTTCACCGTAAACAGAGAAAAAACACCGAAGAGGAGTAATCCTATAAGCACCTCTGCAAGAAAGAGATATGTTACACTCGGTATCCCTTCTGAAGGCATCAATTTCTGATAGTTTTCCAGCGATATTTTAAAAATGAATTTAGGAAGTTTCGTGGTAATATCTGCGAAACCTTTCAGGGATGTTGCCAAAATCCAATAAATCGGGGTGATATAGATAACCACAGCAACGGCAATGAACGCAATTATGAGGTAGTGCCAAAAATTTTTCCGATTCTGCATTTTCGTTATGCTTCCCCTTTAACACGGTTGAGGTATTTCACGTAGATATTGCTCAGGGCAACGATAATGATGAGTAGCACATAAGCCATCGCGCACGCCTTGCCGGTGTTATAGTTCCGAAAGGCGAGTTTATAGAGGTTCATTGATACGGTTTCCGTGGCAGTGCCGGGTCCCCCCTCACGGGTCAGGACATAGACGATGTCAAACATCTTGAAAGCATCCATTGTTCGGAACAGAAGCGCGATGAGTAGGAGGGGTGATACGAGTGGCAGCGTAATCCATCGGAACTTGAACCAAGCGGAGGCTCTATCGACATCAGCGGCTTCATAGAGATATTTCGGAACGGCACTTAATCCGGCTAAAGCGATCAGCATCATGAAAGGGGACCACATCCAGGTATCGACAATGACAACGGCTAACATCGCTACCTTCGGATTCGTCGTCCAACCGATTGGAGATTTCAGAACGGGGCTGAGGAAAAAGTTCAACAATCCGGAGTTGTCTGAGAAAAGAATAAACCGCCAAAAGAGTCCGACGACCACGGGGGATAACATCATCGGGAGCAGGAGGAGTGTTGTAATGAACCCTTTATAGCGGAATTCTCGATTTAGGAGGAGTGCCAACCCGAACCCGATCAAGAACTGCGCTGCCACCGCTAACACCACAAAGTAGGCAGTCGTTTGAAAATAGCCCCATATCTCTGGATCTTGAAGGAGGCGTGCGTAATTACGCACCCCGATAAATTTGGGGGCTGCGGGCATTGAGGCTTTGTATCGATGGAAACTTAAGTAGAGCGACCAGAGGAGCGGGAAGATGTTCATCAAGATGAGCAAAATCATGGTAGGCATGATGAATGCCATCTTTATTTGGTAGTCGCTCATCCCGCGTGACGTTTGATGGGGTTGGTTGATTTGCATACTTCTAACGGAACTTGTGGAAGTGCTATAGAATGGAAGTGCGGAAGGATTTGGAGGGAAGGGTGGAAGAATGGAAGGATCGGATAACCTCCAATCTTCCAATCTTCCAATCTTCCAATCTTTCAGTCCTTACTCGTCGTAGTAGCCTGCGTCCTCGAAGATTTCTTCATGTTTCCGTGCAATAGCGTCGAGTGCGTCTTTCGGGGACTTGATTTTGGAGATGGCTGCATTCCAATTCGTCTGGCAAGCCTCTAAAAGTTCTGCGTATTCCGGTACTGCCCAGAAATCTCGAAGGTACGGGAAACTCGCAGCGAATGCCTCGTTAAAGGGTGTAGCCATTTTAAAGGTATCCGACTGCAACACCTCTTTGTGAGGTGTGAAACCGCCGAGTGCTGCCCATTTCTCTTGAACGGGTTTCTGCATAAACCACTTCATGTATTGCTTGGCAATATCCTTATTTTTAGAATAGGAAGAGATAGACATCCCTTGTCCACCGATACTGATATAATGTCCTTTCGGCCCGGCGGGTGCGATGAAGAAACCGCTCTTATCATGGGAGACAGGATTTGTTTCAGGGTTAACGACCCCTGGGAAAAAGGCGAAGTAATTCATTGCCATTGCCACCTTCCCTGCAGTATAGGCGTTCAATGTCTCTTGCCAGTAGTAGTTCGGTGCATCTGGTGGTGCGAACTGTAGCAGGTCGGTATAGAATTCGAGCGCTTTGGCAGTATCTTCGGAGTTAAGGTGTCCAGCGACTTTATAGGTATCAGCGTTGCCATAAGACCCTCCAAAACTCCACATCACCTGTTGAAAACCCATGGTAATCCCGTCGTATTCCTTACTATACCATGTAGCGATCCCGTAGAGATCATCATCTGGGCGCGTAAAGAATTCGGCGATATCGCGGAGTTGGTCGTAGGTTTTTGGGGGTGCGAGTGCGTAGCCGTATTTCTTTTCAAAGGCTGCCATCTCCTTCGGGTCTTCAAAAAGGTCTTTCCGATAGACGTATCCAGCGGCATCCACTTCTGCGGGTAATGCCCAATATGTTCCGCTGCCTTTTGGATATTCAGCAAAGGCTGTCATTGCGGGTCCGTAGATAGCATCCACATCAATATTTTCATTAATCCAATCGGTTAGATTGATGTAGTTTTTGCCTTGAGAGTTCCTGCCGAGCCACTGGCTATCACCAATGACGATGTCGTAAAGATCGCTTTTTCCGACAAACGCTGTGAAGACTTTATCTTGGAAACTGGGCCACGGAATCTGGATGACATCGACAGCGATTCCGGTTTCAGCGGTAAAGTCTTTTGAGAGTTCTTGTAGATAATTAGCCGGATCCCATTCTGCCCAAACAATGGTTAAGGATTGGGATTGGTGGTTATCGGCTTTTGTGGCACTAATAAAAGCGAATGCAAGTATTAGTGCTAAAACAAGACTTATGCGAACACTTTTCATGTTTTGAGTCCTCCGTATAAAGATCATGCGAGTTGTTATCAGCACCAATGGCATCTAATACGCAGTTCAGTGCTTTAAGCGATCATTATAAATGGACAACAAAATTTTTGCAAGAAAATTTGTTTGCAGTAAGGCTATTATTTTCTTACACTAACACTTATGGCGTGTCTGTTAAAGTTCGCCGATGCAGAACACGGTATTCTTTGCTTCTAAACTCCGAATTTCGGAATAGTGGTAAACTTGGGTAACTTCCACTCCATTTTCAATGATGGCAGTGGGGCGTTCGATAACGAAGTCAGCGAAGTGCGGTGCGTTGAAAGCGACGTAAGCGAGGCTGAACGTCTCAATCTGTGGATCGTATCGCTTTGACAGATCTGGAAATAGAACAATTCCGGTATCAACTTGGTAGATGCCTGCGTTTTCATCTATGTTCATCGTTTTGACCGGACACTCGATAATTGCCCGCTGCTGTGTATTGGTATCCCATATTTCTGTGTGCGTTACGATAGGTAGACATTTTTGTGTCGCCTCAAGAATGGCTGCGTTGCTATCAAGGACCTGGACTGGCGATGCCTCTTGAACATCAAACAGGGGGCCTCCCCAATACTCCCGCGCCGGTCTATACTCGACGTAGTTATCGTTGCAGTAAGCATGCCTTCTGAATACGGCTATATGTTCTTTGCCAAAAACAGGGAGGAAGTCGTAGTTTGGATTTATGAAGAGATTTTTGTCCGCAAAGGTGTGTTCACTCTTACATGAACCACATTGGTAATAATCGCTGAAACTTCCATTTGTGTCATCTATGATGCGGCATCGAGATTCGACCCAAAAGCGGGGTGCATTCCCGTTGCCAACAGTGTTGATAAAAGAAAGTCCATAATCAAGGCAATTCATTGATTCTCCTTTCGGTGATGTTCATATATTTTCATGCTTTACTATAAATCAATACTCCCAATCTTCATGTGCCAGCGGTGCACGGTTGAGGGTGTCTCTATATGTTCGCCATTGGGGTAGGAACTTGTCCATGAGCTCACGGAACCGGTCATTATGATGACGTTCCAGTAGATGCACCATCTCATGCACCAAGATATATACGAGACATGATTCCGGCTTCTTTGCGAGTTCAAGATTCAGCCAAATGCGCTTGGCTCCGATGTTGCAAGATCCCCAGAGCGTTTTCATCCGCTTAATCCGCACTTCATTGACGGACACGCCGAGTTTTGGTTCCCATTTCTCAAGCAACGGTGGAAGCTGCGTGCGGAGATGCTGGCGATACCAACGTTGCATCACCGCTTGCCGTTTGGCACGATCAGAGCCGGGACGCACACTGAGTGCGATCTTTGTATTGTTGGGCAGCCAGACTTTCGGTGGACAGTCTTGCTCGATGACATCAAGCCGGTAGCGTCTACCAGCAAAATAGTGGCTCTCACCGGTTACGAATTTCCGTTGCGGTTGCCGCTCCTGCTTGGCGAATTCTGACTGTTTCCGCCGGATCCATGCAAGCCGTGTGATGACTGCCATCCGAATCGCATCTTCATCAAAGTGTAACGGAGCCGACACCCGCACGTGTCCGTTTGGTGGATGCACACCTATATAGAAGTTCTTGATGTCCTTGCGGACGACCTCTACCGAGATCCCGCGAACGTTGATATGATACTTATCTGTTTTAGTATTCAATCTGATTCACCGCCAGTTCAAGGAGTGCGTCAGGGTCAAGGTCTTCCTCGCTAAACTCTTCCGCTATGACGCGAACGATAGCGTTCCGCACCTGCATTTTCTTGATCCTGTTGTCTCGCCAGTCGTCTTGTTTCGTATTTCGGATAGCAGTATCTATCGCGAGGGCCGCTGCCGATCGACGGTCTTCGGGGAGGTCATTGAGATTGTTAAAGAACGCTTGTAAGGGACCTGTGTTGATAGTGAGAGGGTATTCGGTTTGGCTTTCTGGTTCGGTGATTTGCGAACTGAGTCCTTCGATTTCAGAGAGATATTTCTGATAATCCATAGCACCGCGTCGGCGTTCACGAATGATTTCATCAAGTAGATGTGAGATTTCCTCGTAATACCTCGGATTGACAGCAGACCTGTCAACGATGAGTCGGCGAAGATTGTTTGCTATGGTTGCTTGCATTGCTGCTGGGTTGTCGCGGATGCCGTCCGGGAGTTGATCAAGTGCTTCAACACCGTTTTGAACAATCATCTCCACTAATGGGATATCGCCGAGTGTTGAGAGTGTCTCGCTGTCCTCAGCGCGGATGTATGTATCAATGAGATGCCGCATATCGGGTTCGTAGGCTTTCAGATCAACGTAATCACCACTGGCGAGTTTAATCTCTTGGCTGACGTTGTCGTAATGGCTGACTTCATCTCTAATTTCCTGTGCCTCCGCTGGCGTATAGCCTGCCTCGGTCATCTCATTTGCGAGGTTAGCGTAAGCCCGGACAAATGCGGCTGTGAATTTATAGAGCTTCTCGCGCTTTGGTTCATTGGCTTTGAGCTGCTCAAGATTCCCAGCTTCCTCACAACAAAAATAACGGATATAAGCAGCAGAATCATACGGCAGTGCGACGGGTTCACACAACGCTTTAACCGCCTCGCGCGTCTCCTCTAAGCGTTCTCTCCCTTTCTGGAGTCTATCCTTCAACAGTCCTTGAACATCTTCGGGGTCGAAGTTTTCAAACGCCTCGCCGGTGTAGTCGGTAATTGCCTGCTCCAGTGACCGGAAGAGGTCCTTGTAATCAACGATGTATCCGAATTCCTTGTCCTCACTGTCGAGGCGATTGACCCTGCAGATGGCTTGGAAAAGTCCGTGGTCTTGCATGTTCTTGTCAATGTAGAGATAGGTCGCTGGGGGTGCGTCGAAACCGGTGAGAAGTTTGTCAACAACAATGAGGAGTTTCATTTCGGCTGGCTTTTCAATGAAAAGTTTTTTAACCTCCCGCTCGAACCGATCGGCTTTATGCATCGCAGTATTTGCGGGTTCGTTGAAGTGGTCGGCGAGCATCTGTCGATAGACATAATATTCTGTCTGTCTATCGGTAAGTCCTTCACCGGTCTCCTCTCTTGCGACGCTATTTGCTGACGGTCTATAGGATGTTACGATGGCGCATTTCCCTTTTAAGGGTGTGTCCTGAAAAAGTTGAAAAAATCGGCAAGCGGAGAAGATACTATCTGCGACGAGCATAGCATTGCCGCGTCCGCTCTTAAGTCTGTCTCGTCCCGCCATATCAAGGACGATATCCGCGACGATTTTGCCCAAGCGTTCGCGTGAACTGAGGACATTCTGCATCGTGATCCAACGTTGCCGGAGCCGCGCTTTCGCTGTCTCGGTTAACCCGCTGGTTTTATCCTCGAACCACTGATCGATTTCTTCCTGAGAAGTGAGATGCTGGTCAACATCGCGTGCTTCATAACGGAGGTCTAACACAACACTGTCTTCAACGGCTTCGTCATATTTGTAGGTGTGGATATAGGGACCGAAGGTTTCAATACTGCGTTGTTTGTCGCTTTTCAAGAGCGGTGTGCCGGTGAAGCCTATTAACATTGCATTCGGTAGAAGCACCTTCATGGCTTTGTGGAGTTTGCCGGACTGCGTGCGGTGGCATTCGTCAACGAAAACGAAGAATTCACCTTTCGGTTGAAAGCCGTCCGGTAGGTGTGCCTCAATGTCCTTAACATAATCGTCATAGTCGTCAGTATTGGTATCCTCTACTTCATCCGATCTGCCGAATTTATGAACGAGTGAACAGACCAACCGCTCGGCAGAATTCGCAAGGACTTGCAAGAGATGGACACCGCTCTGTGTCCGTCTAATGTTTTCGTTGACCCCATTAAAGACTTGTTCAATCTGTTCGTCGAGTTCGGTGCGGTCGGTGATGATAAGCACGCGTGCCTTCGGGATGGTTTCAAGGATAGATTTCGCGAGCCAGACCATTGTGAGGCTTTTGCCGCTGCCTTGCGTGTGCCAGATGATGCCACCTTCTCTGCGTCTTACATTTTCTTGCGCGGCTTTGACACCGAAGAATTGATTGTGTCGGCAGATTTTCTTGATACTTCCGTCGAATACGATGAAGTTGTGCAGGATGTCAAGCATTCGGGTTTTGTTGCAGAGTTGACTGAGTTCTCGGAGCAATGGATTATCGCCAGCATCCGTCTCCTTCCACTGTAGCCAGTGTTTCTCTGGTGTTTTGATTGTGCTGTAGCGGATCCCTTGAATTTCGCTACCTGCCATGACGAGTTGCACTGTGGCGAAAAACCGTTCGATGAAATCTTCGCGTTGGTTGGTAAGGTTCTGACGGATGCCTTCGGAAACAGAGACAGTGGAGCGTTTGAGTTCCAAGACACCGATGGCGACGCCGTTAATGTATAGGACAACATCGGGACGCTTGGTGTTTTCGCCTTTGAGCGTGACCTCTTCGGCGATACCGAAATCGTTGCTGAACGGATGTTCCCAGTCGATGAGTTTGACGGTGATGCGGTTCTCACCTGTGCTGGGTTGGACATTGACACCGTAGCGCAACAGTTCATAGACCGCTCGGTT
This sequence comes from Candidatus Poribacteria bacterium, assembly GCA_965261115.1. GTDB lineage: Bacteria > Poribacteria > WGA-4E > WGA-4E > WGA-3G > WGA-3G. Next base: position 2,953,718 of record OZ253447.1, on the reverse strand, counting down.
TGCGTCGATAAGGGATCTATTGCTACCGAGTGCGGACGCTTTGTCGAGTTCATACAGCACTTTGGCGATAATCTCGTCGTCACACTGTCTGCTCCTGAGCCAATCGGTCAGCAAGTCTTTCTCAACGTTGCTATTATCTTGACGCGCGTGCCAGTTGCCGAGGTAGCTATACCCCAAGGTCTTCTGGAAAAATGTGACGACGCGTTCTTGTGTCCGTATTTCGGTTTCGCCAACGGTGTTCATGGTAATGGTTATCAGTTTTCAGTACGATTTTTCTGCGAAAAATCTTTCAGTTGTCAGTTAAAAGTCCTGAGTTATATTAGATTTTGGAATTACTTATACACTTATCCTTTACCAGAGGCGCGTTTGTAGTAGGGCAATTCATTGCCCGTCGCCGAAAAAAGTGAGCAAGTATTTTCCTATTTTACTATAAAGGACTTCCAAGCAAAAGATGTTACGGCACGCTAAGCGTGCCTACTACCATGCAAGACTGTGCCTTTTGAGGTATAGAAACTGGAGCTGCACTCTGGCTGCATCTTATACTGCATCTTATACTGCATGAAGTGCATACGCTTATTTAGGCCACAATTTCGCAAAGTTAAGACAAGTATTTTCGTTGAAATTCGACAGGTGTCAAATACCCTAAAGCCAAGTGAGGGCGTTTCGGAGACTCCTTTCAAGTAGGTGGATATTATACCACAATCTTGGTTTAGAGAGTGGTCTAAATTTCCGGTGGCAGTACACTCCAGCGGAGCCGATCTTGCATTCCCAAACCGACGCACCTTTAGATTCTGCCTCCTCTTTATCCTTTGAGAAATAGTAGAGATAGACCCAATGCTTTCCTGTGCCGAAAATCCGTTGATCCTTCTTTGCAATGCGCCACACGTTATTGCCAATACAACTTGTCATTGCTTTCTTTTGCAAGTTGTCTAATGCTCTGATCATGATGACACTGCTACTTCGTCCTTCGAGGGGTTCTAATCCACCATATTCCTTGTGCTTGCGAAGTAAGTGCCTTCTTATGGTTCGTATTTTGTGACCAGATGACCATGTCTCTGCGAGGAGTGCTTCTGCAATCTCTACGGAGAAATGCTGATCCTTATATTCATAATCCATGTTTCTTGTCTTTCATTAGAGATCAACTACCCAAATTGAATAATGTATTTCCCGATTCCGTAAGATGGCAATCGGCAAGTTCGGGTGTATCCTAATTTGGAAAAATGAGAATGAAGTGCATACGCTTATTTAGACCACAATTTCGCAAAGTTAAGATAAGGTTTGTCGTTATGGGTGCATTTTTAAACAACTGCCGCTTCCACTGTGAGAGTTGATTTTCGTTGAGATTATGATGCCGACAGAGTTCTGCTTGGGTAGTCGCACCGCTCAGGACTTCGAGAACAACTTCAGCTGGGTGCGTCTCTCGCAGTTGTTCCAGAGTCAAGGCGGGTGGTAATCTGCCGGGATTCAATATCTCAAGCCGATCCGAGAACAGCATCACTTGGACGCTGGCATTACTGGTATAGTCGCGATGCGCTACGGCGTTGACAATTGCTTCAGTTACAACTTCCTTCGGGATTTCATAGGCAACAGGTGCTTAGGTACTCTCCGCTCGCGTGTCTACCGACAGGTTGATCTTACTGAGTACAAAATCGACTGCATGATCGACGAGTTGAAACGCTGTGCCTTTGTAGACTTGGTAGGACGGAATCGGTTTCGCAACCTCTGTTCCGTGGAAGTGGGCACATTTAATGTCCGAGGAAATCAAAAACTGCTGTGGTGCCTTCCCAAATGCTAACACCGCAGCGTTCGTCGGTCGTTCACCGTTTAAGAGATTCAGATGTCCCAGCAATACTTCGGTTGAGGTGCCTTCAGTCAACGGGAAGTCTCTTGCATTGCGTGCCGTGCGGATAAACCAGCCCATCTGATCGGAATCAAGATCGTCCAGTGATGCTTTTGAACACGGGGACGCGTCAAACGGTTCAGAACGGACAAGGTTTTCGCTATCAAGGTATTCAACTAACGCTGCGTAGAGTGCTGTGACTAATTCTTCCGAGGTATTGAATCGTTTTCGGATAAGTCCGGTTTGTGCTTTACGGATGAGTGCCTGCATCTTCGGGTGCCGCTTGTCGTCGTTTGCACCTTTCACGAAAATCAGGCGATGGACACCGGAGGCGGTTGCCTGATCAAACTCCCGTTCTGTCGGTGATATGCCGTCTGTGTCCTCCGATCCGTAGTCGTCTCCGAACAATCCTACGTAGATATCGGACTGATCAACTTCGTCCAGATACAGCGAATCCGGACGACGATCTGATGCTGGTACATCCTCAAACAGGAATACATCAAAGAACCGTCGCATCAACGGATCGCCGCGCAGATAGTTGCATAGTGCCTCGCGTTCTTGTGCGAATTCTCTTTGTACACTGCTGATGAAAATACGGATGGTGCTCATAATTATTCTGTGTTAATTCCTTATGATTTACCCACGCCACTGCCTGAAAATACCTCGCAAATCACTCACGAGGGGTTGAATATCACTATCTCTATTATCTGATTCAAGACGTGCGACAATCCGGCATATCTCTGTTGTGTCCCTGCGCAACTCATCGGATAAACTATGGAATTTGTTTTTTGCAATATCTGAAAGTGACTCGGATGCCAAGTTATACGTTGCATCTAACTGGCTCATTACATTTGTTAGAACTGAACGTTCAATACCCAGCTGTTCAATTACTACGTCAGAACGGATATCTTTTATCCTGTCCCACATCCAACTTTCCGGGGACTCTCTGCCAGGAAGGAACAGTATTGAGATGTTGACAGCGGGCCCCGCCGCTTCCTGTATTTTACCTTCTATTTCACCACCGCGTTGGTCCCCATCAAGAATGAAGACGGTATCTTGAAGTTGACCGAATTTTGATAAAGAACGGGCGTGCATCGGGAACTCGTCCGCGCCCGTGTCGCGACCAATATGAACCGATTCCCACTTGATTCTCTCTTGGGGCAGCAGGTAATCAAGGACACCTTCCAAAATACTTTCGGCAATCTCGTCTTCACAGAGCAGTTTGAGTGCTTCATTGGAACGTCCATAGAGCGCGTTCTGAATTAAGTCACGATATGCTGGGCGCACAACAACCTCGCCTGACGCGTCGTCTCGGTCAAGAAAAATCCTGCCGTTGAGTGGAACGGAGTCGAGAACGACTGGACTGTGAGATGTTACAATAATCTGCAGATCGTTACGGAGTGCTAATTGCTGTAAATGCAACATAAGGAGTTGCTGTACCCAAGGATGTAGTCCTGCTTCTACTTCATCAATTAGAACGAGTGCTCCATTAAGTTGTGTGATTTCTTGTGACAGCCGAAGGATCGCGCGTTCCCCTGCAGCCATGTGTAATTCAGAGTAAGCAGCACCGCCTTCTTGTGATGCAAAGAGAAGATTCTTTTTGCCGTCGGATAGATCGACCACCTCCGAATACCTAAAGGGAAGCATCTGATGTGCAAACTCAATCTGTGCGGCTGTCAGCGGTGTTTCTTCCGGTTGAGATTTCAAGCGTGACATATTAAGAACACTGCGAACTTCAGATGGGTTGCTCAGATTGCTTAGTGTTCTAAGGTAGAGTTGTCGCTCCGGCTGACTGGCATTTTTACGGCCCAAGAAACTGCGATTCCAACCTTTACCGCGTCGCCAACGCATAGAAAGCGGTCCGTCAAGCGTCAGGTAATTGAACTCTATTGTAACCTCTTGGCGCACATCCTCCCGTCCTTCGAGTTTTGGACGGTAGTCAGGAAACAGTGTGGATGGCACATAATCCCTAACACCTGCTTTCGGCACTTTATAGGCGCATGCCGCAGCAAAAAGCACGGTTGATTTACCAGTGGTATTCCCCCCTGCGATGACGCTCACTGGATAGTCGAATACGACCCGTAGATTATTAAATCCACGGATACCGTCTAAGCGGATTTCCGATAGGAAATGCGGCAGGTGTGGTTTTTTGCCTTGCAAGTCTCTCCAGAGTCCTTCTAAGCGTCTTTCAAGCATGAATGGCTACCTCCAGTTTCTTAACCTTACTATTGCCTAAGTACTCCTTGAATATTCTCACCAAGATAATCTACGATTTCTTGCCGATTTACTTCAAGATTGGAAAATTGCACAGGACATACATCATCAAAACGAGCAACCACCTGACCATTGGCAGCTTCTCTATCTTGGAAAATTCCCAAAGGACGAAATGGAATGCCCCATTGTATCACTTTTTGTACTTTGATTGTAGCATCTCGGATTCTATCGTTATTGGCAAGGGCGTATACAAAAAACGGTTCAGGCATTCCATTGATTCGACAATCAACTGTATATTTTTTCGCTTGATCTCGCTCTGGATCGTACCAACCGAAGGTCCTGTCCGCTTCAGGAACAACTTCATGGAACAGTGCTTCAAAATCTGTCATAAATGTCGATTGTGTCTGTTCTTTTGACAAGCATAACACGTCACCCATCTTCACAAGTGCTTGGGCAAAGGCGTATAACGCGTCACCAAAACGCGTCTCTTGAACCTTAAAAATTAATTCTCCAAAACGATCTTCAACTTTAAACGTAGACAGGGCATTTGAAATAATTTGATGGCGCGTCCCGCTAAATAATTTCTTTTCGCTTATATCATAGGTGAGGTGCATATAGGTATGCCCTTCGTCCGAGAGCACCCAACCTGCGTGTTCTTTTTTCAGAACAATAACTATGTGGTCACCGTCGTCAAACCGGAAAGGGGTAAACACGCGAAAACGGTCTCTGCCATCAGGTAAAACCCGAACTTTTGCCGAGACTTTATCAATAAAGTCTTGTTCTATAGATTTTATTGACATTGCTTAGCCCTCCACAAAAAATCGTGTGCTGTAGGTTATTCCTCAGAAGCGGTATCTACGACCGAGTCAAAAACATACTTCAAATCATACGTAACCTCATAATGCTCCAAAAACGCAAGATACTCATCTCGGAATGTCTGTTCCGAATGATGGATCTCCTGATTTTCAATATATGTAGCGATCTTGGGGATCTGAGAATGTGAATAACTGAACGCCCCGTAACCTGTTTGCCACGAAAATTGTCCCACTGTCCAACGCTTCTGATTGATAAAGCGCGTCGAATTTACTTTGATGTCTTTCACTAAACCAGACAACGTGACATTCGGTGTCATCCCGATTAAGATATGGATATGATCTGGCATTGAATTGATTTGAATCAATTTTTGTTCTTTGTTGGTGATGATGCCGGTGATGTATTTGTGGAGCTCCGACTTGTGCTCTTTGGGGATAAGCGCGTGTCTACCTTTCACAGAAAACACAATATGCACATAGAGTTGGGTATAAGTATCTGCCATAGGTTTTTATAGATCTCCAAGGTTTGTTATATTTATCGCGGTAAGTTCCGCATATTATATCTGCATCGCCTATTGTGTGTCAAAAAAGTTTAGGTACATAGCACTCCGCTGGAGTGCAGCCCGTTGGCAATCCGCTTTCTATAGACATATTGCTCCGCTGGAGCAAAGAGATTGATTTCCAATATCCATTTTCAATATTCGGCGATTCTCCTCACGCCAGATACGTGATGTATCCATATTTTCGTGCAATTGACATAGCACTCCGCTGGAGTGCAGCCGGTTGGGCATGAATATTCTATAGACATATTGCTCCGCTGGAGCAAAGAGATTGATTTCCAATATCCATTTTCAATATTCGGCGATTCTCCTCACGCCAGATACGTGATGTATCCATATTTTCGTGCAATTGACATAGCACTCCGCTGGAGTGCAGCCGGTTGGGCATGAATATTCTATAGACATATTGCTCCGCTGGAGCAAAGAGATTGATTTCCAATATCCATTTTCAATATTCGGCGATTCTCCTCACGCCAGATACGTGATGTATCCATATTTTCGTGCAATTGACATAGCACTCCGCTGGAGTGCAGCCGGTTGGGCATGAATATTCTATAGACATATTGCTCCGCTGGAGCAAAGAGATTGATTTCCAATATCCATTTTCAATATTCGGCGATTCTCCTCACGCCAGATACGTGATGTATCCATATTTTCGTGCAATTGACATAGCACTCCGCTGGAGTGCAGCCGGTTGGGCATGAATATTCTATAGACATATTGCTCCGCTGGAGCAAAGAGATCAATTTTCAAACATCCATTTTCAACACTTCGCGCCTATAGGTTACATGTCCGTTCAGAGGTTTCCCTTCCTCACGCCAGAGGCGTGATATGTTTATAGAAACAGGTTGTGGATATTTCCTCACGCCAGAGGCGTGATATGTCTATAGAGATAGGTTGCGGACCTTCTTGCACTCCAGTGGAGTGCTATGTCTATAGAATGTCAGATAAAAAACGCGACAAACACCAAGTCTCCCTAATCCGCGTTATCCGTGTCATCCGCGATAATCCGCGATTCAGACAACCGCACGCGTCCCGTGAGGAGCTGCTGCATCATCCCCTGTTTGATGGCGCGAGTTTTGTCTCGACGCTGCTCCAATGCGGCAATCTCGGCATCCATATCAGAGAGAACGGAGACGATAGCGTGTTGTTCGTCACAAGGTGGAATTGATAATTCAAGTGAGAGAAATTGACTCTTTGACACATTGTATCGCGTAGCACCTTGTGCAAGTGCATTCATAATAGAACGTCCGACAGATCCTCTGAAAAAATAAGCCAAGAACAATGGCATATATTTATTTTCATCGTGAACTCGAAAGCCAAAACAGAAACTGTTGAGATACAAGTTATCTAATTGTTCCCCCATGACTGCCCCTATTGCGAGATCCCCCGGAGTTTCGGATGAAGCGTTGAATAATAAATCGCCTTCCATAACACTATTCTGTGATTCCCCAGGACCAACATGAACACGCTCGGTGTGGCGTATATTAAGGATAACATTCTCCAAAACACCCAGAAATGTCACATAACGTGCATTACCACCTTCAAAATCAACTTTACTTTTCCCAGACAAGCCACCGTAGATTGAACCAATGTGTCCCATCTCTGTTTTTTCCCATGTTCTGCTAAACCCCGGCAGGCGCGTTTTACCGGTTAGCAGTTGCTGCATCGTGGCCTGCTTGATGGCTCGCTTTTTAGCGATGAGTGCCTCCAACGCGTTGAGCAACCCATCCACATCTGACAATGCCTCGGCAATGGCACGTTGTTCTGGTACAGTGGGAACAGGCAGCCAATAGCGAGAGATTTGCGGAGCCGTCAATTGAGGAACTCCTGTACTCTCAACAGCAAAGTGGATACCATAATTGATATACTCGCAAAAAAAGCGCGCGTCAAGTGAAACCTTAGGCTTCAAGACTAAAAGTCTGCCAATAGCGACAAAAGGGGTGTTCCTATAGAAAGCTTTTCCTAAAGTCCCTCTTGCAGTAACAGTGATTGAGTCAGCTGGTTCCTCGGCATAGTTGCTGAAGCCATAAAGACCTTGCTGTTCAAGACCGTTCGCATAGATTGGATATGGATAGCAATCATCTTGCACATCATTAGATCTTGATTGAACAATATCACCGCCAGCCTTTGCCTCAAATAAATCCCCAAGTTGCATCAAGTGCCACTCAGATGGAAAAGTGTCTCCTGTCATCCTCTGACTCATACCGAATCAACCCCCATTCTCCTCAGATGCGCTTCTACCTTTGCACTAAACGTCTCGACCTCTTGTGCTAACTCTGATAATGGCTGTGCATAGCGTTCCTCCAATTCCTGAACGCGCGCCGCGAGTGCCTGCGTCAAACGCTGAACTTCACCGTCAATCGCTGCGTGAATACTGGCGAACCATTTATCTTCAACCACAAGCACCTTGATTTCGGTCTCGGTGAGCGTTGCATAATGCGCCAATACCTGTTCATCAAGCGCGAGTTGGACATCCTTCACGGCTTTCTCTGCTTTCGACTTTGCATCAAGCAAGGAGAGGCAGTGTTCAAGCGCATTCTGTTCGTCATCGTTGTCCTGTGTCTCGTGAAGCGTTGTCAAATCGGGAGCAAGTGCCTTGAGGCGTTCCTTGACACTGCTGGCAGTAATATTGCCACTGTCGTTGACAGCATCGGCGAGCAATCCGTCTTCACCGGTGTGTTCCTCAATGTATTCTTCTAACGCACTCGCAGCGGTCGCTTGCTGTGCCGCCAACATCTCGATAATTTCTTGTTCATCGGTGAAATAGCGTGCAACGATCAACGCCGGTGGAATCAGGTCCATCTTGTATTTACGCTTTTTGATGACGAGATCGGGAGTCTCTTTAACCTGTTTGCTTTGGATGACTTCACGAGGTTTTGCGGCTTTGACCCACCCGTCCGACGCGATGAGATAGGCATCGTCCTGCATCACCTCGTCCCAATAATCCATTAGTTTCTGATAGACATCATACCGATCCAAGAGTTGCAGGTCGTTGAAACGGGAGAGGAGATCGTCCGATAACGTCCAGATGATTTCCCTCGGCGGCGTGCCGACATCAATAGCAAGCAGGCGTTGTTCGTGTGTCTCGCGCCATCCGTGAAAAACTGTCGAGACCTGCTGTTGATAAGCGTTGAATTCCGGATGCGTGAGGATTGTCGTTTTTATGTGTTGCGTTTCCACGAGCGGGTCGCTGTATCCCGGTCTACCGTTAGCTTCAAATAGAGCATTACGGAGTGTCGGGAAGACCGTCCAATAGTCGTTGAGTGCATCAATATCAGTGTCAGGGATGCCGCCGTTGAGGTGTGCGCCGAGGTCGTGTAAATCTTCGGGTTCACTGGTATCGATATAGCGCGGGATATTGAGGTTATAGGCGTTTGCGGGGTCAGCGATTTCAGAAATTGGCACCATACGTGAGTAGCGCGGTAATTCCCTCTGTTCATTGAAGACAACAACGATTTTGTGGATGTCTTGGGCGCGGAGCCGGTTCTTGTTTCCATCCTTGATGAACCCGTTGCTCGCGTCAATCATAAAGATACCGTTTCGGACGTGTGCGTTCTCTTTGTCGATAACGAGGATACACGCTGGGATCCCCGTCCCGTAGAACAGGTTTGCGGGCAGACCGATGATGCCTTTAATATAGCGGTGGCGGATGAGTTCAGTGCGGATGTCCGCTTCCCTATTGCCGCGGAACAGGACACCGTGCGGCAGAATAATCGCGCCTTTACCTTTACTCTTGAGCGAGGCAATGAAATGGAGCAGGAAGGCGTAATCGCCATTTTTGGCGGGTGGGACACCGTATTCAAAACGGCTGTAAGGATCATTTTCAGGGATGATCCCGTTGGTCCATGCTTTGTCTGAGAAAGGTGGATTGGCGACAGCAAAATCGAAGGTTTTCAAGCGATCATCGTCAGTGAAATCGGGTGCGGCGAGTGTGTTGCCGTGGCGTAGGTCAGCGGTGATGTTATCGTGGAGGATCATGTTCATCCGTGCAAGGGCATGGGTGGCATTGTCTTTTTCCTGTCCATAGATCCGCGGTGCCTCGTCTGTTGCCCTAAGCAGGAGTGAGCCGGAACCGCAGGTAGGGTCGTAAATGGTTTGATCCTGTTGCGTCCCGGGTCCGATGCCGATGACCTTCGCCATGATGCGGGAGACTTCAGCAGGTGTGTAGAACTGTCCCTTGCTTTTCCCTGATTCCGTAGCGAAGTGTCGCATGAGGTATTCATACGCATCGCCTAAGAGGTCGTCTCCTTCGGCTCGGTTCGCGCTTAGGTCGAGATCGTTGAAAATAGCGACGAGTTTAGAGAGCCTGTCCTGCTTCTCTTTACCGCTGCCGAGTTTACTACTGTCATCAAAGTCCGCCTGATCAATAACACCGTTGAGATCGTTTGCCTTCGCGAATGCCCCGATAATGACGTTAATTTTTTCGCCGATGTCTCTGTTCCCGATCAGTGCCACCATATCCGAGAAGCCACCGCCTTCTGGAACGGTGATGAGTGCGTAGGGATCATTTTCCGCTTTATCGGAGACGTATTTCATGAAGAGCAGCGTCAGGATATAGTCTTTGTATTGTGATGCATCCATCCCGCCGCGGAGTTCGTCGCAGCTTTGCCAGAGCGACGCGTAGAGTTGTGATTTCTTTATTGCCATACCTGAATCCTTTGCTTGTAATGTTAGGAGAATTATAGCATAAAGCGGGGGAACAAATCAATGGGTTTAAGGCTGAATTAGAGCCATTTAATTGTCAGTTTTTTGATCATTTTCGCGGAAGCATCGCGAGTGACAAGAATACGCATAAATACCCAAGCAAAAACACACCCTTATCAAGGGGGCAGGCGAGTACGCAGCAAAACCGCACCATAGGTGTCAATTTAGAGATTGTTTCACAGTATTTTGGAACACCGATATAAACATGCCGCCCCTACGGGGCTTGGGTTTTTGCTTGAAAACGCTGCTATAAACATACCGTCCCCTACGGGACTGAAGAGGTTTTTTGAAATCTTCAAGGTTTCCGCGTCGTATCCGGTTCGGTTAGGAAACCGAACCTACCGGGCCTGGGAAAACAAGGTTATTATTTTCTTAAATTGACACTTATGGTACGCAGCAAAACCGCACCTACTGGATCTGTGTAAAAGGTGCGGTGAATGCGATATAAACTTTTAGAAATGGTATTAGAAAATGCCGAAGCCTATGACGAGTCGGATGCCGCCTAAGAAAATGGCTACGGCACAAAGGATTAATCCGGCAATGGCGGGTTCTTTTTTTGATGATAAAACGATAGCCAAGATGCTAAAAAGCAAACCGAACACCGCGAATGGAATGTTAAGGTAATTGAGGGATCCGAAGCATGGAATGAACGCAACTGCCAATCCAAGCGTAGCCAATATCCCCCAAATCAAACTGAAGATTGATAATAGACCCATGATGATCTCCAAATTATGAGAACGCGCTGTCGCGATGGAGCGTCGCTGTTATATTTTTAACAAGACGTGTGCTTGGTTTTAAGGTAATCACTGCGAAGAACGTATTTAGGAAAAAAATAGAGTAGATGTAGAGGCTTAACGGGTTTAAACGATGTGCCTGGACGAAATCGCCGCGCGAGATGGCGTAGAATGCGGTACTCATCCCACAAAAAGCACACGGTTTGTGCAATTGCGATTGCCAATCGCATTCGGGGATAAACTGCGCTAACTGGTGTTGCGGCACGACAAAGGGGATCAGAAGCGAAATAAAAATGCCTACGCTCAGGACGAACCACACAAGTAATCCGACTAACATCAACTCGCTCCGCCTGTTATCCAGCATGCTATTCCTCTGTTTCATCATCCATCTTCCTAAGGATAATATTGCCACCGACGGCACGGAGTTTTAGGAGCGGACCGCCGCCATTAATAGTCCCTTGTAACCGATCAGGTTTTACCGTACCCGATGCTTCTACAGTTACTGGGAATTCCGTCGTTACTGAGCCACCGAGTACTGTTGCCTCGACAGCCGCTGCAATATCAGGGACAAGCGAGACATTTACGCTCCCGCCCATTGTCTCCAAATCTAACAGTAAGTTTTCACTGGTGGCTGCCTTTTGAAGTTGGCAGCGAATGGAACCGCCACTCGTTTTCGCAAGGACGGGTCCGTCATTTTCGACCTCTATACTCCCGCCAGCCGTTTTCAGGTCAGCGCCACCTTTGCATTCGCGTAGCGTAACATTGCCGCCGGAGGTTTGTCCATTAACCGCACCTCTGACCTGAACAGCCTGTACGTTTCCACCTGAGGTTTTGGCTTTAACATCGCCGAAACCCGCTGCAAGTGTAATATTCCCACCCTTCGTTTGAAGCACCGCATCTCCATTAAACCCCTTGAGATCAATATTCCCAACGGATGTGACCGCATCAATACGACCGGTAATCTCTTGCAGACGGAGTCCTGCGTTGAATGTTTCCACGTTCACGTCTCCTGTAACATTCACAACGGCAATGTCGTCGGATGCAGTTTGCAAATCAAGGTTATAGTGCCGTGGTACGCGGATATCAAACTGCACATCAAGATCGTTTTTCCGCTTCAGCCATCGTTTTGCGTTTCCTGTGAACTTCGCTTCAATTTTAACATCGGATGCCTCATGCGCTATCTGAACATCAAGATTCTTGAGGATTTCGGCTGCTCGCCGATTTGCTTTTATCTGGGCGGCGCGTTGAATCCGGACGGAGACGGTATCGTCCTCTGTGCTCTGCACGTCAATCTCGCCACAGTCAGCATCAATTGTGAGTTTTCCGCCGGCTGCAACGGGAAAAGTTTCGACGATGTCTTCTAATGTTGTCTCGGTCAAGAAGTCAGGCACAGCTTGTCGGATCATATCTCCGAGGGGTTGATCTGTCGCCTCTTCCGTTAGATGTTCCATGAAGCGTTCACCGAAAAAGCTGGCGAACCATCCCTTGGAATCCTTGGTTGTATCTAATCCTTCATTAAGGTAAGCTGCGAGTTGATGGCAGGCGATCCCGATTTGACCAAAAGACGCTTCAGGCTGGAGTTCGTCGAAAAGTCCATCAGGCACGGCGTTGAGTTCCGCTAAACGTGCGAGGGTGTTATTGAATTGGGTGATGCACCGCGTTTCACCGCCGCTAAGGGTGTCCGTCAAGGCTGCATCCTCTGCGATCTTTGCGGTGTGGTCCAACATGTGGAAAAGTGCCCTGAGTTCCTGCTGCCTCTCCTGTCTGTGTTGTTCCATGGTATCCACCTCCGTATGGGTTCATAAGTAAGTTTCCTAAAGTTTGTCACACATCTTCGCCGTAGCCGAGTTTTTCTAAATTTGCTTTTAGCATCTCTTTCGCCTTACGAAGCCGCCATTTTACAGTCGTGAGGGGCAGGGAAAGGAATTCAGCCATCCGTTTTTGGGGCATTTCTGCCCAGTAATAGAGTTCGATAACTGCCTGATAGTCTGCGGGCATGCTCTGAATAGCATCTCGAACAGCCTGCTGCGTCGATTCGCTTTCCACAATGCGGGCGGGATCCGCCGCCGATGTATCGGAGACTCTATTGAGGTGTGGCTCCATATCCTCCTGGGGTTGATAGCGACTGGCATTTCTGTAGTAACGCAAGGCACGGTTTCGGGTAATTGAATGCAGCCACGCGCCGAACCGATTCAAATCTGAGAGTTGTGGTAATGCCTCAAAAGCCCGCAAAAGTGCATCCTGTACGACATCTTCCGCGTCTGCGGAATTTCGGACAATCTGTTGTGCCACAGTCAACATAGCCCGTCGATAGCGGGTCACTAATACATCAAAAGCCTGTGTATTACCGGCAAGTGCGACGACGACCAGTTCAGCATCACTCGCGTCAATCAATTCTTCAGAATGCATGACAATTCTCCCTCTTCTTGCTTATTAGAGACATGTCACATGAAAAGGATAGTAAAAAGTGCACTTTGTTGTAAAACGATTGAATCGAGCGAGGCAGGGGATAGGAAATTCAGCCGCCTTTCCAAGATACGCTATAGTGGAACCTACAATTGTTTATACACCCAAAAATTGGCGGGGTTAATGAAGATTATTTTTTTAATTCGGTAATTTCATAAAGTATCCAATGAGGTTACCACAGTGTTTGTGCCTAAGACCCGGTGCGGTTCCAAACCGCACCTACCGGGCCTGGGGATTACCGATTTATTTTATTAAACCTCAGCAAACCGCACCTACCGGGCCTGGGGATTACCGATTTATTTTATTAAACCTCAGCAAACCCCGCCAGCGAAAGAGGGAGTTTACGGCGGCTTTTCGACGTGCTATGAGGTGGGTCTATAAAGCATCACCAAACAACCGCCGAGTGCTGCGAGCAGGATGCCTGCTATAAACTGCCATCGGACTGCGCCCCATCCACCGGCAGGTGGATGTGAGAGCGTCGCGACGATGGCATTTACGATAGGTGCGCCTGCGAAAACGATAGACATCACAACAGCGGGTCTACCCCCTGCGCCGAAGGCGAGCAGAACGCCGAACGCGCCAATAGCACCGACAAGCCCTGCAACAAACGACCAAGTGACACCTCCAGCTGTAAATTGCCAGTCGGACCCATTAAGGATAAGCATTAATGCAGAACCGATAACTGCTGCAAGAAGGTAGGCGATGCCCACAAAGAGGAATGCTTTGTAGCGTACATTCGGATCCACCTTAAGGTCTCCCATAGCACCCTGTCCCTGATGTAGAAAAACCCCGTAAAGTCCCCATGCCGAGACAGTCATGAAAACAAAAATTAGCCATATTTTAGACATGATCTATTCCTTTCTAATTTTCTGATAACGCGCGGACGAAGCGCGCCTATAGTTGAATATTAGGTAGGACTTACGCAAAAAGCAGTAATTTCGGTATTTTTAAGAAATCCGCAGAAATACCCAAGCAAAACACCTCCAGCAAAAACACTCCTAAATCCCCTTATCAGGGGGACTTTAATGCGTAAGTCCTGTTCGGTACGCTTTTCAAATAAATACCACAACCCCCTAAATCCCCCTTATCAGGGGGACTTTAAGAGCAAATGCCTAAGTCCTATTCGGTATACTTTTCAAATACTTTTAAGAGTTGCTCTGCTACGGCTGTGTCGTTAAATTTTTGATGGACATTCATTTTGCCGGTTTTTCCGAGATGTTCGCGTTGCTCGGCATCGTTAAGGAGTTCCATGATGCCCATCGCTACTGCCTCAGCCGATTCAGGTGCCACGAGGATTCCACCTTCAGTTGCGCTGATCATTTCTGGAAACGTGCCGTGCTGAGGTTGGACAACCGGTACACCGTTGGCAAGCGACTCTATAATGGATAGACCTTTGGATTCACGGTAAACAGTGGGAACAGAGAAGACATGTAAACGGTTAAGGAAATCAATTTTTTCGGTACGGGTTACCTCGCCGTGATGCACAAAACTTTCTGACAAACCGGATGCCTGAATCTGATTAATGAGTTCCTCTAAATACGGTTCATCTTTCTTTCCGAGGTATCCTGCGACATGGAGTTGAACGTTATTCGCGCCCATTGCTTCAGCGATTATCTGGAAAGCATCTACTAAGATGTGCAACCCTTTTTCAGGGCAGATACGCGCCAGATAGCCGATAATGAAAGGTGGCGGTTCAGGTTTTTCGACAGGTAAGCCGTGACCGTCTACGTTTAATCCGAGCGGGACGATATGGATTTTATCAAGCGGGACATCAAGATATGCGTCTGCCATGAATTGTGCGTAGTAGTTACATGGTGCGACGAAGCCGTCTGCATCTACTGCCCGTTCTCGGAGGAGCGCTAACGCTTCTGTCTTGTAGGGTTCGATTAGATCTTGCAGGAAGATATCTTCGCCTTGAAGCGCGCAGATAACTGGTACATCCAACGCCTTTTTTATCTCTCTGGTGAAGCCTACTAACATGGAGTTGGTGAGATAGACGATATCGGGTTTGTTCTCCTCAGCAAGCCATTTGACTAATTTCGTTAATTCCTTCCGTTGATACCCTTGCTCAGCACTGAGCATAGAGACCGTGAGTTGTCCGAGATCGCTGGCATCTGTTGCGCCGCTGAACCTTGCTAATCCATTCAACAGCGCTGGATTGTCGAGTAGTTTGTCGAATGTCCATGGGGTGTGCCTAAAGATGGAGAGTTTTTGCTGAAGATAGACGTTCACACCGCCGAAAAAGACGCGACTCATGCTGACATTTGCTTCATCCGTCCGGGTGGGCGTATAGGTAGGGATCAGTGAAACATTATGACCTTGCTTCTTTAGGACAGTGGCGACCATATTGTCGTGGATACAAGTTCCGCAGTACATGCCAGCAGCACCTGCGGTAATATAAGCAACTTTCATAGTGCATAGTATACCAGATTCTTCCGAAAAAGTCACATCTATTTTTAGTTATCAGCCGTCAGCCATCGGCAGTCAGCTGTCAGTGGTTAGAGGGATGGTTTTCAGTTGATCTGAATCGCAGGTTGTGCGGGGTTTGGAAGGCTGGAATTCGGGGATGTGTTTTAAAGAAAATTTGCTTTTCAGTCCGAATTGTGGTATTATTAATGTTTAGGTTTAACCAACATTTTAGCGGAAAGAAAAAGGAGATATCAAGATGTCACGCGTCTGTAGTATTTGTAGTAAACGCCCGATGGCGGGTAACCAGATTAGTAAATCATTTCGGCACACAAAGCGGCGTTGGCTTCCAAATCTTCAACGGGTTCGGGTTCAAACGGAGGCAGGTCCGAGGCGGATCCGTGTATGTACGAAATGTCTGAAGAGTGGAAGGGTCGCTAAAGTTATATCGAGAATGCCCACCGCTGTATAGCATATCACATCCGGAGCGTGTTCCCCCAATATCAGAGTATTGAGACTGCTATAGATTGGATTTAGGACATGCGGGTGACACGTTGCACACCTTTTAGCTGTCGAATCGCTTGCATGACTTTATCGAGTTGTTCCGCCCCCGTAACATCTATTGTCAAGTTGTCAGCGGCTGTAGCATCAAGATGGACAGTAGAGGGTTGGAAGGTTCCACAGCGGATATTTACCTTGTATTCAGCGATGGCGGTGGTGATTTCGCCGAGCATTCCGGGACGATCACTGCATTCGACGAGGATTTTGACGGGGTAGATATCAGGTGGGTGGCTTCCGTTTTCGGAAAGTGGTTTTTCGGGCCATTTGACTGCTACGAGTCGTTCGGGTTCATCGAGTATACGCATGCATCCGGTTCTATGTACGGAAAGGCCGCGGCCTCGTGTGACATAACCGACGACTTGGTCACCCGGGATCGGGTTACAGCATTTCATGATCCGCACCATCCCTAAGTCAATATCGTTCTCAAGTTGGATGGCGGGTGATGATTCCGATTTCTGTTCCGGTTTATCATCTTCTACAGTTTCGGTTTCAGGTTTCGGTGCCTCAGGTTTCAAGAGATTGATGACATGGATAGCTGATTCGTGTCCTCTGCCGATACGGACAAAAAGTTCTTCAAGGTTTTTGAGTTTGAGTTGTTTAGCAACGTCTCGGAGTTTCGGAGAATTCAGATAATCCCGTGCATTCAGATAAGAACTTCGCAGCTCGCCTGTAAGAAGTCGCTTGCCTAACTCCAGGGCATCCGCCCTATCCTTTTCACGGAACCAATGCCTAATCTTACTGCGTGCGGTAGCGGTTTTCACATGCCCATGCCGTATCCAGCTTCGACTCGGTTTTCCATTTGCCTGTGTCCGAATATTAACTTGGTCGCCATTCTCAAGGACCCGCCGGAGCGGTGCGATAGCCCCATTGACATCTGCGCCGACACATGTATGTCCAATGTCCGTATGGATTTTATAGGCGAAGTCGATAACAGTCGCGCCTGCTGGTAACCGAAAAAGGTCGCCTTTCGGCGAAAAAACGTACACTTCACCTTGGAAGAATTCCTGTATGGATTCTAAAAACTGATGCGGACTGTCCTGTCTCTCCATGTCCTCTAATATTCGCTGGTAGCTGGCGAAAATGGAGCGTTCTAGTTCGCTTGCTGGGATCCCTTCTTTATAATTCCAATGCGCAGCAATGCCACGCTCAGCGATTTTATGCATCTGATATGTGCGAATCTGGATTTCGACAGGTTTACCGTCATCTAAAATCGTGGTATGGAGTGACCGATACCCGTTGTTCTTAGGTTGACCGATAAAATCCTCAAGTCGGTCAGGATGGTAACTCCATTCATAGTGGAGTGCGCCAAGTGCGGTGTAACAGTCAGCATCGGTTTTAACAAGGACCCGGAGACCGACGAGGTCCCGGATTTCGCTGAAAGGGATCCCTCTCTGTTGCATTTTCTGATAGATGCTATAGATATGTTTTGTTCTGCCGTGAACATCGGCGTAGATGTCCCGTTCTTCAAGGACTTGGCGAATTTCCTTGACCATTTTATCACAGTAGGCTTCGCGCTCAACGAGTTTCTGGTTCAAAAGTTCGGCAATTTTCCGATATTCGTCGGGGTAAAGGTGCTTGAATGCGAGATCTTCAAGGCGGCTCATGATACGCCAAATCCCGAATAGGTGTGCGATCGGTGCGTAAATCTCCAATGTCTCCTTTGCGATGCGTTGGCTTTTCTCACTCGGTAGGAAGTCCAGTGTTTGCATGTTATGCAGTCGATCTGCAAGTTTAATGAGGATGACCCGTATATCTTCTGCTGTTGCTAAGAGGAGTTTTCGGTAGGTTTCCGCTTGGCGTTTTCGATGAACGCGCTCTTCAACAGTGATTGTCGTGCTGGCAGTTGGGGAGGTAACACTCGGTCTATATTGCCCGATCTTTGTGACCCCTTCAACAAGATTTGCGATGTTAGCGCCGAACCGTACTTGCAGTTCTTCACGGGTGATACCTGTATCTTCAAGGACATCATGCAGAAGTCCGGCGCAGATTGTATGGGTATCTAAGTGTAGTTCGGCGAGTATTTCAGCGGTTTCGACACAATGGGAAAAATAAGGTTCTCCGGATTTTCGTTTTTGCCCTTTATGTGCGTCTTGTGCGAAACGGTAGCAACGCTCAAGGAGCTCAATCTCTGCTTCGGGATTATATGCTTGCATCTGGGTTATTAAGGATTTGACACTCATTTTCCACACGCTCCCACATAGATTCAATGTTTTCTTTCAACTGAAACTCAATGAAAGAAGGGCTTGTCTGCTTGATCCATTGCCCTCTTACGTAAGTTGGCGAACGAGATAAATCACTTTTCTGAGCAGTCCGGAGTTTCACAAGCCTGTGTCCTGATTCCGCGTACCGCTCAATAAACTTCAATTCTTCAAAGATAGTGAGTCCGGTTTCAACTGTCGCGGGAGCCCCCAGTGCGCCATTTAACATTGCCGTTTCAGGGTATCCCGCTGCTCCATTTGACTGTATGGTTTTACGTATCCCGCCGTACAATTGCTGTAATTCGACTTTTTCGGGATATTTTTTGGCGACCCAATTCTGTATCTCCGTTCCGTCTGCATCGCCGTAGATGAGATGCAGGCAGGAGGTTTCTTTCGTTGCGAAAGCGGGCGCGCATCGCTTAAAAAAGAGGTCTGGACTCGGCGTGAGATGGCAAAAGACAACATGCTTTACGAAAGGAAATGCTTCGTGCCTTGATAAACTGGTACTTGAGGCGATTGTCCTGAGTTCGCCATGCGCCAATTGCTGCAATAACGTTGCTTCCTCTTCAGTGGATGTTGTCTCATCGTGCCTCGCAATCCCCTCAATGCTCTCTGGTAGGAGTCTTGTGAGCAAAAAGTCCAGCATTTCTGTATCCTGTACATAAATTATACAAGATTCTTCTCGTTGAAGCAACTTTAAAAGATAGTCCCTTTTCTTGGTATTGCGCCTATCGGCAATTTTTACGGAGGATTCATCATCAAGTCTGGGAAAAACATCCCAGTTCACGTCCCTGCCTTCAGCGTGTATTTCCCAATCTTTAAGGATAAGTTGTACGGATTGGGTGCCTTGCCACTCGTTGATCTGTGGCGAGAAGGCGATGTCAAGTGAGACGTTGGGACGTTTGAAAGTAACGAGTTGGTCGCCGGCTCCCCATGCGATGGCACAGTGTCTCCCGCCACCGTCGCTGACGAACATTTTCAGGTGGCTTCCATCCTGTCCCATTGTTCTGGGTGTGCCGTCAGCAACTTTGACGCGTCGTTTACCAAAAAGCGGGGATGGATTTTCCTGTCCAAACGGTTCAAATTGCTCAAGTTCCTTTAGTGTGTCTAACGTTAAAAGCGAAAGATGCGTTTCAAGCTCAAGGTCGAGCTTCGGTTGGAGTGCCTCCTCTGTGAGATGTTCAGAAGCGTATTTGTTGAAAGCGTCCTTGAATTTGGGAATATTTCTGGTTTCGATTGTTAACCCTGCTGCCGCTGCGTGTCCACCGTGTTTCACGAGCAAATCAGTGCAGGCGACGAGACTATTGGCAAGGTTCATTCCTTCAATACAACGCCCGGAACCCGTCGCTGTATCGCCGTTAATTGCGAGGACGATGGTAGGTTTGTAATAGGATTGCATCAGGCGTGCGGCGACAATGCCGACCACACCTTGTGCCTTTTCGTCCCACTTATCACTGGCGACAACAATCCCTACGGTGTCATCATCGACCTCTTTTTCAATGAGCTCCGCTGCTTGATCTTGGATATGTTTTTCCAAATCTTGTCGATCCCGATTTGCCTGATTGAGTTGAGAGGCGATCCGGGTTGCAACATCCTCAGCGTCGGTGGTAAGTAGTTCAACCACTTTGTGTGCGGTATCCATTCTTCCCGCGGCGTTAATTCGGGGTCCTAATTTAAAAGAGAGTGCATATCCGTCGAGCGGTGTATCAATTTTATGACCGGCTGCTTCACATAGCGCATGAATTCCGGGACGTTCCCGTTTATCAAGTTCCGCCAATCCTAAACGACTCAAAATGCGATTCTCGCCAGTGAGCGATGCCATGTCTACGACAGTGCCCAATGCAACCAGATCCAAGAGTGATTCAAGAAAGCTTCTATCGTCTATTAATCCTTGTGCTAATTTGAAGGCTAAACCGACGCCCGCGAGTTCTGTGTAGGGATATTCATTCCCCGGAATCTTAGGTGAAATTAGCGCGTGTGCTGGTGGCTGTTCCTGTTCTGGTTGGTGGTGGTCGGTAACAATAACATCCATACCGAGTTGGTTGGCTAACGCGACCTCCTTAACCGACGTGATACCACAGTCTACAGTGATTATCAACTTTGCCTCGTTTTTCTTGTGAATTTTTTTGATAGCGTCTTCGCTGAGACCGTAGCCTTCATCAAACCGGCTCGGGATATAGTAATCGGCGGGAACATCCATCTGACGGAATGTATTCAGCAACAGTGCAGTGGCGGTGGTGCCATCGGTATCATAATCGCCATAGACACAGATTTTCTCACCCCGTGAGATCGCCGTGTGTATCCGTTCCACGGCTTTGTCCATATCGGCTAATTCAAACGGGGAGTGAAGTTCATCAAAAGTTGGGAAAAGGTAGGCTTTTGCTTCGGTAGCAGTTTTTATTTCACGATTGATTAGCAGTTGCGCAGCAAAAGGAGAGACACCCACCTCAGCGGCTAATGCCAAACTACTGTCAATATCTGAATCTCTGAACCGCCACTGCTTATGGGTGGGTTTTTTCATGATGTTCCTATCGTCGTCGAGAAAGGAAATCTGCGCTTTGTGTTACATTTAGGGATTTGGAGGCGACGCTTTTTTGAATATTGATATACTACCATATAAATTTAGGTTTGTCAAATTTTTTGCGATGCGTTTAATTTTTCCTTTACCGTTAGGAAATTTTGGCACAAGGTATCTCATACATAGTTTGATATTCTGAAATAAAAATATCTTAGTGAGAATCCTATATGGCAGCGTTTTAGGTGCAAAATCGAAATTATGGGACAATTGAATGGCTCTGAAGAAACCCCCTATAGAAGAAATACGCAGAAATACCCTATCAAATACCCCAAGGAAAACGTCCCCTTATCAGGGGACTTGCAATATATATGGGACAATTGAATGGCTCTGAAGAAACCCCCTAAATCCCCCTTATCAGGGGGACTTTAAGAGGAAATGCGTAAGTTCTATTCGTTTGAAAAACGTAGGTCTTCCTCCGCGATCGGGATATTGAAGGCGGCGCGTTGTACTTGCATGGTTATCTTCATCCGGGGCCATGTAAGTTTATCTTCGCGGAACGACTGCGGAATGAGTGCTTCGCTCATAATCATAGGGTGTTCAGATTCTGGGGTGTCTGGGAGGATTTCTTCCATAAGACCTCCGTTAAAGTGTTCTTGGGTGACGGTTTTCGGAAACCATATTCCCGGTTCATATTGTGTCAGTTGATAGGTCTTACGGGTCAGGAAAAATGCTTCTTTCAGTGTGCCTTGTGGGTCAATTTCTGTAGCCAGTCGTCCGTATTGTATCACACGAGTGGCGTGGTAATCCTTCTGCGGATGTATCCAGATTTCGTGAGTCCAAGCTTTGTCAGATCCTTGTTGCGCTTTTCTGTAAAGTCTGAGGTAGTGGTCTCGCGTGCCGTCGGTTTCAACGGTTTTAACATCAATCGGATCGTGTTTGCGAATGAAGCTGCGAAAGGTGAGTCCGTGTGGAAGCCTGCCCCACCAACGCGGATTAAACTTGTCTTCAAAAAGCTGCGATGACGTTGCTTGTCGTGGGTCCCGTTTCCATCCACTACCGGTACGTTTGCGCATACGCAGCGTTTTGCCGTCTATCAGATATTGATAGTGCGTCTCTTGCCAATCTCGGAGCGGTCTTCCGTCGAGTTCCATCTTCTTACGTGCTTTAACATCGTAAAATTCGCGTTCGCCATCAAATCGGTAGATGATGTCCCAAACCCCCTTCTCTTCATACGATGGGACTTTTTCTTCTTTCGGCGTTCGCATCAGGGTATTCTGAAACCATCCTAAAAGGTCTTCAAAGATGTCCGTTCTTTGCGGAATTTTTTGATGTAGCGTGATCGAGAATTCGACCTCACCGCTTTTGAATTGTGCGTCATATTCGGCTGCTTTCGTTTTGATGTGCTCCAACAGTTGTGCGGCTTCGTCAGAAAGCAGGTGTGGTTCAATTACTGGTGGTTGTGCTACGGTTGGTTGTCCTATGAAAAGAAATGCTGCACTTAGCAAAGCGCAGTAAAATGCGTAGTTTGTAGACAATATTTTTTTAACGATGCGTCTGAAAGACATCATTTACTTTTCTCCGCTGGGATTTCAAAACTTTCTCGGGTTCGCATGTCGAACACTGTTGCGCCAGGGGGTGGTTCAATGGAAAACCGAGATTCAGGGATAGGTTCGTTAATCCGAATGTTTGTGAATTGCACGGTTGTGGTTCTAATATTGATTTTCGCGATGGTGTCAATCCACTTGGCGGATTCCGGGAACCAGAGGTCGGGTGCGACCTCTTTGAACTTGAAATCCTTTGTCATCGAAAGCATGAGATTAGAACTCCTAAAGCGTTCGGGTCGGTAACTTTTTTTAGGATTCAGCCACAATTCTATAGTACCACCAAACATATCTCCTTTGATATGATAGACTTCACTATCATTGAAACGCACCTCTTTAATACTTTCGATCTCAAGTCCATCAATAATCATTATAAGAGACCTATCCCCACCGCTGAGATTCCATCCCCAGAAGCGTGGATCATCAAATGAATCATGGACGACTTCGCTTCTTCGTTCCAACAAAGTATGGTGAGATGTATTTCGGAGTGTTTCAAATGTTTCGCCATCATACGCGTACTGCTCTGTGCCTTTAATTGGAATGTTTCGGTCAGGCTCGTACTGAATAACATCTTGCGTCACAATGCCCCTTATTTTGCGTCCCGAAAACTCGAAAGTTCCTTTCCAAGTACCACTGGGGAAACGTCCGAGTTCAGGAGGGATCACAGTAGAGGCGACGCTGGTAGTCTCGCGAAGAAAATCGACGCGTCCGCTTTCAAGCAGGCTATCGTAATAGGCAATCCCTTCGCGGATCAGCTGAAGCAGCTCTTCTTCGCTTTTTGGTAGCACAGGCGAAGCTGTCGCTGCCTCAATCTTCGCAAGCATCTCAGGATCTATCTCACTGCGGATTAAGGGAATCTGGGAATTTGAGCTATCTTCATAACGTTGTTTTGAGCCTTCATCGAAATGATAGAGTCCTATAGTATCAGTATCTGCGGTGAATGCCTTTGTCGGCACATCGTAGTTGCCTTTGTAACGGACAACGCCGCTGATTCTTAGTTCGTCAATATAGACTCCTGAAGCGAAACGCATTTTGTCACCCAGCAGGGGTGCTGGCAGTTTCGTCAAAGTTGGCATACCACCAAGCACAAGCCGATTTTCATTTGGCACTGGCAGTTCGCTCCCATCACTTCCACCTTCTAAAATAAGCCCATCGCTGCCGATAGCAGCACCGCGGTCGATTGTCGCGACATAATGCACCCACTGACGAATCGGTAGATGGTCTGTGTCCGTCACCATTGAAGGGTCTTTAGTCCCATTGGAAAGGATACCGATCCGAGTATCCATCACATTATCTCTATTTTCGTCTGCAGGAATTCCAGTCATGAAGCAGCTGAATCGGTCTGTTTGACCGACGAGAGAAAAGGTGACTTGCTTGGGTAACGTCTCGTCTACGTAGATCCACGCTTCAATCGTGAGCGTCCCGGTAAGCTCGGGCAACCAAGGTGCATCCGTTTGGACTTGCCCGAGTTTAGGATTTAGTTCAAGCCAACCGCCACCCGCAGGAGAGGGTTCGTGGGGTGTTGCGAATAATATGGTCGGCGTCATTAAAATGCCGATTAGAATGATTAGGAATGTGTCTTTGATATATTGCATGGGATAGTTCCTTACGCATTTTTATTCTATAAACATACCGTTCCTACGGAACTCAAGAGGATTTTTGGGTTATGAAAAGTTTGTGCTTAAGTTCCGGTTCGGTTAGGAAACCGAACCTACCGGGTCTGGGACCGAAGCGGTTATTTTTTTTAAATTGACGCTTATGGTTCAGACGCGAAATGCTCCTACTTTGTGACGAAAGCAACTGGAACACATCATTTGTTGTTTTCCGCTGGGACTTCAAAGCTTTCTTGGGTCCGCATGTCGAATACTGTTGCACCAGAGGGTGGTTCAATGGAAAATCGGGATTCAGGGATAGGTTCGTTAATCCGAATATTTGTGAATTGCATGGTCGTGGTCGTAACATCAGTTTTTGTGCCTGTCTGGGCATCGGTTATAGCCGTAACCCACTTGCCAGATTCTGGGAACCAGAGGTCGGGTGCCACTTCTTTGAATTTGAAATCCTTTATCACAGCAAGCATAGGTTGAGCAAACATATAACGTTCGGGTCGATAGTTTTTCTTTGGGTTCAGCCACAATTCCATCGCGAGACCGTGCGCATTTCCTTTGATATGATAGACATCACTCTCGTTGAAACGCACCTCTTTAATACTTTCGATATCAAGTTCATCAATGAGCATGATGAGAGATTTTTCCCCACCACTGAGATTCCATCCCCAGAAGCGTGGATCATCAGACGGGTCATCGACGATTTTGCTTCTGCGACTTAACACTATACCATTGAATGTGTCTCGAAGTCGCTCAAAGGTTTCACCATCGTAAGCGTATTGTTGTGTCCCCGTAATCGGTATATTTCGGTCCGGGTCGTACTGAATAGCATCTCGTGTCACAATGCATCTCATTTTGCGTCCCGAAAACTCGAAAGTTCCCTTCCAAGTACCAATGGGAGCACGTCTCATCCCCGATAGCCCATCAGATGCAACACTGGTGGTCTCCCGAAGAAAATCAACACGTCCGCTTTCAAGCAGGCTATCGTAATAGGCGACTCCTTCACGAATGAGTTGCAATAACTCTTCTTCGCTTTTTGACAGCGGCGTTTTTGTTGTTTCTTCACTCTTCGCGAGAATCTCAGGATCTATTTCACCGCGGACTAACGGTACCTTGTAACTTGAGCTATCTTCATAGCGTTGATCTGACGGTGTATCAAAGTGATAGAGTCCTATGGTATCCGCATCTGCGGTAAACGCATTTGTTGGTACATCGTATTTGCCTTTATAACGGACAACGCTGCTGATTCTCAACTCGTCAATATAGATGCCTGAAGCGAAACGCGCTTTGAATCTAGGCATTGGGATTCCCGATATAACTGGAATACCTCCAAGCACAAGAGGATTCGTATTTGGGGCTGGCAGTTCGCTCCCATTAACTCCTTCTGCAATATAACCGTCGCGTCCAACAGCGGCACCTCGGTCAATTGTTACCACGTAATGTACCCACTGACGCACCGGCAGGATTCCGACCATCGTTCCTGAATGTTCAGCGGTTCCTTGGGACAAGATCCCGATCCGTGTATCAAGGGCACCATTTTTGTCCTGGTCCATAGGCGTTCCCTCTATACAACAGTTAAAACGGTCTGTTTGACCGACGAGAGAAAAGATAATTTGCTTCGGCAATGGCTCGTCTACGTAGATCCACGCTTCAATTGTAAGCATTCCAGTGAGTTCGGGGAACCAAGGCGCATCGGTTTGGACTTGCCCGAGTTTGGGATTCAGTTCAAGCCAACTGCCACCTGCAGGCGAGGGTTCGTGGGGTGTTGCGAATAGTATGGTCGGCATCATTAAAATGCCGATTAGAATGATTAGGAATGGACATCTGATGTATTTCATGGGATAGTTCCTTAGACAATAATTATTTGAGGGTCGGCATATAGAAAATTAAACGTTTCTTTTTTGATTGAGAATCTTTGCAGATTTCCGGTTTCAGAGAGCCAACTGTTGCTAACTGAATGCCTCTGGTGTGTCATCGATTTGTGCGTGAGAAAATTAAAATCACTATGATAACACAGAGGATCAGCACCCAGTACATGGGCACGGAACTTTGGAAAAAGTCAAGGATAGTGTTCTTTTTGGTCATTTTCAGCGGGACATAATGATCACCGCCATTAGCAATTGTTACAGGTTTCCCCAGTCGATCACCGTATTCGTCTTTATAGATACTGATGAGATAGCGGCCTGCGGGAATACCTGATTTTTCATATTCACCATTGGCATCCGTCGTTGTTTCAAATTCCGTACCATCTGTAGCGACAATGACGACTCTAACCCCTTCAATCGGCATCTGCCTTTCAGTTGTATCAACAATCTGTCCGCGGACGGTGCCACCCTGTTGTGAAAAGTCATCTTGTGCAAAGACGATGCCAATAGACGCAAGGACGCATACAAGGAAAATTAACGTTAAATTTAAGCGAGTCATCGGATTGACCCTCCTTTCATTTCACTGACGATGGTCTTGTTCGTTACTGGAAAGTGGACGCATTCTCACCCTGACAGCGTTGGGTTGTTGGGTTACGTGATAAATCATTTTTTTCTTCAAACTCACGTTTCCTTAGGTATTTTTAGAGAGTTCAGAGGCGAAACGCTCCCACTTTGTGGCGAAAGCAAACTGGAACACATCATTTGTTTTTCTCCGCTGGGACTTCAAAACTTTCTCGAGTCCGCATATCATACACTGTTGCCCCGGGGGGTGGTTCAATGGAAAATCGGGAGTCAGGAATAGGGTCGTTAACCTGAATGTTTGTGAATTGTATCGTTGTGGTCGTGATGTCGGTTTTCATGCCGGTCTTCATATCGGTTACAGTCATAACCCCCTTTGCAGATTCTGGGAACCAGAGATCGGGTGCGACCTCTTTGAACTTGAAATCCCTCGTCATGGCAATCATGGGTTGAGCAGACATAACGCGTTCGGGTCGATAACTTTTCTTTGGGTTCAGCCACAATTCCATCGCGAAACCAAACGCATTTCCTTTGATATGATAAACATCACTCTCGTTGAAACGCACCTCTTTAATACTTTCGATATCAAGTCCATCAATAAGCATGGTGAGAGAATCTTTCCCACCACTGAGATCCCATCCCCAGAGGCGTGGATCATTAGACGGGTCATCGACGATTTCGCTTCTGCGACTCAGTACAATACCGTTAAATGTTTTCCGGAGTCTCTCAAATGTTTCACCATCATAAGCGTATTGCTCTGTTCCCGTAATTGGAATGTTTCGGTCAGAATCGTACTGAATAACATCTCGTGTCACGCGGCATCTCATTTTGCGTCCTGAAAACTCGAAAGTCCCCTTCCAGGTACCACTGGGGGCGCGTCCCATAGGGTTCCCATCAGAGGCAACACTGGTAGTCTCTCGCAGAAAGTCAACGCGTCCGCTTTCAAGCAGGCTATCGTAGTAGGTAATCCCTTCGCGGATAAGTTGCAGCAGCTCCGCTTCACTTTTTGGCAGTACAGGTGAGGCTGTCGCTGCCTCAATCTTCGCAAGCATCTCAGGATCTATCTCATTTCGGATTAAGGGAATCTGGGAATTTGAACTATCTTCATAGCGTTGTTTTGACACTTCATCGAAATGATAGAGTCCTATGGTGTCCGTATCTGCGGTGAACGCGTGTGTCGGCACGTCGTAGTCTCCTTTATAGCGAACAACGGTGCTAATCCGCAGCTCATCAATATAAACGCCTGAAGCGAAACGCATTTTGTCACCCAGGGGTGCTGGCAGATTCGTCAGAGTTGGCATACCACCAAGCACAAGACGATTCTCATTTGGCACTGGCAGTTCGCTCCCATCCGGGCCACCTCCTCTAATAAGACCGTCGCTGCCGATAGCAGCACCGCGGTCGATTGTCGCGACATAATGCACCCACTGACGGATCGGCAGACTTTCCATTTTCGTCACCATTGAAGGTTCTTTAGTCCCATTGGAAAGGATACCGAGTCGGGTATCCATCACATTATCTCTATCTTCGTCCACAGGCAGTCCAATCATAAAGCAGCTGAATCGGTCCGTTTGACCGACGAGAGAAAAGCGGACTTGCTTAGGCAATGTCTCGTCTACGTAGATCCACGCTTCAATTGTGAGCGGCTCGGTAAGCTCGGGCAACCAAGGTGCGTCCGTTTGGAGTTGCCCGAGTTTGGGATTCAGTTCAAGCCAACCGCCGCCTGCAGGCGAGGGTTCATGCGGTGCTGCGGATAGCATGATTGGAATTATTAAAATGCCAATGAGAATTATTAGAAATGTACCTCTGAGATATTGCATCGGATAACTCCTTACTTATTTTCAGAAATTTGGATACAGAATGCTTCTACTTTGTGACAAATGCAAAAATTGGTATCTTGATAATAGGCATCTTTGGGTGGTTCGTCCGGAGTCGAACTTCGCTTTTCAGGATGCCTTTTGTTAAAACCGATGGCAACGTTAGCGTTAATTGATAGTTGTTACTGTTCTCTTGTCTTTTTACTGTAATTGTTCCGATATCGGTTTCGGTTTTTTCGATCTGGAGCTCAGTGCTCGTCAGATTCTTCAGTACCAATACTTTCGTATTTTCCTCGCCGGAATTAACTTGTCCGAAGAAAAAACGTTCGGGCGCGAGTGTATAGACTTGACTTCCGTCTCCAGAGATCGGTAATTTGATGGTCCTTATTTCGCCTTTGTGGTCAATATATTCAACTGTGAGTTTCTCGTTAAAATTTCCTTTGGGCATCTGCTCGGCTTCAAAATTCAACTCAATATCAGCAGTGCGCCATGGATAAACGACGTTGTCACCGCGGAGAACAGGCTGAATCCATTCCTGTGAACTTTTAATATTCTGAATCATTAGAGCCGTCTCACGAGGGTTTTTAAGTCCGGCGGTTTTCTTGGGTTGCGATGTCCCGGTACTTTCCACATAGATGTTCTCAGGGACGAAGACGACAGGGAATTCCCTTGCGCGTCCGAAAGAGATAAAAGTGAACGGTCGTTGTGGTGAATCTGTCTGAACATGGACAGTCATAAAAGAGGTCCTGTGGACTGCAACTGCAGTCGAACCGATTCCCAAAACAGCGTTTTTCCCTGCAGGGATGACATCTGCTTTAGGTTTAGCGACGACGGTATGTCACGTATTAGATGCAACAGCGACGATTTGTATCGGAATATCGCTTCGGTTTTTAAGACGGACAGGGAATTGATATCCCGCTAAGTCTGGATCGGCATGGTCATGCTGTAGTGTGATTAAGGCGTCTAAATCCAGCAACGTGGGTGAAGCATTTAAAACCGGTTGTTTTTGCTGACATTGGTTTTCTGAGAGTGCGAGGACATGTCCCGTCCAGCGGTCCAAAAATCGGTCTCGAGAGACAACAGTGGCTGCCTGATATAGAAACCTGTTTGGTGTATCAAAGAAGCGCACCCATTTTTTGTTTGTATACTCAACGACGATGAAATGCCCAGCGATAGGGTCCACATTTGTCGGATCTTTGTCCTCAAATGTGGTCCTGAGCTGCGCGATGACAGGCGTTTTAAACTTCCGAAGTTCTTCGTAATTGAGATTGCGTTCTTGCAATTCGAGTCCGATTTCCTTGGCGGCATCAATGAGCGTTGCGAAACCGGCGACCCGATGTCCTTCACTTTTCTCGGTGAGAGTGTCTTCAATTCGCGCCAGCGATACCTGAATGCCTAAGATGTTGACGAGGTGATAAAGACTGGTAACGTCAGAAGTCTGTTTGGTTTCTGCCGCTGCGAAAGCGGGAGGGAGTATCATAAGTAAGGCGATCAGAAGCGTGCTTACTGAAACTTTCATGGTTTTCCTCCTACCCATTTTTCTGCTTCAAGTGAGATGTGAAATAGACCGTGCTGTTCGGTAGCAATGTAAAGTTTGTCGTTGCTAACGACGAGAGATATGACTTTATCTGGAACTTCTGGAGAAATCTGCTGCCATTCGCTTTTTAAGTGATAGACCCCCGTATCGCCAGCACCATAAACCGTAGTGCCATCTACAGCGAATCTGTCTATGACGATAGGTGTACTCATCTTATCGGTTACCACGCGCCAGTATTCTCCATTCTGTGAGGACAAGACCCCTTCATCAGTTGCGACGTAAACCGTTGCGCCTACACAGATTATCTCGTTGAAACGGGTAAAATGAAGGGGAAGACTTGATGTCAGGTCTTTCCAAGTGTCTCCACCATCAAGCGATTGAAAGAGTTTACCATCCCGTTTCCCGACATAGACGGTTTCTGCTGAAACCGCCAACTTGAATCCGTGATCTAATTCGTTGTCAGGCAGTTCACTGGTATCTATGAGTTTGGTATTTCTCCATTCTTGACTGCCGGGTTCCCATTTGAAAAGCCGCCGTTGGCACTCCGCGTAGAACGTCCCGTCTCTAACTGCGAACCCACCGGCTTCCCAGTGTTTTTTCATAAAATACAGCGTAACCGGTACGCTATCGGTCTCTTCAGAACCATCAGTCATGTGTGCCTGATTCACCTCTTCAACGCTGGTCCACACATTAAAGGCTAAAGCCTCTCTTGTCCACACATTAGAGGAGGGTGATCTTCCAACCAAAGAGGGTATCTTGTGGACAGGGACGAACGCATCGTTACTGACCGGCAAATGGAAAACGCGTAGGTCGTG
Source organism: Candidatus Poribacteria bacterium (assembly GCA_965261115.1). Taxonomy (GTDB): domain Bacteria; phylum Poribacteria; class WGA-4E; order WGA-4E; family WGA-3G; genus WGA-3G. Next base: position 2,922,884 of record OZ253447.1, on the reverse strand, counting down.
TTCCGTAGGTACGATCCCATACAGCGTGTTGTCAGCGGCTACTAATCTTGAATCAATTGGGAAATTTCCTTGCGCCTGCCGCTTTTTTATGGCTTTAAGCGTGGGGCCGCCCAAATTAATAGGAACATTTTTCCACGACGCGCCGCCGTCACTTGATTGGAAAACGTCGTTACCGGTATGCATGTAGAGTCTATCGTTGAGCGCGACTAAATCCAGCATTCTGGTCCCTGCCATCCCGGTCATAAACGGTTGCCACGACTCACCCGCATCAATTGTCCGATGGACACCGGATACACTAACGTTATAGAACGTATTCTCGTCTATTGCTACAGTTGAGAAGCGCCCCTGTGTAAACAGGTTCCTATCGGATCCGAGGTCTGTCCAAGTTCTCCCGTTGTCCCTTGAACGTAATTCGGTGATACCGAGTAGTAAGAGTGTATCACCGGCAGCCATAAGCTTCATACCCTTTGGTGTTCTTGCAAACGGAGATTTATTTTTAGGTGTTATCTCGGTCCATGATGCTCCTAAATCAGTTGAGTGGAAGAGTCTGTTAGCACTGGCGTTGTAGCCTCGGACGATTTGTCCTTCATCTTTTAGTCTTGATTCAAGCAATCCCAAGGTAAAAAGATCGTGCCCCGTCACGACATAGAGGTTGTTTTCATGTGCGACTAAAGAATGAATAACTTCGGATGTAGCCACAGGCAATTGTTGCCAAGCCCTTGAATTGAGGCGGTAAAGCCCTCTGTTTGTGCCAGCAAATACTGTGTTTCCAATTGCGGTCACTGCGAAGACATTTTCACTCTCCAACCCATTGTTAAGCAGCGTCCACTGTGCCCCTGAATCAGTAGATCGGAAAACGCCTTTATCTTGAAGTGCGAGATACATTGCAAGACGTGTTTGTGAATCGTGTCCTTGTGCTTCATCCGTGATGATAAATCCGACAGCATGTCCTTTGGGTCGGCGGCAAAATGCGTTCCACGTCTCACCAGCATCGGTTGAAGTGAACACGCCATCATCGGAAACAATATAGAGCGTGTCTTCATGCTCTGCCATGTGCATTCGCGATCCACCAATGGGGACGCTGGTGTTGGTAAGTGTCCACGCGGTGGCATCGGGTGTTAGTTTGTAGATACCTGACGGTGTAATGGCGTAAAGCCTCCTCTTAGATGTAGCAAAGATGTCAAAGACGGTGCTGCCTTGCGGTCCATCTGCCTGAGTCCACTGTGATGTAGAAAACTTAGGGGAAATTTCCAGCGTATTGGTTGATGAGACTGTCTCGGAAACTTGTAAGCCGTTCCCACTACCGTTGCCCGGGATAAAAGCACGCCCAACTTGATTTCGCACAGCGGGTTTTGCGTCAATATCGAGTGTGATAGGTGCGTCAACGATTTCGACTGTGGGTTCGGATTGTGCTTCAAAACTATATGGCTGCTGAAAACGGGTCAGATATTGATTGCTGACACCGAGCAACAACATGACCAAAACAGCAGCGGTTCCAAAAGCCGCCCATGGCAGCAAGGGTTTTCCAACCGGAGCGGGTGTCTGTTTTATGTTGGCAACCTCTTGTATAATGTTATCGGTTAGGTTGGTAGGTAATTGGACACTCCCAAGTGTTTCGCTGATCAAAAGTTCTTCGTGATTTTGTAAACGCGCTCGCGCTCGGCGAATCCGGCTTTTAATTGTGTTTACGGATACGCCTAAGAACTTAGCGATTTCCTTCGCTGTCATTTCACCGAGATAGTAGAGTGTCACGACTGTGCGTTCACTCTCTGGCAATTTCTGGAGCAGTTTTTGGACGATTTCGCAGTGATAATCGGAGACTTCCCCCTCGCGTTGCTCTATCAGATAGTGCGTATAAGCGGATTCCTCTATGTCTTCCATAGGTGTGTCTTCCAAGGATTGTATCGCTGTATTGTTTTTCTCGCTCCAATTAATGCAAAGCCGATTTGCGATAACATAGAGCCATCCAGCAAACAGATTGGGATCTTTGAGCGTTGCGAGACTCTTGTATACTCGGAGGAAAGTGTCTTGGGTAATCTCTTCAGCAATATGGAAATCCCCAATCTTCCGCCAGATAAGCGCGTGGACGCTCTTTTGGTGTTTCTGGACTAAGGTGCTGAACGCCGCGTCATCGCCTGATAAGATTCTGCGAATCAGTTGAACATCGCTTTCTACCATCAGAGTTCTCCATAGTTAGTGAATAGCGTTGAAACTGTTTAAATTTAAAACGCTGCTTTACGCTTTATAATTAAAGACCAGCGTTTGATTGGAAAAGGGTGCATAATTTGGAAAAGTTGTAATAATTTGGATTTTAAACTGGCGCGGTTCCATGAAGGTAAAATCTGTTGGAAATGTAATTTGACAAAATAAGGTGCATGTGGTATTATTATTGTGTCTTGATCGCAACTCAGGAGACAGAGCAAAAAAAATCCGCCATATATGACGATGTTTTTTATCCCTTCTTCATCAAATTGGCTAATCTCGCCTATTGCGTGAAGTTGTTACTATAAATCCAGTGGAAAGGAGTTTTCCAAAACATGACGTATGTGATTTGCGAACCGTGTATTGATGTTAAGGATAGTTCGTGCGTTGATGTATGCCCAGTGGACTGCATCCACCCTCTACCGGATGCTGACGAGTTTGAAGAAGTTAATATGCTTTACATCGACCCAGAAGAGTGCATCGATTGTGGTGTATGTGAACCCGAATGTCCCGTCGAAGCTATCTTCATGGAAGAAGACGTTCCTGAAGAATGGGAAGAGTTCATTGATATCAACGCGGAGTACTTTGAATAACGAATAGCAGGCGCAATCCTTAGATTCCGCGATGCCTTGAACGGTTGTTGATTTGCGAGGCTGCTTGCGGTCGCACAAATTAGCAACCGTTTTTTTTTCTCTACAACCTGTTTGAGCAGTCATAGTACCCCCAGCTAAAGCATGGGGGAAACCTGTTAAGAATGCTAACAGGTTTCCTACCGGTCTACCGGTAAGTTTTTCGTTTCACAGAGGTTAGTAACCCAACGCTCTCCACGATGGACGCGAGCCGCCCGCAAAAGTATGTTGATTGCAGCGTTGTGGTCTCTATCTATAGAGTTGCCACAAAAACTACAATCAAAGGTGCGTATCGCCAACGAAAGTTTCTTCGGCGACTTCTTACCACAAGCAGAACACGTTTGCGAAGTGTGCTTGGGATCGACTTGATGGAAGTGGAAACCGTCTCTTTCGGCTATGTTTCCACACCACTCAAAGAACTTCCCCCAAGACGCATCCGAAATGCTCTTGCTGAGGTGTTTGTTCTCAACCATGTTAGATACGCTGAGGTCTTCAGCGATCAGGACGTTATTTTCGCAATGATGAAAAAGTTTGTAGACGAGTTTGCCGATAAAGTCTTTGCGTTTGTTAACAGTTCGCTCATGGTGCAAAGCGAGGGTGTGTTGTTGTTTCTGCCAACGCTGACTACTTTTTTTCTTTCGAGAAAGGCTTTTGGAATGTTTTCGGAGTAAGCCTTCTGATTGACGATACCAACGCGGGTTCTCTACCTTTTCGCCTTCGGAAGTCGTTAGGTAGTGTGTCGTGCCAACGTCAACGGCAAGTGCGTCTGTCGGTTCAACTTTCGGGGTATCGGGGAGTTCACAAGTAATATGGGCATACCAACCACTTGCTTTTTTGACGATCGTCACTTCTTTCGGGTCACCTTGAAGTGGGCGGTGCATGCGTATCTTGACTTCACCCAACTTGGGCACTTTCAAGCGATTATGGCGAAAGTCGGTTTCTTTTATCGGGTTTTGACGGACACGTTCACCTGTTTTGAGTGTGTGCTTTCGCAAGCACCACGTCAGAGAACGCACACGCTTTTTGTAGCGAGGGTATCCCTTTTTCTCCGCGCCTTCTTTACACCGTCTGCGGAACGCATCAAAGGCTTTGTCAACACGCTTGAGAACAGACACTTGGAAATCTTGAGGGACTTCCCGAAAATCGTCATATTTCTCACGGGCAATCTTCAAAAGTTGTTCCTGGTCATATCGCGAAATAAAACGTCCTTCTGCCTCGTGCGCAAACTTGCGATTGTTCCGCGCAGAGTTCTGAAGTTCACACAGGTGCTCAAACCATCTTAACAATGTTTGTTCCTGTGTTTTTGTAGGATATACAGGATATTCAAAGGCTAATTTCATGGTATATCGTGTATCGTGCGTTTATCCCCTGTTTAGTGGGAGGCAGACACATTACCAAGCGGTAATGCTAAACATGTCTGCCAACACGATAGAATTATTGTATCATAATCTTGGACCGAATGTCAAGAAAAAAGGAACGTTTTGGTCCTTTCCACGAGGGCGGATTTTCCTCCCCCCGCTGAAGTAGCGGGCTTCCAATCCGTAAACTTTGGGTGATTATGCAAAAAGTCCAACCGACTCGTATTGAAAGAGGCGACACGAGTTTGGAAATTCAATGGAAAGATTCGTACCGTAGCGAACTGTCCTACCGTTTCCTCCGCGAAAAATGTCCATGCGCCCATTGCGATGCGGTACGTTTGGGAAAAGACCCCTTCCATATTTTACCGTCCGATGACTTTTTTGAAAATTTACGGCTCGTGGATATTCAGCGCGTCGGACGCTATGCAGTGCGTTTGGTGTGGAGTGATGGACACCGTACTGGGATTTATACTTTCCAATTCTTACGCGAGTTAAGCGAAAGCACGTCTAAGACACCTGATGTGTGCTAATCATCGCCCCATTTTATGTTATAGAAGGATATGCCTGCTGCGCGTGCCGCTCGGTATTTCTCAAGCGCGCCTGTCTGTTGCGGGGGATCCCCGATGATAGGTATCAGCTGGTGTGAAGCTTCAAGCCAAGCATAAGATTCATAAATTGAAGCAGTCTTAGAATCAACAATATAGAGCGCACTGTATACCCTAATATAGGCAAAACATTCCTCGTCTGTTCTGGGTAGATTTAGTTCCAATTTCCGTAGAAAATTAACAACGGTGTCAACTTCAGGAATGTTGCCATGTTTGCTAATGAGGAGGGTCCGCATGTCTTCTACCCAAGCTTCAGGATCTTCTATTCTGAGCTGCTCCATAAAGCGACGTTTTTCTTGTGCGATTATAGATTTTAACTGCTTTATTTGATCTTCAAGCAAACGCTTATGCGCTTCAGTTGGAACAAGAAAATAGTTTGCTGCGTAATATCCAACAAGGTGCTTAGCAAACTCAGGTGTTACAAGTATAGGCCCACCTTTCCCTGTCCAATACTTTCGATCAAACTCTACATCATAGCGAGCCTGCGGGATGTCTCCAACCTTTTGGAAGAAAGCTGCCGTGCCAAATTTTTCACGTAACGCCTCGTCTTTCGTCTCAGCGACCCAACCTTTTGGAATCTCAAGGTTCATGAATTTTCTAACTTCCGCGTTTGTTAATCTGACCCAATCTTTGCCTTTCAATTTTTCCCAATCTCTGTCTTTTAAATTTACCCAGTCTTCAACTGTCAAGTGTACCCATTTTTCAGCGTCCTTCAACTTTTTCCGGTCTTCCTCTGTCAACCATCGCTGTTGTTCAGCGGGGTGTCGCGATGGTTCATCAAGTTCGCCGAGGAACGTATTGTTGGTAGGATTAGTTGCCGCTTGTTCGTCTTCTGCGTCTCCACAACCGAAACAGAGCAGGAGGCTCAAGACAGATGTGAGATAAAAGAAATAGGAAAGGCTAAATCTGTTTTTCATGGAACCTCCACAGTTCCAAAAATGGTGTGTCAGGATTTTACTCCGAGAGCAATTGCGCGACGAGGTAGCAGTTCGGCGTTTTCTGAGTGGCACCCAATTCGGTGCTGAGGTTTTGACATGTCTTCCAATAGTGGTTATAATTGAGGGGTTGGAAGCGATTCCGTTTACCGAGGAAGGTTTTGTGGCAGCAGGCTAAGTCATTGCCGTTATGAATTGGGTATCCCCAGACCCGGCAGATGACCGGACGGTGTTCGTAAACAGAACAGACACCACCGATGAGCATAGGACATTCACCTTCAGGTGTACCTCTTACCACGCCAATCGCTTTCATGCCTGTATCTGGCATGATGGTTTCGATATTGTGTCCGTGTGCCTCCAATTTTTTGATGCTGCGTTCCGCTTTACTACGGATGTGCGTGCGGAGCTGCGCTGGCAGTGCCTCCAAACCGATTTTTAGGTCCCGAGCTTCAACCTCACTGATCGCCATTGTCGCCGTGTTATGGCAGCAGGCGAAACAGGTGGATGGACATGGTACACCTCCGGATTCTTCACGCAGGCGTTGGACATCACGCTGAATCTCATCAAGGAGTTCGTAATATGCTTTCATAGGGAAGTACCTAATCTACGGAAAGATTGTAGATGGCGTGCCGGAAGATAACGACCTTCGATCCATTCTCTAAAATGAGTTTAATTTCATAAGGACTCACCCAATCCACAGTACCGCGAAAGATTTCTCCCTCTCGAAGCGTAATCTGAATTGCGGCACCATTTTTTCGGGCATGCCGCACGGCTTCTGTATCAATCTCACACGCCTGTGCATCAGCGGGTAATTGTTTCAGTTGCTGCGTTTTAACGTCTTCATCAATCTGTACTGCTGCTTGAACTCTCTCAGCATCAATATCTTTGTAGCAATATTTAACATCCGTTTTAGGGATGTGCTGTTCGCTGCCATTGCTATTGAGTGTCAAGCTGGAAAGCGTCATTTCAAGGACAGTAGCAGGGAGTTGTATAGCGTCATACAATGCGAAGAACATTGATGTTTCAAAGTTAATTTGCTTGAGGATGTAGAGGTCACCGAAGCTGAGTTGCTTTGAAGGTTGTTCGTTTCCTTCTTGTGTTGATGCATCTGCATCATGGGGTTCTTTTGTTGGGGTGGGTTGGCTGAGTTGCTTTGATGTTGAATCTGAAGGGGTTAAGGCATCATCACGCTCGGTGCGCTCTCGAGTTGATTCCGTTTTGTCTACTTTTTTCTGAGAGGCGGGTGCTGCCTCGTCATTCGTAAATTGCCCTTGGTTCTGCCCTGGGAATCCGGCGTACCCGCGAGGGATAATCGCCTTCCCCTGTCGCAGCCAGCGGCGTTCCGTTGGTGTCAATAAGACTTCAACGTTTTGGGCAACGAGTCCTTTTTCACCTTCGACGACACTGTACTTCACGCGTTGCCCGACGCGGAGTTCTTCGTATTCAGGTTGCTTAATAGCGGAACTGTGTAAGAAGACATCCGCATCGCTGCTATCTTGTGCTATAAACCCGAAACCTTTATCGAAATTATAGTACTTAATCCGTCCTGTAGGCATTATATATGCTCCTGTGGTCTGGTCCCTCATCAAGAAGGCGACTGTAACCATTCGCGTTCCTGCGCGAGCATTTCACATTCATTGGAAGTCTACACCTGAGGCTCCCGAATTTGTTAGAGCCACTCAACTGTACCGTAAGCACACCTTATGGCGTACGAGCATCGTTGGATCGTACTGAAAAGCCGAAAACTAAATGGCTCTGTCGAATGTGCGGTTTTTCTTGACACAAACCGTTGCCCCTCTTATAATAGAGCGAATCTCGTCTTCTCTGTTTTTCTCTGTTTAAGATTCCACGCTATAATACCGTAAAGAGAGACAAGTTGCCAAGACATTTTAATATATTAAACCACAACTCAACACATTTGTCAAGTACGAGATCAGGGTGATTTAGTTTTAGATAAATCATCGGATTTTCTAAGTTTTTGAATCTTCTTTCTCAAGCCCGGTGCGGTTTCAAACCGCACCTACCGGGCCTGGGGGGTCCAAAATTGGACGAAAAAACCGAGAACTAAATAGCCCTGGTACGAGACCTACGGATACACCGTTTCAATTTTCATAGGAGATTTTTCATGGCAACCACCGATTTAACACACCACATCCAATCCATTCGCCTTGTTGATACACACGAACACATGAAGCGCGAAGCTGAATGGGTTGAGAATGGACCTGATATCCTCCAAGATCTGTTCGGTAACTATGTGCCTGCGGACTTGGTAACCGCCGGTGCCTCCCCAGAAGCGATGGGTAACCTGATGGACGCTTCTCAAGACGTTGCATCACGGTTTGAAGGTATCCGCGAAGCGTGGGAAGCGACGCAGTTTACTGGATATGGCGAGGCAGTTAGCCTCATCGCGAAACACATCTATGGACTCGACGAACTGACAGGCGATGGACTCGCGGGTGCCAATAATCTAAAGACGCTTCGCACTCCGGGCAAGCGTTATCAGATTTTACACGACATCGCGAACCTTGATCACATTCAAACAGACGATTTTAGTTGGCAGTGCACACCGGACACCTCCGGTCCCGATTTTTTTCTCTACGATCTTTCGTGGGCAACATTCTGTGGTGGACAGGTTGACCCGAGTGCTATCCATGCGGAGACAGGCGTTGAAGTTAACGACCTTGCCTCACTCAAGCGTGCTATGGAAACGATCTTTGCTAAGCACGCCCCTTGTGCGATCGCTGTAAAATCGCAACATGCTTATAACCGCACGCTCGATTGGCGCGAAAGGAGCGATGCAGAGGCTTCTACTGCACTTAACGCTGTACTCACAAAATCCGCTTCAGATATTGATGAGGCGACGCGTTTGTGCCTTGGTGATTGGTGCTGGGCGCGTGGCGTTGAGCTCACAATTGAACACAACCTCCCTTTCAAAATTCACACTGGCTATTATGCCGGTAATGACCGGATGCCGGTGCGTCGTATCCCTGCTGGCAATATGTGTGCGCTTTTCGCTCGTTATCTTGACGCGAAGTTTGTTCTGATGCACATTGCTTACCCCTACAACGATGAACTGGTCGCGCTTGCCAAGCACTATCGCAACATCTGGGTTGATTTCTGCTGGGCATGGAGCATTGATCCGTATAGTTCGCGTGATTTCCTGCGTCGGTGTATCCATGCGGTGCCGTCAAATAAATTGTTCGCTTTCGGCGGTGATACGGGGTGGCCGACCAGTGCGATGGCGTACGCGATCCAAGCACGGAACGAAATCCGACGCGCCCTTGAAGCCGAAATTGCTGACGGTTACCTCACGGAAAAACAGGCGATGGCGTTTGCGACTCGGATTATGAATACGAATCAGTACGATTGCTTTGACATAAGCGGTACCCGCTCGAACATAGCAAAAGCAGCGTAAACTACGAGTCCCGTAACGCCTTTAGGCTATCTGTATAGGGAGCGCGTGCGACCCCTTTTTCGGTGATAATCGCTGTGACTAACGCTGCCGGCGTAACATCGAATGCGGGACTGTAAACCTTCACGCCTTCCGGGGCGGTAAGTTTGCCGAATCCTTCTGTTACTTCTTCTGCTGCCCGCTGCTCAATAGGAATTTCTGCTCCGGTTTCAAGGGCGAAGTCGAGCGTCGAAGTGGGTGCAGCAACATAAAATGGGATGCCGTGTGCCTCTGCGAGGATAGCGACGTTATAGGTGCCGATCTTGTTCGCGGTGTCACCGTTTGCAGCAATCCGGTCAGCACCGACAATAACGCATTGGATTTTGCCCTCTTTCATGACTTGTGCCGCCATGTTATCACAGATAAGGGTTACATCAATCCCTGCTTGCATGAGTTCCCAAGTAGTGAGGCGTGCGCCTTGCAGTAAGGGGCGCGTCTCATCGGCGTAAACTTGGATTTGTTTACCGGCTTCGTGTGCGCTAAACATAACAGCCAACGCCGTGCCGTAGTCAGATGTAGCTAGTCCACCAGCGTTGCAGTGCGTCAGAATGGTATCGTTTTCGTTCAGCAACGCCATGCCGTGTTGCCCGATAGCCCGACACATTGCCTTATCCTCATCAATAATTTCCAGCGCCTCAGCGAGCAGGACTTCTTTGAGTTCAGGAATTGTGAGATGACTGTTTTCTTCTGCTGTGCGGGTCATTCGATCCAGTGCCCAAAAAAGATTGACGGCTGTCGGTCTCGATGTTGCGAGGTAATCGGTTGCGGATTTGAGTTCAGCAGCGAATCCCTCGTAGGTTTTCGCGGTGGAATTCCAAATTCCGAGTACTGCGCCCAATGCGCCAGCGATGCCGATGGCGGGCGCGCCTCGGACCCGCAAAGATTTAATTGCCTCCCACGTTGAAGGGAGATCATCACAATAAATGTGCTTGAATTCGTTGGGTAACAGCGTCTGATCAATCATCCGAATTCTGCCGTCTGCCCACTCAATTGTTGAAACTGCCATTTTTAGGTACTGTGTCCTCCTTTAGAAAAAACGAAGTATCTCCGAAAGCAAATAGACTAAAACCACGATTAGCGTCTGAATGAAGCGTAAAATATAAAATCAGCAATCATTATGGATCGCGAGCGACAAGAAATACGCAGAAATACGCAGAAACACCCAAGCAAATACCCCAAGCAAATACCCCAAGCAAAAACACTCGCTCCTACAGAAAGCGTTAAATTGGGCATGTGAGTTGTCCAAGTTCATCCGTTAGACGTAGATTTTCTGCGTAGTTGACAGGGCAATCAATGACCGAAGGCACCTGCTGCCTAAACGCATCTTTGAGTATTGGGACGAGTTCGTCACTGCCTTCAACTCTGTAACCTTTGGCACCGAAGGCTTCAGCATACTTAACAAAATCGGGGTTAGTGAAGTCAATGTGTGCGGGTCTACCAAAGCCGTTCATCTGTTTCCACTCAATGAGTCCGTAAGCCTCATCATTGAAAATAAGGGTCACAAAAGGAACACCGGTTCGGACAGCGGTTTCGAGTTCCTGCGAGTTCATCATGAACCCACCATCGCCGCAGACTGCCAAACATTTACGCTCTGGGTAGATGAGTTTGGCGACGAAAGCCCCGGGGAGCGCGATCCCCATAGCGGCGAATCCATTGGAAATGATGCATGTATTGGGTTGATAACATGGATACATGCGTGCAATCCACATTTTGTGTGCGCCGACATCGGAAATAAGGATATCGTCTTCAGCGAGTACGGAACGGATATCGCTGAGAACTTTTTGGGGTTTCATCGGAAAATCTGCGTCATCGCGATGCTCGTCAAGTTGATCGAGTATGATTTTCCTTAAAGTGTTTGAGGCGTATTCCGCATCTTTGGGATAAATTTCTTGTGCCATGAGGTGTCTGAGACTCTGGCGGATGTTGCCCACCATTTCGACATCAGTGACGTAAGCGGCATCGCTTTCACTCGGTTCGGTGTCAATATGGATGAGTTTTTTGTCCCGATTTGGGTTCCAAAGGCTTGGATGGTATTCGACAATATCATAGCCCATGGCAATAACGAGGTCTGCGCGGTCGAATCCGCAGGAAACAAAATCGTGTGCTTGTAACCCGACACTCAGAAGAGAGAGTCGATGCGTCCACGGAATGCTGCCTTTACCCATAAAGGTGTGTGCAACAGGAATATTGGTCATTTCTGCGAATTGGGTCAGCATCCGGGAGGCGTTTTGACGGATGACTCCGTTGCCTGCGAGGATAATCGGTTGTTTCGCATCATTAATCAACTGTGCGGCGCGTTGCAAACAAGAGACGACAGGTTCCGCTTCACTGGGAAAGTCGTGTGGGACAGGTTCCGCGTCGATTTGCATCTTTGCTACATCTTCAGGAAAGTCGATATGGGTGGCACCGGGTTTTTCACCTGTTGCGACTTTGAAGGCTTTGCTTATTGATTCGGGGATGATTTCGGGTAGATGGAGGAGCGTATTCCATTTCGTCATCGGTTTGAAAACAGAGACGACATCCATGTATTGATGCGATTCCTTGTGCATCCTGTCCAGGCTGGCTTGCCCGGTGATTGCGACGAGCGGTGCTCTATCCATATTGGCATCAGCGACTCCGGTGACGAGGTTCATGGCTCCGGGACCGAGGGTGGCGAGACAGACACCGGCGCGCCCAGTGAGGCGACCGTAGACATCTGCCATGAAGGCGGCACCGCGTTCGTCGCGCGTTTGAATGAATTGAATTTCGGATTCCAATAAGGCATCCATGAGATCCAGGTTTTCTTCGCCCGGTATCCCGAAAATATAATCAACGTTTTCGTTTTCCAAACATTTTACGGTGAGTTCTGAGGCTTTCATGCGTTTATTCCTTATATTTATTAAGACTTACGCAAATTGAGTAAATATGCGACACTTTTACGCAAAAGTAGCAGTTTCGGTATTTTTAAGAAACACCCTATCAAAAACACCCCCTAAATCCCCCTTATCAGGGGGACTTTAAGAGGAATGTGTAAGTTATCTTTATGAGAACATACAAAAATATTTGTTTTTTCTCTCTGAAATCCATACTATTAATATATCAGATTGGATTTAGAAATGCAATTCTAAATACATAGCAGGTAAATACAGCCAGTATAGTCCCAACAAAACGGAGGCAATCCGAGCCAGTAAATAAACAAAGAATCATGACGAAAATATCTATCTATATCTATATTCTCGTGTCGTTCATAAATGTCCAATTCGTCTTTGCACAGAGCAATTCAGACAGCTTTTCTCAAAGGTTTTATACCCCCGGTGAACTGATTGTACGTCTACGTCCGGATGTTTCCAGCAAGCATCTTGACGCGTTGAGTAGAAAACTCGGTGCGCTATCTGTTTCGCCTGTTTTTTCACCGACTACACCTGCCGGACAACATCCACGTCTCCGTCGTAACCATCTCATTCGGTTTCCAGTAGACTGGGCATTAGAACCGTTGCAGCAACGGTATGCAAGGCATCCTGCAATTGAAGCGGTTGAGATGAACCGTCTCAATCGCCCTTGTGCCGAAACAACTCCGAACGATCCGAACTATCGTGAACAGTGGAATTTAGTTTTAATGAATATGCCGCAAGCGTGGCATCTTGAACAGGGGAATCCAGCAGTAACAGTAGCGGTTGTAGATAGCGGTATAGATATACAACACCCGGACTTTCGTTCGCAGCTTTGGCAAAACGCTGGTGAGATCCGCGGGAACCGGATTGATGATGATGGAAACGGCTATGTTGATGATATTCACGGTTGGGACTTTAGCGACGCGCCCGTTCTATCTGGTAACGGCGATTGGAAAGTACGAGATAACGAGCCGCAGGACGAAACAGGACACGGGACACACGTCTCTGGTATCATCGCGGCGAGGCCGAACAACGGGATTGGGATCGCGGGGATCGCTTGGAATTGCCGCTTGATGCCTGTGAGAGCCGGTTTCAAATTTGGAGGTGGTACATATTTCCAAAATGACGACGCTGCCGCTGCTATTGTTTATGCTGCTGATAACGGTGCACAGGTGATTAACATGAGTTGGGGAGACACGGTGAATGCTTTTATCATAGAAGACGCTGTAGCGTATGCTTACGCCCGTGGGTGTGTGCTGGTTGCTGCCGCTGGAAATGATGGTGCAGTCGGATCGTTGTACCCTGCCGGGCTGAAAACTGTTATCTCCGTAGCGGGGATTGATGCGGAGCGGCAGCTGTACGCCGATTCCAATTTCGGTGCGACAATTGACGTCGCTGCCCCAGGTGTCGAAATTCTCAGTACCGATTTGAACGGTGGGTATCAAAACTTATCTGGTACCTCCATGGCGGCTGCGCATGTATCTGGCGTTGCTGCTTTAGTTTTGTCAGCGAACCCGAATTATACTAAGGCAGAGATTCAGGCAACCCTCATTAGCACTGCAGGACCGCTTTTTATTAGTAGTCTCGTTGGTGGCGGTTTGGTTGATGCGTCCGCCGCACTTACTGCTTCAACAGGGCTGATTGCACAAATTGATACTCATCAGGTGTCCCTACAAACTACAGAATCCAGTAATGTTGGAGAAATTGAGATTTTTGGCAGCGCCGGTGGGATTGGATTTACTGAGTATCGGTTAGAATATGGGATCGGTGAAGTACCGGATTTATGGTTTCCGTTGGGAACTGTGCAAACGAGACCGAAATTCAATGTCTGCTTGTACAAGTGGGATACTTCCGGCTTATCGGAGGGTCAATATACAGTGCGGCTGAGCGTTAAATCGAGAAACGGCGACATCAAAAGAGACAGGACCGTCGTTGAAGTGAATCGGATGGTCCCACACATTTCTATGCATGAATCGCAGCCATGGTTTGTCGGAAACAACGTTGAATCAGTAGTGATGTGGCAGACAGATGAAGTATCTATTGGCGGCATAGAAATATTTCAGCCAAACGGGAGCGTCGTTAGGACTGTCCGCTCAGATTCAGAGAATCTTCTTCATATCGTGAATTTGCCTGATTTAGGTATATCCGCTGGTGCTTATAGGTATCGTTTGTCCGTGGCAAATCGCGCGGGAGTGTTGTGGGTTGATGACAACAAAGGTGTATTGTATGAGATTGAGGTTCAAAACGCGCCGATTTATCCATTGCATCTCTCAGTAGGAACACCAACCGCAGATGCGTTGCACGCTGTAGACACACCCGTGGATATAAATAGAAACGGAAGACTCGAGCTTATCACTGCGAAAATGGGTACAAATCTGGTACAGATTATTGAGATCGCGGATGATGGGACATTTAGACAAATCTTCGCATTCCCTGAACCCTTCCTACCGCGGGCGGTCGTGGACACAGACGACGACGGACTTATAGAGATACTGTGTAATTCTCCGAGTGTGACGTTCTTATTGGAACAGCCCACACAAAACGGGTTTCCAACGGAACGTATCTGGGAATCACAAGGGAATTGGAGCATAGCAATCGTAGATGCGGATGCAGATAACAAGCCTGAGATTTTTACTCGCGACGATACCACCAATTCCGTTTTGGTATACGAAGCAGACGGAAATAACAATCATCGCACTATCGCTACCCTTGAAAATCCGACGTTAGGCAATAACGGCATCCGTGCGAATGCTGCCACAGGTGATTTTGATAACGATGGACAGATGGAAATTTTAATTGGGGATAATGACGGGGATCTATTTGTGTACGAGACGATTGGAAACGACCAATATGGACAGACATGGACAGTTAGACTGCCGGAAGGTAGTGCTCAACTCTTTGCTGCCGGGGACATGGATGGTGATGGTAAAGCGGAGTTTGCTGTCTGCGCGATGACAGGTACTGAGGTCGGTCCCCTCACACTTGACAATCGGTATAACCACTGGCTTTTAACTGTTTTCACGTCCGATGGCGATAATACTTACCGTCCCGCATGGACACAACGTATTCGTGATGTGCGAGATGGTGGGAACGGGATGACGATTGCGGACGCGAACAACGACGGACGGAATGAATTATGCCTTACCCTCGCGCCGAACTGCTACCTTGTGCAATATGATGGCATAGATTATCGTCCGATCTGGCATCATGCTGCGACAAACACTTTCAATCCGATTGTAGTAGATACGAATGGGGATGGTGCGAATGTTTTGTTGTTCAATAACAACAATGCCTTAACCGTCTTTGGAACACCTACAGCCTTGAACTTGCAATCAAGGGACCAGTTCAGGGAACCGTGGGGGGTTACCGCGAAACCTATTGGATCGACATCCGTGAGGCTTTCGTGGCAGATAGTGCGAAACGCTGCAACATATACCCTCTATCGTGGTGAAAGTAAGGATTCACTGAAACAGATTCGCGAAGGGATTCAGGAGACAAGCTTTACAGACACAGGACTCACAACAGGGCAAACTTATTGGTACGGGCTTACGTATCGAGATTCAAAGGGTAAATTGTCAGCGCAATCTACACCGGTATCTGTTGTTGCAACTCGGCGACCGCGGTTGCGCGACGTGGTGTATTCGCCACCGAATCAACTTTCATTGATGTTTGACAAACCGATGGGGATTTCCGCGGCACAGGTTGGACGCTACCGCCTCGACAAGCAGCACGATATAGAAAGCGGGTCGGAACGTTACACACCTCGTTCGGCGATTCTTGATAAGACGCGACAGCGGGTTGTGCTCACATTTCCTGCTGTGGTCTTTCGGACGGGCAGCCGCTATCAGATTGAGGCATTACAACTTTCAGACATACACGGTGCCGACCTTGAAGACGGTGCAACAACACTGACGATAACGCTGCCATCCGCCAAACTTACAGAGACAATTGTCTATCCGAATCCTGTAGAATACGATCAGGTTACGTTTGATAACCTGCCTGTGGGGACTAATATTTATATCTACGATGTTAGTGGTAACTGTATTGCGTCGTTCGCTAAGACGGAACGTGAGCGGGAGAAAAAAGTTTGGAATGTATCGGGGATCAGTAGCGGTATTTATATCTATGTGCTTTCGTCTGACTCGGATCGGCGTGTTGGGAAACTTTCTATTATCCGTTAGCATCCTATAGCGTCGCTATTCGCCGGTTTCGATAGACACAAAGGCGGGTTTGAGTTTGAACACGTTCCGGATCGCTTTTACGGCTTTTTTCCGATCGTTGGTTTCAAGTGCGACTTGTGCGAGATGGTAGTGCGGTTCAATAGCGTCTTTTTGAAGATCAATAGCCCGTTCTAAAGTTTTCACTGCCTTATTCACCTGTCCGCGTTTCGACAAAATCCAGCCTAAGGTATCATGATATGCGGCTACATTCGGATTTAGCGTGACCGCTGTATATGCCAATGCTTCGGCGAGCCTTAATTTTCGGAAAACGCGTGGATTTCCAAAATTTGCTGTTAATGGTTGCTGGTAGTTGTCGGCATAAAGGCGGGCGAGGTTGTTGTACGCTTCGCCATACTTTGGCGCGAGCCGTATCGCGTGCTTATAAGCGCGCTGTGCATCTGACACACGTCCAAGTTTCGCATACGCCTTGCCAAGGATATTATAGGTTTCGTAGTCCTGCGTCATCTGTTCTCCAGCCGAAGTGAGCGGGTATATATTTGAAAGCGAGGCTTCAGCGACAAACACATCAGGTGTTTCGTTGTTCCGTGCCTCTAAAAACAGTTCATACGCTTCAACGGCAAGTGCGTATTGCCTTTCCTTGAAGTATGCGAACCCGAGTTTCCTATAGAAGCGAGCAGGAAGTACGCCGAATCTACGGCTCAGTTCGTAAGAGCTAATAGCTTTTCTATAGAAACCTTCTTGAATGTAAAAATCCCCCTCTGCTAAGGAGCGTTTTACGAATTCCGGCAGTTCATCAGCGGAAAGCCCAATATGAAATAGTGGTGCTGACTCTGCCCTGAAATGCTTCTGATGTTGCGTGAAACCGATGACAGCAGCAATGAGTACACCCCACAATATTAGATACGCGCGCGTTCGGGATATCCATTGTTTGGAGAGATACTTGCTTGGGTGCAGCAGCGTGAGGAAAAAATTGGCGTGTGTTGGTTCAAGTGAAGCACTTTTTGGATGATATGGCACAGTGTTGGCATTGGGGGCTAATATAGGTAGGTTAACGGACGAACCTGCGAGTCGCGGCGATTGTGCGATCGTTTCCGATAAATCCTTTATATCCGTATCGTCCTCTTGTAGTGGTGATTCCGCATCAGCTGCGCCTGTCTCGGTCCCTTCTCCCTCGCCGATAGTTTCAACCGACGCTTCGTCAGATTGCGTATCCTCTTCATCAGCCGACGGCGTATCCTCTATCGCTTCAACTCCGTCCTCCGAATCCGTTGGAACCCTTTCATCGGGATCGGTAAGCAGATTCTCGACTGTTTCCTTTGTATCTGTAGGCTCGGTTTCATTTATCTGTGCATCGTTCACTGTTTCAGTTGGTTTTTCCGGTACTGTTACAGTGTGTATAGTATCTTGCGTTGGCTCGGTAAGCGGATTTGCGGACGTTAATTCTATAGAGATATTCGGTTGTTTGTTAACTGATGCTTCATCTGTTTCGGTTCCTTCTGTTTTTTGTATAGGTGTATCGTTCGATACGTCTGTCTGAGTCGTTTGCCTGGCGTGAGGTGATGGAGAATCTTGTGGGGGGACCTGAGATCGTTCTATCTCTGCTTCATTTGAAGGCGTTTGTGGATTTTTAGGGTTTACTGTCGGCTGTGGTTCATCAATTTCTATAGTTTCGTCACGTGGTTTAGATGCCGCCACCTTTGCGGATGTAGTAGCAGTGGCATCGGCATGGCGGGCTCGGATTCGGGAGATACTTTTCTTGATTTCTATCCGTGTGAGCATAGAATCAACGTTAAGAAGCGATTCGAGCACCGGAAGCACACTGGGTGTCCCCAATTCGCTGATCGCTTCAATCACTGCCCAAAGCGTTATATCATTTGATTCTGCTTGCAGTGTGTGGAGGAGCGGTTCTATTGCGCTTGTGGCATCCAAGTCCTGAAGTGCCTTCGCTGCCTCGCGCCGTATCACTGCGTCAGCGTCGTCAAGTGCCTCAATTAAAAACTTCACTCCCTGAGCATTGTGTTGCGCGACAAGCCCAGTGATAGCAAGGCTTCGCACAATGTTCGGCTGCGTTGTGTCTGTTAAATGCTGGATGAGTTGTTCAAAAGATAACATATTTTATTTTTTGGACGCGATGTATTCACAGCGGGAGATTTACACCATAGTCTTACCTGTAATGCTTTAAAACGCGCGTATGCCTTGAACTACGGATATTCAGAATTCGCTACCTATTAATTGAGATACTATGCCCTATAATAAAACGATTTTTAGGCGAATGCGGTTTCAAATCTCCGTAGTACGGTAGGCGTAAGGGGGTATAGAGACCATAGAGATGATGGTATTTATCAGTTGTGAGAAAAAAGTCGGCTTGACATTTCGCAGAAAAGCCTGTATTATGGAGTATATTTTTTCAATACACACCGGAGAAATTTATGCAAAACAGATTTTACGCACAGGTCTTCTCATGCATTGTTCTGATACTACTGTTTGTGGTGTCTTCACCGGCGTTTGCAGATTCGCATCTGAAGCGCGGCGGCACTCTAATTTTTGGGCGCGGTGGCGATTCTGTGGGTTTGGATCCAGCACTTGAGGAAGATGGGGAATCTTTCAAAGTTTGCGACAACATCTACGATACACTCGTTGAATACAAAGATGGGAGCACTGAAATTGAAGCGGGTCTCGCTACAAGTTGGGAGAGTTCAGAAGATGGTTTGACGTGGACTTTTCACTTGCGGCAAGGCGTAACCTTCCATGACGGTACCCCCTTCAACGCCGAAGCCGTTCTTTTTTCGCTGAATCGACAGCACGATGAGACACATCCATTCCATAACGTTGGTGGTAGTTATGTTTACTGGATAGCCACCGGTTTGACAGAGATTGTGGATACAATTACTGCTGTTGATGAATTTACTGTCCAAATTCGGCTTAAGACGGCTTATGCGCCATTTATCTATACGATTGCCATAACCCCATTCTCTATTGTCAGTCCAACAGCGGTGCAAAAATGGGGAGACGAGTTTTCCAACAATCCCGTTGGGACGGGTCCGTTCAAGTTCGTGCAGTGGGATAGAGGTGATAAAGTCGTGCTTGCGGCAAACGATACTTATTGGGGCGGTCGTCCTATATTAGACCGAGTTATCTTCCGCTCTATTCCTGACAATTCGGTGCGGCTCATTGAACTTCAGCAAGGGAGTCTCCACGCGATGGAGTTTCCGAATCCGGATGATCTGCAACAGATTCGAGAGGATGCGTCGCTTGAATTGCTATCGCAGCCCGGTATGAGCATCGGTTACTTGGCGATGAACATGGACAAACCGCCGTTCGGCAATCACAAAGTCCGGCTCGCTATTAACCACGCCATTAACAAATCGGCGATTATTGAACATCTGTATCAAGGTTTGGGAATTCCAGCGAAGAACCCGATCCCGCCGACGCTCTGGAGTTATGATGATTCTGTTGAGGATTACGCCTACGATCCTGAATTGTCAAAGCAACTGCTTGCGGAGGCAGGTTACCCAGATGGGTTTGAGACGACGCTTTGGGCACTGCCGGTTCCGCGTCCCTATATTCCAGACGGACGTGCGCTTGCTGAAGTATTGCAATCCGAATTGCGCAATATTGGCGTTGAGACGAAAATTGTGACCTACGATTGGGGCACCTATCTTGAGAAAACGAAAAATGGTGAGCACGATATGGCGATGTTAGGATGGAGTGCCGACCTCGGTGATCCAGATAATTTCCTCTACTTTCTTTTGAGTAAATCGTCAGCGGAGAAGCCTGCCGGAAACATCGCATTTTATCGAAGTGATGAGATGCAAAGCGTCTTAGAACAGGCGAGAGCAACTACGGATCGCGAGCAGCGGGTTTCGCTCTATCAAGAAGCGCAGCAGATTTTTCACAAAGATGTGCCGTGGGTGCCGTTGGCACACGCAAAACAGATTTTAGTGATTAACAAAAAGGTTAAAGATCTTAAACTCCATCCGTTGAAATGGCGGTATTTCCGTCACATTTGGCTTGAAAAATAAAAATTGAACAGGACTTACGTATTTTTCCATGATAATGGACATTCCACGCAATGCAGGCGGGGTTTCAAACCTCGCCTGCAAACGGGGCTGCGTAAGTCCTATTGAATAGGAATAACAATGGATAAATCTGTATTTCGCGTAGGTGTTACGCGCGACTTTCTGGGTCCGGATGACACCTGCGATTTAGACGACATCGCCGGTCCTCTTTTTGATGGTGCCGGTCTACACTGGGAGTATATCGCAGAAAATACACCTGTGTTACAAGCAACACAGGTGCAGGATTATGATGCGCTCTTAGTATTGGGCGCGGGCATTACAGCGGAGACGTTCGCTGGTGCTGACAAGTTGGCAGTCATCGCTCGATTTGGTGTCGGGTACGATAAGGTGGATGTGGAAGCCTGTACGGAAAATGGTGTGCTGCTGACAATCGCGCCAGATGGTGTTCGCCGTCCGGTTGCGACCTCCATCATGACTTTTGTCTTATCGCTGAGCCATCAGTTGTTAATCAAGGATCGGCTTACGCGTTCTGGTGGCTGGAGAAACACGCAAAACTACAGGGGAATGGGGTTAGTCGGCAGGACACTCGGACTTGTCGGTATGGGTAACATTGGAAAGGAGGCGTTCAAACTGGCGAAACCTTTCGGGATGCACCACATTACCTACGATCCGTACGTCACACCTGCTGAGGCAGCGGAAGTTGGCGTAGAACTCGTTGACTTGGACACTTTGATGCGAACCGCTGATTTTGTGTGTGTCTGCTGCCCACTGAACGACGAGACGCGTGGACTTGTCAATGAGAGACGTATCGGACTGATGAAGCCGACGGCTTACTTGATTAACACGGCGCGCGGTCCAATCGTCGATCAAAAGGCACTCACAGCGGCACTTGAGAATCGACATATCCAAGGGGCGGGACTTGATGTCTTTGAGCAGGAACCGATTAGCGATGATGACCCGCTTTTAAGCCTTGATAACGTTATCGTTACGCCGCACAGTATCTGCTGGACAGATGAGTGTTTTGATGGCAACGCCAAGAGTGCGTGTAGGAGTATTATCGACGTGGCTTCTGGGAAAATTCCATCGTGGATTGTGAATCGGGAGGTCGTAGATAGCCCAAAACTACAACAAAAGTTAGCACGATAAAACATAGGGGAACATCATGCTTACAGAACAGCAAATCAAGCACTTTCACACCTTGGGATTCCTGATTTTTCGGCAATTACTCGACCGAGACGAGTTGAACACGATACAGGAAGAATTTGAGGCGGCGATGGCGGCAGCGTATCGCCATGCGCCATTTGATGGCACGCGCCGACATTGGCTGCCGATGATGGGACCTGAAACGCCATTCTTTACAAGTCTGCCAGAAGATCCACGGTTTTGCGAGGTGGCAGAGCAACTATATGGTGATGACGTATTTCTCGTTGTTTCGGATGCGAACCGTTATGTCGGCAATACCGGTTGGCATCCGGACCATAATGCGGATCCGACCCAAGACTGCTACGGGGTGAAATTCGCGTATTATCTCGAACCTGTCGATGCCGAAAGTGGGGCGTTGCGACTGATCCCAGGTTCTCATAACAGGTCGCTGCACGACGATCTACGTGAGAATTTGAATACACTGGGATTGGAGATTTGTGATGTGCCGGGCTATGTTTGCAAATCGGAACCGGGGGATGTGGTCGCTTTTGATATGCGGTGCTGGCACTCAAGTTGGGGCGGTAGTGCAGACCGTCGGATGTGTACAGTGGTTTATTATAACAACCCAAAGACCCCTGAAGAGGTTGCTGCCACGCGGAATCGGGCGCGGAGCAATGCGAAGAGTCCGGAACACTTTAACCGACCGGGTACACCCCTCTACGATCCACGTTGGGTCGAAAATCCAGCTGGAAGTGAAAGACGGCAACGCTGGATCGATCGATTGCGTGAATTGGGGTTTTTGGATACGGTTTAAATTGACTAAGCTTTATAGGAGCGAGCTTTCCTCTCAGGTATAAAGATTTCGGAGGAAAGCTCAACAACTAATGAGAAAGAAAAAACAGACAACGATTGACAAGCGGATACTCAAAGCGGAGTGTTTACGAATTACACCGGAGCACTGCGCCCTACATTTTCAAGAGGAGCTGCACAAGAATTTTGAATTTCGCGTAGGATTTATCCACCAAGGTGTTGTTGCACATGTGGAGGAAATTGGTATACCTGAGGATCTGGGTGCACACGATGCTGCGAAAGATATTGCTATACCTCGCCTGTCTTGTTTCATTGTGCTTGTAACACAGGCGGTACTCCATCATATCAATCGCCTGCCAACCCTATTTAAACACGCGGTATGGGAAACTGTTGACGATATCATCAATGAGGATGCCGAAATTCCAGAGGTTCTTTTGGTTATTGTTGCCAACTGCATAGAGAAGGCGGCGGGCGAAATCAACTACAACCAATTGAAGCGTGAAAGCGTTTTAAACCGGTTATGGAATGGTATCAAGTCCGCTTATGGAGAGAAATACGCGCCAAATGATATTGAGATTTTCGACAGTTTCTACGAAGAATCTGAGGAGGATCTCAACGGCACGGAATAGCAACAGTCAATTTGCAGAATTATGCAACCTTTCCTGCTCAGTTCGCGTCACGTAGGTTAAAAATCGGATGAACACTGAGATTTGAGATTCACACCTAACGGTGATAGCAGGAGGTTTTGATGCGAAATAATGACGTTGCCTTAGTTCACCGTGCCCTTGCAGGTGACGACACAGCTTTCACGACATTAATGGAGAAGTACGAAAAACAAGTTCATGCAACCGTGTGGCGGACGATTCAGGACTTCCATATTGCTGAGGACATCGTTCAAGAGACCTTCCTGAAAGCCCACCAGAAACTTGGCACCCTGAAGGATCCGCATCGATTTTCTGGGTGGATCAATGCAATTGCGACACGCCGTTGCCTCGCGTGGTTCCGTCAACTACCCAAGCCTAAAGACTTGGGCTTGTTAAGAGATCATTGAACAATAACAGTTGTTCAGCAGTCTCAAAGCCCGTGTCTCGTGCTTCGTTTGTGTTTCTCGTTTCATAGAGGGGGGTACCCCACCGCTCTCCACGAAAGGCAGCAGCTGCCTTAAAAAGTATATTTAGCGCAGCGTTGTGGTCTCGGTCTAAAGTCGTGCCACAAAACTGACAACTGAAAGTCCGCACCGATAGCGATAACTTTTTCGGTGCTTTCTGACCACAACTTGAGCAAGTTTGCGAGGTGTTCTTAGGATCGACTTGGTGGAAGTGGAAACCGTCTCTTTCGGCTATGTTTCCAGCCCACTCAAAGAACTTTCCCCAAGACGCATCGGAGATGCTCTTGCTGAGGTGTTTATTCCGAACTATGTTAGACACGCTTAAATCTTCAGCGACTAACACGTTATTTTCAGAATGATGATAAAGTTTATAGACGAGTTTGCCGATAAAGTCTTTGCGTTTGTTGGTAGTGCGTTCTTGGTGCAAGGCAGAGGCATGCACGGCTTTATACCAGCGTTTAGAGCCTTTTTTACGGCGTGCCATCGTCTGATTGTGTTTGTGGAGCAGCCCTTCGGCTTGACGATACCAGCGGGGGTTATCTTCTTTTTCGCCTTCCGAAGTCGTTAGGTAGTGTGTGGTGCCAACGTCAACAGCGATCGCATCTGTCGGCTCTACTTTCGGAGTATCTGGCAACTCGCAGGTAATATGAGCATACCAACCAGATGCTTTTTTGACGAGCGTGACTTGTGTTGGATCACCTTGAAGCGGGCGGTGCATGTAGATTTTCACTTCGCCAAGTTTCGGCACTTTCAAACGGTCATGTTTCCATGCGGTTTCGCGGATCGGGTTTTCGCGAACACGTATTGTTTGTTTTTCAGTGTCTTTGGTTTTCCGACGAACAACTTTTGTATATTTGCGAAGTTTCCACGTCATAGATTTAATCTGTTTGCGGTGTCTTGGATAGCCTTTTTTCGCAGTGCCGTTTTTACAACGTCGATAAAAACCATCAAAGGCTTTATCCATGCGTTCTAATGCACATACTTGCATATCTTGTGGAACCGCGCGAAAGTCCGAATATTTTTCACGCGCAATAGTCAACTTCTTTTGTTGCTCATCGCAAGAAATAGATTGACCTTCAGTCTCCCAAGCAACTTTGCGATCGTGGCGCGCAGAGTTCTGAAGTTCACAAAGATGCTCAAGCCATGTTAATAATGTTGTTTGTTGTGTCCGTGTCGGATACACAGGGTATCTAAAAGTCAGTTTCATGGTATATCGTGTATCGTGCGTTTATCCCCTTAGAAGTGGGAGGCAGACACATTACCAAGTGGCAACGCTTCTAATGTCTGCCAACACGATACTACAAGTATACCACAATTTCAGACCAAAGTCAACTGTTTTTTTAGGCGTTTGGTCTAATTCACGAGGGCGGATTTTCCTCCCAAAGATAAATCTTTGGGCTTCCAATCCGTAAACTTAGGTGATATAATTTTCTGCGGAGGAAATCAGAATCTAAGGAGGAATGATTCATGAAAACGAAATTGTCTGTCTCTGCTCTGCTTTTAGTCGGTTTCGTAATTTCTATCACGGCGATTCAGTCCGCAACGGCCGAGGACCCAAGAGTAAAAATGGGGCTTGTGGCACTTTGGACCTTTGATAAAGGTACTATTCAAGGAAAAGACGTTGAAGATGTTTTCGGGAATAACAGCGGCACCATTAT
Organism: Candidatus Poribacteria bacterium; assembly: GCA_965261115.1. Lineage (GTDB taxonomy): Bacteria > Poribacteria > WGA-4E > WGA-4E > WGA-3G > WGA-3G. The sequence continues at coordinate 2,897,915 of OZ253447.1, read as the reverse complement.
CGGCAAACCCGACCAAATCGACGGGTTTCGCAGTGAAGCCTTCGATTTTGACGGTGCTGTTGATTTGATACGAATGGGTGAGGATATCTTCTTCCCTTCTGTGACAATGGAGGCGGTTATTAAACCGACCCTTGGCACCCGAAATCCGATCTATGACAAATACAACTACGGTATTCAACTGCTTGATAACAATAATGTTGGCATCTGGATTCGCGCGGACACGGCGAACGCGGCAAAGCATTGGCCCTCCGCTTATGTACCGTTTCCGACTGATGGCGAGTGGCATCATGTCGTTGGGGTTGTTGAGAATAAAAAATCTGTCCGCATCTATCTGGACGGTGAGTTGAAAAAGACTACCGAAGCACCTGATCCCATCAGCATCGCTTACGGTGCCGCGCATAAGCCGACAATCGCCTACACGCAGCACTTGGGTGGTATCTGGTACGCCGGTGCCATTGATGAAGTTGCCATTTTTGAAGAGGCGTTAAGTGATGCTGACGTGAGGAGATTGCATACATTGGCATTGGCGGTTGAACCCGTTGGGAAATTGGCGGTAACTTGGGGTGCACTCAAGACTCAGAATTGATGTTGGCAATGCCCGAAAACGCAGGAGATTAAAAAGCGAAGTAAGCATGGACGTAACCCAAATCAGATTCGTTATTTTTGACGTTGGACAGACGCTACTATTTCTAACGCCGCCCTCGGAGGAAGTCCTTCTCGCAAGGTGTCAGCAACTTGCTATAGATGTTGAATTGGAAGATCTTAAGCGGGGTTGTAAGGCGGGTGAGTTGTGGGTTGCCCAAACTATAATGCGAGAACAGCAAGGCGCGCCGAGAATGTCTGATGAAGAATTTGACATGAAATGGGAATACGTTGTGCTTGAAACGGCTTTAAAAGATCGGAAAGTAGATCTGGATGATTTAGTCAAGAGGCTTCGGGATGTTCAAGGACCGTCGCAAAACTGGAGGACATCTCCAGAAACGCATACGGTCTTAAATGGACTTCAAGCAAAAGGAATGCCTCTTGGCATCGTCTCCAATTTTCCTAAGATACTGCCGGATCTTTGTAAAAAGGAAGGAATTGCTGACTATTTCGATTTTATAATTGCTTCCGAAGAAGTTGGTATTTCAAAGCCGGATCCCAGAATACTCCATCTGGCTTTAGAGAGAGCACAAGTTAACCCTGAAAAAGCAGTATATATAGGAGACCATCCATTCGATGTTCTCTGTGCTAAGAAGGTACCTATGCCAATAATCTGGTTTAATAAGGACGACGACCCACTTCCAGAAGGGTTTACATTTCATCCCGACCTTCAAATCCGTACTTTATCGGAACTCTTAGAGATTATCACCTAACATGATTTGAGACTTCGCGTCTGTTGGGTTAATCGACGGCAGGTCGTGGTGGGTTGCCCCAGTGTCCGTTTCTGTCTTTTCCACTTACGACAACACCTTCCTTATCCCAGCGAAAAGATGCCCGGACATCGGAGGTGCAGTAGCGGAGCGTGAGACCGCATCGTCGCTTTGGTGAAGGATTGGCGTTTGAACCGTGTAAAAGCAGATCGGTATGAATAGAGATTTCACCTGCTTTGAGTTCAACATCCACCGGTTCACCGTGCTCTTCTGCGTTTTCAACGATTTGACCCAGGACGCTGTTTTCGTCGGGTTCACTGCTCCGTGCCGTTAAGTGTCCGAGGTGATGCGAACCTGCGATAAATCGCATCGCACCATTTTCAACAGTGGCATCGTCAATTGCGAGCCAGACGGTAACGGTTTTGGAGGGTGTGAGGGGCCAATAACCGGCATCTTGATGCCAACCGACGTTCTTTGGATCGTGCGGCATTTTGCAGAAGTAGTGCGCGCCCCAGCCGATAACGTCTTCACCAACCAAATCCTTCACACAGGCGACAATCTTTGGATGCGTGAGGAGGTCATAGACCTTCCCATATTTCATGTGCGCGGAGATAATTGAGTAACTACTTCCGCCTTCTGAGAGGACGTTCGCCAATAGCGTGTCAAAATATTGGCGGTGTTCACCGATCTCGGTTTCATTGAAGATTGAGATGCCTTTGATATAGCCGACCTGGTTGAAATCAGCCACTTGTTCGTGGGTGAGTACCTTCGGATGGGTAGTGGTGCTTGGGTGGAATTGGAGTTCACGTCCCATTTCAGCGAGTTGTGTCCATGTGGGCATGATTTTGTCGGTTTTGTAATTGACGCTTTGCGTTGCCATTGTTGTCTCACCTCATCTAAATTCTGATTTCATTCTACCACAAACACAACGAAAATGGTATAATATATTATATATTCAGTTAGAGCAGTTATCAGTCATCAGTTGTCAGTTACCAATTAAGAGCGTGTTCATTTACCGATAACCTCTTGTAACTGAAGACCGAAGATTGAAAACTTATAACGTAAAAATTATATTGCAGATTATATCTTGAAATTGAGGCTTTTTAATGGTGCATGCATATACCCCCGGTCTTAAGGTGACCGAGGGGATGACAATTGAAAAAGAACGCCGGCTCCCACTCACAGGCGAGGTCCTTGTGCAAGCCGGTGTAACAGTTAAGGCAGAGGATGTCGTCGCGAAGGCGGATCTGCCGGGCAACGTTCAATTGGTGAATGTTGCGAACCTACTCAGTGTCCCACCGGAAGAGATTGCGGAATACATGCTCAAATCTGTAGGCGAGGTTGTTTCAGAAGACGAGATTATCGCTACGACAAAAGGGCTTTTCGGGCTTTTCAAATCGCAAGCGCGTTCACCGATTGATGGTACAATTGAATCGGTTTCCGATGTTACCGGACAGGTTATCCTTCGCGAGCCGCCTATTCCTGTTGAAGTCAAAGCTTATACAGATGGCACAGTAACGGAGACCGTTCCAAATGAAGGTGTCACGGTGGAGACTTACGGCACCTATATCCAAGGTATTTTCGGGATCGGTGGTGAAACGGTGGGAAATTTAACCGTTGTTGCGGAATCGTCGAGCGATGCATTGACCGCTGAACAGATACTGTCAGAACATAAAGAGAACATTCTGGTTGGTGGTTCGTTGGTCACAACGGCGGCGATTCAGCAAGCCATCGAGCACGGTGTGAAGGGTATCATTGCTGGTGGTATTGATGACGCGGACCTGCGAGAACTGCTCGGCTATGAACTTGGTGTCGCTATTACCGGTTCCGAGGAGATTGGGATCACACTTGTTATTACAGAAGGGTTCGGAAGTATCGCGATGGCGGATCAGACATTCACACTCCTGAAAGCGCGAGAAGGTCTGAAGACTTCCATCAACGGTGCGACACAGATTCGTGCAGGCGTTGTCCGTCCAGAGATTGTTATTCCGTTGGTCTCGGACCCTATAGAAACAGCGGAAGAGGGGAAGGATGACAAGTTGGACGGTGTTTTGGAAGTTGGCAGCTTAGTACGGATTATTCGGGAGCCGTATTTCGGACAATTGGGACGCGTCACGGAGCTGCCGGTGGAACTTCAAAACTTGGAGACAGAGGCGCAGGTCCGGGTGTTACGGGTCGAACTTGCGGACGGTGAACAGACGACGCTGCCCCGCGCGAATGTTGAGGCAATTGAGGATAGGTAACTGTGCTGGCAGGATTGATTTCCAGATGTATCAATGGCGGAGATGGAAAATTATTTTCTTACGAAGACGTTTTCTGGAGGAGGTAGGAATAATACCATGAATGTAATGATATACAAAGGCTATACAGCCCGGATTGAATATAGCACTGAAGACGGTTGCTTTATCGGAGAGATTGCCGGAATCAGGGATATCGTCGGTTTTCATGGCGACTCCGTTGCCGAATTGCAAGCCGCTTTTGAAGAAGCGGTTGAAGATTACCTTGAAATGTGTGAAGAATCAGGGAGGCCACCGCAGAAACCTTATTCTGGTAATTTGATACTGAACATTTCGCCTGAAATACACACAAGTATTGCCATGGCAGCCGAAGCCAGCGGTAAGAATCTTAATCAATGGGTAACTGATACGCTTGCAGCTGCGCTAGAATCCGAACACCCTTAGTTCTTACCAGGCTGGTTTTCATACCATTTCACATTGCCGGTGCTGAGACCGCTGGCGACGATGTCCAATCTACCGTTTCCGTTCATGTCCAAGACGTGCATCTGTCCAACGCCTAAGGTGCCGTTGTCGATCGTCTCTTTGCTCCAGCGGTTTTGTGCGAGATTCTCTGGACGGTAGAGGTGGAGGCTTGTGCCTTCGCCGTTGTAGCCACAGATCACCTCTAACACACCGTCGCCATCAACGTCAACGGCGGCGAGTGAGTGTCCACGGTTGAGTGTGTCATCAATGAGGTGACGCTCCCAGGGATCGGTTCGTAGATCGCCAGTAGCTTTATACCAGACGAGATTGTTCCCGTGCCACGGTTCAATCGCTAAGATTTCGTTGACTCCGTCGCCATCAATGTCTGCGGCATAGGTATCGCTACACTCGCGATCACTGATAATCCATTTGCCCCAGTCGTCTGTCATTGGGTTAACAGGAGCTTCGTACCAGATCAAGCCTTCAGTGCAGCTAATCAGCACGTCATCGCGTCCATCTTGGTCAACATCGTTGATGCTCAAACCGTGGTTGATGTGGAGGGAGTCGTCAAGGAGGTGAGATTGCCAAGAGGTTGTGTCTCGCGGGGTATCTGATAGTTCATAGCACCAGAGGGAGCCTGGACTGTGCCATTCGCCGGGTTTGCCATCTTCACCGCGGATGGAGGCGACGATGAGGAAAGGCACTGCGCTTGATCCGCTTTCCGACAAATTTGCGAGTGCAATGCGGTGGATAAAGGGAACGTCAGCGATGTGGTGGCTTTTCCAGTTCTGTCCGTCTTGTGTTGGTGCTTCAAGCCAGTGGAGATAACCACCAGCAGCGTTTACACCACGGTTAAAACCGCTCCCGACGATGAGATCAGGCGTACCATTGCCGGTCAGATCATAAGGGGCAATGGTAATGTGCCCGCCGTCCTGATCGGTTACGGGGTGTCTTTTCCAGTGAGGTGCTTCGTACCAAGCGATGATGGGTTCGCCTATGGAGCCTGCGATGATGTCGAGTTGGCCATCACCGTTTATATCAGCAACCCCCAATCCGTAAGCACTTTTGACGGTATCGTCAAGTAGATGTCCTCTGAATTTCACGGCTAACCTCCTCATATACTGGCACACACTGCCTATGGATTTCGGAAAAATCTTAATATTCCAGGCTCTATTTCATAACCGACACTCGACCAGAACGCCATAGCCCACGGATACTTCTCTTCCACGAGTGCCGTGATGCGTTTAGCTCCCTGTTTCACCAAACACCTTTCACCTTCTTTGACTAAGGCGCGTCCAATGCCACGCCGTCGGTAATCAGGGTGAACTGCGATCCGATACATGTTCCCGCGCCATCCATCAAAAGTGGCGATTAAGGAACCAAGGATGCGTTGATCCGCCTCAGCAATCAGCACGAATGCGGGACTTTCTATTATCCTTCGGATGTCGGCGATCGTATCTGTGACACTCGGAGATGTTCCAGCAGCCCGCCACAAGGTCAGAAGTGCTTCTGCCTCCTCAGGACGGCACTCCCGGATTAAGAAAGTATTCGTCTTGTCAGATGAATCCATATAATCGATGCGGTTGAAAACTCCACCTACCTTACGGAGGAAGAGATTCTCTATTCGTCCAGCCAACTCATCATGCTGCGGAGATTTTTGCCGACTTCTTCGATTTCGAGTTCTGCTTCCTGTCGCCGAAGTGCGCCGAGGACGGGTTGATTCGCCTCATTTTCAAGGACCCACTCTCGTGCGAAGACACCGCCTTGAACGTCTTTCAAGATTTGGCGCATCTTGTCTCGGACACTGTCGTCAATGAGTTGAGGACCGCGCGTTAAATCGCCGTATTCAGCGGTGTTGCTAACATCGTTCCGCATTTTGCTCAATCCACCGGTATAGATGAGGTCAACAATCAATTTCAATTCGTGAAGGCACTCAAAATAAGCCATCTCTGGTTGATAACCGGCTTCGACGAGCGTATCAAAGGCGGCTTTGATGAGTGCAGCGGTTCCGCCACACAACACGGCTTGCTCACCGAAGAGATCGGTTTCGGTTTCCTCACGGAATGTGGTTTCGATGACTCCGGCACGTGTGCCGCCGATGCCTTTCGCATAAGCGAGTGCGACATCGCGAGCGAGGCCTGTGGTATCTTGGTGGATAGCGATGAGACACGGTACACCGCCACCGCCTTCAAACACCTCGCGGACGAGGGAACCGGGTCCCTTCGGTGCAATCATTGCGACATCAATATCACCAGCAGGCACAATCTGTCCAAAATGTACGCTGAACCCGTGTGAGACGAGGAGCATATTGCCTGCTTCCATATTTGGGGCAATCTGGTCGCGATAGACGGCTGCGTGGCGTTCGTCAGGTATGAGAACTTGGACGATGTCTGCCATCGCTGCGGCTTCTTCGACGTTCTTGACGGTCAAGCCTTCCGCTTCTGCACGGGCTTTTGAACGGCTGCCCTCGTATAATGCGACGATTACGTTTGCACCGCTGTCCTTAAGGTTTAGCGACTGTGCGCGTCCTTGCGCGCCATAACCGACGACGGCGACGGTGCGCTCTTTCAGTAGGTCAAAATTAGCATCACTCTCGTAATAAATCGTTGCCATATTTTTATATTTCCTTGCGGATCGTTCAGGAGCCCTGTATAAAAAAACGGTTTTCTCCGTATATCCAGCCCGGCGCGATGCTTGGGCTTACTTTTATATTTCCTTGCGGATCGTTTTTTTATATTTCCTTGCGGATCGCTCAGGGTCCCCTGTATGGAAAAACGGTTTTCTCCGTATATCCAGCCCGGCGCGATGCTTGGGCTTACTTTTACATTTCCTTGCGGATCGTTAAAAGATTATTTTTCAGATCCACGTAGCATCGCTATTTTGCCGGTGCGTGCTAACTCAAGGATACCGTAGGTATTGAAAACATCAATCGCGGCTTTCAATTTACCCTCATCCCCTGTAACTTCAAGGACAAGTGAGGCAGGCTTCATATCTATAACCCGCCCCCGGAAGACTTCTGCGACTTGTAAAATCTCGGTGCGTTTTTGAGGATCGTCGGTAGCAACCTTGATAAGGACAAGTTCACGCTCAACATGCGTTCCAGCAGTGGAGAGATCTGTGACCTCAATAACGTCAATGAGTCTGTTTAGGTGCTGGTAGATCTGGTCAATAATCTGCGCGTCCCCGTGTGTGACAAGGGTGATATGCGAGATGCTTTTGTCGTGTGTCTCAGCGACGTTGAGACTGTCAATATTAAAGCCGCGCCCGCTAAAAAGTCCTGCAACGCGTGCGAGGACTCCGAATCGGTTTTCGACTAAAACGGAAAAGATATGTCGTTCTTCTGGGTTCATTTTTTAATTTTACCTTGCGGTTCGGTCAGGAAGATTTGGGCTATCAACGTGCCTTTCCGTATATCTGAAAAAATACGCAGAAATACGCAGAAATACCCTATCAAAGACCCCTATCAAAGACCCCAAGCAAAACCCCTCCATTCCATTACGGACTACGTTTTCGCAGGCAGGGTTTTAAACCCCGCCTGCGAAGGGGCTGCGTAAGTCCTAATAGTTAAAAAATCGTTAAGATAACCCGCGGATAACGTCTCCAAGTCCGGCACCCGCTGGGACCATCGGGAATACGTTCTCTTCTTCATCAACAATGAAGTCAATGACGACAGGACCATCGGTAATCCCCTTCGCTTTCAGCAATGCGGGTTCGACATCTTCGGGGTGTTCGACCCGCAAGCCTGTGGCACCGAATGCTTGTGCAAGTAATGCGAAATCAGGGTTGTCGTGGTAATCAACAGCGGAGTAGCGTTTGCCATGGAACAATTCCTGCCATTGACGCACCATCCCCAAATACATATTGTTGATGATGAAGACTTTAAGGGGCAGCTTCATGGTAACCGCTGGCACCAACTCTTGGATTGTCATGATATAGGAGCCGTCCCCATTGATATTGACGACGGTTTTATCTGGACATCCGAGTTGTGCCCCGATTGCCGCTGGTAGGCTAAAGCCCATCGTGCCGAGACCACCGGAATTGAGCCACTGTCGCGGTTCAGTGAATTTGAAGTATTGCGCTGCCCACATCTGGTGTTGCCCGACATCCGCAACAACGATGGCATCACTGTAATGCTCGTAGATTTTCTCAATAACGAATTGCGGCATGACTATATCGGATTTCTGCTCGTATTCAAACGGGTACTTCTGTTTCCATTCCTGAATTTGGTCGCGCCATGGGTCGATATCGGCTGTGCTGACCTGTTTGTTGAGTTCCGTTAGGACGTTCTTCGCATCGCCAACAATCGGGACATCAACAGGTACGTTTTTCCCGATACAAGACGCGTCAATATCAATATGGATTTTCTTTGCGTTAGGTGCGAATTTACTGAGATCGCCTGTAACGCGATCGTCAAATCTCGCTCCGACAGCGATAATAAGATCTGAATCGGTGAAGGCGTAATTTGCGCAACAGGAGCCGTGCATTCCGGGCATCTCCATTGCCAAGGGATGCGTTTCAGGGAACGCGCCGAGTCCCATCAAAGTAACAGTAATTGGGATTTGCGTATTAAGGGTGAGCTGCCGCAGTTCCTCGCTGGCATCGGCAAGGACGACACCGCCACCGGCATAAAGCATAGGGCGTTTGGCTTCTTTAATCAGTGCCGCCGCCTTAGCAATTTGTGCAGGATCGCCATGCACCTGTGGTTTGTAGCTGCGGATGTTAACCGTTTCTGGATACTGAAACAGTGTTTCATTGTTCTGTGCATCTTTGGCGATGTCAATAATAACAGGACCCGGTTTCCCGGTTTTCGCGATATGAAACGCTTCAGCGACAACATCTGCGATTTCGTCACTGCTTTTAATGAGGTAACTGTGCTTACAGATCGGTCGTGTTACACCGATAACATCGCATTCTTGGAAGGCATCACTACCGATATAGTGTGTGAAAACCTGTCCAGTAATCGCGACCATCGGAATGGAGTCCATATAAGCGGTTGCGATACCAGTGACGAGGTTGGTTGCGCCGGGACCGGAGGTTGCGAGTGCGACACCGACTTTCCCTGTGGCGCGTGCATAGCCATCAGCGGCGTGGGATGCCCCTTGTTCATGCCGCATCGGAATTAATTTAACTTCGGTCTCGCCGTACAGGGCATCGAAAATCGGCATCGCTGCGCCACCGTTGACACCGAAGATATATTCGACACCTTCCCGTTTGAGACCATCAACCAGGATTCGTGCTCCTGAAAGTTCCATGCCAATTTTCCTTATAAGTCGTAGGGATCATCCCTACAGGAATCGTTAAAATTAAAAAACCTTCTCGTTCCAAACATGGAGACGAGAAGGGCCTAATACTGACCTTACCGTGGTACCACTCCAATTCTCTTTCTGATTTTCATTGAAGGTATCGGGCTTATAAAGCCCTCCTACAATAATGAGAAAGAGCACTCTTTGGGATGCGATAACGGGCATCACACCGACTCATCCTACGATTCGCGATTCGGAGATCGCTCCTACAACTCGCGATTCGGAGATCGCTCCTACCATTCGCGATTCGGAGATCGCTCCTACAATTGTTCAGATGAGCAGCTCCAGGGCGACCTTCAGTCGAGGAAACTTGAGGAGACCTTTCAGCCGATGAGTCTCCATCTCTTGCAAGCCCGGACGACTTACTCCTCCCCTTCAACGCTTTTTTGGGTAATCTATTTAGATGTTAATTACGCACCCCGTTTTACGAAGTTTCACGGCGATGCTCAAAAAAATTGCGTTTACCCTTTAAGTATAACACATTTAAAGAACGGTGTCAAGAAAATTTAATTTGACCGCGAAATTCCATCAAGAAATGGGTGTGTAAATATCTTGCCAAAGGTGGCTTCCGCGCCTGAAGAAAACCCACCTGATATCGTAGGGGCGAGGTCCCCTCGCCCATCTGACTTTAAACCCCTAAATATGAAATTATTATTATTATTTTGTCTTAATGTGAAATTGTGTTATAATAGAACTTACGCATAACCGTGATTTTCAACCCAATACGCCCCTGCCTTTGGACAAGGCAGCATAAACTTTACAATATCGTCCAAACTTTAGTAAATTCTATTTGAAAGAAGAAATAAATATGATAACCAAAATATTAATAACAGTCGCGCTGGTCCTGAGCGTCAGTGCGGCGTTTGCACAAAACGAAGATACATTAGACGCAAATCAAGACCCACCGAGTCTCGACTGGCGGCAGATCCGAACGGATCGATTCAGAATCATTTTTCCTGAAGCGATTACCCCTGATGCCCAACGCGTGGCGAATACACTTGAACGTACCTACAGTTCCATCTCTAAAACGCTGCAAGGTCCAGAAAAACCGCTGGCGTTGGTGCTGAGCAATCAATCGAGTTTGCCGAACGGTCTTGTCACTTTGAGCCCGCGCCGTAGTGAGTGGTTCAGTACGCCGGCACAGCAAGCCGGTTTGATCGGGGGTGAGTGGTACGAGGCGTTGGCTATCCATGAGATGCGACACGTGGTCCAGTTTGACCGCGTGAATCGAGGACTTGTCCGTTTGTGGTGGTTACTCTCAGGCGACACGGGTCGATCTGTGGCGAGCAATCTGTTGTTTCCTTCGTGGTTTTGGGAAGGCGACGCAATCGGAATTGAAACCGCACTGACTGAGACCGGGCGCGGACGCATACCCCAGTTCGATCTGGACATCCGTGCGCTGCTGCTTGCAGGACGACGCTATTCTTACGAAAAGGCTTTCCACGGCTCTTACCGCGATTGGTACCCCGACTTCTACCCACTCGGGTATTTGATGACGACCTACGTCAAGAACCACTACGGCGCGGAAGCATGGGACAAGGTGATAGGCAGTGCTGCCAATTGGGCGTTTCACCCGTTCACCTTTCACTTTGCACTCAAAAAACACACGGGTGCCGGTATTGCTGAAACCTACGAACGGACGATGGACGAGTTGACAGCATTGTGGCAGACCCAGCAAAAAGACCTGCCGGTGACCCCGGCGCAGGTGATCCCTGGGCAGCAGCAGTCAGACGTATGGACCAACTACAAATACCCACATCCGTTGCCAGATAGCAGCGTGGTTGCGGCGAAGTCTGGCCTGGCGGATGTATCGTCCCTGGTGCGGTTATATCCCGACGGTCGCGAAGAACGCTTGTGTTATTACACATCCCTCCTCGGCAGTATTCGCGCAGCTGGCGGCAAAGTCGTCTGGAACCGCAAAACCTCAGACCTGCGCTGGGGCAAGCGGAACTATTCCGACATCGTAGTGCTGGATATCGAAAGCGGTGAGAAACGCCAACTGACGCACAAGGCGAAGTTATTCGCGCCTGCGCCTGCACCTGATGGCACGCGGATTGCCGCGATTGAATTCGGGCCCGACCGACGCTGCTATTTGGTGCTATTAGAAACCGAGAGCGGCACCGAACAGGCACGTTTCCCAGCCCCCAACGGCGTGTTCTGGCGGACCCCCTCGTGGTCAGAAGATGGACGCTCTATCGCTGTGGTCCGGCAGGAGACGCGCGGCAACGCGATCGAACACATTGATGCTGATTCGGGTAAAGGACAGATCGTCTTGCCCTACACGCATGACGAAATCGGCTGGCCTGTCTTCTACGGGGCTTATCTGCTGTTCGGCGCACCTTATGGAGGTTTCGATAATATACACGCTGTCCACCTCTCAAGCGGGGCGCGTTACCAAGTGACCACTCGCCCCCTGGCGGCAGTCCATGCAGCAGTCGCTGGCGATTCGCTCCTATTCGAGGATTATACTGTTGATGGCTACCGCATCGCGCGTATGCCGTTAGACCCGGCGACCTGGACACCGATTGAGCAGGTTGCGGATCGTAGGGTGCACTATTACGCATCGATGATCGACCAGGAACAAGGCGGCAGTGTGTTGGTGGACATTCCGCAGAAGGTTTATCCGGTGCATCGCTACCGCCCCCTTGCACATCTGCTTAAGTTCCACAGTTGGGGACCCACTCCTACTACCGATACATCAAGCCTCTCCCTCCAACTTGTATCCAGCGATCTACTCAATCTCAGCAAACTGAGCAGCGGGGTTGAATACAATACCAACGAGGCGGCTTTCAGCGTCTTAGGCGATCTCCAATTAGCGGCGTGGTACCCTATTCTCAACATAGGCGGACGTTGGGGAAAGCGGGGTGGCAGCTACACGCTCGAAGCGGAAGATGCCGATGCCGAAAACGGAGCGGAGGTCATCACTGACAGCTGGACTGAAAGAAGCGTACACGGTGGACTTGAAGTGCCTCTGAATTTTTCACGAGGCATCTGGGATGCCTCAGCCAATTTGCGCGCAAAGGCGGCATGGACGCATATCTCTGACAAAAACGATCCGACCCAGCCCGATGCAACGGGTGTGTTTGAAGAAAATCAGGACGGTTACTTTGTGCCACTGACGTACCAGCTCACTTTAGATCGGTCGCGCAGCAAGGCGACACGTGATCTCGCCTCGGCATGGGGCCAAAGTTTACAACTCACCTACCGGCACACGCCGTTTGCCGGTGACTACGGCGGCAGGTTCCTGTCGGGGCAGCTCGGTTTGCGTTTTCCGGGGCTCTGGAAACACCATAGCCTGCTGCTGGAAACGGCTTATGAGTGGCAGGACCCTGATACCGCGGATGCCGATGTCAATCCTTACCGCTTTGCAAGCGAACACATCTTTGTCCGAGGTTACGATTACCACTTCCACGACCGATTCGTCAAGGGTGCTGTCAACTATGCGCTCCCCTTGTTCTACCCTGACTGGCACTTGGGCGCACTGGTATACTTCAAGCGTTTGAAGGTGAATTTCTTTTACGACTACGGCCGCGGGGAAGATGGCACCTTGGTTACCACCTACCAATCGGCGGGTGCTGAGTTGACATCTGATCTTATTCCGTTTTCTATGTCTATTCCATTGGATGTGGGTGTACGCTACGCCTACCGTTTTGATGAAAGAGACTATCGGTTTGAATTCGTGTTTGACGTTCAGTAGCGGCTATCGGACAGACGCAAAATAGAGTTGAGAAGCGTTCATCGCAAAATTTCTTAAGAGGGCTCTTTGCTCCAGCGGAGCAATATTGCCTCACAGTGAGAGTAGCAGCATAGGACTTACGCATGCTGCTCTTTTGTAGCATAGGAGACCGTTAGCCTGTGCCAAGAGATCATCTGTGTTTTTCCAAGCACCCCACTTAATAGTGTATGCTAAAATCAAAATTGCGTAAGTCCTACTATAGTAGATTTTACGACACCTCTAAAAAAGGAGACATTTCTCATGAAAAGCACATTGATTTTTATCATTTCGACACTACTTTTTGTATCAACGATTTTTCTACCGACTACCTTCGCCCAAGATTATACAACATGGAACCTACCCGAAGGTGCCACAGCGCGCCTTGGAAAAGGATCGATTCGTGAAATAGTGTATTCTCCGGATGGCAGGCTTCTGGCAGTAGCATCGGTATCTGGCTCTACGATACGACCACCTATCGGAGAGTTGCCCTGCTCACCGGGCATACGGGTTGGGTCGAGAGCGTATCTTTCAGTCCCGATGGTAGCACCCTTGCCAGTGGGAGTTTGGACAGCACCGTTCGCTTATGGGATGTTGAAACGGGTGAAAATATAAAGACCCTCACAGAGCATACGCAGCGGGTTGAGAGTGTTTCGTTCAGTCCGGATGGTGGCACGCTCGCAAGTGGAAGTAACGACCAGACCGTTCGTTTGTGGGATGTCGAAACAGGCCAAAATATACAGACACTTGAGCATACGTCTGGGGTCTTTAGCATATCTTTCAGTCCGGATGGTGGCACGCTCGCAAGTTATGAGATCGACACCATTCGTTTGTGGGATGTTTCGACGGGTAAAAATATAAAGACGATTGATGCAGTTGTGTTTGGGGTGAGTAGTGTTTCGTTCAGTCCGGATGGTGGCACGCTCGCAAGTGTGGATGGCAACGTTCGTTTGTGGGATGTGGCAACGGGTGAAAATATAAAAACACTTTCAAGTTTTAGGGACCCGGTCGAGAGCGTATCTTTTAGTCCGGATGGCACCACAATTGCAAGTGGTGGGAGTTGGAACGGCCTGGTTTTTTTGTGGGATGTTGAAACGGGTGAAAATATAAAGACACTCACTGGACATACGGGTTATGTCCATAGCGTATCTTTCAGTCCTGATGGCACCATACTCGCAAGTGGGAGTTGGGACGAGACCATTCGTTTGTGGGATATCGAAGCAGGCGAAAATATAAAGACACTCACTGGGCATAGGTTTTGGGTGAATAGCGTATCTTTCAGTCCGGATGGTAGCACCCTCGCAAGTGGCGGTCGGGACGAGACCATTCGTTTGTGGGATATCGAAACAGGCGAAAATATACAGACACTTACTGGACATACGGGTGAGGTTTATAGCGTATCTTTCAGTCCACAGGGCAGCACTATTGCAAGTGGGAGTCGGGATGGCACAGTGCTTTTGTGGAGACATATCCCTAAATCAGATGCGACAGTCCGGCTTTCACCCGCATCGATGGTATTACCCAGTGTGGGAGAACAACTCACCCTTTCCCTCGAAATCGTAGATGCGGAAAATGTAGCAGGCTATCAAGCGAAAGTGTCATTTGATAATACAGCTCTCCGCTATGTCTCTGGTGCGAATGGTGATTTTCTGCCTGCGGGTGCGTTCTTTGTAGACCCCGTTGTTGAGGGTAATCTCATCATGCTAAACGCTGCATCTCTTGCTGGCGATACAGATGGAGATGGCACGCTTGCGACCCTAACCTTTGAGGTTATCACTGCCACACCCTCTACACTAACGTTATCCGATGTGCTCCTAACGAACAGTGCGGGATTCGCGTTTGTGCCATGGGTTGGGGATGCTAAGATAACTGAACCACCACAACTCAAAGAGGACGTAAATGCCGACGGCATTGTCAACATCCAAGACCTCGTCCTTGTCGCATCTAATCTTGGCAAGCGTGGGAAAAATGATGCGGATGTCAACCGTGACGGACTCGTCAACATCCAAGACCTTGTCCTTGTTGCTAGCGCATTGGGTACAAGTGCTGCTGCACCGTCTCTTCATAGCCAAGCACTTTCAACCTTCACGGCTGCAGATATCAAAGAGTGGCTCTCTCAAGCAAAACAGTTAAACCTCACAGATGCCACCTCACAACAAGGCATCCGCTTCCTTGAGCAGCTCTTGGCAGCGTTGATACCAAAAGAGACGGCACTCCTACCGAATTACCCAAATCCGTTCAATCCGGAGACGTGGATACCGTATCAGTTGGCAGCCCCTGCAGACGTAACAGTGCACATCTACGGTATAGACGGCACTTTGGTACGGACGTTAGCATTAGGACATCAGGTTGCTGGTATGTATCAGCCCCGTAGCCGTGCGGCGTATTGGGATGGTAGAAATGCACTCGGTGAACCTGTAGCAAGCGGCGTGTATTTCTACACACTTACCGCAGGTGATTTCACTGCCACGCGTAAAATGCTAATACGGAAGTAACCCTCACAACCGGAGAGCCGGTAGGTGTGGTTTTGAAAAGGTTGTGCTAACTTCAGGATAATAGCGGAAGTTTGTTGGAAAATTGAATAGCCGTGATTTAGATTGGTTAATTCCTTGATAAAACTATCATAATATGGTAGTATATACATGCAATGTTAAAGGAGAAAAAATAATGACGCTCAGTATCAGAGGATGAAATTAATGGCTCAAAAATACAAATCTGTTTATTTTCCTGAGTACCCAGCAGAAAGTCCGCAGAAAAAATCGCTAACTTTAGCCTTTGGTAAGGAAAAAAACGCGATTTACGAATGTGTTAAGGGGCTTTCGAGTGCTGAACTGCGCCAACTATTGGGTAATGACTATCCAACTCTTGTGGCCAATGCGAAAGCTGACGATTTACCTTTAAATACCTATTGCCTTCGCCAATTGGAGAATTCCATAAATCTCATTCGGGACCCTGCTGTTCAACTATATTTACCGGGCATCAATTCCAAAACAGAATTATTTGATCCGATGACTGTGACTTTTAAGCGTGGTCGAAAGGAACCTTTTGCCCGATGGTATCCGTACTTAGAAGGATATTCAACACAATTTGTAGAATCTATTTTGGAAAGGTACGCACCGAATGCTCAGACTGTCCTTGATCCGTTTGCCGGAACGGGAACAACGGCTTTCACCGCGGCACAGCTTAACAAGACTGCTTACTTCTGTGAAATAAATCCGGTTTTGCAGTTTATGAGTTTAACAAAGATACAAATCAGGCGATTAAAATCATCTCAACGCTCCTCATTGGCTCAAGCCCTTGTTCAAGCCAAAGTTTCACTAAGCGAACTTGAAAAATATCCGCCAAACGATACCTTACACCAAGCCTATATACATACCTTCGGTGATAGTTTATTTTTTGATGACCTTGTTTATGATCAAGTTTTACGGCTTCGCTCGTGGATTGATGAAGTTGCTCTTGAAAATCCGATTTTAGCTGACCTGATCACGGTTGCGACGCTATCAGCACTTGTACCGGCATCTCGGATGAAACGCTCTGGCGACTTGAGATACAAAACACCTACGGAACTTGAGCGGCAAAGAGTTCCACTCGTTGAAGGGATCTGTCAAAATATCAATCAGATGGTTCATGACATTCAAAACGATGTTGACGGACTGAAAACCGAACCCCTCCTAATATGCGAAAATGCTCGTTCGTTAGATAGCATATCACCTCTCAGCATTGATGCGGTAATAACAAGCCCACCCTATGTCAACGGAACAAATTATTTTCGCAACACAAAGATAGAATTGTGGTTCTTGCGTTGCCTAAAAGAAAAAAAGGATTTGACAAGTTTTCGAGCTGCTGCTTTGACCGCGGGTATCAACGATGTAAGCGTCTCGAAAACACCTACTCTATTCCACCCAGATGTTGAAAAAATTGTCTCTAAACTTGAACAAAACGCTTATGATTCCCGTATTCCGCGTATGATTGCCAGTTATTTTAGCGAAATGACAGAGATATTTCGAGCTATTCGCCCTCATTTAACGCCTGAGGCAATAGTTGCAATTGATATTGGCGATTCTTGTTACGCGGGGATTCATGTTCCAGTAGATGAGTTGTTATCAGGGTGCTTGCGGGAACTCGGTTTTGTTCAAGAAGATTCTGTTACACTACGAAAACGCAAATCCAGGGGTGGGATGTTGCTTAAACAATCATTACTTGTTTTTACGCACAGTTGGAAAGAGGAAAGCAACAGCTTTAAGAAACAAACGATGAACTGGCAAGTTGAATGGGACCTCTTTAAGCAAAACCTACCACACCAGAAAACACCGTTTATAAAACGGAACTGGGGACACGCTCGACACTCGTTATGCTCTTATCCCGGCAAACTTAAACCTGCTATTGCGCACCATTTGGTACAAACATTCGTTCCAGAAGATGGACGCGTTTTAGATCCATTCGCGGGTGCTGGCACAATCCCATTTGAGGCATCACTGACTGGTAAACATGCCTACGGTTTTGAGATTAGCCCGGCCGCTTTTGCTATTGCTGGTGCGAAAGTCCAACAACCTACGGAACAGGGATGCACAACAGTCATTGAGACAGTAGAAAACTTCATCGAATGCCACTCAATTACAAACGCTGAGATCACCGAAGCAAATGATTTAGGATTCAATGGGAAAATAGCCGAATATTACGAGTCACAGACCTTGCGTGAAGTTCTCTTGGCGCGACGTTATTTTCAAATGTCCCCGCCAGAAACAGCTGAAGAGCAGTTTGTATTTGCTTCGTTGCTTCATATTTTACATGGGAACCGTCCGTATGCGCTCAGCCGTCGATCACACCCTCTTACACCTTACAAACCTACTGGACCTTATGAGTATCGCTCATTGATTGGTCAACTACAAGCGAAGGTTCAGCGGGGGTTCAGTGAAGATTTACCTACGAATTTCCTACCGGGGAAGATATTTTTCCAAGATGCAACAAGTTGGTGGCCGAGGGAGATCGATCAACTGGATAGTATTATTACATCTCCACCGTTCTTCGATAGTACCCGATTTTACGCTGCGAATTGGTTGAGGCTATGGTTTTCAGGCTGGTCTGCCCATGATTTTAAGACATGTCCATCAGCGTTCGTTGACGAAAAACAGAAAAGTAGTTTTGACGTATATATCCCGATTCTTCGTCAAGCGAAAGAGCGGCTTAAATCTAATGGTGTGATTGTTCTGCATCTGGGGAAAAGTGTTAAGTGTGATATGGCGGATCATTTACAGAAACTTGGTAAGCGGTGGTTTCGATCAGTGGATGTTTTCGATGAAAGCGTTGCTCACTGTGAATCCCATGGTATCCGTGATAAAGGAACAGTTACGTCTCATCAATATCTTGTTCTGTATTAGTATCGCTTTCCTGATGAATGACGCGTTGGTACTCTTGATTGGCTCGACGGATCCAAGCGGATGAAATAGTTGTTGAATACTCAAAAAAATCAAAATTCTCATACTCCAGAATCCGATTACGTAGTTTGATAATTTCCGACATATAGGCTGCATATTTTGTCAGAAGTTGGTCGACCTGTTCAGATATTTTCAGGCGTTCAATTGCTATCGGATTGTAGTGTGGCTGTCCAGCGAGTATTTCATACTGAACACCGGTCAGAACAGCAAGATTTTTCAACTCGCTGTCCGAATAATATGCTGAAGGCCACTTATCTGATTTCTCACTATTATGTTCTCTGCATAACAGGGTGGCATTTTCAGTCGTCAGTGGCCACAAAAAAACAGCCGGAAGTGTATGATCAAGCGGACGTTCTTTGGTATCAACACTTCGTAAGTCTTTCCTGCACTTAAAACAGCGATAGCCAAAACGTTTGTAGATATCTTCGCTTTTAATTTTTTGACTTCCAGAGAGATCCAGATACATCCGCCGTTTTTGGGCAGCTTCTCGATGCTGATCTGTTAACCGAGTTTTATTTTTAATGGCGTTGTAAACTGCTTTGCATAATTTGCACTCCCCCTGACGACCAGATCTTCGGGCACTATGCCGGTCAAATAGATTGAGTGGTTTAATCGTATTACAGATGATGCAATACTTGTATTCTTGTGCTTCCTCAATATAATCATCGTGCAGAATTGTAAACGTGCCTTCCTCTATAATAGAATTGTCTCTCCGATCTTTCAGTTCATACTCATAGAATTGTGTTTCATCTCCAGATAGCATAACTATCTCACAACTCGGACAAACAATCTCAAAATCACTACTAATCTCATTTTTACGAATGAAGATAAATTCCTTGCATTCACTGTTCAAACACTGGAAGCCTTTAAAAACCACATCCCCCATTCCACGCACATGCTCTGCACGTATTTGATTTGTTTTCTCCACTTTTGTATACGGCTTACGTCTCATCTTTTACTTCTCGCGGTACTATAGTTCTGCAGTATTGAATGTTTAATAACATTCCAAGTTGACTGTTCTATATATTTGGTGCCTATTAGCGTCGAATAATTTCATGAATCAGATTCTTCAATTCTTGGGGTCTAACGATTTCATTGGAATCGTGTTTGGTGAGGGGATGCGCGAGTGGAAATCTAAAGGAAAACATCTGGTTATTTCGGAAGTAGAGGGTAGGTTTGAAACGCTGTTCGCGCCTACCCCTACGACACCCGAAAGTTGTTATGAAAAGTTAGGCGTTCGCTACGTAGATCTCGTTAACGCGGGTCCAGTTGATGACATTCTTCCAAGCTTCAATGTAATCTGGACGGCGATTCTGGTAGTTGAGATAGTATGCATGTTCCCAGACATCAATGCCGAGAAGTGGGGTATGTCCCTGCATAATCGGGCTGTCCTGATTTGCGGTGGAGTAGATTTCCAAGCCGCTATCGCCGAGGACGAGCCATGCCCAACCGGAGCCGAAACGCGTGGCGGCTGCAGTCGTGAATGCTTCATTTGCAGCCTCAAGTGATCCAAAGGCGGATTTTATCGCTGCTGCGAGTTCTCCGCTCGGGTCGCCACCGTTGCCACTGGGGCACATAATGGACCAAAAGAGTGAATGATTGGCGTGTCCGCCACCGTTATTGATGACGGCTTGGCGTTTGTCTTCCGGGACTTGATCAAGGTTGCCGAGCAGTTCGTGAACATCCATGTCGGCGAGATCACCGAGTCCTTCTAAGGCAGCGTTGAGGTTGTTGACGTAGCCTTGATGGTGTTTGCCGTGATGGATTTCCATGGTTTGTGTGTCAATATGAGGTTCCAAAGCATCGTGCGCGTAAGGGAGCGCAGGTAATGTGTGTGCCATTTAAAAAATAGCCTCCTGTTTTATTTTACTAACATGCGTTTGCAAGTTGCGCGCTCAGTAGCGTGCAAGCAATGTAATTAAAAAATCTAAGAAAGTATAGCAGAATTGTTAGAAGTATGCAAGTTTTTTCTAATCAGGCGCGAATGGATATGTCCGGTTTAGAAAAAGCGAGATGGGAGATAGATTAGTCATCTGATTGGAAGGTTTCAGAGATTGCGCCGACACGACAGATGCGTTTATAGACGCAATAGTTGCAGGGTTCTGTCTTATTGCCGGGGGTAACAGGTTTATCACCATCAACTTTACTCTCCACAAAACCGTATTCTTCGGTGTCTATAAGGCGACCTTCCTCAACTTCTTCTTCGCTTCTTACAAATGTTTTGATACGCGTGATCAAAGGAAAGTTGCCTTTAGATATGCTATCAACGTACTGTTGTATGTAGCCACTAACACGAGCAAGTCGTTCATCAAAGACTGTATCCTCTAATAACTGACCACTTCTTGAATGCACTGATCTCCAGTCTGTACCGTTGTAACTGTTGTAAGTGGCTCCGTTTTGGGATTCTGTTCCGATGCCCAGTTCTGCTGTGAATTGGTTCAGTCTAATCTTATGATAGAGCCCTGCTGCTGGCTCTAACCCGTCGTTTAGTAATTCCTGTGCAATCAGTAGATAGATGGGGAGTTGGAGACTCCGTCCGCTAAGGATCTCTGACATTCTAATCGTGGAACTGCCGGTCTTATAGTCAATAATATTAAAGACTCCATCGCCGATATCAATACGGTCTATCTTGCCAGTCATTTGTACGTCGCCGATGGAAATCGGCATGTCACAACTGAGTTCAGGGTCTTTCGGTTCACGTTTTTGACCAACACTCACTTCAAAATAACGTGGCAGAACGGGTATCTTATTAGTGTGTTCTGCTTCAAGCCACTTATACAGCGCAACCCTCAGTCTCTCTACATCAGCTTCCCAAAAGAGGTTATTCTCTTCAATACGGGACTCCGTCCGCTGCTGGCGGTGTTCTTCAGAGGCATTCTCCAAAATTTCATTTAATTGTCTTTTCGCCTCTTCAAAGTCGTTGCTTTCACATTGTCCAATAGCTGGCTCTTTTCGCTTCCGACGATTGTGGAAGAACGTGAAGAGAACCTTGTGGAGTAGCGACCCTTTCTCTAAGCTTGATAACTCGTCCTCCACCTCATCCTCTTCAGCACGAAAACCCAAAATTCTATTGGCAAAGTACTGAAACGGACACTTGGCGTAAGTTTCCAATTCTGTGACGGAATAGGTCCACCCCCGTCGACGTTCTAAACGCTCTCGGCTTTCAGCAGAAAAGGTTCCCGCCGTTAAGACGCCTTCATAAGCCAAGTGTTCGTGTGTTTCCTCTCGGCTCTTTTCAACTGCGACTACATGATCTATTAGCGGACGCATATTCGCAATTTCAGGCGGGAATTCTCCATTAGTGGTGGTAGGTGTCGTCCAAACATGATTGCCGTATGTGCTGAGGAAACCTGGGATGCTGCCCCGTTCAGGGTTCGCGACTTTAATTGTTTCAACATCAGCAATTGCCTTTAATTGTCCAAGAAATGGAGAAGGGATCAGCTCTGCTTCGCGCTCACGTTGTGGCACAAGGAGGTAGAGTCGCTTACGAAAAGATTTGAGTACTCCATAGAACATGAGCCGATTATTGTACAGTTGCTCCTCCTCAGTACGATAAGGATGGTCTGGCAGTAGTGGATCCGGACGATAACTTTCTGGAAAACTGCTCTCTACAAAATCACCTAAAAAGACGATGTCAAACTCCATATTTCTGAGTTCACTGAGTTGTGCAATTTTGACGGTTTCTTCCTTCGTCATTGCCCTATTTTGATAGTTTGTATGTTTTGCAATGTGATGGAGTTTTTCAATGTATTCATCAAGGGATCGTGATCTTTCACTCTCCGATTTTAATACGCTACAGAGTTCTTTAACAATCCTCTTGAATTGGCGATATGCTTCAACCTCACCTTCAACTATTTCGGTATTTCTTTGGAGCATGGGGTTTAGAATGTGTTGGATGACCTCACCATCTTTGAGTAAGTCATCAACATATCTCTGGAACTCATTAGGGTGGAATCTACTTGTATGTGATGCTGGTTCAACATCAGGCTTTTCTATAACAAGTTTCGGCTTGCAAGTTGTGCCAAAATAGGCATCATTTAGCGGAACACGGTGTGATGAAAGGCGAGAAAATATCGCTTTGACAACCTCCGACTTTGTCAAGGGCAGCCTTTCTACAAGTGAATATGGGATACCGTAAGTGGAAAAAGTCTCGGCGATGCGCTGCTGATACTGTCCTATATTGTAACAGGCAACACAAATCTCACTTAACTTACAGTGCCCCTCTGAAACATGTTTTTGGATCAGGTGCGCAATTTGATCGACTTCTTCAGAACGATCGGCTGGTTTCAACACCTTAATGTGGGGTGTTGCAATTGGAGTTACGCAAGGATTGTCCGCTCGGAACAGGTTTTTGGCGTAATGTTGATGTCGTTCAGGTTCGCGCCCGTAGTCGGGATCAATATTAGCCTGGACATCCCTAAATTGTGAGACAAAGTTAATAATATTTTTATACAGGTTCTCGTTTTCTTGAACACAGTCGGTACGAAACCACAGCTCTATATTAGGCATTTCGGCAATGTGGGTCAAGATTTTGATGTCGGCTTTGGAAAGAACAGTAAATCCTTCAACAACAACAAGATTGACTCTTGGAAATGCCTGGATCATAAGGGATCCAAAATTTTTAGCATTAGCAAGATGCAGACGTTTGCCTTGTTCATCTATCCAATGGTCTTTGAGTTTGGTCTCATAATTGTTATAAATGCGAACGAGGTCATCCGCAATAGGATTCTCTGATCCGCTATTTCCAATATTTAATGCATTCTCTCCGTATTCCTTAAGGCGGTTAATTGTGTCTGCGATGAGGGAGAGTGTGCTATCTGGAACAGGAATGTTTTGGCTGGGTCGGAACTGTTCATAGCGGTGATTATCGCTATTGTTCGCGATCTCATGCAGCCAGAGGTTCTGAAGTCCTGGTGAGATGTGTTGTTTTGACGGACGGACTTGGTTGTATAGCCTCCGCACGAAATTTTCTATGTCAAGCACGCGTAGGTTAGCAACTGCGCTGTTTGGA
The DNA here is from genome assembly GCA_965261115.1 of Candidatus Poribacteria bacterium. Lineage (GTDB taxonomy): Bacteria > Poribacteria > WGA-4E > WGA-4E > WGA-3G > WGA-3G. The sequence continues at coordinate 2,874,403 of OZ253447.1, read as the reverse complement.
TGATAACTGACCAATTCTCGTTGGCGATGCAAGCGTGCGGCATCGGTCGGCACAATGACGACGAAGGTATCCGCTTGATCGTTTTGAATACGGGTTCTAAGGGTGTTTTCTATAGCTTGCATCATGTTACGGCATACAGCGTGTGTTATTACCTTACTTGTGTGCCGAGGGGCATTTCGGTTTCAAGGGTTGCTAAGACCACGGCATCCCCGCTTCCTGCGAGAATCATACCGTGGGACTCGACGTTACGGATAGTTGCGGGTTCCAGATTTGCGACGATTATTACCTGTTTGCCTACGAGGGTTTCAGGCGTATAGTGTTCGGCAATTCCAGCAACAACTTGTCGTTTTTCAATACCGAGGTCTACCTGTAATTTGAGGAGTCGATCGGCACCTTCAATGGGTTCAGCGGTGAGAACACGCGCGACCCGAAGATCCAACTTTTGGAAATCAGCAAAGGAGACTAAGTCAGTTGTTTTCTTTTTCTGCTTCGGCTTCGCTGTCTTTTCAGGTTGTGCCTGTTTTTGCTGTTCAGTATCGACGCGCGGGAAGATGGGTTCGCCTCTGCTGACCGTTAAATCTGCGGGTAAACGTCCCCATTCTGCGGTGGTATCGAATTCGGATAAACCGATCTGTTTTTGAATCTTCTCAGCAGTTTCCGGAATAAAGGGAGAAATTAACACAGAGATGAGGCGGAGTGCCTCTAAACTGTTGTAAAGGACTGTGCCCATTCTCGGTTTCGTCTCTGGCTTCGCGAGCGTCCAGACCTGTGTTTGTTGGATATAACGATTGATGCGTCGCACAAATTCCCAGATAGTTTCCAATGCAGCGTCAAATGCGTACGTGTTTATATGCTCGTCTAATTTATCCACTGTTACCTGTGCCATCTCTCTGATTTCGTCGTCGAATTCGCCCGGTGTCGTTGGTGCAGGAACCGCTTCAAAATTTTTGTTGACTAAACCGAGTACACGATTGAGAAGGTTTCCGAGGTCATTCGCAAGATCGGCGTTGTAACGTGCGTGCAAACGGGCGGGACGGTAATCACCATCGTTTCCGAAACTAAATTCGCGCAAAAGGTAATAACGGAAAGTATCAACCCCATAAGTGGCGATAGCACCATCCATATCAATGAAGATGCCTCTTGTTTTACTCAACGCTTCACCATCTTTTGTCAGCCAACCGTGTGCAACAACTTGCTTGGGAAGTGGTAAGTTGGCAGACATCAGCATTGCAGGCCAAAGCAACGCGTGAAAACGGGCGATGTCCTTACCCATTATATGAACATCGGCGGGCCAAAAAGTTTGGTACTGTTCACTTTCGATTTCATAACCGAGTGCCGTCATATAGTTACTCAGAGCCTCTATCCAGATGTAGATGATGTGCTCCGGATCGAATGGAAACGGAATTCCCCAAGGTAGAGAAGCACGAGAAATACTAACATCCTGTAATCCAGATTCAAGAAAGTTTAATAATTCATTGCGCCGAGCTGGCGGGTAGACGAAATCCGGATGCTCATGGATATGCGTGAGTAAGCGATCTTGATACTTGGAAAGTCGAAAGAAATAATTCTCCTCTTCCAACCATTGCAGTGGCAGTTTATGAATAGGGCAGATTTTTTCGTCTGTTAACTCTTTTTCGGTGATGAACTCTTCGCATGACGGACAATAATACCCTTCGTACTTCCCTTTATAAACATCACCGTTGTCATAGAGGACATTAAGGAATTTTTGCGCGCCGCGCTTGTGTAAATCGCTGGTTGTGCGGAAAAAGATGTTGTGCGAGATGTTCAGACGCTCCCACAGTTTGATAAAGGCGGGTGCCATCTTATCGCAGTAGGCTTGCGGCGAGAGCCCCATATCTTTTGCAGCGTCATACACATTGGCAGCATGCTCATCAACACCGGTCAAGAAGAACACTTCATCGCCTTTGATACGGTGATAGCGCGCTAAGACATCGGCAACGATAGTGGTATAGGCTGTCCCGGCGTGCGGTTCTCCGTTAGGATAGTAGATAGGTGTGGTGACGTAAAATGTGCTCATTATATTCCTTTTCGGGACTCCAGTTCAGGCAGTATTGACTAATTTGGTAAGAATTATACCACGAGAAAATCCGTTTGTCAATCTCTGTTTCTTGGCTATCAGCCATCAGCCGTCAGCCGTCAGTGGTTCGTTGTCAAAGGGGAGATAACATCTATTTGAGTAACTTCAAACACATGACCTCTAAGGCTAAGATGGCGTTTGTGTTTGTGTTTTCGATGAGGGATTTGGTGTCAAAGATGGTCTGGATGGCTTGTTGTATGCGCAAGCGGGAATATCGGGGGACAATAGATTGGAGTTCCCTAAGCGAGTGGATGTGTGTTATGAGGTCGCTGGGCGCGCCTTGTTGTAAAAAGAGCAGGTCGCGATACCATGTGACTAACTCGCCTAAAGTTTCAGGATTATCTTTGAAATGCTCGGCGATTCTGAAAGCCGCTAATTGGTCTGTTACCTTGAGGATTTCGGGAATTTCTTCGGCAAGTGTATCGCCTTTTTTGAGTTGCGTGATTGCTTTTCCGATCGCACCATCTGAAGTAACAGCGAGTGTTGTTGCTTGCTCTGGTGCCACTGAAAATCTTTCCACCAAGATTTCAACTAATTCTTGTGTCGGTATCGGATGAAATTGTAAAATTTGGCATCGGGAACGTGTGGTTGGCAGCAATGCCCGGATGTTCGATGTGAGTAGGATCAAAACAGAGGAAGCAGGCGGTTCCTCAAGGGTCTTGAGGAGTGCATTTTCGGCAGGATCATTCATCCGGTCTACGTCCGTTAATATATAGACCTTCCGCTTTGCTTCAAGGGGTTCGTAGATAATCTGTTTTTGCAACTCTCGGATCTGCCCGATTTTGAGTTCACTTCCATCGGGTTGAATGCATTGTAAATCTGGATGGTTCCCGGAATCCACCTTCCGACAGGCGAGACATGTGCCGCATACTGTGGGCGGTTGTGTGTCTTGCTGGCAGAAGATGAGTTGTGCGAAATAGCGAGCAACTGTCTCTTTTCCGACCGCCGTTGGTCCGACGAAGAGGTATGCCCCGGCGATCCGATCCGATGCTACAGTATGCTGGAGTTGCTCAACAATCTGTTGATGCCCGATGATTGGATTTTGCATTTTTTTCCAAGAGGTATTTCTATTTTGATAGATACGCTTGATATTCGGCTAAGACCGCAGTATGGACATCATCTGGTGACTGCGCTGCGTCTATTAGTTTAACGCGATGCGGGTCTGCTTCCGCAGCAGCCAAGTATCCCTCCCGGACTCTACGATGGAATTCCAAGGGTTCTCTATCCAAACGGTCGCGGTGCGTCTCGTCTTGTTGTTGACGTTGCAAACCGATCTCTGGCGGTAGGTCAAGGATAAAGGTGATATCTGGGGTCAAGCCACCCGTAGCAATGTGATTTAATTGGTGGATAATCTCAAGATCAATACCACCCCGATACCCTTGATACGCCACGGTGGCATCAATAAACCTGTCACAGATAACAATTTGATTTGATGCCAATGCGGGACGTATGCGTTCGTCTACGTGTTGTGCGCGTGCGGCAGCGATCAACAATAATTCTGTCATTGTTGTTATTCTGTCGGATGTCAGAAAGATGTCGCGGATTCGCTCTGAAACAGGTGTACCACCGGGTTCACGGGTGACTACAACATCTGGGCCGAGGACGGTTTCCAACCGTTGTACCTGTGTGGTTTTACCCGCACCTTCTACACCTTCAAAAGTGATGAAAATACCGCGATCTTCCATTTTTTTCCTTTTTAGATAAAAAGCACCCACATCGGACTTTCACCGACTGTGTATGTAGTAAGCGGTGATAATTCCCCACTCTGCCGGTTGATGCGATAAGTAGCGAGTCTACCAGAGCCTTGACCACCAGCGAATAGGAAGTTGCCTGCCCCGTCAATATTGAAGACACGGGGTGTCGGTTCGGTTAACTGCTGCCCGAGAGCACTGAGTTTTCCGCTCTCTTTGTCAACAGCAAATCCTGCGATGCTATCGTGTCCGCGATTGGAGACATAGAGAAACTGCCCCTGTGGATCAATGTGGATCTGCGCGCAGGTGTTATCCTCTTCAAAATCAGCAGGGAGCGTAGAGAGGTCTTCCTGTAGGTCTATCAAGGTACCTGGGTGTTCTTCTTCCCACAAGGTGTACGCCGAGACACTCGATCCCTGTTCGTTTGAGAAATAGAGGATCGGTTTGCTCGGATGAAAGCAGAAATGCCGAGGTCCAATTGGTGCTCCCGGATTCAGATTGCCGACAGGGTTCTGCGTAAGTGTGCCTGCATCCTCGTCGAAGTGAAACTGGTAGATAGTATTTCGGGGGACCGTATGTGGGACAAAGGCGAATCGGTTTGAAGCATCTGTTTCGACACAATGCGCGTGTATATCGGTTTCAACGGTTTGCAGTGTTTCACCTTGGACAGTTTTATCGTCGCCGATTGCGTGAACGGTAACTTTTCCTGCGCCGTAATAGGCGGAGAGTAGAAAATTCCCCGTCTTGTCCGTTGCGATATAACACGTATCAGCATCCAGGGGAATTGTCCGCAGGTGTGAGAGGTGTTTCGTCTCCTCATCAATCCGGAAACTGGCGATTTCGCGACTTGACCGTAATCCTGCATACAGGTAGTTACCGCAGGGTGAAAGTGCTAAGGGACCTGGAGAACCTGTGACGTTGATATTTTCCTGAAACTCAATACCACCATTAGATACGTCGAATGTATAAATGGCGATTCGGTTTTCTCCTGCTATGGAGAGATAGACATGTGTTTGCATTTTTTAATCCGCTCCTCTTCAAGAATTTTCTTGCAGTCCTCATCAGTAGGCGGCGGGGCATCCGTTTTTGCAATACCGATCACCTCATTCAATGACATAGTTTGTGGGGGTGGTTGAATTCGCGAGGGTACCACGGTCTCCAAAATCCGACGCGCCAAGTCAATGCGCATTTCTGGCTCCCAAGCTCTCACGCGATTCCACACTTCAAATACCTCTTTCAAATTCGCGGATTTCATCAATCTTCGGTGTTTCCTCGGCTACCTTCGGGTAGAGGAGAAGACCCCGCCTCCTTTTTTCCTATTTCGGATTTACGAAAATACCAGCGGCACCCATGCCGCCGCCGACACACATCGTTACCATGCCGTATCGGTGGTTTTGCCTGTGCATTTCGTTAATCAGGCTCACGGTGAGTTTTGTGCCTGTGCAACCGAGTGGATGTCCCAAGGCGACTGCACCACCGTTGACGTTCACCTTTTCAGATGGCAGCTGCGCCTCTTGAATCACGGTAAGGGCTTGCACGGCAAAAGCCTCGTTAAGTTCAATGACATCCATATCGTTTAAAGTTAACCCTGCTGACGCGAGTGCCTTCGGGATTGCTGGTACGGGTCCGATTCCCATAATTTCGGGTGGAACCCCCGCTGTGGCGTAACTCACAAAACGCGCTAAGGGATCATAACCGTCTGCTTTTGCTCTCGCCTCGGACATGAGGACGACAGCGGCGGCACCGTCGCTCATCTGAGAGGCGTTGCCAGCCGTTACTGTGCCATCCACGTGAAAAACAGGCTTGAGATCTGCTAACGCTTCCGGTGAAGTGTCTCGACGCGGTCCCTCATCTGTATCAAAGACAGCACTAACAGGTTCAGGTGCGTCTTCCGAATTGAGGTGCGTCTCCGCTATCGTCAAGGGCACGATTTCTGGACGAAATTTGCCTGCATCGATCGCTTCGATTGCTTTGCGGTGGCTCTGATATGCATAAACATCTTGCGCAGTGCGAGATATATTGTATTTTCGCGCAAGATTTTCAGCGGTCAACCCCATGCTGAGATAGGTATCGGGTGCGTGCACTATGAGTGCCGGATTCGGCGAGAGGTTGACACCGAATGGTACTTGACTCATACTCTCTACACCACCTGCTACAACGACTTCAGCACGTCCAGATAGAATCCGCTCAGCACCCATCACTATCGTTTCTAAACCCGATGCGCAGAACCGATTAATCGTAAGTGCAGGGACGGAGACGGGAAACCCTGCGCGTAGGCTGGCAATACGCGCGACATTGTATCCCTGTGGTCCCTCATGTGTCGCGCATCCGATGATGACATCGTCTATCGCTTCCAAATCAAGTTGGGGTAGCCGCTCAACTGTACCACTGAGCGCGGCAGCGGCGAGTTCGTCTGGACGCGTGTTTTTTAGCGTGCCTCTCCCTGCTCTTCCGACGGCTGTACGGACAGCGGATACGATCACTACACTCGGTGTCGTTTGCATTACTTTTTACCTCTCTGGAGCGTTGCCTCTATCCTTGCGTGTGTTTCCTGTTCGCCACAAAGACCGAGGAACACCTCATGCTCCAAGTCGAGTAGATATTGTTCGGAGACAAACTGAGGGGTTGAAAGTTTACCGCCACAGATCACATAAGCCAACTTATCGGCGAGGTACTGCGAATAATCGTCAATAGTGCCTGCTTGCCGTAGTAAGTGTGTTTGTAGGTTGAGCCGAGCAATTCCTTCCTCGCCAAGCACAAATACCTGTTGTGGCTCGGGTGGGTGATACCCTGCTTTGTGCCTTGAGAGAACAAGTTGCTTGGCATCTTCAAGATGCGTCTCTTGGTCTGATGAGATCGCATCCGTGCGACGGAGATAACCGAGTTCTACTGCCTCTGCAGCGTTTTGTGAAACGGTGGATTCGCGGATGGTATCAAACGCCTTATTCACATAAGGAAATAGATTCTGAATCGGGGCAGGTAGCGTTTGTGCCTCCAGACATCGAAGTGCCATCTCCTTGGTCCCACCGCCACCCGGAATAAGCCCGACGCGGAGTTCAACGAGACCGAGATTGCTTTCAGTGAAGGCTTGGACGGCATCCGCGCCGAAAGCGAATTCGCACCCACCACCGAGTGCCATACCTGCTGTTGCTGCGACGACAGGTTTTGATGCCGTGCGGAGTCTTGTGCAAACGGTTTGCAGTTTGCGGAGTGTTCCCGAAATCGCGTCCCAATTTTGGCTCTTCGCGCGTTCCAGAAGGAGGATGAGGTTAAGTCCCACCGAAAAATGCTTCGCTTCTGTGGCGATGACCATGCCTGCGTAATTGGTTTCCATCTCGTCCAACGCGGCATCAAACATCTCCAGCATTTCATCGCCTATGATGTTCAGTTTGCCATGCAGTTCAAGTCGTGCAACGCCGTCGCCGATGTCTATTAGACTGGCATCTGCATTGGAAATGATAGGTTTAGCATCTGTCGTTTTTAACGTTGACATTTCAATAATTTACCTTAGTGGCGTTTCCAAACCGCCGGCAATTGCGCATTACGCATCGAAATGGTAGACGATTTCATCGAACTGATCCGCTGCAAAGGTGAATAGAAAAACGAGGTTTTCAGTGCCGGTGCAACGGAGCGAATGCTTTGCATTAGCAGGTATAAAGACTGATGCGCCGGGCTCGAGTGATGCCTCGTGATCGTCCACTGTTACATACCCAGAACCGCTGATGACATAGTATGTCTCTGCGGGGGCATGGTGATGGAGCGGCAGCAGGGTTCCCGGTGTCATCTCTGCGATTCCAGTAGAGAGTTGACTGCTGGGTCCGCGTTCACCCGATATGAGGATTTTCCAACGCACTGGACTTTTTGCTGCGAGTTCTGGGTCGTCCCAAGTTTCCCAGTCAAGTTCTGTTTGGTTGAGGATGATTGGTCTCTGTTTATCCATGAGATATAGTCTAACAAATTAGGAGTGATTTTACAAGATTTTTCCAATTCAATCAGAAGCATGCAGTTGTCAGAGAAGACAAGGTTAACTGTCCATTCCTGATTAAAAGAAAAGGGGCAGGCACTGGGTCCTGCCCTACAAGTAGAAATGGAAAAGGTCTTTATCCAGTCACAGCACCTTCGGAGGCGGAAGAGACGGCGTTTGCATACTTTGCCATGACACCGCGTGCATAACGCGGTTCAGGGGGTGTCCACTGCTCAAAGCGTGCTTGGATTTCAGCATCGGAGAGTTGAACGTCGAGTCGTCGTTCCTTTGCGTCAATCACGATTTCGTCGCCTTCTTGGAGGATAGCGATGGGGCCGCCTCTCGCTGCTTCAGGGGCGACGTGACAGATCATAAAGCCGTGCGTTGCGCCAGAGAATCTACCGTCGGTTAAGAGCGCGACATCCTCACTTAAACCTGCGCCGACAAGTGCTGCTGTTACACCTAACATCTCGCGCATACCGGGGCCACCGGTGGGACCTTCATAACGGATAACGACGACATCACCCGGTTTAATCTCTCCGCCCTTAATAGCGGCAAAGGTATCCTCTTCACGTTCAAAGATACGAGCGGGCCCGCGATGAAGCGTTTTTTCCTGTCCGGCTAACTTGATGACACACCCTTCTGGTGAGAGATTGCCTCTCAAGATAGCGAATCCGCCGGTCGGTTTGAGCGGTGAATCTACGGGTCTGACGACTTGTTGTCCTTCGGTTTCTGTAGCCGCGTTTGCCTCTACGCCGATGGTTCTGCCTGTGACAGTAAGTTCGTCGGTGTGGAGCAAGCCTGCCTCTGCCAAGCGTTTCGCCAAGAACGGAATGCCTCCCGCTTCATATAGGTCGGTGGCGACAAACTGTCCACCGGGTTTAAGGTCTGCTAACACGGGTGTTCTTTGACTAATAGCATGGAAGTCCTCAAGCGTCAACGGAATCTGTGCCTCGTGTGCGATAGCGAGGAGATGCAGTACGCCGTTGGTAGAGCCGCCGGTCGCAGCGACAGAAGTAATCGCGTTCTCAAGCGACTTACGGGTAATAATTTGGCTCGGTCGCCGGTCAGTGGCAAGCATGTCCATTACGAGTTGTCCAGCTTTATATGCCTCGTCGTCCTTTTCCTCCACGACAGCGGGGACACTTCCGCTCCCCATCGGAGCGATGCCTAACATTTCAACGGCTGTTGCCATAGTATTGGCAGTAAATTGTCCACCACACGCTCCGGGACCGGGACATCCCTTACTAATGAGGTCATCAAGTTCTTCGACGGTTATTGTACCTTCTGCGTGCTGTCCGACCGCTTCAAATACATCTTGGATGGTAACATCGCGTCCTTGAAAGTTGCCCGGCATGATTGAACCACCGTAAAGTGTAAGCGACGGAATATCTAACCGCGCCAATGCCATGACGGTGCCGGGGACGGTTTTGTCGCAACCACAAAGGGCGACGACGGCATCAAACATGTTACCGATGGCAACCAACTCAATTGAATCGGCGATGATCTCTCGACTGATCAGCGAGGTTTTCATGCCTTCGGTCCCCATAGTAATGCCATCAGAGATGCTGACGGTGTTGAATTCAAGTGGCGTTCCGCCTGCGGCGCGAATGCCTTCTTTGACTTTGGCGGCAAGTCTTCTTAAGTGGAAGTTACAGGGACCGATCTCGATCCATGTATTGGCAACCCCGATAATCGGTTTGTCAAGGTCTTCCGGTGAAAGTCCACCATCGCCGAACATAAGCATTGTCCGCGCGGCGGCGCGGTCGGGTCCGTCGGTGATTGCATAACTTCGGGGTTTCAACTTATTGGACATCTCTTTTTATTCTCCTACAAATTAGCAAACAAGCGGAAGGCGAATGCGTGGAAAACCAGTTTCCCGACAACGCCGAAATTTAGAAATCACAGTTACACAGGACTTACGCATTTTTCTATGATAACGGACGTATTGCGAACTGCGGGGTTTTTGCTTGGGTGTTTCTTCAGGTTTTAAAACCCCGCCTGCAGTGGGGCTGCGTAAGTCCTATTACATTGTAAATTCATAGACCAGTTCCCCGTCTGGTGCGTCTTTGAGTCGTAAAATGATAGTGCCTGCTTCTTGTCGATAAGCCTCTTGATACATTGTCTTGATTGGCGTAAGATCAAAACGATAGTTATCCGTTGGATACGCTTCGCATGTGTCGCCGTTAGCATTGTGTGCGAGAAAAGCGTGCAGTTGAACCGGGAACGATTCGAGAAAGGTCTCCGAAACGACGAGTGTGAATTGGTGAGTTTCACACCCACCACTGTAGGATACACTGATATTCAGCGTATCCTCTGTGATGGTGGCAGAATTTAAGGTATACTCATCGGTTCCGAACCTATCCCCCGCATCGCCGATGAAAACAGTGCCTGCGTAAAATATTTCGTCTGGATTAACATCATCCACAGAAATAGATACGGGATCATCGAGTCCTGTCTTCATCTGATCGTCTAACTGTTGGCATCCCATGATAAAGATAGATACACCCAAGACATATATGATGATGTTTTTTACTTTCATGATTACGTCCATTCAATGTGGCCACTATTACATACCGAGCCAACTGCTAAGCAGCCCACCGTATTTTGCTATGAGCCCGGCAAACACAACGGACACCATAGACATCAGTTTAATCAAAATGTTAAGTGAGGGACCGGAGGTATCTTTGAACGGGTCTCCGACGGTATCCCCGACGATGGTAGCTGTGTGCTGGTCGGAGCCTTTTTCACCGTATTCCTCTACGTGTTTCTCTTCTTCAATAAACTTTTTGGCGTTGTCCCATGCGCCGCCGGCGTTTGCCATCATAATTGCGAGCACAAATCCGGTTGCTAAGCCGCCTGCCAGCAGTCCTAACACACCACCGACATCAAAGACTAAACCGACAGCGACAGGTACAACGATGGCGATAAGCGACGGGAAAATCATTTCGCGTTGTGCTCCTACAGTTGATATTTCGACACACCGTGCGTAATCCGGTTTCTCTTCGCCTTTCATAATACCGGGTTTCTCACGAAATTGGCGGCGGACTTCTGCGACCATAGCACCGGCGGCACGCCCGACAGCTTTCATCGTCAAGGCACAGAAATAGAATGCCATTACTGCACCGATGAACAATCCGATAAGCACTTGTGGGTTCATCAGGGTGACATCATAGTAATCCATGAATTGGCTGACGCTGACTTTCAGCGTCTCAACCGTGCCTTCACCTTCAATATCCAGTGTATCCTTGCCTGCCAAATGGATTAAGCCGTACCGGATTTCTTCTAAGTAGGCGGCGAGGAGTGCGAGTGCTGTGAGTGCAGCGGAACCGATTGCGAACCCTTTACCGGTTGCGGCAGTCGTATTACCGAGTGCGTCGAGTTGATCCGTGCGTTCTCGGACGCTTTTGTCGAGTTCTGCCATTTCAGCGTTTCCACCGGCGTTGTCTGCGATGGGTCCATAAGCATCTGTAGCAAGCGTTATACCGAGTGTCGCCAGCATACCGACAGCAGCGATACCGACCCCGTAAAGCCCCATCAGCGGTTCGGATGCGCCACCGGGGAGATAGTAGCTGACGGCAACTGCAGCGACGATTGTCACAACTGGAATCGCCGTTGATTCCATACCGACAGCAATACCTTCGATAATGACTGTTGCGGGTCCAGTTTGCGCCTGTTTGGCGATTGCGCGCGTTGGAGCATAATCGTGAGAAGTGAAGATTTCGGTAACTTTGCCGATAACCAAGCCTGCTACGAGTCCAGCGATAATTGCGCCCCATATCTGCCACCTGTTAGGGAGATCGAGATAAATCAGCACGGGAAGCGACAAGATTGCGATGCCGATAGCACTCCCGTTAATGCCGAAGTTAAGCGAACCCATCAACTGTTTCATTGACGCGCCCTCTTTCGTTCGTACAAGGTAGATGCCCAAAATTGAGAGAATCACGCCGATACCGGCGATAATCATTGGAGCCGAGAGGTATTTAAGTTGGAGCGGAACGTCACCATGGTCTCTGGCAGCGACAGCAGCGACACCGAGCGCAGCGGTTGCGAGGATTGAACCGGCATAAGATTCGTAGAGATCGGCTCCCATACCTGCGACATCGCCGACGTTATCACCAACGTTATCTGCGATAACAGCCGGATTGCGAGGATCGTCCTCTGCAAGTCCGGTTTCAACTTTTCCGACGAGATCTGCACCGACATCCGCTGCTTTCGTATAGATCCCGCCACCGACGCGGGCGAAGAGTGCCTGCGTTGAGGCCCCCATACCGAAACTGAGCATAATCACAGTAATCTGGGGCAGCGGGTTTACCTCTAAGAATCCGGGTAATATCTTAGGGAAGAGATAGTAGAGAATGAGAAACCATCCAGTAATATCAAGGAGCGCGAATCCGACGACTATTAATCCCATAACTGCGCCAGCACGGAACGAAACTTTTAAGCCTGCGTTGAGTCCTTGCATGGCAGCACTTGTGGTACGGGCGGAGGCGTTAGTTGCCGTTTTCATGCCGAGGAAACCGCAGAGTCCTGAGAAAAAACCGCCAGTGAGAAAAGCAAAGGGGATGACCCTGTTTTGGGCATCAAGAACGAAAGCCATGAAGATGAAAATAAGGCAGAGGACAACAAAGACGATGGTTACGACTTTATATTGTTGCCTGAGATATGCCATCGCACCATCGCGTACAGATTGTGCGATGTCTCGCATTTTTTCATTCCCCTCGTCCTGTTTCATCACAGCGCGGTAGAAGTGATAAGCAAATCCCAGAGCGATGAGCGCACCGATAGGGGCAATCCACCATACCGGAGGCACTGCTGGACGAGGATCCGTTTGGGCAAAAGCCTCGGTGGCTAAATTTAGGATAGGTAGAAATACCAGAAATGATTTCCAATTTAACCACCGTCTTTTGCAGGTGATATCACGCATTTAAAACCTCTCTTTTCTATTTTTTATTTTTATTCCGACAGGATTTACGCAAAACTGTTTCGTTTGCTTGCAGGATTGGAAGACTGGAAGGTTGCGTGGCAACGCTTCTTCCATCCCTCCATCCTTCCATCCCTCCATCCTTCCGTCCTTCCAATCAAGTCCTTCGATCCCTTCCTATTTCAATATTCGCATGATGCGGAAATCCTGTTCGATTTAAACAATTCAAGCGCTTGGCCAACGAGGTAGAGCGAACCTGTGATGCAGATTAGATCTGTCGGCGATGCGGACGCTAATGCTTGACTGATTGCTTTTTCTGGGTTTGGACACGCCGTAGTTTTCTTACATACACCAGCCCAAGCATCTCGTATTGTTTCAGCAGACGCGACCCGTGGGTTATCGGAAACTTCCGTAGCAATCACGGTGTCCGCCGTATTAGAGACAATATTTCCAATTGTTGTCAGATTTTTATCTTTCATTATACTAACGATAAAAATTGCCTGATCGTAACGAAAACTCTCACGAAGTGTTTGGCATAAAGCCTCCATTGAAACAGGCGAATGCGCGCCATCCAGTACAACGAGCGGCGAATCCATAATCCGCTGGGTACGTCCAAGCCATTTCACATTCTTGAATCCTGCGTAAACACTGGTTTTTGGAATGCTATACCCTGCCTGTTTCAAGCACTCAATCGCTGCGATAGCAGTCGAGGCATTTACAAATTGATGGTGCCCGAGCAGTGGCAGAGTGAGCTGCGGGTAACTCTCGGTGTCCGTTTCCACGTCAAATTGTTGTGCGACAGGTGCGCCATCGGTATTTTGGACGAGCTGTGAAGTTGCTCTGCGATGCTTCGGTTCTATATCGCAGGCGGCGGGTTTGCAAGCTGCGTCATGGATTTTAGTTTCAACAATCGGTGCATTCCGTTCGTTTGCGACTTTTTCAAACACACCCCGCGCTTCCGGATGCTGTGGTGCGAGTGCGAGCGAACACCCTTCTTTAATGATCTCAGCTTTCTCAGCTGCTATCTCGGCATAAGTTTCGCCTAATATTGCCGTGTGCTCTAAACTGATCGGCGTAATAACAGTGGTGACTGGTGTGACAACGTTGGTTGCATCGAGTCTTCCCCCTAAACCGACTTCAATTACAGCGAAGTCAGTTGCCTTGTCAGCGAAATAAAAAAAGGCAAGCGCGGTGTATATCTCAAAAAACGAGACGCGTCCGAATTCGGAAGCGGAAACGGCTTCAATTGCGGATTTAATTTTATCAATATAAAGCGCGATCTCAGGCTCTGAAATCAACTCATTATCAATACGACAACGTTCTCGTGGTGTAATGAGGTGTGGCGATGTAAACAAGCCGGTCTTATAGCCTGCGTGTGTCAGTACAGATGCGATAAGTGCGGCAGTAGAACCTTTCCCTTTGCTTCCGGCAATATGGATAATTTGTAATTTATCGTGTGGATTGCCGAGTTGTTTCAACAATAAGGAAATGCGATTGAGATTGTAGAGGCGTGCCTGCCGTGAAAAATCAGGACTTCTTTCGTAATCGATAAACGCTTCAATATAGGCAAGTGCCGCTTCATAGTCCATAGTTTTCAGTTTTCAGTTTTCAGTTATTAGTCTGGTTTTCGATGCGACAAAATCTTCTTGTAAAGGTTGTTACCCAATTGAAATACCGACGGTTCCTAAGAGTTTTTTGTTAATGAATCAGAAACCTCTTAACTGATAACTGACAACTAATAACCAACAACTATTCTAAATACTCGTAAATCGGGAATTGTGCGCAGAGTTCCTTGACTTTCTCCCGAATCTGGCGTTTGATGGCGGCTTTTTGCCTGTTTTCGAGTGCCTCTGTGATAAAATCGGCGACTTGAACCATGTCATCCTCTTTCATGCCGCGCGTTGTAATCATCGGTGTGCCGAGCCGTATGCCGCTTGTTGTTCTCGGTTTCCTTTTGTCGAAAGGAATGGTATTTTTATTGACGATAATTCCGGCATCTTCCAAATGATCAGCAGCTTGTCGTCCGCTGAGTTTTTCGTATTTCGAGGTAAGATCCATCAGCATCAAGTGGTTGTCTGTTCCGCCGCTCACCAATCGGAACCCGTTTTCGATTAACCTCGCAGCCAGTGCCTTGGCATTTTTAACGATCTGCGCTTGATATACTTTAAAGTCGGGTTCGCTTGCTTCCTTGAATGCGACGGCTCTCGCGGCGATTGTGTGTAGAAAGGGCCCGCCTTGTAAACCGGGGAACACGGCGCGGTCAATCTTGTCTGCGTACTCGGCTTTACACATAATCATTGCGCCCCGGGGACCGCGTAAGGTTTTGTGCGTTGTCGTTGTAATCACATCAACATAAGGAGCCGGGTCTGGATGCACGCCGCCTGCGATAAGTCCTGCGATATGTGCTATATCTGCGAGTAAATAGGCACCTACAGCATCAGCAAGCTGTCGCCATGCATCAAAGTCGAAGTGCCGAGGGTAGGCTGTTGCGCCGACAACAATGAGTTTAGGACGATGCTGTTCTGCGAGACGCGCGATCTCTTCCATGTCAATACGCTCTGTCTCGGCATCTACTCCATAAGCAGCAATATTGTAAAGATTTCCTGAAAAGTTGACGTTAGCACCGTGCGTAAGATGTCCACCTTGACTGAGAGACATGCCAAGAATTGTATCACCGGGTTCAAGCAGTGCGTGGTAAACTGCCATGTTCGCTTGGCTGCCAGCGTGCGGTTGGACGTTGACGTGCTCAACGCCGAAGAGTGCCTTGGCGCGCGCAATTGCGAGGGATTCAACATCGTCCATAAATTGGCATCCGTTATAGTAACGCTCACCGGGGTAGCCCTCGGCGTATTTGTTGGCGAGAATGCTGCTTTGCGCCTCCATAACGGCACGGCTGGCGTAGTTCTCCGAGGGGATTAGCATGAGAGAATCTTGTTGGCGTGTTAGGTCTTTAGCGGCGATCTCAACGATCTGCGGGTCAACTTCACCTAATAATTTGTTCATTTTGGGTACCGATTGCGATTAAATTGGTGTTGGACTGCAAAGGTTTAGAAGATAAATTTTAACACAGATTTGCCACAAATTCAAATTTTTCGTAATTTTTGCGGATTTCTGAAAGTTAACACTGGTAAATTGGTGCTATATTGTTTAATACTGTCATGTTTGTTGCCTATTGTTTGGGTTTCTTCAGAAAATACAAAGGAATAACGATTCAGCGAAACAGTTTTCAGAAAAATGGTTATCAGGGTATTAGCAGTCAGCCATCAGGGGTTGGTTGTCAGTTAATTTGAATCATGGATTGCGCGGATTTTGGACGGGATTTGGAGATCGTTCTTACAAAAGGACTAAGCGAATAGCTGTGGACGCGTGCGACTAAAAAAAGGGGTGGTAAAACCACCCCCGGTTGAGAAGATTCTATGGAATTTTGGAATTTTAGGCGGATAGTGCGGAAACTGCAGCGTCTTCGCTGTCGTAGTGTTCAAAGACACGGACCAGTCGGCTGAGAACAATCAGGTTTTTGATCTGTTTACTGACGTTGACGACCCCGACACGTCCTTTTTTGCGTGCTGTGATGGCACGGATGCCCATGAGTGCACCGAGTCCTGTACTGTCGATCTTATTGACGTTCTCGAAATTAATGAGTATACGGGGTGCCTCGGATACCTCTAACTCCGGCGAGAGCGCTGCCCGTAATGCTGATACGGAGGGTCCGATGAGTTTTCCGTTGGGTTCCAAAATTGTGATGCCGTTTTGCTGACGAATTTTAGTAGTCATGGTTTATTCCTTTTTATTTTAGAGGATATTAGAGTTGTCAATTGACTGCTCTAAATTTTTTAGACTTTTTGAAGGTTCAATTTAGGTATTTGATAGTTTAGTCAGATACGATGAAAAAAAAGTTCGTTTTTTTTGAAAGTATCTCATAAATACCCACGTGTGGAATTAAATCCGTACGATTCGGATCATCATCACTGGGGTTTCAATTATTAATGACGCAATTGGTCAGCAAAAAGGGTGCATAATTTTGAAAAAATCAAAAAAAATGCGGAAATAGTTGTCAGTTATCAGTTTTCGGTTATCAGTTATAAGAGATTTGGAAGACCCCGGCATTTTCTTTAGTTGAGGACTCTCACTGCGAAGCAAACTAATACGCGTCGGGATTTGGAGACCCCTCCTACGGAAGAACTAATGTGCTAAGTATTTCAGTTGCATGCTATTCAATAATATGTTAACCTAATTGGCAATAAGATGTCTTAGTAACCTTAAACCGCTGTTTTTCTATAGCCTCAACCTCTTGATCAGGGACCTGAGCGAAGGAATTAATGTGTATCTCTGGAATAGATTTTTGCATAGTAAATTTTGGAAACCTGCAAGTTGCGCGAAAAAATTTATAATTCCCCTCCTGCTTCTACTTTTGTGGGGGTGTGACTCACAACAAAAGCAGCCGGCACAGCAGCCGACGAACCAACAGTCTGTGTCCACTGAAGCGATGGAATCTGTCACACCGCCGCCACGTGCTGAAGATTGGCATACCTTCATGCACGATTTAAGTTTTTCTGGGATGAGTCCGGATGGAAGCCTCACGCCTCCACTGGCATTGTTGTGGAAATTCAAGACCGGTGGTCCTCTCTACGCTTCACCCGTAACCGCGAACGGCACTCTATATATCGGTTCAACCGATGGCAAATTGTACGCATTGGATGCCAAACAGTGGGGAATTAAATGGGTGTTTGATGCTGGGGATGCCATTCGATATTCTGCCGTAGCACTCGGAGACAGGGTCTATTTCAATGCCCGGAATAACAAGGTCTATGCCTTAGATGCAAAAACAGGCGAGAAACTATGGGAGTTCAAATCAAAAAATTGGATGGACGCGCCGCCGGTCGTTGCAGATAACAAGGTTTATATCGGTGTGTTTCCTTCAAAGATCTATGTGTTGAACGCGAGGACAGGGACAGTTGAATCGGTGCGCGAGCGGACAATCCATATCCGTGGGATCGAATATGGATGTTCAAAAGGTGTGTTCCGTCCGGTTTTCCCGGAACATGATGCGAAATTGTGGAGAGATCAGACAGGCGGCAGCGAGAGTTACCCTGTCGTCGCGAATGATGTTGTCTATATTGGGGCACGCGATGGCCAACTTCACGCCTTTGACGCTGCATCAAAGACGCAGATTTGGACGTATCAACTCGGTGGTTTTGTGGAAGCCGCCCCTGCGATCTCTGATGGCATCCTTTATGTTGCATCAGGGGACGGTAGTGTCTATGCGTTCACAAACGCGAGCGAGGTTGCAAACCTCGCCAACGGGAATCGCGTGAAGGAGACTCGGCGGACAGGGGTTGTAGTGCGTGATATGGCACCGGTTTATACCACGAAAGAAGGCACCTCTGTGTTATTAAACCTCAACGATGCGGTGCGGTTGCCGATTGTGCAAGTTTCGGACGAATCAACGCCGAATGCGCGTATGGCATTCAACGGGTATGAGGTTGAACTCCCGAATGGTGTTCGGGGATGGATGGATAAGTTAGATTTTGGGGAATTTGAGGATACTGACGGTATCATGTTCAACACGACTTTTAGCCGTAAGCGTGGTCTCCGGCCTGAACCCCCACGTCGAATGCAATTGCTTGAGGGTGCGGAGTTTCCACAATGGAGTCCCGACGGCGAACTTATCGCATTTCTAAGAAGAAATGACTTAAGCAGTCGGTACTGGCGTGCGAATGAACTATGGATTATGGATCGGAAAGGGGAAACAGCACGAAGACTTTACGTGGGGCAGTTTTACAATCCGCATATCTCTTGGTCACTGGATAGTAGACTTTTGGCATTTGAGGTTGACGAAGAAGGGGAACGCTATATCTATACAGTGGATTGGCAATTCGGACGGATAAAACAGTTGGCTTTTGGTGAGGGCCCCGCTTGGTCGCCTACTTCAAATCGCTTGGTGTTTAGAAGACACGAAAAAGAGATGGATGTCATCTACCGTATCAATAGCGATGGTAGCGATCTACGTGCAATCGCGCGTGTGCCAATTGAACGCCGACAGCGTAGCTACACCTATCTTCCCGCCCCGTCTTGGGCACCTGATGGTACACGCGTCGCTTTTGGTGTGAATAGCTCGAAATATGTTGGTGTGCGCATCCAAAATATAGAAGGTGAACGGTTAAAGGAGATTCAGACCCAACATCAAAAGGTTCTCCAACTGAATTGGTCAGCAGATAGCACACAACTGGCTTATGTACTATCCGGCAGTAATCGCCCCGGACAGCGGATGGATAAACAGTTGCACATATCGGCGTCGGCACCTGTGCTGACACAGAGTCAGATCTTGAAACACACGTCGCCCTCTTGGTCGCCGACTGGGAAACAGTTGGCATATTTGGAACGCGAGGACTGTGGGGGGATCCTTTGGAAAGTTTGGGTTTATGATCTTGAAAGCGGTGAGAAGGTGCCTATTGCCCGTACTGCGCTGAAACTGACCTCAGTTGTCTGGATGCCAGATGGTGAGCATCTCTGCTTGTGGCAAACGTCAGATTATCTGCGTGATAATGCGTATAAGCCGGCGTTGACGAAAGGGTGGATTGTGCCGATTTTCCAGTGAAGGTGGCCACCTTGGTAATTCACCGGACAGTATGTGTAGGTGAGGTTAGAGGACCTCACCTACTGGATCAATGTTGGAGAACTTCACCTATTGGATCAATGGCGATGCTGCAAGTCTATTAACGATAATGACCATTTGTCCATTCAATTGGCTCTGCCGAATGATATGGGGCAACTCCTCCCAGAAAGTTTGCCAGAGTTGACCGCCTCGCCGTTTGGCAGCCAAACAGGTAAGCAGAATGAGATTTCCATCGAAAATCTGGTAGGGTGAGAATATGGCTTGCAACGCTTTATCGCTCTTTTCCGAGGGTGAAAGCAAACTTTGCGCAATAAGACGCGCGATGTCTATATCCGTGTTCGTACGTTCCCTTATCAGTGAACGCCTTGCATCAGGGCGATCTCCATCCTCAAGGGCAAGTAGCGCGTACAGGGTGCCGAGGTAAGCGGTGGAGGAGTCATCTTGCGGCTTCAGCGTTCTTATCTGTCTGACCTTTGAGAGAACATTTTCGGAAAGTGCTGCGAGTTCAGGGTCTGTGGGAACAACTTGCGCCGCGGTGCGAATACACCACGCCGAGCGCATAACAAGGGGCAGGAGGTATCTGTCTTCAATCACGGATATAATCTCGGGAGCCTGCCAAACTATTTGCAAGCGCGTGAGGGCCTCCATGTGAACCTTACCATTCAGTGCTTCCGCCAACAGTAGCCAAGACGCGGTCTTCAATTCAGTCGTAATGCGCTGGTGTGCTTTCGCTGCGGCGCGTGTTTCACGTGCTTTGGCTACCGTTTTCCACCGATTCACCGTCAATTTTTGCAGTGCTTTCAAGGCTGCAGCCTCGTCTTTTGACAGCCTACGGTCAGCGACGCGCGTTACATGGCTTTCACCATTTTGTAAGGCTTCGAGAAATCTGTGCACTTTTTGGTGAACCTCTGCATCTCCGTAGACGAGCAAGCGTTTGGCATCAAGTAAGGTCGCTGTGGCGGGCTGTATGCCTTCCTCTTCCTGGTTGATAACGATTTTGACAGCCTTGAGGAAGTCTGTTAGCGCGTTTTCAACACTTTCTTGTGGGTTATCTTCATCAAATTCGTTAACCGAAGGCATCACGAGGTCAAGAACATCATAACCCCACACCGAGGTACCTTGCATCCGTCGCGCTGTTCCAACTGTGATGGTATCCGGTACTTTTACTTGCCATGTCAGATGGTACGGGGCGATGAGCCGTTCTAATCCTTGGATGACTGTTGCCTGCCGCAAGTCGAGGTAGGTCACCCGATGTGCTCGGGACTTCAACAGCGCGTCAACATCACTGAGGCTACCGGGCACTAAATCAAGTTGGAAACCTGCCGCGTTGACGACAGTGCGAATGGCATCGGCAAGTCCCTGATTCCGCAGGACTAAATTGAGTTTTTGATTTAGCTCTGGATGTGCTTGAGTCCGTTTTTTTGCAATCTCATCGCTCAACGTCCGAATAGCTGCCAGCGCGGTCGCGCCCGTGCTATCATCGTGGTTATAGAGTCCAACCATCAATCCCAAGGCATGTTGATACCGAAGTCGAGCTGCTTCAAGTTGTTCTTGTTTCTGAAGGGCTTGGGCATCCGCGATGGCTGCCTTGGCAGCTTCACGTCGTTTCTGGTGTTCATTATCTTGGAAACCCACTGCGGATGAACTTTGTAAGGGTGCGGATTGGAACGGAGGATTGGGTAAACCTATTTTCGTTGGTGCCAGGGCAGCACTCGCTGGGTGAAGCTGAGGGGGATCCGTAGGCTGTAGTGCATCAGTACTTTCATACATAAACGGAAAATCTTGCTTCAGTCTACTGGCTCTCAATTGATCCGCAGGGATTGTGTACTGAGGTGCCGTGTGTTGGAAGTTCTTGGAATCACCTATAGCAAATTCAGTATATCTACCACGATATCCACCACTTTCAGCGTTCAAGCCGTTCCGTCTACCATGGCGTGGCGCAGCAGTTTTGCCCGGGGCTTGAAAGAAATGTGGAAACTGCTTTTGTATTCTGCGGTTATCAAACGGTCCTGTCCAACCGACAATTAATTCACCGTTTTGGTCAAACGTTTTTTCCTCAAGAGACTCGCGGTAGTTGTAGACCTCGTTCCCTTCAAGGAGTTCTTTTCCAAACAGATCATAGAAGAACTGGGGTTCTTCTTCGTTTTTTCCAAATATTCCAGCAAAATTAACACCCGCTGGCAAGGGGACAGGGACAACAACTCGCCGTGGGAGTTGTGCTTGCTGACTTGCGGAAGACATTTCGCTTTCATCCACGGCGACGAAACTTGTATATTGGCTCATCAACCGGTAGTCGAGAGCGATCCGCGTGATTTCCTCGATTACTTCCGGAGTATCTGCAGTGTGTATCTGCGCGGAAAGGTCTTCTATTTTTCGACGCGCCCATACTTTTGCTAAAACCTCGTGTGCCGGTTCAGCATCCGGCAGCGTTACATCCAACTTATAAGTGATCGATTTGCCTTCTGCAGTGCCATTGAGTGCAATTTCTGTACTGCCGCCTGCTGCATAGCGTCCAAACACAATGACAGGGCGGCCTACCCACAACTCTGGGATACGTCGGGGATAGGTTTCATAGATAGGGAGGTCATTCCAGTCCACCTGGATATGGGCAAGTTGCGTTCGGTGAATACGTTCAACAACCTGCGTGACAAGGGGTTTTGGGTTGCTGTTGAAATCCAGGACACCGCTCATTCCACCGCCCTGCCTCGCTACGCCGTCAATCAGGAATCGGTTCGGTGCAGCACCGATGCCGATGACCCAAAAGCGAATCTGGTCGCCGGCGCGTTTGGCGACTTCAGCGATAATTTCGGATTCGTTTCCGATGGCACCATCTGTAAGTAGAACGACAATTCGCACCCGTGCCGAGTCAACCGGTGCGTTGAGCACTGTCTTGATTCCCGCAAGCATCTCTGTACCGCCACTGCCTTCCATCTCTTGTGTAAAGGCAAGAGCCTTCGCCACATTTGCTTCCGTCGCTCGTACCGAGTTTTCAAACAACTTGGTTGTGTGATTTGCGAAGGTAATCACCTGAAACGTGTCGTTGGGCTTGCTGAGTGCGAAAAAGTGTCGCATCGCCGCTTTCACTTTTGCGATCGGTTCACCGGACATGGACCCCGAAGCATCAATAAGAAAAACCAGTTCACGGGGTGGGGCTTTGGAGAGTTCCGCATCCAATTTTGGCTGGATCATGAGCATAAAATAGCGTTGCTCTGGGCCTGCGGCATGCGCGAATACTGCCACTTCTGGTTTTTCACCGGCGACCGCGTATGTCATGACAAAGTCTTTGTTCGGAATCGAATCGGTTGGAGAAATCTCCACGCGTGCCACTGATGTGCCGAGCTGTTCAAGCATTGCCGCGTGGTTGACGATCTTGATGTCCTGAATCGGCACCCCTGCCTCAAGTGACACTGAGAGGCTAATATCGTGTCCTGTCCGGTAACCCGGCTTCAGGACGGGTGGGGTGATACGCGAAGCATCTGGCACGCGGGTTGTGTCTGGGGCCCAGCCTGTCCCTGATGGATCAGGACCGAGCGTAACCGCTGTCACGTGCTCTTTTCCTTCGCCAACTTTGCCCTCTAATTCCTTCGGCACCTGTGGTTTTTCAGAGATTGGGGCACCGGGAATATATCGGGGACTAACGACCATTGGAAAGTGGAATTCATAAGTGCCCACGTCATACTTAAGGACATCAACGTAAGAGATTTCAATTTGAATTTCCTGCTGTGATTTGATATTACCGACCGACTGTGTAAAGATATTTGGACGTTCTTGTTCCAATAGACTGGCTGTTTGTCCTCGCTGGAGTGCGCGTTGATAGATGGCTTGTGCCTCAGCGCGGCGTTTCATCAATCCGACAATCTTGCGTTCGCCGATGTGCATCGTCAGGGTGTCCACTGCAGCAGTGTGGGACAGCGGAAAGACATAAACCGCCTCAATTTTTTCGTCATAAGGGTTATAGAAGGTTTGTGTTACGGTGACGCGGGCGATGAAACCGGTGATGTTCGCCTTCACATCGGTGTGCTTCAGCGGACATTCAACGATCTTCTCGTCGATCTTGACGCGCAACGCGCCTTGCGTGACCTTGTCTTGTATAGGAGGTGTAGACTGTGATGTTTCGGCAAAAGCGATCCCGCTGAATAGCCCTAACGTTAATACGAAATTCAATAGTGTTGTTAAACAGTTTTCCTTGGAAAGATTCCTTGGCATCCAATCCAGTCGTTTCATGAGACTTCCTCGCTTGGTTCTGTAAATAATTGCCACTTAAAACGTTAGTGCGATTAATTGAGTTTACAGGTATTCGGTCGTAAGGTTTCCCAATGCTTTAGCTTTGGGATATAAGACCGCTAAATGCCTAATAGGTAAAATAAGTTTGACATTCACCGGCGAAATGTGGTATAATGATAGTATCAAGTTGGCAAGCATGTTCAGCGTCATCACTTGGTGGCGTGCTTGCCTACCCACTGAACAGGGGTTTAGAGATTGATACTTGATATACCATGACAACCTATGAATATGAGTTTTATCATCAGTCTAATATCATAGAGATTGGCAATCTGCTTGACGACTTGCATGGCGTGCATGTTCATTTGCTTTTATTGCAGAGGCGTTATTATCGCATCTATGGCAAATATGCTGGTTTTGGTCGCATCTGCCATCATATAACGAAGTTGAAGCGAACAACAAAACCACATTGGAATCAACTCCCCAGTCAAGTGATACAACAAGTTGCCAAACGTATTCACCTCGGTTATGATAAATTCTTCGGTTATCTTAAAGCGAAAAAGCAAGGATTGTCCCCTCGCAAAGTAGGCAAGCCTAAAATCAAACCGAGCCAGAAATATAACTCATTGACGTTCACACAAGCAGGATATGAGATTGAAGGCAATCGTATAAAAATCAACTGTTTAGACAAATCCTTTACATTTTGGAAACACCGTAAGTGGACTGGCACTATCAAAACTATAACGATCAAACGTGATAATGTCGGTGACTACTATTTATATCTATCGTGTGAAGATTGTGAGACTTCCGATAAACTCCCACTGACCGGTCATGAGGCAGGGGCAGATTTCGGTATGAAAACATTTCTCACACTTTCAGACGGCATTAAAATAGAGTCGCCAGAGTTCTATAAACGCATGCTCAATGCCATTCGTTCAGCAAATAAAGCCCTCTCCCGAAAGCAAAAAGGTTCAAATGCGTGGTATCGTGCGAAACGACACATCGCTCGTCTCTACAAGAAAATCGCAGAAAAAAGACGCGATTGGTTTTTCAAACTCGCACTCCGTCTTGTGCGAAAATATGATAGGATTGCGATAGAGACGCTGAATCTTGAAGGCATGAAAAAGCTTTGGGGACGCAAAGTATCTGACCTTGCCTTCGGTGAGTTTTCATCAATACTTCAATGGACATGTGCCAAGTATGGCAAAACATTATTGAAAGCGGAACGCTGGACAGCGACCACAAAGCCTTGCTCTGATTGTGGCTACCACAACGAAAACCTAACGCTTTCTGATAGGCAGTGGACATGCCCCGAATGTGGTTCACACCACGACAGAGACATAAACGCTGCTAAAAATATCTTGCGGGCGGGGATACCCGTGACCTAAGCCACGATAATGCCGATCTGATTCGGAATAATCGCCTGCTGGTGGAGCGATAATAAGACGGTGGACGCTTGAGTGAAAACCGCAGTCGCTATGAAACCGAAGCCCACGCCTTTAGGCGTTGGGTAGTATCACAAAACCTACACGATTTCGCTTTCATTAGCGAGTGATCATCTGCCTACCAAACACTAATTTGATAATAATAGGACTTACGCATCCCCTCTTGCAAGTGGGGTTTCAAACCCTGCCAGCAGTGCGTAATACATAGGTGATAATAGAAAAATGCGTAAGTCCTGAATAAATGATGTGAGTGTGAAATCCAATCAAAATGCTGCCTCGAATAACGCTACCATATCCGTTTCGGTGCACACCCTCGGATTGAATTTGTGGCAGTGATCGAGCATCGCATCTGCACCGAGTTTTGGAATCTTTTTTCGGTCTAAGCCAGCCTCTCCGAGGCCAATAGGCATATTTAATTCCGTATTGAATGCCCTGATCTTATCAATGGCGGCATGTCCTGCTTCGCTGCTATCCATATTGCTGGTATCTATCCCCAAAGCACGTGCAATTTCGGCGTATTTTTCCGTTGCATGGGAAAAGTTGAATTCCATGACAGGTGGGAGCAAAACTGCGTTTGCTACGCCGTGCGGAATAGGTGCATCCGTGGAGAGTTGATGTGCCAGTGAGTGGACAGCACCCAGCCCTTTCTGGAACGCAAAAGCTGCCATGCACGATCCGAGCAACATTTCTCCGCGTGCTGTCACGTCATTACCGTCGTGGTAGACCTTCTGGATATTTGCGCTCAACATTCTGAGTGCTTGTAATGCGACCCCCTCAGCAATGGGATGATACTTCGTTGCGACATACGCCTCAATGCCGTGTGTGATGGCATCCATACCCGTCGCAGCGGTGAGTGCGGGTGGCATGCCGAGCGTTATCCCGGGATCCAGGAGTGCTATGTTTGACATGTTGAACGGCGTAACGATTGCCCGTTTTCGCCATCTGTTGGTTGTGTTTAGGGATGTATCCGTAATGATCGCGCCTTGTGAGACTTCACTGCCGGTGCCTGCGGTTGTTGGCACGCAGATGAGTAGTGGCATATCGCCGCGAATCCGTTCGAGTCCACCGACATCGGCGTAGTACGGTTCTAAAGGTGGTTCATGGGTTGTCAAAAGACGGATGGCTTTGGCTGCATCCATGACGCTTCCGCCACCGACAGCGATGATGACATCACACGCTTCCGATTTGTAAGCTTCCACACCGTCTGTAATGCTAATATCTGTGGGATTCGGTTCGATATCTGAATATATCGCATGCGGTAAACCACTTGCATCTAAAGCATCTGTCGCTTTAGCAAGGATACCGGCGTTAATAACACCTGCATCGCTTACTAAGAGCGGTTTTTTGCCTTCAAACGCTTTGACGTGTTCACCTAAGTTTTGGATGGCACCGTCGCCAAATTCGATTCGAGGGGGTAAAAAGTAGTTTTGCATCTGAATTTTTTGCATAAAGGTAGCGCGAGGCGGTGTCGCCTCGCGCTGTAGGTTATTAGCAGTGTTCAAACTCTATTTTGTGGATTTGAGATGCGCCCAAGTTGTCGCGAGTTTGCTTCTTGCATCGACTGGCAACGAGGGACCGTCGGGTCCGTAGACTATGACATCGTCATACTTTGCGACGGTGCTCCATGTTGCGAGACCGATTCTTCCAACACCATTCTCAGTATCATCGTCTACCTTGGCGACTTCTTCATCGTTGAGGAAGAGCGTGTAACTGCCGGGTTCATTAACGATCTTGATGTTGTACCACTCATCATCGTCTATAGTGTGATTGCTATTGGCACCACCTTTACCACCCCAGGATTCGACCTGCGAGCGTGTGTTTCCCCAACCGCCGAGGTTCCACCAATACTCCAACGAAGGTTTGAGTTTTTCCATGCGTGGCGGATGGTCTTCAAGTGCTTGACCGCGGGGTTGCATCAAGCCTTGGCAGCGGAACATAATGAGGAAGCCTTCTGCCCCACTGATTTTACTGCCTCTCACTTCAAAGGTGTAATCGTTCCATTTGTCGTCCCAGAATTCGTCAGCGACGACGCTCATACAGTTGGGTGTGTTTTGAAGTTGATGGTATTCATCGCTTTTGAATTCCCAGTCTCCAAAGAGGGCGACCCATTTTTTTTCAGATTCTTTCGTATCATCGAAATTATCTTCAAAATAGGTCTGTGACATCGCAATTGCCGCGATGCCGAGTGTGACACCGCAGATAGCAATGAACAGATTACGTCTGTTCATAATAGAATTCTCCTTTTGCGTATGTGTCCTTAGTATACAGATACCGAGGACATTTATTGTTGATTTAATGATTGAGCGAAAATTCGGCTGAATTTAACAAGACCCAATAGAGATCCTCATAAGCAAAGTCTTTGTCGCGGTAGAGGCTGCGTTCCAGATAGCGTTGGAAATAGGTTTTCTCTTGCGCAGTCGGGAGCCGTGAGAGGATGTTGAGATAGAGATACTCTACGCGATCAACCGGTTCACGCCATTTTCCTAAGACGTAATTGACAAAACCGCCGTGTTCATCGTGGCTGGCACTATCGTTCACCATATCGCCATTAATCATCATGAGTGCTTGCGGAACGGTTCCATTGAAAGCCTCAATCTCTTCCATCTCGCCGTTATCGAGTAAGAAAAGAAACCTGTTGAGATGATCCCGTTTTCTCCGTTCAAGGTCTCGTAGCATACCGATGCGATCTTCACCACCTTGCCTATTATTCGCGTTCATTTTCTCTTTCTGAAGCCGTTCAAATCCGGTCGCCTGTAGTAGTGAGTGGAAGAACTGCTCAGCACTTAGCGGTTTCACATAGGCGTGTGAGTAATAGATCTCGTCGTCTTTGTTACTCTCGTTTGTTTTCGAGGTACGCTGATAGGTTTCCGAGTTAAGGATTGTCCGCATCAAGTGCTGTAAGTCATAGTCGTGAATGATGAGATCTTCGGCGAGCCAGTCTAATAATTCTGGGTTAGTGGGTAGATTCTCTTCGCCGAATCCGTCAATAGGTTCGACAAAGGCACGTCCCATGAAGTGTTTCCAGACGCGGTTGACGATGGCTCGGCTGAAATAGGGGTTTGATTTATCAGTCATCCACTGGGCAAGCGCCTCACGTTTCTTGAGGAGGGTGCCTTTGTATGCTGTGCCACCCAAGAAGCGTGGTGAGATCTCCGCACCGAGTCTTTCCACCCAGATAGCCTTCCGTGGTTCGTTGGTAATGAGATAATTTTCCATCCTTTTCTCATTACCTGCCATATCCATTGTCTCGATATATCCCTTCTGTTCACTCTCAATCCCGCCAAAGAAAGCGGCGATGCCATAGAAATCCTCTTGGCTCCATGTTTCTGTTTTATGATCGTGGCATTCGGCACACTGCATAGGCAGCCCTAAAAAGACTCGTGAACTATGTGAGGTAAGGACGGCGGGTGACCTATCGTAACGCATGATATAGTTTCCAGCACCGTTATCTTTTAACTCGCCATCAGCGGCGATGAGTTCTTGAACGAACTGATTGTAGGGTATATTTTTTGTCAGTGCAGCTCGTACCCAATCGGTCAACCCGACGCGCCGATCATCGCTATCACCGCGTCTGCCGATTAACCAGTTCACCCACAATTCGGTCCAATAGTTGACATAGGCTTCGCTTCCGAGCAATTGGTCAATTTTTTTCTGGCGTTTGCTTGCGGAACCGTCTTTGAGAAAATCTAAGACTTGTTTGGGTGTGGGAATTTTTCCGGTGAGATCCAGATGAACACGGCGTAAAAACTCTGTGTCTTCTGATAGGTCTGAGGGTTGAATACTTTTTCTTTTAAGTACAGCGTTGATATGTCGGTCGAGGTGCTTCGTGCTTGAGGATACATATCGTGTTGGTGCGACCGTAACTTTTGTACAGTTTAGTGCCAAGAAGGCGAACGTCATCAGGACGAGCGAGTAAAAAGCGGCTATTCCAAAGAATTTTTTCACCTAATCTTCGGGCATTCCTCCCAAACTTTTATGTTTGGGAAGAATGCCCGCTCCTGTAGTTAAAGTTAAGGCGTGTTAGCACTCTGAAATCAGACTGCTTCGCGCCTGTTGTTAAGCGTTTGGTGCCTTCTAAGTTGTATATGGAAAACAAACCTTTTGTATTAACACCAGCAAGTCGGGTGAGTCCGTATCTAATGTGTCGGACCAATGTGTTTTTGACCAACCCTTTGCCTAATACCGTTCCGCCTTGTCGTGAACGCTTCCGACCTTTTGATTCTTGCTGTCTGTGCAACTCTCTGCGTTTTATCCGTATCGGGGCTATACAGAATATATCCGTGTTCTCAGGTGTGCTATCACCGCCAACAGTATGATACGCTAAACACCAAGAATCTACGCAATGTGCCTCAAAAGTCTCTGATAGTTTCTTTGACGACTTCTTGAGACCTAATCTATCGCGTATCTCTTGGGTTTGCCAGCCTTGAAGTGTTAGCAATTGCCAACGCTTCTGTATTTCACCATAGAACCATTGCTTACCGACTTCAAGTGGACTAAACGACTGATTCCACTTCTTCGCACGTTCTATCGTCGGTGCCTTAATATCTTCAACACAGACGTGTGTTACAGGATAGAGTTTGGACAACCAATCAAGAATACGGAGTTTCCAATCCCACCTTGCGCGCGTGCCTGCGGGGATACGGTCTTTATTCGCAAGGCGGTTCGTCCTGTTCTTTCGATTCGGACACTTCCGTGAACGTCTGCCTCTGCGAAGGTCTCGTCTTTTTTCAACCTTCTTACCGACTTTGTTGTGGGCATCTGCCTGAACGTTGAGATAGGTGTGAGATGCCGACTTCACAGTAAAGCCCTCTTTCTTACTGCCGGGGTCTACTCCTACGACAATCTCTTGAAGTTCGGTATCTGAAGGGTCAACGTTTAGGCGGACGCAGAAGATACCATTCTTCCAAAAAGGTGTGGCTTTACCGGATTGTATCCAACGCCTTGCCCTTGAAGGCTTTGTAGGCATTAGAGGGTGTTGATTCTCGTCTACTACTGGTACGAACATGCGTAAACCCCTTTCGGGTATATATTGCCCCATCCAGATCACAGTATCCAAAGTGAATCAGACTTGGGGAGCATCCGAAACATTGTTCGTGTTGCCACACACAGATACGGCGATATATGACTGTAGAAAACTGTTTAACTTGTGGGTCCCCGTGTGGCTACGGATGTTCACAAGCCCAAGTCTTTAGACTTGGGTAGTTGACGGTAGATGAACCTCGTTGGGACACAGTTTAGGGTTGAAGTGTGTTTTTATAAAGTCTAACCTATTTTTCACGGTGTGTCAAGGAAAAGCATCGGAAGGTGATTGTTAGTTCCATCGCACGCCTGTGGGGATAATGCCGACATCTTCACCGCGGCGCATTGCTTCGGCGGCATCAAGGATACTCGCTAAGTCGTGTTGCGGTTCATAGTCCAATAGCGTTTTGATTTTGCTTAAATCGAATTCAAAATGG
Source organism: Candidatus Poribacteria bacterium (assembly GCA_965261115.1). Taxonomy (GTDB): domain Bacteria; phylum Poribacteria; class WGA-4E; order WGA-4E; family WGA-3G; genus WGA-3G. The sequence goes on along the minus strand of OZ253447.1, from coordinate 2,843,988 downwards.
AGGGGTTGTGGAAGTTGGACATCAACGAAATCCATCTGGTAGCGTTCAGATAGGTATGGCGCGACCTCTTCGTGTTTGAAGACCCCGTTCCCACCGAGTGTGAATTCTTCGCCGACCGCGGCATTCTTTTCAATCCCTAAAACCAACCCTTGCACAATGTCTCGGACATCGGTGAAATGTTCTTTATAGGGGTGTCCGTTAGGATTACGCTTGAGTATGAACTTCTCTTGTCCGTCCCAGAGGTTTTTGACGGTCTCCGCGGTCTCTAATTCAGCCGGATCGTCGCCTCTATAATTCTTGTATCTGTTGTAAATATTACTAAAGACAAACAATTTTGGCAAATCGTTTTCATTGAGGAATTCACTCGGCTCGATAACAGTTGTGAATCGGAAAACTGTGGAAGGCACGCCGTATTGGTGGTGATAGGTCATGCACAATTCCTCGCCGATCCACTTGGTAAGAAAATAGGGCATATGATGATACTTAGCGACCATGTCCTCAGTGATCGGTTTATCGAAAAATCTGCCTTTTTCCGTGAGTTCCCAATAGATTGCTTCCGTACAGGCATAAACGAGACGATGGATGTTCGGGTTGAACTCGCGGATACATTCCAAGATGTTGAGGGTTCCCATACCATTGATTGCCAAGTACTGGCGGTTATCAAAGGGCCCACCAAAGGCAGCGGCGATATGATAGATAGCATCCACACCTTCAACGGCTTTTTTAACGTCCTCGTATTCGCGCAAGTCGCCGAGGACGGTCTCAACGCGTTCGGTGTCGTCCCATCTTCCGACACGATTGACATCACCCGGATAGGTAAAACTTCGGATATCGTGTCCTTTTTCGAGTAATTTTTTGACGAGGTTTGATCCGATGCGACCTGTACCGCCTGTGACTAAAATTTTCATACTTTTAATTTACCTTGCGGAGTGATAAGCGTAGTTTCATGTTTGATGTCCCTTTGCATGGAGCCAGCGCGGTACGTTGTTTGCGCTTACGTTTTCGAGAACATTTTTCTAATTCTCTTTCACGAACTTTTCAAGGATAGGTTAAAAAGTAACCGCATATCCATCAGTTCTCGGATCAGAACCGCCGATGAGCGCGCCAGATTCGGGATGTACCATGATAGCCTGTGCGCTGCCCGGCCCGCCCCAATCGCCCAGAATTTGGAGTTCATGTCCTCTCCCTGCTAACCCTTCCTTAGTCTCCGAGGCGAATCGGTTCTCTAACTGGAGGTCATTCGAGCAGGTGTGAGGGATGGTGGATTCCATGGGATTCTGTAGACTGCGCCAGCGCGGTGCAGAGACAGCTTCTTGCGGTGTCATTCCGAAATCAACAATATGCGTAACGAGTTGTAGATTCGTCTGGACCTGCGTATCTGCCCCAGGTGTGCCACACGCCAAGAAGGGTTGCCCGTCTTTCGTGACGATGACGGGGTTCATGGTGTGTCGGACGCGTTTGCCCGGTATCAAGCAGTTCGGATGTTCCTCTTCGAGATGCCAATACGTCATCCGATTGTTCAGAAGCACCCCTGTATCTCCGGCAACCAAGCTGGATCCAAATCCTGATTGGATACTTTGTAGGACACAGACGAGGTTTCCTGCGCGGTCTGCGGTGCAGAAGCAGGTTGTATCTTCATGCCCCTCTGGACCACCGGCTGGCACATCAAAAGCTGCCTTCTCTAAATCAATTCGTTCGGCTTGTTCAGCGGCGTAGGATTTAGACAACATCCCCTCGATCGGAATATCCACCCAATTGGGGTCTGCCATGTATTTTTCACGGTCAGCGAAGGCGAGTTTTTTCGCTTCCACCATCAGATGCACGCTTTCAGGGGTATTGCATCCTAAGGCTTGCAAATCGAATAGCTCAACCATATTCAATTCTTGAAGTAAGATATGCCCGCTCGAATTAGGCGGCATCTCATAGACTTCGTATCCGCGGTAGTTGACGTGTATCGGTTCAGCCCAGTGTGCATGAAAGTCAGCGAGATCTTCAGCGGTCAAGAGTCCATCGTAGGCGCGGCTGAATTCACCAATAGCCTTAGCGATTTCGCCCTTGTAGAACACGTCTCTGCCATGCTTCGCGATCTTTCGGAGCGTAGCACCGAGATTGGGGTTGGCAATGAACTGACCGGCGGGGATGGGTTCACCATCGTTTGTGAAGATAGCGCGGCTGTCTGGTTCGGCGGCGAAACGTTCGTTCTCACCTCTAAGTCCACCCGCAAGTCTATGACTGACAGGAAATCCGTCTTCACAGAGCGAAATTGCGGGTGCGAAAACATCCTCTAACTTTAGGGTGCCATAACGCTCATGTGCAAGGAGCCATGCGTCAACGATCCCTGGCACCGAAACACTCCGTATGCCTTTCATCGGGATTCCACCGTCTTTGAGGTATGTTTCTCGAGTTGCGGCACGGGGTGCGGGTCCAGTTCCATTCACCGCCTCGACCTTGCCAGTTTCCGCCCAATAGATGAGAATGAAACCGTCGCCGCCGAGCCCAGAGCCAGCAGGTTCAACCATACCGAGTGCTACAGCGGTTGCGATTGCGGCATCAACGGCGTTGCCGCCTGCCATCATTGTCTGAATGCCTGCTTGTGAGGCAAGCACGTGTCCAGAAGTAACCATTCCGTTCCTACCCATCACAGATGGACGGAACGCTGAGCCGTGTGGTGATTGCATTTTTAACTTTCCTTGCGGTTAAACGACGTGGTTTGTGCTTTGACGCTTTTCGCTCAAGTGCCGCCCTCCACTTCGTTTCGGGCTACGGTTTCGCTGCTATAACGAAATCTACAATTCCTTGAATCTGCCTATAAGGTAGCGGAAGGCAGTCCAGGCAGCCATAGTTAGAAAATTGGAAAGTTTCGTCTTTCCATTAATCGAGCATCTTTTTGGCGAATGCCTCAACATCGACCCGTTCATGCGTTCGCGCCGATTCGTTGCATGCTTCCATCAGTATCCATGTGCCGAGGGTTGTGTCCTGCATCCAGTCTCGATCTGTGCCGTTGGCAATCGCTTGTGCGAAGGCATCGAATTGGAGCCGGTCGTCTTCTATGAGCCCTGCGTGTAAATCTTGGAGGTTTAAATCTTCAATCGTTTTGCCGAGTCGGGAGAGTTGAAGATGCCCAGCGTCTCGTCGGAGGTCTCCATCTTCACCGTGGAAAGTCCAGTGCCCACTCCAACCGAAGCCCCCGGTATGTCCTGCGCGCGTTCCAGCGTAAGAGAACGGTGCGCCGTTTGCGTATTCCATAAGTGCGTTGCCACCGGCGGTTCCCCAAGCGTCAATCTGCCCAAGTTCGGGATCGCGGCGGTTGTGGACATGCGCCGTGACGTATTTCGGGAGTCCTTTTGCAGCGACGAGTTGATCGAGTTGATGGCTCGTGCCAGCGTGGAAGAAAAGCCCATCCACATAAGCGTCAGGTTGTCGAGAATCTGGTCCGGTGTATAGGTTTTGGCGAATCCAGAATCGACATTCACCGGCTAACATTTCACCAATACCACCCTCTTCACGGAGCCATTCCCGCATTTTCGCGGCGGCTGGGTTCCAGCGTTTGTTCTGCCCTTGAACGAGCATTAAGCCGGGATTCGCTTTATGTGCGCGGATAATGTCGTGGAATTCTGTCTGTGTTGTCGCGATCGGTTTGACACAAAGCGTATGCATACCGAGATTCAGGCTTTCGACGATTAACTTGGCATGAACAGTTGTGGAAGCATAGATCAGGCATGCTTGGGCATCGTGTTTCTCTTTCGCCTCGGTTATGGTCGTATAGATACGATCTGTTAAGCCTTCAGGTGCACCGTTTATTGATGCTACACCTTCGCGTGCGGCTTCAAGGTTGATGTCCACACAGGCGACAGGTTCTAACCCGTGCGAGTTGACCTGTGCTTGTAGGCGACCGTGCGCGAAATGGGTGCATCCCACATGAATTGTTGGGATAGGCATTCGTGGATCTCCTTGGTTTGGTGTCAGTTTGCGGTCAGGAAACCTCAACAGCAGGTGGGTTGATGAAATCGTGATATTTCTGTGCGACTTTCCCATGGGTTGCATCACCAGCGTGGATAAGGACACGGAACCGGAAGTGCATCTCTTCACCCTGTTTAAGCGTGTAGGAACCGTCTTTGGAAGGGTCTTTTTCAAAGGTGCCACCCCCGAAAATATTGGTTCCCATTAACCCGTAGTTACGCACGTGCCAATACGTCGGATAGCGTGGGTTGGAAATATGATCAAACACAGCGATCCCAACGTGCGTTCCGTCAACAACACCAGAATAATCACACCAGTTTGCACGTTTACCCCAAGTTTCGGGCTGATTGATACCACCGAAAGCATTCTCTATCTTCCCACCATCCGAAGCGTTCATCGAGGGATGTACCCGAATTGTGATAATACCGCCCTCCTTGGTATCTCCGAAATGGACATCTCCCGCGGAAGCGATAAAACTCAGATCTAAGTCAAGAATTGCGGCATCCTCAGGTAGGTTGTAGATACGGAAGTTTTGGTTGTCCGTCATCAATACGTCCCCTGCCTGTGTCTGCCAATTATTTTCGGTATAAATTCTACCGACGACAGTCCCGCCCTGTTTTTGTGTGAAGTTTTGATGCACAACTCTTCCGGAATTGCCGCCTTCACCCCATAGATCCACGTCATTAACCTCGCCATAGGCGACGTAGAGAGAGCGGTGATGCACGTGGTCCTTTGAGATCTCGCTTGTTTCACCGCGCGTTACTTCGCGTCCATCGGGACCGAGGACGGGGAAGAAATAGGGACGGAATTGTGTTTTCGCGTAGCGAAATGTTGTAAAGTGTCGGTCATTGAGCGTAACGGCGATCGTTTCGGTTTCTTCGTTTAGCTGAACGCCTGATTCACCAGCAACGCTTCCTTCCGAAAGGGTATAGGTACGCGATTCACCGGCGGCGAGTCCATCAAGTATCCAGTTTAAGGTTGTGATACCCGCCTCGTTGGCATAGCATTGTGCTGAAATAGTATCACCAGATGCCGTATCTGTTAAGGTGACGGCATGATCGTGAAGTTGACTGACACCGGGATGGTCAACGCTGACACTGACCGGACATCCATCTCGGTCATGGAAGCCAGCATCGACAGTAAGTGTCGGGAGGTTCTGATTTGCCATAAATTTCCTTTTCCGTATCTTGGTTTCTCTCAAAAATTCGTGTAGGAACGAAGGGTATGGCTCCGTGTTATCGGAGCCATTCAGTTTTAACTACAGTCGCGTCAATAGGGAACTAAATGGCTCTATCGCGTCCATCAACTCTCCTCAGAAGTTAGCGCGAGGATTCCCTCTTCTTCGCTGTTGTAAGTCTCAAAAACAGTCATTAAGCGGCCGAGGATGAGAAGGTTGCGGATATGTGCACCGGCGTTGACGAGTGCTGTCCGTCCGCCTTTACGAGAGACCGTTACGTTCACAGAGACAAGCGTGCCAAGCCCGCTACTGTCCATACGGGTGACATTCTCAAGATTAAAGATAACCTTTGGAGAATCAAAATGCTCCTCGAGTTCCTCATTAATCTGTTCCCTAATTTCAGCATTTGCTGCACCGATCATGCGTCCGGTGGGTCGAATGACAATGACCCCTTCTCTTTGACGTATTTCTGCTAACATCTATTTTCCTTTCTTAATTGCGCGCGTTATTAACTTATACGGGTTTTCGAGTGATACCCTAACAAAGACCTTTATTAATATAGAACGTATCCCATAAATCCGAATGTGTTCAAATTATTACCGTGTGTGCTTATTGGCTATTGGGTTTACAAAGCCTTTCGACGATTTATGAGATAAGCTGTTGTATTAATATAGTCAATTCCTAAAATTTTGTCAAGATTTTCATAAATTTACTTAACGTCCAACAGATGGCTGTGGGGGCCAGTGGAGTCCGCGTTGGCCGGATAAGGCTCGGTTTGCTGAAGGTCGGTACTCACGGTCGGGTAGACCGACGAGTTTGCTATCTTCTATCCATTTTTCGTCGCTGCCGTAGAGTTCACCGATGAGGAGATCCGTTAATCGCTCAAGGATTTCGGCGTGTGCTGGCGAATTGGCGAGGTCGTTTAACTCTCGTGGATCTTCTTCCAGATCGAAGAGTTGTCGGTAGTTGCCGGTGGCATAGTAGATAAGTTTGAAGCGTCCGTCGTGAATCATTCGGGTCGCACTTCCGCCTTCACCACATTCGCCGTACAACCACTCCCGCTTTTCGTCACCTACCATCGGTATCCCGTCCACGGTATCTGGAATGTCAATTCCTGCGAGGTGGAGGAGCGTTGGCATGACATCTTGCCATCCGACGAGCCGGTCATCGACGCTGTGATGTCCTACGCGTTCATCGCCTGCGGTGCCAACGAGGAGCATTGGAACGTTAGCGGAATCTTCATAGTAAAGTCGCTTCGCCCACATCCCATGGTTACCGAGCATATCGCCGTGGTCGGAGGTGAAGAGCAGAATGGTGTTGTTTAATAGTCCTTCTTCTCGGAGTGTGCCGATGACGACGCGTAACTGATGGTCGATGTGTGTGCAAAGCGCGTAAAAGGCTTGACGTGCCGAACGGACGAGATCTTCATTAAAGTGTTCGTCCTGTTTCTGCCGTCCTTTTATCGGTAATGGGAGATCCTCGTTCTGCTGTGCCCATTCGCCATAATACGGCATATCCACGTCAATATTGCGGTACATGTCCATATAACACTGGAGCGGTGCTAAAGGTGGATGTGGGTGGCAATAGGAGAGATACCAGAATCCCGGACGGGTTGGGTCTCGACGTTTAATCATCCGTACCATCTGTTGGGTGCTCCAGTTTGTAACGTGACAATCTTCGGGGAGATGCCAAGGACGGTTGAGGTAATCGTTATTGCACATCCCGTGTGCGAATTGCTGACCGGCATAGCCTCTGTCGCCGAGGAAGAGTTCATAATCGTCAATCGCGCCGTATTGTAATCTGCCTTCCTCACCTAAGAGTACATCGTCAAATCCGATGCGGTCACGTTGAGGATAGACGTGCAGCTTGCCGACAGCGTAGGCTTGGTATCCAGCATTTCGGAACGTCTGCGCGATTGTCGGTAGCCCGTCTATTCCCTTTCGGTCATTGAAAACGCGGTCTTTGTGGGTGCGGGTTGTTGCGCCGGTCATCAAGGTTTTTCGTGCGGGGACACAGACGGGGCATTCGCTATATCCGCGCGTGAAGCGGGTGCCGGCTCGCGCGAGCGTATCCAGCGTCGGTGTTTGGATGGCGGGATGTCCGCTGACACCCAAAAGCGAGTTGGGCCAATGGTCAGTCGAGATGAGCAGAACGTGTGGTTTGTCAGCCATAGTCATTCCTTTTAGCGATCATAGCGTGCGAAATAGAAGGTTTTGAGGGGTTCATCTGTGTCATTGATTAGGCTATGCCCTGGATTAGACGAAGCCACGGAGACGGCATCGCCCGGCATTTGTCGGTATACATTCCGACTGACAACGTGGATACCGTTGCCTTCAAGCATATACCATACTTCGTCCATATCGGGACCGTGACCGTGTGTATCAGGCGTTTGCATGGCTTCAATCCGCACCATCAGTACGGAGTGGAGTGTCACCAAGCCGTCGTCCGGACCGAAAATTGGGTGTACGAGATGCGTCCAATGTCCCTGTCCTAACGGGCGTTCGCGATAGTTTCGGATGAGTGCATCCTTGCGTGGTGCCTCTGCACCGTCCGGAAGGATCTCTTCCAATATCAAAAATTCCAGTGGTGTGTTCTCCGAGTTACTCAAAACATGGTTGAGCCCGGGTGGTACAAGGATAGCGTCCCCTTCCGTAACCTGCTGCTTCAAGTCTCCTGCTTCAAATGTGCCAGCACCGTCAACGATGTAAAAAATAAGCTGCCGATCATCGAGTGCAGTGGGGACTGAGGCAATCCGCGGTTCAAGGTAGCACCGCGAGAAGCTATCGACATATCTTAGGATTGCGCCCTCTTTGTCTGTGGCGTCTTCTGTACGTTTGCTAAAGATCTCGCGTTTAATGATGTTGCCGTGTGTTAGGCTTGAAGGACTCTGTAACCAATGCCGCATATACATTTGAGTTACCTCCGATGTGTATATCACTGGGTTTACGCAAATTGAACAGAGAAAGGGAAACCTATGTTGCTGAAAATACCTCGCTGTGAGAGGATTTCGTTGCATTTAACCCCCTAAATCCCCCTTATCAGGGGGACTTTAAGAGAAAATGCGTAAGTCCTATATCAAGTGGATAAACAATGCTCTCAAAATTTCTTTCGCTTCATCTTATCAGAAGATTTGACAATTGGCAAGGGAAAAAAGTTCAGTAACGGGCAATAAATTGCCCTACTACAAACCAAGGCAGATTGAAACTCGATAAAGCACTATATCTGCATTACAGTGGTATTTGTTAGATATGGGGAATCAAATTCTGTCAGGCAGTCTGCGTTGCATCCGGGGACTGGAAAAAGGCGTACCGATAGCGGTTTGTTTAATTGTGTAGAGAGTGCGGCAACGTCAGTCAAAATAGCGGCAATCTGAGTCGTAGAAGCATTGCCGGGTATAGGTATAGTATCCAACCCGGTGCCACAGACAGAAGAATAGAGGAGCAGACTGTCCAAGTTAAAATAGCCTGCTTCACTGCGTTCCCCCAATCCGACATCTTCAAGGACGGGGAGCATTAACCCCGAATATCCACAGAGGGGTAGGTCGAGGGAGTGGAGGGTACGTGTTAGACCTGCAGCGACTGTTAGCGTGCCACGCTCGCCGAAGTAACCGGGGAGTTGTTGTTCCATGGCGTAAGCGATACTTTCATCACCCATCGGTGCGGGTGACACGTCTATGCCGACAAACCTTATGCCCCACTTTTGTGCCAGTGTTTCTGCAAGCGCGACAATTTTCTGTCCTTCCGCTTCCATAACGGTTTTCAGGTTTTGCAAGCCGACTTCTAAACTCGGTGCATCCGTGAAAGCGTGTTGCACAAGGTCTGCCGCTTGCCATCCGATGCCGAAGTTTGTCCTGGTGTCGTGCCAATATGCCGCTGGGAAGAAGGGGGTGTTCGGTGGGCAGTTCATGAGTGCTGCGAAACGGAGGTTTCCGTAGCCTGCATCGGTTTGATGTGCTATCTGTCGAATGATGTCTGCGGTGCTTTCAATGATCTCTGGTATTACATTTCCAGATTGGGTCGTAAGGGTGACGGTGGCAAAAAGTGTTTCACTTTGGACGATCACATCAGCGACATGCGCGAGATGCGTTTTGGTGTGCCGTTTCTCCGGTAGGATTGTCCCCAGGTTAAGGAAGTCGATTCCTAATGCCTGTGCATCAGATTCTAATTTAAGGATTGCCTTTACATCCCGCGCTTCATCCCAGATTTGGGAGCTGACGCGTGTTGTTTGCACCTCGTAACCATTGACTTCAAAATGGGTTTGGCAGACGTTGTTAAATTTTGCCGCACGTTGAAGTTGGTAAGGGGAAAAAGGCAGTGGAATGCCTGTCGTAATTGTTCGGATTTTCATGCCATATCTACGGGATCTTCGCCGTAAAGCCCGATGTGCCGATATCGTTCATATCTCTGTTGGACGAGTTGCTGAGGGGTCATTTGCATCAATTCGGTGAGATGCTTACGGACTGAACGTTTGACGGCACGTGCTGCCGCTTCGGGGTTTCTGTGTGCACCGCCGAGTGGTTCACGGATGACCTGGTCGATGATACCCAACTTGAGTAGATCCGGGGCGGTCGGTTTATAGCCTTCGGTTGCTTCTGGCGCGTGTTCGCCTTTGTCTTTCCAGACAATACCACTACAGGCTTCAGGGGGTGCGACGCAGTAGACGGCGTACTCCATCATCAATACGCGGTTTCCGACCGCAATTGCCAATGCGCCGCCGCTTCCACCTTCACCGATAATAACGACGAGGATGGGTACACGGAGCTGCATCATCTCAGCGAGATTTTCAGCGATTGCCATTGCCTGTCCGTATTCCTCGGAACGGAGATCAAAGTGCGCCCCGGGTGTATCAACAAAACAGATGATGGGACGGTTGAACTTATTTGCCAACTGCATCAACCTTCTTGCTTTGCGATAGCCTTCGGGGTGCGTGTAACCAAAATTCATCTCCTGCCGTTCTTCAAGGTTCGTGCCTTTTTGCTGAGCGAGATAGACGAGCGGTTGTCCATCAAACCATGCGAAACCGCCGATGAGTGCGCGATCGTCGCCATAGAGTTTATCACTGTGGAGTTCGGTGGGTTCATCAAGGAGCGCGTCAATATAAACGGAGGCTTGCGGACGTTGTGCGTGGCGTGCTAATCTCACTTTGTCCCAGCGACTGAGTTTTTGGAACGTCTGCTTTGTAAGCGTATCGGCGTTCTGCTTTAGTGCGTCAATCCCATCAGTGAGATCTAACTCCGGATGTTCTCGCGCGAAGGCTTCGAGTTCCACGAGATGGTTTTCTAATTCGATGAGCGGTTTTTCAAATTCAAGTTCTGTTGCATTCATATTTATTGACTTTCGGCTCTCGGCTTTCGGCGGTTGGTTAAGAGATGTTGATTCAATCAGAACGTCTTAACCGACTGCCGAGAACCGATAACCATTCTTCTAAATCCCTCTTATCAGGGGACTTTAAGAGACCATTTTAAACCCCCTAAATCCCCCTTATCAGGGGGACTTTAAGAGGAAATGCGTCAGTCCTGTGATTGTTATTCAGATTGACGGGCCTCCTTACTAAGCCCAATCCAGACACAGACTCCCATGCCTAATAGTACAATAGCGAAGGGGAAGCCAGTCGCGAGAGAAGCAGCTTGTAATGCCTTTAGCCCTCCGCCAAGTAAAAGTGCGATAGCGACTAAACCCTCCACAGTACACCAGAACACGCGTTGCGGTACCGGTGCGTCAACCTTGCCACCGGCTGCGATGATGTCAATAATCAAGGAGCCTGAATCTGACGAAGTAACGAAAAAGATGATTGTTAACGTCATAGCGACGCAGGAAAGCAGCATTGTCCACGGGAGTCCTGCAAACATTTCAAACAGGGCAATTGGGTAAGTATATGTCTCAACTTTTTCGGTTACGCGCGTGTACCCGTCGGTAAGGAACTGGTGGATAGCAGTGCCACCAAAGGCACTGAACCAGATCAAACATAGCAACGTCGGTAGCAGCAGGACAAAGATTACGAATTCGCGAACCGTGCGTCCCTTTGAAATGCGAGCGATGAAGGTCCCAATGAAGGGTGCCCAAGCGATCCACCATGCCCAATAGAACGTTGTCCAATCGTGAAGGAAGGCAGTGTCCTCGCGCCCGATCCAGTTACTGAGCGGTACAATCTTCATCACATAGGCACCCAGTCCAGCGAACAGACTTTTGAAAATATAACCCGTTGGACCGAGGAAGATAATAGCCGCCAGTAATAAAAAGGCGAGAATTATGTTGAACTGGCTGAGACGTTTGATACCGACATTAATCCCTGTCATCACTGAGATCAGCGCGATTGCCGTAATCCCTACAATCAAAAGGACCATGGTGAGATTGTTCGCTGGTATCCCAAACAGATAGTCCAGTCCGGAGGTTACCTGTTGGACCCCCAAACCGAGGGAGGTTGCGAGTCCAAAGATACCTGCAAATATGGCGAAGGTGTCAATGATGTGTCCGGGCCACCCCCAGATCCGGTCCCCGAATATGGGATAGAAGGCGGATCGGATGAGGAGCGGTAAACCTCGGTTGTAAGCGAAAAATGCGAGGGCAAGTCCGACAACACCGTATATCGCCCACCCTTGTAGTCCCCAATGGAAGACTGTCGTTGCTATCCCCACGGAAGCCGCGGTTTGCACCTTGGGATCCCCAGCGTCGGGGACATTTTCAGCGTTGTAGACTGTCTCTGGGTCGTAAATCGTTTCTATCCCCAGCGGTGAATAGCTGCCCCCCTGAAAGTAGGTAATCGGCTCCGACACGCCAAAGAAGAGAAGCCCAATCCCTACGCCTGCGGCAAAAAGCATGGCAAGCCAAGTTAAGTAGGAATATTCAGGCTTTGCATCTGCACCGCCGAGACGGACCTTACCGAGTGGAGAAATTGCGACGACCAGACAAAAGAGAAAAACGAGGTTAGCCGTAATCATGAACAGCCAATCAAGGTTCGTGGTGAGCCAAACTCGGAGACCTCCAAAGAGTTTTGTCGCACCCTCTTGGAAAATGAGAGACCCGATAATAAAGACAACAATAGCGATACTGGAAATCACGAATACGGGTGTTAAATAAATATCTAAACCGAATAATTTTCTATATTCCCTTTCCCTCATGTGTTGCGGTTGTTTTCCTTCTTCGTTCATTTCAAAATTCTCCTTTTTTAATAGCAGTCAGCAGTTAGCCGTCGGCTTTCAGCAAAGCGGTCTTCTCATTTCCAATGGTTTTTGAAAGCCGAGAGCAGAGAACCGATTAGAAATAATAACCGAAGTTGAAATTAATGCGCCAATGCCATCTGTTATTTCCGTTGGCACCCACGTGATTGACCCCTGTAAGGATATTCCCATAGTTATCTTCGGTGTTACCGACAAAGAAATTACCATCAGAGAGTGCAAAATCACTATAGACATATAGTGCGCCCAGAATGGTCCAGCTCGCGCCGAGTGTCACAAGCGTACTGGAGTTGTAATCATCCACGGTTTTGAAGATAGTGCTCCACTCCGCGTAAGGCGTAACGCTATCAATCCAGGAGATACCTGAGGTATCTATACCGCCGTAGCGCAGTGATAATGCGGGTATTAATCCTTCGGATGCCACGGGCCATGCGAAGTCGTAAGCCCCCATTGGAATGAGGTCGCCGGTGCCCCAGGGTGTGTCGTCGGTGATGTTATGCGCGTAATAAGAGAATTGTGAAAAGAGCGTGAAATCCGCGAAGGTGTTCTTCGCATGTGCGGAGAACGCGTAATGGTTACCACTATCATCGTTTCCGACATTTGTCCCTTTCAGCAATCCGTATTGTAGGGATACACCGACATCTGCAATGTTCTCAAGGGCATAGATTGCACGGACGTTAAATTGGTGCTGTTCATCATACCCGTTTTCACCTGCACCCCATTCAACGTTTCCGTTTGCATCGGCTTTCTCTTCCCATTTGACAACGTCGTAGCTGTAGAGAGAACTGGCAAGACTACTTCCATCGGTCTGGAATTCGCCCATGAGGTAGTATCCTACATCAAGTGTCAACTTATCAAGGGTGTCAGTCCATCTGATGCCGATATCCATATCGTCGGCGAGTCCGACATAAAAATGCTGGTCGAAGAACCAGCTCGTAGAAACCCCGTAAGCAGTCGGGCCGAAGGGGACCCGCACAATACCTGCTTTAACTGTGCCGAAATCACCGAAATTATACCCTAACCATGCCGTATGTATCATACTGTAGTTATCATACCATCGGTATTCAAGCCGACTGATGATGTTGTTATAGTCGAGGTCAGCATTGAGCCGGAAAATTTCGAGGTCAACATCCCCGATTTTTTCGCCTCGGCGGTGTGGGCTTTCCTCACTGCCATAAGTGCCGTAGGCGTAGTTTACACGCATCGCCCCACCGACCTTAATGGGGCTTTTCTTGGGCTCTACGGCTTCAACTGCTTCTGTTGTTTCTTCGGTTGTATCAGCCATCGCGAATGAAGCAAAAATCAACAGAAATGCGATGCCGAAGCTGAATATAAAACCTATCTGTTTATGCACTGATTGCCTCCTTGGTTAGCGTAAGTCTGACTTAAGCACGCGGTTGATTTGCTGGGTTTGCTATATCCTATCTACGTGAAGGATTATTGAAAAGCAGAATGTTCCCTATACAGGAAGTGTATCTTGGTTTTCTATGTTCAACCTGGGGGAAACACCCAAGCGAAAACACCTACGTCACCCGTAGATCCTTATATCGAACTCATGTTAGTTACGTAATAAACCTTAATCCTCATAAGAAACTCGCCCACAAATTACTTGTGGGCGAGTTTGAAATCCATCTATTGCATCTGTCCCATACTCTGCATCATCACTATCATTTGGATGGCCTGCTTGAAGTCGCCGAGTGTGAGCAGTAACTTTGTGTCAATCCCCTGCTCTTGGACTTTAGCGGAAAGCCCGATGCTGTAACTTTCTGGCATGTTCATAAACATACCTGTGAACATTTGCATTGCTGCAGCAGCATTCGGATCTGCTTTCGATATAATAGGTATGAGACTTTTAACCAGCGTGATCGGGGAAAGTGCCAAAAGTAGATTATTGTCTGTCCCAAATGTTTCGGCAAGTTTCTGATAACTCGGATTTCCAGCAAAGTTGTCGCCTATCCCGGATTTTCTATCCAACGCTGCCTTAATGAGTTCAGCACTGCCCATAACAAGGAACAGTTGATCTTCGTAAAAGGCATAGTGCCAGTTCCATTCTTCCGGCATTAGCGTGGCAGCTTCAGGCGGTAACTCGCCAAAAATTGAACCGAAGTTGGGGAAGATGTAACTTTTAATCTCAACGCCGTTATGCATGAGTGATGGGCCTGCATGCGCGCCGTCGTATATGTTCAACTGTGGTATATCGCCCATCACTTCCTTCGTTATCTGCATTGTCGTGTGGAATTGTTCAAGAAACATGTCTTCCATATAGGTTTCTGCCTTTTGTTTGTCTTGCACCTCATAGATGATTAGATAGTTAGGCATAAAACTATCGCTAAAGTTGACAGTAAACCCCCACTCTTCACCGAGAGATTCATAAAAGGTTTTCATCTGTTGGGTGAGTGCATCCAGTTTGGCTTGCTGTTCTTCTGAAGGATCCGCTGAAAGCATCTTGATCGATAGCAGCGCTATTTCAAGCATCAATTGTTGATTCCCTTGAAACGCGCCATTCACAAAGGCGAGATCTGGAAGATCTTCGTGAACTGTCAATTCATCAGGCATCATTTTTTTCAGGGATTGCTGAATTTCGCTACCGTTTTTGAATGCTAAGGATGGTGCAAGTTGTACGTCAGTTCCCTTTACTTCGAGCGTTGCGCTTAGGGATTCCAGCTGTTCCAGTATATCTACGGCTGAATCAAACATACTAACAACAAAGGGAGCCACCGCCATAGCGGCAGGGTCGCTTTCCAGGTTATCCCGCATTGATTCCGACTCTTCCTGAAGCGAAGCACTGAGGACGGGCGCGATTGATTTAAGATCAAAGTGAAGTGCGAGTTGCGCTTCACCCTCCATAATATTCGCGAGGAATGAACCGTAGTCCGGATTACCCAGGACAGACTGTTTGGTTCCCTTATAGGCATCAATAGCACTTTCACACACTTCAGCGGATTGAGAGAAAACAAGTGTATTTTCCAAGATAGCGAAATGGCCGCTGCCGCCGGTCGCGCTCCAATAGGTTTCACCATTATATTCGGTGGGCGCACTTCCTTCACTCTCCGCTGCAATTACTTGTTTCATGGCTTCGGGGTCGGTTAGGTGTACGATTGCGGAAAGATCTGGTGGTCTCAAGTTAGCCATAAAGACTGCAAAATCTTGGTTTAAATCCAATCCGATTTCCTCTAATTCAGCGAGGTTTTCAAATCCTGCGCCAAAACTATTTGCTAAGATTTGGGCGAGGATTTCTGGATTCTCGGCTGTTGGCATCAAGTCTGTTGCCAACGTATTAATCCGATAATCTAACTCAAGTAGGCTTGGACAATAGATAATCCCCATCGCTTGCTCTGGAATCAGGTGTAGTACACTACCACTCGGAATCTTCACCATTTCAGATTCAGTTTCATGGGGTGTTTCTTCAGCAGCCTTGTGTTCTGTGGTTTCTTCAGCAGATTCGTGTGCCTCTTCGGATTCATGTTCTGCGGTCTCTTCAGCAGATTCGTGTGCCTTTCCGGATTCATGCTCTGCGGTCTCGTGTTCTGCGGTCTCTTCAGCAGACTCGTGTGCCTTTCCGGATTCATGCTCTGCCGTTTCTTCAGCAGATTCGTGTTCTGCGGTTTCTTCAGCAGATTCGTGTGCCTCTTCGGATTCATGTTCTGCGGTCTCTTCGGCAGATTCGTGTGCCTCTTCGGATTCATGTTCTGCAGTCTCTTCGGCAGATTCACTTTGTTCGCGCATTTCTTGAGTTTCTTGCCCGGGTAATGCCTCGGCGGTAGCTGTAGTTGTAACAGGGGGTGTCTCTTTGGCACCACAACCGATGCATATAAACATCGTGAAAAGTGCTAACGCGATGAGGGGTAAATACAAACATTTTTTCATTTTTATTTCTCCTGGGGTGTGGGGGAGTCTATTGACATATCCTCACTGAATTCATGACATCAATTTTGGGTTTTTGCGATTTTTTCTTGGAGCGCATTGATCTCTTCGTTGGAGGTTAACACGCCGATTTCAACTTCATAATGTCTGCGACCGCCGGGTTCAATGTGCTGTAGTGTGCCGCGTTCGCGTTCCTTTGCCCTACCTTCTACACCACAGTTCGAGGGTTCCAAACCGAGAACGTAGGTGCCTTCACCGCACATTTTCCATTGGACAAAGTTTGGAAATTGCGTTTTGTGGTAGCGTACGGATACACCGATGCCCTGTCCACCGTTAAAACTACGATTTACGAGCGCGACATGGATGTGATTATCGACATCTGGTTCCATTTCATGGTAGAAAGCTTGCTCTTGAAAATCGACGGTTGGCGGCTCGCAAAGATTATAATTATTCAAGCTCGCGGCAGCGGGTTCGTCGCGGGGTGTGACCTGTGAAGAGGGTGCGAGCAATTCACTATCTTGGGTGAGAATTGGAAATCCAATGTTAATATGGAAGAGGTACATGTGTGGTGAATCTTGGTATCCCAAATTTTCAACGATATCTTCAATATGCAGCGTACGCGAGCCCAACTCGGTCCAAATTCTACGGGTGCGGGAGAGGTTTTCGCCCAAAGCGGCGGTCTCTTTAACTTTGCCTTGCGCCCATAACATATAGCGTTGCCCTTCCCACCGACTGTCGACCCAAACGTTTTTTGCGGGGATGTTTGAAACCCGTCCGTGAAGCCCGAGTGCTTCATCGTCATCTTCGTTGGGGACCCCGACTTGTCGCATACCACAGGTTGTCAGTAGACCGCCGTAAAAGCCGCGTAGCCAACCGAGTCCTTCGGGTTCATAATGTGCGGGATTGACATCGCCTGTGCTCGAACGCCAACAGAGTGGAATGCCTTGATATTCGGCATAGGAGACATCCAACCCGCGACTCGGTAGCACGGTGAAATGTAAGCCGCTACCGGTTCGGAAGTCAATTGCGTCAACACCTTTTTCATTGCCATCCGTCAGTTGATACATTTTTGCATGGGCGATTTGCGATATATCTCCGACGTGGCGAAGCAGTTGTATTCTGTCATACGTTGCTCCGTATAGGTTCATTAAATAAGGTTCTCCTTTTTTCAGGTGCAGCTTGATGGTTGTAATTTTTAAAGACGTTGTGTTCAAGTCTATATTAATGAAGATGGATCGAAATTTTCTGTATACTGAAAAGAAATTATAGCATAGACAGGAAAAAAAAGCAAGTTTTTCGGTAGAGGCATTCAGTTACCAGTTAATCCGAATCTCGGATACCGCGGATTACGCAGATTACGCGGATTTAGATGTGTTGTGATTCGGAGATATGCTTTCCAGTAACGTGATTAGACTCAACTTTCAGTTGTCTCGACCTCAGTTTTATGATATGCTTAATGCAGTTAATTTACGCGTGATTTATGAAGAGGATACCGCATGATTGAAACTATGAGAGAGAAGATTGAACAGATTGTTGAACAGGCTTGTGCCGCCGATACCAATATTTTTGGTTACGACATTTGGACCCATCACATCTTGAAAGTTATTGAAAATACAAAACGACTCGCTTCACATTTTGATGCTGATCCTGAAATTGTAGAACTTGCGGCGTTACTTCACGATTAT
Source organism: Candidatus Poribacteria bacterium (assembly GCA_965261115.1). Taxonomy (GTDB): domain Bacteria; phylum Poribacteria; class WGA-4E; order WGA-4E; family WGA-3G; genus WGA-3G. The sequence goes on along the minus strand of OZ253447.1, from coordinate 2,826,128 downwards.
GCCAGTATAAAGGATAAAGCACTTTATGCGGATCATCACATTTATGGTCCGATTGAAGCGGAGAAACTCCTCAAACGTTTTGGCTATCCAGAAGAAAAAACAGAAGCTGTCAAGGACGCTATCGCAACACATCGGGCAAGCGTGACAGTTAAACATCGGAGTGCGGAAGGCGCATGTCTTGCGAATGCCGATGCGCTGTCGCATATTGAACAAGCTCCTTCACTTTTATACTTGGCTTATGTTCATCATGGAATGGGAATTGATGAAGGAAAAACGTGGGTTAAGGCAAAATTACAACGGAGTTGGCAGAAGCTGCGAAGGGATATTCAAGATCTCATTAGAGATCAATATGAAGCCGCGTTGCAGATACTCTAACGGAAGAAACAATATAATCGAGGACGTAACTGTGGATGATATCCGTTATTTGGTAGAATTGAAAGAAAGGAATTCAAATGCGTACCTTTAGCGAATTGAGAAAAATCCCATTGCGCGAAATATGGGAAAATGAAGCAAGTGACTTCACACCATGGTTAGAATCAAATATCCAGAAATTAGGTGACGCACTGGGAATGGACCTTGCAATCATAGACAGAGAAGCATCTGTTGGAAATTTTTACCTAGATCTTCTGGCACGAGATTTATGGAGTTCAAAGACAGTCGTTATTGAGAATCAGTACAATCAAACTGATCATGACCACCTTGGTAAACTTCTTACATATGCCGGAGGCTTTGATGCCTCAATAGTAATATGGATATCAGAAAATATACAGGACGAACATCGGCAAGCGTTAGAATGGTTAAATCAGAGGACATATACAGAAACACAGTTTTTTGGTGTCGTGGTGGAAGTTCTGCAAATTGACGACTCAAATCCTGCTCTTAACTTCAAGTTAGTTGTCTGTCCAAATGAGTGGCAAAAATCCCAAAGACAGAGGACTTTAACAAGTCCATCAGTTAAAAGTGAAAAATATAAATCATATTTCCAAAAACTTGTAGAAAAAATGAGGCAAAACCCTAATTTTACTAATAATATACCGGATGCCAAATCAGAGTCTTGGTACGGTATTCGGCCGCGTTTTCCTGGAATTTATTACGGGGCTGCGTTTGGAGTGAAAAATAAAGTGCGGACAGAGATATACATTAATCAGGGGGATTATGAGAAAAATAAGAATCTTTTTGATGCGTTAGCGAATCGTAAGAGAGAAATTACATCCAATTTTGGTAGTCAACTTGAATGGTCGCGCAACGACCATCAACAAATGTCAAGGATTGCTGTATATCATGATGGAGACATTGAAAAATCATCTGATGATGAATTAGAAGAGATCAGAGAGTGGCACATTGAGAATTTGTTGAAATTCAAAGAAGTATTTACACCGGAAATAGAACAAGCTTTGGCGACACTTAATTCCAGCGAAAAGGAGGTATCATGAAAAACATTACGGAGATGAACACGGCTGAATTCCGCGAGTTGCTACACACCCTTGTTAACGAAGAACTTTTCAAATCGCGAGAACGGCTTGCCACATTGTTAGCGAAAAATAGTTCTCAAGAGGCACTATCGGCAGAATTTTTTCATTTTCACGGCGACATTGAAGATATGGGATTTTGGTTTGAAGAGTATGAGGAAGATCCGCTTAAAGGACTCGACCTCCATACACCACTCGCTAAAAAACTCAAGCGGCAACGCGAGTACATCCTCGCCAACCGGAAAACGACGCTTGAAGAACGCATCCACAGACGGATGGGGGTCTATCTAAAAAGCGACCCTATGCCGGATAAGAAAATTGTTGAGTTGTCTCCCGACGAATTCCGAGAACTGCTACATATACTTGTCACTCAAGATATTTTCTCCTCACGCGAACGACTCATGGCATTGCTCGAACAGAACGCACCCATTGAACAATTGGACGCTGCATTTCGCGAATTTTTTGTGGCTTACGAACTCTTGGAACTTGCCTTGGAAGATTACCATTACGATCCAGATGAAGGGTTAGAGATACAGCCTGAATTCGCAGAAGAGTTGGACCGGCGCATAGCAGATTACGAAGCTGGCAGGACTAAACCGGTTCCAATGGAAAAAATTTTCAAAAAGTTAGGAATAGAGTGATAATGTATACGTTAGTATCGGACCCACGCGCGGAATCGGATTTAGCGCGTTTGCCTTCCACGATAGCGCAGCGGGTTCGTAGAAGACTGGAGCGGTTATGCGAAAATCCTGACAATGAACATCACAAAGCACTGAAAGGTAAACACAGAGGAAAATTTAGTTTAAGAGTTGCTAAACACTATCGGATTATTTATTCTTTGAATAGAAGTACCAGAGAGGTAACTGTTCACCAAATTGGGCATCGTAGCAAAGTCTACTAAGTCAACTCCACCTGTGACAGATTTAAACTATGCAAAACTTAACACAATTTCCCTTTGTGGATTACCAAGTGCGTTCGCATTCTGGATATACATTACAAGATACAGACTTTGCTGACCTACGGGCATTGCGAGAAAGATATGGCGTTGCGTTGCTTCCAACGCAGATCAAGGAAAAAAAATGACTAAATACGAATACAAAACTATAAGAATTAGCCAGAAAGGGTTTGGCTTTAAATCCAGAAAGATACCTAATCTTGAAAGCACTCTTAATCGTGAAGGAAAAGAAGGGTGGCGGCTTTGTGAGGTAATCCAACCGGCAGCGGCTATGGGGGAAGCAACCGCCGTAATTGTGATTTTTGAGAGAGCATTAGAACAAACTGAAAGTTGAACCACCCTAAATTTGTAGGAACACTGGTTCGTAAGGGTGGTATCTCTCTGCCAATCACGCGGCGCAATGAATTGCGCCACTACGAACAGCCTCTAAGTTTAGACTGGACAGAACACCGGATCTAATGCTTCCAGAAAAGGGTAACAATACCGGCAATCATCAAAGCGATGGCCCACAGTAGGTCCATATTAAACCACGCCTTGCGGAGTAGTGCAAGCCCCACGACCTCGTAAACGATAACCGCTACAATTCCTGTCACAACGAAAAAACTGAGGGTGTGTACCCCGACTGCGGACAATAACATTACAGCATTATCTGCCATGCCCATTGATGCGTGGTGCATGTGTCCTGATGCTTCAGCGGCAGGTGTCCGTAATAGGAGCGGTACCAGCATCAAGCCTGCACCGTGTGCAGATGCCATCAGGAAAGACCAGATTGTTAAGTCCTTGAAGTTAACGCGCATGCCGACCCATTTCGGATGTCGTGCGCTGAAAAATTTGTACACGCCAAACCCAAATAAGACAACCGCACAGGCGATGCGAAGCACATCCTCCGGGAGTTGCTGTTGTGCTAAAGCGATTACCAGAACCACGATTCCAATAGAAATCGCGTGTCCAAGTGCCATCGGAAAGAGCGCGCCGATCACCGCGCTTCTCCGTTTTTCTTGCATGCCCAGTGCAACTGCAAAAAGCCATCCCATCCCCGGATTAATGCCGTGATATGCTCCGAGACCGAGCATGCCCCACCATGAAATAGTGTCCATGAAGAAGCCTTTCTCATATAAAAACGTCAAATATCTTTTACAGTAGGGGTTGGGTAACCCAACCCCTACGAAATTCCTATAGATAGATTGGGTAACCCAACCCCTACGAAATTCCTACGGATAGCAGAAAGTATCGGAAGAACTATCGCCACCTTGCAACCGAATCTGATGGGCGCGACTCTCACCAAAGTCCACGAAGAAGTCGGGATCGAACTCAAGACCGCCATCCTCTGTATTCACATCAGCCTTTACCATCCATCCGTTCGCGCCTTCGGGATAGAATTGGTTATCCCATGCGACGTAGAGGGAATTGGTGAAATAGAGGCGTTTACCGTCGCGACTTAATTCAACCATCTGGGGACCGCCACTTACAGGTCCTGCAGCTGGGTGCGGGTGCGATTTTGTGATACCGCCTATCTTGAGGGTGCCGGTATGCTTCGGATTAAACGGGTCGGATACATCGTATTGCAACATCTCTCCGGTGCCCCAACAGGAGACATACAGGAACCGATCATCCAGCGAAAGGATATGGTCGGTGACGAGCGTTGGAATCATTCCGATATCCTTCAAAGCGGGTGGTAAATCATCTGGATTTTCAGGGACCTGTGCGGGAATATCAATAATCTTTTGGATGCCCCAACCATCTCCATCTTTGTACCACGTCCAAATCGAACTGGAGAGGTCGTTCATATTCAAGACAGCATTGACGAACCCATACGCTTTCGTTGGGTCGTGTGCGGGCCGTAATTCTAAGATCATCTGATAATCATCGCCCAAATCTAACGTTTGGATGTTCTTGCGGTGTCGGATGTCCCAGATATGGATTTTATGTCCGAATTTGCGTTCACCTAAATCTTCAAGGCTCACGCCGTTTTCAATCATTGCCGGATATCCCCACTCACTGGTAACAGCGATGTCATAGCCCAAATGCCACCAGAAATCGTAAGAGAGGGATTGCGGACCACGTTCCACCTCCCACTGTCCCAGGATATTGAAGTTATAGTGATCCATGAGGAATATACCGCCGGGTCCTTCTTCCGAGCCGGCTGAAGCCAAAGCACTAACGTAGATCCCTTCGGGACCGCAGTGTACTGTATGTGGGCGGGTATATCCGGACCGATCTTCAACTTCATCAGCTGTCAGCGTCTTCACGAGTTTCGGTGCCTTGGGATCCTCTTTCACATCAAGGATATAGATACTGGAACCCCGCAGTGCTGGCACAACGAGGTAACGTCGTTCTATATATGGGTGTGGTGCATAGGGGCAGAGTGCTGCACTACAGGCGTTCCAACCGAAGTGGTGGATTTCGTCACGAACACCGAGTTCCAGTTTATGAACAATCTGCCCGTAGGTATCAGATACTTTATTGAGGTCAACGACACACATAGCGTCGGGGTTGTCGTCATCTCTGGGTGCAGCGACGTAGGCAACATCTTCAATAGGTGCCTCAATCGCCATCTTAGGTGATGGGTAAAAAGTCGGGTCAGGTTTCCATTGTTGTAACAAGTTTATTTCTCCTTTTTAGCAGTTGTTGGTTTTTAGCAGTTGTTGGTTATTGGTTGTCGGTTATCAGTTACAAGAGGGTTCTGATATTCCTAAAGTCTCTTTCTGACGACTGAAAGGTTTTCGTAGAAAAACCGAACTGATAACTGCTTACTATTCCTCATCGTTTTTTGCGCGGTCAAGCCAGCCAGGGAGCCTGATGCCTTCAGAGAATTTCCACGCAGTCAAATAGAGCGAAGCCGTCCAGCGCACGGCTTCCCGCGCTCGATTATTTACAAAATCCTTTAAAGCGGGTGTCGGGTTTTTCAGGTCTTGCCAATCGTCTGCAAGTTCATAAACGTTGCCTACCAAACTGTGTTCAGCTTTGATCTGTTCGATTATTGCGGGCATCAAATCAGCAACAGCGTCAATTTGTTGTCCTTTCGCGAGTTTTATCGGATCCAGTCTTAACATCTCAATAGCCGAATCGACCTTCTCATGGATGCCTTTATGTAGCCGCGTCCCGTCCTTTTGCTTAATCCCGTCAAAATGAATGGTGAGGTGCAACGGTTGGCACATATCCTGTGCATAGTGTGAAAGGAAACCTGCGTAGAGGAAACACTTATTCTGGATCATCGGGTTATCGGGCCATTTGCGATACTCAGCGAAAGCGAATGCAAGTCGTTCCGTCCATTCCGCCAAGGCATACGGAAGTGTACCGACTTCTCGCGGTGTAAGTCCGAGTTCGGCACATAGCTGAATATGCGCCTCACGTCCGTCTGGAATCGGATGTTCTCCGAAGAGTTCTACATCAATATAGTGTTCTCCGTATTCAGCTTGCCGTGCGTGTGGTGTGCCGCGTCCCTTAGATAGATCAGGGTCATAAGAGCAGTGAGCGATCATTTTACCAGCGTTTCGGAAAAATTCGGGGACTTCCTCAGGGAGTGATTTGACGGCTGCCTGTGTCATGATATCGTGGCCACCGCCCCACCATGCCCACACGGGTGTTGTAAAGATGAGTGAAAATAGGACTAATACATTACAAAAACGTCTCATAAATCTCCTTTTGTTAGTCTGCCGCCAGATATTCCGCGGGACTCGCTTCCTGCCATTGGAACTGAAGTTCAGCCGTTTCATGGGGCTTAAACGACGTTGCTACTGTTTCAATAGCGGGTCCAAGGATGTCAATCTCGTTCAGATCAGCGGTGCCGTAGCCCAATTCATTTGCATAATGAAAAAGCCCAATCTCCAACGGCTCAAATCCCATCGCTTTTGATGTGACAGCATCCGCTGCAAACACATCTCCGCTTGCAACAGCGATACCGAGTGGAACAGAATCGGTGCCGCCGGGTCCGTTGCCTTGTAGTCCAACGGTGCCATCAACGATAGCGATATCGGGTTTGAGGTAGCGTGAGAGCCGGAGCAAGTTGATATTAAGCGTCTGTGCCTCGCGAGGTAATACTCGGTCTGCGTGGCTGTGGTACCCGTGCATTTTAATCCGATCTTCCTTATGCAGGGTCCCCATAATCATGTTCTTCATGGCGAGCGTCACAACGCCAGCATCATGGGTTTTGGCGATAGCGACAGAGATGGTACATGGACACTCCAAAACTGTCTTTGGCATCCGTACGGTATCTTCCTCACGCCCCGCCAGAAAGACGTTGGTCTCTGCCCATTCGGTTTCTTGATGTAGGTCTACAAGCCGGATTGGGACATCGTATTCGGCTTGGAGTGCCTCATAACCGAAAATCTGGAAGGCTTCGCCAGAAAATTTTTCATTCGCGCCTTCAGCGACGATTACCTCTTTCGGTGGGTGTGGTGTGCTCAACAAAAAATCCAACGCGCCCCGCATCGCATCTACATGCGACGAAGCGAGTTGATTTGTACTAGAGAGAAAATTCGGTTTCAACAGTACCTGCTCACGGACTGTCGGTATGAGTTCCTCGCGTATATTGTCCAACGCTTCAAAAACGTTAGAACGTCGCCTGCCGGTTTTGGCAAGCCCGACTTTTGTACCCATCAGTTTCTCCTTTAAATTGCGTGCCCGAAAGCACGTCTACAAGGATTGACAAACTTTTAATCAAGAATTTGCCTTAAAAAGCCCGCATGTTCTTCTAATAGTGCGCTTGCGTCCGTTGCGTTTAATTCTTTTGCGAGCATCACAATAGCAAGCTTTGCGCGACCACCTGCCTCTGCTAACGCCGCTTCAGCATTCACGGCATCCACACCTGTGACGGCTTGAACAATCCGAATGCTCCGTTCGACCAGTTTCGTGTTAGAGGCGTGTACATCCACCATCAGATTGTTGTAGACCTTACCGAGTTTTATCATAGAAGCGGTTGTAAGCATGTTCAGGACCAGTTTTGTGGCTGTCCCTGCTTTTAATCGGGTTGAACCCGTGATAATCTCCGGTCCGACAATCGGTGTGATGAAATGCGTCACCCATCGTTTTAATCGTTCAGGTGGAGGCACACAGCAGAGAAACATCGTTGTTGCCCCGATGGCGTGTGCCTCCTTCAAAGCCCCGATGACATAGGGTGTCCGCCCACTACTTGCGATTCCAACAAGGACATCTTGAGGTGTGAGTTGCCGTTCTCGGATAGCCTGCGCGCCGCTTTTAGGTTTGTCCTCCTCACCCTCGATTGAGCGACGCAAAGCGACATCCCCACCGGCAATTATCCCTTGGACCATTTCCGGCGGCGTGCTGAAGGTCGGTGGACATTCGGAAGCGTCTAACACCCCAAGTCTACCGCTTGTTCCCGCGCCTACATAAAATAACCTGCCACCTGCGCGAAACGCATCGACACATAAGTCAATAGCATGCGCGATTGCATCAGATTCTGCTTCTACTGCTGCGACTGCTTTCTGATCTTCTTCATGGAAAATCTGGACAATTTCTGCGGTTGACTTCAGATCGATGTCGGTAGAATTCGGATTTCGCTGTTCCGTTTTTTTTATTATACCTTGCGGTTCGGTGTGGCGGGTTTGAATATTGACGTTCCTTTCCGTATATCTGAAAAATACCGTTTTTACTTGGAGTGTTTCTATTGACCTTCTACAAACTCGCTTGTGCTAACAATACGGCACCGTACGCAGGTTCATGTTTTGGCAGTAGCACTGATGCCTTTGGCCGAATTCCCGCAAGCCGATGGCGAAGTTTATCGGAAAACATCGGTTGATGGATAAGATTACCACCACTAAGAACAATATCAAACGGTTCGATGAATTCTAACTGTTTAATCACACTCTCTGCAGCACAAACGAGTTCATCAACAGCCGCCTCAACAATTTCCGTTGCAACCGCGTCCGTTGTTTGAGCGGTATCGAATATTACTTCTGCTAACTGCGCAATTTCATCTCGACTTGCTGCATGTGTCCAGCGAATCAGTTCACTCGGTTCGTTGCGTTCAAGCCTATCAAGAATTCGATCTGTCAATTCGGTTGAATCGCCTCTACCATCAGCAGCGCGAGCGACAGCCCGGAGTCCTTTTATAGCGATGTCGTAACCGCTGCCTTCATCACCGAGTAGATAGCCCCATCCGCTTGCGCGGGCTTCATCGCCATTCGCGTTGATACCGTAGACGATAGCACCGGTTCCAGAAATGACGATCACACCCTGCTGCTTCTCGGTACCACCAACGAGTGCAATATGTGCATCGTGTGTCAGGATCCTTCGGTTTTTGCTGATGCCGAGTTCCTCACAAATCCGTCCTACGACTTTTCGATCTTCAGCACGCCCCAAACCAGCCATTCCGAGACAGAAATGGATAGCACTTTCGGATGGAATTCCTGATTTTTCACAGAGTTCTCCGATGACGCTTTCCAAAATCGCTTGCGTTTTCGCCTCACCAACTACGTGGTAATTTGATGGACCTGACTGCACTTGTGCGAGGCATTGCCCGGTTTCTGTCGTTAGGATACCAACTGTTCTTGTCCCGCCTCCATCAATTCCGACGATGTACATAATATTCCAGTGTTAAGTAGCACGCCCAGCGTTATTCAGTTCCCCATTAACCTGTATCAATCAAGATACGCCTCTCATGCTGAAAATCCCTAAAAGCCTGTAAACATTAATTCAGGCAACCGATAACCGCAAACTGAAAGCCTCTGTAGAGGGTAAACAATCTGCAAAACTAACATTTTGTTGGCATTGCCCTATTTCGTGCAACTTGGAGCCAAAGCATGCCCCATTTTGTGCAGGACTTTATGGCTATTCTCTACAGCGTCCCATCAATGCTGTATTCGCCAAATCGGCACGAAACTTGCTACAATCGTACGCAGTTGTCAGCAACCGGAGGTTGTTCTCCCGTAATTTCGATTTCCGCGCAAAATTCCACGATGTAAGAACGACTCCGGACTTCACTGCAACTATTGACCGCTGATAAGCACTTGACGATCCACAGTAAATTCCATATAATGTAGTTTATCATGATTGAAAAATAGATGCAATAAAAAACTTAATCGGGGAGGGTTAAAATGCAGACGAAAAACTACCTCGCGCTTTTTATCTTATGTGGGAGTCTTGTCTATCTCAGTTGTACGCAAGATTCGGTGCAATTCGAGTGGCGACAGATTGAAAGTGGTACTGGAGAACATCTCTATGGGGTTCATTTTGTAGATGCGGAACACGGATGGGCAGTCGGAACTGCTGGGACAATACTATCTACCGTCAATGGTGGAATGACTTGGACTGCGGGATCTGTGGCGAAAGAGACATTCACGGAAGTTAGTTTCACGACCCCGAATAACGGTTGGCTTGCCAGCATTGGAAAGGTGCAGTATACTGGCAGCGGTGGCAAGACATGGCGCGTGCAACACCAAGCCCGCGGTGTAGGTAAGAGACCTCCGGGTATTTTGGATCTATACTTTGTGAGTACAACTGAAGGCTGGGCAGTCGGCGGGTCAGGTACGATCCTCCACACAAAAGACGGTGGCAGTCGTTGGGAAAGTCATCGCGACCTTTCAGATAAACATCTCTGGGGCGTCTATTTTGTCGATCCGAAACACGGATGGATTGTTGGCGAAGAGGGTGAAGTGCTCCATACGCGAGATGGTGGCGGACGATGGGTTCGCCAGAGAAGTAATGTCGAGCAACCTCTATTTGCTGTCCATTTTGCGAATCCGACGCATGGATGGATTGTCGGTACAAATGGATTGATCCTGCATACTGCTGACGGCGGAAAAGTGTGGCATCGGCAGAAAACGCCTGTGAATCAGAGTTTACGAGATATAGCGTTTCGTGATGAGAGACGCGGGTGGGCAGTTGGTGAAAAAGGGTTAATCCTTCATACAACAGACGGTGGTAACCTCTGGAGCCGCTATCCTACGCCAGCGCAACATAACTTGCAGGACATCCATCTGCACAAAAACGCTGGTTGGATCGTCGGCGCGAAAGGGACGATCCTGCGGAGTTATTAGAATTCAAGCCCCGAATAAATTTTTATTACCCAGATAGATAAACAGAGGATAATCCCGCCGATAACAATCAAATTTCGGATTATAGGTGAGTGACGGGTCCAACTGTTTTTTAGCCATACGGGGAAAAATGCTGCCGCAATTGCCAATCCAACGACGAAGAAAGAGAATGGATGGTAATCCCATGCGGTGCCGAATTTCCCCTGAACTAAAGCAACGCATGCGCGCGTCATTCCACACCCCGGGCACGGAATGTCGGTCACCGAATGAAATACACAGGGCACCAGCGTAACCTCTGCGGGTGATATTTCAGACATTGCGGTGTAAAACCCTATTACACCGAGTCCAATAAGCAATAGGCGCGCAAGAAATGTATTGTTAAACATTAGGCGTTCGTTCGTAGAGTCTGTTAATTTGGTGCTGCTGAACAGCAAGCGAAGCGACACCCAAACCGAAAATCGCTAACAGCACACAGATGATTGGTAAACTTGAATCGAATACTATATCATTGTCAGCTTGTACTGTATTAATGCCGTTTGCCATCTTGTACTCATAATAGATACCATAAATGCCGCAGGTAATAAGCGAAAGAAAGAACCAGAGCCAAAAAGAATACTCATCTCGCTTCAACCACGCATTGAGCGTCGCCATCTGCTTGTACTGCCAATAAAGCCCAAAGATACCACATGTAATCAAGGTTACCAATATTCCAATCACGAGATTGCGTTTACCCTCGAATTCTGGGTAAGGGTATTCATTAAGCATAAAATTCTCCTTTAACGATGATATTATAGGGGTTACTCACGCGGCAGTGAAACTGTATCGGGAACAACAATTTCACCTGCAATAATTTTTGCTTTCAACGATTCAACGGTTGCTATGATGTCGTCCGAGAGCAGAGACTGATTGTGTTCGTCAACGGCATAACTAACCCCGCCATCTCCGAGTCCAAAGTATCGGACCCCTGCCATAAAACTGCCCTCAACGGTTTCTCGGATGATGCGCTGTACAGAGGTTGGAATCTCTTTTGTCATACTTGTCAAGACAATACCTGGGGCAAGATGGTTGCCGTTGGAGTCAACCCAGATGATAAACTTTTGTTGCTCTTGTGCTGCTTCAAGCACCCCTTGGCCGGAGCCACCAGCAGCGACGTAAATCACATCAATCCCGTTTGCATATTGTGCTAAAGCCAGTTCTTTCGCTTTTTCAGGTTGACCGAAACCTGTTGCATCCTTGCTAATATATTCTACAGTGACTTCCGCATCTGGATTGACTGCGTAAATTCCAGCAACATAGCCTGCTTCAAATTCTTGTAATAGCGGGACATCCGCACCTCCGATATAACCGATTTTGTCACTTTCCGATTTTAGAGCCGCAATTGCCCCGACCAGAAACGATCCTTCGTTGGATTTATAGTTCACAGAAGCCACATTTGGAATATCAAGTACAACATCAAAGATTGCAAAATTGACATCAGGAAATTCGGGTGCTACACGGGCAAGCACGTCCCCCATTTGGTAACCTGCTGTCAAAACAAGTTCTGAATTCTGTGCTGCATCTCTTAGGAGCATCCCTGTTGCTACCGGATCGTTTTCTATCCCGTTTACTTCGGTTAGTGTAATTCCAAGTTCCTCCTCCGCGGTCCGGACACCGATATGGAAGGCATCACAGTAAGCCGCGGAACCGACGCAATCGCTTGGATATATCATGGTTACACGAAGTGGCGTAATATCCGTTTCGGTTGACGTTTCAGAAAGGATTACGTCCTGAATGGCATTGCAACCACAGATTAAAAGAAGTATAAATCCTAAAAAGGCGTATCTTATGATGTTAAAATTTCTCACTTTTCCTCCATAAAAATTTTGCTATAAACATAAATTCTACAACAACAATACACAACTGATTGGCGTGCTTACAAAGCGCGTCTATTGTCATCGCTGTATTGGAAAGATCACCGGAAAGTGGGAAAAAAAACTGCCAATTTATTGAGGTCCCGACAGCCTGCTTATCGTCTCAGCAATTCATAGACGACATCATGTTTTCCGATCAAAAACCAGACGAAACCTTCTTCGTCTTTAGATGCTACTGCTCGATAACCTCTGGTAACCCTCACGGACCAATAATCGGCACCCTCAAGTTTTTCTAACCTAAGAGAAGGATGGGTTGGATCTTCCTTAAGCCGTTCAAATTGCTTGTCCGCGAGTTTTTGAACGGCTGGTGGAAGTCTTTGATAACAATCCCAAAAACGAGGTGTCGTTTTGTGGACGTATCCAGGCAGTTCAACACTTGACTTATAGATATTTAAATCTTCCTGCTCGGACATCTTCAAGGGCTTCCTCGCGAAATTTATCAAGTTTCCCAGTTTTCACATCTGCCTCGAACTGCTTCTCCCAAGCTTCTTCTTCGGCGACGAGTGCCTCATGAAGTTTTGTTTCAAGAGTTTTTAACAGTAAGGCTTCTGTCGGTTCCTCGCACTTGACTTTTGGCACCTCTGGAATCCACCCAAGCCAACTCGTGCTGTTGCATTGGATGTGGGCGGTATAGGTCTCCTCAAAGACTTTGTCTTGAATCTCGACCTTCTTTACTTTTTCTTCCATGGTTTTCTCCTCGGGATCAAGTTCGTCAAATTTTTCAACGTTGTGCCCGTAATCAAATTATACTACATTTGAAAGTCCATCATCAAATTTTATCTATGTGTCTATTTTATTCGAGTTGGATTTTCAAAATTGGAGGCGGAGGTGCCTAAGTAAGAACCTAAACGCCTACCGCATATCCATCACGGCGTGGGTCAGCACCGCCCATAAAACTTCCTTCTTCAGGATCAAAGGCGATACCGTGACCGCCTCCGACAGTCGCTGTCCAGTCATCTAACACCTCTACCTCATGCCCGCGCGCTGCTAAGGCTGCACGGACTGCAGCGGGAATGCGTCCCTCCATACTGACATGCGTGCCGGGGTTTATTAACCGAATGCGTGGTGCTTCAATCGCTGCTTGAACGTTCATCCCGTGTTCAATCAGATTCAACACCATCTGTAGTGTCGTCTGAAGGATCCCGTGGCTTCCCGGGGTGCCGATTGCGGCGAACGGATTCCCATCTTTCCAAACTTGGCACGGCGACATGCACATCTCTATCCGTTTATGGGGTCCAACAGCGTTCGGACTCTCTGGAATTCTATCAAACCAGTTCATGAAGTTGTTGAGGAACATTCCTGTTGAACCGAGAATTACGCCTGAGCCGAAGGGTTGTCCAAGACTCTGTGTCACAGCGACGATATTGCCTTCCGCGTCGGCGGTATCAAAATGGGTTGTGCATTCGGTTGTCCAGTCGTTAGCGACGATCTCACCCGGGAGCTTGTCTTTTGACCAGCGTTCACCGCCACTGACTGCAGCCTGTTCGCCGATGTGTTCGCGTTGGGCACGGGCATAGTCTTTAGATAACAAGCGTTCAATCGGTGGGTTCGGGCGCGGGGCGTATTCGGCTCTATCCGCACTCGCAAGTTTAATTGCTTCAATCAGTAGATGCAAGTATTCCGGCGTATTGTGTCCAAGTTCACCGAGGGCATCGTTTTCTAAAATATTGAGGGTTTCCAGATACTGAAAACCTGAACACGGCGGCGGTGGACAGTAGACTTCATAATCTTTGTAGGTAACAGAGATCGGTTCCTGCCACTCCACCTCAAAGTCAGCCAAATCCTTTTCGGTAATCAGTCCGTCGGTTTCTTCGGAAAAACGGACAATCTCTTTGGCAATGTCGCCGCGATAGAACGCCTCTGCGCCGCCTTCAGCAACCTGTCGAAATGTGTTTGCCAAATCCGCTTGCACCAATATTTCGCCGGGATGTGGGGTTCTCCCTCGCGAGGCGATCACCTCTGCAGCCCTTTCCGAAAAATAGTGGTACGCGCCTGCGATGAATTCCGCATTTTTGACCGTGACGGCGTATCCATTTTCTGCGGACTCAATCGCTGGGGCAAAGATGTCTGCGCGATCCATGCTCCCGTAGCGATCTAAGAGTGCCAGCCACCCGCCACATCCACCCGGGACCATACCGGCACGAATGCCGATTTGCTGACTTTCGAGTGTCGGGTAGACATCCAGTGTCGCCGCGTAAGGTGCAGTGCCCAGATAATCTATCACGCGGTGCGCTTTTTCCTTTGCACTGTAAATCAGCATATACCCGTTGCCAGCGATCCCGGACATGTAAGGCTCAACGACATTGAGTGTTGAGGCGACTGCGACCGCTGCATCAAATGCGTTACCGCCTGCAAGCAATATACGTGCACCCGCGAGGCTTGCGAGTGGATGTGCACTTGTCACCATTCCGCGTGTGCCTGTTACTGTGGATCGGTGCGTTGTACCATGAGATGGAAAAGCCATATTAATCTGTTCTTAGAAATCTATATATTTCTGTAGAAAACGATAGAATTCTAAAGGGATCCTACCCCCTGTTACGATACTCGTCAGTATCTAAGCCTGAATACCACCAGTGTCGTCTGATACGTCATCAGAAATGATACTCGACTTGCATACCTCAAGGTTACACGAGGTATGGACGAACCGTCAAAGCACGGGCGACATTCTTAATAAATATCCCACGTGCGCCGTTCAAATCCCTATCCATACGATGACCTGCCGATGACTTGATAACTTTTGAACCGCCAAGGTTCCTGATGATTTGAAGTGCCAACGTTTATTTAGACCATAATTTGGCAAAGTTAAGCCAAGTTTTGCTGCTCGAATTCCATAGGTGTCAAATAGCCTAACGCCGAATGGGGGCGTTTGAGATGATACACCTGTTCGATAAAATGCCCAATGCGGACTCTCACTTCGTGAATGTCCTCATAGTCATTGAGGTAGACTTCTTCCTCCTTGAGTGTGCGGATGAGTCTCTCAGCATACCCGTTCTCCCAAGGCCGTCCGCGACGGGCGACTGAGATCTCAACGCCATGCTCTGTGAGCATCGAGAGATAAGCATTTGAAAGATACTGAACGCCTTGATCCGAGTGATGGATCTCTGGCACGCTTTGACGTAATGCTTGCTCTAATGCTCTGAAGGTCAGCGGTTGGGTCAGGTGTTGACTCACCTGCCACCCTCTGATCCTGCGTGTGAAGACATCCATGAGCAGACTCACATAGACGAAGTGTGTCTTGAGGCGGACGTAGGTAATATCGCCGACCCAGACCTGATCGCATCGTGAGACCTCAAGGTCTTCGAGGCGATTCACCCACGGGTGCATAGCCTCACTGGAGGTCGTCGTTTGACAGATACGTTTGACAGACACCGAGAGGTTCGCCGCTTTCATCAAGCGGGCAACGCGGCGATACCCAACGGCGTATCCCATACGCAGTAGCAACTTTGTGATACGCCTATACCCATACGTCGGATAGCGTGCCGCTAACCGCTCTATCTCCTCTCGCAGGAGGGCTTCAGACGGGTCATTTTTCGCTTGATAATAGAGCGTGCTCTTGTTGATACCAAGCACCTCACAAATCTGTCGCACTGAGAAATCCGTCCGCAACGTCTCAACGATGTAGCGTTGTTGAGACGGTTTCAACTCAACAAGGTTGATGCTTTTTTTTGAATTTCCAACGCCAGCGTCAACCTTCCAACGAGCTGTTCGAGTTGTGCGATCCGCTCGGTGGCTTCGTTTGCGTGTTTATCTGTTGAGGTAAACCCAGTGGTTATATTTTCAACAGCTTGCTGTTTCCACTTCGAGAGCTGGTCTTCGCTGAGGTTGTGTCTGCGACACAACTCCGCTTGTGAACTTTCACCGCCGAGTGCCTCCAAAACGATCTCCGCTTTAAACTCGGGGGTAAATCTTCTTCGTTTGCGTTTCGCCATCGGATGCTCCTTTCAGTAAGATTGTATTATAGCACAATCTTGGTTTAGAGAGTGGTCTAAAAAACCGATGGCAGTACAATTTCACCTGTCCAAGACACCGTTTTAGAGGTATACGCTTCACAAACATCTACCACTTGAACACCATATTCTTTCGCTTTTTGTTTCAAGAAAACTTTGAAACGGTACTGTGAGAGCGTTAGCATCTGTCTAACAGATTTCTTTTCCAACTTCCGCGCACCTCGCTTCGTCATCTGTTGTGTCTCAAAAGTCGGGAGCAAAATGATGTCAAAGTTCGTTACAAGGAAGTGGGCGATCTTCTTATGAAGTTCATCGATAAGATTACGGATTTTCGTTTTCATTTTATTCGCAGCTTTACGCAAAGCACACCGTAGCGGGCGTTTCTCTTGCGTCGCGCGTGCGTAGAGATTATCACAGTGTTGACAAAGCCTTTGAATACGGTTGATACACTGCTGACCTAACCAACCGAAGCAATCTTCGGAGAAAAATGTCATAAAATCACGCACACCGGGGTCAAGTGCCACTATTCTACCACTTGGTTCTCGCGTCTTTTTCTTCTCAACATAAGCAACGCAAAGGAAATAGCGTCCGTTTTCAAAAATCAGTTGAGAATCCTTGACCTCTGCATCCGTATCACGTTCTGACACCTTACTTGTGCCTTGGGGTTTCGCTGGCAAGCGTTCTGCCATCTTCATTTCGCCCAACAACCGCACATAGAATCCATTTTTTTTCAGTGAATCTGCGCGTAGGTAAAGCGTCTGCCTGCGTTTTCTTGACCGAAACGAGATCCTTTGGAACTTGCCAGTCTCTTTACACTTGATCTTCGCATTGCTGACGGCCTGACACGCGTCCATCACCGCACCCACTTTAATCTGCCGAGGCGTTTCAGTGTGCCAATCAGGAACGGCATCAAAGACAATAGGAACAAGTCCTTTGAAGTTTCTCGGAGTTTCCTTGTCATCCAACAAGGAAACTGCCATATTATAGACATACCGTGAAGTGCCAAACCATCTACGAAGAATCGCCTTCTGTTCCACTGTCGGAAAGATTTCTATCTTCCTTGATTTGGTCACGGTATCGCCGGAGTTCGGGCATTCTACAGGAAAAGACATGCAGAATTGTGAGGAGATCGGCAGTAAGCTCTTCTTTGGGGGAACCATAAACAGTTTTGTCGAGAACCAGGACTTCTCCACCGTTTTGTTCGACCAAGAACTGTATGATTTCGCCGCCGAAACGGGCGAGTCGATCCCAATGGGCAACAACAACGCGGAGTTTATCGCCTCGCAAGATACGTTCCAATAAGGTTCTAAGTCCTTTTCGGTTGAAGTTGATACCGCTACCGAAGTCTTTGATAATTTCTGCGTCCGGGTAGTGTTGTTGCAAGTAAGCGACTTGGGAGGCAAGATCGTCTGATTGCGATTTTCCACTAACTCGGCAGTATCCAATGGTAATAATATCTGTTCCGATTTGGGCATCTATGAAACTTTGGACATCATATCTCCGATGCCCGCCTCCTGTTCTTATGCAGGTAATTTCTCCCGCACGTTCCATCCGACGCAGATGTTCTACTGTTATTCCGAGAGTCTGCGCTGCTTCTCGTGGGGGTTTATAGTTTTTCATACCATCATTATACCACATAAAGTCGGATTTATCAAGTTTTATTTAGATTTATTAAGGTTTAGAAGTGTTTAGGAACAACTCCTTGTTCTTTTCTACCACAAGTTTTGTGAAGAAGCCCGGTTCGGTTAGGAAACCGAACCTACCGGTCCTGGGGCAGATATAGAATTACCGAAATATTTATTTAAACTTCATCAAAACTCGCCTACCTATTTGGGATTATAAACCTCCGAACCCGATGCCATCGGAGTTGCCACATCAACTTCCAATATGTGGCACGATGCACAAAAAGCCGTTGTCCATCTAACTCAAGCATAGGAATCAGATACTTATATTTTGTGAATAACCCCATATTTTTCGTGATGTCAATTTCCTGTACTTTAATAAACGCAGTCTTTGTTTCGATATTTTGCAACACCGCTTTTGCCTCGTCACAAAGCGGGCAATCTGGTTTCGTGTAGAACTGGAGTTGCATCGGTTCGGTTTTCAACAGCATCGCCTAAAGCTAAAATGAAAGGTAATATTGGAAAATCCATACGTTAGAGTTTAGCACAAGTCGCCAAAAATCGCACTCATTTTTTGCATTGAATCAATATGGATTACATGATAGAATCGTGTCAGACCTTATCCAATGTTTTTGGTAATCATAGGTTTCAAGAATGAGACTATCTAAGGAGAAAAGGCGTGAAAATAAGACTTGCACAATACGGTATTTCCCACGACCACGCTTCCGGGAAAGCCCGCGTGATGAAGGAAAGCGATGAAATTGATTTCGCTGGTGTCTTTGAACCACTACCGGAAGTCCGAGAGACCCTTGGTGAAAGTTCGGTCTATGAAGGCGTTCACTGGTTTGAATCTAAGGAAGAAATGCTCAATGATGAAACAATCGTTGGGATTGCGGCGCAGGGACGTGTATCGCAGAATCTCACCTTCGCCCGTGAGATTCTTGAGCACGGCAAGCATGTTTGGTTTGATAAACCGGCGGGTGATAACCTTGATGAGTTTCGGGAGGTTTTAGACATTGCCCGCGACAGAAATCTGCTCGTCCAACTCGGTTATATGTTCCGATACAATGCTGGCTTTCAGTTTATCCTTGATTGGGCAAACTCCGGCAAACTCGGTGATATTTTTTCAGTGCGGGGGCGAATCTCATCAAGCATTTCAAGTGAAGCCCATTGGCAACGTTGGGATTCACTCGGTGAACACTCAGGGGGCATCATGTTTATCCTCGCCTGTCATCTCACGGATATTATCGTTGCGTTGTTAGGACGACCGACACGGGTGACACCGTTTTCGAGGCACGACGGACACGATGTGCCGTGGTATCGGAACAACACGGCGGCTGTATTTGAATATCCGAGAGCATTGGCGATTCTGGAGTCAACGGCGTTAGAAGTCGATTCGGGGAAAGCGAGGCGATTGGAAGTCTACGGGACCCGCGGTAGCGCGATTCTTGAACCGCTTGAACCGCCAGCGTTGCGGTTGTGTCTTGACGAGGAACGGGATGGGTATGCGAAAGGCTGGCAGACAGTCCCTGTGGAGCCGAGACCACGTTATGTCGAGAGCCTTCGCGCGTTTGTTGCCGATATTCGGGGTGAGAAATCTCCTGATCGTTCACTTGACCACGAGTTCACCGTTCAGGAAACGGTGCTGCGAGCGGCGGGATTACAATAATAATTCAAGTTGCTATTTAGGGATTCATCTCCCAGAGAAGCACAGAACCGTCATGACCACCACTTACAAGGATTTTGCTATCTGGACTGAACGCGAGGCTATTGACCCAAGATGTATATCCAGTCAGTGTTTTCTTGCATTCGCCAGTGTGGACATCCCATACATGGATCATGGCGGCAGCACAGCCACTTGCGAGGATTTTTCCATCAGGGCTGAACGCTAAACTATATACACACTCTGTATCTACGGTGAAAGTCATCTTGGATTGCCCTGTCTCTATATCCCATAGATGGATTATCCCGTCGCAGTCGTCTCCACTTGCGAGGATTTTACCGTCTGGACTGAACGAGACACTTCTGACCCCTCTTTTATGTCCGGTAAGTAGCATTTTATTTTTACCAGTTGCAACATCCCAGAGACGAATAGTTCCATCTCCATGATCGCCACTTGCGAGGATTTTTCCATCAGGACTGAACGATACGGTCGCAACCACGCCTATGTGTCCAGTCAGTATTTTTTTCTGTTCGCCGGTGTGTGTATCCCAGAGGCGGATGGTAGTATCTCCACTCCCACTCGCAAGTATATTTCCATCCGAACTGAGTGCTATGGTCGCAACCCAACCCGTATGCCCAGTCAGTATTTTTTTCTGTTCGCCGGTGTGTGTATCCCAGAAGTCAATGCCATCGTCAGTGCCACAAAAAAGCGTTTTTCCATCCGGACTAAACGCCAAACTGTGAACAGTATCCTCAAACCCCTCTTTAGACCCATTGAGCGTTTTTATAGGTTGCCTTGTGTCCACATCCCATAGACGAATAATTCCCTCGTGGCATCCACTTGCGACAATGCCACCATTGGGGTTGAACGCTACACTAATGCCCTGTGCCGAATGTCCAGTGAATGTATGTTTTTCGTCGCCTGTGCGTGCATCCCAGAAGTGGATAGTGCCATCGCCACTGCTACTTACGAGGGTTTTACCATCCGGACTGAACGCTAAACCCCAGACATATCGCGTGTGTCCAGTGAGGGTTAACTTGTGTTGCCCCGTGTGCGCATCCCAGAGGCGAATTGTTTCATCTTCATATGATGAAGTAGCAAGTATTTTCCCATCAGGGCTAAACGCTAAGCGGCATACATGCTCCTTATACACGGGGCGGCTCATCTTGAGCTCGCCTGTGTTTAAGTCGTGGAGGTAGATAGTGCCATTGGAACTGCCAATAGCGACTGTTTTCGCATCCGGACTGAACGCTGCATCCACAGTGAAACAATCAGGGTGCATAGCGAATGTTTTCTTCTGTTCACCTGTGTCTGGATTCCATAGCGTAATTTTACTCTCCCGATGCACACTCACAAGTGTCCCGGTGTCTGGCGTGAATGATAACTTAATAGCCCAATCCGAATCATTTGGGAGTGTATACCTCTCCTCTCCAGTGATAGCATCCCATAATAGGATAGGGCCTCGATGACCACCGCCCGCAATTGTTTTTCCATCGGGACTGAATGCTATGCTTCTGATATAATCTGTTGTAAGCCCAATGAGCGTTTTTTGCGTCCCTGTGATTTTATCATGCAGGGTAATAGTGCTATCGCCATTTCCACTCGCTAAAATGCGTCCATCTGGACTGAAGGCAAGAGACAAGACTCCACTCGTATCTCCTGTGATTAGACTGACCTCTTGATGTGCTGTTACATCGTAAAGCCAAATACCGATATCACTCGCAACAGCGAGAAATTTACCATCAGGCGAATATTGTATATCAGTTACATCCGCTTTACCGAGCCGCGCTTTGGCATTTTCCGGTAGATTCCATTTAGCTATCTGCTGCATGATGTTTTCCGTGAGGTTAGCAGGGAGTTCGACCCCGCCAAGAGTTTTACTAATTATATGTTCTTGATCCTTTAAATTTTTTCGGGCACGTTGTAGTCGACTTTTAATGGTGTTCGCGGACACCTCTAAAAATTTGCTAATCTCTTCACAACTCATTTCCCCAAGGTAGTAAAGGACCATCACCGTACGTTCGCTCTCAGGCAGTTTTTCCATGAGTTTTTCACGATCTGACGTTGATGCTCAACGGCTTCTTTTTCACGCTGTTCAGCCGTGTAGTGGACATAATCAGTTTTCTCCAATATTTCTTCACTGGTGGTTTCCAGCGATTGCATATCCAATTGTTTCTTCAGCTGCTTCTTTCGGAACCATGCTTTGCAAAGCCGGTCTGTGATAACGTAGAGCCATCCGGCAAACTGATTTGGATTTTTTAGCGAGGCAAGTTTTCTGTGTGCTTGTAGGAAAGCGTCTTGGGTAATCTCTTCCGCGATATGGAAATCCCCGATTTTCCGCCACGCGAGTGCGTGAACGCTTTTTTGGTATTTTTTAACTAACGTGCTGAACGCAGCCTCGTCCCCAGCCAATATACTGTAAATCAATTCAACGTCGTCTCTTTCCATCAGAGATCTCCCTTAATCAATTTAAATAAGGTGACGCGATTTTACGGTGGGCAGGTTGCATGATTGTCATAAATCGAAAAAAAAGGAGAAAGTAGGCGGTAATTTCTGAATCGCGGATGGTTACAATTACAGATACACTATAAATCTGCGAGGTTGGGAAACCTCGCCTACCGAGAGAAAAACTATTTCCGAGTTTCCGCGTTTAATAAGGACTATTATCCCTATTAATCTTCATCTTCGATAGGGATGATGGGAACAACTGTAACAGGAAATGCCGATGGTTTGTAGTTTCCATCTGGTGCTTTTTTGATCGGGAATTTGTACTGCGGGTCTGTCAGGAGTTCATATACCGCAGTATCCGTAGTTCTAACCCGTTCTCTGGTATTCAGTTCCCATTCGACTTCGAGTGCCTCGTGTCGTCCTGGAAAGTCCTGTGTCCCCAATATCGATGTCAAAGCCCAATAGATGTATTCCGTAACCATGCAACTATAATCACAGGTTTCATCCGTATAGTGATACCATGCTTCTGCCGGGTACCCGCTTTTGGGACCACTTTTTGGCACTTGCTTGAAATATCCGCCGCGGGCGGCATCCATGCAGTTTGCTAAGGTGGATCCCCGTTCCTCCCCGAACACTTCGGGGTAAGCGTTGGCATAACCGTGTTGTGTGATGGGATGCAGAATTTCCTCTAATGCGCCGTCGTAGTAGTGACCATTGGGTGCGTTGATTTTGCCATCAACAAGGAAATCCGGTTTGGTTTCTTCGCCATAGAGGTCTTGACCAAAGTGATAACCTGCCTCTCTTACGGGTTCCATTTCTAACCGTTCCATCTCCGCCTCTGTTCCGGGCATAATGATGAAGACGTTTCGACTCACCAGGTGGCTGAGCACCCGCGTGTTGTCAGGAACACCATCTTCGTCGTTATCGAGGTATTGTGCCAAAACACCTGCGGCGTGAGCGAGTTTATCTTCAGGTGTCATTTGGCTTGCGAAGATGTGAACGCCGAAAACGTTGGCATATTTGTCACAGCCGACTTGTCTGAAAGCAGAAAATTCGCTCGGTATCTCTACGATTTCGATTTTCGGCGTTACTTCAATGCTTTCCATTACGTTGTCGCCAATAATTTGGGATAATGCGATGCTCATTAAAACCAGCATGATACCAGCAATCATGACACCCCTTTCCGCCAAACTTACGCTTTTGCTTATCCAAAATAGGACTTATGCGAATCGAACGCCTAACTTTACATTCTCGCCTGGGTCAGTTGCGATTTTCGGATACTCGTCCAACAGATCGTCGAAATCGACAACAGGATAGATAACAGGTTCAGACTTCAAGCTGCCATCATAAAGGAGGCGTAAACTGATTTCAAAGAGTCTGCCTTCATTCCAATTTGGGTATTCGGGATTCGGTTCGCTACAGGCGCGTGAGAAAATAATCGTCGGTCGATTGAAATGGGCTTCGGCACCGAGATCTAATCCTGCTGGGTAGATGCCGGGCCATGCGCCGGCGACAACTGTCCCTAAATACATCACGCCGCGAATAGCATCCTGCAGTGCCGAATGGTGTCCACTATATTCAATACAGACATCGGCACCGCGTTTGTTAGTCGCCTTTTTAATTTCCAAACCTGCATCCTCTGTCGTGGGATCGATAACCAGATCCGCACCACATTCGAGTGCTACATTACGCCGCAATTCGAGTGGATCAACACCGATTACAGGATAGGCACCCGCGAACTTGGCAAGCTGCAGTGCCATCAATCCGATGCCACCGAGTCCAAAGACTGCCACTGCATCACCAATACGGATATTACCGTCGCGCACCGCGCCCAACGCGAAATCTGTCGGGTCAAGGCAGACGGCTGCCTGCCACGGTACACCATCGGGAAGTTTCCGGGTCCCAGCTGCGTTCCAAACATTTTCCTCGCGGAAGGAGCTGTGCCGAAAAACGCGCTCTCCAATCTCAAATTCGGTAACGTCCGCGCCAATCTCAGTTACTTCGCCGACACACATATTACCAAGTCCTGAAGGATAGTGTACCATCCCGGAGTTATTCGCTCGAAAGATTTTATATTCTCCATCGTAGCCCCCGCGTGGGCCCGCGTAACCTTTATACGATGCCATCTCTGAACCGTGTTTGGCTGCGCCAAACTGGCTCTTGACCCGTATTTCGTTGGCTTGTAAGGGTGGGCTTTCATATTCTCGGAAAGCGACCTGTTCTTGGGCAGGTGCAATGAGTTCTCTCGGCATATTGTTTAAATTCCTTTCTATGTCATTTGTAGTTTGACAACATAGTAACGCGCAAGCAGTTTTCCTGCTTTTCAATTTCAATCAATAATTGCTTGGTAACTGAGGATGCGAATTCTCTCCGCCAGATCACTACCGCCCGGATGCAATTGACACATAAAGATACCGAGCATCTGTTCTTGAGGATCGATAAAGAAACTGGTAAAGAAGAAACCGCCGCCGTTATATGCGCCTACGGAACCGAGTCGCTTAAGGTTTGATTTGCCGAGAACAATACCAAAACCGAAACCGGATCCGTAGTTAATACCCATCTCATCAAGCTGATGCGTTGTCATCAACTCAACAGTTTTCCGACTCAACAATCGGACCCCGTCAAATTCTCCGCCGTTGAGTATCATCTGCGCAAAACGGGCATAATCAGAGGCAGTAGAGACTAACCCGGCACCGCCAGAAAAATAGGATTTTGGACCGTTGTATGGATAGTCGGTTGAATAGATCACTGAACCGTTCACTGTCGGTTCTTTGGATTTTCGCATGATTGGGCCGTCACCGGTTCGTTCATACACTGTTGCGATCCGTTCACGTTTCGCTTCTGGGATAAAAAAGTGTGTATCTGTCATACCGAGCGGTTGGAAAATACGCTCAGCAAAAAACCGATCCAGGGGCATCCCAGATACGACTTCAACGAGATAACCGAGTACATCTATGGATAGACCGTATTCAACCGCTTCACCGGGTTGATGCAACAACGGGATCGTCGCCAACACTTTCATTTTTTCAGCAAGGGTGCTCTCATCCTGCAGAAGTCCGTGGGTGATACCCGCATCGTTGTATCGCGGACCGAGTCGTTCATTCCAGTGATACGTTAGACCAGATGTGTGGGTGAGCAGATTCCAGATGGAAATCTGTCGTGTTGCTGGAACAGGTGATGCCGCGTCTTCGTCATCCTCCGGTGGTAGTACATACATCTTTTTGAAAGCCGGAATGAACTTTGAAACCGGTTCATACAACAGGAAATGCCCTTCTTCATAAAGCATCATCACAGCGACACATGTGATCTGTTTCGTCATTGATGCAATACGGAAAATGGTATCGCGCTGCATCGGTTTTTCTGCCTCGACATCCATCATACCGTGAGCACCGAGATACGCAATCTTTCCGTGCCTTGCGAGCAGTATAACCCCGCCAGGGATTTTCTGTTCGGAGATGTGCTTTTCCATGACCTTATCAATTCTTGAGAGTCTTTCGGTAGAAAGCCCAACGGTTTCAGGCACCACCATTGGAAGTCCACGACTGAAGGCAGATGCCGTTAGAATCAACAAGAACGCGATATGTACGAAGATCCTACTCGTTTTTTTTACATAAGCCACTCTGTAACCTCGCTATTTCTGTAGGATGGTTTTCTCTTGCAGGACTTACGCGAATTTAGCACGCGAGAGTATATTTTTAGTTTTAAACCCCCTAAATCCCCCTTATCAGGGGGACTTTAAGAGGAAATGCGTAAGTCCCATCTTGGTTGACGATTTAAGCCAGAATGTCGCGGACGACGTGTCCGTGGACATCTGTGAGACGGAAATCTCGACCTTGAAAACGGTAGACGAGTTTTTCGTGGTTAATCCCGAAGAGGTGCAGCATTGTGGCGTGGAAGTCGTGGACATGCACGATATTTTCAACGGCATTATATCCTAACTCATCGGTGCCACCGTAATTGATACCACCTTTAATACCGCCACCCGCCATCCACATTGAGAACCCTTGAATATGATGGTCGCGTCCTGTGCCTTGTGCCATGGGTGTCCGTCCGAACTCACCGCCCCAGATGACTAAGGTTTCATCCAACATACCGCGCTGTTTCAGATCGTTGACAAGGGCAGCGGTCGCTTGATCGACATAGCCTGCAGTTGTCTTGATAGCGTTCTCAATGCCGCCGTGGTGATCCCATCCGCGGTGATAGAGTTGGATAAACCGCACGCCCCGCTCGGCTAACCGCCGTGCAAGTAAGCAGTTTGAAGCATAGGAACCGTCCCCCGGTTTCGCGCCGTACATATCGAGAATATGCTGCGGTTCTTTGGAGATGTCGGTTAATTCAGGGACACTCGTCTGCATTCGGAACGCCATCTCGTATTGACTGATACGTGTCGAGATTGCCGGATCATCAACGGTTTCGTCGAGCATACCGTTCAATGATTGCACGGCATCTACAACATCCCGCTGCTGTTCCGTGTTCACACCGTCAGGGTTGGTGACGTAGTGAACGGGATCGCCGGTTGAATGGAACTGGACACCTTGAAACTGACCGGGTAGGAACCCACTGTGCCACTGTCGCGTTGCAATCGGTTGGTCCTGTCCACCGCCAGAAGAGACAAGGACGACGTACCCCGGCAAGTTTTCGTTTTCACTCCCAAGTCCATAGAGCAGCCACGACCCCATGCTCGGTCTACCAGCGATAGCAGTGCCAGTGTTCATGAAGGTGTGTGCTGGGTCGTGATTAATCTGCTCGGTTTTCAGGGAGCGGACGATGCAAATATCGTCGGCGAGGCTTCCGATGTGTGGGAACGCTGTGCTCATCTCCTGCCCGGATTGCCCGAATTTCTGAAATTCGTGTGTGGGACCTAAGCATTTGAGTTTGTTTGCTTGCCCTTGGAGCTGCGCAATCGGTTGCCCTTCAGTGAAAGACTTTGGCATCGGTTGCCCGTGCAGTTCAGCAAGTTTTGGTTTGTAATCCAAGGTCTCCAGATGCGAGGGACCGCCTGCCATGCAGAGATGGATAATGGTTTTGGCCTTGGGTGGCACATGTGGTTCGGTAATGATGCCTTGCCACCGTTCAATCTCTGGTGCGGCGTTGATAATTGATGGTGTTAGTAGGGATGCGAGTGCGAGGGATCCGACACTCCGCACCGTTTTCCCCAAAAATGTGCGTCTCGTAAGGCGAAGATTGGTTTCTTCATGAATATCTATAGCCATACCTGATACCTCCTGTTCATTCAGATCGTCTGTGTCCAATTTGATCTCTTACAATAGACTTAGCATTACTTCTTACTTACAAAACCTCTGTTAACAAAACGGATCATGAAGTAGACTAACCAAGTTAATCCAAATCCAATGAAAAATGCTCCCAAAAAAGTTTCCTTGGAGTGATATTTATTGAGTTCTACTGCTACATTAAAGATTCCAGCTAAAATGCCAAATAGAATCGATAATACAAACGTCACCCTTCCCGCCAAATTTTTTATGATATAATTTAAAACGAAGTAGACTAACCAAGTCAGCCCAAATACAATGAAAAAACCTATCAAAAATCTATCAACGGAATGATGGTCCCGGGGTTCTGCATTAACCATTCCGGCAGAAAAGCTAAATAGAATCGATAAAACAAGCGTCAGCCTGAACACCCCTTTTTTCCAGTTGATGAACTTAATTTGTTCTTGCGACTGCTCGTCAGATTTAGCATCCTTACTCGTAAACCCTCGGACGAAAGAACTGAAGAGAGGCGAGCGCAGCGGAGCCATAACCACCACAAGGACACAAAATACAAGAATCATAATTATAAATATATATAAAAGTGAAAGCGCCATAATAAACGCCTTGCCACAAACGGACTTTTCTCGTTAGATTCGTTCGTCAACCCTTAAAGCGACCGAAGGCTTTTCAAAACTGGCTTAGCCTCTACTGCTCATTTTGAATCTGGATACTGTGCAATATCGGCTTGTGATTCCTGCTGTACAGCATGACTAAAGATATCCGTTGCCCATTGGTCAAGATTTTTTCCACTGGCTTCCGCAGCTTTTGCAATCGCTACATGGATGTCCGGCGGAATTCGCAACCTTAACTTTCCGGAGTATGGTTTTTGCGGCGGCTTATTTAATCTCTTACAGGTTGACAGATAATCCTCCACGGCTTCTTCAAAAACCGCTTGAAGCTCAGGGGCAGTGTCCGCGTGAAACCCAACGATGTCGGTGATTCCTGCGATATGGCCGACGAGGCATCCATCTTCTTCGCTCTGCTCAATATGTGCACTATAACCCTTGTACTCCATACGGTTACCTCTGTATCTCTAAAAAACGCCGAATATCCCTCACTTGGTAAGATCGTGCCTCTTTTTGACTGTGAGGCCGGTGAAACGTTATGATAACACCGTTCAATTCAAACCTGCGCCTTGATTCTTTTCCGGGAATGGACTTTGCTCCGTATCCTGTCAAGAGAGACTTTATCCGCCACCATTTTAAAGTTCCCGGGTCTGGTGTTCTGAGAATAGCGTCTACAGTTTTTTTATACGTAAAGCGTCTTAGGATTAATTCAACGATGCCATAAATGGTTCCAATTATGGGAATTAATAACAAAGTCCATAAGCCTATAAAAAATACATCCCAACTATTCCTAAGAATTCCATTAATTAACCCAAGTGCTAAACAGACACCGATTAAGATGAGCAAAACACGCGCCAGTCCGGATAAAACTTTTTTTAAATTAATGGATTTCATTGACAATGCCCCAGAATTACTTCAATACGTAGTGGAAGCGCGGTTGAAAACCGCGCCTACCAGTTCTAAATGGAAGCGCGGTTGAAAACCGCGCCTGCCGGTTCTAAATGACCAAAGATTAATAGCGCGTAATCGTCTCATGTAAGTTCAGTATCACCCGTCCGATGGAAGTCCATGCAGCGAGTTCGGCAGGCTCAACACCTTCCGTTGTGGCTGCTTCACCCGTTGCAACGAGTGCGTTAGCATCATCAAGATTGGCAGTATACTCGGCTTGATGTTTCTCATAGAGACTCGTCATAATCTCCAATTCCTTCGGCTGCGGCGTTCGAGAGAGTGCCCATTGATATGCCCAGTTGATACGATCTGTGACAGATTCACCACCGTCGCTAATAATCCGTGTTGCAAAGACACGTGCCGCTTCAACATAAGTCGGATCGTTGAGCAAAGTGAGTGCCTGCATCGGCGTGTTGGAGGTTGCGCGCTCGGCGGTGCATTCCTGACGACTCGGTGCATCAAATGCCATCATGCTCGGATGCAAGAAGGTGCGCTGCCAATGCGTATAGAGTCCACGGCGATACTGATTTTCTCCCTTGTCATGGACATAGGTACGTTTGGGAAAATTCAGGTTAAAATAGTACCCTTTGGGTTGATAAGGTTTCACACTCGGACCCCCGATTTTTGGGACGAGAAGCCCACTTAATAACAAAGCATTATCGCGGACAGTCTCTGCGTTGAGT
Organism: Candidatus Poribacteria bacterium; assembly: GCA_965261115.1. Classification (GTDB taxonomy): domain Bacteria; phylum Poribacteria; class WGA-4E; order WGA-4E; family WGA-3G; genus WGA-3G. Next base: position 2,796,653 of record OZ253447.1, on the reverse strand, counting down.
CGCCAACGTGATTGACGTGCGATTAAGCGATTGTAAGCGTCCTTTTCGCGCAGCACATCCGTCGCTTTTGAGGATTGACGGTAGGCGTTTGAGGTGACGATAAGTTTCACGATGTGTTTGACGTTCCAACCGCTCTCCATAAATTCTACGGCAAGCCAATCAAGGAGTTCGGGGTGTACGGGGGCTTCACCTTGTGCGCCGAGGTCATCCAAGACACGGGACAGTCCGGTGCCGAAATAGAGTGCCCAAAGCCGATTGACAAAGGCACGTGCTGTCAACGGATTATCTCTTGAGACGACCCATCGTGCGAGTTCCAATCGGGTTGGACGACGATTTTTGATACCGAGATCGCCAAGGAACGCCGGTATCATCGGTTCGACAATCTCACCGGAATCGTCCATCCAGTTTCCTCTCGGTAGCACGCGCGTTGTGCGAGGGAGTGTAGATTCAGTGGTCAGCGAGTAGGGAATCTGCTTTTCGATTTCGGTTTTCTGTTTCCGTAAATCCGCCATCTGATTTCGGATACCGTCAAGCGCGGGTGTGATGCGGCGATATTCCGCTGCAATCTGTTCGCGTTGGCTTGTCGTTCTGACGGAAGCATCTACCTGAATTGACGCTATGACTTGCGGCGTATGCGTGTGTTTTACTGCGGATCCACGCGTCGTCGCGATGCCGGCCACGTCCCAATAAGCGGTGCCGCCAAATTGTGCGAAAGCCATCCCGTTAAGTACACTTCCGGGTTTCAACCCGACCTCTGCGGGATCTACCTCAAGTCGAACCCACTCGCCAGCGGCTGGTAAGGGACCCATCGGTTTGTGAGCAGGCGTATCATTGCCAATCCCACCGAACTCAATTTTGTCTTCACCCCAAAAGGCGCGGTGATCCCAATTCCCGTCGTTCCACTGGAGCATCACTGTTTTTGGTGGTGCCTCTGGATCGATCCAGACATAAGCAAACAGTTGGTCGCCTTCAGCGAGGGTAAACTTCCGATTGGCACCTTGGAAAGCGTGCTGGACGGTTTTTTCCTCTGTGGTTGTCTGGCGACGTGATAACAATTTACTGAAAACAGGTGCTTCGTTTTTGCCGACAAACGTCCATGTCCCTTGATTTCTGCCGCCGTTTGCCTGTGCATCGTCCACCCATGCGAAATCAGTAGGATCCGTTGATTCGAGGAGCGAACGAATCTCGTTCTCCCACTCCGTCTGTTCTGCTTCCAATCCTGGGGATGATGCCTTGAATATCTGTTCCAATTTTGTTAATTCGTCGTCAATCTCATGCAGTGCTGACGTTTGTACGGGTGTAGGTAACATAACGACGGGTTCCCATTTACTACCGCCACCGTATACCCCAGGTCCTTTAACATCAGCGAAGAAAGCGGCGAAACTATAGAAATCTTTCGCAGTGTACGGATCAAACTTATGGTCGTGACACTGTGCGCAGCCGAGGGTTGCGCCTAACCAGACGGATGCAGTTGTCCGTACGCGATCTGCGGCGTAGATTGCGAGATATTCCTTCGCTTGTGCGCCGCCCTCTGAGGTTGTCTGATTCAGACGATTATAACCGGCAGCAACCTTCTGTGCAGACGTAGCATTCGGCAGGAGATCGCCTGCGAGATTTTCGAGTGTGAACTGATCAAACGGCATGTTGTCGTTAAACGCTTTTATCACGTAATCACGATAGGGCCAGATGCTCACGTTTTCGTCAGCATGGTAACCGCTCGTATCTGCATAGCGGACGAGATCGAGCCAGTACATTGCCAATTGTTCACCGTACTGCGGCTTAGACAAAAGCCTGTTGACAAGCAATTCATAGGCATTGGGGCTTTCATCTCTTAAGAAGTGCTCCACCTCAGCAGGTGCCGGCAGCAACCCAGTCAGATCAAAGTTCAAACGCCGAACAAGTGTTCGTTTGTCCGCTTCCGCTGACGGTGTAAGTCCCTCTGTCTCCAATTTCCCAAGTATAAACGCGTCAATAGGGTTACGGACCCATGCTGCGTTTTTAAGAGTGGGCGGCTCAACCCGTTTGGGTAAATCGTAGACCCAGTGTTCTTCCCATTCGGCACCTTCAGCGATCCACTGGATGAGGGTATCAATCTGTTCCTGTGTCGGCTGCCGGTTAGAAACCTGCGGCGGCATTCGCTCGTCAATATTCTCGTGTGTTATACGGAGGACAAGCTCGCTGTTTTCCGGCTCACCGGGGACGATAATCGGATAGCCACTCGGTGCGGAGAATGCACCTTCCTTGGTGTCCAGTCGCAGATCGGCTTGTCGTACCGCCGCATCGGGACCGTGGCAGGCAAAGCACTTATCTGATAAGATCGGCAGAATATCTCGGTCAAACCGAAGTTTCTCGGCATTGGCGGGTTGTAGTGTGATCGTAAGTCCCAGCAGGAATACTATAAGACTTATACATCCGGTCCGAACCCATATCGAAGCATTTAAACGTAATAGCTGTGTCTGTGACATTATAGAATTTTCCTCCATTCATCCGGACAGGCGATGCCACAATGCTCGCCCGTTGTCAGCACTTATATCAATGTCCATCCTACTATCCTCAAGGTCTATTAACTATAATATATCATTTAAAGCAGAATACGTGCAAGGAAAATTTCGCAATATCCAGAAGTGTACAGTTGTCAATGCTTAGTTATTGGCTGTCAGCGAGCAGCGGTCAGTAATCGGAAGTCGCGCCCGAAAGTGCTTCGCAGTGAGAATCCTATAGTAAAGAGACCTTGATCAGGAACTGGAAACCGAACTTTCAACAATTCTGACACCATGAAAATTTAGAGCCATTCAGTTTTCGGTTTTTTCAGACATTTTCGCGGACGGATCGCGAGCGACAAGAAATACGCAGAAATACGCAGAAACACCCAAGCAAATACCCCAAGCAAATACCCCAAGCAAAAACACTCGCTCCTACAGGGGAATGTTTTACACGACAAATCGAAATTATGTGACAATTGAATGACTCTGATGAAAATTTTATTAGACTTTTATTATACTTTAGAGTATAATACTCTAAAGTATAATACTTTGAAACGTATTTAAAGGGAGAAAATCTATGTTCATCAATCGAGACCCAGAACTCGCAGCTTTAGAGCGAATGTTTCAGTCAGGAGCAGCACAATTTTTCGTCCTATACGGCAGAAGACGAGTTGGGAAAACTGAGCTCTTGTTGCAGTTCTGTAAAGATAAAAGAAGCATCTATTTTCTCGCGAGTCAGTTGAAAGAACGTGACCACCTCCGGCAGCTTACCGAAATTGCGAGACGTGCTATCAATGATCCACTGCTGCAAAACCTTGTCTTTGAAGATTGGGAATCTGCGCTTATTTACTTTGCCCAACAAACACAAAAAGAGCGACTCGTTTTGGTGCTTGATGAATTTCAATATCTCTGTGAGGATAACGCAGCACTCCCGTCCCTAATTCAACGCTTTTGGGATCTACACGGAAAAAATAGTAAACTTTTCTTGATTCTGTGCGGATCACAGGTGAGTTTTATGGAGCGAGAGGTGCTGGCTGAACGATCACCGTTATATGGGCGGCGTACTGGTCAACTCCGATTGACACCGTTATCTTACCGCTATAGCGGGTATTTCTTTCCAGAATATTCTGCCAAGGAAAAATTAATCGCTTACGGCATTCTCGGTGGTATCCCGGCGTACCTTAACCGCTTTATGTTGCGTTCCTCAAACCATTCGCAAGACACTCCTCAAAAAACACTTGAACAGTGTCTTAAAAACGAGCTGCTCACGCCTCAAGGGTATTTGTTTGATGAGGTCAATTTCTTATTACGCACGGAACTTAGAGAGCCCAGAACGTATGCAAGTCTCCTGCACGTAATTGCCGGTGGTGCGACCCGATTGAATGAAATCTCCCAACGGGTTGGACTTGATCCGACAAATGCAAACAAATACTTGAGTGTGCTTCGAGATTTAGGTTTGATCAGGCGTGAAACACCGGTGACCGAGCGTGCCCCTCAAAAAAGTAGAAAAGGGCTTTATAAAATTGAGGACAACTATGTCAAATTCTGGTTTCGGTTCGTGCTACCGAATCGAAGTCTCATTGAATCTGGGAACGCAGATTTAGTATATCAACAGATAATTGTGCCGAATCTGTCGCAGTATATGGGAGAAATTTTTGAAGACATTTGTCGCCAATACGTTGAACACTATTGGGCGGAGAAACTGAAAATTGCCCCGAAACAGATTGGGAAACATTGGGAATCGGATCTTGAAATTGATGTGTTGACAAAAAACATTGACGGGAGCCATTGGTTTGGAGAGTGCAAATGGTGGAATGCTCCAGTCGGAGAAAACGTTCTCAATCACCTCATCGAAAACGCCACGAAAATCCCTGATCAATGGAAGCGTAATCGGCGATACATTCTGTTTTCTGCAAGTGGTTTCACAGATCCACTCAAACAGAGGGCAGAAGAAGAAGAAGAAGGAATCTTTCTCATTGAAGCAGAGGGTTTATTTTAGTTCACCTGTTGAAAGAGAACATACTTTTCATTAACAGACGGAGAGACGGAAATGGCTAAAATTATTACAGGACATCGCGTTGGGAAAAATGGCATAATTCGTGTTGGATGTTCGGCTGTTATTTTTCACAAGGACCGTGAAAAGATTCTATTGACAAGGCGCGAAGATAACAACCAATGGTGTTTACCAAGTGGCGGGATGGAGCCGGGCGAAAGCGCAAGTGAGACGTGTATCCGAGAGGTTGAAGAAGAGACGGGTTTGCAAGTTGCAGTAAAACGCTTAATAGGTGTCTACACAAGCCCACACGAGTTGATTGTGTATCAAGATGGTAACAAAATCCAATTGGTGGCTCTATGCTTTGAAGCGGAAGTCGTGGGTGGTGAACTCCGGCTGAGTTGCGAAACGACCGAATACGGGTACTTTTCCTATCAAGAGATACAAGAATTGGATTTGCTTTTGAACCATGTGCAACGGATCAAAGATGCCTATAGTGGAAAAACGACGACTTTCATCAAATGAAACTTGACAAAGCGGTATTTTATGTGTTGATATGGGCAGTTGGCGAGATTCCGAAACCTCGCCAACAGAAAGGAAGCTACTTCAAAATGAGCATCCGTCGCGTCGCGGTGAACTCGCCTGCAGTGAGCGTATAGAAATACACACCACTCGCGACAGGTTCACCGAGTGCGTTTCTACCATCCCAATAGGCTGCGCGCCGACGACTTTGATACACACCTGTTGCTTGATGTCCAAGTGCCAACGTCCGAATTAACGCGCCGTCGGTAGCATAGATGGAGACCTTCACATCCGCCGGTTTCGCCAACTGATACGGGATCCATGTTTCTGGATTGAAGGGGTTCGGATAGTTCGCCAAGAGAGTCGTTTCTTGCGGGCGCAACGCGGCAAGGAGTTGCTCTAAGAACAGAATACCTCTTCGGGCCCTTGGGTCTGTCCGGTTCATTTGCTGTGCCTCGGATAACCAACCTTGCACATCTGCGGTGGAGATCCCTACCAAAGCGTCAGTATGCAAAGATGGTGCAGCTGCGCCGCCTTGACCAAGGGCACCAGCAACCAACACTAAGTCTTGAATGTTCACGACACCATCGGCGTTGACATCCGCGGCATTTTCGCCCTGTTTGTCAAGATTTGTAGCAACGAGTACCAAATCCTGGATGTTTACCGTCCCATCACCATTGACATCCCCACGCACGATTTGCTCAGTGCCCTCAGGGGTTTTTAGAGATGGGATAGCAAGGGCGATGTATCTTGGTGTATCCAATCCCCAGACGAGGGTTTCGACGTCGGTTCCGTCAAGGTTGGCGCGCTGAATTTTACCGTGGCCATCCTCCCCGATAGGCCCTACCGTCCAGTACACTTTACCGCCGGCTGCATCCAAAGCGATGTCCCAGGGGTTATTATCGGTGTTGACGAGGGTTTGGACATTTGAACCATCAAGGTTAGCACACTGGATTCCCTCTGGGGTCCCCCAATTTGTCCAGTATATCTTGCCATCGCCCACGGCTAAGGCGACTCCGCCTGGAAGTCCGAATTGTAACGACGGAATAACATCTTCAACATTGGTGCCATCTAAGTTCGCACGCTGGATTTTACTCTCATTGGTATCACCGGCGTACCCTGCCATTGACCAGTACATTTTACGTCCAGTGAGATCCAAGGTGATGTAATCTGGGGTCTTGATTAATCCGGATACGAGGGTTTCGACGTTAGTGCCATCAAGGTTGGCACGCTGAATTTTACCGTGGCCATCCTCCGCGATAGGCCCTACCGTCCAGTACACCTTACCCTCGGTCACATCTAAAGCGATGTCCCAGGGTTTATCATCGGTATCGACGAGGGTTTGGACATTTGAGCCGTCAAGGTTGGCGCACTGGATTCCGCTTGGGAATCCCCAGTCTGTCCAGTACATCTTGCCACCCGCCACGTCCAAGGCGATGCCGCCTAAAATACCTATGTCGATGGTGATGAGGTCTTCAGTACTGGTGCCATCCAGGTTCATACGCTGGATTTTATGCGTGCCTCGGTCCGTCCAGTATATTGGCGGTGCTTGAAGGTCAACCAAACCTCCGAGTTCCTCGATGACCCAACTTCCCTCGTGTTTGTTAGCAGCGAAGGTATAAGGCTTGCCATTGACAAGCGTGTCTCCTCTGAGATTCAATGCAGCATCGGCGGTAGCGAGCAGGAATTGTCCACTTCCGTCATCAAGAACCCTGAACTCGGTCTCAGTGCCGGGGTAGGTACAGCTCTGTCCGGGCGAAAGCACATCACCGACTTCACAGACCCCGCCAGGGGCACTGTAACTGATACCGGGTATGCCGAAACTTACAAAAACACCTATAAGCAGTAACACAAAACTTTTTGAAATTAAAACTTGCATTTTCATCAGAAAATTTCCTTCATAAAAGATTGAGACTTACACACTTCCTGGGTAGGAGCGGTTTCAAATTTGTGATGTCAAACGCGCACCGACATCATCACGTAGCTGTTGTTGATATGTAGAGCATCATTATATCAAATTTGTTGGATCCTAATCAACAGAAAAGTCGGGAATCTTTGTTTACTGTTTAGTAGGTTGCGTGTGCTTTTCGTTTCCGCAAAGGCGGCGACGCGTCATTCGGCTACTGTCCAACAAGGGACCAGCTAGGGAGATTATGTCATAAAGTTCCCACCGATTAATGCGGCGCGACCATCGGGCGATGCAGGTCGATGAACCTGTTATTCTCATCCTTCCGGCGCGGGGGAGGTAATGCGTCGGCTTTCGCGCGCAGCTTTGAGAGTGAATCTGCATAAGCAGGCGTGTCAATTAGGTTGTTCCGTTCACCTGGGTCTTTGGAGAGATCAAAGAGTTGTTCGGGCCATCCCTTGTCGTTGTCGAATCGGAAATACTTTAAACTCCCCTCTTTAACCATGACAGAAGGTCCGTTTTGGGCACGCCAAAGTTCACTATAAACGGTATCATGCCAGTCAGGTGCATTTCCGTCAATTAGCGGGACAAGCGAATGCCCATCAAGTTCATCGGGGGCTGGAATCTCTGCTAATTCACATATAGTTGGAAATAGATCGACCAACGATACGTTCTGCTCAATGACCTTCGGTTCGCGTCCAAATCGCTTCGGGGACCAGATAGAAAGTGGCACCCGTGCCGAAGCCTCAAAATAGCTCTGTTTCTCCCAGAGTCCTTTCGTGCCGAGCATCTCACCGTGGTCGGAGAGGAAAACGATGATGAAATCGTCCAAAACGTTCAAATGTTCGAGTTTTTCAATAACCCGCCCGAATTGTGCGTCCATCCACTCAATCATGCCGTAATATGCCGCGGTTGCTCGGTGTGCCTGACGGTAGGTCACATCTTCACCGACTCGAACTCTGAAGAAGTTGTCGTATCCAAAATGTTCATTAGGTTCTTCAACAATCGGTTCCACCCGCTGCATGTAGTAGGTAAACAGGTCAAGTGGACATTGATAGGGGTAGTGCGGTGCTATAAGACTTACTGCCATACAGAGTGGATTGAACTTCGGACGGTCATAAGAAGCGTTGACGAAATACTCCTCAAGGAACAATAGCGCGCCATCCACATTGTATTGGTCGTGGAGCATCCATTGTCCCAAGCCGGGTTGTGCATCGCGGACTTCCTGAATTACCTTGTTCTGCTTCGGACCCGTCCCCGGTTCTCGTTCAACTTGCGCGTAGTGTTCATCCTTAACAGTGCCGTATGGATAGCCGTTATTTCCAATAATATCGCGCCCGATCCGTTCCTGCCAGCCGTGCATGACATCTGTCCCGACGAAATGCATTTTCCCCGCGCAGCAGGAATAGTACCCGTAATTTCCCAATTGTCCCGGAATCGTTCGGACCTCTGTCGGCATCGGATCGCCGAAATTGAGACTTCCACAGTTGCGTGGATAGCGTCCAGAGAGAAAACTTTGGCGTGCGGGTACGCAGATCGGCGAAGGCGTATAGGCGTTGCGGAAGTAGATACCTTCGTCCATAAATCGAGAGAGGGTCGGCGTGCGGATAGCCGTGTCTCCTTCGATCGGCAGGACATCGGGGCGGTGTTCGTCGTTGATGAGGAATAGGATATGTGGTTTATTTTGTGGCATAGGTTACGGCGTACCTTTAATAAGGGGACATCAAGCCTTCTGCGCCGGGTATGGATTTTCGCTCAAATTCGGGTGTAATCCACCTTTCACCTGGGTCTTTACCGGGTTTATAATATCCATAAACGACTGTCCATCTGGTGTCGCTCTCTTGTTTTCTGGGGGTTACTGCATGTGCGGCATGCGTCCACATCAGGACGACCGTTCCTGGCGGTACCGATAACGCCTCAATTGCTAATGGTTCGCCGGTCTCCGGATGGGTTTTTCCTGCCAACCAACCTTCTCGTAATGCGTCATCTGTTGCGCCCTGAATTTTGGGGTCTCGGTATAGATGGCTTCCGGGAACCGCCTTCAACCCACCATCATCTGCCTCAAATCCGTTGACATAAAAGAAGATACGAACGAAACCGTAGCGCGGATCGTCTTCAGCATATTGGTGGCTATGCCAATGGGCGCCACCATTGCCGCCTAGGCGATTAAGGCTCACACAGTGGTCATAACGTATCTCTTCACCGAGCACTTGACGGGTGAGTTTAAGCATTTGGGGATGTGGAATCAGACTTTCGAGGTAACTGTCGTATTCCGCAGCGAATCTGTTCGGTTCATACCCTTTTTCGCACCCCGGGATGAGCGATTCAATCCGAGCCAAGGATTCTGTCAATCGTGCCTGAGCATCAATGGTAAGAAGTTGAGGCAGCACAAAATGGCCGACATGATCTAATTCTTCGCGTTCTTGATCACCGAAGGTGTAATCATGGAAAATTGGGTTTGGTGACATTAAAAACTCCGAAGTTTACGCTTTTACGACATTCAATAAAGAGACATTAACCCTTCTGCACCGGGGATCGGTTTTCGTTCAAATTCAGGGTTGATCCAGCGGGCACCAGAGGGTCTGCCGGGATTCCGATAGGCATAGACAACACACCAGCGCGTATCGCTATCCTCTTTTCTTGGGGACACAGCATGTGCCGCATGGGTCCACATCAATGCGACTGTGCCCGGTGGCGCAGATAACGCTTCAATCTCTAACGGTTGACCTGTCTCTGGGTGCGTTTTTCCCGCCAACCATCCTTCTCGTAGGTCGTCATCCGTCCGTCCATGGATTCTTGTATCCCGATAAAGGTGGCTTCCGGGAACGGCTTTTAAACCGCCATCGTCGGGTTCAAAACCGTTGACATAGAAGAAGATACGGACAAAACCCAAACTCGGATCGTCATCGGAATATCCGTGGCTATGCCATCCGATACCGCCGTTGCCGCCGGGTCTGTTCAGACTCACACAATGATCGTATCGGATATTATCACCCAATACCTGTCGGGCAAGTTCAAGCATTTGTGGATGGGCAATCAGGCTTTCGAGATAACTGTCGTATTCTGCAGAAAACCGGTTGGGTTCATGCCCTTCTGTCGACGTGCGTGAAAGTTCATGGATACGCGACAGTGAGCGTGTCAGGTTTTCTTGCGCATCGGGTGTAAGCACACCGGGCAAAACAAAATGTCCATCCCGATCTAACTTTTCCCGTTCCTGTTCACCAAAGGAATAGGCATGAAAAATTGGAGATTGTGACATAAAAAACTCCACCCATTTAAGTTAGGACTTACACAACAGACAATAAAAGGACGTGTATTTTCAAAAGCGGTGCGGTTCGTAGGTACGAAATTCTGCAAATGCGACGTGCATTATTGCGCGTTGCGTAAGTCCTATAGGTTTGGGAGTAGATCAATCGGCTTTAATATCAGCCCAGGTCGTTGTGAGTTTACCTGAAGGTTCAATATCAGCGGCTGTTTTTAATCCGTCATTCATGAGGGTTTCAATATCATCATCGTCTAACGCCACATTGAAGACGGCAACATCGTCAATTATTGCATCGAGAAATTTGCCCCACTGACCGTGTTGTCCAGTAGCTAAATAGATACCTATTAATAACGGTTTGTCGGTTAACGCGTTCCTTCCGATGTTTGCTGTCGTTATACCGGCACCAATCTCCTCAGCGTCCAGATATATTCTAAACTCTTCACCATCCCAGAGGGCGGCAATATGATGCCAGTCTGTATCTGGACTCCAATTGGCATCTATAAAGTGAAGTTGGGGGGCTGGATCATGCGTGTGATGTCGGATTCTAGTCGCATCCCACCAAAATCCGGGTGCCCAATCATCTTTGGTGACAACACCCATGCCAGGCGGGGGCGCATTATGTAATTTAAACCAAAGCGCAATCGTGTGTTCGCCACCAACGTTTAAAGAATCATCGTGTGCAATTTCGACGTAAGCATCCGAGCCGTTTAGACTTAAACCCTTACCAAACTTGCCATTAACCCATTTTGCACCACCTTCAATCTTGCCATCATTGCCGGTTCCAGAGGAATCTTCGGCTTTGTTCCCATTCCCCTCATCAAAGAGCCACATGCCGACGCAATCTCCGAAGTCAATTTTAGCAGAGCTGATCCCTACAAACATCAGACTCATAACCATTAAACTGACACATAATAGGTTTAACCTTGTGACTGTGGTTTTCATTGTTATCTCCTTCATCGTTTTCAAAGTCAGTGAATTATCTACTGGCTATTACTGAAACAGGACTTACACAAATTTAGCACGCGATGGTAGATTTTTTAGTTTTAAACCCCCTAAATCCCCCTTATCAGGGGGACTTTAAGAGTTTAAACCCCCTAAATCCCCCTTATCAGGGGGACTTTAAGAGTTTAAACCCCCTAAATCCCCCTTATCAGGGGGACTTTAAGAGAGAGTACGTAAGTCCTATGAAAAATGAATCTCGCCCGATAGGTATTGGTCACTGAGGCAGCAAGAATAATCTGGCTTCCTCTGTATACGATTATACCATTTAGATGTTTCGTTTGTCAAGTTGCACTTTCCAATGTTTGGCTATTTCAGTTCAGGTCCCGGATTCCGATTCCATTTTAAGGGTTCAACATCGGCTTCACAGATTGGTGCAAGTTCAGCAATCCGTGTCCAATCCGCATCCGACCACGCCATACTTTGTCGGAGTCTACCGATATGTGCTTGCATTCCGGTTGGTAATAGTGCGAAAAACGGGTGATACCAGAGTGTAATCACAGTTCGGTGTTTATCTGATTGATTGCCGTGTGAAGCGTGTAACAACCGAGAATCACCGATAACCAAGTCTCCCGCTTTTACGGATACATCAATTTCATCCGGAAAGTGTTGATAGGCGGGATGGTCAGCATCATCGACGCGTTGGAGTGCTGCGCCGTGAGCGTCGGGCAGTATGTCATGCAACGGATGCCGATTGAGATGCGAACCTTTAATGACACGGAGGCATCCGTTGGACGGGGTTGTGTCAACCAGATAGTACATGAGGAATAGTTGTTGGGGCAATGGCGTGTAGCTGCACGGATCGTTCCAACCCCACCAGTCTTGATGCCAAAACAGGGGTGGACTCTGTGGCGGTTTGCTGATAACATACCCGGACGACCATTTCGGTCTCAAGAACCCCAAAGCGTCAAGAGCCTGCAAGGCACGCGGGTAAACGACGAGTTCGGCAAACAGCGGATGCATATACACGCTAATCATGCTGCCAGAGGAGCGATAGGCATCGCGTTCATCTTCTGTTTGTGCATCAAGCAGTTCGTCGGTTACTGTCCGCAGCCGGTTAAGTATCTCTTCCTTCAAGACATTCTCAATAACACAATAACCGTCAGCGATTAACTGATCATATTTCTCTTTCGGTTTTTCGACTCTCATAGCGATAACCACTTTTCCTTTTGTTGCTATCATTTTTTACCCACTACAGAGAACCCATTATCGTTCTCTGAATCAAAGTTTTCTAATTTACGCTTTTTGTAGAAATAGAGATCCTTAAACCCCGCTTCCATTAGACAGTTTTTGAGTGCGTCCGGTGGGAGATGCATAACAGAAAAGTCGCATTTGTAGTGTTTATGTGTTTCTAAATCTATCTTAAGCCAAGCACATCTTTCGACATCATTACTTTCGTCATACGCTCCCCTCTGCAGGACAAATACGTTTTTCTTGATTTCACTCAAATTATCCACGGGAAATTGCTTTTTTCTCATTGAAGGATTTGAATGCACAAAGTAGAGTCTACCATTAGGTGTGAGTGCTTTATGAATTCGTTTTAAGAGTGAGATTAAACCTTCTTTGGATTGATAAAAAAATGATCCTTCAAAGAAGATAACAGTAAACTTTTCCTCAAAGTTCATTTCATTATAGTCGCCCAAAATAAATTCAATCTCTAAATTTTCACGTTGCGCAATTTTTTTAGCCTCGGATAGAAAGTTAGGCGATAGGTCCATGCCAACGACATGATAACCGTGCTGTGCAAACTCACGCGAATAACTTCCAATTCCGCAGCCTGCCTCTAATATGATGTCACTTTTAGAGAGTTGTAACGCCTTTTCATAGAAAGGGAAATGTTTTTCTATAAATTCTTGCGCCTCAAAATTGTGTCTGGCATGCTCAAGATACCAACTATCGTATACCTCGTGCCCAAAATCGGTTCTAAGAAACTCGCGAGACGAATCGTTCATTTTTCCTCCAAAGGTGAAGATAGGTTATTCTTTGCACAGGTTCATTCGCTACTTTATCCATCAAAACACATTTATGAACAAATGTCAATGAATTTTAGAGCATTCAGTGGTTCTCCAATGTTTGTACCTGCGGGTGTATTTAAAGACTTCAGTAGCCAACTTTACCATATCTTGACATTTTTCTCAGATATGCTATGATTACATCAACACAGTTGAAAAACAACATCAGGCTATCAGCCAATAGGAGAAAAAATGTCAAACATTGTCAGCAGACAAATTCATCTTAAGAATCGGATTGTCGGTATGCCCAAGGAGAGCGATTTTGAACTTGTAGAGGTGCCTCTCTCTGAACCTGGGGCAGGAGAGGTACTCGTCCGAAATCTTTACACATCAGTAGACCCATATATGCGTGGTGGTATGCGGTCCGGCGAACTCGGTAAACCCCTGGAGGGTAGGTGCGCTGGTCAAATTGTGCAATCAAATAGCGATCAGTTTCAGGTTGGGGATTATGTGACGGGAATGTTAGGGTGGCGGGACCATTACATCGCGTCAGCGGAGAGCGTCACCGCTGTTGATACTTCAATCGCGCCGCTGCAATCGTTTTTAGGCGCGGTTGGTATGCCCGGACGTACTGCCTACTTCGGTTTTCTGGAGATCGGTCAACCGAAAGCGGGGGAAACGGTTTTTGTCTCCGCCGCGGCAGGGGCAGTCGGTTCAATTGTGTGTCAGATCGCGAAAATAAAAGGCTGCCGCGTCGTGGCGAGTGCTGGTTCAGACCAGAAAATCGCTTGGCTACTGGAAAAGGCGGGTGTTGATGCGGCTTTTAACTATAAGCAGGTTGACGATTTGGAAGCCGAACTCAGGAAACATTGTCCTGATGGACTTGACATCTACTTTGAGAATGTGGGCGGTAGACATCTCCAAGCAGCGCTCGCAGTGATGAATATGCATGGACGTATCCCTTTGTGTGGCATGATCTCTCAATATAACGATGTTGAACCTACTCCCGGTCCGACAAACCTCAGTTCTGCTATCGGTAAACGGATTAGATTGCAAGGATTTATTGTCACCGACTTCATGGCACGGAATCCTGAATTTTACCGTGATATGGGTCAGTGGATATCCGAAGGCAAGATACAGTGGGAAGAAACGATCGTAGAAGGTTTGGAGAATGCACCAAAGGCGTTTATCGCGCTTTTCACAGGCGAGAAGCTCGGAAAAATAATCGTTAAAGTTGGATCCGAATAGAACGTAAGGCATCGCGACCAGAGATTGCCCCTGCAGTAGGAAAGGAATTTTACAATGGCAACCAGAACGGCACGCGCCACTGTGATGAGTGGCAAAAATTTTGAAGTCCGAGAGTATCCGATCGTTGATCCTGCCCCTGGTACAGTCCTCGTGCGTCAGGAGTTGGGTGGTATTTGCGGCACAGACCTCCACAACTGGGAATTTCAGCGTATCAACCACGATATTATTCTTGGACACGAGAACGTCGGTGTGATTGAGACTTTAGGAGAGGGTGTCGAAACGGATTATCTCGGTAATCCGGTTAAAGTAGGGGATAGAATTGCGCTCTCTCCCAGCGGTGGTCTCGGTTTTTCGCCGTCGGAGGAAGCACCGTATCTGCGCGGCGGCTTCAGTGAGTACATCTACCTATCGAATCCGTCAACAAATATGTTTCTTAAAACCGATCTGCCACCTGAAATTGCTGTGCTCGCGGAGCCTGCCTCATGTGCCGCACATTGCATATCGCGCGGAAAAATTGAATTCGGGGATACGGTTGTGATTCAGGGAACCGGTCCGATTGGGCTGCTTGCGCTTAATTGGGCGAGAGTCTCTGGGGCAGGAAGGCTTATCGTCGTCGGTGGACCTCCGGGAAGGCTTGAGATGGCAAAAAGGTTGGGCGCGGATCTCACCATCGACATTGCGGAAGTGCCAGACCCTGAAGAACGAAAGCGGGTTGTCCGAGAAAATACGTCGCAAGGCGAAGGTGCGGATGTCGTCTATGAATGCACCGGTTTCCTTGCTGCTATCCCAGAAGGTTTGGATTACATCCGATACGGCGGGACCTATGTTGTATACGGACATTTCGTGGATGTGGGCAGTTTTGACTGCAATCCGAACCAGATGCTCATGCGCAAAAACCTTCGATTGGAAGCCGGATGGGGGTTTGAAAGGAAGCATTTCCTGCGCGCCATCCCAATGCTGGAGAAGCACGCCTCACTCTTTGACGGGTTTGTGAGCCATATTCTCCCGTTGGAGGATGTGTCCAAAGGTTTCGACGCACTTCACGGTAGTTATCACTTAGATGGCAGGGATGCGATTAAGATCGCTGTTAAAGGTGGGGCTGCCTAAAGCAAGATGCTTTCACTTGGGCAGTGGGCGCGGTTGAAAATAGGATGTTGTCCTAATGGTTTCGCCTTAGAAGAAACCCCCTAAATCCCCCTTATCAGGGGGACTTGGCGGTTGAAAATAGGATGTTGTCCTAATGGTTTCGCCTTAGAAGAAACCCCCTAAATCCCCCTTATCAGGGGGACTTGGAAGAAACACCCTTATCAGGGGACTTGGAAGAAACCCCCTAAATCCCTCTTATCAGGGGGACTTGTAATGTTTTAACCGCGCCTGCGGCTTTGTTTAGCCAAATGCGTCTGCTTCCACATCTGCCAGAAATACGCGTGCATTATTTTGCAAAGCCGATCTATGCACGGCTGCCTCAAACACCAGTTCATTCCATGCGGCTTCACCGTCTGCGGGGAACGCTGTGTCGGCATGCATCGCTTTGATGACACCATCCGCCATCCGTTTGAAAGATTCCGGCATCTCAGGCTTGCCTTCCTCTGCTTCCCAGACTTCCTCTATTTCAGAGTTGTTCGCTTTTCGGCGGGTGTAAACGCCTTCCAATCCTTTTGCCTCCGCATAAAATTCATCGCCAAGAATTTTGACGCGAAGCGGATGATCGTCGTAGCCCCAGAGGTTCGTACCACTCAAGGAACCGATGACACCGTTTTCCCAACCGATATGAATGAGGCGACGCCAACCACCGGATTCATTCGGGTCTCCAACAACACTTACCCACTCCGGTCTGCCGACTGTCCAGAGAATCTGATCAATGACGTGGGACCAGCAGTTGAAATGTGCACGCGCGTGTACCATCCGGATCTCACCCAACCGATTTTCGGCGACGTCGTCATGCAGTTTACGGAAATGGTGCATAAACCGGTAGTTGTAATCAATCCCGAATTTAAGACCGGAGTCACGCCATGTTGCGATAGCAGGTGCTGCGATTCCGAGGTCTTCTTCGCGAACCCGATCCTGTCCTTCCAATCCACAGAGCGGTTTCTCTGTGAATACATTTTGCCCGGCTTCGAGCAACTCCCGCAACGGTGGAATCCGCCGGGTTTCGTTGACAATGAGAAGTACAAGATCCGGATCACAGTTCGCTAAGAGTTCTTCAATTGTTGGATACCCCGGTACGTCGAAGTGTTCCTTTGCTTTCGCGAGGAGTTCAGGGTCCATATCACAGACAGCCACTACCTCCGCATCTGGATGGGCGTGGAAGTTTCCGCCGTGCATCATCCCCATACCTCTGCCGCTGATTAGTGCGCATTTTGTCATGGCTAAATTCCTTTCTATCTACTAATTTTTTAACTTTAAGTGTCCCCACAGCGTCGTGAGTTTTCCTTCAGGTTGAACGGCAAGCCTTGTTGGATCAAAGTTATCCGCGAAGATTTCCGCTTCATGTTCAGGTGTAGCAACAATAACATTATCAACACCATAAATACCAAATTTCCAGCAGTCAAAACTGATGTTTCCTGACTTGTAAGTGTTGTCCTTGACCTCCCATTCGGCGATCTGTATCGGTTTTTTATCGGTGATATCCCATATATGAATGGTGACGCGCTTTTCTTGTGTCATTAACGCTGCTTTCAGTATAAAATGGTCAGACACCGCTGGATAGTTACTTCTCGCTTGTCCGCCCTTCACTGGAAAGGGTTGCCAAGCATTAACAGGTCCGTCTTTATTCGTTGTCACTTTGACGTTACTACGTCCCCACCACCGCATCCAATAAGAACCGTTTGGGGTCTGTCGTAACGCGCCGCCGCCGTCTCCCTGTCCACTCCATTCGATGATGAACCATTCGTAATAGATGATGACATCGCTGAAGTGTTGAACAGACCGAAGACTCACATAGTCTCCACCGGATTTCCCCTGATCCAAATAGAGAATACCGTCCTTTGGATAGACAAATTTGGGAGTGTTTGTCTGCCATTTAGTGGTTAAGTTCAAATCATCCTCAAAATCTTCCTGCAACAAGATTTCCGCTGGCGCGTCAAACGCCGCAAAAGCGAATATCATAAGAACCAAGAGGTATCTAATCGCATGCATCATTTTCTAACTCCTGTGTTCGGATTCATAGGGTTAAACGAAAGTTCAGCAAAACGAGGTAAAGTTCACCTGACGGAAGGGTACTGAAACCAATCATCGGCAGTATAACAAACAGGATAAAAAACCGCAAGGAAAACTTTTTACAGACACGTCAAAACAGGTTTGGCACAACCCAGGGTCATTTAGTTTTAATAAATTCGCGGGTTTTATGTTTTCTGTTACAGATCCGGTGCGGTTAGAAACACGCACCTACCGGTCCTGGGGCCAAAATTGGACGAAAAAACCGAGAACTAAATAGTCCTGTGGCACAACCGGATTTCGCTTGCAGACACTTCCATAACATGGTATACTCTGACACCGTACACTGTGTTTGAAATGCTTAAAATAAAGAAATGTGTGGAGAAGACATAACACAATGAATCCAGAAACGACGATTGAAAACTTTCAAGAACGCATTGGAAGCGCACGCGAATTGCGAGAATTGATTTCAGCGGATCCGCACCGTCCGCGTTATCACCTAATCCCGCCTGATGGGTTTTTCAACGATGCAAACTGTACCATCTTTTGGAATGGACGGTACCATGTTTTCTATCTCGGACGGATGCCAAACCCAAACGCGGATGAATGGCTACCAGTGCTTGATCATTCCTCCAGTCGCGATTTGGTGCATTGGATACACCATCCACCGGCAATAAAACCGCTCACTGATGGATCGATGCCGCGCGGGATATACAGTGGCGACGCTATTGAAAACGCGCCTGTTCCAACGTTAATCTATCACGTCCCGAACCAAGGGACTTGTATCGCCACCAGCGACGACAACGACTTGATTCAGTGGATACCTTCACCTGCAAATCCAGTCATCCCGATACCAGACGCACCGCAAGAGTATTACGTTTTTGATCCGTGCGCTTGGTACGAAAACGGTACTTACTACGCGCTCATAGGCAACAAAAACAGTCGTGATGGCTATGAAGGCGATGCAACGAGTCTTTTTCGGTCTGATGATTGTATTCATTGGGAGTACCGGGGGCCGTTCTATCAATCTTCACGGCGTTGGACGGATACAGTAGAGGATTGTGCTTGCCCCGATTTCTTTCCACTTGGTGAGAAATATATGCTCCTGATGCACGGGCATCGTCCTTACGGTATGGCGCATTACTACTTGGGACGTTATGAAGACGAACAGTTCTATCCTGAAGCACACGGACGTATGAACTGGCAAGGTGGGCAACTCTCTGGACCTGAAACGCTTCTTGACGATGAAGGGCGACGTATCTTTTTCGGTTGGATCCGTGAAGCGCGCCCTTGGGAGAAACACGGGTGGGCTTCTGTGATGACGCTGCCGCGATTGCTATCGTTAAGTGAAGATGGAAATCTCTGTATTGAACCCGTCCCGGAACTCGAAAAACTTCGCACCAATCACTACCACCAAGAATCTGTGCAGCTTAAGGTTGACACTGAGATTAATATTGAAGCGGTGAGCGGCGACTGTCTTGAATTGCAGTTGGAAATTGAGCCGCGAGGTGCGATAGAATTCGGTGTGAAGGTGCGTAGGTCCCCGGATGGCGCAGAGGAAACGGCAATTGCTTTTTCCACAATCAACGAATGCCTGAAAATTGATCTCACGAAATCAACGTTAGATGAGGAAGTAAAATACCCACGTCTTACCCCACAAGACAAAGATGGTGGAGACCGTTGGACGCGTTTGCAGGAAGCACCCTTCAAGTTGGTTGAAGGAGAATCCCTGAAACTCCATATTTTCTTAGACCGTTCGGTTATGGAAGTTTTTGCCAACAGGCGACAGTGCCTAACGCAACGCATCTACCCCACGCGAGCCGACAGCCTCGGTGTTTCAATCTTCACCAGCGGTGGCGAAGCATTCTTAAACAGGTTGGACGCATGGATAATGACGCCAACTGTAGGGTGATGCAATCAAGGGAATCGTAGGAAATTATGCAATCTCAAGAACTCCCCACAATCGGTTTTATTGGACTCGGTAATATGGGTGGAAGGATGGCGAAGAATCTCCACAATGCTGGGTACCCACTCATCGGATATGATATTGACGCGGCAAAATGCACGGCCCTCGCTGCGACAGGTGCGACAGTAGGTCAGGATACTGCCGAGGTCGTCAGAAATAGCACTGTTGTTATGACCAGTTTGCGGTCCTCCGATGTTTTTTGTAGTGTCGCAGAACAACACCTTATCCCGAATGCTCGTGAAGGCCATGTTTTTATTGACTTAGGCACCACAGAGGTCGAGAGGACGCGGGAAGTTGCGGCAGCGTTTGCTGAAAGAGGCGCTGCGCTGATAGACGCACCCGTGAGCGGTGGTCCGCACGGATCCGAAACAGGCACGCTCCGTATTTTTGTCGGGGGTGATGCTGCGGTTGTCGAAAAATGTCGTCCGATCTTGGAAATCCTCGGGGAACCGAAATATGTAGTCTACTGTGGACTAAGCGGCTCTGGTCAGATTGTCAAGGGTGTGAACCAATTGGCAATGGGTCTCGGTGCTGCGGCGTATATGGAGGCGATGGCATTTGGGGTTTGTGCTGGCGTGGACCCGAAGGCAATCCGAGAAGTTGTCGGTATGGGCGACGGTTGGCGTGGCGAATTTGATAGCATCGCGAAACGTATCATTGACGGCGGAGGCGAAACACTCGTTGTTAAATATCCTGAATTGCCGTACTTCCTCGCAGCAGCGGAAGCCTCAGGATTTGAAATCCCGTTGACTGAAGCACTCTACGAATTTTGTAAGAACGGAAATTACGAAATGTTTGACAATATGAACCGTCCTTCACGTTCGTTTTGGAGAACGTTAACGAAAGATTCGGATGCGGAATAGCGTTAGTCGGTGTTGAAGACTTGAGCCATTTCGATTTGTAATAATTCCAAGAGTTCCCTTTTCAGGTGAATGAGGTCGGTATCCGTGACGTTCCGCGGGCGGGGTAATGGAACAGGGATCTCTGTCTTCAATGTTGCGGGTCGGGCTGTTAGCACATAGATTTTGTCTGCAAGTAGGAGTGCCTCCTCAACATCGTGGGTAATGAGGAGCACGGTTTGCCGTCCCTCTGTCCAGATGTCAAGTAGGATCGACTGCATGACGGTGCGCGTCATTGCATCCAATGCGCCGAAGGGTTCATCTAAAAGTAAGACTTCCTTCCGAAAGAGAAGCGTTCGGACAAGTGCGACACGCTGTCGCATGCCACCGGACAGCTGCATCGGGTAACTATTTTCAAAGCCGCTCAAGCCGAGTTGCGTCAAACGCTGTTGTGCTTCTTCCATTGCGGTGTCAAGCGATTCCTGCTGAATTTCTGGACCGACGAGGACGTTCCTGAGAACCGTCCGCCATGGTAAAAGGAGATCCTTCTGTTGCATGTAGGCGAAATGTCCTGTATTGCCACAGATTTGATCGCCGTTGAGGTAAATTTCCCCAGTATCCGGTGTGAGTATCCCAGAGATGATATTAAAAAGGGTGCTCTTGCCACAGCCGGAGGGACCCAGTAAGGCGACAAACTCTCCCGCATCAACAGAGAAGTTCAAAGCATCCAGTACCGGCAGTAGACTACCGTTCTGAACGAAGGTTTGTGTTAGATTTTTTACCTCAAGTCTGCTCATAAACGCACAAGGACTTCAATTTCGGGTGGCACGTTGGCGAAAAAATTGGATAAGTGGTTTTACATACGGTTCATCTGTCCTGATATGGATAGCATCAATCTGGTTTGCTCGGAAAATCTGCCGACGTTCTGCATCAGCGCGTTGATTCAGTTCTGTGTATAACTGTCGCGCCGCTTCAGAACGTGTGTCAACAACCATTGTCTCTCCGGTCTCGGCATCTTCGAGCTCTATCAGTCCAACATCTGGCAATTCCAATTCGCGTCTGTCTTGTAGTGTGATAGCGATGAGTGAATGCCGCTTGCTGCTCAAACGTAACTGCTTTTCATACCCTGTATTCTTAAAATCAGAGATCAGAAACACAACGCTGTGGGGTTTAAGCACCTGATCGACAAACGCTAAGGCTGTTTCAATATTCGTTCCAGGCTGCTGGGGTTGAAAATGGAGGATGTCGCGGACGACGCGCAAGACGTGCCTTTTCCCTTTCCGTGGGGCGACGAAGTGTTCAACGGTATCGGTAAAGCAGATAAGCCCGACTTTGTCGTTGTTCTTGGTGGCGGAAAAAGCGAGGAGCGCTGCGATCTCGGCGGCGATTTCTGCCTTCGTCTCGGCGATACTACCGAAACTGGTAGAGGCACTCATATCCACGACTAACATCATCACAAGTTCGCGTTCTTCTACGTACTTTTTGATATAGGCTTGCCCCATCCGCGCGGTGACATTCCAATCGATGGTACGAATTTCATCGCCTGCCTGATATTCACGGACTTCATCAAAGGTAATTCCTTGCCCTTTGAAGACACTTTCATATTCACCAGCAAAAACGGTGTTAACGAGGCGATTGGTAAATATTTCGATGCGTTGGATTTTTTTGAGAATCTCTTTTTCGTTCACCCGTTATAGTTCCTACTATATTCTTTTTAGAACAAGTTTCTGCTTTCAAACCATACCAGGGCTATTTAGTTTTCGTTATTTTTTCTAATATTTTTCACATCTGTTAATATCTTGACATAAACAGATGCAGCGTGACTTTTCACGCTGCATCTGCTATACTTCACCGTAAAAAATCTCGATAATTTTTGAGGTGAATCATGACAAGAACACCCTCTTGTCACTTACTTGACATATTAGCAGAAGTGCCGGATCCACGCAATGAAAAAGGTAAACGCTATCCTTTAGTACCTATTCTCGTTTTGATCGTCATCGGTCTGATGTCGAATCATAAAGGGTATACCTCAATAGCGACTTGGGCACGGAGTCAACCTGAACTGGCAAAAGCGTTAGGTTTCAAATCGCGTAAGACACCGTGTGCTGCAACACTTCATAATCTTTTGAAGCGTCTTGACGTAGTGAGTCTCGAAGCATCGCTAACAAAATGGGCGTTTTCAAAACTTGAAGACTTTCAAGTTTTGAAAACACAGCAGTTAGATGGGGTTGCTATTGATGGTAAAGAGTTATGTGGTTCCAAAGACCCAAAGACCGGATACCGCACACATTTACTCTCCGCTGTCTCTCATGAGTTAGGCATTACACTCGCACAATGTGCTGTCAGTCGAAAGACAAATGAGATTCCGATCTCAACAAAACTCCTCAAGGCACTTGATGTCACCGGAAAAGTCGTGACAACTGACGCACTTTTGACGCAGAGAACCTTTTGTAAAGATATTATAGAACATCAAGCTGACTACGCACTCCCTGTAAAAGAGAATCACAAACAGATGTATGATGATATTCGCCAACTCTTTGAACCCCTCTCGGAAACAGACCCCCCGGAAGTTGAGAAGCGACGGTTTGAAAACCTACACACCCAAGAGAACGCACATCTTCATACGCACACAGATGTTGAAACATCACACGGATTTACCACCACACGCACACTCACAGCAAGCACAATGTTGACAGATTACATCAACTGGCCAGGACTCGCTCAGGTTTATCAATACCAATCTCAGCGAGAGCATACAAAAACAGGGGAGATCACCTATCAGACACAGTATGGTATCACGAGTCTCGCACCAGAAGTCGCCTCCGCAAAAGACTTACTCAAACTCCGACGCCAACATTGGACGATAGAGAACAAGATCCATTGGGTCCGAGATAACGTCCTTGGTGAGGATGCTTCACAGGCGAGAACGGGCAATCTTCCACACGTCATGGCAGCATTACGCAACACTGCCATGTCTGTTTTACGCTTTGACGGACGGACAAAAATCGCTGAAACAATGCGATTTTTCGCTTCAGAACCTAAACTCGCAGTTAAACTCATACTATGAGATATCTTAAAACTAAATAGCCCTGCAAACCATACCGAAAAGACTTGCTTAACTATCGCGATGCTACTATACTATCACAAAAGAACAGACGGATCAAAACCTTTTTAATAGGGTCATTTAGTTTTAAGAAATCCTCGGGTTTTAGGTTTTCTTTTAGGGACCCGGTGCGGTTAGAAACACGCACCTACCGGGTTTGGTTGTCCAAAAGTGCAATAAAACTAGAAAACTAAATAACCCTGACCTTTTTAATGGCTGTCGGCGATCAGCAATCAGCCGTCAGCGTGTGACAGGGACAATTTGCGTAACTGCCACAAAATTCTCTTTGCCGACGGCTGAAAGCCGATAGCCAATTTCAGGATAACTATGGAACACCTTTTTTTAGACAACACTTCAATTGAAATCCATCGCGAGATTCAAACTGGGAATATCCGCCACGTCGTTTTAGATTTTGATGGTACGATCTCGCTTATCCGAGACGGTTGGCAGAACGTGATGGTACCGATGATGGTCGAATGCCTTCAGCAGGAGACGGATACCACCGAGACACAAGCGCAACTTGAGGCACTTGTGGTTGAATTTGTGGATAGATTGACCGGTAAGCAGACGATTTATCAGATGATTCAACTCAGTGAAGAAATTGAGAAACGCGGTGGGACACCGAAGGCACCACTTGCCTACAAAGACGAATATAATCGCCGATTGCTGCCTGTCGTTGAAGCGCGAATCGCTGAACTTGCGGCGGGGACCTTGACTGCCGAACCGCTCCGTGTCCCGATGTCTCTTGAATTTCTGAAAAGTCTACGCGAGATGGGAATACACTGCTATCTTGCCAGTGGAACGGACGTTGAATTTGTGAAAAATGAAGCGTCACTTCTCGGTGTTGCTGAATACCTTGATGGCGGAATTTTCGGTGCGTTGCGGGAATACAAGAAGTTCTCCAAAGCCATGGTTATCCAGAAAATCATCACAGACTTTGAACTTAGTGGGGATGAATTGCTTATCATCGGAGATGGGTACGTGGAGATCGAAAATGCGAAAGCGGTCGGCGCAATCGCTGTTGGTGTCGCGTCTGTGGAGGCCAATAGGTACAATATGAACGCTGATAAGCGGGAACGTCTAATCCGTGCGGGTGCAGACCTTATCATTCCTGATTTCCGTGAAGGTACGCAGTTGCTAAACTATCTATTCAATTCGTAAAATTTATCCCATAAACAGATTTACAAGGAGCAAAATATGACAAAATACGCCAAAGCGTCCGTTCACTCTTCAGAACTACGTGAATTTCAAGATGACCAAACGGGCGCGCAGATCTATCAACTCACAAACGATACCTCTATTAACCATAACCTCTATTTTCTCACATCCTCGTTCACACCTGACCAAGAACACCTCATCTTTACCTCCTACCGTTCAGGAAAACCGAATTTTTTCAAACTGGGATTCCCTAACGGCGATATTGTGCAGCTGACGGACGCAGACGACATCCACGGTTATTCTGGCGTGATTTCTAAAAATGGTACCGAACTCTTTTATACGCAAGCGGATAGCATAAAGGCAATTCATCTTGGAACGTTTGAAGAACGTGTGCTTGCAGAATTTCCCGGTGGAGGTCTCGGCGAGTGTAGTGTCAGCGCGGACGAACGGTTTATCGTAACAGCAATGAAGCGCGACGACAAATCGCACATTACTGTGACTGCCACCGATGGCAGCGGTGGCGAGGTTATCTATACGTCCCCAGATCAGACGATTATTCATCCACAGTTTCATCCGAAACACGCTGATCTCATCGCGTATTCTGGTGACCCCGCACCCCGGATGTGGACGATTCGGCGGGACGGTACAGAAAACCGCTCGCTCTATCAACACGACAACAACGAATTTCTCGTCCACGAAACCTTCCTAGGTGCATTAGACGCACTGATTGTGACGCATTGGCCCTACGCGCTTCGGCGGATGTCTCTGGACACCCTACAGATGCAGACGATTGCTGATTTCAACGCGTGGCACATCGCCAGCAACCGCGATGGGACAAAGGTGTTGTGTGATACTGTTCACCCCGACATCGGTTTGCGACTCGTTGATGTGGAGACAGGCGAACATACACCGATCTGTTACCCAGAAAGTTCGTCAAGTGGAAGCCAATGGAAAACCGACCGGTATGCGCTCGCTGAGGATTGGGCAGCCGCACAACAAGCAGGTGATCGAGAGAAATCGCTGAGTTGGATGGAGATGAAGGTGGATACTGTCTATGGACCGCAGTGGACGCATCCGCATCCGTCTTTCAGTCCAGATGAAACGGCTGTTGTGTATACATCGGATGTTTCGGGGCATTCGCAGGTTTATGTTGCTGTGATTCCGTAAGTATCACGATGGAATGTTTGGAGACTCTGCGGCCTTCTTCTGCCCAATCTTATCAAAACTCTTTTCCTTGCAGTTGCCCAAAAATGTGTGTATAATTGGATTTGAATTCACTACTTGCAGGAGGAAAACAGTGAACAAAATCAGAGACATACAACCTACAAATGTTCACATCAAGGTGCAGAATTTCGGCCCCATAGAGAAGGCGGAGATAGATCTACGTCCGCTGACAGTGTTTGTCGGCGAAAGCAACACCGGTAAAACCTACTTCGCCGCGCTTATTTATGCATTACACCGCACCTTTGAGGGGTTTCCACGATCATTGCTCCAGCAAGGACAGCAAAATTTGAAGGAGACTGAGGTTTTCAAGAAGCAACTTAAGCGATGTTTCAGTCTTGAAACCATATCAGATATGATACGGTTCACTGATGCTCCTCAGGGTGAAATGAAGGTTTCGCTACAGGTCCGCGAGAAAAATCAGACCCACTGGACTTTCAATATGTGGGCATCCAGATCAGAAACTCAGGAAACGCTTGATATTGAAGATCGCGAAGGGCTTTTCTATGGAGATAGTCGGGAGAGACCAAACGTCTATTACCTGCCTGCTACTCGGAGAAGTATCCTACAAAGTTTTCGTATGAGCGTTAAACCCTTCATAGCAGAGGGTATTCACCTCGGTCCGGAACTTTCCACAGAAATCGCTCCGTTTTCGGCAATAGAAACGGATTTTCTCAAACAACTTATTTCCTATAAGGAAGGGAACAGTGCTTCAGAGCAAATAATTCACATCGCTCAAGCTTTAGAGCGAGAGGTCCTCCGCGGCGCGATAGAGGTCAAACGCGAGGTATCAAAGAGCCCCTTGGATTTCTGCTACCGTCCGCAGAAATCTGAACAGACATTGCCTGTGAACCGAGTTTCGTCAATGGTGTCAGAACTTGCGCCTTTACTTCTCTTTTTGCGCGGCGTTGTTCGCGCAGGCGATACGCTTATCATTGAAGAACCTGAAGCGCATTTGCATCCCGGTGCCCAAACCCAAATCGCTTTTACACTTTCCCGTTTAATTCGAGCCGGTGTACGTGTGGTTGTCACGACACATAGTGAATGGTTGCTCCAGGAAATCGGAAATCTGATTCGCGAAGGAGAACTGAAAAAGCTCGCGAAAAATAAAGCAGAACCGGAGAGTTGGATGGCAAAGGAAGAGGTCGGTGCCTGGTGGTTCCACACTGACAAGCCAGTGACAGAAATCCCATTTGATCGCATTGAAGGTGTAGAACCACAGGATTATTACGACATCGCTGATAAACTCTATAATAGTTTCGTCAGACTTGAGCAACAGTTCCTGGACGAGGAAGCAGCCGGTGCAATTGAGTAAAGTTCTTGACGAAATCCGTGAGCGGGTGGGTATAGAAAACCTGACAGATTCGTGTAGCGGTCGCGGTTGTCGCGTGGACATGACTGATGTCCCGCGCGACCGGATTGTAGTAGATATGGATATGGCATTCAAAACACACCAAAGAACGGGGAAACACTGTGACAGAATTCTCTTTTACGTGGACACCACCGAAAATAGACTCGTTGTGGTTTTAATTGAACTCAAAAGTGGTACCTTCAAAGTAACAGATGTAACCCAACAGTTGCAGGGGAGCGTCAACTTCGTCTCAAGTTTAGTTCCGAGAAATCTCAAAGCCACCTGCATTCCTGTAGTGTTCCACGGTAAAGGGATTCACGCTGCACAACGGTCAAGATTCAGAGGTGCCAAAGTGCATTTCCGTAACAAGGAATCTGTGATTCAGCGGAATAGATGCGGTGTGCCCAAGAATCTGGCGAATGTGCTGTCTGGATCCGGGAGCCTTTGATTTCAGTTTAAATAAAACGACTATTGCAGGTTTATGTTGCTGTGATTCCATGAGGTGCAAGATTATAAAAATGAAACAGTTTTGTAAATGGTGGTTATGTGTTTTCGTTATTTTTGGCGTTGCGGGTGGTGTAACATCAGCACAAGAGGAGTGGATGCCGGATCCGAATTTGCGGCAGGCAGTTCGGGAGGCTCTTGAGTTACCGGATGAAATACCGCTGACGCAGCCTATAATGAACCAATTGACGAGACTGGATGCCGCTGACGGTCAGATAACAGATTTGACTGGATTAGAACACGCCATGAACTTGACTTGGCTATCCCTTGGTGGAAACGAAATTCGTAACTTACGTCCACTTGCTGGACTGAATCAATTAGAAACCTTATATATTTGGGTAAATCCCATCTCTGATATTTCTCCATTAGTGGACTTAACACAATTGAGACATCTTGATCTTGGGGGATGCAAGATTTCAGATATTATGCCGCTTGCGACTTTAACACAATTGAGAGGACTAAATCTTCGTTATAATTTGATTGAAGACATTACACCACTGAAAAATTTAGCAGAACTTACTGAATTAAGGATAAATGACAATAGAATTGTTGATGTCAGTCCGCTAGCAAATCTAACCAAGTTGGAAAAACTATGGATTCAGAACAACAAAATTACAGACCACAGTCCTCTTAATGCTCTATCTTTAACAATCTTTGAATACGATGAGAGTTGTGTTTTACCAAGTCTGCCTATTTACGAACGTATTGAGAATCGACGTTTTCCGTCTATTTTTGCAGCGTGGGGTGGTATAGGATGGAGTCCTGTCCTAAATCTTCCTGAAAAGTCAGATTTAGAGCAGATAGCACTTCACGATCTCTATTTCTGTTGTCTGATTTTTGAGCAGGAGTTTCAAGACACGCCAGAGGGAAAACGTGTTATGGGTGAGATGACACACGCGATTGAACTTCGCGATGCCTCTCTCGCTCTGAACCCAAACATGCTTTTTATTGCGGGGCTGGAGATGCGAGAGGCACATTCAACAAGCCACCCTCTGGATTCACCCTTCTGGCTGCGCGATGAAAATGGAGAACGGATTGTTGCATGGAATGATGAATGGTTATTCTTAGACTTTACAAAGCCTATTGTTGTTGATAAAATCGTTGAAGAGGCGATTGCTGTTTCAAAATGCGGTCTCTATGACGGTATCTTCTTCGACTGGTGGACAGAAAACGGGCCCGTCCTTGCGAATAACGAAACGGGCTGGTCTGAAGGATACGTAGGCTTCAAAGCAGAGCAGCGCGCTCGGGATATTATCCTCACCCGGATCCGTGAAGCGGTGCGCGAAGATTTCTTGATCCTCGTCAACACGAACCGGCGCAAAATTCCACGCACCGGATGGGCAATCAACGGGACTTTTATGGAAACGCTTCGGGACCATGACAGAGGCTATACACACGATGGACTTGCTGAGATAGAAAGCACTTTGCTTTGGGCAGAGGAAAATCTCCGAGAGCCGCGGGTAAATTGTTTGGAAGGCTGGGGTATTAAGGACGAGCTTCCTGATAGTCCAGCGAATTGCAGATGGATGCGTGTCTTTACTACAATGAGTCTCACCCATTCAGATGGATATGTGCTTTACAATGATGGTATACAGCATGACCACTATTGGTATGATTTTTGGGATGCTGACCTTGGGCAACCCATTGGTGCAAAAGCGCAAATCTATGAAAACCGAGATGGACTCTTTATGCGTGAGTTCACTAACGGATGGGCAGTCTATAATCGTAGTGGAGAAACACAAGAGATTCGTCTATCGGAACAGGTAACAGGGGTGGAAAGCGGTCTGCAAGACACAGTTCATAGCGTTCCTGACTTAGATGGTGAAATCTATCTGAAAAGAACAACCGACAGATATGACATCAACGGCGATGGCATTGTGAACATTTTGGATTTGGTGGCGGTTGCGAATGGGTTCGGTACAGATGCCCCGGATGTCAATGGGGATGGGGTTGTGAATATTTTGGATTTGGTCGCTGTGGCAAACGCTTTCGGGCAGTAAATGGGTGTGTAAATATTTTGTCAATTGTCGTCTGAATACAGGTCGCCTGCCCCCTTTATCCCCGCTTATCAAGGGGGCAGGCGAGTATGCCGCAAATCACGGATTTTCACGGATTTCGCGGCTTGGGAAATCCGTGCCACAGGCTAACAGCCTATGCTACAGAAGAGCCATAGGAAAACTAACAGCCTATGCTACAGAAGATGCACAGGAGACCAACAGCCTATGCTACAGGTCCGCATTTTTGTTTTTTCGCGCGTCAAAAACTTTACACACCCGGCAGTCAGGGTCATTCAATTTTAAGAAATTATTGGGTTTTACGTCTTTTTTTAACGATCCGGTTCGGTTAGGAAACCGAACCTACCGGGCCTGGGGGTGAACATTCGATTGAAAAACGGACAATTGAATGTCCCTGCCCGGCAGTAAATCGGCATTGCTATTTCAATATTGGCATGATATAATAGATGTCGTTTATACAAACGCCCCAAAATGTATTATCTCTATTAGCACCTTTCGTCCCTGTGGAGCCGGATATGCCTGCCCCCCAAAAACAAGATCCTTTTGTAACACAACAGTCTCTACTTCAGAAAACTGTGAAGGCTGCTCCTTATCCAGAAAGTGATTATCGTTGGCTCGCCAGTGTCCTGGAATTATTAATCGATATCGGGAATCGGGAAGAAACCCTCAGTTTCAATATAATATCAAGAAGCGACTACCGTTACCTTTCATCCTTACTTGAAGAATTAGTTGACACAGTCGGTGAAAATGTACACCACCCTGCTACCTCCTTGATGATGCTCGTTGGGTTTCTCGTTGAAAGATATGAGAAAGAAAACGTTCCAAAGTTATCGGATCTCCCTACAGAGTCGACGGAGGAAACAGAAGGGACAGAAGAAGCATCGGTCGAATGGGACGACGAATCGGATATCTTGGAGATAAGGGACCTCACTCCGGAAGAGATGAAGGAGCTGGAAAAAAAACAGCCGCAGGCTGCCATCTTAGAGTGGACTGAAACAGAGGTGACAATTCATGCCTTTTTCTCTATCGGCAATATTCTTTCAGAGGGTGGTTGGATACGAGAAGCCGTTTCTGCCTACGACATGGTGCTCCGCTTGAAACCGGATTTCGTTGAAGCCTATTACAATCGTGGAACGGCAAAAACGTTTATTGCTGATTATGAGGCTGCCATCGCTGATTTTGACGAAGCCATCTGTCTCAAGCCAGAATTTGTAGAAGCTTACTATAACAGCGGTCTAACGAAGTCCACCGTTAACCAGCCGAAAGCGGCGGAACATGATTTGCGAACCGCGTTAAAATTGGCTAAACAGCAAGGATATGACAGTATCAAAGTTAATATCAAGCAACGTCTTCAGGAACTCAATAACACGAAATAATAGGTTGTAGGAGGGGTTTCGTGTCATGCCGTTTTCAGTGCTGATCAAACGGCTGTCGTGTATACATCAGATGTTTCCAGGCATTCGCAGGTTTATGTTGCTGTGATTCCATGAGGTGGGAATTATAAAAATGAAACAGTTTTGTAAATGGTGGTTATGTGTTTTCGTTGTCTTTGGCATTGCGAGTGGCATTACATCAGCACAAGAAGAGTGGATGCCGGATGCGAATTTACGGCAGGCTGTAAGGGAATCTCTTGAGTTGCCAGATGATGTATTGCTTACGCAATTGGAGATGAAACGATTGACGGGACTGGATGCCACTGACAGTCAGATAACAGATTTGACTGGGTTAGAGTCTGCTATGAATTTAACTTGGATCAGACTTGGCGTGAACGAGATTCGAGATCTTTCTCCCTTAGCAAAATTGGTTCACTTAGAGGCTCTATGGATTTTTGTAAATCCACTGTCTGATATTTCTCCTCTGACAAACTTAGTGAACTTAAAAACACTTGACTTCGGAGTATGTCAGATTGCCAACATTCGTCCACTTGCAAATTTGAGAAACTTGGAGATTCTACGCCTTGACAGTAACCTGATCGAAGCCATTGCACCACTATCAAATTTGATGATGCTCACCGAATTAGGACTGGCCGATAATCGCATTGCAGACATCAGTTCACTTGCAAATTTGAGAAATCTGGAGATTCTACGCCTTCATTACAATCAAATTCAGGACATTACACCTCTGACAAATTTAACAAGTCTCACTGAATTGTGGCTGACCGGCAATCGAATTGTGGATATCAGTCCACTGGCAAACTTGATACAATTGGAAAGTCTCCGTCTTCATCACAATCAAATTAAAGACATCACGCCACTTGCCAATTTGACAAATCTCGCTGACTTGTGGCTAAACGATAACCAGATTGTTGATGTCAGTGGGCTGCGAGATCTGAAGAATCTGATAGACTTGCAAATTGCAGATAATCCTATTAGAGACTTTAGTCCACTCTTTAAACTAAACTTGCAAAACATTGATATTGATATCCGTATGTTGCATGAACTCGCTTCTATGGGAGTAGAAATACCTGACCCAAATTTGGAACGCGCTGTCCGAGCAGCTCTTGAGTTACCTGATGCGGTCCCCCTCACGCAGCTAGTAATGAACCAATTGACTGGATTGGAAGCTCACAATAGCCAAATAATGGACCTGACTGGCTTAGAACACACCGTAAACCTGACTTGGCTTGACCTTGGTGGAAATGAGATTCGCGACTTACGTCCAATTTCTGAACTCATTCGATTAGAGGCTTTATACATTTGGGATAATCCCATATCTGATCTCTCTCCATTAGAGAATTTTACTTCTTTAAAAGTGCTTGACTTGGGAGAATGCCAGATTGCAGACCTCACACCACTCACAAACTTGAGGAACTTAGAAAGTTTACGCCTTAGCTCCAATCAGATTGAAGACATCACACCGCTTGCGAATCTGACGAACCTCACTAAATTGTGGCTGCGTACCAATAGAATTATGGATATCCGTCCACTTGAAAATCTCACAGGACTGGAAGAATTATCGATTCAAAACAATTGGGTTACAGACTATAGCCCACTCGATACCCTATCCTTGACTCATTTTGAATATGATGAGAGTTGTGAATTATCAGGACTTCCAATTCAAGAACGAATCGAAAATCGAAGTTCCCCTTCTGTTTTTCGGGCATGGGGGCACATACTAAACCGGCCTTCCTTACCTTATGAAGCCCGATTAACGCATCACGATCTGTTTTGGAGTCCAGAGTTTGGTTTACGTTTCCAAAGAACAAACGACGGTATTCAATTGGCTGGTAATCTCAACGGAGCGAGAAGGCACCGTGAAGCATTGCTCGAAATGAACCCGAATATGATTTTCATTCTTGAACTGGGTATGAGAGATGCATCTCCTGATAGTCCTTTTTATATGGATGTGTATGACGACAGTTTTTCTTGGGTCAGAGACGAAACAGGTAATCGCGTAGAGGCATGGCCGGGACATTTTCTCCTTGACTTCACGCACCCAGGGCAACAGGATATAATTGTTCAACAAGCACTGGCAATTGCAAAATGTGGATTATATGATGGTATTTTCTTAGATTGGTGGGATGAAGGTAATCTGGTGCTTGGCACTAGTCAAAAGGTTGATGGCTATCGGGGAAATGCAGCTGAACAGCGTGCAAGAGACACCATTATCCAACGCATTCGGGCTGGTGTTGGTGATGATTTTCTGATAATCGTCAATACCAATCGGCGCAAAATCCCGCGCACCGCGTGGGGTATCAATGGAACGTTTATGGAGACTGGTAGAGATTATGAGGGTGGTTACACGTATGCTGGCTTGAAGGAGATCGAAAGCACGCTGCTTTGGGCAGAGGAAAATCTTCAAGAACCTCGTATAAATTGCTTGGAAGGTTGGGGCATACCGACAGAATCCCCGGACAGTCCCAGAAACCTTCGGTGGATGCGTGTTTTCACGACCATGAGCCTCACCCATTCGGATGGTTATGTGCTTTACAATGATGGCATACAGCATCAACACTATTGGTATGACTTTTGGGACGCTGACCTTGGACAGCCTATGAGTGCAAAAGCACAACTTTATGACAATCGCGAAGGGCTATTTATCCGAGAATTCACCAACGGTTGGGCGGTTTACAATCGCAGTGGTAGCACACAAGAGATTCGTCTACCCGAACAGGCAACGGGTGTTGAGAGCGGTTTGCAAAACACAGTTCATAGCGTTCCTGACTTAGATGGTGAAATCTATCTGAAAAGCACAACCGACAGACACGATGTCAACGGCGATGGCACTGTGAACATTCTGGATTTGGTTGCAGTTGCCAATGGACTCGGTACAGATGCCCCGGATGTGAACGGTGATGGGATCGTCAATATTTTGGATTTGGTGGCGGTCGCAAACGCCTTTTGAGTATCCATTCGCAACCAGAGTGCAGGCAGTTGCAATCGCTGTTTGTTGCGCTCGCCAATCCGTGTGTTTTTTGCAAATTTGGATTTATGCTATAATGTTTATAGGAGGCTTGGTAGGACCAATTTAGCAAAACTCATCAAATCATGTTCATGAAAACACGTGTTACGCGTAAGGAGATGAACTTATGTATTCCCGTTTGTTTGTATGGCTCTGTGTTTTGAATCTTGTTTTGAGTGTAACGGCTGTAGAAGCTGCTAAAATTGCGGTTGTTGATTTTGCTGATCAGTGGACAAAGGTTGATGCCTTGCGTCAGACCTTGGATGAATTCAAAGTTGAGTACGATGATCTGACAAAGGCACTGGAAGATGGACAACTCCGTTTTAAGGCAGAAAATAAAATTTTCTTAATTGGTAGCATGGTGACCAACAACGCTGAATTGCACCAAAATCTCGACAAGAATGCAAAAGTGATTCAGGATTTCGTCGAAAATGGCGGTATCGTCTGGGAACCGACCCAAGCGGATCAAAACGAAGCGAATGTGGACTGGTTGCCGCCTGGATTGAGTTGTGTTCGGAGTGACCGTGATAGTCCAGATTTTGAAATACTGCAAGCCGACCATCAACTCTTTAATGAACCAAACCGTATGGATAAAAAAACGTTTGAAGGCTGGGGACATCAGGGCTGGCCTACTGTTTGGGAAGTCATCGCTTCTCAAAAGGGCTTTGATGTGCTGATGGAAAGTTTGGGACAACCTGTTATCATGGAAGCGGAATTCGGGAAAGGTAAATTTCTAATGATGGCGATTGCTCCTGATAAATACTATATCGCAGGTAACGATGACAATACGAAAGATATGGCAAAACTTTTCATGGAGAATTTGCTGCTCCATGTTGAAGAATTTGCTGCTATCGAGGTAGACGGTAAGCTTACAACAATGTGGGCAAATCTAAAAATGTGGTAGATCGTATATTGGGCATCAGGACTTACGCAAATTTAGCACGCAATGGCAGATTTTTTCAGTTCCAAACCCCCTAAATCCCCCTTATCAGGGGGACTTTAAGAGGAAATGCGTAAGTCCTATTGGACATTAAAAATAAAATCCTAACTCCACAACCTATCGTGTGAACGCTCGGCATCCCATTCTGTTGTGGGTGCGAAGTATGTCGTTTCATTCGGATGGAGATGCTCTCGGATGACCTCTTCGTTGAGATCAATGCCTAAGCCGGGTGCCTCCGGGACAGTGATATAACCGTCCTCGATGATTGGGTTCGGTAAACCTGTCACCATTTCATCCCACCACGGGTTATCGACAGAGTGGTTCTCCAGGACCATGAAGTTCGATGTCGCTGCGGCACAGTGGACACTCGCCATTGCACAGATAGGTGTCCCCGCCATGTGGAGTGCCATCGCAATGCCGTGGTCTTCTGCCAAATCACCGATTTTCTTTGTCTCCAAAATCCCGCCAGATGTCGCTATATCGGGATGCGCTATGGCGATGCCACGACTTTCAAACAGGGGCATGAAATCCTCTTTGCAGTAGATGTCCTCGCCTGTGCAGATAGGGGTTGCACAGGAATTGGAGAGGCGTACGTACTGGTCAGTGTACTGCCACGGCACCATATCCTCTAACCACGCGAGATTGTATTTCTCTAACGCTCTTGCAAGACGGATACAGTCTTCAATGCCGATATGTCCGAAATGATCGACCGCAAGCGGTATCTCATAGCCGATACTGTCCCGAACGGTTTCTACGTACTCGCAGAGTATAGCGATGCCTGATTCGGTCAGCCGGATGCCGGTAAAGGGATGCATCAGGTTAGAAGTGTCCAAATTTCCCTGCGGTGCCGAGAGTGTACCCGGGGTTCCGCGCAGTAGCCCAACACCGATGTCCATTTTCAGGAAGGTGAACCCTCTATCAATGCGTTCTTGGAGTACCTTACCCATCTGTTCGGGGTCTCTAAAGGACGGGGTATCGCTATAACACCGGATTTTATCTCGGAATTTACCACCCGCGAGTTGGTAGCACGGTACACCATAAGCCTTGCCAGCGAGGTCCATCAATGCCATTTCAATCCCGCAGACCCCGCCACCCTGCCGCGCATGGTGCCCGAACTGTTTAATCTGCCGAAAGATTTTATCAACGTTACACGGATTTTCGCCCAAAATTCGGCTTTTGAGCATCAGCGCATAGGTCGGACTCGCGCCATCT
Organism: Candidatus Poribacteria bacterium; assembly: GCA_965261115.1. Lineage (GTDB taxonomy): Bacteria > Poribacteria > WGA-4E > WGA-4E > WGA-3G > WGA-3G. The sequence continues at coordinate 2,760,419 of OZ253447.1, read as the reverse complement.
CGAACTTCACCGAGCCCGTGAATGCCTTGGTTCGTGTCGAGTTTCAAAATGGGCCCGCCTGTTTGCGTCCGAACGATACGCATGTCGGTGATTTTCAGTTCCGAAGGCTGAGAAGCAGTATTGACATTCGATAGTATCTGTTGATCTTCCATTTATACTTCCTTTCCCGAGATAATGTTAAGCGCGGTATCCAGTATCGTTAGATGGAGTGCTGTGCGTTGTTCAAGCTGCCAGACTGTTGGTGTTTCAGAGATGATAACATGTTCGCTATGAAAATGCAACAGATAAGGTGCCAAACCTTGCGTTCCCCATGAATTAGCGACTTTGTAGACCCCTTCGGCAAGGTCCGGCGCGTCTTCACCAGGGTCTTCAGGGTCTATCGGACCGATTGCTTTGGCAGCTGCAGCGAGTTTAGGACCAATATATTTCTCATCACGCTTGCCTTCATAGAGGTAAAATCCGGTGGCATCGTAGTCTTCGTGGAAGTCTATCGCGAGTGAAAATTGGGTCTGACCGAGTGCCTTTTTGATGATAGCGACTTCGGCAACATCATCCGTTTCAAAAGAGCGGTTGATGTCTATGTCATCACGGGTTTCACGCGTATTATGAACATAGCCGTAAGGATTGATACACGGGATTATTACAAATGAAAAATTTTTCAGGAGTGCGGTATTGTCACGTTCAAGGAACTGTAAAACAGCCTCAACCCCTGCGGGTTCATCGCCATGCATACCGCCGGTGATAAGCACCTGTTGCGGCTTACGTGCAGATGAATCTAAGCGGATTTGATGGATTGGCAAACTAATATTTTCTTTGGCGTGGACGCTACCGATCAATTCTATTGGTACTTCCAAATTTTTCAAGCGTTCGGTGACTTTGGTGTAATCTCGCAAACTCTGGAACTCCTTATTAGGATTAGCACAGAATGTTATTATAAGATACCTTAAAGCGGGATGACATGCAACCTATATTTCAAAATCATCAGAGCCATTCAGTTTTCAGTGTATTGGCCATCAGCAATCACATAGGACTTATGCAAATTAAATAAAAAACGGTATATTTTGCTAAAAACACCTTACAGTGAGAGTATTTCGTTGTATTTAACCCCCTAAATCCCCCTTATCAGGGGGACTTTAAGAGCAAATGCGTAAGTCCTAACTATAGATGAGTGTTTTTGTGTTTTTGCATCAGAATTGTGTCCGTTTTTTCCGATTTTTAAAAAAATTAGGCAACCGTTTTGTCCTTCTCTCGCGTCTTTATATATTGAAACCCGGATCTACGTGAACGCTAACAGCATCCTTAAAGAATTGATCGTTACGTACGTTAATTGTCAGGAGATAAAAGATGAAAAGCAGAAATTGGTTAATTACCACAGTTTTGGTGGCTTCAATTTTCGGCTTATGCATAAGCCTTCTAAGTTGTGCCACAAATAAAATAAATCTGCGAAAAACACTGGATACGAAGGAAACCCTACAGGTGCAGGCATATTGGGATCCGATTGCGGACGCATCGCTCGGTTTACCCGATCATACGCCGAATCATGCCGCGCTATTTAAAAACCTTTCACCCGCGCACCCCAGTCAAGCATACGACGTAGATGCTTTCAAAGCCTTTTTTCCAAAAGGATCTGTTCCTGTCGGAGGCGTGTGGGAACTGGATATGAACGAAGTCCTCCCGTTTCTCCGCCAGTTTCATCCAGGAGCAACAGCGGAGATGCATATCAACCCAGGTGGAGAAGGTGCTATAGAGGTATTTGGTCGGCGTATAGTTCTGATAAAGGTAGGTCTGGAGTCAGAGGGTGCTTTCGCATGTCTGCGTGCCCTTTCGCCGACTCATGCTGAAATCGTTTTCAGAATCCACGCCGAATTCCTATTGGATGCGGAGGCGCGTGCCTACTTTACACCGGCACAATTCACCGGACGGTTGATACTCAATCGGAACAATGGAACAATTCGCGATTTTTGGCTCCATCTCCCTCCGCGTAAGACCAATGTTGACATTAACGCCTTTGGCGGTGCGGATATGGTTTACGTGCCGCGCATGGAACTCATCGCACAAAACGCGCATGACCAGAGTGATATTATCTGGGAGACCGCCATTACCGAGAACGAGGCGAAAGACCTCTTAGAGACTTCCTTCTATAAGTTTTCCGAAATTGGGAGACTTCCTATTGCGGAGGCCGTTGCACGAGCACAAGCGGAGAACCGTCCTATTCATGTGGTTCTCACCTGGGGTGTGTTTGACGACGAATCGTGCTGAGCGAGCGGTAAAACCTTGAGGGCAGGTGTCCTCTCCGATTCAAAAATCGTAAAATTGCTCAATAAGCACTACGTCAATGTATTCGTTCTTATTCGGGATTTGCGTGAACTTCAGAAGGAAACGAAGGACGAGTCCATAAGTAAATTCGCAAATACGGTTTCCACAACGTTTGAAGCGGCTGTCGCGGAGGGAGTAGATGGTTCAGTCAACAGTTTTGTGCTATCACCCCAATTGGAGTTGATAAGTCATTTACCTTTTCAGGATTTAACGCAGAATGATGCGATTAACGAGGCATACCTGACATTTCTAAAGGATTCTCTGACGAAAAACAGGTAGGTGTGATTTGGAAGGAAATACAGAAGGCACACTTAAGCGAAAGGTAGGAAGCTATCATGTTACCAACACTCATACGCCAACAGTTCCTCTTTCATCTAATAAGTGCTCGTTTTTTTGCTGCCGTCATCATTACTCTCCTTCTTGTTGTTTTCAATACTCTCGTGCTTATTGATGAATACGAGCGTCGACTCGCTGACTACAACATTCAAAAAACAGTTCATCGCCAGAAAGTGGAGGCGGCAGAAACTTATTCAACTTTAGAACTGTTTATTGAACGTCCACCAAATCCGTTGAGTCTCTTTAGTACAGGATTAGAAAAACAGCTTGGAAGTACAGTTGAAATCTATTATAGCCTTGTCCCGTTGATTTCCAATGCTTCCGCGCGATACTTAGCGAACCCGTTTTTAAACCTTTTTTTAAAGATTGATCTTGCCTTTATCTTTCAAGTGGTCCTGAGTCTACTTGCCCTGCTTTTTGCCTACGATGCCATTTCTGGAGAACGGGAAACTGGCACCTTGCGGATCCTTATCTCCCAGCCAGTATCGCGAAGTTCTCTCCTTGTTGGTACATATATCGGTGCTATGATTTGCCTGTTACTGCCATTGCTTTTGAGCCTGTTGTTGATTCTGATTTTATTATCAACAACCAGTTCAATTCAACTCAGTCCGGATGACTTCCTCCGAATCAGCGGAATTTTCCTAACGACAATTGCGTATGCATCCATTTTCTATCTAATTGGACTCCTTATTTCCACCATATCTCAACGGACCGCCACCTCGGCCATGCTCTGTATGTTCTCATGGGTAGTTCTGGTTATCCTTTACCCAACCTGGAGTCAATTTACCATGAATCCAGTCGGCGATACGCACGCTGAAAAATCCTCAGTAGAGCGACAAGTAAATCAGATTTGGGAAGAAGTTGACAGAGAAAAACGCCGGTTCGTAGCAAACAGCCCACTTATGGGCAAACCACCATGGTTTAATCTCACGGGAAAAGGCGCGGTCGCTTGGGGCGACGGACGATATAAGGTAAATCTGGAATTGGATCCACAATCAGAGGAACTCGTTCCTCATGTCCAAGAGTATTATAAGACCATAAGCGCATTGGAAATCCGCTTAGCAAAAAAAATCGCTCTGATCCGAGAACAAAGTTTGGAAAGGACAGATATTCAACAATCAAGATGGGATGAACTTTTGATGAAGCTAAGTCCGGCAAGTCTCTATAGGTTTGCAACAGCCGCTTGGGTGGGAACCGATTTGGATGGCATGCTTGATTTCGCTGAAGCCACACAGAAGTACCATCAAGCACTCATTGACTATTTTTACCAAGAGGATGCCTTTGCCAGTCGACTCTGGTTTGCTTCTGACAAGGGTATTGTGGATTGGTCGAACTTGCCCCAGTTTCACTTTGATCGTAAAGATGTCTGGGTCAACGCACACCGGGCAATTCCTGAACTTTTTGTATTGTTCGTCATGAATCTGGTTCTCTTTGGCAGCACAGTTCAGGTTTTTATCAGAATGGATGTATAGCGTATTCATTTAAATGCTGTAAGAAGGTAAAAGTTTTCACATCTGTAGCAAATCACGTGGCATCGAAAAAACCACAAAGATTGAATTTGTGAACCATTTTAAAAGCCAGACGCCACTATTTAGCTGGCATATCAACCACCCTTTATACAAGAGGAGATACGGAAAATGAAGGCACTAAAATTGGTAAGTCTCGTTCTGCTGCTGAGTGTTACCCTGTTTCTGACAAACAGCGGCGCCCAAAGTTTGTCTCAAACGGTTAAAGCCCGTATTGATGTTGAGCAAGGGGCAATAAATGATATGGTGTTTTCTACGGATGGCAGACATCTCGCGATTGCGAGCACAAAAAGTCTCCAACTCTATGATGCCAAAACTTACAAAGAACTTATCTCGTTTACCGGACATACAGATTCGGTGTTAGCGGTGGCACTCTCTCCCGACGGTAAGCTTCTGATTAGCGGCGGTCAGGACGAGACGGTCCGGCTGTGGAGAACAGACACCGGGGAACTCGTTCGCACCCGCGAAGAACATTGGGGACACGTCAATGCTCTCGCATTCTCTGCCGATGGCGAAATGTTTTGGAGTGGGTGTAACAACGACAGAGAGATTCGATCTTGGTTTTCGTATGATGGCGGCAAGAGCAGCAAAAGGCAGGGTACCCTACCATACATGAAACCTAAAGATGTATACACTGCAACCGTGTTTTCACCCAACGCCGAAATCTTGGTAAGGGCAAGCACCGCCACTGCCCCCGAACTCGGAGATGGGTTCCTTATTTTTTTTATTTCCCTGCACGGCACGAGAACTTCAACTATTTTTAGAGCAACACATGCCGATCCGGTCAATGTCTTAACCCTTCATGCCGACGGTAATCTCCTCGCCACTGGCAGCGCGGATAAGACAATCCAGTTGTGGGATATAAAAGACACGACGCAACCGAGCCATATCCTCTCTAAACACACCGGAGGTATCACGGCTATAGCATTTTCAGACACAGGGAAACTGATTGCCAGTGGAAGTTCGGACAAAACCATTCAGTTGTGGGATGTTGAGACAGGGAAACCTCTTGATACCCTTACAGAACATACAAGCATGATTACTGCTGTAACCTTTTTTGGCGATAAAACACTTGCCAGTGGGAACTCCAATGGCACAGTTATCCTGTGGAACCTAAAGGAAACCGATTTAACTGAGTAACTAAAATGCGGTTTACCTGTCAACAAAATATGCCGATGCTAAAACCTCGGACTTTAGAACACGGATACAGACTCCAGCAGGGACAGCGTATGTCAATACATTTCAGACAGATTATAAGGCGGATCAATGATGATTTGGCACATCCTTAAAAGAGAATTATTTGACCATATCAATAGTTTGCGCTTCGCATTAACTACGTTCATTATGATTGCCTTAATGGTAACCAATGCTATTGTGCACCTCCAGAAATACGCAGACCAAATCCAGGCGTATTCCAAGGATGTTACTGTATCCATCAACAAATTGAAAGCGCAGACGCGGCTGTACACGTTGGTCCAGAGGGGATCTGGTGAACTGTACAAACGTCCATCTGCGCTCTCCTTCATTGCCAATGGTGGTGATGCCTTTCTTCCGAAGCTTGTTATAGATGATGATTCTTGGACGGCAGGCGACGTGAAAAGCATAGCGACTGTAGGTTACCCCGAAACAAAACAGAAATCAAAAAATTTACGGCCGCCGGGCGTACCCCTGGATTGGGTATTTATCATCACCTATTTATTCTCTTTTATTCCAATTTTATTTTCCTTTGATGCACTTTCAGGCGAACGAGAACATGGAACGCTCCGATTGTGTCTTGCCAATCCGATTTCTAGGTCCCTGATAGTGGTAAGTAAATTCCTTGGGATACTCATCGCCCTCGTTCTTCCATTCACTTTTGCCTTTTTGTTGAACATAACCATTCTTTCTACATCGCCTTGGATTCAATTTGCTCCTGCAGACTGGGCACGCCTTGCGCTGGTCTTTCTCATTGCTTGTTGCTATGCCTGCATCTTCATTGCAGTCGGGCTGATGGTTTCTGCTCGGTTAGAGAAACGAATGAGCCTGGTCGTGCTCCTGTTGATTTGGGTAATAGTGGTGGTTTTTATGCCCCTAACGCTGGGGACACTCGCAGTGAAATGGTCAACACCCATTCAAACGGTGCATCAGTTTCGCGCTACAAAGAGAGAATTTATAAATAACACCAGAACAGAAAATAGTCGTAAATGGAGCCAAATGAAACAACGCATTAACCGGAATATAGCTCAGAAAGATGAACTATTGCCTCTCCTGAGGTTCAAGATGGAGTGGGTGAACTACGATAGAAATATTCGAGAGGATCTAAACCGGGAGTACTTAATGGCACAAATTAAACAAGTAAAGCAAGCACGATTTGTGTGCCGTTTATCTCCAGCGGCGACCGTTCAATACACACTCGAATCAATGGCAGCCACCGGATTGAATCGACACCGACAATTCGTGGAAAACGTGCAGCTTTATACGAAACAATTTCGACAATTCATCGTCGAAATCGATAGCACTGATGCCGAAAGTCTCCATTTCATTGGTATTCCCGAAGGCATGTCTAATAAGCCAATCACCCCTGAACAGATTCCGATATTTGAAGATAAACTGACTTTTAGAGACTCGTTCAACTCAGCCTTAGTGGATATGTCGTTGCTCGTTTTATTTGCCGGTGCGTTTCTTTCAGGAGCATGTCTCTTTTTCTTACGCGCAGACGTATGAACCAGTGATTGGACAATTTTACTCCAAGTTGGGAACCGATTGCGGATGCCTCGCTCAGAATACCCAGTTACTCACAGAGGTACGAAATTCTTTTTATCAACCTGTCACCAACGCGCCTGAGTCAAGAATATGAGGTAGACGCTTTCAAAACCTTTCTTCAAACTGAAAAGCAAAAAATTAGGCAACCGTTTTCTCAATCAAGCGCGTCACTATATATTGAGCGGGTAAATTGTGTTCCCAGCGTTTATTTTCAGCAGCCAGTGCGGGCATATCCAAACCTATTCTGATTGCTGAAAGGGTTGCGTAGCAACCCGATCTGATCCCGTCTTAATCGTGATGGGCGGATAACTTAATGTCTATGAAACCCAGCAGCTAATAACAGAATTACAGTCAAGGCACCCACAACCTAAAGGTTGGGGCTTGTGTTTCCTCGCAACTGCGGTTTTCTCAGAGAGTCCACCGTCTTACTGTCGCTCCACTTTAGGCAGCCAAGCCTGCCCGTTTGATGTTGATAGCAGCGTTGACGTCTCTATCGTGGTGTGAACCACATTCGGGACACGTCCACTGTCTATCCGAAAGAGAGAGTTCTTCGTTATGGTAGCCACAATCACTACAAGGTTTCGTCGTTGCTGTCCATTGATTGATTTTTTCAAAGGCTTTACCGTGCTTAGCACACTTTTGTTCGAGTATTTGAAGAAACTGGTAGAAGGCATGGTCAGAGACTTTACGACCCCAGAGGCGTTTCATACCCTCAAGATTCAGTGTCTCAAAACAGAGGGTATCAAACGCTGTGCAAAGGTCGGTCGCAAGTTTCCACTGCCAATCTGCTCTTTGGCGGGCAACTTTTCTGTGTTGCCTTGCCAAAGCACGACACGCACGATACCAATTGTTAGAACCTTTGACTTTACGACTCAATGCTTTGCTGAGAAATCGCAACGTGTTGAGTGATTGTTTGAAAAACTGCGGAGATTCTATCTTATCGCCTTCGCTACTTGTTAGGAATGTTTTGTTTCCATAATCAAACCCTGCACTCTTACCCGTCTTGGGTTTCGGTTCGGAATCCTCAACATTCTCACACGAAAAGCATATCCAGTAGTCTCCGCACTTATCACGTTTGATGGTGATCGTCTTGATAGTTCCTTTAATCTCACGGTGTTTATGAAAGGAAAACCATGTGTCTATACAGTTGATTTTGATACGATTATCTTCAAGTTCATAGCCTGCTTGCGTGAACGTCATAGAGTTATATTTATGACGCGGTTGGATTTTCGGTCTACCGACTTTACGCGTCGTTTTACCCGATTTTCGGTCTTTGATATTATCAAGAAAAGCACCTTGCGATTTACCATAGCGCAAAACAACGTCTTGCACAACTTGACTCGGCAAGGCTGCCCAGTGTGGTTTTGCCCGCTTTTTGAGCTTCGCAACATGGGCATTGAGGCGAAACGCTGATAGGTTTTTACCGAACATGCGGTAATACCTACGTTGTAAACGCATGATATGGAGATGGATACCCCACATATCGTCAAGCATGTTGCCGAGTTTGACGGTGTTAGATTGATGCTGAAGCTTGTATTTGCGGGCTTTTCTCATGGTATATCACGTATCACGCTTTTATTCGCTGCTACGGGGGAGGAAACCAGCACGTAGCCGAGAGACTACGCATAGTCTGCTATTTTCCAACCTGATACTCTCATTATACTACATTTTTTATCGGAGTATCACGTTTATTTTTCAATCGGGTGCTTCGCCGTCTACATCCCACAAGCTAAAGCATGGGGATTTGACGGAAGAGTGTTAAAATTTAAAGAGACTTCAGAAATCTCAGTTGAGTTTCAGAATAAAAGGAAAATAAAATGAAACGCGTTTTGATACTTTTTCTGCTGATGAGTGGAATGCTAAGTTTTATAGCAATCTCATTAGAAGGCATACCTGTCCAAGAATCCGCAGAACATCCACAGCGGATCAAAATCCTTCTTGACCTCGCAGGTGAAAGTGAACTTATACCTGTAGCCCAAGAACAGCTGCGTGAAGCATTTAGTAAAACTGAAAATATAGAGGTCGTTGCGGACATTGAAGCAGGCGTATCCTATGTGATCTCCATTGTTCTCGTGGAAGCACGCGTCGGCGCAAATAAACAAAAAACCGGAAATATCGCTGCCTGTGTTCAGTATGTTGACTATTTTGACAATAGTATTCTTAAACCGGATGTTGCAGTGTCAAATTGGGAACGTGTTAACCATCTCACAGTAAACCTGATTGAACATTCTCAGACAGGTTTGCACTTATTTCCTAAAAACGATTTAGAAAATATGATGAGCGGTGTAGTTTCCAAGTTTCAGAAACTATTTTTGGAAAAGGAAGAATAAAACAAGACTCACGCAAACACTAAGACATTGTGCACAAATTAAGAAATTAAATATTGTTAATCTTCATTTTTTAAGGAGACAAGAAATGAAAACCTTGACTGTTGCTGTCCTTATCCTAATCATGATGGGTGGACAACTCAACGCCGACAACCACTCGGCAGCTAATAACAAAATTAAACTTAAGCTTGATGACACTTCTGAGGTGTCTGTCCAAGGCTTTATTGCACCGATTGGAGATACTGTGTCCAATTCCGGTAGGGACTGGCCCGCTTTGACAAATATGCGGGTTGTTGCGCCGGAAAAGCAATATCCGGCATCGGTCTTCCACGCTTTTCTTCCAAGTAAACGGGCTTTTCTTCCAAGTAAACAGGTTTCGGTGGGTGAACTTTGGAAGGTCCAGCGGGATGGGGTACTGGAATTGCTGCGGCAGCTGCACCCGAATCCGAGCGTGAATATGCATATTAATACGGGAGATTCATACGGGCTGTGGGCATGCTTACGTGCCTATAATGATGAGTTTGCCGACATCGCGTTTCGCATCCATGCAGAATTTGTCTTTGAGGATGGTTGGTTTACACCTTCCCAGTTTGCCGGACATCTTGTGATTGATCGAGTGAAAGGGCGCGTCGCGTTTTTCGTAATGCGCGTTCCGGGGGGTCCGGTTAACTTTGATTTCAATCGGATAATAGATGGCAGCCGTGTAGCCGGTGCAGGTTTTTGTTCGCAAGTCGAACTTCGCGCTGGCACGCAGGAGATTCTGGAAAATGTCGAATTCACAGAAGCGATTACCCAAGAAGCTGCGGAACGCACCTTGATACTCCGCTTCTATAAATCCCAACAAATTAATTGGGTACAACCGGACCAAGTCTTGGAGATAGCACACACCCAACAGAAACCGATTCACGCTATATCTATAGATGGTCCCTTGGATAATGAGTCGTGCTGAGGGAGTGGCAAAAGCCTGAGGGCAGGTGTCCTCTCCGACAAGAAAAATATTGAATTCATGAACGAAAATTTCATCAATGTTTGGGTGTCGAATGTAGAATTAGAACGCACCCCTTTTAAAAAGAAACTCATGGGACTCAGACGACAGCAAGGCTTTAAACCGTTTGACAAAACGCGCCCGTTAGCACAAGCCATCATGAAAGGCTGGAAGAAACACTCACCCGCAGATTCTTTGGTGCTATCAACGGAACTTGAACTGATGGGTAGACTCCCCGTCAATGAACGTTCTTCACCTTATAATGGTGCCAAAGGGTATCTTTTATTTCTCCAAGAATCCTTGGATGGAAAGCTCCCAGGGTTGGTCGAGAAATCCTCAGAACCGCAACCCAAAGATTGGGATACCGTCCTCGAAACCGCCGTTGAATCCGGTGTTATTAAAGATAACAGTTTGAGCGTTAGACTTACTTATGAACACCCCGAGAAAGAAATTCTCAGTGTTTTTCGGACATCTGAACCCGAGTCTCAAGGTTACACGCTCATTGAGATTGATGCAACTGTCTTTAAAGAGGGTGGCGTGCTTATGATTGATGTCTGGGTCGGGGAATCCGAAGTTTCGGGTTCGTTTGACCTATTTGCTGCGGATACGACAGAACTTGTGCCTGACAATGCCCTTGCCTCCGTAAGGGATATTCCAACGAATCAAAGAGAAGTGGTTGAGTATTCTTTTGATCGCGGTCAAGTCTTTAAGTTAGGTGCTATTGGTAACGCCAGCGAGAAGGGAAAAATTAACGGGTTCCTCGCAAAAATTTCTGTAGAGCCGGCTGCTGATAAATGACAACTGATAATTGAAAAGGATACGAAAAATGAAGATAATCAGATTAGCAAGTTTTATGCTCCTTTTAACGCTTGCTACATTTCCCGTAAAGGGGTTTGCCGAGGGGTTGCCTAAATACGCCATCACTCAAATTAATACCGGTCAGAGACCTATTAATGCTATGACATACTCTCAATCCGCGAATCAACTTGCGATAGCTGCCGCGAATAATATCCATATCTATGATGCGGATACCTACAAAGAACTGATGGTGCTTGCTGGACATACGGATTCGGTGCAGGCAGTCGCCTTTTCTCCGAACGGCAAATTGATCGTCAGTGGCAGCGCAGACAAGACAGTGCGGTTGTGGGAAGTAGAGACGGGGAAACTCAGACGGGCTCGCGACGAACACACAGCACCTGTTAATATTGTCGCCTTTTCTCTGAAGGGCAATAAGTTTTGGAGTGCAAGTAGGAAAAACAACATGCTTCGGTCATGGTACTCGCGTGATGGCGGCCGTTGGAGTGTCAAGACCTCCTCAGTAGATATTGTGAAGTCAATCACGACAGAGGCGTTCTCACAGCATAGTGAAACTTTTGCAAAGGCAGTTGAGTTGACAATGACCATTCAAGACATTAAATTCGCTGTTTTCTCATCTGAGACTGACACTGGTAACGATTTGGCACCTATCTTCACAAAACATAGAGAAAAAATCGTCGCTTTAGCGATTTCTCCCGCCAGCGGGTTTATCGCAACTGGAAGTTCAGACTGGACAATAGAGGTATGGAAAGTAGGGACGGAGCCACTGAAAGGCATGGATCTTGGAGATCCGTTGTGGATCCTCAGAGGACACGCAGGAACAGTCACTGCGGTGGCATTCTCCCCGAGCGGCAAAATACTTGCGAGTGGTAGTGTTGACCAAAGGGTCCGACTGTGGGATCTCGCAACCGGACAACACCTGCATACCTTCTCAAACTATACAAGCAAAATCAGTGCCGTGGCATTCGTGAGAGATGATGTGCTTGCGTGTGGAAGTTCAGATGGCACCGTTTTCATCTGGAATCTGAACAAAATCGTCTCAACGGATTAGCGTTTATGTTATAATCTACATACGCAGACGTGCAAGATAACAGACTTTTCAACTTGTGCGAACTGTAAGGAGATAGAAAATGAAAACCTTAAGCGTTGCGCTACTCGTTCTAATAGTGATGAGTGGACAACTCTACGCCGATAAGCATTCGGCAGCGAACAATAAAATTACACTTAAACTTACGGATACTTCAGAAGTCTCAGTAAAAGGTTATATCGCCCCGATTGAGAACACTGGCTCTGATTTCCATGTGAGATGGGACGCATTAGTAAATTTACGGGTTGCTGAACCCGAAAAACAGCATCCGACATCGGTTTTCCAATCTTTTCTCCCGACCAAACCGGTATCGGTGGGTGAACTCTGGGCATTAGATGCAACGGGTGTCCTCGCTTTGCTTAGGCAACTGCATCCGAAACCCAATTTGTTCATGCATATCAATTCAGGGGATTCGTATGGTTTGTGGGGGTGCCTGCGTGCTTACAACGCTCAATACGTCGACATTGTGTTTCGGATTCATGGGGAGTTCAGACTCGAAGATGGGTGGTTTACGCCGTCGCAGTTTATTGGACATCTTGTGATTGACCGAACCGAGGAGAAGGTTGCTTTCTTTGAGATGTACGTCCCTGAAGGCGTGATAAACTTTGATGTTAACTGGAGGCAAGATAAAAACGATTCCCATTTTCATACGACTACCGGTTTTTGCTCGAAAATTGAACTCCGCGCTGGGGATCAAGAGCTTCTCGGAAACATCAAATTCACAGAGACCATTACCCAAGAAACAGCGGAACGCGCCCTGATACATAAATTCTATAGATCGGAACGAATTAACTGGGTGCCGCCGGAACAGGTATTGGAGACGGCAGAAGCAGAACAGAAACCGATTCATGCGATCTCTATAGATGGGCCTTTGACAGATGAGTCGTGCTGAGGGAGCGGCAAAAGCCTGAGGGCAGGTGTCCTCTCCGACGACCGTGTTATTAATTTCTTGAATGAAAATTTTATCAATGTTTGGGTGTCGAATGTGGAATTAGGACGTACCCGAAATAAGCGAGCCTTCATTGCGGCGAGAATTCAGCAAGGCTTTAAACCATTTGACAAAACGCATCCATTGGCAGCGGCAATCATCACGGGATGGAAACCAAGATCCCCTGCAGACTCTTTAGTCATCTCAACGGGTCTTGATGTGATGGGCAGGCTATCGGTCAATGAACGAATTTCGCCATACAACGGCGCGAAAGGTTACCTTTTATTTCTTCAAGAATCCTTGGATGAGAAACGTCCGGGATTGCCTGAGGTTGCCCGGCAACCGCCATCAATGGATTGGAATACTTTTCTCGAAACTGCTGTCGAATCCGATGCTATTGCAAATGACGGTTTGAGCGTGGTGCTTACCCGTGAGCATCCTGCACAAGAGGTTCTCAGCATTTTTCGTGCGCCCGGACAAGGCTTTCAAGACTATACTGTCGTGGAAATTGATACGACCGCCTTTAAAGAGGGTGGTGTGCTGACGATTAGTATCTCAGTAGGCGATGCTGAATCTGCTGGCTCGTTTGATCTTTATGACGGTGAAACTGAACTTCCCACAGAAGGACCACCGCGTGATGCGCTTACCTCGGCATGGGATGTTCCCGCCAACACGCAGGGTAAAATCGAGTATCCTTTTGAGCGGGGAAAAGTTTTCAAGTTGGGGGCTACGGGTAGTTGGCTCAGTGAGAAAGGCAAAGTCAACGGTTTCCTCGCTGAATTCTCCGTGGAACCCACACCAGAAACGAGCGACGAAAATTAACCATAGGTCCGGTAGGTATAGTTTCCAACCGTACCAAAGCAGAAACACAGACAGCTCCGTGCAGGCGAGATTTCTGACCTCGCCTATGACCACCGATAACTGAAAAGGAGATAGAAAATGAAAACCTTAAGCATTACGCTACTCATTCTTATAGCGATGAGTGGACAACTTAATGCCGACAACCCCTCGGCAGCGGATAACAAAATTACACTTAACCTTGATGACACCTCAGAAGTCTTAGTGAAAGGCTCCATCGCTCTGGCTGAGGAGAGTTTGTCCGATACTTTTAAGCAGTGGGACGCGTTGGTGAATCTACGGGTTGCTGAACCCGAAAAGCAGCATCCCATATCGGTTTTCCAGGCATTTCTTCCAAAAAAGCCGGTTTCGGTGGGTGAACTCTGGGTGCCAGATATGATGAATGTAGTCCCCTTGCTCAAGCAACTGCATCCGAATCCCAATTTCTTTCTTCATATCAATGCGGGGGATTCGTTCGGTTTGTGGGCATGCCTGCGCGCTTACAACGCTCAATACGCCGACATTGTGTTTCGGATCCATGCCGAGTTCAAACTCGAAGATGGGTGGTTTACACCTTCACAGTTTACCGGACATCTGGTGATTGACCGAATTGAGGAGAAGGTCGCTTTCTTTGAGATGTACGTCCCTAAAGGTGTCATAAACTTTGATGTTAACTGGAAGCGGGACCAGAATGCATCCTATCATATTACAGGTACCGGTTTTTGCCCGAAAATGGAACTCCGTGCAGGGAATCAAGATCTTTTGGAACACATTAAATTCACAACGTCCATTACCCAAGCAGAAGCAGAACGCGCCCTAATACTGCGCTTCTACAAATCGCAACAAATTAACTGGGTGCCGTTAGCGGAGGCCTTGGAAAAGGCACAAGCAGAACAGAAACCGATGCATGTCATCTCGATAGATGGCCCTTTGACAGATGAGTCGTGCTGAGGGAGCGGCAAAAGCCTGAGGGCAGGTGTCCTCTCCGACGACAAAAATATTGAATTCATGAACGAAAGTTTTATCAATGCTTGGGTGTTGAACGGCGAATTAGAACCCTCGCCTCGTAAGAAAGCCTCTATGGCACTGCTACGCGAGCATAACTTCAAACCGCTTGACAAAACGATTCCATTAGCGCAAGCAATCAAGAAAGGATGGAAGGAACACTCGCCTGCGGATTCTTTGGTGATTTCGCTGGACCTCGAACTGATGGGCAGACTCCCTGTCAATGAGCGCCATGCACCCTACAACGGTGCAAAGGGTTACCGTCTATTTCTTCAGGAATCCTTAGACGGAAAACTCCCTGGGTTACGTGAGGATGCTCCGATACATTGGGATACACTCCTTGAAACGGCTGTCGAATCCGGTGCGATGGCAGATGACAATTTGCGGGTTACGCTTACGGATGAACATTCTGAGCAAGAGGTTCTCAGCGTTTTTCGGACATCTGAGACCGACGCGCAAAACTACACTATCGTTGAGATTGATGCAACAGCATTTACAAATGGCGGTGTGCTTGTCATTGATGTCTGGGTCGGGGAAGCCGAAGTTTCGGGATCGTTCGAGCTCTTTGCTGGCGACGATACAGAACTCGTGTCTGGCAATGCACTTGCCTCCGTAAAGGATATTCCAACGAATCAAAGAGAAGTAGTTGAGTATCCTTTCGGGCAAGGTCAAGTCTTTAAATTAGGAGCTATCGGTAATTCCAGTGAGAACGGAAAAATCAACGGTTTTCTCGCAAAAATCTCCGTCGAACCGGTGCCAAGAAAAGCACCACCGGCACACTTAGGGCAATCTGCGGAAGATGTCATGAACACTTTCGTAGAAGCATTTAAGAATCTTGATGCAGAAACAATGCTTTCCACGCTTACGGAGGATGCCAGAGAAACATTTGGAATCAATTTTGCAGAAGATGCGCCAGAGCATTTGCGTACGCAAATGAGTCAAATGTTGAGTTCTATGGAGGTTTTAAACAGCGAATATATGGGTGATGAATTCCACTTCGTATTAAAAGTCCCGATAGCGCAGCCGCCGGAGGCATCTGTTAAAATGAGAAAAGTGGAAGGCATCTGGCGCATTTATGATATGATACCAAGTGATTCAGATTGAGGGTAAAAGTGCAAAAGCACGAATAGTCCCGCTGTCATTCCTAAAGATTCTCCAGGCTCCGTTCTTTGGAGGTAACGGATGAAAAATGATGATGCCCAACTGATTCAACAAGTCCTTGCAGGCGAGCAAGATGCTTTTGCGAAATTAGTGAAAAAATACCAGAAGCCTGTCCACGCGCTTGCTTGGCGGAAAGTAGGCGATTTTCACATCGCTGAAGAGATTACGCAGGACACTTTCCTACAAGTCTACAAAAAACTGGGGACTCTGAAGGATCCACATCGGTTTGAGGGGTGGCTGTATAGAATCGCCTCGCGCCAATGTCAGGCATGGCTTAGAAAGAAACGGATGCAGACGCAATCGTTGGATGAAACCGACATCGACCTGATAGACAACACGACCTATTCTCAATACATCGCTGAAGAACAAGCGAAAGCCGCAACAGAAGCACAACGCAGTATCGTCCATAAATTGCTTGCACGGCTGCGGGAAAGTGAGCGGACTGTTGTTACACTCCACTACTTCGGGGAGATGACATGTGAAGAGATTAGCCGATTTTTAGGGGTATCCGCAAGCACGGTTAAGAGTCGACTTCGTCGCGCGCGATTCCGCCTGAAGAAAGCGGAACCGATGATCCGGGAAGCATTGGAAGGGTTCCAAATTAGGGTGAGTCTCACCGAGAATATCATGCAAGAGATCTCACGTATTGAACCGGTGATCCCTTCTGGCGGTAAACCGTTTGTGCCGTGGGCAATTGCCGCTTCAACCCTTGCGCTTGTAGTGGTGGCACTTGGTGTCAGTAACCAGTACCTGAAACGCTTTCAGCAGCCCTACAACTTGGATGCCACATCAGAGATGACGGTAGAACTTGTTGAGGCACCCATCGTTTTGAATCTCGCATTGAAACCGGATGTGCGAAATCAACTCGGTAGATCCACTACATCTAATAAAGGCAGCGGGTTCACCACCAGCACAAATCAGTCCGAATATGTGCCAAGATTCCTCACCGCACAGACAAAGAAGATAACACTCAACGATGAGAAGCCATCGCAACAGGTTTTGAGTATTTTCCGAACCCCAGAAGCCACCTACCAAGATTACACCGTTGTTGAGATTGACACGACAGCGTTTAAAGACGGTGGCACACTCACTATTGATCTCAGGATCGGTCGTGCGGAGGCAGCAGCGGCTTTCATTCTTTTTGCAAGCGACACGGAACTCAACTCGGACGGGATGCCTAAAGTTATTCTTACCTCAGCATCGGGAATTTCTCCCGGTAAAGTCGGAAAGCTGACGTACAGTTTTGATAGCGGTGCACATTTTAAGGTGGCGGCTACCGGTAATGCATTCAGTGGGAAGGGGAAGGTCAATTCTTTTCTCGCGACGATCTCCATAGATACTAAGACTGATAACTGATAACTGATAAGGACAGGACTTACGCAAATTGGACAAATATCGGTAATTCCTTTAAACCTAAACCCCCTAAATCCCCCTTATCAGGGGGACTTTAAAGCGGTAATTTCTGTCCTTTAAACCCCCTATAGAAGAAATACGCAGAAATACCCAAGCAAAACACCCCTTATCAGGGGACTTTAAGAGGAAATGCGTAAGTCCTTAAGGATATGAAAATGAAGACAATGAAATTAGGAAGTTTTATCCTATTTCTAACTGTTGCTGTTTTTCTCACAAATGGGTTTACTCAGGATTTACCTATGGGTGCCATTGCCCGAATTGATGTCGGTGAGGGACCTGTAAACGCTATCGCATATTCTCGATCCGCAAACCGACTCGCGATAGCCGCCGCAAACAGTATCCATATCTATGATGCAAATACCTACAAAGCACTGATAGTACTTGCCGAACATACAGATTCGGTGTTAGCAGTTGCCTTTTCTCCGGACGGTAAACGGCTCATCAGTGGTGGATTGGACAAAACGGTCCGGTTGTGGGACACGGAGACTGGAAGACTCAGACGGATCCGAGAGGAACACACGGCACCTGTGAACACTGTTGCGTTTTCTGCTAACGGTAAAAGGTTTTGGAGTGCGAGTCGCGAAAACAATGCAATTCGGTCTTGGCATACACGTGATGGCGGTCGTCGGAGTTCGCAATCGTCCCCAAGGGAGGTGGATCTCATAGCAATCGCGTGTTCCTACAGAGGCGAAGTCAAGGCAAGGGTACTCAGTGGTACACCGCAGCAGTGCCTTGTTCAAGTTCCAAGGCTCGGTGAATGGCGTATTACATCTGGACATAAAGATTCAATTAATGTCTTAACGCTCTATCCAGATGGGAAAACCCTCGCGACCGGAAGTGCCGACAAAATGATCCAATTATGGAATAATGCGGACACTGACAAGCCGGTTTATACGCTTACTGGGCATACGGAAGGTATTACTGCTATAGACTTCGCAGTGGACGCTAAACTTCTTGCCAGTGGGAGCTCCGATAAAACGGTTCGGCTGTGGGACCTCACAACTGGGCAGCCCATCCAGACACTCACAGGACACACAGGTGAAATCGGTGCGGTGACATTTTTGGAAGATAAGGTACTTGCTGGAATGACACTCGCTAAAGGCAAGGCAGTGGCGAGTGGCGATTCGGATGGCACGGTTCTCATCTGGGATTTGAATAAAGTTACCGCAATTGATTAGTGCGCAAAGGTGCTGAAAGGTCATTTTGGCAAACATCCGTTGAGGAAATAGTATCAGAACTTATATAGAAGGTTTTATTGTTCGCCGAGGTCTCCGCGCCTCGGCGAAATGCTGCTTGCGCAAGCCGTAATAAAACAGTCCCAACGCATATAGATCACAGAAATGTGGTATCAGGGTTATTTATGGTAGATTTTAGAATTACTTGGACACTCCCAATGCGAAGTCAACCCCTAAATCCCCCTAATCAGGGGGACTTTGATTTTTTTTTCGGAATTATGCACCCATTTCGCATCCAGCAAGCGTCATTATAGGCAATCGGTCAAAATATCGAATTAAATTCTTAAACTTCATACAGTTATGCTACAAGCACATTTAGAAATGGTGTAACATTATAATTCGGAATTATGCACCCATTTCGTACCTAACAAGCGTCATTATAGAACAATCGGAGGTAAAATATGAAAGACATTGATGTTGAACTCATCCATCGCGTTCTTGATGGCGATGATAACGCTTTTGAGACCCTTGTTAAAAAATACCGAAAGCCGGTTCACGCGCTTGTGTGGCGTAAAATTGGAGATTTCCACATCGCCGAGGAAATTACACAGGATACATTCCTAAAAGCATATCAGGAATTAGCAAAGTTGAAGAAGCCACAGAGTTTTGCGAGTTGGCTTTATGTGATTGCTGCGAATCAATGCAGCTCGTGGCTGCGTAAAAAGCGTTTGCAGACGCAGCCGATTGAGGAAACGAGCAGTGTGCAGTTAGAAAAAGCGACGTATTCTGGGTATATCATTGAAGAGAACGAACGAACAGCAGTGGAAGCACAACGTGAAGTCGTGAAAAATCTGCTTGCGAAACTTCAAGAGAGCGATAGAACGGTCGTCACGCTGCATTACTTCGGCGATATGTCGGCGGCAGAGATTGGTTCGTTTTTAGGTGTCTCTGTGAATACGATTAAGAGTCGGCTTCGCCGGGCGCAACAGCGATTAAAAAGAGAGGAGCCGATGGTAAGAGCGGCTTTGGAGCATTTCCAAATCACGCCAAATCTCACGGAGAACATCATGCGCGAGGTTTCACGTATGAGACCCGTTACACCATCTGGCGGTAAACCGTTGATCCCAGTGACACTTTCTGCTGCAACAGCAGTTCTTATTTTTCTAATAATGGGGATGGGATCTCAATACCTGGCGCGTTTCCAGAAACCCTACAACATAGACGCGCAATCTGAAATGACCGTTGAGATCATTGATGCCTCCGTCGTCCTTGACACACAGGCAAAACCGGCTTTACGGAGCCAAGCGGGACGTTTTGAGACCCCCGGTAAGCGCAGCAGTACTGGTTTGCAACTTTCGGAACCTGTTACACTTGGGGCAGCACAGTTAGAAAAGGAGGTGCTTCCGTCAACACAGCAGCAGTGGATACAAGCAAACGGTCCTGCAGAAGGAGCGACAACATCAGGTTTAATGGCAAGTTCTAAAGGCGACATCTACGCTGCTTCGTCGGTCGGTGTTTATAGATTGGCACCAGACGCACCTACGTGGACACTTGTTAACACTTCTGTGGCAATCGGGAACAACACACCGATGGCAGAACGAGGTGATACCCTCTACCTCGTCGCTACCCGTGAAGTATTGGCTTCCGTCGATAGAGGTGAAACGTGGCAGTCGCTTGGTGAACGCCCAAAAGGGAGCCCTACTGGACTCGTAACAACGGACGAAGGATTATATCTTGCTCTCGACAATCAGGTTTTTCGCTCCGAAGGTGCGGGTCAGCAGTGGACACCCCTAATTGATAAGAACGCTGCAGGAATCGTACTCGCGATTGCTGCTATTAAAAACACTGTGTTTGTTGGTACAAACCAAGGGCTTTACCGTGTGCATTCAGGTGCATGGGAAAAACTGACGATCGAAACATCCAGAGCAATCCACTCTTTGACAGTTTCTGAGAATAACCTTTATGTCGAGACAGGGCTTGATTTTGCTGAGTTGGAAACCGCTGATGGTAGAATCGCGTACGCAGGACAACTTGCAGCGCAACTTATGGGGGGCGAAGGTTCAAGTGCATGGGAAATTTTCCACTCAACTGATTTAGGAGATTCGTGGACTGAAATAACCCCTACGAACATTATACCTGTAGAAAAAGTATCACCGAGCGTTAAGATCTTCGCAACTGGTGAGACGCTTTTGGCAATGGGATTGATGACGACCCTCCGCTCAATTGATGGTGGAAAGACATGGGTGAGCTCCGGTTTTAACCGGGACACGTTCGACGTGAAATCGATGATGGATTCAATAATGCCCACCAGTCTGTTTCCTGCTATAGCCGTGGACGAGAATACGCTTCTCAAATCTGGATTTTTTGGGGTTACCCGATCAACGGATGGCGGAAAAACGTGGCACCCATTTATGAAGGGGATCGTTGGCACCAGAGTATCCAACTTAGTCGCATTCAAGAATGCGCTCTACGCGAATACAATCATGTCTATTGCCAAATCTACTGATGGCGGGCAGTCTTGGGAAACACTTCGTCTCAATTCTGGCGAATCTACGCCAAAATCGGTAGAAAAAGTTAGCGATCTTTTTGTTGCTTCTCAGTTAACAATTTCTGACGATATATTTTATGGTATCGCCCTGAGAACAGAAGAGGAATTGGTCATTTTCCGTCTTTCGACGGATGGCAGCGTCTTAATCCCGATCCAAGGCGTTCCGTCTTTCAGCAGCGGTTCCTCCATAGAGAAAATAGAAGCTGCATCGAAAAAAGATAGCGTAGATAACACTCCCGACAGTGATGAAGAAGCCGACAGGATAACCGAAATAGCACAGCGGATGGACCCAGCTCAACAGATGGAAAAGTACCCAAGTGCATTGGCAGTCAGTGGTGAGACATTCTACGTGGAATATGCGGGAAGGCTTTTCAGATGGAAACGCGGTGAACCTGAATGGTTCAACACGGGACTTGTGGATACAGCAGCAATGACTCAGGAAGATAATGAGGAAAACCTCGTGCTTGCTGTTTCAGGTGAAACCGTCTATGTCGGAAAACGGGATGGGCATCTATTTCGATCGCTTGATGGTGGCAACACATGGAAAGACCTGACTTCAAATCTACCGTTTCGCTTCGAGCATTTCAACGAGATCGTCTTCGCAGATTCAACTGTATTTGTCGCGACAGATTCGGGGGTCTTGATGTCAGCAGACGGTGAACACTGGCGCGGAATAACCGATAAGACAGGCGTCCACACCGTCATAGACCGAATGACTGTGGCTGGCAGAACGGTTTATGGTGTTGGCAAGAGTGGCGCACATTTATTGAATAGCCATGGCGAATGGGAAAAAATCTCGCCAGAGATGCCAGACAGTATCATCTCCGCTGTTATTAATGCTGATAGGCTTTATGTGGCTACTGAAAAGCGCGGGATGTTTCACATCTCGCTTGAAAACGAAAACAATTGATGTTACATAACATTGAAAAGATAGGAGGTCTCTCATGAAAAATCGTCTGTTTCCGATCATTATAGGATTATGCTTTATCTCTCTCATAGGCGTGGCGTTTTTACGGACTCCAACTCCTCAAACCGAGGCACCTATTGAAACGGAATCGGTTCAGGAAAGTGTCCCACCAAGCAAGGTGTTCCAAACTGAGAACGCAACCCGTTCACAAGGCACTGATGCAACCCCTCAAGCATCCTTGCCAAGCATAGATGACATAGATATGGACGAATACAAAGCGGCACTGCGTTCAAAGGACCCCGAACGCATTAAAAAGGCTTTGGGACCAGAGGGGGCAGCCCGAGTTGATGCCGGTATGAAGTTTATGCGGGAAAAAATGGAGGGTTTAGAAGAAGGTGAATTTCCCGATCTCAACATCGACGAATTAATGAACATTTTCATGGGTGAAGACGGTCCGAAATTCGACTTGGCGGAAATTTCACAAAACGCTTTCCGCAGACATTTTCCTGAAGGTGAGCCTGAAGATTACGAAGCGGAAATGGCGGAACGTATCCATAAAATCGTTGCCGACACACCCGGCGACTTTCACAAGGTAATGATGGCAGTTACGATGGATCTCGCCAGAGAGCAAGATTTCCAATTCTGGGCACTTGCTAACTTTAAAGGTGAGATAGGACAACAGATGAAATGGATGACAGAACAAGTTTTGGTAGCAGGCGAATTGGAAAATATCCAGTATACTGTCCCGGAGGACATGTCTACACTGCTACCGACGCTTACGGAAGCTGACACGCAAGCTACGGGAACACCGACCTCAGAACCGCAAGCCACGACGTCCGATACGGCATCAATTGAGTCGCCACCGACCCGTTCAAATGAAAACAGCGTAGTCGCAACAGAGAACTCTCAAACGGAACTATCATCGCCGATGTCGGTAAAGCGAATAAATTCTATCAGAAAACTCTTATCTCAAAACGGGACGGACGCGGGACTTTTGAAGCTGCTGGAAACCGATAAGGCGGCAGCAAACTATCTTTTAGAACGTTTTAACTCACCAACTGAAATAGAAGCGTGGCTTTCTAAACAAGCGACAGAAGTGCCACGATCAAGGTCCAATCCACGCGAAACCCATCCGCAACCCCTACCACCGGAGGTGCAACCGTGAGACTCAACACAAATGTCGCTGCCATGAAACACATTACCCTATTCCTATTGTTTCTCTTTCTCTCTACCTGTTTCAATAATGCCCTTGAGGGGGCGGAAAAAGCTGAACTGGTAGGTGAAATGATGAAGGGTGTGAAAGATGTAATTGGGCATTATCAAAAGCGTAAAAAGGTGTTAGAGGCATCGGTCCGAGAACCCTTGACTGAGGTGCAGCAGCAATTGCTGCACCAACTTCTTCAGCGCACCGGTACACTGGACGAAACTTTATCCAGCGCGCCGTACTTAACTTATCTGAAAGCGGAAGTTGGACAGGCATATAAGGATTTTTCGACTTATGTTGCGGCGATGCCAACAGCGGAGCGAAAGACCGATGTGCTATTTTCTTTCAAAAAGGTGTTACCACCAAAGACAAAAGCGGAGGCACTCTCAATTTGCGCGGATTACTACTTCAAACTCCGTTTGTTGTCCGTAAAGGAGCCGGATATTTTGGATGACAAGAATGCGCTTGTTGAATTCCAAACCGAACACTTAATGGAACCGTTGATGGAAATCTCCTCGCCAACAGAATTGCTTTCCCACATGTCAGGACTGATGCAGATGGGGATGGTCACTAATCTTAAAGCACAAATATACACTGAAGTCTTTCACGATGTATGGCGCGAGTGGCTGGAAGAACACAGTTCCTCAGAAGGGCTTCTGCGGTGTGCAATCGCAACGCCCACTGAATTTGCGCTCATGCGTTCATTTTTTCAAGACACCGTAGCATTTGAAAAATGGATTCAGACACCCTTAAAAACAGACAACGGGTCTAAAAAAAGAAAAAAGAAATAGGTTAATGAAATTCGCCGTGCAAAATATGTCTTTAGACATTTGCAGGCCTAAGGAGAAACCGTAATGATAAAGAAAATTTTACCCTTACCGCTTATGGCGTTAACGCTTCTGATAACGCTTCTATTTCCTTGTCTCGGTATAGCAGATACGCCTCTTCAACCTTCTAAGACTGCATCAAGTGTTGTTCCAAATGACAGTGTCCTACACCTAATTCCAGAACAGACTTTAGGGGTCATCTACTGTCCGAGTTTACTTGATTTGGATAACAGAATTAATACGTTGCGGACAGCGTTTGCACCTGAAACGCAGGCATCCGATGTGTCTGTGGAAATTTTGTCGGATACTTTCGGGGAGCAATTTGAGGGTTTGATTGCGTTGGAAGAAACTTTTAATGTGAGTCGGGATTTTGCAGTCGTCCTTACCCGTCTGAAACCGCTGCAATTCGCTGTCCTTACGCAACTAAAAGACCCTGAAACAATGAAACAGATCATTGAAAAGGTCACGAAAGCGGACGGACGCACGGAATATAAGGACGTAACCTATTGGAACGACAGCGAAGATGCGGAAAGTATTGCTATTTTGGGGGATACGTTTGTCTTTTCAAAACACCCTACGGTCTGTGAAAGCGTTATTGACACCTATATCGGAACAAGACAGGCTGTCGCGCAAAATCCTGATTATCTTGCTTTCCTGAGTGATATTTTGGCAGATACCGATCAAGTGGCGGTTTACTTTGATGTTGAAGGTGCTATCGCCACGCTTGACAGACCGCTTGCGGAAGAATTGGAATCAATGATGGATAACCTTGAAGATGACCCTGAAATATTCGATGCAGTCGCTCTATTTTTTGAAGGTATATCTAAAAATACAGCGTCCATTGAGCAGGTGCAATATGCAAGCCTTCGGCTTCACATCGAGGGAACTGATATACAAATCAAGCCGTTCCTGAAATTCAAAAGTGATAGCGAATTTTTGAAAGTGTTAGAAGATGCATCTGACGAATTGGCGTTCCTCGGTAAACTTCCAAATCAGGCATTTATGAATGCTGCCTTTCAAGGGAGTCCAAAACTTCTCACTGAGACAGGCAGGTTGTGGTTTAATTTTTTTCCAAAAGATACACCAGAACAACGGGCGAAGCGAGAGGTGCTTCTTGAACAGACGAAAGATTTTTATGAATCTTTGGCGACCCGATGGAGTTTCTCTTACAATTTAGGGGATCCTTCTGTGCCTATGTTTATCTATGCGTTGAAAGATGAACAGCGTGTGAAAACCTACATGGATGAGGTGTTTCCGGAAAAACTCAGCTATACAGAGGCGTATCCCGGTAAGTCGCTAATGCACAACCGTGTTGAGATCAAAAGTTACGTCTTTCCCAATTTTAAAGCAGATGCTCCAGAGGGGGCACCTGAAACTTCTGATTTAGTGTCCTCTGAATGGCACTGGTATTACGCCTTTACCGAAGGACAACTCCTTTTCACAATGGGGACAGACCCGACATCTATGCAAATGGTGCTTGATAGGAGATCAGGGAGCGAAGAGAAGTTTGCTGACCATCCGAGTTATCAGCAACTCGTTGATAACTTAGGGACCGACAACAACGTTCTTCTGGCGATTTCTCCGATTACTGCGGTTAAAACCCTAATGTCGTTGGGGGAAAATATGGATCCGGATAACGCAGCACCGCTACAACTGTTTTGGGGTATGTTCAGTACCTTGCCCGAAAACTATAGTGCCGGTTTCTCTGCGAAAGCACGGGACAATGGCATTGATGCGAACCTGTTCATTAATCTCGGTGACTTCAAGCAGCTCGGGCATCTGTTAGCCATAATGGGTCAGATGATGCAGATGCCATAGGTTCGTTACTAACGCAAGACGCGATTTGATGAAGATTAATCAGATTTTACGCAAACATTTTTGCTGGCGGGGTTTCAAACCTCGCCAGTGGCGCGTAATGCGTATGAAAGAAACCCCCTAAGGGAAATCCGCAGAAATACCCAAGCAAAACACCCCAAGCAAATACCCCCAGCGAAAACACCCGCTTATCAGAGACTTCGCGTAATGCTTATGAAAGAAACCCCCTAAATCCCCCTTATCAGGGGGACTTTAAGAAGCAATGCGTAAGTCCTACCTTTTTTGACATCTTTTGAAAGAAACCCCCTAGGGGAAACACCTTGCAAAAACACCCCCTTATCAGCGGACTTTAAGAAGCCGTGCGTAAGTCCTACCTTTTATATCTCTTCAAAGAAACCCCCTAAATCCCCCTTATCAAGGGGACTTTAAGAGGCAATGCGTAAGTCCTACCTTTTTTTACTTCATTATGCACGTTTCTGCTTAAAAAATCGCGTCTTTAACATACGATAGGTATGATGTGTTCCATCTTGCCAACTTAAAGTATTTTTAGATTTTACTATAAATGCCCGAAAAAAGAGATAGAATTTAAACCATAGTTGCATTAATATAATGAACTGGGAGGTATTCGTGAAATGGAAAATAAATGTGTGTATACAGTCTTCGTAACGCTGATGTTATTGAGTAGCGTTCTACTTACAATAAATGTCGTAGCACAAAATATAGGCTCCGAGTATATCTCCTTCTCTACTAACAGAAACGGCAACTATGATATCTATATGATAGATAGGCATGGGGGTAACCTTTAACCGATCCTTGACGGACCCGCAGATGAGATTCACGCGAGATGGTCACCGAATGGACGCTACTTGGCTTATGCGTCCAATGAGAATACCGCCCGTCATGATATTTATGTTATGGATATGCGAACTAAACAACGTTGGCAACTCACCGACCACGCCGCCAACGACACGACCCCGACCTGGTCACCAGACGGGACAGAAATCGCTTTTATCTCTGATCGAAAGGGACAACAGTACCGGATCTACAAGATGGATATAAATGGCGAGAAACTCAGCCAATTGACCAAAGGTGGGGACGACTGGGGGCCTTCTTGGTCTCCGGATGGCAAACGAATAGTTAATCATTCCAACTCACAACAGAAGGCAAAGCATCTCTGTAAGAACGCTATTCTTTTTTTTCACAATGCACGTTTTTCAATCCAAAATCGCGTCTTTAATAATACAAAACTTACGCATTTTTCCATGATAACGGACATCCTATGCCATGCAGGCGGGGTTTGAAACCCTGAAGAAATACCCCAGCAAAAACCCTGCAGTGGGGGCTGCGTAAGTTCTATAATATAATAATGTATGCGTCGTTCAGTTAAGCGTTTTGACGTATATCAACACGATTAAATCCATTCGTTAGGATAGGGTCCATGAAACAAGAAAGCGATGTTCAGTTAATCGACGATATCTTGTCTGGCGACGATGCGGCATTTAACGCTTTGGTCAAAAAGTACCAAAAGAGTGTCCACGCGCTCGTCTGGCGATGCGGATATCTATCGTTTAGGGAACCGTGGCAAATGGGAACAGGTTTCTCCAAGTGTTCCGGGTAAAGTTATCTCGCTCGCCATCAATAACAACAGACTTTACGTTGTTGCCGCGCGTCGTGGATTATTTCACATCTCGCTTGATGAGAAATTTCACGAGGTATCAATCAATGAATAGGTGCCAACACGACTCACCTTGAGGAATTACATATCCGCTATACATTCTCGGAGAAATATGTATGAAACGGACACTCGTTTTATGTGTACTCAGCTTAATATTGTTGTTATCTGTGGGCATTCGTGCTGCTTTGGCAAAAGCACCCACGACCCCTAAAATCCTGTTTAGCTCTACACGGGACGGTAATCGCGAAGTCTACATGATGAATCCGGATGGTTCCGAACAGGTGAACTTAACACAGCATCCTGCCCATGATATAAGTGCGGTCTGGTCTCCGACGGGTGAGCAGATTCTCTTCGTCTCGGATCGCCAGCGGAAAGGTGTGTGGGACCTGTATTTGATGGACCCTGATGGGTCGAATGTCCGGCGCGTCTTCAAGCAAAAAATAAAGGTTAGCAGGAGAAGTCCAACGTGGTCTCCGGATGGCAAACGGTTTGCTTACGTTTACGACGGCTGGAAACATCAGATAAAATCCAGGCTCCATCTTGGGAGGTTTGGCGAGGAAGATGTCGAAAGCCTCCCGTATGCCGGTTCCCTTGCGTGGTCTCCCGATGGTTCAGAAATTGCTGGCTCTGTCTCTCACGCCCTGGGGACTCGCCTGACATTTATCAACGTTGACACACGTGATCGTGAACAACCGATCCCCGATAAAGCACTCCCTTGGCAATACCTTCCGTCCTGGTCTGCTGCGGGGGATAGACTTGCGATTGCTGGGAACCGGCATCCGAGACCCGCCCTCTTGGATAGGGAGCTCCACGAGGCATGGAAGGCCAAAACAACAGTCTACCTTGTCAATCGCGATGGCACAGGGCTCAAACAAGTTCTTGATGAAGCCGGTCACGATGCAAGTGTTGCTGCGTTATCGCCGGACGGTTCGGAAGTGCTCTATGTACAGGAGATTAACGGAAATGAGCAAATCTTCAAACTGGATATAAATAGCGGAGTTCGGATACAGTTGACGCATATTGGTGCTCCTTTTCACCAAGCGAGTTTTCAGGGAGATTGGTTTGATCCGGCGTATGCGTTACCAGTTTCACCGCAACCCCACTTGCTAACCACGACATGGGGAGCTGTGAAAAAACAGTAGAGGAACTCGTATGAAAACGATGCGGTTGTTAGTTTTTGTCATATTAATCCTATTAGTGCTAAATGTCAGCGTTTCTCCGATATTCGCAAAAGCACCGACAACGCCGAAAATTCTGTTTACCTCCACGCGGGACGGCAATTACGAAATCTATACCATGAATCCAGACGGTTCTGAACAAGTCCCCATCACACGACACCCCGCCGTGGATTATGGTGCTGTCTGGTCTCCGACGGGTGAGAAAATTATTTTCGTCTCCGATCGCAGTGGAAGGCCAGATCTCTATCTGATGGATCCGGATGGGTCGAATGTCCGACGCATCTTTAGGCGAAAAATAGTAGGCCGAAGAACATCGCCGACTTGGTCGCCGGATGGCAAACAGATCGCTTACATGCATGACTATTGGCCCGACGGAGGCGGTACATCCGGTATGTACATAGCGACTTTAGGCGACCAAGATGAGGAATTTATCATCGGCCAATTCTATCCAGCATGGTCGCCAGATGGGACAGAAATTGCCTACAGAGCGTCTGACTTAGAGGGTACTTGGATCGCATTCATTAACGTCCGCACCCAAAAGGTGGAACCACTCCTACCCAAAAAAGCATTCCGGTGGGAAACGGGTCCGTCCTGGTCGGCTACAGGGGATAAACTTGTCTTTACAGGGAACAAGCATCCGTTACCTGCCATCTTAGATAGGGAGCTGCACGAGGCATGGGCAGATAAATACACCGTCTACATCATCAACCGAGATGGAACGGGTCTGAAACAACTTATTCCGGAAGCCGGTCAGGAAGCGCGGGCTGCTGCGTTATCGCCAAACGGCGGCGAGGTCATTTATACACAGGAAATTAACAATCAGAGACAACTCTTCAAAATTGATGTAAACAGTGGGGTTCGGACGCAGTTGACCCATATTGGACGAAGAAATATTGGTGCGGATTGGTTTGACCCAGCGTATACGTTACCCGTTTCACCACAACCGGAGCTACTAACCACGACATGGGGAAAAGTCAAAAAACAGTAGAGGAACCTCCTATGAAAACGATGCCGTTGTTGATCTTTGCTATATTAATTCTGTTAGTGCTGAATGTCGGTATTTCTCCGATTTTTGCCAAAGCACCGACAACGCCGAAAATCTTGTTCACCTCCTCCCGCGATGGCAACTACGAAATCTATATGATGAACCCCGATGGCACTGAACAGGTGAACCTAACACAACATCGCGGCGTGGATGTTGAAGCCGTCTGGTCACCTACAGGCGAGCAGATTCTTTTTGTTTCCGACCGTGATGGCATCCGGGATCTATATTTGATGGACCCAGATGGAGACAATGTTCGACGCGTTTTCAAGAAAGACGCTTATAGAAGCAACCCGGCGTGGTCGCCCGATGGTAAACAGATTGCTTACGCCTACGCGGAAGGGTTGGGTAGCCCAGATTTTATTCACATTGCGACCTTAGGGGACCAGAAAGAGAGCCTTGTTGTGAGAGGCTTTTACCCAGCGTGGTCGCCCGACGGAACGGAAATCGCCTATATCACTTACGTCCCTATTGGACATGCCCGCCGGGTTACGTTTGTTGACATCCGCACACGAAAACAGACACGTCTACTCCCCAAGGACGCAATGGATTGGCAAAACTTTCCGTCTTGGTTAGCAACGAGCGACAAACTCGTCTTTTCTTGGAATAAGCATCCGTTACCACCGGATTTCAATCCGGTGAAAGATCGTTTCCCGCCTGCATGGAGAAACAAGGAGACGATCTATATTGTGAATCGTGACGGTACCGATCTCCAACAACTCGTGGATGAAGCCGGTGCCTATGCACAGTATCCTGCGTCATCGCCGAACGGAGATGACGTCCTTTATACACAAGCAATTGATGACCATTTTCAAATCTTCAAAATCAATGTGAACAGCGGCATTCGGACACAGTTGACACATGTTGTCGGACGGAATCTTGGCGGGAATTGGTTTGATCCGGAATATGCGTTGCCGGTATCACCGCAACCCGACTTGCTCACCACTACATGGGCAGACGTGAAAACCCACAAACCGCATTGAAAACAGATACGTAAATTCTTCTTCGCTGGCGGGTTTTCTAACCCTGCCTCTTTCCTATACGCACCCTTAACTTCGGCATAGATAATATTCGCTAATGCCTCCATGCTGATAACCAATGGCACCTCCGATAACTGACTGCTAACCACTAACAACCTACAACTGAATACTCCCCTATTCCCACAGGGTGATTTAGTTTTAAGAAATTCGCGGGCTTTATGTTTTCTGTTACAGATCCGGTGCGGTTAGAAACACGCACCTACCGGTCCTGGGGAGCCAAAATTGGACGAAAAAACCGAGAACTAAATAGCCCTGCATATTCCCATAGGGGCATTCAATTGTAGGTTTTTGGTGTTTGGTGTTGTCCTTTTCGTAGGTGCTAACACTTAATATATGTTATGTGTCAGAACAAAACGCCGAAATTTTCGCTAGATTTCGCAGCATTTCGCACCGGATCCTGGAAAAAAGACATCCAATCGAATAATTTCTTAAAATTGAATGGCCCTGCATATTCCCATTTTAGGACTTATATAGCCTGTTAGGATGTGTTATAATACTAATTGTCCTCCCCCGAAAAACGTCCAGCAATTCTGAAATTCATTTTTATGCACCAGTTTGCCCTATAAGTCGCGTCACAGTTTTTAACCCAGAATGATGCATGCGCCTTTCCGATGGAACAACTGATGAAAAACGACGATGCTAAACTCATCCAACGCGTCCTCGCTGGCGATGATACGGCGTTCTCTACACTTGTGAAGAGATACCAAAAACCAGTTCACGCGCTTGCGTGGCGGAAAATCGGAGATTTCCACGTCGCTGAGGAGATTACGCAGGATACCTTTCTAAAAGCGTATCAGCGACTCCCTACGCTAAAGGAACCCCAACGTTTTGTGAGTTGGCTTTATGTGATAGCGACAAATCACTGCAACGCATGGCTCCGTAAAAAGCGTTTGCAGACAGAGCGGTTGGAAGACATAAGCAGTGAGGCGTTAGAAAAAGCGACGTACTCAGGCTACATTATCGAAGAAAACGAACGGACATCCGTAGAAGCACAACGTGAAGTCGTCAAACAGCTGCTTGCGAAGTTACAGGAGAGCGAACGCACAATCATCACGTTGCATTACTTCAGCGAGATGTCCAGTGCGGAGATTGGCGCGTTTTTAGGGGTATCGGCAAACACGGTGAGGAGTCGTTTGCGCCGTGCGCAGGAACGTTTAAAGAGGGAGGAACCCATGATTAGAGAGGCTTTAGAACACTTTCAAATTACGCCAAATCTTACAGAGAACATCATGCGAGAAATATCGCGTCTGAAACCCGCTGCACCGTCTGGTAGTAAACCGTTAGTGCCGTGGGCAATCGGCGTTTCCGCATTAGCAGTCGTTCTTTTGATGTTGGGTATCGGTAATCAACAGTTGTCGCGTTTTCAGCAACCTTATAGTTTCGATGCGATTTCGGAGATGACGGTTGATCTCATTGAGGCACCGGTTGTGCTAAATCTTGAAGCCAAGCCGGATATTCGGACGCAACTCGGAAGTTCTACTGCGTCCAGTAAAAACGATGGTAGCGGTCAGCGACCTGATGATGTTTTATTCGCTGCCGCGCAGGCGGAAGGTGAAGACGTTTCTGTTACGAAACAGGAGTGGATCCAAGCCGAACCTGTCAAAGGAAGTGATGTAGGGGCTTTACATTTCACATCCGATGGTGAACTTTACGCTATTACTTATGAACACATCTACAAAATGGAATCCGGTACGAAAGGATGGCAACAGATCACCGATGTTGACGCACTGGATGTTGATTATAGGGGTACTGCACTTATAGAAAAATGGAACGGGACACTCTATCTGTTAGTAGATGCAACACTCCTTGCTTCAAAAGATGACGGCAAGACATGGGCGGTAGTTCACACCCTTCCCGTAGATTATGGTTTGTTTGCTTTTGATTTGGAACTAACAGAACGAGCATTTTATATCATTTTTTCTAATTACACGGCTTTTCGTTCTGAAGACAGTGGTAAGACCTGGCAGGCAGTGAACGTTGGGTTTCCGCGGAGACCCAACGCTATGGTAACGATCCAAGGCACACTGTTTGCCGGAACAGATAATGGACTCTACCGCTTAAAGGATGACAACTGGGAACGCGTGGAATTTTCAGCCCCTGTCGGAGAAATTTTTTCAATTGCCGAAGCTGAAGGGAAAATTTATGTTGCGGCAAAGTTCAGGTACGGCGTGACAAGTTCTCAAAAAGTGAGTCAAGGATTGGCGCGGGGTTGGTGGATATTTCGGTCAACGGATCTCGGTAATTCATGGGACGATATAACGCCGACAAACACTTGGCCCGTAATGGGATTGCCCCCTGAAATTACACTTGTTGCTACAGGTGAAACACTCTTGGCGATGGAAAAGGGTATGGTCCGATCCACGGATAGTGGCAATACATGGCTGCCCCCGCAATTACCGGGCACCTCACCTTCAATGGACAGATTTAATTCGGCTGTCGCGGTGAACGAAAGCACTATTTATATTCGTAGTTTAGACGGTTTTTATCGTTCCATTGATGGCGGGACATCGTGGAATCCGGTAAATATCAAGCGACAGAACTGGAAAGGCATATATAATCTAATTGCATATAAAGGGCAAAATATGCCACCGACGCTCTACGCGATGTACGGAGGAGAGATCGTCCAAACTACTAACAAGGGCAAATCTTGGAAAACGATTCAGCTGGAAACACCGATGACAGCATCTGTTAGAGAAGAGCTACCGACTTTTACTCGACTACGTGAATTCGGTGGTATGCTCTATGCCAAAACAATGGGTTCTCATAGTCCTGGCAACGCGCATAAAACAGGTTTATATCGCATCTCTGCAGATGACAAGACGGTCATGCCGATACAGGACATGCCTATCTTTGACTCAAATGACTTAAGCCGTCTGTGGAATAAAGGAAGGACAGGTGCTTTAGATGTGTCAGATCAATCGTTCGTTGAACAGTTGAAAGAAAATTTCGTGGGTGCAGACCAGTTCTTTGAGACGTTGGCACGAGGTGACACGCTGAGGCAAGAGGAACTTTATGGACAAGCACTTTATCAGGATCAATATCGACTCATAGACAGAGGTATAGGTGGTGCTTTTGCGGTCAGCGGCGACACTTTTTACGTGGAATACAACTTTAAACTCTTCCGATGGAGACCTGGGGAAACAGTGTGGTACGACACAGGTGTGGAAGAAACGGGTGAACTCCTTTATAGGGAAGCAATGAAGGCATTTGAAAGCGTAGGTATGCCCGAAGAAAAGATTGATGAAGTTCTTGGGACTTGGCGGGGGTTCACACTTGCTGTTTCAGGCAACACCGTCTACGTCGGAAAACGAGATGGACACCTCGTTGTATCGTTTGATGTAGGAACTAATTGGCTCGATCTCACACCAGCACTGCCATTGCCCGTTAAAGCCTTCAAAGACATTGTGTTTGTGGGGTCCACGGTATATGTAGCGACAGACGCAGGTGTCGCCGCGTCAGATGATGGAAAACAGTGGCGTGCTATGACTGATGCCGCGGGAACACGGCTCAATATGGAGAAACTGGCTGTTGATAGAGATACCCTTTACGGTTTAACCAAAAACATAGGTATCTATCGCTTAGAAAGCGGCACTTGGGAACAGGTTGTCTCAGAGGTGCCGGATCATGTAGAGGAGTTCGCCGTTGACGGAAATACCCTATACGTGAGCACACGGGACAGCAATATGCTTCATTTCAACCTTGAAAAATGATGCACCTATCAGGGCGGTGCTATAACGACCGCCCTTCTTCGTCTTAATCATTCGGTTAATGTCAATCTTCCACA
The DNA here is from genome assembly GCA_965261115.1 of Candidatus Poribacteria bacterium. Lineage (GTDB taxonomy): Bacteria > Poribacteria > WGA-4E > WGA-4E > WGA-3G > WGA-3G. Next base: position 2,725,745 of record OZ253447.1, on the reverse strand, counting down.
GACAGACTTTCGCTGTAGGATCCTCACTGCGAAGCACTCTCCATAGCAACACTCACTACTGATAACTCATCGCTATTTTGTTGACTGCTGGCTGCTGGTGGAAACAGGCTCCTGATTGCTAATTGCAGAATTATGCACCAGTTTAACCCCTAAGTCGCGTCACCAAGTATTTAATCCGAAATGATAACACTCCTTTTCCAAAGGTAACTGATGAAAAACGATGATGCTCAACTCATCCAACGCGTCCTTGGAGGCGATGATACTGCGTTCTCCACACTCGTGAGAAAATACCAAAAGCCGGTTCACACGCTTGCGTGGCGGAAGATTGGGGATTTCCACATCGCCGAGGAAATTACGCAGGATACATTCCTAAAGGCATATCAGAAGTTAGCAACGCTTAAGAAACCGCAGCGTTTTGCGAGTTGGCTTTATGTCATAGCGACGAACCACTGCAAAGCGTGGCTCCGTAAAAAGCGTTTGTGGACGCAGCCGCTTGAAAATACGAGCGGCGCGCAATTAGTAGAAAAAGCGACCTATTCAGGGTATGTTATCTCGGAAAACGAGCAGACAGCAGTAGAAGCGCGACGTGAAGTCGTCAAAAAGTTGCTTGCGAAACTTCAAGAGAGTGAACGCACGGTCATCACGTTGCATTACTTCAGCGAGATGTCAAGTGCGGAGATTGGAGCGTTTTTAGGGGTATCGGCAAACACGGTGAGGAGTCGTTTGCGCCGTGCACAGGAACGTTTAAAGAGGGAGGAACCGATGATTAGAGAGGCTTTAGAGAATTTCCAAATCACACCAAACCTTACAGAAAACATCATGCGAGAGGTATCGCGCCTGAAACCTACCGCCCCGTCTGGCGGTAAACCATTCGCACCATGGGCAATCGGCGTTTCCACGTTAGCAGTCGTTCTTTTGATGTTGGGTATCGGTAATCAACAGCTGTTACGTTTCCAGCAACCTTATAGTTTCGATGCGATTTCGGAGATGACGGTTGATCTCATTGAGGCACCGGTTGTGCTAAATCTTGAAGCCAAGCCGGATATTCGGACACAACTTGGCAGTTCTGCTACGCCCAGCAACAACGATGATTCGGGTCAGCGACCCGATGATGTCTTATTTGCTGCCGCGCAAGCAGACGGAGAAAACGTTTCTGTGCCTAAACAGGAGTGGATACAGGCTGGACCGATCAAAGGAAGTGATGCGAATGGTTTCCTTGCAACACCTGATGGCGAGTTTTACGCTTTTGCTGATACGCAGATTTACAAGTTAGAAACGGATGGAAACGGATGGCAACACCTTTTTGATTTTAATCCATTGGTAAAGGTATGGCCTCCGAATATACCCATCGCAAAATGGAAAAATACGCTCTACGTTATGCTGGCAAACGAACTTTTTGCTTCAAAGGACGATGGTAAAACGTGGGATTTGGTACACGCTTTGCCAGACGGACATTATGATGCTATTGGCTTGATACTAACAGAGCAGGCGTTTTATGCCGCTTTTGACACCGGAATTTTCCGTTCTGAAGATAACGGCAAAACGTGGAAGGCAATAAACGCTGGGTTAATGATCGGGAATATGGGGTATATCCGCTCTATAGTCAATATTCAAGACACATTGTTTGCTGGTACAGGAAATGGACTCTACCGCCTCGGTACTGATAACTGGCAAAGCGTTGAATTTCCAGTGCCTGTCAGTCTGGTCCGTTCATTTGCAGCAACAGGAAAGAAACTTTATGTTGCTGCAGAGATACCCGCGGATCCTCGTAAAGTTTCCAGAGGGCTGCTGCAGGTTTGGTGGATATTCCGATCAACTGATTTGGGGAATTCATGGGACGATATAACGCCGACAAACGCTTGGGCAGTAAAAGGATGGCCACCTTTTGTTAAACTTATTGCTGCGGGGGACACACTTTTGGCGATGGAACAAGGGATGGTGCGCTCTACCGATGGTGGAGACACATGGCTACCAACACAATTACCGGGGACATCCCCTGCAATGAATGCTGATGTAGACATTGCGATAGCAGTAAACGAGAACGTTTTTTATGTTGATTCGGGAGAGGACGGACTCCATCGTTCCACTGATGCCGGGCAATCGTGGGATAGGGTAAACATGAACCCGGATACAGGTCAAATAGGTAATCTCATCGTGTATAGAGAAAGCAATAAAGTGGATAACATGCCTCCGACACTTTACGCGAGATATGAAGAAGAAAAGGTCGTAAAAACAACTGATAGAGGTACATCTTGGCAGGAAGTCCAAATAGAAATGCCGATGACGGAACCGGACAGAGAAAGGACCCCAGATATTACCCATATTGTCAAAGCTGATGGTAAAATCTATGCTAAAGGTGGAGATTTGCTCGGTAGCGGAGAGACGCGTCTATATCACGTATCTACAGACAGCAATTCGCTTGTACCGATCCCAGGCATACCGATCTTTGACGCAACGGCCTTAAGTATCCTGTTGCATCAAATAGGAATGAAAAAGAGGAACGGGGCTCACTTGTCAGAGGCATCGGTCATTGAACAGTTGCGAGAAACGTCTACCGGCGCGGTAGATTTCTTCAAGCAGTTAGCCAAATGGGACCCTCGACAGCCGGATGTGTATATGCAATTAGGGTTCCGTAAAGGGGCATTTGCTGTTAGTGGCGACACGTTCTATATGGAATACAACTATAAACTCTTCCGATGGGAACCCGGTGATACTGAATGGTATGACACCGAACAGGAAGAAACCATTGAACTGTCTGGGGGTGTAGCATTTGGAGAGCTCAAACTTGCCGCTTTAGGGAATACTGTCTACGTCGGTAAACGGGATGGACATCTTGTTGTCTCGTTTGATAAAGGAAATAATTGGCTTGATCTCACACCAAGCTTGCCGTTTCCTGTTAAAACTTTTTATGATGTGGTGTTTGCGGGTTCTACCGTGTATGTAGCAACGGATGCGGGTGTTGCTGCGTCCAGTGACGGAAAACAGTGGCGTACTATCATCGATACAGCAGGAACATCTCTCATTATCGGACGATTAGCCGTTGATGGCACAAACGTTTATGGTGTTTCCAAGACAGGTGTCTATCGCTTAGAAACCGAAAACGACACGTGGGAACAGGTTACTTCAGTGGTGCCGGAAAGGGTGACCTCGCTTGCTGTGGATGGAAACGTGTTGTACGTCGGCACGCGGAACAGTGGTGTACTTCACTTCAATCTTGACAAATAGTAGAAATCGATATATCTTACTTGGGCGGTGCTAAATGCCGCCCTTTCCTATCCCTATTCCCCTCTTTTTCCTCCAGAAATTTATTTTTTTTCCAATTAAGCAACCATTTCGCACCTATCTTGCGTCACTATAATTCGATAGGTCAGTCAAGGTACCCACTACCTGAAGGTAGGGGCTTGTGCTTCCTCGCGACTGCGGTTTTCTCAGAGAGTCCACCGGCTTACTGTCGCTCCACTTTAGGCAGCCAAGCCTGCCCGTTTGATATTGATCGCAGCGTTGACGTCTCTATCGTGGTGGGAACCACATTCGGGACACGTCCACTGTCTATCCGAAAGAGAGAGTGCTTTGTTATAGTAGCCACAATCACTGCAAGGTTTCGTCGTTGCTGTCCATTGATTGATTTTTTCAAAGGCTTTACCGTGCTTAGCACACTTCTGTTCGAGTACCTGTAGAAACTGGTAGAAGGCATGGTCAGAGACTTTACGACCCCAGAGGCGTTTCATGCCATCAAGATTCAGTGTCTCAAAAATGAGTGTGTCAAACTCTTGGCAAAGTTCGGTCGCAAGTTTCCATTGCCAATCTGCTCTTTGTCTGGCAACTTTTCTGTGTTGTCTTGCCAAAGCACGACACGCACGATACCAGTTGCCTGAACCTTTCACTTTACGACTCAGTGCTTTATTGAGAGATCGCAACGTTTTCAGGGATTGTTTGAAGAACTGCGGAGATTCTATCTTATTGCCTGCGTCGCTGGTTAGGAACGTTTTGTTTCCGTAATCAAACCCTGCGCTCTTACCCGTCTTAGGTTTGGGTTCGGAATCGTCAACATTCTCACATGAAAAGCATATCCAGTAGTCTCCGCACTTATCGCGTTTGATGGTAATCGTCTTGATTAGACCTTTGATTTCACGGTGTTTGTGGAAGGAAAACCATGTGTCTATACAGTTGATTTTGATACGATTGCCTTGAAGTTCGTAACCCGCTTGTGTGAACGTCATGGAGTTGTATTTATGTTGTGGTTTGATTTTCGGTCTGCCGACTTTACGCGTCGTTTCACCCGCTTTACGGGCTTTGATATTATCAAGAAAAGCACCTTGCGATTTACCATAACGTAGCACAACGTCTTGCACAACTTGGCTCGGCAAGGCTGCCCAATGCGGTTTCGTCCGATTTTTGAGTTTCGCAACATGGGCATTGATGCGAAACGCAGATAGGTTTTTACCGAACATGCGGTAATACCTACGTTGTAAACGCATGATATGGAGATGGATACCCCACATATCGTCAAGCATGTTGCCAAGTTTGAGGGTATTAGATTGATTCTGAAGTTTGTATTTGCGGGCTTTTCTCATGGTATATCACGCTTTTATCCGCTACTACGCGGGAGGCAAACACGTAGCCGAGAGACCACGCATAGGCTGCTGGTTTCCAACCTGATACTATCATTATACTACATTTTTTCTGAGAGTATCAAGTTTATTTTTCAATCGGATGCTTCGCCGTCTACATCCCACAAGCTAAAGCATGGGGATTTGACGGAAAAGTGTTAATCAACTATCGATTTTTGGAGGTGCCTGATGAAAAACGACGATGTTGCAATTATTCGACGAGTTCTCGCGGGTGATGAAGCCGCTTTTGCTGAACTTGTGAATAAATATCAAAAGCCGGTTCACACGCTCGCTTGGCGAAAAATCGGGGATTTCCACATCGCTGAGGACATCACCCAAGACACTTTTCTGAAAGTGTATCAGAGACTTTCAACACTGAAAGATCCGAACCAGTTTTCCGGGTGGCTCTATGTGATTACGGCAAACCTATGCGCCACGTGGCTCCGCAAAAAACGGATACAGACGCAACCGTTGGAGGACACAGAGATAACCATGATACAGGAAGATGCTTATTCCCAACACGTCACCGAAGAACGGCATAAAACCGCCTCGGAATCACAACGCGAGGTGGTCAAGCAGCTGCTCGCGAAACTGAAAGAGAGTGAACGCACAGTAATGACGCTCCACTATCTCGGTGAGATGACAGTTGCAGAAATTAGCCGATTTTTAGGCGTATCGGGAAGCACCATTAAAAGTCGTTTGCGGCGTGCGCGGAACCGCTTAAAAGAGGAGGAACCGATGATAAGAGAAGCACTCGACCATTTCCAAATTACACCGAATCTCACAGAGAATATTATGCGCGAGATTTCGCGTCTGAAGCCGATTGCGCCATCAGGCAGTAAACCGTTAATCCCATGGGCAATAGGTATTTCCACGTTAGCAGTCATATTTTTGATGTTAGGTGTCGGCAATCAGTACCTGTCGCGCTTTCAAAAGCCTTACAGTTTTGATGCAGCGTCAGAGATGACAGTTGAACTCATTGAAGCACCCATCGTGCTAAACCTTGAGTCCAAACCGGATGTTCGGACGCAACTTGGAAATGCTGCCGTGCCGAGTCAGGACGACGGTGTCGGTCAACAACCTGATGATGTCTTATTCGCCGCCGCACAAGCAGACGGAAAAGACGTTTCTGTGCCTAAACAGGAGTGGATTCAGGCGGATCCAGCCAGAAGCAGCACAGAGATTATCAACTTGTTTGCGACTTCTGAAGGCGAACTCTATGCGGTTGCCAAGCGTGGACGTATCTACAAATTGCCTGTCGATGGAAAAAGGTGGCGATACATCTTCGACATGAATTCATTGAATGTCGTCTGGGGTGGTCAAACACCGATCGCGAAATGGGACGATACCCTCTATCTTTTACCGTCTCATGAATTCTATGCTTCAGCAAATGATGGTGAAACATGGGATTTAGTCCACTCTTGGCAGATAGAATACGGGTATCCCACTGGATTGGTGCTGACGGATCAGGCGTTTTATGTTGCATTTGATAACGGTATTTTTCGTTCTGAAGATACTGGCAAGACATGGAAGATGATAGCCGACGACGTAATGGGGTACATCAGCTCCTTGGGGGTAATTCAAAACACGCTTTTTGCTGGAACAGACACCGGACTCTACCGTTTCAACGCCGACAGTTGGCAACGCTTGGAATTTCCAGTTCCCAGAATCGGGGAAGTTATTTCATTCACAGGTTCTAAAGATCGTCTATATGTAGTAGCAGCATTAGATAGGAACACGCAAAATCCGCGGAAAGGTTCCCACGGGCAGCAACGTACTTGGTGGATCTTCCGTTCAGCTGACTTAGGGGATTCGTGGCAAGATATAACACCGACAAACGCATGGCACATAAACGGTTCTCCTCCGCATATCAAACTTGTTGCTGTCGGTGAAACACTCTTAGCAATGGAAAGGGGGATGGTCCGCTCTACAAATGGTGGAAATACCTGGATGAAACCACCACCCCGCGGCACCTCACCCTCGCTAATTGAAATATCTCCTGCTTTAGCATTGAACGAAAGCACCATTTATGCAAGCGGAAACAGAGGTCTCTATCGTTCTACTAATAATGGCAAATCGTGGGACCTCGTGAATATTGATGGTGAGAGTCGAATGGATGACCTAATCGTTTTTAATGAAGGACGAGATACCTCTGCAACACTCTATGCAAGAACCGGAGAAGAGATAGTTAAAACCACCGACTACGGTCATTCTTGGAAAACCGTCGGAATAGACGTACCAATAACAGCATTTTACAGAGAAGAACCACCACGAATTTTTGAAATAGTAGCCGCTGGTGACGTGCTTTACGCAAAGGGTAACACTTCCAATGATGAAACACGTATGTATAAGGTCATGTCGAAAGTCTCTACAGATGACAATACACTGATGCCGGTTCAAGGGATGCCCCCGTTCCAATCAACAGCGTTAAGAACGCTCTCTTTTAACTGGCAAGATATACCAGATAAGGATCTTAACCTACAAGTTGAGTCTTTCATTAAACAGTTGCAAGAAAATTCTTCAGGAGCAACACAGTTTTTCAAACAGTTGGTACAGGACCGCCGCCTATGGCCGGGCATATTCATTGAGGGCGGTTTACGTGGCGCATCTGCTATCAGTGAAAACACATTCTACATGGAATATAACTTTAAACTCTTCCGTTGGAAACCCGGTGAGACACAATGGTTTGACACCGGTGTCGAAGAAACAACTGAACTTTCCGAGCGCACACTAATGACAGAATTCAAACTTGCTGTTTCGCGGAACACCGTCTACGTAGGAAAACGGGATGGTACCCTTGTCCAATCATTTGATGCAGGAGATAATTGGTCCAATGTCACTCTAAATTTGCCATTCCGTATTAGAGCTTTCAAAGAGATAGTATTTGCCGGTTCCACTGTGTATGTAGCAACAGACGCGGGTATCACTGCATCAGATGATGGAAAACCGTGGCGAGTTGTCACTGATTCTGAGGGTACAAATCTCGTTATGGAGCAATTGGCTGTTGATGGAAACACCCTTTATGGCGTTAACGAGACAGGTATCCATCGTTTGGAAAACAGCATTTGGAATCAGATCATCCCAGAGATACCTGATGATATAATCTCTCTCGCTGTTGCTGGAAACACGGTATACATAGGCACAAAAAACCAAGGGATGCTTCACTTCAGTCTTGACGAATAACAGAAATCAGTATATCCTACCTAAGCGGCAGAGCTATTCAGTTCTCCCACAATTTCGACTTTCCAATTCCAAACGCCTTCTTGTAGGAGCGACCGGCATCCCATCTATCATGGGAAGGGGTCCGGTCGCTACACGTACTGACCACCAACTCCTGATCGCTGACGGCTAATTGCAGAATTATGCACCAGTTTGACTCCTAAAAAGCGTCACTATGGGGCGATCGGAGAGAATTTCATGAAAACCACTGATGTCGAACTCATTCACCGTATTCTCAATGGGGATGATACTGCCTTCACGGAACTGGTGAAGAAATACCAGAAACCGGTGCACGCGCTCGTGTGGCGGAAGATTGGGGATTTCCACATCGCCGAAGAGATTACGCAGGATACATTCTTGACAGCATATCAGGAGTTAGCAACGCTGAAGAAACCGCAAAGTTTCGCGAGTTGGCTCTATGTGATTGCTGCAAACAACTGTAGTACGTGGCTACGCAAAAAACGTTTATGGACAGAACCGCTTGAAGATACACGCTTAGAAAAAGCGACGTATTCCGGGTATGTCGTTGCAGAAAACGAGCGGACGGAAGCGGAGGCACAACGCGAAGTCGTCAAAAAGTTGCTTGCCAAACTCCAAGAGAGTGAACGCACAGTCATCACGTTGCACTACTTCGGCGAAATGTCCAGTTCAGAGATTGGTGCGTTTTTAGGTGTATCGGCAAATACGGTGCGGAGTCGTTTGCGCCGCGCGCAGCAACGTTTAAAGAGGGAGGAACCGATGATTCGAGAGGCTTTAGAAAATTTCCAAATCACACCAAACCTTACAGAAAACATCATGCGAGAGATTTCGCGCACGAAACAGGTCGCGCCATCTGGCGGTAAACCGCTCGTGCCGTGGGTAATAGGTGTCTCGGCTGTGGCGATTATGTTACTGATGCTCGGTTTTAGCAATCAATACTTATCGCGTTTCCAGAAGCCGTACAATTTCAATGCAGCGTCAGAGATGAAGGTTGAACTCATTGAGGCACCCGTTGTGCTAAACCTTGAAGCTGAACCGGATAACCGGACGCAACTCGGAAATGCCAACGCGCCAGGTAAGGATAATGGCGTCGGCAACCCAGCTGATGATGCCGCTCCGCTTGCTTTGGAAACTATTATCACGAAGATGAAGCACTACGATAACGCTGTCGTCTCCGTAACCGGTGACTTCGTCATGGAACATCATCAAGATCAAGGAGTCGGGAAAAAAGAATATACGCTGATGTTTGAAGGTGAGAAAGTCCAAGTGGAACAGGAAGAGGGATGGCCGATCATCGGGTATTGGGATGGAGAACGCTCCTGGGAAGGCGAAAAGAAAAAAAGGATGATCTTTGAATTTGAAATTGCACCCGGCAAGGAGAAAACTGATCTTGAGCCGATTCGACAGGCATTCAAGCAACAAGGTATCGACCTCGCAGACAATGTACGCATCGTTGATGGTGACGCGCCAGAGAGTTTCACACTTGTTGAGAATGAGACCGGGACAAACTATTCTTTCTGGTTGGAGGGAGAGACGACGCTGTTGGTTTATGATTATCATCTCGAATATAGTGTTCGACCGCAGTGGTTGATTCCTTCTAACTATGATCCGAGATTTTGGCTCACCTTTCCAAGCCTCGGTTCAAACGGTTCCTATCTATCCGAACCGCTGTGGCATTTGCTTGAGAAACATGAGAGTGAAATTATTGGGACTGAGGTCCTGAACGGTGAAAAAACATCCGTGATTCGTCTAAATATACCGGCTTGGTCCACGGAAACCTTTAAAATGCCTGCTGCGTCCTATAAACTCTGGATTTCTCAGGATAAAGGTTTTCGACTGGTTAAGTCAGAACTGGCGTTTACTGTGGAGAATCCGCAGGAATGGAGTCCCCTTAAACAGGGTGTAACCTACATCAGAACCCGAAAAATTACGTATCACGAATACCTACCCGATGTCTGGTTCCCTAAAAGCATTGAAATGTCTACTGCACCGAAGGCATCACCGGAACAACAGGATGGAGAGGATTTCATTTTAAAAAACGTCCTTCTCACGAAGCAGTGTCGATTAAACGCCGATGTTACAGCGTTTCTCAGCCTGGGTTTACCGCCTGATACCCCCGTTTTCGATTACGGGGAGAGTCACACCCGCTCAGTAGGTGATCTACTCAATCCTAAACCCAAACCAGATATTCTGACGCAATATGAATCTGACGATCAAACCTATGATCCTCCGCCGTTCGATTTACCAACGGTTCTTACGCAGATGGAGCACTATGATAGTGCTATCGTCTCAGCAAGTGGGGACTTCGTCATTGAACACCATAGAAAGCCAGGGATCTCGAAAACGCAATATGCTTTGACGTTTGAAGGTGAGAAAATCCGGGTAGAACAAAAAAGGGATTTTCCGACGTTAGATAAGGATTTGCCGCTCATAAAAAGGTTGTTGCCGCTCGTGAAGATTTACGATGGAGAACAGCAATGGGAAATCTATAGATACAAAAAACTGCTCTTTAGTATTGAGGGCGCACCTGACGAAGAAAGTACAGTCATCAAGACAATTCGACAGGCGTTCAAGCAACAAAGCATTGAACTTGCTGACGATGTACGCATCGTCGCGAGTGCAGAGCCGGATAGTTACACGCTTATTGAGAACCAGACAGGTAAATCCTATTTTATCTTATGGGAGGCAGATACGACCCTCAAGGTTTATGACCTCCATCATCTCGAATATGGTGTTTGGTATCAAAGGAATATCCTTTCTGACCTTGATCCGAGGTATTGGCTCACTTATCCCGGCGAAGGGGAAAGTGCCTATCTCACCGAACCGCTTTGGCAACGCCTTGAAACGCATGAAAGTAAACTGCTCGGTAGTGAATTATTGGACGGCGAAGAAACTTCTGTTATCCGCCTAAATTTACCGAAGCAGTCCCTTAAACTCTGGATTTCTCATGACAAAGGTTTCCGATTGGTTAAGTTGGAAAGAGCATTTATCGTTAAGAATCGGATAGAACCGGAGTACTTCAGAGTCGGCGATGTTTATGTAGAGACACGGAAAATAGATTATCACGAATACCTACCGGATGTCTGGTTTCCTAAGCGGATTGAACGGTACTATACCTCACTGACAGATCCGGATCCGCAACGCAAGGATCAAGCCATTCTAAAGACCATTGTTCTCACCAAGCGATGCCAATTAAACACGGATGTTGCTGAGTTACTCCATTTAAACTTACCTCCTGATGCGCATGTGCTCGGTTTAAAGCCAGAACCTGATGCGCCAAAAGCGGAAAAAGTCGCATATTTACGTCAAGAAATTCCTCGGACTCTTAATCTCCGTCTTGACATGTTTAAATTGAAGGATGAACTTAAGGAGGAACTTGCCGAATTTCACGCGAAAGATCCAGACCTCTCTTTGCTAATGCATCAAGTCCATGAGGCATCATATCAACTCATGAGAACTATCTTTGATTTGTGTCATCGTTATAGTCAACTAACCAATGATGATTCGGCTTTCGAGTCAGGCGGTGAATTTCACGATCTCATGAAACAAAACGGCATCGGCATTTCCAGAGGAGAATAGGGGAATAAGGCTGAATATGAGAAGCGCGATGATTTGTTTGGCGAGGCACCTATGCCTCGCCTTCTGTTTTTGTATTGAAGCATATCCTCCTTGTCGCTACGCTACCTAAAACGAACCATAATCGCATACTAACAACTCAAAACGTATACACTATCGCTTCGTCAAGTTCAAAATTAGGGGTTCCATTTGTTTGTAGTAGGGCAATTTTGCGGTGTACTCACCCAAATGCGAAGTGCATTATTGCCCGTTCTTGGATCACGGACGTGCGATGAATCGCACGACTACAAACCGACCCTCGAAATCAAAGTTGATTGAGCACTATTAGTTGGGTTTATGGTATAATTCCACTCACAGAAAGAGGGCAAATTGAGCAACATGGATACAATCCTCCTCCTTCTTATTATCTGTAAAATGGAACCTCAACCGCCTTTACATGTCCCCATATCTATCGGCGAAATTTGTAATCAAGCGTTGATGGAATTGTGAGACTTTTTTATCGCAAGTCGCATCATTAATTATAGAGATAAAACCGTGAACATTCCTTTTCCAGAGGTGTCTGATGAAACACGACGATGCTGAACTCATTCAACGCGTCCTTGATGGCGATGATGCTGCGTTCTCCGCACTTGTGAAAAAACACCAAAAACCGGTGCACGCGCTGGCGTGGCGGAAAACTGGAGATTTTCATGTCGCCGAAGAGATTACGCAAGACACCTTTCTGAAAGCGTATCAGAACCTCTCTACGCTGAAGGAACCACAGAAGTTTGCGGGTTGGCTCTATGTGATAGCGACCAACTATTGCAAGATGTGGCTGCGTAAGAAACGTTTATCAACGCAATCGTTGGAAGACACAAGCAGCGCGGAATTAGAAAAAACGGCGTATTCTGGATATGTTATTGCGGAAAACGAGCAAGTTGCGATGGAAACACAGTGCGAAGTCGTCAAAAAATTGCTTGCGAAGTTACAAGAAAGTGAGCGCACAGTCATCACGCTCTATTACCTTGGGGAAATGAGTTATGAAGAGATTAGCGAGTTTTTAGGCGTATCGGTGGCATCCATAAAAAATCGTCTCTATCGTGCGCGGCGTCGCTTGAAGCAGGAGGAACTGATGATAAGAGAAGCGTTAGGCAATTTTCAAATTACCTCAAACCTTACAGAGAACATTATGCGCGAGATTTCTCGGACGAGAACCGCTGCGCCTTCAAGTGGTAAACCGTTTTTGCCGTGGGGAACCATAGGTGTTTCTGCATTAGCAGTCGTCTTTTTGATACTCGGTATCGCAAACCATCAATCCTTATCGCTTTTCCAAAAACCTTACAGTTTTGATGCCACGTCAGAGATGACAGTTGAACTGATTGATGCCCCAGTCGTGCTGAACCTTGAAGCCAAACCAGATAACCGCACACAACTCGGAAGTCCTGATGCACCGAGTCAGAACAATGGAGCCGGTAATCAAGTCGATGATGCCGCTTCGCTTGACATAGGAACGATTATCGCAAAAATCAAACACTACGATAATGCTGTTACCTCCGTAACCGGTGATTTCGTCATGGAACGCTATAGAAATTCAGGATCCAACAAAACTGAATATACGTTGACGTTTGAGGGAGAGAAAGTCCAGGTAGAGCAGGAAAAGGGATCCCCTCTCATCGGGTATTGGGATGGGGAACGCTCTTGGGAAGCAAGAGTAACCAGAAGGATGATCTTTGAACATGAAATTCCACCTGACGCGGACATTAAAGCATCAGAAACGATTCAGCAAATATTCAAACAAAACGGTATTGACCTTGCTGACGATGTGCGCATCGTCGATGACGATGAACCGGAGAGTTTCACACTTATTGAAAACAAGACAGGGAAAAAATACGCTTGCTGGTTGGAGAGAAAGACGACGCTATTTGTTTATGACCTTAATCAGCTCGGATACGGCGTTCGACCTCACTGGAGTATTAGTTGTGAGTTTGATCCGAGGCGGTGGCTCACTTTTCCAAGCCTTGGCTCAGATAATTCTTATCTATCCGAACCGCTTTGGCATTTGCTTGAGAAACATGAGAGTGAAATTATTGGGAGCGAGATATTGAACGGAGAAAAGACATCCGTGATTCGTCTAAATATACCGGCTTGGTCGGAAGGAGACTTCAAAGTACCTGCTCGCTCCCTTAAACTCTGGATTGCCCTTGAAAAAGGTTTCCGTTTGGTTAAATTAGAAAGAGTGTATACTGTAGATAACCGGTCGGCAGGGCACGGCTTCAAAGCGGGTGTAACCTATATTTCGAGTCGAGAAATTGCGTATCACGAATACCTACCCGATGTTTGGTTTCCTAAGAGAATTGAATCGTCCATTGCCCCTGAGACATCACCGGAACAACAACAGGAAGGTGAGGATTTAATTTTCAAAAATGTTCTTCTCACGAAGCAGTGTCAGTTAAACACCGATGTTACTGAGTTGTTAGGTTTAGGTCTACCGCCTGAAACACCCGTTTTCGATTTCGGAACTGATAAACCGAGTACTGTAGGCAATATATTAAATCCTGAAGCCAAACCGGATATTCGGAAACTATTTGGAAGTTCCGCTATGCCCGGAGCCAATCAACACGCCTATAATCCTGCTGTGTTTGACTTGGAAACGCTTATCACGAAGATGAAGCACGCTGATAGCTCTGTCGTTTCTCTAAGCGGTGACTTTGTCATTGAACACCACATAAAGCCGGGGATAGCGAAAACTGAATATGCCTTAACGTTTGAAGGTGATAAAATCCGAGTGGAGCGGGAATGGGGTACGCCGCTTGTAGCAAAAGATTTCCCGCTCGTCGAAAAGGTTTTCCCATCCGTTGAACTCGACGATGGAGAACGGCAGTGGGAGATATATAAATACAAAAAACTGCTCTTTAGTGTTGAAATCGCACGTGAGAAAAAGAAAACGACGCTTGAAACAATTCGACAGGCATTCAAACAGCAGGAGATAGCACTTGCCGACGATGTGTGCATCGTCGCGGGTGAGGCACCGGATAGCTACACACTTATTGAGAACCCGACGGGTAAAACCTACTTCATCTTATGGATCGGAGAGACAACGCTGCAGGTTTATAACCTTCAGTATACTGAATATAGTGTTCGCGACCCTCTTCGCCGGAAGGTTTATGACCGTCGTTTCCAGACGATTCTTCGATACCAGTGGCATACGCTTTCTGATCTTGATCCGAGATATTGGCTCACTTACCCAAGTGCTGGTGGAAGGACCTATCTCACTGAACCGCTTTGGCAGCTTCTTGAGAAGCATGAGAGTGAACTCTTGGGCAGTGAAGTTTTGGACGGTGAGGAGACTTCCGTTATTCGCTTAAAGTTACCCGATGAGTCCGTTATCCTTTGGATTTCTCATGAGAAAGGTTACCGTTTGGTTAAACTGCAAAGAGCATTCCCGATTGAGGATCCGATGGGTATTGTGGAAATGAATTATTTCCAGTCAGGTGTGAACTATATAGAGACGCGAGAAATTGCGTATCACGAATACCTACCCGATTTTTGGTTTCCCAAGAAAATTGAACGGTACTTTACGCCGATTGAAGTAGCAGATCTGCCACACCACGCTGAAGTTATTCTAAAGACTGTGATTCATACGAAGCAGTGTCGGTTAAACACGGATGTTGCTGAATTACTTCGTTTAAAGCTGCCGCCTGATACACCTGTTTTCGGTTTAAAACCAGCAGACGATACACCCGCAGCAGAAAAAGCCGCATATTTACGTCAAGAAATCCCGCGTATCCTTAGACACCGTCTCGACTTGGAGAAAGCAAGTAATGAGCTTGCTAAGTTTTACGGAGAAGACCCAAACCTTACTTTACTAAGGGACCAAGCCGAAGATAAAGCAAGCGAACTAAAAGGAAGCATTTATATTTTCACTTTAGACTACATACGGTTTGCTACGGATCGTTCAGTTGTTAAACCGGGCGGAGATTTTTATGATCTGTTGGAAAAAAACAACATTTTTTTTACTTTTGATTATTAGTAAGATTTACGCAGCGCGTTCATAAGTGATTTAGGGAATTTAAAAAGCAAAATTTACCACCGTGTGCTAAATTCGCGTAAGTCCTGATTAGGAGAAAGCGATGCCAAAAGATTTTATCCGATCCATATATACTTTTATCATAGCGATGCTGCTGGTTTCCGTTATTCATATAGGATGCAGTTCAAAGCATCTTGATCGGAATCAGCGAGACGTTCTTGAGCAGCACCAAGGAAACCTTGCGGGGCAGTCTCAAAAGAGGGATGCCTCTGCAAAGCCGGAAGGGACGAGTATCTTCACCGTGATAGAGATGGAAGATTTGGAATATCCAACGCTCGCGGCTTCTATCCAACTACCGTATCCGGTCGGTCCCAACAACACTGTCGTCCTCATAGGCGAACACGCATATCTCACGACAGAAAAGCATCTACACGTCATTGATGTTTCGCTCCCACAACGTCCTGCTTATCTGACGGCTCTTGAATTTCCTGATAAAATCGGTAAAGTCCTCGCCTCTGGGGATCATCTCGTTGTTGCGAGCGAAAAAAAGTTTCATCTCGTAGATATTTCACAACCCTTACGTCCGGTGCTTGAATCTACCGGGCATTTACCACAGCAACACGGAATCAAAGACTTTGATGTTCTTGATGATCATCTCTACGTTATGGGAGAAAATGACTATCTGTACACTTTTTACGTGCCTCGCGGACACGCGCAACTTGTTAGGGCTGTTGAATTATCGCCACGCTGGTGGTTGTTCAGTCCGAAAGTTGACCGTCCCAATGTTCAGCAGATTGAGGCATCAATGTTAGAACGTCTACCGAGTGGTATCTCTGAATCGCTCCGGTCTCAACGCGGGTTTTTACAACTCCGGAGCAGCAAAAACCAGAAAGTCCGTGCATCGCCGCATTGCTTGGTCATGGAGCAGATAAAAAATCCTATGAGATCTGCACAGTGTGATCTGTTGATTTACTCAGCATATACAAAAGGTTATGATGAACAGGAAAAGAACGGTGCGCGCCTCAAGTACTTGTTTGGTAAGGACTATTCAATGGGTATCGGTGGTGGGACCTTAGCCACGGAACTCTATTACGTGGGTGCAGAAGGTCTTCACCATCTCCGAGCGAAAGAAGAAAACAACACGAGAGAAGAAAAGACGCTTACTCGTGGAAAACCGAAAATTGCGTATGCTGTTAGTGCTGGGAAGATGCAGCAAATCGCACAAGATCCCTCAAGAGAAATAATCGTACTCAACGACAAACTATTAGAACTCCCTGTGGGTCCCGTCACGGATTTTCAAATCTTGGATGGTCTGCTTTACGTCGTCAGTGCAAACGGGTTCTTTTCTATCAGAAGCCTTATTACAGTAGAAAACTTTTTGGAAGGCGATGACGCACAGTTTTTATCCGTTACACCGCTTCAGGCAAATCTCCCGATAAGTCTGGCGGTTGCGGAACGCTTCGCTTACGTGTTAGCCACACCGGAAAATTCAAAGTGATAAAGAATTGATTGTCCGCGGAATTTATGGTAAAATAGTGGAAACTCACATCAGTGTTCTGGAAACCGAACCTCCACCTCTCGTTGTCAAAAAAAATAGAATCTTAACCCTCCTATCATGAACTCACGCTTATTTTTGCAGAATCATGAGACTTTTTCCGCCCAAATAGCGTCACTATGTGTTGATGTAAAATACTGAACATTCCCTTTTTAGAGGTATCCGATGAAAAATAACGATGTTGCCCTCATCCAACGCGTTCTTGAAGGCGATGATACTGCCTTTTCCGCACTCGTCGAAAAGTACCAAAGGTCAGTGCACGCGCTGGCGTGGCGGAAGATCGGAGATTTCCACATCGCCGAGGACATCACACAAGATACATTTCTGAAGGCGTATCAGAGACTCTCAACACTGAAGAAACCGCAGCGTTTCGCGAGTTGGCTCTATGTGATAGCGGCGAACCATTGCAGTACATGGCTCCGTAAGAAACGCCTATGGACAGAGTCGTTGGAAAACACGAGCAGCGGACAAGTAGAAAAAGCGACGTATTCTGGATATGTTATTGCGGAAAACGAGCGAATCACAGCGGAATCACAGCGTGAAGTCGTCAAGAAATTGCTTGCGAAGTTACAAGAGAGTGAACGCACAGTGATTACGCTCTACTACCTCGGGGAAATGAGTTATGAAGAGATTAGCGAGTTTTTAGGCGTATCGGTGGCTGCGATTAAGAACCGTTTATACCGCGCGCGGAACCGATTAAAGCAGGAGGAACCGATGATCAGAGAGGCTTTAGGCAATTTCCAAATCACACCAAACCTTACAGAGAACATTATGCGCGAGATTTCGCGTCTGAAAACCGCTGCACCTTCAGGTGGCAAACCCTTTGTGCCGTGGGCAATCGGTGTTTCTGCATTAGCAGTCGTTTTTTTGATACTCGGCATCGCAAATCATCAATCCTTATCGCGCTTTCAAAAACCCTACAGTTTCAATGCAGCGTCAGAGATGAAGGTTGAGCTGATTGATGCACCTATTGTGCTAAACCTCGAATCCAAACCGGATAACCGGACGCAACTCGGAAATGTTAACGCACAAGGCGAGAACGATGGATCCGACCAGCAAGTTAATAATGCGAGTTCACTTGACTTGGAAACAATTATCACGAAGATGAAGCACTACGATAATGCCGTTACCTCCGTAACCGGTGATTTCGTTATCGAAAGAGGAACCGAGATAGATGAATATACATTGGCATTTGAAGGCGAGAAAGTCTGGGTCCAACCAAAGGAACGGAGATATTCAAATGTACCTGACATCCATTTTTGGAATGGAGAACGGCTCTGGGAGATACATCGACCCGATAATCTTCTCTTTAAGGTTGAAATTAAACCTAACAAGGAAAGTACAGTCCTTGAGAAGGTTCAACAAGCGTTCAAGCAGGTAGGTATTGAACTTGCTGACGATGTACGCATTGTCCCTGCCAAATTGCAAAATAGTTTCAGGATCATGGGAAAAGAAAAAATTTATTTTATTTTGTTCGTAGGAGAGACAATACTGGAGGTTTATGATGACAATCTCGAATATGGCGTTCGCCCCGACTTCGGATTCATAGATGCCGACCAAGATCCGCGGTCTTGGCTTACCTTTCCAAGTAACGCATCAACCGATGATTATCTATCTCAACCCCTCTGGCAGTTGCTTGAGAAACACGAAAGTGAACTGATAGGAACCGAGATATTGAACGGTGAAAAGACATCCGTGATTCTTCTAAATAGACGTACCGGCACCCCTAAACTCTGGATTTCCCATGACAAGGGTTTCCGACTGGTTAAGTCGGAAAATACATTTACCATTCCTTCAGAACCGAATCGTCCAGAGCGGTCCCCTTTTAAAGCGGGTGAAACCTATGTTAGTACCCGAGTAATTGAGTATCAAGAATACCTGCCGGATGTCTGGTTTCCTAAGGTAATGGTGAAGTATTTTGCTCCAAAAACACCGTCGGAACCAAAAGAAGAGGATTTCATTTCTAAGACCGTTTTCCGCACGAGGCAGTGTCGTTTAAACACCGATGTTAGTGAGTTGTTCCGTTTAGACTTAGCCCCTGATACGCCTGTATTCGATTACGCGGCTACAGGTGTGCGTCCAGTGGAGCACGTGTTGAACTTTGGATCCAGATCAGACATTCAGCAGCAGCCCGGAAGCACTGCTACGTCAAGTAGCATTGATGATTCTGATCAGCACACCGATGCTCCTGCTGGCAGAGATTTGCAGCAACGGCATCTGCCGGAAGGTGCTAAATCCCGCCTCGGTAAAGGCGAGATAAGCGCAATCACGTATTCCCGGGATGGCACGCGGCTGGCGGTCGCGTGCTCTATTGGGATCTGGCTCTACGATCCCGATAATGGACAAGCACTCGACCTACTCACAACGCATACAGACTACGTCAGTAGTGTGGCGTTCAGTCCTGACGGGAGAACACTGGTGAGTGGGAGTAAGGATGGCATCATCCGCCTCTGGGATACACAGACAGGTATACTCCGCCAATCGCTTACAGGGCATACTGGCTCGGTGTCAAGCGTGGTGTTCAGTTCTGATGGAACTTCACTGGCAAGCGGGAGTAGCGATAACACCGTCTGTCTCTGGGATGCACAGACCGGCGCACTCCAAAATACGCTCAAAGGACATACGAATGAGGTCTTAAGTGTGGTGTTCGGTCCCAATGGAAAAACTTTGGCAAGTGGGAGTAAGGATAACACCATCCGTCTCTGGGATGCACAGACTGGTGAACTCCAAAATACGCTCACCCTCATTGGGCATAAGGGGGAGATTTGGGAAATGGCGTTCAGTCCGGACGGAAAAACACTTGCTGCTTGGCCTTGGGAATGGGAGAGCCCCATTCATCTATGGGATGTGGAGACCGGCGAACTCCTTAACAACCTCGTTGGAGAAGCAAAAGATAATATCAATAACATAGCGTTCAGCCCGGATGGAAAAACAATCGCAAGTCCGCTGAATAACGGTACCATCCGTCTCTGGAATACACAAACAGGTGAACTTAGCCGAATTCTCATAGGACATACGTCCCACGTCTTTTGCGTAGCGTTCAGCCCGGATGGAAAAATGCTCGCCAGTGGAAGCTATGACGGCACCCTCCGTTTGTGGGATGCGGAAACAGGCGAACTACGCAATACCCGCACAGGATACACCAACGCGGTCGTAAATGTATCTTTCAGCCCGGATGGAAAAACAATCGCAAGTGCGATAAATGATGACACGGTCGGTTTATGGAATGCGCAAACTGGCGTGCGCCGCCATACCCTTAAAGTCGCGCGAACACATTCAATTGAGAGCCTGTCTTTCAGTCCAGATAACAAAACGCTGGCAGGTGCGGGTTATGGTCGCATCATCCATCTCTGGGATGCAAAAACAGGTGAGCTCCGCAATACCCTCGGCGGACATACGGATGTTGTCGCGGGTGTCTCGTTCAGCCCGGATGGAAAAACAATCGCAAGTGGGGGTTGGGATAATACCCTCCGTCTGTGGGATGCCCAGACAGGCACCCTCCACGGCACCCTTGAAGGGCATACGGACTGGGTCAATAGTGTGGCGTTCAGCCCGGATGGAAAAACAATCGCAAGTGGGAGTAAGGATAAGACTATCCATTTATGGGATGTGGAGACCGGCGCACTCCAAAATACGCTCAAAGGACATACGGCAGAGATAGGGAGCGTAGCGTTCAGCCCTGATAGAAAAACACTGGCGAGTGCAAGTAAGGACGGCATCATTCATCTCTGGGATGTAGAGACCGGCACAATCCGCCAAACCACAGGGCATTTGAAGTGGGTCGCAAGCGTGGCGTTCAGTCCGGATGGTAGGACACTGGCAAGTGCAAGTTGGGATAAGACCATTCATCTGTATGATGTGCAGACGGACACAACCGTGCGAATCCTCGAAGGACATACGGACTGGGTCAGAAGCGTGGCGTTCAGTTCCGATGGCAGGACGCTGGTAAGTGGGAGCAGAGATGGCACGCTGCTGTTGTGGGAAATTACACCTGACCCAACTCACTAAAGTTAGACCGTATATAGGACTTACGCATTTTTCCATGATAACGGACGTATGACACCCTGCAGGCGGGGTTTGAAACCCTGAAGAAATACGCAGAAATACGCAGAAACACCCTATCAAAGACCCCTATCAAAGACCCCCAGCAAAAACCCTGCAAAGGGAGCTGCGTAAGTCCTACGTATAGTAATACAACCGGAACGGAATAGGAGAAAACGATGCCAAAAGTTTTTGCCAAATCAATCTTTCTGTTTATGACGGGGACGCTACTACTTTCTGGTATTCATATAGGGTGCAGTTCGAGGAGCCTTGATCGGAATCCGGTTGCCCGTTACCACGAAGAATCCGCTCCCGCAACGGAGAGTTCAAGGCATCTTGACCAAAATCAGCAAAATGGTCTTGGGCAGCCTCAAAAGACGGTTACCTCTGTAAAATCGAAAGGGACAAGTATTTTCACTGTGGTAGAGATTGAAGATCTGGAATATCCAACACTCGCCGCTTCTATCCGTCTACCGTTTCGCGCCGGTCCAAACAACAGCGTCATTCTCACAGACGAACACGCATATCTCACGACCGAACGACATCTGCACGTCATTGATGTCTCTATTCCGCAACGTCCCTCCTATCTGACATCTCTTGAGCTGCCTGATAAAATCGGCAAGGTACTTGCCTCTGGAGACTACCTCGTTGTAGCGAGTCGTAAGAAATTTCATCTTGTTGATGTTTCACAGCCCTTAGCCCCTGTGCTTCAATCTACCACGTATTTGCCCCAGCGAGATGCTATCAAAGATTTTGATGTTTGGGACACGCACCTCTATGTTATGGGAGCGGATAACTCCCTGTCCATTTTTTCCTTATATCGTGGACAGGCGCGATTCGTCAAAACTGTTGAACTGGAGAAACGTTGGTGGTTGCTAAGCCTGAAAGCCAGCAGTCCCGAAGTGAAACAGATCCCACTCCCGACTTCAAACACTATCCCGGGAGCTCTCTGGGACCCATTCCTGTCTCAACGCGGGTTTTTACAACTCAGTAGCAGCCGAGATGAAAAAGTCCGGGCATCCTCTGAAATTCTGGCAATCGAGAGTCTGAGAGATCCAACATGTGATCTGCTAACTTTCGATGCATACAGAGTTAATGATCACCAAACATCAACAAAGAGGTCTCACTATAACGTAGAGCGGGAATATCGCGACCATCTCTCCGCGATAAAGGAAAAGACGCTCACCCGCAGAAATCCGAAAATTGCGTATACCATCGTTGCTGGAAAGATGCAGCAAGTCGCCCAAGACCAGCCGAGCGAGACGATAGATGTCGCTGGCAAACGATTCATGGGATCTGTCACAGATTTTCAAATTTCAGGAGACCTACTTTACGTCGTCAACGCAAAGGGGTTCTTTTCCATAAAACGCCTTTTTACATTAAGGACACTGCGTAGCATAAATGCGTCACGGGGCAACAGGTTTATTATATCCGCCATACCACTACAGGCAAATCGCCCGATGAGTTTGGCAGTTGGGAAAGGTTACGCCTGCGTGTTATCTACGCCGGAAGACTAAGAATTCAATAATTTGTATATCCCATTTTCTATAGTATCCGATTACGCCTCTTCTGACTTTCTTCCCGAGGGTGTGTGTTTTTAACCAGATTTGTGATATAATTGAAATAGAAACAAATCTGGCAACCATAAGTCTTAATTACCCCTCATAATCAACAGAATAACATCTCAAACCTCCTTTACATGAATCTGCTTCTCTCGTTTGCAGAATTGTGTGACTTTTTCATCTCAAATAGCGTCACTATGTGTTGATATGAAATACTGGACATTCCCTTTTTAGAGGTATCTGATGAAGAACAACGATGCTGCACTTATCCAACGCGTCCTCGAAGGCGATGATACGGCGTTCTCCACGCTTGTGAGGAAATACCAAAAGCCGGTGCACGCGCTGGCATGGCGGAAAATCGGAGATTTCCATATCGCCGAGGATATTACACAAGAGACGTTCCTAAAAGCGTATCAGCGACTCTCTACGCTGAAAGAACCGCAGTCCTTTGCGAGTTGGCTCTATGTGATAGCCGCAAACCACTGCAGTACATGGCTCCGCAAGAAACGTTTATGGACACAGTCGTTGGAAAACACAAGCAGCGTGGCATTGGAAAGAACAACATATTCTGGATATCTCATTGCGGAAAATGAGAGCGTTACGATGGAAACGCAACGCGAGGTTGTCAAGAAACTACTCGCCAAATTACAGGAAAGTGATCGGACAGTTATCACGCTCTACTACTTCGGGGGAATGAGCTATGAGGAGATCAGCAAGTTTTTAGGCGTATCGGTAGGGACAATTAAAACTCGTGTTTACCGTGCGCGGCAACGTCTGAAGAAGGAGGAACCGATGATACGAGAGGCTTTAGAGAACTTCCAAATTGCACCGAGTCTTACAGACAACATCATGCGCGAGATTTCGCGGCTGAAACCCGCGGTCTCGTCAGGTAGTAAACCGTTAGTGCCGTGGGCAATCGCTGTTTCCACGTTAGCAGTCGTCCTTTTGATGTTAGGTGTCGGTAATCAATATTTTTCCCGTTTCCAAAAACCCTATAGTTTCGAGGCTATGTCAGAGATGACAGTTGAACTCATTGAAGCACCCGTCGTGTTAAACCTTGAATCCAAACCAGATATTCGGACGCAACTCGGAAATGTCAACACGCCAAGTAAAAGCGATACCGCTAACCAGCAGCCTAACAATGTTTCGGCATCAGTTGCAGACGCGCAATCAGCGGAAACCGCTAAAGACTATTCTCAATGGGAACTACCGAAAACGGCGAAAGCGCGGTTGGGAAAGGGCAGTATTAATACGATTCAGTTTTCGCCGGACGGCATGCAACTCGCCGTGGGAACGAATATCGGTGTATGGCTGTATGATGTAAAAACAGGTGAAGAAAAGTCCCTATTTCCGGGAATGTGCCAATCCGTGGCATTTTCACCGGACGGTCGTTTCCTTGCGAATGGCGGTGGTAGGTCCAAAATTCATTTGTGGGAAATTGGCACGGAACGTGAAGTGTTACTCACGGATTTATATGATTCTGCCGCAACGTTAAAGTTTTCCTCAGATGGGAAAACGCTTATCAGTTTGAGTAGTTTGGGGGATACAGTCACCAGGTCAGATGTTGAAACCGGAGAAGGGATTATGAGGCATCTCAAGAGTGGGAGATCAAACGCGTTTGGTCCAGATGAGCTTAATACCGGTGTCTATGCAATCACAGATGATAAAGCTGCAATTGCGCGGATGGATGGAAAAATTCAGATATGGGACATCGCGACTCACGAGAAGTTATCCACTCTCAGAGGACATACAGATTTGTCCCTTCAATCTCTTGATAAACCGTCGCGTCAACCGAATTCGTTTACGTTTAGACAGGCGACTTCGCTTAGTCGTACAGTCAAAACCCCTGATAATTCGTTTACGTTTAAACAGAGCTCCCGAAATTTCAAAAATAGAGTTTCAGCGTTGGCATTTTCACACGACGGCACGCGCCTTGCGAGCGGAAGCACGGATAAGACCGTGCGTTTATGGGATACCACCAAGCCTGATGAATGGATGACACTCGAAAAGCATACAGGTTGGACAAATGTCTTGGCATTTTCATCGAACGGAAAAATGCTTGCCAGTGGGAGTACCGATAAAACCGTGCAATTGTGGGATACCACTACCGGAGAACCCCTCGCGACACTGACTGGACATATCAACGGTATTACTGCCTTAGCGTTTTCGCCGGATAGCACAACGCTTGCGAGTGGCAGCGCAGACGGCACGATCCGGTTCTGGCACGCCGAAACTGGAAATCCGCTAACCGACCGTATCATCGGGCACACACAATGGATGAAAGCAGCGACCTTCCTTCAAGACAGTTCGACGCTTGCAAGTGTCGCATTTAATGGTGAGATTACCTTTTGGGATGTGAAAACATCGCATAAATCCACGGTTCACACTGCAGGACATCGAGATGGGTTTCCAACTTTAGCATTCTCGCCGGATGGCACGAAACTCGCCAGTGTAGGCGCAGATGGGCGTACGATCTTCGAGATAATTTCTGGTCATCCCTTTTCCACATGGCGTGCAGATCATCTCGTGCGCCTGACTGATGTCCGCACGGGACGCGAACTGTCAACCTTGGAATTTAGTGGAGGTATCGAACATCTGACCTTTTCTCCTGATGGAAAGACAGTCGCGTTTGGTAGTTTAGGTGAAATTCATTTGTGGCATACAGAAACCGGTGATAAACTGATCATTCCTCTCGTTGATTGGGAAGCAGCTGATATTCACAATATGTCACACGTTACTGCTTTAGCGTTTTCCTCGGATGGCGCAACCCTTGTGAGTGGAACCGATCAGGGGAAAATCCAGACGTGGAATGTTGCGACCGGAAAAGCGTTAGCAACCTTTGCGAAACCGACTGCACAAGAGAATTTGGGGCATATTTCCGCACTGAGTTTTTCACCAGATGGTGCCTTGCTTGCTGCCGGATCACATAGTCAGATCGATCTATGGGAAGTGAATACTGGTAATAAATTGTTATCAGTTAACACCAAGCATACGCGAGATAATATAGGTTTCCAGTCTTATTCGGAACCGTTGGTGTTTTCACCGGATGGCACGATTCTTATTAATGGACTTGAACCCGGGGTCATCCAATTGTGGGATATTACAACAGGAGACAGGATCGCTGTGCTTGATGGACATACGCAAAAAGTGGAGACGTTAGTGTTTTCGCCAGATGGTACAACGCTCGTCAGCACCGCCATGGATGGCACAATCCTCTTGTGGGATTGGAACGATGCCCTCACAGGTTCATCCAAAAGCGAATAGTGATAAAACAGATTGCAGAGGAGGTAGTCACTCGCGGATTGCAAGTGCTTGCCTCCTTATCTTTAATTTCCTTCAGATGGGTTTAGAAATTGTACTATTATAGTAAAACCTATAATTAATTGGGCACTCTCAAACAGTCTGAATGCCTATTGAGGACATTCAGACTGGCACAAACTGAAAGTTTATGCTACAAAGATGTCTATCTGTTTTTAGGGTCCACTATAAAGCACAATTTGTCTTCACATCATATCTCTTCCATTTCCATTATATTTCTTCTATCGCACAATTTGTGCTATAATTCCACTTGCGCACTGCAGGCAGGGTTTGGAAACCCCGCCTGCAAGGGAGCTGCGTAAGTCCTAAAAAATTTGCAGAATTCTGTGACTTTTTTGTCTCAAGTCGCATCATTAAAGATTGATACGAAACCATGAACATTCCCTTTTCAGAGGTATTCGATGAAAAATAACGATGCTGAACTCATCCAACGCGTCCTTGAAGGCGATGATACGGCGTTCTCCGCGCTTGTAAAAAAACACCAGAAATCGGTGCACGCGCTCGCGTGGCGGAAAACTGGAGATTTTCATGTCGCCGAAGAGATTACGCAAGACACCTTTCTGAAAGTATATCAGAACCTTTCAACGCTGAAGGAACCGCAAAAGTTTGCGGGTTGGCTTTATGTGATAGCGACGAACTACTGCAAGATGTGGATGCGTAAGAAACGTTTATCAACACAGTCGTTGGAAGACACGAGCAGCGCAGAATTGGAAAAAGCGACGTATTCTGGATATGTTATTGCGGAAAACGAGCGGACAGTGGCAGAAGCGCAGCGCGAAGTCGTCAAGAAACTACTCGCGAAATTACAAGAGAGTGAGCGCACGGCCATCACGCTCTACTACCTCGGGGAAATGACGTATGAAGAAATAAGCAAGTTTTTAGGCGTATCGGTAGGGACAATTAAAACTCGTATTTACCGAGCGCGGCAACGTCTGAAGAAGGAGGAACCTATGATACGCGAGGCTTTAGGCAATTTTCAAATTACGCCGAATCTTACAGAAAATATCATACGCGAGATTTCACGTCTGAAACCGGTTGCCTCGTCAGGGGGTAAACCGTTTGTGCCGTGGGCAATCGCTGTTTCCACATTAGCAGTCGTTCTTTTGATGTTAGGTGTCGGCAGTCAATTCTTATCGCGTTTCCAAAAACCCTACAGTTTTGACGCGACTTCAGAGATGACCATAGAGATTGTTGAGGCACCCGTTATGCTAAATCTCGAATCCAAACCTGATATTCGGACGCAACTCGGAAATGCGGCAGCCCCCAGTAAAAACAACGGGTTCAGTCAACAACTCGATCAACCGGAATATACAACACGATTTGCTGCCGCGCAAGTAGATCAAACTGAGGAACTGACTGTTACAGATGAAGGTAATCGCTACGTTATCCTCGAGGCAAGCACGCATGAAGAAAGTGGGGAAGTTTTAGCAGGCGGACGCTTCTCTCTTGTGAAAACAGGTGAAGCTTTGACGCCTACAAGCTCTGGAACTACCGGGAGCGGTAAAGATGATCCAACCCCGATGTACATGTTGGTGAGTTATATTCTCCACCATAATATCGACCTTTTCAAGTTCCCTTTAGTTATAGGAGATACTTGGACACAGAAAGGTCGCTGGCAGTCACCAGTGCAGGTAACTCTGGAGGGATATGAAAAGGTAAAGGTTGCCGCCGGGACTTTCACGGACTGCCTTAAGCATAAAACGATCTTTACAAACGCTAAGGAAAATTCCCGACTGAGAAGTTCACTTGTGAACGGCACGCGCTATTTGTGGTTTGCCAAAGGTGTTGGCGTTGTTAAAGTGCGCTATGAACATTCTAACGGCATCACGACGGAAGCAGAATTGCTTGAATACAATGTTCCGAAAGGCGAAGAATACCTCCCTTTGCAGTACGGTAATATGTGGACATACAAATGGCAAAACGAGTATCGGGAAAAACCGATTATTGAAAATTGTAAGGTTGTCGAAAATAGCGATCATCCGCTGGATCCGGACTTTTCACCTACATTCAGTCGTCCGAAAGTGCTGAGGACTCTGCCCGATTTATCTGAAAAAGTTTCAACAGATCTAAAGGATATACGGATCCTCTTCAGTGAGATAATAATAGGTATTGATATTGAGTATGCAGGCGTACCGATGGGGACCCCTAAATGGATAAATGGAGGCAGAATCCTCGTTATTCCGTTTAATCAACGCCTATCACCTTCAAGAACCTATAGACTTATATTGGGGGGTAATCAAGGCTATAGGAATATGGCAGGTGTTGCGTTACAAGAACATACGCTCACTTTCACAACCGAAGGTCCCGAACCCGTTACGCCTACTTTTGTGGACACAACCCCTGTCTATGTAACAGACATTGAGGAATTAGACCTCTCAAATGAACTGCTCTGTCGTGTCACTGTGAATCCGACAGCGGGTTTTAACTACCCTTATTACCTGTTCATTCCACAAGGAATAAACTTGAGTCAACCGGTCCATCTGCTCGTGGAACCCTGCAACACAGGGGTGAGTCGGAGTCTTAAAAGTCTTGATAGGAAGACAAAGGCATTGGCTGAGGCATCTCATGCCACTATCATCGCTCAAAAATTGAGAGTCCCGTTGCTCGTGCCTGTTTTTCCGAGACCCGGTGGAGATCACTTGCTCGTGCCTGTTTTCCCAGAGTCTGGTAGCAAGCACTGGCAAACCTACACGCATGCCTTAGATAGAGACACCCTCTTGATTAGAGAAGGAGACCTCAAGAGAATTGACCTGCAGCTCATCAATATGATAGCCCATGCCCAAAGACTTCTGCGACACAATAACATGAAGGTGAATGAAAGAGTCTTCATGAACGGGTTTTCGGCTTCCGGAACGTTTGCCAATCGGTTTGCTATATTACACCCTACGGTTGTCCGTGCTGTCGCGACTGGCGGTGTCAATAGCATTCCAACTTTTCCAACAGATCGCTGGGAGGATACAATACTGCGTTACCCAGTCGGAATCGCGGACGTGAAAGAAATCGCGGATATTGAATTTGATGAAGCAGCATATAAGAAAGTATCCCAGTACATTTACATGGGTGCCTTGGATGACAATGACACTGTTCCGTATCGGGATGCATACGATGCAGTGGATGCTGAATTAGTCAAAAAACTCATCGGCGCAAAAATGATGCCGGATCGTTGGGACGTGAGTCAGGCAATATACAAGACACTTGGTATTCCTGCGCAATTTGTTACCTATGAAAATACGGGGCATCAAATTAAGAATGAGATGATTGATGATATTGTCGCCTTTTTTGAGGCGAACTCCGGGGATGAGATTGTTGAAATTGTTCCATATCGATATCCGATTGGAGAGTAAAAATGAAACGAATACTATTTCCTTTGATTCTTGTACTATTCACAGTGAGCAGCGTCTCCGCCGGATTGGATGAAGGTCTTGTTTTCTATTTCACCTTTGACAACGTGAAAGGCCGGATGGTTCTTGATGCCTCTGACAACCAACACAATGCCGAGATTGTCGGCAAAACCAAATTTGTTAAAGGCAAACATCGCAACGCGATTCAGATTACCGCTAATACCGAGGAGTGTGTCAACGTTCCCGCTTGGCAGTCTCTGAAAATCAGTGGTGAGATAACCATGAGTGCCTGGGTTTATCGAGAAAATTGGACTGAAGGCTCGGGGTACTGGTTTGATAAAGGGTGCTATACTGGGCTTGGGAACATGCATGCCTACGGCATGGCTGTCTTCCAAGTTAAGGAGGCTCACTGGCACCTTGGTGGTTTAAAGGCGGGCACCGTTATAGTGATGATCTTAGGTGGGGCCAGACATCAGACAAGATTCAGTGTGCTCCTTCCGAGAACGGAAAGTAAGAAGTGGCATCATATTGTCGGTACGTACGACGGCGCGTTTATGAAAATCTATCTTGATGGAGAATTCCTCTCCAAAAGTTTTGATCTTAGTAATGAGGTTTTCGCTGAAGTCAATGACCAGGCACTGCGGATTGGATGTGCCAAAGACCGGCCGCAGTATACATTTGACAACGGTTCTATCGATGAAGTAGCACTCTGGAGCCGCTCTCTTACCCAAACTGAAATCAGAACAGTAATGAAAGGCAGCATGCTTGCGGTTTCCGCCACAGACAAGGTTGCTACCACCTGGAGTGATATTAAGCAAAAGGCAGTTGCCGACTAATAATCGAAAACCAAATATCTCTGGAATGTATATATTTCTGGTTAGATTTGCGCTATAATGTTACCAACAGAATGAACAGAAGCAAATTTAACAACCACAAGTTCTCCTTACTCTCGTTATCACCAAAACAGAATCCCAACGCTCTTTACATAAATCCACATCTTTCGGCGAAACTTGCCGGTTTTTGCAACTCTGCTAAAAAATTTCCCAAAATTGTGAAACTTTTTAATTGCTCGTCGCGTCACTAAGGGTTGATTTGAATTGATGAACATTCCCTTTTTAGAGGTGTCCGATGAAACATAACGATGTTCAACTTATCCAACGCGTCCTTGATGGCGATGATACGGCGTTCTCTGCGCTTGTGAGCAAATATCAGAGATCCGTGCACGCGCTTGCATGGCGGAAGATCGGTGATTTCCATATCGCCGAGGATATTACACAAGAGGCGTTCCTGAAAGCGTATCAGAGACTCTCTACGCTGAAAGAACCGCAGTCCTTTGCGAGTTGGCTGTATGTCATAACTGCCAATCAGTGCAAAGCGTGGCTTAGGAAGAAGCGAACATGGATTCAGTCGTTGGAAGACACAAGCAGTGCAGAGTTAGAAAAAGCGACCTACTCTGGACATATCATTGCGGAGAACGAGCAAATGACAGAAGAAACACAACGCGAAGTTGTCAAGGAGTTGCTTGCGAAGTTACAGGAGAGTGATCGGACGGTCATCACGCTTTATTACCTCGGGGGAATGACGTACGAGGAGATTAGCAATTTTTTAGGTGTGTCGGTCGGTGCGATTAAGAGTCGACTTCACCGAGCAAGGCAGCGCTTAAAGAAGGAGGAACCCATGATACGAGAGGCTTTAGGCAACTTCCAAATTACGCCGAATCTTACAGAGAATATCATGCAAGAAATTTCGCGGCTGAAACCGATTGCCCCGTCTGGGGGTAAACCGATTGTGCCGTGGGCGATAGGTATTTCCACAATCGCCGTAATATTCTTGATTTTCGGTATCGGCACGGAGTACTTATCGCGTTTCCAAAAACCTTACAGTTTTGAAGCGACATCAGAGATGACGGTTGATATTATAGAAACTCCAGTTGTGTTGGATATTGAATCGAAACCGGATGTCCGAACACAACTCGGAAGGGCTGCCGCGCCGAGTCAAAACGATGGTGCCGGTCAGCGACCCGATGCGGTTTTATTCGCTGCTGCACAGGCAGATGGAGATGACGTTTCTATCCCCAAACAGCAGTGGATTCAGGCAGGCCCCATCAAAGGGAGTAAGGCAAAGGGTTTGCTCGCGACACCTGAAGGTGAGCTTTACACTTTTGCTGATATGCAGATTTACAAGTTAGAAGCCGATGGAAACAGAGGACAACACATCTTTGACTTTAGGTCACTGGTAAATTCTCGTCCGCCAATCGCGCGCCTCGCAAAGTGGAAAGATACGCTCTATATTATGTTAGCTAACGAACTTTTTGCGTCAAAGGACGATGGTCAGACCTGGGATTTGGTACACGCTTTGCCCGACGTACATTATGATGCTATTGGCTTGATACTAACAGAGCAGGCGTTTTATGCCGCTTTTGAGAATGGTATTTTTCGTTCTAAGGATGCTGGCAAGACATGGGAAGCAATAAACGATGGGTTAATGATAGAGGATAGGGGAATGGGGATTATCCGTTCTATAATCAATATCCAAAACACGTTGTTTGTTGGGGCAAGAAATGGACTCTATCGCCTCAGTGCTGACAGTTGGCAACACGTCAAATTTCCGGTAGATGTCGGACGGATCCGCTCGGTTGCAGCGACTGAAACGAAACTTTATGTTGCGGTAGAGATACGTGATGTGGATCCTCGTAAAGTTTTCAGAGGTCAGCAGCAGTCTTGGTCGGTATTCCACTCAACGGATTTGGGGAATTCGTGGACAGACATTACACCGACAAACGCTTGGCCCCCAAAAGGGCTGCCTCCCCTTATTAAACTTGTTGCTGCGGGTGACACACTTTTGGCGATGGAACGCGGGATGGTGCGCTCTACCGACAGTGGAAACACATGGCTATCACCACAATTGCCAGGAACCTCTCCCTCAATGAGTGCTGATGTAGACGTTGCGGTAGCGGTAAACGACGTTTTTTATGTTGGGAGTTGGCGTAGCGGCCTCCATCGTTCCACTGATGGAGGCAAATCATGGGACATCGTGAACATCACCCCGGATACAGGTCAAATAGGTAATCTCATCGCGTACAGAGAAAAGGACAAACCTCCGACGCTCTATGCAAGATATGAAGAAGAAAAGGTCGTAAAAACGACTGATAGGGGTGCGTCTTGGCAGGATGTCCAAATAAAAATACCGATGACGGCACCTCGCAGAGAAGGAGCACCAGCTATTACCCACATCGTCAAAGCTGACGGTAAAATCTATGCAAAAGGTGGGAATTCGCTGGGTAAAGGAAAAACATGGATATATCGCGTATCCGCAAATGACAATTCGCTTGTACCGATACAAGGCATGCCGATCTTTGACGCACTGGGATTAACGATTGAGTCGAGTCGAATGAGGGGAATGAGAAGGGACGGGGGCAACTTGCCAGCTGCGTCGGCCATTGAGCAGTTGCGAGAAGAGGCTCCTGGCGCGGCCGAGTTCTTCAGGCAGTTGGTAAAGTGGGACCCTCGACAGCCAGATGTTTATATCCAATTGGGATTTCGTAAAGGCGCGTTTGCTGTTAGTGGTGACACGTTCTATATGGAATATAACTATAAACTCTTCCGATGGGAACCCGGTGATACTGAATGGTACGACACCGAACAGGAAGAAACTATTGAACTGTCTCCGGACTTAGCATTCAGAGAACTCAAACTTGCGGCTTCAGGAAATACCCTTTACGTCGGCAAACGGGATGGACACCTCGTCGTTTCGTTTGATAAGGGAACTAATTGGATTGACTTCACGCCGAGTCTGCCGTTTTCTGTTAAAATTTTTCATGATATAGTGTTTGTAGGTTCCACGGTGTATGTAGCGACGGATGCAGGTGTCGCTGCGTCAAAGGATGGAAAACAGTGGCGTGCGATCACCGATACAGCAGGAACGACTCTCATTATCGGGCGATTAGCCGTTGATGGCACAAAGGTTTATGGTGTTTCCAAGTCAGGTGTCTATCGATTGGAAAACAATACGTGGAAAGAGGTTATTTCAGAGATACCGGATAGGGTGACCTCGTTTGTTGTTGATGGAAACGTGTTGTACGTTGGCACGCAGGACAGCGGCATGCTGCACTTCAATCTTGACGAATAATAGAAATCAGTATATCTTGCCTGGGCGGTGCTATACCGCCCTTTCTCTCTGCATTCAAATCCCACCAATTTATTGACCGCACATTGTCTACTGATTTATGCTATAATTCCGCTAACAAATAGAAGTAGAAATAAATCAAACGACTACAAATCCTCCTTACCTTTCGTTATCAGCAAAATGGAATTTTAGGCACCTTTGCATGACTCCACTTCTGTTTTTTGCAGAATTATGAGACTTTTTTATCTCAAGTGGCATCATTAAAGGTTGATTTGAATTGATGAACATTCCCCTTTCAGAGGTATCCGATGAAAAACAACGATGCTCAACTCATCCAACGCGTCCTCAAAGGCGATGATACGGCGTTCTCCGCACTCGTGAGAAAATATCAGAGATCCGTGCACGCGCTCGCATGGCGGAAGATCGGAGATTTCCATATCGCTGAGGACATTACACAGGATACGTTCCTGCAAGCGTATCAGAGACTCTCTACGTTGAAGGAACCACAGCGTTTCGCGAGTTGGCTCTATGTGATCGCGGCAAACTACTGCAAAATGTGGCTCCGTAAGAGACGTTTGTCAACGCAGTCGTTGGAAGACACAAGCAGCGTGCAAATAGAAAAAGCGACCTATTCTGGACATGTTATCGAGGAAAACGAGCGGACAACGGCAGAATCACAGCGCGAGGTCGTCAAGAAGCTGCTTGCGAAGTTACAAGAGAGTGAACGCACAGTCATCACGCTTTATTACCTCGGGGAAATGACTTACGAAGAGATCAGCGAGTTTTTAGGGGTCTCGGTGGCTGCGATTAAGAATCGTCTCTACCGGGCGCGGAACCGCTTAAAGGAGGAGGAACCGATGATACGAGAGGCTTTAGGTAACTTCCAAATCACACCAAATCTCACAGAAAATATCATGTACAGATCACTCGTCCTCAAATCTGACTCTTTCGCCGGATGGGAAAACGGTAGCCTTCGATTCTGGAGATAAAATTCATTTGTGGAATACAGAAACAAGGGCTTTGTTGGATACCGGTCCGTTGAATGATATATTAATTAGTGCGTTGGTATTCTCACCAGACGGGAAAAAACTCGTTGGTGGAACTATGGAAGGAAAAGTTCAGATGTGGAATGCGGAAACTGGGGTTCCGTTAACCTCCTTGATAGGGCAAACACCAGGCGATGTAAAGAAACTACATGACGATTTAATAATATATCGGAATCCTATCAAGTCGTTGGTATTCTCACCAGACAGTTCGGTGCTTGCTGTAGCAAATAATGAAGGAATCCGTTTGTTGGGAAGTAATAAAGAAATCACTCTTAAAGAAGTGCGCCTCCGTGGTGCTGGAATACCAATGTTTTCACCAGATAGTCCTGTCCTTGTTATCGGACTGAGAACTGGAGAAATTGTGTTATGGGATTTGATGAAAGGCGACAAACTCACCACGCTCAATGGGCATACGGAGAAAGTGGAGATGTTGGCATTTTCGCCGGATGGGCAAACACTTGTCAGCACAGGGGAAGACGGCACAATTCTCTTGTGGGATTGGAGTGAAATCCTCAACGGTTCAGCCAAAAGTGAATAAAAGAAACCAGCACGGTATACAACTCAGAAGGATTGCCACAAAACGCAAAACACTTGCTATCCGTATCAAGGCAATCCTCAAAAAATAAAGGAGACTTTCCAATGAATAGGCAGACTTTACTTGGATTTTTTATCCTCATTACCTTGCTGTCTGGCTGCAGCGCAAAGCACGTCAATGCGCCTCACCAAAATGAGTCCCCCCAAAACACAACATCCGTCGGTGATAAACAGGAATCCCCTAAAGCAGATTTCATTCCCGGGTCCCATCCGTTCAAGGATGATCCAGACAATCCGAGTCCGCACAACCCGCTTGTCAGGAAGTTCGGAGATATTCCAGAAGTCCGTACCTATATCCGGTTGAATCAAAAACTCCGATACGGCATCGGACTGAGCGTTGATGAGGCGATAGCATTCTATACTGCAGAGGCATATCTCTATCCGTCTCTTGAAGCAAAAGCGCGGTTAAAATCGTGGAAAAAGGACAAAGAGCGATACGAAAGACTGGGCATCTTGACGGATGAACCTGTAATGGGGTACAACCTCAAAACCGATGCCAGTGATAAGGATCCTATAGTCGATGAAGTGGCGGATTAATGTCCGTCAAATTGGTAGGGCAACTTATCTCAGCACATGGCAAATTACTTACCCGCGAGAGGCAACGACCGAATATCCCAAATAGTACAGGGTCATTTAGTTTTAAGGAATTCTCGGGTTTCATATTTTCTTTTCCGGTTCCGGTGCGGTTAGGAAACCGCACCTACCGGGCTTGGGTCTTCAAAATCTGCGCAAAAAGTGGAAAACTAAATAGCCTTGCCGAATAGCACAGGGTTATTTAGTTCTCGGTTTTTTCGTCCAATTTTGGACCCCCAGGACCGGTAGGTGCGGTTTCAAACCGCACCGGACTTGAAAAAGGAGATTCAAAAATTTAGAAAATCCGATAATTTATCTAAAACTAAATAGTCCTGCCGAATAGCATTTGAAAACTTGATTCAAACAGGTGAAAAGGGTATAATTGCCTATATCATTAAAAAAAGCGGGGAACTTCATGAAAGTTGTTGCAAAATTCGGTCCCGAAAGCGCGGGTTTAATTGACAAACCAGACCCGGTTGCTAAGGGTAGATTCGCTGTCGTCAAAATTCATTCAGCACCCATGTGCACGGAATACAAAGCCTTCAAAAATGAAGGTGAGAGCGACAATTTCGGACACGAAGCCGCGGGTGAAGTGGTAGAAATGGCACAGGAGGGGACTGTTAAGGTAGGTGACCGCGTTGTCGTGATGCCACACTACCCCTGTGGCAAGTGTTACCTCTGCTTAGCAGGCGAATATGCCCACTGTCAACACGACCATCAGCCCCCAAATGTTCCCGAACAGACGGGTGTGACAGCGACTTATGCGCAGTACATCCTTAAACGAGATTGGCAGCTGGTACCGATTCCGGAGGAACTCTCCTATCATCACGCTGGCATGGCATGTTGTGGACTTGGATCGACGTTTAACGCCATGCGATTGATGAATGTCAAAGCACTTGATACTGTTCTAATCACGGGGATGGGCCCTATTGGACTTGGTGGTGTGATTAATGCTGTGTATAGAGGTGCACACGTCATCGCTGTTGAAAGCCACCCGTATCGCGCAGCCCTCGCGAAAAAACTCGGCGCAGCGGAAGTCATTAATCCCGAAGACGCAGATGCCGCCGATCAAATTCGGGATTTGACCGATGGCAGAGGTCCAGACAAAGGGGTCGAATGCTCAGCGGCTGCCGCAGCAGTTGAATTATTGATCGACGTAACACGCCCGAAAGGGCAAATCTCATTGATTGGTGGCATTCGTGAAGTAGCCATTCAGGGTGGCAATATTATCAACAAAGGCTTGACATTACACGGCACGCGGCATTACAGCCTTGTAGACACACCTGCTATGATGCAGATGATTACACAAGTGAAGGCGCAGCTGGATACATTCATCACGCACACCTTCCCTATGTGCGAGATTCAGGAGGCATGGGCGTTGCAGTGTACACATGACTGCGGAAAAGTTGTCCTCGATCCGTGGGCATAAGGGTAAATACCAACTTTAACCCAGACCTACTTTGATGGAAAGGGATCGCTATAAATTCTATGACAAATAACATACCGCTCTCAACACCACTCGACATTCGCCGTGGCCTTACAAACGCGGCAGATGTCGCTTTCCCGTTACGTTGGGGCATCCTCGGTGCCGGTAGAATTTCAGGGATGTGGGTGGAGGCTTTACACGCCTGCGAAGGCGCGACTGTAACGGCTGTAGCCGCACGCGAACTTGACCGAGCGAAAGAATTCGCAAGACAATACGGGGTTGCTACCGCCTACGGCAGCTACAAAGAGATGGTCGCAGCCGACGATGTGGATATTGTATACATTGGGACGATTAATCGGCTGCACAAGGAGCACACGCTTCTCGCGATTGCGGCTGGCAAACATGTTTTGTGTGAAAAACCGTTCGCTGAGAATATCTCTGAAGCGCGGGAGATGTATGCTGCTGCTGAAGCGAAAGGTGTAATGCTACAGGATGGTGTCTGGACCCGTTTCTTCCCCGCAGTGGAACATGCGCGAACGGAGATTGAGCATGGTACTATCGGTGAAGTCGTCCTTGTGCAGTCTGACTTCTTCGATCCGATCTATACAATTCAGGCTGTCCCGCTCGGCTTTGGCGCGGATGCGGTGCCGACATCAATTGTCGCGACGGGTAGATATGCGCGTGGTGCGATTGTGGAATTCGGTGAAGATAAGTGCGCGGTACTGACATTCCCACCCCGAAACTCCGAGTTGCCAGAAGTGACAGAACTCGTCGGCACAAAAGGACGGCTCACACTTGAACGTCCAGCGCACTGCCCGACGCGCCTCTCTATCCGAATCCCACCACCAAACGGTGTGCCCTCTCAGTATAGAACAGGGAACGCGCCTGCCCCGTTACACGCCTTTGAGTATCCGTTACCGCGAACGGTGAGCATGCGACGTGCTTCTCCAAATCAACACGGTTTTCTGTATCAAGCCGAAGCGATTCACCGCTGTCTCGCTGCAGGGCTGCATCAGTGTCCACAATACAACAAGGAAGAGTCATTGCATGCTATGCATCTGCTAACGGAGATTTATAAGGCGAACCCACCTATACCGCGGCGTTAGTGGTATTCTGCCCATCATAGATAGATTTGGTCATTTCAATCGGGCATGCCGTGCGGCATTAGTCGCTGCCCTCCGCCTCTGAATCAGCGGATTTGATTTCATAGTTCTTTAGCTCAAAAGTTTTAACGGTTGTTGAAGTCACAATTCCAGGGATCGGAAGAGTTTTCAGAAGGATATCTTCTGCTGCTTGGTGATACTTGACGATTCCGACATTTGGAGCCATCCATAACGTTGTAACAGATTCGCCGGGTGGATTTAGGTCTTCGTCTATCGCTTCGTCAGGGAACATCACTATTCCTGTATGTGTCCGGTATTCAATCTTCAAACAGTCTTCAAAAGTACCAGCAGGTGTCTCAACATTTTCCGTGCCTAAAACCTTGCCTGTTTCGTTAATAGTGAATTCGAGCATAACCTCCTCAGGATCTCCCTGCGGCGGATCAGGTGCTATAGTGACTTTGGCTTTTATCTCTGCCACGTCCCATTTTTCATTGTCGGTGGTAGACGCTGGCAGCATGTAGAAGTGGTCTGGTGCCTCTACCTCAATCTCGTAGAGCAGATTAAAGCCTGCTTTCGCTTCGGGTGGCGCCATTTCCTTCATCATTTTGAGAAGATTTCCCACCTCTGTAGCAAGGCGTGCTTGCACTGCTCGCCGTGCCTCATCACCGACTAAGAATTTGACACCTTCTTCATTAACTTGATAGAGATTCGGGTGGATGTGATAGTCTATCCAGTCCTCCAAGGCGGGTTCATAACTAAAGGCACCGTACACCTTCTCTGCAATTTCTTCACCTTCAACGGAACGGCGCGTTAATTCGTTTCCATCTTGGTCTACGTAAACCCAGTAACTTCCGAGCGTCCCTGGAAAATATTGGATGATTTCCGATGCATCACCCCTTAGTGCTGCGCTGAGACTAAAGACGAATAAAAATGTAAAGACGGTACGATTTTTTTTTTAACATGAGTGTTCCTCCAAGGCATTTCTTTCAAATTGGTTTGATTAGATAGACGCTGCTCAAGCGAAAAGGAGAGTAAAAATTTAATTGGAAACTGGAAAATTTCCAAATAAGCGTTAGAAAAAAGTTGTTGACATACTTAAAGTTGTACTGTATACTCAATCTATCAATTGGATAATATTAGTTGTCTTTGTCCACCATATTCATCATTATTGTTTGGTGCGCTTTGCATGCACTGAAGATGAGGTAAATCATGTTAAAAACCGTTGAAGCTACAATTGATGAACAAGGTAATGTGAAGTTAGTCAAACCGATTCAGTTACCAAAACCCGCGCGCGCGTTCGTAACGATTTTCAGCGAGGAACTCCATGTTCCTGAAACTGCCTTGCTAAGTGAAGATGCGCTCGCACAGGACTGGCTGCGTCCAGAGGAAGATGCCGCATGGGCCCACCTACAACACTTAGGCAAGGAGAAGTCGTCTTAGTTCGCTTTCCGTTTTCAGATCTATCGCAAATAAAGTTGAGACCTGCAGTGACGCTTGCAGATGCCGGACGAGAGGATTGGATTCTTTGCCAGATTACGAGCAATCCCTATGCAGAAACACATCAAGCTGTCCTGCTAACCGATGCCAGTTTTACTACGGGTTCATTACGTTTGATAAGCTATGCACGCCCCAGTAGATTATTCACCGCTCACCACAGTCTCATAGAGGCACATCTCGGCACTTTAAAAGCAGACATCTTTAGACAGATTGTTGAGGTTGTTATCAACATTCTCCGGGCAAGTCTGACATCATAGGTGTTTAAACTAAAAATATGAAAATATGAACAAACCAAACATAGTCTATATTCATTCACACGACACGGGACGGTATGTGCAACCCTACGGACATGCGATTCCGACACCGAACATACAACAACTGGCGGAGGAAGGTGTGGTGTTCCGAAACGCATTCTGTGCGAACCCGACCTGTTCGCCGTCGCGTGCCGCACTCCTCACTGGACAGTGGGCACATAGCTGCGGTATGGGCGGGTTGGCAAATCGTGGTTGGAGTCTCCCCGTCCCGGAGCATCTCATACCGTATACACTGAACCGCGCTGGGTACGTCACTGCTTTGGCAGGGTTTCAGCACGTCGTACGCGACATCAAAGAGACAGGATACCAACGAATTTTAGCGGAAAATAACAGATCCGCAGGCGCGGAAG
Source organism: Candidatus Poribacteria bacterium (assembly GCA_965261115.1). Classification (GTDB taxonomy): domain Bacteria; phylum Poribacteria; class WGA-4E; order WGA-4E; family WGA-3G; genus WGA-3G. Next base: position 2,685,510 of record OZ253447.1, on the reverse strand, counting down.
AACGCGCACGCGACTTCATCGCTGAAAACCACGACGCGCCTTTCTTCTTGGATGTCGGTTTCGGAGAGACGCATCGACGTGGAAAAGGGTTTGACCCGCAACCAGAGGGTGAACCGAAAACAGACCCGCGTTATGTCCAACCGCCGGCACCCTTCCCGGATACGCCTGTCACCCGACAAGATATGGCGGAATATATAGATTCGGCTCGCAGGTTGGACGAGAAGATGGGCGTGGTTTTTAACGCACTTGAGGAAAATGGGATCGCTGAAAACACGCTTGTGATCTGTACAACCGATCACGGACTTGCTTTTCCGCGAATGAAATGCCATCTGAGCGATCACGGCATCGGTGTAATGCTGATTGTCCGCGGTCCTGGCGGTTTTGGTGGCGGACAAGTCATGGACGGGTTAGTTAGCCAAATTGACCTGTTCCCGACGATCTGTGAGTTGGCAGGTATCGACGCGCCAGCATGGTTACAAGGCAATTCGCTTTTACCGTTGGTTCGCGGTGAGACAGACGATGTCCGCGATGCTATTTTCGCTGAAGTCAACTATCACTGCTGTTATGAACCGCAGCGTGCTGTCCGAACAAAACGGTGGAAATATATACGACGCTATGATGACGCGGAGAAGTGGGCATTGCCGAACTGCGACGATAGCATCAGCAAAACCTTTATGATGGATCACGGTTGGGGTGATGATCCCGTTGAATCGGAGCGGTTGTATGATGTCGTGTTTGATGCGTCGGAAGCACATAACCTTGCGGGGGATCCCAATTATGCGGAGGTCTTGGCAGAGATGCGAAACCGATTAGAACAGTGGCGCGCAGAGACTGACGATCCGGTAAGCGAGAACCAGATTATGGTGCCACCGGAAACGGCTGTGTTGAACGATCCGACGGATGTATCACCGGGTGATAAGCACTATCCTGCGCGTGAGATGGTGTAGTAGGGCAACCGTATTTCTATTGTGCAGGGTCGCTGTGCCCTGCCTTCATTTGCAGTATATGACTCACCTAAATCCGATTGCCTGCCCATAGCGCGCCGCGGCGGATGACCGTCTGAAAACTTGGATTCTCAAGGACTGCCATATCGTGCCCGAGTGCGAAGTAGAAGACCCTACCTTCACCATACGTATGGTGAAACGCCATGACATGCGTTTCATCTTTCGTCTCATCGTACGCGTGCATCAGATGGTGCGATGCGTCAGGGTTGTGCTTCAGGTAATAGAGTTCGTCTGTCGCCCCAAAATCGGATAAGCCTTCGGTAATCGGATGATTCGGGTCGGTCACATTTACGGTAAAGTCCATATACGGACTGTGCCCGTTGAAGAATCCGTTGAGCATGCCGTGGTAGCCTTCGGATTCCCTGAACGAAGCGGCTGCGGTATGTAGTCCGAAGAATCCACCACCCGCTCGGATATAGTTGAGTAAACCCGATTCTTGTGCCTCCGTGAGTTCCCCAACATCCGTATAAAAAAGCACCGTGTCGTATTCTTCAAGTCCGTCTGCAAGCACATCATAGTCTTGCGAGAAATCGGCTGCTATGGTGTCGGTATCGTTGAGCATTGATGTGAGGAACTGCCCGTTCCCCGCGTGATCGTGATAGATACCCTCTGTGCCGACAAATATAAGTAATTTAAGCGTGTCCATTTTACCTCCGTTAATCGTTAGGCATCACGAGAACTTTGACAGATCCGTGTTCATCTCGCCCTGCGGCGACAGCAAATGCTTCGCTAATATCATCTAAGCCGAAGCGGTGCGTGACCAACGGATTCGGATCTAATTTACCCGCGGCGAGCAGGTCTATAGCGACTTGGAACTCCGTTTTCCCGCCACGTCTCCCGTAACAGAAGGACCAGATGACTGTCAGTTCTCGGCTGCGTGCGAACCGTTCTGAAAAGGTGAGCGGTGTCCGATGCCCACCGACCATGCAGACCCGTCCGCGTTTCGCTGCGATCTCCGTCGCCTGCTCCAGCGTATTCGCGGTGCCACCGACGGCTTCAAAGACGACATCAGCCCCGCGTCCGTCGCTCCAGTCCATGATCGCTTCCACAGCATCTGTCTTATCGACATTGATAGGCACAGCACCCACCGCATCGTGAGCAATCTGTATAGGTCCGTCCGGTTTTCCTAACATAGCGATAGAGGTTGCCCCTGCGATATCTGCGACCTGTGCGATCGTCAATCCGACGGGACCGCTTCCGATAATGGCGACACGATCCCCTGGCGATACCATCGCTCTGTTGACGGCATGGACAGCCACGGCGTAGACCTCCGCCAATGCGCCACCCTCAGGGGTAACGCTTTCCGGCAATGCGTACACGTTCGCGTTCCGTGCGACCATAAACTCCGCAAAACCGCCACCCCCGTGTCGTAAATTTCCGCAGATATTGTAGTAGCCGTTATAGCACTCTGGGCAATCATTACAGGGACTGATCGGTTCAACTGCCACACGCGCACCTTTTTCATATCCTATCACACCGCTACCCGTATCAATAACGAGTCCCGCCAATTCGTGTCCGCCGATGCGCGGAGATTGAGGCTTCTCTGGTTGATGATGATACCCGTGCAGATCGCTGCCACAGATTCCTGCGGCTTCGACTTGCACGAGGATTTGACCTTCTTCAGGCATTGGGTCTGCTACCGTTTCGACCCTTATATCTTTTCCGCCATAAAATTGTGCCGCTTTCACTGTAATCTCCTCAGAAGTTAGTAGTTTGTCTGAAATATAGCATAGGTTGGGGAATTGTGTCAACGGGTTATTCAAAGCAGGACTTACGCAAACTTAGCACGCGATGGTAAATTTTTTAGTTTTAAACCCCCTAAATCCCCCTTATCAGGGGGACTTTAAGAGGAAATGTGTAAGTCCTATAAATGACTGGCTTTGGTTTCCTCATAGACCCTATTTCCAAGTACTGCACTTAGCAAACAGGAAATTTATCTTGACTTCTAAGCAAGAAACGAAGTAAAATGAAAAGAACACAATACGAATGAGGAGACCAAAATGAGAACAGTTAAATTAGGCTTGATTGGGGCGGGTGGTATATCGGGGGCACACTGTCGAACGCTTGCTGAAATTGAAGGTGCCGAGCTTATCGCTGCTGCTGACCTCGTCCCGGCAAACCTGGAACGTGCGAAGGAACAGTGGGGCATCAAACGCACGTTCACCGATTACAACGAAATGCTCAAAATGGACGAGATTGAGGCGGTGTACGTCTGTACGCCTACGGGTGTGCATGCAGCACCCACCGTCGCTGCGCTGAATGCCGGCAAACATGTTTTCTGCGAGAAGCCGATGGAAGCGACATTGGATGCCGCTGCTTCAATGTGGCGTGCAGCAAAAGAAAATGATAAGATTTTGATGATCGGTCTAAAACTCCGGTATTCACCACAGGTGATTAAGGCGAAAGAGATCGTTGATGCTGGTACGCTTGGCGATATTTACTACGTTGAGACCGTTGCGGATCGGCGGCGTGGGAATCCCGGCGGAAGTTTTATCCGAAAGGCGACAGCGGGTTTAGGCGCGTCTGCGGACATCGGCGTTTACGCACTCGACACTGCCCTCTATTTAATGGGACATCCGAAGCCTGTCGCAGTTTCCGGTATCACCTCCAACTATCTGAGTCTTCACAACACGTGGAATCCTGCCCTTAAAGAGACCGAAGTGGAAGATTTTGGTGTCGGTTGGGTCGTCTTTGAGAACGGCGCACGCATGGTATTCAAAACGTGCTGGTGTATGAACATGGATTCGCTCGGTGGGACGATCTTCCTCGGCAAAAAAGCGGGATTACGGCTCGGTATCGGTGAAGTGCGTGGACCAGAGGAAGGCGTACGCGTCTATGGCGATAAAGACGGTGAGATCTTTGATCAAGAGTTCACCAAGTTTGAATCAGTAAGTGTATTCCACGAGGAAGACTCAGCATTTATCGACGCTGTCCGTGAAGGTAAACCTTCACCCATTGACCCGTACGGCGTGATGCTGACCAACGTTATTATTCAGGGGGTCATTGACTCTTCAAATGCAGGTGGACGCGAGGTTGCCGTAACCGTGCCAACTTTATAGTAAACAGCGTCTCAGGGTGCGAGGTCATGTCCTTCGCACCTTCCTCTGGACTTTTCACTATCTTTTTTGCATCTATAGACTCTTTCTTTATATAGGTACATTAATAGAGACAGATGCGCTGACAATATCCTGTTACCGATGGGATTTGAAATCTCACCGACAGCGAATGGACATCTACACCGGAACCTACATTTTAGCTGGAAATGCTGGGCATTATCCGACCTCAACTCAACATACAAAGTATGTCCAATAACAACCACGGTTTTCCAACATGAAGTTTATTGAAGTTGTAGGGAAAAAATTCAAATTGGCATCCCGATTCGAGCGGCTGTATGCGTTCTTCATAGACGGTGTTCTTTTAGCGGGCACCTTACTACTTTCGTTCGTTTTTCTACAAATAGTAAACGCTCCGCTTATTCATCTCGCAGCATTCAGTACCTTACTCTGGATATTCGGACCCAAAACCAAAGTACCAAGAAGTGTGTTGGTGAGTGTCCAGCTGCTCTTAGTCGCTCTTTTTGGACCATGGCAATATCTACATACACCATGGTATTATAATCCTCCTGTAATGCTGATCGGTAGTGCGTTGTGGATCGTCGGTCTACTGTTTATGGATGGATTCAAGAACGGACAAGGCCTCGGCAAAAAACAGTTGTCGCTACAAGTACTCCGGTTGAAAGATGGTCAGCCGTGTACCTTCAAAGATGCTTTCGTGCGCCGACTCGCGGCAGGTATCTTTCTACCGCTTGATCTGCTCTGGTCTCTCGGTAAAAAACGGCAACGACTGGGTGACAAGTTCGCGGAGACGGTTGTTGTCAAATTAGAGCCGGAACTGGAACAGACTGAAGCCGAAACCGAAGACCCGGAAAGCGTCTTAGAGAATGCCATCGTTGAAATGGAAAGCCGACTGTCAGAAGCGCGAGAGAAGGTCAATGCTTCTATCGGGGTTGAAAAACAGTTTCAAGACGCTTATGAAGGGGCAGTTACGCAAGCCGAGCGGTGGCAAGACCGCGCTGTTATTTCCCTGAAAGCCGGACGTGAGGATTTGGCACGTGAAGACTTGGAAAGACGTAACGAATATCGGCGATTGGCAGACCAATACAAAACACAGTGGGAAGAACAGAAACAGATCGTCCGAGCACTCAGCGACCTCCTTGAACATCTCCAGCAGAAGATGACGGAAGCACAAGGGAAAAAAGCGGTTGTCGTCGCGAAACACAGAAACGTTGATGCCGAAACCCATCTCCGTGAGATGCTGCAAGAGATAAAAGACAGCAAGGCGTTTGAGACGCTTGTAGAGATGGAACAGGAAGCGACTGAGGCTGCGACTTTAGCGAAAGCAGCTGCTGAGGTAGATGTTGAATACCAAGACGCGAAATTAAAACGTGAATTTGCCGGTTATGCTGAAGAAGCATCAATTGACAAAGACCTTACCGAATTGAAAACGAAATTACAGCAATAAACGGTCATCTGGCGGGCATTGTCCAAACACAAAAGATTTTTAGGATTTAAAGATGAAATTGATCCAAATTGCAGGAAAAAAATTCAAATTAGCATCCCGTTTTGCGCGATTATTTGCGTTCCTCATAGATGGAATGCTCGTAGCCGGTGTTCTATCCATTTTGGTTTTCCTGTTTGATGCAATGGGCTCCGGTATTGGTCCCAGTCTTATTCGGATTGGATTGCTCAGTGCCTTGCTGTGGACACTGGGTCCTAAAACTAAAATACATGAAGACGCGTTCCCTCTCGCGCAAATGTCTATAATTGGTCTTTTCGGACCGTGGCTGAACTATGGTTTAGACACTTTACTATGGGGAGGTACAGCGATAGGGGCAGCCATTCTATTTTTTATGGATGGCCTCAGCGATGGGCAGGGAGCCGGCAAAAAGCTGCTGTCCCTACAAGTGCTTCGATTGAAAAATGGTAAACCGTGTACACTTAAAGATTCTTTTATTCGTCGTCTTACAAGTATCTTTCAACCACTGGATTTATTCTGGACATTTGGAAAACAACGGCAGCGGATGGGAGATAAGTTAGCAGAAACGGTTGTGGTAAAACTCGACGCGGTCCCAGAAGCGTTGGAAACCGAAACCGAAGATCCTGAGAAAATTTTAGAGAATGCTATCGTTGAGATGACAAATCGGCTTTCAGATGCACGTCAGAAAGTTGATGCCTCTGTAGGTGTCGAAGAACTATTTCAGAACGCTTATGAAGGTGCTATCGCCCAAGCGAGTGGATGGCAGGAACGCGCTGTTATTAACCTCAAGGCAGGACGTGAAGATTTGGCGCGTGAAGACCTCGAAAAACGAAACGAATACCGACGATTAGCAGATAAATACAAAACGCAGTGGGAAGATCAAAAACAGGTTGTTCAATCACTCAGCAACCTTCTTGAGCACCTTCAACAGAAGATGACAGAAGCTGAAGGGAAAAAGGCAGTCGTCGTCGCACAACACAGAAACGTTGATGCCGAAAGCCATATCCGTGAGATGCTGAAAGAAATCCAAGACAGTGAAGCGTTTGAAACGTTGGCAAAGATGGAGCAGAACGCGACTGAGGCGGCTACTTTGGCGAAAGCCGCTGCTGAAGTAGATGTTGAATACCAAGACACGAAATTAGAACGCGAATTTGCGGGTTATGCCGAAGAAGCGTCGCTCGATAAAGATCTTGCCGAATTAAAGACGAAATTGCAGTAGACCTGCATCCATGTCGTTAACTTCATAGGACCTACGCAAGCAGTAATTTCGGTATCTTTAACCCCCTAAATCCCCCTTATCAGGGGGATTTTAAGAAACAGTGTGTAAGTCCTATAAACGCGGTATAATATTTGTTCAGAGAGACCTATTCGGAGCGATTGGTCATCTCATTATATCATACAGATTATCTTTTATTTTAAAACGCTCTGGTTCTTATACTGGACTCACGTTATTTATATCATAAAAACCCTAAAGGAGATTCATATAATGTTTATTGAAATCATCAATCCGGATGAGGGATATAAATCCTCATACCGAGGGGTAGTGAATATTGAGTACGTTCATCAGATTAAGATAATCAGAGGCAGGCATCGTCAGTATGAGCTACATATTAATCTGTCGAACTCGCCGAGTATAGAATTGCTTGGTACGAAAGAAGAGTGCGAACAATTCTACGAGCAGCTAAAAGGGGTATTGAAAATGCATAAACAATTGTCGCCTACCGATACACTTGTTTTCCCGCCGCAATTGTCATCAAAACCGTCAGCAGATGCTGATGAAGGCACGGTCTAATTAAAAGTTCAATCCTTTCTTCCTGTAACTGATCCGCAGCACTTATTGATTATCTTCTTTAGCAGGAACAGAACCTAATTAGGGAGGAGGACTTCCCGATGACATCCATTATTAAGGTTGCGGAAAAAAAGTTTAAGTTAGCATCCCGATGGGCTCGACTGGGTGCGTTCTTATTAGATGTAGGATTCTTGGGTCTCTGCCAAGCCCTATTGATTTTTAGCGGTTTTGCTTTTTTTGAAATTTTCGATACTTTTATCAGCCGTCATGACGCATCAGATATGACAACGGTGAGTGTCGGGACCCTAAGTGTTATTCTGTGGGGATTCGGTCTGTTTTTCATGGACGGCTTCAAGGAGGGCGGTGGGTTTGGCAAGAGACTGCTATCTCTACAGATAGTCCGTTTAGCGGATGGGAAACCTGCGAATTTTAAAGATGCGTTCGTTCGCCGTTTTGCGGGTATATTTCAGCCCATTGACTGGTTATTTGCAACGGGAAAAGAGAGACAGCGGATGGGCGATAAACTTGCCAAGACAGTTGTCGTCAAATTAGACACACAATCCGTTGAATTTGTAACTGAGGATGGAGCTGAATCTAAGGTTAAAGCCGGTGCCGAAACAACTGACTTGGAACAGGTTTTAGGGGATGTCATCCATGAAATCACACATCGGTTTTCAGAAGCGAAACAGAAGGTTGATGCCTCTATTGGGGTTGAAAAACAGTTTCAAAACGCCCACGACGGCGCGATTGCCCAGGCAGAACGCTGTGAAGAACGGGCGATTATCGCTATCCAAGCCGGACGTGAAGACCTCGCCCGTGAAGATTTAGCACAACGCAACGAGTACCGCCAACTCGCCAGCGGCTACAAAGCACAATGGGAGGAACAGAAACAGGTCGTCTCACATCTTACAACGCTCTTTGAAACGCTTCAACAGAAGACTGAGGAGACAGAAAGAAAAAGGGATCAGGTCATCGCACAGCATACAAATGTTGATGCCCACGAGCATCTCCGTCAAGCGTTGACTGAATTCCAAGATAGCAAGGCTTTTGAGATTCTGAGGAAAGTGGAGCAGAACGTAACCGAAGCCGCCGCTATAGCAAAAGCGGCATCCGAGGTGGATGTAGAGTTCAAAGACGTGAAATTACATCGTGAATTTGCAAACTACGCAGAAGACGCATCAATTGACAAGGACCTCGCTGAATTAAAGGCGAGATTACAATAGACGCGATGTCTCATCGCCACCCCCAAGCAGGAGATATCATGGACACACGCACCTCTCCAAACATTGTCTTTATCATGGCAGACGATATGGGATACGGTGATGTCGGCTGCTATAACCCAGATTCAAAGATTCCTACGCCAAATATGGACAAACTCGCGCGGGAGGGCATCCGTTTTACGGATGCACATTCGCCTTCCGCTGTCTGTACACCGACACGATATGGTGTCTTAACTGGACGGTACTGCTGGCGGAGCCGTCTGAAACACGGCGTACTTTATGGCTACGAACCCCCTTTAATTGAACGCGAACGCTTGACAGTTCCAGGATTACTGAAAGGTGTAGGATACAACACAGCATGCGTCGGCAAATGGCATTTGGGACTCGGATTTTCGACGGTGCAAGGATATGACTTTGATTTCAATGCCCCGCTACCGTGGTCCAACGCAGGACGCGAACTCGAAGATCATATTGATTTTACCGCGCCCCTCACCGGAGGTCCCGTCGATATCGGGTTTGACTACTTTTACGGGAATTCGGGATGCCCAACATGCCAACCCCCTTATGGATTTATTGAAAATGACACATTCGTCGAAATTCCGAGTGTCTATCATGAAGTACCAGAGTTTACGAGCCGTCCGGGGATGATGACCCCGGATTGGGAGCATAAAGATGCGGATCCTATTATAGCACAGAAAGCCGTCGAATATATTGAGGGACAAGCCGATGCAGATGCCCCATTCTTCCTCTATCTGACACCTTCTGCGCCGCATGAACCTTGCACCGAGGCAGTCGTGCCAGATTTCGCCCGCGAACAGAGCAGTGCCGGTCCCCGTGGCGATCTGGTGTGGCTCGTGGATTGGATGGTCGGCGAAGTGATGGACGCGTTAGAACGCACCGGCAAAACCGATGAGACCCTCATCTTTGTCACAAGCGATAACGGCGCATTGCCCGGCGATCGGATTCAAGGCGATAATAGCCCGATGCCGTATCATCTCTACGACCATAAATCGTGCGGTGATTGGCGTGGTTACAAGGCGCATATCTGGGAGGGCGGACATCGTGAACCGCTGATTGCGCGCTGGCCCGGTGTCATCGCACCGGATACCGAGACTGATACGTTAACCTGCCTCACTGATCTCATGGCGACCTGCGCAGCGATTGTCGGAACGGAAGTGCCAGATGATGCCGGACAAGACAGTTGTAATATCTTGCCGGCGCTACTCGGTGAAGAGACCGAAAGCCCCTTACGAGAGGCTATTGTGCATCACTCCAGTACGGGTGTTTTCTCTATCCGTCACGGCGACTGGAAATTGATTTTGGAGACACAAGGTTCAGGCGGATGGCCACCGCCGAGAGATGGCGGTCCTAAACCGGGGACACCGGGGCAACTGTATCATATCTATGAAGATCCAAGTGAGGCGAACAATGTATGGGACACATACCCAGAGGTTGTGGAACGTTTGACGGCATTGCTGGAAAGATTTAAACAAGAGGGGCACAGTCAGATGTGAAAGGGTCCGGGAAAATAGGAGGGTTTAGCGTATGGAAACCTATAGTTTGGCACAACTCTCTGAGGAAACACTCAGGGCACTTGTAACACTCCGCATACAAGTAGGTGTGTCTGACGAATGGGAGCACATGCAGCAGAACGAATTAACACCGGCAGAGCGTGCACAAATTGACTATCTCAAATCAATTTTGCGCGAACGTGACCTGGTGGTAATGAACGAAGCGACACTCTGGGCACGTGCTATCTACCCGCTTTTGGTGTTGGCAGAGCAGACTTACGTTCAAGCTTGGGCAGGTGTTCCTTTGAAAGCTACCTATTCTACTTTTCAACTGGAAGGCGAGGCGGATGGGGCTCTTGCACCGGCTGCAGCAGGCAAACCACAACAGCCCTATCTCATAGTGCATGAGGCAAAACGCGGGATCCATTCTTCCGACCCGCAGATTCAACTCTACGGTGAAATGCTCGCTGCTGCATGGCTCAATTGGAAAGGCGAGACGCATTCGCAGCCATCCAAAACACCCTCTATAGACAGTCAAGAAATTTTTGGGTGCTACACCGTCTCTGAAAGTTGGACTTTCGTTCACGGCACCGTTGAGGGCATTGAAACAGAAAAGCCGACGTTCACCGTTGAATTTTCGCGAGTATACAATGAGTTGTTTGAAGCCGAATGCATCGTGCTGATTTTGAAGGGCATTGTCGCCAAGCAATTGGAATACCATTCTTGAGATGGGGCAACAGCTGACAGTACCACTTGAAAGATTTCAATAGGATGGAAACTTGCAGAACGCAACCGCCAATTGAGCAAGGAGTTACAACTATGGAAAAAACTACTACAATTGATTCACTTTTCCGATTATCAGGTCCGTCGCAAGCGGATATCGATTCTTTCCATAACGACGGCTATATCGTTTATCCAGATGTGCTGACGGACGATGGCAGAGAGGGGCTGATTGAGGAAATCACACAGCATTTTGAACCGACGCGCCAATACATTGAGGCGTTGAATAACGGGGATGAACCAGAGCGTCCCTATTTTATTCGGCCGTGGAACGATCGCGGTAAATATAGCGATCAGCTTATCGATGACCCTTTTATTAACACACTGATAAGCACCACAATCGGCGATGCGTACCACTTCTGCCACTCCGCACTCAACATCGCACCCCGCGGGGTCGGTCCCCTCGGTTTCCATCAGGACCATCACCATTGGAGACATGAGAATCCGGTCAACCTCGCCGAACGTGATAACTATTATATCCAGATTCTGTATTATCCGAACGGTTTCACGCGAGGGGATCGGAATCTTAAAGTTATCCCGGGCAGCCACAAAGTAGCACCGACGCGAGAGGCGACTCCAGACCGGATGCTTGCGGGTGAATACGACGCGGAAGCTGGACGTAAGCTCGAAGAGAAACGGCTTGAATTACCGCCGGGGAGTATGGTCTACATAGACGCGCGTATCTTCCACGCGGTTGAGGCAAAGCCCGCGGATTCGCCGCAACCCTATCGCATCTTCAATATCGACATCTTCAAGGAAGCAGGACCCCCGCACCGTTACACGCAGGAAATCCCTGATGACTGGATGGCAAAGGCGACACCGTTCCGCCAAAAGTTATTCAATCGTGAGGCGTATACAGAGGGGTGTTGGAGCTAAAACATTAAATCACTGTCAAAAGGGAGTAAGAATGAGTACACCAGATCGTCCGAATATCCTCTGGATATCTTTAGAGGATACAACGCCGCGCTTCGGTTGTTATGGAGATACGCTTGCGCGTACACCGAACGTTGACCGCCTCGCTGCAGGCGGATGTCGGTTTCCAAATGCCTTTTCAACAGCCGGTGTCTGTGCACCCAGTCGTTCCGCTATTATCACCGGTATGTATCAGACTTCCATCGGAACACATCACCATCGGACAACGCATACACACGAAAGTACACCTAACCTACCTACGCCGTATTCTGCTGTGCCTCCACCTTATGTGAAAACCTTCACCGAATACCTGAGAGGGGCAGGCTATTATTGCACCAACAATCGTAAAACAGATTATCAGTTTACACCCCCTATCACAGCGTGGGATGACAATAGCAATCAAGGGCACTGGCGTAATCGTGCGGAAGGGCAACCCTTCTTTTCCGTTTTTAACCCAATCGTTACACACGAAAGCGGTATGTGGGAAAAGGAAGATCGTCCACTGACCACGAATCCAGATGATGTGGAATTACCGCCTTATTTACCAGATACCCCTAAAGCTCGTGCCGCATTGGCGCGCCAATACGATAACCTCGCAACCGCCGATGCACGCGTCGGTGAATTGTTGGATCAGTTGGAAGAGGACGGGCTTGCAGAAAACACCATCGTCTTCCTCTGGAGTGATCACGGTGAAGGACTCCCACGCGGTAAACGGTGGCCCTATGATGCGGGGATCCGAATTCCGTTGATTGTGCGTTGGCACGAAGAACTTAATCCAGGGAGTGAAAGTGATCAATTGGTGAGCTTGATTGATCTCGGCCCCACTGTGCTTTCGTTATGTGGTGTTCAAGCACCGCAGCACCTACAAGGACACCCCTTCCTTGGACCAGAAAAAGTAGAACGTGAATATATTTTCGCGACGCGCGACCGCCTTGATTTATCGTATCACATGTTGCGTGCTGTGCGCGATAAAAAGTATAAATACATCCGAAATTATTATCCCGAAAAGCCGTATCTCCGCTGGGATCCCGTCCGCAATAGCCATCCGGTGATGCAGGAGATATGGCGGTTGTATACAGCGGGTGAATTAGAGGGCGATCAATTGGTCATGTTCCAATCACCGTGCCCCACTGAGGAACTCTACGATGTGGAAAATGACAAGTATGAACTCAACAACTTAGCAGAGAATGCAGCACATGCAAATGTGCTTAACCGGATGCGAGAAACGTTGGCAGCATGGCAATCGGAATTCGGGGATATGGGGAATATATCTGAAGAACAAATGGTAGCGCAGTGGTATCCTAACGGCACACAACCCCAAACGGCATCACCACTTTTCATTCCGATTAACGCGTCTAACTCCGGCAGGGAGCCTGCTCATGAAGATGGAGCATGGGACGCACCGCTGCTTCTGCAACTCTACTGTTCAACACAAGGTGCCTCAATTGCGTATACAACCGAACAAGGTGAAGATGTTCGATGGCAGTTGTATACAGAACCTTTGCGCTTACCGAAAGGTGAAACCGTTATAAGAGCAAAAGCAATTCGGATCGGTTACAAAGAGAGCGATGAAAAATCTCTAAAATTCACAGTTTCAGACAACTAAATGACCCTGAATGCTTAGCAGGGCTATTTAGTTTTAAGAAATTCGCGGGTTTTATGCTTTCTGTTACAGACCCGGTGCGGTTAGAAACCGCACCTACCGGTCCTGGGGGCCTTCAAATTTGGGTAAAAAATGGAAAACTAAATCACCCTGGAATGCTTAGACGACTCTATTGACTTAAATCGCTGTTTAGGGTAAAATCGTTGCCAAAAATAGGGAGTTGCAATGAATATACCAGATCGTCCGAACATTCTTTGGATTTCGTTAGAGGATACGACACCACGCTTCGGTTGTTATGGAGATACGCTTGCGCGTACACCGAACGTTGATCGGCTCGCCGCAGGCGGATGTCGGTTTCCGAATGCGTTTTCGACTGCTGGGGTCTGCGCTCCGAGTCGTTCTGCAATTATTACCAGTATGTACCAGACCTCCATCGGTACGCACCACATGCGGACGCGGCATACGAACCAAAATACGCCTGAGATGCCGACACCGTATTCCGCAGTACCGCCACCTTATGTCAAGACTTTCACGGAATACCTCCGAGGCGCGGGCTATTACTGTACAAATAACAGCAAAACCGACTATCAATTTACGCCACCCATCACAGCGTGGGATGAATCCGACAACACCGCACACTGGCGGAACCGCGACGCGGGACAACCCTTCTTTTCGGTCTTCAATCCGACTGTCACACATGAGAGCGGTATGTGGGAACGGGAGGATCGTCCGTTAACGACGACCACGAATCCCGATGACATCCAGTTACCGCCCTACCTACCAAATACACCAAAAGCACGGCAAGCCTTAGCACGGCAATACGATAACCTTGCGACTGCCGATGCCCGCGTCGGTAAGTTGTTAGATCAGCTCGAAGAAGATGGTCTTGCGGAGAATACCATTGTCTTTCTTTGGAGCGACCACGGCGAAGGACTTCCACGCGGTAAACGGTGGCCTTACGATGCCGGTATCCGTATCCCATTGATTGTCCGCTGGCCCGGCACCCTGAGTCCCGATAGCGTCAGTGAGCAACTTGTGAGTTTGATTGACCTCGGACCAACGGTGCTTTCACTCTGTGGCGTGCAGGCACCGGCACATCTACAAGGGCAATCTTTCCTCGGACCCGAGAAGATAGAACGCGACTATATCTTCGCGACGCGCGATCGGTACGATGAATCTTACGATATGATGCGCGCCGTCCGTGATAAGCGGTATAAATACATCAAAAATTACTATCCCGAAAAACCGTATCTGCTTTGGATCCCGTATCGTAATCGGCACCCAGTCATGCAGGAGATGTGGCGACTGTATGCCGCCGGTGAATTGGAAGGCGATCAGGCGGTGATGTTCCAATCTCCGCGTCCGGTTGAAGAACTTTATGACACTGAAAACGATAGGTACGAACTCAACAATTTGGCAGAAGACGCTGGGCACCAAGATGTCTTACAACGGATGCGCGAGGCGTTGGCACAGTGGCAGTCCGAATTTGGGGACATGGGGAATATCCCCGAAGAACAGATGGTCGCAACGTGGTATCCAGAAGGCACACAGCCACAAACAGCGGTTCCGATTTTTATCCCGATTAACGCCGAACATCCTGGTACAGAGGTAGCGCATAGGATTGGTGAATGGGCGGCTCCGCTTGTTTTACAACTCCACTGCTCCACGCAAGGGGCATCTATTGCCTACACGACAGAACAAGGCGATGATGCGCGTTGGCAGTTGTATACGGATCCGCTGCGTCTACCCAAGGGCGAAACAAGCGTCCGCGCGAAAGCAATTCGCATCGGTTATAGTGAAAGCGAAGAGAAAACGATTCATCTCAAAATTTCATAAGGAGATCATCAATAATGGCGCAACAGAATAGCCAAGATTATTTCGTTTATGTTGGCACCTATACGCACGGAAATAGCGAAGGAATTTACGTCTATCGCTTAGATGGCGCGACGGGTGCATTGGAATATAGTAGCAAGATCACAGGCGTTGAGAATCCGTCATTTGTAGAGATACACCCGAGCGGACAGTATCTCTATGCTGTCAACGAACTTAATGAGTTCGAGGGCAAAGCCAGCGGGGCGGTCACGGCATTTTACATTCATAAAGAGACAGGTGAACTCAGTTATCTCAACCAACGGGCAACGGGTGGTGGTGCACCGTGCCATCTAAGTGTGGATTCGACCGGTAAATGTCTGCTTGTGGCAAATTACGGTGGTGGCAGTGTTACCGCTTTCCCGATTGAATCGGATGGCAGGCTCGGTGAAGCCTCCGATTTTGTGCAGCACCAGGGATCCAGTGTCAATCCGCAACGACAGATGGAACCGCACGCACACGCCATTATGATTGATCCGGGTAACCGCTACGCTTTTTCACCCGATCTCGGACTTGATAAAGTGCTCATCTACCAATTAGATGCCAAAAACGGGAAACTCACGCCTAACACGCAACCGTGGGCACGTGTGCAACCCGGCGCGGGACCTCGGCATTTCGATTTCCATCCGAATGGGAAGTATGCCTATGTAATTAATGAAATAGATTCTACCTTCACTGCTTTTCGATACGACGCGAAGGCGGGAACACTCTCTGAATTCCAAACGATTTCCACGCTTCCCGATGATTTTGATGGTACCAGCCATTGTGCGGATATTCACGTTCACCCTTCCGGGAAATTCCTGTACGGATCAAATCGTGGACATGATAGCATTGCGATTTGCGCGATTGATGCGGAAACGGGCATGCTGAATCCTATCGGCTATGAATCGACACAAGGCCAGACGCCTCGGAACTTCGGACTGAATCCAGAAGGCACCTTCCTCTTCGCCGCCAACCAGCAGACGGATACGGTTGTTACGTTCGCGATTGATGCGGAAACGGGTGAGTTGAATGCAACAGGGGACGTAGCAGAGGTACCGACACCTGTCTGTTTGAAGATGTTGGTGTGTGCTTAGGTCCGTAGATTCTTTAGACGACCAAAGGAAACGCGAAACCCAACGCTTTTTAGTGCCAGAACGATTGGTGTGTTGGGTTTCGCTATATCCATTTATATAAATCGGGTATCGAAAAGCGAATCTTCAGGATCAACAAAATAACTTCGGAACTCCCACCACTCAACCCAACCGATGTCTACACTCGAATTTTATTTTCAAATCCACGTTCCTGAGCAAACCCGGTTCGGTTAGGAAACCGAACCTACCGGGTCTGGGGCCTGAAAAATTTGGTTAAAAAATGGAAAACTAAATAGTCCTGTGCAAAATACATACTTTTGCTCAAAAATAAGCAGAAATTAGCTATGGCACGAATCTTGCCCTCTATGGAATATTAGAATTGTCTGGAATTCGGACTGCTATATAACACATACAAAAATTGTTATAGCACACGCAAAAATTGTTAATTTATATCTTGGTTTATTTTTTACATTATGCTATTATCGCCATATAAAGATGCTGTCAGTAGATAAATTACAATGTAAATCATATTGCCTTTCTACGACTTTAGCAAGTGAATCAGCGGGGGTTACTAAGAAGGCACTTTATATCCAGTCAATTTTAAACGCACCATGAATTACAACGATTAACGTTTTATCTACAGATACAGTTCCGGATTCGCCAAATAGATGTTGACATGAAATTAAATTTATGATCCTCATAGAACACTTGATATTTAGAGATTCGCCTCGCGAATATCAATAGATGAGAAAGGAAAGAACGCATGAAATGGATTCGATGTCTCAGTCTTTTTTTCGTATTATTGATGTGCCTCGCCAGCACAGATGCCGGTGCAGAGACAATTAACAATAGGAAGTTTGCGATCCAGAATAAGAATGAACTTGATGCCTACTGCGCATACGCCTATCTGGTGGACGAGGAAGATGTCCGCAACACCGAGAACTTACCAGGACTTCACGTTAAGGGATGGATATATGTGCCATCTGGACGCGCTGTAAACATTGAATATGCCTCTAACTTTAGCGAGTTGTATTATTGCATCATCTTAGCGGATGGAAGAAAGTTAGAAGGTATAGAGAAAAAAACCTACGCTTTTAGCGTGCCGAAGGATTTGATGGAAGATTCCTTTAAAGTTGTCCATGAACTCAACGGTGGAATAATTGGTGCGGTCCGATACACTTCTGTCGATGAAGCGGATTTGGAGACGCAAGGCTTTAGTAGAGAAGATTATGGAGCAAGCGTTTTAGGTATTCCAGGACCTGTAGAGATAAAGAGGGAAGATGCTGCCGAAATTGCTGAAGATGGAACAATACGTCAACAGGAACCTCAAGAACAATTTTTGGGTCAGGATGTTTCTGTAGAACTTCAACAGGAGGAACTTCAAGGGCAATTAGAACTTCAACATGAACTTCAAGAGCAATTAGCGAACGCTAAAGCGATGCGAGACGACCTGATGGAAAAAATAAAGCATCTAGACCAGAGAATAAAAGAAATCGAGAACCTGCTCAACGCCCTTCAGAAACATCCTGACCCAAAATTTGACGGTGTTTATGACACACAAGGGTTTGTAAGGCAGGGTAAGGATTACGCACTCCTGCTCGCTACAGACAGGTATCAGCATTGGGACGATCTCAATACATCTATACGCGATGCCGAAGCCATCGGTAACGAATTAGAAAAATATGGGTTTCAGGTGGAGATCAAGAAAAACCTGAAGACGCGGGCGGATATCCTCAATACGCTAAGTGCATACGCTAAAAAGGATTACCAGCCCGGCGATCAACTCTTCGTCTACTTCACAGGACATGGGAATTTCGATGCGAAAATTAGGCTTGGTTATATTGCAGCGAGTGACTCAAAGTTGCCTGCAGATGATCCTATACATGCTTCTTATCTTTCTTATGCGGAACTCAAACAAGTCTTAGATAGGCTGGCGTGTCCACGCATCCTGTTAGTGCTGGACGTGAGTTACGGCGGAACGTTTGATGACAAGATCGCCTTGGGCAAAGGCACCACAGGAAACGACAATCCATCAACAAAGGATGATGTAACAGCAAAAGGACCCCAGCCACAATTACATCTCGCGGAGACGCTGAAGGTCAAGACGCGCTGGTATTTGAGTGCCGGTGGGAAGGAGGATGTCCAGGATGGTATGGAGCATTCTCTGTTTACTTTGTCATTATTGACTGTCTTAAGAGACGGGGCGGGTAAAGATGGTGTGTTGACAGTCCCAGAGATTGAACACCAGCTCCCATCAAAGCTTCAAGCAGAACTTGACAAACTCAAAGGGCTTTTTCCGAATGCCGAGATTCAGCAAACACCGGCCTCGGGTCCATTCGGCAGTGGAAAGAAATCAGATAACGCATTTGTGTTCATCAAGGCTCAGAAATAGGGGGCGCACAGGTTATGCCACAGGAATTTTGCGTAAGTAAGGAAAAAAAGTGCAACTTTTTTGCAACTCGTTTGTAGTAACAATAACCTTTAAACGAAAAAACGAAAAAAAGTGCAACTTTTTTGCAACTCGTTTGTAGTAACAATAACCAAAGTAGCCGCCTTAGCTGGAAAACGACGCGTTTTTAAGCAGAAATTTTCGGAGGTAAACTATATATGAAACCTAAAATAGAAGTTGTTAGTGCTCTAATAATCCTCCTCTGCGTATTCATTACATCTTGCGCGGTCCAGGGGTGGGTATTAGACTATGAAGTCCTGGACGCGGACGGGTGCAAGACTATGCGGTACAAGAAGGTGCTGTCGGATAGAGTGGAGTATAAAGAGGTTGTGACATGCCCTAATCGCCCGACCACCACGCGGACATGGACGGATTACAATTGATATTTTAACACTTTGCTGAAAAACGATGCGTTTTTGAGCAGAAATTTTCGGAGGTAAACGACATGAAATTCAAACTGAAAGTTGTTAGTTCTCTAATAATTCTCCTCTGCGTATTCACTATATCCTGTGGAGATCAGGAGTGGGAGAAAGAGTATGAAATCCAGCACGCGGATGGGTGCACGACTGCTCGGTATAAGATGGTGCTGTGGGATAGAGTGGAGTACAAAGAAGTAGTGACATGCCCTGATGGAGAAACCATCACGGAGACGTGGACCGAGTGACGATTAATCGGGTCGAAAATAACAGATGCTGCTTGTGTAGCGTTGCCGCCGAAGTCCATCGCTACACAATAGCAGGGCGCGTGATTTCACCCTTGGATAACCGAACCTATGCGTTTTTGTTAGAATTTTTTATTGACATTTTTTTTACATTGGGTATACTTTCATCACTATATTGTACTTGAAAGACTTTCAAAAAGTTTTGACATATTCCTTACTCTATTCAGTCTTAACGCTTTGAGAGTCAATTAAGTTACAGAAATTTGCTAAGAAAATAAACTATTGCGTAGAAATTGACGCTGTGCGTCAAAAAATCTGGAGTTCAGATACGAAATAAGTGAAAGAAGGAGGAAACTCATGAAACGAATAGTTTTTTTCACTCTCTTTTCAGTATTGCTGTCGCTCTTCGTTAGTTCGGTAGAGGCATCAATGCAGGAACGAACGTTAAAGATCGAAAATAAAAAGGAATTGGACGTTCGCGTTGCATACTGCTATGTCGTTGATACTGACGATGTCAATAGAATTGGAGAAAGAGCCGGGTATCACGTGAAGGGGTGGATACGTGTTCCGTCCGGGCGTTCTATCACAGTAACCTATCCTAAGACGGGTTATGATCCCCTCTTTTTGCTGGGTGAAATGTCAAATGGTCGACAAATCGTACCAAAAGAAATTTTGGCCCTGCAGGAGCTTCCTGTTCATCCTGAAACGGATTTTGAAGAAACGGATTTTGAAGTTGTTCTTGCCTTGAATGGGGCCTTCTTTAATGCCACTGTCGAAAATAACGGTATTAACTACCGAGTCGAAGAAAAAGATTTGAATTGGTTCAAATTCGGGAAAAAGCGGCCCCCGGACGAATTCCGATGGACGATAGATGGCCCCATGCCTATAGACTACGATGGGGACTACGACATGCGGGGGTTTAGAAGGCAAGGGACAGATTACGCCCTGTTATTCGCTACAAACGAATATGAGCATTGGTCGAATCTCAGCACCCCAATAGCCGATGCGGAAGCTATCGGCGCGGAATTAAAAAACCGTTACAAGTTTAACGTGGATATTCGGAAAAACGTGACGAGAAAGCAGATCCTTGCCGCAATCGCCGATTACAAAGCAAAGACAGATGCCCCCGGTGACCAACTGCTCGTCTATTTCGCTGGCCATGGGAAATTTGATGAAGTATTGCAGGATGGACACATTGCTGGGACAGAGTCAGAGCTTCCGACGACAGATAAGAATCTTACCACTTACCTCGCCTTTAGCAAATTGAGAGAGGCTCTTGACAATTTTCCGTGTAAACGTATCATGTTGATGCTGGATGTCTGCTATGGTGGAACGTTTGATAAAAACATCGCCCTGGGTAAACAACCAGATGAACTGAAAGACAGAGGTTTCACATCTGAAGACCCATCTGAAGACCAATATCTATTGAGCCCTCAAGATACATTGGCAGTGAAGACGCGCTGGTACATAAGTTCCGGTGGAAATGAGAAGGTTAAAGATGGTTTCTCACACTCTCCATTTGCCGCAGCACTGCTGGCTCTATTAACAAATGAAGATAACCGGGATGGTGTTCTGACTGTACCGGAGATTAGGCGGCAGATGCCCTCACAGCTTGAGAGTGAACTTAACGGGTTAAGAGGCCTGTTCCCAAATGAAACAATTGAGCAAACTCCTGCTTTTGGTCCGTTCGGGAGTGACAAGAAAGACGATCAGGTATTTCTATTTATAGAGTCAGAGTCTAAATGAGTCCCGCGCTGCATCAAAGCGGGGACGTTGCGGCTTGTGCCGCAAAATTTTTAACCTTTTTTATGGAGGAAAAATGTTGAAACGAAATTGTGTTTTTCACGTTTCGGTTTTTGGTATACTGCTCGTGTTTATGGCATGTCGGCATCACAAACCCATAGAGCAAGAACTTTTTTCACCGTTGGGCTGTTGGGAGGTTGTCTCCATCGACGGTAAGAACGTCTCGGAGTACTTCGCCCTCTTTGGTGGGGATTTATCGACGATAGAAACGAAAATTGTCCAGAATGATTTGTGTTTTTTTGATAACGGTTCGTGGTTTTGGACGCTTGATTTTGATATACAGGCCGACCTGGGCGACGCTGTAGCTTTGATACCAAAAGTAGGTTTGGCCGGAAAAGGTTCCTACAACGGATCCTTCACCCCGAGAGGGGGCACCATAATCATGGTCCAAGAGGACCTTCAGATCCAACTTGAACCTGAAAGCTTTTGGGTGTCGTCCGGAGTCACAGAAGAAGCCTTCAGAGCTGAAATTACCAGGAGTTGGCTTTTCGGGAAAATCGAAAATTGGAGCGCAATGGCGACCGGGCCGAGGCTCACTTTGACAAATTCTGACGGAATCGAACAAGTTTTGAGACGAAAATAGGTTCCATTTGTTTTTTAATTTCTAACTAAACCAATCAACCTACAAAATGGAGAAATAAACCCATGCGTAAATTTTTTGTTTCCTTCTTAATCCTGGGTGTGTTGATAATAACCGCCCAGTTAATCTGGGCGCAACTGCCCAAAGTTGTGACAACTGGTTACTCAGAAGATGGTTACTTTGCTCGAAAGGCCCTGCTCGCTGGCGGCACTATGGAAGATACTATAGCGGCGGCTAAGCAGGAGCTCGCCCAGCGGATATTCAAGAACACCAATTCCCTTTTCAATCCCCGGGAAAAAAAGGCGAAGCATAAGTGGATGCCGGCAGAGGAGGCATACAGCCCAGCTCTCTATAACCTTGAGAATATAGGGAAGCGGCCTGCTGAGGCACATCTTGTGGAGCTTTTTAAGGCGACTAAGCCTCAACCCACAGATCCAAACAAGTACGTTTATGTCAATGTTAAACACCATGAGCTCATGCAAGCCTACGTTGAACAGGAAAATGCGCTGAAGCGGCAAATTAATACCCTCGTTACAAAGGCAGTGCAAACAGAAGCTGTCAATCCGGATCAAGCATTGCTGACGTATCTAAAGGCATCCCCACTCTACGAGCAGTTGAAAGAGGCAGTACTCATTCAACAAATGGCAAAACCACAGCAAGACCAGGATCCAGCGCAGATATTCAATAAGTTGATGGAAACGGCCACGGGGACTAGCGGGGGTACGTTAGAAATGTCCCAGCCGGATTTGACACAGCGCATCAATCAACTCCAGCACCAAGGGAGATTGATAAACACTATGCAGGAAATCACCACCTCCATTGCTTACCAATTGTCCATTCAAGCAAAGGGCCTGAAAAAAGGTAAGGTTGTGGTGCATCCGTTTACCAATGGAAGATCACCTAACCCCATTCCTGCACAGGATTTTTATCTGCAGCTATTTGAACGGCTTAGGGCGGATGGGTGGACCCCTGAGTATGCTGAACGTGGTATGATATCAGAAACGGTGTCGTTTAGCCTTCAAGGCAAAATCTACGGTGGAAATGGTGCCGCGGTGCGCATCGGGGCAACAGTTCACGAGTTGAACACTAGTAAAACAGTTGCAAAGAGTGATTTGAACGTAAACCCCAATTTGGAGTTTACTTTCAAAACTGAGAATTCTGACCAGTTGCAGCAGCACGACAATGCTTGGGACTCGGTGCCTGCGGATACCGCTCCCAGCCAAGGACTAACACTCGACGCTTGGACAGACAACCCAACTGGGATCTATCAAAGTGGCGACCGGATGACTGTTTACTGTCGGGTGAATCAACCCGCCCACGTTCGCTTACTCTACGTCCTTGACGATGCTGGTAAAGGCGGTCTAAAATACACGCTCCTTCACGATAGCACCTATATTGATTCCACACAAGTTGGAACCGATGTAACGATCGGCAGGTTTGTTGCTACCCCACCCTTTGGCTCAGAAGAGTTGATTGTTTTGGCACGTGAGGAGCCGTTCCCAGAGGTTACGACTATTGAGACGGGGGACGGATATCGCTATCTGAAAGCTAAGAGTGCTGATGAAGCCGTTGCTATGATGACTCTCTCGGATAGAGGGATGCAAACGATGCCGATCAATGAGAGGCTTGGTATTGTGACTAAAGCGTCTGCTAAGTAGTCGGATTCGCGAAACTCTAACTGTCGTATCTACACCTAAAAGCGGGACCCCGTGTCCCGCTTTTTTTAAACATAGACAGATCAAGGAAACTACCAATGAAACCGCCCATTTTTATCAGTCTTATTTTGGCAACCCTCGTCCTGTTTTCAGCTACCGATGTCGGAGCAAAACTCGTACCAGTAGAGGATTCTACATCTCAGACAACAACAGCTAAGGAAAGATTCGATGGCATTTACAAAAGAGAAGGCTTTGTCAGAACGGGTACGGATTACGCCCTACTGTTCGCCACAAACGAATATGAGCATTGGGACGATCTCAGTACCCCAATAGCCGATGCACAGGCTATCGGTGCGGAATTAGAAAATCGCTACGGGTTTAACGTGGATATTCGGAGAAACGTGACGATAAGGCAGATCCTTGCCACACTCGCCGAATACAAAGCAAAGCGATATGCCCCCGGTGATCAACTGCTCATCTATTTCGCTGCCCATGGGGCATTTGATGAAGCATTGCAGGATGGACACATTGCAGGGACAGAGTCAGAACTTCCAAGTATAGATAAGAATCTTACCACTTACCTCCCCTTTATCAAATTAAGAAAGGATCTTGATAATTTTCCGTGTGAACGCATCATGTTGATACTTGATGTCGATTATGGCGGGATGTTTGATGATAAAATCGCCTTATCGCTTGAAGAACTGGGCAGCGAAATAGACGAGCAGTTGATCACCGCAAAAAGAACACCATCAATAAAGACGCAAGGAGCTGAATTGCTGTTGAATCTTGAAGATACACTCAAGGTCCAGACGCGCTGGTACCTGAGTTCTGGGGGGAAGGAGCCGGTCCAGAATGGTATAGTTCACTCTCCGTTTACTTTGTCATTGTTGACTGTCTTAAGAGACGGGGCAGGTAAAGATGATGTGCTGACTATACCGGAAATTGAGCGTCTGCTCCCAGAAAAATTTCAGGCAGAACTCGACAAACTCAAAGCACTTTATCCGAATGCCGAGATTCAGCAAACGCCTGCTTCCGGTCCATTCGGCAGTGGCAAGGCAGACGATAAAGCATTTGTGTTCATTTCTCAGCGGTAGCTGATGCGGTGCTCAAGGGGGTCCAGTTTCGTTTTTATGAAACACCCTCGATTCACTAAAACAATGGAGAGATTCGGTATTATACCGAAAGGAGAAAACCAATGAAACCGACCATTTTTATCAGTCTTATTTTGGCAACCCTCGTCCTGTTTTCACCTACCGATGTCAGCGCAGCCCTCGAGTTATTAGAAGATTCTACACCTCAGAAGAACACCGAAGAGGATGATCTTGAGAGTATGGTGAAAGATGCTCGGAAGGAACTTAGCAAGGAAATCTTCCAAAATCTCAATTCCGTCTTTAATCTATCCTTAACAGCTACAGACGACCTGAAACGTTTAGAAGAACTACAACGCTTAAAGGCGGAAGTAGCAGAAGAACTTAAACACCTCGATCGCTTGCGCCAGCTAAAGGTAGCCATAGCAGAAGAACTCGGTCGCTTAGAAGAGCTGCAGCGTTTAAAGATAAAGATGACGGAGGATGGACACACCAATCGCGACCAGAAGTCGTTTACGCCGGTTGGCTCTTGGGAAACAGTATCTATTGATGGTAAACCTGTTACGGAACACTTTTTGAAAGCACCAATACTTCCTTTCATAGAACACCTTGTGGAAAGTTTCTTCATGGAACACCTTGCGGAAAAAATACAGGTTCCGATCGATTCGGATGAAGGCAAACCTGTTTCGGAATACCTTGCCGGAGATATCGCGGATATAGATGCCAAGATTTCCCAAAATGATTTTGTCTTTTTTGATAATGGTTCGTGGTTTTGGACGGTTGAGTTTAATGTAGAGGCCGACATGGGTGACGGTCTTTCTTTGCTCCCAACGGTAGGTTTAGCAGTAAAAGGCTCCTACTACTACAGCTCCTTCACACCAAGAGGGGGTACTATAGTCATGGTTCAAGAGGACCTTGCAATCCAACTTGAACCTGAAGACCTCTGGACATCCGCTGGCATCACGGAAGAGGATTTCAAAAAAGAAATTACCCCGCATTGGCTCTCCGGAAAAGCTGAAGGAAAAGTTGAAAACTGGGAGGCGAGTCCAAACGGAAACACACTCACCTTGACGAATGCCAACGGAATCAGACAGGTTTTAAGACAGAAAGAATCAGGATCTTTAAGACAGAAAGAATCAGGATCCAAGAACACCTGGGTTCCCGCTGAAGAACAAGAAAAACTAGAAAAGCTGCTGACAGAAGCACTACCAAGAGTTGAGGTTCTGGAAAAAAGGAACAGCTTCGATGGCATTTACAAAAGAGAAGGATTTGTCAGAACGGGTAAGGATTACGCACTCCTGTTCGCTACAGATACCTACGAGCATTGGGGGGATCTTAGAACCCCAATAGCCGATGTAGAAGCTATCGGCGCGGAATTGAAAAACCGCTACGGGTTTAACGTGGATATTCGGAAAAATGTGACGATAAAGGATATCCTCGCCACACTCGCCGAATACAAAGCAAAGCGATATGCCACCGGGGACCAACTGCTCGTCTATTTCGCTGGCCGTGGGGAATTTGATGAAGTATTGCAGGATGGACACATTGCTGGGACAGAGTCAGAGCTTCCGAATAAAGATCCGATTCTTAGCACTTACCTCTCCTTTAGCAAATTAAGAAATGCCCTTGATAATTTTCCGTGTGAACGCATCATGTTGATACTTGATGTCGATTATGGCGGGACGTTTGATGATAAGATCGCCTTATCGCTTGAAGAACCCAAAAAAACACCATCAATAAAAACGCAAGGAGCTGAATTGCTGTTGAATCTTGAAGATACACTCAAGGTCCAGACGCGCTGGTACCTGAGTTCTGGGGGAAAGGAGCCGGTCCAGGATGGTATAGTTCACTCTCCGTTTACTTTGTCATTGTTGACTGTCTTAAGAGACGGGGCAGGTAAAGATGATGTGCTGACTATACCGGAAATTGCGCGTCTGCTCCCAGAAAAATTTCAGGCAGAACTTGACAAACTCAAAGCACTTTATCCGAATGCCGAGATTCAGCAAACGCCTGCTTCCGGGCCATTCGGCAGTGGCAAGGCAGACGATAAAGCATTTGTGTTCATTTCTCAGCGGTAGCTGATGCGGTGCTCAAGGGGGTCCAGTTTCGTTTTTATGAAACACCCTCGATTCACTAAAACAATGGAGAGATTCGGTATTATACCGAAAGGAGAAAACCAATGAAACCGACCATTTTTATGAGCTTTATTTTGGCAACCCTCGTCCTGTTTTCACCTACGGATGTCAGAGCAAAACTCGTGCCAGTAGAGGATTTTACACCTCAGACATCGGCAGAGCTGCCCACTTCGGTGCCTGAAGACTATGCGCATTCCCTTATTCAACAGAGCACCGAAGTGGAAGATGCTAAGAAGGAACTTATGATGAAAATGTTCCAAGATGCCAATTCCCTCTTTAATCATCCACCCTTAACAGCTACAGACGACCTGAAACGTTTAGAAGAACTACAACGCTTAAAGGCGGAAGTAGCAGAGGAACTTAAACACCTCGATCGCTTGCGCCAGCTAAAGGTAGCGATAGCAGAAGAACTCGGTCGCTTAGAAGAGCTGCAGCGTTTAAAGATAAAGATGACGGAGGATGGACACACCGATCGCGACCAGAAGTCGTTTACGCCGGTTGGCTCTTGGGAAACAGTATCCATTGATGGTAAACCTGTTACGGAACACCTGAAAGCACCAATACTTCCTCTCATGGAAGCCCTTGCGGAACCCCTTGCGGAAAAGATGCAGATTCCGATTGGTCCAGATGAAGACATATCTGTTGCGGATATAAAGACCAAGATTTCCCAGAATGATTTTGTTTTTTTCCCAAACGGTTCGTGGTTTTGGACGCTTGAGTTTAATATAGAGGCCGACCTGGGTGGCGGTTTCGCTTTGTCACCAACGGTAGGTTTGGCAGCAGCAGGCTCCTACGACAGCTCCTTCACACTAAAAGGGGGTACTATAGTCATAGTTCAAGAGGACCTTCAGATCCAACTTGAACCTGAAGACTTCTGGACATCCGCCGGCATCACGGAAGAGGCGTTCAAGAAAGAAATTACTCCGAATTGGCTCTTCGGAAAAGCTGAAGGAAAAGTTGAAAACTGGGAGGCGAGTCCAAACGGAAACACACTCACCTTGACGAATGCCAACGGAATCAGACAGGTTTTAAGACAGAAAGAATCAGGATCTTTAAGACAGAAAGAATCAGGATCCAAGAACACCTGGGTTCCCGCTGAAGAACAAGAAAAACTAGAAAAGCTGCTGACAGAAGCACTACCAAGAGTTGAGGTTCTGGAAAAAAGGAACAGCTTCGATGGCATTTACAAAAGAGAAGGATTTGTCAGAGCGGGTACGGATTACGCCCTCCTGTTCGCGACAAACACCTATCAGCATTGGGAAAATCTTAGCACCCCAATAGCCGATGTAGAAGCCATCGGCGCAGAATTGGCAGACCGCTACGGGTTTCAGGTGGATATCAGGAAAAACATGAAGACGCGGGCGGAAATCTTAAATGTTCTGACGGAGTACGCTAAAAAGGATTACCAACCCGGGGATCAATTATTCGTCTACTTCGCCGGAAATGGGAACTTTGACAATACAATTAAGCAGGGTTATATTGCCACAAGCGACTCAAAGTTACCAGCAGATGATCCTCCACATGCCACTTATCTCTCTTATGCCCGGCTCAAGCAAGGCTTAGATAGGATCACGTGTGGACGAGTCATGTTGGTGCTGGATGTCTGCTATGGCGGCACGTTTGATGATAACATCGCCTTGATCGAAGACCCTCCAACAAGGGGTGTTTTGGCTATGGCGATTTTGGATCTTAACCAGACACTCAAGGTCCAGACGCGCTGGTACTTGAGTTCCGGGGGGAAGGAAGAAGTTCTTGATGGTATAGGTAAACATTCCCCGTTTGCTTTGTCGTTGTTGACCGTCTTAAGAGACGGGGCAGGTGATGACGGTGTGCTGACTATACCGGAAATTGAACGGCTGCTCCCGATAAAATTTCGAGAGGAACTTGACAAGTTTGAGGCGGCGTGGAAAGAAAAACATCCATTATGGGAGGGCAAGATTCAGCAGACACCGGCCTCGGGGCCATTCGGTAGCGGCAAGGCAGCCGATAAGGCGTTTGTGTTCATAGGAAAGGATTTTGTGCCTCTGCCTTCGCGGTAAGATGATTTGTGCCCCCTTTTTGAGCATGCCACACAAATATTCATGAAATAGATAATTTTCTATACGGAGGAAACAGATGAACCGTTTGTTTAGATTTGATAGCGTTTTAGTTTTGTGCTGCGTCGCTTTGCTCCTATTTGGGTTACATGCTAACGTTGGACAGGCCAGGTTGGTCCCAACAGCAACCCGTGTAACAGCACATTGGGAACCCGGGACAGAATCCTGGCTGCAACTGCCGAGAAACGCGCCACAATACGCGGATCTGTTTGATCTCAAGCCGGCACACGCTTTCCAGCTGCATAGCAATGATGTTTTCGGTGTGTTTTTGCCGCCCGGTTCCGACAGTGTTGCAGGCGACGTATGGCCCCTTGATGCCCGCCAGATGCTCCCGTTTCTTCGCCAGTTCCACCCCGGCGCGACCGTCTCTTTGTCTGGGCAGCAGGGAGCCTACGCGTGTCTACGGGCAGCCTCGTCAGAGTATTACGAGATCGTCTTCCAATTTCACGCAGATTTTGACCTTGAGATATTAGAAACCGCGACTGTACTCCCTATTGTCCAGGAGCAGCTGAAAAAAGAACTTGAGGAAGAACGGATTGCATCTTTGAAACAACAGGTAGAAGAGATTGGCAAACTTCAGGGAGCAATTGAAGAATCGAGGTTTGAGGGGTTACGTGCGGGGACAGAAGAGAAAATTGGGGCAATCCAAGAACGAATCCAGACACTCGACACTGCAGACGATTTGGCTCACTTGAAAAAGGAACTTGCCGAAGCCGTGGCTGCATTGACGGAGGTAACGACATCACTGGAGGCGTTATCGGGTGACCTTGAGACAAGGCTCGATGAACTCAAGACAACGATAACTGCGTTAGAAGAACTGTTGTCAAACTTTGATGCACGGCTTGACGCACTCAAAAAGGAATTAACTGCACACTTTGATACGCGACTTAACGCACTCGAAAAGGTGTTAACCGCACATTTTGATGCACGACTTGACGAATTTGAACAGGAATTAACGACAAACCTTAATGCGCGGTTTGACAGATTTGAGCAGCAATTAACCGCAAAAGTTGATGCTGAGTTTAGCACGCTACAGCAAATGTTAACCGCACAAGAGAGGACACTCACCCAGCGGTTGAACACATTACTAACTGCGGAAGTGGCGAAACTCAAGGGATTACGGGCTTATAACGAAGGCATCTACCTCATGCCGAAGCAATTTAAAGGGCGTTTGTTGATAAGCAAAAGTGGCGGGGAGATAGTGGCGTTCACGATCGAGTGTCCTGCACAGGATGAGAATGCTACGCTCTTCATCTTTGGCGATAGGGAAACGGTTTCTATGCCTCGGATGGCACTCATCGCTGGTGATTTCGACAAACACGACATTACGTGGACGAATGCCATCACGGCAGAAGAAGCCGACGAGGCACTCCGTTTGAGGTTCGCAGCCAGAAAGTCTCACATGGCGAATCCTACTGAGGCCCCATAGCTAGGGTGTATGCCAATCCAAAAGAGAGGTGCGGTTACATGAAGATTAACAATTTAATTCGGTAATTTTTCGGTGAAGCCCGGTTCGGTTAGGAAACCGAACCTACCGGGCCTGGGGCAGATATAGAATTACCGAAATATTTATTTAAACTTCATCAAACCGCACCTACCGAGTATGGGGAAAAGTTAAAAACAGTGTGTCTATGACTGGCGGCGTTGCCTACGGTGTTCTTGGAGTTTATCCCACGGGTAGATAAAACAGCGATCCGCCCAGTCGCGGTAAAGTCCGGCAAGTTCTTCAAGTTTCTGTGGATGCTTAGCGGCGAGATCGTTAATTTCTGTTCGTTCCGCTTCCAGATCGTAGAGTTCCCAATCCCCCGGGAACCTACAAACCAGTTTCCAGTTATCTTGACGGACTGCGCAATTCCCTTCGTGTTCCCAATAAAGTCCCTCTTGACCGTTATCTTTTCCATCAAAAATCGGTACTAAACTTGTGCCCTCTAACGGCAGAATGGGTTTTCCATTGTGTTCTTCAGGATACGTCGTGCCTGAAACCTCAAGGCATGTTGCCATGATGTCAGGGAGTTGTCCGGGTTGATGCCGTAATTCGCCAGCGGATTTTATGGCATCTGGCCAATGCGCGATTAAGGGGGTAGCGATCCCGCCTTCATGTACCCAGTGCTTGTACAATCGGAAGGGTGTATTAGACAGGTTCGCCCACGGAACGCCGTAACTCTGGTAAGTCGTCTCGGGCCCCGGCATGATAGTGGGGTCGTTGCCCCGATAGACCGGTTTTCCATCGGAGGTGGTCTCGGTGCTGATGAGTGAGTCAGTGTCGCGTTTCGCGGGCGGTCCGCCGAGTTCTTCAGCACAACCGCCGTTATCGGCTAAAAATAGGATGAGCGTATTGTCGAGTTGCCCTGTCTCTTCCAGCGTGTCAATAATCCGTCCAATGCCTGTATCCATCCGCGTGATTTGTGCCGCGTAGACTTCCATGCGGCGTTGATTCCACGCTTTATATTCTGCTTCACCCCAAGGGAGTTGGGAGGGATCTCGTGCTGTGAGCTGCCACGTCTCATCTAAAATTTTCATCTCTCGCATCCGTGAGAGTCGTTCTTCCCGGAGTTCATCCCACCCAGCGGCAAAACGTCCGTTGTAGCGTGTGATGTCTTCTTCGTGTGCATGCAGGGGCCAATGTGGTGCCGTATAAGCGACATAAGTAAAAAACGGACACTCCGGTGTCTTGTCAACATGGTTTTGGATATACGTCGCTGCTTCATCGCTAACAGCATCCGTGAAGAAGTATCCTTCCGGGAGTTCATCGTGTTGGATACGGGTGTTGTTGCGCGTGAGCGTGTTCGGTTTCCAGAAGTTTGCGGCACCCGTGATGATACCGTAATACTCGTCAAACCCACGTTGGCAAGGCCAGCTATGCTTAGGTCCATCGGGTCCCGTGTGGCGTGAGATATGCCATTTGCCGCTCATATACGTGCCGTAGCCTTCCGAACGCACTGCATCAGCAATAGTAATACAGCGGTCATTGAGGTCCCCGCGATAGCCTTCAAGTCCATCGTTGCCCATCATGTGTCCGACACCTGTCTGGTGCGGATGTAGTCCGGTAAGCATAGAGGCACGGGATGGACAACAGCGTGCGGTATTGTAAAATTGCGTAAACCGCAGCCCGCCAGTAGCGAGCCGGTCAAGATTTGGGGTGTGAACTTCGCCGCCGTAGCAGCCTAAGTCGGAAAAGCCCATATCGTCGTTGAGAATGAGAATGATATTCGGTTTTCTGTTTTCGTGCATAGAACAAGTACCTCTTTCGTTTGGAAAATTAATGTTGTTTTCGATGATTCAGTATGTTAAGATTAAAAGAAGGACACTAAATCTAATTTTAACCCCCTAAATCCCCCTTATCAGGGGGACTTTAAGAAGTAGTGCGTAAGCCCTGCCTAAATAAGATTACAACACGGGAACCTCATCCAACAAGGAGTGAAACCATGATTGCGAATTTAATTACGCTCTTCCGCCTAATCCTCGTCTTTGTTGTGATCTCCCTCTTTGGACATCACGTCTATCTGGATATTTTGCTTGCCGGGTTGATCGGTTTGATCCTGTTTCTTGACGCAGTTGACGGTTATGTTGCCCGAAAACTGAACCAAACATCCGATTTCGGCGCGCTGTTTGACATCATTGGCGACCGGATTGTGGAATGTATCTTCTGGGTTTACTTCGCCGTGGTCGGATTGATCCCGTTCTGGATTCCCGTCATTGTGATCGCTCGCGGTTTTTTTACAGATGGTTTGCGGAGTGCTGCCTTTGCACAAGGCAAGACTGCCTTTGGCGAAAACACGATGATGTCTTCAAAATGGACGCGCGCGCTTACGAGTTCACGAGTGAGTCGTAGTGTCTATGGCATTGCGAAAACAATAGCCTTTGTCTATCTCGGCGGTCTCATCGCTTTCAAAAATTCCGGTATCTATCCCGAATTAGTTGTTGGACTGGAATTAGCAGGTGTGATCCTCTCTATTGTGACTGTCGCTATGTGCTTAATCCGCGGACTTCCCGTCATCGTCGATGGTTGGAAGTATGTCAAGGGTTAATTGCGGCTCACTACAGTCAGGACTTACGCAAATTTGGCAGAAAATGGATATTTTGCACGCTTTTAACCCCCTAAATCCCCCTTATCAGGGGGACTTTCTGGATATTTTGCACGCTTTTAACCCCCTAAATCCCCCTTATCAGGGGGACTTTCTGGATATTTTGCACGCTTTTAACCCCCTAAATCCCCCTTATCAGGGGGACTTTTGTTGAAAAGCAAGTTGTTGTCATTTTCGCGACATGTGATCGCCACCCCTCGTGTTTAACAGGACATGACTCCCATCCTCGCTCGCAAGCGACGTAAAAAGCGATCTTGCTGCTGAATATGCATCCGCTGGAAGTATCCGATTCTTAAGGGTGAACATGAGTCGGTAAGTGATCGTATTTTCAACCTGTCTGTACTGCCTCCTCAGTTCTGCGCTCTCTATCGTGTAATGAATGTCCTTTGGCAGCGTAACCGTCCACCCCTTTGGCATCTGGATGCGGATTGTCTTTTCAATTTCCATTGGGTATCCGAAATCTAACGAATAGGTGCGCTGTTCGTTGGCAAAGGTTTCAGCATAGTCGGCGAATTCATCAATGGGTAAGGGCAGTAGCATGTCATTTCCTACCCACGTTCCATAATTCTCAACACGAAAACCGAGGTTGATTGTGACCGGTGCGTTTAGATCACGGAGATCGGATATTTCGTGCCACATTATCTGGATTCCCGGAAATTGCTGGCTGAGTTCAGTCGCTAAGGTAGCTTTCCGTGCAGTGGGATGTATCTGTTGATACGCCCATCGTGTATCTAAGTCGTACTGTCCGTTTGCTTGGATGGACAGCGTCCCTTGCACACTGCCTTCGTTGTCAAGCGTCAATTCTGTTGTGCTGACAAGTCGGTTGGATTCGGCGGGGAAAATAGGGGTCATCACAAACTCGCTGCGTGTATCGGAAATGAGGAGTCCTGTCCGTCCTTGTGCATTATAGGGTAGGTTGCCATAACTACAGGTTGAGGCTGTGGGATCCAACCAGATATAAGTATCTGGCCCCGTAGGAATTGCGGCAATCATGTGGTTAAACTGGCTAAGCAATGGGAGTGTTGTATCTACACGTTCGTGGGGTGCAAGCCCCATCAGGACAGGATACGCCTTGATACCAACCAAATCCAGCATTGAAATGAGGAGCGTGGTTTTATCTTTGCAATCACCATACTGCATTTGGAAAACTTCGGTGGCAGGTGTCGGTTGGTAAGCACTCTGCCCAAGCTCAATACCGACGTATCGGATCTTTGTGGCGACACATTGGTAGATAGCACGGATCTTTGCCGCTTCTGTCGTCAGATTCTTGGTGAGCTGCTGGACCTTTTCCTCGATATCAGCATCCGGGGTATATCTCCCTTTCGCCAGTTCTTTATACCAAGTGTAGACGTTGTCCCAACTTTCAATTGAAGTATAGCGTAACCGTGGCACGATGTCGTTAATATGCGGCATCCCTTCTTCGAGTATCAGTGCGGGCATCTCATCGTATTTCCAGATATGGACGACGGTATCATTTTCTGTATAGGACACCTCAGGCTCTTTCGGATTTGCGTCGTTCGCGATTTCCCATTCAAAGTGCCATGTTTTCGGCATCTGAAGTGCGTAGACGGTTTCCAATGTCGTCTCTGTTGCTTGAAAATTGTATCCCCCTGTAATCCACGTCTCACCGCCAGGGACTTTATCTTCAAGCGTTACCTGATACTCGATGCAGACCCCGGGTGTGAGGCCGACCATTGAAATTACCTTCCACATAGCGTCGGAATAAAGGTTGTAGGACAATAATCCGGGTGGCGTTACGTCGTTAAACGCTTCATCTGGGGGTTGCAGGACTGCGCCTTCCGGAGTGATTGTTCTTGCGATGTTCACTCCGATATTTTGTGCGGTGGGTTGGTAAGGGATCGCAATGTCCCCGTATCTCTGGATGCCTCTTTCGGTGAGGATTTTAACGACTTGGTGCGTCGTGTAACGCGACTGTCCCGTGGGTAGCACATCATGACTGAAATGATTGAAGAGAACCAAGGTGTCAGCGTCAGGATAGTCCGTCGCGTCTGGTGCGTTTGCGATAATCTGCTCAACATCTGGATTCAGGAGGGTGACAGGCGGGACATCAGCGACCTGCATCGGACCGAGATTTAACTGCGTGAGCACTTGGAGTCGTGTCAAAGCGAGAAGATTGTCTGGATCAATTTCTAAGATTTGCTGGTATTGCAGTTGCGCCTCAAAGTAACGCTGTTGATCTTCATAGAGTGCAGCGAGTTGTTCTCTTGCCCATGTACTCGTCGGAAAAAATCGAATTGATTCCCGTAATTCCGCGATAGCCTCGCCGAGTTTACCTTGTTCGAGATAGATTAGCCCCAAGTAGTTGTGCAAATTTTCGCTTTCGGGACGTTCACATTTCGGGTCAAGTGCTAATGCCTTGTAAAGCACTTCAACCGCTTCATCAAAACGTTGGAGTTGTTTGTAGGCTAAACCGAGATGGTTCAAGGCGTAGAGGTTGTTCGCTGAAACAGTGAGAACGCGTTCATAGTGTTCAGCAGCGGCGGCATAGTCGCTTAATTTTTCTGAGAGGTATCCGACATAGTTAAGGGCTGCGATATTGTTCGGTTTAAGTGCCAAAAAAGCGATAAATGCGTTCCGTGCGTTCTCGTATTCCTCAAGTTGGAAGTATATTTCGGCTATTTTGCGTTGTACCTCGCCGGCATCGGGTCGGATTGCGATAGCGGCTTCGTAAGCGACGAGTGCTGCACGTAAGTCTCCGTGTTGGAGTTCGCTATTACCTGCTTCAACCTGCTCCTGCCACTGACGATTCCGCTCAATCAACGGGTCAACGACTGGAGAGGTAGACGGATTTTTCGAGAAAATTGTGCATCCCGTGATGACGAAAAGCAGGCTTAACAGCCAAAATATGTGTTTTTTATGATGTATCATCGTCTATCTCCTTCAATGGCCGGCGACTTGGCATTTCAGTTTTTCTGGAGTTTTGGGTTTCCGCTGTGGCGTTCCTTATCTCGTTGGGTCTTTTTTTCTAAGTTTTTTTTGAACGCCTCTTCAAGTTCAACGCCTGTTTGATTTGCAAGACACATAAGCACAAACAGTATATCCGCCATCTCCTCACTGATATCAAGGTCTTTCTCGTTTTCCTTGAAACTCTGTTCGCCATATTGACGCGCCATAATCCGTGCTAACTCTCCTACTTCCTCCATGAGGATGGCAGTATTGGTTAATTCTGAGAAATATCGGATGCCAAGCGTGTGGATCCAGTCATCTACAATCTTTTGGCAATTTTCGAGTGTGTAGTCCATATCTATCAGTTCATCTCCATTTTGGTGACGTGTATCCAAGACTTGTGTTAAGCATAGGACTTACGCAGCCCCTTGCAGGGTTTTTGCTTGGGGTCTTTGATAGGGTGTTTCTGCGTATTTCTGCAGGGTTTCAAACCCCGCCTGCAGTAATACGTAGGTTATCATAGAAAAATGCGTAAGTCCTGAAGCATTTAGGTGCGACAGTATCTGCAGCACGGAATTGGCGTGTCCTTTCAACCAATCCTATTTTAGCAGCACCTGCAACGAAAGTAAACTTTTTTCTTTTAGTGCCCGTTCAAGTAGACAATTAAAATGGAAATCCCTTGATTTTTCTGGAAACGTGATGTATACTTTTAAATGCAATTTCATTTAGGAGGCAGATGCACACCATAAGGAGAGATCGTATGGGACTTACGAAAGAAGAACAACAATTTTATGAAACGAACGGCTACCTCTTGAAAAAAGGGCTTGTCTCTGCAGAAGACATCGCGCGAATTCAGGAGGAGATCATAGATATACATAACCGTATGGCAGAACAACCGACTGACGGCATTGGAATTTCGTGGGAAGTCTATGATTCGGACGACCACGCGCCGCGTATCAAGCAGTTAATGCACAGCGAGTTGGTAAGCCCAACGCTCAATCGTCTGCTTCGCTGCGATGATATGCTGGATATATTGGAAGCGTTGATGGGTGAAAATATTTCGCTGTATCATAGTAAATTGCTTCCGAAAGCAGGTGGTGATGGAACGGCTATCCCGTGGCATCAAGACTACGCTTATTGGAAAAATGACAATAACAAACCTGTCATGATTAACTGTCAGTTGGCTATCAGCGAGGCGAACCTCGAGAACGGTTGCATTCAGTTTGTTCCGGGAAGCCATAATTGGGGCTTGCAGGAACACGAACGCAAACAGCAGACGTTTGGTGTTTTTCTACCCGGACACTATCAAGAACGAGAAGACGCTGTCGCGCTTGAAATGGAACCCGGAGACGGTGTCTTTTTTAACGCGTTGATTATCCACGGCTCAGCACCCAATAATTCGCTGAACGACCGGTTAATGAATACCTTCGCTTACAACGTAACAGGCAACGGCGCAACCCAATCTCGTGAAGTCTTACGTGGGAAACCGCTTGACGGATAAAAAAGTGAACGTCCCGTTCTGACTAAAGAAACTTCCCTGCGAACCTGCCACTAAAATTTATGGTATTGTGTGAAAAAGGTCGTCCATGGAAGGAAATATCATGAAAGCGAAAAAAGGTGTTAATGCTTGGAAGATCTTCTGTGTTTTATTTATTACGATTGCAATGGGGTGCGGGGAAGAAGATCCGAGTCGTACAAACCTCGCACCACGGATTTTAACCTTTGAAGCAGAACCAAATATAGTCGAACCGGGAGGAGAAGTGATAATCCGCTTGGTCGCTGGTGACCTTGAGAATGATGTTTTATCGTATACATGGTCAGTTACAGGCGGTGAACTCACGGAGAACGCCTCTGGCACCGTCTGGCAGGCACCCGAAACTGAACAGAAATACCAGATTGAGGTTGCAGTCAGCGATGGCGAAAATACCACGACAAGCACACTGGACATCCAAGTGTGGGAGACTCGACCCGGGAATTACTATCCATTGGCTGTCGGGAACACGTGGCACTACCGTGATGAAAGCGGTAGTGAGATTACTTTTGAAATCATAGATACCATTCAAATTCAACGTGCAGGTGGGAAAACCGTTGAGAGTTTTGTGCTTCAGAAGTCCAGTACGAATGCGGATTTGGAGAACATAGTGAACTATTCTTACCTCGGACCACGACTTAACGACAAAGGTGAAGTCTCAGGTATTGTGCAGCACGCGCAGAATACTACATCCGGGACGGGGGACACAATTTTGTTCGAGCCGTTTCTGCCTCTATATCAATTTCCACTTATCCCAGGCGAGAAATGGGATGTTAGCTTTCAGGCAAAATTGGTGCCGGAACTTTTCGCGCTTGGTGATGGACTTGACGAATTCGAGGTGCTTTCAGAAGAGACAGTGACTGTGCCAGCCGGGACTTTTGAACATGTCTTTCAGGTTCAAGAATCATTTTGGTGGGGTTTCGATATTGGAAACCAAGATTTCCCACTTGACATTACTGTCGTGAAAAAGTGGATTGCCCCGGATGTCGGCATTGTTAAATTTACACAGTCCCAGACTCGGGGTGGTGAGACAGTCGAGACCGTTTTTGAACTTGAATCGTTTGAGTTAATAAACAACTAAGGGACCGTGCGGGTGAAAAATCTATCAAATACACCAGAAATCTTAACTACAACTGTCGGTTCTTACCCTGTCCCGGCGTGGCTTCTGTCGATGCCGACGGAACAGTCGCTTCTTGACGCGACACGCGTTGTCGTGGACACCCAGCGGCAACGCGGCATCGACCTACCGACCGATGGTGAACTCTACCGCTTTGATCCGAACCATCCAGATACTAACGGGATGATTGATTATTTCATTCGTCCGCTTTCGGGTGTAAGGGCAGAGGTGGGAAGGCAGGAATGGCAGGAATTTAGGCAGATGCAGACGATGTCGTTTCGAGCGAAACCTGCAGGCGTTGTTGAGGGAGCGTTAGGGGAAGGCACGTTAAACCTCGTCTCTGATTGTGAGCGTGCTGTGGATGTTGCCGGTAAACACATCAAATTTACGGTAACAAGTCCGTACATGCTCGCACGGACGTTATTGGACAAACACTACGGTGATTTCGACGCACTGCTTACCGCTTTGGCGGAAGTTTTAGCGACACAGGTGCGCGAACTGGATTGTGCCTGTCTCCAAATTGACGAGGCGAATATACCGGGGAACCCACAAGACGGTCCCCGCGCTGCCGAGGCGATTAATATTGTGCTTGACGCGTTTGAGGGAGAAACGGCAGTCCATTTCTGCTTCGGGAACTATGGCGGACAAGTTATCCAGAAAGGTAACTGGAAAACGCTGACTGACTTTTTGAACACACTCCGATGTGATCATCTCGTTTTGGAACTGAAACACCGTCCTGAGGCAGATCTTGAGGCACTTAAGGCAGTTTCCTCAAATATTGTCCTCGGTATCGGTGTGATTGATGTCAAGGTTAATCCGATTGAGACCTCTGATGATGTAGCCTCCAGTATCGAAAAAGCCGAAAAAGTATTGGGAGCCGGACGGATTGGTTGGGTGCATCCGGATTGCGGGTTTTGGATGCTCCAACGTTCCGTGGTAGATCGGAAGATAGAGGCACTCGTACAAGGCAGAGATAGATATTTGGGACTTGCTTAGCAAAATTGGACGTAGCAAAGAAAGGTCACAGATGTTTGAAGTTCAACTCCCAGCGTTGAAAAGGTTTCAGAATGTCGCTGGGACTGCTGCAGGAATAGGTTTTTTCCTTGGTCTATTGATTCCCGCCGTGGGTATCTTCATTCTACATTGGCACTGTCCGTTTGGAGATGGCATTCTTCAGATTAGCGGATTTTTAGCAATTACGGGACTCGGCAGTGCTATTGTCGTAGGCAATCTTACTGCGCTCATCATAATTGGCGTTGCGAAATATCGCCAGCTGCTATCGAATTTATCGAAAAAAAGGAGATAATAGAAATTCAAAGTGGACTTCAACCTCTTGCACACCGTTTTACTCTTTGGCACAGGTATCTGCGCAGGTTTCATAAACACGGTTGCCGCTGGCGGATCGTTGTTAGCACTCCCGATGCTTATCTTCCTTACCTCCGACCCGACCTTAGCAAACGGTACAAACCGGATCGCTATTTTCTTTCAAAACCTCAGTGCCATTATGGGTTTCCGGCGTAAGGGCGTTTCTGATTTTCGGTATGGCATCTTACTCGCCATCCCTGCAGCGATCGGGGCATGGATAGGTGCTAAAATTGCGATTGGTACAGATGCAGCCCTATTCCAATTCATTCTCGCAGCTGTGATGCTGATTATGCTCGGTTTAACATTGCTGAACCCCACATCACGGTTAAAGGATAGGATTGAAAGTAGCGGAACAGGTGCTAAAGTCATCGCGATGGTTGTATTCTTCTTTATCGGGATTTACGGGGGTTTCATTCAAGCGGGTGTGGGGCTGCTTGTTATAACGGCTCTGCGTCTTTTGACAGGTATCGATCTCGTTCGGACGAATGCGATTAAAGTTTTTGTTATCTTTGTTTATACCGTGGTTGCGCTCGGCACTTTTATCATGAACAAGCAGGTAGATTGGACTTTAGGCGTGACGTTAGCGATAGGGAATGCTACAGGTGCGTGGATTGGCAGCCATTGGGCTGTCGAAAAAGGCGATAAATGGATTAAAGTGGTTCTCGTTGCAACTGTGCTTGTTTTTGCGACGAATCTTGTATTAGAGCCTTTTAATTTAGATATTAAATCGCTTCTCGGACTTGGTTAGCGTTCAAGTTCGTGATAAGAGAAAATCAGACGGTGAACAGCAGTAATGTGTGAGGTGAATGTGAGGATACCGAGTGTACAGAGCAGAATCATCCCAGTGTTTTGGACGATCGGAAATTTGTACCAGAGAATGCCTTGTAGTAGTGTGCCAGCACCGAGTAAGATGATGCGTTCGGGTCGTTGCATGAGTCCCACCTTACAAGTAATTTGGAGTCCCTCCGCTCTTGCTCTCACGTAACTGACGAGTATTGAGCCAAACCATGCCCCAAACGCTAAAATTATCCCCAGTAGACTTTCCAACCCAGAAAAATAGATGAGTGCTCCAAGGAAGAGGAAGCCTTCCGAATAACGATCAATCACGGAATCCAAAAGTGCTCCGGATGGACGTAAGTTTCTTTGGGCGCGTGCGACCGCGCCATCTATCATATCAAAACTTCCACCAAACAAAATAAGAATACCACCTGTAATGAGGTGGCCTGTCGCAAAGTAAAAGGTCGCAATGAGGTTGACAAAGAACCCAAAGATTGTCACCATGTTCGCCGTAATACCGATTGCCACCATTTTGTTGGCAATCGTAGACAGGATTGTCTCAAGACGGGGCTTTATGACTTCAAACATTGCGATGCCTCCTCATTGTACAACGGGTTCGATTTCTACGAGGAAGTGTAGAGATTCTCGCCGGTTCTTCACCAATTCTGTGGCGGGCATTGTCTCTGCCTGACTCAGGAGTTCTAAGATTGCAGGTCCGATGTCTGTTGGATGTGCTGCTATTTTGACCTTCTCCTGTTCAGAAGATTGTGCGTCCGGTAATGCCACAAGGACCACGCCATCGTTCCATATTAGTTCACGCGGGTCGTGATCCGTATGATTAGCACCGTCATAAACGGTAATAACAGGGTATGGCAGCTTTAGGAGTGCCAGCTCGGTTCTCTGAATTGCCTGCGCACATGCTAAATTCGCTTTGCGCTGTATTTTT
This sequence comes from Candidatus Poribacteria bacterium, assembly GCA_965261115.1. GTDB lineage: Bacteria > Poribacteria > WGA-4E > WGA-4E > WGA-3G > WGA-3G. The sequence goes on along the minus strand of OZ253447.1, from coordinate 2,644,018 downwards.
GCAATATACGCGACCGGTAGATTCCACAGAACGATAGGCTTTTTGAGACGATGTGCAAGAGCGATTAGCCGCAATAAACATCGCCATTCAGCGGCACCCTTTAGGCTCTGCTCGTTCCCTTGTACGAGCATGACTTTCGTGTGCTGTATCCATGCGAAGCCAGCGAACTTAAAAGTCCCCTTACTTCCTGATCTATCGCCATAAAGCTGAATTGCTTGCGTGAAGGGCGGTTGGGGGTATTTCAAAGTATTTGCTAACATATACCCAAGACCTTTTAGCGATGGTGAGGGAATCAAGACCCGACCAGCATCTTGGTTCTACTTGCCTCGTATAAAAAAAGCAGGGAGGTGGTTGAAACACCTTCCCTGCCTAAAAGGTAATGCGTCCAGATTATTCGCCGCTGCGTCCACCGATGGCGTTTATAGCGAACCATCCGACACCGGCGGCGACTGTCGTCAGAAAGACGAGTGCGCGCTTTGCGGTAGAAGGCTTCTCATGAACGCCTTGGGCTGCCATTATCAGCCCATTCAGCTGATTAATGCCCTGTCGGTTCATCTCAATTTCTTTCAAGAGTTTCGCCATATCCGCTTGAATCGAGACAATAAGATTCTGGTTTGCTTTTAGCTTCTCTTCTAAGGAAGCGAGTTCGGCTTTTGTCTCCTCGGATTTCTCCTCGACGTTCCTCTGAAACGCCGCTATATCTTTACCAACTTCTTCCTGAATCTTGTTTATCTCTTCACGAACTTCCCTCTGAAACGCCGATATATCTTTGCCGGCTTGAGTTGCTGCTTCCAGGTCTTCCTTGACTTTAGCAAGTTCGGCTGTAACAGCCTCAAGTGCCTCTTGAGATTTTTTTCTGTTCGCCTCAAGGCCATCATTCAAACCTTCGAGCTCTTTTACCAGCGCTTCTAATTCTCGAAGCCTATCGCTCTTTACAACTTCCTCGTCTTCGGCGAGTTCAACAATGTTTTTCGCCATAGCCACGGGAATACGCAATTTTTCGCCGGGATAGATGAGGTGCGGATTGGTGAAGTCGTTGTACTTACTCAACTCGCGCCAGCGGAGCGGGTCCTTGAGATGCTCTTGGCAGAGATCCCAGAGGGTATCTCCCTTTTCAATAGTAATGAGCATCGTCTCATCATCGTCTGCGTGCGGTGTAATTCGTGCCGAGGCGGATAGGACATAAATGCCACTGAGTGCTGCGCAGATATACAGAATCAGTATCAACTTTAGAGTGCCTCTTATCATTTTCATACGTTTTCTCCTTTAGAATCTATAAGAGAGGGAAGCAAAGTGAGTTGATCCGACACCGTCAATATCACTCGCCATGCCATCCTGAATAGCATAGTCAATCTGCAGCCCGCCTATGTTCACACCAAACCCGCCAAAGAGGTTTTGTACATCGCGTGAAGCTTTGACGCCACCACGAATCGACAAGGCGGTGGATTTGTAAGTGACGAGCGTGTATTCAGCCCCGAGCCGTAGGCTCGTTGCGCTCTCGACGAGGTCGACGAACTCTTGTTCGACATCCGCTGCGAATGTGACGACGTTACCCATATAGAGGTTGTAGGCTAAACCGACATTGACGACCATAGGAACGGTGTCATCACCGAGGGATGCGCCGAGATATTTAGCAACAACGCCATAATGGAAGGTCGGTACTTTTTCTTCGCCGACATCTATGTGTAGGGCATGTCCCATCAATCCGACATCGACCCCCCCAAATCCGCTCTGGCTTTCAACGCTGTCTAAACCGAAGTTATCCATCAGCCATCGTCCTGTTAGACCGATGCCGAAGTTTCCGATACCGATGCCATAAGAGAGCGAATAGGCGTTTGCACTATAGTCAAACTCACTATAGTCAAATTTAGTAGAAAATGCTGTCGCCTCATCGTAGACCGGGATACCGTTGATACCAGCATTTACAACAGCAATCCCGATAGAACCCGCTGAACCGAGAGCTTTCGTCAGTGCGATGAAGTTGTGGCTTCTATCAAGGTCAAGTTGTTGGGTTGAAAGATTGAGACTTAAATCCGCTGCGGATCCGAGTCCTGCTGGATTCCAGACCGTTGCGGTGGCATCATCGGCGATTGCCGTGAAGGCACCGCCTAAGCCGATTGAGCGTGCCCCGGCACCAAGCCGTAGGTGTGGCATGGCATTCACTCCGGCAAAGCTGACCGGCACCACCGTTAGGATAAGAAAGAAAAGTGGTATTAAACCGCATAGCAATTTTGGGCACTTTTTAGAAACCCATTTAGCAATTTGCTTTGTCATTAACATTATATCCTCCAAAAGACTGTCCACATCGGGAACTGAACGGGTGTCCAGTTCCCGACCTGCGGACTGCCACTTACTTAGCGCGTCAGTGCGAGTTTGAGAATGGCGTATTCAGGCTCGATACCGTCTCCCACAATAATCTGGCAGAAGTAGATACCTCGAGCTAAGTCTTCTCCGTCTCCAGAAGATTTTCCATTCCACAAGATCCCGCCATCCTTGCCAAAATAATTGCCAGCGTCCATAACCTTATTAACCATAAGGACACGAACTGGACGGAGTGTGCTGTCATAAATGGCGATGCTTACTACGGATTGCCGTGTCAGTGCGAAAGATATGTGAGTCTCGTCCTTGAACGGGTTAGGAACGTTGATCGGACGCGCCACCAATATCGGCCCCTCGACACTTTCAACAAAGAACGTAAACTCGTGGACTGCCATGTTCGCTTCACGGGCACCTTTGTTCTTTTCAGAGACGTTGCCTTCTTTATGCGCCATGTCAGACACTTCAAGTTTAACCGTATGTTGCCCGAATGGCAGGTCAGCCTCTGGTCTATAGAGCACCTGCGAAGCCGTCTTCTGATTCGGTTTGAGGTTAATCACATTGGAATTGAAAATGAATCGGATAGAATCGACATCTACACCGGATTCGGCATCTGCATAGGTGATCGAAATTAGGGGCCGGCGGTTGGTCAAACGTGCTTCATTTTGGGGTGAAGCCATCGTGATGACCGGTGCGGCGGTATCAAAATCAACCGAGAAAGTCCCTTTTGCCGAAGCGGAGTTTTCGTATGGATCCGTCGCACGAACCTCAATCGTGTAAACACCTTCATCAAGCGGTTCCTCAAGATTGAAGTCTACACGGGTGATACCTTCAACATCCGACTCGCCATCATTTGCGGCCTTGCCTTTCACCTCTTTACCGGCACTATCCCATACGGTAATCGTCATTTTAGAAACGCCTGATTCGTCGTTGGCGCTCGCGGAGATGACCGGGAGTCCGCCACGGATCGTTCCAGACGGGGTAATTGAGGTGATTACAGGTTTGACATTATCAACAATGAGCGTGAAGCTCCAGGTATATTCCGTGGTACCACCTTCGCTGGTTGCGATAAGTCGTACGTTGTACAGACCTGGACCGTGTGCTTCAAAGTCTATCGGTGCCTCAATCTTTCCGCCAACGATATTCGATTTGGCGATGGAACGGAGCTGACCGCCATTTATACTGTATTTCACAGAGGAAATAGCAGATTGCTCGTCAGTTACAACCGCTGAGATCTTTGCTGATCCGGCTTTATCTACATCTGGATCCTTGATGACCCCATTGGGTGCGGCTGCGGAGATAATTGGCGGCGTTGTGTCTTTCGGCATCTTTACCGTAAAGGTAACAGATGTCTGCGCCATACTGCCATTACTGTCCGTGACCGCGACAACAACAGTGTAACTACCATCGGTTAATGCTTCCGCAGGCGTATAAGAGAATAGGTTTCCGTCTACCTCTGGTGTAGCATCAACATCATTGATGGTGAATGTGGTTACCTCAACAGTGCCAGCCCCAGAAAATTCACCATTGATAAGCGGTTCGCCGTGATCAAAGGTGTGTCCTGCAGCGGGTGAATTAATCGCTACAGTTGGGACAGTACCATTGACAGTGAATTCGCGTGACTTTGTACCAACAGTGCCAAGCAGATCGGCGACCTCAACAGTTACAGTATACGCGCCACCAGGGAGTTGCTCAATAAGGGTGTAAACCAAATCTTCAGCATCTTTTTCAAGAGCTGCTTGGTCAACGACCACTTCAACCGCGTCAGGTGGTTGCATACGCACCAAGGTTAGGCTACCAGTTGTGCCGTCAACACCGATTCCGCTTCCGTCGTGATAGGTTGCGTGGATAGTCGGTAGACTATCTACCGCCTCGCCATCCGTAGGAGATTCGATGGTAATCATTGGACCGGTGTTATCGACCTTAACCGTTGTTATTGGGAATCGAACCGAACCGTTCCGTTTCGTGACCACACCGTCGGGTGTATAGACACCGTCTACGAGTGCACCGACCTCTACCTTCAGCGAGAAGGTATTTTCGGGATCTTCAGCACTTTCACTCGGCACGTCACTACCATCTACTTCACCACTCAGTTCCTCTGCTGCTAATGAACCGTTTGCCACCATGAAACTTACAGTGACGGATTCACGAAGTGGAATCGGTTCTGCGGGTGGTTCTGGTACGTCTGTTCCATCAACGGCAATGACTGCTATATCAGTAACATCAGAGACTCGGAAGTTCAGGATATGCACTGTGATTCTTGAACCATCGGTTTCAGAATCATCGGCTTGCACGTTACCGGATTCATCAACGGCTAAAGCGTGGAACATATAAGTTCCATTTTCAAGCACGCCGACATCAATTGTAATGTCAAGCGTACCGGCTTCGCCTTCAGCAACAGTTTCGGAAGCCTCTCCTGTGGTTTGCACCAAGTTGACTGATGCGTAAGTCATTGGATCAGCAGTCGGTTCAGTTGTAAACGTTGCTATGGGTGAAGGAAGTGTATCGTCAACAATATTGCTGATAGTGTAACTACCATCTTCGTTTGCTTCAATCATACCAGCCACGTCAGCAACAGCGACAATGTTGGTCGGTCCGAGGGGAGCGACATCGTCATCATTGTCAACAGAGAACATCGCCGTAGCATTTGGAGAAGCCTCTGGATCTTTAAAGTCCTCTGCTTCTTCAATTGGGATTGCACGCACCATATATTGGTTCTTGTCTTTAGACGCGTCGCGCGCTGCAGGGCTCTCAGCGGTAATGGTATCTTCAAGCTTGGTTGTATCTACTTCAATCGCCCACATTTGATAGGTTCGATTGATCGGTACAACTGTTGTATCCTTTGCAGCATCGGCTAAATCCCCAACAAAATCTGCAAGGGTTGCGTCCGAGATTTCGGTAGTCGGCGTACTTTCAGTAGCCTCGCCGGCATCTATCCACTCTTCATCACCTGGACGTTTGACTACAAGGCGGACAGCCTTGGTAGCCGGAGAACTTATCTCGTGCGAATAGGCGTTGAGTGTGATAGTCCCCTGCGGTGCACCACTATCCGGGTTTGTTTGTGTGATACTTTCGGGGTCCACAGCGAGTGCCAAAACTTCGGGAGCTGGTCGGTAATTGTTTTCAACATCCACCGAGATTTTCGCGCCGTCGGTTTCAGGAATTTCTGAATCCTCGGCATCAACAGCCACAGCGTGGAACATATAGGTTCCGTTGTCGAGGTATTCACCGTCAGCAAGTATACCGACATCAACGGTTATCTCAAAAACGCCACTGCCTTCAGCAGTTTCGCTTGCCTCTCCCATAGAAACACCTTCAGCATCCGTTACCAACATAACCGATGTGTAGGATCCCCGATAGGATACCGGTTTGATCGTAAAGGTAACCATTGGAGATTCGACAGTGTCGTCGTATTTATCCACGAGTCCACCGACTGAATAACTTCCATCTTCGTTTGCCTCAACGGCACCATCGGCATCAGCAACAGCAGTAATGTTTGTGATATCAATGTTATCCACCGAGAACTCTGCCTCAGCATTCGGTCCAATTTCAGTGCCATTGGTGCTCACATATCCCATTACCACATACTGATTTTCATCTTTACCTGCTGTGATGGTATCTGCTAACTCTGTGGTATCTACAGGAATGGACCATTTCCGATAGTGACGACTATCAACATTGACAGTTGGGTTGTCAGGGCTTACTGTACCAACGAGATCACCAAGAAGATCGGCAAGTTCTTGCCCTCCAATTTCAACAACTTCACTGGTTTCAATTGTCCATTCGGCATCTTGGGGCCCCTTGGCAGCCAAGCGAACAGAATCAATCGGTGTAGAAGTCCGGACCGGTGTATAAGCATTAAGGGTTAGCGTGCCTTGTGGTGCGCCGCTAACCGAATTGGTAGTCGTGGCATCGTCCACTGTAATGAAGACAACCTCTGGATCAAGTGGGCAGATACCTGCATCTAACTTGATAATCCCTTCTGTTGAACGATGTGTTAGACCGAGCTCGTTGGTAGCTACGGCACGTACCATTACCTCGCCCATCTCGTTGCCACCTAACAATGCGTCAAAGTCAGCGACGTTCCAAGGAATATCAAAGGTGGGCATTACCTCATTTTCTGCCAGGCTTTGTGTACCGATGTCTTGCCAATCACCATTTGCATCCATGTATTGCACCACAATGGTGACAGGGTGCACTGAACGATGGGCAACCTCGACGGTTAGCATAACATTTTCTGTGGTATTTCCGAAGATTGTTACGTCGCCGATGGAACCGCTTTCAAAGAGGTCGTCCATATCGCCGTCCATGTTACAATCGCCAATCACAGCAAACGTTACGCTGGCTTTGTCATATTCTGGTGCAACGATTCTGAGCCGTGCATGTGGGGCACTGGCATTAATATTGAAGAGTGTATCAATCCCAAGTGCGCGAATGCCATAGTCTCCAATAGCGAGGGGCATATCCTCCCCTTGAATAGGCATCGTCATGGCGTACCCTTCACCAGGGACAAAGTCAAAACTGACCGGTAGGAGTGTATTAATAAGCTCGAATGTAACACCTAAGATATCATGGATCACTTCACTTTGGTATTCATCCAACTGGATACCTATATTGCTTCGCGCGAGAAGCTTGTTCGCTTCCGTTTGAATATATTCTGCTGGTTCTAAGTTGGTACCAAGAGTCAAGAGTTTAAAGATTCCGTCAAAATCATCAGGGATAACGGTTTCGATGAGTCCTAATATCTGCTCATCGGTTAAACTGTCTCCTCCCGGAACGTAGGGTCTCAAGAATTCTGGGTTCTGGCTGAGCGCAGCTTTCAAAATCTTGGATGCTGCCATGGTGGACTCAATTGTCAATGGCAGCCAAGCGGTAGTGTCTGTAAAGTTACCATCAGGATCTAATTCAGCCTCTTGAAAAAACAGATACGATTCACCAGCATCAAGTGCGTACTGAGGTATCCCCCTAATCTTGAGCGTAGCGGCACCAGGGTTAGGCGCGGTAGCCACAAAAACACCTTCGCTGTTCGGATAACCGGTAGCTTTGAGTTCAGGGGTGAATGCGATTTCTGCTTCCGGTGCGGTCGTATCAACAGTGAATTGCTCTTGTATCTGATCCAGCGGGGCTCCTGCAGCATCGTTGACAGTGGCAGCTAAGTAATAGTTGTTATCCGCGATTGAATCAATATTAGCAACCCATAACGATTCGGATGCTGGATCAATATCTGGGACGGTGAAAACGGAAGACAGCATCGGATCATTTGTAGATTCAATCTCACTGAGGAGTGCATTAGCACTGAGAAGGAGTGGAACCTGAAGTTGGCGCAGTGCCCTCTGAATTTCACGGTTATCCTGGCCAGTGAGTTGTTGCCCTGTGCTGAGCTTTTGAACCGCGGGCAGATTTATGAAATTGTCTATTGCAGTACTGACCTGAGGGGTAAATAAACGCTCAATAATCCCGCGTTCTACCATTTGTAGATTGCGTGGGTCTGGCATTGACCAGCCCTCAATCGTAAGCGGGGGATCCAACCTTGCCTTTGCAATTTCTCCCAATAACTCGGCGGGATCTGAGGATGGATCTTGCGACACTTGCAGTGCCAGTTGCACCAGCTTGTTACGACTTAGGATGTCCAATGCGACTGGTTCATAGAGCGTTACGTCAAAGTAGTAGAAGACACGACTACCCAGTGGAATATCTTCTAAGGCTGTTTCCCAAACAATACTACCCGCAGTGTCTCCGCTTACCATCATCGGTTTCGTCCCGTATTCTCCGAACTGATCATCGTAGGAGTACCGGAGGTTCACACCAGAAAACAATCCGGTGGTTGAGGTGGGCCATGCCGGCAAGTTGGTGGCAGCGAGTGATTCATCCAATTGGAAGGTGTGAGAGACGGTCTCTGAGCTAACATCAACGACTTGTTCACGCATGTTCCCGTCCCCATCCTGGAGCATAAACGTGACACCACCAATATCTGCTGCAGGCGATGGAACACGGACGTAAAGATTCAAGTTATCCCTGGTTAGGTATTTGGTGTTAGGGACATCCAAATAGGCGAGTTCAACCGGCTTAGGCGTTATCGCATTCCCAAAATTCTCAAAATCTAACTGGCCCGCTTCATTGTCGAAAATCGAGGTAGACCTTGATGTCAGCGCATAGCGAATGGACGCAAGTTGGTTTTTCGAGAGTAATCCTGGTGGAACCTCGTTAAGAATCAAGTCAACCAAAGTGTCCGGGGTGTGTCCTTGAATATTGGCATTGTCAATAAGGCCCTGTACAATTCGCCTTCCAAAGAATGGATTAAGCGAAAGTCCACCAAGCCGAGAGTCACCATTTATTGACGACTCGATCGGATCAAATTCAAATTCAGATGCGGGTTTAACTTCCTTTTTTGGCGGTTCAACTATCGGTTGTCCCGGATCGGTTCCTGGGTCAGTGCCCGGATCAGTTCCTGGGTCAGTGCCCGGATCAGTTCCTGGGTCAGTGCCCGGATCAGTTCCTGGGTCAGTGCCCGGATCAGTTCCTGGGTCAGTGCCCGGATCAGTTCCTGGATCAGTGCCCGGATCAGTTCCTGGATCAGTGCCCGGATCAGTTCCTGGATCGGTTCCCGGATCGGTTCCCGGATCCGTTCCTGGGTCAGTTCCCGGATCCGTTCCCGGATCTGGAGCATCAAGCAATGCCGCAAGCTCTTTAACAGCTTCCGTATCCTGCAGCAGAGTTCGAACATCCGGATCCTTGAACATTGTTTGGATTTCCTCTGTTCCAAGAAGTGCTATCACCTCGGGTCCTGCGTCCGGTACAACGGTTGTTATGAGCCCCGGATTCCCAAGAAGCAAATTCACAGCAGCATCAAAACCACCGAGCTGTGCAATAATCGGGCTCTCTAAGGTCGCAGGATCGCTAAGGGATTCAAGCACTTGTGGAAGATATTCTTGAACATCCTCACGCTGAAGCGTCTCTTTGTATTTGTCATAAATCTTTTGAGCGAGAGAAACTTCCTCTTCCTGTCCGAAAACTGTGTTCGGAATTGCGGTGTAAAAAACACACAATGTAAAAATCAAAAAACAAACGAGTGTTCGTTTTTTCATTAACTCATCCTCCTCATCAAGTCTGCGCGCTCGCAAGACTAAGTACTGAGTATCTTAGATGGGCAAGCGAGAATACAACAAAGACGACTGGGGTAGATGTTTGCCCATCCAACTAACATCCTACCAACGAGCATTAAAATTTCCCGATACCGATATAGCCGTAGGATCGGATTCTCATAACCTATGGCACAGGTCAAAAGTCAGTGAAAAGCGGCACCCAACTTCCATGTTCGACCTTGCGGGAATTTTTCTATTATTTTAACAAAAAGTGGCAAAATTAAGCAAGCATTTAATCGTTACGTGGCAAAGATGTTAGTGTTACAGACACAAAACCTGCAAATAAAATCACCCTGCACAGTGTATGTGATGTTTTATGCAATCGGTAAAAATGTGTTCCCGCCGCATCGGTATATCATCGATTAAATTGCAATTCGCTTCTATTAATAATACCACAATTTAAAAAATATGTCAAATCAAAATTTGAATTTTGGTTGCCAATTTCCAACTATTTCAGCAGAAATTGACAATATGTTTGACATAGTACTATAAAACGCTTAAACTGTCAAGAAAAAACATTTTAGGGTTATTTAGTTTTCAGATTTTAACCATTTCGGTTGAAAAATCACGCCCCATGGGATCATTTTTGCTGCGATACGGGATTCGGAAATATCTTCTACAAATGCGCGTAATAGCATTCGAGGAAAAAACCTATGTTGAATGAATCTGAAAAAGGACAATTGGATCAGCACGGTTTTCTGCTTCTGGAAAGCCTTATCCCTTCGGATACAACGCTGCAGCTTCGGGAACGTTCGCTGGCACTCGCTGCGGCAGAACAAGAAACCGGTAAAAGCCACACATACCTTGCAAACGATACTGCACAACGCGTCTGGAACCTCGTAGACAAAGGCGAAATCTTTGAAGAGGCTATCCAACAACCGAAGATGCTCGCCGCGATAGAGTATCTGCTCGGTGCTGATTGTACATTGAGTTCCTTTACCGTGAATGTGCTTTATCCCGGCGCGCCGGATGCCGGTCTCCATATTGATTACCCGTTATCTGGTTTGCCGACACCGCGTCCGAGTTTTCCACTCGTCGCTAACAGCGTCTGGTTTTTAGATGACTTTACCCTCGAAAATGGGGCAACCAGTTGTGTGCCGGGAAGCCACGGACGGCTTGAAGCATTACCTGAATCAGGTGTCGAATATGCTGACGAATTGCAAATCTGCGGACCGCGGGGTTCCGTTTTAATTGTTAACGGGGCAATATGGCATGGCTCATCAGAAAATAGAACGAATGAACCGCGCGTTGGGTTACTCGGTTTTTTCTGCCGTTCTATCTTGAAACCGCAACAAGCACACCTTAAACTCGTGTCGGATGAAGTCGTTTCGCGTGCGACCCCGACATTAAAGCGGTTGCTCGGTTTCGATTCGTTGCCAAATATGAATGCGTAGCGTTGAATTTCACCGATTTAACCCCCTAAATCCCCCTTATCAGGGGGACTTTAAGAGCAAATGCGTATTCGATTCGTTGCCAAATATGAATGCGTAGCGTTGAATTTCACCGATTTAACCCCCTAAATCCCCCTTATCAGGGGGACTTTAAGAGCAAATGCGTAAGCTCTACTATAGTTTATAGCGGCATCAAGGAATAACGTGCGTTTTCTCTGCCATTAATATCCACGCGGATTCCGGTGTTTTTGGTGTCAATTGATACATTAAACGTGCTTTGATGGTGTTGCCGGTCGTGGCGGACGCAATATCAAAAGCGTAAGCTCTGTTTTCGTCTGGAAGCAGGCGGTTCTCGTTCTCAGCAGAGATTGAGATCTGTTGTCTCTGACGTTCGGTGCCATCCGATGCGAGAAGGGTCATCTTAAGCACGATGGTGCGCAATGTTCCTCCCGGTAAGATATGTCCTGTTTTACTCCGAAGTTTCACATCCGCTTTTCCATCTGTGTATTCGAGTTGAAGCGTTGCGGCGCGCTTAAGTTGTGCAACACTACGGCTGCCACGCCATGTATGTTTCCGCCCTTTGATGCTTTCATGACTGGTTGTGCTCTGTAACCGCTTTACAACCGGCATGTGACACGTCGCGCAACTCGTATTTCCGTCAGCGAATTTGCTATTCAAAAAACTGGAGACTTGGTCATGTTCGGGAACACTTTGTTGACCGTGGCAGGTGCCACAGAGTGCCGTCGGTTCAGTATAAATCGGATTGGTAACGTTGGCATGAAAATAGGTTTCCGCACTTGCTGGCGGTCCGTTCATCGCACCGTGTGCATCGAGGTGACAGACGAGACACGAAACGCCTGCTTCCCGTTGTTCGTCTCTCAATTCCGGCATTTTCCCAACGCCTGTGATGAGAATTGGTTGTGGGGCATGGCACTGGTCGCACTTTGTTTCCCTGTCGGCGACCTGCTTCGCAGCGGCTTGATAGATTTCATCAACCCACGCTTTCGCGTGCATCGAATCCTCCCACTCTCTCCAAATAGCGGGGTGGCAGCTTTTACACTTCCCGTCCTGAAATCCTTGGAACATCTCTGTCACGCGAGGGGCATCGTCTTCTGCATGAAGTCCAAGGTTAGCGGTTAATATCACCAATACACACCCGAAAAGTCCCAAACATACGCCGATTATGCTCCAGTGTATCATCTTAAGATTCATCGCGTGCCTCACAATGCATCTAAGAGTGAAATTGCTGCAGCCTCCCCACTCCGAATACAATCAGGAATGCCTATCCCGTGGTAACCGTTTCCGGCGAGAGCGAGTCCTGACAATTTACTTGTGAGCCGTTCTATATCATTGACGACTTCTTGATGCCCTACTTGATACTGTGCCATTGCCTGCGTATGCTTGTGAACAGTAGTGAATTGCGGGGCTTCCTTGATCCCAAGGAGCGGTGTTAAATCGGTTTGACCCAACTGAATAAGATCGGTTTCGGAGCGTTTAGCAGTGGGTTCACCGATGAAGGCGCGTAATAGGACATGTTCTTCCGGTGCGCGGTTCTCAAATTTGACACTACTGAACGAGCATCCGATAATAGATAGGTTTTCTGTAGCTGGGACAACAAATCCCATGCCATCTAACAGGTGCGTAATATCTGCACGGCGAAACGCTAAATTAATGGTCGCAGAAGAGGCATAGGGAATCGTATTAAGTTTCGTAACGAGTGGATTTGATACATTTTCGATGAGTGCACTTGTCTGTATTGCAGGCAGTGCTATACAGAGGAGTTCCGAATTCAGAGTTTCGCCAGTCGCAAGAGAGATATGCCATCCAGTGCCATCGGTATTTTGCTGGATCTGTTCTACATGGGCATTTAATTTAATACTGCTGGACACGATCTCGGCAAGCGTATTAACCAGTGTTTGCATACCGGATCTAAACGACAGAAAGAGACTATAACGGGGACCGCTGGTATCTTGGCTGGTTTCGGCTGCCTGTTTTTTTTGAGCACGGAGTGCCTTGATAATACTTCCGTGTGTTTTTTCCATCTCCAAGAATCTTGGAAAGGTCGCCTTTAGGCTTAAATTTTCGGCATCCGAGGTATAGATACCGCCGATCATCGGTTGTGCCATTCGTGTAAAGGCTTCGGTGCCGAGGCGGCGTCTGACGAAATGGGCTACGGCTTCATCTATGTCTCTTTCTCGGCGTGGAATAAAGAGATCAAGTGCCATCCGCAATTTACCACGCCAACTGAAGAGCGGGGTTTTTAGGAACGGCTTCAGGGACCCCGGTGCCATCATGTAAAAGCCTTCAGGGACAGGGTGCAGTGTGCCTTTTCGCACAACAAAACTCCGACGGACTTTCGGGTTTGTGCCTATGAATTGATCTGCGATGCCGAGTTCTTCACACAAGGTCTTTGCCGCCGGCTTTGTAGAAATAAAGGCATCGGGCCCGTGTTCAATGAGGAATCCGTCTCGGTGTTCGGTTTGGATAACACCACCAACGCGTCCAGTTGCTTCAAGAAGTGTGACATCAAGCGGGATATTGCGAAGTGCTGCCGCTTGCTGTAAGCGATAGCACGCGGCTAACCCTGTGATGCCGCCGCCGATAACAATAGCACGTTTCTTATTGGGGGCTTCCATAAGCAAGTTTCAATGTTAAATCTACGTTTTTGATCCGCAGATCCGTTGGAAGATTGGAAGTTTGGAAGTCTATTTCTCCGATTTTTCACACACAAAATCTGCTAACATGTTGATGAATTTGGGATGCGCGCCGACAGTTCCCGCTCGAATGAAATCAATTCCGCAGGCTTCCGCCGTTTCGGCTGCCTCTATGTCAAGATCGTAGAGCACTTCAACGTGATCACAGAGAAAACCTATCGGTGAAGCGACGACGGTGTCGATACCTTCTTTTTTTCGGACTTTAAGCCAATCGTTGATGTCAGGCTGTGTCCACGGGATAGGACTGTTTTCTACTTCACTTTGGTATGCAAAGCCGAATCGAGTTTTCCCAATCTTTTGGGCGACGGCTTCACCGGTTTTTTCAAACTGTTGTGTATAAGGTGAGGTATCCGCCGCTAATTGTGGAATTGCGTGTGCTGTGAAAACAAGCTCGGCACGTTCCAACTTGTCCGCACACGCGGTTTTGATAATTTCAGCGATAGCACCGACATAGCCTTGGTGTGTATACCACGGGTCGAGATAATCAATCGTCGGTTTTTCGCCATCAACTGCCTTAATTCCTTTTTTGACTGCCTGTTGATACCACTCCCAACTGACTTTGGATTGGTGGGGTGCCATGATAATGCCGAGTATTTTACGGTGTCCTTTTTGTGCCATTTCAGCGATGACTTCTTTTAAATAAGGTGTCCAATGCCTGAATCCTGCATAAACAGGGAGCGGAAGGTTGCGTGCTTGTAACGCGTTTTCTAAAGCGTCGGCTTGCCTGAAAGTCAACTCATTGAATGGCGAAAACCCGCCCAATTGGACGTAATGTGTTGAGATGTCTTTTACACGTTCTTTTTCAGATTCGGCTGTCCCGGCGATGCCTTCCACAAAACAGTAGGCTTCTCCCGGACACGTATCGTTATCGTATTTTTGACAGCATCCAGGTGTAGGCCCCCCAAATGCAACGAGTAAAACGCTGTCGTATTTCATTTAATTATTCCTCCTATGCCATGTTGGCTAACTGTGCTGGCATGAATCGTGCGTCAGCGTTAATTGCCTTCGCGAAAGCCTCACGTGCCAAGGTTTCGTTTCCATCCGTTCGATGCGCGAGTCCGATGGAAAAATATGCCTGTGCGAGTTGCGTGCCGTGAAGTCCGCCGACTAAAGCTTTATAGATAGCCTCCAACCCTGTTTTTGTTTCATCGCCGTTGCGGTAAGCAGAGAGGATGTGGTTGTACCCACGCAAAAGGTGTGCTGGTGCATAATCGGGGTCGAGTTCGAGTGCCGTATTGAGTGCTTTTTTTGCCTCGGCGAAGAAATCCCCTTTCTCAAGAACGCTTGACACGGTGCGGGAGGCCTGTGTAAGCAAATTTGCGTATTCCGTCCATGCGTCAGGAAGATTCGCATATTTTTGGGTTGCGGTTCTCAAGATAGCAATTGCTAAACCGAAGTCGTTGCCCTCGGCGACCTCTTCGGCGGTTTCTCGGTACGCTTCAAAGTCCTCAAGTTCGTGTATTTTTTGATGTAGTTTTTCGGTATCCACAGCCGGGATCGCCGAAGGTTTCAGGTGTTGCCAACCTGGCTCCGGATCGTCAATCAATCCGCGGTAAACCCTTAAAATCGCATATCGGGGTGTCCCCCAAACCTCAGCGATCGCGCGAATCCAGTCGGGTAGATCCGCTTCCATTTCAGCGAGGAGTTCGGTTAAAGACAACCCCTGTTCAACGTGTTTTCGGACTTCGGTTAGGAAATAGGATTCTATCTGGAGCAACAGGTCTATTTCAGCATCTTGTGCCAAAGGACCGTGCCCCGGTAGCACATATTTAGGTGTGTAGTTCCGGAGTTCTTTAATTGTATTAATCCAATCGTGGTTCGCCATGAGACCTTCGTTCATAACAGGCTGCCCAAAGATGGGAAAACTCCCTGTCATAACGGTATCGCCAGAGACGATACAATCTTCTGCGGGAATTCTAATAGCAGTGGCATCGTCTGTTTCTGCCTTTCCTAAATGAACGAGGTGTAAGGGTTGATTTCCTAAATCGAGTTCGGTTTCGTGTGTGAACGTCTGCTGTGGAAGGAAGGGTGGATCGCCGAGTGTAAAGCCGCGAGAACGTAGGAACGCCTCCTGCCGTGGTGCTCTATTGACCATGAAATCTTTAGTCATCTCGCGTGCGACGACGGTCGCGCCTGCCTGACGAAAAATAACGTTTCCGTTCGTATGATCCCAATGGTAATGTGTGTTAATCGCATACAGGATCGGTTTGTCTGTGATGGTGCGGATGGCGTTGTAAAGCCGACGTGCCATCATCTGGTTCACTTGTGTATCAATTACCGCTATCCCGTTATCTCCTATGATGATGGAAGAATTGACGATATTGCGAAATAGATAGACCCGTTCCGTTACCTTAACAAGTTCTCCATATTGTCGTGGTGCGAAAGGGTTTTCAGGAATGTTTCTCATTTATGTTCCTAAAGCGTTTTTGCGATATTTACGAAATGTTTAACGTTATCGAAAGGCGTGTCTCTGTGGAGTCCGTGGCTCAAGTTCAGTATATGTCCCGTTCCACCGCCTTGGTTTAAGCAGGTTTTGACGGCTGTCGTGATGTCTTCGGATGTTCCGTCTCGGAGAATATCGTTATCAACGTTTCCCTGAAAAGCGACGGTAGAGTCAGTTTTGACTTTAGCTGCGCTGAGGTCTACGCATTTCCCAACACTGAGTACATCTGCGCCACTCTGATGCATTAAATCAAGATAAGTGCACTCTTTTGCGAAAAGTATTCCCGGCACCTCCGGGTTGAGTTCAGCGAAAATTTGTTGGTGATACGGAAATGCGAAATCCTCGTATATGTGTCTCGGTAAAACATCCGCGATAGACTCGAAAAGTTGAACGATCTGAGCCCCCGCATCGATTTGATAATTCAGGTAGTTAATCGTCATCTGTGTTAACTTGCTTAGTAAACGATGCAAAAGATCAGGTGCCTCTTGAATCATTTGGAAGACTGGCGTTGCTTTTTCCGATACGCCAGTCCCTCGTTTGATAGGACTTTCTCCAGCGATGAGAAAAAATGCGAGTGTTAAAGGGGCACCAGCAAAACCGATGAGCGGTAGTTCACCGTTGAGAGTTTCGCGTAGGTTGCGAATGACGTTTCCCGTGAACGCTAATTGCGAGGCGGGGTCATCGACAGATTGGAGTGCATCGACTTGTGATTGCGTCCGAATCGGTGGGTTTAAAATGGGTCCTGGGTCAAATCGGAAATGCGTGCCCATTGGGGCAAGCGGTGTGA
This sequence comes from Candidatus Poribacteria bacterium, assembly GCA_965261115.1. Lineage (GTDB taxonomy): Bacteria > Poribacteria > WGA-4E > WGA-4E > WGA-3G > WGA-3G. Next base: position 2,627,225 of record OZ253447.1, on the reverse strand, counting down.
GAATATCCTTGTAGACAATAATGGCATCAACACCGATGCGTTTTGGCAGCAGTGAGATCTTGACTGCAGATTCAACATCGGTGTCTGACATCGGTGCGGGACAAGTTCGGAAAAGCTGCTCCAACGGGATATTAAGCTCTTGCCGAATCTGTCGATAAAGCGGATCCGATCTGCCAGCCTGCCGCATCATCCACACAGGCACACGTTCCACTGGCAGACAGCGTGCAGCGCGAAGAAGTAAATCGTTTTTTAGTTGTTGTTTCATGTTGACAGGGGCTACCTCTTCAACGCGTCTTTAAGGTGCTCCATGTTGTTGCTAATTTGCCTACCGGTTCTACAGGTGCAACGCCAAGTACTTTGCCGACACCTTCATCCATGAGTGTTTTTAGGTCTGCTTCGCTTAGGGTATCGCTAAACATCGCCACATCATCAACAATGCCAACGAAGAACTGGTTGAGAGATCTCATTGTGAAATCCCCCCTTTTTGACGTCGTTCCAGGAACTGCCGTAGTTTCGCGAAGCTTTTAACGTTTTTCATAATCCTACCGCTCTCTCGCTCCTCAAGATAGAGGAGAAAACCCATAACATAAAGGCTCACCAGAAATAGTAAAAACCCTGAAACGCATCGCCCGACTGCTGAATAATTGGCTTGCAAACTGAGGTAAGGGGTGACCGCCTCGGGTGAGTCCTGCTGAGGCCACTCCACCGAGATAAAGTCACCCAACCCAGTTATCCCAAGCGATAGAAAAGCAATCGAAAGGACAAAAACGATGAAAAATGGGATACCCATATTAGATACCGATTAGGAAGAAACTTTTATTAGCCCTTTAGTACAAGCATCTTCACGGTTTCGGACCTTTGTTATCCCTTCAACGAGGGATTCAAGCGAAAATTCATGGCTAATAATTTTGTCCATATTGACATCGCCGCTCGAAATGAGTTGTACTGCCTCTTCCCATGTATCGGGTGCGAGCCAAGAGAATCGAATCGTTTTATCATCAAGGATGGTATCAAGGATAGGTACATGCATCACATCTGTGTCGCCGGGGAGCCCGAAAATAACGACGGTTGCGTGCCTACCCGTGACTTTTAATGCGGTGTGAATTGCGTCAAGTGAACTGGTAGCCGTAATTGCTCGGTCCGCCAATTCTCCGTTATTAAGTTCCTCAATTGTCGCACCGAGGTCTTCAACGTAGTGCGGAGAGCTCGTATCGCTGACGTTGACGACGACGTCTGCGCCGAGTTCTTTACCGCAATCCAAGCGATAATCGCGAGTCCCGACAAGCAGAACGTTTTTCAGGCCGCGACTCTTTAATACCTGCACCATCATCAAACCGATAGGTCCCGGTCCGAAGACAACGGCGGTCTGTCCCTCTTCGGCATTGAGATTGTTGACAGCGTAGAGTCCGCATGCCAGCGGTTCTGTTAGTGCCCCTTGATCATAAGTAACGTTATCGGGTAATTTGACTGTCCAGCGATAATCGGAGACTGCGTACTCAGCGAATCCGCCATCAACACCTACACCTAATACACGTTTTTCAGGGCATAGGTTGGACAACCCTTTCTTGCTCCAAAAGGAGTCCGGATTCGATTGGACGGGATTGACGACAACGCGGTCCCCTACTTTAAATCCACCAGTTGCTCCTGCTTGACTACCGACTTCAACGACTTCACCAGTAAATTCGTGTCCAAGGATAAGGGGTCCTTTTCCGTCGTCGGTTTCAAGTGAACTGTTACCAAAATAATAAGCGACATCCGAACCGCAGATGCCTACCGAACGTACTTGAACTAACAGGTCATTATCGCCGTGTTCGGGTACGGGTCGGTCTTCGAGGCTCATTGATTCAGGTTCATAGAAAATTTGAGATTTCATTATCTATCTGCCTCCTAAAGTCTATAATGGATGCAGTCATTGTAGCATGTTTGTATTTAATTTACAATTAATTTTGGGGCTGTGCCTCTTCAACTTTTGTCAGCAAATTTGAAATAGCAACGAGATCTAAGATATTTACGACACCATCCTTGTTAACATCAACTTTTGCATTTTTAGGTGGATTTTCACCAAAATGCTTCACTACAACAACCAAATCAAGGATATCCACTGCTCCATCTTGATTGACATCACCTGGCAGAAACGCTTGAAGTTCTCTTTCAAGGACGTGCAATACTTGGTTTACCGTTATATCCTTCAATTTTTGAACAATGCCACTGGGCCAGTGGATCACCAACTCGCTGACTTTTTGGTTCTGTGCAAGTCCGAAATGAATACGCTTCTGGTCTTGCTGTGCCCAATGGATTCCACCTCCATTTTCCCGCAGTTGTGTGTTTCCATCAGGTGTCGTTGCAAAGATCCTTGCGCCAATGCCATCGCGATTGGAAATGGTTCCCTCTAAATCAATTTGGAGCCAGTTATTGTCGCTGCCGAGGTTTCGGAAGAGTTGGTCGGGTCCTTCGCTAAACGGATACATGCCTCTACCGTTGGTAACAAAGAGGTCAAGGTGTCCATCCCGATCATAGTCAGCCATGGTAACGCTTTGACCTCTGCCTTGTTCGCTTCCTGCTGCTCCACCCGCCTCTGGTAGTTGAATAAAATTGCCGTCCCCTCGATTTTCGTAAAGATGATTCGGTAGATTCTCAGCGGTACTCGAACGGACGACATAAAGGTCTATATCCATATCGTTATCAAAGTCGCCTGCAGCGACAGAGTGGCAGTCTGGGAAGTGTCCTGCCCCGTTCAACGGTGGTACCGGTTGAAAGCCGATGCCTTTGTTAATTAGTAGATCGGCACGTATATCTACGAATGGGAAAAAATTCATGGCTTCGACATCCGATATAGGTTCAGTCGTTTCAATTAAAGTGGTAGCAGGTAGTTTATGATAGAGGAGTGTCCATTTCTTTGTGTTGGAATCATATCCAACGTAAATCCCAAATCTCTCATTTTCAGGGCGCGCCTTAAGCCCAGCGACCCTCGGATCGTCAGGCGACAGTCTAACTTTGAAGGTAGCAGCTCTGAGATTTGGCATGACCCCTATAAATTCACCGCCATCAAATTCTGTTATCTCATACCCAACTGCTCCAATTTTGAGAAGGTGGCGCTGTGGTCCCCACTCCGAATAAATCTCAAAATAGACATCTCCTTCGGCTTTAAAAGAGACTCCTTTTTCAAGAAAAACAGGAATAGGTTGAGAAAGGACACCTAAAGTACTTTGAATATTCAGTTCTAATCTATGTGCATCGGGTTGACCTATATAGGATGGATAAATGCTACGTGCGAGAAAGATATCGGGTAGCAGATCTCCATTCATATCCGTAACGGCAGCATCTTGTACAATATAACCCCCTTGGATCGTAAGCGCGTCAGTTACATCCTGAAAAGGGGTACCAGATATTTCGTATAGGGCAGCGGGATACACATGGGAATGAGAACCCAAAATGAGGTGCAAATTTCCTGCCTCAGTGAGACTCGCCAGTTGTGCAAATTCCACGCTTTTCTCAAGCAAGAATCCAGATATCGCATTCATATTTTCAAATTTTCCAGCTACTTGACCGAAGACCGTGGATCCGATAAACGTCCCCGTTGCATCTGTTCGGGCAACACCAGTTAATAGTACATCAAGCAGCCCATCCCGATTCCAATCGAACCATAAAGGGGTCCTGCCTCTCAAAAATGGATAATCCACACCAAGTTCAGCAGCACTTTCTATCAATCGTCCATTTTCATTTACATAGAAATGGTTACCGTGATTGCTGTGCGCCTTACTATGTAAGCCACCGCTGCTGCCTGATAGAACAATGAGGTCTTGATCACCATCGTTATCAAAATCAGCCCACGCTGCGCCATGCGTATCCGCCAATGGATTTGCATCCCAAACCATATCAATAATGTCTGTGAAAGTGCCATCTCCGTTATTCCGATAGAGACTTGGCTTGTGTCGGTGGTTGGTAGCCCATAAATCGAGATCCCCGTCCCCATCAAAGTCGCCCCAAGCATTCCCCCAACTTTCACCGATCCTCGTAATTCCTGCCTGTTGTGACACCTCCTCAAATTGAATATCCGCCCACGTGAGAGATAAAAGACAAAAAATGAACAACGGTATTAAAATTCGCATAAATTTCGCATCCTCACTCTATGTTATGGCACTTAACAAAGCAGAACAAAGATCAATATCAACTTCTATTCCATTCCGCAACTAACGCTGTTTCCTCTGCAATCCGCACGATTGCGTACAAAACTAATATTTTTAACTGCCGATGCCACCTTAGAAGATGAACCGCATTTCCAAAAGTAAAAATCGGCTGCAAAACTCACCCAAGAAGACTGTGATAATAGCAATAAAAAGAAAACCGGTGGCAGCTCGTGTCGCGCCAAGCACATCGCGGGCGACGGATTTAGGACGTAAGCAGTCCCACGTAATGAAATAGAGAAGTAACGTGCCAGCGATGCCAATAAGCACTCGCATACCAAAGATGATCTGGTAGAAAAGGTTAAAAGCGACAACATCCGTGGATTGTTGCCTGAAAAAGATGTTTAGACAAAGCAACAATGCCATGCCTGAAAGGGTATAGAGCAACACAGTATTAAATCGTTTCAGATACATCACGGGCAAATCGGGCGTTACAAGATACCAGTGGCCAAACCACATGCCGCTATGAACAACACCGAGTAATACAGATGCTATCAAGAATTGAAACGGGAGTAGCAACATTTCACCGGGAAGCTGAATAATTGCGTAATAACGCTGTGCACTCAAAATGATCCACGCAGCACCACAAATTACACCCATAAAAAAAAGGATCTGTGTAAGCAGTGGAATTTTGAACCACCAACTCAACGTATAGATAAAGAGGATAAGAACGAAGGAGATCACCAAAACGGACTCAGGGGTCTCCCAGAATCCGAAAAAATGGAGGAATGTGACAGGTTGCCGATGAAGTGCTAACTCTGCACAACGCGATAAAACGCTTACAAATACGTAAATGCTCCCCATCAAACGATAGAAGTTGGCACCTACTAATCCTTTCGGGACTAAGAAAAGTAGCGCAAATCCACCGACTGCGAGTTGACTGAAAACGAGGTAAAAAACGTCGAGAATACTAAACATCGGCATCACTCGGTAATTCTCAGTCAGTGCGGTTGAATGAAGATTAATTTATTTAATTCGGTAATTTCTTGGTGAAGCCCGGTGTCCCTTCCCAGTAACGGGTGGGAACCCTGGTTCCAAACCGTGAAGAAATCCGCAGAAACACCCTATCAAATACCCCTATCAAAAACCCTACCGGCCTGGGGATTACCGAAATATTTTCTTAAACTTCATAAAACCGCACTTACAGTTGTGGGGCCTTTCAACAAAAATGGAAACCCATTACAGTTCACCGTAGCGTATTGCTATGCTCAAGAACCATAATGGGTTTCCTGTTGTGGTTCGGGGTTTCAGCACGCGTTGTCTGGATGTAAGACAGCGTACCTTTACTTAGATAATTTCGACGACTGCGCCGAGTTCCTCAAGTTGTTCTTTCGCCTTATCAGCATCTTCTTTAGAGACACCTTCTTGAATGACGACTGGTGCGGATTCGACTTTCTCTTTCGCTTCCTTCAAGCCGAGTCCAGTGATTGAACGTACCTCTTTGATAACTGGAATCTTATTGGCACCGAATTCCTTGAGTTGTACATCAAATTCGGTTTTCTCTTCCGCTGCGGCTTCTTCTTCGCCAGGTGCGGCTGCACCATCTGCGGCTGGCATTACGCCGGGCATAGCGATTGCCGGTGCGGCTGATGCGCTGACACCAAATTTATCTTCTAATGCTTTGACGAGTTCGGAAAGTTCCAAAACGGTCATATTGCTAATTTCTTCAATCAATTTTTCCATATCTGCGGCCATGTTTATATCCTTCCTATAAGTAATACTCAGTTGACTTGATTAGAAGTTTTCTGATCAAGCGATGCGGGAAAGAAGGGCGCGGTGCCCTGGTTTCCGACAATATTTTGTATAAGCGTTAAGCGTCTTCTGACGCTTTCTTCTGCTCGGCAACCTGTGTCAGTACGGAGGCTACCTGACGTATTGTTCCACTCAGGACATTCACTATCCCGTTAGCGGGGGACCCTTGATGCAGGGTGCGTACAAGTCCAGTGAGAGGTGCGCTGATAAGCCCGACAGTCTTAGCCACCAGGACATCTCGTGACGGCATATCTTGGAGGGCTTCAACGCCAGCGGCATCAATCACCTGTGTTCCGAGAATTCCGCCTTTGATCGCAAAATTTTCGTGTTCCTCGCCAAATGCAAGCAATATTTTTGAAGAAGCAGCTGGATCCGTGCCAGTGGCAAGTGCCGTATTCCCTTTGAGATAAGGTGTTACGCCTTCAATGCCTCTCTCTTGCGCGACAACATTCACTAATGTGTTTTTACAGACTTTGTACCCGATATTTGCTGCCCGGAGCTGGTTTCGCAGTTCGTTAATTTCTGCGACGGTCAGTCCCTGGAAGTCTGTAAGTAGCACAACGTCGGCACTGTCAAAAATCTCACGAATTTGTTCTGTTTGCTGAACATTCGCCTCATTCGGCATGTGTCAGCTCCTTTCTATGTGAGTTGTATGGAAACCATCTCGCGTTGCTCAGGTTTTCATACAAACAGGTTAATAGGATCTACGATCGCATAGAAAAAGCCTCCAGGTGCCTGGAGGCTTACATAAAAAGAGAGAACAACGGTCCGCTTTGAGAAGCGGGCCCATGTTCTATTCCATTCAAGCCTCGGTAGGCAATTAAGCCGATGGCACCTACGTTCTACGACTCTATTTAGTTGCAAAGACTATTTCTGTATCGTATCCCCTAAGATTTATGCAAATTGTTGTGGGTCTATCCGAATACCGACTCCCATTGTTGCTGAGATCGCTACACTCCGAATGTATCTCCCTTTTACGGCAGATGGACGCGCCGCAATGAGTGAACTCATTACAGCGTTGAGGTTCCCTTTAATGCTCTCTTCCTCGAACGAGGTCTTGCCGATAGGGACATGAACGATTCCAGAGGCACGTTCTACTCGGTATTCGATTTGTCCCGCCTTAATACTTTGTATTGCTTCCGTAACGTCCGTCGTGACGGTGCCTGCCTTGGCGTTAGGCATCAAACCCCTTGGTCCTAGGACCCGTCCAAGTTTAGGCATAATACTGCGCATCAGGTCTGGTGTCGCAATTGTAGCGTCAAAATCGAGCCATCCATCAACGATTTTATTAACGAGTTCGTCTGTTCCGACGAAATCCGCGCCGGCTTCTTCAGCCTGTCGTGCCAAGTCGCCTTCGGCGAAGACGACAACGCTGACTAAGTTGCCCGTGCCGTGCGGCAGCGTGACGGTACCGCGAATATTCTGCTCAGCATGTTGAGCGTCCACGCCAAGACGTGATGCGAGATCCACTGTCTCGTCAAACTTCGCGCCGCTCGTTTTTTTCACAAGCGAGACTGCCTCGTCTACTGTGTACAGTTGGAGTCTATCTACTTGTTCTCTACCTGCGCGGTATCGCTTCCCTCTCTTCGCCATGTTGTTCTCCGATAGTCAGCGGGGCATATCCCGGTATCCACATTGGTATACCGAGACGCTTGTGCCTCGCTATCCAATTGTAAGCCCCATACTGCGAGCAGTACCTTCTACCATCCGCATTGCGGCATCTAAGTCTGTCGTATTTAGGTCAGGTAATTTTGTCTGTGCAATCTCACGGATTTGATCCATTGTAACGGATGCGACCTTGTTTCGATTCGGTTCACCTGAGCCTTTAGCAATCTTCGCTGCGGATTTAAGTAAAACTGCAGCGGGAGGCGATTTCACGTTAAACGTAAACGATCTATCGCTATAACAGGTGACAATGGTGGTCACCACCATGCCGGTTTGATGCTGCGTCTGGGCGTTAAAGGATTTGATAAACTCCTGTAAATTGATCATATAGGGTGCCAGACTCGGACCAACAGGGGGTTGTGGCGTTGCCTGCCCGGATACTAATTGGAGTTTAACTTCACCAGCTACTTTTTTTGCCATCGTTCTTTCCTATTGTAGATATATGAGAATTCTAAAGTGTTTTACCTATAAGCGGTGCATAAGATTTAGAAAACGCCATTTAATTTTAGTTCAGTTCTTCCACTTCAAGCAAGCCCAAGTCAACAGAAGTTGAACGTCCGAAAAGTGAAATGCTGAGGCGTAGGCGTTGGTGTTCCATGTCGATTTCTTCAATTTCGCCAGGGAACCCATTAAACGGTCCGTTTATGACCTTGACTTTATCGCCGACCTCATATTCCATTGCCGGTACGGGTGCGACCTCCTCTTCCTCGGTTGACATCTGGAGCATCGCTTCAACATCAGCCGGACTCAAGGGGGACGGGTGTGAGGCGGGCCCCAAGAAATTCATGACCCCCGGCGTTTCTTGTATGAGTGCCCAACTTCTTTGTCCAATCGTGCTCTCGACACGCGGACCGAGTTCATGGGTTGTATTAACGAGTACATACCCTGGATAGGATGGCCGGACGCTAACTTTCCGCTGGCTGTCCTTGACTTCCACCACTTCGGTTTCTGGGACATTAACCTGCAAAATTTCATCCTGCAACTCTTCCCTTGCAATCATGTTGTCAAGGTTGAGTTTAACCTTTTTTTCATGTCCAGTGTATATTTGAACAACGTACCAATAACCATCCATAGACTGGTCCACCCATTGGGTTACTTGTGCTGTTTAGGCACAAAAACGTTAAGTCCGAATAAAGAGGGTTCTGAGAAAAACCATACCGAAACCCTCAAGCGAACTATTGAGGACGTACTGGCTTACAAGTACAGTGATTAAAGGGATACTGGCTACTGCCGCCGCGAGTATTTTCCGGTTTGCGTTAATAGCAGCCTCAGGGTCTCTATCGCTTTTTGAATGGTCTTCCCAACTTTTCACGATAAAAAAGACAGCGATCGGAAGGGCTGCGAGAAAAATCCAAGATAAAGGACTCTCCCATTTTGGGTGGGCGGAATTGCCATCGATTATCCCGATGTAAAGCCCTAACAGTGCAGAGGCGATAATGACAGTAATCGTGCTGCCCTGAACCTCTTTCATGTCGGGTTTCGTCACCTTCTGCCATTCAAGATGGATGCCTTGAAGATACTTTTTTAAACGAGTTATCATAAGAGTAATAAAAGGCAGGCCAGGAGGGATTCGAACCCCCAACATTCGGTTTTGGAGACCGACGCTCTAGCCGTTGGAGCTACTGGCCTGTAAGATTTTGTAGCGCGTCACAGACGCGTTTAAGAGTTAACGCTAATGTTGTCCGTTGTACCTACTAAAAAGTTATCGTGTTTCTTTATGGAGTGTATGCTTTCGGCAGAACCGACAGTATTTCTTTTTTTCATATCGATTTTGCTGTGTTCGACGGTTCCGGGTTGTTACATAATTCCGTTGGTTGCATACATCACATGCTAATGTTACAATGTCTCTTGGCATGATAAACCTCTATTTTTGATAAATGGAGCCGACGACCGGGATTGAACCGGTGACCTCGTCCTTACCAAGGACGCGCTCTACCGACTGAGCTACGCCGGCAAAAACAAAATGTTTCAACAAGCGGGAGACGGGAATCGAACCCGCGACGCATGGCTTGGAAGGCCAATGCTCTACCAGCTGAGCTACTCCCGCATCGGCATAAGTGTAGATGGGGGCAGATGGATTCGAACCACCGTAGGCATAGCCAACAGATTTACAGTCTGCCCTATTTGACCGCTCTAGCATACCCCCATTATGAAGCTGACGAGAGGAATCGAACCTCCAACCTAGTGATTACAAATCACTTGCTCTACCATTGAGCCACGTCAGCAATACCCTATTAATTATATCCACTTTATTGGAGATTGTCAAGTGATTCCGATTTTTTCGCGTTAGGCCTTACCCATAGAAGTAGTTAAGAATCTCTGTACCGCAGTGAATCGGTATGGTACTATAACCCTTCTTCACGTTCCGCTACTTCTGTATCTTGTTCTTGTTCGAGAAGCTCCTCATCGAATATATCGGTACCAACTTCTTTTGATGCCTCAGCATCAGTAAAAATCGGAGGTGTTTTGGAATCTGCCACTTTTGCCTCTCTCTCTTCAAAGTGGAGTTTCCCTTCAATCAATTCTTGTGTCGCAATGGCGACGGGTTTCTTTTTTTTCTCCGCCGTGCTTGAAGGGGCCAGCGGTAGACCGTTTGCATTTATATCTCTGGCGCGCTTCGCTGCAACATTGACTGCGAGATATTTATTTTCTACTGTTTTTACCAAGTCTTCATTGTAAACGACATCATTCATTATTTTGTCCCCCTCATAACAAATACAGATTTAAACGATCATACCTCTTAATTATACCTAATATCCCTTTCAAAAGTCAAATTAAAATGACAGAAAAGTTGACAAACTGACTGAAAAATGTTAAAATTGAGGTATTAGTTTTATAGATTGTAAGGAACTCGCAAGTCAGTGACCCCGCCCTAAAGGACGGGGCTTGTCCGATACGGCAGCCAAGTCTATAGATCAGACGAGGGCAACTCATTGACTACCGTAATATATCACGATACCTGGGCGTGGCAGCCTGAACAATGTGTGTTAAAAGATAAGTATCTGTGGTAGGTGCTTATTTAAGGGTGCTCCCCAAGCCTCACTCATCTTGGGTATTGTGATCGGGATGGGGCAACATATAACCCGAAAGGGAAATTACCACTATTATTCGTGTGAGTATACGGTTCAATCATACCTGAGTATTCATCTGAACTCATACTCACACATTTATCATGAAAGGAGCGGACATTCCCCTCTATGCTCAAGCATAGAGTCCCCCGTCCGAAGACAATGATGGATACAAATATCCAGCCCATTCTCGACAAATCGCTTGCAGCGGAACGGTTAGACTTTGACGACTGCCTCACGCTTTTCAAAAGCCACGATTTGCTTGCCTTGGGGCACGCAGCGGACGTTATCCGGCAACGAAAGCATCCGGAAGGCTACGTCACGTACATTGTTGATCGGAACATTAACTATACCAATTGGTGCTACGTCGATTGTGATTTCTGTGCTTTTTACCGCCATCGCAAGGATCCAGATGCCTATGTCATGGAACGCGATGCGTTAGGAAAAAAAATACAAGAAACACTTGATCTCGGCGGTGAGTTGATTCTGATGCAGGGTGGTTTACACCCGAAACTCAAGCTTGACTGGTACGAAGATCTACTCCGCTGGATTAAAGCGAATTATCCGATTCATATCCACGGATTTTCGCCACCGGAACTCGACTGGTTTGCGAAGATTAACCGTATGTCGTTGCGAGAAATGCTTATCCGCTTGCGGGATGCTGGACTTGACTCGATTCCTGGGGGTGGTGCGGAAATTCTCACTGACCATGCCCGCAATGAGATTAGCCCGAAAAAATGCACCGCTGATGAATGGCTGGAAGTCATGCGTCAAGGACATCTCGTTGGACTCAAATCAAGCGCGACGATGATGTATGGGCATGTAGAAAGTTATGCCGAACGTGTTGAGCACCTCGTCCGCTTGCGTGATTTGCAAGATGAGACGGGCGGATTTACCGCTTTTATCTGCTGGTCTCTACAACCTGCGAATACCCGTATGGAACATATACCGCCCGCGGGGAGCTTTGAGTACCTCAAAACGCTCGCGATCTCCCGATTATTCTTAGACAACTTCGACAACTTTCAATCCTCATGGGTCACCCAAGGTCCGAAGATCGGGCAGCTATCACTGAAGTTCGGTGCGAATGACATGGGTGGCACGATGATAGAAGAGAATGTCGTCAGCAAAGCCGGAACCGTCTATTGCATGCCAATTGAGGAGATCGAACGGACTATAGCGGAACTCGGATATATCCCCAAACGTCGCAACTTCTTTTACGAACGCCTCAATTAATCTCCACTTGGACCCGGAACTCAATCCAGTTGATGTGCGTGACTTGGAGTCTGAAATGCCTACCCCCCGTCCCAACGTCCTTTTAATCACTACTGACCAACAACGCGGCGACTGTCTGGGTTTAGACCCCGACGGTCCCAACTGCTTGCAGACCCCAAATCTGGATTGGATTGGTCGCACGGGTACGCATTTCCGTCGCGGGTATGCCGAATGTCCGAGTTGTATTCCAGCACGGCGCAGTCTGATGACCGGTACCGCACCAGCAGCTAACGGTGGTGTCGGATTCAAAGGCGCGCAGTGGAATCCACCACACACCCTGGCAGGTGAATTGTCTGCTGCCGGTTACCAAACCGAGATGATCGGCAAACTACATCTGAACCCGCCACGCAAGCGATACGGTTTCGATCATCTCCAGTTAGCTGATGCCACTCGTGGTGGCAATAACGACTATGTGGACTGGTTGCAGCAATATCACCGCCGCAACGACGTTGATCCGGGTATGGCTCACGGTGTCTCCGCCAATGGCTGGGTCGGCCGTCCACATCATCTACCTGAAGAGCAGATGCACACCTTCTGGTGTATTGATCGCGCCCTCAATTTTCTGCATAAACGCGACCCAACAGTGCCTTTCTTTCTCAATATCTCTTTCATAGACCCTCACCCACCGCTGACACCACCCGCACACTATTACCAACGCTACATTCAGCGGGATCTTCCGCCGCCGGTGGTTGGCGATTGGGCACCTGAATTTGACGGAACCCAAAAGGGGTTGAATCCAAACGCTTGGGAAATCTGCCTCGACGACTACGATATGCAATGTGCTCGTGCGGCTTACTATGGGATGATCAATTTCATCGACGATCAGATCGGTCGTCTGATCCAAGTCATGGGCGGGATGAACAACTGTCTGGTGATTTTTACTTCCGACCACGGTGAGATGCTCGGCGATCATAACCTGTACCGCAAAACTTGGCCCTATGAAGCCTCGGCACGCGTGCCTTTCCTGATGCGGGCACCGGCAAATTGGGGCTATCCGCAAGAATCAATCTGCCAAAGCCCTGTCGGTCTACAAGACATTATGCCCACTATTCTGGATGCAGCTGGTGTTGAGATTCCGAGTACTTGCACCGGTAAAAGTCTATTACCGATTATGCGGGGAGATACCGACCGGGTGCGCGATTGCCTTCATGGTGAGCACTCTGGTTGTTATGAATATAATCACGGCAACCACTATGTAACCGACGGGCACCACAAGTATATCTGGTATTCCCAAACTGGCAGGGAGCACCTCTTTAACCTGCAGGACGATCCACACGAAACCCACGACCTCGCAAATCTGAGCGAGGCTGAACCCCTCTTAACACCTTGGCGAAACCGCCTTATCGAGTTTCTCCGCGACCGTCCAGAAGGCTTTACGGATGGCACAAACCTCATCACTGGGCAAACGCATGATGCGTTGATACCAAACTATCAAGCCGATGCCACTTACCCATATTTATAGGATTTGCATGTCTAACGAAAATCTGGATGTATCCAGAGTTCGCTTGCTTCTTTGCGTGCGGCAAGCCAGTTGGAAAGTGCCTGCCGTTTTTTGGCTTGGATCAGAGTTTGTTGATGCCGGGCTTTTTCAGCGGGATCCGTTTTGAATGTTTCAACATCGGGTTCTTGGCGTTCAACGAGTTGGATAATATAGACTGCATTGCTGCCCTTGAAAGGACCGTCAATGTCATTGACAGTCATCTGAAATGCTGCAAACATGGTTTCCGCTGAATTTCCCATACCGGCGATGTAATCGCTGGTTGGACTCAGTGCGAACAGATTGCTCTCTTGCACGGAGAGCCGATCCGCTGCCAAGTCTTCAGGTGCCTTATACTTTTCGATCAATGCATCCAAAGATGTACTGTCAGCTCGCTGGTTGAAAAGGTTTTGTGCATCCGTAAATGCTCGTTCTTTCGCTTTTTCTTTTCGCAGTCCATCAATCTTACCTGTCTTCGCGCCTTCAATCACCTCTGCTTTTATCGCCTCAAAGGGTGGGATAGCGGCAGGCTTCTTTTCAAGGACAGTAGCAACTAAATAGGCCTCTACGCCTTCCTGTCTGCCTGATCTCTTCATCTCAACAACCTTTATCACATTGACTTCCAGGTCAAAGAATTCTTCGAGTAAACCTTGGTACCCCCATGCTGCCCCTATTTTGGGAATAGTTGATACATCCCGACTAAAGAGTCCAGTTTCTAAGACAACGAGAGAGAGGTCTTTATACTTTTCAAGCGCGAGCGCAGCGTCATAGCCCTCAATTTCGATTTCATACAGGAGATCAGAGGCGACTTCTTTCGCCTTGTCAACGCCGCTGACTTGAACGAGTTTTTGTCGGATTTCATACTGGACATCGGCAAAAGCCTGGAGCTCCGGTGCTTTCTTCTCCTCCAATTTGATAATATGATATCCGAATCGCGTTTCGACTAAGCCACTGACTTCTCCAGGGTTTAGCGTATCAAAAGCAGCTTCTTCAAAAGGTTTCACCATCTCGCCACGTGCGAAGTAGTCGCCGGGTGGAAGTTTCGTATTGCTGCCTCTCAAGGCACCCCCTTGTGGTGCGGAAGGGCCTTCTGAATGTTTCTTCGCGAGTTCGGCAAAATCCGCGCCAGCATCGAGTTCTGCATTGATGGTTTTGAGCAATTCCTCTGCAGCGCCCTTGACCTCCGCCTTCTGTTCGTCGGTTGCGTTGTCCGGAAACTCTTTCAAAATATGGCGTGCTTTGACGGCTTCCAGTGTTGTAAACTCCCGTTGATTTTCGTCATAATAGTCCTTAATCTCTTCATCCGAAACCAATGCTGCAGGATTGACTCTAATAAACTTGACATTTACCTGCTCTTCCAATTTATAGCTATCGCGATTCTTCTCAAAATAGGCTTTCACTTCCGCATCGTCAACCTCGACGGTTGAGAGGTAGTCGTCGTACTTAAATTCAATAAATTTGACTTTCACCTTATCAGCCTCAAGTTGATATGCCTGTTCAACTTCTGTATCGGTTAGCAATTCCAGGGCATGGATGCCATCTTGGATCGCAAGCGTACTGAGTTGCTGCCGTACATTCGCGGTGTAGAGATCTGCTGCACCGAACTGTTGGTACTGATTATACTGCTCGACTCGACTTGCCTCACTTTGAATGTAGCGTTTTACCTCAGCGTCCCCGATATTTAGGCTTCCGAATATGGATTGATTGACCCAACGCTCAATTATATCCTTTTGTATCTGTTCCTTGTTCGGTGCCCCGCCGAACCTCTGGTTCCGTCTTTGAGATTCCATGGCATCGGCAACGGCATTTTCAAACGTCCCGCGCTTGACTTCCGTGTTGTTGATTTTGAGAACGACTTCTCCCTCTGGATCTTCGCCACCGCCGCGTGTGTTGCTATAGAGGAACACCGTTCCGACCAAGAACACGATGGCGATCACCCACATAAAGATTTGCGCAATAAATTTTTCGCGTAAAAAGATAATCATTTTTTAAAGGTATCTCCTGAATTTGACATACTCCCAAACCTAAAGGAGCGAATTTGGTCTATTCCGAGACCCAATTCGGTTTCTGTTAACAGATGCCCACGTTATGAAGAGGTGTTAATATTATACGGCTAAACCGTACAAATGTCAAATTATAGCACCTGCGCCTAAGCAGCAGCCCTATGTAGTAATATAAAAATTTGCTAATTTTCCAAATATACTATATACTTATAATAGACAAATATCAAGAGCATTGCTTGCAAGCCCTTATCAAAATGCAGCAAAACACATGATCCAAATTCAGAATGTAACAGACTTCAGTCTGAAATACACCTTAGAATCAGGGCAATCGTTTCGATGGCATCGGATAGACGATGCCTACTATGGTGTCGTAGAGGGACGCATCCTTAAAATATCCCAAGAAGGAACAACCTTGTGTGTTGAGAGTTCTGCCAAAGAAGACGAGATTCACTTCGTGCCATTTCTCCGCCATTATCTTGACCTTGCGCGAGATGTCCCGAAGATCCTCGCCGAAGTTAACAATGATGCCTATATGCATCGGGCAATTGAGAAACTCTGGGGGATGCGCATTCTGAATCAAGAGCTTTGGGAGACGGTGGCATCGTTCATTTTATCGCAGAACAACAACGTCCCTCGGATTCGTGGGATCATTCGTCGGTTGTCTGAACGTTTCGGTGAACATTTGACGCTTGCGGAGTATGTGGATTATAGTTTTCCGAACCCGAATGCCCTTGCCACAGCAACGGAGGACGAACTACTTGCCTGTGGTACAGGTTATCGAGCGAACTATCTCCGAAATACCGCCCAAGCCGTCGTTAGCAGTGAACTTTCGCTTACATTGCTGAAGCAGATGTCGTATCTTGAGGCGAAACAGGCATTAATGCGTCAAGATGGCATCGGTGAAAAAGTCGCTGATTGCATTTGTCTATTTTCGCTTGGGCATCTCACGGCACTACCGATTGATGTCTGGATAAATCGGATTTTTGAGACCCTTTATCTTCGACGGCGTGCCACGCACCGTGAAATACGCCAGTTCGCTCACAACTACTTCGGCGATAGTGTCGGGTATGCACAACAATATCTATTTCACTACGTTCATGAATGTTCAAATTGGGCAGATGCCGAGCATTTGTCACTGATTGAATCAAAGTGAGTCCTGTCACTGTAGCGGGGAATTGCAAATTCTCGACAGAACCAACAAAGATAACCTAAACTGTCAGAATATAGATAGGACTTACGCATTTTTTCATGATAACGAACGTCCGACGCTGCAGGCAGGGTTCTCGGGAAAATCCGCAGAAATACCCAAGCAAACACCCTGTCTGCAAGGCGGCTAAACTGTCATCTGAAGAATTATAGACATCCAGAACTACAAAAGATTTAATTTGACTTCTAAGTGGACACAGCATATAATTCAGCCATGTTGACGCATTGATTCAAAATAGTTAACGTGACGGCATAAATTGTCTTGCTTAGGTAGCAACTTCGGTTAAAAATTGTAAAATGACCGTGGAGGAGACCACAATATGTCTGAATCATTTGAACAAAGTATTGTATCACTTCTGGAAGAACATGTTGAACTCGCGATTTCGACTGTTCAGGAGTTGAGAGCAGAGAAACTTGAACTGGAGGCTGAAATTGCGCGCCTCAACAGTGATGTGCTACAACGCGACACAAAGATTCAAGAACTCGAAACCCGTAATAGCGAACTTGAAGAGGAACTCGACTTAGAACGGTTAGCCACCACTCAAGAACGCTCCGAAGTCAGAGAGCGGCTTGAAGGTTTGATGTCTGTTCTTGCTGCCTCAAATGAAACAGAGGGACCAGATACAGGTGATGAGATCGCTTTCACGGCGGCGGATGATGAGTCGGACGAAGCATCACCATTGTCTGTAACTGACTCGGGATACTCTGAGTAAACCAATATAATTAGCACCTTGCGTGTCTTAGTCCTTTCTCATTCTTATATTATGAAGCCGTACCGGCGCAAGTTTGCGCTCATTGCGGAACATCCGGATGTCACCTTGCGTGTTATCACGCCAGCGCGTTGGTATGAAAGTTTCCAAGATATTGTCTTTGAACCCGAGCCAGACACGCCTTGTGAAGAATTTCCATGTCCGATCCGATTCTCCGGTTACGGTAGCCGTTTCTACTATCGCCGTGGTGTGAAACCTCACTTCCGAGATTTCCAACCGGATATTATTCATTTAGAGGAAGAGGCGTGGAGCCTCAATGCGTTACAAACGGTTCGGTTGAAACGGAAGTATTGCCCGGACAGTCGTTTTATTTTTCGTACATCATTGAGCATACCAACGAAGCAGCGGTTCGGAGCACTACCTGTATGGATAGAACGCAGCGTCTTTCGGGAAACAGATAGAGCCTTTCCACTGAGTGAAAACGCTGGCAAAATTTTGACTGAACGCGGCTACGCAGGAAATCAAACCGCATTCCCAAATGGTGTTGATACGCGCCATTTCTATAAGATGGATGTCAGCGAACTGCGAAACTCACTCGGACTTAGCGACTGTTTTGTGGTGGGTTATGTCGGTAGGCTGCTTCAGATGAAGGGGATAGATACGCTTCTTGAAGCCATAGCGGACCTTGCAAGTCATGATACGACGGGCACTTATAAACTTTTAATTCTTGGTCAAGGTGAAGATAAACCGAATTTCCAAAAAAGTGCTGAAACCCTCGGTATCTCTGAACACATTGTGTGGATTGATGCGGTACCGCCGGAAGAGGTCGCTGCTTATATTAATTGTATGGATACACTCGTCCTGCCTTCTCTGACAACAGTGGGATGGGTAGAATTCTTTGGCAGGGTGCTTATAGAGGGGATGGCGTGTGAAGTGCCAGTCATCGGTTCAGATTCTGGCGAAATCCCACACGTAATCAACGATGCTGGGCTCGTCTTTCCTGAAGCCGATTCGGAGGCTTTGGCGGAACGGATCCATCAGATCGCACACGATGCCCACCTCCGGATGGATCTGGTTACGCGCGGGCTTGACCGTATAGAAAATTTTACGTGGGAAACAATCGCGGAACGGACATATCAAGTATACCAAGAATTGCTTGGTGAGAGTTTGTAACAAAAAAAATGCTCCCGACTGGACTCGAACCAGCATGCCAATTAAGGCACAGGCCCTCAACCTGCTGTGTATACCAAATTCCACCACAGGAGCATTACGATTAATTATACTTTATTCAGATAGTAATGTCAAATTTTTTAAGATTTTTTAGAAATCTTCAGTTGTTGTGAGCATGGTCGCCTTGGACAAGAAATATGAACACTTCCACATCAGGAACCCTTGAAGCACATTTATCAGATACACTGGCAGGCGAGGTGCGTTTTGATCTATATTCTAAGGCACTTTATAGCACAGATGCAAGCCTCTATCAGATACAACCGATAGGTGTTGTAATTCCGAAAGATAGCCAAGACGTTGTCAAGACGGTACAAATTGCGTCAGAACACAACGTCCCCATTCTTCCACGCGGCGGCGGTACAAGCCTTGCTGGGCAGAGCGTCGGTGAGGCAATCGTGTTGGATATGTCCAAATACATGAACGAACTCCTTGAGGTAAACGTCGCTGAACGTTGGGCACGCGTGCAGCCCGGTATCGTCTTGGACGAGTTGAACGATAAGTTAAAGCCACACGGTTTAATGTATGCCCCTGATGTTGCGACAAGCAGTCGCGCGAACGTCGGCGGCACCATCGGAAATAATTCTGCAGGTTCGCATTCGCTCATTTACGGCAAAACTATTGATCACGTCATGTCGCTTGACTTAGTGCTTTCCAACGCCGACACAATCACAGCATCGCCTATTTCAGTCAAAGCATTAGAAACTAAAAAGCGGGGAGAGACATTAGAGGCAAACATCTACCGCGAGCTTTGCCGTATCTGTGAGGACAACGCAGCAGAAATTCGTAAACGTTATCCGCGTATCTTGCGGCGTGTTGCCGGTTACAATCTTGACGAGTTTGTTACAGATGCTGGCTCAAAAGAGGTTACGCCCTATCGCCGCGATGGATGCGACGAAAATTATCCGTTTAGCCTGACGAAAATTCTCGTCGGTTCTGAAGGGACACTCGCAACGACTGTTGAAGCGACAGTGAACCTCGTACCGATCCCGAAACTAACGGCTTTGTGTGTTGTTCACTTTGAATCCCTCGTTGCTTCAATGGAGGCGATGCAACCGATCTTAGAATGTAATCCGACTGCTGTAGAACTTATAGACAAAACGATCCTTGATATGGCGCGCGGTTCATTAGAATTTTCACGGCTTACGACCTTCATAGAAGGCGAACCTACTGCGCTCCTTGCTGTCGAATTTTACGGTGAAACACAAGCGGAATTGGAATCACAGTTGGATAGGCTTGAAAAGACGTTGAAAAGTACAGGGTTCGGTTATGCGTTCGTACGTTGCTTCACGGCTGAAGAGAAAACACGTGTTTGGGAAACCCGAAAAGCCGGACTCGGTCTGTTGATGGGCATGAAAGGCGATGCGAAACCGGTCGGTTTTGTTGAAGATGCCGCGGTGCCAATAGAGAACCTACCAGAATATGTCCGCCGATTTGACGAGATCGTTACGGCACACGACACCACTGCAGCTTATTACGCACATGCAAGCGTCGGGCTATTGCACAACCGTCCTATCGTCAACCTTAAATCCGAAGCTGATATTCAAAAGATGCACGACATCGCCCGCGAAGTCCGAGATCTGCTCATGGAGTTGGACGGCGCAATGAGTGGAGAACACGGCGATGGACTTGTTCGAAGTGAGTGGATAGAGAGCATGTTCGGTCCACAGATATACCAAGCACTTACGGAGGTGAAAAAAGCGTTTGACCCAGACGGTATCATGAATCCGGGTAAAATTGTCAACGCGCCGCCGATGACAGAAAACCTCCGTTTCGGGGCAGACTATAATACGATTAAAATTGACACCTACTTCGATTTTTCGAGCCAAGATGGATTTGGTAGAGCCATTGAGATGTGCAACGGCGTCGGGGCATGCAGAAAGACTTTGACGGGCACCATGTGTCCGTCTTTTATCGGTACACGTGAAGAAGAGCACTCAACGCGTGGGCGTGCGAATGCCCTTCGCTCCATTATTTCTGGTGCGTTGCCACACACAGAATTCACGAATGAACGGCTCCAAGAGGTTCTGGATTTATGTCTCGGATGTAAAGCCTGCAAAGCGGAATGCCCTTCTAATGTGGACATGGCTAAGATTAAATATGAGGTCATGGCACACTATCACAAAGCCAACGGTTTGCCATTGCATCGACGGTTGTTTGGTGAAATCGGTGCGCTCGCGCCCCTTGGCTCAATGTTTTCACCGCTCTCTAACTGGGCAGTTAACAACGGACTCTCCAAATGGATTGCTGAGAAACTCATCGGTGTTGACCGGCGGCGCGATATGCCTACCTTTGTGCGTCCTACTTATGAACAGTGGTTCCGCAAGCGAAATTCCAGACGAACATCAGATAAGAAAGTCGTGCTTTTTCCAGACACCTTCATGAACTATAGCGAACCTTCTATCGGTAAAGCTGCAGTAGAATTACTGGAAGCGTGTGGATTTGAGGTGCTGCTACCTAAGAAACGGTGCTGTGGTCGTCCACTCATCTCAGAAGGGATGCTTGACCGAGCAGTTGCGAATGCGGCTTATAACATTGACGCGCTGCGGGGTTATGCTGACGAAGGGATTCCGATTATTGGGTGTGAACCGAGTTGTACCTCTGCGATCACCGATGATTACGTTGAACTGATCGGTACACGAGACGCGAAACGTGTTGCTGAGGTAACCTGTTCGTTTGAAGAATTTTTTATACAACTGATGGAAAATGGTGAATTGCCCTTAGAATTCTCAGTGGAACCACGGGACATATTGCTGCACGGACACTGTCATCAGCGGGCACTTGTTGGTATCCAACCGACGCTGAAAATGTTAAACCTACCGGCAGCACACAACGTCACAGTAATCGATTCGAGTTGCTGTGGCATGGCTGGCGCGTTCGGGTATGAGAAGGCACACTACGATCTCTCTATGAAGATTGGCGAGTTACGGCTTTTTGGTGCCGTCCGTGAAAAACCACCGGACAGTTTCACACTTAGTGCCGCCGGTTTTTCTTGCAGGCACCAACTCGAACATGGGACGGGTGTGCAACCGAAGCATCCAGTTGAAGTGTTGCGTGAAGCAATGCTGCAAGATTAGCGGTTAGGTACCGGAGGAAGAGATATGCCTAAAATTTATCAACCGCTCGACGATTTTAAGGTCGTCGAATTGCCAGAAAAACAGTTACCCTTTTGGAAAATTGCGGGTCCCGGGGCTATCTTGGTCGGTTTATCCATCGGTGCGGGTGAGAGTGTGATCTGGCCCCTGATCGCTGCAGAGTATGGCGGGAGTATGATTTGGGCAGCGGCTCTCGGTGTGTTCCTCCAGCTGTGGATTAACTTTGAGGTAGGACGTTGGACGATAGCGACCGGTGAAACAGTATATACAGGTTACAGTCGTATCTGGCGAGGTTTCGCACCGTTGTTCATCCTGCTAACTGTAGTCGGGTGGATAGCACCGGGATGGGCACGTACATCAGGGCTCGCGCTCAAAGCACTTGTGCTTGGACCCGGTGGCTGGGGTTCTGATACCTTTTGGACAATCGTGACATTTGCAGGCGTTGCGCTCATCCTCTTCGGACCGAAGATGATTTACAACTCTGTTGAACGGACAGTTGAGTTGCTCGTTGCCATTGTAACGATTGGGTTGATTCTTGTCGTTATCGCTATCGGTTCAATGGACACATGGAAGGAACTGGGTGCGGGCTTGATAAACGTCGGTTACAAAGACCCGGGTATGTCTGTGAAACAGTTATTTATCGCTTTAGTTTTCGCGGGTGCCGGCGGGACAGCGAATCTTTTCTATACATTCTACCTACGCGACAAAAATATTGGGATGGGTGCGCAGCTGCCGGGGTTACAGAACCCACTTCGCGGCAGGACCGAGAAAGTGCCTGCGACGGGGTTCATCTTTGAGGCGACGGAGGAAAACCGAAAACGCTTCACCGCATGGTGGCAATATGTGAAAAAGGACCAGATACTCTTCTTTTGGGCACTCAACACACTCACAATTCTGCTCTTCATTTTTGGCGCACTCGCGGTTTTACACCCACAAGGGATTGTTCCTGAGCGCGGCAGACTTATTTACGATGAGGCGCGGATATTAGGTGAAATTTGGGGCGCGGCGGGACAGAAGATCTTCTTATTGGTCGGTGTCGCCACGCTTTTCGGGACGCAACTTGCATTGGTTGACGGCGTATCACGCTCCGTTTCTGATATTATCTATACGAACTTCCGAGGTGCACAAAAGCGGGATTTGAGTTGGTGGTATCTTCTCATCGCAGGTATCTGGATCGTCGGTGGGTGTGTAATCACTTTCGTGATGGAGCAATTAAACGTCAGTGAATTAGGATTTCTTTTTAACGCGGCGTACATGGGCGGTTTCGCTATGGCGATTTATGTCCCGCTTACACTTTACATGAACTACCGCTTTCTGCCTGACTTCGCCAAACCGAAACGGCTCTCTACGGTCATGATGCTGATTGCTTCATGCGTCTACATCGGGTTCGCGATTTCAAGCATTATCTGGGAAGTCAAACAATTGATTGGAGGTTAACATGGATTTGAAGGGCAGAAAAGCCTTTTTTGAAAAGGAAGGTTATCTTATCGTTGAAGATCTGTTGTCGGCGGAAGAAGTTGAGGCATGCCAAGCAGAAATTCATAAGCTGCATCAGTTCGCTGCGGAACAGGAATCCGATGCGGAAAAAGCGCGAGCGGAGGTTGCCCGTCGCCACGTCCAACGTGAACCGTTTGCCAAAGACGAAACGCAAGGGCAGAACCTGCCAGTGCTACGGAAAGCAGAGAATACTCGGCAGTACTCCGACGTATTTCGGGACCTTGCACAGCATCCGAAACTCATCTCAGTCGTCCAAGAACTTACCGGATCCGAGGATCTATTGCTTTTTAGAAGTACGTTGATGTTCAAACCAGCATTCCACGGTTCCTCACATGGCTTACACCAGGATTCGGCATACTGGCCGATGGAGCCACCGAACCTCGTTACTGTGAGTATCGCGCTCAACGCGGCTACACCGGAAAATGGCTGTTTTAAGGTAATCCCGAGAAGCCATCTGTGGGGCATGCAGTCTTGGGGGCACATTGCGCGTCAACAGGGTTCAGAACTCACCGATCGGAAAGAAGTCGCGGAGCAACAGATGGACGTGCCGCTTTCTGCGGGGAGTGCCTTGTTTTTCCATAGTTTGATGGTACACGGTTCTGGCCCGAATGCGACCCCGAATCCTCGGAATACGGCATTGTATGCCTACTTCTCACCGCAAGTCAGGTATGTGCCGAGAGATGGGAAGCCGGGTGAAAAAACATTTCCTGTCGTTGCTGGGCTCGGTGGAAAAACGGAACTAACACTCGCTGCCCAGACTTAATGGTAGATCTTAGCATTAATTAGACGTTGTGAACGTTGCGTTTGCCGGCAATTACAAATGGAAGAAACCCGCAAGCAAAAACCGATTTTTAGGTTTCACCATAGTTCTCAACAGGAAGGCATTCACAAAATTCTGGATTTTAGGGATCTAAACTATGAACGAGCTTACCAAAACCCCTTCGGAAGAAAAAGAGGGGCCCATGCCTGTCGTTAAAGAGCCGGACATCGGGAAAATAGAGTTAGCTACACCTAAGCCGCTTGCTGCGTATGATGGACAGGTAGCCAATCCCCGCAAAAAGGGGGTCTTTGGGGGCTTGGGACGGCAGACATCCCCATCTCGCGAACAACTCGTCCAGTTGCTTCTCGCAAATATTAAGGCGTTTTCGGATTCCGAAGCCCAATTACTCAGTGCAATTTTTGAGCTGCAAACACTAACAACCCAAGAAGTGATGTTGCCATTATCAGAAGCAGCCGTGCTGATAGCGGGGTCATCGTCCTCTGAAGTTCTCACACTCTGTCGCGCTTCCAACCATCATTACATCCCTATTTATAATGCGCGCGTTGACCAATTGCTCGGTGTCGTTGATGCGATGGAGGTACTTACAAGCGAACTCCCCACCAACGATTTATCGTCATTCGTGAGGGAGGTGACTTATGTACCTGCCCTGAAGTCTGCTGTGGATTTATTGGCTGAACTGCGGCAATCTGAAATACCGATCGCGATTGTGGTGAACGAGCACGGCAGTTGTATCGGGATCGTAGAGTTGATAGATATTTTAGAGCGGGTTGTCGGCAAGGTCGCAGCGAATCGTAAACGGACGACACCTCACATCGAAAAACTTGGCGCAAGCGACTGGCGTATTGATGCACGCATGTTAATCGCTGATGTTAACAAAGTCTTAGACATTCAAATCCCCACAGATCAGTGTGATACGATTGGGGGCTTTCTCCTGATGTTGCTCGGACACTTACCACAAAAAGGTGAGAAAGCTATGTATGAAGACGTTGAATTCAATATAGAGACAGTTTTCAAGTACGGGATCTCTCAAATTCGGGCTACCAAAAAAACGTAAAAAAGGTTAAGTGAGTCAATTGAAACGTCCACGCCGTTACATTTTCAAGAGAGCCCGCGTCCGAATGTTGATCGTGTGGTATCTCATCCTGCTTGGTGCCATCATCATCCTCATCTGGAAAATGCCAGCAATCGTTTCGTACTTGTAAATGGCTCGTTCTTGTTGGGTGAATTAGGCAGCTATAAGTCTCCAATTCTTGTAAGCAAACACTGATGTTTTGCATAAGCTTTATTGGAAAGGAGAACCTGTTATAATGTATACACTTATTATCATGTCATCTGATAAAAATTCTGTCCGCCAGCACGTGATCGGTCGAGGACATCTATTGCTGCTCTCCTGCGTTATCCTTGGTCTACTCTTTGCGGTAATTGGCGGCTTCACCTATGGTCTCTCCCAAAAACGGCAGAGAGTCAGGACCGAAAACGAATTACAGACGCGCATGGCGACAGAAATTCAACAATTAACGCAGGAAAAACGCCAAGTTGAATCGGAACTTGCTGCGGTTAATGAGGAGATGATCGGCATTCGGCAGCTGGCAAAAAGAATCCAGGAGGCTTTAGGGGGCCTCGGACAGGGCGGCGATCTTAATACGACTTTGTCCGCCGGAGAATCCGAGCCTCAACAGACAGATATATCAGCGTCCACTGATGCTGCACCTGATACCGACGAGCATCAGAAACTGACACCTCGTATCCTGAAAGAGGAGTTGCAGGCTCTCTATGACTATATCAACGCATATCAACAACAGCTTTTAGGATATCCTTTGATTCTCCCTGTGAAACTCCAACAGGAAAACGGGGAACAACACGCTTTTTGGTATTCCTCTCCGTTCGGATGGCGGAACCACCCGATAACGAAAAACCGTGAATTTCACCAAGGGTTGGATATTAAAACCCGCGCCGGCGTTCCTGTGATCGCTGCTGCGGATGGTACAGTTGTACAGGTTGGAAATAGCGGCTTTTTAGGAAATACAATTGAGATTGTCCATGAAGTATCCGGGTATAAAACTTTGTACGCGCATTTGCAAGGCTACGCTGAGGAGATTAAAGTTAATCAAAAAGTGGTACGGGGTCAGATTATTGGCTACGTCGGAAATACGGGCCGTAGCACGGGGGCGCATCTCCACTACGGCATTCAGAATATTGAAAAAGAAAAGTGGATGAACCCGATCCTGTTTATCTTTGATCAAGAACCGACGTTCTCGCCGTAACTGCGTATTATTTAAACATATCGCAAAAGGAGTCTGAAAAAATGTTCGACTTTAAGCCCCTGGTTCTGGCGATAATATTATGTTTTTTAGCACTACCGATTCTCTCACTCGCTCAAGACGAACTCATCATTATCTCCCCACACCCAGAGGGCATTGAAACGGAGTTTGGCAAAAATTTCGAGAAATGGTACGAAGCACAGACAGGAAGGACCGTCAAAACCGATTGGCGAGATGTCGGTGGAACTTCTTCAAACTATCGGTTTATTGAATCGGAATTTAAGCGCGTGCCGGATGGCATCGGTATTGATATTTTTTTTGGTGGCGGCACAGACAACTACCTCCGCCTCTCAAATAATGGATGGTTGCATGCCTATAAACTGCCCGGAACACAACTTGAGCAGATGATGCAATCGTTCCAAGGGATTCCACTCTATGATGCTGAACATCAGTGGTATGGGGCAGCGTTATCGAGTTTCGGTATCATGTACAATGAAGAACTTCGTGAACTGCTGAAACTTCCGAAAACCACTGCATGGCAGGATCTGGGGAACTTGGAATTGCTCGGTAAAATTGGTGCAGCCGATCCGAGAGAGAGCGGTTCCGCACACATGGTCTATGAGATCATCCTCCAAACCCTCGGATGGGATGAAGGGTTCGCGCTTTTGACGAAACTTGGCGGCAATGTTCGCGGTTTCTCCGCAGGTGCGAATGCTATTCCGACAGATGTTGTCGCGGGACAAGTCATTTATGGACTCGCCATTGATTTTTATGCGTATGGTCAGATCGCTGTCGTTGGTGCAGATAAGATTAAATACGTTGTTCCCGCAGACGGTGCGGTCGTTACTGCTGATCCCATTGCTATCCTTAAAGGTGCTCCGAACTTACCGGTCGCGCAAAAGTTTCTGGAGTTCGTTTTATCGGAAAACGCACAAAAACTCTGGATGCTCCGAGACACCGATCCAGAGGGCCCTGAATGGAAAGGCGGTTTAAACCGCGCCAGTGTGCTGCCAGCCCTCTATGATAAACTCGGCGAAAGATGCATCGTTCCAAACCCGTTTGCTATGGAAGTCTCTCCATTCCAATACGATTCAGATAAAGGCAGTATCCGATGGGATCTCGTCAACGAGCTCTTCGGGGTTCTGATTATCAATTCGCATAAGGATCTCGTCAACGCGTGGAAGGCAATTGAGAAGTGTAAGGATCCCGCGAAAAGGGAAGCGGCGATTGCAGCTTTAACGAAGATGCCGATCACCGAAGAAGCGGCGATGGAACTCGCAAAAGATGCTTGGAAAGATTCAATAGTCCGCAACGAAAAAATCAGGGAATGGGGACAATTCGCTAAAGAGAAGTTCAAAGAAGCACGGAATCTGGCAAGATAATCTCGTTTATAATACTGAGGTTGGTTCGGATCGGCGGGGTTGATGAAGATTAATTTATTAATTCGGTAATTTCTTGGTGAAGCCCGGTGCGGTTCCAAACCGCACCTACCGGCCTGGGGATTACCGATTTATTTTATTAAATTTCATCAAACCCCGCCAGCGAAAGAGGCGTTTGCGAAACTATGCCCCAGAAATGGCATCAAATGCGCCGCCCCTAATGAGGTTGTCAATACCCCGTACACTCACACCGCCTACCCGCGTCTGAAAATCTTCTAACGAGTCAAAAACGCCATCAGATTCTCTCTTTGCTAAAATCTGATCTATCACTTTATCCGGAATCTCTTTTACAGCGACAAACCCAGAACGGATGGCATCACCTTCCACCGTATAGCCTTTCTCACTCTTGTTCACATCTAACGGAAGCAGATTAATTTCCACACCCAGAAAATCGGCGAGTTTCCTACACTCTTCTCGGTAGCGGGCAACTTTCATTGAATCGTCCGACTCCCCGGTCATCATTGCTGCCATGAATTCGTGCGGATAGTGCGCTTTCAGGTACGCCATACGGTACGCTAACATCGAGTAAGCGACCGTGTGTGACTTGTTAAAGGCATAACTACCGGTAGGTTCAAGCCAGTCAAATACTGTTTCAGCCTCGTCTTTACCGAAATTCTTTTTCATTGCACCTTCAACGAATTTTTCACGCTGTTCTTTGAGCAGTATTTGGTCCTTTTTGCCCATTGCACTACGCAATATATCCGCCTCAGCGAGTGTAAAGCCAGCCACATCGTGTGCGATCTGCATCACCTGTTCTTGATAGATGCATACACCGTACGTGCCTTTGAGTACCCCCTCAAGCGACGGGTGTATATATGATTCTACGGGTTGTAGCCCATTCTTCCGATCTATGTACCGTTGCATGTCCCCATTTTCTATCGGTCCCGGGCGATAGAGTGCGGGAATAGCGGAGAACTCTTCAAAGCTATCTGGTTTGAGTTGGGTAACAACCCGATACATACCATCAGAGGCTTCTAACTGGAACAAACCGGCGATGAGTCCGTTACCGATTAGCGAGTACGTTTGTTCATCGTCAAATGGGATCTCCTCTAACTTGATCTCAATGCTGTGGTTCGCCTTAATCATTTGAAGGCAGTCATGTACCTCGGTAAGGCTTCGTAAACCGAGGGAATCAAATTTGACGATACCGACATCCTCAACGGCTTTACCTTCAAACTGCGTTGCCACTTGGTCATGCCTATCCTTAAACAACGGAACATAGTTTGTCAAAGGGCCTTCTGAAATTGCGATTCCGGTGGCATGACAGGAGACGTGCCGTTTCATACCCTCCACCGCTTTGCTGATCTCAAACAATTCCCGATTCTCAGGGAGTTCAGCAAGTGTCTGAAATTCGGGCACTTTTTCCAAGACCTCATCTAACGTGATTCCGGGAAAGGGTGGAATCAACTCTGTCAGCTTTTCGACTTCTTCAAGCGGCACTTCAAGGGCGCGTCCGACATCTTTGATAGCGGCTTTCGCACCCAAAGTGGCAAAAGTAGCGATCTTGCCGACGGAATCCGCACCGTATTTTTTCGTCAGATACTCAATTATAGATTCACGGGCGCGGTCGGCAAAATCAATATCAATATCGGGTGGCGCGAGACGTTCAAGGTTCAGGAACCGCTCAAACATACAACCGTGATCCATCGGATTGAAACTAATCACATCAAGTGCATACAGTACCAGACTGCTGGCGGCGGAACCGCGGGCTGATAGTGGGTACCCCTGTTTGTGCGCATAGTTGACATAATCTTCGACAATCAGGAAATAGTTAGCGTATCCTGACTGTTTGATTATATCCAGTTCATAATCAATCCGTTGCTGAATCGGTTTGGAGAGTTCCCCATACTTTTTACGTAAGCCTTGATAACACAGTTCGCTGAGATAACTGTCGTGTGTGTGCCCTTCGGGGATTTCATACTTCGGCATTGAGTCTTGTCGATAATCGAGCCTAAGGTTGCACCGGTTCGCAATTTCAAGTGTGTTGGTAATGGCTTCCGGCGGATAATCCTTTAGTGCCTCGCGCATTTCGTCAGCGTTTTTAAAGTAGAAGTGGTTGTTAAATCGGGGACGCTCTTGGTCGTTGACAGTCCTCTTTGTCTGGATACAGAGGAGCACATCGTGCATCTCGTGGTCGGATTTGTGGAGATAGTGGCAATCGTTTGTACCGACGAGCGGAAGATTGAATTCTTTCGCCAACTCCACCATCACTGGGTACGCCTGAAGCTCCTTGTCAATATAGTGGTTTTGTATCTCAACATAAAGGTTGTGTTTCCCCATTATCTCCATTAGTGTCTTGAAGTTTTGAACGGCTTCGTCACGCCGATTTGCGCAGAGGAGTTGCGGTACCTGTCCTTGGATACACCCCGTTAATGCAATGATCCCTTCACGATGTTCACGCAAGATTTCCATGTCAATGCGCGGCTTGCGATTGAAGCCTTCCGTGTATCCGAGCGATACCAATTCCGAGAGATTTTGGTAACCCGTTGCATCCTCGGCGAGCAGTGTGAGATGGTAGGGACCGTTCTGATTCTGTTCACGTGTCTTCCGGCTATCGGGTGCGACATACACCTCACAACCGATGACCGGTTTGACTCCCGCCTCTGTCGCCTTGTTGTAGAGTTCCCATGCGCCGAACATATTGCCGTGATCGGTGAGTGCGACAGCAGGAACGCTATTTTCGACGGCCCAATCCACCATATCTGGAATACGACACGCGCCGTCAAGCATGCTATATTCGCTATGGTTGTGTAGATGCACAAATTCGGAACCGGTTTTGGAAGGAATATAAGTACCCCCTTCAGGAGAGGTGTCATCCCGCCGAGTGGAGAGTGGTGTGGTAG
Organism: Candidatus Poribacteria bacterium; assembly: GCA_965261115.1. GTDB lineage: Bacteria > Poribacteria > WGA-4E > WGA-4E > WGA-3G > WGA-3G. The sequence goes on along the minus strand of OZ253447.1, from coordinate 2,596,745 downwards.
GTTCGCTTTGTGCCCCAATCCCCGTTGCAAGGATCGTAGCATCAATCCTGTCTTCATTAGGATCCTCGTCCCTATAGACCAATCCAAAGATAATCCGCGCGTCAGGCGCGGCATCTTTGATAACCGTCATCGCCTCATTCAATTCATTCATCATGAAATCCGACGGGGCACTGACGTTGAAAATCAACCCAGGCGCGTCGTTCATTTTCCGCCCATCCAAGAGCGGAGAGGCGACAGCATTTTCTGCAGCGATCCGCGCCCGATTTTCACCGCCTGCTCGTCCTGTGCCCATCAACACCGTGCCGGCATCCTGCATGATACTCGCTACATCGGCGAAGTCAACGTTAATCTCACCTGACTCTATGATAATATCGGCGACACTTTTAACGGCGAGTCGCACAGCCTTGTCGCTCATACGGAACGCTTCGCTCGGCGAAGGTTCCACATCAACAGTATCAAGGAGCCTCTGATTCGGCACCACAATAACGGCATCTGTGTTCTCTTGGAGTTCATAGCGTCCGTATTCTGCCTGTTCGGCGCGGCGTTGTCCCTCAAAATCAAACGGACGTGTCATAACACCTATTGTCAAAGCCCCGTGTTCTTGCGCAAGCGCAGCAATCAAGGGTGCAGCACCTGTCCCCGTTCCACCCCCCATACCAGCAGTAACAAAAACAAGACTCGCGTCTGCAACGGCAGCATTGAGCCTTTCCAAATCTTCTTCAGCCGCCCTTCTACCTATCTCTGGATTCGCATCTGTGCCAAATCCCTGTGTGGTTTCAACACCGATCTGCACCTGTGTCGCGCCCTCACACTTGCGGAGTGCCTCTAAATCCGTATTTACAGCGTAAAATTCCACGCCTTCCAAACCGGATGCAATCATCCAATTGATAACGTTGCCACCCGCGTCGCCCACACCGAAGATCTTAATTACCTTTTGTGACGGCTTGGATGCTTCTTTTTCATGCGCCATAGTTGTTCCCCTCTTAATTTCTTCAACGCCAAACTCTTTGCGCAAAAGCCCGCGAATTTGGCTGAGCCTCGTCTTGACGGTACCGACCGCTAAGCCGAGTTCCTCTGCAATTTCCGTGACAGTCCATAACTCTAAGTAGTACAGCACCGCGACGGTGCGGACCCGCTCCGGCAGTTGATGCACCGCTTCCGTTACAGCCGTGCGAAGTTCCATCTCTCGAAAACGGGCAAGCACATCCCGATCAATCGTCTCAGCGAGTTTCTCCGCGCTCTGAAGGATTTCGCCTCTGGCATGCGACTTGGCAGCGTAGTACCTTCTGCAAGTCGTCCAGGCTATCTTTCGGAGCCAGGCACCGAAACTGCTGACTTCGCGTAAGCCGCCGATGTTTTCCCAGACGGCGACCCAAATATCTTGAAAGATCTCTTCGGCATCGCGGGTTTGGCGAGAGTAGAAAACAACGAGTTGCCAAATTCGGGAACTATGGCGGGCTGCGAGTTGCGCGAATGCCGCCTCATCCCCGTCTTGCACGCGTCGAATGAGTTCTTCGTCTGTCAGGTCTGTGTAAGTCGATGAATCGTATTGCATAAACAAATTCCCAATTAGATTTGCCAATTAGACTGTAGTTATAAAGAGGGGAATTTTTGGGGAAAGGGTTTAAAAAAATAGAAATAGTCGATTTTTTTTTGCTATCGCCGTCGCGATGCCATGTCAAAACCGACTGCTGCAACAAGCACCACGCCCTTAATAATATCTTGCCACGAGGCATCCATGTTTGCCATGCTCATGCCGTTGTTGAGGCTCTCCATGACGAACGCGCCTAAAATTGCCCCGAAGATGCTTCCGCGTCCGCCCATTAAACTCGCACCTCCGATAACACATGCAGCGATAGCGTCTAACTCCAGCAAACGTCCGGCTTCCGGACTGGCACTCCCGACCCGTGCTGTCATGACAACACCAGCGATTGCCATCAACGCGCCCATTGTTGCAAACACGCGCAACGTAATGCTGCGGACGTTGACCCCGGAGAGGTACGCCGCTTCCGCATTGCCGCCAACTGCGTAGACATAACGTCCGAAACGCGTATGGTTCGCGATGAAATGAAACACGAACGCCAGTCCGAACAGAATGCACACCGGAAATGGAACCCCTTTATGTGCATTCATCACAGCGACAAACGCGACAATTAGTGCGGATACACCAACTATTTTCAATAAAAACATGAGCAGAGACGACTGCTCCGTACCGTACTGCAGCCGTGCGGCGCGCTGTCGGTAGAAACGGTATCCGCTGATGCCAATTCCGGCAACCATAAGCCCCCATCCGAATGTCGGCGAGAGGTAAGCGTTGCCGATTGCTTTAAGCCAATTGTCTGGGAGTAGGATGGTCTCACCCTTAGTAAAGGCTAACATCAAACCACGATACGCTAAAAATCCGCCGAGTGTGACGATAAATGCCGGGATGCGTTGATACGCCACAAGGTAGCCTTGCATCAGCCCCATCAGGATACCGATACAGATAACAGCGAGGAGTGTCACGAGAATCGGTTGGCCCCACCACACGTGCACAATCGCTGCGATAGCACCGAGCAACCCAGCACCGTAACCGACAGATAGATCGATGTTAGCAGAGACGATAACCAGCGTCATCCCGACAGCAAGAATGGCTGTGACGGCGGCTTGGCGGGAGAGATTGGATAGATTCCGGGTGCTGAGAAAGGTGCCACTGGTGAGCAGTGTGAAAATTACCCAGACACAGACGAGCGCAAGCACCATCGCATACATACGGAGATTTAGCTGCTTCATGCTGATTTAAACACGGTCCTAAAATTTTCTGTTGTGATTTTGCCTATTGTTTCTATGGAAGTGTCGCGAAGTTCTGCGATTTTTTCTGCTACGGCACGGACGTATGCTGGTTCGTTCCGTTTACCACGCCGAAATTGCGGTGCCAACCACGGACAGTCTGTCTCAATCAGCAAACGATCATCAGGCACCTCCTGCGCCACCGCCTGCACATCTGCTGCGTTTTTATAGGTTACAATGCCACCAATACCGATATGGAATCCGATAGCGAGGCCTCTGTGCATCAATTCAACATCACCAGTAAAACAGTGCAGGACACCTCGGATGCGTCCCTGCCGCGCCTCTAAAATAGGCAAGATGTCCATGTAGGCATCGCGGTTGTGGATAATGATTGGCATCTGTAGTTCTTCGGCGAGGTCCAACTGTTCTTCAAACGCCGCTTTTTGTACCGGACGCGGCGAGAGGTCGCGGTAGTAGTCCAATCCCATTTCGCCGAGCGCAACTACCTTCGGGTGTGCGGCAAGTTCGCGAAAGGTTTTCAGGACATCCGGTGTCAAGTCTTTTGCGTCGTGGGGATGCATGCCGACAGTGGCATAGATATGCGAATGTTTCTCCGCCAATTCCACTGCGCCGAGACTGGTCTCCATATCAAATCCGATAACCAAGATATTGGAAACCTCGACTGCGTGTGCACGTTTTAGGACTGCATCGCGATCACTATTGAATTGGGAGAGTTGAATGTGTGCATGTGAGTCAATAAACATATTTCATATACGTAGAACTTATGCAAATTGAGTGAATATGGAACATTTGGACGCAAAAAGCGGTAATTCTTGTATTTTTAACCCCCTAAATCCCCCTTATCAGGGGGACTTTAAGAGGAACGCGTAAGTCCTGATACGCCTACCACGGTTACATCAAAGGTGTTCTGATAACGGTCTCAAGCGTATGTGCGCGGGGTGGCTGCGTTACGAGAAATAGAATCAGGTCCGCGACATCCTCTGGGAGTGTGAGATGCTCAATCACATCGTCCGGATGGTTATCGCGGCGCATCTTGGTGTCCACAGGACCGGGACAGACGACCGAGGCTTTTACGCCGTGCGGTCTCCCTTCGTTGTTCGTGGTCTCAGTGAAACCGATAACGGCGAATTTAGAGGCGCAATACGCACCACCATTGACGTGTCCGAATTTACCGGAAACCGAGGAAACATTGACAATATGCCCATACTTCTGCTCACACATGTGCCTGAAAACGGCTTGTGTGCCGAGAAACACGCCTTTGAGATTGACCGCCATTGTCAAATCCCAGTCCTCTTCCCGAATTTTCGGAATCGGGTTATGGATCGCTACGCCTGCGTTGTTGACAAGGATGTCTACCTTGCCGAAGATGTCAAGTGTTCGGGCAACCATTGCATCGACATCGGTTTTCAACTGAATGTCGGTTGTGATAGCGAGTGCGCGTCTGCCGAGTTGGGTTACTTCTTCGGCGACAGCGGCAATTTCGGTATCCGTCCGTGCGGCGAGAACGATGTCCGCGCCTTCTTGGGCAAATGCAAGAGCCGTTGAGCGACCGATGCCGCGCCCACCGCCTGTAATAATCGCGATACGGTTTTCAAGTTTCACGGGTTCTTCCTCAGAATAGTAAGTTCTTGTTATCATCAGGCGGGGGTAATGAAAATTAACAATTTAATTCGGTGTTTTTTGGGTGAAGCCCGGTTCGGTTAGGAAACCGAACCTACCGGGCCTGGGGATTACCGAAATATTTTCTTAAACTTCATCAAACCCCGCCTGCAAGGGATGTATCAATGCTAACTATGATATTTGATAGGCTGCAAGTTTCTGTTTGTTGAACAGAATGCCGTGTCCTGGACGTTCTGGTGGTGAAAAATGCCCATCTTTGAGCGTCAAGGTGTCGTCAAGTACTGGGTCAAGTGAAGGTATATACTCCACAAAAAGCGAATGTGGTACCGCAGCAGAGAGATGTACGTGTAAATCCATCAGGAAATGGGGCGATACTGAAAGCCCAAAACATTCTGCGGTATGCGCAACCTTCATCCATTCAGAGATACCCCCCACACGGACAGCATCCGGTTGTAGAATGTCCGCTGCGCCTTGTGCGATGTACTCTTTAAAGACATATTTATTGTAAATCGTCTCGCCAATGGCAATCGGGATCGTGGTTTTCTCACGCAAGTCCACGTGGCTATCAACGTCATCTGCCTCAATGGGTTCCTCAAACCAGAAAAGGTCTGCTGCCTCGACCCGACATGCGAGTTGAATGGCTTCGCGCGCGTTCCACTTCATATTCGCATCAATCATGAGGTAGGGTTCTTGTCCAATCGCTTTCCTGACAGCGAAGATTCTCGCGACATCCTCATGAAGGCTGTCGCGCCCGACTTTAATCTTGATACCTTTGAAGCCTTGCTCAACAAATTCTACGGATTGCCGGACGAGCTCATCTTCGGAGAGGTGAAGCCAACCGCCGTCTGTATTGTAGACGGGAACAGCGGCTCTCGCACCACCGAGGAGTTGGTAAAGTGGTAACTCGGCGCGCTTTGCCATGAGGTCCCAAAGGGCAATGTCTACTGCTGCCATGCCTAAAGTGACGATGCCACCTCTGCCGACCCAGTGTGTGTCCATCCACATCCGATTCCAAATCCGATCAATGTTGGTGGCATCCTCCTCAAGCAGAATAGGCGTGAGATAGGCATCCATAATCTGTTTGATCGCTGCCCCACCCTTACCGATCGTGTAGGAGAATCCAGTGCCGACGACTCCGTCTGCATCTTCAATCTCAATGAAAGGGAACTCCATAGAGACGAATGCTTGGATGGCATCGACACGTTCGACTTGCGGTGGGATGTCGTAAAGAGATGTGCGAACTGCTTTAATTTTCATTGGAATTTGCCTACTGCTTTAAGTGCTCAATCATCGCCAATAATTTTTCGATACAGATGCGCGAGGCTTCCTCACCGGCTTCAGAGAACGCTTGCCCTGCTGGACGGTTGAGGATAGCATCGTCAATTTTGAGTGAAGGTCGCCAGTGTGTTTCAAGGCAGAGATGTCCCTCATATCCATCATCAATCAAGGCTTGCAGCTGCCCTTGCCAGTCGATAATACCGTCGCCGACGGGAACGGATTCTATTTCTCCGGTATCGGGGTTGGGGCCCGCGTCCTTGAGATGTGCGTGAATCATTGTCGGTTTCATGCGATTGTAGGCATCAGGATACGGAGTTTCGCCACCTTTCGCATGCGCTTCATTGGCAGGATCCCAGATACCGCGGATATTCGGAGAATCAATTTGTTCAATAAACTCTGCAGTGAGTTTGGCGGTGCTGAGTGAGGTAGTAGATTCGTTTTCCATGCCGAGCACGATGCCTTCACCGTCTATCATCCGACGCGGCTCATCGTAAGCAGCGATAATTTCGTCCCAACGTTCCTCCGTTTCGCCGGTGTCCCAAAAGACGAAGGTGCGGATCAGATTGGTATCAAACGCCTTTGCCGTTCGGATGCACCCTTCGAGTATACCGAGATGCTCTTTTCGTTCCGCAGCGTCGTCCATATCGCACTTAAAAAATGGGGACGCAACGCCGATAATCTCAATGTCCGTACCATCAAGTAGGCGTTTGATCTCGTCGATGTCTGATTCAGTGAGTTCGTGCGGGAGCTTATCCCAGACGGAGCGAATTTCGATGGAGTGTAGATTGAAGTCTTTCACAAAATTGACAACGGTGGCAAAGTCTTGTGAAACTTCGTCGTTGATAACGCCGAGTTTAAACATAGTTGTGTGTCTCCTTTGAAACTTTTGCGATATATTAGCACAGCACGGTGTTAATGGCAAGCAGGATTTTGTTCGTTTCCGTAGGCAACAATCGGCACGCAGGTAACAGACAGGTCATATACATTTAACGCCCACGGAAAATAAATTCAGAGGCATTCTTGACGATATCGCTATTTTTAATCTGGTGCTGAGTGAGGATGCGATTCAAAGTATCATGGACGATGGCATAAACGCGGCTTTTGACGTTTCTCCAACTGACAAACTCACCACTACATGGGCAACCCTAAAGAAATAGAGAATCAATTCCAAAAAGGCAAGAACACATCGTTCTTGTCTTTTTTAATTTAACGATGATTTTGAAAAAAATTAGACTTTAGTTAACGCGATTTGCAACTTTTTCGTTCCTATAGTGTGTGACTATCAAACAACATAGTCAACACCGAAAACTAACACGGTTTCGGCAATCTACTGATTCATATCCAGTAACATCCAAATGCACCGATTTCGGAAGAATTACATATCCGAACTTTGGAGGATATCATGCATCAACAGAATTGGATAGCAGCATTACTGAGTGCCTTAATAATGATCGGTATTTCCAGCGGCACGGCTTTCACTGAAACGTCGCAGCCTATAATTCCCATGGAACAAGAAATCACACAAGGGGCATTACGCGTTGAGATAGACGAAGAGATCATCGAATGCCCGCTAAAACATACCGATGTAAAGGCAAACATCGCAGGTTTTATTGCCCGCGTCACTGTAACCCAAACTTTCCACAACCCGTATGACGAAAAAATTGAAGCCGTTTACGTTTTTCCGCTGCCACATACCGCAGCAATAGATGACATGACGATGACCATCGGAGAGCGTCGGATTGTCGGATTGATTAAACGCCGCGCCGAGGCACAAGCCATCTATCAAGAAGCGATCCAACAAGGGAAAACAGCGAGTCTGCTGGAACAGGAACGTCCGAATATCTTTACACAATCGGTTGGCAATATCCAGCCAAACGATGAGGTGCGTATCGAAATCTCTTATGTCGATGTACTCGATTACGATATGGGTACCTACGAATTCCACTTCCCAATGGTAGTGGGTCCGCGATATATCCCCGGCACCGCAACCTCCAAAAAACCTGAACTTCCAGATGCGTTAAAAGGGAAAGTCGGTGAATCAGAGGCACCTTTGGATGCTCCATCGGATGGTGCTGACCCATCAGGGACGGGGGTATCCCCAGATACAAACCGTGTGCCGGATGCATCGCGTATTACACCGCCGGTACTTAAGCCCGGTTACCGCACAGCACACGACATCAGCCTCGCGGTATCGCTTGATGCCGGGGTACCGATTCAGGATATTCAGATTACCAATCACACGGCAGCGGTTGAGCGTGCTGGCGAGACGGGTGCGACTGCAGTGCTTTCACCGGCTGATTCAATACCGAACAAAGATTTTGTGATGAAATACGCCGTTGCCGGTAAAAAGCCAGAGATGGCAGTTTTAGCACACGCCACGGAACCTGAGCAAGGCTACTTCATGCTCATGGTCCAGCCTAAACTTGATGCTGAACTTGCAGAAGCACCACCCCGCGAAATAGTCTTCCTCGTTGACACTTCAGGTTCAATGTCTGGCGCGCCGACAAAAAAAGTCAAAGAGACGATGCACCATTTCCTCCGACGCACCAAACCGAATGACACCCTGCAAGTCATCACCTTCGCAAATCGGGCAGATAAACTCTTTAAAAAATCGGTGCCAGCGACGCAGATGAACATTGAACACGCTCTTAACTTCACACAACAGGTTCGAGGTGGCGGTGGAACGGAAATGCTGAAAGCCATCAAGTTGGTACTCAACGAACCTGTTGACCCAGAACGCGTCCGCATCGTTGTCATGCTCACCGACGGCTACATCGGTAACGAAGCAGAAATCATCGCTGAAGTTGACAAACGGGCGGGGGATCAGATCCGTTTTTGGGCTATCGGCATCGGTTCATCACCGAACCACTATCTGATTGACGGTGTCGCAAAACACGGCGGTGGGATGGCAAAGGTGTTAGAACTCAACACTGACCCCGGCCCCCTTGTTGCGGAGATTGCTGACCGCATCCATCGCGCACAACTCGCCAAAATCAAGATTGATTGGAACGGACTCTCTGTCTATGAGACCTACCCGCGGCGAATCCCTGAACTCTGGGCGGGCCGCCCTGTCATCATGTTTGGACGCTATGGTGCAGGCGGTAGTAAAGAGATTCTACTCTCCGGCAGCGCAGAAGGGAAACCGCTGAAATATAAGTTACGTGTGACGCTGCCCGACGCGCAACCGACACACGATGTTTTGTCAAAAGCGTGGGCGCGTAAGAAAATTGAAGACATCTCTGCACAGTTATATGCTGCTGATGCGTCGGAAATTATTGAGGAAATCACCGACATCGCGCTCAATCATCGGTTGATGACCCAATACACGAGTTTCGTCGCTGTAGATGAGAATGATATGCAACCGATAAATCAGGAAGCGAAAGCACCTCGGCAGGTTGTGGTGCCTGTCCCACTGCCAGACGGCACCGATTTCGGCGGATTCTATGGTTCCCAGAACGCAAGCGTTGTCCTTTTCAGCAAAAGACAAATGGCAAGAAGTGCCCCTTTAACCGCTGCTGCGCCAACCATACAATATAGTGCCGATAGAGGTCCGGCACTTGAGACGTTGCAGGTAACTACGGAAACCGAGGAAAATAAAGCCCCTGGGCAATCAGATTTCTTGGAGAAATCTTTACAAACACCGTCTTGGAAACTTCTGGCAGGCGCAATTGCTGGTAAAGTTGATAAAGATGCCCTCACGACGCTCCAAAAGGCTTGGGAAGACCCGATACTCGAAACAGTGATGACAGGCGGAAATCAGTCCATTGCCGTCCGGTCCGCATGGAGCATCTACACGGCAGCTCAAGCAGTTCCGACCGATGCAGAACTGACAGCCCTTTCCAAACGCGTTCTCTCAAAGGTAAGCCAGATCAAACTGCCGAAGCTGCGAGATAACGCCTTACCCGCTTATCTCAGCACACTGTATACGGTACTCACGCAGCAAGAAGATGCACATAAGGATCTGGTGAAGTCGCTGTTGAGACGGCTGGATAAGGACGCGCACATCACTATGAAAACAGCGCGCTTGATTGCTGAAGGGTTGCTGAAACCGTCCGCACGGAACGATAAGGCACTCCAGGCAGCACTCTTAACGCACGAGATTTACGGAGAGGATCTTGTGCTCCTAACCTGCCTACTTGCTAAAAATCGGGGTGGGCAGCTGTGGCAGACCTTCCGTGAAGAATTTCCATACATAGCGAGGCGCAATCGACTGAATGGACACATCGTGGTCGCCATCAGTCGAATTGAGGCATCGCCACGGAACATTCAGTTTTCAGCAAAACGGTAAAAAAACTTGTGATGTGATTCCGTTTTCATGGTATCCTTAATATAGCAAAATTCAAAGATATGAGGCATCTGGTAAACGGTGGTTCTTGAAACACTCTCCTTTCGCTGGCGGGGTTTGGGACCCCGCCAATCTTTTGTGTCCACGCAATTATGGGCTTTACAAGGAGTTGCACCATGAAAATCACAGGCTTTGAATATCGTACTGTCTCCATCCCTTTCCTTCCAGCGATACAAGAACATTCGGGTATGGAGTATCCGACGACCTTGGTCTGGGTACACACAGATGAAGGACTGACAGGGTTGGGCGAAAGCAATGCTCTGCACAGCGATATTGCTGATCAAGCGGACAGCATCGCTGAAAGGTATGTCGGTAAAAATCTGTGGGACCTCGACCTCTCATCCGAGTCATTCACCTTCCAATCTGCTTTTTATGATTTGGCTGGACAAGCGTTGGGGGTGCCTGCACATAAGTTAATTGGCGAGAAACATCGAGATAGCGTTGAACTCGCCTACTGGTCGCCCGCGATGCCGCCGGAAGCGACAGCAGCAGAGGCGGAACGTGCCGCAGACCTCGGCTTTCGGGTGCATAAACTCAAGGCACGAAAGGCGAATATCGTTGAAACCTCGCGATTGATTGAAGCGGCGTGTGGACCCGATTTCGGGATTCGTGTGGATCCTAACACAGAATTCGGGGACTTGGAGACGGGACTCCGACTCGCTGAGGAGCTCCTTCCCTACAACATTGAAGTCTACGAAGACCCGATCCGATTTGAGGATTTGTCTTGGTACCGTCAGATGCGGGAAGAAGTGGATGTGCCAGTCGCTCGACATATAGGGGGAGCGCAAGAGATTTTAGAGAACATCCGTGCGGATGCAGTGGATGCGGTCAACACGTTTGGGAACGTCGCCGGACTCCGTAAGAGTGCAGCCGTTGCTGAAGCCGCTGGCTTGCCGATTTGGGTGCAGGTCTTCGCCTTCGGTTCCTGTGTCGCCTCGACCTTCGCTGCGCATATGGTGTGCACAATACCGAACTGCACAATGCCGATCGACGAACTCCCGCATATCCGTGTTGACGATCTCTCTGGTGGTAGCATGGACTTGTCTAATGGTGCAATCAACTTGACAGATGCCCCCGGATTGGGTATCAGTCTTGATATGGATGCGGTTGAGCGGTATCGCATCCGTTAGGCAGCTATCCGTTATAAGTAGGACTTACGCAAGGCGCAATAAATTGCGCCACTACGAACCTGATCACTTTTGAGAGACACACATATTTCCAAGCGACATCTGTTTGTAGTGATGCGATTCATCGCATCTCTGCGTAAGTCCTGATAAGTTTAATTCTTAAGCATCTTGAGGAACGGAATAGTGCCGCTCGTGAGTTCAGTGTAAAGGTCAAGAAGGTTTTCCTCAAGTGCTGCTAATGTCTCACCTTGCGTCCAATAATCGGGGTATGCCTCAAGATAGCCAAGAAACATGTCCTCATCTTGCCAGTAAATGTATTTTTGTGTTTCCATATATAGCACCAAATTGTACCAATCAAATAGGAGAGCGAATCTACCCAGATATTTATTCTCGCGTATTGATAATTATACCACCAAAATTATCAGAAATCAAGATTCACTTTGAAAAAAGAAGGCGATAAGGAAAGAACCTCTACAAGCCGGGCAACCCGTCCACAATCTCCACCGTTTTTAAACTAACAGTGATGACGCGGGGGATGAGATCGACAATATATTGCGGCTGATCGGCACGGTTCGGGTCATTCACAATTCCGCTCCGTTTGTCTGTCTTGACGCGATACTGGTCAATGACCCACTCCAACGCCGAGCGATTGCCCAACCGATACTCATAAACCGCTGCAGGAATACCGTCGAGTGTGAGGAAGTCGTTGTATTTCAGTTGTGTCTTGTCTTTAGACAATTTCATCTTTTCAACGCGCCAATCTATCGGCATACCGGGGGTTTCGATGTGTTTCAGTTTGTCGTATTTCGGCGCGGATTCGTAGTTGACATGGAGGTCTGCTAACGCTGCGCCTGCCTTCTCAAAACCCCAGAAATCTTTGGCAAACGGGATATGCGGCAGATCGCGCTTGAGGTTTGCCTGATACTTTTCGCGATAGCCAGGGTGGTGCAAGAGTCCGTAGGTATAGTGGAAGATGTCCCATTTGCTAATCGTGTCATCGCTGTAGTGGTTTCGGAATTCCGTCAACGCCCAATCGGTGATATTCTCTTGGCGGTTTGTGCCGTCCTCATCGTAGGTGTAGAATGAGAAGGATTGTTGCGGATCACCATAGAAGTTTACATCAGGAATACATTGGCTTATTAGAACAGCAAACTCTTTCCGACCGTAACCACTAACACAAATTGCCCGATTTTCTATCTCTATATCAGAGATTGGAAAAATAGACGGAAACACATATACTGCCTCATTTACCGTTCTATCAAAGTAGAGGTGTGATTTTGTAAATGGCCGGTAGAGAGAAGTCCGAACGTTTTGCTCCGAAAACTCAGCAAGCCTTCCCGCTTTTAACTTCCGTTTTAAACCGGCACTCCAACTGATTTTTGTGTCGTCGTACACTACAAAATCATCAATATTCACAGCCGATTTTTCTGGGATAGTCAACCACTTTAGCACCTGTGAATTGTAAAACTCCATCATTTGCTGAACGTTCTCTGTAAGTCTATTTACGTTGAAGTTGTAAGTCCACGCGTCACGGCAGGTTGCGACCCCGCGACCGTAGGTTTTGAAGATCACATCTGTCGCTGTTCCTTTCTGTGCCTTTGCCTCTTTAGTTCCGATTGGAGTAAAGGTATCAAATTCGGCGTGGAGTCCTTCAGTAAGCCATGTATGCCGCTTGTCAGGTGTTATCTGCTGCCAGTCAATGTTTTGACAATGCTCTTTTGAATCGAGATAGTGATACTTCTCTTCCTTCCGCCAAAATTCGTCAACACGCGCGTAAAAGATTTTGGGAGGCTTCACGTCAGGTTTTGAACTGTTACTATCAGCACCTTTCTTGATGAAAAAGTTAATGCTCACACCGACCTGAATCCCAAAGACGTTATGCGTTGTTCCTGACAACTTCGGATTCTTACGGACGTTCCCGCCCAGATCCAAGATATAAACTGCGTCGAAATCCTGTGCAAGGTGTTTCCGCATCCCATCAAACGCGATACCATCCAAAAAACCGTTATTTGTCACAAACGCGACAACGCCTTCCGCTTTAATCCGTCTTGATGCCCAGAGAATTGCTTTCACATACGGATCTGAGAGTGCTATTTTGTTTGTTGCCGCTGAGTCCCGCGAATACGTCTCTCGCAACAGCGCGCCTATCGTTTCATATCTCCGATTTTTGTTGTTGTCATTTTCATTAACCTGTCCTACGTTGTAGGGAGGATTACCGATAACGACGAACATATCCGCTGCCTTCTGTCGCTCGACGCGTTCTGTGTTTTCCTGTGTGAAAAGCCGTGCTTGCTGTTCCTCAAGCAGCTCGAAGGTATCCGCAAGGGCAATCCCTCCAAAGGGTCGATACGTCTGCGTCCGTTGAAAGAATTCGTGTTCAATGTTGAGGCTCGCGATGTAGTAGGGCAGGAGTAAAATCTCGTTGCAATGGAGTTCGTTGTGATATTTCTCCGCCAGTGTTGTTGCGCGGATGTCCTGCATCAAACGGACGATGAAGTTGCCGGTGCCGACAAACGGATCGATAATATGAACACCTGTATCTGACAGCGATCTATCAAACTCGGTTTCGAGGATATGTTCAACGCTGTTCACCATGAAATCGACAATCGGTTGTGGCGTGTAGACGATGCCGTGTGTGTCCGCCACCTCCACGGAGAACCCTTGAAAAAACTGCTCATAGACAGTATTGAGAAACTGCTGTTTTTGGGAAAAGTCCTTGCAAAGCACTGCAGCGTTTTCAATAGCGATGTAAAACGGATTCAACGGTTTGAGAAACGCGTCACGGCTGAATGCGTTCTGGATAAGCACCTCAATGACGTTTTCAATCTCGCGGGCGATGATATTCCGACGCGTGAAGTCGGGGTTATCGAAGACGGTGCGGAAGATGCGTTCTGTGAGCAGGTGTTGGATGAGCATCTCCTCAACGGCGGCGATGGAGAGGTTCGGATTGATCGCGGCGCGGCACTGTTGGTAGAAGTCTGTGAACGCTGTTACAAACTGTGGGTTCGTCTCGTGCTGTTCGGCTATCAGCTCTGCGAGTCTCTTGCCGAGTGCGGGGACCATCTCCTTGAATTCTGCGACGGCGGCGTGCCAATTTTCAAGTGCAGCCGGAGGCGCAGCGAAGAGGTGTTGGAGTGCCGCAATCAGGTGCGTCGGTTCGGTGATGTCTACATCAAAGACCTTCTCTCCGTTCTGATAGAGGATACCGCGCTGCGGGTTTTGGAAGAAAATGTTGTCAAATGGATAGCCGGCGTCCCGTTTCTCCTGCACTGCCCTGTGAAGGTTATCGTCCATATCCTTGGCTTCCCAATACGCGAACGGGATTCGGTATGCGTCGAGGATCACGCCGTCAAGGACAATGCGATTGCCTGCCGGGGTACGCATCGGGTATTGCGGGACGAGCGTGGCATCCACCTGTTTGGCACAGGCATCGAGTAAGAAAGCAAAAGGATTGCTGACCGCGCCTTCGTGCGTAATGTCGTGTTGTGCGTACTGTTGTAGCGTGGCGTAGTAGTCGCGGATCGCTTTGTGACTGGATTTGAGATTCAGTTGCGGCATGCGGACATCGTAGCAGGTTTGAGGGTATACGTCAAGGACAAAATGGGCGAGGGCAGCAAATTTGGTTTGCAATGGAGACAAAAAATGTGATACAATAGCATCAATTGTAGCGTTCCTTGTGGAGGAGAAAATGATGAATTACGTAGAATTGCTGCTTCCAGAAAATCAACGAGAAGAAATTCATCGGATTTTATCAGATGCCACCAAACGTGCGGGTGACATAGATAGCGAATCCATACTGCGAAGCCTACAAGAACTCGCTACCGAGGATACAGACCTCCAAAATTGTTTTTCGGACATCGTGATCCGACTGTTAGAAGCCGCCCTCAATTCACCCAATCCTGAAGCCGCTTTAAACCGTTTTTCTCGCTTCACGCAAGTGGCGTTTAATCGTAGAACCCTCTATCAGCTGCTGCGAGACGCACCGTCTCTCATACGCACCGTTATCTTCGGTTTCGGTGCCTCTACATATCTCTCCGAGATCTTAATCCGCCAACCTGAATATTTTTACGACATCATTGACGCAAATGTGATGGATACAATGAAAACTGCCGAGACGATGTATCAAGAACTCGCAAAATCGCTCTCGCAATTCGATTCAGTGGAGCAGAAACTCTGTATCCTTCGGCGGTACAAACGCCGCGAGACCCTCCGCATCGGGCTGAGCGACCTGCTCAAGACAGTCGATGTCAAGACGACAACATTGGCGTTGAGTAACTTGGCAGAGGCAGCGTTGCAACACTGCTATGAGATTGGACGCGACCTAATCATGAAGCCGAAGTTCGGCACACCGCTCAACGAAGAAGGCACTGCGCCGTGCCGATTTGCCATCATCGGAATGGGAAAGTTAGGCGGTTATGAACTCAATTTTAGTTCCGATATTGACCTCATTTTTGTCTACTCGGATGATGCGCGCACCGATACCGGAAACGATAACAGCGAGTACTTCTCACGTCTCTGTGAGTTTATTATCAAGGCGATGAGTGAGATAACACCTGACGGTTACGTTTTTCGGGTCGATATCCGCTTGCGTCCTGAAAGCAGTGCAGGCGTTATTATCCGTTCTATGGAGAGTTACGAAAGCTACTATGAAGGTTGGGGTGACCTCTGGGAACGTCAGGCGTTAATCAAAGCGCGAACTGTCGCTGGGGATATGGCATTTGGCGAGGAATTCATCCGAATGATTCAGCCGTTTGTGTATCAGCGTTATTTAGACGGCGTTACACTCGGCGAGATTAAGGCAGATATCCGGCGTACCAAAGCGCGGATAGAGGAGCGACTTGTCGGTGAAGGTGCGAATCTTGAAAAGCATGTAAAACTCGGTCCTGGTGCTATCCGTGACATTGAGTTCACCGTGCAGTGTCTCCAGATGATTCACGGTGCCAAGCGGAAATCGTTGTGTACACACAATACGTTAGAAGCACTCACGGCGTTGAAGGAGAACACACTGCTTGATCCAGAGGATGCGGACGCGCTCACGGCTGCCTATCGGTTTCTACGAACCGTTGAGAACTCTATCCAGATTGAGGCGGACCAGCAGCGGTATTCTATCCCTGAGAAAGAGACAGAAGAACGGGAACTCGCGCGACGCGTGGGTTACGAACACACACCAGAAAGCGATGCGTTGGACGCATTCCGTAAAGACTACCGTGCCCATACCGAACGGGTGCGCGCTATTTTTCAGAAGATTACGACAACCGCAATTGAATCTGAAGACGGAATTGACATCGCCGTTTTGCTTGCTGAAGAGGATCCGCAACAACTCGAACATTTCCTAAAGGCGTTCCATTTTGAAAATGTGCGAGACGCGCAGCGTCTGTTGAGACAACTCGCAAACGGTGGTGATGGCATCCAATTCTCACCGAGTGTTCGGCGGACGTTCTTTAAACTCGCGCCAACACTCCTAAAAGTCTTACGTGATTCCCCGAACCCGGACATGGCGCTCCGCTACCTCTCAGCGTTTACAGATAAGGTCGGCGCGAGGAGCAGCTACTACACGATGTTCGCAGAAAAGCCGTCAACGCTTGAGGCACTGACCCGTGTTTGTGGTACGAGCCTATATCTCGCGGATATGCTCATCACAAGTCCCGAACTCTTTGATCTGCTAACGGTGCCTACGTTAGTGGAGCGTTCTAAGACCCTCGCTGAGAAACAAGAGGAAGCCCTGCAAATTGTAGCGGAGGCACCAGAAGGGCGGATGTTGCCCATGTTACGGCGGTACAAGAACGACGAAATTTGGCGTATCGCGCTACGGAATATCCTCGGTAACGCAACCCTACCAACGACGACAGAAGAACTCTCCGACGTAGCAGAGGCTGTTTTACAAGCGATTTATCCAGAAATTGAATCGGAAATGCGCGAAGCACACGGCACGCCACTCGCGCCTGATGGCACACCTGCGACGTTTGCTATCATTGCGATGGGGAAGTTTGGTGGACGTGAATTGAACTTCAGCTCAGACTTAGATGTGATGTATGTCTACTCTGCAGACGGTGAAACAACCAAAGGCATGCCAAATGTAGAGTTCTTCGAGGCTGTCGGCTTGGAATTAGTAAATCGGCTTGCTGGAAATCAAGGGATGGGTATCTATGAAATCGACTTGCGACTCCGTCCACACGGAACAGGTGGTGCGATTGCGCTGCCATTAGCGGGGTATCAACATTATTACGATACTACTGCGCTGGTGTGGGAGCGTCAGGCACTCACGCGCGCCCGCGTTGTCGCTGGAGATACGGAAGTTCTCGGCAACCGGTTCTTAGAAATCGCGCACGCATTTTGTTACGCGGATCCACTAACGGCTGAGGAAATCGCGGAGATTGTGCAGACACGCAAACGGAAGGAGGCACAAGCCACCCGTAGAACATCTACACGACGCAGAGGACGCAGTAAAACACAGACCCCGATTGCTAATGTCAAATCAGGATATGGCGGACTTGTCGATATTGAATTCGCTGTGCAAATCCTTCAATTGGTGCATGGCCGCGAGGCACCTTCTGTCCGTGTGCAAAACACGCTGCTCGCAGCTGAGAGATTACATGATATAGGCGTATTGACAGAAGCACAGCGTGATGGACTCTCGGAGGCGTATCTATTCCTGAGGCGCGTCGAGAACGCTTTGCGGATCGTCCACGACCGCGCGTTGGATGCACTTCCCAAAAACCGTGCAGAGCTAGCGCAGTTAGCACGCCGACTCGGATACGCGGAAACTGAAGGGACATCTATTGTGGACGCATTTCTGCAGGATTACGGCAAGTGGACGGAGATGACGCGTTCGCTCTTTAATGAGATTTTGGTCGATTAACGCTATAAACATACCCATCATTATTTAACCGAAAATCCTATCTCCAAAATACCAACCGATTCCAGCCCCTAAGAGAATCATGAGAAATAGAAACACATAAAATGCTCGACTACTAACGAATATCCCCATCTTTGACTTTTCCAACTTTTCCAGTTCTTCCTTATATTCTCTCTTATATTTCTTAAAAGCGAGCCTATACCAAAATATCCAAGTGAAAAGTGCTGCGATCAGGAGTATTGATACAACTAATAAAAGGAGTTTTTCTGTCCCCAGTGAAATAGGTGAAATTTGCAGATTGGGGATCCGCATATAAGACAGGATTCCGATAGCCGCAAAAAGCAAGCTGCATAGAAACACCGCTGCCCACACAAAATTTCTCAACACCTGTTTTTTTTCGGCGTGTTCGTTTTCCATATTCATACGTTCCTCTGTTGGAGGGTTTTCGGGGAAATAATGATAGGATAGAGGTCCCGCCTAACGCTCTTGTCCGATACTTACCCAAGTATAAGAAAATTATAATATAAGCCGGAAAAGATGTCAAGAAAGGCTGAAAATTTCGCTTGAGAAATCGCGATAAACCTGCTAAAATAGATGCCAATTCTTTTTGGCGTAGGGAGAAAATCTATGGTTTTTGGACAAGGAACACATCAATACACTGTGCAAGAAGATTGGTGGACACTCCCAGAAGGTTGGGAATTCGGATGGATTCCGGCTGTCGCTGTTGACTCGCAGGATCGCGTCTATGTCTACAGCCGAAGCGAACATCCGATGGTCGTCTTCGATCGGGATGGCAACTTCATCGACGCTTGGGGCGATGACATCCTCAAGGACGCACACGGTATTTTTATTGATGCCGACGATAATATTTACTGTACGGAACGTGATACACACGTTATGCGCAAGTTCACTACGAATGGTGAACTGCTGATGACGCTTGGCACACCGGACGAACCCGGAGCAGAAGGGGAGCCTTTCAACAAACCGACAGATTTCGCACTCGGCCCCGATGGCGAAATGTATATCAGCGACGGATACGGCAACGCTCGCGTTCATAAATACTCACCTGATGGCGAATTGATTAAATCGTGGGGACAGCCCGGCACAGGTCCCGGTGAGTTTGACCTCCCGCATTGTGTCCGAGTCGATCCGCGGAACAGACTCATGGTTGCAGATCGGGAAAACAATCGTATCCAATTCTTCACCCTTGATGGAGAGTATATCGAAGAGTGGGGCGATCTGTTGCAACCCGACACGATCTATATCGACGACGATGATCTCGTCTATATCGCTGAATTGGGGCAGCGTATCAGCATCATGACATTAGACGGTGAGGTTATTTCGCAATGGGGTAGTGAACGCGGTAGCACCGTTCCCGGCGAGTTCCTCGCATGTCCACACGGTATCTGGTTGGATTCTCATGGTGATATTTACGTCGGTGAGGTTCAAGCGGATGCCCGGCTCCAAAAATTCATCCGGCAACGATAGAATAGTGTTTTATGATAGGCGAGGTCTCTGTGCCTCGCCTATTGTTACATCAAGGTCGAAGCATTATGGCAGAAAATTCCTCATTTTTCCAGAAAGTGAATAGGGATTTTGATAAAGCTGCGCAGTTCACCGACTATCCGCCCGGGTTATTGGAACAGATAAAGATCTGTAATAGCTCCTGCCATTTCACGTTTCCGATCAAACGGGATGATGGTACTATCGAAACGATTCACGGATGGCGTGCGGAACACAGCCACCATAAACTCCCGACGAAAGGCGGTATCCGTTATAGCACCCTGGTTAACGAAGATGAGATTGTGGCACTCGCGGCGTTGATGACCTACAAGTGCGCGCTTGTCGATGTGCCGTTCGGTGGTGCGAAAGGTGGTATCCAGCTGGATAGGAGCCAGTATTCTGACAGTGAACTGGAACGCATCACTCGACGATATACCTACGAACTGATCCAAAAAAATTATATCGGTCCCGGTGTAGATGTGCCAGCCCCTGATTTTGGAACCAGTGAAATCGAGATGGCGTGGATTGTCGACACCTACCTCACAATGGCACCCGATAAACTTAATGCCATCGCGTGTGTCACGGGCAAACCGATTGAACAGAACGGGATTCATGGGCGGAGAGGTGCTACCGGACGAGGTGTTGTCTACGGTTTGGAAGAGGTGTGCAGTATTGAAGAGGACATGAAACCACTTGGATTGGCTCCGGGTCTACACGGGAAAAAGGTCGTCGTCCAAGGCTTTGGAAATGTCGGGTATCACGCAGCGAAGTTTCTAATGGAGGCGGATGCAGACGTGATCGGGATTATCGAAATAGACGGTGCCATCTATAATCCGAAGGGACTTGATGTTGAGAAGGTTGCCATGCATCGCGCTGAAACCGGATCCATCTGTGGGTATCCCGATGTCGAATTTATTAAGAATCCGAATGACGGCTTAGCGTTGGCGTGCGATATCCTCGTGCCGGCTGCGCTTGAGAATCAACTCACGGCAGAAAACGCGCCCCGGATTAAAGCCGCTATTGTTGCTGAAGCCGCGAATGGGCCCACGACCCCAGCAGCGGATGAGATTCTTCAAGAACGTGGGATTATGATTATCCCAGATACCTATCTCAACGCCGGTGGTGTCACCGTCTCCTATTTCGAGTGGCTTCGGAATCTATCACACGTACAACTCGGACGACTTGGAAAGCGGTTTGAAGACAGCACGCAGCACGCGATGCTCCACGCCGTCGAAAAGGCAACAGGTTATCAATTCTCGAACGATGAACGCCAACTCATACACGGGGCTGACGAAGAAGATTTGGTAAACTCTGGACTTCAGGATACGATGATAAGTGCCTATCAGGAAATGCGTGAGACCCGCATGCAACACAGACGCAAAAATGACGATGTAGATTGCCGAACAGCGGCATATATCAATGCCATTCATAGAATCGCACAATCTTATATGCAGCTCGGAATCTTCCCTTAACTACCGAATAATAACATGGCAAATTCAGCAAAGGAAACATCTCTCGAATATTGGTTAGCACTCGCCTCTGTTGAAGGTCTCGGCGGTGTGCGGATCCGACGGTTAATCGCGCGGTTCGGGAGCGCGCAAGCGGTTTTTGGGGCAGAACTCCCAGAAATCGCACGGTTACCCTCCTTCAACCCAGTGCTTGCGTCTCGAATACTCACGGCCTCCGGCAATTTTCCAACTTTTCGTGAAAGGCTTGATGCACTCAAAGCGCAAGAAGTCAGGGTGTTGTGCCCTGAAGATACCGCTTACCCGGTGCTGCTGAAGGACCTTCCCGACGCGCCCGGCATCCTATGTAGTGTCGGAACACTCACGGAAATTGACGATCCGTGCATAGCGATCGTGGGTAGCCAAAATCCGAGTATAGAAGGGATTCAACTCACGCTCTCACTTGCAACGCAGCTCGTACTCGCTGGATTCACGGTTGTTAGTGGACTCGCTGCGGGTATTGATGCGTATGCACATTCCGGCGCGCTCGCGGGGCTCGGCAAAACCATCGGGGTCATCGGAACAGATTTGTCCGCTATCTATCCGGCCCGGAATAATTCACTTGCCATGGAGATTTATGAACACGGGTGTCTGTTTTCAGAACATCCATTCCCGACAACCCCATCCCCGGGCAATCTCATCCAACGGAATCGTATTATTAGCGGGCTTTCTGTGGCAACAATCGTCGTCGAGACATCGAAAACTGGGGGTGCGATGCATACGGCGCGATACGCACAGCGTCAGGATAGAGCCGTACTCACATGCCGATGGGATACACGCCACCCGCAGAGCGAAGGCCCCCGGGAATTAATAAAGGCGGGCGCGTTTCCGTTCGCACCGACCGAAGTTGACAAGGTCGTCGATGTCCTGACCCACCCAGAACGGCTTGAAACATACGCAAGTAGTGAGGCAAGCGAACAGATGGGGCTGTTTGAGGAGTAGTTGTCAGCCGACGGCTGACTGCTACTCAAAAATATTATTGATTTTTTTTTCGATTTATGGTATACTATATAATGTCCTTAAACTCGATTGTGATAGGGCGTGTACCTTTTTTTTCTTGACAACGTTTAAATTTAAGGGTAAATTTACGAAATAATGAAGTTTTCTCTTGACAAAAGAGACTAATTTTCGTATAATTTTGAAAATCCGTATCTTACCTTTACAAAGTTTGCAATTTTTGCTAAACTTTAGGAAGGTACTCGTTTAGATATTGACTTTCGGGCGAGGCGTTTAACATTCCAACGGTATCTTTTTACAGTTAACTGCCCTCGCGAAATTCTGTTCTCAACGTGTCGGTTTGTTCTTTACGCACTGCGAAAGGAACAATAAACGAAATAGCCCTACGTTACTCGACTTAACGAGAATATGATCGTGGGTTCCATCAGGTGTTGAATTGTACACTCAACACCGGAAGAGGAACCAAAGGATTTCCTAAAGACGGTTTCTCGTAAGCGTCTACAGGAAAGGACCGGAAGTTTTTAGAACGCCCTATCCGAAGGGTGTATTTTGATAAACTTACAATTTAAGGAGTTAACTCTAATGGTAAAATTGTTTAGAACCTTCGCTTTAGTATTGGCAGCCCTGTTCGCGCTCTCGCTCATGGTCGGTTGCGGCGGTGGCGAGGAAGAAGAAACAGCAGCCGCGGATGCAGCGTTTGCGAGCGCATCACCAGCATCGGGTGATCTTGCATCTAACGGGCAAATCACCGTTACCTTTGACAACGATCCTGGCGATGTAACAGCGAGCGCAGGAGCTGTCTCAGGTGCTGGTAAAACCCGTACGATCGCAGGTCCGTTCACACCAGGTGCGCTGAGCCTCACGCTTACGTGGACAAATGGTGGCGGCAGTCATACGCTTACCTACAACGTCACCGCGCCAGATAACGAAGCACCTACTGTCACTGGTGGAACTATCAAAGATGGCGCAGAAGATGTTGATCCTGAAACAATCAACGCCGACGGCGTGATCGAAGTTACCTTCAGTGAAGAGGTCTCTGGTAACATCGCTCTGCAGACCGAAGGCGGCGATGATGTCGGTTGGATCGGCAAAGTTGAAGGCACCAAAGGCACGCTCGACCTCGTCAAGGGTAAAGAGATCGGCAACGAGACCACCTATGTTATCAAAGGTAAAGTCTCTGACGCTGCCGGTAACGAAACTGAAGTTAGTGTAACCTTTACAACCAAAGGTAAAGAGTAAATTTAAGGCTATTTCGCTAACAGGGGCGGTGTATTCTTAATACGCTGCCCCTTTCCCTTTTAACAGGGAAACTGACAACTGAGTCCCGGTAATCGACAGCCAAAAAACAAATTGACATCGCCTCTTAATTTAAGGTATATTTTAACAATAGATCTACAGTTAAGGAGACACAAATGGAAAACACACCGATACGCCTGCTCTCGACGAATGCACTCAGCCGACACTACGGTGGGGTCATTGCATTGTCGGAAGTTACCATGGCGGTGCACCCCGGACAAATCTTCAGCCTCATCGGTCCCAACGGTGCGGGTAAAACGACACTCTTTAACTGTGTTACTGGATTAGATAAACCGACACTCGGAACCGTCGAATTCTTAGGAAAACCCATCACAGGGCTGCGTCCGGACGAGGTCACGGTACTCGGTATCAGTAGAACTTTCCAGAACATACGACTCTTCGCGGAACTCACTGTTCTTGATAACGTCAAGATCGGTAGGCACCCCCGTACCAAAAGCACATTCATCGGTTCAGTCCTCCACACGGAGCGGCAGCAAAACGAAGAGGTCGCTATCGCCGAGCGGGCACATGAGATGCTGGAATTCGTGGGGTTAGGCGCCATCAGCGACCAGACCGCCGGGAATCTCTCCTATGGCGACCAGCGTCGTGTCGAAATCGCCAGAGCGTTAGCGACGGAACCCAGGCTCCTGCTCCTTGACGAACCTGCCGCCGGAATGAACCCACAAGAGACACAGGAACTCATCGATCTCATCTATGCGATACGAGGACAAGGTGTCACTGTCCTTCTCATTGAACACGATGTTAAGCTGGTGATGCAAATCTCCGATTGGGTCACAGTACTCGACCACGGCGAGAAAATCAGCGAAGGTGAACCGACAGCCGTACAGAATGACGCACGCGTCATTGAGGCATATTTGGGAACAACGGAGGAATAGCGGTCAGCCGTCAGCCATCAGCAGTCAGGGCGGTTTTTCTACGAAAAACCTTCAGGAGTCATATATTGTGGCGGTTCGTCAGAGAGCAACCGCTACAAGAAGTTAACTGATTGCTGAAAGCCGATAGCTAATTGCTGACGGCTAACAACTCATAAAAAACCATGCTTGAACTCAGAGATATTCACACCTATTACGGCAATATCCGAGCCGTGCGGGGTATCTCCATCACTGTCAATAAAGGCGAGATGGTCTGCCTCATCGGCGCGAACGGTGCCGGAAAATCGACGACGCTCATGACGACCTCCGGTATCCATACACCGGTTGAAGGCAGCATCTATTTTGAGGCGCAAGATATAACAAGCACTTCAGCAGAAGAGCGCGTCACACTCGGCATCTCCCAAGTCCCCGAAGGGCGCCTGATCTTTCCAGATATGACCGTCCTCGAAAACCTTGAACTCGGTGCCTATTCACGATCCGACAAGCAGGGTATTAGAGAAGATCTCAGCAAAATTTTTCAATTTTTCCCTGTCCTCGAAGAACGGCAGAAACAGCGCGGCGGTAGCCTCAGCGGCGGTGAACAACAGATGCTGGCAATCGGACGCGCGCTTATGTCACACCCCAGACTTCTCCTGCTTGATGAACCTTCCTTAGGGCTGGCACCCCTCATCGTTAAACAGATCTTTGAAATCATCGAGCAGATCAATGCCGACGGCACGACGATCCTCCTCGTTGAGCAGAATGCGCAAATCGCGCTACAAGTGACCGATAGGGGATATGTCATGGAGACCGGCGAAATCACAATCGAAGGCACTTCTGCCGACCTGTTAGCCGATGAACGTGTACGACAGGCTTACCTCGGAGAATAAATAGATAACCATGTATCCAACGATCATTGATTTTGGGCCTGTGGGTATCCATAGCTACGGGCTGATGTTAGCCACGGCGTTTATTACGTCTGTTTTTGTGATACAATACGAACTGAAAAGGCGTGGATTCGTGCCGGATGTCGCAGCGACGATCGTTGTGGCAGCCGCTATCGGTGGGATTATCGGCGCAAAGATCTACGCTGCACTCTTAGACGGCAGGATCACGCTGTCAGAGCTCATCTCAACGAGCGGACTGGTATGGTATGGCGGTTTCATCGGCGGATTTCTCGGTATTCTTATCGTTATCGTCCGTTCACCGAATCCGACGCTCGCCACGATTGATATTATTGGTCCGACGCTGCTTCTCGGCTACGGGATCGGTCGGATCGGTTGCCTCTTGGCTGGCGATGGTGACTATGGCCCACCGTCGGATCTCCCGTGGGCGATGGCGTTCCCGAACGGCACTGTCCCCACAGTTGAACGTGTTCATCCGACCCCTATCTATGAGACGCTCATCTCCTTCACATTCTTTGGGATTCTCTGGTCGCAACGTCGGAAATTGGAGGTGAATCCTGGCGTGCTGCTCGGTGCGAGTCTTATCTTATTAGGTGTGGAGCGATTTTTTGTAGAGTTTTGGCGGCTCACGCCGCGAGTGTTAGAATGGATGACAGCGGCGCAACTTTTCAGCATCGTCGCCTTCATTGCAGGTATTATTATCATCTTCTGGGCGCGTTCGCGTCCGCCTGTTATAGCAGCGGCGGAAACCGTCGAAGCCACGGAGACATCGGAGTCCCCGAAGCAATCGTCACCTTCCCGTAAACGCCGTAGACGGCGGTAATTGGCTGTCAGCCGTCGGTTAAGAGGGCTCTGGTACACCTAACATCTATCTCTAAAACCGGCAATTAACAACTAATAGCCGCCTCCCTTCTTTGCTAATTGCTGATGGCTGATAGCCGATAGCCGACAGCTATTATATACCTTAATATATAAGGAAACCGAAAGAAAACGTGGAAATAAAACGGATCTGCCTCTGGTCGGGACCTCGGAACGTCTCCACCGCACTTATGTACGCCTTCGCACAACGCAACGATACGTGCGTCATCGATGAACCGCTCTACGCACACTACCTGCATACAAAATACGGGGCAACGGCTGCTGAGAGTACACACCCTGCCACAGCAGAAGTGATCGCATCAATGTCAACCGACGCAACAACCGTGGTCCGCGAGGTCATCCTCGGGCCGTGCGACAAACCCGTATTGTTCATGAAACAGATGGCACACCACCTTATCGAGATGAACCTCGACTTCCTACAACAGACGATCAACGTTTTTCTGATTCGTGACCCGAAAGAGATGCTTCCATCGCTTGCGAAAATCATCGGTGTCCCGACGCTCGCTGATACGGGTCTCAAGGTGCAACACGACCTGCTCATGGCGTTGCGTGCTGCGGGGCAATCGCCACCGATTCTCGATGCGCGGTTGCTCTTATCGGATCCGCGTAGTGTCTTGTGTCAGCTATGTGAGCGGCTCGGTTTACAGTTTGACGTGTCAATGTTGTCTTGGAAAGCGGGTGGCAACGCTGCGGATGGTGTATGGGCACCGTATTGGTATGGCAATGTGCATCGGAGTACCGGATTCGCGCCCTACCGTCCGAAATCGGAACCGTTTCCAGCGGCATTGGAGGATGTATTGGCGGCGTGTTCGGCGCATTATGATGTGCTGCACCGCGATGCTATTTCGGCTTGAAATTTAACTGAAAGCCAAGGGCTGATGGCTGACAGCCATTCCGCTATCGATCCCCCTGTGCTTCCAATAACTCCGTAATCCGCTCCCGAATCTGTTTTTTCTCCGCTGCGCTCGCCGCATCTATCTGCTCCATCTGCTTGAACAATTCCGCTATTGTCATCGGTTTCTCACCATTGACGACGGGTTGCTCACCGTTTGTCGGTACCCCTAAAAATAGGACATCCAACGCCTCATCGAACGTCTTCGCCTTGCCAAGATCACTGGACCCCGCCTTCACGATGACCATCCCCAGTTTCGGGCGTCGCGGCTTATCATCATCAACCTGGGATTTTTTCTCTTGCAGATAGATCGCCTCAATATAGAACAGCGTATTCTCCACTGGAATAATCAGTAGGTTCCCGCGGATGACATCATTCGCCTGCTTCCAGAAGACCAAATCTCTTCCGATCGCTTTATTGATATCCGCCTCAACCTGCGTCGGTCCCGGTACATCCGTCGTCAATATATAAACGATCCGTTCGCCGTAGTGGGGTTGATCGCAGCGAGCGACCATCCACGCTTTCAGGCGTTTCTCTTTTTTCGGCGGTGTCAACGGAATCATATTCACGAATTCCGTCTGATCCTCACCTGGTAACTTGAGCATGGCGTAGTAGGGCATCATCTCCTGATCCGCGACTTCCGAGTAGTACGCCTCTTTCGGAATCTTCCATAGGTTTGCGCGCTTAAAGAAATCGCCTGCGTCCTGGTGATAATTGCCGTACATCTTGGCTTGAATCCGGGTGAGATAATCCGGGTACCGCAGGTGCGCCGATAACCCTTCTGGCATCTCCGAGACCGTCTTAAAGAGCTCTGGAAACGCTTTCTGATATGTCCGCATCACCTCTTCACCATCTTTAACGGCATAAAAATCCACTGCCCCCGTGTAGGCATTGACAACAGCAACCCCCGCATTTCGGATATAATTGAACTTATCAAAATTGGGTTCTTCGTATAATTCGATCTCCTCGGCCAACCGCGCTGTATCATCAACATACATCTGCGAATTTGGGTAATACTGGCTCGTCACATAGAAGTCGATGATCCAGTAGAGCTGTCCGTTGTTAATCACGATGTAGGGGTCGGGGTCGTAGTTGAGGAAAGGCGCGATACGAGAGACGCGATCCCAGACAAGACGATCCCCGTGCCGGGTACCGATCTTCCGATGGAACATGATGCGGCTCTCCGGTGTGATGCGTTTAGAGCGGAGCACCCGGAAGAAATCGAACCGCAACGCGAAACACAACCGTCGAAACCAGCCGCCTAACGGGATGCCGCCATCACCGATATAGGTATGCTCCAACGCTTCAGCAATTTTTTCGGCATTCACATCAACATCGCCGTTATCGGTATCCGGTGGTGTTTCGGCAGGTTCCTGCGTGCCATTTTCCTTGTGTTCCGCATTTACGATGGCATAGTCGTGGGTCATTTCGCCGTAGTAGATCTGTGGCTGTGTGACGTTGAATCCGTATTCACCCTTGATGGGTATTTCACTGACCCAGAAATCCGGGTATCCGTCCTGAACAAAAACGTTCACCGGCGACATACAGACCCCGTATCCGTGTGTATATTCGAGTTTCAGCTGCTCCCACCCGGTAATATAATCTTCCGGTGCAACCTCACGCGCCGCTATCAACACCTGCCGATACTCATTGTTAATCTTGTAGCGATCAACATCTGTATACGCGTGGAAGTCGTAGTGTGTCACAATCTGCTTTTCACGGAGTGCCTCGTAAAAGACCCGCCGATCCCAGATTTGGATGCTTTTCTTGACCGCCTCGTTTTCGGTAATGGTTTCAAGCGTTGCGGGTTCTTCGCGCTGTTCGTACGTGACCCTTTCAATCGTATCGAGTTCAAATGCGTGCTGGGTGTCTTTGATATGTTGCGTCAGATACGGTTCTTCCTTAACAGTAACGTCAATACGTGCGTCCCATAGGTAGACACCGATCGGATAGACGTGAAGCAGCAGTCCGTAACTCAAACCCCATACGCCTGCCGTCACATACCACAACAGCCGCCGCCGCCAGAGAAGGTTGAACATGATAACAATCGCAATGCCGATCAGCACACCACAATAGACCTTCGTCGCCCCTGCGAGGTGAGAATCGACATAAAACAGACCGTTTAACGATGAAATTTCCAGTGTCAGTGGGGTCTTATACACTCTGCCCCACAGGTTCACATAACTCCCCCACCCGCTGACGATCAACAACAGCATCCATAAAGCCGTCCCGTGGAAAATGATATGCCGTTTCACACGCGCCATCGTATGCGCATCACGACGGTAGTAGAAATTATAGAGCAGCCCGACGACGACGCACGTCACCCACAATAAGACTTGCACCCAGAGGCTCACCCATTTGTGCATCGGGTAACTGAAGAGATAGAAGTTGCGATCTTTCCCGAAGTGGAGTGCGTCTTCGGCTGCTGGCACGGCTTCGGCATCGGGTTGATTTAGATACCGGAGGACGATATCGTCCATCAGGAGCATCGGGGTCGCCATCAGCAATCCAAGCACGATTGTAATAAAGACAACTGTTCGGTGGAAAGAGAAGGTTCGTGTATGCGTCCAGCGTCTGAACTCGCGCGGTTCCGGGCATAGCACATTCGCAATTGCGGCGTTTATATTCATGAACCCTGCTGCAACGATGAAACAGAGCAAGAAGAACCCCCATCGGATCCGATGGAGTCCCCAAAACACGTCTGTACGTCCGAGGCTCTCCTGCAAGAGATACTCAGTATAGAGGAACGATAACGGGTAAAAGGTGCTAATTCCGATGATTCCGCCTACTGCCCAGAGCAGATATGCCTGCAATTTACTATACCGATCCCGCCGCCGGAAATCGCCGCGTCGGTACCGGAAGATGCCCCATATAAAGGCGACGCTCACGAGGCACGCGCTGAGCAGGAGTTGTGCAATTGCGAGATTCACTGTCATGTGAGAACCCTCCTTATATACATTATAACATAAGTATAGCGTGCTTCGCAAATTAGTTGTCAGTTGTCAGAAGGAATGGGCTGTCAGCCATCAGCAGTCAGCAGTCAGATAGAGAACTATGATTTAATAAACTTTCTCTTTGCTGAAAGCCGATAGCCGATAGGGAAAAAACAACTTGACAAAAAAACCACTTTTATCCTATAATTAAAACAAATCAGGCGAATGAGGATAGAATTTTGCAAACCCTGATTCCGAGAACTAAAAAAGGTTGACATTTTTTGTAACCTTTTGTAGACTAACGGTGTTAAATGTTAAACAAGGTATGGGATGCTGCACAACCGAAATGCCGATGCCAAAGAATCGGATTCCAGAAAATGCAAACATCCACCGCTAAAACATTTTTTCAAAAAAATTTGACAAAAAATGCAACAACAGGTATAATTAACGCAAGTTCAAGTGTAAAAGCGCGAAATTCTACCGTTTTTGCGACAGGACGCATGAATTTTACGATGCCACGTAATTTTTTTGAAGAAAAACTTGACATCATATCACCGATGTGGTATACTATTAACACATAAGAGCAATTGGCGCTTTTTCGGCGCAAACCCTCTTACAAGACATCGCATAAAAACAGGGTGCAGTCGAGACGATCCCTAAATCGAAACCGCACCCAGAAAAAAATAGTTGACACGTTTCCGTAACTATTTTACAATTCACAACGTTTATACAAGTGGTTTGGTTATTTTTGTCAGAATCCATAGCGCAAACATAACACCTAAACCCAACATTATTTAAGGTTAGTTCAGAATAGATTTCATCCCTGAATCTGTTCTTGATATTTCGATTTTGATGGGAACCTCGATAAAACGGCGTTCCTGCTGGTTAGAGTGGGAACACCCCCTACAGCGTTCCCAAGAGAGAAAAATTAATTGTTTTTGTTTTCTAAGGAGGAGAATAAGTAAATGCAATTTCCTGAGCAAGTTTAGTTGTTATATTTGCACTGGTCTTCGTGGTGACTCCTGTCATAGCGCAAACTGCTATCAATGATAATCAGGTGAAGAGCACGCCAATGACGGGAAGAACCATTGATATAACCTTAAGTTCAATGATGACGCAAACGCAGTAATTCCCGCCGGCGGTTATCCTCCATAAGGGAGATATTACCGCCGATCCTAACCTGACCGGACTTCCAAGCTTATGAAACCGCACTTAATAATACTGTTACTGATACTCACGCTGCCACTTGCGCTACAGGCAGCACCTGATTATACCATCACGAATAAACATCGTGTCCTTGAAGAGGGATCGCTAAGCCCGAACCGTGTTCCAATCGGCACGCAACTTTCATACCTCAATTTCACAACACTCAACGGCGATACACACGATTTGGACACGCTCACCCAACAGGGAGCCGTCGCTTTCGTATTCCTCGCAACTGAATGCCCTGTTGCCCAACGCTACGCGATGCGCCTGAAACGGCTACATACCGAATTCAGCAAAGAGAAACACGCCACCCTCGTCGCAGTCTACGCCAACGAGAACGATTCCGTTGACGACATCAAAGCCTATGTCGCTAAGGCAGCATACACATTCCCAATCGTTAAAGATACGACAGGTCGCCTTGCACGCCGCCTCGGTGCGACGATGACCCCGCAAGCCGTCGTCATCGATACGACCGGCACGCTCCGCTA
Organism: Candidatus Poribacteria bacterium; assembly: GCA_965261115.1. Lineage (GTDB taxonomy): Bacteria > Poribacteria > WGA-4E > WGA-4E > WGA-3G > WGA-3G. The sequence continues at coordinate 2,565,293 of OZ253447.1, read as the reverse complement.
CCGCGGTCCCATCGACGATAACCGCTACGAAACCCGCATCAAACACCGCTATCTACACGACGCGCTCCTCGCAACACATACGGGTGATCCCGTCCCTGTAAAAGAGGTACCGGCGTTCGGATGTACGCTCCATCTCTCGGAATCCGGGTTCCCTGCGGAGGTTACCTATAGTGAACACATCGCGTCAATCCTCCAGAAGAATTGCCAGACATGTCATCGCCAAGGCGAGGTAGCACCATTCACACTTGCCAACTACGACGACGCGAAGGTCTGGGCAACCGAAATCGCCGAATACACCCAGGCACGTCTCATGCCGCCGTGGAAACCTGCACCGGGCTACGGACACTTCAAGAGCGAACGCCTACTCACAGATACCGAAATCGAGATGATCGCACACTGGGTAGCAGCAGGCGCGCCGCCCGGCGATCTCAAGGCCGTTCCACCTTCCCCCGAATTCTACGAAGGGTGGGCACTCGGCGAACCCGATTGGATCGGTGAGATGCCCGTCGAATACGAGATCGGCCCCGAAGGCGAAGACGAGTATCGGCAGTTCATCATACCCACCAGCTTTGAGACCGATATGTACGTCCAAGCCGTTGACGTGCAACCCGGCAACCGGAAGACCGTCCATCACGTCATCCCTTACCTTGATGTGAATGGCGAGGCACGCAAACTCGACGCACTCGACCCGAAACCCGGCTACGTCACCGAAGGCACGGGACCCGGATTTGACACTGTCGGTTCACTCGGCGGTTGGGCACCCGGCGTTACGCCGTCCGTCTTGCCTGATGGCGTTGGGTTCCTCTTACCGAAAGGTGCCGACATCGTTATGCAGGTACATTACTACCGTACCGGAAACGTTGAATACGACCGTTCCCGTTTAGGACTCTATTTTTCAAAGACCCCAAACACCGCGAAACTCCGCATCGGGGACGCGACCAACTCTAAGTTCGTCATCCCACCCGGTGACGCGTGGCATGAAGTATTAGCCTCTCAGAACATCAAGCAGGATGTCTATCTCTTAGCGGCGATGCCGCACATGCATCTCCTCGGACGGGATATGCGTCTCACCGCGACGACCACTGAAGGCGAAGCGCATGACCTCATCTGGATCCAGGATTGGGATTTCAATTGGCAGGACATCTACCACTACGAAGAACCGCTGTTTTTGCCAGCGGGGTCGCGTGTGGACCTCGTCGCGCATTTCGACAACTCGGTGGAGAATCCGGCAAACCCGAACGATCCCCCTGTGCCTGTCGGTTGGGGTGAAAAAACGACAGATGAGATGTGTATAGGGTTCTTTTACTACGTAAAAGCAAGCGAGTTCTCACCGAAATAGTTGTTCCTCTTCCCAAAACTCCGTCATTCTTCACTTCGGTAGACGCGGTTTGACATCGCGCCTACCGGACTTAGATTTAGGTACCCGGCACCTTCACAACAACGACGCGACGGTAACCTTCTCCAAACACTCCCGCTGCGACTGCGCAAGCACATCCAATACACGCGTGCCCGCCTCAGACGATAAACTCGTCGCGAAATGTGCCGTCATCTCACCCTCAACTGCAGCAACGAGCTGATCCAACGTAATCTCTTCCAACGCACGGGCTGGTAGATATCCATCCGTATCTCCCTGCACCTCATAAACCAATCCCGCCGCTTTGAACCGCTCGAAACTTTCATGTACGACTTCCTCCGCGACCCCCGAACACAACGCCACCTGTTCTGTTGTACATGCCCCCTCACCCTTAGAGAACCGCATCGCTACAATCAGGAACAACGCGATAACACCTGAACTGTTCAGATAACCGTTGGTGCCATATCGGAGCTTCCCACGCGTAACCCCTTGATGCCCAAGATGCTGAAACGCATTCGAGACCTCCGCGCCCAACAAGATCACGACCCACGTTGTATACGTCCAGATAGCGAGGATGATAAGCATCGCCAATGCGCCGTAGATGTCGCTATAGTTCTTCCAGACGAGTTCGAGATAACTGCTGAACGCGAGGCGCGCGATCTGGAACAGCGTTCCCGCAATGAACGTCCCTAACAGCGCCGCGCTCCACTTTACCAGCGTATTCGGCATCGCGATGTACATCAGGAAAAAGAGGCAGTAGACGAGCATCCATGGGAATACATGTGCAAACACCCAGTTCGTGGCGGTCGAAAAGAAGAGCCAGATGAGTAGGGGACCTATAGACAACAACGTGTAAAAGACGGCATATTTCTGGAACGCTTGCATCACGGGTAACCGCCGCCGCGCACCCCAAATATCATTGAAATGCTGCTCGACAGACATGAACAGCATCGTTGAAACGAGGAGAAACAATAGAAACCCGCCGACACCGAGTCCACCAAGATTTCTATTGGCAAAACCGGAGAGTTCTGATACAATCTCTTCGGCACCGTAGCGCGGCAGGAAATTATCGCGTAGCGCAGCGATCAACGGCGAGTTACCGTCTTCAACGGCACCAAATGTCTTTAACAAAAACAGCGCGACAGCAGACAACGGCACGAGACACAATAACGTGTTAAATGCCAATGACGACGCTTGCTGCATGCATTTGTGCGCCATAAATTGATGCCAGACGTTCACACTCAGCCGCGAAGTTAACGTCCCAAGATTACCGAAACGGTCTCCGTATTTTTTGGAAAGGTTATTCATACGATACATAGTTGTCAGTTATCAGTTATCAGAGGAACAGTTTCCAGTTACGAGTTACCAGTTAAAAGAAAGACTTGATGCATCAAACTCTCACTGCGAGGCACTCTTAACTGGTTACTGGTTACTGCCTCTGAAAGGTTTTTCGCAGAAAAACCGCATTCTCACTGCGAAGCAAACTGACAACTATTCCCCCTGACAACTGAAAGTAAAAAAAAACGAACTGACAACTATATCATGCCCGATCTGATTTCACGCATAAAACGCAGACTCAGACAAAACCCATTCTTATCCCACCTCATCGGATGCCCATATCCTGCGCCGCGCTGGAACCGATGCGTTAAACGGCTCCTCCATCAACTCGGTCCCGACGCGAACATCTTGGATCTCGGTGCCGGTAACCGCCGCCGCGCCCCGAATGTCATCAACCTCGAAATCGAAGCGACCCCGGAAGTTGACATCATCGCGGATGGGCATCTCTTACCGTTCAAAGATAATACCTTTGATGCCGTGATCTCTGAAGCTGTACTGGAGCATGTCCATTCCCCGACCCGTGTTGTCTCGGAGATCTATCGGGTTCTGAAACCCGGTGGCTACATCTGCGTTGCGGTACCGTTTTTACAAGGTTACCACGCCTCGCCACACGATTACCAGCGATGGACGCTGCCCGGCATTGTCCAACTCTGTGCCGCATTTTCCGAAATCGAGAGTCAGGCGTGCGCAGGACCTACGACCGCTTTACACTGGGTCTTCCGAGAATACGTCGGACTTATCTGTTCTTTTGGTAGCCTGCTCGTTGCGAAAGCGATCTCATTGCTTGTCGGATGGCTAACGTTTCCGTTGCTGTTGCTCGATGCGGTATTGTCCCGACATAAAGATGCCCATATTCTGGCATCAGCGGTCTATTTCTTCGGAAAAAAGGAATAGTCCAAGCGTATGCGTATTATATAGCACTTTGTAGTGGGATGTCAAAAGAAATGTGGAAAATAAAAAACGGCGAGGTTTGTAACCTCGCCGGCGAGAAAAAAGTTCAGCATCGCGTAAAACGCTGTCCTACTGCAACGTAATTTTGTCCTTTTCCGCTCTCTCAAGTAGGTTCCGAACAATCTCTAATGTTAGTTTGGAAAGTTTTTCTGAAAACTCGGCATCCGTGAGGGACCGATATCGTGAGGGTTGCGAGGCGGTAAGCCGTTCATTGGCAATCGTCAATGCACTGGACACAAGCGGTATAGGCACCTCAATCGGCACTGCCACAGGCACGTCGGTAGGTGCAGATGCGGGCGGCGCGTCCACCGTATCACCTGCTAAAAAACTCTCACGGCGTGAATTGATTTCGGCTAACACTTGCTGCGAGGCGACTTGGTGCGCAAATTTTTTTGAACCGGAAACGGGTTCTGGTGTTTCGTGGACATGGTTACCGTATGAGACTATCACTTGCCACTGCGGGGCATCCGCCGGACCGAGTTGTGTCTCGGTATAAATCGGTTGGCTCAACCCACGTTCTTGGCAATATTGAATCAAAAGTCCTTTGTAATTTTCCACAGCCGTATCGGTTGCCGAATCTGCCATTCATTTCTCCTCGTATTGTTTTAGTGGGAACCACCGCCGCTACCGCCACTACCACTATTATGATACTGTGGACGATCCCCCATTCTACGGGGTTTGACTTTCCGCTGTCGTTTCATTTCGATCCGACGTCGTTTCTCGCTCGGCTTCTCATAGAAACTCCGCTTTTTAATTTCTGTAACGATACCTGCTTTACCGCACATCTTTTTAAAACGTGCAAGGGCGCGATCAAACGCTTCCCCTGAGTCTACACTCACTTCAACTTGAACCATTTTTTTAAGCCTCCATTAGAATTTAAAATCATAGAAACATCTTGTAAATTGTATCACATTTCAGCATAGATGTCAAATAATTCTTTTCATTTAACAAATCCGATTCGGTTAGGAATGCAGATCGCATTTGGACGAGTACGCCGAAAAACCGAACCTATCGATTGGGGACCGAGGTTGATAGTCGATGGCTGATGGCTAATAGCCACTTGACAATTTACCGACAATCCGCTATACTCATTTCACCAAAAAGGAGGCATCCCCATCTACGAAATCCTTATCCTCTGCTTCGGCGCATGGCTTACCGGTGTCAGCAAAGCCGGCTTCGGCGGCGGTATCGGTATGATCGTCGTCCCGATGTTCACGCACTTCCGCAGCGCACGGAACGTTATCGGGCTGATGCTGCTGTTGCTCTTTTCAACAGACATCCTCTCACTCCGTCACTACTGGAAACGGTGGCACCGCCAAAGCGTAACACGCCTCATCCTCGGTTCTGTCCTCGGCATCATCCTCGCAAGCCTAATTTTAAAGGACATCTCCGATGTTCATCTGAAAAAGGTGATCGGCGGCATCGCATGTCTTTTCGCCGTGCTGGAATTTTTGCGTCCTTACTGGCAGCCGTTGCTCGGAAATTCGGCGGAACCGACCAGCACAGCACTCCAATTCAAACTGTGGCAAGGGCTTCTTGCGGGGATGTTTGCCGGGGCATTTTCAACGCTTGCGCACATGGGTGGCCTCGTTGTCGTGATGTATCTCCTTCCGCAACGCCTCAGTAACACCGGCTTTGTCGCAACAACAACCGCCACCTATTTTTCACTCAATTTCATCAAAATCCCCTTCTATTATCAACTTGATCTTTTCTCCTTTGAGATTCTGATTGAAGCCGTCGCGCTCTTGCCGTTCATTGGACTCGGCGTGCTAACAGGTATTGCGTTGAACAACCGCGTGCCGGAACGCCTTTTTTCAAGGATCGTCCTATTCTTCCTATTCGCCACAGGTTTGCATCTGCTTTTTAGTTGATTAGCCATCAGCCGTCGGCTATCAGCGGTCAGTCCTCTAATTGCTGACAGCCTACAGCCATCTCCAAAAAACATTGAGGTATTTCCAAAAATCCTGTATAATACAACCTACAACAAAATACAAACGAGGTCAGAAACAATGCACTTAAAATGGGGCGTGCTGGGCGCGGGGAGCGTCGCGCAACGCCGAGCAATGCCAGCAATCAAAAAAGCAAATGGCGCGGAGCTTCACGCACTCCTCTCACGCGATCCCGCACGCGCGGAACGACTCGCCCGCGAACACGGGGCAACTCAAGCCTATACCACCGTTGACACACTCCTCGGAGACGACACACTTGATGCGATTTACGTCTCAACACCCGTTCACCTACACTGTGAACAGGTCATCGCTGCAGCAGAACGCGGCTTGCACGTGCTTTGCGATAAACCGATGGCACTTACACCACAAGAATGCACGGAAATGATCGCTGCTTGCAATGCTAACGGTGTCCATCTACAGATATGTTTCCTATTCCGATTCCACTCCTGTTTCCAGCAGATCCGAACGTGGATAGACGCCGGACGTTTCGGGCAGCTTGTGCATGGACGTATGCCGTTCCTGAAACAGTATCAACTCGCCGCAGACGAATGGCGTGCACATCCCGAAAAGGGCGGCGGCGGATGCTTCATGGATCTCGGTCCGCACAGTGTAGATCTACTGCGCTATCTCATCGGTGAGGTGAACGCTGTTAGTGCGTTCTATAACAGTACAACACAAGGTACTGCTGTTGAAGAGACCGGTGGCATTTTCATGCGTTTTGATAATGGTGCGCAAGCGTTTACAGACCTCAGTTTCTCGGTCCCGCAGTGCGACATCGTGTTGGAACTCTATGGGACGGAAGGCACCGTCTGGGTCTATAACGACGACGGTTGGAAAATTAAAACCTACTTCGATGGTGAACAGCAGTTGATCGCCTCACAATACGAGGACCTGTATCAGTGCCAGTTTGAGCATTTCGCGGCGTGTGTCGGAAAAGGCATAACCCCGATTACAACCGGCATTGATGGCTTGCGAGCAAACGAAATTATCGCCGCTGCCTATCGTGCAGGCGAAACCGGACAAGTGGAGTTGTGCCCCGCTGCGGGATAGCCATCAGCCGTCAGAAGAACGGTTTTTAGTTTTCGGTTATCAGTTGTCAGTGCCAAAATGGCACACTCTTTTCAAACACTAATTTCAAAAACGACAATTTGTCACGCCTAAAAACCTGCCAAAATGTCACGCTCCGCACTTTAACCCTGATAATCTGGGAATTTCAGAGATTGGCACGAAAATTGCTACTGATTATGTATGAAGGTGGTGTTTTTTGCCATCTCCATAGAAACTCATAGGAGGCAGACACGTCTCCATTTACAATTTTTACGCCAAACTCAAGGAGGAATTCAACGACATGGCACTTGTACCCCTTGGCGATAGAATTCTCGTCGAACGTTCAGATAACGACGAACAGACAACCAGCGGTGGGATTATTATCCCGGATACCGCGAAAGAAAAACCGCAGGAAGGCAAAGTCGTTGCCGTCGGTAACGGCAGACTGCTTGACAGCGGTGAGCGACAACCCGTTGATGTGGCAGTAGGCGACTTGGTGCTTTTTGCCAAATACGGCGGCACTGAAGTTACGTATGATAATACCGAATATCTCATCTTGCGCGAAGATGATATCTTAGCCAAGGTTAACTAAGAAAAGGAGTTAAACACATGGCAGCAAAACAACTAGCGTTTGATGAAGAAGCAAGGAGCGCTATTAAACAGGGCGTTGACAAGCTTGCGGATGCTGTTAAAGTTACATTGGGTCCCAAAGGGCGGAACGTCGTACTCGATAAAAAATTCGGCGCGCCGACGATCACCAAAGATGGTGTGACTGTCGCCAAAGAAGTCGAACTCGAAGATGCGTACGAAAATATGGGCGCGCAGATGGTTAAAGAGGTCGCCTCTAAAACCAGCGATGTCGCCGGTGATGGTACGACTACAGCTACCATTCTCGCACAGTCCATTTATCGTGAAGGCTTGAAAAACGTCGCCGCAGGGCACAACCCGATGGCACTCAAGCGCGGCATTGAAAAAGCTGTTGACGCAGTCGTTGGTGCGGTCCACGACTTGAGCAAAGAGGTTTCTGAGAAAACCGAGATCGCACAAGTTGCCGCTATTTCTGCAAATAACGACAATGCTATCGGTGACCTCATCGCTGATGCGATGGAACGGGTCGGGAAAGATGGCGTCATCACCGTCGAAGAAGCCAAAAGCCTTGAAACGAACCTTGATGTCGTTGAAGGGATGCAGTTCGATCGCGGTTACCTCTCACCCTACTTCGTCACAGATGCCGATCGGATGGAAGTCGTTTTAGAAGATGCCGCAATCCTCATTCACGAAAAGAAGATCAGCAGCCTCAAAGATCTCGTACCTGTGTTGGAACGGACTGCACAGCAGGGCAAACCGCTGTTGATCATCGCCGAAGATGTTGAAGGCGAAGCACTCGCAACCGTCGTCGTCAATAAGATTCGCGGAACCCTCCGCTGTGCTGCAGTAAAGGCACCCGGCTACGGTGACCGGCGTAAAGCGATGCTTGAAGACATCGCAGTCTTGACGAACGGACGCGTCATCTCCGAAGACCTCGGCATCAACCTCGAGAACATCACCCTGAACGATCTCGGCAGTGCCAAACGTATCGTTATTGACAAAGACAACACGACTATTATTGAAGGCGAAGGCACAACCGAATCGATTCAAGGACGCATCGACCAAATCCGTAGACAGATCGAAGACACAACATCCGACTACGACCGCGAGAAATTGCAGGAACGCCTTGCAAAACTCGCCGGGGGTGTCGCTGTCATTAACGTCGGTGCTGCGACGGAAGTCGAGATGAAAGAGAAGAAAGCACGCGTTGAAGACGCAATGCACGCCACACGCGCCGCTGTTGAAGAAGGCGTTGTTGTCGGTGGTGGTGTCGCGCTTGTGAGATCCCAAGCCGCACTTGATAACCTTGAACTCGAAGATGCTACCGAAACTGTCGGTGTCTCCATCGTTCGCCGTGCCCTCGAAGATCCGCTCCGTCAAATCGCGAGAAACGCTGGACAGGAAGACTCCGTCATCATCGCCAAAGTCAAAGACGAAGGCGGAAACGTCGGCTACGATGCGCATCAAGATCGTTTCATCGACATGTTTGAAGCTGGCATCCCGGATCCGACCAAAGTCGTACGGGTCGCACTCCAGAATGCCGCCAGTATCGCAGCGTTGATGATTACCACTGAAACGCTCATCGCAGAACTCCCCGAAGCAGAAGCACCGGCACCGCCGATGCCTCCCGGTGGTGACATGTATTAGACCATAGGCGTATAGGTGGCGCGGTTGCAAACCGTGCTACCCAAAAAGCGGAGGCGGGGTTCTAAACCCCGCCTTTCTTTTTTCCACTGACAACTGAAACTGATAACTACTCCACCAAAAACCGCTCACACTCCTGAAGCACAGCGGAGACCTCAATCGTGTGCATACACGGCGATGTCCCGTCCGGTAACGCCTGACATCCGTATTCAAACCCCAAATTCAGACAGGGACTACACGGCATCTCTCCACAAACGATACTCGCATTATGGCTCCAAGGTCCCCACTGTGCCACATTTGTCGGACCGTGTAACCCAATCACCGGCGTTCCGATTGCAGCGGCGAGATGCATCGGACCGCAATTGCCGCTCACCACTAACACTGCATCCGCAAAAAGTGCAGCGAGTTGGTTAACATCCGTCTTCCCCGCAAACACGACCGCTCGATGCCGCGTCTGTGCCGCAATCGCCTCGGAGACTTGAACCTCATCAGGCGCGCCTGTCAAGACAATCTGCACTCCGTGGCGTTCAACAAGTCCGTCTGCTAATGCGATATAGTGTTCTTGGGGCCACCGTCTACGCGGTTCACCCCGTCTACCTGCTTCGGGGTGCAGGACCACAAGCGGCACATCAAGCGAGACCTGTTCTTTCACTAAAGTTTCGCGAACCCATGTGTGCGCTGTCTCGCTAAACCAGGTTTCAAGCGCGAATTCTTGCGATGGACATGCCAGCTGCATCGCGATGTCCAAGAAGTTTCGTACTTCGTGCCGTCCTTGAATATGTTCAACTGTCTCTGTGAAGAGAAAGTGGCGGTATTGTCCTTTTGTCCGAAACCCGACCCGTAGGGGTGCGCCGCTAACGTAGGCAAGGAGTGCGCTCAATCGGGGCCAATGCTCCAGATCGATCGCCCAATCGAACCGCTCGCGACGGAGCGTTGCAAACAGTTGATGCATCGGCATTTGGAACGGCATACGCTTATCAATATAGGGACAGTCTGTTAAATAACTCAGATTGGTCGGGGATGCTAATATTGTGAATTCAGCATCTGGAAAAGCGTGCCGTATCGCGCGGATGGTCGGAACAGCCAGAATAGTATCACCCAATGCGGAGAGTTGGATAAAAAGAATTTTTTTCGGGACCTGTTGGAACCGGACGCGCCTACAAAATAGGCTAAGGATGGCACAGAGTGGGATGCCGAGGTAACGGTCTAAGTATTGTTGAAAACGACTGGATTGCATAATTAGTTGCCCGCTTTTGGCAGTCGGCAGTCAGCCATCAAAATACCTTTTTCCTGAGTAATGAGTACTGATAACTATTCCACCGATGGCTGATCGCTGGTGGCTGTTGCGTACCCATACAACTCAATCTCTGCGATCTTTGCAAGCGCAGTCGTCGGACCTTTTAGATGGTAAACATAACGTCCGCGTCGCCGCCGCCCGTCAGCGGTCTCTGCATTCTCTCGATCAAGTTGAACGTTTTTCCGCCGCAGCGCGGCATCTTCCGTCGTCCGACGCACGACTACTTTAACACCTGAAGTTGTGACAACTTTGTTGAGCCGAATGTCAATAATCCGATCCTTATTCGTCCGCCGGTCATAAATTTTCTCCCATTCGCCGCGTGAGTTGAATGCCTGCACCTCGAACTCCTCCAAGTTCCTGGAATGAATCACAATACGATAGACCGATTTTTTCTCCGGTAAGTGGATGATCGCTTCTGACGGGATATCAAGGTCGGTGATTGCGCTACCGGACCCCTTTTTGCGTTGGGACTGCCCAATGGTTTCAAGGTTGTTATCAATGAACGCCGGATCGCTTGCGGTTACACCGGGTAAACGTGTGTAGTTTTGGCTCCACTTCTGTCCAATCACGCAACTATAGCATAGGCACATTAATCCTAATAGCAGCGATGTGAAAATCCTGTGTATATTGAATTTCGCGCGCATCATTGCCTCCGATTCCGATTTTGGCTATCCATTTCAATCTGTTTAAGGATGTCTTCTTTTGTTAATTTACGTACTCTGAAATGCAATTTTCTGAAGAACGGCACCAGATCTTCACCCGCTGCTTGATTGAAATAGTAGACGAGGAAACTGGTCTTCATATTACCTGCAAGTCTTTGATGGAGGCCGTCGGCTTCCATCAACTCGAAAACTCGGATATAAAAATCGTGTCCGTATTTTTTTCGCAGCTCAGAAACGAGTGTGTACGCGTACCTATAGCGCCACTGCGTCAGCGGACTGTCTTCCGTATGTCCGCCCCAACTCTCCAACTGATTCACACCATCAAGATCGACGCGCAAATCGCCTTGGAGGCTATCGAATTTAGGGTGCAAGCCGCCTTGTGCGTACTCCGTCTGAATCAAAACAGCGATGCCTTCTGAGAACCAGACCGGTATATAATAGATATTTGTGAAAGCGTGCGTCAGTTCATGGACGCGGACCCCGTGTTTTTCGTACATCTGCATCGGGAAATCCATGTGAATGCTTTTAATAAACTTCACATACCGTCCACCCAACATTCCAGAGCGATATTCGGTACTTGTGAACGCGGCGCGCCTGTTGCCTCTATAAGCATCGTGCAATGTTACATTGATTTTATGCTTGGGTTGAAACCCAAAGAGTTCGTGCATCGCATCGTAAAGGCTCTCCATATAAATGAGCGCATTGTGGGTGAATTCCTCCCGCTCTGCGACTTCATCAAAATCTGGATGTCCGTGCAAATCTTCAGCAAATTTGAGGGTATAATGATCACTTACGCCGGTCTTCGGGTCAATTGTCGCATCTGGCGTCTTGAGCATCAGGGTACTTGCGTTCCGTTCTTCAAGGATGCGTTTTTCGCGGCGCTGCTGAGCCTCTTTCAATGCTGTACAACCGTTGAAAAGGGTCACCGCCATAATCAGGACTGGTATCACGCGCCAAAGGGTGGTAAGGTATAATCTACTTTTATGTTTCATGATGCCCCTCTTTAGAGCGGCACCGCCTTCGATTTATCACCGATGCGGCGCATAGTAATATCCTGTTCAATTGTTGGGTCGGGTAGCCCTGTCTCGACAAGCCTGCGTTGCAGAAAAGCGTCCATATCGGCTTTCAAACGCGCAACGACCTCATCCGCTTCCTCCGCGAGATTGTAGACCTCGTCTGGGTCTTCTTCAAGATCGTAGAGTTCCAAATCCGGTGTGTTATAAACAGCAGGTGTCCCGCCGGTTTCAACAATCAATTTCCATTTCTGTGTCTGCCACCCACGCTTCTTCATCCATCCACACTCGGTAAGATAGACTGCCTCTGTCGTGCCGTCGTGTCTGCCGTTTTCCATCAGCGAACGCAGGCTTGCGCCTTCCATCCTCTCGCGCGCCGTCACCTCGCTCAATCCGGCGTAATCGAGGATTGTCGGTGCAATATCGGTGAGACGGACGAGACCACCAAGTTGCTGCCCTTCCTGAAGGTGCGCGGGACAGTGAACAATCAAGGGTACATGACAATTCGTTTCATAAAGTCCGTGATGATCGTACCAAAGTTCGTGTTCATCAAGTTCTTCACCGTGATCAGCAGTAATAATCAGGAGCGTCTCCTCCAGCTGCCCGGCATCCTGTAGATACCTAAAAAGCTGCGCGAGACACGCGTCCATGTAGGCGATCGAGGCATCGTACTGTGAGTTAACATAGCGTCTATCTCGCCAGAGCCGCTTCTTCGCAATGTTTTCAGGGTCCGCCGGATCCGGTGTGCACATCCACTGCCGGAAATAGTCTGTGAAAGGTTCACATGCGTAAACGGCATCCATACTTCGATTGTTCGGATCACACTCGTCGCCGCTATAGAACATCCGTTCAAACGGCAGCGGTGGGTGATAAGGTGTATGCGGATCCCAATAATGAAGGAAAGCAAACCAAGGCTTATCTTGTGCCTGCGCGTTGTCTAAAAGTGCCATCGCTGTTTCGTTAACCGCTTCCGCCTTTCGGGCTTTGCGAAAACCACTCTCCCATTGGTAGCCGCGATAGTGTCCTTCAGGAAAACCGCGCTGGAACCAGCGACCCAAATTGTCCGCAGCGACGGTAAAGTAGCCCGCTTCACTCAGCAATTCCGGCACCGTCTTAACATTTTCTGCCAAGTTTAGTGTCCCACCTTGTGTGATGATTTGGTGCGACAAGACATCCTTGCCCGTAAACATTGTTGTATGTGCAGGGTGCGTCGGAATATGCGGACTGATACACTTCTCAAAGAGCGTCGATTTTTCTACCAAGGCATCAAGGTGTGGTGTCGTCAGATGGTGATGCCCATAACAACTCATACTCGATGCCCGAAGTGTATCCAAGGATATAAGGATAATATTGCGCAACGGTTCGCTCCTCTTTCTTTTAATTTCCGAAATGCTGTGCGATCAGGACAAGGTCTAAAATGTTAATCTTACCATCGCCGTTCACATCCGCAGCCTGGTCCGGATCGGTGACAGGTTGACCGAACTTGCCGGCGACGAATACAAGGTCTAAAATGTTAACCTTACCATCGCCGTTCACATCCGCAGCCGACCTTCCGCCCGCGTCTGCGGCATTTAGGATTATCAAACTATTTTCGAGAGTGCTTTCCAACGGCACATCGTCGGTATCAGAGAGGTTGATATCCAGGAGTGTAATAGCGGCGGGTTTCGCCTCAATAACTTCAAAGATAAGCGTCGCAAGCGTCCCATCACCATCCACAGGGACTGGTTTTGCCCCCCATTCGTCTGGGGGAGCGGGGTCAACGTTGGGGTCCCCCCATTCGTCGTCCCCTGAATCCTCTGTCGAAGGTGGGAAAATCACAGACTTGCCCGATGTCGTTGTATCCCCGACAATGAGTATGACGTCATAACTCCCATCATCGTTCAACTCGGGACTCATCCAAACACCGCCTGTCGGAAGGTAGTCCCCGTGCGCTGCACCGATGTACTTGAGTGCCGTCGAATCAAAGATAAGAAGCGGTCCATACCCTGCAACACCTTTGCCCCCGTTATTTTAATGTCAATTGCCACCTGCTCACCAACGGATGCAGCGGTGATGTCAGTTGTAGGTTGTAGAGAAACAACGGTTTCACTATAAGCATCCGCAGCCCTCCTTCCCCCTGCGTCCGCAGCATCTACAGTTATCAAACTATTTTGAAGGGTGCTTTCCAATGGCGCATCATCGGTATCGGAGAGTTGGATTTCCAGCAGTGTAATAGCGGCGGGTTTCGCTTCAATCACTTCAAAGGTAAGTGTCGCGAGCGTCCCATCACCATCCACAGGGACTGGTTTTGTATCGGCTCCAAGTGGCGATGAAGCCAAGAGCGAGATCGCCCAATACTCGCCACTTGGTAATCCGAAACTTGGTATCAGCAGCTGCTCTGGAACCTGAAAAAATAGGTCGTCTATCGATATCTCTGCCGAGTCCCCTGGATCGTGCGTGCCACCTGGGGGAGGGGGGTCATCGTTGGGGTCACCCGATTCGTCGTTCCCTGAATCCTCTGCCGAAGGTGGGAAAATCACAGACTTGCCCGATGTCGTTGAATCTCCAACGGTGAGCAGGATTTCATAACTCCCATCATCGCTTAACCGCGGACTCATCCAAACACCGCCTGTCGGAAGGTAGTCCCCGTGCGCTGCACCGATGTACTTGAGTGCCGTCGAATCAAAGACAAGAAGCGGTCCATACCCTAGTCCCGGGACAAGAAGCGGTCCATACCCTGCAACACCTTTGCCGCCCGTTATTTTAATGTCAATTGTCACCTGCTCACCAACGGATGCAGCGGTAATGTCAGTCTTAGGTTGTAAAGAAACAATGGTTTCACTGTAAGCAATCGTTGTAAAGCTGATCGTCGTGACAAGCACAGTCAAGACGAAAAGTTGATTTTTCATTTCAACCTCCCAAATTTGCCAATCCTTTATTGTCCCATATCAGCGGGGTAGGATAACGTATCAACCGGTGTTAATCTGCTGCAGCAGCTACCGCCGAGCCTTGCGCCGCACGAATCGCTTCACACAGATATGTAATCCCTTCAGGGACATCGTCTACATGGCAGTATGCATACGCCAACCGGATCGCTTTCACCGGTTCGTTCGCATAGTGGAAAGCACTCCCGTTGCTGTAACCGACCCCTTTTTCAGATGCCAATTGTTGTAACTTCTGCATATCCGTCGTTTCCGGCAGATCTATCCAGAGGAAAAGTCCACCGCGCGGTCGGGTCCACGTGCAGAGGTCACTGACATTCGCCTCAAGGGTATCCACCACCGCTTGACATTTCGCGCCGACAGCAGCGTTCGTCTTCACAAGGTGCGCTTCAAGATGCTCCATAAAGAATTCAGCGACGATCGCACTCGCCAACGCGCTCGTCCCACCGTCCCAACGGTTCTGATGGATTTGCCCGTAATAGGGTTGTCGCGCCACAAAATAGCCTTGTCGAACACCTGCCCCTAAGATTTTGGAGAACGTCGCAATAAAGATCACCCGATTCGACGTATCTAACTTAAAGAGCGAATCCGGTGTTGGGGTCGAGGTAAAGTCGATATCGCCGTAGCAATCGTCTTCGACAATCACGGTATCATATTCCTCTGCTAACGCCAGCATCCGGTGTCGGCGTTCAAGTGAGAGGATTGCCCCGGTTGGGTTCTGATGGTTCGATGTCGTATAAATCAACGCTGGACGGATATTTTTCGATTTGAGTGCCTTGAGCTTCGATTCCAGCGCATCCATATCCATACCGTCAATATAGTCCATCGACACGCCTTCAATATTCGCCTTGAAATGCCGCATGATGCCCAAGGTGCCGCTGTAAGTATATTCCTCTGTTAGCACCGTATCACCCGGGTTGATAAGTGTGCCAAGCACCAATTCCAATGCCTGCATAGAACCGGAGGTGATTGAGATATTATCTATCGGCAGTGGAACACCCTCGCGCCGTTCAAACCGCATCGATGCCAGTTCGCGCAGCCCGCTATAACCGGATTCACCCGGATAGTTGACCAAATCACCGCCCAATTTTCGGAGTGCCTTCTCACTCGCCGCAATCAGCCCCTCCGTGGGGAATGTATACGGATCCGGACGTCCACCTGTAAAAGCAAAATCTTTCATAACGCGCTCCTTCTTGTAGACAGATTCCTGTGTATATAAGTGAATTATAACAGACTTTCCCAAAAAAATCAATTAGTTGTCACTTGGCTATCAGCCATCAGCCATCGGCTGTTGGTAATCAAGAGTTTTCGTGTATCAATTCCACAGCCGTTCTAATCCTGATTCAGACGAATAATCCCACGGATCTACCCCAGCCATCCTTCATCCTGCCGCCTCCTACTGACCGCTGACGGCTGACAGCCGATGGCTAATTTGACACCAATTCCACAATATGCTATACTCTCACCATCTTTTTAGAAACAGAGTTCTACACGCATTTATCGCAATGGCAGCCCGAAACCCGCTCCAAGAGCTCACATTTGAACCGATGCATCTCGACGACCTACAACAGGTCTTAGACATCGAAAATCAATGTTTTGAGAATCCGTGGAGCAATACCTACTTTACAATATCCCTGAAGCGACCTCGGTCGTATGAACGTTTCTATGTTGCACGGCGCGAGAACACCGTCGTCGGCTATATAGTGTTTAACATTCTTCATGAAGAAGCACATATCCTGAACATTGCTGTACCTCCCGCCTGTCAGCGACAAGGCATCGGCAAATATCTGCTCGCCTCAGCACTGGAAATGATACAAGCGGATAACGGGCGCGAGGTGTTTTTGGAAGTCGCCGTCAGCAATTTACCGGCACAATATCTCTACCGACAATTCGGGTTCCGTATTTGCGGCATCCGAAAAAACTACTATGGACGCTATAAAGACGCTTACGTTTTTCGCAAAGGAGTAGAAGATAATGCTACTTAACCTCTTAAGCCGCACTTTTTCAGCGACTACAACCTTATCACTCTCAACCCGCCGACAAGAACCGCGAACCGTCGGCAGAAACGGCTGGCGTGTCATCGAAGAAGAGGTGGACTGGCACCCCTCTGAAACGGCTATCATCGTTGTCGATATGTGGAACGAGCATTGGTCGTGGGGCGCGACAGAACGCGTAAACGTGATGGCACCCCGGATGAACATCGTGCTTGGACGCGCGAGACAGAACGGCGTACAAATTATCCACGCACCTTCCGATACGATGGATTTCTACGAGGCACATCCAGCGCGCCGCTCAGTGCTGGAATTCCGACACGCCGACCCACCGGAGGAACGCGAGATGCCCGATCCGCCGCAACCCGTTGATGCCTCCGATGGCGGCTCAGATACGGGTGAAGCCGAAAGTTACAAAGCATGGCATCGACAGCATCCGGTCATCGAAATCGACGATACAGATGCCATCAGCGACAATGGACAGGAGGTTTACAACCTGCTCCATCACAAAGGCATCAAAAACATCATCTTCATGGGGGTTCACACGAATATGTGTGTACTCGGACGCTCTTTTGCGATTAAACAGATGGTACGCTGGGGCTTTAACGCTGTTCTCGTAAGCGACCTCACGGATGCGATGTACAACCCATTTAAACCGCCGTACGTCAGCCACGAGGAAGGCACACAGTTAATCATCGAATACATTGAGAAGTTTTGGTGTCCCACAATTCTCAGCGGCGATCTAACAACCCCGAAGGCTTAGTGGCTACATAGAAATAAAAAGCCCACGGCACCAAAAATACCGCGGGCTTTTTTATATTCAACACGTACGTTTATTGACGGTCATCTTTCAACGCGCCCCACGTTGTCGCGAGTTTCGCCTTCGGATCCACATCAGTGCTTGCAGCAGGCACAACCTCCAAAGCACTGAACATCGCATTCAAATCACCTGCACCAGTCTCTGCGTTCCCAGCGAAGTTGAAATCGAGTGTGCCGTCGCTCACCTCAATCCCCGAATAGGTCTTGATGTCAATCTCATGCCTACCCGGTGTCACGTAGAGCGGCTCGACGTTCTCCTCTTCAATAAAAATATCGAAGCCCCGGTTTTCTGGGGACCAGTGTTCACCCACGAGATAGGTCACGTCAAAAGTGCCGTTACCCGTCTTGAACTGATACTTAACAGTGTCAGGAAAAGATGCCCAACTAACGGCATAAAAGAGATCCACGTCGTAGCCGGCGGCTTCCGCTTGTGCTTGTGCATCCGCTGTCAACTCTTTGACCTCAGCGACCCGCGGCTCTTTTTCAATCCAACCGCCCCATGACTGGTCGGCTTGCTGCGCACCGCGCCAGACGCGACCCTGTGAATCCGTAAAGTCATCTGTCTTGCCGCCCCACACTCGGAACTCCTCCGCCGGTAAAAGCGTCGGTAGTGTGAACACCGCCAATAAAAACACTATTGTTAAAACACTAAAAAGTCTCATCAAAATTGCCTCCATCTATTATGGATTTTGCCGTTCCGACTTCAGCGCACCCCACGTCGTGGTAACTTTCTGCTTCGGATCAACGGCTAATGCGGGAACTACTTCTATCCCACTAAACATCGCATTGAGATCGCCTGCCCCGGTATCTGGATTGCCAGCGAATTCAAGACTCATCACCTTGTCTTTAACCTCAATGCCCTCATATCGCTTAATATCTATCTCATCTTTTCCCGGTGTCACATATTCCTCTTCAACAATCTCGTCTTCGATGATAATATCGAAACCGCGATTGTTCGGCGACCAGTGTTCACCCACGAGATAGGTAACATTGAACATACCTTTGCCGGTATTCAGTTCCATCTTGACGACATCAGGAAAAGCTGCCCAACTGACAGCATAGAAGAGTTCCGCGTCGTAGCCTTCTTTTTTTGCCAACTTCTCAGCATCTTTCGTGAGATTTCGGACTTCTGCGACGCGAGGCAATTTTTCGATCCAACCGCCCCAGTCTTTTTTCTCATTCTGTCCGCCGTGCCAGACACGTCCATCGGAATCTTTGAAATCTGCCGCTTTACCGCCCCATACCCGAATTTCTTTAGCAGGTTGGGCATCGTAAACGAACATTACCGCAACAAATACGGTAAGCATAACAATTAAAAATAAGTAGTGTCGCATATTTCCTCCTTGTTTAATTGTGCATAAAAATACACGTAACCTTAAAATAACACATCTATTTTACAATTTCAAATCTTTTTTATGCAGTTATCGGTTTTCAGTTAAAGAAGTTCGTGAAGTCCAGTAAAGTCTCGTAAAGTGTAACTAAAGTTGAGAAACCTGTAAAGTTGATAACTTCATAACTTTCTCACACTTTAGCACACTTTGAAATTTTCATAACTTTAGCACACTTCCTAACATTGATAACTCATAACTATTCCCCCTCAACCACAACAAGCCGCTGATTCGCTTGCACATTTGTCAACGTCTGCACGATCCCGCTCGGCCACTGGATGACGATCCGATCCACTTTCGCGTGATGTCCCAACCCAAACGCTACATCAAGGCTGCTCTGTGAAAGGTAACTATCCCCCGCCGTTACCTGCTGGCTCTGATGGAGATTCCCTGCACTCACTTTGACGACTGCACCGACACCGTCCCGATTGCTCACCGAACCAACCGTGCGAATCTGGAGCCAGTGCTGCCGATTTCCACCGTCGTTTCGGAGCAACGTCGGCTTCGTCCCACTATTGACAATGAACAGATCCAAATCGCCATCAGCATCGTAATCCCCGACCGCTACGCCCCTGCCTACACCGTGCGAATCAGATTCTCGGAGACCGACAGCCTCAGAAATATCCGTGAACGTGCCGTCGCCGTTGTTCTGGAGGAAGACATCCGCCTGACCGTGCGCTTCCCACGAAGCCGGATCAATGTGCCCCGCCGCGAAAAAGAGATCGAGATCGCCATCGTTGTCCGCATCAAAAAACGCTGTGCCCCAGCATGTCTTCCCTAACCCGGACTCAAAAATACGGCTTTGCGCGGAGACATCAGTAAATGTGCCATCACTGTTGTTTCTATAGAGGACATTGTTCTCATCAAGCCAATTCGTAACAAAGAGATCCGGATCGCCATCGGCATCATAATCGCCCCAAGTGACCCCCATCCCACTTCGGATGTCGCCGGTTCCACTCCTTGAATCGGGTTGGTTTGTATTCATAAAGGTTAACTCACCATCATTGCGGTAGAGGATATTCTGGTCGGTATCGTTAGCGAGATAGAGATCCAAGTCGCCATCGGCATCATAATCCACCGCGGCGACACCGAGGGTTAGATGAAACCCACCGTTCACCTTCGCAGCATTCGTGATATTGATGAATCCGCCATCCCCTTTGTTTAGATAGAGGATATTTGTCTGCCCGAAGAAATCGTAAGGAAAGAACACCTCGTCGCCTTGTGGAACCTTGCTATATTCAATGTAGTTACCGACATAAAGATCAAGATAACCATCAGCATCGTAATCACCCCATGCGATACCAGCACCGAAGCCGTTGTGTCCGATCCCACCTGCGCCAGATGAGAAGCGTTTGAAGGTACCATCGCCGTTGTTCCGATAAAACTGATTCGCTTTATAGTTCGTGACATAGAGGTCGGCATCACCGTCGTTATCGTAGTCTGCGAAGGCACATCCCATACCCCATCCAGTGTCCCCAACCCCAGCGGCATCGGTTACATCGGTGAAAGTGCCGTCCCCGTTGTTTCGATACAGTGCGTTCTTCGGTAGCACCGCGTCGGGCGCCGGAC
Organism: Candidatus Poribacteria bacterium; assembly: GCA_965261115.1. Lineage (GTDB taxonomy): Bacteria > Poribacteria > WGA-4E > WGA-4E > WGA-3G > WGA-3G. The sequence goes on along the minus strand of OZ253447.1, from coordinate 2,544,762 downwards.
GCACCAATGCACTGTTGACGATATAGAGATCAAGCCTACCGTCGGTGTCGTAGTCCCGCCACGCCGCCCCCGAACCGACAAGTGCTGGCACTACACGGTGATCAATGCCGCCAGCATGCTCAAAATGGATGCCTGCCTGTTCAGTGACATCCATAAATCGGATGTCGGCGGTGTGGCTGTTCAAAGTAAACGCAAAACTTAAAATTACGATAACATTTCGTAGGGTCCGCTGCATTCAGAACCTTCTCCGTGTGGCTGAGGGTATTTATAATCACATATTATACACAAAACCAAAAGTCAATTGTATCTTAATTTCGCGCTTGCATCTCCAACCTCGGTCTGCTATAAACATACTGAAGAAACACCCAAGCAAAAACCCATTACAGGGCTGACAATTGAAAATCATACCTCTGACCACCGATGGCTAATTGCCGATTGCTGACCGTCAACGGGTAATAACTGACGGCTAATACACTGATAATTTAGTTGCAATTGACCTAAAAATGTGTTAAAATACATAGAAGATAATGTGGTAGAGCCAATCTTCAAGTTAGAGGGCCTGCAAGTGGAAATGTCTGTCTTAGTACTCAACGCAAGTTACGAAGCGATCAACGTTTGCAACCTCCGGCGTGCTATGAAAATGGTTTTCAAAGGCACCGCACAGACGGAAGAAGTCTCAGATGTCGAAATTAATTCACCAAGTGCTGCGATAAAAGCACCGCATGTCATCCGTTTGGTGAAATATGTTCACGTCCCGCGGAGCGTCGTCAAATTTTCACGAAGGAATGTCCTCGTCCGTGATCAGTATACATGCCAATACTGTCAAGAGGAGTTTCCGACTGTGCATCTCACATTGGACCATGTGGTCCCGATCTCTCGCGGCGGCGAAACGACATGGGAAAACGTCGTGACAGCCTGTAAAAAATGTAATAACAAAAAGGGCAGTAGTATGCTCTACGAGACGCGCCTCAAACTCACACGTCAACCCAAAACACCATCAATCTTAACGTATTTGCAACTCAACCGCCATTTTCGCGGGTGCCACCCGTCGTGGAGAAAGTATCTGTATATCAACTAAATCATGCAAGATCCCGAAAAACTGAAAAAGCGTTGGGAATTCCAGCGTGCTTATCAGAAGGGCAGTAAATATTGGAATCGCTACTTCGTGATATACGTGCTCCATACCCGTTTCAATTACCTCCGGTTGGGGATAACCGCCAGTAAAAAAGTCGGAAAGAGCGTTCAAAGGAATCGCGTCAAAAGGTTAATTCGTGAGTCGTTTCGGCAATTGCGCCCACGGATAAAAACGGGACATGACATTGTAGTCGTCGGCAGGACACCCGCCTGTCAACTTACATGTCAGGAAGCGCGAGATGAATTGGCTGCCCTGTTCCGTAAAGCGTCAATCCTAAATAATTCACCCAGTTCGGTAAAAGAGGAACAGCGGCGTGCCACATTGCAAACATCAACAGACAGACATGAAGCAGCATAAAACTCAGCCATCAGAAGACGCACCGGGTAGAACGGCGATACTCACATATCCGATCCGATTTTATAGACGTTTTATCTCACCGTTACTCCCACCTTCGTGCCGATTCTACCCTACATGTTCACAATACGCACTTGAGGCTTTAAAACGGTACGGAACGCTCAAAGGGTGCTGGCTAACACTTAAACGACTTTCAAAATGCCATCCGTATCATCCGGGTGGTTTCGATCCGCTAAAATAACAGATGCGGACTTAAAAAACATTTAAAATGAGGAGCACCTAATCTCAATGGGCGCACGTTACATTCTGGCATTGGTCCTAATGGTTATCGTAATCATTGGATGGCAAGTCGCCAGTCATTATATGATCAATAAAACTGTCCCTGAATTGGACGAAACGCCAACGACCCAAGAGACACCCACAGCACCAGGAGCAGGCGAAATACCAATTGATCCTACGACGCAGGCAACATCTGAAGGCGCCGATACACCGCTCAGTCCGGACCTCTGGACAGCGGTTGAGGAGAGTCCAGACGACACAAAAGTCAACGTCCAAACCGATAAATATAGTATTGTCTTTAACGAGAAACTCGCAATCGCCAAACAGTGGCAACTCAACGATTTTCCAGATCGTACAGATATCGAAAACGCGCCATTGAATTTAATCCCGGAGAACGCCCTGAACTGCCTTGCACTCCGGTTCGCGAATTCGCAGCTACAACTTGATGCGCTTCGCGCCACGTGGAAGGCTGATAAATCCGAAATCGACCTTACAAACGGACAGGATACCGCAACACTTACATTTCTAACAACAATCGGAGACAAACTTCAGGTAATAAAGCAGTTCACCTTCAATCCAGATAGCTATTTCGTTGATATGGCAATAGCCTTCCAAAACGTTTCCGATCAACCACTGCTCATGGGTGGTGCCGAACTCGCAAATGGATATGAACTGCAGTGGGGACGCGGTATCAATGCGGACCTGCTCCCGCACGAAAAAAGGAGTGGTAAACGCGGTCGACGCGGCACAGAAGGCGCGAAGGCTTACATCGGCGAGGGTAAACCGGAACGCAAATTGAAGGCTGAGCAAGCCTTAGCCCCAGTACTCTGGGCGGGTATGGACAGTCAGTATTTCAGCGCGCTGATGATCCCAGACCCTGAACTCGCAGCAACATATAAACTCACTGAAACACCGCAAGCAAACACCGTAACAGATATTTCTGTCACCGCCCCAACGGACACAGCCTCACTCGTGTTGCGAAGTTTTTACCTTCAACCTGAGGAAAAGCAGAATCATACCTTCCGGCTATACGTCGGACCGAAGGATGATACGATTCTAAAGAGTATTGAAACGCCAAACGCGCCAGATAACCCGCTTCGCCTATCCAAAATTATTGACTTCGGATTCTTCTGGTTCATCGCTTGGGGAATGCTGTGGATATTCAAAGGGTTGCACGCCGTTTTCGGGAACTACGGACTCGCGATTATCCTACTGACAGCACTGGTAAAGTTAATCTCTTATCCCTTCACGCGTAAAGCACACACTTCTATGAAGAAGATGCAGAAACTTCAACCGCAGCTGCTGGAGTTGAAGGAGAAATACAGGGACGACCCACAGAAACTCAATCGCGCGACGATGCGTCTCTATAAGGAAAACGGGGTCAACCCGTTAGGGGGCTGTATCCCGTGGCTCCCACAAATCCCGATTTTTTGGGCACTCTTTGCACTCCTCGGAAGCGCAGTAGAGTTACGCGGGGCACCTTTCTTGCTTTGGATTGACGACCTTTCTGCACCGGATACTTTAATTCAACTGCCCTTCACAATACCGTTGATCGTCACACAGATAGATGCTATCCGCTTATTACCGATAATAAATGGTCTCACAACGTGGCTCCAACAGAAATTTGTCGGCAATATGACTCCCACGACAGACAACATGCAAGCGAAATTGATGCAATTTATGCCACTCATCTTTATCTTTATCTTCTACAACTGGGCATCGGGGTTCGTGTTGTATTGGTTATGCAACAATGTATTCACGATAGCACAGCAATACTTACAAAACCGAAACGCGACTGACGAGGAACCCGTCGCAATAGCAGACACAAAAAAACGGAACAACGCCAAACAGTAGCAGAATTCATAAGCCAACTTTATAGGGCAAAGTTTCCAGACCGCAGCCTCGCACCGCATCAGCGACTTCACTGCCGGAAACGTTATTCGAGGAGGACATGACCTGTGCAACACTACATTGAAACCGAAGGCGACACAGTGGAGGAAGCAATCGAACACGCGCTCAACGAACTCGAAGTAACTCGGGAGCAGGTTACAATCGACATCGTCAATGAACCGACGAAGGGGATTCTGAATTTCGGCGCGAAACCGGCGAAAATCCGAGCCACGCTCAATCAAGATGTCTCTACTGCCCCGGAGACAATTCTCAAAGAGATGCTTAACCGGATGCAGATTGATGCCGAAATTGAGACCAGTTTCATCGACGGAAGCACGCATCTGAATATCCTCACGGACATGCCTGCCTTGCTCATCGGAAAACATGGGCAGACGCTTGATGCCATTGAACGACTTCTTAACTGTATCATCAATAAAGCCTCCCTTGTAAAAAGACGGGTGTTTGTCGATACCCAAGGCTACCGAGAACGCCGAGAAGAGCGGCTCATTGAGATGGCGCACCAAGTGGCAGAGAAAGTCAAATATACTGACCGGGATGTTGTCCTCTCACCGATGTCCGCACGCGACCGGCGCGTCATCCATGTCACCTTAAAAGAAGACAAGGTCGTGTCCACCTACAGTCAGGGTGAGGGTGAAATGCGGCGTGTCGTCGTCACAACGCAACAACCTTAAGCGAACAATGCTATTTAATTGCTCTGTCCTCTTGTTGATTTACCGGAACCGTATCTATGCGTCGGGTTGAATAAAATGAAATTCCACGATACGATTGCAGCCATCGCAACAGCACGCGGTGAAGCGGGTATCGGCATCGTCCGTGTGAGCGGTTCGCTTGCGCTACCGATTGCCGCTGAAGTCTTCCGATCGCCGCGTGCAATATCTCCGATCAAACTGCCGACGCATACGCTGACTTACGGACATGTCATAGACGCAACAGCATCCGATGAAGTTATTGATGAAGTTCTACTCGGTGTCATGCACGCACCGAGAACGTATACCGGCGAAGACATCGTCGAATTTAATTGCCACGGCGGAATAGTTCCGCTCACGGCGGTGTTGGACTTGGTGGTGAAAAACGGAGCACGGATAGCAGAACCGGGTGAATTCACAAAACGCGCTTTTCTTAGCGGCAGACTCGACCTCGCACAAGCCGAAGCCGTCGCAGAACTCATCGCTTCAAAGACAGACCTGAGTCGGAAAATCGCTGTGGAGGCACTCGCGGGTAAACTCTCCGACACTGTTAATCGTTTGAGTGATCAACTTGCAGGCTTACTCGCAGAAATTGAGGCTTCTATTGATTTTCCTGAGGAAGACCTGGATTTCATGAAGGTGGAGGCACAACTCGAAACCGCACGCGCAATTCAGACCGACTTAACTATATTGCTCGAAACCGCTGCTGAAGGTAGGCTTATCACAGAAGGTGTCAACGTTGCGATACTTGGTAAGCCGAACGTTGGAAAATCGAGTCTACTCAATGCACTTGTTGGAACGACACGCGCAATCGTAACAGACATCCCCGGCACAACGCGCGATACAATTGAGGAGACAGTTAATATCAACGGCATCCCGTTGAAACTCATTGACACTGCCGGGATCCGACAGACAGATGATATTGTAGAACAACACGGCGTTGAACGCAGTAAAGCGGTGCTTGACAGGGCAGAATTGCTACTGCTGATGTTCGACGCATCACAACCCCTGAACGATGCCGATCTGGAACTCTTACAGATGGCAGCGTCGCCGAGGGCAATCCTGATTCTCAACAAGATTGATCTACCGGTTGTGACGGCACCGACAGCACTGCTCGCACACTGCCCAAAGAAACGGATTGTCGAAACAGCGATTCCTGAGGGCAAAGGACTTGACAAGCTAAAAGCCGCTGTCTGTGAGGAACTACTTGGCGGCGAATTGCGTATCGGTGAATCACCAATCGTGACAAACGCTCGCCATCAGGAAGCACTCCGACGCGCTGATGAAGGGCTTAGTTATGCGATAGAGAGCCTCGAAAACGGTATGCCACCTGAACTCGTTGCTGTAGATTTGCGAATCAGTCTTGATGGTCTCGGTGACATCGTCGGTAAAACGACAACTGAGGATATTCTTGATAGAATTTTCTCACAATTCTGTGTCGGGAAGTAACGTTTGTTGAATCAGAATCGTATAGAAGATGTAGGTTGCGCGCGGTGTTTTTAGCCCTGTCAGGTTTATTTACTTGGATATTTTTTCAATATGTTTACAGCAGGTTATGGAACACCGTGAAAAATCACTAACTCGGGTACTGAAACTTTTATCGTGATGCGGTGTGTCTATTTCTGCCCGTAAGCAGAGGACACAATCTCATAAAGGAGTAATCGATTATGTTATCCGCGAAACAACAATGGTGTCCGCGCTGCAAAAGACACGTCCAAACAGAACAGAAACAATCCAATGTCGGTAAACAGAAAAAACTCGTCAGAGTTACCATTACCTGCTTCAAGTGTCGGACAACGCTATCGAGCAAAACAACCAGCGCAGCCGCACTCGAACAAAGCAAAACTGATTCAACCGAACAGTAGGATGTAGACTGCTGATAACTGACAACCATTAAAGGAGAAAATTGATGTTTAATTTTGTTTTTCACCGCATTTCACTCGGTATCCTATTACTGATGATAGGTCTAATACCCGCACACATTGCGACTGCAGGGGTTGAATGGGGGAAATCGCTTGAGGACGGTATGAAAGAAGCAGAGAAAACCGGCAAACCCGTTATGCTCGACTTCTACACCGACTGGTGAGGTGCATGCCGTCAGCTGGATGCTGAAACATTCACAGATGACCGCATCATCGAACTCTCGAAAAAATTCATTCCGATCAAGGTCAACCCAGAAGATCAGGAACACCCTGAGAATATGGAAGCCGTTAAGCAGTATCAGGTTACCGGATACCCGACAATCGTCCTCGCAAGTTCGGACGGCGGTATGATTGCCAAGCAGGTAGGGGTTATCTCTCCGAACGCTTTTGAACCGGTGATAGAAGATGCTTTGGCGAAAGAGGCGGCCTTCCAAGGAAAACTCGCTGAACTTGAGAAAACACCGGACGACGCCAAACTTAATGCCCAAGTCGCACTCACCTATCTTGAACGGACGCAGCTCGAAAAGGCTCTCCCGTTCAGCAAGAAGGCGTTTAAACACGATCCGAGAAATAGCACAGGACTCCTCCCCGAATTGCACAACCAACTCGGACTCGCTTACGGGACTAAGGTTGAGAGTGCTATGGTTAAAGACGCTGAAAAAGCCGCGATGTACTATGAAAAGGCGGTTTCTCACTTCACAACCGTAATAGACAAGTATCCGAAAAGCGAGGTCAATGAACCCGCCCAATATTATCTCGGCGTGACGCACGCCATCAAAGGGAATTTTGATGATGCGATCTCAGTGCTTGAGAAATTAGTCCATCATACCTCCGATGCGGGCATCAAACAGAACACTGAAGCGATGCTGGAACGGGTGAAAGATTTAGCGAGTTCTAACTAATACTCTCCGATAGGCGCGATTGAAAACAGCGTCTACAATCCCATTAATGCCGTAATCTCCTGCGGGGTCAGCAGTCGATACTGCCCCTGTGGGAGATTACCTAATTGTAAATTACCGATCCCGACCCGTTTCAAACGAATCACCGAATGCCCTACTGCCTTAAACATCAGGCGCACCTGTCGTTTTTTCCCCTCGTGGATTACCACCTCAAACTGCGTTGACACACCGTCCTTACTTACTTTTAAACGCTTAACCTTTGCGGGTGCCGTTGTGCCGCTCAGAATCGTGACACCTTGACGTAATCGTTGAATCGCGTCATCGTTTGGCACGCCCTTCACCCATGCGAGATAAGTTTTCTCAATCTCGTGGCTCGGATGTAGCAACCGATAGGTAAAATCCCCATCGTTTGTGAACAGGAGAAGCCCTTCGGTCTCCAAATCTAAGCGTCCAACCGGATAGATACTCTCAGGGAGATCGGCGACGAGATTCATAACGGTCGGACGCCCGCGTTCATCGCTGCGCGTCGTCAGGTAGCCTGCGGGTTTGTTCAGCATTAAATAGATGCGTTCCGTTAGCGGTTCAACCCGTTTTCCATCAAATTCAACCGTATCCGTCTCTACGTCAATCGGATGTCCCGGAACCAGAACAGGTTCGCCGTTGACAGTGACCAACCCAGCGAGGATACTCCTTTTCACTGCCCGTCGAGAAGCGATGCCTGAGGTAGCAATAAACTTTTCAAGTCTCATTGTTCTATCTGCCAACCCTTTTCCGCCGCAATTTGCCGTAACTTCCAGTCCGGGTTAACGGCAACTGGATGTCCGAACAGCGCCAACTTGTGGGCATCTGTATGGTGATTCCCATACGCGTAAGAGTTGCTGAGGTCGAATCCGTGTTCAGTCGCAAGTTGCTGAGCAAGTTTCGCTTTGTTTTCCGCGAAAGGATGCAATCCGACACGTTGCCCCGTGAACTTTCCGTCAACGACTTCCAGTTCATGTGCAACCATCAAATTGGTTTGGAAATGTTCATGGAACGGCTGGACGAGGAACGACAACGAGCCTGACATCAAAATAACTGTCTGTCCTTCGGCACGGTGCGCTTGGACCAATTCAGCAATATGAGGCGCGATACTCGGACGGAGCGTGTCAATGAAACAGCGCCGCGCAATCTCATGGATGTGTTGCTGCGGCAAATCGCGAAGGTAGACTTTGTTAGGTTTCGCCAGCAGCAGCGATTTAACTTTCAGAAAATTGGATGTCCACGCGAGCAGATTCGGTATCGGAATCTCACCGTGGCTCAGCATATATGACAGAAAGACCTGCTCTGAGGAGACGCGAATAATCGTGCCGTCTAAATCAAAGACAGCACATATTTTGGATGTTGTCATGTTATCTGATGTCCCAATGCGCGTCGATACGCTTTAACGGCAGCTTCCATCCCGATATAGAGAGCATCCGCCATGAGGTGGTGCCCGATAGAAACTTCAAGGAGTCCCGGTAACTTCTGCATCAGTGGCAGGTTGTGAAGATTCAGATCATGTCCAGCGTTGACACCAAGCCCCAAATCCACTGCCTTCACTGCTGCGGTTTCCAACAATGCGAATTCGCGTTCAATCTCTGTCTCTGTCTCTGCCATGGCGTAGGGAGCGGTGTAGAGTTCAATCCTATCCGCACCGATGTCTCGTGTCTTCGCTATCTGTTCAACATCCGTCCCGCTAAACAGACTCACACGGATCCCCGCATCTTTCAAGGCTGCGATGATTGGCTTCAACGTTGCTCCGTCTTTACGAATATCCCAAACGGTATGGCTTGTTATCTCACCCACTACAACCGGGACGAGGGTGCATTGCGTCGGTTTTGTGTGGAGTACCATATCAATAAGGTCGGGTCTCGGATCGCCTTCAATGTTATATTCAATGGTAGGTCTCTTTTGGGTATTGATTTCTATTAATCGTTCGGCGATGTCCTTCACATCTGCAGGCCTGATATGGCGTTCATCTTCACGTGGATGTACAGTGATACCTTGCGCGCCTGCAGCGACACAAGTATCGACAGCGGTGAGCATATCTGGAATATCACCACCCCGTGAGTTTCGCAATGTTGCGACTTTGTTGACATTGACACTTAGAGCGATCATTTCTCCTCCTTTGTTAGCCTTTGGTTTTCAGTTAAATGATGGTGATTTGCGGAGTCTAAAATAAATAGATCCGCATACCTTATCCTAACATAAGATTATATCATATTTCTATTTTTTTCACCGATGCATTTACTTACTAAATTTTGGACAATTTTAACCTTGATACGGATACCGCGCCTATTCACCTTTTCCGAATCTATATCCTTTTAGCCAGATTTATGCTATACTTCCGCTAACAGATAGAAGCAGAAGCAAATCTAACGACTACAAGTTCCCCTTATCCCTCCTTTACAGCAGAATGGAATTTTAGGCATCTTTGCATGCCCCACTTCTGTTTTTTGCAGAATTATGAGACTTTTTTATCTCATATAGCATCATTAAATGTTGATTTGAAATGATGAACATTCCCCTTTCAGAGGTATCCGATGAAAAACAACGATGCTCAACTCATCCAACGCGTCCTCAAAGGCGATGATACAGCGTTCTCCACACTTGTGAGAAAATATCAGAGATCCGTGCACGCGCTCGCATGGCGGAAGATCGGAGATTTCCATATCGCTGAGGACATTACACAGGATACGTTCCTGCAAGCCTATCAGAGACTCTCTACGTTGAAGGAACCACAGCGTTTCGCGAGTTGGCTCTATGTGATCGCGGCAAACTACTGCAAAATGTGGCTTCGTAAGAGACGTTTGTCAACGCAGTCGTTGGAAAACACAAGCAGTGTGCAATTAGAAAAAGCGACCTATTCTGGACATGTTATCGAGGAAAACGAGCGGACAACGGCAGAATCACAGCGCGAGGTCGTCAAGAAGCTGCTTGCGAAACTTCAGGAGAGTGAACGCACAGTCATCACGCTTTATTACCTCGGGGAAATGACGTACGAAGAGATCAGCGAGTTTTTAGGGGTCTCGGTAGCTGCGATTAAGAATCGTCTCTACCGGGCGCGGAACCGCTTAAAGGAGGAGGAACCGATGATACGAGAGGCTTTAGGCAACTTCCAAATTACACCGAATCTTACGGAAAATATCATGCACGAGATTTCAAGAATGAAACCCACTCCCCCGTCAGGTGGTAAACCGCTCGTGCCGTGGGCAATCGCCGTTTCCACGTTAGCCGTTGTCTTTTTGATGTTAGGTGTCGGGAATCAATATTTTTCCCGTTTCCAAAAACCCTACAGTTTCGATGCTACATCAGAGATGACAGTTGAACTCATCGAAGCACCCATCGTGCTAAACCTTGAATCCGAGCCAGATGTTCGGACGCAGTTGGGAAATGTTAATACACCGAATGACCGTGATACCTTCAACCAGCAGCCTAATGACGTTTCAGCATCGGTTGTAGACGCGCAATCGGATGAAACCGATAAAGACTATTCGCAATGGGAACTGCCGAAAGAAGCGAAAGCGCGTTTCGGAAAAGGTGGTATTAATGCGATTCAGTTTTCACCTGACGGCAGGCAACTTGCAGTCGGGAGTGATGTCGGTGTGTGGCTGTACGATGTGGAGACAGGTGAAGAGCAGTCCCTGTTTAGGGGCGCGTGCCGATTCCTTGCATTTTCGCCGGATGGTCGTTTCCTCGCCAATGGCGGTGAACGTTCTGACGTGGGGAAAGTCCAGTTGTGGGAGATCGCTACTGGACGAGAAGTCGTATTCCCTGAGGTCTATGATACTGCTTCAGCGTTACGGTTTTCCACAGATGGGAAAACGCTTGTCAGTGTAGGGAGTGGAGGATGGGCACTTATCAGTTTGGATATTGAAACTGGAAAGTTGACTGAAAAGCCTTTCTTTAGGCGTGATCCAGTTGGCGTGTTTGGTTCGGAAGGTGGTGTTTACGCAATCACACGGGATAAGGTCGCCGGTGGACGGAAGGATGGGAAAATTCAGTTATGGGACGTAGCGAATCACAAAGCGTTAACCACGCTCAGTGGACATACAGATTTGCCGCTTCAGCCGTTGGATCAACCTTTACGTCGCGGACCCCGGTTGGAAAATGAGGTTTTAGCGGTGGCGTTTTCACCCGATGGCACGCGCCTCGCCAGTGGAAGCATAGATAAGACTGTGCGCTTATGGGATCTCACCAACAAAGACAAATGGATGACGCTCCAAAAACATACAGGTTGGATAAACGTGTTGGCATTTTCACCAAACGGAAAAATGCTTGCCAGTGGAAGTACCGACAAAACGGTGCAATTGTGGGATACCGCTACTGGCGAATCGCTCATGACGCTCACCGGTCATCCGAGTGGTATTACGGCATTAGCATTTGCACCCGACGCTAACACACTTGCGAGTGGTAGTGCAGATGGCATGATCCGGTTCTGGAATACACAAACTGGGGATCCGATGGCTGACCGTATTACTGGACACACCCACTCAATGGAAGCAGTGACTTTCTTGGAGGATGGTTCTACGCTGGCAGGTGTGGCGTTTAATGGTGTAATTACCTTTTGGGATGTGAAAACATGGAAAAAATCCAACATCCAAGTTGCAGGGCAGCAGGATTGGTTCCCAACTTTAGCACTTTCCCCGGATGGAACGAAACTCGTGAGTGTGGCGGGAGAAGGGACTACGGTCTTCGGGCCAGAGCATTCTTCTTCTACTTGGCGGCCAGATCATTTGATTCGCCTGACGGATGTAAAGACCGGTCGCGAACTGGCAACCTTGCCCTATAGAAGAGGGGTCAAAGAACTGGCCTTTTCACCTGATGGCGAAACGGTGGCGTTTAGCGGTCTTGGTGAAATCCGCTTGTGGAATACAAGAACCGGTGATGAGCAGGATATTCCTCTTGCTGATCTGTCAGCCGGTATGCCTCACAATATCCCCAGAGTTTTGGCATTGGCATTTTCGCCGCACGGCACATGGCTCGTCAGTGGAACGGCTCAAGGGAAAATCCAAATGTGGGACGTTGCGACCGGTACGGCCTTGGCTGTCTTTGCGGAGCCGACGGAGCAAGAGAATCTGGAGCGTATTTCAGCATTGGCGTTTTCGCCGGACGGTGCCTTGCTCGTTGCTGGAACACGGGGTTCCATCCAGTTATGGGCAGTGGATACCGCTGATAAACTTTTCTCGATTAACACTGATTATACGCGAGGTCTCAGGACTTTCGGTGGTTCTGCCGCACCGTTGGTGTTTTCTCCTGATGGCGCGGTTCTTCTTAATGGGCTTGGCCACGGGGCAATCCAATTGTGGGATGCTACAACTGGAGACGGGATCACTGTGCTTGATGGGCATACACAAAGAGCACAGACATTAGCGTTTTCACCTGATGGTACAATGCTCGTTAGCACTGCCGCAGATGGCACAATTCTTTTGTGGGATTGGAATGAAGTCCTCGCAGGTTCAACTGAAAGTAAATAAAAGAAACCAGTCAAGGATAACCCAGACAATCCGAGTCCACACAACCCGCTTGTCAGGAAGTTCGGAGATATTCCAGAAGTCCGTACCTATATCCGAGTGAATTCGACTTTGGTATTTGATCACGTCTGTTTATGCACCCTTTCCGTCGTGAAATTGTGTCATTAATTATTGGATGGAGACTATGTGATACTCACAACACCTAATTCGACGATTTATCCTGTAAAATTTTACATAATTAAAAAAATAAAGGACACCACGTTTGTATGAAACAACCATTTTTCCTATTTTTGCTGATGACTGTCACCTTACCTGTCTTTGCCCAAACAGGCGATATCCAAGGAACAGTCTATCAGCGAGGCACGGAGAAACCCGTTGTGGGAGCCGATGTCCGTATTACCGAAACAGAACAGACCGAAAAAACCGATGAAAACGGGGTCTTTCGCTTTACCGAACTTCCTGAAGGTACATATACTTTCGTTATCACCCATTCCACTGAAACGGCACCGACACAAATTTCCGCTGAGATTAGCAGCGGGGATACGACCGAAATCAAAGTTTACTTAGGTGAAGCCGTAAAATTAGAATCGATTGTTGTGGAAGGGAAACGTCTACCGCCAACGATCAGTCGCACCGACATACGCGGCAGCGAACTCCTACGCATTCCGGGTTTCGCTAATGACGCACTCAAAGGACTAACGACACTCCCAAGCATCGGGATTCCAAACGATTATTTTGGCGTGCTTTACATCCGTGGCAGTGAACCGGGATCAAACCTTTACTATCTTGATCGAACGCCGCTCGGATACCCTTTCCACTGGGGTGGTTTACTTTCAACCATCAGTTCAGAAACGATTGAGAAAATCGGCATCTATCCTGGTGGCTACGGTGCCAAATTCGGGTTAGATTCGCAATCGGTGATTGACATCCACGCGCGCGACAGCATTGAAGAACGGTTCAATGGAAAATTTAATCTCAATATACTTTACTCTGAGGGATTGCTTGAAGGGCGCATCGGTGAAGACGGATATGTTTCTGTTTCAGGACGGCGGAGTTACTATGATCTCATCGCCGGACCGCTTTATGAAAGACAAACAGGCAACACACAACAGTTCCCTTTTTCTTCTGATTATCAATTCAAGTTTGCTTATCCGGTCACTGAAAACCATTATCTCACCCTTAATGCATTCGCTGCAACCGACCGTTTTCATTTTCAGGCAGAGGAACCCGGTGATGAAGCAAACGCTGATTCTATTGACTTTACCGTCTTTTTCAATAACGGTTTCAACAGTCAAGGCATCCATCTCCGTTCAAACTTCACTGACAATCTCACATCTTATTTGTCCCTCACCCGTTCATTCAATTATCTTGATATAGACGCAAATATCACGCTTGAAGAGACTACCGTCACAGATAAAGACGGTACGCTCATCGCTAAATCCAAGGATGCTGTGGATTACCGTGTGAAGGTTAACGCGCCAATCTATACACTCCGCGAAGATGTGTCTTATCAGCTAACACCTACCCTTCAACTTGAACCGGGTTTTCTGCTCGCTTTCAGTCCGGCGAATAGTACGGAACACGCCGGTTATCCGGCATTTGAAGAAGAAATACTCGATGAAGCAGCACTAAACAAATTAATTCAAACAAACCCAGAAAAAGTAAGGTTTGATGATGATGGAAATGCACGGATACGCACTACGAAAACAAGAGACTACGAATTCGGACACGATTTACAACGTGTTGAAGGTTATCTCCAAACACAATACGACCCTTTACCCGCACTTTCAGTCGCACTCGGTGTCCGGCTTGATTACTTGGATCTGATAGAGTCGCTTTCCATTCAACCGCGTGGGAGCGTAAGCATCAAACTCCCAATTGGTTCTAACCTCCGTTTCGCTTACGGACATTATGAACAGAGTCCACAACTGTCTCAATTGCTATCAGAGAATGGAAATCCTGCCTTGAAATCCAGTCTTGCCCGACACTATATCATGGAAATAGAACATAAACTCTCATCTCAAACAGAGTTTGAGTTTGCCACCTATTATAAAGATTCCCAGAACTTGATAACCGCGGATGAAGTTTCAAATTTCCGCAATCAAGGCACCGGGTACGTTGGTGGGGCAGAGGCGTTCCTACGGCACCGTGTTCCGGACAGGTTCTTCGGTTGGATCTCGTATGCCTACACACACGCCGAGCGTCGAGAAAATCCTGATGCTACCTATCAACCGTATCTATTTGACCACACACACATCGTTAGCATTGTGGCAAACTATAACTTCACGCTGGATTTCGAGATAGGCGCGAAGTGGCAGTACTTAAGCGGGACCTCTGAGGCTCCAATTAGTACACTTATCCTTATTCAAGATCCTGTAACACGCGGGCTAAATCCGCTTTTCGCAGGTCTCGACCGGGCTTTGAGTGCCGAACTAACACCCTACCACAAGTTAGATTTACGCATCAGCCATAAATGGAACTTTCGAGGCGTGAAGATCGGAGGGTTCATTGAAGTGCTGAATGTCTACAATCGTAAAAATACCATCGGGTTTGTTCTTGAAGAAGGTACATTTGAGATTCAGGGTGAGGAATTTGAGATTGAAGCACAGGAAATCGGGGAAGGTAGCCAACTTCCGTTGCTGCCATATTTTGGTTTAACAGTTGAATTTTAATCCAACCGTCAACAGCCATATTTTTCTATTTACACAATTTTTGCATTAATGCTATAATTAAGGTATAAAGCATATTTTGTCTGAACCGTCGATTTTATTGTAAAATCCATTATAGATATAATTTTTTTTTTTGAACGGTTTTTGAAAAAGTGTTGTCTAACCCATTAATCAGTTAGAAATATCAAGGAGAGAAGTTCGGTGGATAGAACGGAAGCCTTGCTCATAGCCGACCTTTGTGAAGGCGACGAAACAGCATTAGCACCCTTAGTGGAAAGATATAAACGGATGGTGTACCGTCTCGCGGTGCAGATTACCAAGAACCACGCGGATGCTGACGACGTGATGCAGGAAACTTTTATTAAAGTTTACCGATCCATTCACACATTCCGGAGGGATGCCGCTTTCGAGACATGGCTCTACCGGATAGCCGTGAACGAGGCACTCAACTTTGTTAAGCGTAGAGAACGCCGGCGAGAATGCACACTTGAGACAACCATAGAAGCGGAATACGAAACAACCGCACGCTACCATGCGCAGCTCGCAAACGACCCGCAGGCACAAGCAGAGAAAGCAGAACTCCGGCAATATGTTACAGAGGCAGTCAACAGCTTGCCCCTGAAGCATCGGACGGTGGTTATCCTTCACGAATTTGAGGGACTAACGCACGCTGAGATCGCCTCAATCCTTAACTGCTCGGAAGGGACAGTTCGTTCTCGATTGCACTACGCACGCAAGAAACTCCGAACTTTACTCAAACCGTATGTCGATGCTGGCGCAATTTAACTCTGATGATGAAACTGGACATAGAGTTACTTAGTGCTCCTTCCCCGACTTTCTGACTAAAACGGATGGCTAAAAGGACCAAAAACTGGATACCACTGACAGCGTTTCAAACGCCAACAGTTATTAATTGGAAACACACAAGGTCGTGGAGAATAGCAATGAGACCAAAGTGCTACAAAATAGAAAGTCTTGTATCTGACTATATAGACGGAACGCTTTCCGAACAGCAGACAGCCGATGTCGCATCGCATATCCGCTCCTGTCGGTCATGTAAACGAGAAGTTGCGGACCTGAAAAAGACGCAGCATCTGCTCAAAAACTTTTACGTTGAACCCGAGGCGTCCGATATCTACTATACTCAGTTTGCAACGCGGCTTCAGAAACGTATTGAACAGAGTGCGCCGACTGCGCTCCATCAACGCTTCGCTGCTGCCACGACGCGTCTCGGTTGGCAGCTGCTGACGCAGGTTTATCGATACGTGGATCGTTTCCGCCCCAGCAGATTCATTTCCATAAGACAACACGCTCTTCCTTATTACGTTCTCACATTAGCAATGACAGTGTTGATCGCAACACCGTTCTTGCTAACACAAGTTTCGATGCACAATAATGGCGAACACACACGCTTGCCATCTGTCGGTGCACAGCCTGCGGTAACGCTTGCAATTCAACAGGATAAAACCACAACCCAGTCCGTCGGTATCCGTCGCAACGTGAGTAGTGAACGGACGACCGAGACACCCGTTGTAGACTCAGGGTCCGATGTCTGGAAATTTACTGACGAACCGATGGTAGATGGGTATATCCTCACAACACTCCATAAAGAGAGTTCCGATACAATGCCGAGCGTTGCATTGGACATCGATTCAGAATTGCTCGCTTACGCCGAATTCCCTTCACAAAGCGCGATTTGGGCACGGCGCACGAGTCGAGATGTACTCACCGAAGGCAGATATGCATTCCTGCTGTTGCGAGGTATTAATACAGGACAGCAGGGGCTTCAACAGTATAAACGGAAACGGAGTGAACTCAAAGGTTTTTCACAAA
Source organism: Candidatus Poribacteria bacterium (assembly GCA_965261115.1). Taxonomy (GTDB): domain Bacteria; phylum Poribacteria; class WGA-4E; order WGA-4E; family WGA-3G; genus WGA-3G. Next base: position 2,527,582 of record OZ253447.1, on the reverse strand, counting down.
AATTGTTGGATGTACCGCTGGAGATGTTTTCTGTTGCAGCGGTCCACGATCCAATAGAACTCTAACTATCCCGTAGACTGGGTTGAACGCAATGAAACCCACCTCTGATAACTAAAGGAGAATATAATGAACCCAAGGATTTTGGGAATTATTGGTGGCCTCGCCTTAGTGGTCGCACTACTTTCACCCTTTATGATGGGCAGCTCCAAAAAAGTGGAGCAGCTCTTCCAATCCGCTGAAGACCTCTATGGACAAGCGGATTATGAAGGTGCAATCGCTAAATATACTGAGGCACTCGAAGAATCAACGAAGCGCGGTGTGAAGACCGAAGTTATTGATAAGGATTTCCCCACGCTCGCTAACTATAAGATCGCTGTCAGCTACTCACGGCTCGCTGAACAGTCCGGAGATGTCAATAACTACGACATCGCGATTGAATTCATTGAAAAGGTCGCACCGACAGCTACCATCCCCAAACACCAAGAGGGGTTAACCTATCTCTGGGGACACATCCTCTACCGGACAGAGCAGTTTGAATTGGCTGAACCGAAGTTCACGCAGCTTATTGAGAACTTCCCAAACAGCCTCTTCGTAGAAAACGCTTGGTATGCGATCGGGCAGCTCAACTATAAATTGCAAAATTACGAAGACTCACGGCAGGCATTCAAAGCTGTGCTTGACGGCTTCCCGAATTCCGATTTCAAAGACGACGCACAGCACCTCATCGCACAGTCGTTCCTCAACGAGTCTAACTACGAGCAAGCCTATCAGGAATTCGATAAAATCGCGACAGAGGAGTTCAAGAATTACGCTGACCTACAAGCAGAAGCGATGTATAAAGCCGCCTATAGCTTGAACCAACTCGGTCGAGACGATGAAGCGATCGGTCGGTATACCAACTTCATCACACAGTTCCCTGAAAGCCAATATGTCACGGCGGCGTACTTCGACCAAGGCGCGATCTATGCCCGTCAAAAAGACTATGACAACGCGCGCGTCAACTATGAGCTTGCACTTCAGAACACCGCCGACCGCGGACTCCAATCGGAAATCCAATCCGCTATCGGAAGTACGTACTACGATCAGGGTGACTATGAAAACGCGATCGTTTCATATAACACGCTCCTCGAACAATATCCTGAGAGCGACTTCATCGCTGAAGCGAAAGTCGGTATCTCTGATAGCCATTTCCGTTTAGGGAATTGGAGTGAGGCAGCCGTCGCCTACGAACGCGTTATTAACGAACACCAAGAAGAGACCGACTACATTCCGTACTGCTCTTACCAGATCGGGGAGGCGTACTACAAACTCGGCAGTGACCAACGGAAAGCCGGTGATATGGAAGACGGTCAAGCAACACTGGAACTTGCATTACAGTGGTATCAGAAAACGATTGACAACTACCCGCAAGATCCGGTCGCACCGCACGCACTCTATGGTGCAATTTGGGCACTCAACGACTTGGGACGCAAGGAAGAACTCGAAACTGTTGCACGCGAGTTTATCGAAAAGAACAAAAACGATAACGAGTTCGACATCCTTGCAGCAGAGGTACAACTCCGCTTCGCAGACATCAAACGGACGGAATTCAAACAATATATTGAAGCCGCTCAAGAATATGCGAAATTGTGGGAATACCGCGATCTACCGAAGTTCCACCTCGTCAAGTTGATGGGCAAATTCTTTGAAGGACGCTCCTATTACGAAGCCGCTAAACCCGAAGGTTATCAAGAAGGCGATGCAGGGGCAGGCTTTAATCAAGAGCACCTCCAGAAATCTGTCGCAGCGTATCAACAAGCAGTTACTAAGTTTAACGACGATGCCTTCCTCCCAGGTGTCGCTGAGGAACGTTATGATGACTTCAGCGAACGTGTCGCACAGGTTGAAGCGTGTCTCATGAACGAAGCACTCTCCCACGAGATGCTCGGTGACTGGTTGCAAGCCCGCGATCGGTACGCATCCATTCCCGAAACGAGTGAATACTACGAACGCGCCCTGCTCCTTATTGCTAACAGTCACGTCAAAGAAGGCGATAAAGAGGGTGCGATTAACTACTATAACACCATTTTAGACAAGCTTGCTGATGCCGACAACCGCTCCTTAGCAGAAATTAAACTTGCAGACCTGCTTCGTGCAGAGGAACGGTTTGAAGAAGCAGCCGTCCAATATCAAGCTGTTGTTGATGGCAATCCGACAGGTGAATACGCCGATGATGCACTCTATCTCGTCGGGTTGTGCTATTATCAAGCGGCTTCTGAAAACCCGGCACTCTTGGCATCCTCTGAAACTGCTTTCCAACGCGTGATTGCGGACTACCCGAATAGCCCGAACGCCGTTGAAGCCTATTATGGTTTGGCACTCGCCTATCGGGATGCTGCACAAAAACAGAACGCTACAGAGAAGTGGCCCCTGATCCTGACGCTTGTTGATGAAGCAAATAACAAGTTTGCAGGGAGTGATGATGAGCTTGTTCTTAAGACACTCGGACATATCGAGTTGATTAAGGCAACGGCTATTGAAAACAGCAGCGAAGAGGTTGATATTGATACCCTCGTAGCCTCTCTGAAGCGGATCGTTGATAACACCGGTGCACCAGAAGACGCTCGCAGCCGTTCACAGCTGAAGATCGGGCACACTTACTACAGTGCAAAACGCTATGACGAAGCATTGGCGGAGTATCTTTTCTTCGTGCAAACTTTCCCGAATAGCGAACTCGCACCGAATGCACAATACCAAGCAGCCGTCTGTCATTATCAGATCGCACAAGCCGCGACAGACGCGGGTAGCAAGAAGCTCAGCCTCCAAAACGCTGCTGATGCAGCGGAAAAAGTGGCAACGTTGACAAATGATGCTAATAACCTCATCAGTGCTAATTACACTGCAGGTCTGGCCTTATTAGGGTTAGAGGATCCGAAAGGTGCAGCGAACGCCTTCCGACAGGTTACAGCACAAGAAGGCAAAACTGACGATGAAGCCCGGAAGACACTCGTTTTCCAAGCACATTCACGCCTCGCTGAACTCAACGGCACCCTTGGTGACCATCAGGCAGCGGTACAGGAATACCAGTATATTATTGAAAATACTGAGGACGTTGACCTGAAGGGACGTTCCTACTTTGCCATGGCATTCGCGCAAGAAGAAGAACTCCAAGCCAATCAGGACGCGTTGATGAGTTACCAGAACGCCATTGAACTCGTCACGGATCCGCTCACCAAAGCGCAATCGTACTACCGGATGGGGCTGATTTATCAGGATAAGGTGAAACAACCTGATAGGGCATTGGAAGTCTTCCAAACCTTGATCGGCGAATACAGCGGTTCCGAGAATACAAATGTCGCCTCAATGGTCGCTGATGCGGGCATCCGTCGTTCGACGCTTTACGTGGAATTGGGACGCTTAGACGAAGCCATCGCCGAAGCGGAGGAAGCCCTGAGTCGGACAAAGGCGAATCCGAACGCGAGTGTGGCAGAAAAAGCCGCAGCACAATATAACCTCGGTTTCCTCTACTCCGACAAAGCGCGTTCTCTTTTCTCTAACGCACCCGGAACCGATCTCCAGCCCTATATCGATGCGAGTCGTAAGGCTGCGGGTTCCTTCTTTGAAGTGAATACAATCGCAGCACCGGTTGAACAAGCGGATAAGAAGACGGTCATCCCGTTTGTGCAGAACTCGCTGTTCCAAGCCGGTCAGATTTCCTATTCTGTCGGTATCGGCGTGAAACTGCCACAAGATCTGACAAGCGCACTCGCGCCCCTGACTACATTTGTCAGCTACGTTGATAAGGGATTATTCCCGCAATCAGAAGATCTCCGTAAAAACACAGAGACTTCTCTGAACTATCTCGCCGCTGCGAACTTCGAGTTAGGACGGATGCAGGTAGGTATGGATGGTGAGATGTCTCAAACAGCGGTCAATTATTTCGTCGCCGCTGCAGACGTGTTCCGTGATATGGTGCGCCGCTATCCGAATGCTAAAGATGCGGCTTACTGGCAGTATCACGTCGGTGAATCCTATTTTGCTTCGCAACAATTCGAGACAGCAATCACAGAATATGAGAAGGTCCGCCAAGTGAATAAAGATCACAAGAGCGCGCCTGAATCGTTGTATGCTATCTCGACCTGCGCGCAGCTTCTAAGTGAAGCCGCGATGGAAGCGGGGGATGCCGAAGCGCAGCAGGGTTGGTATGATCGGATTTTTGCCGCAAACGAAGTCCTCGCCGCAGAGTACCCGAACAGTCAGTACACTGCTGATGCCCTTATTAATATCGGCAACAAGTACTTCAACTCCGGTTCTGAGGAAGGTGTTGAGCAAGAGCAGCGTATCAGTCTCTATCAACAGGCGATTGATTACTACCAGCAAGCGATCAATACGCCCGGCATCAGTGCTGAATCGAAAGGGAAAGCGCAAGAGTATCTCAATGATACGGCTAATGCCCTTGCCTTCTACGAGTATGAACAAGCGAACCAGATGCTGAACTCGGCGAAACTCGTCAGAGGTGAAGAGCAGAAAACCCAACTCACTTCCACTATTGAAGCGTTCAACAAAATCATTGAAGCGTATCCGACGAGTAAGTACGCGGACCTCGGTTTCGTGCAGATCGGAGAAGCCTATATGGTATTGGCGAATGACGACGACGCGTTTTTCAATGACGCACTGGAGTATTTCAACCGGTTGTGGGCAAAATATGAGACTGCTCCACCCGCTGATCCAAAAGTAAACGACGCACTCCGGTATGCCCAGCTAAAGGTTCAAGAGATATTGAATTATATGCGTGCAAATAATCTGGAAATACGCGAAGGTGTTGATCGTGCTGGCGGCGGTGGCGAGTAATCGCTACGGTTTCCGGTTTCTTGTAGCCTCGCTCGCCTGAGCGTGGTTTCTCTGAAGGAGGATGCCGTGAGGCATCCTCCTCTTTATTTTGGAACCCCAATCCTGAGAATCCACAACCACATGAAATATAAAAAACGGAATAACACCCGTTATTCACTGGCGAGGTTTTAAACTGCGTAGGTCTTTATGAATAAATAATGCGGCCTTACGCAAAAACAGTAATTTCGGTGTTTTTAAGAAACACCCCTAAATCCCGCTTATCAGGGGGACTTTAAGAAGAAATGCGTAAGTCCTAATAATGTTTGAGGAGCCTCTAAAACAGTGTATGACGAACTAATAGTACCACCGCGTGTCCTGCTCGGTCCCGGACCGAGTGAAGCGAACGCGCGGGTTCTTAAAGCAATGACAACCCCAATGTTGGGGTATTTAGATACCAAATTTGTTGAAGTAATGGATGACACGGTGGCACTGCTCCGCCAAGTTTTTGGAACCGAAAACAGACTGACGCTGCCAGTCTCCGGTACTGGGACCGCAGGCATGGAAGCAGCACTCACCAACATTATTGAACCCGGTGACGGTGTCGTTGTCGGTATCAATGGTTACTTTGGCGAGCGGATCGCCAACATCGCTACACGATGTGGCGGTGTCGTTACAACGGTAGAAGCAGAGTGGGGAACACACATTCGCTCGGAAAAGATTGCTGAAGCCGTCGCGAAGACTTCCGCGCTGAAACTGGTTGCACTGGTGCACGGAGAAACCTCCACCGGTATCCTGCAACCCTTGGCAGATGCGATTGAGATTGCACACAATAGTGGTGCTCTCTTCCTCGCCGATTGTGTGACTTCGCTTGGCGGTCAACCTGTGGATTTAGATGCACGCGGCATTGATATTGCCTATAGCTGCACACAAAAATGCCTCGCCGGTCCACCCGGTCTCTCGCCCATCAGTTTCAGTGAACGCGCTGTTGATGTGATTCGGAACCGAAAAACACCTATCCAGAGTTTCTATCTGGATATGACGCTCCTTGAAAACTATTGGCACGGCGAGAAACGGAGTTATCATCACACCGTTTCGATGTCAATGATTTATGCATTACGAGAGGCACTGCGTGTCGTCTTAGAAGAAGGGTTGACTGCCCGATACAAACGGCATGAACGTAATGCCTGCGCACTTCTCGCAGGGGCAGAAGCAATCGGATTACAACCCGCAGCAGAGGAGGGGTACCGCGCACCCATGCTAACCACACTACGCATCCCTGAAGGTATTGATGATGCAACGGTTCGGAAACGATTAATCATGGACTACGGGATAGAGATCGGTGCTGGCTTAGGTATTTTTGCTGGAAAGGCGTGGCGAATCGGGTTGATGGGTGAATCTGCCAATGAACGGAATGTTATGCTTGTTCTTAATGCATTAGAGAAACTGCTAATCGAGTTCGGGCATGGTGTGGAACCCGGGACGGCTGTGCACGCGGCATCACAGGTGTATTAGCCATCAGCAATCGGCTGTCAGCAATCAGCAATCAATCTTCGGTTCTGACATTCCTGAGTAAAGCAGTTAGCATCTTCTTGAGGCTAACGATTGTGTCCATTAACTCAACATACTGATCATCATTGAGGTATTTCAGGTCATGCGCAAGGAGTGTGAGATATTCTGTCTCACTCGTTGATCCGCTTGCTATTTGAAGGAAACGGGCGAACTCAGCTGAACCGTCTCTGCCACAGCCTTCAGCCACAGCCTTCAGCAATATTTGTTGGGATCGAGGCGGAGGCGCGACGGATTTGACTTGTGAGTCCATATATCTCATGACGCGGAAATTGAGACGTTAACTCGTATATCCGTAAAGTTAAATCGTGAGATATGCTCCACACCTGTAATTTTTTGAAATCCCGCATACTTTCTCCTAAATAACTAATCGTTGATGGCTGATGGCTGATAGCCGACGGCTAACGGCTGACGGCTATTCCCACTCAATCGTGCTTGGCGGTTTTGAACTAATATCGTAAACGACTCGATTGATGCCTTGCACCTCGTTGATGATTCTATTGGAGATTCTCGCAAGCACATCCGTCGGTATGCGTGCCCAGTCTGCTGTCATCGCATCGCTACTGGTAACAGCCCGGAGTGCAACGGCGTTTTCGTAGGTGCGTGCATCCCCCATTACGCCGACACTCTTGACGGGAAGCAGCACAACCAATGCCTGCCAAATCTCGTTGTACAAGCCCGCCGCTTTGATTTCAGAGATAAAAATTGCATCCGCTGCGCGAAGCACTTCCAAACGTTCATAGGTTACCTCACCCAAGATACGGACAGCGAGTCCAGGTCCCGGAAATGGATGCCGTCCGAGCACATGGGTTGGGACGTTGAGTTCTGCGCCAACTGCTCGCACCTCATCCTTAAAAAGTTCCCTGAACGGTTCAAGCAGTTCAAACGGCATGTCCGATGGAAGTCCACCGACGTTATGGTGCGTTTTAATCGTGGCAGAAGGTCCCTTGACAGAAACACTCTCTATAACATCCGGATAGAGCGTCCCTTGTGCGAGAAAACGGAAGTTATGCTCCATGTCTGCTACCGCGCCCTTGAAAGTCTCAATGAACTGTGCGCCAATGACTTTTCGCTTCTTCTCTGGATCTGTGACACCCGCTAATCCGTCGAGAAACGGCTTTACGGCATCAACAGCAACCAGAGGAATCCCCAGCTGCCTGCAAGTCTTGATGACCTCAGCGGCTTCGTTTTTTCGGAGCAGCCCATTATCCACAAAGACAGACACCAGCGCATCGCCTATCGCTTGATGCAGGAGTGTCGCCAGCACCATCGAGTCAATCCCCCCACTGACTGCACAGAGGACCCGTTCATCACCGACCTGTTCCTGTATTTGTGCCGTAGCCCGTGCGATAAAAGCACGCATCGTCCAAGTGTTGTGGCAGCCACATATCTCTCGCGTGAAGTTGCCCAAAATCCGGTCGGCATCTTGTGTATGTTCCACCTCAGGGTGAAATTGTAGACCGTAAAACGCTCGTTCAGTATCCACCATCGCGGCGATAGGTGCGTTCTCCGTCTGCGCGATCGTTTGGAAACCAGCAGGCGGTGCTTCAATCCGATCGCCGTGGCTCATCCAAGCAGAAAAACATGAGGAGAGTCCCGCAAAAAGCGGATCCGCTTCGCTGAGAACCCGAAGTGATGCGTGTCCGTATTCGCGTTCGGTAGCCGGGTGCACCTTTCCGCCCGCTAACAGTGCTGCCATGAGTTGCATGCCGTAGCAGATCCCCAATATCGGTATCTCAAGTTCAAAGAGTTTCGCGTCAATTGTTGGGGCACCCACTTCATAGACGCTTGCGGGCCCACCGCTGAGAATGATCCCCTTTGGTGCAATAGCCTCTATCTGCGGCAATGGTAGCGTATACGGGTGAATTTCGCAGTAGACGTTTTGCTCACGGACGCGCCGCGCAATCAGCTGCGTATATTGTGAACCGAAGTCCAAAATAAGGATCGTCTCTTGCTGTGGTGATACAGTGTTATTGATATGCTTCATCTTTTAAATAGAACAGCTTTTGCCTACAACTACAGTGTTTTTAGTGCTGAGGCGTTGTTTCGCAACCGATAATATTACCGGTCTGCGGATCGAAAATTACACCATAAGTCCCCGACGGTGCGAAATCAACATCGCTTGACATAGCCAAGCCAGTGTTCGCATCCTCCAAATAACAATATCCTCGATACGCATGTTCTGGTGCGTTGATACGCCGCACGTAGTAGCAGTGGTTGTGGAACTGAATTGTATTCTCGTAAATGATAATATATCTGTCTCCAAACAGGCTCATCGCGATCTGATGGACGACATAAGGATCCACGTGTTGCACAATGTTTTCAGTTCGTCTGGATGATAATATCAACCCTACGGTTCCGTTCTTCCTTGTTCGCACCCTCTTTAACAATAGGTTGGGCTTCCCCAAAGCCCATTGCAGTAATCCGACTTGCGTCTACACGCCCCTCCTCAATGAGGGATTTTTTGATGGAATCTGCGCGCCCCATACTTATATTACGGTTGACGTTTGCGGGTCCCACAGAGCTCGTGTGTACCTCAACTCGGACAGGATAACTTTTAAATCCAGCTGTCCGTAGGACTTTCGCGAGCTGCGCAAACGTATCGAGAAATCCCCCTTGGATCCGTGTGCTCCCATGTGCAAACACATTGCCATTAATACGGATAAGCACACCATCCCGCCTCTCTATGACGGTGGAAGCCTTAGGGATCTGCTTTGATGCAAGCAGCAAATCCGACTTCGCTGATGTTACCTGATTCGTATTTGCAATGGCGCGTTGTAGGTAATTGTCTCCCTCCGCTGCGGCTTTAATTGCGGCTTGATATTCCTTAGCTGCCAATGCCGTTTTCGCTTTCCCGTGAGCAGCGTTCGTGAGTTCATAGAGTTTCGCTTCTAACTGTGGGACTTGCGTCTCCGCTTGCTCGGCAATTCGCTCACCTAAACCCTCAACAGCCCGTTGGGCGCGCGCAATCAGGGTACTTAATTCCTGCTGTGCGCGCTGCCTATATTCCGCTATTCCCGCGGTTTCAACAGCTTTGTCAGCAACCTGTTGCGCTTGCTGTGCAATTTGGTATGCTTGCTCATAGCGATTCGCGTCTAACTCACTTTTCACGCGTTGCAGCTGCATCGTCGCCTCTCCAAGTTCCTTCGGGGCATGCTGAGAGGCATTGAAGTATTGCGCGCGCTGAATGATAACCTCCAACTGTGCAATTGCGATTTGTGCCTTCGTTCTTGCTGCTACCGCTGCTGCCTGGCTTTGCACCGCTAATTGGTAAAGATCGTTTACAAGTGTCTGTGCTTCAGCAGTAGCGTTCTCGGCTTCAGTAAACGCCTCTTGCGCAATGAGGTTCGTTACTGTGGCAATTGCTGCTTGGGTCCGCTCATAGTCCGCAGTTTCTTTGATTGCGGGATAGATAGCCGCCGCGATATTAGCAAGTGATTCGATGTTTACAATTGGAGTGCGAAGTTCGGCTTGACGCAGCTTTGTCTTTAAATCAGTGATTTCGGCTGAAAACTGCTCCGACTGTTGCTGTCCCTCATCACGTGATCTTAAAGCGCGAGCCAGCTGCTCCTCAGTGATCGCTTGACGGATGCGTTCAATTTCGAGTTCATGTTCGTGTGCTTTTATGATCTGTTGATATGTCTGTTCTCGGATAGAAATAACATTTTGTTTTGCGTGATGCTGCCGTGCCCTTGCAATAGCGACCTGCGCGACCCATTCTGCCTGATACGCGAACTCAATACTTTGCGGGATGTCCCCTTTTTCCTGCGAGTTCCGAGCGAAATTCAGGAGCTTCACTGCCCGACCGTATTCCTCCGGCACCAATGATTCCGCTGCCAATTCCCCCGCATTATTAATTGCCTGCTGGGCATCTTGGAATTGTGTTGCCAACATAACTTCATCTATCTCTGGTTTGGTACATCCATAGACAATGAAGCAAGCACCTAAGAGTAACCATCCATAGAATTTCATACGTCATCCTCAATCGTGATAGTGAACTTTTTAACCCAAGTTACCTACAAATGCCGGTATGTGAGATCGCCACATCCACCAAATACTGAAAACTGACAACCGATAACTTATTTTTTAGTCGTCTCGCAATGCCTCAAGTTCTGCTTTTATAGTCGCAAGCCTCTGGAGTACCTCAGTAACGTTCTGTTCGCTGAGCGTGAGTTGTGCTTGTGCCTCTTGAACAAGTGCTTCCTCGCGAACGGCAATAGCTTCCTCAGTTGCGATTCGCGCGTGAAGGTATGCGCGCAATGCCAACCGATACGCGCGCTCCGTATCACCAGCGTTCATTGCGTTTTCAGCGGTAGCGAGCATTTCTTGAGCAGTGCGCAACGGAGTTCCAGCGGTTTCCTGTGCACCCATCGTCTCTGCAGAGGTGAGTGCTATTTGTGCGTTTTGCATTGTTTCCACAGCGAGCTGTTCTAATTGTCCGCCGCACCCAAGCATCATTATTAGAGTCATAAGGCAGATTATGCGTTTCATGTCAATCGCTTCCTGTCTGTTTTGCAGTGGTAGATTGCTTTAAGTCGGTCAAGTATGCCGGAGTTTTGGAGCAAAAAAGCCTCGCTTGGGTGGTGCGTGATGCAGCACCCTAAGGCGAGGCTTCCGGTCGGTCGTTCCTGGTATGGATGTCTCCGCTTAAAATTCAGGACGCTCTGTATAGACGCTCACCTTCCGGCGATATTTATCTTTTCGCTCAAACCATACGTATCCATCAATTTTTGAGTAAAGCGTATAGTCGTTGCCAACGCCGACGTTGTTACCGGGGTGTATATGCGTTCCACGCTGTCGGGCGAGAATGCTCCCTGCAGTGACATAGTTTCCAGAAAATTTCTTGACACCCAGTCGTTTTCCGATACTATCGCGTCCGTTCCGAGTGCTTCCGCCGCCTTTCTTATGAGCCATTAGATTCTTCCTCCACTGCACCGATTGCGGTAATTTTCACGCGTGTAAATGATTGACGATGCCCCAACTTGCGTTTATACCCTTTACGCCGTTTTGACTTGAATACAATCGTCTTTTTCGCACGTGCCTGTTGAACTACCTCACCTGTAACAGAGACGTTTTCAAGGTAGGGCGAGCCGGCTTGCAACTGACCGTCATCATCAACGACAGCCAAAACGGATGGGAATGTAACGCTCTCACCAACATTGGCATTGAGTTTTTCAAGATCAATTAGGTTTCCCACCTCTACACGATGTTGTTTCCCGCCGCTCGCAAAAACTGCATACATTTTTCACATCACTCCTTTCTGTTTAAATTATACCGCAAAAACGCGCAGATGTCAATTTAGATTCACATTTTGTCCAGAGGTGCTCAGTTATCAGTTAAGAGGCTGCTGATACATCAATACGCGCTCTTAACTGATAACTGACTACTGACAACTAACTGATAACCCGTTAATCCAGAAATATCTCTTCACCTCTACCGACGAAGATGCGATAATCCTCAAGGTGCAGATCTGCATTCGCTTCAAGCGTTAAATCTAATTTCAATGACTTCTTGAGTTCCCGCAATTTATTTGCCATTTGTGCCTTAATATGTGAAACGACATAGTCGTTGGCGACAACGCGTAATTCCGAGTGCCCCGTCTGGATATGTGCCATTTTAATCGCACGGAGTAACTGAATGACGACGGTTTCAATAGATAGCACAGTCCCATGTCCATCGCAGTAGGGACATTCTTCCATAAGCAGTGTAGAGAGACTTGGTCGGGTACGCTGTCGTGTCATCTCAACGAGTCCTAAATCTGAGAAGTGGAGGATGTTCGTCCGTGCTCGGTCTTTTCGGAGTGCTTCTTGTAACATCTTGAAAACGCGCTTGCGATGCGATGCCTCTTCCATATCAATGAAATCAACAACAATAATCCCTCCGAGATCTCGCAATTGAATCTGGCGGACAACCTCCTCAACAGCCTCAAGATTGGCACTGAGGATAGTGTTGTCCGGGTCAGATTTTCCGACAAATCGTCCAGTGTTGACATCAATTGATACCATAGCTTCGGTCTGTTGAATGATAATATGTCCACCACACTTCAGCCAAATCTTCTCACTGAGTGCTTCCTTGAGTGCGCGTTCGACACCATACGCATCAAAAAGGGTCGCATCGTCCTGATACAGCGATACTCGCGGTTTCAAGTCAGGCATTACAGAAGAAACATAATCTATTGTCTCTTGATAGCCTGCCTTCGAGTCGATGAGGAGTTGCTTAACATCCTTGGTCAGCATATCTCTAACGATTCTGTTAGTGAAACTAAGGTCTTTGCTGACTAAACTGGGTGCGGATTTCCGTTTGGCACGTTCACCGATCTGCTTCCATTGATTGATGAGGTATCGGATTTCGGCTGCGAATTCGGTTTCGCTTAAGCCTTCCGCGGCAGTTCGTATGATAAAGCCGCCCTCAACATCCGCTTTAATTGCCTTCGCCATGTTGCGTAATCTATCCCGCTCAGTGACAGACTCAATTCGGCGTGATACACCGATATTAGAGGAGTTTGGCATGTAGACAACATAGCGTCCTGGAAGCGTAATGTTACTGGTGACCCGCGCGCCTTTCGTTCCGATGGGTTCCTTTCCAACTTGTACGAGAAGTTCTTGTTTCTTTGAGATGAGATCACTGATGAGAAATGGAAACCCGCGTCCTCCACGGGATTGCTTAGCAGGCTTCGCCTTCAAATCCAATGTATCAACATCCTTGTCGGATTTCCGGTTTCCATCCAGTTTTTCATCTTCAGCCTCATCTTCGTTAACACTCTCGTATTTGAGGTCCGAAATATGTAGGAAGGCATGCCGATCTAAGCCGATATCAACAAAGGCTACCTGCATGCCGGGTAAAACGTTCTCAACTCTTCCTTTGTAAAGATTGCCCAATGTCTGTGTCGCCGCTTTCCGTTCGATATAAATCTCATTCAGCACCCCCTCTTCAAGTACCGCACAGCGTGTTTCATACTCATCATCAGAAATAAGTATCTCCTTTTCCATTATTACCTCCTATCGTGCCTTTTTTTAAGAGGCACCTCGGTTAATGATCATGTCAAAAATCGGCAGCGTAGCAAAAGCAGTGAGGGCTTTAAAGAACAGCGTCCGTTACTCATTTCACAGATACGAGATGCCGACATCTCATCACAGGACGCGTGATCGGAATCAGTGAATGTGCGGTTGCCCCCAGTGGGAGTGGTACCAAATTGCTGTGTAACGAGACGCTATTTCTGCGTCTCAGGGCTCCGCTATTTTTTCGGAGTCAATTACCACATAAATCTGGTATAGATTATAGAGTGGCGTACTATCCATATTAATCTGGGCTTACGAGCTGCGCCTTACTGCCTCGGTGTCAGCGTTACAACGGGTGTTATCAGTTCACCCATTGAAATGCCACCGTGCTGGAATCCTCCTTGAAACTGCCGTTTATATTTATAAAAATCGTTCGGGTAGACGAAATAGTAATCGTCTTTCGCGAGAATGTAGTCCTTACTTGGGGTTTCCGCGGGAAGCCGGTATTCCTCCGGGTTATGAAGATGCACGGCTTCGTCTCTTTCGCAGCCGAGGTTCGTGCCAATTTTAAACCGGAGGCTGGTGGTAGTCTCACGATTACCACGCGCACGGGTGGCACGGTTACAGAAGACGGACCCGTGGTCACTGGTAAGAACTACTGTTGCCTTTTGTGCTGCAACCATACGCAAAATCTCAAAAAGCACAGAATGTGAAAACCATGAACGCGCGAGTACCCGGAAAGCGGATTCATCAGGGGCAAGTTGTTGTAGGACATCCGACTGTGAACGCTGATGCGTCAGGATATCAATAAAATTGATCACCAACGCCGAGAGGCCTACACTTTTATTTGAAGCGACCCGCTTTTTGTAAGTATTTCCGCCTCGCGCATCAAAGATTTTGAAATACTGAGGTGTTGATTTCAGTTTGATATTTCTGCGTTTCAGATGTTCTTCAAGAAGTTGCCGTTCATAGCGATTCGTACTCGTGTCGCCATCAGATTCTTCTTGCCAGTACTGTGGATAGCGTTCTGCGATTTCCGCAGGGAACAAGCCACTAAACAGCGCGTTCCGCGAATACATCGTTGCGCTCGGTAGGATTGAAAAATTATATTGGCGTTCAATAGAAAAATAGGGGTATAGCAACGATTCCACTGCCAACCAATGGTCCAAGCGAAAGCAGTCAACTACAATAAAATAGACAGATTTTCCATCTTGAAGTTGAGGAATAACGTGCCGATCCAAGACATCAACGGATAAGGGTGGGGCATCCGAGCTGCCAGCGACCCAATCGGGGTAATTCGCTTCCACAAAATCCGAGAACTCGGTATTGCACTCCTTTTTTTGCCCGATATGTGTCTCTTCTAATCCACCTTCGGCGAGTTTCTCAGATACTAAATCCCACTGTAACAATTTGACGTAGATATTTATCCAGTCCTGCCAGCTGGGTGCTGAATCTTTCATATCGCGGATAGCATTGTAATCCGTGATATATCGGCTCGGAATTTGATCTACGACCATCTGCTGTTGGTCAAGGACCCGTTTTAGCGTTGAGACGATCTGGGCAACACCGATCGGTTTTACCAAAAAATCTGTTACCTGTTTACCGAGAGCGACTTCGACAAACTCCTCATCACTGGATTGGGTAACAAGAATGACAGGAATCTGTGCGTTAACAGTGCGAATTGCATCAAGTGTCGCCATCCCATCTTTACCGGGCATAACCTGGTCAAGCAGAACAGCACTGTACTGTGCGTCGCCGTTCGTTAAAAGTGCAATACCATCTTCGCCGTTTGTAACAGGCGTGACGGTGTAACCCCGTTCGCGTAGCACAAGGATGTGCGGTTGCAATGCCTCTATTTCATCGTCAATCCATAAAATGTGGTGTGCTTGTGACATATCAAATTAATAAAACTGCCCAGTCGCGATTCAGAAAATAGGACAGAAACAGTTGTCCGTATTTTATTCACAATACCGATCAAGAGGGTTTACGCGACCGGCAATCGAATTTCAAAAGTTGTACCTTCAGGACTCGTTTTAACCATGCGAATGCTGCCGTGATGATATTCACGGATAATACGTTGTACCACTGTCAATCCGAGTCCCCATCCGTGTGCCTTCGTAGACATCCCCGGTTCAAAAATTTTTCGCTGATCCTTGCGGTCTATGCCGCTTCCGTTGTCGGCGTACCGTATGACAACATTGTTGTGTCGTTTATCATACGTCGGTTCAATCTGAATCCAACTATCCGCTTTATCCATCGCATCCAGTGAATTACGGATCAGGTTCTCAAACACCCATTGCAACAACTGTGCATTCGCGAGAATAGGTGGCACCTCGTGGAGTATCAGTTGAATTTCAACGCGACGGCTAATATGCGGTAGCCGCTTTTCAAAGTACGCTCGGACTTCTTCAAATATCTCAGCCGCGTTCACTTCGGTCAGCGGGGGCTGAGTGCCAATCATACCGAAGCGTGCGGTTGTTTTTTGCAAACGCTCTAAATCATTTCGCATACTTTCAGAAAGTTCGGAGAGCGTTGCGTCGTCTGTTTCTTTGCTTCGTTCATGCAGGAGTTCTGTCCATGCCAACAGAGATGAAATAGGTGTTCCGAGTTGATGTGCTGTCTCTTTAGCTAAGCCCCCCCAAATTGCTGAGTGCTCATAAGATTTTATGCGCTGATAGACGAGGAAGCAGACAAACCCAAATACCAATAAAACTATTGGGACTATGAAAAGCACGACCAACCCATAGTACGGTTTACTTTCATAATAGAAGTAGCCGTCGTAGGTCTCAGGTGTCATTACAATCATTGAGAATGCAGGTGCGTTCTGAACGAAAATTTCTGCACGTTCGCGTTCCTGTGGAGTTGCTTGATCCGCGGTGACAACATCATCCCATATCTGCCACTTCTGTGGCACGTTAGCAGTATCGGTGATTACAAACGGCAGATGTGTCATCTCGCTCGGATCCGCATCACCGTAATAAATATAACCGTTTAGCTGCTTATTTTTGTGGAGCATAGGTATCTTGCGCGGCGGATTCTTTTTCTTCATGCGCGCCAGTGTCGATTTCAGCAATACCCTCTCATCTTCTGTTAACGGAATCCTCCTATCTTCGTTGACATTTGCGTCAAAGTTTTCGATCTTTGTGTCAAGTTCGGGGTCAACACCTCGTGTGATTACAGGGTTTCCTTCTGCATCTGTAATAATAAAAGAAAATGCCCGTGCCCTGTTTTTGGCAAATGATTCTTGTTTTATTATCTCATTTAGTTTCTGTTGCAAGTTTGGATCTTCAACAGTCGGGAGGACCACCGCCAGGTCAGCAAAAATGCCGATCTGGGCTTCTATATCCGCATTCAGCTGCGAAATCTGCTGGTTGTAATAGGCAAACCCAAATACGAGCATCCCCAGTCCAACGATGAAGTAGACGAATATTAAACGGGTGGTCGTATATCTGGGGATCATCCGACGATTCAACCGCAACTTCGTATCCCTCCTGATAGATCAAACACAAACCTCAAC
Organism: Candidatus Poribacteria bacterium; assembly: GCA_965261115.1. Taxonomy (GTDB): domain Bacteria; phylum Poribacteria; class WGA-4E; order WGA-4E; family WGA-3G; genus WGA-3G. The sequence goes on along the minus strand of OZ253447.1, from coordinate 2,510,692 downwards.
GTAATTAATAATATCACCTTTGAAAGGAAATTGCAAACCTATTTTGATTCTGAGACATTCTGTACTTGCCACCGCTCTTCCACTTATACCCGTTTAGTGTACCGGAAACAACATATCATTTGACTTTTTTCAATAAATTGAGTAAAATAAAATTAGGAGTTATAAGATGTGTTTTCTGTGCTTTATCATTATGTTAGAATCACAGAGGCTTACGTCACATTATTTGGAATAAACGATGCTTAATTATACTTGAAGTCAGTGACCCCGCCCTAAAGGACGGGGCTTGTCCACTACGGCAGCCAAGTCTATAGAGTGGATGAGGGTAACTCATTGACTACAGTCATACATCACGGTATCTCAGCGTGGCAGCTGAACGATGTGTCTAAAACAATATACCGAAGTGGTTATCGGTATGTCTAAGGATGCTCCCCAAGTCCGACTCCTCTCGGATACCGTGATCTGGATGGGGCAACATATAACCCGAAAGGGAAATTACCACTATCATTCGTGTGAGTATAAGGTTCAATCATGCACGGGTATTCATCTGACCCCATACTCACACATTTACCAATTGAAAAGGAGCGGATTTTCCTCTCCTGAATAAATTCAGGAGTTCCCAATCCGAATATTTTGATGGAACACAATCTGAAAGCGGGAATAGCTGATGCTTAAAGCGATTACATTTGATTTCTGGCAAACCCTTTATGCAGATTCTGACACAAACTGGCGAAAACGTCAGGCGATACGTGTTAAACGGTGTCATGCTTATTTAGAGAATCGTGGTTATACTTGCACGTTAACTGACGTAGAATTTGGGCTTGAGGAGGCATACAATTTGGTATCATCCTTATGGCATCAACATAAAGGGATCTCAGTAAGACGATGTATGCAGCGATTTGCAGAGGTGCTTGAGATTCGGCTTGAGGCGGTAGACCTTGACCAATTAATTGAGAACCTTGGTGCCGCTTTCTTAGAGGCACCGCCGATTATGATAGCACATGTTAAACCCGTTGTTTCTCGGTTGAGTGAAAACTATCCACTCGGAATCATCTCAGACTCAGCGCTGACCCCGGGCAGCTTCGCACGGAAACTGATGGCGCGTGACGGCATTTTGCAATTCTTTACAGCTTTCACCTTTTCCGATGAAACAGATTATACAAAGCCTCAAGTTGTGCAGTTCCATTCGACCTTAGCAGAACTGAACGCCGAACCTGCCGAAGCCCTTCATATCGGTGATATTTTCCGAACAGATATCGTCGGGGCTAAAAATGCGGGGATGAAGGCGATTCGTTTCACAGGGTTTAACAAAGGAGAAGGCAACGACACGCTCAGCGACGCTGTTGTTGATGACTATAGAAAATTGGAAACCGTCATCACTGAGCTGTCAAAATAAGGAACATTACGGAGCATAGAATGGCAAATGTATTGGTTACCGGCGGTACTGGATTCATCGGCAGCCGAGTCTGCACCGCCCTTCACGAACAAGGCGATACAGTACATGTATTATCTCGAAATCCGGGACGCGCAGAATCTAAATTGAAATCGGCAAGAGGCATCTACAGTTGGAACCCTGAAACTGAGAAATTACCTCCGGAAGCCACGTCAGACATAGAAGCAGTCGTTCATTTAGCAGGTGAAACCATCGCGGGCAGGTGGAACGCCGAAAAAAAACGGCGAATACGAGACAGTCGAATTCTTTCTACGCGGAACCTCGTTGAATCGTTCGCGGCAGCGGAGACAAAACCGAGCACGCTTGTCTGTGCCTCCGCAATCGGATACTATGGCGACAGCGGCGACGAACACTTCACAGAACTGTCTCCCGCAGGCACCGATTTTCTCGCGAACACCTGTCAAGAATGGGAATCGGAAGCACAAAAAGCAACTGAACTTGGAATTCGGGTCGTTATGGTTCGCATCGGGCTTGTACTCGGATTAGGCGGTGGATTGCTGGCACAAGTCCTCACGCCCTTTAAAATGGGAGTCGGGGGTATACTCGGTAGTGGCCAGCAGTGGATGTCTTGGATCCATATTGACGATGTGGTCGGTATTGTACTCCATGCTTTAGAGAACAACGAGATCCGAGGGGCGCTAAACGCAACGGCACCTGTTCCGGTTAGAAATTTAGAATTCACAAAAACCCTCGGCGCAGTGCTACGGAGACCCACGTTGTTTCCTGTTCCAACGTTCGGCTTGAAACTCATGATGGGTGAATTTGCGGATTTTGTTGTGTTAAGTCAGAACGTCCTTCCAGAAAAAACGGAAGTCAGTGGCTATGAATTTCGCCACCGGACGCTTGAATCTGCTTTGAGGGCTTTGCTATAAACGTGCAGATACTGAACTTTTATCTATAACGCCGAATTGCAAGGAAATATGAAGATTTGCGATGTCCTACTCTCTGAATATGGAAAAGCTTCCAGTATCCCCTCCCCGGTTAATCGCCTGATGACCGACTTCGCTGTCGGTTTTCGAGACGGACGCGACATTAACCTCGGTGTCGGATATGTCAATGAACGGACAATCCCGCACCAACAAATTCAACTCGCCTGTGAAAAAGTGCTCGCTCACCCTGAAAAATATCGCGCGGCTCTCAATTACGGCGGCGCGCAAGGTTCGCCAAACCTGATCAAGTCACTCAGGCGATTCCACATCGAAAACAAGATTGGCGGTATAACTGAAGAAACCTTAAATGACCGAGATATTGTTATCGGTGCAAACGGTGCTACGAGTTTGTTGGAAAGCGTCACGCATCTCCTCCCTGCTGGTATTGTGTTGACCGCGGACCCGATGTATTATATCTATTGCAACGACTTGGAGCGGAAAGGTTTCAAGGTTATCGCAGTCCCCGAAGATGATGAAGGACTTGACACCGAACGCTTGAAAGTAAAACTTGCGGCACTCGGCGACGAAAGTGCCGGTATCCGCTTTTTTTACGTTGTGACAGTTAACAACCCTACTTGCACGATCCTATCCAATAATCGTAAGCAGGCATTGGTCAATATCGTTACCCGACTGTCGTACGAAATTGGACGGAAAATCCCACTCTTCTTTGACAACGCTTATAGCGATCTTGTCCATGATGATACTGTCGAACCTTTGGCGTCTGCGCTATGCTACGACGAACTTGGGATCGTGTATGAAGTCGGTACATTGTCAAAGATTCTTGCCCCCGGGTTGCGTATCGGTTACCTCATTGGTACCAAAGGTCCATTCCTCAACAGTATTATCCAACGCACAAGTGATATTGGTTTCAGTGCGCCGCTAATCAATCAGGAAATCGCAAGTCACCTGCTCGACCACGGTATCGAATCGCAAATTGAGAAAGTCAACAATGGTTACCAACAGAAGGCTAAACAGGTGAAAATGTGGATGGAAGAATTACTCGGCGACAACATTCAGGAGTGTAGAGGTGGCAGTGCTGGCTTTTATTTTTATTTAACATTGGCGAACGTCGCAACCGGCTTGACTTCTGACTTCTTCAAGTTTTTAACTCGAACGACTGGATGCGAAGACGTTGATGGTCCCTCGGACTCCCCACACGCAAAAGTGATTTATATTCCCGGTGAGCACTGCATCCATCCAAACGGCGATATGGTTGAGGTCGGGAAGCGACAGTTACGCATATCCTACGGATTTGAAGAACTTCCTCAGATTCATACTGCGCTGAAAATTATGAAATCCGCGATAGATTATAGTTAGAACTTACGCATGCTGCGCTTTTATAGCATAGACGGTTTGTATCTGCGAATCCGCTTTGATGGGTAATCCGCCAATAAGTAAGACGAGCAATATGCGCATGACTGTAAAGTATCTATTTGGGAGTGGGCGCGCAAATTCAACTTAAGACAGGAGGAATTTAATGAATCAGCAAAACTTACCCGAAGATGTTTTTAAAGCACTTGGAGAGAAACCGCTTTTGATGACAGGTTTCAAACCTACTGCGCTCATCTATACTTATACACAACCCAAACATGTTCAGGTCATAGAGATTGAGAAATACGACTTGGTCTGTTCCGATGTTGACAAAGAGGTCGTTTTACGGCTTAAAAAAATCGATGTAATGTTCGCCATCAAAGCCGACACACTGGAAACCGTCCAAAACTCGATCTACATCGACACCGATGTTAAAAAGCGCAACCTCCGGACAGCCTATAAACGCAACGATAGACCTATTGTTTTAACCAACGAGAAACTCCAAGACGGACTCAACCGAGAGGTCCGCCTCGTGATGCGATCAGGGCATGTTCTCATCGGGCAGCTCATCAGATACTCCGCTTTTAATCTCGTCTTGAATATCCGAGGTGCTATAGTACTGATCTACCGACACGGTGTTTTAGAGTATTCCATTAGACCTGATTCACATATTTCTACTTCGTAGACCGTGGAACAATATAGAAACAGGCGGAGATATCAATAAACTATAAAGAACCTGCATCATTTTTTTCTTTAACATGCCCTTTTAGGAATCCGAGAAGTGTCTGAACGAGCCACTCTGTATCCGGAAACTCTGCAAAAATGCTTTGTTGCAGGGCAGCTTCCAATTCATTGATATAACGCGCCTCTTCCTGCACACCCATATCTTGTCGCCACTGCATGAGGACAGTGCGTCTTCCGCTGTGAATGTTTTGTACAAGTGCATCAATTAACTCGTAGTGTGTTGATGCTGCCACGATATATTCGTTCGGATTTCCTGAGAAATTGCCCCGCAGTCCACCATCAAGGTGGCACCATTCAGTCATCCCCGCAAGCGCGAACATCCGAAGTTCTTGCATATTCCGTACAAGCGCATCTTGCCACGGTTCTAACTCGTTAAGGAGATACTGTTTCTCTTGTGGCGTTTTCGTCTCAAGCTCTTTATTATTCGTGATGGTTGTTTTTCTGCCGATATGGTATCGGAAATATCGCAATTTGAGCCCGGTTATAGTAGCAGTGAGCAGTGCATTCGGATAAACAGTCTCCCCTGGTTTAATGGGTGCTTCAACATGTCTGCGGAGGGATTTTTCAATGTGCGCGAGGACTGCAAGCGAATCGCCTTCGTAGTCTGATTCCTCAAGATCATCAATAATAACAGGATCAATGCCGACCAATTCCGCAAATTCTTCTTGCGTTTGTCCGGTAGCGTCGCGTAAATAGTAGACATGTTCAGCAATATCCAATTTAATTTCCTCTTCCTCAAACTCCTCCAGCATTTTGGGATTCTCATCAAACAAACTATTCTTCATGTTGCGGGTATCTAAAGTAGGTTCTTTATCAAACATTGTGGACCTCCTGTGTATGAAGATCAGGATTCTGTTCAAATAGACGTTTTCGGTTGCGCGCCCGTTCTATTTCGCGTTGCGGGACCTTATCCGTCTTTTTGATGAATCCATGAGAAATAACAACACCGGTGCTATGCCAAAAATACAGTATCCGGTACCGAACTTTACCATACCTCGGTCTCAGTTCGCAGATTCCATCTTCCAGTAAGTGTGCATGCGGATGTCGGAGGCGATGGCCGGCCTGGCGCAACCGCCTAATTGATGACAGACATTTCCCATAGTGTTGTCTTGGCAAATCCATAAGCCAATTTTCGATTGGAACCCGACCGCTTTTTTCACGATAGAAAACAACCCGTGTGTTTTGTGACATGTATAGCGTTTTAGACCATCCTATGTGCAGTTTGTCAAGTCTACCAATTGAAAATGAATCTCGTATATCGTCCGCATTGATTGCGGTGGAGGCTTAAGGGATAACATTTCTAACACAACGGAAACCGAAGATGATCCACCTGCCCGATGCCGTAAGGGCCTGTCGACTGGCGACTCGCGTTGCCCTAGCCGTTTCTCAAAAAGCACCGCCACGTATTACACGTGGATTATCTATTAAGTTGTTATTTGCGAACCTATTTATCATTGTTGTGACGCTGTTTGCACCCGCAATCGGATTCCGCCGCGGAGAAACTGAATTGTTTTAGGCATAGCGAATTTCCTGCATGGCTAATGGGTGGACGGCACGGCGGAGCGTGCCTACTACTTTTAACTACCACTGTACCTGACAGAATTCTTCGTAATCAATTAGTTCGTGGATTGTGGGATTTTCACCACACATCGGGCAACCACTATCTTGACGGAGTTTCAACCGGTTGAAATTCATCGTTAGCGCGTCAAAAAGCAGAAGCGTTCCGATTAAGGAATCGCCGATGTCCAGCAGGATTTTAATCGCTTCAACAGCCTGGATTGTGCCGATGATACCGGGAAGGACACCAAAGACCCCCGCTTCTTGACAACTCGGTACCATTCCCGCTGGTGGCGGTTCGGGATAGAGGCATCGGTAGCACGGGCCCTTGCCCGGATAAAGCACGGTGACCTGCCCTTCAAACTGGAAGATACTGCCGTGTACAATCGGTTTGCCGAGCATAACGGATGCATCGTTGAGGAGGTAACGCGTCGGTAGGTTGTCGCATCCGTCTACAATCAGATCGTATTGTTCCAAAATCTGGAAAGCGTTTTCCGAGGTGATGCGTTCGTTGTAAGAAACCACTTTAACATCGGGGTTCATCTCCGCGATGGTGGCTTCCGCGGATTTCGTTTTCGGGATACCGATGTCGCTGGTGCCATGTAAAATCTGGCGTTGTAAATTACTGAGGTCCACCACGTCATCGTCAATAATGCCGAGTGTGCCGACCCCTGCCGCTGCGAGGTAGACCCCAACAGGGGAACCGAGTCCACCCGCACCGATGAGCAGCACTTTTGATTCCAGCAGCTTCGTCTGCCCCATCCCGCCGACCTCTTTGAGGATAATATGTCGGCTGTAGCGTTCAATCTGTTCGTTGCTGAAGTTAAACATCTTAGCCTCCGAGATTGGCGAGGAGTTCTGAAATCGGTTTATCCGAACTCGCGGAGATTCGTAGTGCGAACCGTTCGCGTGCGTCTTCAGAGGTGCGTTCCACTGTGAAGTCGTCATCACCGTACATCTGTTGTAGGACAGGTGTTAGGTCTGCCTGAACGGCTTCTGCTATTTCCGATGTATTCGGTGCGATATGGCGGTTGTTTATCATGAACAGGAGGTCTGCGCCGTTGAAATGCACTGCATTTTCCAATTCCGCCGACGCTTCAAGTTGTTCGCACTTAGAAAGCACCTCTGTGAGGACTTGGCGAATCTTATCACCGTTATCGCCTTCGACTGCATGCTTCCGGTTGTAGAGGAAACCGTGCTCGTGGTAAGCGTTGTCAATGCTATAGTTGGCTTGCTTCAAAATCAACAATACACCCGGTCCCGCATCAACGTGCGAATAGTCAGCGTAGTTCAAGTAGTCGTCTGAATCCGCCTCCTCCATCCAGCGGTTGAAAACCTTGATGAAGTTGGTATAGTTGATTTTGCTATCTTCGGTTGTGAAAACCTTGACGTTAATCTGTTGTAGATCCATTCCGTTAAAAAATTTCCTTTCGTGAGTGAATAACAAGAAAGTTGGAGTGCCAACCCTTAAAAGAAGATTATCTATTCGGCTGCGAGTTCTTGGAGATTCTGACCGTCAATGCTAACAACTGTAACTTGTGTCGCCTCTAACCAGAAGAGCTCGCCTTTGCTATTACATACACAGACTAATGCGTACTCGCCCTCATCCACATCAGCCATCAAATTTCCGAGAAACATGTTCGGTTTCGAGGATTGAAAGACACCAAAACCCGCACCAAGCAGACAGTAACGTTTGCCTGTCTGATTATGTTTAACGATTGTTGCCATCTATTTCTCCGTAGATGTGTTAGTACCAACGTTGTTAACTTAGTTTTCCACTTTTCTATTATAGCGCAAGTTTTCGGAAAAGTCAATTTTTATTGTGCCGCGGTTGGTCCCTCGGCCACATGCGCGGTTTGTAAAGTATCGGCTTCAAGGTTAGAATTTTCGTTTTCTACCGGTGCGATCGAAAGTTGATAGCCGAGTGCTTTGAGAACGATGCCAAGTGCGTCAATGAGCGGTGTATCTTCGTCGGATAGCACTTTTGAAAGCATTTCAGGGTCCATATCGGCCTGCTTTGCTAGGTAGTGTTTACATTGTATAAGTTATTGACATTTTGCTTAGGTTTTGGTAGCCTCTCAGGTATGAAAACTGCACATATAGAAACCACTGAAAACCTACCTATGATGATTTCTGATGCTGCCTGGAAGAGCATCCACCCGTTTCTGAAAACGTTGCCCAACGTCTATGTCGGTAATCCTGAAGACTGTAGACGATTTCTCTCAGCAGTCGTCTGGATGACGAAAGAAGGTGCGTCTTGGCGCGCTCTTCCGAAAGTCTACGGGTATTGGAACACAACTTACCGGCGATTCGGTAGATGGTGCGATGCGGGTGTTTTTGAAAAACTCCATGAACATTTCCATGCTGCGGGTGAAGTCTCTGCGCTCCTGATTGATTCGACGGTTGTGCGTGCTCATACTTCTGCAGCGGGTGCCCCGAAAAAAAAACGGAGGTCAAGTCAATGAGGCACTCGGTCGGAGTCGTGGCGGTTGGACGACGAAACTCCATGCTGCAGTGAGTGTGGACTTTCTCCCCTTGCGTTTTACTTTGACAGCGGGGCAGCGTCATGATGTCACGCAAGCGTCTGCCTTGATAGCGGATTACAAGTCTGCCTATGTTATTGCGGATGCTTCCTATGACTCGAATGCGTTTCGGGCGGAGATAGCTGCCGGGGGTTCGGAGGCAGTTATCCGTCCGCGTAAGAGTCGTCTTGAAGATATTCCTTATGATAAAGATGTCTATAAACTTCGCAATGTGATAGAACGTTTTTTTCATCGCTTGAAACAATATCGTCGGGTTGCGACACGGTATGATAAATACGCCGTGCGATACCTCGGGTTCGTCTATTTCGCAGCCATACTTATCACTGCTAAAAAAATGTAAACACTACCTAGCTTGGAAACCCCGCCTTGTGCTTTAACAACGGTTTCAAGAGCCCTTAGAACAACAACAGCCCCCCCGTAGATATAGTAGTCGTCAAGAATTGCCTGGAGATAGCCAACCGCCCTCTCCTTGTCGACAAGACGCTCAATGAGGTACTCCCGCAAGGTTCACATTTTTCTCATAAGTGTGCCTCCTTGTATTCTAACCAGTGATAGCACCCACTACCTAAAGGTAGGGGCTTCGGTTTCATAGCGACTGCGGTTTTCTCAAAGAGATCACCGTCTTATTTTCGCTCCACCCGCAGGCGTTTCCCTGTAGTATTCTACAGGCATATCGTTACGTAACGGCTATCCCTGCCCGCAATATGTTGATCGCAGCGTTGATGTCTCTATCGTGGTGTGAACCACATTTAGGACATGTCCACTGTCTATCTTTCAAGGTTAGGTTTTCGTTGTGAAAACCGCAATCACTGCACGGCTTTGTTGTAGCCGTCCATTGATCAGTCTCTTTCAAAAGACGCTTATGTTTAACACACTTATACCTCAATATCTCAACGAACTGGTAAAAAGCAAGGTCAGAGACTTTTCGTCCCCACAAGCGTTTCATGCCATCAAGGTTCAGCGTTTCAAGGACAATCGTATCAAACTTCTTACAGAGCTTGCTTGCGAGTTGCCAGTGAAAATCTTTACGTTGATCACTAATTTTCTGATAGAGGCGTGCGATTCCTCTAACACACTGCCACCACCCGTTAGAACCTTTGACTTTACGACTCAATGCTTTGTTGAGAGACCGAAGTTTGTTCAAGGAGTGTTTTAAGGGTTGAGGGTGTTGTATCTTTTCACCCGTGCTAAGTGTCAAATACGCGTCTTTCATGCCGAAGTCTGCCCCAACGCTTTTACCTGTTGTCGGCAGCGGTTTAAAATCTTTATAGGTTGTTGTGATACAAAGCCAATAGTTTCCGCAACTATCACGCTTTATCGTAACTTGGCTAATCCTCCCATGCCATTGACGGTGTTTATGAAATGTGTAAGGTATCCTATCAAACTCCCATTTGCGTGTTTTCGGATTCCATTTACGAAAGGTTATCGTGATACGATTATTCTTCAGAGACCAGCCAGCAGAACCCGGGTAAGTGACAGATTTGAACTTATGTCGCTTTTTGATTTTCGGTCTACCACCGAGCTTCTTGAAAAAACGGTCGTATGCCTTGTCAATACGCATAAGCTCTTGTTGCACCGCTTGACTCGGCAACAGATGCCAATGCGGATGGGTCGTCCGTTTCAACACCTTGAAGTGGGCATCCATAGCATTGTAATTCGCATAAGGCAGTCTGTCTTTATAGCGTTGACGCTGCCATTCGTGAAAATACTTATGTACTTGCCACATATCATCAAGCAAATTGCCAATGCGGATGGTATTCGATTGTTTTCCCAATGGGTATTTATAGTTTTTCATGGTATATCAAGTATCAAGTCTTTAACCTCTACACAGTGGGTAGGCAGACACGCAGCCTTGCGACTACGCTGTGTATGTCTGCCAACTTGATATAAATATTATACTACAATTTTAGGGAAGCGTCAAGTCTTTTTTGACTTTCAAACACAAGGTTTCCCCCTACATCCCGCAAGCTAAAGCATGGGATCTTGGCGGGAAGATGATAAGTTTTTGCACGCTCAATATCGCGCGTCTGTGAAGATTTGTCACCGCCACAGAGCAACAGAACAATTGTATTGCTTACCTGTCCAAAATAGATTTGATACCCTGGCCCGAAGTCAAGACGCAGCTCAAAGACACTGCTACCAACAGATCTACAATCACCAAGATTTCCGGACTTAAGACGTTCAAGACGTGCCAAGATTCGATCTTGTGTGCTTTGATCTTGAATTGATAACAACCATTCGGAGAAGGGTTCTTGTCCATTAGAGGTACAGTAGAATTCTACCTATCGTGGATGTACGTCACGCATTATTGAAAAAAAATTAGAGCGATTGCCTAACCCGCTCGTTTCGGGCGCGGGCGGCAATCGCCTGTGTGAAATTCAGTTCCGATGAACTATAACCTTAAACCTACTCACCCTTCCGAATGGTAAGGCGATAGTGTTTTCCGACTTTCTTTGTGTCAACAACCTCATGTCCATCGTTGGTGAGGCTCACCGGCACGTTCTCAATCGGTTCGCCATCATCAATGGTAACCTCAAGGAGTTGACCGAGTTCCATCGTTTCCAAACGGACTTTTGCTTGCACATAGTTGAACGGGCAAGCAACACCTTTGAGATCAAGGCTATCGGTAATTTCCTCAACCGGTTTCGTCTCCTTGACGACCTTCGGTTTCCGTGCGGGTCGCGATCTGCGTGTCTTGCGCTTACTCGCTTCCTCTTCCTCCTGCTTGATGCGCATACGATTATAAACATTATGCGATTCTTCGACGAAGAGTGTCGCTTCCTCAACGCGACGGTGTGCCAATTCGTGGTCAAACGTAGAAGCATCTTCTTCCGTTGCCTTGAAGATGTGCGCACCGTAACCCGGGAAGAAGTTACCCGGTTCAAAGAAATGGGTGCGGAATTCGTTGACAGTGGTTGCATCGTCGATATATTGCAGACCTACCGTCGTCAGCAATCCATCCGCGGCTCTGATCATCGCATCAAAAGCCATCTCCGCGGAATTTTGATATGTCCCCTTCTCCAAGTTCAATCCGGATTCGTAGATGAGTCGATCCGCTTCTTCCAATTTCATGGAGACAAGTGCTATGACCTCTCCCGCACATTCACCGACACCAGTCTTGAGTTGGTAATCCTTCGTGTCGCCCGTGTCTACATAGAATTCCGGTGCTTCCTCATAGGTAGGAATCTTATCATACTTGGACAAGATCTGCTTGATTTCCGCTTTACCGAGCCGTGCGACGTAATCGGTGAAGGATTCCTCCTCATTTCGTTCCATCGTGTACTTACCGGTTAACTCCTCAATGAACGCCGGGATATATTTGCCGTGGATTTTTCCAGTGGCAAGTCCGTAAGAACTGGCATTCTCGATCATGTGTCCACCGAGTAGTACTTGATAGTAAGGCGCGATATGCTCACCCATCCGGCGCGAGGAACCGAAGAAGCCAATATTCGCGATGTGATGCTGTCCACATGAATTCGGGCATCCGCTAATCTTAATTCGGAAGTCTTTGATTTCATTCTGCACACCGGCTTCAATGAAATGGTTTCGTAGATGTGCTGCCAGACCACGCGAAGAAGACACACCGAGTTTGCAGGAATCAGTACCCGGGCAAGCGGTAATATCTACCATAGATTCTGCCCCCGGATCGCCGAGACCGATCTCTTTCAGTTCGCGATAAAGTGCTGGTAGATCCGTCATCGTTACCCAACGGAGAACAATGTTTTGCTCAACTGTGGCGCGGATGGTGTCTTTAACGTACTTCCGAGAAATATCAGCCAAAGCACGCGTCTGATCCGCAGTAATATCTCCGAGCGGTAACGTAATCGTCACAAAAGCGTAGCCGGGTTGACTCTGTAAGCGCACATTAGATTGATACCACTCTTCAAACCCATCAGGCTTCGTGGTACCGTTGAGCTGCGTCGGTGCCTTGAGCGGACTCTCATTGTAGGCATCTAAATTATCCAAATATGCTGTCCATCGGGGGTCATGCCGTAGTGTTTCTCGATCTTCAAGCACCTGTCTGCGGAATTCCTCAATGCCGTATTTGGCAATAACAAACTTCAGTCGCGCTTTATTCCGGTTTCTGCGTTCACCTAAACGGGTGAAGACTCTGCAAATTGACTGTGAAATCGGGAGGAGTTCCTCTGCGGAAACGAAATCATCAAACACTTTCGCCTGATGCGGAACTGCGCCGAGTCCGCCACCGACATAGAGTTTAAAACCGCGTTTGACTTCACCGTCCACCTCTTTAACAGCGGCAACCGCACCGATGTCGTGCATATTCGCTAAGCCGCACGCGTGTTCTTCACATCCAGAAAATGCGATTTTGAATTTACGCCCAAAGTTCTCCGCATCCGGGTGTCCTAAAAGAAACGCTGACAACGCCTTAGAGTAGGGCGTTACATCAAACGTCTCATCTTGGCAGACACCGCTGAGAGGGCATGCTGTGACGTTTCGGACAACGTTACCGCACGCTTCTTTTGTCGTAATGTCAACGCTGGCGAGACGGCGCATCAGTTCTGACGTGGTGTTAATATCCACGTAGTGGTATTGTACATCTTGACGGGTGGTGATATGAATAATGTTATCCGAAAATTCTTCGGCAACATCTGCTAACATTTCAAGTTGTGCTGCTGTGAGTCCACCAAATGGGATTTTAACACGGATCATCTGCGATCTATCATCGCGCTGTCCGTAAACCCCACGCCGAAGTCTAAATTCGGTAAAGGTGGCTTCTTCAACTTGACCGGCTTGAAACCGGTCGAGTTGAATCTCATAAATTTCAATTTCGCGGGCAACATCAGCGGGGATAGCCGATACGTCGTAGGCTCCCGCGTATTCAGTAGCCATTCTATACTCCTTATAATAACCTCAGATTCGTAGTGTGCGTAAATTGGTGTCCGATTGCTTTCTATTTAGACGAAGCTGGCAAGCCAATATTGCATAGTATCTCCGACCAGAAACCTTTAAATTGTATAGTATACTGTAAAATAGAATAAAAAGCAAACCTAATTTTTAATGCAATGTGGGCATCCCGTGTAGATGCCCACATTTTGGAGATAATAGGGATTGGTAAAAAGGTAAAAGAAACACAATCTCTTCCTGTCCATCTGAACAACGGCAAAGCGCGAGGTTGCCCGCAAACACCGAAAATTGCCAATGAACGCAATCTTTAGGTCTGGAAGCAGATCAATCGGCTTTAATGGCAGCCCAAGTCGTTGTGAGCTTCCCTGAAGGTTCAACATCCGTTGTTGATTCTAATCCATCATTCATGAGCGTCCCAATATCATCACTGGTTAACGCTGTATTGAAGATGGCAACGTCGTCAATGATTGCGCCGAGAAACGCACCCCACTGACCATGCTGTCCGGTTTCCAAATAGATACCGAACAGAACGGGTTTGTCAGTTAACGGGTTCCTGCCTATGTTTGCGCCATCTACACCGGAACCAATCTCCTCAGCATCCAGATATACGCCAAACGCTTCACCATCCCAAGTAACGGCAACATGGTGCCAGTCTGTATCTGGTTCCCAAGCGGCATCTACATAATGAAGCGTAGCGGGTGGGTCATGCGTGTGATGTCGGATGATATTCGCATCCCACCAAAATCCAGGTGCCCAATCATCTTTGGTCATAACCCCCATACCACCACCAGGAACCGCATCTAATTTAAACCAAAGCGCGATCGTGTGTCCGCCGCCAACGTTTAAAGAATCGGCGTGTGCAATTTCGACATAATCATCCGAGCCGTCAAGGCTCAAAGCCTTGCCAAACATGCCGTCAACCCATTCTGCACCACCGTGGATTGTGGCGTTATTGCCCATCCCGGAGGAATCTTCGGCGACAGTACCACTCCCCTCATTAAAGAGCCACTTTCCGACACAAGTTCCAAAGTCAATTTCAGCAGAACCGATACCTACAAACATTAGGCTCATAACCATGAAACTGACACATAACAGTTGTAATCTTGCAACCGTAGTTTTCATCTTTATTTTCTCCTTCATCACTCTCAGAGTGATATTCAGTGAATTATTAACTGGTTATAATTTAAGTGAAGTAACATCAAAATCGCTAAAACAGACGCAAAACTAAATGTCACTCTCTGGCGCATCGCCCCAATCTGGGACCGGGAGTAATTCGCCATCGCGTAGTGCGGATTCGTGTGCAACCAATCCGGGAGCGCAGTACCGAACGGCTTCCCAAACATTGACGCGGGGTAATCGTTGACGATTGACAGAATCCACAAATTCGTGTACGAGATAGGCATGCGAACCACCATGTCCCCCGAGATCCGCTGCGAGTGCTTCAGGAAGGTATTCATGCGTTTGCGAAGGCTGAACAATTTCTCTTTCGCGTTTACCTGCCCACACACAGCCTGCGAGACTCTGCTCATAGCTGCCTTCTGTTCCGTAGATACCGCTGACACGTTCAGATCCAGGATGTCCAATCCGCCGGAACTCACAGATTTGCATCGTCGCGCCATTGCTCATCGTGAAAAGTCCAACCTCATTAGAGAACGGGTTCTTGTGGATGGTATCCGTCCGAAACCAGTCGTCGTTTGGATAGATATATCCCTGTGCTGAAACCGATGTCGCGTGTGCTTTCATCACGGAGATCGGGAAACAGGTTGAATGCGTTGGATAGTACATCGGAATACCCCCCATCTTGTCGCGTCCCCACTGTGCACCCCACCGGTTTTTTGCCACATCGTAGAGCCCGTGGTCCATATCGTGAAAATACTCGGCGCGGCAGTGAACAAATTCCCCAAACGCACCCTCTGCTGCCTTCTGGCGACAGAAGGCAGTCTCCGGACGGAAATAACTCGTCTCGCCGTTCATGTAGATCATCCCTGTCCGTTCAACCGTCCTGACGAGTTGTTCGCATTCATCCAACGACACTGCAGCAGGAACAGCGGTGTAGACGTGCTTCCCCGCTTCCATCGCTTGAATCGCTTGTGGGGCATGTATCCAGTGCTGTGTAATGATTACAAGCGCATCTAAATCCGATTTACATATCTCATCAAGACTCGAATACGTTTCGGAAATCTCAAACTGCTTTGCCCATTTCGATAACCTATCTTCGCGCAAATCACACAACGCAA
Source organism: Candidatus Poribacteria bacterium (assembly GCA_965261115.1). Classification (GTDB taxonomy): domain Bacteria; phylum Poribacteria; class WGA-4E; order WGA-4E; family WGA-3G; genus WGA-3G. The sequence continues at coordinate 2,495,055 of OZ253447.1, read as the reverse complement.
GCCGATGCACATCTGGATGTGCCTTATACGATTGGATAAACGAGGGGCCGAACATCCCTAAGCCGACCATCCCGACGCTGATACTCATCTGTTTTTCTCCTTCAGCAGTGACAATATAATGAGAAGATAACATGTATTGGGAATACTGTCAAGCATATTTTAAAAGATATGTGTTGACAAAACCGTGAACCGCCTTATAATAAATGCAAAGTCGCTACAGGGTGTTACGAACAAAAGTATATTTAAACTACAAGTACCCCTATAGACGAGATCAAATTTCATCTATTGGAAGGAATAACATAATGGCATTAAAAGTTGGCGTTGTTGGCATGAGTGGCATCGGTAATAACCATGCAAATTGTCACGCGAATGACGACTTAGCGGAACTGGTTGCGGTGTGCGACATTGTGAAAGAACGTGCGGACAGCGCGGCGGAACGTCTCGGTGTAAAGGCATATTACAAACTCGCTGATATGATCGATGGTGAACCCGATCTGGACATTGTTGATGTCGGCACGGGTGGATATGAGAACGGAAGTTGGCACTATGAACCGACGATGGAGGCTCTTGATAACGGGAAGCACGTCCTCGTTGAGAAACCGATTTCCAATGACATCGGACAGGCACGAGAGATGGTCGCGAAAGCCACGGAAGAAAACCTCTATCTCGGCTGTAACCTGAACCACTATTTCACACCGCCCGCAGAGCAAGCGAAAAAATATATAGACGATGGACATATCGGAGAGCAGGTTTATTGTCTTCACAAAATGGGATTTGCTGGTGGTGAATTCAACTATAGTTACGCAAAAGCACCACGTTCCGATGGATTTCCCTATTTCCACGTGAAAGCGTTCCTGTCGCACCCATTCAGCGTAATGCGTCATTTCTGTGGTGATGTGACGCATGTGCAAGCCTTCATGGAACGTCCACATTTTAGACGCGGCGCAGGCGATCTGATGGTCTCTATTAACGGCATCCATCTCCGGTTTGAGAACGGGTGCATCGGCTATCTGCTAAGCCAACGCGGTGATGCCACATTCGGTCTCGGCGGCTGGTGGAGTGTCGAACTCGCTGGCACCCGCGGCACATTCTGCATTGAAAACTGCATCGAGAAGGTTACATATTGGCCCTCACCAGGCGCGCCCGATTTTTCGGGTGAACCTATCGTTACCGACTCCGGCATCAGCGATTTCGGTCAGACGTTCCCGTTGCGGATTCACGCGTTCTTAGAGGACATCACAAACGGTGTGCCGAAAGAGGAACTGCGTGCTTCTGGTAGAGACGCACTCGCCGCGCTTGAATACACTTGGGCAGCAATGGAATCTTATGAGCAGGGTGGTATCCTCATGCGTCCGCATCCGCTTCCGCCCTTGAAAGGACTATAGTCAGAACTTTATCCGCACGGCTTTAAGAAGGAGAAGTACACTTGAAATTAGGAGCAAATTCGGTGCTGTTCGGTGGTTACGATATGGAGACCGCCTTCAAGCACATCGCCATGGCTGGTTATGATGGCATTGAACTCTCTGCGATTGATGGGATGAGCCAGCACCTCGTCCTCGCCAACTGGCAAGAACTTGCCGACGACATCAAACGTTACGCAAAAGAATACGAACTGGAATTGTTGGCGATGGAGCAGCCGTCGCGCGACCCAGAGAAGATGGAACTCGCTTTCCAAGCGGCAGCTGAGATAGGCGTTCCGATTATCAACTGTGGTCCCGGCGGTTCGTCGGACGATGAATCTGCGTGGCCCGAAGTGGTTGATTCATTGGGAAATCTTTCGGCGCGAGCGGAACACTACGGCGTGACGCTCTGTGTCAAGGCACACGTCGGCGCAAGCATCTATAACACACCAACGACCCTCCGCGTGATGGAAGAAATCTCGTCGCCAGCATTCGGAATTGATATGGATCCGTCGCATATCCATCGCGCAGGCGAAAACCCTGTAGAGGCGATTGCTGCTGTGGTCTCGCGCGTCAAACATGTGCATATTCGGGATTGTAAGGGAATGGAACAGGGTCCCGGTGCCCCTGAATTACAGGCAAACGGACGTGGCGACATTGATCTCGTCGGTTACATCCGTGTCCTACATGAGAACGGCTATACCGGTCCACTGAACCTTGAGGTGATCGGTGCGAGAGAGTATAGTTTAGAGCAGTGTTGCACGATTGCTGCAGAGTCGCGTGGACACATGCAGGCGTGTCTGCAAGCGTGCGGTGCGCGCTGATCCCCGAATTGAGTGTAGGCAGGTTCACAATCTGCCTACTATCACCAACCTTTTAGCCATGCCCGAAAGTATATGCAGTACGAGGGATTCTCCCATGAAACAAAATGCGTTAACTCTTTCGTTAGTAGGTGGAGGCATCGCTTTCCTTTGCTGTTTTTTACCATGGATTAAAATTGATATTGCAGATTTAAACTTAACGATCTCCGTATCAAAAGAATCTCTCACTATCTCAGGTCTTCATATTGCTACAGGCAATGGAAACATGCCCTATCCCCTTTTCGCTGCTATGGTGCTTACTCTGGTCTGCCTTCATACCTTGTATAAAAAAACACCTTGGAAAGCCAGAAAGTCAGCACTAATCTGTAGTAGCATTGGTTTTTTACTCGTTTTGTTCACGCTTGTCTCATTCAGGCGAGAACTGAGTGAAGGAACGCGCTTGGCAGAGCAAATATTGGAATATGCTGCATCCAAAGTAGAACTGGGCGAAATTGCCAGGCTCCAATTTGGTGGATTTGGTGCAGCCGCAGGCTTTATTCTCAGTTTTATCGGTGCGTGGAGCCTCCCTAAATCAGATCTCTCTATGGAAAACAGCAAATAGAGAACCTAACCTATTAATCCGCATATACACATGTTCACTTACTACTGAAAACGGATTTCTGACAATGGAATTCCGCTGTTAAACATCTGTATCGGCGGGATGTCCTCCTCCACTTCTGCCAACCCGCATAACCAGTTCCATGTCAATTCACCCCTACGCCGGTTGCGATAAGATTCTATCTCTGTTACATACGGATGTCGCCCTTGATGCTGATAAGGCGGAATCTCATCGGAATCGCGCACCCAATCGCGTTTCGGCATCACCATTCGGTAATATGAGAACTTAATCATCCCGCGTCTGTCGGCATTGAGTTTCGGACCCGCTTTATGCCAGATGCCGTAGCGTGTCATCGCGACGGTGCCAGCTGGAACGGTGAGGGAGAGCTGTCCGAGAATATCGCCGTAATGTGCAATTGCTTCCCTGTCCACCAGCCGATGGTGGGAACCGGGCAATATCATCGTTGGTCCATCCTCGATTTTCACCGCTTTCGGGTAATAGTAGCACTGGAGATGTGTGATACCGTATCCGTATTCAGTGATCCCGTCGGAGTGCCATGTTTGTCCACGATGCGGTGCTTCAAAGAGGTGATGGTGTGCACTTGTTGGCACGAGAAAATTCGCACCCAACAGTGAACGTACAACCCCCGCGACTTCCGGATGGAGCAGGACGTTTCGACGAAATTCATCCGTGAGCACAAAATCGTTGAGACGTCCACCATCTACGGATTCACATTCTTGATTGAAATCTGGATCAACGATGTTCTCTAACGTGATATAACCGTTATGGATAAACTGCATGACCTGCAGGTCATTTAGCGTCGGTTCAACGTTAACCATTTGTTCTCCCTTTATACAAATTTCTCTAAAATAAACTCATAAGTAAGATAGGCATTATCGACATCTGTAAAGTTGTAGAGTTCGGGACGCGGAAATTGGACGATCCGCCATCCGTCGTTAACCGCATCAAGCACTGAGGCATAGGGCGCATCCTGCGACGGTAGCACGGGTTCATCCGGTGCAGTAGCGTCGTACAGTGCCCATGCCCCAAGCGGCGAACGTAAGTTCGTCGATTTGGAATAGAGATAGAGGAGCAGCTGCTTCTCTGAATTCAAAGCGGTCGTTACACCGCGCAGGTCAGCCTCAGTTAATTCGCCTGCGTTGAGTTTTTCGATACAACTGTCAAGCCATTCTTTTATCGCTGATTTCACCTAATCTTCAGGCAGGAAGCCCAAACTTTTAAGTTTGGGAGGAATGCCTGCTCCTGTAGTTAAAGTTAAGACGTGTTAGCACTCTGAAATCAGACCGCTTCGCACTTGTTGTCAATCGTTTGTTGCCTTCTAAGTTGTATATGGAAAATAAACCTTTTGCACTAACACCAACAAGTCGGGTGAGTCCGTATCCAAGGTGCTTTACCAAGGTGTTCTTGATTAATCCATTGGCTAATACTGTTCCGCCTTGTCGTGAACGTTTCCGACCTTTGGATTCTTGCTGTCTATGCAACTCTCTGCGCTTTATCCGTATCGGTGATATACAAAATATATCTGTATTATCAGGTATATCAGAGTGTACTGCCATCGGTTTTTTAGACCACTCTCTAAACCAAGATTGTGCTATAATACAATCTTACTGAAAGGAGCATCCGATGGCGAAACGCAAACGAAGAAGATTTACCCCCGAGTTTAAAGCGGAGATCGTTTTGGAGGCACTCGGCGGTGAAAGTTCACAAGCGGAGTTGTGTCGCAGACACAACCTCAGCGAAGACCAGCTCTCGAAGTGGAAACAGCAAGCTGTTGAAAATATAACCACTGGGTTTACCTCAACAGATAAACACGCAAACGAAGCCACCGAGCGGATCGCACAACTCGAACAGCTCGTTGGAAGGTTGACGCTGGCGTTGGAAATTCAAAAAAAAGCATCAACCTTGTTGAGTTGAAACCGTCTCAACAACGCTACATCGTTGAGACGTTGCGGACGGATTTCTCAGTGCGACAGATTTGTGAGGTGCTTGGTATCAACAAGAGCACGCTCTATTATCAAGCGAAAAATGACCCGTCTGAAGCCCTCCTGCGAGAGGAGATAGAGCGGTTAGCGGCACGCTATCCGACGTATGGGTATAGGCGTATCACAAAGTTGCTACTGCGTATGGGATACGCCGTTGGGTATCGCCGCGTTGCCCGCTTGATGAAAGCGGCGAACCTCTCGGTGTCTGTCAAACGTATCTGTCAAACGACGACCTCCAGTGAGGCTATGCACCCGTGGGTGAATCGCCTCGAAGACCTTGAGGTCTCACGATGCGATCAGGTCTGGGTCGGCGATATTACCTACGTCCGCCTCAAGACACACTTCGTCTATGTGAGTCTGCTCATGGATGTCTTCACACGCAGGATCAGAGGGTGGCAGGTGAGTCAACACCTGACCCAACCGCTGACCTTCAGAGCATTAGAGCAAGCATTACGTCAAAGCGTGCCAGAGATCCATCACTCGGATCAAGGCGTTCAGTATCTTTCAAATGCTTATCTCTCGATGCTCACAGAGCATGGCGTTGAGATCTCAGTCGCCCGTCGCGGACGGCCTTGGGAGAACGGGTATGCTGAGAGACTCATCCGCACACTCAAGGAGGAAGAAGTCTACCTCAATGACTATGAGGACATTCACGAAGTGAGAGTCCGCATTGGGCATTTTATCGAACAGGTGTATCATCTCAAACGCCCCCATTCGGCGTTAGGCTATTTGACACCTATGGAATTCGAGCAGCAAAACTTGGCTTAACTTTGCCAAATTATGGTCTAAATAAACGTTGGCACTTCAGAGCCACCTATAGCATAATATGCTAAGCACCAAGAATCTACACAATGGGCATCAAATGTCTTTGCGAGTTTATCAGACGACTTCTTGAGTCCTAACCTGTCGCGTATCTCTTTGGTTTGGTAGCCTTGAAGTGTTAGCAGTTTCCACCTTTTTTCTATTTCTGTATAAAACCACTGCTTACCAACTTCAAGGGGACTAAACGATTGGTTCCATTTCTTAGCACGTTCTATTGTCCGTGCCCTAATATCTTCTACACATACGTCCGTAATCGGATAGAGTTTAGATAACCAGTCAAGGATACGCAGTTTCCAATCCCACCGCGCACGTGTTCCCGCAGGGATACGTTCTTTATTGGCAAGTCTATTCATGCGGTTTTTGCGGTTTGGACACTTCCGGGACCTACGACATCTCCGCAACTTACGACGCTTTTCAACTTTCTTGCCAACTTTGTTGTGTGCGTCTGCTTGCACATTGAGGTAAGTGTGTGCTTCAGACTTGACGGTAAAGCCTTCTTTTTTACTGCCGGGGTCTACACCGACAGCAATCTCTTGAAAGTATCTATCAGAAGGATCAACGTTGAGACGCAGACAAAATACGCCATTCTTCCAAAAGGGTGTCGCCTTCTTGTCTGTAATCCACTTTCTTGCCCGCGAAGGCTTGGTAGGCATAAGTGGTTTTTGGTGCTTATCCACAACAGGAACAAACATAGTTTGTAATGCTCCAATGGAGTTTGTATTGCCCCTTCCAGATCGCAATATCGAAGTGGAATCAGACGAGGGGAGTATCCGAAACATAGGACTGGCTACCACCCCAAGAGACTGCGATATATTACTGTAGAAAATGGTTTAACTTGTGAAGTGGACGTTTGGTGGACGCTTTGCACAAGCCCAAGTCTTTAGACTTGGGTCATTGACATGTGTTTCTCCCTTCGTTACAGTCATTATCATTATAGCACAAAAATGATAAATGTGGTATAATAGTTAAAAAAATTGATAATAGCAGTCTTTTTTTATGTCGTATTTTTTAAAAGGAAAGGTTAGATTATGGCTCAGAAACGTTCAAAGAACAGAAAAAGACGCTCGAACAGGTCTCCAAAATTCTACAATACAAGGGGACTTTCAAAAGCTGCGCAAGGGGAATACACAGAGGCGATTGCAGATTATAAAAAGGCGATCCAACTCAAGCCAGATTATGCTGAGGCGTACTATAACCGCGGGGTATCAAGTATTCATTTAGAGGAATTTGATGATGCAACTGAAGACTTCGATCAAGTTATCCAATTAAATCCAGAGGACGCTAACGCCTACATAAAACGCGGAATCTCAAGAAACATGATCGGTGAAAAAGAAGCTGCTATGAAGGACTGTAATACCGCTATCCGTTTAAATCCTGACCTCGCAGAAGCCTATAACGTCCGAAGTGCCGTCCACTTTGATTTAGACGACTATGAAGCCGCCATTGAAGACCTTGACGAAGCGATACGTCGCGAACCAGACAGCCCCATAACACACTTTAATCGCGGGGTTGTAAAGGGCGATATGGGGGATTATGAAGCCGCCATTGCTGACTTCGACGAGGTGATACGCTTAGAACCTACGAATGATGCTGCCCATTACATGCGTGAAATCGCCATGGAATCATTACAAGAAGACCTTCCAATTGTCATAGGTCCAGATCCGACAAACCTGTTAGCCCCTGGTGAGATGCCGTTTGATTTCTCGAAACTTATGGAACTTGACGAAGAAGAAATAGAAGAATATGAGGCCGCCATTGAAGCCGCTAATGAAGCAATACGTTCAAATCCCGAAAATACCGAGGCATACTATGATCGGGCAGTTGCCCAAAATAACCTTGACGATCTTGAGGAGGCTATCAACGACTTTGATGAAGTGATACGTCAAAAACCAGAATTCGCCGAGGCTTATAGCGGGAGAGCCTTCGCTAAGGATAGACTTGGACACACGGAAGCTGCCATCGCGGATTACGACGAAGCAATTCGACTGAAACCAGACTACTCTGAGGCATATTTCAACCGAGGACTCATCAAGGCTGGACTTCATCAATACGAAGCTGCTATCGCGGACTACGACGAAGCAATTCGATTGAACCCAGAGTTTGGGATAGCTTATTTTACTCGAGGATTCATAACTACCACGCTTGCAGAAGAACCTAACAAGGATAACATTGAACAATATGAAGCCGCTCTCGCTGATTATGAGGACGCAATTCGATTTGAACCAGATTTCATGCCAGCACATTTCGGTCGGATTGCGACAAACGCCACGCTTGGCAGAGAGGATGTTGCTCACGCAGCTGTTGAAGAGATGCTCCAACTTCAAAATCCTTTAGCAGATATAGTCAATATGGCAAAGATAGCGGGTATATTTGATATGGAAGACGCGGAAGACATCGAAGATATAGATACAGATCTTATAAAAATTATAGATACAGAAGAAGAGGAATAGTCAATATTCCAAATGTATAGAGATACGCCATAATTGGAACACGTATACACCCAAAATATTATAAAGAAAGGATTGCCATGAGACTGAAAGGAAAAGTTGCGATTGTCGCGGGTGCTGCTTGGGGTGGCATTGGTGCGGCGACCGCCTATAAGTTTGCTTGTGAAGGTGCGAAAGTTGTTGTGAATACGCGCCGCCGCGAAGAAAAACTCGCTGAAACTGTCCAACGCATTGAAGATGCCGGTGGTGAGGCGGTCGCGGTTATGGGTGATGTTGCTGATGAGGCGACTTGGCAAACACTCGTCGAAACCACTTTATCAAACTATGGTAAAATAACAACACTCGTCCATAACGCGGCGCACTCTTATACGAAAAAAGCGATTGAATTCACGATGGAAGAATGGAACGAAAGCCTCGGCGTGACGCTCGGCGGCCCATGGCTCGGTGCAAAGTACTGTATCCCAGAAATGATTCACAACGGTGGCGGTGCTTTGGTCTTTATTTCCACTGTTAATGCCACAATTACGAATCCGGGATTCGGACTTTATGGTGCTGGGAAAGGCGGCTTGAACGCATTGACCCGGAGTATCGCGCTTGATTACGGCAGAGAAGGTATCCGTGCGAACGCTATCGCCCCTGGACAGATTGTCGGAGAACGTGGCGAAGTCTCTCTCGCTGAAGATGCATTGGAAGAACAAGCCTCACGCGACTGCTATCCAATTGGACGCTACGGGAAACCTGAAGATATTGCCAACGCCGCACTCTTCTTAGCATCGGACGAGGCAGATTTTGTTACCGGCATCGTCCTGACAGCAGACGGCGGCTTGACGCTCCAATCACCAGAAGCACTTGTACGGCCGTCCTTTCGTCTCCGCTGGAGAGACGATATTCTGGTACCACAATCGAAAGCAGATACGTAGGACAGATTTCCCATCTTTTTTTAGGAGAGGCAAAATGTGTGGACGATTTACGCTTGCAAGCGACGCTGAAACTATGAGCCAGACTTTCCTCGATTTTGCGATGCCGATGAACCTGTCTCCACGCTATAACATATCACCCACACAAGATGTGGCTGTTATCGCGAATACACCCACTGACACGGAGATACATCCAGAAATGGGACAGGTAGAGTTCTTCCATTGGGGACTCATTCCGTCTTGGGCGAAAGATCCGAAGATCGGGAATCGGATGATTAATGCCCGTTCGGAGACCCTCGCGGAGAAACCGTCTTTCCGAAGTGCCTACAAACGTAGGCGATGCATCATCTTAGCGGACGGCTACTACGAATGGAAACAGATCCCTGGCGACAGACGTAAACAACCCGTCTACATCCGTCTTCAATCGCAAAAACCGTTCGCACTGGCAGGGTTATGGGAGGTATGGCAGGTAGAAGGGATGGATAAACCGCTCCGTTCCTGTACAATTATCACATGTCCACCTAATGCCTTGTTGGAGAAAATCCACCACAGGATGCCCGTGATTTTACCACAAGACGCTTATGCAGAGTGGCTTTCACCAGATGAACGATCAGCGGATAGCCTCCAACCCCTTCTTGTCCCGTATTCCGATGAAGAGATGGAGGCGTATCCGGTATCAACGTTCGTCAATCGTCCGACAAATGACTCGCTGGAGTGTATCACGCCATTTGAGGTTGTACAGTCCTTGAGCTAAATGTTTATGGAATTGGTAAAGCGTCTTTAACGCTTACACCGAGACAGAAAATAGGAAAGGAATTATGTCAAAACCGAGTAAAGATCAGATGCTCCACATGTATCGCAAGATGGTAGAGATTCGTCAATTTGAGGAAGCCGCTGGGACACTATATCAGAGCGGTCAACTTCCGGGTTTCCTTCACCTCTATATTGGTGAAGAAGCCACAGCCGTAGGCGTTTGTGTCCACTTGCAAGACGATGACTATATCACGAGTACACATCGCGGACACGGTCACCTGATTGCCAAAGGTGGCAAACGCGACCGGATGATGGCGGAATTGTTCGCTCGCACGACTGGCTATTGTAAAGGCAAAGGTGGTTCGATGCATATTGCCGATAAAGAGACGGGAATTTTGGGTGCCAACGGTGTTGTCGGTGCCGGGATCCCGCTCGCGGCGGGTGCCGCACTCTCCGCTAAACTCCGAGGCACGCAGCAGGTCGCCGTGTCTTTCTTCGGCGACGGCGCGACGAACCAAGGTGTGTTCCATGAGACGTTGAATCTCGCCGCCGTATGGGAATTGCCTGTCGTTTTTGTCTGTGAAAACAACCGATTCGGCATGGGAACGCCACAACACGAGCATCAACGCGTAGAAGATATCGCTGTCCGCGCGCCATCTTACGATATACCCGGTGTTACCGTCGATGGAAACGATGTCCTAAAGGTCTACGCTGCTGCAGACGCAGCGGTTACTCGGGCACGCGAAGGTGGCGGACCGACACTCCTCAACTGCGATACTTACAGGTTCAGAGGACATCACATCGGTGATCCGGGAACCTCCTATCGCGATCGCGAAGAAGTGCAAGAGCAGGAACGCCTACGCGATCCTATTCGCCGACTCGCTGAAGTCCTCACCGAAGAAGAGGGTGTGAGTCAAGATGAACTCACGGCACTTGAGGAAGAACTCGCAAACGAACTTGAAGAAGCACTTGAGTTTGCTAAGAGCAGTCCAGAACCACTCCCCGAAGATGCTTTAAATGACGTTTACGCTGGCTCCATCCAGCCATAATTATGATGCAGACACTGATTGGATTCACATGTGCTGGCGAGGTGTTTTTGCTTGGATATTTCCTCTAACAACCTCGCCTTTTTTAACGGAAATCTAAGGCATCCATGAAAGAAGGTCAACATCGCAGATCACACGGTGTCACATGGAAATCCATCGCCATCACGCTTGTCCTGATTCCGTTTAATTTCTACTGGATCATTGCGGGTGAGGTCGGACTTGTCGGTTATGCGTTAAATACTTATGCCGTTCCATTCTACAACGTCGTTTTTGTCGTTTTTGCTTTCACCCTCCTCAATCTCACCGCTCGCCGTCGTCTATTCACCGATGCGGAACTCCTCACCATATATATTCTGCTCAGTACCGCCTGTGCTTTCCCTTCTATTACCCTGATGACGATTCTCGTCACAACTGTCGGGCACGCCTTCTGGTTCGCAACCCTCGAAAATGAATGGAAACAACTTTTTTGGGATTACCTCCCGAAATGGCTGCTTGTAGATGATCCAAAAGTCTTGGCAGGTTACTACACAGGTGAAACCAACCTCTCCACACTGGATATCCTCAGCGTATGGATAGTGCCAGTGCTTTCGTGGGCAGCGTTCATGACAGTTCTGATCCTCGTGATGTTGTGTATCAACGTCATTTTACGGAAGCAGTGGGTTGAACGCGAACGACTTGCTTACCCGATCACACAGATCGCGTTTCATGTCACACACAACACAAAATCGCTGTTTTCACACCGTATCACGTGGCTAGGTTTCGGGATCGCTGCATCTATCGCTATCCTCAACGGTCTTAGTTTTCTGTATCCGACACTCCCAACATTGCCGATTAAACGGATCGGTGGTTGGCGCGGGTTTGGACATCTGTTCACAGAAAAACCGTGGAACGCCATTGGTGGTATCAGTATGTCTTATTACCCGTTTGTCATCGGACTCGGACTTTTGATGCCGTTAGACCTCTCGTTCTCCAGTTGGTTTTTCTTCATCTTCTACAAGGCGCAGTTGGTGTTCGCGAGTGCCGCCGGACTGTCCAGTCTACCGGGATTTCCATACATTGATAGACAATGCTTCGGTGCTGCGATTGGGATTTTCATCTCCGTTTTAGTCTTGAACCTCCGTCATTTCCGGGGCGTGTTCCGCATCGCACGTCACCGCACAGGCGAGGATGCCGACGAACCTGTCTCTTATCGGTTCGCATTGTGGGGTATTGTTGGCGGACTCGCGTTCTTGTTTATCTTCTCCAAGCGTATCGGCATGTCCTTCTGGCTGATTCCGATCTTTTTCGCAATCTATTTCATCATTGTTCTTGTCCTCACACGGATGCGAGCGGAGCAAGGGTTTCCTGTACATGCAATGGAGAATATGCCGAACCATCACATCCTTGTTGACGGTTTCGGGACGCGGGCATTAGGCACGAACAACCTTGTCGCTTTGACGCTTTATCGTTGGTTCAATCGGAGCTACACGAGCAACCCGATGCCGCATCAGTTAGAGGGTTTCAAACTCTCAGAACGTTCTGGTATTGCCCCGAAACGACTGTTTTTCGCGCTATTAGGCGTTTCAGGGTTCGCAGCTGTGATGGTATTTGGCGTTATCCTCTATCTTTTCTACACTTATGGTGCGTTAAATATGAGTGGTAGCAGCAGTTGGTCAACCGGTTTCGGTGGACGCGTCTTCAATGGACTCCAACGTTGGTTGTATTACCCGACCGAACCGAATTTCTATGCTACTGGCGGCATCCTTTTCGGTTTACTCTTCTCGACGCTTCTGATGTTTATGCGGGCGCGTTTCTTCTGGTGGCCCTTCCATCCGATCGGATTCGTTGTTTCCAGCGATTGGGGGATGCGATATTTATGGAGTTGTATGCTGGTGAGTTCAATTATTAAGTGGAGCGTTTTGAAGATTGGCGGACCGAGGGCATCACAGCAGTTGGTGATGTTCGCGATTGGGTTGATGTTAGGTGATTTCACCGTTGGTGGAATTTGGAGTCTCATCAGTGTGGTAACGCAGCAACCGATGTATAACTTCTGGCCGTAGCCTGATTTAGCGAATTTTCATTTGCGAAATCGGTAGAAATGTGTTACAATTCAATATCAACTGGGAATATATAATATATTGGAAATGGACAAAAAAGAGAATCAATCCCCGCAATTCGGTCTATGTCTTAATAACGAAGGATATGCAGCTTCTCTTGAAGTAGGGAAAGTGTATCGCGTCATTCCTAACGATGCGGCAGCTGTTCACGGCTATATTCGCGTTATAGATGAAAGTGGTGAAGATTATGCCTACACAGCCAACCGTTTTCACTTAATTCAGCTGCCTATCGCTGTTGAAAGGACACTGTTGTCCGCTTCATGCATGTAGATGATCCATTGCGTAGTGCTGTGACAGCTCGCGCAGAACCAAAATCCGCAAATTTTAATTTCCAAAATCTTACAGATGTGTTAGACTTCATTAAAGTATGTTTCACTGCTTAAACAAACTTATGGGATCTGAAACTTGAAACTAAAAAAGATCATCAAAGATTTTGTAGCAAAACTACAAAGCAAACTTATAACTCAGGGGCGCGGCGATGTACAGGCCCAAAGCCAACATCATCATGCCACTGAAGGACATGCAGTAGAGACTCGACGGTTTTATCATGAATCAAGGGGTGTGCATCGTCATGTCACTGAGCAACATGTCTATAATGAAATGGAGCAGCTGCTCGGCTCTACTATCTCTTTTCATCAGTTTGTAGAGGCTCGGCGGCTTTACCATGAATCGAGGGGTGCGTATCCTTATGACACTGAACAGCACGCCTATGACGAATGGGTGCAGCTGTTTGGTCCTGTTATCTCTTTTCATCAGTTTATGGTTGCGATCGGGCGATTGCACAGCTGGTATCCGCAAAATAAAAACAACTATAAGAAGGGGAACTCCCGCTACTGCTATATTGACAGAAGCGGCACTATCGCGTCCGAACGGGTAAATGACTACGTAGATATAATAAACATAAAGGAGGAATTAGCCAGAGGTATTTAGTTCAGTTGATACCGGATGGCTGAAATCATAACCATTTCAGCACAAATGAAACCAAACTTTTACGGTTACGCTTCAGTTATTTTATGAAATTGTCTTCAGACAGAGTTTCCCAAAAATCAACACTGAACATCGGCTAAACAAGCATTAGGATAAAATAATGACTAACCAACTTTTCTCAGAAAATCCAAACGAGGTAGAAGCAATTTCAATACAAGATGGAGAATTACGTCTCTATCCACACTTTTTTTCACCAGAAGAGAGGGAACCCTTTTTTACCCAACTAAAAGAGAATATTAATTGGCAGCAGGAGGAAATCAAATTATATGGCAGATCAATTCCGTTACCTCGCTTAACCGCATGGTTTGGCGATGAAGGGAAAACTTATATGTACTCCGGCATAACCGTTGAACCCGAACCATGGACCCCAACACTATCAAAAATCAAAAGGAGAATTGAGGAGGTTTCAAATGTAACATTCAACAGCGTTCTGCTCAACTATTACCGAAACGAACGTGATAGTGTCTCTTGGCATAGCGATGACGAACCAGAATTGGGAAAAGACCCGATAATTGGTTCGGTAAGTTTTGGCGATGTCAGGACATTTCAACTCAAACACAAAACAGACAAATCACTAAAAATCAGCAAAGATCTGCCAGATGGCAGTTATCTCGTAATGGCTGGAAGCACTCAACATCACTGGTTACACCAAATACCAAAACGAACTCGGAAAATAGGTCCGAGAATAAATTTAACTTTTAGATTTATTCACGGAACTTGACAATTTGCGTCATTTCACGAAAAGATTTGAATAATGTTGAACCTAATTTTAATTATTCCTATTGTTATCCTCCTTGTTCTGTTCGTCCTGCTCGCTGTCCTTCACTTTCGCTACAAATATCGTACTACTGGTGAATTAAAGAAAGAACACCAACAGAATACTAACTTAGAAAGGAACTTGGCACAGGTTAAGCAGAAGTTGGAACAGTCCGTTCAACACAATAGACAGCTCACCGGCGAATTGGAACAAGCAAATCAACGAAACGCGAACTTAAAAAATGATCAAAGGCGTCTCTCCACCCAACTGAGGCAGGAACGCGAAAACAAATCCAAACTTGAAAAGCAATTAAAATTTTCTGGCTCTTCAGCGTATCACACACTTCTTGATGCTATTTACGCTGCAAAGCGTATCAAGACAGACGAGCAAAAACAGACGCTTCTTGATAATCTACGAGAAGCTTCTAAGGAATTAGGCAGAGAATATCAGCAACCTAATGTTTCACCAGACTATTCTAAACCGTATTATCAAGAGGCATATTTGCTACGCTACTTTCTGCCATATTCTCAACCTGTTCCCTACTTGCTTAATCACCTGATCCTACAGAAAGATTTCCCATATCAACTACCAGAAGATGGCACATTAACTGCCTCTTTTTTTGGATGCGGACCTGGACCAGAACTTTACGGACTTACGAACTACTTAGGTCCCCTCCAATCAGGTGTTGATATTTCTGCAGCTATGCTGGATATAGCACCTTGGGAACACGGGAGAAAAATTGTCTTTGAGCACTTGTTAACGAGTGCAGAAATTCACGAATTTAAGTCAAATCTCGTAGGAAATGCCAGAGATTTCTTACCGGATGATTCGGAAAAATGGGTTAGCAACTCCGACTTAATCGTCATTCAACATTGCCTGAACGAAAAGCATAATGCGCGGAATGAACAATTGCTTGAAAACTTGAAACAAATAGTGCAGAAAATGAAGCCCGGCGCAGTCATGTTAATCATCGAGCGTGCTCGATATCCAGATGTCAAGGTATTACTCGGTAAATTCGGTCATTTCTGCTATGAGTCAAAAGACAAATTTAGCAATATAGAGTATGAAACTGAGATTGAAAATAGGGACGGTGTTGATCTCAAACCAATTCTTCAGGTTATTCCTAAAGAATTAAGGGATGGTTTCTTTGGAAAGAGTTCCTTAAATTCCGTGAATCCCGTAAGATTCATTTGGATGGCTGTGTTGAAAAAGTGAAGTGCCACCGTTTATTCAGACCACAATTTCGCAAATTTAATCCAAGTTTTGTTTCTGAAATTCCATAGGAGTCAAATACCCTAACGCCGAATGCGGGCGTTTGAGATTATAGACGTTTGTGATAAACTCTCCGATGCGATCTCTCGCCTCGGCGATGCTTTGATAGTCATTGAGGTGGACTTCTTCCTCCTTGAGGGTGCGGATGAGTCTTTCAGCATATCCGTTCTCCCAAGGGCGTCCCCGCTCTGCGACGGAAATCTCAACGCCATGGGCTTGTAGCGTGGACACATAGACTTTTGAAAGATACTGCACGCCTTGATCGGAATGATGAATCTCAGGGACGTTGTGGCAGAACGCCTCTTCGAGCGGTTTGAGCGTCAGAGATTGACTCAAGTGCTGACTCAGATGCCATCCTCTGATCATACGCGTGAAGACATCCATAAGTAAACAGACATAGATGAAGCGCCCTCTGAGACGGACGTAGGTAATATCTGCCACCCAGACCTGATCACATCGACAGATCTCAAGAGTTTTGAGGCGATTCACCCAAGGACACACACCCTCAAGCGAGGTCGTGGTTTGACAGACACGTCTAACGGAAACCGAGAGGTTTGTTGCTTTCATCAAGCGGGCAACGCGTTTATACCCAACGCTGTATCCCATACGCACGAGCATCTCGGTGATACGTCTGTATCCATACGTCGGATACCGCAGTGCCAACGTCTCTATTTCATCCCGGAGAACCGCTTCAGACGGGTCCTGCTTCGGGTGATAATAGAGGCTACTTCGGGTGAAACCCAGCACCTCACAGATCTGTCGAACGGAATAATCTGTCCGGAGTGCCTCAACTATTTCTCGCTGCTGCGTCAGTTTTGGTCTAACCACGTCGCTGCTTTTTTTTGAATATCCAGAGCCACAGTCAACCGCCCAACGAGCTGTTCAAGGTGGGCGATCCGCTCCGCTGCCTCGCTGGATTGCTTCTCTGTGGAGACAAACAAAGAGCCTACGTTTTCAACGACTTGCTGCTTCCACTTGGAGAGTTGATCTTCACTCAGGTTATATCGACGACACAGTTCTGCTTGCGAACTTTCACCGCTAAGTGCCTCAAGAACAACTTGCCCTTTAAACTCAGGGGTGAAGTTTCTGCGTTTTCGTTTCGCCATTGGGGCCTCCTTTCAAGTTGTGGATATTATACCACAATCTTGGTTTAGGGAGTGGCCCGAATTTAGGGGGGCAGTACAAAGCATTAATTAGACATTACTAAAGTTTGGACAGTTTCCGCCTGTTTCGTATCGTGTTTTGAAGGCACTTTCTATTTTTCTACGAGTTTTGGACAGTGGCGAACTCGTAGAAAAAACACAAGAGTGAATGGCCCCCGGTCTCCTATTCTACAAAAGACGGAACAGTCTAACGGTTTCCTATTCTACAAAAATTGTCCAAACTTTAGTAGTCGATAACTGTGATATGACTATAGTCGATAATTGTGACATAATATTATCATGCATAGTTAGTAGAGAATCTGACTCGCGCCGCTTGGTACGGCCTCTACCGCTTACCGAGTCAGATGGGATAACTATGCTGAAGAAAACTATGCATCCTCAAAAAACACGCATTATAAGTAGAATCTTTGGTACTATACCCACCCATGCTGAATTATTTAACAGGTATTGCATTTCTTTAGCACGGGGGATTCCCTGTGACCAACTATGCTGCATACTTTAATTCGACATAAAAGAGAGTGAAAACCCCTCCCCACACATTTTGAGGTATTACAATGAATATATTCCTTTGGTGGTATTCCAACCTTTATATTGGACGTGCAGACCGTAGAGATTATTGGGTAGCGATAATCGCTAATTTCGCAGCTAAGATGCTATTCCTCTACTTCCTTACCAGCTTTAACATAGTCGGTTTATTAATCACATTACCCCTTTGGGGGATATTGACGATAACAGCAACAAGTGTTATAGTAAAACGACTCCATGATACAAATAGGTCTGGCTGGCACATACTCCTATTACTTCTACCACCTATCGCTGTTATCTACTTCACAATCGTTTGTGGCTTCCTCAAAGGCAATGAAGGTTCAAATAAGTATGGTGATCCACCGACCAATTTACTTTCGCAGAGATCAAAATCATGAATCAAAATGGAATCATTATATTCCTTTTGACGCTTATTGTTTTCAAAGTATACGAAAAAGATATTGAAAGACTCGCGGAACTCTTTTTTGCTATAATTATCGTTATGTTCAAAGGACTGTGGAAAGTAATCGCTTTTCCTTTCCTGTCGATTTTAATGATCATTGGCGCAATCTACAATATATGGATCGCATTTGACAAATGGGTTGACAAGATGATTGAAAAGCTCTAATAGGACTTACGCAAAATTAGCAAATGAGTTGATATATCCTCAGTCATCGGTTAGGATGTTATGTGAGGAGGTGGATAAAAATGCCGAAACCGACCCGTATTGATTATTGTCAATATTTGCTCAGCACTCCGCTGAATTATACATTGACGCATTTCGCGGACCACTCTGAAAGTTTTAGTCATGATCAAATCAACCGGTATCTCGCCAAAGACCGTCTCACACCCAAGCAGGTTTGGGAGCACGTTGCCCCCGATATTATCCAAACCCGCGAGGGATACATCATTTTTGATGACACCACTATAGAGAAAACGTCTGCGAGTGAGATACCCCTCGCTAAACCCCAATATTCTGGCAATGCCCGGAAAGTCGTCAACGGTATAGGCATCGTGACGTGTGTCTACGTCAATCCTGATTTAGACCGGTCTTGGCTCATAGATTATCGCATCTACGATAAACCCGGAGACGGTAAAACGAAACTCGATCACGTTCGAGACATGCTCAGTGTCTTGGTTGAAGTTCGCAAAGTCGCTTTTTCGACGGTGTTGATGGATTCTTGGTATGCTGCGAAGCATCTGTTGCTCTTCATTGAAAGCCTACAAAAGACGTATTATTGTCCGATGAAATCCAATCGGTTGGTTGACGATTCAGCGGGCAAAAGACCGTATCAACGTATAGATGCTTTACAGTGGTTTCCAAGTGAACAGACCACAGGCAAAGTCGTGAAACTTCACAAGTTTCCCAAACATCACAAAGTGAAAGTTTTCCGGGTAGCGTCTGCTCGGCGCACGGATTATGTCGTTACGAATGACTTGAGCCAATCGGATGTCTCTGCGACACAACAGGTGTCTCGCAGTCGCTGGAAGATTGAACAATTTCACCGTGAATCCAAACAGTTGACGGGTCTGGGAAAATGCCAATGTCGTCTGTCGCGTATTGTTCGCAATCACAGCAGTAGTGCGTTTTTGGTTTGGGTTCACCTGATGCGCAGGGCTCAGGAGACCGGTCAAACCGTTTACCAAGTCAAACATGGATTACTCTCAGAGTATCTTTGTCAGCAACTCAAATCACCCGCACTCAAATTTAAGGATGCGTAAGTCCTATTTGCAAAATCTTTACAGATGTGTTAGACTTTATTAAAGCATGCTTCACTGCTTAAACAAGCTTATAGAACCTGAAACTTGAAACTAAAAAGGTCAAAGTCCTGAGACCACAACCATAACCACCCATCAAAAAAGGTATTCAAAAACAAAAAGTGAAAATTCCGTTAAAAAATCACAAATTAAATATACACTTGGTTAACGACCACAGTGGTAACACAAAAGGAGCATTTTATGACTTCACCTCGTGTTATCTATTTTGGCATCAGCACCCAGAAATCCGCTGCTGAAGTTGGTGGATGGTCTAAAGTAGACCAAATGGGTTTAAAAGATGCTTTAACATACGACACCACAAACCGTAAATATCACAACTATACTAAATCACAAGTCACAAACCTTATCAATAGTCTTCAAACTGCTGACCTCATTGTTGGTTTTAACCAACTTCAGTTTGACTACAAGATATTATCCACCTACACTGACACAGAACTTAGCACGCTACCAAATTTTGATATGCTCAGCAAGATTGAGCAGACTCTCAATTTTCGCGTCTCACGCGACAATCTCGCCTATAACACACTTGGAAATTCTAAAAATAGCAAAAGTCTGTCAACTCTCGAAAACCGAGTTGAGATCACCAAAAAACTTTTCGCGCACGGCTGTAAAGAAGGTTACCTGTCTTACCACAACAATCGTTTTGGCACAAAAGAAGTGTGCAATACTTCAAATTGGGCAGATACTGCCAGAAGTCTAACGGAGAGAAAACACTCCGCGTCTGAAACTGTCGCTCTAAGTGGAAATGACATCGCCAAAACATCCCCAACCGCTATCAATACCCCTCAGAACATTGAGTATTTTGAGGCAAAACTACAAGAGAAACTTATAAATCAGGAGCGTGGTGATACCCAGAATGAAAGCCACCGTCATCACGCCACTGAAGGACATGCAGTAGAGCCTCAGCAATTTTATCATGAATCAAGGGGCGTGCATCGTCATGTCACTGAGCAACATGTTTATAATAAAATGGAGCAGATGTTCGGCCCTACTATCTCTTTTCATAAGTTTGTAGAGGCTCGGCGACTTTATCATAAATCAAGAGGAACACACACTTACGACATTGAACAGCACGCCTATGACGAATGGGTGCAGATGTTTGGTCCTGCTATCTCTTTTTATCAGTTTATGGTTGCGATCGGGCGATTGCACAGCTGGTATCCACAGAATAGAAACAACTCTAAGAAGGGTAGCTCCCGATACTACTATATTGATAGAAGCGGCACTTTCGCGTCTGAACGGGTAAACGATTATATAGATATAATAAACATAAAGGAGGAATTAGCTAGAGGAATTTAGTTCAGTTGACACTTTGTAGTTGCACCCACAACCATAAACAGAATTTTTTCTGAAACCAGCATTCGACCATTCAACCAATATTGTATAAATAAACGCTAGGAGTAAACCAATGATTAACCAATTTTTCCGAGAAAACCCAAACTCAGAAGAGAATATTACAATACAGATTTTACCTACACGGAGGTTTTAAATATGATTACAACAAAATATCCTAACCGAGATGCACTCTACGCAGGATACACTATATATCGGGATCCTATGCGTAGGTTCATTATACGATGTTTGAAGAAGCATCCGGACGCAAAACCAGAAGAATTAATCAGCAAAGTATTAACTCGCAAATCAGACAAACCGGACGAACCAATCATACTTAACAATGAAATTGAAGCGACAGAAGCAATAGATATTGGCGATTTCCCAGATATGGTCACAGGATATTGGAAGGATGTGGTTTCTTTCTGTGAGGAATTTGACGCTGATTCCACGGTCCGGACTGACATGGAAGACATAAGGAAAGGTAGAAAACTGTGGGCGCATCCAAAACTGGAGGACATCGATTCTGGGAAGACTCAAACACTACTGTCTCTCATCAGCAAAGTCCTAGGCGAAATCAACGAACCAGATGAAAAGCGCAAAATTGAGGTCATCCGCAATCAACTTTTTCCTTATGACAGTGAGTCAAACTTGGAAAAAGTGCGGGGAGAATTAACAAGGTTCAAGAAGCAACAAGAAGCAACAGACAAAAGGCTCGTGACAATCGAAGAATACTGCACAAACATAGCCGATACCTTAAATCAACTAACAGCCCTGAAGCCGATCAACTCCACGGAACACTCTATAAATGAACAGAACCAACCCGTAGAAGCAGAAGAAGATACAACTTATGAAGAAGCCACAATCAGTACTCCTTCTTTGGAACTCTCATCTCTGCAAAAGAACGCGGAGGTTTCCAGCACGCCCGAAGTTGGACAGACCTTGACAGCAAAAGTAGAACGAATCACCACTACAGGTGTATTTGTAGCACTCGGTGAGGTTGAGGGATTTATCCCACGATCTGAATTGACTTTGAAACGCCCAAACCATCCATCCGACGTGATTTCGCAGGGTGATAAGGTTGAAGTTATCGTCATCGACCTCAACGAAGATAATAGTGAGAAACTCCCTTCACTAAGGCTGAAATCCAAGCATGATGAGTGGAAAAATAGAGTAGACGAACAGCGATATCAAAAGGATTCAGAAGTCAAAGGTACCATTACCAGACTTCATGATGCACATGGAGCATTCGTCGAACTTGAAGAGGGGATATCAGGATTGATTTACCAATCAACCATACCCCCAGATATCTTCGACCAACTGCAAGAAGCGGACAAGATTTCGGCAATCATATCGCATGTTGATCGTGAAAAGGAAAAAATAAGTTTACGTCTCTGTGATGGCTGGAATTCGTCCGGTAAATTGGACAAAATATCGTCGCCCAGTCATACCCAGACAGCATTTGGTTATGGCACATAGTTAATAAACCTGCAAAAAACGCAGATAATTGAGACGGGAAGCCGAAAAGGTCCTCCCGTCTCTTTTTTGTTGCACGCCAACCCATTTCATGCTATCCTATTCCCTAAGGAGATAGCGATATGCATCAACCCACAGAAGACCATCGCACAGCGAAAGATTTATCGCCTGAAGAATTAGCAGAATATCGTCGCAAGCTTGATCAGCACTTCAAAAACCGGAAAGTGGATGAGGCGTTGCTGCAACGCGCATGGCAAACGGCACATCGGGTCGCAGCGATGCTTTATGAAGATTTTGGTGCAACACAAGTCGCTGTCTTCGGGTCTCTTACGGGACAGAAATGGTTCTCAAAAGGGTCGGATATCGATATTGCCGTTTGGGGGCTTTCTGGTGATACATATCTTAATGCGTTGTGGGAAATCAGAAATTTCAGTCCAGAGTTCAAAATCGATCTCATCAACTTCCATAGCGCGAAAGGGCGATTTCGCGAGCGGATTCAAAGCCAAGCTATACCAGTTCAACAAGGAGAAACAGACTGTAGCAGTCAGACAATCCCTACAGCAAGAGAAAAAATGGACGACGATATGAACAACCGAGAACTCATTGAGCGAATCGCCGATGAGCGCGGTAAAATAGAACGAACTGTCGAAGAAATCAAGGTCCGTCTGAAAAAAATGGAAGCAGCATCTGCTGAAGAACTGACAGATCTCAAAGACTTGGTTGCCATGCGTCTTCCTGTTTTCTACATGGGAATAGAGAACATTTTCAAACGGGTCGCTGAAGAAATTGACATGGATGAACCGCAAGGAAAAAATTGGCACACAGACTTATTACAACAAATGTCAACGTCACGCGCATCGCGTCCATCTGTGGTTTCTGAAAAAACAGCCGCCGCTTTGACGCTTATTTTAAAGTTCCGCCACCGTATTAGAAACATCTATGTATTTGAATTGGAGATCGAGAAAACGGTTGAGAACGCACAGCAAGTCTGCGATATATTTGACGGTCTGTCTACAGAACTGGACGTGTTCATAGAATGGCTAAAGCAGCAGGAGTCGGATGCGTAGTTAAGGAAATTGTGAGGAGAACTACAATGCCATATTCAAATTACACCCCTGAAACCATCGTTGCCCGCGGCAATGCCATATATCAGCAACGGCGGAAGGAAGTTGAGCCACAACATAACGGAAAATTTTGGGTGGTTGATATTGATACGGGTAACTATGAAATTGATGATAAAGACTTTGTTGCTGCCTCGCGACTCCGTGTAAAGCACCCCAATCCCGTGATTTACTGCACGCGAATTGGGTGTCCCACCGCGAATCCACTCGGTTTCAGGCTTTCAGTCCTTACAGACCACCCCTCCGGAACTGTCACCGATCAAGGCAAGGTAATATATCGAAAACTCCAAAACAAAGTTGAGCCGGCCCACAACGGAAAATTCTTAGCGATTGACATTCAAACAGAGGATTATGAGATCGACGCTCAGGGCCCGGTGGCTATGAATCGTCTTCTTTCAAAGCACCCTGATGCTGTGATTTATCTTGGACGAATCGGGTATCGGGCTGCGTATCGAATGGGTTTTAGGGGCACGTATGGTATTCTGGCGAACAAAGTTAATACAAACATTAAATTGCTGCAATGACTAATCAAACACTCCTCCAACAGATTACAGACTTCTGCCGATTGCTTCGACAGATGGACATTAACGTTACAACAACCAACCAATTGAGTTGGTGTAAAAGTGTTGAACTGATCGACATCGGTGAGCGGGATGCGTTTTATCATACGGCACGGACGAATCTTATTACGAAGGAAGCCGATATAAAGACGTTTGACCTCGCTTTCAATCTGTTTTGGCGATACCCGCGTCCAGATTTTCAAGCCGTCGATACAGGCGAAGAGACACCCGAACCGTCCAGTCTCCAAGACCTCTCCGATGCTACCGACGAACAGGATATGATAGAGCAGTGGTTGGATGCTGAGACAGAGGACGATGAGGAAGAAGGAGAGGAAGACGATCCACTCGCCTATAGCGTGGAAGATGTCCTCACCCAGAAGGATTTCAGCGAGTTCACAACGGAGGATATGGAAAAAGCGCGAGAAATTGTCGCGAAATTGGCAGCGGTGCTGGCAACAAAGTTGAGTCGTCGGAAAGTTGTCGGTAAAAAGGGTAAAACTATCGACTTTCGACGGAGTTGGCGGAAGAGTCTCGTACACGGTGGCGAACCGCTCGAATTAATTCGGAAACAGCAGAAGATTAAGAAAACTAAGATTCTGCTCCTCTGTGATGTGAGTGGCTCTATGGATTGCTATGCAAAGTTCCTGATCCAATTCATCTATGGCATGCAACAGGAACTGAGAGAAATAGAAGTCGCAGTTTTCAGCACACACTTGACAGACATTACAGGACTTCTCCGACGGAAAGGATTAGCGGAAGGTTTGAACGAAGTAGCAAATGTCGTACCGGATTGGTCGGGTGGGACAAAGATAGGTGAGAGTCTACTGGAATTCTACCGGCAGTTCGCACCATCTTTCTCGGCTTACCGTACAGTAGTCATTCTCATTAGCGACGGTTGGGATCGGGGTGATGTGGATGTGCTGCGGCATTCTATGGAAATGATTCATCGGCATGCCTACCGTCTCATCTGGCTCAATCCGTTGCTGGGTAGCGATGGCTATCAACCGATCTGTCGAGGTATCCGCACGGCTTTGCCGTATGTTGATTATTTTCTGCCAGCGCACAATTTGGAGAGTTTAGCGCAGTTGACAAAGATATTGATTCCGCTCTGGGCACGATGAACGGTGCCTACAAACTAAAAACTACAATAAGGAATTCTAACTATGCAAGTCCAAGCAGCAGTGATGCTCCAGCCGGGGCAGATAGAAATCCGTGAATTTGAGAAACCGTCTCCCGCAGACGACGCGCTCATCTTACAAGTCGATGGAGTCGGTATTTGTGGGACTGATAAGCACGTGTATCTCGGGCACGTTGACCTGCCATTCCCTGTCATTCCAGGACATGAAGTTGTTGGTACGGTTGCTGAGATCGGCAAAAATGCGAATCAGGTGATGAATGTGATGGGGGGTCCCATCAAAGCTGGCGACCGTGTGACGGTGGTACCGGGTTCAAAAAACTGTGGTAGATGTTACTACTGTTTGCATGTGCCGGGTCGCCCAACTTTGTGTTCCAACAGAAAGATATACGGCTTTGGCAACAGCGAGACCCCACCCTATCTAAACGGCGAATTCGCTGAGTATACGTATATCCACGGTAATTCTTGGGTGTACAAAATTCCAGAAAGCATTCCGGAGGAAATTCGCGTTTTGACTGAACCTGTGGCAGTCGCAACGCGTGTTGTTGGACGCGCGTGTGCCCCCGGTCTGCCGCAAGTGGGAGATGGATACAGCATTGGGAATCGGGTCGCGGTTCTTGGATGTGGACCGATCGGTCTCCTCGTCATTGCTGTGTTACGGGACAGCGGTGCTGGTACCATCATTGCCACCGATATGGTTAACAGCCGGTTGGATATGGCGAAACAGATGGGGGCAGATGTGGTCATCAATGTCGCGGACACAACACTCGAAGAGCGGGTCGAACAGATCCAGGATCTCACGAACGGTGTCGGTGTAGACATCGTAATCGAGTGTGCCGGATTGCCAGCAGTTTTCGCCGAGGCATTGGATGTAGTGAGACGAGGCGGCAAAGTCATCGAAGTCGGACATTATACAGATTCTGGGGATACCCAAATCCGACCTTACCAGATTTGTAACAAAGATCTGGACGTTTGCGGGGTATGGGCATACCCACAAATCCAATTCCAGACAGCGTTGGATTTTCTCCAGATCACACGTGCCCCGTTGCACGAATTGATAACACATCACCTACCGTTGCACCAGTTGGAAGAAGGCATTGATATGCTTGGACAAGAAGGGGTTTACAAGGTCGTAATTGAACCACAGTCGTAGAACGCGCGTAACTCCACAAATCTTCAGGTGTTTTAAAGCTGACAATAGCACAAATGGAGGGACGTTAATATGAAAAACCACAAAAGCGTTTTCATAGTAATCTGTTGTTATATCCTGTTGAACTTCGTTATCGGGGTTAGCGGAAATGCCGTTGCAGATACCAAAGCACCCACTGCTTCTACTGGAGTGACAGGGGGACCTCCGCTCTTCAAAACTATTGAAGGCGCGAAAACCTATATTGTCAAGCACCAAAATCGAGATGGCGGCTGGCCTCTTGTGCCCGGCGGAGATAGCAATGTGGAGAATACCGCATTCGCGATTTGGGCGTTGCTTGATGCGGGATGGGGTACCGGTTCACAGGTCATCCGAATGGGTGTCGCATATCTACGAAATACGCAATTGGAGGATGGCAGTTGGAACAATAACACCGCACACTCCGTTTTCGCGCTTATTGCCTTAACAGCAGCGGAGACCGATTCTGAAGTCCGTTTTAAAGGGCTTCGCTGGTTGAAAAAAGTTCAGAATCGAAGCGGGGGTTGGGGTAAACAGGAACGAAGTCCCGACAACGTGCTGTACACTGCCGCTGTTTTAGCAGGGTTTAGACGGCTCGGTTTCAAACAGAGCTTTGAACCTGTCTCTAAAGGCGCGGATTGGTTGGCGGGTGGCATTAATTATGATGGCGGTTGGGCAATGCAACGCGGTATGCAATCCGACGTTTTCTTGACATCTTGGGTGATACAAGGTTTAGAACCCGTTTACGATATTGACGCACAAATCGCATGGTTAAAGCAGCTACAGAACAGGGATGGCGGGTTCGGGAGATATAAAAATAGCCCCAGTGATCCGGAAATCACTGCTATTGCGATTCTGGCACTTGCAGCTGGAAATGATCCACTCAATACGCGCCGCGTCGCAATCGATTATTTAACGGATATGCGGCAAGCAGACGGCAGCTTTGTCAGCAACACCCCTATGGAATTAACAGCACCGACAGCGAATCTGCAGTCCACCTGTTTTGTTCTGATTGCGATACACGCCAAAACACCTGATGAACTCGCTATCAAGTGACATCTTGTGCTGGAAACGAACCTCTATCGCCGCTCATCGGCATAGAACCCGGCATAATATAGTGCTCACCTCTGGTCAATTGCGCGACTTGACGCTGGAAACTATCCCCAAAAGACCCGGTCCGCACAGGGGTGACACCCCCGATAACATAGACCCGCGCTCGCGCGCCACGGCACACTGCAATCGCTTTGCCAGCGGTATACTCTTTTTCTCTCCGTTTGCTGGTTGATTCGTCGGTAACAATAATAAGTACGAGGTCGCGTTCCGGGGATGTCCGAAGTTTCGGTACTCCCTCCATAATAGCATCCAGCAGATGCTCATCACCCGTCTTAGGAAGACGAAACATTGCTTTTACCTGCTCAGGTGTTAAGGGCGGCTTCGTTACAACGATAGTACTTTCACCACCGCCGACCGATGCCCAAAATCGAATCATCCCAAACCGATAATCCAGTCCTGCTTCCCTAAACACCGCTACCATCAGATCTAAACCATTACACGCAGCATCCGTCTTCGTTTCCATGCTGACACTGTAATCGAAGACAAACACGATATCTACTTTGTCGGGTTCATGCGAAACAAGATTTTCGGCAATGCGCTTAAACAACCCATCTACCCGAAGCAGTGCCTTATCCGCGACTATATCGCCACTCCGGATCCGTTGACCATCCATCCGCTGTTGGTTTGAATCAATTGGATACCATTTGCCGCCCGTTTGGTCGGTAAGTTCCGCTTGAATCTTTTCACTCGTACCGATAAAGTTGAGTTGTACACTGTTTTGCTGGCATAAGTTGACGATCTGTTCACTCACCCTACTTTTCGCCCCCGCTTCTGTCCATGAGGTGCGCATCCGCGAATTACCAATCACAACAAATTGTGTCGTAACGCCTTCCCGGAAATCCAACTCCTTCAAACCTTTTACGACTGCATCAAGCCCATATCCAGATTCAATCCTCTTGTCAAACTCGCTCCGTATCTTCTGCAAGGCATTTTCAATACCGAAATAGTCAAGGGTCCAGTGATGAAACGTGTAATGTGGTTCTCCGTGTATCGATTGAAAACTCACGAGTGCGAATCTGTAATCCATTGTTTTCGCTTCTATAACAGCAAGCATATCAACAAGTTTCTTTTCAAGAACAGCAAGAGATGCCAACATCCGCTTGTTCCCGTCAACAACAAACACAATATCCACCTTCGGATTTTCGGCGAGTCGCGTTGCGCGTTTCGCAATGTCTTTGAGGCTTTCACCTATATCCGCCTTGACAGTGTTCTGATTCTTCTTCGCACTCGGGTCTACCAATATTCTATGTTTCCGCCGAGGCGGACGCACCTGTGCTGTTGCCTGCAGTGTGCCTACCAACACGCACATTGCACATAAGCAACATATCCAACTTTTCATTGTTTCTCCAATCAAAATTCAACCAAAAGTCGTGGAATAATTGTCGCGCTTCGTGTCGGACCCAACATCCGCCACTAATACGCCTCCAAATCAATCTCCTCTTCGCTAAACCGGAGGTGTGCCTGATCGATTAAAGTAACAATAGCGTCCCACTGTTTACGGGTTTCGTCAGAAATACCTTCCTGTTCAAGTTTTTCAGCAAATTGAAGAAGGGTTTCACTAAACTTGTCTTGGAGATAGACATACTCGTCGGTCTGATCTGCATTCTTCGGTGGCTCGAAGTCTGAAATGCCCTTTGCATATCTGGCGAGTTGATTCGCTGCTTCAATGGCTTTTTCCTTGGTTTCTTTCTCATCAAAGTAGTCAACGACAACAAAATAGTCTTCTATCATCAACATCATGAGGGCTTTGAGGTCGTCAACCTCAGGCATATCTTCTTCAGGCATTTCCGCTGGTGTCTCAGGTTCGGGTGTTTTCTCTTCCGGTGCAGGTTCCGATGCCCGCTTGAAGAAAAGGGCATAACTCATCACCAACGTCTTTTTCGGTAGCAAGGCGACAGCATTTGTGGCAGCTGCGTGCCCCTCAATAACTTCAACATCCACACCAACCTCGAAAGCGTCATCTATGCCCATACCGATGAACTGCTTGAGAAATTCCGCTCCCGCAATCGCGCTTGATTCCTTGTGTTCATAGACTGCCACTTTCACGACTTTTCCCATCATATCCAACCCAACAGCTCCCTCAATGACACCGTTTGGTCCTTTGGTGTTATTGAACAAGACTAAACCCATCGGCTTGTTTTTCTCATCAAGTAGGAAATAAAAAATTGGCTTCAGGTCCTCTGACTGTAGTTTAGCACCGAGTTCCTTCTCAGTAGCGGCTATCTGTTCAGCAGTCAGGATAACGTCTCGTTGGACAAATTTCTTGGCTGTTGGAAAGATAACCGCTAATTTTTGATTGACCCGCTCTACTTCACGGGCACTGCTGAGGAGCGGCGCGTTTAATATGAAAAAAACGAGTACCAACAAAACGCCTGTTCGCGGCTGGCGATAGATTTGAAAAGACATCTCCGATCTCCTTATCCGTTTTTTGAGCATCTCTACAAGTTTACCAGAAATCCTTATTTTTGCAAGGATTTTTACAACCCCAAAATCTCCAACCGAAAGGTGATACTATGACGGTTCAACGATAACGTTTCAACGTCCGGTCTGGTAGGCACGCTAACTGCCGGTCTTAAAAAACTGAACTGATAACCGACAGATCCGCGTAACTGTGCCATTTCAAAGATGTTATCAATAAGTCTTATGTTGAGCCCAGCAGACGCTTCCACACCAAAAGTGTTTTGTATATTTGCAGGTGTCGCGAATTGTTCATTAAAAGCGTAGAAATTTGTGCCGAGTCCAATAAACGGTGCCCATTTCCCGCGTCCACTGAGCGTTAGCATCATGCCAACAGTCTCAACATTCAACATTCCAAAAGGCAGGACATCCGCGTTGCTCCCGCGAGTATCCACGGCGTAATTACCGAACGGTACTGACAATCGGAGTGTAGGTGCTAATTGAAATCCGATTGCGAATTCTTCGGTGCGTGCAATCTCCAGTTCGTCATCTGTGATCACTAATCCGCGACCGACGCTTACGACACCGCCTTTTGCAACATGAGCATATTTTTCAAGTTCAAGTGCAGTGCCGACAGTTGGTATCCCCACAAGACCAACGAGTATACAGATGCTGAAGGTAATTAGAAGTTTCATGACTCCCCCAATTCAATTTCTCAATGACAGACAGCGGATATGTGAAATCGCGCTGCAAAATACATCTTCTCTATCGCTCGCGAACCCAGCGTTCAACAGGATAGAATAGGGAAAACAACACAGGTGCCAAGATAAGGTTAGCCACCGTTGCTGAGACCATTCCACCGAAGGTGGGTACTGCGATGGGCTTCATTAATTCCGCGCCGGTGGTAATGCTAATTTCTGCCAACATGATTGGCAATAATGCGAAGACTGTGGTCGCTGTTGTCATGATGATCGGTCGGACGCGCAATAAACCGGCATTGATAACGGCTTCGTCAATAGGTTCGCCGCCTCGGACGCGTTCCAACAGATACTCAATTAAAACGATTCCATCCTCAACAGCTATACCAAACAAGGCTATATACCCCACCCATACGGCTGTACTGTATTTAATGGCGTAACCACCGCCGAGTGCCTCCGGTATGTATTGCATCAACCACTGCATCCACATACCACCGATGAACGCAAAAGGAATCGCAAGGAAGATCGAAAACATCGCAGAAGGCGATTTGAACTGGAGGTATAGCAACATAAAGATGACAGCGATACATACAGGAACGACAATCGTTAATCGATCGCGTGCCTCCAGTTC
Source organism: Candidatus Poribacteria bacterium (assembly GCA_965261115.1). Classification (GTDB taxonomy): domain Bacteria; phylum Poribacteria; class WGA-4E; order WGA-4E; family WGA-3G; genus WGA-3G. Next base: position 2,464,041 of record OZ253447.1, on the reverse strand, counting down.
GGCTTCGTACTGTCCGCTAAAAGCGTAGAAATAGCCTTGCGGCAAAGTCGGTTTAATCTTTTCATCGAGCGTTTTTTGTGCCAACGTAACGAAGTCAACCAGCCCAATCTTATCAACGTCCACATCACAAAAGACGCGGGAAAAGAGGAGCGTATTTTCGCTCGCGATCTTCGCGGGCCCCGGTCGCCTTTCAATTGTTACGAGTTGCTCAAGCGGAATATGAAGTCCTTTCGGTGCTGGCACAAGGACGCGCTTGAGTGCTTCAATATTATCCCGCAACTCCCGCATGTAGCGGATACGAATCGGAAATCGCTCTCGCCCCTCAACGGTATATGTCAGATTCATACCACCGATTGCCGTCATGATGATCTGCTGTACCGTTCGGATTTGGATGCCGTAGCGTGCTGCTTCTTCCCTGTTAATGTGAAATTCAAGATACGGCTTATTTCCGATGCGTTCGGCATAGGGACCTTGCGCGCCCTCAAGTTTCAGGAGTTCCTGCTCAATCCGCACGGCAATCTCTTCAATCTTCGCGAGGTCTTTACCAAACACTTTAATTCCGATCGGGGTTTGTATGCCTGTTGCGAGCATATCGACGCGATTACGGATGGGTTGGGTCATAATAGGCGACACGCCCGGCATTCGGGTCGCCTCTGTCAGTTCAGTGATGAGTTCGCTTCGGTTCTTGGTTCGGAAGTAAGTCTTATGTTTGAGAGTAGGTTCAATTTCCTCAGAGATCCGATGAAGTTTCACCTCAGTCTCAGACGCTCCAATTTTGACGTGTGCCAACCGCATCTCGCCTGTCCGCTCATCGGAAAGGAGTTCCTCCAAAAGGATTCGTAATAACCAGATACGATAGAGTTTCTCGCGCTCGTCAACTGACTGATGAGAATTGTGGTATGTTGTCGCTAAGGTATCAAACCGTTTTACAGTCGCCCCAACAATATCATCAAGAAAATCAGCACCGATATGGCTTGCATGTTCCTTGCTTATAAGGCCCTCATGTACTAAGCGTTGAACAAGAAGGGACACAAACTCTTTTGTCGAGTCGCGTTTAATGGCGCGCCGAGGCCACGCCGCTGGATCAACTATATTGATAACGGTTTCAAACATGCCAATCGGCGCAGGGTCGGTTGCTGTTGATGCGCGCCCCAATTTCCCCACGACAAGCGAAACTTCTGGAAATCGATTCATAATTAAATCCTGTTTCGCCATAACATCTTTCGCTTGCGTAATTGAGGCACCGGGCAGCAGCACCGGCATAAATAGCAGCGCCCCTTCGTTAAGTGGCGGCATGAATTCTTGCCCAATATTTTTATAGAAAGGGGTCAACGGCAGACTCGCAGCAAAAGCCAGCACTGCCAAAGCAACAACAGCGAGTTTCGTCCAAATATTCTTCACAGCCAACCGAATAATCGGACGATAGAGCGTTCTGAGCAACCACGTAATTCCATCGGCTAACTTTCTCAGGGGCCAGCCGAGCAACGCCAAAAATTGCGACACTCGCTTGGAAACCGCACCTGTTCGGGTTCGCGTTGGATCCGTGAGTAGAATAGATCCTAAAACAGGCACTAAACTAATCGCGAGGAGGGCTGCACCAAGCATCGCGAAAGTTTTTGTATAGGCAAGCGGTTTGAAGAGTTTACCCGCTTGACCGGTAAGCGAAAAGACGGGTATAAACGCAACGATGACAATGAGCATTGCGAAGAAAATAGGTGGACCCACCTCCTTAGCAGCACGGATTGCGACCTGAAGTTTGCTTTCGCCTGGGTGTGGTTCTTGTAAATGCCGCGTGATATTTTCCGTCATCACAATGCCGGCATCCACCATAACGCCAATCGCGATGGCAATACCACCCATCGACATGATATTCGACGGTAAACCGATAATCCGCATACCTACAAATGCAAGCAGAACACCCATCGGTAAAACGAGTGCGATTATCAGACTACTTGAAACCTGTCCTAAGAAAAGCAGGATGACGACCGCGGCGACGATAATTTCCTCTGTCAGCGTTTCTTTCAGTGTATCTGTTGCGCGGTGAATGAGATGGCTCCGGTCGTAGAATGGAACGATTCGGACACCTGGTGGCAGCCCTGGCGTAAGCTCTGCTATCTTCGCTTTGACATTCTCAATCACACGCAGTGGATTATCGCCGTAGCGCATTAGCACGACACCACCGGTTGCCGGAATGCCAGCTTTGTCCAAGGCACCACGCCGAAAGTCGGGACCTTCGCTGACTGTGCCGAGGTTCTTAACATAGATCGGCACACCATTGTGTTCCTTGACAACAATGTTTTCTATGTCCGCTATGTTTTTGATAAAGCCCAGACCCCGAATCAGGAACTCCATCCCGCCTTCTTCAATAACCTTCGCGCCGACATCAAGGTTGCTGCCACGGACAGCGTTGTAAACCGCTGATAACGGCACATTATAGGCGAGTAAAGTGTTTGGATCAATGTCGATCTGATACTGCTTGACGTATCCACCGACCGAAGCGACCTCGGAAACGCCATCAGCGGAGGCGAGATAGTAACGAACCGTCCAGTCTTGGAGCGACCGAAGTTCATGTAGTTCTAAATTGGAGGCAACAAGTTTTTCCCCGTCTTCCGGACAGATACCCGGCTCCGCGTAACGTTCCGTCGGATGTTTTGGGCAATAGTATCCGTTCTCAACCGTATACCAAAATACCTGTCCGACCCCCGTCGCATCAGGACCGAGGACTGGCACAACACCGTCTGGCATGTCTTTCTGGGCAAGATTCATCCGCTCCAGCACTCTTGTTCGCGCCCAATAGAAATCAACATCATCTTTGAAGATAATGTTAATGTAGCCAAAACTGAACATTGAAGTCGAGCGAACATCTTTGACATCGGGAATCCCAAGCATGGTAATACTCAGCGGATAGATCACCTGATCTTCAATGTCCCGTGGGCTGCGTCCGGGCCAATCCGCAAAGACAATCACCTGATTTTCGCCGATGTCAGGTAGGGCATCAATTGGTGTGTGGTTCAATGCCCACCAACCCGCCATTGTGACAAACACAAAGATAACTAATACCAGCAGGCGGTTTTTCATACAGCTTTCAATAATTCGGTTAATCATTTTTTCTCTCACTTCGTGTAGATGTGTTGTTAGTGCAATCTTCTTTTAAGAACGATTTGTGCTTACAACTTCAGACCGAAGTTAACGGAATCTGTAGGTTAATGCTGATGGACAGGAGCTGCTGATTCTTCACTACCGAGTGCACCGCCATAGGCACCCGATGCGGAGCCTGTTAATTGCGTCTGCGAATCTATCAGAAAGTTGCCATGGGTGACAACCTTATCGCCAGGTGTAAGCCCACTAACAATTGGATAGTATCGGCGTTTGGTCTCTGAGTCGTCCGATGTTCCCCAGGCTTCGGGACCCACCTTAACTTCAACTTGTTCATAACCTGATTCGCCACGATCCACAAAGACGATCTTCCGTAAACCGGTATCAATGACGGCAGTCTTGGGAACAGTTAAGACCTCACCCGTCATACGGAGCGGTTTTCCGTCATGTGGACACAACCCCGGCGCGGTCGCATACGTATCAGGATGGTCAGGACACACGTATTTGAAAATCAGCGGCGGCTGATCTGGACGGATCGCAGGCTGATGCACATGGGAATGTGCGTCAGTTCCGGCTTCTGTTGACTGTTTTTCAACGAGATCCATACCACAGATAGAGCATTCTCCAAATTCGTCAGCCCGCACTTCTGGATGCATCGGACACGTCCACACAGATGCTGCCTCGGTGGGTGCTTCCGCTTTTTCGACAAGATCCATACCACAAATGGAGCATTCACCGAACTCATCAGACTGCTCTTTCGGATGCATCGGGCATGCCCACTTCCCCTCTGTTTCAGCCCCCGACGCAGATGCCGCAACATCGGTATAGATTTCTGCAAGTGTCGGTTTTATTTGTAGTGTTACATACATGCCTGGGCGGAGCCGTCCAGTCGGATTGGCAACTTCTATCTGGACTTTCTGGGTTCGCGTTTGCGTGTCAAAGAATGGATAAATGTAGGTAACTTTGCCGGGAAAAGTTAGCCCAGGCATCGATTGCGCAGTAATTTCGACCGCCTGTCCCATGTAAATCCACGGCAGTTCATATTCGTAAACGTCTGCCATAATCCATAAACTACTGAGATCTGCAATGCGGTAAAGATTCATACCCTTGTTCACATGTTGACCCTGCCCAACGTTCATGTGGACCACAGTGCCAGCTATCGGGGCATATAGCGGCAAAGTCGTGCTGACTTCTCCGCGGTCGCGGATATCCTCAATCTGACTTAAGGTTAACCCGGACAATTCAAGTTTAGATTTTGCAGCGGTAACTGTCCGTTCAACCGATTTACGCAGCTCCACATATTCCGTGTTTTGAAGTTCCTCAATACTTTTAAGTGCCGTCAAATATTCTTCTTGCGCCGTGACCAACTCCGGGCTGTAGATAGACAAAAGTTCGTCGCCTTTACGGACTTTGATACCAGTAAAATCGATGTGCAAGTCCTCAATCCACCCAGAAATTCGTGTCGAAGCATAAGCCATCCGGGTCTCGTTATAATCCAAAACACCGACGGTTCGGATTTCACGCGAAACTTCGCGGAAAGCGATAAGTTCAGTGCGGACTGGAATCAGTGCCTTCTGTTGCTCAGTTAGTTCCAACCCTGAACCTTCGTAAATAGGGATTAAATCCATCTTACAAACTGGACAACTACCCAGTTCCTGCATTTTAACCGTAGGGTGCATAACGCACGTCCAGTAGCGAATTGTTTTTGCTGCATCTGAGGATGCCATCATTGGTACATGGTCGTGGTCAGCGTGTTCATCCATGTCCATGCCTGATGTATCCTCTGATACTGTTTCACGTTTTTCACGCTCAGATTTCTCTTGCTGACCACAGCCGAATATGAAAAGCAAGGTAATTATCAGTATAATTGGGTGGCAGAAATTTTTAGGCATTTTGTAAACTCCTGACTAAGAAGTTATTCTTTGGTTAGTGATTGTTTTGGCAATATCATACCAACTGCCTGCTCCAACTGTGCGAGATGTTGGCGATAATCGCGTAATGCTCGCTGTTCCTCAATCTTTAATTTTAATAAAGTCCGTTGCGCATCAAGGAAACTCAAAAAATCGATTTGTGCTGCCTGATAGGCTGTATTCGCGGCATCCAATGCCTGCCGTGCTTGTGGCAGCAGTGTTTGACGATAGAGGCGAATACTTCGGTTTGCGGTCTCCATCCCAAAATGATGTTTCTTCACAACAAAACGGAGATTGCTCTCAAGTTCTGCAATCTTATGCGCCATCGCTTCTATTCTTACATCCATTTCGTGGATATATGAATTTCGGTGTCCGAACCATGCTGAATTTGCTGGATTCAATGTCCGTTGTGTGGAAAAGGTCATCGGCATCTTTTTCGTGTGTTTTAAGTCCGTCATCGCCCGGTTCTCAAAGTAACTTGCCCCGAGGGTCGGATCGGGATACGTCATTTGCTTTGCCATTTCCACCATCAAATTCATCTTACTGATTGCCAACTTCTGTTTCTGAATTTCCTGACGTTTCTCAACCGCTAACGCATACAGGTCGGCTAAAGTAAGTGTAACGCGTTCTTCTTCAACTGGCACAGGGGCCCCTAACGGCAAATCCACAGAAGCGTTCAATAACGTATTAAGGCGCGCAATGATAGTTTCGCGTTGTTGTTCAAGCGTAATAATCGCCTCTGCTAATTTCGATAACTCCACTTGTGCCGTAATGACGTTTGAATATTTGCCCTGTCCGACACGAAACTTCGCTTGGGCGATAGCAATCATCTGCTGTAGTAGTTTTTGGTTTTCTTCGTTAATACGGGTTGCCTCAACAACAAAGAGATAATCGTAGTAAGCTAACTTGATTTCGGTCACCAGATTTCGTAGGGCGATTTCAAACGCTTTCTGGGCAATTAGCACATCTTCAGTGATGATCTGCCCTTTCAACGTTAAGGTGTCCGGGAACGGAAATTTCATTGCCATCATCTCTTTATGGCGCATTGGTCCAACTTTAGTATCAAGTTGTTTTGTGAAAGCATTATACTGACGCAACACATTCTCTAAGTAAGCAGCTTGCGGATACTGCGCCAGCACCGCCCGAATTTCTTCACGAGCAGATTTCAAACCCGGATTCCATTCGTATCCAAACGCCACAAGGAGATCCAACACAACAGGCTGGGTCAGTCGGGTTTTTGCTTCTTCAGGCGACGCTGCCAATTGCCGATAAGTTTTCATGGTGTCCGTTGAAAGATCGTAAAATAGATTTGGTACCGGTGTTTCACTTTCTAATTGCGCTTGCCACTGTTTTTGGTATTTCAACACCTTTTCTTCAATTTCGCTGAGAAACGGGTCTGGTTCTACAGTCGGTTTGTTTTCAGTATTGGCACTCTTTTTTTCGACTTCTGTATAGTAATATGCTGGTGGTTGCACCTCAGTGCTACGCAATTCTTGGTATGTTTCCAACCGACGATTTGCACACCCACTGATCAGAACAGTGAGAATGATGAGACTGATTTTAAGGGTTGTGTGAATCATCAACCTTTCCCCCAACGAGCTGCTCCAACCGAGCGACATTCTGTTGATAGTCTGCAATCGCGCGCAGGCGCGCGAGATTAAAATTCAACCAAACACTCTGTGTCTCAAGAAACCCCGCAATGCTCTTGGGGCCTTCCTGATGCCACTCCTCAGCGACTTCAATCGCAGCACCCGCTTGTGGAATGAGCGTGGTCTCATAGAGTTCGACGAGTCGTCGCGCGTTTTCGAGACGAAAATAAATCTTCCGAAGAGCCACCTTCGTTTCATCTTCAAGGACGAGTTTGTTCGCCGTAGAAGCCTCACGGTTTTGCTGAGCCTCACGCACCTTACTACTGTTCTTCAGACTCGACCACGGAATTGTCACACCAAAACCGATGGTAAACGGATCTTTACCACTATCGGGTGCGTCTATCATCAATGCTTTACCCGTTTCTATTGCCATTAAATCAAACTTAAGCATCGGCTTGGTCTGGAGTTCCGCCAGTGCAATTTTTTCGGTGGCTTTCTCAACGTTCAATGCTGCAATTCGCAACTCCTGTCGCTTTGATAATGCCTGTTTTTCCACATTGGCTAATGTCACGTCAAGCGGCGCATAAGGCACAGCGACGGTTACCCCCAGTAGTGTTGATGAAGGGATAGACAAGATCCCATTGATGTTCGCATGTTCAACACGTTGTAATTCCGCTAACAGGACGAGATCATATTCCAACTGTGCAAGCTGGCTTTGTGCCTTCAGCACATCATTGAGTGTTGCTTTCCCTTCGGCATAGCGTGCCGTGGCAATCGTGAGAATAGAAGTTATCAGTTCATGATTTTGTTGCGTTAGTTCGACTGCGCGTTGGAGATACGCCAACTCATGGTAACTCAGTTTCAGTTCAACAATAAGATCGCGTATCACCTGTTCATGCTTCACATGCGTAATCTCAATCGCCTTTTTGACGACCTCTCCGGCTGCATCAAGAGTACCGGGATACGGAAATGTCTGTGAAAAACTAATCCGATGGCGTTGCGGTCCGACCCGTGTCTCCACACTTCGCGCATAGTAGCCGTACATGAACATTGGATCGGGCAATGCCGTCACTTGCGGATACTGTTCAATTGTTGCCTGCCACCGTGCCTTTGCCGCTTTAACTTTCGGACTCCGCGCAACGGCAACCTGAATGAGACGTGGCAGCTCAAGCGTTTCAGCAAATAATGTTGTCACATCGGTAGTTTGCTCCGGTGTTGATGTCTCTTGGGTCATCCCGTGCGCCTCTTTCACCACCAAAGCATTTAGTACTATCACGCTCCCGATAACAACTAACGCCATTGGGTATAATAAACTAACTGCACGCATTGTCGTCTCCTTGACAGGATGAGCAATTCAGTTTTCAGAAGAATAGTCGTCAGCCATCAGAAAGAGGGCTCCGGTTTATTAGTGCTTTGTCAAGTCTAAACTGAGAGGTGGTTCGTAGTGGCGCAATTCATTGCGCCTTGAGACGTGCGATGAATTGCACGACTACAAACCATGCTTATCCTTCATTTTAAGGTTGACAGACTATTATTACGAAACCTCTTTGCTGATAGCCGACAGCCGATAGCCCTATTAAAGCGAAATCTTGACAGCCGGACTTGTTACGCGAATCCGAACCTCATGTTCTTTACCCTTTGGCATAACAATGAACCCTGCGTAGGTGTGCATCATTTTGCTGTATTTCAGTAATGCCATCCGCGTTTCGCCTTCGGTGTTGGTAACCTGAATAGCGACTTTAACATCACCTAACGCAATCTCGGCGTGATTTTGGGTCGGATACACACTAATATAGTGCGTCTTCCCTTTAATCTCATCCGCTTTTACCATGCCCCCCATTCCCATGTGAGACATCATATCTTTGTACACATCGGTAGTTAGCACATTGAGGTCAAATGTCAAATTCCCCACTGAAACTGTTTGGAGGAACTTATCTGGATTTTCCTTGAACATCTCTGCCTGCATCTCGTTGCAGACATAGTAGATTTTTCCGTCCTGTTCAACTTTGACCATTGCTGCAGGCTTCATTAGCATACCATTAAATGTACAACGCACTTTATCAGCAGCAGCTCCGTGCTCGCCGTGTGCGTGTTGATGGTCTCCGTGCTTTTTGTGCGCGTCCTCTGCATTAATCGAAAAGATTGAGAACAGTAGCACGGCTGTGATTGCCAAGAAAGATGCGACGATTCGCCGCGTCAATTTCGTTTTCATGTTTTTCTCCTTTTTTATGAGATGGTTATAAGTTATAAGTTATAAGTTTGGTTTTTGATGTTTGACGGTTCTTTGTAAAGGTTGTTACCCAATTGAAGCACCGACGGTTACCAAAGAAACTATTACCTCAGAAACCTCTTAACTAAAAACTTATAACTAAAAACTAAAAACTATTAAAATGGATAAGACGTTGCCACAGACACTAAAGTGCCGAATTCAATTGCATCGCCTACATCATAAAGCGTCTCTTGCGTCAACGGAAACATGACATTAGCAGACACGGAAATATCGTTTAGTGTTACCACAGACATACCGAGTGCTGCCATGGTATAACGCAGCCCAGTATTAATATCCCGTTCCCCAGCCCACGCGGCAGCGGATTGATAAAATCCGAGATAATTTCCGTTAAATGAGAGCCAATCAAAGAGACGATACGTAAAACCAGCGGTATAACTCAACTCCACTGGACCTCGATACGTCTTACTGTTTTCATAGAATGGAAACATGCCACGTGCGGAAGCAGTGATCATCAAACCTCGGTAGAGCGGTAAATTGTACCGCAAATTAGCAAGCGGGTTAAAGGTCCCGGTACCGAATTGGATATGGAGGTGTTCCCTCCCTTCATCTCCAAGTTTCCACGGATTTTCTTCGGTTTTACCGGTTGGAATCGTTGTACCCAACCGCGCAAATAGTAGATCATTCGTTCCAAAGAGCCCTCGAATTTTATAGCCTAAGAACAAATCTGAATCCGATAGACCGGTATAGGTTTCATTTCGATGATGGATATCTCGACTCCGTAAAATGGCTTGTTCATCTTCAGCAGTCACCTGATCAATCCATTCGATACTTGCTTCCTGATTTTTGACTGCATACGGAACATTTGCCTGCAACGTCCATCGATCATTAAGCAGGTATTGCAATCCAACATCCATCCGGTAAGTACTCAACGCTACGTGGTGTCTATGTAAAGGCGCATCCACCACTTCACCTGTTGGTGAAAGTCCTCTTGATTCGAGATGCCCCCCTTGTGCATCAGGGGACACCAACATATTGACATTTACTTGAAATCGTTCTATCTCTTTTGAAGCCAAACTGACTTCACTCATCATACCGCTCGGCGGTAAGACGGGGTTGCTTCAAGCCGGGCAACTTTCTTGGGCAAATCCGAAAGAAACAAATACCCAGTTGAGCAGTATCAGGTGGAAAAACAAACGCATTTTCATAATTGTAATTTATACCATCCGAAAAGTATTGTAACGCAGCGAGACGTAAAATCTCACGCTACAGGTCTATTGGCAGTTTTCCGGCGCAAACTTTCAGAAAAAGTAGGAGCGAACTACGCTCGCGATATTGCGGAAAAACAATCTTATAAAAGTATTAGAAGAAAAATAAGGGAGTACTTGAAGAGTGCCTTGTGGAACTCACTTAACACTGAATAAACGGAGGACCTCTACGGGATAGAGAATTGTCGGGGAAAAACGCGGAGATTAAAGGTTCAGAGAGAACTTGGAACGATTTCCGCGGGGCAACAGGCAAAGTTGCCGAGATTGGGAGGATTGAGACAAGACACTGATTGATCAATTCACGGGATTCGTGAACGTTGTGCTTGTCATCTGGGAAAACCAATTCCAAATCGGGCGAACAACACAGTTTACCACTTTCTGATGGACCTTCGGCTTCATCGGCTGTCCCTGTCTTGGAGGCTTGGCAGCAAGTTGGACGCGTTCCGATATCTCCACTCAGCACTTTTTGAGAAGGGTCGTGGCAGAACTTCTGTTCAAAAGTTGCACAGAGGAGTGGGCACACCGAATAGATGTACAAGAGTCCCACAAGTAAGATAAGCACCTGTCGATGTTTTTGCAACATTGTCCAATAAACTCCGCTATTTCGTCAGAAAGTGAAAAACAAATAGAAACTTTAAGGTATTATACACCAAAACCTCAAAAAGTTGCAAAAAAAAAACGCATTTTTCGATATCGCACACAAAAAACCAGCTTTATGGAGCAAATGTAGCATAGTCTGTTAGGAAACCGTGCCCCTTTCGTAGCATGGTTTCCTGTTAGACTGTGCAAACTCTTTTGTAGCATAGCCTGTTAGGCTGTGCAAACGTAGATGGTTCCCTGTCAGGAAACCTCGTCTATGGGATCAATTGCGATGCTGCAAATCGATTAATGATGACCACAACGGGGTCGCTTGCCGCGTGCTGCCCACTCACAATATCGGGCAGCACCTTATGGAAGGTTTGCCACACATCGCCACCGCGTCCTTTGGCAGCCAGACAAGTGAGTAGAATAAGGTCTCCGTCGTAACTCCAGCAGCCGAGGCGCGACGAATAAGATTCTTTGTTGTAATAGTTGAAACGCCAATGCGATAAAGATAAAAGTACTGCTTGTAAAGCTGCGTCGCTCTTTTCAGAGGGCGAAAGCAAGGCTTCAGCAATCAGACGCACAGTTGAACTCCTATCGTCGTACAACCCTTTCTCTATTCTCTCCATGAGTGTCTTTCTTGCTGCGAAGGGACCTCCATCTTGGAGGGCAAGGACAGCGTAGAGGGCACCGAGGTAATCGCCGAAAGAATCGTCCCGCAGAGACTTCAGCGTTTGCATCCGTCTGACCTTTACGAGGACGCTTTGGGAAAACGCTGCCAGTTCACCATGGGTAGGGACTACTTGTGCCGCGGTGCGAATACACCACAGAGAGCGCATCGCAACGAGGAGGTACTCGCTTTCAATGAGGGCATCCATTCGTGGATCTTCCCAAGCGGTTTGAAGTCTCTTGAGTGCCTCAAGGTCAACCTCGCCAATCAGCGCTGCCGCCAGGAGCTCCCAAGATGCGATCCGCAAATCAGGGACAACAGAGGGACCGGCGTATATTTTCCACCGAGCTGTTGTCAATTTTTGCAGGGCCCTTAAGTTTGCGAGTTCAGCATCTGACAACGTCTGCCCAAAGCGGGTCGCCACGTCAATGTCACTGTCTCGCAAGGCGGTAAGCAGCGATTCCATCTTTTCATGGACCTCCGGATCCCCATGGACACGCAAGAGCATCGGATTTGTAAACACTGCTGGCATCGAAGTATCAGAGGTGCTCAGCACAGTATTGACAACATACTCAAAACTTATCATGGCAGTTAGCAGTGTGCCCTCCCTGTTACGGAAACGGGGACCGGCTACTAACACAGGTTTTGAACCTGTAAAGCGCTCCTTGACCTTACGTATCAGGTCAGAGAAAACGTTACCTTTCGGCACACGCCGATAGACCTCTGTCCAGACTTTTGAGTCAAGAAGAATCTGCCTGAGCTCCTTGGAGTCCCAAGGTATTCTGGGTTCCGTTTTCAAGGGTATTGTGAGGCCCGTGACATTATAGACCTGTCCTACAGAGCCACTTGGCATCCGCCCCTCTGATCCAATTTGTCTTTTTATTTCATGAATCAAGGCACCGTGCTCCTGACGTGCAGTCTGCTCTATATCGTCATCCAAAGCCCAGAATATCGGTCCTGTACTAAGCAGCGAAAACGCGTACCGGTACCGATCTCGGGCCCCTTCAAGGTCTCCTGCTTGCCGAAGGATGCGGGCATCTGCCACCGCCGCTTTCGCAAGCGTGTTGAAGCGTGTCGTGTAGTATTCCTCAAAAACATCACGGGCCATCCTAAATGCGTCGGTCCAGCTTGGATACCGCGTCTGAATAAATTCAGGACGGTAATTACTCAGTTCATATCGGATTTTCCCAGAGTAGTTAAAGTGGGAATACTGCCTTTCCACAGGCCCACCGTATGGCGTTCCGCTCTCGTCTACAGCCACGAGAGCGGTGTACTTGCTCAGCAACCCGTAGTCCCGCGCGATGCGCGTGGATTCCTCAGCCATTGCCAAGGCAGACCTCTGGGATGACAGGTCTGCTATTTTCTTTCGCGCCCATACCTTTGTTAAGGCTTCATCTGTAGGGGCTGTATCGGGAAGTGTTACATTGTGCGTATAAACGACCGGTTTTCCCGCCGCGACTCCCGATACCTCAATCTTCGCGCTGTCGCTATCTGTATACTTTCCAAGCACAACGATGGGACTGCCTGCCCACAACTCTGCTGGGATGTGTCGGGGATAGGTTTCATAGACGGGGAGGTGGTTCCAATCTATCTGGATATCGGTGAGTTGTGCCCGGGGAATGTGTTCAACGATTTGCCTGACGAGGGACTTCGGGTCCGTGTTGAGATCAAACACACGGCTGAACCCACCGCCGAGTTTCGGTATACCATGAATCAGAAAACTCTCCGCACTCGTGTCGAAGTCAATGAGCCAAAGGCGGCGCGCGTCGTTGACAGGGAGTTCGTCAGGGACTCTCACATCGAGCTGAAAGTGGGATAACTTATCCATAGTAAACATCACCACAATTCGGACCCGTTTCGGGTCCACCGCGGCGAAATTCGCCGCATAAATCGCACCGGGTATCGACATACTATAATAATCATCTCGTCTCTGCTGGATAAAGGCACGTGCGTGGGACACATTTGCGGGTGTTGCCGGCATGGGCTTGGCAAACAGTTTTAAGGTGCGTGGGGGCGGCTGCGATATTTTTTTTAACGGAGTGCCATAGCTCTCCGCATCAATCACGAAGGTAATGACCTGGAACGTATCGCTCGGATGACTGAAAGCGAAAAAACGGTGCAGCATCGCTTCCAGCATCGCCCTCGATTCATCAGGCATGGAAGGCGGAACATGAATGACAAAAACGAATTCACGGGGTGTTACTTTCGGGGGTTCGGGATCAAGTTTCGGCTGAATCATGAGCATGAAATGGCGCTGCTCAGTGCCAAGGGCATGCGCGAAAACCGCCAACTCCGGTTTTTCACCAGCGATAGCATATTTCATGGTAAAGTCTTTATTTTTCATCGCATCGGTGGGTGAAAACGCTATCTTTGCCTTTGATGTGCCAACTCGCTCCACCACAGCCGTATGATTCACAATTTCAATGTCCTGAATTGGCACCCCCGCATCAAGGGACACTGAAAGACGGATGTCGTCTCCGCTGCGGGAGCCGGGTTTGAGAACAGACTGTTTGGAACCCGAAGCATTCGGTCGCTGCGCTTCTTTGGAGATTGAAGGCGTGTGAATATATCGGGGACCGACGACCATCGGAAAGTGGAATTCATAAGTGCCTTTGTCGTAAGGGAGGACATCGATGTAGGAGATTTCAATCTCAACCGCCTGGTGGGGTTCTATGTTCTCAACGGACTGTGTAAAGATATTCGGGGCCTTCAGCTCTGAAAGTCCTGCTGACTCCCGTTCTAACAGTCCTGCTATTTCTCTTCGTTGAACCATTTGGTCATAGGTATCGTCATGGATGTCGTATGCCACATCTCGACGCTTCATTACCCCGACAATCTTACGGTCTCCTATGTGCATCGTTAGAGCGTCCATCGTAGCGGTAAACGGCAGTGGAAAGACATAAACGCCCGCAATGTCTCCCTCGTAAGGATTGTAGAACCTTTGACGCACGGTAACACGGGCGATGAAGCCGGTAATATTCACCTTCACATCGGTGTGCTTTAGCGGACATTCAACGACCGCATCGTCAACTTTGACGCGCAATGCACCCTGTGTGACTCGCTGTTCCCTCGGATCAACAAGGGACGGTGTCCCGGCATCTTTCACACACCGAAAACCCGTGACAACGTTCGTGAAGACCGACAGACTGTAGAGACGATCGGCGACCCGTACGTTTTGACGCTTACAGTCCCAGGAACCGCCACGGACAACGCTGGACGTATCACGACTGGTCGAATACTTCAACAACCACTCCACGCTGATTCCCGCGGACACACCTATCAGTGGATTGCGAGTAACACTATTCACGGAAAGCTCGGGATAGGCATTGTAATTGTAGACATCCAGGCACCATTCCGATACGTTCCCCGCCATATCGTATAAACCGTAGGCGTTCGCTGGATACTTTCCCACAGCGATGGTATCTCCAACAGTGTTACCGTAGTTAGCATCTCTCGGGGTAATCGTATTCGCGTGCGGATACGTGTTCCCTGCCAAGCCACCACGTGCGGCATGTTCCCATTCCGCCTCTGTCGGTAGACGCTTACCTGCCCATTCGGCGTAAGCCATTGCCGCGTGCCAACTCACGTATGTCACAGGGTAGTCGCCTTTGCCATTCGGATAGTCATTTCCTTTCCAGAGTTTGAGGTAATTGCCATCGTGGAATTCTGCCGCAATCCTCTTTTTCTGCCAAGGTGGGTTCTCACTGAGGAATGCCTTATATTGTGCGTTGGTGACTTCGGTCTCGTCCATATAAAACGCGTCAACATAGACGGGATGGACGGGCTTCTCATCGGTGTCCGACGCTGCTGTGTCGCTGCCCCTCTGAAATTCACCTGCGGGGATCAGCACCATGCCGTCTGGGGGCGGAGGTAGTGTGTCACCGAAGGCGTGCTCGAAAATTGGAAGAGCACCGGCGAGCATACCCATTAGCACGAGTGAGGCGAGGTGGAAACGTTTTTTCATGAGAATCTCCTTTTTGTCGAATGCGTGTATCTTTCAGATTTCACAATACCCGTTGATGTTATACAATCAAGCAATTCGCGTGCCAATCTCCGAAATGTCAATATAGATGAGTTTTTAGGAGGTTTTACACAACAAACTGCACGAAATTGTGCAAGCCGATTCAGGCACTGCACAAAATGGAACAGTCCCGATAGGAAACCGTGCATAGATGCTGTCCAAAAGTATATCGTAATAGGACGCATTCCGTCTTAAAGTCCCCCTGATAAGGGGGATTTAGGGGGTTTAATGGACGGAAATTACCGCTTTTTGCGTCTAAATGTCCGATATTTGTCCAATTTGCGTAAGTCCTGAGTAATATTAGATTCTCGAAAAAAAGAGGCGTGATGGTATTCGGCAGAAAGCCTACTCACCATCACGCCTCGGATTGTATCAATGTTCAGAATTTTGCCCCACCTGCTACGCAGGTTGTGAATAAGAGGTTAAGTATTTAAGAGTTAAATAATTACTCAACAGTCCTCACACAACGGAATCCGATGTTGCCGTACGACTTCGTAGGCGCAAGGCTGTAGCGGTAAGCGACGCGCACGTCAGTTGGAACAACGTGCCAGGAGCCGCCGCGCAGCACACGAGAAGACTTAACATTGGTATAGTTATTCAGCAACCACTCCACATTGTTCGCGCCAGAAAGCGGGTTACGCGCAACGCCATCTCGCGGAAATGTAAAGTAGAACTCCCCATCATATTCGTCAAGACACCATTCCCACACATTACCCGCCATATCATACAAACCGTAACCATTTTTACGGTATTTTGCCACCGGGGTCGTATCTCTAACATGGTCACTATAATTAGCGGCCAGCGGCGTGATTTTGTTCCCATTCGGATACTTCTTACCTCTCAAACTCCCGCGCGCCGCATATTCCCATTCTGCCTCCGTCGGGAGACGTTTGTCTGCCCACTCCGAGTATGCCATCGCCGCATACCAACTGACATAAGCAACAGGGTGATTGCCCTTTCCATTTGGATAGTTATTTCCGTTCCAGAGGTGCAGGTAATTGAGAACAGCAAACTTCGCATTAATGCGTCCTTTTTGCCACTGCGGGTTTTCAAGCAAAAACTCCTTAAATTGCGTATTGGTGACTTCGGTCTCATCCATATAGAAAGCGTTAACGTAGACGGTGCGTATGGGCTGTTCGTTGTCTTCTGCCTCCGCCTCACTGCTCCCCATCTCAAATTCACCTGCGGGGATGATTACCATGCCGGCAGGTGGCGGTGGGATGTCTTCAGGATCCTTAACAGTGTAGGTGAGTACCGTCGCGCCATCCAACCAAGTAAGAGTGAGGGTCAGGGCACCCGGGGTAAACGGACCCCTTATCGCCACATTAGACCCGGAGATCGAAAACTTTCCGCCGGTTACGTTTACGCCTGTCGGCGTGCCATCAAAGGTGGCGATAATGATTTCATCCTGCTGGATGGTACTGCCGGCTGCGGGGATCGCTTCGGTGAATGCAACCGGTTCTGGCTCTTCGTTGCAACCATCCATACCGCTGAGGAAAATGATAGCGATACCGAGGCAGACGATTCCGAAAAGATTGATATAGGTTTTCATAAGAAATGTGCTCCTGTCTTTGTCAATTGTCTGAATCGCGGATTTTCACGGATTACACAGATTACGCGGATTTTACGCGGGGGAGGGCGTTAATATTGCATAGGACTTACGCAGCCTTAAATTTGAGTGCGGGTGATTTGAGTTGCTGACAGAGATACTCAGAGAGTAATCCATGTTTGACTTGGTAAACGGTTTGACCGGTCTCCTGAGCCCTGCGCATCAGGTGAACCCAAACCAAAAACGCACTACTGATGTGATTGCGGACAATACGCGACAGACGACATTGGCATTTTCCCAGACCCGTCAACTGTTTGGATTCACGGTGAAATTGTTCAATCTTCCAGCGACTGCGAGACACCTGTTGTGTCGCAGAGACATCCGATTGACTCAAGTCATTCGTAACGACATAATCCGTGCGCCGAGCAGACGCTACCCGGAAAACTTTCACTTTGTGATGTTTGGGAAACTTGTGAAGTTTCACGACTTTGCCTGTGGTCTGTTCACTTGGAGACCACTCTAAAGAATCTATATGTTGATACGGTTTTTTACCCGATGAATCGTCAACCAACCGATTGGATTTCATCGGACAATAATACGTCTTTTGTAGGCTTTCAATGAAGAGCAACAGATGCTTCGCAGCATACCAAGAATCCATCAACACCGTCGAAAAAGCGACTTTGCGAACTTCAACCAAGACGCTGAGCATGTCTCGAACGTGATCGAGTTTCGTTTTACCGTCTCCGGGTTTATCATAGATGCGATAATCTATGAGCCAAGACCGGTCTAAATCAGGATTGACGTAGACACACGTCACGATGCCTATACCGTTGACGACTTTCCGGGCATTGCCAGAATATTGGGGCTTAGCAAGAGGGATCTCACTCGCAGACGTTTTCTCTATAGTGGTGTCATCAAAAATGATGTATCCCTCGCGGGTTTCGATGATATCGGGTTCAACGTGTTCCCAGACCTGCTTCGGTGTGAGACGGTCTTTGGCGAGATACCGATTGATTTGATCATGACTAAAACTTTCAGAGTGGTCCGCGAAATGCGTCAATGTATAATTCAGCGGAGTGCTGAGCAGATATTGACAATAATCAATACGGGTCGGTTTCGGCATTTTTATCCACCTCCTCACATACCATCCTAACGGATGATTGAGGATATATCAACTCATTTTCTAATTTTGCGTAAGTCCTATTGCAGTTAGCACAGTTAACGCTGCGTTAAGAATACGCGGAAATAACGAACAGTTACAAAAGCAGCACACATCGTCAGGTTGATGCGCGGGAAAAGTAGGTTTGGCAATGTTCGTATGGATACGTCCACTTTGCATTTTTGCTCACCGGATACTCAATGCCATTCAGTTCTCGGTTTTCGGTGCAAAAACACCAAAATCTGTGAGTAGCGACTTGGGTTATAATAACCTAAGTTGCCACCTGTAGCACAAACTTCCCAGTTTGTGCCAGTGAATGCGCAAACTAAAAGTTTACGCTACAAAACGCTTGGCGAATCAATATTTTTTAGTGAAACACGAGGTCTGCGGGTTTACAATCTTATCAGTAGCAACTTTAGTTATAATAAGTCAATTTTGTTGTTACTTCAATTATTTAATCATAAAAACTATATCTAACTTAATATAATACGGTATTTTTACAAAAAAACAAATAATTTAATCCTAAAGCCATTCAATTGTCCATTTTTCGATCGAAACCAAACCGGATCGTATAGAAAATACGTGAAAGCCAATAACTTCTTAAAACCGAATGACTCTGACAAGTCGTTAATTTAGGTTGCATTTCAACGCTAAATGATATATACTACTTGACGAATCCCATACTAAACCCGTAATATTCTGAGGCACCGCTTTCCGTCTTCTACGAGAAATAAAGAAAATGACGAAATCAAATCGCAGCGGAGGAAAATCTCATGGCATATATTAAGATCCCAAAAGAGTGGGAGATCCCCGAAAATCAGGTAACATCCGAAACAGACTATATCAATCGTCGGAAATTCATCAAAAATCTGGGCTTAGGGAGTGCTGGTGCTCTGCTGTTTTCCACTTCAAACGCCTGCGCGCAAGGCAGTGCGCTTGAGAAACAGTTAGAACCCTTCCGGGCACACACGCTTAATGCTGAAAAGAATGCAAACTTTACTGTAGATAGAGAGATGACTGACGAGATTGTTGCTGCTACCTATAACAACTACTACGAATTCACCACCTCAAAGAGCACTGTCTGGAAAAGAGTCGAAAAATTTAAAACGCGTCCGTGGGAGATCGAAATATCAGGACTCGTCGAAAAGCCGATGACGTTAGACGTAGACGACCTCATCAAAGAGATGCCGCTTGAAGAGCGGATTTACCGATTCCGTTGCGTCGAAGCATGGGCAATGGTCGTGCCTTGGGTCGGTTTTCCGATGAAAGCCTTGCTCGAAAAAGTGCAACCGAAAGCGGAAGCGAAATATGTCCGTATGCTCACATTTTTGGATGCCGACATGGCACCGCAGCAACACGATGTTCGCTTGCCGTGGCCCTATTTTGAAGGACTCACACTCGCTGAGGCGATGAATGATCTGACGCTGCTCACTGTCGGTATCTATGGACACATTCTGCCGCCGCAGCACGGTGCACCTATCCGACTCATCGTGCCGTGGAAGTACGGGTTCAAAAGCATTAAGTCTATCGTCAGCATCGAGTTAACCGACCAGAAGCCGCGCACCTTTTGGAATACGCTTGCCCCAAGGGAGTATGGTTTTGAGGCAAATGTCAATCCCAATGTCCCACACCCCCGTTGGTCCCAAGCCAGCGAGCGGATGATTGGAACCGGAGAGCGGCTCCCGACGCTAATTTACAACGGTTATGGGGATGCTGTCGCACACCTTTACAGGAGAAAATAGATGAATAGAAAGCAGACAAGGAAGAAAACTTTTATAGGCTTGATGTGTCTGGTTTCGCTCATATTTGCTGGCTGTAGTAACCTTGGGGCTATTTTTCGTGATGAGGGACGGGACGAGTCTGAACCTGTCTCTATTGATATGAACATTGTCACGGCAAATACGCAATTTGGCTTTAACTTGTTCGATGAAATTCGCAAAATCGAGCAAGATAAGAATATTTTCATTTCTCCGCTCAGCATTTCTATTGCTTTGGCAATGACCTTAAATGGAGCATCCGGTGAAACCGAGCAAGCGATGGCGAATACGCTGCAGCTACAAGGGTTAGATACCGAATCAATAAACACCGGTTACGCAGGCTTGCGTCAAGCACTTCAAGTAGCAGACCCGAAAGTGATACTCACGATCGCAAACTCCCTCTGGGCGCGCCAAGATGTTCCGTTTAAGCAGGATTTTCTGCAGCGAAGCACCGAATATTTCAAAGCAACAGTCTCAACACTCAATTTCACGGACCCAAACACGCTAACAACGATTAATCAGTGGGTAAACACCAATACCAACGGTAAAATTGAAAAAATCCTTGATGAAATTAACCCGGATACGGTGTTATTTCTGATTAATGCCATCTATTTCAAAGGGACGTGGCAGACAGAATTCGACCCATCGCACACGCGCGACGGAACCTTCCGTCTCGGAACTGGCGGTGAAAAGCAGGTGCCGATGATGACGCGGACAGGTGATTACCCGTATTACGAAAACCATGAAGAAAAGTTCCAAGCGATTAGCCTCCCTTATGGCGACGGACGGATGAGCATGTACATCTTCCTTCCGTACCGTGAATCTGACCTCAATACCTTTTTAAATGGCTTAGACCCTGAGAATTGGGAGCATTGGATATCGCAGTTTAACGAACAAGAAGTATTCCTCAGCATACCTAAATTTCAGTTGGAATACGAAAAAACGCTCAACAATCCGCTGCAATCCCTCGGTATGGGTATAGCGTTTGCAGCTGGGGCTGCAGATTTCAGTCGGATGGCAAACTTAGAGGCTTTGGGTAAAAACCTATATATCGGAGAGGTGCTTCATAAAGCCGTCGTCGAAGTTAATGAAGAGGGTACAGAAGCCGCAGCCGTAACCAGTGTCGGAATTCGCGCAACGAGCGCGCCACCTGCATTCATCGCAGACCGCCCCTTCTTCTTCGCGATTCGTGATAATGAGACAAAAACGGTGTTATTTATGGGCACTGTCGTTGATCCACAAGTGGAACATGTCCAGTGATCAGAAACACCTCATTTTTTGAAGAAGACTCAATCCCTATACAACAAAGGATACAAAGAGGTATCCGTGTAGTGGGAGTCGGCAGTCAAGGGGCAAAACGCAATTAAACAGGCTTGTTTCCTTATCGCTCCCTTCACTCAAGTGCTTCGGCTGTGGAACAGCCGTATTTTTCTGTGAGTGTTAATCTGGCACGAAACTTAGAGAAAAATCTACACGGTTTTGAAGATGCGACGCAAACGACACATAGTTCGTCTGAACTTTAACAAAGTGAAGGAGACCGTCTCTGATGAAAGCGAAATTTAGAATTTTTTATAGATTAAGCATTGCGCTTATGTTGTGTGGATCGATACTCTTCACCTACACGGGCTGCGGAGGCGGTTCGGATGAGGAGGCTGAAGAGGCATCCGCATTTGGATTTATGCCATCAGGATTAAACCCGCCAAACGGTGCCGCATACAACGATGTTTTTTTTAAAGAGTATGGGACAAACCCCTTTATTGATACAGAAGACGACCACCTCTCAACGTTTGGTATGGATGTGGATACCGCCTCTTATGCCGTCACGCGACGTTATCTTCGAGATGGACACCTCCCACCAACGGAAGCCGTTCGCGTAGAGGAATTTGTCAACGCCTTTGATTACAATTACGCACCACCCGCTCAGGATGCTTTTGCTGTTCACATTGAGGGCGCGCCATCCCGCTTCGGTGAAGGCAAACGCCTCCAACTGTTGCGAATCGGTATCCAAGGTCGTGTCATCCCCGACGAAAATCGCAAGGACGCTCGGCTGACTTTTGTGATTGATGTCTCAGGTTCAATGGATATAGAAAATCGACTGGAACTGGTGAAACGTGCCTTAACGCTTTTGGTTGAACAACTCCGTCCGGGCGACACGGTGGGTATTGTGGTTTACGGCTCGCGCGCACGGACTGTCCTCCCACATACCGGTATTGAAGGTCGTGAGGAAATCTTGGAGGCAATCCACTCCCTCAAACCAGACGGGAGCACGAATGCAGAAGAAGGCCTTCGGCTTGGCTACAAGCTTGCCTTGCGCAATGCAAGGGCTGGTAGTATCAATCGCGTGATTCTCTGTTCAGATGGCGTCGCTAATGTCGGAGAAACAGGACCTGATGCGATCCTGAAAACAATTCGCGCCCACGTTGAGGAAGGAATTACTTTGACGACAATCGGATTTGGGATGGGTAATTACAACGATGTCCTTATGGAACAACTCGCCAACAAGGGCAACGGTAGTTACGCTTACGTTGATACCCTCAACGAGGCAAAGCGCATCTTTGTCGAAAACTTAACAGGGACATTACAGCTCATCGCTAAAGATGCAAAGGTCCAGGTCGATTTTAATCCTGAAGTCGTCAGTCGCTTCCGATTACTCGGTTACGAAAACCGTCGCCTCGATCACGAAGAGTTCCGTGATGACGACGCAGACGGCGGCGAAATCGGTTCAGGGCACAGTGTCACAGCCCTCTATGAAATCAAACTTCATGAAGGAGCAACCGGACAATTGGCGACGGTCTTTATACGTCATGAAGATCCCGACACCCGTCATGTCTCGGAAACTAACGAGGAGATTTTCTCAACCGAGTTGAAAAAGGCATTTGAAGACGCATCTCCCGAATTTCAACTCGCCGCGACTGTCGCAGAATTCGCAGAAATATTGCGTGAGAGTTACTGGGCACAAGGCGGAAGCTTAGAAGCGGTCCAGCAAAGTATTAAAGGGATCGCGCCGCAAATCCCCAATGAGCGCGTAGATGAACTCAGCCATCTAATAAGTCAGGCGACCCGCTTTAAAGCTCGGAATATTGAATAACCCGTGCCACGGAAAGACTATGAAAAGCCTCGTTTTCCTCTTATTGATCCTATCGACCTTTTCAGCATCCGCTACGTGGGAGTCAGTGGAGAGCTCGCACTTTCGGGTCTACTACCAAGAGGGAACGGTAGATCCAATGTCAATCCTTCAGATTGCGGAGGACTTCTATGCCGAAATGCCGGAATTGACAAGCCGTATGCCAGCAGGAATGATTGACATTTGGGTCTGCGATACCCAAAAGGCTTTTCAGAATTCTGTTCACGCGCCGATTCAGGATTGGGCAGTCGGGTGTGCCTTCCCGTTGAGCCGGCGTATTGTTATCCAAAACCCGAAACACATAGCACTTGCGAAACTGCAGTTAGCACAAGTGCTGCGTCACGAGATCGCACATGTCCTTTTCGGACAATGTACCCGCAAAGCCGTTAAAGAAATTCCACTATGGTTTATAGAAGGCATAGCGATCTATTTTGCTGATGAATGGGTGCCGAGTCGCCACGAAACATTGCTAAAGCATGTTTTCTCGAAATCTATCCTGCCACTTCAAGCGTTAGCACGAGGTTTTCCGCGTTCGCAAGCGGGTGCGGATTTGGCGTATGCTCAGAGCCAAGACGCACTCCGTTGGTTGGTTGAACGCAAAGGCAGAGATGTGTTGTTTACACTCATTGCGGAACTCCATGCAGGCAACAACTTCGATACCGCTTTTGAAGCCGTAGTCGGATGGGATCTCGCCACCTACGATGCCCTTTGGCGTGAATCACTGGCGGAACGTTATCAGTGGGCATCCCTTTTTTCCAATTCTTATTTTTTATGGGGAGGACTTGGCGGTCTCGCACTCCTGGGCTACCTCGTCTGCCGGAATCGTAGACAGCGGCACCTCAATAAACTTGCACAACAGGAAGACACGATAGACGCATTCTTCAAAACCTAAAACCAATGAACACCTCTCTGATTTACGCTGCCCTCTACTTTATCTGTTTCGCTTCCGTAGCGATAGCACAACCCAAACGACTTGCCCAGTATCCTGACCAACTGACACGTGACGGACACATCGTTGTTTTACCCGATCACGGCACTATCTACATCATTTCCGACCTACATGCCCATTGGGACGACTTTAATCAATGGTTGCAACTCACAAAACTTGTGGAGCGGATTCAAGCGGGTGAAGATGTCTACGGATTGATACTCGGTGACGCGATTGACTATAAGCCCGATGAACCGAGACATCCACCTTATGGTGATACCTTGATTATCGACCGGGTTATGGAACTCCGAAGGCAACTTGGCAATAATGGCAAAAGACTTATCTATCTCCGCGGTAACCACGAATTTGCCGCCGCAGATGCTTATGCAATGCTGAAGAAACAGGGAATGACGGCACAAAATAGGGATCGATTCATTCGTTTATTGTATGAAAGTCCACTCGGTGCCTACTACGAGCAGTTCAATTTTATTGAAAGAATGACCGATGTTCACTATGAATTCCTGATGAATCTACCAACAGTCGTTATTGCAAAAAACGGTTTTGTCGGTATTCACGCCGGTCCTGCGCGTTCCATCACCAGTCTTACGGATCTCATTGATCCGGGTCCGAAAACGCTTGAAGAACTCCTTTGGCCGCGGCCTGTTATCGCGTACCCTGGGGGCTATACCTTAACACACATTGAAAATTTCCTTGCAGCTATTCAGGCGAATCTCCTTGTCGTCGGACACACCCCGATTCACTACTTTCCTACCAAAAATGTCAGAGACGGTATCGCAACATTCGGCAATCACCAACTCATCTTTTCGACAGGTTATAGTGGCTTGCCGGGAGTCCCAACCTACATTGAAATTGATTTGGCAGAGAGATATCCGTCTGTACATGCGCTGAAGTTAGGCGTAAATATCCATCACCTTTACGACAAAACTGAAAAATCAAAATCGGACTAAAAGACTCATATCATGCGGCCACTCATTTATATCATGACCCCCGTGCTAATTCTCACCATTTTTCTCGCTTCTCGCTTTGTAACGTGGGACGCGATAAAAGGTGAGAATCGGCAAGCGCAGGTACACGTCCAAGAGGGAACCGCAGCACTCCGAACATGGAAACTTCCACAAGCAATAGCAGCATTTACGCAGGCAATTGAGATTGAGCCAAGGTATGCCGAAGCTTACATGAAACGTGGACTCGCTTATTATCGTTCTGCACAGTACGAAGCTGCCATCGCAGATTACACTCAAACGTTAGGATTCAACAGGTATCATGCCGATGCTTACGCAAGTCGCGGCGATGCTTATCGCGCGTTAGAGGACACGCAGCGTGCTATTGAAGATTACGCTGCTTCGCTAAAAAAAAGATGGAACGCCAGCGTTATACTAAAACGTGCAGAAACCTACTTTAAACGTGGCAACATTCAAAAAGCACTCACCGACTACAATAATGCGATCAAACGAGTGCCCTCTACGACGGCTTACTATGCCCGCGGCAACGTCCATCTCCAACTTTCTATTCAAGGTAATGAACACTATTTAAAACCCGCGCTGGCAGATCTGGATCAAGCGATCGCTATAGAGCCACGTTTTGCGAATGCCTACATTAGCCGCGCACAGACCTATGCACATTTGGGAGAACGGACATTAGCCACTAACGATTATACGCATGCTATAGAACTGTTCACTGACGTAATTCAGACATGGCAAGGTGAATCAAACGCGCTTATCCAGGTTTACTATTGGCGCGCTTTCGCTTACCAAAAACTGGGCGAAATGGACAAGGCAGAAAAAGATACCGTTAAAGTGTATCAACACGTTTTTAGTTTTTTTCTTGAAAAAATCGCAAAATTGTGATATACTATAAGGTTGTAGCGTTTACATCCTCGCTTGACTTTCTCTGTTTTTGCACGTAAGGATTATTTTTAGTGAACGACTCACTCTTCGTAAGCTAAAAACTTGTTTTTATTTTCGAATTAATAGGAGGCCATCAGAACTAATATGACCGGAGATGCATTAGGTTTAGTTGAAACGCGAGGTTTAGTTGGAAGCATTGAAGCCGCCGACACAATGGTGAAAGCGGCGAATGTCCAACTTATCGGTTACGAACAAGTCGGCGGGGGTTATGTAACCGTCATGGTTCGTGGTGATGTCGGTGCGGTTAAAGCCGCAACGGATGCGGGGGCTGAAGCAGCCGCACGCGTCGGAGAAGTTGTTTCTGTTCACGTAATCCCGCGGCCACATGCTGAAGTCGAAGCTATCTTAAAGAAAGCGTAAACTATTCGTCAGTGGATTGACCACACGCTGGCTAAGAGCGTTTGGAACATCCTAACAGAAAAGGCAAATTATAGATGCCAGACCGTGACCTTGTTGAGTTGATTACTCGTCGTGTTGTGAACAGATTAACGACCGACCAAGCATGTAGCGGATGTGCTTTGCGAAGCTGTGATGCAGGAAATCGCGCATGCGATGTCGTCACGCAACAACAACAGATCCCCGTTGGGGTCTCAGCACGGCATGCACATGTAACGCAGGAGCACCTTGAGATTCTTTACGGTGCCGGGCACCAACTCACCGTCTATGCCCCGCTCTATCAACCGGAAGCGTTCGCTGCAAATGAGACACTAACCATCGTTGGAAAACGGATGCGAGCTATTGAAGCCGTGCGCATTCTCGGACCTGTCCGAGATTATTCCCAAGTCGAAGTCGCGCAAACCGAAGCAATCCGGCTTGGGTTAAGTCCTCCTATTCGAGACTCAGGTGATCTTGCTGGTGCGGAACCTATTACTCTCATCGGGCCCGCAGGAAGTGTCTATTTAGAGGAGGGTGCTATTTGTGCCACACGGCACATCCACATGACCCCAAGTGACGCTGAGGCACTCAATATTCGCGAAGAGGACCTTCTAAAGGTACATTTCCCTGGTGAGCGTGCTTTGACTTTTGAAAATGTTCGTCCGAAAATTTCTGAAGGGTATGTGCTTCAGATGCACTTAGACACCGATGATTCCAACGCCGCAGGTTTGAAGGGTGGCGAACCTGTTGAAATTGTGCGTTAGGTGTCCTACATTTTGAACCAATATGAATCAAGAACTGATTGATCAGATTCGGAAAATTGTCGAGAGGGTACTGGAGGCACAAGGATCTAACGCTACGCAAATTACAGACGAAAAACAATTACTCGCTATCTTTGGCGCGACGCAACTTGAATTGGACGAACCGCTCCAGCAGCTCCGGACCTGCATACACGATGGATGGAAAATTACAATAATTCTGTCTGATCTCGCAACTAAGGTTATAAACCCTGAACCGATCTATGCCGCGGTTGGTGAAGAAAATGTCCTGCAGGAGCATACACTAACCGATATAACAACTTTCGTGGATACCTATCAGCAGATTGTGCTTCCCGTTTTCTCGCATCCAATGGCTGCAAAACTCGCGTTAAGGCTGGTAGACACACCGTGCACTTATCTTGTGTTTGAGGCACTCACTAAAGGAAAAAAGGTTATAGCGGTCTCTGATGCACTTAATCAAGGTGAAATTGGGAAAAAAATTAATAGTATTGAAGGCGAATATGTAAACCTTTTGTCTGAACTTGGCGTTCAATGGGTACCTATGATGCAAATCGCCGAGTCAGTGACGGAAAAAATGAATGATTCGCCCACCAGTTTAGACAAACCTCTGATTAGCGCAACGACTATTTCAAATCTGGATGCAAACGTACGGGAGTTGGTTCACGTAAAATCAGCGATTATTACACCACTTGCCCGTGATTACGCGAAAAAGAGAGGTATTAAACTGATACCTAAAAGTTAAGAAGCATTAGCGTTGTGAGTTTCGTTAGGGTTAACAGAAAGTCTGTCCATCTTAAAGCGGAGTTGCGATAAGCACATCGGAGCTATAGGTGAAAAAGATTGGCGTTATCAGAAGAACCAATTAACTTCGATTAATCCTTGACAATTTTTGCAGAAAATTGTATTATTTTCGTTAAATAAGAGAACGACCCTTGAGATTCACGAGGTACCGCGCGCAACAGGTATAAAAGCCCGTTGGCAACGCCAAATGAAGGAGATGTATAGAAGGAGATTTACCATGAAAACCCGGATTTCGATTTTAAGCGTAGTATGCCTCATCAGCTGTTTTGTAATCGCTGGATTGGTAACCCCCGCGAACGCGGACCCCGATTATTACGCAGACCGGCTGAGTCGCGAGCATCGCGTCGCAAGCGATGTTGATGAATGGATAGAACGTGGGAACGCAACGATTACCGCCAGCCCCCGATTTGAGGATGGCGTTCGACTCACCGCCTGGGCAAATGACGCTCAGAACACAGAAGACTACGAATTCGCAATTGCCAGCGCGGTATATCTTTTTGAAATTCCAGCAGGAACACAGTATATTGAAGTTTTGGTGCGATACCGAGGGGAACCGCATCGACTCGAAATCGAAGACTACGATGAACCCATCGCAGGTCGCGCATGGATCCGTAACACTAAACGCGAGACGACACGTCGCGGTTACTACGACGAAAACGCCAAAGAGACACGTTACGGGGACACCTTTGTCTTACGAGCAAAAAACCGCTCCGAACACATTAAGATCCCCGCCGCCGGTCATGTCAAAGACGGGTGGATGGAGCTGCATATCGTTGCTGAAGGTGGCGAACAGATTGACGTAGAGCATCTTGAGGTCTCCACGTATCGTAGACAGCCGAAAGTTAGAGTGATTCAACGCTATACACCGACTTACCGTTGGCGCCCTTGGCACCGCTACACCTATCTGTACTTTTACGACGGTCCCATCTATTACGCAACGGACTACGACTACTATCTCCGATGGAGCTACCCGATCTATGATCACCACTACCTCTCAATCCGTTCGTATTACGGTGGGTACCTCGGACGCTACCGTGGCTACTACCCGAGTGCCTACTATCGCTGCTATTCACCATATTATTATAGCGGTTCGCGGAGTTACTACGGTGGTACGCCAAAGGTTTATCAGCGCCGGACGCAATTGAACCGGTGGAGTGCTAAGCATGAAACAACGCGCCGGCAGTACAGTCGTAGCCGATTAGCTGCTAACAGTCAAACGGGGAACCGAACAGCAGTTCGGAGGAGCGTCCGCACCACACTCGAAGATCACCGGAGGCAGACCCCAGCGACAACGGAACGGATTGCGCGCCAGGCGATTATTACACAAAAACAGCGCGCCCGCGTTTCTACGTCAACACTCCGCCAAAGTAAGGTAAGGCAGAGTGCTTATGCCACCGGGAGCACAGGAAGTACAAGCACACTCAGTAAGCAGCGGCGTTCACCTGCCGCTACAACACAAAGCGCGAACCGTTATAGCAGTTCAACACGGACACAACGGACTACGCCGCTTTACAGACGTTCAACGCAGACACAACGGACTACGCCGCTTTATAGACGTTCGACCACTACTTCAAGCCGATCGGTCTCGTCAAGCACAAGTAGTACCTCACGCCCGAAGTATAGAACTACGACTTCAAATTCGAGTTCATCTCGAGCGAAGTATAGAACCACGACTTCAAATTCGAGTTCATCTCGCTCGCGATCAAGCATAAGCCGCTCAACCACAAGTTCATCGCGTGAGAGATCAAGCGTGAGCCGTTCAAGTTCGAGTTCGTCTCGTTCGCGTACAAGTGTAAGTCGTTCTTCTTCTACAAAAACACGGACGCGTCCGACGACAACATCAAGCTCGAGTTCATCGCGTAGCAGTTCAAAGAGCAGTGATGATGACGATGACGATCGAAGTCGAACAACACAACGGACAAAGCGGCGGCGTTAATAGGAGTAGCACAATGGGCTTTACACAACTTTTCTCGATGCGTGAAGCCCATATATCGAATGCGATTTTTGCTAATTATCTCACTACTGTTATTCAGCCACCACGCCAGTTTTGCGCAGGAGGCTGAAAACGGCACCAAAACCGAACAGCAAACGACGGAAACGGCGGAACAGGTTAAACTTGTTTCGCCTATCGGTGCTATGGTGCGTTCTGCCGTTTTCCCCGGATGGGGGCAGTTTTATAGTCGTAGCTACTTTCGAGGGAGCCTAACTGTCTTGGGAATAGGAGGTTCCGTTATCGGTGCTTTGTTGGCACAACAATCCTTTAGAAGCCGGTACGATGCTTATGAAGATCTTGTTTGGCAAGGTTTTCATAATGAAGAAACGATATTAGAAAGTTACGAGTATGCAAACCAGAGGTATAAACTCAGAACATTTTTTATGTATACCGGCATCGGTATTTGGCTTTATAGCCTTATCGATTCTTATGTGGGTGCCAACTTTTATAACGCGACTACCCTGATTCAGTCCATTGAACAGGATGTACGAGATACTGACAAATTTGGGATCGAAATGAGCGCGACCTCTTCACGTCTTTATTTTGGTATTGTTAAAACCTTTTGAAATAGGAGAGTGTTTATTATGTTCAAGACTTTTGCAAAAGTCAGCGGTGTCCTCATCTTACTGGTAGGTTTTATGGGGTGTGGAGACGCTGATAAAGTCGGAGAAATTCCAACTGAAGAAATCATTCAAATTAGTGGTGTCTTAGACCGATGGCGGGAAGGTTATGAAACAGAAGATGTTAACACCTACATTAATACCTTCTGGGAAGATGGCTTCCTTTATGTTTCGGATATGGGAACAGATGGCGATAAAACAGACGATGTAGAATTTGATGACATTCGGCAGGAACGAGCCGCCGCGACTCGGGTCTTTGAGCGGTTTCAGGATATTGAGATAGAACTCTCTTCTCCGCCGGAAATTCAGATGAACAATGAGGGCACACAAGCAGAGGTACGGAACCACTACAGAATCCAGTTTTTTGTATCAGACGGTCAAACGCTTGAGGGCGGATACACCGGTGCCTACGCCGAAGGAGACAATCTCTTCATCTTTGAAAAAAGAAACGAGGAATGGCGCATAGCCGAGTGGCATGACGAAGCTTTTAACGAGGAAGAAATTCGCGTTGCCAATAACTTATAGGATTAAAAAAAAGGAGGGGCAATTTCTAGCCCAAGGGGCGGGCAGAAATACCGTACATTCATGCCGCAACAGGAAGAACATCTACGTGATTATCTTCAACTCATCCGAAAGCATGACTTTACGATCTGCCTAAGTATCCTACTGGTATTAGGAACTGCTCTCATTATCTCGCTTCGTCTACCTAAAACTTACGCCGCTTCCACCTTAATGTTATTCGTCCAACCCAGTGCTACATCTTCCCTGCCTTCCACAAATCTGTTTCAAAATGTTTTCTCTGGCGGTATCGACCGACGAGAGATGGAAACAATCAGCATCCGATTCTCTACAGAATCAATGCTAAACACAGCAATCGAAAACCTTGAGGAGAATGGGCATGCAGAAGCGGCGGCTCTTTTCCCACCAGTCGGTAAACTCAAACGAATGCTGAAGGCACAAGTCAACCCAGACTCCGACTATATTAATCTTTCGCTCACATTGACCGAAGCAGAAGGTGGTGAACGGAACGCAGCACTCCTTGTCAACCGACTTGCGAGCGATATGCAAATATTGCGACTTGGAGATAAAGAAACCGAACTCAAAAAACGTATGGAACTCATCGGAGATAAACAACAAAAAGTCATAGCGGAAATAGAGGAAAAATCAGACGAGCTGCTCAAATTTGTCCGCGAAAATGGAAGTCCAGAAACATGGGTGCCTATTCTGACTAATTTGCTCGAACGCCATGCCAATGTCGAAGAAAAAATCACACTCAATCAACAGCAGCTTTATGCAACGCGCGTCTATATTAAGCATCTACAAGAACAACTCAATCAATTACCTAAGCAAGAACAATTATCCGAAACCACCTCCCATAACCCCGTCTGGCTTTTTCAGCAGGAAAAACTTTTCAACCTTGAATCGCAACGCGTCGCGGATAGAAAAAAAGTAGGTACGAATCCATCAGAATTAGAAGGTCTTAACGCCCAAATCAACGAAATCCAAGTAAAAAACAAGAATACCTCCCCTATAACTACTACCGCTACTTCCGGCACCTCTGCACACTATACCTATATACAGAACCAGTTAACAACGACTTTCCCCACCCTCTCAAGTTATGAAAATGCCGAAGAACACCTCAAACGGGAACTTGATAGCATAGAAACTGAACTGGCAAGACTGCTAACAGAAATTCCCGAAAACCACACGATTCTTACACGAATGCGAGCCAAGATTCAGAACACGGATCTGGTCGCTGAAGAGATTGCCAAACGGTCACTTGAAGCAGAAATACTATATGCCGAATCTAAACTACCAACCTCTCGTAATCAGATAGGTGGTATTGAAGTCATCGACCGCGCCGCACCAAAGAAGATTCCTGTCGCCCCGCAACTTAAGCTTATCTTTGTTATCGCGGGAATCGCTGGTTTAGTTTTAGGTGTTACAGCGGCTTTGTTTATCGAATATTTTAATAGAACCGTTGTGAACTTAAAAAACTGAACACCGCATTTGGAAATATTTAAAGCCTCGATTTTGGTTCGAGGCTTTATTAATTTGGACAACTTTGTAAAAAAAATGTCAATTTTTCTTAAAATGTAGTATAATATATATTACGCTCGTTGGCATTATTATGAGGATTCATAAATTTATAGCAAGGTGGGTCGATAGTCTCGACTGACGCTAAAGAAAAAACTGATTCGTTGTCAGTGTTTCATCCCTCGAATCAATCCGGGGGTTTCCACACGGAAGATTTTGATAAGTAGATCATTCCGAGATTGCTGCTTATCTTTAAAAAAACAAAACGGGCGAAAAATCGAAAATGAATAGTACCGATATTAAACTTGAAAATATATCACATTTGTGGTATGTTTATTTGAAATTCCACTCCAATGCGTGTATTTTTCTGTTAAAAACTTGACAGAAATTCAAATTGGTGCTATTTTAGATGCTTAAGAACAGTTTTACAGGCATTTTATTATGCGTTTATTTAAATTTCTGTAAAACAAACCCTTAATTTGTTGGAAGGAGACTCGCTTTTTATACGCTTCGCGCGATATTCGCGATTTACGGAATATCTGTCCGGCAGTGGCGAAAAGTAAAAAATTGAACACGTGTTATTTGCAATAACTAACGCAATTTTGGCACTTTTCGTTTACACGCAAAGCGGTTTTCATCCATTTCAAGGTTTTTGTCGGAAACCCAGGTAAGGAGCGCGAATGACGAAATATTCGTGTCGCAGCTCGGTTACCTAAACATCCGATTCATTATCTCCAAGGAGGAAAAACAAAATAATGAACAGGCTAAAACAATCAATTGATGTTTTACTTGTAGCGACCTGTATCCTGAGCGCGTTTGTGCTTTACGGTTGTGGGGCACAAAGCCTTGGTCCACAAGAACCCCTATTGCCAACGATTGAGGGGAGTTCTAAATTCTCAGCGCGTTTCCAGTTAGAAGAAGAACCCCAATTCTTCTATGATCTGTTTGGAAAAGAGCTGCTTGAAGGTAACGAGGTCTATAACTATCGCGAGCAGAAAGAGTTTGACCAGAACGGTGAATTGTTTGTTGGTTGGACAGGACAGTTGGATAGTGAAAGATTCTCGGCACAGCTGGATAGAACGGTCTTAACTGAAGACAGTTACCGTGGGAGATACACCGAATTTGCTATTGGTGACCACTTGCGCTTCAAGCCGTCTACGTTATTCCCGAACCGTTACATCCTTTACAAAACAGAATTTGATGGGCTGCGATGGGATATCTCTTTCGCGCAGGAACGGCACCTTTTCACGCTTATCAATTCGCGTATCTCAAACCCTGTCCAATTGACGGACGCAGCGGCGAACCTTGCACCAACGCTTGGTCGTCGGAACGGCCTGAATGAGGACGCGGGCGTACGGCACATTGAAAACGCACGCCTCGTGGGTTTCCGAGCACAAGGACTTTTAGGCGACATTTTCCGCGTCGGGTTCACTTACATCAACCTGCATAAAGAACACCCGGAACGCGTTGAAAACCCACTCATGGGTACCGTAGCAAATACACCACCAGAATCAATCACAGTTGTCTTCCGCGATGATTCGCCTGAAGATAATCATGGAACTGTCACAGTATTCTCGGGTTACGATCCGACACTACATGGCGATAATATTCAGGGCGGTGTCGGTGCAGCTTTCAAAACTATGAAAGTTACAATTGTCACCCAAGCGCTGGAAGAGTTAACACCTGAAGACATTGAAGAAGGGGTCGAACCTAAGGCACTGCCTTCGGAAACCATAACTGAAACCCTTGACGGTAGCAATGTAATCGCGATGCCTGTCGGCGGACTTCCTTCTGATATCCGCGATTCTGAAGATGGAGAGGGGTGGAAAATCGTGGACGGCTTCAACAAGATGAAAGTCGTTCTCGTTTTTGTAGATCCAGATGGCGCACCTTCTCCCGATGTCGCACAACTCCTTTCAGAAGGCGCGTACCAAATTGATGCTGATCCCCGCACGGTTCAATCTGTCACCTTTGAGATGATTGTAGCAGGCGATTACAACATTGCTATTATCGGAAACAGCCCTGCAAACAAAGCCGAATCAGACCCGGAAATCCAAGAGTGGATTAAGACCGAAGATGGTCATATCCAGATGCCGTACCGTGATATTATTGAAGCACCCGGTAACTATGGGCAATCCTCAGATTACACCAGTAACCGGGCATCTCTTAAAGACCAGCCCAGTAAATGGACAGGTGAAGGTAAACCGCGTAAAGTCCGTTATCAATACGGTGCAGCACGCGCAGCACTCCTTTACGGGCTTGACTTAGAAGGGACTATCGGTAACGTTTTTGTCCGAGCACACTATTCCATTAACGGTAAATATAAGCAGTATCCCACCATTCCCAAAGATCAGATTGGATTTAGCCGGCTCAAAACAACCATCCAAAGCGAAGATGGCGAAGAAGAAACCGGTATCTCCATTGATCCTGCAACAGGATTACCCTTAGATGCAAACGGAGTCCCCACATACTCTGAGACCGAGGGTGAACGATTTGAAGCCATGTTAGGTGGCGACGGAACCGATGAAAGCGGCGATGGAACAATGGGGAGAGAAACCGCATGGTTCGTCCAACTCAAATCTCGATTCGGGAAGTTGTACCTTGAAGGGGTCTATTATCATATCGATCCCGGGTATACAACAACCTATCTCAACTTCGGTTCTAATACTGACAGGGATCAGGAATACTCCCTTGAGCGGACACCCGCATCACAGGCAGAACAAGATCCATGGGATGAAGTCAATTACGCCCTCATTGAAGATGATGATGATGATGACGATTGGCCCGATGACGATGACTTCGATGGAGTCCTACCACGCGCTGATGACAGAGACCAGAATGGCGTTTTGGATTTCCAAGAAGACTTCCTCATCTTTGATGCTGATCCGCCGGTCTTCACCGACCTCGTTGATCTGAACAACAACGGTACAATTGATTCTCTTGAGGACGATTTTGAACCGCAATATGAGTACGGGATAGACAGAGAAGGCTACCATGTTTTCGCCGAATATGACCTCCTTGATAACCTTTCACTTAAAGTCGGATGGCTTAATGAAAGCGAGGTCTCAAGTCGCCGGAAAAATGATTCCAAATACCTACATGTCACCTATCAGCGGGACATTCCTGACTTTGGAACGGTACTCTTCCAAAACCGATTTGTCCGAGTTCAAGACGATATTCCGGACTATACCATTACATTGCGTGTCGGTGAATTGGAACCTGTCCAAATTTCTGACGAGCTTGATTTCTACAATGCTCGTGTGAATACGACGACCCTTCAGTTCCTTTATACCGCTGTTCCTAACCTCACACTTGAAGCCAAATTCCTCGTTGTACTGCAAAAACAGTTTGAGCAGGATGAGGCAGGGGCAATTTTCTTGGATGTTGAGGGATCAGGAGACGAAGGCGATCCGCTCAATGCCGATCAACGTGTTGACTTCATGGTCCCCGTTGAACAGG
The DNA here is from genome assembly GCA_965261115.1 of Candidatus Poribacteria bacterium. Lineage (GTDB taxonomy): Bacteria > Poribacteria > WGA-4E > WGA-4E > WGA-3G > WGA-3G. Next base: position 2,428,169 of record OZ253447.1, on the reverse strand, counting down.
TTCGGGCTGGCGGCGAAAGACGGGAATTCCCGTTCTATCCAGACCACGGGATTAACGCACTCGATCCTGAGGATCCGGGCTTAATCTATGACCCCGAAAACTGGAAAAAGCGGCGCTACCCGGAACGCGATATTCGCAACCAGCAGACAATTCTCAAGGCGAGATACGAGATTCCACTCGGTGAACTTCCATTCGTCGACAGAATCGGTGAAGATTTGACACTCACACCGATGGCGAAGTACATCTGGGATCGCGCATTCGACCGAGCGTCTGAGGAAATCGGCGAGGCACTCAACCCACGTCAATTCGTCCCAACTGATACCGAACCCGTCGAATATCTGCGCTTCAATCGTAGAAGTCGTGAAGATGTACTCGGTGTACGGCTTGACTATCAGTTCTCGCAACGGATGAACATCCTTGGTGGTTTCCAATACCGGAAATTCACCAACCGGGATAATAATTTCAAAAACTATTTGACAAACTTCCCGGAAGATGAAGATGTGCCAGTCCTCTATCGACCGGACTTGAGAACCCGAATCTTTGAAGTTCAAGCGATCAACCGCGGTGAATGGCTTGGGTTCAACATCGTCATCCTTGCTGGTTACCGACGAACCACTATCTTGCTCGATCACACGACGAGTAACACTACCTTCGTACGAGCAATGATGGGTTTCTAAATGTTTTGTGTATCGCTGGACACGGGGCCGTGTCCAGCGATCTCGCGTTTCTTAATATCACCTGTAATACCATTTTCTCTCACACTCGCATAAAGCGCGTAACTTCTTAAGCACTCAAGTGTTTTTAATAGAAATGGTGTTACAAGCGGTAAGGGCGATCTACAGATATAGACTTTAACTCCCAATCAGAAGAATCATGTAGATGAAATGCTCACGTGTTAATAAAATTAAGTTGTTAAGGCGCGGCTTCCGTGCTTTATTTATACAACACTTTATGAGATGACTTGTAGAAACTTGCCAACACACTCGGCAAGTTACCTAAGGAGGATCAGAACGAATGATTCGTTTTAGTTTCGTTTTAATGCTAATTGCTTGTATCGGTATGTCAACGGGCATCGTTTTTGCGCAAGATGATGCAAGTGGTGGAACCGTCCGAGGCACTATTGTTGATACAACCACAGCACAGAACCCGATTGAAGGTGTTCAGGTCAAGATCGTTGCTACAGGTGGCGAAGAACATGAGGCAACCACAGATGCCAATGGTGAATATGAAAAAACTGGCGTCCCCGCGGGCCGCTACCTCATCAGTATTTATAGAGAAGGCTATGGCGACCGGCTTGGAAAACCTGTCACAGTCGTTAATGGTGGTGATCACTTCGTACCGCTCAAGATGACCAAAAAGGATAACATCGTTACCTTCTTCCAGAAGTTCGGATTCGTCTTCTGGCCACTCGCCCTCTGCTCTATCACGGCGTTAACCTTCATTATTGAAAGACTTTTCACCTTTGTCCGGAGTCGTTCCCGAATTGGAACTGAACAGTTTATCGCCAGTATCGCCGACTCATTGCGGAAAGAGAACATTATGGAAGCCGTCTCAACTTGTGAAGAAGCCGGCGGTCCACTTGCTAATGTCCTTAAAGCAGGGTTACTCCGATACAGCCAAGCCCAGATTGAGGAACGCGATATTAGCAAAGAAGAAATTCAGGAAGCCATTGAAGAAGCAAGTCTGCTTGAAATTCCCGAACTGGAAAGAAATTTGCCGGTTCTCGGTACAGTCGCGGTCGTTTCGCCGCTGTTCGGTTTGCTTGGAACAGTTACGGGTATGATTAGTGCATTTACGACAATCGCACTTGAAGGTACCGGTGACCCGCAGCAGCTTGCAGGTGGTATCTCACAGGCACTGCTCACAACTGCTGCTGGCTTGACAGTTGCTATTCCATGCTTGATTTTCTTCCAACTTTTTGATAGCTGGGTCAACAGACACATGGTTGAAATTTCACAGGTTTCTACCGAAATTGTCAATCAACTGATTGTTGGTGAATCTAGCTAACGCCTAACCTTGGAACAGAACGGCGGGTGATTTACATCCGCCTCTCCAATAGGTTTGTAGGGTGTTAGGTTCTCGAACCGCAGCCCTGGTCTCATTAACGAGAAAGGAGACTTTGAAATGCAACAAGTCGGTGAAGCCAAATTGAGTCTGCTTGCGACCAAAATCAGGGAACGTAAGCCGCCAACGCTCAGTATGGCACCTATGATTGATTGTGTCTTCCTGCTCCTGATTTTCTTCATGGTGTCAACAACCTTCTCGCCGATTCCCGGCCTCCGGGTGCAGCTTCCCCCACCGGGGAAACCCTCGCCCGACAAACCGAAAGGTTTGACAGTCCGGATCGCGAACCCAGAACCCGGCGAGGATCGAGGCACTATGGTGCTGAACGATGCCGTCGTCCAGGTTGATGAAATGTTCAACCAGTTCATCAATGCTCCGGAGGAGGCAACGAACATGCTCATTATTCAATCCGAGCGGCAAGTACTCCATGAACAGATCGTGCAGGTGATGGATATTGCAAAACAGGCAGGTATAGATAAAATCGGATTCGCTATTGTCGCAAGAGACTGACAGTTTCACGCGATAGCAGTCGTAATCTAATTTTTATACAAGGAGAATTCTCATGGCTTTAAACTTGGCTAAACGGCGGAAATCAAGCGATGATGATGACATTCCGATGGCACCAATGATTGATTGTGTGTTCTTATTGCTCATCTTCTTCATGGTATCTGCTGTCATGAAGGCTCAACCGCCTTTTACCGTCACCTTACCTGATTCTGCAACGAAGCATGAATTCACGCGAAAGAAATTCAACCTCTTCATTAACAGTGACGGACGTATTTCAATTGATGACCAAGAAATGCTAACACTGGAAGACATGGAGCTTTTCATCGCAGCGCATGAAAATCAGATTACTACCTTGATCATCAAAGCAGACAAACGTGCTAAGCACGGGGATGTCATTGATGTGGTAGAGCGAGCGAAAATGCGCTCCAGTAAAACGGAAGGGCTCGAAATCGCTTTCGCTGTGTCAGAAGAAGACTGAGGAACACAATGGAATTAAAAAAGGCAGCATTTGCTGCCTTTTTTTTTGGCATCTTACTTGTAATTTCTAAAACTGCCCATCAGATCAAGATCTCTAACGCTTCCTTCGTTCTCTCCGAGTTGCAGCTCTTCTTTTCAGTTGGACAGGTGCCGGAAGGGGCGGTGGCGGTGGTGTTACAACCTTCCAAAAGTGCGGAAGGAACGCCTCCCAATTGGTGAGAATATTCTCGGCATGCTGACTACTGGTATAAGCTGCATGATTTTGTATAAGTGCCATCAGGTTCTTAACATCCGCCTCACTCTTCATCTTTTCTATTTTCACCCAATCCGGATTGAACTTCTGTTCAAACTGCTGTTTTTCGTCCAAAACATAGGCGGTACCCCCCGTCATTCCGGCTCCGAAGTTTCTACCCGTCTCACCAATAACCACGACTGTCCCCGCGGTCATGTATTCACAACCGTGATCACCGACACCTTCAACGACAGCAGTCGCGCCGCTATTTCGGACGCAGAACCGTTCACCAACTCGACCGGCTGCATAGAGCGTTCCACCTGTCGCGCCATATAAGACCGTATTTCCTATAATCGTATTCTCAGAAGTTTCAAACGATGCAGTTGGCGCGGGTTTGATAATAAGTTCTCCGCCTGCCATGCCTTTGCCAACATAGTCATTGGCTTCCCCCGTCAGCACAAACTGTACGCCACTAATACAGAAGGCACCGAAACTCTGCCCGGCACTTCCGTCAAAGTTGCACTGAATTGTTCTATCAGGCAAACCCGTGTCGCCATAACGTCTCGCGATTTCACCAGATAACTTCGCACCTACCGTCCGGTGCGTGTTCCGAATAGAATAGGAAAGCTGGACCGATGTTTTCTGCGTGATCGCTTCCGCGGCATCCTCCAGAATCTGATCATCAAGCGGAATATCCTCTCGGTCGTTCCGTTCCTGTAGATGATAGCGAGGTTGTGTACCGGTTGGATCAGCAGGTGTCAGAATTTCACTCAAATCAAGCGTTGCCGCTTTCGGATAATCTGCGAGGTCAATCGGTTGCAGCAATTCCGGACGACCAATAATATCGTTCAAGCATTTATGCCCAAGATTCGCGAGGATCGCTCGAACTTCATTTGCTACCCCCAACATGAAGTTAACAACCATCTCAGGCGTCCCAGGATACTTCGCACGGAGTGCCGGGTCCTGTGTAGCTACCCCAACAGGGCATGTATTTAGGTGGCATTGGCGCGCCATCACGCATCCCGTTGCTACCATCGCTATTGTGCCAAAACCGTATTCTTCTGCGCCTAACATAGCAGCGATGACAATATCACGTCCTGAACGCATTCCACCGTCTGCCCGCAACACAACGCGATCTCGCAATTCGTTCTCCACGAGCGCACGCTGCGTCTCTGCAAGTCCGAGTTCCCAGGGTGTTCCTGCATTCTTAATAGAACTCAGCGGTGATGCGCCCGTACCCCCTTCATGTCCGCTCACTTGGATGACATCGGCGTAGCCCTTTGCCACACCTGACGCAATAGTGCCAACCAAAAATTCAGATACGAGCTTTACAGCGACCTTCGCCTGCGGATTCGCCTGCTTCAAATCATAGATGAGTTGTGCCAAATCCTCAATAGAATAAATATCGTGGTGCGGTGGCGGCGAAATCAACGGAACTCCCGGCACAGAATGTCGGATAGAGGCGATTTCAGCGGTTACTTTGTGACCCGGAATCTGTCCGCCTTCCCCAGGTTTAGACCCTTGTGCCATTTTGATTTCCAATTCTTTCGCCGAAATCAGGTATGTTGGTGTGACACCGAAACGTCCAGATGCCACCTGTTTGATAGCACTCGAAGCGAGATCACCGTTCGGCTGTTCCTTGAAGCGAGTAGAACTTTCACCGCCTTCTCCGCTTCCGGACTTTGCCCCAAGACGGTTCATCGCAATTGCCAAAGTCTCGTGTGTTTCACGGCTGAGTGCGCCGAAAGACATACTACCGGTCGTAAAACGCCTAACGATATCCTCCGCGGGTTCTACCTCCCCAATCGGGATAGGCGTGCTCGGCTTGAATGCAACCAAATCACGTAAACTGGAGGGTTCACCGCTTTCAACAGCGTCAACATATTTCTCATAATCTTCCGAATTACCTGCCTTGACGAACTTGTGGAGCGATTTAAACACTGTCGGATTAAAGGCGTGGAATTCGCCGTTCCTCCGGAATCGGAAGTAGCCTGCCTCTTGCAGCGATGTGTCGTCTTCGCTTCCCGAAAATGCTTTTGTATGGAAATGCAGCGTCTCGGCAGCGATCTCAGCAAACCCGATGCCATTTAATCGTGAAGTGGTCCCTGTAAAACATTTATCAATCACCGTAGCGTTGATACCGAGTGCCTCGAAAATCTGAGCACCACGGTAACTTGATACCGTCGAAATTCCCATCTTCGCCATAATCTTCAAAATACCTTTTTCGACGGTTGCCTTATAGGTTTCAATCGCTTTCGCCGCTGTGAGTTCTCCAAGCTCGTCATCCTCAGCAAGTTGAACAATCGTTGAAAGCGCGAGATAAGGATTGACTGCTGCTGCCCCATAACCGATCAAGACAGCAAAATGGTGTTCTTCCCTCGCATCTCCGGTTTCAGCGATAAGGCTCACTCGCATCCGTTTCCCTTCTCGAATTAGATGGTGATGGACAGCACCCACAGCAAGTGCCATCGGAATTGGGGCGGCATCCGGACTGACATCTTTATCGCTCAGCACGAGAAGCGTGATGCCAGCATCAACTGCCTCGGAGGCACGTTGACACAACGCCTCCAGTGCGGTCTCCAAGCCTTGTTTACCAGTGGAGACTGGAAAACAGACAGAAAGCGTCGCTATCTGAAAATCCGGTATATCGAGATCTCGCAACGCTTGTAAATCTGCATTTGTTAGGACTGGTGAGGGGATCCGAATGAGTCGAGCGTGTGCTTCAGTTTCTGTGAGCAAACTATGCCGTCGCCCAAGGTAAGTTGTGAGTGACATCACCAAGCGTTCCCGAATTGAGTCAATCGGTGGGTTCGTCACCTGCGCGAAGCGTTGTTTAAAATAAGTGTAGAGCAATCGAGGGTGCCGAGAAATCACAGCAGGTGGCGTATCATCACCCATTGAACCGACCGCTTCCTTCGCTTCCGTTATCATGGGTTTAATAAAGCGTTCCACATCCTCAGTCATATAACCGAACGCTTTCTGATACATCGGCAGCTGCTCAGGAACAGTATCCGTCGTAGCAGCAGCGTCATCTTTTTCAGTAGGAAGCGTTACGATACCTCTCTGTACCCATTCGGCGTAAGGTTTCTGCTCAGCAACACGATGCTTAATCTCCGAATCCTTCAGCAATTTCCCTTGCGCTGTATCAACAGCGATCATCTGTCCTGGTCCCAAACGCCCTTTTTCTACAACGCGACCGTCATCAAGTTCAATAATCCCGACCTCGGAACCCATGACAACCGTTCCGTCTTCTGTGACTTTGTAGCGGGCAGGTCGTAAGCCGTTTCTATCCAGACTTGCACCAACGACAACACCATCCGTAAAGGCGACAGCCGCCGGTCCGTCCCAAGGTTCGCTGACACATGAAAGATACTCGTAACAGGCTTTAAGCACATCTGGCATATCAGGAATCTGTTCATACGCCTCCGGGATCAGACACATCATGGCGTGTAGGATGTCGCGATCCGAATGTGTTAATAACTCCAACACGCTATCCAAACTCATCGAATCGCTGCCGTGTTCATTGATTATGGGAACAAGTTTTTGGATATGTTCGTTCCAGAGGGGTGATTGCAAATCGGCTTCGCGTGCTCGCATCCAATTTCGGTTGCCCATCAAGGTATTGATTTCACCGTTGTGTGCAAGTGTATGGAAGGGTTGCGCGAGCATCCACGTGGAAGAGGTGTTCGTACTATAACGTTGGTGAAAGACAGCGAGCGCCGCTTCAAAATCCGAATCTTTTAAGTCCAGATAAAATTGCGCAAGCTGCGGTGCAACGAGCAACCCTTTGTAGACGACCGTCCGATGCGAAAAGGAGGCGATATGGAATTCATCAAGCCCTGCCGCTGTAATACGATGTTCTAATTCTTTACATATTAAATATAGGCATCTCTCAAAAGCATCATCTGTCAGTTGTTTGGGTCGCCCGACCAGTACCTGTTGAATTTCCGGCAGTGTCTCTAAAGCCTTGGTGCCGAGAGCAGAAAGATCCAGAGGCACCGAACGCCATCCGAGGAGCGGGACCCCGTATTGTTGTAACGTCTTTTCAACGAGGGCGCGTCCCTGTGCCAACGCCTTTTCGTCGTGTCGGGGGAGAAAAATCATCCCGACCCCCATGTCGTTTATCGAATCAAGGTGGACTCCGAGTTTCTCAAGTTCTTTTTGAAATAGTTTTTCTGGAATTTGTGTTAAGATACCTGCCCCATCGCCTGTCTTCGCGTCCGCCGCCACTGCGCCTCGGTGCGTTAAATTCGTGACCGCTTGCGTCGCCATCTTGATAATCTCATGGCTCCGACTTCCGAAACGGTTCGCGACAAAACCTACACCACAGGCATCTTTTTCGTTTAAATCCTTGTACATTTTTAAGCTAACTCTCCATACATTCTGCTATATTTCTTTTCCATTGGCATTGTAAATCAAGTTGTTTACGTTTCGCCTCTTTATATTTAATCCACGGGGCGAGGTTCACGTGCCTTAACCCTACACCTTTTTATTAAGGTTACAAACAGATCGGAAAACGGACTTCGCTTTCAGGACTGGGTCGGACGCTGACAACTCGTATCCTGCCAAAAATAGCGCGCCCCAAGGCAAGAGAGAGCCTCTGGAATCAACGGTGATTCGCGACCGGCTTGGTGGGCTTACATGCTGCGGTCCGGTTCTCAATTTTTAGAACCAAAACCGCCCATTAGTTTTAATATTATACCTTAATTCAAGCCGAAAGTCAAAAAAAATCCCTTCCTCTCAATAGCCAACCGCACATCCATCCCGTCTCGGATCCGAACCGGCGACAAGCGTGCCAAAAGATGGATTGATAAAAATCGCTTGCCCACCGCCAAAAAAAGTGTCTCCCGATACGATATGATGTCCCTTCTGTGCCAACGCGGCTTGCACATTCATTGGAATGCTTGCCTCCAGCATAATCCGAGAATCGTCCATCACCCGAAACCGTGGCGCATCTAAGGCATTTTGAACATCCATATTGAAGTCAATGAGATTGCACACAAACTGTAAATGTCCTTGTGTCTGCATCTGTCCGCCCATAACACCGAAGGTAACCAACGGCACACCATTTTGGGCAATCATACCCGGAATAATCGTATGTAACGTCCGTTTATGCGGGGCGATACAATTCGCATGGTTCGGATCCAGCGAAAAACCTGCGCCCCGATTTTGCAACATGATACCTGTATCACCAGCAGTTAGACCCGACCCAAAACCAGCAAAGAGACTATTAATAAAAGAGACAACGTTTCGATCACTGTCAACGGCACAGAGATACACCGTATCACTTCCCATTGACGGAACACCGGCACTCGGTTCCATATTCGCCCGTTCTGGTGAGATACGGGACCGTTGACTTTCCGTATAGTCGTCAGAGAGCAGTCCCGTCACAGGGACATCTACAAACGTAGGATCTGTCACATACTTATAGAGATCGGCAAATCCCAATTTCATCGCCTCAATTGCGTAATGTAGATGCTCAGGACTGTTATGCGCCATCGCTCCGAGGTCAAATCCTTCAACGATATTGAGTGCAAGCAGTGCAGCAATGCCCTGTCCATTCGGTGGAATTTCATAGATGTCATAACCCCGGTAATTCGTAGAAATCGGTTCGACCCAATCGGATTTGTGGTCAGCGAAGTCTTGTTGCGTAAACAACCCGCCATTCTCATTGGAAAACTGGACGATCTTCTCAGCGATTTCGCCGTGATAAAAGGCATCACGTCCGCCTTCAGCAATCAACCGTAACGTCCGTGCGAAGTTCGGTTGTTGAAAGATTTCACCCGGTTTTGGTGCCTTACCGTTTGTAAGATATGTCTCTGCCGTATTGGGATGCTGCGCCAACATCGCAGCACTGCCTTGCCACGCGAGGCTAATTTGTGGACTGACCGGAAATCCGTTCTCAGCGTAATCAATCGCAGGTTGAAGCACCTCTGCCAATGACATCGTCCCACATTCATCGAGAAGGGTTGCCCATCCGTCAATCGTACCTGGAACTGTAACCGGATACATGCTCCCAAAAGCGGGAATGCTGCGTAATCCCTGCTTCGTAAAGAATTCCAGTTCTGCGGCGTAAGGTGCCCTACCACTCGCATTTAAGCCGCGGATTACACCGTCTTTAGGCTGGTAGACCAGCATAAAAGCATCACCACCGATACCGGTTGACATCGGCTCAACGACGTTGAGGATTGCAGCGGTCGCGACCGCCGCATCAATAGCGTTTCCGCCCTCGCGTAGAATCTGCAACCCACCTTGCGCAGCAAGCGGTTGACTCGTCGCAACCGCACCATGTTGGCAGATCACAGCAGAACGTCCAGGTCCAAATTGGTTGGGGTAATACCCATCAAACATCCTTCTCTCCTACTTACAGACTGATACCACTATAGCACCTCCTGCCTTTTTTGTCAAGTTTAGCACCGATGTCACCTACCCCCATTTTTTTTCAAGTATAGAATGTAGTTGATGTTGTTAGGTTTATGTGTGAGAAAAGCAGTCAGTGCGTGGCAATCTAAACTCGATTCCCTCTACAGTCTATATCCGTGAAAAATGAGATGAGAAACGCGGTATTCCACGTATCGGTGAGAATGCGTTTGATAACGGTAATGACGGAGTAGTTTTTTCTCTTGTCTGTATTGTAAAACTTCTGCCAATGTGTTGCCGTTTTCTCGTAACTGATAAAGAGCAACCCATAAGCGAAACAGGCACAGAGCCATAAGACCTCAAGCCGTGCTTGTGTCGGTTTTTTCAAGACGAGTTTTCCAAATCCGAAGCAAGACTTTATATCTCGGAATCCGTGTTCGATCTGCATACGTCTTTTGTAGCATTGATGTATCTGATGTCCACAGATGTGGTTTGAGATGAGATACATTGGGTCTTTGAAATCAGTGTCTCGAATGATATAAAGCTGCAGGGGTATCTGGTGTTGTGCCTGATAAAGGATTTCGGGATACCATCCGTCTGGCATGTCATCAAGTTTCTTACGACTGCCATGATGTATGATGCCGACATTTCGGCAAACCCGCATGACGAAGCGGATATGCTTTGCCTTGAGAAACTTGATGACATGCTGCGCACGGGCAAAGCCACGGTCAAATACCAAAACAGGACGCTGGCTGTTTTTCGACATAACTTCTAAAGCCTGTTGATAGACGCACTCAGAAAAGTATTGGATGATCTCGTTATGACTTTTATAGATACCGTCTCGGATCTGCTGATTGCTGTAAATGAACCAAAAGATAGGGATCGCACGATGCCGAAACGGGATCGAAATCACAAGTGCCTTCCACCCCGCAATCAGATCCGTCTCATCAACGAGCAAATACACATCAGCCCCCGCATCCCTCGAAAACCAAGTCAGAACCGCTGCGAACCAGGATGTCTTCAGCGCATCCACAGGCAAGGGTGTGTCAAGAAAGCGGAGAAATCTTTTCTGTTTCGACTTCTCCCGGGCAACAACAAGCGGCAAACGCGAGGCGATCTCATTGATGCGAAAGGTTTTCGCAACACTGATCGCTATCAAGACGAACAGCAAGTTCCGAAAAGTCGGTTTTTTCAGACCGACAGACTTGCATATTTCTTCAAAACGTGTTATCATCGTTTCTGGATTTACCCGTTTCGGGTATCTCTTTTTCATAAAATACCTCCTTACGATTTTATAGGTTTGTCTGTGATCCCAGACGGTTGTAAGGAGGTATTTTATCATAAACCTACTGACTTTCCCATACCTTTCCCATCAAAAACCTTTTATCACAACGCTTCAAAAAAAAATGGGGGTAAGTGACTAGCACCGATGCAGCAGTCTCGGCACAGAAACTGCGTTTTTTTAAGAAAATTGGCACATAATTGACTGTAGCACACACTTTTTTGAAAAAAAATCCAAAAAAATGTAAATTTACCCTAAACTTTTTGAGTTTCATGTTTATAAGTAACACAGTGAATATTTTAGGTATCATTAGGCCAAGTTTCATATCTCGTCCACAACCGAAATCGAGGTATATTTCAGAGTCAACAAAATCTCGAGGAAAATAATAAAGGAGAAAACTCATGGCAACAACAATGCGTCTGAAAGGTGGCGTTCCAATTTTGGAACCCCACGGTAAAATTGTCGGTCCTGCGGTCTCGGAATTGCGAGAGAAACTCGCGTTGGAATTATTAGAGGCTTCCCATACGCCCTGTTTTCTTATCAATTTCGAGCACGTTCACAAGATAGATAGTTCAGCACTCGGTATGCTGGTCAATGTGCATGTCATCGCAACGCAGCTGAAAAGTCGTATCGGTATTATCAATGTTGGGCGACATATTAAGAGTCTACTCGTCCTGAGTCGGCTTGTGAATATTTTTGAACATTTCGATAGCGAGGAGGCTGCGATTTCGGCACTTGCTAGTAACACCTAAACCCGATGATCTTTTTCAGGAAGAATTTGGACTGACACTTTCAGAAGCAGAACAAGTTTATGACGAGAGTTTCAGAGCCGATTTTCTTAAACCTTTTGTGAAATCCACCTGGACCAAGCGGGCGGCGGGGACACTTATTTTCAGAACCCCTGCTGGTGAAGAAATGGTGCTTGCGAAGAAATAAACGAGTGGAATTTATAGTTAGTAGCTTCTGGAATCACTTATACAGTTGTAGGGGCTGGGTAACCCAGCCCCTACGCTCCACGGTATGTGTTTGAGCGTGCCTGATTAATGGAGGGTTCATCATGAACAGCAGAATTTACTTAATCACATTTACGCTATTATTCGGTATATTTTCACTCAATGTGGCGGTGGCATCTGTTGTTACGGATGGACTCGTCAGCTATTGGACCTTTGATAAAGGTTACGTTGTTAATAAAACGTTAAAAGATGTTTGGGGCGACAACGATGGTAAAATCGTAGGAAATCCTAAAATTGTTCCCGGTAGAGTCGGAGAAGCACTTGAATTTGACGGCTCTGGTGATTTTGTAAACCTAAGCACACTCGGAGATTTTGGCAGGCAGATCGGGACAGCTTCGTTTGAAGCATGGATCAAAACCACTAACAAGACTGATTGGATGACTCTCATCAATACGCATGGCGCGGTATGTCCTTATTGGGGGATAGAACTCAACGGGACCAATAGAAGAGATGGACTTGAGATTAATGAGGGAACTCTTTATGATCACTTTAGCGTTGGAGGTGCAAGATCATGTGGCACCGTTAGTAGTGGAGGTAGTGTGGATATCTTTGATGGAAACGCGCGTCCGCTCACAGCGGCTGAGGTCTACCAGAACTTTGTTTCGACGCAACCTTATAACGTTGCGTCGAAAGGAAAGTTGTCTACTGTCTGGGGAAAAATAAAATCCTTGCGCATTTACTGAAAACTGAATACTTCTCGGAATTTTGAAGTTTTATACTATTTTTTCGCTAAAAATTGTATAATATCCTAATGTTTTTCGGAATTTTGAAGTTTTATATTGTTTTTTTTCGTTAAAAATTGTACAATACCCTAAATTGTAAGTCGGGTTCACAAACCTTTCCTACAAAAGCACTCGCAAAATAGGTAGGAACTCGAGTTCCAATAAGGAACAGTAAACGGATTTTGGGTAGCGGCACGACAAATGCATGTTGTCAAAATAGCATATCGTAAGTCAAAGACTTGCTTTCATGGAGGCAAAACCATGAAATTGAGATGTCAGTTGAAAGGCGTAAAATGTCCGCGTTACAAGCATCACGGGATTTTCAACCCTGATAACAAAACGATAACGCGTCTACTGCCGGATTTGAACCGGTGTGCTGGGTGTATAGCCTACGCTTCACCGAAATGCTCCGAGATGCGGGAGGATTTGCAGCAAATCGCTGCGACGGTACTTATCGAAAAAGGGCCCAAGTTCAATCCGGTACACCCGAGTGGCGCGAGTTTCGGCACTTTCATCCGCCCACGAATCTGTGGGACTTTGATGAACGCCAAAAGGAATGAACTCACCCACAGCCACCGGGAACTCCGTAGTTTTAATGGTGTGTGGGATCCGGATGAGGATCCGAAGACTGAAGTGAAGCGAGACCTTGCACGGTTACCGGAGGTTCCAGCCCGTTACACTGAATTTGAGGAGGCACTCGTGCGAAACATTAGTTTTGAGGCTGCCTTGCCTAAACTCCTGAAGATTTTAACACCCCGCGAACGGGAAGTTTTCGCCTGCCTTCGCGAGGATCAGCAAAATTGCGAGATCGCCGAAGTGTTGAATCTCTCTGAATCGCGCGTCAGCCAACTGGTGAAACAAGTGACGCTGAAATTGACAAACGCGGCACAAGGGCTCGGTTTGGCAGAATAACTTTTTTGGAGGTGCCTTTTGGAAATAACCACAATTCAAATGTAGCGGCGATTGCAGATGCCAGTAGCAAAGGCTGGCACGCAATCGCCTTTTTTATTTTTTTCTTGCTGCCGCAAGACTGAATGTTCTGAATTTGACATCCGCCAGCATTCGTGATAAAATTCAATTCATCTCACACAACAGGAGCTCTTATGTCTACGTACGATGTCGGAATTATCGGTGGGGGACCAGGGGGATACGTTGCGGCTATTAAAGCGGCACAACTCGGTGGTAGCGTCTGCCTCATAGAAAAAGGTGAGTGGGGCGGGACCTGCCTGAATCGAGGGTGTATCCCGACGAAAACGCTTTTTGCTGTCGCTAACCTCGCTACACAGGTTCAGGAGGCACCAGACTTCGGTGTGCATATCAGTGGTGAAGCAACAATTGATTACCCGCAGGTATTAGCGCACAAAATCTCGGTAATTGATCAATTAACAGGAGGTATCGCACAACTGCTGAAAGCAAACGGCGTTGATACCTTCAACGGAACAGCAACGCTTACCGATAGAAACACCATTATCGTCAGCAAACCTGACGGTACAACCGAGCAGTTGCATGCGAAAAATGTTGTCATTGCCACAGGTTCCGAGCCCGCCGAACCACCTGTCTTTGAAATTGATGAGACCCAAGTCTTAACGACGACAGGTATCCTCAACCTCACAGAACTCCCCGAACGCCTGCTGATTGTGGGTGGTGGAGTTTCGGGATGCGAATTCGCCTCAATCTTCAACGCACTCGGTTGCCAAGTGACTGTATTGGAACTCCTTCCCACAATCTTAGCGACTGAGGATGTGCAAGTGATCCGACACATCCAGCTTTTCATGAAGCGAAAGGGTATCACTATCCACACCGATGCGAAACTTACACACGTCAAAAAATCGGATACGGATGTCACAGCAGTACTTGAATCCGGTGAAGAACTCACGGCAGAAAAAATGCTCGTCTCAATCGGGAGGCGTTACAACACTGAGAACATAGGGTTAGAAAAGGTTGGTGTTCGCACAGAGGGCGGAAAAATCGTTGTGGATACACAGATGCAGACGAATGTTCCGGGTATCTACGCCGTTGGGGATGTCGCCAGTCGGTATCTGTTAGCACACGTTGCATCGGCAGAAGGAAAGGTTGCGGCACAAAACTGCGTCGGTACACATGCTGAAATGGATTACCAAGTGATCCCGTGGTGTGTTTTTACCTTGCCAGAAATCGGACACGTCGGCATGACAGAAAAAGAGGCAACGGATGAAGGTTACGAGGTGAAGGTAGGACGGTTCCCTTATGCAGCAAACGGGAAGGCGTTAGGATTACGCGAGACGGATGGATTTGTTAAAACCGTTTCGGATGCGGATAGCGGGGATATTCTCGGCGTTCATATCGTCGGTGCACAGGCTTCAAACCTTATCCATGAAGCCGCGGTCGGGGTGCGTTTAGGAGCATCTGCAGCAGATATAGCGCACACCGTTCACGCCCATCCGACCCTCTCAGAAATGGTCATGGAATCTGCTGAAGCAGCGTACGACCGAGCGATTCACAGTTTGCATTAATAGGAGTTACGCAAATTGAACAGAAAAAGGATTCTGCTGAACAGTCGTTATTTCGTCGTATTTAAACCCCCTAAATCCCCCTTATCAGGGGGACTTTAAGATTAACCCCCTAAAGAATCAGAATCAACGGTATGAATGCCTTATGGGCATTCACCGCCCCTTATCAGGGGGACTTTAAGAGGAAATGCATAAGTCCTGTCCTAATTAAAAACGGGTGGCTTCTTGAAGTTCACGATACCGAGACGAAATTTCGGAAAACGCGACACGCTTTTGCCGCTCGACGCTAAAATCTTCAATGTTAAAAGAGGCGACAACCGCGCCATATACCATAGCACTCCGTATTGCTGCCTCCGATATATCTCCAACAGAAGCGAGGTAGCCCATCATCCCACCCGCAAAACTATCGCCTGCACCTGTCGGGTCGGTTACTTGTGTAAGCGGATAGGCTGGCGCGTTGAAGTAGGATGATTCGGTGACGCTGATTGCACCGTGTTCACCCTTCTTGACGATAACCCGCGTTGGACCAGAGCGCAGAATCGTTTCTGCAGCGCGCACCAAGTTAGCATCTCCGGTCAGCAGTCGCGCTTCACTATCGTTTAAGATAAGGACATCCACACGTGCTAAGAGTGCCTCTAACGCCTCTCGTTCTTCGTTAATCCAAAAATCCATCGTATCACAGACAATCAGTTTCGGATTTGTCGCCTGTTCAATGATACTCAGCTGCAATACCGGCGAGTTATTTGCTAAGAAAAGATAGGGCGCGTCTTTGTAAGCTTCGGGCAAAACAGGCTGAAAATCCTCAATAACATTCAACTCTGTGAAGAGCGTATCGCGCACGTTAAAGTCTTCAGCATAACGACCACCCCATCGAAACGATTTGCCATCTTCGACCTGCTCCAATCCTTGGAGATCAATGCCGCGCGTTTGGAGAAAATCCGTGTATGCATGCGGAAAATCAGCACCGACAACGCCGACAAGTTGAACAGTGTTTCCAAAAAAACTTGCGGCGACAGCCGCATAGACACCAGAACCGCCAAGCACATCCTCAACCCGTTTGCTTGGGGTTTCTACTGTGTCTAAAGTAACCGTTCCAACGACCAAAACTCCCATACGCTAAAACCTATCTTCCAAATATACTGAGCAACCCTATTCCGTCTAAGATTAGAAAGGACCAGGCCTATTTTTGTTTTCGCGGAACGCTCGGATAACCCGCCGCAGTCGACGAATGAAAATCACACTGAGTACGATGACCAATGGATACTGCAAAAAACTCAGCACTTTTACCAATGTCGGCGGGAATAGTATTGCCTGAGAAGATGCTGCCCAGATGAGTAACAATAACACTGCCGACAGAAGTATTATCACACCTTCCAAAATTTCTGATTTCTTCATAGGTAATCCTCACAACAGGCAACACCGAAAACAGCCTAAAGAATCGTTGAAAGTAGATGCCGCCCCTACGGGGCTACAGGGTCTGGGGTAAACACGGTTCTACACAGATATCGTCCCTACGGGACTGAAGAGGTTTTTGAAGTCTTCAAAGTTTCCGCGTAAGATCCGGTTCGGTTGGGAAACCGAACCTACCGGACCGGGGACGAAGGCAGTTATTTTTTCTTAAATTGACACCTATGGGCGTTACGTTCCCATCTCCCACGAGTTGAGATATTTCTCCTGCTCTGCGGTGAGTGTGTCGATTTCAACGCCAAACGCTTCGAGTTTCAGTTGTGCCACAGTCTCGTCAATGGACTGAGGAACATCATACACCCGATTCTCAAGCTGCTCACCGTTTTTCGCGATATATTCGAGAGATAGTGCCTGGTTGGCAAAACTCATATCCATAACACTCGCCGGATGCCCTTCGGCAGCAGCAAGGTTCACCAACCGACCTTCACCCACAAGGTAGAGTTTCTTACCATCTTCAAGGGTATATACGTCTACATAGGGACGTGCATTCCCTGTATCAACGCTTAATTCCTCAAGCGCGGGAATATCAATCTCAACGTTGAAATGACCGGAATTTGCGATAATCGCACCATCCTTCATCGCTTCAAAATGTTCCTTACGCAAAACATGAATATCCCCTGTGAGCGTAATAATCAGATCTGCTTCCTGAACCGCTTTCTGCATCGGCATTACACGAAATCCATCCATGACCGCCTCCAACGCTCTCAAAGCGGTAACCTCGGTTACGATAACATTCGCGCCTAAACCGCGTGCGCGACTTGCGACCCCTCTGCCGCACCATCCATAACCAGCGACAACAACCGTTGTGCCAGCAATTAACAAGTTAGTTGCCCTGATGATACCGTCCAGTGTGCTTTGCCCAGTGCCGTATCGGTTATCAAAAAAATGCTTCGTCTGCGCATCGTTCACAGCGATAATCGGGTATCTCAGCACGCCTTCATTCGCCATGCTTCTGAGTCGGATGACCCCCGTCGTCGTCTCTTCTGTTCCCGCAACGACCTGCTCCACTAAAGCCGGATTTGTCTCTTCAGAATGAAGCCTGGAAACGAGGTCGGCACCGTCATCCATAGTGATCGTAGGTTGTAAATCAAGCGTTGCATCAATGTGTTTGTAATAGGTTTCCGTATCTTCTCCATTAATAGCAAAAACGCCGATCTCTTCGTCAACCACAAGAGATGCTGCGACATCGTCTTGTGTACTGAGCGGGTTCGAGGCACAGACAACGGCTTCAGCTCCGCCTGCTTTCAGTGTCTTCATCAAGTTCGCAGTTTCAGTTGTGACGTGCAGACATGCGGCGACTCTCAACCCTTCTAAGGGACGTTCATTTTGGAATCGCTCACGGATAGAATCTAAAACAGGCATGAATCGGTTCGCCCAATCAATACGTTGTTTACCATTTGATGCGAGTTCTGTTGTTTTAATATCGTAGTTCATTTATTTCCTTTTGTTCGCCGGTATTCTTGAATGGGTTCATTCTACCGGAGTTTTTCGACGTAATCGGTCTCTTCCCAAGTAAAACCGGGTTCTTCGCGCCCAAAATGTCCATACGCGGCAGTATTCTGATAGATAGGCTGACGTAATTCCAAGCGTTCAATTATACCGACTGGGGTTAAATCGAAGTGCGTGTTGACAAGTTTCGTGAGTGCTTCTTCATCACCCGTGCCAAACGTGTCCACCATAACAGAAATAGGGTCACTTCTGCCAATTGCATAAGAGATTTGAATTTCACACCGCTCTGCGAGTCCAGCGGCAACAAGATTTTTGGCGACATGACGTGCAGCATAAGTTGCACTCCGGTCTACTTTAGTCGGGTCTTTTCCTGAAAGCGCGCCACCGCCGTGCCGTCCCATACCCCCATACGTATCAACAATAATTTTTCGACCTGTTAACCCGGCATCCCCCTGCGGACCCCCCGTCACAAAGCGTCCGGTCGGGTTGATATGATATTTAATGTCTGGACTTTGGAGATTTTCAGGGATAATTTTTTTGATGACCTCTTCAATAATTGCTTCTCGCAATTCAGTATCCGCAATATCGGGATCGTGTTGTGAAGAGATCACAACTGTGGTCACCGCTTTAGGTGTGTTATCAACATATTCAACGGTTACCTGAGATTTTCCATCCGGTCGGATAAACGGAAGGGTACCCTCTTTACGAACTTTAGCCAACTGCCGTGTTAATTGATGGGCAAGGGTAATCGGCATTGGCATCAATTCTGGGGTTTCGGTGCACGCGTACCCAAACATTAATCCTTGGTCTCCAGCACCGCCGGGGTTTACACCCATTGCGATATCGGGAGACTGTTTATCAATGATACTCAACACAGCACTTCGTTCGGCATCAAAACCGTATTCAATATCAGTGTACCCGATATCGGTAAGCACTTTTCGGGCAATCTGTTGCGCATCATAGTTCGCGGTAGTCGTGATTTCCCCAGTAATAACAGCAAGTCCAGTTGTAACCAAAGTTTCACAAGCAACTCTACCCATTGGATCTGTTGTGAATATGGTATCAAGGACCGCATCCGAGATTTGGTCTGCAATTTTGTCCGGGTGTCCTTCAGTGACAGATTCGGACGTGAACAGAAAATTCTTGCTCAATTCCACCTCTCCTACTCTACGTATCTATTTCCACCCTGTTTGTCGGGCAGCGTCTTAGTGGCTTTTCAAGGCTTTGTCCACGAGACAATGGGTGGGTACATGTACCCACCCGTACAGTTGCAATAACAAAAGCATGATTCTGAGACAGGACTTGCGCAACCCCTTCGCTGGCGGGGTTTTAAACCCCGCCAGCAGCGCGTAGTATGTAGGGACTCATAAAAAAATCCGTAAGTCCTATGAGATCAAGCAGTGAAAATGCTAATTTTTGGAGTCTCCCGCGTTCTCAGGATTTTCCGAACTTTCGGAATTATCAGCACCCTCGACGCTCTCAGCACTTTCAGCACCCTCAGCATCTTCAACTATCTCAACGCTCTCAGGGCTTTCAACGTTCTCAGCATCTTCAACAACCTCGACACTTTCAACGCTCTCAGGGCTCTCAACGTTTTCAGCACTTTCAGCGTTTGACTTACCCATCTCCTCTTTGAGCAAGGCACCCAAGGTGGTGACAGTCTCTTCCGGCTGCGACTGTCGTCGCGGTTCGCGTTCTCGCCGTGAGCGAGATGGGCGTTCAGGACGCGCTTTGGGCGGCTTTTCTTCTTCTTCAGGTGCAGCGGCGCGTTCTTGTTCGGCAAGAAGAGCCTTCAAACTCAGTCCAATCCGTCGATCTTTCGGCGACAGGTTGATCACTTTTAAGTCTAACTCGTCACCTACAGAAACAATCTCCTCAGGCTTTTCAATTCGCCGGTCAGCAAGTTCAGAGATGTGAATTAAACCTTCAATGCCTTCCTCGAGTTTAGTGAACGCCCCGAAACTTGTGAGGTTGACCACTGTACCACGCACGACAGAACCGACCTTATATTTCTCGGGTACTTCTTCCCACGGATCAGGTTGTGTCTGTTTGAGTCCTAATGAGACCCGACGTTCAGCCGCATCAATCTGTAGGACAACAACCTCAATCTCGTTGCCTTCCTTAAGTGCATCATTGGCAGCTGCACCGCGTTTCGTCCACGAGAGGTCAGAGGTATGAATTAACCCATCAATTCCCGGCTCAATTTCAACAAACGCACCGAAACTGGTCAAGTTGCGGATACGACCTGTGATTTTGCTACCGACAGGCGATCTTTGTTCTAAGAGCTCCCAAGGATTCTGTTGCAGCTGCTTGAGTCCAAGTGAAATGCGTTTGTCTTCCCTTGAAATTTCAAGCACAACCGCTTCAATCTCATCGCCTTTATTAACGATACGTGAAGGTGCGACATTGCGACGTGTCCATGCCATCTCAGAGACATGAATCAGGCCTTCAACGCCTTCCTCCAACTGTAAGAACGCACCGTAGTTCACAATGTTGACAACAACCCCACGAACCGTAGAACCGACTGGATATTTACCCTCAATGTCCGCCCATGGATCGGAAGTCATCTGTTTCAAACCCAACGAAATTTTCTCGTTTTCTTGACCGATACCAATAACCTGGACTTCAACCTCATCACCGACTGAGACAACTTCAGATGGATGATGGATACGTTTCCACGCCATATCAGTCTTATGGAGTAAGCCATCAACACCGCCGAGATCAACAAACGCACCGAAAGCGGTAATATTTTTCACCACACCTGTGATATGTTGACCGACTTCAAGGGTATTGAGAATTTCTGCCCGTTTTTGGACAAGCTCAGCTTCCAACCAAGCACGACGAGATAAGACGATGTTATGCCGCCGCTTGCTTAGGCTGATAACTTTCATATCAAGCGTCTGTCCGACATACTGCTCAAGGTTCTGGATAGGCCGCAACTCAACTTGTGAAGCCGGTAAAAAGCCCCGTAGGGATCCGACGCTTACCCGTAGCCCCCCCTTAATCCGTTCAGTAATACGCCCTTGTACAGGCGTACCTGCTTCATGCGCAGTCGCTATCTCGTCCCAAATGAGGGTCTGATCGGCTATCTTCTTCGAAAGGACTATTTGTCCTTCGGAGTCTTCACGCCGCACGATATAGACATCAATTTCATCGCCAGCTTGTACAGCGGGTAAACCTTCTTGCCCAGGTTCAAATTCGGATGCCGGGATGTAGCCTTCCGACTTAAAGCCGATATCAATCATCACTTCATCGCGATTGACATCTACGACAACGCCTTTAACAATCTCTCCATCTGTAAACGCCTTTATTGAATTATCATACGCTTCCTCAAGAGATTCCGGACTCATCGCCTCCGATGGCACTTCTGCCGCATCGACACTCTCCTCAGGCGCCGTCCCATTCGTAGGTGCTGCAGCCTCTTCAGCATCAGCCTCAGCAACAACTTCTGCCATTTCTTCAGGCGCAGTCTCATCAGCAGGTGCTGCCACCTCTTCAGTATCCGCTTCAGCAACAACTTCCGCCATCTCTTCAGGTGCTGTCGCTTCTTCGGAATTAGCATCGTTAGCAGCCGTTTCTACTGTCTCTTCCGGATTCGTCTCATCAGCTTGCTCAGGATCCGTATCGCCAGCAGTCACTTCCTCTTCACTACCTGTGGCTTCTTCTTGCTCCTCAACATCTGCGTCTGTTGTTGAAGCTGCTTCCGCAGCTTCTGGAGCCTCTGTTTCGCTCACTACTTCCTGATTCACCTCAGCTGATCCCTCAGCTGTGTGCTTTTCTTCTTCCACATCAACGGTGGACGTATTTATATTTGCCTGTTCGTTGTTCATTAAGATACCTGGTCCATTTAAAAACGCGTAACCGCGTTAATCCGCCAGTTCCTCCTTATATTCAAAGTGCTTTGAACACTTTCAAATCGGTTACGCAATAGTATATCATAAATGTACAAGAAAAGCAACAAGAATTTTTCTATCGGTGCAATTTAAGTTTCAACAGCCTGCCCATCGCGCAAAATTTCCTTAATTTACGCCGAATTATCACCTTTACAAAGTCTATTTCCTTCTTGATTTATTTTCTGGATTCTGCTATCTTACCATGTGAACCAACCGAAGATCGAAGAATTTCGTTTGACTTTTTTATCAATCTGGGGTAGAATTAAAGGGGTTCCCAGTCCCGTAACTAACTTCAATCTACGAGAGGTAATTCCTATGGATTCGACAAAATTAATGAAACTCCGAGAAGAGTCTGGGATCAAAATTCTTGAGATAAAAACAGACCTAAGTAGTTACGCAGCATCTGATTTACGGAAAGCACTTGAGGATCTCTTAGCAGAGAAGGTCGAGCGAGTTGTTGTCAACCTCAGTCAGGTGAGTCATATCAACAGTACAGCTGTTGGAGCACTTGTAGGCGTTGCAAAACGGCTTCGCCAAAGCGGTGGTGATCTTAAGATTTGCGCGCTTGAGGACAACCTGACGCGTACTTTTAATCTGATCGGCGCTTCCAGTGTCGTCGAAATTTATGAGTCAGAAAACAGTGCCCTTGCTGCATTTTAACCAAAACAAATTTACATGGAAAAATCAGACATCAAACTTAAAATTCCGAGTGCCGCCTTCTACATAGAACCGACTCGGGCATTTATTGGAAATCTTGCCCAAAGCCTCGGATTCTCCAGAAAACGTGTGGCAGACATCCAACTTGTGCTTGATGAAATCTGCAGCAACGCAGTACATCACGGCTCGGTTGATGCTGCGGTTGGCGTTAAATTACGCATCCGGATTGATACCAATTCGCTCGAAATTTTAGTCAGGGATACCGGTTCAAGGCAAACGGGAGAAAAAAACTGGATAACGCATGAAAGACTCTCAGAAATTGAAGCGAATCGTTCCCCCTGCAGCGAGCGCGGACACGGTATTTTCATTGTAAAATCGCTCGCGGATACTTATGAGATGCAACCCAACGCGGCGGGTGGAACAGATGTCCGAGTCGTTTTTGGACGCCTAAAACCCAGCGATCTTAAACTTTAGTCTTCTCCCGCAACTTCAATAGCAATGAGTGTCAGATCGTCTTCTTTAGGGCAGGTATCAGTGAAGACATCAATAGTTTCCGAGATGTTAGCGATGAGTTTGGCAGCAGGCTGCTCCGTACAAGCGCACACTAATTTTTCGAGCCGTTCCACTGTAAACTCTTCACCTTGCGGGTTTTTCGCTTCATAAACGCCATCTGTATAGAGAAATATCCTACTGGATCGGTCAAATGGATAGTGCATAGTTTCATAAACCGATTCCTGCCAAATTCCCAACCCATTTCCCGTATTTTTATCACCAATGGTCTGATATGTCTGTTGGTCCGAATTATACAAAAATGGAAATGAGTGCCCAGCATTTGCGCAAACGAGTTCCCCTTTATCCAGATTAATGATACCACAGAAGGCTGTTGCGAACATGAACAGCCGTGAACTAATCAAATCGTTGAAACGCGTATTTAGTATTTCAAGAAGGTATCCTGGATTATCTTCAATCTGTTGCTGGAATTCTGCCAAAATCGTTTTGATGAAAACCGTTACGAAAGCCGCCGAAACGCCGTGTCCCATAACATCAGAAATAAAAACGCCGAGTCGGTTCGGCGCAATTTCCCAGATATCAAAGAAATCTCCGCCAACTGCCATTTCCGGGCAGCAGCGGGAAGCAATGCGAAATCCCGATAACTCCTGCACCCCATCCTGAGGAATCAGTATTTCCTGAATGCTCCGTGCCATTTGGAGTTCTTCTTCCAAGCGGGCGTTATGCTTCGCAAGCGTGTCTTGGTAGTGTTTAATGCGTAATAGGGATCGGACCCGTGCGAGCACTTCCAAACTATCAAAAGGCTTCTCAATAAAATCGTCTGCGCCTGCTTCAATAGACTTAATCCGATTTTCGCGTGTGTCCCGCAGTGCTGTTATCATTACAATCGGGATAAATTCAGTCGTTTCATTTGTGCGAATGCGTCTAACGACTTCAAAACCGTCCATCTTCGGCATGTTGATATCCAATAAAATGAGATCTGGCATCTCTTTCTCGACAATATCAAGTGCCTCAAGTCCATCTGCAGCTGTGTAGACTGTGTATCCTCGTGCCTTCAACTGAATTTGGAGAATTTTGACATTTCGCGGTTCATCATCAACCACGAGGATTTTCGCCGTCTCTTGCTGTTCAGAAGTCATTTCATCGTTCATGTCTCTGTCCCTCTGAGATGGGTTTCTACACGCTCAATGAGTATGTTAATGTCAATCGGCTTGCTGAGATAATCATCGCAGCCTGCTTTGAGGATGCGTTCCCTGTCGCCAGACATCGCTGCAGCGGTTAGTGCGATAATCGGTATACCTACCCACGCCAGATTCGATTTGATCCGCCTCGTTAAATCCTCGCCACTTTGTCCGGGTAAGGCGATATCCATGAGAATCAGTTGTGGTATTGTGTCTTCCAAGCTGGCAAGTGCTTCCGCAGCATCAGTCGCCTCCACGACTGTATAACCCTTTGATTGTAGGACAATCCGCACAACCTTTCGGTTCAACTCTTGGTCTTCAATTACCAAGATGCGCTTTGGCATTTCTACCTGTCCTTCGGATGAAGGTGGTTTTTCAGTTTTCACCGGTTGTCCTCTCTTCAAAACAGCAGTGGTACGGTGCTAAACTGGTATGCCTCAGCCGCGCTACGCTGCTTTATCAAAATTTCCGAGACTAAACCCGCGAATTCATTCGCTGGAGCGGTCAGCAGGTCCAGTATCATCGGTGTCCCCCTTCACTTGTTGTAGAGGAATTCTCAAAGTAAAATTACTTCCTTTTCCCTCACGGCTTTCGACGCGAATTTCACCGCCATGCAACATGATGAGTCTGTGTGTTAATGCCAAACCAAGTCCGGTTCCCCCGTACCGTCGGGATTTCGACGTATCAATCTGTGTAAACGGCGCGAAAAGTTTCGCTTGATCTGCCTCAGAAATGCCTATACCTGTATCAATAACCTCGGCGCGCAGTTCCGTATCGCTGATTTCCAGATGTGTCGCAACCCGACCGCCTTCTGGAGTAAACTTTACCGCATTGGACAATAAATTGTAGAAGATTTGCTTAAATTTAACACGATCCGCTTCAATCTCGTAATTCCGGTTGTAGTCCAAGGTAAGTTCCAAATTCTTCCGCACGGCGAGCGCGGTAATAATCGTGTTCACTTCCTCAACGGCTTCTACAATAGAGAACCTCTCCAATTGTAGCACCATTTTTCCTGCTTCAATTTTTGAAAGGTCAAGAATATCGTTAATCATCTCCAGCAGATGTTGACCACTAATATGGATGTCATTAACGCATTCCCGCTGCTCAGCGTTAATTTCTCCGACAAGCTCATCTCGCAGGATTTCGGCGAACCCGATGATCGCATTCAAAGGTGTGCGTAGTTCGTGGCTCATATTCGCGAGGAAATCGCTTTTCGCACGACTCGCGTATTCAGCCGTTTCCTTGGCTTGTTGCATCGCTTCTTGGGTTTTTATGCGCTCTGTAATATTCAGTGCCATACTAATGCCGAGTTGTCTTTTATCCGGTAGTGCTCCAAGCAACGACGAACTAAACTCCCAAATCTGCCTTTTACCGGACTTGGTAAAAATTACGTATTCACCCTCTGCTACGCGCTCCGTGGAACGGTACAACTGGGCAAGATGCGATTTGATTTCCTCAGTTTCTTGGCTACGCGCTTGCGCCAGCCATTTTGAGATTGTCGGTATATCTTCGAGTGCGTATCCTGTTAATTCTGTCCATGCCCGACTAATTTGCAGGACTTCACCATCCTCAGCATGAATCATGATAGGCAGTGGCGCGTTCAGGACCGCTCGACGGAAACGTTCTTCACTATGTTGTAACTCAATTTCCGCTTGCTTTCGGTCTGTGATATTCGTTGATGCCATCACGAACCCAACAAGCTCACCGTCCTGCTGAATCGGCCCGATACAGGAGGCATACCAATACCCACTCATCAGTCCCTGCACTTCATAAGTAGCCGGTTCGCCGGTTTCAATTACCTTTGCGCAGGCCTCCTTGATGCGTTGGTGATGTTCTTCAGGCAGAAAATCAAAAACACTTTTTCCAATGATATCTTCAGGTTTTAATTCGAGGGTAGGCGGCAGCCGATTGACAAATTGAAGGCGATAATCCAAGTCAAGCGTTGAAATAATATCAGGTACGCTTTCAACAAGGGAACGCCAATTCGCCTCAGAATCCCGAACCGCTTGTTGGGCGCGATAGTATTCGGTGATGTCCCTTGAAATGCCGCACGTTCCAATAACACGGCCTTCTCTATCGCGAATTGGCACTTTCGTTGTTGATACCCACGTATCTTGTTCATCGGGCCATGTCTCTTTTTCCTGTATCCCTTCAATGGGTTTCCCCGATGCGATAAGGTTCTGCTCATCTTGATATGCCTGTTGTGCATGCTCACGCGTAAAGAAATCGAAATCTGTTTTTTGGACTGCGTCCGCCGGATTTTTTAACCCGAACTGGTCTGCTAAAGAACGGTTGATTCGGATGAACCGACTCTCCGTATCTTTAAAATAGATATGGTCCGGGGTATTTTCCATGAGGGTATGTAACAGATCCCCCTCTTGAACATGTTTTGCCGCCAACTGTTGGAAGCGAGTTTCACTCTCTTTCAACTTTGCTTCCAATCGCCTGTGTCGACTAATATCCGTTGCGACAACGTAACAGAACTGTTTTTTGGGTGCTTTTGTGGCGCGCCATTTTAACCACTTGTAGGATTCATTCTTGCACTGAAAGCGTTTTTCAAAGGTAACACTATCGCGTTCACCAGTTTCAACCGCCTCGATTTTGGCACGTGCATCCTGTCTATCTTCCGAATGTATAAACGCATACCACGGCTGATTTTGGAGTTCCAACTCGGTGAATCCGACGGTCTCTTCCCACGCTGAATTAAGGGGCACGAAACTGCCGTCACAACTGATACACGCGAACATATCTGTCGAAATCTCCAGAAGACAGTGTGAATCAATGAATTCCCCTGATAATATGTGCTTGTGGGTTGTGTCCTTAAGCTTCATATCTGCCTCCCCAAGGGACGAGGTGGGCGTATTTTACGACTTGCAAGCGGTCTATCTTGTTACCAAAACCGCGCGGTTCGCGAGTTTGACAACAGTTTGGGTCGTACTTTGAAAAACAAGTTCGTACAATCTACCGTGATGACTTGCACTCAACGCGATAAGATCACAATCATTTTCTTCGGCGTTTTCCAAGATATTCGCTACTGTAAAGCCACGAGCCGTCAGAAAATCGGCTTGAACGTCATAGTATTTCAAGTATGCTTCCATTTGCTGCTTAATCTGTGTTGCTTCTGGTTGTGTACTTGAAAGTGCGAGACCAAGGATGCCAGCTTTCGTCAACTCTCCCATTTCAGCGACAAGTTCCAAGGCATGATCAGAATAGGTATCTCCGTGATGGACCGCGAGGATTTTACGCAAAAGTGTACACTGTTCATGTACCACGATGATGGGTCTTGTGATATGCTGTAGAACATCGTCAATTTGGTTCTGAATCAGTTTGAGTCGACGTTTTCTTATGTCCTCAGGGAGTCCAACAACGACAAGATCAGCGGAGTGTGCTTTTTCACAAATCATCTGTCGTGGATTCCCCGCGACAGCCTCAACGTGGTAATCGAGAAAATCGTAGAGCGAGCATTCCGCTTCCGTTCGACGGATAACAGTCGCTGCAACGTCAGCATTCCCACCGTGGCTGCTATCTTGAAAGAAAACACACGATAGATGTGTACCTAAAAGCACCGCCAATTGACCGGCGTACTCAAAGGCATTTTTTTCGTAATCCGTATCGCCAATGGCAACGAGGATATTTTTAATCATGAGACATCCCCTTATAGATGCGAGGCAACCGAACAGTGCTGACAGGTTATCCACATCCGTTTAACACAAGGCACCTCGCGAACACGCTACAATCATAAACTACGGATGGCGCAGCAAGGCGGCAACAGCATCATCTTCGTTTTCAAAACTTTTGAAGACGGTGATTAATCGCGCCATGACAATCAAGTTCTTGACATGTTTGTTCACATTAATCACCGCAATCTTTCCGCCATGCGGATGAATCTCGGTATAAACTTTCATGAGTGCGCCGAGCCCAGAACTATCCATTCCGGTTACCTCTTTAAAGTCAAACACCAGCCTCGGTGGTGGAGTAAGCATCGCAAGTGTCTCCTCCATGGACTTCGAGAATTCTTCGATACCCGGGGAGATAACCCTACCGCTCAGCCTAAAAATAACGACCCCTTCTCTCTCAGACACGGTGATTGCCATAATGTTTTGTACTCCTAAATGCTACAGTTGGCTTGGATCGTAGGCGCGTTCTCTTAACTTTGCCGCTTAACTCTCATTTGATAACCCAGAAACCGCCTCGTCCTCGCTTTCAAAATGTTCAAAAATACTGACGAGTCGGCTCCGGACAATCAGATTTTTGATGTTT
Source organism: Candidatus Poribacteria bacterium (assembly GCA_965261115.1). Lineage (GTDB taxonomy): Bacteria > Poribacteria > WGA-4E > WGA-4E > WGA-3G > WGA-3G. The sequence goes on along the minus strand of OZ253447.1, from coordinate 2,399,606 downwards.
TTTCCAACATGGATGACACCGATACGACCGTTCTTACGCGTCGCAGCGACATGCGCACCCATCAGCGTCCCAAGACCAGAACTGTCCATCATCGTGACACGCTCGAAATTGATGAGAATGCGCGGCTCATCGGCAGCATCTATCTGAGACGTGATCACGTCTCGTAACTCTGATACTGAAGCCCCCATTATTTTCCCGTTCGGCTCCAAAATCGCAACACCGTCTTTTTGACGAATCGTAGTTGCCATGAAATTTCTCCTTACTTTATTGTTAGAAATTGAGAATACCAACTCACTGTTCTAATTCTATACTATTTTCAAACTATTTGTCAACATTCAATTTAGGTATTTGCTATTTTAACGAAATTATACGCTATCGGCTATCCAACTTTACGCAAAAAACGAAAGCAATAATTTGGAAAAGCGACGATTCCACTTGCCTTTATTCCGAAAATCCGATATAATTCTGCCAAATTCTCTATTACACTGAAAGGGATACAATGTCTAACGAATACCGCCCGCGAATTAAGGACCTTCCCGAAAGCGAACGTCCGCGTGAAAGACTGCACAAATACGGACCGGAGAGTCTGAAAGACTCAGAACTATTGGCTATTATTCTCAAGAGCGGTTTTCAAGGAACTACTGCCATTCAACTCGGTGAACAGATCCTTACAGCCCTTGACGGCGATCTCAAACGGATGGCTGATTACAAATCCAAGCAATTTGAAAAGATTAAAGGCGTTGGTGAAGCGAAAGCCGCACAGATCGTCGCAGCACTTGAACTCGGAAAGCGATTGGCACGTTTCCATGCCGAGCGGGATAAGATTACTTCACCCAGCGATGTCGCTGATCTGATGATGTCTAAAATGCGTTATCTGCAAAAAGAGATCGTCTGCGTCTTGTGCCTCGATACCAAAGGCGGTGTGACAACCAAAGGTGTCGCGGGTGATCTTGGCGATGATTTGACTTGGGGCAAAAAATTATCAGAGGCAACAGTCTTTGAAGGCACACTCAACGCCAGTGTTTTTCATCCACGCGAAATTTTTCGATTCGCCATCGAAGAATCCGCAAATTCAATCGTCCTTGTTCACAACCATCCATCCGGCGATCCACAGCCGAGTCAGGAAGACATCCGTGCAACAAAACAACTGATTGAAGCGGGGAATCAAATCGGCATCAAAGTATTGGATCACATCGTCATCGGGGACGGGATCTTCGTCAGTCTAAAGGAAGAGGGATTTATTTGAAGGGTTACTTTGCACCCCGTTGCCGAAGTGCCTCATATAGCAGCACACCCGCTGCAACCGAAACGTTGAGCGATTCAATGTTCCCTAACATCGGTAGATGCACGAGATAGTCACATTTCTCTTTGACGAGCCGCCGGATGCCTTCGCCTTCGCTGCCTAACACGAGACACAACGGGATGTTAAAATCCGCATCAGTGTACAGACACGGCGCATCTCCGGTAGCACCAGCGACCCAAATGCCTGCCTTTTTAAGAGCGTCCACGGTGCGAGCAAGGTTTGTTACGCTAACGATAGGAACATAGGTAGAGGCACCCGCTGACGCTTTATGAACAGCGGCGGTAATGCCGACAGCACTATTCTTTGGAATGATAACAGCATCGGCATTCGCAGCATCGGCAGTCCGAAGAATCGCCCCAAGATTTCTGGGGTCTTGAACACCATCTAACATGACCAACAGTGCGTTGTGTTCACTACACTGTATTTTCGCGAGTATTGACGACAGATCCGTATAATGCGGCGATCTAATGACGGCAACAACACCTTGGTGCGGAACGGATGGTTCAAGTCTATCTAATTCGCGGCGTGTGCAGTGTTTTATAGGGATGTCTGCTTGTTCTGCCATCGCGATAATTTGGCGGATACGCGAGTGTGTGCTACCTTTAGCGATACAAATCTTTTCTACATCCTGAGACGCACGCCGCAGACGTTCTATAACTGGGTTCCTACCAACGATGTATTCAGACATATAAAATATTAGGACTTACGCATTTCCTCTTAAAGTCCCCCTGATAAGGGGGATTTAGGGGGTTTCTTTATTAGGGGTTAAATACAATGAAATTGTGCGTAAGTCCTGAAATATAAAAAGGCGGATAAAGATATCCGCCTTTTGAAGTTAACCACCACGGACGAATTTAATATCGGGTCCACGTGGCGTAATCTTGATATCTGGGTCCGCCTCTTGGCATTGGACACAAGTAATGTCGCCGACGTTTGCGTTTTCCATCCGCGGTGCAAGTTTTCTTAACTTAAATACAAATCCTAAAATATCGTCCGCCGGGATTTTCTCATCACAGGCACCGCAAGGGATCGCTTCCCCTGACTTAACTTTCGCTAAAAGTTCTGAAGCCTTCATAATTTCCTTTCGTTACAGGAAGTAACGTTCCTTCTGCTTATCTGATTCGTATTCCTTGTACGCCTCTTGTGCGGAGTCCACTTCAGAGACTTCCGCAACAGGTACATCCCACCAAGATTCGTAGCGGGGAACCCCTTCGTAGTAGTCTACATCAATCTTTACAACGGTTGTGTGTTCCGCTTCGCGCGCCTCATGCAAGGCAGCTTTCAGACTTTGCAACGTTGTCGCTTCAATCACTTTAGCACCGAGACTCGCGGCATTCGCTGCAAGATCCACCGGTAAAAAATCGCCTGAGAGTTCGCCGGTTTCTTCTTCACGGTAACGGAAACGGGTAGCAAACCCTTGTGCACCCGTTGCTCGCGATAACCCACCGATGCTACTATGCCCCTCATTATTGACGAGTACAATAATCAGTTTATAGCCTTCCTGGATGGATGTAATAATTTCCTGTGCTAACATCAGATACGAACCGTCACCTACCATGACATAGACATCACGACTCGGATCCGCCATTTTGATGCCTAACCCACCGGCGATTTCATATCCCATACAGGAATAGCCATATTCTAAGTGGTACTGCTTCGGATTACGGGTTCGCCATAACTTATGCAGATCACCCGGCATGCTGCCCGCAGCGCAAACCATAACATCTTCAGGACGTGAGAATTCATTAACCACGCCGATAACTTCGCTTTGGCTCGGCAACGGACCGTGACCGAGATGGTAAAGCCGATCTACCTCCGCTTCCCATTCGTCCCGATATTTCTCAATCTGCGCAGCATAAGATGCGTCAACGCGATAGTCGCCTACAGCGGTAGCGAGTTCCGCAAGCGTGACACGCGCGTCCGCGACCAAGGGTAGTGCAGCGTGTTTATAGGCATCAAATTCAGCGACATTGATATTAATAAAACGGACATCGGGGTTTTGGAAAGCAGTTTTGGAAGCCGTCGTGAAATCGCTCAAGCGCGTCCCAATAGCAATAACCAAATCCGCCTCCCGCGCCGCGATATTTGCCCCGGGTGTACCCGTCGCACCTATCGCGCCAAGATTCTGTGGATGATTATACGGTAGCGACCCTTTACCGGCAAAGGTTTCCCCGACAGGAATACCCGTCTGCTCCACAAATTCAGCGAGTTGCGCTGTGGCTTCGCTATAGATAACACCACCACCGGCGATAATTAAGGGACGTTCACTTTCGCGAATCCATGCCGTTGCTCGATTCAACAGCCCTTCGTCTGCACGAGGTCGCGATATAGTATAGACGCGTTTCTCAAAGAGTTGTGAGGGATAATCGTACGCCTCGGCTTGAACATCTTGAGGGAGTGCTAAGGTTACGGCACCCGTTTCCGCCTGAGATGTCAGCACCCGCATCGCCTCTGGCAGTGCTGTGATGATCTGTTCTGGACGGTTAATGCGGTCCCAGTAGCGTGAAATCGGTTTGAAGCAATCGTTCACTGAATAATCCTGTGAACTCGGGGATTCCAGCTGCTGCAAAACAGGAGCGACCAAACGGGTCGAAAAGATGTCACCCGGTAACAAGAGAACAGGTAATCGGTTAATTGTCGCACCCGCGGCACCGGTAATCATGTTCGTCGCACCCGGTCCGATAGAGGTCGTGCAAGCAAAGACACGCAAACGGTTGTTCATTTTCGTAAATGCAGCGGCAGTATGCACCATTGACTGTTCGTTCCGGGTCTGATAGAAGCGAAAGGTATCAGCGTACTGGTGCAACGCTTGCCCAATCCCGGCAACATTGCCATGACCAAAGATGCCGAACATCCCAGCGAAAAATTGAATCTCGTTCCCATCTCTTTCAACGTATTGCTGTCGAAGAAACTGAACGATGGCTTGTCCCATCGTAAGTTTTTGCGTTTTCATGAAGATCGTTTCGCATTTTCCTTAGTGGAAAGCGTTCTCCTTTGATAAAGTGGTTATGGACTGATGCACACGCGCGCAGCTATACAAACACAGATAATATCGTTTACCAGCCGCCACGTTCAGCGACAAATTCATCAACTTCGGACATCGTTGGCATAAAGTTAGCACAACCGTGCCGTGTTACAACAATCGCACCCGTTGCATTGCCAAGACGCGCAGATTTTTCCCAATCCCAACCGCTGAGATTCCCGTAAATAAAACCACTCGCGAAGGCATCTCCAGCACCGAGGGTGTTGTAGACTTCAACGGGAAAAGGTGCCGCGTGAATGACTTCACCATTCGCCAGATGGATGTCTGCCCCTTCAATACCACGTTTCACTATTAATGCCGCTGGACCCGCACCTAAAAGCGTTTGAATAGCACCTGCTATATCTCCCTGAATCTCAGGATTTGAGATTTGGGAGTGTTCAATCGTAAGTTGCGAGAGGTCTGTAAGTGTGGCAGCTTTGATCTCCTCTTCCGTCCCGATAGCAATATCAATATAACGTAAGGCAGACCTAACGACAACACCGAATGCCCTCGGATCATGCCACTGATCTGCTCGGAAATCGAGGTCCAAAAAGACTTGGTTACCAATGGATTGTGCCTTCTCAGCAGCATAGAGCGTTGCGCTGCGGCTCGGTTCTTTGCTCAAGCCGGTGCCGGATATCAACACCGCCCGACTTTCAGCAATCGGTGCAGCGAGCACATCATCAATAGTGAGTTCAATATCGGCACAGTTATCGCGGTAATAGATCAGAGGGAACCGATCTGGCGGTTCGATACCGAGTACCACAGCACTCGTTCGGTGATCAGGCTTATGCGGGATAAACTGGATTTCAACGCCTTCATTCTTCAAAAACTTGAGTAGAAACTCCCCAACGGGATCCTCGCCGACAGCAGTCAGTAGCGCAGCCCGAAGTCCAAGTCGCTGGACACCGACACTAATATTAGTAGGACACCCGCCGACGAAGGCACCGAAACTTTTAATGTCTGGGAACGCAGCACCGATGTCGTTTGCGTAGAGATCTATAGAACTCCGACCGATTGTAAGAATATCATATCGTTTCATTTTGAATTCGCCGCGTTTTTGAATTTCTGACGCTCCTCAGCAAACTTACGAGTTATAAGGAAAGCATCATTCCCGCACGCAATGAGTTGAACCCCTAAATGCAACCACTGTTCACCGCTCTCAAAATCATTGACATAGCAACCCAAAGGGATATTGTACGTCTGTGCCTGTCTAATAATTTTTTTGATAGCCTCTAAAAGTTGCGGATGATCAAGTTCACCAGAGATCCCCATCGACGTGGACAGATCGTACGGACCGACGAACACAACATCCAGTTCGCCGGTGGAGAGGATGTCATCAAGGTTCTCGACAGCTTTGACGGTCTCAATTTGCCCGATGGTGAGTATTTCCTGATTTGCGTTGCGCACATATTCTCTGGTATCAAGTTTTGTGAAATCGCCATAATCAGTGTGTCCAATCCCGAAGGCGACACCCCGATCCCCTTCTGGTGCGTATTTTGTCCATCTTTTAATTTTCTCAATATCTTCGTGAGATTCGACCCGGGGGATCATAACCCCCGTAGCACCCGCGTCAAGGGCCCGAGAAACAAAGTGGCGTTCAAGGACAGGCACACGGACAATACACGGGAGATTTGAACCACGTGCATTCCGAATTATCCGTCCAACGGTCTCTATAGAAAAGGAACTATGTTCCAAGTCTGCAATAATGAAGTCTGCCCCGGCACTCGCGAGGAGCGTCGCAATCGCGGATCCACCGAATTCAAGTACGAAAGTCCCGATAAGTATCTCCCCACGCTTCAAAGATATTTTCACTGAACACAGCCCCTTTAATCTGCAACCGGGATTTCCGAGATTAATTTTTGTGCTTCACTCACCATCTTCGTCGGTTTAGACATCTTCTCACCGATTGCCAAGATTAACATGTAAAAGTCGTAAGCCGTTTGCAACTCGTTATTGAGGTGTGCACTTTCAGCAGCGTTGAAATAGCAGACAGTTGCCATCCGGTGACATTCTTCAACGAGGGAGGGGATATTTACGTAGCCGTGATTGTAGGCGGCAAGGATATAGGATTTTCCTGCACTTTCCCATGAACGCTGGAGTTCAAATTGGCGTGCAAGGCGTGTATAATAGACAGCCCCTTTTTTGGCATTCCTTCTGGCGAGACGCTGTTTTTCTGCAACCGTGTAAGCGAACCGAGCGCGCGTGTAGCAGTTGGCAGTAAGTTCTAAATTGTCATCTTTAACAAAATAGCCAGCCTGCTTCTGGTAGAACTTACCTAATTTCCTGTAGAGTGCGAGCCACTGCTGCGTACGTCCCTGTTGTTCATAAATCTGAATTTGTTGGAAGATGCGAAGTGCCTCTACTTCATGTGGATATTGGATATCGCTGTGAACTTGATCGAGCAGATATTCTGGCGAGGCTTCCTCAATGACGTGTCGATAACTGCTGGAGACTCTAATCCGAGGCTGTATGGGTGTTATATCTGTCGGTTCCTCAGGCACAGATTCTTGATAATCAAGCCATGTGCGAAGGTCTGTACTGTCATCATCTGGCAATTTCTGAATCAGTGCAACGACCTCTTCCACAGTCGGATTCGCTGAGAGTGGCACATTTAAGGTGTTGAGCTTCTGAAACAGGTCATCAACAGACTTGGTTAAACCGTGGTCATTGATACAGAGACGGCTCGCCTTGTGGAGTTCAGCAAGTACCTTAGCATAGTCACGATCCTCGGCGTAGCGTGCAGCGAGTGTATAATGCCTTTCCACTTGCGCCAACTGTTTTTCGCGTTTGACGTTTTCCTCTTTCTGGCGGCGCTGGAAAAAGAGGTTTTGATTCATACGTTCCGCGTCCGCAAGCGGCAGGCGAAATGTTTTGCGGTAGCGTTCAAGGGCTTCAGCCAATTTCGGGCTACTGGAATTGACACTTGCGTCAATAAGTTCAGAGACCTGTTTGACGTACTCGTCTTGACGGATGCGATCCAATTCTTCATACATCTCGGTAGCACTTTGATGACGCTTCGAGAGTTGTCGATGGAGTGCTTTCTGGACAAAGTTGCGGAGGACTTCAGGACATCTGTCAATTTCCTCTATCTCACCAGCAGCTTTCTTTTTATCCATCTCCTTATTTTCGCCTGAGAATGGGAATCGTCCGGTTACGGACTGATACAAGATGAGCGCGGTGGAATAGAGGTCAGCCCGATAATCATAAGCTCCATAGTATTGTTCAGGTGCCATGTAGCGTCGGGTGCCTGCCATGGTTTCAGCGAATTCGGTTGTCTCACCAAAGATACGGGCGATACTAAAGTCAGCAACCTTCGCCTCTTTTTCGGTGGTCAGTAAGATATTTTGGGGTTTGATGTCCCGGTGCATGATCTTGTGAGCATGTGCCTCCTTCAAACCTCGACAGATGTCTAAACCGATATTGAGCGTATCTGTGAGCCCAAGTGCCCCCTCCTGCATAAGTTCGTGAAGGCTTTTCCCTTCAACATACTCCATGACTATCCACGCGACGTAATCATCTTCGCCGGGTTCGACCGTATGAATAGAGACGATATTTGGATGTCCCCAAATTTTCGACATCGCTTGAAATTCTGTTAGCAAGAACTTCATTCTACTCGCGGGGTAAGCGGTTTTTGCTAAAGCTTTAATGGCAACGTCTCGGTTCGTCATCTCTTCGCGGGCGCGAAAAACCGAGGAGAATCCTCCTGAGTTCAGAAATTCAAGCAATCTATATTTACCTAAGATTAATTGATCAATCTGCATAGCGGTGTCTGATAAGCGAAGAGTATATAATCCTTAGTAAGAAGATTAGCAAAGTTAAGAACAATTGTCAACACAAAAACACGTTTTCAGCGGGTTTAAGCCGAATTGATACCCGAACGCGCGCGTTGTACCTCCTTGATAAGTTTCTCAGCTCTTTCAGTGAGAAGTGCAAATTCGCCAGCTTCAATTAATTGATTATTAACGAGTGCACTGCCAACGCCTAAAGAAGTAGCACCGGCAGTGATAAACTCAGCGGCGTTTTCAGCATTGATCCCCCCCGTCGGAACAAGAGGTATATGGGGTAATGGGGCTTTCACGTCTTTTATATAGGCAGCACCGACACCACTTGACGGAAATACCTTGACATAATCTGCTCCCATCTCCCAAGCTGCCAAAATCTCTGTCGGTGTAAAGGCACCAGGGATAACAACTTTCCCGTAGCGGTTACAGATTTCAATCACATCTGCTTTTGTAACGGGGCTGACGATAAACTCCGCGCCTGCCAGCATTACGGCACGCGCTGTTTCGGCATCCAGCACCGATCCGGCACCTACAAGTACCGCATCTCCATACGCCGATGAAACATCGCTAATTACCTGTAACGCGTTCGGCGTTGTCATGGTGACTTCAATCACGTTAACGCCACCCGCATGAATCGCTTCTGCTGCCTTAATCAATTCATTTGCGCTGTTCGCACGAATGATAGCGACGATACCACACGCTTCAATTCGTTGCATCTGTGCTAACTTTGTCATGAACATCCTCAAAAATTGGTACGCTTAAAGCCTCCACTCAGGTGCTTGAGGCGAAAGGCACTCAGTTTGCAGGTAGTGCCTGAAAAAAGGGTCATATTTTTCTTGCGATTTTTCTGTAAATATGTTATAATTATAAACCATGAAATAAGGCGAACAAATTATACATTATCGCTAATTCAGTATAATTCATAGCAATCCCCGGTTGCAAGTGAGCCAAAAGATTGCTTTCTAAAAAGAATGGATGTTGTTCCACTACTCCCCCATCTGCCCTATCTGATCGGCTTGACAGGTTTACTTGTCTTCTCCGGCTTTTTCTCCGGCTCCGAGACAGCTTTATGTGCACTTACCCAAGTCCAAATCGAGCGGCTCCGTGTTGAAAAAGGCACCGCGTCTGCAATTGTCAACTTTGTTGATAACCCGCGCAGATTGTTTATTACCGTTCTGTTAGGTAACAACCTTGTCAACGTCACGTTCGCGATCCTCATGCTTTCATTTATCGGGCAAGCACTTCCGCAATACGCCGAATCCATCCGTTTTGTCATCGCCTTAGCCCTCAATGTATCGCTCATGCTCATTTTCGGAGAGATGACCCCAAAAACTTTTGCTATCAAGCATGCGGAATCCTTCGCGAAAATAACAGCACCGCTCCTCTGGGGATTTTCAGTGATTATCACGCCGCTACGCGGATTGCTGCGCCGAATTATTGATTTTCTCGTCCCGATATTTGGCGGACACCTACCACCCGAAGAACACCTCACTGCGACAGATTTTCAAGAAATCCTTAATACCTACCACGACGAAGCACTTCCACCCGATGAACGGGAAATTGTGAGCAATATCCTTCAATTGCAGGCCATTGATGCCAAAGAAATTATGGTGCCGCGAACCGAAGTCATTGCAGTCCCGACATCAAACACCATCCAAGAAACATTAAAGCAAGCAAAAGAGTACGGATTTTCACGCATTCCAGTCTATGAAGATCAAATTGACAATATCTGTGGTATTTTCTATGTCAAAGACTTCGCGCTGTGGCGACACGCCGCAGTCAATTCACTTACGATTGATGCCTTTCTCGAAAAACGGGAACAGATTTCTGAAGTGCCGTCCACTGCTCCCCTTATTCGCGAACCCATCTTCGTCCTTGAGACCCGTAAAATCGGGATGTTATTACTACAACTCACACGTGAAAAAACCAAAATGGCAATTCTTCAAGACGAGTATGGCGGTGTTTCAGGAATCGTCACCACCGAAGACATCGTTGAACAGGTCGTCGGCGACATCGTTGATGAACATGACAGGGACGACGCGCCCCCCGATTTTGTTAAACACTCTGAAGAACCGTTGTTACTTGAAACTTCCGGACGTATGAGCATCCGAGAACTGAATCAGCAATTTGAACTGAAACTCAGTGAAGACGACGCAGACACTATTGGGGGTTATGCCCTCGGAATCTTCGGACGAATCCCCTCCGTTGGTGAATCATATATTGACGAGAACGGCATCAAATTTGAAATTATCGCTACAGAAGGGAACGTCATCACAAACCTGTTTATTAAAGTGCCGATCGCCGACGAAACTGCAACGGAAGGGCAACAATAACCGATACCGGATACCTAACAATTGAAAATTTTTTTATTATCCCTCTTCTTAATTGGTGCCAGTAGCACAGGACAGATTATCATACTCAGTTCACTCGTGGTAGCGGTCCTGATCTGCCTTGTACTATCAGCCTTTTACTCCGGTTCCGAAACAGCCCTCGTATCCGTTAATAAAATCCGAATTAACCAACTCGTCGAATCTAAGGACGCCAAAGCGAACATCGTCTACCGTTTGGTTGAATCTCCGGATAGAATGCTCGCGCTTACGTTAGTAGGAACAAATCTGGCGAATATCCTAATTGCCCAATTCGGTGACCGGTTGACTGCGAGGGTCTTCCCCAACGCAGAAAATCTACAAGAACCGATCGCTATCGTGTGGGTAACGACGCTACTCCTCATCTTCGGTGAGATTTTGCCAAAAACGATCTTTCGCGTCAAGGCAGATAGCCTCGCTTTGCGCTATGCCTATCCGTTACGATTTTCTGAATTAGTGTTAGCCCCTCTTATTTACCTCGTACAAACCCTAACAAAATTCATTATCAGGCTTGTAGATAGAGGTAAAAGTGTCCCCAGTCCCGATGCCCAACGTGAAGAGTTACGACTCCTCGCAACGATGGGAGAACGTTCCGGTAACTTGGACACCGACCAGCGGCGGATGATTCATAGTCTACTGAATCTACAAAATCGGACAGTCGCACAAGTTATGGTTCCGCTCGTCGATATCGTTGCGATCGAAAAAAACACAAGATGCGAAGACTTTTTGAAAATCGCTGCGGACTCCGGCTTTTCAAGGATTCCCGTCTACGAAGAACATATCTATAACATCGTCGGCATCGTCAACCTATTGGATGTTATTTATGATGACGTTGAATCAGAAACCGCTTTGAACTCTCACGAAAAATCGGATACGCTACCCGAAACAGTCGAACCGTTTATCCGAACGGTGTTGCATGTACCTGAATCGAAAAATATTAATGCGCTCCTCAAAGAGATCCAGCACACTCGACACACAATGGTATTTGCTGTTGATGAATATGGCGGCACTGTCGGACTCGTTACTGTCGAAGATCTGGTTGAAGAAATCGTTGGCGAATTCGCCGATGAACGTGATGGTCCCGACCTTGCCCGCCTCATCGCGCCACACATCCTCGAATGCGACGCGAGAACCGAAGTCGATTTACTTGACGAACACTATGGACTCCCCATTCCCGAAGGCGACTATGAAACGGTCGCTGGTTATATCCTCGATCGGACCGGAACGATTCCAGAAACGGGTACTGAACTTAGTTTAGGCGATGCTATCATCACAGTCACAGACGCTGATGCACGTGCCATTCGCAAAGTTCGTATCCGGCGAAGGCTCGGGCGTTTCAGGTCTTAATCAGACTTGCGGATATATCGACCTAATTTCCCTACAACGCCAGTTGATATATAAACCTATTAGAGAATTCCGAGTGGTGGCATTACGACAATCTCTTCCGTCACCATACCGGACGGTTGCCCACAGACGGAAACAATCGTCCCTGCTACGTGTTCAGGCTTAAGCATCTGTTCAAAATCGGGGGGTTCTGGAACGCCATCCCAAAACGGCGTATGCACCGAACCCGGTAGCACCGCGGTAACGCGGATATTCTGCTGACGGACTTCGCTCGCTAAAACCTTTGTGAGTGCTAATGCCCCCGCTTTCGCTGCGCAATAAGCCGCCGAGGCTTCAAACGCAACCTTCGCAGCGATCGAAAGTACATTAATAATCTGTCCACTGCCCTGTGCTAACATAGGTGGAAGTGCGTACTTCGCGCAGAGATAAATCGCCTTTAAATTGGAATTAAGCACCATATCCCAATCGTCGGGTGCGAAATCAACAACCGGTCCGAAATAGCCGACTCCTGCATTGTTGACGAGGATATCGACGCGTTGGTAAACATCAAGCGTCCCTTTAATAAGCTGCTGCACGGCATCTACATCAGTCACATCCGTTGGAATAGCCACTGCCTCAGCACCATTTTCCGTGAGGTCCGCTGCGACCTGTTCAAGTGTCTCGCGTGTTCGGGCAGCGAGTACAACCTTCGCACCTGCCGCAGCGAAAGCGGATGCGGTTGCCTTACCGATCCCTTTTGACGCTCCGGTAATCACAGCAACCTTTCCATCAAGTTTCACCATTCCTGGTGCATCGGGCTGCTGGAGTTTCTCAATCCGTTTTTGCCGTTCAGAGCGATTTTCCTTCACCACGTATTACCCCCGGTGAGATAGAATAGACAACACCTATGGACAACCTGAAACATATTTATTTTTAAACGCATTATTTCTCGAAGGAGATGTCAGCCAATCCAACTCAAACCACTCATCAGCCATGGCTGGGCATCTAATAAACATCAGTATCCCAGCTATCCTATGGACATTATAATGATTTAAAAAAGTGGCACTTTCGTAGACATATACCTCAGCGTCCTATATCGTAGGGGCGAGGTTCCCTCGCCCATTCGCATACACGAACACTCACACAAAATTAAACTATGATAATGTCTTATGGTCATTTGATACTATTTGAGAATTAGCATTTTGCGAGTATTAGTAAAATCTCTTGCAGTGAACGTATAGAAATAAACACCACTTGCGACCTGTTCACCGAGTCCATTTCTACCATCCCAATACGCAGCACGACTCCGAGATTTGTAAACGCCCGTAGGTTGATACCCTAAATTCAAATTCCGAACCAATTGCCCATCGGCAGCATAAATAGATATACTAATCTCCGAACCCTTTGCTAGTTGATAAGGTATCCATGTTTCTGGGTTAGATGGATTTGGATAGTTCGGCATTAGTTGCGTAATCTGGGGTGACTCAGCCACTAACTCAGGAGCTGCGGGGGTGTCGCCTATTTCAAATCTAACGATCTCTGTGAAGTCGTATTTGGAGAAGTTCTCTGCTCTATCGAACAAAGTCATCTCAGCAAGTCCCCAAGTTCCTGGAATACTACCCACTGGAAGAATAATCCGTTGGTTATATTCTTTGTAAATCGTCGGATCACCGGTAGGGTACATGCGACCACGTTCACTGTGGTAGTGCCAGAAATGATGCATTCCCCCATGTGGGTCTCGCAAACGCATTCCGCTTATCCGATACCCACTAATGTTATCCTTGATAAAGAAAGAAATATCGACTGTTGTCTCACCGTTAGGTGCTTCGGGGACCGTAGGCACTGCTGATATAGTTATCCTATTTATATCAAGCACAGGTGGTTGCAAGTCTGGATTTGTAGTTTTAACGACGATTGACTTGGGCGTTTCGTCTAAATAATGATAATTATCTGATGGGTTGTCATCTGGTTCGTTAGTAAAGAAAACATTGATACCATTATACGCGACATCTCGCATACAGATACGATTCATTTCATATCGACCACTCGGCATGTAATCTGGTATCTCGAAATCAATGCTTACTTTTCCAGTAGTAGGATTATAATCACCATAGTTGAAATTTCCGGAGCGAGAGTATGTTTCTACAAACTCATCATTTATATTCCCGCAGACATGATCTATCCCAGATTTTTCTTTAACATCCCATGTTGCTGTGATAACTTGGTAACGCTCATCGTTACGTGTGAACCGCTCGGATAGGGAAAGTTCCATAGAGCCTTTAACATACTCGGGCGGATCTAAATCTTCAAGCGGATTATTAATGTAGCATTGCCAGCCAAATGTGCGCTTATTCTGATGCCTCTCTTGATCGTTTTTATCTTCAAGTGAAATGTTTTCTGGTGACCAGTATCCATTTTTAGCATATTTAGATACTGTACGCTGTCCTCGGAATGTATGACTTTCGGATACCCGATTGCCGTTTTCGTCTATCGCGCCAAGCCGCATATCAAAGAAAACATTTTGTGTGCTTTCTACTGGGAAAAGCCTAACATATAGACTTCTCGCTGTATCAAATTCGCTTTCGCCATGTATCTCTATCTCAACTGTAAGCAACTTATCCTCTTCAGGTTCACCGTCTACCCCTATATCAACTCGTATAATCTGACCAGGGTAGACATAATCTGGATAGAGGTTATAGACTTCAAATGTTAAATCTTCTCTTATCTTAGAAATATAGCGCGTTCCGTGCATAATTCGATTTTGAATAAACTCGTATTTAGCCGGCGAACGAGAACGGAGCTTGTCGGGTCTAACAATGTAGTGACTAATACTTTCCGCCATATCTTCATTTGGATTCTCACCGTGAGCATAGGCAGATACAAATTCTGTTTGCTTCGTAGTATACCATGTATCTCCATCTTGTTTCCAACCGCCTAATTCAATCCAATCTTGCTTTAATTGCTCGTCAAAAAGATAATGCCACAAAAAATGAGCTTTCTCATGGAGAATAAGTCTGTGGATACTGTCTGAGGCACCACCTTTAAACGCACTTTCCATGAACTCTATGTACCCTGCTGTTGGCCAAGCCACAGCACCAGCTTGTGGGTACAACGGGTGCGGTAGCCCATCTAACCTTCGGATAATATAGTTCAATCCAGGGGTTTTCAGCATACCCGTAGGATACTCTTCAAGCATTGAGATAAGTTCCATCAACTCATCACCCTTAAATGGCATAAACCTGCCAGCATGTTCGGCGGTTGTGTTTTTTGTAAGTTCTTCATAGCTAGGTGGATTTACACTAACGGCATATCGCTCCCTAAGAATATAATCAACAGTCCCTCTATCTGTCCCATTATCAGTAATATAGCGAACAACAGTACGATGGAGCCTTCTGGAGAAAAACCTACCTCTTATGCCATCAATTTCTGCTAATCTTTGTTCTGCATAATCGAAAGCGTGTGAAGATATAACAACTATTTTAATCCCGCGTATATCAAAAAACATAATATCGTTATGGATATGGTTATCTGTTAAAGTCCAGTAACTTCGATCGTTTTCTTGATGATACCAATACCGAGGAACAGATTCAAACGCTGAGAGTAACAACTGAGCAAGGTCCGAGTTCCACTGATCCGATAAGTGAATGCCGTATTGCTGCCTTAATTGCAGTGAAGCGGTAGTAGAACTTATTTGAACGGGGTTATCAAAAAGTGTTACTTTGACGGGTTGTATAACCGATACTGTTTCAGCCCCAGACGGTGTCTCATCTATTTCCCAATGATAAGTAAAAGGCTCTGCGTGTGTGTATGTACCAATAGCGAGCAAAAAACCTACAATGAAAAAAAATATGACGTTTTTCATCTTTATTCCCCTGGGCATCTTCGGTAAACTTTACTATAGTTTACGACTTGTACCAGTTAATTACTAAAGTTTGGACAATTTTGGAGTTTTTATCTGACTGTTTTGGCCATAGAATCCAAAGAATATCGGTGCTTTTAAGAAACCATACGATTCAAACAACCTCTTTAGTCCCGTAGGGTTTATTTGCTTGGATATTTCTTCAGTATGTTTATAGAAACGCGGTCGCTTCTATTCTTTAGTTTCTCGTAGGGGCGGCATGTACACCGAGCTATGGATGCAGCCATAGGTGTCAATTTAGCGATTTTCGATAACATTTCCTCGCAGATCCGTGTAGAGGTTTCCGCCCCTACGGGGCTTAGGTCTGTGAGGTTGTGTTTCTCTACAGAGATACCATCCCTACGGGATTCAAGAGGTTTTTGGAGTCTTAAAGGTTTCCGCGTAGCATCCGGTTCGGTTAGGAAACCGAACCTACCGGACCTGGGAGAACACAGAATTACCCAAATATTTTATTAAACTTCATCTGGGGTGTGGAAAGAGACAAAAAACCCTTCTGAAATGTGTAAAACCTGTTAGTAACAACTTGGATTAAGATATTTGAACGCACCTCAAAAACTCAGCACGTGTTGCACTATCTTCGCGGAACGCGCCGCGCATGACATTTGTTGCCATTTTCGGTGCCTGTTTCTCAACGCCGCGCGCCATCATACACAAATGTTGTCCCTCCATGACCACCGCAACACCGCGCGGCTCAAGGGCAGTCTCAAGGGCTTCAGCAATCTCACGTGTGAGTCGTTCTTGAACTTGCAACCGCCGGGAAAACATATCTACAATACGCGGAATTTTACTTAAACCGATAATTCGGTTCCGCGGGAGATACCCGACGTGACATTTACCCCAAAACGGAAGAATATGATGCTCACAAAGGCTATAAAATTCAATCTCCCTTACAATCACCATTTCGTCGTAATCTTCATCAAAGATGGCACCATTTAAAATCTCATCAATGTTTTGATGGTAGCCACTCGTCAAAAATTCCATGGCTTTCGCGGCACGGAGCGGCGTTTTTACCAAGCCTTGACGACTCGGATCTTCGCCTAAATTCTCAAGGATTTTGGTAAAAAGATCCTCTAATTTTAGGTTCGGAGGCTCCTGTTTAAGGTCCATTGTGTTAAGGTGTGTCTCCCTTGCCTGATTTCTGATCGCGCTTACTCGAAAAGAGGTTACTCGCCGTAGTAATCGAAGTGATTTTTCGGCGTTTCTCTCAAACGAAGGCGATGTAAAACTACCGGACGTAAATTCGGCTCCAGTACATCCCATAGTACTTTGACGAAATTCTCCGAGGTCGGGTTAAGCATTTCAAATTCAGGCGTATCAACATTGAGATGCTTGTAATCGAAGCGTGTATAAACCTGCTTTTGAACGACTTCGTCAAGAAAATCCAAACCGGCAACCAACCCGGTTCTCTCATCTACGTCACCTTCCACGGTAACTTCAAGGACATAGTTATGTCCATGTCCTGCCGGATTGTTACACTTTCCGAAGATTTCTTGGTTCTCTTCGTCACTAAGCGCGTGGCTGTGCAGGCGGTGGGCTGCGCTAAACTCGTAAACCTTGGTCAGATAAACCATCTGCCCTTCCCCATAATAGTCGGCAAAATTCGATGTGCTTTCGTAGAGCCGCACCCTGTGCAACATGCTATCGGGTAGAGACGACACAAGCCGTTGCCAAATCTCTATAGCGATGTTTTCACACGTCGGTTGCAAGTGCGGGTTTTTGGCGAAGACCGGATGCTGACGGTTCAAATGCTTGTGATCATAATTGGTAAGCACCTCCGTCTTTAACAAGGCATCTAACGTTACCAAATTGATGACCATGCCATCATCGGCATCTACACTGCCTTTGACCATCACCTCAAGCACATAGTTATGTCCATGGCTGTTAGGGTTTGCGGCGGCACCGAACAACGCAAAATTCTCGGCATCGCTCAATTCAGGGATACGGTTGTAATGTGATGCTTCAAACGCTGTCTGCCGGGTTAAGTAATACATCGGTTTTCGCGCCACTCTCTTGCATACCTGAGTATTTATAGACTATCCCGCTGAGGTGTCACGAGTTCAGCATCCACAGACTCATATTGAACTGCCATGAGCCATTCGCCTGTGCCGCGTATCTGGACGTTACACTTCTTCAGCCATTCGACCAAAACGACGCGATCGCGGGCTTCCCACTCACAGACCATTCTGCCGGATAGTGTATCACACAAGACTCGGATATTACGAACATCGGTGTTTTCTTCTTCTTTGAACCGCTTCAGCAGTCGTGCCACATCTTGGCGCGTCATACAAGCAATGACATGAGCAGAAATGAATTTAGGCATATTTTTTATAGCCATCAGCCATCGGCTTTCAGCCGTCAGCAAAGAGAGGTTAGTTTATAGTGACCTGTAAAAATAATAGGACACATTTTGAAAGATGGACGAGGGGACCTTAGAAGAAACACCCCAGCAAAAACCCCCTACGAACTGTTTTTTGTTAAAGGAAAAGTGTCTACTTAAGTGTAGGTTTCACTATAAATCAGATACTTCTTTACTGACAGCCGAAGCCGAAAGCCGAAAGCCATCTTGCTGACAACCATTCCTTTAGTCACGTGCGATGGGTGCACCGACAAGATTGCCCCATTCTGTCCAACTGCCATCATAGTTACGGACTTTCTCATAACCGAGTAGATACTTCAGCACAAACCACGTATGCGATGAACGTTCACCGATACGGCAATAGGCGATTGTCTCTTTACTATCGTCAACGCCTTCACCACCGTAGATCGCTTCCAGTTCGTCGTGCGATTTAAAGGTGCCGTCTTCAGCAACTGCGGTTGCCCACGGGATATTCGCTGCGCCGGGGATGTGTCCGCCGCGTTGTGCAGTTTCGCTCATACCGGGTGGTGCAATAACTTCGCCAGAGAATTCAGCGGGTGAACGGACATCCACGAGGTTAACAATGCCTTGCCCGAGTGTGTCGCGGACGGTATCCGCTGTGGCACGGACGTTGTCATCAGGAAATTTCGCCTGATATCCGGTGCTGTCATAGCTTGGAACATCCGTAACAAGATCTCTGCCTTCATCAATCCATTTTTGGCGGCCCCCGTTCATCACCTTCAACAGGCTTTCATCGTGTCCGTAGTAGCGGAATTGCCACAAGGCATACGTCGCGAACCAGTTATTATTGTCCCCATAGAAGATAACGGTAGTATCATTGGCAATACCGCTGTCGTTGCAGAGTGCCTCAAATTGATCTTTCGTGAGAATATCGCGCCGAACTTGATCGCAGAGTTGTGTCTGCCAATTCAGTCCGACCGCGCCAGCGATATGTCCTTCTGCATAAGCCTCTGTATCAACATCAACTTCGAGGAGTCGGATACCAGCATTACCACCGTGTGCGGCTACCCATTCTGTACTTACCAAAACATCAGGATTAGCGTAATCAGCCATTTTTGTTTTATGCCCCCTTCTTCTTGTTCAAGCTTGCAACATTATGAAACTTGCAAGCTGCATCTTATTGAGAAATGAAATAGTACTTTCTTATATTATACATTTCTAAAGGGAATTTGTCAAATAAAGGCACGATTTTACTGTTATCCTGCTTGTTTTGGGCGCAATTTGTCAAATTTTTTCTGATACGGTATGCCTCACGAAAATCTCAAATCAAAAGTGAATATGGAAATTAAAAGCAAATAGGTGCGGTTGAAAACCGCACCTATTTTGTTTGCGTGAGGCAAGGTTAGAAGCCTTGCCACTGGAGGGTCTATCGAATTCGCGTGAGTTCTAACATAGCAGCACTACAACTGATCTGCAGCAGCAGGTGCTTTTTGTGGGACCCTGTCTGTCTCGCCATCCGCAAGTGCGGATTCAGGGATATAGTTGCTGTAATCCGAGATACTCCCGTGTGTTACGGCATAGACAACAATATTGATGAGTTGTCTCGCAGCCGCAGGTGCGAATTCCTCTAAAATCTTGTTCCGGTCTTGATAGTGACCGAAGAACGGTTTCTGTACTGCGCCATCCATCACGTGTATCATTGCTTCCGTATCAACGAGAACAGCAAGTCGGCCGTCAATGAAAACACCCTTCAACTGACCGTAGGGACCGTGATGGAGAACTGTGCTCCCAATTTTCCGGACAGGAAAACGGAGCGGTCCGTTCAACTCATAGAAACTATTGTAAATATCGTGATCCCGCGGGATAGTGGTGAGATGGTATTCAGGAAGAATTTGACGCAGGACGCGATGCGCAGGTTGCATCGCCGCTTCCGTGCTTCCGTGCGTGGGCATATAGATAAACCCGCCGCGGTTTATGACATATTCGCGAATCCGTTGCGTTTCCCGATCAGTATAGCCGAAAGAAGGACGGCTCCCTTTCGTTTGCCAGATAGCCTTACCATTCAACAATCCGTTCTGGAGTTCCACTGCGGAACTCGAAATCGGTTCCATAAAGATAATCGGTGACTCAAAAAACGCCGCGTCCGTAATTTGGACTGCGTCAACCATTTGCGTTTGGATGCCTGTATCTGCGTTCAGCGACTTGACTAAATAGGGCAGACCTGCCCCGAATCGGAGGTGTCCGATGCCGCTTCCTCAGAAATCAAGGTTCGGATGTAACGGATCATCGAGACGGACAAGATTGAGTCTTCCAATAATCTCTTTGCCGCGTCCCTGAATAATAGCACCTGGACTTCCCTTCGGAAGCGGTGGCACACCGTTACCCAGAACCATATTCTCTGTTACATCTGACAACGAGGCATTGATATTCGCAACGCCTGCGCCTTCAACAAGTGAATCCAACCCAGCATGGTTTTGTCCGCGCCCCTGTACGACACCTGCTCCGGACCCAAAAGCACCGCGTCCAGTACCAGCACCTACGTTGTCACCGATACCTGTGCCGACACTGCCTGTTGTTACGCCACCGCCACGCAATCCTGCCGTAGGCAGCGTATCCGATGTCGTGGGCAGCACTGCTGCAGTTGACAACGCTTCTGTGGTGTGTTGCAGCACAGAAGGACTATTTGAGACGTTAACGTGTTGCGTTTTCAGTGCAGCTGGTGAACCGGCTGTCAGTGGTGCAGTCGGTGCTGCAGTCATAGCCGCCTTCGCCTGTCTCGTAAGCGTTGTGCGGCGGGGTGTCGTCTCAGTTTGGGGTACGACCTGCAAATTAGGAGCTGGAGCCGCTACAACGACCGGTTTAGAAACAGGGTCTCTCTGTGCAACTTCTGGTGGTGAAACAATGAAAAAACTTACATCAATAGCATCTTGTATCTTCTGCTGATTCAACGAGATAGCGAAATACCCTACAACGACTGCAAGGCAGGCGTGTACGACAAGCGATACTATCCACGCGAGATGTGTCCGGCGCGATTTCATGATACGCCCCTCCTATATAGTATATTCGCACTTTAACGTTTGTTACATCTAATTTTATGCTTGATACTAACAATATTAACAATTTCTGCACTATTTGTCAAGAAAAATTTACTTTCACTAAGCAATTCCCATGCCAAAGTCAATTCAAACGTGAAATTACGCTAAAATAGGATTTTTCGCTAATTCTGCCTGACAAATTAGTTTTAGCAGTTCAATTTCTGGACACTTCTGTCCAAAAACTAAGTATCAAAGGGCATAACTTCACCATTAATGACACTATTTGTGAGCGAAAAAGGTGCATAAAATCATAAAAACGAAAAATTGGCAAAATGCTCGGAATTTAGCAAGTCTCCAAGAAAATTGATTATATCTCAAACCAATATCGGCACTTTATCAGGAAAATATTCTTTCCAAGATCCGTGAAACTGCTTCGTAAGCGATGTACGGGTTACAGTGCTTGAGTCCAGCCCTACCGTTTTTTTAGCTCCGCCCAAGTTGTCGTTAAGCGATTCCGGGGATGCACAGCAAAACCCTCAATTTCACTCGGTAGTTTGGGGACAGCGTTGGGGTCTATTGCCATGTAAACGGCATCCAAACGGGTATCGCCTTCCCTAGACCAAAATGTAACGGTATGTTTCCCCGGTTTCAGATCAAAGGTCAACAGATTCTTTTCGCGCCATTTTACTTTTGCCCACGTCCACTCCTGATACTGACCTGTATCCCAGATCATGTTGGCATCACCCGGTTGTGGACTTTTCTTCTGATCGACTGTGACATGGAAAGAGTCCTTCGCCGTATCTTGGGCAATCACCCGCCCCCACATCGTGTACTGACCGGGTGTTCTAACGTTAATCACGAAATCGGCTTTACCGGGGTGGCGCCCCCCCCCGCCCTTTCCCGCCGATATATACATACCGCCTGAAGCTTTCTTATCTTCATAAATTTCCATGATTTCTACAATTTCATCTGCGTCTTCGGCTTCAAAGCCAATCTCAGTAGCAATGCAATAACCGACCAATCCCAACATAAGCAGTACAAATTGAATCAATAACAACGGCATATATTTCATGCGTATATCCTCCTTAGGTTTGTAATAGCGCAATTCATTGCGCGTATTTTTCTCCTCGCTTTACCAATACAAAACCCTGACTTTAGCGTCTTAGATCTCAAAGCGCACTACCGTGGACTGAAGTATTTACAAGAAACATTAAAAAGGCTTCCACAAAAACCTGAACCTATTGTTATTGACCAACTCACTGAACATCTGACTTCTATTGGCTCTATTCATCAAACACCTGCTCAACTCAGGTCTGGATAAGTTGGCGAAGGTATTGTTGATACTAACAGTATTAACAATACCTGCATTATTTGTCAAGAAAAATTCCATTTTTTCTTGCGTAATATAGTTATGTCGTGGCAATTTTCATGCCAAAGTTAACTCAAATGTGAAATCACTTGGAAAAGAAAGTTTCCCGATAATTCCGCTTCACAAAGTGAGGTCTTGCTGTCCAATTCTTGGACAACTTTGTTCAAAAGCCGAATCCGAAAGGTTTATACACCAAACCAATACCGACACTTAATCAGGAAGATATTCTTTCCTTCATCGGTGAAACTGCTTCGCAATTGGTGAAACGGACGAAACTCAAGATCCATTTCTCCAATATCTTCCAACGCAATCGCACGCGATTGGGACCAAACCAAAAACAGCGTACTGCCCGGACGGAATTCCCAGCGAAGGACGGTGTTGCCTCGCAAGGAACGCCGATGGAAATCTCGGTTCTTGTTCAGTGGATACGGTTTGAACTGATATGACTTCGGTTCAACCAATTCCTTGAAATTGGAAAAGTCTCCGATGGTAATGAAAGGTTGCACGTAGAATTGAAGGCTCAGTGTCGGAGTAAAACTGATATTCGCTCGCGTCGTAAAGTCAAGTGTTTGCGCTGTCAATTCCCCATAGACGTAGTGTTTCTCGATTCGTCCGTTGATGTTCTCTTCAACTAACTCGACCCACTGTGCATCATAAATTCGGTAACGATACATCGGTCCAATGCTCAACTCAATGTTCGACATTGGACGAATGTTCAGGCGAAGATTGATCTCTTTTTCAGAGCTCTTGGTATCATCGTCCCATGCGAAGATCGGATTCAGTTCAAGCTGCACCATTTTACGGCTATCCGTAGACAGTCGGCTAAAAACCCACCACCCCGCAGGATTCTTAATCAACGTTCCACCGCGTCGGACATCCTCATCCCGAAACGACTCCAAATTCCGACCAACCCACAAGTCATACTCCCAATAGTTCTTCAGTCTGCCATCTGTCCATATCTCGGAGTAGCGACCAATACTAACGCCATCATAATTCCACTCTCGCCAACCGTAGAAGCCTAAACTCATTTCTCGGAAAACGCTGAACGGCTGCTGTTTCTTGAAGAGAAGGTCATAGAACCATCGCATCATATCGCCGCGTTGTGCATAACCGACATCATTTATTTCAAAGTCTGGGGAGAGCACATTAAAATCGGTATCAAGTCCCCACCATCCACCCTGTTTATCAAACTCAATGCGCGCAATATAACCTGACTTACGCGCCTCAAGTTTTCCTGCTTGGCTCGCTGCGAGCATCCCGCTGATCTTGTACCGCTCCTTCGCGAACCTCAAATCCCAGTCAAGTCCACCGACATAAGCGGCATTGGAGGCTCGTCGGTTTACCGCTGTCGTTATCAGTCCAATACGAGAATTCCCTTCAAGGATATCTTGTGTCACTCGACCGACAAAGTAATTCGTTAACGGTTCGACGAGGTAATCACTGCTTTTGCCTCCTTTTTTTATCCGCGCATACTCTGGCACTGTCACAGCCTCCATGATACCGAAGGAGGTGTTGCTGTTGGTCCTCCCAACGATTTTGGCAGCACCGAGAATTGTTGTCGCTTCCGGACGACTCAGTTCCGTGGCACCCTCTGGTACCTGAAAATGTCCGGGTTGCCGTCCGATCCGCCGTGAGTAAAAGAATTGTTTTTCTCCCTCTCCGAAGTTAAAAACAGACGACCCTTTGACGAAAAAGGGTCTGCGTTCCTCAAAAAACTCCTCATAGGCAGAAAGATTTAAAGTGGCAGGGTCCGCCTCTACTTGTCCAAAATCGGGGTTGATTGTGGCGTTGAGGGTTGTCCCTGTGGTAATCCCATACTGGACATCGCCACCAACGTTCCCCCACAAATCCGTCCCGCTATCCAAGGTTGTTCTGCCCATCGCGTAGGGTATCAACTCAAAATGCCGAGATGGATGAATGTTCTCTATTCCTACCAGATCCCCAAAATGCGATAGCCACCCCGGTTCCCCCTTCTTAATCAAACGCCAGTGGGCACGCTCTTTCCTGCGACTAATTTCCCGTTCTACCTGTAGTCCCCACGTGTACTTATCTTTCGATGAAAAACGGAACATGTAAAATGGGATTTTACATTCCACTGCCCACCCGTTTTTGTGGATACGGGTTTTTGCTTCCCACACGCCGTCCCATGCGTTGTTCCAACCGTTCCAACCGCCGTCGCCGACAATACCATCTATGACAGAACCGGAAGGATAGACGGTAAAAGAAAAGCCGCGCTGTCGGTTGTAGTGCGGATCAAGGATAATCTGGATTTTATCCGAGTCAACGTATTCGTCGCGTCTGACAAGACGGGAAACGATTTTATCGGGTTCATTGTCATAGCACATGACAGCGAAATAGATTGCCTCGTCATCATAGGCGATCTGGAATGTGGTGCGTTGGGAAGCGGGTTCTGCTTCATCGGGATCGCGTTGACGGAAGTCTTTGTGGAGAGGCGCAGCCTTCCAGATGTTGTCATCTAAAACACCGTCTAATTGGGGGGGTGTATCTTTGATTCGGACAGCAGTCGCAACTCTGTGAGCGGATTCTTCTTGGGTTTCAGCCTTTAGATCGCATGGAAATCGCACCAGGAAAAAAATGGCGATAACCCCCCAGACAAATCGAAAGTGCCATTCAATTGTCAATGATTTTCCCTCTCTCTTTTTTCTCGATGATTTACGCAATTAAACCCTGTTTCTGAGAAAAAATTCAGATTTTTACGTCGGTGTTTGATGACAGGCGTTTAGCAATTACACAACTTTGCACTTGCCAAAACATAACTCATTAGTTATAATAGATTATGGATCAAGAAATAACAACACCCAGAAACGTTCGGTGGGTTGGTGACTCAAGAGAACAGTTACAGACTTTTCCAGAGCCAGAGAGCGGACTATGAAAAATCGAATTAAGGTTGAAGAAGGCAGCGGAAATATTTTTAAGGATTTGGGCTTTTCCGATGAAGTTGCTGAAGAAGAAATGCTAAAAGCGCAGTTGGGAGCGGAGATTTTCCGTATTCTCAAGGACCGCAAACTAACTCAGGCAGAGGCTGCGAAGCTGCTTTGCATTAAGCAACCTGAAATTGCGCGCCTTAAAGCCGCCAAACTTTCTGACTACAGCGTTGAGCGACTGATGACGTTTCTTAATCGGTTGAATCGTGATATTGAGATTCGCATTATTCCTTCAAAAGATAGAAAGGGACAACAGCGGGTCGTTGCTGTTTAGTGATAGTAGAAAAGGCTCTACATCAACCGATGATTTTCCCCTCTTCTTACAAATTGAAATAAAAACTTCAGAATTGCAAGGATTAATCAGTAATCTCTGTGCCACATTGCGGACAGGTATCGCCCCACGTTGAACGCCTACCTTCACCGCAAACATGGCATTCGCCGAGCGGATATTCATCGGGTTTCGCGCGAGCACCGCCTTTCTTATAGGTAATGATACGCCACACCGTTTCACCATCTTCTTCATAACAGAGCCAGACGCCTTCTTTTCTACCGTCTGCGGAGCTGCCATCATGTTCTCGGTAGGGACCGCCCCATTTGCGGTTTCCGTTCTCGTAATAGCATACGTACTCGCCTTCGTTCTTACCGTCGCGGAAAGAGGCTTCGCTCGCCTTATTCCCGTTTTTGTGATATTGGATCCAAAGTCCCTCTTTTTTGCCTTCAATGTAGCGACCTTCGCTTCGCTTATTTCCGTTTGCGTAATAGGTGACCCAATACCCGTGCTTCTTGCCATCAACCATCTCACCTGTATCTCGGGAACTTGCCATCATTTCACCTCTTGTGCGGAATAGAAACGTCTGTTTGTTAGGAATATCCGTTACAAATTTTTATTAAGGTATTTCTCAAAATTTTCTATTGTTTTCTTACCGATGCCTTTGATCCCTTTCAGTTTACCTTCATCAATTGCCGTTCGGAGTGATAGGAGACTGTCAACGCCTGCCTCCTGATACAGAAGTTTAATTGTTTTAGGACCAAGTCCGGGGATAGGCAGAAGCTCAACAATTGTCTGTGGTATATCACTCGCGTACTCCTGCAATTTTGAGCACGTTCCGGTTTCAACGTATTCAGTGATGATCGTAGCGACTATATCTCCAACACCGGGAATCTCCGCTTTCAACCGTCCTTGAGCGACCAGTTCCGTCACAGATGCCTCCATGCGAGAAATTGTATACGCTAAACGCGGGTAGCGCGCTGCGTGGTCTTCTGGGTAGTCAGCGACAATCAGAATAGTGTGGAGTTCCATCAATTTCTGCGCGATTTCATCATTGGTCAGTTCAACAGTATCGCCTTGTTTTGCTGCTTCAATTGAACTTTCATCTAATGCGTTTTTACTTTCCATATTAGCTCCGAGGATTTTTAGGATGATAGATGCGTTTTTAAGAGACGCGTTTCACAGTTTTCATAGCAAAACTGTAAATTCAATACGTTTCTCGAAAGGCTATAACCCCTTACTCTGATTGGGTTTTAGGCAATTTTCATCAAAGGTTGCTATGAAATTTGCTATGAAAATTTCGCGAGTCAAGAGGGTCAAGTGGTCATTGAAATTCTCGATGGCTTCTGGAGATATGTGTTTGAGGTTTGGCGCGCGTAATATTATACCAATTCTAATTGATTTTACAGGACTTACGCAAATTTAACAGACGATAGTAGATTTTTTGGTTTTAAACCCCCTAAATCCCCCTTATCAGGGGGACTTTAAGAAACAGTGCGTAAGTCCTATTTTAGTGAACCGCAGAGAACAATAAGGGTCAGCAGGACGACAATGCGTCCTGCTACACCCGAAAACCCAAAGGATATTTCCGTTGCACGAGGTTGAATTTTGATATGCTTAATCCGTTCAACAATACGGAATATCCGATTCGGTCACAATTTTAGCATTTTTGAAATAAATCAATCGCGATTCGGAGATCGCTCCTACCTTTTTATTTCCCCCCAAGTTGTTGTTAATCTGCCAACCGGTGAAACATCAAGAGCCTTCTCCAGTCCGTCCTCCATGATGGTAGTCAGGTCATCTTCGCTGAGAGGGGCATCGAAGATAGCGATTTCGTCAAGGACTCCCTTGAAATCCCAACCGGGACCACCTTTCCAGCGGGTTAACCAGATCGAACCGCCATCGTGTTGCTGACTGAAACTCGGTTTGCCTACGTCCAAATCCGCGACGACTTCGCCATCAACATAGAGGGCAAGTGTCTTACCGTCGTGGGTTAAGGCGACAAAACTCCACTCCTCCATCTCCCATTCCCCGCCCCGGACTTGGCTGTTATCTATCCCACCGTTAAACAGAAAACTGCCGTAAAAGTCGGTTGGACCGATCAGAATGTTCGGGTTGTGCCAATCCCTTTCTATGAGTCGGACGTGGGGACCGGAAGGATTTCCAAGCGGCTTCACCCAGAGCAGATACGTAAATCCATCAAGGAAGTCGTCTGTAGTCTTGCTCGCCGGGATAACCACATGATTACTCCCGTCGAATTCGATGCCCATGCCTTCTTTGCCTTCGACCCGTTTGGCATCAACAATTTTCCCATCATTACCGTTCGGAGAGGAATCTTTAACCGTCCCCCCTTTCCCTTGATCAAAGTGCCACATACCCATCAAGGATTCTGGATCGATTTCCGATATGCTTTCCTGAATCCATATCCCTGAAATAAAGAGCACCGTCATAGCGATTAAAGCACTTATAACTCTCATCGTTTTTAACCTCCTATTCAAATCATGCATTCAGTTCAGATTCGCCATTTTTTCCGTTATCGAGATTATACCGTAAAACCATCTACAACGCAAGACTATCCAGTTCGTTACCGCACTTCGGACAGGTATTCCCCCATGCCAAACGTCTGCCTTCACCGCAAACGCCGCAGACACCGAGCGGATATTCATCGGGCTTCGCGCGAGCACCGCCTTTTTTGTAGGTTACAATTAGCCACATTGTTTTGCCATCTTCTTCGTAACCGTAAAACGGACCTTCCTTTTTGCCGTCGTAGGATTTACCTACATGTTTCGGATAAGCCCCGGTGGATCTAAGGTTCCCGTTGTCATGATAGGTAATACAAGGTCCTTCGTATTTGTCATCGCGGAAGGAGGCTTCGCTTGCCTTGTTTCCATTCTTGTGGTAAGTAATCCAAGGACCGTCCTTCTTACCGTGAATGTAGTTACCTTCGCTCCGCTTATTTCCGTTCGCGTAATAGGTGATCCAATAACCGTGTTTCTTGCCATCTATCATTTCGCCATCGGTGAGTGATCTTGCCATTTTTTTAACTTTCCTTGCGGTTAAACAACATGGATTTGAACTTTGATGTTCCGTTCTCAAATCCGCTCTCCATTTTGCGGCGTACTCGCCCATAAGCGATCTGTTTCATTACGAGCTACGCACTTTGACTTACTTTTTCCACAATCGGTTATACAAGTTTAGGACGTTACACTGTTAGATATGACTGGTGAGGATGAACCGTTGTGTAGAACCTATCAAAATCACAAAAACCTATAAAACCCTACAGGAGATTGTGCTTTGTGTCTACTTCCTGATTCAACATCCACTGCACTCACATTTGAGGTCTTACACGGACTCCACAGGCGTTTAGCGTCTCCTCGCAACTCGGGGCGACGGTTTACAGGTCAAGCCGGACACAGGTTGATCGCAGCGTTAAGGTCTCTATCAATATCCAATCCACATTCGGAGCAGTGATATCGTCTATCAGAGAGCACTAAGTCTTTTTTCTTATGTCCGCAGTTGCTACAAATTTTACTACTCGCAAAGAACTGATCTGCTTCTGTTATCGGTATCCCTCGTCTATCCGCCTTGTATTTGAGCATCCTCAGAAAGCCTGAGAGTGCCGAATCCGAGAGTGCCTTGGCAAGTTTTCGGTGCTTTAGCAGTCCACTGATATTTAGCGTCTCAATACCGATAGCACTTGCTTTACGGACAATCCGTATACTCGCTTGGTGGTGAGCGTCCTCACGGAGACAAGCGATCCGATCATGCACACCTGATAAGACGACTTTCGCTTTCTGCCAGTTCTGCGAACCTTTTATCTTACGCGACAAAGCGCGGTTGGCACGTGCGAGTTTGCGTTCATATCGCCTTAGCGGACGTGGATTGGCGTAGGTATCACCATTAGAACAGGTGGCAAGTGTATTGATACCTACGTCAATACCCATCGGTGCTTTGTTATCAAACAGAGGGGGTTGATAGTTGAAGTTGCTGATATCACAATCTATGAGGATAGAGACAAACCAGCGATTATTGCGTTTGGAGACAACAACTTTACTGATTCTGCCTTTGTAACGCAGTTCTTCACGCATCCGAACCCAACCGATCTTGGGCAGATTTATACGGTTCTTATGAACTTCAACAGTGCCTGTGCCATTGTCCGCTTGATAAGATATTTTATCAGATCGTTTCTTATAGACAGGGAAACTGTTTTGTCCTTTCTTCCAGCGTGTTACTGCGTCACCGAGGTTATGAAGTGCGTTTTTAGACGCATTCTGTGAAAGTTCCTTACACCAGTCAAACGCGTCATGCTTAACTGCGTTAAACTCACGCTTTATATCAACATAGGTTCGCCAAAGGACGGCTGCTCACCTTTGTTGATAATAACGACCTCGATACCTTTGAGTTCGCAGATACGAAATATCAAGTCCGCACCGAATCTCAAAAGTCTATCCTTATGTGTAAGGACTAATCGGGACATTTGCCCCCGCACAATCCGTTCAAGCAGGCGCGAAAGTCCTCTTTTGTTGTAGTTCATACCGCTGCCAAGGTCTCTTATGATTTCAGTTTGCCACCCATTCTTATTACAAAACGCTTCAAGGACAGCCTGCTGACGCTCTAAATCCTCCTTTTGATCATTGCTCGAGACTCTGGCATAAGCAATCGTAGGATACGTTTTATCGTTAGTCCCAAGTAGTTCTGCTAAATCATACATTCTTTGACCGCCCGGTGTTCTATGGGACGGCATTATTTTGCCTTCTAACTCCCAATTCCGAAGTGCCTGAACGGATACACCAAGTAGTTTAGCAGCTTCACCAATCTTGACGAACCTATTATTCATACATATATTGTAGCATATAATATAAAGGATTGTCAAGTAAAAAACTACATAACTTTAGAGTTTTAGAGATTCTTATAGGTTTTAGTAGGTTTTTGTAGAAATTAGCCTACTGCAACTTGCCCCCAATCCCACTGCTCCATACCATGATGGACGCCTGTGGCTTCTGACGACCGCAAACTGTACATCATTATCCGGCATGTGCTTCAACTCCGCAGATCATCGCCGGGGCATTGTATTTTATTCTGACGCAGCGCAATATCACGACCCCACCTCCTCCCGACCTTCGGTCGTCGCTTTGAACACAGAATTAACTGCACCAAAAAGTAAGGATAGATCACCGAGGTTAAAATTCGTTCTGTTTTGGGTAAAAGTGTCTTTAACAAGTCGACCAAATTCCCACGATTTTCCATCCGTAACAATGCCGTACACGGGGAAAGCGGGATCATCGTTTATCTTTTGGGCAGCAACCAATTCGGCCAAACATTGCCCCCAACCTTGCTCAAAATCGTTTTTCTTGGCCTCGACCAAAATTATCAAGGGTGTTCCAACAATAGGCTTGCCCAATTCAGACTTCGTAGCAACAAAATAATCCGGTGTGCCATTCAATATCTCATCATAGTTAATAGATTGCCTTATCCAGAGGACATATCCATCGGCGTACGTTTTATAGACTTCTCGTAAAATAGGAAAGATAACTGTTTCACACGCCGAGTCCTCGGAAGCGAAAAGATTGAAGTGCTGTCTGTTAAACTCAAATTCTTGCAGAAATTGCTCTGAAGGATTTGCAGTTTCATCAACGCTGACAAAGTCACTTTCGGCGTATTTGATTCTGAATCTTTCCATAACTTCAGGAATTGTTTTGAAATTGCTAAATTCCATCAGTTGACCACCTTCTTTTCAATTAGGAAACCTTACAAAAAAGATGCCACAAGGCATATCAGCCTGTTAGGCAATTCTATAATGCCGCATCAAGATAGGTCTCAATTTTCTCCAACGTCTTCTTGCCGATGCCTTTGAAACCCTTAAGTCTCCCTTCATCAATCGCGGCTCGGAGCGAGACGAGACTCTCCACACCGACTTCTTCGTATAACCGCTTAATTGTTTTGGCACCCATCCCAGGGATAGGCACAAGTTCCACGACCGTTCGGGGTGTATCGCCTGCAAATTCTTCCAGTTTCTCGGTAGTGCCAGTCTCCAGTAAGTCCTCAATGATTTTCGCCATTATCTTGCCAGCCCCCGGAAGCTCTTCTATCAATCGATCTTGGGCGATAAGATCCGACATCGGTTCAGGAAACCGGGAGATATAATGTGCCAACCACGGATAGCGCGTTGCGTGGTCTTCTGGATAGTCGGCAATAATCAGGAAGGTATGGAGCTCCAAGAGTTTTAGTGAGAGTTCATCGTTCTCATGCCAACGTGTGCGTCCTTTTGCATCAATATAAGAACCTTCTTCTAAATTTTTCTCATCACTCATTATTTCCCCTCCAATGTAATATCTGAATTGTGGCATCCCATAGTGCAACAGCAAGATATTCGCCGCTTGGCGAGAAGGCTAACGCTTGGATGCCAGTCGGATAGGTCTCCCAAATTACGGATTCGCCTTCGGAGATGTCCCAGACCCGAAGATGACTCGCTTCATCACCTGACACAAGATACTCGCCACTTGGCGAAAAGGCGAGTGCGCGTGTCCAGTATGCTTCAAACCCGGATTTGGTGAGAAGTTTTCTACCGGTTTCAATCTCCCAGACGCGAATTCCGGATTGCGCGTTCTTCTGTGTGTCAACAGCCAACATCGTTGCATCCGGTGAAAACAGCACATTCCAGACACCTAAAATCTCACCAGTATTGAAAACGCGTATTGGGGGTTCGGCAGTGGTGTTCCAAATCTCAACGACTGTCCGGTGTCCTTCTCCGTCTCTGTAACGTCCCTCGGCTGCTGCAATTAATTGACCATTGTCAGAAAGCGCGAGACCATTCCTGACCGGGAACTCTGTCAGAAGCGTTTTCAATTTTTGGGCAGACCTCTCGGTTTCTACAACTTTTGAACCTTGCTTGGCAAGTTGCCAAACCTCAACTTCATTATCACCTTTCGACAGCACTGCGAGTGTACCCTCCGCAGACAGGCTACCGCTTTCATATTGTCCACGCGTCAGCAGTGTTTCACGGTTATTTACCAGCGAAAGGAGAGTGATACTGTCATCTGCTTTTCGGACCAATAACTGGTCTGTTCCAGTAGCATAAGCAAACCAACGGTTAGCATGGATGTCGCCGATCTCGCGTTTTTGCCGACTCTGGATATCCCATTCCACTACGGTGCCGCCCATCCCTTTTGCTATCAACTTCGTACCATCCCTGTTAAAAACCATCTGCCGCGCGACATCAGGGAGTAGTTTGTCAAGTCGTGGCTGCTGTTTCTCACCAAGTTGAAACGCGAACTCCAACGCTGCCCCTTGGACTGATAAACATAACATATTAAACAGAAGAAAAACAAGCAAATTTTTCATATTATAATAAAACCTAAAAATGTTACACCTGCGTAACATTGGAGGTATAGACGGTATCGGCGCATCTATAATGGCTGCAAGGGTTCATAGACATTTCTCCTAATTTTTTTTGTACGAAAAAAAGGTGAAAAGTGTAACATTTTACTAACGTGAGTTCGATGATAAAAAAGTAGGGCTGAGGCACAGCCCCCCACCCTACTATACCGGTCAATCGTGCTATTCATAAAGTTCTGTGGCGGTTTCACCTCGTGCGAAACGGTGTGCAGTCTGGACAGCGGAATCGTTTCCAGCGTTTCTGCGGATATCCGTTGCCCAGCGTGCTAACCCGACTATCAACTGATTTCTGGCGGGGTGCGCCTCACACGTTTTCCACTCATCAGACACAATATAGATTGAACTGAGAAGCTCATCGCCGTTATCATCCTTGAGGATACACAACCCGATCTCAGCCATTAATCGCTCTGCTGAATATCCGGCATTCAAATACTCGCGGGTGCGCCGCCCAATCTCTTGGATACGGACAGACTCAATCCCCTCTAAAATTCCGGCGAGTGCCGCGTCTTCATCAAGTGCTATAGGCGTTGTAGATGTTCTCGCTTCTGTGATCGGTTGATGCCGAATGTTGAGCCATCGGTTGTTGAAAAATCGCCACGCGGCATGGTAGAGTGCCTTCGCGGCAACTTTAGTGCCGCCGTACCGAAGCACCTTCCTCACCGTCAATCCCAATTCCATCTCATCTTTTAGATCCCACCAGCCCGGACTCATGTTCACAGGTGTCCGTGCCATCCGATCCGCTGCTGTCATGACCATAGTTGTCGCAAGCGTATTAATCGGGACACCCGCAGTGAGCATTTCCGTTACAGCATCAAAAACTTCATCGAGATCACCACTCACGAGCGCTGCGGAAAATTTATTCTCGTCGTAATCGACTGATGTGCCTTGCGGAAGTTCATCAAAAATATGGTCAATTTCTTCCATTTTTTGGATGGCTTCACGGTGGAGTTCACCGGGCCTCCCGCGCCCTTGTCCAAGAACCTTTGCGCCGAGGCTGCAGACTAATTCGCCGGTTAACTCCCATCCGAATTGTTCTTGCAATTCAGCCAGATGTGATAGATGGATAAGGTTGTTTGAGTGGTCAAGGAAGAAAGATTCAACCGCACATTCAAAGAAAAGCGGGATAATCTTCTCATCATGCCCGCCCAAATGCCTTGCAGTGATAAGACATTTTTCGATACCTTCCCACTCTTTATCGGCGGTGAACACTCGAATCCAGTTTTCGAGTTTTTCCCAGTCAACAGGTGGTGGCAGGGGTTGACGGTCAGGTCGATCACCGAGACTGCCCGCGGCACCTGACGCAGACATCATCAGCGGAATAAGCCGGTCTTCAGGCTGATACATGTGCGCGACCTTAAGCCCGTTCATCATCATTGCTAACTTTCTACCGCCATTGAAGGCATCCTCATCCGTAGAGATATGCCGCCCCATGTGCCTCACCATAATTTCCAACGTCTCTTCTTCCGAAACGCCTTTTGCTAACATAATGGCAATCGCTTTAGAAAGCGTCCAGTTGTCGTGCGATAGTAAGCCCTCTTTCAATAAAAGGAAATGGGCATCGTCGCGTTTCTTTCCGCCACTGGCGACATCCACATAGATATCACCGTCGCGAACCTCAACAGGAAACGTGGCAAGGTCATCACAACCGCCGGTGAAACATCCGCCGCCCTCCATGTCGTAACTCCAACCGTGCCAATCACACGATAAGACACCTTTTCTGACGCGACCTCTCACCAACGGGTACCCCATGTGTGGGCACTGGTTATCGGTGGCGTAAACATTGCCTGCATGCTGAAAGAGCGCGATGCTATGGCCTTCAACCCTGACTGCCCTCGGTTTTCCCTCTGCGACTTCACTGAGAGCAGCGACTTTGACGAAATTTCCATTTTCGGATAACACGATATTTTTCTCCTATCATACTACCGGTAAAACACATCTGTTTTCACCGAACTAATTCTGTTAAAAATGTTGCCACCGTTTTCCGTTTCGCTTTCTTGGCGTAATCCAACGGCGTCTGTCCCGCATCATCACGTGCGTTTAGGTCCGCACCGTGTTCAATCAACAGTTCCACTTGATTTTTCCCGACACCCTTCTGCGCAATGAAGTGTAGCGGCGTTTGGCCTTTATCATCGGTTACGTTCGGATCAGCACCGTTCGCCAATAGACACGCAATCCCGTTCGTCAAACCGCGTTGTGCGACCCAATGGAGAGGTGTCCACATACCACGCTGATGCTTCTGACGCGCGTTGATGTCCCAACCTTTGGCAAGAAACCCTTTCACCAATGTATCAAACCGCTTCGGTCCCTGCCCGACAAGTACATACCAATCTCGTAAGTTGATCTCATAACCTGAATCAATCAGCAGATCAACGATTGCGGGTTGTTTGGATTGCAGTGCTATCTCAAGCAGCGGCATAGTAGGTCCGACTTGATACGCATAGACATGCCCACCGGGAACCTCACCCGTCTGCTCAAGCGATTTCAATGTAGGTATCACATAGCCTTTAGGGGATTTTACATTAATCCGGAGATTAAGGAGTTCCGGATTTTTTTGGAATTCCGCCTTTGCGCGTTCAACGTCGCCCATCACACAATAGAGCACAACATCTGCTTCGGCACCTTGGTCAAGGAGGTATTGGCACACTTCAGGCCGCCTTCTCATTGTCCACTGCGCTGCAGATCCGTAATGGTCGCGATCGCGCAGATTTATGTTGGCACCGTGTACAAGTAGCAGCTCAGCGATTCGGGGTGTCGCTGCGAAATGCAGTGGCGACATGCCATCGCATCCGGGTGCGTTGACAACATCCGGATTTTCACGAATCAACGTCTCAAGCGTTTCAATCATATCCAAACCCGCTGCAGCGTGTGCGTCAATCGTTGCACCGCGTTCAATGAGATACTCAGCTAATTCCGTATCGTATGCAAGCATTGAACCCGCTGCGTGCTGGAGTGCTGAAGTGCCACCTGCCCACCAAGAACTCTTAGCATCAATCGCTGCCCCCGCATCAAGCAGCACTTGAATGAGTTCTCGGTTGCCAGACGCAGCGGCAAACACAATCGCTGGCGCGTCAAAGGGAAACCAAGGCGCATCAATGAATTCGAGAAGTGCCTCGTTATCTGCTAACAAGGATTTGACACGATTCGCGTCGCCTTTATTCACAGCCTCAATATATTCTGCACGGGGGAAGTGCCAAGCGTTTTGGTCCATTAACTGTTACTCCTCAAAGACCTCAATGGTTGTTCTGCCTTCGGAAAAACGCATCGCGGTCGTCGCCGCAGATTTGTTATCCGTGTTTGATCGGATATCTGTGACGTAGCGAGCCAATCCGACCAACAGTTGATTCTGGGCAGGATGTCCGTCGGCGTGTTTCCATTCTTCAAATACGGTACGCAGTGTCGGCAGGACTTCACTTCCGGTATCATCCCACAGCACCGTATGACCGATCTCTTCCATGAGCCGATCAGCAGAATAACCCGCATTTAGGTAACCCAGCACTTTTGGTCCGACACCTTGAACGTCAAGCGTTTCAATTGTCCCAATAATGTCCTTGAGTCCGTCTGCCTCGTTCGCGACATCCAGTTTTTCTTCACTTAAGGGTTCGCTGAGAGTTCGCGAGGGAATGTTTATCCAGCGATCCGCAAAGATTTGCCACGCCACGTGGAAAACGCCTTTTGC
Organism: Candidatus Poribacteria bacterium; assembly: GCA_965261115.1. GTDB lineage: Bacteria > Poribacteria > WGA-4E > WGA-4E > WGA-3G > WGA-3G. The sequence continues at coordinate 2,362,883 of OZ253447.1, read as the reverse complement.
TGCAACAAGATTTCCGCCAACCTGTTGTGCACTCCGCAATGATGCCGCGAGGTTGAGTTCCATCGTTAAGTTTTCCCAACCCGCATCCACATTTACAGGGGTATTTGCCATACGGTCTGCTGCAAGCAAAACAAGTGTTGTAATAACGCTGTCTAACTTTACACCATCAACCAAGACTGCCTGCACTGCCGCAAACGATCGCTGGAGATTGACACTCGTGAGTGCCGCAACGAAAGCGTCTTCGTCAAATTCACTGTTCTCATCTAAGGTCGCGCCTTCAACGGTCGGAAGCATCTCGCGCATCAGTTGAATCGCGTCTCTACGATACCGTTCTGGATCATCTGGACGATGCCCTACGAGTTCTGCGCCGAGATAGAAAAACAACTCCGAGGCGTAGTCCCACCCAAATTCATCAACCACTTCAGCGAGATAACTGACATAGAGCGGAATATCAGGGGCATCAATAAAATGCGGTTCAACTGCACATTCAAAGAGCAAAGGGCATAACTTATCAGCGTCACCCTTGTGATATGCCGTGAACAAGCATCGCTCAATGCGTCCTGACTGTCCCTCATAAGAGAAATTACGGACCCATCGGCTGATTTTCTCCCATGCAACAGGCTCCGGCAACGGTACAACCTCAAGCCGTTCTGAAGCGGGACCTGCAGCGGAACACGCCGCAGTCGTAACAGCGATGAGTCTATCAGCACCATTATATTTACGTCCGACTTTGAGTCCATTGATAAGTTTGGAGACATCGCTCCCACCTTCCGCGCCGTGAGAGGTGGCAATATGCCGACTGACGTGTTCCAGAATTGAACTCATCACCTCTTCCTCTGGTACACCGCCTTTGAGTAACAGTGCGATCGCTTTGGACATCGTCCATCGGTCTTCACTTAACAGACCTTCTCGGAGTAGCTGCTTATGTTCTTCTGCACGGCGGTAGGTCATATCTCCGGGTTCAATCCAAATTTCGTCATCTCGGACTTCTACCGGAAAAACGCGCAGATCATCGCATTCAACGTGGAAGCAGCCACCACCCTCCAAATCGAAACTGCGACGGTGCCAATCACACGTTAGGATACCATTTCGGACGGTTCCGCGTGTGAGGGGATACCCCATGTGCGGACACTGGTTATCCGTCGCGTAAATCTTTCCGTCAACATTGAAGAGCGCAATGCTACGCCCTTCTCCCATCTGAATCGCTTTCGGTTGTCCTTCAGGAACCTCACTTAACTCGGCGACTTTCACCCAGTTTTCTGTTTGATGCTCCATAATTTTGCGTTCCTCCAAATTGTATTTTGATCATCAAAACTTAACTGCCACACTGACATACTCACCCAGCTAAAGCGAGGGTGGTTCTTTTGTTCCTTTTAGAAACATTCCTCGTGTTTAAGACGAGGCAACAGGGACTTCCAAGCGAAAGCCCAAGGGCGGTGTCATGCGGGAAAATCCCATTTCCGCCACTACGGGGACACCGAAGTGGCCCAGATACTTTCGTCTGATATTCAGCGCACCTACACCGTCGCGGTGATATTCAAATCCGCATGTGCAGGTATAGTTTCTATGTGTTGGTTTCTTTCGGTTACCACATTTTGGACAAGTTTGCGAAGTATAGGATTCGTCAATCGTTTTGACTTTGATACCTAAACATTTTGCTTTGTAGGTTATCAACTCCGCTATCTTACTGAAAGCCCATTGGTGGAGTTTCTGATTCGCACGTTTACCATAGTTGATAGTGTTTCGGATACCTGTAAGGTCTCCGAGGATTATCGTGCCAATACCTTTCGCTTCGCAGTATTTCACGAACTTCGTCGTCTGTTTGTGGAGTGCGTCTTTGATTTGGTTATCAATCTTTCGGATGCGCTTCCACTTCCGACGCGTCAATCGCCACCAGCGTTTTGAATGACGTTTGCACCGACGGATCGTCTGACCAAACTCGGCAAGCACTTTATTTCTATAGCGGTATAGGGATCTAATATACCGTCCATTGTAGATATGTGTGTCTTGCCCGTCGTGAGAGACAATCGGATGTATTTCGCCTATATCAACGCCTACGACTTCTTGTCCTGTTTCGGTGGTTTCGGTTTCATACTTATACGAGAAATGGAGTGTCCATTGTCCGGAGTTATAGCACAAATCAATCGTCGCGATATGTTCTGCTTTAGACATATCAAAGTTCTTTGGTAAAGGTATATCTATTTTCGGTTGACCTTGTGCCATAGAGAGTTCAACGCGTTTACCAAAGAGACTGCTTTCAACGAATCGGATAGCAGACTTTTTCCAACGTGTTGTTAGATAGTTTTTTCGTTTGTTAGGAGGTTTCGGTGTCTGAATGCTACCGTTCTTTTTCAAAGCAGAGTAGGAGTTCCAAGACTTGAAGTAACGCTCCCGAACCGCTTGCCTACTTTGCGAATGCAGTAACGGATTAGGTAGTGTTTACATTTTTTTAGCAGTGATAAGTATGGCTGCGAAATAGACGAACCCGAGGTATCGCACGGCGTATTTATCATACCGTGTCGCAACCCGACGATATTGTTTCAAGCGATGAAAAAAACGTTCTATCACATTGCGAAGTTTATAGACATCTTTATCATAAGGAATATCTTCAAGACGACTCTTACGCGGACGGATAACTGCCTCCGAACCCCCGGCAGCTATCTCCGCCCGAAACGCATTCGAGTCATAGGAAGCATCCGCAATAACATAGGCAGACTTGTAATCCGCTATCAAGGCAGACGCTTGCGTGACATCATGACGCTGCCCCGCTGTCAAAGTAAAACGCAAGGGGAGAAAGTCCACACTCACTGCAGCATGGAGTTTCGTCGTCCAACCGCCACGACTCCGACCGAGTGCCTCATTGACTTGACCTCCGTTTTTTTTTCGGGGCACCCGCTGCAGAAGTATGAGCACGCACAACCGTCGAATCAATCAGGAGCGCAGAGACTTCACCCGCAGCATGGAAATGTTCATGGAGTTTTTCAAAAACACCCGCATCGCACCATCTACCGAATCGCCGGTAAGTTGTGTTCCAATACCCGTAGACTTTCGGAAGAGCGCGCCAAGACGCACCTTCTTTCGTCATCCAGACGACTGCTGAGAGAAATCGTCTACAGTCTTCAGGATTACCGACATAGACGTTGGGCAACGTTTTCAGAAACGGGTGGATGCTCTTCCAGGCAGCATCAGAAATCATCATAGGTAGGTTTTCAGTGGTTTCTATATGTGCAGTTTTCATACCTGAGAGGCTACCAAAACCTAAGCAAAATGTCAATAACTTATACAATGTAAACACTACCTAGATAGTTTTTCGTCTATCCAGCCTTCACAGTCTTTACCAAAATAGAAGTGATTATGAGCGTGCGGATAGCCACGGTGCCACTGGTACATATCCATTTGATAGCAACAGTCATTCCAAATGTTAGCAGACGCAGCATTCGCTTCAAAGAATATCAGTTGTTCTTCTATTTTCAGTGTTTTTGTTCGGTAGAAACTTGGCATTAGACACCTTTTTGAGATTCTACATATTGCTTTAAAACTTGTAATGTCACGCCCCCGGTAGAGGCTACAAAAAAATACACGAAAAAAATTAGGCAAGTGTTACAAAATATTTCGCCAGAAACATCTCCTTTTGTATACATGTTTTTGCTAAATGTGTATTAATTATTATACTACATATATTATTAAATGTCAAGTAAAATTAATCATCTCTGTAAAAAAGTTTGACACCAATCGCAGCCTCAAGTTAGAATGAATACCATAGGATTAACCATGGGCGACAACGCGAAGGAAAGCACAATGAAAAATTTCAAATCCGAAATGTGTTATAGCGTGAACACCAAACTTTTTCTTATTTTTTATTTTCTCAGTTTAGTGCTATTCAATTCCGGCAGTTATTGTGCATGGGCAAAAGCACCAAAGACAGCAAAAATTTTGTTTACCTCTTGGCGTGATGGCAACGGGGAAATTTATACGATGAATCCTGATGGAAGTGAACAAGTTCGCTTGACTTGGCACCGCGCGAACGATACTTCCGCTGTCTGGTCCCCGACAGGAGACCAGATCCTGTTCGTCTCTGGCCGAGATGAAGGGATTCCTGATCTTTTTTTGATGGACGCTGACGGAGCAAACGTACAGAAGATTTTTGACCGTTCAGTCTATAGAAGCCATCCCACTTTCTCTGCAGATGGAAAAGAAATCGCATACTTTCAATATTTCGATTTCGATGAAGCCGTTTACATGGCAACGATAGATGGCGAAAAAGAGAGACGGATCATACGGGTCAACGAACATGGAGGTAATCCGGATTGGTCTCCAACCGAGGCAGAGATTGTATTTATCTTTGCAGATTGGCTTGACAGAAAACTTTCCGTTCTGAATTTAAAAACAAACAAAAAAGATACATTCAAACTTTTTAATCCTGCTGGAGGGGCACGTCCGCTACGCCCCAATTACGCAGCATGGGCTCCAAGTGGCGATAAAATTGCTTTTTCCACACTACCGCCCGATGCTGACTTAGCGGATCAGGGAACAATCTACATTCTAAACAGAGACGGCACTGGCATTAAGCAGATTGTGAGTAAAAAAGGGCTCAGAGCCTATCTGCCGGTCTGGTCTCCGGTTGGAAATGAACTTGCCTATACACAAGGCATAGACAACACACAACAAATCTTCAAGATCAATATCGACAGTCGTGCGGTTAAACAACTCACACATCACGGAAATAATCATGCGAGTGATTGGTTTGATCCAGCGTTTGCCCTGTCTGTCCAACCACAACCCTATTTGTTAACAACGTTATGGGGTAAATTGAAACAAAAATAGTTTGCTTTTAGAAGTGAAAGTGAATTCGACCCTTTGAGTCAATTCGGCGCGGCCCAAAACCGCGCCTATGTTTTTTTAGGTTATCAATAAAATCTACCATCAATAGCCCTGACTAATTTCTGTTTCCTCTTGATAACCAATCGCCTGTGACAGCTTCAAACGGCGCAACAGGTTCAAACGCCTCATCATAATCCCCACCCTTATGACTCACCTCACATGAGTGGAGCCATTGACGCAGGGACTTGCGGGTTTGCTCTAATCGCTCGCGTTGTTCATCTGCCAAGTTGATGGTTTCTGCGCGGTCTTCAATCATATCAAAACACAAATCTTCGCTGCCATCGTTTGATAGATTGGTCAAGCATTTATATCGGTTATCCATCATAGCGATGGTCGGTGCGTGAAACATCGCGTCTTTTCTACTATTGAACCGATACGGAATCGGGGTCGGACGTTCTGTCATGTTTCCTTCAATGGTCGGTAGCAGACTGATACCGTCAATGGGGCGATTATCGGGCATTTCAAATTGCATAGTTTCGGCGATTGTCGGGAAGTAATCCAGGGTGCTGCACGGCATTTCCACCACACGTCCGGGGTCTGCATGACCCGGCCAGTGCAAGAGTGCAGGCACACCCACACCGCCGTCAAACAAAGAACGTTTTCGTCCGCGCAAGCCACCTGTTGAACCCCGGTTACGACCCTCCTGACCTGTGCGTCCTTCGGGTCCGTTGTCCGAACAGAACCAGATCATCGTGTTTTGGGATACGCCCCATGCTGCCAAAGTGTGATACAACCGTCCCACCTGATCGTCTATTGCGGTAATACAGCCGTAATAGTGTTGCTCATTTTCGCTGTATTCGGCGTACATTTCGCGGTATTCCGGTCCGGCAAAGACTGGGGTATGCGGCGCGTGAAACCAGATCGTCGTAAAGAACGGTTCGCCTTTTGCAAGCGTTTGTTCAATAAACCCAATTGCGCGATCCATCAACACCCGGGAATCGCATCCTTTTAGATTCTCCGTAGCCAGCTTTCCATTTTCGTAGTAAGGCGATGCCCATGGTCGGTCCGAACGTCTACCCCCACTCTGGACACCGACTGCGGGATCCCAAGTTGGCACTGCATACTCCGTGGCAAAAGACGCATCGTAATTCCGCTCCCACGGCGGCGCGTAATTACGCGCAGGATTCCGATGAGGCTTCCCCGAATAATTCGGGTCCAGCGTTCCAAGATGCCATTTTCCAAAATGTCCGGTTGCATAGCCAAACGATTTTAGCATTCGTGCCAGTGTCATTTCCTGTGCGGGTAGATGCCCACGATTGGCATGTGTTATGCCGTATCGAAAATAATGTCTCCCGGTCAAACACGTCCCCCGCGTTGGGGAACAGACCGGGCCGCCCGCATAAAACCGCGTAAATCGGATCCCATGACTCGCCAGCTTGTCTAAATTCGGCGTTTTGATAATTTCATTTCCGTTAAACCCCACATCACCATATCCAAGGTCATCGCACATCATTAAAATTATATTAGGTGAACGCATTTTTACCTCCATTCTGCCCCCTGTTCTATCTCCTAAGACTATCAAATCTGCTATTTTATTACAATATATACCTTATACCTGCAGCGTTATTTATAACGCAAGTTGCCACCTTGTAGTATCATCTGTTAGATTGTGCCTGCAAATGCCGCAAACTAAATGAAGTTTAAGAAAATAAATCGGTAATGTTATGTTTGCCCCAGGCCCGGTAGGTTCGGTTTCCTAACCGAACCGGAACTTAGCCACAAACTTTTCAGACCTCAAAAGGCCTCTTGAGTTCCGTAGGAACGGTATGTTTATAGAAAAACGTCTTCACCGGCTTTTGAACCCTGTAAGGGTGGCATGTCTATAGTAATGCCTACAAAATGCTGGCAAAATCCCTAAATTGACACCTATGGTGCTATTTTTTCTAAACTCGTAAACATTATGTGGTACTGATGCGTTTCATGTAGTATCTTCAAGGATACCCGCTTTTCTGCTTTATGTCAGGAAAAAACAAACAGGACTTACGCAAATTAGGCAAATATCGGATATTTAGATCCAAAAAGCAGTAATTTCCATCCTTTAAACCCCCTAAATCCCCCTTATCAGGGGGACTTTAAAAAGGAATGCGTAAGTCCTAACAAAAATTGTCCAAACTATAGTAGGAGATTTCATGAACACTTTTAACTTTTTCGGTGTCCGCGCTTTTTTCATACTTGCAGCTCTTGTCGGTTTACTCTTCTTTGGCGGGTGTGGCGACAGCGAAGACGACCCCATCAACCCAACAGGCACCTTTGTATCCGAATTCAAATGGCCCTCCGGAGCCACAGGTGAATCGTGGGAACTCACAGATGCGGAGGTCGCTGAGTTGTTAGCGATAAACCCACCGCCAAACTGGTACGAAACAGAAGACCCTGAGTTGCAGAACAAATATTATTTTGCCCAACTCCTCAAGCAGTTTGGGGACATTCCCGAGCTCCGCTACATTATAGTATTTGATCTAAAACCCAAGGATAATATCACACTTGAGCAAGCCATCGCTTGGTCTGAAGCCATGTACCGCCTCTTCCCAAGTACAGAAAACCTAAAAGCACTGAGATTTATCAGTTCACTGCCTCCCGATGGGTATATACCACCACAAGATGAACCTAAAAATGAAATAGAGGCATGGATAAAGAAGGATCCTGAGGGAGTCATCGAGACCCAACGGTTATTATACGTGGAAAAATACGGAGACATCCCAGAGGTCCACACTTATCTGAATCTCCTACGAAAACAGTTGTTGGGAGAAAGACTCACAGAGGCGGAGCGTCAGGAAATGCTAGCTGCACTTTCACATCTTCAGCAACTTCGAGAACAGGGTGAGAATGAACAGGATGATGATGATGATAACTAAAACTCACATCTACAAAGCAGATCACCAGTTCCATTTTAGTTTTCGGTTTTCTGTCGGTTCGAGCGGAAAAGTCGCGATTCGGAGATCGTTCCTACCGCGGGAAAGTCGGGAACCGGAGTGTTTTGCTTGGATGTTTCTCTTCTGATTTTTCACTAATAGAGCGCGAGAGACTCATTGAGACGTTTGGGGATATTCCAGAGGTCCACACCTATACAAAGATTCTACTGAAAATACTGCAGCAGAAACCTTTAACTGACGAAGAAATACGTGATTATTCAGAGGCAATGGACCATCTCTGGCCAGACCGAAAACAGTAGCGCAGATACAACCCGATCACAGTTTCTGTGGTTAGAGAGGGAACGATTTCTAATCGACGGTGAACTGAATTGTATCAAAACGACGCGCCACTTTTGCGACTTCTGGTTTGAGTACTTCAGGAGTTCCGCCAGAGAGTGCTGAAACAATACATTCCGCGATGTCCGGGGCATCCGCCGGTGTCATCCCCCATCGGGTGACCTCTTGAACACCGATCCGCAATCCAGATGTGCCGACTTCCGGTGCTAATCCCGCCGCGCCCGTAATAATATGGCACGCTTCCAGATGATTCGCGAGCGCGCTGCCCTCCCCATACTTATCTACAATCAGTATTAACGTATGCGAATCCGTGAAACCGAGATCCGCACCCAGCATCGGAACACCGCGTTCCGCCAACGCTTGACCGAGTGCTTTTGCATTTGCAACAATCGCATCCGCTTGTGCCTCACCGCATTCCATCCACTCTATAAACGTTCCTGCCAAAGCGGGTAACCGATTTAGATGGTGATTGCTCATCAGCAACGGATAGACACCTCTCGCAACCCGCTCAGCGATAGATGCATCGTTCATCAAAACCATCCCACCCTGCGGTCCGGCAAGGGTCTTATGCGTGCTGGAGATGATAACATCCGCGCCTTCCTCAAATGGCGACTGAAACCGTTTACCGGCGATGAGTCCAATAACGTGCGATGCATCGTAGATGAGGTAGGAATCTGGATTCGCTTGGCGCATCGCTGCTTTCAACTCTCGGACAGGTTGCGGAAAGAGAAATATACCCGAACCGACGTTGATGATGCTGGGTTTGTGTTTCGCAATGAGTTCAAGCGTTGCATCCAGATCGATGTTTGAACGCTGACCGTCCCACGGAATCGGAATGGATTGGAGTTCTATTTTGAGCGGTGAGGAGAGTAGTTTTTGGGCGTAATGGTGTCCGTTATGAACCTCTAACGCCGTATCGCCCGGCCTTGCTAATGCGAACGTCGTTGCAATCCCTGCGATGTTCCCTGATAACGGGCGGAAATCAACGTGCGCGGCACCGAAAAGTTCCTTTGCTAATGCCTGCGTGTACCCTTCTATTTCGGCAATATAGCGGTTGCCCTTGTAATTCCGTTGGTAAATGTCAACGCCAGAATAATTCCCATACCGCCGCGCCAATCGTTCGTCAAAAAGTTCTTCTACCAACGGCGAAGGCGTGTTCTCCGAAGCGATGAGATTGAGACAGGTATCGCGATACGTTTGATGTTTATCGAGGAGTGATGTGAGTTTTTGAACTTTTGTGTTATGCGTCATTGAAAGAAACCTCCATTTGGTAGCAGCGCAAGGGTCAGAGAAATTGCTTGACGTGCCATAAAAAATCAATTACCATGAAAGCAAACATATATTGCAATGAGGAAACTATGTCAAAACCGACAGATATCCGCATCCTTGATGTTCACTACGATTTTGAAGAACACCAATACCGCACCCCCCTCAAATTTGGCGGCGTGCCGACAGATCACTGCGTCCTCTTTAACGTCCAGATGCAAGTTCAGACGCGAGACGGGAAAGCAGCAGAAGGTAAAGGTTCCATGCCACTCGGTAACGTCTGGGCATTCCCACCGCGCTATGTGCCTTTTGACCAGAGCCTCGCAGCGATGAAAAAACTCGCTGAATTGGCGGTAGACGCAACCCAAGATTGCGAATTATGCGCGCACCCACTCGAACTTTCCGAAGTGCTTGAACCCGAATTTTTACGAATTGCCGATGCGTTGTCTGACACGATGCAACTCGCGTCGCCGATCCCAAAACTTTGCACCGTTGTTACGACGAGTCCGATTGATGCTGCGATCCACGACGCATTCGGGAAGGCAAATGGCATCAATAGTTACGATGGGCTGAGCGCAGACTTCATTCAGGCAGACATCTCACACTTTTTGAACGAACAGTTTACTGGAAAATATCTGGATCAATATACCGCGCGTCAACCGAAGCCTAACATGCCGCTCTATCACCTCATCGGTGCATTGGATCCACTCACCGACGCGGATATCGCAGAACGCCTCAACGACGGACTACCGGAGACGCTTCCTGAATGGATTATCGCCGATGGATTGACACACCTGAAGATTAAACTCAACGGTGACGATCTGGATTGGGATGTCGCACGCGTCCTCGCAATTGATAAAGTCACAGCAGAAACACAGGCAGAACGTGGGATTGATACTTGGCACTACTCAGCAGATTTCAACGAAACCTGTCAAAACGTTGAATACCTACTGGAATTCCTCAATCAGATCCAAGAAACAGAACCTAACGCTTTCCAACGTCTCGCCTACATCGAACAACCGACCGACCGGGATTTGAAGGCACATCCCGAAAACAAAATGCACAAAGCCGCCGAGATAAAACCCGTGGTAATAGACGAATCGCTGACCGACTTTGAGACTTTCCTATTGGCACGCGAGCAAGGGTATTCTGGTGTCGCACTCAAGGCATGTAAAGGGCAGTCTCAAGCATTGTTGATGGGTGCCGCCGCCACAGAATACGGTATGTTCCTCGCCGTACAGGACCTGACGTGTCCGGGGGCATCGTTTTTACACTCCGCTGGACTCGCTGCACGCATTCCGGGTGTGACGGCTATTGAAGGCAATTCACGCCAATTCTGTCCGGGTGCCAACGACGGTTGGCGAGATGAATTTCCGTCAATTTTTGACATCACCGATGGTACAGTCGGAACGCAAGTTCTCACTGCGCCGGGGCTTGGGCATTAGTCTCTGCTTCGCTGTCGGCGACAGTAATATTGGTGACAACGTTCCGCTGCTCAGGCAGTCGGACAGGAAAATCTTTAATCGCCGCATCAATCAATTCTTTCACGATCGCTTTGACCGAGTCGAACGGTATACATTCAAGGACGATAATAGCACGATGTTTTGAAGGCGCGATGTTATATGTCAACCCATACTGGAGTCCCAATTGCATCAGTTCCGGTTCAACACTGATAGAAATCTGCCGACACTCCTCCGGCGTGATGTAAAAACTATCAACAATGAAGTGCGTGTGAATCCACGCCTCTTTTTCTTCAACAATCTTCATATTTTTAATTTACCTTGCGGTTCGGTCAGGTGGGTTAAGAATTTCACGTTCCTTTCCGTATATCCGCCCTCCACTACGTTACGGGCTACGCACCTTGGATCTTGAAAAAATAACTATCTCTTAATTCTACCTTATCGTCTATTGTAGTATCAACAACGAAAAGTGTCAATGCTGTGAAAATGTTACAGACCGACGAATCGGTACTTCACCGAATCGCTGAACCTCGCCATTGTGCCAGCGAATATTGAGACTTTCTACGCGTGAGGCACTGCCCAACCCAAAGCAGAGACGGAGGTCATTCCCTGAAAGATAACTCGCGCCACAGACGATCTCTCTTAAAAACGTCGTCCCATCTGCCACTAATTGAACTCGCGCACCGATCGCATCGGTGTTGCCATCTGCACCCACCAATTTCACCGTTAGCCACGCGTTCGCATTGCCGACCTCGTTGCGCAAGACAATCGCCGGACGGTTTGACTGACATAGCACAACATCAACATCACCATCCATATCTATATCCCCGAAGAGCATGCCGCGGACTACGTATGGCGTTTCGTTCAGTCCTGCTTCAGTGGTGATTTCAGTGAAGACTACACCGTTCTCTGAGGTACCGCCTCGGTTATGAAAAAGTTGTACAGGCTGTGCGTAACGCATCTTCGCATCAATCTGCTCCACATTGTCCCAGATATGTCCATTCCCGACGAGTATATCTAACCAACCGTCGTTATCAAAATCAATGAAACGGGTGCCGAAACCGAGTGAATAGAAGGAGGGATCAGCGAGGTTTGTGTCGAATGTAACATCCTCAAAATAACCGTCGCCATCGTTCTGCATGAGGCAGTTCGCCTCCAATGAGAAATTCGATACCCAGAGATCAATATCACCGTCGTTATCATAATCCGCCGCGTCTACCCCCATAGAACCGTTTGCCAAGCCATCACCGTTGTAGGCAACCCCGCGAAGGACACCTTCCTCTTGAAAGGTGCCATCACCCTGATTCATAAAAAGCGTATTCGGAGACATATCGTTTGCAACGTAGATGTCCAGCCATCCGTCGTTGTTCACATCCGTAAAGACAACGCCTAACCCACGCGTCGTCGGCTCATAGACACCCGCGGATTCGGTAATATCTGTAAATGTGCCGTCGCCGTTATTCCGGTAAAGCACATCGGCGATGCCGTGATATTCATTCGGACCGCAGTAGATACGCAAAGTGTTCTTGTAATAGCACGGGATGTCGGTTTCAAGCGCGTATTCAACGTAATTGCAAACATATAAATCTAAATCCCCGTCCCTGTCAATATCGGCGAACGCAGCACTCGCGCTCAATAGCGGACAACCTACCTGTGCCTCCTCGGTTACGTCGGTAAATGTGCCATCACCATTGTTGCGATAAAGCACATTTTTCCCTAAGTTCGTTACATACAGGTCGCGATATCCGTCAGAATTGTAATCCGCAGCAACGGCACCGAGTCCGTAGCCGGTATCACCGACGTTTGCAGTTTCTGTGATGTCAACGAAGCCACCAACATCGTTTCGATAGAGCCGATTTTGGGGTCGTGGTTCCGTTGTTAGAGAAAGGGAATTGCCTTGAACGAGATAGAGATCCAAGTCTTCGTCGTTATCGAAGTCAAAGAGCGCCCCGCCGCTGCCCATCGTTTCAACGAGTCTGCGCTCAGCAGAAAAACCGTTGACATGTTTGAAGTCAAGTCCCATGGCATCGGTCACGTCGCGAAAATAGGGTTCAGTACTACCAAGCAATGGAAACACGAAGAGGAGAAAGGGTGCTAACAGACGCAACAGGTAGTGTTTTCGTTGGAACATAGTAATAGGTAGGTTAGTTTTTGATCTTTGGACGCGGACGGACAACCCGGAACCCAATCGTATGCGTTGAATCCAGTGGATAAAATTTGAACCGCAAACTTGAACGGAGGAATGCTCTGCCGACATCCCACGCGCCCCCACGAATCACTCTTGCGCGCAGGACATCGCGGAAACGGAGATTGAGCGGATTTCGTGGTACGTCTTTCTCATCTCGTTGGTAGGCTGTCGGATTGTATTCATCAAGGCACCACTCCCAAACGTTACCAGCGAGATCCGCGATACCGTCCGGCGATTCACCCTTCGGAAATTGACCCACCGGCATCGGGCGATTGTAGCGACGTGCAAAGTTAGCATGTTGACGTGCTTTCGGTGGTATATCTCCCCACGGGTATCTTCGTGCCGCTGTGCCGCGTGCGGCGCGTTCCCACTGCGCTTCCGTCGGCAGACTTCCACCGATCCATTCTGCGAACGCTTGCGCGTCAAACCACGTCACACCCACAACGGGTTGCGTGTCGCCGTTGAGTGTCTCATCTTCCCACGTCTTTTCGCCGTTGTGTCCGCGCGGTGTAGGACGGTTCGTTGCTTCAACGAAAGCACGATACTGCGCGTTGGTAATCTCATACCGTGAGATTTCGTAAGCACTCAGATAGACCTGATGTTGTGGGAGTTCAGCATCAAAGGTATGCTGCTCGAGCATCGAGCTGCGCAATTTCGCGTCCTCATAAGCGGCTTTCGCTTCTTCGGGAGTTGAACCCATCAGAAAGGCCCCTTCTGGGATAGAGACCCATTCGATAGTGGCGAGTACCGGCTGGGCAGCCTTGCTAATTTCAGCAATAGCGAAATTGCTATAGATAGCACAGATGAACACAACAATTATAAAACAGGGGCGTTTCATTTGGACTTAGCTGCTTGGAAATCAAATTTTCTTAAAGAGAATCTGGTCCACACTTCATCAAGATTATCGTTTCCGCTAGAGGATCCACCGTATGCGACTACATAGTTCCCACCGGTCTCATCGCGCAATTTCTGAGCTATTTTAAAAATATCCTCCACCTGACGAGGACTGTTTGGGTCCCTAACACGGCATTTCAAAACGTTTGGAGGTTTAGAGTAGAGTTCATCATATTTCAGATAAGAGTAATCTTTTAAGATACTTTCAAGAATACCTTTAGAATTTTCGCCCAGTTTCTCCGCAGAGCAATCCTCATCATACATTAGATAGTCATAATCAGGCACAAGTGTCTGCATATTTGGGTTTTTCCGAACGATTTCAATGATCTTTACCGATGCTTCTTGCAAAGTATCTTCCAACTTTTTCCGCGGAATGTCTCCCAATTGGTCATCCCTGAGAGTCGCGATGAAGATTCCTTTGCTCAAATCCATAGGTAAACTTTCTTCCTGCTCAACACCATTGAGAGCATACCGAACGTGCCCGAAAAAAGTGGGACCATATCCCTGCACATCAAGTATTTCCACCTGAAGAAATTGAATGAACTTATAGTTTTGTAAACCCGTGAGGTCAATAATGCGCTTTTCAAAAATAACCATTATAACTCCTCCGATCTGCTTCTGAAAAAAGCAAATTTAATCAGGAAAACACAACTTCAAAACGTTCCTTGACACAATATGATGGTATGGACCCATGGAACAAAATTTCCGCATCTCGTAGAGCATTCACAAGTGCCTTCAACTCAGACGTGAGGTTTGGAGGGCAAGGTACGCCTGGTCCCGGTGGTCGCGGTTGTCGTCCTACCAGAAAACGTGACATATCCTCAGGGCTAACGACTCCGAGTAAGAAATCTGGAAGTCCGTTGTGCTGGTAAATCGGATATTCATCTTCAGACCCAAGATCAATAAAACCGACTCAACAGGAATCATGAGTATGCCAATGCGTTCCGATCCCCGCGCCTTTATAAAATGTAGCCATCAACCCTCCTTTAGGATCACTGCAGAGAAAAGGAATATCTGATAAACAATATTATTATAGCATCAACGGAAAGAAATATCAACTCATAACCGGTCAAAATATACTACAGAGCAAGTAGTAAACAAAGGGGAATGTTTATGAAAGACAAACGAAAAGGAACCTTAAAACAAGTTGCATAATCAACTTCTAAACACGATCAGAAAGGTATATCCTCCTCAATCCCTGCTCTTCGTTTATTCTCAAAGTTTATTTGTTCAATTTGAAGCCTTGACTCATGCTCAATCCGCGACTCATCACCCTGCTGTATACTGTCAGCATAACATTTAGGACAATCTTCACCACCATAGAAAGTATGACAGTAAAAACAGTAATTTGTCATATAAGATGCATGACACGCCTCCTCAAGTTCCTCTTCAGACGCGGCACCATAACCACAGCTGGGACAACCATCCAAAACCTCACACCATCCATCAGGAATAGAATCCTCAAAAAATTCACAACCTGGGCGGCCACAACTTAGAGGGGCATCAACATCTAAAAGAAAAGTAAAATAACAAGCCATAACTAACCTCCAATAATTCGTGAGACCTAACAGCGTTTAACCCCTTTAAAACATCCGGAGGTTTAGAACCATGTTTATCACACTTCAAATATTTTCTCCTATCAAAGTGGCAAATCCAATATGGCTTGACAAAGTACTATTGTAAGGTTGCCTTTAATTTGTCTAATTCATCTTCAATGGATTCATTTTCGATAGAATCCTCATATTTACGTTCAAATTCCGCGTCCTGATATTCGAGGTCCGTTTCAGCTGCTATCTTTGCAGAAAGAGCCGCTGCAGAGGCATCCTGTTCCATCCGCAAAAGTGGGTTATTGCGTAAGTTCTGCAGCGTTTCCCTGAGGTCAGCTGCAGTCGCAATCCTTCTATAGTGTGCCTCTACCCCCGTTTGTTTGGTTTCTATCTCAATCATTTTTTGCTGGATATACGCGAAAAGATTTCTAAGAGTCAGAACGACCTGTTCCTGGTCCTCCCAACGCTTTTTGCTTTGTTTTGCTAGGCGTCGGTATTCATTCCGTTTTGCCAGGTGCTGCCGTGCTATATCCGCGTGTTCTTTTTTTAGCGCGTCAGCGGCACTGTTATAAGACTGTTCTGCTTGAAAAATAATGTCTTCATGGAGGCTCCGAAACTGTTTTTCAACACGGATAGCGGCCTCCAGTTTTTCCTCCGCTATTGAGAGTCGGCTTTTCATTTCGCGTATAGCTGTTTCTGAAACTTCAGTATCCTTTAGAATTCGCCTCAGCCGTTCTTTCCAAATGTTCTTTCGCCAAAAAGTAAACATATTTTTTAAAACAGATTTATACGCATGAATAATAATATTTTTGATGCTTGCCGCGGCGTCTGCGGGTTCAGCGGCGTTCACCGCTGCGGAGTCTTCGGGTTCATCTGCATCCACTTTTATCACAACTGTTCGTGCCAGTTTATCACCCAGGCGCTGCCGCGCTTTCCAAAATATCCAAAAAATATCGAAGGGTTGAAGCAGAAGAGTGAGTCTGCGAATCCAATTTTCCTTGAAGCCGCACGGTTTTCCATCTTCCAATCGGATGGCACGGTTCGTGTTAAAAGCAACACGCTGTATCATCCCCTCGAAAGTCTCCCGTATCGACCCCCATACCCCCACAAATACGAATATCGACACGCCCGTAATTGCAAGCCACAAAATGGGTTCTAAATTACTGAGAGTTTCCATATAGGAGGTCCGAAAAAGAAAATCTACAATGCTAATTATAATCCCAATTACTAAACCGATCAAAGATAAGGGAAGCGAGAGGAGTGCTATTCCGATGGATGTTATGATGCTTGCCATGGCTCCGATAGTTAAGTATATTAAAATAAGCGCGAAAAACTTTGAAAACCGAGACTTGCGACTCGCCAATTCAAAATATTTCTCTCCGATCCTAATATATGTCATCAAAAATTACGGATTGGATACCCCCATGCTTTAGCAGGGAGAGGAAAATCCGCCCTCGTTCATTAGACCATAAGTTTGAATAATCAAAAACTCTGTAAAAAGCAGTCCGTTTTTTCGCCACGGTTTTGTTGGCGTTTCTCTCAAGTGTGCTGCTTCGTTCAGCAGAGCTCGCACTTTCTGCCTAATAGACCTGACACGGTGCTTTTGAGAAAACAGGTAAGGACCTTTCGGCGCTCCGCTTTCGCGGGTATATGTTGCCCCATCCAGATCGCTGTATCCGCTTTTACGTCAGACTTGGGGAGCATCCTTAGATATGCCTACTACCAGTTCGACATATCGTTTTGAGACAAACGTTGCAGCTGCCACGCTACGACACAGCGATATATGACTGTAGTCAATGGTTTAACTCGTGGAGTGAACGCTGGCTACGCTTCGCACAAGCCCCCATGCTTTAGCGGGGGTCACTGACCTTGATACCTCACTTACGGGTTTGTTTTAATGTTTCTTGGCAATTTCTTCATGTAATGCGGCTATTTCCTCGTCAATGGACTGTTCTTCAGCATAATCCGAAAATTCAGAATCCTGATCTGTAATATTGGCTGCTTCAGTCATTGACTTTGCCAAAATGACATCTTCAATGGCTTCTTGTTCTAGATCCACAACCCTCTCAAATACTTTACTATTCCGCAACGCTTTCAGGGCACCACGGAGATGCGCTTCGGCATCAACGTTCTTATGTTGTGCCAAGATAACCACGCCTCTGACTTTCGCAGCTATCATTTCATACCGAAGACTTGCAAGCAGCTCCTTAAAGTCGTTGACAGACTGTTTCTGGTTTTCATATTGACTTTTTTGTTGTTCTGCCAATCGTAAGTGTTCTGCTCGTTTCTTGAGTTCTTCGCGTGCTGCGTCCTCGCGGCCTGTCTTTAGGGCATCCGTCGCGTTTTTATGACATCGTGCTGCAGCAGCAACATATTTTTCATGCGCATCTTGAAACTGTTTTTCAATTGTGTTAGCCATTTCAACCTTCTGTTCCGCTTCCCATATTTTATTTTGCATCTCACGTATAATAGTGCCTAACTCCTCTTCAATTTGTTCGGGTTGTGGAATCGCAGCTTCTGACACAATTTGTCCCGCTTCTTCCGCGACTTGTTTCACGACAGCGGTTCTTGCGAATTTATCACCGAGCCGTTGCCGTTTTTTACCCAAAATGTAGAAAAAATCCAGGGGTTGAAGGATACCTATCAACCGGCGCGTAAAAGCGTCTTTAAACCCGCAAGGTTTACCGTCTTTTAATCTGTACACTTGAATTCCAGCGACCCTTTTACCGAGGCCTTGTCCGTTGAATCCATCCATAAAAAACAGACCGAATATCCAATAGCCAATTAGAAAACCAAGTGCTACGAAATCACTATCCTCCAAACCAGGCACAATTGGAAGGTAAGATGTGAACAAGAGAACATAAGAATGGGGTTCCAACGGCTTTGTGTTAACATCCAAAAAAGGAAAAACTAAACCGACGGTGATAAGAAATAAGATCAACACATCTATAGAAAATGCAAACAACCTGGTCAGTCGGTCCGCTAATTCCAGCCTTTTCCCCACAATGTGAATCGATTTCTCACGGGCTGGTGAAAATTCTTCCCACACCTCTTCCACGACAACCGTTCCTGTGAATTTATCACCGAGCCGTTGCCGTTTTTTACCCAAAATGTAGAAAAAATCCAGGGGTTGAAGGATACCTATCAACCGGCGCGTAAAAGCGTCTTTAAACCCGCACGGCTGACCATCTTTTAGTCTACGCACCTGAATATTCAGGGCACTCTTACCTGGGCTTTGTCCGGCTTTGTATCCATCCATAAAAAGCAGTCCGAATATCCATAAGCCGAGAAGTGGGAAACGATAGTGTACTATCAAACCAATCCAAAAAATATTTTCGGATTCCGAGTAGAGATGCCAATATTGTCCAGAATAAGGATGCCCATATCCCAAGTACAAGTTAAGAGCGAGGCCTACAACAATGATTAAACAGCTGAAACACATTAAGAATAGCACATCTATGAAAAAGGCAGCCAATCGCTTCCATAGACTCACCAATTCAAATTTTTTTCCATCGATTTGAATAGATTTCATCTTAGCCCCCCCTGGATATTACGTTAATAGGCAGGAGATATCCTTTTTGTTTCCGAAAACCGAAGTTGCTTTCCAACCCCTTTCTATTGTTAACCCAAGTTGCTACTAATCGATCTTAGGCGTTTCAACACGGTTTTTCCGACCTTTTCCCCACCCCGTAGGGGTGATATGCCTGAGGAATACCTAACAAACAATATTATAAAAGGCAGGAGATACCTCAAAACGAGTCACATAATCAATCGATAAACATCATTAAAAAAGAACATTAGAACAGAGTAATTAGCGAATTTCTGTTACACCATTCCGACGTTTTAGGTCCCCCCAAGCAATCGGCAATTTCGCACGCGGCGAGACATCAAACGGGACGAGGAGGTCTTCAAAATACTCATATTGCGCAATCTGTTTGCCCTTGCTATCACAGATACCGACGTAAATGCCGACCTCAAGCGGTTCATCGAATTCTTGTTCGGTTTCACCGATATCGATCCATTTGTCGTTGGCTTTCCGTTTCCACCACGCCGTAAAGGTGTCGTCCACACGGCGGAGCCGCATGTAAATATCCATTTCACCCGCAGGGTCTTGGAAATTGGGAACCGTGCCGGCGAGTCCTTCACCCCCATCAAACTGCCGTTTCTGATACTGGATAACGGCATTATTGCCATTCGCGGGTCCGCGGCCCCAGAGTTTAATCGTCACCCACTCACCGTCGCGTCCTTGACGATCCTTCGTTGTTGGCGAGTAGGCAGCAATCCCAGCAACGACACAGGCATCCTCGTAATCCATATAGAGATGCGTCTCTACGTCAAAATCGCCTTCATGCTCCTGATAGAGTCGGTTCGTTGTGTCCGAGGGCCAGAGATTCCGATTCAGTTCACCTGCGACGTGAAGCCATCCGGCTTTCGTTTTGCCCATATCCCACTTTTTCGGTTCAACGCCTGCTTCGTCAGAAGTTTTCCACTTCCAATTCGGGTTCTTCAAAGTGTTCCCATTAAACGGATCCCCCAGAGAAGGAGCTGCCGCAACAGAGAAAACACCGAAAACTGTAACAATGCCAATAAGCAATAAAGTAACTACTACTTTCAAATCCTATCTCCATAAAAATGCTGGCGGTATTTGGGACCGCCAGCGATTCAAAAAACTATGAACAGTGCTTACTATTACCGATTTTTCAATTCACCCCATGTGACTGCAAGTCGACCGCGCGGATCAACAGGCGTTACGGGGCTTGAGGCTTCTCGGAAGTAGTCAAACATGACCGTCATCCTACCTGCTTCGCTTGCGCCTTCACAGATGCCGACATATAGACCGACCTCAAGTGGTTCAGCGAGTTCATTGGTCACTTTTCCGACGGAGACCCAGTCGCCTTCTGCATTCGGTTTGAACCAAGATTCATATTCGTCGCCATTACGCTGGACGCGTAATTCAACAGGAATAACGCCTTGATCTGGGTTATAGTCTGGTTGTGTACCGACATATCCCAAATCAGCAGCATCATTTTGACGACGTTGGTATTGGAGCACCGCATTGTTGCCTTGCGCAGCACCACGTCCCCACAACTTCAATGTCACCCACTGACCATCACGGTCTTGGTGATCCTTTGTTGTCGCAGAATACACGATGATGCCAGCAACAGTACAAGCGTCTCCATAATCGACAGTCATTGAGGTTTCAATGTCAAACTGGTCTTGATCTGTGATCTGGTAGAAACGTGTGCTGGTATCATCCGTCCACACATTTTGATCGAAACCTGCTTCAGCAATGAGCATGCCACCCTTTAGTTCCCAAGGGCTTTTGTCGCCATCCTTGACTTGCCAGAAGGATTCAAGATTCTGACCGGCCCCAGCGAATTCGTCGCTCAGCAATGTCTGTGCGAAAATACCAGGGATGAAGCATGCAGACAGAAACAAAATTGCAACTATGTAAATGATGTGTTTCATTACATATCCTTTCGATTTTTTGTACAGAACAGTACCTTTCGATTTTTGCGCGAGTGCTTTTTCTCTTATATAATCTTTGGCACCGTTCGTACAAGTGAGTTAATTTCAATATATTTTACCACATCAATTGAAAAAATTCAACTTTTTCCTCACTATTTCGTAACTTAAACAATGCGTCTAAAAAAGATTGCAGATCTCCTTGCAATGCGTGTTACGAATATGTTAAAATTCAGAATTAATCGAGATTTAGTCTCAATCATAACTTATTTCCCTTGGGAGGCAGACTATGAAGGTAGGTATTCGGGATGGAATGTTGCCCGTTTCATTTGAAGAATCGTTTCAGAAAGCAAAAGATATTGGGTTTGATGGCATTGAGGTGTGCATGGGCGCCAATTACCGTGAACACCCGCTCTGGCAGGAGGGCGGGATTGATCAGGTGAACAGTTTAGCAGAAGCCGCAGGCATCGAGGTCCCCTCATTGTCGCCGGGCGGTTTCACCGCTTTTTCGTTCATGCATCCGACGGACAGCACACGGAGCGAAGGGATCGCGAAGTTGCAATATCTCGCGGAAACCTGTCCGCAACTCGGCGCGACGGTAATTTTGGTACCTTTTTTCGGGGGCGGTCAGATCCAAGACGATCACATTAACGCATCGCGATTCATTGATGGCTTGAAAGCTGCAGCGGAAACCGCTGAAAAACACGGGGTCTCGCTTGCAATCGAATCGACACTGAGTGCTGAACAACACCAACAGATCATTGATAACGTCGGCTCATCAGCCGTTGGTGTCTATTACGATATGGGTAACGCGACCGGGTTGGGCTACGATTCGCCGTCTGAGATTCGGAACTTAGGCAGCGCGATTACACAGATGCACATTAAGGACACCGGGGGCAATCACGCGGGTGAAGGCGATGTCGATTTTCCGGCAGTCTTTGATGCTGCACACGCTGTAGGATATAACAGTTGGTTTGTACTGGAGACACCCGGCAAGGACGATCCGGTTGCGTCCGCTGCAAAGAATCTCAATTTCGTGAGGAACAATTTTTGAGGCAACGGCATAGGTCTCATCTGTTATCGGAGATTTGTAGTTTCAATCTGAGCACCCGTCCTACATGGAGGAGTTGGCATGAATAGTCCCAAAACGATAGTCCCCCGCTCCGAAAGCGAAAAGCTGCTGTCCCTGCCGACGCGCGAAGCAGAGCAACTCTTTCAAAGCTACGAGAAGCAACATCAATTGGAGATTCTCAGTGCAACCCGCAACCCGAAATCACGGGAGCAACTCTATTATCTTGTGCCTGACTGCACGGAACTCATTCAGGAAAGTCCTACGGAGGATGTACTTCAGGTCTTGGATACAATGCTCGGTACTGGGCTTGCTTCAGTCCTATTGCCCTGTCTTTCAAACGATCAATTCGAGGAACTGTTAGATATTGCTGTCTGGCGTGATGGAAAACTTGATGAAGCGTCATTGGACCTCTGGCTCTTTGAACTCTCTGAATGTGAACGCGACGAGCTCGGGCGGTTTCTTAGAGAACTTGACCTTCGGCTACTCGCGGCACTCCTCCATGGACGCATCAAAATCCAAGATGAACACGTCGGCTTGCTTCTTGAAGCTGGGCTTTTGGATCCGACTTCATCAGTCCTTGATTATGTCGACGAACGCGCTCGGGCAATTTCCGACGCTATCTGGGAAGCAGATCATGAGATATTTGAGATGCTCATCAGCGAACTCTTCGCTATTGATACCGAAGGGAACGTGGACGAAGAACTTGCCGCTATTTTCGATGCCGCACAGGCAGAGAGAGCCGAACGTGTCGCTGAACGCGATAAAGAGGCAGGCATTGACGTTACCGAAGCCGACCTCATGGAGAAGGTTGACTTAAATCTGATTACACTTGATGAGGACGAGGAAGCCGATGACGACGAATAAATTTTCTCTCGTCGCTGAGGCAAGTCTTGACCGACGGCTATTCCTCGCACGAGCATTAGCACACGGTGATACCCTTGATCGCATTCCGCGTGAGCAGGCAGATGCACTCTACCAAAGTATCGCCGCCATTGCGCATAAACTCATCACAATGAAGACAGCCGATCTCTCCGATGCATCAGCACTCCGAACACACATCCAAACTGCCTTTACACTTACCAGTCTCGGATTGGAATACGGCAGTAAAGGTGATCTCGACAAAGCGGTTAACCTACTCCCGAAAAATAGGATCGTCAAGTTCTTCCAAATCGGCAATACGTTAATGGAGAAATTGCGCGATAGGGCACACCATCTTTTAGAACATGCTGTGATCCGACCACCCAGCAGAGAGGCGCAGAGTCGCCTTGGTACCGACTACACAGATTTGGAGACCGAAGGTATCCAAATTTACACGCAAGCAGAACTCGAATTTCTAAAGGCATTGCTGATATATCGGATCTCCATTCGGACGCTGCAGGTGACAATCAGAGATACCGAGACCCCACGTCCACTCCTCCATCTGGCTGAAGTGGAGATGATTGACCAACAATTGGCATGCATCGAGCATCGATGCGATTATGTGAAAGCCTTGCCGTTAGAGGATCTGTTCACATTAGATCCGCCGTTGAGTATTTTTCCGAACCCGATTGAACACCTCACGACGGGACTGATAGCGAACCTCGTGCTTTATCGGCAAGTTGACTTCCAATTAGACGAGGACGCTCGGCAGGATTTTCACCAATTGGCTTATGTTGATGGTGAGGTCCGAGAATCATTCAGGCAACAATTACTCAACTGGATCGCGCAGTATCTTGAACAAGCACAACAACCCGAATCTGTGAAAAGGTACGCTGTTTCTTATTGGGATGATTGTCTTCAAATAGAGGGACGACAGGTTTCGCCTGAATAGTCTCAGCGATCCGCCAACGCCTTCTTCGCATCCACAATTGCTTTGCGTGCCAGTGGGGTACCAATATCGTTCAAGGCGCGTTCTGCCATCCGCCGGAGATCGGGGTCTGGTGAGTTTAGTGCCTGAATGAGGGGTTCAACTGCAGGGGCATCTATTGTAACCAAAGCACGGACGACAAGGCGGCGGACGTTCCATTCCGGGTCTGTAAGTGTGTTGATAAGCGCAGGCAGAATTGTATCAAGCGGTGCGCCGATTTCGCCTAAGACATAAGCGGCATTCAACCGAATCTCTGCTGCGTCTGCTGTTAGCGCATCAATGAGATATGGTACAGCAGGTCCACCTAAATTTTGCAGGGCAACAGAGCCGACAACGCGGATATTTTCGTCCGAATCGGTAAGCACCGAAATAAGCGCGGGCACGACACGAGCAGTCGGTGTTTTGATTTCGCTGAGCGTCCACGCGGACATCTCACGAATCTGTGGATTCTCATCAGATACCCCTCGGATGAGAGCATCAATCGCCTCGGGTCCCATTGCGACTAACGCTTTAGCGGCTTCAGCACGGCGAGGTGCCTCCGTTGCACCGAATTGCGTAACAAGCGTTGTGGCCTTTTGTTCCTGCGACTGACACGCTATCAGGCAGAGAAATATGGGAATTAAGAGAAGGCATTTCATAGAACCCAATATACCACAGCTGCCTGCTTTTTGCAAACTATAGTGCCTTTTCAAATCATACAAAGCTGCGAAGTGAAGAAAGGCGAGACCAGAAACCTCGCCAGCAAATCCACGTTACAAGACACAAAAGGAGAAGCACGGGTCGCCACAATGCGAAAACCGTGAATAAAAAGATGCAATTAGAGACAGCGACATTCGGTGCAGGCTGTTTTTGGTGTGTTGAGGCAGTCTTTCAGCAATTAGAAGGCGTTCACGAGGTCGTCTCAGGGTACACCGGTGGCACCACCGTCAACCCAACCTATCAAGCAGTGTGTATGGGGATGACAGGACACGCCGAAGTGGTTCAGATCCGATTCGATCCGACAGTTATCTCTTACGCGGAATTGTTGGAAGTGCTTTGGCATACACACGACGCGACAACCTTAAATCGGCAAGGGGCTGATGTCGGCACCCAGTACCGTTCCGCAATTTTCTATCATACAGAAGAACAACGGCACATTGCTGAACAATCTAAAGCAGAGATGGATAAATCCGATATGTGGGACGATCCGATTGTTACAGAGATCACGCCAAGTGACACTTTCTACCCTGCTGAAGATTATCACCAAAACTATTTTCTATTAAATTCGAGGCAGCCGTACTGCCAATTTGTAATCCATCCGAAGATGCAAAAATTCACAAAGGATTTCAAGGATAAACTGAAAAATGACTAATAAACATATTTTAAAAACCCAGTCCCTATGGCTTTTCGTTATCATCTGTTGTTTCGGCACCAACACGGTGATCGCGCAAAATACAGCATCCCCCGTAACCGTATCGGTGACAACACCTCGGCGTGGGACGTTTGTCTCGGCGAAGGAGTATACCGGACACCTACAACCCAACGCCGAGGTAAAGGTATTTGCCAACGTTTCGGGTAAACTTGTCTCACTTGCGGCAAAAGTCGGGCAAAGTGTCGCAAAAGGCGATGCACTCGCACAGAGCAGCGCAAAAGAAGCCTCGCTCGCTGTGATACGCGCCGAATCTGCATTAAGTAGGGCAGCGTCACAACTCACAACGACGGAAGCAAGTGCGCAAGCACGTGTCGAATCTCAGTTAGCGGTCGCACAAGAAGCATTGATGGCAGCGCAAGGAACACTTGTAGAGACAAAATCTCTCGCCGAAATACGTATCCGTAACCAACTCACACAAGCAGAAACAGCACATCAGGCAGCCTTAGCAACGATTGAACGCTCAAAAATAAATTCGCAACAGGCATTAGAACGGGCAAAGGTGGAGCTCGATAAAAACAAATTGGAGTTCGAGCGAAATAAAACGCTGCACGAGAAGCAACACATCAGCGATAGTAACTTTGAGGCGGTCGAACAACGCTTTAAAGTCTCACAAACCCGTTATCAAGAAGCGGTGGTCACTGCAGAACAGTTCAAAGCGGGCGCGATACACCCTTCCGTGGAAAAGGCGAAAGCAGATTTAGCGGTTGCTCAGAAAGTGGTGGAAAGTCGGGGTTGGGAACGCGAAATCGCTTCAGCGGAATCGCAGGTCACCCAAGCACAAGCCAGCCTCAACACGGCGCGGAAACTCGTCGAAGCGAAGTCCTGGGAACATGAGATCAACATCGCAAGGGCCGCAGTGACGCAAGCCAACGAACAACTCAAACTGGCGCGCGAGCAGCTCAGCGATGCCACGATTAAATCTCCGATTGACGGCGTTGTCACAACGCAACATCTGAATATTGGAGATCACGCGTCTCTCGCCTCGTCGCCTACAGGAAAACCGGTGTTCACAGTTGTTGCAGTAGATGTGCTCAAAGCGGTTTGGAATATACCTACTGGAGATGCGAACCGAATTAATAATGGTGACCTCGTCCTAATCTCTACAGATGCCGGTATGCGGAATATCGTCGGCACGGTTACCTTTATCAGTCCGACAGTGAGTGACAACGCTGTACTGGTTCACGCGACAGTCCTGAATTCCAAAAACAGTCTAAAACCCGGCACTGCTATCACCATTTCTATCAAAACCGGTGAACGCAAAAATGTACAACTGCTTCCGTTGCGTTCGGTCGTGAATATCCAAAACGGCAGTGGCACTATTTTTGTCGTTGAAGGGAATACGGCACGCACAAAACAGGTAAGCGTCGGCGGCGTTTATAGCGGTGAAATTGAAGTCACCTCGCAACTCGCCAACGGAACACAAGTCATTGTAGACAATCAACACCACTTACAGAATGGAACACGGGTCTCTATTGCCCAAGATTAAATGGCAGAGAAAATGGCTCAGCAGTTTTTCGCAAAATAAAGGAGGATGAACATTGCCGAAGCATAATCAATCGAAAGCGTTAGGATCCCTAACCGACTTCTCCGGGAGTCCAAGCGCGCCAAAAGTGGACCCTTTAGAAACACGGGTCGCCAATTTAGAACGCGCCGTGAACGAAATCCTATTCCAACTCGCTGACATCTCTGAACGGCTCGATCAACCCGTCCGCGATCAGGATTCGGGGAAAGGCACGTCTCAGAAGCCGCAGAAGTCGCAGCCCCCCGCACCCGAACCCGAAGAAATGACGGATGCTGAAGTCGCAGCACTCGCAGATCGCGTTTTTGACCTGCTATCAGATGGCACACCGCGATCGAAGAAGGCAATCATCAAAGCCGTGGAATGTCAGTCCTATCAATACCAGAAAGCACGTCTCCATCTCATTGACACAGGACGGATGCCGGAGGGGAACCTCAATGATATGCTCCCTGGTCAAATATGCAATGTCCCCGGCGGTTTAGCGATTTGGACCCAGGAGCAGATAGACGCAGAGCTTGCCAGACGCAAAGCGAGGGATGAAGCACGCGAAGCCGAAGCCACCGATGCAGACGAGCCGGAGGCGGGTAGTTAATGTTCGGGGAAACCTTAGGCCTAACGGAACGCGAGTGTCCACTGCCCAGGATTAGATGTGTAGGCACAAACGCTATCCCGTAAAGAGCGTGTAACGACTTGGGAAGGGTTTGTTCTCAGGCCAGTACTTCCTGAAAGTTCTTATATCTACGTCAAGGGCTTCAGCGACTTCAGCATGGTTCGCATACAAGTAGGGTGCCCGGCAGTGAATATTCCATTCGATTCGCGGAAAGGTCATTCCGCCGAAATATGGACAGCCGTGGTCTCCAGATAGACGCTTAGATAGCACTTTCAAAGCGAGGTGGACAGTCCGTATCTGACCATTCAGTTCTTTGTTCCGCCATTCTGTACGTGACAAGTTCTCCCAAATGAAATGCTTGATCGGTTCTGTAAGAATTCTTATGGTCTCGTCAATAGGAAACCGTTCGAGCCGGCGCGAAGGTTGTACAGATGTTTGAAGTGAATTGTTCGCCTCATTTCCATCATCTTCTGGACAATAGGACAGATAGTTCTCAAGCTGCCCAAGAGAAGTACGCAATTCTTTCGCGGCTTTTTCTTTGTTTCCACCATGTTCCTTGACGATTTCGCGCAGAATCGCAGTCAGGCTCCCTTTGAGTGTCTTTCCGATTATACTCACTGGCTCAGTTGCCTCTAGGGGTTCGGAGTCCATTCTATGCCGGAGATCTGATAGTAGAGAGATGGCATCGTCAATTACCGCCTTAATACGTTCCGATAAGCGAGCAAACTCAAAATCCGGCTCGGTCCAGTCGAGATCCCAATCATTAATTTCACGTTTGGCTTTATAGGCACGGGCGCGCCCGTCATTAGAGAAATCTTCCCACCACAGCGCGATTTGGCTGTCAGTGACATCTGATCTTGCATCAGAGATAAACCGACAGAACACCGCAACCGGCAAATCAAGCAAGTTCCTATACCTCGGTGTGTCTGCCGTCGCCGAAGATCGCATTTCCGGCCCCCCCTCCCTCGGAACCTTCATCTCCATTAACCATCTGTATGGCTTCCGGGAGGTCCTTCGGCAAAATTACATTGCCTTGGGAATTCATTGCCGCCCTTTTGAGGCAGTTATATAACTCGCGAACGTTGCCCGGCCAGCTATACGCTTGGAATAATCCTATCACTTCTTCAGATACACTGAGCCTTGGTCTTCCATTTTCTTCCTCAATACGCTGCAGAAAGTGCGTGGTAAGTAACCCAATATCATCCTCCATCCGCTCTCGCAAAGGTGGCACGGAGATCTTATAGTCGCAGAGGCGGTAGTACAAATCCTTCCGAAATTCACCCGCCTCCACCATTGCCTCCAAGTTCTGATTCGTGGCACTGATGACACGGACATCCACGCTACGTGCCCGAGACCCACCTACGCGTCGGAACTCCCTTTCTTGCAGCACATTGTTGCAAGACCTTCACGCATATCAAGATATCCAACTCAATGCCATTAGCGCAAAGGAATCTTTGTCCCAACGGCAGAAGGCACGAATCGTCTGCAACTCTAACGGCAAGAGTAGCCGTATTGAACTCACACGCGAAAAATTTCAGGAACTTACAAATGATCTGTTACAAAGGTGCAGTGCCTTATGTGGTGTTGTACTCTCAGAAGCACAGATGACCTGGGAAGATATTGACGTGGTGTTGTTGGCGGGTGGCTCTACCCGTATGCCGATGATTCAAGAGATGATCACCGAAATAAGCGGTAAAGAGATTAACCCGCAAGAAGTGAATCCTGATGATGTTGTCGCACTCGGCGCAGCCATCCAGGGCACCCTGCGCCAGATAGAAGAACAGGTAAGCGACACTTCTGATACGAGCGCGCTTGCAGATATCCCAGAAGCTGTCAAGGATCGGTTCATCGGTCCCAAGAGTGAATTGGCAATAAAAGTCGTTGACGGGGCAACGCATCCTCTCGGGATTGTGCTTACCAAATCAGATAACGTTACGCAATACGTCCATATAATGATTCCCAAGATGACCCCCGTTCCTTGCGAAGTACAGGATACCTTTTACACACTGTCCGACAACCAGTCCGGCGTACAAATTGAAGTTATACAAGGGCTTGAGGAAGGCCAACTTATAGATGAAATTCCCCAATTTGAAGAAATATATAAACTGGGTGAATGTGAACTTAAGTTACCTCCAGGAATGCCCGAGAATACCCCGTTTGACTGTACTTATAAATACAACATGGACCAGACGCTTGAGGTGACAGCAAAAGGACCCGGTGGAAACACTGCAAATGTGAAGATTGACCGATCAACACTCGACGATGCGGAAGTCGAAGCAGCCTCCGACCACATGGAAAACTTGGAAATTGAATAGACATCTCCGGCCAGTGTGTTGTGAGTGGCTGTTTTCACACCTTCGCGCAACACACTGGCAACGGAGCACCTTACCCGCTTCCGGAAAGTCCGTTGAACCATCAAAACGGAGGTGAATATCATGGATTATAACTATTTTGAAGTGCTTGAACTCTCGATTGAGGATATCCAAGACCAAGATGAGGCAACCATAAAAGACCTCGTTAGCAACGCCCACACGAAACAGTATGCACAAACAATTGGGGCGTATGCGAATGTGCCGCGTTCAGATGGATTAACCCAAGCGCAGTGGCAGAAAGTGCTCAATGATGCCAAAGCCACGCTACTGGACCCACGAAAACGCCGGAAACACATTGCAGACCTCACTGAGGCACCAGAGGAGCTAGAGCAGCCTGTCTTGACGTTCCCCGGAGGCGAAGAAGCCCGTAACATCACAGGTTTGGCTGCCTTAATGGAGCAGCACTCCCCCCATGCTGCCGAGGCCCTTTATGATGGAACCTTGGCACAAAACCTCCGGAGTCCTGACCAGAATCTATTCGCTGATGCTGCCCAAACAATTGTAGACCGATTTTCCAATGATCACGATACAGGACTTATGGCGATGGTCGCAGTTCTTCACGGTGAGGTGAAGATGCAGAAGGGTACAGGCGCGAACACGCCAAAACAACTCGCCCGCTTGATAGACCAGAATTGGGATCAAGCAAAAACGCTTCTGTATAACGACTTCTTTGCGGTTTGGCTTCAGCACACCAATCACCAGCAACTTGCAGATACCGCAAAGGAAATCACAAATCGCTATGTTGACCAGCAGGACATCGGTTTAGAAACCTTTGTTCAGGAACTTGACCCAAGGATCGGAAACCCGATACCTGAGATAAACCACCCCGAAATACACCTCAACGGTGTGGATACGGGCAGCGAAAAAACGATCCATTCCGAAATTAAGAACATTGGGCGCGGTTTTCTCTACGGCGATGTCCAACTAAAGAATGATATACCAGGACTGCTGATTTCTGATACGAGGATCCATGGCGGTGGCGTTGTCACCATTCATCTGGACGGGAACGCCTTAACCGCCAACCCCGTACATCAGACAGCCGTTGTCATTGACACCAACGGTCAGAATTTGGAGGTCCCGATCTATATTAATCACGGGATTCAGCCATTGCTCCGCTGGGTGGGTATCAGCGGTATCTTAATGGCAGTGCTTGCCCTCTCTACCCGTTTCCTCGCGTATGAATTGCCACAATGGGCGGGAACTTTCATCTTCGGGATAAGTATATACGCGCATTGGCTCCTCATCGTTAAAAAATCGTTTAGTTGGCAACGATTTTTGATGCCAATTATGCCAATCAAAAATTTCTTTCACTCACAACACTTTTCCAAACTAATAGAAGTGCTGAAGCGCATCAGTAAGTTTGCCTGGGGACCTATTACGTGGATTGTCTTCCTCTATGTCAAGTTTGTTAAATACTGCTTTAGGTGGCTCCGTAATTTTGTCTCTGCCGCGGCCGGTACCTATCTTTATAGTTGGGCACGCCTAGGACCGCTTGCTATTGTTGTTTTGATTGCTGTTTTCATTGTACTGGGTTTAGCGTATACCATTGTGGGAGCGGGCGCCCTTATTGTGGGCGCGATTTTGGCTGTGGTGGCTTCCCCATTTGTCGCTTTAGCGTTCGTTGGCACATACGCTTTTATAGGACTGGATAAACTATTTGATCTTGGATTCAATCTTCCTCTTTTTGTTGGTTGGGCGTTCTGGGGACTTGTGATTGGTC
Organism: Candidatus Poribacteria bacterium; assembly: GCA_965261115.1. Classification (GTDB taxonomy): domain Bacteria; phylum Poribacteria; class WGA-4E; order WGA-4E; family WGA-3G; genus WGA-3G. Next base: position 2,331,425 of record OZ253447.1, on the reverse strand, counting down.
TGGCAATCCAAGGCTACCGAGCCATGGAAATTTACGATCAAAAACGGATGAAAATCTGGGTAGCCGTGGCACCTGTCCTTTTATTGGCCGTTATGGGAACAATTAGATATGTCAGTTATGTGAGTGCCTCAAACTCTCCAAGTACCGAAACAGCATCTATAGCTGTTCAAGGCACGACTGGATTAGAAACACAAATCACCACAGACGAGACACCAGAATCTGGTTCCACCAAAAAGCCTACAGCTGAATCGGAGGGAGCATCTGTCCCACCCGAGGAACCCGCGTCTATTAACGAACAGCAGCGCATCGTGCCCCCGCCGCCAAATACTCAGAATGAATCCAGGGAACCAACACCTGTTCCGCCAAAGCAGGATGTCGAAATGACACCTATTCCACCAAAGCAGGATGTCGAAATGACACCTATTCCACCAAAGCAGGATGTCGAAATGACACCGCCTCCGGCACCGAAACCGGCAACCCTTTCAGTGCCTTCAGATATGGCGCTAATCCCTGCAGGTGAGTTTCAGATGGGTAGTAACGACAACACCGATGAAAAGCCGATCCATACTGTCCACATAGACGCATTCTATATAGACAAATACGAGGTAACCAACGCACAATACAAGGCTTTTGTTGACGCGAACCCACAGTGGCGGAAAGACCAAATACCGTCTGCATATCACGATGGGAACTACTTAAAACATTGGAATGGAAACAACTATCCCAATGGAAAAGGCAACCATCCCGTGACTTACGTGAATTGGTACGGGGCAATGGCTTATGCGAAATGGGTAGGTAAGCGTTTGCCCACGGAGGCAGAATGGGAAAAAGCGGCGCGTGGGGGCAAGTCTGGTCTGAAGTATCCTTGGGGGAATACGATTTCAAATACGCAGGCCAACTACGGTAACCATGTCGGAGGGACGACGGTTGTCGGTAATTATGCAGCGAATGGGTTTGGGCTCTATGACATGGCAGGGAACGTTTTGGAGTGGTGCCTTGATGCGTACTATGGTGATTTCTATGCTTCCTCTCCGCGTCGTAATCCGTTAGGCGGCGTGAATACAACAGAAAATGCAGATTTAGTCATATCTGACTTCATGAGTGTTGAAAGCTACCGCGTCGTGCGTAGTGGTGCCTGGTACAACACTGAGGTTCAAAACATCAGGGTCGCCTATCGCAACAGGGTTTCGCCAACACTCACGAACATTGCCCTCGGCTTTCGTTGTGTCAAGGCAACAACGCCTTTGGATAGAAATTAGGTTGTGTTTACATATATAGCAAACTCACGGACTACAAAACTTCTTGATTTCTGGCCTGTGCTATTTCTTCCGTATCGCTTAGTATCGGAGGTGTTTCGATTTCAAGATCAAGACATTCACCAGGCACCGGAAGCATATCCTCAGATATCAGATTTGATTGGATAAAATCTACCTGGACTGAAGCATGTTCGTCATACGGAACTTTCACTTGAACCACATAGCCACCTTCAGGATGAACGAAGGCATCGTGGAGATCAATCCTACCAGATCGGATGCGATTGAGGCGATCGGTTGAAACTGCAGCACAGAGCCAAGTTAAATATTGGTCGTCTTCATCAGCAGCGACAACAAGGTAAAAATGCCCTATAGCGTTCTTGCAGGAATAAAGAACAGGTTGATCGTAGTATTCGTATACTTCTACAATCTCAAGTTTACCTAACTTTGGAATATTAAGTATATTAACCATCTTACGCGCCCTTTTCAGAATTACGCTCTGCTTTTTTATCCAACTATCACCTTAAAAACAAGCCAAGGTTCTGCGCCAATAGGTATCCACCAAGTATGATGCGATTTATATTTTGATGACGGTGTATGTTGAATCAATCCAAGCATTGGATTGAGTTCACCTTCAGCAATTTGGCTGTTTTTGAATCTCGGGACCATCTTCATCGTCTTATATATCCATTGAGGCCAATCTATCACACAGGAATCCCCAAAAATTGTCCAACATCCATTATCAACCTCTACTTAACGTCTCTCCACGTTTTTCGTAGTACAATATTCCGGACAGCAGTAGGTGATAGATCAAATTCCTTTGCCAATTCACTGTTTGACTCACCCGCTGCGCTTCGGGATCGGATTTCCCTAACCTGTTCCTCAGTCACTTTAGCGTTAGCACGTGCAGGTTTAGGGACATGTTCCACCTCGGTATCTGCACTACTCATTACACTGTCACTTTCAACTGTCTCCGTGAATTGATTAGATTGCGTTTGGGAATCTTCGCAAGCATTTTGGAAGGCGCGAAGCATGTTCGTTTCGTCTTCCGTGAAATCGTAATCTGGGTTGCCTTGATTTTCAATAAGTAGTGCAATGCCTTGCTTAAGTGCGTTAACCCCATGCTCTTGCGCGAACTGCATAGCAAGATCATATTTGTTTTCATAATCGTCATATTCCCCTATTGGGTCTGGAGCATGGAAATCAAGATCATCCACCTCTCTGAGCTCGACAACAGGACTGTTAAGCTTAGTAGACTCATCTATAGATTGAATAAAATTGTTTGTGTTATGGAGATTCTTAGAGGCACGTTGTCGTAAAGAATCAAAAGCACTCAAAGTTCTTTGTGGCCATACCTCGGGGGTAGGTGGTGTAACCTTGTCCTGTTCCGTGCCTATTGTGGACTGAACATCAACCTTTGTTTCTAAAACTTTGAAGTCTATCTTATGAATGTTGCTTTCGCGTAATATTTGTTCACTGTCCACATTCAGTTTTTCCAGTATCTCTTCCCAAATCTGTTCAATCGGCTGCTTAAGTTGAAAAGTCTGAACCTCTGCTATTCCCTGTTTTAGTTCCTCACCGCCACCATGAATCTCCGATTCATCCAAATCTCGCTTCTCTGGATCAGGTAAAAGTTTCACACCTTTTTCATCTCGTTCAAGAAATTGTAACTCTTCAAAAATAGCAAGTCCGGTTTCAACTCCTAATTTCGCCATACCCAATTTGCTATAGATATTTTCGTCATAAACATTTCCAGCTTTAATAAAACCACTATCTGTTTCCACAAGTTTCCTCAATTCTCGGTACAATTCTCCTAATGCCTCTGCATCGGGGTATTTTTGAACTAACCACTGATTTAATCCTTCAATATCCTGTTCTCTATTGTAGACGAGATGCAAATAACTATTCTTTCCTGATGTAAAAGCCGGTTCACACTGCTTGAAAAATCTATCTAAACTCGGAACAAGATGGCAGAAAACAAAGTGCTCAATGCAGTGCGATGATGCCAATGTGGAAAGTGTAGTATCTGAAACAACAGCAATTAATTCCCCATTCTCAAGTCTTTCTAAAATCTCTGTCTCTTCCGACTCAGAGGTTTGCTCAATATGCTTTTCAATAGAGTCTGCTTTCTCTGGAATAACACGCTCCAATAACAGATCAGCCATCTCTCCACTTTGGACATAGATAATAGTAGGATCCTTCTGTTCCAGCAACTCTAAAAGATAGTTTTTCTTCCCTACATCTCGCCGATCAAGGATTCGGACAGTAGAATTAGTTTCAATAGGTGGATATATGCTTTGAAATACTTCTTGAACTTCCCGCTCTCCGATTGTCGCTACCGTGAATAGATTTTGTACGGCTCTGAGACGCGCCGCAATGCCCTTTTCCGCTGCTTGGGCAGCTGCAAGGCGTTCTTCGGTCTCCTTCAATTTTGTCTTAGTTCCCTTTAGTTCTTTCGATTCAACTTCAAGACGGTTTTTATAGTCATCTCGTGCTTCTTCGGATTCTTTTAAATGCTGGTTCTTGCCAGCAATATCTTTCTTATATTTATCGTTCTGTGCTTTCGCTCTCTTGAGTTGCTTATCTAATTTTTTACGTTGGTTCTCTTTCCCATCTACCTCTTTTGAAAGTGCTGCGTTCTTTTCTGCGTACCCGTTTTTCTCTGACTCCGCAGTTGCCAAACGTTGCTCTACTTCTGCAAGCAATCTTTTATATTCGACATTGTCTTCCTCTACTTTCTCAAGGCGTTCTGCAGTGTCATCAGAAAAAAGCTCATCCCGGATAGCCTCAACCTCAGATTGTTTATCCGGTTTCTTGATTTTGCGAAGCACATCAGCAATAAGAAACAAATATGCCCGAGTACCTTCGGATTCAGCATCCCCTTCAGGCGGGTGTGCCCAACTCTGGTCTCGACCATCTTTGATAAGCCAAAGTTGATTCCGAAAGGTTTTGTCATCGTTGAGTGGTATTTTAAAAGAGCTATTCCAATTGGCATTAACGAGGCGAGGAAAATCATCAATGTCAATTATAGATTTAATATCACGATTAGACTGGCTCAGCAGACGATCAATTTCATCTGCTCGATTAGATTGTCCGGCATCGTCCAAAGAATCAATAATTATGTCTTCAACCTTCTGCCCTGGAATCTTTTTTAAATGAAAGATAATGAACGCGCGCATGTAAGTACGGTATATGTTCAGTGCTTTATTGAGTGCCTCTTGGTTCTGGTAATCTGTTGTGCTCAAACCTACTACCTCCACGTAGATATTTTGTTTAGCATACCACCTTCCCAGTCATTTGTCAATCAGAATACAAGGCAGAATCAGGGCTATTTAGTTTTAGATGAATTATCGGGTTTTCTACATTTTTGAATCTTCTTCTTCAAGCCCGGTGCGGTTCCAAACCGCACCTACCGGCCTGGGGTGTCCAAAATTGGACGAAAAACCGAGAACTGAATAGCCCTGAAGGCAGAATCAAAATAACAAAATCCACTGCCTCTACTTCCGGCGCAAAACGGACACCTGAATCTGCTCCCACTTCCGTTTTGACCGATGCGTCGCAACCCGCCTTTTAAAGAGCGCATCCTCTTTAAAATCGGCTTCTGCGATGATTGCCTCCAGATGCTCAATCGCCTTCGGGCCGGACGCATCTGCATAGCCTAACAAAACAACCCCATCAGGCTTCAAGAAATTTGAGACTTGCGCGAAAAACCGTTTTACGGTTTCCTGTTTCTCATCGTGGATAGCGAGTTCGGCGCGGTTGCGGACGCGGGCAACAACCCACGGTGCATTGAAGATAACAACATCAAATTGATGGGAAGTAAACGGGTCAAATAGATCACCAGCGGGCAGAACTGTTATACTGTCTGGATTTGGGAGGAGGCGTTGCGTGTTGAGTTTCGTTGTCGCCACCGCTTCAGGAAGCAGATCGGACGCGTAGACCTCAGTCTGTTCACTTAATTCCTGATGTGCTAACAGGGTCAAGCATCCACTGCCACACCCGATGTCAGCAACCTTAGAAGGAACCTCGCTGCGGACATGTTGTAACGCCTCCTGAAAGCATTCAATTGTTTCTTGTGAACGCGGGGCAAGAACGTTTTCCGAAGCGACAAGCGAGGCATCAAGCGCACGGATCGGGTAGGTCTCAGCGAGTGCGTCTTGAATCTGTTGAATCTTTATGAGCGGCAGGAGAAAGGGTTTGCCTTCATTCACGCCAGTCGGCTCACCGGCAAACTCCAATAGGTATGGAAGGATGGGCGCGGGTTCAATCTGTAAGACGCCATCAGCGTCTGCCCAACACATGAGTCTCGCTAAGGCTTCTTTCAGCGCGCCGCTTGCAGATCTCCGATGCGAATCTCTCCGATCCCGCCGTTTGGCGTTACGATCAGGTTGTTGGACCAAATCCTGTTTGTGGCGTTGGATATATTCCATCAGCACCAAAATTTGCTCCCATTCGCCTTCTACAACAGCAACGCCACCGTGCCGAATATGGGTAAAAATCCGGTTGAGGTGTCCCAACTCCTGATGCGCAAACAATTTGACGCGTGGGCGCGCAAAAACTATATCTCGATATTCAGCCGGGACATAAAGTTCACCGATGTTGCTAACAAAATAAAAAAAATTGGAAGCCTGGAAGATTGGAAGATTGGTGGAAGAGGCTCTTCTTTCATCCTTCCTTGTTTCCAACTTGTCAACCCCTCCGCGCTTCCTACGTGTGCCGCCTCCCATCTTTCTATCCTTCCACCCTTCCTACGGAATCACTCAGTTATTTAAGAAATCGAGACAACCTCACCCGTTCTAACGGATTCCGCTTCTTTATAGCAGAGCAGCAGCGCATCTCTCGCACCGATACCAGATAACGCCGTCGGTTCGCTTTCCCAATCAATCGCCTCAACAGCGTACTGGAGTTCACCCACGAAAGCATCAATCGGATCGACATCGCCTAAATCAACTTCCTCGACTTCACCTTCGTCATTCAGGAGTGTTAACGGCATCGCGGTGGACGGTTCACCAGCTAACGTCGAAAAATCGAAGAGCAACGTGCCTTTCTCAAGAAAGATTTCAAACCCGTGTGAGAAAGCGCGCCCGCGTTGCGAGATTCCGCCAGAAGAACAGCTGACAGCGATCTGTTTATCGTTGTAGATGTATTGCGTTGTCAGGTAATCCACATAGTGACCACCAGCGATTCTGCCCTGTGAGAACACGGCATCGGGAACACCGCAGAGGAGTTGAATGAAATGCGTATCGTGAATGTGTAAATCAATACCGGGACCACCGCTCTTTTCAAGAGAAGCGGGATCCCGAGACTGACTCGGTCTGGAGGTAATCCGCTTAAAATGCGCGCCGAGGAGTTCACCGTAGTCCCCAGATTCAACGATCCGTTTCGCATAAGCGTATTCCGCAAAGAAAGGGAGGACATGTGCTACCATGAGATAACATGGACCTTGATTTGCTGCCGCTCGCTCCGCACCGATACTTTTCTCAAGTTCAACGAGTTCGTTGGCATCGTCAATCGAGATGGAAATCGGTTTTTCGACGAGGGTATGTTTTCCCGCTTTCAAGGATGCCATGCTAACGGACTTGTGTAGATGTGTCGGCAGACAGATATCAACGAGCTCAACCTCTTCATCGGCGAGGAGTTCGTCGATTTCACTATATGTTCGGACATTTGAAAGGTCTTCCATGCCGCCCCGGGGTCCGAAATTCCCTTGAATACCGGTCCAATCACCAGCGAGTTTCTTTGGATCTCGTGTACATATAGCAACGACCTCAGCACCCGTAATACGCTGGACAGCGTAGTAGTGAATCATGCCCATAAATCCGATGCCGATAATTCCGATTTTTGTCATTCTCTCCACCCCTATATTAAGAAGGCACAGATGCCTAAGTAACACCTGTGCCGTTTAATGTTTGCGTTGGACAGCAATTAGTAAGAACCCGTTCTCGACTTGATACTGCCCCAAGTCGTTGTGGCTTTATCAAGCGGTGAAACTGCGAGGAAACCTTCGTTCGCTATTTCTTGAATTTCAGCTTCACTAAGCGCACGCCGCCAGACTGCAGCTTCATCAATAGAACCGTTCTCAAAGGTATACCGTGCGCGGTCCTTGGAACATCCGATCCGCAAGTCCTGATCATTGGTCCCCTTGAAATCAAATTTCTCATCTTTTTCAGCAGCAACTTCGCCGTCAACGTAGACTTTCATGGTTGACCCATCGTACGTTCCAACGACGTGATACCATTTTTTTTCATCCAGTCCATGCGGTTGGCTCAGCGTCGGTCGACTGTTGCCGGTCCCCAAGAACATATTAAAATTCTGACCGTTGTTGAAAGCACCGATGCCATAGGAGGAGTGCTCACCCCCGTTATGGCAGTTTTTGTCGAACCACTGCGCATCATTAGCCCAAGAATCCTGATTGATCCAAGCCGCCATCGTGATCTCACCGGTGATCTTCAGTTCATCGGAGGCTGGTACATTCACACAATCCGGACCCTCTTCCGTAATACGAATCGCATCGCCATATTTACCTTTCACAAATTCGGTATTGGCAATGATATCAGCATCAAGCCCGTTACCGGAATCGTCAACAATCGTCTTACCTTTCACATTGTCAAACGTGAAGTAAACAACAAGTCCTTCAGCGAGATCCGCTGTGGCGTATCCGGCCGTGATAAGCATCAGCGCAATAAGCACAACACAACTAAATAACTGTTTCATCTATCTGTCCTCCTGTGGAATCCTCTTACATCAAAGATGTAAACTTGTTTGAAAGCAATTAGAGTGTACAACGAAACTGAGAAGAATACAATACATTTTCTGACCATCTCGAATACCTATAACTTCGGCACCTGCGTTTCTTTTCCGATCAAAACGCCTTCCGTTTAATATTGCCCCACGTCGTCGCGGCTTTATCAAGCGGCGAAACTGCGGTGATGCCTGTATTCATTATTGCTTGGATTTCATCTTGGCTGAGTGCGCGCCGCCAGACTGCCGCGTCATCAATGGAGCCGTTCTCAAAGGTATACCGTGCGCGGTCCTTGGAGCATCCGATCCGCAAGTCCTGGTCATTGGTGCCTTTGAAGTCAAACACCTGGTCTTGCTCAGCTGCAACCTCGCCATCAACATAGACTTTCATGGTTGTTCCGTCATAAGTGCCAACGACGTGATGCCAAGTTTTTTCTTCGAGTGAGTGGGGTTTGTTCAACGTAGGTCTACCGCTTCCTGTTCCCAAAAACATGTTGAAATTCGCGCCATCACCGAAAACGCCGATGCCGTAAGAACTATGTTCACCACCATTATGACAATTTTTATCGAACCATTGGGCATTTCTGTCCCAAGCGTCCCGATAGATCCAAGCCGCCATCGTGATTTCACCCTCGATTTTCAGTTCCTCGGCGGCTGGCACATTGACACAATCCGGACCCTCTTCCGTAATCCGAATTGCATCACCATATTTGCCATCCACAAATTCGGTATTGGCGATGATATCCGCATCAAGCCCGTTACCGGAATCGTCAACAATCGTTTTACCACTGACATTGTCAAACGTGAAGTAAACAACAAGTCCTTCAAAGAGATCGGCTGTGGCGTATCCCGCCGTGATAAGCATCAGCGCACAGAGCGCGACGCAACTCAATAACTGTTTCATCGGGTCTATCCTCCTGTAGGATCCTTTTACATTGAAAACAGAAGTCTGTTATACGTGAAGTAATTAGATTATATCACAAAACTGCGTCGCGTGCAATATGTTTTCTTTCACTGCGCAAATAGACACACTCAAAACGCCTTAGAGGCAAGCACATTATTCATGATCTCTTCCCATCTACCTTCAAACTTCTCGCCGAATTCCGTTTCGCCACCCGTCGCAAGCGGACCCCGGAGCATCGGTTTGGTTGCGTTGTTCCGCTCCCAAATTTCTCTACCGCCGAAATCGTTGTGCAGGAAGTGCAGCGCGACACCGGCACGTTCCTTATCAGAAAGATTCGACCGCGTACAGTGCGCGACACCGTAACAGAAGAAAAGCACGCCACCCGCCTTTAATTCGATCGGTACGGCGCGTTCTTCCGGCGGATCACACCGAATGTGATGATCGCTTAGCGGATCGCGGTAGTGTTCATAACTTTCTCGATGACTACCGGGTATGACGTGCATACATCCGTTCCCAACGTTTGCATCGTGGATTGCGATCCACATCGCTGTCCCTCGCAACGGATCAGCGATCTTGAAATAAGCGTTGTCTTGGTGCCAACTCGTGCCGATACCGACTTTTGGCGGTTTCCAAAACGCCTGATCCAACTCTAACATAAATTCATCACCGATGAGCTGCTGGACAGCAGAGACGACATTCGGATGAAACGGCAGTGCTTTGTGCAGATTGCTGCGGTTGTTGAGCGGAATTACCTGAAGGTTTTGTCGCTCGCCTTCGTTGTCCCGTTGGGTTCCATCGGCTTGCACGGCACAATTAATACCGGTCCCGTTTTCGAGTTCAGTGTTGTAAATCCGCTCCAATTCCAATCGGAGGGCTTTCGCTTCAATTGGGTTAAAAAACCCATCAATCGCAAGGTATCCCTTATCTCGGAAATGAGCGAGTTGCTTATCACTTAATTGCATTATCAAATCACCTTCCTTAATCCTTTAGGACTTACGCATTGCCTCTTAAAGTCCCCCTGATAAGGGGGATTTAGGGGGTTTTTGCTGGGGATGTTTCGTTAAAACCACTGAAATTACTGCTTTTTGTGTAAGTCCTATTCTTATTGCCTCTGTGCGCACGGTACAATAATAGAATCCACCATGCCGTGTAGAATTTTCTTATCAGCAGGGCAGACTGCGGCTTGCATACCGCCAAGCTTAACGGTATTCCCGACGACAAAATAGTATGGACGGAGCAGGGGTCGGCACGCCATTTCCTGCATATCGCCTGCGTCAAAATCGTAATACTGCATCCGTACCCGTTCAGCCGTATGAAATCGCTGTAAAACGTGTGGCGATTTTTCAAAATTCTCAAGACTGTTTTCAATAACGGTTTCCCACTCGTCCGTAGGCAGGTCGTGTCCAATCGCTACGCCGCGGCTCCCCCACGCGAGTTCAGAAAAGCCGGACGGCTTGATAACCAACTCGCGTTGCTTTTGTGTCACAGCACCGAGTTGCCGCCAGTCTGTCACCGCGCCGCTTTCTATCTCCAAATCAGGAATCACAGCATGCGGGGGTAGCGGACGGGCATCCATAACCCACGTCTGCGGGATCACTTCTTGTAAGAACGGGTATGTTTTCTTTCCGAGTTGGCGTTTCCAAAACGGTTGGAGTGTCGGATGATGGAAAAGGGCGAGGCATAATTTTTCTTCAAGGTAGGATTTCGGCGGCGGTGTCATCACGACAGTACGTTTCTTCGCGCTATAAAACATGAGTTCCGATTTCGGGATATTCGGCAGATCAAACAACTCATAGAACCGATACAGCACATCAATCGCCAATTGCGTGTCGCCGTGTTCAACAAGCAGCCCGTCTTCAGAAAAAATTACCTCGTGCGGCTTAACAGCACGCGCTTTCACCCCGACTTCACACAACGCATCAGCGAGCCATACCATCTCCGCCCAATAGTCTTCTGATTCATCCGAGACGACAATTGCAAGCGTCGGATCCTCTTTTTTCGCCAACGCACGAATCATCTCGGCATATCCGTTGACCATCCCGTCGCTGCCACCGATGATAGCATAACCGAGTTGTGCATAAAGGCTTGCCAGACAACCCGTTGCACCGATGAAACCCGGAATCGAATCGAGCTCCGTAATTGCCATACCGTCAACCGTAGGGAGGATGTCAGGACGGAGTACGCTGGGCAATTGCGTCTTAAAACGGTTCATCCGTCCATACTGGATAACTGTCTCCGGTTTCCCGATTTCCAAGTACTCCGCCACCCAAGCAGGCTGAATGCCCCGCACACTCTGTGAATAGAGCAAATTACACGCACGATAGAAATTTAAAAGATGCGGACCGAGTGCCTCAAACCATCTTAAGTCTGCCTCGGAAACCCAGAACGGTTCCGGCGAGATACGCCAAGAGGCATTACTATCGGGATGCACCTCCCGTTTCTCGCTTTCAAATAACTTTGCCTTCGGAATTTCATCGTTAATAAATAGACATTTCTGTTTAGCATCCAAATTTTTTGTCCTTTTTCCGTAGGATTCATCCATGCTGACAGGGAACCTAACCCCGTTCTTCCGTGTCAGCGTTAGCGAAGTCTTCAATCTCGCCTGCTTGCGGCGGAAGGAAAACCTGCTTAACGAAGTCGATCTTCTTTTGCGAAGCGATCGTTTGCAAAACGTGTCGAGGGACAGGACTATCCACGTTGATAAGCGTCACAGCGAGGTCCCATAACCGTGAACGTCCGACAGTCATATCGGCGATGTTAATATTGTGTTCTCCCAAAATCGTCCCCATTAACCCTATCATTCCGGGTTGATCACTGTTATAGATGAGGAGGATATACCCCGTTGGTCTGACGTTTATATGCAGTTGATTGATACGCACAATGCGGATATCCTTTTTACCGAAAGCGGTGCCTTCTATGACCGATTCACCTGTGTCGGTCACAACTGTAATCGCGATGGAGTTCGCAAAATTGGCTTCCGATGCGCTCTTCGTCTCCGTAACGGAAATCCCGCGTTGCTTAATCAGAAAAGGTGCGTTGACATAGTTCACATCCGCCAGTACAGGTGCCAGAAGCCCTTTCTGTAACGCTACAGTTAGCGGTGTGACATCCTCTTCCTGGAACAGTGTCCCGTTATAATGAATCTTAATCGCTGATATTTGTCCCTCAACAATTTGTGCGTGGAAACTGCCAATCTTTTCGGTAAGCCTCAGATAGGGACCGAGAATATCGAGTGTCCTCGGATCAATGTTGGGTTGGTTCACAGCATTCGCGACCGGTTCACCACGAAGTGCGTTTCTGACCTGCTGTGCGACCTCAATTGCGACGTGTTCCTGTGCCTCTGATGTCGATGCGCCGAGATGCGGAAGCGCGAGGACGTTCTCCAAATCCAATAGTGGCGTATCCGTCGCAGGCTCATTTTCAAAGACATCCAGCGCAGCACCGGCAAGTTGTCCAGATGTCAAGGCGTGATAGAGCGCGTCCTCGTCAATGATACCACCGCGAGCACAGTTAATCAGACGACAACTCGGTTTCATCAATGAGAATTCCGATTCACCGATACTATGGTAGGTTTCAGCGTTGAGGTGTGTATGGACAGAAATATAATCCGACTCCTGAAAAAGTGTCTCCCGATCAACAAGTCGGATGCCGATTTTTTCAGCGGCACTCGCTGAGATGTATGGATCGTAGGCAATGACCTGCATCCCAAACGCTTGTGCGCGCCCCGCCACCTCGCGTCCGATGCGTCCCAATCCGACGGTACCGAAAACCTTTCCGTATAATTCGACACCGATGAAGTTGTTGCGTTGCCATGTCCGGTTTCTCAGCGAAATGCCAGCAGGCACAATATTGCGTGCCAACGCTAACAACATCGCAACCGTATGCTCCGCTGCCGCTATCGTATTGCCGGTTGGGGTGTTGACAACCAAGATACCGTTTCGCGTTGCTGCTTGTACGTCAATGTTATCCACACCCACACCGGCGCGTCCAATGACCTTTAGTTGCGTCGCTGCGTTGATAACTTCAGCAGTTACCTTTGTCGCACTCCTAATCAGCAGCGCATTGTAGTCAGCAATCCGTTCCAACAGCTCTGCGTGCGAGAGATCGAGGCTGACATCCACCTCAAAATCGCCACTTTCTGTCAGAACATCTAAACCTTGCTGTGACAGCAGATCGCTGACCAGCACCCTATTCATAATCCAAACCCCTCCACCGTTATTGTATCAAACGATCCATTACATTAACTCCATCCGCTAAGGCACCTTTAAATTATAGCATGTCCGAAGCTGCCTGTCAACAACATTTTGTTTCTGGGCAGGGTGATTTAGTTTTAAGAAATTCGCGGGTTTTATGCATTTTGTTACAAATCCGGTGCGGTTAGAAACACGCACCTACCGGGCCTGGGGGTCTAAAATTGGACGAAAAAACCGAGAACTAAATAGCCCTGGTTTCTGGGTGTGTAAATATCTTGGCAGCGTTTCGGCACACAACCTATTCGGCTGTGACCTTTTTAGCCCTGTAAGGGCGGTATGTTTATAGAAATACATGGTTGGTCCCCTCTTTAGCCCTGTAAGGGCGACATGTTTATCACATTGGAGCAGAACGGAGATACATATCGCCCTTATAGGGCTAAGTCTTGTTTTGAACCGCGCCTCTATAAACATAACGTCCCTACGGGACTAATGAAACATAAGAGAGGGGCGAGTTCCCCTGTCCATTTTATAGCACGGTAATCCTATAAATCCTGATTCTGACAACCCGCCTCCAAAAACTTTACACATAGGGCTAAGTCTTGTTTTGAACCGCGCCTCTATAAACATAACGTCCCTACGGGACTAATGAAACATAAGAGAGGGGCGAGTTCCCCTGTCCATTTTATAGCACGGTAATCCTATAAATCCTGATTCTGACAACCCGCCTCCAAAAACTTTACACACCCACTGCCAAATACCATTGGACATATTTTTTAATATGTGATAGTATATAGGCTAATAGTTATCGGGCATTTTCACAGTTCACAAGTTACACCAAATGAGGAGGCATAAACATGTCTATTGTCCCAGGTCCATTGGAATTAGTAATTCTATTGGTTATTGTGTTACTCATATTCGGTGGAAAGCGTCTTCCTGAGTTGGCACGCGGTCTCGGCAGAAGCGTTACAAACTTTAAAGCCGGACTCAGTGAGGAACAAACGGATGAAACCGAAACGACAGCACAACAAGAAGCAGAATCACCACCGAAAGAGAAAACCGGATAGTAGGTGACACGGAGTATTTTATATGACAGATAAATTACCGGATTTTCTCCAAGATGTGATTGATGAATACCCCGAAGTCTGGAAAGCGTATCAGGCGTTGGGTGAGGCATGCGGCACCGCTGGTCCCCTCGAACCTAAAACTGTGAGGCTTGTCAAACTCGCATTGGCGATCGGCGCGAAGTCTGAAGGTGCGGTGCATTCGCATACCCGGCGCGCGCTCCGCGAAGGTATCACACGTGAGGAATTGCAGCAGGTGGCACTGCTCGCAGTGACCTCCATCGGCTGGTCGTCGAGCATGGCGGCATTGTCATGGATTCAGGATGTGGTGAATAAACAATCGGAGTCTGATTGAGGAAATCAGCATGGCAGCAGGTTACAAACATCACCGGATGTATGCAAAACCCGTCTGCGGGATCTTATTAGTCCTTACAACGCTCCTATGGCTCGCTTCGTCTGCGAGTAGAACTGAAACAACCTTGCCATTTCAGGAAGGCGTGGAATATGTTAAATTGCGCCTCTATTCAGAGGCAGTAGATACCTTTAAGTCGATTTTATCACAGCACCCAACAAATGTAGATGCACTTTTCCAACTCGCGAACGTCTACAAATTGCAAGATGAATTAGAATTAGCGATTGAGACTTTTAACAAAATTCTTAGCATCGCAGGTTCAAAAAACGCCGAGATACCGGAACGGCTTTACGGACTAACACACCTCGCGTTATCCGAAATTTATTGTCAGCAGAGCAAATTGGACACCGCGGAACAGCACGCCAAGGAAGCCGTTCAGAGCCGTCCATCAGAGGCGGACACACATTACCGACTCGGTTATATCTACACGCATCAGGCAAAATTTGACGAAGCACTTGCCGCATTCAAGCGTACCCTCGCACGTAACCCCGATTTTTCAGAAGTTTATGAATGGCTCGGCTTAATCGCACTCATGCAGAACAAACCGCAGCAAGCAGTGGCGCACTATCAGACTGCTATAGAGAAAAAGCCGTACGTCCAGAGTGCCTACTACAACCTTGCCAAGGCGTACCAACTGCTCGGCGATATGCCAGCAGCAACGGAACAACTTAAATTATTCCACCAGATGAAAGCCTACTATGACCGAACCTACGCCGTTGAAAGTGCTTTGGCAGAAGCACCGATGAACACGACGCTGCGGCTGAAATTGGCAGAAATCCATCTGGAACACAAACACATTGCCGCAGCCGTCGCGACCTATCAAGGATTGATTCGATTGCATCCGAATCTTACAATCGGATACGACAAATTGGGGCGGCTTTACATGAATCTCAACATGCCTCAGCACGCCATCCCATTTTTCCAGAAAGTACTCGAATTGAACCCAGACGCTGTAGAAGCACACGTCCGATTGGGATGGCTCTATACCCAGTCAAAGACGTTTGATAAGGCAGAATCGCATCTACAAGCGGCTATAGAGAAGATGCCACAACTGAGCCTGGCATATCACGGGTTAGCTGAAGTTTACACGCAACAAGGACAACTTCAAAAGGCAATTGAGGTCTATCAACACATCACAAAAATCGAACCTAACGATGACGATGCTTGGAAAGCTTTGCACAACTTGGAACGTCTGAAGAAGGAATCGCAAACAACGCGATAAATCTATATGCCAAAAAATGCCCGCAATCATAATTTTTTCGGATTCGCACTCATCGCGACGTTTATAAGCCTCCTCTGTCCCACAGTCGCATCCACAGAACAAATTTTCATTGATGTTACGGAATCTGCGGGGTTAACCTTTGAACATACCGACGGTAGAAGCCGTTTAAGACTCTTCAATGAGTTCCTCGGATCCGGTGGCGGGTTTTTCGATTATGACGGCGACGGCGATCTCGACATTTATCTCGTCAACGGCGCGATTCAGACAGGCAACGCACAAGATAAAAAACCCCACAATGTTCTCTATCGAAATAATGGCAACAATACCTTTACCGATGTTACCGAAGAAGCAGGTGTCGGAAGCACAAGTTACGGTACAGGTGCTACCGTCGGTGATTACGATAATGATGGCGATTTAGATCTCTATCTCACCAATTTCGGTACAGACGAACTCTATCAAAACAACGGAGACGGCACTTTTACAGACGTAACAGACCGTGCTAAAGTCGGCAACCCGAATTGGGGCACGAGTTGCGCCTTCGCTGATGTCAATAACGACGGACACTTAGATCTGTACGTAGCGAACTACGCCGAATATACACCAGAGAACGACAAACGCTGCGAAGAACGGGGTGTTCATGTCTATTGCGGTCCGCACGCATATCCCGCCGTCCACGATACTTTTTACAAGAATAACGGGGATGGCACATTCACCGATGTGTCAACTTTATACCGTCCTGCAGACCTGATCCCACAGCACGGATTAGGTGTAACTTTTGGTGATTATAATACCGATGGGAACATTGATCTCTACGTCGCTAACGATCAGGACCCGAATTTTTTATTTCAGAACAACGGCGACGGCAATTTTTTAGAGGTTGCATTAATCTCAGGCGTATGCTATAATGATATGGGAAAAGAAGAAGCCGGTATGGGGACTGATTTCGGTGATTATGATAACGACGGCAGACTTGACCTCACCGTTAGCAATTACCAAGCAGAAACCAATACCGTTTATCGCAATCACGATAACGCCTTCTTTACCGACAATACCATTACGACAGGCATAGCTGAAGTAACACACGGTTATTTGGGATGGGGCATCCGATTCTTTGATTATGACAACGATGGACACCAAGACATCTTTGTCGCAAACGGACACCTGATGGATAACATCAACGTCCTTGAGAAACACGTAACCTATCCGCAAAAGAATCTGTTATTTAGAAATTTAGGCGATGGAACGTTCGCCAATGTTACTTCAGAGACCGACGGCTTAGCACTGAAAAAAGTCAGTCGCGGTGCTGCTATCGGCGATTATGACAACGACGGGGATCTCGATATCCTCGTCACCAACTGCAATCAACGTCCTGATCTGCTCCAAAACGCAGTCGGTAACCAGAACAATTGGATACAAATCCAAGTTGTCGGACAAAAAAGCAACCGTTCCGGAATTGGTGCGAGAATTAAGGTTGTAACCGGCACACACGTCCAATATCGGGAGGTGCATAGCGGTGGGAGTTATCTCTCCTTCCATGACTTACGCGCCCACTTTGGCGTTGGCAAAGCGGAACAGATTGAACGCCTTGAAATTCGTTGGACTAACGGACACATTGACCAAGGGACACATCTCCCTGTCAACCGAAGGTTTATCGCAGTTGAAGGCGAAGAAATTGTTCCGATAGATTAATAATGCACAGGCTAACAGCCTATGCTACATGGAGGTAAAAATGAGGAACCTATTTATAATACTAACCCTTATCACGTTTGCGGCATCTTTTGCATACTCAGCAAACGAACCGGAGGATTCTCTCATCCTCTATTTCTCTTTTGATGAACTCGATGGTAAAAACACCATCGACCATTCAAAATATGGAAACGACGGTGAAATGGTGGGCGGCCCAAAGCATGTTGAGGGTAAATTCGGTAAGGCACTGGAACTCAATGGCAAAGATGACTGGGTTGTAGTCCCACACGACGAAATCCTCACCGTTGACAATAGCGTAACCGTCATGGCTTGGATTAATACCGAACGCCATACAGGACCTGCCGGCGCATTGTGGCAAGGCATCGTTGCGAAGAGCAACGGCCCACGTTCCTACAGCTTTTACACGGATGCTAACAGTAAATGTCTACACCTCAGTGTCGGTGGTGGAAGTGTTTGTAACACGGAGGTTCCCTTAAACGAATGGGTACATGTTGCCGCACAGGTAGACGACGGCACAACACACAAGTATTGGGTAAACGGTGAAGCGGCTGGCGAATCCGGGGGTAAAAACCCTCCACCAGGTAAAGCCGATGTAGCGGATGTCCTCGTCGGTAGAACACACGAAGGTAACCGTGAATTCCTCGGACTCATCGACGAAGTCCGCATCTGGAACCGCGCACTTGATGAGGATGAGATCGTCGAACAGATGGAGAGCGGCTATTTTGAGATTTTCGCTGTAGACCCGAAACAGAAACTCGCAACGACTTGGGGGCATCTGAAGAAAACCTCACACCGATGATATTTTCTGTCTGCGCGCTTTGACGCTTGTAGATGCTC
The DNA here is from genome assembly GCA_965261115.1 of Candidatus Poribacteria bacterium. Taxonomy (GTDB): domain Bacteria; phylum Poribacteria; class WGA-4E; order WGA-4E; family WGA-3G; genus WGA-3G. The sequence goes on along the minus strand of OZ253447.1, from coordinate 2,313,095 downwards.
AAGTCTCATGAAATCCAAGCGCGCAGATGTCCATTTCTAAACAAAAGGAGAAAAAATGAAAAATCTCTTTCCTGTGTTGGCAATTATAATGCTTAGGAGGACACATAACATCGTCAACTACTCAAACCTAAAGACTTGGGCTTACAAAAAAAGCCTAAGTCTCGTGCTTCGTTCTTGTTTCTCGCTTCACCGAGGGTGGTAACCCACCGCTCTCCACGAAGCCCCGCAGCAGGGCTAAAAGTTTAGATTCTCGCTGGCGATTAAGCCAATACAATGCGAGTCCTGAAGTGTCAATCTGTTTCTTTTCCGTATTGTGCTGTAGCTTTACACGAGTCGCACACGGAGGTAGCGAAACAGTAACCTAACTCGCAACCTTACACTACGAGGAATAGTATAACATTTCTTGATAGTTTTTGTCAAGAAAAAACAAAAAGGAGGCGGGCATTCCTCCCAAGTATGAATACTTGGGCTTCCTGCCCGAAGATTAGGTGAACGGAAAATTTATTGCGTCCGCGGACGTAGAACGAGACGAACTCGACTGGGGCACAATCGGTTGGCTCAGCCGACCAGAAAGTACAGGCGCGAAAGATATCGTCGCTATGGAAGTTAGCCTCTCCCCCGGTTACGGACACGACTTCCATAAACATCCCGACCAAGAAGAGGTTATCTACGTTATAGAGGGCAGCGTTGAACAGTGGCTCGAAGATAAAAAACAGACCCTAAACGCAGGCGATTCTGTCTTTATCCCTGCGGATATGGTTCACGCCTCCTTTAACGTCTCTTCCGAGTCTACAAAATTGTTTGTAACCTTGAGTCCTGCTAAAGGCGAAGAAGGGTACCAACTGATTGATGTTTATGACGAAGCACCGTGGAATACGCTCCGCTCGTAAAGGGCACATCTATGATCGAAACGCCGATGCCTGAAACATCATCATCAATCCGCCGACGGATGCGCGAATTCTATGAAACATCGGAAACCTATAAGACGCTTCTCGATGCACACGATGAAGCCTACCTCCGACACTACGTAGAATTGGTAACCCGCTACGCGCCCCCGGATTCCAAGATCCTCGACCTCGGATGTGGAAACGGTATCTCTGCACGGCTGCTCAATCAGTCAGATTTCGATGTCATCGGTACCGATATTTCTCCGCTCTTTCTCAAAGAAGCACGGAACTGGGAGAATTCACGGCTCCGATACCGAGTCTGTGACGTGATGGAGCTGCCGTTTGAAAACGAGTCCTTCAACGTTATCTGTTCAAACGAGTTGGTGGAACATCTACCGGACGTAGAGACAGCGTTGACGGAAATGATGCGGGTTGTGTGCAAAGGCGGACGCATCGTGATCTCCGGACCAAATCTCTGTTCACCGTTGATCCCGTTACTTGACTGGTTCAGCCTGATGTCCGGCAAATCCGGTAGACCCGTCTGGGGTGAGACGAAGTCGCAAGCGTTGCAGCAGTTCGCACGAAACTGTCGGCTCTATGTCCAAAAACGGTTCTTGAGGAAAACACCGCACTTTATTTATCGTGAACCCGATTTACAAGCGGATGCAATCGGCGGCGATGCAGACAGTGCCTACTATGCCAGCCCAATTGATCTCGCGCAATTTTTCCGATCACACGGGTTCACGATTATCAAAAAAGCCGTTGGATTCGGGATAAAGGGCAGAATCATAGCGGGCGCGCTTCCGTACCTGAGTCCTTATATCACCATGGTCGTCGAAAAATGAACATTCGTCCAGACGATTTTGTCTTAGAGATAGGGAGCGGTCATAATCCAAAGGCACGTTCGGATGTCTTGTGCGATAAATTCATAGGGGACGACGAACAGCGCGGCGGGGCAATCGTTACCGACCGTCCGATGGTGGAAGCGGATGGTCAATTCCTGCCGTTCGCAGATCGGGCATTTGATTATGTCATCTGCTCACATGTGTTGGAACACGTCAAAGATCCTACGCGATTCATCGCCGAATTAGAGCGCGTCGCATGCCGTGGCTATATTGAAACACCCTCTGAAATCGGTGAGCGGATCTACGGATGGCACTATCACAACTGGGTCGTCAACTTGGTCGATGGCTGTTTGATGCTACGAAAGAATGAAAAAAATTCCCAATTTGGACAACTTTTCCACAGATTGGCACTCACAGATAAGCATTGGAAGCGGTTTCATATTACGCATCATAACCTATTCCTTGTCCAATACGAATGGGAAGATAAAATAGACTATAAAATACTGCTCGACCATGAGTCAGCACTGGATTTAGAATGCCACGATACGCTTGACAGGCTTGTTGCATCAGAGGGTAACGTTCAAAACGAGTGGTTCCTGCTTCTTAAAAGCGCGGTGCCGCGAAGCATCGTTTCCCGTGCAAAATCACTTTTGGCGCAGCTTGCAAGCCAAAACTTGCTGTCAACAGCGACAAAAGGTAAAAGTCGGCAGACAAAAACATTGCAAGAAATTCTCGTCTGTCCGCAGTGCAAAGGTGAGATTACGTGGGAAGAACACAGCCTCCACTGCAAAACGTGCGAACAGACCTATCGGATCGTTGACGGAATTCCGCGCTTTAGATAGCACCAAAAACGTAGCCTGTAATGAAATGGAAGGCGGCATATACGTAATGGCATTTCAAAGCATAAAACCCGCCTAACCGCTCCGCAAGGAAATTTAGAAGATTGAAAAATAGCATCAAAAACGTAGCCTGTAATGAAATGGAAGGCGGCATATACGTAATGGCATTTCAAAGCATAAAACCCGCCTAACCGCTCCGCAAGGAAACTTAAAAAAATGAATGTAGTACCGAAAGAATTTATCCGTTTGATGCCAGATGCAATGCAAGCCTTCGTCAGCGAAGCGTTCCAGAAGGCAGGGACCTCAGAAGAAGACGCTGCGCACATCGCGCGCCTGTTAGTCCTCACGGATCTGCGCGGCGTGTTCAGTCACGGCACCCAACAGACGCCGGGATATGTCGGGATGATGCTTGATGGTAAAGTAAACCCACGTCCCAACGTCCGCTGTATCGACGAATCCCCGACGACAGCAATCTACGACGGCGATGGCGGTATGGGGCATTTTGCCTCGTATCATGCTGCACAGGCAGCCGTCGAAAAAGCCAAAGAGATGGGACTCGGTGCCGCAACGAGTCGGAATCATTTCCATTTCGGGAGTGCTGGCAAGTATACACGCCTTGCACTTGAAGCCGACTGTGCCGGGTTTGCTGTCTCGTGCCACCGTTTTCGACACGGCTCCGGCGGCTCGATTGCCACCGCAACGGGTGCTTCACCGATGAGTTTCGCAATTCCGGCGGGCGACCAGCCCCCTATCGTCGTCGATATGGCAACCGGCATTGATGCCAAGCTGCCGTTGGAAGAGGCATTTGCACAGAGTCCTGCTGCGTTTTTCAAGATGCTGGGTTTGAGTCATGTGAGCCATGCGCTCGGTGGGTTTATGGCGGGCATCTGGTTGTTCGATCAACCGCCGGATCCGCCAACAATCTGGGAAGGTGCCAATCAAGGTGCTTTCATTGCAGCGATCGACATCTCCCGCTTCCGACCAATTGACGAGTATAAAGCGGAGATCGACCAACACATCCACGACGCACGACAGATGCAACCGGCACCGGGTTATGACCGATCAGATCTACCCGGTGGCTTAGAATGGGAACGTGAACAGGAATGGGCTGAAATCGGCATCCCGATTGGCGAAGGACATCAGGCACAGTTGAAAACAGTCGCTGAACGCGTTGGGATTCCGCTCCCCTTCTAAATAAGGAGAAATCTTGTGGAGGAGAATAAAAATTTCAACGAACTTCTGATCGAAATCTTGAAACAGATACACACCCGCTTGGATCGCCTGGATGCCAAGATTGATACTAAAACCTATAAGAAAAATGTCAGTTCTTTAGAAAAGCAACTTGACCGGATCGAAACTAATATTAAAGCCTTTACATGGGTGATGGTCATTGAGGGAGTTATCATCATTATCATCCTTGCTTTATTAGAAGCGTATTGATGAATTTTCAAGCAAAATTACTGTGAGATCTGTACATTTTTGGATAACAACGATGCGGATGTGAAATTTGACTAAGATAAAGGAATTAAAAAACAGAATGGAAACCAATACAAACAACACAGAAGATCGAAATATCGTAATTATTGGCGGTGGCACCGCTGGATTTGCCGCGGGGGTTTATACATCTCGCGCAATGCTTGAACCTGTCCTGATTACAGGGGATGCGCTCGGCGGACAACTCTCTTTGACGCTCGACCTTGAAAACTACCCCGGCTTCTTTGGCAACGAGGCGGGTGTCTTCATACAAGGCATGCAAGAACAGGCGGAACGGTTCGGCACCGAAGTCAAATTTGATACCGTAACCGCCGTTGATTTCTCGCAACATCCGTTTGCTGTTACGACCTACGAGAAAGAATACCACGCGAAATCCGTGATTATCTGCACAGGTGCCTCACCGCGCACGCTTGACATCCCCGGCGAAGAGGTATACGGCGGACGCGGTGTCTCGTACTGTGCTACCTGCGACGGGTTCTTTTTCCAAGACCAACGGCTTATCGTTGTTGGTGGTGGCGATGCAGCGTTAGAGGAAGGCATCTTCTTAACCAAATACGCCTCCGAGGTCTACATCGTCCATCGCCGCGATCAACTCCGCGCAAGCCAGATTATGCAGGAACGTGCCTTCAAAAACGACAAAATCAAGTTCATCTGGGATACTATCGTCGAAGAAATCAACGGCGACGCAGATAAAGTGACGGGTGCGACCCTTAAAAACGTCAAGACCGGTGAGACGCAACTTTTCCCGATTGACGGTGTGTTTATCTTTATTGGACATATCCCGAACACAGACCTGTTCACAGATGTCATACATACAGACGACCAAGGCTATATCATCGTAGACGAGATGCAACGCACGAACATAAACGGTGTCTATGCCGCTGGCGACGTGCATGACCACGTATTCCGTCAAGCGATTACCGCTGCCGGTGCAGGTGCTGCAGCCGCGATTGCCGCCGAAAAATTCGTCGCTGAATTAGAGAACCGTGCCTATCCCGGGAATTGATTCGCTGAACAAGTAAACAGTAAAGCAGGTTGATATTCATTGGCAGATTAGCGTACAATGTTGATATGGTCTATATAAGGGAACAACCTGATCCAGATTTTGCGTCCCTGCCGCACGGTAGATACGATATTGTGACCAAAGATGCCTTGCAGAAATTCCCTGAAGACATCTTACAGGTAGTTTTGGAACGCGCTGACTTTAAATTTGTAGAATTTGTGGAAGGCGAATTTACAACCGTTGAAATCCGCCGGACAGATAGCCTCATAAAGGTACTCCTCGGTGATGAACTCGTTTTGGTGCATATCGAGTTTCAAGTAGGCGATAGCACCCCTCTCGAAATGGTGCGCCGCAATATAGGTTATCTCGGCAGATGCTATGAAAGACATGGCTTGCCAATCCTTTCTCACGTTATCTATCTCCGTCCGAACGCAGGACGGAATGATCCGGGCGGTTACAGGCAAGATATACCGAGCCACCGGTTTATCGTTGAGTACAAAGTGATTCGTCTCATTGAACTTGATGGGCAATCTGTTTTTGAAACACAAAATGCTGGACTCATGCCATTTGCACCGTTGATGCAACCACCGGCTGGTATGGAACGACTCCAATGGGCAATTCAATGTAACGAAAGGACAAAAACACTCTCACTGCCCATGGATATTCGGAGTAATCTTCTGGTATCACAGTGGGTCATGAGTGGGTTGATTCATCCGCATCAAGCAATTGGACACTTTTTATCGGAGGCAGTCATGCAAGAATCTTCAGTCTATCAACATTTCTTAGAGACAGCAGGAAAAGAACACTACGAACGTGGCTTACAACAAGGAACTGAACTGGGTGCTCGCAAAACAGCAATCAAATCTCTCTTTGCGGTACTTGAGTTTAAGTTTGATGGACGCGCAGTTCAGGCTCTTAGACCCGCATTAGAAAGCATCCAAGATTTGCAACGTCTTGAAGAATTGCATGACGAGGCTTTACGCGCAGAAACCTTTGAGGCGTTCGCTCGCACTCTGGGCATGAACGGTAACGAGGAATAGGTTCAAGAGACCTCTCATTGGATGAAAACGCGTCGCAGAATTGGAAAACCGCGCCTATCCCGGAAATTAAAAATCAAAGGATGTAATAGGAGAAACTTGTGCCAAGAGAAAGACTCGCGCTCGGTTTAGATTCAAGCACACAAAGCCTATCGGCTGTTGTCATTGATATAGATACAGCGGAAAAGTGCTTTGAGCAATCGCTTGATTACCGTGCTGACGCACGCCTCAATCAATTCGGTATCGGAGAGGACTACATTTTACCGCCGAGAGAAGAAGGCGAAGCCGAACAACCACCGCTGATGTACCTCGCCTCGCTCGATGCGATGTTCGCTGACATGCGCGAGGCAGGCGTGCCACTTGAATCTATCCGTCTCATCAACACGTCAGGCCAACAACACGGACACGTCTATCTCAATCGCGACGCAGCGGCACTTTTCGCACAACTCGCAAATGTTCAAAGCACTGGAGAAGGGACACCGGATCTGCAAGCCCTACTCAAGGACGCGTTCGCGTATCCGAACGCGCCCATCTGGATGACCGCGAATACCGTCGCACAAACCGATGCCGTCCGAAACGGTGTCGGCGGGAAAGCAGAGATGATTAATCTCTCAGGTTCCGATGCACCGCTCCGATTCACGGGTACTGTCGTCCGGCGCGTCGGAGAACAGTTTCCTGAACACTACGCCGCAACAACAAAAGTCCAGTTGATTAGCAGTTTTATCCCCGCCGTGCTAACCGGTAACGCAAATGTACCCATCGACTACGGAAATGGCTGCGGTATGTCGCTCATGAACTATCGGTCGCGGACGTGGGATCCAGCGTTGTTAGGCGCGACGGCGCACGGATTATCTGGTGGCGTGGCAGCACTTCAGTCGAAATTGCCTGTGCTCGCGCGTCCAGATTCTGTTGTCGGGAACCTCGCTACATATTACATAGAAAAATACGGTTTCGATGAACGCTGCGCCGTTATAGCAGGTTCCGGAGACAACCCACAAGCGAAAGTCCCTGTCGCCGGAGATCTGTTGAGTCTCGGCACCAGTTTCGTCAACATGGTCTCAACCGATGGCGATACGCTCGATCCCGAAGGATTCGCTAACGCTATGTATGATGGCATCAATCGTCCGTTCATGTTCGGGTGCCGCACCAACGGTGCTATGGTCTGGGATGCGGTGAGAAATAACTACGGCTTAGCAAAAGAGGCATACGCACCCGCAGAGGCAGCGTTGAAACAGACCGCGCCGGGACAGTTTATGACGTTTTGGCAACCCAAGACCGAGTCTTTCCCTGTTTCCGGTGCGTTTGACCTAATCCGATCCAACGCACAACCGACGTTAGCGGAAGATTATACGGGTATCATTGAGACGAGCCTCGCCGCTGTCTACGTCTATTCTGCTGTCTTCACGAAGCAGACGCAAGCACCGCTGTTCGTAACCGGTGGCGCGACCGATAGTCCTGAAATTATGCGGCGGGTCGCCGGGATTTGGAATAGACCGACACTGCCGGTGGAAAAGGGTGGTGCAGCCCTCGGTGCAGCCGTCGCAGGCGTCAAGGCACTCCACGACGCAGAAAACGAACCCTTTGACATTGAAACGTTCAGTGCTTCCGTCTTGAAACGCGGTGAACCGATTCAGCCGGATCCTGAAGATGTCGAGGCATATCACGGTAATGGCAAATACCTTGAAAGATTCCGCGAAAAATACGAACAAATCATGGCAGAACACCCGGTTTAACAGTAGTCGGCAGACTCCGAGCTGCCGTTCAGAGAAAAAATGAAAGAACAATTAACGCACTTCGACGAAAAAGGCAATACACGGATGGTAGATGTCGGCGGCAAGGAAGAGACGTTGCGCATCGCTGTCGCCCGCGGACATATTACCGCCCATCCTGAAACACTCCAACGCGTTGCTGAGCAAAAGATGAAAAAGGGCGATGTATTAGAGGTCGCGCGCCTTGCGGGTATCATGGCAGCGAAACGGACAGGCGAGTTAATCCCGCTGTGTCATCCGCTCGCGTTGACTTCAATTCGCGTTGAACTCGCAATTTCAGATGACGATAGACCCCGCATAGAAATCGAAGCAGAAATCCAAACGATCGGGCGCACAGGTGTAGAGATGGAAGCCCTCACTGCTGTGTCAATCGCAGCATTGACCGTCTACGATATGTGTAAAGCAGTAGACAAAGAGATGGTCATCGCCGATGTCAGGCTCGTCAAAAAGACTGGCGGTAAAAGCGGTGATTTCATATCCGACGCCGAGACGCAGCTACCTTAAAAAGGACACACCCATGAAGAAGAAAATGCACCAAACACTCATTGTAATTCTCACGACTCTTCTAATTTCCACAACAGCATTCGCGGCAGATTACGTGCTGATTATCGGTGGTGCTGCCGGTGAGAAATCCTTTTACGATGCATTCTGGAGTGCCACCTCCCGGTTCCACGAACTCCTCACCGATGAATATGGGTACACATCAGAACAGATTACCTTTCTCTTTGAAGATATGGGTCCATCAGAAGAGACACAACTCGTTGATACTGAAGCAAAACGCGAGCAGGTCTTAGCCGCGTTCACCCAACTCGCTGAGACTGTTCAACCCTCAGATCAATTGGTGCTCTTCATGCTCGGACACGCATCTCGGACGGGTAGAGGCAGCGTGAAGTTCAATTTACCCAGACGGGATATTACTGAAGCAGAATATGTGACACTCATTAACAGCATCCCTGCCGAGCGTCAAGTTTTAATCTTCGGGTTCCCTTATAGTGGTAAACTTGTGCCGCAACTCAGCAAGCCGGGACGCATTATTATCACCTCAAGCTCACCGAATGAGGGTTACTCGCTACAGGCGGGATTTGGCAATGTCTTTGTTGACGCTTTCTTCGCCGCAGCGAACGATACCGACAGAAACGGCGACATCTCTCTGTTAGAAGCGTTTCTATCACTCCAAGCACGGACGAAGGATTTCTATGAAAAAGACGGGAACGTCCAATCTGAACACCCGCACCTTGATGATAACGGCGACGGCAACGCTACCCGAAACCTAACAATCGTCCGAGAAGAAACAGATGACGGCACACTCGCCGAAAAAACGTTCTTGGGAACACGACGCTCGGCTCTACAAAGTCCGCCGCCCGAACCAGAGGTTTTAACTGACGCACAAAACCCACAGCCGCGCACGCCGCCAGCTTTCACCGATGCAGTGCCGACTGTGCCATCCGAAACCGACGCGCATAGTCATGAGGATGGTTCTATCGCTGCCCACAGCCATGAAAACCGTAGATCGTCGCTGCCGTATAATTACATTAGCGAAGCAGACGAAGCAGCGATCCAAGCCGCTATTGACAAGCTGCCTTCTCAAGAAGCATTCGCCGATGATGGAGCCGTCATCCTTTGGGACAGTGTTGATATCAATATCGATGAAAAGAGTCGCTACATCTACTCTACACGACGGGTCGCCAAAATCTTTAACGAAGATGGCAGAGGTCTTGCTGAGATCAGCATCCCTTATATGCGCGGCAGAGACGATGTCACTATCCATCATGCCCGAACGTTGACTCCTGATGGCAAAATTGTTGAACTTGATACAGACAAAATTATACGCGATGTGCCACCACCGAGTGCCGTAGAAGCGGGGTTGGACGTTGATGCACGCTTGATGTATTTCACACTCCCAGAAGTCAGCGACGGTTGTATCATAGACTACGCCTACTCCACGAATAACCTCGGACACGTCATGCGGGGCGAATTTTGGCGGCAAGTCTATTTCCAAGGACAGCATCCCGTACAATATTACCGCTTCACCGTACATATCCCAAAGGAAAAGGCACTCTATTATCAGGTTTCAGGGGCACCCGCGGCTTCCACAGCCTCCGGATCAGATGACGCTTTCCTTGATATTAAACCCACAACGACAGAGAATAACTACACCCGCACGTATATCTTTGAAGCGCGAGATGTACCGCCATTAAAAAACGAATACCTAATGCCGGCACCGCAAGACCTCGCCTATAATATCAGCATCTCCTCCCTCGATTCTTGGGATAAACTGGCGACGTGGTACGCAATACTGATTCAACAACAGGATGAGATTACACCCAAAATCGAAGAAAAAACAAAGCAACTTCTCAGCGGCACCTGGTCCCGAAAGGAAAAAATAAAACGGCTTTATGAATACGTCGCGACAAACATCCGGTACCTCGGCTATGAACTTGGAATTTGGGCGATTAAGCCCTATCCGGCTGACTTTGTTCTGAAGATAGGCGCAGGGGATTGTAAGGATAAAACAACCCTCCTCTCCACAATGCTCGCATCTGCAGGCATTAATTCTTATCCTGTTCTCATCTCCGCTGGGGATACGCGTGGTGTCAATGCTCATCTTTCCGATGGCGGTTCAGAGGTCGAAGCCGTCCCGTCGCTCGCCTATTTCAATCACATGATCCTTGTTGTTGAAGGCGACAAAGACGGCGAATTTATCTGGCTCGATCCGACAGCCGAGACGTGCGCATTCGGTGACCTACCCGCCGGTGACCAAGATAGATGGACCCTGATTATCAATCCGCGTTTCTTGGAAACCGAAAGCGATTCAAAGTCTAAGGGTGCCGTCGGCGATCTACAGAATAGTCTCTACCGCTTTCAGAAGAGTCCCGCTCTGGAGGCTAAATCGAACCTCAAACGGGTCCACACGCACGTCAAGGTGAAAAAAGACCTGAGTGTCTCTGTCACGCAAGAATTAACGGTTACAGGGCACTTTAATATGAAATTGCGGAGCCAACTCAGACGCCTTCAGACCGCCGAAGAAAAATCGGAGTTCCTACACAAAGCATTGGAGTTAGATGCCCGCGCCAAAATCGAGGATTTTACAGTCTCCGAACTCTCGGAGTTGGAGAGCGAATTGAAGGTTGAGCTGACGTGGAACTGTAAGGAATACCTCTATGCAATCGGCAAACAGTTTGTGCTTGAATTACCGCTCGTCAAGCATCCTTATGCCGAACTATTGAGCGAGGAACGCCGAATGTATCCTGCCGCGATCGGCAAAGCACTTACCCTTGAGGACAAAATCACTGTCAGTACGGAAGCACCTTTTAAGATAGAGATTGTCCCTGAGGAACAAACGCTAAAAACCGATGTTGCGGAAATCCAACTCCGATACGCTAAATCCAAACGTAAAGCCGAAATGCATCAGACAATCCGTTTCCTGATCCCAAGGGTCACACCGGATTACATCCTGCATCTCAAAGATGTCGTCAGAATCGCTTCAAACCGAGGCACAAAACGGTTTATATTAATACAGGAGTTTTAACAGCAGTCAGCAATCAGCAATCAGCAAAGAGGTTTTTTCTGTTAATCAGAAACTTCTTGTTACTGACAGCCGATAGCCGACAGCCGACAGCCATAAACGAGGTAACCAACAAAAAATGCCAGCAACAGAAGAAGTTCAAGCGATAGAAGAATTGATGGAGAGCCAAGAATTAATCTTGGCGCAACTGAAAAAAGTAATAGTTGGGCAAGAGGAAGTTGTCAATCAGATGTTGATGGCGCTTTTTGCTGGAGGGCACTGCCTATTAGAAGGTGTCCCAGGACTCGCCAAAACCCTTATGATTCGGACTTTGGCGCACATTCTGAACTTGAAATTCAAGCGAATCCAGTTCACCCCGGACCTGATGCCTGCCGACATCACTGGCACTGATGTGCTTGAGGAAGACCGAACAACCGGACATCGCACGATTCGGTTCATCCAAGGCCCGATCTTCGCGAATATCCTCCTCGCCGATGAGATTAACCGGACACCCCCGAAAACGCAAGCGGCACTCTTAGAAGCCATGCAGGAGTATCACGTCACCGCTGGCGGCAACGAATTCCAATTGGAACAACCCTTCTTTGTACTCGCGACACAAAACCCGATTGAGCAAGAGGGAACGTATCCGCTCCCAGAGGCACAATTGGATCGGTTCATGTTCAAAATCGTCATTGACTACCCCACAGAGACAGAGGAAACAGACATCGTTTCGGCTACAACTGGCGCGGAGATCCCTGAACTTGACACCGCACTCTCCGGTGACGCTATCGTAGCACTCCATAATATTGTGAGGCGTGTGCCTGCAGCCGATAACGTTGTGCAATACGCCGTGAAAATCGCGCGGGCAACCCGTCCGAAAGAAGAAGATGCCCCCGATTTCGTCCAACAGTGGGTACGTTGGGGCGCGGGCCCCCGTGCCGGGCAGTATCTGATCTTAGGTGCGAAAGCCCGAGCCATCCTACGCGGACGCTACAACGCCTCTTGCGAAGACGTAAAATCCGTTGCACCTTCAGTGTTACGCCACCGTGTCTTAACCAATTTCCACGCTGAGGCTGAAGGCGTTGACTCCGACACCGTCATCCAACGCCTACTCGACACAGTGCAAGAACCCGCTGCAAGGTTGTAGCATTCACGGTGAACTATTCGCGAAACCTTCAAAGTCCCCCTGATAAGGGGGATTTAGGGGGTTAGAACTGGGCGCGACTTCCCATTCACCCCTTCGCGAAACCTTCAAAGTCCCCCTGATAAGGGAGATTTAACTCGCTCCTTCGCGAAGCCTTCAAAGTCCCCCTGATAAGGGGGATTTAGGGGGTTAGAACCAGGCATTGAAAGTGTCCAAGTAATTTTAAACCTACCATAAATAACCGCGGGACAAGGATGACATCATGCCAACAGTCTCAGTCATCATCCCAGTCCTCAACGAAGAGGACGCCATCGCCAAAGTCATCACCGATATTCCCAAAACATGGCACAACGGGGAAATCACAATCCAAGAAATCATCGTCGTTGATAACGGTTGTACGGACAACACCGCTGCAATCGCCGAACGGAACGGCGCGCGGGTTGTAACCGAACCGCGGCGCGGGTACGGATACGCCTGCCTCGCAGGCATCGCCGCACTTGAGACGAACCCCCCCGATATCGTCGTCTTTCTCGATGGCGACTACAGTGACTATCCAACGGATATGCCACGCCTCCTGCAACCGATACGCAAGGGCGACGCTGCACTCGTCATCGGTGCAAGGACACAAGGCGACGCAAAAGCGGCGTTACTCCCGCAAGCACGCTTCGGTAACTGGCTCGCCTGTTTTCTGATCCGACACTTCTTCGGCGTCCGCTACACAGACTTAGGTCCCTTCCGAGCCATCCGATACTCCGAACTACTGAGTCTAAACATGCAGGACAAAACCTTCGGCTGGACAGTCGAGATGCAGCTGAAAGCCGCGAAACAGGGTATTCCTTCATGTGAAGTCCCCGTCCGGTATCGCAAGCGTATCGGCACCTCCAAAATCACTGGCACCCTCACCGGCACCCTCAAAGCAGGCTACAAAATCCTCACCACCCTCATCTACCACCGCTTTTTGACATAGAATAGAAAACAAAATTCACGGCATCTTCAGCAACAGGGCTATTTAGTTCTCGGTTTTTCGTCCAATTTTGGACCCCCAGGACCGGTAGGTGCGTGTTTCTAACCGCACCGGATCTGTAACAGAAAGCATAAAACCCACGAATTTCTTAAAACTAAATCACCCTGTCTTCAGCAAATCAGCAAATCAGCAAATGTTGGCGTTGACAATTAGACTATTAGCGCGTATAATTAAGGTGCTGAATCTTGTTCAGGATTATTTCGTTTCCTTCCCAGAAGTAAAAATAGGAGACAAAGATAATGAAATCGAAAAAGATAAAAGCAACATACAGAAACGGTGCTATTGAACCGTTGGATAGGATTGACCTTCCTGAAGGGCAGGAACTTGAGGTCGAATTCAGCGTTCTCCAAAAAACGCCTCGTGAACTTTCTCGCGAAGCAAAAACAGAATTGATTCAAAAGATGAGTGGTTCTATGAAAGGAACATGGGGAAACACGGTCGAAGAAATTGATGCTTATATCAAATCAGAAAGACAATCATGGGATCAAGAATTTTAGATTTCGCTGCAGCAAGTTCTCATGTGCCATCAGTGTTGTTGGACACCTCTGTTCTCATATACTATCTTGAAGGGATTGAATCTTACTCACAGGTCTACAAACTATTTGCACCATAAGTGTCAATTTTAGAAAAAATAACCGCCTCCGCCCCAGGTCCGGTAGGTTCGGTTTCCCAACCGAACCGGATACTAAGCGGAAAACTTGAAAACTTCAAAAACCTCTTTAGTTCCGTAGGAACGATATGTTTATAGCAGCGTTTTCAAGAAAAAACCTAAGCCCCGTAGGGGCGACATGTTTATATCGGTGTCACAAAATACCATCAAACAATCCCTAAATCGACACCTATGGTCTACAAACTATTTGCCCAAGAAAGAAAAACAATGTTACAGTCCTATACTGCACTTATCCGACAGAACGAGGGTTGGTGGATCGGGTGGATACTGGAAGTCCGCGGGGTTACCTGCCAAGAACGCACGAGAAGTGAATTGTTAGATACGCTTCAAATCACGCTTCGCGAAGTATTAGAATTTGACGGGCCGGAAGTGTCTCACCGAACTGAAAGTGAGGTCGAAGAAGTAAAGGCTTCTGACATCTTAGAGTACGGCGATCCCGGAGCATCACATCAAGCCGAAAGTGGATTTGAAGAAGTAAAAATTGATGTCCGAAACGTATCAGGATAAACCATGAAAAACAAATTTTCCGACGACACCTCGAACATAGATAACTCGCCTGAACGCAATCAAGAACCGACAGAAAAAGGAAAAATCAAACTTCTGGATGTCGTCGCGCTCACAGAAGATGTCCCTGAGCATAACCTCAAGCATGGAGATATCGGCACGGTTGTTGAAATACTTTCAGACGGCGAAGCGTATGAAGTTGAATTCAGCAACGCCTACGGGCAAATGTCCAAGTGCCTTAGTTTCCTTGCCTCTCAACTTAGAGTGCTTCCTCACGAAGAGATAAAAGCGGATTACAAACTTCAAAAAGATAAACAAGTAAAAGGAAAGACAGAAAAAGGAAAAAATGCCGCCGCACAACGCCTTATCAAAGCGATGGAAAAACCACCACATCTCACCGATGAAGACATTGAAGCACTAAATCAGTCAATAAAAGAGGGGGAAATACCTATAAAGTTTGATTCGATCTTTGAGTCGGATGAACCTGAAAATAATGAATGAGTACCTAGCTGATGGACCCGATGTTGTCCGACTCAACGCCTTGAATGTGTTGAAACATTCGGAGATCGTCTTCTTAGGGAGTTTTTTAGAAACTCAACCTCACCGAGATGACATTTTTTGTACTTCTTGCCGCTTCCGCAGGGGCACGGATCGTTTCTACCTGGGTTATGTCGCGCAATATCCACGATTTCCAAAAAGTGTTCTATTTGCCCTTTGTCGCCGTGTGAGTATTCGCCCCAAAGGTCCCTCCGAGCCCTGTCAATACCAAATTTATCTGTGTAGGAGAGTCGGTAAAAAAATGGAATTACTAATTCATCAAGGAAGTCCTCAATACAAAGCCGCTGGTTATCTCTGTATTTGAGACCTAAGCAACACGCGTGATTATGGGGATAAATGTGCAAGTCAATGATTGGAACTTCACATTTTTCCGCGATTCGACGGTATTTTCCACCGACCTCAAACACTTTCGGCCATCCATTCATATCAAGGTCATCTACGTAAATCTCAATTTCAAAAACATCTTGAATCAAGAAGTCGGTTTCTTTGGCAAAATCGGCAATCGTGACCTTTCCGGATTCTTGATCATACACCGCACAAAAGTCCAGCTCGCCTAAAATTTTACGCGAGTCTGCATCATAATATAAGTTCGGAAAATGCAATCTCAACCATCTAAGGTCACGATCAGTTATCTTCATGATAGAAATCACCGTGCATAAGGCTTTCTGGGGGTGACTACCCGCTCGGAGGCAACTGCTGACGCGCCCCCATTGTTTTGAGTTTCACTCTTAAGTTCACCGAAATTGTCGCCAAACAACTCTCTCCACTTTCTGACGCTAGTATTATGGTCTGTAGCATCAAACGCTTCATTTATTTTACTGTTGTAGAGGTCGAACATTTCTCGAAAATGGGTATATTTATCCTGGTCCCAGTGTCTCGTGAAAGATTCGCCATCCAAAACAGGATTGCAGATCTCGGGCATAAAAACGTTAGCCTGCAAGAAACTGTTTATCCGGTTTGAAATTGTTTTTAAAGCGGTTGGAATATCCTTAAAATGATCCCCCCACTCGTCACTGGCATAAACACTATTACCAATTAGCGTCGTCAGGAGGATTGATTTTACAGAAAAGTTCCCTTTGTGATCACGAAGAAATTTTAACAACCGCGTAACTCGCTTTAGATTGCCGTGGGTAATTCTCGTTTTCTCGTTGAACCAATCTCTATAGCCTGTGCCGTCGGTCTCTTCAAATTCATTCTCCTTGTTATTACAGATGAAGTACTCTTCCTCTCGCGTAAACGGGTCCTGTCTCGTGAGGCACGGCACAAGATCCAAGTGAAAATCACCTGCATAGTTGATATAAACACACCGAGTTTTTCTATGAACCTTATCCTTATAGTTATCGTTTGCCTTCAAACAATTGTAGACATCATTGATGTAATCCTTCGGTTCTTTGTCTTCATCGTGTGTCATGAACAAGAGCATGTCAGCGTCGTACTCTCGCGTACCAACCGGTTTAATAATTGTTTTCAAACCGTAGGATCCCTGGCGTTCAGTCTTTTCGTAGGCATCCAGGTTTGAACTTAGAAACGTGTTTACGGCCGAAGAACTGTCGTTTAACCTATCAAGGCGCGTCTTATTCAAATCGACTTCGTTCGATAGGAAATTCTGGAAATCAGTTACGTGCTTCATTAATCTATCTCCTTATTTAAATCAAAAACTTAAAGTTCATAAGTGTTAGTATACCATTCGATTTTGGAAAGTTTGAGGAACAAACCTCTATTTCTACAATGTATGGAAAGGAGCAAATTGCTCCGCGTGATCATTGAGGAAAACTTCGCGGAGTTTAGGCAATGCCTCTCTCGCTTGAGATTCTCCAAGACCTTTTAAAGATGGAATTCCGCTTGCCTTGTCTAAACTAAACTTCCCTCTCGCTACGGGTGGGTCAATCCTAATGACGTTCTCATGCCCTGCAAGGAGTTTGGCTGTCCCAAGGGAAGCATGAGATTGAGCGTGCATAAACACATCAACAAACTTGGTTGCCCAATATAGTCCGCCAAGGGAAACAGTTCGTCCCAACTTGACGTTCAAGGGTTCAGTCGTACAACCCAAACTCAAAATTTTCAACGAATCTCTTGGCCAATCAAGAAGTGTGATTGCCTCAACAACAGACATTCCTACCGGATTGTTCGCCCATGTCCCACCATCTATCAATGGAGTCCCCGCAGACGAGCGACGAGTCGGAAAGTAAGTTGGAGCGGCGGCTGTTTTAAGGGCTACCTCAACTGCTTTTTCCTTATAGTCTCTTTCTAACCGCGGATGATGGGCGGTCTTGTAGACGTAGACTTCGCCATTCTCAAGATTCAATGACGGAATGACGAGTCGCTTTTTGCTATCACCCAATCTCTTGTCGCCGAAACAACTCCTCAGAGCATTTTCAAGCGGCGTACTGCTATACTTTGAAGTCCCAAGCCACCTAAGCCACCGTAATCCGCGGTTACCTTTGAAGATAGTAGGCCCACGTTCTTCGTAAAATGCTAAGAGTTCTTTCGCTGAAAGTCCGAGCCCCAGGCCCAGGGCAATAATTCCGCCTGTTGAGGTCCCAACAATTAGGTCAAAATAATCCGCTACATTGCGTTCAATTGTATCTTCAACAGTCGCGAGGAAAGCAGCGGGGAACACTCCCTTGATTCCGCCACCATCAATTGTCAAGATTCGTCTCACTGGTAACCTCCTCTATTTTTCAAGAATAGACTATATTTTTCAATCATAATTACAATTATACCAAAATAATTAGTGGGATGCAAATTAATTTCGCAAAATTTGGTAAAAATTTCTATTTTTTTTCTGCTTTGCTTAAAAAATCGTGCTATGATATACTAAATGTAATGTGTAAATGAATACCATAGAGAGGGAAATTTTCCATGAAATTAGGTCAACGCCTTCGCCTCATTCGTAAAGAACATAAGTTGACATTAAAAGAACTCGGTCAACTGTCGCGCCTATCTGTGCCTTATCTTTCGGACATGGAGCGCGGTGTTGTAAATCCATCTATTGATACACTTCAAAAGGTGGCTACAGCGTATAATGTCTCAGTCAAAGATCTTATCAGCGGTGTTGAAGGGCTTGGGGAATCTTCAAGCACTAATTACCCGAAAGGATTTCAATCGTTTTTGGAACAGTATGAAACTCCGTATGAAATTAACAATGACTGGAAGGAATCGTTGCTAAAAGTTAGTTTCCGTGGCAAACAACCTACTACTCCGACGGAGTGGCTTGAGTTATATCTTTACCTCAGACGTATTCTTTCTCCTAAGGAGAAGCACAGATAATGGATAGGATGAAAAGACGTGTTATTGAGGTAGTTCGGGATGTTGTCAATAAATATGCTTCAACAGCGATACCTACCTTTGATGAAATATGTTCCGGCCTGGAATTAAGTGTGATAGAAGACGCATTGCCGAGCGGAATAGAAGGAATGTGTGTCGAAAAAACAATTTTTATTAATTCACGGACGCGAAATGAGGAGCGTAAACGATTTACTCAATTCCATGAAGTTACACATTTTTTATTGGAAAAAGATGAAGATTTGATTCCTGAACTTCGCAAATGTACTCATAGTAAGACAGATGGATATAAACGACATCTGGAATACCTTTGCAACATCGGTGCTGCTGAATTCTTGATGCCGAGCAAAGAATTTGCAAGACTCTATGAGGAAAAAGGGTTTAATGTCCAGCTGATTCTATTTGCGGCAGATTATTTTAAAAGTTCAACGATTGCCGCAACAATCCAACTTGCACAGGTAGCACCGAACAAATGTATTGCAGTTGTTTGCGAAAATGGATTAATACCGAATGATACAATATCATCACAAAATTCACTTTTTACCACTAAAAATCAGCCTTACAATAAACCAAAATTGTACGTAATCTATTCAGCTTCATCACCTGCCGCTGATCGTTGGTTGGCAAAATATACCATTTTCTCTGATGATCATCTAATAAATCAAGCGTTTTTGCGAGCCGAAACACTTGAAGGTGAAAGTGAAATCCCTTTTCCTGGTTGGACAGAGTTTTGTCCCTGTGAAGCATTACCGTATAAAAATAGAGTTTATGCCTTATTTCATTTGTCTCCTCTACCAGATCCAAATCAAAAGACACTTTTTTAACGGAGTTATCTATGCCTACGCTTGAATTCAATGGAAAACACCACATCTACGCCCATCACCTCACCGTCCTCTACCGCCCACTTGAACCTGACGAAACAGGCTCCTGCAACCCAACCAATACCCCGGCAACGAAGGATGGGAATACAACGACAACATAAATAGCCCGCTGATGCAGCAATGGCTTACCGAGAATACACCCATTGATAACGTAGACTTGAGCGACACGATAAATGGCTTTGCATGATGTGGCCGAGCCTGCACCTACTGAAGGAACTGCTTGCTGATGATGGCATTATTTTCATCTCTATTGATGACAATGAAGTGCACCATCTAGGGATGCTAATGGAAAAAGATGCCCCAACAACAGCCGAGATATGGGACTTCCATCGAAATATAACTCAACAATTTACCGAGTGAACCACTTAGGCTTGACGTGAATTGACCTTAAGCACTGCCCTTAATCCATTTTTATCATCATATTCACATGCAACAATCTCAGGATCTGATTTTGGTAAAAGAGCACGACCGCATTCAACTGCAATTGGAGCTGGAACTGCTGGAATAATAAACACTTTGCACAAATCTCCGTGGACTGCTTGAATGTTGTTTAACAACTTTCTATATTCTCGACTGAATACCTCAATTTGTTTACGAGATTTCAAAAAATGCGGAGAAGGGTCTTCAATGGTTATCTCATAAACGCTAAAATTTTCCGAAACGAATTTCTCATATCGCTCGCTACGAATTTTGCCGCTTAGAGACAGTACAATTGCAATGTTCGTATGATTTTCGTCAACCCAGACGGAATTCGTGGTGTATAGAGTTTCTGTCTCCTGTTCCTCTTCCGACCATGACCAAGTTTGATTTGTATCATCAATATTTCTGTGTGCCTGGTATAAATCCGTTGGGACAGTATTACCGATACACTTCCCTAAGAACATTAGTAGTGGCATGGGACCAATAGCGAATACGGAGAGATGTTTAATTTTTTCCTCATCTATTCCTTCGTCAAAGGACCTGTTGATTTTTCGTTGAACCTCGCTAGCAAAAGCCTGCCAGGACTCTGAATCGCTATGACCGTCAAAACTGTTCTTAGCGATATTAATTCCTTTTTCATCAACAGGATATTTGGGAAACATCGCATTACGATATGCTTCAGGATTAATCGGAACAATTCTATCGCCTATATTCACAGAGAACAACAGCACAGTAGATTTGTGTATATCTTCTGGATAGCTTGTTTGAATCTGGATCCTATCTTCATGTTTATACTTCCACTCGCGTAGTAACTGTTCCGAATACTTATCGGGATTATCATCAATCTCTGTATGGCATTTCTTACACACTAACATAAGGTTAGAATATTCAATTTGCAGATTTGCAGATTCTTTGCTCCCTCTTGGTCCGTCTTTGCTTGCTGCAATAATATGAGCTACATCCGAGAAGTTTCCCT
This sequence comes from Candidatus Poribacteria bacterium, assembly GCA_965261115.1. Taxonomy (GTDB): domain Bacteria; phylum Poribacteria; class WGA-4E; order WGA-4E; family WGA-3G; genus WGA-3G. The sequence continues at coordinate 2,292,254 of OZ253447.1, read as the reverse complement.
CGGTCAGGGTTAGATCATTACGCCAAACGAGCTTGTTACAGCCACTAAATTGGCAACGCCCTGCTGACTTGGCGAACAATTTTAGCCGAGTACGTATTGGTACATTTTTCCGGGTAATCTTGGGTTCTGATCTACTATTATTAGTCATACATTTGACCTCCTATTTCAAGACCTGATTGGGTTAGTTTATACTACATATTTCTTTACCAAATTCTAATGATTTGGTGAAAAGGAGACCTGGAGATTCCTCTTCAACACCAAACCTCTTACAAATCGCATTGTGCAATACAAAAAGGTTCTTTTCTCAAGTAAATACGTATAGCGCACTAAACAAGTGGGACATGGGATGTGGCATTTTTGGCACGATTTAGAAAATCAACCGCATCTATGTGACATTTTTTATACTTCTTGCCGCTTCCACAAGGACACAAACTGTTCCTACTGGGCCGGCACTCGGCGATTTTCATAATATCGTCAAGGTACTCAATGTGTCCTTGCCCGCCGTGGGAATATGTTCCCCAAAGATCCTTGCTACTGGCTTCAATACCAAATTTTGCTGTATAGGAGAGCTGATAAAAAAACGGAATTACCAGTTCAATAAGAAACCCTTTAATACGAAGATTTCTGTTCCCTCCATATTTTAGACCTAAGCAACAACTGTCATCGTCGGGGTAAAAGTGCAAATCAATGATTGGGACATTGCATTTTCTTGAGATTCGGTAATGTTTTCCACCGATCTCATAAACTTTTGGCCATCCGTTCCTATCAAGATTATTCAAGCATATTTCAATCTCAAAAGTGTCCCTAACGAAGTGATTCATCTCTCTGGCATGTTCACCGATTTCTAAATTTCCTGCTTCGTTATCATACGCCGCACAAAAGCGAAGTTCCCCCGTTATTTTTGATAAACTTAGTTCGTATTGTAAAGTCGGAAAATTCAATTTTAACCATTTGACTTCATCGTCCGTTATCTTCATTGCTGAAGTCACTGTACCTAAGGTTTTCTCGTCTGCATACTGTTTTTTGGGCTTTACTGATGCTGACAGAGTAGACACATAAACGGTTTCTGACCCGGAAAGCTTCTTTAGTGCATCGTTGGTAACGCGTTCACCTAAGCAGGGCTTTAATGATTCTCCAACACTTTGAATATCACTTAGTTCAAAAGCTTTCTTAAGATCATCTTTCACCTGCTCAAGCCAGTCCCTGAAGCAAGCTTCCCGGACAGGATACTCTTGCCATTTATCGGCAAAATTCTCAAACGGGTTCACCGGATTGGGTATGCATGCTGCTCCCCTGATATCACGTTCAATGTGCTTATGCATGTTACTTACAATATTCCACAACGCTTGTTGAAGATCAGCTTCATTGTTGTAAGCAAGAGCCGAGAGCGTAGTTATGATGATAGAGATCGGTTTAGCTTTTTCATCATAGCGCGATTTATTCTTCTCAAACCATACATCTCGATGCCGTTTCAAAATCTGGTTACTTTGCTGAAGTGGAGTTTTGATTTTATATTCCGGCACCTCATCAACCTGTCTTTCCATTAGAGATTTTCGGATTGCGTCAAACCGCGTTTGCATACGGCTTCTGAACCACTCCGCATATCCTTTCGGATTACTACGAGGCCATTCAGAATCTATCTGGCTGTAATTCGGGAGAGTATTATCAGTAATGGCAATAGCCAAATCTGACCAACTAGAGGACGGGATCCCTCTTGATTCAATAAACTGTTTAAACTTTTCAGCATCTGGAATCGCCGGTAAGATATCTATGTGGAATTGAACACCATCGGCATAATGCAGCGTCCAGCAACGACGACCTTCTTCCACTGGAGATTTCATGTTTTTAGCGTCGGCGTAAGACTTGATTTCGTGCCCTACTAAATTTTTTAGGGTTTCTTGGGTGATAAAGTCCTTCTCAAGGCTTAACTCACTGACAAGGTCTAGATCATATTCTTGTTTATTGGAAATTGGTTTTGTAACCGTCCCGAGTAGAAATGAGCCTTGAGGATAAATCAAAGGGCTGTACTGAGCAACAATAGATCCATCGCGCTCAAGCCATTCGCCCATAGACTCGTAGCGTTTTACTGCTATTTCAAAGTAACTTTCAGGTATGTCCAACGCCGCGGCTATTGCTTCAAGTATTGGACTGAATTGTTTTGAATAAACCTTCATTTGAAATTCCTCCATTATTTGCGGAAAGCACTATTCCGCGTGATTACCGATAAAACTTCGCGAAGTTTTGTTTCTTATAACGAATATAATTATACACTATAGCGAACACAAAAGTCAAGATTTTTTTACTTTTACAAACAAAATTATACGCGATTACGAACAGAATGTCAAAAAAAATTGTAGTAACGAACAATTTAGTGTATAATTGTAAAATGACCTACTATTAAAAGGAGGAAATTGACATGAACCTGAGTCAAAAGATCAGACAACTCAGGGAAGAAAAGGAGTGGTCCCTAAACAAACTGGCTGAAATGGCAGGAGTTTCCAAAGCCTATTTGTCGCAACTCGAAAACAATGTGAGTAAGCAGCCTTCGGCCGAAGTTTTACTTAAGATCGCTTCAGCACTTCGTACGACTATCGCAGATCTCCTTGACAAGCCTGTGCGCGTTTATGCAAAAGACTTCGGAGAGATGCCGGACGGTTTACGCGAACTGATTGACGAGCAAGGAGACACACTTGATATTCGTGAGGAAGATGTAAAGATGTTAATGAGTATTCGATATCGCGGCAACCAACCCGAGACTCCTGAAGATTGGGAGCACATTCTACGAACTATCCGAATTGTGATGAGATAATAATGAAAGAAAGATCCCTCAAAGTTGGCAAACGAGTCTATTCTAATCCCGCTGTTGTAGACCTAGTGGAACTTCACGGTGAAGTTTCTCAAGATCCAGAAGAAATTATCCGACATTTAGCGCGTAATGAGATTGCTGATGCTAAAAACTATGGGTTGAGTGGTCCACCTTTCGATCCACGAATTCTCGCTTCTATAATGGGAATTCAGCCTAAAGAATCAAAACAATTAATTCATAGCAAAGACGCAGAACTCCAGCCAATAGGGAAAGATAATAGAAATTTAATAATCAAATACAATCCGGATAAACCTAAGACCCGGCAAAACTTCTCAATTGCCCATGAGATCGCCCATACCCTTTTTCCGGAATATAGAGATCAGTACAAGGCTCACCACAAAATTGGTAAATTCAACCCTGATAGTGAGGTAGAGTTTTTGTGCGATTTAGGAGCCAGTGAGATTATCATGCCTGCTCCTGAATTTAATCGAGATATTGAGAAAATGGGGATCTCTCTGAAATCTCTTGGGAGGCTTTCCAAACGATACAATGCCTCGTTGGAGGCAACTGCTAACCGAATGATTACAACCAATCTTGATTATTGTGCTCTGATGGTATTGGGTTACAGTTACAAACCTTCTGAGCTGCGTCAAATTGAAAACGCCAAGAACCAACCCAAAATGAAGTTAAGAGTTCAGTATTCCATTCCATCGAAATATTTTTTTACCTATATCCCAAAGCACAAATCAATTGAAGAATCTTCGCCTCTCTACGAAGTATCTGTAACTCGGAACCCGTTTCAAGGGAACATTATTCTTAATTTTACGAATCCTGCCCTTGATACGTATGCTGAAGCAATAGCCTTACCTGGAACTCATAATGCTGATTTTGATTCTCGTGTCTTAGTTTTCCTATTCTAGCGGTGATATGATACATAAACATTGAAAAACACGAAAATTGCCTGACATCCGATGCAAATTTGTACTAAACTTTAAGAACTTATGGCACAACGGAGTGTGCCTACTACTTCTGCGGAGTTCCTTTATGCCCACACTCGAATTCAACGGAAAACACCACATCTACACCCACCATCTCAGCGTCCCCTACCGACCACTTGAAACTGACGAAAGCCGTTCTTGCAACCCAACTGGTGAAGATGATAACCTCATCATCCACGGCGATAACTTACATGCACTTAAGGCATTACTGCCGCGCTACGCCAACCGTATCAAATGTATCTATATTGACCCTCCCTACAACACCGGCAAAAAAGATTGGGAGTATAAGGACAACGTCGAAAGTCCACTTATGCAGGCATGGTTCAAAGAGAATAGTCCTATTGACAACGAAGACTTGGAACGACATGACAAATGGCTTTGCATGATGTGGCCAAGACTGCATCTGCTAAAAGAATTGCTCGCTGAAGATGGTATAATTTTCATCTCTATTGATGACAACGAACAGCATCACCTACGGATGCTGATGGACGAGATTTTTGGTGAAAAAAACATCGTCGCTAATTTTACTTGGTGGTCCAAATATACACTATCCAACGATTCCAAAACCGTCTCATATCAACATGAGAATATTCTATCGTATGCGAAAAACCTAAACGTTTGCAGAATTGGTGTCCTTCCAAGAACACCAGAAATGGATAAGTCATACAAAAATCCAGATGAAGATCCTAAGGGACCGTGGAAAGCAACACCATTGCACGCAAAGAGCGGTAGAGATGAACATAGATATTCACTGGAATTTCCGAACGGTGTTGTACTGCCTCCCTAAATTCGGGCCACTCCCTAAACCAAGATTGTGGTATAATATCCACAACTTGAAAGGAGGCCCCAATGGCGAAACGAAAACGCAGAAACTTCACCCCTGAGTTTAAAGGGCAAGTTGTTCTTGAGGCACTTAGCGGTGAAAGTTCGCAAGCAGAACTGTGTCGTCGATATAACCTGAGTGAAGATCAACTCTCCAAGTGGAAGCAGCAAGTCGTTGAAAACGTAGGCTCTTTGTTTGTCTCCACAGAGAAGCAATCCAGCGAGGCAGCGGAGCGGATCGCCCACCTTGAACAGCTCGTTGGGCGGTTGACTGTGGCTCTGGATATTCAAAAAAAAGCAGCGACGTGGTTAGACCAAAACTGACGCAGCAGCGAGAAATAGTTGAGGCACTCCGGACAGATTATTCCGTTCGACAGATCTGTGAGGTGCTGGGTTTCACCCGAAGTAGCCTCTATTATCACCCGAAGCAGGACCCGTCTGAAGCGGTTCTCCGGGATGAAATAGAGACGTTGGCACTGCGGTATCCGACGTATGGATACAGACGTATCACCGAGATGCTCGTGCGTATGGGATACAGCGTTGGGTATAAACGCGTTGCCCGCTTGATGAAAGCAACAAACCTCTCGGTTTCCGTTAGACGTGTCTGTCAAACCACGACCTCGCTTGAGGGTGTGTGTCCCTGGGTGAATCGCCTCAAAACTCTTGAGATCTGTCGATGTGATCAGGTCTGGGTGGCAGATATTACCTACGTCCGTCTCAGAGGGCGCTTCATCTATGTCTGTTTACTTATGGATGTCTTCACGCGTATGATCAGAGGCTGGCATCTGAGTCAGCACTTGAGTCAATCTCTGACGCTCAAACCGCTCGAAGAGGCGTTCTGCCACAACGTCCCTGAGATTCATCATTCCGATCAAGGCGTGCAGTATCTTTCAAAAGTCTATGTGTCCACGCTACAAGCCCATGGCGTTGAGATTTCCGTCGCAGAGCGGGGACGCCCTTGGGAGAACGGATATGCTGAAAGACTCATCCGCACCCTCAAGGAGGAAGAAGTCCACCTCAATGACTATCAAAGCATCGCCGAGGCGAGAGATCGCATCGGAGAGTTTATCACAAACGTCTATAATCTCAAACGCCCGCATTCGGCGTTAGGGTATTTGACTCCTATGGAATTTCAGAAACAAAACTTGGATTAAATTTGCGAAATTGTGGTCTGAATAAACGGTGGCACTTCAGTGTCACGTGGTATTGTCCAGAAGGAAGATTCCCAAGGTACACCGAAAAGAGACTTATGGAACTATACAATGACGGTCAACTTTACTTTGGTAAAAGTGGGAAGTCTCAACCTAATAAGAAAACTTATCTATCCGAGGTAAAGGCTGGTAAAACTGTAGGATCGTTGTGGCCCTATCACGAAGTAGGCAGCACTCATCAAGCGAATGAGGAATTAGCTTCGGTAATGGGAAAAGGCGTATTTAACAATCCGAAAGGCACTAAACTGATTCAGAGAGTGTTCCAAACTGCTAACCTTTCATCAGATGATATTGTCTTAGACTCTTTCGCTGGTTCAGGAACTACTGCCCACGCTGTACTCACCTCAAATAAAGAAGATGGCGGTAATCGTAAATTTATCCTTATTGAGTGCGAAGATTATGCCGATACTACCACTGCTGAGCGCGTCCGACGAGTTATCAACGGTGTTCCCGATGCAAGTGACGTTTCACTGCGCGAAGGCTTAGGCGGTTCTTTTACCTACTGCACCTTAGGTGAACCGATTGAGGTTGAAGCGATACTTACCGGAGAGAAGTTACCAACATACACAGCACTTGCGACGAACCTGTTGTTTACTTCTGCGGGTATTTCTGTTGAGGAGAATACGTTGGAGCAGCAAAATGATGACGGACTTTTTTACAGTGATGACAAAAACGATTACTATCTGATCTACAAACCTGACCTTGCGTATTTACGCAGCAACGAGGCAATACTCAATTTGGAACAGGCAAAACGTATCCAAGATTCCAGTGACGAAAACGGCAAAAAAGCGATTGTCTACGCGGCGGGTAACTATATCGGACAGCGCGAACTCACAAAGATGGGAATTGCTTTTTGCCAACTTCCATACGCCATACACGAAAGATAAAGTAGTAGGCACACGCCGCTGTGCCGTAACTAAGGACATAGAACCATGCTGGAATTAAAAATATATCAACGCGATACACTCGACGCATTTAGCAACTGGTTAGAGGTGCTTAAAGAGGAGCAGCAGACTTCAAAAACCACAATCGCACATTTAAAACAGGTGAGCAGTATTGGCGATGATGTTCTTGATGATATCCGCAATTATCCCAAAACTGCGTGGAAGAAATTGTCCGAAAACGGTGGCGTTGCAGCAACTGCAGGCGAATACGTTGACCGAAAGGATGGTGCAAATAGACCGATCCCTCATATCTGTTTCAAGGTCCCGACAGGTGGCGGTAAAACACTCCTTGCTGCATCCGCTTTAGAACGGTTGCATCGGCAGCGGGGTCTGACATTATGGGTTGTGCCAACACAGGCTATCTTCGATCAAACCAAGGCTGCGTTGTGGAACAAAGAACACCCCTATCGTAAAGTGTTGGAACGGGCAAGTGGTGGACGCGTCAAAATGCTGGAAAGGGAAGATTCCTTTAATCGGGACGATATTACCAATTATCTGTGCGTCATGCTGCTCATGTTGCCAGCAGCGAACAAATCTCCTGATAAAAAACTAAAAGACAAAGCCTACTACCGTATGTATCGAAATGCGGGACGCTATTCAAGTTTCTTTCCCGACCATGACGATAACGAAGGCAATGCACTTATGCGAAAGGAATACCCCGATCTTGATTTTAACGCTGAAGGAGACCTTCCTATGCAAAGTCTCTTTAACGTAATCAAGATTCTTCGTCCAGTAGTTGTTCTTGACGAGGCACATAAAGCGTATGGCACCAGAAACGGAAAGGAATTTGCCAGCTCTATTAACCGCCTTGACCCGCAAATGGTTATTGAACTCTCTGCCACACCAAATCGAGGCATCAGTAATTTACTTGTTGATATTGCAGGCCCCGATCTGAAAAAAGAGGAAATGATCAAATCACCCGTGCAAGTATCATCATTTTCAGATATGAAGTGGCAAGATACGCTGAGCGAGGCTGCCACCGAACTTGAGAGACTTGATACCGAGGCAAGATTACTTGAAAGCAGTACCGATAGGTATATCCGCCCAATCGCCATCGTGCGCGTGGAGCGGACGGGTAAGGATCAACGAGATGGGGTGCGGATTCATGCGGAAGATGTGCGCGATTACCTTACGCAAAACTTAAAGGTGCCTCCGGATGCAATACGCGTTAAATCCGCCGCACAGAACGAACTTCAAGGAGAAGACCTGCTATCCAAAAATTCGCAGGTCCAATGGATCATTACAAAAGCAGCACTAATGGAGGGATGGGACTGCTCATTTGCCTATCTGTTAGTGATATTGGATAATACAAAGTCGCAAAATGCAATTACACAACTTGTCGGAAGGGTGATGCGGCAACCGCACGCACAACTCACCGGTAGAGAATCACTCGATCAATGTTATGTTGTCTGCAATGACACCGACGTTGATGCCGCTGTCAAGCAAGTTAAAAAGGGATTAGAATCACAAGGTCTCACGGGTTTGGAAGATGAAGTCCTTGGCACAGGAAATGCCCAAGAACGCGTAGATTTTCAAGTGGAAAAAGTCCGCCGCCGCAAGCAATTTCGGGGTCAAGAGATTTATCTACCCGTGGTCCGCCATAAGGATGGCAACGAATGGATTCAACTCAATTATCAGGCACATATCTTACCACACATAGACTGGTTTAAAATTAAACCCTTAGATCCAAACGCATCAGCACCCGATGGTGCAAGATTGCGCACTGCGACAGTTGGTGTTGGCGATGCACCACCCGTTTTCCATGAAGACCAAAAACCACATGTTGAGAAAAATATTAGCGTATCCGAATTTGCACTCTGCCTGTCGGATATTGTGCCAAACCCATGGCAAGCGGCTCGGATTGCAGAAGAATTGATTGAAGGTCTCAAAACAAGTGGAGAAACCGATGAGAAAATCTACGATAGACGTTCTTATCTCGTTCCTATGTTGCAGGAACATATAGCTGGTGAAGTAGAAAATCAGTCAGAGCAAATTTTTCGTGAAAAGTTAGAAAACGGAGAAATTCGATTTGACTTGGATGTAGGCGAGCCCAATTATAAATTGCGACAAAGTTACAAAATTGAAGTTCATGCCAATCAAAATCTACTTACAAAATACGGTAAACCCGTCCAACTCAGTCTATTTGAACCGATGTATGAGTATCCTTCAGATAACGAATTAGAAAAGAATTTTGCCCATTTTCTTGATGGTGAGAAGGCACTGCAATGGTGGCATCGGGTCGTGGCGCGTCAGCAAGGCGAGTATTACGTGCAAGGTTGGAATGAACAACGTATTTATCCAGATTTTGTTGCGATGGCAAAGGAAGTTGAAGGCATGACGCGCGTACTCATTTTTGAAACAAAAGGACAACATCTGGAAGGTAACCGGGACACCAAGTACAAACAAAAAGTGCTAAAAACACTTGAAGAAGTCTTCAACACCACCAGCGATACGAAAATGCGTGAAACGCCAACACAGACAGGCATCTTCCGATTGGTGTTCAGCAAGCAAGAATTTCAAGAAATATCTGCACAGTTGAATGAAGGTAGGTATTCTACGGAAAGTTAGCATAGCAATAATCTATCATTTAACCTTTGCGTTTTCTCACCAAATGTGCTATTATTTTAACCATTGATTGCCCGGTGCAGGATTAGAAGGTTTTCTAAAGGCTTGTCACTAAACAAAAGGGGTTGTGTCATGCGTCATTATTTTATTGAGTCCTTTAAGATAACTAAACTATGGGGTTATCGAGAAGATATCAATCTAACCTTTAACAATGATGTGAATGTCCTGATAGGTGTAAATGGTTCTGGCAAAACCACCGTTTTGAATCTTTTGAATTCCATTCTATCACTTGATATATCAGGGATCCTAAATGTCAATTTTGAGTACGCAGAGATTCATCTGCGGGACTTTAAGGATAGTTCTGTACTTCGCACTGTTAAAGTTGACGCTGCAAATAGACTTTTAAGACTCCGACTGGATGAAAAGGAAACAAACATTGATACAACATCTATTACTGGACACAGATTTACTGAACACCGTAGGCAGCTTGGAAAAGGCAATACTCTTCCAGAGAGGCTACCTGAACGCTTTGTGAGAAGAACTATAGTATCAGAAAAATTTTATGATGAATTAACTTCTCTCGTGCCTATTGCTTGGCTCCCTGTAAATCGCCGTTTGCCTTTAACCGGAGATGAGGAAGAATGGTATACAAGGACAGAATCCTTAGAATCAGTAGACTTACGCCTTGAGAAATTGTTATCAAGTCTTTCGCGCTATTATTTAATCTTAAACGCTCAGTTTTCTGAGCGTCGTAGGGAGTTTGAGGGTCAAGCTTTATCTACGATGCTTTACAGTAAAGAACGGGATGGATTTGATTCAATGCTTGATTCAATTTCTTCTTCTCCGTTACCAAAAAAATCTGAAAAGGCTCAATTACTAAACGCTTTTAAAGCTACAGGTTTTTTAGATGAAAAGATGCAAACCCAAATTGATGATCATTTTACTGAAGCAGGAAGGGTATTGAAACGGATTAGTGAAGGCAAACACATTAGGATAAAAGATACACCAATTCTTCCGATTATCCGCCGAACACAAACTATGGTTGAATCTGCAAGAAAACTTGAAAATCACAGAAAAACTCTTTTTACTCCGTTACGTCTCTATGAGGGCACCGTCAATTCATTTTTAGAAGACAAAACTATTGCTGTTGATGAGAGCGATGGTTTAAAAATTGAATTGTCTTCAAAATCAGAACTGAATTGGCGGAACCTTTCTTCGGGAGAAAAACAGATTCTAATTTTACTCACTGAAGTCCTCCTTAAGGTTGATGAACCAGTAGTTTACATTGCAGATGAACCAGAATTATCACTGCATGTCACTTGGCAGGAGAAACTGTTGGAATCTATAGTAACGCTTGGTGGAGAGAAACAGATAATCGTCGCCACGCATTCTCCGGATATTGTTGGGCCATTTAGGGATAATGTCATAACTCTGAGAAAGGAAAGTCAATGGAGCTTACCCGGTCCGACTCAGGGATAGAAAACAGAGACCTCTTTTATTTTCCAAAAATACTGGTCTACGTTGAGGGGCATAGTGATATTCCATTCTATCGGGAAGTTCTACAAAACTACAATTGCCATCTAAAAGCACGAGGTGGAGATCAGGAATGTAAGAAATTAGCGGAATCTCTTGTAGAAAAAGACCTTCCCTATGTTGTTGTTCTTGATGGGCATTACGAAATCTTAGAGCGCACTCGTAGTCAACATCGGCGAATTGTTTTGCTGCATCGACACTCTTATGAAAATTATCTTCTTGAGGAAGAGCCAATAACACAGTTCTGTAGTGATCGTTCCCGTTCAGAAGATAGTTTGGAAGAAGTATTAGCAAGCAGTGAGTTCACGGATTTTATTGAGGATATTGAAGTAAAATTTAAGGACCTACTTATATTAGACGTAGCACATCAGCGTTCAAAAACAGGACAAAAGACATTTTTCCGCAACCCAGACCGATTTTTCAGGGTAAATTTCCGAGACGATCAAATTCAAAAACAGCAAACGACAGCCGCCGATGACATTCACACACAAAGTATTGATGAAGCAAAAAATTTGGTTGAAAAATACTTAACAGAACATCGCCTCATTGACTTACTCCCCGGGCACTTTGCATTTAGCATCATAAGGCGTTTGATAAGTAATACGGTCGGCACAAGCATTCCAAATGAGGAAATTAGACCGTATCTCTCAAGAGTAGTATGGCGATTGGTGAAAACCCGCGACCATAACAGCTTGAAAAGGCGATTGCATAATGCAGTTCGGGAAGCAAAACAAATGAGCGAGTCTAATAGTAATCAAGCACAATCAAACACCGGTTCGTAGTTGTGCGATTTTGCGGCGTACTCGCCCAAATGCGACGTGCATTATCGCACGTCAAGACAAATCACCTCCCACAACAACTCTAAACACTTGTTATTTGCACCATTACAGCGCAAGCGAAAAATAAATTTGCATTTCTAAACTAATAATGTTATCATATATAATGTATACTAAAATTAAGGCAACATCCCTATAATCTTGCAAATCTCGATCAAACAAACAAAATGTTACACTTTCAACCAAATTATTTTTTTCTCACCCCAAAAAATCGATACCGAAAACACCTCAGAAACCAGACACCACGTGCGTTTACACGGATATACAAAAAACATGCAATGTTAGACCAGTGTAACATTTTCAGACATCCACATCAACAAAATGCCTCAGGGGAAACCGTCGCAAAAAAAAACACGAAATCACGTCACATTCCCACGCCACACGTGGGTTCTGCACATCATATATGACGTTCTACAGCGAGTGAAGTCATCCGAAGCAACCCAAATATTACATTGCCTTGGTATCTTTTTTTCGCAGCGAGAAATGACACAAAAAACGTCCACAAACCCACACAGACACTGGGTTTACGGCACAAATCAAAAAATCACCAAAAAGCTAAAAAAGATACCATTTGGTATCTTTTTGGCGCGTTTGGTATCTTTATTAATTAGCACAAGTCGTTATATAAAATTTCATAGCAAATTTCATAGCAAATTTCATAGCAGCTTTTAACGGGCCTGTTACGAAAACCACCAAAAACCCAGTCATAGATTAGGTGGACGGCACTTCATAAAATTCATAGCATTCTCGATTTGCTATGAAAACTATGAAATTTTATACCATTTTTCGGTATCCCGATTTATCTATACAACCGACAATTGAATGGTTCTGCTAAAAACCCAAGGTCATTTAGTTTTAAGAGTTTTTTGGGTTTCGCGCCTCCTTTCACGAATCCGGTTCGGTTAGGAAACCGAACCTACCGGGCCTGGAGGAGCAAAATTGATCGAAAAAATGGAAAACTAAAGAACCCTGCTAAAAAACCACAATTCCCTTGATTTACTGGCAATAGATTTGGTATAATTAAGGATAAAGCAGACTGAAATTTTTCGGCGAGCGATCACAATCCATAACTCCAAAAGCATACATGTTTCACCAGAAACCGACGGGACGACTACAGCATGGCGGTACGACACGGAACTTCAGAGAGATTCTGGTGTGTTAAACAGATAGACATCTTCCAAGATCTCTCCGAATCAGACACAAACGCGCTCGAACGGATAACGACCTTCAAACAGCTGAAATATGGCGATACTATTGCGACCGAAGGCGTTTATCTGCTGAAGGAGGGACGCGTCAAAATCTATGAGACACCGCCTGAAGGAGAAGAGGTCACTTTAGAGGTGCTGGAATCGGGTGAAATGTTTGGGGCAGTCGAATGGAACGACAATGAAGCCAGTCGGAAAATTACCGCTGAAACGCTTACGGAAGTCGTTATCGGTATCGTTAGCGCGAAGAACTTCCAATTCTTTCTGAAGCGAAAAATGCATTTAGCAGCACCCTTCAAACGTCCGCTGCGTCAGCGTATCCGATGTGCTATAAATGCTGTCCTCTGTAGGCTAAAGGTATCCGAAACCTTAAAATCTGAATCGACATCCGGTAAAACGACAGCAGCGATTAACCTATTACACACAGATCCGAAATCACGGCTGGAAATGACGAACCCATTTACAAATATCGCGTTTCGGAGTCCCGCATCACGGCTCGCGCTGCTGTTGCAAAACTATGCCGACGCGCCGAAGCAGACTTCCATAACGACTGGACGCGGTTCGCAATGCACGCTACGTCCACTTTCGACAAAAAAAATAGCACAATTAATCGGCTGCGCTGTCGAACAGACAGAAACACTCTTAAATCAGTTTAAAGCGTCCAACGTCCTTGAGAAACGGTATCGACGCATTCGGATATTAGATCCGTGGCAACTGAAAAAGATTGCCAACGCAAGAATGGTATCGTTACCACCCAAAACCGACAAGAATCAAGAGAACACCGAAACTTATGAGCAAAACGAACCCTTACTTGCAGTTCGACCAACAGATGGTCGGTGATATTTACACTTCGCAAGAGGTGATGGACAACCTGACCGTCCTATGCGATGAATATGGTGCCAGGTTCGCTGGAACACCAGAGGAGTACCAAGCCGCCAACTACATCGCAGACTGCTTCAAACGATACGGACTCCAGAACATTAGACTTGAAGATTACCCCTATGCCGGTTGGACACGCGGCACGGCGACGCTTGAGGTGCTGGCACCCATCCGCCGAACACTGCATTGCATCTCGCTCCCATATTGTCCCGCTGACGACATCACGACCGAATTAATCTCCGCTGGACACGGAAGCCCACCGGAATATGAGGCACTCGGTGATACCGCTACGAATAACCTCGTCATGGCGAAGAGTTCTTCACCGCCCGACCTTGGGAGATGGGTACACCGCAAGGAAAAGTTTGAACGCGCCGTCCTCGCTGGCGCGAGTGGGTTCATTTTTGTCAGTGAACATCCGGGGGTCGGTCCCGAAACAGGGAGTCTTCAAAACGATAGACCCGCACCAATCCCGGGTATATCTGTCTGTAAAGAAGACGGCGAATTCTTGACGCGGTTATTGGAACGGAAACAAGGAAAAGTGACCCTAAAACTCCAGACCACGGATATTAATGAGCCTCGCACCTCATGGAACGTCGTCGCGGATCTGCCCGGTTCTGAAAACGGTGAGGAGATGGTGATTGTCGGTTGCCATTACGATGGACACGATATTTCGCAAGGCGCGCACGACCCTGCCTCCGGTATGGTCTCTGTCATAGAAGCCGCCCGCGTCCTATCCACATACGCCGGTGATTCGCTCAAACGCACCGTTCGGTTCATCGCCTTCGGAACAGAGGAAATCGGACTCACGGGTGCGTTTCGTTATGTCGATGCACACGACTCGGAGTTGGATAACATCCGGTTCATGCTGAATATGGATGCAGCGGGTGGCACCAGTCGCAAAGGTATCGTGCTACACCGTTGGGACGCGCTGGGACCGTTCTTTAACACCGCACGTGAGCAGATGCGTGCCGAAATGCCTGTTGGACAGAAAGTGCATTCCTATTCCGATCACTTTCCATTTTTCTTGAAGGGTGTCCCTTCAAGCCACGTAGGCGACCCGGATGCACTTCCCGCGGGTAGGGGTTTCGGTCATACGGCTTATGACACACTGGAAAAGGTAAAATTGGAAAACTTACGTGCTGCCAGTGCAGTCGGGGCAAGAATAGCACTTCGATGCGCGAATGCCGACGATTTTCCCGCGAAACGGCGGACACCTGAAGCCGTCCAAGAAATCGTTGATACCGATCCGGGGTTAGAGGGGTATCGTATCTCTCTGAAGTTGACGCGCTAAGTTTTGGAAATTAATAAAAAGCGGATTATGATACTTTTACGCCGTTACTATAGTTATATTATCCTGCTGTTTCTGTGTCTGTCTGCTATATTCATAGCCACACTTCGTAATAGTGCTGACAGTCCAGAATCCAGTAAAAAGGCTGCACAAAACGCAGTAACTGCCTCGCGGCAGACTGCGATCGTTACGGCAGTCGCGAAAGCCAGTCCGGCAGTCGTCAACATCAGTGCAGTCCGGAACGTTGAGACACAGCCTGCCTTTGAAGATTGGTTTTGGGGTGAAATCCCCTATTCTCGCAGGCGTTCGTTCCAAACAGTCGGTTCAGGTGTCATTGTTGACAAAAACGGACATATCCTAACGAACCATCACGTCATTGAAGGCGCAGACGATATTACTGTTATTGCATCCGATGGGCGGGAGTTTACAGCACAAATCGTTGGATACGACTATTTTTCAGACCTTGCCCTTTTGGAGGTGGATACAGACACAACCTTACCGGAGATTCAGTGGGGAAATTCGGACTCCCTCTTGATAGGAGAATGGGTTGTCGCCATTGGAAATCCATTCGGTTTATCAATCGGGAACGCGCAACCGACCGTTACGGCTGGCATCGTGAGCGCAACGCAACGCTCCCTGATCGTCAACAATCTCTACCACGAAAACCTGATTCAGACGGATGCCTCCATCAATCGAGGGAACAGTGGCGGTGCATTGGTAAACATATATGGTGAACTCATCGGCATAAACACTTTTATCCGTTCAACCAGTGGCGGTTCACAAGGTGTCGGTTTCGCCATCCCTGTCAATAAGGCGAGAAAAGTTCTTCAACAGATTACCGAATACGGCAGCGTTATTCCGCCTTATCTTGCTGTGGCGGTGCAAACCATAACCGAAGAGTTGGCGGAAAAATTGTCAACACCGCTGAATACCGGGGTTCTGGTATCAGAAATAGAGAAACGGAGTCCTATGGCTAAGGCGGGTATCAAAAGGGGTGATGTCATTCTCCGCATTTCGGAGCATCAGATAAGAGGCGAAGAGGATTTTCACGCACTGACACGTCTGCTGCCGCTCAATCAATCTATAAAATGCGAGTTCAGCCGTCGCGGTAAAAAACGGCAGACGGAATTCACGCTAAAAACCCGACAATGGGATTATACACCGTCCGGATGGGGTATAACCTTCGCACAACCTGATAAGGATATGGCGCGCAAGTATCAGATGCCCGGTGTGATCATCACGCGCGTTGACAAAGAAAGCAGATTGCGGGACGTACTTAAGCGTGGAGACTTCGTCTATCAAATCGACGATACGCAAATTCATTCGCTCGAAATTTTTAAATTCGTTGATGAAAACATCCGTTCCCAATATAAGGCTTTACTCTATTTTGAACGAGATGGCGTTCAAGAAGCCATTCCTATTCTTTTTAATAGAAACAATCGGCGGAGATAAGTGTTCTTATAGTAGTTAGTTTTTAGTTTTTAGTTTTTAGTTAATACGTCTCAATGTAGCAATTCGCCTATTCTTGACGTGTGCCAAGTTAAGGTGGATGTTACGGAATAACTATCAAAGGAATGATTATCAGTCATCGGTTATTGGTTACCGGTTAAAAGTGTTTTGTTTAATCAAGGTCTGTAGCCTGTAATGTAATGGAAGGGTTTTTGCTGGGGTATTTCTTCAGATATACGGAAAAGATGTTTAAACATCTAACCCACCTCACCGAACCGCAAGGAAAATTAAAAACATGAAATTGCAACTACCAACACTCATCGCCGTCTGCCTTGCTATTTTGTTGGTCGGCAGTATCTTATTTTTTGTCGGAGACAAGTCGGAGTTGGGTATCGCTGTTAATTTGGAAAGTGAAGAGTTCAAGCAGCTTCGCACGCATGCTACAGATGCCTTCAACGCTGGACAACTTCAACAAGCCATTGAACTTTACAGTGAAGCCTTAAAGATGCGTCCCGAAAACGCCGAAATCTATAACGATCTGGGTGCTGTTTACTACAAACAGGGTCTCGAATACGCTGGTCCTCTTTGGCCCTCATGGGAAACGGAGTTAAGAGACGAATCCACAGACAGAGCCGTGTCAGAACTCGAAACCGCTATTGACAAAATAGCCTCCGGATCAATCATGTTCAAAACACGGCATGAAGCAGTCGCTGACGCGATTGAGGTAGAAGCGAGAAAACTCGGCGGCGAAGTGTACAGGCAACGCTGGGAGAATGAAATCACGCTTAATGTGCTTATTGGACAGACGAAAACCTATCTGTTGCGAGCCCGCGACCACTACATGCGCGCCGTAGATTTGAAACCGACACATAGTGTCGCCTATCGCAACCTCGGTTCCTTCTATATGAAGGTAGGCAGGACCGATATAGCCCTTGATCATTATCAGGAAGCATACAAGTTGGATCCACGTGACGCCGAATTAGAAGAATATCTGAACCAATTCAGGAAGTAGCGCGTCCCATCAGCGGAGGCATCGCTTATGCAGCACAAACTCTGCGCAAATTGTGGGTTTTCAAATCCGCCGTTTAAATTTTGCGGTGAATGTGGTATGCCGCTTGATGGCACCTCGCGCGCGCGTGAATTTCCAGCAGCAGATACAGTTGCCATTGAACAGGCACTGCCACACGGCGCAGAACGTCGCCAACTCACTGTCCTCTTTTGCGATATTGTGGACTCCACCGCTTTCACCGAAAAACTCGACCCTGAGGAACTCCGAAACCTGTTAGAGGTGTACCGGACATGTATTATGGAGGTGGTGTTAGCACAAAGTGGACACGTCGCACGCTACTTCGGTGACGGTATCCTTGTTTATTTCGGTTACCCGATCGCACACGAAGATACAGCCCACCGTGCTGTCCGAGCCGCGTTAGGCATTATTGCCGCGCTGGAAACCTTGAACCCTTATCTCCACGATTCCTTCGGTGTAGACATTAACGTTCGGATCAGCATTGATACAGGACGCGTCGTCGTTTGGCACATCTCAGGACAGGAAGCTCCCGAAGCAATTGACATCGTCGGAAAAACGCCGAATGTCGCCGCAAGGATGGAAAAACTCGCGACACCGAACACCGTTGTAATTGGTGATACGACGCATCAATTGGTTGAAGGATTCTTTAAGTGCGACGCGCTCGGTGCTGCCGAACTTCGCGGTATCTCACAGCCCGTGAATATCTATCAAGTGTCCGGTGAAATCCCTGCACAAAGCCGGTTAGGCATCGCCAGTATGAGTGGATTAACACCGCTTATCGGACGCGAGCGAGAGGTTGAGATACTCAAACAAGGTTGGACGCACGCACTCGCAGCGAAGGGGCAAGCTCTCCTTATTGAAGGTGAAGCTGGCATCGGAAAATCCAGATGTGTCCAACTGATTCAGGAACACGTTGAGAGCCATCCAGAAGTGGTTACTTTAGAAGGAAGATGCTCGTCTTATTATCAGAACAGCCCACTATACCCTATTCTTTCGCTGTTCCAAGAACACATTGTGCAGTTTACCAGCACTGATACCGCACAGATAAGACTTGAAAAACTTGAAAATCTGTTGCGTAATTACAATATTTCAACTGCCGAACAAGATACAAATTCAGACGACGAAACGCAAGCGGATCCCCCAGAAACATTGCCACTCCTCGCTGAATTATTGGATATACCTTTTGAGGTCCAACGCCAAACAGAAACCGGCATCGGCGCGCGTCCATACGGTAGACCGGTTGAACAAGACATATATCCATCCGGATGGAGAGGCAGACAACGGCGCCAACAGACACTGGAAGTGCTTGTTCAAGTGCTGCTGAAAATGTCAGAACAGAAACCGATACTTTTTGTCGTGGAGGACCTCCACTGGATTGATCCGTCCAGTATAGAATTTCTTACACTTTTAATCGCTCGCATCGAAAACGCCCGAATTTTCACAGTCTTGTCCCGGCGTTCTGACGCACAACATTTTCGGCACAGCGCACAGTCCAATGAAGCCGAAAATCTACAGATCGCTTCTGAAAATAACCTAACGAATTCCGCGCTCGATAGAGAAATTCTGGAGAAACTGCTGCAACCGGCATGGGCGAACACGCTCCCGTTGGTGCCCCTCACGCCGCCAGAAGTGAAAACAATGATTCAGCACGTTGCTGGCGACACCCAACTGCCATCAAACCTATTAACCCAGATCGTCGAAAGGACTGAAGGTGTCCCTCTGTTCGTTGAGGAACTCACCCAAATGATGCTTGAAGATGATACCGTGGCACTCTCTTCTGATACATCGGACATAACGCGACCCCAACCACAAACGATGGAGGTGCCTATATCCCTACAAGATTTGCTAACAGCACGACTCGACGAACTCGGCACTGCGAAGGAGATCATCCAACTCAGTGCAACCCTCGACAGAGAATGGACAGCGGAACTCCTTCATCAGATCGCATCGGGCGTCAATCTCGAAAATCATATTTTCACTAATCTCGCATCTCTGAAAGATGAATTGGACACATTAGTAAACGCTTACATTCTCAACCGAGACGAAATACCCGATAATCAATTCCGTTATACTTTCAGGCATCCACTGCTACGTGAAACCGCTTACCAATCTCTGCTAAAAAGCAGACGGCAACAGTACCATCAACAGATCGCAGAAGTACTGCAGCGCACAGACAGTTTCCAACCGGAACTTGTCGCTTATCATTACACCGAAGCCGGACTCCCTGAAAAAGCAGTTGATTATTGGCACCGCGCGGCATATCGCGCCTTAGAACATTCCGCAAATGTGGAGGGTGTCCGCCATATCATGCAAGGGCTTGCCGCACTTGAAACACTCTCAACGAATGTCAACACCGCAGCGCAGCAGGTCGCTGCTGAGCAGCGTGAATTGGAATTACAAACGACACTCGGTACAGCACTGATCGCGACCAAAGGATATGCCTCCCCGGAGGTGGAAGCCGCCTATACACGGGCACGGGAACTTCTTGAAACACTCGAAAAAAGGGAGGAAACTTATGTAGCAGACGAATCCGATACTTTGTTTGATCGGATAAAAGATCTCCGATTTCCAGTGCTATTTGGATTATGGCTCTCACATCTCGTACGCGGACGGCTTCTTTCGGCACGCGAACTCGGTGAAGCGTGCCTTGCCATCGCCAAACAGACAGAAAATCAAGCATTTGAAGTCGAGGCGCATCGTGCGCTCGGCGCGACCCTTTACTATTTAAGTGAATTTAAAAACGCGCTGGCACACTTGGAGACAGGAATTGAACGTTATCAACCGCAGCACCATCCGGTTCCAGCGTTTCTTCACTACGTTGCAGAACCGGGAATGACGCTCCTCGCCTATTCCGCACCGCTTTTATGGTGTCTCGGTTACCCTGTCGAATCCGAAGAACGGATTCATAAGGCTGTGAGCATCGGGAAGAACACGAACCATCCTTTTAGTGACGCTGTATGCCTCCATTTTAAAACCGTGCTTTATCAATACCGAGGCGAAGTGGAGAAAGTAGATGTCTCAGCAACGCAAATGCTACAGATATGCAAGGAACACGGGTTTTCCGTCTGGGAAGCCGCAGCAACGGTGATGAAAGGTTGGGTACTCGCAGAGCAAAATCGTCCTGAAGCGGCAATCACGATGATTCGTGAAGGTATCACTACGTGGGAAAAAACGAGGGCTGAAATGCTGCTGCCCCTCTTCCTTGCCCTACTTGCACACGCATATCAACGCGCGGGACAATATAACTTAGCCTTACAGACCCTTGACTCAGCGTTATGTGTCATCACACACACCGGAGAACGCAACTATGCAGCAGAACTTACGCGACGGAAAGGCGAACTTTGTCTTATCCTCGCCGAGAAAGCAGTAGGGGTTGGGTTACCCAACCCCTACGATAAAGAAGATACCGAGTCAACCATCGCAGAAGCTGAATCTTATTTTCAGGAAGCGTTGGTAATAGCACGACAACAAGACGCAAAATCATGGGAACTCCGCGCTGCACTCAGCTTAAGCGAATTATGGCGCGCCCAAAATCGGGGTAAAGACGCATACGATTTACTAAAACCGATATATGCATGGTTCGCAGAAGGGCTCGATACAAATGACCTTCTACGTGCCAAAAATCTCCTAAAGGAGTTGGAGGTTTTCGCATCTACTGCTAAACCCAATGAAGAAATTTGCGTTTAAAAAGAATAGGACTTACACATTTCCTCTTAAAGTCCCCTGATAAGGGGCGGGGAATGCCCATAAGGCATTCATACCGTTGATTCTGATTCTTTAGGGGGTTTAAAACGAAGGAAAAAACATGAGACTTGGCGTTGTTGGACTCTGCGGTGACTTCCGCACACTTACATCAGATGAAATCGCAAACATCAAAGCACTGGAATTTACAGGCTTGAGTTTCCATTTCCGTAGCGCGGAGATTCCGTCTGTACCCGCAGACGCTTGCACACGCTGTGTGCAAATGTTAGAAGCAGCGAAACTTGACCTTGTGCAATTCGGCATAACTTACGACGAGTGTCTTTTTCATCCAGATGCCGCCGTCCGAGAAGCCGCGATTGTAAGCGTCCAACGCGGTATGGCAACCGCTGTCTCGCTAGGTGCGCACCACTACCTGTTTCGTCCGGGGAGTCTTAATCCCGACGGTGCCTGGACATCTCATCGGGATAACTATCTTCCAGAATCGATGGAACGGTTGATTGAGACGCTGAAACCGATTGCGGAACATGCTGAAAAACATGAACTCACACTCGTTATGGAAACACATGCTGTCTCTATCATGGGATCACCGGAAACCTGCCGAGAAGTCGTAGAACGGGTCGGTTCCGAGAGACTTCGCATCGTCATGGATTTTGTCAACCACTTTCAAACACTCCGACAGGTCTATGATAGCGAAGACCGCCTGAACCATATTTTTGACGTGATGGGTCCCGTCGCACCGATGGCGCATATTAAAGACATCAGTGTTCAGAACGGTTTAGTCCTCCACCTCGACGAAGAAGTTCCTGGCGAGGGTGAACTTGCACTCGGTGTGGCACTCAAACGTTTCGATGCCCTCTATCCGGACGGTTACGGACTGATAGAACATTTACCGGCGGAGAAAATTCCGCTCGCGAACGCCAATGTCCGGCGAATCGCCGCCGAAAATGGAGTTAATATCCACTAATTTTACCTCGGAGCAGTGAGAAAAAGGCATCTCGTGAACCAATATTTCTTGCCGAAAATCGACGGCTAACCGCTGATGGTTTCCAACACAAAAGGGGAATTGACACATGTTTAAAAACATAAGGATAATACATTTTTTAGCGTACCGCTTTCCATTGTATATGCTAACGGCTGTTTTGTTGTCGCTTTTGCTCCTGCCCGCAGCGTTTGGTCAAGACGACGCAATTACCGACGCAGTGAATGAAGGCACAAGCGGTATTTGGACAAGGGTAAAACTGTACGCCGGGGTCATCGCAATCATCTTTCTTTTCAGTGCTTTCTTTTATGTGTTAAGACTCTTCCAGAAAGACAAACTCCTGAAGACCCTCCTGGACAAATATGTCGTTTTTCAGATGAAAGACGGTAGACGCTATCGAGGCACCATGCGGCTTGAGATCTCTGGTATGGAAATTATCTCCGAGGAATCCCGACAACGTGGGCACGCGCCGAGTTATATCTTTACGAGCGAGGAACGCGAAAAACAAATCGTCGCATACATCCGCTATCATGATGCGATGAACGAGCGTGAACTACGGGAACGCGCCTGGGAACTTGAGCGGGTCTATCATCCACCATTCATCTTCAAAATAAGACGGAAAATCCGAAATATGTTCGTCGCTCTCAGAGAAGCCACATCGAATGCCATCAGTATGGTTTTCCATAGTGTTAAACGCAGTGTAGGTGGACAGTTTTCACGGTACAACGTCGCATATCAAGAGGCAACAGATGGAAAAGGAGACATAACAGGAATCGATAGACTCCAAGACTCCACTGAGCACGTGAAAGCGCAGGAAACCTATGAACGTCTAATTGAACGCTTGGTTGGCACCCGAATCAAAGTTCGAGCCCGCGTCGGTGAACATACGGCGGAATACACCGCTATCCTCAAAGACTATAACGAAAAACATATAGCATTGATGGATGTAAAAGACAAGGACAACAACGGTTACAGAGACCAATGGAATTATGATCACGAGTTTGCGCACGATATAAACAAACTTAACCGGCGTGATGATCGAGGCTTACGGGTTCGCGCAGAAGGCAACGATGAAGATGGCTATTCACTCATCTTTGAAAACAATACGCCTTACCAGATCCGGCTCGGACATGTCACCCTGTTTGAAGACGCCCCCCAATGGGGACATAACTTTGAGTTTAAATACCATATCAATGCTTTCAGTGTTCAGAAACTCCCGATTCGACCCGTCGCGAGGCATAGGGTAGGTCCATTTGAACGTATTACCTCACATCAGCCACTTACAATGAAAAATTATAAAAAGATTAGGCTCGATTTCCTCTCTTTTCGCGATGCCGATATCATTTTTCCGCGCGAATGTTGCACTATTGTCGAAAGCGCGGAGAAATATCAACCAGAACTTTTCAGTTTAACCGGCTTAACGGACACAGTTTTAGATATGCGCGAGACCGAAGACATCGCTATCGCAGACAAGGATGGCAACCCGATCCACGGTATCAATGTCGTTCACGGATACGTGACGAACGTCAACGAAGAACGCATTGATTTGAAGACAATCGACACCAGTTATGGTCGGCGGTGGGACATTGAAAACGCATTCCGGCGTTTCGATAATAAATTCCGCCGTGGGTTTCCTATCTTTAAACGGCTTCTACCGATAAACCGTGCCAAGATTACGGCACACGCCTCTATCGTTGAACAGATACACGATAACGCGGTTCGGCACGAGGCGTTGGCACCGCTGATCTATCCAGCACGAAGTTTAAACACAATGGAACAGCGCGCACGCCGCCGAAAACTGATACGTAACCGAATTGTAGGGAACATAAACGCTACCTTTAACACCAAATTTTGGAAACCGAATGACGGCGTTCCCAAGACCCCCGGTGTCACGCGTTCAGAAGTGAAAATGGCGATGCCGATCAGACTCATGGCATTCACCGGCAATACATCTTCGGTCGAATATCCTGTCCTGGAACGTTTTGAATATATTCAAGAGCATCACATGATTTATAAGGAAACGCAAGATTTACGAACCGACCGCCTCCCGAAAACCGATATTCTGTGGATCGGCAACGGCGAAATTTACAAATCCGGCTATCGTCTGAATATCGATGCCGAACACCGGATCAAAAACTTCGTCAGTCAAGGTGGGGTCGCTATCGTTTCAGGGCAAGATATTAAAGCCAGTGCCAAACAGCGCCGTGGCGCCGGATGGATCCCAGAACCGCTCACCGGCATCGAATGCCATGAAACTTACGAATTATTCCCTACATCGCAAGGGAAACGGTCGCGTATCTTCCAATACCCAAACCCACTGAATGGAAACCATCACGAGGACCCAGACGCGATAGAGCAACCCACCGTTCGATTGGATGACATGTGGCTCGACCCGCTCGGAAAATGGACATCTCTCGCTAAAATTAATACCGCCGCGGCGGGACTGCCGAAGGATGGGTTTGAAAAGGCATCCGCGCTACTACTCCTGCCTTTTCAGAAAGGGTTATACATCGTTACGAGTTTAAAAAATGAGACAGAGAGGGATGTAAAAATCAACGATAAGATTATGGAAAACCTGCTCCACTTTTCCGTCAAATGGATCGACAAGCAGCGTTACCCGCGTAAGTTACAGAGCACCAGAACATAACAACTAATGCGCAGGCAATAACACCTCAGTGAATTTTTCAATCGCTTCCGTAATAACCAACGCGATCTCCAGTACAACTATCGGGAGATCCTGTTGTGCAACGAGGTCCGCCAGTTTCTGCTCATCTTTCTGTGTTGTCACAATCAAATCCGCTTCCGCAGCCTGAAATGCGGTGCCGATCTGCCGCATATCCGCCTCAGTATAATCGTGATGATCGGGGTACGCCAATAATTCCATACCTTTTGGAGAGCATCGCATAAGTGTTGCGACGAATGTCTCTGGCTGCCCTATCCCACAGACTGCAAGGATCCGCTTTCCCTCAAGCACATTCACAGCAGGACGAAAATCTGTTTCTGCTTCGTCTGCGTTCGGTCCCAAAGGATAGACACGCACCGGTTGGTGGATACTCTCCAGAACCAGAGCGTTCGGTGCTAACGCTCTCACCGCTTCTTTGGCAGTGGGGGATACATAAGTTGTATCTGTATGTGTCAATAGGATAACGTCTGCGCGTCGGAGGGCGATAGGTGGCTCGCGCAAGGTACCCGCGGGTAGCAATTTCTGTGGCGATCCGAAAGGATGTTTCGCAGAAAGCGTGAGAATATCGACATCACGGGCAAGCCGCCGGTGTTGGAATCCGTCATCCAGAAGCAGGACATCTATATTAAAACGTTCAAGCACAAGCTGCCCTGCCCGATAGCGTTGTCCACCCACAACAATCGGAATACCTTCGAGATGTCTCGCCATCATATATGCTTCGTCGCCGCTATCTCTCAAGGAAGCGCACACTTTTTCACCGTCTGAGACGATTGTTACCTTTTCACGAGACACGCGTTTATACCCGCGCAGCAGAATACCAACGCGCATATCCTTCTCTTGAAGGTGTTTCGCAATAGCGATAACAGCAGGTGTTTTCCCTGTCCCACCAACAACAATATTACCCACACTGATGACGCGACACGGCAGCGTGCGCGCTTTAAACACACCAAGTGTATAAAGTCGGTTTCGTATTGAGATAACAGCAGTATAGAGCCAACTCAGCAGAATTAATAAGAAACATAAAGGGGTGGCAAGAAGTTTTTTCTGGAACGAGGCAAGGTCGGGAGAATGTGTGCGTTTCATAGTGAATAAAGTTTGCAAGTGTACTAAAGTGTTTTTGCTTGGGGTATTTGCTTGGGTATTTCTGCGGATTTCCCCTACGAAGTCCGTAAAGTTGAAAGAAGGTTTCCTAACAACTTTAGGCACTTTACAGATTTTCTGCAGCATCTAATATCAATTCGGCTGTGCGTTCAGCGGCACCGGCTGTACCGAGTTGTGCGTAAACGGCTTGAAGCGCATCCCGTTGCTCTTCCCGTTTCTGCGGATTCTGTAGAAAATCAAGTGCTAATGCTGTCAAAGCAGTCGGTGTGAGTTCCGTCTGTAGTAATTCTGGGACGATGTCGCGTCCAGCAATAAGGTTAGGAAGTCCGCTCCGGTTCAGCGGTGTCAACGCTTTAATGATGTGCCAATTGAGTGCTACCGTGCGAAAGAGGATAATCATTGGTGTACCGATACACGTTGCCTCAAGCGTCGCTGTGCCGGAAGTAACCAACAAGAGGGTTGATGCGCGCATCGCTGTGTAAGTCGCTTCTTCCACGATTTTGATAGGCGGGATCTCAACATCTGACAATTCCTGCTGGCATTTCGCAATGCGTTCACGAGAAATTCCGGGGGCTAATGGAAGAATCCACTGTGCATTCGGATAGACCTGCGCAACATTCGCAGCAGCTTCTAACATAACCGGCAAGATGTGTCGGATTTCGGAACGGCGACTCCCTGGCATCAGTCCGATAACAGGTGCCTCCTGATCATCTTCCGTTTCACATAAATTGAGATGTTCCCGTGCCTCGTGCTTCGTTAGCGGAGTCCGTGCAAAATCGACAAGTGGATGTCCAACGAATTCAGCGTTCGCACCGGCATTTCGGTAAAATTCAGCCTCAAAGGGAAAGATTGCAGCGACAACGTCCGCCCATTTTGCCAACTTCCGCGCACGCTTTGCACGCCACGCCCACGCTTTCGGAGGAATGTAATAGACGACCGAAACGTCCTGTCTCCGAGCAAATTTGGCTAACGGCATATTAAACTCGGCAAAATCTACGAGGAGAAGTACATCAGGGTGTTCCTCACGGATACGTTGTTTCAGATACGCCTGTTTCCGAAGGAACATGGGTAGGACAGTGACGACATCGGCAAATCCCATGACAGCGGAATCTCGGATGTGTAGATCAAGTTTCACCGATGCGGCTTCCATCTGATCGCCACCCATGCCGAAGAGTGTTATATCGGGACATAGTGCCTTGAGTTGCCGGGCAACATGGGAAGCGTGCAGATCACCAGATGGCTCACCCGCAACGATCATAACTTTCGGAGTCATAGTTTTCAGAGGAAGGGTTGTCGGTTTTCGGGCATCGGCGTACTAGTTTTCGGTTAAGACATTGTGTTGCGGTGTTTTTGCTTGGGAGCTTCTGTGTATTTCCTGTTACCGCCACAAGAAACCTCTTTAACCGACTACTGATAACCGAAAGATTTTTTGAAAAAAAATCGTACTGATAACCATTCACGGCATCATCCCCGGCACTTTCAGCCCATCGGTTTCATCAAAACCGAACATCAGATTGAGATTCTGTACAACAGCACCCGCAGCACCTTTACCGAGATTATCAATCGCTGCCATTGCGACGACACGGCGGGTCCGTGTATCGACTTCAAGTCCAACATCGCAATAATTACTGCCAAGCACCGCCTTTGTCTCCGGGTACGCGCCCGACGGGAGCACCCGAACAAACGGCTCATGCTCGTAAAAGTCTGAATAGATGCCGAGGGCTTCTTCAGTAGACATCTCTTCGGTGAGACGCATATACACAGTGCTGAGAATACCTCGCGTCATCGGGACAAGGTGCGGCGTGAACGTTACCTGAACTGGTGCAGAGGCAACAGCACTTAACTCCTGTTCAATCTCCGGCGTATGCCGATGTGAACCGATATTGTAGGCGACAACGTTAGACTCTCGATTCGGATAGTGTGTATTTTCGCGAGGTTTCGGACCGGCACCCGAAATTCCAGATTTCGAGTCAACAATGATGGAATCCAATTTCACGACACCTTGCGCGACCAACGGCATCGCCGCAAGTGTCGCACTCGTCGGATAACATCCCGGATTCGCCACAAGTTGGGCATCCCGAATTTTGGGACGATACCGTTCCGGCAATCCATATATCGCTTGCGGCATGAGTTCCGCGCTGGTGTGTTCGGTATGATACCACACTTCATAAGTATTAGCATCCGCAAGTCGATAGTCCGCACTAAAATCCACGACGCGTAAACCTTGCGCCAGAATTTGTGGCGCGAACGACATCGCGACTTTGTGTGGTACAGCGAGGACAACGGCATCCACCCTCTCTTTAAGGGAATCAAGGTCTAAAGGTTCAAATGCGGACGAGAGAAACCCGCGGAGGTTCGGCAGGACACTCTCAATACACTGCCCTGCGTAGGTTTCAGAAGTACAGAGCGCGACCTGTAGTCCCCCAGAGTGGTGAGCGAGAAAGCGTAATAACTCACTGCCGCTATATCCAGATGCACCAACAATCCCAATTTTTATCATTTACGTGCCACCCTATGATTTTTATTCTGCCAAACCGAGCCTTCGCCCTGCATTTCTCAGTTTCTGCGTGACTTGCGTCACCAGTTGGCTGACGCGGGGGGCAGAGAGATTCAATATTTCGGCAATCTCGCGATTTCGCTGCCCCTCGCGAAGACAGGCAAAAACGTCCCGTTCACAGGGTGTTAATGTTTTCAGGAGTTCCGGCAAGGCAGCAGCGAAACTCATGTCTCTGACAAGTTCATCCTCAAATTCAGCGTGAGGGTCTGGAAACCCCAAAAGGGATCCGATCTTCGGATCGGGCACTGCGTTGGACGATCCCTGATCATCGCACGTTTCATCAGAGCCAAGTACTTCGCACATGCTGTGTCTTACTTCCCTCTTTTTTGCATCCATGAGTGCACCGCAGATGCGCACCCGGATAAAACTCCTGAAACCGGCACCACTTTTATGCGCTGGCTCGAACTTCGGTCCTTTATCAATGAGCGTTAGGGCGGCGACTTGCAACAAATCGTCATGGAGGTCCAGGCGTTGCGGCGTAGCGTTGGCTATACATGCCGCGCAGTGCGTCAAATCCGGCAAAAGGGATTTCACCGTTTCATCGTCTGGTTGGAAAACACCCTCATGTTTATAGGGTGGACATTTTATAGCTCTTAATTGACATCTTAAAGTCATCGGTTGGTCCTCCATTTTCGGAAGCACACAGGTTTCTGGACATCTGACAAAAATCAGTTGTGCCTGCCCCCGTTACCATTGTTCATTATTATAACTGCTTTTGCGGAAAAAAGTCAACGCTTATTCGGCGTTACTCCATCTGTTTGATACGTCCCCACAGGTCAGTGAGTTTCCCCTTCGGCGAAACGTAGAGATTACCCGGCCGCCAATCCGATACATAGTAGTTGTCACGCGGGTTGGTCAAAGGGATCAGTTCCTGAGTGTCAAGTGGATACCGATAAATCACATACACGGTACTCACATTCCTATTGGCAGCAGAGAAAAGCACCGCCCGACCATCAGCCATCCAACACACAGTTGAAACGAGAAACCCTTTCGGGAGATCGTGTATCTCTCGGGTGCCTGACAGCACATTTTGAATGATGAGCCGCATGCCTGCAAGATCAAGCTTGCCCGGGAGCCGCCTATACTCCGCCTCCGGATACAAGATATGGACTCCATCCGGGGACCAGCGCGGGACATATCTAATCAGCAAGATATCCTCGCTCGGCGGGCTGCGGCGTTTAGCGTGTTTGCCATCCGCAGTCATCGTCCAGATATTGCGTCCAAATTCGTCACTATGTTCAAAGACAAGCTGCCTCCCATTCGGAGACCAGTTAGGATTCTCCGAAAGACCGCCTTCTGGATTGTTTATCAGTCGTTTTACCTTTCCCGTTTGCAGGTTCATCACAGCGAGATCCGTTGTCTTCGCTTCTTGGACGGAAAACGCAATACGGTTTCCATCGGGGTGCCAGGCGGGATTTCTGTAATCTGCGGGCGTATCGGTGAGCAGGTGTTCATTGCGCCCGTCTGCATCCATGACGAAAATCTTCCGATTTTCATGTGTAAATGCACGCTCAAAAACAATCCTTCTACCATCGGGTGACCAGCGCGGGACCATGTCTGCCAAGGGATCGTCCGTTAATCTCTGAATACGGCTACCATCATCGTTCATCGTGTAAATCTCATGGTTACCCGTACGAGACGAAAAAAATAGAATTTCCGCAGCGGAAAACGTTGAAACAAGCAACGTCAGGCTGCAGATAACAGATAACCTCCGTAAAAAACGTCTAAAAATCATGAGGCACCCCCTTGATTGGAACACGTGGGGATAACGAATATCCCCACGCGTCGGAATGAAAGCGACACGTTTCGTTAGTTCCGAGGCATCGTCCACGGGATGCTGTCGGATACAGACCATTGGCTCTGTATCACCTGATCGTCATCGTCAAGCGCGTGAGCCGTCGCTTCGGTTGAAGCTTCAGCTACCACCTTTATGCCAGCCGGTAACCCGCTGGCATCGTAGGATGCACTGGAATGTCCATGGAACGTTTCACCGGATCCTATAGTTCCGCTTCCCCAATTCGTATTGCTATAAAACAACCTCTTTATTCTACCGTCTTTTTCCTGCGGTTCAAAAATCGAGATATAGTATTTCGTCTCATACTTAATAGTCATCGCATCGTCACCAAGGTAGCCGTTCCAGATCTCTGCCTGATACCGAACAGACACCTCGTAATCTACTGAGATGCTCAAATTGAACACGACGACTTTTCCAGATGTGGATGGGAGTTCATTCGGGCTCGGGGTTGTACTTTCCTTCCAGGTGCCTGAGACTACATCCGGAGGAAATGGCAGCAGCACATAAGCAAGTGCCGCGAGGACTGCTGTTAGACGCAACAAACGTTTCATGATGGACTCCTTTGACACCTCGTGTCCGGTGTCGGTTGTGAGGGAAATTTGCTGGTGTCTCTAACGCCTCTGTAAGGCATCACGTCAGAGGCATAAAATTTATATGAACAATCTATCACTTTTATGTATATACTATAGATATGAAACTCAAAAAGTTAAGGCCTAATTTCACTTTTTTGCGGAATTTTTAGAAATTTGACCCTTTAATGTCCATTTAATTGTAGATTTTACAATAAATGACCGTAATAACATGCACCACGCATCAATCCAATTCCGCTGTAGGATTCTCACCGCGAAGCACTTTCAGTCGCGACTTCTGATAATTATGCTTACTGACAACCGCCCCAAAGAAATAAATTGACAGACCACCGTATACACTGTACAATATGAAATACCTTGGCTTCTAAATTACGCTGGAAAAACCCAAAAGGAGACTACTATGAAATTTGCACGTTATGAATTAAATGGCACAATCGGTTACGGCATTGTCTCAGGAGAAAACCTGAACGTACTATCGGGATGCCCGTTTGGTGAATATAGCGAAACAGGTGAGAGCGTTGCATTAGCGGATGTCCAACTTCTCGCACCGACAACACCGACAAAGGTGTTGGCTGTCGGTCTGAATTATCGGAGTCATTTAGACGGGGCACCGGAACCACAAAACCCTGAAATCTTCATCAAAACGCCTTCATGTATCAACGATCCGGGTGGCAATATTGAACTACCTGATGGCGATGATGACGTACACGCCGAAGGCGAACTCGTCGTCATCATGAAGAAACAGACTCGGAAAGCGACACCCGAAGAGGCAGCCGCCAACATCTTAGGCGTGACCTGCGGCAACGATGTCAGCGCACGCACATGGCAGAGCGATGATATGCAGTGGTGGCGCGCCAAAGCATCGGATACCTTCGGCCCCATCGGTCCGGTCATCGCCACTGACGTTGATTACACCGACGCGCAATTGGAGACCCGCATCAACGGCGAAGTCGTTCAGAAGCAGACGACCGCAGACCTTATTTTCCCAGTAACAACGATTGTCAGTTTCATTTCACAGGCGATCACCCTTGAACCCGGGGATGCCATCTTTACGGGTACACCCGGCACAACGACTGCATTGAAAGCCGGTGATGTCGTTGAAATTGAGATTGAAGGTATCGGCGTTCTGCAAAATAACGTCGTGGCACAATAATTTCCGCATCAGCGCGCTTGTCAACCTTGAACCGCTTTTGTAGCATAGGCTGTTAGCCTGTGCATCTTTGTAGCATAAACCTTAGTTTGTGCACTTCGGAATATGGAGGAAAAATGCATTTTATACCGCTACCCCATTTCCAACGCAGCCAAGTTTCTCACAAGATTAAACTTGCTCTTAAAATTGCCATGTTCATGTTATGCATCGGTATAACAACACAAGCATCGGCAGTCCTATTGTTCCACGACGACTTTGAGAAAGATAAGATCGGAGCGGAACCGAGCAAATGGGAAGTCGGACACGACGGCAAAACAACCGCGAAAATCGTCGCTGACCCGAAAAAAGCGAGTAATAAGGTCTTGTTGACCGCTGACAACCCATCTAACGACTCACGGCACGATGTCGGCGGTTCCATCTATGTCGTCGGCGACGCGGGTTGGGACGATTACGTCGCTGAATGGGATATGATGTTCCCAGATGATTTCTATATGGGGGTTGTTTTTCGCTTTCAGGATAGCGAAAAATTCTATCTCAGCGACCGGCGGCAAGGCGGCAGAGAATACCATTTCTACAAACGCCAAGGCGGTTGGGCAAAGGTCAAAGATGGGATGGTGGAAAACGAACCGGAAGTCTGGTATCGCGCACAACTGATCCTCAAAGGTGATAAGTTCACCTTTAAACTGAAAGAGCGGAAAGACAACAGGTCGTTTGATAAAATCGATCCAGCGACTGAAGGTGAAGACGGCACCTTTAAAACCGGTAAGTTCGGCAATTACGGGCTCGTTTATATTGACAACATCTTTATCGGTGATTCTGTCGAAGACCTCGTTCTACCCGTCGAACCCCAAGATAAACTCAGCACGACTTGGGGCGCGATCAAGGCTGCCTACTAAAAGAAAACATCGAAAGCTGGAAGGTTGGAAGGAAATCGCTTCGCGTAAGATAGTTCCTCTACCCTTCCCGACTTCCACTTTTCCACTACGATTTGGGAAACGCAACCAACGGGCGCGCTGGATATACGGAGAGGGACGTTATCACTACTGCTCACCTAACCGAACCGCAAGGAAATATAAAAAGATGTCGACTTATGTTGCTCATGGCGGAAAAGACACCGTCATCACATCCGAAGAAAAACGCGCACTTCTACACGAGGCACTCCTCAAATTAGGCGGTATCCCGAAAAAGATTCTGGTGATCCCACCGGACATAACACGCCTCCACTCCAACGCTGGTGAGTTGACCCAACTTCTCTATGAATTGTGGGACACCGCAAACGGTACTACCTTTAACATCCTACCTGCCATTGGTACACACGCGCCAATGACTGAAGCACAGATCGCCGAGATGTACGGTGATTTACCGAAGGCGACATATCATGTTCACAACTGGCGGACGGGACTCCACCATTTTGGAGAAGTACCATCAGAATTCGTGCAAGAAGTATCAAACGGCAAACTCGACTATAGCATTCCTGTCGCCGTAAATCGTCATCTCGTTGAGGGCAACTACGAACTCATCATCTCTGTCGGACAGGTGATTCCGCATGAGGTTATCGGTATTGCCAACGGGTTTAAAAATATCCTCGTCGGTGCAGGTGGTGTTGAGATGATTAACAAATCGCATTTCCTCGGTGCCGTAGACGGCATGGAACGCCTCATGGGTCGCACGGATACCTCTGTCAGGAGAGTGCTAAATTACGCGCATGCCAACTACCTAAAACAACTCGGTATCGTGTATGTCATGAGCGTCATGGATGCGGACACTACTGGAGAACGAGTGATGCGCGGGCTTTATATCGGCGACGATGCACAGACTTTTGAAACCGCCGCCGAATTGAGTAGAGCCGTTAATATGACCTTCTTGGACGCGCCGCTATCAAAAGTAGTCGTCTACTTGGATCCGAGGGAATTTAAAAGCACATGGCTCGGCAACAAGGCAATCTATCGGACACGGATGGCGATGGCAGATGATGGCGAATTGATTATCATCGCGCCCGGACTCCGTGAATTTGGTGAGGACGCAGAAATCGACCGACTCATCCGAAAGTACGGCTATCGCGGCACCCCCACAACACTCAACGCTGTCTCCGAAAACCCTGAGTTGCAAGAGAACCTCTCTGCCGCTGCGCACCTAATTCACGGAAGTACCGAAGGACGCTTTAAGGTAACTTATGCGACGGAACACCTCACCCAAGCCGAAATTGAATCGGTTGGTTATCAATGGGCACCCCTCAACGAAGTGCTTGCCGAATACAATCCCGAAACGCTTGTTGATGGGTTCAATGACGGCGGTTTTTTCTACATCAGCGAACCGGGGCAGGGTTTATGGGCACTCCGCTCGCGGTTTAGTGAGTAGATTTGCTAAAGCCTCTATTTTATGGTACAATATACAACAGGAAAACCGAAAGTTTACGTTGAAACCACCGTGGTCAGCTACTTGGTAGCACGTCCCAGTAACAATGTAACAGTATCTGATCGACAACGATTAACTCGGCAGCTGTGGGAGGAATACTCCGATGCTTTTGAGTTTGTCACTTCAGATATAGTTCTCGGCGAAGCTGAACGTGGTGATCCAAGAGAAGCCGAGCGTCGGATTACATTGTTAGACGACCTAAGGACATTGCCCCTGTCCCCGGAGGCAGCTGATCTCGCACATAAGTTGATCGACGAAGGTACCGTGCTACCGCAATTTCTACCGGACGCACAACATATTGCTATTGCCGTGGTCCACAGTATTGAGTATCTCGTTTCTTGGAACTATAAGCATATCGTTAATGAAACCAAGCAGCAGCATATTAAGGACGTTTGTCTCGCCGCTGGATATCAACCAACAACCCTCTGTACACCCGAGGCATTAATTGAGGAGATACAGATGAAAGAGCATGTTGAACCGCAGACGGATCCTATTCTTGAAGAATGTTATCGAATGAAAGCAGAATTTGCTGCCCAATTCAATTCCATAGAGGAACTCTACGATTATTTGAAGGCAAGAGAGAAAAAGCGTAAAGCCCAAGGTAAGATATATATAGATCCACCTCCACCTCCCGTGGAGCAGAGCGAGTAGTTTCCTATGTCTCCGGGGCGATGTATTCTACCGCATCGGCGAACTCGCCCGCGGTCTCTTGCAAGCGCAGATTTTTCTTCATCTCAACTCGCTGTCCAGTCAGTAGATGAATTCTCACAAACAGAGGGAAAGAAAAATGCAACCCTTCAAGATTATCGTCGAAAAACATACTGATGGCTACGTCGCCTACTCACTCGGATTGAAAGGTGTTGTCATAGGCCAAGGCGATACATACAAAGAAAGTGTTGCAGACGTAACCTCTGCAATTCGGTTTTACATTGAAACTTTGGGAAAAGAAGAACTCGAAATCAAGGAACCTGCCTTGGACGTTTTCGTAACCGAAGTGAATATCTGATGCCTCGTTTTCCAACAGATGCCCGAAAAAATAGAGTTATAGGACGAATTTCTCGCGACCTATCCCCTTAACCTCCTAATCCATCCAAAATATTCTGGAGGTAAAATATGCTTACAAAACAGCAGTTAGCACAATTTGAAGAAGAAGGCTATCTACTTCTTTCCGGATTAATTCCACAAGAGACTGTCACAAAAGCAAGAGAAGCGATGTGGCACCTGATGGGAATGGATGCTGATAATCCGAGTTCATGGGAAGATTGCAAACATTCGCCTGCCTCTGAGTTTTACATGCAGAGTGCGGGAGCTCGTACCGAACTTTTCGGTGTTACGCATCCAGATGTTTTGGCATGTTGCACGCCTGATTACCTCGCTATCCTTAAGCAACTCGCCTCCCTATACCCAGAGATTCCGCATTGTGAAAGGCAGCGTCCTGATGGCATCTGGGCACTCAATAAATTCCCCGTTTCAGCCGAGTGGAAAAGACCGTCGCCCCATTTAGATGGCGGCTTCCGAGATCTGCGATTAGATCCCGGAACATTTCGAGTGACCAGTTTAACCTATCTCACCGATGCGAATGCGCACAGCGGAACGACGATAATATGGCCCGAAGGTCCACAACGCATCCGTGAATTCCGCAAAAACAACCCAGGGTTCTCTAACCATGTCCGTGATATGGGACCTCAACTTCAAGAGATGGATTTAGGCGAACCCATAGAGGTCATCGCCAAACACGGAGATGTCCTATTTTTTCACCACTTGCTACCACATAATGGCACAATGAATGTCAGTTCTGCCCCGCGCTTCGCAATTCGATATATGTGTTTATGTCTCGCATGCCGCAGATGGGAGAAAAAAGAGGAATGGAATCTCTGGATGCCTTAAGGCGTTTTGAACGTTACGACGAAAATTGAAACTTTGTAGCGTGACGCACGTCCCATCTGGGGTTATTGATGAATTGAAAGTCTTCGCTCGGGCACTTAGCGAAGACGACATCCTTCATTTGATGGATGGGCCGACACCCGTCAAACCGCGTGGCAAATTAGCAACCACCTGTGCGAGACTCAAGCATCCGTAACCGAGGACAGCAGACAACCCTTCAAGATTATTATTGAAAAACATACCGATGGCTATGTCGCCCATCCGCTTGGATTGAGCTGAATTTGTACGCAGGCTGGAATTTCCAGAGACGCTTTTCTGGCAGCATATCAACGGATATGAACCAAGGGACCTATACAGTGCAAAATCGAAACCCACAGACAGGCTCTGAAAAAACAGGCATAAATGATACGGATGTCACTACCTGGGCACTCCCAGAAGGTGCGATTGCGCGATTAGGACACGGGATACCTGGTCCGCTTGAATTCTCCCCAGATGGAAAATATCTCGCTTTCGGAACAAAGATTGGACTCTGGTGGTATGAACTTGCCACGATGAAGCCCGTCGCACTATGGGAAACAGAACGGGGGATGGTTTCCGCCCTCAAATTTTCATCGGATGGCGCGCTACTTGCCACCGGCAATTCGGACGGTGGGATTAAAATTTGGGATGTGCAGAGTCACCGTTGTCTTGCAAAAATGCAACGGATGGGGCAATTTGACCGAGTTGACCGAGTTACTGCGCTCGTTTTTTCACCCGATGGACAATGCTTAGCCTCCTCTGGTGGGAGATATGATGCCGTTTACGTCTGGCACATCGAAACAGGTGAACAGATCGCAAAGCTCACCGTTGCCGAAGAACTACAGCGGCCCCGCCATCCGCCTCCTGCCATTCCGCTTGCCTTTTCTCCAGATGGAAAGAGTCTCATAGGTGCAACCCCCGAAAACACTTTTTCAGTCTGGGATATCGAAACAGGTGAACGTCGTGCGCATCTCACCGGACATTCGGCTATGGTGATTTACCTGCTTTTTTCACCGTGCGGTGAGTTCTTTACCTCAGTGGATTGGGACGGCGGTCTCCACAAGTGGGAAGTTGACAAACTCACCACTAAAGACCCACAACCGCTTATCAGATCAATGCCGGAGGCGACAAAATCGGTGGACTACACCTATTCGGCTGAGGGTGTTTTGCTTGCTGCGACGGCTGCTGGAACGACTCTTACCGTTTGGGATGTAGAAGGTAGCAGAAAGGTCGCAGCCTTAACGCATAAAGAGATTGCTTGGAGATTCCGTTTTTCGCAGACGGGTTCGCAGTTAGCTATCCGCGGTCCAGATACAATTCAGACTTGGAACATCGGGGATCCCGGACCCCAACCTCCTGCTATCCGGGACCACTATTCTGTGTGCGGTTCCGTAAAATTCTCACCGAATGGACAGACGCTGGCTGCAGGGTATTGGTTAGGGGGTATTCATTTACGGGACGTTCAGGGATTGGAACTGCAAACAACATTAAAGTGTGAAGGTCTTAAAACAATCCGTTCTATTGATTTTTCACCCTGTGGCAACAAACTGGCTGCCACTTCTTACGATAAGATTGTGAGAGTCTGGAATTTTGAAGAACCAAAAACACCACCGGTTGAACTCACCGGACATCAAGCGGTCCTTTATGCCGTTGAATTCTCCCCAAAAGGCGATCTACTGGTGAGCGCGGATGCTAACGGTGTTTTAGGCATCTGGGATGTCGAACACGACTATGAACGCCAAATGTTTACGGAAGAGACGGATTGGATCTGGTCAATCGCCTTTTCACCTGACGGAAAGCACCTTGTAAGTGCTCACCATGAAAAAAGTGCCCAATTATGGGATATTGAGAACGGTGAACAAATTGCTGAACTCTCCTCAAACCGCCCCCGAGATGCTACGAAATATAAAGGCGACGATCGCCAAATTCAGAGGATACTCCGACATTTGGAGAAAGGTTCGGTGGATAAGCGTACCCCAAAAGCAATCGCATTTTCTCCCGATAGCAACCTGATTGCAGGCGATGTATTGGGGCAAATTCGGTTGTGGGATACGACAACTTATGAGATATGTATGGTGATATGTTTGCCATTCGGATGCGGGAGAGCTGAGGCGTTAACCTTTTCTCCGTGTGGACGGTATTTGGTTTCAGGTGCATCGTGGTTAGGAGGCACTGGCACTGATAAAGTGTCCATCCGTTTGTGGGAAGTCGCTACCGGCGAAAACATCGCCACCTTCTGGAGCCATCCGACCGATATTCAGTCACTCGCCTTTTCACCGGATGGCACCCTATTGGCGAGTGGCAGCTACGATGGCACTATTCTATTATGGGACATGAAGCCTTATCTCTTTCATATTGACCCACACTAAGCCTGAGTAAGGGGTGTGGGTGTTGCACTCGCGGTTTGGTAGGAAGGGTTTACAACCCCGAAGTAAATTTCCATAGAAAGAAGGAAAACGGCATGCGACTCTTCAAAATTATCTGCAACTGGACACCCAAAATATGGTTTCCGCTGGCAATTGTTCTGTTGAACGGTGTAATTAACCTTTGGACGAGGCTACATCTTTTTGCATATTTAGATTTATTCACAATCTCTCCTAATTTTCAGGTTATCGGTGGATTTTTTGCTATCGCAGGCGCATTGCTCGATTGGATCCTGATAAGCGTTCTCCTCTTTTTTGGGTGTCGGTTACTTTATAAGGAAGAAGGTGTTTTCCGAAATTTCTTTAAGATTATAGGTCTGTGCCATCTCGTTTTGTTGGTAGCCACATTAGGTCATTTCATTTTCATTTTAATCAGTTTGCCGCTTGATCTCACGCCCGTCGAATATAACAACACAACAAGTTCACAAGCGTCATCAGAAGCCATTATTGAAGCAATAGCTTGGATTGAGCTGCCAATTCAAGTGATTGACATTGCAGGTCACATCTGTTTTGTGCTTATCCTTGTACCAGTGGTTCAAACTTTCTTCCAAATTAGGTGGGTCCAGGCGCTTTGTAACGTATGTATCTCTTATGCGATTTATTGGATTTTGAATAAAGCCTTGTGGTACGTTTTTCCGCATGTTTTTTTCTTTTTCTTCGCAGAATCCTTGGTTCCGAGTTGGCAACCAGGCGATCCGATTTCACCATAACTTAATGTGGTATCAGCATTTCAGGCAATTCAGTAAGACTCTGAATCGTTTCCTTCCATCTGCCAGCTTGTGTGCCATCCCGATCAAGCAACACTGGACGAATGCCTACATCTCGCGCCCCGACGATGTCCGCCTCGTAGGTATCCCCGACATGCACGGCTTCCGCTGCTGAAACACCAACCGCTGCGAGTGTATAGTTGAAAATATGTGAATCCGGCTTCTCGGATCGGACGCGCTTGTCATGTGAGGCGGTGATTGTATCAAAATAGTCAGCGATCCCCAGCCGTTCGGTGAGCGGATCCAAGGGTGTATCCCAATTGGAAACAATCGCTAACTTGTAGCCCGTGTCCCGCAGGTGCTGAAGTGTCGGAATAACATCATCGTAGAGGGTAGCACTGTTCGCCGCAAAGAGGTAGTGCCCAGATTGCAATAATTCCCACGCGATCTGCTCTACGTGCTTCTCAATGCCGACTTCTCTTATAAATTCGCATTCTCGCTTCATCACCGTTATCAATACTTCCAGCAAAGCGTAATCGGTAGTCGGGTCGGGTACCGATGTGCCGGCAAAGAGGCTTTCCATTGCCGTTTCACAGCGTTCCCAATCGACCTCAACACCATATCTTTTAGCGATTCTTTCAAGGTTTTCTTGAAGTGAATGCTTGTGAAAACACAATGTTTCGTAAAAATCAAAGAAAACGGCTTTTATCATTTTTTTAACGATTGGGTTCTGCTCTGCCTACTGCTACGGACTGGGTAACCCAGCCCCTACGATTTCGGGCAGGTTCGTGACAAAGGGACACTACCCCTTCATCGAAAACGGTTCATGCTCTGTCTATTGCTACGGACTGGGTAACCCAGCCCCTACGATTTCGGGCAGGTTCGTGATAAAGGGATACTACCGCTTCATCGAAAACGGTTCACGACCGGAAAGCAGTTTCGGTAATTCGGACAGACTCTGGATTGTCTCATTCCATCTGCCGGTCTGTGTGCCGTCTCGGTCAATG
Source organism: Candidatus Poribacteria bacterium (assembly GCA_965261115.1). Classification (GTDB taxonomy): domain Bacteria; phylum Poribacteria; class WGA-4E; order WGA-4E; family WGA-3G; genus WGA-3G. The sequence continues at coordinate 2,251,680 of OZ253447.1, read as the reverse complement.
AGTATCGGGCGAATGCCTACGTTTTTTGCGCCGATGATATCTGCTTCGTAAGTATCCCCAACATGCACGGCTTCTTCTGCCGAAACGCCGACTGCCGCGAGCGTATAGTTGAAGATGTGTGGATCCGGCTTTGCAGACCGGACACGTTCATCATGTGAAGAGGTAATCGTGTCAAAATAGTCGGCAATTCCCAACCGTTCGGTGAGTGGGTCCAACGGTGTATCCCAATTGGAAACAATCGCTAACTTGAAACCGGCATCTCGTAAATATGCAAGGGTCGGGACAGTGTCATCGTAGAGCGTAGCAGCGTTGGCAGCAAAAAGGGAGTGTTCAGATTGTAGCAACTCCCATGTCATTTGGTCCAAGTAGTCCCGAACACCGAGTGCCGCCAGAAAACCTCGGTAACTCTCAATGATCTGCTGCATCGTTTCCAGAAGATCGTGGGTCATCGGATCGGATCCTGACGCATCCGCATAGAGATTCCCGCGTGCTGTGTCATAACGTTCCCACTCAAGTTCACAGGCATACCGATCTGCGATTTTCTGAACTCTCGGTCTAAGTGATTCTCCCCAGACCCCCAACGTCTGGTAAAAATCAAAGAAAACGGCTTTTATCATAATTTTTAGGTCAAACGTCCTGTGCCTTCAAATATTGCAGGACTTACGCAAATTCAGCACGCGATGGCAGATTTTTTTAGTTTAAACCCCCTAAATCCCCCTTATCAGGGGGACTTTAAGAGCGGATGCGTAAGTCCTATATTGGATCTCTGAAGAAGGTCTGAATCCCCTCTGTAAGAATAATTCCCTACCTCTATTCAAAGAGTGCTTCTGTGAAGGTATCAACGGTTTTCGCATTTACGGCAGTGAGAAGGAGCTGTTCAAGGCGTTGCAAATCGTCTATATTTTGAAGTGCCGGGGTGAGGGCACGCACTGCCTCTACATGGAATTTCGCTTTGAGTACTGTCATGAGACTTTTGAGGGTGGCCTCTTTGGTCCCTTGTGCAATACCCTGCTCAATACCTTGCTCAATACCTTGCTCAATAAACTTTTCGCGTTGGCGTTGGAAAACAGCAGACTCTTGCATAAGTTCCCCGATTTGTTCATTCAGGATGTCTTTCCCGGTCGTATCGCATTCTTGTGCCATAGAGATATTATAGGGTAGATCATTGACAAATATCAAGGAGAAAAAAATTACCAAACATCAGAAATGGTCTACAAGCAAACGGTGATGGCACGTTTAACGATAGCGGGTCGGATCGGGAATACCTGCCTCCCTAAACCCTTTTTTTCGGTGCATGCAGCTATCACATCCACCACATGCCCTGCCTTCAGCGTCAGGATCGTAGCAACTCAAAGTGAGACTATAATCGACACCGAGTGCCACACCGGTTTCGATGATTTCTGCCTTCGTTTTATCCATCAGCGGGGTTTGGATTTTTAATTGGGTTTTCCCCTCAACACCGGCTTGTGTTGCAAGGTTCGCCATCGTCTGATACGCCGCTATATACTCTGGCCGACAATCCGGATAACCGCTGTAATCAACAGCAGTCGCACCCATAAAAATGGTATCAGCAACGAGGACTTCAGCATAAGCGAGCGCGTAGGAGAGAAAAATCGTGTTTCGGGCGGGGACATAGGTTACCGGTATACCAGTATCAGAACGGTTTTTGGGAACAGCGATGTCTGCTGTCAATGCCGATGCACCGAAGGCACGCAAATCAATGTCAACAATCGTATGCTGTTTCACGCCTAACGCCTTCGCGACATTCTCTGCACACTGGAGTTCTATGGTATGTCGTTGACCGTACCGAAAACTCATTGCGTAGGTCTCATACCCCGCATCGCGCGCGATAGCAAGTGTTGTTGTTGAATCTAAGCCGCCACTCAGTAAGACAACCGCTTTCTTAGACACTGATTTCCTTCCCAAAAAAGAGATTGGAAGATTGGGTGGCAAGAAGCCCCTTTCAACCTTCCATCCTTCCACCCTTCCATCTTTCTGCTTTCTACTCTCGTTCAAATTCTAATTTCGCGAAACGGAGGAAGATACCACCACCCGGTCTGGCAAGGGGACCGTTGATCGCCAAGCATGCGATGACATGTTTCGCACCGGGTTCCGCGCTTTCGGTAACTACGACGCGTTGGGGTGTATTGAAACCGGAGGCAGCACCACGTCCCGACTCTCCGAAGGCCAGGTCAATTTCACCATCAACCCAGACTTCACCGTAATCGTCAATACACGTGTGGAACCAGACCTGTGAACCTGCAACCGAAGTTCCATCGACCTCTTCAGGAATCGTAACGGTAATCCGATACCAACCGAAGCAGAGTCCCTCGGAGATAACCGCTTGGATGTCCTCACAAATTTCCCAACCTGAATCGTCATAATCAGCATGGCGGGCAGGTGACTCTTTCATCAGATTAACCAAACCGCCATTGGGTTCACCGGGAACGAGTCCATCGCCATAACGCCATTCGGAATTGGTGAGTTCACGATGTTCAGCATTTTCTAAATCAAGTTCTGCAATAATCATCAAAATCTTCGGTGTGGAAACCCCCTGCTTTAGCGGGGGGAGGAAACACCGCTCCTATAGTTAAAGTTGAGTCGTGTTAGGACTTTTATATCTTGTGTTTTCGCGTTTTGACACAAGCGTTTGCCATGCAGAGAATATAGAGAAATCCCTTGTTTGCTAAAGCCACTGATCCGTGTCAAACCGTATCTAACATGTTTGACGAGTGTGTGCTTTACCCATCCATTCGAAGTCGTGCCACCATAGCGTGGACGCTTGCCCCCTTTCTGTGGGTTTTGTCTATGGAGTTCACGCCGTCGTATAGGTATCGGTGCTATACAGAATATATCTGTGTTATCAGGCACACTAAGGCCACCCACTGTATGATACGCGAGACACCAAGAATCGACACAATGTGCTTCAAAGGTTTCAGCGAGTTTCTTTGAAGTCTTCTTTAGACCTAACCTATCGCGTATCTCCTTTGTTTCCCATCCTTGAAGTGTTAGCAGCTGCCACCGTTTCTCTATTTCAGTGTAAAACCATTGCTTACCGACTTCAAGAGGGCTAAAGGATTGATTCCACTTCTTCGCACGTTCTATCGTCCGGGCTTTGATGTCCTCTACACAGACGTGTGTAATCGGATAGAGTTTGGATAACCAATCAAGGATACGTAGTTTCCAATCCCACCTCGCACGCGTGCCAGCAGGAATAAGGGCTTTATTCGCAAGGCGGTTCGTCCGGTTCTTTCGGTTCGGACACTTCCGTGAACGTCTACCTCTACGTAGTATATGACGCTTTTCAACTTTCTTACCGACTTTATTGTGTGCGTCTGCTTGCACGTTCAAATAAGTGTGTGATTCAGACTTTATGGTAAATCCCTCTTTCTTACTACCGGGGTCTATACCCACAACAATGTCTTGTGTGTAATCAGTTTTTGGTTCGTAGTTGAGTCTGATACAGAATATACCGTTAGACCAATAAGGTGTTGCTAATCCTTTTTTGATGAGCATCCCCGCTTTATTAGGGTGTGTCGGCATTAGTTTCTTAGCAGACTTACTCTTTACTGGAACAAACATAGTTTGTAATCTCCCTTTCGGGTTGTGTATTGCCCCTTCCCGATCACATATCCAAGCGGTATCAGACGAGGGGAGTATCCGATACATAGTTAGGCTACCACGCCATAGATATGCGATATATTACGGTAGTCAATAGTTTAACTCGTGGAGTGAACGGTTGGTATACGCTTCGCACAAGCCCCATGCTTTAGCAGGGGGTTACTGACGTGCGATCCTTCATTTTGTAGTCGCGGTTTTGACCGCGGTTTTTGTGGTACGGTGCGAACGTATAAAGCACAAGTACCAACTTATGGAATTAAATACTAATCTTCCCTGAACAAGGAATAAACTAAGAGAATACCCGTTTTTCGACAACGAAGAAAACGGAGCGGAGGCCTAATATTTAAAAGACCAGAGTTTATAAGCAATACCTGTCGAAAAAATCAGTGAAATCCCAGCCACAATAAACGGAACGTGAACAGAGAAGTTAACCAAAAAACCACTTGCCACATAGCCGAGAAGGAATCCGGTACTCCACGCCAAATGTGTGAGGCCTACACCGTGTCCCTTCTCATCAGGTTCAGTAAATTCATTAATAAACCTCGGGATCGTTGTCGAAAGTGACCACGCTGCACCCGCACCGAGGATCCCGAAAACTTCCAGCGCGATTAATGAATCATGAAAGAACGCCACGCCAAAAGCGAGGAGTGTAACGATCGCGTTCGCCACGAGCGCAGGCGTGCGATGTCCAATTCTATCGCATATCCTTCCAACAACTAATTGGCACCCGAAAGCGAATAGTAGGCTCATTGCCCCGTAATAACCTGTCGCTTTCACGCCAGCAATCCGCGCAATCAAGATCGGCATGAGCAGATTCACAGAGCCCCAATAGTAGGTTGGAAAAACCCGTAAACCGATCAGCATCTGTATGTTCCGCCGCCGACTCAGGTTTAGGTATGCCTCAATATTAAGAGCTGATTTCCATATTCCACCTTGCTCCTGTTGCCTATTGGCAGCCCCCTGCTGCATCAACCGCGGTAAAAAGAAACATGCTCCGACAAATAACAAACCGGATAGAATGATCGCACCAATACCAAAAACACTATAGTCAATGCGGTCGATGACTTCGCCTGCAATCGCACTCCCAACTGCATTCCCAACAGTCATGTTGATAAAGTAAAATCCCGTCGCCAACCCCAATCGGTTTGATGGCACAACGCTGATGAGGTAAGTTTGTCCACCCGCAGTTTTGAACCCGGATGCGATGCCTTCGTAGCAGAGGATGCCCCAGATGAACAGCGGCGTTTCTGTCGTGAAAAGCGCGCCGACTACCACTGCGCCTGTCATCCCAATGAGTATCGTCGGTTTCCGTCCGAACCGATCACAGAGCGTTCCACCGATCAGTGCCGAAATACCACCAAGTCCGATAGGCAAAGCGCGCAACAACGCTGCGAATAGCGCGGTCTCTTCTAAAACCGATTCCGCATAGACCGGAAACAGCATCTGCACCGGTCCTGTTACCAAACCGACAACAAATATAATAGCGCAAAGAAGAATAAACCCGCGAGTCCACATCTTTAAGCCGTCAGCAATCAGCCATCAGCAGTCAGTAAACAAACTCTGGTTTATCAGGATCCCTCTTTACCGATAGCCGAAAGCAAAGCGACCTGATAGCGGATAGCCATTAACAAAAATAGCGTATCAGACTGTCTGTAATGTTTGGTGCCGCGGTACCGAGTCCACACGCGCTCGTTGCCTTCATAACTGCTCCGATCTCCGAGATAAGTGCTTCCGAACTCGGAGCCAACGGCGCGGACAAAAGTTCTGTGAGTCGCTGCGTACCGATACGACAGGGAAAACATTTTCCGCAAGATTCCTCAGCAAAAAATTCCATGGCATTGCGGGCAACATCGAGCATATCTCGCGTGTCGTCGAAAACCATGATGCCTGCGGCACCCAGCATTGCACCCACCTTTTGGAAACTCGGTTCATCAATAGTAATATCTAAGTCATCTCCAGCGATAAACCCACCAGATAACCCCGCCGTCGTAATTGCTTGAATCTCGCGCCCTTCTGGCGCGCCCCCTGCCCATTCGTAGAGAAGCGTCTTCAATGGCAGTCCGAACGGCACCTCGTAATTCCCCGGTCGCTGGATGTCACCAGAGAGGCTAATAATCTTCGTGCCTGCCAAGTTTTCGTCATAACTGAGGTTTTTATACCATTCCGCGCCGTGTCGTAAGATTTGAACAGCAGCAGCGAGTGTCTCCACATTGTTTACAGCGGTGGGCAAACTCTCAAACCCATGTGTTACTGGATAAGGCGGACGATTCCTCGGAAACGGATGCTTCCCCTCAAGACTGTTCAGTAGTGATCCTTCTTCGCCGCAGACGTAAGCACCCGCACCGCGCCGGATATAGATGTCGAAGTTGAAGTCTTCACCGAGAATACCATCGCCAAGTAATCCCGCTGCTTCTGCCTCCGCAAGTGCCTGTTCGAGTATTTTTAAGGTCTCTGGGTACTCATATCGGAGATAGATAAAGCCGCGTGTTGCCCCCGTCGCGTAGGCGGCGAGTGTCATTCCTTCAATCGCAGCGTGTGGCGCGTAATCAAGAATAACCCGATCTTTGAAACAACCCGGTTCACCTTCATCGGCGTTGCAGACGATCGTTTTCGGTTCACCGGGGGCATTCAAAACCGACTCCCATTTCATACCTGTCGGAAATCCGGCACCACCTCTGCCAGCGAGTTGGCTCTCCTTGAGTGTTTCAATTATATCTGTCGGTGTGAGCGTTGTTACTGCGCGTCTTAACGCTTCATAGCCACCGGTGCGCTCATAACCTGTTAGCGTTCTGCGTTCCGGTTCGCGAATCTCGGCGAAGATACATTCTTCACCATCACCCGGATATGGTGGCGGTAAAGGCGAGGATTGGACGGAGAGGTTATCGACTTGTTTCCCGACGAATACCTGATGCCCGCTTAGCACTGGCACACAATCATCACATCTCCCAGCGCAAGGCATCGGGGTTGCACCTTCGTCTTTGAGTGCCTCAAGGATTTCCAAGCCACCTCGTAACCGGCAGACGGGTCCTGTGCAGACGCGCGGTGCGCTCTGTCCTGGTGCTTCACGTGCAAAATGGTGGTAAAACGTTACGGTGCCAAAGAGTTCAGCAAGCGGGATCCGAATTCCGACAGCGATGTCGCGAAGGACCGCCTCCGAGATAAACCCGTCTCGGTCATGGAAGGCGTGTAATAATGACAGCAATGGTGCGGGTTCATCGCGCCACTGGGCAATCACTTCTCGGTTCGTCGGGGCTGCCATTTAATTCTCCAATACGGTAAAACAAAGAATAATTTCTTTGTGTATCTTACCAATTCTCTAAGTTCACGTCAACGCTTTTTTGACTTCATTCGGGAACATCCACTTTAAACCGATCTATGAGTGCATCTAACGCTTCCCGTTGTCCATGGTCACGGCTCTCAAGTTCATGTAATGCCTCTGGAATTTCGCCCTTATGCGCATCAAACGGAAACCACCGAGACGAGTCAGCATGATGAAACTGTTTCGCATAGACCCAGCGTAAGAACACCGTCATCCGGGGATAGGCTTCGTGGTTCCAGCGTCGTCCGGCGTGCCGCAGGTTCGGCAGAAATACGATGAAGTCGCCAGCATTCACCGGAACATTGCGGACGATCAGCGGCGGGTCGTCCATCGTGATGTGTTCTGGATATTGGAAGTTGGACTTGTGGCTTCCGGGAATGCAAGCAAATCCGTTGCCGGGTGGCACATCCACTAATGAAACGGAGAGGTTGAAGAAACTGGCGAAGACCTCATCGTTAGCGACCTGGTATTGGTGGTGCGGACTTCTAAACCAGCCTTTATGTCCGCCGTGCAGTTCCAAACCGTCGGCGTTGGGATAGCAGATATTCGCGACAACATCAAAAACTCGCGGATAGTTCCAAGTCAACGCAGTCACAACCCGTAATATCTCTGGATTCAAAATAAGCCGTTGGAACGCCTCATGTCCGTAATGCATATTATAGACCCACCACGGTTTTCCCTCCGGTGTGTTGATTCGCATAGGTGGCTTGAAATCTGCCTCGTCCCATTCATACCACGCAAACATCTGCGCCTTCATCAATTCGACATCCGCCTTCGGTACGGCATTTCGGACCACAAAATAGCCAAGTAGATCAAGGTACCATTTTTCTTCCTGTGTTAGCATAGTGGCTCTCCCTTATCAATTTTTTCGAGGATCCGTTTGGCGAACCCCTTTTCGCTCCGCTGGACGGATTCCAATTCGTATTGATCGTTAGAAATGCAGTGGCGGTGTGTTTCTATAGGGAGGTTATAGTTTTCATTGAAGTAGAAACTGAATTGATACCGATTGAAAACGACGCGACGCGGATAATCTTCTTTCCAAAACTTTGCGCCGTGCATCAGTCGTGATGAGAAAATGAGGCAATCCCCTGCCTTTAACTCAAAAGTAATTGCAGGTGCCAACTCGTTATCAATATCAAGCGTCGGAGGTAGTTTGATCTGCGATTTATGTGTGCCGGGGATGCACATGAAACCGTTATCCTGTGGCACATCAACGAGCGTTATGGCGGTGTTGACATAATTGCTGTAGATCTGACCATTACCCGCTTGGTAATCGTTATGCGGGTTACGGAACCCGTCCGGAAAGTCAAAACCGCTCGTGTCGCGGTGAAGTCTCTCCTTTTCACCTTCAGGGATAGGACGTTGCTTCTGCAAGACGAGCGCGCAATTGAAAAGTCTCGGACGGTTCCACATCAATCCCATCACAATCCGCATCACCTTTTCATTCAACGATAACCGCTCGAAAATCCGATCGCCGTACTGAACATTATTTAGTACACCGCTGTATTCATCTTGGGTGATATTCACTGGTTCAGGTGCTGCCTCAGGATTCGCAAACCATCTATTTGCAATCTCAAGCATCCGTTCTACTTCTGCCGGGGACACCACCTGCCGAAGCACTAAATAGCCAAACAGATCGTAATGCCATTTCTCCTCCTCCGTTAGCGTAGAGGGGAGATCAATGGCACTGTCTTCACCGCGAATTAGCATACTGTCTCCTACTTTTCCACTTCAAACGCAACTTGGTCGAGCAAAAACTCCGATTTGCTGACAATCCTACCTGTATCTGCATCAACCAATTCACCTTCGTCCTTCAATAGATAAGTGCTACCAGCCTTTACATCAGCAGAAAATCTTGATACGGCTTGAACAGCACTCGGTCCGCCCCCATCGGTAAAAGAATCGTAGACAGTCGAAACCGATATATTGTGTTTACCTGGGGCGACTAAAATTTCGTTGATAGAGTCGCTTCTGTTATCTCCAATTTTCTCACGCAAGGCTAATTTGTTATCAATTCGCAACACAATTAGATTATACCGGTAGATCCAACCTCCCTCCGTATCAATTTTGATAGTGGCGAGTTCGGATCTTGGCAATTGTGGTGCCTTATACTCACCCTCCAGCACAAATACTCCGCAACCGACAAACGGTAAAGACAGAAGTATACTTGCAATTAGAACAGGGATGCTCAATTTCAGTTTCATTTGTTGACCTCCGGTGCTATTAACATAGCGGTGTATCCATTTATAGTGTTTCATTTTTTCCTAAACTTTTTCCGTGCATACTGTCTCGTTAGTTGTAAAATCTACTACAAACTGCCTAAGTGCAGCCTTCACTTCATCGAGCTTTTCTATCCAAGGATAGTGTCCTGATTCGGGAATCGATGCAAACGTGCTACGCCGTAGTTTAGCGGCAAGCGTCTCTATAAAGTGAACTGGACGAGGATCACAAGCACCATGAAGAAAAAGCACAGGCATAGATAGACTGTAAACGGATTGCCGGAACCTTGAATCTTTGGTGTAATTCTTCCAGTCCGCGCCAACCTTTTCGTTCGCTTCATTGCTCACAAAATAGTCATCAAAACTTGGGAGATTGTCAACTTGATTCGGATCAAAAACATCTGTCATGCGACTTAAAGCACGAAGCCTGTTCAATATCCGTTCCCCATCAGCATCTTCAGCCAGTTCTCTTTGTGCACGCAGACGTTCATATTCTTCACGCTCTGATTCACGCAGCGCATTTAACCGATTTTCGCGATACGCCTCGTGCCACCGATCATCAATACCCGTGCCGGCAATATGAAGAACGGCTATCGTCCGAGCCGGAAACCTGACTGCATAAGCCAAAGCAAGTCCTGCCCCCCATGAATGACCGCCAACAATCCAACGTTTAAAGCTGAAATGTTTCCTCAATCCCTCCAAATCATCAACAAATGTAGACACATCGTAGGGACCCACCAGTTGTGAACGGCCACTCTCACGCTGATCGTATCGGATAACTCGACATAAGTCAGAGGTCATATCGGCAACAGGAGCAAGATAATCATAACCACCGGGGCCCCCGTGGCACAGCACCATCGGTTGTCCCGTGCCTTGGATAGCCGTCCAAAGCCGAACCCCATTAATCTGAAGTATCTCTTCTTGATACATCCCTACCCCCTAATATTCAATCCCAACAAAATTAGTTTATAGGATTTAACACCTCCCCAAGTTTTGAATTCAGAATTTCGGATAGATAAATCGAACTCCGTGTAACTATACTCCTTGATTGAACCATTGTCAACTGGAATTTATAGTATCCGCAGAGGAAACTGTTAGCCGCGTCCGGTCACTTAGCTTTAATTTTTTGTCTGAAAGAGCCCCTAAATCCTCCTTATCAGGGCACTTTCAGCGTTTCTCGCGGGAAAACCACGATAGGCTTTAGGACTATTTAGACATTGTAAAAAGTGAGATTAGGAAACCTCTCCTACCGGGTGACGAAAGGGTCTATTTATCTTTTAAAATTCACCATAAATAACGCTATCAGTTTGATTCTTCTATTGATAATCTTCCTCAAATTTGCTATCATAGCAACAATTGAAATGTGGTAAGCACGATTCAGAGGGTATCTGCTAATTTTTCACATCACTACTTAGCCAGAACCTCGGATTCTAAACCGAAACTGAAAAATGGAGGCAATCATGAAACCAAAACGTTTAAATTGGCGAGCCATTCAAACAGGTTTTATCCTCCTCTGCACTTTCATCTTAAGCATCGGGGTGAAAGCTCAAGTCATCACAGACGGCTTAGTGAGCTATTACACACTAGGTAGTGTTTACATTGTATAAGTTATTGACATTTTGCTTAGGTTTTGGTAGCCTCTCAGGTATGAAAACTGCACATATAGAAACCACTGAAAACCTACCTATGATGATTTCTGATGCTGCCTGGAAGAGCATCCACCCGTTTCTGAAAACGTTGCCCAACGTCTATGTCGGTAATCCTGAAGACTGTAGACGATTTCTCTCAGCAGTCGTCTGGATGACGAAAGAAGGTGCGTCTTGGCGCGCTCTTCCGAAAGTCTACGGGTATTGGAACACAACTTACCGGCGATTCGGTAGATGGTGCGATGCGGGTGTTTTTGAAAAACTCCATGAACATTTCCATGCTGCGGGTGAAGTCTCTGCGCTCCTGATTGATTCGACGGTTGTGCGTGCTCATACTTCTGCAGCGGGTGCCCCGAAAAAAAAACGGAGGTCAAGTCAATGAGGCACTCGGTCGGAGTCGTGGCGGTTGGACGACGAAACTCCATGCTGCAGTGAGTGTGGACTTTCTCCCCTTGCGTTTTACTTTGACAGCGGGGCAGCGTCATGATGTCACGCAAGCGTCTGCCTTGATAGCGGATTACAAGTCTGCCTATGTTATTGCGGATGCTTCCTATGACTCGAATGCGTTTCGGGCGGAGATAGCTGCCGGGGGTTCGGAGGCAGTTATCCGTCCGCGTAAGAGTCGTCTTGAAGATATTCCTTATGATAAAGATGTCTATAAACTTCGCAATGTGATAGAACGTTTTTTTCATCGCTTGAAACAATATCGTCGGGTTGCGACACGGTATGATAAATACGCCGTGCGATACCTCGGGTTCGTCTATTTCGCAGCCATACTTATCACTGCTAAAAAAATGTAAACACTACCTAGATAAAAACGACATTGCTGGCGACACCGTCAAAGATATCGTTGGTGGTAAGGATGGAACAGTCGTCGGTGAGCCAAAATCCATCGAAGGTCACCTCGGGGACGCACTCGATTTTGGCGGACAACCGGATTGTGTGGAGCTGCCAAGCATTTTCAAAATTGGGGAGAATCCAGCGTCGTATGAAGCCTGGTTTTTGAAAACGCCTGACAGTCGCGTCGGTTGGCAATATATCTTGACAAATAAAACGAATTTCTTTGATCATTTCTTTCGACTCGGTTTTAATCAGAACACCGGTCAACTTCGATACTATACCGAACAAGCCGACAACGTCAGAAAAGCATGGATAACGGATGAGGATTACGCCGATGGCAAATGGCACCATGTGGTGGCAACACGCGAAGACGATAAGGCAAAGATGTATGTCGATGGTGTCCTCGTCAAAGAGGATGAGGCAATGATCGGCGATATAGGCGGCGGTGAGACGAACTGGTACATCGCCCAAGATGGCAATACTGATGGATACTTGATAGGTGCAGTAGACGAAGTGCGCATCTATAAGAAAGTGCTGACACTGGAAGAAATTAAGCAGAACTTTGCGTCACAGGGCTTAACTGTCCAGCCCACCGGAAAATTAAGTCTCACCTGGGGGCGGATTAAAGCCGCGCAATCTCATCGTTGAGGAAACAGACCATGAAAGTAGATCCACAACAACTTATTGATGATGGCTACATTGTGCTGCAACAGGTTGTTCCGCCTGATCAGTTGGAAGACTTAAGGACGAGTTTTGAAACCCTCGTTGAGAAACAAAAAGTAGTCTGGGAAAGAGAACGCAAACCCAATGAAAAACCGGGAGGCGTTTGGACAACGAGTGCGCAACCGAGGGTATTTTTTGATGAGGTTGTTGATGCTGAGACGGCTAACACCATTGAATTTTGTCTGCACGAAAACACACTTGGCGTGAGTCAGCAACTCATGAGAGCACCTGACGCGGCGATAACGCTGATGGCCCTGATGTGTAATCCGGTGCAAGATCACGGTCCCGCGAGTTGGCATCGCGATATTGATCCAACCGTACAAGCACCCCTCAAGGGGATGCAGATGGATTATGTTAAAAACGGACCAGGCTATGTCCAATGGAATATCCCGCTTTACGACGATAGCGTGTTCTGGCTCGTGCCGAGAAGCTATTGCCGTCCAAACACGCCAGCGGAGCACGAACACCTATTGACCCGCGCACAGGAACCGATGCCCGGTGGGATTCCGATTGAACTTTCAGCAGGCGATGGCGTTGTTTATAGTCACATGGGTTTGCATTGGGGCAGCAACTATAGCACGAAATTGAGAAGGACTGTTCATCTCGGATATCGCGCTTTCGGTGGAGACTCGTATCCGATCGTTGACCACTTTTATTGGAATCTGGAATTCACCCAACATCTTCCGACTGAGGCTCGCGCTCAATTTGAACATTTCTCTCGACTTCATACGCAGCAATGTGATGCGATTGAAGCGACTTTTCACGCCATCCGTAACAAGGATGCTGAGGGTTTTCGAGATGGATTGGCGAAGCTGCACCCCGGTGAAGAAGAGCGTATGGTCGCAGTCGTATTCCTTTCAAAACTTGCAGATAAAGTCCGCACACTCAAAGACCCTGAAGTCAACAAACTTTCGATTGAAGAACGCATCGGTGCAATCTCTGCTCACCGACTCAACTTTCATCTTTATGAGGATTTTGCGAATCGTTTTTCCGCCGAAGATGCCGAAAGTATCTGGCAACGGTTTTCGACGCTATATGAAAAAATTGAGGCAGAGATCGCCCAATCTGTTCCCGATAGAACATCTCGCGTGATGCGCTATCAATTGTCAGACATGCCAGCAAATTTCGAGGTAGAGGCCTTCATTCAGAACTGGTAGAAATGTAGAGAACAGATTTCAAACGAATTGCGTCAATCAGATGCGTCCGTCGTGCAAGAGGTGTGCAACGTGCGCTGGAAGATTGAACAATTTTACCGTGAAGTGAATAGGAGTTAATCATTGACACAAAATCAAAGTGTAATCATCAAAATTGAGGCAGGTTCGGTCAAGCGGCACAATGACCTCGTCCGCTTGCCTTTCAAGCCGAAACGTTACTTTCCGGATTGGCAAGACGGGATTTCAGGACTTGAGATGGCCATAGTTGATACAGATGGTCATATTCCCGACGAGGATGTCCCATGTCAATTCGAGCCGACGCTACGTGAACTGGCATGGCAGACAGGCGAACTTTCGGCACGGACATCAGCACATTATGTGATCCGACAGACCCATAAGCCGCCATCCAAAGCCCGTTATCAAATCGAGCAGAAACCCGCGCATCTGCTCATTTCCGCCGATAACGCGTTATTCGCACGATACAATTTTCTCGGCATCTGGAAGCCTTACTTTTGGCCCCTTAACGGGAATCATGGGACTGTGGTTCGCGGGGCTGGCGGCGGTGACCATCCGCATCATACAGGGCTTTACCTCGCCTACGGTGGACACGGTGAAGGTGGGTCTGCGAACATCTGGTCTGATTGGGATGAGCCGCCTTATGGTCCCTGCGGGAAGATGTTGCATCAACGCTTCGTCCGAATCACTGAAGGAAACGTCTATGCTGAATTTGTCGAAGACCTGATCCACGTCAAAGGAGACGGTGAAGTTATCATGACAGAAACGCGGACGGCTCGGGTATGGTATGCGGACGATACGCGGCGGTTTCTGGAAATTACGCATGAAACGACACCGCCCCTGGACATCGGTGATAGGCAATTCCTCTGTGTTGCGCGTTTGAATCCGTCAATGGGTATCCCGGCGGAAGGGCACGTTGAAAATTCTGAGGGACAGATTGGCAGGACAGCGGTGCATCACCAACGCGCCCGGTGGTGCGATTTAGGCGGCACAGTGGGAGATGGCGTATCCGGTATCGCGCTGTTTGATCACCCCGAAAACGCTGAACATCCGGGCTTCTTCGGCGAAATCGCTGTACCAGAACAGATGAGTATCCTCCACCATCCGCCTGATGAGCTGGAAGATGACCGCTTCCGCTTGCGATTCGGGGTCTATGTCCACGAAGGTGTTACGCCAGCGGCAGATGTCGAACGGCATTATCAGTGTTATGTAAATCCGGTGCAGGCGGAGATTTTGAAGGACTGAGAACTTTAGGCAATGTATTTAACCCCCTAAAGAATCAACGGTACGAATGCCTTATGGGCATTCACCGCCCCTTATCAGGGGACTTGAAATCCGTAAGTCCCGTCACAGTTGCTCCGTTTTATAGCAGACCGTTGCCAATTCACTCCGGCCGTTTGCGGTGTTTGACATCCAGTTCGCGAAGGAGTGCCAAAGTGTCCTCAAACGACAGTTCACCTGTTGAAGCCGTGTGTTCGAGATAGTCGCGCGTCTTGTCGTTGAATACACTATAAAAGGCACGCGCCTCAGGATCGGGATGGTCTCTCCAAAGTTCAACAGGTATGATCGAATCCTCGCTCAAGTACCGACGGTTCGGATGCCCGTAATAGACTTGAACTGTCTTGCGCTCTGCCTGCGTCGGACGGGTCGTAGCGGTATGTAAAACGCCGATGTTGAAGAGTATAGCTGTCCCAGCGGGACCGTACAAATCGACAATTCCGCCACGCTCTAACTGCGCATCTGTTTCGAGAATCTCAGCGTCCACTGATTCCGGTGATAAAGAGAAACAGTGCGTTGTTTCATCAACATCGGTTAGATATAGCATCAACTGCATGAACCCAATGCGCAACGGGTGTTCGAACCAGTGCCTCGGACCATCTCGATGCCAGCCGCGATTCAGTTCTCCATCGTACGGTGCCATGTGTCGGATGCAGACTTCTGAAAAGCAAGGCGCATTACCCATCAGCGCGTGTAGGCAATCCATAACGATCGGATGCCGAATCACATTGTCGAATTCAGGTGCGGTCAGAAGTGCATCGCAATTCACGGTCTGGTAATGTCCGATACGATACCAGTGATCTTCAACTTCAGTGCGGTCCCGGTCAAAGACATGAACAAAATGCGCAACCTCGGTATCGCTCAGAATCTTACCGAGTGAGACGTAGCCATTTTCTTTGAAAAACGCATAATCTGCTGACTTCATGTAATTTTCCTCGTCTCGATTCTCTGCGGTCGCGGTCGGGAAACCGTTTCTACAGGAGTCTGTGGGGTTCACTGTTTTCGGGGTGTTATCGCGCACCCGTGACTTCTATTAACTCGCTTGTAAGCGTCGAACTCGAGCGGGCGTGTCGTCGCCTTGAATCTCCGAGGAGAGGATCTGAAGGCTTCGGTCTTCAACCGGTAGTTCAACTTTCACACCACCACGCCGATGCGATTCTCGGAGTGCGATGGCTACCTCTAACGCTTCGCGTCCATCTTCCCCTGAACACTTCGGAGAAGTCCCGTTCTCAATGGCGTTAATGAGATCTGCGACAATTGTCAACCCCATACCTTGCATCCGCACGGGCCACGGGAACGGACACTGTGCAGGCACGCCGCGTCCGCGCCGTCCACCCGGAATCATGCGGATCAACTCAAACGTTTCGGCGTTATTGACAGAACGGATACGTCCTGTTGTGCCGATGACATCAACTTCCCACGGTGCTGCGCCACACGACGTGCTTCGGAGATACGCACGAACCCCGTTATCAAAAACGAGATAGCCGTTTCCCTGCAAGTCACTTTCACCCGCGGCGGCTTCATCGGATTGCATCTCCCCGAAAACCCATTCCACATTTCCGCCTGCCATGTAGCGCAAAATATCGATAGCGTGGCTGCCGTTATGCGAGAGTCCGCACTGTGCATAGACCGTCACCTGCAGCACATCGCCGATTTCGCCTTCGTCAATGAGTTTCCGAGCCTCGCTGAAGAACGGATTCCAGCGTCGCGCACAGTTGATCGCCAGCGCGACACCTTCTGCTCGGCAGGTCTCCACCATCTCGTCCGCCTCGGCAAGACTCAGCGAAATCGGCTTTTCTGCCCAGATCGCCTTAACGCCAGCACGTGCCACATCCTGAACGATAGTCGATCGGATCCGTGCCGTTGTGCAGACACTGACAATATCCAGATTTTCCTTTTCCAGCATCTCACGATAATCGCTGTAGATATGCTCAGAACCCAGTCCCCACCGTTCCCCGAAAATCGCACCCTGTTCAGCGTGCAGATCTGCGCCTGCAACCAATTCTACATTCGGGGCATAATAGTAGCTTGGACCGTGGCAATACGGCAAAAAGAGCGATCCACCTTGCGTGATTTCGTCGTCAAAAGTGCTGCCCATACGTCCCAAACCGATTACGCCTGCTCGATATGTTGTCATCTTGTCTCCTCCAAGAGAGTTGTCCTAAATGAAACAATAAGTGTTGGTATGTCTATGGAACACTATCAGCGTTCAATACAGAATCCGGACCAAAGATGCCCTTTTGGTATAAAAGTCTACGATATCTATTATTCTTAGCAAATGCTGTATCAATTCGCCCAGTGGAAATCCAATGATACGTACTCTGACTTTCTAAACCCTCAAAACTCTTTGCAGAACGTCTACGCCACCGTCTTAACCAATCTAATTTCGCAATAACGTTTTCCGTTTCACCCGCACGACCTTGATGAACTTCAACATAGTAAATCCGGCCTTTATAGCCAAACACGCAGTCCCAACGCTGGGCATTCGGATAACGTCTTGCCAAACACGTGTCTATATCAACACTTCCTGTCAAGCTACGGGTTGCGTTCACTTTAACTTTGTGGCGATGTGAACCCAATGCCTGTATCCCTGCTTTCAAACACCCCGCAATTTCCGGAGTGCCACGAACTGCATCGGCAAAATTCACAGATTTGCCCTCCACATAGCTTCAGAGATGACTTCAGCCACATTCGTGCTGAATAGTGTGAGTCCACCCCAATCTGAAATTGCTTTGTCCGGGTCCTCAGCATCCAAGGTTGAAATATCTTTGACAGCATTATGCGGAGAGATATAATAAGTTTTGAAAGTCTTCTCCTCAAACACTGTTTTTGCTAATTCCGTGGAAAAGCGAGTGGCGTTTAAATCTAACAACTTCAATAGTTGCGACGAACTGGCATTCCATTTGATAAGTAATTGTATCGCCCATATCAGTTCGGGAATTTGTGATGAATGGGTAGAGACAAGGATTTTATAATCACGCCGTAATAACTCGAAAAGGATAATGAGTAAAACTGAAAAAGATTGCGGATGTAACCCCATTTCAGGTTCCTCAATAACAATCCAGTTGATATTATTTTTTTTTCCAGCACCGCCTGAAGGCATTAACTGGTCCAGCCCAAGCAAAAGCGGTACAAATTCTCTCTGACCAGTAGACCATACCATAAACGGCAGTCGGTTTCCATCAATATCCAATATAATGCGTTTCCGTAAGCCTGAACGATCAAGTTTGACCTGTGCCCCACCAAAAATACTCCCATCAATCGCATCTCGTATTGTTTTATTCATGCGATGTACCTTCGGAAAAATGACATCCTCACTAATACCCAAACTAGTTTCCAAAAATAAACGTAAATGTTCACTAAATTGCTTAACGACGTACGGATCACCAATAGCATAGTCCGTAAAAGCACGCGACCATCCATCTTTGAGCGTCATAACCCGTTGGGCTGGAATTAGGAAGAGTGACTCTGCTTTTTTCTTCCCTTTTCGAGATAATACTTTGTCAAGCTCAAACCTTTCATCGTCAACCATTATTTTAGTCGAGTCCCTGTCCCAAATACCGTCCATTCCCTCACCGAAATAGAGCGATAAAAAATTCTTGAGATCTCCATGCCAATCAAAACCATGTTTTTTCAGCGTTTGCGTAATATCGCCTGCGTCTAAAACGAGTTTCATAAGTTGGAGCAGTATGCTTTTCCCACTCGCTTGTTCCCCGACAAACACTGTTAGGTCGCCAAAGGTGATGTCGGCTTCCGGAATTTGTCCGAGTGAAGTCAGTTTAAGATTTTTCATGATTCTTCTACTCCGTTTTTCAATACGCTAACTGAAAAGTTAGAATCACAATCTATTCTAATGTTCATTTTAGCACAATTCAGATTCTCTCGTAGACAAAATCCAACCACTTGTCTTGTGGCGGTATAATTTGAGGTTTCGGCGAAAGTGGCGTCCAGTACGGCTTGAAAATGTGCCCCAGATCGCTCTTTAATTCCCACGCATCCTCTGTTTTCTCTTGCGTGGATAAATGGAAAAAATGTCTTTTCTTCCGGGCACTTATGTTTTCATTCGGCACCCATCCGGTAATGTTAGCGTCAATGTGTATGGGTTTATAAAACTGGTCATATTCATATTCAATATACGAAATGTGTGTGAAATCTTTCTGGGTGGAAAGATAGTCAACGGTAAGTCCTTTGGGCAGCTTTCGCCGATAGGGGATTGCATTTAAGTTGGGTTCAATATAAACCTCTGTCGTTTCTGCTATGATCTTTTGGTTATTTTCTAATTCATTTTCAAAGCAACCCAGATAGTCTTCGATTTCTACAAACTGCAAACCCGTTTCTTCATAAACTTCTCTTTTTACGGCAGTTTCAAGGTCCTCACCCTCTTCAACAGTACCTGCGGGGATTTGGATACCTGCAGTTGGATGTTTAAAGACAAGTAATTCCTTGACATCACCCCTCTCACGCACGATAAAGGCAGTAACCTTCTGAACAATCTTATTCACTTAGATTTTTCCTCAGTCGGTGGCTCCGGATCAACAAGGGCACGTCCCGTTTTTTTCTCAGCACGGAACACGGCGATGTTACCTTCATTAGCATCTTTGACCAACCAAATATGTCCAGCGTATGTGTGCTGATTGACAAAATCACCAGCGGCTATTTTGCCATAGTATTTTTCTTGACCGTCACCGTCTACCCAATAATAGGTAATCTCGGCTTTAGTGCCATTCACGAAGATAATTGCAGTTTCGGTGTCACTGGCACCCGATCTTAGATTTGGCAGCAAACTTGGATCATGTCCCTTTAAGTCTATCCACTTATCATCCCCATCGCTATTCGGATTCTTCAGCTGCTGGTGGAACTCTGTTAACTCTATCAATTCGGCGGGCCATTCAAACTTCGGCGATGTTTCGGGATTGAACCCTTGAAGATGTGAGAGACGTAAACGGGTTACCGCCTGTGTGTATCGCCAATCTTTATCACCATAAACTTCGGTGAGCAGGGATGCAAGTGCGGGGTCGTACGCTTTCAATTTGTCGCGGGTATCAACGTGGTTATGTTGGTCGTCGTTTGCCCGGTTCGTGTCAAACCAAGACTGCGTGCCTTCAGCCCAGTACTCTGCCTTGTTCGTAATAGCGTAGGTATTTTCCCACAACCCTTTTTCGACTGCAGCATCGTATAGCACCTTAAGACGGTCATCAAAACCCGGATCCACCGTATTTAATCCCATCTGGTGAATTGCATGCGCGAATTCGTGAACCAGAATGTTCTCAGTAAAATAAGGGTCGCCTTGATAATTAAGCAGATTTTCCTCACCACAACTTACAGCCGGTCTTGTTGGCGTGGAACCCAAACCACGTGCGCGCCGATCCCAATAGTAGTCGGGTTGTAGATCGCTGTGTTCGGGAACCTGTGTTGTCAGTTCGTTATGTGCCATCACAGCAAAACGCACATTATTTTCTGCAAGTGCTTGCAATATATCCTGACGATGCCCAATCATCTGTTGGATAAGCCACGCTGCTTCCTTTAGGGCATACGGATTCACCTTCGTCGATGCGACAATGGGTAATCCGTCAACATTGACCCACTGCTCATAAAACGGATCCAGGTTAAAAGTTTTGCGGACAGCATTTGGCGGAGACGTAGGTTCAGAGATATTGATGATCTGTGCCATTGTAATCGATTGGGTTGAAAGAAATAGTACACAGACGGTGAGCATAGCAATAAAATAGAACATAGGTTAGTCTCCATTTTGCCTCAAGAATTGCGCTAAAATTGTATAAGGTATTCAGAAACCGTTTTATCTTGATTCCCTAAACAGAAGCAACTGAACAGATTCCTGTTCAATGGAATCCACGGTGTTTTCCTTTTCCGAAATGTAGGTGCTGATGCAACGTGCGATATACTCTGCTTGTTTTACTGGCACAGCATTTCCAATCATCTGCTCCAAATCAGTCTTCGATCCGGTGAAACGAAAACCTTTTGGAAAGGTTTGGAGATAACTGCGTTCCAATGTTGTGAGTGGACGGACTTTTTCCGAAATAAGTGCAGTGTCCTTCGGATGCGCCTTATAGGTTTTTGGAATTGGGCGATTAACGCCTCTTACTGTTGGACTCGGTTCATCAATACTAAAAACAGCGCGGCGGCTATAGTTGCGAGGATGTCGATAGTAGTGGGCAACGTCGAGACTATCCCCCAAGTAATCACGCACTGTCATCGGTTTGGTAGTCAGATTGTTATCCAAATAACTCGCGAGGGATCTGCTATCTACAGAGATAGATAGTCCTAATTCACCAATAAGAAAAAGCCTTTTCCGTCTTTGGGGAACACCACACTGATTTGCGTCTAAAATTCGCTGTGTTAGTGAATATCCTGCTGTTCTGAGAATCTCACCTGCCTGCTTATACCGTTGGCTTTTCACAATTCTATCCACATTCTCCATGACAAACCACTTTGGTTTTGTATGTGCGACAATCTGTGCGAAACTCACAGTCAAATCCGCTCTTCCCAAATTTTCGTCCCGTTTACCGGCATGCGAAAAATCTTGACACGGAGGTCCACCAATAATCATATCAAATTGATATGTGTTTAATATTCCTAAACTTTCCTGCCAATTACCGAGATCTATTTTGTGTATGTTATGCGCAAAATTAGCACGATAGACCTGAACTGCTGGTTCCCAATTATCAAAAGCAGCAACTGCTTCAAAGCCAGCATTTTGGAATCCGAGGGTCATACCACCACACCCGGCAAAGAGATCAATGAATTTCATAGCCATTTGTGTTCCTATCTTTTTTACGTGAAAAGTTCAGGAGAATTAGCGAGTATTGCATCAAACCGCCTCTCCGGACTAAGCAACTTTTCTCCTTGTCCCAAGATAATATTTTTGATTTCAGCCTTTTTGATTCTTGGACGTGAAAGTTCGGCACAGGACATATAAGGATGGGTTCTTCTTCCACTCAAGGCAAAGGCTTTGTCTGTTTGTCTCGCAAATCCGACACTAACAGTCTGCGAGTCAATTTTTCCATCTATGGCAAAGTCAGAAAGCATTTTCATAACCCACAAAACTGACCGTTTTGCTCGTGAGAATTCTTTAGAACGCCCTTGCTCAACTGTATCTAATAGCAGCTTCACAAAAGCGAACGTACTCCAGACAAAAACATCCAAACAATTTTCATGAAGTTGGGCAGATTTCCCAACAGTCTTCCAAATAGGCTGTATCACTAATGGAATCTGATTGCCTACTTCCGCGACTAACAAATGCTTGATAATTTGGATAATATCGGGCATTCTTTCTAACATGCTATTTTCTGAACTCCAGTCAAAGTCACTTTGAAAAATCGGGCGTAGAGCCTCAGAAAGTTCGTTTTGATGTTCAGCGTACCGCTTAGCAATTTCAAGTGTTAAATGGATAATCGTATTCGGACGCACCATAAGTTCACAGCCGTATTGCTCCTCAGAAAGGTTACAAGTTGAATTATCAGGTAAAGCTGTCAACTTAATTTCTAATGCGCGTAACCAAGGATTCTCAGAATTAGAACTGTCCATTACCACTAAATCAATACGAGGTAAAGCTCCTTTGACAAATTGTTGATTCTGCCCGTAAATATATTCAAAGCCAAAGTAAATATCTTCAGAATCATACGTATGTCCAAAGATGGAATTCACATCAATCTTCTTAGGAACAATATCCCAATTCTCATCTACAGTCAAATAAACAGGCGCGATACTTTGACTTTGCATATAACATAATAAAGCGATAGGGAAACAGTTATTAAAACTGTTCTTTCCCCATGCTTTAGCTTGGCTGAAATCCTTGTTTGTGTTAGATCTATTTAACCCAAATAAGGCAGGTGCGTTATCTATTGACGTGAATTTCATCGGATTGGGTACCATTCCTCCAATAGAACGCTAGACAAGTTTTCCATGTTCCTCTATCTCCGAAAGCGGAACTTGATACCTGACCTCATACCTCTCATCCACTGCTACCTTATCTGCTGGATTCTGAATAATGTAGAGTTCTGGTTGCGTCTCAGCGTTAAGGACAACATAGAGAAAATAGCTATCTTTGAGTTGTTCGGCTGTTTTCCACTCGTTGGACGTGAGGACGACAAGAGCGCGCTTGGCACGGGCTTTTACCTCAATGCATCGATTTTTACCATCTGGTGATGTTGAATAAATGTCGTAACCACGGTTCTCTGAGGAGACATCTTCAGGAGTGCGCTTTTTCTTCTTTTCATAACAGTGAGCATACTTCATACCAGCATCTTCAACTTCCTTTCTGGCATGCGGAGATGTGTCTGTCTCGTCCATGTGTGTATCATCTTTTCTCCCACTACTGTGCCTACTACTATGATCGGTGCCTCGATTTCTGTTAGGCGTGTTGATCGCTTTACCTTCGCTCGGGCGTGTTCCATCCATACCCGTATGTGGTTGATACGTAGCAGTTTCAAATCCATTTTCCGTTGAATCATCGTTTTGATTTCCAGTTTCTGGATCCTCATGAACCGTTGGCGTTTCGGATTCAGAATTATTCGTTTCTGAATCGCTTTTGGCACCAGTCTCACATGGGAATTTCTCATCAACAGAGTTTGACGAATTCTCTTCATCTTCTTTAGAATCCGACTTTGGAGGTAACAGACAGCGATTAGGTTGGAAACCTCGGCGTTTCCAACTCAACAGGGCAGTCTTAAACAGATTTACTGACGGTAATAAATCCTTGACAAACTCGCGGAGTTGGTCGATGCGAAAATCATCTTGTAAAGCATCGCCGATGAGATCCGGATATGCTTCTTCATCTTCTTCCAGTCCTAACCAGAGTATTCCCTTTTTTTTCTCTAAAAAACTCTGGCGTGGATTTGGATCGGGAACAGATGCTGCATTCAATCTGTATCTGACTTCTAACCTTTGAGCCCGGTGAACCGATAGTCGTTTTAAAATCTCAGCAGCTTGTTCCCCTCTGTATTGTTCACACAGACGCGGTGAATTGAGGAAGTCATAAATATATGGATACAGATTTTGTACTTTCTCGGACCAAGTCTTATATTCACCTTGATCTCCATAACAGTCAAATTTGACTTCCGAACTCTGATAGCAACCTTTTATATTCAAACACTTAGCAAATTCCAACAAATCGTTGTCAAACACCCAAAACGGAATCTCGTTTTTAAAAAGTCGAGAGCGATAGTCATCATCCTTCCAAACTAATTCATGTAAAAAGAAAAAGCCCCATTCATTTCCTTTTTTGCCAAGCCAACACCTGCCTTTGCGTGTGATATCCCATTCTTTTTTCCATTCTTCATTCTCCATTGAGTTGTCGCCTTCTTGTAGGTACGGCATTATATGACGATAAAGAGTCTCAACGCGGGCACGAACTTTCGGGTCATCAGCTTGTTCTATAGACGTAACCTCTCGAATAACTCGGAGGTAGTCTGAAAGTGCAGCATTCCTCAAAACCCCCAAAGCACTGAAAAATGGTTCCAGTGTTCCCTCATAACCGGTGTAATTTTTTTTAAGGTAACCGCGATGGTTACCGAAGACTACACTCTGATCGTCCCAAAACACTTCGTCCGATCTCCACCAATTTGGTTCTGGATTGGAAGTGAAGATAAGTGGTTTTTGCTTGAATTCCTCGCTTCGACGTGCGTCTTGTCGCTCAAGAAAACGATAGAGGGGTTCAACCTTTTCGACACCAACCTCCGTGCCACTCAAAGTTTGAAGATAATTGAGCACACTATCCGTATTTGCATTTAGATGTATCCCCAATTTCTCAGCCAACCATCGTGCAGCTTCGTTATCTTGGCTGATGTCAAAATCAGGATGTAGGTAAGCTACACTTTCACCCAACACTCTACGATTTCCATCAGTTGATGCAAAGCACTCGGAAGGCGTATGAAGATTGCCGTGCTTATCGGGAATCCATGCTGTTTCCTTGAGTTGACGATAGAATGTAGCATCAAAGGATTTTGATCGATTCTTGCGAAAGTACCAACGATAAATACCACGAAAGTGGTTATCAAAGAAAGTTTGGCGGTTCCATTCTCCTGACGGGAGAGGCTTAACCATTTTAATCAATAGGCCCCAGAGGACATGCGAAAGATTTATTTTTCTATGGTCACTAATTTCAACTAATGCCTCCGACAAACCATGGAAGTTGAGGTCTTTCATACTAGTTTGCAACCCCCACGTAGTCCGTTCCCGTTTGACATTCCGTTTATCAAGTTCCTTGTTAAATTCTTGATCGTCTTCGGACTTGGCAGAGACATTTTCTTCGATAACGCGCGGAATATCCATAGCACCAATCGCTTTCAAAAACTGGAACCAATCCTTCCGATTGGTATTATTTCCCAGATAGGTATCATCCACAAACCAAATATCACCATCGGATGCCGAAAAATAGGTTTCCAAATCTGCATTACCTGTGTAAGCTTTTGGTAAATAAACATCACAAGGCTTTACAAAATCAAAGATTTCTGGTTGGGCACTGTTATAAGCTCGTAGAATCGGAGTCTCGTTGATCTTGCCCTTTAAATTTTTATGTTGTTCTACCGAAAGCCTATTCCAAACCTTAAACAGGTAACGTATATGGAAATAGTTCCGCTCTACAGAAAGTTGGTCAAAGTGAAAATACTGCGGAATAATCCACTTACGGATCACGTCTTCAGGATGTGGTGCTCTAACCCCTATGCTTTTTAAAAAGGGGTCTACTATATTGTTGTGCTCGTCTCCTTCAAGCAGTGCTGCTTTTAATATCGGCAATTGTTTGAGGAAAGGTTTTATTTCTTCATATCCTTCATCTATTCTGGGTGGAAAGAACACCAATTCATCGCTCGCACATACATGCCGCCCATTTTCAAGTCTAACCAACGGCAGTTTCTTTATTCGCTCCAATTGAGACTTATGTTTGTTCAAATAAGTGTAGAAGAAAAGTAGCCATTCTTTGGATCTATTTTCAAACCAGCCAGAATCTTGATCTTCACACCAACGTAACATTTTCCTGAAATCTATCTCTTTCATACCTGCCTCTTGCATAACAGTAAAACGTCGACACGACCATTCTTCCTCTCGTATATCAGGATGCAACCAAGTGCTGTTCGGCTGCAGCCAGCTGCTTTCAACAAATTCTTGCAGAAATTCGTCATGCGGATAGAGTACATTTTCAACTTTTGCATAATGTCCCTCTTTTTCAGTCGGGACAAATATCCTCTCTCTCATTGCCTGTCTCAAAACCTTGACGATAGGTTTAAAATCATTTTTTACCTCGTCCTTCACAGGTAATACGTCAAAAAAAGCAGGTTCAAGCAACCCCCCTGCTTTCAAGTGTTCCAAGACTTCCGGAAGGAAGTTAGCGGTTTCTGTCACCAACCATTCGTTCCATGGATTTTCACTTGGTTTTGGTATATTGTCTCGGGCAGGTGTTGTTTGATAGCGCGCTTGAATAAGAAATTTCAGGTGTGTTTCCTTTTGGGTGGGAAGATAAGCAAACAACACACAGTTGTCATCCATCGCTGTGATTCTACTATCCTGTAGTTTGAATGCAACTTCAACAGACTGTGATTTTGTTGCAGCTTGTTGAATACGCTGTTGCTCTTCCACATCTTCGGCTTGATACAAGAGTTCATTAGTCACATCTTGCGGAGGTTGAACTTCCTTCCGAAAAATAAGGAATGTTTCAGATGATCGGTTACTACCATTCAGCGACACTGTCAACTCTACTTCAGAGGCATTCTGAATTTTGTCATGCGAATAGCGGCGACAGGAATAAGACCCCCTTTGTGCACTACGTTCGTCTTTCCATTCAATCCTTTCAAGATGACGTAGAAAGAGTAGGGATCGTTCTTTTGATAAATCTCGAAGTCGATTTTCTAATCGCGTAATTTCCTCTTCCTGACGTAGAATATCTTTGAAAGGCAAGCGAAAAACTGTTTTGCCTTCGTTCACCAACCTCGCTATTTCTGGAGTCATTTCATCAATGCCTTCTGGCTTGATGAAATCTCGGATACGAAAACGCTCGTCGCCAGAGTAGATTTCGGGAACATCCGTGTAATTATAAACCGCTTT
This sequence comes from Candidatus Poribacteria bacterium, assembly GCA_965261115.1. Taxonomy (GTDB): domain Bacteria; phylum Poribacteria; class WGA-4E; order WGA-4E; family WGA-3G; genus WGA-3G. The sequence continues at coordinate 2,224,808 of OZ253447.1, read as the reverse complement.
GAAGCCAATACCGAAATTACCGATTTGGGTTAGATCCTTATCGCTAGAACCAATCGAGCAGATGTTCCGCACGTCTGTTTCGTCAAACTGACGACCATCATTCCAAACGAGCAAAGTTTTCGTATCCAATTGCAACTCAAGATGCTGACTTTTGCTATCATCTGCGTTCTGAATAAGTTCATAGACAAAGTGCGTTTTGTCATTATAAAGCCGCTTGTAGAAGCGAAGATGATTTGTTTTTCTTCCGTAGTCTCTTTTATGCTCTTCAGCTATCTTTTTGTAGTCTGATGCCATAATTTGTTTCCTTGTCGAATCTGGTCGAAACCTCAGCCAACACCTGTTATATTCACCAACTTGTCGAAGACAGAATCAAAACGCATTGGGATTTCTCCTTCTTTAATTGCGTTTAGCAATGCCTCCGCGTCTTCTGGAGTCATATCATGTGATTTGTTAATAGCTGCTAAGATCCGCTTGGGGTGGCCTTTTCGCTTAAGTTTGGATGAATCTTGCGGGTTTCCTAAACTTTCTGTTGGATTTTCCGATTTCCAGATGAGGTATTCCAAGTAACGCTTCAATTCTTCGATCTCAGAAGCGGATAATTTCTCGACGGTATTAAAGACCCATTCTTTTGTTGTAACTGACACGGTTTTCCTCCTTCTTCACAATGCGGGGATGCTGCTAACAAAGGGGTCGCACACCTCTCTCGGCAAATCTACCATAAGAGTTTATCAGAATTTACAACCCGCGTCAAAGGTTTCTGGGTTTTCACAGGGCTATTTCCTGTAAGCACTACTCCCCTTCCCGATACTTTAACTCTGGCCAGATGGAACGCATCTGCCACACATCCATTGAGATAATCTTCGCCTCGCCACCGATGGCGAAAAGTGAGATACCATTGCTCTCTTCTTGCAGCGGATAGACGCGGGCAACCGCGCACTGCCGTGAGAACAACGGAAATAACTTGTCAATACCTTTTCTTGGAAACGCCCATTCTGGCAGGCGTTCCCCGTTATCGGCAAAGACTTCAATGAGACTGCGGTCAAGGAAGATACGGAGGTGCGCTTTACCATCACTGCTCAAACGGAACGGTGCGCGCTCAGGCGGTTTGCCGACAAGGTCTGTACGCAACGAGGAATAGGATGTGTCAATCTGCAGACTATCGTTCGTTTTGCCGTGTCTGTGGTTATAGATGGAAATTTTTGTTCGTTCATTTCCACTCGGTGAGCGGAATACGTACAAACCGACTTCCCGTGCTGTTCCCATCTCTACGGTCAGTTCTATCTCAATCGCCTTGCCCGCTATGTTGTCAAGGACACGTTCTTCGTTTGCTGAGAGGTTAATATCGGCGAGTCGAGTGTGCGTGTTCCGTAGACTTTTCACCTCCTCAACCGGTTGTATCGCCAAGGCATTGTCCTCCTTCAGCGTGAGGTGCCACGGGAGTGTCATGCACAGTCCTGATGCTGCGTCTTCACTCTGTCTCCCATCCGAGCAGTTTAAGATCGTAATGAAGCGACCGCGGGAATCTATTGTTGCAGAGGGACAGGAGACCATCCCACCACCGAAGGTGCCGTGGTTGATTCTGCCGTGATATTCAGGGGTAAATTTGTGGTTCCCACGGTCGTATTCGCCGATGTAGTACCGCGCTGAACGCTTATGACTGAAAAGGAGTAAGATGTGCTTGCCGTTCCCGATAGGCAAGAAATTTGGTACCGCCCCATCTTCACCGAGATCACAGAAAACATCGTCAATCAGCAGCGGGTGGAGATATTCCCAATGTGTCAGGTCCTTTGAATAAAAGAGATGTGAGGCAGACCTACGTCGCTCTCGAATCCAGCCGTTCGCCGATGTTCCTGAAATTGAATAATATCCGTCCTCTTCTTTCCAGATACACGGATCAAAGACGTTATAGGGCTGCTCGTATTCATTGGTCTCAACATTGGGAATGACAGGATTGTTGGGATGCTTTTTCCAGTTGAGTAGGAGTGGATCGCTCGCAGTCGCGATGCTATTTCCCGACATTTTGCCGTGATAGATCGCAATAACCCTATTATCTTCCACGAGACATTGACCGCTGAAGCAGTGCAGCTCGGTATCAGGATACAAAGCAGGCGGGAGATCTTGCCAATGCACCAAGTCTTCGCTATAGCAGTGTCCCCAATGAACCCGATTGACACCGGGAGGCCCGAATTGGTAAAACAGATGATACCTACCCTGCCACTCACAAAGTCCGTTCGCATCCCCCATGCCATAGAGAGATGACATGTGATAGATGGGACGGTAGGGATCCGATGCCCACGCCTCTCTCCGTTCCTTGTAGTCGCGGAGCGTCTCATCCGTTTCAAGGACAGTGAACTGTTCTACCGCTGTATCTGGATAGGTTTTGCCTTCCAGTTTTTCCCAAGTATCTGCCATACCAGATGCCCTTACTTAAAATCCTACTTGTAAGTCTTTGACCTTGCGTGGCGGGCGTTGCTTCTCAGACTCCATACGCTACCAGCAAAATCGCTGTCAATAAGTTGTTGAAAAATTTGATGGCGCGCTGAAGGTTTGAGTTCAAACCGATCCGTTTCGGATGAAAAAGGATAAATATCAGCCTCACCCGCCAGCACAGCGAAGAATTTACCGCGGTTATTCGGCAGAAAAATAGGACCTTCCCACTCTAAATATTCAACTATCGGTGATGTGCCTGGAAGAGACATTCGCGCGTGGAGGAGCACTTCCGTCCTGTCCTGCAGTCTAATGGAAGCAGGGAGTTTGTTTTCGAGTCGGATGTTGCCTCGAAAATAAGGTGTCCGAAAAAACATCCTTTCCGAGAAAGTCAAGCATCTGGAGGAGTTAAATGCGTGCGGTAGATAGTATCCGTCCAAACGCATCCCGTTTTCATTAAGACAAATCCCAACAGCAATAACGAACTCCCTAAACCTGAATCCGCGCCATTTTGCCTCTATCGCGCTGAGCAGAAGTACTGCTCTACCGTCTTCGTGGTATAGAAAAAGGTTTTCCTTGTGCAGCACTGTCTCCCAGAACGATAGGTCTGCTGTGCCGTGGAGCGTCACTTCTTTAACATTATGAAGATCCGCGGCGTATTTTATTGATCCATTCGGTGCCTGAGGTCTATTCATAGATGTTCTTCATTTGCCAAGCATCCAACGATTTAAGTTCACACGCTTGCCCTTGCGAACGCAACGACACACCGACACTCTCTTGCTTGTCCGGATAGACGCGCATCGCGACACACTGCTTTCCGTTAGCGAATACCTCTACCACACTCTTGTCAACGAACACCCGCAATTTGAGGGTTTCATCTTGTGCGATAGAGATTGCTCCGGTTTCGGGCGCGCGTGAAAGGACATCTGATGCCACTGACGCATACGATGAATCAATCGTTAACAGGCTATCACGCACGTTAACATCGGAATTCAGGTTACGCATACCCCGTTCTCTGAAGAACGCGATACGGGTGAACTCTTCCTTCTGCGGTGAACGGAGCACATTCAGTTCAACCATCGGTGCCGATTTCGTGTCGATTTCGAGTTCAAGTTCCATCGCATTGCCATTTATGCCATCAAGCACAACCTCTTCGTTGGCAGGGAGTGTCATCGCATCGACATGCCGATGCTCATACCGCAATGATTCAATATCACCCGCAGGCTCAATCCCGATTTCATCTCTGGAGCGGAGTGTCAGGCGGCGCGGCAGTGTCATAATCTGGTTCCAACCTTTAGTAGGCTTCGCCGGGTTCATGTTATAGATAACGATAAGTCCGCCGTTACCATCAGGCGTTGCGGACGGCGCGTGGACACCCGCAGGCGACGCTGCCCCGAAGTTGTTTTTCGCACCTGCAGTCACGACAAACTTGTCGCGTTCGGTGTCATAATCGCCGAGCAGATATTGTCCGCCGCTCATGTGACTGAAGAAAAGAAGCATGTGTCGGTCGCCGATGGGCCAAAAATATGGACACGCACCATCATCACCTACCAATGTGAACATATCATCTTCAACAAACGGATGCAAATAGACCCAGTTCGCTAAGTCTGCTGAACGGAGTAGGAAGTTGGCCCGAATGGGTTTGCCGCCGGGACCGTGCGGGAGCGTGCCACCGGAAAGCGAATAATACATGCCGTCTTTCTCCCAAATACAGGGATCAAAAACGCGATAGACGGGTGTCGTGCCGTCCGCATGTTGCGCCGGGATCACCGCTTTGCCAGATACCTTCTCCCAATTCAAAAGCAACGGGTCGCTTGATACCGCTACCATATTGCCGACAACCGTGCCGTGATACATTGCTATCACGCGGTCCTCTTCTACGAGCGTCGCGCCGGAAAAACAGCATCTTTCCGGGTTCGGGTAAATCGCGTAGGGAAGGTCGCGCCAATGGATGAGGTCATCACTAATCGCGTGTCCCCAATGCTGCCGTGTATCTTCAGGTGGATACGCCTGATAGAAGAGATGCCATCGTCCCTGCCAGAAGCAGAGACCGTTCGGGTCATTCAGCATCGCTTCCGGGTTGATGTAGTGATAGATCGGTCGGTGCGGATCCCCTTCATACGTTTTCCGATAATCGTTAAGCCGTTGCATCAGCGGATTCGTTTCCAACTGTGCTTCCTGCTCTTCCAATGTGTCTGCGAACGTATAATGTGGTACGCGCGAGGTATAGTCTTCGTTTGCCATCGTTTCTCCTCTGTTGTGCAATCTTTATGAAATTCTGCGGATTTAGCATAGCATAGAATTGATCGCGCGTCCAGAAAATTTATTGACACGATTTTTGAGGCATGCTATAATGCACCAATCCTTTCTGATGCATCAAAAGTCGATAGATGATATTTAATCGTTGAAGGAGCACAGAACCATGGATAGAGTCGAGAAACAACCCCGCAAAAAAGCGGAGATGCACGTCGGTGTTCAAGGCATCGGTACGTCTCCGAAAGAGTTGACATTCCTCGCTCGGCACGGTGTAACACACATGGATACCACCCCCGAGGACACTGAAACCGAAACGCTGATTCGACATAAAGAAGCAGCAGCGGAAGCCGGTGTCAGCCTTGAGATGATTCATATCGGAATGCCGAGGAGCATTACGCTTGCGCAGGATCCGCAGCGTGATGAGGACATTGATGCGGTTTGTAAGATAATTGAGAATGCTGCGGCGGCAGGTTTACGAGGTTTAAACTATAACTTTTGCATCCTGCAAAATCAACGAACCGAGAGTACATTCGGACGCGGCGGTTCAAGCTACAGCACTTTCGATTTTTCTAAATACGATAACGAAGTGCTTTCAGAAGCAGGTGAAGTAAGTCGGGAAGAGGCGTTTGATCGGATCGCATACTTCCTCGAACGGATAATCCCCGTCGCTGAAGAAAATAAAATCCAAATGGCATGCCATCCCAACGATCCACCCGCCCCAATTTTAAGAGGCGTTGAACGGTGGAATTACCCCGTATTCGATGGCATGAAACGTTACGCTGAGATTGCAGAGAGTCCGTATCACGGCTTTAACTTCTGCTGTGGCACAGTGTCGGAGGGTTTAGATGATCCCGGCACCGAGTTCTACGAGATTATCCAATATTTCGGCGAGCGGAAGAAACTTTTTAACATTCATTTTCGTAACATTCGCGGTGGATTGCACAATTTCCAAGAGGTCTGGCCCGATGAGGGACACCTCGACATGCACAGAGTTGCGCAGATCCTCCGAGATGTGGAATATCCATATATGTTAATGCCTGACCACGCACCGGGACATCCAGATGACCCAGCACCGCCGGGTGTTTCTGGTAGAGTTCGACAGGCATGGGCGTTCCAGTTCGGATACATCATCGCCCTAATTCAGGCGGTAAATTCAGAACAATAGGTTGTTAGTTTAAAAAAGCGACTCGGTTTATAGAAAACCGGTCTTTAAGGAGAAAAAATGAAATCCATTATAACTTGCTTAGCGATCATTACCATCAGTCTGACCCTCACAATACATACTTATGCCGAGGTCGATCTTGAAACCGCAAGAGGCATCTGGCTACTTGACGAAGGTGAAGGCACTACTATCAACGATATGTCTGGAAACGAGAATCACGGTGAACTTCAAGGCGGAGAATGGATCAAAGCTCCTGGCGGTGGTTCTGCGCTCAGTCTAAACGGACAAAATGATCGGGTTATCATCCAAGACTCCGATAGCCTGTATCTACAGAACGCGTGGACGATCACTTCATGGGTGTTTGTCAACACAACCGAAAACGGTTTCGGACATATTCTCGGCAAAAGACCGGCATCTGGAACGGTGGCTAATTACGCATTCAGGACAAGCGGAAACGGCCAGGGCTGGGAAGCATACTATGCACGAGACGGTTGGAAAGGGGCTTGGAATCAAGGAAGCGTAAAGAAAGGCGAATGGTTGTACATGACAGCAACTTATGATGGAGAAGACACCATCAAGATCTATGAAAATGGATCTGAAATCGGTTCTGTTGGTGGGATGGGTGGACCGGCACCTCAGAATGACACTGAGGTTAACATCGGCGGATGGACCAACAACACCTCAGAAACTCTTGACGGCATGCTCTATGAGGTCGCACTTTTTAGTGTCGCGCTGGAAGAAGCAGATATAAACTTTCTCATGGAGCATGGGCTATCGTCTGTCCTCACTGCTGTTGAACCGTCCGACAAACTCGCAACCACATGGGCAAGTCTTAAATCGCAATAGGCAATAGTAGATGCAGCCAATTAGGTGTTGTCGGTGTATCACCTGAACACCTAACCGCACCTATTTGGCAGCTCTTTAAGGAGAGAGAAATGAAATCCATTATAACTTGCTTAGCGATCATCATCAGTTTGACCTTTGCAGCACAGACTTACGCGAAGATCGACTTTGAAACCGCACGCGGAATTTGGCTACTCGACGAAGGTAAAGGCAATGATATCGAAGATATTTCAGGAAACGACAACCACGGCGAACTTCAGGGCGGAAAATGGATCAAAGGTCCTGATGGACCTGCCCTGAGTTTAGACGGCGTAAATGATCGGGTCATTATCCAAGATTCCAAGAGTATGCATCTCGAAGAAGCCTGGTCAATTACTTCATGGGTGTATGTCAATAAAACCGAAAACGGTTTTGGACATATCCTCGGCAAAAGACCCGCAAATGGTACAGTAGCCAATTACGCATTCAGGACAAGTGGCAACGGCACTGGCTGGGAAGCTTACTTTGCACGAGACGGTTGGAAAGGGGCTTGGAATCAAGGACAAGTAAAGAAAGGGGTCTGGTTGTATATGACAGCAACCTATGACGCAAAGGATACCATTAAAATCTACGAAAATGGGGTCGAAATCGGTTCTGTTGGCGGGATGGGTAAACCAGGTCCCAAAAACGACACTGAGGTCAACATTGGGGGTTGGACCAACAACACCTCAGAGACACTTGACGGTATGCTCTATGAAGTCGCAATCTTCGCTTCCGTATTGGAAGAAGACGATATAAACGATCTGATGGAGAAGGGATTAGTGACACTACTGCCCGTTGAGCCTGCTGGTAAACTCGCAACCACATGGGGAAATCTCAAATCCCAATGACAGATTAAGTAAACCGGGTGCAGCTGGCATGCCAATTGGACTGGCTGCGCCGGTTTCGCAGATCAAACAGCATGACTGAACATATCGAACGCGCACGAGCACTGAATCGTCAGGCATGTAATGACATTGACCACGGACAACTTGATGCAGCGAAAGATGCTTTAAGTGAAGCAATTCGTCTCGCACCCGATCTCGCAGCACCCTATACCAATTTGGGTGCCTTGCACTGTTGGGAAGGTGAACTGGACGAGGCCATCGCTTTACATCTCAAAGCACGTCGTCTTGATCCGAATCTCTCAGCACCGCATACCAACCTTGGTGTCGCTTATGCCTGGCAAGGGAAACTCGATGCAGCTCTCCAATCGCTTAAGACGGCACTTCAGTGCAATCCCGACTCCGCTGAGGCACATACGAACTTAGGGTTCGTCTACATCTGCCAGGGGAAACTTGACGCGGCTATAACCGCATCAGAAAAGGCGATTCAACTCGGCGACGGTGGTGAAGCGAAACTGAATCTCGGGTTGATTTACAGCTGGCAAGGACGGTTTGACGCAGCGATTGAACTTTATCAAAACGCACTTAAAACCGACCCAACCCTCGCGGAACCGCACAACAACCTCGGATGCGTCTATCTGTTGCAAGGCGAACTTGCGCGTGCTATCGAAGCACTCAAGACTTCAATTGAACTTGGCGGTGGCGAAGAACCACACACGAACCTTGGACTTGTGTACAGTTGGCAAGCGAAATATGATGAGGCGATTGCATTGCACAAAGAAGCACTGGAGATGGCACCTGATTCAACGGAAGTGCAAACCAATCTCGGTTTCGTCTATATCTGCCAAAACAGACTCGACGAAGCAAAGGTTTTTTTAGAAGGCGCGCTTCGCAGCGACCCAAACGCTGCAGAGGCAAACACCAACCTCGGAATTATCCACCTCTACCAGGGCAGCATCGAAGCGGCGATTGCATTACACAAAAAGGCTGGATCCATTGCTGAAGCGCACAACAATTTGGGAATCGCCTACTATCAACAAGGCAAACGTGATGCCGCAATTGCAGAATTCAAAACGGCGATTGAAGCCGAAGATTTGCAGGAAGCCCATACCAATCTTTCAATAGTAACCAGTAGTTTGGAAACTATAGAAGCATCAGAACTCCACGTTTCGCCAATTGGCGTGCCAGTCGGTGTCCCTGCGGTATGGTGTGAATTTGTGGATTAAATGAATCACACGCACTCACGACACAATATTTACAGAGAAAACTATGACAAAATTGCCTAATGTCCTCCTCATCCTTGCCGACGACCACGGTTACGGTGATATTTCCGCACACAACGGTCCCTCAATTCAGACACCTAATATCGATCGGATCGCCGCAGATGGAACGCGATTTACCAGATTTTACGCCAACTCTTCGGTCTGTTCCCCAAGTCGAGCGTCCCTCATGACCGGACGCTACCCCGATAGAGTCGGGGTACCCGGCGTAATCCGCACTCATCCAGAAAACAGTTGGGGGTACTTTCGACAGGATACCACCACACTCCCTTCAGCGTTGAAACAGAAGGATTACCGTACCGCACTGATCGGCAAATGGCACCTTGGACTCGAACCAGAGAACCATCCGTGTAAACGTGGATTCGATCATTTTCACGGATTTCTCGGCGATATGATGGACGACTACTATACGCATCTTCGACACAATATAAATTACATGCGGCACGGTTTTGACACCATTGATCCGAGAGGACACGCCACAGATCTCTTCACAGAATGGAGTATAGATTTCATCCGTGCGCAAGCGCGATCGTCCGATCCCTTTTTCCTTTACCTCGCTTACAACGCACCGCATACGCCGATCCAACCCCCCGATGAATGGATAACACGGGTGCAGGAACGCGAACCGGATATTTCACCACAACGTGCAAAATACATCGCACTCGTTGAACACATGGATGCAGGCATCGGACGCGTACTCGATACACTTGAGGATACCGATCAACTGTCCAATACGCTCGTTATCTACACATCCGACAACGGTGGGGCAATGAATGTCGGAGCGCACAACGGTCCCCTACGCGGGCAAAAAGGTGAGATGTACGAAGGCGGTATCCGAGTCCCTACGTGTGCAATGTGGCCCGGATATATCCCAGAGGAACACGTTACGGATCAGGTTGCGTTACTCATGGATATCCTTCCCACAGTATGTGAGGCAGCTGGCGCGCCAATTCCACAAGGCATCGAAGGACGTTCAATCTGGCAGACACTCCAAGGCGAACAGCAGGATTTCTCGGAGCGTATACTCTACTGGCTACGAAGAGAAGGCGGGCAACGGTTTTTCGGACAGTGCCAACATGCCGTCCGACGTGGCGACATCAAATTGTTGCACAACAGTCCGTTTGAACCGTTGGAACTTTACGACCTATCAAGCGACCCACTGGAAACAACAGACAACGCGCAGGTAGAGACAGCACTTTTCAGAGAAATGAGCCAACTCTTTCAAGCAGAAACCCAGAAAGCTGGGAGTGTGCCGTGGCAATAGTAATCGTTCTATTCTATTGAGCAAGTTTATATTAGTAAGGTTAGGACTTACGCAATTTTCCCATGAGACACTACACATTATGTGCTGCAGGGGAGGTTTCAAACCTCGCCTGCGGGGGTTTGCGTAAGTCTTGAAGGTTTCGATTTCGTCTCGTTCTTGAAGATGTATGGATTGCAAACCGCTTGAGCGATTGCATGAAAATATGCTATACTTAAGCGAAATATTCAACATTAACAGGACTTACGCATTTTTCCATGATAACGGACATCCTACGCACTGCAGGGTTTTTGCTTGGGTGTTTCTTCAGGGTTTGAAACCCCGCCTGCAGTGGAGGTTGCGTAAGTTCTAATAAGAAGGAGGATACTATTTTGAAGCAGCAACAAAACGGACCTGAGGTATCAGAACCTGATAACGCTTTTGACGCATCCGTCAATTATTCCCAGAGAGAAAATATCCACAATGAGATCAAGCAAATGGAAAAACACGGTTATACCACCCTGCATGATGCTGCGCGAGACAACGCTTATGAAGCAGTAGCAGCGTTGTTAGAAAATGGAGCCGATGCCAACGCAAAAGACAAATACGGCTATCCGCCTCTGCATTGGGCAGCGTGGCATAACGCTCATGACGCAGCGGTAGTCCTGTTAGAAAATGGAGCTGATGTCAACGCAAAAAACGATAAGGCCTTTAATCCGTTGCACTGGGCAGCATGGAACAATGGACACGAGATAGCAGCAGTGTTGATAGAAAATGGTGCGAATGTCAACGCGAGGAATGAAGATGGTGATACACCTCTGCACTGGGCAGCATGGCGTAATGTTTACGAAGCAAAGGGTGTATCACTGGAAAGCTACATAAATAGCAATCCGACAGATAAATCTGGTTATACCCTCCTACACTGGGCGGCATGGCGTAATGCGTATAAAACAGCGGTAATGCTCTTAGAAAACGGGGCTGACACCAACGCAGCGAATCATAAAGGGCATACCCCTCTGCACATCGCAGCGGAGGACGACACCGCCGAAGTTGCAGCAGTGTTGATAGAAAATGGCGCGAATGTCAACGCAAAGGATAAAAACGGTGATACTCCGCTGCACATCGCAGCAGCCCACAACGCATACGAAACAGCAACAGCCCTGTTAGAAAATAGGGCTGATACGAGCGCAACGAACGACAATCATCATACACCTTTGCACATCGCAGCAGAAAAGAAAGCACATGAAACGGTCAAGGTGCTCTGCGATCACCGAGAGCGAAAGGGGTGGTCATGGTAACCGCCCTTCTGCTATCCAGCAAAAGTGCCTCCCCTCAGAGATGGAAAAAACGAACCTAAATGTTGTCAGTGAAAACAGTACCAGTAGGTTAAAACCACAGCAGACTCACCTAACAGTACCCACTATACCTCTGCAATCTTTTACCACGTGCAGTTTGCTGTGGTGCCCCGCGCCCGTTAAGCCAAAATCCTATACTTTTTACATGGAGCTGCGATTTTGTGTAAACAATGCCCTGTATCTGACGCGTTAAAAACGAAAGGCACCCTGAACGCACTCATAAAAAACAATAAAGGAACACAAATATACACTCGTTGGGACCGAAGAAGGAGAAAATGATGGGTAAAGTTGTTGGGATTGATTTGGGGACAACGTTCTCAGTTATCGCGCACGTTGACGAATATGGACAGCCGGAGATTATCCCGAACGCCGAAAGCGACCGAATTACGCCATCGGTGACGCTGTTTGAGGAAGATCTCGTCACCGTCGGAAAAATCGCCAAACAGAACGCGAGATCCGTTCCAGAACAGATCGTCGAATTCGCCAAACGCGAGATGGGAAAATCAAAAGAGACGTTTTTTCGCACTTTTAATGACAAGAGCTATTCACCCGAAGAACTCTCCGCACTGATTTTAACGAAACTCAAACAGGATGCAGAAGCATATCTCAATACCGAAGTCACCGATGCTGTTATCACTGTCCCTGCCTATTTTCGCGACGCAGAACGTGAAGCCACCCGCAATGCCGGTAAAATTGCTGGGTTGAACGTCTTGCAGGTTTTGAACGAACCGACTGCAGCCGCGCTCGCTTATGGAATTGATCAAATCGGAACCGACCAGAATGTATTTGTATTTGATCTTGGTGGCGGCACATTCGATGTAACCATCATGAACGTCTCTGAATCCAATATACAGATGCTCGCCACGAACGGTGATCACAGACTGGGTGGTAAAGACTGGGACGATAAAATTATCACCCATGTTGCCGAGATGTTTGAGGTTGAACACGGTGAAAACCCATTGCAAGACCTCCACGCGTATCAAGACCTTCAACTTGATGCAATCGGTGCGAAAGAGTCTCTATCCCGACGCGAAATAACACGCATCGTTTGCGGATACAACGGTAAGACAACATACGTGGAATTGACCCGTGAAAAATTCGAGGAACTCACCACTGAACTCCTTGAGAGATGCCGAGTCTTATGCGATGTGGTCCTCTCCGAAGGCAACATGACCTGGACAAATATTGACACGATCCTATTGGTAGGAGGTTCAACCCGAATGCCAATGGTACGAGAGATGATCGCAGACATCAGTGGCAAAGAGATCAATCCCAACGAAATTAATCCCGACGAAGCCGTCGCCCTCGGTGCAGCGATCCAAGGCACCCTCCGTCAGATTTCCGAAGGTGATACCGCAACAGCAGATGTATCTGACGCGGTTATTGAACGGTTCATTGGACCAGATGGTATTCCTAAAGTGACTGTGACTGACGGTGCTACACATAACCTCGGACTAGTTGTTCTTAACGCAGCACGCGAATCCATTATCCATGTAATGATTCCCAAAATGACCGCTATTCCTTGTGAGATGGAGGATCGGTTTGGAACGGTAGACAGGAATCAACGTTCGGTCTTAATTGAGGTTGTCCAGAGTCTTGAACAGGATCAACGCAAAGACGAAATAGAACTGTTTGATGAATATAAATTGGGTGAATGTACCCTCGAACTACCGCCAGGGCTACCAGAAGGATCCCCAATTCATGTTACCTACAAATACAATTTAGACCAAGTACTTGAAGTAACAGCTAAATCCCTGAGTAACGGTGGAGCAACCGCAGTTTATGATGTCTTTTCGATTATTAAGCGACCCACACTTGATGACAACGCAGTCGCAAAGGCGCGAACAGACTTACAAGATTTAACAGTCGAGTAAATTGGTGTCCTAAATATAGCGTCGCATTTTCCGATAGTCGCAATCTATAATCTTAATCCCTACGCTTTTGAATACACAAGGACTACAGTATGTCCAAACGCGATGAATTCGTTACAATTATCCGCACGCTCAGAGCAGCCTCGCCGACCATTACTAATAAACAACGCATCGGACTTCTCCAGCAGGCTACTCAGAATTACGGACTCTCTACTGAGGAAGCTTCCGAAATTCTGCGAGACCTTAACTTGGTTGCCGGAGAAGCGGTAAACTACTTTGACGTTTTGGGCTTTTCGATTGAAGATATCGAAAGCCTAAATGAGGATGCTATCGTCAATCTCGTTGAGGCTGCCCACAAGAAACGCTATAGTGCATCGTTGCGCGCCGGTGGACGCATCCGCTCCGACGGCAAGACAGAGGAACAATGGCGGACGATCTTGAATCAAGCGCGAGATACTCTCAAAGACACCCAGAAACGTCGTACACACATCGCAACGCTTGAAACCGAACTTATCTCTACAGCAGAACCTCTCAGCCCCGAGCCAATGTCTTCAAATACATCAGCACATGATGAGATGGCACTTATTTCGGCGGGTGAGTTCCAGATGGGCAGCAACGACACTGATACAGAGGCACACGAACAACCTGTTCATACCGTCTACATTGATGCATTTTATATGGACAAATACCCGGTGACGAACGCACAATATAAGAAATTTGTGGATGCTAACCCACAATGGCACAAACCGCAATGGTTTAAGAATCGTATTTCCAGGAGATACCATGATGGCGACTATCTAAGACACTGGACCGAGGATGACTATCCAGCCGGAAAAGCCGACTATCCAGTGAATTGGGTGAGTTGGTACGCAGCGATGGCGTACGCACAATGGGCAGGTAAGCGTTTACCGACAGAGGCAGAATGGGAGAAAGCGGCGCGCGGCGGGTTGACGAATCAAAAATATCCGTGGGGGAATTCAATAGATGCAAGCAAGGCAAACTTTGGTAAGAATGTTGGAGAGACTACATCTGTAGGAAAGTATCCCGCGAACGGCTACGGCTTGTATGACATGGTAGGCAACCTATTTGAGTGGTGTCTCGATAAATGGGACAACGGCTTCTATGCATCCGCCTCACGGAATAATCCCGTTTCAGATAGCAGTATAGTAAGTATAATAGATAATTTTACAAGATCTAAAGAATTCCGCGTGGTACGGGGTGGTTCTTGGCATACGCCTGCCCAGGACCTGCGAGTCGCCAAGCGCAACATGGATACGCCAAAGCTCACGACCTCTATCATCGGTTTTCGTTGTGTCATGGATGTAATACCTTAGTTCCGAATCCTTTTACTATTTTTGATATGCTTGCAAGTCTGGCTAATTCTTAGAAAAGGAATAACACGTGTCCAAGCATGAAGAATTCATAACATTCATCAACGCACTCAAAGCAGTTTCACCGACTATCACCGATGAACAGCGTATCGGACTTCTACGTCAAGCAGGACAACAGTACAGTCTTACCATTGACGAGGCAACCGAGATTCTGAAAGCATCGGGCTTAGTTGTTGGGGCAGACATGAACTATTTTGAGATGCTCGGACTCTCAATCGCAGAGATTCAAAGTCAAAGCGAAGCCGATATCGCAACTCGCGTTGAGGCTGCCCACAAGAAACGCTATAGTGCATCGTTGCGGGCAGGTGCGCGCATCCGACCAGATGGTAGAACAGAAGAGCAGTGGCGGCATATTCTGAATCAAGCACGCGATACCTTGAAAGATTCGCATAGACGAAACGAACACATCGCGACGCTCCATCATAATGAGAACGGCACACCTTTAGAAGTAAACGTGGACCTTATCTCCAAACCGCCTGCCAACCTTGAAACCACGATTCAGGAATCGAGTCATCAAAGCATTACAAGTGATGTTGATATGGTGCTTATCCCGGCGGGCGAATTTCGGATGGGCAGCAGTGACGAGAAGGCAAACGATAGTGAAAAGCCCGTGCATGTCGTCTATGTTGATGCGTTCTATATGGATAAATATCCGGTGACCAACGAGCAATACAAGGCCTTTTTGGACGAAAATCCGCAATGGCGCAAGCCGCAACTGTTCAAAAACTATATTCCTACAGATTACCACGACGGTGCTTACTTGAGGGATTGGTATAGAACCAACTATCCAACAGGGAAAGCCGATCATCCTGTCACCAAAGTAGGTTGGTATGCAGCGATGGCGTATGCACAATGGGTAGGCAAACGGCTGCCAACGGAAGCAGAGTGGGAGAAAGCAGCCCGCGGCGGATTGGAGCGGAAACCATACCCCTGGGGTAATTCAGTAGATCTGAGTCAGGCAAATTATCTTCACAATGTGGGTGGGACCACGCCAGTAGGTCGTTATCCCGCGAACGGGTACGGTCTTTATGACGTGAGTGGCAACGTGTGGGAATGGTGCATTGATGCGTATGATGCGAATTTCTACCTGAATTCGCCACGTCGGAACCCGTTTTCCGATGTGAACACGCTGGAATGGGTAACAAAAAACTTTAGAAGTATCCAATCTCCTCGCGTGCTGCGCGGTGGCTCTTGGCTGATGGATCCGCAAGGCGTACGAGTGGCTTACCGGTTCATGGGCAATCCACTGGACACACACTCCGCCTTTGGGTTCCGTTGTGTGAAACTTGCATCCCCTTAAATTTCTATGCCTTCGGGCCTGCTTGCAAAGTTAGCACACAACTAATAGGTAAACAGACATAATGTCCAGACGCGACGAATTCATTACAGTCATAAATACATTTAAAACCGTCTCACCGACTATCACCGATGAGCAACGCATTGGACTTCTACGCCAAGCAGTTCAGAATTATGGGCTTTCTACTGAGGAGGCTTCTGAAGTGCTAAATGCTTTAGGTCTGATTGTCGGAGAAGAGGTAAACTATTTTGAGATTTTGGGTTTTTCAATTGAAGAAATTCAAAGCCTTCATGAAGATGCTATCACGAATGCAGTCGAGACTGCCCATAAGAATTCCTATAGCGCATCGTTACGTGCTGGTGCACGTCTCCGTCCAGACGGTAAAACAGAAGAGCAGTGGCGGGCACTTTTGAATCAAGCGCGGGACACTTTGAAAGATGCCCAAAAACGACAAGAGCATCTCACGACGCTACTTTCTCAGGAAGATCCGCACGAGCGCGAATTTTTGGCACCAGAATTCATACCTACAGAGACACCTGAGACCACCTCAGAATCCATATCTTCAATAAACGAATTGCAAAACTCGGAATCGCTGTCTCCAACTACGTTAGAGATTACCTCAGCACCAACGATTTCAAGTTTTGATGTGCCTGCTGAAATGGTGGTCATCCTCGCTGGTGAGTTTTTGATGGGCAGCAGCGACGCAGACGCAAACAATAGTGAAAAGCCTATGCATCCTGTCTACCTTGACGCGTTCTATATGGATAAATACCCAGTGACCAACGAGCAATACAAGGTATTCTTGGATGCGTGCCCGCAGTGGCAGAAAGATAACATACTGATAGACTATCACAATGGAAATTATCTCAGAACTTGGCATCGAAATAATTACCCTAAAGGTGCAGCGAACCATCCTGTTGTGAATGTGAGTTGGTACGCAGCGATGGCGTACGCACAATGGGCAGAAAAGCGTTTACCAACGGAGGCAGAGTGGGAAAAAGCAGCACGCGGTGGTTTAACCGGAAAAAAATACCCGTGGGGAGATCAGATTGACGCGACACAAGCGAACTACGGTGAGAACATTGGGCAGACAACGCCTATCGGTGAATATCCACCCAATGATTATGGTCTGTATGACATTGTGGGTAATGTGTGGGAATGGTGTGTTGATGAACATATTTTGGATTTTTATGCCAATTCACCGCACCGGAATCCGATTGCTGACAATGATATAAACCACGTGCTTAACAATTTTACAACCCTTAAAACCTACCGCGTGTTACGCGGTGGTTCTTGGATGAGTATCCCACGTTACGTCCGCGTTACCCCGCGTTTCAGATTTTCGCCCGCGCACTCGATTTACAACGTCGGTTTTCGTTGCGTAAGGGGTGGTCTCCTTTAAATACCTATTCTTCTACCTTTCCAACGCATGATTGCAAAGGAAAATTAGCCATCAACTGTTTTGACAGCACAATTTTTATCTGATATAATAAAATATCCAATATGTATTATTAGCAATCATTTTAGGAAATTCACATTCTGCCCAAAACCTCAATCAGAAGATTGAAACTATTAAAAGGATTCATTGATAATGACAAACACAGATAATCTTGTTTTATGGTATCAGAAACCTGCCGAAGCCTGGACAGATGCGCTACCGCTCGGAAATGGGAGGCTCGGTGCTATGGTGTTCGGCGGCGTAGAACGCGAACGCATTCAACTCAACGAAGAAACCCTTTGGGATGGCGGTCCTCGCGATACCAATAATCCAAAGGCTTTGGAAGCACTTCCGAAGGTGCGACAACTCCTCTTCGCGGATAAAAATGAAGAAGCAACGAAACTTGCCGGAGAAACGATGCTCGGCGTCCCCGAACGTATCAAATCCTATCAGTCTCTCGGAGATCTGTTCCTCGAATTCCCACACGAGGGTGCAACCCATTATCGCCGTGAACTCGATTTAAACACCGGCATCGCAAAAACAACATATCGCTGCGGCGATGTCACTTTCACAAGAGAAGCCTTCGCGACAGCGGTAGATAACCTCATCGTTATCAGCATCAAATCTGACGCGTCCGAACAAATCGCTTTTGATATAACGATGACACGTGAACAGGATGCCAGCGTCGAAGCAATTGCCGCCAATATCCTTCGACTTGACGGACAGTGTGGCGATGACGGGGTACGGTTTTCAGCCTATCTACAAGTGCATACCGAAGGCGGAAAAGTCGAATCAACAGGAGATAGCCTGTCTGTCAATGGCACTGATGCGGCTACGCTCTTTTTCTCCGCTGCAACCAGCTACGTCCATCAGACGGATACAAGTGGGAACCCACACGCGCTTTGTGAAAATTATCTGACAAATATTGATACAAGACCTTATGCAGATATTCGGGACGATCACGTCGCTGAGCATCAATACTTCTTTCAACGCGTTGATTTAGACCTCGGCTCCACGGAGGCAGCCAACCTCCCTACTGATGAACGGTTAACTGCAGTCAAAGCAGGCGCGTCAGATCCAGGACTCATCGGACTTTATTTTCAGTATGGACGCTATCTGTTGATGGGAAGTTCGCGACCCGGGTGCCTCCCCGCCAATCTGCAAGGCATCTGGAACGAGCACATGAATGCACCTTGGAACAGCGATTTCCATACCAATATTAATCTCCAGATGAACTACTGGGTCCCCGAAATCTGTAACCTACCGGAATGCCACACACCGCTATTTGACTACATGGACACACTCGTTGAACCGGGAAATCGGACAGCACAAATCCATTACGGTGCTGACGGTTGGGTCGTTCATCATCTCTCTGATATTTGGGGGTTCACAACGCCTGCTGATGGTATTTGGGGGATTTCGCCTATCGGTGCCGCATGGTTATGTGAACATGTGTGGGAACACTACCTTTTCGGGGGTGATGGGGATTTTCTTATTGAACAAGGCTATCCACTCATGAAAGGTGCTGCCCGCTTCATGCTCGACTTCCTTATTGAAGCACCGGAAGGCACACCTTTTGCTGGAAAACTCGTCACCAATCCGTCGCACTCACCCGAAAATAGTTTTCTGAAACCAGACGGCACACGTGCCCTCTTCACATACGCTGCAACAATCGATCTGGAAATTATACATGAACTCTTCACCAACTGCATCGCTTGCATTGATGTCCTCGGAGAAGATACCGAATTCCGCGCCGAGTTGGTCTCCGCTTTAGAACGGCTCGCGCCACTCCAGATTAGCGAGAAAACAGGACGACTACAGGAATGGGTATTTGATTATGACGAACCCGAGCCAGGGCATCGTCACATGTCGCACATGTATGGACTCCATCCGAGTTGCCAGATTACGTTACGCGGCACACCAGAATTAGCAGCGGCGGCAAAGAAATCTTTGGAATATCGGCTGGCACACGGCGGGGGACATACGGGTTGGAGCCGCGCATGGCTCGTCAACTTTTGGGCGCGCCTTGAAGATGCTGAAGAGGCATACACTCATCTCCAGGCACTTCTCGCGAAATGCACCTTGACGAACCTCTTTGATACACATCCACCGTTCCAGATTGACGGCAATTTCGGGGGCGTCTCCGGCATTGCGGAGATGTTGTTACAGAGCCATGCGGGTGAGATTCATCTGTTACCTGCACTCCCCAAGGCGTGGGACACTGGACACGTCAAAGGCTTGCGTGCTCGCGGCGGGTTCGAGGTGGACATGGCATGGGAAAATGGGCAGCTTACTGAGGCGAGGCTTTCTTCCACATTAGGGAAAGACTGCACTATCCGAACGGCAGCAGCCGTCGCAGTAACATGCGACGGGCAAGCAGTTAACACAGCGCAATCAGACTCGGTTATAACGTTTGGAACAGAGACAGGAAAGACCTACATTTTGGCGTAAGTCTGTTTATATAGGTAGACGCGGTTGATCGGTATACGCTCTAATCCGTTCGTTTGCCAACGTAATATACGTCTCTTCAATATCGTACCCGATATAGTGTCTCTCTGATTTCAAGGCACTCAAACATGTCGTGCCACTGCCACAGAACGGATCCAAAACGACATCGCCGACGAAGGTATAGAGCTGGATTAAGCGATGGGGTAGTTCTTCGGGAAAAGGCGCGGGATGTCCGATGCGTTTCGCTGAGACAGACGGAAATGTCCAGACACTTTTTGTCCATTCTAAGAAATCCTCTTTACGAATAGAATTTTCTTTTCCGTTGCGTTTCCGAGAAAAGGAGCCTTTGGAGAAAACAAGGATATACTCATGAACGTCTCTCAGTACCGGATTCGCAGCGGACTTCCAACTGCCCCACGCCGTTGAACTCCCCGCACTTGAGGCTTTATCCCAGATGATTTCACCGCGCATGTGATAGCCTATCGCCAGCATGTCCTCTATGATGTAACTATGCAAGGGGATATAGGGTTTCCGACCTAAGTTGGCGATATTAATGCATGCCCTGCCACCGGTGACCAATTTTTTATAGGTCTCAGCGAAGACCGCGTACAGGAGTTCCCTATATTCTGCAAGTGATAGATCGTCGTCGTATTCCTTTTTCGCATTGTAAGGCGGAGATGTAACCATCAGGTGGACACTGGCATCTGGAATTGCGGACATATCTGTGCTGGACGCACAGTAGAGTCGATTCAGGTTTTCGACGGGGATAGGGTTTTCTATCCAGTTGTCAGGCTCTGGAGGCTCCTGATCGGCGTAGAGTTTGCTCCCATAAAATTCACTTGCATCGTGATTGATTCGTCCAGAGGTTCCGAACGCACTGGTTTGAGTTCCACCCTTTCGAGATTCGGAAACGCTTTTAGGATTATGTTCCATACGCTTTTTACCCGTGCCTGTAAATTCTCAATACTGATCTGGAGACCAGAAAATGACATCACGTTTCGGAAACAGCACCGCTAAAAACGCTGAGATTTCTGGGGATACTGAAGCATCTGAACTTATCTGTTCCCACCCTATTTCACCGAAAAGGAGTTGCCAGAAATCTGCTTCGGTTAGGCCTACGCCCAAGTCAACCGCGTCGGCATCTTCAGGAACGATTTGCAGCGTGCCATCGGCATTGTGTCGTAGTGCAATCTGCTGGTTGTTGGGAGTAGGCAGTTTGACAGCAAGCGGCCCAAACATTTCTTCGGCATCCGCAATTCGCGATTCCCACCCAACCACAAGGCGACGCAAAAGTACTGGCAAATCTACAGCATAGCACATCATTCCGGTGTATTCTGTTTGGGTCACCGGATTGTCGCAAGTCGCTATCAGGCGTTCTGCAAACGGATGTTGAGATGGGAATCTGCCACCTGTTTCTTCTACGCCTTGTGCCTCACACGCTTGCAAAAAATGGGATACAAGCGCATCCAAAACCGACGGATCATCGGGGACATATCCCACTTCACGCACCTCCACAAACTTTCCATCTATCTCATAGTTGAGATACCCACCGATATGTCCGTTTTGACGCGCGACGACGGTTGGTAAGACCCCGCGGATGCGTGAGGGTGCCATATCCCAATAAGCGCGGGTCCGAGCAATAGTTCCGCTCTGTTGAGCATTGGCGAGGTCGTAAAGTGCTGCGACTGCGTCCAAATCTGTTTCTGGGTTGAAATCGGTTACCTGCCACGCCGACGCGGCTGCGGCCCGTGCTGCTGAGTTGTACGCCACACTGAAACCGTGTAGCCGCAAAGATGTCCATCCGAGTTGCCGATAAAACGCCTCCGGAATAATCGTAAACAACACACCAAGATCACATCCGATCAGGCGTAGATAATCAATAGTGTCTCGCATGAGGGCAGATGCATATCCGACCCCACGGTAATTCGGATGTGTGCAGACGCCACCGATGCCACCCATTGTTACGAGGGATGCACCAACCCGCATCCGCCGTTCCCAGACGCGTAAGGTCGATACAACCATGTCGTTCACCACAACAACACGGGTCTGTGGAAGTCGATAACTGCTATCGCCTTTCACATAGTCCCAGTAGCGTTCATGACCGTCGGGGTTAAATGCTACACAACACAGTTCAACGACCTGTTCTAACTCGGATTCCTTAGCAGCCCTAATTTCCATTTTTTAAGCTGGTGCAAGCGAGTCGCGTAAGGGCTGGGTAACCCAGCCCTTACAGCCTGCAGCTCCCCTTTCAAGTTCGCACTGCTGCCGTTGTTGCAGTGCTGCTGACTTTTGCCAATTCTTTTAAACTATTACCGAAGAATGCGCAGTCAAGTACCCCGTGCTAAAGCATCGGGGCTTGTTAAGAGGTTAATCCCAACAAGCCTTTTTTAGCAAAGGATTTCTCGTTTCATAGAGGATGGTATCCCATACCTCTCCACGAAGGGCGCAAGCCGCCCTGTGTAAGATATTCAAAGCCGCGTTGTGGTCGCGGTCAAGTTTCAAGCCACAAGATCGACAATGGAACACACGCTCGGACAACTTCAGTTTCACAGGCGATTTCTGACAGCACTCGGAACACGTTTGGCTGGTATTGTGAGGTGGTACTTGGTGGAAGTGTTTGCCGTCGCGTTTTGCCACCCAGTCGCACCAGTCAAAGAACATACCCCAAGACGCATCAGAAATGGACTTGGCGAGGTATCGGTTCTTAACCATATGGCTCGGCTTGAGTTTCTCAGCAACAACCGCATCAAAACCGCTGTGGTGAAAAAGGCTATAGGCAGTTTTTGCGAGAAAGTCGAGACGTTGGCAGGCAACAATATCTGCTTGTTTTGCCAATGCATCCTTCGCCTTATACCAGCGTTTGCTTCGGTATTGCTTGCGCGACAAATCACGTTGAAGTTTCACAAGTTTGCGTTCGGCTTGTCGGTAAAAGCGAGGGTTCGGAACTTTTTCACCCTCAGAAGTCGTCAGAAAATCGTGTGTACCAACGTCCACACCACAAGCGGATTTTGGAACACATTTCAGCGTGTCAGGCACTTCGCAAACGATGAAGCAATACCAGCCTCGCGCCGTCTTTTTCAACGTGACCTCTTTCGGGTCTCCGATGAACGGACGGTGCTGACGAATTTTGACTTCACCGAGTTTCGGCACTTTCAGCATGTTATGCCGTTTACCTGTTTCACGGATCGGATTCTGACGGACACGCTCACCACTCTTGAGTTTGTGTTTACGCAAAGACCAAGACAGCGAGCGAACAGAACGCCTGAACTTAGGATAGCCTTTTTTTTCCGCCCCCTCTTTACAACGGCGTTGAAAATGCTCATGCGCAGCATTGACGCGTTTGATCGTGGATACTTGCATATCCTGCGGATGTTCAGAATAGTGAGAAGTGGCCGCGCGGAGGACCTTGAGATGGTTAATCTGGTCATACATCGACACAGAAACACTCCCATACTCCCACATCTGATTCCGCATCTGGAGCATATAGTTCTGCAACTGCTTCTGGTGGCGCAACTCCGCATAAAGCCACTGTTCCTCTGTTTTCGTAGGCTTCACACGGAACTTGAATGTTATTTTCATGGTATTTCACGTATCACGCCTTTAACCCCGTTGAAGTGGGTAGGCAGACACGTCACCTTGCGGTGACGCTTCAACTGTCTGCCAACGTGATACACATATTAAACCACAATTTGATTAGAATGTCAAGTGTTTTTTCAAAAAAACGCTATGGTCTAATCCACGAGGGCGGATTTTCCTCCCCCACTAAAGTAGGGGGTTTCCAATCCGTAAACTTTGATGAATTGCGCTACTACAAACGAAAGACTGCATAAAAACGGGTAAATCGCCTAAACTCTAATCGGCTATTGCATTGAGAAGACGACACCCAATGCCTCGTTCGGCGTTTGGATTAATTTCTCGCACCCTTCAGATGCTTGATCAATTGGAATAATATCTGTAATTAGAGGGTTTACCTGAATTTTGTCTTCGGACATGAGTCGTAGCGATAATTCTAAGTTGCGTTGTGTCGGCCAGGGCACAAAGACTGGCGGATAATCCGCACCGTGTTCATAGTCTTCGTCGTGATAGCCGGGACCCGTACGCGCCGCACTGATAACATCGACATTACCGAGTCCGGCTGCGAAACCGTGCGTAATGCTTGCACCACCGACAATAACAATCCGTCCCATCTTGTGCGTATCGGGCGCAGTTTTGAGCATTGCTCGAATTTGCTGAAACGCGCTCGTCGCATCGCCGCCGAAGGCGATAATCCCGCAATCCATGCCGTAGCCATTGGTGAATTCCTCTGCAATGGGAATCGGATCCGTTTCGGAGACGTTTATGGCTTGATGTACGCCAGCATTTTCAGCGATGCCTATCCGCAAGGGTAGTTGGTCCAAACCGATAACATAAGCACCCGCGGTTTTGGCGATCTGGCATGCAAATTGTCCGACAATGCCCAACCCTGCGACAACAACATTTTCGCCAATACAGATACGCCCGCGTTGCACGGCGTGTAATGCCGTTGCTGCGAGATGAATAGACGCGGCTTCCCTGTCGCTGACATCATCCGGAATCTTTGCACATAAGTTGTGCGGCACACAAGCATGCGTGGCATGGAGTGCGTAGCCACCGCCCATACCCGCGACCCGATCGCCGATCTCAAATTCGTCGCAATCGCCTTCTGTACCGATGACGACCCCCGCGTTGGTATATCCAAACGGACGCTGCCGCGCTTCGGAACCTGGATTCTCGCGTCGCCGTTTGACACCACCGAGTTCTGTACCGGGACTCACCATTGAGGTGCGAACTTCAACCAACAATTGACCGGGCTTCGGCACAGGTGTCTCCTGTTCCTCCGTCCAGATACGTCCTGCCTCATTCATCATCACAACTTTTCTCGTTTTGCTCATCTTTTAATTTGGCCCTAACGGGAGCTGTCAGGTAAGTTTCAGCAGGGCCGCCTCCATGGTAAAATCCGCCATGCTGCCGTTGTTGCATGGCTGCTATCTTTGGCTAAGTTTTTGATGTTTTTCTATAAGGCTCCAAATCAATCCCCGGATATGCCACTTCAAGACGTGCAAGGGCTTCTGGTGTATAATATGCATCGCCAGGCGCGGGCCACCCCAAAACACGTCGCACAGCAGGCGTCGTTTGCGCGACAAATTCCATGTACTGTGGCGTGCCCCACCCCGGGACAGGACGCGTCGTCTTACACCAATCGTCATTGTCTGCACGATGGAAGTGATACCCCATCCATCCACGCTGTCTGCTCTTGTTCTCAAACGGTTGTGCCGCGTGAACCAAGTAACTGGAACGGAATGACACACTCCCCGCTTTCGCCGTAAGCGGAACCGGATCGGCGAGTTCTCCTTTAAACTCACGCAGATCCGGAATTCCCATTCCGCCCGCTCTACCCGGGTACTTCTCCCATATTTTATCCAACTGGTTCTGTGAACCCGGGCAGACAAGCATCGGCGCCCCATCCAATTCGATGTCATGTGGGAAGATAGCGGTTAAAACATAGCCGTACCTTTGCCAATCCGGATGCGGTGGCAAGGGTGAGTTCGTCGCATTGTCAATATGGTATCCTTGCCACGGATGCTCACTATGGCGGCTATCGGTGAGACCTTCGCGAAAGAAGATCTGCCCATAACCGAGCCGAATTTCTTCCGTGCCCAACAACTGCTTTGCAATCGCCAAATACGCTTCATTTTCAATCAGTGTATCCACCGCTTCCAACCCTGTCGGGAAATGCACCGCTTTTCCAAAGGGCCCCGCGAGTCGTTGCATATCACTGTGTTTCTCATAGGCACTTTTTAACGCTTCGGGTTGCGGACCCCACTTCGCGTGATATTCGGCATAAGTCAACCCATCGTAGGCATTCCGCTCAATCTCTTCAAGTGCAGGTGCAATTACTTCTTGTGGAAACACGTTGGGGACCACAATGATTCCGTCCCGTTCCCATGTTGCCAGTTGTTCCGTTGTCAGTTGCATGAGGTTACCTCCGTGTGAACGTTTCCCATTTATCCTCCTGAACCATTTCACTATCTGCTTTCTGTTGAATCGTCTGCCACCACTCTTGATTTTCGGCGTACCATTGAATCGTCTCGCGCATGCCATCTTCAAATTCAATAGCCGGTTCCCATCCGACATCACGGGCGATTTTTTTAGAATCTAACAAATACCGACAATCGTGTCCGGGGCGGTCAGGAACGTAAGTTTTCAACGTTTGCGGTTTGTTGAGAACATCTAAAATGAAATCGCTAATCTCCTCAATGCTTTTCTCCACACCGCTCCCGACATTATAAGTCTCGCCGATCTTGCCGCGCTTGATAACAGCTGCGACGGCTCGGCAGTGGTCTTCAACGTGCAACCATTCCCGCCGGTTATGGCTGCTTCGGTAGAGCGTTAAGGGTAAATTCTGGATCGCATGCGTTGTGAAGAGCGGAATCAGTTTTTCTGGGTGCTGGTAGGGACCGTAGTTGTTGGCACAATTGGAAATCGTTATCGGCATGCTGAAACTGTGAAAATAAGCATTTACGAGATGATCGGCTGCGGCTTTAGAGGCATTATAGGGCGTTTGCGGACGATAGGGTGAACGTTCATCAAATGCGTCAGGTGAATCCAGGGGGAGTTCACCGTAAACCTCACACGTAGAGATATGATGAAACCGTTGCACCTCATACTCCCGAGCTGCGTCCAACAAAACCTGCGTGCCTATCACGTTGGTTTCAAAGAAACGCCGCGGATGTAGAATTGCACGACTATTGTGCGACTCCGCAGCGAAGTTCACGACGACATCCGGTTTCTCTTTTTCCAAGACGTTTTCCACAAACACCGAGTCCAGAATATCGCCATGGGCAAACGCGTAACGTTTCGGGTAACGCGCCGCTATATCCGTTAAATTGGCAATATTTCCAGCGTACGTTAGTAAATCAAGGTTAACAACGGCATCGTCCGGGTGGTGCTGTAGCCAATATCGGATGAAGTTGGTACCGATAAATCCAGCACCGCCAGTGACAAGTAACTTCATTACTTAGGAGTTTCCTTCTGCGAGATTAAACATTGTCCGTTGATCCAAGTACACCGCTTCAGCGGAGGTAGCGACATCGTCAGGACCGCGTGCTGCTCCATTTTCGTTCCGATACCGTTCAAACTAAACTTGCCCCGTTTCTTAGCCATCAGTCCGCCCCGCTGCATAAATAATTATATCTTATCAGAAATAGACGGTGCCTGTCAATCCAAATTCGTTTTTAGATCAGAGCCATTCAGTTTTCGGTTTTGATTTTGGTTTTCGTTTACGGATGTTAACGGTTTTATCGGAAGATCGCGAGCGACAAGAAACTCCCAAGCAAAAACACTCGCTCCTACTCTGTCAGGTTTGAAACTTTGTCCACTGACGACTGCTAACTAACAGAGCCATTCAGTCATTTTTGCGGACGGATCGCTACCAGAAAGAGACTTGTATCAAAACCGAAATTATGTAACAATTGAATGGCTCTGGCTAACTTAAAAATATGCTTGACAAATAATTGCAAATATTGTAGGATAAATGTAGGATAAATTTGATCGTAGTACTTTCTAAGTATAGGGACCGCGTCTCATGGTCTTGTAAAGGAATAATAATGCGCCAACGTAAATTAGGGAACACAGGACTAACCGTCTCCGAAATTGGCATGGGAACATGGGAACTCGGAGGACGCGAATGGGGAGACATCAGTGAAACAGACGCTGTGGATCTCCTCCGGTACGCCTTTGAAAGCGGTGTCACCTACTACGACACAGCAGACCAGTATGGCGGTGGTCGCGCAGAACGGCTGCTCGGCGAGGCATTCTCAGCACTCGGCAACAGGGTCGTCATCGCCACGAAACTCGGCTATGAATTGGACTCTGATGGTTGGATTAGCCACGGGTGGGAACATCCAGCATTCAACGTCTCACCCGACTATATCCGATCAGCAGTTGAAGGGAGCCTCACTCGATTGAAGCGGGATGTCATAGACATCTACCAATTCCACTCGCCACCACCCGCGTCCGAGTGGGATGATGCATTCGGCACAATGGAAGACCTCAAAACCGAAGGCAAAATCCGATTTTACGGGATGGGCCTCGGTAGCGAGGCAGACGCACTGAAAGCGATAGAAGAAACCGGTATCTCCTCACTGATGCTGACCTACAACATCCTCACGCAAGGGATGGCAACACCTGTGATGGAGACCGCCGCGAAAAAAGGTGTCGCTGTTGTTGTTCGGCAGCCGTTATCGTCAGGCCTGCTCTCCGGTCAACTCGGACCGGATACTGAGTTTGCGGAAAACGATTATCGGAAAACCTGGTCCCGCGAGAAATTCCTCGCTGATCTGGAACGTGTGGAGCAGGTGAAATCTATCGTCGGTGATAAGGCGCGGAGCCTCCCGCAAGCCGCCCTCAAATTTATCTTGGCACACCCAACTGTCTCCTGCGTGGTCCCGGGAATGATGACACCGGCGCAAGTTGACGATGGTGTAGCAACTTCAGGTGCAGCACCTTTGCCGGCTGCAGTCTTGGACCAATTACGAGACGGTTAAGGAAGGATACATGAAGGTCATTGCGGATCTCTGCGTTGTTCCTATAGGTGTCGGCGTTTCGGTCTCGAAATACGTCACTGCGTGTGAGAAGGTCCTAAAAGAGGCAGGCTTGGAAACGAAATTGCACGCTTACGGCACGAATATCGAAGGCGATTGGGATGCTGTATTTGCGGCAATCCGACGGTGCCACGAGGTTGTCCATGAGATGGGTGCACCCCGAATCACGACGACACTCAAGTTTGGCACCCGAATTGACAGAATACAAACAATGAATGATAAGATTAGCAGCGTCCAAAATCAGTTACAGACAGAATAGCTGATAGATGTTTTCAAATTTAATTGAAAATAAACTTGACTTTTTTTGGTAACTTGTGCTAATCTATCACGTTAGTTGAATATAAGGAGGAAAATAAGAATGAAACGCAGATTTATGATTTTGGCAGTGTGTGCTATCGCATTTCTCGTCACGGTACAATTTGCTACTGCCATAGATAAAATTGAAGGTCCTTGGATGTGGATGATTACCGAAAGCCCCGTTGGGGGTGGTGGTGCTGCCGTAACAGATGTTGACGGTATCAAGGACGCAACAAAAGGTAAGTTGACCGAGAAAACGGTTGCCGAACAAGGAATTACCGATAAGATCCTGAAGGTCAAATTTGCCGAAAATTATAAGTGGACCGAGGGAGAAATCGCCCCAGCCGGTGGGAACAACATCAACGACACACTTACAAAGATTAAGTTGGGACCCGGGGGCGATGTCAATGACCACTGCTCCTACGCCGTGATCAACGCTGTATCAAAGACTACCAAGAAAGGTGTTACAGCCCGCGTCGGCAGCGATGATTCCGTTAAGGTGTGGTTTGGCGGCAAAGAGGTTCACAAAAACCCTGTCAACCGCGGTGCCGGTGATTTTCAGGACACTTTTGAGGTGGATCTGAAAAAAGGCGATAACGTTCTAATGGTTAAAGTGTGCGAACGCGGCGGCGGTTGGAGCATGTTCATGGGTATCGACGCTAATTTAGACTACAACCTGAAGTTCAAAGGCCTTCCCGTTGAACCCGCTGGAAAATTGGCGACGCAGTGGGCAGAAGTCAAACGTTCTTACTAAAGATCGTTTTATGGATTAAATCAAGCACAAAAAATTTTGTGCTTGATTTAATTATCGTATATTTGATATACTACGCTAAAGGGGTTGCCCCATCTTTGATAAACATCGGCGTAATATTGCAGTCACGATCTCTCAGTCGAAACGCGACTGGATTCGCAAGAATGGGCAACACTGATTTCACTTTGATTGATAAAGTAGAAAATTAATTGGAGGATTTTCATGTATAGGAAACTACTTACAATAGGGTTAGCATGTCTCATAGCACTTTTTGCTATGACGATGACGGCTAATGCCCAAGACAAAATTACCGGACCATGGCTCTGGATGATTGCACCAACGGAAGCCAACCAAGGCGGCGCAGCTTCCACTGATGTGGATTCACTCTCTGAAGCCAGCGGTGGTGAGGTTACCGAAGCCGGGGTCGCAGCAAACGGTGCCAATGAAGGTGACGCCGTTGGGGACTTGGTCTGGACGCTCGGTGAAATTTCTGCAACCGGCGGTAACAATGTCAATGACACCGTCGTTGAAATCGGCTTGGGTGAAGGCGATGTTAACGACCATTCGTCTTATGCACTTATCACGCTTGAATCGGATTCTGATCAGAGCGGCGTGGACATGAGAGTCGGTAGTGATGATTCTATCAAAGTCTGGCTTAATGGTGCAGAGGTCCATAACAACCCTGTCAACCGGGGTGCTGGTGATTTTCAGGACACATTTCAGGTTGATATTAAAACAGGGGACAACACCCTACTCGTCAAGGTCAGTGAGCGTGGTGGTGGTTGGAGCATGTTCGTCGGTGTTAATGCCGATGTCAATGCCGTCTATAAGCCCTTTGCACCGCCTGTAGCCGGAAAAATTACCGGTCCATGGCTCTGGATGATCGCACCTACCGAAACCGGTCAAGGCGGCGCGAATTCTACCGATATCGATTCACTCGCTGAAGCCAGTGGTGGTGACGTTACCGAAGAGATGGTCTCAATACACGGTGCCAACGCTGGCGACAAAGTTGGTGATTTGGAATGGACGGTCGGTGAGATTGCAGATACCGGCGGTAACAACGTCAACGATCTCGTCAATGAGATTGGCTTGGGTGAAGGCGATGTCAACGACCACTCGTCTTATGCGCTGATTATCCTTGAGGCCCCCGAAGATCAAATGGGCGTTCCGGCGAAAGTCGGTAGCGATGACTCCGTCAAAGTCTGGCTCAACGGTGAAGTTGTCCATAACAACGCTGTCAACCGTGGTGCTGGCGACTTCCAAGATGATTTCAAAGTTAACCTCGTCGCAGGGCCCAATGTCCTATTGGTGAAGGTCAGTGAGCGTGGTGGTGGTTGGAGCATGTTCGCCGGTGTCGGCGGTACGTGGGAGATCCAACAGGAAGTCTACACTTCCGTCGAACCCGCCGGTAAACTCTTCACAACTTGGGGAAGCTTGAAAACCAAATAAGGTCTAAATTCTACACGAGGATTTGTACCTCAAAAAGGAAAGGACGCAGCTAAAATATATTGGCTGCGTCCTTTTCTTTTTCGTATTTTTAACCCCCTAAATCCCCCTTATCAGGGGGACTTTAAGAGTTTTAACCCCCTAAAGAATCAACGGTATGAATGCCTTATGGGCATTCCCCGCCCCTTATCAGGGGGACTTTAAGAGAAAATGCGTAAGTCCTAAACTATCCACTATCTATCTATCGTCCCATAAGTTCCATAAAGACTGGCAGAGATTCCCTAAATCCGTCCTCGCGTGTCCCGCCTACCGGAGTATAGACACTCTCTAAAGAGATTGTTCCGTCGTATCCATCCCGTTTCAAAGCGTCCACAATGTCGTTGTAGTAAGGATCCATCTGTCCTTGGCGCATCGCGCAGAAATCAAATGTCGCCGCTGGAAGATTTACAACGCCATCCTTGAGATGAATATGTACAATATGCTCGCGAATCGCTTCATAGCCATCAGGATACGGGACCTCTGTACAATAGAGGGAACTGCACGGATCCCAGAGGACTTTCAGATGTGGCGCACCTATCTCATCGATTAACTTTCTTGCGAGAAATGCCGATGTCACGTTCCCAGAGATTGCAGTCTCCATAACCAACGTAATACCCGCATCGTCAGCGATTTGCAACGGCTCTTCCAATCGGTTCATGAGTGTCGTCCACGCGCCTTCAGAGATAACCGGTTCAGCACCGAAAAGCACCATCTCCTTTCGGAAACTGAAAATCCGGACGAGGTTGGTCTCAAGTGCCTGCGCCACACCAATACACCGTTCCAACGTCGTGATATGCTCACGATACGCAGGTGCGACCATCGCTGTATCAACCGGAAGTGCCGACAAATTGTGGTGCGAGATACAGGATACCTTTAAATTCCGAGCGTTAATTAACCCTTTAACCCGTTCAACATCGGCACTCGTCAAGTCTCCAACCTGTTTTTTCCAAAGATACTGTAGTTCAACGTATTCCAAGCCCGTCTCTACCATAGTGTCCAGCGCATATTCAAAATTCCGACTGATTCCATCTGTGATAATTCCCAGTTTGAACATTCAACACCCTCTCAATTTTATGACTTACGCAGCCCCTTGCAGGCGGGGTTTCAAACCCCGAAGAAATACCCAAGCAAAACCCTGCTGTGCGTAATACCGATACAACCTTATCCTCAATTATTCCGTTTTCTTAACTTCAACACCAGCGATATTTTCCAAGATTTTGATAATTGTCCAGTTATCTTCTTCGGGATTTACCGCTTTTCCCGCTTGAAACAATTCAAAGGCAGCACTTGCTGCGAAGAGTGGCACACCACAATCGTTTGCCATACTTTTTGCTAAACTGAGGTCTTTATACATTGTTCCGATATTGCTCTGGCCCTTGAAATTCCGTGCCAATATGTTTTCCGTTGTATCTCTGAAGAGGAAATTCCCGACGACGCTTGTGCTAACAACGTCCCGAAGCGTTTCCGGTGCGACACCCGCCTTTACCGCAAGTGTCAACGCCTCAAAAATACCCGCATAAGTGGTGCCTATTAATACCGCGAGTGCAGACTTGACAGTTTGCCCCATACCGATCTCTTCCCCAACGTGATAGATGTCTTTGCCGACTGCTTCAAGTACCGGTTTAGATGCCTCAAATGTCTCACTTTCTGCCGCTACCATCATCGTGAGCGTTCCCGCAGCAGCACCCGGCGCGCCGCCACTCACAGGGGCATCAACAATGTTTACTCCTTTCGCTGTCACCAGCTCAGCGACCTCTATCACCTGCGAACGTCCGATAGTCGCCGTACAGATAACTGTCGAATCCGGTTTGAGTCCTGCCAATAACCCATCTTCACCCAAGAGCGATGCCTTAACCTGTTCAACATTCAGCACCATGATAAAGACAGCATCTGCGGCGGCACCGAGTTCCCGCGGTGATGCAGCGGCGTGTGCCCCGTTTTGAACCAACGTTTCCATCGCTTCAGGACGGACATCATACACCGTCAATTCGTGTCCGGCTTTCAAGATATTTCTTGACATGCCCGCTCCCATATTCCCAACCCCGATGAGTCCAACTTTTGCCATAAACTACCTCAAAGAATATTGCCCAGAATTGATGCACACTATGCTTCTACAAACGCACCTAAAGCTCACACTTTTTTGCCGTTGTGCCTTGCAAATGTCCACAGAAACAAACCAAATGTCCACAGAAACAAACCATGCTAACTGAAAATCGGTAGAGTTTACCACAAATTTTGAGAAACGTCAATCTATTTTCTGCACACAGAATTTTTACACAACTTTTTCGCTTTTATGCTATAATAACGCATTCATACACGAAAAAGAAGGAGCCAAGATCAATGGCAGATACCATCAAAGGTGCCGTCCTCGGATACGGTGCCGCATTTAATATGGGCAGAGCCCACGCAAATATGATGCAGAACACCGACGGGATTGAATGCGTCGCTGTCTGTGACATAGACCCTGAACGCACAGATGCCGCGAAAGAGGATTTTCCGGGCATCCGTACCTATAATTCAGTTGAAGCACTTAACGCCGACGACGGTGTTGATCTTGTTGCGAACGTTCTACCGCATAGTTTGCACTGTGGACCATCGGTGGCAAGCCTCAAAGCCGGCAAGCACGTTATTGTTGAAAAACCGATGTGTGTCACAATTGCGGAAGCCACAGAGATGATTACAACCGCCAAAGAGAACGACGTTATGTTGTCTGTTCACCACAACAGACGGTGGGATGCTGATTTCTGGACGCTTCGTGAACTCGTTCAATCCGGTATTATTGGCAAAGTTTTTAGCGTTGAGATGTGGGGCGGCGGTTACGGAAGACCGAATCCCGATTGGTGGCGCAGCGTCAAAGCCATTTCCGGCGGGCAATTCTATGATTGGGGTGCACACTACCTCGATTGGCTACTCAATGTCCTTGAAGCCCCCATGATTAACGTCACCGGTTTCTATCAACCGAACCTCGTCTGGGACGATATTACCAACGAGGATCACGTTCAAGCAATTGTTCGCTTTGCAGGCGGAGAGTTCGTCGCAGATGGCGCATCGGCAAACATTCAGATGTCTAATATCGCCAAAATCGGTGGAGATCGATGGAAATTGCTCGGCTCACACGGCGCAATTACTTCCGAAGGCGGCGGGTTTAAGGTCCTATCCGAAGTCGAAGGGCACCCCAAAGAGCAGGAAGTCGGTCACCACGGTAGACCCGGACCGAGTTATTATCAGAATATCGTCGCACATTTGAACGACGACACCCCCTTACTCGTGACACCAGAGTCCGCCCGCCGCGTCATTGCTATCATGGATTTAGCAGAAAAGTCTGCTAAAACCCATCAAGCAGAAACGGTGCCTTACGAGTTTGAGTAGCCCGAAGGAATAGTTATCGGTTATCAGTTAACTTCTTATGGCAGTCCAGTTCACCATAGCTGCGACACAAACCTTCTTAACTGATAACTGACAACTGACAACTGATAAACATGAAAGCTATTGTTTTTGAGAAAATTCAGCAATTAAGCGTCCAAGAAAAGCCTATCCCCGCGCTCACTGACGGGGACGTACTCATCCAGATGGAACTTTGTGGGATTTGTGCTTCCGACCTCGCTGCACTACGCGGAGATGTATCAGATTACGCTCCCCCCGTCGTGATGGGACACGAACTTGCAGGCGTGATCGTAGAAAGCCGACACCCAGATGTGAAAGTCGGTGAACGGGTGACAGTCAATCCTATGCTCTCTTGCGGCGCATGTGTCCAATGCGAGAACGATCTGGATAAATACTGCAGTTCCATTGAAGGTATCGGGCACGATATTGATGGCGGTTACGCCGAATATATGCGGATGCCGAAGCACGGTGTGGATACCGGTAAACTCATCCGAGTGCCGGACAGTATACCTCCTGAAGAGCTGCTATTTCTCGAACCACTGGGCTGCTGCCTGAATGCGATGCAAGAAACGCCTTTTAAGGATTCTGTTGCTATCCTCGGTGCGGGTCCCATCGGTTTGATGCTCACCCAATTGGTGAAACGGGCAGGCTTAGCCACCTATGTTGTCGAACCGCAACCACACCGAAGGATTATCGCAGAAACGCTCGGTGCCGATCTCACCTTTGATATCTCATCTGAATCAGTAGCGCGCCTCCGAGACATCACCAACGGTGGCGTTGACACCGTCATCTCTGCGACGACAAACAACGCTTCAGCAATCGCGCTTGCTTTTGAGATTGTCCGTAGAGGCGGATGTCTCAACTTCTTTGGACTCGCGCCGGAAGGTGAAGAACTTCGTATTAACCTTGAAGAATTTCACTACGCGGGTCACAAACTGATGGCTTCATGGGCATTTTCTCGCGCCAGCCTTGA
Organism: Candidatus Poribacteria bacterium; assembly: GCA_965261115.1. Lineage (GTDB taxonomy): Bacteria > Poribacteria > WGA-4E > WGA-4E > WGA-3G > WGA-3G. The sequence goes on along the minus strand of OZ253447.1, from coordinate 2,189,426 downwards.
AGCATCCAAGCAGCTCCTCATAGAAAAAGCACTCAATTTCAAACCCTTGCTAACAGATCGATTCCCGATTGCACAGGGACTAACAGCGTTTGATAACGCCGCTGCGCAACGTGGTATCAAAACAGCCTTACACCCGTGAACGCAACATCGCGGCAAAATGCTTTTATTTGATTTCGGTTGTGATTTTGTGGTATTTTTAATGCATAATAGCCATAGAAAGACAACTGTGTTCTTATTATTCGCTCTTATTATTCGCGTATTAAGGAGATGTCAATTTCGGTGTGATTCGCAGGTTCTCGAAACGCATTACACAAAAGCGGTGAACTCGCGATCCGAAATTTGTTAGAAAAAATATGGTACTTGGTGCACATGTATCCACTTCAGGCGGAATACACAACGCCATCAAAAATGGCACTGATCTTGAGTGCGACACGATACAAATTTTCTTGCGAAATCCAAACCAGTGGCAAGGAAAACCTCCCACCTCAGAGATAGTCGAAAAATTTATCACAGCATGGTCAGAAGCCGATCTGGATGAGGTAATCGTTCACGACATCCACTTGAGCAATCTTGCTTCCCCGAAACCGGAGGTGCTGGAAAAATCACGTCAAGCGTTCCGCGAACAGATGGAACTTGCACAATTGCTCGGTATCCGCTACCTCGTTACGCACCTCGGCGCGCACCTCGGCGAAGGAGAGAGATTCGGATTAAAGCAGCTAAGCGAGAGTTTCGACTTTCTGTTTGAAAACACTGAGGCACCCGATGTCATGCCCCTCCTTGAAACCACTGCTGGGCAAGGTACAAATCTCGGCTACCGTTTTGAACACCTACGAGATATAATCAGCATGTCAAAATCCCCTGATCGGTTTGGTGTCTGCCTGGATACGTGTCATGTCTTCGCAGCAGGCTACGACATGCGAACCGAATCAGACTGCGAAGCGACATTTAACCAATTCGATGAGGTCATCGGACTTGAGCGACTAAAAGCCTTCCATCTCAATGACGCGAAATCAGAATATCAGAGCCGCGTTGACAGACACGAACACATCGGCGGGGGAAACATCGGCACAACCGCCTTTGCGTATATCCTTAATGATACCCGATTTACTGAAATTCCACTCATCATTGAAACACCAGAGATGAAAACAAAGCACGAGGTAAATCTCGCGACCTTGCGAGATTTGAAGGTATAACTTGCGGATGCTCCATTCCTTCCTGATAAGGGGGTGTTTTTGCGGATTTCTTCGGATTTCTTTTAGGGGGTTAGATACTTATTTGAAGGTGTCCAATTAATGCTAAACTTTACTATAACATATAGAAACTGCGGAGCCTAAGTGTGTCTATCGGTTTTTGGGAAGTCACCTTTCTTATTATCCTTTTTTTAGGTATTGTCGTGGCATCACGCCTTGTTGAACGCTTTCGGACGAAACGTATCTGTCCAAAGTGTGGCTTGGCAATCCGGACACACCTACCCACTTGTCCATCCTGCCATTTCAATTTTCCGACAAAGGGCAAAGGAGATAAAGGGACTCAATCATAGAACTCTTGATAAAGGAATAACAGCATGCAAAAAACGAAACTAAAAATCAGCGGCATGTCGTGTCAACATTGCGTCAAAACGGTGAAAGATGCGTTGACAGCCCTTGAGGGCGTTCAGAGCGCGAAAGTCAACCTGCGCAAAGGCGAGGCGGTTGTCCGTTTCAATGAACTGTCTATCACGCCTACCCATCTTAAAGACGCGATAACGGAAGCAGGGTTTGAGGCGTTGTAGCCCCCTGCACAATTCAGGCAAAGTATAAGCACATGGACACCGCAAGAATTCAGGTCAAAGCAGGCAACGGTGGGAACGGATGTATCAGTTTCCGGCGAGAGAAATTTGTCCCGCGTGGCGGCCCCGATGGCGGAGACGGCGGGAACGGCGGGAACGTTATCCTCACTGCCACTTTGGGAATGAGTACACTGATTGACCTGCATCATAACCCACGCCAAGTGGCTGAAAACGGCGGACACGGCACCGGTAAACAGCGCGACGGTGCTGACGGCACGGATTGCGTCGTTAAGGTCCCTGCTGGCACTATTGTCAGAGACTTTGACACAGCCGAACTGCTTGCTGATTTAACGGAACCTGACGAAAGCGTCGTTGTCGCACGCGGTGGTATCGGCGGTAAGGGGAATGCACGCTTTAAAAGCAGCACCTTCCAAGCACCCCGCGTCGCGGAGAAGGGTGAACCCGGAGAAGAACGCGAAATCAGCCTCGAAATCAAACTCATCGCTGATATCGGGTTGGTCGGTTATCCCAACGCCGGTAAATCAACACTGCTGGCGCGGACCTCTGCTGCGACACCGAAAATCGCTGCGTACCCGTTCACGACGCTTCGTCCGAATCTCGGCGTTGTCCGCATCAACCGAGAACAGAATTTCGTCCTTGCAGACATCCCCGGACTCATAGAAGGCGCGCACAAGGGGGCAGGCTTAGGACACCAATTCCTGCGGCATATCGAGCGTACCAAAATGCTCATTCATGTCATTGATCTCAGTGCCACGGATGGACGGGACCCGATTAAAGACTACGAACAACTCAACCTCGAATTGGGGCATTATAACGAACTGCTAACGAAACTCCCACAAATTATCGCACTCAACAAGATTGACATGCCTGAAGCCGAGGCGAATTTGGCGCGTGTGCAGGCATATTTCGGCAAACGGAAAGTTTTCCCGATCTCCGCAATTACCGGTGCCGGTGTAAACCAACTGATGCAGCAAGCCTACCGCTCTTTGCAATACTTGGAAGCACGCGCCCGAAAAGAAACAGAGACGACGATTATCTTAGAACCAGAACTACCACCGGAACCATCAGCGCGGTTTGAACTCGTCGAAACTGAAAAAGGGTTCGCTGTCACCGGTGCTGAACCCCGCCGTGCTGTTCTCATGACCGATATGGAAAACGAACAAGCGTTGATTCTGTTGTATCGGAAACTTAAAAACATGGGAGTGATGAATGCGCTCGCCCGCGCAGGCGCAGTGGAAGGAGACACAGTCCAGATTGATGAATTCGAGTTCACTTATAGCCCAAAAGCGATGCAATCCAACTGAACAGCGTACCTGTTTAGTGGATGTGCAACGGATCGTTGTGAAGGTCGGCAGCAGTACTATTTCAGAAGGGGCACACCTCAACGAAGCTGCTCTTGATGGGTTAGTCCACGATTTAGCACTTGTGAAACAGGAGGGTGTGGAAGTCATCCTTGTCACATCCGGTGCTATCGCTGCCGGGTGGCCCCAACTCGGTCTGAAACAGCGTCCGCACACGCTACCACATCTACAAGCTGCCGCTGCCGTAGGACAAATACGATTGATGGCGGCTTACAAGGATCGGTTTTCAAACTACGGACAACGCGCCGCGTCTATGCTGCTCACACGCGACGATTTCTCCAACAGAGAACGCTACACCCGCATGAATGACACGATGCGTGCCCTCCTTAATTTCGGTGTGATCCCTATCATCAACGAAAACGACACCGTCGCAGTCGATGAAATCAAGGTCGGCGACAACGATACCCTCTCTGCCTACGTGACAAACCTCGCCCAAGCACAACTCCTCATCATCCTCTCCGATCAGGCAGGATTCTACACAGCAGACCCAAGGCACAATCCTAACTCAGAATTGATTCACACTGTTACCACGATTTCAGATGAAATCTGGCAAGCCGCTGGAACAGCTGGCACAACGGGTGGCACTGGCGGGATGGTAACAAAGTTGCAAGCAGCGGAAATCGTCACCAGTTCTGGAGAGATGATGGTAATGGCACACGGACGAGAACCACTCGTCGTCACAAGACTCTTAAAAGGCGAATTGCTTGGTACCCTGTTCCTCCCGCAATCTCGTATCTCTGGACGCAAACGATGGATCGCCTATTCCCGTCCACCGAAAGGTAGACTCATTGTAGATAACGGTGCACGCGACGCCCTTGTGCAAGGCGGTAAAAGCCTACTCCCCGCCGGTATCCGACGTGTTGAGGGCAATTTCGACTACAGCGATACCGTTTCATGCCTCACCGAAAATGGCGCAGAGTTCGCACGCGGCTTGGTGAATTACAACGCCGTAGACACTGCCAAACTCGCCGGAAAACACACCAAAGACATTGAAAACATCCTCGGTTACCGTGATTACGACGAAATCATACATCGCGATAATCTCGTCCTGCTCGACTAATGCCGCTCCATCCACTACGCTGCTGACCACTGGCAACCATTCCTCTGACAACCGATTACCGATACCTGACTGCTGATAGCAACTTTTTAAATCCTCTTGAAAATTTCCCAAACAATATGTTATAATACCAATGCTATTTCCACTTACAATTTACCAATTCCCCAAACACCAAAGGAAGATTATGAACGAAAACATCCAAGAAATAATCCAATCACAAGCGAAAAAGGCGAAATCGGCGATGCGTGTCTTATCACGAAGCTCCGCCGATGTACGAAATCATGCCCTTTTAGCAATGGCTGAGAGCCTGCTAAATTCCAAAGATAAAATTCAAGCCGCCAATCGTATAGACCTCGAAAACGGCGAAAAAACTGGAGTCCCTGCACCGCTCATGCAACGTCTCCTGCTGGACGATAAAAAAATCGAGCGAATGGTAGACAACCTGCGTCAAGTTGCTGCACTCCCTGATCCAATCGGTGCAGTCATTAGTATGGGTGAACGTCCGAACGGTCTCAAGATCGGCACCGTCCGCGTGCCTATCGGGGTCGTCGCTGTCGTATATGAATCTCGACCGGACGTGACCGTTGAAGTCTCGGCACTCTGTATCAAATCTGGGAACGGCGTTATCCTGCGCGGCGGTTCCGAGGCAATCCACTCCAACGCAACGCTTGCCCGTATCCTTAGCGATACTGCAGCAGCGGAAGGCGTACCAGACGCTATCCAATTCGTTGACACCACTGACCGACAAGCCGTCTATGAACTCATCCGCCTGCCAGATTACGTTGATCTCGTCATTCCACGCGGCAGTAACGAATTCGTCCAATTTTTGATGAAAAAATCCGATGTACCGGTACTCGGACATGCCGACGGAATTTGTCATATCTATGTCGACAAAGCCGCCGACCTTAAAATGGCAAACAAAATCTGTATGAATGCAAAGGTTGGATACAAAGTCGCCGTCTGCAATGCATTAGAGACCCTCCTTGTCCACGCCGATACCGCCGAGAAATTCCTGCCTACTTTCTGTGAGACCTTACAGGACTCGGATGTAGAAATCCGTGGATGCGAACGGACACGGGAGCTCTACTCCGCTGCCAAACCGGTGACTGAAGAAGATTGGCGCACAGAATATCTTGACTATATCCTATCCATCCGCGTCGTGGACGATATTGACACAGCTATTGACCATATAGAAACCTACGGTTCACACCACTCCGACGCGATCATCACCGAAAGTTATAGTGCATCGGAGCAATTCCTCAAAGAAGTAGATTCCGCAGCGGTCTATGTTAATGCCAGCACTGTCTTCACCGACGGCTACGAATTCGGCTTAGGTGCCGAAGTCGGCATCAGCACACAGAAGCTCCACTCCCGCGGTCCGATGGGACTTGAGGGGTTAACGACTTACAAGTATATCGTCTACGGAAACGGTCAAGTGCGTGAATAGGAGTGCACTACGCTCTCCTAACGCAGTCCATTACCGGGGGAAAATCATGGCAACCTCTGCAGCACAAACACGCCTTACACCTGAGGAATATATTGCTTTTGAACGCAAAGCACCTCCAGACTCAGAGATAGTCAGGTATGAGTACTTAAACGGTGAGCTGATAGCGATGTCCGGCGCGAGTCGAGCGCATAATCTAATTACAGGTAATATCGTTGGTATGCTCCACAACCTATTAAAAAGCAGCGGATGTGAAACCTACGCGAACGCGATGCGGGTGAGTGCTCGTGTCACTTCGTCCTACTTCTATCCAGATGTCGTTGTTTGTGAAGAACCCCGTTTTGAAGATGATGTTTTTGATATACTCCTTAACCCCATTATCCTTGTAGAAGTCCTCTCACCTTCAACGGAGACTTATGATCGCGGCGAAAAATTCAGTCATTACCGACACCTCGCCTCGTTGCAGGAATACGTCCTCGTTTCCCAAGATAAGGTCCTTGTCGAACGTTACCGCCGTCCCCAAAAACATGAGACCGCACCCGTTACTGCGGAAGACTGGATTTTCACCGCCTTCCAAGCACTTGAAGATATTTTGCCACTCACCTCCATCCAATGTGAACTCCCCTTGCGAGAAATCTACGAACGCGTTACGTTTCCTGATTAGAGCTGCCATATAGAGGTTATGTCCCTATTATGTCAATCTCTCCGAAATAAAGGATACGGACTTTGCAGTTAGTGAAGCGGATATGGAGAATAAAAAAGCCAGGGATATAGGATCACACGAACCGCAGCCCGGCAATCACGTAGCATGGAGCCATTCATCCCTGACTTTTTGAAAGTATAAAACATTTTCTGTCTAATATCAAATTCTTTTCAAAAAACCAAAAGGAGCGATGAAATGACTGAAGAAAGAAAAGAGGAACTAAGGCAATTGCTTGAGGCAGCAATGAATAACTTGGTTATACGAGTACGTTTTGAAAGCAGGACTATATCAAAGGAGAAATATATAAAAACATTACGAAAAAGATGCGAATTTTATGGAATAAGTAATGACCACTTAAATAATTATGATTATCTTCTGTATCAACCAGATATCGCAAAAGAAAAAACTAAAGCGGATTTACTTGAATTTCTTAGCAGAGAATTAAGCCAAGTTATTGAGGACGATAAGATTGGATATACCACATATTGTACTGCCACCGGAAATTTAGACCACTCTCTAATATAAGATTGTGCTACAATGATAATCTATATTTCAAAGGAGCATTCCGATGGCGAAACGCAGAAGATTCACACCTAAGTTTAAAGCAGAAGTTGTGCTTGAGGCCCTCCGTGGTGAAACTTCACAAGCAGAACTGTGTCGACGTCATAACCTCAGCGAAAACCAAGTCTCCACATGGAAACGCCAACTTCTTGAAAATGCCGAAACCTTCTTTGAGTCGGAAACCGATAAGCCGTCAAATGCGTCAGCGGAGCGGATTGCTCAACTTGAGCAACTCGTTGGACGGTTGACGCTGGCCCTCGAAATCCAAAAAAAAGCATTGACTTTATTGGATTGACGCCTTCTCAACAGCACTGTCTCGTTGAGACGTTGCGCAAGGAGTATTCGATGCGGCAGATTTGTCAGACGCTGGGTTTCAACAAGAGCACCTTCTATTATCAACCCAAAAGCGATGCCTCTGAAGAAGTCCTGCGATCCGAAATACAGCGGTTAGCGGCGGCGTATCCGACTTACGGGTATAGACGTATCACGAAGGTGTTGGTCGCCGAAGGACACACCGTTGGGTATAAACGCGTCGCCCGCTTGATGAAAGAAGAGAACTTGTCGGCTTCCGTCAAGCGTGCGTGTCAAACGACCCACTCCATTGACGGTCCGCAGCCGTGGCAGAATCGCCTCAAAGACCTTGACATCTGTCGATGCGATCAGGTCTGGGTGGGCGATATCACCTACGTTCGCCTCAAGCACCGCTTCATCTATGTCGCTCTGCTCATGGATGTCTTCACGCGCATGATTAGAGGCTGGAAACTGAGTCAACACTTGACGCAATCTCTGACTTTGCAACCCTTAGAGCAAGCTTTAGACGACAGGGTTGCGGAGATTCATCACTCCGATCAAGGCGTGCAGTATCTTTCAAGGGCTTATCTCTTGAAACTCAAAGCACACGGTATTCAGATTTCAGTCGCTCGCAGAGGGTGTCCTTGGGAGAACGGATACGCCGAAAGGTTGATCCGAACGCTCAAGGAAGAAGAAGTTCACCTCAATGATTACCAAGATATTACCGAGGCTCGAGAACGCATCGGTCATTTTATCGAACAGGTGTATAATCAGAAACGCCCACATTCGGCGTTAGGGTATTTGACACCTATAGAATTTCAACGACAAACCTTCTCTTAACTTTGCTAAATTATGGTCTAAATAAAGGGTGGCACTTCAAGGATTTATTGCCAGGTCTCCCAGAATGGCACCTACTATAACCCGACAGATGCTTCATATTGCCAGAAGCACTGTGAATAGTCCTTTTATTTCTATTACACGTTCTTACGCGGTAGCTTGGCATTATGCGATGGTAAGCAGCGAGAGAGTGCCTACCCCAGAGGATCCTGCCTACGTTCATGAAATTGAGATTCAGGAACCACTACCGACTGGATTACAACTCCTTGATCCAGTCAAGGAGGTTGCCCAGATGTTACCGTCTCCGCCAAGCTCGGGGCCACCCTACCAGCACGATGGGTTGCCTGATTTCTTATTAGGCGTTGTTGATCCCGGACGTATGGGGGATTTTCTAATACAATACGCCATGCAACCACCTGCAAGCGAAGGTACACCTCGCTCACCGAACCTAACAATTGAATTAGAAACACTTGTACGTGCATTACGAGATGCTGAAATTCTTGCACACGGAAATATCGCTGTAACTTGTGTAAAGAATCGCTTCGAGGTTTATCCAGAACTATCACTTTTAGCGTAAATGGAGATACACTTATGCCATCCATTGTTGACGACCTTAATAAGATGCCTCTTAGGATTAAGACGCTTGACCTGGCTGGACGGGTACCAGGTCCTGATTCTATTGACCTGCTGCGGGTAGAACTCTATTATTATGAGGAGTATGGACCGCTCTCCGGAGCACGGGTTCGGTATGCCCGCGACGGTGTTGAACAAGAAAACGGTTTCCCCATTGATTTACACAAAGGCGCATTTGTTGCCACTGTCCCTATCCAAGAGGCGGGTTTGGAAGAAGAACTCCAGAAGATTGGCCCCGAAATCGCCCGGATTGTATATGAAGATTTGGCGAAGAGTCGACACACGCCTGGAATGCCGTCGTTTACCGAGCAAGGATAATTGGAAACTATCTGATGCTTGAACAATTCCTTCATGAACAACTTGAAATAGCGTTTGAGTGGGCATTCCCAAACCTGAAATACCCGGTAGCATTACGCAAAACCTGAATCCTGAATTTCAATTGCGTCCCTACCAAAAAGACGCGTTTGCAAGTTTTATCCACTACTTTAACAACAATCTTTCCGGTAAAGAAAACCCCATCCATCTGCTATTCAACATGGCAACCGGTAGTGGTAAAACCCTCATCATAGCAGGCTTGATTCTCTACCTCTATGAAAAAGGTTACCGCAACTATGGTGAATTATAAAAATATATTGACATCCACAAATGAACAAATTCCCCCTGATAAGGGGTTAGGGGGTTTGTGCTGGCAGAAGATGCAAAAGTAATTCTAAAATCTACCATAAACAACATACCCGCACAATTCCGTAAAATAAATTTGACTTTTTTTCTCCTAAATGTGATATAATCACAACAATATAGAAAATCTTCGGCTTCGATCCGTCGAGGACATTCCTATTACAAAACCCTCAACCTATCAATTCTAGGAGGAGCGCATGAAAACGAAATATCTCTCAACCATAGTTTTCGGATTCACAATGATCCTACTTTTAACGTTTGTATGGGTGATCCAAGTGCCAGCAGCGCACCGAGGCTCTGAGTTGGAAGGCGGCTTGCAGATCTGGATTGACGCAGGTACAGAACCGAGCAATCGTGAGGGGGCAGATACCTTCAAACTCGGCAAAGACGATTCGTTGGCGCAAGACTTTTTGGCTGGTAACGCAAAAGCAGAGCGCGACGGTTCCGATATTGGTGGTCCCGCCATAGGCGACGATGTAGTCATCGCCCTCGCTGGTAGTGTCGGTAGTGCATTCATCGAATATACTTTCGAGAGTCCGGTAGCTGGAGACGCGTTTATCTACTGCCGTGTCGGAGATACTCGAGGCGGCGGACAGTCCATGTTTGTCGTTCTCAACAGCGAAGACCATGAAGGAGATGGATTGATTATTGATACACCCGGCAATTGGGCGTGGGCTACGGGTAGAGATAATACAACTAAGTCCCCAACGCAAGCGGTTGTAGGCGAAAACACCATCAGGATTGTCCCACGGGAAGCTGAAGCGACGAAAGAGACTTTGATGGATATCATCATGATTTCTTCAACAGATTTTGAGCCGAACGATGATATGTTCAAAAACGCTTCACCCATAGGTGGCGACCCAACGCCTGTTGAACCCGCGAGTAAGTTGGCAACAACGTGGGGCGCGATCAAGCATCGTTTTTAGTCCTGTCACATTACGAGTTAACTCGGACTTACGTCCTCAATTTTCTTGAGGTGCGCTTTGCAAGTGGCACGCTTCCAGAAGAAGTACAGTTGCAAAACGCGCCTACACATAACGGCACCTGTGCAAATCCAATAAATGTGTCCATTTTCTGCCTGCAGTGGCAAGATTGAGAAACTTGATGAATTGTATGACTACAAGCAAACATCGAGGAGGGGCAATCGTGAGGCAAGCAAATCTATCAATTAAGTTCTTTATAACCGTAGTTAGCCTATTTTTGATCGTGCTATTTGTGCTACCCGTCTCAGCTGTGAAGGAATGGCGTGAATCAAAACTCGAAAGAGGTTGGCAAATCTGGATTTCGGCAGCACTTTTTGATAAAGCGGAAACACTCAAACCCGGCAAGAGTGAAAAGAAATTGGCAGATAAAGCACAGAAACCGTGGTTAGCTGAAGACATCCTGATTGCTAAAGTAGCCAATGGGTCCGCAGATTACGAATTTGAGAGTCCCGTGGCAGGAAAGGCATATATCTGGGGTCGGGTCGCAGATTTCCGGGGTGGCGGACAGTCTTGGTTTATTGTCCTCAATAGTGACAATATCGCCGACGCTGGCGACAGTCTGATAATCGACACACACGGACCGGTATGGGCATGGAGTGGTGGTAGAGATAAACCAGAATCACAATCCCCAACGGATTTAAAAAAGGGAACCAACACCGTCCGCATTCAACCGCGAGAAGCAGCTGCGGGCGTCGAGGCTTTATTCGATGTCTTTATGATCTCAACTGAACCGTTTAGACCAACGGACGAGGATTACGAGAAAGCCAAAGAAGGACTACCGGTCGCACCAGCAGGCAAACTCACAACCACATGGGGTGCTATTAAGCATCGCTTTTAGAGCGTTGACAAACCGACAGAGTTGGGACACCTCGGCAAACCGTGTCTACAACTCTGTCTATACCCAACACGCCTTTCAGCCATTTCATGCCGAATAATGCTTCCCAAACCCAAGCCTCCCTTCTCAAGAACGTTCTCATTGTTACACCGCTCAGTCTGATCGGACATGCTGGCACACTTCTTATCTACATCGTTCTTGCCAATTGGTTCGGTGACCCAGTAGAGATGGATTTTATTTACTACTATTGGGGTATCGCTGTATTCGTTATTCAGTTGCTCAGTGCCGCCTCCGCCTACTCTATCCTCGTCCCCCTATTAGCCGAAGCCCGTGCAAAAGGTGAAACTGAAGCACAACGTTGTGTACAATCCATTCTTTCCCGCTATATTATAGTGATGCCGTGGCTCTGTTGTCTCCTCGTCGCTATTTCGTGGACAATCTCCCAACGCTTTTTACCGAATACCGAATTCTCGTCTGTTACCACAATCGGCATCGTGGGTGGGTTTCTCTGCTTTACGATTATCGCATCAGTGCGTTGGATGCTCAAGGCAATATTAGACACTTATCAAGCGTTTCAAGTGTCCGTTATTGTTCAAGGGCTCTGTGCTGTGCTTGTCATTGGGATTATCTACTTATGTAAGCCGTCTTTAACTTGGTTTAGTATACCGATCGCGCTGATCCTCGGTGAACTTTTTCAAGTGATCGTCTTGTTCCCGCGATGCTGCGCTATCCTGAAGCTGCGAAGGTGGCACCTGAAACTGGATTTACAAAATACATCTTACACCAAACGATTCTTGCGCCAATGTCTACTTATGATGGGCGCAGCAATTGCCGATGGGTTGAATCCGGTCGTCGATAGAGGAATGGCAAGCACATTAGGTGCAAGTTCCGTCTCAAAACTTGATTACGCACTCCGCTTGTGTGCGATTCCTGAAAGACTCACAGGCGTAACACTTCCTGTTCTACTATCGCATTGGGCAAGGATCTCTTCATCTGTGCAAGCAGAAAACGGCTCAACCGCTGACGGAGCGCAGTTACAACGAAGTGTTTGGCAAGGTGTTATTGTGCTACTGATACTGATGGTGCCGTTCTTGACAGGCTTTTATTTTCTTCGGGGAAATATCGTCTCAGTTTTGTATGGACAGGGTGTATTGTCCGAGGCGGGGCAGCTCCATATCGCTTCATTGCTGGGGCTCTATCTGCTTGGGACGCTTCCGCGTTTAATGAGTCGGTTGCTAATTCGGGCGCATTTGGCGCGTCAAGCACACGGGACTGTTGTCACAGCAACTCTCATCCGGCTTGTCCTAAATCCGTTTTTCAATTGGTTATTCATGCAGTATTGGGGATTAGAAGGGATCGCTTGGTCAACAACCTTATTGTCTTATCCGATCCTTGCCTATATCGCGATTACGTTTTGGTGGGGATCAAAGGAACAGGCAAACTAAATCATAGCGAAGCGTTCCGGGTAGTTTGACGTGATGCCTTGCACACCGTGTGCTTTCATCTCACGCATACGGGCAATGTCATCCACCGTCCAACACCACAATGCGATACCACGCCTGCGGATTTCATAGGCGAATTCTGCCGTGATTAACTCGTGATTGACATTCAGCAGACTGCTACCGAGCTCTCCTAATTGCTGGCACAACGCGACAGGAGGTATGGACTTGTTGAAACCTCCGATGAGCCATCCTGTGGCAATACGAGGCTCTAATGTGCGGATGGTCTGTAAGACTTCGGTATGAAAGGAAATAATAACGGTAGTATCTAACGTCTCTGTCTCATGAATTTTCGCGACAACCGCCTCAGCTATCAGTGGATCTTTGATCTCCAAGACAGCAATCGTCTCTTTTCCGATGCATGCTAATGCCTCTGCAAGCGTCGGTACCGGTTCACCCACAAATTCGGTATCAAACCACTCACCAGCATCGGCACCTCGAATCGTTTCTAAGGGGGTTTCATTGATATGCCCTTGGAGATCTGTCGTCCGATCCAAGGTGGCATCGTGTATCACGACAATCTCACCATCAGCCGTGCCGTGCAGATCAAGTTCAACGGCATCCACACCAATTTCGAGTGCTTTTTTGAATGCTGCGAGCGTATTTTCGGGGGCGATTCCGGATGCACCACGGTGCGCAATCCGAATCCACGAACCCATGATGTTTTGCCTCCCGTCGTGCCTATTCGACATCAGCATCATTACTCTGTTTGATCTTCTTTAGAAGGGTCGTCCGACTCATACCGAGCAATTCAGCTGTTTTGCTATGGTTGCCCGAAAATTCATCAAGGACGAGTTCAATTAATACCTTATCCAAGGAGGCGACGACATCTTCGTAAAGCCCTTGTTTCCCTTGCGCGATTGCTTCTCTTGTAGTATCTTGCAAAATGGACTTGAGAGAAATCTCTAATTGTGAACCATCGGTAGGATTTATCTCGCTGTCTATGCGAATTTCTGAGGGGAGGTCGTCCGGAAGAATCACATCCGCGCGGGAGAGTGCTGCTGCGCTTCTGAGACAGTTCTCTAACTCCCGAACATTGCCGGGCCACGGATAGTCTTGTAGCAGTTTCATCCCTTCTTCAGAAATACCACGAATCGGTTTGCCGAGTTCCTCTTGAATAAGTTGCAGAAAGTGTGTAACGAGCAGTGAAATGTCCTCTTGGCGTTCCCGCAACGGTGGGAGATGGAGTGCGATACGTCTGAAACGGTAGTAGAGATCCTCACGGAATTGCCCTTGTTTTACCATTTCGCTAAGTTCTTGGTTCGTGGCAGCGATAACGCGGACATCCACTTTAAGGGTACGCGTCCCACCTAATCGTTCAATCTCTTGTGTTTGCAAAGCACGGAGCAGCTTCACCTGTAGTGCCGGGGTCATGTTGCCGACTTCATCAAGAAAAAGGGTACCGCCATCTGCGAGTTCAAATCGCCCCGGTTTCCCCTCCGCTTTTGCCCCTGTGAACGCCCCCGCTTCATAACCGAAGAGTTCACTCTCTAAAAGTTCATCAGGAAGCGCACCACAATCAACTGGAATGAATGGCTTCTCCTTCCGTTCACTCCCGGCATGAATTGCGCGGGCGACAAGGTCCTTTCCTGTGCCCGTCTCACCCTCAATCAAAACTGTGACGGTATTGCTTGCCATAACGCCTATGAGTTTGTAAATCTCACGCATCTGACTGCTTTTCCCGACCAGACGGTGCCCACCAATCTGTGCCACTGGCGACTCGTCCATCGTCTCCACAGGCAAGGTGCTGCGGACAGATTGCGTTCGGAAAGCGCGCTCCAGTACACCTTTGACGATATCCAGATCAATCGGTTTCGGGACAAAATCGAACGCCTGTAAGCGCATCGCTTCTATTGTTGTTTCTACATCGTCATAAGCCGTGATGATAACCACAATTACCCACGGGTGACTCGCTTTTATCTCACCTAACGCCTCTAAACCACTCATTCCGGGCAGATTCACGTCAAGCAAAACGACATCCGGCTTGTCAGATGCAATGCGGCGCAAGCCCTCCTCAGCACTGTTTGCAATACTGGCAGCATAACCTTCGCTTTCAAGGAATTGCTCGAATGCCCAACAGATTTTCTCGTCGTCGTCAACTACTAATACGTTCTTCATTTTCAACCCCGTCTAAGCACGATCCGCAAGCGCGCCGGTATCTACGTGTTCTTTTCAGTCCGCTTTCCACCTTCTATAGACAACAGAAATTTTTCACCATCTTCACTCATTTCAGTAGGCTCGGTTTCCTCCGCTTTCTCTTCCAACTTTCGTTTGAGAACCGGATAGGCATCTACGACCGGAACCTCACTGAGAGCAGTCAAAACCGGTTTTCGCGCCTCCGCCCTCTCAATCGCCTTAGCAAGCCGTTCATTTTTTGCCGCAATCTGTGATGCGTCCCGCGCCTTGAAGTCTGGAAGTACGCGTTCCGCGAACAGTTCCAACGATTCACATATATCTTCATGTAGGTTCGCGCCAGCCTGTTGAATGAAAACAACCTGATCTACCCCAGCATCTTCCATCACCTCAAGATGCTCGCGTACCTGATCGGGTGTTCCGATGCCCGCTCTACCTTCAGCAGGCTCCTGTGTTGATTGTCTATATAACTGCCAAATATCCGTCTGTCCCGGTATTTGTGAACCACCGTGGTAGTAGTGCGCGAGCGCGAATCGGAAGAAACGCAATCCATCTAATCCGCGAGCGACAGCGGTCTCCTCATTATTATGGCATGAAAATCCGGACACCATAGCGATATTCGGGTTCACCCGCTGCGTTAGGGGTTCGCACTCTTTCTCAAAAATCTCGTAATATTCTTCTACCCAAAATTTGGCTTCGCTTGCATCAACAAAAGCGAAGGTTAGCGCGCCGAGTCCATATCTGGCGGCGTATCGAAGGCTATCGCGGCTGGAACAAGCCACCCACGGCGGTGGATGTGGTGTCTGCAACGGCTTTGGAACGACATTGCGCGTCGGCATGGAAAAATACTGTCCCTCATATCCAGCATAAGGCGATTGCGTCATCATTTTCGCTGTCTCGCGGGTACACTCCGCCCACATCTCGCGTTTGTGTTTCGGATCAACGTTGAACCCACCGAGCTCTATATGCGATGCTGACTCCCCCGTTCCCCATTCGACACGTCCGTTCGATACAAGGTCAAGTGTCGCAATGCGTTCAGCGACGCGTGCGGGATGGTTGTACGCCGGGGGCATCAGCACAATCCCGTGTCCCAACCGAATCTGTGTCGTCCGCTGGCTACAAGCCGCGAGGAAGACTTCCGGTGCAGAAGAGTGTGAATACTCCTCAAGGAAATGGTGTTCCACCTCCCAAATATAGTCAAATCCAAGTCTGTCAGCGAGTTCCACCTGCGCCAACGCGTCTTGAAAAAGTTTATGTTCCGCCCCGTCAAGCCACGGACGCGGAATCTGATGTTCATAAAACAGTCCAAATTTCATTTTTTAATTACACCTTGCCGTTAAATAACGCGGATACGATCCTGAAGAAAATCCATGAAAACGCACAATCTAACAAGTCCGGTAGGTGCGGTTTGCAACCAGGGATCCCACCCGTCACTGGGAAGGGACACCGGACTTCACCAAGAAATCACTGCTTTTCGCATAAGTTATTTTGCAGTATCAAGGGTTCGCATCTCTTCGTCGGTTAACTCCCATTCAAAGACATCCAGATTCTCTTGTAAATGCGGCACCGAACCCGATTTCGGAATTGTGATGATCCCTTGCTGTATTAACCACTTTAAGGCAACTTGTGCTGCAGTCTTTCCATGCTTCTCACCAATTTCACTCAACATTGTATCACTGGCAAGGTTCCCAACAGCCAAGGGTCTGTGCGCTGTCATTATGATGTCGCGTGCCTGGCAATAGTCCCGCAATTCTGCCCGGTTTCTGCGGACATGATATTCTACCTGATTCGTGCAAATCGGAAGTTCTGAGACTTCACACGCCTCTTCAACCTGAGCGATGCTAAAGTTACTGATACCGATGCTTTTCACTTGACCCGCGTCGTAAAGCTTCTGAAAAGCCTCAAAAGTTTCAGCAACCGGAACAGAGCCGCTCGGATGGTGAATCAATAACAGATCAACGTAATCCATTTGCAAATCGCCGAGGCACTCTTCAAATTGGGAGAGAACCTCATCATACTTGAGATGGGTGTGCCAAATTTTAGTGGTAAGAAAAATAGCTTCACGATCAATGTGAATCTCGCGAAGTGCTTTCCCAATCTCACGCTGATTTTGGTACATCCACGCTGTATCAATGTGGGTATACCCTAAATCAATGGCTTCTTTGACGATGCGTTCACACTGCCTGCCTTTGAGCTGCCAGGTTCCCAAGCCCAGTATCGGCGTTTCGTGTCCTGATGCAAGTTTAATATTTTTCATAATGCCTTCATGATATGCGATTCCGAAAAAAATGTCAAGTGGTAAGAAAAACCGCCAGTTCCCATTATACCTTGATATTACCAGAAAAATAATATATAACGCCACATAAACACAGTGGAATCAGCACTTTTGGGAAAATAAAGGTAAAAAAAGTTGACAAACACCTACAGATGGTATATACTATTAATACTCTTTGCGGTCGAGTGGTGGAATCGGTAGACACAACGGACTTAAAATCCGTCGCCCGTAAAAAGGTGTGAGGGTTCAAGTCCCTCCTCGACCATGATTTAGGATTATAATTCTTGCCGCAGGGTAGAGCAGCCAGGTAGCTCGTCGGGCTCATAACCCGGAGGACGGGGGTTCAAATCCCCCCCCTGCAATCCTCTTTAACTTTCCCCTAAAATCCGCTTGAACTTTTTTGTGTCTTTTGGTAAAGTAAAAGTCAGTACCCAGAAACACAATTAAAGGTCCCTGTTTTCCCAACAAACACTTTCCAAACACGCTTTTAACTGTTAACGCTAAAGCGATAGACTGGAGGAACCCCGTGCGTTATTTAAAAACAGTATCCATCATATTTCTTGTTGCCATATTAACTTCCACTGCTTCAGCAGGGATATGGCAAGAAAACTTTGATAAAGGGCTTCCTGACGGATGGAACGAAGTCAAAGGCGAATGGAAAATCGTAAAGGATACCTATGCCGAAACCTCCGGTGCGGAGTACGCCAAGACAATGTTTGGTGATGAAGATTGGACAGATTACACCCTTGAAGTAGATGTAACCTTGGTAAAAAATGTGAACGTGAATGCAGCGGGTGTGTTAATCCGTGCCGATACGGACGGAGATAACGGCATGCGATTCTGGATTCGCACAGACCAGCATAAATGCCAATTCTCCCGATGGAAAGAGAATCAATGGGACCACATCAAAACCCCTTTACCCGTTGAACCGGAAGTCGGTGAAACCTATCGTCTTAAGATCGTTGCAGAGGGACAGAATTACCAATGCTTTGTCGATGATGAACTCTTGTTCGATGGAGAAGATAATGCGAAATTCCGGGACAGTGGACGTATCGGCTTTATTACGCACACGGCAAACGTCCATTTTGATAATCTGAGTATTGACGGAGAAGATATCCCTGCCTTTGCCGTTGAGCCAAATGGTAAACTCACAACGCGTTGGGGACAGTTAAAAACAGATGCTCTGATCCAGTAACAGACAGGAGACAGCGATGGTCAGTGTTGAACGCCCATCTGAAATAGGTACACCGCAATGGAACGGTCCACAGCAACGACAACTCCGTTTCGCACTTGATACCGCTGAAGTTGATACGTATCACGAGAAAGGATTCCTCATTCTCCGCGATGTGTTCCAACCTGAAGAGATTGAGACCTACCGCCAAGAAGCAGAACAGATTGTTGCGCGTGCGTTTGCGTTGAGTCGTGAATTTCAGCTCGAACCGGAATACAATCTCCGCTTTGAGATGTTAGCAGACGGTCAGCCGTGGAAAATCGACCCGTTTGTGAGCATCTCGCCACTATTTTCCGCACTCGCCCGTGATAGGCGGATTATGGATCGGTTAGCGTCCCTATATGATGGTTATGAAGCCGTACTCTTCAAAGATAAACTCATCTTCAAACCACCCGACAGCCACGGCAACGGGCTGCACCAGGATTACAATTGGTGGCAAGGCTTCCCGCAGAGTCTCCTTACCGTTTCAGTCGCACTTGATGCCAGCACAAAAGAGAACGGATGCACAGAACTGTGGACAGGACACCATCAAGGATTTCTGCATGAACCCGGCTCGCTTGATAAAGGCGCAATAGCCCCAGAACGACTTGCCAATGAGGAACACACCTACGTGGATTTAGCACCGGGAGACATAGCGATCTTCACCTGTTTTACGCCACATGCCGCGGCATCCAACAAATCCAACAGTCCTCGGCGCATGTTGTTCCTCAGCTACAACGACAGTCGAGATGGCGAACACTACACCGCTCACTACGAACATTTCCGCTGGTATCGGACACGTCCAGATCGCACGCCAGAAGCCGAACGAGCGAAGTATTACTTTCTTTAACCTTAGGACTTACACAAATTAAGGAAATATTGGATATTTCGATGCAAAAAGTGGAAATATCCGCCCTTTAAACCCCCTAAATCCCCCTTATCAGGGGGACTTTAAGGCAATTTAAACCCCCTAAATCCCCCTTATCAGGGGGACTTTAAGGCAAAATGCGTAAGGTCTAAACTTTTAACGCAATTTGACACACCCCACATACTTTATCTCTGTCCTCCTTAAGGAGAAGTTTGATGCGTATCTCCGACCAACCTCTTAAAGTCTTTGCTAACTATCCGCGAGAGAATACCGTCTGTTTACCTTCTGGAGCGGTTGCCCGATTTGAAAAAGGCGGTATCTCTGATGTCGCTGTATCACCGGACGAAAATCTAATTGCCATAGCATCCCGCCTTGGTGTATGGCTCTATGATGCCCACACCAAAGATTTCGTGTCGCTAATGGCTATTGAAGGTACCGGGCTCCTCTCAAAAGTCGCCTTTTCGCCTGACGGTACTCGAATCGTTACTGGCGATTGGGACGGTAAAATAACCTTATGGGACCTCAAGACTGCAACAGCACTTGCCACCTACACCCATAAAGGTTATATCAATTCAATTACATTTTCACCCAATGGTAAATTTATCGCTACCGGTAGTACGGACGCGACTGCAACGCTGTGGGATGTTGAGACCGGAACCGCTTGTTTTACCATTACGCATCAAGATTCTGTGACTTCAACAACTTTCTCGCCAGATGGCACGCTTTTAGCAACCAGTAGTAGGGATTCAACTGCAACACTGTGGCATATCGACACAGAAGAAATCCGCTGGACTTTTACCCACGAAAGCCGAGAGATAACATTCGATATAGGTCATGTTGAGACTTTCAACACAGGTGGAATAGGGGACATCGCTTTTTCTCCAGATGGAAAGTATTTTGCGACCGCTGGTCAGCGTACGGATTTGTGTACAACACTCTGGGACGTTGAGACTGGGGAACAACTTTGGCGTGTTACCCATGAAAAACAGATTGACGCTGTTGCGTTTTCGCCGGATGGTACGTCTATGGCAACGTACTATGAGGACGACGCTGTCAGCGTCCTGCGTGTTGCGGATGGCATCCTGATACCGCATACTATTCACGCGGAGAAGTGGAGAAAAATAAAAAGAAATCCATCTATAGATCATGATGAGGATGGCTGGGGCCGGCGGGTTCGATTTTCACCGGATGGCAAACACCTTGCAGAACTTAAAATGGGAGGCAGCTCAATTACATTGTGGGATGTCAACACTGGCAAAAAAACCGAGGCATTTGACGGAGTTAAGGGATTGGCGCGGACCCTTGCATTTTCGCCAGAGGGGCATTGCCTCGGGTTGAGTTGTACGCCTGATCCAGAATATGATACCGTTGAATTGTGGGATGCGGAAAAGCGCGCCAGTTTCACACATAGCGGGTTTGTCATTACCGTAGCGATGTCACCAGATGGTATGTTCTTAGCGACAGGTGGCGCGGATAAAACGGTCAAACTTTGGCATGTAGAGACACAAGAATGCTTTCAAACCCTATTGGGGCATATAGGGGGCATCGTATCCCTCGCGTTCTCACTTGATGGAACCCTCTTGGTCAGTGGCGGTGGTGAAAACTGGGAACAGCAAACACATGCAGATGGCACAACTTACATTTTTTCTGTTGGTGATTCCCTTGTTGGCAGAACTGCCAAGGTGTGGGAAGTTGCTACAGGGAAAAATATCGCTACACTTGAAACACTTGAAAGTTCTGAGGTAGTCAGAGGGAGCGCGTTTTCACCTGATGGAAAGCACCTCGCGACAGGTGCAAACAACAAAACTGTTACCTTGTGGTGTACAAAGACGTGGCAACCTATGGCTACGCTTGATACGGTAATATTTGAATCCTTTGCGTTTTCACCTGACAGCAGTCGACTCGTTATCGGCGGAACGTGGCCGGAGCAGCGGATTCAGATTTGGGATGTAGAAACTCGGGAACTTATCGTCGAATTGTCAGGACATAAAAGCGATGTTGAATCTTTTGCCTTTTCACCGGATGGTCGTCTACTTGCGAGCGGTGGATTTGATGGCGTTATCTATATGTGGGATATGATACCTTACCTATAGAATGCTTAAGAGTCACCTCAGAGATGAATAATGGTGCGGAGGCACGGAGCCATATCCCAACACATGGAAATCTACGCCGGGACCTCTGAAGAGGAAAGAGCACTGATACACCTGACAGTTAAAAACATTTGACTTTTCTTCCGACGTGTGTTATACTTAAAATAAAAATGCTGGGTAGGATTCACAAGCCCTACCAAACACATGCCGGTGTAGCTCAGTGGTTTAGAGCACACGACTCATAATCGTGCTGTCCGGAGTTCGACTCTCCGCACCGGCATTGCTTCTTTTGACACAGTTAGCAGCCGAGTTAATACTTAAACGGCAAAACTTGCTGTCAAAAATAGGCACCCCTCATGACAGTCGATTTTGTGCAACAGATGCGCCGTTTCATCGCGCAGCATAAGATGATCGAAGCCGGCGAGACAGTGCTCGTTGCGGTCTCAGGTGGCGCGGATTCGCTTGCCCTTCTGTACGGTTTGAACGCCTTACGCTCGCAGCTGAATTGCCAACTCCACGTCGCTCATCTAAATCATTGTCTCCGCCCGGATGCAGATGCGGATGCAGATTTTGTCCATCAGCACGCTGTGGATTTAAGATTGCCTTGTACGATCCAACGTATGGAAATACCGCATTTGGCTCAGCAATGGAAACTCTCTGTAGAAGCAGCAGGACGTAGGGCGCGCTATCAGTTTTACGAATCGGTCATAACGGAAATCAATGCCACTAAGGTAGCCTTAGGCCACCATCAGGACGATATTGCTGAGACGGTTTTGATGAACCTCATCCGAGGCAGCGGAGCCACCGGATTGAAAGGCATCGCACCTGTCAGGGACGCAAAATTTATTCGACCCCTCGCGGGCTTCACACGCCAACAGATTGAGGCGTTCCTTACATCTATAGGGGTTGTGCCGAGACATGATACAACAAATACAGATACACGCTATCTCCGCAACCGTATCCGCCACGAGTTGATACCGCGGCTTGAAAACGCGTATAATCCGAATATTAAAACTGGATTAAGCCGTACCGCCGATGTGTTGCGCGCTGAATCAGAATACCTTGATACAGCCGCGCGGGAGGCATTTGAGGCGTGTCGAGTACAAGATCCGCACAAGAATGTTGTGCTTGACCGAGTGGCGTTCCGTAAGCATCACATCGCATTACAGAGACGGATGTTGAGGCAAAGCGTCTCTGAAATGTCAGGGGACATGAGCGATCTCTATTTTACACATTGTGAGAAAATGCTAAACCTAATTGAAGCGGAAGCGTCTAATGCCCTATTCCTACTTCCGAACGGTTTGCAATTTCGACGCGCATATCAGCAACTCATTATTGAGAGAAAGCCGGTTGAAACAGGAAATTTCGCTTATCCAGTCGTTACTGTCGGTAAAACATCTATAGAAGTTTTAAACACAGAAATTACCGCAGAACTGGGTAATATCGAGTCCTGTGCAACACTTGCATTACCGGACGGTAAATTTGAAGCTATATTTGATTATGAAAAGATAAGGAAGGTGTTTGCAGAACCATCTTTAGAAGCATTTCCGCTCACGGTGCGTAATCGACGGCAAGGCGACCGGTTTCAGCCATACGGTATGCGGGGCACGAAAAAGATTAAGGATTTTCTGATTGATGCCAAGGTGCCTCGCTACGAACGCGATAGTGTTCCACTCCTTGTTTGTGGCGATCAGATTTTGTGGATCATCGGTTATACAACCAGCGAAGTTTTTAAAATTGAATCTGACACCCGGCAATACCTTTACCTACGTTATGCCAGCAACGAAACCGCCTCCTGAATCCGTTCTCATCTCCGAATCCCGTCTTCAGCACCGAATTCGTGAACTTGGGGCACAGATTTCTACCGATTACGAAAACCAAGAATTAGTTCTACTCGGCGTACTCAGGGGCAGCGTGCTATTTTTTGCAGACCTTGCCCGCGCAATATCTGCGACGGGTCCCCGTAATCCTGATTGCGGTGTTCGGGTTCGATTTGAATTCGTGCAACTCATGAGCTACCACGAAAGCACAAAGCCATCAAAAGTGCAACTCATTCACGGTGGCAGTAATTATCTTGAACATCGGCACGTTCTCATCGTTGAAGATATTGTTGACACCGGACATACTTTGAAGTTTCTCCGTGAACACCTCGGAACGCTGAACCCTAAAACCGTTAAGGTATGCACGCTGCTTGACAAACCGGCTCAACGTCAAGTACCCGTTGCTATCGACTATATAGGTTTTGAGATCCCTGACACCTTTGTCGTCGGGTATGGGCTTGATTATGCACAGCAGTATCGGAATTTGCCCTATATAGCGCTGTTAGAATCCATTTAATTCAGGACTGTTTAGTTTTAGATAAATGATCGGATTTTCTAAATTTTTGAATTTTCTTTTTCAAACCCGGTGCGGTTCCAAACCGCACCTACCGGTCTTGGGGATCCAAAATTGGACGAAAAAACCGAGAACTAAATAGCCTTGCCATTTAATTGCCTTAATATTGAATAAAAACGCTTTTATATAAATAATTAATTGACAAAAAATCATATATTTGCTATAATTTTTAGACAATACATCATTCATAAGGAGATTTATGATGCGTAAATTCGTTTCGTTTGCCCTATGTGGCGTTTTGATTGTGGCATTCATCTTTTTCACACATGCACAAATGTCAGACAAAGCGCAACTGGGGCGCGAACTTTTTCACGATCCAACTTTTAAAGGGACGATCAAACCGGGGAGAACAAAAGGTTTCGCGACTGGACTCAGTTGTGCAAACTGCCACGCGGATTTTGATGAAACGGCAAATCCAGATGGTGTCATTCGCGCCGGGCATAGTGTGATTGGTGTGCCACACCGCGGAGAGGCAAAAGGCGGGATGATTAAAGCCGCAGATTTTGCGCGCGCCGCTGGTGGTGGAGGCTTCTGTTATCAACATTTTTTACAGCGAATCCCTGGTCCTGAAGTTAACCCGACCGCAATTCCAGCAGAACATGCTGAAGCACTCATGGCTTATTTTGAAGCAATCTCCGGTGACAACAAAGGACCTGAGTTTGAAATGGCAATGTTAGATGAGGATGCCAAAAAGGCAGCCGGTGAAAAACTTACTGCAATGAGCGGTGATGCGGAGAAAGGCTGGCAACTTTTCGGACGCGCCTGTGTCGTTTGCCATCCAAGCCCTTACAAAGCCGGTATTGGGCCACGGCTTGTCGGAACCAGAGCACCTCGCAATATTGATACAGCAGTGTTGCGTTGGGCTACTAAAATCCGCGGGGGTGGCACACTTATGCCATTCTATGCCCCTGACATTCTCAGCGACCAAGACATCGCTGACATTCTCGCGTTTGCGCGTCAAGAATTAGAAAACGCAGGAAAATAACCAGAATTTTGGCTGGGATAAAACTTCCCAGCCAAACTTTTTATTTTATTTTTCAACCTATTGATTTCTGTAACCTACTCTCTTCACTATTCGTTATTTTTATTAATAAATACGATTTGGGCGTTTAGGGTGTAATTTGCCAACGCGTTCAGTTTTTGGCTTATTCAAAGGCTTTGAAACATGTCCTCTATTGAACCTAAGGACATCAATATAATGATTTTTCGTCTCAATTCAAAGTCTATATGTTGACAAAAATAACAAGCCTATGAACACAGAACGTATCAGTGTTTCACCCGATCTGAATATGAAGAGAGGATGGTACCATGAGAGCATCTCGAATCAATATATTTTTCCACTCGTCCTTAGTAGGTATTCACATTCTGCTGGCAGGCCTTGTACTAAGTTTAGCGAGCTGCGGCGGTAGCAACCTAAAAAACCCTGTATCAGAAGAGGTTACAACAGAAGAAGGTAGTGAATCCACGGATGATGTTGTTGTTACACAAATTTCAAATGCGGAGGAGCCGGAGCAGGTTACCGACCTTGACGTAAAAATTACCGTTACGAAAAAAACGGTGCAACCTGGTGAAGACGTAGAACTCACCGCTTTGCTAAAAGGGGTTAGAGGCACCCGTGTCACGCTGAACTGGCTGAATATCACCCAGTTCGGAGAACTTTCCGCCTCCAGCGAAAACCCTGTTATTTGGACTGCACCTCAGACGCTAAATGGGGAAAATGTTCAAGTCGAAGTTATTCAACTTGTTGTGACTGTGATTAGCGAGGTTGTTTCCGTCGGTTCTTCTGGAATTGAAACCGATACACAAATTTTCACAGACACGAAGAATGTCTTGCTGACTGTTAGAAATTAGTTAGTAGCCGCAAATTCTGTCTAAGTGAGCACCTGCTCGGACTTCCACAGAGTTGTTTTTGTTTTGTATTATTAGGGTACCAAATGTATAGAAGGTTAATTCACATTTTTATAGCTGTCTTGTTTGTAGTGACGCTTTTTGGAACGCCTCTCACTGCTGGTGTTCAGCAACACCTCGTTCAGAAAGGTGAAACATTATCGGAGATCGCACAGAAGTACAAAGTACCCCTCAAATCGATTATCCAAGCGAACAGCATTAAGTCAGCACACCGTATACAGACTGGGAAGACGCTGCGTATCCCTGGAAACGCCTTCGTTCTTAATGAGATCCTTTATCAGGTTAAACCGGGAGACACCCTGATAGGTATTGCCCGTCTCCATAACGTTGAATGGAAGGTTCTACAGAGAATCAATGGCATATCTTCGCCTCGGAGTCTACAGATTGGTGCAGAAATTCGGATTCCACACGATGGTAGCCTCGGTTTTATAAGCCCACTTCGGGTTCCTTTAGTTGTTACATCAAAGTACGGCTATCGACCTCACCCTGTAACGGGCCGTTACCAGTTTCATAAAGGCATAGATTTCCGTGCCTCTACTGGTACACGCGTCTACGCTTCCAAAGGCGGTAGAGTTATCTTCGCTGGACGAAAAGGCGGCTACGGGAAAATCGTCGGGATAGAACACGCGGGCAATTTCACTACATGGTATGGACATTTATCGCGCATCAGAGTAAAAAGGGGACAAACCGTAAGCCGCGGAAAAGTCATCGGGCTATCCGGAAACACCGGCATATCAACCGGTCCCCATTTACATTTTGAAATCAGGTACAAAGGTAGAAGTGAAAAACCAACCAAGCACCTTCCCATACCGTAAACGCGGGCTGCTACTTATAGCAACTGTCTTTCTCTTATTGGCGTACTTTCTCGGTCAAAAAAGCACACTATCAGAGCCACTCAACCTGAGACCTGAAGTTGGCACACGTGGGATCGGGTTGGGTGGTGCTTTTATTAGCAGCGCAGATGACGCAACGAGCCCTCTCTGGAATCCTGCAGGACTTGCTACATTGCAACGTGGAAACCTTGTCTACGATTTATCCCAAGGCGCAGTTTCTCTGGCTTATCCTATCAAACCTATCGGTACATTCGGTGTAAATTTCCTCGATTTAAATAGGAGCGATCGCTTTCTATTAGATCACGCCGCAAATCCGATTGGCAGCTTTGAACTCGGCAACAATCAGGCACTCCTCTCCTATGCAAGGAAATTCGGATCTTTGCGACTCGGTATTAGCACAGGGTATAGCCGCGCCCCCTACTATGGTAGCCTTTGGGCACAAAATTATGATGTCGGTGTCCTGACAGAACTTAACTCTCACTTTGCCCTCGGCATGCGGTTACGCGATATCTCTGGCGTAACCATTCGACATAAAGATGGACAGGTGTTACAAACCTTTGACCAGCAGTTTGCCTTCGGTGCCGTTCTCACCCCGCACCCAATCATTCGATGGCACAATCGGTTAGATATTACACCGCCATGCCTCGGGACAAGTTTAGAAATCGGAAGCGATACAATTGCCGCCCGCGTTGGATCAACATTTACCTTTGGCGACGAGGCACCCGCTCAATCATGGAGCCTCGGTTTTTCACTTAACCAATTGGGAAAGCAGCTGCATTACACCTACCTCAACCAAGAAAATCTCGAGCACAGACATCTTGTTTCAATAGGCATGTCTTTTGGCGGAAAAAAAGAATCCATTTCACAAAATCCTGAAATCAGCACACAAGCACCGAAATCAAATACGACAGTTCCAAGTGCAATAGCACAGATACCTACCGCTAAATCAGAAGCTGAAACGCAACAAGAACAGACGACTCCAAAATACCAAAGCATTCAAATCGCGAAGCAACATAATATTAGCATCCAAATCGCGAAGCAACATAACATTGAAGTACCACTTATGCTTGCTATTATTCACGCTGAATCTAACTTTAACCCGATCGCCGTGTCTAAAAACGGTGCGGGCGGATTGATGCAGATGATGCCCGAAACTGCCCGTGAGCTTGGACTTACAGTCCCGAAGTATCAGGACAAACGGAAACCGAATCTTGATTCACACATAGACGAACGATTTGATCCACACAAAAATTTGCACGCCGGTTTAACTTATTTCAATATGCTTGTAGAGAAATATGAAGGTAATCTGACCTTAGCACTCGGTGCTTACAACGTCGGACCCGGCAAGGTGAAGGTAGACGGTCCTCTTATCAGCAGAGGTAAAACGTATGCCGATAAGGTACTTAACCGTTACCAGCTCTACCGTGACAATATACGGCAAATGGAAACTGACCGCAAGCGGTTAGAAGCGGTATTAAATTAACGAGAAACGTGCTTACAAAACGCACTACGACTGCGAGAAACTGATATGGATAAAATTAGATTGGCAATCGTTGGATGTGGTGGGATGGGACACCGGCACATGTATGGGTTAGCGGAACTCCATCGGACAGGATGGGAACGTTTTAGCCTTGTCGGTGCATGTGACCCCGTACTTGCTAACGCCGAGTCACTCGCTACACAAGCAGAGGAACGCTTCGGTGAAAAACCTGCCGTTGTTGGAAGTCTGGAAGAACTCGCTGAAGTCGGTATTGATGCTGTGGATGTGACAACCACACCGCCGTATCACCACACCGTCGCTATTGAGACCCTTGAACGTGGATGGCATACCATGGTCGAAAAACCGATGGGGTTAACTGTCCGCGCGTGTAATCTCATTCGTCGGGCAGCTGATGCATCTGACGCAATCCTAAGCGTTGCAGAGAACTATCGACGCGATCCAATGAACCGGCTTGCAAAAGCACTACTTGAGGCAGAGGTTATCGGCACACCGCGTTTTCTCATCCACCATGCAATCGGTGGAACAAACCGCATGCTTATCTCTGTTTGGCGACATCAGAAAGACCAGAGCGGTGTGTTGCTTGATGTCGGTGTCCACTATGCTGACATGATGGAGTATCTACTCGGCGAAGTTGATACTGTTTATGCGCAAACCCGGCTTCATGAACCTATCCGGCATAATTCTGCTGCAGTGACCGGTGAATCCGGCTCTAACCCCGCCGGTGTTTATACCAAATGGCAGCGCGAGATGCCTGCTGAATTTGAGGCAACAGCGGAAGACGCGGCTTATGCAACGCTAACCTTCAGAAATGGGGTTGTCGGGCAGTATATTGAGGATCACGGTGCATGGGGACAAGGCAGCTGGCTTCGCAAAATTCACGGCTCCCGAGGTTCTATGACGCTCCCCGGTGACCGAGGCGGAGGCATTATTACCCTCAATATTGACGGACAGGAAACGATTAACGACCAACGGATTTTGGACCTCGTCCCAGACTTTCGCTTAGATGCTTTCACAGCAGACCTTTTCGGTGGCGATCGATTGTGGAACTATTCATTTACACAAGGTGACGCGAAAAATATCGCTATGGAATACGGTGAATTTGCTGAAGTCATTGCCGGAAACAGGGAAGTTGAAGTCGATGGCTATCAAGGCACGCGTTCCGTCGCGCTCTCCTACGCAATCCTTGAGTCTGGGGCAACGGGGCAAATCGTTCAAATGGATCGGATGCTTGATGAATCCATTAACACCTATCAACGCGAGATTGACGAAGGTTTGGGTATCTGAATTCATAAGGAACAGGCGATGGCAGGCACGCAAGAATTCGGGATCGGTTTAATTGGGTTAGGTATCGGGCAACAGCATCTGCTCGGTTACCAACGCCGAGGCTTGCGTGTCGCTGCAATCTGCGACAAAGACGCAACACGCCTTAACGAAACCGGCAACACGTTTGGTATTGATAAAAGATACACCCGTATCGCTGACCTGATTGCCGATACCGACGTTGATGTCGTGGACATGGCGGTGCAACCGTGGATTCGTTCCCCTATTGTCAAAGCCGCCGCCGAAGCCGGTAAGCATATCCTCTGCCAAAAACCGTTCTCAATGTCAATGCAACAAGCCGTTGAAATGGTCGATATCTGTGAGCGACACAATGTGCGACTCATGGTGAACCAAAACTCGTGCTTTGTTCCCGGTTTCCTCGCTATTGAACCTTACATCAACGCCGAACACCTCGGCGAAATCTACCACGTTTCGATAACCTGCAACGGATTTTACACCGAGTTCCCTGAACGCCACTTGATTCCAGCAATGCAGGTGCATCACGTCGGGCTTGTCCATAAATGGTTCGGCGAATACGAGAGCGTTTACTGTCAAGCACACGGACATAATCGCTCAATTGAAGAAGGGGAGACGGTTTCTGTCGCGCTCTTCAAAAGCCGAAACGGTGTACAAGGGTTGCTTTCGTGTAATTGGGCATTCCTTGCCGATCCCGGACGCAACTTACAGCATCCACACGAGGAAATCCGAATCCAAGGCACCAAAGGCGCAATCTACGGAAACAGCGATGATATGACGGTTCACCTGACGGAGCCGGAGACTCGCGAGATTAAACCACTAATAGAGGGAACATGGTTTCCCGATGCTTTCGGTAACGTGATGGTGCACTTCTTGGAATGCTTGCAAACAGGCAAAAAACCTATTACGGACGGACGCAGCAACCTACACGTTGTTCAGACGCTTTTCGCCATGCATCAATCTGCGCGCTCAGGGAAGGTCGTTAGGCTTGACGATATTTCGTTGGATAGCGACTACAATTTGAACCCACATCCCGTCCATAGCGCGAATGACACCACCGTTTTGCAATGACATCACGATAGACAGACCATAATTTCTGGCGTAGCCGTTCTATTTTCGCCTATTGTCTACCAATCGCCTCTCCGATTATCCCATAGATGCGCCTTGACGACCTCTTCGTTGAGTTCAGTTCCCCACCCAGGACGCGTCGGGGTTTTCATGTAGCCGTCCACAATCTCGGGGACGTGCGTCGTTAAATCGTCTTTCCATGGAACATCATCTATATCAATCTCCATAATCCGCACGTTCGGCAGGACAGCACAGAGGCTTGCACTCATATAGGTAGCAAGGTGACTGTAGTAGTTATGCGGTGCAACATTGAGTTGGAACACATCCGCCAAATCCCCGATCTTCTTTGAGGGCGCGAATCCGTTCCACGGCACATCTATCATAAACACATCGGCGGCACGACATTCAAAATAGGGGAGGTATTCACGCATGTAATAGAGATTTTCGCCGGTGCATATCTTCGTTGTCGTGGAATCCTTGATCTGACGGATCGCCTCATGATCGTACATATCAATCTCTAACCATAGCATGTCGAACTGCTCAAGCACTTTGGCAATACGCATGCACGCCTCCGGTTTAAAATTGAAGTTCAAATCAAGATTGATACCGATATCAGGTCCGACAGCTGCTCTAAAGGTGCCAATTAAGGTTTCAATGTGCCGTAGGAGTTGAGGCGTTACGTTTCCGTCAGTAGTGCCAGATCTACCGCCAAAGCCTGGGAAATAGACAGAAGCTGGGTCGCCGGGGAAAACAATGTTGGTTTTGAGGGCAGTGAATCCCTTTTCAACGACCTCACGCCCTAACGCTGCGATGTCATCCATTGTCCTTAAGGGCGGGACCCCTATAAGTTCAAAGTTGCGTGCGCGAGAACTCCCGCAGTGCGACCAATAGACACGCACGTCGTCGCGCGTCGGTCCACCGAACAACTCCACAACGGAAATTCCCAACGCCTTCGCCTTAATATCTACCAACGCACACTCAATACCAGCGATTGCCTTTGCAGCGATGCCGCCCGGACTTTGTCGAGAGCCGCGAATCATATCCCAGAACCGCATTTCATAAGGACGTGGATCTTTCCCAATCAGCAGAGGCATAAGGTCTTTGATAGTCCCTACTACGCCATTCGGGTTTCTGCCGTCACTGCATTCCCCGTATCCAGTGATACCTGCATCGGTTTCCACCTTTGTAAAAATCCAAGGTCGCCACCCCGCGTCCACAACAAAAGTCTCAATATTTGTAATTTTCATGCAATCTCCTTACAGTTTAACGACTTCCTTTCGCTGATCTGATTCCAGAAGTGCGTCACAGACGCGCATTGTGTTGACAGCAACATCGGGCCACTGTGCCTCAAGGTTCCCAGATTGCACAATCCGCGAAAACCGCTCAATCATCTTGACTTCCTGAACGCACCCTTCAACGGTGTTTTGCTCATTTCCATCCGAACCGTGAACCCAGAACCGAGCAGTATCTTCGGAGGTCGGGACAGTGAAATCATCACAGACGATTGAAGCATGCGTGCCTGCTACCTCAAACCACTTCCGAAGTCCCGTATCGAATCCACAATCTAAAGTGGCGATGCGCTCATCGTCAAACCAGAGGATGCCAGCAAGGTTGAAATCGACACCGACCTTGTAGCGTGCCGTCGCGAAAACCTGTGTCGGCATCTGTTCAAATGCCCAGAGGATTGCTCGGACACAATAGTATCCTAAATCGCCGAGGCTCCCACCGGCGAATTCCTTCATTGCCCGGATATTACCGAGGGGGATTGTGTCCCAATTGAAAGTGAACGCCGCTGTTACTCGGCGGAGTTTTCCGAGGGTGCCGTCTGTTATTTTCTCTTTCATTGCCGCTGTGCGATCATGGTGTACCCACATGACACCATCCATCAGTTGCACACCGTTTTGACGACACGCGTCTGCCATAGCGATGGCTTCGTCGGCATTCGCTGCAAGCGGTTTTTCACAAAGGACATGCTTACCGAGTTCGGCTGCCTTGATTGCCCATTCAGCGTGAAGTGATGGGGGTAAAGGGATGTAGATCGCATCCAGTGAGTCGTCTGCGAGGAGTGCGTCGTAGGTGCCGTAAGCCGTCGGAACATTGTGGTCTTCTGCCCATGTTGTAGCGCGTTCTTCTGTCCGACTCGCGATCGCGATTAAATCAGCGTTCCGAGCGAGATGGATCGCCCGGGCAACCTTCGTGGCAATATTGGCAGTGCTGAGAATCCCCCAGCGGACAGGTTGTTTTGTTTCAGTTTTCATATCGCTCCATCTAATGTGAGATGTTTGTTCTTGCCCGTTAGGCTTATCATAATATACCGTGTACCAGAAAATAGGTCAAGTATATTAGGTGTCCGGATCGAATCGGTTTTAACTTGATTTTCGGTGCGAAAATGATATAATTAAAATAGAAAAATAATAAGCACTTCGCGTGCTGTCAATAGACGAAAGCATATATTTCGTATACCATCGAAGGAGTTTTATGAACATTAAAAAAATCATAACATTCACATTTCTATCCGTGATGATCGCATTAATTGCAGGACTCTCTGCCTGCGAACGAGTCACACAAATTACCCAACCTACTACACCTCAGATGGCAGCCCCCAATGAAGAAATGTTGATCGGTGTCGCCTTACCTTTAACAGGACGACTTGCTGATTCATTTGGTAAGCCAATAGAGCAAGGCTTTGAATTGGCACTCAACGAAATTAACAATGCCCAACCGAACGGTGCGCAATTCAAGTTTATCATTAAAGATAGTCAGAGCACTGTAGACGGAGCAGTTGAAGCCTTCAATAAACTGATTCATCAGGACGGGGTATCTGTTATCCTCGGACCTGCAACATCAAGTCAAGCTAAGGCGGCTTTCCCGATAGCGCAAGAAAATCAAGTTGTCGCGATTAGCCCGACATCCGCTGCCCGCGGTCTCAGTGCGATCGGAGATTACGTTTTTCGCGTCGCGCTGACCACAGATATACTTATCCCCAACGGTATTGAAGTAACACAGACAAAACTCGGTTATCAACGCGTCGCTACAATGTATGATGAAACTGATTTTTTCTCCACTGATGGAGACGCGTCCGTGCAGGAAGTCCTTGCTGCAAAAGGAGTTGAGGTGATAACTACTGAAACCTTCCAAGGCGGGGATACCGACTTTTCTGAACAATTAACCCGAATCCAGACCGTGAATCCCGATGTTATTTTTCTTTCATGTTTAGCACCAGACAAGCCTGGGATCCTCATGCAAGGGCGTGAACTCGGTATATCTGCCCCCTTTATTGTGCGGACATTGACCGCCGCAGATGTACAGGCAGCAGGTGCAGCTGCTGAGGGTGCGATAACTTTTGTAGGATGGGGGACTGCTGTTGATACACTGGGGAATAAAGCCTTTGTGGAAAATTATAGCACCAAATTCGGCATAGAACCCAGCAACTACGCCGCACGTTCGTATGCGACTCTCCATATCCTCGCGGAGGCGATTGCGAACACGCCATCAACTGATTCCACTGCAATTCGAGATGCGCTCGCAAGTATCAGAGATTTTGACACAATTTTAGGTAAATTCTCTTTTGATGCTAACGGGGACGCGGTTTACGATGAAAAGGTTTTGATTGTCAAAGATAGTAAATTGGTACGCTTTGAGTAATCCTGGGCTGTATGTATTGAAACGGGCTGCCTTGAAAGATGCCGAAATGCTAAAGGGTGGAAGGTTTGGAGAATATATTAGATCAGTTTTACACGAAATCAGAGGTCGCGGGCGCATGTTGGGAGCATTTTACAAACACACTCTCAACGCTAAACCGGAATCTCAGCGACCTCTTTTTTGTCGAACCTGCTGCTGGCACTGGTGCATTTTATGAACGCTTACCCTCGAAAAAACGATTAGGCATCGACCTCGTGCCGAAATGTGACGATGTAAAGTCCCAAGATTTTTTTACAGTCACCGATTTACCATCCGTGCCTAAAGATACCGTGATCATCGGCAATCCGCCGTTTGGTAAACGCGGAAAGTTAGCGATCGCCTTCTTCAATCATGCTGCCGATTTAGCAGACATCGTCGCGTTTATTGTGCCTGTGAACTTCAGGAAGTTTACAACTCATAAACAGCTTGAGCCAAGCATGCGTTTGATCAGCAAATTGACGCTCCCAAGGGATGCGTTCCACCTTCACACAGGTAAATCGTACTCGGTCAACACGGAGTTTCAAATATGGACCCGCTTGGCAAGCACGCATCAAGATATGCGGCAATATAAACCGCTACCGATACGTCACCCAGATTTTCAGATGTGGCAGTATAATAACACCCGTGAGGCTCTGAAAATCTTTGAGAACCCTTTCGATTTTGCTGTACCGTGTCAAGGCTGGCAGGATTATTCACGTAGAGAGACAGATGAGAAACAGTGTGAAAAGAGTAAGCAGTGGATACTTTTAAAAGCGAAAAATCCTACTGTCTTAGCACGCTTGATGAAGATTGATTATGAGCGTCTGGCACAGGAGTGTGCTACGGCGGTCCCCGGTTTTCGGAAAGGCGATTTGGTGAAAGCGTATAGGGAAAAATATGAACGCAATAAGTAGTTTTGGGTTTGAAAAATTTTAAGACTTAATGCTTTAGTTAGGATGAATACTAATAATCTATCTCCTCAAGTTTTAGTAGTAAATATTCCGTTTTGACGATTTCATCTGTTGCCTCGCTTTTGTTTAATATTTCTTTAATTTCTCCTTTATATCTACGACTCACAGTTGCATTTTTTATACTGCTATCAGTGTCTTTTAAAATAAATCCTTTGTAAGTTTTATTTTCTGTCTTCATCTCAAATTTTTTACTGCTAAGAGATATACCAATTAATTCTCCAGTAACTGTTAAAGGCGTTTCTTGTTCTTCTTGAAATGTCTTCCGAAGAATTCCTATGAGTTTAGGTATTTCATTTTTTGATAAAGATACTGTCTCTTGTTCATTTGACTTTGGTGATGCCCATGAGAATGTTGTATCTGCACCTGACTCACTAAGTGATATAAGAAGTTTTTTATATTCTTCTGCCACTCTTGACTGCAATCTTTTTAATATACCTTTTAGATCAGACTCGCTATCTTTTGATCTAAGAAGATTAAGGAATTCCGATATTGTATCTCCTTGTATAGAAGGAATATCTTTGATTGGTGGTGTATCCTCCTTTTTAAAAGCAAGTTTAATATCAAATGATCCAGGTTGAATTGCCAGTATCGACAACTGCATACTATTCCTAATTTCTTTATTTCTCTGTTTTGATTCTGATCTAATCATTCCAATTGTGTTAATGACATTTTGAAGACGGGTAAGAATTTTGCCTAAAGGCAGGATTGGAGCTTCTAAACTATATTCTTCAATAGAGTTAAAGTTAAGACCTACTATTTCCCTACCTGATGATTTTGCTATTTCTGCTAAATTTGTCTGGGCAACAAGAGGAGTACCTCCAAGATTAAGGTATTCATCAACAGGCGGAAATACATCGCTATGAAGTTGATCTGGAGTAATATACTCAGAATTAAGTTCCCCAGAATTATTATGTGGGATCATCGCTTTAAGTAAGCGTCCCATTTCTGGGTAAAAAAAAGCATCATGAAGATTAACTTTACCGGATCGTATAAGATTAAGGCGCGTGAGTGACACTTCTGCATAGAGCCACATCTCATACTCAGGCAAGTGATCTGCAAAGAGAACTATGTATAGATGAGATACAGAATTCCGACATGAGAAAAGGATAGGCACATTGAAGTAGTCATATATTTCCACAATCTCAAGTTCGCCTAATTCTGGGATGTTAAGTATATCAGACATAATACTTTCCTTACTGCGTTACTATCTGAAATAAAGACCATATTTCCATGTCATCAGGAGGCCACCATGTGTGATGTGAATAGCAAGTTCGAGAAGGCGTACTCTTAATCAATCCACATTCTGGAGTTAATTCACCTACGGCAGGTTCTGTGTCTTTAAGACCTTTACGCCTTCTTTTAGTTTTCAAAGCATCTTCGATATTTGTAAATACTGAAAATCCATGCGCTTGGCATATCTGATCCTTTGGTCTGTGTTTATAAACACTTGGGTGTTTTTTTATTCCAGGGATAAAATCTTCTTCTTGAGGCGGATTATTCCGAACAAGATAATATACTATTCCAGACGCGGGTTCAGCATCTTCTGGAGGACAATTATCTAAATGTGAGCCTAATAATCTCAATTTCCTATATTCCTTCAATAATATTCTTAAAATAAATCTAATAACAGTATCAAGATACAACTCTAAGTATACACCAAGTGGCAGAAAAAAAGCAAAGATAATAGACTAAATAGGTTTCGTTTGAAATTAGAAGTGATAAAAAAGTTCATAAACCCTTATATTTACTGGGTTTTCAAGCGTTTCTACTTGATATTTTAGTTGGGGAAATAGTTGAATATGCTCAGGGCGATAAACTCGGCGAGTATACCCTTTTCGCGTTGTTAGCCGCTGGAACACACGCTAAACCGTTCTGGACGATAAGAAACCAACCAATCCACCCGATAAAAACGAAAAATTCCACTATTTTATCGCGTTTGATGAAGATTGATTATGAGCGTCTGGCACTGGAATGTGGAATAGCCGTCCCCGGTTTTCGGAAAGGGGACCTTGTGAAGGCATATACAGAACACTATGAAAATAGACGCTAAAACGACGACTTTATCTGCCCCCACGTTATCGTCAATTTATCTTCTACTGCGACGGCACTCGCATTTAAGTTTGGAATGCCGGGACCTGTGATGCGAACATTATCGTAATCGACAATTTTGTCCTGATTACCCAGTGCCACTGTTCCGCTTTTGTACTGATTATCTTTTGCTTCAATCATCATCTCCCCGTCATAGAAAACCTTGATGGTGGTACCTGAAAAGCTCAATTTGACGGTGTGCCATTTATTCACCTCTGGCTTATAAGGTGCTTCACCGTGATTTTGCAGGCCGGTATTAATGTCCCAGCCCGGATTGCTAAACAGATTCATTTTTGCCGATCCGGGATATAACCAGACAACATAATGTGAGCCTGTCTCAAGGTCAACGCGCCCGCGGATACCTCCTGGGAAGTTGGCGATCTCTGTATGCCGCAAATCAACCTCCACGTCATAGTCTGTCCATTTGTCAAAGTCACCAACCCCCAAACCTTCGCCGGTAAAATTGAGCTGGGAGATCGCCTCGCTCCACACGAGACCCTTTGGATCAAAGGTAACGAAAGTGTTCCCTTTCTCTATACCCCAGAAGGATTTGCTATCTCGGTTCTGTGGGGAGCGTTCCCAGCCTTCTATATCGCCATCCTCAAAGTCATCAAGGATTTCTCCGCCAAAGCTAAGGAGAACCGAGGCAAAAATCAAGATGGAAATAGAAATAGCAATTCGCGCAAAGCGTTGAATCGATGAAAATTTTCTTGCATCTAACATCTTTATCTCCTTCGTTATTTTAATCTCAAAGGACTTGTCTAAATTACGGGATTGTAGTCGTGCCCTTCAACTGGGCACCTCTGCAATTTATTGATGACTTGGGAGCGATAGAAACCTCACCTTGCAGCGAGGGGTGCATTTCCTACCAACAATGCTAAGAAGAGTATACCACAACCCATAAAAAATGTTACATTTATTTTTACGCCCTGGTCTGATATACTCAGTCCGTCCGCCGTCCAGTTCAATTGTCATCCGCCTGGAAGTATCTCCAATTGTTAGGTATTTTGACTGCGTTCAAACCAACAGCCTACCCAAATCGCTCCGAACGATAAGCGTCAAACCAATCTACCCGTACATCATCCACGATTTCCAACATCGCCATTTCACCGACCAAGGGTGCCAGCGTCACCCCGCTGTGCATGAGCGTAATATATAGGTTCGGCACGGCTTTAGCGAATCCAAGTACTGGAAACCCATCAAGGGGCATCGGACGATAACCGACAGGCGTTGGAATCGCTTTTGCGTCCGCTATTGCTGGTAAATAGACTCTGGCACGATCAAGAAGTGCGTCAGCATGCTGTTGCGAGTCATCACGGTTGATCCCTTCCTGTGTCCCTTGCCCAATTCTGAGGCTCCCGTCAGATAGTTGCCGAAGGTGGAGGTGTTGATGCTTCTCATCTTTTGATGGTGCATGAATGACCGCTACATTGTGTAAAACCTTAGCACACGGTGTTGTCTTAATAACAACGCCAGGACTCCGCTGTTGCGGAATATGGACTTGCACCAGAGAAGCCAATTCGGTCGTCTGGACACCGCTTGCTAAGACAACGACATCACACGAAAACTCGCCATTGGTTGTTTGCACAGCGGCGATATTGCTATCACGAATGACAAAGCCGGTGACGCTGGTTTGCGCATGCACAACCACCTCTGCTTCGCGCGCACGCCGGAGACAAACGTTAATAAATGTATCAGTTTCAATGTGGATATCCGCTTCAGAGAGGGATGCAGCTAATACGGTGCCGGGATGTAGGTGTGGTTCAAGGGAAAACATCTCGTTACGGGTGATGAGGCGACACGGATAGCCCCACGTCTGGATTTGACGCACACGCTCACGGAGCTGCGTTGCGCGTTGTGGGTCGTTTTCCCACCGCATTTCACCACCATAGTGGATACCGATATCTGTATCAAGTTGATGTGCTAACCGATACCACATATCAAGCGAACGCCGATTAAGCGTGTGATACTCGCGCGGATCTTTCCCGAACGCATTTGCCCATGCGAAAGAGTGTCCAGACGCACCTGAACCGGGGATGTCGCGCTCCAGAAGCGTAACGTCAATACCATCTCGTTGAGACAGATGATAAGCGAGCGTGGCACCAATGATACCTGCACCCACTATGACAACTTTTTTTGTCTTGGAATTAGGAGATAGGTTTGACATTGCAGTTTCAGTTATCAGAGGGAATAGTTATCAGTGAGATAGTAACCAGTTAAGAGGTCTCTTTGACTAGCAACTGTTAACTGTTAACTGAAAGGTTTTTCGCAGAAAAACCGAACTGATAACTACTAACGATGTGCCGCGACAATAAATCCTGTTAAGCCTGCAAGCAACAACTGAAAACCGGTTTGATAAAATAGCATTAGAAATGGTTGGCAGAGTGCGATCATACCCAATGCGATTAAGCCGATAGAAAGCTGTTCACACAAGTTTTTCTGTGAAAAGACAATCGAAAAAATGATGACCCCGGGTAGGAGCAGGTGTAAGGCGGTGCTACCAAGTGCCGGAAAGAAAGGTTGGTAAAGGAAAATGATGCCGACACACACTAAGAGTGCTGAACCAATAGTTGAGACTCGCTTTGCAGTTGTCGTCATACCGAAAGCAATAGCAGAAGCGAACAAAATGTGAAATGCTGAACCGCGCAAAATCGCTGGAATCGGTAGATAGAGGAACCCCAGTCCAATCACCAAACCGATGCCTGATATAATGACGATTCGCTGTTTGTTCTCAAAGGCAATTCCACCAAGAATCGCAGCGATACTCAGCAACACCAGCGAGATGCCCTTAAGCAAAACACTATTTTGTGTCATAATCGCTGGTAGTAGTGAGATACCCTCTATATAGAGAAAAACAGTGCCAACTACGAAAAATCCGATTGCAATTAATTGATTTCGTTTTTCTTTCGTCATAGCGTTTCAGGGGCCTGTAGTCTCATTCGCCTACGATCTTTTAATCTTTCCGTTTCAACAAGCGATTTACCCAACCTTTAGCCTGCTCCTGCGTCAACTGATTTGTTAAATCATCAACTTGTGCGGACCAATCTCCTCTTTCGGCTTGGAAAGATTCAACAGTCTCGCGAAGCTGCGCGTTTTCAGCGATAAGTGCTTCATTCTCCGCTTCTAATCTATCACAAGTTTCCCGTAGGTATGTAATATCAATAATTTGGCAGCTGAGATTTTCAATGATGTCATCTGTCGGGATATTATAGGTAAGTTTTTTTATCAGTGGCGCGAGGCCATCGACGCGTAGTTGCATGCTCGGTTTTGTGGAACTTCCTGGTTCTTCAGACGGGACAGAGACGACGCGTAGATACGGCTCAATCTCTACATCTTGCCGCTCTAATGCTCGAATAATAATTCCCTCTTCCACACCTATTATTTCTGAGACTTCAGAAGGGTTCATATAGAGGTCCATTCCCAAATTCCCTAATCCAATTTTGACGAAGTGTAGTAAATCTAAATGACTCCAACGTCGTTTTTCTTAAAAAAACAGACTTATAATAGGATACTACATATTACTTCGTTTGACAAATTAATATTCGGATGTCCCCGCGGTAGGAGTGATTTTGGGGGTTTTCCGCTTGATTGATGAGATTTGAACCTTGCCAGTTTTCAAGATAGATGCAAGTCTTACGAAATTCCGTCCCAATATTTCCACATATCGTCAGGGGTTTCAAACTTAATTTGATCCAAATCTTTTCGGCGGTACCTACTGATGAGGGCGATTCTAACGTTGCGACCACAGTTTGACCCAGCAGTATGGCTCATTTGATGATGCCAGAAACAGACATCCCCGCCGTCCCCTGTGAACTCATAACTCGGTCCCAAATCAAACGGAGCAACACCACCGGGGAGACTATCCAAGTCGTGGTGTCTGAAATACTCTGCCCAAATCCGATGGCTCCCGGGCCAGACGGTAAATCCGCCACCCTGTTTTTCAACTGTGTCAAGATAGACGGTCGCGCCAAGTGTGAACGAACCGACAACCCCTTTTGGGACACCGTTTGTAGGGGTGTGGTAACCGTCAAGGTGTCCGCCCCCGGGTTCGCGCCATTCTCTGTCTGGATCCGGGAAATTGATATGCGGTCCTGCGCCACCGCTCGCATTCAATTTATCCTTGCCGACGAGTTCTTCCGCCATCGCGAAAACTCGGTTATTGTATGTCGTGCCAGCAATTACATCTTCACCGCCGACAGGTACCGTCCGATAACCTTTACGAATCCAAGACTCCGGGTCGTCTCTATCTTCGTCAAGTGCTTCCCAGAGCCTGTCAAGTGCAGCATCGATCGCTTCTTGTTCCAGCGCGCCGCGCACAACCAGATAGCCATTTTCTTTAAAGAACGCTTTGTCTGCTTCTGTTAAATACGCCATAATTTTGTTTCCCTTGCAGTTTTTGGAATCTACCACGTTTAGAGAAAATTTATCCAATCAGAACTAACACTGCTTAATCAGAACCACCACTGCCGCTGCACCACTATAGAATATAAGGGATTCCACCGGGAACTCCGAAAATATCGACAAGTTGCGCCAACTAAACATCGCTTTAAAAAATGCCTTCCAACGCATCAATTGACCTCCAGCTGCCGAAACCTACTTCGACTTGACCCTGTGAAAAGCGATAAGCCCATACGACGCGGCGGTATCAATTATCGTACTACACACGAACCTCAAATCCGTTCTCTTCACGTGCTTTTTGGTAAGGGCCTTCCTCTATATTCAACCCGAAACCCGGACTTTGTGGGACATTTACATAACCGTTGGATACGGAATAGGCAGAATCATCTATCCCAGGCGTCGTCGCATGATCCCACTCGGTGAATTCAAACCGCTCTACCTTCGCTGCAAGATGACAGGTGACGAAATTCCCGTAGTAGCCGCCGTAGTGATGCGGTGCCGTGCCAACGCCGGAGGCATCCAATTCGGGTCCTAACTCAAGCCAGCGTGAGAAGCCAGGGTGGAAAATATCGTATTGGACGATGTCAATGAGTCCGTCTTTTGCCCAATCCACGAGGTGCGGTGATGCCCCACCCTCACCATCAGCGATGCGGGTCTTTAAACCTTCGGCATTTAACCACTCTTTCAGGAGACTATAGACGCGGGCATCCTCGTGGAATGCCTCTTCCATCCAATAGACTTTTGCTTCGGCAGCCCCCCCTAATACCTGCTTGGTAAGGTTGAGATTATAACCGTTGTTGGCATCTATCAAAATCGTAGCATCGGGTCCAACAGCCTCGCGTACGGCACGGATAACGTCAATATCCCGCTGCGTCCCTTTATCAAGCGGCATGTGCATCGCGCCACGACCTACTTTGATCTTATAGGCGTTATGTCCGCGTGCCTTTCCCTCCAGTGCCTCGGAAGCAATAAGTGCCGCGGCTTCAGCGTTGTCATCAAGGTGCAAATCATCAATATAGAGTGAGGTATCGTAACACGGCGCGCGAAACTCGCCGTTCTGTCCCGAAAGCAGCGCATACACCGGTTTTTGCGCTAACTGTCCGACCAAATCCCAGAGCGGGTATTCCAACATTCTGAATTCTTCGGTGACACCACTCTCGGCATCAAACGCATCGTTGAGCTGAAACCCGACAATAGCCTCTGCTTTCTCACGTGAAATCGGCGAAAAGCCGAATCCGCTAACGCCATCTGTCGTTGTTAGGCGAGCAATAGGGGGCCGGACATGCAGCCCGTGTTCACCCAACCGTGAGTTGCAACCGGCTTTGCGCGGACGCTCGCCTGTTAAACGTGCCCATTCAATACGTTCAATTCTTACGTTCTCCATTTTTTATATTTCCTTGCGGTTCGGTTAGGTGGATTTGATTTTTTATATTTCCTTGCGGTTCGGTTAGGTGAATTTGAGGTTTGAAAGTCTTTCTCCGTAGATACCGCTCTCCATTTCATTACGAGCTACGGTTTTGACGGTGCAAGCGGAGCAGAGACCCAATATTTGAGAATTTATAATTGTGTCTCAAGTAGCGCGAGGCTTTTCGGGTCCAACTTATGGTAGTTCTCAATTTCATATCTATTACCGTCGGCATCCTTAATCAGGACGCGTCCGTTCTCAAGCGTGACAATATCGTATCGGGTCCGCAAACCGAACTCTACATCACCTTGTGAAGTTTCAACGACCCACTGCGTAATCCCGAATTGTCCATCCAACTCGTGGATTTTGGTAATCTTCGGCATAAAGTACCGTTTTTGTAACTCCTCCACGAGAACATCACGAGACGCGCGTGGTAGCTGCTTTATATCCTCAATAATGCCGAGTTCATTAGATTCTTCATCTACGAGGGAAATATATCGGGTCGTTTCGCTGACAGGAAAAGCACAGATCGGTTCAACTTTCGTGTGGGTTGTCCCGTCCGGAAGTTGAACGACAAGTTCTTCAAATGCGTTTCGCTCAATTCTGAGATGGCTCGTGTCGAGGAACTTTAATTCATCCGTTACCTTAATCGCTTCCTTCATTAATGTGTCTCCTTCTGCCAAGGTCAGTTTACCATGCGCGAATCTTTGATAATTCAGTCTGCTTCTCACACAGTCCCGCGTAAGTCCCGTCTTTAGCAAGCAGTTCCTCATGCGTCCCGATTTCGTCAACCTCTCCTTCTTTCAGCACAATAAGTCTGTCAGCATATTTAAGGGTTGACAGTCTGTGGGCAATGGCAAATACTGTTCTTCCTTGAACGAGCCTTTCCAATGCCTCTTGGATTTTGGACTCCGTTTCGGTATCAACAGAAGATGTCGCTTCATCCAAGATAAGGATGCGTGGACTTTTCAAAATTGCGCGTGCGATAGAGATACGTTGTCGCTCACCCCCGGAGACTCTCGCGCCTCTTTCACCTACCATGGTGTCGTAACCATCAGGGAACTTGATAATAAAATCGTGGGCATTTGCGGCTCTTGCAGCTGCAATAATTTCTCTCCGAGATGCCCCAGGTTTCGAGTACCCGATATTCTCGGCGATGGTGCCTTGGAATAGGAACGGATCTTGCAACACGACGCCTACCTGTTGCCGCAGTGCCTTCACCTGAATGTCGCGACTGTCATGCCCGTCAATCATTATCGCGCCATCGTTCGGGTCGTAGAATCGGGTAATCAGGTTGATGAGCGTGCTTTTCCCCGCACCGCTGTGCCCAACCAACCCTATCATTTCACCGGGTTGCACCTGAAAACTGACCCCGTTAAGGGCATTTTTTTCATTATCATAGGAGAAATAGACATCCCTAAATTCCACAGCTCCACGGATATTTCCAAGAGCTATTGCATCCTTTTTATCAGCGACGCTTGGAGGTGTATCCATAATTTCAAACACACGCTCGGCGGAAGTACCTGCTCGGATGAATCGCTCGTTCATCTGACAGAGTGTATACACAGGTCTAAAAAACCGCATCATATAACCTTGGAACATCCATAGCATACCAAGTTTTATATCACCTTGGAAAATCAGCCACCCGCCTACCAACCAGAGGATGATACGCCCCGTAAAAACGATAAACTCCATAATCGGGCGGTAAAGCGTTCCAAGTTTCGCAGCGTTCAATTCACCGCTAAATACCTGATACGTCAAATCACTAAACCGGTTTATCTCGTAGCGTTCGCGAGCAAACGCCTTAACAACACGTACCCCTGGAATCGTGCTTGCGAGAATCGTACTAATGTTCGCATACCGTTTCCATAAAACGTGGTACACCTTGCTCATCTTTTTGCCAAAATAGATTGTGAAGAAGATAAGACAGGGAATAGGTATCAACGTCCAGAGCGAAAGTTGCCAATTGAAAGAGAACATGATTACACAGATATAGATAATCGTGAGAGAA
Organism: Candidatus Poribacteria bacterium; assembly: GCA_965261115.1. GTDB lineage: Bacteria > Poribacteria > WGA-4E > WGA-4E > WGA-3G > WGA-3G. Next base: position 2,144,646 of record OZ253447.1, on the reverse strand, counting down.
TCACCGACGATATCCTGTAACCCATTCGCGATAAAATCTCGGAGCCTTGACACATCGTGCGTGATCCTTGACATCAAGTTTCCTGTATCCCGCTCGTGAAAAAAATCAATGGAGAGCGCGTTCAGATGTTCATAGGTTTCATTTTGAAGCCGCCGAGTGATATTCTGTCCCACCCACGCCATCATATATCCGCGTATAGCCCCAGCTGCCATTGTGAATACGCTAATGCCCGCCATCAGGAACACAATCCCTATCAGATGTCCGAAACTTCCACCGACGGGTATGTTTTCAAACCATTCGCCTAAGAAGTTTACAGTCCCTTGAAGGTGGCCCCAATCTGTTTCGGGAATCGGCAAGCCTGCAGCAATAGCATGTCCGGCAGGGTTTATAATCCTGTCAATCAGGTCCATCATGAGTATCTCTGGGTATAACCCGACGAGACGGATGACCATCATTATGAGGAATGCTGGTACAACGACGTGCCAAAGCGGAACAGCATATTTGATGAGTCGAAAGATGAGCTTTCCTTTTTGGACGCAATTGACACACACACCCGACCAACTTGGGATAGGTTGGTCACACTTTTCACACCGTCCCTTATTTTTCCCAGAGGGCATCCCGTTTGGACCAAAACCACGCCTACCGCGCGGTCTACCGTCTGCGTCTCTTTCCTTTTGCGGAACTAATGCTTCTAACTCTGAAATAGCAAGATTGAATTTGGGGGTTAACCGTTTTGAATACCGCGATACTTCAAATGCATTATCCGCTGTACTCACCTTGAGAATGTTATTGCCGTACATCTCAAGGATTTCGATATCTTCAACGGATGTGAGCGGCACTTCTCGCATGTGATGCCCCATGGCACCATTCTGATTAAAAGCGATGAGCCGTTTATTGGTGACTAACAGCCAATCCTTGCCGTAGGTGCCGTCAAAGCGCAGATCTGTTGAAACAGCAATTTTGATTTCTTCGCCTGTTTCAAACAGTGCCTCTGCCTGTTCCTTTAGACGTTCAGGCACCTCTTCCATTGTCGTTAGTGGTTCATGGTTTTGCTTCCGGAGTTTCGATCCTCCATTAAAGGAACTCATCCGCCTTCGGGATCCCCGTTCGCGACCTGAACCTGATGTCGGTCCGTGCATAAATCAACCCCCACAATTTAAAGGTGTGGTTTCTAAACACTTATAGATACTTTATTTAACGAAAATATGGGGAAAAAGTTGAATTAAAAACGCAAAATGCCTGTAAGTAGGCATCGGTACCCCCTAAATCAGGCATTTGGCTTCTCAGAACAGCGTCTTCGGGTCAATTTACGGGTTCGGTGGTGATGTACAGATTAAGACCTCCATCGACTCATCGCCTGTGTTTTCAATCCCGTGTTCACACCACGGTGGGAGGTGGATGAACGTTCCCGCTTCAACAGGCACTTTTTCACCGGCGAGGGTCATTACGCCTTTACCCTTTAGGATGACGTAGCATTCCTCAGTGTGATGACTTCCCGGTTCAAGAACGACGTGCGGTGGCACAAAAAACACGACAAGTCCCAAGTTTTGCGCAGGCGCGTTCGAGTTCGCTGGATGCACGACACGCACCCCGATGCCATCACAACCCGGATACCTTACCGGTACCCCGTCTTGAACCGTGACAACATTCGCTTGCACCTGATGTGCCGGTTTCGGAATAGGGGGTTCCCCTTGATACCCTTTAAAGGTAGTAATCTTCGCCATTTTTAAACTCCTTGAAATAGTTGTTAGTTATCAGTTATAAGTTGTTAGTTCAAGAGGTGTAGGTGCATCTACCAATCCCGTGTATAGCCTGCAGTCCATCCACCGTCTACTGCAAGCACACTACCGTTGACATAACTCGCATCCGGTGAAACGAGAAAAAGCACCGCTGCCGCGATCTCTGTCGTTTCTCCCGGTCTGCCAAGCGGAATGTGCGATAACAGACTTGCGGCGTTTTCTGTATATGCCCCGTCATCCCCGTAAAAAAGAGCCTTCGTGCCGCGCGTCAAGGTCGAACCGGGGGCGACCGCATTCACCAGAATCCCTTCTGGTCCGAGTTCTAACGCCATTGAACGCGTCAGGTTGGCAACGCCTGCTTTCGCGGCGACGTAAGCACTTTGTAAGCGCAACGGCACCAAACCCGCAATAGAACTGATATTAACAATCCGCCCCGTCGCATTCTCGGAGCCGGATCTGCTATGAGATTTAAGGATATAAGGGATAACAGCACGACTTGTCGTGAAAACCCCCGTGAGATCAATCTCCAAAATACGGTGCCAATCCTCTATAGTGTATTGATGAATCGGGACCCTATCGCTCTTGGTGTTTATTCCAGCGTTGTTTACCAGAATCTCAACTTTGCCAAAGTGTCCGGCAATCCGGTCAGCAACAATCTCCATTTGTGCTGCATCTGACACATCACCTTCTATAAACAGACATGTTCCACCCTGTTGCTGAATTTCTTGGGCGGTTTCCTTACCTGCTTGCACATCAATATCGACAATTGCCACGTACGCGCCGTTATCAATGAGTGCGTCCACAATAGCACGCCCGATGCCTTGCGCACCACCTGTAACAATCGCCACCTGTTCTCCAAGGGCAACCTTCATACATTTCTCCTTTCTTGAACCTTGCGGAAACTGGCAATACCGTAAAATATCAAGATAATTAGGGCAGTTCCACACGCAATCCCGATCGCTGAAGAGATACCGAGCGCGGCGGGGAGATAGCCAGAAAATAAGGCGATACTCGCGACAGTAAGGCTATAAGGCAGTTGCGTTCGGACATGGTGCAGCGGATCGCAACTACTGGCGATAGAACTCAAAATCGTTGTATCCGAAAGCGGCGAGCAGTGGTCTCCAAAGATGGCACCATCAAGTACTGCACCGAGGCAGATGATTGTTGTGAGTCCGTAACTATCGCCATCAAGCGAAAACGCCACTGGAATCGCAGTCGGGATCAAGATCGCCATTGTGCCCCAACTTGTGCCGGTTGCAAAAGAGGTCACGGCTCCACAGATAAACACAAGCATCGGGAACCAGAGCGGTGATACAACATCACTGAGCATCGTAGCAAGAAAGTCGCCTGTCATCAGCCTGTCGCAACTTGCTTTGAGTCCCCATGCCAATAACAGAATGCTCAACGGCGTGAGGCTCCCTTTTATACCGTTCCAAACAACCGGAGCAATCTCTGAGAATCGTAGTTTTGAGAGCCAGCGTGCGCAGATAATCGCTACGACAAACGCACTTGCTGCCGCACCGGCAAGCACCATCACGTTATTCGCCTCAGAAAGCGCGTTCCGCCAAGATGTTAATGAGAAAATAGATCCCGTGCCATTGCCATCTATCCAGAAACCACCCAATAGCAATCCGAAAAGGGTTAAGAGCGGTAAAACCGCCGAAAGGGGCTGGACAACGGCGTTTGGTAAACTGGTAAAAGAAGCAGCGTGCCCGAGTGCCTGGGCATCTGGGGCAGCAATGTCGCCCGTCTCTCGTGCCCGTGTTTCGGCTTGGTGCATCGCCCCATAATCTCTGCCACTGATCGCATTGACGATAACAAAAATGATGGTCAGCACACAGTAAAACCGAAAACTGAGTGCATCGAAAAACATGGAATACCCGTCACGTCCAAGCCCAAGTGTCTTCCCTATATCCTCAAAGAGTCCCACTTCATAGCCGATCCAAGTGCTAACAAAGGCAAGCCCTGCAATCGGCGCGCTCGTAGAGTCGACAAGAAACGCCAATTTTTCACGGCTGACACGATGATGATCGGTGAGCGGACGCATCGTTGGTCCAACAAGCATCGCATTGGAATAATCGCCAATAAAGATGACGATCCCCATCAAACCGGTGATAAATTGCGCTGAACGCGGACCCTTCGCAAACTGAGAAAGCCAAACAACGACACCACCAATGCCACCGGAGGCGACTACAACAGAAATCGTCGCCATGATAAGGCAAACGAACAAGATAACCCAGAAATTGAAGAGATCTATCCCATCATTTCCGACACTCACGGCACGTACGAACCAGACGGCTTCTGCCAAGAAACCGCTCGGCGTAGCACCTTTCTGATACCACGAAAGCACAAGCCCAATACCGACTGCTATACAGAGACTCGGAAACAACCGAGCCGTCACGATTGCTAATGTGACAGCAAGCAGCGGTGGGATGATGCTGTACCACAAAAGTGTTTCAGTATCACTAACCTGTCCGGCACGCCACTGGAAAATGAAGCAAAGTCCTAAAAAGATTAAAAATCCAATAACATATTTTAATTTGAAATTCATTAGCGTCCTCGGCACATCCCTTCCGGTTCATAAGACTTACCTATTGTCGCTCACGGGTATAATAGCAGGTTTTGGTGTAGCTTGCAAGCCAAAACTGCTATATCACCAATTGAATGGCTCTGCCCTCACAGCACTTTAAGTTTGATTCTTTTCAAGTGTTTTGATAGAATAACTTGGGGACACGAAGCAACAGTAAGAACACCCTAAAACGAAAAACGATAACTGAGGATACAAGGAGATAGGCAATCTTTCCGGTGTCTTGCCTAATTTTTCGATGAAAATTACCGAGATTGAAGCGATTCCGTTGCGTGTGCCTTACGAGGAACGGATTCGTAAACGATACTACCACTTTGCGATGACCGAGTTGGTCACGGTCTATAAATTCCATACCGATACGGGTCTCGTCGGTCTCGGAGAAAATCCAGGACCGCCGTTTGATCAGGACGTGTTGGACCCCTATCTCGGTACGAACCCATTTGATCATGTTATGGGTGAAGGACGTTTTAACCTTGATATGGCATGCTACGATCTTATGGGGAAACACCTCGGATTGCCAGCGTGGAAGTTGATGGGGCAACAGGTTCGGCAATGGGTCGCGATGGGGTGGTGGATGCCGTGCATGTCGCCCGAAGATACCGCTGCTGAGATTCAGGTTGCTGCTGAACGCGGATACCGTGGTCTCAAATGCAAAGCACGCGCTTTTTACGATGTCGTTGAGCAGTCGCACGCAATTCAGGAGGTCGCGCCTCCCGACTTTCGGGTGGAATATGATTTCAACGGTTCGTTAATCAACGTTGAAAAGGCACTGCCCATCTTGCGGGAACTGGAAAAAATTCCTGTCGTTAAAGGTCTTGAGGAACCGATTTTTGCGTATGATGTGGAGGGTTGGCGGCGGTTGCATCAAGAGATTCAGATTCCGTTCTATCTACACGGTGTCGGCGTTATCCGGGAAGGTGCGTCGCGTCAACCCTCTGGTCCTTGGATCGGGCTTCGCGCAGGCGATTTTGACGGTGCGTTGTGTAGTCATGAGACTATCAAAAGTGCGTTGGCATCGGGTTGGGCTTTTGCCGCCGCGAACACACCGATCCTGCTACAGTATGTCGGTACGGGTATTACGGCGGCGTTTGCGTGTCATCTGGGAGCCGTGATGCCGACTACCACACTGCCGGGTGTTACTGCCAGTCACGCTTATGAGGACGATCTAATTATTACGTCACACAAAGTCCAGCGTGGGTTTATGCAGGTGCCAGAAGGTGATGGTCTTGGTGTTGTGTTAGATGAGGATGCTGTGAAACGCTATTCCGAGACACCTGCGCCGAAATGGAAACGGCATATCTCTGTTGTCACCTTACCGGGTGGCGTAAAGCACTACTACCGAAACTTACAACAAGCGGAACGTCTCATGAAACAAGGTGTTGACGAATCTTACGCGCCAGGTGTGCGTCTGGATGAATGGGAGGATGACGGTAGCGAGGCGTTTGATAAGTTATTCCAGCGGCTACAGGAGAATGACTGGCCCGTGTGGGAGATTCCAGAATCTTAAAAATCAGCACTTGGTGTTGAATAGTTGGATGGTTCATAATTTTGGTTTGTAGTAGCGAATTTATTGCGCGTTTGAGAGGTAAGAACGGGCGATGAATTGCTCTACTACGAACCTGACTCTTATTTCGGGAAGTAAGAACGGGCGATGAATCGCCCTACTACGAACCTGATTCTTATTTCGGGAAGTAAGAACGGGCGATGAATCGCCCTACTACGAACCTGATTTTTATCCTGAATATTTTTCAATAATTACCCGATTGGCACGAGTCAATAACCCCAAGCTAAAGCATGGGGCTTGTGCGAAGCGCATGCCAAGCGTTCACTCCACAAGGTAAACCGTTGACTACAGTAACACATCGCAGGATCTGTGCGTGGCAGCACGAGCAATGTTTCGGATGCTCCCCAAGTCTGATTCCTCTCGGATACTGCGATCTGGATGGGGCAACATATACCCTGAAAAGGAGTTATACGAACTATGTTCGTTCCAGTTAAGAATCAGAAAGGTAAGCAACTCATGCCAACAACCCCGCCAGTTGCCAGACACCTTATCAAAAGTCGGAAAGCCACACCCTATTGGAATAATGGTGTATTCTGTATTCGTTTGAACTACGCAACGACAGAATATACTCAAGAGATCGTCGTAGGTGTAGACCCCGGTAGTAAGAAAGAGGGTTTCACAGTCAAATCAGAGGCACACACTTACTTCAATATTCAAGCAGATGCACACAACAAAATCGACAAGAAAGTTGAAAAGCGTCGTGAGTTGCGTAGAGGTAGGCGTTCACGAAAGTGTCCGAACCGCAAAAACAGAACCAATCGCCTTGCGAACAAAGAGCGCATTCCCGCAGGCACACGTGCCAGGTGGGACTGGAAACTTCGGATACTTCATTGGTTGTCTAAACTTTATCCGGTTACGCATGTATGTGTAGAGGATATTCAAGCCAGGACGATACAGGGGGTTTCCAAGAAATGGAATCAGTCTTTTAGTCCTCTTGAAGTCGGAAAGCAATGGTTCTACACTGAAATTCGAAAGCGATGGGAACTCTTCACACTTCAAGGGTGGGAGACGAAAAAGATTCGAGAGAGACTCGGACTTAAGAAGTCGTCAAAGAAACTATCAGAGGCTTTTGATGCCCATTGCATAGACAGTTGGTGCCTGGCACATCACGCAGTTGGTGGTGATGGCGTTGTGGATAACGCATCCATATTCTGTATATCGCCAATACCTATTCAGCGAAGGGCTTTACACCGAGAACAACCGAAAAAGGGCGGAATCCGGTCAAGGTATGGTGGAACAGTGTTAGCGAATGGACTCATAAAGCATACACTCGTGAAGCATGTCAAACATGGGTTAACACGTTTGGCAGGTATGAATGCAAAAGGGTTGTTTGCTATCTATAACCTTGAAGGGAAACGATTAACAACAAGCGCGAAGCGAAACAGTTTCAAAGTGCTAACACGTCTGAACTTTAACTATAGGAGCAGGCATTCCTCCCCAACCTAAAGGATGGGGTCTCCTGCCTGAAGATGATGAGGAGCAAACTGCGATGATGACACCTGAACAACGGTATCTGTTTGATGTTACCGGATACCTTCACCTAAAAAATGTGCTTAGTGACGAAGAACTAAAAGCGGCACAAGCCGCAGCAAATGAATATATCAATACACCTACCGAGGAACTCCCACCCGGATTTGACTCCAGTAATAAAAACCTCCCAAACGGATTTGCCTTTGCGAAACCTTTAGAAGCTCTCACATTGCATCGAGCAACGTGGCCCATCATCAAGGAGTTGACGCGGAATAAACCGCAACTGTTTCGCGGTACGATGATTGCGGATCGGGCGGGTGTGTCGGAGTCGGCGGAAGGACTCCGCTTGCATTGCGCACGCGAAGATTTTGGGTGGCACTGCAATCGTTATGAGGTCCGGGATGGTCGCATCTTTTGCGATGATTTTGTCGTTTTTCCGTACCTGTACGATGTGCATCCCGGAGATGGTGGATTGCTTGTCGTTCCGGGGACACACAAGACTGTTTTCGATCGACCGGAACATCTCTTCAACAACGGGAAGATTGAAGATGCTGATGACATTCCGCCGGGGGTCCTTAATATCACACCCAAAGCGGGGGATGTGGTGATTATCTCTGAACTCCTGACGCACGGCGCGCTGCCTTGGAAACCGAAGGATCGGTATCGTTGCATCCTAACCCTACGCTACAGGCCGCAACACCGTGGTGAGAGTCGCGTGTCTGAGGAGGTGAGGGGTCGGCTCTCGCCGGAGACGTTGGAACTGATTTCTCGTGCAGACCACTATCACACGAAAGAGATTGTCAAACAGGACGTTGTTACATTGACGTAGTGCTTTGTCCATTTTTATAGTAAAATCAATTACGGCGCGTTTCACAGTTTTCATAGCAAAACTGTGAATTCAATATATTTATAGTAAGGCTATAAACCTTTACCACGATTGGGTTTTAGGCAATTTTCATCAAAGGTTACTATGAAGCTGCTATGAAATTTGCTATGAAAATTTCGCGAGTCAAGGGTGTCCAAAAATTCAAACTGGATGCAGCAGTAAATAAGCTAAGAAACCTGTCTCACTGCTGGCGCGCCGTTTTGTTCACACCACGCTGCGAGGGGACTTTCGCTGCCGCTGGGAATAAATTCTTTTGTTTTCGTGAAGGGTTCACCCACCAGATACTGCTCAAGTGGCGTGAGTTTATCTAACAACGTCTGTTCCTGTGTCCGATAATCCATCGGCATCAACCATCGGTAACCGTAGCCCATCATTATACCTTTACGGATCTGGTCGGTTAAGTTTGCAGCTCCTGCATGAAAGGTACGGTTTTCAAACAGTAGGCAATCCCCCGGTTGTAAACTCGCTTCGAGTGCGCCTTCGGGATCTGCCTGTCCTTTTGGTATGGGAACCCGTTCGAGGAGGTGGTTGCTGCCGGGTGCGACAAGTGTTACGCCGGAATTGGGTTCACTCAGGTCGGTGAAGTAGTATGCACATTTTAGCAAGATGCGTGGCACTTTGTTGCCGTGTGTTGTCGTTGCCATGGCGTAGTCGCGATGCCAACCGGGTCTGCGAGTGGTGTCGGGTGTGCCTTCGGGATCCGGGTGTTTGTATATCAGGTGTGAGGTCATGAGTTGCAAGTGCGCGCCGAGCAGCTGGACAACAACAGGGAGGATGGTCTTCTGCGTGAGTAGCGGAATGAAGGCATCGTCAATGGAGATGCTATTTCGGAAACTATCGTATAATTTGTCGAAATTTTGTTGACGATTCTCGCGTCGGTCGCTTGCTATGAGCCGGTCGCTTGCCTCAATGAGTCCGCCTATGGTATCTGAGTCCAGTACATTCCGGACGATGAGATAGCCGTTGTCATCAAAGTGACGGATCTCTTCTGCTGAGAGTGGGTGCCAGTCGAGGTCTATTGACTCTCTGTTTGTGTCTGTCATTGTGTTGTCTCCGATATTTTACTCTTAGGGAACCAAATCGATCAATTTATGAAAATGGATTGTAGGACTCTGTGAGATTTTCAGGAAAAGGTCAGGACGATTATGCAATTCACCTTGAGAATGAAAGGGTTGAGTTCTTCGCCTGCTTCTGTTAAAGTTGAGGTCTACAATACTTACAAACCGGTACTGATAGCCGTCAAGAAATTCTTCTGATTCCCAAAATGATTTTCCTATACATCTGCAATAACTTACAAAGCAGGATGCCCCTTTTAATTGCTGGACAACGTGTGATGCTAATTTAGAATCCATTTCTTGCGTTTCAATACAGATAACCCACTTTCTGTCGTTTTCGTCGTTGAATACAATTACAAAATCAGCACGCTTGCGTTCACCCTTTGACCCATTAAAAAGAATAAGAGGGTTTTCAAAATCTTCCGCTCTGATGACAATTGAGTCATGAGGTACCCCGTTTATCCTTACAGTTGTCCCAGATTGTAAGTCGGTTAATTGAACAAAAGGTTTACCTTGTGCTGGCTGTAACGTGACTTGGACCTCAGGGCTAATCATTTCCCGCAGTATCTGAATATCGTTCACGAGATTTATTCTTCTCCCCACACAATATCGTCCTGAATCCTGTTCATATCATCAATCGTCTTGTCAAAACTGTGGACTCCAATTCCGAATCTTGGATGAATCTTAGCCGGTACGAGTGTATGTCCTCTTCTTCGTCTCTTTTGGCCTTCCTCTAACGGCATTAGTGCTTCTTCCGCCACATATACTTTAACTTGGTCTGCCTTAATTAACTCACTGTCCTGATAACCATTTTCTTTAGCAACTCTTTTCAGGTATGGCTTATCGTGGTTGAGCATGATGAGCGTATTGAGTTCCTTAATGATGTAATCACTATGGGTGGTTATAAAGACCTTGATGCCTAAATTCGCGAGTCTTGCAAAAAGTCTGGCGATGCGACGTTGGTTTTCAGGATGCAGACTTAATTCGGGTTCGTCTACTATAAGTAAGTCTGTCCGACTAGCGACGTAACGCAGATAGAAACCGATATTCAAGAGTGAACGCACTGCGCTGGAACTCTGGTCCATTGTCAACTTTAGCTGCGTACCTTTCGGAATGTAGTAGAGTTGGTCATGCTCTGTTATGACGTAATCGCCCCCGACAATATCTGCAAAGTCTTCCAGGATTTCAGGATGATCTTTAGCTATGAAACTTTTTCTTTTCGCGATATATTCAAGCTGCCTCATGAAGTCAATATTGTCTTCTATCGGCGAAGGATATCTTTGGTACCCTCTGAATAATAATTCACGCGGATCCATATTTCTTTCTACTTGCGACATTTCCTTAAGTAGTCGGTCCCGAGCAAAACTGAGTTCTGTCCGAAAGGTGGCGGCACCAGTGCGTTCGGCGGAGCAGATAAAAGGTTGAGGAAAAGAAGAAAAAATGATCTCGTTGATAATTGAGCGAAGGCGTGTTTTTACGGGATCGGGGTCAATTTTTTCCTCTCTTTCCATCATCAAATTAACTATTAACTCTTTACTCCTTATTTCTTTTTTATAGTTCATAAGCGGCGGAATGAACCATTTGCCTTCAAGTCCTATATTGTGAAGGTTGATTGTTCCTGTTTGGAGGTGCAGTTCACTGTTATGAAACCCATCTTCAGGGGCCGCAAAAATTTTATCCAATTGTTGAGTATAGAGTTCGCATGCCTCTGTAAGCACCTGATCAGCTATATTGATATATTTCGCTAAATCGATTCTGAGGAGGCCTTCCGTAAGTAAACTATGGATATGATCATCGCTAATCGGAAATTGGACAAAATCATCCCAGGACTTTAAGAAACCGTACAGCGCGTAAGCTGCATACGTTTTGCCTGTGTTGTTTTCACCGCAGATAAGCGTCAAATCGCCGAGGGAAAATTCTGCTTGCTTTAAGATTCCAATGTTTTTCAATTTTACTGTCAGGCTCATATTGATACCTCTACAATCTTTATCGTGTCATTGCTAAAAATGTTGAGTTAATTTGGGAAAATTGCGGTGAGATATGTCAATTACCCAATAAAGATTGATTCGCAGTTAGAATAGGTATTTGCTGAGTTTTGAAATCGCTGTCGTTTGTTATTAAGGTGAATCCGTTGTTTTTGCAGATGTCTGTTATGACTTGATCATTGAAGTCAAAATTACCGGTCGCATAATCATTAAGCAAATCACCTATATCTAATGCTTCAAAGCCGCTTTTGATCCGTGTACAGTGCTTCAGAACACGTTTGACATCAGCGGCAATACCTTGGGCAATTGGCTTGAAACTCGGACTGTTGCGAAAATCTTTGAATGTAATATGCGAAGGTGCGTCAACATCGTATTTTACTTTAGCGTATCTGTTGATAAATTCTGAAACGACGAGAACATCAATATAAATTTGGCTTTTCCCTTTCAAAATACGCTTAAAAACCTCAGAATAAATGGTCATCCAACGATTTCTCTGGTATTTTGCTTGTTGTGGACCGAAAATATAAAACCAGATATTGGCATCCAGAAACAATTTATGTTGGGAAATAAAGTTGAAATTCCGGACCTCCACTGCTTTATACTTCATCATCTTCATCCCCTAATGTCTCTCGAATCGCTCGGTTGAATTTCTCGGGGTTTTTGAAGTATAACTTAGCATTGTCAACAACCCGCTTTAACAGTGCGAGATCATCTTGCTCTATGTTCTCCACTTTTAAAAGAGACCGAATTTTTTCTTCACTGAATGTTCCATATAGTTGACCAATTGCTGCGCTCAGGAACGCTGAAGTAAGTGCTGTAACGTTGTAAAACGAGAGGACAACGCACCGATTTTTTTCGATAGCAGTGTTAAGGCGGTCATAAACTTTCTGCCCATCGCTGGAAGCGACACACAAGGGATCACCAACGACTTCAAATATGGATATTCTGATATGTTCTGACATGGCTATCTCCTTAAAAGATGTCTTCTGGGTTTAGTTCGGAAGCCAGTTTGTAAGCACTCGTATCTGCCGTATTGATTTCTACGCTAACAACTGTACCGGGAAACGGGTAATTTAAAGGCCTGGTTACTATTTTGGAATCTCTGCGTCGCCAGTAGCCAGCATCTGATACAATCCTAATACAACCACCATTCAAGTCAATAAAATCACAAAGTATCTTCAATCCCAATCCACCTGGTACACCCGGTAATTTGCTATTCTTGGTTGAATTAAACTCTTTAGTTGCCCAGATAATTGCCTCTTCTGGTGAAAATTTAAATCCAGTATAATCTTCTATATTTTGACATATCCCAATTCCTAAATCTGCCACTGTAAAATCAAGCCGGTTACGTTTAGGAAAAAGCGGATAATTTCGCGCTTGCTCTCAAAGTCAAAATCGACCGACCAGTAATCAATCCAGTCTGTCCAGTGCTTTGTCAATACTTCTCGGCTAACAATCCCCCCTGCATCTTTGCTGACCTTTACGACTTGTCCCTTTTCCACTACGATCTTACTGCCCTTGTTCTTTAGTGCCTGCTCAGCGTGGGAGATGGAATCTTGCGAGTAAAAGACCGAAAAGTCGGTCAATTCTATGGCGACCGTTGGAAGCCTTCCTGATGAAGAAGATTGCGAAGGTTCTACCCCCCCCCCGCTTATCATATCATAAGTAACAATCGGCTTGACCTCAATGAACGCTACATCATGGAACACAACCTGATCTTGTTCTACTGCTCGTTTGTCGAAAACTTCGGCGGGGATGAATTTCGGTGTGATATCAATACCCCTGCTTTTTGCCTCATCCAAGACGTTGGGAAATAGTCCCATCTCAAACTCAAAACCGAGAACGTCCACACGCGTAATTTGGTGCCTGCGGCATTCAAGGATGATTTCTTCCACGAATAGGCGCGTCACCGGCAGATTGATGGAACCGACTGCTACAAGTCTTCCTGCCCGTTTACCCTGAAAGTTGGTGAAACCATCCGTTTTCTCGGCGGCGTAAGCACGCAGGATAAGATCAATAAACGCTTTTTCTTTCTCTATTGATTGCTGCTGCTGTTCAGTTTCGCGTAGGTTCGGATTGACACCGATATAGTGTTGCCGTTCGTATTTGCCGAGGTTAAGAATTTCAAAAGCGCGGTAGTCTTCACCATCCGCTTTTAGTTGACGCTGGACCCCAATCATTCGTTTGCGTGTGGTATGAATGGCAAACTTGCCGAGGTCTGTGGCGATCCACTTGCGCCCTAATTTTTCGGCAATGGCGGCGGTTGTGCCAGAACCGCAAAAGAAATCGGCAACGAGGTCGCCTTCTTTTGAAGAAGATTTTATAATTCGTTCAAGAAGCTCTTCCGGTTTTTGAGTGGGATAGGAAACAGATTCATTGGCTTGCGAATTTATTATCGGGATATCCCAAACATCATCAATTTGTGATCCTTCCATTTCATCCAAATACTGTTTTCTCCTTAATCCCCCTGCTTTTGTTTCAAAGATTCGCCCCTCGTTTTTCATTTTTTTAATTGTATCATCGGTTAACTTTCCAAGATTTTGATCAACCCACAGTCTACCATCGTTATCTTTCCGAGCTCTTTCATATAAATAAGAAGGCAACTGTCCTCTCTGCTGCTCAAAAAAAATAAGTGGGCATTTTAGAGTAGAAAAAGATAGTATCGTATTTTCTTGGATAGGTAACTTTCACTGAGGAAGGTCCACCATAATACCAAGTAATTTCATTTAAAAAATTCTTTCTCCCAAACGCCTCATCCATTACAAGACGGATATAACCATTCACACGCCAATCACAATGCACATAGATACTGCCATCCTCTGCCAACAAATCTCGCATCAGGATTAGCCGCTCGTAAATCATAGTAATAAAGGAATCCGCTCCCTTGCCCCAAGTGTCTCGGTAGGCGATCTCTTCAAGAATATTCGGATCTTTGGTGAAGGTCTCGTCACCAATTTCGATATCCATGGAGAAATCGGCACCCACATCAAAAGGTGGATCAATATAGATGAGTTTGAGGCCGCCTTGTGCTTCAATCTCATCACGCAACGGTCCGTTCTTGAGGGATGATAAAACCAGTTTATTGTCGCCCCAGATCAGTTTGTTTGTCCAGCCTTTGCGCTGGCGGCCGCGCGTGTCAAATAAACCGAGTTGCAGATTGTCTTCAGAAGGCTTTTCGGCGCGGGGTTCGTCTACCTGCTCGATCGTCTGAAATGGCAGGACGATGTTGCAGACTTCATTAGTCTTTCCGTTCCAGACGAGTTCGACTTCGCGTTTGTCCTCAAACAGTAGGAAGCGATATTTGTCGGGCAGTGGTTTGTCTGCTTCTATAAAGCGGATGATTTCTTGTTGTTCTTGTTCGGTGAGTCGTGGCATAATGCTTCTCGTTGTTTTTACGTTTCTTGTGCGTCTGCTTACTCTATTGCTTTTTGGGTATCTTTCTGTTTTATTTCTCGTAAATGAGTAACTTGAACGACAGGGTCCCCGACCTTGACATAACTATCCTCTTCAGAAAGCGGAGACCAAGCTTTGCCTTCTACTCTCAATGTTTCGTACTTTTCTACCCACTCAGGTGGCATAAGTGATCGGGCGAATGGTCCGAGAGCTCCGCCCTCTCCGCCAATGTTTACTTTCTTTATTCGGTATGTACTTGCAACAGATAACTTTTCCTGAACATGCGCAACTCGTACTCTGACTTTTGGACGTTCGATAGAGCCCAGTACTTCCGCAGTATCAGGATCTTTTATCTCTTCATCATAAACGCCTATCACATCAAATTCCATACCGACCTTTACGCCGTGGGCAGTGCCGACATTTATGGCGATTTCTCGTTCGTTAATCACACTAGCAATTTTTCCACGAATTGGTTCACTCATTGTCTATTCCTCATTGTGTTTTAAGTTGACGTTCTTGACTTAACTCTTTTACATCTTCCGGAACAATATCTCGCCAATCTTCCAAGGCATCATCTGCTGTGATTAACTGTGCGGCGACAATTTCTTCAAGTCAGGCAAGTGTTACGTGGTAGTTTTCCTGAGAATCTGAAACCTGTCCTGATTGTATCACAGTTGCTGCCCGAGCAAGATTATGATAAAGAGAAAGTAGCCGTCGGAACGCAGACTTTGCGTATGGTTTGACCATTTCTTTTGCGGCCTTTTTAACCGATTTTTGCCCGACCCAATACGAAACACTGCATCCTATAGTTAAGAAAATGAATTGCAATAAGACATCGCTGCTCAAATTTAGTATTGATGCAAGGAACGCGGAAATAATTGTTGATCCCAAGACAACTAAACTTATTAAACCTGTCCAAATCCACTGCGAATTTTTCTGCTTTTCCAATTTAATGCCTCTTATCAAATATCGATTATGACTGATGACACAAGAAACCTCTAAAGATACCCCACAAAATTGGCAAGTGCCTCCTGAAACTGCCTCAATGCCTCACACTCAAGTTGGACTTGCCTACCTCGAACCTTATTCAGTCCAGGCTGAAGTTTGTACAAGGGAGTTCCCGTTGTCGTCATCATCACACAAGCACTGTGATAGTCAGGTATCTCTATGAATCTCTCACTCGGTAATTCTTTTGGAGTCGCATAACTTTGGCGATGTTTTTTGTGAAGTGTGTTTAGCGTTTTCTGAATAGCTGCACACATTCGCTCGAAAGTCTTACTGGCTTTACCTTCACGGCGCGTTACACGGTTACCGACAAAGGTGTGAAGTTTTGGAATCGCGATTCCTTCTTCTTTCGCGCTTTTGGCAAAATTGATTCTTGCATAAGCTTCTATGTTTGGATCGCCTATACCCTTTCCATACAGCAATTCGACGACATTCTCCATCGCCCGGCGCGAACTATCATCCGGTGTAAAAGGGATAATAAGATTCTCAGCTGCAGCAAGTGCCAATTGTGTATAGATGGCGAAACTCGGATTACAATCAAGAATGAAGATAGTATCCCGGTTGCCACTTTGCTTACGTAACATAGCTGTTAGATCTTTAATCCAATTGAGGACCTGTTTCCATGCGTCTTCTGGAAGAGAGAGCTCGGAGGTCTGGCGAATTGCTCCTGACAAAATTTCTAACAAATTATCGCCACACACCAAAAGTAAGTTGACCGGAAGCTTTGCATTGAAGTCCCGAGGACGACACACGTAGGGGGACACATCCTTGAGGGGCCGGAAAGGTGAATTGAGGCGTGCTTCAATGTAGCCAGCGACTGTTGCACGGGGTGTTTGTCCTATCAGTTTATGAATCACATCTGGATTAACAAGCAAAGTTTCAGAGATATTTGCTTGCGGGCAAAGGTCTATCACATAAACATCGGTGTCTGGGTAAGTGCGGGCGTACTCGGTTGCTGCGACAAAGCTTAAAAAACTCTTGCCAACCCCTCCTTTATTGTTCCAGAATGCGTAAGCTGTCATAATGCAACTCCCTCTCAAAAATCAGAAAACTTGTGAAAAGATGTCTAATATTCTAACATCAATTGGTATGGTATGTCAAGTAGTTTTCGCGTTTTTATACGGCTATTTTTTTGGGGTTTTCGTCTGAAAGAACCCCCTAAATCCCCCTTATCAGGGGGACTTTGCACATCTTTTATCAGATTTTGTATTCCGTGAAGTTGTCAAGGAGTTGCTGGAAGGTTTCGGGTTTGTATACGTCAAAATTCTCTTGATCTACATAGACCAAGTCATAGGTAACATCTGTTGTGATTCTGTTGACATCTTCACACCATTGGGATAAGCGTTTCATCTTGCGGGGAACATCCAGATCTTCTCTGCCTTTTGTCTCGACAACAATCATGCGTCCATCTGTCAACTTTACGATAAAATCTGGGTAGTAGTTCGAGATGTCGCCATCGGCGTTGATATAGTCGAGTTTGAAGTGGACACTGAAGTAGTTTTTGGTATAAGAGACGACATCGGGGCAGTTTTCGAGAAATGCTGCAAACTCCAATTCAAAATGACTATCGCCAGTGATTCTGTTGAACACAGATTTTTGGGGAATCAAGGACTCCTGCTCTTTCACTATAAAGGGACGTGCGTCCTGGGCACGCGTTGTCTCGCTCAGATCAGCATCTCCTCTGTCTTGTATCGTGAGGTCGTTGATGGCGTATTTGAATGTTTCCATGACGGTTTTTGTGGCGGGGAGTTCCGACAGATTTTGTAAGGTATTTGGATCCTCTAACATCACCGTTTCACCGAAGAGTTGGTGCTGGACAAAGTCTTTAACCTTTCCATACAAGACATCGTAGCCGGTGACAAGCCGCAAGTCCTTGCAGATCGTTTCGGCAAAATAGCCGACCACGCTGCGGTAGTCTACGACTCCACTGCTATCCATTACCGTAGTGTGTGTAACCTCGCCGGTGGTCATGTCCTTAAACACAATTTCCCGGATTTCCGTATCGCCAAACGCCTGATAGGTTATAGGAGAAAAATTGAGTTGTGTAACGTCCAAGGCTGTTAGATTGGTGTACTCGCGGTAGATGCGGCGCGTGAGTATTGGGATTTCAATATCAAGTGCGTCAATATCTTTGTTCACATTGGTTTTGTCCACTTCAATGACGATGGGTGCTTTCGGTTTCGTGCCTTCGCCCATGGGTTTGCGTTCCAATTCGACCCCTTCCGATTTAATGGATTCGACAAATTCCATGAAAGCATCAGTGCCGATAACGCTCACTGTCTCCTCCGCGGTACCGGTGTACATCAGACGTAGCCCGCGCCCCAAAGTCTGCTCTGGTAAGATATTGGGTTTAGCGGAATACGCGCGCAGCCCGACAATAGTCGTTACATTCTTGACATCCCATCCTTCTTTAAGCATCAGGACGGAGACGATAGCCTTATATGGACTCTCCAGCGAATCAATTTCATTTGCCTGTTTACGGAGTTTCTCCAATTCTGCTTGCTTTTTGCTGGATTTTGCTTCAGAGATTTCACCACTTTTGTTGGTATGAATTACCAGTACAGCATCTTTGAGAGCAGGATGCAGGTTTTCAAGGGACGCTGCTACTTCGTCGCAGTTCTGGGTATTGTCGGTCATTACGAACAGGATGGCTTTCTTCCCCATTTTTTCATGTTCTTCGGCCGCTTTACGCCACTCAATGACCCCGAGCTCAAGATAGTCAGCATATTTCTCAGTGTACTTCACACTCTGTCGTTCAGCAAGTTTTGCTCTGCTCTCGGCATTGGGTAGCACAGGGTGTTTGACAACATTTTGTGAAATCGCCTCTACGAGGGGATAATCCGAGACTGTTTGCGCGAAAATTGCACCGTTGTTATGTTTTGGAGTGGCAGATACGTCTACTTGCAACGCCAACTCGCTGCCTTTCTGCAGGAGGCGGTTATGAATATCCTCAATAGATTTGAACCACGCCAGTTTGGGATCGTGGACGTGATGTGCCTCATCGTTGAGGATCATTAGTTCGTCAATGTCGCGGACGATGTCTCCGAGATCCACCGTGGAGTCTGTTGTTGCGCCAGTCGGTTTTTTACCCAAGAAGTAGTCCATGCTGTTTTCATCGTCAGGTAATGGTGGGGATTGATCGCTGGAATAGACGCGGTGGATATTGGTGAGGAAGATATTGCCGGTGGGACGGACGGTACGTACCTCGTCCTGTACATGTAGGGTGAGTTGAAAATCATCACGCCAGTTGTTTCCTTCAAAACCGTTATCGGGCAGCACCGGATCGTCAAAGAAAATGTGTAATCCTTGGAAATCGTGGTAGAGGCGATCAAGCACAATGATATTGGGAGCGATGACGAGGAAGTTTCGGGAAAGTTCAGAATCTTGTTCATACAACTTGTGAAAGAAACTCCACGCGATGGCAAGACTCATCACCTTTGTTTTGCCCGTACCTGTTGCCATCTTTATTAATGATTGCGTGTGGGGATTCAGGAAAGTCGGGGTGTAAAGCCATGATTGCCAGCTGTTTTTTAGTGGATTTCTGTTTTTCGTGGCTGTATTGTATCAAAGGCGGATTGGAATTACAAGCGAAATGTGGGAAAGGGCCAGGGCTATTCGGTTTTAAGAAAATGTCTGATTTAGCGTCTTTTTTCAGAATCCGGTGCGGTTAGGAATGCACGTCGCATTTGGGCGTGTACGCCGCAAAACCGAACCATAGGTGTCAATTTAGCGATTTTCCACGACATTTTTGACAGGTCTCTGTAGATGCCGCCCCTACGGGGCTAAAGAATTGGTACAAACGGGTTTCTACACAGATGCCGTCCCTACGGGACTAAAGAGGGGTTCTGGCGTATCCAAAATTTCCGCGTAGAATCCGGTTCGGTTGGGAAACCGAACCTACCGGGCCGGGGGCGGAGGCGGTTATTTTTTCTAAAATTGACACTTATGATGGTTCGGTTAGGAAACCGAACCATAGGTGTCAATTTAGGGATTGTTTCATGGTATTTTGGAAAACCGATATAAACATGCCGCCCCTACGGGGCTTGGGTTTTTGCTTGAAAACGCTGCTATAAACATAACGTCCCTACGGGACTGAAGAGGTTTTTGGAGTCTTCAAGGTTTCCGCGTAGGATCCGGTTCGGTTGCAAACCGAACCTACCGGGCCGGGGGCGGAGGCGGTTATTTTTTCTAAAATTGACACTTATGATGGTTCGGTTAGGAAACCGAACCTACCGGGCCGGGGGCTGAGACGGTTATTCTTTCTAAAATTGACACCTATGGTGTGTTATTGGAGCAGTTCCACAAACACTTCAACGTCTGTTGTGGGGGCTTGGCAGACGTAATTTTCGCAGACATAAGCTGTTGCAGTGTTATCAACTTGGGGTTTGCCTGCGAGGAGTGGCAACGTCTGTTCGTCTGCGGATTCGCTTGAGGCGACGATTTTGTTGGGCTGATACGTGCTGTGTAATGCTGCTAACATTGCCTCTGTTTTCGCATCGCTTTTTTCACCGACGATGGCGATCTCTTTGGGGGTTGATAAGAGGAACGCTAACTCACAGAGCAGCTGCCCGGAACCTGTTGGCATCCCTTCCATCTGACGGAAATAGAGCTTCAAGGTTTCTACGGCTTTGTCGTGGAATTCGGGGTTATCGAGGTGTTTGGCGAGTCGTAAGAGGCTGTGAATCGCCATGGAGGCACCAGAAGGTGTGGCACCGTCGTAAGCGGATTTGGATTGGACGATAAGCGTTTCGTGTGCTTTGCCAGTGAAGAAGAATCCGTCGCCTGCATCGTCGCCGAACTGGTCAATCATGATGTCTGCAAGGCGTTCGGCTTCCGTGAGCCATCGCGGTTCAAAACTGGCTTCGTAGAGCGCGATTAGCCCTGCGATAAAGTAGGCGTAGTCCTCAAGATAGGCGTTGAGGTGGCTTTTGCCCGCACGGTAGGTGCGTAGGAGAAGTCCGTTGTCTTGGGATAGCGTCGTCAAGACGAATTCGGCGGACTTTTCGCATGCCTCAAGGTATTCAGGTTTTCCAGTGAGTTGATACCCCATCGCCATGCCGCGGATCATGATACCGTTCCAACTGGTCAGGATTTTGTCGTCGAGTCCGGGTTTAATCCGGTTTTCTCTCGCTTCAAAGAGTTTCTGTCTCCCGTCTGCGAGGAGTGCCTCAAGGTCTCCGACATCCATCTGTAGCTTTCGGGCAAAGATGTCGGGTGGCACTTGGACGTGGAGAATGTTTTCACCCTCAAAGTTGCCGTGTGGCGTGATGTCGTAATACTCACAGAAGATTTTGGCGTTCTCTTCACCGATGACATCTTCGACATCGTTCGGTTCCCAGACGAAGAATTTGCCTTCTACGCCTTCACTATCTGCGTCCTGTGTGGAATAGAAACCGCCGTTTTCTGCGTCGTACATCTCGCGGAGGACGTAATCAAGGGTCTCGGTGGCGATGTGGCGATAGAACGGTTTTTGGGTGGCTTGGTACGCCTCGAAATAGGCGACGACGAGTTGCGCGTTGTCATACAACATTTTCTCGAAGTGTGGGACGAGCCAGTGTGCATCGGTGGAGTATCGGTGGAAACCGCCACCGAGTTGGTCGTACATACCGCCGCGTGCCATCTTCTCCAAAGTAAGCTCGACCATCTCTAAGGCGTTGGTGTTGCCACTGTGGTGCCAATAGCGTAGGAGAAAAGGCAATCCCATGCTGGGTGGAAATTTGGGGGCATTACCGAATCCACCGTGTTGCGCATCGAATTGCGAACGGTATTGTTGGAACGCGTGGGTCATCAACTCTTCCGTGAGTTCATGCTCATGCGGATCGACGATATTGCTTAGCTGGTTGAGTTGTGCTGTGAGTTGATCTGCCTGTTGCAGGACTTGTACTTTTTTGTCGTTGAACGCCTCCGCTACGGCATCCATCACCTTCGGGAATCCGGGTCTACCGTACCGGTCGGTGGGTGGGTAATAGGTGCCGCCGTAAAAAGGTTTGAGATCCGGTGTGAGAAAGACAGTCATGGGCCAGCCACCCTGACGGGTCATAACTTGAACGGCGTTCATATAGATTTCGTCTAAATCGGGACGTTCTTCTCTGTCAACCTTGATGTTGATGAAAAGTTCGTTCATGACGGCGGCGATTTCCTCATTTTCAAAGGATTCGCGTTCCATGACGTGGCACCAGTGGCAAGCGGAGTAGCCGATACTGAGGAGGATCGGTTTCTGTTCCTGTTTGGCGCGCGCGATCGCTTCTTCGCCCCACGGATACCAGTCAACGGGATTGTGTGCGTGCTGGAGTAGATAGGGACTTGTTTCGTGGATGAGGCGATTGGTGTGTTTGGGTGTATCGTGCATTCGTTTTCTCCAATGTGTAGGATTCTAACTTAGAAGACATTCGCGCACTTAAAGCAATGGGCGGGTAGTATGTACGCCCGCCCTTACAGATGAAGAGATACCGCTACGGGGATTCGAACCCCGGTTTGGTGGCTGAGAACCACCCGTCCTAACCCCTAGACGATAGCGGCACACTGATATAAACAATAGAGAGAACTGCCCGGGAAGGACTCGAACCTTCACTACATGGTCCAGAGCCATGCGTCCTACCATTAGACGACCGGGCATTGACACGCATTTACAGCATGCTACTTTTTAAGTATACCTTAAATGAATCGCGTTTGTCAATTTTTTCAGTAACCTACTGCATCGGGATTACGGAGACTGAGATATTGGAGAAAGTATAGAAAATATTGATGAATCCGATGAAGATTGTAGGGATTACAAATACACTCAACAGCGCGAAAGTGCCGGTGGAAAAGGAGACATTTGTGGTTTCCTCGCCAGCGTCTTCAAAGAACATCGCTTTGACGATGCGTGCATAGTAATAGAGAGAGACCACACTATTTAGTAAGCCGACTAATGCGAGCCAATAATATCCTTGCTCAAGAACAGCCGTAAAGAGGATCCATTTCCCGAAGAAACCGGCGAATGGCGGGATTCCAGCGAGAGAAACGAGGAAAATAACCATTGCCCAAGCAACTAAGGGGGCGCGTGAGGAGAGTCCACGGTAACCTTCAACCATTTCACTACCTATCTCATTCGCGATAAGGACGACAACATAAAAAGCTCCCAAGTTCATAAAGAGGTAGACGACAAGGTAGAAGAGAATCGCACCGACACCTTCGGAGGTAAGCAAGACACCGCCCATCAATAGATACCCACCGTGTGCGATGCTTGAATACGCTAATAGACGTTTCACATTCTGTTGCGGGAGCGCTGCAAGATTTCCGACGGTCATCGTCAATGCGGAGACTATCGCCAACATAAAGGGCCAATCAACGGCTTGCATCAGTTCGGTGCTGCCAAATCCGGCGTAGAAGAATCTAATGAATAGGGCAAACCCTGCGGATTTTGAAGCGACGGACAAAAAGGCAGTTATCGGAATAGGTGCCCCTTCGTAAACATCGGGGGACCACATGTGAAACGGTACAGAGGCTATTTTGTAGCCGACCCCTGCGAGGACAAAAGTTATTGCGATCAGCACGGCAAGTGGTGCGATCTCCCCGGCTGCGAGGAGTTCCGTGAGCCGCCCGCTGATTTGCGCCAGATCCCCTGTACCTGCCATTCCGAATAGGAGTGAAAGTCCAAAGAGCATTGTTCCAGATGCGACTGCGCCATAGGTGATGTATTTGAACGCGGCTTCGCTTGAACGGGGGCTGTGTGTCAGGAACCCAGCGAGAATATAGGAGGTCAGGCTTACCGTTTCCAGTGAGATGAATATCATCAGGAGGTTCGTTGACGATGCCATGAGGAACATGCCGAGCGTAATCGCTAACAAAAGTGCGTAGTATTCGCCTTTCAGACGTGCGTCAAGTTCCTCGGAACGGAGTGAAAAGAGGATCGTAGCGGCAGTTGCGAGCAGCAGTAGCACCTTGAAGAAACTGGAAAATGCGTCGAGATGGATCATCCCGAGAAAGAGGGAGACAGGTCCTTCATCGCCGAAAGAGAAGTGGGTGAAAAGGACGGCGGCAAATGTGCAGAGACATCCTACGAGAGAAAGATATGCGACTGCGACACTCTCTCTATCTTTCACCACGAGATCAAGAATAATAACGGCAACGGCAAAAATTACGAGTAGAATTTCAGGGCTGAAATAGAGGAGGCTTTCGATGTTCTTTAAAGATTCCATACGTTCCTCCCGTCAACTGAAATCGTAGCCCCACATAGCGTGTAAGGCGATCGTGCGTGAGACTTTTGAATAACTAAATCTGTGTGGCTACAGCCCATACAAAAAACCTCCTATATCGCCTACAATAGATTTATAAGGTTGGTAACAGATTCCCTGAACATATCAATAGCGAAGTTGGGCCAGACACCGAGTACGATGGTTAGGATACCGAGTGGAACGAGTGTCAGGATTTCACGTCCGTTGATTTCCGGGAGTGCTTCATATTTCGGGTTAAGTGTCCCTAAGAAGACCCTTTGCAGCGTCCAGAGGAAGTATGCGGCACCGACAACAATGCCGATTGTAGACAGGATGGTCAGCATCTTAAATTTGCCATAAGCCCCAAACAAGGAGAGTGCTTCCCCGACGAATCCACTCAAGCCGGGTAGTCCGAGAGAAGCCATGAAAGCGATCGTCGTGATGCCTGTATAGACGGGCATTCTGCTTCCCAATCCACCAAAACCGTTGATTTCACGGTGGTGTGCCCTATCGTAGAGGACACCGACGAGTAGGAAGAGCATAGCGCTGATGACACCGTGGTTGAACATCTGGAGAATTGCGCCAGTGATGCCCTCTGAATTTCGAGCGGCAAGCCCTAAGATAACGAATCCCATGTGCCCGATACTGGAATACGCGACCAGTTTCTTAAAGTCGGTTTGTGCCAGTGCACAGAAGGAACCGTAGACGATGTTAATGAACCCAAGCAGTGCGAGACTATTGCCCCAGAAACCTATCCCGTTGGTAAAGTGGTCTAAACCTTGTGGGAACATTGCCATGTTTATCCGCACCAGTCCGTAAGTTCCCATCTTTAGGAGGATACCTGCAAGGATAACGCTAATGGCAGTCGGTGCTTCGACGTGTGCATCGGGAAGCCAAGTATGGAAGGGGAAGATTGGGACTTTAACGGCAAACCCAATAAAGAAACCGAGGAATACCCAGATCTGGAAGTCTGGATTGGCAAGTGCGTGTCCGTCTGTAGCGGCTAATGTGATGAGTGTCGGAATATCAAATGTTCTTGCGCCTTCTGCTACGCCATTGACGACATTGCTGTTGAGATAGACAGCTATCATAGCGACAAGCATCAGCACACTGCCGAAGAGGGTATAGAGGAAGAATTTAATGGCAGCGTATTCACGCCGCGGTCCTCCCCAGACCCCAATGAGGAAATACATAGGTAGCAGTGTCAGTTCAAAGAAGACATAGAACAAGAACAGATCTAACGCTGCGAAGAAGCCGAGCATCCCTGTCTCAAGCAGGAGGAACAGTGCCATATACGCCTTGATCCCCTTTTCAATGTTTCGCCACGAAGCGATAACACAGATCGGACCTAAGAGTGCTGTGAGAAGCAGGAGTGTTACGCTGAGTCCGTCAATCCCAATGTGATATTGGATGTTGAATGCCTCAATCCAAGGAACAGGACCGTGAACGTACTGCGTTCCCCCATTTGATCGGTCGTAGGATATGAATAAGTACACTGCAAGCGCGAGTGGAATGAGCGTAAAGAGGAGCGTAACGCGTTTGATGAGTTCCTCCGATTCGCGCGGTAGCAGTAAAACAGCAACCATCCCGATCAACGGGATAAAAATCATTAGCGACAGTAACATCTCGTGGGGATCCTCCTTGTCCCGTTATCGGGAAATCAAATGGACTATAAGCAAAAGTACTGGAAGCACAAATGGCGTAAGGACAAGCAACATCTCTGCTCTCTTACGCCGCGTTTCAAAGTTCCGATGGCCACCGAAACCCCAAACGATAACAAAACCAAGCAGTGCTCCAAAAAGCGGGAGAAGTTTAAACAATACCATAACAAGTCCATCCTTACAAAGCCCGGAAAATTAAAATTAGCAACACGATCCCAGCCAGCACAACAAAAAGATACGTCTGAATCGCGCCTGTCTGAATACGGCGTATTCTACCCCCAACTGCCCAGGTGACCTGAGCGACGCGGTTGACGAGACCATCAACGACGCGGTTATCGAAAAGCCCTACGAAGGCGGCGAGGAAGTCTCGTGTTACCGTTCCGACACCATTCACAATGCCATCAACGACGCTTCCATCAAATTGCGCAAAAAGCCGTGATTTCCATACCGTCAACGCGACCAACACACCGTCATAAAACTCGTCGAAGTAGTATTTGTGCCAGAACAGGTTATAGATCGGTCGGAAAGTCGTTGCGACGGATTCAGCAGACCAAGTTTGTCTCTGGTAGAACAGCCATGAGAAGAATATACCTAACCCTGCAACGCAGATAGATAGTACCATTGCAATCATGTGTGCGGGACCGTGCCCGTGGTGTCCATCGTCTCCGTGTGCGCCTTCTGTATCGTGTCCCCCCTCTTCTTCAGCTGCCGCTGCTTCAGACACGCCGAAGAGTGATACCGTGTAACCCTTTCCGCCTGTATTGCTGTCGGGGGAAACATAAGCGTGTTGTGGTGCATGCAGATGTGGCTGCGGGGGTGGTTTAACGTAGGCTTCGTTAAACCAGAGTATATTGACGACAGGCAGACTCAGCGCAGCCAGAATTAGAAGTGGCACGGTCATTGACTTCGGAGATTCGTGTGCCATGTCGTGCATCTCTTGATTGCGCGGTTCACCGAAAAAGGTCATGAAGATCAGACGGAACATGTAGAACGCCGTAATCCCAGCAGCGGACAGTGCCATTATGAACAGGATATAGTGATGGACAGAGTTCCATTCCATCGCTCGTCCCAACACACCGCCTAAAATGGCATCTTTGCTCCAGAACCCAGAGAAGATAAAGGGCACCCCGGAGATAGACAGCGTTGCGATAAGCATCGTGATAAACGTAATCGGCATTTTGTGGCGGAGTCCGCCCATGTTTCGCATATCTTGATCAGGCGGAATCTCAGGAATGGCTGTCGGCTGTCGGCTTTCAGTTGTCAGCAAAGAGGTATCTGGTGAAGTGCCACTCTCTTGCTGATGGCTGTCTTGTGAGTGCGGATGTGCGTGTTCATGTTCATCGTCATGCCCGTGTGCGTGCATGGCGTGGAAGGCGTGAATGACGCTGCCAGAACCGAGGAAAAGCAGTGCCTTGAAAAAGGCGTGCGTCGTGAGGTGAAAGAGTCCCGCGACATAGCTGCCCGCGCCAATCGCCAGCATCATATATCCCAATTGACTGATTGTAGAGTATGCCAAAACTCGTTTAATATCAAACCGAACGATAGCGATCGTCGCTGCGACAAGTGCGGTGATACCCCCCACATAGGCGATGACCAGAGACGAAGTTTCTGTCAAAATCGGGAACATCCGAGCCGTGAGATAGACGCCAGCGGCGACCATCGTCGCTGCGTGAATCAAGGCACTAACGGGTGTGGGACCTTCCATTGCATCGGGCAGCCATGTGTGGAGCGGCATTTGTGCGGATTTACCGATAGCACCGCAAAAGATGAGAACCCCCGCGATAGAGAGCCAAACCATATCGGCTGTGCTTAATTGCGCAGCGGCTCGGGCAAAGATACCGCCTTCTCCGTAGAGCGAGAGCGTGTCAAATTTGGTGAAGAGCATCATCATACCGATGAACATGCCGACATCACCGACGCGTGTTGTTAAGAACGCTTTTTTACATGCATTCGCAGCGGAGTCCTTTTCAAACCAGAAGCCGATGAGTAGATAGGAGCAGAGTCCAACGAGTTCCCAACCGATATAGATGCCGAGCAGGTTATCCGACACAACCAGAAATAGCATCGAGAAGGAAAAGAGTGATAGATAAGCGAAGAACCGTGGGTACCTCGGATCACCGTGCATGTAGCCCATAGAAAAGATATGGACGAGGCTGCTGACAAGTGTGACAACAATCAGCATGATTACAGTGACGCTGTCCAAGTAGAATCCCATAGAGAAGGTAACACCGCCGAGTGAGATCCAGTTAACAGTGTGTGGTTCTGGAGTGGGGACCACCTCTCGCAAGAGCAAGAACGAACAGACGAGTGCGACAAGCATTGCCGCAGTGGACAGATAGTCCTGTCGGGGGAAACGGCGATTCGCCAAGCCTAAAAGCCCGAAGATCGCAAACGCGGCAAGAGGACAGAGTAAAATGAGACTTATTAAAGGAACAATCATATTTTTTTTAGTAGTTGCCAGTTATCAGTTGTCAGTTAAAGAGGGTTAAGATAGTCCTAAGGTCTCTTTCTGAAAGCTGAAAGATTTTTCGTAGAAAAACCGAACTGAAAACTATTCCTCTGATAACTGATAACCGAAAACTCTTTTATCCTTTCAAGGTATCCACTTCGTCTGGACGTATGCTACCGAATTCGCGGTAGATCGCGAGGATAATCGCTAAAAAGACAGCGGCTTCCGCTGCAGCAAGCACAATTCCGAAGATTGCGATAATCTGTCCGCTGATGTCCTCTGGCGGCGTCATAAAACGCGAGAATGCGGCGAAGTTTAGATTACACGAATTAAGAATAAGTTCAATACCCATCAGAATGCTAATAGCGTTCCGACGCGTCAAGACAGCGAAGATGCCGAGCGTGAACAGGATTGCGCTGATAACGAGATAGTGTTGTAAGGTCATTTTAGTCCCTAACCTCCTTTCGGGAAATTAGGGCGGCTCCGATTAACGCGACTAATAGCAGTACGGAGACAACCTCAAACGGAAGGAGGAACGGTCCATTGAGGATCAGTTCACCAATCTTCTCAGTTGTTGGTGGCAGTTCTGTGCCATCATCGGTGAGGTTTTTCCACGCCGGTGTATTGGCAATAACGGTCAAGAGCAACATAAGAAGTGCCAAGGAAACAATACCACCGAGTAGCAGCTGCCCGCGCTCGATATGGATACGCATCTCTAAGCGTCCACTTGTCATCATGACACCGAATAAGATGAGGACAAGGATACCGCCGACGTAGACGATCACTTGTGTTGCGGCAAGGAAATCAGCCTGTAAGAAGACGTAAAGTCCAGCGACACCGAAGAGCGTCACCATCAGCGAAAACGCTGCGTGGACGATGTTTCGCACCGTGACGACAAGGAGTGCCGAGCCGACTGTCATAAGTGCGAATCCATAAAAAATAAAGTTTTTAAGCGTAAATTCCATTCTTTTAACTTACCTTGCGGTTAAAGCAGGGTGGTTTGGTTTATGACGTCCCTTTCTTAAATCCGCTTTCCACTTCGTTTCAAGCTACGGGTTTGGTGCTAATATTTTCCTATATTTCTAATCTGCGGCTTCTACGTCTTCAACACTATCTTTACCGTACATCTCCTGTTTGTCGAAACTGAAGATGAGGTCTGACCGGTCGAATTTGGAGTACTCGATACCTTCAAGGGTGTCTTTCATCGTAAGACATTCTGTCGGGCAGACTTCGGTGCAGAGTCCACAATACATGCAAAGAGACATGTCGATATCAAACTTGTCAAGGTAAAAAACAACAGGGTTTCGTGTAACAATCCGCGATATTTCGTTGCCCGAAAGCGTCTGCGTTCGACTCTCATCTGCCGAAGGTTCAAGGCGATCTATAACTTCCTGCGGCCCTTGGCGGGAAGTGATGTTCGTAACGGTTATTGCGTCTGCAGATTTTACCTTTTTGTCATCACCTTCAATGATGCCGATGATCTCTTGACCGTCTTTGAGATGGATGACGTTCATGCTATCCCAGAGTTGCTCACCTTTCGGGAGTTTAGTGGCATCAATCATGATGCAATCGACTGGACAGATCATTTCGCACTTTTTACATCCGATACAGTCTTCAGTGCGGTTATAGAGCTGCCCGCGATACCCCTTTGGAATCTCTCGGACGTTCTGCTTCTTTTCAAAGTCGTGTTCGTACGGATATTGATGCGTGACATTCGGTTCAAAGAACTGCTTGATTGTCACTCGCATACCGACGAGCACGGTATAAACGCCTCTATAGATGTTTCGTATATATCTGTCCATAACGAATATTCCTTGTGAATCTGTAGTTTCTGCTTACCAGCCAAATCCGAATTTAAAGATTACCGAGACAAGCAGCAGACTGTGGAAAAAGACTCCCATAAATTTCCACTTATGGTCGCCTTTGAATAGCTCACTGAACAGCGTCAGCGTCCAGTAACCGAGACATATCAAGCCTGAACCGAAAACAATAGATCCCCACGAGGCATATAGCCACTGAACGTTAAAGACCAAGGCTATTGAATTGTTCAGGATCACGATCACACCTCCGGCGATTAATAGCGAGATTCCAGAGATCCATGCGATTTTTTCTCGCCCTGCTACCTCCTTAATTCTTATTTCACGGAACAGTGGGAATACTTGGAAAAAGCCGAAGCCCATTAGACTTGCGCCTAAAACGAATCCGAAAATAGACACCCAATGCCCACTGATACTGTTCGTAACCATATTGTCCGCTGTGATCAGCAGAATTATAAGAATGGTAGGTAGTTGTTTTCTAACCCATGTTATTTTTTGCTGTTTGGTGCTTCGCAAGATTCCCGTGACAGCGTTCATAGTCTTCCCCTCACGTCTTACACCGAACTCGGTTGTGGTTCAGGCTTTTGCGCGAGTGTTCGTCCAGCAATCGTATATGCCACAATAAGTCCGATATAGATAATTGCACAGCTGATAATAATGCTAACGAGCGTATCCTCTGGGAAAATAAGCCCCCAGATGCCGGTGCCTAAGATGTTAAAGAAAGCGATTGGGATGAAGTATTTCCAGCAGAGATTCATCAATTGATCTACCCGTAAGCGTGGCAGCGTCCACCTTAACCACATCATTAAAAAGACGAGTGCGAGAGTTTTGATAACGAAACCGGGAAAACCTCCGAGAATATCGTAACCCGGTAAAGCCCCTTCCCAACCGCCGAGGAAGAGTGTTACAGCGATTGCGCTTACGGCGAACATATTCGCGTATTCAGCGATAAAGAAGAGTGCGAACCGCATTCCGCTGTACTCGGTATGAAATCCTGCGACGATTTCAGATTCGGCTTCGGGCAAATCAAACGGTGTCCTGTTGACCTCAGCAATGGAAGAAATAAAAAAGATAAAGAATGCGATAAAGGTAAAAGGTGTCCGAAAGATGAGCCAACTGAAAACACCGTTGGACTGACTGGCTACAATCTCCTGCATGTTCAAACTTTCCACGAGCATGACGATCGTTAGGATAGAGAGACCGAGCGGGATTTCGTAGCTAACGATTTGTGCGGCGGAGCGTAAAGACCCCAACAGCGACCACTTGCTGTTTGATGACCAACCCGCCATAATCACCCCCATGACAATCACAGAGGAGATCGCCATGATATAGAATATCCCGATATTAAAGGGACTGACCAAGATATTTTGACCGAATGGGATGGCGGCAAAAACAGCGAAAGAACAGGCAAAAATAATATAAGGGGCAAGGAGGAAAAGGAGTTTATCGCCTTGTGGTGGGATAAAGTCCTCTTTGAAGATAAGTTTTATGCCGTCGGCTAAGGTTTGGAGTGTCCCCCAGGGTCCAACACGCATGGGACCTGTTCGATTTTGAAAACGGGCGGCGACTTTTCGTTCTGCGAGCACCAGAAATAGCGGAAGTAGCGGGACAACACCGACGAAAATACCTGCGCATGCGAACATGACAAGCACTGTGCCTAACTCTACAGGAAAGTGTGCAGCGACCGCTTCCGGCAGCCGTGGGATTAGAACATTCTGTATAAATTCCTCTGCCCAATTGAGTTTCTCTTGTAGGTTTATATTCGGAAAGAAATTCTCAGATACATTGAAATCTGGGAAACCTACAAACATCGCCCTAAAATCCGACATCTAATCTCTAATCTCCTTCTTATTTGAAGTACGCGAGGAGCGCGATAATTGCAGACCCAACTGCCGCTAAAACAGCAATTTTACCCCAGAGTGCAGCATCCGACTCCGACTTTCCCTCCAGTTTGCCGCGAATCCAACTCACACCTTCCTGAAGCGTGCCCATCCGTTCTTCAAGGTTACCCATCCGCTCTTCAAGGTTATCTATGCGATTATCTGTTCGAGTCTTCCAATCTTCCGTACGTTCTATCCACGCTAAAACACGTTCTTGGAATTCTTGATCAGTCATGATTGGTCTCCTATATTTATTCAGCAATGGTGCCGGAAAAATTTACCGAAGTCGCCAATCTCCTTATCCGGTAAGCAAAAAAAGCAAAAATTCGCCAATTTCCAAAATCCAGCCTACAATCACTATACCACCCGCTAATAGGAGAACCCATCGGAAAAATCTGTTATCGGGCAGCAATTTTAGCAAGTGCGAAGACACGTGTTGCCCTGGGCCGGAACGGCGCACCACCTCGACTAAACACAAAGAACCGATGAAAACTAAGCCAAAAGTTGCAGATATCACCTCAACGTTGATCAAAAAATCGACTATGATACAGCCTGAAAGGGTTATAGCGATGGCCCATACTAAGACATCTACCTGTTTTATCTTCGTAATTCTCATCGTTTACCCTTTATTGAATATATTTACCGATCAACTTCTCCCATCACGATGTCAATGCTTCCAATAATTGCGATAATATCCGCTACCATCAAGCCGCGACTAAGTTCTTGTAGTGCGCTCAGGGCACTGAAGCAGGGTGAGCGTCCTTTAAGTCGTACTGGCTTCGGCGTGCCGTCACTGACGATATAGAATCCGAGTTCGCCGCGTGGTGCTTCACTACGGAAATAGATTTCGCCTTTTGGTGGACGGACGGCTTTTAAATCTGCCATGACAGGACCATCGGGTAGTCCTTCTGCTAAAATCTGCCGTACGATCCGAACAGACTGTTTCATCTCATCCATGCGGACTTTGTATCGACTCCAGCAGTCGCCGACAACTGCTCCCATCTCTGGGATGTCCACGGCAACAGGTACATCAAAGTTAAATCTATCGTAGATAGAGTAGGGTTCATCTCGTCGGAGGTCCCAATCCACACCAGAACCGCGAAGGTTAGGCCCCGTCGCGCCGTAACTCAGTGCCATCTCTGCTGACATGACAGCGACCCCCATCGTCCGTTCCGAGAAAATACTGTTTTTTGTGAGGAGTTCATTATACTCGTCAATCATCGGTTCAAAATAGTCAAGGAACTCTTCTATTTCGTCTAAAAAATTCTGTTCTGTGATGGAGCCGGGTTCCAAGGGGATGATTTCAGATACGCCGCCGATACGGATATAGTTATAGGTGAGGCGTGCGCCGCAGACCTTCTCAAAAAGGAGAAGCAGCCGTTCCCGGTCTCGGAAGGCGTAGAGGAACGGGGTGAATGCGCCGATGTCCATCCCGTAGGTTCCAAAGGAGAGAAGGTGGCTGGCGATACGGTTTAGTTCACAGATAAGCACGCGCAAGTATTCCGCTCGTTCCGGCACCTCAAATTCCTTGCTTTCATCGGCTGCCAGTAATTTCTCAACAGCGAGACAAAATCCCCAATTCTGGTTCATCGCCGCCACGTAATCCATCCGATCGGTAAACGGGATGATCTGGGGATAAGAGAGGTTTTCGGAATGCTTCTCAAAACAGCGATGCAGATAACCGATGTGCGGAATTGCTTCCCGGACGACCTCACCATCCAATTTCAGTTCCAAGCGTAATACGCCGTGTGTGCTTGGATGTTGAGGTCCCATGTTCACGACCATCTCATCAGCGAACGGTTTTAGCTCTATAATCTTACTTTCAGTCGGTTGTGTGCTTTCCATTTTCTAACTTACCTTGCGGTTAAACAACGGGATCCAAGCTTTTAGGGTCATCTCTTAAATCCGCTTTCCACTTCGTTCCAAGCTGCGTTGCTTTTTTTATAGGGCTTACGCGTTTTCTTCTATTTTTGGACTTTGCCACTATATATGATACCATTTTTGCGGTGTAATGTCAAATGTTAGCTCTGTTTTCTCAGCGAAAGACGGTGTCGTATTTCTATGGGAAAAATGTTACACCAGCGTAACATTGCATGCTCAGTCTTTGGGTCTACAAACCAGCGTCCTGCCTAAGTTTAGAGGTGTTTTCATCCCGATGCTCGGCTGCGAGAAAAAAGTCAAAAGTGTAACGTTTTCGTTTTTCTGCGTGACACTACATAAGGCAAAAAATCCGATATTCCTGTACTTAATATGGCACGCGCATACCACGATAAGTTTCAGGCTCCTTGTAATCTTTGCGAAGTGGGTATCCCTCCCAATCATCGGGGAGTAAAATGCGGCGGAGGTCGGTGTGTCCCTGAAAGAAAATTCCGTAGAGGTCATAAGCTTCACGTTCATGCCAATCTGCGGTTTTCCAGATGTACGAAACGCTTGGGAGGTGTGGGTCGGTTTTGGGAACTGCCGTTTTCAGTACCACACTATGCCGATGTTGCATGGCGTAGAGATGGTAGACGATAGCGAATTCTTCATCCTTAGCATTTAAATCTACTCCGCTGAGACACATTAAAGAATCAAACGCCAGTGTGTCGGTTTCGGCGAGATATTGACACACATCAGCGATTGATGCGGGAGCAACGCTGATGCTTGGGTCCCCAGCAAGTTCGGTGTCGAGACCGAGGATGGTTTCGCCGAACTGCGCGGTTAGTGCTTCATAGATTTCTTCGGGTTTCACGTAAATTTTACTCCATGGTCGCGGTTACAAACCGCTCCTACAACATTGAATCGCGGTTACAAACCGCTCCTACAATATTGAATCGCGGTTATAAACCACTCCTGCGATAATCGCGGTTACAAATCGCTCCTACAACAGAAACGATTACAAGTCGCTTCTACCGTTGGATTAAGCGGTGGCTTGGGGACTATCGTCTTCTGTATCACCTTCTACGGGAGGCGTATCTGCTTCGGCTCCCGCTTCGGTTCCTTCTTGTTCGTACCACTCTGTTTTGGTAAAGAGTCTTTTCAGGAACGGCACATGGTCGCGTTTGGCGACGGTCTGCGTTTTAATTTTCTCTTGTAGTTTGAGCAACCCTTCAATGAGTGCCTCTGGTCGCGGTGGACATCCGGGTACGTAGACGTCAACAGGGATAATCCGATCAACGCCTTTGAGGACATGGTATCCGTGTTGCCAATAAGGTCCGCCGCTGGTTGCGCAGCTGCCCATGGAAATGACGTATTTCGGTTCCGGCATCTGCTCGTAAAGCCGCCGGATGCGTGTCGCCATTTTAAGTGTGACTGTGCCGGAGATGACCATGAGATCGGACTGACGCGGTGTTGCGCGTGGTACCCCTGCCCCGAACCGGTCTAAGTCGTAGTTAGAAGCGGCGGTCGCCATGAACTCGATGGCACAGCAAGCGAGCCCAAACGTCATGGGCCAGAGTGCTGAGGAACGTGCCCAGTTAGCGACAGCATCGACCGAAGTGACAATAACGTTTTTGTCGAGTTTCTCATCAATTATCATAATTTTCCTCCGTTCGGACGGATTGTACTTCAAGCTGCGTAGAGCGGATCCATTCCAGATCGCCTTTTGCCCAGACGTAGGCGAGTCCGACTAAAAGAATAACGATGAAGACGAGCATCTCCAAAAACGCAAAAAGCCCGAAGTCCCGGAAGACAACTGCCCACGGAAAGAGGAACACGGTTTCTACGTCAAAGATCAGGAAAATGAGCGCGATGACGTAAAAGCGGGTGTTAAACTTGATTCGCGTATCACCGATCGGGTCTTCACCACATTCATAGGGAATATACTTTTCGCCTGAGAACAGCTTGGTGTGCAGGAGGCGAGAGACGGTGAGATTAAGGACGACGAATAGACAGCCAACAATCAAGAAGATTAGAACGTTTGCGAAGTTAAAAAGCATTCTGGGTTATCCTTGAGAACCGTGATGTTGCGAAAACTTTCTTGCATATTACGATTTCATCGTTAAAATTATATATCATTTTGTGCTGATTTGCAAGTAAATTTTCAACTTTTCAGAGAGGGATTAGATGAACACGGTTTGTTCAAATCCGTTGCATAAGTACATTTAATAGGATGGACATAAATTTAGCATGAGGTAGTAGATTTTTTAGTTTTAAACCCCCTAAATCCCCCTTATCAGGGGGACTTTAAGCGATAGTAGATTTTTTAGTTTTAAACTCCCTAAATCCCCCTTATCAGGGGGACTTTAAGAGGAATGCGTAAGTCCTATTTAATTTGTTCCTTTGACTTTTGCCCAGATCGTGGTGAGCAACTGGGGTTTGGGGGATACCGGTAAGGCAAAATCAGGATCAAACCAATCGGGGTAAACATTTACGCCGCGGCTTGTCAGTTTCTTGCTTTGACGACTCGCTAAATCGATTTTGAAGATTTGTCGGTTTTCACCGACCTGTTTGTGATAAGCCAGTTCATTCATGGATGGCGCCCAAGTGGCGTGCTCGGCTATCGGTTCCTTCTCAGGGACAAGTTCGTTCAGACTGTTGCCGTCGCGATTGACACCGTAGAGTGTTCCTTTAACTGGACCACGACCGCCCAATTTCTCAACATGCGAAAAAGCGATGGTGTCATCGGGTGCCCAAGAAGGATAGAACATCCGCAGCTGCGGTTGTGGATGAAAGGTCTCCTCTTTTCGTGTCTGCGGGTTGTAGATAACGAGCGGGGAGGCGGGGTGTCCCATCGCATGTGTAGCAGCAAAGATTATTTTCGTTCCGTCAGGTGACCACGTCGGAAACCCGCCACTTCTGCCACACCATGCCAGACGCTCTTCTTTTTCGTCGAGTGTCGCGAGGTAGATTGCCCAGTCATTACCCTTACTTCCGAGATAAGCGATCTGTTTTCCATCGGGAGACCACGCGGGTTGTTGTCTTGTGGCTATTTTTTTAAAGACGCGCTTGATATTTTCTCCATCGCTATCCATCAGGTATAAGTCGCGCACGCCGTCTCGATTGGATACAAAGAGTATCTGTTCGCCTGTTGGCGACCAGACAGGTTGAAAATCAGCATCGGGGTGCTGGGTTAATCTGACCTGCCGCTTACCATCCGTATCCATCATATAAATTTCGGCGTTGCCGTCTCGGTTAGAGTTAAACACGATCTTGGGATGCGTCGGAACTTGCGCAAAAATCTGGAAAACACTCAAGCAAAAGATGGCGAATCCAGCACAACACAAAAGGTAGAAATGTAAACGTTTCATAACAAACTCTGTCAGTGTTAATATTTAGTCTCGGATTTTGATTTGTCCCCAGACCGTGGTAAGCAGCTGTGGCTG
This sequence comes from Candidatus Poribacteria bacterium, assembly GCA_965261115.1. GTDB lineage: Bacteria > Poribacteria > WGA-4E > WGA-4E > WGA-3G > WGA-3G. The sequence goes on along the minus strand of OZ253447.1, from coordinate 2,107,657 downwards.
TGGGGAAACCGGTAAAACTTTTGGATCGAACCAGTCCCAACCTGTGTTCTGACCGTGACGTGTGGTTGGGCCCAGGGGTGTGATCGGTGTCGCAATGCGAGAGGTAAGGTCTATTCTAAGCAACTGTTTTTGACCGTCAACTCGTTTTTGATAAAGGAGTTCTTTCCCGTCGGGTGACCATGCAACCATTCTGGACACATTTTCAACGATCTTCTCAAGATTTCTACCATCGCGATTGACAATGTAGATATAAGGTTTATTTTCGTCGCGTTTCCACCAATAAAAAGCGAGTTTCTGTCCGTCAGGAGACCAAGCAGGATTCCGAAGGTCACCTCCGTCAATCTTTGGAAGGAGTAGTTTTTTATCGCCAGTTTGTAGATTCCTAATCCAAATGCGCCATTTTATCCGAGTGCCTCCAGTGAAGGCGATCTCGGCTCCATCGGGGGACCAGTGTGGGAAGCCGCCGGGGTGTATGCCTGCTGCGGAAACACGCTCTGGCGTTCCTCCACCGATTGTATTGAAGTATACTGCCCAATCCGGTATAGGCGAGTATGTATGGTAAGCGATTTTTTTCCCATCGGGCGACCAAGCAGGTGCGGTTCTATAGTCCAATTCATCAAACGCGGGGCGGATATTTTGTCCATTAGGATCCATGAGGTAGATGTCGTAAAGTCCTGCGTGATCGCGCTCTGAGACGAAAGCGATGTGTTCGCCGTTTGGTGACCATGTGGGGTCGAAATCATCTCCGGGATGATCGGTTAATCGGACCCGCTCGCTTCCATCGGTATTCATCACATAGATTTCAGCATTGCCGTCGCTGGTGTCGGTAAACACAATTTTGGCGCGCGTTGGTGCTTGTGCCGAAACGGGACAGACGCTACAGCAAAGCAAGATGAAGCCAACGCAACACAGAACGTAGAAGTATAGGTGTTTCATAAGTAAATTCCGTTGGTGTTAATATTTAGTCTTGTGTTTTCATTTGACCCCAGACCGTGGTAAGCAATTGGGGTTGTGGGGAAACGGGTAAAGTGTTGGGATCAAACCAGTCCCAACCAATATTTTCATTACCATGTTTCTTTGGCCCCACGCGCGCGAGCAGTGTCTCAGTGCGGGAGTCAAGGTCTATTTTAAACAACAGGTCTGAGCCGTCAACTGTCTTCGGATAAAGCAGTTTTTTTCCATCGGGTGACCATGCGAGTGTTCCGAAGGCGTTTTTAACAATCTCTTCACATGCTTCACCATCGCGTTGGATGATGTAGATACCCGGTTCTGCATTCCATCTCCAGATGGAAAAGGCAAGTTGTTTCCCGTCAGGTGACCAAGCCGGATAGAGCATATTGTCGCCTTGGACCTTTGGAAGGATTCTATCTTCCTCACGCGTTTTTAGGTTGATAATCCGAATATGCCATTCGGGCGATTTACCACTCACGAAAGCGATTTCGGTGCCATCGGGCGACCACGCGGGAAAACCGCTCCACCCCCTTCCGGATTTGGCAATTCGTTCTGCCTCACCGCCACCGAGTGGTTTGGTGTAGACTGCCCAATCCGGCACGGGTGAATACGTGAGGTAGGCGATGTGTTTTCCATCGGGTGACCAAGCGGGTGCGGATCTATACTCTAAGTCGTCAAACGCGCGTCGGATATTTTCTCCGTCGGCATCCATGAGATAGATGTCGTAAAGTCCCTTGTGTTCTCGATCTGAGACGAAAGCGATGTGTTTTCCATCGGGCGACCAAGCCGGATCGGTATCGTCTCCAGGGTAGTGGGTCAATCTTATCTGTTGACTGCCGTCAGTATTCATCACATAGATTTCAGCATTGCCACGATTGCCATTTCGGGTGGAGGCGAACACAATTTTAGCGTGTGTTGGGACTTGTGCTGAAACGGGACAGACACTGAGGCAGCATAGCGTAAGAGCGAGGCAACACAAAAAGCAGAAATATGGACGTTTCATGACAAACTCCGTCGGTGTTAAGATTTATTCTTCGGTTTTCATCTGTCCCCAGATCGTGGTAAGCAACTGTGGTTTGGGGGAGACTGGTAAGGCTTTAGGATCAAACCAGTCCCAACCTGCGTTCCGCGCGTTATTATTAAGTGGTCCGAAGCGAGCGAGCGGTGTCTCAATGCGAGAATCTAAGTCTATTTTCAATAACAGTCTTTGCCCCTCAACTATTTTTCGATAAAGGAGTGCTTTCCCATCTGGCGACCACGTGGGTGCTTTGAATGCGTTTTCAACGATCTTCTCAAGATTTTTACCATCGCGATTGACAATGTAGATACTGGGTTCCGCACCGTCTTTCCACATGGCAAAGGCAATTTTTTTTCCATCAGGGGACCATGCGGGATAACGCATGTTCCTTCCTTGAATTTCCGGAAGCAGTGTTTCTTGCTTGCGCGTTTTTAGGTTGGTAATCCGAATATACCATTCCGCCGGCCATGTACCACCGGTGAACGCGACCTCGGTTCCGTCAGGCGACCAAGCTGGGAAACCGCCAGGGTACATTCCCGATTCGGCGATTCGTTCTGCTTCACCGCCACCGAGTGTCTTGGTGTACACTGCCCAATCAGGAACGGGCGAGTATGTATGGTAAGCGATTTGTTTTCCATCGGGCGACCACGCGGGCGCGGTTCTGTAGTCCAAATCATTGAACGCGCGTCGAATATTTTTGCCATCAGGATCCATAAGATAGATGTCATAGAGTCCTTCGTGATCTCGTTCTGAGACAAAGGCGATGTGTTCTCCGTTTGGTGACCAAGTCGGATCGAAATCCTCCCCGGGATGGTGGGTTAATCTTATCTGTTGGCTGCCGTTAGTATCCATTATATAGATTTCAGCATTTCTATTACGGGCAGAGGTAAACACAATTTTGGCGCGCGTTGGTGCCTGTGCCGAAACAGGGCGGACGCTGAAGCAGAATAGGGTAACGGCAAGACAGCACAAAAAGTAGAAGTGTAAAGGTTTCACAACAAACTCCGTCGGCGTTAAGATTTAGTCTTGGATTTTCATTTGACCCCAGACTGTGGTCAGCAACTGTGGTTGTGGGGCAACAGGTAAAATTTTTGGGTCAAACCAATCCCACCCTACATTCTGTCCGTGGCGTATGGTTGGTCCCAAGCGGGCGAGTTCTGTCTCGATATGAGAGTCGAGATTTATTTTAAACAGTAGTTTCGCGTCTCCGATTGTTTTTCGATAAAGAAGTTCTTTCCCATCGGGTGACCATGCCGGTATTCCAAATGCGTTTTCAACAATTTCTTCACATTTTTTGCCATCACGCCGAATAATGTAGATACCGGGCTTCGCACCCGCACCCCATTTCCGCAATGCGAAGGCGATGTGTTTTCCATCGGGAGACCACGCGGGGTAGTGGATGTGGCTTCCGAGTGTCTTTGGCAGAAATGTCTCTTGTTCACGCGTTTTTAGGTTAATAATCCGAATACGCCATTCTGTCGGATTGCCACTCACAAAAGCGATTTCGGTGCCATCAGGTGACCAAGCCGGAAACCCACCGGGATATATCCCGGATTCGGCAACTCGTTCTGCCTCACCACCACCGAGTGCATTGGTATATACAGCCCAATCGGGTTCGGGTGAATACGTATGGTAAGCGATGTGTGTTCCATCGGGAGACCACGCGGGCGCGGTTCTGTAGTCCAAGTCATTGAAGGCGCGTCGGATATTTTTTCCATTAGCATCCATGAGATAGATGTCGTAAAGTCCTTTGTGGTCCCGTTCTGAGACGAAAGCGATGTGTTCGCCGTTTGGTGACCATGTGGGGTCGAAATCATCTCCGGGGTGATGGGTTAATCTTATCTCTTCACTCCCGTCAGCGTTCATTATATAGATTTCAGCATTGCCATTCCGGGTGGAGGTGAACACAATTTTAGCGCGCTTCGGTGCTTCTGCCGAGACATGAAAAATGCTTGATAACACGAACAGCAAACTGGTCATCAGTGAGATGGAAAGTTTCATAATTTTCATGGTAGTTCTTCCACGGATTGCGCGATAGACGAGATAAAAAAGTCCCCGCCCCCCTGTTATTCTACATTTAGGGTGATACTATTGGAGGTGAGCATTGCCTTGCCAAGTAGCGATTTGACGGGCAGGTAAATATCCTTTTGTTTCTTTTTAAGAAATTCAATCTGTTGCTGGAGGTCGTTAACTGCAGAACGCTTGTCTGCAGCGGAGACGTGTGCATCTGCCACTTTCTGAATCCGTTTGATCTCCTCTTCCAACTCCATGACCTCTGGCTGTGTTTTTTTCAAAAAATCTCGGTAAACCGGTAATGCTATTGTGAGCGTGATTGTGTAATCACCTTTCTCTAACTGATAGTATTTCTGTAAGTCTTCCAAGGAGACGACCTGTGTTGCCCCAGCTTTTAATTCCAATCCTTGGATACACTGAACAGACCTTCCATCTTTTTCGATAAAGATTTCTTCGGAACTCGGTGCGGTAATCGAGTGTTTAGGTTTGACAATGTTGCCATCCGTATCTGTAAAACTTAGTTGTACAAATGCACCGGGTATTGAAACGTTGACGAAAGGTACAAGGAGGTCAAACTTCCCGTTCTGGATATTGAGTTCAATCGGTATAGCGTCTTTGGATATATAAGTTGACTTGGGTGTTGAAAGGGTGAACATTACCTCTGAAGTGGCTGTTGTTACATCACTTGGCGAAGGTTGCGTTTGCAAACTCGATATGCATCCTATCATGCTAAAGATTAGCAGTAGATAAGGCAGCATAAGGCTTTTGAGCGTTTTCATAAATGGCTGCATCCTATGGTCAGTTGGCATTGGTAATCGCGAAACTAAAGGGTATTTTAACCTGGGTACTGATAGGTTTACCCGCCTTCATCGCAGGGTGAAAAGTGCTTTTCTTCAACGCCTCAATCGCTGCCTCTTCAAGTCCAAATCCGAGCTGGGTCAGTGCTACAATGTCTTGCGGGATGCCGTTTTCATCAATGGTTACCTGTAAAGTAACCTTGCCACCTTTTTCTGCGTCTTTGGCACTCTTCGGATATTTTGCGTCCACTTTCGTCTTGTACTTGGGTGCAATCCATTCGTCGGCGCGCCGGGCAACAAGGTCTTTGAGTTCAAGCGGTTTCTTCGGTGATGCAGTATCAGATTTATTAATGTCTGATGGCGTTTTATGCTGTATCTGCCCGGTCGGTGCCTTTGTTTCCGGTTCCACTGTTACAGTAATACTGTTCGATACAAGCGACGCCTTTCCACGCAGCGATTTGACGGGTAGATAAATATCCTTCACCGCGTCCTTTTGTCTTTCCTGAATAAACTTAATCTGTTCTTGGTAGTAACTGAGGGCATCCTGTTTTGCGGCACCTTGAAGGTTAGGATCTTTCTCGAGGCGCGCCATATCTTGTCTGAGTTCGCGTATTTCAGGGTGTTCCTCGGTTATAGATTCTTTGTAGACTTCCAATTCAATTGCAAGCGTCACGGTGTATGTTCCGGGTTGTAGCTGGTAGTATTTCTGAATATCTTTCAGTGCCAGTTCCTGATTTGCGGATGCTTTGAGTTGAAATCCCTGAATGCATCGGGTCGATTTTCCATCGCTCCCTTTAACATATTTCTGTGGGTTCTCTTGCGTAATCAGATGCTTCGGTTTAACGGTCTGTCCATTCGCGTCAGTCACAGTTATTTGCGTAAATGCGCCCCTCGTTGCGAGGCTGAAAAAGGGCACGAGGAGATCAAATTTCCCGTTCTGAATGTTAAGTTGAAGCGGAATGGCTTCATTTGCGGCATAGTTTGTTTTAGGCGTTGAAATCTGGAGTTCAGCGAGGGCTGTAGGGGTTTCTGTTTCTGCGTTTGATGTGGTGGCTTCGCCGGTCTCTGTTTGCGTTTGGGATGTCGTTGTCTGTAAGTTTCCGAGGCATCCAGCAAGGTTAACAACGCTGAATAAAAGACAGATGGCGATAAATTTGGGTGTAATTTTCGGGTTTCCAATGTTGAGAAATATCATCGTTATTACTCCTGATATGTTATGGTTTTCAAGGTTGACGGCATTAGAAACTCGCCAGCAGCGTTGGTACCTTCTATAGCGTAATCCCTAACCCCGCTCGGTCAGGCACTTCAATAACCCCATTGACGATTTTTTCTGGCGGTTCAGTAAGAGATGCCCGCCACTCTACTTCTCCCCATGCGTATTCAAGGATTGCGAAATTAGGCACGCTCGCCATGCATTGCACACTGGCAGCGGTTGCGACGGGACCGCTTGGATTGTGCGGTGTTACCATAACGTTTCGTGAAGCGGCGAGTGTCGCAATTTTTTTGAGTCCCGATATTCCGCCGACATGTTTGACATCTGGTAGGATGTAATTGACGTGTGTTTCGGTGAGTAACCTATCAAAATCTGTGAGGGTGCGTAGGCGTTCGCCGGTTGCGATGGGGATACCGATGGAGCGGCTCATGTGTGCGAAAGCGTCCAGATTGTCCAGCGACACTGCGTCCTCAATCCAGAAGAGATGTAAATCCTCTAACTCCTTTGCGACTTGGATGATGATACCGGGATTAAAACGGCTGTGGCAATCAACCATCAGATCAATGTCGCCACCAATCGCGGCACGTATCGTGCGGATCCGGTCGATGCCGATGCAGATGGCGGGTGTCAGGCTGCCCCGCGAGATATTCGTTATGGAAACGTCATCAAAGGGTGCGCATTTTATGGCGGTGAACCCTTCAGCAACGGCGCGCTCAGCATTGTCAGCGAACCCTGAAGGGCTGCGATCCACGGTTGCCCGATTTATATTTGCATAGAGACGAATATTTTTTCGACACTTACCCCCTAATAATTGGTAGCTCGGCGTGCCTAACGTCTTACCTATGAGATCCCACATTGCTTGTTCAATACCGCTGAGTGCGGTGTGATAGGTATGGCTTTCGGTATCGCGATAGAACCGTTGCCGAAATGCTTCTAATTGAAACGGATTCCATCCGACGAGTGCGGTTTTGAGGGTATCAATGATATGTCGAACGCGGTCATCATCTCTACCGTGGGAAGCCTCGCCGATACCGATGGTGCCGTTATCAGCATGTACCTTGATGAAAAGCCAGTTGCCGCGGTGGTTTACTTGAACAACTTCTGTCTGTATATCTGTGATTTTTAGTGTCTGCATTTGCGTATGCGATAATGTCGCGTGGCGAGGCATTTATGCCTCGCCTCAGAGAGTTTTCGTTATGATGCAGCTGCCCATTTCACGCCTTGGGTGAGGAATTTCTGCATCCCTGCGCGCTCAAAGGTGCCTGGTCCGTGTCCTAAAGTGGTGTAGAAGACGCGTCCAGCACCGTAAGGCTTTACCCATGCCATAGGGTGTGCTTTGCCGAACCATTCGGCGGATGCCAAGACATGGATGTGTGGATCGTGTGCGGATATATAGATTTCATCTTCTACATCAAAATCTTCAACGCCTTGGGTTGTCGGGTGTTCGTCGTCCTCAATATGGACGGTAAAGGTTGACCCTGGTGGATGCCAATTGGCGGCTCCACCGATAAGGTCCATGGCGCGCCCGCCGATCCACCACGCGGTGCCGTGAATCCCGACTAACCCTTTGCCTTCGCTTACAAATTGGAATAACCCGTCTTCTTCAGTTTGGGTTAAATCGGATACACGTGCGACAGATCCGTCCTCTTGGCGTTCCGTGCGCGTGAAGCCGGTGCCAAAGACACATGCATCATAGGTATTCAATTCAGATGAAGCTAAAATTCCTTTATCATCGGTTAGCGTTGCTGAGATGTCAGCATCGTCGGAAAGAAAATCGTGAATGACGCTGGCACTTGCATTAAAACGGTGGTTTTCACCTGACAGTACAAGGATTTTCGACATGAGAATCTCCTTTAGGAACGGCACTAAAGCCGTCGCTCACGGTAAGAAATTGAACGTCCGAACTGCACTTTGTGGAAATAGTTTAATGGAAAATCTAAATTGTGTCAAACCAATTCTGAAAAAAGATAATTTTGACAATAATGTTGCAACGTGATACAATAAAGTTAATATATTTAGGAGAGGAAGTCGATGAAAAAAAATAGTATCACATTAACCCTTGAGCAAATTGCTGCGGGGGGTATCATCGGATTGGTAGGCGGTTGGGTGTGTCTGTTTATCTTTGAGAATTTTATTTGGCAGGTGCTGCTCGGGGATCGGGTCACCCACGGTTTCTGGGTAGGTTTGTTTCTCCTTGTTTCGCTGGGTGGCACATACGGGGTTGTAATTATGGGCGCGAGCGTAGGGATACGCTTTGTGAGTCAGAAGTTCGGTATTGATACTCCGTTAAAATCACTGTGTTCGGGTGCATTTTTGGGGCCACCGGCTGTTGTTGGCTTGCTTGCGCTGCTTAACGTGCCGTGGGAGATATTTGGTAAACCGAACCTGATTCTGGGGTTGCTAATTCCTGTGCTTAAGACGCTCGCGTACATTGTTTCGTTACCGATGCGTGGCTGGGTGTCTCTCGGTTTGCCGGTCGAAATTTGGTATATCCTTGCTGTCCCTATCGGGGCGATATTGGGATATAGGTTAAAGCTGTCCCTATCAGCGAGCGATGTTGAACTTATGGTTTAGCAGGCGTGGAAAAGACTGAGGCGAGCGCAGAGTAGGCGTAAATTTGCGAAAGGCTTTCTTCAATGAAGGATTGCGAAAATTTAAGAGCGTATGCTGGAGGTTTCATCCATCAAAATGCAGTATGATGATAAACCAAAGGATGAGTGCGGTGTCTTCGGTGTCTTCGGTCATCCAAGAGCAGTAGAGTTGACGTATTTAGGCTTACGTGCCCTTCAGCATCGAGGGCAGGAGAGCAGCGGTATTGTCGCATCAGATGGCGAGAAATTTACGTATCACCACGGCATGGGTCTCGTTCACTCAGTGTTTAGTGCTGAGACTTTAGGGAAACTGGAGGGCCATATTGCTATTGGGCACAACCGTTATTCGACAGCGGGGGCAAGCACGCTTGAGAATGCGCAACCTTTGGTCCGAAATTACAAACAGGGTCCCCTTGCGCTCGGTCACAATGGCAACCTTGTCAATGCTGTGCAAATCCGGAATCATTTGGAAAATGCCGGTTCAATTTTTAGTACAAGTTTAGACACAGAAGTCATCTTCCATTTGATAGCGCATTCGCGGAAGCAGGCTTTAGAGCATAGGATCGTTGATGCGCTGCGGAGTGTTGCGGGTGCGTACTCATTTGTATGCATGGATAAAACCACGCTGATGGGTGCCCGCGATGCCCACGGGTTTCGCCCGTTGTGGATCGGTAAGTTAGGGGAGGCGTATGTATTAGCCTCTGAGACGTGTGCATTCGATGTCGTTGAAGCAGAGCCGATCCGTGAAGTGGAACCTGGGGAATTGGTATTTACGCGTTCTACGCAGCGTGGTTTGGAGTCGTTGCGTTTTCATAAGAGACAGTCAGAGTTATCACAGTGTATTTTTGAGTATATCTATCTGGCGCGGCCGGATAGCATGATGTTCGGCCACAGTGTGAACAACACACGCCGAGAGTTGGGTAGACAACTGGCTCGCGAACATCCGGTTAAAGCGGATGTTGTTATCCCGGTGCCTGATTCCGCGACGATTGCTGCGCTCGGATACGCTGAGCAATCTGGTATCCCGTTTGATTTAGGGCTGTCTCGGAACACGTTCGTCGGTCGCTCTTTCATGAACCCGACACAGGATATCCGAGAACTGATGGTGAGGGTGAAGTTGAACCCAGTGCGCGATGTGTTGCGCGGCAAACGGGTTGTGCTCGTAGATGATTCGATTATGCGTGGGACAAATAGCAGACAACTTATCAAAATCGTTCGGCAGGGCGGCGCGACAGCTGTCCATCTTCGGATTGCCTCGCCTCCGAATAAGTTTCCTTGTTTCTATGGCGTAGACACACCGACACGTGGTGAATTGATTGCTAGTTCACATACAATTGATGAAATACGTAAGTATACCCGTGCTGACAGCCTCGGTTATCTAAGCATTGACGGGTTACTGAAATCAGTGGAGGCACCTCAAGATTTTTGCACCACCTGTTTTGACGGTGAATATCCGATTCCGCTTGTGGAAGAATCTTCGGAACAGCTGCCTTTGATTGTGTAGATTAACTGAACGTCTTATAGTAAAGCCCATAATTATTTTTACACATGGTAGGGGTCGTAGGGGAAACCGGGTTACCCAGCCCCTACGACTACAAGGAAAATTCCTATGCTGATTTTTATGCCGAACAAAAAAGGTGGTAACCAGAAAAAACCGAATCCGATAGGCACCCCCCAAGGGCGCAATACACTTATCTCTCTGCTTATTTGTGCCATCATTGGTATGGTTTTGAGTCGCGTGCTTCCTATCGTTATTGAGAAGTTGCAGCCGAATATGAAACCGGAAGATGCGGAAGAGATCGGTGTGCTCCTTGCGTTGGGGATTAGTGGTGTTGTGTTGGTTATCAGTCTCTTAAGACCGAGGAAGAGTGTTTCTCCTCTTCGTAAGCAGCTATTGAAGGAACAAGAAAAATCAGATGGAAACCGATAAAAAGCAGTTGACGTACGCCGATGCGGGGGTCTCATTTGAAGCGGAGTCCGAAGCGATAGCACGGCTTAAAAAACTTGTCCAAACCACCTACCGCCCTGAGGTACTCAGCGATATTGGAAGTTTCGGTGGACTTTTTGCTCTCAAAACGTATCAAGAACCAGTGCTTGTTTCGAGTACAGATAGTGTTGGTACAAAACTAAAGGTCGCGTTTAAAGCGGGACGACACGACACCGTTGGCTACGATATTGTTGCCCATTGCGGTAACGATATTGTTGTGCAGGGCGCGGAACCGCTTTTCTTTTTAGATTACATCGGTATCAGTAAAGTAGAGCCAGGGGTGATTGAAGGTATCGTGTCAGGTCTCGCAGCAGGGTGCCGAGAGATCGGTTGTGCCTTAATCGGTGGTGAAATTGCGGAGTTGTCGGATATTTATACGCTGGGTGAGTACGATTTGGTAGGGACTGTTGTCGGCGCGGTTGAGAAAACCGATGTGATTACTGGCGAGAGCATAGCCTCTGGTGATCAACTCATCGGATTAGGCTCGACAGGTTTGCATACCAACGGCTTTTCACTCGTCCGCCGCATTGTGTTTGATAGATGCGGCTATGATGTTGATACTTACTTGCCTGAACTCTCTGCGACAGTCGGAGATGCCCTGCTCGCAACCCACAAGAGTTACGTGAGATCCATTCTGGCACTTCGCGAGGTATGTGGGATTAAAGGGATTGCGCATATCACTGGTGGCGGGTTGCCTGCGAATGTACTGCGAATTCTGCCAGATGGATGTGTCGCCGATATTCGGAAAGGGACCTGGGAGGTTCCACCGATTTTCCGATTTTTACAAGAGAAGGGACATGTTGAAGAAGCAGAGATGTACAGGGTTTTTAATATGGGAATCGGGATGGTAGTGATACTCGCGCCAGATGCCGTTGATGCTGCCTTAGCGTCGCTTAACGCATCTGGAGAATCGACTTACTTGATCGGCGAAGTGGTCGCGGGCGAGAAAGGGGTGCAAGGTGTCGGTTTCTAATGCAGACGTACAGACTACGCCTCCATTTTTAGATGAGGCTGCGCTACAAGCGTTGACGGTTTTACTGGATGAAACACACCCACAGGTTGTTTTAGCAGCGTTCCAAGGTATAGATGATAGCGACGCTGCTCTATTTTTTGTCATGTGTGGTCAGTTGAAAGATGAATCTGCCGGAAGTACGCTCGCCTCACACACGGGAAAAATTTTTGCGATGCTGCCTTTTAATAAACAGATAAGCATTGCTGAGAAGGTGGCGACAACAGAGATCGTTGATGCCGAACGCGCAAGACAAGTCTGGGACGAACTGGTCGCTAAGATTAAGGAGACGCTCCAAAAGACGACTTTCTTAGGTGCGGGTACAGCGAACCTTGCCCGATTGTTATCCCACATGGATATAGCGGATCAGAACGAACTGTTGGAAGCGTTGGGTGAGAGACGACCAGAGGTGGCGGATAGTGTTTCTGAGAAGTTGTTTACCTTTGAAGACCTGCGTAATTTGGGAGATGAAGCGATCAAGACTATCCTGCAAGTATTAGACAAACCCACCTTAGCCCTTGCCTTGCACAATGCGCCCTCTGGGGTTCATGATCGCTTCTTTGAAAATATGTCGGCATCGCAGTCGGAGGCTATCGAGGCAGAAATTGCGCAATTGACATTTGAACAGACGCGGATCGCCGATACGGCCCGCCAATCCGTTGTCAGTTTGGTGCGCAACTTCGCAGCTAAAGGTTTACTGCAAATTGGGTGAACTCCGGTATAGGGGGCCGATGCGGCAACATCTGTTGATGCTTGCAAGCAGTATCCTTATTCATCTTCAAGTTTAAAGTCAATAGGTATTTCGATCAGAAGACTTATCGGCTTTCCACCCTTCGTAGCAGGTCGAAAAGTGCTCTTCTTCAACAACTCGATCGCTGCGTCCTCAAGCCCAAATCCGAGGTTTGTCAATGGGACAATGTCTTTAGGGATACCCTTTTCATCAATGGTCAGTTGCAAAATAACCTCGCCTTCCTTTCCGGCTTTTTTTGCTCTCTCCGGATACTTTTTTTCTGCGAGGATAATTTTCGGTGGGACGACTCCAGGCTCGGGCGTAAAGTTAATGTTATCCAACCCGGGTGCTGCCTTGGCATCAGGGGTATCGAGTTTATCTATCAGCGTTGGTGCCTCGCGCTCGAGTTCAAAGCCTGGTGCTTTTGTTTCAGGTTCGATTGTTGTTGTCGGTTGTACAAAATTCCGGTCAACATCTATGAGCGCGGGACCTTGGCTGGTGTCTGGCGTTTCAAGATCAAACGCTGTTTCTGGGCCTTCAGGGATTATGAACCCATCCTTTGAAGGCAATTGGGCAGTATCTGTCCTTACGGGTTGTTTGAAAACGGGTTTTTGCTGTTGCGTTTTCGAGTCAAACTGCGTTGTTTTCCTACGTATGAGTTGGCGTTTCGTTTTTGAATCTTCTACGATCATACTCACATCAAATACCACATCCTCCTGTTCAATCCGGTCGACGATAACGTAAGTCGTAATAAATATAGCGATGAGGACATGAAACAACATTGCGACTGTAAACGCGGTGGAACTCTGTTTAATGTGTTTTTGCGTGATCGGGTGTTTCGGCAAATTCGCTTGTGCCTCGGAAATGTGGCTCTGCTGGCTGGGATCCAGCGAAACCTTCTTCAATGCGACAAAACGCTTCGGTTTTTTACGTTCCGCTCGACGTTCTTGCATTTGACTGAGCAAGCCAGAAGTTCTACTATTCATTCGCTTTTTCTCCTATAAAAACAAAGGATAACAAGCGGTGTGTTTAGTCCTCGTCAAGTTTAAACTCGTAGGGTATTTGAACCTTCTCAAGAGTGATAGGCTTTCCGGCCTTCGTCGCCGGACGGAAAGTCGCTTTTTTCAGTGCCTCAATTGCTGCTGCCTCAAACCCAAATCCGAGGTTAGTCAATGCTACAATGTCTTTTGGAATACCATTTTCGTCAATGGTTGCTTGCAAAAGAACAGTGCCTTCCTTCCCTGCTTTTTTAGCACTTTCTGGATACTTCGGCTTCACTTTAACTTTATACGTGGGAAGCACAGTCCCTGACTCGGGGGTAATGTCAATGTCCCCCACTTTAAGTGCTGCATCGGGTGCAGACGTTTCGAGTTTATCCATCAGTGTTGGTGCCTCGCGCTCAAGTTCAAAGCCTGGTGCCTTTGTTTCAGGTTCGATTGTTGTCGTGGATTGTACAAAATTCCGGTCAACATTTATGAGTGGAGGACCTTGACTGGTGTCTGGCGTTGTAAGGTCAAGTGCTGTTTCTGGACCTTCAGGGATTGTGAACCCATCCTTTGAAGGCAATTGGGCGGCATCTGTCCTTACGGGTTGCTTGAAAACGGGTTTTTGCTGTTGCGTTTTTGAGTCAAACTGCGTTGTTTTCCTACGTATGAGTTGGCGTTTCGTTTTTGTATCTTCTACGATCATACTCACATCAAAGACGACATCCTCATGTTCAATCCGGTCAACGATAACGTAAGTCGTAATAAATATAGCGATGAGGACATGAAACAACATTGCGACTGTAAACGCGGTGGAACTCTTTTTAATATGTTTTTGCGTGATGGGGTGTTTCGGCAAATTTGCTTGTGCCTCGGAAATGTGGCTCTGCTGACTGGGATCCAGCGAAACCTTCTTCAATGCGACAAAACGCTTTGGCTTTTTACGTTCTGCTCGACGTTCTTGCATTTGACTGAGCAAGCCGGAAGTTCTGCTATTCATTCGCTTTTCCTCCTAATCAATAGAAGAGGGATCGTTCCGGTCTGAAGACCCTATTATTATGTGAGGCCTAACCAAAACTGGCGTTGAAAAAAATGATTAACTATTTTCTGCAATTCGTGAGTACTTATTCTTAACGTCACGTACTACCAAAATGTTTAATATGACTCACAAAATGTAGCAAAATTCCACGATTTTAGCGTAAATGTATTCTAATTATAACATATTTTCATTATTGTGTCAATTTTTTATCAGATATTTAGTTTTTGGTTTTCTGACTGCATTATCGGAAATAGATACGTGCTACTATCCGCGAGAATCGGGATCACAAATCCGTCCTACAAGCGTGATGCGTGCCAATTTAATGGAACTTACGCAAATTGCGTAAATATAGGATATTTTATCTAACAATCAGTAATTTCGGTTAACCCCTTAAACCCCCTAAACCCCCCTTATCAGGGAGACTTTAAGAGGAAATGGGTAAGTTCTCAGTCAAGCGACTCTGTTTTTGGTGTTAGGGGTTCCACCAATAGGTCATCTTGGCGACGACGGTTGAATCTAATAGACGAGATTTAGTGGTACCGTTTGTATCATAGGTCTGATTAAAAACGAAATAGAAATCGCTTCCTGGGCGATAGATATAGTTGATCAGGAAATTGGTGGATACAACGTTCGTATCAGCGTTCCATTGTGCAAACAGTTTCGCAAAGAGTCCTGTAGTGAAAGAGTAGTCGAATCTGCCTCTGAAAAGATTGACATAAACAGGACGAGGTTGCCCGTCAGTAAAATACGTTTCCGGTAGGTCTACCACCTGATTAAGTTGGTATTGTGCGCTCAGGCTTATATGTCCATTCGGTTTAACCGTGGTTTGTATATACCCTCTACGAACTTCACCTTCGTAGAAGTCCTCAACACCACCGCCGATCGTCGTACTAATTGGGCGACTATCACTACTGGAAAGACGGACGTGATATGAAGTGGATTGATAGTCCCCTATCGGAATCTCTATGCCTTCCCTAAAATCGAAGGTCTCGTCCAGTCGCTCAAAGCTGCGTCTACCATTGAACAGGATATAATCTCCAGTGCTGAATTCAAACCAGTTGGTATAGGAAACATCCCATTCTTGTAATTCGTTATCGTGGCTGAGGATATAGTTCATTTCTGGCCCGGTCCAGATTTGTCGGATCCCGAATTTTTGGGGCATGGGTACCCACCGCATTTCACCGCGGAATTGTCGGATGCCGGGCCGTCTGACATATCCGACAGCGGGGTTGAAATCCTCATCAATATCGGTATACGAACCCTCTATGCGGAAATGCTTGCTCCGCCAGTTGGAACCGAGATACCACGCATTATTTTGCCCAGACGCATCCGGTTCAAATGTTCGTGACCAGAGGCCGCGTACATCCAGGCTGTCATTGGGCCGGTATTCAAAATCGAAACCGCCTGCGCGATTGTAATCTCCAATTTCGTCCTTATTCACAGCAATCATCCCAATGCGTGAACCTGCGGCAATGTCCTTCGTAACTCGCACCACGGAAAAATTGGTGCGCGGAATATCAATGGGATCATCTCCGGTATCGTCATGGAATTTATCTGTCAGGACGTTGAGAAAGCCGACGCCGTAAGAACCGACCTTACCACTTGTTTTTCCGCCAAAGATAATTGGAATTGCGTTCCCTTCTGCGAGTCCGATCCGTCGGCTATAGAAAAGGAGCATAGGTGGGGGACGGCGGAAACTGGTCCGCGGTATCCCGAAGTCGAACAGTCCAGCACCCTCCAAAAAGAAGGGACGCTTTTCGGGAAAAAAGAGGCTAAATCGGGTCAGGTTTACTTGTTCCTCATCGGCTTCGACCTGGGCAAAGTCGGTATTAACGGTGACATCTGCGGTGAGGTTTGATGTAATACCGTATTTTGCATCAATGCCTATCTTGAATTTTCCATCGGTTTCGAGTCCTGTGTCATTTTCATTAATTTGGGTCACGCCGGGAAGAATGTATGGCAGTACCTCTAAGTTCCGAGAAGGGGTGATACCTGAGAGCCCAACAACATTTCCCAAGGTAGCGGTTCGGTACTTCGCTCTGCCACCATAGGACGCTGAAACAGGGACCCATATCATCTCTTCTTTATTTCGCGCCAGCCCGCGACCGGTATTCATGCCCCATGCCATTGAATCGCTCTTTTTGAAACGCAGCTGACTAAAGGGAATGCTTAGTTCGGCAGTCCAAGAAGTATCGTTGATTTTGGATTTGGATTCCACCACGGCATCCCAGTCCGAATTAAAGGTGTCGCCGCTGTTGGTTACGGCTCTATCCTGTATCGCGCCGAGAGCGTTCATCCGAAAGAAAAAACCGCTGCGTCGATCGTTATACGTATCGAGTAGCAAGAACACATTATCATTTTCGTGTAGGTCACGAGAATCGCGGCGCATCTCATTCGCGACAAGTTTCGATATATCTGAATCGTAACAGGTAAAGCCGAAGTAGATATTCTCGTTATCGTAGAGGATACGGACTTCCATTGATTCGGAACCGATTTCACCTTCATACGGTTCAATCTGTACAAACTGACTGATGGGTTCCGCGTGCTGCCAATCGGCTTCCGTTAAATCGCCATCAATCTCGACGCTTTCATAGGTCCGATATGCTTTAATCTCGTGATTGGAGGATTCGGCATGTACACTGGCGACAACGGTGTACAACAGCGTAATGACGATCAGGGAAATTGTAATCTTTTGGAATCTGGGTGAAGAAGATAGATACTCGTCCAAGAATGTTGCCTCCTTAGGGTGAAGAGTTGGTTACTATAAAGACGAAAAAGGAGGCGAATTAGGCTATATAAATTTGAGTTAAGGCGGATTGTCAAAACTCCGCCGTCACTGCAATGAAGGGGATTAGCGGTAATTGGGCAATCCGTACCTCTTTTGTATAATTCTTGTTATAGCGGACTTGAAGGATATTCGTGCGGTTATAAACGTTCCATAGTTCTAAAGTAAATCCCCACTTCCAATTATCGAGATTAAAAACAGATTTGAATGACTTATGTAACCGTAAATCCAAACGGTGATATGCTGCTTCACGCTCCATTTCACCGTAAATCGGTAGCCACGTTTTGTTTTTCGTAAAGGGATTGGTGTAGGGTTCCCTATCTACCAATGGCGAATATAGCACACCGCTCTTGTATTGCCAGCTCGCGCTGCATTGCCACGATTCTGCTTGGTACTTCACGCCGAGCGTCGCGACATGTGGCGTGTTATACATATAAAAACGCTCCTTATCCTTTGGGGAATCTTGGCGTTTAGAGAGTGTGTAGGCATAAGAGAACCAACCCCGAAACGCTTTGCCTATTTCATGATCCAATGAGACCTCAATCCCTTTCACATGTCCTATCCGTTGGTTGCGATAGCGTCTTTCGGATTCATTGTAAGTAATCATGTCGCGAAGGTCTTTGTAGTAGCCAGCGATTTCAATCGTTGTTCGTGTGGGTAAGCGTTTCTGGTTTGATTCTAAAACTTTTTCCAGTTCGACAACGTAGTGTTTTGCAAGGCTCGGTGCGATTTCGGGATTCTCTTTCCCAAGCACGACTTGATAGAACTGAGGGTTTTGGACGTAACTACCGGACATGAGACGGAGGTCTATTGGAAAAAAAGATAACTGATCGGTGTTCACTGAATCTGGTCCGAGTGTCACGCCGAGGAGTCCGCGCGGCTGAAGTGAGAAGTTGTCTATCAGATTGAAGTAATTAGTGCGTATTCCAATGGTAGCATAAAAGTCAGCATAGCGAGGCGAGGGTAGGTCCTGTGTTGCTTGCAAGTACCCCTCCAGACGATGTAAGCTATCGGATATGTTAGTAAAGATTTTCTCGCCATCTTGTTTAAGCCTGAAGTCATAATCTGGATCGCCTTCTTCAAACGGACGTGCGCCGACGCTGATAAGGGATGTGGGGAGACTCGAAAGTGCGAAACCAGATTCCAGCAGTGTTTTCGGGTGTTTAACCCAGTACTCAAGATCACCTCGCAGCGCGTAGATACTTCGTGCGCTCCGATAAAAGTAGTCGTCCCCGAAATTAAGCACTGTGCGAGCAAACGAACGCGTGAGTGATACAATTGATTTGAAGGTGTCCTGTTTCTCAGAATAGAGATGAATCCCTTGTGAATCGAACGGGTTATCTGAACTCAGGGGCCCGCGCAGGTCGCTTTCAGAGACTTCATCTGCTGTGAAGTTCAATTCACCGGCATCGTCCGCTGCAATGGCATTGACGACCACCCGATGCGTATTACTGAGTTGATAGACCGCTTTTCCCTGATAACTCCAAAAACTTGGCACCTCAGTCACTAAATCGCTCTCTATTGCGAACAGTCTTGGCAGCAATTCAAAAAGGGGTCCCATATTGCTTCGTCGCCAAAAAGCGTACCAGTATCCGCGTTCACCTAAATTCCCTTCAAGAAAGGCTTGCCAATACACGAAATTGAGGTTGACCGTCCCACCTAACGGAGTATTGGTCTTCGTGCGGGAGTGGATGTCAATCACGGCTTGTGCATCAGCACCGAACTCTGCGCCGTATCCGCCCGGGTACACGTCGATATTTTCAATGACTTCGGGGTTGACTGTTGAGACGATCCCGTGGAGATGGTAGGGGTATCCTAACGGTAGCCGATCGAAGTAGTAGAGGTTATCTTCAGGGCCGCCGCCGCGTACAGAGAGGACTCCGACGAAATCGTTGAGGACCCCGATACTTGGAAGATGATTTAAAACTCGTAGTGGGTCTCCTGCGCTTCCGGTGGCACTTCTAATGAATGCACCATCAAAAGTGTGTTTTGGTTTTCTTTCGATCCGCTCGCCTTCAACTGTTATTGGGTCTAACTTAACAACAGGACGTGATGCTTCTTCATCCTTTGTTGGATCTGATTGGTTGGTATCCTCGGTTTGTGCGAAGGCAGTGAACGGGACTATGCAAATTAGAAGGATCAGTATCTTTTTCAACACTTGGTCTCCTGAGTATTTTAATTTAATCAGGACTTACGCAAATTGGGTAAATATCGGACATTGAGACGCAAAAAGTGATAATTTCCATATTTTTAACCCCCTAAATCCCCCTTATCAGGGGGACTTTATACATATTTTCAACCCCCTAAATCCCCCTTATCAGGGGGACTTTATACATATTTTCAACCCCCTAAATCCCCCTTATCAGGGGGACTTTAAGAGCAAAGGTAATCGGGTTAAAATTCCGCTGTAATCCCCAAATAAGGAAGGATAGGCAGTTGGTTGATATCGTCCCGTGTTTTGTAATCGTCGCTATACCTGTAATCGAGCAAATTTTTTCGGTTATAAGTATTTAGGAGTTCCAGAAATGCCCCGAGCTTCCATCCGCTGAATTGGAAGATTTTACTGACGCGTAGGTCCAATCTGTGGTAAGGCGGTAGACGTCCAGAATTCGTTTCAGCATAAATAGGGATATAGATAGGTTTTCCGTTTCTTGGATCGAACTGGATTTTAGCCTCTTCAACAGGGGTATATGGATTCCCTGTGCGATATTGCCATTTCGCGCCAAATTCCAATGTAGGGGTAAGGTTGTAGCTGGCGGCGAGAGTTGCGACGTGTGTTTGGTCAAACGAGTAGAAACGATACGGTTCGCCGATGCGATCGCGGCGTTTGGATAGGGCATACGCGTAAGAAATCCAGCCAAAAAACCGATCTCCGCGCTGATGCCTGAGAAAGATTTCGGTGCCTTGTGCGTAGCCGACCCCTTGATTGAGGTAAGCGACTTCTTCATCGCTTGTCGCGATGCCTTCAAGGTCTTTATAATAGGCTGCCATTTTGATTTCTGTATCTTGTGAAACCTGGCGTTTGAGTTCAAGGATATAATGACTTGCGCGACTTGACTTTAAGGACGGGTTCCCAATAGTAGGAGAGAGCAGTGCTGGTATTGGTGCCTGGTTGTAAATCCCGTAAGCAAATTGGATTTCAGATTTATTAGGGAGTTCCACGAGCAGACTGCCCCGCGGTTGGATAGAGAGCTCATCGGTGCGATTGAAATAGTCGAAACGGAGTCCAAAAACAACAGATAGAAATGGCAGGAGTGTATACCTGTCTTGTAAGTAGCCTTCGATGCGTTGTCCACGTACATATTCGTCTAAGGCAATTTTTTCCTCAAATCGGATGTCATAATCAACTTCACCTTCATCAGGTATGCGGGTGAAAGTGCCAGTGACCTGTCCGGGTTCAATTCCGAGGATTAACCCAGATTCTAAACGGTGTTTCGGGTTGAGTTCATAAATGATATCTTCGCGGAGGGTGTAGCTTGGTGCGTCAATATTGAGAGAAAGTTCTGGACCGAAGTTGACATCAAATATGAAGTCGGATCGGGTTAGTGATAAAAAGGAGGTGAGCCGTTCAGTGAGGAAAGAACGGAGATGAATTCCTGCGCCCTCAAAACCACTTTCAAAACTGGTATTGCCTCTAAAATCTTGGTCTACATTATCACCATCCAATTTTAGAGCGAACCGATCTCCAGAGGCGAAGAGATTAAAAAAGAGTTGGTGTTTTTCGCTCAGATCGTAGCCAGCTTTAAGTTGGTAATCCCAGAAGCGGGGAAAAGCAGTGATTGCCCCTGTTTCAAACGAGAAAGATCCGACGAAAAGGTCGATGTAACTTCTACGTCCGGCGGCGTACCAGAACCCTTTTTTGCCGATTTTCCCCTGAAATAATCCCTCCGAGTAGAGAGCGTTGATATTGAATTTTCCGCCCAAGTCCACTGGACTGTTGTTTTTTGAAGAGATGTCAATTACGGCTTGGGAATCTACGCCGTACTCGGCACCGTAGCCGCCGGCGTAGACAGCAATGTCGTCAATAATTTCGGAACTTAACGACGAGACGATCCCGCCAAAGTGGTAGGGGTAACCGACAGGTACGCGGTCGAAGTAGTAGAGGTTATCCTCATCGGAGCCGCCACGGATATAGAGTGCGCCGCTGAAATCGTTTGCGACACCGATGCCGGGAATGGCTGGTAGGGCGCGGAGCGCGTCGCCGGCAGTGCCGGGCAGACGCGTAATTTCTTCCGCTTGGATACTTTTTTTGCTGACCGTCTTAGGGAGGCGTTTGCCGGTTACCTCTACACCTTCGAGGCGGTACTGTTCTGTTACAACATAGATTTCAGCCTCTTGTTTCTCTCCGGCAATAACAACAACCGAGGTTTGTTGGGTTAGTTCGGTTTCAGGTATCGTCGTAACTAAAGTATAGGTGCCTTCGGGAACGGAACTGAACGCGAATTTTCCATTTTCATCGGTTTTCTGACGTTCATCGGTTTGAATGATCTTGACCTCTGCGCCTGCCAACGGCTCTTTCGTGTCGTTATTATAGACGGTACCTTCGATTGCTCCTGTTTGCGAAAAGGCGATTGCAGGAGCTACAAGAAGTGCCAGCAGGCAAAACAAGTTTTTCATAAAAGTTGGCAACTCCTATTCTGAGTGTGTTCGGAAATTGTATTTGGTGTATTTTTAAAAAGTATACAATTTTTCTTCTCAGATTGCCAAAAAAAAAGAAGGACCTCTCAGTTTTTTCAGAGGTGCTTCTTTTTTTCTTAAAGGTATCGTTGGATCCAGAAGTAAGGACGGGCAGCGTTGCCCGTCTGTTATGCTTCTATGTTAGCGCGTAACCGCTTCGGAACCGAGGTTTTCCTGAAGCCATGTACGGAGTGGGACATCTTTTTCGCCCGGGGAGGTATATCCCATCCCGCCTGTGCTTTTCCCCAAAATCTGCTGTCGAATCGGGTTGGAACGTTCCATGACGTGTTCTACCGTCATGTTATCGCGGGGTTGGAGCCAACGGTAACTATAGCCGTAGAAGAGTACCTTGCGTGTGGTGTCGGAGGTGTTACGTCCTGCGGCGTGCCATAATCTCCGATCAAAAAAGACAGCGGTTCCTGGCTTCGCGAACACAGGTGTCGCGTTTTCAGGGTCAGCAGTGCTCTCTTCTGGCATTTCTACTTGGTTGAAGAGTTGGCTGCCTGGTAGTACGGAGAAATTACCGCGTCCGGGTACCGAAGTATCGGTTAGGAAATAGGCGACCTTCAGTGATACACGTGGGCGCGGGTCGCCTTCCAATTCGATGTTAAGCCGTCCGCTATCTTGGTGCCATCCGAGGCGTCTCGGTTTATCGCGTTCTTCGGGTGGCAGCGGTGGTAGCACAATCAAATGTGAATGGTAGAGTTTAATGTTCCATCCCAAGATCCCCCACACTTTCGGGAACGTTGTGTGCCAATCCAATAACTCTATAAAGCTCTCATCTCTGCCAACAAAGTCGAGGAGGTTAAAGTTTGCATCGGGTGGGAGTTTATCTTTTCCCAAGTGTTCTGCCCCGACTCGGTCCACAGCGACAATCAATTTCTCGACCATCTCTTGTGGGATGGCATCTTCAACGACAAGGAAGCCGTTTTCTTCAAATTGCTGTTTTTCTGTTTCGGTCAAACAGTGTTCTAAACATAGCGGGTTCATCGTTTTCCCCCATGAAAGATGCTTGAGTTTGCGAAAAGTTTACACTGAATCTGAGTTATCGTCAACGTGAAAAATGCGTTTGCTATGACGCTTGACGTTTTCAGACTCGACCTGTTTTGCTCGCCTGATAGCACGCCATCTCCGCCAAAAATTCACCCCGGCACTAAAAAGAAAACCGGCACCAATAATTCCGACGATCGCGCCGCCTATTATCAGTTCAGGGTTTACTATAACACTATAAACCGTTCCTCCGATGAGAACGACGGCAATCAGCGCATCTCTGAGACTGCTCTTTTCTGTCCGTTTTTGAAGGAGCCTTAGATTTGCGAGTTTTTTCTTTTTAATATAGTCGACGAGTGGTTCTATGGGAACATGGAGCGACTCAGCTTTCTCTGGTGGTGCTTCTCGGACACAACGAAATCCAATATTTCCGGCACTATAGTCTGGTGGTGCGTGTAAGCGGTTGGCGCATCGGAAATAGCGTTCTGCTGTGCCGTCGCGTACTTCCAACCATGATCCGCCACGCAACGCTTTCTGTTTTTCATCAGTAGCCTGTTTAGATTTTGGACGTTTGGATTCGGGATATGGCTGATACCAATCTGCAGTCCATTCCCAAACATTTCCCGCAGCTTCACCGACTCCATAAGGACTTGCACTGGCAGGACGGGTGCCGACGGGTGTGAGATCTGCTATCAGGATTTGTGAGGTTTCTGTGGATTCTGGTTCATCAGGGATAAAAATATTGCCCCATGGATAGATGCGTCCGTCGGGACCTCTACAGGCTTTCTCCCATTCTGCCTCTGTCGGTAGCCGTTTGCCAGCCCATTGTGCGTACGCGTCGCTATCGTGCCAACTGACATGAACGACGGGGAGATTCGCATCCTCGGGCGCGAAGTTCCCGTCTTTCCAGTGTATTGGTGGCGGACGGTTCGTCGCGTGTACGAAGGCTGCATATTCGGCGTTTGTTACGGGATACTGTTCAATAAGATATGCCTCCAAAAATCGGACGTGCATCGGTGCTTCGTCGAGTTTGGCATGCTCCGAATTGGCTAAGGCGGTTCCGTAGAAGGCTTCAATATCGGTGCCCATAATAAACGCGCCTTGCGGAATAAGAACAGCGTTAGTGGATGTTTGTTTTTGGTTCATCCGTCTTTTGTATAGCAAGTTTTCGGCTTGTAAGCTACGCCGATCTTTTGTATAGCAAGTTTTCGGCTTGCAAGCTACGCCGTCCTTTGTATAGCAAGTTTTCGGCTTGCAAGCTACGCCGTCTTTTGTATAGCAAGTTTTCGGCTTGCAAGCTACGCCGAAAAGGTCCACGATGCAGTCGCATACTTGGTCTCAACCAAGGTTTCTGCGTGTGCGCGTTCTGCTGATGAGAGTGTACCTGAATGAAACGCAATTCCGAGGTTAAATGTTTCAGATATTGATTGGATAAGCATGTTTCGTGTTATGGAACGTCCGTCTGTATTGATGGCGGTTGATCTTTCGCGGAGTATCTCTTGGACCTCAGGGTCTTTTGAGACGCGTGTGAGGATGGTAGCGGGTGGCATATCCAAGGAGATGTAGCCTTGAAACATGATCCCGTTTCGATTACGCCTCACAGAGACACCTGCCAGTTTCTTGCCGTCAGCCATCACATCGTGTTCAGCGGGATTCGTCAGACAGATGTTCTGGGCAGCTTCGGTGGCATCGGCGCACGCGGTGTAGCACTGCGCCGGGATGCCGAGTTTCTGAAACGCCTTGACGAGGGATTGTCCAATGCCATCGTAAGTGTCAGAGATACGCATTTCTCCGGCACGGCGTGGCAGAATTAATGTATAGGTCAATTCCCACCCATGTACGACAGTCCCACCGCCGGTCATCCGTTTAACGAGTTCAATGCCGTCCGATCGGCACGCTTCTATGTCAACTTCTGAGTCAATATCTTGAAAATAGCCGAAACTGAAAGCTGGGGACAACCAGTCGTAAAAGCGCAGCGTCGGGTTTGGCTGTTCCTTCTGTGCAGTGAGAATTGCTTCATCAATTGCCATATTCATCGCCGCACTATTTTTTCCCATATTCAGGAGTCTACCGATAGTTTCCATTAGGATAACGGGACGCGGCATACCGCTGTGGTATGTGCGTCACAATACCAGAAATATCCGTCCCAATACGTCATTCCGTGTGGCTCCGGATGCGGTTCGGGTATCTCAATTTTGTTCAGATGGCTCCCATCTTCTGGATTGAGATGAAAGATTGCGCGATGATTCGTCTCCACGCACCAGAGGTCGTCGCCTACCCATGCGATACCGTGGGGTCGATCACCGGGCGCGGGGAGTGTGTGGATCACCTTGAAGTCGTCTTCAACATCTACCTGATAAACGGTGGCGGAAGGTGGCACTGCTATCCAGAGTTTATTGTCGCGCCATTCCAAACCGTGTGCACCGGTCTGTCCTGCGCCGGGTGTCTCGAAAGATGCGAGCGTCTCACCGCTTTCTGGGTCGGTTGATAGGATTTCGCAACTGTAGGTGGAGGCAAGCCAGAGCGTGTCGCCTGTGTCCGTAATACCGCTGCCTCTGTCGGAGCCAGTAGCGAGTGTCTTTTTCACAGTGCCGTCATAAGAGACGAGATGGACTTCGTTGGTCTGCTGGTCGAGAATCCAGAGTCCGTCTTCGGTGGCTTGCATTCCGTTGGGTTGTGGACCTGGGGCGTCAAAAACTGTTTCGATTGTGGACATAAGAACCTCCACATAGGGTATATCTTACTTGGGGTTTTATTGTATGCCGTTTTGGGAAGCGTGTCAAGATTTTTTTTATCTAGTTTTGTATTGTTTCAATCCTGCCAAAAAGCAATTCTGCTTGATAAGGGAGAAAAATTAATGGTATAATTCTCAGTAGATTCAATGTAATAAAAATAGCACCATTTTGAAATAACCGCTTCTCATTAACGAAAAACCGGTTCGTAGTAGCGCAATTCATTGCGCTCTTACATACAAAGACCTCATAAAGTTCTAAGATCTCTATAATGCGACTTTATTTTTTAGATTTGGTTATGACCATCATGGAATCGCTCGGAGCACGAACAGGAGGACAAAAATGCATCCTGTAGAAGGTATTCTTCGTGCCGGGTGCCTTATTGGAACAGACTTTTCTATTTGCCAAACGGTGGGTAAAACGGTGAAAGGTGTCACGCAAGAGCGAGGAGCATGGGAAGTGAAACTTGAAACCGTTGAAGGACACCCGGAATATTACACTCTGACCTGTCCTTGGAACAGAACACACACGCTTGAAGTTAAGAACTGTGGGACTCAAGAGACACTGGCTTGTAAAGGTTGTGGAGGTATATGGCTCGCTATTGTTGAGGAGAATGGTAGACTCAAGTATTCACCCAAGGCTGCAACAGTGGATTATACAGAGGTGGGTGAGATATCCATTTTAGACAATGAACAGGTTAACTTTGTAAAGGATACACATATAGATATGATAACTGAAATGAAATCTCAGCCGAGTTTGGTTGAGAGCTGGGAGAGTGCCCACCAGAAAATACAAGTGCGAATTGATATGGGGTGTCAACTCCGAGATCAGCCAATACATTCAGAAGGTGAACTCGAAAGGGCCGTAGCTGAATGTAAAAAATGGTCAAGTTACAACAAGACTCTTTTATCGAAATTATTTACGAACCGGTCAGTAGCGGAGAGGTATAGCAGTTTCAATTATCAGAAACCTGTGGGCTCAGCAAGGAATCCCCTCGTAAATCCATCATTGAAAGAGCAAATGGACAGGTACCAGAAACGTATAACTATTAGCATTAATAGCTTGGAAGAAATTCAGAATGAACTTGAGTTAATCCCTGAGCAACAGTCTGCTACTGCCGCAGAACACGCAGCCGCAACAGGAAACAAAGTGTTTATCGTTCATGGGCGAGATCTGGATGCCGCAGAATCCATCGCCCGGGCGGTAGAGAAATTGGGACTAGAAGCGATCATACTCCACGAGAAGCCGGACGAAGGTCGGACAATTATTGAGAAACTTGAAGCATTAGCGAAAAACGCAAGTTTTGCAATTGTCCTGTTTACACCTGACGATGTTGGAAATTTGGACAAAACAGATAGTAAACCCAACCCCAGAGCACGCCAAAACGTCATCTTTGAACTTGGTTATTTCATTGGCAAGTTGGGCCGCGAAGGAGTACGCTCTATTTATAAAGGGGAGGTAGAGTCACCGTCAGATATTGATGGCATACTTTACATCCGCATGGACGAGCTTGGTGCATGGAAGCAGAAGTTAGCTCAAGAAATGGAGAGTACGGGTTTGCCTATAAACAAAAAAAGCAAAGTTCCATTTTAAACTTATTACTTACGGGACCTTGTTTCGCTCCCTATCTCACTATCTCAAAATCAAGGATTCTGAACTTCACATAAGTCTCTTTTATTGTCTCGAACCGTCCTGTCCCCTCAGTTCGCGTTGATAGTTTTTTAACACTGGAATCACTAATCCTTCCTCTATGCCGCTTAGCTAACCCAGCAGGTATTGTTTCCGAAAACTCCTCAACATTCACATCAATCGGATCCCCAAGTTGGTCATAGAAAATTACGAGATAACGAACATTCTTCACGCTTTCACGAAGGCGGTTTCGCAGGGAAAATGTATAGTCAAGTTCGCTATAAGCATGACCTAAGGAATCTATTACCCATGTGAACTTTCCACCGCTTACCCCTTCAATGCTTTGATTACCGAAGTCAGACAGTAGGGATTGTTGTCCTTTGACAGATTTCGCTTGAGACAAGGATTTAGCATATCCTACCTTGGTGAGAAGATTTTTGAGATAGTTTGATGGAATCGCGAAATTGAGATTTTGGCCGTCGCGGATAGTCAGAACGGAAACGCCTATGACTTCACCTCTACGGTTTAGAACGGGCCCTCCGCTGCTTCCTGGTGAAAGCGGCGCAGTCATCTGAATGAGTTTATCATTACCAACTGGACGGATACTACTGATAATACCTTGTGAGAACGTTCCTTCTAATCCGCGCGGGTTACCCACTGCATAGACTGTCTCGCCAACTTGGGCAAAATCGCTATTACCCAGCGAAATAGCCTGCGTGCCAAAAGCTGCGACCTTTAAGATTATCAGATCGCGTTTCTCGTCAATGGCGGTGTAGCCTTCAATGTTGAACTTTGTCTCTTTGCCGACCAATTTTGCATAGCCTCTTGCGGCACCTTCTACAACATGGAGATTCGTCGCAATTTGGTCATCTTTGACGAAAAATCCACTACCCAATGAAAGTGGTTGACCATTAGCATCTTCTATGACGAGCAGCACCGTAGAACGGAAGGCTTTTTGAGCGATTTGTTGAGGAGTTTGTGCAGTTGTCACAGTTACTACAGAGAATAGGAGGAATCCCACGAAAGCGAAGCATGTTAACGATTTTTTCTTGTGTCTCATTGTTATTTTCCTTTCCGTCGTTTAGCAGCGGGGTTATAGGTTTAATCTCCGATTCTTTGATCTTGTAGAGTGGTGAAGTTTGCTGATATTAATGTGACGTGATTGAGGGACATAAATAATACTAAATGTGAAAAAATAGGTTCGCATGTAAAAGAGGCGCAATGAATTGCGCTACTACGAGCCAGTTTTTCGTTGATGAGAAGCGGTTATTCAGAAATGGTGTAACTCTACGCTTATAGCAGGACTGTTTATCGCCTTACTACGAACCTGAATCTTGTCAATCCCATCCCTTTCCATAATCCCGTACAGGATGTGTTCGCCAGAGATCT
Organism: Candidatus Poribacteria bacterium; assembly: GCA_965261115.1. Classification (GTDB taxonomy): domain Bacteria; phylum Poribacteria; class WGA-4E; order WGA-4E; family WGA-3G; genus WGA-3G. Next base: position 2,079,124 of record OZ253447.1, on the reverse strand, counting down.
CGGAGCCATTCAATCCCGAAGTGCTTTTCATACCAATGTAGACTTGAACAGGTCCAATCTTTTGGTTTTTGCACGTAATTATGTTTTGTCGGATTGTAATGGATATAGTTCAGGGTTGTGTAGTAATGTCTTTCATTGCGAATCTGTCGATCACTGAAACGATACCAAATTTGTCGGCCGGTTAGTCCTTCACGACGGTTTAATTCACGCGCTGTGCGAGCATGGACGCGCCGCAAGGGCTGACTGATAACCGACAGCGGTTGACACTTAACCAATAGATGATAATGATTTGATAATACAACCCAGCCGCTAATGGAGATGTTGGCGACTTTAAGTTCTTTTTCTAACTCACTTAAGATCCAGATCCGTTCTTCGTCGGTGTGAAAATACCGTCTATGTTCGTAGGTGGCAGCAGTAATGAGAAACCAACCTTCGGCACGGTGAAAGTGAGGCGGCGCATGCGGTGGGAAGCGATTCAACTGTCGCTGCTGCAGAATTTCAGTTTTCTCTTCGGGGGTTAGTCTCCGATAACGGTACACGTTCCAATCTCCTCAGGCTCGTAGTAGCGCAATTCATTGCGCATTAATGGAGGCGATAAATTGCCTTACTACGAATCTGGATATTCAATTACCTTACTACGAACCGGCTAACATTCTCGCTTGGCATAGCCCGGCTGAACTTCGTTGATGAACCGAGTCAACCCTTCGCCTTCTCTCGCCAATTCTTTCATCTCTTCAATGTCATCCTCATCTGCACTGTCATAAGTGTACAGGTAGACGCTACCACTCGTGAACCGGAGTCTGATGAAATCAGAGCCTTCTTCATAGGCAGCGATGCCTGAATTCCCGTGACGATTTCCATAACGCTTCATGTTTTCCTCCGCTGTGAATTTATATGTCATCTCGTAAATGGTTTGAAGGACTGAGGTACCCGGACCTCCTCGAACAAAAAGATAAACACGGGTATATGCTTGTTCACAATTATAACATTGCTAAGAGTGCTTGTCAAACGTTTTCAGAGTCATTCGGTTTTAGATTGCCAGTTGACTGTACGCTCTGAATACACTACCGCCCAAGCGTTTTTTGCTGACAAGTCTCCAGAGTTCATACTATAATCCGCAACATAACCATAAGGAAGAAAAGACTGCGCAAAAAGTGTTCATTGTCCACAGACATGACGAAGCAGCCAAGCATATTCTCATCAGGTTCATAGAAGGCTCGGTTTAGAGGCTAATCGTATTCGATTATTGTTCAAGGAAGGGACGACGGATGAAATTTTTTACTTTACTGTTCATTATAGCGGTTTGCAACTCGTAGAGATGAAATTCTATCTCTTAAAAGACCAAACATTAATTCTGCCGAGCGGTGTTGCCGTTTCGCTGCCTTCGGCAGTTAGAGCGTCCGTACAGGAGCGTCGCAATCCGTAATTAGTTCTGTGGGGTATGTGGGAGTCTATTATCGGAATGGTTTGAAAAAGGAGCTGGCGAGCGATAGAGAGGATGCGCTTCTGGATTTTTCCTCTCTACGCTCTGCCAAGGTCTCCTGTTGAATTCTGTATGACTGAAATCGTGATGATGTATAAATATGAAGTATGAATGGATTTCAGCTTGAATTCTGCATGACTGAAATCATGATGGCTTGTGAATAATTTATCGATTTTAGTCATACTAAATAAATTATACATCAATTAATTCCGTTTTGCAAAAAAAAAATACAATTTTTGTAAGAAAATTGCAATTTTTGTAAAAAAAATCTTATTTTGATGAATTTTCGCGCGAAAAATGTGTTTCAAAAAGGAAAAAACAGATTTTGTCTACGCCAATGCATAAACACCGCGCCGAACTCTCACAATTTCACCCGTTTCTACAAGATGGGTGAGTTCGTTTTTAATGGCACCCGGATTTCCCTGAATCGATTCAACAATTTCAGATGTTGTTTTCTCTCCATCCGAGAGCAGCTCGAAGATTTGCACATGAAATGGGGTCCGCTCGAGTTTACCGCCCCTCAATCTCATCAAGATACGATTCGCTTGCGACTTAGAAACCCCCAGCAAATACTCAACGCGTTCTCGGCTCCACGACGCATCCATGTTCGCGTATTCTGCTTCATATTCCTCGCGTATCCGAATTGTCTCTGTAAGTTCATCCAGTCCATCAGCGAGTTCAAAGTCTTCCCAATCGAACAACTCCGTCTCTGGTGCATCGGTGACAGAGGGTATCCGCAAAGCCGTGTTGAGGACCAGTGTTTTGCCTGACATCGCATTGAATCCAGCGATACGGACAATCTGTGTCAGTGCACCGATGGCGTTCTGTTCGTAGAGTCCTTGTATCCGTTCATCTTCAAATTGATAGGGGTTCATCGTCAAGTTGTAATTTAACGGCTTCGTTTGGTTTCCAAACAGGACTTTCGCCTGTTCCCAGACGAATTTCGGGTGCCAATAGGGCGTGCCGACGACCCAGACGACATCAGCGGCTTCAAAGGTAGCTTGTAGCCCCTTGATGCGGTCATAGTAAACTTCAGCGGTTTCAAAAGTGGTTTGTAACTCTTCAGCGTGTGCGGGGGTGTCTTTGATGAGATCGTGGTAGTTGATAATATTATCAAGCACATTTTTCAACATTATCCTCGCGCTTGTGCTTGAGACAATGACATGATTCCGATCCGGATACCGCCTCACCTCCTGATGGATACCGCGGAAAAAGCGACTCGCAACTTTAGAAAGGCTGAACATGTCCCAATTAACCTCGTAGTTTGCGATTGCATGGAAGGCGTGCGACGCGCTCCGTAACTGAAAAGACTTATTGCCTGAAAGTGGTGTCTCCTGCGATTCACCCCCCCTCACTGAAACAGTCTCTTCAGGAAAGATCTCCGTGAAATAATCTTCCGAAAACGCTGGGGATATGAACACAAGTTTCTGAATCCTTTGATGCGTTCTTGGCGGTAACCAGAACCGCAAAATCCCGTTATCAACAAACATCGGAGCATCCATATCACGGGTGTAATGTGCGAAGAATGTCTTCAACTGATGCCATAACGTCCACTCTGGGTCGCGGTACACGTTTGGGAGCTTCTCTATGTCTTCTGAGGTCGATATATCCAAAATCCGACGCTGGATGGCACTATCAATATCTATTGGGACCTTGCTGGCATCTTCACCTGTGCAATTTACCTGACACATCTGCTGAACAATTGCATCTTCTAACCTTCCAAACGCCTGAACAACAGTGCGAATCCGCTTCGCAATATCGCCGTGTTGACTGTCTGTAATCCGAATAGCGTTCAGCACTGTTTTCGCGAATTGCCCCAACGCTTCACTCCCCCAATTAATGAGCCAGCCTTCAAGAATTTCGGTTGACAGATGATGCTGTGAAAAGAGCTGCGTGAGTTGAGATTCAGAATCATTTAGAATACAGATCCTATCGGGAACAATCCACGCGTCAACAAACGCTGCATACCGCCGATCGAGAAAGAGGTTCGGCATCTCTGATACGATGACCTGCTTCTCCTTGAGCGTCTCGAATTGGGAAAGATACCCGCGTGCTTGACACGCGTCATAAACGGGACAACTCGGGCAGATACACCTATTCGGATCACCGCCTTTCTGCTCTAACGCATCACATCTCTCGGCATCTTCGCAGACGTTTCCCCGTGCGAAAGGGTTCTGTATCCGTTCAGCAATCGGCATCCACTTTACTTGTTTCCAGCGATGGTTTCGCGGTTTCCAACGTCCTACCGAAATCCCTTGCGCTTCATAATACTGCTCTGCGTCTTCAGCATCGTGTGTGGTATTCGCGTTGATCCATATAGGTGCAGCCTTGAGAAACGCGGCTTCGATTTCACGTTTTTTTTCAGTGCTCATTGCTCCCGCGATAATCCCAAGAATGCGAGCGTCGTTTTCAGAGAAATTCCGCTCATCCAGCACTGCAGTGCATTTCACTTTTTCAAGGAGCGGTCTTGGTCGTTTAATTCCAATCGGAGAAAGCTCACCGCGTTGTACTGCAAGGATACTTTCATTCACAACAGGTTCCGTTTCTAACGATTCTATGACATCGAAATCGTCGAAATCCTGTGTATCCACGAGTGCTTCATCGGTCGTATCTAATTCCGATACCGGGGCGGGTTCATGGAGCGGCTCTCGTAAGACATCGAGAAACGCGAAGAGCACGTCTTTAGAAATGGTGGGCGGGTTTAATAGGCTGCCCGTAAGAATCTCGTAGCGAGCATCCCAGCGCGTGTAGCCTTTATCTCCAACGATCTGAACATAGATATTTCGGTCGCGGTGGTCTATGTCGGGTAGATGTTTATGAACATATTGCTTTGCATCGGTTGTGTTCGGGTGAAGATAGTCCGGCACTCGACACGAAAAGCGCAAGCCGCCACCCTTGCGTAAGGTGAGGAGCGGATTCATAACAGCGTTGACGAGTGCCTCCACACATGCGACAACGGCATCAGATGCGTCTCGGATCGCTTTGTAAGAGAACTCAATGTCGTGCCAGTTCGCCCCGTCGCGTGCAGATGGCGTTCCTGTATAGACCTGAATTCCCCACGACGAAAACCATCGCCTCGGTTCCCAGTTGAGTGTGCCTTGTCGTCTTAGGAGACGCGTGCCCCCACGATACGCTGGCCCCCGATCAAAGGGTGCCTGTCCAATCGGCATAAACGAAATATCTGCCTGTTCGAGGTCATGCAAAAGCAGCGGATACTGACGCGCACAATAAACCAGATAGTGGTAAGGGTACTCACCGTGCAATGTGGGTGAGACAATCGTCTCGCGCTGCTGCAGGTCCTTTCCTCGTCGTTCATGGCACTGTTGGATGATATCCTTCACAGATTCCATGTGCGGAAATCTCCATAGAAAATGGACGTTATCGGGTTTTTACGTAGCTTAGAAACGACTTGGGAACATCGTATAAAAATTGCGAATCTAACGCCGTTTGTGAGAGGGCGGGGGAGAAAGGTCTCGCTACCTTCTACTTCTCAGAGTCGTTGCTCCGCACGGAGCAGGTACAATCGCACCATTGAAACCATTATATTATAAACCAGATAAATTGTCAAATACATCTTTGCTGAACACAGGACTATTTAGTTTTAGATAAATTATCGGATTCTCTAAATTTTTAAATCTGTCTTCTCAAGCCCGGTGGGGTTCCAAACCGCACCTACCGGGCCTGGGGGTCTAAAATTGGACGAAAAAACGGAGAACTAAACAACCCTGTGCTGAACATCTCAATATTTGGTTTGCAAGCTGGCAGAAAAAATGGTATAATTCCGTCATAATTACAAAATATAATACCTTGGAGACTGCTTTTGAATATTGATACATTAAAAGGGAAAACGATAGGTGCTGCTGTTTCAGGTGGCTTGGATAGTTGCACTATTACCAAATGGTTGGTCGATAACGGGGTTAGGGTCGTCTGCTTTACGGCGGATCTCGGTCAACCCGACGAACGGGACGTTTCCGAAATTCGGGAACGGATGTTGGCGTGCGGTGCCGAAGAGGCTATTATTATAGATGCGAAGGATGCCCTCGCGGAAGACGGTATCCGCCTTATTCAGTGCCAAGCGATGTATGAAGGCGGCTACTGGAATACGACAGGTATTGCCCGGCACGTTACAGTGAAAGCACTCCTGCCGGAGATGGAGAAACGCGGTATTTCAATCTTGACCCACGGTGCGACGGGTAGGGGCAACGATCAGGTCCGGTTCCAACTTGCTACGAATATGCTCAATCCACATTTTGAAGTCTATGCGCCGTGGCGGGATTCGGCGTTCCTGAAAAAGTTTGGCGGTAGAAAAGAGATGATAGACTTCTGCCAAGCGCACAACCTTCCGATTACAGCGACACATGAGAAACCCTACTCAACTGATGCCAACCTCCTTGGACTCACGCATGAAGCCGGACGACTCGAATCGCTAAAAACCGCGGCGGGATTTATTACACCTGGTATGGGCGTCCATCCAAAAGACGCGCCTGATGATGTCGAACACTTTACGGTTACTTTTGCGCGGGGAACACCTGTTGAAGTCAACGGCAGTCCCGTTACAGCCCTTCAGAGTCTGCTGGAAGCGAACCGTATCGGTGGCCGGAACGGTGTTGGTATCGGTATTCACACCGTTGAGAACCGATTTGTCGGGATTAAGAGTCGTGGCGTTTATGAATCTCCAGGGATGGAATTGTTAGGGAAGTGTTACGAGTATCTGCTCCAACTGATTTTAGATAGGCGTGCGCGTCGCCATTTTGATAGTGTGGCACCCGTAATCGCTGAACAGATTTATCAGGGTTACTGGTTCGATGCTGCGACGCAGGCGTTGCTGTCCTCAATCCAACCGTTCACCGACCTTGCGAGTGGAACTCTTACGGTAGCACTCTATAAAGGGAATGTGGCATTTCACGCCGCGGGTGGCGCGCCGCATTCGCTCTATTCCGAGGAGACCGCATCTATGGAAGCGATCGGTGACTTTGATCATGCGGATTCAGAAGGGTTTTTAGCGGTACTTGGCGTTGGTGCGCGTGCATCGGCTGTTGCTGGACAGACGCAGGAATAGCGTTTAAGGCACTTCAAGTTTTGCGAACACTTGTGCGATAATGCTTTCGACATCCCGTCCATCCGCCTCCGCTTCGTAACTGATGATGACTCGGTGCCTTAGCACGTCCATACCGACAGCGTGAATATCTTCAGGGGTAACATAGCCGCGCTCGGAAAGGAATGCTCTTGCCCTTGCAGCGAAAGCGAGGAAGATGGTTGCGCGTGGGGATGCGCCGTATTCAATGAGTGTGCTGAGTTCGTCTAACTGATACGCCTCCGGTGTGCGCGTTGCACACACTAAATCGACGATATAATTCTCCAGTTGTTCTGCCATATAGATGTTCCGGACGACCTCTCGGAACCGGATGATGTCTTCAGGGGAGATCACCGATTGGATCGTGGCGATTTCCTCGGTTGTCATCCGCCGAAGGATTTGCAATTCCTCTGCATGCGAAGGATAGTCGACCTTAATCTTTAGCATAAACCTATCGACTTGTGCCTCTGGGAGTGGATAGGTGCCTTCGTGCTCAATCGGATTTTGGGTTGCTAAAACGAGAAACGGGTCATCAAGAGGATATGTCGTGCCACCAATGGTTACCTGCCGTTCTTGCATTGCTTCGAGGAGCGCGCTTTGCACTTTGGCGGGTGCGCGGTTTATCTCGTCTGCGAGGATAACGTTGGCGAAAATCGGTCCCTTTTTGGTGTAAAAGTCGCCTTTCTGTTGGTCGTAAATTAGCGTGCCGATAAGGTCTGCGGGGAGCAGGTCCGGGGTAAACTGGAGGCGATTGAAAGAGGCAGCAATGGTCTGCGCGAGTGCGCTGACGGCGGTTGTCTTCGCGAGTCCGGGTACGCCTTCGAGTAGAATGTGACCGTTGCAGAGCAGCCCGATGATCAACCCTTCTAATAACGCCGTCTGCCCGACGATAACTTTCCCTGTTTCTGTGAGTATCTGCTGAACTAACCCGCTATCCGCTTGGATGCGAGCGTTCATGGCTTCTAAGTCGTAGTTTTGCATGTATTAATGGCTGTCGGCTATCGGCTATCAGCAAGAATAGCTGTCGGCTATCAGCAAAGAGGTTTCTGATAAAGTTACGCTCTCTGACTGCTAATGGCTATTAGGTGAAAAACGGTTGTGTTTCGCCTTCTTGGAAGGATTGCTCAAGCCACGGATCCTTGGTTTTCTGCCGGAATTCGATGACTTTTCGGCGCATCTCGTTGGCGATGTCTTGTAACTCTGGTGCCTCAATGAGGTTCTGCGATTCCGCTGGGTCGTTCTGGATATCGAACAGTGCCTCCCGGCTCTGTTGTAGAAAATTGGTGCGTTGGCGTTCACCGAGTTGCTGAACGTTGTCGTCTCGGACCACTGTCCATGAGGTTGATCGGAATAAGTCGCTTGGGAGCGGTGTCTCCAGTTGGTACGCGAGATTTCGGACGTATTTATACTGTCTGCCACGTAAGACGCGGTATGGATAGTAGTTCGTCACTTCGTGGAAGCAGTGGGAGAAGTAGGTTTCTTCCCATTCACCGTTGCCCGGATGCGCGCTGTCATCTTCAAGGATGGAGAGAATTGATCGTCCCGGAAGTGCGTCATCTCCGTCAGGGTGTGTAACACCACACCAATCCAACATCGTTGGGCAGAAATCTACCCAATTGACGAGTGCCTGATTATGGAAGCCGCGTTTCTGTTGCGTAGGACTGGAAATCAGCAGTGGACAGTGGTGTCCGCTATCAAAGCTTGATGCCTTCGCACCGGGGAACGGCATCGCGTGGTCAGTGGTGACAAAAACGAGGGTTTCGTCTGCGCGTCCAGAAGCGTCAAGCGCGTCTAAAACTGCGCCGACGACGGCATCCCACCGTGAAACGCTTTCGTAGTAATCTGCGAGATCCTCGCGAACCGCTGGTACATCCGGTAGGAAATTGGGTACAATGATTTCATCTGGTGCATAGGCGCTGGGTTCAATGCCTGCGGGTGTCTGGTCGTTTCCGAACCCTTTACCTGCCCGGTGCGGGTGCGTACTGCCGATATGAAGATAAAAAGGGTTATCTGTATTCTCGTTGAGGAATTGTGTGACCTTTGTTGCCATGTCCGCCGGACTTCGGGCATTGACTCTCGGTTCAAAATCGAAGGGATACACGCTCTGAGGTTCAACGTGTTTTTTTCCGATACAGGCCGTGGCAAATCCGTGTGCTTTCAGGATTTTTGGTACGGATTGCATATATTCATGGGTGCGAAACCCGTGTATGCCGTGGCAGTGTCCGTATTGTCCGTGTGTGTGGCTATGTTGTCCGGTAAGGATGCATGCGCGACTTACTGCACACGACGGACTTGTGCAGAATGCGTGGTCAAAGACGACGCCACGTTCTGCGAAAGCGTCAATATGTGGTGTTCGGATGACATCGTTTCCGTAGCATTTTGCGATACGGCTCCAATCGTCAGCGATGATGAACATTACGTTTTTATATGAGTTGTTCATGATTTTCCTACGAATAAGCGTTTCTTTCATTTTGGTTCAACACAACCTACGTGCTAATAGAAAAGACTTAACTACTCAAAAAGTTGTGAGACCGGACAGGTAAATCCCGGCACGACATCCTCACCCGTGAGTGTGTCTTCATACGTCAGCAGCGCGATGTCTTTTTCGGAACGATAGACTGTCACCGTTTTGGAGCGGGGATTCAGAACCCAGACAAGACGGGTTCCGGCGTTCAGATAGGCAAACGCTTTGTCTACAACACGCCACTGAACGTCTGTCGGCGAAAGGACCTCAATTGCCAGATCGGGCGGTATCAGGAAACCTGTGTTTTCATCTCCATCCAACCGGGAAGTTGGCATAAACGCCACATCTGGCTTCAGTGCACGTTCACCGACCTGAAAAGTTGCCTCTACATGGACCTCTCCTAACTGATTCTCATCCACATGCCGATCCAAATATCGGATGACTTTAACACTAACCTTGCTATGTATTCTTGTTGGTGGTGACATCGGCACTAATTCTCCTTTAACGTATTCATATCCGTCTACATCGTTCTCAAGAAATTCTGCCAATGTCATGGAGACTTGTTCGGGTGCGCGAGTTCCTTGTGTGACTTCATGGAGTTCTTGTTGTGTCATGCTTTTCATTCCTCCTTTGATGTCTTATACCAAGCCGCCGCGTTTTCTTAGGAACCATTCAAATCCGAGGAGTGCGATGACGGCTCCGAAAATGAGAGGAATATCCCAGATGTCAACATCCGTAATTTTTGATGTTGCACTTTCGACGAGTGGGATCTGATTGACGAGTTGGGCTGCCTCTTCCATAGCATAGTACTTCCCGCCGCTCCCTTCAGCGAGCGTTTTAAGAAGGGCGGCGTTAAGCTCAGCATTACTGAATTCGGCGTAAGATGCCTTCACTTCAAAAAGGGTCTGTTGTTCGCCGAGGTTCTCGCTACCCAGGGTGCCGGTTGCGGTGACGGTGTATTCACCATATTGATTCGGAATGAAACGCGCCGTGTAGAGTCCATCTTTACCGAGTACCTGTTCAAGTTTTAATTCTTTGCGTTTTCCGGTTTCGTCAACGACGATGGCTCGGATTTTTGCGTTGTTCGTCAATTGGAATTGCTGGTCTGTAGCGGTAACCTCAATCACAACGGGTTCTTTCAATGTGTAAGCCGTCTTCGCTATATCGAGTTTAATATGTTCCTTGGGAGCGGTTGTTAGCCATCTGGCAACCTGTCGCCAAAACCGTTCGGGACTATCCGCTTGTTGCCAGGAGCGTTGATTCCCATTTTCATGGGAGGGTATCATCTGCCAGCGTCGAGAAGTGTGTGGCGTAAAGACCATGACGCGTCCTGCGTTGTAATTGTGTATTGCGATGAGGATCCGATTCCCGAATTCGTTTCGGTCAGTTGGATGTTCTGCCAAAACCAGTGCGCCTGCTTTCGCGCGTTTCACTTTGCTATACCCTTTCAGCGCAGGCAATATCTTCCAGCGTTCCATATTTTCAGTGGGTGTGTCAGCCAACGCCATCAAGTTTTCAACTTTTCCCTCCGATGTCAGTTGCAATTTATACCCTGTATTTTGGGCGGACCGTGAACCGATAGTGGACCGAGTGCGCCGTCTCGGTGCTAAGGGTGCGGGTGCGGATCCGAGTTCCAATTCTACAGGTAGGCACTGCGCGAGTGGCGTGTTGATATAAGCCCCAGTGAGTTCGTGGTTACCCAAGGAGTTTGAACCGCCTAACATAAGCAATCCACCGCCGCGGGTGCGTACAAACTCAAGTGTATTTTCAAGTTGTGCGGGTGTAAATTGGGAGGCATCCACGTTGCCTAAGATGATAGCATCAAAATCAAAGAGTGTCTCTTTATCATCTGGATAAAAATCAAAATCGTGCGATGTTGTGGTGCGGGTGCCGAGATAATTTCTGCTGCCATCATCTGAGAGGTTTGTCAAGATGCGGTCGGTTAATTGGATGTTCGGATCCTTTTTCAGCGTCCGTTTTATGAACCCAAATTCAGCGCGTGGTTTGCCATCAACGAACAGGATTTTCACACGTTTGGTAGGGGCGACCTTCAGCAAAAACGTTTTTGTGTTGTTTTGTGGTACTGCTTCCGGTTCTCCTAACTCGGCGTGCACCTCAAATTTTTGGGTGCCGGCTTGGCGAGGCGTGAATTTCAAGAGTACGCGTTTTGTTTTTACATCAAGGGCTGCGCCTGTTCCACCGATTTGGGGTATCCAAGAGGTACCTTCATCCAAGTCAACAGACTCACTTTTTAGGACCCGTACCTCGTTCCTTAATTGAAGGTTAACTTTTTTACCGTTAAATCCTTTCCGTTTGACAGTCGCCCATATTTCGACAGGGAAATCTTCTTCTGCTGTCCGGGGAACGTCCAATTTGACGATTTCAAGGTCTGGATTGCCAGTTTCTGAGCCGACTCCGACAGTGTGGATAGGCAGTTTCTGTTCTCGAATTTGCAATGCGAATTTCGTAATGTCAGTGCCACTTCTGTCCACCCCATCTGTCAAAACGACGGCACCGGAGAGCGGGATTCCCTGCAAATCATCAAGTGCTTCATTTAACGCCTGTGGAATGTCCGTGTTTTCGCCTTCTGCTCTCGTGAGTGCTTGGCTGGAAATGCGTTTTGCTGTAGTGTCAAACGCGAAGAGTCGTACTTTGAATTTGGCGTTCAATTTTTCAAGGAGACCTTCCTCTTCTGCGAAGAGCAGCTGATTGACGCGCTGTAACCGTGTCTCTGCATCGGGAGAATCTGTAATTTGCATGCTCTTGGACTGGTCAACCATTACCAATAGATAGGAGTCATCTGGATTGGTTTGGTAAATTGTGAGGAACGGTTTGAGTAGACAAAAGGCAAGCAGGCAGAGCACGATTGTCCGGAGGAAAATGAGAAACCCGCGAAACCCGCGTTGAATACGTCCTTGTGTGCGCCGATATGCCCATATCGTAGCGGCAGCGAGTGCCACCAACATAACGGCAATTAGAAGCCCTGGTAACGGCACCCCAAACGAGAAATCTCCTTCTCGAAAAACGTCAATGGGGTACCTCATTATTTTTTCAAACATTTTTTAATTTATCGACTCCTGGGCTGCGCGCCACTATGTTCCGCGCAGGTCTTCTGTTTTAATTCTTAGTAAAGTTTGGACATCACTTGTCTCATGGGTGTTGTGTTTTCAAAGGGAGGTCTATTTTTCTGTGAGTTTCACTTATAGGGAACCCCCTGAAAAATACAGTAAGTTAGCGGCACGCACAGGCTAAATGAAGATTAATTTATTAATTCGGTAATTTCTTGGTGAAGCCCGGTGCGGTTCATGAAGATTAATTTATTAATTCGGTAATTTCTTGGTGAAGTCCGGTGCGGTTCCAAACCGCACCTACCGGTCCTGGGGAAAATATAGAATTACCGATTTATTTTTTTAAATTTCATCAAACCGCACCTACTGGTCTGGGGATTACCGAAATATTTTCTTAAACTTCATACAGCCTATGCTACAGTAAGTTAGCGGCACGCACAGGCTAACAGCCTATGCTACTGCAAATTGTCCAAAGTATAGTATATTTAGTACAACAATTGAATTCCTTTACACAGTCGGAACTTTTTGGTTTCAGTATCAATTAGGTATCGCGGGCTTTAACTGGGTACGAGCGGCTTGACGCACCTCATCGCAGATATGCATAGCGTGCTGTGCATTGTCGGTTGTTGCTGAATCACCAGGATAACGCGGGTCCACCGCATACGCAGTGATAATCTTAAAGTCAGATTGCCAATCGGACCAAGCGGGTAATGTAGGCAGAATCAACATCAGCAATTCTTCGAGGTTATGTGTTCTTGGAACGGGAATATTGGCTTCTTGCAGCCAGGCTTTGAGATACTTTTCAATACACTGTTGCGCGTGGAAGCAAATAGAATCATACACGGGATCCGGGTCTTGCTGAAGCCATTGTGCTGTTCTATAATCGCCCTCAGCCTTTTGTATCCACTCTAAGGTCAAGGGGTTCATATTATCTTTTGCTTCTTTGATGGATTTCGATGTGTTTTGCAAATTTTTGAGGTTGCTATAGGTTTTCGATCCGTGGAGCAACTCCCCTTTTTCAGTGATCTCACGGAGAAACCAGTCGTTATATGAAACCCGATAGGCTATCACTTCCGGTGACCGGACTAACAGGTCCATACCGAAACGGTAAGGGATCCGTTGTCGTATCTCAATCGCCTTACGCGTAAACTCTGATTTCGGAATATCCATCACGACGAGCAGATCTACATCCGATTCCTCTGTTGGGGTACCATACGCATAGGAGCCGAAAAGAATAACTTGTAGCGGCGCGAACTCGCGCACGATATCGTCGCACGTAGCTTGGATATCTTGTCGGGTAACCATATACGTTTCCTTTACAATTCACTATAACATATTTCGTGAATGTTATGCAGAGAGTTTGAACCGTTGACCTGTGTGTGCAGATTCGTGCAGGGCATCAATGACACGCATATTTCCGAGGGCATCCTCTATCGGTAGACGGAGCGGGGCACCAGTTTCTACTGCTTGACAGAGATCCAAAATTTCAGCGGCGTAGGGATTCACGCCGGTAACGCTAAAGGTTTCACCGTTTATAGTAAAGTGTGCCTCGCCTTCCGAGTTGCCCCACGCGCTTTGAACAAAGAGTGTGCCATCCGTGCCAGCGACTTCATAAGATTCGCGCCACGTCCAACCGAAACTGCAGTCCAATTGCCCAGTAATCCCATCGCCAAAATCTAAGGTCCCAATCAAAGTTTCCCAGACGTTGTTAATCGGCTCAAATTTGCCTGTTGCCCAGACGGACTGTGGTTCTCGTCCGACGAGATAACGGATGATGTTGATGCAGTAGCAGCCTAAATCCATGACAGCACCGCCACCGAGGTCGCCTCTCAATCGCCAATTCTGACGGTCGGTGAGTCCAGTCGAGAAAGAGGAACGTGCGTAGCGTACTTCCCCGATCGCGCCTTCCTCAATCTTCTGTTTCACGGCGAGTGTCAACGGGTGGTGCCGATACATGAACGCTTCCATTAATAAGACATCGGCATTTTCTGTAACTTGAATCATCTGTTCTAACTGCGTGGTATTAACAGTGATCGGCTTTTCAACAAGAATGCCTTTGACACCGCACCGCACCGCCTCCAGTACATTTTTGAGATGGCTTGAGGGCCACGTAGCGACTACCAGAATTTCTGGTTCCTGTTTCTCCAACATCTGTCGGAGATCGTTGTAAGTATTCTGAACGTTATATTCGGTGGCAAAACGCTTAAGCGGTTCAAATTTCTCGTCGCACGCGCCTACAATCTCAATCTCTGGCAGGTTGCGCCACGCGTTGCCGTGTGCATTAGATATACCACCGCACCCGACAATCGCTACTCGGTATTTTTTCGCCATGATTTTTTATTGGCTATCGGAAACCATTAGTTGTCGGCTTTCGGTCTTTCCTTCTGATTGCCGTTTGCTGATGGCTGACAGCCTTTCCTCCGAAAACTGATAACTATTACACTATAGGGAAGATATTTCTACCAATCTCTTTTCTTGCGCGGAGAGATTTGCAGCGAGTGATATTTCAAGTGTTTTGACGGCATCGCTGTAGGGACTTAAAATCGGAGACGCGTCGCCGCTACGGACTGCAGTCACAAAGACTTCATCAATTGTCGGTCCCGGTTCCGTTTTATCTACCCACTCGCCATCTTCATGTACTGAAACTCTTGATGGATTCCAATTCAAAAATTCATCTTCATACAATAAATCCAGTACATTCGCGTTCGACCAGTCCCCCGCATAAGCCCAAGTAGCAGTCAACGAACCGACGGCACCACTTGCAAACTGGAGTGCGACGCTATTGGCATCAGGGCAATCTGTTTCTTTGAGAAACCGGTTCGCTTGTATCGCATAGACCGACTCCACCTCGCCGCCCATGTAACGCATCATGTCGATCGTGTGTGTCGCTTGTTCGACAAGTTGACCGCCGGATTTGTTCATCTGACGGAGCCATGCGTTCGGGTCACCATGTCCGGTGCTGCACCAGTACTTACCGACAATCATGTTAATTGT
Source organism: Candidatus Poribacteria bacterium (assembly GCA_965261115.1). GTDB lineage: Bacteria > Poribacteria > WGA-4E > WGA-4E > WGA-3G > WGA-3G. The sequence continues at coordinate 2,064,041 of OZ253447.1, read as the reverse complement.
TCTTCCCTTCAAGATTTGCTGCGTTATCCGCGTTGAACCGAGGTAACGGAGTTGGTAACCGACACAAGTTATCAGTCCTGCTTTTGTCACTGCTGCTTCGATTTCACGTGCGATATCGATGTTGATGGCGACAGGCTTTTCAACGAGAAACGGTAAGCCGCGCGCAATAACGTCAAGCTCTGGTTGCCCATGAACAAAAACGGGGAGGCTGAGATAGACTGCATCTAAATCATCGCGTTCAAGTAGGTCTTGGTGAGCCGTGTAAGGCTCCGCATCGTGTCGTTCAGCTGCGCTTTGGGCGCGTTCAGGTTGAACGTCACACACGGCGACGATTCTTGCGCCTTCAATGCCTGACAATTGGTTCATGTGTCCATTGGCATTGCCACCACATCCGATAAATCCGATTTTAACTTCTTTCATTTCTACCTCTTAGCGCGCTTTGAAATTAACTTGTAGTGCTTTTTCGATGTCCTCGCGCGGGTGGACACCGAACTGTGCTTCAAAATCTCGGTCAAAAGCATCTTCTTCTACGGGATCGGGTTCGAGTGGGAGTTGGATCGGTTGTCGATTTGTCTGGATGGATCGGTGCGCAGCGATTACCATTTCCTGATCGGCTCTACCCATCTCTCCCGTCCACAGTGGTTGTGTATCTTCTCGAACGGCGCGAGCGATGCCATCAAGCATCGTTGCCAACGAGATGCCTGTCTCTGAGATATTCGTGTATCGATAAGGATTTACCCATTCAACCGTGTCCCCTAACGATGCAGGCAGTTCTACAAAAATACGGTGCAGTGTCTTGGCTTCGCTATATTCTCGCTGAAATTCGTAGGTTTGTGCTCTCCCAGCGTTTTGGGTGAGATCCTCGTCTGTGCAGACATTGACTGTTTCACCACCCGTGGCACCTTGGTTTCCGTTGGTGATAATCGTGCCGCGCTCACCACACGTCTCGAAGCCGACGAGTTTGTTCCGTCCGAGGCATCCATTCTTATTGCCTACCATGGCGATGCCGAGTCCGCCGTTATCGAAATCTATGGCGTAGAACTCAAGGTTTTCGCGATTAAAATCTCGTTTTGCCCGGTCAACGTAAGGAGTGACAGGCATCGTATGTCCGATACTGCTGACTGCTTTCGGGCTGGCATCCATACGACACCGTATTGCAGCGAGCCCATGGTAGCCGGTTGTAGAGAAGAGTCGATGGCACTTATGAACGTTTCCGATGACACCTTCCTTGATGAGTTTACAGACGAACTGTTCTACCGGAACAAAGGGAAAGTTTTCTGATGTCTGGAGTTTAACCCCATTTTCGGCAGCGTCGGCGATCATCATATCCATCAAACCGAGCGTCGGTGCGAGTCCGGTTTCCACGTTGTGCGAGATACCGCGCCGTGAGAGGTAACAGGAAACGGTGTGATGCAGTGGTGCAGGCACGACGACATCGCAGACATCCGGTGAGATTTCGTCAACCATTTTCCTGACATCTGTATAGGCTTTAGTGCCGACTTTTGCTGCGCCCGCTTCTGCCGATTCCGAGTGTGCGTCGCATACGGCAACGATGTCAAAAGTATCCTTTAATGTCGCTGCTGTTGACAGATGCGCGGCACCGCGTCTGCCGTGACCGATTAACGCATATTTTAGACGTGACATTTCGTCCCTCCAACGCTATCAAGGCTTACATAAATTGAAGAAAGAAGGCGTATATTTTGAGAAAAGGTCGTTATACTTTTAACCCCCTAAATCCCCCTTATCAGGGGGACTTTGATAACCCCTAAATCCCCCTTATCAAGGGACTTTGATAACCCCCTAAATCCCCCTTATCAGGGGGACTTTGATAACCCCCTAAATCCCCCTTATCAGGGGGACTTTGAGAGGGACTGCGTAAGTCCTATTTAGTGAACGCACTGATAACCGGTGGCTTCGAGTCTTTCTCGAATTTTGTCTACTTCGGCTGTTGACAGTTGACGGAGTGGTCGGCGCATTGTCATTGATGGGAATCTGCCCATCAGCCAGCGTGCGCATTTCATCCGTTGATGTGCGTCGCTGCTCGGTTCACCGAAGTTGTAGACGATCCGTGCGAGCGCGTCTACCTGACTGCGTGCCTTACGGGCACCGATGAGATCGTCATTCAGCGCAGCGTGGACGACATCCACCATTAACTCTGGTACAAATCCAGCAAATCCGATGAGTGCGCCGTCACTGCCTTCAAGGAGTGAAGCGAGTAGATACTCATCATGACAAGTTAAGATAGGGACATCCGGTGCAGCCGCTCTGAGTTGTTCGTAATCCCATCGCCAGCGTGCCATGTCGCGGGTCCCCATTTTGATGCAGATAACTTGCGGGATCTTGACCATTTCCAGCATCTCTTCAAGGGTGTACCCTGCCTTCGTCCATGCGGGATATTGATGAACAATAATCGGTATATCCGCGCCTTCGGCGACATCTTGGAAGTAACCGACTGCGGTTTCGGGTGTTCTGCCGAATCGCAACCAGTGATGCGCGGGCATTAATAGGATGGCATCCGCACCGGCTTCCTTTGCGGCGAGCGCATCGTCAATCGCTGGCAGGCTCCCTTCCGCACTCACACCTGAAACGACTTTAACTTTGTCACCGACAGCTTCGGCGGTAATCTGCGTGACCCGTTGTCTTTCATGGAGACGGAGAGACATGATCTCGCCGGTGTGTCCATTACAGACAACGCCTTTTATTCCAGGGACACTCGCGAGTTCTTGCATGTACTGACGCAATCCGGCTTCGTCAATTGATTCATCTTCGTGAAAGGGGCAGAGCGTTGCCGGGAATACACCCGCCCATGGATGGTGCTGCCAATTCAGTTTCATATTTTATTGGCTATCGGCTATTGGCTATCAGCCGTCAGTAAAGAGAGGTTTAATTTAATCAATAACTTCTTACCGACAACTGATAACTGATAACTGACAACTATTCTCCTGACTGCTTTTACTCAAATTCCACACGATTTTCTGATTTAATTCTATTTTAACTTGATTTTGGGTGTAAAATCAAGTATTATTTTAAGAGAAGAATTTATTCTGTCGGTACAGTTGACTTTATAACAGCAAGATTTGGCTTTCAAGTTGCGCCAAATAGTACCTACGGGTTTGTATCACGGGAGGATGTGCAGGTGAAAAAACGGAGCAGACTGAAGATTATGGCTGCGAGTGCCATTTTGCTGGGCGGTATGGCGTTTTTGGTGGTAGCCATGACGAGAAGCACGAGTATGCGACATTTTACGCCAGCTTTGCTTGCGGTAGCCGGAAACGAAGCCCATGATGAACGGGTCCAAGTTGATGGTCTCATCGCAGCGGGGACTTCGCAATGGGATGCTGTTAATTTTAAACTCACCTTTGCTATCCGGGATCGTGAGACCGAGGCGACAGTTAATGTGATTTACGAAGATCGGCTTAAACCGGATAACTTTAAGGATGGCGGCAGTGTTTTCGTGGAAGGCACCTACGATGCAACGCAGAACCTTGTTGTTGCGACTAAACTCATGACGAAATGTGCTTCAAAATACGAAGGGGCAGAAAGTGCCGTGCCTACAGATGAAACTTCATATACCTCAGAGTAAGAGACAGGACTTACGCATTTTTCTATGATAACCTGTGTATTACGCACTGCTGGCGGGGTTCTAAACCCCGCCAGCAAGGGAGGATGCGTAAGTCCTAAGGGATACACACTACTTTAGCAGTATGTTCAACGATACCTTTTTCTTAAGGAGGCACAGAAACGCATGACTGCGGAAATCGGACAAGCCGCTATATACCTCTCTGTGCTTTCATGTTTGTGGGCAATCGGTTTTCTCAGTTTCGGGCTATGGATACGAAATGCCCGTGCGATCCAGAGCGGCAGAAACGCCGTTGTTGCCACCTTCATCCTTATCAGTATTGCGACTGGGGCATTAATCTACGGTTTTGTGACCGATGATTTCTCGATGAAATACGTAGTTGAGGTCTCAAGCGCAGCACAACCCCTACTTTATAAAATCACTGCACTCTGGGGTGCTATGTCTGGTTCGCTCTTGTTCTGGCTCTGGCTGCTTACAGTTGGTGGTGCTATTGTTGTTTGGCAGAACTATCAACGTAACAAACAGACACAGGATACCTTAGCAGACTACTCCCTGATTCCGATCGCTATTGTTCAGATTTTTTTCGTCATTCTTGTCACAGGTTTAGTAGACGGCATTTACAACCCACTCGCTCGGTTTTCGGACGGACAGGTCTTTGCCGATGGTCAAGGCATGAACCCGCTTCTCCAGACACCGCTCATGGCGATCCATCCACCGACGTTATATATCGGTTGGATTAGCCTGACGATCCCGTTTGCATTCGCTGTTGGCGCGCTTGCCTCTGGTAGAATCGGGAGCGGCTGGATACTCCGTTCACGCAGATGGATGCTATTTTCATGGATTATACTGACTATCGGTATCACGCTTGGTGGCAATTGGGCATATCAAGAACTCGGTTGGGGCGGTTATTGGGCATGGGACCCCGTCGAAAACGCCTCTTTTATGCCGTGGCTTCTCGGCACCGCGTATCTACACTCTGTGATGATCCAAGAGAAGCGGAATATGCTCAAACTTTGGAATATCCTCCTGATTACCCTTGCCTTCCAATTTACACTCTTGGGGACTTTCATTACACGTAGCGGAATTATAACATCGGTGCATGCTTTCGGCGGATCGGGTATTGGTGGGTATTTCCTGAGTTTCATTTTAGCTTCAACAGCCGGGGTCATCGGACTCATCATCTATCGTTGGAACCGGCTTAAGAGTGCGAATCGTTTAGAGTCCCTTCTTTCTCGTGAAAGTGCCTTTCTTCTGAATAACTGGCTCCTTGTCGGGTTAACCTTAATTATCCTCTGGGGTACGTTGTGGCCGATTATCTCCGAGGCGATTAACGGTGAAAAATCTTCTGTTCCTGAAGCCTTTTTCAATAGAGTTGTGATTATTCCGGGGTTGCTGCTCCTGTTCTTGACGGGTGCGGGTCCGATCATTTCATGGAAAAAAATTACTGCGAACAACTTCCGACGCATGTTTTTATTCCCGCTTGTTATCGGTTTAGTCGGTGGTGCTTTAACATGGGGATTCCTTGCTCTCATAGGATATACTTTTCCGCTGTATTCAGTGCTCTGTAGTTTTGCTGCTGTTTTTGTGCTCGCTGCCATCTTTGCTGAATTTTATCGGGGGGCAAAACTCCGCGCGAAACGGCAGGAGACCTCTTTCGTTAACGGCTTGAATCTCCTTATTCAGCGTAATAAGAGACGGTATGGCGGTTACATCATCCACATTGGCATCGTTATCCTATACATAGGCATCATGGGATCAAAAGGCTATTTTCTGCTTGAATCTCACACTATGACACTCGGGGGATCCATGGAAGTAGGCAAGTATAAACTCACAATGATAGACTCATTTGAGAAAGAATACTCGAACTATCTCCGAAGCGGTGTTGTTTTCGATGTTGAAAAGAACGGGAAACATATAGGAACAATGAAACCCGCGCTTCACGCCTACTACACAGCGAAACCGGATGAGGAACCGACAAAGGAATCAGCCATCCAGCACTTGGGGGTAAACGACCTCTATATCGCCCTTGCCAGCATTCCACGAAATATCAAGACAGGAGGCGTTGTGAACGTTCAGGTGTATTACAACCCTCTGATTGGCGTTGTTTGGATCGGTGTTGCTGTGATGGTGTTGGGCGGAATCGTTGCGATAGCCGAGAAATCTGAACGCAGTGGAGATTCATGATAAGCGAGGCGTGAGACGATGAAAACAGGAAGATTTGAGTGTATTACAACATCCAATGGATTTTTAATACTTAATTCTGTTTTGATTGTTATTTTTTTCATCGTATGTAGTTTTGTTGTCACGGGATGCGTGCAGACCGGAGCGTCTCAGGTTGCAGAACCGCAGGACGTGACAGATGCCACAGTTAAATCCGATTTGGACGAGCTGCTCACTACGGTCTATTGTTACTGCGGGTGTACGAGAGAGACAATTGAAGTGTGTACGTGCGGCACGGCAATGGATATCGAGCAAAATTTTCGTGATCGGCTGCTCGCTGGCGAAACGGTTGAGCAGATTCGCACGGATTATCTTGACACATACGGACCACAATATTATGCAGTTATGCCTGTAGAAGGTATTAACTTACTTGCCTACGCGATGCCGGTTATCATACTTGCTCTCATTGGAGGAGTCGTTTTTGTTATGCTCCGAAGGTCAACAAAATCAATGCAGCGGGCTGTACCGGAAGGCGGGAACGGAGAGCCAGAGGGTCAAGTTTCAGATGAAACCGTGAAGCAGGTTGAAGCTGAACTGGAAAGGTATAAGCGGGAAAGTTAAACTCGGCAATTTTTCGTACGCAATAGAATTCACGCGTGGTTTTCGGAGAGGTTCTTTATGTCTTTTCTTCTGCTTTTATGGATGGCAATCTTTGGAATCCTGCTACTCGTTTATTTGGGGTTTCCGATTTTCTCAAAAACGGGTGGACAACATGCTGTAACGTCCGAAGAGGTTGTTGAAGAACGGCGGCGCACCCTTTTTCAGGAACGTGAAAGCAGCTACGCAGCGTTGGCGGATCTCGATGAGGACTACGAGACTGGGAAACTCTCAGAAGCCGATTATCAAGAGCTACGCGAGGAACTTTTACAAGAGACTGCGCGCGTCATCATGCAGCTCGAAAATGAGTCTTTGTCGGATGTGGAAGCAGAGATTGAGCGATTTAAACAGCAACAACGCGGAACATAATATGAACCCGAAAGAATTTCATACGCGGTTGAAAACCGCATCTCCCAAAATGGGCAACTCGCAATTTGGCTCTATCACCGTCTGGTGTATGCGCAGCTTGTTAGCGATTGCCCTAATTTTTTTCGCCTCGGTCTCTGCTCCACAGGCACAAACGGCAGAACTTGGCGACATCCGAGGCGCAGTTATTGACAAAAAACTCGAAAAACCGCTTGTTTCGCATCCTGTCACTCTCACGATTCATAAGACCGATACCGTTGAGACCCAAGAGACGACCACAGATGAAAACGGGAGTTACCGTTTCGCAGATTTACCGCTTGATCCGAGTGTTCACTATACGGTGTCAACCGTCCATGACGCTACCGACTATACTGAGAAGGATCTGGTGCTGTCAACTTGGGTTCCGAATATTGAGATTAACTTTGATGTCGGGGCGTTTACGGATGACACTGCGCAAATCCTTGTCAAGTCGCATACTTTCATCATTGGGCCTCCACCTCCAGACCATCCGCCGGATGGGGCTGTCACGGTTGCCGAGGCGATTGGGCTTGAAAATCTGAGCCGTCTCGCATTTAGAACAGAACACGGTTCGCAAAGGGTTGGGGTACATTTAACACTTCCAAACGGTGTTGAGGGGTTTCAACCGCATTTGTCAGCGGCACTCACGATGAACCCTAACACCAATCAAGCGGTGCTTAGAACGCCATTACCGCCCGGAGAATCGCAGTTAGGTTACAATTACATTTTTCACGTTGAGAGAGACAAATTGGATTTATCCCGTCGTTTGAATGTTAACACGATGAGATTCTATTTCTTTGTTCCAGAAGGTATCGGTTTTGTGCCGCGTGCCAAGTTTTTTGGTGCACCGAAACGCGAACAAATCCACGGTACCGTATATCTAATATATGAAAGCAGTGAGCACAAGACGTTCGCGGCGGGTGAAACAGTTGACTTAGCCCTTAATGTAAATATGCGTGCTGCTGGTGGTGGTTTACCGGCACAGACATCTGATCTCGGACAGTTGATTCTTATCGCTGTCGCGGCGGCGTTGACGGGTGGATTTTTCGTGGCAGCACTCTTCAAACTCCGCGCAGCCAACAACACCACAGAATCTGATACTGAGGATACTTCAACACCGCCAGACGCGGGTTGGCTCCGTAAACTGAATTCCGATGACCGTGAGCATGTCCGCGTTGCGAGGCTTGAATTTATTACGCATCTTGATGATAAGTACGAGAAGCAAGAGATCTCGGAGCGTGTCTACAAACGCTTGCGCCGAGAGCAAACAGAGCGTCTCACCACACTCTTAGAAGCACAAAAAAGGGGGAACAATGCATAGCAAACACCACATTGCTGATTTGATAGTCATGTTGGGGCATATAGACGAAAACATTCGGGACACCGCGAAGGCGGAATTAATTGCCATAGGTAAACCGGCGATTCCACATCTCATTGATGTCCTTACCCAAGAGTGCTGGCATATATCTGGGTATGGTGCCGAGTTTTACACCCACATCGAAGGGTCTGCTCTCCCGGTTTACATGGAACAGATGGCGAATAACGCTTCGGAGGTCTTGGCACGCATCGGAGAGTCCACTGTCCCGAAACTGACGGCGGAGCTTACCAGAGCGGAGCGCGAGTTTTCGGAATGGTTTTATAAATACTTGCGACCCGAACAGACGGACCGTCTTATCACAATGTTGGCGTATGTTAAGAAAGGCGAGTAGATGGAAACGGAACACATTGTAGCCGATTTAATCTATGATTTGTCAGAGTTGGATGACGATATCCGTGAGGCTGCAAAGGAAGAGTTAGTTGCTATAGGTGAACCTGCGATTCCGCAACTTGTTGAGGCACTCGCTGATAACCTTGGGGATGTGGTTGAACAAGCCACTGATGTCTTGGCTGCCATCGGTGAACCGGCAATACCTGCGCTTATTGATGAGATGGCGATCGCTGAGCGGTACCATGCACTCGCTATCGGTGATGCGCTGAGCCGTATCGGTGAGCCAGCCGTACCGGTTTTGGTTGAAGCGTTGTCTGACAAACTCAATGAAGAGTTCCGCGAATATGCAGCGCGCGCGCTTAATCTGATGGGGGTCGCGGCAATTCGTGCGATACCTGCGCTTATTGAGGCTTTGAGCGATCCGTCGGATGATATTCGGTCTTATGTTGCCTACACTTTTTCCAAAATGGAGGGTGCAGCAGTGGATGCGGTGCCTGCGCTTATCAAGGCACTTGCTGATGAATCGGAAGAGGTCCGAAATCATGTGGCTTTTGCGTTAGAAAAAATTGGAACCCCGGAAGCGAAACAGGCACTTGAAGCGTTCAGTTAGGCATAATGGAGCAGTTTGATGAGAAACGAGAAAAAAAACTCTCGAAAACAGGCAAATGAATTGGATGGCAAAACATGGTTACGCTATTCCGTCTCTGTATGGAGTGATATTAGGAAAACAAAGGAGGAGACTGAACTAAAACATCCTGCTATGTTCCCGGGTGTGCTTGCACACCGTCTTATTGCATGTTTTACACCGCCTGATGCCTCTTTAATATTGGATCCTTTCGCGGGGGTTGGATCCACGCTGCTTGCCGCAAAAGAATTGGGTAAGGATGCCATTGGTTTAGAGATTTCTCCAGAATTTGCACAGATCGCTGAAAGACGTGTAAACCAGATGTTACCATTTGCGGGGCAAACCGAGATCCAAATCCATACTGCCGACAGTCGCGAACTTTACCGATATGTTTCACCAAGCAGTATAGATATGGTAGTGACATCGCCGCCTTATTGGGATATTCTCCTACAGAAACGGACTGCCGATAACAAGGAACAACGGGATTATGGAGACCCATTAGCAGACTTAGGCAAGATTGAAAATTATGAGAAATTCTTGTTAGAACTTCGCAAAATTTTCGAGCAAGTTTACGATGCTATGAAACCCAAAAGTTATTGTTGTGTCATTGTCATGGATATACGGAAAAAGAACCGTTTTTACCCCTACCACATTGATATTTCCCAATTTATGCAGGAGATCGGTTTCATTTTCGATGACCTCATAATATGGAATCGAGGGCAAGAGTACAACAATTTGCGTCCGCTTGGGTACCCGAGTGTATTCCGAGTGAATAAAATTCACGAATTTATCTTGATTTTCCAAAAACCCAAGGATGGGAGTTTGTCTGGTGAGCTTAATTGAAGATATTGATTATATTGATGCAGATGTTGCCTACCTTCTTGGGTTGATCACAGCAAGAGGAAAAATCTCAGAAGATTCTGATGTCCGGCGAATTATCATAGAATTCCCCTATAAGTCTCTTGAAATTGAAGGAATCTCCGCGCGTTTTGATACTGATAACTCGATAAAACTTGGTTTGCAACAAATCCAAGAGCGTATCTTAGATGTAACAGGTGCTGATGTAAGTATAGGTAGCACAGATAACAGTATTACACTTGTCCTGCGGTTTTTTAGGAATACAATGGTATGGCGAAACATTTTGATGCACACGCGGGAACATACTGGATACGAACATTTTCGAGTGCCAGATATATTCTTTTCCTTGAATATTCCTACAGATTGGAAACGAGAGTATCTTAAAGGTTTCGCAGATGTCGCAGGCAATATCAGACGATCGAATCGTTATATTGATAACTCTAACCGGGTCCGGCTTGATGTATTAAATTACCCAACAAACTGGGACATGCCTGTTCAACTTTGTACCCTCTTGGAGGAGCATTTAACAATACCTGTTCAGTTAATCACCTGGGGACATCCCAATATGGGACGCAACTTTCGGGAGCATCAGATCAACATTTTCGCTGTGCCATTTGAAAACATCGGTTTCTCATTGCCGCATAAACAAGCCATTTTGGACGAATTTATCGAAAATGACAAGGATCAATATCCGAATAAGATTTACAATCCCTGCGTTGGGAAAAGAAAAATAAGGCAACAAAAATCGAAGGACGATCGCGAAAACGACGAACGACTTGATGATCGGTTAAGAGGCAACCATTTTAACGCCTATTGGCAAATTTGTAAAAAACTTGGATGTCCGCGTACACCAAAAATCCTTCAAGAAGAAGGGTGGCAGGCTGACCACCAAAGTGCATTAGAGGAAGTTCCAGAGGATGAAATATAAATCCGAAAAGGACATGTATCCTGATGTGTGTCAATGGCTGGAGGATTTTCTAAAGGACCGCTTTCGACAGGCTGAAGTTGATGTCCACGCCCTCCCGCATACAGCAATTTCCCGTTTTCTCAGTACATACAACCGTGGCAACTTTCCTGGAGAGTGGGTTACATGGAACATAAAGGTCGATGTCGTTGGATTTGTGCATCATTTGAATCGCCCAACGGATTTGGTTTTTGTGGAGTGTAAAAATACCAAACTCACACTCGCCCATCTTTCTCAACTGTTAGGATATAGCCGCATTGCGCGACCTTTATATTCGTTCCTAATTTCTTCAGTAGGTTTTTCCGCATCACTTGTTTCCTTGCTTCAACACTATCAAAGACGCGATGTTTTAGAATATCATTGGGAACCCGGAAAAATGCCGAGGCAGGTTATTGTGGCGCAGTGGGAAATGACCAGTTGTAATCTAAATAGACACAGTATGATCGGAGGTGCGGGTTTATAAAATCTGCTATAGAGTGCATCCGTTGAGCGTTAAAAAACTTGAAAAAATCGCTCAAATATGGTATAATTAAAAAAAGTAGAATGTTATTATGTGTTATGAATATTAAATAAGGTGCAAATATCGCAATGTAATTAATAAACGAATCAATTTGCTTATTTGTCCATCCATCTGATGTCGTTGGGTTTATCAAACTGTAGTGTACCTTCGGTGAATTGTGCGGTATCGGACTGGAATACGAAAAATTATTAGAAGGGAGCCAAGATGGCAAAATACGACTTTGTAATCGCTGTAGGAGGGGCACCCGGGCAGGGAATAGACTCTATTGGACAGGTTCTGACTCGGATCTGTGCCCGGCACGGTTTGCATGTCTTTACCTATAGCGCCTATCAATCCCTCATCCGCGGCGGTCACACCTTCCTTACTGCCAGAATTAGTTCTGAACCGGTCGCTAACCACGGTGATCAACTTGATCTGGTTATTGCCTTAGACCGGAACAGCTTGGAGACACACCTTCCACACGTTGCTCCCGGCGGCACGCTCATCTATAACAGCGATGATGTCAAGGCAGCCCCAGAGCGCGATGACATACAACTGGCACCTCTGTCCTATAAAGAGCTGTCTAATGACCCTGATAGAAAAAAGTTGATGCTGAACGTTTGTATGCTCGGTGCAGCAATGAAAATGGTGGGTGGAGATTTAAAAGTGCTTGAGGACATGCTTACTGTTCAATTCCTCAAACGGAAAGGACAAGCAGTAGTAGACGCGAACATCGGTGTCGCTCGTGCTAGTTATAATCACGCAGCTGAAAATTTCACCTCATTTGATGTGCAATTCCCAAAACAAGAGCCAGTCCTTGCCGTCGTTGATGGGAATTCGGCGATGGCGATGGGTGGTGCAGCGGCTGGTGTCAAATTTTATGCCGCCTATCCGATGAGTCCGTCAACGGGTGTTCTTCACTGGATGGCAGCGAATGCGCGGGATCTCGGTATTCTGGTGCGCCAATGTGAGGATGAAATTAGTGTTGTCAATATGGTGATTGGTGCAGCGCATGTGGGGAGTCGCGCGATGTGTGCAACATCAGGTGGTGGTTTCGCTCTGATGTCAGAAGCCATTGGTAGTGCTGGGATGATGGAAATTCCGATCGTTGTTATTAACGTCCAGCGTGGGGGCCCCTCGACAGGTTTACCTACCAAAACGGAGCAGGGAGATTTATGGCAGTTGCTGGGTGCGAGCCAAGGCGATTTCCCGAAAATCATCGTTTCTCCGACGAGCATCATGGACGGATTTGATACCATCCCTGAAATCTTCAATCTCGTAGACAAGTTTCAATGTCCGGGTATGGTGCTTTCTGATCTTACACTTTCTATGGGTTTCACGACGTTTGATCCGGATACTATCAATTGGCAGCCTGAAATAGATCGAGGCGAAGTTATCAGTGGATCTGCACAGCCAGATGATGAATACCTCCGTTATGCGATTACTGACAGTGGTATCTCCCCGCGGGCGATTCCGGGTACGCCTGGTCACATGCACGTTGTTGCTACTGATGATCACGATGAAGATGGCGGTCTAATTAGTGACGAGTTCACGAATCCGCACAAACGGCGTGATATTATGGAGAAGCGGCAACGCAAGATGGAAGGTATTGTTGAACTCCTCCCGCCCCCGACTTTTGAAGGTTCCGAAGATGCGGAAGTTACGTTGATTGGCTGGGGCTCGACGCATAGTGTGATTAGTGAAGCGGCACAAATGTTGACCGAAGCAGGTATTGCCACCAATCATATCCATTTCAAGTGGCTCTATCCGATGGATGAAGATGCGGTCAACGAAGTGCTTGCGAAATCTGCGTATTCGATTATCGTTGAGTGCAACTACACGGGTCAATTCGCTCGGTTCTTACGGGGCGAGACGGGCTTTAAGGCAGACAGTCATATCCGCAAATACGACGGTGAACCGTTTATGCCGCACCATGTTGTTGATGGGGCGCGTGAACTTTTGAACAGTAAAACAGATCTTTATGTCCCCTATCAAGAGATTGTTGTCTAACAAAGGAGGATGAATCAGATGGCGAGAAGAGCGAGAAGAGAAAGACCTGTTCAAGGCGCGCCGACAGCGCGAGATTTTAAAGGTGATGTTAATCCGGATTGGTGTTCCGGTTGTGGTGATTTCGGTGTGTTGAACGCGCTACAAACTGCTTATGCAAAACTCGGTCGTGGCAATCATGATCACCTGACAGTAAGCGGGATTGGGTGTTCCTCTAACCTCCCTGGCTATATCAAAACGTATGGGATGCATACGCTCCACGGTCGCGCTTTAGCAGTCGCAACGGGTGCTAAATTTGCCAATCACAATTTGAATGTTGTTGTCACCGGTGGTGATGGTGATGGTTACGGCATCGGTGGAAATCATTTTATTCATACGATGCGAAAAAATATTGATCTCCTCTACATTGTCATGAATAACGAGACGTACGGGTTGACAATCGGACAAGCCTCACCGACCACTATAGTAGGAGAACAGACGAAAAGCACGCCGTTTGGTAATTTAGAGACACCGCTGAATCCGGTTGCGATGGCAATTGTCGCGGGTGCGACTTATGTCGCAAGAGCCTATAGTTCTGACGGGACAAAACTCGCGGAATTGATGTATAACGGGATGCAACACAAAGGATTTGCATTCATTGATGTTATCAGTCCTTGTGTGACCTGGAAGGGAGGGGCGCGAGTAATTTTCGATTATTGGAAGGAGCGGGTCCAATACCTTGAAGATCATGACACAAGTGACAGGGCCTCTGCACTTGAACAAGCGGTCAAGACGGGTCATGAAACGCAGCTTGGGTTGTTCTACCACGATACGAGCCGGCAATCACTGAATCAAATGGAACCTGTTTTAGAAAACGGGCCTATAGCACATCAACCGCTCGGCATCAGCAAAGAACAAGGCGATGCGATTATCCAGAAAATGATGTAAGTCCCAGAAAAGAATGAAAAACTGGAAGACAGGAAGACTGGAAGGTTGCGTGGAGACGCTTCTTCCATCCTTCCTTTCTTCCATTTAAATCCTTCCATCCTTCACCTCTTGTTATCGGTTAGGAAATCGCTGACACCATGCGGCTTCGTGCTTCCCAACTCACCAAAGATTTCGGAAATCGCTCAATTGTCAAAAATGCCACGCTTTCGGTTAACCCTGGAGAAGTGGTTGCGATTTTCGGTCCTAACGGTGCCGGTAAGACGACGCTCATCAAAATTCTCGCAACTCTCCTGAAACCGACATCCGGCGAGCTTGAGATTGAAGGCACGGATGCAATTGCGGATTACTCAGACGTACGAAGCATGCTGGGTGTCGTTATTCATGAAGTGCTCGCTTATCCGGCGTTCAGTCCATACGAGAATCTCAGGTTTTTTGGACAGATGTACGGCGTTGAGCAGTTAGAACATCGCGTAACAACGCTCCTTGCTGAAGTCGGTTTACAACGCTTTGCTCACGAACCGCTGCACATCTTCTCACGTGGCATGACGCAGCGCGTTATGATTGCCAGAGCCCTTCTTCATTACCCTTCAGTGCTATTGTTTGACGAACCGTTCTCTGGATTAGATGCTTCTGCGAGGCAGTTTGTCATCGCGCGTATCGGACAAGAGCAACAGGATGGTAAAGGTATTGTCGTTACTACACATAATACAGAGTTGGGGTATCTCGTAGGTACACGGTTTTTCTTCATGATAAATGGGGAATTGGAAGAGGTTGCGCGGAAAGACGAGATTTCAGCAGAGACGTTATTGCAGATGTACGAGGAGCGGTCGGTTTTTTAACGATTGGGTTCACTCCGTTTTCCTGTATCAGAACGGGTGCTGTAAAAGCATCAAGACTTACGCAAATTTTGATTTTTAACCCCCTAAATCCCCCTTATCAGGGGGACTTAACTGCGTAAGTCCTAAGAATGAGCAACAGGCATTCCGGTAAGAATTGGGACACACATGAAGGCACTCCGTCAGATTGGTGCGTTGATTCGCAAGGATCTTGGACTTCAATTCCGTTCAAAAGAGACGCTGGTATTGATTTTCGTTTTCAGCGTGTTAGTCGTTCTGATTTTTGCTTTTGCGTTTGGTCCGGTTTTCCCAGAAAAGGAGGCGCGCGGCAAATTAGCCGCTAGTGTGCTCTGGACAGCGTTCGTTTTTGCAGGCATTATTACCTTGAATCGTTCATTTGGCGTGGAACGTTCCCACGGTGCTTTACACGGTATTCGGCTCACGGGTATTGATGTGAGCAATCTCTATCTTTCCAAAGTTGTCAGCAGCGTCATTTTTCTATTTCTATTGGAAATTGTCATTACGCCTATCACGCTTCAATTCTTAGATTTGCTTGATGTAGTGACGATAGGCATATTACTGAAGCTGCTCGGCGTGCTGAGTATCGGTACACTTGGGTTTTGTGCCGTTGGTGTGCTGTTAGCGGGCATGTCTACAAATACGAGCGGTGGCGAAAGCCTACTCTCCGTCATTCTACTTCCGCTTGTCATTCCAATCATTATGGGCGGTGCGAAATGCACCGTTTCGCTTTTGGCGATGGGTGGATTGGGTGACGGATTTTGGTTGAGTTTGCTTGTTGGATATAGTTTAGTCTTTTTAGGAGCCGCGTATCTACTCGCGGATTTTATCATTGAGGAATAGGCTCTGAGTGCAAACTTGGAAAACTCATCTAAAATAGGACTTACGCGCAATGCCGATATTGAAGGTTGGAAGGATGGAAGAAAGGGAAGGATGGAAGACCTCCTTCCACGTTTCCACCGTGCCAATCTTCCAGTTTTCCGATCCGGCAAGAAACGAAGGAATTTTGCGTAAATCGTAAAAAAGAAATAGTTGGTAAACTTCATAAGGAGAATGTTTTGTCAGAAATTATCGATATTCATGCACGCGAGATCTTAGACTCGCGTGGTAACCCAACGGTTGAGGTTGACGTTAATTTAGCATCAGGTGCCTCTGGACGCGCTGCTGTTCCGTCTGGCGCATCTACGGGTGAACACGAGGCGGTTGAATTACGTGACGAGGACGCTGCCCGTTATTTGGGTAAAGGTGTCCAGAAAGCCGTTGAAAATGTTAACACTGTGATCGCTGCAGCCTTAGCGGGAGCAGATGTTTTTGCGCAGAACGATATTGACACCGCTATGCGTGAACTCGACGGGACAGAAAACAAGAGTCGTCTCGGTGCGAACGCGATTTTAGGTGTTTCCTTGGCTGTGGCTAAGGCAGCAGCGGACGAAGTGGGACAACCGCTTTATCGTTATATTGGCGGCGCGAACGCGAAAGAGCTTCCACTACCGATGATGAATATCCTGAATGGGGGTTCACACGCCGATAACAACGTTGACATCCAAGAATTTATGGTGATGCCATCAGGAGCAGCGAGTTTCGCCGATGCGCTCCGTATGGGTGCTGAGATCTTTCACAATCTCAAGGCAGTCTTACAGGCACGGAATTGCAACACCGCTGTCGGTGATGAAGGCGGGTTTGCCCCGGATTTGGGATCTAATGAGGAAGCCATTGCGGTCATCATTGAAGCGATTGAACGTGCGGGGTATGTACCTGGTGACGATGTGCTCTTAGCATTAGATGCTGCCTCAAGTGAATTTTACAATCGGGACACCGGCACTTATGAATTAAAGGCAGAGGCACAGCCGACTAAATCGCCTGAAGAGATGGTTGCCTTTTACACCGGACTCTGTGAGAGATACCCAATCGTCTCCATTGAGGACGGGATGGATGAAAACGATTGGAAAGGTTGGAAACAGTTAACTGAGGCGATCGGTGATAAGGTTCAACTTGTCGGTGACGACCTGTTTGTTACCAACACGACCCGCTTGCAGCAGGGGATTGATGAACAGATTGGTAACTCTATTCTGATCAAAGTCAATCAGATTGGTACCTTAACAGAGACACTTGATGCGATTGAACTTGCCCGACGTTTTAACTATACGGCTGTTGTTTCGCACCGTTCCGGTGAAACAGAGGATACGACTATTTCCGATTTGGTTGTTGCGACGAACTCGGGACAGATAAAGACGGGTTCGCTCTCCCGTACGGATCGTGTTTGTAAATATAATCAGCTCCTCCGTATTGAGGAAGCGTTGGGCGATAGTGCTATTTTTGCTGGGAAAAAAGTTTTCTACAATTTGGGAGAGCTCCGCTAATGCTACAGAGATACCATCCCTACGGGATTCAAGAGGTTTTTGGAGTCTTCAAGATTTCCGCGTAGAATCCGGTTCGGTTAGGAAACCGAACCTACCGGGCCGGGGGCGGAGGCGGTTATTTTTTCTTAAATTGACACTTATGGTTCTTTTTTGAGGTACACCCTATGCGTATTTTTCGTCCGATCCTATTTCTGATTGCACTTGCTTTGCTTGTGGTCAGCGTCAGACAATTCATGAACGGTTATGATGACTGGCAACGGGCGCAGTTTGCTGAGGAAGCCTATCGTGGCGAGATACGGGCGTTGGAAGCCGAGCGTGACCGACTTAAGAAACGCGTCGAAATGCTGAAAAACGACGAGTTAACAAAGGAACGACTCGCCAGAAAACGGCTCGGTTATATTCGGTCTGGTGAACTCAAGTTTAAAGTGGTTAAGCCGGATGCTGTTAAGTGATTCGTAACAGTACTTAAATTTTTCTTGTTTTTTTTCTATGCGCTGCTATAATAGTGCAGAATTTCGCATAGCAGGCAACAACACCTGTTATATCTAATGATACCGACCTATTACTTAACGTTTAAAGTAAGGGAGGAAAAATAGAATGTTCGGAAGAAAGAAAACACAGATAATTCCGACGATTAGTTCCGGGGTTAAGGGCCCGCTCGGCGTGTTGCATCTTCCACGATTCTGGTCGAAAGTGCTAATGGATGCCAAAGGTGTCCTCCATGAAGATTACCCGGCATGCGGGGCAGGCTTCGATCAGATGGTGTTGGATGGACTCGGACTGGATAAGGATGCTACGCTGGCGTATATCAGCGACAATTCTCCGACCTATCCACAGTTTGAAGCGTGGGTTTCGGAAAACGGGAGTTTTGACCAAGCGGCAGTCGATGAACTGAACGCCGCAATTACGGGCTACAATCACGACGATGATACCCGCGGCGGCATTCTCGGTGCAAGCGGTGTTGAAGACGATGGCTCTATCTTAGACGCTGTGAATCTCAACAACCTTGATGACTGGTATGAATTTCACGCCAATTTAGGTTAAACCTTTAGATATTTCATGTAGGCGTTTTTTTAACCGCGCCTACATGAAACACACCTTTTTTCTTTCCAAGTTAACCCAGTTTGCTATAGTTCAAATTATGTAAGACCCGAAAGGACGTGGGCACGTAACTATAGGGGTCCACACAACACGCTCGTAGGGATTAGGTAACCTAACCGCTACGGCACTAAGGACAGGGTACCTTCATGAAGTTACAACTCACTGTTATCTGTGTCTTGTGCCTTTTGCTTCTGTCATTTGCCGATGCAACCGTTCCTTCCGAATACGCGAAGCAATCCACCGAATGGTTCCAGAGCGAGGCGGGTCGCCGCATTGCTGACAACGTCCTCACGTGGCAGACCCAGCACGGCAGTTGGCCCAAGAATCGAGACACAGCATCTGAACCGTTTGATGGCAACGTTGACGATCTGCACGGAACGTTTGACAACAGTGCCACCATTGGCGAACTACGGTTTCTTGCGCGTGCGTTTCGTGCGACAAACGTGCCGCGCTACCGAGAGGCGTTTCTCAAAGGTCTCTCTCATATCCTTGAGGCGCAATACCCGAATGGCGGGTGGCCTCAGTATTACCCGCTAAGCAAAGGCTACCATCGTCACATCACGTTCAATGACAACGCTATGGTGCGAATTCTCGAACTTCTCCGAGATGTCTCTGAATCTTCAGACTATGCGTTCTTGGAAACAAAATATCGCACTCAGGCTAAAGCTGCTGTAACCAAGGGCATCGACTGCATCCTGCGCACGCAGATCAAACAGGATGGTAAACTCACTGCCTGGTGTGCGCAGCACGACGAAAAAACGCTCGCGCCTGCGTGGGCGCGTTCATACGAGCCGCCATCGATCTCAGGTGCTGAAAGCGTCGGTGTCGTGCGTTTCCTAATGTCAGTTGAAAAACCGACGCCTGCGATCATCGCTGCTGTTGAGGGGGCAGCCGAGTGGTTCAGGAGCGTCGCAATCCACGGCATCCGTTTAGAGAAGTTCACTGACGCAGCAGGGAAAGACGATAGGCGGGTCGTGATAGATCCTGACGCGGGGCCGATCTGGGGACGTTTCTACGAGATCGGCAGCAACCGTCCCATCTTTCTTGACCGCGACTCGGTGGTCCGCTACTCGTTCTCCGAGCTCGGACAGGAACGCCGCAACGGCTACGCCTACTACGGTAGCTGGGCGAATAGGTTACTCACGGACGAGTACCCACGATGGCGAGAAAAACACAAGCTCCCGAAGGAATAACCGACTCCCGTTAACTACTTGTCCGCTTCTGTAGTCAGTTCGATTGCGGTCCCCTTTGCAGAAGATTCGAGTCCGGCGAGTAAAATTTCAGTGACATGCCGCGCCGTGTAGACATTTGAGAGTGGCGGTTGTGTGCCTTCACGGATGTGTTCGGCGAAATGTGCGTGCATTCCGCTCGGTGCAGCGTCTGAACAGTCAATCGCTTTGACATCAACGGGTGCGTGTTCGCGCGTGTAAGAAGTGGGTGTCAATTGACTGAGTGCTGCGCCATCTTTACCGGGCATTGTGAACTTGCCCGCTGTGCCGTGTACACTCCCTTCACCCGTGCGTGCGGGATCACACCAACTCGTCTCTGCAGTGACAATTCCACCGGATTTCATCTCAAGCACAAGCGTTGCAACATCTTCTAATTCGGTCGGTTTATCGAAAGTAGAAACGAAGCCTGTCACGCGTTTGAAGGTGCCGAGCATTGCGACGAGGCTTGAAACGGCGTAAACCCCCATATCGAAAAGTGCGCCGACGCTTGCCTGTTTTGCGTCGAAGAACCATAAATCGTCGCCAGACTCACCAAAAATATCACGAATTTCGGCATAGTAAATTTCAGGTCCGCCGTGGCTGCTCCGCATCCTTGCCCCAGAAACACGCCCGATTGCTTCTTCGGCAATTAATTGGCGGATTTTGTAGACAGCGGCACCGAAATGTGGGAGACACATCACCGTTTTGCCGCTGGCTTCGGCTGCTGCCACAAATTGATTTGCTTCATCCATCTCGCCGCAGAGCGGTTTCTGCATGAGCACATGTTTGCCTGCTTCCAACGCTTTGACACCCCATGAGACGTGTAAAGGGTGTGGCGTGCCGACAAGTATTGCATCCAGTGTATCATCAGCGATGATTGCGTCGTAATCCTGTGTCCAGTGGGGTATGTCGAACTCTTGACATTGATGTTTGAGGCGGTGTTCGCGTCTACCGCCGATAACACTGACTTCAAAATCGGTGCCTTGTGCGAGGTCAGGGAGATGCATCCGGCAGACGATACCGCCTGCCCCGATAACACCAAGTTTTAATTTCTGCATAACATTTCCTTACTATGGTAGGTTGTTGTCAAAATAGTCTAAATAAAGTGAACTTGAAAAAGGGATAACTTTAGTGATTTAACCCCCTAAATCCCCCTTATCAGGGGGACTTTAAGAGAAAATGTGTCCATCCTAAGTATTACCAAATTCACGTTAAATAGGTTTCAGCGTAACATTGCGATAGGCAACGGGTCCGTGGTCGCCTTGCAGCAGGAGTGGGCCCGTAGTGGCTTCTTCTTCCACCATCGCGCCACGCGTGCAACCGACGACTTCAACATCTTCATGGACGATCTGTCCATTCCACACGACCTTGACAAAAGTGGCATTGGCAATCTTGTTACCATCGGCATCAAATTTTGGTGTGCGGAAGGTGATGTCGTACGTTTGCCATTCGCCTGGCGGTTTACTTGCATTCACACGGGGTGGTACGCCGTCTACCGGTTGATTATCGATCCAACGACAATATACACCGCCACAGGAGCCGTAGCTGAGTTCTGTCTCACCCCAACTGTCCAATATTTGGATTTCGTATCTACCCATGAGGTAAACGCCGGAGTTGGAGCCTTGTGGTACCATAAACTCCACGTGGAGTTCACAATCACCGTATTCTGCTTCGGTGTAAATGTCGGCGGTTCGTCCTGTGGCACCGTTGTAAAAAATTCCTTCACCGGTTGTCGTTACGAGGCGTTTTGCATCGTCAGCGTTGAGAGCAACGCTGCCAGCGGCATCCCATTCATGCGTGGGTGCACCGCCGCGTGCGAGCCAACCGTCCATATTTTTACCATTGAAAAGATTTATTGCGTTATCGGATTGAGACATAAAATCCCTCCCATTTTTCCGATGCGTTTGGCGAAGCGTTGAACGCACAAAAAGTTTTGACATATTTCGCCAAATCAGGTATTATATTTAACCATCAAAGACTATTCAGTAAACAACATAGTCAAGCGACTTAAAAAAGAACTTGTACAAGGACACCAAAGATTTATGAAACAGGTTTTCTTATTTTTCGGGTTAGCCCTACTGATGGGAACGGTTGCCCTTTTCGCGCTCTGCGGCTACGATAAGATCGGGACACTCTACGCAGCACCTGTAGAGAGTGAGGCATCTAACACAACAACGCCGTTTGCTGAAGGTTGCAATAAGTGTCATGGGACCGAACCTGCCTATCAAGAGTGGCAACACGCGGGACACTCACACGCCCTTGTGAACCTGATTGAGGGTCCGTATGAGGTGAAGACCTCTTGCCTGAGCTGCCATTCCGCGGGTTACGAAGTCTTTAGCGAGCGGGTCTATCCGGGCCATCCGTATAACATAGAGACGGCGGTGAATGCTGTTTCTTGTTCTATGTGCCATTCCCACACGAGCAAATCAGAACATTTACTGGTGCAACCTGCGAAAAAATTATGTGTCACCTGCCATAAAATGGACTGCGGTTGTGCGGGTGCTGGTATCGTTCACCAGTCTCAATCGGAGATGTTTCTTGGACGTGAGGGTGCTGGTGTAAAACGGATGCCGTCGCCGCACGTACGCGCGATGAAAAAACGGTGTGTACACTGCCACATGGCGAAAGAGGACCCCGAGGCAGTTGCG
Source organism: Candidatus Poribacteria bacterium (assembly GCA_965261115.1). GTDB lineage: Bacteria > Poribacteria > WGA-4E > WGA-4E > WGA-3G > WGA-3G. The sequence continues at coordinate 2,041,501 of OZ253447.1, read as the reverse complement.
AAACATGGTGGCCATACATTTATTGCTGACTTTTCGCTATGCAGTACTGCGGGTTGTCACGATAGTGCGGATAATAACATGGAGACGAAGTTACCGCAGTATCGTGCTGAGATAGCATCGAAGATGCAAGCCGTCAAAGCGATGTTGGATGCTGCGCCTGACAAAACTTCACAGGACTATCTGGACGCGAAACTGAACTACGATATGGTTAAAGGCGATAGCGGGTATGGACTCCACAATATCCCATACGCGAATGCCCTTCTTGATTATAGCCTTTCGCTGAAGAGCAAACTTGAATAGTGAGGGGTGCCCATCTTTGCTTTACGCGTTTGTCGGTTATTGTGTTTCCGAATTGAGTGCGGCGCGCAACGGTACATCTTGATCCTTCGGCAGATAGTAGCTGAGCGGATCGCTGACGACTCCGATTAATTGTTTCTGGATCGGGTTGCATTTGGCAACGAGTTCGTCAGGCATAGTGATATAATCCATCGGTTTGACCCAGCGATAGGCGTATCCCATGAAGATGGTTTTGCGTGGCATACCGGACCAGTTGTGTCCGATCCCGTGCCATGTGCGTTGTTCAAAGAGGAACGCATCTCCCGCGTTGACATTCATAGAAATCGCACCGCGTGCCCAACCGGTATCTGGATCGGTTGCGGGTCTGCCTGTCAATCGGTTACTTCCGGGTACCAGCACAGTCGCGCCAGAGGCGGGATCGGATTGGTCGCTGATAGCGTAAGCAATCTTAAGCATGATCCGGGGATGGGGTTCCTGCATTTCGGCATGTGATGTGCCACCGTCGCGGTGCAAGCCGATACGGTTCTTTACTTCAGGCGGTGGTTCCTCTTTTGAAGGGAGTACAATGAGGTGGGACGTAATCATCTGTACGTTCCAATTAAGCACGCCGTAGGCGAGCGGCACGGTTTTCTGCCAATCAAGGAGTTGGAGAAATGCTTCGTGGTGCGTGATGCAGTTACGGAGATTCAACTTACCGCCTGCTTCAAGGTTCCCCGCGGCTTCTTCTTTGGCATACACTTCGTCAACAGCGGCATCAATTTCCGCGACGACATCGGGGGGTAAGGCGTTCCGAATCAACAGATACCCGTTGTTTTCGACAAACTCTTTATGCTGTGGTGTAAACAGGGCTGCTTCGGCAGCATCAGTCATAGTATCCATAGGTTTATCCTTTGGTAATGCTGAAAGTAGCCTTGATCTATGGATCAAGACCTAATATCCTGCTATGCATTATATAAGATATATTGAAAAAAATCAAAGCAATTTTATTTGGGTAGTATGTAATGTTTGGCTTTCAAGACGTTCGTAAAATTATTAACTTTAACTGGGCGCGTACGGACGTGAGAGAGAGGAAGCACCACGTAATTTGAAAAGCGAATTGACTTCAGAACCTTATAGATTCAGAGCACCTACCGAACAAAATAGTCGAAACCTTAAGTTTGGCGCGTCCTGGCGAGCGATTCTACTCGGCACTGTCCTTATCATCCCGAACATGTACTGGATTCTGGACTCTGCCGGGCAAGGGTATCCGACGACTATTTCTCTCTATTTTAACGTCATTTTTTGCGTTTTTGCCATCACAGGTGTTAACCTCGTCTTGGTCCGGGTAGCCCCTGGGATTGCTATGCAACAAGGCGAGTTGCTGACGGTTTACGTCATGCTGGCAATCGCTTCTTCGTTGGCGGGGCACGATGTGCTTCGCGTTTTGATTCCGATGATCCCGTATGCGTTCTGGTATGCAACGCCAGAAAATGACTGGGCAGACCTGTTCCATCGGTATATCCCGGATTGGATGGCTGTCAAAGAGCGGCTTTTTTTAACGGAGTATTATCGCGGTGAGACAACCCTTTACCAATGGGAGACTGTTCAAGGTTGGTTCACGACAACGGTCGCTTGGGGAGGCTTCCTATGCGTGATGGTGTTCCTGATGGTGTGTATCAACAGTCTCGTGCGGAAACAGTGGACGGAGCATGAGAAGCTGAGTTATCCCATTATTCAGTTGCCGCTTGAATTGACGAGCGGCGGTCGCACGAACTTGTTGACAAATAAGATGATGTGGCTTGGGTTCGGGATTGCGGGTGCAATTGACATCCTCAATGGGCTTCACTATCTCTATCCGAGTGTGCCGAGTTTGGGTGGAAGGCTCTACGATTTACGTCCATTCTTTACACAGAAACCGTGGAGTGCAGTGGGTTGGACCCCTATCGCTGTCTTTCCGTTTGCAGTGGGTATCGCTTTCTTTATCCCGCTTGACTTATCGTTTTCATGCTGGTTTTTCTATCTTTTTTGGAAGGTGGAGCGTGTCTTTGGAGATGCGTTAGGCGTGCGGGGTATGCCGAACTTTCCGTTCACGGATGAGCAGTCTTTCGGAGCATATCTCGGTTTATTTGTTATCGCGATTGTGGCGACACGAAAGCATCTCGCACAAGTCGGACGTAAGTTGTTTAGAAACGACCCGCGTGTTGACGATTCGGACGAACCGATGTCCTATCGGGTGACGGTGTTAGGACTTATCGCAAGTCTTATCTTTATCGTCGGATTCTGTAAAACGGCGGGTATGTCTATCTGGGTGATCCTCGTATTTTTTGGGATCTATTATGCCATCTCTACTGCGGTAACCCGAATGCGAGCGGAACTCGGTTCGCCGGTGCATGATCTACACTTTATTGGCCCCGATGAGATGATGCCGCGTATTTTCGGAACGCGACTGCTCGGTCCACACAACTTGACGATAATGGCGTATCTCTTCTTTTTTAACCGTGCCTATCGCGGGCACCCAATGCCACACATTTTGGAGGGATTTAAATTAGCGGAACGGACAGGAATCTCCAATCGACGGTTATTAATCGCGATGTGTATTGCGATTGTTATTGGTACGTTCGCTTCGTTCTGGGCATTCTATCATATCTCTTATATTGAAGGGGCGCGCGATTGGTTCGCGGGACGCCCTTTCAATCGACTCCAGAGTTGGTTGACTTCGCCGAGAGCACCGGATGTGCCAGCGATTGTTGCGATGTGTATCGGGTTCCTAATTACCGGTTTCCTGATGATAATGCGGATGCGGCTTTTTTGGTGGCCCTTTCATCCTGCCGGATTTGCTATCTCCAGCAGTTGGTCGATGAATGTGTTCTGGTTTTCGATCTTGGTGAGTTCGGTCATCAAGTGGATTATTCTTCGGCACGGTGGTGTGAGTGCGCACCGAAAACTGATTCCGTTCTTTCTCGGTCTAATCTTAGGCGAATTTATCGTCGGCAGCGTGTGGAGTATCATAGGGATTACGACGAACCAACCGATGTATCGGTTTTTATTTTAAAGCAGGACTTACGCATTTTTCCATGATAACGGACATCCGAAGCACTGCAGGCGGGGTTTGAAACCCCGCCTGCAGTGGGGACTACGTAAGTCCTATTAAAGTTTGAACGGACGGACATCAAATGCCACAAGGGAACAACCGGTGCTACTCTTTCTTGAGTATTGCGCGATTTATTATGCCTTCGGCTTCGATAGCGGCTGGATGTAGTGAATCTGCCTTGCGATTTCTGTGAAACCCATAGTCGGATAAAAACTTGCACCTACTGGATTCTGCTCTAAAGTTTCAATACGGGCATAAAGCATCCCTTCCGACTGTAGATACGCTAACGCTTTTTCGATCAGTTGTCTGCCGATACCACGGCGTTGGAACTGTGGTAGCACAGCAAGGTTCGGAATACCACCAATCCGAGTTGCGTGATTAATTCGAGTTGTGATGTAACCAGCGATCTCGCCATCTACTTCTGCCACAAAAATCCCATCTGAGTTTATTTCCGTATCGTCATCGATATGGGACATTTTGCGTTCTTTCCAGTCCATATCCCCAATACGTCCAAATCGGTCTTCAATATTCTTGTCTATAGACACTTTCTCGAAACAGATAGCGGTGATCTGTCGAAGGGTTTGCAGGTCGCTGGGTTTATAGTGTCGGATCATTTTTTTCTCTCTTTTTATGGCGTTGTGCTACAAGGGAACTGCCTTTTTATCTGAGACGCACCTTGATATGTTATACCATCTGAGCATAAATTGCAAGTTTCTTGTGGATCTCATCAGGACTACTCAGTTTTCGGTTTTGACTTTGGTTTGCGTTTGTGGCTCTGGCTATAAGTCCTTGACAATAGCACCGCATGTCAACTATAATTGTCCAAAATCGTTAAAAGAAATTAGGAGTCAGTTGCGATGAACCACGTAACACCGAAAGTTACTGTCGTTGGCAGTCTAAACATTGATCTGGTGTGCCACGCAATACGGCGGCCTGATAAAGGCGAAACGCTCATCGGGGATGCTTTTGATATTTTTACAGGCGGGAAAGGATTTAATCAGGCAACCGCTGCAGCACGGTTAGGTGCCGAAGTCACACTCGTCGGAAGTGTCGGTACGGACCCATTTGCCGAGATACTACTCACCGCAGTAGAAAATGAACATATTAACAGTAGGTTTGTCACAAAACGTACAGACATCGGGACAGGCGTAGCGACGATTGTCATTGAACCGGATGGTGATAATAGCATCATCGTCGTCCCGCGCGCAAACATGGCACTCACGACTGCTGATATAGATGCTGCCGTCGATTGCATCGCAGACGCGGATGTACTTCTTTTGCAATTGGAGACTCCGATTGCGGCATCCGAACACGCTGCAGCTACTGCGAAGCAACACGGTACAACAGTGGTGTTAAATCCTGCACCTGCGCAACCGTTGCCGGATAGTCTTTTGGGATTTGTTGATATTCTTACGCCGAACCAATCCGAAACGGAATTGCTGTCGGGAATGAAGGTTAGCAGCCACGAAGCGGCGCGCTGCGCGGCGGAGGTGTTGCGTGCACGTATGGTGGATACTGCAAACACTGCCGTCGTGTTAACCCTCGGCGAGCAAGGGGCATTAATGCTAACAGCGACAACATCCGAACATGTCTCCGCTCTGCCTGTCGAACCCGTAGATACAACAGGTGCAGGCGATGCATTTTGTGGCGCGCTCGCGACCGCCTTGGCAAGTGGTGAAACCTTACATTCAGCAGTTGCGTTTGCAAATGCTGCGGGTGCAGCGGCAGTCACTGTCATCGGTGCGACCCCTTCTATGCCAACACGCGCAAAAATTGAGCAGCTATTATAGTAAAACCCGTAATTATCTTTACAGCGGCGGGGTTAATGAAGATTAATTTATTAATTCGGTAATTTCTTGAGGAAGTCCGGTGCGGTTCCAAACCGCACCTACCGGGCCTGGGGAAAATATAGAATTACCGAAATATTTTCTTAAACTTCAGCAAACCCCGCCTGCAGTGGGATATAGGTAGATATTATCTGTCAAAGTGTAAACATATCTTCAGGTTTTACTATAAAACTTGAAAAGTAATAATTTCACAACAGAAACCGCTTTTTATATTCGACCATAGGAAAAATAAAATGAAAAAAATAGTGCTAAACCCCATATTTATCGTGCTAATTATCAACTTAATATTCAGTGCGTCTTTCTCACAGGTTACCATAGCAGCGGAAAAATGGGAAAAGGACATAAGAAAAGATTTTACAAAGGTCCTGCGAGAGAAGAAAAAGCCAGGCGAGAAACACCGCGAATTCATCCTCAAATGGCAGAAACAGGGACGAATTTCCACACTCCTAACCCTTTATGACACAGCAAAAGAGAACCGTCAAGGACAGCAGTCATCTTCCCCTGCGATGGAGGCGGCGTTTTATTACGGTTTAGGCTACGTACACGCTCTTGAGGCTACGAAAGCCGGTGCGCCGTTTGATACAGCCGTTACCTATCTACAACACGCCCTCGAAATTCAACCGGACCTGTTTTGGGCACATTTCAACCTTGGTGGCATCCATCAACAACAAGGCGAAGACGCATCGGCACTTGCGGAATTTGAGGCTTGCGTCCGTTTGAACCCTAACTACTACCCGGTTTATTATCGCATGGGTGAAATCCACTTAAAACAGCAGAATTACACGGCGGCACTTCAAGCCTTCGACACTGCGCGAAATTTAAATCGAAAATGGGAATACCCACAATACGGTATCGGGTTAGTCTACTTCGCACAAGGTGAGATGGATCGCGCTCGCGAAATGTTTGAAAATATTACGCATCAAAAGAAAAAGTTCGCGCCCGCTTACTTCAAACTTGGACAGGTGCTTGCTACACAAGGATTTTTCGACGATGCGTTGGAAGAGTATGCTAAAGGCTCCAAGTATCAAGACTACTCAGGACAGGTGCTTCACGAGTTGTCGGTTATCTTCAATGAAAAAGGTAATACAGATGGCGCGATTCAGCTTTATCAACGCACAATTGCGGCTGAGCCTACCCATGTGCAATCGCATTTCGCACTCGGAGAAATCTTCTATACCAACGGAGACACCGAGACAGCACTACACCATTACCAACAAGCCCTGTCTCTCACGCCAAGCCTCAAGGACACTTTCTATGAACCCTTGGAACCTTACTTTGCAGGGTTGATAACACCCGAGCAAGCACTGCCAATTTTAGAGAAAGCGATGTTCGTCCTTCCTGACGATCCGCGTTCCTCCTTTTATGCAGGTGCCGTTGAAGCCGATGCGGGTAACACCGAAAAAGCCATCCAACATTATGAGAAAACGCTTGAAATTATCGAAACGGACACAAGCTATCTGCAACTTGAACTCCATTTGGGAAATTTCAACGATGTTTACTTCAACCTCGGTGAACTTCATCACCAACAGGGGGATGTGGACACAGCGGTAGGCTACTTTAAACGGGCATTGGCGTTGCATCCGGAGTTGGCAGATAGATTCATGGTGCAAGGACAACGCGCTTTCGATGAAGAAAAATATCAAGATGCTATCGAACCGCTGAATATACATCTTCTACTATTTCCTGAAGATGTTAGTGCTACCCATCTCCTTGGGCAAAGCTACGAAGCAAGCGGCAATACAGACAGCGCGATTACCTTTTATGAACGTACGCTGGCATTAGACCCACAACGACCAGATGTGCTTTTCAAAATGGTCCACATTTATCGGGGACGCGAAGCGCATCAGCAAGCGGTTGATACGCTAAAGAGGCTTATTGAGATTGCCCCTGAAACCACTGAAGCACACTATCTATTGGCACTGTCTTATCTTTCGCTACAGCAGCCTAATGATGCTTTACCGGCACTTCTCGAAACTATTCGGTTAAGTCCTGACGATATTGCAGCGCATTATCACGTAGCAATCCTGTTTGAACAGAAAGGCGAGATAGATAACGCCGTCGTGCATTACGAGAAAACAATCACGCTTGATACGACACTGCTTGAAAACGACATCGGACGTAGTTTGCAAACGCCCATGCCAGGGGTTAAAGCAACAGAAGTAGAGCCCTTCTTCCGTCTCGGTGCAATCTATCGTCAACGCAACGATGAAGATAACATTCTTCGCGTCTATCAACCTGCATTAGAGATTGAACCTGAACATCCTGAACTCCATCACCTCCTCGCCGTTATTTTTGAGAAACGGGACGAACGCGAGAACGCAATTCGCTACTATGGGTTGGCGAATCATTACAATCCGGATAACTTCGATTGGCACTACAGTTACGCGCGGCTGCTCGATCAACATGCCGAGACGCTCGGTGATGATTACCACAAACATGCGGAAATGGCTGTTGAGGAATACACCGCAACTATTGCTCTGAATCCAACCTACGTGGATGCCTACTTCTATCGCGGAATGCTCACGCTTCGCTATAGACAGATTGGCGAAACCCTTTATCGGTACAGCCAAATTTTAGAGGATTTCAAACAGGTGGCTGAACTCCAACCCAAAAACCGCGAGGCAAATTACCAAGTTGGTGTGATTTATCTCGAAATCGACCGGCATCAACTTGCAAAAGAGGTTTTTAAAAGTATGCTCTCTTATGCCCCTAAATATAGAGGCATCCATCTACATCTCGGCAAAATCGCAGAATGGGAACAGGTATGGAAGGAAGCAATCAAACACTATGAAGCGGAAGTCGCGCTTATTCAACAACCCGTTGAAAAAGGTGACGATATTGCCGCGAAGACCTATCAACGCCTCGGAGACCTTTACTACGCGCATGCTTTGGATTACAACGCCGCGAAAGAGACCTTAGAGAAGGCGATTGCCTTAGATGACACCCACGTTCCAACGCTGCTGAGTTACGCGAATAATCTCTTCAGTATGGATCTACTCGGTGCTGCTGCGGAGCAGTTTGAACGCGTGATACAGTTGGAGCCGGGCAATTTGACGGCGAACTATAACCTCGCTTTGATGTATGAATACACTGAAAAGCGGGAGCAGGCGAAAGCACAATGGAAACGTTTCCTTGAACTCAATCCACCCGAACAGTGGAAAATTGAGGCAGAAGAACATCTACGCCAGTAGGACTTATGGATATTAAGGACTTTGGCACAACGCTTCAGACTGCTCTTATCGGATGTAAGATTGAGCATTACCCGCAAGTTGCCTCCACCAATGATATTGCAATCGCGCGTGGAAAAACAGGTGCAGCAGAGGGGACACTCATAATTGCGGAACACCAAACCGCAGGTCGTGGAAGATATGGCAGAAAGTGGGAAGCACCGCCGGGCAAGTGTCTGCTCGTGTCGGTTGTGCTTAAGCATCGGTTGCTAAGCGATCAAGTCCCGCTCCCTAATTTCATCGGCGCGATTGCGATCACACGTGCAATTCAAGAGACGCATGGCCTTGACGCGCGGATCAAGCCCCCCAACGATGTCCGCATCGAAAAAAGGAAAGTGGCAGGGGTCCTAACAGAATTCGCTTATGATGCCCAACAGCACCCGTTTTTTGTCTTAGGCTTCGGTGTGAATGTCAATATCGTATTAGCGGATTTTCCACCTGAATTGCGTGAGACAGCAACGTCTGTACAGATAGCATGTGCACACTCGGAAGATCAGAATACCGAGGTCTGCCGCGCTTCATTACTGCGCGCGATCCTCTGTGAGTTAGAAGACGCATACCTGCAGCTGAAAGCAGGTGAGACGGACTTAATCATGAATCAGTTCAAAGAATTGCGAGAAGATGAAGGTAGTTATTAGTGCCTGTCTCCTTGGTGTCCGCTGCCGATACGACGGTGGCGACAGCCGAAATGAAACAGCCATAAAACAATCGGAAACGGTCGAACTGATCCCTGTCTGCCCGGAAGAGGCGGGTGGGTTGTTAACGCCGCGCCCTCCAGCAGAAATCGTCGGTGGTGATGGGGATGATGTGCTTAATGGTAAGGCGAAAGTCATGACTGTTGATGGAATAGATGTGACTGCGGCATATTTGAAGGGCGCGCATCACGCCTTAGAGGTTGCACAATCACACGGGGCAACGCAAGTGATTCTTAAGGCGAGAAGTCCGTCGTGTGGGTGTGGAGACATCTACGACGGCACTTTTTCAGGGACGCTCACGTCTGGCGACGGCGTAACCACTGCCCTCCTAAAACGCCACGGCATTACCATCACTTCCTTGTAGTTCCCGCGGATAGGTTTGTCTGTATCCTTAATAGGGCTTACGCAAATTTAGTAGGAAACGGATATTTTTCACACAAAAAGTAGATATTCAAACGTTTTTAAGAAATCCGCAGAAATACCCAAGCAAAAACACCTCCAGCAAAAAAACCCCCTAAATCCCCCTTATCAGGGGGACTTTAAGAGGAAATGCGTCAGTCCTACTTAAGAGATTAAACGCCGAACTTGCTCTCCGATGTCAGGACTCCGCATCAAGGACTCACCGACAAGCATCGCATGGATGCCGGCTTCTTGCAGCTTTATCACGTCTTCACGCGAATAGATACCACTTTCACTCACCACAACCCGATCCGTCGGGATTGCTTCACGTAACTCGAATGTCGTCGCAATATCCGTGTGAAATGTATGCAAATCACGGTTGTTGATACCAATAATCTGGGCATCCACATCCAAGGCAATCGCCAATTCCTCACGTGTATGTACCTCCACGAGACACGCTAATGATAACGACGCTGCGACATCCATGAACGTCCGCAACTGTATTGCTGTCAATGCAGCCACAATTAGTAAGACTGCATCCGCTCCAGCGACACGCGCTTGGTAAATATGATATGGATCTATCGTAAAATCTTTTCTTAGCAGCGGTACGTCAACAGCAGCACGGATTGCCCGCAGATAGTCGAGTTCACCGGCGAAAAAATGTCTATCAGTGAGAACGGAAATAGCAGCAGCCCCATTTTTGACGTAGGTTTCAGCAATCGAAACCGGATGGAAATCTTCTCGGATGATGCCTTTACTGGGTGACTTTTTCTTCACTTCTGCGATAAGTTTGATAGTCCGGTTTTCCGTAATAGCATCACGGCTTTTGACAGCAAGTTTTGGCTTGCAAGCTGCGCCAAAATCCCGCGTCGGCGGAAGATTTTCAATCTCCGTTTCCAACTTCGCAAGTGGCATCTCTGCCTGTTCAGCTGCTAACTCTTTCTGTTTATGTGCTATGATTGTGTCTAATATCAATTCGTTTATCCCTCTACCGTTAATAGGCTACGCATTCGACATTGACTTTAGGCCTTCTAACTTTGTGAGTGCCGTGCCTGAGTCAATGGATGCGTTTGCGAATTCAATCCCAGCCTCAAGACTGTCCGCTTTCCCACCCGCAACGATCGCTGCTCCTGCATTCAACACGACAATATCGCGTTTAGGTCCCTTTTCACCGTTCAGAATATTGATTGTAATCTCAGCATTCTCATCGGGACTACCGCCCAAGAGTGCGTCGGATTCCGCTTTGGCGATCCCAAGCGTCGTCGCATCAAGTGTATAAGTACTAACAGCACCGTTTCGCAGCTCCGAGACGCGCGTAGTTGTCGTCGTTGTGATTTCGTCTAAACCGTCATCGCCGTGTACAACAAAGGCGTGTTTACATCCAAGGTTGTTCAACACATTGGCATGCGTTTCAGTGAGTTCCGGCGCGTAAACCCCAAGTACCTGTGCCTGTGCCCCAGCCGGATTCGTCAACGGACCCAAGGCATTAAAAATGGTTCGGATACCAATCTCCCGTCGCGGTCCGATAGCATACTTCATTGCACCGTGCAGTGCCGGGGCAAATAGAAAACCGATACCGACCTCATCGATGCACTGTCCAACATGTTCAGGACCAATCTCGATATTCACACCCAACGCCATTAGCACATTCGCGCTGCCACTCTGTCGTGTTACGCCTCGGTTTCCGTGCTTTGCGACTGGCACACCTGCCCCTGCGACGACGAAAGCGGAAGTTGTTGAGATATTAAACAGACTCAGCCCTGTGCCACCTGTGCTACACGTGTCAACAACCAATGGGTGCTTTGTGGGAACAGGTGTAGCTTTGTCACGCATGACGCGCGCTGCCCCCGTAATCTCTTCTATCGTTTCACCTTTAAGCCGCAGTGCAGTCAGAAAACAGGCGATTTGTGCGTCCGTCGTCTCACCCGCCATGATCTCGTTCATGGTGTTAATCATCTCTGCTTCGGTTAGGGCGTTTCCCGCCATAACTTTCTGAATTGCTTCACGAATCACGCAGTATTCCTCCCAAAAATATGATGCTTATAATTATAGCAAATACTCACAGATATTTCAAGAACGACATCTGAATCCGACTCCAGAGGCATTCAATTATCACTCTTCCCGTCAAGACCCCATGCTTTAACTTGCGGGATGCAGACAGGTCTAAGGGCTGTGTGAAGAAAAAACTTGACGATCGTCTAAAAACGTGGTATCATGTTAAATTCAGGTACAATCAACTTGATAAATCACGAACCAGACTTCAAGTCCCACTGTCGCGGAGCAAACGTTGAAAAATCGGTCAGGATTTCTCCAAGTTCTATTGTGTAGCATCATAATCATCGGTTTCGTTGGATGTGATTCGCCTAACGCTAAGAAACAGCCTTACGAAACGCTTGTTTTTAAGGTCGATGAGAACCGACTTGAACCTATGGTAACAGATACAACGCTGAGAATAAAAATGGGTGCACCGAAGAATTGGAAAAAGATTGACGATTCAATGCTCGCGCAAGTCATCAACAAACTGGCCCCACAACTCATGCAGGGACTCCAGATAGTGCCGCGCTGGATTTTCTTGAACGAAGGTTCGCAGGCGATATGTGTTGTGTCAAAGTTAAATGGTGTGGAGATCGCGCCAGACAAAACTTTATTAGAAACTCTTACAACTGCTTACCGAAACCAATTTCCAAATGCAACGGTTCAGCAGACAATCTTTATGAAAGATGCATTTCGCATCCATCAATTGATGGTTATCGCTGCCGATTTCGTACTCATCAAACTCATCTGCGACGCACCAGAAACCCTCGTCTTCGAGGTTGACTATCGCGTTCCCAGAGATGTTTACCAAACGGAGCTGCGAGCCATTGAATCATCAATTGGTTCTATTAATTTGATCCACAAATAACGGTAGACGCGCCGTGGAAGCGCGCACCACAAGGAGGAATTCATGTTTAGAAGACTTTCGGCTGCTTTTCTTATCGTAGGAATGTTGTTCGTCATCGGCTGTTCAGCACACGTCCATCAAGTCGGGAAAGGCGCACAAGGTTATGATACCACAGAGGCACGCCAATGGTATATTGCATGGGGACTCGTACCGATCAACGACGTTGACACAAACGCCATGGCAGGCGGAGCAACCGATTATGAGATTACAACTTTATATACCCCAATTGACTTCATCATCGGTGTGGTTGCTGGTTCCATTACTATCTCGTCTCGAACAGTGACCGTTCGGAAATAACCGATAGTAGATTCCAAAAATCTTTGGGCAAAGCGGATGTCTTTTCATTTTTTGACATCGGCTTTGCCCTTTGTCTTAGTTCCGACGGGCGAGGGAACCTCGCCCCTACGAGCCGACTTGTGCAAGGACGGGTGTATAATTAATTACGGGTTTTACTATAAACTGAATGGCTCTGATATTATCATACGCACACCTTGCTTTTTCCCCAAGACTATAGTACAATTAAAGTCAACAATGGAGGTCAAAAAGAAAAGCGGAAAACTCAAGATAAGGACTTTTGATTCGACCGAAGGCGGAGGCTTAATACAATGGCATTTAGCGATTTCAAAAAACTCTCTGAAGTTCAAGAACAATTTAGAATCAAATATATGACAAGTGACTTTTTTAAGGTTGAGGCAGCGAATCCTCCGGAGCAATTTCTTCAAGAATTTAGGTTTACCCTGCAAAATATCAACGTTCTTTCGTCTGAGGCATCACGTTGTGAGGCAATTATCTTTCCGATCTTAAGGGAAGTTTACAAGGCGTATGCTGATAACTATGCCCTCTGGATAAGGGAGCCGATCATCTATGATGAGATTTTGAGCGGCACGCCGGATTACCTCATCGCTACAAAATCTGAATTGGGCATGACGGTTGTCGGCACACCCTTGATAATGCTGGTTGAGGCGAAGAAAAACGACTTTGAGCAGGGCTGGGCCCAATGCCTCGCGGAATTAGTAGCAGCGCAAAAAATTAACGCCGATTCGGATGTTCCTGTATACGGTATTGTTAGCGATGGCACCTTTTGGCAATTTGGACGCCTTGTTGGGGATGCCTTCACCCAAAATCAAATAAACTTTAGCGTGGATAATTTGCCAACTCTTTTTGGGGCGATTAATGCTGTCTTCAAAGAAGCAAGTACGGCACAGTAACTTGTGCCTACTATGCAGTTAGAGATCTCTCTTGCCCATTATGATTCACGGCACTAACTGCACTTTAATCGAATCTGTTCCTTGCTGAACCATCTCAAACCCCGTAAGATAGTCCTCCAACGGCAATTGATGGGTTACGATATGCTCGACCTTGATTAAACCGCGGTGGATATAGTCAATCGCCAATGGATACGTGTATGGCCCCAAATGCGAACCGTGGATGTTCAACTCTTTCGTGTCCCCGATAATCGTCCAGTCCACAGTCACCGGTTCTCGCATCACGCTGAACTCGACAAACGTGCCTGCCTTCCGAATCATGTGCAGTCCTTGTTCAACCGCTTTCGGATGTCCCGTCGCTTCGATATAGACATCACACCCGTACCCCTCCGTCATATCTAATACTTCTTGCACGGCATCCGTTTCCGACGGATTGATCCCGATATCTGCGCCCAACTTCTTAGCAACCTCTAACCGTTTCGGCATCAGGTCAATAGCGATAAGTACGCCGGGGTTTTTCAACTTTGCCGCGCCGATCATACCCAGTCCAAGCGTGCCTGCCCCCGCCACCACGACAACATCACCAAATTCAATATCACCCCGCTGGACAGCGTGAATCGAGCAAGCGAGTGGTTCAATCACCGCTGCATTGGCTATCGGCATCTCAGAAGGCACCCTGTAGACGAGCGAACGCGCTGGAAACTTCATATAGTCCGCCATACCACCGTTGACAACTGGTTGAAACCCGTAGATGTTATGGACTTGGCAGAGCCAATACTTCCCCGTTCGGCAGTATCGACACTCCCAACACGGAACGATCTGCTCCGCGATTGCGCGATCTCCGATTTCGAGTTTATATTTCTCGCCTGCCCCTGGACCAAGTTCCACGACTTCACCGATGAATTCGTGTCCAGCGATCACGGGTGCCTCTACATAGGGCTGACGGTGCTCGTCGCCCCAGAAAAGCGGCGCGCCTGTGTAGCATTTGATGTCGCTCGCGCAAACGCCGCAGGCATCCACTTTAATAACGACTTCACCGGGCCCCGCTTCTGGCATCGGGACCTCTTCAAGTCGGTAATCGAAAGGTTCGCGACACATAATGGCGCGCATTGTTTCTGACATTTTTTAATTGTGGACCTCGCTACGATTGACGTAACAAACCAATCGTCGTTTTCTGATTAAAATAGCTGCTATAAACATTCCGTCGCTACGCGACTGAAGAGTTTTTGGAGTCTTCAAGATTTCCGCGTAGGATCCGGTTCGGTTCGGAAACCGAACCTACCGAGGAATGAATCGGTCGTGGTGCAAGATGTGGTAGGCGGCGATGCCTAACGAGACATGAACGTTCAGCGATGCTCCCGCGCCGTACATCGGAAGGAAAATCACCATATCGCAGGCAGCAAGCGTCCGTTTCGTCACGCCGTGATCCTCATGTCCTACGATGAGACAAATTTTATTCGGATAGTCCACTGCATCGTAACGGACTGACTGCGCGGTGACCTCGAGAGCACAACTTGTGTAGCCGTCCGCTTTGAGCGATACGATTGCGTCAGCTGCCTGCTCTACATATCGCCATTTTACCCGTCGATGCTTCCCGCGTGCGACTTTTCGGACAAGCGGGTGTGGCGGTTGCGCACTGATACCTGTTAGGATGAGTTCTTTTACACGGCACGCATCCGCTATCCGAAATGCTGAACCGACATTGACGGGATCCTGCACATCTTGTAGGATAAAAATTAGTTCTTTTTCTGGCGATCCCGTCTGTTTCAGAAAATCTTTGAGCGGTTTGCCGCGTAGTTGCTTCATACACTATAAAAACATCGGGGTTACAAACCCCTCCTACAAGAAATCGGAGTTACAAACCCCTCCTACAAGAAATCGGAGTTACAAACCCCTCCTACAAGAAAAAGTTATGCTGCTTTGCGTTGTATCAAACGCCGTCTTGCACTGGCGCGTGCAAGCCCGACATCTAATGTGATATGGCGATACTCCGTCATACCGAGATTGATGGCATGTGCCGTTTCGAGGTTGAACCCCCACTCGATCCATTCCGGTATATCTGCTTCAGGGACATCACCGGCGACAACGACTTTCATGATACTGATACCTTTACCGATGTCATAGGCACGTTGGATGTACGCAAGATGCTTGTCAAGGGAACCCCCTTCTAACATCCTACCCTCTTTGTTCGCTGTCGCCAGGATAACCTCAAGTTCTGGGTGATCAATCACCGCGTCCATCACAGGCCCTGTGTGAATGTGCGTGGAGCAACCGATGACCCGGATTTTGCCAGCGGTTTTTGCTTCTCGGAATGCGTCTAATGCCCCCTCCCGTGATACCAAATCTTCAGGGGTGGAAATGCCATGTAAGAGCAAAACATCTAAGTAATCCGTTTGCAGCTCCTGAAGCGAACGCGTGATGCTCGCGTTGGCACCCTCGTAATCTTTCGCGCCGGTCTTCGTCTGAATGACGACTTCATCTCTGCGAATCTGTCGGACTGCGTCTCCGAGATGCGGTTGTGTTCCGTATCCCTCGGCGGTATCCCAGAAGGTAACGCCTTCGTCGAGTGCTTTCAACATCAGCGTGCTACCCGCTTCGATGGTATTGCAGGTGTTCTTAATCCGTCCTGCGCCGAAGCAGAGCCGTGAGATCTCTAAACCCGTTTTTCCGTATGCTAAATATTCCATTGTGTCCTCCACATCCAATTGTTGGTTTTGTCAGTAGATGCTTGTGTGACGGTGATTTCGTAAACTGGTTCAGATATGCTTTAGTATACTTTAACCGAATTTCGCTCAAAAATGCAACTCTTTTTTCCAGGACTATTTAGTTTTAGATAAATTATCGGATTTTCTAAATTTTTGAATCTTCTTTTTCAAATCCGGTGCGGTTCATGAAGATTAATTTATTAATTCGGTAATTTCTTGGTGAAGTCCGGTGCGGTTCCAAACCGCACCTACCGGGCCTGGGGAAAATATAGAATTACCGATTTATTTTTTTAAACTTCATCAAACCGCACCTACCGGGCCTGGGGGCCAAAATTGGACGAAAAAACCGAGAACTAAATAGCCCTGCCTTTTTTCTTGGTAATAAACCGTTTTTCAAGTATCATAGAAGATACGTTCGGAACCCTTGAGAAATCTTTATTTTTCAGGACTTACGCATTATATGCAATTCAGTGGACATACACTTTTCAATAACATACCTGTTGAAATCACTATCGCCGATGACCGCGTTCAGTCAGTTCGTGAAGTCGCTGCCGCCGATAGCGACATACAGATCGCGCCTGCTCCGATAGACATTCAGGTGAACGGCTTCGCAGGGTTTGATCTTAACACTGCTACTGTCACATCAGTGGATGTCTGCGCGATGGTGCGTGCCCTCTGGCGTGTCGGCACGGGTTTCTTGTGTCCGACAGTTGTGACCGGTTCTTTTGACGGGATATGCAATTCGTTTCGTGCCATTGTAGACGCGTGTAAAACAGACGCATTGGTTGCGCACTCTGTACTTGGGATTCATCTTGAAGGCCCCTATATCTCTGCTGAAGACGGTCCGCGCGGTGCACATCCATTGGAACACGTCAGAGACCCGGATTGGGATGAATTTCAACGGTGGCAGGCCATCGCCGAAGGTCAAATCTCTATCGTAACGCTTGCACCTGAGAAAAAGAATGCTATTCCGTTTATTGAAAAACTGGTTGCAAATGGGGTTGTCGTCGCATTGGGACATACGAACGCTTCAGCGGAGGATATCCGAGCGGCGATTGATGCTGGTGCGAAACTCTCCACACACCTCGGCAATGGGGCGCACGCCTTAATTCGGCGGCATCCGAATTACATTTGGGAGCAGCTTGGTGCCGATGAACTCTGGGCAAGCCTTATCGTCGATGGACATCACCTCCCACCTTCTGTTGCCAAGTCAATGATGCGTGCGAAGACGCTTGACCGATGCGTTCTCGTCAGCGATGCTGTCGCTTTGGCAGGCATGGAACCGGGTATCTATGCGTTTGCGGGAAAATCGGTGGAGTTGACTGCGGAACGGTGTGTCCGTCTCGTTGGTACAGAATATCTCGCTGGTTCCGCTATTGAATTAGCGCGCGGTATCGAAAATAGTGTCCGATTCGCGGGCATCTCGCTTAAAGAAGCAGTATCGCTCGCGACGCTACAACCGATGCATCTGCTCGACGCGAAAGCACACGTAGAATCAGAAACAAACCTCATTCTTTTTGAATGGGACGCGGCAGAATATAAAATCAATCTGATAGCCACAATTATCGGTGGCGCGTTAGTGTATCACGCGGAGACACCACAATAACACAATATCGGAGGGAACACAGAATGGATGGTTATTACGGTATTGGGGAAGTGTTTGTTAAAGTCGCAGACCTTGAGCGTGCAGCGAAGTTTTATCGAGATCGGCTCGGATTTGAAGTGATAGAACGGAACAATCGGCAGCTTTATATCTACTTAGAAAACGGACATCTTGTCCTCAAGGAAGCCGGGAGCCCTGGACATGATGCAGGTGGACCGATGCACTTCGCCTTTGTGACAAGCACCAAACGGATTAACGAACTCGTTGAACAATTTGCCGCTCTGCCCTATCGGACTCGCGGACCTTTTGATTTTGATGACCCACGCGGCAAATGTCATGCTTTCTTCATCTTCGATCCAGATGGAAATGAGATTGAGTTTAATGACCTTTACTGTCCAACCAACTCGACTTAGGGCTCAGGGTGATTTAGTTTTAAGAAATTCGCGGGTTTTATGCTTTCTGTTACAGATCCGGTGCGGTTAGAAACACGCACCTACCGGTCCTGGGGGGTCCAAAATTGGACGAAAAAACCGAGAACTAAATAGCCCTGACTTAGGGCTCGCCATATATTGTGAGGAAACTACAATGTTAACCCGTTCAGAAATCGACTCGTTTGTTGAAAACGGTTATATCATCCGTAAAGGCGCGCTTTCTCCAACAGATATCCAAGCCTATCAGCGTGCGATTGAGCGTATCCTCCATAAGTGTCGCGTTGAAGGTTTACACGCCGATCACCTACGCTATATAGATGGTGAACGCGACGACAGCTGGGGTGTCAATAACATTTTTCATCCGAGCATTCGTGAGCAGGCACTCGTGAACGCGCTTGCACATCCACAGATATTGGATGTAATTGAAGCACTGATCGGTAAAAGGTTAAGGTATCACCTCTGCACGCTTCTCGTCAGTTCTGAACGGAAACCGTATCATATCAATTGGCACCGAGATTCCGCCCCAGACGGAGAAGTGCCGCTTGAAACGCTGATGGGTCGGCTGCGGAACCACGTGCAACTCAACGGTGCCCTCTATGACGATGAGACGCTTTACATCGTTCCGGGTAGCCATCGCCGCGAACTCATGGATGCTGAACGTGCAGTCATACAGCAGACACCCAAGGCAGCGATGCCGAATCAACTTGTTGTCAAACTGAAAGCCGGGGACATCGTTTTTTATAATTCAAGTATACTCCACAAAGGCTACAATATTGACGGCTCAAAACGGCAAACGCTTCACTATGCGGTTCTCACCGCACCGCCGGAGAACGAACCCGCAAATCCAGAAAGTCCGACGAGTCAGGCGTGGCTCAATGAACCTAATTTTCTGGGAAGCCTTCCGGATCGACTCAAACCGCTTTTCGACAATTGGTTGAAATATGGATAGCTACAATTCCGTGTTCTCGGAGACTGATTTCATCTCACAATTGCTGGTAATAGATTTGATGAAATACAGGACTTACGCAAATTTAACCTGCGATAGTGGATTTTTTAGTTTTAAACCCCCTAAATCCCCCTTATCAGGGGGACTTTCAGAGCAAATGCATAAATCCTAAAATAATATATTAGTTTTAAACCAGGACTATTTAGTTTTAGATAAATTATCGGATTCTCTAAATTTTGGAATCTGCCTTCTCAAGCCCGGTGCAGTTCCAAACCGCACCTACCGGGCCTGGGGGTCCAAAATTGGACGGAAAAACCCAGAACTAAATAGCCCTGAGTTTTTAACCCCCTAAATCCCCCTTATCAGGGGGACTTTCAGAGCAAATGCATAAATCCTAAAATAATTAGGTTTTTGAGTGCTGAATGCTGATAGCCACCTAATCTTTGTGGCAGATCATCGCTGTGATCCAGCATAGCCGTTTGAGGAAGGGGAGGCATTTTAGGAGAGATGTATCAATCGCTTTGAGGAGACAGAGGGATGCTCTATAAAGCGTTGGAATAGACAGGCACTTTTGCCAGAACAGCGCGCTCACCGCTGAGAGATGAAACTCACGGTGTTCCAACCTCTCAAATTCAGCACCGACTGTCTCAATATCTCGAACTGAGAAATAGCGTAACTTGCCGGAATACTTCAGAAATACTTTGCGATATAACCAGACCATTGGGTGATAACGCATGTTTTCCATGAAGATCGCCTTTCCTCCCGGCTTGAGGACGCGGTAACACTCTTTCGCAGTCTGTGCATGCTCTGTAAATACCAATACAGATTTGGAGATAACAAAGTCGAAGGTATTGTCAGGAAAGGCGAGGTGCATCGCGTCCATCAGCGCGAAATCGACCGACGCAGCGACGTTGTGTTCCGATGCTCGCGCCTGTGCTTCAGCGAGTCGAAAAGGGAGTAGATCAATCCCGACAACAGATGCACCGCGTTTCGCTAACAGCGTTGCAGTGCCACCTGTTCCAGCACCTAATTCCAGCACTTTTTTTCCTTCCAAAGTCCCCATTTTCGGGAGAACATACTCGAAAACGGGGACGTAGAAGTCTTCCCACCAGAGCAAAAGATCTGATTCAACACTATCAGAACGACGGGTAGGTCGCTGTCCTTTAGGTGTTAACATATTTTTGGATTTTATAGTGGATTCCTTAATTTCTTATACATCTTCCGAACTCAGAAACCCCTACGGCACAGGCTAACTGAAGATTAATTTTTTAATTCGGTAATTTCTTGGTGAAGCCCGGTGCGGTTCCAAACCGTGAAGAAATCCGCAGAAACACCCTATCAAATACCCCTATCAAAAACCCTACCGGCCTGGGGATTACCGAGTTATTTTCTTAAACTTCATCAAACCCCGCCTGCAAGGGGAGCTACGTAAGTCCTAATTAAGAAATTTTTCCCATCTTTCGTAGTGCGTCAATACAACGTTCAGCGCACTCAATCGGTGGGTAGGGATAACTTTCCTGCTCAACAATGTACCACTCGGTGCCGCCGACGGTCTCGCAGGCATGGAACACATCGTCCCAAGGGATCTCACCTTCGCCGATGAGTGCCTCGTTATTCGTGCTGGCGTATTCTTTGATGTGTACCAGTTTCGATCTACCCGGATAGCGTTCAATAAACGACACAGGATCAGCACCGGCGCGAAGTGTATGCCCGATATCAATTTGCATCACGACATCATCGCGGGTGTTACTTCCGAACGTATCCCAGGGAACTTCACCTTCCAATGTTTCAAATTCGACGGTATGGTTGTGGTAACCGGCAAACATCCCTTGGTCGGCAATTTTTTCGGCGATGTCGTTAAAGATTTTTGCTGTGTTGCGCCACGCCTGCTGCGAATTGCGATATTCTTCGGATAACCCCGGCACAATGAGGTAAGGGTTACCGAGCGTCTGGTTAAACGCAACCGTTTTGGCAAGTTCATCACCGAGAAGCGTGTTCAATCCGGTATGCGTCCCGGCAACTTTCAATCCAAGGTCATCACACATGTCTCGTAATTCTTCGGCAGTCCGGTCATAGTAACCCGCAAACTCAACGCCTTCATATCCCATCTGTGCGACGGCTTGTAGGGTTAAAGAGAAATCGCCAGCGCAATCGTCTCTGACGGAATACAATTGTAATGCAATCGGAACTCTATTACTCATCGAAGTATCATTTCTCCAGTGTTGTAGGGTGGTTCTCAGCGCACC
The DNA here is from genome assembly GCA_965261115.1 of Candidatus Poribacteria bacterium. GTDB lineage: Bacteria > Poribacteria > WGA-4E > WGA-4E > WGA-3G > WGA-3G. The sequence goes on along the minus strand of OZ253447.1, from coordinate 2,019,889 downwards.
CATATTGATCAGGACTTATGCAACCCCCTAAATCCCCCTTATCAGGGGGACTTTAATTTAAACCCCCTAAAGAATCAGAATCAACGGTATGAATGCCTTATGGCATTTACCGCCCCTTATCAAGGGGACTTTAATTTAAACCCCCTAAATCCCCCTTATCAGGGGGACTTTCAGAGGCAATGCGTAAGTCCTATTGATGATTTAAGCCATCGGTAAGTTGACGACCTGGCCACTATCTGCGGATACCAAGCCTGCTTCAAGGATTTCTTGGGCATCGCGACTGACTTTAGGACTGCACAAACCTTCAACGGGGGTGCCAGTCTCCAAACAGTGAATAAAGTACTCCGCCGCGTTGCGTTGTCCTTCCGGGAGCTGCTCAGGGGTTACCACTTCGGCATCTTTGCCTGCTGGATGCAGATGTACTTCGTTACCACTTACCATCAACGCCCCTTCAGTGCCATAAACCACAGGATTCGGTGTAACATAACCGACCTTTTGGGTCCAAGAGGCTTCCGTGATTCCGAAAGCGTTCCCGTATTTCATGACGATGACAGCGTTATCATCTGGGATCGGATAGTCTTTGACGAAAGTGCCGCGGAAAGCAGTGACCTGTTGGGGTAGGCCGAGGAGGTAAGCGCACATATCGGCACAATAACAGCAGTAATCCATCAACGCGCCAGCCCCGTTTTTTTCTTCATCGTAGAGCCATTCGTAGAAATACCGCGAACACCCGATTTCTTTCGGTCCGTTGTGTGCAGAACGCCACTTAAAGTAGAAAACGTCGCCGATAGCACCGTCCTTGATGAGATGCATCGCCGTATTGAGTGCGGGACTCCATGCCGTGGGCCAATTCACCATCAATAAGGTGCCAGCCTTCTCAGCGGCGACAAGCATCTGGTCCGCTTGTGAGAGGCGTGCCGCCATCGGTTTTTCTGAAACGACGTGGATACCCTTCGCTGCTGCAGCTTCAACGATGTCGGCTCCAGCGTTGTTCTCCGCCGATGCTTGGACGATGTCCAATTCCTCTTTCGCTATCATCTCTTGCCAAGAGTCATAGATGTTCTCGACCCCGGTTTCGTTATTAAATTGTGTGCGTAATTCCGCATTGACATCGCCTGCTGCGACGATTTCAACGTTTGGGTGTGCCTTCCAGTGGCGAAGTTCGCCCCAGACGTGGTCATGCACAAGGGATGCGAAGCCAATGCGATATGTTTTTGCCATCAGTTCTATCTCCTCTATACTTGGTGTACGGCACGCGGCGCGTGCCTACTACTTTATTCTTCAGCTCGAACTGCTATTTTGATCGCTGTTTCACCCTTAATACGATAGCCGCCATCAAGTGCTTTAAAACCGTCCTCAACCTGTGAGAGTGGCAGTTGGTGACTAATCATGTCGGCGAAAGGCAATCCGCTCTGCTCAAGGAGGGGTAAACCGCGGACAAAGTGTTCGTAACTGCTTCCCCAAATTGCCTCAACGCGAAGATTTTTTCGCATCAGCAACTGGTTGATATTAAAGTCAATTGACCCCATATCCACGAAGTGGCCGACTTCAACAAAGGTGCCGCTGCGTCGGGTGTACCCCAATCCTTCTGGCGTGGCGGGGAGAAAACCTGCGCATTCAAAGACGACATCCGCCCCTTCACCCCGCGGCGTTTCAGCTTTCACAAGTTCCGTCCGTTCTTCAACAGCGGTGACTTCTTCAATATCTATTGTTACATCGGCACCGAGGCGTTTCGCGAGTTCCAATCGTCCGGCGGGTCCGCCGACCATAATCACTTTCGCTGCACCGCTCAATTTCGCGCACGCAAGCGTTACGAGTCCAATAGCACCTGAACCCTGCACGACGACGGTATCACCGAGTTTAATTTCACCCCGCATTGCGGCATGAACACCGACAGTAAAAGGCTCTGTGAGCACAGCCACCTCAGGCGAAGCATCAGTTTTCATAAAACAGGTATTCGGGTAGTTGAGATACATATAATCCGCAAACCCGCCGCGAAAGTGTGGTGCTTCATCCGGATTCCACTGGAAGCCGTAGGCACCGTAGTTTGTTCCGGGTGCAAAGATAACCCGGTCGCCTTCTTCCACCGGTTTACCGACATAATCGGTTTCGACACCTTCACCGAGTGCTTCAATAATGCCGACATTTTCATGCCCCAACAAAACTTCTTGTTGGAAGCCGTTCTGCCAATTATGTAGGTCTGTTCCACAAATTCCCGCTAACTCTTGACGGAGTAGCACGGTGTTAGGTTCAGGTTCAGGCACCGGGTATTCACGAATCTCAAAATCCTTGCCGCACGCGACCACGGCTCTCCCTGTTCGACGCATTATGTTTTCCCTCTCATCAGCTGCGGGGCATCAATAGACAAACCACTATGACTATACGCTCGCCCCTATTTGCGATAGCTGGCTTCAATCTTAGAAAATTTAGGTAGCGACTTGGTTTTGGAGCCGATGCGTGCTTTGGGTCACTACCTGAGGCTCAATTTCGATACGGATAACCTCAAAACCTGATTCTGTAACATTCATCAGGGCAGAATCAATAGCCTCTTCCAAGGATGAAGCTTCCCGGTGAAAGCGAATTTGCGGAACACCGACACTTGTAGCGAGTGTCGCATCGTTAAAAACGCCAAATAACCTATCAGCCTCTTCCTCAGTAGGTTCAGTCGTTAAAATGAGTGTGAACTCATGCACTTTCATCTAACCTTCGGGCAGGAAACCCAAGTATTTATACTTGGGAGGAATGCCTGCTCCTGTGTAGGGTCATTTAGTTTTAAGAAATCCTCGGGTTTTACGTCTTCTTTTAGGGACCCGGTGCGGTTAGAAACACGCACCATAGGTGTCAATTTAGCGATTTTTCACAGTATTTTGTAACACCGATATAAACATACCGCCCCTACGGGGCTTGGGTTTTTTGGTTGAAAACGCTGCTATAAACATACCATCCCTACGGGATTCAAGAGGTTTTTGAAGTCCTCAGGGTTTCCGCGTAGTATCCGGTTCGGTTAGGAATGCAGGTCGCATTTGGGCGTGTACGCCGCAAAACCGAACCTACCGGATATGGTGACCGAGGCAGTTATTTCTTCTTAAATTGACACTTATGGTGCGGTTAGAAACACGCACCTACCGGGCCTGGGGGGCAAAACGCTGCAGAAAAATGGATGGGCCAGAATGCAAGACTACTGACCCATCACAGCCATTTCTGTCAGACATATTTTCGCTTTTTTCGCGAGATTAGCACAATCACGATAATAGCAACAATCACAATTGGCAACCAGAGTGCTTCAAAGATTTCCCAAAATAAGTTAAATCCGATCCAAAGTAGGACTTCGATCCCTACAATGCCTGCTGTTTTTCCCCACGGAAATTCCGCGCCGTACTGTTTTTGCAACCGATGTGCGTACAACCACGAAACCCCCAGAGTGCCAGCAATAACCAAGAAAAATAGGAGGTTGACAAGCCCTTGGATACCGTTCAAAATGCCTAACATAAGAATTTCTCTCCTTTTAAGTCTTACTTGCTATTATAGAGACATACACTCCGAAAAAGATAGCAAAAACTTGTCCACACACCTCTCTTCGTTTTTTCACGCCTCACAAGAAATTCGCTCTGGGCACGTATAGACTGCCATACGCTGTCCGCGCATGAACCCGATTAAGGTCAGGTTTCCTTCCGCTGCGAGATCAACGGCAAGCGTAGACGCAGCAGAAACAGCGACAATAACCGGGATACGCGCAAAGAGTGCCTTTTGGACAATCTCAAAACTGGCGCGCCCGCTTACCATCAAAATATGACGCTCAAGTGGCACCATGTCAGCCAACAACGCTTGCCCGATAACTTTATCTACAGCGTTGTGTCTACCGATGTCCTCTCTGACGATCAGGAGTTCACCTGTTTCACTGAATAACCCGGCGGCGTGAAGTCCGCCCGTCCGTTCAAAAACCGATTGTGCTGCCCTGAGTCGGTCATTGAGTTGATAGAGCACCGCTTGATTCATAGAGAACCTCGAATTCAGCGGGGACACCTGTTGTTTAACAGATTCAATCGTCATCTTGCCACAGAGTCCGCAGCTTGCATTCGCGTGAAAGTTGCGCTGCCATCCGGCTTGTGCGTCAAGATCCAGTTCATTCGTGAGCTGAACGTTGACGATATTTCGGTACGACGCTAAGCCGCCATCCTGTGTCTGCGTAGCCTCTTCATCGCAATATGCAATGATTTCGATGTCATCGCTGCGAGTTATGAGGCTTTCGGTATAAAGAAAGCCGGCTGCGAGTTCAAAATCGTGTCCTGGGGTTCGCATCACAACGATAAGACTCTGTTGTCCGACGCGGATTTCAAGCGGTTCTTCGACAACCAATTCATCTTCTACCTTAGTGGGTTCGGTCCCTGCCCAGCGCGTAATAAGTTTTGTGGATGTTGGTTGCATGGTTTTCAGATGTTTAAACCCCCTAAATCCCCCTTATCAGGGGGACTTTAAAAGGTGATGCGTAAGTCTTACTCCGAATACATCTCATCGGATGTCTGTAGTTGCTAATCCGTTGTTCGTCGCTATCCATATTCTGTCGTTCGCTACGATGAGCGCGTGTATTATTAAGTCCCCCGATACGATTTGCGGGGTTGTTATATTTTCCCATTCATCAGGCCGCGTATGATATGTGTAAAAAGAACCGTTCGTCGCTATCCAGAGTACTAAAGGCGTAGGCGGTGGCGATGGTGGTACTTCTTCTGCTACCAATTCCGTTTCCGGCGAAAATTCGGATGTCGGCGGATCCGGTGTTTCCACAGTCCCCGTCTCATTCTCATTTGGGACTATGGGTGACTTGTCCAAAATTCCTCTGATGTAAATACTCTTTAGGTCGTTCTCATCCTCTACCCCTATGTCAATAGTCGTTGATTTTCCGTTCAGTCCATCCAAATCTGCGCGAAAATAACCGTTAGTTTTTTCAGTGGCGTTATACCATGTAAAAAGCATCTGATCTTCAGCGGTATCAAATCCGACGATTGTCGTGCCTTCCTCGATGTCAATAAAACGATAGGAATCCCATTCATCGGTTTCCCTGTCAAAGGTTACGATGTCTCCGTCTGCGGACGCGCCCCAAAGCGTCGTAGGCGTTAGCAACAAGGTCTCGATGTTATCTGCGGGGATGAAACTTTGTCGTCTGTTGTAAACAAGGGGTGGATCGAGAGTGTCCCGCATTTTACGGACAACGCCGCTATCTGTAGCGAACCAAATATCCGTATCATCCATCTTGATGTCCTTCACCCAAGCGGGGAATCCATCAACAGGCGGATACGTCTGAATTTCGCCGGTTAGTTTGTTGTAATGGATTGCCCCTTGAGAACGGGTGCCGACCCATACCTCTTTCGCGTTTGCCGCGATAGCTCTCACGTCTGGAATTTCTTCCGTAGCGTTGTTAATTAGCTGCGGCATCTCATCAATTGGTATCCAGTTATTGAAATTCGTCTCAAATAGCATCACGCCGTTCGGCGTACCCACCCATAAGCGTGTCCCATCGGCAGCGATGGCTTGAATATGGTTGTCAGGGAGCTCATCTGCCTTGGTGTAGACAGTCCATCGGGTCTGATCCAGAATCTGTTTTGCGCGTTCCCTTATCGTTTCATCTACACTCACATTGAGAACTTGGGCTGCTTCATCACCGGCTTCAGCCGTTCTCCCCAATTTCAAGTTGACTTCAGCGCGTACGAGACGTGCTTCATAAACCCACTCGCTCATTGGATAACGCATGATAAACCCTTGCAAAGTATAGAGTGCGGTTTCCAACTGACCGGTTTTTGCTTGTAGTTTTCCGATGAGGAAAAACGCTTTTTCATGCGACGACATGTTCGGGTACTGCTGCCTCGCCGATTCGAGAAGCACCAATCCGGCATCATCATTCCCCAGTTGCTCAACGAGTAGGAATCCGGTGATGTAACTTAACCCCGGTACGGATTCGTGCTCTGGGTAATACGTTAGGATGAGTTGATAGTTATCTACGGCTTCCGGATAAGCCTCGTTGGCGAGGGCAGTATCCCCAAGCTCTCGAAAATGTGGCACCAAGTCAAAATTCGCTGCATCAAGGATCGCTACAGAACGGAAGCGTTCCAAGGCATTTGCGTTATCGCCATTTGCTTTGTGAAGTAAGCCGAGTTGATAATGCGCAGCCGGATATCTTGGAAACTCTTCAAGCGCGGCTCCAAACCGCTGTTGTGCTAAGTCAGGGAGTCCTAACTCCAGCAGTGCCAGTCCATTGCGATAATACTTCGCAGCGGTTCGATCCGGTACATTTGCTATATCCGATGTAAAGCTAAGCGTATGTCCCATCAAGGGGAGTCTTAAAATTTGTCCTTGGTATTCAATTTCAAAGTGCGTTTCAGTGCCATCGCGCCAAATACCGGTGAACCTATCGCCGTTTTCGCTGTCAACGATGACATATTGCTGACTATAGGCAAAGCTTTGGTAGAATAACAATCCGACTAACGTTGTCAATACAAACAAGAGGTGCGTTTTTTGTGTTTTTTTTGTCCGTGCTTGTTTCATAAAATTTAGGTACAACATAATTTACCTTCAAATGTGTGTTGATAGATATAGTGGTTATAATATCAGAAACGTGGGGAAATGTCAAGAGTGTTTGGCGACTCCCCAAGACTATTTAGTTTTAAGAAATTCGCGGGTTTTATGCTTTCTGTTACAAATCCGGTGCGGTTAGAAACACGCACCTACCGGTCCTGGGGGTCCAAAATTGGACGAAAAAACCGAGAACTAAATAGCTCTGGCGACTCCGCTCTTGATACCAAAGCCGCTATAGGCTATAATAGCCACTATGAACGAAACAGAGCTTCCAATCACAGAACTAAAGGCGACATTTCACGAGGCGATCGCAACGGGTCCGGTGGTGGTTGTGGCACCGACTGGTAGCGGAAAATCGACACAAATTCCGCCTTGGTGTGCTGCGCTATCAGATGCCCCCGTGCTGGTCGTGGAACCGCGGCGCGTTGCCTGCCGTTCACTCGCACGATGGGTGGCACAACAACGCGGCGAACCGTTGGGACACTCCGTCGGTTATACGGTGCGTTTTGAGGATGTGAGTTCGGATACTTTAACCCGCATCCGTTTCGTTACGCCCGGGGTTGCCTTACGATATGCCGCGGGACCGGAATTGGATCAGTATGGCACTATCATCTTGGACGAATTCCACGAGCGGGGTGTAGAGTCGGATCTTTTTCTCGCTATCTGCCGAAAGAAGCGACGCGACGCGAGGCTTATTATCATGTCTGCGACGATAGCAGCGCGACCCCTCGCCCGGTTTGAAGGCTATCTCGTTTCCATTTGCCGACCAGGAAGGGTTGCCACCATGCGATTCTGCCAATGCGACCTGCTTGACATCTTCGCCGTGTATCGTAGCCGTTTGGATGCTCCATTGCGGTGTTTCGGAATGAAAGGCTATCCGCTCGCCGTCTGGGGACCGAGTCGATTCCACTCGACGTGCTGCCTTCCTAAAAACTCGCCGGGTGCGGCTACCGTCGGCATCCATGACATAGAGATCCCTGAACCCGTCCCGATCGGAAGTGAAAAGAATTTGTTCTCCTGTTGGTGACCAAACAGGACTGTGATCCAATGCGTTATTTCGGGTCAGTCGTTCTTGCTGACTCCCATCCGGATTCATCAGATAAATTTCCCAATTGCCATCTCGATTCGATGAGAATGCGATTTTTGCGGTTTTCGGTGCTTGTGCCGAAATCTGCAGTGCTGGACTCAACACCAGTCCGAAACCGAGGGATAAAAAAACAAAAAAGCGGATGTTTTTCATTCTGATTCAATCCTTTTGAACGTGCATCTCAATCCACCGGTTCGCATCCAACCTCTCGGTGTTAATTGCATATCCCCGTAGAGCACTAAAGAGAGTGTATCATCTGTGACCGTAATCCCTGCCATTGAAGCGATTAAGAAGCCGCTCCGTTTTGCGGCAGCGCGCCGTGCGCCTTGTATTCCCATTTTTCTGCTCTGTATCATCTGGGCGCGCTTCTGTTTTTCCTTTGCAGCTATCTGTTTTACGGGTTCGGCACCGAAAAGGAATTCGAGCAACTCTGGTCCCGTCCGCCGATTAAAACGGATAAACGGCAGTGAATCATCTCCGTATCGCTTGGTGGTAATATAACACTGTCCGGTGGCGTTCGTGCCGCGATTGCTACCGCTGTAATAGTATGAACTCCGATCCTCTGAAAATTCAAGGACGAGATTTTTGCGGGTAGATGCAACGAGTGCGGCTTTCGCACCTAATATCTGTTGATTCGATTTCTCATCTGTAACTTCAATAGGCGGTAGGCGCGTTGCCCCTTCTGGTGGCGTCTTCACCTCCGAGTTCTGTTTGCCTTTTTCTGGTGTAGCGGTGTTTGGTGCTGTCGCTTGTTTATCCGGGACACTCTTAGGCAGTTTCGCTACGACGCTATTTAGCGAGTCCATTACTTGCTGCGACACTGGTTTTTTCCGCTGCGCGTTAACGCTCCCTTCTTCGACCTCCAATTCGACATACTGCCACTTACCGACGAGAAGATCCTTTATAGCATCTTTAAGTCTTTCTGGGTTCTGCCGCTCGCGTACAGCGTCACGCATCGCGAGCAAACGCCGTCGTTCCTCCTGCGTCTCTTGCGGTGTAAAGATCGCACAACTCGTGAAGACTATTGCCATAATGCCCAATACTATTAACATTTTCATTTTTGATTTTCTCCTCTATTCTACAGTAGATTCCGTAATTACCTATACACTCGCATTGTCGTGTGAGCTGTGAAGTTTTGTGTCCCGATGGCACAGGAAACCAACGATCTCCTATGCTACAACGGTAAACTTATTTTCCGCTCTTACTATAAAGCGAATGCTAACCTTGCAACAAAATCCCTGTTTATTTGATGCGTTTAAAGGTGCATCGCAAACCACCGGTTCGCGTCCAACCTTTGGGGGTTAACTCCATATCTCCATGTAGAATCAGATAAAGCCGGTCGTCCGTCACCTCAATCCCGATTGCTGAAATTGGTCTGTAGGAAACCGATCTTGGGGAGGCTTTCTCGCCACGTTTTCCACTGGTATTTACAAAATTTTTTCCTTCAACTCTCTGCATATTTTCGGCATACGCTTGCTTCCTTCTGGCGGATGCACGTCTTGCAGGATCGGAACTAAACAGAAACTCGAGCATTTTCGGTCCCGTACGCCGTCTGAACTGGACAAACGGCAATGGTGTATCCCCAAATCGCGAGGTGATGACGCTAATTTGTCCTGTGACATTCCTGCCGCGGTTGCCGCCACGGTAATAGTAGGAAGTACGCTCCTCAAAAAACTCAAGCGTTAGATTTTTACGGTTGGCGGTGAGTAAGGCAGCTTTCGCCGCGGCTATCTTTGCGTTGTCTTTGGTCCCGTGGACTGTGATCGGCGGTAATTGTACCTCATCGCTTTCAGACATCCGCTCATCCGTGTTAGACTGGGGTGATTCAAGTGCCGTTGGCGTTTGTGTGCTTGTATCAGAAGGCGAGGCTGTTTGGTCCCTTTCTAATGTTGCGTCTGCCACTTGTGCGTTGATAGTCCCTTTTTCTACTTCTATGCCCATAAATTGCCATTTGCCGACCAACTGTGCCTTTATCTCACTTTTGACTTTTTCTGGCTCGTATTTTATACGCGTATCTTCGTAATTGTCGATTGAACTTTTGCGTTCCGGCTGTAATTCTTGGTGCAGCAAGTTGGTACAACCTATAAACACTAACACGAAGATAGTGAGCAGTGTTAACAGTTTCATGTTTCCCTTCCTTAATATGAGTCTGTTCAAGTGCCTTGACAGTCATAGGTGTGAATTTAAGGATTTTTCGTAAAACCCCCTAAATCCCCCTTATCAGGGGGACTTCAGAAAACCCCCTAAATCCCCCTTATCAGGGGGACTTCAGAAAACCCCCTAAATCCCCCTTATCAGGGGACTTTCAGAAAACCCCCTAAATCCCCCTTATCAGGGGACTTTCAGAAAACCCCCTAAATCCCCCTTATCAGGGGGACTTTCAGAAGCAGCGTGTAAGTTCTATTTTCATTTCACCCGTTTGAAGGAATATCTGATGCCGTCGCTCTGTGCCCACCCTTCAACTGTGAGTGATGCACCGGCTCCCAGTGTCAGGTAGAGTTGATCGTCCTCCACGGAAATTAAGACGTTGGATGCACCTGGGGAACCACTGAATGCCTTCGCGTTATTGAATAAGAACTCGCCAGGGGTAATGCCTGAACCCTGAGCTAAGTGAATTTTACTATACAAAACCTCAGCGATACGATCAACTTTGACAGCAAATTCACCGGAGACTTTAATACTGCCGTTTTCACCTTCGTAAAAACGGATGCCGTTCTGTTCAAAAAAGCGGATGGTTAGGTTTTTACGACGGGTCTTGGCAAGTGCAGCGGCTGCTGACGCGATTTCATTGCTCAAATCGCTTTCTAATACTTCTATGTCAAGGAACTGCCATGTCCCCAGTATGTCCTGATCGAGCGTGTTCTTAACGATCCGTCTGTCGTTTTTTATTCGGGCTTCTTCGTACGCGGTGCGAAGTCTTTCCCGTTCGTTCTGCATCTGCTGGTATTCCGCCGAGGTGCAACCTGCGAAAACCGTCAGTATTATTAGGCTAAAGGCAGTTAATATTTTCATTTTTCAATCCTCTCAAAATAACAGCGCACACCACCACTCTGTACCCAACCCGCCGGACCTGATTGCATTTTGCCGTGCATTGTGAGATATAGCCTGTCAGGCGTAACGGAGATACTCACATCCCTCGCTGTGTCGAGTCCAGGCGCGCTTGACAATCCGAGTGCCCTGCCATCCGCACTTGCTGCGAAAAGGAGTTTCTCCATCTCTGGCCCGGTGCGTCTGATGAACCGGATGAACGGGAAGGGTTCATCACCGTATCGGATAGTGATAACAGTCCATTGACCGAAGACATCTGTGCCCCCTTTTTTACCTCGGTAATAATAAATGTCGCGCTCCTGAAAGAATTCGAGTGTGAGATTTTTTAGTTCAAGAGCGTAAAGTGCGGCTTTGGCTTCGGCGACTTCTTGGGTGATACCGCTTTCCGCCATTTCAAGATTTAGGAATCTCCACTTCCCGAGAAGTGTATCGGTGATACGATCTTTTATCTTCAACTCACTGTTCTCTTCGCGGAGGTCTTCGTAATTTTTGAGCAGTTGATCGCGTTCTGCCCGCATCTTTTGGGACTCAACAGTTGTGCAGCCCGTGAATATCAGGACGGAGATACTAAAGGTTACCAAGATTTTCATAGGTATTTTCCTTGTTGGATGGAAGTTTTAACCCCCTAAATCCCCCTTATCAGGGGGACTTTGAGAGGTAGTTTTAACCCCCGATGTGCAGGAGGTCTACTTCCTGCTACAGTCTTATTATATCAGAATATTTTATAAATGGCAAACCTCGGATTGGGGGACGCACTGCTGACGGGGTTTGCTGAAGATTAATTTTTTAATTCGGTAATTTCGTAAAATATCCAATGAGGTTACCACAGTGTTTGTGCCTAAGACCCGGTGCGGTTCCAAACCGCACCTACCGGGCCTGGGGACTACCTAAGACCCGGTGCGGTTCCAAACCGCACCATAGGTGTCAATTTAGGGATTGTTTCATGGTATTTTGTAACACCGATATAAACATACCGCCCCTACGGGGCTTGGGGTTTTGCTTGAAAACGCTGCTATAAACATACCATCCCTACGGGATTCAAGAGGTTTTTGAAGTTTTCAAGGTTTCCGCGTAGGATCCGGTTCGGTTAGGAAACCGAACCTACCGGGCCTGGGTCTGAGGCGGTTATTTTTTCTTAAATTGACGCTTATGGTGCGGTTCCAAACCGCACCTACCGGGCCTGGGGACTAACAGCCTATTCTACAAATTAAAATTCGAGCGTTAGTCCGAAGTAGGGGATTCGAGGGAATTGGGGTGCGTCGAAGACATCACGTTCAATCTCGACTGCCTCGCCTTGAACCTCAAGTGTTGCTTCTTCAAAAATGAATTTTATAGTATTTTTGCGGTTGTATACATTCAGGATTTCAATGAATCCACCTATTTTCATGCCTTTGACATTCCATTTATAACTTATCCGGATATCTAATTTGTGATAAGGCGCGAGTTCGGTACTTAATTGTTCGTCAGCACTCGCCAAAAGCGGGTTTAAGCCACGTGTGACGGGGTCTTGAATCAGGGCGACGGCACTGATAGGTACCTCGGAGGTCCCGCTTAAATACTGCCACTTCCCACCGATCTCGAAATTGGGGGTGAAGGTGTAGTTGGCGACGAGGCTAAGGATGTGTGTGTTATCAAATAGATAAGGTTGATAGGCATATAATATATGCTCGCGCCGCTCGGCGTGCGTATAGGCATACGAGATCCAACCGAAGAACTTATCCGGAATTCGATGTCGCAGAAATGCCTCCGCTCCTACAACATACCCCATACCTTCAGTGAGATAGTTTGGGAGCTCATCGAATGGCGCGAGCGAAAGTGCTCGGACCTGTGGCGCGAGCGAAAGGGATCGGACGTCTTCACCGGACTCTTCATACAGTGAAGATAGTGAAGATTTGGTTGTTACCAATTTCTGAGACCCTTTGTAATAGGTGGCGAATTTGAGCTCCGTTCGCGATGAAAGTTCATGTTCAAGTTCCATGATATAGTGGCGTGTGAGGCTCGATTCCAAACCACGGTTGCCGTCGTCCGCGAGCAACTGATACGGTAGCGGACTCTGCTCGTAGTGTCCATACGCGAAACGGAGGTTAGAACCACTGGGCAGCTGGAGACTTACGCTCCCACGCGGTTGAATAGAGAGTTGCTCTGTTACATTCAGATAATCGAGCCGAATACCGAGTGCTACGGATAGGAACGCAAGCGGATCATAGCGGCCTTGTAGGTAACCCTCGGTGCGATAAAAATCGTGTCCGAATTCATCGTGTATCTCCTCCATACCCGTTAGTCGCGTTTGCGATTCAACAGCCGTCCTCTCTCCGACGACCTCGCCATCTTCATTAATAAGTTCCCTTGTTACCTCTTCCGCGCTTGTTTCATATTCTGGAAACCTGCCGTCCTCAAAACTGTTTGCGGGACTAAATGAAAAGAGGAAACCGGGTTCAAGTTGAAAGGTCGGCGTGAGTTTATAGGATATATCCTCCCGAAATGTGTAGACGGGTACTTTTACATTTACGTCGTAGTGGGCGTAGTCTACTTCGTCTAACACCCATTCGCCTTCAGGTGTCAGTGTGTGGGACTCGGAGACGACGCCTTTAAAATTGATCGTGAGGAAATTGAAGGCACGGGTGAGCGATAGATGTGAAGTCAGATTTTCGGTGAAGTCTGAACGGAGATGGATGCCTTGCCCATTAAAACCGTTTTTGAATAGGGCAGTGGACGGTGTTTCTGGCAAGTTCCTGTCCCCTGTTTCTTCCACAATTTTAAAATGGTCGGTTGCAGCGAGGGCGTTGAGGGTGAGGTGATGTTTTTCACCGAGCGGGCGGGCAAATTTGAGTTGATAATCTGAAAAGTAGGGAAATTGTTGTTCTTGTCCTGTCTGTGTTTCAATGATCGGGCCAACGATGAGGTCTAAGTAGCTGCGTCGTCCAGAGATAGAAAAGTAGTTTTTATCACCGATTTTGGTTTCAAGCAGCCCTTCGGAATAGAGGATATTCAGGTTAAATTTTCCGCTGAGTCGCTCATCAAGGCTGTCGCGTGCGTGGATGTCAAGTACGGCTTGCGAATCTAATCCGAATTCGGCGCCGTATCCACCGGCATAGATGTCGATCTCCTCAATGGTTTCTGAACTGATGGTTGACAGGAGGCCGCCCCAATGAAACGGGTATCCGAGCGGTGTCCGGTCGAGATAGTAAAGGTTGGATCCGGGTTCACTGCCACGGATGTAAAGCACGCCGAAATAATCGTTTGGAATGCCGATGCTTGGGAGGGTTGTTAGTCCTTTGAGTGCGTCGTTGGCGGTACCCGGAATTCGTAGGAGTTCGCTGCCGCGGATTTCGGTGCGACTGATCGTTGGCGGTAGACGTTTTCCTTCTACAACAATTGTTTCCAATTTTACGGCTTCACCTAAGTAAATTTTGATTTCCGTTGTATCCCCGCTGCTAATCTCAACGGAGACTGCTGTGGGTGCCGTTTCAGTGGGATGGGTGACAACGAGAGTGTATGTGCCTTCGGGGAGTTCTGTGAATTGGAAGATGCCGTTTTCATCGGTTTTTTGGGTTTGTTCTGTTTCGGTAATTCGGACATCGGCGCCTGCAAGCGGTTTTCCAGTGCTGCGCTGATAGACCGTTCCTTGGATGTCGCCTGTTTGGGATAGGACAGAAAAAGGTGCCATGAACACAAATAGAAAAGTAATCAATTTTAATTTCACGTATTTTTTTGACCTCGGTTTAGTGTGCTGACATAATGGTTTAACGTAAACTTAAGATTTTTAGTTGACTTAAACAATCAATTTCATCATCTGATATACAAAAAAGCCGAGCGTTCGGCTATCCGTTCGCTCGGCTTTTTACATTTTCGTATTCGCCTAAATGCTACAGGACCTACGCACTGCAGTCGGGGTTTCAAACCCCGACTGCAAGGGAGGCTGCGTACGCCCTTTCTTATTCCTGATGTAGTGTAACGGATCTGCGGGGTGGGCTAAATTCTTGCTCTGTTAGCGGGACTGCCTGCTTCTGGTAGACCTGTACCCGATAGGATCCGAAGTCTGGTACGAACATCAACCCGTCGTCACTGACTGCGACGGATTTTGGTTGACGTAAGTATTTCTGGGGTTCGAGGTCTGCCATGTCTCGCATCCGATTTGGACTGGCGTTTGTCATCATATATGCTTGTGATACCTTCGACAACGTGGCATCGCCGAGGAATTTCTGTACATACCTGCCTTCGGCGTTGAAGAGTTGTATGCGGTCGTTGCCTCGGTCAGCAATATAGACATCGCCGTGGAGGTCAATGTCAATCCCGGCGGGACGGTTGAATTCGCCGTTGCCGCTGCCGGATTTACCGAATGCGAAGAGAAATTCACCGTCGGCATTGAATTTTTGCACCCTGTCGTTCCGCCAATCTACGACGTAGACATCGCCGAGTTCATCTACAGCGACACCCCACGGCATGTTGAATTCGCCGTCGCCGTCGCCATAGCTGCCCCACCCGAAGAGGAATTTGCCATCTTTTGTGAACTTCTGCACCCGGTGGCTTAGGCTGTCAACGACGTAGAGGTTTTCCTCCGGATCGAAGGCGATGCCTGCGGGTCCGTTGAGTTGTCCGGGGTCGGTGCCGTGTTCTCCCCATGTCCCCGTATGTTCACCTTCGCTGTTAAAGGCGACAATCCGATGCAGGAATTCATCGGACACATAGAGGTTTTCTTCGCTGTCGGGGATGATTGTTACAGGCCATGTGAATTGTCCGTCCCCTTGTCCGTAGCCGCCCATTGTGCCGCGATCTTCGTCATCAACAGTATATTTTCGGATCATCGCGGTGCCGTCGCTTCGGCACATAATATATATCCGTCCGTCTTTTCCGACTGCGATGTCGATCGGAAAGTTTGTTGTACGCCGCATGCTTAGGGTCTTGTAAAATGGAAACCCGGCACGCAGTAATCCATAAGGTCTGCCCATAATATGCTCCTATTCTCACTGCGAAGCAGTGCGATGAATCGCACTACTACAAACCAAACTTTTTTAACCCCCTAAATCCCCCTTATCAGGGGGACTTTGAGAGGAAGAAAACCCCCTAAATCCCCCTTATCAGGGGGACTTTGAGAGGAAGAAAACCCCCTAAATCCCCCTTATCAGGGGGACTTTAAGAGGAAAAGGGATGGATTTGTTCAAAGTTTCCGCCGACAATTTGGGTTGGGTTGACACCCATCCACTGCTCTAAAAGTGTTCCGTATATGCCACGAAAATCGATGGTGTGCTCCAAGTCTTCGCCGTGTACCCAGCGCGCAGGATCGAGAGACGGGTATTCTGAGTAGAGTCCGCCTTTTACGCGATCGCCGATGATGAACGCGCCGCCGCCGGTACCGTGGTCTGTGCCGCTGGCGTTGTCCCGGATCCGTCTGCCGAATTCTGTGAACACGTACATGACAACCTCTTCAGAGGCGTTCTGGGCGCGTAAATCGGTGAAGAACGCTTGGATCGCCTCTGTCAAATCTTTCAGGAGGCGTGGGTGCGCTGGGACTTCGTTGGCGTGGTTGTCGTATCCGCCGTGTTGTGTGTAAAAGACGCGTGTGCCGAGATCGGCGAGGTGGACTCGTGCGACATCCCGTAGGCTTTTGGCGATTGAACTTTGTGGGTACTCCACTTCAGAATTATACATCGCTGGTGCCTTCTTGAGTTCGTCAGCACCTTTGATGACATCTAACCCGGTTTGGCTGAGATAGTCCATCACAATGCCGGTGCCGACTGTGCCGCTGTACATCTTCTTGAATATGTCAAGTGCCTTTGTGCGTTGGCCTTCGTCGCCGATGCTGGTCATCAGTCCGTAGTTATCCAGGTCGCCGACGGAGGTAACCGGGGTGCCGGCGAGTGCACAGGCGCGCGGGAGTCCCTGTCCGAAACTGACGCAGGTTAGAACATTCTGGCTTTGCGGGTCCAGTTCCCGGACGAGTCTGCCGACCCACCCTTCATCGCCGATTTTCAGGGGTTCACAGGTGTGCCAGATGTCCATCGCTCGGAAATGTGAGCGGTTTGAATCCGGGTAGCCGATCCCCTGTACAACGGCGACATCACCGGCATCGAACATCTCTTTGAGGGGTGCGGCGTGTGGGTTCCAGCCCAACGTATCGTCTACGTCTAAGGGTATCACGTCTTCCGCTTTAATGCCGACAACTGGACGGGAATCGTGGTAAATCCCGCTTGTGTAGGGGATGAGTGTGTTCATGAAGTCATTGCCGCCTGTGAGTTGTACAACGACGAGGACCGGGGCTTTTTTTGTCGTATTCATAGCAAGGTCTCCTTTTATTGGCTTTCAGCAGTTAGCCATCAGGGGTCGTAGGGGCTGGGTGACCCAGCCCCATAGGCGTCAATTTAGCGATTTCTCACGACATGTTTGACAGGTCTCTGTAGATGCCGCCTCTACGGGGCTTAGGTTTCTGAACCAACGTTTTTCTACAGAGATACCATCCCTACGGGATTCAGGAGGCTTTTGAAGTCTTCAAGGTTTCCGCGTAGGATCCGGTTCGGTTGGATGAAGATTAATTTGTTAACTCGGTAATTTCATAAAATATCCAATGAGGTTACCATAGCGGTTGTGCCTAAGACCCGGTGCGGTTCCAAACCGCACCTACCGGACCTGGGGATTACCGATTTATTTTCTTAAACTTCATGAAACCGAACCTACCGGACCTGAGGCGAAGGCGGTTATTTTTTCTAAAATTGACCCTTATGGGGCTGGGTGACCCAGCCCTACGAGGGTGTAACACTGACCGCTGACGGCTGAAAGCCGAAGGCTGTACAAAAAGGTTAGCCGAACTGGTATTCTCTGGATGCTACGATTAGTTGGAGCATACTGATGAGCAGTGCTTGGTTCTCCTCTGCAGCGTCATCATCTTGAAAATTGATCTCACCGTTTGCTTCCGCGAACTCGGTTAAATACTGACGCGTGGTATCTCCTACTGACAGCGGACCGGTAAACTCAAGGCAACTCTCGACGAATGCTTCTGGTGAGAGCGGGTTCCCGTTGTTTTTCAGGCGTGTGATGATGTCCTGAATGCCGGGTTTGGCAGCGTCGCTGACCTCGCGAACAGCGAAGTTGACGCGCGCCGTAAGTAGCCCGCCATCGATCCACTCTTTACCGGTGTGCCATCCTTCTACAGTCGGCGGATCGAGCAGTTTCTGACCCATCAATTGCGTGGCACTCGCATATTGATTCATTCCGGGTTCTGGCCCACTTTGGAATGTGCCTATCAGTTTCAAAATACCGGTGACGAGTTCTGTCGGGCTTTTCACCTTCTTAAATCGTGCTTCTTTAAAGAAGTCGGCATTGAAGAGTATACCCAGGACGTGCGATATATCTCCGTCGGACGCTATGAATGCGTTCGCGAGTGTCTCAATCGCGTCTGGGTCTTGCGGGGGTGTCACGTTCCATGACGGCACCTGCGGTTCATCAGCGACAAAGAAGTTGTAAAGGTGTCTGGAGATAAATCTGGCGCAAGCGGGTTGCTCGACGATGATGTTAATGATGTCATCGCCGTTGAGATTCCCGGTATGCCCCAAGAAGGTTTTTTCGCTGTTGTCATGTTCCTCTTCAACGAACAGGAAAGGTGGCGTGTAGTAGCCGTGGGGATACAACGGAATCGGTTGTCCAAACGTCCAACCTGTAAAGGCGAGTGCGCAGTTCTTGATGTCGTCTTCTGTGTAGTTGCCGACACCAAGTGAAAAGAGTTCAAGGAGTTCTCTGCCGTAATTCTCGTTGGGTTCACCTTTACGATTTTCGTTGTTGTCGAGCCAGAAGATCATGGCTGGGTCTTTGGAGAGTTCAAGCAGAATGTCCTGCATCTTCCCCATCCCGACCCGGCGCAACATATCAATCTGGTTGGTGGATGCAAGGATATGCTGATTTTTGCCTAACCCTGTCGCGAAGACATGATGCCAGAAGAGTGCCATCTTCTCTTGCAGTGGGCATCTGCTGTTCAGCATGCGATAGATCCAAGTGCCGACATACCCGCCCTCGCTGCCGAAATAGCGTTCTAAAATATCTTCATCAATGGGGGTCCCGCGTTCGGGATGGACGAGGTCGTCAACTACGTTCTCGTAGCCTTTTTCGACGTAGGCTTCCAGTTCGGTGCGGGTTGTTCCAAACCCTGCGCGGCGCATGAGGTGCGCCATTAACGCAACATCGTTTGCAGACATGTTCACCTCCGATGCGTTTATTGTGAGGCGTGCCCTCACGTTGGTAACTGTTGATGGAATACCGTTTTCGGTTTCGGTTTTGTTGGATTGGGAGAAACCGCTATCAAATTGCCTACATCTTATAATTAAAGTCAAAAAAATGTCAAGTTTTTTGTGTCCTGTTCACCAGAGAACTGTAGATGCAATCTCTTAACAGGGTTGAACTATAAGGTTTGATTTTTTATTTTTCAAATTTTGCACGCTTTTCATTCTAAAGTCGCGTCTTTAATTTATGAAGGATATAATATAACCCAAGTTGTTACCTTTATTCAAAGAGCTGTTTAATGCTTGTTGCGATAATAAACAAAAGCACTTTTAACTCAAAACCTTGAGCCGACACCGCATGAATCGACTTTGGCAAGTGGCAACTTGGGTTAAAACTAAATGACTCTGGCATTATAGGAGGAATTTATGCGTATGAAACGCATGCGAACCTATGTGATATTAGGGATGGCGTTGTTGCTAAGTGGTAGCCTATTCGTCAGCGATGGGTGGGCGGCAGAGGCTGAGATCATTTCTTTTCTCCCCAGAGGGAATGGAGCGCGTTCCATCCATTTCATAGATACCCACGGAGAACTCCTTCAAGAATTGATGGTGGACCCTGGACGTATAGGGAGCTTCAGTTGGTCGCCTGATGCACATTCCATTGCCCATGGTTCTAATCAGGATGGGGATCCTGATATTTATGTGAGGGATGTGAGAACAAATGTAGAACGTCAGTTGACGTTCCACGAGAGTAGAGATATATGGCCCGCTTGGTCTCCGAATGGGAAGTGGATTGCATTCATCTCCGAACGCGATGGGGAGATGGACATCTACAGAATAGATGCAGATGGCGCAAATGTGAAGCGGCTGACGAACCGAGGGGGCTGCAAAAGACCGGCTTGGTCGCCAGACAGCCAATCGATCGCCTTTAGTGCAAAAAGGAAAGATGCAGAAATAGGATCCTTTATTTTTGTCATGAGTGCTGAAGGAAAAGGGGTAAAGCAGCTCACAGATACATCTTCCGGTGCGTGTGCATGGTCGCCTGATGGTAAAGAGATCGCTTTTGTCCCACCGAACGATGCTGTTGGCGGACATGCGCTTTTCAGTATTGACATAGATGGCAAAAATATGCGTCAACTCACCCGGTTGTATGAAGGGTGGACATTAATCACTTCACCGGTCTGGTCTCCGCGTGGAAAATGGATTGCCTATATTTTAACTGAAACGCCAGAAGAATTGGTCGAAAGATTGCTCGGCGGGGCGCGGATTCCCGCAGATGAGATTTTTGATAACTCAGTCATCTGTATTGCCAAGACAGATGACGTTGGCGGTGGAGAACCCATTGAGGTGCCGGGAGGATTGGTGCCTGGTCATCTTGAGTGGATGCCGGAGGAATTTCTCTCAGTATCCCCGAGTGCGGAGAAGCAGATAAGGTTCTGGGGTAGGATTAAGGAATTAGAAAATGCAACCAAGTAACCACCGTATTATATCTAACCCAAGTTGCCACCATCCGGTCAAGGAATACAGGACGGAAGATTTCAAGATATTTCTTCCGCCTTCAACTGTAGCAGTAGGGGATGTATGGGCACTGGATCCACATAGAATTGTTCCTTTCCTTTATCAGTTTCACCCGGGGGCAAGGGCTGATTTAGGTAACGGCGAGGAGGGTGCTTATGCGTGCTTACGGGCATATTCTTCAGATTATGCAGAGATCACTTTCCGAATACATGCCGAATTTACATTGGGAAGTGATGCCCATCAGGAGTGGCAACAAGAGAATGCTGAACCGGGGTGGGAACGGGAGTCCGAAGCCAAGTTTATCCCATCGCAATATGTCGGAGAGGTGTTAGTCAATCTGAAAAGAGGAACGGTTCGTGCGTTTTCGTTGGCACTACCTGCACGCAATAGCAATGTTGACATCAACGCCTGTGGTGGTGCAGATATGGTCTTTGTACCACGTATGGAACTCCTCGCTACGGATGAGACCGACCAAGATGAAATTGCGTGGGAGACTTTTATCACAGCGGAAGCAGCACGCCGTTCATTAGCATTGAAGTTTTACCCATTCGCGAAGATTGACTGGCTGCCGATTGAGAGCGCAGTTGAACGTGCGAAAGCAACGCACCGCCCGATTCATGCGATCCTTGTCTGGGGCTGCTTAGACGATGAATCTTGCTGAGCGAACGGTAAATATTTCAGGGCGGGTCCGCTCTCCGATTCAGAAGTGATCGAGACACTCAACGAGAAGTTTGTCAATACATGGGTGCTTCTCAGGGAATTGCCAGAACTGATCAGTGGTGCGAAAGGCGAGATGCCGAGCCTTGTGGCTCAAAAAATGCAACAGCATTACACTGACTCTGTGGATATTTTGGCGTTGACTCCGGATGCGGAGGTCATTATGCATCAGCCGGAGTCGGCACTGCCTTACAAGAACCCGTCGCACGCATACCTAACGGTGCTAAAGCATACTGTAGCAGCATTTGAAGCTAGACGCACTCGTGTAGGGAAAAAATCAAAATTAGATGGAAATCCGATCAGCTTGGGGACAGCGTTGATGGCGGTTTTGCATGTTTATGGCACATCCAGTACTGACACTCCAGATGATACAGTTGTTAAAATTGATACGACACCGTTTGAATGTGGTGGGAGCCTTCACATTGAGATACAGGTAGGTGTAGGCGAGTCGGCTGGGACGTTTGAGTTGTTTCATGACGACACCGAACTTCCCTCAAAAGAGGGTGCTGATGCAGCACTGGATGGTGCATGGAATGTTTCACCCGGTAGTATCGGACACATTTTTCACAATTTCAGTCGAGGTCGGCACTTCAAATTGGTCGCTACGAGTGCCGACGATCAGAAAGCCAATGCTTTTCTGGCACGTGTTTCTGTTGTTTCGCCTTAAGGTGGTGTTATGAAGGTCTTAGAAACGTTGTTGTTCATGTTTCGGAATCCAATACCTCTCATCGTTCATTTGACGTGTTGGTTTTTGCTCGCTGCTTGGGGCATCGTGACGGACGATCCATTCATAGAAGGGACGTGGCCCTACGTTGTTAAAATTGTGGAACCGCCTGTGTCTATCGGCGATTATCGAAAAGCTGCCTCAATTATTTGGGACGAAATTGTAGAAGATTTAACGAGAACTGGATTTTGGGTTCTTGTCGTTATGCCGCCTTTCCTTATCTGTTACCGAGAGGCAATTGGCAATCTAAAAGGCATTGGTGATGAGCATCGGATATGGATGGAATGGCACGGTCAACAACAGGAAGCGACAGCAGCAGGCGACAATTTCGTGGAACCCGCACCCCCATTGAAAAATATGCGAGTCAACTCCTATTTCAGGAAAGCACGAAAAACACTGTTATTCATGATTCGCAACCCGATGTTACCCCTCATTCACTTCTTATGCTGGCTCCTTACTTGCTTTTTACTAATCCTTATAACAGTACTTCCAGATCTTGCTGATGTGGTTCGGACAGCAGAGAACTTCGTTCGCAATTTTTTGTCGGTTGTATCTTTTCTCGCTATAGTTGCTGCTATATTCGGTCTCATTTCCAGTTACCAAGAAACGAGAGGTACTGTGAAAGGCGTAGCCAAAGTACAACAGGCGTGGGCGGAGTGGTATTGCCAACAACAAGAAGCGAAAGCACAAGGTGTCCCTTTTGGCGTGTCTCCGCCATTGTTCCGCATTTATTAACAGGTGCGAAATACGATTTTGAGAAAAATCTTGCATATAAGGATATATTATGAAAACCCGACAGGCGTTGTTATTTATGCTTTGGAACCCTATGTCTTTTATCGTCTATACGCTTGCCTGTGGCATATTGGTCTCTGCCTCAATTACCATGTCAGATGATCTTTTTGTATACGGTGTATTACCAGATGCGGTTGAGGCAGCAAACGGAACCTTTGCGGATTTACCTGGGTCCCTCTGGAAATTAGTTACAGCCTTTTCACTCATTGTTGAGGAAGTCGTCAGGGATTTCCATTTCCATTATGGCGTTTTCATGATTGTTATCCCTCTGGCACTTGCATTTAGTTATAGAGAGGCAAGGGGCAGCCGAAACGGTATTACAACAGAGCGAAAAGTGTGGATGCAGTGGTACGAGCGACAACAGTTAGTAAAGGCTGAGCGGGGCACTTACGAGACACCACCGTCATCAGAATATATACCGGGCGGCACCTATTTCATATCCGCACGAAAAACAGTGCTATTTATGCTTCGGCACCCGTCCCTCCTAATCGGTCATTTCGTATGTTGGTTTACGCTGTCCGCGCTTCCTGTGCTATTTGACCCAACCAATTTTGTGCGTTCACTTCCCGAAATCGTTATCCCCGCGGCTATATTCACGCTTGTGCTTAGTTACCGAGAGGCGAGAAGCAACCTGAAAGGTGTCGCGATAGAGAGAGGCATCTGGACGAAGTGGTACGCCCGACACATCAAAACGATTGCTCAGGAAGGTGCTTTTGAAGAGCCACCATCATCGGAAAATATGAAGGCTTATTCTTATTTTGGGGAGATTCCAGAGACCCTATCTTTTATGGTTCGTAACCTGAAGCCTTTTATTCTTCATCTTGTGTGTTGGATTGCGGGGTACGCGTTTCTATTCTTCACGACGCTCCCGCCACGAAAAGTTCCTGACGATATTTTTGAAATGTTTGAGTTAATAGGTATGTTTGGAGAAATGCTACCTTGGATCGCTCTTATTGTTTTCGTGATTAGTTACCGAGAGGCGAGGGGCAACCTGAAAGGCATTGCCGATAGACAACGAGTGTGGATGCTGTGGTATCAAGGGCAACAGGAAACGATAAGACAGGGAGACACTTTTGAGGAACCGCCACCATCGAAAAACGCGCAAGCCGATTCTTATTTCAAGATTGCACAAAAGACCCTGCAATTCATGGCACACCATCCGATGTCTCTTATAGTTCATTTGGCGTGCTGGTTTCTCGCCTTTATTTTCATATATGGCGATTTTCTCGCTTCTATGCCGATCCTTTTTGTGATTATACCTGCTCTCATCTCCTGTTACCAAGAAGCAAGAGGCACAGTAAAAGGTGCTGCAAAAGAAGGCGCGGAATGGATGAAATGGTATCAACGACAAACTGGTGCGAAAGCGCAAGCGTATTCCCTTGCTGAGGTGCCACCCGCCCTAAACGCGGGTTGAACATTCCGTCCTTACAGGACTGAAGAGGTTTTCAGAGTTTTCAAGGTTTCAGCGTCGTATCCGGTTCGGTTAGGAAACCGAACCTACTGGACCTGGGTCTGAGGCGGTTATTTTTCTAAAATTGACACTTATGGGGGACTTTAAAACGGAACTGTGTAAGTCCTAAATAGTAATTTCGGTATCTTTAAGGCATTGGAAAGTAAACATTGATCTCCTGAGGTTCTCGTAGGTTCAGTGAGGGTTTCTTTTCCAGATACGTATAATGGGAATGTTATTGGCGTTAGGGCAATTATAGTTGGACAGAGACAATCATCCATTCACCTGCTGGTAATAGCGGTATTTCAGTAAAATCACGTCGCGAATACGAACTGCTCTTGCTCTGCATTCGCGATATCAAATACACCTGTTTAGGGTTTTGTTTTTTGGAGGTATATCCCATGAAAAATAAGAAAGTACTCGGTTCCATAGTAACACTACTACTCATAGGTCTACTCGCGGCAATCCTCACACTGGTTTTGCCGCTGCGCGAGAATCCGGCGGACGCTGTCCATGATTGTATTGACGTTGAAGCTACCATTACAAGAAATGCTGACGGTCATATCGTTGACGTTGGTTTGAAGAGTCACGGGCGCCTCATATTTCATCTTGAGGAGGGACACAAGCCACATCCGTTAGACTGCAATCAGCAGCAATAAGGCTTGAAATCCTTCTCTTTCGCAAACACCACCGGAAAGGAGATTCCGATGAACACGAAACTTTTTATTTATCTTATCTGTTTGCAGGCAGTTTTTTTCGGATGCGGTCCTGACGACACATCTATCACCGAACCCGACGCAGACGAGGTTACCATCCCCACTATCGCTGAACTTGAAGTTGAACGCGATGCCCACAAGAATCAACGGATTCGGGAACTTTGGGAGATGTATAATGCCCTTGAAAAGGTAACACCGAGCACGGGTATAGGGATTCTCAGAGAAATAGGGAGTCTCTACTACGGCGCGCACCCGCTCAAAGAAGAATGGGTAAAAATCTATCAAGCCATGTTGTGGGATAACGAAACAGACCTTCAGGATCTGAACCGAATTCTTGAAATTGAAGTCCAAATGTTGACCGATATTAATCCATCAAAGTATGCTAAACTGCTAAAACGTAAAAAGTCCGCATTACAGGAAACTAAGGATCATACAACCGGTTTAAAATTTTTAATCTTCAATGGTAATCTCAAGAAGAAATTCCCCGTTAAGTGGATAAACTTAAGTAGATAAACCAATAACCAGAGCCTCACTGCCTAAAGCCGGGGGACTCCGGCCCAAAGCGTGATAATCAACGAAACGTATTTACTCACATAGCCCTCCGCTGGAGTGCGATCGCGTAAATACACCATTTTCTATAGATATATCACCCCTCTGGGGTGGGGAAAGAGGTTGAAAACCTTTCTGAAATGTGCAAAATCTGTTAGTGGCAACTTGGGTTATCCATAGAGGTTTTGTAGCACGATAGGATATATTCTTATTACGGAGGGTCCTGATGGAGAGAGACGATGTTCAACTGATTCACGAAATTTTAGCGGGTGACGACGCTGCCTTCAATACTTTAGTTGAAAAATATCAAAAGAGTGTTCACGCGCTTGCATGGCGGAAGATTGGAGATTTTCATCATGCTGAAGAAATTACGCAAGACACCTTTCTCCAAGTATACAGAAAACTCTCGACGCTCAAGGAGCCGAGTCAGTTTGCTGGATGGCTGTATGTCATTGCGAATCGGGTTTGTATCGCTTGGCTCCGAAAGAGAAAACCTACGATGCAATCGCTGGAGGACACACCTATGGAAGAAATAGAAGAGTCATCTCATACGCATTATGTATCGGAACAACGCGAAACGGAAGCGAATGCGTACAACGCTGAACTCGTCAAAAAACTTCTGAAAAAACTACCGGAGAGTGAACGGACAGTAATGACCCTCTATTATCTCGGTGAAATGACAACAAAGGAGATTGGCAATTTTTTAGGTGTGTCGGCGAACACGATTACGAGTCGACTTCAGCGCGCGCGAAAGCGTTTACAAAAGGAACAAGAACTCTTGGTTCATGAAGTTCTCAGCGGCGTGCAGGTATCGGCGGATTTAAGTCAGAACATCATGCGACAAATTACCGATATAAACCCAACATCGCCTTTAGCTCCGAAGCCATTCCTCCCGTGGGCAGCTTTGGGTGCAGCTACGATTTTGATTCTGCTGCTACTGGGTATGAGCAATCGTTACCTCGTTCGTTTTCAGAAACCTTATAGTTTTGAGGCAACATCTGAACCCACAATTGAAATCGTTGATACCGGTGTCATTCTTGATATGGATTCAAAACCGGATGTGCGAAATCAAATCGGGCGTGCTGGAACCATTGATAAAAAAAATAATACCGGTTTGCGGGATGCCGAGACACTTCTGACATCTGATGTGCAGAGGGATTCTCGCATACTTTCCACGTCACAGTGGACACAGGCAACTGGTCCCCAGGGTAGCGATGTCTTCAACATTTTTGCGACATCAGAAGGGATACTTTATGCTGCTACACCCACAGGTATCTATAGATTGTCAGTGGGTTCGCCTGCGTGGACACGTATTGATACCAATATCCCAATAGGAAGCTTTCATGTGCCTATAGCAGCGCATAAGGACACCCTCTATATTGTCTCTACTGATGCAATCTTCGCTTCAACCGATAATGGTGAGACGTGGAATGTTTTTTGTCCTCGTCCAAAGGGACGCTCTGTTGGACTCATTATCATGGATGAAATACAGGGTGTCAGTTCACAAGCGGATATTACGATGTATCTCGCGTTTCAAGATAAAGGCGTTTTCCGATCTACGGCTATAGATGGACAGTGGGACCCTCTTAACGAAGGATTGACAGACAAACGCATTTACGCGGTGGCTGCGGTTGAAAACACAATGTTTATTGGTACAAACGAGGGACTCTACCATTTTAACGCTGGTGTTTGGAAGGAAGTGCCAATAACCCCCCAATCCCTTGAGAATAAGGTGATTGCTAACGCACACATTGATTTCCATCGCGTCAATTCTGGTGTTTGGGAGCAGAGACCCGTGGCAACCTTCGATGCTGTTCTTTCCTTGACAGCCTTTGAAAACAGTCTCTATGTTGGAATGGGTCCAGACCTGTTTTTGGGGAAATCGTCTGAACCTGGACTATCGGGAGTCGGGATGGGTGGAAACCTACCACGCGGCAGGATCTTCCACTCAACCGACTTGGGTGAATCATGGACTGAGATTACGCCTAAGAATGAACCTCTCTCTTTTATAGCACCCTTTGGAATAAAGTTTTCGGTTGCTGGTAAAACGGTTTTAGCACAAGGTATCCAACGATTTCGCTCAACAGATGCCGGAGAAACTTGGACCAATCTTGGGGTCAATGCAAATTTGCTTCCGCATAATAATTCGCGAAGCGTAGCAGTGAATGAAAAGACTTTTTACACAGTTGGGACACTCGGTGTTTATCAAACAATTGATGCGGGTGACTCGTGGCACCTATTTATGAATGGGATGGTAGGAACGAAGATAAAGAATTTGGTAGCGTTCAACAATAGGCTCTATGTGCCTACCGGTCGTAATGTTGTCCAATCGACTGACGGTGGTGAGTCGTGGGAAAGCCTGCGCATTGATACCGGCGAACGGATAGAAAAGCAGCATTTTCGCATTAATTTCTCTGCTGATTCAAGGTTGGTTGTTGCAGACGGAAGGCTGTATTGGATCTCGGCTGAAAAAGATAATCTACGTATTTTCGGTCTATCTACAGACGGTAATGCCCTCGTTCGAGTGCAAGAAATGCCCTCTTTTGGTCGAGAGATGCTGTCCATCGCACTGGTGCCTGCTGTTGCGAAGGCGGAAGGAATCCACTTACCTGATAACATAGGGAAGAATCCTAAGTTGACGCAAAGATTACGCGGTATTACAACCTCTGCAAGAGTGGGTGGATTTGCTGCCAGTGACGAAGTATTCTATGTGGAGCACCTGCGAGGGCTTTTCAAATGGAAATTTGGCGATTCAAAATGGACAAACACTGGGTTAATAGATCTCGGTAAACAGTCAACTCGGGGCTTGAGAAATGGGTTTGCGTTAGCCGCTTCGGCGGAAAATGTCTACGTGGGAAAGCGGGATGGTAAACTGTTTCAATCGCTTGATAAGGGGGATAGCTGGAAAGACATTACACCAAACCTTCCATTTCGGTTTACCCGTTTCAAAGAGATAGCTTTTGCGGGTTCAACGGTTTACGTCGCAACGGACAAAGGGGTCTTGAGTTCGCGAACCGGCGAACATTGGCGCGTGCTAACCGATGAGATGGAAGCGCGTATCGTGATAGAGAGGTTCGCTGTCGATCATACGAGCGTTTATGGTGCGGGTGATACGGGGATCTATCGCTTGGATGATCGCGGCAAGTGGAAACAGATTGCTCCAGGTGTCCCGAGTGCAGTTGCTTCTCTTGTCGTTAGTGACGATAGACTTTACATTTCCACCGGACGGCGCGGGCTGTTTCATATCCCACTTGAAGAAGGATTGTAAAGCCTGTTTCCTAAATACCCGTTTCTTGATTCAAATTTCCGCATTTTAGTTTCTCTATGCCTTTTCCCACTTTCTGTTAGCGGAAGTTGCGACCTCACCTCTTGTTCGGATGCTGCTTAACTTTCCAAATGCCATAACGCCTACCTTGTTTCAGAGTGAATAGAATGGTTTAATTGCGCAATATAACGTTCGGATTTTTACCTCCTACCTGAAAAACTCTCCACAATTTCAAGCAATTTTGCTAATTCTTAGATTACAGTAAAATCTATAATTAATTGGGCACTCTCAAACAGTCTGAATGCCTATAACAGACATTCAGACTGGCACAGGCTAACAGCCTATGCTACATAAAATCTATTTTTTTTTATATTTTTCAAAATTATGCAAGGTTTTCGCGAAAAATTGTGTCTTTAATAACTAAAGACGTGAATTTGAAAAGAGGGCAAATTATGAACTATATGAATTACTCGCAACTTCTTGGGCGTACGGCTATTTTGATGACCGTGCTTTGTGTCGGGATCTATTTTTATGCCAAGTGGGATCTTCAACGTTTTGAGAAATCCCTCGGTGAACTGCCCGCACCTATTCCAGAAAAAATGGAGCCGACGGAAAATCTTGATGCACAAACAACTTTCGGAAAGACGGTGATATTTGAAACTACCGAGGCACCTCTGTTTGTGAAACAGGAAGCAGCGGAACCGGAGATAATCAACAAGGAGACAGCAGAAGCATCGCCTGATGAGTTTTCGGACTTCCTTGATGCACTTGAAGACGAGGCGTTTGCTGCACGCCCTGAGAACTTGGATGCAACAGCGGCTGTAGATGATACCTTTGTTGATGTTTTGCAGGAACAGCTCGGTGATTCTTGGAAGATATCGTCAATTGAGGGGTTGGATTCTATTGGGACAGTCGAGTGGATAGAGATAGACGGTGCCCGTCTTTCAGGCGACATAATTAATCTTGGAGATCTCGGTGACAGTGTTGTCATTGATGTTGTTATTGAATAGGATGGTTGCTTGCTGGGTTTGTTTGGGAACCTTTTAGCGTCAGTACGGGATTCAAGTTTCTACACAGATGCCGCCCCTACGGGGCTTGGGTTTTTGCTTGAAAACGCTGCTATAAACATAACGTCCCCTACGGGACTGAAGAGGTTTTTGAAGGCTTCAAGGGTTCCGCGTAGGATCCGGTTCGGTTTATGAAGATTAACTTTTTAATTCGGTAATTTCTTGGTGAAGCCCGGTGCGGTTCCAAACCGCACCTACCGGGCCTGGGGAAAATATAGAATTACCGAAATATTTTCTTAAACTTCATCAAACCGCACCTACCGGACCTGGGGAATCAAGGCTATTATTTTTTTAAATTGACACCTATGGTGGTGATGTGGAACAAACTAACAGTTTATTCTACATAAAGAATGAGGTTGCTGTCATGTTGATGACGTTAATTCAGAAAGAGATTATGCATCATATCTTGAGTGCGCGGTTTGTTGCGCTTCTGCTGATGTGTGTATTGCTTATACCGCTTAATTTGCATATTAATTACCATCATTATCTTAAACGCCAAGTTGATTATCAGGAACAAGAAACGCTCGAAGATGAAAACACTCCCAAAGACGAAAATGGTAAAGAATCGGGAGGCGTGCCCGCCTTTAAATTTAGGTCAAAGGCAACAGATACGAGTTTTGAAGCTTCCAAACTGATTCTTAAACCGACGCCTTTGAGTGTGTTTGCGACGGGTTTAGAATCTGCGCTTCCGAGTTATCTCGGTATGACACGCAACGGCATAACGCGGGGCGAAGCGTCGCTGTCTACTGCGCCGATCGCCTTTCTTTTGGGGCATCTCGACTTTGTGTTTGTCGTCAGTACTGTCTTTAGTCTGCTGGCATTATTGTTTACGTTTGATGCGGTTGCTGGGGAAAGAGAAGCCGGCACGCTTCGGATAACGCTCGCCAATGCGCTGCCCCGCGATATATTTTTGTGGAGCAAACTCATCGGTGGATACTTTGTCTTCATCCTTCCGTTCTTAATGTCGGTCATCATCGGTTTACTCGTGCTCGTCTTGCAAGGCTTTCCGCTGGCTGAATCGGACATTTTTCTGCGTATCCTCTGCCTTATCTTCGTCTCGTTGCTCTATATTGCGGTCTTTTTTGCGGTGGGGGCGGTGATCTCTATCTATTTTGACAGTTCTAAGACAGCACTTATTGTTGCATTTACTGTCTGGGTGTTCGTTGTTCTCATCTTACCGCGGGTCGGGTTTCTCGCGGCACAGATCGTCGCGCCGACTTCAACAGCGGAGAGTGTCTATAGGGAAAAAACAGCGCGGCGGGAAGAATTGCGCGCCGGTCTTGACGCGGAAAGAGGCAAAATGATGAGTGAAGTGATGTCTGAAATGCTGAAATCTAACCCCCCGAAGGGCGGGACTGCCGTCTTTACAATGGGGCCAGAACATATAGAGAAAATGAATGAGAAGATGGCACCGCTTGAAGAAGCGGCTCGGGTAAAATACCGGGACCTCGCGACGCAACTCGATAGACGTTATGCGCGAGAGAGAAAATACCAAGATACAATCGGTGTGAATTTTTCCCGAATTACGCCTACGGCTTCCTTCATTTTCCTCGCTACAGATGCGACGCAAACGGGTCAGGCGAAAAAAAATGCCTACTTCCAAACGGGTACTCGCTACTATGAAACACTTGATGCAGAAATTTTCAGCAAAATATCAGAGGGTGCTTTTAGCCACGACGATATCGAGGCAATCCCGTCTACGATGCCGGCTCCGCCGTTGGTGGAACCGACTTTGGGAGAGACGCTGCAGCATGCTGCTTTGGATCTCTTGCTGCTCTGTTTCTTTGCGATTGTGTTAACGACCGTGGCGTTTTTGAGGTTTTTTCGGATGGATATTTGAGGGGAAATAGACAAAACAGATATAAACATGCTGCAGAAATACCCCAGCAAAAACCCCCTACGGGGCTTGGGGTTTTGCTTGGAAACGCTGCTATAAACATGCCGTCGCTACGCGACTGAAGAGGGTTTTGAAGTTTTCAAGGTTTCCGCGTAGAATCCGGTTCGGTTAGATGAAGTTTAAAAAAATAAACCGGTAATCCCCAGGCCCGGTAGGTGCGGTTTGGAACCGCACCGGATCTTAGGCACAAACGCTGTGGGAACCTCATTGGATATTTTATGAAATTACCGAATTAAAAAATTAATCTTCATGAAACCGAACCTACCGGGCCTGGGTCTGAGACTGAAGAGGGTTTTGAAGTTTTCAAGGGTTTCGCGTAGGATCCGGTTCGGTTAGGAATGCACGTCGCATTTGGGTGAGTACACCGCAAAACCGAACCTACCGGGCCTGGGTCTGAGACTGAAGAGGGTTTTGAAGTTTTCAAGGTTTCCGCGTAGGATCCGGTTCGGTTGGGAAACCGAACCTACCGGGCCTGGGGGAAAACCTAGCGGACATGGGGAAAACCTACTGTGTCTGGGGGCAAAACGCTGTGGAAAAATGGAAAACTAAATGACCTTGATATATACGAGATTTTACTGGAAAAACAGGGGCTGTATTGCTATACTGATAAACCGATTCGTTAATTATGGAGGATTCTGATGGAACGAGGAAATGATGTTCAACTGATTCGCAACATTTTGTCTGGCGATGATGCGGCGTTTAGCACTTTGGTAGAAAAATATCAAAAGAGTGTGCACGCGCTTGTGTGGCGGAAGATTGGCGATTTTCACTATGCCGAAGAGATTACACAAGATACTTTCCTCCAAGCTTACAAAAAATTGGCTACACTTAAGAATCCGAATCAGTTTGCAGGATGGCTCTATGTTATCGCGAATCGGCTTTGCCTTAATTGGATGCGGAAGAAAAAACTTGCGACGCAATCGCTGGAGAGCACGCATGTGGGAGAGGTAGAAAAATCCTCGTATACGCGTTATGTATCGGAGCAGCGCGAGACGGTAGCCTCTGAACTGCGAGGCGAAACTGTCAAAAGGCTGCTCGCACGACTACCGGAGAGTGAACGGACGGTTGTGACGCTTTACTATCTCGGTGAAATGACATCGAAGGAGATTGGCAAGTTCTTAGGTGTATCTGTGAAGACGGTGCATAGCCGACTCCATCGGGCACGCAAGCGTTTGCAAGAGAAAGATGAACTCTTGGTTAGTGAAGTCCTCGGTGGTGTCCAATTACCGACAAACTTCATAGAGAACATCACAAGACAAGTTGCCGACATGAAACCGGCACCGCCTTCGGTTGCGAAACCGCTGCTGCCGTGGGCGGCTTTTGGTACAGCTACGGTTTTGATTATACTCTTGCTGGGTGCAAGCAGTCAATACCTTGCTCGGTTTCAGCAGCCGTATAGCTTCGAGGCACAAGCTGAACCGACGGTTGAACTCGTTGACGCGTTCTTCACCGTTGAGATTGATGCAAAACCGGCTGTGCAGAATCAGGCGGGACAGGTTGTTTATCCCGGTAGCAGTGTTCGTCCCCGTCCGCAAAGTCCTGAGACAACGCTAACCGCCAACCGACAGGAAAATTTCAGCGAGTCTTCCGCGTCGCAATGGACGCAAACAAATGGTCCGTATGGCGGGACTGTATTCAACATCTTTGTTGCACCTGAAAGAACGCTTTACGCTGCTACATCATCCGGTATCTATAGACGCGAAGTGGACGCGACTGCTTGGACACTCATCAACACGGAGGTGCGATCTGATAGACTTCAGATGCCGATGGCAGCGCGTGGTGGAACCCTCTACGTTGTCTCCGTGGATAATATATTCACCTCCATCGATAACGGCGAAACGTGGCAGGTATTCTGCTCGCGACCGAAAGGATACCCCATCGAATTCGTTATCATGGACGCAACGGATGGAGACACCTCGCGTTCAGGTATGGTCATGTATCTCGCGCTTCAAGGTGAAGGTGTCTTCCGATCTACAGATGCTGGTACACAGTGGGATCTCTTGGAAACTGGATTGGCAGGTGAAAGTATTACAGCAGTCGCTGCGATTAACAACAAGGTATTTGCGGGCACAAGCGATGGCATCTACCTTCTTGATTCAAGTATTTGGCGACACTTGCCGACAAGTCCATCGGAACCTGTCTATTGGATGACTGGCTTTGAAAACAGCCTTTATGTTGGAACGGGGCCTGACCTTTCTCACTGGCGATGGATTGAACCGAGCCAAAAGTCGACAACAGATATAGCATTTGATGGCAATGCAGACAGATTGGGCGCGATTTTTCACTCGACTGACTTCGGGGCATCGTGGACGCAGATAATGGACGAAAATGATTCAAATCTTGTGAATCCAGAAATTGGTATTAATGTTCTGGCTGGTATTGGGGAAATCCACTTACCCCAAGGGATTGTAGCGATGGATAAAAGGACTTTTTATAGAGCCGGTCCGTCCGGTATTCATCGCACGACCGATGGTGGTCAATCATGGCACTTATTTACGAACGGCATCAGGGAAACAGCAATAGAGTATCTGGTCGCAGTTAACAATAACATCTATGGGTATACCGGTGGGAATCTTATCCGATCCGTTGACGGTGGTGAGACGTGGGAAACCGTACAGATTGACTCTAATAACCTAATACGTGAAGCATTAGAAGCAATGGAACAGAAATTTTCTTACCTTAATATTGACGCCAACACCCAAGAACGTGAGACAATAGAACAGAAATTTTCTCACCTTAACCTCGCTTCGCCGTTAGCCGTTGCTAACGGCACGCTCTACGGCATCGTTCCTGAATATAGAACTGCTCCTGAAAAAGATGCGCTGCGCCTTTTCCGGTTAACTGTGGAGAATGTGCTCGTTCCGGTTCAGGGGGCACCCGCTTTTGAACGCGAATCTTCGTCCGTTAATTTGTGGACTGGGGATGATTTGCCTAATACCCCGGAAAAGCGTGATAACTCACCCAATCCACTCTACGCTATTGCTAAACACCACAATATTGGGGCGTTTGCAGTGAGTGGGCAGACGTTCTACGCGCAATGGAAGCGACACCTTTTCAAATGGAAGCCCGGTGACTCAGAATGGACGGATACGGGTTTAATCGATAATAGCGAATCTCTTTATGGATTTGATAGGGGTTTCCAGTTGGCGGTTTCAGGGGATACCGTCTATGTCGGTAAGCGAGATGGTACCCTCTTTCAGTCGCTTGATGGTGGCAACAGTTGGAAAGATATTACACCGAACCTCCCGCTTCGTTTTACGGGTTTTAAAGAGATAGCCTTTGCGGGTGCTACGGTTTATGTTGCTACTGACGGCGGGGTCTTGGTTTCACAGAACGGCGAACATTGGCGCGTGCTGACGGATGGGATGGGTGAACGGACTGTGATAGATAGGTTCGCTGTCCATCATGCTCGCGTTTATGGTGCTGATGCTGCGAGTGTCTATCGCTTGGATGCGCATGGTAAGTGGGAACAGATTTTTCCAAGTGTTCCGGATACGATTGTTTCTCTGGTTGTCAGTGAGGATCGGCTTTATATTGCTACGCAACGGCGTGGGGTGTTTCATATTCCGCTTGATGCGCGGTTGTGAGGTTTGTCTTCGCTTCTAAGAAAACCCCCTAAATCCCCCTTATCAGGGGGACTTTGAGAAGTCTGAATCGCGGAGAACGCGGAGAACGCGGAGAACGCGGATTTTAAGAGGCGTTTTCTATATTTGAGGTTCCTGTCTTAGATCCGGTGCGGTTCCAAACCGCACCATAAGCGTCAATTTAAGAAATAACAACCGCCTCCGCCCCAGGCCCGGTAGGTTTGGTTTCCTAACCGAACCGGATTTTACACAGAAACCTTGAAGACTTCAAAAACCTCTTGAATCCGGTAGGGATGGTATCTGTGTAGAGAAAAGCAATCTCACAGACCTAAGCCCCGTAGGGGGTTTTTGCTTGGGTGTTTCTGCAGCATCTATAGAGACGGTCCGCCGAAATACCGTGAAAATCCCTAAATTGACACCTATGGTGCGGTTCCAAAACGCACCTACCGGGCCTGGGAGTGCGGTTAGAAACCGTAGAAGAAATCCGCAGAAATACCCACGCAAAAACATCCCCAATAAAAACAATCCATCCTACAAGAAGATCGCGAGCACAGCTCGCTCCTACTTATTCTGAATCGCGAATTGCGCGGATTTTAAGAGGCGGTTTGCTACATCTAAGCTTTCTGCGGACGATCCGGTGCGGTTCCAAACCGCACCATAGGTGTCAATTTAGGGATTTTTGACGGTATTTTGTAGGAATATCTCTATACATGCCGCCCCTACGGGGCTTAGGTTTTTGGGTCATGCGCTGCTATAAACATTCCGTCGCTACGCGACTGAAGAGGTTTTTGGAGTCTTCAAAATTTCCGCGTAGTATCCGGTTCGGTTAGGAAACCGAACCTACCGGGTCCGGGGCCGAAACGGTTATTTTTTCTTAAATTGACACTTATGGTGCGGTTCCAAACCGCACCTACCGGGTTTGGGAGTGCGGTTAGAATTTGTTGTACTGCAATTCATTATCCTACCTATATATCTCTTGGCTTTACCAATTTTTCATTTTTTTTCAAATGATGCACAATTTTTTTTCAAAAATTGTGTCTTTAATTATGAGGACTTACGCGTTTTTCTGTGGTAACGGACATCCGACGACTCTGCAGGCGGGGTTTCAAACTCCGCCTGCAAGGGGCAACGCGATAAGATGATAACATTTAAGAGATTGGATGGCTAAGCGTTAAATATGGGTAAACTGTGAAAGCGTGTTGGACGTTAGATATTTTGATAAGGAGAAAAAATGGGATACCGACAAATTTTTATGTGCGTTTTTTTGGTGGTACTGATGCCGCTGGGTGCTGACGCGTTTCCACCGGCTTCACCGGCGGGTGGCAACTATTTAGTTCTCGATGGGGTCGACGACTATGCTGTTTTGGATTTTGAAACTTTCGGTTGGCTTTTACCGGATGGCACGGAAGAGTTCACTTTTGAAGCTTGGATATATCTGACTGCACCGCCCGACAAAACGGAGACGACGGTATTGGTGATACTCCATCAACAGGTGGATATGGTCATCTTGAATAATGAAGGTCAATTCAATGAACTGGCGAATGTGGTAAATACCGATCCACCGAAGGGGGATCTTGTCTTGCAAATGAGTTCCTATATTGATGGTGGGTTCGGTCGAACGCTATTTTTTCCGATCTCGCTTGAACTGAACCAATGGTACCATATCGCTCATCAGGTGAAGGGGAATCAGGTAACGGCGATCGTCAATGATTTCGGGGGGACACATCAAAATGGTCAACCGCTCGGACATGATCGTGATCCTCGTAATTTGCGTCCAAAGGACTTCGTGCTTGGCGGGTTTGGAAAGATAATTGTGATGCCGGGTCGTCCGCCAGCCAAAGCGTTTTTGGATTCCTTTACTGGCTATATTGATGAGGTTCGTATCTCGGCGGAGGCGCGTTACGATGTTGAGAAAAAGGGTTTTATGCCACGCGGTAAGTTCAAAGATGACGCGAAGACGGTTGCGTTGTGGCATTTTGATGAGCCGGGTGGGGCACAGGAATTTTTAGATGCGTCGCGCAATGGGCATCATCTGGCGGGGAAGAATGGTGCGAAGATTGGTATTCCGCTTGGGGTTGAGGCGACGGGGAAACTTGCTATTACTTGGGGACGGCTTAAGCAGGCGGGGTTTCAAACCCCGCCTGCAGGAGCGGTGAAATAATAAAGAGGAAGGATGGAAAACAGGAAGATTGGAAGAAACCCCCTAAATCCCTCTTACCAGGGGGACTTTGAACCTATGGAAGAAAACCCCCTAAATCCCCCTTATCAGGGGGACTTTGAGAGGAAGAAAAACCCTAAATTCCCCTTATACGAAGATTAATTTATTCATTGGGTAATTTCATAAAATATCCAATGAGGTTCCCACAGCGTTTGTGCCCAAGATCCGGTGCGGTTCCAAACCGCACCATAGCTGCTATAAACATTCCGTCGCTACGCGACTGAAGAGGGTTTTGAAGTCTTCAAGGTTTCCGCGTAAGATCCGGTTCGGTTAGAAACCGAACCTACCGGGTCTGGGGTAGGATCCGGTTCGGTTCCAAACCGCACCTACCGGGCCAGGGGAAAATGGTTCGTAGTCGTGCGATTCATCGCACGGCGCAATAATGCACGGCGCATTTGGGCAAGTACGGCGCAATCAATTGCGCTACTACGAACCAGGGTTTGGTTAATGACAGGCGTTTATTTAGAAATAAAACAATAAATATGGTGAACTTATGAGGAGAAATTACGCGTGAAAACTATACTTTTTTCGATTTTGGTTACGCTTTTGATGGTGTTTGCTGTTTTGACAAATGCTTTTGCACAAGACTACATAACGTTGGGATTGCCGGAAGGTGCTAAGGCACGCCTCGGTAAAGGGAAAATAAATGAAATACAGTATTCGCCAGATAGCACACGCCTGGCAGTGGTGAGTATTATAGGTGTTTGGATCTACGACACACAGACTGGCGAAGAACTTGAACTCGTCAGAGGGCATACGGGTGCTGTCAACAGCGTGGCGTTTAGTCGGGATGGCAGTATCATGGCAAGTGGGAGTGAGGATACCACGATTCGTCTCTGGGATGCGAATACGGGTTCACATCTCCGCACGCTTACTGGACATACGGCTGGGGTCAATAGCGTGGTGTTTAGTCGGGATGGCATGACGCTTGTAAGCGGAGGTGAGGATGCTACTGTCCGTCTCTGGGATGTGAATATGGGTAGCGAACGCCGCACGCTTACCGGGCATACAAAGATGTTCAATAGGGTTCGGAATGGGGTCACCAGCGTCGCACTGAGTTCGGATGGGACGATGCTCGCAAGTGGGGCTGCGGATAACACTATTCGTCTCTGGGATGCGACTACGGGTAGCCGGCTCCGGACGCTTACCGGGCATAGGTCTGGGGTCAATAGTGTGGCGTTTCGTCCGAATGGTAACACGGTCGCAAGCGGGAGTTGGGACAGCACTGCGCGTCTGTGGGATGCGAACACGGGTGACGAGCTTCACACGCTTACCGGACATTGGGCTCCGATCTTCAGCGTGGCGTTTAGTCCAGATGGCGAGACCCTCGCAACGGCGAGTTCTAACAAAACTGTCCGTTTCTGGGATGCCGACACGGGTTCACATCTTCGTACGCTTACTGAGCATACGGATCGGGTCATCGGCGTGGCGTTTAGTCCAGATGGCAATACCCTTGCCACTGGGAGTTATGACGGTACTGCGCGGCTCTGGGATGCGAACACGGATACCCCGCTACACACGTTCAGTGGGTATACGTCTGGTGTCATCGGCGTGGCGTTTAGTCCGGATGGCAATACCGTCGCAAGCGGGAATGAGGACTACACCGTCCGTCTGTGGGATGCGAACACGGGTAACCTGCTCCACACGCTTACTGGGCATACGCAGTGGGTCAATAGCATAACGTTTAGTCCGGATGGTAACATCATCGCGACTGGGAGTTATGACGATACTGCGCGGCTCTGGGATGCGAACACGGGTCGCCTTCTACATAGGCTTACCGAGCATACGGATTGGATCAGAGATGTGGCGTTTAGTCCGGATGGTAGCACCCTCGCAACGGCGAGTGGTGACCGTACTGCGCGGCTCTGGGATGTTAATACAGGTCGCGAGCTTCGCATATTCACTGGTCATACGAATTGGCTCAGAAGCGTGGCGTTTAGTCCGGATGGCAATACCCTTGCGACTGGGAGTTATGATAACACTGCGCGGCTCTGGGATGTCAGCACGGGTAGCGAGCTTCTCACATTCACGGGGCATAGTAATGGGGTCGCCAGCGTGGCGTTTACTTCGGATGGGACCACCCTTGCGACTGGGAGTTATGACGACACTGCGCGGCTCTGGGATGTCAACACGGGTAACTCGCTACACAGGCTGATTGGGCATACGGATGCGATTGTCGGTATAGCGTTGAGTCCTGATGGTAGCACCCTTGCGACTGGGAGTTGGGACACTACTGTTCGTATTTGGGATGTTAACACGGGTAGCGAGCTCCGTACGTTCAGTGGGCATGCGGATGAGGTTGACGGCGTGGCGTTTGGTCCGGATGGGAATACCGTCGCAAGTGGGAGTAAGGATGGTACGATACTTTTATGGGAAGTCAATCCTTCTACGCCTGAACCTATAGGACGCAGGGAGGATGTTAATGGGGATGATGTTGTTAATATCCAGGACCTTGTTTGGGTCGCATCGCATCTTGGGGCATCGGGTGATAGTGCTGCGGATGTTAATGGGGATGGGGTTGTGAATATACAGGATCTTGTGCTGGTTGCGGGTGCTTTTTGAAGTAAGGTTTCTGCGTGGGATCCGGTTCGGTGTACGTTCTGAATCGCGGATTACGCGGATTACGCGGAGGACGCGGATTTTAAGAGGTGGTTTTGGGGTGTGTGAGGTTTCCGCGTGGGATCCGGTTCGGTGTACGTTCTGAATCGCGGATTACGCGGATTACGCGGAGGACGCGGATTTTAAGAGGTGGTTTTGGGTGGGTAAGGTTTCCGCGTGGGATCCGGTGCGGTGTGCGTTCTGAATCGCGGATTACGCGGATTACGCGGAGGACGCGGATTTTAAGAGGTGGTTTTGGGGTGTGTGAGGTTTTCGCGTGGGATCCGGTGCGGTTGCAAACCGCACCTACCGGGTCTGGGGACCGAGCCGGGCCTGGGGGAAAATTAGGAGATTTTGATGGTGGAAAATGATGCTCAACTGATTCGTAGGATTTTGTCTGGCGATGACGCTGCTTTTGATATGTTGGTCCGAAGGCACCAAAGAGGTGTTCACGCGCTTGCGTGGCGGAAGGTTAGCGATTTTCACTATGCGGAAGAGATTACGCAGGATACGTTTTTGCAAGCCTATAAGAAACTCTCGACACTCAAAAATCCGAATCAATTTGCGGGGTGGCTGTATGTCATCGCAAATCGACTTTGCCTTAATTGGCTTCAAAGACATAAACCGGCGATGCAATCGCTGGAGGATACACCTATGGAAGAGATAGCGGAATCTTCTTATGTTCATTACACTGCGGAACAGCGCGAAGTAGAAGGGACCGAGCATCGTTATGCGATCGTCGAAAAACTGCTGTCTAAACTGCCGGAGAGTGAGCGTACGGTGATGACACTCCACTATCTCGGTGAAATGACGGCGAAGGAGATTAGCAAATTCTTGGGGGTCTCGGTCAATACGATTACGAATCGGCTCTGGCGGGCGCGGAAGCGTTTGCGGGAGGATCAAGAACTCTTGGTCCAGGAGGTGCTCGGGGGTGTGCAGTTCCCTGCTAACCTCACCGAGAATATCATGCGACAAGTCGCTGATCTGCAACCGACACCGCCTCCGGTTGCGAAGCCGTTGCTCCCGTGGGGTGCTTTTGGTCTGGCGGCGTTTCTGGTTGTGATGCTCTTGGGTGCGACGCACCAATATCTCGTCCGCTTTCAGAAACCGTATAATTTCGATGCAGTCGCCGAACCGACGGTTGAGCTTGTTGATGCCTTTATTGTGCTGGATGCCGATTCAAAACCGGATGTCCGGGACCAGATCGGGCGCGTGGCTGCTACGGATAAAAATAGCAGGGCAGGACTGCGGGTTGCTGAGGCGGCGCTGGTTTCCGAGACGCAAGGGGATTCTCTTAGGTTTTCTACATTACAGTGGCAGCGGAAAGCAGATATGCCGACAGCGCGATCTTGCTTTTCTACGGGTACTGTAGACGGTAAGATCTTCGCTATAGGGGGCAGGCTACAACTGGAAAAGGACGAATTTGGGGAGATCGCTATTTCAACGGTGGAGATGTATGACCCGAAAACCGATACTTGGCAACGGAAGGCGGATATGCCGACAAAGCGGTCTGGTGTAGCGGTTTCCGTTGTGGATGGCAAAATCTACGCTATCGGTGG
The DNA here is from genome assembly GCA_965261115.1 of Candidatus Poribacteria bacterium. Lineage (GTDB taxonomy): Bacteria > Poribacteria > WGA-4E > WGA-4E > WGA-3G > WGA-3G. Next base: position 1,978,326 of record OZ253447.1, on the reverse strand, counting down.
CGAAAAGATTAAGAAAGTCCCGATGTATACGGGTTGGGTACACGAGGCTGAAGGCCTCCCAACTGTGGAAATGTATGATCCGGTTACGGACAGCTGGACCCAGAAAGCGGACATGCCGACACCGAGAAAGACGCGGACGTGCGTTGTGGATGGCAAAATCTATGCGATTGGTGGGTTAGCGGTCGGTCCGATGGGCAGAAAACGGGGGCAGTTGGCGACTGTAGAGGTGTATGATCCAGCGACGGACCTCTGGGTAACGGCGAGCCGTATGCACCATGCGCGGTATTGGGCGGCACTGAGTGTTGTCAATGGCGAAATCTATGCGACGGGTGGCACGGGGCCGTCCGCGAGTTTAAGCAAGTCGGATCCGTATCTTTCGAGTGTCGAGGTGTTCAATCCGAAAACGAATCGGTGGCGTGAAAGGCGAGAGATGTTTACTCGGAAAGCGGGACACTCGGCAAACTTTATCAATGGCAAAATCTATGTTATCGGCGGTTCTGTTTGGGAGGATAGGGAATATAAGTATCATTCAACGATTGAAATCTATGATCCGGTAAGGGATCGTTGGAGTGAAGCGCGGGATATGCTGGTTGGTAAATCGGGACATACGACTGAGATTATAGATGGTCAGATTTATATTTTTGGGGGAGATAGTCAGGTTGCTGAGGGGCCGCTTAGGCGTGTGGAGGTTTATGATACGCGGGCGGTGCTTCGGCGTTTGAGTGCGACGGGAAGTTTTGTGAAAACGGCGCGACGGGATTAAAGGTCTGAATGCAGGTCGCATTTGGGCGAGTACGCCGCAAATCTCGGATTACGCGGAGGACGCGGATTTTAAGAGGTGTTTTTTGGGTGTGTAAGGTTTCTGTTAAAATCCGCAGCTACTGGTTCTAACCCTCTATGGAAGAAACCCCCTAAATCCCCCTTATCAGGGGGACTTTGAAACTATGGAAGAAAAACCCCCTAAATCCCCCTTATCAGGGGGACTTTGAAACTATGGAAGAAAAACCCCCTAAATCCCCCTTATCAGGGGGACTTTGAAACTATGGAAGAAAAACCCCCTAAATCCCCCTTATCAGGGGGACTTTGAAACTATGGAAGAAAAACCCCCTAAATCCCCCTTATCAGGGGGACTTTGAAACTATGGAAGAAAAACCCCCTAAATCCCCCTTATCAGGGGGACTTTAATTTAACCCCCTATAGAAGAAATACGCAGAAATGCCCAAGCAACTAAACTCTATGGGACTAAAGTGGTTTTTGGAATCTTCAAGGTTTCCGCGTAGGATCCGGTTCGGTTAGATGAAGATTGATTTATTAATTCGGTAATTTCTTGGGGAAGCCCGGTGCGGTTCTAAACCGCACCATAAGTGTCAATTTAAGAGAAATAACTGCCTCGGCCCCAGACCCGGTAGGTTCGGTTTTGCGGCGTACACGCCCAAATGCGACGTGCATTCCCAACCGAACCGGATTTTACACAGAAACCTTGAAGGTTTCAAAAACCTCTTCAGTCCCGTAGAGGACGGTATGTTTATAGCAGCATTTTCAAGCAAAAACGCAAGCCCCGTAGGGGGTTTTTGCTGGGGTATTTCTGCAGCATGTTTATATCGGTGTTACAAAATACCATGAAATAATCCCTAAATTGACACCTATGGTGCGGTTCCAAACCGCACCTACCGGCCTGGGGATTATGGAAGGCGCAATGAATTGCGCTACTACGAGCCAGTCACAAGTCCCGTAGGTGGGGTTGAATGGTGTTGAGAAGTTGTAGGTCTATGTGCCAAACATACATGAAAGCAAATATCCCGCCAGATTTATTCAAGAACCTAATGAAACCCAACTTTACACCCCCAGCGTCTCGGAACTTCACAGCCAAAGCGTTGGGTTTCACTCGGTCTATGGTTCGATGGGGGGTCTATCGGGAAAGTCGCGTTTTCTTATTTTTAGGGTTTTGGTGGTATCCGTTCAACCCAACCTACGATACCATGATCCCTTTTTCTAAAATTGACACTTATGGTGCGGTTCCATGAAGATTAAGTTATTAATTCGGTAATTTCTTGGTGAAGCCCGGTGCGGTTCCAAACCGCACCTACCGGCCTGGGGATTACCGAAATATTTTCTTAAACTTCATCAAACCGCACCTACCGGCCTGGGGATTATGGAAGGCGCAATGAATTGCGCTACTACGAGCCAGATTGTTCTTGATGACAGGCGGTTATGCTGATAACTGATGAGGTTACCACAGCGTTTGTGCCTAAGACCCGGTGCGGTTCCAAACCGCACCTACCGGCCTGGGGATTATGGAAGGCGCAATGAATTGCGCTACTACGAGCCAGATTGTTCTTGATGACAGGCGGTTATGCTGATAACTGATAACTGATAACTATTAAAATGTGAAAGGCGGTGGACAGGGAATCCACCGCCTTTGCGTTAGGTTAGTTCGGTTATAGACTTCTCCCTGAATAACCGAGTTGTTGCTTATTGCAACGCTTTTATTTCACCCCACATCGTCGTCAGTTTACCAGCCGCTGTGACATTACCCCGGAGGTGCGTGACCCGTAAGGTCGTGACATCACCGTCTAAGGAAACATCTTGAATCTGGTAGTAGTAAACGACATTGGGTTTAGCAGATTGGTCTTTCCACTCGTAAACGCTACGTTCACTCGTGGTGCCTTTACCTGCTTGAAAATGAACTTTCGTGAACTCGCCGTCCCGTTTTTCGCTACGGAGGATATTGAACCCAGCGTTATTCAACTCAGATTCAGTAATCCAATGGACAACGACTTCACCGGTATCTTTCAGACGTTCTGGACGGAACTTCGACAACGAGACAGGTAGCGGACCACCAGCACGGAAGCCAGGGGTACCGATATCATCAGGACTACCGTAGTAGGTCTCATTGAATCGGACGTGGGAAAGCGCAGAATCCGCAGCGTATACCCACCCCTCACGCATTGTGCCATCCTCTGCCATACCATTACCGCCACTTGTAGCGTCCCCTGTATTGTAACGACGGATGATAGAACTTCTACCTTCGTCGCCGTTCGACGGGAGTTCCCACATCGCTGTGCCATCATCACCGAGGTTACCAGCGATATCCACAGCAGAATTACCCTTATCCAGCAAGGTAATCTTGAAGGCGGTTGCGCTGAGCAGCTTATAGGTGCGTCGGGTTGCACCAACGACCTCAAGCTTATCCTTCTGTCCCCAGAGGTTAATGATACGCGTTGCTGGGAAGTCAATACCACCTTGTGCAGCACGCGAAGTCCGTCCTATCGTGTCACTAACAATCAACACGGTTTGGTTCGGCTGGATAATGATACCCCCAAGGTTATTCGTCGTCACACTTGGGACACGAATATCAACATCGTCAGCATCGCGGCTATGCTCAATCCTGAGTTTCCATTCTGCGAGATTGATCGCCTGCGTATGGGAACTGTTATAGAGTTCAATCCACTGTGGCAGGCTTCGGTCTTTGGTATACATAATCTCACTGATAGAAACGGTTGCGTTGTCTGCTAAGTCGGTTTCATTGACTTTGACAGCACCGTTATCGTAGCCGGGGGTTCCACCGTGCTGACCACTACTCGCAGCAGACCGTTTATAGCCGACACCGGTATAACCCGCAACAAAGATATGGTGTTTACCGGTTCCGCCGCCTGCATTCCGTGTATAGACCTTACCAGCCCTTAAATCTTCATCCGCATCCTTAACAACGTCGCCGTCAGGCGCGCCTGTTGCGATCAAGGGCCACAGGTTAGTTCGGAAGGCAGCAGTATTATTGGTAATCCCAAGGGTTCCAATGACATCTTGGATATTGTTAGCTGTCCCTAAGTTCTTATCCTCGTGGTTGTTACGAAGGATCAGCAACGTCTTACCGCTATTCGCCAACTTGAGTCCGGAATCAACGTAGTAGCGAGACTTAATACCTGTTGGTAAGTCGTGCCCACCGTTAATCCGATCTCCCGCAGCAAGCGGATGGTCGGGATCCTGATACGGATCCGTGTTGACGATCAGCAGAAGATCGTTCTCATTCGGAATCTTGTGATTATCGTTATTTGGGAAGGTGACTAACGCGATATCCTTTTTCTCAGTTTCGTGAATCTGACTCAAACGCCAGTTTTTCAGATTGTCAGCACTACCCACACGTTTTATCTCAACCCAATCGTATTTATCGTCCGTGTAATTACCGATCTCGTTGATAATAAACATGTCCCGCTTGACTTCAGTCTTGGTCAACTTCACGTACGGAACAAAGTGCTGAGCACCTGGCGAACCGATCCGGTTTATACCGTAGGTATCCGCATCGTTAGAAGCCGCCCAATTCCCAATGGCATTACCGTCAGGAATCGCTTTGAGCTGTTCCTCGCGGTTTTTCGCGGCATCATCGGCGTTGTGCCTCTTTATAACGTTAGCGTAGGTAATCTTACGATACATGGAGACGAGATTCGTCGGTGCGAAAGTGTTGGGATCTCCTGGCTCGGCAAGACTTCCATCTTGACCGGGTGCTTCGGTAATCAACCAGCCTATGCCAGAAACGTTGCTCACCTGATCAAGCAGGACTTTTCCGGTAGGCGCAGCAGGCACCGCGTTCGTAGAATCGAAAACCAGCGTCACTGTTGAGAGGTTAATCGTAGCAGCTGAGGTGTTATACAACTCAATGAACTGCTCCGCTTTGCGTCCGGCACCGACAGCTTGCCGTAGGTTCCGTCCCCACATAATTTCGCTGATAACAACAGATTTCGCCTCAGCACCGGTCGCGCCTAACACTGAGATGGTTCCGCCTTCAGCGAAGAAACGGTAAATATCTGGCAGTGCGTTCGCACGGATCAAATAGAATCCGTTCGCAGCGATCATTTGACCTGCGCCTATAGATGTTACACCATTGCTATAAGTTGCCACTGTGGGTTGCGGCAGGACCGGCGGTCTCTGGCCTGACGAAACAATCGTGAATTCCCGCGTTGCGAGGCTTCTCGGGCTTTCACCGGCGATGTTCAGCGCCGTGACACGGAACACATATTGACCTGGATCCAAATTCGGGGTCTGGAAGGTCGGATGCTCGTAGTCATCGATCTCAAGCGTACCCGTCGCCGGGTATCTTGTTACCTGATCATCCTCGTCGCGGACTTGATACACGACATATCCACCGTATTTTGTATTGGCTTTGTAGACACCAAAATCGTCGATAGGTGCACCGCCATCGTCTGCGTCCGGTACTTTCAGCCAGTTCAACGTCACCTGATTACCATCTTGGTCAATCGCGCCCTCTAAACTCGTTGGTGCTTTCGGCGGATTCGCAACGACGACTTCCATTTCCATCGTTACGTCCCACACAGCAGCGTCACTGGAGACACTTGGGCTACTGGGTGCGGCATTGTGCGCCACAATTGTGAACTTGTAGATACCTATATCCAACATAGGTGTCGTGAAGCTCCATGCCCCTGCTCCTGTAGGTGGCACAAAGTTTTCAGCATACGGTTGACCTGTCATAGAGGAGTAGGTCATAAGAGAGGATGCTGGATATGTGTTCGTCACTTCATCCTTCTTTGTTTGCGAGACAGTGTAAGCCGTGACAACGGGGATACAATCCGGATAAGCCGTCTTGTTAGCCGCTTGGGGCCAAGTCAATCTCACTCTATTCTGCGTGGGTGCCTCTATAGATGCAGAGTCCACTTTCGTTGCCATCAGACCTGTTGGTTTCTCCGGCTTCTGATGTTCTTTCACAGTGATTGTGAACGTTATTGGTGTTGCAGCCGTCAAACCGTATTGGTCCGTAACCTGCCATGTATGCGTTGTCGTACCCACTACGGTGGTTGTCCCTTTGATCGCCCGTCTTTGATGATCAATGGGTTCCTCAAATAGACCCTCAGGCAGTGCCGGCGTAATGGTGTACTCTAACGTCTGGGCGGGTTTATCTAAATCTGCAGCTAACGGTAACACGTATCCTGTTGTTCCGAGATCGTCACCTTTGCAGATTCCGATATTCGGCATCGTCCCCACAAAATATGGACGGGTATTTGCAAGGGTATTCGCCGCTGTGTAAGTGACCGCAAGACCATTACCCGCTGCATCCATGACTGCATCTCTTCCTATCCTGAGTTGGATTGAGGTCACTGAATCAGGATCAGAAGTTGCAACCGTAATCGTCCAAACTGAGGAAAGCATTGCGTCGGTACCACCACTCACCGGACCAAAATAACGCGTATCAAAACCAGCGTTATGAGAGTTTCCTTGATCTATTGCATCCACAGCAAACTGTTGAACGGGTTCACTAAATGTAAGCGTGAATGACAGATAGGTACCTGCCGGCGCACCCGTGGGAGGTGTTGCGAGCACGCTGGAAGCGTGACTTAGTACCGTCGGTGGTGTCGAATCGAGCACGACTGAGTCAGAAAACACATTGGTCGTGTCGGTTGAATCAATTTGGTTACGGGAGGCATCCGCTATCTGCGTCCCTACAGTAACCGTCACTGTTCCGTCAGCACTGTCAGGCGTGACCATTAGCGTGTAAACATCAGGCATTTGAGCATCATCAGCGGTCATAGCAGGGCCGGTAAGATCGGTAGCTGCCGCTGTCCCGCCGGTAATGGTAACGTCTTGGATCGTAAAATTGTCAAATCCTGTCCCAAGTGCCTCACTAAACGTAATAGTGAACTCCACTTTGCCACCAGTGAGGCTATCCATCTTAGAGGGAGATGGTGTTGTTGCCGCAACCGTTACTGTTGGGGCTGTTTCATCGGAGGGCCGTGGAGGTGTATATGACGCAGTCGCATCGGCGGTTGGTGCGTTACCGAACCCATCTGCAAGATCAGCGGCAGCAATTGTTACCATCACTGGCACTGGCGGATCCATAAGTGCATCGGGTGTTACCGCTAGAGTCCACTCCTCCTTAGCTGTCACCACCGTGAACGCGCCTTTGGTTCCGCCGGTTACTGTGATGTCATCAACTGTAAGGTCAGTACCAAGCGCTTGATCAGAAGCAATTGTAAAAGTTACGACTCCAGCAGTGGGGGCAACACCATCATTGGTGTCGGAGGTAATCGTCACCGTTGGTGCAGTTGTATCAAGAGTGCTAACGATTGTGAACTTCATTGCCTCTGACGACATATAAGGATCATTGCCCGCAGCCGCTAACACGGTACCGCCCGAACGACCTACTGGACCCGTCACAGCATCTCGAGCTATGTCTATATACACGTCTATGGGTAACATCGAGTCGGTGCCATCATGATGAGTAGCCCCAGTAACTGCTATGGTTAACTCAAACTCAGTTCCAGCGGCAGTAAGAGGCCCCGATGCAACACTTGTAATACCAGAAGTAATTTCCGTATTATCTTTATCAAAAGCTCTAAATACAACTTCATTAGCAGCAGTATTAGCAGGAGTACCACTATCAAAAGTAGCACCCGCTGTCAACTCTTCACCAGTTGGGAGAGTACGGTCAAATGTGACCTTCACCTTAAACTCGCCGGCATTAGCTGCTGTTACATCCGCAGGCATACCATCATTGGCAAGGAGTATGACTTGTTGATTGTTAAACGCTGTAACGCTTGTGTTTGATGAGGGTAGTGCCACAATAGAGGTAACCATCGGGTGTACACCGTGCGGGGTAACCTCTGTACCCAAATCAGTAGCAGTTGCAGGTGTGGTTTTCTCATCCAGAGTAACTACCAATGGGTGCGTATGCGGACGCGGAGTATCCGCCGCACCACTAGCATTGTCATGCGCCATCACAGCAGTCGGCACAAACACAAGCCCAAGCGCAAAAATTAAAATTAAACTCGTTAAGGAAAATGTCATTTTCAAACTTGACATGCGTTATTTTCCTCCAAAATGTAAAATAGAAATAGTGTTAAGTCTCGCTCACGTGCGAAACTTCCATTCAAACAATCGAATGGATTCAGGGAAATAAACCCATTCTCACAAAATAAACTAACCTTTTTGGTGCGGGTATGTGTTCCCCCCGCGTTTGTCTGAAATCTTGAATTAAGCTTCAAACCCGTATATTAAGACAATTACGTTTAATCTACAACAAAAGTTACGCGTTTGTCTTAATATATTATATTATACAATAAATTATAGGGTTAAGTCAAATTTTTTTGTGTTTTTTTTGATATATTACAATTTTTATCAATGAAAACCGATTTTTTGCGGATTCGGCACTCAGAAATGGTAATTCTGTTGACTCCTCCACAAGGCATTCAGCCTCAATACACTGGGCGATACACTGACTGAATGGTTTTGACTTATCGGATACCTACAATATATTGTCGTAATTACCTTTAATTTTGAATAAAATAGCCGTTTTTTTAGTAATGTATTAATATTATACATGAATTTTATAATTAAGTCAAATTTATTTGTGTGTTTTTTGATATATTATAATTTTTTAGTTATAAATGTGTTTTTTTGGGGTTTCCTGGAAAAAATGTTGAATGGAAGGAAAACCCCCTAAATCCCCCTTATCAGGGGGACTTTGAGAGTTGAAAAAAAGAGTTTGCCTCATATTTATCAATCTGCTACACTATTTACACCAGTTTAGGGTGGCACTGCAAAGCTTGCCGCAAGGCATTTCTGTGCCCCTCCTACCTTTGCGGGGGATAAATCGAACTGGAACTGGAACACCTCATGAAAACGATACGCGTTCTCCTGATACTCTTTTCTGCGATCGCTTTACCGGCTCTTGGTCAGTTGAGCGACGCGGACCTCAATCAGATACGCTTGATTGTTCAAGAAGAAATCAAGCCTATAAAAGCCGACATTGTAACGCTAAAAACGGATGGGGCAGTTGTAAAGTCAGAAGTTGAAAATCTAAAAGAAACTATTGATAAAGGCTTTGAAAACGTCGAAACACGCATTGGAAATGTCGAAACACGCTTTGATAGCATTGAAAAAAATTTTGACAGACTCAATAACATCATCATCGCCTGCATTGGTATACCTTTGGCGATTCTTGCAATCGGTGCGACTGTGTGGGGTATCTTAGCACACAGGCGCAGCAGGAAAGATCAGATACTCGAAAGGCAGATTGAAACCCTCACACAGGAGATCGAAACGCTGAAGCAACAGCGGATTGTCCAACCCTAAAAAGCGTGGAAATGGGAGCCCCCTGCAGGCAGGGTTTCAAACCCCGCCTGCAGTAAAAGCGTGGGAATGGGAGTGGAAGGTGGGTCTTTAACCCGAAACACGTGCCGGTTGCATTCCGATTTTCAAGGTTCCCTACACCTTGAAGCGTAATGCAGGCACGTGTCCGCGGGTGTTTTTGTTTTCTGTAGAGGAGAATAACATCTTCCTCACGTTAACATTATACGATGAATTTTATGATTAAGTCAAATTTTTTTGTATTTTTTGAAGGGACTCTAATTTTTTGCGATCAGATTTTATTACACTATATATTAATGTATATAATCCCCCATAAGTGTCAATTAAAAAAAATAACCATAGGGATTGTTTCATGGTATTTTGTAGCACCGATATAAACATGCTGCAGAAATACCCCAGCAAAAACCCCCTACGGGGCTTGCGTCTTTGCTTGAAAACGCTGCTATAAACATGCCGTCGCTACGCGACTGAAGAGGGTTTTGAAGCCTTCAAGGGTTCCGCGTAGCATCCGGTTCGGTTGCATGAAGTTTAAGAAAATAAATCGGTAATTGGGTGAGGATACAATCCTCGCTTGCGGGGGAGGACACCCGCCTTGTGTAGAATACGGAATTACCGAATTAATAAATTAATCTTCATCACCTCTTATTAGGGGCAACCTCTTTAGCCCCGTAAGGGCGGTATGTTTATAGAAATACGTGCCACCAACATCTCTTTAGCCCTGTAAGGGCGGTATGTTTATAGAAACCAGCATTTAAGGAGAATCCGGGGCAGACGCATCAAAAATGTACCTCTTATCATAATCCACATTAAAAAGTTCCAAAAACTCAAGATATTCCTCTTGAAATGTTCTCTGTTCATGATGCTTTTCCTGTTCTCTAATGTAGGCAGCTACCGCATCAATATGAGACTGCGAGTACGAGAACGCACCAAATCCCGACTGCCACTCAAATCTTCCAGCAACCCATTCCTTGCTATTGATAAATTTTGACGAATTTGCCTTGATGCCCCCCACGAGTTTAGATACCGCAATGTCCGGAGCCATACCCACAAGAATATGGATGTGATCGGGCATCGAATTGATTTGAATCACCGTCTGCTTTTTGTTCGTGATGATCCCCGTAATATATTTATGAAGCTCGGATTTGTGACGTTTTGGAATAAGAGATTGCCTGCCCTTGACAGCGAACACGATATGAACATAGAGTTGGGTATAGGTATTTGCCATGGTTTCACCATAATTGTCAATTTTTAATGCTATAAACATGCCGCCCTTACAGGGCTTAGGGGCATTTTTACACATACGGCTATAAACATGCCGCCCTTACAGGGCTTAGGCATTTTTTTCACACGCGCTGCTATAAACATACCGCCCTTACAGGGCTTAGGGGCATTTTCACATACGCTGCTATAAACATGCCGCCCTTACAGGGCTTAGGTGTTTTTTTCACACGCGCTGCTATAAACATACCGCCCTTACAGGGCTTAGGGGCATTTTTACATACGCTGCTATAAACATGCCGCCCTTACAGGGCTTAGGTGTTTTTTTCACACGCGCTGCTATAAACATACCGCCCTTACAGGGCTTAGGGGCATTTTTACATACGCTGCTATAAACATGCCGCCCTTACAGGGCTTAGGGGCATTTTTACACATACGGCTATAAACATGCCGCCTTTACAGGGCTTAGGTGTTTTTTCCCACACGCTGCTATAAACATACCATCCCTACGGGATTCAAGAGAAAAACGCAGCACCAACCCCCGCTTTAGTCCTATAAGCGTTTTTTGCTGGGTGTGTAAAGCCTTTGGCAGTGCTTGGTCACACAATTTATTAGGGCAACCTCTTTAGCCCTGTAAGGGCGGTATGTTTATAGAAATACGTGCCACCAACATCTCTTTAGCCCTGTAAGGGCGGCATGTTTATCGCGTTAGGTCAGAACGAAGATACATATTGAAGAAACACCCAAGCCAATAAACCCTACGGGACTAAAGCGGAAACACGCCGAAAGAAAAGGAACTTTTCACCCTTCCATATCGAGAAAAGCAAAATAGTTTCATGGTGTGTCTCCATTTGGGAATTAGTAAATCATATCTTTATCTGGGTGTCAATAGAAAAATGGAAAACTAAATAGCCCTGGCTTTTTCCTGCAAAAAATGTGTGGGTTGTGATAGAATAGCGGTAATAGTGAAGAAGCGTTTCGTCTAAACGGGCCTTACACATTTTGCGAACTGCAGGGTTTTTGCTTGGGTGTTTCTTCAGGGTTCAAAACCCCGCCTGCAGTGGGGCATCGAATCGGTGTCGAAATTATGAAAATTACTGATGTTAAAACTTATAGCTTACGCTATCCGCTTGTTGAACCTTTTGCGAATTCACGCGGTTGGACGCATACACGGACTGCTGTTGTCGTCGAAATTTGCACGGATGCTGGGATTACGGGGTGGGGTGAAGGGATAAGTGTCCCGTCCGCCTCGGCGATTGAGACACATCTGATTGGACAATCGCCTTTCGAGACGGAACGGATCTGGGAGGCGATGCGTGGGAATATCGGTGCCTTGAGCGGTGTTGACATTGCCCTATGGGATATCATGGGGAAGGCACTGGATATGCCGATCTATCAACTTCTCGGGGGCGCGTTCCGGTTGAAGATTCCTGCTTACGCGAGTGGACTTTTTAAGAAAGATAAACCCGATATAACGCAGGCGTTGATGGATGAGGCGAAAGGGTATGTCGATGCGGGATTCCCGGCTGTTAAGATGAAGATCGGTTTCGGTGAGGCATACGACGTGAAAAATGTCGCTGCTGTCCGACGCGCGATTGGTGCGGATACGCTTTTCGCTGTTGATGCCAATTGCGGTTATGATGTCGGTACGGCAATCGACGTTGGACAAAAGATTTTAGATGCCGATCTCTTTTGGTATGAGGAACCGATTACGAGTGACGATGTGGCAGGCTATCGGGAAATCCGACAGGCGTTGAAGGTGCGAATCGCTGGTGGTGAGATGTTGATGGGACGTTGGGCGTTTCGGGAGTTAATACAGGCACGCGGGTTGGATATTGTGCAACCGGATATAAGTATCGCTGGCGGTTTCACGGAGTGCCGAAAAATTGCGGCTATGGCGAGCGCGAATTATGTTCGGGTGCTACCGCATGTATGGGGTGGTAGTCTTCGGCTCGCGGCGACGCTGCACTGGCAAGCGACACTCCCGGATGCGCCGCGGGCCCTTAATCCGATGCCTTCGCTGTTGGAGTTTGATATGACTGAAAATCGGCTCCGTACGGCGTTGGCACGGCGACCGATAGCTGCTGTTGATGGGTATGTTGATGTCCCACAGGGGCCTGGGTTGGGGATTGAGATTGATCGTGCGGTGTTGGAAGCGTATGCGTGAGGGGATTATTTATCGGTAGTGGTTGCGCCTAAGATCCGGTGCGGTTCCAAACCGCACCTACCGGCCTGGGGGAGATATGAAAAACGGAATTTTGATTGTATGCCTCTTGCTTCTATCTATTGTTAGCGTGGTTTTTCTTTACCACTTTCGCGTTGAAGCGGATTCCCGAATTGCGGCACCGCCAAGTGACGCCCTTTTTTCACATGAGCTGTTTGATCAGGTGCTACAGGAACACGTCGATGAAAAGGGACGGGTCAACTATACCAAACTGAAGGCGAATCCTGAAAAATTGGAGGCGTATTTGGACCTGCTGGCTGTTGCTGACCCTACGGAATTGTCTTATAATGGGCAGCTGGTGTTTTGGGTCAACGCTTATAACGCGCTTGTGATTAAAGGGGTGATTGATCATTATCCGACGACGAGTGTCCGAAAAGTTAAATGGTTCAACGGGTTTTTCTCTCGGCTGAAGTTCCGAGTTGCGGGTCAAACGTTGACGCTTAATGAGATTGAACACGGTATTATCCGCACGGAATTTGCGGATCCGCGTGTTCACTTTGTGCTTGTCTGCGCTTCACGGAGCTGCCCGCCTTTGGGGAATCGTGCGTTTTCTGAGGAGACGATTGAGGAAAATCTTGAGACGGCGACGTTTAGTTTTGTTCAAAATCCGGAACAGGTTCGGATTGATCGGGCGGAGCGTCGTGTTTATCTCTCGAAGATTTTTAAGTGGTATGCTGATGATTTTGAGATCGGGTATGCGGGTGTAGCGGATTTTCTTGCGGATTATTTGCCGCCTGAGGCTGCGGAATTTGTGTTGGCGGCGGGTGTTAAATTTCACCATTTAGATTATGATTGGACGTTGAATGATCAGCGTTAGGTATTTTTTCCGTAGGCCGGTAGGTGCGGTTTGATGAAGTAAAAAAAATATGAACACCTTTCCAAAACACCGCAGCCACACGCTACAGACCGGTAGGCACTCCATACCCGGCACATATTACCACATCATAGTTGTCACACACCGGCGACAGCGAGTGCTCGCAAACGATCCTGTCGCATCCATTATTTTTCAAACATTCGATTGGCTTGAAACCGAGAGCCGCTTGAAATGGACAGCCATCATGGTGATGCCAGACCATGTGCACGCGGTCTTTATGCTCGGAGAACAGCAAACACTCTCAAAAGTTTTACACTCTCTAAAACGCTATACCGCGCGCGAAATCAACAAACATCTATCTCGGCGGGGTGCGCTTTGGCAGAAAGGTTATACAGATTGGGGCATTCGGACGGAATCAAGATTCAATGACACCCTCCGTTATTGCTATACGAATCCCGTAAGAGCTGGGTTAGTAGAGAAGGCATCTGATTATCCCTATTGGCGATGTAAATATCAGATGGAGTCGTCCGAGGGGCCTGCGCAAGTGCGTAGATGATGAAGATTAATTTTTTTAATTCGGTATTTTCTTGGGGAAGTCCGGTGCGGTTAATGAAGATTAATTTATTAATTCGGTAATTTCTTGATGAAGCCCGGTGCGGTTCCAAACCGCACCTACCGGCCTGGGGATTACCGATTTATTTTCTTAAACTTCATAAAACCGCACCTACCGGCCTGGGGAGGGAAACCCGGTGCGGTTCCAAACCGCACCTACCGGCCTGGGGAAGACCGGCCTGGGGAAAAACTAAATAAAGGAGTTGTCAGTCAGAAGACTGAAAATGAATTATGGTAAATACTGCCGTTATTGGTTATGGTTATGCTGGGCGCGCTTTTCATTCATATCTCGTTGGACTTGCTGATGGCCTGAACCTTTATGCTATCGCGACGCGGGATGCTGAACGCCGTGCGGCTGCACGCGCGGCATACCCAAATGCACGAAGCTACCAAACGATCAACGAAGTGATCGCAGATGATGCGGTCGATCTTGTCGTCTTAGCGACACCGCACGATACACACGCTGAACTGGCTATCAAAGCGATGGACGCAGGTAAGCATGTCGTCACGGATAAAATCATGGCGATGAATACTGAAGAAGCGGACGCGATGATCGCTGCGAGTGAACGGAACGATGTGCTGCTCAGCGTCTTTCATAACCGTAGATGGGATTGGGACTATAACACTGTCAGAAAGATTATTGAGGATGGGTTGCTCGGGACACCGTATCTCTATCAGGTTGCGATTATGCGTTACGGGGCGCCGGGTGGCTGGCGTGGGGTCAAGCGTCAGAGCGGTGGTATCCTTTATGACTGGCCCGCACATTTCGTTGATCAGGCGTTGCAACTCGTAACGGCACCCGTTGCTTCTGTTTTCTGCGATATTCATTATAACACGAGATGGGACACGGATATCGGGAACTATGGTAACCTCATCATCAAGTTTGAGAACGATGTCCGGTATCAGATTGAGATTAGCAACCTCTCGAAAGCGGAGAAACCGCGCTGGTATATCGTCGGGGATTTGGGTGGGTTAATCAAATATGGACTCGATCCGCAGGAGGGCCCGATGCGTGAGGGGGACATTGATGCGGCACAACAGGATCCGGAAAACTATGCGAAAGTCTGGACGGAGGCGGGTGGTGAGAACCGTGAACTTGTCGTCGAAAGTATGCAGACGACATGGAAATCTTATTATCAGAATATCGCAGATGTGCTGAACAGTGGTGCGGCATTGGTTGTTAAACCTGAGGAGATCCGTAAGGTGATGCAGGTGTATGATGCGGCGATGCAGTCTGCTGAGACGGGTGAAACTGTGCGGATTTCGTAGGCGTAACTTCGCTGTGTTGTAAAATTTTGTTTTTTATGATATACTTTTGTTATCCAGTTTTGGGTGGCACTGCAATGAACGGAATCCTTTTCCGTTTCTGCCACCCTCCTACCATTGCAGGGGGATAAATCAAACGGGGACTGGAACACCGGATGAAAACGATACTCATCCTCTCAATACTCTTTTCTCTGATCGCTCTACCCGTTCTTGGTCAGTTGACGGATGCTGACCTTGACAAGATACGCTTGATTGTCAAAGAGGAAGTCAAAGCCAGCGAAAAGGAAATAAAAGAGGAAGTCAAAACCAGCGAAAAGGAAATAAAAACAGAGATTGCCGCAATCAACTCGAAACTTGACGGCTTAGACGCTCGGCTGCGGAACGTTGAAACAGGTGTTGCGGAATTACGAGGACGTAACATTGGCACTTCAGTGCTAAAAGACTGGGGGGTCGCGCTCTGTGCCCTCAGTGCTTTGATTGTATCAATCATTGCTTTACGGAAAACGCAACCCAAACTCCCACAGCGCCCACAGGATGTCCAAAAATCAGTGTCTCAATAACTAATGCTGTCGGATAAACTTTATGAAGATTAATTTATTAATTCGGTAATTTCCTGGGGCTATCCGGTTCGGTTAGGAAACCGAACCTACCGGGTCCTATGTCACGCCAAAGATCGCGAGCTTTGAGAGGTAGTGCCTTGGAAAGAAACCCCCTAAATCCCCCTTATCAGGGGGACTTTGAGAACCGATGTAAGAAACCCCCTAAATCCCCCTTATCAGGGGGACTTTGAGAACCGATGTAAGAAACCCCCTAAATCCCCCTTATCAGGGGGACTTTGAGAGCGGAATTGTTCAGATTATAGACAGCAGTGTTCAGTTATTGACGGGATTTTCCGCTGAATTCGGAGAATTCGTGCGGTAACTGTCTTTCTCAATTGGCATCGTATTTGCTATATACAGTATATATTAGGATTTACGCAGCAACACAGCAGGCTGCAAGCGGGGTTTCATGAAGATTAATTTATTAATTCGGTAATTTCTTGGTGAAGTCCGGTGCGGTTCCAAACCGCACCTACCGGGCCTGGGGAAGATGGGGAAGATATAGAATTACCGAAATATTTTATTAAACCTCAGTAACCCCGCCTGCAGAGTGCGTCTGGTTATAAGGGAGAGGAAAAATGAAAATGAAAACGCGGCACGGATTAATATTTGTGTTATTCCTTATGTTGGTTTCCGTTGTACAGAGCGGCATGACCGCGCATCATGAGACGGGGGAATCGGAATATCACGAACTTAACGAACAAGTTATTGCCAGTATTGATCGCGGGTTGGAATGGCTCAAGGGGCAACAAGCTGAGGATGGGTTATTCGCGGATCATCCGGGGATAACGGCACTCGTACTCACCGCTTTTCTGCGGCATCCAGAGAATAAATACGCAGAGGCGGATCACCCGTTTATCCAACAAGGACTTCAGCGGCTGGTTGCGCTGCAACAACCGAACGGTGCGATCTATGATCTTGAGATGCAACCTGCACTGCCGAATTACAATACGTCTATCTCTGTGATGGCGCTTTCGTCAACGGGTAACCCGAAATATGATGAAGTTATCAAAAAGGCGCAAGGTTTCCTGAAAAACCTGCAAGTCACAGATGAAGAGAGCGTCTATTTTGGGGGTATCGGTTACGGTAGCCGTCAGGATGTGAAGGATTTGTCCAACCTGAATATCGCGATTCAGGCACTCAAAGAGAGCGGTTCCGATGATCAGGAGGTCTGGGATAAGGCGGTTAAGTTTCTCGAACGGACGCAGAATCGGAGTGAGAGTAACGATCAGGCGTGGGCAGGTAACGATGGCGGTTTCATCTATTCGCCTGACGGTGAAAGCAAAGCCGGGGAAGATGCGGCGGGGAGTCCGCGCTCGTATGCCAGTATGACATACGCCGGTTTGTTGAGTTTCATCTATGCGAATGTTGATAAAGAAGATGAACGCGTGAAAGCGGCTTTCGAGTGGATTAAGGAGCATTTCACGCTTGAAGAGAACTACGGTATGGGTGCACAAGGTCTCTACTATAACTACCATACGATGGCGAAAGCATTGAAACTTTATGGGCAGTCAACTTTTGTGGACGCGAAAGGTATCTCACACGATTGGTACCGAGAATTCGCTGAAAAGATGATTGAATTGCAGACACCGGACGGATTTTGGATAAATGAGAGCAGCCGCTGGATGGAAAGGGATCCGAGGCTGGTAACGGCTTATGTGATTCTTGGGCTTGATACGGCTTATCCGGAGTAGGTGCTTTTAAAAAACCGCACCATAGGTGTCAATTTAGCGATTTTCATGGTATTTCGGGGGACCGTCTCTATAGATGCCGCCCCTACGGGGCTAAAGTCTCGGGCAAACAGGTTCTACAGAGATACTGAAGAAATACCCAAGCAAATAAACCCTACGGGATTCAAGAGGGTTTTGAAGTCTTCAAGGTTTCTGTGTAAAACCCGGTTCGGTTGGGAAACCGAACCTACCGGGCCTGGGGGCGTATCCGGTTCGGTTGGGAAACCGAACCTACCGGGCCTGGGGGCGTATCCGGTTCGGTTGGGAAACCGAACCTACCGGGCCTGGGGGTGTATCCGGTTCGGTTGGGAAACCGAACCTACCGGGCCTGGGGGCGTATCCGGTTCGGTTGGGAAACCGAACCTACCGGGCCTGGGACGGAAGCGGTTATTTTTTCTTAAATTGACACCTATGGTCTTCACTCCAGCGGAGTGTTATGTCTATAGAAAACGCCTATGCAAACCACCGCACTCCAGCGGAGTGCAGTGGTTTTTAGCACTTTTTTCTATAGACATATTGCTCCGCTGGAGCAAAGAGACAGAGACAAACCCACAGGAATCCCTCGCTAAGAAGATGGATCGTTATAGAAAAGTTTTCCAAATTTATAACCTGAGTTACCACCCACTGAAAATTCACATAGACATTTCAGAAACTATGTACCAGTCAATTAAAGTCTCGGCGATTTCGCTGAAACCTATCAAATGGGATAAAGCCTCCAACGCCGAAAAATTGGAGGCTTTCTTCGTTGAAGCTGCTAAAGATAGTCCACAGTTAATTTTGGCGACTGAAGGTGTATTGGAAGGCTATGTCGTTATGGATGTCATTGAAGGCAAAGCCACGCCAGCGGCGATGCTTGACATCGCAGAGCCACTTGACGGTGATTACGTCAAGCGATTCCGACGACTGGCTCGCCAACTCAAGACTTGTCTCTGTTTCGGTTTCGCTGAACGGTGTGGCACCTCTGTCTACAACTCGGCTGTGTTTATTGATAGCAACGGTGAGATATGCGGCACTTATCACAAAACACAGTTCGCTGAAGGTACACATCCGTCGTGGCATTTTAACTGCATCGGTGAAACGATTCGTGCGTTTGATACACCCTTCGGACGCGCGGGTATCCTCATCTGCAATGATCGCTGGAATCCATTGATTGCGCGGACGCTGGTTTTAGATGGTGCGCAATTCTTGCTGATCCCCTCCTACGGCTCGAAAGGTAAGTCGCAGAATCAGACGGTTCTCGCGAGGGCGCGTGAAAACGGTGTGCCGATTGTAGAGGCGAATGTCGGTATGAACCTCATTATCAGTAAAGGTGAAATCGTTGCGTACAAATGGGGTAACGATCAGATTAGTACGGCAGATATTGACATTCCGCATCCGCCTTCTACCGAGGCTGCACGCCGCTCGGAGCAAGCGTATTTACAAGCGCAGGGACCTGAGATGGCAGCACGCTATCAGAAGACTGTTGCTCGGACGAAGTCTAAGCATTTAACCCAATAATTTCGGCTTCCACGGGACTGGACAGCGGTGCTTGCTGGCAACGCGAAGCGGACTTCCGAGGCACGCTTTTGGCTTCTACTGCGCGCGTTTTTACGCGTTTAACACTTGCCGGAACGTTTCAAAACTGGGAGTCTGGACTGCTATGAGATGCAGTTCAGTCAAACGATCAAGGTTAAGAATGGTTTCAAGTGTCTGTTCTATCTGTTCTGTATCGCTATTTGGAAATCGAGCGATAAGCACAGAAAGGATATTTTTTATCAAGATTTCGCGTGCGCCTTGCTCAATGCCGCGCTGTATCACGAGTTGGTAAAAAGGAGATTCTTGCATCATTTCCTCCGAGATATGTTTCTGAAAAAAAGTAGGGTCATGGGCTAAACTGCCGAATGTTGATAACGCGAACAACAATGTCCCACGCGTTTGACTGTCTACGGGTGCAGTCTGCGTTGTCTCAACGCATTTTTGTAACCACGCTTCCGGTTCCATTCCAGCCGGTGGTTTCATCAAGGGCATGAAGGGTAATAACCCAACTGGTGCTGCCTCCAAAAACGATTCACCTTCTAAATCCGCCAAACGAATCACCTGATACTTGTGCTGTAAACCAAGCGTATCATTTCCATATCTATAGCCTCCCGGATCCGTGCGCCCTGCATTTGGTGCTAAATATAGTACCATTGAATACACTGGGACCTCATAGCGTAGCATAAGAGCACTTGCATACGCGAGAACACGCAAGGGCATCGGTTTATCTGTGCTATCATAGGTTTGCACCTCTATATGAAGAATCGTTTCTTCATTTTGGAAGCGAACCTTAAAGGTCATATCGTTGCGATGCACCTTAATCGTTTGTTGCTCTGTGTCAAGTTTCGCAACGACTTCAACGTTGGACGTGTTGAAGGCGAGCATTGCGAATTCATTTGCGAATCGGTCCATTAAGTGTTTCACAAGTTCATCATATTGCGCCATATCAGTATTATACCTTTGTTTATAGCAGGATATCAATGTTTTTTTAGGGCGATTTATGGTAGATTTTAGAATTACTTGGACACTCTTAATACAAAGTCAACCCCCTAAATCCCCCTTATCAGGGGGACTTTGAAGACAATGTCAACTTATTTCTATAATTCACCATAAATACCCCTGGGCTATTTATACGATGTTATATCCCATAGATAGATGACACGGTCATTACCGCTGCTTGCGAGTAGGCTGCTATCAGGAGAAAAGGCGAGGGATTGGATACCATACTTGTGTCCGGTGAACGTCGCAATAGGTTTTCTCGTGGCTATATCCCATATCTGAACCGTCGGTTGCCGTCCACTCATACCGACAGCAATACGGGTACCCTCCGGCGAAAACGCGAGACACGTTACATTTACTGTACTGAGCGTAACAATATCTTGCCAAGTTTCTGTAGATCGGATATCCGTTCTGCCAGCACTCGTTGCGAGCAGGGCACCATCCGGCGAGAACGCTATCGCTCTGACTTGCCCCAGATGTTTAAAGGTAGCAATATTTTTACCTGTTGCGACATCCCATACCTGAGCTGTTCTATCCTCGACACTATCCCGCGTGAAAAGGGTATAAGTGATACCATCCTGACCTTCTTGTTCTTCCCAATTGTGGCTTCCACTACTCACCAGAAGGGTGCCATCCGGCGAGAATGCTAATGCGCTAATGGGACCTACATGATAACCGGACAATGTCTGCTGAAGTTCCCCAGTTTCCAGATTCCAGAGTCTGATCTTTTTGTCTTTTCCGCCGGTGGCTAACAGTGTCGCATCGCCCGATACTTCGGCAGCCATCACACGTGTCTCATGCGGAAAGCGGGTGGCAGTTTCGGCGTCCCAAAGTTTGACAGCCTTATCGGGCATGATGCTAACCCCAAAGGCGGCTCCTTCAGATGAGAGTGCCATCGTCTTCGTGTATCCACCAGCACTTGTAAGTGTTTTGACCTCCACTCCAGTTTGAATATCCCGGACTCTAATTGCATCGTCTGTTCCAAGACTGATGAGGTATTTTCCATCGGTTGAAAATCCGATATGTCCGCGCTCTGATGTATGTTGTGCAGGCGGTTTCCTTGCGTTTTTGCGAACCCACACTTTCGTATCAGGCGTAAGCACGATAGGTGCCCCATCCTCAACCCGAAATACATAAACAACATCGTCGGGGAAGTACGCTGCGAGGTGCGTGCTATCCGGCGAAAAAGCGATAGATTTAGCCGATTCTGCCTCGGTAATAGACCAACGTAGTTCTTCAAGCGCGATACCCCACAATTTAATGTCTCGGTCTTGATTGAGACCGCCTGTTGCCAAAAGTTTGCCGTCGGGTGAAAACGCGATGCAACGAATGCCGCCTTCATTATAGGACATGGTGTGACCGGACGGAAACGTGACAGATTTTTGGTAATCCGGGTGTGCGAAAGATCGGAGCTGCTTCCCAGTTTCAACGTCCCACAGTTTCGCAGTCGCGTCCATACCGGCTGTAGCCAAGCGTCCACCCTCCGGCGAAAATAGGACGACTCGGACGGCATCTTCATGTTTAAATGTGAAGCGGATTGCCTTATTGGCAACATCCCACAATGTAGCACTATTGTCCGAGCTGCCGACTGCTAAAAGTTTGCCATCGGGCGAGAATTCAACCGAGGTCACAGCACCGCTATGAAGAAAGATGGGGAGATCTGCCTCAACGTTTTCAATAAAAACGTTCCACACTGTTACGCTACCGTCCCTATATCCGATAGCGACTTGGGTACTATCGGGTGAAAAGGTAACTGCTGACGGGATACGGTTACGTTCAGAGGTAAGCAACGTCAAAAATTCATCGGTGTACGCGGAATAGAGCCATACACCGACGCTGGATGCGACAGCCGTGAGACTTCCATCGGGTGACACTGCGACCTGGGAGCCACTGCCTCTGCCGAATCGCGCAATTGCATCCGGTGGTAAAGCGATCGTGGTTTCTTTGGGATAGATGTTTGCTAAAACTTTTGGATCTATCTTTATTGGTTCAGTTGGTGCTTTGTCGTCAGCTAAAACGATTGAATAGGCAAAAAGTAGTGTGAGGATTGATAGTATGTATTTAGACATTGGTGTGTTTCCTTTTTGAATTTTAGCACTGCAGGCGGGGTTTGAAACCCTGAAGAAATACCCAAGCAAAAACCCTGCAGCAGTGGGTGCTGCGCAAGCCCTAAGTAATTATAAAGAGGTAGATTTTTAACAAAACGGTTTAAAAATTAGTTCAGTCACTGGTACTATTTTAACATATTTCAAAAAATCAAGTCAATTTAGCGATTTTCGATAACATTTCCTCGCAGAGCCATGTAGATGCCGCCCCTACGGGGCTAAAGGGGCTTGGGCAAATACAGTTCTACACAGATGCCGTCGCTACGCGACTGAAGAGGTTTTTGAAGTATTCAAGGTTTCCGTATAAAATCCGGTTCGGTTAGATGAGGTTTAATAAAATATTTCGGTAATTCTATATTTTCCCCAGGCCCGGTAGGTGCGGTTTGGAACCGCACCGGACTTCACCAAGAAATTACCGAATTAATAAATTAATCTTCATGAAACCAAACCTACCGGGCCGGGGACTGAGACGGGATTCAGGAGGTTTTTGACATCTTCAAGGTTTCCGCGTAGGATCCGGTTCGGTTAGAAACCGAACCTACCGGACCCGGGGGCGAAGGCGGTTATTTTTTCTTAAATTGACACTTATGGTGCGGTTAGAAACACGCACCTACCGGGCCTGGGGGTCCAAAATGTGAAACTTGTTTAAACCTATTTCCGTTAATCCTGTCAAATATCCCTGTGTTCTTAATGACACATCAAAAAATACACCAATAGATACGTTAAAACCCTTAGGAGGAAATATGCGTTTAGTTGAAGGGCTATCTATTGGGATCGCTGCGATTCGTGCGAACAAGATGCGTTCGCTACTGACGATGTTAGGTATTATCATCGGTATCGCGGCGGTCCTGGCAATGATAGCCATCGGTGATGGCGCGAAAGAAATTGTAATACAAGATGTCCAAAAGTTAGGCGGTGCGACTCGATTTACACTCTACCATACATCCTATAAGCGCGAAAATAACAGATGGGTTCGCATCCGTAGCAGTGAATATATGGACTATGAAGATGTGTTGGCAATTGAGGCGGAATGTCCATCCGTGAGTGCAGTCACGCCTCGAATTGCCGACTGGAAAGGCGTTCTGTTTCAAGCACCAGATGGTAGCGAAATGCGTGCCGGTTATAACGGCGTAGATGCTACTTATACAACCGCAATGGATTGGGATGTCAAAACGGGACGCTTCATTACAGATGAAGATGTCGAAAACGCAGCAAGGGTCTGTGTGTTGGGTGATGAACTCGCGACCGAACTGTTCGGTCATACATCTCCCATCGGACAAGAAGTCAAAATTGTTAAAAGGATTATCTACCGCGATCAATGGGGTCGGCGGGTGCGAAGGCGATCCACCGAACGCCTCACGGTTGTCGGTACAATGGTGGAGCGGGGTACCAGTCTCCAGTTCGGCTGGTGCTACGATAATCTCGCGTTTATCCCTATATCCACCATCCAAGAACGGTTCACCGGTAACGATAGAATCGGCGATATTATGGTTTTCGCCAACACGATTGACGTTATCCCGAAAGCCATTGACGAGGTGCGAACCGTTATCAAAAAACGACACAGGGACCAAGATGACTTCGTTAGGATTCGGGCGATGCGTTCCGGTATGGCACAATTAGAGAAAATCAGCAAGGTGATTAAAGTCGCCTTAGGGAGTATCGCCGGGTTTTCGCTGCTCGTCGGTGGCATCGGCATCATGAATATGATGTTGGTGGCTGTGAGTGAGCGTACGCGTGAGATCGGTTTGCGGAAGGCACTCGGTGCGAAACCGTTCGATATTTTGGCACAGTTCCTCATGGAAGCCGTGGCGATGTGCGGTGTCGGTGGCGCGATCGGTGTCGGGTTAGGTATCTTTGCTGGCGAAGGGATGGCGATGCTGGCTGTCAAAATCGCTAAGATTGTGCCTGAATGGCCCTCGGTTGTCTCTATGGAGTGGGTATTCATCTCGGTATCGTTCTCTGCGGCAATCGGTATCTCGTTTGGGCTGTATCCTGCGATAAAAGCTTCTATGCTCCAGCCGAAGGAGGCGTTACGGACAGATTAAACTTAGGTATGCTGTAGGGGCTGGGTCACCCAGCCCCTACGAGTGTCTCGTTCTGTTTTCGTAGGCGCGCTCGGAAAGCGCGCCTTATTTTTTTGTTGTATTTACCGCTATAGAAGAAAACCCCCTAAATCCCCCTTATCAGGGGGACTTTGAGAAAACCCCTATAGAAAAAAATCCGCTATAGAAGAAAACCCCCTAAATCCCCCTTATCAGGGGGACTTTGAGAAAACCCCTATAGAAGAAAATCCGCTATAGAAGAAAACCCCCTAAATCCCCCTTATCAGGGGGACTTTGAGACCAGAAGCCACATCAATCTCAGAAACCGAAAATAAACTTATTTTGCTTAATTGCGTCTAATTAGAGCGAAGATAATCTTAAAGGATTTGGAAACACTATATGCGTCTATTTGAAGGACTATCCATTGGACTCTCCGCGATTCGTGCAAATAAGATGCGTTCGCTACTCACGATGCTTGGTATTATTATCGGGGTTGCCGCGGTGCTTGCTATGATCGCCATCGGTGATGGTGCCAAGGTGATTGTGATGAAAGATGCACAGAAATTGGGGGGTGCGAACCAGTTTACGATGTACCGTACGTGGTATAAACAAGTCAACGGACGGTGGACTCGCGTCCGTAGCAACGAATATATGGAATACGAAGATGTGCTCGCGATTGAAGCCGAATGTCCGTCGGTCAGTGCTGTCACACCTCGAATCCCGGAATGGAGAGGGTCGTTAATCCAAGCCGCTGACGGCTCCGAGACCCGTGCGGGTTACAACGGCGTAGATGCTACCTATAAAATCGCTATGGATTGGGATCTGCAAGAAGGACGTTTCATTACAGACGAAGATGTCCAAACCGCGACAAAAATCTGTGTGCTCGGAGATGAAGTTGCGACTGAACTTTTCGGTGACACGTCGCCGTTAGGACAGGAGATCAAGATCGCCAAAGGGAGCGGTCGTTACGACAAATGGGGACGCAGAGACAGTAAACGCTCCACGGAACGTTTCACTGTTGTCGGAACGATGATGCCTCGCGGGCGGAGCCTCCGGTTCGGTTGGAGTTACGATAACCTCGTCTTTATACCGATCTCCACCGTTCAAGAACGCTTCACCGGCAACGACCGCATTCAGGATATCGTTGTCTACGCGCATACCGTTGAAGATGTCCCGAAGGCGATTGAAGAGGTGAAAGCGGTTATTCGGAAACGGCATAAAAACCAAGATGACTTCATCAGAATTTTTGAGATGCGCTCAGGGATGGCACAGTTAGAAAAGATCAGTAAGATGATCAAAATCGCTTTAGGGAGCATCGCCGGCTTCTCGCTCCTCGTCGGCGGTATCGGGATTATGAACATGATGCTTGTCGCCGTGAGTGAACGGACGCGTGAAATCGGTTTGCGGAAGGCACTCGGTGCGAAAAGCGTTAATATTCTGTCGCAATTCCTAATGGAAGCCATTATCTTATGTGGTGTCGGTGGTGTGATCGGCATTGGGTTGGGAATGTTTGCTGGCGAGGGGATGGCAATTCTCGCTGTCAAAATCGCTAAGATTGTCCCTGAATGGCCCGCTGTTATCTCTACACAATGGATTTTAATTTCGGTATCGTTTTCGGCTATGATCGGTATCCTGTTCGGGTTATACCCTGCAGTAAAAGCGTCGTCGCTCTCGCCGATTGAAGCACTTCGCACGGAGTAATTAATTGAGCACTCTCAAACAGTCTAAATGCCGCTAACGGGCAGGGCTATTTAGTTTTAAGAAATTTGCAGGTTTTATGCTTTCTGTACCATAGATGTCAATTTTAGAAAAATAACCGTCTCGGTCCCGGACCCGGTAGGTTCGGTTTCCTAACCGAACCGGATACTACATGGTATGCAGGTAGGTTCGGTTTCCTAAGGGAAACACCCCAGCAAAAATACCGAACCGGATACTACCCCAGATACGGTAGGTGCGGTTTCCTAACCGAACCGAACCATGAGAAATCAAACATGACGTCCTTTTCCAAATACCGCAGCGGCAACCGATACAAAGGTAGAGCCTCAATACCGGGGGCATATTACCATATCATTATTTGCACACATCAACGGCAGAACATTCTCGCGAACAACACAGTTGTGTCCATTATTTTTGATACATTTGATTGGTTAGAAACAGAGAACCGCCTTGAATGGCTATGCACCATGGTAATGCCAGATCATATACACACCGTCATCAAACTTGGAGAAGAACAGACACTCTCAAAAGCCTTGCATTCGCTGAAACTCTTCACTGCCCGTCAAATTAACAAGCATCTATCCCGAAAGGGCACTCTCTGGCAGAAAGGTTACACCGATTGGGGGATTCGGAAGGAGGCAACATTAAACAAAACTATTTACTATTGCTACATGAACCCTGTAAAAGAAGGCATAGTCGCATCACCGCGAGATTATCCGTATTGGCGGTGTAAGTTCGAGATGGAATAATTGCCGGTATGGTGGAGATGAAGAAGGTTTTCGCGGACGATCCGGTTCGGTTGGGAAACCGAACCTACCAGGCCTATTGCTACATGAACCCTGTAAAAGAAGGCATAGTCGCATCACCGCGAGATTATCCGTATTGGCGGTGTAAGTTCGAGATGGAATAATTGCCGGTATGGTGGAGATGAAGAAGGTTTTCGCGGACGATCCGGTTCGGTTGGGAAACCGAACCTACCAGGCCCGGTTCTGAGACAGGATTCAAGGTTTTCGCGGACGATCCGGTTCGGTTGGGAAACCGAACCTACCAGGCCCGGTTCTGAGACAGGATTCAAGGTTTTCGCGGACGATCCGGTTCGGTTGGGAAACCGAACCTACCAGGCCTGGAGGAAACCAAACCTATTGGGGATGAAAGTGTCTGTTTATTTTTACGATTCACTATAAACCGATTTTAGGCGATTGCGTCTAAAAAATAATAAGCGTTGCGATTCGGAACCACTTCTAAGCAGAAAATTGTTGTAAAAAAAAGCGAACTTCATTTACCATTTCCCTGTCTAAAAGTTAAGTGTAGAAATCTACTTAATTCGGAGGCGCGAAATGCGTATATTTGAAGGGTTATCTGTTGGAGTCTCCGCGATTCGGAGCAACAAACTCCGGTCCCTGCTGACGATGCTCGGTATTATTATCGGCGTCGCCGCGGTTCTCGCGATGATCGCCATTGGTGATGGTGCCAAGGCGATTGTGCTGCAAGATGCACAGAAATTGGGCGGTGTGAACCAGTTCACGATGTACCGCAGCTCGTACAAACGGGTTGGAAGCCGTTGGATGCCAAACCGTAGCAATGAATATTTTGAATATGAAGATGTGTTAGCAATTGAGGCGGAATGTCCATCTGTGGAGGTCGTTGTGCCGCGAATCCCAGAATGGCGAGGTGTGCTCGTCCAAGCCGCCGATGGATCTGAAGCACGAACAGGTTACAACGGTGTAAACTACACGTTCGCAGAAGCGATGGATTGGGACATTGAACAAGGCAGGTTCATCTCTGAAGAAGACATTGAAAACGAAACAAAAGTCTGTGCCTTAGGCACAGAGGTCGCTATGACCTTATTCGGTAACGCTTCACCGATAGGACAAGAAATTAAGATTAGCAGAGGCGGTGATCGGTATAGCCGGTACGGGCGGAAGGAGGAAAATCGCTTAACAGAGCGGTTTACAGTCGTCGGAACGATGGCACCCCGAGGCCGCAGCCTACGCTTCGGGTGGAACTTGGACGATATGATCTTTCTCCCGCTCACGACGGCACAAGAACGTTTCACCGGCAATGATCGGATTATGATGCTTTCCGTCCACGCGAATACCGTTGAAGAGGTGCCACAAGCCATTGAAGAAGTGAAAGCCGTTCTTCGGAAACGGCATAAAAATCAAGACGATTTCTTTTCGCTGAGGGATATGCGCGAAGGTATGGCGCAATTGGAGAAAATCGGTAAGGTAATAAAAATCGCGTTGGGGAGTATCGCGGGGTTCTCGCTGCTCGTCGGTGGCATCGGTATTATGAATATGATGTTGGTCGCCGTAACCGAACGGACGCGTGAAATCGGGCTCCGAAAAGCAGTCGGTGCGAAACGTGCGGATATTCTGATACAGTTCTTAATAGAAGCCGTTGCGATGTGTGCCGTCGGTGGTGCGATCGGTGTTCTGGTGGGCATGTTCGCTGGGGAGGGGATGGCACTTCTCGCCGTGAAAATCGTCAAAATTGTCCCCGAATGGCCCTCGGTCATCTCAACACAATGGATAATGATCTCTGTGTCATTTTCAGCGATAATCGGTATCTCGTTTGGGCTGTATCCTGCGATAAAAGCGTCAGGACTCTCGCCGATTGAAGCACTCCGTACGGATTAGGAGGCACTGCAAATGAATTTAATTGAATGTATCATTTTAGGGGTTTCGAGTTTACGACGAAATCCGCTCCGCTCCGCCTTGACAATCTTAGGGATTATCGTCGGTGTCGGTTCTGTCGTCAGCATGGTATCCGTCGGTGACGGGTCAAGTGCCATGGTTCTGCGAGAAATTGAGCGTACCGGTGGCACGAAAATCATTGAAATCTACAAAGACGATTGGGACAAACAGTCGGGGACGCTGAGTCGTGCGGCTGGGCAAACTGTCCGCGGCAGGGGCCGCTGGAAACGGAATCGCGCTGAGGATTTGGAAACCGAAGATGCCTTTGAAATCCTGAAACATGCGCGCGGTGTGGTTGATGTCGTCGCTGAGGACGATATGGGCGGCTGGAACGTAAACTACAAGGGACGCTCCAAGGAATCGCGTATTGTTGCCTCAACCGCTGGGTACGATCGGTCGCATAACTGGTATGCTGCGAGCGGTAGATTCTTCTCCGCTGAAGAGGTTGAAGCCGCGAGTAGCGTTGCTGTCATCGGCTCGAAAATCGCCGAAGAGGTTTTCATCGACGAAGATCCGGTAGGCAAAGAGATTAAAGCCTCACGTCCTTCATATTGGCGTGGCAGGAGTGGACTTTATGAGGTCCGTCTCAAAGTCATCGGTGTGATGGAAGAGAAAGGCGATGCGATGGACACTTCGGGTTGGGATGACCGGTTCATCATTCCGATAACGACGCTCCAACAGCGGTTCAAAGGACGCCAAGATGTCGAACGCATCCGCGTTGAAGCCGTTGATGTCGATACCATTCCTACGGCGATCGTGGATTCTAAAGATATATTAGGGAGACAACACAACAACACAGGTGAAGAATATAACTATTGGACAGCTACAGAGGAATTAGCGACGGCGAATAAGGTCGGCTTAGTTATGAAAGCGTTGATGGGGGGCATCGCTGGTATCGCGCTCATGGTGGCGGGTATCGGTGTGATGAATATTATGCTCGTCTCTGTCACCGATCGGACGCGTGAAATCGGGTTACGGAAAGCACTTGGTGCCACGCGTAACGATATTTTAACCCAATTCTTGATTGAGGCATCTGTGCTGACGCTCGCGGGCGGTATTCTCGGTGCGATCTTAGGAATCTTTATGGGGCGCGGCACCGCCGCACTCATCTCTAAGTTCGTCTGGGAAGGGAGCAACTGGCCGTCAGTCATCTCATTTGGGACGATGGTGATCGCCTTGCTTGTCTCTGTCGCTATCGGGGTCTTCTTCGGGTTATATCCTGCCAACAAGGCAGCGAAATTGACCCCCGTTGAGGCACTTCGTTCCGATTAGTTAGAGGAATGGCTGTCAGCTGTCGGCTGTCAGCCGTCAGAAAGAGAACCTGATAGCCGAAGGCTGCTGGCTGACGGCTACTATAGGAGGGATTAGTTTTGAGAAACCTAATTATTACCGCTGCCGTTGTTTTAGTCCTCGTTGTTGCAATCGGTTGGGTTGTGCTTGGACGCAGCAAAAATGGCGCGGATCCGGCTTTAGCGAAGAAAGTCGAGGTTGTTGAACGCGGCGATTTCCAAATGAGCATCCGAGCCACGGGTAACCTCGAACCGCTTATCGACGTAGAGGTCAAATCTAACGTTGAAGGTGAGATCGTTAAACTTTACGTTCAAAATGGCGATTACGTAGAAGCCGGTGACGACTTAATAGACCTGGATCCCGAGCTCTACGAAGAAGAGAAGAAGCAGGCGGAAGCGGATGTCCGTGCGGCGAAAGCACAGGTCAGGCAAGCAGAGCTGAACATTTTACTCAAAGAAGAACGCCTCGAAAGTCAGCTGGCACAGGCTCAGGCAGATTTGCAAATGGCACAAGCGAGTTTTGAAACGACGCAAGCCTCGACGATAACACAAATCAACCAAGCGGAAACAGAAATTCTGACGGAGCAAAACTCACTTGACCAAGATAACATCGCCTTGGAGCAAGCCCGCATCGCGCTTGAGCAGGCAAGGATTACACTGTCTGAACAGGAGACATCGCTGAATTCATCGAAGATCTCCTTGGATAATGCGAAATCGGAACTCGATCGAAACAAGGAGCTTTATGATAAGAAACTGGTTTCCAAAAAGGCGTTGGAAGACGCAGAGGCTCAGCACGTTAATGCTAAAGTCCAATATGAAAACGCCCAAAAACGGGTAAGATCACAGAAACAGACGATCCTTTCGCAGGAAAGAACGATTAAAGTGCGTGAGACCTCCATAGCGTCCCGTGAGTTGACCTTGGCGAACCGGAAGAAGAACCTTGAAGACCTTAGAAAGATGCGGAAGAATTCAGAGGAAGAATCTCGACTTCGCGTCGAAAATTCCAGAACCCGTTTAAACGAATTGGAACTCAACCTTGAAAGTGAGAAATCTTTGACGGAGCAATCCAGAGTCAGTGCAGATGCGAACCAACTCCGCCGCGAGAGTACGTTGAAGAACCAGAATGAACGGTTGGAGTGGACGAAGATTAAGGCACCGATGTCAGGTATCATTACACTTTTGGAACTTGAAGTGGGTGAAATTGTGACTTCCGGACGCTCTGCATTCTCGCAAAGTCCACCGCTGATGACCATCGTTGACCCGTCCAAAATGGTGGTTAAGACCTTCATCAACGAGGTTGATATGGAACGGTTAGATGACGGTCAGAAGGCGGACATCAAAGTTGATGCCTACCAGACCAAAACATACGAAGGTAGAATCTATGAGATCTCGCCAAGCGGGCAGCAACAGGACAATATCATCTCTTTCGAGGTGATGATAGAGGTGCTCGGATCGCCAGAGGAACTCAAGCCCGGCATGAGTACAGATGTTGACATCATCACCTACGAGGAACAGAATGTGCTGATGGTGCCGATTGACGCGATTATCAACGAGAAAAGCGTGACCGTCAATGCGCAGGTAGGTAACACCTCCCCGTTCAAACCGAATCAACCGATTGAGATGCAGACGATCACCGAGAAGACCTTCAAAGGCACGGTTGAGAGCGTTGGCAACGGCAGCGTGACCATCAGTTTGGATAGCAGTCAGCGTGGGATTATGCCGGGTCCGTCGACCGTATCACTTCTGGTTAAAGGGAAAAAGGAAGCCGACGGTGTCCGCGCACAAGTCAGCGTCTCAAAAGGGAAGTTCGTCATGTTGGATGAGGGGGGTGCGAAAGGTAAGCGAACCCCCGTTGAAACCGGTATGCAAAACGAGACGAAAGTTATTATCAAAAGTGGCGTAACCGAAGGTGAGCGGGTTATTCTGCAACAACGGAAACCGCCACAAGGCGGCGGTTGGGGAAGATAGCGGAAATAGTTGTCAGTTGTCAGTTATCAGTTATCAGTTAAGAGGGCAGCCTATTAAACCAGAGTTCTCTTTAACTAACAACTGATAACCAGTAACTGACAACCATTACAACTGGATAACCTGACCGTCATAAGCGGGATATGCGTTGTCCGGGAGTTCAATCTCCATCTCTTTACACTGGTCTGGAAAATAACGGTGATCAATCCGGTGCATGATGTGCGTGAAATAGGTTTCTCGCGTTTTCAGTGCCTCGCTAATCTCCAACGCTTCGCCAACCGAAAGATGTGTCGGATGCCTCGGATTGAAACTCAGTGCGTCAATCACCAGCACTTCAATCCCGTTCAACAGGTCCTGTGATTCCTTCGGGAGTCGTTTGACATCCGGTACGTACCCGAAATTGTCAATTCGGTAGCCGTAGGTATCAACATTGCCGTGTTCAACGGGAATCGGGGTAATCTCAAAGCCGAGCAGTTCAAACCTCGAATCCCGCTCAATGACATTCGGTAGCAGATGCCCGACCCCCCCACCTTGGAACGTCTCCTTTGTGAACATATAATCGAAGTTACGTTGTAAGATGTTCATTGTCTGTTCGGGGCCGTAGATCGGCATATCCATTTGCTGTTTTCGGCACGGCATCACAATATCGTTTGTCCCACTGACATGGTCGGCGTGGGGGTGTGTGAAGATAACAGCGTCTATCCTGTCAATCCGATTTCGGACGATCTGGTCCATGAAATTGGGTCCGAGGTCGAATTGGAGGTTTTTCCCGTCTTTCTCTATGTGGATTGACGAACGGGTCCGGTAGTTTTTCGAGTTAACATCCCGTGCGTCTTCGCAGGTCTCGCAGTCACATTTATACTCAGGAACGCCTGTTGAGGTGCCTGAACCCAAAATCGTAATCTTCATTTATTTTTCTCGATTTTCTATAGTGATCTGTCCATCTTAAAAATATGAGTAGATAGGTTTGTAGTCGTGCGATTCATCGCACGGTGCAATAATACACGGCGCAATGAATTGCGCTACTACAAACCGGTTGTTCCCTAAGGAGAAACCCTTATTCAGAGAGGCGCAATAATGCACGTCGCATTTGGGCGAGTACGCCGCAGAATTGCGCTACTACGAACCACTTTTTCGTTTCAGAAATGGTATAACAACTATTAAATGACTAAACTTACGTCCCAAGAATGTCTTGTGCTGGCTGATGTCCTCGGTGATACACCGATGACGGTTATCTCTGTATCCCGCTTGAAACAGGGGATGTGCGATGCCTACGTCGCTGGCTCGTTACCAGATGTTGATGCTGCGCTCGTTTTTGATGCGTACTGTGCGGATGAGCCGTGCGGTTTCGGTACCGATGCCGATGCATTGTGGCAACTGTTAAAAGCGACCGACGGTTGGGGGTGTGTCAACGTTGATACTCCATGTGCTGCATCCCTCGGTGCCCTTATTGAAGCAGAGAGAGACACATCTATCCGTTACTACGGCGATGTCTGTCACGCGCTCTTAGCACCGGTCCATCACTCTCCAAACGAGGCGGTTCGCTTTCTGACATTAGCAGATGTCCCGCGTCTATCAGCAGCTCCTGCGGAAGTCCAAGGTAACGGTTACAAAACACACGCGGCGATGGTAACAGAGGGTATCACCGCTGGTGCCGTTGTGGCCGGCGATATTGTTGCTATCGCGCATACGTATGCAGAAACCGACCTACATGCCGACATCGGTGTCTCCACGCTTGAACAGTGGCGTGAAAAAGGGTTCGCTACCGCTGCGGCATCGCTTGTCGCCGAAGAGATTCAGGCGATCGGTAAAGTGCCTGCTTGGAGCTGCGGTGAAGACAATTCCGCCTCGCTTCGCGTCGCAGAAAAATTAGGGTTCACCGAAATTGGTCGTCGTACTTATGTTATTCCCATTTCACATGAAAATTAATTTTTTAATTCGGTAATTTCTTGGCGAAGTCCGGTTCGGTTAGGAAACCGAACCTACCGGGCCTGGGGAATACATAGAATTATCGAATTATTTTCTTAAACTTCATACCAGAATAGGGTTTCACTATCCGAGTGCATCGTCTACTTTATTGATCGCGGCTGCCATTAATCGTGCGTGCTCTTCTTGCATATTCACGTTGAATCCGAACCGTAGTGCGCGTCCTAAGATAGATAACGTTTGTGGACACATATCGCGTGAATACTCAACATCTCCTTTGTAGCGCGGATCCGCCCAGGGATACCCTGAAGCGTCGGGTGAATGCTTGAACAAGATAGAATCCCAATAGGTGTAGATATGCCGATCCGGGAAGCCTTCGTTGTAAGCGGTGCCGGCGTTGAGTCCTTCCGCGCTGAGTGCGTCGGCGTATTTTTTCGCAAGTTCTAAGTCGCGCACGATAATCGCAGCACTGATACCACATTCACCCGTCGGATCATCTACATGTTGTCGGATATAGCCTTTCGGTGCTTCGGCGAGTTCTGCAGTGAACGCTTTTTTAAGGCGACGCGTATGTCCCAAGATGTCCTCTAACTTTGAGAGTTGTACACGTGCAATCGCGCCTAAAATCTCACTCGTTCGATAGCATTGCCGCGAGAAAGGTTTGTTCTGCCATTCGGAATCGCTCATCCACATCGGTAGGCCGGGTTCTGCTGCGAATGCGGCCTTTTCATAGACATCGTAGTCATCAGTAAAGACGAGTCCGCCCTCTCCGCAAGAGATCACCTTATAATAGTTGAGACTCCATGCCCCCGCATGTCCCCAAGTTCCCGCATATTTACCCTTATACTGTCCACCGACACACTGACAGCAATCCTCAACAACAAGGAGATTGTGTTTCTGTGCGAGTTCGACAATCGCCTCAAGACGGCACGGCACGCCTTGCATGTGTACCGGTAAGATCGCTTTGGTCTGCGGTGTAATTTTCCGTTCGACATCGGCAATATCTAAACCGAGTGAATCGTCAATTTCTGCGATGACCGGAATTGCACCGACACCGACGATCGCGGCAGCGGTTGCAATGAAGGTGTACCCGGGTAAGATTACCTCATCTCCCGGTCCGATGCCGATACCGGTGAGTGCGCAAATGATGGCGGAGGTGCCTGAGTTGACCATCAAGGCGTGGTTTGCACCGAGGTGTGCGGCTGCTTCCTTTTCAAAACTGGCTACATTTGAATCTTCAACGAACCGAAAGAGTTTACCACTGCGCAAGACCTCGGTTACAGCGTCAATCTCACGCTGATCTATTACGCTGGGTCCATGCATTCCGCCGGGTATAGATTCGGCGATAACGGGGGTTCCGCCATCTATTGCTAAACGTGCTGCCATTTCTCTCCTCCATAGTTCTGAAGGTATCGCGGTTACAAACCGCTCCTACAAAAACACGAAATATCGGATCGCGGTTACAAACCGCTCCTACAAAAACACGAAATATGGTGATACTTTACCAGATGTATCCCTTTTTGTCAATTGCGTTTCTCTATCCTACCAAGGTGATTTAGTTTTAAGAAATTCGCGGGTTCTATGCTTTCTGTTACAGATCCGGTGCGGTTAGAAACACGCACCTACCGGTCCTGGGGGCCAAAATTGGACGAAAAACCGAAAACTAAATAGCCCTGTCTATCCTACGCAGGTCGTCAGTTTTCAGTGGATAAAGCACCCGTTTATCTACGCCACCACGTTTTTTTGCCTTGATACGATGCGAGGAGTTTTGAGATTTCTCTCGACTTCTTATCTAAACGCAATACCGCCTCGCACGCTGCAACCACTTTCTGCTTCGTCTCCTCGTCTTGGGTAGCTTGATAGACGTGGTGATAACTCTGCGCGACGGCGGTCTGGTATGCGATAGCGTCTACCGCCTCTGGCACGTCAGCCGGAAGTTCCGCTATAATCTCGACGGCTGCATCCCACGCCGCTGCTTCGGCGTGGCAGATAACGAGCCGATAGCGCAGATGCTCTTGTCCCGAATCTAGCCAATACGCCTGCTCATAACACATTATTGCTTCACTATAAGCGGCGTTGGCGATGTGTAACTGTGCAAGTTCGATATAAAAGTTGGACAACCCTTTTTCTGTGATTGTGTAAAGCGACGCGCCGGTATTCACAAGCCAGTCCCGTTCCAATAGGAAATTGATCGCTGCGTTGCGCTCATCTTCTGTGATCTGGATATCGGTGAGGAGGTGTTTCGCCATGGCGGCGTTGGGGAAAATCTTGGTTCGGCTTTTTAGTAACGGATAGGCTTGGACAGGTTTATCCATCGTCAGGAGTTTTATACCGGTGGCGATGCGGAAGAGGGATACGATCTGATCGCTGTTTTTGCGGGACATCTCATCGGCGACAGCTTCCCGATTCTCTGAGAAATGCTGATTGAGTGCGTTGATTGCGTCTCGGATGTTGGTATTGCTGGGGTCGAGTTGATGTGCTTGCGCTAAAAACCGTTGCGCGGTGAAGAGTTCTCGCCATTCTTGATAGATGGTGCCAAGTCGGAAATTGGCGAGTGCGAGGGTTAGTGTTTCGTGGGTGGTGTTGAGGATGTCATCGTAGGCTTGGATGGCTTCGGCGAGTTTGCCTTCGGCTTCTAATGCCTGCGCATCGGCGATTGGGTTTGACATAAGGGACGTGGTTTCCTTGCTAGATTTTTGGGCGGGTGTTAAGATTAAACGCTACACACTCTCCGAAATCCAATCCGCCGTTGCTGCCTCGAATTCCTGCGACAGTTCTTCAGATATCGTCTGCTCCAAGAGTTGAATTAGATCTTCACGGAACTTAATCCAATCGTCCCCACGACGGGTAAATCGGTGTCTGTCGTCTATTTCAACAAACATGGTATCGTTCGGTTCGGACATAGATTCAAAATAACGTCTAACATTCATGTTAATTCTCCTTTTTTGGAATAGCCGTCAGCCGATAGCCATTCAAAGCCATTCGTGCATCTCCCACCCTGATTCAAGTGCTTTTCGACGGAGTGCTTTTCCTGGATTGACGGCGACCGGATTTCCTACACATTCCAACATCGGCAGATCGGATTGGCTGTCGCTGTAAGCATAACTGTCTTTGAGCGAAATCTCGTGTTGATCGGCGTAGTCTCGCATCGCTTTCGCTTTCTCCTCCCCGATGAGTGGGGCAGTGGTGAGTTCGCCCGTAAACTTCCCGTCCTGTTCGTGAAGTTTTGGTGCCAATACAGCGTCAACAGCAAAATAATCCGCAATCGGTTGCACAACAAAATCGAGGGATCCGGTTACAAGTACTACGGTTGTACCTTGTGCCTTATGTTCTTGAATTTGTGAGACTGCGGCAGTAAAAATTTTGGGACGCAGATAATTTTCAAACATCTCTATGGACAGTGCTTTAGCCTGCTCAACATCCATTCCGCGATAATTTCGATAGAATACCTGATTGAAACGGGTTCGACTGATACTGTCCAAAATCAGATAGTACACAGTTTTCGGAAGGAACGCAATTAACCACAAATATTTTAGCAGGAATGGAATTTGTGCGGCGCGGATCCAGACGTAGCAGTGCACAATTGTGGACTTTAATAATGTGCCATCCACATCAAAAAACGCGACTGTGTTTTTGGCGTTTGGAACCGACATAATCAACTTTCCTAAGCGTCTTTCTCAGGACGGACGCATTTTTCCATGATAATGGACATCCGACTGCAGGCGGGGTTTCAAACCCTGCCTGCAGCAGTGGAGGCTGCGTAAGTCCTATTTCTGTTGTTTGAGCATTGCGCCGAGTTCAGCAACGCGGTTTTGTGCCAATTCCAAGAATTCCTGGTATCTGTCCGGATCAATCGTTGTTCCATCTTGGCTGCCCCAACTCTCTTGCGGAAAGGTAAGGGGTTCGCCAAAGACGATACGCACAGGATGTCTCTTCGGCAAGTTTTGTCCCTTCGGTAACGCGTGATAAGTGCCTTCAATGTAAGCGGGTATCACAGGGACGTTGGGACCGTAGATCAGCAAGCTAAGCACCCCGGGCATGAAAGGTTGAAGATTGCCATCAAGTGAGCGTGTGCCTTCAGGGAAAATCAACAGCCCGTTATGCTGTGCCATCACTTCGTTTGCTGCCCTTAAATCCTGTAGAAACTCAGTAAAATTGCCTTCACGCTCTATCGGGAGTGCATTGAGACATGTCCGAGCGAACCAACCTTGGAGCCGGTTGGCAAACCAGTAATCCCGTGCTGCGAGTGTCCAGAGTCGATATGCCTTTGTTCCGAGAGCCGTAATCACCGTTAGTGTATCAAGGTGGCTTGTGTGATTCGGCATGATAATATAGGGTCTCCCTTGCGGGATATGCTCAAGTCCTTGACATTCCAACGAGAAATACCATCTGTAGATGCCGGTAATCATAGCGCGGAAGGCCCGCGCGTACCACCGTGGCACTTGTGCAAACTCCAGCCTTTCCTTTTTGTCAAGTTCACGCTTGGCTTGCGTAGCATCTGTCTGGAACGTCTCAGTCAACTTGACGACATCATCCACAGTTTCCAAGTTGGCGAGCAGTGCATCAGGAATCGTTTCGCCGAGTCGCCTTTCAAGAACCAACAACAGGTCAAGCCGTGTGAGGGAATCAAGCCCCAAGTCAGTATCCAGCCGACTTTCCCGGCGAACCTGGTGTGCGGGCATACGTGCCAACCTTGCGAGCGTAGATAGGATTTCATCGGGGATATCCGTTTTGGATGTCGCGCGTCCGTCGGCTTCTTCCGCTGCTTCAGGCATCTCTGTTTCCTTAATATGTGCTGCCAAAGTGTGCCTTAGGTGCGCGCGATCTATATTACCGTCTTCCGTCTTGGGTAACGGGTCGTCCCAGAGATGGAATTTGTGAAATTGTTGGTAGCTCGGTAACGCCTTTGTCCGCGCCTGAAGGTGTTGCTGAATCGCTATTTTTGTTGTCTCGTCAGGTGCTGTCGGTACAATTACAGCGTGAATGGCAGTGTCCGATCCATCTTCATAAGGGATACCGATGACACATATTTCAGAGATAGCCGGACTATTGCGATAGAGTGCCTCCAATTCAACAGGATAGATATTCTTTCCAGAGGCGGGAACGATGATGTCTTTGCAGTGGCCTGTAAGATAGAGGTATCCATCTTCGTCCATATATCCGAGATCGCCTGTGTAAAGCCATCCATCACGGATCGCCTTTTCTGTCGCATCGGGATTCTGATAATACCCCTTCATGGTACTCGGTCCCTTGGCGATAACTTCCCCGATCCCATCGCTGTTTGGATTTTCAACTTGAATTTCTACGCCTTCCACAGCGGGGCCGACTGATCCACGTTTGCTTTTTAGATATGGGTTGACACTGAGAACAGGTGCGGTCTCTGTCATACCGTAGCCTTGGTAGATCGTCATCCCGAACTTTTGAAAGCCGTCGTAGATGGCATCGGAGAGCGAAGCACCACCACTGACAAGGACTCGGATCTCTCCGCCCATGACAGCCTGCGCTTTTTCTGCCAATGTCGTACCGGGTGTATCTGCTCGTGCTGCCTGCCTTTCAATTGTACTCTGTAGCATTTGAAATAGACGTGGCACTCCGATAAACGCCGTCGTCTTCACCTCACGCATCGTTTTCAGAAGCGTTGTAGGTCGGAGTGCGTTTACATAGGTCGCCGTGGTGCCGCTGTAGAGTGCCATCAAGAGGCTACACGAAAAACTCAAAGCGTGATACAGTGGCAGTGCTGACATGATGCATTCTGTGTCTGTCGGTGGTAGTGCTTTTGCGACGGCTTGTACGTTAGAGATAAAGCCGCCGTGTGTGAGCATTGCACCTTTTGCTTCCACGGTGGTCCCCATCGTGAAAATAATGGATGCAACGGTATCTGGCGTGACCTCCACATTCGGAAAATCGGTTGGAATTTCAGTACCTTCGGGATCACTGACCGTATTATCAGCACCGACGGTTTCACAATTCTTATTAATGTTGTGTAGGACCGGTTTTTCTGCTGATAGTGTAGGACTAAACTTCTCTAACACATTTTCAGAGGCTAAAATTGATTTTGCATCGGTAAACTCAGCGACTGCTAAGATTTCGTGGATAGGTGTCTGTGCGTCAAGTGGAACGACAATAGTCCCGATCTGGACAGCAGCGAGGTAGGCGACGCACCATTCAGGCTGGTTTTCAGAAGCGAGCACGACGCGATCGTCCTTACGCAAACCGCTCTGCCACAACTGCCAGGCCATTTGGCGTGATAAGGCGTAGGTTTCCGCATAAGTATACTGCTCCCATTCCCCCTCGTTCGCCATTTGCAGTGCGACTTTATTAGGAATTCGCGATGCCTGCGTCTTAATCAGGTCTACAATCGTCTTTGGTGCAATCCGTTCAGGTCGCATACCCTACGCCTCCGACTCATCTTGCGAATCCGCCCGTCTCTGCTCTGTAGCGGAGGTGTGTGCGCTGTCTGTTTTCAAATCATCCGCTGTGCCATCTTCAAGTTTCAGTACATGTTTTTTGATACCGGGGATGTGAATTTCTTTGAAGTACCGCTTCCAATGGATTCGCGAGACATCGAAGTTAAAACGTTGCTGTTCCGTTGGTGAAAGTGCGTCATAAAGCCCGCACATTTTGTTCGTTTCAAATTCAAAGTTAGTTCGGGTGTAGGGGGCATAAATTCTGATGTAATGCAGGAGTGTCTTAACACCGCTCAGTTTAAGAGCAAGTTGGCGACGTTTCCGCTTCGCGGCACGGATCGGGAGTTTACCGAGCGTATAAATCGCAAGGTTTGCCAAGCGCATGCGGCTATCCAATTTCTGTTGAAATTCCTCCAAACTTGGATACTTCCAAATCGGTACAGCGATCGGTTTTCCATCTTCCAACATCGGAGACTCGACGAAGTATTCGTAAGTCGCCTCAAAGATACCGCGAAAGTAAAGCGGGTTCTGTGTACCGGTTGCGACGTGATACACCTCAATGCCGCCGCGTTTTGCTGTCGCCTCGGCAGCTGCCAAAATAGCGTTCACGACAAAATCAACGGGAACGATGTCAAGAATTATATCCGGGTCTGCAGGAAAATCTGGGAGTCGTCCCTTCCCGAACCCGACGATCAGAGGTTCACACATCCGAAACCCGCCGAGCCACCCGGGCTCAGGTTCATCAAAGCTGCTTTCAATAATTGAAGGACGTATAATAGCCGTTGGCAGCTCACCGCGCAATTCCATCACGACCTGTTCGGCAAGGAATTTCATATAGGTGTAGGTATCGTTCCATCCGCGCGAACGTGCGTGTTTCAACCCTGCTTCAACCAATCGGTTCTCAAGCCATTCTGCTTTTAGTTCTTCAATTTGTGTCGCAAGCCCTTTACGCGCCCCTGTGCTTTTTTGCTGCTGCTCGGCTTCCTGCTGAAAGTGTGCCATATTTTCGGCGGCATCGGCTTCAGCGTGAATCTCGGCACTCAGCGAAAGCAGCCCTTCGATTTCATCGGAGAGCGTTTCTGGAATCGCCACTCCGGTTTTTTCTCGATGCTGTGCGGCGTATTGTGGATATGGCAGCGGCAGCTCTTCGGGAATCCGTCCCGGTTTGTCCCCACAAACATACGCTGTTGAGATGTGAAGAAACACAGCATCTCGACAACCTTTTGCGAAGTTAACGACGTGCTTAGCGGCGAGTGCATTTCCCCACAGAGAATCATCAAAAGGCGGATCAAACTGCACAAGTCCAGCTATATTGATAAAGACATTGACTTCGTCTTGAAAACGTTGGTATTCAAGATCGCTGAATCCGAGGTGCTCGTCGGTGAGTTCACCTTCAACAGGTATCAGTTTCTGTAGTGCCCATGCGTCAAAGTTTTCACCGTGCAGACGGCGCAGCGCATCAAAAACATCCGAGGTAAGCAGTTCGTTTTCTAACCGTTCCTGAGCAGAAGTACGTTTCCCGCCGGTATCCGTGCGGCTTCGGATGAGGAGATAAATTTTTTCGACCTCGGGAAGCGCGGTCAAAATCTTGGCTAACAGCGGTTGCCCCAAAAATGCA
Organism: Candidatus Poribacteria bacterium; assembly: GCA_965261115.1. Lineage (GTDB taxonomy): Bacteria > Poribacteria > WGA-4E > WGA-4E > WGA-3G > WGA-3G. Next base: position 1,936,489 of record OZ253447.1, on the reverse strand, counting down.
GTGCCACCGGTGATAAACAGAACTTTCCCTCGAAAAAAATCAGTTATTGACATAATTCTCTTTTCTATGGCAAAATAGTTTTCAGTTTTCAGTTAAAGAAGTTCGTAAAGTCGAATAAAGTCTCGTAAAGTGCAGCTAAAGTGTTTTTGCTTGGGGTATTTGATAGGGTGTTTCTGCGGATTTCCCTAAGAAATCTGTAAAGTTGATAACTTCATAACTTTCGCACACTTTAGAACATTTGAAACTTTCATAACTTTCTAACATTGATAACTGACGACTGACAACTATTAAAATACCACATTTTCTACAAAAAGTCAAAGGCTGTATCAATAATGTTAGCAGAAGCGGATAAACTAAAGTTTTTACAGAAGACCGAACTGTTTGCGGAACTCCCCGAAACCGAATTAAAAGCGATCTGCCAGATTGCGAGCGAAGTTACTTACCCTGCCGATGCGACGCTATTTGAAGAAGGGGACGAGGGTGATTCGCTTTACTTGATGGTCGATGGCGAAGTCAGCATTATCAAGGCAGGCACAGAGGTGCTGTTCTTTGATGAGAAAGGTTACTGCCTCGGTGAAATCGCGCTGATTGATAATAAACCGCGAAGCGCCACTGTCAAAACGGTGAAATCCACGCAGTTCCTACGAATCACGCGGCACGATTTTTACAACGCAATGGCGCGCGAGCCACGGATCGGCAGCGGTATGTTCCGCGTCTTAAACGATAAAATCCGACGGGATCTTGAGATTCAGATGAGTGCCATCCGCAAACAGATCGCGCAGGAAGAATCCATGCGGCTCGCCGCTGAAGTCCAAAAGTCTATTCTTCCGAATCAAGAAATCTCGCATCCATATCTCTGTTCTGCTGGATACTGCCGACCCGCAAATAGCGTAGGCGGGGATTATTACGATTATTTGACCCTTTCTGATAACCGCATCGCCATTTTCCTCGGTGATGTGATGGGCCACGGCTATCACTCAGCAATGCTCGCAGCGATGACGAAAAGTTGCTTGCAAACGCAAATCCGTTTCGATGCTTCCGTGCCTGAAGTTATGAAGGCTCTGACCCGAGTCGCGGAAGAAGATTCGCAAGCCTTTATCTATATGACCTGCTGTTATCTCATTATTCACCCGGATAACCGGTTCGAGTTCGCCAATGCGGGTCATCCGCAGATGCTCCTCTATCGCGGCAGCAACAGCGACCCACTTGAGTTAAAATCCTCATTTATGCCGGTCGGTTTCCCAAAGTTCGATGAATTGGGGGAACATTCGCAGTATTACAGCACCGAAGTCGAGTGGTCCCCCGGCGATTTGCTTGTGCTCTATTCAGACGGTATCACCGAGGCGTTTAACCCGGACGCTGAAATGTATGGACTGGAACGTTTCAAAGCGCTCATCTCAGAAAAGCGGCACCTACCGCCTACAGAGATCAAGGCGCAGATTCTGTCCGACCTTCAAGCACACCAGCAGGGTGAGAATGCAAATGATGATATTACATTAGTCGTGGCGAAGTTTCTTTAGTAGTTGTCAGTTTCCAGTTACGAGTTACCAGTTAAGAAAAGTGCCTAATGAATCAAATCACTCTCTTAACTGGTCACTGGTTACTATTCCTCTGATAACTACTTTAATTGGCTGACAGCATAATGCACGATATTTTCTATGAGCGGTTTGTTGACTGAGGTTGTATATTGGCTATCGTTGCGAAGGCTTGTGATAATGTATGAACCCTTACCATATTGTCTTGCGCCGACAACCAATTCTTTGTTGTCCTGAGTCGTGGCAAAAATCGTGTCGTCTCGATTCCAGCCCATCCATGCATCATCAGCAAAAATTTTGCCTGAGACGATCCGATTCGGGGTCGTGAAAAGGGAACGTCCTGCTTTGGTAACGACGAAATCTTGGGTGGGTGGACTCTCAACGCCTATTAACTTACCCCCTTGTAACCACCCAGTCGCACACGGTTTCTCGGCACTGCTGTCCTGTCCTGCGACAACAACAACGCCACCGTTCTTGACGAATGTTTTAACCTTCTGTTCGACTTCACTGGAAAGGAGGTAGCGTCCATAACTCGAAATTTCTTCATATCCGATCCATAGAATATCGGCATCTTCTAATTGCGGTAGCGCGTGTTCTTTGGTAAGTTCGTAAGCCATGGCACGTTTGCCGACCTCTTTTACTGAGCGCAACGCTTGATATTCATAGGTTGCCACATTCGTATGAACCGGGGTTTGCCCCCATGTCGGATACGTGCTATTTCCTGTCAGGACTAAGACTTTCACGGCGTTTTTCGGTGCAGCAACCCACATTTTACCTGCTAACATATCGCGAACGATCTTTTGAAAGGTTTTCGTCTTACCCTCAAAAGTTCGCGACATCATCGGGTCAATGTGCGTAAATGACCACCAACCGCCAGCACCATATCTACCACGATGCGCACGCATCTGAAACCATGTGTCGTCAATAAAGCACATGCTATCAATGCCGTAATGTTCACGATAGAAAACGATGATAGGCATTCCGGGTTTGAGTAATTTCACCAGTTTTTGTGGGGAGGTCCCCCGTTTGTAATGACCAGTGGCGAAATTCATCTTGATTTCTTTGAGCTCGCTTTTTCCTTTGACATCCTTTTCTACAGTGACAACACCTCGCAAACGGCCTTTGTCAACACTTTTTACTTTGCCGAAGACAATGTTCGTGCAGGCGTCAAGGACCTCTCGAATCGTATATTCTCGTTCAATAAAGGCGGACGCAGTTGGCGTGAATAGCAAACCGATAAGACAAAACACAAGACACGCAGCAATGAAGTTGGACATAAAACGCATGGTGGCACCTTCTTTATATATTATTGGATTGTTAGATTAACGAATATTGTATTATATTTTCTCTAAATTTTTCAAGGATTATTTATTTTTTTAAAGTACTCAGTTATCAGTTATCAGTTGTCAGATAAGAAGTTTTGAGTCGATAGTTTCAGATGATTGGAAAGGCTCTGTTTTTTCCCCTTATGTCAAAATTGAAATTCTCGTTTCCTTCACGATTCGGATCTGAAATAAACTTTGATACCGCTACCTACATCGGATTTCTGGTTTTTGTGCTTGCCTTGCCTTTCGGCTACTCGACAGTGTTCCTGAACATCGGACTTTCACTCGTGGCATTCGGATGGGTAGGACAGATGATTTCAGGTCGGCGACTGAATTGGCAACGGACACCGCTTGACCTCCCAATCGCACTGTTTTTAGGATTGGCTTTGATAGCGTGTCTCTTCGCACCACATCCCGCTACGAGTAGCCTTGGCTATTTTTGGAAACTGCTCCGTGCGATTCTGCTGTTTTATGCTGTCATTCACAGTCAATTAGGCGTGCGATGGCGACATGTGGTTATCGCCTTTATCGCTGCAGCAGCCATATCCTCCACACTCGGACTCTGGTATTACGCAAATGACACGCGTTTGGCAATTGACTTTATGGGGAGGGTTGGATTACAATTTCAGGAAGAACTCAATGCAGGCGAGGCGTTTTCAGATGAATTACGCGCCGAATTGCGCGCGTGCAGTGTACCGCTCTCCGAAAGTGCATCGGTTACGCCTTCAAAACAACCTAATGAATGGCGGATTGATGATCCGGCGCGGCAGCGACGCTATGTGGTTCGTCCGAATGACGCGCATCTCATGGTGTACATGATTGAACAACGGCTCACTGGCACCTTTAAAATGCCGAATGACTTAGGTGCGTATCTTGCACTCAGTCTGCCATTTGTGTTAGGTTACTTTGTAGCAAGTTGGCGACAGCACAGAAAAGAAAAGAAAAACCCGATATGGGTAACCTTGGTGCTGGGTCTTGTCGTAATTACGATGAGCGCGAATCTCGTGTTGACCCTCACACGTGCCGCTTGGATTAGCGTGACCGTTGCTACAGTCTGCCTCGGTATTTACCGCATTGTTAGTAGGGGCTGGGTAACCCAGCCCCTACGGAAACCTGAATCTACAGGAGGATTAAGGAGAGGTATACTGTTAGGATCGGTTGCAATTATCGTGTTTCTGAGTTTATCGTTGTTTTTCATGCCTCAGCATATTAAAACACGCTTTCAAACGATACTCGAACATCCTATAGGATTCATGGGTGAACGTCCGCAATGGTGGCAGACTTCGCTTGAACTCATTCAGCAATACCCACTCACTGGCATCGGGTTGGGTAGATTTCGCTATGAATATCAGACCAGTGGCCCACCTGAACAATATAACGTGCCCTATCATGCACATAATATCTATCTCCACATCGCTGTCGAACACGGCATTCCTTCGCTCCTGGTGTTTTTGTGGATAGTGGCGATTATCTGTCAACAGGTTTTTGCTGGACGGCAGGCAACTGATCTTTGGGGCAGCGGCACTTTTATCGGTGGAAGCGGGTTCCTCATCTCAGCACTTGTTTATGGACTTGCAGATAACATACTACATCAACGCACGGTGTTGCTTTTCTGGTTCATTCTCGGCATAATATTTTATTTAAATCTTAAGGAAAAAAAACATGAAAAAACCTCGGAAACCAGTTGATATGTCTGCCGTGACGACGTATCCACTCAAGGATCGTATCAACAAAGTCTCCGTTCACGATTTCGCGACGTTACCGGAATCAGAGATAGACCTGTCGCCGTTTCTGGCGAGTCTCCCGAAGATTCTCAAAGCCCCGGACTTCCTTGCACTCGTTGACGACATCATCGCTGCGTACCAGCACAAAAAATCGGTTATTGTGATGATGGGTGGCCATGTCATCAAGTGCGGATTAAGCCCACTCTTAATCGACTTGGTAAAACGTGGTGTGATTACTGGGTTCGCTTTCAACGGTGCGAGCAGCATCCACGACTTTGAGATCGCGCTCATCGGCGAGACTTCCGAGGATGTCTCCGCTTATCTCCAGACCGGCAAGTTCGGGATGTGGGAAGAGACTGGTCATTTGATGAACACCGCGATCCAGCACGCCGCAGAGACTGGCATCGGGATGGGTGAGGCGTTGGGCAAACAACTGATAGAGATGGACGCGCCTTATAACGGCTATAGCCTTCTTGCTGCGGGTGTTCAGTACGATGTGCCGATCACGGTGCATGTCGCCATCGGTACGGATATTATCCATCAACATCCGAGTGCGAACGGTGCTGCTATCGGCGCGGCGAGTTTTACTGATTTTCAGTTATTGACAGGGTTAGTGACGGATTTGGAAGGTGGTGGCGTTGTGTTGAATTTGGGTTCGGCTGTGATTCTGCCGGAGGTTTTCCTGAAGGTGTTGACGATCGCTCGGAACTTGGGGCGGACGGTATCCCACTTCACCGCTGCTAATTTCGATATGAATCAGCAGTATCGTCCGGTAGAGAACGTCGTTAAACGTCCGACAGAGATGGGTGGCAAAGGGTATACCTTCACAGGACATCACGAGTTGATGATCCCACTTCTGGTGCAGGCGATTAAGTCACGCTTGTAAAGTATTTAAAAGAAGAAGCGCGCTGTTGAAGCGCGCTTCTCGGGATACGCAATTGGTTATTCTGGAGTTGGTGCTATATTATGGAAGATATACTGTGCTATTTTCCGTTTGAAAGACACATCCCATCTGGAAGTCTAAATGTTTTTTTAAGTTCCGTCAACGATGCTCGGATCGCCCGTAATTTTGGCAGCGATGGGATGTGTAAATAGACTTTTAGGAGTTTGCTCCGTTTGGTACTATCCACGCCTTCGTATCCCTCCAAAATTTTCTGATATGTTGAATAATTCATTTTAGATTCTCCCAAATCTTGTGAGGCAGGTGTCCCCGAAATCGACGACTTTTGCATAACGAGGTCGCTATAGGAGACAGCAACTGGGTCGGCAGTGCCAAGATGTAGTGTATTTTTAACGTGCTGATGTTCGTCTATCGCTTCGGCTTCCGTTTGTCCTTGAAACACCGTTTCCAGTTCGACAAATTGCCCTAAATCGGTAACTGTATCAAGATGGATACGGGTATTTTTGTACATCCAGACCTCTCGTTGTTTTTGGACGATTGTTTCGATCCCAAGAGCAGCAGTTAGCAACGTTTTGAGAGTTGACGGATTCGTTACCTCGCTGAGTTGGTACTGACTATAGCGTGACTCGTTGTGATTCGGACGCTCATAGTAGATGAGCCACCCCTCACCTGTCTCACTGATCTCACGTAATTTAAGACGTGGCTTGCAGATTTCTAATATAGAGGGATCTTTTACCTGCGTCACATAAAAATACGTATCAATTTGGTTTATGGTTTCACGATGTGTAGCCTTTAAGTCAGAAAGTCTCGGATAGAGGCTTTCAAGCGGCTGATATTGTGCTTTAAATTCTAAATTTGTTGCCATTTTGATGAGATGGGATGGGTGTCAGTGCGTTGTTTCATTCAATTTCTGCAAAATCTTCATCGGATTGGAAATCATCAACACATGAGCGGTTGCAACGTTCACCGTGCGTTAACAACCAGCAGGCGCGATGATTCAATTTAATGGCACTTGTGAGACATGTACGCAACTGTTCAGGGTCGAAACCGCGTCCTAACAGGTAACTGTAGCTGCCGGCTCTCATTGCCTGTCGTCCCTCGTGGTCATTACGGACAATTGAGACGATTTTGACATGCGGCTGGTACTTCTTAATAAACTCAAAGAGCCGCGACCGTGAGTAGCGGGCATTGTGGTCTACAATTACCATCCGATATTTTTGTATTTTCAACAGACCGATGGCTTCCGAGCTTCGCTCTGGAAAATCACATCCGTAGCCTTCGGATCGGATGAGGTTTCGGACTTTGTCATGTATATAGCCATCACGTGAGACGAGCATTACACCGCCTTGCAATTCAGAGATGCCGAAGTCCTTTTGAATATCAAGCGGCACCCGAGCTTCGCGAGTTCGCCAATCCAAAGTCCGGCGGGCACGCCGCATTCGTTCGTTGACCTGATCAAGTCGCTCGTCTAAGTCTGGAAGCGGTTTAAAAAATTTTTTCATTTTCTTCCTCTAATGCTAAAGGATACTAACTGGAGAACGTTACTCTATTCTATCGTATATATGTGACAGATAGCAACCGATTTTTGTTGCTAAAAACCGCGAAATTCTATAAAATTCTCAGTATCAGGACCTCGCAACCGAAACCGTCACAGTCGTAGGCACACTCCGTGTGCCGTCACAGTTATAGATACATCACCCGCAAAAAGGATAGAAAAAATGTCTGCACCACAACTTCCACTTCCAAAACATTTCGATGCCAATCAGGTAGCCCAAGTCTGGCGGATCCCTTACCAAGAACGGCAGCAAGAGGCACTCGCTTGGGCAGAACAACACGCAATACCTCCGGCATCTAATGACGATCTGCGGACCTGTCTGCTCCTTGTTGATGTCCAAAATACGTTCTGTATTCCGGATTTTGAATTGTTTGTGGGTGGTAGGTCGGGAAATGGGGCGGTGGAGGACAATATTCGGTTGTGTCAGTTTATCTATCGCAATCTACCGCATATTACCAAAATTGCTTGCACATTGGATACACATACGGCGATGCAGATATTCCATGAAGTCTTTTGGATTAACGATGCGGGTGAGCATCCACTTCCGTTACAGACGCTGATTACGGCGGAAGACATTGAGACAGGGAAATGGCGCGTCAATCCTGCTGTCGCTGGTAGCATTGATCTTTCCGACATTCAGCAGTCGGATCAATACACATGGCTCAAGGCGTACGGCGAGCACTACGTCAAAACGCTTACCACGGATGGAAAATATCCGCTCACGATATGGCCCTACCACGCCATGCTCGGTGGGATTGGACATGCCGTCGTCTCCGCGGTTGATGAAGCCTGCTTTTTCCATACGATCGCTCGTAAAACCCAGGTCCATTATGAAATTAAAGGGCAAAATCCGTTGACTGAAAACTATTCCGTCTTACGTCCAGAAGTGCTTAACGATGCGGAGGGTCAGCCAATCTCAGAAAAAAATAGTAGGTTTCTCCAAATACTTCTCGAATACGATCGAGTGGTTATCGCAGGGCAGGCAAAGAGCCACTGCGTTGCGTGGACTGTCAACGATCTACTTTCAGAAATTCAGCAGAGCGATGTAAAATTAGCTGAGAAAATTTATTTAGTGGATGACCTGACTTCACCGGTCGTTGTGCCGGGGGTTGTAGACTATACAGAACCCGCAGATGCTGCTTTCGCCAAAGCTTCGGACGTGGGGATGCACGTGGTGCAGTCAACAGCACCGATTGGAGACTGGATGTAAAGGCAAAGTCAACCCCTAAAGAATCAGAATCAACGGTATGAATGCCTTATGGGCATTCACCGCCCCTTATCAGGGGGACTTGTAAGTCCTAAACCCCCTAAATCCCCCTTATCAGGGGGACTTGTAAGTCCTAAACCCCCTAAATCCCCCTTATCAGGGGGACTTTAAGAGGAAATCCGTTATGGAAGATACACGAAGAGAGTTTGGAACCTTCGCGCGGCTGTCTGGGATGATGTTTCTACAGTTTGCGATATGGGGTGCGTGGGCAGTGCTTATCGCTGGACACATGCAAAACCTCGGATTCAGTGGTAAGCAGATTAGTTACGTCTTTGGCACGACTGCCATCGGTTCGATAATCTCCCCAATCATCGCCGGATGGGTCGCGGATCGCTTGATGCCAGCACAAGTATTCGCAGCGATCTCTCATCTACTGGGTGGTGTCTGTCTGCTTTTTGCTTGGAAGCAGACAACCTTCCCCGTAATGTGGGCGGCGATTTTCCTGCACGCCGTTCTCTATATGCCCACAATCGCACTGACTAACGCCGTCGCCTTCCATCACATGGGGCAATCCGATAAATTCGGAAATATCCGGGTCTTCGGAACGCTCGGATGGATCGCGATTAACTGGATACTCAGCCTATATCTCAGGTTTTGGGAAGGACAAGAGACGACACTTTCACAGATTGATATTCCCATCTTTGGTGCTATCCTTTCTTTTCTCATCAATGATGTTCTCCATAGAGGTATCTCCGACTGCCTCCTCTTTGGTGCTGTGCTTTCATTCATTATGGGTGCTTACTGTTTGACACTACCCAACACACCCCCGAGCAAAGAGGCAAAGAACCCTTACGCCTTTCTCGAAGCCTTCTCGCTTGTCTCAAACCGAAATTTCGCTGTGCTTCTGATTATCTCCTTCGTCGTCGCTATTGAACTCCCTTTCTATTATAACTTGACCTACCTCTTCCTAACTGAAACAGCACATGGGGTTGGACTTTCAGGAAGTAGTGCTAATTTTGCGATGAGTCTCGGACAGGTTGCCGAGGTTTTGCTCATGATCCTGCTCTTTCCGTGTCTGCGTCGGTTCGGCATGCGGTTCACTATCTTTTTGGGTATTCTTGCGTGGCCCGTTCGTTACGCCATCTTCGCTATCGGTGAGCCTGTGTGGTTGGTTGTCGGTGCGCAAACATTGCACGGCATTTGCTATTCGTTCTTTTTCGTGGGCGGTATGATTGCTGTGGAACGATTGAGTGCGCAAGATATTCGTGCGAGTTCTCAGGCACTGCTCCTCTTTGTCACGAACGGGTTCGGCATGCTGGTTGGACATATTGTCAGCGGACGCGTGCATGATTACTTCGCTTATCCAGACGGTGGGCACGCATGGGCAAAAATCTTTATGGTGCCGATTGTCATAACGGTTATTGCTGCGATCGTCTTCATCGTGTTGTTCAATGAACAGAAATATCAAGCGGACGCGGAAGCAGTGGAACAAGACGCTGCGAGTGCGTAATTGAGGAGGAATTATGTCAACTCAGAAAACACTCACCTTTCAACCTACTGGTGGCGATTTAGCGATTTCAGCGATTCAGGATTGGTGTATCACTGTCTCCGATGATGCTACTGCCTCTGAGCAATACGCCGCTGAAGAGTTTCAAAACTGGTTCAATCAAGCAACACGATTAACGTTACGGCTTGTTAACACCAATGCTGATAACGGACAGATCGTTATCGGCGCATTAGCCACGTTGGGTGACGAAGATATCCAAATCACTGTTGAAAGGGGAGGCGTTCAGATACAGGGTGGTCTACCGCGCGGTGTGCTCTACGCCGTATACCAGTTTCTTGAAGAACTTGTCGGCATCCGATTTTTGACCGCTGCGCATACGCATATACCCGATGCATCTGCGTTGAAAATCCCGTGTGGCAGTTACACCTACGCGCCACCTTTTTCGTTCCGTTGGAGTTATTACCGCGAGAACTCTGAGAACCCAGCATTCGCGGCGAAACGGAAGGTCAACACTGTTACGGATGCAGAAAACCTCGGTGGGAAGACGCAACAGCAGCTGATTAACCACTCATTCCACGCGTTAGTGCCTTACGGTACATACGGCGAGAACCATCCTGAGTACTACGCACTCGTAGACGGGAAACGGGATACGAATACGCATGGCGGCGGCCCGCAGCTATGTGTGACGAACCCGGAAGTTATTGAGGTCGCCGCAGAAACCGCAATCCAGCAGCTCACAGATCGACCAGAAGCCACCAATATCAGCGTGAGTCAAGCGGATACGGCGGCATACTGTCGGTGTGAAACGTGCGAAGTCCTTAACGAGGCGGAAGATTCACCGATGGGATCGAATCTGACCTTCGTCAATGCCGTTGCGGAACGCATTGAGAAAGCACACCCGCACGTCAAAGTCGGGACACTCGCATACTGGTATACCCGCAAACCGCCTAAGACGGTGACACCGCGCCATAATGTGCAGATTCAACTCTGTAGCATTGAATGTTGTACCCTCCACGCTATTGATAACCCGGATTGTGAACAGAACCGAGCCTTTTGCCAAGATACCAACGAATGGGGCAAAATCTGTGACGACATCTGGATTTGGAACTATAATACCAATTTCCGATCTTACGATCTGCCGTTCCCGAACTTACGGAGTATTGCCCCAAATGTCCGCTACTTCTTACGTAATAACGCCAAGGGTGTGTTTATGCAGGCAAACGGCAACGGGTTAACAGGCGAATTTTCCGATCTTCGGAATTACCTCATCTCACACCTTATCTGGGATCCGCACCTTGATGCTGACGCACTTTTAAACGAATTCGTAAATCTCCACTACGAAGCCGCGGCACCCGCAATTCTCGAATACATCACCTTCCTCCACGACAATGTTGAATCGAGAGGTCTCCATCCGCGATGTTTCCCGACCCCTGAAGATGTCGGCTTAGATGCCGAGAGTGCCCAGAAAGTTTTTGACTATTTCCAGGAGGCGTTAGCCCTTGCTGAAAAGCCTGAGATTCGGGCGCGCGTCGAAAAAGCCTCTATCCCTGCTTACAAAGCGATGCTCGTAGCAGGCGGCGACATGGAATCCCAAAAACGGCAGACGCTGATTGATGAATACATCGCGCTGTGCGAACGTTATAATATGTCACACGCTGCAGAAACGCAGGCAGCGGAAGTATATTTTGAGGAACTTCGTAACCAATAGTATCGTTCATCATTATCGGTTGTCAGTTAAGTAGGACTTACGCATTTTTCCATGATAACGGGCATCCGACGCACTCTGCAGGCGGGGTTTCATGAAGATTAATTTATTAATTCGGTAATTTCTTGGTGAAGCCCGGTGCGGTTCCAAACCGCACCTACCGGCCTGGGGATTACCGAAATATTTTCTTAAACTTCATCAAACCCCGCCTGCAGTCAGTAAGGGTTTCAAACCCCGCTTGCAGTAAGTAAGTCCTATTAAGAGAACTTTCACTTACTATTCTTAACTGATAACTTCCTAAAATGTTTGATTTCCGAACGCCTCTCTTTTTAATCCTACTTGCTGCGATTCCTGTGCTAATCCTTGTGCAACGCCGGACGCACCTCGGTACGACGAAGTGGCGGAAAAGCGTAACCTTCTGCCTCAGAGGTGCCGCGCTGCTATGCGCAATTCTCGCCTTAGCCAACCTCCACCAGACACACAAGGCACAGCGGCTTGCAGTTGCCTTCTTAATTGATACATCTGAAAGTATCCCACGCGCGCAATACGAAACAGCCTTCAAACAGATAAATGCCGCCATCGCGAAGTTGAGGCACTCCGATAAGTTCGGCATCATCAGTTTCGCGAAGGAAGCCTCGGTTGTCGCAGAAATCCGACAGAAACAAGACCAACTGTTGGAGAACACATTTACAGAGCTACCGGAAACACTCGCGGAACAGACCATTAGCCGAGACAGCACCGATGTTCTGAACGCACTCAAGCGTGCAATCGCCCTATTGCCGGACGATTACCATCGGCGGATCGTCCTGTTTAGCGACGGTATCCATAACACAGGTGGCACATCCGTTGAAGATTACTTGCCGCTGCTCTCGGCAAACAAGGTCGAAATATTGACGATACCGTTGAATGTCGTTGAGGATGCCGTCCGGGTGACCGAGCTGCAAATACCGAATCAGGTCCGCAAAGGACAACGTTTTGAGATAGCCGCGATCATTGAAACTGATGGGAGTATTCCAAAATTAAACGCTACCCTTTATCGCAATAACGCGCTCATTGATGAGGTCCCATGGAATTTGGAAACGGGAAGAAATGTTCTGCCCTTACCCATGCAACAGATTCCAGAAGCAGGAAACTATAGATATGAACTGAAGTTGAACGTAACCGACGAAATCCCAGAAAATAATCAAGGGTATGGCGTTGTAAAGATTCAGGACAAGCCGCACGCACTATACGTAGAAGGCGATCCTGCACAGACTACATACTTAAGAACCGTTCTTGAAGAGAACGGCTTCGAGGTTGAAACTACGGGACCTGAGGAGATGCCAACCGAGCTCGTCGAACTTCAACGTAGCGATATCTTGATCCTGAGCAACGTTTCCGCAGATGTCCTTTCACCTACCCAGTTGCAAAACATCGAAAATTATGTCCAGGATCTCGGACACGGGTTAGTTGTTATCGGTGGTGAACGCGCTTACGGACCCGGCGGCTATACCGATACAGCATTGGCGCGTGTGCTTCCCGTAAAAATGACACCCCGTGAACAGAAAGACACTGTCGCTGTGTTTTTCGTGTTAGATACATCAGGAAGCATGGCGAACTACGTCGCCGGACACCGGCGTAAAATTGATCTCGCCATTGCTGGGATCAGTGCGGGCACTGACAACCTTGAGGCGGATGATGTTGCGGGAGCCATTAGCTTCAGTGCCGGTAAGCAAGTAGAGGTCGTCTCGGATCTCACATCTGATCGTGATATGCTGCTTCAAGCCGTTGGGAAACTTAGCCCGACAGGCGGGACCACGAAAATGGGAGCGGCGATTGCGGAAGCATACGAACGTCTCAAAGCAAACGATGCGAAACGGAAACATATTATTCTCTTGTCGGACGGTAAATCTGATGAAGTGGAATCGGATCTGCTTGATCTGGCTGAACAGACTGCTGAAGCACACATCAGCATCACAACGATTGCAATCGGTGATGCAAACAGAGCACTTCTCAGGCAGCTTAGCGAGATCAGCGGTGGACGCCCTGTTACCGTAGAGCATCTTCAACAATTGCCAACACTTCTGATGGAAGCCGTGCGAGACACACAGCGTTACATCGTTCAAGAACCGTTCCAACCCGTTATTACTGCGCCGAATGAACCCATTACAGAGGGAATTGGTACACTACCACAACTTCACGGCTATACTGCGACGACGGAAAAGCAGACAGCACAGGTTTTCATTCGTTCGCATAAAGACGAACCCCTCCTTGCAGGCTGGAATTTCGGCTTGGGAAAAGCGATTGCGTGGACATCGGACGTTAAATCGGCATGGGCACAGGAATGGATTCCGTGGCAAAATTTCGGTAAGTTTTGGGGACGGGTTGTGAATTGGACGCTTCCGGCAGCGGATGCAAACGCAGACTTCGATCTCAGAGGTTCGTTTCAGCACGGTATCGCAGCGGTGAATCTTGATACGCGAAATCCATCACAAGCCGCTTATGAGGTCCGCGTCGCTGGTCCGAACGGCACAAGCGAACTTATTGAAATGCAGCAAATAACTTCAACACGCTACAGCGGTACATTTCAGATGCAAGATAGCGGCTCCTACATCATCACTGCGCAGCGTGAAGACGACAAACGCACAGAGGTTCTGTCGCTTCCGTATTCGATAGAATATGCGGATTTCAGGGTCAACACCGACTTGCTAAAAATGCTTGCCGCTGGCACTGGTGGTATTCACGACCCGGTACCAGCACAGATCGCAGCATCGGCAGGCGCGCCAATTGAGACGCAGATTTCGCTTGCCCAAGCGTTATTAGTCACCGCCGCGCTCCTCTTTGTATTGGAGATGATTCTTCGACGCTACAGCATAACGAATAGGCATATCGCTGCGTTTTTTGGACGGTTGCGCGGGAAGTCTTTGGACACTCAAGCCGTAGGCACAACAGCAGAGACTGTGCCTTCAACCGAACGTGCCAGAGAGGACACAGTCGCTTCACAGCCAACAGAAGCATCAATGTCCCGATTATTAGCTGCCAAGAGACGGGTGCGTTGATGTGGGCCCATGAGCCTTACTCCACAATATCTCAGATCGCTGCCGAATCTGGTGCCAGGGACCGGTGATCGCCAGCGTAATCCCAGGACTCTGGATGTTCACAAAGAGCGTCGTGCCATCCGGTGAGAACGTCGCACCTGCGAGTTCAGACAGATTGCCAGCGTTTCGAGCAAACCGGTAGAGGCTTCCTTCGGGTGTTACACCAATGAGGAACTCCTCGTTTGGACCGTCTTCGCAGATGATAAGGTCGCCCCAAGGTGTGACTGTTAAGTTATCAGCGTTCTCCATGAGATTGCTGTCGTTCGGTTCAATGAAGAGTTCAATCGTACCGGGTTCCTGTTCCTCGCGGCTTGTGCCTTCGTAAGGACTCGGTATATATCTCCAGATTTGTCCTTTGTATTCAATACCGCCATTCGTGCAGGCGATATAGAACTCTCCCGTCCCTTGATTTTCGCCGTACCATATCCCTTCACCGCGTGCGAACTTCGCTGCACCTTTATCATCATACCCTTGCATACGGAGGTCATCATAGAGTGATTCCACGTTTTCAATATCCACCCATTCCACAGCAAGCGGTTCTCCGACAGGTATCGGATCATACGTCCACCAGAAGATCCTTTGGTTCCGGTCTCGCCAATTGCGGGTATCAGCACTCTTGAGGTCTCGGATTTTCAGTGCTTGCAGCTGACCGCCTGCAGCGAGTTCACCTGGCGTATCAGGGATAAACCGATAGATTAGACTATCACCCCTGTCTTCGGTTTCATAAACGATGCCAGTTTTGGGGTCAACAGCGACAGCCTCATGATTAAAGCGTCCCATCGCTTTCAAGGGGATCGGGTCGGCTAATCCTATGTCAGCAGATGCGGGTACTTCAAAATTATACCCATGGTCTGCGTCATAGGTCCCCTCTGCTTTCTGCATTGTCTCTTCACAGGTAATCCATGTATTCCAAGGTGTGAGACCACCGGCACAATTCCGTATCGTTCCTACCAGACTTAAGAAATGCTTCTCCAATGTCTGTGTTCGTGTGTCATAGACGAGTGTCGTTGTCCCACCGAGGCAGGGCAGTTCGCCTGATCCGGCATCATAGAATTTGTCAATAGCCGCGCGTTCAATCTTTTCGTTGTTCCATCCGAAGGGTCCGACGTTTTTGGCAGTGGCGGTTAATTCATGATTTCGGACGAGGATCGTTTTGCCGTTGGGACCGGGGAAAGCTGCCATGCCGTCGTGTCCGCCCGGCACCCAAAGCCCGTCGTCCATCTGTTCGCCTGTTCGCGAAAAAGCGTGTGCGGTGAACCCTTCCGGGAGATCAAGCAGTCGGTTTGCGCTCGGCATAAACTGGAAAGGCGGTGGTGGTTCAGGTCTAAATCCAGGCACTTTTTGAATCAGGGTTTGGCTACACCCTAAAAATCCGAGGCTGACGGCTGCGGATGCAGTCGCAAGCGCGCCGGAACGTAGAAACTGCCGTCGTGATAATTTGTTTTTCATAAAATCCCCCATCAAGCCAACGTTAAATAAAGAGGTCATCAGGATTCTGTATTGCATAATGTGACGCATTTTTTACGTATAAAGTATAGCCTTAATATTTTACAATATTTTTTCGATTATTTCAAAAGTTTATTACAAAGGCATCAGCGGCATTCAGTTCTCCATTAGGTGGAACCCGTGAATGTTCCAAAACCAGGATTATTTAGTTCTCGTTTTTTTTGTTCAATTTTGGACCCCCAGGACCGGTAGGTGCGTGTTTCTAACCGCACCGGATCCCAAAAAGAAAACCTAAAACCCGAGGATTTCTTAAAACTAAATGCCCCTAGTTCCAAAACCTTAAAATCTTGACAATAGGGCAGGTTTGTGTTAGAATTTATACATATAAAGCAGATATAAAGGGATGCAAAAGGAGACGAACACGACATGGAGAACCATCCTTATGCCCCGGCGGAGATAGAACCCTATTGGCAAGCCGAGTGGCAACAAAAAGAAGTATTCAAAGTTCCGAACGATATTGAAACACTGAAAACCAAGCCGAAATTCTATGTGCTTGGTATGTTCCCGTATACCTCCGGTGCCGGACTCCACATGGGACACGCCAAGAACTACGTACCCACCGATGTCCTCGCTAATTTCCGACGTATGCAAGGCTATCACGTGATGCATCCGATGGGCTGGGATGCCTTCGGACTCCCAACAGAGCGGTATGCGGTACGTGAAAACGAACATCCGGTGCATGTTACAAAACGGAATACAGAAACCTTTCAGCAGCAGATCCAACGCATCGGTCTCTCTTACGACTGGTCTCGCAAAATTGACACTTCTCTACCTGAATACTACAAATGGACACAATGGATTTTCCTCCGTCTCTACGAAAAAGGCTTAGCATATCTCGCCGATGTGCCAGTCAACTGGTGTCCAGCGTTAGGCACCGTCCTCTCCAACGAAGAGGTAAAAGACGGTAAATACGTTGAAACCGAAGACCCCGTTGAACGCCGTCTCATGCATCAGTGGATGCTCAAAATTACCGCTTATGCAGAACGGTTGTTGGAAGACTTGGATTTGCTGGATTGGCCCGAGGGTCTCAAAGAGATGCAACGGCATTGGATTGGTAAATCGGAAGGTGCGGACATCACTTTTAATATCAAAGATAGCGATAAGACGTTTACCGTTTTCACGACGCGCCCGGATACACTTTTCGGTGCGACCTATTGCGTATTGGCACCTGAACACCCGTTCGTCTCCGAGATAACACACCCTGATGCTGCAGCTGCAGTTGATGCTTATGTCAATGAAGCCGTCAACAAATCCGATCTTCAACGCACAGACCTCGCCACAGAGAAGACAGGTGTCTTCACAGGTGCTCATGCCATTAACCCGTGCAACGATACACCGGTCCCGATCTGGGTTGCGGACTATGTGCTTATGACGTACGGCACGGGTGCAATCATGGCAGTGCCGGGACATGATGAACGCGATCACGAATTCGCTACAGCCTTCGGCATCCCTATTGTCGAGGTCATCAAAGGTGGCGAAAAGCCGATTGAAGAGGCACCTTTTGAAGGAGACGGTGTTTGCGTTAATTCCGGTTTCCTCAACGGTTTGCAGGTTGCCGATGCAAAAGAGAAGATGATCGCTTGGCTTGAGCATGAGGAAAAAGGGTCGCGTCAGGTGCAATACCGTTTACGGGACTGGCTTTTCTCGCGGCAACGGTATTGGGGTGAACCCTTCCCGTTGGCACACCTTGAGGATGGGACTATTGTTCAACTGCCTGATGAAGTGCTGCCCGTAGAACTGCCGCCGATTGATGCCTACAAGCCGACAGCAGACGGCAAACCGCCACTCGCTCGCGCTGATAAAGCGTGGTTGAAAGTGACACTCCCTGATGGTAGGGTCGCCACACGGGAAACGAATATTATGCCACAATGGGCAGGCTCTTGTTGGTATTATCTCCGCTTCCTCGATGCACACAATACCGAGGCACCTTTTGATACCGCGCTTGAACAGTACTGGATGCCGGTAGACCTCTACATGGGAGGTGCCGAGCATGCTGTCTTGCACCTGCTCTATGCCCGTTTCTGGCATAAGGTGCTGTACGATTCTGGTTTGGTTTCGACGAAGGAACCCTTCCAAGGCTTGGTGAATCAGGGAACAATCCTCGCAGAATCGTATCAAGACGATGCTGGCAAATATTACTATCCGCACGAAGTTGAGCAGGACGACGGAAAAGCCGTCGCCAAAGTCTCTGGTGCGACGCTCCAAACGCAGATGGAGAAGATGTCTAAATCCCGTTTTAACGTCATTAATCCGAGTGACGTTATTGACAACTACGGCGCGGACGCACTCCGTCTTTATCTCCTGTTTATCGGTCCCGTCACAGCGAGTACACCGTGGCAAGACGCGGGTGTAGAAGGGGTCTATCGGTTCCTTCAACGCATCTGGCGGCTTGTGATTGATGAAAACAGTGGTGAACTGAGCGACAAGTTGACCGATACCGCTGGCACAACGGAGTCTGAACTCTGGCGCGAACTCCATAAGACCATCAAGCAGGTAACCGAGGACACCGAATCCATTGATAAGATGAACACGGCGATTAGCCAGATGATGATCTTCGTTAACACCGCCACACAGATGAAAACGCTACCGAAGGAGACCCTGAAAATCTTCCTGCACCTGCTTTCACCTTACGCGCCGCACATCGCGCAGGAATTGTGGCATCGTCTCGGTGAAACAGGCTTCATCGCGCATGAACAGTGGCCCACACACGACGAAGCCGTACTTGAGAGTGCCACCGTGACCATCATCGCGCAAGTCAATGGAAAGCTTCGCAACCGGCTCCAACTGCCTGCCGATGCGACTGATAAAGAGATTGAAGCAGCCGCGCTTGCAGATGAACGGGTTCAGCGGTTTATTGAAGGGAAACCGGTTCGGAAGGTCATCGTTGTCCCGAATCGACTCATCAATATTGTTGTTTAATGGTTAATGGTTAATGGTTAATGGTGGTTGGTTAAGAAAGAGACCTCTTACCATAAACTAAAAACCAACAACCAATAACCATTATGGGCATTCACCGCCCCTTATCAGGGGGACTTTAAGAGCAAATGCGTTGGTTTCCCTAAGTATTTATCAAACTCACGTTAAACAAAAATATCCAAAGTAGGTGGACGTATGCGTATTATAGGCGTGATGAGTGTGTTTATATTAGTTGTCACGGTGAGTGGGATTGTGTTTGCCGAAGGGAGTGCGGGTAAATGGGTCTTTGCCATCCGTGAACCGTTTCTAAATGAAGACGGTTTCCGAATTACAACACGGACGCTGGAGAGGGGTCGAGATACAAAAAAGTGGTGGGAATTCTATCAGTATAACATCTGTACGATGAATCCGGACGGCACAGATCTTCGCCGACTCACGAATGATGGGGTTTCACGCAACCCGCGATGGTCCCCGGATCGGGAACGGATTGCTTATATATCCGGGTTAGACAACGCAAAATCGCTGTACGTGATGTGGGCAGATGGTACCGAGAACAAGCGACTCATCAAGAAACAGTATGCTATCCATGATTTCTGGTGGTCTCCATTGAGTCACGCCCTTCTGGTTGTCGTCGAGATTGACCGTCCGAAAGATCGACTGGAAAATTGGGAAGTAACGCTTGATGGAAAAATAAAGCGGTGGCGGAGCCAGCAGTGGGCAAAAGGATGGCTACATTGGGACGCGAAAGGCGAAAAGGTTAAAGAACCGAAAAGGAGACTGCTTGAAGTGTTGCCGAAAGGGACGAACTGGCCCGAGTGGTCGCCAGACGGCAAATGGATCGCGTTCAATACCGACGGACTCCTCGCGCTTGCGGAACCAGAGGTCGTCAGTATGAGCAGGAAATGGTTTCTGCAACGCGATGAGCCGCCGTGTGGGCGCATTGAAGAGTGGTCGCCAGATGGCAAGCAGATTCTGTTTTATGTGTCGGGCAATAGCGATATCTGCGTTGCCACTGTAGAGCAGGGACGTTTTAAGAACTATCAGAATCTCAGTCTTTACCCAGGACGCGACGCAACATGGCGTCCAGACGGCAGGCAGGTTGCCTTTATCGGAGCCAATTTGGACGGCCGCCGCACCAGCGAAATTTTCACCGTGGATGTTGAAACCGGCAAAATGCAGCAGATTACTGCAACAACTTACGATTATTTTGATTTACATTGGCGATAATTATTTATGACAAATTCTACACTTGCTAATAATGAAGAGATAGTTAACGGAAGCGTTTCGATCATCCCATTGGGAGGCTTAGGTGAATTTGGGCTGAACATGATGGTCTACGAAACCGAGAATGACCTAATCGTCATTGATACCGGTTTCATGTTGCCGAATTCGGATATGCCCGGTGTCGATCTGATATTTCCGGATATCCACTACCTCGTTGAGCGACAGGAAAAGATTCGCGGGATCCTTTTAACCCACGGACACGAAGACCATATCGGTGCCTTAGCCTACGTCTTACGACAGTTGGATGTGCCGGTCTACGGTACGCAACTGACGCTCGCGATTGCGAGCGGACGATTGCGCGAATACGGCGTATTCGGCAAGGCACAACTCAACACGATTGCCCCCGGTGATACGGTTGAATTGGGTAATTTTACAGCCGAATTCATCCATGTCACACACAGTATCCCGGATTCCGTAGCAATCGCGCTCCGCACCCCCATCGGTGTTATTGTTCATACCGGTGATTTCAAGTTTGATATGACACCTGTCGATGGCAAACTGAGTGACCTTCAGACGTTGGCGCGTTTAGGTTCGGAAGGTGTGCTAATGTTGGTCTCCGATAGCACAAACGCTGAGCGACCCGGGCAGACCGCCTCCGAACGGAGTATCTATGGGACGATAGACCATATTTTCCAGAATACTGAACAGAAACTGTTTCTCTGCACTTTTTCTTCGAGTCTACACCGTATCCAGCAATTCGTTGATCTGGCGGATAAACATCGGCGGCTTATTGCTGTCAGTGGACGTTCGATGCTGAACAATGTGCGCACCGCTTCCGAACTCGGTTACCTTCACGTGAACGCCGACTATCTCATTGATGCTCGCGATGCATCTATGTTCAAACCGCACGAGGTTATGGTTTTAAGTACCGGCAGCCAAGGTGAACCGCGCTCCACCATGGCACTGATGGCACTCGATAACCACCCGTTCTTAAAGGTAGAACAAGGCGATACCGTTGTCATCTCTGCCCGAATTATTCCGGGTAACGAAAAGGCTATCGGGAATATCGTAAACCATCTACTCAGACGTGGTGCGAAGATATACCACGAACGCAATGCGGATGTCCACGTTTCGGGACACGGGTCCAGTGAAGACCTGAAATTGATGCTTAATCTCCTGCAGCCTAAGTTTTTTATGCCGATGCACGGTGAATACCAAAACCTCGTGCGACACGCCGAACTCGCTGAATCTGTCGGCATTCCGAGTGAAAACATTACAGTTGCTGAAGATGGGGAACTGATTCACCTGACACCTGAGACGTGTGAAGTTTTTGGACGCGAGGGACGTTCTGGCCGCGTGCTTGTTGATGGCAAACCAGAAATTGAGCTTGAGGATATTGTCCTCCGCGACCGTATCCAACTTTCGGAGGACGGCATCGTCATCCCTATTGTTGTTTTGCACAGTGATACAGGTGATAGCAATCAGCCAGAAGGGACAATTTCAGCGGAAAACCTCTTGTCTGATAGCCGACAATCTCCGACGGAAACCGATAGTCATGCCAAAACAGCACTCAACACCGGAGAGATAGAAATTATTTCGCGCGGATTCGTCTACATGGATGAATCGGAGGAACTCATAGAAGAGGCGAAAGAGATTACTCGGAAGGTCATCGCAAACCTCAGCGACGAACAGAAGCACGAAACGGAGGTCGTCCAAGATGAAGTCCGTGGCGCGCTCCGCCGGTTTTTCTCGAAACAGATGCAACGCACCCCACTTATTTTCCCCGTTGTCATGCGGGTATAGCACAATAATATTGGGGGCATCAACTGAAACATTTTTCGCCTCCGATTCTCCAACAGCCTACCGAAAAATTGAATGCCGTAAAAAAATATTGATAAGCAGTTTTGTTGTGTGGTATGATTGTTAAGGGTAAACGAGGTCGTGAATTTCTCGTTTATCCTTAACAATATCTGACAGGTTGTTTATCTAAGCCCTCTTTGAACCTAACGAAGTGAAAGAACGATTATGTTATGAACCTTTAAGACTTAAAATGTATGACCGATTTCAGTGAGGCAACTTTTTTCAACAACTTTTCAGAAACAGAAGGAGATACAAAAAGTGAAGAATGTTTGTCGCTTTATGCTACCTGCTATTCTTACCGTTCTGTTTGTTTTGCCGATCAATCTCGTTTTTGCACGTGCATTCAACAACGACTTTGAAACCGGCGATCTCACCGATTGGGAGAAAACAGGAGCAGCATTTGATTTCCAGCCGACCTGGGGAGATAATCCAACGGCGCGAAACCGTGGACAGCCTTCTGAACATCAAGGGGATTGGTGGTTAGGACTTGCTGAAAAATATCAAGGCCCCGTTAAAGGCAAGGCACTCGGACAAAAGCCCGGTGATCTTGCAGATGGCGTAGATGCCCCACAAGGCACGCTAACCTCAATGAAGTTCACAATCGTCGGTGAGACAATGAACTTTCTTATTGGGGGCGGCAATCGCGCCTGGGGTACAGCTGAGCCGTGCTGCGTCAACCTTGTCATTGATGACAAAGTGGAACGCACAATGACTGGGAATAATAACGAAACCATGACCCGAAAAGAATGGGATGTCTCCGATCTCAAAGGTGAGATCGTCCAACTTGTCGTTATTGATAATAGCAGCGGCGGTTGGGGACATCCGAACTTTGATGATGTTCATCAAGCTGACAGGAATGGCAAGAACATACCTTGGTCACAGGTTGCTGCTGTTGATGCTCGCGGTAAACTGGCTGTCAGTTGGGCACAAATGAAAAAGTATTACTAATTTTTCAAAAGACAACATAATCGTTCTTTCCTTCTGTTAGCAAGCAGGCAAAAAAGATACCATTTGGTATCTTTTTTTAACGCAGAACCCGCATGCAAATTAGAACAAAAACACAACGCATTTATGGGCGAATACTTTGTACTCACAATTTGACAGTTCGTCTTCATGCTTTTAAGGAGTAGATCAAATTGAAAACATATATAGTTATCGTGGGGATTGTCGCCTTGGCAGTAGGTTTTTCCGCTTGTGACCGAGTGGCACAAATTATCCAACCCCCTGTTCCACAAACGGCAGATAAGAGCGAGGCGATTTCCATCGGAGTCGTTTTACCCCTGACAGGACACGTGGCTTCTACGGGTGAACGCATGAAGCGAGGTCTTGAACTCGCGCTTGATGAAATCAACAACGCACAACCCGGCGGGACAAGACTCAAGTTCATCATCGAAGATGATACGAGTACCGCAGAAGGTGCGGTTGCTGCTTTCAATAAACTGATTCACGAACATGGCGTTTCTGTTATTATCGGTCCCGCAACCTCAAGTGCGACACAGGCGGCTTTTCCGGTCGCACAAGAAAATCAGGTCGTAGCGATTAGCCCGACCTCGGGGGGCCCGTGGTCTTAGCGCGATCGGGGATTTTGTCTTTCGTGTCCCGCTCGCGACAAATATTGTGGCACTTAAAGGGGTCGAGACAACATACGCGAAACTCGGCTATCAACGGGTCGCTACCATGTATAACGAAACCGATCTCTTCTCCACGGATCGGGACGCGGCATTGCAGGAAGCATTTACTGCGATCAACGTTGATGTGCTAACGACGGAAGTTTTCCAGAGTGATGATACCGATTTCTCGGCGCAATTGACTCGGATAAAAACGTTGGAACCTGATGCTATCTTTGTCTCTGCCTTGCCACCGGAAAAAGCCGGTCTACTGATTCAAGCACACGAACTCGGTATAACTGCTCCTATTATTATGAGTTCATTAACCAGTATTGATGTCCAAGCCGCAGGTGCCGCTGCTGAGGGGGCAATTACTTTTATCGGTTGGCTTAGCACGGATGACACACCCGGAAATCAGGCGTTTGTTCAGAATTACAATATGACCTACGGTACGACACCAGATGTCTTTGCTGTCGCATCGTATACCGCTGTCTACATTTTAGCGGAGGCGATTAAGAATGCTCCAGCAACCGATGCGATTTCAATCCGAGATGCGCTGGCGAATATTAGCAACCTTGACACAGTTTTAGGAAAGTTCTCTTTCAATGCCGACGGGGACGCTATTTATGAAGAGAAGGCACTGATCGTAAAAGACGGTATGTTGCAACCGTTCGAGTAATCTTCCAAGACCGGTAGGTGCGGTTTCCTAACCGCACCGGATTTTACCCAGAAAACGTGAATATCGCAAAATTCTCTTGAGTCGCGTAGCGACGGCATTTCTGTAGAAACGTGTATCAAGGAAACGACTAACCCCGTAGGGGTGGCATCTATAGAGATCAACGGCAAAAAAGCTGCGAAACTCGGTAATTTCTTAAAACTAAATGCCAGATAAATGATTGTCGGTATAAATCAGTATGAAGTGCCACCGTTTATTTAGACCAAAAATTAGCAAAGTTAAGAGAAGGTTTGTCGTTGAAATTCGAGAGGTGTCAAATACCCTAACGCCGAATGTGGGCGTTTCTGATTATACACCTGTTCTATAAAATGACCGATGCGTTCTTGAGCCTCGGTAATATCTTCGTAATCATTGAGGTGAACTTCTTCTTCCTTGAGCGTTCGGATCAACCTTTCGGCGTATCCGTTCTCCCAAGGACACCCTCTGCGAGCGACTGAAATCTGAATACCGTTTTAGACACCCACAACAAGGATTTATTTGAAAGAAACACTGCAGTCTTGTCAGAGGTAGTGCAAATGTGGCAAGGGTTGCGGCTCAAAACAGATGACCAAAACCAGTTCTTGGGTGATATGTTCGAGTTCTTTCTCGACAATGGGATCAAGCAGGCAAAAAAGCTAGAAAAGTGTATTCTTTGGCAGCGATACTTCCTACAATTAAGCAATCTCAAACAATTAGGCAATCCTCCGGGATGTGTTACAAGCTTGGTGAATTTCCACGGTACGGACCGCCCGTTCCTGCAAGACTTATCAAACTAATTGGCCCAGATAAGGATATTTTTTTAAAGGGACGTAATTGCGAAAATCAGGGTCTTGGTATAGGGGCTTTTAGTTATTATCGACGGGTAGTGGAGAACCAAAAGAATAGGATTTTAGAAGAAATTGTCAAAGTCTCTGAGAAAATCGGGGTACCACAAGACAAAATTGATACATTACGTGAAGCGATTAAAGAAACTCAATTCCGCAAATCACTTGAGATGACAAAGGATGTCATGCCAGAAAGTCTACTGATTGACGGCCATAGTCCAATACTTTTGTTGCATCGTGCGCTTAGTCGGGGTGTGCACGAATTATCCGACGAGGAATGCTTAGAACTTGCCAACACCATTAGACTCGTCCTAGGTGAACTGTCTGAAAAGTTATCCGTTGTCTTAAAAGATAAATCAGAACTGACAGAAGCTATATCTGCATTGATGCAGGACAAAAGCAGCTAACAAGGTCAAAATTATTCTCTATTTTTTGTGAATATGTTTTGTTTCACATAGTTATTTAGCACAACTCGTTACTATAGTAGTGCAATTCATTGCTCGTTTGCGCTTTGTAACAGGGGATGATATCAAAGGAATACCAACCACAATAGTAGAGGTTGAGCAATTAAAAGGAAAAATTACCGAAGCGGAAGTCGTGATTGACAAAGCTACCGAGCGGAAAACGACATTCTCACAAAGTATCTATAAAAAAGTAGAAATTTGCATATTGAGCAGACAATTGTAGCGAATTTATCCATTGCAAACCGATGCAATATAATCAAGCCTATATGGACAAAATTCAAGCATCACAATCATCCGAAAAATTTGTGGTGTTCTGGAAAGGTCTTGCCGAAATAGCGGACGCGGATTTTAATACCAGCCAGCGAGGAAAATAAAGAACTTAGCCGCGCGTTTTATGGAGAGGATCTAGGTGATAATGTATAGTTTGGAAATTGGGTACCGCCCAATTTTCCGCTTCAATAGGAGGTTCAAAGGTGTACGAGGAAAGCCCGTTCTGCAACCCTCCACCCGCTGATGCGGTGTTATGGAGATACATGGACTTCACAAAATTTGTATCTATTTTGGATAAACGCGCTCTGTTCTTTGCTAGAGCGGATAAACTTGGTGATCCTTTTGAAGGATCTTTCACCAAAGTTAATGAGAAGTTGCGTCCCGCATGGTATGGAGATGGTTATCATTCGATTAACCGACAATTGGTGTACCATTTTAGAGAATCACGGCGTTTTACGCTGATTAGTTGCTGGCACGAAAACGGCTATGAATCAGAGGCTATGTGGAGATTATACGCGAGAGAGAGGGATGGTATTGCTATCAAGACAGATTTCGATTCTTTCAAAAAGAGTTTCACATGTAGCGAAAAAATCTATATTGGAAGGGTTAATTACGTTGACTATGAGAATGATGTTATCCCTGAAAGCAATGAATTCTCTCCCTATCTACACAAACGACAGAGTTTTGAGCACGAGCATGAGGTAAGAACAATTGTTCTGATATTGCCTTCAAAAGATGGGAGGGCTGATTACTCTCAGGATATCTGTGATGTTGGTAAATATTACGAAGTCGATCTTTCTCTCCTAATCAAGGAAGTGATTGTTGCTCCTTTTGCACCAGACTGGTTTCTAGAATTGGTCAATTCAGTTGCTGCCCTTTATGCCTTGAAGGTCCCCGTTGTGAAGTCTGTCCTAGCAGGTGATCCTACCTGGGGTTAAGTCTAAATCGCGGATTGTCAAGTCATATCAGTACGCGACATCTTTCACAAAGCGTTGGGTTTCACTGTTCCTTTGGGTTAGCATCGGTTTCTGTCCAAGTTGGGGTTTATATGTATTGTGTATGTCTGTTTTTCGCCGTTCAACCCAACCTACGCCGAAGTCATTTCTTAAATTGACCCCTGTGGACGGTTAGAAAACCACACCCATCCGGCTCTGAACACCCACGTTATTTCGCTTGAATCTTCAAGCATGGATGTGTACAATAATAATAACAACACTAAAAAGGCGCGTAGTCCCAAACAACGTGCGGGGACGGATATACGGAAGGCACTTGTAGGTTTACCAAGTCCACCTTACCGAACTGCAAGGAACAAGAAAAATATGAAAAAAACAATGTATGAAAAGATATGGGAGGCGCATTTAGTGCGTGCTTCCGCGGATGAGGTGCCGATTCTCTATATTGACACGCACCTCGTTCATGAAGTCACATCGCCACAAGCATTTGAGGGATTGCGACTCAACAATCGAAAGGTACGCCGTCCAGATCTGACGTTCGCGACGATGGACCACAACGTACCGACGACAGATAGATCGCTACCAATTACTGACCTGATTGCAGCGAAACAGATGGAGACACTGGCACAAAACTGTGCTGAGTTTGATATCCCGCTCTACGACATTGATAGTCCTGAACAAGGCATCGTGCATGTCATCGGACCCGAACTCGGTATCACGCAGCCCGGCACAACCATTGTCTGCGGCGATAGCCATACCTCAACGCACGGTGCGCTCGGTGCACTCGCGTTTGGCATCGGTACGAGCGAGATTGAGCATGTACTCGCGACGCAATGCCTCTTGCAACAGAAATCGGAAACCTTTGAGATTCGGATTGACGGCACGCTTCCTTACGGTGTAACAGCAAAAGACATTATCCTCTCTATTATCGGACATATCGGCATTGACGGCGGCAACGGTGCCGTGGTCGAATACACAGGCACTGCCATCCGCGCCCTCAGCATTGAGGAACGGATGACTGTCTGTAATATGTCAATTGAGGCAGGTGCCCGCGCGGGTATGATTGCACCTGACGACGCTACATACCAATACATCGCTGGCAGACGTTTCGCACCGAAAGGTGCAGATTTTGATGCAGCGGTTGAACGCTGGAAGCAACTCCCGACTGACGAAGGCGCGACCTATGATCGGACCCTGCAGCTCGACGCAGCGGACATCGCACCGCAGGTGACATGGGGCACAAATCCCGGTATGGTGACCGATGTGACAAGTCGCGTGCCGGATCCGGCAGACATGACGACAACCGATGAGAAACGCGCCACTGAACACGCTTTGGAATACATGGACCTCCAACCCGGCACACCGATAACAGATATTCCTGTAGATAGGGTTTTCATCGGTAGCTGCACGAACTCTCGTATTAGTGATTTACGGGCTGCTGCTGAGGTTGCCAAAGGTAGGAAAGTCGCGGAGAATGTTAGTGCAATGGTTGTTCCGGGTTCGCAGGCGGTCAAGCGTCAAGCAGAAGCGGAAGGCCTTGATGAAATTTTCCGTGCTGCAGGTTTTGAATGGCGTGAAGCCGGTTGTAGTATGTGCCTCGGTATGAACCCAGACACCCTAATGCCCGGTCAACGCTGCGCCAGCACATCGAACCGGAATTTTGAAGGTAGACAGGGCAAAGGAGGACGTACGCATCTCGTCAGTCCCCAGATGGCAGCTGCGACTGCAGTAACGGGTCATTTTGTTGATATCCGAAAATTTCAGTAGGAAGCGTGGAAGACAGGAAGATTGGAAGTGATTCTTTTCTATTCATCCACCCCAATATAAGGAAATACGGAGGTCATAATGGAATCTACCATCATTGAAAAAATCAGGGAGCTTCCTCCAGAACTCCAAGAAGAAGTCATCAATTTCATTGATTTCCTGCGAACAAAAAAAAGTTCAAAACGGAAAAGGAAAAAACCAAACTTGGAATGGATTGGCGGATTAAAAGCGTATCGTGACCAGTTTACGGCTCTTGAACTTGAGAAGAAAGCATTAGATTGGAGGGATTAGTGTATCTCGCAAAGTGGTTAATAGTTGATGGTTCATGGTTTATGGCAAGAGGTTTCTTTCTTAACTAATAACCAACAACTAATAACCAACAACCATTTGAGGTGTTATAATGGAAGCATTTAAAGAACATGTTGGACTTGTCGTCCCACTCGACCGGATCAACGTTGATACCGACCAGATTATCCCGAAGCAATTCTTGAAACGGATTGAGCGGACAGGCTTCGGTGAATTTCTCTTTAACGATTGGCGTTACCTTGAGAATGGCGATCCGAACCCAGCATTCGTGCTGAATCATCCACGCTATGCAGGCGCGAGTATTCTTATCGCTGGCGTGAATTTTGGGTGTGGCAGTTCGCGCGAGCATGCGCCGTGGGCACTCCAGCAGTACGGATTCAAAGCGATCCTTGCACCATCGTTTGCAGACATCTTCCGTAACAACTGCTATAAGAACGGCATCCTCCCGATAGCCCTGCCTTCGGACGTTATCACCTCTCTCAGCCAAGCCGCACACGCCACCGAAGGCTACCAGTTGATGATAGACCTCGAGGCGCAATCGGTCATTTGTTCTGACGGCACCGCCCACACTTTTGACATCGGCGATTTTGAGAAGCACTGCTTGCTGAACGGACTCGATGAAATCGGTTGGACATTGCAGTATGAAGCGGATATTGCTGCTTATGAAAACCGGTAAATGGCTGTCAGCAGTCGGCTATCGGCTTTCAGTAAAGAGATATTTATGGCAATAAAAACGATTGTAAGGACCACAAACCTTTATTGACTGCCGAAAGTGAGTGTAGCGAACGTCCCGATAACCGACAGCCAGTATATAAAAAAAATTTGAAGACATTAGAGGTTTGCGGGTTAACAGTAATTGTACTTAGCAATTTCATCTAATTTTGCCAACAACGGAGGAAACTTCATACAATCAGGACGGTTTCCTCTTTTCTTTTTAACAGGAGGATTGAATCATGGCTCACTTTTTTCCTGAAGCCAGCCGGACTTTCAGTGAATACCTACTTTTACCGAACTTAACGACGAAGGGTTGTATCCCTGAAAACGTTATTCTGAGAACACCGCTCGTGAAGTTTAAAGTAGGGCAGCAAGCCTCCCTGGAAGTGAATATCCCGTTTGCTTCAGCAATCATGCAGGCTGTTTCGGATCATAATTTGGCAATTGCACTGGCAAGACAGGGCGGGATCTCCTTTGTTTATGGGTCCCAAAGTATTGAAGAACAGGCAGCAATGGTCGGGGCAGTTAAAAGCCACAAAGCGGGTTTCGTCGTCAGCGACTCAAATTTGAAGTGTGATAATACAATAGCGGATGTCGTGAGACTCACCGAAGAAACAGGGCACTCGACGATTGCTATAACCGAAGATGGTTCATCTTCAGGTGAGCTGCTCGGACTGATAACGGATAAGGATTATAGATTAAGTCGAGTGGATTTAAATACTAAAGTCAGCGAATTGATGACACCATTTTTCAAACTGATTGTGGGACAAAAGGGAATTACGATTGAAGAAGCCAACGACCTCATCTGGAAACACAAGATAAATTGTCTACCGGTTGTTGATGAAAATCGTAAACTGGTACATCTGGTCTTCAGGAAAGATTACGACGACCATAAGAAAAATCCGCTTGAATCCGTAGATTCCCAGAAAAGACTTGTTGTCGGTGCCGGGATTAATACAAGGGATTACAGAGAAAGAGTTCCAGCACTCGTCGCAGCGGGTGTTGACCTTCTTTGTGTTGATTCCTCTGAAGGGTACACGGAGTGGCAGTCAGACACCATCCAATTTATTAAAAATGAATACAATGGAACTGTGAAAGTGGGTGGCGGAAACGTCGTTCATGGGGATGCTTTTATGTACTTGGTAGAAGCCGGTGCTGATTTTGTGAAGGTAGGTATCGGTGGCGGCGCTATCTGTATAACCCGGGAACAGAAAGGCATCGGGTGCGGACAAGCAACCGCCGTCATTGAAGTCGCTCGGCAGCGGGATCAGTATTTGAAGGAAACCGGTGTTTATGTGCCGATTTGTTCAGATGGCGGTATCTTCCAAGATTATCATATCGGTTTGGCACTTGCCATGGGTGCTGATTTCGTGATGATGGGTAGATATTTCGCAAGGTTTGATGAAAGTCCGAGTAAGTTGAGAAAATTGGGTATGAATACGGTGAAAGAATATTGGGGTGAAGGCACAAAGCGAGCCGCCAATTGGCAACGTTACCACGACGGCAGTGGCTCAGAATTATTGTTTGAGGAAGGTGCCGATGCCTACGTGCCTTATGCAGGAAAGATGAACGATAATTTGAAAACGACCCTCGCAAAAATCCGATCGCTTATGTGTAATTGTGGGGCGATATCCCTACCGGAATTTCGTCAAAAAGCGAGATTCGTGTTAGTATCTTCGGCAAGTATCCGTGAAGGCGGTGTTCACGATATTATTCCAAGAACGACGCAGGATGGATAAAAAATGAAAACGATTGAAAACAAAATAACCCTTAATCTTAACAATGACGCTAAAGTCGCTGTCCAAGGCTGCATTGCGCCGATTGCGCATACCGCAGGTAACTTCCATAAAAGATGGGATGCTTTGGCGAACCTGCGAGCTGCGGAACCGGAAAAGCAGTATGCTGCCGCCGTTTTTCACGATTTTCTTCCATCCGAAGCCGTTTCGGTGGGCGAGTGTTGGGAAATTCAAGAAGCCGGTGTCCAAGAATTGCTGGAACAGCTGCATCCCAACGCCTCTCTGGAAATGCGTGTGGAGATGTACGGCTTAGAAGAGTGTAAAGGTCTCCGGGCATGTCTACGCGCTTACAACGATCAATTGGTTCACATCGTGTTTCGCATCCATGCGGAATTTGCCTTAGAGGACGGTTGGTTCACACCTTCGCAGTTCGCTGGACATCTCGTTATAGATCGTAACCAAAAGACTGTCGTATTTTTTCAGATGCACGTCCCTCCAGGCACGCTAAACTTTGACGTTCATTGGGAAACGACGTTAGAAGGTTGGGACGCTCCGAGATGGATTACAGATTGCGGTTACTGCTCGCAAATGGAGCTCTGGACTGGGTCAGAAAATGTTCTACAAGACACCGAATTTACAGAAGCAATCACGCAAGAAGAAGCCGAACGTCTCTTAATCCAGCGATTCTACAAATGGCAGCGCATTAACTGGGTATCGTTAGCGGAAGCATTGGAAATGACACAGGCACAACAGAAGCCCGTTCATGTCATTTCACTTGATGGTCCGCTCTTTGATGAAGCCTGCTGAGGGAGCGGTAAAAGCCTAAGAGCAGGTGCTCTCTCTCATGACCGAGTCATTAAATTTTTGAACGAAAATTTTATCAATACATGGGTTTCTAATTTTGAATTTGGCAGGAAGCCGAGCGCGAGAGAATATCTTGCCAAAAGATACGCGAATGAATCTAAAGCGTTTGACACTACCCACCCCTTAGCAGAAGCGATCAAAAAGGGTTGGCACGAACGCTCACCTGTGGACTGTATCGTTATATCGCCTGACTTTGAATTGAAAGGCAAACTCGCTTTGAATAAATACCTCTTCAACGGTCGCGGCTTAGAGGGTGGCAGAACAGCAGCAGAAAATTACCGACTGTTCCTCATTGAAGCCTTAGAAGGGAAATACCCCGGATTCAGTCCTGATAACGCTTTCGCTTATCTATTAGGTGAGGAAGAGGGGACCCCTGAACAGGAGAGTCCTTTCAAACCTTTCTTAACAGGCTTGGAGGTTGTCCTCAACTCTACACAGCCTACGTTGGAAGTATTGGATGTTATTCAGACGCTGGAGGTCGGTTCTCAGGATTCTACTATCGTAACAATTGATGCCACTGCCTTTGAAAACGGAGGGATACTGACCATTGATATCCGTGTGGGGAGTGCCGAACTTGCAGGTTCTTTCTATTTGTACGATAGCGACACTGAATTTCCGTCGGAACGCGGGCTGCGCTACTATCATTCGTTTGCCAGTGCGACGGACATTTCGTCCGGTGGAACGGCGCAAATTACGTATCCTTTCTATCGAGGTCAGGTTTTTAAACTCGTAATAGCCGCCGCCGAACGGGTGGATAAGAAAGAGCATGTCAATGCCTTCCAGGCGAGAATTGCTGTAGAGGTACATTAAAATGAAAACGCTACTAAACAAAATAGCACTCAATCTTGATAGTAACGCAGAAGTATTGGTCAAAGGCTTCATCGCACCGATTGAACACACGCTATCCAACTTCCACGTCGAGTGGTCCGCATTGGCGAACCTACGCGTCGCTGAGCCGGAAAAGCGTCATCCTATATCCGTTTTTCAGTCTTTTCTTCCAAAGGAACCTGTTTCTGTGGGTGAATGCTGGCAGATCGAAGAGACCGGTGTAATGGTGCTGCTTCGGCAACTCAATCCTAATCCAAGTGTGGATATGCACCTTGATGCCGGGGATTCTCGTGGTTTGTGGGCGTGCCTGCGTGCTTACAACGCGCAATATGCTGAGATCGTGTTTCGGATTCATGCGGAGTTCAAGTTAGAAGATGGCTGGTTTACGCCGTCGCAGTTTACCGGACATCTTGTGATTGACCGAATCAAAAAGAAGGTCGCTTTCTTCAAGATGTACGTCCCTGAAGGTACGGTGAACTTCGATGTCAATTGGAAAGAAGACAAAGACGCATCTTATTCTATTACGGATGCTGGTCTTTGCTCGCAAATGGAACTCCGTGTTGGAACACAAGATGTTGTGCAAGACATAGAATTCGTCGCGGCGATTACCCAAGCAGAAGCAAAACGCGCGTTAGGAGGACGTTTCTACAAGTCAGAACAAATTAACTGGGTGCCGCCAGATCAGGCGTTGGTGTTAGCAAAAGCAGAAGTGAAGCCTATTCATGTGATTTCAATAGACGGTCCGTTGGTTGATGAGTCGTGCTGAGGGAGTGGCAAAGACTTGAGGGCAGGTGTCCTCTCCGAAAATCGAATCATAGAATTCTTGAACGAAAATTTTATCAACACCTGGGGGTCCAATGTCGAATTGGAGCGGACACCCAGAAAGCAAGCCTACATGGCACGAAGGCGCGAAGACCTATCCAAAACATTTAACAGAACGCATCCGCTGGCACAAGCAATTATAAAAACTTGGAAAAAAGGTTCACCGGTGGATTGTTTGGTTTTCTCGCATGAGTTTGAACCGCTCGGTGGCATAGACTATAACGAATTTCCCGAATGCTTAGGAGAATTTGACGACGAGACAGAGGCGTACCTCTTTTTTCTTAAGGCATCTTTGGAAGGAGAACGCCCCGGATTGGGTACCCTTATCCTCACACCGGAACAACCTGCACAGGAGTCCGTAGACACCTTTCGCACCCCGGAAGTGGTGCATCAGGACTATACCGTTGTCTTTATTGACACTGGAGCGTTTGAAGATGGCGGCACGCTCACTATCGACATCCGAGTCGGTGGAGACGACGCAATAGGGATTTTCTATCTGCTTGACGGAGACAGTAAACTTCCAACGGAAAAGGCACCTGATGGCATTGATCCGGCAGTATGGAACAATCAAGAAAGTGAAGCATATAAGAAAGCATTTGATGCCCTTGCCAGAGTATGGGGGATATTCCCCGGTAAAACTGGACAGATTACGTACCAGTTCAATCGTGGTCAACGCTTTAAGTTATGTGTGACTGGAGATCAATGGGGTGGGATAGGTGGCATAAACGCTTTTCACACAAAAATTTCTGTAGAAGCGGCAGAAAAGCGTGAAAAATAAAGCAGAGGAATCCCAAATCAGTATGGTTGAGATAAGTGCATCCAAAAACGTGTATAAGCGAATCATTGCTGCCTTCTAATGGCAATGGTATCCTATACCGAAAAGGAAGTTCATAAAAAAAATGAAAACTTTCGACAACAAAATTGCACTTAATCTCGACAGCAACGCAGAAGTCAACGTCAAAGGCTTCATTGCGCCGATTGAATATACCTCATACAACTTTCATGTAGAGTGGGAAACATTGGCAAATCTGCGCGCCGCTGCGCCAGAAAAACAGTATCCCGCCTCAATTTTCCGCGCCTTTCTTCCTAAGGAAACCGTCCCTGTCGGTACGGCTTGGAAGATTAAGCGCGCCGGTGCTTTGGAGTTGCTGAAACAACTTCACCCCAATCCATATCTGAATATGCGTTGGGATCTGCCGTATAAAAGCGAATCTCAAGGGCTGTGGGCATGTCTCCGCGCCTACAACGATGAATTCGCTGACATTGTGTTCCGCATCCATGCACAGTTTCTCCTAAAGGACGGTTGGTTCACACCTTCCCAATTTATGGGGCACCTTGTTATTGATAGAATTAAAAGATCAGTTGCGTTTTTTCAGATGTCCGTTCCGAATACCACCATAAATTTTGGTACTTGGTGGAAAACCGATCCAGATGAGGAGGGTCACATTACGGATAGCGGCTTTTGTCCACAAATAGAACTCCGCGCTGGGATAGAAGATGTCGCACAAAATATTGAATTCACAGCATCCATTACACAAGCAGAAGTGGAACACCAATTGGCACTTTGCTTCTATAAATCGCAGCAAATCAACTGGGTATCGCTTGAAGAAGCGTTGGAGATGGCACCCACGCAACAGAAACCGATCCATGCTATTTCGATAGATGGACCGCTCTTAGACGAATCCTGCTGAGGGAGTGGCAAGGGCCTGAGGGCACGTGTGCTCTCCAAAGACGAAGTTATCGGATTTTTGAACGAAAATTTTATCAATACATGGGTAGCCAATTGTGAATTAGGACGTATCCATGGCTTACGGGAACCGATTGCCAAAAGACGCGAACGCGAGGGTAAGCACTTTGACACATCGCACCCATTAGCACAAGCGATTATTAAAGGTTGGAAAACCGGATCCAAAAAAGGTTCACCGGTAGATTGTTTGATTATATCGCCAGCGTTTGAACTGATGGGTAAACAAATGGTCCATAACCTTAGCGAAGACAGTGAGCGCCGGGGACTCTGGCGGCATGAGTATTACTTGGAATTTCTCAAGGAAGCCTTAACAGGAAAACAGCCCGGATTGGGGAATATTGTTCTCAGCCCTGAACAGTCTTCACAGTCGGTGTTGGATCTTTTTCGGACACCAACGGTTGGTTTTCAGGATTGGACCGTTGTTACGATTGATGCGACTGCGTTTGAAAACGGCGGCACCCTTATTATTGACTTTGAAATCGGTCGAGAAGAGGGTGAAGTTGGGTTCTATCTGTTTGATGACGATACCGAACTCCCCACAACAGAAGAGACCCCGAAAGACATGCTTACTTGGACATGGGGTGAACCCGGTGATACCCGTCAAATCATACATCGTTTTGAGCGCGGTCAATTTTTTAAGTTAGGTAGTACGGGACATTGGAGGCGAGACGAAGCGTGTATCAACGCGTTTCGCGCAAAAATTTCTGTAGTGGCGGATCAACAAGCGGAATCCTTAGACGGAGCACATCTTGGATCGGATGAGGACACGCCAAATGTTGTACTGGACAAGGCGCGACCGTCGCAGGAGATATTAGACGTTTTTCGGGCACCCGGCACCGGTTATCAGGATTACACCGTCGTCAATATTGATGCAATGGCGTTTGAAAATGGTGGGACGTTAGTTATTGATATCCAAGTCGGGAATGGGGATACTTCTGGTTCGTTTGCTCTCTTTAGGAACGATACTGAACCGCCAACAGAAGGTCATCCGACTGAAGCGATCAGCTCTGTGTCGGGAATTAGACCCGGTGAAGCAGGAAAAATCAAAACTCGATTCGTCCGAGGTAAAGTCTTTAAGTTTGGAGCAACAGGAGATTGGTACAGCGAGAAAGGACGGACAAATGCCTTTCACGCAAAAATTTCTGTAGAGGAATAGTAAAATGAAATCGACATCAAACCAAATCACATTCAAACTTGATAGAGAAGCAGAAGTCAACGTTAAAGGTTTCATTGCGCCGATTGAACATACAATAAACAACTTCCACGTTGAATGGGACGCATTGGCGAATCTGCGTGTCGCTGAACCCGAAAAATACCATTCTACATCGGTTTTTCAGTCTTTTCTCCCAACGCAATCGGTTTCAGTCGGTGAATGCTGGCGGATTCAGGAAGAGGGTGTAACGGAATTGCTCCAGCAACTGCATCCGAATCCAAATTTAGATATAAGCATCAATGCCAGTGACTCATGCGGATTATGGGCATGCCTGCGGGCGTACAACGATCAATTCGCCGATATTGTGTTTCGGATTCATGCGGAGTTCAAGTTTGAAGATGGCCGATTTACGCCGTCGCAGTTTACGGGACATCTTGTCGTTGACCGAATCGGAGAGAAGGTTGCTTTTTTTCAGATGTATGTCCCTGAGGGGCCAATAAACTTTGATGTTAGCTGGAATTCTATTATCGATTCCGGTCTTTGCCCGCAGATGGAACTCCGTGTCGGAACACAGAACCCCGTCCGAGATGCCGAATTCACAGGCGATTCCATTACCCAAGAAGAAGCGGAACGCATCCTGATACAGCGTTTCTATAAATCAGAACAAATTAACTGGGTCCCGCCGGAGCAGGCGTTAGAAATAGCACAAGCACAACAAAAACCGCTTCATGTGATCTCAATAGATGGACCGCTCGCTGATGAGGCGTGCTGAGGGAGCGGCAAAGGTCTGAGGGCAGGTGTCCTCGCTTATGATAAAACTATTGAATTCTTGAATGAAAACTTCATTAATGTCTGGGTGTCGAATGTTGTATTAGAGCGAACATCCGTAATGCGTGCCTATGCGGCAGAGAGATTTGAAGCCGGATCCAGGGCACTGTTTAATAGGGCACATCCTTTGGCAGAAGCCGTCATGAAGGGGTGGAAAGAACATTCACCGGTAGACTGTCTGATTATCTCGCCAGATTCTGAATTGATGGGCAGACAACTCGTCAATGAACTCCATGAAGACAGTAATCGTAGAGGACTCACATCGTATGAATATTATCTGACATTCCTCAAGCAATCTCTGGGCGGCAAACAACCCGGATTGGGGAACCTCATTCTTACCAGAGAATCTGCTTCAGAAGAGGTATTGGACGTTTTTCGGACACCAACAGTCGATTATCAAGACTGGACCGTTGTTGTGATTGATACCACGGACTTTGAAAACGGTGGTACACTCACTATTGACATTGAAGTTGGCAGAGATGAAGGTGAAGGTGTGTTCTATCTGTTTGACGGTGATAGCGAACTTTCCACAGAAGAAAAAACACCTAAAAACACGCTTGCTCGGACATGGATTGGAGCCGGTAACACAAGGGAGATCAGGCATCGTTTCGAGCGCGGTCAACTTTTTAAGTTGGGTGCTACCGGATATTGGGATAGAGAGAAACCGTGTGTCAACGCTTTTCGCGCAACAGTTTCCGTACAGAAAAATTTGAATGAAGGCACTTCAGGCACTCCTTCAACTGGCTTGCGTGTTGTACTCGACAGCGCACAATCGTCGCCGGAAATATTGGATGTTTTTCGCGCACCCGGAAACGGTTATCAAGATTACACTGTCGTTAATATTGATACCACGGCGTTTGAAGAAGGTGGCATACTTAGTATCTATATCCAAGTTGGGAGTGCAGACGTTGCCGGTTCATTTGACCTGTTTGACAGCGACGCGGAGCTCCCGACAGAAGGGGTACCGGAGGCACTCGTCTCGGCGTGGGGTATTAAACCGAATACAGCGACAACAATTAGGCATCGTTTTGCGCGAGGCGAAGTTTTTAAACTCGGTGCCACCGGGGATTGGTTCGCCGAGAGAGGGAACACAAATGCCTTCTACCTAAAGATTTCTGTAGAGGAAGATTGAAGTGGACACTTTAGGAAACAAAATCACACTCAAACTTGATAGAGAAGCAGAAGTCAACGTCAAAGGTTTCATCGCGCCGGTTGAATACACGCAATACAACTTTCACGTAGAGTGGAACGAATTAGCGAATCTGCGGGTTGCTGAACCGGAGAAGCAGTATCCAACATCCGTTTTTCAAGCGTTCCTTCCATCGGAACCGGTTGCGGTAGGTGAGTGCTGGAAGATTCAAGAAGCGGGCGCGCTAACGCTACTGAAACAACTGCTTCCCAACCCACGCCTGAAGCTAACCATTGACTCAGGAGATTCGTATGGGTTGTGGGCGTGCCTGCGCGCTTACAATGATGGACTCGCTGAAATAGTGTTCCGTATCCATGCGGAATTCATCATGAAGAGCGGTAAGTTTACGCCATCCCAATTCGCCGGGCATCTGGTTATTGATCGACTCCGAGAGAAGGTCGTTTCCTTCAAGATGTATGTGCCGCAGACCACACTGAACTTCGATGCGGGTTGGACACAAGAAGATGGTGGCACTTTTGCAGAAATCGGCTATTGCCCACAGATGGAACTCTCTGCTGGTACGCAGTCACAGGACGCTGAATTCACCGCGTCCATCACACAAGCAGAAGTCGAACGCGAACTGTCCTCGCGTTTCTACAAGTTTCAGAAAATCAATTGGGTATCACTGGAGACAGCGTTGGAGCTGGCTCCCGCAGAACAGAAACCGATCCACGTTATCTCAATAGACGGACCGCTGTTCAACGAGGCGTGCTGAGGGAGCGGCAAAAGCCTGAGAGCAGTTGAGCTCTCCAATGACCGCATCATAGAATTCTTGAACGACAATTTCATCAACGTGTGGGTCCCCAACGCTGAATTAGGACGAACACCGAGTCTGCAAGAACCGATCGCGAGGCGACGCGAACGCGAAGGTAAGACGTTTGATACGACGCATGCTTTAGCACAAGCGATCATAAAAAGCTGGAAAAAAGGTTCACCGGTGGACTGTTTGGTTATCTCACACGAGTTTGAACCGCTCGGTGGCATAGACTATAACGAGTTTCCCGATTGCTTGGGGGAGTTTGACGACTGGGTAGAGGCGTATCTGTTTTTTCTTAGGACATCCTTGGAAGGGGAACGTCCTGGATTGGGCACCCTCGTCCTCACACCTGAGCAACCTTCACGGGATGTCGTGGACACCTTCCACACCCCGATAACGGCACATCAGGACTATACTGTTGTCTTCATTGATACCACGGCGTTTGAAGAGGGTGGGACACTCACTATTGACATCCACGTCGGTAGAGACCAAGCAATAGGAATCTTCCATCTCCTTGACGGCGACAAAAAACTGCCGACAGAGAAAGTGCCTGATGGGATTGACCCGGAAGCATGGAACAGTCAAAACAGTGATGAATATCGGAAGGCCCTTGGCGCACTGACCAGAGTTTGGGGGATATTTCCCGGTCAAATCGGACAAATTAAGTACGATTTCAATCAGGGGCAACACTTTAAATTGTGTGCAACTGGAGATCGGTGGGGTGGAATAGGAGACATAAACGCTTTCCACGCAAAAATTTCTGTAGAAGGAAGATAAAATGAAAACATCACCAAACAAAATCACGCTTAGTCTTGACGGTGACGCAGAAGTTTCTGTTAAAGGCTTCATCGCGCCAATTGAATACACACAATACAACTTTCACGTAAAATGGGATGCTTTGGCAAATCTGCGCGTCGCTGCGCCAGAAAAACAGTATCCCGCCTCAATTTTTCGCGACTTCCTTCCTAAGGAAGCCGTTTCAGTCGGAAGTCTCTGGGAGATTGAACATGCCGGTGTCCTCGAACTGCTGAAGCAACTCCATCCTGAACCGCATCTGGACATGCACGGCGATTCAGGGGACTCCTGTGGACTGTGGGCATGTCTGCGTGCCTACAACGCTGAATTCGCCGACATTGTATTTCGTATCCATGCGGAATTTGCCTTACCGAACGGTTGGTTCACGCCTTCTCAATTCGCTGGACATCTGGTTATTGATCGAGCCAAAGAGAGCGTCGTATTTTTTCAGATGCACGTTCCTAAAGGCACCCTGAATTTCGACACTTGGTGGAACACTGGGGAAGACGCTGACCGCCCTATTTGGTCTACGGATATCGGCTTCTGTCCCCAAATGGAACTCCGTGCTGGAACAGAAGATGACGTGCAAAACACTGAATTTATAGAAGCAATTACACAAGAAGAAGCGGCGCACAAACTGACACGCTGTTTCTACAAATCGCAACACATTAACTGGGTATCGCTGGAGGAAGCGTTAGAGCTGGCACCCGCACAACAGAAACCGATCCACGCCATTTCAATAAATGGACCGCTCGCCGATGAATCTTGCTGAGGGAGCGGCAAGGGTTTGAGGGCAGGTGTCCTCTCTAAAGATAAAATCATAGAATTCTTGAATGGTAATTTTATTAACACCTGGGTCCCTAATTCTGAATTGGGACGTATTCAGAGTTTGCGGGAACCGATTGCCAAAAGACGCGAACGCGAGGGTAAGCACTTTGACACAACGCATCCCCTGGCGCAAGCAATTATTAAGGGGTGGAAAACTGGGTCCAAAAAAGGTTCACCCGTAGACTGCTTGGTTATATCGTCTGAGTTTGAACTGATGGGTAGGCAAATGGTCAATGAACTCCGCGATGACAGTGAAAATAAGGGACTCTCAATATCTGAGTATTATCTCACATTTCTCAAAGAAGCCTTGGTAGGAAAACAGCCCGGATTGGGCAACCTTATTCTCACGAGTGAGCATCTTTCGCAAGCGGTATTGGACACTTTTCAGACACCAACAGGCGGTCGTCAGGATTACACCATCGTCGTGATTGATGTAAGTGCTTTTGAAAAGGGCGGCACGCTAACCGTTGATATTGAAGTCGGCAGGGGAGACAGTGATGGCACGTTTTGGCTGATCAACGGCGATACAGAATTTCCCACAACAGAAGGCGTACCTCAAAAAGACCTACTCGCCTGGGCGTGGAGTGGATCCGGTGAGACAGGACAGCTTACGCATCGTTTTGACCGGGGTCAACTTTTTAAGTTAGGTGCTATTGGATATTCAAACGAAGCGAAAGCATCGGTCAACGCTTTTCGGGCAAAAATTTCTGTGGAGCCAGTAGACTGAAGAATAGTAGTCAGTTAACAGTTAACATGCTTCGCAGTGAGAACAGTTAAGAGACGGTTTGGTTGGGCAAGATTCTTCTTTAACTCTCACTGCAAGGCAAACCGAGAACTGACAATTGTTAACTGACATCCGACAACCGTACGAACCGGTATCCGTTCTGTTTAAGTGCCGTAATGATTCGATCTGTCGCTTCGATTGTCCCCGAACGGTTTGCTTTCTTATTTTCCGCTTTTCCGTCGTGTAGGACGATGATCGAACCTGCTCCTGTAGATGAAAGTGTCTTTTTCAGGACCGTTTCAGTGATCTTGTCGGGGTTCTGTGTCGTCCAATCCCAACTCCAGACATTGCAGCTGATGTGTGTTCGATCCAGTTTCGCGAGTACATGAGCGACGGGTAAAAACCGCGTTAGCATCGGTGCCCGAAATACGCTATCCTTTGCAATGCCGTATTGCTGAAGGAGAGCGTCCGTGCGTTCAATTTGCCGCTGGACATAGGACGGCGGCAAGAACCCCAACACAGGATGGCTATAAGTGTGGTTGCCAACCTCGTGTCCTTCAGTGATAACCCGACGGACCGTTTCGGGATGCCTTTCAATCCGATTTCCAATCATGAAGAAGGTGGCTTTGACGTTGTGCTTCGCAAGTACATCGAGTAACTGATCGGTATAAGGCGGATTCGGTCCATCGTCGTAGGTGAGTGCGACGATCCGTTGGTCTGTGTTCAGGCGAACCATATTCTTTCCAAAAGGGGGTCGAAAGAAAAACCATAGCAGCCCCGCCGTTACAAATCCTACCACAGTGGCGGTTATTAAACCCATCAAAACGTTCCTATCTAAAAATCTTGGGTGAACAATTTGTCTAAAACCGGTGTTCCCTAAATGCTTAACCCAACTTACGTTTTCTACATTATACGAGAGGCATCACCATCTGACAACACCTTTTCTAAATAGCCCTGTGTATCAGGCAGAGCCACTCAGTTGTCTGAATCGCAGATAAAGCGGATTTTTAGAGGGTTGGGATTTGAAAATCCCTCCTACAGCAGAACTGAACGGTTCTGGAGCATCATGCGGTTTTCCTTGAAGGTTTCCGTTAAACGTGTTATTATTTTTAAACAAAAATACAGCGCGATTATAGGGTTTTCGCCTGCTATAACAACATTTAATAAAAGTTAAAAGGAACGAAAAATAATGCAGAGTCATGAAGTCGATTACGAAATTTTCGGTAACGATATGCAAGTCGTCGAAGTTGAACTCGATAGAGGCGAGACAATTATCGCGGAAGCGGGTGCTATGAACTGGATGGAGGATGACATTGTCTATGAGGCAAAGATGGGCGATGGCTCCAAGAGTGACGAGGGGCTGATGGGCAAGCTTCTGAGTGCGGGTAAACGCGCACTCAGCGGTGAGTCGTTGTTTTTGACGCACTTCACCAACACAAGCAACAGTAAGAGACGCGTGGCTTTCGCTGCGCCCTACCCCGGACATATTCTCCCGATTGATCTGGCAGAAATGGGCGGAGAGTTGCTCTGTCAGAAGGATGCCTTCCTCTGCGCCGCTTTGGGTACCGAACTCGACATTGCCTTCTCACGTAGATTGGGGACCGGGTTTTTCGGCGGTGAAGGCTTTATCCTCCAACACCTACGTGGCGACGGCATGGCTTTTGTGCATGCTGGTGGGTCAGTGGTCAAAAAGGAGATCAACAATGAGGTGCTTCGTGTTGATACGGGTTGCCTTGTTGCCTTCTCGTCCAGTGTTGACTACAACATTGAAATGGTAAAAGGTTTAAAATCAATGTTCTTCGGCGGCGAGGGACTTTTCCTCGCAACGCTGCAAGGGACGGGCACTGTTTATCTTCAGAGTCTACCTTTCTCGCGGCTCGCAGACCGCATCATCGAACAAGTGCCAAAATCCAGTAACTAACGCTAAAAGGTAAGTTATAGTAGATTTTGGAATTACTTAAAATCGCGACCCGGAGTGCTTCGTAGTGAGAATCCTACAGAAGCGTGCTGCGGTTTGGCATTCGATTTTATTGAAAAACTATGGTAGATTTTAGAATTACTTATACACTCTTAATGCTAAAGTCAACCCCCTAAATCCCCCTTATCAGGGGGACTTTATAAATGACCCTTTAGAAATGGAGAGGCGTATGAGAACACCGATCTTTCTCACCGAACCGCAAGGTAAATTAAAAAAGTGAAAATTCGTAGTATCAACGCTTACCAAGTGGACCTTCCATTGCATGAAGGCAGCTACAACTGGTCGGGCGGAAAATCTGTATCCGTCTTTGACAGTACCATCGTCTCCGTTGAAACGGATGAAGGTATCACAGGTTACGGTGAAGTCTGCCCCCTGGGACCGTTCTATCTCCCTGCTTATGCGACGGGTACCCGTACCGGCATTGCCGAACTCGCCCCACATCTCATCGGCGAAGATCCAACACAACTGCTTCCGCTCAACCAACGCATGGATGTCGCGCTCAAGGGACATCCGTATGTGAAATCCGCAATCGACATCGCGTGTTGGGATATTCTCGGCAAAGTTTCAAACCAATCCGTCTGCACACTGCTTGGTGGAAGATATGGCGCGGATTTCATGCTCTATCGTGCGATCTCCCAACAATCCCCTGACGAGATGGCAGCGAAGGTTGCCACGTATCGTGCGGAAGGGTATC
Organism: Candidatus Poribacteria bacterium; assembly: GCA_965261115.1. Classification (GTDB taxonomy): domain Bacteria; phylum Poribacteria; class WGA-4E; order WGA-4E; family WGA-3G; genus WGA-3G. The sequence goes on along the minus strand of OZ253447.1, from coordinate 1,891,887 downwards.
GAAAATTTCAGTTGAAAGTGGGCGGTGATCCGAACACCGATATTGAACGGATCCATGCGGTTGCCGAATTAATGGAACCCGATGATGTGCTGATTGCGGATGCGAATACGGGTTGGTTGATGCACCAAGCCGTCCGTGTTGTCCGCGGTGTGCGCGATGTAGATGTCTACATTGAGCAACCCTGCCTCTCTTATGAAGAGTGTCTTGCTATTCGTCAGCGTACAGATCACCCCTTTGTTCTTGACGAGACAATTGACAGTATCCATGCGTTGTTACGCGGTCATGTCGATCAGGCGATGGATGTCGTCAACATTAAGATCAGCAAATTCGGCGGACTGACAAAAGCAAAACTCGCCAGAGACCTGTGCGTTGAACTCGGCGTCGCGATGACGATTGAAGACAGTTGGGGTGGCGACATCACAACCGCTGCGATTGCGCATCTTGCCCATAGTACACCGACAGCATTCCTTTTCACCGCAACAGATTTTAACAGTTATGTCACCGTCAGCACGGCGGAAGGTGCCCCGCAACGGATCAATGGCAGGATGGCAGCTTCAACGCAACCGGGTTTGGGAATTGTCCCGGATATGGCTGTCTTAGGTGAAGCGTTAGTTCATGTGGAATAGTCGTATGCCTATCAGAATTCTCTCCGCTGCTGATGTCCGAGCAGCCTTACCGATGCCCAAAGCGATTGATGCGATGCGGCACGCCTACGGTCAACTTTCAGCAGGTACAGCGGTCGCGCCCCCACGACAACACATCGCCACCGACAAAGGCGTTACGCTCATAATGCCTGCCTATCTCCCTGAACGAAGTGAATTCGGCATCAAAGTTGTCTCTGTCTATGACGATAATCCGAACCTCAATCTACCTCGCATCACAGCGACAGTCTTAGTCCTTGATCCAGCGACGGGATCGCCGAAAGCGTTCATGGACGGTGCGAGTCTTACTGCCATCCGAACCGGTGCGGGTGGTGGCTTGGCGGCAGACCTCCTTGCCCGTAAGAACGCAAAAATTGTTGGACTTTTCGGCGCAGGTGTCCAGGCAAGAGCACAGTTGCAGGCGGTGATGGCGGTTAGGGAAATAACGCGAGTGAACCTCATCAGTCGGACGCAAACCTCGGCAGAACAACTCGCTGCTGAAATTTCAGAGTGGACGGATGCCCCCGTAGTTAATCTTGTATCTACGCCACAAGCGGTGGTGGCGGACGCTGATATTGTGCTATGTGCGACGACATCAGCAACACCTCTTTTTCATGGGAACGCCTTACAACCGGGTACACACATTACAGCCGTTGGTACGTTTGTACCAGAAAAACGGGAAGTCGATACAACGACCATAAGACGTTCACACCGAATCGTGGTGGATTCGAGAGAAGCCTGCTTAGAAGAGGCGGGGGACTTGATTATTCCGAACGCTGAGATTGATGCTGAAATCGGTGAAATCGTCAACGGCGATAAACAGGGACGGCAGTCAGATGACGAAATCACGTTTTTTAAGTCGGTGGGTGTGGCGGTACAAGATGCGGTTGCGGGTGCAGCGGTGCTCGCAGCGGCGGAAGCGGAGGGGTTTGGCACTGTCGTTGAAATGGCGTAAACAGGATGGTTAGGACTTACGCAAATTGAGCAAACATTGATGAATCCGTCCCAAAAAAGCGGTGATTCCTGTATTTTAAACCCCCTAAATCCCCCTTATCAGAGGGACTTTAACCTGTATTTTAAACCCCCTAAATCCCCCTTATCAGAGGGACTTTAACCTGTATTTTAAACCCCCTAAATCCCCCTTATCAGAGGGACTTTAAGAGGTTTCGGTTAGTCGGGGACAATCCGCCGGACTTGTGCGTTCAGTCCACCGACAACAATACTGCCATCTGTCGGATGAACGGCAAGTGAATAAGCCCAACCGTTTAGTGCGTGAATCTCACCCGTAACCTCCACTGAATCCGGATCAACGAGACGGACAGCACCATCGGTACAAGCGGCGACAATCCTTGAACCACCGTTTAGCCATGCCACATTTAGCGGTGCTTCCTTGAGTCGTGCGAACTTAACCATTCGTCCGATAGTTGGCTGCCAGAGTCGAACGGTGCGGTCATCGCTCACAGAAGCAACCATGGGAAGCCCGGACGCATTAGGACGCAGTGCCAGGTCGTGTGCGGGCAGCGTGTGGTTGTTCAAACTTCGGATCAGTTCACCAGTCGCCAAGTCCCAGACGCGAACATTCTGATCTACGCCTGTACTCACGAGCGTCTCTTTATCATTCAGAAAACAGAGCGATGACACCCCGCGTGAATGACCTTTAAAACGTTGCGTTGGCGTTCCAGTGCGTAGGTCCCAAAGCATAATGTCACGGTCTAAACTTGCCGATGCGAGTGAAGACGTATCCCGCCAAGCGACAGCCGTGACGGAATCACGATGCTCGCTAAGAACGCGGAGTGATTTTCCCTCGGACCACGAAAAAATCTCTATAATGCCTATGGTTGCAGGATTCCCACCCCCAACAGCCAACCGATCTCCATCAGGTGAAAACGCAAGATCGTGAATATTACGGGCTTGGACCGCAATAGTCCTCTGTAGATTGAGCGTTGGCCAGTCATAAACGTGCAAGCCCGCTTGCGAACACGCTACAACTGATTTCCCATCGTGAGAAAATGCAAGCGCGGTAATTGGTGGCATCACGGTAGGTTGGTGCGGATGCGTGTCGGTCATTGATGGCTTGGATTCCGGTTGATTTCCTGTCCATTCTCCATAGTCCGCCCCTTGCTCAATCCACTTTCGGATCAGATCAGTTTCCTGTTTTGTCAATGGATCACCGGCTTCCGGCGGTGGCATGATGCTGGTTTCGCCTTCGGGCAAGGTGATACGCTGATAGAGCAGCGAATCTTCGGGTTCGCCAGCGATAATAACTTCGCCGTACAGGCTCTCCGCAATGCCCTTCACGCTGTCCAGTTGAACCCCACCCTTTGGCTTTGTAATGGTGCCGTTGGCATCTACTTTGGGCGCGCTATGGCAACTAAAGCAACGATTTTGGAGGATAGGCAAGATTTGTATTTCAAAATTGATTTCAGTCTCAGAATCTGCCGAGATAGCAAGTGGCACAGACATCAGGACGAATATGAAACTAAAGATAGATATTGTTAAGTTTGAGTGTTGTGTACGCTTCATCATTTAATCTCCAATGCGTCCTGAAATTACGAGCATTATCAGTAGTTCTCAACCCTACTTCCCTCGGATTGTTCGCCGCAAAGTTTTCATCTGTTCAAGTGTCGCAGGTGAGACCTTTCCATCCTGAGTGATCCCTATATTCATTGTAATTACGAGTTTTTGGGTAATACACATCTGCACGTAATCGACAATCTGCTGCGTGGTAAATAAAGGCGGGGCAATATCGGTATCTGGATATCCGTGTTGCCAAGGATCGTCAAGGAAGATTAAACCGTGCGGTTGTAGCCCACTCGCGCTGCCATCTTCAGCAAAGAAATTTGCTGGTGGCATTACGAGCGCACCGCCAAACTCGCCAGCGTAGTACTCTTGAAATTCAGTTGTTTTGGGGAGAATCCAACTGTTCCAAGCGACGATACGATCAGGATTACCGGCTTTGGTCGCCTCATACAATTCTTCAAAGGGTTGGAGCGGATACCGGTCGTCAAACCAGTATCCCACAACCTTTTTACCGTAGCGGTGCCCGATTTCAGTGAGGATATCACGCTCGATTTTGAAGAACCGGGATTTATCCTTACTCAGAAATCCAGCGGCTTTCACCCACTCGGAATCTCCTACACCGTGATGGAAGTAAAGAATGAGCGGAACGCCACGTTCATTTAATTTATCCACCATCTCTCCAATCAGATCGCGTTTGCACGTGCGTTCCGACATAACCGCTTCAATCGATTTTAAAGGAGCAGGGAAATGCATAATTCCGTGGACAGCGGTGAAAATGACGTAACCTGCTCCGGTTTCACTCACCATATCTGCGAAAGCGTTGACATCAAAAGCCTCTACTGCCTCTGGGTAAGGTTTTTGGGGACCCCGCAACGGCTGCGTTGTTGCTGACCAGTGGAACATCACGCCGTACTTTGCTTCAGCGAACCAATCGGTACTTGCACGCATCTGTCGCGCCTTCTCTCTTGAGGCAATTATTGTCTTTGCGGCGGCGGACGAAATCAACTCAAGAGAATGGATTTTCACGTTCGCCTTGGCTTTTGCTTCTCCGATAAGACGAAGCGTAATTGTGCTTTCACCTATGGGTAGGTGCAATGTTCCCTGAAGCGGTATTCTTTCAAAGTTCTGTGAATCTCCTGCCCATCCGATCGTTCGGTGGACTGTCATAGTGATTCTGTCTTGTCCGGCAACAATCTCGAACTTCGAGCCTATTGCATCGGCATCCGCGGTATAGGTGACCGCAAGCGCGTAATCAGAAGACATCGGGAGTTTCACCTTCCATGAAAGTGAAGCGGATGGTTTATTCCAACCTTCAATCCAGTCCTGCGCTTGCAAGCGCGCAAGGCCGCCATCTACCTTGGCACTGTCCCCGAAAAGATAGATAACTGTTGACGGATCTGCATCAATCAATTGCGGCTTCTTAAGGGTAGCAGGGTCCCCTTCAATATCAAGAACGATAATGTCATCAACGCCATTTTGATAGTCTTCCGGGACTACGATCAAAAGTCCCCATGGATGTTGGCGTACGATTCCCCACGAGGTACCATCTGCTTCCGGATTTTCGAGGAGCCAAGCGTTCTTCACCATCCGATCAATGATTGCTGGAAGTATGATATTGTTCTTTCCAGCCCAAGAGAGAACATGAACATAGATTTTATTATTCTTGTAAGTTGTTACATATTGGTCGGTAGGATTAAAGGGACCGCCGCGAGTCCCAACGATTGATTCTCCATTTTTATCAATCCATTTCTTAATCACTTTACCTGCCCGTATGGGTTGGGATCCTTCCCGACTATCCAACAACGGGTTTATATTGACTCCGGAATGGCTGCCCGCTGCACGCACCATATCCACAATCAATGCCTTATCATTTACCTCGGTGGCACCTTGGTTATGCATAATTTCCTCTTGTGTGGTCCCAATGGAGACCACACAGCTGAACGTAAGCAAAATCGCCAAAAAAAGACGTAGCACGAAACTTACCTCTAAAACGGCGGATGCGATCCGACTCTATCAGGACTTACGCATTTTTCCATGATAACGGACATCCGACGCACTGCAGGCGGGGTTTGAAACCCCGCCTGCAGTGGGGGCTGCGTAAGTCCTGTCTATTTAAACAGCGTTGTTGTATTAGTGATTCATCACAAATTCATTACAAGTTAGCAGACTCCACACCATATCCTCAAGGACTGCTCGTTGGGAATTGGCGGATGCACTGACATCAATGTGTTCTTCCCAAAATTGTTGCTCAGTCTCCGTTGGGTGCCGACTCAGCGCGGCGAGGTAGAACTCGTTAACAATCTCCATCGGTAATTTGTCAGCTGCTATTAATCTATCAAGTCGACTACCGGGAACCCCGATGCGTGCGTTGAGAAGATCTCCATTAAACAGATGCAGTTTCCGTTGCAGTCCATCCGTTGCTTCAGTGGAACCCTCACATGAAATTTCACGTCCACATCGCCCTAAAATATCAAGTGCTTCGGATTCGGTGTTTGGATCAAACAGAGAGACAGCACGGGTGCCTTCGGGTTCGTTGCCATAAACATCAGGCACACCGAGAACATCTGAAATTGCGTCAGCTAACACCTCTGATTCAAGTGACTTTTGTAGCGCATGCGAATAGAAACGATCATCCGTCGCGTTTTGTGGAAGCGTATTTGCACTGCGCGCATAAGCGGCACTCAGCGCGATACGCTTGAGCGTCCGTCGTAGGTCGTAACCGTGTGCCACAAAATCATCTGCAAGTTCGGTTAGTAATTCAGGGTGCGTCGCTGGATTCGTGGATCGGAAATCGTCAACAGGTTCGACTAAGCCGCGTCCCAGCATCCCCTTCCACAACCTGTTGACGATGGCTTTGGCGAAATATGGATTGCCCCCACCTGTTAGCCAGTCCACCAATTCGAGACGACCATCCGTAACATCGGTAGGCAGAAACCGATCGCCGGGAATTCGTGGGACTGCTTTTTCGCGGGTTGCTGGATGGATAACCTCACCAGATGGTTTTACCTTGATAACTTGTCCGCTCGCCTCTATTTTGGCGAAGATCGCTGCCAATCCGTGGTAGTCGTCCTGCGTCCATTTGTCGAGCGGGTGGTTATGGCAATTCGCGCATCGGAGCCGAGCCCCCATAAAGAGTTCACTCATGAATTCGGCTTGTTCCCCCGCGCTACTAACAGTGCGGTAAAAATTTGCCGGACCGACTTCATGGGAGTCACCTGTTGCCAGGATAACCGAGCGTGCAATCTGATCATATCCGACACCCTCTCGAATCTGCAGTGCGAGCCACTGGTGATAGGCGAACGCGCCTTGCGTGTTTCCACCTTCCGAATGAATTCGGAGCAATTTCGCCAGCTGCAGTGTCCAGTATTCGTTAAATTCATGGGAGTCAAGCAGCGCGTCTACCAATGTTTCTCGTTTATTGGCATCCGAATTTGCAAGAAAAGCAGTTACTGCACCTGGCGCAGGAAGCCGTCCGGTAAGATCAAGCGTTACCCTACGCAAAAAGGTGGCATCATTGACAGCTGGAGATACAGGCAACCGCAGCGTTGAGAGCAATTTGAGAATTTCGCCGTCAATGCTTGTCTCCGCCGATTCTGAAGATGTATGCGTTTCATCACTTATTGGAACCTCGTTCAAAGGCGTGATGAACTCAATAGGGACAACCTCTGTGAGATAACGGGCAAGGATAATATGCCGACCCCGACGACGTACTTTGGCGACGGCAGTGGCTGCGTCGATTTCAATCGCTGAAATGTCCTCCGGTGTAAAGACAGTCCATCGTGTTACATTTTCTGTAGTTCCATCCGAAAAATGGGCAGTTGCGTGCAGCTGAATGGGGTTCTCAAGGTTCGAGATCACATGTTTTTGTGGGGATATTTCTATACGCGCTAAGTGACGTAGTGTTTCGTAAGTTGCCCCTTGCCGGATCCAGTTGTGGAGTAACTTCGCGCCTTCTCCATCTTCGTCCAAGACTTGTCCGCCGCCATGTTTGGTTTGTGCTGTCGGCTTAAGAATAATAAGGCTATCTTCGGGACGTATCAAGTTGACGCGCCGACCCGCGAACTGCCGGACAATCGCTTTATAGTCCGCTTGTGGATTCCCTCCGAAGAGCGACAGATTAAACTCACCTCTACCGGCGGCTGCGCCGTGACATGCCCCAGCATTACACCCAAACTTGGTGAAGACGGGTATCAAGTCGTTTTCAAAATCGACGCGGTCAGGTGTCGCTAAACCAGATGGCTCGTCGTTTGCTACGGAAGTATTTTGATGGATGGGACTACCCAAAATCGACACGGCTAATAGTGTCGATATTATGAGCGTTAACTGGATCGCTTTCATTTTTTCGTTCTTGCCTCATTTATTTTTTGTTATTTAACCCCCTAAAGAATCAACGGTATGAATGCCTTAGGGAATTCACCGCCCCTTATCAGAGGGACTTCAAGAGCCAGTTATTTAACCCCCTAAATCCGCCTTATCAGGGGGACTTCAAGAGTCAGTATCCTCAATACAGTAAAGATGGGTGCGCGAGCGGAGAATTAGGGTATTGCCAGCAACTGCGCCAGATGCAATGAATTCCGTGTCGAACTCGTTCCGTGCAAGCAATTTGAACTCCCGTCCGGTAGAGATAACCGACACTCGCCCGTCCATACTGAAAAAATAGATGTTCCCACCTGCATATAGCGGTGATGCCCAATGGTTTCCACCGACACGGCCTCTCCATACCTGATTCCCACTTTTCGCCTCTAAACAAGAGGCTACACCACCTTCGTTTATCATGAACATCAAATCGTCTACAATCAGTGGCGACGGTATTTCAGGGGTCCCCTTGCGATTGCTCCACACGATGTGCGAATCGGTAACATCACCCGTGCCAGAAGGATCAACCGCTAACAATAACTTTTCTATGCCCGTCGTAAAATAGACGAGATTGTGTGCGAAAATAGGACGGCATGCAACGTTCCATCCCCAACCTTCATGCCGAACGCGCCAGAGTTCATCGCCTGTTTTCGGGTTGTATGAGATTGTGACTTCCGCGGCAGGACTCACCAACTGCTTCTTTCCTTGGAACGTAATGATTGTAGGGGTCGCGTAAGATTTTCTGTTGTCGTTCGGCTTTTCTTTTTTCGTTTCTTCAATATCCTTAACACCCTTTGCTTTGAGCACATCTTCAAAGTTAGAGTCAACTTTTCGGTGCTGCAGCCACAAAGTATCGCCGGTGTTCTTGTCGAGTGCGGCAATAAACTGTACATCAACGCCATCGAAAGTAAGAAATAGTGTGTCCTCATCAATAATCGGGGAAGAGGCGGGACGTACCCGATGATCGCACTTGAGGTCTCGGCGTTCCCAAAGTTTATCACCCGTTTTTGTGTCCAGACAGGCGGTGCCGTAAGTGCCGTAGTGAACGTAGATGCGTCCTTCTTCTACGATTGGCGTAGGTGAAGCGTGGCTGTTGAGATCCCCGTGTTCGAGTTGCGGTTCCGCGACATCGAAAACTTTTAGATCGTGTAAGATGTCGCCGCTCTCTAACTCTACACAGATTGCGAAGAGTTCTCTGCCATCTTCACGTGCGGTTGTTACCCAAATCTGATTTCCCCAAACCACTGGCGATGAATAGCCTTTATCGTGGATGGGTACTTTCCAACGGACGTTTTCGGTTTCGCTAAATTCGATTGGGAGGTTAGTCGCGGTTGCTTTGCCGTCTCCGTTTGGACCGCGGAACTGGTTCCAATAATGATCTGTTGCCGTATTTTGTGCGTAAAGTGCGCAAACCAAAGTGAACAGACTGACTGAAATTAGGATTAGAATTACTGCGGGTATATGTTTCATAAATAAACCTATCTGTGTTTGTTTAATTGAGTGAGAAGTAGATTTTTAAACCCCCTAAATCCCCCTTATCAGGGGGACTTTGGATAACATTCGTTATTTTGATTTTTAAACCCCCTAAATCCCCCTTATCAGGAGGACTTTTTATCTGTTGTCAGATCTGCCACGCATCGAAAGCCGACCCAAACAGTATTATCAGGCACCTGTTTTTTCACGGCTGGATCTGCTTGTGGTTTCTGTTCCTGATTCGGTTTTTGCTTGTCTACAGGGATGTTCTTATCCAAGGCAGGTTTCTTCAAGCCTGAATATTCAGTTGCCCGCGGAAACCCGGTCGCTGTTGGTGAGAGTTTTAAGCGGCGTGACAGGCGTAGGTGTTGCAGATAACTCGACCATCCGCTGCCTCTTATTACTCGTTCCGTTCCTGTTGTTGGTCCTTTTGGATTCTTGGGAACAGAGCTTGCGTAATAATTTTCACCGTACCAATCTGCACACCATTCCCAAACGTTCCCTGTCATATCATATAATCCATAACCGTTAGCGGCATAACTTCCTACAGGTGCTGTGTATAAATAACCGTCATCCACCTGTTCTCCACCAAAGGAACCAGTAAAATTACAGTCTGCCCTTTCGGGTAGTCGGTTTCCCCAGACGTAGCGTTTCCCGACTAATCCGCCTCGTGCTGCGTATTCCCATTCGGCTTCGGTAGGTAACCGTTTGCCCGCCCACTCGGCATAGGCTTGTGCCTCGTTAAAAGTGACACCTGCTACAGGGTGATTATCGGTCGGTGTGGTGAAACCGACCCCCTGCGGGACACCTTTTTGTGCGAGTACAATCGCCTTTTCTGCTATCCAATCAGGCGTTTGGTCGGGTAAGGTTCCGTGGACTGTTTCTCTTAAAAACCGTTTATATTGTCCGATTGTCACCTCGTGCCGATCCATATAAAAAGCGTCTAACGCTACCCGATGGACGGGGCGTTCATCTGCTTCGCCTTCATCGAAAGGGTCACCCATTTCAAAAGAGCCTGAAGGTATCAGCACCATCGATGCGCCATCTTTCTCCCAAGTAATCACGCGAAGCGGTGTATCATCAACGACTTCGGTTTGGATTATCTCAGGTTGTTCTTCAACCGTGTCATCTTCACTGCAACCCGCCAAAGCAGTCCCAATTAACAAGACGCAGATTAATTTTTTCACAGATAACTTCCTTATCAGACAATTGGATTAGGCGATCAACTCTGAAACGACATTAGCACCGTCAGGGGCAACGCGGACTGGGCGACTGTCGCTGGTGTGTAGTTCCAAGCTGGGGTCAATGCCGAGGAGTGTATAAATTGTGGCTGCCAGATCCGATGGCGTTACAGGACGTTCCTTTGGAAACTCGCCGAGCGCATCGCTGCTGCCGACGATCTGTCCGCCTTGCACGCCGCCACCCGCCAACATCACACTGAACACGTTGGGCCAGTGATCGCGTCCACCTTGTGAGTTAATTTTCGGTGTACGTCCAAACTCACCCATGACCACTACGAGTGTTTCATCCAAGATGCCTTGTTCAGAGAGGTCCTGAATCAGCGCACTCAACGCCCGATCAAGGGACGGAAGATGCGCATTCCGATCCGTAGGGTATCGTTCTTTCAACTGGAATATATCGTTATGTGTATCCCAACCGGTATGGTTAACAGTCACGAATGGAACCCCGCGTTCGACCAACCGCCGTGCGAGTAGACAACTCTGACCGATTCCGTTCACGCCACTTGTTCCGTACCGATTAATAACATCTTCGGGTTCATCGGAAAAATTGAATGCGCCCTTGGCTTCAGGCGATGTTATCAGATTGTAGGCGCGTTCCAACTCTGGATCCGAAACTGTTGGCATTCCAGCATCTTTGGCACTACTGAATTCATTGAGTGCGTTGACAAATTGTCTGCGTCGCGAGAGACGATCCATATCAATACCTTGATAAAAATCAAGATCACGGACCTTAAAGCCGCCATGACTTTCTCTAAAGTCGTCTTTATTCGCGTTACGCGCGACAGAAAATGGGAGTGTAGCACTCGGTAAATATCCGTTTCCCGACACTTGACCTGTGAAGTTCGGAACTGCGATGTTTGGCGGTAAAGCGGTTAGCGCATCTTCTGAAGCGTTTTTACTGCTTTGAGATCTGACATAAGCGACTGTTGCGCCAAAGGTCGGATACTCTAACGCAGGCGTGGGTTTGTAGCCTGTCATAAGGTACTGGGTACCGAGACTGTGTTCACCAAGCGGTGAAGTCATTGATCGTATAACAGCAACTTTATCCATGATCTTTGCTGTTTGTTCCATGCATTCACTGATACGTACACCTGTGAGATTCGTGGCAATAGTGCTTAGGGGTCCGCGAACCTCTTGGGGTGCATCCGGCTTCGGGTCAAAGGTTTCCAGATGACTGGGACCGCCATCGAGCCATATCAGGATACAGGATTTTGCTTTTGCTGTGTAGGGGGTTTTTGCTTGGGTGTTTCTTCGCGGTGACCTCGCCCCTACAGCAAAGGCGCGTTGCAAGTGAAAAAAGTCCCCTAACCCAAGTCCAAGTGCTGCCAATCCACCCACACGGATAAAATCCCGGCGGCTCATACCATCGCATCGTTTTACCGCGTCCATTCTGTTCCTCCTATAACCTAATCGGAATTTTTGCTACGGTGTTCCTGTGCTTTGTCGGGCTCCATACTTCTACCTTCAGCCGGACTAACCGCAAATTCAATTTTATCTATACCTGCTTCTTTTGCGATATCCATTACCTTGACGATTTGCTCATGTAATACTTCTCGTCCTGATTGGATAGTAAGCATAGATTTTCGTTCTTCAGGCAAATTGAGAAGGCGAGCACTCAATTCGTCAAACTGGACAACGTTTCCGTTTAAAAGCATTCTGCCAGTCTTTTCACCCTCGGTCGGGTTTTTAATAGCGATTGTAAGATCGCTTACGTTTAACCATTTTTCCAGAGTGGCAGGTGCTACGCCAATTGCGTCTCCGACAGCCCCAAGCACATAAGGGTCTGGATGGAGCATCGGTTGCGTGAAAGCGAAGTTGTGTAGCACTTTTCCATCTTTGGCGATGATAACCGTCTGCGCTACATTACGATTCAACCCGTAGCTGCCTGGACCTTCCCGACCCTCCTGAGAAACACTGAGTAAGACCTCACTTGGAATATGTGAGACTAACTTACTGGCTTGATTCTCCACGGTATCTGGGGTGTCCCCTAAAAACACAGCACTCATAAGCATTGGCTGTTCAGATTTCTCGGCGATTTGCGCGAGTAGACGAGAAATGCCAAGCAACCCGCGTAACCCGAGCCCGCTTTCATCCTGTAGGAAGAGAACGAGTAGTTGTCCGTCTGCCTCGGCGATGACATCGGACATTTTGCCCTTAGTTTCACCGTTGATGCCCTTAGCCATTAACGGTGGCAGTTTTTCACCGGGTTGTGGACCGGAGAAGCGTGTTGCCCCCTGCACCTTTTTGAACTCATCGGGGTTTTTAACTTCAACGTTCCCTCTGCGGTATCGGCTTTTGTGCTCCTGCTCTGCTGCGGAGACCCTCTCAGTTATACGCTGCAATCTTTCACTAAGCGCGTTAAGGTGTTTAAGGTGTTCGGCCAATTTTTCCGCGTGATTGATCCTACTTTTTAGGCTCTCCAGTTTTACTGTGGAGACACTTTCAGTCATGCGCTGCAATCTTTCGATATCCGCGTTGAGCTGTTCGACCAGTTCTTCTAAGCGATCAAACTTCCCCTTTTTGCTCTCCCCTTCTACTGCAGAGAGCGTTTCAGTTATACGCTGTAATCTTTCCTGAAGCGTGTTGAGCTGTTCAACAAACTCTTCCGTGTCATTGCTTTTACCGTCCATTTTCTCTTTGTCCCGCTGCATCCGTTGATCGTCAGCGGATGCTTCGTTCAACCATTTTTCGACTGATGCCGGATCTTCACCAAGTGCTTGCGCTATAGCACCAAGGACATGCGGATCGGCATAGACCGTCGGTTGTGTAAAAGCGAAGTTATGGAGCACGTTTCCATCTTTGGCAATAAGAATTGTTTGCTCAACATTGCGATTCAACCCATAATTCCCCGGTCCCTCGCGACCATCAGGAGAAATACCGAGTAGAACGTTCTTAGACACACTCTGTGCTACACCCCTCGCTACGCCGCTGACTTTTTGCTTCAACGCGTCAGGATCATCACTGAGAAATACAACATTCATCTGCAGTTCTTGCTTGGATTCATTGGCGATTTTTGCGATCATACGTGAAACGTCATACAGACCGCGCAAACCTGCGCCATCTTCACCTTGCAAAAACAGAATGAGGGGTTGTCCATCGGTCTTGGCGAAGTCAAACGTCTTGCCTTCTGATTCACTGACAATACTGGTCGCATTTAGGGGTGGTAGTTTTTCGCCCTGTTGCGGTCCGGAGAAAATCTTATTTTCTTCGGACGTGTTAAAAGCTGCTGGATCCGCTATTTTCACTTGACGTTGGTTTCGGTATTGCCGTTTGTCCATCTTTGGGGAGGTTTCTTCTGTCTTATTGAGAAGCTTCTCACCCTCCTCCAAGGTAACGCCTAATTTTTTCAGCGATTCTGCGTCAAGGATCAGATAACCACCAGCAGGGAGTTTAACATCCTTCTTGAATAGGATTACCCTCTCCTCAGCATCCAATCCGACTATCCACTCTTTCAGGTTCAGTGCACTATCGTTTTTGTAGAGTTCCACCCAGTCGGGAGTATCACCAGCGGCATGGTCGATCTCGGTAATGATGATAGGCTTCAACTTCAGTTTATTATCGGTTATGTTGCGGAGTTCCACCCAACGGCGTTTCGAGGCATCATCATTCAACCATTTCTCCAGCGCAGAGGCATCTGCTCCAATTGCGTCTGCGACGGCACCAAGAAAGTGTGGATCGCCATAGAGCATCGGTTGTGTGAAAGCAAAATTGTGTAGGACTTTCCCATCTTTAGCGACAATAACCGTCTGTGCCACGTTGCGGTTCAGTCCATAACTTCCCGGTCCTTCACGACCCTCTGGAGATATTCCTGTTAATATCTCGTTTGGTATTTCTTCGTTTAACATGTCATGTGCCCAGTCAGGTAAGGTATCAAGACTATCTGCGAGGAACACAACACCTATCTGGATCCCCTGATTAGACTTCTCAGTATCTGTCGCCTTGCTATGCCTTTTTTGGAAAGCATCAATTTTAAGAAGCAACTTAGACACATTAACAAGCCCTTTTACGCCGACAGCATTGGTGTCCTGCAAGAATAGGATGAGCGGTTTTCTATCTGCTTTAGCGGTAATATCAAACGTTGTTCCGTCAAGTCTATCACGAATGCCAGTTACTTTCAACGCTGGGAGTTTTTCGCCCGGTTGCGGTCCAGAGAATATTCTGTTCTCTTCAGATCTCTCAAACGAGGTTGGGTCTTCCACTTTGATGTATGACTTGTCTTCGTATTCTTTCTTACCCATTTTCTCAACTTTCGCTTTTTGCATGTCCCGCTTTTCTGCGGTCTTATCAGCTGCTTCTTCTGATTTCTCAGGTGTCTGAGCGAACAGTGAGACTTGGAAGGTTTTCAGCGGTACCAACTGCGCCATTGCCAATACAGGTAGACAGGTTAGGAGTAAGGTCGCTGCTATTAACCGCAAGCGCGGCTTCAGTTGTACGTCTAACCGTCGATTGCTTTTCAGGATAGCGTCAATCCGAGATTCCAACTGTGATGGCTGATTTAGGGACAAAGCGAGTGGAATAGCTCTATCTCTATGGCGGACGAGATCCAATAAACACTGCGCGTAGTTTTTTCTTGATTCTGTCAATTGGATGACCCAATCGTCACAGATGCGTTCCCGTAGGTGGACGAGTTCGCGGTTAAGGAAATGGTAAATCGGATGAAAAAAGAAGATAACCCCGATCAAATGCGAAAAGAGATTCGTTAACCAATCGAGCCGTTGCACATGCGCTAATTCGTGAGCAGCGACTAACTCAAAGTGTTCCAAATTCAGCTTTGGAGGAATTAGGATGTAAGGCGACAACCAACCGAATGAGATCGGTGATGCTATTCGATCCGAAAAGCACACGGTGACCGGACGCTTTATGTCGAGTTGTCGCGCCAATCGTCGGCAAATTGCCTGATATGAATCATCAGCCGCTACAGCACTGCGTCGGAGTTGATAGATTCGGCACAAGCCAAACATGAAGCGGAGCAACATAGCAAATGCACCGATTGCCCAGACGCACAGTAGCAGATCTGTTTTTGCCCAATTGACGATAGATTTACCGCCAGCAAGGAGTTGGTCCTTGGATTGTGTATCGCTTTCAGTGGATGAAATTTCTGGTAAATCTGAGGTCAGCGCAGCTAAACCCGATACATCTATTGGCTTCGCCCGTGTTAATTCTGGCACCGGGTCTCCGCCAATGGAGAGGGCTGGCACAAACTGGTTCAAACCGAACAGGATCGGTAGACTGAGTAAAGATAACAGCCATAATAGGTGAACGGTGGTGTTGGAGCGACGACTTTTATGAAATAGGGGCGTCACGGCGAACCATATCAAGCCGCTCAGAAGCATCCACTGCCATGAGCAGTTGAGCAGGGAAAGGAGGATTTGCTTAGTCATCGGTTTCTTCTCCTTCAGGTTGGTAGTTATTAATTAACGCTTGTAAGCGGTTGTGTTCATCTACGCTGGTTTGTCGCACTTCAAGGAGTGTGTTCACGAGTTTCTCGGCTGAGTTGTCAAACAGGCGTTCCAGCAAATCGTTGAGCATCGTATGCGTGATCTCTGTTTCTTTCACCAAAGGCTGGTAAACGAACGTCCTACCATCAACTTCATGCGCCAAAAAGCCCTTCTTTTCGAGGCTTTTCATAGTCGTAGCGACGGTGGTATAGGCAAGCTTGCGGTCAATGTTATCGAGGACATCGTTGACCGTGGCACGCGTCAATTTCCATACCACTTTCATCACTTCAAGTTCCAAAGGGTGTAATCTCTGGGGTTTCATCTGATTTGATCCTTATCTAATGGGTTATAATTGATTTCTACAACTAATAAGACAATGCTTCACCACGAATGTTCGCAATTACGCATACTAAATACTATTTGTAAATACGTATCAATAGTATTATACACCCTATAAATATATTTGTCAAGTTAATTTACAAAAAAAATGCATAATTTTATGAAAATTTGTCAGGACTTACGCAAACTGAGCAAATGAGGTCAAGTTATCTTGAAGCTTTTAGATTTCCCCAAGTGAGAGCCAGTTTATTAGCAGGGCTTGTGACAGCCCATCCTTCTGCATCCATGTTTTGGTTGATTTCGTCTTCACTTAGATCCCGATTATAAACGCCAAGTTCGTCAACGAGACCTTTGAAGTAATAGACAGGATTAGCAGGAAATAACCTCGTTCCAAGTAACCAAGCTGTAGGCGTAGGACCTGAATAAACTTCTGATGGGAATTCACCTTCTAAAGCTCCATCAACATAAAGCAGATATTTTTCATTAAAAACAACAGTGAGATAATACCAAGCCCCGAGCGTTTCAAGAAGTCCTTTTTCAGAATTTAAATCTCCACCGCCAGGAGGCCATTGACCGACGTTCAATCCGCCATCATTCCTCACGTAAATATAGTTTTTAGTAGATCCACTCTTTTCACCGCCCTGCCATAGGAAACTGGGTGTCTCGTCCTTGTTATTTATGTACATCGAAATTGTAAGTGGTGGATCTATATTCAAACTCTCGAGAGCTCCGAAATCCACATAATCATCACCATCAAACTCCAGTGCCTGACGGACCTTGCCTTCAACGACTTTGGGATCGCCCTTCATGGTTCCATCATTTTCGCCAAAAACGTCTTTAACAGTATCACCATCTATATCAGTCTTATCAAAGGTCCAGTAGCTAACCAAACCCTCAGTAACCACTTGTGCCTTCGCCATATTTGTACAGATAAAAATGGTTGCTATAACGGTAAAAGATATGAACAATATTTTGTTAAACATTTTGACCTCCTTTTCTTTGTCCAGCAACGGCAGAAATTACGGTCAGATGTTTGCTGTTGCGCTCTTGATTGAATAAACTAAATTGGGTCGTTGTCGAAATTCATGGCATTCGCTTATCTTTTTTAGAATCTTCCAAAGACACGCACAAAAATTTCCATATAGTTTTGATCATTAACTTCCCCGATCGCGCGCTGATCTATGTATCGTGCGCCGATATGCAGAAACATCCGCTTCTCGTAAGCGACAAAACTCTTCTCCATCTCCGCTAAGAGTGCTTGACGGACAAAATCGTTATCGTTCTTTAGCATATCATTGAACAGAAGAATTTGCCCACCACCAGTGAGTTTGATGGTTTTTGTGAACTGATAGACGACTTTAAGGATAAGCGCGGGTGTCATATCCCGGACATGCGTACGTTCAATTTCACGCAGCCGTAGCTCGCGTGAGATCTCCTCACCGTCGATTTCTGCGGTTAATGGAAGGTATTCGATCCTGTCCTCTGCCATCCGGAAACCGTTGCGGATAGTATACTTGAACATTGGACTAATTTCCAGCGATTTGGACGGGCGTAGGCGATAGAGCGTCTTGAAAATACCGACTTCGTAATGTTCATTGTCTTTCTCAAAATCGTAGTCGTATTGAACTTTGGCGCGAACTGTCGTGACCATTCGCTCAATTCCTGAGTATTCATACGTAATCTTAGCAGTATTAATCAGGTCGTTTTGCATCAGCAGCGGATCCCTACGTCGTTTTTCGACCTCAACCCCGCCATCGACATAGAAGAATTGCACATGCCCGTCCCTTGTCATTTTCTGGACTTCCGGCTGGGATCGATAGAGGCGTTCTTCTTGCCTCCCCAAAAATCCGGCATAATACCACGTTTCGTCAGGAATCCGATCCTTTACGAGTTTGAGTTCGTTTTCAAAAACGAGCGAAGAAGCCCGTGCGAGTTGCTTCTGGTAGACGAGGTTAGCGAACGCTTTTGTTGAAGTAGGGGTATTTCTGAGTCTGAGGTTCTCTTCTGCCTGAAATCCAAGATCGAGGTTAACAGTGCTTGTCTCCTGACTGATCTCACGGTTCATGAAAAGCCGGATGCCTTGCAGCCCGACATCAAATTCGTAATTCGGATCCAAGTCGTTTTCCTCTTCATCCCGGATGCCGTTATTGTTCCGATCACTTTCGTCAAGGAAGTCCTCATCGACATCAAAAAGCAGAATGTCGTCCTCGTAGTCGAAGATACCGTTGTTATTTTTATCAAGGTCGCCAGGAATAATCAGGGACGGTGGGTCAAGAAACGTGTTATCGGAGTAGCGGTCTTGGTCATCGTTATCACCGACAGAGCGGGAGGCATCGAATCGGGGGCCGACGCGATACGCTTCTGCTTGAAAAATCGTATCACCAACGGTTTGGAAGGCTTTGAAAACCGTTGTGGTCGCGTCGAAACGTGAACGTAGATTCTTTTGCAGTGCGCTCTTCGGCGTGACAGCCACCTCTGCTTTCACACCGTAGTTGGTAAAATTAGTTTCCAGATCCACCGCCCATACGGGGACCTGGCGGAAGTACCAAGAAAGCCCCAACTGTGAATTACCGAACTTTGTGACCTCGCGCAAACCGATGCCCGAACCTTCTGTCTGCTCCTCTTGACCGTTTAATCGGTTAAGCAAACCCGGGACCATCAGGATCGTCCAATCTGTGCGGTTAGAGCGGACTTCCCAACGGACACCGCTGAGGTCAATCTGATCAAAGGTGAATTTCGTGAAGGTTGTTGGGACTTCGCCGAGACTTAGGATGTTTTTGACGCTGCCTGCGGTCTCCTCAATCACCATGACACTGTGGAAACCCCGTCGAAAGATGCGGTCAAAATCAAAGTTGTCCTGCCTAACTCGTTCTTCCTCCGTATCAGCGAGGAAGTTTCGTCTGTTTGTGAAATCGTATTCGACGCGTCCAGAAAGGAATAACTTGCCAAATAGGCTGTATACGTCCTCTGCATCAGCATAGAATACCAGAGAGCAGTTCAACAGTAAGAGGAGAAAACCGGGGATCAGGTACTTTCGGGCACCTGTATTTATTTTCATATTTTATTGGCTATCAGCGGTCAGCCATCGGCTTTCGGTTAAGAGGGTTCTGATAAACTCATATTCTCTTTGCCAATCGCTGATTACTGACAACTACCTTAAAATGTCCTCGGGTCCGTAGACCTCTGTGAAGACTGTCCAGATGCCTGTGCGTTTATCGAAACGGCTCAATCCACGATATGTGCCGAACCAGACGTATTTACTATCAATAGACATAGAAAGGATCCCGTTATGCGCCAAACCGTTGTCTCGGGTATAAGTCGTCCAACTATCTGCCAATTGATCAAACCGACTGACGCCTGCATTGTAGGTGCCGATCCATACCTCTGCGCCATCAACACCGATAGTGGTAACCTTGTTGCTGGCAAGACCATCTTCTGTGGTATAGGCAGCCCAAACCTTTGTTTTTTCATTATAGAGTGTTACACCGCGATCACTGCCAAACCAGACATTGTCGCCATCAATAGCGATACAACTGACTTCATCGCTGGCGAGTCCATCATCTACTGTGATTGTCTTCCAGATGTCTCTACCGATGTCGTATTTGCTCACACCTCGGCGTGTGCCGACCCAGACGTGTCTTTTACTCGCTGTAATGCACCAAATTTGGTCGGTAACCAGTGATTCTGCGAACTCTTTAGACACAGCGGAGGGTTGTATCTCTGTCCCAGAAGTATAGGTAATCCAAGCGTTGAGGTCATCTGCCGTGCGAGGATACTTTCCGATCCCGGAATTCGTGCCAACCCAGATGCTATCGCCGTCGCTGCTGACAGAAGTCACATTATTGGCAGGCAACCCGTGATGCGTTTTGTACTGATCCCACTGTAAGGCGATCTTATCAAAACGATTTGCGCCGTCGCGTGTGCCGACCCAGACATATTGTTCATCCGTTACGATAGAACTCACAACGTTATCGGAGAGACAGTCTTTCTTTTTTCGTCCATGTCGGTGCCAATGGCCACCGTGGGTTTCTATATTTTCGGAGCCACCTTCCTGTCGGTAATTCTTCCAGTTTCCTAAGACCTTATCATAGCGGGACATCCCTTTGTCGGTGCCGACCCAAACGAAACGTTCATCCGTATCTACTGTCCGTACAGTGCGTCCAATAAGCGTTGGCAAAGCGGTTAGAGGTGTCCAAGATTCTTTCTGCTTATCATACCGCGAAAGTCCGCGCAAGGTCCCCACCCAAACATAGTCTTCATCGACTGCGAGTCCATATTCGCCGACATGGTTATGGAGCAGTCCTTTGATATCTTTAAACGTCTCCCAAGTACCGGAGGCGAAATGAAATCGTCGCAGCCCTTCATTGGGTGCAGCTAACCAGAGATAATCGTCATCGGCTGCGAGTTCAAGCGTTCCGCGTCCTGATCGGATTGTCGTCCACTCTTTTGTACGTCGGTCGTATCGGGTGACCCCTGCGTCGTCCCAAGGTCTGTAGAGTATCCAGACATCGTTCTTTGCTGCAATAATGCGCTTAATGGTTTTTGCAGCGAGCACATCATTCGTTGAAAAGGTCGTCCATTTCTTTGCTTTCTTATCGTATCGTGACAACGGACGGTTGCTGCCTCTGTCCCATTCTGAACGTGCGACCCAGATGAAATCGTCATCTACCGTAATCCATTCCGCGCCTCTACCTGCCAGTCCATCTCTCGGTCCGAAATTTTTCCATTCACCGGTAATCTCATTGTAACGCGTGAGCCCGCGTCCAGATGCGAACCAGACGTTCGGTCCATCAACCCCGAGTGATTTTATCGTCTCAATCTCACGGTGCCCTTCTTCTTCAACGACTGCCCACGTTCCAGTCACTTTGCTATAATGGTTTAGCTCCAAACCTATCATCGGAATGACCCAGACGCTCTGCTCACTGACAGCAATTTTATTCACATCGTCTGTAGAGAGACCGTCCTTTGTCGTAAAGTGCTGCCACGTATCCGCCATTTTATCGTAACGCAGCACCCCGTAATCTGTCGTGAACCAGACCGCATCAGTATCCACATAGGTCCAACGTATGAACGTCATGGATCTTTTTTGGGTGGACTGCAGGATATCCAAACGTGTGAAACGCCGCCACGTCTCTGTTGGACGGTGAAACCGCACAATACTGCCGTTCGGGGAAGCCCGCCAGTTATTGAACCAGATATAATCGCCATCAAATTTGATGTGTGAAACCCTGGTTTCAAGGAACGGCTCCCGCATTGGACGGGATTGATGTATTTTTATTTTTCCTTGCGGTTCGGTTATTTTTATATTCCCTTGCGATTCGGTGAGGGGGGTTGGGGTTTTCGAGTCTTTCTTCGTAGAACCGTCCTTCATTACATTACGGACTACGGTTTTACCGTTTTCGCCAGACTGACCTGTTTTTATATTCCCTTGCGGTTCCGTGAGGGGGGTTGATGTTTTCAAGTCTTTCTCCGGAGAACCGTCCTTCATTACATTACGGACTACGTTTTTGCCGTTTTCATGGTTATGATATTCAACAATCCCAATGTCTGTCGCTAACCAAAGCGTTGCGTCCGCACCACACAAGATATCGCGGATGTTATACGGCACATTTGAGAGAGAATTCCAAGTATCGGAAGCGATTGTATAACTTCCCAAACCCTGCGGTGTGCCGATCCAGAGGATGCCATCTCGAAAGGCGAGTGCTGTGGCATTGGGGGAGGGTAATTGATCATTAAAAGACAACGACATCCAACGCTGCCGAGTGCTGTCATATTTCGCGACCCCTTTGCCTGTTCCCGCCCAAAGTGTCTTTTCTTTTTCACCTGTCGATAATAGGACATTCACATACGAATTGGGAAGTCCGTCGGCAGCGGGATGCATCTTCTTATCGGCAATTGAATATCGCCAAACACCTTCCGTGCCACCGAACCAGACGTTTTTTTCATGAGCAAGTACAGAGACGATAAGCGGATTTTTGGGGGCATCCGGCAGTGCGAGCTGCGTCCATTCTTGAGATGTTGGGTCATACATAGCGGGTCCCAAACTGGTACCGACCCAGATAACAGAATTGGGCTGTGTCGGGTCAGCATCAATTGCTGTTACGAAGGCTTCACCTTTCGTTGCTGCTTGAGGTGGGGTATGAAATGCCCATTCGGTACCTGCGGACGTCCGTGTGCCAAGCCCGCGATCACTTCCAATCCAAATGGCTGTCGGTAAAGATGCTTCCGATGCCCCGATACCGTCTTGCTGATAACTACCAATGAATATTGACGTGACATAAGGTGTCGGCAGTCCGTCTTCTTTAGAGATGATTTCCCAACTGCGCGTTTGCGGCGCGTAAACCGAAATCCCCGCAACTGTTGCTACCCAAAGGTTTCCCTCGGGATCGCGTGTTATATCGCGGACATCGTTGTCGGCGAGAAAATCGGCTTGTTTGTAAATTGTCCATTCACCGGTTACTTTATCGAAACGACTGACACCATCCTCTTTACTCGCAAACCAGACGTCATCTCCTTGAGTGGTAATCCAACTGACATGATTGCTCGACAATCCATCTGCTTTGGTGTAATGCACCCATGTATTGACAGGTTTGATGAACCGATGCACACCTGCATTGGCAGTCCCAAACCAGACTTGGAATCCATCTGAACGGATGGAGGTGATCATATTGCTTTTCAGCAGGTCGGTCTTCGTATACGTTTTGATGAACGTTTGATCAACTTGATTGTATTGACTGACCCCCTCGTCTTGTGTACCAAACCAGACGCTGTTGTCGTCCACCGCAATCGTGGCGATCTCGTTATCTATCAAACCGTCTGACTTCGTATAGTTATTCCAAGAATCGGTATCCCGATGATAGCGACTCACACCGCCTCTGCTGAATCTTGGATCCTCATCCCATCCATGCGGATCCGGGTTTATTTCCCTATCGGTGCCGACCCAGACGTATTCTGGCTCGACAGCGATCGTTGTAATTATTTTGCTGACTAAGCCGTCTTTTCGGGTACGTACCGCCCAACTATCAATCGTTTTGTCATAACGGTTTAACCCTTCAGAGGTGCCAAACCAGACGTAGTTTCCGTCCACTGCAATAGAGGAAACCTGATCGCTCGCTAAGCCATCAATCGTTCGGAAGGTTGAAAAGGTGTCTGTTTGGGAGTCGTAGCGACTCACGCCTTCATCGGTAGCGAACCAGACCCATTGCCCTTCGATTGCAACGGCGTTCACCATATCGTTTGCCAATCCGTCTTCCATGGTATAGTGTAGCCACTGATCCTGTTGGCGTTCCCAGCGCGAAACGCCGCGCGCTGTCGCAATCCATACGTTGTTTGCGTCGGCTGCAATACAGTTAACTTCGTTGCTGATGAGCGTCCGTTTCACGGGCCATACTTTTTCGGGACGTGAATCTGCACCGGAATCCTCAAGTGGAATACCGGACTGCGGATCGGTTGTTAACGGTCCACACCCTATAATTACAAAATGGGAAAGCAACAACAAAACACACGCAACAAAAATAGTATACGCACATCTGCTTTTGGATCCCACAATCCGAAGGTTATTTTTATTTGATGGGTTCATCATTTCGTTGCCTTCCTTTTTGCCGAAGTTTGTGTCTTGCAATATGAGGACTCTGTCCACCGTTTGGCAGCTATTATGCCACAAAAACATTTCATGAGCAAGAGAAGTATAAAATTGTAGATGGATTCGTTTAACTTTGCAACGTCGCAATTCGGAGATCGCTCCTACCACGCGCTGGTCAAGACCCAAATTATGTTGAACTTATGTGTTCCTATAACTTTAAGACGTATATTATCGGGGCATCCCTTAAAAAAGTTGTACAATCCATATTGTCCCTATAAAAAAAGGTGGTAAAAAATGTTTGACAAAAATTTTCCGATGCCCTACAGTGAACACAAATAAACATAACGATCCATCTAAAAACTACAAAGACTGGGGTGTTTCTATGCCATTTGGAGACAATGACTGGCTCGCTTTAACTGAAGAATCGACATTGGAACCGGAACTGCCAATTTGCGACCCACATCACCATTTTTGGGATTTCCGAACCGAGCGTATCCCTTATCAACGGTATCTGCTCCATGAACTCATAGCAGATATTGACAGTGGACACAATGTGCGTTCCACTGTATTTGTTGAGGCGCGAGCGATGTATCGTGCTGATGGACCAGAGGAAATGCGTCCCGTTGGTGAAGTTGAGTTTGTGCAAGGGCTGGCGGCTGCGAGTGCAAGTGGTCTATATGGTGAGAGTCGTGCTGCCGCTGCGATTGTTGGGCATGCGAACCTAAACTTGGGTGAACGCGTTGAACCTGTATTGGAAGCCCTGCAGGCAGCGAGTCCGAATCGGTTTCGGGGTATCCGACACTCTGTCACCTCGGATCCACACCCGGAGATAGGGGGCACTTCGGCATATAGAACAGCCGGACAACTGGGACGCGAGGATTTTCGTACGGGTGCGCGGGTGCTGGCAGGTATGGGGATGTCTTTCGAGGCGTGGTTATTTTTTCCACAACTCCCTGAACTCGCCGATTTCGCGAGAGCCGTACCCGATTTGACGATTATTTCAAATCATATCGGCGGGTTGCTGCGTGTTGGTCCTTATGGTGGTAAGGACGACGAAGTATTAGCGAATTGGCGGAGCGGTATCGCTGCAATAGCAGCTTGCCCGAATGTTCACATGAAACTGGGTGGTATCGGTATGCCGCGTACCGGTTTTGACTGGCACGAGCGAGAAACACCGATCGGTTCTGAAGAATTGGCGGCATCTATCGCACCTTTTATGAATTATTGTATTGAGCAATTCGGTCCAGAACGGTGTATGTTTGAAAGCAACTTTCCGGTTGATAAGGTCTCGTTCTCCTACAATGTGATGTATAACGCCTTCAAACGGTTGTCATCAAAGTATTCGGACAATGAACGCGCTGCGCTATTTCATGACACTGCCACTCGTGTGTATCGGATAGATGTTTAGTTCAGCTTGACCCCGAACTCTCTGGCAACCTCTTCAAGTGTAACCATTTCTGCTTCTCCAGCTTCGTGATCGGCTATACGTTTTTCCAACTCTTCCGCAAACTCTGGTCGCAACTCCAAGTCTTCGTCCGGATCGTAATGATAGTCCTCAAAAGCGACTTCCAAGAGTTCGTAGGCAACATAGAATTCTCGAAACGCTACGTCTAACGCTTCATCTGAGGGATTTTTATCAAGCAACACAACAAGCCGCTCCCGTACCGGGAAGATCTCTTGGGCGACGAGAAAAGGAAGCAGATTTCGGTATTCATCGAGCGGTAACTCAGTGATTTTTTTCTCCGGCATCGGATCGCTGTTTAGGTAAAGACCCATCCGTCTGAAGTTTCGCTCTTTGAGCGTCGTTTTCCGGTTAGCAAGGATGTATTCGCGTTGTCGTCTCAGTTTTTTCGCGAGTGGTGTATCCGGCGTGAGTCCTTCAAGCGGATCTTCTTCATACTTTTCTAACCAAAACGCGAAATCCACGTAGTCACCGTGAAAATGAAAGAATTCTGCATCCAGTGCCTCTCGCGAGCTATCCTTTGCGAGTAATGCAGCAAGGCGTTCCCGCGATTTGAAGAGTTCCTCGTTGACGAGCGTGTGGAGCAGGGCCCGGAATTCGGTAGGATTCATCTCGGTAATGTTTGGCATGATTCTCTCCATATATTTTATACCGTTAGCGTTAAGTATAACATAAAGCCCAATTGATGTCCAATACAGAAGCGTTTAATTCCAGGGCTATTTAGTTTTCGGTTTTTTCAAGTATTTTGCTCGGAAGATCGCGAGCACAGCTCGCTCCTACACGGACATATTGCAATTTGACATTCGCTCTTATCGGAGAACTAAATGATCCTGCGTTTAATTCGCGTGACCTTAGTGCTGTGAAATTCGGTTGCTCTGCATCACAAAACGTGATACACTTACTTCACAAGGAAAGGATAAAAAAATGAGTATCGAAAGAGGTTATTTCTGGTTCCAACTCTTTAAAACGCGAGGCATAGGTGCCAAACTTCTTGCCTCTATTGCCAAAATATTGGAAGCAAAAAACCTAAACCCAGAAATGTTGTCACTTAACCAAAGCGATCTCGCAGCACAATCCCCGGAATTAGCGAAAATCCTTAATGGCAAAATTCGCGAGGAAGATAGCGAAAAGGTATTCGCAGCGTACGAGCAACTTAAAGATTATGGGATCAATATTATCTACCCTGGACACCCAGATTTTCCGCCACATCTCCTTGAAATTTCGCCGGTACTGTTTACTAAAGGGCAGCAAAAACGCCTTAGGTCCGATAGCGTCACGATTGTTGGGGCGCGGAATGTATCGGATATAGGGATTCGTATTACGAGAAATTTGGCGGGTGAACTTGTAGGCAACGGCATAAATATCGTCTCTGGATATGCCGAAGGTGTTGACTTAGAGGCGCACTTAGGTGCATTGGAAGCAGGCGGTACAACGACAATCGTTTTATCTGGCGGTATCAAGCAGCTGCGTCAGAAAAGCGCGTTTAAGAAATTTAATTGGGATCAAGATGTGCTTGCGGTTTCACAATTTGACCCAGATACCAAACGGTCCCTATGGTATGCGCTGGCGCGAAATCAGCTTGTGTGTGGACTCTCCAAAGCGGTTGTCGTTATTGAATCTGGCCCCGAGCAGGATGCCCACGGTAAAATGAGTGGAACGTTTTATACCGCAAAAGCGGCACTTGACATGAATCTACCGCTTTTCGTTCTCAACCCAAACTGCCTTGACGATCCCCCTAAAGGTAATGTCGATTTGATTGCGTTGGGAGGCTATAGTTTAGATTCGGTTGATGGCGCGGCGGAGATTGTAGAATGTATCTCTGATAAAGCGAATATCTATTCACTTTGAACCAATTTGAACTTATGTGTTGCTTCCTCTACACCGACGAAACGGCTGTAGATTGCTATATGGCTGAGTTTGCCTTCCCAGTTCCTACCACCACTTGCTTCGTCCCCGAAAAGTAAGGGATACAACTCCCAATTGCTGAAATCGCCTTGCGTGCCGTTGCTAACGTGGACGAGTTCGCCGTCAATATAGCAGTAGACGTTACCCTCAAAATAACTGACGATGACGTGCATCGGTTTTCCTGATTCAATCCTACCGAAAGAAAACTCGCCACCTAATCCATTCGTGCCGGTTTGCGGTGTCCGGATTCGGACAGTAAAACGATTGTGATCCTGTCCGAAGGTAAAGTTGCGATGGGTAATATCGTTTGAGAACGAAATAATCCGTGCGGGACCGCTCTGGTTAAGGTTATCCGTTGTAACGAGACACTCAAGTGTTAATTGATTGCTTTCCTGACATGCTGCGAGCAGTGTATCATTGACCTCCTCGGCAAGGAACGAACCACCGGTCAGATTCATCTGTCCGTCTTCACCGATTGTCGCGTTGCCGCGGGGTTCAACCTTTCCGCTATCCTCAAGCGTGCCGTGCCAGAGAAAAACGAGTCCATCGCGCGAACCAGGGAATTCTGCGTGCGTCCCGATGTCAGCAGGTGCCTCCGGTGATACATGAATTGCGAGAGATGTCGTTGCCGTGTCGCCTTCCTCGTCCATCACGGTGAGCGTTGCAACGTATTGACCGAGGCTTTCGTAGACGTGCGTCGGATTCGATTCGGTAGACGTTGTGCCGTCTCCGAAAGTCCAATGATGTGCCAGATCCCCTGCTGCGGAGAAGTTCACTGTGAGCGGCGCACTCCCTTGAAGCACATCGGCGGATGCCTTCGCTTCCGGACGGAGTTTCTCGCCCGGTGCGTATGGCGTAAAGCGATAGGCAGAACCACTGGGCTGTGCAGCAAATGTATATTCTCCAGGGTGTGCTGTGCCGACGGGGATGACTTTCATGTTCCAAGTATCCACGCGGTCAACTTTATAAGGTTGCTCTCCAGGCAAATCCAAGGTTATCGTCTGCGGTGCGGTTGTATAAGTAAGGTAGTATTCTCCATGTCTTGCGAGGATATAGCGTCCCTTGTCATCGCCGATCGGTTCAAGCGTATCAAACGGTGGTGCGTCCGCCATGAAGTCTTTGAGGAACGCAATCCGCGATGGACTTTCACCGCGCAGCACACCGCCTTTTGCCCACCAGAGGAGGTCTTCGGGGTGGTTGTATGTCTCTCCGTGTCCGACGTAGCACCCAGAAACAGTGCCTGCCCAGAAGTTTTGCACCATCTGTTCTGCAGTGATATTTCCCCATCCTTGTGGAACATTGCCTTCATAGCGGCACTCGTCGTAGATAACGGGTTTGCCATATTGCGTGCGGTAGTTGATGCCTTGTGCCATGTTAGAGGTCTGGATGCTGGTATGCGTTACCCACGGCTTGCTGTGGTCATACCAACGTCTGCAGTTATGGATTCCACGTAAACGCTGATACGGGTCATGATCTCGGATAACCTGAAAAAAACGATCCCAGTCGGATTCCTGTTTCGCTGGCATGATGTCGAATTCATTTGCGAGGGACCACCAGACGTTTCGGAATGCTGCCAACCGCGCGACGGCGTAGCGGATATACCGATCATCGCTCTCGGCATCCATGTTTTCAAAATCCCACCGGTCATAAGTATGAAATAAGATAATGTCCGCTTCAATCCCGAGGTCCAATAGGTCTTGAACGCGCTGCTCGAAATGCTGCCAGAATTCGGGATTGAATTTTGTGAAATCCCAATCCTTTAAGGGCTTTCCTTCATACGGATAGTAGACGGGTTCGTTTTTGTTGTAGACGTAATCTTTTGGAAAGATGCACATCCGCATCTTGTTGAAGGGTGCCTCAGCGAGGGTTTCGAGCGTCTGTTCCTCCATCGTTTCGCCTTGATGTGCCCACGCATAACAGGTCGTCCCAAATTGGTGATAGGGTGTCCCATCAGCGTATTGTAAATAGAAGTCTTTATGGACCCGCACGGGTCCGTGGTTTCCTTCGGACGGTTCAACACACGTAAATTGTCCCATTTTCCCGTCGAGTTCGGCGTGGTTACTTTTTGTTGTGTACGTCCATTCACCAACTTCATCGGGCATGAATCGGATTTTGTAAATTCCGTCTCCGTCATAGAAGCCTTGTGGTTCAAAAGTTCGATCATTCTGCGAAAATTCCGCTGTTAATTGGACATCAGTGAACGGATTTCCTGTGTCCGGTCCATCCAAAGTCGCTTCATATATTCCCCAACGTTCAACCATACTCACCTCCAAGTTTTGTTGTGCATTCGCGAGCGAAAATGCAACCGCGAAAATTGTTATTGCTAAGATAGTTCTTGTCATCGAAATCTTCCATAAAGACGAGGTGGCAAACCCTGCGAGAAAAAGAGTTTACGCGTCATGGGTTTTGTCTTCGCTGCATTTCGGTGTTGACGGCGCGAATACCAGCCACCGTCTCGTTAATCTGGTTGTTTGCATGGTCGCGAAATCCGTACTTCCGTGCGTTGTTCTTAATGTAGGCACCACATAGATGGTATCCGACGGATTGCGGGATATCCCAGAGTGCATCCATCACTTGACGATAGTGGTCTGTATCGTGCAAGCGGTCTGCCTTCGGTGGCCAGCGGGTATCGCCGTGGGCGCGTATATGTCCCGCCGCGTCTGCCAGCAGAACTGGTTTGTCTGCGAAGTCTGCCCAGTGCTGCATCTTCGTGACGATATTTTCTACTGTCCCAAAACATTGAAAACTAAGCACATCGACATAGGGCAGTGCTGCATGGACCACTTCTTCAGGTAGCACTGCGTTTGCCTCCCATCGGTCTCCCAGGATCAGGTGGTTCGGGTCGTAGCGGCGGATAGCGTCATGGGTGACGCTGTAATAGCGGTCGGCAATGACGGAGAGCTCACGGCGACCTGCCTCTGATTCGAGCAGGTCTGGATCGGCTAACGACCCCCGCCATTTCGTGGCAGGCGAGGTGTGCACCCACTGCGGACAATCGCAGTAGAAGTAGCCGATGAGCTTCGGATCGTCGCGCAAGCGTACGCATTCATCGCGGGCGACGTAGTCGCACCACGCCTCGAAGTCGGAGCTCATCAGGTCGGGCATACGGACCTCAACCTGCCACTGATGCGCCTCGGTGAAAGGAAGCATGTGGCAGTAAGGCATATCCGCCCATTGGTATTCTTCATAAGTGAACGGACGGGAATGACGATGGTAGCCGTCGGTGATAATTACGACCTCCTGCGTCCAGCCAATCGTGTTAAAACCCCAGTCACGCAGATCATCAGCGACAGCGCGTAGCCACTGTTCATGGCTATTGCCGAATTCGCGCTCCCACACGCCGTCCGATGCTGCATATCGCAACGCAGCCGAGTCGATATGGTTCATGCCGATGGACCAGAACAGTGCGCCGTCGGGTGTGATGAACCACCAACGTCCGTCCCGCTTCTCAATTGTGTAAAAGCTTGCCATTGTGACTGATGTTCCCTTCATCTCCTCGGCGGTTTAATCATCAAATCCTCAATGATTTCGGTAAACTCACTATTCGACAATTTCGGATCCAGATAAGACCGAAAACCGGGGTTCATCTTCCACTCAAAACCATTCAGTAGTCTCCCGCTGCCTTCCGTAACTTCAGTAAAATAGTCTCTGAGACCCCGCACTCCATATAAGACAGCAACCTGATCCCAACTGGCGCGTCCCTTGTACTGCCCATTGAACCATTGATAATACGCCTCCCGCACCGGATTTTCAGCAGGTGCCTCTGCAAGCCTCGCACCGGTGCGCACAGATGCACCGTGCTGGCTGATAACAAGCCGTGTGGGCCAATTGCGGATAACATCTTCCGTCTTATCAACCAAATCGTGGCGAATCGTGTTGAAATTGTCGTTGATAAGTCCTGCCATCACTACGAGCTCGGTGACTTTTGGCGCAATGAGATCAGGCTCGGTTTTCATGACATCATGAAGATTGGTCAACTACCCAAGCCTAAAGACTTGGGCTTGTTAAGAGCATCAAACAACATTAGCTGTGTTGCTTCTTGCAAACCTGCGTCTTGTGCTTCGTTCTTGTTTCTCGCTTCATCGAGGGAGGTAACCCACCGCTCTCCACGAAAGGCAGCAGCTGCCTTAAAAAGGATGTTTCGCGCAGCGTTGTGGTCTCGGTCTAAAACCGTGCCACAATACTGACAATTAAAAGTGCGTATCGCTAAAGAGAGTTTTTTTGCCGACTTCTTGCCACAACTTGAGCAAGTTTGCGAAGTGTTCTTGGGATCGACTTGATGAAAGTGGAAACCGTCTCTTTCGGCTATGTTTCCAGCCCACTCAAAGAACTTCCCCCAAGACGCATCCGAAATGCTCTTGCTGAGGTATTTGTTCTGAACCATGTTTGAAACGCTGAGGTCTTCAGCGATAAGGACGTTGTTTTCTTTATGATGATAGAGTTTGTAAACGAGTTTTCCAATAAAATCTTTGCGTTTGTTCGCTGTCCGTTCTTGGTGCAAGGCAATTGCATGCACGGCTTTATACCAGCGGTTGCTACCTTTTTTCCGACGCGCCATCGTCTGATTGTGTTTGTGGAGCAGCCCTTCGGCTTCTCGATACCAGCGAGGGTTATCTTCCTTTTCACCTTCAGAAGTCGTTAGGTAGTGCGTTGTGCCAACGTCAACAGCGATCGCATCTGTCGGCTCTACTTTCGGGATATCGGGAAGTTCACAGGAAATATGTGCATACCAGCCACTTGCTTTTTTGATAAGCGTGACTTCTTTCGGGTCGCCTTGAAGCGGACGGTGCATGTATATCTTGACTTCGCCAAGTTTCGGCACTTTCAAACGGTCATGTTTCCAAGACGTTTCTCGGATAGGGTTTTCGCGAACGCGTATCGTCTGTTTTTCAGCATCTTTGGTCTTTGGACGAATAACTTTGGGATATTTACGGAGACTCCAAGTCAGAGAACGGACGCGCTTTTTGTAGCGAGGAAAACCTTTTTTCGCAGCATTCTCCTTGCAACGCCTATGGAAATTCGCAAACGCCTTGTCGTTCCTCCGTAGAGCATGGTTCTGAAAATCTTGAGGCACTTCACGAAAATCATCATATTTCTCACGCGCTTCCGTCAACTTGTCTTGTTGCTCAGAGAGCGAGACGAAACGACCTTCAACTTCTAACGCGACGATTCGATCATGGCGCACAGAATTCTGAAGTTCGCAAAGGTGGTCAAGCCACTCAAACAATGTTGTTTCCTGTGTCTTTGTTGGATACACAGGAAATCTAAAAGTCAATCTCATGGTATATCCGTTATCCGTTTTTAACCCCTGCTAAGTCGGTAGGCAGACACGTTGCCTTGCAGCAACGCTTAGCATGTCTGCCAACGGATACTATAATCATACCACACTTTCAGACCAAAGTCAAATATATTTCAACGCCTTGGTCTAATTCACAAGGGCGGTTTTTCCGCCCAAAGCTAAGCATTGGGATTCCAAAACCGATAATTCTCTTGAAAAATTGACGAATGTCAAGGGATTCGTTATTAGTTTGCCTCGCAGTGAGAGTCAGTGCAGCTTTCAACTGCAGCATTACCTTCAGTTTTGAACAAAACTGTCCAAAAATTGAACACCAAATAAACACTCTGTCAGGTAGATTTATGAGAAAAACTACCTTTAAACACGATTTCACGCCTGAATTGCCTTTGGCATGAAAATTGCGTATATCAAAACATTGCAAACCAATAGGGAAAGCCTTCCTCCTTGGGGAAATATGGAGCGATGCAAAGGCTTTCCCATATCTCAATCAATTGCTTGCATCGCTCCATCTATCAGTCTGTGCTGTGTGCAAAGGAGAAAGAATCATGAACAGATGGAGATGCTTACTCTTAATATTGGTGTGTTTATCACAGATGAGTTGTGCAGCACTTCTAACGGAACAGGTGTATGTTTTGATCGATCGCCCAGTGAGTGAAAAGATGACTTTCCATGGCGAAATTTATTCGCTGCCAGAGAGCGCGGATATTCGGAAAGTTGTGCTGCTCGGATCTGGAAAAATCCGAAACATTGAAATTCACGTGCGTGATAAGAGAAATCAATGGAAACCCGCCAAGAAGGTCCCGGGCGGCATCGAATTCCCGTTTGAAATCCCACTTATCGCCAAAACAGACGCTATCAAAATTATAAAACATTCAATGACTGGTGCCGGTCGCATTGAGACGATCCAATTTTACACAGTTGCGGATAAAGGAGATTAAGTTTTTCTATAGCGCCTTCATCTCCACATTCGCAGTGTCTTTTCAGGGACTTTCCGTACCAAAGTTGGTATTTCTGAATAGTATGCACAAAGGACATAAAAATGAGACGAAAATTGACCTATACAGCGTTGGTGAAGACAGCGACACTCGTGTGTTTCTTGCTTGCGATGCCCCTCTGCGCATCGGCATCTGATACGACACATATCGCCTTCACTTCCGAGCGAGATGGGAACAATGAGATTTACATCATGGATACAAAAGGGAAAAATCTTCAGAATCTCACAAATCACCCCGCACGAGATTGGCAAGCCACATTTTCACCCGACGGACAGTGGATGGCTTTTGTCTCTGATCGGAGTGGCACTAACAGAATTTATCTGATGAATAGGAACAACAACGTAATCCGTTCATTAACGAACCATCTGAGATCAACAGGAGATTTTGATCCCGATTGGTCGCCCGATGGACAGTGGATCGCCTTTAGTTTCAATCAAGCAGTCGGCACGAGTCGGAATGATATTTACAAAATCAATGTCAACACCGGAGACCTGCAGCAACTGACAGACACTGGATACAATAGGTTTCCGAAGTGGTCGCCCGATGGAGATCGAATTCTTTTCTATTCTTTCAGAAAAGAAGAAAACGACCTCTTTCTGATGAAGTCTAATGGAAAAAGTGTCAGACGCGTTAGAGAAAGGAGGTTCGGGGGCGGCCAGCCGACCTGGTCGCCCGATGGAAAACAGATTGCCTATAGAATGACCGATCTGGCAGGGGTCGGCATTTACATCATGACAGATGATGGGCAAAACAATCGGAGAATCACACCGGAAAATACGTGGGGCTACAATCCAGCGTGGTCTCCGGATGGGCAGTGGATCGCCTATGAGTTAGAAGTTGAAAGTCCGTGGGGCAACCTAAATCGAGATTCAAATATCCATCTTGTCAGTCCTGATGGCATCGAAACGCGGCAATTAACAAAGCACCCCGGAAGAGATCGTTATCCTGCGTGGGTGCCAGAGAATTTTCTCTCTGTTTCTCCGACTGTGGAGAAACAAACGACTTTATGGGGAACACTGAAAAAATTTGGCAGCAATTAAATAAAGGGCATCACCCTTTTCACATCAGACAAGGAGATTAAAAATGATATATCAACACATCCTCACATCTCTTTTTTTATTTTTAGTTACACTAATTCCACTGAGTTCCGATACATTGCCACCCCCTTCACCAGCAGGCGGCGGCATGTTGAGACTGGATGAAAAACACGATTTCGTTGCTACCACCAAAGCGTGGTTTCCCGATGAAGAGTTTGAGGGATTGACTGCTGAGGCATGGGTATACTTTGAAGAACTACCTGATCTATTCGATTTCTGGACGATCATCGGACAAGAGGGACGATTCGGTCTGGTGCTCCACGGTAAGTTTGACACGTTAGGAGCCTGGGGCCACGAAGAAGGCGCAAATGGCGACCTCATTACTGGAGGCCCTCCAGTGCCCATAGGAGAATGGGTGCACGTCGCAGCGATTTACGATGCCAGTGCAGGGAAAGGAATGAACGGAAGGGGCGGCAATTGGTGCTGTCCAAGAGGTCATCTCATCAAATCAAATAAGCCTCTTCGTATTGGCGGAATCGTCCGACAAGACCCAGAGCGGAGCCGTTTCGTTGGAGAAAATGTGAAACTGCGAGGATATATTGATGAAGTCCGGATTTCCAAGATCGTGCGATATGTAGGCCCAGAGTGGAGAGTCCCAAAAAAGAGATTTGAAGTGGATGAACATACCATTTCGCTGTGGCATTTTGATGAGGAACCGCGGTTTAGTCGTTTCAAGGATGCGTCTGGAAACGATCATCATCTCTGGCGAAGTGGTGTTATTGGCGGTTTAGCCGTTGAAGCACAGAAGAAACTCACAACAACATGGGGACAACTGAAGCAGTGAAGATAAGTATCCCGCCTTTCGTATCAGCAAAGTTGACTCCGATTGATTTGGACTGCGAACGCTGCACCTCTTCGGGCATTTTTTAAACGGTTTCGCCCCTTTTTGTGCAATTCGGCAGCTGCAATACAAGGATTACGGGCATATTTAACATATTTGGTATTGGCATGAAAATTGCTCAGTATATTGAACGCTGAGTAAACCTTGGGAGAGCCTCCCTCCTTAGAGAAATACGGAGCGATGTAACGACTTTCCCAGATATCGATGGCTACATCGCTCCGTTTATCAACTGAAAAACTCTGTTTGAGGAGAAAGACCATGAAGAGATGGAAATGCCTACTTTTTATACTCGTATGTCTATCACAGATCAGTTGTGCAGTACTCTTAACGGAACAGGAATATATCTTAATCGATCGTCCAGTGGACGGAATGGCGACGTTCCACGGCGAAATTTATTGGATCCCAGAAAGTGCGGCAATTCGGAAAATCGTGCTTCTCGGCTCTGGACAATTGCAAAACCTCGAAATTCATGTTCGCGATGAGAAAAGAGAGTGGGAATTAGTTAAGAAAGTCCCAGGCGGTCGGCTGCCGTTTGAAGTCCCACTGACTGCGGAGACAGACGCTGTTAAAATTATAAAACTTTCAAGAATAACTGACAGTCGCATTGACACGATCCAGTTTTACACGTTTGCGGATATAGGCGATTAAGTTTTTCTATAACTCCCTAGCGTGCTCTTACTGTATTCGGAAGTGCGTTGATGGACACATAAAATGAAACAAAAACTGACCTATATTGCGAGAATAATACTATTCGGATGTTTTCTGCTTGCGGTAGACCTTTGTGGACAAGCATCTGATGTTACGCATATTGCCTTCACCTCTCGGCGAACGGGGAATAGTGATATCTATATCATGAATTTAGAAGGCAAAAATATCAGAAACCTAACAGACCATCCTGCATGGGACTTTGCACCAACGTTCTCACCGAATAGTCGCTGGATGGCCTATGTTGCTGATCGAGATATTTATCTAATGAATTCGAGAACAAAAGAACGGCGTTGGCTAACGGAAGGTGGGGCACCTAACTGGTCGCCAGACGGTGAATCCATTGTCTTTGTCTCCCGGTCTCATATCTACAAAACGGATATCAACGGTGAAGAGGTTCAACAACTCACAAACGAGGGGAGTAATTACAGTCCATCGTGGTCGCCGGATGGTGAGTGGATTGCTTTTAGTTCCCGTCGGGATGGTGATTTCCCCTCAATCTACGTGATGACTGCTGATGGGAGAAGACAAAGGAAACTGACACAGGGAAACAGTCCTGTGTGGTCGCCGGATGGCAAAAAGATTGCCTATATTTTAGATATTGCGGGGAGTGGCGTTTATGTGATGAGTGCAGCAGGACAAAATAGCCGCCGGGTGACACCGGAGAAGACATGGAGTGAGAGCCCCGCGTGGTCGCCCGATGGTCAGTGGATTGCCTACGAATCGGAAATCGAAAATCCGTGGGGTAACCCGAATCGAGATTCAAATATTTATCTCGTCAGTCCTGCGGGTGACAAACGTCGCCGATTAACGGATCATCCTGGGAGAGATGGTTTCCCTGCATGGGTGCCGGAGGGTTTTCTCTCCGTTTCTCCAACGCGGCATACACAAACGATATTATGGGGCACGTTGAAGAAATTTGATGGCAACTAAACGACGGACGACGAAATTTATAGACCTGCCTCTTCACATCAGAAAGGAAATCAAAAAATGACACACCGACAAATTCTTATATATCTCTTTTTACTCACATTTGGACCCCTCAGTGCCAATGCGTTTCCACCACCTTCGCCGGCAGGTGGCAACTATTTAGTGCTTGATGGTGTGGACGACTACGCAGTCTTGAACTTTAAAATCTTCGATGTCCTCTTACCGGAAAACACCGATGAGTTCACTGTTGAAGCGTGGGTATACCCAACTACCCCACCTGACAAGAGGACAACAGCCATGATTCTCAGCCAACAGGTGCAGATGCGCGCCGTAAGCTACGAGTACGAGGGATATGAGAAGCTGAAGAAGGCTATTAATTGGCAGAAGGGAGACCTGCTTTTGATAGTCAGTGCCTATGTTCCGTTTGCAGGAAAAACCGGTATGGTGCCTTTTTTCCCAATCACGATTTCGCCGAACGAATGGCATCACATCGTTTATCAGGCGAAAGGGAAACAGACGACAACTATTGTCAATAGCCTTTCAAAAACATTATCGCAAGGGACAATTATCGCACATGATCTTTCAACATTATGGCATCCCAAGGATTTTACACTCGGAGGGTTTGGGAAGAAAATTGAAGGACCCAATGTGGCTAACGCCTTTTTAGGCACCTTTACGGGATATATTGATGAGGTTCGCATCTCGACCGTTGCCCGTTATGATGCTAACAAAAAACACTTTACGCCGCGTGGAAAATTCAAAAATGACGGAAAGACGGTTGCGTTATGGCATTTCGATGAACCGGGTGGGACACGCCAATTCTCAGATGCATCAAGAAATGCGTATCATCTGGTCGGTAAAGGTGGTGCAAAGACCGGCATTCCGCTTGCGGTTAAAGCACAAGGAAAACTCGCGACCACTTGGGGACAACTTAAGCGATGAATCGTCCTACGACGAACCTAATCTGTGAGTCGAAACAGCTTAAATTTTTTTATGAATTCCCCTCATCTATTCACACGACTACTCAAGGACTTGGAGGTTTCTCATGAAAATGCTAACCCCCCTTTTAAGACGAAGTTTGCAAGTCCATATTGCCCTGATTAGCCTCGTCTATTTTCCTTACTTTGTCCTTGCGATTGAACCGATCGGCACGATTGGGCAACCGCGTCCAGAGCAGCACGTTTTTCTTTCTGACGAAGTTATTTTGCGTGTTGTCAAGACCCACATTCAAGTTGTTGATACACATACCGGTGCAGTCGTCGATGCGTTTGGGGAGCGAACCTATTACAGCGATGTGGTCTTTAGTCCAACGGCTTCACATTTAGCGATCCTGAATCATTCTTCTACTGAGCCAAGAACGACAACGATAAATATCTGGGATGTCAACGCCCGTGCACAGGTCATGGAATGGCAGTTTGGAACTCGCGTCAGGTTCGCAGCATTTAGCCCGACAGATTCAGTATTTGCGACATCTTTTAAAGATGGAATCCATTTGTGGGATTGGGAAACCGGAGAATTCATTGGAACGATGGCGCGTATCAACTTTCCATCGAAACGTGCTATCGTTTTTAGTACCGATGGTCGCCATCTCCTGATAGCCGCAAGACATTCAACTATTGAGTTGTGGAATGTCAAAACACTGCGCTTGGAAGGATACTTTGATGGGCACACCGGTGATTACTGGAGTGAGGATGTTGCTATCAGTCCGGATGGCGCGTTCATCGCAACCTTTGAGATAAATTCAGCTTCAGCTTCAGTTTTTGTGTGGGATGTCGGAACGCAACGTCTGTTATGGCGAAAAACGAGTGGTCAAAAGCGTGGTTATGGAAGGGTTTCAAGCGTGGCATTCAGTCCAGACAGTCAACGTTTGTATGTTGCGACTGAGACATCCCGACTGAGTAGGTCGAATTATGATCCGTGGGTAGGTTGGGACGATCAAGTGCGCGTCTGGGATGTTAAGTCTGGACAACAGATTGATGTGTTCGGCGGTGAATTCCGTAGATTAGGGGCAATCACATTATCTCCAAGTGGCAAAACTGCGCTTCTACACTATAACGATGCTGTTGTGGTATGGGATATTGAGGAAAAACAGTCCTTGGACACATGGACTGATTTTATGAGTTGGGGTATAGTGTTGAGTCCTGATGGTCAAACCCTTGTTAGTGCCTCCCGAGATTTTATCAAGATTTGGGATATCCCTTCACGGCAGATGCGACGCCTCGTTTCTGCGAAAAAAGAGTTTTTTGAAGGAATCGCCATTTTCCCTGATAGTAAAAAACTCGCTGTTGTTCAGGACCCCTGGGTTCAGGTGCGCGACCTTCGGACCGGGAACGTTGAAATCCAGTTCCCGCATCGCGCCCGATATTCTGGAAAAATAGCCGTTAGTTCCTCAGAAAGGTGGATTGCCGCGACAGAGGACTGGGGTGATCTTTTCGTATTGGATATCAAAGCCCCAAAGAAACTTCAAAAAATTAAGCAGGAACAAATTGACATATATTGTTGGCTCGCTTTCAGTAAAAACGATGAATACTTGGCAGCTGCCGGTCGCGCAAAAGATGATCTCTATTGGATTTCGTTGTGGAAACGCGAAAAGGACTCCTTTGTCTTTCAATATAAATGGCAAGTGCCAGCACTTTATTATGGTCAACACTCAGCACTTACCTTCGCGTCTCATACGGTATTAGCGGTACCCGTCCGAGGCGCCATCCAAATCTGGAAACTCTTGCCGAATAGTCAGAGACTTTTGAAAACATTCAATGGAGACCCGCCGGTACATTTTAGTTCAGACACTCGCTATCTCTTCGCCAATCGAAATGGCAAACTCCAAATCTGGGACTGGCGGGAAGAGACCCCTATGGACTATCCATCTGTCCCAGAATATGTTGATCTGAGTCGAAATGGCTCTGTGTTACTTTCACAGATGAATACAGGGCAAATCCAGATCTGGGATGGAAATGCACCCTTACCTTTGCAGTATTGTCCTATTGTACCACACGGCAAGCAGCTTGTGATATTAGGGGATGTGAAGCGAAATCAGCTTTTACAGAACTTCCCTAATCCGTTCAATCCAGAAACGTGGATTCCGTTCCGACTTGCCGACGAGAGTGATGTCACAATTCAGGTTTACAACCCAATGGGTCAGTTGGTGCGTCGCTTGTCATCGGGGATAATGCCCGCAGGCGACTATTCCTCACAATCGAAAGCCATCTATTGGGATGGACGGAATCAGACCGGCGAACCAGTAAGTAGCGGCATCTATCTTTACACGATTAACGCAGGCGATTTCTCTGCAACGCGTAAAATGCTTATTCGGAAATAGATTGTAATGCCATGGTTCAGAAATTGCATCCATCATTGAGAAAGTGGATTGGCCCTTAATTAAGACCGAGACATTTCGATTTATCGCTCATCCAGTGTGCAATGATTGCACCACTACAAACCGCGGCATCTATCCATCTGTATCGCCGTAGTACTTGGAGGTTTTCATGAAAATTCTCATCGATCCATTCGCGCGAAAATTGCAAGTCTATATCACAATCATCAGTGTTATTTGTATCTCCTGTTCTGCTTTCGCGATTGAACCGATTGGTACAGTTGGGCACCCCTTTCCAGAACAGCACGCTTTTCTTTCCAATGAAGTTGTTGTGCGTGTTACGCCAGCACATATCCAAATTATTGATGCAAATACCGGCGCGGTTATAGATGAATTCGCTGAACGCAGGTATTTCAGCGATGTCGTGTTGAGTCCAGATGCCTCACATTTAGCGATTCTTACACATGCTGATGATGGAAAAAGTGCTGCTGTAAGTATCTGGAATGTTAATGCCCGCGAGCAAGTTAGCGAATGGAGAGTCAAATTCCGCGCCTATGATGTCGCGGCATTTAGTCCAACAGAGCCGCTATTTGCCATCCCTGCTAAAGATGGAATTCATCTGTGGAATTGGCAGACTGGTGAGTCCCTCGGAAGAATGATAGGCGCGCGGCGTCCATTGAAATCGTGTTATTACTACGACAGCGGCAGCTCGTGTACATCCCAACTGCGTGATCGAACTGCGGTTTTTAGTCCGGATGGTCGCTATCTTATTATCGCCTCAATGCGGCCTGACATTGAACTCTGGGATATTGAGACGCGTCGGTTAGAAGGACACTTTGAAGGACACACAGGGAACTGGGTTGAAGATGTCGCTATCAGTCCGGATGGAAGATACATCGCCTCATTCGAGAGGAGATCAACTTCCGTTTACGTGTGGGATGTGGCATCGCGACAGTTGCACTGGAAGGCGCAAAGCGGCATTGGAATAATTTCAGATGTGGTATTCAGTCCAGATAGTCAACACCTGTATGTTGCCACCGAGACCGGTGGGCTGCGTCGATCTGCTCCCGGCCCCTGGCAAGGATGGGATGATCAAGTCCGCGTCTGGAATGTCAAATCAGGGCAGCAAATTGATACGTTTGGCAGTGAGTTCCGCGCATTAGAAGAGCTAACGCTATCACCAAACGGGAAAATCGTGCTTCTGCACTATTGGGACGCTGTCGTGATATGGGATATAGAGAAAAAGCGACCGTTGAACGTGTGGACTGATTTCCTTAGAGATCGGTTCTACGATGTGGTGAAGTTAAGCCCTAATGGAAAAACCGTAGTCTCCACCTCGCGATATTTTATTAAGATATGGGATGTCGCGTCCCAGCAGATGAAACGCATCGTTTCTGCAGAAGGCATGACGTTCGAGGGGCTTGCAATCTCTCCAGACGGTCAGAAACTCGCTGTTGGCAGGGCCCCTTGGGTTGAGGTCCACAATCTTCAGACCGGTAATATTGAAACCCAATTTCCGCAGTATATTGGGAGCCTTGAAGAAATTGTCTTCAGCACCTCTGGAAGGTGGGTTGCAACGCTGAATTACCGGGAAGGTCTTTCCATTTTGGACACCAAAAATCCGGAGAGACTACAACAGCTTAAGTCAGAAAATGAACTTGCATCAATACATATTTATTACCAGATCGCCTTCAGCAAAAATGACGAATATCTCGCTGCTTCCGGGAGAACGAGAGACCGTCAAGATTGGATTCAATTATGGAAGCGCGAGGGCGACACTTTCGTCTTTCAATATGCATGGCAGGTACCAGAACTTCTTAACAGCCCAATTCCAACGCTCGCTTTTACTTCTAACACAGATGGTTCAACAGTATTAGCAGCATCCGGAGACTTGGAACTTCGCATCTGGAAACTT
This sequence comes from Candidatus Poribacteria bacterium, assembly GCA_965261115.1. GTDB lineage: Bacteria > Poribacteria > WGA-4E > WGA-4E > WGA-3G > WGA-3G. The sequence continues at coordinate 1,849,838 of OZ253447.1, read as the reverse complement.
TTGTCAGACGGTCCTCAACTTCTAACAACCTTGGATGGAGGATATCAGCCAGTGCACTTTAGTCCAGATGGTCGCTATCTGTTTGCCAGTCGAGACGGTTACGCCCAAGTTTGGGACTGGCAGACAGGCACACCGCTTGAGCATCCATCTATTCCAGTGTATTTTGACATCAGTCGAGATGGGTCCATTCTGCTTTCGGAGGCAGTTAGCAGCCAAATCCGCATCTGGGATGGAAGCGTCCTGCTACCTTCGGAGCCTGTTGCTGTTGAGCCCGGTGGTAAACAGATTGTTATATTGGGAGCGGTGAAACGGGATCAGCTCCTGCAAAACTTCCCGAATCCGTTCAATCCAGAGACGTGGATCCCGTTTCGGCTTGCAGACGAAAACCGTGTTACGATTCACATTTATAATTCCGCAGGGCAGTTGGTGCGTCGTTTATCGCCGGGCATAATGCCTGCTGGCGACTATTCCTCACAGGCACAAGCCGCCTATTGGGATGGACGCAATCAGACCGGCGAACCAGTAAGTAGTGGCATCTATCTCTACACGATTAACGCAGGCGATTTCTCTGCAACCCGTAAAATGTTCATTCAAAAATGAGACGGGCTCGTGGCATCGCGAGCCCCTTTTCAGCGTAACCTATACCGAATCCTTGTTAGATATTTGAACACTTCCAGTTAATTCGCCCGTAAGGAGGAACACAAACGATGAACACGTTAAAACGAGCGATTCATTTTATGCTTGTAGCGGCTTGCGTTCTGAGTACATCTGTGTTCTGTGGTTGTGGTGCGGACAGTCTCGGACCGTATAAACCGCTCTTGCCTGCAGTTGAGAGCGAGGCTAAATTCTCAAGTAGATTCCAATTGGAAGAAGAACCGCAATTTTTCCATGATCTTTATGGTAAAGAAATCATGGAAGGCAGCGAACTCACGAAATACACGGATCAGAAAGAATTTGATCAGAACGGTAAATTAGTCGTTGGGTGGGGCGGTCAACTGGATAGTCTTCGCTTCACGGTGCAACTGGACCGGACAATCATCGCTGAAGAATCTTTCCTCGGTAGACATACCGAGTTTATTATTGGCGATCACCTACGTCTCAAACCCGCTTCCCTGTTTCCGAACCGATATATCATATACAAAACTGAGTTTGATGGACTTCGGTGGGACATCTCTTTTGCGCAGGAGCACCATCTTTTTAGCTTCATTCACTCACGTATTTCTAATCCGATTCAACTAACAGATGATCCCCCGGGGCAAGCACTCGCACGGGATCTGGGTCGCCGAAACGGGTTGAACGCAAGGTCAGGTGTTAGGAACATTGAAAACGCACGACTCGTCGGTTTCCGAGGACAAGGACTTTTAGGTGAAATGCTGCGCGTCGGATTTACTTATGTAAATTTGTATAAAGAACACCCAGAACGCCGCATAAATTCATTCATGGGGACCGTCGCTAATACACCGCCTGAAACAATATCCATCGTTTTCCGTGATGATTCGCCTGAGGACAATCACACAAGTGCATTCACAGATTTTCGTGCTTACGATCCCGATCTACATAGCAATCATATCCAAGCGGGTGTCGGTGCAGCTTTCAAAAGCATGAAGATTACAATCGTTACACAAGCATTTGAAGAATTATCCTTTGCAGCTATAGCGAAAGGCGTTGAACCCGCCCTTCTCCCTGAAATGACGCACCGATTCGATGTTTTCGCTGACGAACTTGTTCCGGTTGATCACGCTGGCACTCCTTCCGAAATACGTGATTCCGTTGACGGGAAGTGGAGAATTGTTAGCGGTTTCAATAAAATGAAATATGATCTTATTCTGACTGATCCGAAGATTAACATTGACCCGCGAACCGTCAAATCCGTTGTATTTGACATGGTTGTTGCAGGCGATTACAATATAGCGGTTATCGGCTTTAGTGAAGCAAATAGAGCAGAATCAGACCCGGAGCTCCAAGAGTGGATTAAAACGACAGATGGTCGCATTGAGATGCCGTATCGCGACATAATTGAGGCACCCGGGAATTACGGTCAATCTCCGGATTACATCCAAAACAGGAAAAAACTTGTAGACAATCCGGCGCAATGGAAAGGTGAAGGGAGACCCCGGAAAATCCGATACCGTTATGGTGCCGCACGCGCCGCTGCTCTCTATGGAATTGACCTTGAAGGGACTATCGGTAATGTTTTCATCAGGACACACTACTCTATTAATGGTAAATACAAGCAGTACCCGACTATCCCAAAAGATAAAGTAGGATTTAGTCGAACCAGAACAACCGTTCAAGGTCCAGATGGTGAGGAAGAAACAGGTGTTACTATTGATCCTAACAGCCGACTCCCAATAGATGCAAACGGTATCCCCACCTACTCGGAAACCGAAGGCGAACGTTTTGAAGCCTTTTTAGGGGGTGACGGCACAGATGAAGATGGCGACGGAAAACTCAGTAGAGAAACGGCGTGGTTCGTCCAGCTTAAGTCTCGCTATGGCAAACTCCACTTAGAAGGTGTCTTGTATCATATTGACCCCGGCTACACAACCACGTACCTGAATTTGGGTGCGCATCCGAACCGAGACCAAATTTACACGCTTGAACGTGGCCGACCCGATAGACCTGTGGAAGACCGAATCGCAGACGAACTCAGGCCATGGGACGAAGCTGATTATATACTCATTGAGGATGACGATGATGGCGATGACCAGCCCGATGACAGTGAGTTTGATGGGGTAATTCCACGTGCCGATGACCGAGACCAGAACGGGATATTAGACTATCAAGAAGATTTTCTTATTTTTGATGCTGATCCACCTGTATTTACGAAAATTATCGATCTGAATAATAACGGGACTATTGACTCGATTGAGGATGACTTTGAACCAGAATACGAATACGGTATAGATCGTCAGGGGTATCATCTCAAAGCGAAATACGATCTGCTTGATAACCTCGCTATTCAAGTGGGTTGGTTAAACGAAAGCGAGATTTCAAGCCGGCGAAAAAATAATGCAAAATATATACATGTCACTTATAAACGCGACATCCCTGATTTCGGCAGCTTTCACTTCCAAAATCGATTTGTCCGAGCGCAGGACGATATTCCGGATTATACAATTGTCTTGCCTGTTGGCGAATTGGAGCCGATTCAGATTAATGACGAACTCGATTTCTACAACGCACGGGTGAATACAACAATACTCGAATGCCGCTACACCGCAGTGCCAAACTTGACACTCGAAGCCAAATTTCTGCTTCTCATGCAAAAACAGCTCGAAGCGGATGAAGAAAAGGCACTTTTCACAGATGTCGAATACGACCCGATATCAGAGGATTTTGAACCTGATGAACGCGTAGACTTTATGGTGCCGATTAAGCAGGTCCGGGCTTCCGGAGAGAGACGTGAGTATCCGTTCTATCCTGATCACGGCATTAACGCGCTTGACGCGACTGACACCGGTTTAATCTATGACGCTGCGAATTGGAAAAAACGGCGTTACCCCGAACGGGACATCCGTAATCAGTTAACTATTCTGAAGGCGAGATACGAAATTCCACTTGCGAAACTCCCATTTGTCAACAAAATTGTTAAAGATTTAACGCTAACACCTATGGTTAAGTACGTCTGGGACCGCGCTTTTGACCGAAGTGCCGAAGAAATTCCAGAAACACTCAACCCAGACCTGTTTCTCCCGACCGACGATCAACCGATAGAATATTTGCGATTCAACCGTCGAAGTCGAGAGGATATTCTTGGTGTCCGTCTTGATTACCAGTTTACACAGCGGTTCAGTGTCATTGGTGGATTCCAATACCGGAAGTTTACGAATCGGGATCATAACTTCAGGAACTACCTACACACTTTCCCAGTTGATACCCGCGTTCCAAACCTATATCGCTCCGACTTGCGAAGCCGTATTTTTGAAATCCAAGCCATCAAGAGAGGCAGTTGGCTCGGTTTCTATATCGTTATTCTTTCGGGTCACCGTAGAACCACGCATCTGCTTGAACGGACGACCAGCAATACAACATTCGTTCGAGCGATGATGGGTTTCTAATGCTTTGGGAAAAGCGTTCCTAACAGACCTACTACCGAACTGTTGACTGTCGGCGCAATGTGTAATTGATTCTGTAGATATGCTTGGTATGGTGAGATGACACCCAAAACGAACCGAGTGATTGTGTCATCGTCTGTAGAGAGATGGATTCCAGTCCCTTCTGAGACTTCCGCTGATACGTGAATCTCGCCATCTCTGATGGTAAGGCTCGCCTGATGTTCCGAACCTTTGATGCTGATGGTCTTTGTAAGCCTTGCCAGTCTTTGTAAGCGTCGCTCTTGTTCAGGCGTTTGGAAAGCAGTGGAGAGAGTTCGCCAAGCAGCATCGGCAAATTGACGATCTTGAACATCCATACCCAACCTGCATCCGACGACGTGTATCCAAAATTGTGGAACAGCGTTCTAACGTAATCCTTATCGCCTTCTGCTTCCGGCTCGTAGCGAATCCGTTTATACTCACGCTTCACTAATTCGTTATGCAACGCGCAGAGCAGTGCAGCCCCAACTTCCTCAAGGAAACCTTCTGGATGTGTGGAACCTTCAGAGGGTTGGGGTTTAAGACAGAATTCGGTGATTGAGACACTCTTTACCTTCTCAGAGCATTGCGCTTGCACATATCCAAGGAGCTCTCCATCCTTCTCTGCGAGATAAATCAACCGAGTCTCCGAGGTTCTACGCCTTTCAGTACGTCTCGGTCTGCGTTCCACTCGGTCCGCATAAAATGCGTTGAGTACGCTTGCCATCGCGACTTCATCCCCAGATTTGTAGGGACGGACAACCAAGCCCTCGACCACTTTTGCGTGTTCGTGCCGCAACGCTTTGGTAAACTCTCGCGTCAATAGTCCATCAACGAATCCAAAATTCCTGTACATTCCGTGGGCATCGTTGTACGTCCCGGTATGCAGAGAGATACAAGAATACTGGCGAATCAATTCATGCGACATTGCAGCACCGAATGCCCAACGCGATAGTCCCCTCCGGCGATATTTTGGTGTGGTATGCACCCAACTCACATAAGTGCCGGGTGCGTGCGTGTTGTGGGGGAAATGGTGTGTATGGAGAATTACATTGCAAATCGCAACGCGGTAGCCTGCGATGGTCGGGTAGAGATGGAACTCCCCATTGCGTTTGACCTCCATCGTTAGGACAGGCGCGCCGTTTTTGTCCATGAGTCCTTCATAAGAGAACTTTTCGGTGGCTGGGTGCCCAATTTTGGCAAGCAGGTATCCAGTTTCGAGTTGGTATCCGTGATCCTGATGCTGCGCAATCTCCACGAGCCGATCTACGACTTCGTTGCCTTGACCGTTACGCACCAACATCAGCACCGCCATCGCTACGAGTCCATCATCTTCCGTTTCAACCGTTAGCTCTTCAAGCACCTTCACCGCCCGCTCATCGCAGCCTCTGACTAGTTTTGCCGCGGCAATCAGGCGTTCATACCTGTCCGGTGCGTCCAATTTAGCAATTAATGCCGAAATCGCATGCTCAGATTCATCAGCGATCTCGAAAAGACTATTAATCGCATCGATTCTGTCGCTTGTATCTGCGGTTGTGTCGCGAATCATTCTGTTGAGGTGTCCACGGATCTCCGCTACAAATTCGTCCCTGTCATTCGGTAACAACGGGAGTGGATGGGCAGTTGTCCCGATCTCTTTAAACCACGGAAACAGGTCTTCACCTACCGCCCGGCTGAGGTAATAGATCTGTCTATCTACCGGTGAGAAGGTTGTGTTCGGCATATTCTTTTCTGTGTCAATTTGCTTTCCTGAGAACACTTCGGTGAGTCGGATAAACAGGTCGTCCCCATATTTTTCGAGTAACATTTTCAGTATCCAGATCGGCTTGCGAGATTGTTGTTCGTAAACTTTAGCGATGTCAATCGGCTCCTCAACTTCGGCATTTTCACGAAACTGCTGCTCTACTTCAGTGAGCATTTCCGCCGCTTCTTCCTCAAATCCGAGCAGTCTCATTGCCCAAATACCAAAGAAAAACTGGAATCCCTCAAAAAGAATATCCGCTGCCTTCCTAAACGGCGTTTTGTCGGCGAGCAATCCACTTGCTTCAAAACCGAACGCATAGGCGAGTCTTGAGGGACTGACACATGCTCCGATTGTCATTACCGAATCCTCCCAACCGAAGCCGTGTTTATGAACACACGACGGGATCAGATCGATTTTCCATTTAATTTTCTCACCTTCAGGGAATTTCGAGAGCATCTCCTCCGCCAGTTTTTTAGCAAATTCCATACAGGTATCCACCTGTTCCTCGACGAAATGTGTATAGAAAATCTTGATTTTCCCGTCCTCTCTGCCCTGCTCTTCGATCGGAATTTCATCAGGGATTGCCTGAGGATCCGTTGTCAAAGAGGGTTTTTGCTGGGGTGTTTCTTCGCGGTTGATTCCCAACCAATCTATGAATTTCCCAGATACAGGGTGATTCTCATATTGAAAAAGCTGCGTGTTGATTAACAGGACACGCCCTGATCCAAAATGGAGACATGCGCCAACGGGTTCTGCCGTTTCGCTGTGTTCAAGGAAAACGTGACTATCCGCGGGGATATCGAGGATACCACAGGACGTGAGACCGAGGTCATTAATTTCCAGTCCATCGGCAATTTCGTAGTCAGTGAGGCGAAGATTCTTCTTTGTATAGCCACGCAATGGGTTCGCGTCGGTATCCATCTCGCCTTGTCCTTCGGGTAACGGAAGAAACTGGGCCCCGAAAAGAGATGCGACTTGATTGATCCCTAATTCCGAGATCGGTTCACGGACATCTCGCTCGAATCGGCTGGTGCTGGCGGCTAAAAGCAGTCCACCGCCATTTTCTACAAATTCGCGAATCAGTTGGCACTCTGCATCGGTGTATTTTAGCGCGGTGTTACTACAAATTGTTAGGACATCGTAATTTTTTAGGGGGTTTTTGCTTGGGTGTTTCTTCAAGATAACCTCGCCCCTACTGAGATAATCCTGGTTAGCAGTGGTTTGATAGATACTGTCCGGCTCGATACGTATCAATCCGTCTGACCAGCCCATATCTCGTGAAGTATCAACTAAAATCCGAATTCGTTCTTTGGTCATCTGTGTATTTCCTATTCATCAAATTGGTCGTTGGTCTCGTTTATTGGGTTCATCTCGCGATTGGATTTTGATCTTTAGTTGTCCAAATTTTGCTTAGCTCCCATGGCAATTGATCCCTTCTTATATTCAACTATACCTACGGTATTTTCTTCAACTTTTTTGTTGCACTCCGACTTTGAAGTTGCTATGATAGTTGTAAACCTGCACACTTTCTTGGCAAACTTGGAGATACACATGAACAACTATCGTGTAGCAATTATCGGCTTAGGTGGCATGGGTAACGCGCATGCCGAGGCGGCGCAGTTAGAAACGAACTGTGAACTCATCGCTGGCGCGGAAATCAATCCAGAACGGGCAAAAGCATGGGGAGAACGATTTGGTGTCCCTGCCATCTATGACGACTATGAAAAGATGCTTGATGAAGAGCAACCGGACATAGTGATTGTTCCAACACAGGCACCGATGCACCATCCACCAACAATCGCAGCCGCACAGCGTGGCATCCACGTTTTCTGTGAAAAACCGACTGCCCTTAACCTTATTGAAGCCGATGAGATGGTCGAAACTTGTGACCAGTATCACGTCAAGTTTGCCATTAATCACATCAAACGCGCCAGTCCTTACAATCGTCACGTGCTTTCACTGATTGAAAAAGACGAAATCGGCGATGTTGTGTTGTTGAAAGCGACAGACAAAGGCGGACGCAAGGTGGGCAACTCGCTGATGGAGATGGGAACCCATCTCTACGATTGGTTGCGTCTCTTTGCTGGTGATGTCGAGTGGACGCATGCGCATCTTGTGCAGATGGATGGACGCGAATCAACCGTTGATGACATCAAGCATACCCAAGAGGTCCACCCACACGATCGAGATGCTGGACTTGTACTGGGTGAGCGTGGACATGCCGCTTTCCGCTTCAAGAACGGTATTCATGCCGATGTGCAGTTCATTGCACAACCACAGACGAACGATAACGCCTATGGGATTGATATTATTGGGACTGAAGGCAGAATTGCTATCCGAGAGAGTGTCGGCACAACGATGTTTATCCACAAAGGGCAACATAAGACCCCTGCAGAAGCGTGGGAACCGGTGCATCTTCCAAGCGAGGATCTTGATGAACAAGGCAATCCACGGGATAAGGCATCAATACGATTGCTATTGCAACGCCTCATGCTACGCGACCTGATTGCAGCGATTGAAGAGGATCGAGATCCATTCGCCAGTGGCAGAGACGGTCGGGATTGCCTTGAGATGATTCATGCGACATGGGAATCGCATCGTCAGAAAGCGCGGGTATATATGCCACTCACACCACGTGAACACCCACTTGAAAGATGGAGAAGGGAAGAGGGCGCTTAGCACACTGATTCACTGTGAAAAAAATAGGAGCGATTTATGCAACGTTTGGATATCCTTCACCCGTCGATTGACGACTACTTACTTGACATTATCCCCGAACGCGATGAAGTACTCACAGAGATGGAGGCACATGCGCGTGCAAACCGCTTTCCAATTGTGGGACCGCTCGTCGGGCGTGTCCTACATCAATTGGTACTGCTGACGAATCCGATACGGATTTTTGAGATGGGTTCAGGCTTTGGGTATTCAGCATATTGGATGGCGAAGGCATTGCAAAAACCGGAAGCCTCTATTATCTGTACCGATGGCTCACAGGAGAACGCTGATCGCGCTGCGGGTTACCTGGCGCGTGGTGGTATTGCGGATCGCATTGATTATCGCGTCGGTAACGCACTTGAAATCATTGACGAAACCGAAGGTGAGTTTGACATCATCTACAACGACATCGACAAAGATGGGTATCCAGAAGCGTTTCATAAGGCGATTCCGCGTCTCAGGCGTGGTGGGTTGTTTATTACGGATAACATGATCTGGGGTGGGCGCGTTGTCACGCAGGAACCCGGTAGCAGCCCAGAAGGACTTGATGAACGGGAGCAGTGGTTCCATGCCGCCACGATTGGTGTCAGAGAGTTGACACGACTTCTCTATAGTTCGCCTGATGTTTTCACGACGATTATTCCACTCCGTGATGGAGTTTCAGTCGCGGTGAAACGCTAATCTATTGAGGCCTGAAGTAAATTAGGGAAAATTTGACGTAGCCAGTCAAATATGCTATACTTTATGCATAATGGACAATTTTAACTTCATCGACCTCTTTGCTGGCATTGGTGGGATTCGTATCCCATTTGAAAATTTGGGTGGGACATGTGTGTTTAGTTCCGAAAAGGTAAATTAAAAAAATGAAATCAAAATCAAGTAAGTCACTACTTATTTCAGTCCTATTGCACCTCGGTGTTGGGGTGCTTGGGTTCTTCTTTTGGTTCAGCACAGCACCGATGCGAGAAACCACGAGCATTAATGCCCTATTCGTCACCGAAGAGAAACCGAAAGTCAGACGCGTAACACCACCGAAACGTGCACAAATCGTCCAGAACAAGACCCGCGATGTCAGCCAGCCACGCCTGAAAATCCTGACGAGCAATCAACCTGTCAGCAGTCGGGGGGTGGTCTCTGCAGCGGATCCAGCGCCCTTTCAGCCGTTTGATACCGACAACGATTTGAGCGCACCTATTGGACCCGCCACAACATCTGTCGAATTTGGCGAGGTACCTCGCGTGCAAAAGGTCATTGAACGTCCTTTTGTGAAAGAAGAAAAGGTCGAAACCCGTTTTAAAAGCAGATTAGTGAAATTCATTGAAGCACAAGAGGGGCCACAGCGGATTGTCTACTGCGTGGATTTGTCTACCAGTATGCAGAACCTACCGCCACACAAACTCAAGAAGATTATAGACCTCATGCGTGACTCGCTCACCTTTCTCGAACCACACGATAGTTTCAATATTGTGGCGTTTAGTACAGAATTGGTTGTTTATAAGAAAAACTTTGTTCCGGTCACAGAAGAGACGGTAAGTGCCTCGGCTGCGTATCTCGCTGACATCCAATCCAAAATTCACACCAAAGGGACCGACCACGATATGCTAACGGCATTGACAGAAATCGCTAAGACTGTCCCCACCCTTGTTGTTCTCTTTAGCGATGGCATTCCTACCACTATTGAGGGACCGGATCTCACGCTTGTTGGTCAATACGCTACAGGCAACGGACGCATTTTCGCCATGGGTATCGGGATGTCCCCCAATTTTCCCGGTGCGGTTATGTTGAAACGACTTGCCACTGTTAGTGATGGAGATCTTTGGCTGGTTGACAGGTAGAGATGTTCGGTATCGGGGTTACAAACCCCTCCTACAAAACCGAGATAGGTCAAGGGAAAAGCATGCATGAATCCATTTTCACACGTGCTGAAGAGATAGCCGAAGGGTTGTATCCACACCAAATCGAAGGTATCGCCTTTCTGCTCGGTCGTCGTCGCGCGCTTCTTGCCGATGATATGGGACTCGGCAAAACCCGTCAATCCGTGATTGCTATGGTTGAGGCGGAAGCGGAAGGTCCTTACCTTGTGATTTGTCCTGCCTCTGTTAAACGGAATTGGGTCCGCGAAATTCAACTTGTTCTCCCGACAGCCGAACCTGCTATCGTGGGCCCCGCGCCGCTCCCGTCAACCGATTTCCAAGATTGGATTATCATCAACTATGAGATCCTCGGTAAACATATGGAAGGGCTGCTTGCGTTTGAATGGAAAGGCGTTGTCTTTGACGAGGCACATTACTTGAAAAACCACCGAAGCCAGCGCAGTCGAAACGCCGCCAAACTGGTGAAGGCGATTCAGCATGAACCGATAGTCCACGCGTTAACCGGTACGCCGATGACCAATCGTCCGCGCGACCTTTTCCCACTGTTGCAACTGATGGCGCATCCACTCGGTAAGAGTTTTCTGAGTTTCGCCAAGCGTTATTGTGATGCCTATCAAGGAGATTTTGGCTTAGTAGCAGACGGTGCCAGTAATATCGAAGAACTCACCGTGCAGTTGCACGGGGTGATGCTGCGGCGCACGAAAAATGAGGTATTAGACCTCCCCCCGAAAGTGCGAACATGGTTGGATGTTGAACTCCATCCGTATGCGATTCAGCATTTCAATAACGCTGTCCGCGAATTTCTAACAAAATTTGACGCGCCTGAATCTATTGATGCGGTTGAAGATGAACCAGAGAACCCAGAGCGTCGGCGGGCAGTTGGTAGGTTAACGACAGCGCGTCGGAAACTCGCCTTTGCTAAGTGCCGACACACCATCAAATTTGTTGAGAACGCGTTGGAACAGGGTGAAAAGGTTATCCTTTTTACAACCTTCCTCAACACGTTGGAGCGTTTTCACAAACATTTCGGGGACCGCGCAGTTCTTGTCTTCGGAGAGGTTCCTGCAGAAGAGCGGCAAAACCGGGTTGATCAGTTTCAGAACGATGAAAGCGTCAGACTCTTTATTGCCAATATGCACGTCGCGGGCGTGGGAATCAATCTAACTGCTGGGCGGCAGGTCGTTTTCAACGACTTAGATTGGGTGCCAGCGAATCACTGGCAAGCAGAAGATCGCGCCTATCGGATTGGACAAACAGGGACTGTTAATGTCACCTATATGATCGCGCGCGGCACGGTAGACGAATTTGTCAAGACCGTGTTAGAAACAAAAGCCGCGTTGATGGATGCTCTGGTTGAAGGTAAACTTTTGATACCCGGTGAAGATGGTGCGCTGCAACCCGATGTCCTCAGCGAACTCAAACGGATGATGAACGCGCTTTCCGTGCATGCTGCCGAAGTTGAGGCATCGGAGTTACTTGATGTTCTCGAAAAAGCGAGCGATGCCTACCTTGAAGAGAACGCCTCACACCTTCAGGAGGCGACGCGTGCGCAGCTGCGTCCGTACTCGGAAGAAGCCATCCGTACTTTGGCACAAGTCCTTGCGGGTCCTGAACGGAATGTCTATCATGCCGAGAGTTCATCGCAAAAGGGCAAATTCTATACACTGGAAGTCGTTGGTGTTGATGTAACTTGCGATTGCCCGGGTTTCAGGCACCGTGGCAGTTGCCGACACGTCCGTCCACTGAAATCTGCGCTCGTTGCGGGGAACCCTTTGCCGAAAGGTTACAAGAAAGTTTCCGCGGATTAGCCGTACACACAGAAATGCCTATACCCGTGGTAGGGCATACAATCCCCATCGGACTCTCACAATTTCACCGGCATCTACAAGTCGCTTAAGTTCATTTTTTACAGCTTTTGGATGACCCTCAATAGACGCAATCAGTTCTGCTGTTCTCTTCTCACCCTCAGCAAGCATAGTGAGGATTTGTATTCGAAAGGGGACACGTAGGGGCGCGCCCCCCCTAAACGCTCTCAACACTCGATTCGCCTGCCTTGAGGAGCACCCCAGGATGCGTTCCACTTCTTCCCTGCTGGATTTTGCAGTTAGGTTATCACGCGCTGCTTCAAAGTGCTCGCGCGTGGTTATCACCTCAGGAAGTTTGTCCAACCCATCAGCAATTTCAAAATCTTCCCAGTCAAAAAGGAAGGTTTCAGGTCTGTCTGTGATGCCGGGTAGTACCAAGCTCGAGATGAGTACAACTTTCTTATCCGTCCATCGACTTAATCCTGTGCGTAGGACGGTTTGTGTGAGTTGGCGAACAATTTCTTGCTCATAAGTGCCCTGGATCCGCTCATCTTTATAGCGACCGGTCTCCGTTTCTTCCTCATAAGAGAGGGGTTCCTCATCATTTCCAAACAAAATCTGGGCGCGCCGCCAAACAAGGGTTGGTTGCAGTGTCGGTGTACCGACTATCCAAATGACCTGTGACTCTCTAAAAGCGTCCCACAGTCCTCTCTCACTCTCGAAACTGGTCACAAAAGAGACGTTTTCTTTCTCTGCAATATCCTGCAATCGTGCAGCAACCGACTTATAGGTGATAATCGCATGCTTAGTGCTTGAATCTCGTTCAATTTCCGACTGGATACCCGCAAAAAAGCGTTGTCCTATTTTAGAGATGCCGATAACATCCCCGCTGATGTTGTATCCTAAGATTGTTTGCCTCGGATAGATACCAGTGCGAATCTGGAAGACTTGATTTCCGGCATCCCATGCTGCCGGTTCGGTATGGTGGCTTACCTCAATTTCCTCATCTGGAAACGCTCTGTGGAGGTATCGCTCAGGGAGAATTGGCGACGTTAATACAAGGTGCTTGACCTTCGGGTGGAGCAGTGGTGGCACCCAGAACTTCAGAACTTTTTCATTCCAGCGTATGGGGGCATCGGCATCGCGCGTGTAATGCGTGAAAAAACGCTTGAGCTGATGCCAATAGGTCCAGTTAGGATTAGGGCAAACTGTTGGAAATGTCTGAATACTCTCCACAGTTTCTATATCCAAGATGCCCAAACGGATAGCTTGCGCCATCGGCATTAGGATTTTCACGTCTTCATTGATTGCAAAGGAAGAGAGGTGAAAAAATGGCAACCCGTTTGCGGTGAGCCTATCTGCGGCATTATCGTCTAACGGAATATAGGCAGAAACACCTGTCTCAAACTCAATGGTAAAGCGTGTCAATAGATCACCCGTTTCCGGATCAACAGCACTGCGCTCTATTACCTTACCCCGTACACTCACTTGACACATCTGTCTGATGAGCGATTCTTCCTGCCATTCAAACGATCGCATCACCATCCGAATTCGTTTGACAGCATCGGCATGTGGTATATCTTTAATTTCTACTGCATGCAGTAAAGCCTTGGCAAAATTCCCCAAAGCACAGCCACTCCAGTTTACACTCCATTCCTCAAACAAGTTTTTTGGCAGTTCACATTTAGGAAACAACTTATATTCCCTTGGCCTGCCGATAATGCAAAGCCGCTCTGTCTCATCTACCTGCTCAAGGATTGCTTCCGCCAATTCCGTGTACTGTGGGTTGAAAAATAATTGGGGAATCGTCAATATCTGTGATTCGGCGCGTTGCAACGCGGTGGGTTGCGATAAATATCCGCGTTGCTGACACTCGGTATAGACGGGACACTGTGGGCAGATACTCTGACTCGGATTCCCGCCCTTTTTCTCAAGTGTGTCGCACCGTTCGGCATCCTCACAGACATTTCCGTGTTGAAAAGGATTTTCCATACGCACATCAATAGGTATTTCTTTTACCCGTTCCCAGAGGTACATCCGAGGTTTCCAGCAAACAGGGGACGGCATGTTTCGTTCTTGATAGCGTCTATCTATTTTCTTTACCAATTTTTCGATGATTGGTACGCTTAAACAGATTGTGCCGCCATCAGAAACATAAGATTCTATTTGACGACTTTTTCCCAAATTTTCCCCGGTAACAAGTCCGAGAATACGTGTGGCTCCATCAAAAACACGCCGTATTTGATCAGAATTCTTTTTAGGTATTTCATAATGCTCTTCCGCGTTTTCCGGTTTGTGCAGCACCGGAGGTGGGCGCTTTATTGCCAATGGGCTAAGTTCCCCTGCTCGCACAGCGAATATCCTATCGGACACAAGCAATTGAGGTTCAAGGACCGGTGGTAGAATCCCCGTATTGTTCCAGACCTCTGTAATTGGAGTGGCTTCCGTGGGAAGTCCGGTATCAGATGCGGTTGCGCGTACCCACACAGTCCCATTGGCTTCCCAGAATGATATGTCCCCGCTGCCAACAGTACTGTCAGGTTGTCTCCAGTGGTAGAAATCGTTTTCTTGTCCAACATAAGAAAAACCGCGGTTCACGAACGCCTTTTTTGCGAGATCAAGATTATCTGAACCGAGAGATAGCGGCAGATTGCTGACAGTCTGATCGTGCTGAACTTCACAAGGAATAGGTTCGTGAAGTTCAGCACGAAGGGCATCAATCGGGGCAAAAAGGACTTCCTTGGCAACCACAGGCGGATCTAAGAGACTTCCAAACAGGATCTCGTAGCGTGCATCCCACGGTGTGTATCCGTTTTCGCCAGAGATTTCGAGGTAAACCTCTCGTTGGTTTAGATTTCCCGCGGTCGGGATGTGTTTATAGATATATTGCTTCGCGTTCTCGGTATTTGGGTGGAGGTAATTTCGGACTCTGCAAGAAAAGCGTAGCCCGCCAGATTTTGTCAGCGTTAACAGTGAATTCTCTATGGTGTTGACGAGCGTGTCAATACAAACCGAAACGGCATCAGGTGCGGCAGAAATAACTTCATATTTAAACTCAATGTCGTGCCATTGCGCCCCATCGTGTGCAGATGGGATTCCGGTATATACCTGAATTCCCCAAGATGTGTGCCACCGTCTTATTCCCCAATCCTGTGCTTTTTGAGGGCTCAAAAACCGTTTACCGCCAAAATTTCCTGGACCGTGATCGTTATTGGGTGCGTGTCCTATTGGCATAAAGGAGATGTTCGCGTGCTCCAAGTCAGCGAGCAGCACACGGTACCTCTGCGCGCAACAGACTGTTATCTGATACGGATACCCTTTATTATTGTATAGTGCAGGCATCACCACCGTCTTCCGCTGCCGAAGCGGCTTCTCATGCCGTTCGTGGCAACGTTCAATAAGATACTTCAAAGAGTTCATAAAAAAATGTAGAGATGAAAACCTGGGTTCCTGCCAGATTCATGACTTTCTGTTTAATATAACATAATATAATATAACACAACAAAGTTAATAATATATATTAACATGAATTTTCTCTGTAGTCAAGTTTTTTAATCCCAGAAAAAGTCAATAATAGCAAGGTTTTTTTGAGTCTACCACAACAGGACATTATTGTTAAATTATAAAAAAAAATATACAGAATTGGCTTAATATTACTTTTAAAGATTTAACTATAAGTTATATAGCGAATGGGGTGGACACCTGATCAATAGCACCTTATGAAATAAAAATGTAGACGACAGATACCTTTTTACGGCACCTGTCGGAACGTTTCAGTCCAAAGGTTATGGTCTGTTTGATATGGCAGGGAATGTTTGGGAATAGTGCGCGGATTGGTATAGTGCGACTGACTATAGTGAAGCAGATGTGGAGCGTCCACACCGGAACCCAAAGGGAGCTGACACCGGTGAGCGACGCGTTTTGCGGGGTGGCACATGGTAGCGTGATACACATACGCTACGCAACGCCGAATACGTTAGCGATTTCCCAGACAATAGCCTGAATGTCATCGGTTTTCGATGTGCGAAGGATGCGCCATAGAGATCTCTGTCAGTAAATATATTGACAGCATGTGGTGTTGTCGATTATCCTTAATCAGGCAGTGTATATACACCCCGTTTGACCTTTACAATTTCACCAATCCCTACAAGGCGCGTGAGTTCTGTATTTATTGCTTTTGGGTGTCCTTGAATCGCCGCCGCGAATTCCGGTGTTGTTTTCTCTCCATCGGCGAGAAGTGCGAGAATTTGTTTGCGGAAAGGAACACGTGCAAGCTTTCCGCCTCTCATTTTTTGCAACACTCGATTCGCCTGCCTTGTGGAGCATCCGAGAACCGTTTCTACCTTTTTTCTGCTTGATTCAGCTGTCAGATTGTCGCGTTCCACCTCAAAGCTTTGGCGTGTTGCTATCACCTCAGAAAGTTTGTCTATCCCACCAGCAACATCGAAATCTTCCCAGTCAAAAAGGAGCGTTTCAGGTCTGTCAGTAATCTCAGGAATTCGCAAACCTGTAATCAACATAACTTTCTTGTTTGCTAAACGGTTCAGCTGAGCCTGCTCCATAAGCTGTGTGAATATACAAGTGACCGTCTTTTCATAAACGCTCTGGACGCGTTCGTCTTTGTAACGGTAGGCATCCGACTCCATTTCATAGAAGAGGGGTTCCTCATCGTTTCCAAACAAGATCTGTGTGCGCTCCAAAATGGCGTATGGTTCTATTTCCGGCACGCCAACTATCCAGATGACTTCTACCTCTTGAAAAACGGTTTCCAATTCTTTCACCCTTCGGAAATCCGTCAAAAAACAGACATTCTCATTTTTCGCGATATCCTTCAGATGTCTACTTGTGTAAACATGCGTTATAATCCCATGTTTAATATTCGGATCCCGTTCGACTTCAGCTTGGAGCCTCCAAAAAAGGTGCTGCCCGGTTTCAGACACGCCAAGAACGTCCCACGTGTTACTGAGATCTAAAATTGTCTTCCGTGGATAGATACCGGTGCGAATCTGGAAAACGCGGTTTCCGGGAACCCACGCTATCGGTTGGGTGGGAAGGATCTCAGTTCCCTCATCCGAGAACGTCCGATGTAGATGCTCATCGTAGAGAGCTGGGGAGGTGACCAAAAGGTGTTTGACGCTTGGATGTAGGACCGGCGGCACCCCGAAACGCAGGACTTCGCCATCCCATCGCATCGGGGCATCGGTATCCCTCGTGTAATGGGCAAAGAAACGTTTGAGTTGATGCCAGAACGTCCACTCTGGCTCCGAACAAACCCTTGGGAACTCCTGAATGTTTTCAACAGTCCCCGTATCCAAGATACCCAGCCTGACAGCATCGGCTATCGACATCAAGATTTTCATGTCTTCATTCGGCACAAAAGTGTCGAGTTCAAAAAGGGGCAACGCTTGTGCCGCCAGTCTATCCACAGCCGTAGCATCCAAAGGAATATAAGCAGAAATTCCTCGCTCAAACTCAATGGTATAGCGTGCTAATTCTTCTCCGGTCTCTGCATCAATCGCGCCTCGTGTGACTACTTTGCCCTGGATATTGACGTGGCACATCTGTTGGATAATTTCTTCTTCCAGCCATTCAAACGTCTGCATCACTGTCCGGATGCGTCTGATGGAGTGGGCATGGGATTTGTCTCTGATTCCTACTGCATTGAGCAGGAATATAGCAAAGTTTCCTAAGGCACTGCCTCGCCAGTTGGTAACCCACTCCTCTAATTCGGTTTTTGATAATTCGCATTCAAGAAACAGTGTGTTTTCTCTCAGGACATTGATGATACAAAGCGGGTGTGTTCCATCACCCCTTTCGAGAAGTCGTTCCACCATTTTTGTGTATTGTGGATCCAAAAACAGCCGAAAATCCACCAGTATTTGTGCTTTAGCAGTTTTTAATGTAGAGAATTGCGATAGATAGCCACGCGCCTGACATGCTGTATAGACGGGGCACTGCGGACAGATAATTTCACTCGGATTCCCACCCTTTTTCTCAAGTGCTTCGCACCGCTGAGCATCCTCGCAAACGTTTCCACGTTCAAAGGGTGTTGCCATGCGCTCCTCAACGGGGATATCTTTCACTTCCTCCCAGAGATACATCCGATCCCGCCAGCGTGTGACGGATCTCACATTTCGCTTTTGAAAAAATTGCTCTGCTTCTGCCGCAAGCTCAGCATCCTGCACATAGATTACCTCACTATTTTGCAGAAGGGATGCTACTTCACCATCTTTCTCCGCATCTATATCGGAAACAAATCCAAGAACGCGCACGTCCCTATCGAAAGCACGCTGCACCTGAACGCTAATTTCTTCTCGTGTTTCATCAATCTTTTGAATGGTGCTCGACTTATGTACCACTGGAGGAGGACGTTTTATTGCCAATGGACTAAGTTTCCCTTCCCGAATGGCAAGTACCTTATCATCTATAGGCAGCCCCGTCTTAGGAATCGGTGGCAAGATGCCAGTGTCGTTCCAAACATCTGTTATGAGCGTTGCCTCCATAGGCAGCCCAGTATCAGACGTAGATGCACAAACCCACACGCCACCTTCACTTTCCCATAATGATACCTCTGTGTTGTCACTCCCACTCCCTTGTCGGTGCCAATAGTGAAATCCGTCCTCTTGTCTAACATAAGAGAACCCGCGCTTGAAAAACGCCTCTTTGGCGAGATCCAGTTTATGCGATCCAAGGGAGTATGGTACGCCGGAGGCGTTCTCATTATATTCAAGGCTTTGGGGAAGGGGTTCGTGAAGTACAGCGCGAAGTGCATCGATAGGGGCAAAGAGAACCTCTTTAGAAATCACTGGCGGATCTAACAAATCTCCAAGCAGAATTTCATAGCGCGCATCCCAGCAATTGTGCCCTTTCTCGCCAAAGATTTCAAGATACGCCTCGTGTTGGTGTGGATTTTCTGCTGTCGGTGTCCCTTTATAAACATACAACCGTGCTTGCTCGGTGTTTGAGTGCAGGTACCCCGGGACCCGGCAAGAAAAGCGCAGTCCTCCAGACTTTGACAGCGTCAACAACGGGTTTACAACGGCATTAACAAGTGCTTGAATGCAAGCAAGAACGGCATCCGGTGCGGCACAAATGGCTTCATATTTAAAGTCGATGTCATGCCAGGGCGCGCCATCGCGTGCCGAAGGAACCCCAGTATACACGTGAATGCCCCACGACTTCGACCATTGGATGACCTCCCAGTTCGCCGCCTGTTGGCGTTTCAAGAACCGATGGCCCCCAAAAGATCGCGGCGGACGGTCAGCTCCAGGTGCGCACCCTATCGGCATAAAGGAAATGCTTGCTGCCTCCAAGTCTTGAAGCAGCATAGGGTATCTGTGGGCACAATGGACTGTGAAGTAGTAGGGAAACCGTTTGTAAGGCAGCGGTGTTACGGTCGTCTTACGTTGCTTAAGTGGGTTCTCGTGCCGTTGGTGGCAGCGTGCAATTATATCTTGCAAGACATTGGTTGTCATTGACCTACTTCCTTTGATTTTTATCAATTTCGCTTTAACTCAACCGACGCGTTTGCAGCAAACTCACACTGGAAAACATTGTTATAGGCTGTTCATAAACTTTATATTTTTACATAAGTTAACCCAAGTTGCTATCCAAGCAAGTATACTGATCCAATCGCCAAAGCCCTGAATCAGGACATATATTTATTACCAATAAATATGTCTTTATACAGACAATTATACTTAGATTCAACTTATAATTCAAATAAATTAAACGTTTTGTAATTTCAAAATTGGGAAAATCTGGACGATATCCAAGCAAATCGGGATTTGAACACCTATAATTTTTCAGGTGGCAACTTGTGTTAAGTTAGTAGTGTATATTAACCTAAGTTGCTACCTAAGTAAAAGACATTAATGAAATCGCCAATAATCATGTAGAAGATGAAAATAAAAAATTTAATTAATTATATATATAAGCATTAATATGACTATTTTACCATAATTTAGTACATTAAATTAAATCTGAACATGATTAGGACTTACGCAGCTTGCTTCGCTGGCGAGGTTTCAAACCTCGCCAGCGGCGTGCGGCACGTAGGCATTGATAAGAAAATTGCGTAAGTCCTAACGATTTTAAATGAGGTCTGAGCATCTATGGTCTTATGGATAGCAACTTGGGTTATATTATCAAAAATCTCATTTTTAGTCAAATTTATTAGGACTCCAGAGCCATCCAGTTGTCAGTTTCTATTTTTTCAATGATTTTCAGGGTGTCTGTGGGTGTACGGCGAAAAAAACGGAAGGCCAAGGTAAATGCTTTTGCAGGTAGTCTGTTAGTTTCAGTAAACGTGTTAAAAATCCGCGTGGTATTTGGAAACAGGGCTTTTCTTCCAAAAAATCGGATAAAATTCTAAGGTATTGTGCCTTTTTCAAGCAAAATTAGCAATTTTTATCAATGCAATGCAATTTACTTTTTTTTCAAAATATCATACCAGAAGTGATGCCTTATACTGAACCCTGCACGCTGATTCAAGCGGTCTGTCGGGGATATATTCATGTTGAATAATTTCGCTTTCGCAGGTTGTGCGAGGTCCTCTAAACAACCTGCTTTTATTGAAAGGAGACACAAAATCATGCAAACTCCCTAAACAATTTGTGCGCGTCGGTATCTTCTATCTCGAAGGAGCAATGATCACTATTTTAGCAGAAGAACCGGAAGGACTAAATCCAATCCAAATTAGTAAGACACTCGGCATTCCTGCTTACGTTATCTCGCCTACAGATGAAGTGATGGCCTACGCGGTTGTTCACGGTGTCCTTGAAAAATTGGAAAGAGAAACTCGTGTGATGAGTTTTGGACAATCATGCTGGAAACTCGCCGAACGAGAGGTGTCCCTATGGCGTGAATACTCATCATAGTTTGTGTCCAACCCCGCACGCTGATTCAAGCGGTCCGCCGGGGATATTGTATAATTAACACGACCCTTGCTTTTGCAGGTTGTGTGAGGTCAAAAAAACAACCTGCCTTTCATCGTCATAACTAATGATAAAGGAGCATTGAAGATGAAACTCAAACTCGGTCCCAAAGAGATCCAACTCCGCAGGGTGGCAAAGGTCCACCGCGTTGGGAGCATTACTGCCAAAATCACGATGCACACTGGTGAAGCCATACTCGTCAAATGTGCTGTCCATTATCCCGATGGCTGCACATTTACCTATCCAGGAACGTTTGAAGAACTTAAAGCATTTATTGATAAATACAACGGAAAACGTTAGCTAGGTAGGTTTATAAGGTCCCATTATGCAACAGCCAGTCTTCATTAAATTGCCATCAGCCCCCATGCAGGCAACTTACAAAACAATCCAGCAGATTGGAAAAGCAAATATTCCGTTCTTCATTACCGGCGAAACCGGCGTTGGTAAGGAAATTGTTGCAAGATACATTCACGAAAATGGTCCCCGACATGACCGACCTTTTATCGCAATCAACTGCGGGAGATTCTCCGTAGAATTTCTGCAAAGTGAACTTTTCGGGCATGAAGCAGGAGCATTCACGAGCGCAATTCGCCAACGCCGAGGCGCGTTTGAAATAGCAAATGGGGGCATCCTTTTTTTAGATGAAGTATCCGAAATGCCGTTGAACGCACAGAAAATGCTCCTCCGCATTTTGGATACAGGGACCTTCACGCGTTTGGGTGGAAACGAAGTTTTGGAGGTTAACATACACATTGTTGCCTCGACCAACAGTGACATTAAGAAAGTTGTTGCGGAAAAGGCATTTAGGGAAGATCTCTATTATCGCCTTAAGGGTGTGATGCTGCATATACCTCCCCTACGGGAGCGTCCGGAGGACATCGCGCCTTTAGTCGAAAGTTTCATTACTGAGTTTAGTGCCGAATACGGAAAAAATATTACACGGATTACTCCCGAAGCACTTACATACCTCACGGAGACATCATGGCCCGGGAATATTCGTCAGTTGAGGAACGTTGTTCAAACGGCTGTCGCTCTCACAACGACCAACACACTCGAATACAAAGATTTTTTCGCTATTCACCCAAAACTCGCCGAGGTCCTTACGCCTATATGGCAAGCCCTCCCATCAGAGACACAAAACGCAATATGGGAGACACTTGATCCAGAGACACAGAACACAATTGTGCATAAACTATCGAGCCAAACAGCAGAATCTCGGCAGAACTCACAGGCTTCAAATGTGTTGAAAACGATTGAAGAAGGTCAATTCCTTGACATAAAAAATATGAACCTAAATCAAATTCTACGTACCGTTGCGCAAAGACGTATACAGCAGTACCGCACCGTAAGCGATGCTGCCAAATCGTTGGATATTGATACTCGAACGCTCCAGAAATACGCGCAATGGAAGGAGTCAGATAAGTGATAGCACCCACTACCTAAAGGCGGGGCTACGGATTCATCCAGACGCTACACAACACCGATTTCTTGAAACTCAACGCAGCCCTCTCGAACAAGAAGTGATACCTTACATTGAACCCCGCACGCTGATTCAAGCGGTCCGTTGGGGACAGCACAAAAAATGCCTCGCTTCCGCAGGTTGTGCGAGGATTCCAAAAACAACCTGCACTTCTGAGCAAGCGGTTTTCAGCGATCTCTTCCAACATCTTCCTATAGGCTTGACACGCTTTACTGACTGCTAATGGCTGAAAATTGAACGCCTTTCGCAACATGCTACCCACAATCATTCTCAATTTTCTTAGGCAAATTTTCCACTTGACTTCTGGCTGGAAATCTCTTAAAATGAGATAAGCCAAACCTGAAGAGAGAGGAAAGCAAAGATATGCCACAAGATTCAAATCAACCGAATGTCATCGTCTTTTTCACTGATCAGCAGCGATGGGATACGTCCGGCTTACACGGGAATCCGCTCGATTTGACACCGAACTTCGACCGGATGGCACAGCGCGGTACGCATGTCCATCGCTCGTTTACGTGTCAGCCTGTTTGCGGTCCCGCACGCTCATGTCTCCAAACAGGGTTATATGCGACTCGGACGGGATGTTTCCGAAACGGTATTCCGCTGTCTCCTAATCTTAAGACTCTTGCACACCACTTCGGTGAAGCAGGTTACGCCACTGGATATATCGGTAAGTGGCACCTCTATAGTGGTGGTACGGGACCGGGACCGGTGCCAGCGGAGCATCGCGGTGGCTACGACTATTGGTTAGCATCCAATACGCTCGAATTCACTTCCGATGCATATCAGACAACGCTCTACGATAACGACAATCAACCCGTTGACCTTCCCGGCTATCGTGTGGACGCGCTCACCGATGCGGTAATACGCTATGTTGACCGGCATAAAAACGATCCATTTTATCTCTTTACGTCATACATTGAGCCGCACCACCAAAATCACTTGGATGATTATCCGCCGCCAGATGGGTATCGGGAGCGGTATACAGGGAAATGGATACCGCCGGACCTCGCCGCGCTCGGTGGCTCAACACATCAGCATTTAGGCGGCTATTACGGTATGGTGAAAAGGTTGGACGAAGCACTCGGTAGACTTTTAGATGCGCTCAAGAGTCTCCATCTGCTTGATAACACGATCATTCTCTTTACTTCCGACCATGGGTGCCATTTCAAGACCCGTAATGGCGAATACAAACGCTCATGCCACGAGAGTTCTATCCGTGTACCGACAGCGTTCCACGGTGCCGAGTTCATCGGCGGTGGACAGCTTCAAGAACTTGTGAGTCTGGTAGATCTCCCGCCGACACTCCTTGATGCAGCAGGTTTGGAAGTACCTGCTGAGATGCAAGGTAGGTCTATTATGCCGTTGGTACGCGGGGAAACAGACGATTGGCCAGAAGAGGTTTTCGTCCAAATTAGCGAGGCACAGGTAGGACGTGCTGTCCGGACGCAACGTTGGAAATACGGTGTTGATGCCCCTAATAAAAGCGGGGGCAAAGATGCGGGTTCAGACCGGTATGTGGAGCAATACCTCTACGATCTTCAGGCAGATCCTTATGAGTTACGGAATCTCGTCGGACTTCAATCGCATGAACCTGTTACAGCGGTGATGCGGGAACGGCTCATTCGGCGGATGTTAGACGCAGGCGAAGAGGCACCAACGGTCGAACCGGCACCGACACAACGGAGTGGACAACGGAGTGTGTCTGAAGCGGAAGCGAGAAGTTAACAAGAAAAGTCAGAACTGTGATTTATGTGATTGAGAGATTCGTGTGATGTAAGTCAGATAACCTCATAAATCTCGGTTCCGACAGATAGGCAAAGGACCATAATTAAATAAAATGAAAATTACAGATGTTAAGACTTTGGTCATGGGGACGAGTTGGCGGAATTTAACCTTCGTCAAAGTTGAGACCGATGAAGGGTTGACTGGTGTCAGCGAAGTGCGGATGAACAACCGCACGGACGCGCTTGTTGCCTATATTGATGGTGCGAAGAAGCGGCATGTCATCGGTAGCGATCCATTTAACACTGAGGACCTCTATCAACGGCTATTTCGGGATGACTACGGTCGGGCGGGTGAAATCGTTGCAACCGGCATTAGTGTTATTGAGATCGCATGCTGGGATATTATCGGTAAGGCGTTGAACCAACCTGTCTACCGATTGCTTGGTGGTGCCTGCCGTGATAAGATTAAGGCGTATGCCAACGGATGGTATCGTGTTGAGCGTGCACCTGAAGAATTCCACGCTGCCGCGAAAAGGGTGCTTGAAAAAGGGTATCGGGCACTGAAGTTCGATCCGTTCGGTGCAGGCTATTACGAACTCTCTTACGAAGAAAAATTGAAATCCGTCGGACTTGTTGAAGCGGTGCGTGACGCTGTCGGCCCCGATGTCGAAATCCTTGTTGAGATGCACGGTAGGTTTAGCCCGTATACGGCGATTGAGATTGCGGCGGAATTGGAAAAGTTCCAACCGAGTTGGGTCGAGGAACCTGTGCCGCCTGATAACATCGCCGCGCTCGCGAAAGCGGCTGACAAGATTAATCTCCCTGTTGCCACTGGTGAACGGCTTCACAATAAGTATGAATACCGTGAGTTGATTAACTTACAAGCAGCGGACATCTTACAGCCGGATATTACGCAGACGGGCGGTTTTTTGGAAACTAAGAAGATCGCAGCGATGGGCGATATGTGCTATATGACGGTAGCACCGCATAATGTCGGTGGACCTGTTTCTACGGCAACTGCTTTGCACTTTGCTGCTTGCACCACGAACTTCAAGATTCAGGAACATTTCAACGATTTCTCTGAGGCGTGGGTGAAAGAGGCGGCGACGGGATGTCCAGAAGTGATTAACGGTTATTTCAGTCTGCCTGATGGACCTGGGCTCGGTATGGAACTCAATGAAGATCTCATCGCTGAACACCCGTATCGCGAAGGTTCATTTAATCTCTGGGAAGACGATTGGCACAAACGGGAATATTAGTTAATAGTTTTCAGTTATCAGTTGTCAGTTGTTAGTGGGTGCGAGTTCAGGTATGGGTGATGTGCCACATTTATTGGCTGATGATTTCATAAAATAGATAGGAGTCTACATCAAAAACAGATGAGTTTTCACTATAAAGATGGGTATCTCTACTGTGAAGAGCTTAAAGTCAAAGATATTCAGGATCAGGTACCCTACAGTCCATTTTATCTCTATAGCCTCGCGCAGTTGGAAGCGAACTACGCCGCATATCAGAAAGCCCTTGAGGGGATCGACTCGATTATCGGTTATGCGATTAAGGCGAATAATAACCTCACCCTACTCAAACGTCTGAGTGCACTTGACAGTGGTGCGGTTCTTGTCAGCGGAAACGAACTGCAGATGTCGCTTGCGGCAGGATTTGATCTGAAGCGGACGATTCTAAACGGGAACGGTAAGACGCTTGAAGAATTGAGTCTTGCTGTTGAACACGGCGTACTCATTAACATTGACAGTGAATTCGATTTGGCACACATTCAACAGACAGCAAAAGCCCTTGACACCCTTGCTAATGTGCTTATCCGCATCAATCCGGATGTGGACCCGGAAGTTCACCCGTATGTTTCTACTGGCATGAAAAATTCCAAGTTCGGCATCCGTAACGAACGACTTGACTGGTTTTTAGACGAAATTCGCAAAGACAATTTGCTGAATTTAGTCGGTGTCCACTGCCATTTGGGTTCAACGATTAAGAAGGTGCGTATCTTCCGAGATGCGACTGAAGTGATGCTCGGTTTCATCCGCGCCATTGAAGCGGAAGGTTTCTCGTTGCGCTACCTGAACATCGGTGGCGGTCTGGGCATCGACTATGAGCGTACGGGTGAAGAGATTCCGACCCCATCCGATCTCATTGATTCCATCCGTGATCTGTTACCTGAGGACATCACGCTCATTATTGAGCCGGGTCGCTCACTCGTCGGCAATACCTCTGTTTTTGTCAATCGCGTTATCGGTGTTAAAACGAATGGGAACAAGCATTTCATCGTTACTGATGGTAGTATGTCAGAACTTATTCGTCCAAGTCTCTACGATACCTATCAACACATCCAGTTTATCGAACCTGTAAATGGCAAACCTGAAATGTATGATGTCGTCGGTCCCGTTTGTGAATCCGCAGATTTCTTAGGCAAAGCGCGTTCATTACCGACCCCTCATGAAGGTGCTGGCGTTGTCGTTTGCGATGCGGGTGCTTATTGCCATGCGATGAGTTCCAACTATAATCTGAAGATGACTCCGCCGGAATATCTTGTTGATGGTGATAGTTTCACTTGCATTCGTCGCGTTGAGACGTTGGACGACTATCTGCGGCTTTTTGAAATATAACCCTATTTGGGCAGGCTGGCGAGTCTGCCGTTGTGTAGGACCTATACAAATCCCACAAATATGGTAAAATGTATTAGAATCTATACAAATCTATCACATTTGTGGATTGTTGCCATACTTCCTGCTTCAACGTCCACTGCCTCTCAAGTGAGGTCTTACACCGACTCCATAGGCGTTTTACTTCTCCTCGCAACTCGGGGCGAAGTGTTAAAAGTTAAACCGGACACAAATTAATAGCAGCATTGAAATCACGGTCAATATCAAGTCCGCATTCAGAGCAGTGATAGGTCCGGTCCGAAAGTGATAGGTCTGTCTTTTTATGTCCGCAACTGCTACAAGTTTTAGAACTCGCAAAGAACTGGTCTGCTTCAGTTATCGGTATCCCACGCCTATCTGCTTTATATTTCAGCATGGTTAGAAAGCGTGAGAGTGCTGAATCTGATAGTGCTTTAGCAAGTTTTCGGTTCTTTAGGAGTCCGCTAATATTCAGCGTTTCTATACCTATAGCAGAAGCTTTGCGAACAATCCTTATACTCGCTTGGTGGTGAGCATCTTCACGGATACAACCGATACGATAATGCACACCTGATAACACTGTTTTGGCTTTATGCCAGTTCTTTGAAAGACACACCTTACGAGATAGAGAACGGTTGGCACGTGCCAACTTTCTCTCATATCGCTTTAGAGGACGTGGATTGTCATAAGTATCACCATTAGAACATGTCGCAAGTGTGTTGATACCTACGTCAATACCAATTGGCTCTTTGTTATCAAACAAAGGCGGTTGGTGTTTGAAGTTGCTAATGTCGCAATCTATGAGGATAGAGACAAACCAGCGATTATTGCGTTTGGATACAACAACCTTGCTAATCGTGCCTTTATAACGCAGTTCTTCACGCATACGCACCCAACCCATCTTAGGAAGGTTGATACGTTTTTTGTCGACTTCAACAGTTCCTGTTCCATTGTCGGCTTGATAGGATATTCTATCAGATCGTTTCTTATAGACAGGGAAACTGTTTTGTCCTTTCTTCCAGCGTGTTACTGCGTCCCCAAGGTTATGAATAGCGTTTTTAGATGCATTCTGTGAAAGTTCTTTACACCAGTCAAACTTATCGTATTTAACAGTGTTGAATTCACGCTTTATATCTACGTAGGTTCGCCATTCGTCATTATCCAGTCCAACCTTGAATGATGATAAAGCGAAGTTATACGCAACACGGGCATAGCCAGCGTGTTGAGACATAAGCGTCGCTTGCTTGTTATTCGGATTCAGTTCTATCTGTTGACTGCGGCGTTGCAAAATCTAACTCCAGTTCTGCTTTTTCTTCTGATACGATATTCTCTATTGCTTCTGCGAGTTTCTTTGACTTATCAGAACGTCTGCCATAGAGTTTCGCACAGAAGACAGTCATGATTTCCATTATGTCACAAGTGAGTTCATCTTCAAAAGACGGCTGCTCACCTTTGTTGATAATGACGATCTCGATACCTTTGAGTTCGCAGATACGGAATATCAAGTCTGCTCCAAATCTCAAAAGTCTATCTTTGTGTGTCAGGACTAACCGGGACATCTGACCCTGCACAATGAGTTCAAGGAGGCGTAATAGTCCTTTTTTGTTATAGTTCAGGTTTCCACTGCCAAGGTCTTTTATGATTTCAGTTTGCCAACCATTCTTATTACAAAATGCTTCAAGGACGGCATGCTGACGTTCTAAATCTTCCTTTTGATCAGAACTGGAGACTCTGGCATAAGCAATCGTAGGATAGGATAAATCCTTAGCACCTAATAGTTCTTGGAGGCTATAAAGGCGAGTGCCTTTCGGTGTTCTCTTGAAGGGTCTAATGACACCATCGTCTTCCCAACGACGGAGCGTTTGAGGATTAACACCAAGTATCTTAGCAGCTTCGCCAATCTTCACGAATCTATCATTCATACTAACTATTGTAGTATTTCATCAAAGTTTTGTCAAGGAAAAAGTATCAATGTATAGATTTGTATAAGAATGTATAGATTTGACTACATTTGACTATATTTTTCGCCACTGCAACTTACCCTTTAACCTACAACCGCTCCTCTAAAAACGCAACCCCAGTTTCAAGATTAATTTCGTGTTCGCCTTGAAAGTGGTCTAAGACCAACTGATCTCGGTGTCCTGCGGCTGCATAAATTTTCTCCAGTTGCGCGAACGCTGCTAATGCATCCGCCTCAATAAAACACATATCGTCAGAACCGATCTGCACCATACATGCCCGTGGTGCTATTAATCCTGCCACGTCTGCGATGTCGCCTGCCTTCCGAAGTCCGAACATAAATTGTGAGCCACAGGTATTCCCACGTCCGCGGTCATTCAATGCGTCCGTCAATGTGCTGAGATAGCAGACGATAACCGCTGCCTTGACTCGCTCGTCCACTGCAGAGATATAGGTTGTCATGGTACCGCCGAATGAACAACCCATGCATCCCAAGCGTTCAGCATCAACCTCTGGACGTGACTGGAGATAGTCCAAACACCGTTGCCCGTCTGAGATATTGAGTTGCAGCAGTTGGTAGCCGAAGTACCCGAATGCGAGATAGGCGATGTTGCATCCGTCACGACCAGGACGGCGTGCCCATTCATCGCGGTCTTTCCGTTCACCGAAACATCGCCAATCGGGTGCGATGGTTACAAATCCGCGCTGTGCCAACTCTACGGCGTACTGTTTCTGGTAGTCATCCACAATCCCGACTGCGCCGTCTTTTCCGACACCGTGTCCGTGTGCACATAAAACTGCTGGTGCTGGATTTTCAGCGGTTGCTCCATCTGGTATTAAGACATAAGCCGGTATTGAAGAAAATGGATCTGGGTTAAAGATAATCTTTTCCCGCATGTAGCCATCAAATTGTATCTGCTCTAACGTTTCAACTTCCAACGGCAACGCTTCTGGTGAAGGTCCCAAGTCTTCAATGAGGTTGCGTAGGAATGTTTCGCGCCATTTTTCCCATTCTGTCTTGCCTGTACCATCAAAATGAAGGGGTGGTGTCTCTTTTAGCAGGTGTTCAACACCTTGCTCGACTGTTAGGAAACGTTGTGTTGCCATAATTGTGCCTCCACTGGTTAATGACGTAATTTCTGTATTAGCCTCCGGTTTCGTCTCATGTCACTATGTATAACCCAAATTGAAGAGAAAGTCAAGTCTTATCTGCAGGGTTGCAGTAGCAACAAAACGCTTTACATTCTGTCAAATTTTCGCTATAATACTAATAAAATAAAAAACAAAAGTAGCAGCGGAGGCACTTCCGCGCTAATGGAGAAAATATCATAATGGAACTTTACGAAGCCGTCAGTCCACTGGACTTTAGATACTATGGTAGTGATCCGGATTTTATGAAACGGTTGCTGCCTTATGTGTCTGAGGCAGGATATGTCACGTATCAGGCAAAGGTAGAGGCGGCGTTGGTACGCACTTTAGCAAATTATGGTGTCTGCTCGTCAGCTATTGCCGACGAGGTAGAACAGGCAGTGGACTTGGTAACAGCAGAAGAGGTCTACGAGGAGCAATCGCGGATTCGGCATAATATCCGTTCGCTCGTTAATGTGATTCGGCGGAAGATTAGCCCGGAAGCACGTCCTTATGTCCATCTGTTCGCGACTTCTGCAGATATTCTTGATACTGCGACTGCGCTTCGGTTCAAAGCACTCACAGAAAATGTTATTATTCCTGACTTAATCGCACTTGAGCAACAACTTATTGGACTGGCGCGTGCGCATGCAGAAACAGTACAAATCGGTAGGACACACGGGCAGCACGCGGAGCCGACAACGTTTGGCTATGCCTTGTCCCTTTATATCAGCCGTATCGGGACCCGAATCGAGAAGATTCATGAAGCGGGACAAAATCTCCGAGGGCAGTTTTCAGGTGCAGTTGGTGCGTTTAATGGACTCACACTGATTCATGAACATCCAGAACAGATTGAGGCGGATTTCCTTGCATTGCTTGATTTGAAACCGTCCGATACGCATACATCGACACAATGTGTGGAGCCGGAGTTCATCTCGGATCTGGCATATCAAATTACGGCGGCGTATACGGTGCTTGCGAACTTCGCAGACGATATGCGACACCTCTACCGCACCGAAATCGCCGAGGTCGGTCGGAAGTATAACCCACAGTTGGTAGGTTCATCAACAATGCCGCATAAAGTGAATCCAGAGGCGTACGAAAACATCAAAAGTTTATGGAAGGCGTTTGTGCCGCGCATGCAGACTGTTTTTATGGATAGCATCTTAGAGCATCAACGCGACCTGACGAATTCGGCATCAAGTCGTTTCCTGACGGAACTGTTCACGGCGTTTGATTATTCGATTTATCGACTTCGACGCGCATTAGAGGAGATGGATGTCAAGTCGGATAACATGCGGCGTAATCTCGCCTTAAGTGCGGAAGATACGATTGCGGAACCGATCTATCTATTGATGGCATATTATGGGTTTCCTGATGCGTACGATCACACCCGAAAATTGATAGGACAGGTGCACCAGACTGGAAAAAGTTTGACAACGCTATTGTGGGAAGATGAGACCTTTCGACCTTTCTTGGAAAAATTGACAGAACCACAGCGTGAAGCACTTCGAGATCCGACGAATTATATCGGTGCTTCAGTTCGGCGGACATACGCGACATGCGATGAATGGGAAAAACGGATTTTTAACTTACCTTGCGGTTAAACTTCGTGCGTTTAGACTTTTGGGTGCGTTCCTTAAATCCGCACTCCACTTCGTTACGTGCTACGGTTTTTGAAACTTTTTAGAATGGATTTTTAACTTACCTTGCGGTTAAATTTCGTGCGTTTAGACTTTTGGGTAGGTAAAAAATGTTTGATATTGCCTATTTAGGACGGCGATGTTTCCGTCTCATTAAACGTTATCCACGTACATCGACAATTGTTAGCCTGCTGGTGTTCTTCTGTATCGGCATTT
This sequence comes from Candidatus Poribacteria bacterium, assembly GCA_965261115.1. Lineage (GTDB taxonomy): Bacteria > Poribacteria > WGA-4E > WGA-4E > WGA-3G > WGA-3G. The sequence continues at coordinate 1,817,899 of OZ253447.1, read as the reverse complement.
GGGTGGGTCGGGAAGTTCAGTTTAGTAAGATAACCGACTATTTCCGTTCCTATACCGATCCTGAACGGAGCGATGTGACGAAATCGGTTGTAGATGGGATTACCCATCGGCAAATATTAGATAATGGCGTGCTAACGAACATTCTTGCCATATCACCAGATGCTGCAGATATTCGTCCATATCGTGCGTTGAATGCGGGCATCGGGACAGAATCATTGATGTCGCTTGCGCGGCGGCACAAGGCACTCGCGGCGATAAACGGTGGTTTCTTTGAGATGATGGGTACATTCCGGGGAGAGTCTGTCGGTGCGCTGAAGATTGCTGGTGAATGGGTCAGTGAACCCGAACAAGGCAGAGCCGTCATCGGACTCCGAACTGTCAATGGAAAAATTGAAGCGTATATTGACCGGATTGCCCTGCGACAAGAACTCCTTTTACCTAACGGAAGTACATTGCCAATTGACGGTGTGAATCGGAGTCGTGGTAGAAACGAATTGGTGCTCTACCGTCCACATTTTCATTCGGTAACACTGACGATGCCAGATGGCGTGGAAGTCGTTGTGAAGAATGGTAAGGTAACCGGTATCTTTGATAAACATGGAAGTTCGCGCATTCCGACAGATGGCTATATTCTATCTGCAAGTGGTAAGAAAGGTCATACGCTACTGACACATATTGCGGAAGGTGACGCTGTTGAGATTCGCGAGATGATAATTCCTGAACGTGTTGGCGATAGTAATTTATGGGCAAGTTTTACGCACATTATCGGCGGTGGTCCGCTATTATTACGGGACAGCATCGCGCCTTCTACGCAAGCGTACGAGCGCGAAGGGTTTGACCAAGCGTTTCATAGTTTTTGGCATCCGCGTACAGCAGTCGGTAAAAAGGCGGATGGAACTCTTTTCTTTGTGACGATAACGGCGACAGAAGCAGGTGTCCGACGTGGTGTTATGTTATCACGGTTGGCGGAATTATTTCTGGAATGGGGTGCAACGGACGCGCTGAATCTTGATGGTGGTCATTCATCAATGTTAGTCATTCGGGATAAGGTTGTAAGCGTTAAACAGAAAGATGCCACTAAGTCTGAATTAGTTAAACAGAAAGATGCCATCAAGCCTGAATTAAAAGAGCAATTGAAAGCATCCGCTCGTGATAAATCGCAGCCGCAAAGGACACGGGCAGAGAGGAACGCAAAGACTGCCCGTGGTAATCGTAGGGTTCGTCCAATGCCGAGACAACAAGGACGCGCAATTTCAGATGCAATCTTGATTTTTTCTAAACCTTAGGTTATAATAGAGTTAGGAATAGTTTAGATATAATAGATACTGCTCGTGGAAGTCCGCAGGAAACACATTCAGGTTAAGGACGAAAAGCGTGCAAATTGGCACCCAACAAATTTGGAAAAAATATGAAACCTCGCCTTTAGCAGGATAAACACGTCTAGCTGCGAAAAAATAGATAGGAATAGGAGGAGAAAAGTCGTGTCAAACAACCATAGAACCCCCCAATTTATCGAGAAGAAACCCATATCTGACGTAAAACCGAAGTCAGATTTACTGTCGCGACGCTCTTTTTTGAAGGGATCCGTTGGGCTTGCTGCCTCTGCGATCACTGCGGGTGGATTAATTCTGCCTGCCCAGGCTCAGTTTGGCGGCGGGTTCCGAGAATATATCCCGTACGATGCGACACGCGATATTCACTACGGCACGCGATACGGAATAATCGAACACCATTATCCTGAGATGAATCCGACGGGTGAGAAGTTCACCTTTGTCCGACTCAAGTATCCCGGTGGCGATTGGTACACAAATATCGTCAACTATTATCGCTGGCCATCGGATCATAGATTCACCGAGGTTCTCGCTGACAATACAACGATTGATGTTGAGGTACGAGAGAACCCACAATACGTTGACATTGACGATGAAGGATTGTTTGCGTATCCGTTCCTCTTTATGACGGGACATACCGGAATTCGACTTTCTTCCGAACAGATACGAAAGTTGAGAGACTATTTTGAACGCGGTGGCTTTCTCCATGTCGAAGATTGTGATGCACGCCTCAATAATTATCGTGGCGGTTTGCGTCCACACGTCTATGAGATGCTGCGAAAAGTCTTCCCAGAAAAGCGGCTGGAACGGTTAGAGATGAGCCATCCGATTTATCATACATTCGTTCAGCACGATGAGTACCTCGGTGGTGATAAACGTATCGTCGGTATTTCTGATCACGACGAGGCAATTATGGATGGCGATCGCGTGATGGTCTACTTTTGCCCAAGTGACCTGAATTGTGCGTGGGAAGGTAGAGAGTGCGACCCCGGCGGTGAAGAACAACGAAAATGGGCATTTGCACAGGGAATAAATGTCGTTGCATACGCCCTCACAAGGTAAATGGCAGTCAGTTGTCAGCAATCAGCCGTTAGCAAGCCCTTTGTGGCATCAACAACACTTGTATCAGCCACAGGTAGTTTGAAGAAGTTCCCAAATTCTTAACTGAAAACTGATAACCCTTAAGATAACGCCCCAAAAACGAGAGGTAAATCATGGAAAGGAATTTTAGGTTGGCTTACAGGCAATTTTCAAAATGTACGCTGTTTTGTCTTGTGACGCTGTTCATCTTTCTCGCCGTACATGCCAACGCGCAAGAACGGTTCTCAGATGCAGTCGGTCCTGTTACCATTCAAGAAGTAACAGCGATAACCCCGTTAGTAGTGCCCTATATCACATGGGGTGGCGAAGCTGCACTTTTTCATGCCAACGGTGGATTGACGACAAAATCCGGTACGATTATGGCAGAACTCGGAATGAACCTGAAATTGGTGCCGGGTGACAACTTTCAGCAGCAGGTCCGCGACTACCTTTCAGGTAAATCCCCTTTCCTACGTGGCACGTTTAGAATGATAGCACAAGCAAGCGAAGCCGTGGGAAAAGATGCTCGGACAAAACCGGTCGTTTTTGGGCAGCTAACTTGGTCAGCAGGTGACCATTTCGTTGGACGTTCCACGATTCGGAAAATCTCTGACCTCAGCGGCAAAAAGATCGCTATTCAAAAGGGTGGCCCGCACGTCGGGATGCTCTATGATATGTTGAAGACTGCTCGCCTTTCAAAATCACAGGTAGAGATTGTTTGGGTGAACGAATTAACAGGTGCGAACGGACCCGCAGAACGTTTCCGAAACGACGCGACTATCGCAGGTTGCTTTGTGATAACGCCGGATATGATTGGATTGACAGGCGGTCCTGAGAACACCGGGACCGGTGCTGAAGGTACCGTCAAAGGTGCCCGGGTCGTTGTCAGCACTGCGACGCTTTCTCGTTCTATTGCCGATGTCTACGCCTGCCGCAAAGATTTCTACGACGCTTACAAACCGTTTGTTGAACGTTTCTTCGCTGGTTATCTGAAGGGTGCTGAAGAGGTTGTGGCTCTCAAAAAAGCCTACGAAACGAGCGGTTCCGCAAAATATACGCAGCTCCTAACGACGATGCAAAACATATATGGTAAAGAGGTGTTACCAACGCTTGAAGAGGATGCACACGGTTTAATCGCGGATTGCACGTTCGTTGGGCAACCCGGAAATATTGCCTTTTTCAACGATCCAAGTAATACCATTACAGGCTTTGAAGGCTTTAACAAAGCAGGACTGGACATGGCTGTAAACTGGGGGTTTGCCAGGCAGAGATACGCGCTGATTCCCTCTGATTTAAATTTTAACTCGTCAACCTTTAAGAACTTGCTCACGACGACCGTGACGGCACCTGCACAATTGAAACAGACGCGTTTCAAAAAAGAGACCGTCCGTGCTGAAATTGAATCGTTTAATGAAGATGCGGTGTTAGACGAAAAGACGCTCATCTCGTTCACAATCCAATTTGATGCGAACCAAGATACGTTTAGCGATGCCAAGTACCGAGAAGAATTCGACAGGGTTGTTGAATTGGCTTCTAAATACGGGAATGCTGCCATAGCGATCAAAGGCCACAGCGACCCGTCCCGAACCCTGAGTATATTAGTTAAAACCGGACTTAGTACAGGTATTTTAAAGCGGACAGGGACGCGAGGCAACTATAAATATTTTATGGAGGGTAAGCCTTTTCGTCTGGAAAACACCGCGAACCTGATTCGTTTGATTCAGCAGAAGAAGTTTGACGATGGCAGCAACGTTGAGAGTCCCTACCAAGTGATGCGGGCTGCTCTCAAACTTTCCGAACAGCGGGGGCAAGCGGTGAAACAATCAATTATCAGCTATGCCCGTCGAAAAAACGCACGTATTGATCCAGATCAGATCGTGCCAGTAGGTGTCGGAATTAAGGAGCCTGTTATTGCCAAACCGACAAGTCCGGCAGAAGCAGCAGAAAATCGGCGCGTTGAATTCGCATTGATTAAAGTTTCAGCAGAAGCCGTTGCGGTCTCCGATTTTGATTTTTAGCGGAATAGCAGTCAGCCATCAGCCATCGGCTGTCAGTAAAGAAGTGACTCTTGAGAGAAACCCATTGCTGATAGTTAGTTTCTGATGGATCCAATAATCGACGGTTCCATGACATAGATAGGGTTTCTTATGAAATGTATTTTAACTGCCGGATCCGGTGTGCAATTTATTCTCTTACTAAGTCTGTTTATCTTTAGTGTCCAGATTTGTGGTGCTGATGATGACATTCATAAAGATAACATCGTCGTAATTCTTGACGCTTCTGGTTCAATGCAGGACAAGTTTAGTGGAGACCGAACGAAATCGAAGATGGAAGCAGCGAAAGCTGCATTACAACAGGTACTGGCGAATATCCCTGACGGTACACAGATCGGATTGCTGGTGTTTAGTGGTGCCAACATTCATAACGAATGGGTGTATCCGTTGGGACCTAAGGACACTGAAAAACTGACAGCGGCGATTCATTTACCACACCCCAGTGGCGATACACCCCTGGGGAAATATATCCGAATCGGGGCGAATCGTCTCCTTGAACAACGGGAAAAACAGTACAACTACGGAAACTATCGATTGTTAGTTGTTACAGATGGTGAGGCTTCGGATGCTGACAAAGTCAAGCACTATACGCCTGAAATTCTTAATCGCCAGATTCGGATTGATGTGATCGGTGTTGATATGAAAACTGATCACATGTTGGCAAACGTCGTGGACGGTTACCGCAAGGCAGATAATCCGGGTGAGTTGGTGGCGGCAGTGTCGCAAATTCTTGCGGAGACTGGTGGGACAGGCACGGATGTTGGTGGAGAAGATGCTTTTGAATACATCGCGCCGCTTTCACCGGAAATTGCTGCTGATCTGATTCAACGGCTGACAACACCGCCGAGCAACACATCAATCGCTGTAAAGCAGGCAGAGGCGACACCGACACGAAGAACACCACCGAGCAAGACATCAACATCACCGCAACAAGATACTGGAAACCAAGGCACCCTATGGTTTGTTGTGATTTTGATTGGGCTATTCGTTATCGGTTTCTTGATTTTCAGAAATAGGAAATAGACATTATGGACGCTGGCAAGAAAAAACGCATAATCATCATGGTGGCAAGTTGGCTTGTTATCATTGGTGTAATTGGGCTCGTCTATAAATTCGTCGTTGAACCGTGGATCCGAGGCGATCTCGTTAAGGAGACGAGTACCCAACGTTACGCGCATACTATTAAGATAGCACACGACTCATTTCCGGGGTATGCGATCCTACGTTCTCCTGCCGTTCAGAATCTTTTGGATCGTCAAGGGATCAAACTGACGTTTGTTGACGACAAAGCCGATTACGTCGGTAGGGCACGCGCCTTGAAAAGCGGTAAGGTTCAGATGGCGGTTTTCACGATTGATGCCTACCTGAAAGCAGGTAGCGTGATCGGTGAGTTTCCCGGTTCAATCGTTCTCGTGATTGATGAATCGAAAGGCGCAGATGCGATTGTTTCCTATAAGCGAGGTATCCCACAAATACCGAGTTTGAGCAATCCGCGGGCGCGCATCGTGCTGACCCCTGATTCACCGAGCGAGACGCTCGCGCGAATTATGATCAATAAGATGAGTCTTCCGAGTCTACCTTCCTCGTGGGCAATCGAAACGAACGGTGCTGAAGATGCTTACAAAAAACTGAAATCCGCCGATCCAGATGAACCATACGCTTATGTTATCTGGGAACCCTATGTGACGAAAGCACTCGCTATTGAAGGTGTGCATCTACTGTTAGACAGTTCCAAATTGAAAGGTTATATCGTCGATGTGTTAGTCGTTCAGCGTGGATTTCTGGATTCGCAACGTGAACTCGTCACGCATGTTGTCCAAGCGTATCTCCGTGCAAACTATGACTACAATAACCAAGCCGATGGGTTAGCCTCTTTAATTCAAGCAGATGCAAAGAAATATGGCGACTCGCTCAACCGGAATGAGACGGATAAACTGGTGAAAGGTATTGAATGGCGGAATACGGTTGAGAATTACGCGCACTTCGGAGTGATTCCATCATCGGAATCAAAAGGGACCGAAAGACTCGAAGCGATGATCGCTAAAATTGTGCAAGTGCTGGTGCAGACGAATTCAATTTCTACTGACCCAGTGTCAGGCAATTACGAGCAGTTATTCTTTGAAGGTATTTTGCGCTCACTCCATCACGATAAGTTCCATCCCGGTATGTTGAACGCGAGCGGTAATGACGAGTTAGACGGTATTTTCGTTGGTTCAACCCCTATGGAACAGGTTCGAGAAGAGGCTTCACTCAATCCGCTCTCTGATGCAAACTGGAACTCGCTTGCGCCGGTCGCGGCGATGAAAGTTGAACCGATCCAATTTGGACGCGGGAACGCTCGGATTCTTCCGGGTAGTAAACGTGCGTTGCAAGAACTCGCTGCAAATTTGAAATCGTTTCCACAATATTATCTTAGGGTCGTAGGACATACACGGCAGGAAGGGGATCCCGCAGCGAATCGGGTTCTCGCTTTACAACGTGCTGAGGCAGCGGCAGCGTCTTTAAGAAACTTCGGCATCGCAAATCATCGTATCCGCGCCATTGCGAGTAATAAAACTTCCACGCAAATGCGCGGCGCAGCGGCACAAAGTGTTACATTCGAGCTTCTTGGTAAGCCGTATTGAGAATAGTTGTCAGTTAACAGTTAACAGTTTTCAGTTAAGAGGTATATTGTGGCAGTCGCTTTCTCGGTTACGACCACAAAAACGTAACCGACAACTGAAAAGTTTTCGCAGAAAAACCGAACTCTCACTGCAAGGCAAACTGATAACTGATATGGTGAAGAAAATTGATTGATCGGAAATTGTTTCGGAAGAAATTCCTACTCCATCTTCTTGGCAATTCTTACGTTATCTTTCCTTTTGCCGCGGGCGGCTCCATCGCTTTTGCATCTTGGATATTCAATTTAGAACCGAAGATTCTCTATCTATTCGGCAGCGCGATTCTCAGTATTTTAGTGCCTATCGGCACTCTAATTAGTAAGTGGGCAACCGGGACAGACGATATAGCTAAACAGGTGCACAGCGAGATTCTTCAGGAAATCCAACACAAGCAAGAGGCAGAACTGAACGCTTTACATGAACAACTTGAAGCCGATGGGGATGCGCGAACAGAGACGATGCTTGGCGAACTTCGCGCCTTGCACACGTCCTTTCAGGAGGAAGCAGGTGGCGATGGCTGGATGGGGACACTTCCGATTACCGTTAGAGCCGACATTACTGATAAAGTTTCTGAACTCTTTACACAGGCAGTGGAGTGTTTGAAAGACACGCTTAAAATGCATCAAAAATCAACGGGTACGCAATTGGGAACGACCGTCAAAGGTGTGCTTCAACAACATCGAGAACAACAGATAAAAGACGTTCAGCAGACAATTGTCCAACTATCGCATCTCTATGCACGGGTCTTAACGCTTAATCCTGAAAGCGATGAAACAGAACTCACACGTCTCCGTGCTGAACTCGATGAAAGCCTCACTTTTGCGAAACAGGTCGATGCAAAGATCCGTGAATTAACACCGTCAGAAGATTATACCGCACCGCAGACAGAAGATAAAGAATATCAGGAAAAATAGAGCAAAGGACGCAATTTATGACGCTATACACATGGCACTACGACAACATCCCGAGTAGCTGGGAGTCTGTTTTAGAACGTCTGAAGAAATTTGAAAGGCTTGCGCAGCAAATTACCAAAGCAAAAAAGGAACAGAAAACCGATTTATCCGAAACGCTTAAAACGTTCTATACACATCATGAGGCATTGATGGCAGATACGCGTGCCCGCTTGCGACACGCGCTGACGCATTATGATGATGAGGCGACTTTAGATGCCGCTTTTGTTGAAGCTGTCTGGCTGTCTATTGAACACTATCCGGCTTTAGTGCATCATCCAGAAATCGAAAATTTAGATACCGCTGGTTCCAAAATATTCACACTCTTTACGCCTGATGCGCCAACGACCCCGGGTAAACGAGAATCCTTAAAAACGCAGCTCCAACGCGCATTCGACTTAGACGCAGAAACAGTAGATAAACTCAACCGACAACTGTCTACACGGACGAGTCCCCTCCAGCATCGGCATCAAATTATGAAGAGTTTAGAGACCCGTTTTAATCTGGTGTCTAATAACCCACAACTTGACGCAGATGTTCTACAACTCTTTCAGTCCTTACACCCGGATGCTCCGTTTGTAGTAGGCGAGGTAAAATTGGTTAAAACGTCCTCGGCACTCTATTTTTGCCTTCCTACTGAACCGCAGGAAAAGGCACAAGCATCAAGTATTTCCACCGATGAACGCAGTAAAGAACACAAAATGCCACAACGTCCGACAGCCTATTATGAAAAATTTCTCCGAAAAATCTGGGAGGTTGAACCGTTTGCACATTTTCCCGTGTTCGGAACTTTTAACGCGAAAGATTTAGACTTAACTTTCCGTCAGGAGATTGCCGCTGATACTGAATTGTCTTTGGAATTGGTTACGTCAACACTGACGCGGATGGTTGGTGTGCTTCCTTTAGCGGAACTTGACAAATATCTAATTCACGATACTTGGGGACATCAGTGGCAGGAAAGCTTACTCGACTTTGAGGAACCCTACACGGAATTGACGCTATTCAAACGTCCACTATCGCTAACGGAAACGGCTTCTGTTCTTGGAAAGCAGACTTCATTTGTCGATACATTCGTCAAAAGTGAGACAGGGACAATAGAACTTCATCCAGTCAAATTACAGCAATTCATCAACGCGGAATTGTATGAACGGGCGATTATCGCCTTCACGCCTATTCTCGCTGAAATGCTGGCGGATGTGGTAGAATATAAGTTCTTAGAATTATACCCTGAACAGGAACATCTGCTGCCAAGTTCTTCCTTACTTAAAGCGTTTCCGAGCAAACTGGATTTGACGCTCGTAGACCTGCGGACTTGCTTTGCGCATGCCTCTGAAGTTTTCCAAAACTGGATTGCATCGGAACCGATACAACAGCAATTACATAAGGAAATTTGTGAGAAATTTGATATACCAAACGATGCGACAAAACACAAAGAACTCTCGGAAGTCCTCAACACGGCAGTCGAACTCTGTAAAGCGCAGCTGCACGCCTTCTATCAACCCGAATGGACATGGGAAAAAACGGAAGATGGTGACTTGAAACTGAATGCGTTTAGTTTCGCAGCATTGAACTTTCTCCGAATCCACACTGCACTTATCCAGACGTACGAAGATCTCTCACAGATTGATGTCCCGTATGGCTTCAAAGATATTCTGGTATTAGCGATGGGAACGTTTTTTGAAAGGAAGCCACAGGAGAATATTTGGCGACTGGATAGTTTTTTGATGGAAGCATTCCTCCCGCGCTGGCAAAAATTGACCGCTGCGGATCCCTGCGTTTGAAGAAAAGATAAATTAGGTAAGCGGGGAATTCCGTGATAGATCGCTCCTACAGATGCAAGTGCAATTTTTCGCGGAGGCGTTCATAAGCGAGACTCGCGCCAGCGATGTTGCCTGCAGCGGGTCCTATTTGAAGTTGTGCGATGGTGCCGGAGCCGAAGAGGTTCTGGATCGGATGGAGTTGTAAATCGTCACCAAGGCGCGGTAGACCTCGGACGAGTGGGATTCGGTATTGCGTGATTAATTCTCTTAAAAATCCGTAACGACGCAGGTTGAATTGATATCCCGTCGCTAAAATGACGCGAGACACGTCGGTAATAGTGTCTCGCGTTGTTTCAATTTGTAGCCCGCGTGCCGTCTCAACGATGTTATGAATACAGGTTTCGGGATAGCACTTAATGTTTGGTGCGTCCATTAACGCTTCCATAATATCCGGTGTAATACTCCCCTCACCCCTGTTTTGCTGGATTATCTCGTAACGTTGCTGAAAATTCGCCTCGCTTGCAAATTCTGCGAGTGCCTTGGGTCCCAACCACACCGGCGGAAAATCGAACTGCTCTGTTTTCAACGGCTTCCGAGCAATTAGTGCTACATCATGTCCCGCTTCGCTGAGACTTTTTGCGAGTGTTCCTGCTGTCAATCCACCCCCAACAACGACAACTTTTGCTGGCGACGTTCCAAATTCTTCCGACACAGAAAATTCAGATGCGTGTAAAATCCTGTCAGGATATAGACACTGCCAGCGCATGAACTCCGGTGGTATGTAAGCACAATCATCCGTTCCGATAGCGAGGATTACACAACAACTCCGAAATCCTTCATTGTCGGTTGAGATCAAGCGGAACGGAAATTTGCCGGTGCCTTTGTCCCACCGTAATTTTGCTACTTCAAACTGATAATAGACTCGGTGCTCCATTAGTTCAGCAAGCACAACGTTGCAGAAATCCGAAAAAAGTTGGGTCGAAGGTTGGGCATAAGGGGGTGCTAATTCGCTGGTCCGGTTATGGCGTTCTGCGTATTCAACGATGCCGAGTGCATCGGGAGTAATGTGATGAACAGCGGGAGATCGGAGGAAGGTCATACCTTGACGTTCCGTTTTGCGATGCCATTGGGTGAGCGGTTTCGGATGCCGATCAAGGATTGCGAGATGTCTCGCGGCTGTAGGCACCTCACGGAGGAGCCGAAGTGCTATAGACACGCCGTGTATTCCGCCACCGATAATAGTAATGGGGATATTCCGGTGTGCAAGGGTTTTCATCTAATCTTCAGGATGGAAGCATGGAAGGATGGAAAAAGAATCTTCTCTCAATCTTCCTAGGGGAAATACCCCAGCCAAAACACTTCCAATCTTCCAATCTTTCCCTCTTGTTTTAATCCGTATTCGGTCCTGGTAGGTGGTAACTTTTGAGTGCGAAGGTTTGTGAGGACAGTGCGTCGGTTGCGCGATAACGACTGTATCTATACTGAACGATTCCAATCGATGGTGCGACCCAGTAAATTGCGGGTGGACTAATCAAGAAACTTGACGGCTCTGGACTATCGGCGTAAACGACCTCTTCGTGAACAACAAAAGTTGTGTAAGTGCCTGCGGGGACCGTGACCTGTACGTCTTTCTCAGCGACATAACGTGTAACTTCTACTGGTATCCCGGCAGTCTTTTCAAAAACGATCCATTTCTTTCCGACTTCCAATGGAAAATCCCATAGACGGCGCGGTGGAAAATGCTTTTGGTGCTGTATTGTAACGCGATTAGGGGGATCTGGAAGGAAGATGTCAAATGCGGATTCTACCAATGCTTGCGGGGTCTTGAAAAAGTAGGTCGCAAAAATTGGAAACGGGAATACGTCAACGAACTCAGTGTCGAAACGCAAGTAAAAGGCGTTCGCGACCAAGTGGTCAACAGCCTGCCAGTTGAATTGGTCATCTTCAACAGAACTCATTTCACTGACAGTCATCTGCCGATGTGTAGTTCCGCTTACATCGCGCGTGCCTTCGACCCGGAGTGTGAATTCTTGGTTGGTATCAACATTGATATAAGTCCACGCGGAACCTGTATCCGTCGGAATATCAGTAGCGTAAAGTTTCCCCTGAGGTTTAGGCAGTGAAATTTCGGGGTAAGGGTCAATTAACCCTTCGTCTCCGCAGCTGCAGAGAAACAGTAAAAGGAATAAAATGGTTTGCTGATAATTTTTCATCATTTTACTATACAAAATTTGCCGGTACTTTGGAACCCGTTTCCATCGGTTGCGCGGAAAAAGTATAACCCGGTACAGACCATTTCGCCGCGTGCGTTTGTGCAATCCCATTCGGATGCGTTGTTAAGTACTTTAATCAAGTTTCCGAAAGCGTCGTAGATTTCAACGGTTAAGCCCTTCGGGTAGAAGGTTAGATGTTTACCTTGCCCTGCATATAGTGGGTTAGGGGTAACTGTGACATTTCGATTCGCACTGTTGGCGATATAGTTGAAGGTTTGTCCTTGCCAGATTCGGGTGCCTGATAGGCCAGTCGGCGTCTGTCCACGAATCTTATAGAGGTAGATACCTGTCGGTGGAAATCCGTTGGTGCGGAGTGTCCCGATCCATTTTGTTTCGGTTTCTTGTGTTAAAAAGACGGTATAACTGTCTCGGTTAGGGTCTTCTACGATCAGGTGCGGCGCGCTTTGTAAGGGTTGCGTACTTTGGACTTCAACCTGCCACTCGCCTGTGCCGTGCGGTTGCGTCCGAATAAAGAAAGCAGGTGCACCGCTTGTCGCGTCGAATCCGGGTACAATGCCATCTGGTGCGATACTCGGCGTGCCCATAATACCGATTGCGTTAACGGGTACAACAGCGTAGTAGTAGTGAATGTTTTCTGGATCAAAGAATATGCTATCTACATCAACATCCTGAAAGACAGTCGCATCTTCAAACCGTGTTTGCGTGACATCCACACGCCCGATAATCGCTATATCATCTTCAGGGATGCCGTTGTTATCCCGGTCAGCGGCAGCGAGGACTTCATTAGAGTTCTGAAAGGATTGCGGAACATCTGTCTCACTGAGCAGTTCATAGCGTTTTCTGACGATTGCGATTTCCCGTATGTCAGTCGAGTTATCAACATCCCATGTCACGATGGGTCCACTACTGCCTTGTGTGACTTGTGCGTTGGAAAGTGTCCCTGTCGGTGGTGCGCCAGCGGTATAACTGACAGCTCCTCCGAAAGTACCACCAGGGATTATGACCTGTTCAACATCAGGATGCATATTGATCAGAATGAGTGCAATTTCCCGAATATCGCCACCGAAATCTTTGAAGGTCATCTGCGCTTCTTGGGAACGTTGATAGGTAAATGCCTCCTTGATTTCAGTGGTACCGTTCCGTTTTTTAACAATAAATTTGGCAGCCCATCCGCGCAGCCCCGTAAATGTGTGCCTGTCCAGTTCGCTCTGAATTCTTCTTTGATCATTCTGCGTTAGACCCCTCATATCTATCGGTGCGAGGTCTGCGCCGTCAATTTTGATTGCAAATTCTGGCATAACACCTGCGGGTCGGAAAACAATATATCTTGATGCGAAATGCTCAGGCATGGATTCAGCATCGAAATCGGCTCGGATTGGATAATTGGCGTGGACATCGTTTGGATGAATAGCAATTGGCGGGAAACGATGTGCGAACTTGTAGCCGGGCATATCGGTTGCTGTATTGGCGCGATTGTGTGTGAAATAGTTCCATACCGTGAAGGTCTTGAACGCTTCGGCGAGGGTGGTGCCGTGATTCGTAAAGACATCGTAGAAGTTCCCCATCTCTCGGTAACTGCCATCGGTGGCATCTTGATAAAACTGCCGGATAATATCGTACCCGAACCGTTCTGCCATATACAACGCCCAGATAACAGAACCGTATTCATGGTCGCCGATCCGACTGTCAAGTGAAATATCTGGGATCAGAAACCAGCGGCGGAGCTGATGGATGTAGTAGTTATAGGAATCGGTTTCGTTGGGTTCATCGGGATCCGGGAGCGTATCACCATCGTCAATACGTCCGCCGTCATAAGTCATGAGTTCTATCCAAGTAGCAGAGGCTTCCATGAACCATGTCGGCATATAGGCGTTGTATCCGAATTGGACACCGTGCTGGAATTCGTGTGTGCAGGTTGTTTGAAGATAACGGATCCCCTCGGATTTTCCGACATAATCGTAGATACGTGAATTAATCATGAAATAGGGTGCGACGGTCAATGCTGTAGATAAGACGCGTCCTTCAAACCAGTCCGCCGTCGCGATGCCGAGTGCGGGGAAGGTAAAGAGATAGACATCATATTTATGATCGCCGCCGTTCTGTGCTGCCCAAAAATCGATGTAAGGGACCTTAAACCCCATCAGATCGATTTGAACGTGATAGGCGCGTTCCATCGCATCAGCACAGAGATCAATATAATCAGGAACACCGTTACGTGGATGAAAATCTTCAAGCGGTGGTGCATGCGGTCCGACGCGTGTGTAATGGAGTTTGAAGTGCGGTGTGGTAAATTTTTCTGGTAATTCTATCTCGCCGAAGAAACTACCGGGGAGCCCGGGTCGTAGGAAAATCGGCTTGAGTTCCTGCCGATATATTGCGGGTAAGTTGTGCCAATTTTTGGCGAGGGTGACAAAACTGTCAGTTGCGCATTCCGTTATCTCGTTTGCGGTGTAACTCGGTTTGAGATTGGTGAATTGTCGAGCCGTTTGGATTGCGCTTTGGAGCTCAGGATCTGGTGGAATTGCGTGTGCCACCGATGATAATGTTATAAAGAGCACGATGAAAACAATAAACGATATTTTCATTATTTTTAATTATACGGTTTCTGATTAAGTCAGTACCCTTCCGAGTACTCGTAGTTTTTTTAGGTTTATTGGAAAAGAGCAACATACGTTTAATACCAATGTATATTATATATTGTTTGGGGCTTATATGCAAACGAAACCTGATAAAGGAGATATATGATGTAAATTTCATAGTTTTCATAGCAAAACCGATGAACTATGAATTTCAGAAAGGGCTTCGAATCCAGTTCACAACGGGGTTCTCGGTGATTTTTGTGGCGGGTTTCTGCGAGGCTGCTATGAAATTTTATAAGCAAAGCGGGAACCACAAACAAACTTATTTTTAACCGAAACGGGTGGGTTTTCCATCAAGGCTGGTGTGGTTGGTCTCTTTCCAATACGCTTCTACGCCTTCTTCGCCTTTTTTTTCTGCCCATGCGTTCAACTGTTCCCTCTCACCGACGTAGTCGTAAAGCGGAACAGCCATCCCACACGAGGTTTGCACGAGGTTAATGGTGAGATCAAAGATTTGTCTTGCCCCCGGTAGTGGTGTAAACAACGGGAAGAGTTGCTGCCATTCGGCATCGTCTTTGTGGATGGCTCTTGCGGTGCCGTAGATTCGGAGGATTAAGGGGTTATCCTCAAATGCGGTAAACATAAGTGTCATGCGTGGATTCTCTTGAACGTGTGCGGCGGTTTCATTACCGCTGCCGGTCACGTTTAGCCAAGCGACGCGGTTTGGATCAAGGACGCGTAGGGAATCCATGCCTTTTGGAGATAGATTGATTCTGCTGTCGGCTGTTGCGGTTGCGACGAAGAAGATTTTCTGGCTTTCGATGAATTCTTGTAGTTTGGGTGAGATTTGCTTGTATAGTTTTGCCATTGTATTAATTCCCCCTAAAACGACTTGAACGCTTACCTTTTAAGAGCTGCCCAAGTTGTTGCTAATTTGTCCGAAGGTTCAATTGCCTGCGGTTCAGCACCCTCAATGTCAGCGATGTACTCACCTTCATAGACACGGATGTGGTCGAACCAGACATCAACCTTTTCTGCACCCATAATGATGCCAGCGCGTGAATTCACATCATCCGCTGGCATTTTGAAGGTGATAAAAAATTCTTTCCATTCTTCTGACAGATTGATTGTTTGCCTTGCATATTCGTTCCATGGGGCACCTTGATGAAGAATACGCATTACGACACTTCTCGGTTTTTCACTTTTTGCCCATAAACTATAGGTATAGGTCATGCCTTTTTCTAACGTGAAAGGCTGCTGATAGAGTTGGATGTGCCATAGCGCGCCAGCCTTGCTGATTTTGACATAAGCAACTTTTTTGCCGACGACGGGTTCCGCTTTTTTGCCTTCTGTTTGGAAAAGGGCAGCAGCATCGGCATGCGTCCAATGGTGCCACCCTTCAAGGTTGAGGTCAAAATCGCCGTTTTTGAGGATATTTTCTGGCGGTTTCTCGGCGGACGTGAACGGTGTGAATCCGAAAATCCACACCGATACAAGCAGACAGATGCCTATCGAAAATCGTTTAGTTGTGTTCACCGTCTTCACCATCATGTTCGCTGTCTCCTTCTGCATCATGTTCACCGCGTTCTCCTTCTCCGTCGCTGCCGTGTTCGCCCTCTCCCACTTCAGGATGGGCTGTCCATTTGTCAAAATCGGTGCTTGTTGTGGCGAGTAGGATTTCTCTTTTTTCACCGGGGGCGAGGTCGCCTGGTGCTGTTGGGCCGAGTTCTTTTCCGTTTGACAAGTGAACTTCAACGCGGACTCGTTTCAAAGTTTCGTCTGTGGTGTTTTCGACAGTGCCTTTGAAGGCGTTGCTTTGCGTATCGTAATTTAAAATCAGTCGGGCTCCGTTGCGAACTTTATCGTACGTATCAGTAAGGGTAAGTTCAACGTTAGATTCTTCGTCGCCGTCATCAACGGATAATTGTTCCGTTTTTGAACACCCGCTTATACTGGCGAACAACACGATGGCACTTGCAATAAGAATGCCGTAAATGGGATTCATCGGTGTACCTCTTTCTATAAGATAGGAATTTGAACGTTATTTTGTGATACCACCCACTACCTAAAGGCAGGGGAAACCTCGGTTTCGTAGCAACTGCGTTTTTTTTCAGAGAGTCCACCGTCTTACTGTCGCTTCAATCGTCAAATTCACTTTTTATATTATACCATGAGCCGTCTACACCCTGCAAGCTAAAGCATGGGGATTTGACGGGGGAGTGTTAAGCAAGACGTTAGGATTAGCAGATATGTTTACAAAAAAGGGAGCAATTGGTGTATTGCTCCCTTAGAGAAGTATTCTAACAGAAACACTGAAGTGCCTGGTTTAATTACCGCCGCCTTCAGCACCACCTTCGGCACCTGCGCCGCCGTGTTCACCGCCGCCTTCAGCACCGCCGCCGGAGCTGGGTCCGACTTCGGGGTGAGCTACCCACATGTCAAAGGGTTCAGCCACTGCCATCAATTCAATTGGTATTATTTCACCGGGGGCAAGGTCTCTTGGTGCGGTTGGACCGAGTTCTGGATCCGGTGGATTGGGGCCCTGGCTGTTGAATAGGTGAATTTCGACGCGAACTTGCTGTAAAATCGCATTCGTCGTATTTTCAACAGTCCCTTTAAAGGTATTGGTGGCTGCATCATAAGCCATAATGAGACGCGCGCCTTTTCGGGTATGATCATACGTCTCGGCCAGGGTGAGTTGATTTGCCGATTCTTCGTCACTTCTGCCACCAGCGACTGGATTTTCTGTACTGGGATTTTCTTCATCGGTTGAACATCCGGTAATACCGGCGATCAGTGCGAAAGCGATCATTGTGAGAATTGCCAAATAGTTTTTCATGGATTTGCTCCTTTTGATATATTGGTATGAACTAATTTTCCATATCTGTTGGCAAGATTTCAAATTCTGCCAATCGGTTGGTTAAGGACGTTTCAATTTCGCGTAAGTTCTATCTTCCTTTGTGAAAAATATTGCATAGTACGAAATGATATAATCTACATGCTGAAACTTAAGACTGCGGTTTTCACCTGATTGTCTATCTATATGAATCGTCTAACGATACCTTACTAAATTTCGTTTACATCGCTTGTGTGAATCGTCTAACGATGCCTTACTAAATTTCGTTTACATCGCTTTTATGAACTGTCCAAAAATAACTTATAAAATTTCGTTTACATCGCTTGTGTGAATCGTCCCGTGTGTCAATTTCACTGAAATATTCTGTGTGCTAATTGCCTCGGCAATGTTGCCGACGTATAGGTTTCTCCATACGCTTCCGTTTGATTCAGCGAGTGATATTAGCGTGCACTGTTGTAGCGCGCGGTCTCCAACACATCAGCGAAGCGCGACGCACCGTGCAAGAGGAACACACGATGCGCCCAGAATATCAGTTCGATTCGTAAAATGTGCCGTTAGCGGCTTCTGATGTTAACCTGCTGGAACGCCTCCGCAGACAGATATCTCCCTAACACCTTCTGAAGGTCTGTCTCTGTGAGTTTCTGCGGTGTGATCAAAACACATTTGTTTTGCAAGTTTTTGCGCCAAGCCGCTTCAAATTCTTTGTAGGTCAATCGGCGTTTGGAGAGATTGGTAGGATTTTGAAGAGAGACTTCGCTGAGTTGATCGTTGTAGTCAGACACCGGCAAAATTTCCGGGGTGCGTCCTTGAAATTGGATCATTACAATAGGTGCCCACCCTTTGGCAACAAATGCCTTCAGGACATCAAACGATCCATTGGAGACGACGGCAGCATGTTGAACTGTCCCCCGCGTCCTTGCAAAGAAATCGTCTAACCCGGATCTGCTTGCCGGTATAGGTTCTTTGAAAGCATTTCTAAGATAAGGCTGTTCCTGTAAACGGACAGTAGCACTTTCAGGTAAACCGGCTGGGTTCTCCTCCGCCTGCATTGCGGTTTCAGGAACAGGGTACTGTCCTTGACGGGACGACGTGCACTGGATTGCCAAAAGTGCGAAAACAAGCAATACGACGCAAGCGCGGACGGTTAAATAGAAAGAACCTCTGCGGAATGTCTGATGAATTTCTGCTAAAAAAGACAAATAGCGTTTCATAATTTCATCCTTCCTTATATGTGAGAAATGGCTACTGGCACCATTGAGAGTTTTACACAACTGATGATTTTGAGCAGCCTGTGCGAAATCCTCTGGATCGCGCGGCTTGCTACCACCTTTGTGAAACGTGAGTTTGAGAATAAACCGTAGTCAACCGTTAACCTGTGGCGCGAATGTTTGATATTCGCTTCTCGCGACGCATCGCGCGGCAATTGACACACTTATTCGGTTATAATAGGTTAAATCTTGTTTTTATTCAAAGTAAAAATAAAAAAGTCTATATGTAACTATGAATTATAGGATACTTTCAGGGAAAAAGCAAATTATATCCATAAAAATCGCTAATTTTGCTTAAAAATATCTTTGGGGCTAAAAGGTTGGTTAACGTGAGTTTGATAAAAGCATATTGTAGCGCGAACTTTCGAGTTTGTGCGACGAGGGCCGAAAGATGGTCCTTCGGAGAACATACCTCTTATTGAAGGCGCATCACTTATTAGCAAACTGGCGATAGATATACGGAAAGGCGTAACTTTTCCAACGTGCCTACCTGAGTGTTTGTGTAGCTTGGCTGAACCGCTGGAAAAACCGACGAATCGGACCGGGCTGCGCGACTTGAATATTAGAAATATCTGGGATAATTACGGCTACGGATTTCCATTGTCCATCAGTATAATCTGGATTGTTCTGATGGTATGCAATATCTTTCAATTCAGGAATCGGGTCTCCATCAAGCAACAAACACTCTATGTGAAACTCAATCGCTTCTGTGGCTTGTTTCAATGCATCCTCAAGTGTGTCCCCGGCACTGAAACATCCAGGTAGATCTGGTACAGTTACACCGTAACAACTCTCAGGGTCTTTGTGGATAACAACGGGATAGTGTCGCAGTTCTGGGAATTTTATCGTTATTGTTTTCCAGAGTCCATCGGCGTATTCTGGATTGTTTTCATGGAAGGCAATGTCTTTGGGTTCGGGGATGGAATCGCCATCACGTAACATGCCTTCAAGGTGCAACTCGATGGCTTCTACGGCTTGTTTTAGGACATCTGTAATGGTGTCGCCAGCAGTGTAACATCCGGGCAGGTCCGGAACCATCATGCCGTAGTCGCTGTCAGGGTCTTTATAGATAACGATTGGATAGCGTTTGTACTGCTCAGATGCTAACTCTTTTTCGGCAAGTGTCTTGACTTCCTCATAGATGCCTTCGTCCTTAAGAAAATCATCGAAACTGCTCCCACTATATTTATTCTTTTTCATGCGTCTCTCCCCTTTTCCCATATATCTTTTCGTTTTCGAGCCAAACGTAAATCCCTCCGTGGTGTTTTTTGGGTCTTCTTGATAAAACCGTGCAAAAGTAGCATATCATTATCTGCTACGGTAAACAAGACACGTGCAATACGCTCTCGGCGAAGATTGCTCCGAACTTCCCATAAATGGGTTTCCAATTTCCGAACGAGCGGCATGCCCACTGGCCAACGAAACTGCACTTTTTCTATATCCGTTCCGATTCTCTGTTTATCTGCTTTATCCAGGCCTCGCAACCATTCTCGCACAGGTTCATTCCCTGTCTCGGTGCGAAAAAAGATGACATTAAGCATAGAGGCTCCGGGTAGAAAAAGGAAGGTAGACACATATTTTCAGTATAGAAATTGTAACACAACGTGAGATGTCAAGTCAAGAAAAATTCAGCGAATGGATTGGAGTTGTACGCAAAACAGGGCAGGCTTGGTGCCTGCCCTGAGATGAGGAATTCCGGCAGCGACCTACTTTCCCGCGGGGTCGCCCCCGAAGTATCATCAGCGCTGAAGGGCTTAACTACCGTGTTCGGGATGGGTACGGGTGGGTCCCCTTCGCTATAGCCACCGGAAAATCTTTTTATATGACTCAGTAAATGTAGCCGAGCCATTCTAAGAATATTTGACAATTGCATAGGTGTGAGGGGTCGGTAGAATGAGAAAAGAAGTTATCAAGCCCTCGGCTTATTAGTACCAGTTAGCTGAACCGCTCACACGGTGTACACATCTGGCCTATCAACCTTCTTATCTCGAAGGAGCCTTACCAACTTAACGTTGTGGGATATCTTATCTTGAGGGAGGTTTCACGCTTAGATGCTTTCAGCGTTTCTCCTCTCCGTACATAGCTACCCAGCGGTGCCACTGGCGTGACAACTGGTGCACTAGAGGTACGTCCACCCCGGTCTTCTCATACTAGGGGCAGCATCTCTCAAATATCCTACGCCCGTACCAGATAGGGACCGAACTGTCTTACGACGTTCTAAACCCAGCTCGCGTGCCACTTTAATCGGCGGACAGCCGAACCCTTGGGACCTGCTGCAGCCCCAGGATGTGACGAGCCGACATCGAGGTGCCGAACCGCACCGTCGCTGTGAGCGCTCGGGTGCGACTAGCCTGTTATCCCCGGAGTACCTTTTATCCGTTGAGTTACGACCTTTCCACACAGCATCGTAAGATCACTAAGCCCTGCTTTCGCATCTGCTCGACGTGTCCGTCTCGCAGTTAAGCTCCCTTCTGCCTTTACACTCTACGCGCGGTTTCCAATCGCGCTGAGGGAACCTTGGGGCACCTCCGTTACACTTTAGGAGGTGACCGTCCCAGTCAAACTACCCACCTGACACTGTCCTCGACACGGATTCACGTGCCGGAGTTAGAATTCCAATGCAACAAGAGTGGTATTTCAATGATGACTCCACTGAAGCTAGCGCCCCAGTTTCACAGTCTCCCACCTATGCTACACATGCAACATTAAAACCCAATATCAAGCTATAGTAAAGGTTCACGGGGTCTTTCCGTCTTGGTACGGGTAACCGGCATCTTCACCGGTATTACAATTTCGCCGAGTCTCTTGCCGAGACAGTGCCCATGTCGTTACGCCATTCGTGCAGGTCAGAACTTACCCGACAAGGAATTTCGCTACCTTAGGACCGTTATAGTTACGGCCGCCGTTTACCAGAGCTTCAGTTCGGAGCTTCCGGTTACCCTTGACTCCTCACCTTAACTTTTTGGCACCGGGCAGGCGTCAGTCCCTATACATCATCTTACGATTTAGCAGAGACCTGTGTTTTTAGTAAACAGTCGCACGGGCCATTTCACTGCGGCTTTTTTCGGCATCGCGTCGAAACGCGGCACGTACTCAAAGCACCCCTTCTCCCGAAGTTACGGGGTCATTTTGCCGAGTTCCTTAGCAAGAGTTCTCTCGAGCGCCTTAGGATTCTCTCCTCGCCTACCTGTGTCGGTTTACGGTACGGTCACCATGAGTTGTCCACTCGAGGTTCTTTTCTTGGCAGACTGTTCGGACAGTTTGCATCCTTACGGAATCCTGTTCACCCTTTGAAGTTGGATGCACCGGATTTGCCTGGTGCACTTCATTGGGCTTAACCCAGCACTTCCATCCGCTGGTAGTCCTTAATGTCTGCGTCTCCCCTAGCTTCATCCGTATCATGGTGGTGCAGGAATATTAAGCCTGCTTCCCATCGCCTACGCCCTTCGGCCTCGGCTTAGGTTCCGACTAACCCTGAGAGGATTTACCTTCCTCAGGAATCCTTAGGCTTTCGGCGAACAAGCTTCTCACTTGTTTTATCGCTACTCATGCCGGCATAATCACTTCTAATTCGTCCAGAGCGTCTCACGATTCTCCTTCAGTCCTACTATAGAACGCTCCCCTACCACGCCCCTGTTACGGGACATCCACAGCTTCGGTAACACGCTTAGCCCCGGAAATCTTCGGTGCAAAGTCGCTCAACCAGTGAGTTATTACACACTCTTTAAATGATTGCCACTTCTACGCCAACATCCTGGCTGTCTCAGCAACAAAACATCCTTTACCACTTAGCGCGTATTTAGGGACCTTAGCTGGTGATCTGGGCTGTTTCCCTTTCGTCAATAGAGCTTATCCCCTACTGACTGACTCCCATGCTTAGGACAATGGCATTTGCAGTTTAACTGGAGTTGCTAACCTGGTAGGGCCGCGAGTCCAATTAGAGCTCTACCGCCACTGCCGAACACATAAGGCTAGCCCTAAAGCTATTTCGGGGAGAACCAGCTATCACCAAGTTTGATTAGCCTTTCACTCCGATCCACGGGTCATCCCCCAAGTTTTCAGCCTTGGTGGGTTCAGGCCTCCACATATTTTTACACATGCTTCACCTTGCCTATGGATAGATCACTTGGTTTCGGGTCTACTCCATGCAACTGTGCGCCCTATTCAGACTCGCTTTCGCTACGACTCCGCATCAAAGATGCTTAATCTTGCTACACAGAGTAAGTCGCCGGCTCATTATGCAAAAGGCACGCGGTCATGCGTGTCACTTACGTGACCTAGCACTTCCACAGCTTGTAGGCTATACGGTTTCAGGGACTTTTCACTTCCCTAATGGGGGAGCTTTTCACCACTTCCTTCACAGTACTTCGTTCACTATCGGTCGCCAGGGAGTATTTAGCCTTAGGAGGTGGTCCTCCTAGATTCCTACAGGTTTGCCTATCCCGTAGTACTTGGGGTACCCATCAAGAAGTGCGCCACCACTTTCGCTCACGGGACTTTTACCCGCTCCGGTTGCTCTTTCCAGAGGCATTAAGCTAGTGGCACGGTCACTTCTGGTGTGTCTGAACCCACACCCAATGGACCCCGCAACCCCCGGCATACAACGCGTTCAGGCTTGAACATATACCGGGTTTGGGCTGTTCCCTTTTCGCTCGCCGCTACTGGGGGAATCGAGGTTTTCTTTCTGTTCCTCAGGGTACTGAGATGTTTCACTTCTCCTGGTTGTCCCTCGTGTAAACACGAGTAGCAGGGATTAACCTGCTCGGTTGCCCGATTCGGGAATCTCCGGATCAAAGCCTATTAAGCGGCTCCCCGAAGCTTATCGCAGCCTGTCACGCCCTTCGTCGACTCCTGGCACCAAGGCATCCACCGTAAGCCCTTAGTAGCTTGATAAGTAATATCATTCTACCGATTTACCCTCTCTATGCAATTGTCAAAGAACAACGCCTATTTTTTATATAGGCGATGGAGATGAGCGGAGTTGAACCGCTGACCTTCTGGTTGCAAACCAGATGCTCTCCCAACTGAGCTACACCCCCGTGTGGTACGCTTTTAAGTATACCACAACCGTGATATGAATGTCAAATTTATTTTCAAAATTTACCAAGGGAGGCATCGCACCCCACCTTCGGTTTCTATAACCGATGCTCCTAATTTGAGCAATTGGCACACAAGCAAGATTAAGTATACCACAAAAATCCGAGAATGTCAAATTTATTTTACGAATATTTCAAAAAAACGTGGATTTTTCCCGAATTATCGCTCACAGGTGATATTAAGTATACAACAGACTGTTGGGAATGTCAAATTTATTTTTCAATAGTTTTCGGTTATCAGTTGTTAGTTGTCAGTTAAGCGTCCTTTTAGTAGGTGTGTTTACCGGAATAGCGGGGTTAATGAAGTTTAAGAAAATAATTCGGCAATCCCCAGGCCCGGTAGGTGCGGTTTGGAACCGCACCGGGTCTTAGGCACAAACACTGTGGTAATCTCATTGGATATTTTATGAAATTACCGAATTAATAAATTAATCTTCATCAAACCCCGCCAGCAAAAGATGCATAGCAGGACTTACGCAGCGTCCCTTACTGGCGAGGTTTTAAACCTCGCCAGCGGCATGCGGACCGTAGGTCTTAACCTTAATTCCCTCCGATCATTGTCTCTTGATCTGTATCTGGTCGGCTACCGAGCCAAAGTTTTATGGCAGGACTGCTCGCTACGATCCGCTGTCCGACTGATGCATTGACGACAATGGTGTATGGACGCGTCTGCTGTGTACCGATGAAAGGATTACGACGTAACTCGTTACTACCCGTCGTAATAATATTCGGTACAAGCGTCAGGGTTGCCTCCGTCTGATTCCTTCGGAGCAAGGTATTTTGTCGCTCGAGGCGGACCCCGAAGGGTAAACCGACAGCAGTAAGATTCAGATTTTGTCGATTGCCGTTTTGTCGATCAACTTTGACGACGATGTCAATCCGTGCATCTGGGGTCACGACAATTTCCTCTAATTCTGTTGATAACACAATCGGTGAGGTCTCCGTGACGCTGACGACAACGTTTTTCCGTTGGACAGTCTGATCGTTATTCTGGATTCGATAGATTTCAACGGGCGTCGCGGCGCGACGGTATTCATTACCGGTCGCGGTCGTGACGGAACCGACAACTTGAACGACACGTGGCAGCAGTTCAGCATCAGGTGCGGCGGTGAGCGTAATGTATCCCTGCGTTGTGCCAGCACCAGAAAGAATTGCGCTCTCGCTTGCAGTGACACCCGGCGGTAAGTTTTCAACAGAGAGTAGTATCGGTTCAGTAAACCCGACGCGGCGTTGCAGTGTCACATCTAATAAGACAGTTCCGCCACGTCCGATATTCGGGTTATCGGGTGTTACAGAAATCGCAAAATCGGGTTTTGTTGGGCGGACATCTAAGTGGTAAACGTAGCCTGCGCCGCCGTTGCCAGCAATGTCTTCAACTCGGACAGCATACTCACCGGGTTCATTGAAGCTGTAATCAATAATAGCGTTGCGTCTGCCACCAATACCGGCATTATTTGCCAACACCTGTCCGTTTGCATCAAGCAATGTGAGAGATGGACTCAATGGCGAATTCAGACGTTCTGCGGAAGCAGTGAGCGAATACCCACCTATATCTGCGAAGAACCCCCACGGTCCATAGCCGTTTGTAATCTTGATGAGAATTTTGTTTCTGCCTTTAGAGACAGGCAACTGGATGACATCATCAGCACGGCGAAGCGGACGGTGGACATATTTACTAAAAACAAGTTTATCGTTCACCCATATCTTGATGGTATCGTCAGAACCGAGAGATAATAGATAGTTCTGATCTCGGTCAGATTCAAGGTAGGTTAAGGCGTAGCCTGTAACATCGTCTTCGGGGACATTCGAGAAGACGTTCTCACCTCTGCGATTGGTTTTATACCATCCTATTTTTCGACCATCTTTGCCGATGTACTCTTTATCGAAATCAATCTCGGTTTCAGGCGGGTAGACGGTATCAAAACCCTTTTCATCAACGTTATCAAACGGGAAGATTACCCACCACGGACCGAGGCTTGTGCCTTCTGAGATCGTAAAGCGATAGTAATCTACTTCACTGGGTTCAGAGATACGTCCACTGATTGCGCCGGGTATTGTGATGTGTTGCGCGTGTTCAAGTTGGCGTGCGATGAGTTCACCCAACCGTTGTGCTTCTTGGGCAACGAATGCGATAATACGATCGCGTTCAGTCGGTGTAATATCTGCGTTTTCCTTCCCCGCCATACGCGTAATGGTGCTTGTCCATTCTTCAGCAGAGAGTGCGCGGTTGCTCGGTGAACGGAGTTCATGGCAAGCACTACACTTCGTTTCAAAAAGGATCTCGGATTCAGAGGAGTATGTCGCGACATCTTGTGTAGCGACCTCGTCTGACGCGGCCTGAAGTTCGACCGCTTCTTCAATAGCTTCAGGATGCGCGTTGATGACAAATGGGAAGATGCCGTACGGTGTACGAATCTGTTTGAGCCCGGGCTGATCATCCGCTGTCAACTTGACCTGCCATTCGGTTTCGGGTAGATTTTCGCCGCCAATAACGCACTGAACAATATTGGCTGTCGGAGGAGAAGGGGGACCATATAACGCTTGATCGGTCTCTGCTGGTGGATGGGTCCGATTCATATCTCCATCAGGAAGCGTTCCACCCGCTGGGAAAAGATAAGTATTGTATGGGAGAACACCACCTGTTAATCGATAAACGGAATCTGGGTTTCCACGATGCAACAGATCTCGAATACGTAGGAGATAGGGACCGTCGTCGGGAAGGGTCATATCAATAAGCGGATCGAGACTATAGAACCCATTGCTGCGTGCGAGTTCAACGCCTTTGGCATCAAAAACAGAGATCGTTGGATTGAAGAACTGTTGGCTGATGTTGTTAAGTCGATACGCTTTGACGCTAAACACGTATCGTTGTCCTTTAGTTCCTTCAAACACATAATAATCTTCATCGCCGCCGGGATTAATAACGCCGTTGATGAGGCTTGGTAATTCAATAGTGGTAGCGGATTCCGGATCGTTATTCGACTCGGTCTCAATGACATCCGGGGTTTGGCTAACCTCAAAGGGCCATGCGGTAGAAGTGCCGTGCTTGCCGACGATCCGAATTTCGCGAAGCCCAATGGATGCGTCCGGTGCGATAGATAATTCGGCAGTGAGTCCTGCACTGGCTCTTGCCGCTGATGTGAGATAGGCTACGATTTGCGTTTGTGCCTCCGCGTCGATTTCCGCGCCTTTCTCTGTAATCATCCGTTGCACGGTGGCTTTCCACTGCGTGGGTGTCATTGATCGATTGCTTGGAGATCGGAGTTCATGGCACTGTCCGCAATTCGCTTCAAAAACAGGCTTATGGGTGTCATCAATCTCGCCACCAACGGGATGAAGTTTAGCGGTAATCCCCGGTTCTCCTTCAATAATGACTTCGTGTGCATCTTCTAAATCGGAACCCTGAATAGCAACCTCAACAGTCATTCCAGGTTGCCCTCCTGCGGGAAATAGGGAATTGAGTCGCGGGGTCCCTTGTGCAAATGCGTGGAGACTGATTGAAATAAAGAAGAGTGTAAAAAGGGTTCGGACTGTACTCGGAAGGCTATATTGCTTAGTCAAAACGGATATAGTATTGGTATACATCGTGAAAGACCCCCAAATTAGTTTACAGTTTACAGTTGCCAGTTTACAGTAAAAGAGACTTCTTCACTGGTTACTGGCAACTTCTTCACTGAAAACTGATAACTATTTAGAACTCGTGGGTTAAGGTCTGTTTACGGAGATTCCAGAGCCGTACTTTTCCATCTCGACCGCCAGCTGCTACAAATTCACCATCCGGACTGAATTTCACTGCGTAAACAGCGTCGGTCGATTCATCGAAAGTTCTATAGCGGTTCCCTGACCGAATATTCCAGATAATCACGGAATTGTCTGCACTACCGGAGGCAATCATTGCTGCCGGATTGTTGGCGCGTCTTGGCAATACGAGCCCTGCATCAACACTATAAACAGCCCCTTGATGCCCATTATATTCACGAACGAGTGCCCCTGTCATCTCCAGTGAATCTCGTCCGACTGCAATTTCCTCACCATCACCTTCTGTGGGTGTGACACGCCACGTTCGGATAGTGTTATCAGCAGACCCAGAGACTATCACGCCTTCTTCGGCTGAATACGCGAGGCTATAGACTGCGTCATCGTTAGCATCAAAGTTCACCAAGACGTTGAAAGTGTTCGGATTCCATACTTTTATGGTTTTATCTTCACTACCGGTGACAAAGTACGTACCCTGTGGATGATACAAGGTACATAGCACCCGCCCGACGTGTTGTGTAAGCCACTTCGCTTGTTCGTCTATTGAATCTTCGGCATCCTCAAGCATTGCTATATCAATGACAGCACTATATTCATCCATACTGGCAGTGAGCAGTGTTGTGTTATTTGGACTGAGCGCGATAGATTCAATGGTATCGCCATGAATCTCAAAACTTTTTATTAACGCTTCGGAGGCGACATCCCAAATCCGTATTTCACCGCTTTCGGAGGCAGTGCCGCCACCGGCATAGAGCCTCAAGGATGACGTTTGTGGGTCGTCTGCAGCTGCGAATTTGAGACTTCGGACCTCACCCGCGTGTGGTTCATACGTGTGAAGGATCTGTTGTGTCTCCAGGTCCCAGAGTTCAATCCACTGATATTTCCCGACAGCCAGCGTTTTCCCATCAGGGCTAAATTCAAGTGACCAGATCGGCGACAGCGGTTGGTCCGCGAAGCTGATCGGTGTTATGAATATGATGTAGGATGCTGCTATCAGGCTTCCTATGTTACGGAGGATAACGAAAAAGATGCGAAGCATAGGTGCCTACTTATTAGTTGTCAGTTTTCAGTATTCAGTCATCAGTTAAGAGGTTCTTGACGCTCGTTAGAACCGACAACTGATAACCGAATACTGTTAACTATAGGACTTACGCAGCTTCCACTGCAGGCGGGGTTTTAAACCCCGCCTGCATGCGTAGGACATCCGTTATCATGGAAAAATGCGTAAGTCTTGAACTATCTAAGCGAGTACTCCACGAACCGGTCTACCGCCACGTGAGAGCACAATGCGGACGCCGTCTGGTGACTCAAGGTGTTCATTGTAATCAATGCCGAGCGACTTATAGAGCGTCGCTGACAAATCTTCCGGACGTACCGGCGTTTCGGCAGGCTCCGTTCCGAGCGGATCCGAAGCCCCGATGACTTGTCCACCTTGGACACCCCCACCGGCTAACATGATCGAGAAGACGC
Organism: Candidatus Poribacteria bacterium; assembly: GCA_965261115.1. Classification (GTDB taxonomy): domain Bacteria; phylum Poribacteria; class WGA-4E; order WGA-4E; family WGA-3G; genus WGA-3G. Next base: position 1,788,804 of record OZ253447.1, on the reverse strand, counting down.
GGGAATGATGGTCCCGTCCGGCGTTTCTGTTGATGACCGGTGTTCTACCAAACTCACCCATCGCGATAACGAGCGTAGATTCCAATAATCCGCGATCGTTCAGATCTGTGATTAAGGTAGCCATGGTTTGATCAAAAGCGTTGAGTTTCCCCGGTAAAGATGAGAAGATGTTGTTGTGATTATCCCATCCACCGTTACTGACTGTGACGAAGTTAACACCTGCTTCGACGAGTCTTCTCGCGAGGAGGCAGCTTTGTCCGAATGTGTCCCGTCGATATGCGTCGCGTGTTTTACCGGGTTCGGCATTGAGATCAAATGCGGCACGCGCATCATCGGAACTCATCAGGTTGTAAGCGGAAGTATAGAAATTGTCAACTGCTTCGGCAGCAGGGTTGGCTGATTCGTATTTTTTGAAGGCAGAATCAACGGCTTGACGTAAAGAGCGTCGCCGTTCAACGCGTTCAAAAGAGACACCTTTAGGGGGTTCAAGATCCCGGACCTTGAAGTTCTTGCTTGCGGGGTTTCCGCCAGGTGAGAAAGGCGCGAGCGAGGCACCCAAGAATCCACCACCGCCATAAGCGACAGGTGCTGGTACAGAAATATAAGGCGGTAAAGCACTCCGCTGTTCTTTGAGTTCAGAGACAACAGCACCGTACCCTGGAACAGCAAAACCGGGTAAGGGTTGATAACCTGTCATCATATAGTGTGTTCCACGCTCGTGTGCCGCCTCTGGGGAGGTCATCGAACGGATGATGCAGAGTTTATCGGTCTGTTGTGCAAGTTTGGGGAGATGTTCACTAATTTGGATGCCGTTGACATTTGTCGCTATCGGCTTGAAAAGCCCGCGAATTTCTTCAGGGGCATCCGGCTTAAGGTCCCACATGTCGAGGTGGCTGGGTCCACCTCCTAACCAGACAAGAATAACGGATGTGGCAGTACCGACAGAGGTTCTTGACCCACTAACGCTTGCTTCTGCGGTTGCGGCGTGTGCTTTGAGCCGGAAAAAGTCGGTGAGGCTCAGTCCAAACAAACCGAGGGCACCCGCTTTGAGAAAGTCCCGACGGTAAAATCCTTCACAATCCGTGTGTATGCTTCTGTCTTTAGCCATGGTTTCTCTCCTTGCTACACGGTAGCTATACATCAATTTCGCGAAGATCGCTTGCGGAGTCTATTTATCCACCTTTGCGCTTTCGCGATGTTGGTGTCAAACGGTTCTTTCATCTCAAAATATTCTGTATGTCCTGCGTATATCTGATGCCAATCAACAATACAAGGCATCTGTTTTTGGGTAAGGGTTCGCATCAGGAAAGATCGGACTTTTGCCCGAGTATCCTGTGGTGCGTTGTTAATAGCGTACTTAATCTGTTCATCGGTGATAACGCGCTCCATCTGTCCTTGTGCTTGCAGTGCGTAATAGAGCCCGTTGTCTGTATTAATATTATGATACTCTAAATCCTGACTTTTAATCCATGGATCATCCCAGTCGAGTTTCTCTTCGCTAATAAAAGTTTCGAGCAACCATTTTTTCGCAGCCCAATCAACACGCGGGATAACGCTTTCCCAATCTTTCTCAAGATCATTGAGTATAGACTCCCATGCAGAAAGCACCCATTCGGTATCTTCGTCGTGTTCGGTGATGAGAGCTTGAACGAAGTTGAGATACTCCCTTTGTAAATCAACAGCAGAAATTGTTTTTCCAGATTTAAGTTCAATCCGCCATGTGAAAGTATTATCACGCGAGATGTGTCGAATCGCGTAGACCGGATCAGCGAGTTCAAAGCCCGGGAGCGGTAATTTTTCGCCGTGCATCTCGTGAAAGGCTTCAATCGCTGTGAGTAAGAGCGAAGTGGTGCCTATTTTGAGTGCGGTTGCGTACTCGGACATATTAGAATCACCGACGAGGAGATGGAGCCGACGGTATTTTGTGTAATCGCTGAGCGGTTCATCTCGCGTATTGATAATAGCACGGCTAAACTGAATCCATTCATAAATGTCAGTGACAATATGATCGGCACGTTGCGAAATTTGATAATTTTGTTGCTCACTTAACTCCTGCTGAAAATCACCGAACTCAATCATCTCATCATAAACGCCGACTCTACCGGCACCGGCATAAATTTGTCGGGTAACGAAGAACGGCATGAGTGTTGGAATGACAACTCGGTAAAATGGTACATCTCGACTGACCTGAAAGTTTTCATGACATCCAAAGGTTGCGCCTGTGAAATGGTCGATATTGTTTTTGAAGAAAGCAGTCGGCTGCCCGGTATCGGCGAGGATACAGTTGATGATATATTCAATGGCTTTATCGTAAGCGACAAGATCAAAGAGTGTTCCGCATTCAGGTGTCGCATATTCAAGATGCCCCATATCAATGTAAAGCCGCCCACCATTGAACAGGAATCCACCGTTGCCGGGGGGTTCTCCCCAGTCTCGGTAATGGATGTCGCGAAGACCGAGCTCAAGTACATCAAAAACATAGTCCCGAACGCGCGCCGCAACGCCTTCAGAAGTGCCACGAACCCGCTCAGTATCTGTCATGCATCCAAATTCAGTTTCGATTCCAAAAATGCGTTTGTTCATTTTAATAGTTGTCAGTTTTAATAGTTGTCAGTCATCAGTACGATTTTTTCTCCGAAAAAATCTTTCAGTTTTAACCATCAACTCGTGCCTTAACATCTATAACGGAGTCGAGTTGATAGTTAAAGAAAGAGACTTTGTGATTATCAAAACCTCTTATAACAGTTGTCAGAAAGAGGCTTTAGGACTATTACTCTCACTGCGAGGCACTCTTGTAACTGATAACTGTTAACTATTATAGTGCCGCTTCAATCTCTTGAGCGGTAAGTAGCCGGAATTTGCTTGCCCCTTGTTGTGCTGCTTCTAAAACGCCGGCTTCAATTTCACCTTCTTCGCGAGCAGTATCAATAATTTCGTACATCTGTGTCGTATCTAATTCGGTATCCTCAGCCTCAGTTTCATCAGATTCCCGTGAACTCAATTCTTTGCCGACTGCCCAAGTTTCTAAACCCAAGCGGAGTGCTGCGGTCAAATCCCTGTCCGCGTCTGTCTGTGCGGCAGTGAGATAGTTTTTCATCCCTGTCTCAATCGCGCCTGTTCCACCGATAACAGCGAAAGTGGGGTTCGTTCGGACAATGCCGTCAAAATTGATTCCAGTAAATTGATTTCTTTCAGAAGTGCTGCCGAGTTCGGCGAGCAACATTTTGATGATATACGCTTCACCGACAATAGACTCAAACGCCTGCTTGAAAGCAGGTGCCAAGGTATAGTTCGTTAACCGGTGTAGATTTATATCTTCAGTGGCATTTTGAAAGCCTTGGACGCTGGCAGTATCGGTAACAAGCATCCGGAGGCGTTCAATATCAGCCGGGTGTCCGATTGCGGAAAGTGCGATCCGGTCGTGTACCTCAAAGATTTTACGTTGTCCCTTGCTAATCGTCAAGAGCATCATGCCTTCGTTGTAGGTAATACCTACGACAGGACTGCCCGGTCGGAGTTGGTCCTCAATGTAATCTTGTCGGTCCTGAATCGCTTCTATCCAGCGATATGGTTCATCTCGCATTTTTTAATAGTTGTCGGTTGTCAGTACGATTTTTCTGCGAAAAATCTTTCAGTTGTCAGTAACAACTCTCACTGCAAGGCACTCTTAACCGATAACTCTCACTGCAAGGCAAACTGACAATTGATGACTATTCCTCTGTATTTGGTTGTGCCTCAGCGTACCATGCCGCTAACTCATCATCAGAAATGGTATCAACGCCGGTGCGTGTTACGGTTTTGATCGTCGGAAAAATTTGTACTTTTGCATTGTATCCGCTCGTTGCGGCATCGTATTCACTTGCGATGTCCAAGAGTCTTAAGATAGTAATAGTTGCCTGTCGTTGGTCCATTTCGTGCAAGGCCGTCTCACCAAACCGAGACAGGTAGCGTAAGACCCCACGGATCCAAATAGAACCGGAGCCAGTTGTTGCGAAATCGACGTTCTCAAAGTGCGCGCCGAGCGCGTCATAGAAGAAAACCTTTCCACCGTTCTCATCATCAGTAGCATTCAAGTCGTACAGGGCAAAGATAGGAATAACGCCACCGATGCCTTGGAGTGCCATTGATATATTCTCGCGGATGAGTCTCGATAACATCCGAAGCTTGCCTTCAAGGCTTAGCTCTTGGAGCTGGCTGCGCCGGAAATATTGGAACGAGTGTTCCAATATTCTGGCAATTTCATAAGCGATAGCAGGTGAACCTGAAATAGCAAGTACAGAATGCCTATCAATTTGCAAGACTTTCTCGGCACGATCATAGATGACAGCGGTGCCTGCGGTGGCACGCCGGTCCCCTGCAATCAGGACCCCATCTCGGTAAAGCACAGCAACAACGGTGGTGCTATGCGCTATTTCAACATCTGCTGCGTGTCGTGCGGTTTCCGGTGACACCTCTATCTTCAAAGGGTAGTTTGCGTATTTCAAGAGATCGAGGAAGTCGCCTTTATGGTTTATGACTTCTTGCAGCGCAAGTTCTCTGTCCCCTGTACCCGTTCGATTCAGGAAATTGCCCGTACCGTTCATCATTCCCCCGTTCTCTGGCGGTAACGCCGGGACTGATCTTTGTCGACGCGCCGCATCCGTTTGAGCAGCTCTTGCGTATCGGGGCGACTGACTTTCTGACGCTTTGGTCCTTCGTTATCCCCATCGCCATCACCGGGGCCGATAGGTTTTGTATCTCTCTGCTTGCGTTCAAGCTGAGTAATCATATTGGCTTCCATTTCATTTTCTCCTTTTTAATGGCTATCGGTTGTCAGTAAGAATAGTTTTCAGTTATCGGTTATCAGTTGTCAGTTTCAAGAGGTTTGGGATAGTTCTAAAGCCTCTTTCTGAAAATTGATAACTATTAAAACTGAAAGATTTTTCGCAGAAAAATTGCCCTGAAAACTATTCCTCTAAAAAAATCTACATACCCAATTTTTTAATCAAGATTTCAACGGTTGGCGATTCGTCAAGAGCCTCGTTATATCGATGTGCGACCTCTGCTTCTGCGAGCGCGTTGAGGTTAACTTCTCGGGTGCGTCCGTTCACGATGAAAGTAATGCTATCCCATTGGATCGCTTTAATAGAAGCACCAAACCGATCAACAGCACGCCCACGGAAATATGCGCGTGTACCAGCAGGTGGATTATGGAGTGCTGCTTCAATTTGATCGTCTGTGACAACACGTCGCATCGGAATCCCGTAGTATAGTCCTTCGTCCAGATCAATGTTATGATATTCTAAATCCAAACTCTGGAGCCATATATCGTCCCAAGCGACGCCTTCTTCTTCCGCAAAAGTTTCAAGTAACCATTTCTTTGCGACCCAATCGAGGCGATCAATCAGCGACATCGGATCCTTCTCAAGTGCGTTGAGTGTATCCTCCCACTCGGTGAGCACCCAGTCAGTTTCAGGTAGGGCCGAGGTAACCTCGTCCCTACTGAGATGTTTTTGTGCAAGTGCGAGATACTCACGCTGATGATCAATAGCAGACATCGTTTTTCCGTCTTCAGTCATCACCATCCATCGATACGTCTGATCATGGGATACGGTTTTGATAGTATCAATCGGATTAGCGAGTGCGAGACTTTCGGGAATCCTCCGTTGTTCAATTAATGCAATAACAAGGGCAGTCGTGCCGATTTTGAGTGCCGTGGCGTATTCGGACATATTTGCGTCGCCTGCGATACCGTGCAGTCTCCGGTATTTAGCGGCATCAGCATGCGGTTCGTCTCGCGTGTTAACGATAGGCCGATTGTGCATCGTATCAACGCTCGCCTCAACGTGAAAGAAATCGGCGCGTTGTGACAACTGATAGTGCCCTGGCGTCGCAAGTCCTGCTTCGGTTTCAATACCGATTTTCCCTGCGCCTGCGAAGATTTGCCGCGTAATAAAGAACGGCATAATGCCTTGTTTGAGTGTCTCAAACGGGACTTCGCGTGCCATCAAGTAATTATCGTGACACCCGTAACTATGTCCATGAAAATCGGTATTATTTTTATATAGCAGTACCCGCTTTCCGAGGTTCTGACTGCGTGTTTCAGCACACCGGTGGAGGATACGCTCACCGGCTTTATCATGTGCGACGAGATCAAACAAGCTGCTGCATTCAGGCGTAGAATACTCCGGATGCGCGTGGTCATTGTAGAGCCGTGCGCCGTTGACCAGGATGTGATCGCTTTTAATTTCTACAAAAGAGAGTTTTTCCTTCTTATTGCGTTTCCGATCGCGTTCTTCCTCTTCCTTCTCATCAGGATGATTAGAGAGTGTCTTCGCCCGAAAACCGCGTTCATCTCGAAAGGGGTCTTCACCGCGATAGTCCCATACAGGTCGAAAGTCCTCTTGGCGATAACTTTTTATTAACTCAATTGACTGTTTGACGGCATCAATGTGTGCTTCATTTTCGAGCGTTATTCCGTATTCGGTTTCAATTCCAAAAAGTCTTTCCATTTACTGGTTATTGGTTATCAGTTATTGGTTGTCGGTTAAGAGGGTAATCTCATTTATCAAGTCTTTCTCTTAACTGACAACCGAAAGATTTTTTGAAAAAAAATCGTACTGAAAACTGAAAACCATTCTCCTAAATGACACGCGAGCCAGACGTTTTACGCCGTTCCCGCTTTTCAGCTTTGATAGGTGTAACTTTGACGACGTTGGCTGGATCGTAATCAAGGAGTTTGAGCCAGTCTTCGGTTGCCTCGGTCGGCGGGAAGATTTCACTTTCACGATATTCTGCGGCGAGTGCGTCTAACAGATCCGCCCGTGAAATCCCGCTCTCTTTCTCTGGGTTCTGGATTGCGCGTTTGAGTGCGGATTCCTTTGCGCGCTGTACAATTGACTCAATGATCGCGCCACTACACAAATGCCCGCGATAGAGGATATCACGTCTGCCGCTTCTTAGGGAGACTTCAAGGAACCGATTGTCCTCATCCTCACGGAACATCTCATCAACTATCTGCGCGATTAGGTCTTCAACTGCCTTCTCAGCCGGTATAACTTCGGGCGGCGTTCCGGTTGCCTCCGCCTCTGCCTCGAGGTCAACGACTGATGCGATAGGCAGTTCGGGCGTGAGGTAGATTCGGAAAATATCCTTCGCAGCGTCTGCACCCGGACGGGTTACTTTAATCTTTCTATCAATACGCCCAGGTCGTAGAATTGCTGGATCAATCAGATCGGGTCGATTTGTTGCGAGGATAATAACGACATCCTGTAGCGACTCAATCCCATCCATTTCTGCACAGAACATGGGTACAAGCGTATTGGAAATGCTATGCGATCTCAGCGCGCGCCGCGTGCCTAATATAGATTCTGCTTCATCTATAAACACAAAGGCGAGCTTACCTTCGTCCTTCTTTTCACGCGCAATCTGAAATATTTCTCGGACTTTCCGTTCAGATTCGCCGAGCCACATGTTCAGAATCTCAGGTCCCTTGATGTGTAAGAAACAACCTTCAACATCTTCCCCACTCTCTTTTTGGAGCTGCTGCGTTAGATTATATGCGGTCGCTTTACCGATGAGTGTCTTTCCACATCCCGGCGGTCCATGGAGGAGAAAGCCTTTCGGTGCGCTGTATTGGAAACGAGAAAAGAGTTCAGGATGCAGGATTGGTAGTTCAATTGTATCCTTAATTTTTTGGATAGTCTCGTCAAGCCCACCGACTTTAGACCAAGGAATGTTCGGTACCGCCTCAAGGGCGTAAGCATCCGTTTCTTTCGTAGCGATATGTTCAAGGGCGACGCGGAAGTTGGAATCAACGCGAACTTCATCACCGGACTTCAGTTTTGTGTCCGTGAGGTCTGCGGAACGTTCAAGGATAACAGTCTGTGCGTTAGGTTCTTGCCCAATACGGATTCTGCCGTCCGGCATAACATCGGCTATTTTTGCGATGGGACCGGCATCGTTATATCCGAGTTCACCAACGACGACAAATGCATCGTTCAGGAGGACACTAAACCCTTTCTTCAAAGTTCCGGGGTCAAGTTGGGTATCAAGATTGGCATAGTATTCAGAGCCACCGACGATGACCCGCGCAATGTCGTCTTTCGGCAATCCGAGCAAGGTCCCGATCCGATTTGCGGGTGAAGTGAGTTTTTCTATCTGTGCCTCCATTTCCGCATGGATACGGAGTGCTTCCTGCTGAATCGCCTGAATTCTCTCCCGAAACTCACCTTCATCGCTAAGAATCGCGCGACGCAGCTCCAAGAGCCATCGGCGGCGACGGTCTTCTGGTGGTGTTTCAGTAATGAGGTGGTGAATCAGCTGCAACGAATAGCCAGAACTCAATTCCTCTTCTTCAGCGGTGAGTTCCTCTTCAACCTCTTCATCATCTTCAGTAAATAGGTCGTACTTGTTAGGGCTTGCGTTAACATCTTTAGGATTCTTCTTATCGTACATGTGAACGTCTCCTCAGGCAGAAGCGGATGACTTTACGATAGAGTTTACCATATTTCCCAGAATTTTGCGAATATTTATTTTTCAGCGGCACCAATACCTCATCTCTGTACGCCGGTAAATTCTGATCAAATTGAGGTTTGCTGTGATAATTTGTAATAGTTTAGCATAATTTGTAACACAAATGCAAGAAAAAACGACATCAAGGGATAATTTAGGTGTGAGGCGGGTAATTGCGCTGAAAAGGATTAAAAAGGTAGTCCGAGTTTAGAATAGCGGCTGAGTTACTATAGTAACGATTAACTTGACTTGTATCATGCCGTATGTTAGGATTATCGCAAACAACAGCAGGGGAGGCGATTACATGACACTGATATCCATGTTTGAAGATTCAATCCAACACTATGGTAGCAAACCCGCTCTGGCAAGCAAACCGAAAGGTGGGACCTATGAAGACATCTCTTACACCACACTTGGCGAATCGGTGGATGCTTTTAGTAGAGGACTCAACGCGTTAGGGGTAGAAAAAGATGATCGGGTTGCGATCCTATCGGAGAATCGTCCGGAATGGGCAATTACTGATTTTGGTAGTCTAAAAACGGGTGCAGTAACTGTCCCGATGTTCTCAACGCTGACCGCAGCGCAGGTCGGTTATATTCTGAATGATTCCGGTGCGAAAGTCATCTGCGTATCGACAGAAAAGCAGTTGGAGAAGTGTCTTTCTATTCGAGATAAGATTCCAACGCTTGAACAGATTATTATCTTTGATTCAATCGAAGGTGAAACCCCGGAAGGTGTTACCGAATTTGAGGCGGTCTGCAAACCCACAGGTGAAGACCCTGACAATACCACAAGTGAAGATGACATTGCGACGATTATTTATACGTCTGGTACAACAGGCAACCCGAAGGGTGTTATGCTCACACATGCGAATTTTATTTCAAATGTACAGGTGTGTAAATCGCTGATTGATGTGAGTGAAACCGACGTATTGCTGTCATTCCTACCGTTATCGCATGTCTTTGAACGACTCGGTGGACATTATGTGCCATTGTTCTCAGGCGCAAAGATCGCTTATGCGGAGAGTACATTCACGGTTGCGCAAAACATGCAGGAGGTTGCTCCAACAGTGATGCTCAGTGTGCCGCGGCTCTACGAAACCATGCACGACAGAATCCTGCGTGCCGTTCAAGAAGGTTCATCGCTGAAACAGAAAATATTTCACTGGGGTGTTTCAGTCGGTTCCTCCGTCAGTTCAGCCATTCAACAAGGAAAAAAGCCGTCCGCAATTCTGCGGTTGCAGCAAAACATCGCGGACAAACTCGTTTTTGCGAAATTGAAAGCGGCGACAGGCGGACGCCTGCGCTTTTTTGTTTCAGGGGGTGCGGCGTTACCACAAGCAATCGCTGAATTTTTCCATGCAGCGGGCATCCTAATTTTGGAGGGATACGGCTTAACGGAGACCTCTCCTGTTATCAGCATGAATTATCCTGAGAAATGGAAGTTCGGTACCGTTGGCGCGCCTGTCCCTGGTGTGGAGGTACGGATTGCTGAAGACGGCGAGATTTTAACCCGGGGTCCGCACGTGATGAAGGGCTATTTCAACAACGAAGCCGCGACAGCAGAAGTTATCGACGAAGAAGGTTGGTTTCACACAGGCGACATCGGTCTCATCGATGCGGATGGATTTGTCAAGATAACCGATAGAAAAAAGAATATAATTGTGCTTTCCAACGGTAAGAATGTCGCACCACAACCGATAGAGAGTGAATTGGTGCAGAGTCCTTTTATCAGTCAGATTATGCTGGTGGGCAATGAACGTAAAAACCTTGCAGCCCTAATCGTTCCGAACTTTGACGCGCTCAAGGCGTGGGCATCTGACAGTGACACTGGTGGCGACATTGACACCGCAGACCTTTCAGCGATGCTCCAAGCGCGTGAGGTGCAACAACACATTCAGGGTGAAATTCGGAGCCGTTTGACGGATTTCGCAGATTTTGAACAGGTACGACGGTTCGTCCTACTGGAAAAGGAATTCTCACAGGAAGCCGATGAGATGACCCCGACATTGAAGTTGAAACGCAACGTTATTATAGAACGATACAGCGATGAGATAGAACAGATGTATCCTGAGGACTCATAGGTATATCCAGTTTTCAACTGCTCCGGATTATTTACGAATGTTGCGGTGCCATCACCCTTAACCCATGCTTGATTATTTCAACCGTTGCGGGTGTTTCGCACATCGGTTCGCCGTCGGCATATAGCAGCATTGGTGTGTCGGTCTCAATTTTTAAAGTTTGGGTCTGGTGCATAGAAACGGCGGGATGTGACACATGTCCACCCCAGAAAAGTGTTACTAAGAGTCGGAGTACCGTCAAAGATGAAACTGGACGGACGATGCAGACATCGAAAAGTCCATCGTCGATGCGTGCGTTGGGTACAATCTGAAATCCACCGCCGTATCGGCTTGTAATACCGGTTGCAGCGAGGAGGAGGGGTCCTTCGTGAATGCCGAAGTCGCCCTCAAGCCGGACAAAGGGTGGTTCGTAGTAAAATAGTGTCTCCACAGCTGCATAAGCATAAGAAGCTGTCCCTGCAAATAAAGGTGTGCCTTTGGCGGCACGGCGACTCACCTCTGTATCGTAACCACAGGTTGCAATGGTGATGAAATAGTAATTAGCCATCGGCTTTCGGCTTTCGGCTTTCGGTAAAGAGGTTTCTGATGAAGCTACGCCCTCTTGCTGATTGCTGACTGCTGACTGCTGACTGCTATTTTGATAGCAACGCCCTAAATCTACACGGATAAGGGTGCCGGACAAGAGCGTTGCGATTGCTGCTTCAGGCTTCAGCGGGATACCAACAGCCGCAGCAAAATCGTTACCGCGACCACAGGGCAGGACTCCTAAGGTCACATCAGGAACCGCCGCGATGCCATTGACGACTTCGTGGAGTGTTCCATCGCCGCCACAAGCAACCACGAACCGAATGCCTGTAGAGACAGCCTCATGTGCGAAACGCTTTGCATCGCCGGATGCCGAAGTCAATACCAGTCGCCCGCGTTGTCCGGATTCGGTGAGAGCGGCGTAGCCTTGTTCAGCAACATCTTTTGCCTTACCCTTGCCGGAGATTGGATTTGCGATAAGAATAAAATCGTTCATCTAATCACTGCGATTTTGCCTATCTTTTTTTCGGTTTCAAATTCAAGGACGTAGATATAGATACCAGTCGAGACATCTCCTGTGTTATTACTTGTAAGCCACCACTCTTTTCGGTTGTGGTCTTGTTCGGTAACGTTCAATGCTTCAAGCAATTCACCGTTCGCTGTAAAGAGCTGGATGTGTGTGCCAACAGGCAGTTTGTCAAAAGTAATCACACCCTTATCAGCGACGTTGGGTCGCACTGGATTTGGATAGACGCGTACGTGTGTTAAATCCGATACCGCTGTCTTTGTAATGCCGCTCGGTATTTCAAGCGGTCGTGTGGCACCGCGAATAGGATTTTCATCAATATCAGCCACGTTGGAGACAGTAATTTCATATTGATCGCTTTTGTCAGTAAGGGGCTGCCCGAAGTGTTCGAGGAGACTCTCCGTGTCAAATGCTAAAAGTGCCCGTGTCCCCATCCGGTCGCGAATAGCAGATACTGGATTCACACCATCAATGCGTTGCACTTCGCGCAGGACATATCGACTCTCGTCCCCAATACCGAGATTCATCCGTCGGTCAAATGTAACAATCACCCAGAATTTCCGTCGCTCGGAAACTGTTTGCGGCGCGTCAATTTGTGCTGTATCCCCTTCCGCCTCAGGCTGGTGATAGGTCGCCCGAATTAATTGGGGTGGTTCTCTGGGTGTCGCAGCAACAGGCTCAGTGCGCTCGGTTTCGGTGCCGTTAACATGCTTTGTCGTGACAGTATACCAGTAAGTGTTATCCTTCGTTACTTGTCGGTCTAAGAACCTTGTGACAGTTAGATTTTCGGCGACTTTCTCAAAAGCGTCACGTGCAGGTGCCTCTGTTTTTTCACCTTGTGCGCGATAGACAGTAAAAGGCTGGAAGGTTGGAAGGTTGGAAGGTTGGGTGTTCGTTTCGTCGTCCTGCTGCGCGTTCCATGTAACCTGTACTGCCTTCTGTGTCAATGGTTTCGCTTCAACATTCCACGGTGTCAGTATACCAACGCCATCTGGATCTGTTGCGAAAACAGATTCAAAACGGTAAACCCCATCCTCAAGGTTAACGTAAAACTCGTCAAACTCGTTTTGATTGAGGTCAGCGGTGAAGATCGCGGGCGATTTCTCTATTCTTCGGTGCCATAGCGGTCGCAACGCAGTGCCATCCCACTGCGTTACATAAAGGTTCGGATATGTAGCAATGATTAAGTTATTCAAACCGTCACGATCCAGATCCGCAATAGCGAGACTGTTTGCATTCCGTCGGTGTGGGGCAATTGCGATAGTTGCGTCCCGTTCCGACTCCGATAACATCGCGTAGCCGAGCGGTGTATGCGTAAAGACGAAAAATTTCCAGAGCAGGGGCCCTGACGGATTATCGGGTAAGGACAGTAAGCCGCCGACAACAAATTCTGGGCTGCCGTCCCCAGTGAGATCGCCTGAAGTCAGTTGGGTAACATTTTTCAGCGGTAGTTGCGTTTGCCATTCAAGCCGGAAAGTATTATTGGTGGAAGTAGGTTCATAAATGAAAAGATCGCCTTCACTATCGGCTGCTACCCACTCCGTGTTTCCATCACCGTCAAAATCATCAATAGCAAAACGTTGTGCAAATACGTTAGAACCGAGCGTTTCATTCGTCAAAATGGCTTTCTCGACATGGGTCTTCGTGACGTTGTCGTATTCAAAAACCATGAGTCGGTCATTGTTGTTATCGGCACCGATAATCTCTCTCTGTCCATCGCGGTCCAAGTCAGCGATCGTACCGCCAGAAAGAAACGGCGTTTCCCAAATAATTTGGTGTGGGTATCCTCGCGGCGTGTCACTCTCAATGAGAAAAGTTCGCGCATCATCAGTAGCGAGTATTTCGAGCAGTCCATCGTTATCTGTGTCATCTACTGCCCACGTAACGAATTCCTCCAGATTAGATAGGTTTTCGAGGCTCTCAAGGGTATGTACCAATTCATATCTACCGCTTGGTAAACGCTCATAGATTGCGAGGATAGCGGCTTGTAACTCGCTGTCAACAGCATCCACAAGCAATGGACTCCCGACAATTTCAGGTAGACCATCGCTGTCAAAGTCTGTGATTACATTTGCGATATGAAGTGGCGGAATATCAAGGGATTTTTCAGAGAAACTGCCCGGCGAGATGCGTCCACCGACAACGTCAATCGTATAGAATGCGCCGCCGTTGTCCTCCCTTGTCTTGAGGTTGGTCGTATTCTCTGATTCAACGAAAAATTGGTAAATTCCGGTTTCAAAACCTAAGGAGAGAGAATGCTCTACCGCCAGATCTGTGGTGGTAATAGGTGCGAAAGGCGCGAGGCTGCCTTTGCGTCGGTAATAGAGGATATTCTGGGTGACATCATCCGTTGCCCAAGTGAAAAGCGTAAGACTCCGTTCGCCATAAAACGTTTCGGTTGCGGTGAGAGAGATAACTTGAGGTGGTGACCGGTCTACACTTAAAACGACCTGGTCATGGGTTTGATGCCCGTCTGTCGCGGTTACCGTTAAACGGACAGTGTAGATACCCTCTGGAACAGTTGTCGTATCCCAAACAGCCAAGGTTCCACCGATTTGCTGTGTGACCTTAGATTCGGTGAACGGTATGAATTCCGTAGGGACAGTAGATTCACCATAACTCAACTGCCACGCTTGAAATTTATAGCCGCCTGCGGAACCGACGATGGTGATCGAATCCGCGCCGCCGCTATTGGTTTCAGGGGTGAGGATGCGTGCCTGCAATGCGCCGCTTGCAAATAGTGCGCGCTCGGCATTGACAGTGCCTGCCCCTACGAATCGTTCGTCAAGTGCATCACTATCCTCTTGATAGACTGGGTCGGCAGTGTTAATGAGTATGTGCCGAACTTCTTCATGTGTCAGTGCGGGTCGTTTTGCGAGCAGCAAGGCTGCAACGCCAGCGACGTGTGGTGAAGCCATAGAAGTGCCAGTAAGGAGCCGATACTGGTTATTAATTTGCGTGCTGAGAATCACGTTGCCTGGGGCACCAATATCTATAGAAGCACCGAAATTGGATTGGTAAAACCGCTGTTGATTCTGCTCGGTGGATGCGACAGCGATAACCTTTCGGTAGGCAGCCGGAAAGATGGCAGTGGGTTTCTGGGAATTGCCAGCAGCGGCGACTAATACAACCCCGCGAGCATAAGCATAATCAATTGCATCCTGAATAACGAAAGAACGGTGCTCGCTGCCCCAACTCATATTAATGACACTTGTCCCGTTGTCAGCGGCATAGACAATCGCTGATGCGGAGTCATCGTCCTGCATGCGTGAACTTCCGCCGAGTGAGAGTCCGGCGCGTATTGCCATAAGTGGACATTCCCACGCGACCCCGGCAATACCGATCCCGTTATTTGGCATGGCACCGGCAATGCCTGCAACATGCGTGCCGTGTCCACTTTCATCAATGGGTTCATTATCACCTTCGATATAATCGCCTTCCGCCTGTAGATTGGGGGCATCGGTAAAATCCCAACCATGGACATCGTCGGTGTAGCCGTTGCCGTCGTCGTCAAGTCCATTTTCTGGGATCTCGCCGGGGTTTATCCACACTTTGGGTGCCAAGTCATCGTGTCTATAATCAATACCGGAATCAATGATCGCAATGACGACGCTTCGGTCACCTTTTTCGATCGCCCATGCTTGTGGTAATTTCATCAGTGGTAGACTCCACTGCTCCGGATATTTTGGGTCATTCGGGGTGATAGCGTCTGCGAGTGTCGGGCGGAGATAGTTATATTCGACTGCCTCAACGAGCGGATTTTGTTGGTATGCAGCTTTGAGTGCTTCAAGCGGTGCATCAGGGGCAAACCGTAACAGGTAGATGCGCTTTAAATTTGGATTGAGCGATGGACGCGCGAGATATGGAAATAGCTGGTGCAACGATTCTACATTGTGTTTTGTGTGCAGAACAGAGATGGGTGCATCGACATGCAACCGCTCGACATCCGCTGCTGCCTCCGGTGTCAAACGGATTAACAGTTCACCCGGAGTGATATGCGAAGGGATGTCCGCCGAAGGCGGATCCGCTGCTTTAATTAGCGAGAATTCGGAGCAGATTAGGATTAAAAGTAAGATGCCTACTGGCAGAATTTTGGAGCGTTTCATAATGGCTATTGGCTATTGGCTATCAGTCATCAGCAAAGAGCAGTTGTGGTAGAAAAGAATATTTGCATCTGCCACGTACTGGCTGTTGATTGTTCACTCACTCATTGCGTCTTGTAACAAGCATTGAAAATAACGCATATATTGGCTTTAACAAGTTGAATTATTTTAGCACATTATTGAATAAAAAAATAGCAAAAGTAAAGCCTTGCCATCAGCGAGTGGTTGATGACAAGGCTCTGGTTATATTGGTTTAATGGCGAGATTATTCAAAGAGTTGAAGTTCCCCGTTTTTGACTGTAAGTACGACGGGATCATGCACCGCCTCTCCACCTGGGTCAAAAGAAAAATCACCTAAAATCGTGGGGAAATTCATCGTCTGTGCCAGTGCGTCGCGAATATCAGCAGAATCTGTCGACTGTGCGTTCGCAATCGCGTTGGCGAGAATATAGAAGGTTGCATACGATTGCGCCGCCCACGGTTCAGGCTCAATCCCGTATTCCATCCGATAATTCTGAACGAAGGCTTGGTTCCCAGGTGTGTCAGATTCATGGAACCATGCAATAAAGGTTATCGCCCCTTCGGCAGCAGTGCCGACATCTCCGATTTCTTTCTCGGTCAAATCGAGTACAATAAACGGAACAGTGTCGGGGATACCGCCTTCGGGATCTCGTCCTTGCTTGATAATCACAGTCATTTCTTGTGAAAGAGCAGAGATAAAGAGCGCGTCAGGATTCAAGTTCTTTATCTTGGCGAGTTGCGTAGAAACATCGGTATCGCCGGTTTCCATAGCTTCCACGGTCAGAATTTCGACCCCGTTCGCCATAAGTGCCTTCTCGATCTCCTCCTTGCCACTTGTAGAGTACTCATCTTTCGCATCATATATGATCGCTACATTTTTGTAGCCGAGTTTCTGATGCGTTGCCGCCACGCCAGGGGGAATCAGTTTGTCCACGGCGAGTGCTGCGCGGAAAATATAATCCCCAATTTCGGTGCTCAAACCGGCAGCGGAGGAGACCCCGCTAAAACCGACGACGCTATTCTCTTGTGCAATGGGGAAAGAAGGTTTGAGCATCGATGAGATTGCGAACCCGACCATAGCAGGTACCCCTTCATCCACCAGTTGTTGTACGGCCGCTTTCGCTCCTTCTACGGTGCTTTTATCATCCACAGTGATGAACGTGAAGTTGGTGCTGCTGAGCATATTAATCTCTTCGCGTGCCAACTCAAAGCCACGTTGCATGGGCAACCCATACGGTTCGGTGTGTATCCCTGTCAGAGATGTGAGAAGCCCAATAGGAATCTCTTTAGGTGCCATCTGATGTGTCGCCGCTTCAAAGGGCTGAAGTTTCCCATCTTTCACGATATGGACAACCCGTTCTTCAACCCGATCATACATCGCCTCGCCGTTCGGGTCAAACGAGAAATTCCCTAAAATCGTAGGGAAATCCATCGTCTGCGCTAAGGCATCACGAATCGCCGCAGAATCTGTCGACTGGGCATTCATAATGGCGTTAGCGAGAATGTTGAGCGTCGCATACGCCTGCGCCGCCCACGGTCCAGGTTCAATACCGTATTTCGCCTGATACTTCTGGACGAAGGCTTGGTTCCCGGGAGCATCAGACCCAACGGACCATCCAGAAATAGTTATCGCACCCTCGGCAGCAGGACCTACTATTTGGATCTCTTTTGCAGTCAAATCAGGAACAATAAGCGGAACGGAGATACCGATTTCGCGCGCCTGAGCCATAACCTGCGTCATCTCTCCTGACAGCGCAGCGACAAAGACCGCGTCAGGCGACATATCCATGATATTGGTGAGTTGCATAGAAAAATCGGTATCGCGGGTTTGGAAGGTTTCCTGTGCCAGAATCTCGACACCACCTGCCTCAAGGGCTTTCACTATTTCCTGGTTGCTACTTGTGGAGTAGGTATCCGCAGCATCGTATATCGTCGCCACTTTTGTATAACCGAGCCTCTCCTGCGTTGTCTTCAAACCAACCGGAGTCAGTATATCTACGGCGAGACCCGCGCGGAAGATATAATCTCCAATCGAACTCAAACCCGCAGCGGAGGAAATCGGGCTAAAAGCGACCACCCCATTCTCTTGCGCAATCGGAAACGCCTCTTTGAGATGCGTTGAGATACCAATCCCGACGATAGCGGGTACACCTTGATCAACCAATTGTTGAACGGCTGCCTTCGCACCCTCTACGGTACCTAAAGCGTCTACAGTGATGAAGGTAATACTCGGACCGCCGAGCATATTGATTTCTTCTCTTGCTAACTCAAGGCCCTCTTGCATTGGAATCCCATACGGTTCGGCATTGTCCCCCGTCAGCGCTAGAGCAACACCGATGGTAATTCCTGCATCCGGCATTGAAGGCATTTCTGCATCAGGTACTACTTTAACAACCCTTTCACAACCGGAAAGCCCGATAGCTAAAGCAACAATTGCGAATATGAACGCGAATGTTGCAATTTTTCTCGTAATCATGTTGAATCCCCTTTATTTTTATAATTAATCAATAGATTTTACAATCAACAAGACACTGTCAATTGGTGCGTTTACAAAGTGCAAGGAAATACCCAAGCAAAACCCCTACCAAGCAGTGTCTACACACTTTGATAATTCACTATAAGTGAAAAACGCAGGCGGTGTCAATCAAGAAAATGCCGCCGTCTCAACCAGATTTGTTATCGTCAGTAAAAACGAATCTTCGTATGAAACCGTTTCAATACTCCAAAATTGCTTTGGCGTAAAGCATTCTAATACAACCTTCTGGTCTGAAAAACTTAACCATTTTTTATTGTTTCACAGTTGGAAGTTGTTGTCAAGAAAAAATGAGTTTTCAGTTCTGGGCAGAATACACCCTAAAATACATCTAACACTTCGGCAGTTTTTTTATCAATAATTGCGGTCACGAGATTTCCACGGCTGTGATTCGTAAAACGGACGATCCACGCGAACCCTTGAAAAGATGGGTATGCGTGAACGCCGGTCTGATCTGCTAAAGCGGTTTTGACGCGCGCATCCGACTTTGCGATGTGTCGTATTACGTCTGCTTTTTGTGGCGCGGGAACCGCCTGAGTTTCGAGCGAACGCGCTATCTGTTTAGCCCTGTTCACCGCTTTGGGTAATCTCTTCGGGTTTTGCTGTGCGAGGTGCTGGAGTCGCAATGCATGTTGCCGGTATGCGTCTCGGTGTTTTTGATAACCTTTGAGACCATAGGCGATCAGAATCTTTTCATATTGCGCTGCACACATCTCTGCTGCATCGGCTTCAAACTGGAGTGCCTTTACATAATCGCCTGTCTGCTCCGCTAATTCCCGTTGTTTTCTGAAAAATGTGGGATAGATACCAAATTCATAAAACCGATCAGGATAGCGTGGGAGCCATGTTCCGATAAATTTTGCTATATTCTCACGTTCGGCATTTAGGACGGGTTCCGGGGTTTCTGATTTTTGCCAAGCAATTTTCGCCTGCTTTCGGTGGTATTTATATTGTTCCTGAATCTCGCGCGCCTCCTTTTTCGCTCGTGCTGCCCACTTCTTGTATCCGTGCTGTGTATAGTAACTGTGGGCGATTTCGTTCATCGGAATGGAGATACGTACCAGACATTCTGCTGCTGCTTCGTGCCAGAGTGCGAGTTTCCCGAAGTCGCCAGATCGCTTGTACCGTTTGATAAAGATATCGGCAGTCGCTGTGCCTTCACGGATTGCTATACACGGCTGCGTAAGTAAAAAGAAAAGTGGAAAAATGAATAAGGCACGAATCAAATGATGTTCTCCTTAAGGTTACGCGCTTTTAGGTGGACGGCACACGGCGTGTGCCTACTACTGTGCCATAAAGCGGACGGTACCGGAAAACGTTTCATTGGGTGCAAGCACAATTACACCTGCGGGAATTCCGCGCGCCTCAAGGTTGATCGCGTCGGTCGGACAAGTATAAGGTTCAAAACAGATGGCATCTCTATCTGGCGGTGTATAGACAACCAGCTCTCTGAACTGTGCATCTGATTCCATTATCATACCGTATGCGGTATCCCGATTCTCAATGCGGCATCGACTCACGCCATCAACCAATTGAACGTCCGTAA
Source organism: Candidatus Poribacteria bacterium (assembly GCA_965261115.1). Lineage (GTDB taxonomy): Bacteria > Poribacteria > WGA-4E > WGA-4E > WGA-3G > WGA-3G. Next base: position 1,768,977 of record OZ253447.1, on the reverse strand, counting down.
AGACATGATCAAGTTTGAGTTTTGCGAACGGTTGCCCATTCTGCAGGTCCAGTGTACCGCCAACATCTTGTTGTTTTCCCGTTGGCACGAGGACTTCATCGAGTTCCCAATATTTAGCGGCAGGGACGGTAATTATCGCTTGCGACGCGTCCGCTTCGGTGCCGAGGTCTACGCTGAAATATGGGTGAATCCCGAAGCCCATCGGCATATTCTGATCGCCTGTATTTTTGATAGCAGTTTCCATCGTTAGCACGGCATCTTTAAGGGTATAGGTAATCTCAATTTTAAAGGGAAATGGATACTGGCGAGCGACATCGGGAAAATCTTGAGAATTGATGGAGCATACCAGGGTCGCACCGTTTCCATCAGCGGTATGGCTTTCAACTTGATACGGCTGATTCAACAACAGTCCATGGATTGTCGTCGGGGATTCGGGTGCTTTGTCAAATTGGTAGGTTTTTCCCTCAAATTGCCATGTGCCGTTCCGGACTCGGTTCGGGAACGGAAACAGAATCGGGTTGCCATAAGCGGTTGGTCGTTCTTCCAATGTAGCAAGGTCCGGCGGTGCGTCTATTAAATTCAACCAAGTGTCGCCGTCTGCTACCTTGAAGGCATAACAATTATTTCCGAGTGCGGGTACGATTTCAGCAACCGCTTTCTCATCTTGTTGGATGTAATAAACTTGAAAACCGTCAACTGTTTTCACTGCTACTGAATACTTTGTATGTGCCATAGTCTCCCCTTTATCAGCGTTTACGGGCATCTTTGTTGAAAAAAGCAGGAAAAGAACACAATAGATTCCGATGTAGAGCATACGGATCCAAGCCGTTCTGGATGGATGATGCCAAAAAATGTAATGTTCCATTATCCCCATACTCTCTTACCCTTTCGCGCACCAGTGAATGCCGCGTCGTAGTACTTCTCGGAAGTTCGGATTAGAAAAGGTTACATCGTCGTGCCCACTCTGGAAGCAGAAAATGCGGGATTTCCCATATTCACGCGCCCAACCGAGGACATCCATGCTATTCGGATGATCAACCGTCAAAAGAATTGAACTATCATCGCCAGCAGATTTCATGGTATACGTCTCATCACCCATTTCCCACTCGGTGAGTCCTTCGGTAATCGGATGGTCTGCATCAGCGATTTGTACTTGGAGTGTTTGGCGTGGATAGTATCCGAATTCACTGCGATCGTCAACTCCGCACATCTCAGAATAAGCATCCCATTCGGGAAACGCTAAGATAGCATGATGTAAAATGACCATACCCTGTCCGCGTTCTGTTAAATCGAGAATAGCCTGCGCTTGGACATCTGTCGGATACGGACGGTGAAAGTTGTAAAAGACAACAGTGTCGTAGTCCTTCTGGTCCGGGTCTTCTACAAAAACATCCAGATCTTCTCGGACGAATTGGAGTCCTTCCATACTTTCAAATACTGCGTCAAATTGTTTTTCTTGAAATCCGTGTTCACCGGTTACGACTGCAATTTTCATTTTTTTTATTTTCCTTGTGGTTCGATGAGGCAGATCAGGTCTAATCTGTAATTGCCTGATATGTGAGGACGCGGAATTGGGCATGGAATGGGGAGTCACCGATTAATTGTGTCATCAAAATGCCGATGAGGTCCTCCACAGGGTCAATCCAAAACGTCGTACTTGCGAGGCCACCCCAACTGTAGGTACCTTCAGAACCAAGGCTATTGGTATCAGCGACGTTGGTGACAACGGCAAATCCAAGCCCGAAACCGCATCCGGTTCTCTCAAGGGGGTGCCAATCGTCAGAGATATGATTCATCCTGATGAGTTCAACGGTTTTGGTTCCGAGCAGGCGTACGCCATCAAGTTCGCCATCGTTGAGCAACATCTGGCAGAATCGGAGGTAATCCGCCGCGGTCGATTGTAGTCCAGCACCACCGGAGTGGTGGAAACTCAACGGTCCGCTGGAAACTGGCGCGTTCTCAAGTACCTGAATACCACCATCTTCTGTGGGTTCATATAAGGTTGCATATCTATCAGCCTTTTCGTCTGGCACCGAGAAAGCGGTATCATGCATACCTAATGGATTTAAAATTCGGGTTTTCAAGAATTCCTCAAACGGCATACCTGACACGACTTCTACAAGATAACCGAGTACGTCGGTAGACATACCGTAGTTCCATCCATCACCGGGGTGATGAAGGAGTGGGATATCGCCGATCTCCTGTGCCATGTGTGCGAGGTCTCCGCCGTAGAAATCCGCTGCTCTATATCGCTCATTAATCGGATGCTCCCAGTCCCCGCCGTAGATAAGTCCAGAGGTATGTGTGAGCAGATGTTTTATTGTCATCTCTCGTTCAGCATCAACAATAGCCTCGCCACCGTCCGTATAGACCTGCATATCTTTGAAAGCTGGAATCAATTCGGAGACGGGTGTACCGAGCTGGAAATGTCCTTCCTCGTAGAGCATCATGACCGCGATACTGGTAATCGGCTTTGTCATTGAGTAGATGCGGAAGATGGTATCAAATTCCACCGGTTTCGCAGTGGCAACGTCCTGCGTGCCATATTTTTCAAAATGGACGAGTCTACCTTCACGCGCGATCATCGTCAATACACACGGAATTTTTCCGTCGTCAACCCAGCGTTGCATGACCGGAGCGATGCGTTCCAATCGCGAGGTGGACATGCCGACATCTTCAGGCACCGCGCGAGGCAGTCCATCATATATTGCCATAAAAATTCTCCTTTGTTGGAAGAATGGTTATCGGTTTGCGTCAACTTAATTCGTGATAGCTTGATAGGTGAGAACCTTGAATTGGTTCAAGAACTCCCAGAACGAAAACACAGACGGATCCACATCAAGGACGAACAACTGCGTCATCAGAATACCGATTAAGTCCGCCACAGGATCAATCCAAAACCAGGTACATGCGGCACCGCCCCACTCGTAAGTGCCTAAAGAGCCGAGTGTTGGGGTATCAGTGCCATCTGTGACAACCTGGAACCCAAGTCCGAAACCATATCCTGGCTCGAAGAAAGAATGGATTTTGCAGTCATCAGAGAGATGATCCGTCCTGACGCATTCAACGGTTTTTCGTCCGAGCAGGCGTACGCTGTCAAGCTCGCCATCGTTGAGCAACATCTGACAGAAGCGGAGATAATCCGCAGCCGTTGATTGTAGTCCAATACCATTGTGGTTGAAACTCAAGGGCCCGTTTGCACCAAATACTTCTTGAACCCCCTGAATCCCGCCATCTTCCGTGGGTTCATATAACGTTGCATAGCGATCCGCATTTTCCTCTGGCACGGAGAAATCGGTGTCGCGCATACCTAACGGATTAAATATTCGCGTCTTCAAAAATTCGGCAAGCGGCATACCGGATACCGCTTCTATAAGGCCGCAGATCACTTCAGATGACATCCCGTAGTACCATCTGGTACCGGGTTGAAAAAAAAGCGGTATCTTTCCGAGCATTTCCATCTCTTTCGCGAGGTCTACCTTTTTCGCGGGGGCGTAGATGTTCGAGAAGCCATCCTCATATCGCTGCGCAATGGGATGGTCACTTTCAAAGCCATAGGTGAACCCAGCAGTATGCGTGAGTAGATGTTTTATTGTTATCTCGCGTTCCGCAGCAACAGTGCCTTCCCCATTCTCCGTGTAGACCTGCATATCCTTGAAAGCGGGAATAAGTTCGGAGACAGGTGTACCGAGCTGAAAATGCCCTTCCTCATAGAGCATCATGACTGCGATACTGGCAATCGGTTTTGTCATCGAGTAGATGCGGAAGATGGTGTCAAATTCTACCGGTTTCGCAGTTGCAACGTCTCGCATGCCATATTTTTCAAAATGGACGAGTCTGCCTTCACGCGCGATCATCGTCAATACAAAGGGGATTTTCCCGTCGTCAACCCAGCGTTGCATGACCGGAACGATGCGCGCCAACCGTTCGGTTGACATGCCCATATCCTCGGGTACCGCGCGAGGCAGTCCATCATATACCGCCATAAAACCTCTCCTTTGTTGGAAGAATAGTTATCGTCTTGCGTCAATCTAATTCGTAATCGCTTGATAGGCGAGAACCTTGAATTGGTACGAGAACTCCCAGAACGAAAACACAGACGGGTCCACCCCAAGTACCCACAACTGCGTCATGAAAATACCGATTAAGTCCGCCACAGGATCAATCCAAAATTTGGTGCCTGCGGCACCGCGCCAATCGTAAGTGCCTAAAGAACCGAGTGCTGGGGTATCAGCGACATCTGTGACAACCTGGAACCCAAGTCCGAAACCACATCCTGGTTTCAAGAAGGGATGGATTTCGCAGTCATCAGAGAGATGATTTGCCCTGATGCATTCGACAGTTTTTCGTCCGAGCAGGCGTACGCTGTCAAGTTCGCCATCGTTGAGTAACATCTGACAAAAACGGAGATAATCCGCAGCTGTCGATTGTAGTCCAATACCATTATGGTAGAAACTCAAGGGTCCGTTTGCGCCATATACTTCTTGAACCCTCTGAATTCCGCCATCTTCCGTGGGTTCATATAACGTTGCATAGCGATCCACATTTTCCTCTGGCACGGAGAAATCGGTGTCGCGCATACCTAACGGGTTAAATATTCGCGTCTTCAAAAATTCAGCAAGCGGCATACCGGATACCGCTTCGATAAGGCCGCAGACCACTTCAGATGACATCCCATAGTGCCATCTGGTACCCGGTTGAAAAAAAAGTGGTATCTTTCCGAGCACTTCCATCTCTTTCGCGAGGTCTACCTCGTTCACGAGGTCGTAGACGTTGAAGAAGATATCCTCATATCGCTGCGCAATGGGATGGTCACTTTCAAAGCCATAGGTGAACCCAGCGGTATGCGTGAGCAGATGTTTTATTGTTATCTCGCGTTCCGCAGCAACAGTCGCTTCGCCGTTTCCCGTGTAGACTTGCATATCTTTAAGGGCGGGAATAAATTTGGAGACGGGTGTGCTGAGCTGAAAATGCCCTTCCTCGTAGAGCATCATCACCGCGATGCTGACAATCGGCTTCGTCATCGAGTAGATGCGGAAGATGGTGTCAAATTCTACCGGTTTCGCAGTTGCAACGTCCTGCATGCCATATTTTTCAAAATGGACGAGTCTGCCTTCACGCGCGATCATCGTTAATACAAAGGGAATTTTTCCGTCGTCAACCCAGCGTTGCATGACTGGCGTAATACGTCTTAGTCGCGAAGTGGACATACCGACATCTTCGGGTACGGCTCGCGGTAATCCTTCATACAATGTCATTAAAATCTCCTATGAGATAGTTGTCAGTTATCAAGGGAATAGTTGTTAGTTAACAGTTAACAGTTATAAGTGACTGTGTTGTGGTATTCAGGGCTGCTGTGGATACCACAAGAGATTAACTTATAACTGATAACTTACAACTTATAACTTATAACCATTACTCAGTCAGGGCTTGATAGGTCAAAATTCGGAATTGGGCCTGAAATGGGGAATCGGCACCGACCAACTGTGTCATGAAAACGCCGATCAACGCTTCGACAGGATCAATCCAAAATGTGGTACTTGCCATGCCGCCCCAACTGCAAGTGCCTAAGGAGCCGATCGTGTGGGTATCAGCGACATTCGTAACAACGGAGAACCCAAGTCCGAAACCGGTCCCGGTTCTCTTAGGTGCTAACCAATCGGGGGGAACGTGGCTCATCGTGACGAGTTCAGTGGTTTTCCTTCCGAGTAGCCGTACACCATCAAGTTCACCACCGTTGAGCACCATTTGGCAGAAGCGGAGATAATCCGCAGCCGTTGATTGTAGTCCGCCGCCACCAGAATGGAAAAAACTCAAGGGACCCGTTGCAGCATGGATCTTCTCAATTTGCTGAAGATTACCATCCTCCGCGAATTCATATACCTTTGAATAGCGGCCAGCATTCTCAACCTTCACGGAAAACCCAGTGTCATTCATGCCCAACGGATCAAAGATACGCGTTCTCAAAAACGTTGCAAATGGCATACCCGATACGACCTCTACGAGGTAGCCGAGCACATCGGTAGACATCCCGTACTTCCATGCGTCCCCGGGTTGGTGAAAGAGCGGAATATCTCCGAGCTTTTGTATCATGCTTGTAAGATCGCCGCCGTAGAGATCTGCGTCTTCATATCGCTGATCGATCGGGTGATCCTCCCTATCGCTTTCATAGATAAGTCCTGCCGTATGCGTGAGTAGATGTTTTATTGTCACCTCGCGTTCGGCATCAACAATAGCACTGCCATCTTCCGTGTAGACCTTCATATCTTTGAAATATGGAACAAATTCGGAGACCGGTGTCGTGAGTTGAAAATGCCCTTCTTCGTAGAGCATCATGACCGCGATGCTCGTAATCGGCTTCGTCATTGAGTAGAGACGGAAGATGGTGTCGAATTGTATCGGTTTGGCGGCGGCGATATCCTGCACGCCGAACTTTTCAAAATGGACGAGCTTGCCTTCACGCGCGATCATCGTCAATGCGCAGGGAATTTTACCGTTGTCAACATAGTTTTGCATGACCGGTGTAATACGTCCCAACCGCGCGGTTGATATGCCGACATCTTCAGGCACAACCCGCGGTAATCCTTCATATAATGCCATTAAGGTCTCCGATAATTTGGCTGTCAGCCATCAGCAGGTTAGCCATCAGCAGTCAGCAGTCAGCCATCAGCAAAGAGGGTTTCTATTAATCAAAAGTCTCCTGTGACTGACAGCCGATAGCCGATGGCTGATAGCCATTCTTGCTGACAGCCGATAGCCGATGGCTTCTATTCCGTAAGTGCCTGATAGGTCAAGACTTTAAATTGCTGTTGGAAAGGAAAACGGTTATTGAGGAGTTGTGTCATAAGTAAGCCGATCAATTCTTCCTGCGGATCAATCCAGAAGGTGGTAGCGGCGGCACCACCCCAACTGAAATTGCCTACCGATTCCAGAATGTTCGGTGGCTCCTTATTCGTAACGACCGCGAAACCGAGTCCAAACCAATCGTCGTGATGTGGATAGCGCATTAACTCAACCGTTTTCTTCCCTAATATACGGACACCGTCAAGTTCACCACCGTTGAGCAACATCTGAGAAAACCGCATGTAATCTGCAGCCGTTGAGACGAGTCCACCCCCGCCTGATGGGAAGAAACTGAGTTTATCCTTAGCGAGTGGCGCATCTCCGCCTACGCGTTTCATTAGTCCTTCTCTTCTGTTATGCCGATACAGTGCTGCAAACCTGTCCGCCTTCTCTAAAGGCACCGAAAACGCTGTGTCTACCATACCAAGCGGTTTAAAGAGACGGGTTTGGAGGAATTCTTCAAATGGCATCCCCGAAACGACTTCCACGAAGTAGCCGAGCACATCGGTAGATACACTATAGGTCCACCTTTCGCCCGGTTCGTGAACGAGGGGAATCTTACCGAGTTTTTCCACCATATCCACCAAGGTTGAGCCGGGTTCACGGATTTTTGCTTCTTTATAGAGTGCATCGACCGGTTTATTGCCCCAACCGTAAGTTAATCCCGCAGTATGCATGAGAAGATGTTTGATGGTTATCTCCTTCTTTGCATCTAAGATTTCCGTCTGGTCCTCGTTGTAGACCTTCATGTTTTTAAATTGGGGGATAAACTTAGAGACGGGTGTACCGAGTTGAAAACGCCCTTCCTCGTAAAGCATCATCACGGCGACACTGGTAATCGGCTTTGACATGGAATAGATACGGAATATCGTGTCGGGTTCAACCGGTTTTTTATTTTCAACATCCCGCATGCCGATGGTTTCAAAATGGACAATTTTCCCGTGTCGCGATACGACTGTTAGGAATCCTGGTAAGTGTCCCTCATCAACATAACCTTGCATCACAGGACGGATGCGTTCAAGACGCTCGGTAGAGACACCGACCGCCTCTGGCACTGCCATCGGAAGCCCTTGCCCAAATGCGAGGGTAGTGATGCAGAAAAGCAGTAAACATATACACGTAAATTTTCTCAATCTGTTCTCCTTTAATAGTTGTCGGTACGGTTTGCCTCGCAGTGAGAGGACTCGGTTAAAGAGGTAGGCTGTGGCGGTAACAGAGCACATAACTGCCACAACGTATTAACCGAAAACCGAAAACTGAGCACCGAGTACCACTATTCCGTTAGTGCCTGATAGGTTAGCACTTTAAACTGATCGTGGGAAGAGGACACGTCACTGATCTGCGTCATGAGCAAACCGATCAACTCTTTTTCTGGATCAATCCAGAAGAGGGTCCCGGCGGCACCGCCCCAACTATAACTTCCCATCGACTCCGGCGTGTCTTTTGGTGCTTTATCATCGGTGTCTTTCGATTCCCTACCATTTACGATAGAAAAACCGAGTCCAAACCAACCATCATGATGTGGATAGCGCATCAGTTCAACCGTTTCCTTCTTTAATATGCGGACCCCTTCAAGTTCACCACCGTTGAGCAACATCTGACAAAACCGCATATAGTCTGGAGCCGTTGAGAGGAGCGCGCCACCGCCGCCTGGAAAGAAACGGATCTCATCGTTCTCAAGCGGTGGATCTTTCTCAACACGTTCCAATCTCATTTTTGGAGACTTATCGCCTTTTATCTTCTCTTTTTTCTCTTTAGCACCGTCCACCTTTTTTTCTTTCTCTTTACCACCTTTCATTTCACCTTCTTTGCTAAGCTCATAGAGTACTGCAAACCTGTCTAACTTCTCTAAAGGCACTGAAAATGCGGTATCTACCATACCGAGCGGTCCAAAGAGCCGCGTTTGGAGGAACTCTTCAAACGGCATCCCCGAAACCACTTCCACGAGGTAGCCGAGGACATCGGTGGAAACCCCATACGTCCATCTGTCACCCGGTTCATGCGCGAGCGGAATGTCGCTAAGTTTCTTCACTGTATCCGCGAGCGGCGTGCCGGGCTGAAAAAGGTTCGCCTTCTGATAGCGTTTATCGAGTGCTTCACCGCCCCAGCCATAGATTAACCCAGCGGTATGCGTGAGAAGGTGTTTGATGGTTACCGCTTTCTTCGCATCCAAGATTTCCGTCTGATCCTCGTTGTAGACCTCCATGTTTTTAAATTCAGGGATGAAATCGGACACGGGTGTATCGAGCTGAAAATGTCCCTCCTCATAGAGCATCATCACTGCAACACTCGTAATCGGTTTAGACATCGAGTGGATACGAAATATTGTGTCTGCTTCGATGGGCTTATTGTTTTCAACATCTCGCATGCCGACGGTTTCAAAATGAACGATTTTGCCGCGTCTCGCCACGACGGTCAGGATCCCTGCTATACGTCCATCATCAACATAGCCTTGCATGACGGGACGGATACGTTCAAGATGTTCGGTGGAAACGCCTACCTCTTCTGGTGCTGCCATTGGAAGTCCTTGTCCGAATACGGATATTGTGAAGCAAAAAAGCAGTAAACACGCGAAGGTTAATTTTCTCAAATTGTTCTCCCTATTTCAGATCGGACTTTAAAGCGCGATATTTTAAACCCCCTAAATCCCCCTTATCAGGGGGACTTTAAGGGACAATGCGTAAGTTCTGATTATTGGACCTGTTTAATATATCCCCAGCGCGTTGCGAGTTTGCCGCCGGGGTCAACACTGAGAATTTGTGCTAATCCGACATCCATCGCCTCTTGGATTTCATCTTTGGTGCGTTCCACATTGGAGATGCGTATCTCTTCAATGATACCTTTCAATCCGTTTGCGTTATCGAGATTTGGGACACCGATTGTAATGGGATCGCCGCTCTGAAACGACTGCGCATTAGGTGCCTCGTTCTCTAATTCACCATCAACGTAAACGCGTCCCATCTTGCCATCATAAGTAAAGGCGAGATGATGCCACTTGTTATCTGTGATGTCGGTCTTGCCATCTATACTGAATGCACATCCACCGTTTGCTCCGATTTGTGCATGCAGAACGCTCGTATTTACATTCACCCAAATACCATAGTTTCGATTGGTGCACCCTGCCTGCTGTTTGCAGACTATACCTTGCCATTTACCTGTACCTTCTTCCACTTTAACCCATGCTTCAATACTGAGTGTTTCCAATTCCAGTTTTTGGGTAGAATCGACGACGACATAACCGCCAGCATCGCCGGGTAACTCTAACCCTGTCCCGAATTTCGCTTTTACCCACTTCGGACTCCCCGCAAATTTGCCGTCGTGTCCGTTCCCAGAAGCATCTTTCACGACCTTCCCGGCACCTTCCTCAAAGAGCCAAACAGCGACAGTATGTTTATCAACCGCTGCATCAGCAAACGGATTCGCGAATAAGAGCAACGCCGCGAACACAACTGAGAACCCTCTAATGCTATAGAAAAGCTTCGTATTAGCGATGTACATAATTATCCCTCCTCTATTTTCGGTATTCTATCAGAGAAATAATTTTTAAGTCAAGGGGTTTAAGGCATGAGTCAGAGCCATTCATTTCTCGATTTTTTGGGCATTTTAGCCAACAGGTCGCTCCAACAGAAGCGACGCGATTGAGAAAAATGTTGACAGGGAATTCCGTATGGCATATAATTCCGAAAGTCCTGTTAGACGCGTTGGACGCGCGAATCGTGATTTGGAACACATAAGGAGGCTTACATGCCAGAACGAATTAAGATGGGATTGGTCGGATGCGGCGGTATGTCGGGTGCACATATGGGCGGTTATCGTCAACTCTGGTCGAACGGACTCAAGGATTTTGAGATTGTGGCGGCGTGCGATATTGCCGAGGAACGCGCTGAAGAACGCGCGAATCAGGCACACGAATTTCAAGGCGGGACGAAACCAGCCGTCTACACAGAACTCGATGAAATGCTGGCGAAACATCCTGATTTGGAATGTGTCGATATCTGTGCGCTCCATAGTGCACATCATACGCTTGCAGTGCCTGCACTTGAGGCGGGGAAGCACGTTATTATCGAAAAACCGTTCGGTATCACAATGCGGGCATGCCAATTGATGATGGAAGCAGCGGAGCGGAACGATAAGATTATCTCCGTGGCTGAAAACTATCGTCTGGCGCGCATCCAACGCACTCGCAGTTGGGCAATCGCGCAAGGACGTATCGGTGAACCGCGCATGTTCTTCTGGATTGAAGTCGGCGAAGGCTTGGGCAAATGGGGCTGGCGCAACTTCAAGATGGATGCCGGCGGCGGTTGGGCATTGGATGGCGGTGTACATTTCACTGATCTGATGCGCTACATTCTCGGTCTGGAAGCTGAGGAAGTTTACGCAATCAACAAGGCTTATGAACCGTTCCGTTACGACAACCCGGGTGAGCGTGAAGGGGGTTACGCCGTTGATGTCGAAGACGCGATGATTGCGACCATCAAGTTTGAACAAGGCGTTACCGCGCAGTGGACATGGGTCGGTTCGGCACCGGGACATGGGTTCGGTCAACACACTGTCTACGGTAGTGAAGGCGCGCTTGATTGGGGGAGAGGCTTAGTGCCGCGCGGCGGTGAACCGATTTCCAACGAAGACCTGATGAAAGAATTTACGGATAGCCTCAGCGATTCGGAGCGAGAATACTACTTCCCAGGCGGTATTGAAGATACAGTCGCGATTGAGCTGAAATACTTCGCCGATGCGATTCGGAGCGGTGGAAAACCTGAAGTAGACGCTGTTGAAGGGATGCGGTCTGAAGCCATCTGCATGGCAGTCTACGAATCTGGGTGGTTCGGTCGTCCTGTGACAATCGCCGAGATTGAAAACTGCGAACTCGAAGGCTATCAGAAAGAGATTAACGATAAGTTGGGGATTGGCGCATAGATCAAACCTGACAAAAGACATGGAAGGTTGGAAGATTGGAAAGATCTTCCACCTTTACGATGAACATTCATCTTGGAAGGGCTGGAAAGTTGGAAGGTTGGATGGAACCGGAAAACCTTCCGTCCTCGTAACTCCTAATTGGTTGAAACTATGGAGCGATTGAAAGGAAAAGTTGCGATTGTCACGGGTGCTGGCAAAAAAGGCGAAGTTGATGGCACTGGCTATGCGACATCCATGCTTTTTGCAAGAGAAGGTGCGAAAGTGTTGTTGGCGGACATCTCGCCTGAGAACGCCAACGCTACGCTTGCGGAAATTGAGGCAGAAGGTGGCGAAGCCTTGGTGTTTATCGGCGATCTGTCCACAGAGGCGGCTTGCGCTGGGATGGTGGAAGCCGCTGTTGAACGTTTTGGTAAAGTGAATGTTCTTTTTAACAATGTTGGACTCGGCGGTTCTGGAATGGTCACGCAGGTAGATGAGGAGAAATGGGATAGAGTGATGGATGTCAACCTCAAGAGCATGATCATGGCGTGTAAGCATGCTGTGCCTCGGATGGCTGAGGCGGGGGGTGGCTCGATTATCAATGTCTCGTCTATTGATGCGTTGCGTGCGGGTTGGGTTCGGAATGTACCTTACGCCGCGGCAAAAGGCGGGATGATTTCGACGACGAAGGTGATGGCAGTCCATCACGGACGCGATAATATCCGAGTGAACTGTATCGCGCCGGGGCATCTCTACGCTTCGTTTCCTGCGCCATACTTGAGCGAAGAGGAACGAGAACGGCGCCGTCTCATCGGCCCCCTTGGCACAGAGGGTACCGCATGGGACGTGGCGTGGGCAACCGTTTTTCTTGCCAGCGACGAGTCGAAATGGATTTCGGGTGTTGTTATTCCGATTGATGCAGGTTTACTCGCCGCAACACCACTGGCTGTCGTGCATCAACTTGACGAATAATGATGGCATTATTGTGAGTTCCACAAGTAGTTTATGTTGAATTTTACTGGATCCTCAGCAGCGACGATCCCTTCCATCCGCACTTGTAGATCCAGAAGTTCTGCGGATTTAGTTTCATAGAAGAACTGAACGCCTACTTCGTTATTGGGGCCAATGAACTGTGCAAAACCGGTTATATCATCGTCTGTTAGCTGTTTACCATTTATGGTAATAGTTACGCCGCTCTCGCTAAGTGTTGGTGGATTTTGGGGAGCTGTTCCCTCTGGGTAATATACCCAGATAATCCATCCGTGTCCATCATCAGAATTATCCGGTGGACTGCCGTTATTGCCGTTGTTATCGCCATTCGTCCCACCTGGATTATCGCCATTGTTGTTGCCGTTATTGTTGCCCCCGCCGTTATTGCCATTGCCGTTATTATTGTTGTTATTGCCATTCCCACCGTTATTACCGGTGTTATCACCATTGCCGTTGCCATTATTATTGTTGTTATTGCCACCCCCACCGTTATTGCCGTTATTGTTGTTATTGCCACCCCCACCGTTATTGCCGGTGTTACCGCCATTGCCATTGCCGTTATTACCACCCCCACCGTTATTACCGGTGTTATCACCATTGCCGTTGCCATTATTATTGTTGTTATTGCCACCCCCACCGTTATTGCCGTTATTGTTGTTATTGCCACCCCCACCGTTATTACCGGTGTTATCGCCATTGCCGTTGCCATTATTATTGTTGTTATTGCCACCCCCACCGTTATTACCGGTGTTATCGCCATTGCCGTTGCCATTATTATTGTTGTTATTGCCACCCCCACCGTTATTACCGGTGTTACCGCCATTGCCATTGCCGTTATTACCACCCCCACCGTTATTGCCGGTGTTACCGCCTGCCCTCACTGCACGTAAAATAGGTTTTCCTTCATGATAGAACACATACACACGTTTCTCCGGATAGATGTGGATAGCAGGTCCGTTGATGGCACCGTTCCCTGTTTCGGGTGTAAGTTTTAGGCAGGTTGAGTCGAGCGCATCTTGAAAGCAGACAACATTTCCATCCGTTGAGACGAGATAGCGATCCACCTCATGAACAGTTAGCACTGAACCTGTATAAGGCATATCGGAACAACCGGTGATGCAGAAAAGAGCACTTAGGATTCCGATGATGAATTTTAGCGCGAAAGGTTCAATTTTTCTCATGATGTTACTCCTGCTTAGGGACTACTGTAGTGGATGTAACTGGAGGATATTTGTGTCATCGTCAGATTCTACGCTCTCTGCACTGATGCGGAATGTTGCTGTATTGCCTGGGACTAATTTATTCACTTGAATTGTTATCTCTGCTGCTTCAGTTTCGACAGAAAATTCAACGCCTCGCCTGCCATCAATTTGCGTAAAGTCAACTATTTTCAAATCTGCTCGCCTATTCGTCCGAATTATCTTTCCTTCAACAATTCTGATGTCAAGTCCACTGGTTGCAAGTGTGCGCCCCCGCTTTGCTTCAGGGAAAGTATCTGGGTAGTATATCTCGATAACCCAGCCTTCGGGAACAGAACTCTGATTACCGTTGTTCGGTCTGTCAATATTTGGCGGCAGTTGCGCTCTGCCTGTCGCTACCAATTCTTGGACAATTTGGGTGGTGTCCATTAATCGCTTCGCTTCCAAAATAGGCTGTCCTTGATAATCAAACACATAGACAAGGCTTGTTGGATGAACGTGGACGGTAGGCGTATAGTCTATTTCTGTCGCGTCGATTTCTGTTTTATCTAACAGCAGTTTTACACAGACTGTATCAAATCCATCCTGGAGACAAACTGTATCTTGTTCAATTGTGTTAAGATACTCGTCTACATGGCTGACAGTCAGCGTTGGACCGGTATAAGGCACATCGGAGCAACCTGTTATGCTGATAAGCATAATCAGAATACCGCTGATTAAACTTACCGGTAAATATCCACTTGTTTTTCGTAAAAGATCCTGAAGTACTGTCAATGGATCAGTTCCTGCTTTGCCGGGATGTTGAGAGGATATACTGCTAATTTTTATATCTATTTGTTTCATGATGTCGCTCCTTTATATCTATTGTATCTGTATACTCAGCTTTGGACACTTTATGCGTTTCCGTATAGGGCGGAAAATAAACACTATGAGATACATCTAAATTTCGCAATCAAGTTATAATATGACATATTTTGCTATTAATTAAGTTAAAACGCATTAATGTCTATAGGTAGCTAAAATTATACAATGAATAAACGATCAGAACTCATGTTGCGTTTCACTATACCGACCTAATTTTACTAAAGTTTGGACAATTTTTAGAATTATAATGCGAAAAAGCAGAAAAGTGGGTATCCTTTCATAAACACACTACTGTTGTGAAAGGATGATAAAAAATGAACGTCTTTTTTTGATACGGTAGACATAGACGCCAAAAGTTATTGAGAATGGGTGATAATTGCTGTTTGCGTCGAATTTTTTTGGAGGGTGGGATATGATAAAGCGATGTAGAGAAACCGCGACACGGAGAATTAGCCTGGTTCCACTACAACGCTGTCAATTTGGTGTTAGAACTGGGCGGGGAAGTTGCCGCGGGCGGCATCCATGACTTCACCTGTAATTTCATCATGTCCGTTGTCTTTAGCGAAACTTTCAATTCCCATCTTTGCCATAGGACGCACAAAAGCCGGGATCCGTTCCAAGCGTTCGAGTGCTTCCGCGGTCCAGGTGGGCCCGGTCGGTTCGGTAGGTGTTGCGTCTTCCTGAAATGCATCCGAGATAACACCAGTAAAAGGACATTTGCCGCCTTCAGCAGTCTCGCCTGAGCTGGTTTCTGACGAAAACATATCAGGCATTGATTCGCCTTTTGCAGTCTCTAATTGTGAGCGTACCAGCTGCATCGGTTGTGCTGCTTCGTTAGTGCCACCCAGCTTGAGATCCAAGGATTTCAGCATCTGAGTCTCCGACGGGTTGAGGTACATGGCGATCTCTGTAAAACAGTCAGGGCATTCAAAAAGTGCCGTCACGGAGCCTTGTTCAGGACGGGTCACGTCTTTAAACTTCATCGCTGTGTCGCAGTCTGTACACAGGAACTTCATTTTTTTCTCCTTTAATTTTCAAAAAACGCTTGAATCTTTTCAGCGACTTGCATAAGGACCTTGCTCGCGGGTGTGCCCAGGCGTTCACCAAGATAGAGGGTCCCGTTGTCATTCGCGCGCGCGAGCTGCGGATCAAACGGGATGCTGCCGAGGAGGATCTGCTGGAATGCCTCATCAAGCGTTTCGTCTGTGGAAAAGAGTGGTTCCTCTTCGCCGCAGTGTTGGCAGATATAGAAAGCCATATTTTCGACAACGCCGATGATTGGGACCTTTAAGATGTCTCTTGCCATAGTCACCGATTTTTTGACGATTAATTGCGAGACTTCAGAGGGGATTGTCACAACGACGACACCGCCAAGATTTGGAATAAGTTCTGCCACATTTGGGAGTCGATCCGTTCCCGGTGGAAGATCCAGCAGTAGATAATCCAACTCGCCCCATTCGGTATCGGCAATGAATTCTCGAAGCGCGCCTACTTCCATTGTGCTACGCCATGTGAACGCGTCTTTTTGTGAATGCGCATTCCAGAGCACCGGTGCATCGTCCTCTGCTAAGAGCAGATCCATGGAGATAAGCTTAGTGCCGAGTGCTGTGACGGCAGGCTTGACACCTATAGACGTGTATTCCAATGTTGCGTCGCGAACACCCATCATTTTTGCAAGCGTCGGTCCATTGATGTCAGCGTCAACCACTCCGACGGTGTTACCTTTCAGCGTGAGTGCGGTGGCGAGATTCGCAGTGAGAGCACTCTTGCCGACCCCGCCTTTTCCACTCATAATAGCCACGGTGTGTTTGATGGAGATGAGCCGTTGTTGAATCCGGTTCGCCTGTGCCGTGACTTGCCCTACGATATTGGAACCAGCATCACTCGGCAACTCATTGTACGTTTTCATTATTCTGCACCGATGGCATAGAGTGCTTGATAACTGCGGAGATAGAGCGTACCGTTTGCGATAGCAGGAGATGCAGCGATAACTTCGCCCATGGAATTGCTGGCAACGATTTTAAACTCACGTCCGGCTTTTACAACGGTGATAACCCCGTCCCGAGATGTCAGATAGATATATCCATTCACATAGATAGGCGAGGCGCGATGCTGGTGTCGATGCGTTGGTTCACGATAGAGCAGCTCACCAGTTACAGCATCAAGACATCTCAGACCGCCCCTTTCTCCAGAAAGATAGACTAAACCCTCATGGATCAGAGGGGAGGGAACATCCGGGGTCCCCCGTCTGAGTTTCCAGCGTTGCCATTTGCTGTCAGTTATATCACCGGGGGTAGCAGCTGGATCAATGCCTAAAACGGGTCCGTTCTTCGCCGAAGGAACGACAATAAGACCTTCCGTTGCGACGGGAGAAGCGACGAATCGGAGGGAATAGTTATAACTCTCTTTTGGATTCAAGCCGCCGCATCGCCAGATTTCGTTCCCGTCTTCCAAGCTGTGTGCAGTAACATAGTCTGCTCCGTGGACAACAAGATATTCGCGTTCGGTATCACGGTAGATAATAGGAGAAGTATAGGCTTGCTCACACTCTTCGGTTGCATCGCTATCGCGCTCATGCATCCAGATCTCTCCACCTGTCATCTTGTCAAGCGCAAGAACGACCCATGCGTTGCTGTGGATGAGTTGGAAGTAGAGTCGATCCTTGTCAAGGAGCGGGGTAGTTGACATGACGAAGTAGAGGTTAAATTTGCCATAACGGTCAGCGAGATTGGTGTGCCAGACCTGATTTCCGTCGAAATCATAGCAAGCGAGGTCACCGGTGCCGAGGAATGCCCAGACATGTTCGCCATCGGTTACAGGAGAGGGTGCGGCGGAATTGCCTTCGCCGCCGCGGACGCTTCGGTTGCCATGTCCTAAAGTCCGTTTCCAGACTTCTTCACCATCGGTGCTGATACACATCAAAACCAGTGCATCGCCTTCAGCCGAGGTGAGAAAAATCTTATCTTCCCAGATGATAGGCGTAGATGCGGCTTCGCCGGGGAGCGGTAAACGCCATTTGACGTTTTCGGTTTGACTCCACTGGATAGGTATATCGGTTTCTTGGCTGATCCCGTCGCTGTGCATGCCACGCCACTGTTGCCAATTGTCGGCGAAACCGTTAGCTGTTAGGATAAATACCACAAGTAAGAATATCAACGCATTTTTCAAAGCATGCTTTTGCATAATGAACCTCCACTTTTCAGTGAATCTTGCTACAATTCTGTGCCTGCGGCAAGTTTTAACGTTTCTCGTCTGTCCATAAGCCGCGATCAGGTCCCTTCCACTGGTAAGGCACTATTTTCGATAAGGTGCCTATGTTGTATTCTGGAAACTCATATCCTGCCTCTATCACATAACCTTCGTTTGTGAAAACAGGGAACTCTAATTTAGCAAGCGAATCAAAAGGCTCAATTTCCAGCCATACATCCAACTTACCTTCTACTGTCTTGTAAAAAAAATCGGCAGAATGGCTTTCATGTTTCAGGATCATGACAGTGCCGGACTGTTGAACTTCTCCGTTAGATGCACACACCTTTACGCCGACGAGAAGATTACTCGCCGGTGGTGGATCTGAATGCACCTTAAACCATAAACCTTTATGTGAACCCTCTGCAACGCCCTCATTTGGACCGAGGATTTGAAATGTGACTGTTGGGATTTCACTCATCATTTATCCTCCATTTTTGAAGTCGCCAGTTACCTGTTTACTCCTGATCTGGCTGTTGATAATACTGTCCAAGTACCTCATTGGCAAGACTTCTGCCATCTTCAATGACGCGTGCTGCGAAATCGAGTGTAACCTCTTCAATGTTATTCTCTTGCGCACGTTGTTCAATCCGAGTCTGCGTGATATTTCGCATAAACCCAGCAGGCACTAAGTTCAAACGCTCAATCGCTTCCTCCGTCCATTTCACTGGACTTTCAAAACTGGGAACGACTTCAGCACTCTGAGCATCAGAAGTCTGTGCTTGCAAGGTTCTGAGTTCAGGTGCGTCTTCTCGAACAGCGGCAGCTTCGCCCATACTATCGTTAATAATCTCGGTTGCGAATGCGTTTGTGATGGTCCCAATCTTTTGGGAGCGGGCAGATTTTTCGATGCGTGCTTTGACATTTCGCCGCATATAGCCGCGTGGCACCGTGCGGAGTGCCTTTTTCGCCTGTTCCGACCACTGGAGTCGCACACCGTCAAAGGTCTCTTCCTCGGCAGTCCCCCCTTCGTCTACAGCGATGTTTTCCAGAGAACCTTTGTCTACCATCTGAAAACGCTCTGGTGGTGAACCACAGACAGGACATTGGACAGGTTGCTGGTTGTGCGCCGCGTAGCCACATTCGCCACAGATATAGGTCTGGACTGCATCTGACTCAAGCACCTTCTGTTCGGCAATCTCTTTTGCGACACGTGTGAGCTTCTCAGAGGCACGTTGCGGCATAATCGCTTCCATCGCCATGTCGATGACGCTCTCAGTAATAACAGAATGACCGCGTTCAATGGCAAACCGATGCACGGCTGTTTTCGCGATGCCGCGTACCAACGGAGGGGCTTTTTCCATTCTATCTAATGCTTCCTGCGTCCAGACGAGCGTCTCTTCCGCTTTGACATCAATCTGAGGGAAATAACGCTGACTTGATAAAAGCACATTACACGGGGCAAGACGTAACAGATTCTCAGCAGTGCTTCCGATGTCCATATCTTGTTCACTGTGGACACCGATCCTGCCTAAGACGAGGAGCCACGGGTCTGTTTTTCGAGCATATTGTAGAACTTTTTCGTAGGCTTTTCCATCGAGTAAGGTAATTTTTAAGGCGTAGTCGTGTTCCTCTTTTGCAATAGACCGTGCCACCTCTAAGTGTGATTGATAAATTTTTGCTAATCCGGTATCAATCACCTCTTCGTGGAGTTGCTCTTGTTCTTTAAATCTGAAAGTTCTTGCGGCGCGTTCTGTGAGTACATTCACGACGGAATTGAAGACGATGTAGTGGAGATAGGGGTCATAGACACCAACGGCTTCAACCTGTTTATTGAACTTTTGTCCGAGTTGTATTGCGGTTTTCAAACCTGAGAAAGATTCAGGACTTCCATCAATTCCGACGAGGATATTCCCGTTATGTGCTTCAATGGGTTCAAGGTCTCGGACAACGAGTGTATCGGTATTAATACGACGGACGACGCGTTCAGTGACACCGCCGATGAGGCTATCTTTGACTGCCCCCATACCGAGCGCGCCCATAATCACGAGGTCGTAATCGCTTTCCTGAATGTCTTCAACGAGTTTTATGTAGTGTTTGCCTTCCGGCATTTTGGGTTCAAACGGGATGTCAAATTCGGTGCACTTCTGTTTCATCACCTCAAGATAGGAATCGGAGATCAGTTGCAGCCCCATCGTAATGAGTGTATCGTGGATTCGGCGTTGCTTTTCAAGTTCCACTTCGTCCTGATACTCCTCAGGGAGCGTGTATTCCATCTGCTTGAAGCGGACATCGTGCATTTTTGCGGCGTAAACATGCGAACCCACCAATTGGGATCCGAATTTCTTTGCGAATTCAACTGCTAAAGCGATACTCGCATCCGAGTAGTCCGAATTATCAACGGGCACGTAAATTTTCTTGATCATTTTTTTAATTTTCCTTGCGGAGAAACAACGTGCGTTTCGACTTTTAGGTGCGTTGCTTATATCCGCCCTCCAAATGTAAAGCAAAGACAAATTATGCCATTTAAGGCATAATTTCATTACGGGCTACGGTTTCTGTAACGCGCCCCTAAAAAGCCGCCGAGTATATGGGCAATGAGCGTTACCGGCCATAAGTAAACCATCGCTGTTTGCCACTCCCAGTCGAGGATAAAATGTCGAACGACGATGTTAATGGTGATTGGAATGTAGAGACATCTACTCCACGGTCGGCTAAACCTTTTAAACCGTACACGGAAGAACCCGAATGTGAAATGAATCACAAAAGCCGCGAGAGAGATTAGAAGATTCACGTCTTTTATTTTCCGAGGAGCGTTTTGATGTCTCGCCGTAAGCGTAGCATTGCGGGTCCGCTTCGACTATCGTAGAAGTCGTGGATGTTCCCATCCGCTTTGACGAGAACAAACCGCGGACTATGAAGTATTTCACTTCCTTTGTGCCCCGCGGCTAAACTGAACCCTTGTTCGGCTAACTGGTATATCTTCGTTTTGTCCCCTGTGAGAAAATGCCAACGTCTATCGTCCGCGCCGTAAGCCGCTGCATAGCGCGAGAGGACTTTTGGCGTATCCCGCTCTGGATCTACAGAGAACGAGACAAAATAGACAGGATCCGCGACAAATTCGGATTGGAGGCGTGCCATCTCTTGTGTCATCGCTGGACAAATCGTTGGGCAATTGGTGAAGATGAAGTCGGCGACCCAAATTTTCCCCGCCATGTCGGACAAACCTAACGGTTCTCCTTGTTGGTTGGTGAGGCTAAAGTCTGGCACGCTAACAGCGGCAGTCTCAGTTAATGCCTCTGGTTTCGTGTCAAATACCGACCATAAGTTGATGCCGGCGATAGCAATAATGATAACACCTAACGCTACCCAGACCAGTGTGCTTTTGTCTAATTTTCGCCCCGCTTTAGGGGTATTAGTCGCTTCTGCTTCCATATTCCAAATCCAGCAGTAGTTAGTGAGACGACGTATCCACAACTTCTGCCGCCGGTTTCTCTATGCCGTCGAGTCGCACATCTAACGTGAGATCGGGCATCAGCATAATGACGAGAAAAACGCAGATAATAAAAGGCGTTAGCACGATAATCGTCAACGTTTTCTTTTCAAACTTTAGATGCATGAAATAGATAGCGACAAGGGCGGCTTTGGAACACGCCAACCCGATGAGCAGTATGGCTTTTAGCACAACAGCGTAATCAGGAATTGCGACAGCGACCTCAATAATAGTTAGTGCAAGAAGCCACCAGAAAATATTCATGTATTTCGGATGCTCTTTGTGTCCGTTTTCTGCCATTTTCATATCCCCCTACAGTAGATAGATAAAGGTGAAGACCATAATCCAGATAAGGTCAACGAAGTGCCAGTAGAGTCCAACAATTTCCACTTCATGGTTAAACTCAGCGGTATACCTACCCCGCAAGCCATGTATCAAAATGACGATAAGATAAATGACGCCGCCGGTCACGTGCATCCCGTGGAAACCTGTGATGGCGTAGAAAGTGGGACCAAAAAGTGTTGAACCGCTAATCGCTGCGCCCGACAACCCATGATCAGGGATACCGGTGAGTGTCAATCCGTGGGTAATCAGATGATACCATTCATACGCCTGAAGGCCGAGGAAGATGACACCACCTAAGATCGTCAACCCTAAGAACGTGCACATGCGTGAAACATTGCCGTTCTGAATAGATTCGAGTGCTTTCACCATAGTGACACTACTGCATATCAGTAGGAAAGTCATAAAAGCGGTTAGGTTAATGCCGAGGATCTCACTCGGTGGGACCCAACCGACGATGCCTGCACCCGCCCGGAGCGCCGCGTAAGCTGCGAGCAGCGCGCCAAACGACATGGTATCCCCGACGAGGAAAATCCACATGCCGAGTTTGCCAAGGCTATCCGGCGTAAGCGAAGGCTCGTATACATCTTCAGTGTGGTCTAAAGTGGTAGCGTGTTCCACTATATTTAAACTCCTTTCCGTCTACGAGTAGGTGCGGTTTGAATGCAGATCGCAAATATAAAGCTAAGACAAATTTTGCCGCGTATGGGCAAAATTTGGGCGAGTACGCCGCAAAACCGCACCTACCGATGAAGTGCGTAAGTTCTATCAGTTGTCAGTTAAGAATTTCTGATGCGTAGAAGACGCTTCTTTAAGCGACTACCAATAACTGAAAACCGATATCCATTCCATTGTAAGAAAATTGTGCCTCCGATGAGTCCGAAAACCGTAAAAGGCATCGCTATCATAAAAAGGATACTCCAATTAAAACCTTTACCGATCGGGTCATCAAGGGTTTTACAAGCGGGACACGCCTCAAGATATGTCGGCACTATCAACATGACAACTATCAAGAGGGTAACCCCTAAAAAAAATCTATACATTCTGACACTCCTTTCACGATGCCTACGAGAGATACACCAAAACGTAGAGAATCGGCCAGAGCGCGACAACAAAAATCCAGTAGATGGTACACGTATCAACGCCTGTGTAACGGGTTGCAGAGAAACGCCCTGCCATTGCCATACCCAAAACAATAAACAGCCATATAACAGCACTCAGCACGTGAACGGCATGGCACCCAATTAGCACATAAAAGATGCCGCCATATACGCCAGATTGAAGTGTAAGTCCGTTGCGAATGAGTTGTATCCACTCGCTGCCCTGCACACCGAGGAAAAGTAGTCCAAGTCCCCCAGTGAGTAGAAGCCAATTACGTAGCTGCTTCAGGTTGTCTTTCTGAATTGCGCGGCGTGCTTGAAACATTGTATAACCGCTCAATAGAAGTAAGACAGTATTAATGCCGGTTACTGCGCGTGGCAGCTCAATCCCGATATGTGATGGCGGGGGCCATGTGACGTTCCCGACCCGAAATACGAGAAATGCCCCGATGAGTCCCGAAAACAGCATCGTCTCCGCACCGAGTAGGACTAATATGCCCAATCGTGCGTTGCTTAACGGTTGTCGTGCTTGGACTTCAGGACTATTCTGTGTCATTATTTTTTCAATCTCGAAATCAAGATGCTTTTTATTTTAAGTATTTCTCACAATCCGAAGAACAATCTCAACGACCGCCGCGATAACCAGTAGTAACCCGATAACCCCTAAAACAGGAACGACAAGACTTCGGATAACACTTTCAACAGATTCAGGTGCTTTGCTGCCTGTAATCATCGCTGCTGTTACAATGGTAAACAGTCCTACAAACAACAGAACAAGGATAAATCCGAGGCGGCGATTCCGCTGGCGATGTTTTGGTGCGTTCATGGTTTGTAGGTTCCTCATTAGATTTTATCCAACGCCATTGTTATAAATACCACTGGTAGATAGAGCAACGATGCATATAAGAGGTAACGTGCGGCTTTTATGGAGCGTGTCCGTGCTAAATAGATACCGAACGCCAAAAATGCCACGCCTGCTACGAGTGCTGTAAAGAAATAGATACTCCCAGCGAGATTGTACAATGCAGGCAACAAACCTATTCCGAGGAGCGCGACGCAATTAATTACAATCTGACGGCATGTGCTCGCGCCATCCGGATGAATGACCGGTAGCAATCGGAATCCAGCTTTTGCGTAGTCTTCACGATAGATGATGGCTATCGCGAGGGAGTGCGGGAGCTGCCATAAAAAGAGTATCGCAAATAGTACCCACGCTTCACCTGTTAGCGAACCTCGTGCTGCGACCCATCCAACGACAGGCGGAAGCGCGCCCGGTACTGCCCCAATGAGCGTACACAGTGAGGTCTTTCGTTTCAGCGGTGTATAGAGAAAGAGATAACTCACCACTATCAGCGAAATAACGAATCCGCTCAGCATATTGACGACGAATGTAAGATAAAGCATTCCACCACTCGTGAGCGCAGCACCGACAAATAACGCCTCCAAGGGATTCATCCTACCATCAGGAAGCGGTCGCTCCTGCGTCCGTTTCATTTGAGCATCTACATCGCGTTCAAGGTACTGGTTGAGTCCCAATACACCCGCCGCTGTCAACCCAGCACCGATAAGCGTATGCAGGCAAAGCATCCAATCTACGGCCTGTTGCGCGCCGAGATAGAATCCTGCAGCGGTCGTAATGAGTATCATCACCACCAATCGCGGTTTGATGAACTCAATATAGTCAGCCATGCGCCGCACGAAAACCGAGTACTTTGAAGGCGGGTTTGCTGTATCTGTGTTGTCTGGTAATGTTACTGTTGTTAAAGGCATAATGTCTATTTCACTCTGGAACCAGCGCGCCACCTGTTGCTGTTTCAAGAGTTACCGATGCGTCAGTGAACCGGTAGATTTTTAGGGTAAGCACAAAACTGCTTACCAGCATGAGTGCACCCACTGCGACGTGTGCGGTGGTAATTGTTACCGTAAGTGCTGCTGCGAATGTTTCACCGAATGCCGTCAGTTTCGCAAAAAACGCTCCAGTGCCGAGCATTAACTGGAGTGCAAGCAAGCTCAGCAATAGCAGCGGCATAGATTGCCCAATTCTCTGCGCTTCACCATTTGTTCCAAGAATACGTCTTGCCAACAAAAAGATATGCAGTGCGACCAAGAAAGCAAAGAGAAGATGTGCGTCAAGTCTGCTGCCGGTATGCCGTAAAATCGCGCCAAAGATGAGCTGCACATAAATAAGACACGTCGTAATCAGACTTAACCGCCGCAACTTTCGCGCTGTTTCGCTCGGAGGGACATCTCCATCTTGCCACCACTCACGAGAGGTGAACCACGCGATGCCACAGAGCAGTGCGAAAAACGCTTGCGCCAGACACGCATGCACAATCGCGAAGTTGCGATTAATTTGTGTAACCCGAAGTCCACCGAGGACACCCTGGACAATGACAGCGATGAGTGCGGCGAGTCCGAGCCATTTCAACCATTTCCGAGAATCTCTCGCCAATATCAAGATAAAGAGACCAATCATCAGGATTCCAACGAGCGACCCCATGAGTCGATGGCTATGCTCATATAGGATACCACCTACCATCTCCGATAATGGATAAAGAAACATATTGTACCCGAAGGTTGTTGGCCAATCGGGTACAGCCAGTCCGGAATCAGTACTTGTGACAATTCCGCCGATAACAATCAACAAGAACGTTGCACCTGCGGTGAGGCGTGCCATTCTGTGTAGCCACGGACTATAACTCGCGTGTTGTTTCATGCCAAATTTCCACCAAAAGCCAAAAGAACGGCAGGCCGGAAGATTCGTGGTTGGAAGACAGGAAGATAGGAAGGTTGGGGTACCCTCCTTCCATCCTTCCGTTCTTCCATTCCATTCTTCCTCTATCTCTTAGTCTCCGCTTGTTGCGGGTGCGTGTTCAGGTTCCGCCTGCGGAATCCAATCAGATTCTTCACCAGGGACACTATATTCATACGGACCGCGGTAGACAGTTGGGATTTGACCGAAGTTGCCGTGCGGTACGGGTGTAGGTGCTTCCCACTCCAGTGTGTTGACCTGCCACGGATTCTGTTCGGCGACTTTCCCCTTGTACATGCTCCAGAAGAAGTTAAAGACGAGTATCAACTGTGCGAAACCGAGCGTGAACGCACTCATCGTGATAAAGATGTTCATGCCTTCAAACCCTTGCAGGAATTCATACTGCTGTGGATTGGAGATGCGCCGCATGTGTCCGCCTACGCCGAGAATATGCATCGGGAAGAATGTGCAGTTGAACGCGATGAAAGTCAACCAAAAGTGAATTTTTGCCAGAACATCGTTCATATAGCGTCCGTACATCTTCGGGAACCAGAAGATGATACCACCGAAAATAGCGAACAGACTTCCGCCGAATACAACGTAGTGAATATGCGCCACAATGTAGTAGGTATCGTGGATGAAGATGTCCACAGGCGTGTTTGCCATGTAGATACCGCTGAGTCCACCGATGACGAACATCGAAACGAAAGCAATACCGTGAAGCATTGGGGTCGTAAATCGGATGGACCCTCGGAACATTGTCCCCAGCCAGTTAAATGTTTTAATGGCTGACGGCACCGCAATGAGCATCGTTGTTGTCATGAAGATGGAACCTAATCCCGGACGCATCCCACTTTGGAACATGTGGTGTCCCCAGACGATCCATCCCAAAAACGCGATAGCGATCATTGCGTAGACCATCGAACGATACCCGAAGATCGGCTTCCGTGAAAAGACAGCAACCAGTTCGGAAGCGATACCCATACCCGGCAGAATGAGGATATAGACCTCAGGGTGTCCGAAGAACCAGAACAGATGTTGCCAGAGCAGGGGATCACCGCCACCTTCTGCTGTTGCAGAGAAGAACGTTGTCCCCGCAAGCCTATCAAAGATGAGAAGTGCGAGTGCAGAAGATAGCACAGGGAACGCGAGCAGCAAGAGAATCGCGACGATGAAGAGCGACCAGATGACTAACGGCATCCGGAAGAAGGTCATCCCCGGTGCGCGCATATTGATAATCGTTGTAATGTAGTTAATAGAACCCACCAGAGAGGAAAAGCCTTGAAGGAGTAAACTAATCGCCCAGAGATTTAGCCCCCACTCGACCCCTGTCCATTGTGGATCAGAAGAGAGGGGCGCGTAGCCCGTCCATCCCGCTGAGGCGTGTCCACCGGGTACAAAGAACCCCATCACCATCACAATTGCGGCAAGGACTGCAAGCCAAAAGGAGAGCATGTTGAGGATCGGAAACGCCATATCGCGTGTACCAATCATCAACGGAATCAGGAAGTTTCCGAAGGCACCGACCAAGATGGGAACAACGACGAAGAAGACCATAATGGTGGCATGCATCGTGAACAGCATGTTGTAAAATTCGGGTGTGATGACCCCGCTTGGCATGCTTACTTCAAGCCATTCCTCTTTATCTGACTCATAGATGCGTTCCCACATCCTGTCAGCACCCGTGACAACTTCACCCTCGTCAATATATTGTTGCGAAGCACCGATGATAGGTAGTGGTTGGTCGGGATAGGCGAGTTGCCATCTAAAGAGTAGTGCAAGCCCGCCACCGACAAAAAACATAATCAGTCCGTAGATAAGGAACTGCTTACCGATTGTCTTGTGGTCGAGCGAAAAGACGTATTTACTAATAAAACTTTCTTCGTGATGATGTTCCGTATGTTCGTTATCGTGCATTGTTATTATCCTCCTTCAGCCTACTGGGGCCATCTTTCTTGTACCCAGGCATCGTAGTCTGCTTGTGCATGCACATTAAGGTAGCCGAGCATTCCAGAGTGTCCGAATCCACAGAGTTCGGCACAGGGAATCTCATAACGTCCTGCCTTTGTCGCCTCGAACCAGACATTAATAAATCGGTTAGGCAATGCATCCTGTTTGAGCCGTAATTGTGGTACAAAAAAGCTGTGGATAACATCTATAGAAGTTAATCGGATATGCACGACCGCGTCAACGGGGACATGCAATTCATTTTCCAATTCCAGGTCATCGTCCGTCCCGAATTCGTTATCGGGACCGGGATACGTCATATCCCAGTTAAACTGTTTTCCGCTGACCTGTACAACAACATCTGGGTTCTCGGGAAATTGTGTAGGTGATTTAATATTGTTCCACTGCGGGTAACTGAACATAGCGAGAACAAAGACAATTACCGTTGTAGCGGCTGTCCAAACAATTTCCAGCGTCGTGCTTCCTTCGATGTAATCGGCTCTCTTGCCTTCCTGATGGCGATATTTAATCAGAAAAACGATGAGGGTTCCTATCACAAGGACGAACACAATAAGCGTAAGCCAATAGATAGCGTGAAAGAGGTTATCAACGCCTTGCCCGTACGTTGATATATTGTCAGGTAGCCATTGAAGCATCCAGTCCTCCTTTTAAGGGTTATCGGTTGCCAGTTGTCGGTTAAGAGGTTTTGATGTAACAATTCACGACTTTTTGGCGTGCCCCCCGCTGGGGGAGATCGTTACAAACTAATCATTGCAAACCGATACCTATTTAATTCGTTTGTGCGGACGCTGTAAACGTTGCGCCCACATACGTCAAAATACAAAACAGACCAGTAATCAGCATAGAGAGTGTCCAAGTGGTCTCCTCTCCGAATGCTTTTGCGGTGGTGTCAAGGTAGAGGCTGTGCCGAAAAGCTGCAAGCCCGTACGTTAACGGATTGAATTTCATTGTCCATGCCAACCAACTGGGTACGCCAGTACTCGGAAAAAACGCGCCGGAAAGCAGCCAAATCGGAATCAGCAGGAGATTCATAATTGCATGAAATCCTTGCGTTGAATCCATCCGCCACGCGATGAGTAGTCCGAGGTTTGTCAAGCTAAACGCCAAAAGTGCCATCACACCGAGTGTGAGCAGGAGCGATGCAGCACCGAATCGGATGCCGGTCATCGGCGCGAGTAATAATAATAGCACGCCTTGCAAAAGTGCTAACGTGGTCCCGCCTAACGCCTGTGCGAGTACGATCCGCCACCTTGGCACTGGCGCGACAAGTATCCCTTGTAAGAAGCCTTCACGCCGATCATTGACAACAGAAATTGTAGCGAAAATAGACGTAAAAAGCAAGACTAAAACGACGATACCCGGATAAAAATACGCAATATAATCCAGTTCATCTGTTGCACCAGCGGGTCGGAAAGAAGCACTCAACCCGCTCCCGATGAGAATCCAAAATACCAAGGGTTGCGCAATAGCACTAAAGAGTCGACTCCGTTGGCGATAAAACCTAATGATTTCGCGCCACCATATCGTTGTAATCGGTAGCAGATTTTTAATTTTCCTTGCGGTTCGTTGAGGTGGCTTAAGCAAACACCCGCCTCCTCGTAGATCCGCCCTCCACTACGTTACAGGCTTGCAGTTTTGGATCCTTTTAATTTTCTGTATCCTTCCTCTACACAAACGGGTTGCCCGTCAACTTTACGAACACGTCCTCCAATGTCGGTTTCCCGAACCGAACTGATTGAATCTCCTCTGGAAACGCGGCGACCACATCTCGAACGAATTCATGTCCACGCTCACATTCGATACGGAGCTGAGCATCGGTCAGTACGGTTGAAACCCCGAATTTTTCATTAATCGCGGGTCCGAGAGTTCCGCTGTCCACGCTCTCTATGATGATAACATCGCCACCGACTTTTGTTTTTAGTTCATCAGGCTCGCCGAGGGCGACTAATTTACCTTCATCCAAAATGCCGACCCTATTGCATGCCTCGGCATCATCTAACAGGTGCGTTGTCATCAGCACAAGAATATTTTCCGTCCGGGCAAGCATACCGAGGTAGTCGCTGAGTTGTCGCCGTGCGGCTACATCCAAACCACTTGTCGGTTCGTCAAGGAGCAGTACACGCGGGGAATGGAGCAAGGCTTTTGCGATTTCAACCCGTCTTTGTAAACCACCGGATAAGATTTCAACCCGTTCCGTTGCGCGATCCGAGACGCCAAAACGTTCAAGGAGCTCCGAAATTCGGTGGCGCAGGGTTTTACCAGCAAACCCATAGAGATGTCCGTGGTGTCGTAAATTCTCGACGACAGTCAGTTTAGCATCCAGGCCTGGGTGTTGAAAAACGACCCCTAAAAGGTTCCTAATCGCTTTCACCTCGGTTGCTAAATCGTGTCCGAGGATACGAACAGTGCCAGCCGTTACTGGCATCAATGTAGACAGGATCCTAAAAAGGGTCGTTTTCCCACTTCCGTTGGGGCCGAGGAGTCCAAAAATCTCGCCGCATGAGACATCAAAACTGATATTATCAAGTGCTTGCCGCTGCTGATAAGCGTGCGAGAGATTTTCTACCTGAATTTGGCTGTCAGCTATCGGCTGTCGGCTCTCGGTAACTATTGAGTGCAGAACTTCTGTATCTACCACAAGGAAAACCTCTTGCCGACCATTCTCACTGCGAAGCATGCCGATTGCTGATGGCTACTTCATTTTCAACGTGAAATCTTGCGTGACAGTGCCGCCAGCCTCTACAGTAACAGTGACAGGTGCCTTGCTGTTCGTACCACACGCTTCATGCCAATAGCCGAGTTTATACTCGCCTGCTGGGACATCTTCAAGCGTGAATTCACCCTTTTCGTTGGTAACGGCAAAATAGGGGTGCGGTACGTAAGCGATCCAAGCAGACATCCAACCGTGAATATCGCATTTGACTGAGACGGGCCCTTCCGCCTCCTTGACGGCTTTGAGGGGCATTTTCCGACGGGTTTTTGGCTGCGGTTTGTTAACTGGGTTGTTGCCGAAGATATGCACATTGTGCATAATTTTATCGGAATTCAGCATTGTTAGGCGTGCACCAACAGGAACGATCTGGACATGTGGCGTGAATTTGCAACCCTTCTGGTCGATCTCCGGTTTGGCTTTTTTGTCAAAATCTTTACCTGCTGAAATGTCAATTAGGTAGACAATCGTATTTTTTAGAGCGTTGCCTTCACCGACGACCAATGATTCATCGAATTTTTCGTCAGCGCCACAAACTTTTTCGTCTTTGGTGATTTCCAATGCTTTCTTCTCAGGCACGTCTCCTTCAAACTTCACGACACCGCTAATTGTGCCGCCATTGCTCACCTTCATAGCTTTATACGCTTCAGGGAACACTAACATTTCCATTTCCCCTGAACCGGAGTCAGCTGCGAAGGCAGTACCGACGAAGCAGCAGGCGAGAAGTACAGCAAGACTTGCCAACAAATAGGATTTCATTTTTTTTCTCCTTTAATAGCCGTCAGCCATCAGCCTTCGGCTTTCAGTTAAGAGATTTGTTTGACAGTAACAGTTAGCATAACTGCTACAAGTTGTTTACTGACTGCTGACTGCTGACAGCCGACAGCCATTGGTGTTTCTATATTTTTAGGCTTCTTCTGAATTTCTCCGCAGTACGAACGCGCGTAAACCGAAGAGAAAGCCAACAGAGAGCAGTGCGATTAAGGGTGGATAAATGAACCGCTTTGAAGACGGAACAGGTTCAAGGACAAAAGTGTACCAACTTGTCATCACCCGTTTTGTATCAACATCGCCGTTCGCGCCATCCCATGCGGAGAAAGCGATAGGGACAAACACACCGGGTTCAAGTTGCAAGTCCTTTTTATCATCGGTTTTTAAGGCGCGTTTCACCCATAATTTGTATTGCCCATTTGTGTAGGTGCCCTGTGCTTGTAGTTCGCCTTGTGCTTCCTGAACCTCGGCGTTGTTGATACCTTTAGCGGTCAACTCGGTTACCTGTTCAGGTGCTGAGGCTTTCCACTGCCATAGATAGACCGGAAGTCTTCCGCCCCATAAGAAATAGGGTTTCGGTGCGGTCGGTCCTTGCGGGACCTTCACTGGAAACTGGATTGCCAATGCATCCTCAAGGGTCTTCCCTGTCTCTTCATCGGTCTCGTCAGTCGTATGCGTTCGGTCATCCCATATAAAGAGGAAAACAACCTCTGTGTCGTTGTAAAACGATTTGACGTGTACGCCATCGATTGTTGGGTTAAACTGCCGAGGTTCAATGACGACCTGTCCAACGAGCGGGAAATATCTGGCTTCAAACGTTTCCCAAGCAGCATCATCAATAGCGGGTAACGCGCCTTGAAGGTATTGAGAACGCAGTACATTATTGCCAATAGCTGGTTCAGGACGCTTTTCCGGCATAAGCGACTTGACGTAGTTCGCCAGATGCCAACTCTTTTCATAAACGACTTTCATCGCATCATCATAAATCTGTTTTTCTTCTGCAGACAGTTCCGTCCCTTCTGCGAGATTAAGAGCAATATCAACAGCAGCATCGTATTTCTCGTAAAGCTGCCCGGATTCTTCTTCCTCTGCCTCTGTCATTTCATCTTTGTTATCTAATTCAAGCATACGATTGGATTCCTCAGCCGTCAGTCCGAAGCCTGGGAAGGTATCGCCTTCAAAAGCAGGCATGGCTGAACCGGCGAGTCCTCCAATAAATCGTTTGAAGATGTCTTCGGTATCCGAACCACCCCGGAAATTCCAACCTTGTGTTAGATTCGCGGGCCAGCTCTGGAACCCCCATTCATCGGTCAGGTCGGGTGCAGAGGTGCCATCGCCTCTCCCAATATCCCCGTGGCATTCAACACAGCCGAGTTCGGTATACAGTGCTTTTCCGGTTTCTACACTCTGTTCAGAGTAAGACACTTTCCCGGACAAGTTAATCTGCTTTGGCGGTGTTTCAGCTTCCTTAAAGCCGTCGTAGAAGGTTTTGATGTATGCCACTACTTCCCAGCGATCGTTGGCACTTAAAGCAGTATCCCACGGTGGCATAGACGAGCCGGGCATCCCTTCGGTGATGATGTCAAATAGATCTTGATCCGTTGGGAGTTCGCCAGTTCCGGTAGATCGGATTTTATACAAACCGCGTGTAAAATCCCTCGGTTTTGGGAGGAGGTTCTCAGCGGCGGAGCCGTCGCCTCTGCCTTCGGTGCCGTGGCAGTGAGCGCAGCTATTTTCATAAACCTCTTTTCCCTTTTCGGAAGCTTCTGGTGCGTTTTGCGCATGCGCAAAATTAAATACAGCAAACATTCCAAAAAGAGTGAGTAGGAGAGCAACTGTTCTGATTCTCATTTTTAATGTGCCTCCCCAAAGGTTCGGAACTGATAGCCGGTGTAGTCAGAAAGAAAGAGAATTACGTCCCAAATTTCGTCTTTCGTCAAGGTGTTTTCCCAGATAGGCATTGCTGAATCCCAAGGTGTCCCGGCTGCAGGTAATCCCGGTCCGCCCTTGGCAATCCGCCAAAAGAAGAAAGATTCTTGGAAGTTGGGAATAATGCCTGGGTCCTGGAAATTAGCGGGTAGCGGTTGGAGGTATGGTGCGAAATGCCCTTGCCCATCTAAGTGGTCTCCGTGGCAATAAAAGCAATTCTGATGATAGACCCGTTTCCCATTTTCAACATGCGCTTTGAACGCTTCGGGATCATCTTTTTCATAGTGCCGGAAGGGGTTCACAACATCTTGCATCGTGCCGATGACCTCATCTTTGTAGGTCAATTCAAGCGGTGGCGATGGGTGTGCGTCGCGCGGGCTTCCAGGGGGATTCGCGCGTTGCGCAATAATTGAGTAAGTATAACCGAGCAGCAGGAGCGGGATTAACACCACAAGCACGCGGCGGTGGGGACGGCGTTTGTCTTCCACCAGCGTTTCAAGGATAGGGCGGCGAAATTCCCGAAAGAGTGAATCCTCAACGGAGATATGCACCAAGATAGCGATTATAATCAATCCCATATACATGGCGATCACGCTACCCGGTATCGGTACTGAGATGATGCCTCCAACGACAAAGCGTAGGAAAACCCAAGAACCGACCAGAATTATGAGACATATTGTGAAAAGCGACAATTTTTTCATTTTTTTAAATATTAAGTTTCTGCTCCGATTTTTCCTGCTTCGCAGTGAGAACAAAATCGGGTTTATGCACTGCAGGCGGGATTTCAAATCCTGAAGAAACACCCAAGCAAAAACCCTGCAAAGGGGGACGTGTAAATCCTAAATCTGTTATTCTGCGGGAGTATCTCCTGCCTCCGCTGGTGCTGCTTCCGCTGTTGCACCTGTGAGTGTGCTTAAGAAAGAGAGTAGATTCGTCAAATCTGCGACCGATAAGATTGTCGGGAAGTTTTCGGGCATCGGCGATGTAACAAGTAACCTCTTGCCAGATGCACGGGTCATGGTAGCTTCCTGAAGATCAAATCCATCAAATATTTCCTCACTTCCGTCAACGATTAAGACGATCTCGTCGTCCATCGTTCCTGAAACATATTCACCAACAGTTTCCTCATCATCATAATCAACAAGCGTCATCTGCATCTTCACATCAGTTTTAGAAAATGTCCGATTTTCCTCAACAACTTTAAGCGTGACGGTTTCGTCAGTTTCCGAAACAATTTCACCACTTACGGGTGCGTCTGCATCCATAGGCATTAGTGTTAAAGTCAAATAACCTCTTGCTTTCAGATTTGCGAGATCCTCAATCGGTTCGTCATCAAGTTCGCTCAATAAGATGGTGTGATCTTCTTCCACGCCGTCCGCCGTTTTGGTTCGGACGACAATTTTTTCTTCGTCCTGTGAGACGAGTGTGCCTTGGAAAGTCGTTCCGTTGGCACGGACAGTAACGGCACCGTACCCACTGACAATTTGGGCACCGGGTAAAAGGATTGACTCCTCAAGATAGCGCATGTCGTTAAAGGCTGCGATCTCGGAGAGATCGGGTGCGGTGACGACTTCAAAGTCTTCATTTGTTGTTTCACCCGCTGCTGGACTCTCTATTCCTTGAACAGCGTGGCATGTGATACACGCGGCATCTACAAAGACCTTTTTGCCGAGTTCCGGGTCGCCTGTAAGCAGCGGTGGCAGTGCTTCAGCGGCTGTCCCCACGTCCGCTCTATCTATAGGTTCATCAAACGGTGTCGGGTCAATTTCGCCGCCTTGGCTCTGGAGGTAAGCGATAACGGCTTCAATCTCTAATTTGGATAGATTGATAGGTGCCTTCCATACTTCTGGCATAATCTTGCCGTAGCCGGGAACGAGAAAGTTTGCCGGTTGATACATGGACTCAATCAAGTACGCCTTGGCATCCATGCCGGGGACGCGGGTCGCTGCATTAACGCCGATGTCTGTCAAGTCGGGACATCTCCCAGGGGGTGCAGTGGTATCTACAGTATGGCACGCGGCACACTGTCCTTTCCCATTAAACACCAAGGCACCCTGCTCAGCGACTGCATCTGGATCGCTCCAATCAAGTTCGGTTAAATTTACCGCTGTGGAACTTTCCGGTACAAGTCCAGCGACAAAGGCGTAAAACCATATCACGGCAAGCGAGAATGTCAATAACCTCATAACGCTGGTCCATAAGACAATGTTTACAATAACCGCAATCAGAAACCAGACCGACCAAGGCAATAAATTCTCCGAGGCGATCGGGAACGCAGATGCTCCAGCAATATAGGCGATGAAACTCACCACCATTAGGATTAGACTTGCGATTTTTATAAGCGTATTCCTTGACATACTTTAATTATTCCTTGCGGTTCTAATCATCACCTTCAGCGGTGACAGATGCTTCGGCGGTAGCCGCTGATGCTTGCTTCTTCTTCTCACCCCATAAACCGAGCCAGAAGATAAACCCGACGAGTGCGAAGAAGGCGACCATGATAATCGCTACCATGTTCACTGCCTCACTGAGAAGTGGCGTAAACGCATCTGGAGATGTGTCCTGCATGACACCGAAGATGTGCCACGCTTCCCGCAGCCCTGAACGCGCATAGCCCATCAGTCCCATAAGAGACGTAAACGTAATGGCGATGAGGATTAAAACGTACTGTGAGCGGTCCGTCATCTCACCCCAGTTAATAGTGCCGGATGTTGTTGCCTTGCGGTACATGAAGATGTCAACAACAGTGACGACTGCCATGACAGCGAGTGCGACCAGCACTTGATACGGGGTTAGGACATTGACGCGTAAGTCCGTAGGAACGGTAAACCCGACGATACCGATCACTACAATTGAGATAGTTGCGAAAAATAGGACAGAGGAAATCGCTATGTTCCCAACCTTTCGCCAACTCGCTGTCGGTGTTTTCCCGGAACGCCGATAGAACAAAAAGCTCAAAAAGGTGGTAAGAATAATGATGTTAACAGCCGTATTCTTGGCAGTCATCAACCCGAATAGTCCGAGATGCGGATGGTTTGCGCCGCCCATTGCGCTCAATTCACTGGCGGTTGAGATTTTAGAAAGTGTCCGCGGGGTCATCCAGATTGCGACACAGATAATAATAACCGTAATCATGTACGGACGGTAGCGTGCATAGATCTCCGCGCCGTCAATGCGCCCCATGCCTGACCAGAGGTAATAATTCGCGCCGATGAAGAGGACACCGATCATCACTGCCTGAATAATAAAGAGCCAAGAGAAGAGACTGCCCATCATGTTGATGCCCATCGTGTTATTGAACATATAGATTTCTCTACCGAGCCAATAACCGAGGAAAGGCAGCGGGATCAGTCCACAGAGTGCGATGAAGTTCCCGGTATATCCCATCCAATCGTAGTGCGCTTTGTCTTCTTTCGTCTTAGCGACGAGGAATCGGAATGCGGCATAAGCCGCCACGATTGAACCGCCAAAAGCGATGTTCCCGACAAGCCGATGGATATTAACAGGCATCCACGTGAAGTTATTGACAGCATCCCAAAGGGTCCCCATGAATTCGCCTGTCGTCTCGTTGTGGAGTGGCACCATTGTATGGCTTGTAACACCCTCCATAGCGGTTTCAGGTGTTAGGGACGGATCGGCAGCCAATTTTTCTTCAATCCAAGACTTCCGCCTGCCTTCAGATAGCACGCCGTATTGGGTTGCCGGACTCGTCTGGTAACTCAACCAGGAGTTAGAGACGAACATAATCGCCGTGCCCCACACGTTTAATAAAACACCGAGAAAGAGGTGCCATCCTTTATGGCGACCCTGCATTTTGTCCCACCCATAGGAGTAGAGATAGAGCGTAAAGGTTTCGCCGAAAAACAGAACGACGTAAAAAATCATCGTCGGTCCGAATATCCCGCTGAGTTTGCTCATCACTTTCGGGTAGCACCAGATAAGAATGAAGACGAGAACACCACCGAGTAAGGCTGTTGTCGAAAACGCACCCATACAGAGTTTAATGAACTCTTGTGCCATCCGGTCGTATCGTTCATCCTTGGTTTTCCAACCGATGAATTCGATGATAACAGCGAACATCGGGACACCGAGAATAAAGGAACCGAATAGTAGATGGAGCTGCGCAGCGATCCATGCTGCGTTTCGGCTACCGATCTTCGGGAAGGCGCGATACTCAGCCTCGGTCACGTCCTGTGCGAATGCTGGCGCGATCGCTAACACGGCATAAAAGACGAGTACACAACCCAGTATAAGATAGAGTCTCTTTTTAGATATTTTCATTTTTTCGGCTTTTCAGTTATAAATAGTTATAAGTTGTTGGTTATAAGTTATAAGTTAAGAGGGTTCCGATTGTGCAGTATTTTTTGGTAACCGTCGGTGGTTCAATTGAGTAACGACCAGAACAAAGAATGATCAAACATCAGAAACCAGACTTATAACTTATAACTGAAATTATAACTATTTTTTCGCTTTTTTCTTAAAATCAGCACTCGTGAAGTTTACGGCAATATCACCGCTCGCCGGCACTTCAATAGTTTTGTTTGCTGTGCCGAGTTCTTCATGCCACGCGACGACGCGCGCTCTACCGGCAGGAACATTTTCAAGCATATATTTACCGGTGTCCGCTGATTTTTCATAGGCATCCGAACTGATCCATTTGTTTTCAGCGTCTTTCCCACCGGTAATTGTATAAAAGTTGCTCGGAACAGCGACAATGTAACCGGTCATCCACGCGTGAATATCGCAGGTGAACTTAATTTCTTCAGCCTTTTCGATTTTATGAGGGATAACTACCCCAGGCTTTGGAATCAGCGTATTTACTGTTTTATTCTTCTGGGCATGGGAGTGGACGTTGTGCGCCACTGGATCACTGGAGACAAGATCCACCGTAGCCCCTACAGGCACAACAAGCACGTGCGGGTAGTAAGCGCATCCCTTCTGATCCATAGTAGGGTTATCTTTAGGCAGGGTTACTTTTGTCCTGGGGACGCGGGCGTAAATAACAACGTTCTTGATGCCTTTGCCTTTTGAGACAACGAGTGCCTCAGATTTTGTGCCTTTTACAGCGTCAATGCAATGCTGGTCTCCGGTAGCCGTTAGTGCTGGACGCGCCGGTGCATCGCCTTCATACATCACAGTGCCGGTGATATTGCCAGCGACTGCAACGCTCGCCAGCATTCCAAAGACAAGCAGAGTGCCTAAAATTTTCATGATGATTTTCTCCTTTTATAGTTTAAAAATTTGTTTTGTATTGGCTCGAGTTGCTATTTATAAGACTTTAGACAGATATGCACCGGTTTTGATTGAAAATACGGGTAACTCCGGTATGCTAACGAGCAATTTAGGAATGTGTTGATTTTCAGTTCCGATTCTGTATCTGACAAAGAGATGTCCTTAAAAATTTTCTCCCGTTCCATTAGACTGACTTCAAGTTACGGACGAAACCTCTCCTTAATATATGTGAGAATTTCCCGTTGTTCTTCATCGCTGAGGTAATAGTAGAACGCTGGCATATCGTCCTTTCCAGCGTTAATGCTATCCAGCAATTGTTCATCGTCGTGCATCTCCCAGAGACTGTTGTCTGTCAGATCCGCTGGGTCCAACTTTTTGAAACGACCGATACGTCCGTTGCCTTCTCCATTGTTCCCATGACACCCTGCACAGTATCGTGCGTACTTGTATTCTACCGCCGACTGATACTTTGTACTCGGATCGACCTGCTTACCCAACCAGATTAACCCGTTGAGCCACACAATAATCATGACGATAACGATTACAAGGTGTCTCATAAGAAAGTTTGCAAGTGGACTAAATTTACAAAGTCTGTAAAGTTGTGGTGGTTTTTCTTCACCAGACAATAACTTTAGAACACTTTAGATCAACGTCCCAAAGAAATAAGATAATCTCGGACGAGTTGAATCTGTTTTTCAGCATCATTTCCGGCATATCCATCGACTGCCATGTGCTGTCCACCGACGAGTGGCCACGCCTGCGGCATCGCCGTTCCGGGTTGGAACGACTGTGGGTCCTTCATCCAATCAATGAGCCAATCTGCCTTGAGACGTTCTTTTGCCAATGCGAGATCGGGCCGTCCTGCCTTCTCGCTGCCTTCAGGAATCCTTTCACCTTTCGCCGGGTGACAGGAGATACACTGCAGCTCGTCAAAAATCTGTTTACCGACCCGCAATTCAGCACGCGTCGGCGTTGGTGTTTCGATTGTTTCATAAGGGAACGGTTCGTCGTCAAGTGCTGAGAAGTATTTAACAAGCGTCGTCGCCTCGTCATCAGATAGATCGAATGTCGGCATCCGGACTTTGAGTCCGTAGCGAATATCAGAAGGTTCTTTAAGGAATGCGAACAGCCAGTCCGGATAGACCCTCGCGCCTTCAGCCTTCAATGGTGGCGGTGCCAACTGCGTGGCGACCATCTCCCCGAGTCCCTCATGTGCGATGATAACGTCGCGATAATCGCCACCTGCGCCCTCAATTGTGTGGCATCCGGTGCAGTTATATTTTTTCACCAGTCGCCTGCCGGCATCAATGCGATCCAATTTTTCGGATCGGTTATGGATATAACTAAGCGGGTATTTCTCCGGTTGGAAACTCTTCAGAAGCACAGCGAGTGCCTTTGCGTCTTCGTCATTAACCTGGAAGACAGGCATCCGAGAAACGATACGCCGGGTTTGGTAACGTCGAGGGTCGGTAACCTTGCCAATTGTCCACCCGGTCCAACTATGCTCAACATCCACCGTGTCGCCGAAGTCAAATTCTTCAGTCGTCTTCGCGCCGAACTCGCCGAGGTCTGCACCGACTTTCGATTCATCCTCAAAACCCGGAATTTCGTGGCAACCGAAGCACCCGTAAGTTCTGACAAGTGCCTCACCTTCGGCTACATCTACTTCGCCAATAGAGTCAGTCGCTACATCGGCTGTTGGCTGTTGCAAACTCATTAGATAGGCGACAACGTTATCAATTTCGCGAGTACTTAACCGTAAGCTCGGCATACTCGTATCTGGATCATAAGATTTCGGGTCGCTAATCCATTGACGGAGGTAATTCGGTGTAACTTTTGTGCCAACACTATCGAGTGCTGGAGCAAAATCGCTGCCTAAACCATCAACAGCATGGCATGAGAGACAGCCAACGGTTTTAACAGTCTCTTCACCTGCTTTAATAACGCTTTCAGATGTGGAATAGTTTACGGAGGCTTCGTCAAGACTGGTATCGTTCATCGTCGCGAGATATGCTGCAATAGATTTCACCTCATCAACGATACGGAGAACATAATCGTCGGGATAGGGGTATACAGTGCCATCATCTGTTTTAATCTCAATACCACTGGTGGTCTTCGTCACAACACCTGTGCGCTGTCCACCGTTTTTGAGGTAGACGACCTGACTCATACCGTCTGCAGGAAAGAAGTTCGGCATTGTCGTATTTGGTAGATACGCTTCAGGTTTCTTAACCCAACTTTCGAGCCAAGCCGTATCTTTCACCTTACTGCCGACCTTTGCGAGCGATGGCCCGACTTTGTTAATGTTCTCAATTGCGCTATACCCTTCCACAGCGTGACAACCGTGGCATCCGAGGTCTTCAAAGAGCGCCAATCCCTTCGTCAGATTCGGGGCATAGTCCACAGGTTCATCGGTTTCAGGGTTCACGCCGTAATCCAACTTCATGACCCCATCATGGCAACGGCGGCAGTTAGACTCCATGTATCCCTTGGTCTCTTCGGAGGTTCTGCCGGTATGCTCATCTAATCCGAGTACAGGGCTAAGCCAGTATTCAGCGTGCGTCAAGGCGTGGGCAGCTTTCGCTGTCAATGCTTGCCCTTGTCCACCATGGCACGGTACACACCCAAACCTGTCAACTGGATGTTTCGCGAGGAGGACATCGCGGTGTGGGTGCGTCTGAAGGACAGACCGATAGCCGGTCTCATAAGAAATCTGGACTTCGCCAAAAACGTCTACATCACTGAAAGTGAGCGTCCCGTTTTCTTCGAGTGTATATTCGTCTGCTTCCGCATCAAAGTCATCAATTGTGATGCTTTCGCTACCGACCTTGACGCTTGCGTGCTTGAGACGGTAGACAACGGGATCTACGCCATCACCTTCAATCTCAAACGTCTCCTGTGCGGCGCGTTCGTAACCCTCCCTATCTGCAGAAAAATGGCATGTCGCACACCTATCTGCGGTATGATTGAAATCCTCAAGATAGTATTGCGTGATAGTTCGCGTTTCACGGAAAGGGTTTTCTAATAGACTGCCGAGGAAGGTTCGCTTGATACCACCGACCGAATGTAATTTTTCCTGTAGGCGTGCAACTTCGTCATATTTTGCTTTGTCGGCTTGTAGTGCCTGAAGGGACGCTTGTGCAGCGGTGATACCTTCAGCGATTTCCGTGTCTGTGGTGTTGTATTTCTGTGCGATGAGATAGGTACTGAGTGCCTGCTGCGGGTCTCCGTTGGTTTGGTAGAACTGCGCCAACGTTTTGTTGGCATCAGCGAAGGTAG
This sequence comes from Candidatus Poribacteria bacterium, assembly GCA_965261115.1. GTDB lineage: Bacteria > Poribacteria > WGA-4E > WGA-4E > WGA-3G > WGA-3G. The sequence continues at coordinate 1,727,423 of OZ253447.1, read as the reverse complement.
CCTCCGCTGCCAAAACTGCTTCGGTGAGTTCGGCTTCAATTTGGGATTCAAGTTCAGCTAATTTTTTTTGCCACTTGTCAACAGTTGCATTGCGCTTCCCTTTTGCGACGTGGAGGCTATGCTGATATTTATAGTTAATCGCGTCCGATTCGCTCTGCCGGAACTTGCGTTCCTGCAACGCTTCGTCCATTATGACTTGAGCCGTTTCGACCGCTTTCGTTAACCTACCCAACGCTTTCGTGTCAGGCACTTGAGGTGTAGAAAGTTCAGGCAAAGATAGTTTTGCATTTGCCAATTCTGCGTCTGTCTTCTCATACTCGTACTGATAAAATTGTTGCTGGATCTGCTTCCACGGGCGGCGGGTGATCATCTCACTCCAGAACCCCCAAATAGTTACAAGTCCTAACAGTCCAGAGAGAATAAAGAACAAAGCAGAATACGATTTATTTTCAGCAGGAATTTCTTTTTTATTCCTCACGAACTTTTCAACCTCCATTCATACAATAGGATGCCGTCACATACAATATGTCCGCGTGCGTGCGAACTACCGTCGCTATATGTTGAACCACGGGGATACCCAGATGTATTTTACCTTGAATGCTATACGCAAGATCATTTTGATTGGCAGTGCGAGCATGGTTAAGAACAGGAATGAGACAATGATATATCGAACAAGCCCGAGTTCCTGTAAGAAGCGGCTACTATTCCGTTTCCATAAATAGATAATCGGCCCGATTGCGAAATACCCCGCGACAACGGCGAAGCCGAAAAAGTTTGCAGTAACCTCACTCCGAATCCCGAAAAGATAGGACAGATTCACGTTCGTCAGCGGCACAACGAGGTGCGGATCCCACGCTTCCCAGGGTGCAAAGAAGTTCCATCCGGGACCTCTCAGGAATGTACCGACGACCATCAAGACAATCCACAAAACGATAAATCCGAAGCTGAATACAGCGAGCGCGAACGGACGCTCCTTGATCGTATAATAGCCTTTACCTTTTGGATTTGTGTCAATATAAGGGATAGCAATCAAACCGGCGATAATTAGACCCGGTAGCACCACACCTGCAATCCAAGGGTCAAAGTAAACGAGCATTTCTTGGAGTGCAAGGAAATACCAAGGTGCTTTGGAGGGGTTCGGTGTTTTCGTCGGATCGCTGGGTTCCTCAAGCGGGGCATCAATCATAATTGACCAGACCCCGAGTACGAGCATCACAATAATCGCGCAGATAAATTCGTTCCGACACAGATAGGGCCACACGTAGACTTTATCGTTGAGTGCAGCATCCGAAGGCACACCTGTCCTATCAGTCTGGCGCGCTTGCCGGTACGAAAGCCAGATGAAATACGGTATCAGAAAGAGAATAGCAACAATCGGGACATTATCCGGCTTCGTCACCAATGCTATAAAATGCTCCATAATTTTTAAATTACCTTGCGATTCGGTTAGGGGATTTGATGTTTTCCAGTCCCTTCCCGTATATCCAGCGCGCCCGTTGGTTGCGCTTACGTTTTTTGACTATGCCGATTCGGACGCTTATAGCGGTCCAGAGATACCCCCGTCTTTACGTACACGCCAGAAATGCAAAGCCATTAAGACGCTTGCCAAAAGCGGTACAGCGACACAGTGTAGAATATAGAACCTTAAGAGTGTTGAGGGTCCCACAATTGTACCCGCCAATAACGCGAATCGGACATCATTCGATTGTGTGATGTCCTGCGGTGCAAAGGGACCTTCGTGCCCCAAAACCGGTGTCGCACGTGCCATGTTCGTTCCGACAGTCACAGCCCAGAAAGCCAACTGATCCCAAGGGAGCAGATAGCCGGTGAAACTCAGGAAAAATGTCACGAGCAGCAAGATAACGCCAACTGCCCAGTTAAATTCTCGTGGCTTCTTGTAGGAACCGGTCAAAAAGACTCGGAACATGTGCAACATTACCGAGATAACCATTCCGTGCGCTGCCCAGCGGTGCATGTTCCGCAGGAGCATGCCGAAAGGAATATCAAATTCGAGGTATTGTACATCGTGAAAAGCGTACTCAGCAGTCGGACGGTAATAGAACATCAGGAGCACACCAGTGACGGCTGTCACAAGGAACATAAGGAAGGTAATGCCACCCATGCACCACGTAAATCGGAAGTTGAGTGCGTGGCGAGAAACCCGAGGGGGATGGAGATGTAACCAGACGTTTTGGAGAACCTGTAAGGTGTATCGGCGTCCTGTGTCTTCGTATCCGTGGCGGAATATAGAACGCCAAATGTCGGAATTCGTAATCTTTTCTTTGAGCCCTTTTCGTTCTTCGTTCATATTTTTTTTAGCAAGTTTCGACGTGTACGTTGCACCCTGAACAGTTAAAATCTGTTTTACAACGCCGAAACGCCTTTTCTACCCGACCGGAGCCAGGCACGAATGCTCTCCTTTCTTCAGACCTTCAAAAAGGAGCCTGGGTCCGTCCACTGCCCCTTCTCACCTAAAAACTTCACGGACTTATCGATTTCGAGCTGACCATCTTCTGCCAACGTAATTTTAACGCGTTCAAGCGGACGTGGTGCGGGACCTTCGTAGTTAAGACCTTCCCGGTCAAAGCCGCTACCGTGGCAGGGGCATTTGAATTTGTTTTCTGAACCGAGCCAGCGTGGTGTGCATCCGAGATGTGTACAGATAGTTAAGAGGGCATAGAATTCGCCGTCCTGTTTCCGAACAATCCAAACACCGTACGGTTCTTTTTTATACTTTTCGCTAACACTGCCCGGCGGATATTCTGCTGGGAATCCTGCTTTAAAAATAGAGGACGGTTCAAACAGCACACGTGGATACAGATACCGAACTAACCCGGGTCCCAAGGTCAACCCGAGTGCTGCAGTGAAATTCCCCCAACCGAGAAATTTGAAAAATTTACGTCGAGATACCACTTCCACCCCCGATTTTGTAGATGGACGCTCACGCGTCGGTGCTACGCAATTAAAGGCAAACTGCCTACATTATAGCCCAATTTCAAACAAATATCATCAAATCTTTTCGATTCAAAAAGCCATTCGTGCGTAGGTAAAACACACTCGCCAATTCTTGATGGGTTGGATTATACAAGCCCAAAATCCAACTCACGTGATTTACACCGTGAGCGTTAAATATTATAACATGTTCTTAAAGATTTGTCAACCATTTTTTCGATTTTCTTGCTGAATTTGAAAAAATTTAAAGAAATGTTTCCTGTTTTTAATCGGTATATCAATGCAGTAATATTAATAAACAAAACTGCCAAACGAAACCCGCAATATTTTGTTTAGTTTTCTGATAACTTATGATATAATTCTTAGGTATTTCCTTAGTTTTCAGAAAATTAGCAACCGATAAACAGAGGAGACTGAAGATGAGACGTTTTACGATTAGTTTAATCATCGTCGTTTGCATGTTTGTGCAATACAGCGACGCTGAAATCGATCCGGAATCTATTGTGGGTGCGTGATTGTTTGACGAAACGGACGGAAAAGTGGCCAAAGATGCATCCGGCAACGGTAACGACGGTAAACTTGTCGGCGGCGCAAAATGGGCAAAAGGTAAATTCGGCAACGCTATTGAACTCAATGGAAAAGACGCTTGGGTCACCGTGCCTGAGATTGGACCGCTCGACGACTTTACGCTCATAAAATGGTTCAATTCGACCGGGAGAGTTGGGGCGTGGAGATGCTTTTTTAACCGTGACGGTTGGGCAGCCGGATATGTGCACTACCAGTTTCGACCCGATAATAAGATGGAGATGGCGATCCACTCCAACAACCCCGTGCGGCATCCGGGCTGGCCCGATTCGGATTTCACAGCAGATAAAAGTATTCTGAATAAATGGTTCCATCTCGCGGTTGCTTATAGTAGCACCGAAGAATTTGTCCGCGTCTACTTTGACGGTGAACTTGATGCGGAGGGTGACTGGGGACCTTTGCCCGGAGAATTTGGACCTGGACGCATCGGTTCATGGAGTGGTGGTGGCAGAGAGTGGGAAGGTATGTTCGATGAAATGATACTTTTCGATGTCGCACTTGAAGAAGCCGATATCAAATCACTCATGGATAACGGTTTAGAAGCGGCACTGGCGGTTGATCCGATGGGTAAGGCTGCGACGCTTTGGGGTGACATTAAGGTAGGACTTATGGAAAACAAGTAAGTAACTGAACTCGGTAAAAGCCTTTGTACCGCCCTACGTGGAAACCGGTTCGTAGGGGTGTTTTTGCTTGGGCGTTTCTTCTGGGTTCCCCAACCTCATAGGAGTCAATTTAGTGCGCTATTTGTTGACCCCAACCCCGGTAGGTGCGGTTTCTTAACCGAACCATCATAAGTGTCAATTTAAGAAAAACAACCGACTCAGACCCAGGACCGGTAGGTTCGGTTTCCTAACCGAACCGGATACTACGCGGAAACCTTGAAGACTTCAAAAACCTCTTCAGTCCCGTAGGGACGGTATCTGTGTAGAACCGTGTTTGCCCGAGACTCTTTAGCCCCGTAGGGGCGGCATCTATAGAGACGGTCCCCCGAAATACCGTGAAAATCGCTAAATTGACACCTATGGTGCGGTTTCCTAACCGCACTGAATCCACTCGATACTGTCGCGCTTTTGGAAGATATGCCAATGCTCAACTTATACCGCGGACAGGTTGGCACCATCGTTGAAGCCTACGAATCGGACGTATTTGAGGTTGAGTTTGTCGATGTCAAAGGACGAACGTATGCTTTAGAAACATTGGAAGCATCACAACTTATGCTTCTGCAATATCAATGCCTTAGCGAAGGAAAACCGCTTAACCTCTACTAAAGTTTGGACAATTTTAAGGTAACTAAAGGCTCCCGAATCAAACACTCTCTTTCGTAGCATAGACTGTTAGTCTGTGGTTCTTTCGTAGCATAAACTTTTAGTTTGTGCATCTTTCAAACTCACAGGAGAATACATGATTTCCCCTTGAAAAATCAATGCACACGCAACACGAATTGTCTCACAGTTTTCATAGCAAAACTGTGAAATCAATATGTTTCTCGAAACGCTACCAACCTTTACCACGATTGGGTTTTAGGCGGTTTTCCTCAAAGGTTGCTATGAAAGCTGCTATGAAATTTGCTATGAAAATTTCGCGAGTCAAGGGTATCGAGGGGTCATTGAAATTCTCGGGTGTATAGGTAATTCCAAAATCTACTGTAATTTGGATTTGCTGAGACTTATAACATAACATATATTAAACATAAACACATGTGAAAAATAGCAATACAAAAAACCTACAATTGAATGACCTTGGAGTGTCCTATCAGAAATCCTATGACCATCTAAAATTGTCCAAACTATAGTCATATATTACAAAAGACAAGTTATTCAGCGATAAGGTTATGGCGGGATATCGAGCGCAAATTTTCTATGACGGGATTCCTATTGGTGAACCCACGGAAAAAATAGTCTATCAAGCAAAGACAGTTGATACGGAGGCAGTTCGTGCAGCACTTGAATTAGCACAACAAGGTTTACAAAAGGGTCTGATGAAAGGATTTAAACTCGGCGACATTCAAGCCATCATCAACAGGATTCTACCAATAAGCGTAACAAATCAAGAACCATTGGTGTTGTTATAGATTTTCGCAATAAAAGGTGCAAAGGAGATCATCAGTCCCACCCTTGATGTCAAAGCCACCGATGCCATAACATCTGTCTGGATATACCGCTTACCAGTGTGTATCATCTCGCGAAACAACCGGAATGGGATACGGCACTCGACACTTTACAGTATGCCGGCGAGCGTGCGTTTAAATCAGAAAAGCGGCGCGACACTTTACGCGATTCCGGTGATTTGGTCGCGCGCGCCCGTGCGGTTTACCTCGAACAGCGATGGGACAGCCGCACACATAAGCAAGCCGTGTCTGTCGTTTGCGAAACCCTCACCCTTAAACGCCGCCGTGTTAATGTGTGGGCAGCCAAATTTGGTTGGGAGGGGGATGTGTGAGTTATGAAAGTGTACTGCCATCGGAAATTTAGACCACTCTCTAAAACAAGGTTGTGGTATAATAGCAGTCTCATTGAACACGATTTAAGCGAAAATACTTGTCTTAACTTTGCTAATTTGTGGTCTAAATAATGTACTGCCATCGGAAATTTAGACCACTCTCTAAACCAAGATTGTGTACTGCCTACGGTTTTTTAGGCCACTCCCTAAAACAAGATTGCGCTATAATGCAATCTCACTGAAAGGAGTGATCTAATGGCCAAACGAAGGAAATTCACCTCCGAGTTTAAGACGGAGCTCGTGCTGGAGGTTATCAGCGGTGCGACTTCCCAAGCAGAACTGTGTCGGCGTCATAATCTCAACGAAGATCAACTCTCGAAATGGAAGCAGCAGTTTCTTGAAAAAGCTCCCTCGCTGTTTGATACGACTGATAAGCAGTCGAGCGAAATGCAGAAGCGTGTTGACCACCTTGAGCAACTCGTTGGGAGAATGGCGGTAGCGTTAGACATCCAAAAAAAACTATTGACAGGGTTGGACTCACGTTAGCTGACAAGCGATACTTCATTTCGGCATTGCAGCAGGAGCATTCCGTGCGAGATAGATATTTGTGGCATTCTGGAGTCAACCGGGGCAGTTTCTATTATCACCCCCAAGAGGATGCGTCCGAAGCACTGCTACGCTCGGAAATAGAGAAACTTGCGGGACGGTATCCGAGATATGGGTATAGGCGTATCACGCAGTTGCTACAGCGTCAGGGATACACCGTTGGCACCCGACGCGTCGCACGCTTGATGAAAGCTAACAATCTCTTGGTCTCTGTCAAGCGTGCGTGTCAAACAACAAGATCGCTTCAGGGGGATAAACCTTGGCGCAACCGTCTCGAAACCCTTGAGATCTCTCATCAGGATCAGGTCTGGGTAGCAGATATTACCTATATTCGTCTCAAGGGACGCTTCATTTATCTCTGCCTGCTCATGGATGTTTTCACCCGGATGATCAGAGGGTGGCATCTCAGTCAGCACTTGAACCAATCTCTGACGCTCACACCTCTCAAAGAGGCATTATGCCACAGCGTCTGTGAGATTCATCATTCTGATCAGGGCGTGCAGTATCTTTCAAAAGTCTATGTGGCGACGCTCAAAGCATATGGCGTTGAAATTTCTGTCGCCCGTCGCGGGCGGCCTTGGGAGAACGGATATGCTGAGAGACTCATCCGCACGCTCAAAGAGGAAGAAGTTGACATCAACGACTATCAAAGCATCACCGAGGCGAGAGATCGCATCGGAGATTTTATCACAAACGTCTATAATCAGAAACGCCCACATTCGGCGTTAGGGTATTTGACACCTATCGAATTTCAACGACAAAACTTGTCTTAACTTTGCGAAATTGTGGCCTAAATAAGCGTATGCATTTCATGCTTTGGCAGTAACGAACAATTCGCGAGACAAGTATTTAGAACGATTGATAGACAAAGGTATGAACAAGAAACCATAGACCTAAGCAACTTCACATACGAGCCCTCACTAACTATATTTTGAACATGGCGAAACCTACATGCCATCAGACCACATAATCAGAGGATTTTTCGTTTCTATACACCTGTCGCATCGCTGGTGCTAAATACGCCCCGATGGCTATTGAAAATCAAGCACTTCATCTATTTCCGCCATAACCCGTAGCGTCTCCGCAATCGCAACCAAAATTCCACAATACTGACGCACCTCCGCATGACTTAACGGCGTGTCTCTTCTATCCTGCAACCACTTTTTACATACCTGATACGCTCCAATCTCATACTCCCACACTTCTGGTGGCACATCCGTGAAATGTTGATCGACATTAATCCAAATGTGCCCATCCGCATAGCGAACTTTTGAGACAACGGCATCGCCTTCCCCTTCAAACCGATGCCGCGGTGAAATCTGCCCATCTTTCAGAAGATGCCAATCAATCAAATGCTGCCCCAATGCTGCGAGTTTTTGGAAGTATTCAATATCTCGCAGCAAAGGGATATGTGGAAAGTCGTATTTCAAGAACTCATAATACCGTTCGCGATAGGTAGGACTGTATAGCACCGCATAGATATAGGCGAGGATCTCTTCCGGTGAAACGCATTCAGGCAGGTTAAACGGCGGAGTCTGCGGGAGCTCCAACACCTCCGAAAGCACCGTGAGAAAAGTGGGTTGGAAATTGAGCGTCCGCTCTGTAGAAATTGCCAATTCCGCTGGATTCGGATATAGGTAGAGTGGAAAGACATGACCAGACTCACTGGTTGTGTTTGAAATATAACAATTTTCAGTGATTTTATCAGTTATCAAGGCATGTTGCCATACTGGACTTTTGACGATCCGACAAACACAGAGTGCAGTGTTTTCTGGCAACAGATGGGGCATGTTCTCAGGTCTCGGTCTACAATGAAATCCACGTGATTCTCCAGTGTAGTAGGTCCAACGCGGATCAAACGGACGGTACTTGATTGGTTGAATGTGTTGTTCAGCGTCTGAATGATTACGGATGTCCGCTTGGGCGAGGTGAATCTTCCAATCTTGGGTGTCTTTACGCAGGTTATATTTTTTGCGCGCCTCGTCTTCAGGAAGTAATACAAAATCGGATACTGTTTCGCGCATCTTTTCAGGATCCCGATGAATTGTCAATTTATCTCGTGCTGTAACAATTCCAATTGAACTGATTTGAAAGATGTCAGTAATTTTCCATCCATTTTCGTATTCGGCACTATAGTCCATTGATTGCGGCACAAAAAGGTAATACGGTGACGTTGGTTGTAGTTCAGACCACTTTGTAGATTGGACATCGATCTCCGAAATAATATTGTATTTATCTTCTCGCGATCCCCATATATCTGCGTAATAGACCTTTGCTTGTGCAGAATTATCGCGCTCTTTGACACACAACAAAATAGAGACCCCTTGTGAGATGTCAAAGACGTTTTCATCTCTCTGTGTTGCCGGAAATGTTTCGGTTCTCCTATTGCTCCCGTGTAAGTTAAGCAGATAGATAGCGTTGAAACTGTTTAACAGATTTTGCCGCATACCACGAACGGTAGATGCGTCAAGGAAATTATTGTTGACAATATAACCGATAACTCCTTCACCGTTTTTATCAATTCGCCATTGTGCCCACCGAATAAACTTTACATAATCATCCTGAAGTGCTTTTGAGGTTGATTCATCGAGCGGTTGTCCGTCAACCTGTTTGTAATCCTCAATGAGTTCTCCAATAAAAGTTAAATTTCCATTGTCTCGACTTGGATTAGCAGAATGACGTTTATAAGGTGGATTGCCGAGGATAACAAGAAGTGGTTCGTCCCGTTTCACTGAAACCGCTGCATTCGCTTCATCAGAGATGAACCCTGCAAAAGGTAAACGTTGCTCCCGCTCTATAGGTTCCTCTAACGTATTGGTAAGATAGATACGAAGGCGTTCGGTCGCCTGCCATCCTTGTGCCTGTAGAAACAGGCTCAACTTCAGGTGTGCAATCGTATAGGGTGCGACTAAAATCTCAAAACCGAAGAGCCGCTTAACCAACTGTGCGTTAACATACCGGTTCCAGTCGCCTGTACCGTAAGTTGTTGTGACATAATCGTGAATGCGATTCAACACTGCTAAAAGGAAACCACCGGTACCTGTCGCGGGATCAAGGATAAGCGTGTTATCATCGGCAAGCCCATCAGGTTTGTTCAGTTGCTTTTTGAGCAGCCTATCCACAGAGCGGACGATGTAGGAGATAACCTGTGGCGGTGTATAGTAAACCCCTCGGTCAACGCGTCGCTGTGGAGCGTATTCTGCAAGAAACGTCTCATAGAAATGGATAACCGGGTCTTCAAAGTGAGTGTTTGTCGTAAATGCCGTGCGGAGTGTCTCCGTGGAGACGTTTCGGAGGAGGTTGGCGATCTCATCTAAAATATAGGTGACGTTCTGATTGAGATTTGGCGAATCGACTTGGTGGAAAAGTTGTCGCAAAAAGGGGTTGGAATGCGGGAGCGCGCTGGCGGCGGTTTCTCGTGAGAAGTTCGTCGCGTTGGGTAGCGTGCAGCGTGCGGCGAAGAGACCATACGCCAGCGTTTGAGCGTACATATCTGCAAACTCACCGGGAGTTAACGTAGAGAGGAGGAGTTCCCTAAACGCCGAGAACATCGCGTATGTATCACTGTTTTCATCGGTGAGTCTCGTTGCGATTTGGGTTTGGAGTTCACGGGTTCGGCGTGCAAGGTGTTTCGCGAGTGTCTCCGGTGTCGTGATTTGCACGGGTCCTGCACGCAAAAACCGATCCAGCAGCGTTTCTAAGGCTTCACTTTCGTCCGTGATTTGTGCTGTTGCCCGCAGCTGCCCCTCCGTATACAACCGGAATTCTATGAAATTGGTAAGGACGAAGTTATCAAGGTTTTCAATAAACCGCGTATTCTGTGCCGCGGCGTGTCCGGTGAGTCGGTCAAGATTTCTGTCGTACGCCTCTGCTTCAATATAACCGAGGGGAAATAGACTGTCTCTGACGACAAAATCCGGTCTACCGATTTCCAACTGTCGCGGCTCATGCGTGATAGCGATAGTATATCCTAAAAGTTCAGCGGTCTGCTCCAAAAAGTCTTTGAGATGTCCATGTAAAGAGAGTTCAGCGGTTGCATCGCCCTGTTCTCGGGTCTGTTGGATGTTTTGCCTGTATGTTCTACAAATCTGTTGAAATGACATTGAATTCCCTTTTAAAATAGGGTAAGTCTGGGTACTTCGGGGGCTTCCTGCAGTTTCCGTATCGCCTCGGCGACATCGTTAATGAGGAGCTGCCGCATTGCGGTGAAATTCTCACCCTCTTGGCGTAGGATGTACGCGGGGTTAAACGTTGCCATAGCAAAGGGCGCGTACTGCGTATCTGTAAACCAGATGCCGCGTTCTTCCGTGATGCGGAAACTTCGGTGAATCAGTGTCTTCGCGGCAGGCGCGCCCATACAGAGAATTACCGAAGGCTGTGTTAAGGTGAGTTCCCCATCAAGCCATTTAGAACATGCCTTGATTTCTGATACCTTCGGCGGACGGTTTTTTAACACGCCACCTTTAGGACTCGCTGCTCGGCATTTAATGATGTTCGTGAGCCAAATATCACCACGTGTTAACGCATTTGCAGCTAAAACTTCGTCAAGCAAATTCCCTGCGGGTCCTGAAAATGGAAACGTTGTGTGATTATCCGCAGCGGACGGGCCTTCTGCAACAATCGCTAACTTTGTGGTAGCATCCCCACTCCCGAAAACGACGTTTGCACGGGTCTCTGCCAAATCACAAGCCGTACAAACGCTTGCCCGTGCTTTCAGGGCTTGCATCTGTGCCTGAACGCTGCTACTCATTTTCCAACTCCAATTCCGAACAAACTGCTATCGAACCTACGAGGTGCCTCCGGAAGTTTTCGCAAAGCGGATGCTGGCGTGTACTAATTGATCCGGTTGCGTCTGCGTAAACGTTAGTTGATAAATCGGTTTGTCCCAATGATACTGATAATCGCTGCCATAAGTTGCTACACTTATCGGTAGATAATCCTCTGGCACATGAATAAAGCAGGTACCCTCAGTCTGTCTAAGCGGCTGGCAAACGAGTAGGTAACTTTGGTTGTGATTGTCCCAACCGGCAGATAGAATCTCAACACTGCCCTGCGTATAGTGCATATCGGTTGCGAGCAATTGGGGTACATCTTGTTCTTCACGAAAACAGAGCAGTTTGACGGAGCGAGGTGGGATATTCAATAAGTTTACGTTTTGTGAGACCTTCCCGAGGTATTGACGCATCCAGAAGTCGTGGACAAGAAATTCTTTAGATTCGGGTAACCCAAGTGCCTCAAGTTCAAAATAAGCGTCATCTTCGTGATCGTTCCAATTGAAGATTGCGGCGAGATGCCACGTTTCGTGTCGTGTTGAAACAGGCAGGCTCCAAATTCGGGGAAAAGGTTCATCGTACAGGTCTACAGGTGTAGCCGCTTCACCGACAAGCGGGAAAATCTTCGCTAAGTACGCTGCCCGCAATGCTGCAAGCGTTTCGATCTGGTCCGCACAGAAAACCGCGCCACCACTGAGTGCGGCGGCTGTCATCTCCACAATTACCTCGTTGATAGGCCGCGGTTCATCAACAGTCAGTTCACCAAAAAGATGCCGCCAGAGGACATTATGTTCCCGTAGATACGCTGCATATCTGCTCAAGCGATGTTTTGTGCCGCGTTGATGATGCCACTGATCGCTTGCGCGGTTGGAAGCACCATCTGTAGAAAATAGGGAATTGAGAAGCGGCGCATTCATAGCGATACTACCGAGACACAAGCCTGAGATTGCATTGTATCCTGCAAGTAAAATGTTCTCTTTCGGTGGCACACGTTCCAAAAGAGACGCATCGACGGTATCCCGTAACAACTGTGCTGCGAGGCGATAGAGCTGCACAGCGGTTAGACTGTCATCATGCCATCGCAAGTCGTGTGAAGGGTTGGTAAGTCCGGTTGTATACGCGGTGAAATCGACATTAACAAGCGAGTACCCGCAACCGCTCACCATGTGTTTAATTTGTTCACGGATACGTGATTGCACCTCCGGATGCGAAACGTCCAAAAGTGCGACCTCCTTACCGGTGTCCGGCAGATGGATTGTAGCAGGTTCGTATCCGTTACGTGTTGCATTTCTACGCGAACGCCCTTTTCTGCCTCGGGCTTTAGTTTGTTTCTGTATGCAATAGTCTGGATGGTTCTGTACAAGTTCTGAATCAAGAGCCGCACAAAACGGATTAACCCGAATGCCCGCTTTGAAACCTTTTGCTTGAATTTGGTTGCCAGCAGCCTGCATCTCCTCTGGGTTTTGTAATCCTATCTCTGTATCCACTTGAATATAATTGATACCGCCGGGATAGTTAGGTTGAAATAAGGGGTTCCCAGCAAGTGTATCAACTTGGGTTAAGACCTCGTTGGCATCAAGTGCTGCTGATGTGTTGGAAAAGGTCCATGCAGTCAGTGGTGTCGTAGCAGTGGAAGGGGCTTGAGGTTCTATATTATTTTTCTCGGAGGTAGATTGTGCTGCCAAGCATGCGGTATAGTGTTCATAAGCAGCCTTAGCACCGCCTGTAAAGTTTATATAAGCGGTTTCAGAAACGACTTCTTCACCGAGGTCGCACTGCTGGACGCACTGATGATAAAGTGCCCATGGGTTAACGCCTGACCCTGATGTTTTCTTCGCATTAGATTGCGAACCGCGTCGCCCATTTGCTTGACAGCCGACTTGAATCCGGGGCCACCATTTCTCAGTCGTTAGGAAACCGAAGACGAGTGCCTTGCCACTTTCTGTGTCATGAAGCACACCGTCGTGACTGGGATGCATGGTATCCGTCTCGCTGAGAAGGAATCCTTCATAGAGTCTTTTACTGACACCCGGGGAAATAGGAGGCGTATTAATAAAGAGATGACAATCTGATGAGGTGCCGCCAAGTAGCACAGCACCTCGGTTTGCTGAAACACCGAGCACCGTCATGCTGTCGAGTTTTAACGGTTCAGATTTTAGGTTTTCAATACCAACTTTGAGATGTATAGCGGGCTGTGCACTGTAACAATTGAGGTAGGTATTTATCCGTACCCCTTTATCTTTCGCCTCGTGTGAGAAGCGAATTTGGTGGTAATCACCGAAAGCATCTGTTTTTGGAAGATCGGTGATAAATTCGCGGGTCCCAGCGTCTTCAGTTTTGATGACACTTCCATCGTCAAGGGTTATCTGTGTGCATCCGTTCCGGATAATTGTGTCGCCGCTCTCATCAATGTAATCCCACGTTCCTTTTGAAAGACTGAATTTAATTTCAAATTTACTGTGATTTATTACGGCGAGGTTCCCCTGCCGTGAGACTGCTACATCATCTGATCTCATCCATCAATTTCCTTTTAATCTTAGCACCAACGTGTAAGGCAAGTTCTCTGTAAAATATAGGTGCTCGCTTTTGTATGCCTTAATGGCTCGCGCGCACCGAACTTTATTTACAAATTTAAGGGGGGCGGTCACATTTGTGACCTAAGAGTCCTTAAACGCTGCCCTACACCGTGATTATATGGAAGCGGCAACTGCCCAACAAGATATAATTGCTGTCGGTTCATCCCCGGCATGAGAAAGCGAAAAGGTATCTCTGGGGGCGAGGTACAGGACATCATGTTGTGCAAGTGTGTGCGTCTTTCCACTGTCATCTGTCACTTCAGCGCATCCATCCTTTAGCACATAAATCGATTCGCTGTCTATCGGTTCATGCGCAAATTGCTGTCCTTCGCTAAGGCAGATGTAATCTAAGGAGAGATGTACGGAGCCTTTTTGGGGTGAGACGACGCTTCGCCAATCAGCAGATTTTCCAAACACCGGACCGCACCGCGCCATATTGAGGACCTGAACGTTGCTCCGATGCCCATTTTGCGGCGTTGGGGCTTCATTAGGAGTATCCCTTTCACCCCGATAGAGCGCCATATCTGGTGGTGCCTGAAAACTAATCAAACGCGCCATGTTGGGTGTGGTATTGACGGTTCCGTGGATTTCGCCTGCAGGTACAAAAATGACATCACCCGCAGCAATCGGTGTATAGACGCTTCCTTGCCGGATAGCACCACCGCCTTCTAAAACGACAATGGCATCTTCTGATGCGTCGTGATAGTGCTGCGTAAATTCTTGATCAGGTGCGTGGAGTCCATGGTTCAGTGTCAACTGTGTTGAACCCATATCGGGGTGTACAACACGCCAATTCTTGCCTTTGCCCATTTGAAAAGGCGTTCCAGATTGGAGATTCAAAATCTTCATTTTTATGCCTATTCCCCAGTTGCGTAAAGGACAGAAATATCTAATAATACCATTTCTAAAAGTTTATACTGCATTAGCAGCGTCCACGAAGTGTGAGAATTGAGTCAGTTTAGCAATCGCAGCATCGGAGTAGTTTTCAAGTATCTCCGTAACTTTCGCTTGCATATCTTCTAAGGCTTTATACGTCTGTGTAAATAACTTCGCTTTGATGTCCTGCCAGAGACGTTCAATCGGGTTCAACTCCGGACTATAAGGCGGTAAAAAAAGTAAAACGACGTTCTCTGGAATCTTCAATGATTTTGCCTGATGAAAACGACCATTGTCAAGCACAAGAAGGTTTAGACTCTCTGAGAAGGTTTCCGAGAACTTCTCAATAAAATATTGAAAACAGTCTGAAGTCAAGTGTGAAAACTCGAAGAAAAATCTCGCACCTGTCAACGGTTCAACCGCACCATAGAGATAAACCGACTCATAACGCAGATTTATCTCTGCGACGGGTTTGATACCGCGTCGGGTGATGCGGCGTCTCGGGACAGGTAGAAGCCCATATCGCGTCTCATCTTGACTAAAAACACGGATGCTTTGAAAATCAGAACGTTTTTCGCAAATCGCATCGCAAACATGTTGAGAAAACTCAGCGCGGAACGTCTCAGACTCTACGACGTTTTTTTTTTTCGTGGCTCGAACGAGGCACTTTGAGTTTCGCACCCCATTTATCATGAACCATCGCATAGACCGCCTTGTAGTTCATCTCGACACCGAAGGTCTGAGCAATATAGTCTCGGATCTGCAAGTAACTCTGAAAACCTTCAGGGTTCTCAAGTGCCTTGCGCAAGACTTCTTGCTGTTGCTCAGTGAGTATCGGAGTTCGTCCGGGAGCATACCCACGCTCAAGGAGTTTCCCAAGACCGCCGGTCTCGTATGCGGCTAACCAGGTCCCGACACTCGTGCGATCAACACCGAGGTGCTTGGCAACTTCGATCCGGTTCTTTGCCTGTCCGCTCTTCAAGAGATACAGCATATTGAGGCGTTGGATTTCATGCTTCTTTTTCGCTTGACGTAAGAGACCTTTCAGGTCTTCTACACTTTCTGTAATCTCTGGCACTTTTTTATTCATCGCTGTTTCACTCCTTTGGAAAGGATGCAGCATAGAATAACACTTTTATGAAGAATATTCAATTAGATTTGGTATAATATCAGGACTTACGCAAATTTAGCACGCGATAGTAGATTCTTTTAGTTTTAAACCCCCTAAATCCCCCTTATCAGGGGGACTTTGAGAGCAAATGCGTAAGTTCTACTCCTTAAAGGTCTACAAACTCTTGTGATAAAACGATACGACCGTATCCCCATAGGCCGCCTGTCGGCTCCGGGTCAAATTTCCAACTTTATCAGGCACAACAAACCGTTTTGCATGCTCAACGAGCAGTGTGCCGTCGGTGCGAAGCAACGAGTTCTCAGCAAACAGTGCTAAACAGGTGGTGTACAGTTCAGGGATATTCTCTAAATCTGTGCCATAGGGCGGATCGAAATAGATAATCTCAAAGGCGGCATCCTGTTTCTGGAGATATGAGATGCCTTTTACAGCATCGCGACGGAGCAGAGAGTGCCTCGCTTGCGGTCCAGCGACAAGCCCACACGTCCGAAGGTTTTGTTTTATAATTTGGATGCACCGCGGGTCTCGTTCTAAAAAGGTAACATGCTTTGCCCCACGACTCAATGCCTCAATACCGATATTTCCTGTTCCGGCACAAAGATCAAGAAAATTTGCGTCAATTATCTGTTCCCGGACGATACTAAAAACTGATTCTTTCACCCGATCCGCGGTAGGGCGTACGTCACGATTGCCTTTCGGTGCGATCAATCGTCTGCCTTTGAATGCGCCTGCGATCACTCTCATTTTTTAGTGGCTGTCGGCTATCAGCCATCAGTAATTAGCCGTCAGCAATCAGCCGTCAGCCGTCAGCAAGAGAACTATGGTTTAACAAACATTCTCTTTACTGATAGCCGAAAGCCGAAAGCCATTCCTGCCGATAGCCGACAGCCATCCCCACTGATAACCATTAAGCCTTGAACAATTCCTCTACCACCGATCCATCGTTGACGACGCGAATGGGTCGACCGGAGCGGGAGTAGTTCTCTTCATCCTTGTCAATCCCGAGTGCGAAGCAGAGCGATGCGAACAGGTCTGGCACCCCGACAGCTCCACTGACAACCTCGCTGCCATCTTCGTTGGTGCTACCGACTGTCTGTCCACCGCGGACACCACCCCCTGCGACAACAGCCGACCAACCGTTGGTATGATGATCACGTCCATCATTTTCGTTGATTTTCGGCGTACGTCCAAATTCACCGAGCCAAAGCACAATCGTCTCATCAAGGAGATCGCGCTCGGACAAATCCTTCAGAAGCATCGCGTATGCTGGATCCACCATATCAAGAAGTTCTTTTGTTCGGTCAAAGTTGTTTTGGTGGGTATCCCAACCATCCAATGAAACTTCTACAAACTTGACCCCGGCTTCTACGAGTCGGCGCGCCATAAGACATCCCTGACCGAACCTGTTCAGACCATAAGCCTCTCGGATAGCGAGTGGTTCTTCGTCGAGTCGAAAAGCATCTATTTTCGGAGAGTTGATGAGTTCGTCTGCTTTCTTGTAAATTGCTTCGTGTGCTTCTGTGCTGCGTCCCGTCCGTTTTGCGATAAAATCTTTTTCAATCGCTCTGAGCATCTTGAGCCGTTCGCGAAAACGGTGCGTGTCCATCTGTGCGGGATAAGTGATGTCTTCCACAGGTTCCATCGGATTTTTAACGACAAACGGATCGTGCGTTGCACCGAGAAAGCCGCCGGAATACGTCGGCGAATTGACGTTAACGCAACTCGGTAGGTCTAAAAGTTCATCTTCAAGATAATAAGATGTGATTGAACCGAGCGTCGGATGCCTGACTGCGCCGCCCGGGGCGTATCCTGTATGAAGTAGGTAGCGGGCGCGCTCATGATTCCCTTCCCGCGAAACCATCGATCGGATAACCGAGAGATGGTGTGCTTGCTCAGCAACATTCGGGAGATGTTCGGATACCTGTATCCCCTTAGCACTCGTCGGTATCGCTGTGAAAGGCCCACCGTTTTGGGTGCCGGGTTTCGGATCAAATGTATCTAATTGGCTGGCACCACCACTCATAAAAAGGACGATACAGTGCTTCGCGCGCGGCACAACATCCTCAAGTTGCGCGAGGCTGTTGGAACCGAAGTGCTGCATCGCGATAAGCCCCAGAAAACTACTGATACCGCTCTTAACAAAACTGCGCCGTGAGATCTCTTTATGCCATAACTCCGGTGTGTCGTATTCAGGAACCCACAATTTTGTGCCCATGTTTATTCTCCTCAATTATTTCGTCTATTTTATTTTAACACGATTGTATCTTTATAAACAAGGGAAAAATTTTAAACGATCTTCAATTTACGTTTTCTAAAGGGGAATGGAAGGGTGGAAGAGTGAAAGATAAGAAAAATAAAAAAAGCCACTTCCCTACGTTTCCTACCTGCCAATCTTCCTATTGCCAGCAAACCAGGGATTCTTATACTTTCAATTGGTCTGTTTGAGTTTTCCCCAGAGGGTGGTTAATCGGTTCACAGGTTCAACAGTGTATGCTGTGTGCGTCCAATCAAACAGGGATAAGCCATCCTCGAAATATGCTTGAAAAATTTGTTCAGCATCGCCGCCGTCAATCGGCATCATAAAATTGGAATATGTGAAGTCAAACCAATTGAATACTGTGCATACAATAGACTGCCCATCAACTGACCACATGATATTCTCTACCTCGAGATCGGGATCTTCTTCAAGTCCTATATCTTCAAGCCCTATGTACTTTATGGCGCGCTGCCCAGCTGTTTTTATGCCTATTTTCGTGGGGCTTGTTGCTGTCAAAAAAGCGATCTTTTCCCCATCTGGCGAGAAAACAGGGTAACTACCATCTTTGGTTATGTGTGAAACCTCTTTCGTCCGAATATCGAAATGGAAAATACCCCAATCCGTTCCGTATAGAATTTCCTTCCCATTCGGTGCCCACTTTACCCCCCCTGCATTCACTTCCAATAACAGTTCCGCTTTCGGACGCGGTTTCTCTATCTCACGAAACGGAATGAGATAGAGTCCACGAATTAACTTTCCGTTCTTTGGAATGATGAACGACAGGTTTGAGAAGACGATATCTCCGTTGCGTGAGATGGCTGCACCCGGGATCTGAGTATACTCGCCCCGTGTTAGGTTCTTCGCTGCCGCCCCCGGGCGTTTTCTATCAAATAGATAAACATCAACCCAATCTATCGTCTTACCATTTACCCATTCCTGCTCGTCAGCGACAGCGACAATGTAGCCCCCCTCTTTTTGTATGGAGAACGTACTAATAGGGTGTGGCAATCTGAAAATATGGCGGGCGCGGCGTTCATCATCCCCGATGCCAAACCATAATTCGTGGTAATCCAGTGGATGCCTAAAGACGATTTTCCAGTTTGTTTTAGCATGCGTTGTAAATGGCAAGAAAATGGCAAGCCCCAAACAGAGTATCCTGACTGTGTTCTTGAATATGTTCGTCATAATTATTCCGCAGCCGGTGGCACGAACGGTCTCATTTCCATTTGAAATTCACCTAAGTCAATAATGTCTCCCTTTGCCCGATGTGGAGGCATTCCAAAAGTATAACGCATCTTAAGTTTCGGTTTTTCAATCCTGCTGTTTGAGTTTTCCCCAGAGGGTGGTCAGCCGGTTTGCGGGTTCAACCGCATACGAAACGTTCGTCCACGCAAACGGAGACACGCCGCCGTCATATTCTTCCAAGATGCGTTCAGAGGGGCCGCCGGCGACAGGCACTGCGAAATTGGCATATCGGGTATTTACGAACGCATCGAAAAGTGTGTAAACGATGTACTGGCCATCAGGGGACCAGGTGAGGTCTCTGGGGTAAGTGCCGTCTTCAACTTCTATGTACGTGATGGTGTGTGGATCCGTAAACGAGAGAATGCCAAGTTTCGACGGTATTGTGAAGGTCCTAAAAGCGAGGTGTCTGCCATTCGGAGAGAAAGCGGCACCCTTTCCGTTCTTGACAATATGTGAAATCTTTCGGGTCAAGACATCTATGAGAAAAATCCCGTCGGATGTGCTGAAGGCAATCTCCCGACCGTTAGGTGCCCAGTCCACATCTCCGCCGCCCCACCTTGGAATTAACAATTCGGCTTGGGGACGCCGTTTCTCTATTTCATGCTTTTGAAGGAGATAGAGCCCTTCCACCGCCCGTTCTGCTTTATGAGAAAAGTGGTCGTTTGTGAAGACGACATCTCCATTTCGTGAGATGTCCGCACAAAGTATCTCATTATACTGTCTCTGTGTTAAATTTTTCTCTTTCCAATGCTTTCTATCAATCAGGTAAAGATCAGCAAAATATTCCGGTTCATTAACGATGACTCTATCGGCAACGGCAATGATGTAGCGGTCTTCTTCTTGTATAGAGAGCTGACTAATAAGAAGCGGCACATCCGAAATCTTCTGCGATGTGCGTTTGCTATTTACGTTGCCGATCCATAATCCGAGGCGATCCACTGGGTGACTAAAAATGATTTCGCCGGTAGGTTTGGCGTGTGTAGTGAGTGAAAGGTGGCAGAGAAAGCAGAAATAGATTAGACACAAGCAGAAACGAGAAAAAAAGGGTCTCATGATAACTCCTATTGTGCTGATGATGACATTTAAAGGCATACGTTAATACATGTTACAGATTGATTTATAGCTCCTCTTACTTTAATTATAAAAATAAAATCGGAAAAGTTAAGGGTAAATGTCATATTTTTTCAAATTTCACGAAAAATACGTGCTGTGATCGTCCAATGAGCGGTTCTGGGCGGGAAAATAGAGGAGATTGGATACGGAGGTACCAACCCCGTATGTCTCATTTCAACCTACGCGTACACACTAATTTTTATTATCAAACTCACGTTAAAGCGGCAAGTATCATGCCAATTGACAGAACTGGATAGTTATTGGATCCACACAGACTTTGAACTCCGTCAGTTTGGTGTGTCCGTAAAAATGACGCGCTATTTTGACGGAGTTCCCACACCAACCACCTCAAATGTTTGAACGGGTCTGACATCCATCAACGTTTACACAGGCACCTGTTACAAGGCTTGCGCGTTCTGAGGCGAGGAAGACGACGACGTTCGCGATTTCTTCGGGTTTCCCGAATCTGCCGAGTGGCATATCGCTCTTTACAAAAGCCTCCATCGCTTCTGGATCCGCCGCGATACGACGCGCCCAACCGCCACCGGGAAAGAGAATTGAACCGGGTGCGACACTATTCACGCGGATATTGTCGGGTGCGAGTTCTTTCGCTAAAGATTTTGTCATACTGATCTCGGCGGCTTTTGCGGCGTTATAAGTAATATGTCCACCGCCTTCCCTGCCGTAGATAGAGGTTATCATCAGGATCACACCGCCGCCCTGTTTTTTCATTTCAGGGATCGCGAGCCGGTTAACGCGCGCCGCAGAAACTAAGTTCAGATCGAGGATCTCGTGCCATTCGGTATCCGAAATCTCTTCCAATGGGGTCCATCGACTGCCGCCGACGTTGTTCACAACGACATCGACCCCGCCATAAGTCTCCACCGCTTCCGCCATAAATGCTTCGACCTGTTCTGTATCTGTAACATCAGTAAGTTTGGCAAAGACTTCTGCACCTTTGACAGTGAGTTCATCTGTCACGCTTTGGAGCGTATCTTCGGTTCTGCCACAGATGCTGAGGCGTGCGCCCTCTTCAGCGAACCCGTGTGCGATGGCGCGTCCGATGCCACGGCTCGCGCCTGTTACAACGACGACTTTATCCTTTAGTCCTAAATCCATTAGATGCTATGTCCTTTTGTAAATAATATGGGTTTGAACGTAATACGCTAATATTTCTATGTTGCTATTATAGCCGACAACCTTTGAAAATGTCAACGGGATAGTTTTTTATTGGCTGTCGGCAGTCAGCAATCGGCTGTCAGAGGAAGCGTTGTCTGAATGCAGATTGCATTTGGGCGAGTACGCCGCAAATCTCGGATTACACGAATTAGACGGATTGCACGGATTCTAAGTGAGTTGTAAAGTTCGGAAAACTAAAACAGGACTTACACATTTTTCCATGATAACTATGTATTACGCACTGCAGGGTTTTTGCTTGGGGTCTTTGATAGGGTGTTTCTGCGGATTTCTGCGTGTTTCTTCAGGGTTTTAAACCCCGCCTGCAAGGGGGCTGCGTAAATCCTAATAAAATTGATTTGACAATATATGATGACTGTGGTAAAATATATGTGTTAAGCAAGAAAATAGAAAAGTTCTGTCCGACTCAAAAAACAGGAAAAGAACCCATGGCATACTATATCACTGACGAATGTATTGGATGTATGGCGTGTTTAACGAATTGTCCCGTTGATGCGATCACGGGTGACAGGAACATGCTGCACATCATCGATCCAAATATCTGTATCGACTGCAGTGCGTGCGGGATGGTCTGTCCGGTTGAGGCAATTCGAGACCAGTTTGGTGAGGTGTGCAAGTTTATCCGCCGTCCAACACACCGTCCTATCGCCGTTATCTACGAAGAACTCTGCTCAGGATGCGATTTCTGTGTCCATATTTGTCCCTGGGACTGCCTCGAACTCAAGGATCCGGACACCGGTGAACACGCCGAAAGTTTCTTCGGTATCTGCGAACTTGTCAAACCGAAGGAATGTGTCGGTTGCAAGTTGTGCGAAGAGGTCTGCATCAAGGACGCGATCCGCATTGAATCCCCTGTGCTGGTAGAACTCGCTGAAGCCGCAGAAGCAGAAGCCGCAGATTAGCGTTATGGGAGCAATGCTTCCAATGGCGAATACACCTCTTTATAAACCGAACCTTGTCATTGTGATTTCTGGACCGTCTGGTTCAGGCAAAAGCACTGTAATCAATGCGCTCTGCAAGGCGGATGAAACCTTACGGCTATCTGTCTCAGCGACGACACGAAAGCCGCGTCCGGGTGAGGTAGACGGTGTCGATTACCATTTTTTGTCAAAATCGGAATTCAAAGAGCATATCCAGCAAGACAGTTTTTTAGAATGGGCAGAATACGGAGGCAACTTTTACGGGACACTCAAATCTGAAATAACGACTGCACGCGAAGCAGGAAAAGATGCTATTTTAGAAATTGAGGTAAAAGGTGCCTTGCAAATCCAAGCACAAGACCTATCGCCAGCAAGAAGTCTCCTTATCTTCATCATACCCGCATCGTTCACTATTTTAGAGGAACGACTCCGCCGCAGAAAAACAGAATCGGAAACGGAATTGAAAAGACGGCTTGCGATCGCGAAATCCGAAGTTCTTGAGATTGCGCATTACGATTTCTGGGTCAGCAATCCAGAAGACGCAGTCCAACACGCGGTTGCCCAAATCCAGACCATCATCGCTGCAGAACGCGCCCGTATTGATACACAATTGATAGAGACAATTGCCCCGTTGCTCGGTGTTGATAAATCAGATTAAATTATGGAGAAAACCATGGATACCATAAACGACTTTGGCTTCAAACAGAAAAAATATATGCCAGTCTTTCCAAAAGCAACCGGTAAAACGACTGTCTATATTGAAGGTTATCCGTGTGAAGATGACGAACCTATGTCCGCAACCGATTTTCACGGCGAACAGATTTCAGGAATTTACGAACAGTTCAAGCGATACTTCGCTATCAACGAACTTGTTTATATTGGCATTGACAGTTTTATCTACTATAGCGAAGGCGACATCACAAAATGTGTCGCACCCGATATTCACATCGTTTTTGGTGTCGCGAAATATCCGTTACGGCGTAGTTTCTATACGTGGGCAGAAGGCACCGCCCCAGTTGCTGTCTTTGAGTTCCTCTCTGATGCAACGGCACGTCAAGACCGGAATGAAAAAGTTGGCGTATATCTAAATGATATAGGTGTCCAAGAGTATTTTATACATCAACCGGAGCTGAAGAAACCTGCAGAGTTTCGGGGGTGGCGGCAGGATCTATCAGGTGGTATTGTTGAGATGGAACCGGATGCGGAAGGCGGTCTGTTCAGTGAAGCATTAAATCTCTACTTTCGCTGTGAGGAACAACATCATACGGACGTTAGACTGTTGCGTCCGTATCTGCCAGATGGCACGCCGATTACAACATCTCTGGAGGAGCATCACCTGAAAAAAGCGGCAGAGGCACGCGCAGAAACCGCAGAGGCACGCGCAGAAACCGCAGAGGCACGCGCAGAAGAGGAAGCATTACGCCGACGGCAGGCTGAGGCAGAATTGGAAAAACTCCGCTCACAACTTGCTAAATCTCAACGCTAATAAAAAATATGGAATTCAAAGAGCGGATTATCATCTTAGGTGTTACGGGTGGGATAGCGATCCACAAATCACTTGACCTCGCAAGCCAACTCGTCAAGATGGGCGCATCTGTCCATGTCGTGATGACGGAAAACGCTACCCGTCTCGTCCAACCCTTGCAATTCCAAGTTATCTCACGGAACCCTGTGCTATTGAACCTCTTTGATACAGGCACAGATTGGAAACCGCCCCATATTGATCTCGCCGATCGTGCCGATCTGCTCGCGATTGTCCCCGCAACAGCAAACATCATCGGTAAACTCGCAAACGGTATCGCAGACGATCCGCTCTCCACCGTCGCTGTCTCTGTCCACTGCCCGATACTCCTCGCGCCCGCAATGAACGGACACATGTACCAAAACCCCTTCGTGCAACGAAACATCGACACGCTAAAAAAGCACGGTGTTCATTTCATCGAACCCGCAAGTGGCGATTTGGCATGCGGCTACGAAGGTGTAGGACGTTTAAACACAGTAGAAACAATCCTCCAAGGCGTAAGTGATACCCTTTCCACTGCGACACCAACAGAAAAAATACAGGACTTGAAAGAGTGGCGTATTGTTGTCACAGCAGGCGCAACGCGCGAACACATCGACCCTGTGCGCTTCATTACCAACCGTTCGAGCGGTAAAATGGGATATGCCATCGCCGAAGCGGCGACCCAACGTGGCGCAGAAGTACGCTTGATTAGCGGCACCGCTACCGTTCCTCCGCCCGTTGGCATCATGACACAGCACGTCGAAACAACCCTTGATATGTACGATGCCCTGCTGGAAGTATTCAATGAAACGGACATCGTGATTATGGCAGGTGCGCCCGCAGATTATCGCCCACGCGAATTCACACCGCACAAAATCAAAAAGACAGCCGAAACATTGACGCTGCCACTTGAAAGGAACCCAGACATCGCACAGACACTTGGCGAACAGAAAACGCATCAAACCCTTGTCTGTTTCGCTGCCGAAACGAGCGATCTACTTGAAAACGCTAAAAAGAAGCTGATCCGCAAGAACTGTGATCTGATTGTCGCGAACGATGTTCTCGCAGAAGGTGCGGGATTTCAATCTGATACGAATATTGTAACCCTACTGGACCGAGATGGCACCTGCGAACAACTCCCACGTTCCTCAAAGCGTGACGTGGCAGATGCTATTCTAACAAAAGTTATTTCCCTCAGGTCATAGTTATCAGTTACAAGAGGGTTTTGTTAGACGAGGGAAAACGCCCAAGCAAAAACACCCCTTAACTGAAAACTGATTGCTGAAAGGTTTTTTCGCAGAAAAAACCGAACTGACAACCCTTAAAAAATGAACCAACAACAGATCCGTGATTTTTTCGCGCTAAACCATACCCGCCCCAAAAAGCAATTAGGACAAAATTTCCTCGTCAATCCAGAAGTCCTCAAAATTATCCTTGAAGCCGGAGAACTTTCCGATGCTGATACAGTCATAGAGATTGGTGCTGGGTTAGGATGTCTTACCGATGTAGTGGCGCGACATGCCAAACATGTAATTGCCATCGAAGTAGACGAGTTATTATATAATGTCTTAGCATCTCAATTCTCAACAAATCCACGCGTTCAACTCCTTAACACTGACATCCTCAAATTGGAACTTGATTCATTGTTGTCGGACGGCATAGGGACTGCGCCTACTACTTTTAAAATTATAGCGAATTTGCCTTACAGTATCACAACCCCCATCTTGCGGAAGCTGCTCGCACATCGTAAACAAATTCACAGTTGTGTCTTAATGATGCAGAAAGAGGTAGCGGAAAGGATTGTTGCGGGACCGGGTGGAAAGGATTATGGTGCATTAACAATCGGTGTCGCCTATTACGCCGAGGCAACACTCATTGCGACGCTGTCGCCAGAAAATTTTTATCCCGCACCGAAGGTGGATTCGGCACTTCTCAAACTAACGATGCGTGAAAAACCAAAAGTCGCGGTTGAAGATGAAAAACTCTTTTTTAAAGTAGTCCGGACCGCGTTTCGGACACGGCGCAAAATGCTAAAAAATGCTTTAGTCAGAGGCAGGTTTGCACCGGACGAAGTATTGACAACCGCATTTGCGGAACTCGGTATCGCGCCACAACGACGTGCCGAAACATTGGACATCACCGAATTTGCAGCACTTGCAAATTTCTTGTATGGACATTAAATGCTCAGCGTCCAGTTTTAAGTCTGTTACAATCTATAAGCGGATGTCTAACGCAATCAGCTGCCAATAGACGATTTTCCAATCCACCCCTTCACGGCGGAACTCAAATTTACAATGTGCCTTGAGTTCCCTTAGATCCCGTTGCTCACCCTTCTCAGCGTTAACACCAAGTCGAAGCGTTACCGCCATTTTTCGTGCATGCGTCACATCTATCTCTATATCCTCGAACAAGAATTCAAGGAAGACATACTCCTCAAAGAGTTGTGTCATCGCCGGAACGACATCCTCGTAATTCTCAGGAATAATACCTGACGCGACACCGAAGAGTGTCGCAGCGTCATCCGCAGCGACGTAGGTCTCCGAAAAAAGTGCCAGAATCGCTTCAATGTTCTCCATATCCAGCGATTCAAGGAGATCGGAAAAATTGTCAAAAAATTCCTGTGCCTCTACCGCTGGATCCTTTAGCGGTTCCAATGCAATATTGACAACTAAACGCTCTTGATTGAGAGCAAAGGGTTCGTTATACGGTTTGTAATTCGCATCTTCAACAACCAGCGTATGCGCATCATCATAAAGAATACCTTGGAATGAATAAGCACCATCCACGCCCGTTTCAACGGATATCTCAAGTAATGTTACAGTCGCTCCCGGAATCGGGTTTCCTGTCCCTGCATCGGTGACGGTGCCAGAGACTGTACCGTATTCGAGTACGACTGGTTTTTCAGGTTCGGGCTCGAGTTCAAGCGGATCTTCAGCGTTTTCACATGCAGAAATACATACCACGAATAATAAAAATAAGACTATTTTCTTGGGTATCATGATTATCTACTGCTCCTTATAATACTTAGGACTTACGCAATTTTGATTTTAGCACACACTGTTAAGTCGGGGTGCTTGGAAAAAACGCAGACGGTCTCCTGACACAGGCTAACGGTTTCCTATGCTACAAAAAAGCAGCATGCGTAAGTCCTAAATACTGTTCAGCGAGGTCACCGCCTCCTTATCAGATGTTTCAACGGAACGCCTCAATCAAAAAACTTCTCAAGCGTTTGTGAACTCGGTGGTTTCGTGAGTAGCGAAACGATTACCAAGGTGACAGACGAAACAGCAATCAAGATCGTAACGGGCATAATCCCGGTATCACCCACACTATATCCGGGTGTCTGCCAGTTGCGGAGAAAGAAATAGAGCCATAATAAAACAACGCTTCCAACTGCGGCGAATGCCCCCAACTTTGTGCTACGTCGCCAGAATAACGCTGCCACTACAATCGGAAACAGCCCCGAAAATCCAGTGAACGACCAGATCGCGAGTCTAAAAATGCTTGGTGTCGCGACGAGAGAGATGAGATATGTAATACAAAGAACACCAATTACAAATAGACGTCCGACCCATACCCGCTGTTTCTCGGAAAACGCCTCGCGACGATAATGACCGATAATATCGTGTGTGAACATGCTCCCAATCGCAAGCGATTGTGAATCAAGGGATGACATAATCGCTGCGAAAACACCTGCCCCTAAAAATCCAGCCAACACACCGGGAGCATGCATACCGATCATTTGAATCAACACGTTGTTTGCTTGCGGTCCCTGTAAATCGGGGACATCTACATTCCCCAATATTCCGAGCAGTACGCTTGGAATCCACACAATTGCGATACATAATGGATAAAGGATAATTGCATATCGAAAAGACCCAATATCTTTTGCAGTGAGGAAATGTGAGAAGATATGTGGGAACATACCGACACAGAGCGGGATACAAAGATACGTCAATAATTCCAACGGCTTAATATGTGTCGCTTGCATGAGTAAACCCGGGTCCACCTTAGAGATAGCATTTGAAAGCCCGCCCATCCGATGCGTAATAACAAAGAAGGTGATTGCTCCGAGTGCCATGAAAACGAGCGTCTGGAACGTGTTCACCCAAGCAGTGCCACGCATCCCGCTGTACGTAACGTAGCAGAGGACAACAGCACAGATGAGTAAACCGCCTATCCATTGTGGGATTTTGCCATCGGTGAGTGTCGCCAATGTCCCGCCGCCACCCATCACGCCAATCAGCAGATACGGTATGAGTAGCAACACAAATATAATGAAAAGCAGGAGTCCCAAACCGTTGGATTCCCAGCGATCTCGGAAGTACTGTGCCTGCGTTACATAACCAAACTGCTTTCCGATTCGCCAGAGGCGAGTCCCGATAAAGAGAAACACACACGGCACGACGATCGCAGAAGAAGAAGCCATCAGCGCGAAAACACCGATACCTCTATGATAGGCTTCACCGGATGCTCCGAGGATCGAGAACGCTGTCATATTCGTGCCGAAAAGCGTCATCAACAGGATAAACCAATTAATCGTCCGGCTCGCGACGAAATAGTCTTCCCCAGTGTTTCGGAAGAGTTTATGGCTCAGGGCACCAAGCACCAGGACCATAATAAGGTATATGAAAATGACAGCGAGGTTCATTTCTCTCCCCAATCCCCTCGTGCTTTAACGAAGGCGGCCATCAGCAATGTTGCCGCAATGCAGTAACCGATATGATAGAGTAACCCGACCGGGATTCCTAAAACAAGCTGCGGGGTCTCCCAGAGCCAGAAATCGTTATGAAGTAAGAACAATAACACGAGCAAACCGTACAACAACCCTCTAATAGGCGTCTTCATGCGGTGCCTCCTTCTTTCGCCAATTATAGTAAAAAATGGCGATACTGGCGACTATTACGATTCCATGAATCCACACAAACTGAATACGGGTCGGGATAAAAAAGAGCACAACTGCAGCAGCAAACAGGATGCCACGCGTCCATAGGGATAATCTGTTAAAGACATAACCGGCAATCGCAGCTGCCAAAACAACCGTCCCAACCAATGTGAGTGAGAAATTCCCGAAAACTGCCCATAATGCCGGTGTCCCGCCATCGCTATTCAACCAGAGTAATGTGGGTCGTAACACAAACGCGTAAGGCAACGCAAAACCGACGAGTGCGAACCTGAACGCTGCGAATCCGGTCGCCATTATCCCTGAACCCGCGATCGCAGCTGCGGCATACGCCGCCAGTGCAACGGGTGGCGTCACCATCGACATCATTCCAAAATAGAAAATGAAAAAGTGCGCTGCAAGCGGAACAACGCCTAAATCCAGAAGTACGGGACCCACTAAGATCGCCATTAGCAGGTAACAGACCGACGAAGGCAAGCCCATCCCCAGAATAATTGTCGAAATCATCAGGAAAAACAGTGCCAACATCAGATTTGTAGATGCAAGGGGTAAGATTGCTGACGGCAATTTAGTACCGATACCTGTTAGTGTCACCACACCTAAGATGATACCGACACACGCTGCAGCGGCAATCAGTGACACACCGCTCTGCGCTGCCCGCTCACACGGTGCTACTATAAAATCTACACCTTTTCGCAAATCTGAAATGCCAAATCGGGTCTCTGTTGGCGCGTGCTGTTTACGGATTTTCCGTACTAAGAAATCTAAAAGGCTTATCGTGCCGACAACCAGAAGGCTCCAACTTACTGCTCGGAACGCTGTAGCACCCATTAGGAGAAACCCGATGAGTGCGATAAATGCAGCGAGAAAGATACCACCTTGCACCGTCAAAAGTTTCCCACGTTTTTCTGCCTGCGCGTCCTCGCTCGTTTCTTCGGAATTGTGAACGCGTCTACGACTTTTCGCCGACTTTTCAATAGCAAGTTTTCGGCTTGCAAGCTGCGCCGAAAAATGCACCATACACAGCATGCCCGTGTAGTAAAGGACTGCTGGTAGCAGCGCCGCCCTGATGATCTCCAGATATGTAACGGCAGGCTCTACGATTTCAAGCATCATATAGGCGGCTGCCCCCATGATAGGTGGCATTAGCGCGCCGCCAGAACTTGCGGCGGCTTCAATTCCACCTGCCACTTCAGGTTGAAATCCAGAGCGTCGCATCAACGGAATCGTAAAGGTGCCGGTCGTCGCTGTATTTGCTACGGCGGAACCCGACAACGATCCCATCATACCGCTACCGAGGACAGCGACCTTCGCAGGTGCCCCTGCACTCGAACCGAATACACGCCTTGCTAAGTTTAAGACATAATCGGTTGCCCCTGTCCGTTCCAGCAACGTACCGAACAACACAAAAAGGAATACATACGTGAACATCACTCGCAGGGCAATGCCAAACGCGCCTTGACTATGCAAAAACACCTGGCTGACGATCCGTTGAACGGAATACCCGCGATGCGGAAACAACCAATCCGGCATAAATTGTCCGAAACTGGCATAGAGAAGAAATGCGAGAGAGAGCAGCGGAAGCGTCATACCGATAGAACGGCGCGTCGCCTCCAATATCAAGATAAGTCCGAGCCCACCGACGATGTAATCCTGTAGTGCCTCCGCGCCTGCCCGATCCCCCAGAGACTGACCGTCTAACCAAAACGCTTGGAAAATCGGTTCCGTTTGACTTAGCACGTAGCCGAAACAGACGATTACACTGCCTATCAGCGCGAAATCAAGTATTTGAAAGAAACGGTTGTCCGCGAAACGTGAATGAATAGGGTATTTCAGAAATACCACTATTAATCCGAGCATTGCGAAGAGTGCCAATTCGGATTGCGGTGCAAGCCGTGGATAGTTGACCTCGGCTAAGATAAAGAGGCACAGCAGCACCGAGACTATTAGAAAGATGTTATCTTTTAACTTTTGTCTCAATAGATTGACCGACTCTGATTTTTAGTTGTTGGCGTGGTTTGACCGTCGCCTGTTTTCAAAGGGTGGGTTGCCAGGGAAATAATAAGATACCTATAAAATTTCTTTAAGTTTAGCAGGAAATAAGGGAAGAATCAAGGGAAACTATACATGGCATAAATAAAAAAGGCGATTGCAGTCCAGTGTCCCTACTGGTATCTACAATTTTTTCGGATGATCCACTTCGTTGGTTCATCAATTAGTGTATACGGACTGCTTTATACCTCCCCATTGCGTAGGCAACTTCTGGTGCGGTGAAACGGATAACGCACCTTCTGTCCAGTCTGCATAGCCTTCATCAACCGGATCGCTTGTCAATTGCCTGAGTTTCCGAGTGTCAAACGCATAGCGATAGAGGTCATAATTCGGGTCGGGTTTATCCAAACGTTTCATTGCGAAAAGGATTGCCCGGTCGTTCTGCATCCAACCCGCATAGGAGATGAGAAAGTTGTCGCCGAATCGGTTATATAGATCCGTTATGACATGTGCCGTGCCGCCGATACGCGCAAAGCTGAGCCGACACTTTGTCCGATCGCCGAGCCACCTGCAATCATCAAAGAGGACGCGTTGTCCGTCTGCCGAGAAGCGTGGCTCGAACTGCATCACATTATCATCAATCCGTCGAAGGGGTTGCAGCGGACGCTGGCGCTGCCCATCGGCATCCATGACGTAGATACTTTTCCCGACGAACCCGGCACCTAACCGACCGCGAACGCTGAGGAACCGCTCAAACGTTATCTGGCTGCCATCCGGCGACCAGTCGGGCGCAGTGGAGCTGCCATGTTCACGTGCTTCAGCAAATGTTAACTGTGTGAGGGTGCGTGTCGCGACTTCTATGACATACACCTCACGATTTCCAGCAAATGCAATATGTTGTCCATCGGGGGACCAGGACGGATAGCCCTCGGAGACTTTATTATGAGTGAGGCGTTGAGGGCCTGTTCCGTCTGCGTTGATGATGAACAGTTCAGACGAGTGCATATTCCCCTTTGCCATATATCGGATAAAGGCAATTTGTGTGCCATCGGGCGCCCAGCGGGGACGGCTGTCTTTCATCGTTGTGTTCTCTGTGAGTCTACGTCTGCTGGAGCCATCATCGTTCATGACGTAAAGATCGCCGTCAATATGGAAGACGATTTTCGCCTCAACGATAGTCGTAACGCAGAACAACAGGAGGCCGCAAACGAACAACAACATTAGGGTTTGTAAGAAAGCATTTGTCTTTAGAGGTTTCATGATATTTCCTCCGCATCAACGTTTATATTAATATATACAGATGAAACTGCAAAAGTTAAGGCCTAATTTCACTTTTTTGCGGAGTTTTTAGCAATTTGACGCTTTAATGTGCATTTAATTGCAGATTTGACGATAAATAACTGTAATGGCACCAAAAATTTGCACAATTTTGGGAAAACGCATAATTTGAAAAAGTAGGCGTAATTTCCAAATCGCGGCTTCCCTTAAAACCGAAAACTGAGGCTATCTTAATTCTCAACTCGGAGTGCATCGGTAGGTGAAAGCCGTGTCGCCCGCATCGCGGGATAAACGCCGAAACCAATACCCATAAAAATCGAAAAGATAATAGAGATTAGTATCCAATGTCCAGAGAGGACGACAGGCCACTCCGGCAAAATTGGTACGATACGAACAGCGAGTTTTGCCATGCCCTGCGCAGCGAACCAACCGCCTGCGATACCCAATATGCTACCACAGAAACAGAGACAAATTGATTCCGTCAAAAATTGCCAGAAGATGTGAATTCGCCTTGCACCGACCGATTTTCGTAAGCCGATCTCCCGCGTTTTCTCTCCGACAGAAACAAGACACATATTCATAATACCGATACCACCGACGAACAGCGAGAAACTTGCGATGCTCCCCAACGCGATTTTTATCATCCTTTGCGTGTGCGCAAGCCGCTGAATATTACCTTTCGGTATCCAATAACTGATAAAGTCATCTTTTCCGCGATGTCTTTTGCGTAGGACATCTTTAGCTGAATCAATGATACTGTAAACATCGGCATCTTTTTTAAAAAAGAGAACCAACCTATCAACGTAGGGATTGCCTATAAGCCGTTGTTGGCGTGTTGTCAACGGGACGCAAACGGTATCATCTAAAGAACGCCAAGAACTGAGACTACTCCCTTTCGCTTTCATCACACCGACAACACGCAGCCTGACCGAGGGCAGCCGCCAAGAAAACCGCACCTTTACCTCTTGACCAATAGCAGAGAAGTCCCGGAACAACTCACCCGCAATATTGGCACCCAAAACACAGACCTGAGCTGCGTTTTCAATATCGCTCTCGGAGAGGAATCTGCCTTCTTGAATCTCCCAATGCATACCGAGTGCATAATCTGCGGTGACACCTTCAAGATGCGGACTGGGTTGGCTGCCGTATTGGCTGCTGACGAGGTGGGGGCGGAATCTTTCATTTTTCGGTAAAGCAAATAAGACATCGGGGCATTCTGCTTCAATGGCATGAGCATCTTCAAGGGTATATCGTTCGGTCGTCCGCACGAGTCGTCCACGTTTCCAGATGGTACTCCGTGTCCACAATTGAACTTGGTTTGTTCCGCCGAGTTTTTCGAGGTCTTTGGTGATGAGAAGTTTTGCACCATCGCCGATAGCCATCATGCACAACACACTCGCAATCCCGATAAAAATACCAAGGATGGATAACCCAGCACGCAATCGGTTTTGAGAAAGATGTAAAATACCGGCAGCGACGGCATCACGGATTTTCATTTTGTAGATAAAGTTTCATAGCCCAGAGAATGATAATGCCATCAAGACTTCTACCTCCAAGCAGTACGTCATCTGCTAAAAAAGAGTGGTAGCCAGATATCACCCTCATAGAAAAAGGTAACAACCTTAATTTACCGCTAATTTAATTTTTTATACTTCTTAAAGAGGGAAATATTTGGGAAAGAGGTTTAAGAAAATGGAAAAACGAGGAAAAAGCAGTTCTTGTAGGTTGGGTTGAGCGGTAAAGGCCAAGACCACAATCTTGGTTTAGAGAGTGGCCCGGATTTTCGATAGCAGTACACTATAACCGCTATCTACTATTTCTCCGCAAGCGATATACGAAATATCCCGCGATTTTCGACAACACTGTAGAGTGTGTTGTTGGTGACACCGAAAGAGATTATACCATCTAAAGCTGCTTCAGAAACCTTCTCCCATTGACCATTAGCCTCTAAGCGATAGACCCCGCCTACATCATCAATCCCATAAATTTTTCTACCTGCCACAGTGAATCGGTCTATGACACTGTGTGTATCAAGTCCATCGCTAATCGTGCTCCAATATTCTCCGGTCTCTGATGTTAGAACCCCTGCGTCCGTCGCGATATAAACAGTGGATCCCAGAAAAACGATATCTTTAAAGGCGGTAAAGCGGTGCGGTATATTTGGTGTGACATCTCTCCAACTATCTCCGCCATTAATTGAATGAAACAATCTACCATCCCGTTTACCTACGTAGACCTTATCTCCTGAAGCGGCTAACTTGAATCCATATTGAACCCTGGAACCATAATGCACACCAGTGTCTACTAATTTCGTATCCTTCCAAGTCGGAGCACCGAATTTCCACTTGAAAAGTCTTCGTTTGTACTCCACGTAGAACATACCTTTACTCACAACAGCCGTCCCTGCCTTCGCATATCTGTCGAACAGGGGAGACATAACTTCAGACAAGCGAGCACTTTCTGTCGATTTCAAAGATACGGATTCAAAATCAAAATCGGTGACACCTCGAACTGGGATAAGTATATTGTCATTTGTAGATAAACGATAAATTTGCAATCCACTTCCTTCTGATCCACTTCCTTCTGTAGGAGAAAGAAAATATAGATTGCTACCATCAACCACCCATTTTGAATCGAAAGGAAAATCATTAGGACCAAATGGATCGTTTTTTCCGGGTTCGAGCCTAACTTCCGTTTCACCAATTTTTGCATCAATCTCAATCCTCTCCCAAGCCATACCGCCATTCGTCGATTGATACGGCGCGTTGTCGGTATACACATATAATGCATCGTTGAATACAATCAAATCCCCTACCGATGTTCCCATCATTCCGTCCATGAAGGAATGCCACGTATCACCACCATCTGTTGTGCGGTGAACGCCGAATACACCTGTTTTATAAAATGTATTCTCGTCCACTGCCACAGATGGGTAATTACTGAGCATATATAACTTCGGATCTCTCCCAAGATTCGTCCAAGTTTCTCCACCGTCTGTCGAACGAAATCCAACAGCACCTAACGCTAAGAGTGCCTCACCTGCTGCCAAAACCTTTATACCTGATGGGAGCGGTGACATCACGCTATATATATCCTTGGGTGTTATTTCAGCCCACGATTCCCCTAAGTCACTTGACAGGAAGATACGACCCAAAATCGTTTTCTTCTCACGTTCCATCATCCTTCTTCCCTCTGATGACGCTAATCTAAACAGATCCGGACCTGTTGCCACATAGAGACGCTTCTTATATACTGTTAGCGAGTACACAGCCTCCGATGTAGTTACCGACAATCTTTTCCAAACATCAGAATCCAGACGATATAGACCGCTGTTTGTACCGATAAACACCGTTCCTTCAACAGCAGCCATATCGGAAATTCTTTCGACCCGCAATTCGTTCTTGAGCGCGTCCCAGCGTGTTCCACCATCTGTAGAACGGAAGACCCCCTCATCCCTAAGCGCGAGATACAACGTGATACCTGCTTGTGGATTACGTCCGTGGATTGCATCCGTAACAACGAGTTCAACAGCATCTCCTTTAGGTCGCGCACACAACACATCCCACGTCTCACCATCATCAACTGAGGCAAATATCTCATCAGTAGAAACAATATACAACGTCCCTCGGTTTTCTGACATCGGCATCACAGATTCGATAATTGGTACCTTTGCATCAACGTATGTCCATACATTATCATCTGTATCCAACTTGTAAATTCCTGTTAGTGAATTAACAAAAAGTGTTCCTTTAGATGTAGAAAAAATATCGCGGACATGACCCCCCGGGGGAGTGTTGCTTCGCGCCCACTGTGCAGTAGATGTTTCAAATAAGTCCGTTGGCACATTTGATCTTAACGTCGTCTCAGAAAACTGCGTCCCAGCACCACTGCTTTTCCCGGGCACACTTGCCTGTCCAAACTGTCTTCGAAGGGAAGGCTTAGATAAAATGTCAAGCACAATAGGCGCGTCAACAATCTCGACCGTGGGTTCTGATAGTGCCTCGAAACTATACGGTTTTTGAAAGTGAACGACATATTGATGACTCACGCCTAATATTAACATAACCAAAACAACTGCCGTGCCGAAAGCCACCCACGGCACTAACGGTTTCCCAGCCGGTGGGGCTGTCGGACTCATGTCGGCGACTTGCCGCATGATGCGTGCCGTCAGATCTGTAGGTAATTGCACACTCCCCAACACGTCACTCACTAACAATTCGACTTCCTGTAAACGCTCACGTCCTCGACGTAGCCGACTCTTAATCGTGTTCACTGACACGCCTAAGAATTTACTTATTTCTTTCGTTGTCATCTCACCCAGATAGTGAAGTGTCACCACTGTCCGTTCGCTCTCCGGAAGTTTTTCCAAAAGATGTTTGACAACTTCAGAGCGACGCTCAGTGGTTTCTGTCTCGCGTGCTTCCATCAAGTAATGTCTGTAAGAGGATTCCTCTATCTCTTCCACAGGTGTATCTTTCAGCGACTGCATCGTCGGTTTTCGTCTCTGAATCCAATTAAGGCTAAGCCGATTCGCAATCACATATAACCATCCGGCAAAGCACTTAGGATCTTTCAAGGTCCCAAGCCTCCTGTATACTTGAAGAAAAACATCTTGCGTCAGTTCTTCAGCATGATGAAAATCTCCAACCTTTCGCCATATAAGGGCATGAACACCTTTTTGATACCTCTCGACTAAGGTACTGAATGCCGAATCATCGCCTGATAATATCCTACGTATCAATTGAACATCGTCTTCTAACATCCTAACCTCCAAAACCAATCCTATATTCTTCCCGGTTTAGGAATACAGAGATGAAAAATATAAAGGAATGCTTTACGACATCTCCTTTAAATATTAACGACACAATTTTTCTGTAGAATGGGTGCATTATAAAACAAAAAGACGAATTTGAAATAAAAATCGCAAATTCGCCCGAAATAACTGATCATTCAGTCGTGGACAGGCTGCTTCAACCTGCCCCAGAGTGTTGTTCGTGTCTCCGCAGTCGGAGCAACAGATAAAGTACCTGTTGGCACCCATGTCGGACCCATATCTATCTCTGGGTGGCGTGTCAATCTGCGGCGATTCCCTGTGATGCCATTGATATTTGTTCGATAGATGTCAGCAGTTCTGTCCCACCAGGACATGAAAACAATCGTCTGTCCATCAGGGTGCCAGGCGGGCGACGCCTCACCGTTCAGATGGCGGGTGATCCGCCTGAGATCTGTCCCATCAACGTTTAGGATGCAGATGTCATAGCCTCCGAAAAAAACTGCGCTAAAGGCGATCTGCTTCCCATCCGGAGACCACGCTGGCGTCCATGCCTGGTTGGGTTGGTTTTCGAGCCTGCTCTGATTTCCGCCATCCGCATCCATGATATAGATGCCAGCCGGGTCCTTGAAAGAACGATAAGCGATGAATTG
Organism: Candidatus Poribacteria bacterium; assembly: GCA_965261115.1. GTDB lineage: Bacteria > Poribacteria > WGA-4E > WGA-4E > WGA-3G > WGA-3G. The sequence goes on along the minus strand of OZ253447.1, from coordinate 1,689,655 downwards.
GCTATCAGGCGACCAAGCCGGGGTGTTGTTCTTCTCATCCGCGTCCGTCAACTGTTGGAGATTCGCACCAGTGGGTTCGATCTTGTAGATGTCAAGTGTCCCTGCTCTCTCGGAGGCAAACGCAATCCATCGTCCATCTGGAGACCATGCGGGATTAAGGTCACGTGCCGGATGGTTCGTCAACTGCTCGGATACTTTTGTTCTGAGGTTCATTACATAAATGTCTCTATTACCATCCCGACCCGAAACATAAGCCATCCGCCGCCCATCCGGCGAAAACGTTGGATACGCCTCATTGGCTAAGTGGTCTGTCAGCTGCTGGAGATTATTGCCATTTATATCCATCATGTAGATCCCATAATTTTTATTTCGCCGTTTGGAACTAAAGGCAATATACGGAACATCGGATGCGTAGACATAAAGGTTCGTCGCCAGCAATAAATACACGAATAGCATTGTCGTTCCCAATACAATATAGGCAAGTTTTCCTTTCATTTTTATATCCTCCACGTATACCAGTCAGACATAACGAGTTTAGTAATAATAAGGGAGATGGGCTATGTCGTTCTCTGTAGATTCAATCTTCCTCTATCGGATGAACTTCATTTAGTCGTGGACAGACTGCTTCAACCTACCCCAGAGCGTTGTCTGCTTCTCCGCAGTCGGTGAAACGGAGAGAAACCCTTCCGGCACCCACGCAGGAGATAAATCCCTCCCTCCATCCTTCACAAGCGGTTTTCCACGTCCGTTCCCCATTGCATCTATGACATAAATATCAGTATTGCCAGGTGCTTGTTCAAGAACATAAGCAATCCATTTCCCATTAGGCGACCACGCAGGTTGGCGGACCTTGGGAAACCGAACACCATCCTTGTTCCCCAGTATAGGGGGCTCCTGGGTGAGTTGACGAAAGTTTTTACCATCTATGTCAATCACGTACAAGTGCATGCGATCATCCCTTGGAACAACCATACTAAAGGCAATCTGTTCGCCATCAGGAGACCAAGCACACTCACTTTGAATTACGCCATCGAGTGCTTGTACTTCTTTATCATTAATGCGTCTTAACCTTCTTCCATCGGCATCCATCACATAGATACCTTTCCTTTCATCACCCCGATGGTAAGAGACAAAAGCGATCCGTTGGCTGTCTGGTGACCAAACGGGTCCCACGTTTGTTCCCCGGTCAGTCAACTGCACCAGATGTGCGCCGTTGATATCCGCTTTGTAGATATGGGTCGTTAGGTCGATTTTGACCCCGGGAATAAATTCATGGTTACCAGAAACAAATGCAATCCATTTTCCATCCGGCGACCATGCGGGTGTCCATTCTCTCTCGTCGAGGTTTGTGAGTCGCCAATGTTCCCCTGTCCTTGTGTCCAAGACATAAATCTTGTAGGTTCCGTCTTGATTTGAGGTATAAGCCAAAAATCGTCCATCCGGCGACCAGGTTAAATCTTTCTCATCTGTCGGGTGGTTTGTGAGTAGGCGAAGATTCTCGCCATTTGTGTGCTGCAGATAAACGTTATAGTCTCCTGTTGTGTTGGATACATAGGAAATGTATTGCACACCATAGGTCTGAGCGCAAATGTTATCTATGAACAGTGTATGGACTAACACCAATGCGATCCCAAACGCGAAATATACCCATTTATCTGCCATCGCTGATTTCATTTCTGTTCACCTCCTCTCTTTCTACCTTTATTTCAGTGGGAAGGCGTATGTTGTTCGGATAACATCTCTGTCAAAGCAATTTCAAAATGATTATATCTCAACCGCTATCTCTTTTTGACTTCTCCCCATGTTGTCGTTAGTAACTCTGGTTGTGGCTCTACAGGCAACCCATACGCTGGGTCAAACCAATCCCCGCCAAAATTTCCGAATCTTGGCATCCCAACATGTGTCAATTGCGTTTGAACACCACTGTTTACATCAAGTTTAAAGATCTGGTGCCGTTCCTTAACGACTTTTGTATAAAGGACCTCTTCTCCATTGGGTGATAGTTCCGGAAGCTGTGCCATGGGACCGGCTTCATCAACAACTTGTTGGAGACCCGTGCCATCTCGGTTGACGATGAAGATTGTGTATTTAGCCACCCATGCGTTGTGCAGATCCACATCCAAGATCGCGGGTAGCGGATGCTTGTTCCCATTAAAGGCGAGTTTATCACCCGCCGCAGACCAAGAGGGATCACGCTGATAAGCCATTGCTTTCTTGGGTAGGAGTAGTTTTTGTTCTTGGGTGCGAACATTGACAAATGTAAGTTGACTGCCTACATTGCAAATAACTTCCGTTCCATCTGGCGACCATGCTGGATCAGTACCATGCACAAGGTGTACTTCATCTTGTTCACCAAGAGTCGCAACGTAGGTATCAAACCTGTGAATGTCAAAGTTTCCTTGATCGTAAGCGATCTGTTTTCCGTCAGGGGACCATGTTGGACTTCTTCTAATCTCTTTCGTCTTGAACTTGAAAACACGTCGGACATCCGAACCGTCTGCGTCCATCAGATAGAGGTCTCGCTTACCTCCACGATCAGAAACAAAAAGAATCTGTTCACCGGTGGGGGACCAGACTGCCGACAGATCCTGTGCGCGATGCCGTGTTAGGTTTATCTGCTCACTTCCATCTGGGTTCATACTGTAAACCTCATAATTACCATCTCGCGCGGACGTAAACACGATTTTTGCCGTCAACGGTGCTTTCGCAAAAACCGGAGAAACCTTCACACATAGGAGCATAACGCTAAGAACACAAAAGATAGTGATGAATCTCATGGGTCTTCCTCCCTTAATTCACTCAAAAGGCGTAATATACACAGCGGCTGATAGCGTGTCGTAGCAGAAACGACCACACGCCTGGAAGCCATCTCCAGTGAGAAGTGGCTATCTACAAAAGCGCACCCCTCCCTGAAAAACACTTGAAACCCTATTCCCGCTTCACTTTCCCCCATAGTGTCGTGAGCAGCTCCGGTCGCGGTGAAACTGACAACGCATACGAAGGATCAAACCAGGCACCGCCAGAATTCCATGAAATATGTGTCAATTGCGTCCGAACCCCACTCCTCACATCAACTTTGAAGATCTGATCCCGTTCCTTAATTTCCTGAGTATAAAGGACTTCTTCTCCATTGGGTGATAGTTCCGGATACTGTGCCATGGGACCGCCTTCCTCAACAAGTTGTTGGAGACCGGTCCCATCGCGGTTGACAATATAGATTGTTCGCTTATCAGCCCATCCCTCTGGTAGCCCATCTTCCTGCTTTAAATCTGGCGGCAATGGGTTGTTATTCCAAGCAAATGTAAGTTTGCCGCCGGATGCCGACCAAGAGGGCATCAGTTGACCCCCTAATTCTTTTCTCGGCAGGATCCGTTTTTGCGCACCCGTGCGAACATCAATGAGTGTGATTTTGCCATCTTCAAGGGGACTATAAGCTATTTCCGCACCGTCGGGTGACCATGCTGGAGACAACCCATTCGCTAAGAAACTCTCTTCTTGTTCTCCTAAGTTCGTAATGCGGATGATGTCTATATCTTTATCCCAGTTAGTGTACATGTAAGCGATCTGTTTACCATCTGGCGACCATGTTGGACCATCTCGACGAGTGTTGGGTCGCTTCAGTTCTTTCTTGAAAACGCGTCGGATATTGGATCCGTCGGGGTCCATCAGATACAGGTCTCGATTACCGTCGCGATCGGAAACAAAGAGAATCTGCTCACCTGTTGGAGACCAAACGGCGTTCAGATCGTTTCCGGGATGGTCTGTGAGTCTTACCTGTTCAGAACCATTGGGGTTCATGATATAGACTTCCCGATTCCCATCACGAGCGGAGGTAAACAGGATTTTAGGAGTTGTTGGTGCCTTCGCGAAAACCGGAAAGACATCTACATGCAGAATCAACAAATTGAATGAGAAAAGAACTAACAATCTTATCATTCTCATAAGACTTCCTTCCTAAGACCATCTCGCAATTTGAATGATAACTTCTAAATCAGTATCCTCTTCAAATATGTAAAGTTGGTGCAAAGTTCTTGGAAAACCAAACATTTTTTTTCCAACCTTTTCGTTGCTTGTGATCATGCCTTTTAAAATTAAAGACACAATACATGCAGACAAAGGGTGCAAAATTTGGCGAAAACGGTCATCCGGATTGATGGTTCCCATTCAACCTGGCGGAAATACCCAAGCAAATACCTACAAGATTCAAAATTTTCTATCAAATTCACGTTAAGTTAGGGACTAATATCTTCCTCAGTTTGCTTTGTTTTCCGAGCTGCGCCTTTAAACACGGCGTAAAGGTACCAAAATGCAGGTATCAACAACACACCACCGACACCCAGCACAATCAGCATCGGACGTAGCACCGCATCGGGTGCAGCGGTATTTGAAAAGGTTAAATCCGGGGTGACAAGGTAGGGATACTGCGCCAGCCCCCAACCGAAGACGATCAGCGTAACTTGTATCGGGACGAGGATACGCGCAAGGCGAAATTGTCGGTTCCAAAGCGTCCAGATTGCCCAGAGTGCCACTGCACCTGTTAAGAGTTGAAACGGGATTGACCAAGTGGCACTTGCGAGCCCGCGTCGAATTGTTGGGGCACCTTCAACAGATAAGATAAAACTCAGTCCTGCCATCGCGCCGACACTCACTGCTGCGATGAGTGCGCGTCGTCGAAAATCTTCCTGCAACTCGGTGTCATCGGTCTCCAGTGTGAGATACACCGCTGCAAGTAAGGCACAAAGGGTTAAGGTGAAGAACCCGATTGCAAATGGAAACGGTGCGAACCACGCTGAAATGAAGTCGGTGGTTACCTGCCTACTTTCCATGTCAACGTGAATTGTGCCAGATGCAACTGCGCCCAAGGTAATCCCTAACATCACAGGTGTAATGACACTCCCAATAGCGAATACGCGGCTCCAACGGCGATGTGTTGTATCGGATTGCACATCGTAGGTACGGAACACAAACGCCGAGCCGCGAAGCACAATACCGATGAGCATTAACGTTAGCGGAATGTGTAAAGCCGTGCTGATCGCTGCGAACCCGACGGGGAACGCCACGAACAGCAACACGATAATCACAATCAGCCAGACATGGTTCGCCTCCCAGATCGGTGCAATGGCTTGTGTGATAAGATCACGTTGTGACTTTGCGCGCGGCCCTGTAGCGAACAGATCCCAGATACCGCCACCAAAGTCTGCGCCACCCGTTAGCATATAGATAATCAAGAAGATAAGCATCACACCCGCAACGCAGAGCTCAAGGGTTAGCATAGGACGTTCTCCACCTCTTAGCAACTTTCAACATTAAATTTTATTTCCCAAAATGCCCTGAAAGGATGGAAGTGTGGAAGAATGGAAGGATGATGGCACCTCTGCCACACTTCCAACTTTCCTAGGGGAAACACCCAAGCAAAAACACTTCCAATCCTGTAAGTAAACGAACCTATCTTGCGTAAGTTCTGAATAATAACAGCGAACCTACAAGCTCGGACTCTGGAAGATATGACGGCGTAATAGGATAACAACAACGATTGAAAGGAAAATGTAAAGGATAGTAAAACTGACAAAGGGTATCACCAGATTTGGCATCGGGGTTACCGCATCTGCTGTGCGCATGTAATTATAGATAACCCACGGTTGTCGTCCGACTTCCGTGACCGTCCAACCCGCTTCGATCGCGATAAATCCGAGTGGTGCGCAGAGCGTGATAAACCGAAGATACCAGCGTTCGGTTGGCAGCCTTTTGTGCCGCCACGCTAACCAGCCCCCCAGGATACCTGCAGTAATCAGGACAATTCCACACGCGACCATAATTTGAAACGCATAGTGAACGATTGCCACAGGTGGACGATTTTCACGTGGAACGTCCTTAAGTCCCATTATTTCTGCGTTGAAATCAGAATGTGCAAGGAAACTGAGTGCTTTCGGAATCTCGATCGCATATCGGGTGACTTCAGCGTCTTCGTCGGGAATACCGCCGATGCGTAATGGCGCGCCGCGTTCCGTCTCCCACTGTGCCTCCATCGCTGCGAGTTTGATAGGTTGGTGTTTCGCCAGACGTTTGGCACTGATGTCCCCCGAAATCGGTTGGAGGAGCGCGAAGACCGCACCAACGCTTAAAGCAATAGCAAACGCCCGACGATGGAATAGATTATCGGGGTCGCGGCGCAGGAAATAGGCGTGGATGCCTGCTACCGCAAATCCGACTGATAGAAAGGCAGCGATGGTCATGTGAAGTGCTTGGCTGAAGGAGGAAGGATTCAGCATCGCCGCAATTGGATCAACGTTTGTCACCTCACCATTGACAATTGAAAAACCGGTAGGTGTGTTCATCCATGCATTCGCGGTAACAACAAAGATACCAGAAAATGTGCCGCCGAGTAGCACCATCATACCGGCAAACCAGTGTGCATATTTGGGGATGCGGTTCCAGCCGTAAAGGTAAAGCCCCAAGAAGATCGCTTCAAGGAAAAAGGCGAACCCTTCCAACGAAAACGGCATCCCGATGATAGGACCGGCGTAAGCCATGAAATTGGGCCACAACAGACCGAGTTCAAAAGATAAAACAGTACCAGAGACTGCCCCGACAGCGAACATGATAGCAGTGCCTTTTGCCCACTGCTTCGCCAGCGTCAGATAGACCTCTTCTCGCGTCTTGAGCCACAGCCCTTCGGCAATTACCATCAGCAGCGGCATTGCTATACCGACGACTGCGAAAATGATGTGAAACGCCAGTGACATCGCCATCTGTGCGCGTGCTGCCAATAAATCCGACATGAGAGTGACCTCCTTCATGCATCAGCTGCACACCGGCGAGTGGTCCCAAGCACCCACCCTATTTGCTAACTATAGAAACGTATTATGCAACCCACGGTTCAAGCCCGAGGAGTTTCTTTCCTAAAGGTGTCAACTCAGCCGTCTTACCTTGGTGATGTTCCTTCTCTTGTTGCTCTTTTCCGAGTCCTGTTAACCGTTCCCGCCACCCTTTAACACGGCCTTCGCTTATCGCTTTGCCACCATCCGGTGCTGGTGACATTGTGATGTACTGCGCCATCCGCGGGCGTTCGGCGGAGTTCGGACTGCTGCCGTGCGGCAACGCGCTATGCCAGATCACCAAATCGCCGGCTTTGCCTGCGACTGGCACCGCTTCCGCTTGGTATTCTCGCACGACTTCCCGTGGGTTCGCATCCTCAGGAAGGTCGTTCAACCACGATTCCAACTTCCGATGGAAACCGGGGATACAGGTAAACGCGCCTTGGTTACCCGGCGTATCCGCCAGATAGAGCACACCCTGTACTTTTAAACGCACCGGCATAGCGTCTAACGACATGTCCCAATGCAGGTAAGGACCGGTGAACTTCCAATCCGGGCGTTCAGGCGGATTCATACTTGCCCGATCAAAACTAACCCAGAGTTTATCGTTGCTCCAAATTTCTGAGAACGCCTGATGGACGCGCGGGTATTGGCGGTTATTCCACAAGGCTTGGTGTTGATAAATTTCCACCATAATACTCCCGCGTGGTGGGTCGGGATACCAACTGTCTGGATCGTCGCCATCCATTTCAAGAAAATCCCAGACGGCTTGTTCCGCGGCTCGGCAATTTTCAAGCGGCACCGCTTCCGGTACAACAACATAGCCGTTCTCTTCCCAAAATTCTAAGGCTTCTGCATCAAAAACTGGCATAATTTTCTCCTTATCAATCAGTTCAGTTTCGTGCTGCTCTATGAACAAAGAACGTTTCGATTATCTAAAAATCAATATAGTGTTAAGAATACCACAAAACGCCAAGAGAATTCAAATTTTTAGACCATAGGTATCAATTTAGGGATTTTTTAACGGCGTTTGGTCGCAATCGAAACTCTGAAAAATTTTCTTGCAATTGACTTAACCCTGTGCTAAAGTACGGACACTTACGAGGCATATAATTTAGCGAACCCTGAGATGGAGGAGAGACTCCCCAATGCTTAAAGCAGGATTTATCGGTGCAGGTGGACGCAGTCAGGGTGCACACTACCCGAGCGTTAATCGTCTGGAAGATGATGTCGAGATGCTCGGTGCGTGTGAACTTGATGAGGATAAACTCGCGCAAGTCGCTCAGAAATACGAGTTCCCGCATACGTTCACAAACCATCGGAAGATGTTAGATACCTTAGACTTAGATGTTGTCTATTGTGTAATGAACGAGAAGTGGATTTTGCAACCCGCTTTGGATTGTTTAAACGCCGGCAAGCATCTGTTTATCGAGAAGCCACCCGGTGCAAATAGCGATGAAACACAACAACTCCTTGAGGCAGCGGTTGCCAATGATGTCTACTGCATGGTAGGATTCCAGCGTAGATATGCCGCTGTTACGCGCGAAGCGATGCGGCGTGTTGCCGAAAAGGGACCTGTCACATTAGCCGTCACCACATTCAACAAACAGATGTTGGGCGGGAATCGGGAATTTACGACAACCCTTTGGAACGATGTCTGCCACGTCGTCGATCTGCTCCGATATATGGCAGGCGGCGAACCGGTAGAAGTCACCGCGCATCGAGATACTTTTGGTGCAGAACAGCGCAATTTTTACACCGCCTTCGTCCGTTTCGATAACAACGTCACAGGTGTACTTTTTGGCAGCCGCGCATCCGGTGGACGCGTGTTACGTTCCGAACTGCACGGTGTCGGCATCGGTTGCTACATGAAGATTCCTGAAGAGATCGAAATTTATGAAGATAATAATAGGAACGTTATGGGCGGTTGGGAAGTCGATGGCGTAGATCAGCGCGACTCACCGAGTTATGAAGGTGTGCTGACCATGCACGGACACTTCGTTGACAGCGTCCGCAATCGGACAGTTCCACTCACAGACCTTCGTGATGTTATCCACTCCATTCATCTCGTGGATCAGATAGAGGGTCCTCTGCCGGATTAACGTTTCTATAGTACTGAAGTCCCGCACTTCGCGCCTTGAGGATTGGATATATGCTTGACGAAAAACATCTACAACACCAGATTACTGACGCACAACGCAATCGTTTAAATGCGGACGGATATTTCACCGTTGAAAATGCGCTGCCGTTAGACCTCGTTGAACGCCTTGAAGCACGGGTGGATAATATCTACCAAAATCATCTTGATGCGGGTTATGATCCGTATACCAAAAATCAGATGACTGCACACAGCAACTTTTTCTACCCGAATTTCCTCGGCAGAGACCAGATTTTCGTGAATATTTTGGACTGGTATAAAACGTTCCCGAAAGTGTGGGGTATCTTAGGCTGGAACATCTACTCTTACCACAGCCACTTCATTATCACACCGCCACGTCCGGAGGCGGTTCGCGGTAAATCCGCCCCACTCGGTTGGCATCAAGACAGTGGACGCGTTAACATTGAGATCGAAAGTTCACCGCGTCCCCGTCTCTCCATCAAAGTTGTTTATTGGCTCTCCGATTGCTCCGAAACGGGACGCGGCAATTTCTATGTTATCCCCGGCAGCCATCTGTGGGATAAGCTGGAACGTCCAGAAGATGGATCAATGCCGGAAGGGGCAACGCCTGTCTGTTGTAAACCGGGTGATGCGGTTTTCTTTGACCGTCGTATCTGGCATGCCCGCAGCGAAAACGATTCTGACATCACGCGTAAAGGGCTCTTCTATGGATACGGCTACCGATGGCTACGCAGCAAGGATGACATGACGATTCCACAGGAGATGTTCGAGCGGAATGATCCGATTCGACAGCAGCTGCTCGGCGGTGGAATGAATGCAAATGGACATTTTTCACCAAAGGACGGAGATGTTCCTTTGAAAACATGGCTTGAAGAACAGGGTGTTATTTCAAAGTAACGGCACGCTCTTGTAGCCTTAATTTTCATACCAATTGGCTTGACACACATAAGAAAATAGCGTATAATTTCATTAATAGCACTTACGCAATTTTTCTACGGAATCCTACGTATCACGTGCAGCTAATGAGGCTTAAGACCTCACCAACGAACGAATTTGCGTAGGTACTAATTAAGTAATGTATCAATATGGAGGCATAGCGCGATGTTTCAAACGCGGCTTAATGCAAGTGCCTTGGCTGTTATCCTCACGACAGCCATTTTGATTGCAGTAGCTTCAGGGGAGGAGGCAGTGACAACTCCAGACATGCTAAAAGTAGGAATGATCGCCCCAGATTTTACACTGAAAGATGAAGAAGGCGTTGAGCGAAACCTCAGCGATTATTTAGGCAAAAAGAATGTCGTCCTCGCTTTTTATCCGAAAGATTTCACAGGTGGCTGAACAGCCGAACTTTGTTCGCTCCGGGATAATTTGAGCGAGATAGAAGCAACCGAGAGTGTCCTTTTCGGTGTCAGTGTTGACGATGTTGATTCGCATAAACGGTTTAGGGAAGCAGAAAAATTCGGATTTTCACTCTTAGCCGACACTGAATTTGAGGTGAGCAAGCAGTACAGCGGTATCATGGAAAGGTTCAACGCCTCAAATCGGACAACCTTTATCATTGATAAAGCAGGGTATATCCGCGCCATCGATGAAGAGGTCAAGGTCAAAACGCACGGCGAAGATGTCGTCGCACTGCTTAAGAAGGTACTACCGAAGATAGAAGTTGGGCAACCCGCTCCAGATTTCATTGCCACTGATAGTACAGGCAAGACGTATCAACTCAGCGAGTTAACCGAGAAAAAGAATGTCGTGTTATCGTTTTACCCGCGCGACTTCGGACGCGGCTGAACGGCGCAAGTTTGCTCGCTCCGTGATGAGTCGAGTAGTTTCGCAAAATACGATGCCCAGATTTTCGGGATCACCCACAATGACGCGGACTCGCGTCAGAAATTCTCGGAAGAAAATCAGTTGAATTTCCCGCTTTTGGTGGACGCTGGACGCAATCTCGCGCTCCTGTACGGCGCGACGGATGCCCCAGATGGCAGCATCCAACGATCCGCTATTATCATTGATAAAACGGGAAAGATTGTGGAAATTGATAAAACGGTCAATGCGAGTACCCATGGACCGGACTTAGTTAATTTTTTCAAAACCTTGGAAACGTCAAATTAATTGATGACGCGTAGCAACTTATCGACAATTCCGGCAGGCATTGCATGGGGGACCTCTGTCCTGTTTAGCCCATTTTTGGTGCCAATTGCAACTGCCGTCGGCGTTGTCCAAAAATATGCGGCACCCCAAGACGCACTCCGCTGGTTAGTGATTGTCGTTGTATTTGTTACGGTGCTGCCAGCACTCTCAATAGGGCTAATGGTCCGGTACGCCAAAGTCAGCGATTTTCATCTACAGAATAGAGAGGAACGACTCCTACCTTTATGCTGTACGCTCATCAGTATGATTGTCGGCACTGTTTTGCTGCACCAACTCGGTGCGGCCCGTGAAATCGTTTGGGCAGGCGTTGCCTACGTCGCGAATAGTGTTATTTTTTCGGCAATTACCCCAATCTGGAAAATCAGCTTTCACAGCAGCGTTGCGACAGGATGTGTTACCGTTCTTGTTATGCTCGTTAACCCACAATTTGGTTGGCTATTTTTGTTGGTTCCGTTGATTTCATGGGCGCGGGTTTACCGAAAACGTCACACGCTTCTTCAAACTGTTGTCGGCGCAGTACTTGCTGTCAGTACCACGGTCATTGTTCTGTATATGGCGCAAAATGGCTTTCGGCTTTTGGCTTTCGGCTTTCGGTAAAAGTACCTGACGGTTTCCGCCGGAAATCGCCTGTCAACTGCCAATGGTTTCGGTAAATCATCGTGGATGTTTTAGGGGGGGTAGGTTGTCCCAATCGCATTCAAGGCAGAAATCCGCTTCTCTACCGATCCGGCGCACGCGCCCCCCACACTCAGGACACTTAACAAGGCGAGGCGAGTTTGCTTCTTCAGCACTCGGTGGGAACATGAGTAGCTGCTCTATCGGTAAATTTCGTTCCCCTTCTTCCACAAACTCCAGCTGCAGATTCTCAATTATATCGTGGGTATCAAGTTTAAAGGGTGGTGGCGAACTCTGAGTCAGGTTAATAAAATCGCTACGGTAGACCCGAATGGTATTCTCTTCTCGCACCTGTCGTATAAAAAGCGTATATTTATCAGGCGCCACCAAATAAGCAGCAGTATCCAAAATATATCTGCGCGGTTTGATTGCTATCTCAAATCCTCTATAGTGAAAAACGGAGGCGTTCGCGTCAGGCTGCATCTGACAGATTTCAGAGAGTTCATGAGAACGCGAGGCAGAGAGGATCAACGCATAGTGCCGACACGGATGTTGTAAGAGGCGTTCAAACGGCAGAAAATTTTCGGGTTCCGCGCTATTTTGGAGAAATGTAGTAAAAGTCGCATAAGCGTTCTCAGTGGCTTCGTGCAAGATTAACTGACTTAACCGCCGAGACTCCGGTGTACGCGTCATATCGGCGCGATTAATTTCTCGCGAGTAAAGTTCAACCTGCACATTAACATCAATCGGTTGATTTTCATCACTGATACGCTGTAACCGTTCTACGGGCCGGTCTGCGATTTTAAGAACAAATGGTAACATAGCAACCCTTTTAAACTCCTTAAACGAGAGATTTAACAAGTGTAGCATAGATTCCGGTCTTTGTCCAGTTAATTATGTCCCGCTGGCTTATCATCGGAGAACCCGATCCGGAAGTTGTATCTTTTTCTGTTTTATCAAAACTCCGAGACTAAAACTCCCATGCTTTAGCAGGGAGATACAGAACCGCCCTCGTGAATTAGACCAAAGGGTCTACATAAAAAAAGATTTGACTTTCGGTCTAAAAATGTAGTATAATCACAGTATCATAGTGGCAGACTTGTTTAGCATAATCGCAAGATTATGTGTCGGTTTCCTACCCACTCAACAGGGGTTAAAACTGTGTTCTGTGATACACCATGCGAAACACAAAACATAAACTTTTTCATGATAGATTCTTGAAATATCTGCATAACGATTTAGATATATGCGGCATAGTCCGCAATCATTTTATTGCGTTGTGTATGCGATATAAACGTCGTTACGGTAAAGGGCTTTCGTATTCCAAAATGTCTGCTCATCTAACGAAACTCAAGAAACTGGAGAAATATCAGCATTGGAATATCCCGTATGCGTGGTCTTTACAGAATATTCTAAAACGTTTAGCACAATCCTTTAGAGAAATGAAAACGCTCGGTAGAGGGCACCCGAAATTTAAGTCATGTAAGAAACACAAAGGCATGACGTTGCGAAGTGAACACATCAAGTTAGAGTATTTGCTACCGAAACAAAAACACGAGCGTAATCATCCGACTTATCAGATACGGCTCAACGGACGTTGGTATCGTTTCGCGTTACACAGAAAAATAGAAGGCAGAATATCACAGGTTCTCGTCCATAGAGACACCCTCGGAGACGTGTATATCACCGTTACAGAAGAATGTAAAGAAGTCAAACCCGAACCCAAGACGGGTAAAGCTGAAGGGTTTGATATGGGTATCAAAGACTTCCTAACTGGCAGTGACGGTGAACGCTATACGTCTCCTATGTTCTACAAACAGAACGCTGATAAACTCGCCAAAGCACAAAAGGCACATTCTCGGAAGGTCAAGGGTTCTAATAATAGAGAGCGTAGCCGTAGGGATATAGCCCGTATCCACAAGAAAACTGAAAATCAAAGAACAGACCACCACTGGAAACTCGCTATAGAGTTATGCCAAAAGTTCGATTTTCTTTTCTTTGAAGACCTAAACATAAACGGTATGAAACGCTTATGGGGAAAACAGGTATCTGACATTGCCTTTAGTGAGTTTATCAAAAAACTCAAACACCAGTCAATAAAACGTTTAAAAAGCGTCAAACATATTGATAGGTGGTCGCCTACTACAAAATGCTGTTGTGTTTGTGGACATAAAAACCAAGAGTTAACACTCGCCGATCGTTCTTGGACGTGTTCTGAATGTAATACACATTTAGACCGCGACCAGAATGCTGCGATGAACATTCTCAAGGAAGGGGTAGCTTCCTTTGGGTTAGGAGACGTAAGTCCTATCGTTTTGCTTGGCAAAATCGTAGGCACCTCCGTTGAAGCGTCCAGTTCGCTTCTGCATTCCACAATCGCTTTCGCATAACTTTTGCGGAAGCCCCCATGCTTTAGCGGGGGGTCTATCACGGTATACTAACTTAATCAGAAAGGAGATCAGATTATGTCCGGACATTCTAAATGGTCAACAATCAAACATAAAAAAGCGGCGAACGACTCCAGACGCGGTAAACTCTTTTCTAAGTTGGTCAAAGAGATTACCGCCTCGGCGCGTATTGGTGGTGGCGATGTAGATACAAATCCACGCCTGAGAACCGCCATTGCAGCTGCAAAATCAAGCAATGTTCCCAACGATAACATTGAAAAAGCGATCCTCCGTGGCACCGGTGAACTCGAGGGTGAAACCTACGAAGAGATTCTCTACGAAGGCTACGGACCCGGCGGGGTCGCAGTGATGATAGAAGTCTTGACCGACAACCGCAATCGCGCTGTCGCAGCGATTCGACACGCTTTTAGTAAGCACGAAGGCAGAATCGGTGAACGCGGGTGCGTCGCATGGGGCTTCGATAAATGTGGATTGATCGTCGTCACGCCTGACAGTATCGATGAAGAAGAATTGTTTATGACCGCGGTTGAAGCGGGTGCTGAAGATGTAACCGTTTCCGAAACAGGTATGGAAATTATTACACCGTTTGAGATGTTCGATAACGTCCTAACAGTGATTCAGGAGACATCCGCTGAAGTTCAACTCGCTGAAATTAGCATGGTGCCGCAAAACACCGTCAGACTTGAAGGCAAAGAAGCGGAACGGATGTTACGCCTCATGGACGCGCTCGACGAACTTGACGATGTACAAAAAGTCTATGCCAATTTCGATATTCCCGATAACCTCTTAGAAGCCGCAGCGTAACTGCTGCATCCAACTCGCGACTATTTAACCATCAGTCGTAGGAGCGAGTTCTGCTCATAACCTTCAAGGTGTTTGGTAATAGACTAATTAAAAATTCTTCACAGCATCAAAAACTTAGTCCGTAACGTCGTGGAGGTTCTCACTGCGAAGCATCTGGGGAAAGGGACATCAAATGCAAAACCCACCTCACCCAACCGCAAGGAATAGTAAAAAAATAGTTCTTGGCATTGATCCGGGCATCGCGAATACTGGATACGGCGTGGTTGAATTCCACGCCAATCGGTTTACGCCGCGTGCCTTCGGGAACATCACAACCAGCCCTCAAACAGCATCGGAAATGCGACTAAAAAAAATTTATGATGCTGTGACCGACTTGATTGCGGAATTCGCTATCGAGAGCGTAGTCCTTGAGGATATATTTTTTAGTAAGAACATAAACAGCGCATTTACCCTTGGCGAAGTCAAAGGTATTGTGAAGCTTGCGGCTGCGAATGCGAATTGTCCTATCGCGGTATACGCGCCGACTCAGGTCAAACAAGCCATCGTCGGTTATGGAAAAGCCACAAAAGCGCAGATGCAAAAAATGACACAAGTCCTGCTGAAACTAAAAGAACCGCCACGTCCGGATCACGCAGCAGACGCGCTCGCGCTTGCCGTTTGCCATGCCCGTTCTTATAAAGTCCTTGAACTGCAAAAAAAGTATACACAATAGCAGCAGCGTATTTCTGTTTAGAGGAATGTTAGGATGATTGCTTATATCAAAGGCGTTATCGTTCATAAAGAGACAAAACAGGTGATTGTAGATGTAAACGGTATTGGATATGCCGTTGACGTAGCCCCGAGACTTGTAACAGATTTACCGCCGATAGGCGACCCTGTTACTTTTCATACACACTACTATCAAAATCGTGAAAACAAGATAACCCTTTATGGATTTATTTCAAGGGATGCCCTAAAAGTCTTTGAATTGGCACTGACTGTCTCTGGCGTAGGACCAGCCCTCGCGCAAAATATCGTTGCGAGGTTGTCTCCTTTACAATTCCAACGCGCTGTACAGCGTGGAGAAACTACCACACTGATGCGGGTGCCACGCTTAACCAAAGACATTGCGCAAGTGATCATTACCAAACTTAAGAAGAACATCACTAAAATGAAACTTGAAGGCGATGCTGACCTTGAGAGATCTGGGACACCAGATGCCTCAGTAATCGAAATGCTCGTCAATCTCGGTGCCTCGGAACTTGAGGCAGAACAAGCCGTCGAAAAAGCACAAAAGGTTCTCGGAGACTCTGCGCAACCGGAGAACTTACTCAAACAGGCACTTCGCTATATCCGAAATTAGCCGCTATCACTTAGGAACGTGAATTATGGATAACCACGACAAGCCAGATTCCCTTCGGATACAAGATTTGGCGACTGAAGATGATGACTTCGGATATAGCCTACGTCCGAGAACGCTGAAGGAATTTATTGGACAGGATAGAGCGAAAAAACAGCTTTACATCCATATTGAAGCTGCCAAAGAGCGTGGGGATGCGCTTGAACATGTGCTACTTGTGAGTCCACCAGGGTTAGGGAAAACGACGCTTGCAAGGATCATCGCCAATGAAATTCAGAGCAACTTTAAACAGGCGATCGGGCCTGTCATGGAAAAATTGGACTTAGCCTCAACGCTGACGAACCTTGAAAAAGGAGACATCCTCTTCATTGACGAAATCCACCAGATGAAAGGGAACGTGCAAGAATCACTTTACCCAGCGATGGAAGATTATCAACTCGATTTCACCATCGGTCAAGGACCTGCATCCGATGTTATGCAAGTCCCGCTTGATCCGTTTACGTTAGTGGGTGCAACGACGCGTGAAGGATTGCTTGCGGGGCCCTTTCGGGATCGGTTCGGCATTCGCATTCACCTTGATTACTACGAACCGGAGGACATCCAACAGGTTATCCGCATTAACAGTGCAAAACTTAATATTAATATAGACGAAGAAGCGGAATATGCCTTAGCCTGTCGCTCGCGTGGCACGATGCGAATTGCGAATAAATTACTCGCCAACGTCAGAGATTATGCCCAGGTCGAAAGCGATGGTATACTGACGCTTGCGGTTGCGGAGGAGGCATTGGAATTCTTTGGCATTGATGAACGCGGATTAAACGCACAGGACTATGCCTACTTCCAAACCCTTATTGAAAAATTCAACGGACGCGCGGGGGTTAAGGCACTTGCTGTCGCGCTGAGTGAGGATGAGCGCACTATTGCAGAAGTTTACGAACCTTATTATATTAAAGCAGGATTCTTGGCACTGACACCGGGAGGGCGCGTCGCAACTGATGCGGCTTATGAGTACTTCAACTATCCTGTAAATTCGCAAGCAACGCTGTTCTCTTAGTGATAAAAAAATTTTGGTGAGGCACCCACTTCCGCATAGTTATGAAACTTACAGATTTCGATTATCACCTGCCTCCTGACCGGATTGCGCAAAGTCCCCTTCAACAGCGTGACGCATCGCGGCTTCTGGTAGTTAACCGCACTACCGGTGCCTTTCATCATACTGTGTTTTCGCAGATCGCGGAATATTTACCGGACAATGCGCTGTTAGTTCTGAACGACACGAAGGTAATCCCAGCACGGTTAATCGGTAACAAAGCCGGAACCGGTGGCAAGATAGAATTGCTTCTCATTGGAGAAAAAGAACCGGATACTTGGGAAGTGCTTGCCAAACCGAGACGTACCCTGCAAATCGGCACACAGATTGCCTTTGGGGATAGTATCTTAAAAGCAGAAGTGCTTGCGAAACCAGATGATGGACACTGTATTGTCCGTTTTGACTATGACCCTAACGATGGGTTTTCGGCCATCCTTGCTGAGATTGGTATGATACCTTTACCGCCTTATATTCGTCGTCCACCGAACGCTGAAGATAAGGTGCGTTATCAGTCGGTTTACGCGACCGCTGAAGGTGCGATTGCCGCTCCGACAGCCGGGTTGCACTTTACACAAGAATTGTTGGCGGAATTGAAAAACAGCGGAATAGAGATAGCAACGTTAACATTGCACGTTGGCCCCGGAACGTTCCAACCCGTGAAAGTCGAAAATATTCAGAAGCATAAAATGCACGCTGAATATATCCATCTCACTGAAACAGAAGCGAATCGGATTCGCAGCGCACGGGAGGCGGGATCGAAAATTGTTGCTATCGGGACGACAGTCGTCCGATCACTCGAAACAGTTGGAACGACAGGCACTGTGCGCCCTTACAGTGGTTATAGTGATCTTTTTATTTATCCCGGACACCAATTTAATGTAGTAGATGCATTGGTTACCAATTTTCATCTACCTAAATCAACTTTACTCATGCTTGTGAGTGCCTTTGCGCAACAAGATTTGATTCAGGAAGCGTATCAAGCGGCACTCCAACATAATTACCGTTTCTACAGTTATGGCGATGCCATGCTAATTCTTTAGAAAACAGAAGGAGACCCTTCATGGAACAACTATTACCGTTTTTCCCGCTTATAGCCATAGGTGCTATCTTTTATTTCCTGCTACTTCGACCGGAACAAGCGAAACGCAAAAAACATCAGAATATGTTAGAGAACCTGTCTAAGGGGGATGAGATCGTAACCAACGGTGGCTTGCACGGCAAAATCCTTGGGATGAGTAATGATAAGAATATTATTCTCCTTACCGTTGGGGAAGTGAATAGCCAAGAAATAAAGGTTCAAATCTCGCGGAGTGCCGTTGCCTTTCTCAAAAAGGGTGGCGAACTCATTGAAGGCGAATAGTGCTATATTCACTTTCACTTTGTAGGCGCGGTATAACAGTGTAGTGCAGCTGATTTCCTCAGAGATTCGGCTGCACCCATAACTGGTAGCCACTGCCTTCAGAAGTTAATGCCACTACGTTATCGTTTTCTGAAACTACGAATACATCGTTATGATACAACTGCGCGCGTATCGTTTCTGTGCTACGCGCGATGTCGAAAGTAACACCCCCGTTTCCACCAAGGAACCTATGAAAGCAGATCGCCTCCGTTTTGAGAGGTATTGTTGGGGCATTTGTGCTTGCCTCTAAATCATCTGAAAAGACATTCTCCGAAATCCTAAGGTGCGTCTTATCTTCATCTACTGCCTCGCCTGCCTCCAGAATCACTGCTGCAGATTCTGAGTGAGATGGTACTTTGCAGACCGCGATTTCGATTCCCGATTCACTTGCGAGGATCTCATAGGTTGTATGGTGTGGGATATAAGCTATGCATGCCTCCCCCTGGAAAACATCTGGACGCTCACCCAAAATCCCATTCGCTTTATTACCGTTATGTCCGACCAATAAAGTACAGTCTCCACCTAATGCAATCAGTGCGACTTCAGTATCATCAGAATGATCAAAGAAAGTTGCCTCAGACGTGAGGCGAAGAATCCCGAAATGGAGTTTTGTGATCCCCATTTCGCCGGGCTTCACGATCTCGGTGTATCCGTGGGTAGATGTGTAATTTTTAGATGCCGACATTGGATTGAAAATCCGAGAGATGTTCAACGAGACTTGCTAACGGCAGTCCAACGACATTAAAATAGCATCCTTCAATGCGTCGAACAAAAGCGGCACCACGTCCTTGAATCCCATAAGCACCTGCTTTGTCTGATGCCTCTCCGCTTTCAATATAAGCGGCTATCTCGGCAGCATGTAACTGCCGAAAGTAGACTTGGGTCGTTTCCGACCAGACGTGTTTCTGCCCTGTTGCTGCGTCAATTAATGCAACACCTGTCACGACTTCATGGCAGGTGCCGCTAAGGCGCGACAACATCGCTGATGCGTCCGCATCGTCAGTGGGTTTACCGAGAAGTTCCCCCTCTAAAGATACCAACGTATCTGCTCCGATAATCAGACCGTGATTGTAATGTTGTCTGACAGACACAGCCTTTAACGCGGCAAGTTCTTGTGTTACTTCACTCGCAGGTTTGTTGACGTAGACGTTGTGCGGTGGTTCGACAATATCACTCGGATGTATTTTAAATGTTAACCCAATCTGTGATAGCAACGCTGAGCGTCGAGGTGATGCAGAGGCTAAAATCAGGGGCGGAATTTCTACAATACATTCGCGCGTTTGCATGCTATTTTAGACAATACCATTTTGTATCTTGCCCCTCGTGGATTTGCAACAGATTCGCCTGGACCAATTCTTGAAGACCGTTTTCAATGTCTGCCTTAGAAAATCCGATCTTTTGAAGAAGCGGGTCACGACGTGGCATGCGAAACCACTCGGGGTTTTCGGAAGAACGATATCTTTTTTTAAAGACCTCCAAAGCATTGTACAAACGCAGCGTCCTTGGAGGCAATCCAACAAGTGGGTTAATCTCAGCAAAGGATTGGAGCGATTCGTTCGGCATTGCTTCAGTCCATAGATAAGCAGAGTTATTCATACTATACACAACGTATGTATCTGAAGACTGGTTACAAAAAAGTAATAAACGACCTTTTGTTACTTTCTCAGCATATCAATATTGTAGCGTCTCATGATATACTCGCCCCGCTGCCTTTGACAATTTTTTGAGGTCGTGGTAGACTCTACCAAATCTCATACAAGAGGGTGCGCTATTGCCTTCCGCCAACGAAAATCGCCTATCCGTGCGTTCCCTCCTGCTTGGTCTCTGCTTTGTTATCCTGATATGTTGCATCGTCTCTTACGCGGAATTAGTAATTACCTACATCCAAATCGGGTTTTTACAGTTGCCGCCAGCAGTTATTGGGTTATTCTTTTTTCTTGTATTAGCGAACCGGTTGCTTGCCAAACTCAGGGATCGGTTTGCCTTGTCGCCGCGCGAATTGATGTGTATCTACTGTATGATGCTCGTTGCATCAATGATTTCATCGCGCGGTGTCATGGAAAAGCTCATCCCCGCTCTGATCGCTGTTAACTATTTCACCAACGAAACCAACAGTTGGGACACGCTCTTTTTTCCACATATCAAACCGTGGCTGATCCCTTTCTCTCCTGAACAAAAAGGACAAGCCGCTATCGCTATCAGTTTTTATGAAGGCACACAAACAGGTGATGCCATTCCGTGGCGAGCGTGGTTAGAGCCGTTGTGCGTCTGGGGTGTGCTTGTCTTTTTAGTGTTCACTGCGTTTCTCTGTTTGGCGGCGATTTTGCGCAAACAGTGGATTGAAAACGAGAAACTTTCATTTCCGTTGGTCTCGCTACCACTTGAGTTCGTACACGAAAGACGCGGCTTTCTGCGGAACCGCTTGATGTGGATAGGGTTTGCACTGCCCGCCTTCATCTTTACGTTAAACGGACTCCATGAAATTTCGCCGCAAATCCCGAATATCTCGCTGAGGTATCTGCTCAACCCGTATTTCACAGAGCAACCCTTTAACGCCATCGCTTACACCCCTATTTTTCTTTCCTTCGCGGCGGTAGGGTTTTTCTATTTACTACCGACCCAACTCCTTTTCAGTCTATGGTTCTTTTTTCTACTCACACGATTTCAAGATGTTGTTGCAGCAATGTTCGGTTTACGGGTGAGTGGAATGCCGCTCTATCCAACCCGACTCTATATCGGTTACCAAGTCGCGGGTGCTTACATTGTACTCGTAGTTTCGTTTATTTACATGGGACTCCCGCATTTCCGACATGTATTTCGCCGCGCATTCACTGCAACGCAAGCGGATGATCGGGAGGAACTTTTACCGTATCGCACGGCTGTTTGGGGACTCATTATCAGTTTGATCCTCGCGATAGGGTGGTGTTACACAGCAGGTCTGAATTTAGGGTTTGCGGCGTTCGAGATACTGGTTTATATCTGTATTGTTGCTGTGGTGATGGCGCGTAGCACCGCCGAAGGTGGCTTGTTGATGACGGAAACATCGTTCCGCCCCTTGGATCTCTATCAACTCATTTCAAGCAAAGCAGCGTTGGGAGCACAGAGTCTCACCGTGCTATCGTTCCTTGATGCAATTTTCACTCGCGATCAGCGTGGGTTAATCTTGACAGGTTTCTTGGACGGACTAAAAATTAGGGATCGGGTGGGCATGTCGTATCGGTCGTTACTCGGTGTGTTTGTGTTGGGCAGCACGTTGGCATTTTTATGTGCTGCGGCGATCCATTTATGGCTTCCCTATACCCACGGTGCCAACTATATGTATAGCTACACCTATCGCGGGAACCCACTTTGGGCATTTCAGGACAATATTGCAGCGATGGAAGGGTTAAGCACGGATCTCCGCACAACAGGCGGACTCTTTTTCGGCATCGGCGCGCTTGTGACAACGGGGTTAGTAATCCTGAGAATGTTATATTGGTGGTGGCCCCTGCATCCACTTGGGTATGCATTATCGGGTTCGTGGACCCTGATTGTGTTCTGGTTTCCTGTGCTAATTGCGTGGAGCATCAAAACACCAATTTTACGTTACAGCGGTATTCGGCAGTACCAACGACTGCGTCCGTTCTTCTTAGGCATGGTTTTCGGGGAATTCAGCATGGCGGTTGTGTGGACGCTCATCAGCTGGGCAGCAAACGTGCCAGCACCGTTCTTCCCGTGGCCCTGAGCGTCCTCTCCCACATCAACTCACGCAACACTCCGATTGCGCGCTGTGACCTCCCATGTGCCTCGACAATACCCATCAGTATCTACGAGATAGTAAAACGGATGCAGCGCAACACATGGACAGATATGCGTCGGACAGACGTAAATCTCTTGTCCGATGTGCATCGGTGTGCTGTCAGGGACGTTAATTGCCCAATGCTCCTCATGCTGCATGCTCACCTCAGCGTCTTCAACGTTCAAAACGACACCCCGCACGCCATCAGGATCCGCGGCGATGGCTTTATGTCCCAAATCAACGGTAATCCGATGTGGCGTAGGGATACTAATCACACGGCTCAGAAGTAAAGCTGCAGGCGTAAAACCGAGGTCGGGATAACGGGTTGTGTAACCGTGGTCATGGAAAACGAACGTCCCCGGCGATGTCTCTACACCCGGCGTCTCCGCATAGATCGGGAAGGTCGGCGTACCACCCATCACAATCAACGGCACCTCGAGTCCTGTGGCAGCAAGTTTATCTTGCATCTCTGCTACTTGTGCGAGACTTTCGTCGCAGGACGCTTTCCGCTCGGCGACATCTTCATCGTGGATATGTCCATCGTAGACGTGCAATCCCCACGGTTGCAATCCGTCTGCTGCTTCAATCTGCGCGTAGAGATCTACAGCAGCATCGCCGACGGGGATGCCTGTGCGGTTCATCCCTACATCCAGATCGAGCATGACTTTGACCGTCAAGCCGAACTTCGCCACTTCTGCCGAGAGTGCCGACACTGCTTCCGTATGATCAACGACGACCTTGAAATCTGCGTCCGGATATTGCCCCTGTAGCGAGACGAAACGGTTGACGTTAGGTCCTACCATCTGATACGCAATCAGAATATCCTGAATACCGTTCTGTGCTAACATTTCGGCTTCCCGTAACGTCGCGCACTTGTGCTTAAGGATACCTGC
Source organism: Candidatus Poribacteria bacterium (assembly GCA_965261115.1). GTDB lineage: Bacteria > Poribacteria > WGA-4E > WGA-4E > WGA-3G > WGA-3G. Next base: position 1,666,244 of record OZ253447.1, on the reverse strand, counting down.
CTCACGTTCCATCGCGATAATCTCTGCGGTTTTATGGGTCTTCGCATGCGGTCTAAGTTTCGAGACATCCCCATTAACAGTAGCGATCGCATGTTCTATGTTCCGCTGGACCTGCGCGAGATAGACAACAAGGGACGGACTCGGTATCGTCTCAGCGTTCTGAATAAGGTATTTTTTATCCATGGCTTACCTCTTTCCGTGTTAAAACATTATCGGTCACTTTTTAGCACAATTAGGTTAACGTCGCCGTACGAAGGATAACCCGATCCTCAGTCCAATTATCGCGATACCATGTACACGCCTCAAAGGTGTCGTTGAGTGCATTCATGCGCTGCTGCAATAGTATTCGGAACTGATCTCGGAGTTTGGTCGATTCGGGTACATCAATCAGGTTACGGGTTTGGAACGGGTCAGCGATATTATCGAAAAGTTTCTCACTGCGATCGGGACGATGGATAGCGTAGGTATATTGTTTTGTTCGGAGAGCTCGCCACTCGTAACCGTCCTCCCATTTCGCGGTACATCCCATGCCTTGCATGAAAGCTGCCCCTGGATCATCGGTGGGTTGGTTGAGTGCAGCGTTGCTTAAATCAGTGCCTTCAACGTCGTCTGGAATCGGTAGATTTAGCATGGATAGCAGCGTCGGCATGATGTCTGGCGTGTTCAGGCATGCGTCTGAAACGTGCCCCCCTGGAATTTGTCCGTGCCACCTCACCAGAAACGGAACGCGGACTGCTTCCTCATAAAAGATATTCTTTGCTCGGCGACCTTGGGCACCAAACATTTCACCGTGGTCAGATGTAAAGACGAAGATGGTATCGTCGCGCAATCCGAGGTCATCAACGGCTTGTAACAACCGCCCAATATTCCGATCCAGATTGGTTGTCATTGCGTAATAGACGCGCATCCATTCAGGTAACTGAAACCTTTGTTCAGGAGACATAATTGCCCACGTATCGCCATACGGGTCGTTTTCATCGCGATAGTTCGGTGGTAGCGGGAAGTCGATGTTTTGAAACATCTCATAATCAGCCGCAGGAACGTTGTCTTGTGTCCACGGATCGTGGGGTGTCCCGATTGAGAGGAAAAGCGCGAAAGGGTCGTCTGCTGTTGATGCCCTTTGTAGATAATCAATTGCTAAATCGGTTTGTCCATCTGGTTCATAGCCAGGCAGTATAATCTTTTCAGGCGAGTTCTTGTGATAATACGCGTCAAAATAGAGATGATGAAAGTTGTATGCCGACCACTCCCCATCAAAACCGAGTCGATGCTCTCCGGGTGGAATATAGGAATTCTGCGGATCGTTGTGCCTGCCTAATTGATTTGCCCACAGATGCCATTTCCCGATGTAACTTGTCTGATAACCGTTTCGATGCAAAACGTGTCCGAAGCAGTCGTGATTCGGATTCATCCGGAGTTCATTAATCACCATACCGGTGCTACTGGCGTATTTGCCGGTGAAAAGCGAGGCGCGGTATGGTGCACACATCGGACTGCCAGAGACAGCGTTGCAGAAATTCGCACTTTCTGTCGCAAGTCGATCCATATTAGGTGTACGTGCGCGGGTATCCCCAGCATAGCCGCACGACTGGTAACGAAGTTGATCCGCGAAAACATAGACAAGATTGGGACGTTTTTCGATTGAACGAGACATTAACACGCTCCAACTAAAGAATTGTCGCAATTTGTGATGTCTACAGCATAACACACCCGAGCAGATCCTTCAAGGCCAAAACGAAATCTGGCATTTCATTTGACATATCGTTGGGAAATAGACTATATCTACGGGCGTGTAAAGATTTTGGGAAATAATTGCTAAAGAACGTGAGTTTGATAAATAATTGAAAATTTTTGTATAAAGAGAACCCTTTGGTATAATGAAATTACCACATTTCTCTAACCGATCTGTTATCCCCAAAAGTATTTTCAAGCAAAATTAGCGATTTTTATGGCTATAATTTGCTTTTTCCCTGAAAATATCCTATAATTCATGGTTAGATATAGTTTTTCTTTTATTTTTTGTTTAAATAAAATGATATTTGACCTACTATAACTGAATAAGTTTGTCAATCGTCTCGCGATGCGTCGCGAGGCGCAGTGCGAAGCGGATATCAAACATTCGCTCCACCGGTTAACGGTTGACCACGGTTTATTCTCAAACTCACGTTAAGGAGTATTCTTTTGATGCAAGATAAGGAACCCACTGTTCCAAATTCCGTAGGGCTGAAAGCCCGCGTTACAACGATAGTTCTTTCCATTTTACTGTTAGGGTCTCTTACGTTAGTTGGCACCTCTGCCTTCTCCCAAAACGGAGAGGACCCTTTATCTAAAACGACACTTCAACTTCTCCATGCAGCAGACATGGAGGGCGGCATTGAAGCACTCGAAAACGCGCCTCGTTTCTCATCGGTGCTGAACGCACTCAAAGCCGAAGTTGAAAACACAGTTATTATCGGTGCTGGAGATAGTTACATTCCCGGACCGTTTTTTGCAGCTGCGAATAATGGGAGCCTCCGTGAAGTCTTAGGACGCGAAGGTTCAGGACGCGCCGATATTCTGATGCTCAACGCAATGGGATTCATGGCAGGTGCACTCGGTAACCACGAATTTGACTTAGGCCCCGGGACACTTGCTGGGTTGATCGCACCCGATAGAGACTATGTCGGTGCAGCGTTCCCATTTCTGAGCGCGAATTTAGACTTTAGTTCTGACAGCAACCTCGCCCCCCTCGTTGTTGAGCCGGGGCAAGAAGCAAGCACAATTCCGAATAGTATTACGAAGAGTGTGGTTATCACGACGCCTTCGGGTGAAAAGATCGGGGTTGTCGGTATAACAACGCCACTGCTCGGTAGCCTCTCTGTACCCGGGAACGTCGGGATCGCACCAGCAGATCCAAACGACATGATGGCATTGGCAGCGATCATCCAAGAATCCGTTGATGCACTGACGGCAACCGGTATCAATAAAATCATTCTTACCGGGCACCTTCAACAAATTAACCTTGATGAGACACTCGCAACACACCTTACGGATGTTGATATTATCATCGCCGGTGGTTCAAACACGCTTCTTGCAGATGAGACAGATCGACTCCACCCCGGTGATACTGCAGACCGTCCATACCCGATCATGACGCAATCTGCAACGCATGAACCGATCGCGATTGTCGGTACAGACGGGAATTACCGATACGTTGGACGGTTAGTCGTCGATTTTGATGCATCAGGTATCTTAGTCGCCGAATCGATTGACGCTACAGTTAGCGGTGCCTTTGTCACCGACGCACAAGGTGTTGTAGACACCGGCAATGCCGAACCTGCAGCACGTGTGGTTGAAATTACGGAAGCGGTCCGGAATATCGTGACTGAAAAGGATGGCAATATTTTTGGACAAACGAGTGTCTATCTGAACGGGAACCACGGTTCTATCCGTACGGAGGAAACAAACATCGGGAACTTAATCGCTGAGGCAAACCTTGCTGCGGGAAAACGGGTTGACCCGAGCGTCGTTGTGTCTTTGAAAAACGGCGGAGGCATTCGTGCACCGATTGGCGTAGCTGCCTATGGCAAATTGCTTTCGCCACCCGCGAACGGTTTAGTTGGTAAAACCGAAGGTCAGATTTCACAGATTGACATCGAAAATACACTCCGATTCAACAACGGATTGACGCTTTTAACGCTAAGCGCAGCGGAACTGCTTGAAGTCATTGAACACACAGTTGCTGCCTCTGGTGGGGGTTCAACCCCCGGACGTTTCCCGCAAATCGCGGGAATGGCGTTCAGTTTTGATACTTCACTGCCGGAAGGTTCAAGGGTTCAGTCGCTTGTCATTACTGACACGGATGGAAATCCGACAGATACAATTGCCCAGAATGGCGAAATCGTGGGAGATGCAGATCGCACGTTCCGAATGGTCACGATCACTTTCCTTGTCGACGGTGGAGACGACTATCCGTATGCTAATTTCCCGAATACGCATCGCGTTGACCTTACTGAAGTGATGACAGAGGAGCAGTCTGGAGGACAGGCAACCTTCACTGATCCCGGTACAGAGCAAGACGCGCTTGCGGAATATCTCGCGGCGAATTTTGCCGAAACCCCCTTTGACATGGCGGATGTCGGACCCGAAAGCGATGAACGTATTCAGAATCTCGCATTTCGTGCTGATAGTCTGATTGTGCCAGTGGTAGACGAGAACGCTTATGACATAGCACTCAGCACAGGTTTGAATATGATTAGTCTACCGCTCATGCCAAACGCACCTTACACAGCACGTTCTTTCATGAAAAGAACCGGTGCGACCACGGCTATTAAATTCGATGCCGATACGCAAAGTTTTATCGGATTCACCGCAAACTCTACCGGTAACGGGTTTCCAATAGAAGGTGGGAAAGGCTATATTGTCAATGTCACCGCCCCGAAGGTTGTCAGTTTTACAGGAAGCGCGTGGCAAAACACAACACCGACTGCCGCAGCCGCACCGACATTGGCATCTGTCCGGAATACGTGGGCATTTGTCTTACGGGCACAGATTGAAGGCATCAGTGGCGTAACACTCACTGTCTATAACGGACATACCAGAGTTGCCGAAGCGGCTGCCTCTAACGGCTTCCACGCTGCTTGGGCAAATACGAACCGTCAAGCTGTTGTCTCTGTCGACGATATGTTGATGATTGAAGTACGGGACACAAGCGGTGATCTGATTCGCACACTCCAACACGAAATCAGCGTCGCAGACGTTCACCGAGCGTTCAGCGAACTTCGACTCACACCTGCTGACTTAATCCCGAAACGGACTGTACTACTTGCCAATTATCCGAACCCGTTCAACCCTGAAACGTGGTTGCCGTATCAGTTAGCAAACGACGCGGAGGTTACGATTCGTATCTATTCGGCTGCGGGACAACTCGTCCGGCACTTGGACCTCGGTTTCCAACAGGCGGGGTATTACATCGGAAAGTCACGAGCCGCTTATTGGGATGGTCGCAACGATTTCGGGGAACGGCTCGCTTCAGGGGTCTATTTCTACCACTTGAGCACCCCTGATTCATCAGCGACTCGCAAGATGGTCATCGTGAAATAATTTCACATTTACAATAAAACAGAAAGGCTGGAAGGGTGGAAGTGTATTGTTCACTCCCATCCATTCTTCCAGCCTCCCAACATAATTCTTCCATTCGCTCTCCATTATTCATTAGGAGGCTTTCTCCATTGCCCTCCAGTGACCTGATCTATCAGAACGCGGGCTTTCTGACTTGCGCGAACCTGCTTTTCGATTTCAACTGGATCCCACTCTGCCAACAGTTGCGCCTCAAGTTCTCGACAAATCGTTTGATACGCCTCGTCAGTGGCGAGATTCTGAAATTCGTCCGGATCGTTAGTGATGTCGTAAAGTTCTGGTGGGTCGCCGAGGCTAAAATTGAATTTATACTGCCCTTTCCGTAGCATCGCCATCGGTCGTTCAACACCGTGTGCAAGGTATTCGGAAAACGCGAAATCTTTCCAATCGTTTTCGTCACCCCGCACCAAAGGCAGTAGACTGTCCCCATCAAGTTGATTTATAGACTGCGCGCCTGCAGTATCAATGAGCGTTGCTGTCAGGTCTACGAGTGAAACCACTTCATCAATCCGTTTACCCGCGGATAGTCGGTCAGGGAACATAATCTGTAGCGGGACGCGAGCGGATGCCTCATAGAAATTTGATTTCCGCCACATACCGTGCTCACCGTTCATTTCACCGTGGTCGCTGGTATAGATGACGATTGTATTCTCCAACTGCCCGGTCTCCTCAAGCGTCTTGAGCAAGTTACCGATCTTTTCATCAAGGTAAGTAATCAATCCATAATAGCCTGCTCTCCCACGACGAATAAGTTCCTCTGGAAAGTCAACACAACCGAACATACGTCGCATCCGTCGGTAGACAGGATGCTGGTTTTCGAGGTGTCCGTCTGGAATGTTAGGGAGATCAATCTCATCAAGCGGATAGAGGTCCCAAAACCGTTGTGGCACGATGAGCGGGAAATGCGGTGCGATAAACGAGACATTGAGTGCCCACGGTTGTTCCTGCCGTGCTGGGTCCCGGAGATACGCCAAAGCCTCTGTCTCTGCGAGGTCATCAACCGCAATTTCCTCAGTTGTTCCCGGACGTGCCTGTGCGAGTCCTTGCCATGGACGCTTTGCGGGTGGTGTGCCGTTATCCCAATCCATAAGTCCGTGTTGTCGTTCTGCGTGTAGGTCGCGGGCGAGTTGTGCGCGAAATCCGTGGAGTTGATCCATCCCCCCGAAGTGTTGTTTCCCAGAGAGCACAACATCGTAGCCTGCTGCCCGCAGACTGTGTGCCCATGTGACAGCATCTGGACGCAGAGGTGCAGCATTATCCCACGCGCCGATTTTGTGGATATACCGACCCGTCATAAACGACATCCGAGACGGCATACAGAGCGGTGAATTGCAATAAGCGTTCGTGAAGGTGGCACCGTCTTCAGCGAGTCTGTCCATATTAGGTGTCTGGACGAGCGGGTGCCGGTAGGGACCGCTGTACATCGGTGCATGTTCATCGGACATGATGATGAGGAGATTGGGGTGTTGTTTTGAGGGCATGGTGTTCCTACATGGACTCAATCAATCCATGGGTAATCAACTTTAAGATTAACAAGTAATTATTCAAGGCCTTCCCGCCTTGGAGATGGAATAGGTTAGATATGTTGTATAGCGGTTGGATTCGACCTTGCTTGCTGCGCCCGCTCTTCCGCCATTATTTCAATTGAGCGAGGATCGATTCCGCTTGAAGGTCGAAATAGACTTTCCTCCACAAGTTGGGTTGGAGTCTTTTCCTTCTTTTGCATCAACATGGCAGCAACATCATCAGGTAATTTAACACCAATTTGCTTTTCAAAGTCTGGAATATTTTGATAATCATTATGAAATAAAACAACAATGTCCATATTCATGTCTTTGGCATCTGTTAGATCCGCTTTCGCTTTCTCCCACTTTTGTTGGTGCAACCACACCTTAGCGCGACTATAATAAGCCTTAGCATAACGTGGATTAAGCTGTATCGTCGTATTAAAATCTGCAAGAGCCATATCAAAGCTCCCTTCACTACCATAAACGTTACCACGATTATAATACGATACCTCCAATAATGGATTGAGTTGCATCGCTACCGTATAGTCTCTGATAGCATTGTCAAAATCACCTTTTCCACTATAAGCAATACCACGATTGATATAAGCTGGGACGTGGTCGGGTTGGAATCGAAGGACTACATTATAGTCTACAATGGCATTATCAAAATCACCTTTTCCACTATAAGCAATACCACGATTAAAATAGCATTCGACGCTATGATGTGGGTTTCGTTCTATCACGCTTGTGTAGTCCGCTATGGCATTGTCAAAATCGCCTTTACTGCTATAAGTGTTGCCTCTCTCATAATATGCATTGAGGTAATTCGGTTGCCATTTTGTTGCTTTTGTATAGTTTTCAATAGCCGAGTCAAAATCGTTTCTGTTGCTGAAAGCCATACCGAGAATGAGATAGGCCTCTGCCGCTTTCGGATTGTGTTCTATTACTTTTTGACAGTCTGTAATAGCGGAGTTAAAATCGCCTTTGAGACTATAAGCAATCGCACGAGTTATATACGGATCAACAGCATCAGGTCTGAGTTCTATCACTTTTTGGTAATCAGCAATAGCAGAATCAAAGTCGCGTTTAAGAACGTGAGTATGCCCTCGAATCACGTAGACTTCAGTATAATTCGGTTTCAATTCTAATGCTTTTGTGTAGTCCACAATAGCTTTATCAACTTCACCTATACTGCCATAAGCGTTACCGCGAGCGGCATAGGCGTTAGCATCAGGCTTGAGTCGGATCGCCTTGCTATATTCCATAATGGCAAGGTCAAGTTCACCTTTGCTGCTGTAAGCATTACCACGAACTAAGTAGGCATCAGCAGCATCCGGATTAAGCTGTATTGCCTTATCACAATCTTCAATAGCACGATCAAACTCATCTTTGATAACATAAGAATTTCCGCGATGGTAATACGCTTCGGCATAGTTTGGTTCATATTGGATCGCCTTAGTGAAGTCTTCAATCGCCTTGTCAATGTCACCTTTAGCACCATGTGCCATACCGCGCCCGTGATAAGCTCTTGCGGGTTGGCGGGTCCAGAAAATTGCTTCGGTATAATCCTTAATCGCGAGGTCAAATTTGCCCATTTTATGGTAAACATTACCGCGGTAGACGTAAGATAAGGCAAAATTTGGTCTCAAATCAATGGCTCTGCTATAGTGTTTGACAGCTTCTTCATAATGCACCGTTTTCACTGGGTTAGCCATTCTCTGAATCTCCTTTTTGCTCACGGGTTAAGCCTATATAATGCGCCTTGTATACTTCCAGATGGATACTCTGATCCTTAATGAAACCATGGATGTCATTGTAAATGGTTTCAACAGATATACCGTGAGAGTTTCGCAAATGCACCAGTATGGGTTGTTTGAGCACTGCTGGAATATCAATTACATCATCCTTGCTTGGACTAATAAAACCATCGGGATGTCTAATAAATACACTCTTCTGAGCGATAACACGATTTATTGGCTCGTAAGGCTTTTCGATGTAGGAACTTATCAGTTCCTTCTTTTCCAAGATAACCCTGCCATTTTTGCAAGGGGAACCGTCACATGCCATGAATAAAGCGACGAGGTAATCTTCCGTGAAATCAATAAAGTTGGTTTTACCTCCGTAATGTTGGATTTCGGCGAGGCGTTCTATCTCGCTGGCTGGTTCGCGGGAAAACTCTTTAACCGCTTCCAACATTTCCATTTGGACATTCTCTATATCAAATTGCTCTGCCTCAACATCAAAGTCTTCAAGTTCCAGAAAAACGCGGTAGAGATTTGAAGAAACTTTCCCATAATAAGGATCTTCCTGATAGTGTTCAGGCTCACCGCGGTAAAGATATTCCCCAGTATCGGCTTTTTCTTCTATTTTTCGGAGGATTCCATCAACTGTGCTTGGCTCGTTTGGTTTTTCTGTGTCCATTCACTTTCCTTTATGATCGCAATGCTGATTAAAATAGTAACACGTTCTACAAAGGATGTCAACCGAATTTAACAGCGTGAATGGTCGCGAGCTGGAGCTCGCTCCTACAGTAAAAATGTTTGACGCAGGTTGCAAATTCTGATAAACTTTTTAGTGAACCGCAACGCACTGCAAAGAAGGAGGAAAACCGTGTCAGTTACAACAAAAAAATGGGTGCTTGATACTGTTGAGAAATTATCTGTCTCTGAGATAGAAGAATTGAAGTATTACTTGGAATACCTCGTCTGGAAATCACAAACGCCAACAGGAACTTTAGGAAACCCCAAAGATTTGCCAAAACTTGAACGAAAAGGTCAACCCAAACAGATCTTGGAAGCTATTAATAAATCGCACGATGTGACAATGGAAGATGCAGCAGCTTTGCGACAATCAATTAAAGAAGGAGAGGTTCCAATGTGCTTTGATTCCGATTTTGACGAATCGGTCGGTAAATAGGTGATGAATTACCTCCTGGATACATCAACGTGCAGCCTCTTGATGGCACACGCCCCTTACGTTACTTCTCATTTCAATTCCCTGTCCGATCTCAATGACTACCTTTTTACCTGTACGATTGTTAGAGGCGAAATCCTTTTTGGAATTCAGAGACTTCCAATAGGGCGCAGACGACAAGTTTTGGAAAACCAAGCCATTAATTTATTTGAAGGATTGCCATGTTTGGGAGTTCCAAAGGAAGCTGCCGATTACTATGCATCTATGAAGAAACATTCTGAACAACATGGAACACTTTTGTCAGAGAATGACCTCTGGATAGCCGCAACTGCGATGGTACTTGATGCGATTCTTGTCACTGCTGATTCAGATTTCCAAAGAATTGTCAAGTTCGGCTTACGATTAGAAGATTGGATGATCGGATGTCCGTAGGGTCCGCTGAATATCGGTGCGTGTTCGTCGGACATAATGAGGAGATTGGGATGTTTTTTTGAGGGCATAGTGTTCCTAAATTTTCAGATATCAGAAAGTATCCATGGTTCTCGAAAGATATCCTGCCAGTCCCCTAAGACTGGGACCAAATCGCCTTCTATTTTTTCACCCTTGAATAAAAACCAGTACTTCTTTACGAGCTCTACAAGACAGTCAATACAAGCATCTACCTCCTTGAAAGTTGGGATGCTTTTCGGTGGTTGCCGGTCATGATGCACAATTCGTTTGTCAGTGAAATATTCCAACTTTTCACCTAATGTCTTGAAGGTTTTCAGATCACGCTCAACCCGAATAATGTCAATATAGTCCTTATCTGCTTCTGAGAATTCGTGGGTAAAAATGAAACCTGCTTCCTTATGCTTAGATCGAGGAAACAAATCCACAAAACGTTTTCTTGAGAGCAAGTGCGGAGTGTCTTTTATTTCACACAACAGTTCAACAAATGAATTATCTTGATTTCTCTTGAGTTGTCTACGAACTGTGGTTGCGATAAACGCTTTATACGTATTCCCTATAAATCTAGCAAACGGGTTGTTTTTTTGACTTTGGAGCGTTGGATTGTTCTTGATGATTTCCATTAAACCCCAGAAAATTTTCCGATGTTCGACGAGCATTTCAACATCATCACGGATTACACTCAGCCATTCATCCCATTTTTCAAATCGTTGGTTCATATTGACAACTCCGTTTACGAAATGAGCAAATTAATCTAAAGGGGTTTGTTACTAAACCGAATTTCAGATTCTACTTACATCGACTTACGAAATAAACCTGTTTGCTAATTTAAGCCCTGTCTCTTGTCTCTGTTACCAAGAAAAAATAGCGCATTAACAACTAAATCTTTGGATTGCAACTGACAAATCCACACTCTATAGAGATCCAGTACTCCTGTTAATCAACGGAATCCAGATTCAATTCTTCCAAATCTAAGTCTAATTCACTATACGCGCTAGATCCCACAGCAGTATTGTGCCATCGTCACTCCCACTAGCAAGGGTGCGTCCATCTATAGAAAAAAACACACTATTGACATTCTTCACATGCCCTACAAGGACTTTCAGGAGTTGTCCAGTAGAGGCATTCCAGCAACGAACAATACCATAATTACTTCCACTAGAGAGAATGCGACCATCCGGACTGAAAACAATACTGTTAACCTTATCCATATACTGTGCTGTTAGGGTTGTTTTGTGTTGTCCAGTAATAGCGTCCCACAACCGGACAGTACCATCCCCATTCTGCAATCCAAACTGCGCACTTCCACTAGCAATGGTACGACCATCTGGTGAAAAGCATATACTTCGAATGCTTTCCGTATGCCCTACGAGGGTATGAAGGAGTTGACCTGTAGCAACATCCCATAAACAAATAGTTTTGTCATTACTTCCACTAGCAAGGGTGTTTCCATCTGGCGAAAAGCATACACTATTGACATAAGATGTATGTCCATCGAAAGTCCGAAGGAGTTGTCCGGTGGTAGCATCCCACAACTGAATAATGCCATCTGTACCCCGGAACAAGGAAATCTCACTGTCTTCTTCTAAACCGCCACTTGCAAGCATACTACCATCCGGACTGAAAGTTACATTGAATATAACCCCTGGATCCGCTGTGAGAGTTTTTAGATGAGCACCTGTAGTCGCATCCCATAAACGAATGGTTTTGTCCCCACTTCCACTAGCAAGGGTGTTTCCATCTGGCGAAAAGCATATACTATTGACACGAGATGTATGCCCTATAAGAGTCTGAAGAAGTTTGCCCGTGACAGCATCCCACAAACGAACAATGCTATCATCACTTCCACTTACAACAGTTTGACCATCTTCCGAAAAATATACGCTGCAAACTCTAGGCGTATGACCCGTAATGGTTTTTCGGAGTTGTCCTGTGGTAACATCCCACAAACGCACGGTGTCGTCCCCACCTCCAAAAGAGTCGCTTTTACTTCCACTAGCGAGCATGAGACCATCTCCCGAAAAACACACAGTGGAAACAGTTCCCGCATGCCCTATGAGAGTTTCTCGGAGTTGACCGGTGACTACATTCCATAAACGCACAGTATTGTCGTCACTTCCACTAGCGAGCGTGAGACCATCTCCCGAAAAACACACACTTTTGACATAATCCGTATGTCCTGTGAGGGTTTTTGAGGACGTTCCGCTACTTATATCCCACAAATGGATGGTTGTGTCGTACCCCCCACTTGCAAGTGTAAGACCACTAGGAGAAAAGCACACGCTAGAAACACCCACTCTATGCGCTGTGAAGGTTTTGAGGGACCGTCCGGTAGTGACATCCCATAAACGCACGGCACTATCACCACCCCCACTTGCGAGTATACTACCATCCGACGAAAAACATACACTACTAACGTAATCTGTATTTCCTATAAGGGTTTTTAAGGGCTGACCGGTGGCAACGTCCCATAAACGCACGGTGCTATCACCACCCCCACTTGCGAGTATACTACCATCCGACGAAAAACATACGCTGAAAACTACATTAGTATGTCCGGCGAAGGTTTGCAAGTGTTTCCACCTATGGGTATCCCACAACACAACATCGCCCCAAGTCCCACCTGCGAGGGTGTGCCCATCAGTCGAAAAGCATACACTGTAGAACTCAACGGGTCTCTGCCATGTAAGGAGGTTAAGTTCTTTAGCTGTATGCGCGTCGTATATCCATATCCCAATACGACTGGCCACGGCAATTCGTCTACCGTCAGGGGAATACGCGATATCATTTATTGCACCTTTACCGAGACGTACTTTAGCACCTTCAGGTAATTCCCATTTGGTGTAATCTTTGTTTTGGGTATATCCGTATGTTGTGCCAGCAAACATCAAGGCAACGATGAACAGACACGTCATTGTTTTCATAACGCAAATATCCTTTTCAGCAGCGGGATTTCAGAAATCAAGGCAATTGCAGATCCCTTATCACCGGTGTAGAAAAATAAAAAAGTATATCTGACATCAACTTTTTTCGCTTAATTTGCAAAGACATAGTGGCTGGTTCGGTTTTGATTCTGGACATGGGTCATCCGTACAGATGAAATTTGAGTAGACTCATCTTGTTGCCTCAGTATTGTGGCGATGTCTTCGCTATACCCCAGCCCGCTCGGATCCTGTAATAGGGATTTTGTCTTAGGTAAAGTTTGAGGTCGTTCATCCTGCTTGGTCAACAGCACAACTATATTCTCTGGCAATTTAACATTATTTACCTGCTCAAAGTTCGCAACACTATCATAAGCTTTATGAAACAAGGCAAAAACATTTAATCCTTTTTCCGTTGCAAATGTTAGATCTTCCTTAGCTTTCTCCCATTCCTCTTGGTATAACCAAGTCCTAGCACGGGTGTAATAGACTTGAACATAATCGGGTTTTAATTTCAACGCCTTTTCATAATCTTCAAGAGCCAAGTCAAAATTACCTTTGAGAAAGTAAGAAAAACCGCGATTGTGATAGGCATAGGCATCATTGGAATTCAGTTTTACTGCCGTATTATAGTTTTTGATAGCTGAGTCAAAATCACCTTGTAGAAAATGAAGGTCGCCGAGTTTGCGATAGGGATAGGCATCGTTGGGAGTCAGTTCTATTGCTTTGCTATAGTTCACAATAGCCGAATCAAAATCGCGTTTACCGCTGTAGGCGTTGCCAAGATCAATGTAAGCACCAGTATGTTCAGGATCAAGTTCTATCGCCTTGGTATAGTCTATAATTGCCCTATCAAATTCGCGTTTCAGACCGTAAACGTGACCACGACTATAATAGCATTTGGCATCATTCGGATTCAATTCTATAGCTCTCGTATAGTTTGCAATCGCGAAATCTACTTCACTCTTGAGCCCATAAGCGTTACCACGGTGGTAATAAGCGTCAGCAAGTTGCCGATTTTGTCTTATCGCGTTGTTATAGTCTTCAATCGCTATGTCAATTTCACCGATGCTGGCGTAAGCGATACCGCGCTTAATGTAGGCTTCGGTATAATCTGGATTCAGTTTTATTGCAGCGTTGTAATCTTCAATCGCCAAGTCAACCTCGCCTTTGGTGACATAAGCGTTGCCACGATGGTAATATGCTTCGGGATAGTCCCAATCGTAGCTGCGGCTCCTGTGTATCGCAGTGGTAAAGTCCTTAATTGCCTCGTCAATCTGACCTTTGGCCTCATAAACGAGCCCTCGGCCGCAATAGGCCTCATGAGGTCTTCGGGTAAGGCGAGTCGCTTGTGTATGGTCCGCAATCGCCAAATCAAATTTATTCATTTTACGGTAAACATCGCCGCGGCGAATGTAGGCTTGGACAAAACCAGGGCTTCGTTCAATGGCTCTACTAAGGTGTTTTATAGCTTTTTCATAGTGTGCTAATTTCTTCTGGATCGCCATTTTCTGAATCTCCTTCTTGTGCCTCAGTTGACCCTATATAGAAATCTACGTAAGTCTCTAAATGGACATCTTGATCTTTAATAAAGCCATGAAGGTCGTTGTAGACTGTTTCGGCGGAGACACCATGATACCTCTCCAGATGTTTACGTATCGGCTTTTTGAGGTCCGCGGGAATATTGATAACATCGTCCTCGTTAGGTAAAATAAAGCCATCCGGATGCCTGACAAATACGCTCTTCTGGGCAATAACCCGATTTATCGGTTCATAGGGTTCTTCAATGTAGGGATCTATTAGTTCTTTTTCTTGCAAGATGACTCTACCATCTTTGCAAAGCGACTCTTCACGGTCGCAGACCATAAAGAGCGCGATGAGATAATCCGTAGTGAAATCTATGAGGTTGGTCTTACCCCCGTAGTGTTGGATTTCAGCGAGAATCTCAAAATCGCGAACCGTTTTTCGGAAAAACCTTCTCGCTGCGCTCAACATTGCTTCCTAAACAACCTTTATATCAAAGTGCTCTGCCTCAACATCAAAATCCTTGCGTTCAAGGAAATCTCGATAAAGTTTTGAGGAGACCTTCCCATAATAAGGATCTTCGGAATAGTGTTCAGGCTCACCTCGATAGAGATATTCCCCAGTATCCGCTTTTTCTTCTATTTTTCGGAGGATTCCATCAACTGTGCTTGGCTCGTTTTGGTTTTCTTTGTCCATTCACTTTCCTTTATGATCGCAATGCTGTCTAAAATAGTTAGGACTTACGCAAAATTAGCAAATGAGTTGATATATCCTCAGTCATCGGTTAGGATGTTATGTGAGGAGGTGGATAAAAATGCCGAAACCGACCCGTATTGATTATTGTCAATATCTGCTCAGCACTCCGCTGAATTATACATTGACGCATTTCGCGGATCACTCTGAAAGTTTTAGTCATGATCAAATCAACCGGTATCTCGCCAAAGACCGTCTCACACCCAAGCAGGTTTGGGAGCACGTTGCCCCCGATATTATCCAAACCCGCGAGGGATACATCATTTTTGATGACACCACTATAGAGAAAACGTCTGCGAGTGAGATACCCCTCGCTAAACCCCAATATTCTGGCAATGCCCGGAAAGTCGTCAACGGTATAGGCATCGTGACGTGTGTCTACGTCAATCCTGATTTAGACCGGTCTTGGCTCATAGATTATCGCATCTACGATAAACCCGGAGACGGTAAAACGAAACTCGATCACGTTCGAGACATGCTCAGTGTCTTGGTTGAAGTTCGCAAAGTCGCTTTTTCGACGGTGTTGATGGATTCTTGGTATGCTGCGAAGCATCTGTTGCTCTTCATTGAAAGCCTACAAAAGACGTATTATTGTCCGATGAAATCCAATCGGTTGGTTGACGATTCAGCGGGCAAAAGACCGTATCAACGTATAGATGCTTTACAGTGGTTTCCAAGTGAACAGACCACAGGCAAAGTCGTGAAACTTCACAAGTTTCCCAAACATCACAAAGTGAAAGTTTTCCGGGTAGCGTCTGCTCGGCGCACGGATTATGTCGTTACGAATGACTTGAGCCAATCGGATGTCTCTGCGACACAACAGGTGTCTCGCAGTCGCTGGAAGATTGAACAATTTCACCGTGAATCCAAACAGTTGACGGGTCTGGGAAAATGCCAATGTCGTCTGTCGCGTATTGTTCGCAATCACATCAGTAGTGCGTTTTTGGTTTGGGTTCACCTGATGCGCAGGGCTCAGGAGACCGGTCAAACCGTTTACCAAGTCAAACATGGATTACTCTCTGAGTATCTTTGTCAGCAACTCAAATCACCCGCACTCAAATTTAAGGATGCGTAAGTCCTAATAGTAACATGTTTCGCAAGGCGTGTCAACCGAATTTAATCAAGTCATGCACAGTCGCGATAAGGAAATCGCTTCTACAAAATCCCTTGAATTATTCGCTGTAAAGTGCTATGCTGATTTCATCAATAAATACACAACAAAGGAAAACAGCATGCCTGAAACCAGACCTAATATCTTACTCATCACCAGCGACCAGCAGCATTGGAACACCTTGGGTTGCCTCAACCCAGAAATTCAGACACCGCACTTAGATACATTGGCACAGCAAGGGACACTTTTCAATCGGGCATACTGCCCGAATCCTACCTGCACACCGACGCGTGCATCTATTATCACAGGGAAGTATCCGAGCCAGCACGGTGCTTGGTCCCTCGGCACAAAACTCTCTGAAGATGAACACACCGTCGGTGAAGATTTCACAGACGCGGGCTACCGTACTGCCCTCGTCGGAAAAGCACACTTTCAACCGCTCCACGGCACTGAGGAATTTCCGTCTCTGGAATCCTATCCGATTCTTCAAGATTTAGACTTTTGGCGGAGTTTCAACGAACCGTTCTATGGGTTTGAACACGTCGAACTCGCACGCAACCACGCCGATGAAGCACACGTCGGACAACATTATGCCATCTGGATGGAAGAGAACGGTTGTACCAATTGGCGCGACTATTTTGCCCCACCGACAGGAAACGCCCGCGGGCAATATCGAAAGTGGCCCATTCCTGAAGAATACCACTACGATACATGGATCGCGGAACGCACAAACGCACTCATGGAGGCATATCAACAGAACGGTGAGAACTTCTTCCTCTGGGCGAGTTTTTTTGATCCGCATCCGAAATATCTTGTGCCAGAACCGTGGGATACGATGTATGACCCGGCAGAATTGACAGTGCCGTCCGTGACGGAAGGAGAACACGACAACAACCCGCTGCATTTCCAATTAACACAACAACAAAAACCCGATTTCTCTGCTTGGCGCGAAAGTGGGAAAGGGGTTCATGGATTCAGATCGCATTTACGGGATCGGGATGAACTCGCCAAAGATATTGCTGTCTATTACGGCATGGTAAGCTTGATGGACAAGTACATCGGGAAAATCTTGGCAAAACTCGACGAACTCGGACTGGCAGAGAATACGTTGGTTGTGTTCACGTCCGACCACGGGCATTTTTACGGACAGCACGGTCTCATCGCAAAAGGTGCGTTCCACTACGAGGATGTCATCCGAGTGCCCTTTATCGCGCGGTATCCGGGGGTTGTGCCTGCGGGGCAACAGTCGGAAGCATTACAGACGTTGGTAGATTTAGCCCCCTCGTTCTTGAGTGCCACCGGGATTGATATTCCACGTCCGATGACGGGTGTAGATCAGATGCCGGTCTGGTCGGGGCAAGCGGAACAGGCACGCGATCATATCCTCGTTGAAAACCGTCATGAACCGACAACGGTACACGTCAAAACCTACGTTGATGATCGTTATAAACTGACTGTCTATTACAACCGAGACTATGGCGAGTTGTTTGATCTGAAAGAGGATCCTGGAGAAATCAATAACCTATGGAACTCCGCGGAGCATGCGGCGTTGAAGGCAGATTTGGTGATGAAACTGCTGTTCGCGGAGATGGGAAAAGAACCGTTGTGGATGCCGCGGACTTCGGGAGCATAAACGGAGTGATGCTATATCAACGCGCTTCATTAGGGTTGAAACGGAGGAAACGATGAGAGCGAAAAAAATCAGAGACTTTCTGTGTCTCTTCCATGTTGTTCTATGTGCTATGGTCTTTAATCAACAAAGTTTTGCGGGGACATGGACAGACGCTTTTGAAGATGACAACACGCAAGAATGGGAACTTTTTAATACTCTTGACGAAGAAGAGGCGAAATGGTGGATTGATAAAGGTGAGGCAGTGGCTGAAACATTTGAACCTCACCATGACTTGCCCACCGTATGGTCAACAGGTGAACTTGATTGGAGAGCCTACTCGCTTTCATGTAGAGCCAAGTTAGTTAAAGCCAAGGATAAACCAGCCTCGTTGGGACTGATCCTGCATCAGAGATGGGAGGAATCTTCCTTCTACCTATGTGAGATTTTTTACCTGTGGAAGACCGTCTATATTACAAAGTATACAGGCAGAACATCAACACTCGGCGAATTCGATTTCGCAGCGAAACTCAATAGATGGTATGCCCTTACTGCATCTATTGACAGTAAAGGGAAACTTAAATTTCAAATTGATGACGAGGTGTTCACTGTTACTGACAGAAACCCGATAAAAAGCGGAAAAGCTGGGTTCGTAGTCTCAGGTGCGCAAGCTCGGTTTGATGACGTTAAAATCACAGGGAGCAATATTCCAGACGGCGGTCCCGGAACCCTTCCCGTAGAACCGAGCGGCAAACTTGCTATTACATGGGGAAAACTCAAGCGTTAATAAAAGATAAATCAATATCGCCTTTTCCAGTGCCAACTGTCGCTTCCTGAAATGAGCGGACGGATGTCTTCGGGTAGTGTTTCAATGAACTCAGGACTGACTTCGTTGCCGGGCCATTCGCGTACCATCGGTGGTGTGTAGCCAGAGATGAGAATGACGCGTTCCTTATCACTACGGATGGCAGTGGTGCTGTGAATCAACGCTTCGGCAAAAAGCAGCACGGAACCCGCCGACGCTTCGACTTGGTAGATGAGTTTGTCATCAGACAATGCGGCTTCGATCATCTCGTTATGGTTCCACGTTAAGCGGTGGCTTCCGGGTATAACGCACGTTCCGCCATCGTCGGGACCGACATCGGTGAGGTAAGCGAGCGTCTTTACAAAGATGCAGTGGTACTTGTTCTGTTCGATATAGGTGCCCCATCCGTGTTGCGTCCCTCGATGAAACCCTGTTGGGTTATAACGGCGTTTATGGAGTTCGTCTAATTCTGTCTCTGGATTACGACTATTAATGATCGCTTCGGTTTCCTCAAGGCGTACCGTACCACCCACCACCTCTTCAACGAGGGGTACGAGTTGTGGATGTGCGGCATACTCCAATAGTGCTGGATCATACGCAACGAGATTCCCGAAAAGCACATGGTGTTCGCTTCGCCCGCGAGCATAGACGCGTTTGGCATCCAGATTCTCGTCAACTTTCATTCTATAGAGCGCGCCTTTCATACGCTCAATTTCATCGTCGTTTAGGACGTTCTCTAACAACACAAAACCGTAGATGTCGAAGTGTAGCCGTTGTGCTGGCGTTAGGCAAACCGTTTCATTGCTCATCATTCTCTCCTTGTTCCGGTGCGGTTAGAAACCGTACCTACCGGGTCTGGGGGCAAACTCTTACAATCCACGCTTAACTTGTCCCCAGAAGGTGGTGAGTTTTCCGACAGGTTCAACAGCAAGGTCAAGTGCATCCTCCCCTTCATAGACTAATAGATCATCTACATAACCGGGGGCAGTTATGCCCCAAGTATAGAAAGCGACCCACTTGGCAACGGGACCGAGCGCAGCGTTCCGAAAGGGTAGCCCTTTTTCTGGCTTGGCACCCAATGCATCTACCCTGTCGTCTCCAACGTAGAAATCAAATTCGCTTTTACTGACATCCGCGATGATACGGACATATTTCCATGTATCGGTCTCAAAATCTCCAATAAGTTGCCACGCACCACCGTCGTAAAGTCGGACGATACCAGCATCCCAATTGATGTAAGTGCATCCGTTATTTTCGCCAATGCCATCAGCAGAAGCGACTTTGAAGTTGAAAGACCTACCACCGCCCTCAATATACACCCAGAATTCGACCGAAATAATAGGATCTTCGGTTTCTATGGGAATACCAAGTCCATCTCCATCGCCACCACCCAAGATAGCGAGTGCTTTTTTGTCGGTTTTGACGGTGTCGCCAGAAACTTCAAAGTCGCCGCCAATTACCTCCCAATCTTTGGGTAGGCTACCAACAGCGAATTCCTCAAACCCGGTCCGTGCGAAAACCTCTTGGGAAATTGCGGTCTTTACGACAACAAGGTTCAAAAGGACAATAACAGCCAATAGAAAATATTGGCTGAAGCCAACATATTTATCTTGATTTATCATTTTTGACTCCCTTACGGCATCCAGATATTCCATTCCCCTTTTTTCTCCCACTTGCGACAGGCACAGCATAAACACATATACCGAATCGCGAAACGCGGCGAAGGACTGACATTCATTGTGCCAGAATGCGGTAGGAGGTGATGAAAAAACAGGACATCCCCCTGTTTAGCAACGACTTCCATGGGTTCACCTAAATCCATCTCTGGAAATAGGGCGCGGACATCGCGGATATGGTTGGAGAATTCGGGATTCTTTTTGCGGAATTTACGAATCCGCCGTGGACCTTCGGGCCATATTACTGTGGTTCCGCCGTGCGCATTCACATCGGTGAGGTAGGTCAAGCTGGTCGCCCGAAATGTTCCAGGGTCTAACCGGAAATCTCGGAAGTCGCCATCTAAATGCGGCGATGGCTGCTTCCATTCTGCTGAAACGGGGAATTGGTTGAGTGCCCAGACACCATCAGGACGGTGATCTTTACAATGCGGAATTTCCGGGTATCGAGATGCGAGTTGGTTGAGGACGGTAAGGTAATCAGGCGTGCAACACGCTAAGACATCAAGATGGGTAACACCGAAAAGTTCAATGCGGTTTCCATTTGACAGCTGTTCCATGTAAAAACCGGCGAGCGGTTGACGTTTGAAATGTCCCCATGAATTCGGATTATCCGCATCCATGCCCATCATTTGCCACATCGCTTCTTCGGCTTTTGTGACAGTCTCTTGTGGAATTAAACCGGAAAGGAGTAGATAACCTTCTTCTTCAAATTGTGCTAATTGCTGCTTTGAAAGCATATTTTTCTTCATAGACGTATGGCTCGTTTGACTAGGTAGTGTTTACATTGTATAAGTTATTGACATTTTGCTTAGGTTTTGGTAGCCTCTCAGGTATGAAAACTGCACATATAGAAACCACTGAAAACCTACCTATGATGATTTCTGATGCTGCCTGGAAGAGCATCCACCCGTTTCTGAAAACGTTGCCCAACGTCTATGTCGGTAATCCTGAAGACTGTAGACGATTTCTCTCAGCAGTCGTCTGGATGACGAAAGAAGGTGCGTCTTGGCGCGCTCTTCCGAAAGTCTACGGGTATTGGAACACAACTTACCGGCGATTCGGTAGATGGTGCGATGCGGGTGTTTTTGAAAAACTCCATGAACATTTCCATGCTGCGGGTGAAGTCTCTGCGCTCCTGATTGATTCGACGGTTGTGCGTGCTCATACTTCTGCAGCGGGTGCCCCGAAAAAAAAACGGAGGTCAAGTCAATGAGGCACTCGGTCGGAGTCGTGGCGGTTGGACGACGAAACTCCATGCTGCAGTGAGTGTGGACTTTCTCCCCTTGCGTTTTACTTTGACAGCGGGGCAGCGTCATGATGTCACGCAAGCGTCTGCCTTGATAGCGGATTACAAGTCTGCCTATGTTATTGCGGATGCTTCCTATGACTCGAATGCGTTTCGGGCGGAGATAGCTGCCGGGGGTTCGGAGGCAGTTATCCGTCCGCGTAAGAGTCGTCTTGAAGATATTCCTTATGATAAAGATGTCTATAAACTTCGCAATGTGATAGAACGTTTTTTTCATCGCTTGAAACAATATCGTCGGGTTGCGACACGGTATGATAAATACGCCGTGCGATACCTCGGGTTCGTCTATTTCGCAGCCATACTTATCACTGCTAAAAAAATGTAAACACTACCTAATCAAACGCAACAGGGAATAGATACCTATTGATATAAGATCGGTGCATTTCAGTCATCAATTGTGAATTTGGCAACATCCGCCGTGGGTTCTGGATACCGCATACCGAGTTTTCTAAGTGTATCAACGATACACTCTGTAATGACGAGATTCCGATACCACTTCTTATCTGCCGGTACTATATGCCAAGGTGCCCAGTCAGTACTACATTCTTGGAGAACCGTCTCGTACGCCTGCATGTAATCGTCCCAATAAGTGCGTTCCCGAAGATCGGCTTCCGTGATTTTCCAATGCTTCGTCGGATCGCTAATCCGGGATTCAAGACGTGCTTTCTGTTCCTCCTTTGAGATGTGAAGGAAAAATTTTAGGACAACCGTTCCATTTTCAACCAACATTTTCTCAAAATCGTTAATCTGCTGGTAGCGTTGCCCCCAAACCGGTTCTGGCACCAAGTTATGCACGCGGACGACGAGAACATCTTCATAGTGTGAACGGTTAAAGATACCGATTTTCCCTTTTGGCGGTGCGACCCTGTGTGCCCGCCATAAAAAATCACGGGAAAGCTCGTCTGTAGAAGGGACTTTGAAATTAACGACATCACATCCCTGCACATTTATACCTGCCATAACCTTCCGGATCGTGCCATCCTTGCCACACGTATCCATGCCTTGCAATATAATGAGAAGCGCACGCTGATTTTCTGCGTAAAGCAGTTCCTGAAGTTTCAGCAGCTGCTTATGTAACTTTTTCAATCTGCGCTTCGTCTGACCTTTTTTCGTGTAACTTCCAGTATACCCGGGCACGTAATCGTTCAGACTGACGCGTTCGCCGGGTTTGACGATATTTTTAGTCTCAAGTTCCATTTTTTAAACCATTTAAACTATTAAATTTGGTCACCGTTCCTCCACGTTCCACGGTGGTTTCCGATGAAGTCAATTGGGTTTGGGTCATGCATAGCCATCAAGAGAGCATTGTGGCAGGAAATAATGATAGTAACTGCCATACAAACTACTGACAACTGACTGTCAATAATTATTGCGATAAAGACTCGTAGTAATTATCAACGAGCTGTCTGTATTCAGGCGGGACATCCTCCTTAGCAACCTGCGTAAGCCGTTTTTTTTCTTGAAGCGTGTTGAGTCGTTCTTCAAGAGCGGTCTCCAATTTCGCCAAGTCCCGAACAACGAATTCATAGTTAGGGAACGGATTTGAGCGATTCGGTGGACGATAATCCATGGTATCCAGTAGACCGAGCCAGAGTTCTTCAATCTCACGTCCGGATTCCCGACCGCCAGTGCGCGCCTCTTGGTTTTCACCTTCAGCTTGTTGCCCCGGCTGTTGACCGTCCTGTCCGGGTTGTTGGCCTTCCTGTTGGTTTTGTTGCATGGCTTGTTGTGCCTGTTGCATCCGTTCCTGAATCTGCTGTTGCTGTTCAGCGAGTTGCTGCTGCCACTGTTGTTGTTCTTCCGTCTGCTCTTGCCCCTCCATCGCTTCAAGTTCACGTTGAATGTCTTCCATCTGTTCTCGCGCCTGTTGAAGTTGTTGGAGTGCGGCTTCGAGCTGCTCTTCTTCGGTGTTTGCCATATTGGCTTGCGCTTGTTGCAGGTCGCCTTGTACCTGCCTTAGCGTCTCTATTACCTCTTGTTGATTCTGGTCAGCGGCGCGGAAACTGCGCCATTGCAAGGCGCGTTGTGCGGTAGACATATCGCCAGCAGTCTGCTCCTCAGTGAGTCGCCGCATAGCATCCGTCACATTTCGGGCTGCTTCTGGATTCTCTTCACCAAGTTGTTCTGGTAGGTTTTCCAGCGTACGCTCAAGTGATTGCAGATCGCGCTGAAGGTCGCGTTGTTCGTTGGCAAGCTCAGACGCCTTTCGGAAATCTTCGGGACGCATTTCTGACTGCTGCGAACGGTTCCTGAGTTCTTGCGTCTCCTGCTGGACTTCAGATTGTGCTTCCCTCAACTGTTCTGCCTGCTGCGCGGCTCTTTCAAGCGCAGCATCCGTGAATTCCGATGCGACCTTTTCTAACTGTTCAACGGCTTCCTCAAGCCTTTCCTCGGCTTTTTCACCTTTGGCAGCACTGAGTTGCGGTTCCTGCTGTTGCATGCCTTCTGAGGCTTGCTGCATCTGTTCACCCGCCTGTTGCATGGCTTGCCCGGCTTGATCCAAGCGTTGCCCTTGCGTCCCCTGCGCATTCTGTTGCATGTTACCGAGTTGCTGTGCCATCTGCTGGGCCTGTTGCGACAACTGTCCTTGTTGCTGACTATTCTGCTGCATTTCGCTTGGAGAGGGCTGACTTTCACGTCCCAATTGCTGGCTCTGTTGATTTAGCTGCTGCTGCTCCGACAACATCTGACGCGCTTGATCTAACATCTCCTGCGCCTGTTCTTGCATCTCCGCATCAAGTTCGTTCTGCTGATTCTCAAGTTCGTTTTCGAGTTCCTCCATTTCAAGTTCAAGATCCTCAGCAAGTTGCGGATTACTATTTCGCATCCGCATCAGTACGTGGGGCAGCTCAAGGCTAACTTTTATCAGCAGTTCAAGGGCTTCTTGTTCCGAAGGTATCGCTTCAGTAGGTTGGACAGCATTTAAGCTATCGGCTGCCTCACCCATTTCAGCGATTGCATCTTCCAAGTTCATCAAAATTTCGGGCGTGACGGGGGATTCACCTTGCATTGCCATGCTAAACTCATCGGCAAGTTTTTGCGTCTCATCTCTCAATTTGGTCTGCTTGTCCGCGGTTTGTTTAACGGCACTTCGATATTCCTCGGTAACCGACGAGGGTTTAGCGTTAATATGATTCGATGTTTCCCGAATAATCTGCTTCTGGGAGCCGATTATCTTTCGAAGTGGATTCGGCATTGGTGATGCCGGTTCTCCCTCCGCTTCTTGGAAATTTTCATTAAAGGGCCGGATTTCAATGAAATAGATGTCGCTACTGGCTTCACCAGGCCCGGTGAGCGTGTTATTATCTACGGCGTGTGCATAGTAGGAGATAATATCCCCCGGTTCAACGTCAAATTCCTCAAGATAGAATGTATAACGACCTTCTGCAACGCGGCGTTGGACGGTATCAACCACTCCTGATTCTACGAGCGGATCGGAAGATTCCATAACGAGTTCTTGTAGTTCGTTAGACCCGACGCGATATATGAGCTTCAACGCTCCAATGCCGTAATCGTCTGTCGCCTCAGCGACGATTTCCACCTCACCCAACTTCGTTGTTTTGATGTCGCGACCGGGTTCTTTGACCACGACCTCCGGCACAGCGTCCGGAATAGCCTTTATGATGTATTCAATCGGTATCTCGTTGTTGAAACCGTCGATGCATAGCAGCTCAACGGTATACGTCCCATCTTCAACCACATCTATAGTTGTCGTCAGCGTGCTGCCATTAGAAATAACCATCGGGGTTGAGACAACTTCCGGATCCCCTTGTTTAACATCGCCCCTTTGGGAGAATGTTGCGGTTTGGATGGCTTTATTCGTCGTCAACCTGATTTCTGCCTGCGTCCCGACGACGGCTTGAATATCACCGGTACCGGTTTGCACGACCGGTTTGAGTCTTGTATAGTCTGGATACGTGTAAGCAACGGAAATTTCTGTCACCTTCGGCATCTCAAAAACTTCAACAGTGTAGCGTTCCGAAGTCGTCTCGTTTGCTACGACATAGTATTCAATATCCGCGTCAATGTTAAAAATTTCATAAGCAAATCCGCGTTTATCGTCTGGATTTTGTAACATGTTAATCTGTTGGTGGGTTGCTTTGGTCTCGGCGGTAGCGGTCTCTTGCTGTTGAACATTTTGATATGTTAAGACCACCTTTTCAGCAGATTTTCCGGTAACAGTGACGTGAATCGGTAGACTTCTGCCGCGGAGAATACGCGCGTTTCCGGGTTCAACGGTTAACTTCGTCGTTAAAACAGGTGCTGTCTTTTCCCAAGGTACCAGGACCCGGAGAAGGCTGGTATGGAGTTCTGTCGGAAATAGGAGTGCCAGTACACAGCAGCCAACAACAACCAAAGCGGCAATGCCGACATGCTTGCGGGTCCGGCTATGATCAACGGTTGCTTTGAAATCAATACTTTTTACGCGCTGCGTGGTATCTTCAAGCAGGCGTTGGAGCATGTGCGCTTCAATTGGGTCTGTTGACTCGCGATTGCCGAATTCAATTGCACTCACCAATCTATCTTCAAGGTCAGGGTGGTTTTGCTCAACGTTGAGTGCGATATCACGGAGCGTGAGTGCTGCTCGGAGTGGTTGAACGAGATACTTATAAAGCAGGTACCCTGTCACACCGATACCGACTGTTAGCAAAGCGATCCGCACAAAACTTGGCAGGGGCATTAGCCAATCAACGATCGCCTCACCCACGAATACAGCAATTATGCCTGTCAGGACGATAGCGAATCCTGCCCAGAAGATACTCCGTTTCCAGACGCGGCGTGCGTCTAAAATTTTTGCTTGTAACTCTGCGTAACCTTCTCTTGTATTCATTATTTTCCTCCGCTTACATTATCCATAAGATTCTACTACCGACGCTTTTGACTTACATGTTCTTAAGAGACAGATGAAACCTGGAATACAACATCAATGCCGACTCTTAATAACCAAATGATGACTGCCGTAAGACATGCTTTTGCTTTACTGATTTCCGCGAGTGTAGCAACCGCCACAGTTAAAACAAAGATATTCCATATACCCAAGAGATCTACAAAACTTAAAAACATCAGAAGATACAGATTTTCGACGAATGGCACCAACATGTGGATTCCGGGAATAATTCTTAAATCAATGAGTGTCTCAACATCCTCAACGCTCCTAAAAACTGGCAGGCATGCAATATTGATAAAAAATACCAACGGATTAATCAAGATAGTATGCCACCAAGCTGCACAGATGTGTTTAAATTTGAGTGCCTCACTTACCTTAAAAACTCGCGATACCCCGGTGAGTATAATACTGAACCCCACAGCACAGAGAACCCCAAGAATAATCCCACTCGCGGCAACCAATGCCATAGATGCTGCCTTAGTAGATCCAAGCAGCTCAAGATCGGCTAAACGACTTGCATACTGTGGATTAAGGAACCTCTGTGTAAATGGGAAAACCATCCATGCCAACAACACCACAAGGACGCAGAAGACAAGGAATGCGACTCCCCATTTCGGCTTAGATTTCAGTCGCGTAAACGTGGCACTCGGTCTGACAATGAGATCAATGAGGTTTTGCCAACTTTCTCTCATGATTTCCATACTCAGGTGGCAGAAATAACCTCAGGCAAAATGCTAATCCCCCACAAGATTACAGCTGTGATACGTGCCCGAGTCTTTTCTACATCGGCAAGGATAGAGACCGCTATTGCCATCACCGCAATTAGCCACAAACTCAACGGGTTAATGTGACTGAACAATACCGCTAATTTAGGGTTCGCACCACCGCCTAACAGTAAATGTAACCCCGGAATCATTTTTAAGTCTGCCGCGCTGTTGACATCCGCTACATTTCTAAAAACGAGAAGGAGTGCAGTGTTCACTAAGCAGACCCTCTTTCATCGTTTATCCCCGATAGATTAGACAAGATTTTGCCTAAAAAGTGCGGAAAATGCTTAAACAACCCTGCTCAAATGCCCAGAATTTGTTAGGTAGCAACCTTGGTGAGGATAGCAAACTTCACACAAAACAACAAAACATCACGATTCGGAAATCGTCCTTATTGTTTACTTTTTTCCGCCTCCAATTGTGCTTTTTGCCAGCCGTAATCAACACCATCTTCATAGAATTTGTCTGGATGCTCCACTGCCCAAATTTGCTTATGGATAATCCAATTTTTCGGATCCAATGCCAACGCCTTCCGCCATTCCGTCATCGCTTCCGCTTTCTTACCGTCTTCCAATAAGACGAGACCGAGTTGAAAACGGGCAGCGGCTTCAGCGTTCGTCTTTGCAGGTGGTTTGCTTGATGGTTTCATACCGTCAAGCAGCTCCGTATTGTAGTCGGGATCCGACAACCATCTCTCAAGCATGGTAAGCGTTTTTTGATCGCTGACATTAACATTGAAAGGTGCTTTTACCAGTCGTCCGGCTTCATCAATCATGACTCCGTAAGGAATCGCTTTGAGGTTATAGCGAGTGCCGAATATATTCTGTGAATCAACGAGCGTAACGAAATCGGCAGCAGCAGCAGTATGCCACGGACGTACCACAGCTGCGCCTTGTGCATCAATGGCAATGGAAACAAGGTTGAGTTTCTCACGGTGTTTCGCGTAAAATTTCTGCCAGCCCGGCAGTTGTCCGCGGCAACCTCACCAAGACCCCCAAACATAGAGGAAGGTCTTCTTCCCACGGAAATCCCGTAAACTTATTGGCGTATCTTGTAGATCGGGGAGTGTGAATTTAGGGGCAAGGTGCACGGGATGGATAATCTCCAATCGGTTCGCTGATGCTTTGTAGATTTCAAAGCCAAACGTTTTTGAGATATACGTAGGCTCCACATAAGTCACATCATCAATTTTCACAGCACCTTCTTTGCTATCTTGGAATTGGAGTGGGACACACAATTCTGATTCTACACCGCCGCATAAAACTGCCATCTCCGATCCTTCTGGATATTCCACCTTTAATCCGAGTTGCTCAGCAAAGGGTTCCAAAGGCACTAACCACGCGCCATTTTTGGAAATAGGTGGCACGGTAAATGTGACGAACTGTCCATCCACTGAAACCTGAAAATCTTCTTTTTTCATACCATCCTCTTGAGTGAATCCGACTTGCGTGCTTATTACGGAAAATAATATCACCAACATCGAAAATCCCACAATAGTGTAAAATTTGCGAGTTGATACTATTGCAATACTCATTTTGTTTTTTGCTCCCTATGCTGCGCGTCATAAATCAGGAATTCAATTATCTGTTCAGCGGTTTTTGGATTAAGTCCGGATCCGGGTTTCCGCATCATTTTATAGACATACTTCCGCCACTCTTCCGGCGTGAAGGTGGAATTAATCGGACGTGCAACGGTATGGCACCGGCTACATTTATTCGTAAAACGTTTGTAAGCCTCCTGCATTTTCGCGGGATAGGCAGTAACATCAATAAAGTTAGGTCCCTTATCCGCCGGATAGGTTTTAGGTGCTGTGCGCGGGGCACGTAAGGCGTAGATCATCCCAATTCCGACTAAGAGAATAACGCCCAAAACAGTCCCCCAGACAATCGCCTTTTGCATGTTTATATTCGTTTGCTGATTGACTTTTTAAGTAGATTTCCCGACTAACGAAACGCCGTCAATCGGCGCGCTTGCGAAGCGCGCCTACCAAGAATTTTAGAGGTCGCTGCTATCAAGCGATAACGTCCTTTACCTTCTGTACAATAGCATTTACGCTGACACCGTGGTGTTCTAAGAGTTCCTCCGGTTTCCCAGAGCGCGGTATCCCTGTAACGGCGAGTTTGTGGACATGGACATCTTCAGTCGCAACAGCGTCCAAGACAGCATCCCCCAAACCGCCTTCAGGGTAATGGTCTTCAACGGTGATCAAAGTGTTGTTTGTCTCAGCTGCCGCCACTATTAATGCTTCCGCATCAACGGGTTTAATAGAATATAAGTCAATGACGCGGACAGCAACGCCTTCCGCGGCAAGCGTCTCGTGTGCTTTCAACGCTTCATGAAGGGTAACACCTGCGGCAACAACGGTCGCTTTATCCTCACTGCTTTGCCGGATAACCTTACACCCCCCGATGGGAAAACGCTCGTCGGCATCATAGAGAATAGCGGTTTTCGGACGTGAGGTACGGAGGTAGACGATCCCTTCGTGTGCGGCGGCTTCAGCGACAAGCCGTTCAGCACTGACCGCATCGCTCGGATACAGCACGACTGCCTCCGGGATCGCTCGAAACATCGCTATATCCTCCAAGCCCATCTGTGAAGGTCCGTCTTCGCCAATTGAAACGCCACAGTGTGAACCGGCATATTTAATATTCGCTTGCGAAATCGCGGACATCCGAATCTGATCGTAGGCGCGCGATAAAAATGCAGCGAACGTAGAGACAAACGGAATCTTCCCACGTTTCGCTAAACCGATGCCCGCGCCCACCAAATTCTGCTCTGCGATAAACATCTCAAAATAGCGGTTCGGATGAAGTTCCATAAACTGTTCAGCATAGGTAGAGTTCTTGGTATCTCCATCCAAGGCAACAACATTAGGGTTTGCCCTGCCGAGTTTAGCAAGTCCTACGCCGTAGCCACCACGCGTTGCGACCTCCTCATCAGGTGGATAGTCCGGCGGTTCACATTCAGTCTTGGTACCGAGATTGACATTCGTATTCACAGCTGGCGGTGATTCAATCTCAACAGGGACATCTAAACTTAAGGGACCGAGCTCGGCTAACGCTTTGTCAAGTTCCTCACCTTTCGCGAGTGCCTTTCCGTGCCAGTTGTCAGCATCTTCAAGAAACGAAACACCCTTTCCTTTGAAAGTCTTGGCGACTATCATGGTAGGTTTGTCAGTTGAGGCTTTGGCTTGCGCGAGTGCTGGTAATATCTCCTCAAAATCGTGTCCATCAATGCCGACGGTTTGCCATCCAAACGCTTCAAAACGTTGGCAATAGGTATCAACATCAAAGGCGTACATAGTGCGCTGACTCTGTCCAAGGGCATTGACATCCACAATTCCGATTAAGTTATTAAGTTCATAATAGGATGCCAAAGCCGCTGCTTCCCAGACTCCACCTTCGGCGGTTTCACCATCGCCGAGAAGCACATAGACGCGATAATCGGATGCGTCTAAGTACTTTCCGTTGAGTGCCATGCCGAGTCCAAGCGATAAACCTTGTCCAAGTGATCCAGTGGCCACCTCTGTCCATGCAAACCGAGGTGTCGGATGCCCCTCCAAGACACTATCAATCTGTCGGAGTGTACAGAGTTTATCGGTTGGGATGATACCAGCTTCCGCATAAGCAGCGTAAAGTAGCGGTGCTGCATGCCCCTTCGACAAGATGAATCTATCGTTGTTAGGGTGCTGTGGATCGCTGCAGTCATAACGCATGGCGTGAAAAAAGAGTGCCGAGACGATATCCGCAGCAGAGAGACATGTAGTTGGATGTCCAGAACCCGCCTCCGATGTGGCGAGAATAGAATGAATTCGTAAGTTAGTCGCTTTTTGTTTAAGAACGTTTTTTACAGTTTCCACTTTTTTATTTTTCCTTGCGATTCGGTCAAGTAGGTTTGGGTTTGAAAGTTCAGTTCCGTACAAAACACCAATAGTTTAAGAACTCTTCATGCTTAGTTCTTTTGCCCTGCGTTCTGCGGCTAATACGAGGTAGTGTCCCTTGCAAGTTTCAACCAAGTCTTCAAGCGTCCCAACGGCTTGAGGAAGGTCATGCAATTTGATGTATGCTTCTGCCTGCCAGTACTTCGATTTCGCGACAATTTCATTGGCATCGTCCATTTCGTCTTCGGTGTGTCGGACTTCAAACTCGATAGCCTCGCCAAATTTCTCAATGGCTCTTTGATAATTTTTCTGTTCATAGAATGCCGTCACTGCCTCCGCATAAGCGAAGTTGCTCTGTTCCTGCGGTCGGAAAGGCTCAACCTCCGGCGTGGGTAGTTTTAGCGGTGGTGGTTCTACGTCTAAATCTTCTAAATCTTCTAAATCCTCTTCGTCAGGCAGCGGGTCTATCGGTTCCACAAGTCGCTGTGCGTCAGTATCCTTTTCCGCATCCGCAGCAGCAGCGTCATCGGCATCCGTATCCGCAGCCTCTTCTTCTTCACTCTCATCATCTTCCTCATCGTCGTAGTCCTCAATTGTTCCCGCTGTAGCTTCACGGAAAGCCTGAGAGAGTGCAGTATTAGGATCGTCATCCTCTTCTTCCAGAAATTCTTCCGGCGATTCCTCATCAAAATCGTCTACCTCATCAAAGTCGCCTGCTTCATCAAAGTCATCTGTTTCGTCGTAGTTAAGCGTCATTTGTTCCTCCCTTTGTCTATTTTTTTCACCACGATGTCCTCGAACAGCGAGTCTACAATCTACGCCGCGGTGTCTGATTTACAAGGCTCTGTGTCTAAGTTGCTATTTATTAAGCGGGCACGAGTGCCCGCCGTAATGGAAATTCGTAAGTCAAGTTTAACTTAGTACTTGACCTTCACCTCTGCCCAAGTGGTTGTCATCTTGTCAGCCGGATCAACCCCTAAGGCCGAATGCATACCGTCTAACATCGTTTCAATGTCCGCTTGCTCCAAAGCGACATCGAAGATGACAACCTCGTCAATAGTCGCTGCACCAAAGCGCGCGCCACCGCAGCAGTCATCAAATCCGATATTGACGGGACCGCTATCGGCATCAATGGGGTTCTTGGCGATATCCATTGTGCTCGCTTCTTCTGCGTCAATATAGATAGCCCACTTACCCGTTTTGCTATCAAAAGTGGTTGTGTACATGTGCCATTTAGTAATATCATCTGTGCCGACGTTACCGTCATTCCAACCGCCGGGTTTATTCCAGCAGCCGCCGTTGCAAATGGGCCAAGCAACATTTTTTGTATTTGCATTGGGGTGAATGATGTACGCGGGGCGTTTTTCAACCATCCAACCGTGTTGGTTCCAAGTATCGTTTGCGCTCTTCGCCCAAGCTGAGACGGTGATCGCTTTGGTTGGGTTATCATGACCGGGGATCTGAACGTAAGCACCTTTACCATCAAATTCAAGGGCTTTCCCGAACTGTCCAGTAACCCATTTCGGTTTACCATTGAACTCACCATCCAGTCCATTTCCGGTTTCATCGGTTGCGACATTTCCTTTCCCCTCATCAAAAAGCCACATCCCGACAATAGTATCAGGGTCAATCTCGGCTGAGACGCTGGTGATGAAGAGAATACTGAAAAAACACGTAAAAACTATGCTCAAAAGCCAAAACTTTCGAGAAAGAACAGAACTAAAATTCATTTTGACCTCCTATTATGTGGATACGGCGACTCATCTAACATACCACTTTATCAATAGAAGTTTGCGAGTCGCGCGAATATTTAAAACCTCTAATACTTGACCTTCATATCCGCCCAAGTGGTTGCCATCTTGTCAGCCGGATCAACCGCTAAGGCTGAATGCATACCGTCAAGCAAGGCTTCAATGTCCTCTTGCTCCAAAGCGACATCGAAGATGACAACCTCATCAATAGTCGCTGCACCAAAGCGCGCGCCACCGCAGCAGTCATCAAATCCGATATTAACGGGACCGCTATCGGCATCAATGGGGGTCTTGGCGATATCCATTGTGCTCGCTTCTTCTGCGTCAATATAGATAGCCCACTTACCCGTTTTGCTATCAAAAGTGGTCGTGTACATGTGCCATTTGGTAATATCATCTGTGCCGACATTACCGTCATTCCAATGGCCGGGTTTATTCCAGCAGCCGCCATTGCAAATGGGCCACGCAACATTTTTTGTCCCCGCGTTGGGATGGATGATATAGGCGTTGCGTTTTTCAACCATAAAGCCGGGTTGATTCCAAGTGTCGTTTGCGCTCTTCGCCCAAGCTGAGACGGTGATCGCCTTGGTTGGGTTATCATGACCGGGGATCTGAACGTAAGCACCTTTACCATCAAATTCAAGGGCTTGCCCGAACTGGCCGTCAACCCATTTCGGTTTACCGTTGAACTCACCATCCAGTCCATTTCCAGACTCATCGGTTGCGACATTTCCCTTCCCCTCGTCAAAAAGCCACATCCCGACAATAGTATCAGGGTCAATCTCGGCTGAGGCGGTGGTGATGAAGAGAATACTGAGAAAACACGTAAAAACTATGCTCAAAAGCCGAAGCTTTCGAGAAAGAACAGAACTAAAATTCATTTTGACCTCCCATTCGATATTACAATTCAAGCACCATTATCTATATCCAAGTAACACTCATATATTTATCATATCAGATTCAGAGGTACATGTCAAGTGGAAAAAGGAATTATTCCAGAGCCATTCAATTGTCGGTTTTTTTCAGCATTTTCGCGGCGGCATCGCGAGCGACAAAAAATCCGCAGGCGCAATATTAAAATAGCATTGACATCAAAGAAAACTTAGCCTATAATGTCCGTATAATATCTATCTCAATAAAGCGTGGGCAAATATGAAGGGAATAGGACTCATTCTTTTATTACTCGGGTTTGGTGTGCTGCCTTTGTTTGGACTGGCTTCAGATAACTTACAACCACCGCCCAACTATGAACATAGAAAATTCGCAAACGATGCGCTTTTTGCGCAAGGTTCAACAGCACAAGAGACAAACCCCGTTGTGGAACCACAACCGAAAACCGAACTTGAGCACCCAACGAAAGAAAGTAATTCTATAGAGCACGATGAACGCGTAGAACAAACCCCGCCAAATACCCCTAATGCGCCAACGCAGCAAGTTCAAAAAGATGAAACTATTAAAGAAGCACGTGCGGCGTGGGAAAAGACGCGGCGAATATTCAAGGTTGTTAACGATTATGAATTGGCATCAGATGAAATATTAACAACCCTTGTCATAATTGCAGGTCATGCGAGGTTACAGGGAAGCGTCACCGGAAATGTGTTGGTACTGGGTGGAAATGTCGAACTTGTACCAGGTGCGCAGGTGAACGGAACACTTCACCTTATTGGTGGACAAGTTACAGGAAATATGGAGGGTATAGCAGACCTTCAAGTGAGCAATCGCTGGCAGATGGTGCCCGCTGCAGTGAAACTCGCAATGCATCCACATGCTTTTTGGCACACGAACAAAGAGACAAGTTGGCAATCGACACTCATCAAGTTTGGACTTTTCCTGATTATGTATTTACTGGTGGTAACCATATTTCCGAGACCCGTAAATGCTGTAAGCACACTATTGACGAGTCAACCGATGCGGAGTCTATTATTTAGCATCCTGATGTTAGTTATAATCCCGTTGACTTTCGCACTGTTGACCTTTTCAATTGTCGGCGTTCCATTCATGTTGTTGGGGCTATCTGCCTTACTGCCGTTAGCAATCTGTGGTAAAGCTGCGATTTTTCTTACGCTCGGCAATACTCTCTTTTCAGGTCGATTGAAACCGCTTGCAGTGATTTTTGGTTATCTTCTGTACTTCATGGCGACAGCCTTGTCATATATTGATTGGATAACGTTTTTGATTATCAATACTATCGGCATCGGGGTCTGTTTCCGAAGTGGTCTTAATATGATGAGATCACAAGATACGCGTCGAAACATCTCTCCCTTCTCCAGTAACCGGTGGGGAGGACGATCAGAAAGGGTGTAGTGCGCATGCAACTGGCATCTCCATTTTTTTTGATGCTGCTGATCGCAGTACCGCTGCTGATAATTGCTTCTCGCTGGCTGCACAAAAGCACAATTACGCCGGTTGTGCGTTTTTCCGATTTTAACCACGGTTTTGCAGCAAGTGTTCAGCAGATGCGACAAACCCTTTCGATTCGAGCGTTGCCTATACTGAAAGTCCTGAGATGCGTCGTCCTTGCCCTTCTCATTGTCACCCTCGCTCGTCCACAACTCTCTCAAAGCCGTGAGCATCAGTCAGCGAAGGGGATTGATATCCTCTTAGTCCTCGACATTTCGGAGAGTATGCGAGCAGAAGATTTTGAAGGGGCAAATCGCATCCAAACCGCTAAATCGGTTGTCAACAATTTCTTGATGGATCGCGAAAACGATCGCATCGGTTTAGTTGTTTTTGCTGGTGAAAGTTTCACGCTCTGTCCTTTGACTTTGGATTATTCGGTGTTAGCAGAATTGCTCAGCGACGTAGAGATCGGGCAGCTTGAAGACGGCACAGCTATCGGTGATGCACTTACGACTGCTATGCAACGCTTACGCGCCTCAGAATCAAAATCGAAGATTGTTATCCTGCTGACCGATGGCGAAAACAACGCTGGCAGTATCAACCCAGGGGCAGCAGCCTCTCTGGCACACGCCGACGGGATTAAGGTTTACACTATTGGAATGGGGAAAGAGGGTGGCGCGCGTATCCCTTATGCAGATACGACATTCGGCAAACGATACCGAGAGGTGCTCACCTATCTTGACGAGGACACCCTAAAGCAGATTGCCCGGACGACAGGAGGACGCTATTTTCGCGCGACAGATGGACAATCACTAAAACAGATCTATGCAGAAATTGATCGTTTTGAAAAAACGCAGTTCGAGGTAATTAACGCTATCGTTCGGAAAGAGTTGATGGGATATTTCTTAATACCCGCACTATTACTATTGGGGATTGAAATTCTATTAAGTAATACAATCCTACGGAAGATACCTTGACATACTCCCAAAAACAGAATATGTTAGGAATACTAAAGTTTGGACAATTCTTGTTTCGTGGGCGTTGCGTTTCAAAGGCGCATGTATTTTTCGGCGAGTTTCGCACACCCAAGGAAACCGTAGAAAACTCCCCACTCCGTGGGAGTGCTATGTCTATAGAAGATGATATATCCAAACCCCCGCACTCCAGCGGAGTGCTATGTGTCCTGAAAGAAGATGCTGCACCTGGGATAAATAAAAAGATTCTATTCTGAGTATTGCTTAGCAGTTAGAAAATATTTCTGTTGTAGGTTGTGTGAGTCTCCCCAAACAATTAGCTTTTACGAAGGAAGAGGTTATGAATTCTACAGTAACATCTATTTTGACATTTTTAGAAGGTTCCAAACAATTTGTAATTCCAATCTATCAACGCACGTACGAATGGAAGAGAGAGCAATGTTCGCATTTCTGGGAGGATGTGCTGCGTGTCGGTGCGAACCAGGAACCTAAACCCCATTTTTTCGGCTCAATCGTCTACATGGATCCAGAAGAACCTCAGAACATTGGAGATGTGCAAAAGATTTTGGTGATTGATGGGCAACAACGATTGACCACCTTATCGCTTTTAATTTCGGCACTCAGCAGAGTTCTTCAAGAGCAAGGTGTTGATATTGGGATCAGTCCACAAGAACTGTCAGATCGTTATCTTTTCAATACAAATAAAACGGAAGAGTCACGCTTCAAGCAGATTCTCACTAAGAGCGATAAAGAGACGTTGATTTGCCTCTTGGAAGCAGACAAAGAACTTCCTAAGTCTTACTCGCCACTCTTAGAAAGAAATTACCGATTTTTCTATTCACAATGCAAAAAAGTGGATCTTCAAATCGTGTATAGAGGTATAGAAAGGTTAGAGATCGTAAGTATTGTGCTTGACCGTGCTAGAGATGAACCTCAATCGATTTTTGAGGCACTTAACGCCAAGGGATTGGATCTTTCTCAAACGGATCTTATTCGCAACTATCTACTTATGGGACAACCCCCTGATTCCCAAACAAGGTTATATAACGATTTATGGTATCCTATAGAACAACGTTTTAGGAATGAGGATCAGCAATTTAAACGGTTCATGAGGCATTATGTACTGCCACCGGAAATTTAGACCACTCTCTAATATAAGATTGTGCTACAATGATAATCTATATTTCAAAGGAGCATTCCGATGGCGAAACGCAGAAAATTCACACCTAAGTTTAAAGCAGAAGTTGTGCTTGAGGCCCTCCGTGGTGAAACTTCACAAGCAGAACTGTGTCGACGTCATAACCTCAGCGAAAACCAAGTCTCCACATGGAAACGCCAACTTCTTGAAAATGCCGAAACCTTCTTTGAGTCGGAAACCGATAAGCCGTCAAATGAGTCAGCGGAGCGGATTGCTCAACTTGAGCAACTCGTTGGACGGTTGACGCTGGCCCTCGAAATCCAAAAAAAAGCCTTGACTTTATTGGATTGACGCCTTCTCAACAGCGCTGTCTCGTTGAGACGTTGCGCAAGGAGTATTCGATGCGGCAGATTTGTCAGACCCTGGGTTTCAACAAGAGCACCTTCTATTATCAACCCAAAAGCGATGCCTCTGAAGAAGTCCTGCGATCCGAAATACAGCGGTTAGCGGCGGCGTATCCGACTTACGGGTATAGACGTATCACGAAGGTGTTGGTCGCCGAAGGACACACCGTTGGGTATAAACGCGTCGCCCGCTTGATGAAAGAAGAGAATCTCTCAATATCGGTGAAACGCGTCTGTCAAACCAGAAGATCCCTTGAAGGTTCACAGCCTTGGGTCAATAGAATGCAGACCCTTGAGATCTCTCGAGAGGATCAAGTCTGGGTAGGCGATATCACCTACGTCCGCCTCAAGAGGTGCTTCATTTATGTCGCTCTGCTCATGGATGTCTTCACGCGTATGATAAGAGCTTGGCATGTGAGTCGGCATTTGACGCAATCTCTGACTTTGCGACCGCTACAACACGCATTATGCCAAGCCGGGTCTCCAGAGATACATCATTCTGATCAAGGCGTGCAGTATCTCTCAAGTGCTTATATCTCCACCCTGACGCAGCATGGCATTGAGATTTCGGTAGCGCGGAGAGGGTGTCCTTGGGAGAACGGATACGCTGAAAGATTGATCCGAACGCTCAAGGAAGAAGAAGTTTATCTCAATGATTACCAAGATATCACCGAGGCTCGAGAACGCATCGGTCATTTTATCACACAGGTGTATCACCAGAAACGCCCACATTCGGCGTTAGGGTATTTGACACCTATAGAATTTCAACGACAAACCTTCTCTTAACTTTGCTAATTTTTGGTCTAAATAAACGGTGGCACTTCATTATCTAACGTTAAAAACTCAGAAGATTCCGAAGATGGGCGATATTTACAAGACCTTTAAATCCTATGAAGAAACAGTACGATTTTCAGACAAGTTAGAGAGAAAGGAAATTGTCAAAGAAATTTCTCGTTATTCAGAACACTACCTGGCGCTGCTTCGTCAGGAAAAAGATACGGAATTAAAGGCATGTTTGACAGATTTGCATGAACTCAAAGCAGACACTGCCTATCCATTTTTGCTAAAAGTCTATGACTATTATGCAAGCGGCAAAATCAAGAAAGCAGAAGTGATAGAAACCGTGCGATTGATAGAAAGTTACATCTTCCGACGCGCCGTATGTGGGCTGTCCAACAAATTTCTAAACCATATATTTGTGGATATTTTGTGCGAAATGGACACGGATGATGAACACGATTATCTTGAGAATCTGAATGAGAAGTTCTTAGAATTGCAAGCCGGGAGACGTTATCCGAGAAATAGGGAATTCAAGCACGATTTTCAGAGTAAAGATATGTATAACTTTAGTGGTCGAGATTATCTGCTCCGAAAATTGGAGAATTATGAGCGCAAAGAACCTATTAAATTCGCCGAGTATACGGTTGAACATGTGATGCCGCAGACACTCACTGATGCCTGGAAACAGGATTTAGGCAACAGTTATCAATATGATCATGAAGTGTTTCTCAACAAAATCGGGAATCTCACACTTACCGGACGCAATTCAGAGTTAAGCAATCGCCCTTTCAAGGAGAAAAGGGATATGCTAAAAGAAGGGTTTAAATTTAGTCCTCTATATTTGAATCAGAGTCTCAGGAGTGCTGAGAAATGGAATCAAACAACTATCATTGCAAGGGCGCGTGAACTCGCAGAAAAGGCATGTGAAATATGGATATATCCAACTTGAAAACTCAACATGAAATAGACAGAAATTGTCTAAACTTTAGTATCACTTTAGGATATTTACCCTATTTAGTCAATCATTTTTGGCGAAGGTATTGGTTTAAAAGAATTGTTTTTTTCTCTGGACTGGCATTATTATTGCTGCCTACTATAAGCTTCGCAAATTTAATCATAACGGTTGAAGATGATGCCAGATGGGGAAACGCCAGAGTTTCTAACATTAAAAAATTATGCGAGAATGTCGCATTTCACTTTCAAGAACATCTTGATAACAATCTAAAAGTGAAAGGAGACCTAACGATAGTCCATTATCATGTAAATCGTGCATTTTATAGATGGGCATTTGATGGAGAAGAAAATGAGTATAAAATAGGTTTAAATGTATCTAATAGAGATTGGGCTAGGTTTTCATATCAGTTTGGACATGAATTCTGCCATATAATGCATAATCACGATGATATATCTAACGATAATCCTAATGGATGGTTTTTTGAAGG
This sequence comes from Candidatus Poribacteria bacterium, assembly GCA_965261115.1. Lineage (GTDB taxonomy): Bacteria > Poribacteria > WGA-4E > WGA-4E > WGA-3G > WGA-3G. The sequence continues at coordinate 1,626,189 of OZ253447.1, read as the reverse complement.
TATATGCGAACTTGCTAATCTATGGGTTATTCGCAGAATGAGCAAGACTTGGGCAACCGATCCACCTTACGATAACTGGAGAGATTACAGACATGTTCTAACTGAATATCACAACTGGCAGTCTAATAGACAAGAAGTTCAATATGATGGATCAGGTTCTGATTGGCTTGAAGAATGGGAAGATAAGATGAGAGATCATGACAGCGGAGCATTTAGATATGCAAGAGTCTCTCAATTGTCGTATAAGTTTCTGCATATATTTGAAGATAATCCTAAAGCATGGAATGCAGTAAGACAGATGCCAGACTCATTTAAAAAGATGTCTGGATTTGTGAAAGATTGGCATGAGTCTGTGGATGATGAGTATAAAGCATTTGTTGAAGCTATAGCTGAAGAGATGGGAATTCCGATAAATTCCACTGTTGCTGTAAATATGAATACGACAGATACCGAGATCAATGAAAATTCAGTTGCCCTTACGTTTAGTTATAATACTTCTGATTCTTTAGCACCTATAAACGGACTTCAAGACTGGGATGGCTGGGAAGGAGGTATATGGGAGAAGACTCCAGATGGAAACATATCTAATAAACCGCATGTTGACTACAGAGATTCTCCTTATATGGATGATTGGGATCACTGGATGTACTCACATGCACCAAGTCGTATTATCTACGATATTTCTGGTAAATTTTACACAAGATTTAGTTCACACATAGATATGACATCGTGCCAAGCTTTAGTGTCTGTTGAAGTTATAGCTTATGCTGATGATGTTGAGATATACACATCAGGGACTCTGAGGTCTAATAATAGAAATACAAGTATTGTCTTTGATATACCTAAAAATACACAAAGACTCACTATTGAAGTGTCAGATGTTGAAGATGGAAGATGCGATCATTTCGTGCTTGGAAACCCAAGACTATTCTATAATATAAATACTGATGTAAATACTGATAACGATACAGGAAACCGATCAGATACAGTAAGTCTCTTGCCTATAAGTGTGCCGTCCCCTAATATTGGTCAACAGCTCGAGTTGTCCCTAAAAATTACGAACGGCGAAAAAGTTGCAGGTTACCAGGCAACCGTGCAGTTCGACGACACCGCTCTCCGTTATGTGGAAAGTAGTCCCAGCGATTATTTGCCCGATGGTGCATTCTTTGTCCCCCCGATTTTGGAAGGGAATCTTGTGAAACTGAACGCCGCATCTGTCGCGGGCGAAAGCAACGGTGACGGCACCCTCGCTACACTCACCTTTGAAGTCATCGCAGTGAAGGCATCCACTTTGACGTTATCTGATGTCCTTGTCTCCAACAGCGCAGGTGAAACGTTTGCACCTCAGGTTGAAAATGCTCAAATAACCGAACCCACTAAACTCACAGGCGATGTGAACGGTGATGGAACTGTTAACATTGCCGATTTGGTGTTGGTTGCTTCAAATCTCGGTCAGACAGGGGCAAACGTTGCAGATGTCAACAGTGATAGTATAGTCAACATCGCTGATCTCGTCTTGGTCGCTGGTGCATTAGGCACAAGTGCTGCCCCCGCTATACATCCGCAAGCCTTAGCAATGTTCACTGCTACAGATGTCAAACAGTGGCTATCCGCTGCCCAGCGATTGAATCCTACGGATATGAATTCACAACGCGGTATCCTATTCTTACAGCAACTCCTCGTAGCGTTGACACCGAAAGAGACTGCCCTTTTGCCAAACTTCCCCAATCCGTTCAATCCTGAAACGTGGATACCGTATCACTTGGCGAAGGATGCGAATGTTACACTGCATATCTATGCTATTAACGGTGCATTGGTGCGGACACTGACACTTGGGCATCAAGCTGCGGGTAAGTACCAAAACCGCAGTCGTGCGGCGTATTGGGATGGTAAAAACGCGTTCGGTGAACCTGTGGCGAGTGCTCTGTATTTCTATACGCTGACCGCTGGTGATTTCACTGCTACACGCAAGATGTTGATACAAAAGTAAAAACATGGAAGATTGAAAGCTAAATAATAGGAGGAAAAATGGAAAATATTATTGCCTGTAACTTAGGCAGTTATCGACAGTTTGGTGCCAATGCGTATGCACACTTAGCAGAAATCGGTTTGACGAATGTGGAGATCGGTGTGCCTTCGGCTGAATCTGTCAACGAAGTTCAATCAAATTTGAACGCACACGGACTCGCCGCCACGAGCCTTTTAGGCCGTTGTGACATTCAGTCCGAAACGGTTGTCTCAGACTTCCAACCGACGCTGGAAATTGCTGATAAGATGGGTGTGAAGATTATCTTTGCAAGTGTTCATGCCGGTGACACGGACAGGAACGCCGTCTACGACAGGCTCCGTGCTATCGGGGAGAATGCCGCGCCATCTGGTATTAAGGTGTGCTTGGAAACACATCCAGATTTAATACACAACGGCGACATCGCACTTGAGACAATGCAAGCCGTGAATCACCCGAACATCTGTGTCAATTTCGACACTGGCAACGTCTATTATTATAACCATAATGTGACGGCTGTTGGCGAGGTTCAGAAGGTTGTGCCACACGTCGGTGCGGTTCACCTCAAGGATACAAATGGTGGCTATCGGACGTGGCATTTTCCGGCACTCGGTGAAGGCGTGGTTGATTTCAAAGCCGTTTTCCAGACGTTGAATGATGCCGGTTTCTACGGTCCGTTCACAATGGAATTAGAGGGTATCGAAGGTGAAACCGTTGACGAGGCAGGCATCCAAGCACGCGTGGCAGGTTCGCTGCAACACCTGAAAGATATAGAGGTCATTTAATGGATACGAATCTTTGCGTTATTCGACTGAGTGAAGGCGAACGGATCGGCGATGTGCTTGGAAAAGTGTTGGATACCCCGGATATGACCACAATTGGGGCTTTCGCTGTTTCCAAAGAAAATCCGACCGAACTTCACTACCACGATTTCGATGAGTATTGGTATTTTACCGAAGGTATGACAACCGTGACGCTCCGAACAGCGGACGGGCAGTCTGAATCCTATCGTATCGGTCCTGGGGATCTGGTCGTCACGCCGAAAGGTGTTGAGCATGGACATATCCCTGATGATGTTGTTAAAGGGGTACAGTGGGTAAGCGTAATCCATCCCGATGCCCGTCGTGGGCATCTACATCGAGAATTCACATCGGCATAAAGTTATAGGTATATCCCGATGTGCCGCAATTAACACGGAATGCCTAAAATGAATGCAGCAATCCTCACCAAACGTGAGATTAAACAGACTCTTCTCAACCACCAGAACACGCTGAGAACCTACGGTGTGAAACGCCTTGGACTTTTCGGATCCTATGTTAGAGACACCGCTCATAGCGAGAGCGACATCGATCTACTTGTAGAACTTGAGGAAGTGTCATTTGACCGGTATATGGAGCTCCGTATTTTTCTCGAGGATCTATTTCAGAAGAAAATCGACCTCGTCATCGCTGATTCGCTCAAATCACGCTTGCGGCCGCGTATCGAAGAGGAAGTTGAGTATGTCGCAGGACTTTGATATCTATCTTGAGGATATATTAGAGGCAATAGATAGAATTCAAGAATACGTACAGGATGTCACACGCGAGACCTTTGAAGCGGATTGATGCGGTCATCCGAAACCTTGAAGTCATTGGTGAAGCCGTTAAACAGGTGCCTGATTCCGTTAGAGAAAAGTATCCAAGTGTTGAATGGCGGAAGATTGCTGGGTTGAGAGACATCCTCATTCACAAATATTTTGATGTCAATCTTGAGATTGTCTGGGGTGTGGTGCAATCAAATATTCCGATTTTGAAGGCAGAGATCCAACAGATACTTAAGGAGAAAAGCGAGTAATTCTATAGTGCACGCTTATTAAGAAAGGCGAAATTATGACAACACAAACAAATCCGTTGCCTCGGCGGCGGTTAGGACGCACAGAATTAGAGGTTACGTGTCTCGGTATGGGAGGCGCGGGTCTCGGTAGAGGTGATGTTACTGACGATGAAGCCATCGAGGCGGTACACCGAGCAATTGATTTGGGAATCAATTATCTGGACACCGCACCCCTCTACGGTGAGAGCGAAAGACGGGTAGGACTTGCACTCGCTGATGGAAACTGGCGGGAGAAGATTTATCTCGCGACGAAAACAGGCACACACCCTGAATGGCGCGGCGATTTTAGTGCAGCAGGCACGCGCCGCAGCGTCGAAAACAGTCTACGCCTGTTGGGAACAGACTACCTCGATGTCTGCTTAGTGCATGATCCGGATAGCATGGATCCTGTCGTTGCGAAAGATGGCGCGTTGGATGAACTGCAGCGGATGCGCGAGGAAGGACTGATTAAGTTTATCGGACTTGGGGTCCGACAGCACGAATTCCATAAAATTGCCATCGAAACCGGGGTCGTTGATGTTATCCTAACGTATTTGGATTATACGCTTCTGAGCCAAACCGCAAACGAGTGGTTGATACCCCTTGCTGTTGAAAATGACATCGGGATTATTAACGGGAGTCCTATTGCGATGGGATTGCTTTCAGGTGTTGAGCCGGATGTGTCAGCCAAAAGTGATCATATCAGCAATTCTGAAGGCGAAAAGGCGTATCAACTTTGGCAGTGGGCAAATGATAACGATTTGAATCTACTGAATCTTGCCATCCAATTCTGTTTCCGTCAACCGAGGATTGCGATGAGCCTGACCGGTTCTAAAAACGCGTCAGAGGTAGAGCAGAACTTCGCTGCGGCCACAACACCAGTTCCCGATGCTGTGTGGGAGCAGTTGCAAGCACTTTTGTAGAAGGAGATTCGATGAAATTTCAGGGAAGGGTTGCATTGGTAACCGGCGGAAGCCGCGGTATCGGAAAGGCAACAGCACTTAAACTTGCTGGTGAAGGTGCATCTGTTGCTGTGCACTATTCTCAAGCGGCTGCCAAAGCGGAGGCGGTCTGTGAACAGATTCACAACATGGGACAGAAAGCGATACCTGTACAAGCCGATATTGCCGATAGAGATGCTGTGAACAGAATGGTGGCAACGGTGACGGAAGCACTCGGTCCAATAGAATTGTTGGTGAACAACGCCGGAGATGTCGGGGATATGACGTTTGAAGAACTGACACCCGAACATTGGGATCGGATCGTCGCGGTTAACCTGACGGGTCCCTTCAACGTGCTGTGGGCAGTCAAACAAGGGATGATTGAAAGGCAATTTGGACGTATTGTTAATGTATCGTCAATTGCTGCGTTGGCAGTTCGTCCGAATCAGCTGCCTTATGCGGCGGCGAAAGCCGGGGTTATCTCGCTGACGAAATCGTGTTGTGGACCGCTTGCGGCACACAACATTCGTATCAACTCCGTCGCGCCGGGTGCGGTTGCCACAGATATGTTGGGTGAAGTCTCAACAGAGATGGCAGCGCAGCTGCGTTCAACGACACCGCTCGGTAGGTTCGGTGAACCCGAAGAGATGGCAGATGTGATAGCCTTCCTTCTGAGTGAGGAATCGAGTTATATGACGGGGTCAACTGTTATCGCGAGCGGCGGACGTATCCTCATACCGTAAACGCGTAAAGTGCGGAAGAAGAGGTGGAAAATACGGAAGACTGGAAGACCTACAGTCATTCTTTTCACCTTACTTATGTAACCAATTCAAGAAGTGTGTCCCCAACTTCTAAATCGAACGCTATGAAAGTCTGTTTACCTTCAACGAGAAATGTATCGCTCTGAAAATCGCGTCGGGAACGTACTTCGCGGAGGTCCCACCCGTTGACCTGAACATGGCGGACAGGTGCCTCAATAGCGAGCGTAAATTTTGCTGTCGGGAATTGGGTAGACAGGTTAATCTTTTGCACAACCCCCCAATCCCCCTTCTCAGGGGGGCAAGAAGCATCTCGTTCCGAAACTGAGATATTTGTGAGTTCACGTGCCATCCAGTAATGTCCTATTTCTGAAGTTTTCATCCAGAGCGTCTTCGTGCGATCTGGATCATAATTGTCAAGGCGCGACTTGACAGTTTTTAACACATCAAATCCCAATTTTTCGCCGTTGAAATAGAACCCGGGCCAATGTCCGACGAGGACACACGGGAGCTCCTTTTCAAGAATCGGTGGCAAGCGACCGCCTTGTAAATCCGCTGTGATAAAGCGATCAGCATCCCCTAAATCGTAGCCTGTCCATCCCCCAAACCAGTCGCCAGCACATGCGACAATACTGGCAATTGCGATTCCGTTTTCCTTTTCAGCATACCAGATAGGTACATCTGGGAGTTCATCGTGTTTGAGCCAGAGGAAATAGAAGGGACGCGGGTTGTTATTGACCTGCTGAGAGGCGGTTAGCACGGCTTTCGCATACGCCGCTTCTTGGCGTTTTCCGAAGGCACCCGGACTGGTCACACCTTCACACGGAATGCCGACGTTATCGAGCATTTCCATCGCTGTGATGATATAGTCCGTGAGCCTATCATCAACGGGTGGATCCACCCACTCAACCTGCTCCCATTCCTCGGTAAGCGTGAATGTGTTGAGATCAACGACAGCCGTATGCGTGAGCATCTCCGGTGTCAAATCGAAACTGGGCCAGATAAGTTCGCGGTAAACTCGCATCCATGCCTGATATTCTATTATTGGAAAATCGGGAAACCCCTCATCAACGCGTCCCATTCCTGCGGGGTAGGGAATAAGACTGAACTTCCCTTTCACACCGTTCTCCCAACACCATTCCGCCCATTCTGCTGCGAAATCTGCGGGGATTGTTGGCGGTATCTTTTTCAGTTGCGTGGCGTTACCTTCCCAACGGTCAGGTGGTACACCCGGCTGATGTCGTGCTTTCCATGCGTGTCGTTGGTGTATCCAGTAGTAGGTGAGATTGATGACTGGACACGAATCGTCAACGATAAGGGAAAGCGGGGTTCTTAGTAACGGATTGCAAACGGCGACGTTCATCATTAATCCACCATAGTTTCTATTGTGTTATCGGTTGGTGCCTAACGATAACGATTGTGATATCATCGTATTGCTCAGCTGTCTGCACGAACTCTTGGATATCCTTGAAGATATACGCAATGAGCTCTTCCGAACTCAGATGTTCCGGTGCCTCGGCAAGCACAGACTTCAGCCGTTCAGTGCCATACATCTCCTCCGCCGAATTGAGTGCTTCAATGACCCCATCGGTATAGAAGATATAGATATCACCGGGCGCAAGTTCAAGCCGCTCCTGACCGTATTCTGTTCTTTTCATACCACCGAGTGGGAGTTCACTCGCCTCAATTTCAATAAGCGTCTCTCCGCGTTTCAGAATAGGATAGGGCTGCCCCGCATTCGCATAGAGCATCTGTTTACTCGCCGGATCAATAATCGCGAGATTCAGGGCGATGAAGGTCCGCCCGTAGAGCCGCGGGGTCAGACTCGTATTGAGATTCGTGAGGATGACATCTGCGCTGTATTGGATCTGGACGATTTCGTTGAGCATGCCGTTGGTAAGCACAGCGTTCAGCGCACCCCGCAGCCCTTTCCCAGCAGCATCTGCCACGGCGATCGCAAGATGATTCTCACTGGCATTGAGGTAATCGTAGAAATCGCCGCCGACCTGTGTTGCGGGTAGCGACATGCCCGCAACATCAAGTCCTTCGACTTCAGGCACTTCCGTCGGCAGCAAAGCCGCTTGCATATTTCGGGCTTCATCAAGTTCCGCACGGAGTTGCTGTATTTCGGCTTCTTCTTTCTGTTGCATCTTCGCTTGCAAGTTGGCAACACGCCGCCGGTTCACAACCAATCGAGCCAATAAGTAGGGGACGATTGTGATGAGCAGCCCAATCAAAATAAGATACGGGAGATAACTCCGCCACTGTGCCCAAAAAGGTGTGGCAATCGTAAAGTCGACGGCAGCAGGTGCGGAAGTGTAGGGCCAGCCTTTACGGTAGGTCTTTACGAGGAATGTATAATTTCCGGGCTTGAGTCCTTGATAGGTAACGGAGGGTCCCTGATGTTCTGATGTGTCCGTCGCAGCACTTGTGGCAAAAGTTTGGATAACCGTATCTGTGAGAAGGCGAGTGTCCATTTTAGTGGTACCCCGAGTCCAGCTGTTTTCACCAAGCCCGAGGAGTTTAAATTCGTAGGTGAGGTGGTGTCGGAGCCGGAGCGGGTTGATACCTTCAAAATGGAATGTGATATCCTTAACCCGCGAAGGGAAGGCGAAGCCGGTATCCGGAATGTCCGTATAAGTTTCATCAGCGTTCACTGCGGTGATGTTACAGAAAGGGAGGGCACCATCGGTCGGCGTGTAACGGGTTACGCCCCCTTCGGTTGCGAACCAAATGGGTAATCCGGAGCCTAATTCGCTGCCAGTCCAATTGGATTCGGAGCCTAATTCGATGTCAGAGATGCTGTTGTGTGCGAGTCCGTCTCTCGTTGTAACAGGGGTGAACGTTTCACCATCGTATCGGACGGCACCCCCGCCCCAGGTCGCAAACCAGATGTGTCCTCTATCATCCTTGAGAACATCGCGTAGGTCGTTGACGAGGAAACCGTCTTCAATGCCGTAGGTTTTGAGCGTGGTGCCGTCGTATCGGACGGCACCCTGCTTTGTAGCGAGCCACAACACGTCTGCATCCGTAAGCAGTGCAGCTCGGACTTCAGCAACGCTGACTTCTTCTTCGTCAATAAGTTGTGTGCCGCGGTATTTCTTGAGATGGTCAGAAAAGATAAAGGTTGTCTCCGCTGCGTCAGCACTTTCCCATATCGCGAGGGGCTGTACATTAAATACACCTTCAACCGCGGTCGGCTCTCCGACGAGTTGCTCAATATCTGAATAGGAGGGTGTTACTGTAAGTAACGATATGGGGTCATCGGCAAAATCAGTATTAAACCAAAAACCCTCCCAATAGAGTATCTGTTTTTTTTCTCTGTTGAAAAACCATTTCGGTGCCATGTTCCCCGATATAACTTTTGGATTTGGTAGGCGCAGCGGTTTTATATGCGTCACCGGGACGACTTCAGGTAACACAATTTCAGGTATATTTTCCGTATTTAGGTTTGCGTAGGTTTGAACCGTACCGTCTTCAAGATAACACCAGATCTGCCCATATTTGTCTGTATGCATGTCGATGATAGCAGAGGGACCGTGTTCGATTGTCGGCAGGTCTTCAAACGGAGTAGACGCTTGAAACGGAAACGTGCGGGTACCATCCGGAGATAACCATGCTAACCCTCCGTTATCATCTCCATACGAATAAGGCCTGAATAGCCATCCACCGAAGGCGATATATGGATATTCGGGCCAGGAGATAAGCACTTCCGGATGACTACTGCGACTATTTTCTGTCTGGACTCGGACAGAGAGCCGTTCAAATCCCGAATACGATGGATCACTCGAAACCTCATTAACGAAAAAAGTGTAAAGCACTTCAGTGGGAGTCTGCTTAGGACTGTTGAAGGACCAACCCGATCCCTTGTACTCAAAAAGACCGACAATTTCAACCGGTCCGTCCTTACTTTCAAGCAGTTTTGGACCGGGCTCAGCCTTAGCAGGTAACGCATCAGTTTTAGGTTTAACGCCGTCTACAGCATGTCCTGGATGTAACTTGCTTAGGGAAAGATAAGAGGACACATCATAATTGAATGCGATCCCGCCTGGGATGCTGAACCAACGACCCTGATAACGACCATAAATTTGGCGGGACCTGTTGCTCCCGAGTATAGGACGTGTTTTAAAGTTAATAAACGCCGATCGCGGGTTGAAGACGGTGACACCGTTATCGTGTCCAAACCAGATCTTCCCATCTGTTCCTTCAAAAATAGTCTGGATATTGTCGCTGCCGAGCCCATCCTCAACAGCGTAAGCTTTATAGGACGAATGGTGTGCGCCCGTTGGGGTTGTAAACCACAAGGAACCCAAAGTATCCTGCGTTTTAAGGGTCCCGAAGAATTCGCGAGTACTCCCGTAGTAGAATTCGCGATCCTCTCTATTTTGCTCCATGACGAGTTCCTGGTTTACCTTTCTGAGGTATACCTTTCCGAGCCTGTTGCCGTCCCACCACCTAACTTTTCCTCTGCTGGAGAACCAGATATAACCATTCAAGAAGTCATGATGCAATTGCGTATCGTCTGGCCCCTCGACCTGTGTATTGATTTGCTCTCTGCTCTGCGGATTTGGGAGTATCTGGTGAAATTTTTCGCCATCAAAGCGGAGAAGAAGGTTGCGTCCGGCGAACCAGAGGTGTTCGACACCATAAGGTCCTTGGGCGATGTCGTGGATCGCAAAGGTGCCATCTGTGGATGCCAAAACAGGAGGCGGTTTCGCAATGTCCGCGACTTCATCCTTGAATCCGACATCGGGATCAAAACTCAGGAGCAGAATGCTACCTGCGGTACTGCCACTAAGCCAGAAAGACCCGTCTTTACTTTGAAAGAGGACATTTATCGTTACATCGGCAGTTTCTGGGAATCGGTAGTGTGTTGATTTAATAGAAGAGGTTTTTGTCTCCTCATTATGCGTATGATCCCCGGTGGAAGAACCTATGTAGGTCCCTGTGTAGTGCGTGAGCCTCTGGTTGTCAGCTGCCCAGATATCGCCCCTGTTGTCAAGGGCGATGCACGCGGCTACGCCCACTTTTTCAATGTTGGTGCCGTTGAAATAACTTACTACGCCTTCATGTTTTTTAGGCAACCGAGTCAGGAGCCAGATACGTCCCCATCTATCCTCAAGGATTTGTTCGGTAACTCCGCTCGATAGATCATCTTCAAGGCGAAACTCTTCAAAGGTCTGCCCATCAAACCGGCTGACACCGCCACTTTTAGAACCGAACCACAGGAACCCTCGGCTATCTTGAAAGATAACAGGGACGACGGGACCGACGAGTCCATCCGCCACCGTATAAGTGTGCATTTCCTCAGCATCACCTGCACTGGAAGTATCGAAAGCCCCACCAATTTTCCAACCATCTGCCTTGTAGCAAAGTGTCCACAAAGCAAAATATAGAAGGAGCCCCACCGTAAATTTCCATAGCAGCAATCTGCTAAACTTTACGCCGATAGCATGTTTATGGAACGATATTTTTATAGAATTGCGACTAACCATTATCCCTAATACGAACCTCCGCTAAGCTGTGTAAGATCCCATAGGAGTACCACGCCATCCGCACCTGCAGTCGCCAGCGTCGAACCATCCGGACTATACGCAAGACTCGAGACCCAGTTGACATGCCCAATGAGTGTGGCTTTCTGTTTACCGGTGGCAACATCCCACAAGCGCACTTCTCTATCTTCTTCGCTCACAGACGGATAGTTGGTCAGTTCTGTCTTGCTCCAAAGCATGCCTGCAGTTGCCAGTATCGAACCATCCGGACTATACACAATATGACTCGCTTCCTCGGTATGCCGAGTGAGCATTGCTTTCGGTTTTCCAATAGCCACATCCCATAAACGCACCACGCCTTCGTCGTCACCGATTGCCAGCGTCAAACCATCCGGACTATACGCAAGACTAACCACATCTGAGGTAGGGAGAGCAGCCAGGCCCTGCATAGTGGCTGCATCCAACAAGCCCACGGATGTTCTGTTCACAGTTGCCAGCGTCAAACCATCTGGACTATACACAGGCTTATAATTACTACCGTACATCACCACCTTGTGTTGACCGGTGGCAACATCCCATAACCGCACTGTAAGGTCGCTACTCTGAGTTACGAGCGTTGAATCACCCGGACCATATTTAACACTATAGACCTCACGAGTATGTCCAGTGAGCGTTGCTTTCTGCTTACCAATAGCCGCATCCCACACATGCACCCTGCCTTTGCTGTCCCCAGTTGCCAACGTCAGACCATCCCGACTATACGCAAGACTCAAGATAGCATCATAATTATATCCAGTGAGCGTTGCTTTCTGTTTACCAGTGACAGCATCCCACACATGCACCCTGCCTTTGCTGTCCCCGGTTGCCAACGTCAGACCATCCCGACTATACGCAAGACTCAAGATAGCATCATAATTATATCCAGTGAGAATGGCTCTGGATTTCTTGGTACCAGTATCCCATAAGCGGACTGTGCCATCGTTGCTCCAGCTTGCCAGCGTCTTGCCATCTGGACTATACTCAGCAACGAGGTAAAACCTGTGGGCGTGTCCAGTGAGCGTGGTTTTATGTTTCCCAGTATCAGCATCCCACAAGCGAATCGTGCCATCCTTACTTCCTGTGGCGAGAACAGTACCATCTGGACTATACGCTACAGACGATATATCATGCTCCGCGATGATCCTCGTTTTCTGCACCTCAGTCGCCACATCCCACAGCAGCACTTCTTTGGAACTGCTGCTTGCCAGTGTCTTGCCATCCGGACTATACTCTATACTATTGATCGGACCACTATGCCCCGTGAGAATCGATTTCGGGCTGCCGGTGGCAACATCCCATAATCTCACTGTTTTATCTCCACCACCAGTTGCCAGCGTCTTGCCATCCGGACTATACTCGACACTATTGATGCTATCAGTATGACCAATAAGACTCCATTTCTGCGTCTCAGTTGCCACATCCCACAGCAGCACTTCTTTGTTGGAACTTCCGCTTGCCAGTGTCTTGCCATCCGGACTATACTCTATACTATTGATCGGACCACTATGCCCCGTGAGAATCGATTTCGGGCTGCCGGTGGCAGCATCCCACAAACGGACTGTATGATCCCTACTTCCAGTCGCCAACGTCTGACCATCTGGACTATACAACACAAGATAGGCCCAGTCGGTATGTCCAGTGAGCGTGGCCGTATGTTCACCAGTGGAAGTATCCCATAAACGAACCGTGTTATCTATACTCGCACTCGCCAGCATCTTGCCATCCGGACTATACTGCAGATTCCAGACGTCATCGGTATGTCCAGCAAGAAAGGCAAGTTCCTCACCGGTTTGTACATCAATGAGCCAGACCCCGATAGAACAGGCTAAGGCGAGGCGCGTACTGTCCGGTGAAAACGCTATATTCCACAGTTCACCTTTGCCGAGGCGGGCTTTGGCACCCTCGGGCAAATTCCATTGCGTATGTGCTTCATATTCAGCAGAACTGGTGAATAAACAGATAAAGAACACAGCAAAGACGATAGAAGTCAGGCTTAATACTGTTCTCATGAGTGGAAACTCTCTTTTTTTAAACATTTATAGTAAGATCAACAATTAAGTAGACACCTTTCCTTTAACAAAATACGTTTTGTAGGGGCGAGGTCTCCTCGTCCGTCTTTTGAGAGGGTCTTATTATTTTTAGAGGTTACAATAAATAATTATCACCTAATCAGAAATGTTGATTTAACCGCTATTAGCCATATTTCGTCATGTAAGTCCTATTGTATTTATGTTTTGTTTATGGATTCAAGTCCACAACGCGTTTGTTGATGTGATGTGCTTATGCCTTCCCAAAAATTTTCTACAACCTCACTAAAACCGTAAAAAATTTGGATTAATGCGGGGAGTTGGGTGTCAATTTGATCTTCGTAAGTCTCAAAGAGCGTAACGCCTTCGATTAATTTTTGTTTAATTGTTGCCAGAAATGCTCTGTCCAAAACAAATAAAATATCTACAACCTCAAAGATGTGTGACAATTCATGTTGGGCGTTACCCTCCGATTTATTGACCAAAAGATCAAGCGTGTCTTGTAGGGTTTGGGACAAGTTTTCACTCTCTTGAATAGACTCCTGAGATCGCATCTCCGCAAATTTCTTGTTCATCTCGGTGTTTACTTTCTCGTTAGCCCCCATTCCTTTCGTGAGCTCCCAGAGTTCAGGAATTACTTCATTTATTAACGGGGTCAAATAAAAATCGTGGAATCTCTTGTGCGTTTCTATCGCTTTCTCTATTTTATACGGCATCTTTAAACTTGGAGATTCGTCTGCAATTAGGCTCTGATTCTGCATCCCTTGGTCAAGCAGGTGCGTGTTTTCCATCTCTACGGACAGGTATAAGGCTGACACCCAACGCTGATATAATTTTCCCAATTCCACAGGGTCTTCTTTAGTGCCGACCTCTTTTTCTTTGAAAGTCGGAAGGTGTAATCTGCCAATATAGTACATATCCTTGAAGGCATCAATGTCCAGCCTATTTTTGTGGACCTTGACAAAGCTCTGAGTCGCGTCTAATCCGTAGTAGGCTTGCAAAATCATCTGTCCTCCCGGATGGATATTGTGAAAATCGGTTAAATCGTATACTTTGTTATCAATCGCCATCCAGCATTGCTCTGTAGGATCATTCTTTTGTGCAAGTTCTGAGACGCTAATGCCTTCCTCAGTACGAGATGTGACGGAGGTGTTCGTGTAAACTTCAAGTTTGAGTGCCCCTGTAGAAAACAACTTCGCCAGATGGTCGGTGGCTCCAACTTCGCGTTCTGCTGAGGATCCGGGTAAGTTTTGATAAAAAACGTTTTTGAGCGACTCGTAGGCGGCTTTAGCAAACTCAGTACTGCCGCAGATATACACATGGGGTGTTGCATTGTTATTCTGTAAAAATTGCCAAATTTCCTTGTTGATGTTAGCATCCGCCAAAAAATCCTGGATGTGCCCTCTCGCTCCTTCGTGATAAAGAAATTGATGCCCCGTTTCCAAAGTTCTCTCCATGTCAACTTGAATATCTTCTCGCGAGAATTTGACAAACAACTTGAGTCGCTTATTGACGCAGGCCCGGAGAAGATCTTCTTGATAGTGAAAATAGGCTCTGGAACGTGTAAAAAACATAAGAGACATATCCCCAGATTCTGAGTCTTTCAATCGTTCCAGAATAAATGAGCGAAACGGGCCTATGCCTGTCCCCCCTGCGATCATCAATATTGGTGTCCGTTTGTCAATGGGTAAACTGAACCTTGGCGGATGCTCAATCCGAAACGAGATAGGTTTTTGTGTGTCTAAATTATCTGTCAAAAATTTGGACGTAGTGCCGTATTTCATTTCTCCGTTGGATTGATATTCTACCACACCTACCGTCAGATGTAGCTCCGAAGCACCCTCGGTTTCATCAGCATCCATCGCAGACGAAATAGAGTAGTCTTTGAAATTTAGGGGCGGAACGACCCGGGCGAGGTAGCCATTCGCAGTGGGTTCCGTGTCGATCAGTGTCCGTGGGTCAAAGCCTTCGCGGCTCAATTGGTTCAGCACTTCCCAAAGTTCCCAATTTGTAGTCGTCTGATGCCGCAGCTCTTGGGCCAAAAATTTACTTTTATTCACCATATAAAGGGCGTGCGCGATGCGGGGATGAACTGGCCGTATCTGGGCATAACGCAAAAATACTTCTAACGGGAGAGAAACATCTGCAAACCCCAAACGCGATATCATTGCTTCTTGCCACTCGTCAGATAAAACAATTTCCGTCTCAGTCTCTCGTGCCCTTAAAGCCTGCAGTGTTTTACGGACAAGCGCATCGGTGTTTCCAGGCAAAATGAGGCAGCGGTCCCCGGGTTCGTATTTTATACCGGTTCCTTCTACATCTAAAACCACATGTTTTACGTCTGGAGCCCCTGCGGTGTGGGTTTGGCTGACCGATTTGACGTAAGCGAAATGCGTGCTTTCGGGGAAAGAATCGGTGCGTTCTAAACGGGCGACCTCAAGTTCAGAGTCTACATGATCGTGTTCCCTATCTTTAAATTTGCCTGCAAATCCACCGATGGTTATGCCTCTACCCATCTTAAAAGCGAGTTCCAAATACCCATAGACTTTCATGCGGTGCCGTCCTAAGAACCCATTATTGCTCGCATAGATATCTATTGTCTCTTGATAGAGGTTGTCCAGGATGGGATCATCCATTTTCCTGACGTATGCCCGTAAAGAAACTTCGGATACAGCCTCAATGAATTTCTGCCAGAAGATCGGATAAGTGGCACGCAAGGCTTTTATCTCGCTGCCGAGGAAAGTTTCGTGTTTTCGGCGTTCTAAAAACGTGTCAAGGAGGTTAAAGATTGGAGACGAGGTGCCGCTGGGACCCAGAACATCCTCCCGAAAAGGCACGGCAAACGGGGCGACTGTCTTTGCCCAGATGATGTGGTCAACGTAGTTTTCACTGTAACTATTTGGATTGATGTTGAATAGGGATTTATGTACTATCTTTTTCAAACAAGCGATGATAGCGATCAATGCAGTTTTCAATGCTTCGGGGTCGTTCTGCCGAATCGCTTCTTGTGCTTTGACAATATTAGGGACAATAGGCGCGCAATGGGCTAAAATTTCCAATTGTGTCAGATAAAAAATCTGCTCGGATGGGTTGTTCACTGTCGGAAAAAGGAGTTCGAGATTGTTGAGGTCAAAGGATTCCTCCGGTTCCTTGAATTGCCAATTGTAAACAATGAGATCTATGTAGGACAGTACACCGAGAGGGCGCTGCAATCGCCTTTGTACCGTTTCCCAAGGTGCTCGCAATTGCGCGGGGAGCCCATTCTCTGGCGGTTCTGATCGGACATAATAGTATGCATGAGACAATATAGACAGCAGACTACAAGCCCTGATGAGGTGACTATCAGCCAAGTACTTCGCGTCTGCTTCTAAAATAGGTAACTGCTCAATGATGTTACGTAAACGGAGCGATGAATAGTGATTGGGTAAGTCGGCAACAAGATTCTCCCACACATCAAAGTAAGCTGGCAATCGCTGAGTTGCTTGATTTAGAGGAACAAACCCTCTATTGCTGGAAAGAAATCCAAGGTTTTCATGCCCGAGTATTGTATTGGTATCAGACGCAATGTCCAAAACGATTCGCGATAGCGTTGCTGTGTTTGGACCAGTTGACCTTAATTCAGTTCGATCTTTGTTAGGCATTGCTGATAAAACCTCCTGAATCTGTCTTAACATGGATCATTATATTCAAACTCAACCCATCCATCAAATTAAATCTGTAGGACTGAGTGTGTAAATATTTTGGCAGCGTTTCCCTATCGAAAACAGTCCAAGCAAAAACACAAAATCTGTGAGCCGCAACTTGGATTATTGTTACTAACGTGAGTTTGATAAATACTTAGGATGGACACATTTTCTCTTAAAGTCCCCCTGATAAGGGGGATTTAGGGGGTTTAATCGCTAAAATTGTTCCTTATTTTGACTAATTTGCCCTTATTCTGACTTCTAATACTTTTTTTCAAGTTCACGTTACTACAAACGAATCGGGAAAAAAGTTGCACTTTTTTCGTTTAAATTTTTCAGGACTTACGTAAAAAGCAGCAATTTCGGTATTTTTAAGAAACCCCCAGCAAAAACACCCCTAAATCCCCTTCTCAGGAGGACTTTATATTTTTAACCCCCTAAATCCCCCTTATCAGGGGGACTTTGAAGACTTTGTAAAGGATTGAGTCATTAATACGCCATAGTTTCTATTGTGTTATCGGCTGGTGTCTGACGATAACGATGGTGATATCATCGTATTGCTCGGCCCCCTGCACGAAGGCTTGGATGTCCTCAAAGATATATGCAATGAGCTCTTCCGCACTCAGATGTTCCGGTGCCTCGGTAAGCACAGACTTCAGCCGTTCGGTGCCATACATCTCCTCCTCCGAATTGAGTGCTTCAATGACACCATCGGTATAGAAAATATAGATATCACCGGGCGCAAGTTCAAGCCGCTCCTGACCGTATTCAATCCTTTTCATACCCCCCAGCGGGAGTTCACTCGCCTCAATTTCAATAAGCGTGTCGCCGCGTTTCAGAATAGGATAGGGCTGCCCCGCATTCGCATAGAGCATCTGTTTACTCTCCGGATCAATAATCGCGAGATTCAGGGCGATGAAGGTCCGCCCGTAGAGCCGCGGGGTCAGACTCGTATTGAGATTCGTGAGGATGACATCTGCGCTGTATTGGATTTGGACGATTTCGTTGAGCATACCGTTGGTAAGCACAGCGTTCAGCGCACCGCGCAGCCCTTTCCCGGCAGCATCTGCTACAGCGATCACAAGATGTTTTTCCCCGGCATTGAGGTAATCGTAGAAATCGCCGCCGACCTGTGTTGCAGGCAGCGACAGGCCCGCGACATCAAGGCCTTCGATTTCAGGCACTTCCGTCGGCAGCAAAGCCGTTTGCATATTTCGGGCTTCATCGAGTTCCTCGCGGAGTTGTTGCATTTCGGCTTCTTCCTTCTGTTGCATCTCCGCTCGCAAGCTGGCGACACGCCGCCGGTTCACAACCAATCGAGCGAGTAAGTACGGGACAATTGTGATGAGAAGTCCAATTAAAATAAGGTAAGGGAGATAACTCCGCCACTGTGCCCAAAAGGGTGTGGCAATCGTAAAATTGACAGCAGCAGGTGTGGAAGTGTAGGGCCAGCCTTTGCGGTAAGTCTTGACGAGGAACGTATAATTTCCAGGCTTGAGGCCTTGGTAGGTAACGGAGGGTCCCCGATGTTCTGATGTGTTCGTCGTAGCACTTGTGGCAAAAGTTTGTGTCACCGCATCCCGCAGAAGATGTGTCGGTGTTTGTGCGGATCCGCGGGTCCAGTCGTTTGTGCCAACTCCAAGGAGTTTAAATTCGTAGGTGAGGTGGTGTCGGAGCCGGAGCGGGTTGATCCCTTCAAAGTTGAATGTGATATCCTTAACACGCGAGGAGAAATCAAAGCCGGTCTCTGGAATGCGCGCATAGGTTTTGTCGGCTTTTACTCCAGTGATGTTACAGAAAGGGAGGGCACCATCGGTCGGCGTGTAACGCGTTATGCCCCCTTCGGTTGCGAACCAGATGGGGCCCTCGCTTGATTGATGGATGTCAGAGACGCTGTTGTGTGCGAGTCCGTCTCTCGTTGTAACAGGCGAGAACGTTTCGCCATCGTATCGGACGGCACCCCCGCCCCATGTCGCAAACCAGATGTGTCCTCTATCATCCTCAAGAACATCGCGCAGGTCATTGACGAGGAATCCGTCTTCGATACCATAGGTTTTGAGTGTGGTGCCGTCGTATCGGACGGCACCCTGTTTTGTAGCGAGCCACAACACTTGTGTATCCATTGTATCCATGAGCAGTGCAGCTCGGACTTCAGCAACACTGACTTCTTTGTCGTCAATCAGTTGTGTGCCGCGGTATTTCCTGAGACGGTCAGAAAAGATAAAGGTCGTCTCCGCTGCGTCAGCACTCTCCCATATCGCGATAGGAGTCACATTGAAAACACCTTCAACCGCGATCGGCTCTCCAAGTTTTTCAATATCCCAATAGACTATCTGCTTTTTCTCGTTGTTGAAAAACCATTTCGGTGCCGTGTTCCCAGAAGACTCACCCGAAACTTTAGGATTCGGTAAACGTAGCGGCTTTATATGCATTATTGGGACAATTTCAGGCAACACAACTTCGGGAACATCTGCCGCGTCCAAGTCGTTCAAGTTTGGGTAAGATTGAATCGTACCGTCTTCAAGATAACACCAGATTTTTCCGTGTGGACCCGCATGTATATCTATGATGGGTGAGGGACCGTGTTCAATTTTGGGTAGGTCTTCAAATCGAGGTGCGGATTGAAATTCAAAAGTGCGAGTGCCATCTGGAGAGAGCCACTTTAATCCATCTGAATAGGGCTTGAACAGCCATCCACCAAAGGCGATATATCGGTACTTAGAACCAGAGATGAGCACCTTTGGATGACTCTCACGATCGTTTTCTGTCTGGACTCGGATAGAGAGCTGTCTGAATCCGCTTGGTACGATGTAAGCGAAATGGGTGTAAAGCGTTTCAGTTGGCATCTGATCGGGCCTGTTGGTGAACCAGTTTAAAAAAGAATTTGAAAAAGAACCGACAATTTCAATCGGATTGTCCTCACTTTCAACCGGTTTTGGGGCAGTCTCAGCTTTAATTAGCGACATATCCTTCTCAGATTCAACGCCGCTTTTAACGTATTCTGGACGTAATTTCCGTTGGTTAAGGGAACCGCTATAGTATGCAATTCCGCCCAGGATACTGAACCATGAACCGTAAATTTGGCGGACGCTGTTGCTCCCAATGGCCGGACGGGTTTTAAAGTTGACGAATGCCGATTGCGGGTTGAAGGTGGTGACACCGTTGTCGTGTCCAAACCAGATTTTACCATCTTCCGCTTCAAAAACAGTCCGGATATTGTCACTTCCGAGTCCATCTTCGATGGTATAAACTTTATCACTTTCAGCGGTGACACCGTTGTCGTGTCCAAACCAGAATCTGCCATCTGAACTTTTAATGATAGAATCGCCACTTTCGAGTCCATAGGCAACTATGCTCGCCTTAGCTTGATTACTTTTAAAGTTATCGGAAGCATCGTGCTTCTCCGCTAAAGAGCCATAGTTGAGTTGGTGTGCACCGGTGAGTTGGTGTGCACCGGTTAGACTTACAAACCACAGGTTCCCCAAAGTATCCTGCCTTTTAAGGATGCCGAAGAATTCGCTGAAGTTGCGGGGAGGAGAGTCAACACTATCTAGTTTGCTAAACATGTAACTCGCAGAACCGCGGGAGAAGGATTTGTCAAATTTATCAGGAGCATTTCGGTGCCTTAAGAGTGCGCCAAAGTCGTCTCGATATAGTTTTTGGAGGCTATTTCCATCCCACCATCTGACTCTTCCACCGTCGCAGAACCAGATATCACCCTCAAAAGCGTCATGATGTAATTCAATATCCTCTGGGTTCCAGCTTGGGGGGTGAGTTTGGTTCATGCTTTGTGAATTAGGGAGTATCTGGTGAAGTTTTTCGCCATCAAAGCGGAGAAGAAGATTACGTCCGGCGAACCAGAGGTACTCAATTCCATAAGGTCCTTGAGCAATGTCATGGATAGCAAAGGGACCATCCGTTTTATCCGTGGTGTTCCACACGATGCTCGTACCTATTCTCTTGAATTTGGAACCGGAATTGGGGTCAAAACTCAGGAGCAGAATGCTGCCTCCGGCACTGCCGCCGATCCAGAAGGTCCCGTCTTTGCTTTGAAAGAGGACATTTATTGTTACATCGGTAGTTTCTGGGAATCGGTAGTGTGTTGATTTAATAGAAGCGGTTTTCGTCTCTTCATTACGAGTGTGCACCCCAGCGGAAGAACCTATATAGCTCCCCGCGTAGTGTGTGAGGCTCTGGTTGCCGGCTGTCCAGATGTCACCGTCCGTGTCAGTGATCATGCACGTAGCTACGCCAACTGTTTCAATGGTGGTCCCGTTGAAATAGTTTACTACACCTTGATGTTCCGTAGGCAATCGGGTCAGGAACCAGATACGTCCCCATCTATCCTCAAGGATTTGTTGGGTAACACCGTTCGCTAAATCCTCTTCAAGCCGAAACTGTTCAAAGGTCCGCCCATCAAAACGACTTATCCCACCGCTTTCAGAGCCGAACCAGAGGAATCCCCGGCTATCTTGAAAGATAATAGGGACACTGGGACCTACGAGTCCATCTACTACCGTATAGGTATGCATCTCCTCAGCATCCCCTATAGCAAAAACATCGAAACCACCAACCCTGATAGCACCACCATCCGCTTTGTGGCAAAAGGTCCACAGCGCAGAACATAGAACGAGCACCACAACTAATCTCCATAGCGGCAAACCGTTAAGCCTTACGTGGATAGCATATTTATGGAACGATATCTTTATAGAATTGCGGTTAACCATTATCCTTAATATGAACCTCCGCTAAGCATCGTTAGGTATATTGTTTCTATGGAGCCAAGGTATGTATTTTGAGTGGTATGGGGAGTTTCACTTGTCCTCAACCAACTTACGTCGTCCATAGACGCGTTGGAATCCGCAAATGTTCCGATTTTTTTTCTTTTTTATCTCAAACTCACGTGACCACAAACAGAGGCATTGATAATTCGCGCGATTTATGGATACCTGATTGGCGAGGGTCCGATCCACGATCCCAACGAATTTAATGCAAGTTTCCATTAGATTTGCTTCCCAATTTTTGGGACGACTTTGTAAACTGTGTAAGATCCCATAGGAACACCACACCTTTGTCATTACCAATTGCCAGCGTCAAACCATCCGGACTATACGCCAGACTCAAAACCCAGCCAGTATATCGAGGGAGCATTACTATCAGTTTTCCAGTAGCCGTATCCCATAACCGCACTATGCCATCCGTGTTTTCGGTTGCCAGCGTCAAACCATCCGGACTATACGCGACTAGATTCCCAGGCTCCCAAGCTGCTATGCCACGTTTAGTGAACTTCACTTTGTGTTGACCGGTGGCAATATCCCATAACCGTACCGTACCATCATCGCTCCCGGTTTCGAGTGTTGAACCATCCGGACTATACGCAAGACTATAAACAACATCAGTATGTCCAATGAGCGTTGTTTTCTGTTTACCAGTATCAGCATCCCACAAACGCACCGCACCATCATTGTCCCCGGTTGCCAGCGTCAAACCATCTGGACTATACGCAAGACTCCATACGTTAGCACGATAATATCCTGTGAGGACGGCTATAGGCTTTTTGGTGTCAGTATCCCATAAGCGGAGTGTGCCATCGTCGCTCCCGCTTGCCAGCGTCTTGCCATCTGGACTATACTCAACAACAAGGGCAAACCCGTGGGCGTGTCCAGTGAGAATGGTTTTGTGTTTCCCAGTGACAGCATCCCACAAGCGAATCGTGCCATCCTCACTCCCGGTGGCGAGGGTCGTACCATTTGGACTATACATTACACTCCAAATCCGCCCGTTATGTCCAGTGAGCGTTGTCTTGTGTTCGCCTGTGGCGGCATTCCATAATCTCACTGTCTTATCTTTACCACCAGTCGCAAGCGTCAAACTATCTGGACTATACACTACACTAGAGACTCCATCACTATGACCAGTAAGAATCGATTTCGGACTGCCTGTGTCAGCATCCCACAAACGTGCTGTTTTATCCCAGCTTGCAGTTGCCAACGTCTTGCCATCTGGACTATACACTACACTAGAGACTCCATCACTATGACCAGTGAGACTTGCTTTGGAACTTCCTGTGGCAGCATCCCATAAGCGCACCGTCCCTTCTCGATCCGCAGTTGTCAGTGTTTTGCCATCCGGACTATACGCAACAGCCAATATATCACTACTATGTCCCGTGAGACTCGATTTCTGCTCCCCAGTCGCCACATCCCACAGCAGCACTTTTTTATGACTCTGGCTTGCCAACGTCTTGCCATCCGGACTATACACTACACTCCGAACAACACCCGTATGTCCAATGAGTGTTGTTTTATATGTTCCGGTGGCGGCATCCCATAAGCGCACCGTATTATCCTCACTCGCGCTTGCGAGCGTTGAACCATTCGGACTATACACTACACTCCGAACAACACCCGTATGTCCGGCGAGCAGAGCGAATTCTTCACCGGTATGTACATCAATAAGCCAGATGCCAATGGAAGTCGCTAAAGCGAGGCGCGTACCATCCGGGGAATACGTTAGCGAATATGGTTCACCTTTGCCGAGGCAGGCTTTGGCACCCTCGGGCAAACCCAATTGTGTATGCGCTTCATATTGAGCGGAACTATAGGGCAAACACGTGAATAATACCAAAAGTCCGGTGACGGTTAGGAGCAATTTCATTTTCATGCGCGGTTTTTTTCCTTTTTTTCACACCTACAACTGAATTGCGGATTATTCATAAATATCTCTGCGCGATCTCTTATGATTGTAGCGAAGAAACCATATTTGTCAAACTATTCTTTAGGAGTCATTGAAACATGCCTCCTAAATCAGGCTAAATCTTCGACGCAGCGTCTGATATAGGGTACATCATCTACCCACAGTCCTTCAACGCCGTTTTTGATTGTCCAAGCAACATCCTTTGCTGTCCGAATGAACCCGGCTTCTACGACAATCCCGTTTGCGCGTAGTTTCTCGACCTTACGCGTAACAGCACGTGTGAAAGCGTTATAAAGTCCGAAGTGGTTAATCCGACTCCAACCCAAGATCATACGGTTTGCATCAATTGCGGTGGCTGCTTTGAGGAAATTCGCAAATGGGTTAATGAGAATCGCGCTCGTTTGTAATTTCGGTTCTAAACGTTTGGCATCAATAAGCAGTTGCTTGTGCAGGTAAAAAGTGAGAATACTGGTGAGGTGGACAACTTCAAAATGCCGCACCCGTTCTATGATGATAGGGAGTATCTCAGGTATGTCCGATTTCGGTTCAATGAAACACGGCATCTGATGCTCCCTCGCAAATCGGAGGGCATCATCAAGGTGCGCAACAGGCTCATCAGAGGTTAGCATCGTCAACTGTTGTACCTCTTGCCAAGTAAGTTCATTGAGCGGTATTGAACATCCGGTGGCCTTCCGAATATCGTCTCGGTTGAAGTCGACATGGATCAACACGGGTTGTTTGTCTTGGGTGAGACAGACATCAAACTCATATCCATCGGCACCGTCCACCAATGCCTGTTTGAAGGAAGCGAGTGTGTTTTCAGGTGCGCGTCCCATACCGCCGCGATGTGCAAGGAGTTGAATATTCATAACGCATTGCTCAATACTCGACTTAATCCTTTTTATGCCACATCCGTTCAAAGTTATCTTGCGGGGTAAAACCTAAGATACGCTTCGTTTTGACATTCGAGAACTGCTGGTGTGGTAAATCTGCGAAGATATTAAAAATCTCACAGCGCGATGGGAGTTCTGCCAGATCAATCTCCAAACCCAATCGGAACGCTTCACCCGCGTCCCGCCAACTGACAGAAAACGGATTGAGGTCAGTACCTTCTGCGGTGTCCTCATGCTCCCGGAAACTAAGGAACAGATAGCAGAGAACATAGATGTCGTAATGCTCGGTGAAGACCTTACAGATTTCCTGTCCTAATCCTTTCGTCAACGGATAGAGTCCGGTGCTTGTGTGCGGCGGGACATCTGGGTTAATTTCATAGTCATAGGTGGTATAACTGTCGCCTTGAATGGTGAAATGCGGTCCAGTGTTGATGATACGGCGGATACCGTGTTCGACAGCGGCGCGCATCATATTATAACATCCACGCGTGCTGACATCAAAAGCCAACTGTCCATCGTGCCTAAGCACAGAGCAGTTGAGAATGGCATCCATTCCTTCGGCGGCGCGCATGACCTGATCCAATGAACCGACATCAATATGCATCGATTCGTGTTTCGTCTCAATATCGTTGATGTCTGTAACGCGCAATGTATAATAAGGCTCCAATGCCTTGACGACGTGCGGTCCAAGATAGCCGTTACCGCCTAAAATGAGAACTTTCACGTTACGCCTCCTTTGCCTGTGGTGGCACGAATTGCGGTTCAAAGTTTAGATGTCCTTTGGCTTTCCCAATCAAGAAACGGGAACCGGGAAACTCTGACTGGACATGAAAGATTCGCCACGGCGACGAAGACTCCAGCGCGCCTTGGAAAGCAGCGACTGCATCGTTCATCTCAAGCCACATGGGATCGTACTCGGCGGTTGCTGCGGCATCAGCAGTGATGAGATTACCGAGACGGAGGCATGTCACGTTGATCTTACCTTCGCGACCGAATTCTCTGCACGTGAACTCACCAAGATGCTTTGAAAGCACAAAACTATCAACTGACGGACGGGGTCTCCAACTCTCTGTGACCGTCCAGTCTTCACCGTGTTGCTCAAAAAGGCGGAGTGTGCTTGCGTAAATAGCATGTTTCACGCCCTCCGCCGACGCTGCCATCAGCAGGTTATAGGTGCAGCGCGTCTGGTAGTCAATCGCATAATTATCCGGCTGCTCGGCTTCAGCAAGGAGATCCGACGGGACTTCGGCGATGTGAATAATAGCATCCATACCGCGGACGAGTTCGTTGGTCGACTCGTCGTGTCCAAGTCCGCTTTGCACGAACGTTCCTTCAGCATTTTCAACGGGGTACAACTCTGTTAAGTGGAGCGTATGTGCTTCCGCCAACGCTCCTGCTACGTTGCGCGCCAGTTCTGAACCAGCGGAGGTAATCAAAATATTCATGTTTTGCTCCGATTTTTCCTTAAATCGGGTTTCCGACGTGCGTAAACAACATCGGAGGCGTTAAAGGTTTAAGGACTTATGAGTGCTTGAAAAAATTATCTGTGAATTGCGTCTACAAAGCCTCCCGAATCTTTGCTGCAATGTTGCCGATTTCTTCCATATCACCCTCGCTCGGTCGCCACGGTAACCGAAGTGGATCGCCTTCCCACCGCGGGATTAGGTGCAGATGGAAATGGAAAACGGTTTGAAACCCTGCGGCTTCATTCGACTGAAAGAGGTTCATCCCATCAGGGTTCAGTGCTGCTCGGATCGCGTTTGCGATTGGAATCGCGGCTTGCATAATTTTGCTGCCAACCTCTGTGGGCATATCAAAGATATTTCGATAGTGCTGTTTCGGTATCACGAGGGTATGCCCTGGGTTTGCTGGGGCAATATCCATAAACGCGAAGACGTGCTCATCTTCATATACTTTGGCTGCCGGAATCTCACCAGCGACAATTGCACAAAAAATACAATCCATTACATTGCTTCCTTACACTAAATCTTGGCAGCCATTTTAGCAAATTTAGTGCAGAAAATCAACTGGAAAAGGTTGAAATTTTCTCGGCAAATCCGTTAGAATGAATAGGAGACTTTCAGGAAACAATCCCAGCCGACACCCAAAAGAGGCAATATCAGTGAAAAACCTCCGTAGCCTTCTATTCATAATACTATTTGGTCCTTTTGCGAGCACTCTTCTCTTTTCAGGCTGTGCCAGCAAATCTACCACGGTTAGAAAACCCGAAGTGCGCTCTGAAGATGGCAAAACTGCTCATCTGTCCACAAGTAAAAGCGCGAAGGCGAAAAAACCGAAAGAAGATTTTATCATCGGGTTCAATCCGTTCAAGGACGACCCAGATAACCCCAGTCCACACAATCCACTTGTAAAGAAGTTTGGGGACATCCCGCAAGTTCGGACCTATATACGGCTACAACGCAAGTATTTAAGTGGGAAACCGCTGACAATCGATGAAGCAATTGACCTGTTTACCGCAGACCTATACCTGTATCCACAGCAACAAAGGACGAAAAACTGGCTAAATTATTTCAAAAAGCGTAAAAAGGTGTTAGAAGCGAGTGGGAAGTTAGACGAATTTGAATGGAAGTATACTGGATCAACATCCACCTATTATAATCGGAAGGGCTATACGCTCAAAATACATACCCATCCGGATGGCAGCAAAACCATATACGATTCGCGTGTGGAAGGTGTGATAGAGGTCCCACCACAAGCGAAATCACCTTACGTGGACGAAGATGAGAATGAAAAGCCTTAGTAAGATTATCAGGGTCGCCTATAGGCAGCTTTCACCCTGATCCACTTAAGTAAGTTTAAAGTGGCACTGCGTCAGGAAGCAATTTTGGGTGTATTTTTCAGTAGACGACAAGATTTGCCGCAGCATACCTTGCCTGTTATTTTCGTTTTGGAAGGGCGTTGATAGCATACCATAGCAGCGTTGCAAGCGTGCGGTGTCCATGATTTCCTGACCGCGAGCGTCTATAGTGATTACTACCGTGCCTGCATCCCATGGCGTTATAGAGTGTAGTTTTTTTGACTCTCATCAATTTTAAGGCTTTCAAAGCCGCCAATTTGGGCATTTCTCAATCCTCCATCCAATTTGTGGAATTTAACGAAAAAAAATGCACATCGGGTACAAAACTCATCATCATAAAACTACGAACAGCCTTTAAATATTGAGTTCAGACGTATAGCAACAGAAAAGGTTTAGGCAATATCACATTATCAATCTTAGGGGCAAGTTGCAGTAGGCTAATTTCTACAAAAGCCTACTAAAACCTATAAGAATCTCTAAAACTCTAAAGTTATGTAGTTTTTTACTTGACAATCCTTTATATTATATGCTACAATATATGTATGAATAATAGGTTCGTCAAGATTGGTGAAGCTGCTAAACTACTTGGTGTATCCGTTCAGGCACCTCGGAATTGGGAGTTAGAAGGCAAAATAATGCCGTCTCATAGAACACCGGGCGGTCAAAGAATGTATGATTTAGCAGAACTACTTGGTACTAACGATAAAACGTATCCTACGATTGCTTATGCCAGAGTCTCGAGCAATGATCAAAAGGAGGATTTAGAGCGTCAGCAGGCTGTCCTTGAAGCGTTTTGTAATAAGAATGGGTGGCAAACTGAAATCATAAGAGACCTTGGCAGTGGTATGAACTACAACAAAAGAGGACTTTCGCGCCTTCTTGAACGGATTGTGCAGGGTCAAATGTCCCGATTAGTCCTTACACATAAGGATAGACTTTTGAGATTCGGTGCGGACTTGATATTTCGTATCTGCGAACTCAAAGGTATCGAGGTCGTTATTATCAACAAAGGTGAGCAGCCGTCCTTTGAGGAAGAACTCACCTGTGACGTCATGGAAATCATGACAGTGTTCTGTGCGAAACTCTATGGCAGACGTTTTCATAAGTCAAAGAAACTCGCAGAAGCAATAGAGAATATCGTATCAGAAGAAAGACCACAACTGGAGTTAGAGTTTGCAACGCCGCAGTCAACAGATAGAACTGAATCCGAATAACAAGCAAGCGACGCTTATGTCTCAACACGCTGGCTATGCCCGTGTTGCGTATAACTTCGGTCTATCGTCGTTTATACAAGGTTTAGAGGCAGACGAATGGCGAACCTACGTAGATATAAAGCGTGAATTCAACGCTGTTAAATACGGTAAGTTTGACTGGTGTTCTGAACTTTCACAGAATGCATCTAAAAACGCACTTCATAACCTTGGAGACGCAGTAACACGCTGGAAGAAAGGACAAAACAGTTTCCCCGTCTATAAGAAACGATCTGATAGAATATCCTATCAAGCGGACAATGGCACAGGAACTGTTGAAGTCTACAAAAACCGTATCAACCTACCTAAAATCGGTTGGGTTCGGATGCGTGAGGAACTGCGTTACAAAGGCGAAATCAGTAAAGTTGTTGTCTCCAAACGCAATAATCGCTGGTTTGTCTCTATCCTCATAGATTGTGATATTAGCAACTTCAACTATCAACCCCCTCTGTTTGATAACAAAGAACCGATGGGTATTGACGTAGGTATCAATACACTTGCCACCTGTTCTAATGGTGATACCTACGACAATCCACGTCCGCTAAGGCGATATGAACGCAAACTCGCACGTGCCAACCGCGCTTTGTCGCGTAAGATAAAAGGTTCGCAGAACTGGCAGAAAGCGAAAGCCGTCTTATCAGGTGTGCATGATCGGATCGCCTGTATCCGTGAGGACGCTCACCACCAAGCGAGTATACGGATTGTCCGTAAAGCGAGTGCTATCGGTATTGAGACGCTGAATATCAGTGGACTCCTAAAGAACCGTAAACTTGCCAAGGCACTCTCGGATTCGGCACTCTCACGCTTTCTGACGATGCTCAAATACAAGGCGGATAGACGAGGGATACCGATAACAGAAGCAGATCAGTTCTTTGCGAGTAGTAAAATTTGTAGCAACTGCGGACATAAGAAAAAAGACTTAGTGCTCTCTGATAGACACTATCACTGCTCCGAATGTGGATTGGATATTGATAGAGACCTTAACGCTGCGATCAACCTGTGTCCGGCTTGACCTCTAAACCGTCGCCACGAGTTGCGAGGAGACGCTAAACGCCTGTGGAGTCCGTGTAAGACCTCAAATGTGAGTGCAGTGGACGTTGAATCAGGAAGTAGACACAAAGCACAATCTCTTGTAGGGTTTTATAGGTTTTTGTGATTTTGATAGGTTCTACACAACGGCAGCTACTTTTCCTAACGGTATGCTTTAAACCCAGCCTCTACTCGGCGTTTATGATAGAGGTTTAACGTGTCGCCCTCAATCCTTGCAGTTACCCGTCTGCCATCGCTGAAGGTTACCTGAAATTGTGTACCAGAATCTTGTAAGATTTCTTCTGTTTTCGGTAACGGAATGTCCTTCTGTTCTGCCCATTCTTGAATCAGTTTTGTGAGGGAATCTGCATCGTTCGGTGGGGATGCTGTGCCCTTGCTTTTTAGTACCACATCGCTTTATTAACGACGTTTTTCAACGGCGCGCCTTCAGCGAACCGACGTGCGTTTTCCAAGAAAAGCTCGAACCGCCGTGCCTCAATGTTCTCTGCATCCTTGACAGCGATATGCGGCGTTATCAACACATTCGGCAACTGCCATAAAGGATTTTCGGCAGGCAACGGTTCAATTTCAAACACATCCAAGCCACACCCCGCAATGACACCCTGTTCAAGTGCCGAAACGAGGTCAGCAAGTTTTGTCGTCTTGCCGCGTCCGATATTGATAAAGTAAGCGGTGTTTTTCATCAGGGAAAATCGCCCTTCGTGCCACATGCCCTCGGTTTCGGGTGTATGCGGTGTCGTGGTTATCACAAAATCGGCGAGCGGAAGGAGTGTGTCCAGTTCGGCAGGTTCGTGTCTCTCCACAAAATCGACCTCATATTCCCAGCGCGCGTCAACACCGATCACTTTCATCCCGAACGCGTTACAGAGACGTGCAGTTTCATGTCCGATCCCGCCAACACCGACAATCAGTGCAGTCGCCTGAGCGAGGTCGATGTATCCACTTTTACGTGCGTCCTTACCCCAGACCCCTTCGCGTTGTGCGTCCATATAATAGGGCAATCCACGCGAAAGTGCAAGCACGAACATCATGATATGCTGTGCGATATGGTCGTTATAGATACCGCGCGGGTTACAGACGACGACAGGATGTTCAATGAGTGCGGGATAATAATAGCCGGGAAAGGGACCTGCGGCAGGGTTCTGTAGCCATTGGAGGTTTTTCGCTAACGGTAGTTGTTCAGGGGACACCCAACCGTAGACAGCATCTGCATCGGGGAGGTGTTCCGCGACTGCGTCGTCTGTCTCTGGCAAAACGATGGTGTATGCGGGTAATTCGTTGTGAAGGCGTTCAGCCCATTCGTGTGATTCCGCGTTCTGCGGCGGCATGATTATGAGTTTTGGCACAGTATCAGTCCTTGGGGGTTATATGATTTCTCATTATTTTCGCTTGAAATTTACACGGAAATATGTTATGATTCGGTATGTTAGTCCCGATTACCATGTTGGCAAACGTTCTTGACAGGAGACTAATCTATTTTTTACTTAACCCAACTAATGATGAGTCCGATGAGGCTTCCAATACCAACGACAATACTAATACCGATAGCAAGGTTCGCGCGGTGCGTTGACGCTAACTCAGAACGCCCCTCCATTTTTCCCTTTATCCAACCTACGTCCTGCTCAAGCGAACCAAGGCGATCATTCACGCGCTCAAGACGAGCATCCACGCGCTCCATCCAACTCAAGACGAGTTTTTGAAATTCTTGGTTATCCATGTGTAACTCCTTTATATGACCGAAAGCCTAAAACGAACGCTATCAGAATTTTAGCACAATTTCATGAAAATACCAAATTTTTTCTTCACACATCTCGGTGCCAACGGAAAGACGTGACTTATGGAAACCCCCTTAAAAATTAACTTTGACAAAGGCACCCTCATCTTACAGAACGTCCCAGAGGCACTCGAATCGCAACTGCCAGACATCCTTTGGGACGAGCGCACCCTCACCTTTCGCGCGCCCGCCTACCGCTATCGGAAGATTGTCTCGCAATTGCGTGCACACGACATCCCATATCAGGACACAGCACGGCAATTCACAGTAGAACCCTTCACGCATCAAAAAGCGATTTCACCGTATCCTTATCAAACCGAAGCGATTGATGCATGGCACGCCAACGGTAAACGCGGGGTCGTAAGTCTCCCTACGGGTGCCGGTAAGACCTTCATCGCAATTTTACTCATCGCTGAGACGCAACGTCCGACACTCGTGCATGTCCCGACGATTGATCTCATGCACCAGTGGTATACGGTGTTGACGGAACACTTCGGACAAGAGATCGGACTTTATGGTGGCGGTCAGCACGAATTGCGAGATATTACCGTTACAACCTATCAATCTGCTGTCATGCACGCGCCGCATTACGGCAACCGGTTCGGTTTCGCTATTTTCGATGAATGCCATCATCTACCGGGGGAACAGTATCAATATGCCGCAATCAGTAGTATCGCACCTTTTCGGTTGGGGTTAACAGCGACACCTGAACGCGTTGATGGGAAAGAGAGCCGCCTCTATGCGCTCGTCGGCGAATGCTGTTATGAAGCGAAGGTGCAGGAACTCTCTGGGAAAACGCTCTCCGAGTACCGTGTCGTGACGATTGCGGTTGAGATGGGAGACACAGAACGGGTCCAGTATGAGGCAGCGCGTCAAACTTACTTAGGCTTTCTCAAGCAGGCGAAAATTAATATGGGGACCCCGCGCGGATGGCATACATTTCTCTGGAAGGCATCACAAAACGAAGCGGGACGTGCCGCTTTCAAAGCGTATCTCACGCAGAAGCAGCTCAGTTTTGCCTCCACCACAAAACAGGAATGGGTGTGGAAACTGATCCAGCGGCACAGCGGCGATCGGATTCTCATTTTTACACAAGATAACGACACGGCGTATCAACTCGGCACGCGTTTTTTTCTTCCCGTGCTAACACATCAGACGAAACTCAAGGAGCGGAACGCCTTTTTGAACGGGTTCCGAGATGGGACCTATTCTATCTTGGTCACCTCAAAAGTCCTTAATGAAGGGGTAGACGTGCCGGAGGCGAATGTCGCTATTATCGTCTCAGGGAGTGGGAGCGTACGGGAGCATGTGCAGCGACTCGGACGTATCCTCCGCAAACGCGAGGGCAAACAGGCGGTGCTTTACGAACTTATCTCCAAACAGACCAGCGAACACTTTGTCAATAGACGACGCAGACAACACCACGCCTATCAGACCGCTTAAAAATTCGTATAGTCTAAAATAGCGTAGCTCGTGATGGAGCAGATCGCTTATGGGCGAGTACGCCGCAAAATGGAGAGCGGATTCGAGAAAACAATGCTAAAGTCCAAAACTACGTTATTTAACCGCAAGGTATAATTAAAAAATGCTTACCAAAGACCTGCTCCAATATAAAACCAAAAAAGGGCAAATATTGCCACAGTTTGTGAATCCAGCCGATAACCAGTTATTGGCAATTGCTGAGCAATTGATCACCGTTTTTGAAGCGTCGCCAGACACGCCACGGGCAACGCTTTTAGAGTCGAGTAAGCAGATTATTGATAGCACACCGGAAGCACCCATCGTCAAACGCGGACTCGAAAAACTGCTGTTAGACCGGACAGAATTTGATACTGCCCCCAACGAAGAACTGATTGCGTTCCGGCACAAACTCTTTACAGAGACGAGCCGCCTGCTTTCAGAGAAACAGTTTCAGGACTACGCAGACTATGAACGTGAAGTATCTCGGATAATGGCAGATGAATCATCTACAGAAGAGACGGCGTTGCGTGCTAAACTCTATGCGGATTTACCGAGTTGCCAACCGGTTTTGACATTCAACACCCTTTCCGCTGAACGCTTACTTCACCGCTACAATGCGGCACAAGTACAAGGGCTGCTGCTGCATTGCAATACGCTCACGCTAAAACTCGCCGATTCCATGACAGCCGAACTTCGTCAGTTGTTCAAGTACCTCAGATTCAACCAACTCCTCTCCACAATCCGAAAAGAAGCAGAACTGTATCATATCACGGTAGACGGACCGCTTAACCTCTTTTACAAAACGAAGCGGTACGGCATGAATCTGGCGAATTTCTTCGTCGCTGTGCTACATCAACCGAAATGGGAACTCGCTGCAGAGATACAATTTCGGAATAAACAGCGGTATCTGTTATCCCTTGACGAATCTTGTGGTATCAAGCCGATTTCTCAACAATTCCTCGCCTACATTCCTGAAGACATCCAACTTTTTCAGGCAATGCTTCAAAACAAAACCGACGACTGGCAGATCCGACCTGGAAGCCAATTCCTGCCGTTAGCAGGCGATTTCTATTGCTTCCCTGATTATCAACTCGTCCACAGCAGCGGTGTAGAGACCGCTATTGAGTTGTTCCATCCGTGGCATCAAGGGCATCTCATCGCCCGACTCAACACACTCGCTGAACAGAAAGATGTGTCCCTCATCCTTGGTGTCTCAAAGGAATTGGAGAAAAAACCTTTGATTGCGGAGGCATTGGAAACTTCAACATACTTCGCAGCGTTCGGTTTCACGTTCCGAGATGTTCCAACAATGCGTTCCTTGCTCCCGATTCTGAATTCGCTCGTGTAGGACAGCGCGAAAGATAGACTATTCAGAAGACGGATCTGGGTCTGCAGCACCGGACGTATCCTCAGCGTCCTCTCTCTCTACTTCCGTGAGTGGCACGTCGCCTGGGGTTTCGTCAAGATTGAGATCCCCCTCTGCACCGACATCAGAGACAGGCTTTTGATTTAATCCGTTTGCATACGCTTGAATCGTTTGTCCTATTTTTGCAGTGTCAAGTCCACTAAAGCTGACCAATTCCTTGAGGAGTGGCATTGCTGCCCCGGCATTGACAATAGAACTCAAGATACGGTTCATTCCACCCGGGTTCCCGTTGCTCGCGCCATTTCCGCCTAAGTCAAGAACTCGAATGCTTTCGATACGTTCCGCCGGTTTCATTAATTCACCCGTAACCTGAGGGAGTGAATCCACGAGTGCGTGCACTGCATCACTGACGAGTACTTGCGGCTCCGCCTGATTTTTGGCGGTAATGAGTGCTTCCTCACCATCAGCTTTGGCTTGGGCTTCAACAAGGAGTGCTTCAGCGAGAATTCGGGTTGCTTCAGATTTGACCTTAGCGGCTTCAAGCTCGGCTTTTGCAGCTTCGACGACAGAATACGCTTCCGCATCAGCGTTGCGTTCCTTTGCGATTCTTTCTTCGTCGGCTTCCTGTTCAGCACGAATGAGCGCAACTTTGCTTTCACGTTCGGCTTGTTCGATAGCCTCAGCTGTTTCGACGCGTGCTTCCGCGCTTGCTTTTTCTGCGGATATTTCCAAGAGTTCTATGAGTGCCTGCTCACGTTCTTTTTCTTTCATAGAAATACGAATAGCGTTTTCTGCCTCAGCTTCTTTCTCCTCGCGTTCTTTGTCTAACAACACAATCCGACGTTCGATGTCCGTCTCTTTGACGGTCGCCTCTTGATCAATCTTCGCTTTTTCGATACCGAGGGTTCGCTGAATTTCGGCTTCTTCAACCGTCTGTTGTTGTTGAACGCGAGCAATCTCAACAGCCTGCTTTTGTGAAATTTCGCTTTCTTGGACCTGCCGTTCCTGTTCAATGCGCTCCATCTCAATTTTTTGCACTTGAACGATTTCAGCAGATTTCACAGCCTGTTCCTGTTTAATGCGTGCTTCTTCAACCGCTTGTTGCTGTTCAAACTTATGCGCTTCAACCTCGCGTTCCTGCTCCGCTTTATTGGTAGCGATGGCTCTGCGTTGGTCTTCTTGCGCAAACTCAAGTCGCTTATCAACCTCTAAACCTTCGGTTTCTGTCTCCTCTTCCTTCTGTTTAATTTCGAGTTCCGCTTTGAGGCGGTCCTCTTCACGTCTGACCTTGTTTTCATGCTCAATCTTAGCGGTTTCCGTCTGTTTTTCTTCGACTTCTTTCTTGATCGTCTGGATCGCCACGACATCAAATCTATTGTTTTCATCAAGTGCTTCAAGCGGCGTTTGGTCGAGGTTTGTAACGGCTACAGTTTCGAGTTTAAAACCGTTCTGCTCCAGATCTTCAAGGCAAGCTTCTTGAACCTGATCGGAAAATTCTTGCCGTTTCTCGTGAAGTTCTTGCAGCTCCATGGTTGCCGCAACACTGCGTAACACACCAACAAGTTTCCCTTCTAACAATGTGTTCACAGCCTCGGGTGTTAAAGTTTTTTCACCGAGACTGGCGATAGCTTTAAGCACATCTTGTTCATTGGGTTCAATTTTGACGTAAAACTCCGCCTGTATGTCAACGCGCAAACTGTCCTTGGTAATCAGCGCAGCCTGCCCCTCCCGTTCAACAGGAAGTTGAAGTGTGTTTAAAGAAATGAGCTGCGTCGTATTGGTAATCGGGTTTACAAGGGTTCCACCGAACACAACCCGTTTTTTGTTTCCGCCTGATATCACTAACGCCGAATCCGCCGGCGCTTTCTTGTAGAAAGATTTGTATATTAACACAAAGATCACAAACAACGCAATAAGACCTGCTACAATCAACACAAATAAGTTAGGCATTTCATATCTCCTTTAGGTCTAAAACCCCAAACCTTTAGGTCAGGGATGTGAGACCTGCTTTAGCAGTATCTAAAGTTAAGTTTTTTCAATATCCGATATGTTTCGGGTTTCGCTGTTAGAATAACTCGTTTACTGCTATTAATCTCACTGAGGGTGAGGTATCCTTTTTGGTGTCCTGTGACACGTAATAAACCCTTAGTGAGATGTTTTACTAATGTATTCTTGGAAACACCAAGGCACTGTGTTCCACCATACCTTGGGCGTTTTCCACCTTTTTGCGGGTTCTGCCTATGAAGTTCGCGTCTGCGTATCGGTATAGGTGCTATACAGAAAATGTTTGTGTTATCAGGCACATTTTGCCCACCGATAGCGTGATAGGCGAGCGACCAACTATCAACACAATGTGCCTCAAATGTCTCTGATAGTTTATCAGACGATTTCTTGAGCCCTAACTTATCGCGTATCTCTTTAGTTTCCCACCCTTGAAGTGTTAGCAGTTTCCAACGTTTTTCTATTTCTGTATAAAACCACTGCTTACCGACTTCCAAAGGACTAAAGGACTGATTCCACTTCTTCGCGTGCTGTATCGTCCGTGCTTTAATATCCTCTACACAGATATGGGTAATCGGATAGAGTTTGGATAACCAATCAAGGATACGCAGTTTCCAATCCCACCTCACACGTGTTCCCGCGGGGATACGCTCTCGGTTCGCAAGACGATTTGTCCTATTCTTTCGGTTCGGACACTTCCGGGAACGCCGTCCTCGCCGCAACTCACAACGCTTGGCAACCTTCTTACCAACTTGGTTGTGAGCGTCTGCCTGCACATTGAGGTAAGTATGGGATTCAGACTTGACGGTAAAGCCTTCTTTTTTGCTACCAGGGTCTACGCCTACAGCAATCTCTTGCTTGTATGCTTCTGTATCATAGTTGAGTCTGATACAGAATATGCCATTAGACCAATAGGGGGTTGCTAATCCTTTCTTAATCAACATACCCGCCTTGTTCGGACGCGTAGGCATTAGCTTTTCACCCGTTTGACTCGTTACAGGAACAAACATAGTTTGTAATCTCCCTTTCGGGTTGTATATTGCCCCTTCCAGATCACAGTATCCAAGTGGAACCAGACGAGGGGAGTATCCGATACATAGATCAGGCTACCACGCCAAGATACTGCGATATTTTACTGTAGTCAATGGTTTAACCTGTGAAGGGGACGCTCGGTATGCGCTTTGCACAAGCCTCGTTCTTTAGAGCGAGGTCACTGACATCTCCTTGTCCGAAATTGCTATTTACTCTAATTGCGATTCTGACGGTTTAACATCAAATATCCGTTTTTCGGGATCATAATTGACCAGAATAACGATATCTCCTTTTACAGGATTTGGCTCATCTGGTTTGACCCGACATTTGACGGTTAATGTATGTCCATCCGGTACCTGGACTCTGGCGGTACCGAAAGTAGTGGTGACGTGTCCGCTGATGACTCTTCCGTGTAAACCGAGAAGGTGAAGATCCTTAGTGGCAGGATCGCTTTCAGGGAAAATCTTTGCAAGTGTAATCGAAAGGTATCGTGTACCCAATACACCACAGATAAGTGCAACTGAACAAGATACCCAAAAGAATAGGCTGGGGGCTGCACTGACACCGAGGATTTCATTGACGATTAAGCCGGTGAATCCCCATGTGGTAAAAAGTGCCATGACCACAATCATAAAAGGCACTCTACCAACGTTCAAGAATCCGAATACGTCGGCAAAAAGATTGCCGCCGATCCCGGTATCCGCTTCCATATCGGCATCCGCGTCAATATCTGCATCAACATCCATATCCGCGTCTACATCGAGGTCAACGTCAGCATCAACGTCAAAATCGACATCCGCGTCTACATCGAGGTCAACGTCAGCATCAACATCCGCATCAACATCCGCATCCCCGAAATCCAAACCTCCGAGCACAAGCCGAAAAATTGCAAACAGAAATACGACAGCAAGCGGTGCGGTAAACCACACATTATATGTAACTGTAAGGTATTGCCAAAAAGAAGCCATAGTCCTACCTCTGAATCTGTTCGGTGAAGAGTCGCTGGACAGGTCGTGCCGCCTGAAAACTCATGTCGCGTCTTCCAACTGACAGTAATTAGGGTGCTCTGCGGGGTTTTTCGTTGTCCTTCACAATATATTTAATTCTAACATACATGACATAAAATATGCAAGCAAATTGTCCGTATCCCTTACCGAAGTTTTTTCAGAGTAAAACGAGGTTGATTCGGGGTCTCTGTCCGCAAGGCACCTTGATAAATATGTCCACAGAAGTATCGGATGCTCTCATTATGACTTTTATTTTCTAATTTTTTGTGGTATTCTTAAAAGGGCACGCCTAAATCTGCAGCACGTGAAATCCGATCCAAAGCGAGAATGCTACCATGAAAACCAAACTATTTGCCACGCTTTCGACGCTATTTCTCCTTTCAACGCTATTTTTAACAAACACCTTCGCCCAAGACTATACCCAACTTAGTTTACCCGAAGGTGCCAAAGCACGACTCGGAAAAGGCGTGATAACTGATATACAGATCTCACCCGATAACAACCGTTTGGCAATCGCGAGTTCCATCGGGGTCTGGCTTTATGATGTTAGTTCGGGAGCTGAAACTGTTCTTATTACAAGACATACGGATGTCGTGATGCATGTAGCATTTTCACCAGATGGCAAAATCCTCGCGAGCAGTGCACGCGACGAAACTATCCGTCTCTGGAACACAGAGACCGGTAAATCTCTGCTGTCCCTCAGTAACCCCACCCACCCGATTCACCTGGAATTCTCAGCCGACGGGAAAACGCTCATCAGTCAGAATTGGAACGGTACAGTCTGGTTCTGGGATATTACCACCGGAAAACAATTAAACATACTTAGTCCGAACCGACCCAAAATCAGACTCGGAAAAGACAGAGTTTGGCCGCTTGCAGCGGATGCATTTGTTGACCGCACGGGGAGTGTTACCTTCGCAGTTGGCAAGAAAGACGGCACAATTAGCATACAAGATGGACACACCGGTCGCGAGATAAGGGAACTGATAGTCCAAACAGATGATAGTTCGTCCCTTCCAATTCAATCCCCGAGACCATACACCTACAAAAACAAAATTATAGATGGACAACCCACTATGAAGTGGGTGAGCGGCTTAAATTTCTCCCCAGACGGTAAAATACTTGTGAATGGGATTACCCATCGAATTGCGTACTGGGGCGGATCAAGCGGGAGCGCAGGTCCAACTGAACTCTGGGATGTCGAAACAGGTGAACAACTCACAGTACTTCCGTACGGTATAGGCATAGAGTTTTTAGGCGATGGCAAAACACTCGCTATTATAGAGTACGGTGAATGTACAATATGGGATGTTGCAACACGCAGTGAAATTGCCAAGTTTCCGAAAGGTAGACACGTCCGGTTTTCTGGTGATGGCAAAACACTCGCTATTATAGACAACGACGGTTACGCAATATGGGATATCGCCACGCGTAGTGAAATTGCCGCACACAACTCAGTTGTGGAGTGGTTTGAAATTTCTCCAGAACGCTTTATGTTATCACAGGACGGGACGCTCCTCGTTACCGCAGACGAACACGGAACCGTTGCTGTCAGAGAGACGAAAAACACCAAACAGCTGCGCCTCGTCACGACGGGTTACACGAAACCTTTCACAGCGTTAGCGTTCTCACACGACGGAAAAACCCTTGCCAGTGGTGATAGCACCAGTAACCTCCAACTCTGGGATACACACACTGGTACCAAACAGAACACAATTAAAGCAGCTGCTTACAAGATTGAGGGATTAGCCTTCGCCACAGATAATGTAACCTTAACCGCTGTTAACGACCAAGAAGACATCATGCAGTGGGACATAACGAAAAGTAAACAGGTCGCTGCTCACACGCTCCCGAACACAAATATCTCTATAAGTGGATCATTGTTTGACGATGATACACGTTTTTATATGAAGGGACTCGTGTTTACACCGAACAGCGAGAAACTGGCTGTTAAAAATATGGGAAAGGGCCCGATTAAGTCCATTGATACAAATATTGATATCTGGGATATAACGACTGATAAACCGCCGTGCCACCTTATAGAGTTTGTAATAGACTGGGGACCTATAGCATTTACGCCTGATGGAAGTATATTGGCAAGCGGCAGTGATTCCCACGCTGCTACCGACCTGTGGAGCACACACACCGGCAAACAGATTGCAACGCTTAAAACGCCTGGAAACTGGATAAACGACTTGTTAGTTCGGTTTCGTCTTCGTCATATCAGGATCTATGCCTTGGCATTCACACACGATGGAGAAACCTTGGCAGTGGGAACCGGAGACAAACACATCCAATTGTGGAATGTGACCGACCACCAGCATATCGGAAGCCTTGAAGGACACAAATACGTCGTCTGTGAGTTAGCATTTTCGCCTGACGGGAAAACGCTTGCCAGCGGAGATACAGGTGGAAAAATTCACCTATGGGAGGTGCCTACACACCAGCATTTCACTACCTTTGATGGACATAAAGGTTACATTCGTACGCTGGCGTTCGCACCTGACGGGAAAACGCTTGCAAGCATAAGTGGCGATGAGGGGACCATTCTCCTCTGGAATGTGCCCAAAAAATAAACAGATGCAATTCTTAATCGGAAAACTGTGAATAAGCAACAAACTGAACAACCACATTACCACGACAATGAAATTTCCCATCTCAGCGCGGCACCATACGAGGTTGGACTTTCAGCAAAACGACTGGCGCGCATCTCTGATACCGCGCAGCAGTTTATCGACAAAAAGCAGCTTGCTGGTGCAGTCACGGTTGTGGCACGGCGTGGTAAAGTGGTGCACTTTGAGGCATACGGTATGATGGATATTGCAGCGAATAAACCGATGCAAAAAGATACCATCTTCCGCATCTACTCAATGACCAAACCGATTGCCGCCGCTGCGGTGATGCTGCTCTGCGAGGAAGGGAAACTACAGCTCGATGCCCCGGCTTCGACGTATCTACCTGAATTGGGTAACTTGAAAGTTGCAGCAGAAGCAGATGCCGAGACGCTCTCATTGGTTAAAGCAGATCGGGATATGACCGTCCGAGATCTGATGCGACACACCTCCGGACTGCCCGGTGCTGCCCGATATATGGCAGGGCAAACTGCGGTAGATAAACGCTACCGAGAGGCAGGTTTACATCTCCTACATGAATGCAACTTACAAGAAATGGTTGAAAGACTTGGCAGGATTCCACTGTTATATCAACCGGGAACAAAATGGCACTATAGTATAGCGGCAGATGTTTTGGGGCGGCTAATTGAGGTGGTTTCTGGTCAACCCTTCGATGTGTTCTTAGCGGAGAGAATTTTTCAACCGTTGGGTATGGTGGATACCGGATTCTACGTCCCACCAGAGAAGGTTGACAGATTTGCGCGGATGTATGGTCCAAAGCCGGAAGGCGGCTTGCAGGGTATTGACGCACCGGAAGGCGGCACGGGAAAAATATCCGAAACCAGCTTTATAGAGAAACCGAAATTCCTATCCGCGGGTGGCGGTTTGGTCTCCACCGCCGCCGATTTTTCTCGATTTTGTCTGATGCTCTCAAGCGGGGGTACGCTCGCTGGAAAACAGTTGATGAACGCAGAATCTGTGGAATTGATGACGCGCAACCATCTGCCTGAACACCTGATACCACTCGACAAAAAACCCGATAAACGTTATGCTGGACTCGGTTTCGGACTGGGTGTCTCGGTGCGGGTGCAACGGGCAGATTGGGTGCCAGCCTCGCAAGTCGGTGAATACGGTTGGATCGGCGGCGCAAGCACAGAATTCTGGATTGCCCCGCGAGATGAATTGATAGCAATCACACTTGCACAACACATCCCCTTTTCCGAGTTGAGTGAAAGGGTCAAGCCACTCATCTACGCCGCAATTTTAAAGGAATAGTTTCTGCTAAAAAACACGTGGTGTGCATCAAAAACCTCTTTAACTGAAAACTGATAACCAATAACTGACAACTACTAAAATGATTATTAGAAACAATCCCGAACACGTAAGCACTGATCAAATCGTGCTGTTCCCTTTCGACGACTACAGTATACCGTTCCAGCACGGTGTCCGACTACAACTCGTGCCTTACAGAGCAGGTGTTGATCGGACGCGAATTGTGGTACACCCCGGTCCACCTGATGCACCCGATAGTTCCCGTGTCATCTATTACGGGTCTGTGCATCGCGTCGGCGACGA
Organism: Candidatus Poribacteria bacterium; assembly: GCA_965261115.1. GTDB lineage: Bacteria > Poribacteria > WGA-4E > WGA-4E > WGA-3G > WGA-3G. The sequence goes on along the minus strand of OZ253447.1, from coordinate 1,583,858 downwards.
ACTCTGGATGTGGTATCTCGCGCAAGGAGACGATGACAGTTGGCACCATCGGGTCTGCTTCGCGAAGAGCCGTGACGGTTATAACTGGGAGAAACCGGAACTCGGACTCGTAGCATATAACGGTTCAACCCGCAACAATCTCGTGGACATTCAAGGCGGACAGTATCATATTCAGGCGTGTGTGGTGTACTATGAACCCGACGATCCTGATCCTACACGTCGGTTTAAAGCCGTTATCGAAACCGCCAAATATACCCCAAAATTCGCAGTCATGTTTAGTGAAGACGGACTCCGATGGCACGAAGCCGAACGGCATCCGAACCCCCTCGCCTGCGAGATGTCAGGTATTACGAAATTTAATGGCTGCTACTATCTAACCGCGCACGGTGGGAGCCATATAGGTCCCACACGGCAGATGGTGGTATACGCCTCTTACGACTTTGAACAGTGGATCGAAGCGTCATGCTTAGGCTTCAGACGCGGTAATATCCCGCCGAGACCTGTCGTCTATGGCGCACATCAAGGTGAGCAGGTACATCTCGGTGCTGCGCTCTGGAATCGCGGGAATGTGATTCTCGGTTTCTATGGGCAGTGGCACGGACCCGAAAACAACGACCGCCGACACGTGACAATGGACCTCGGTTTGGTCGTTAGTAACGATGCGCTCCACTACCGCGAACCGATCCCCGATTTTCAGATGGTAGAAGCAGCAGAGGACGATTTTGAACACCTACCGACACCCATGAATTTCAAACACGCTGCACTCATGCAGGGACAAGGTTTTGAAAACGTCGGTGATGAGACACTTTTCTGGTATGCCCCGTGGCCAGAGCAGCTCAGTAACGGTGTCCGAATCGCAACGTGGAAACGAGATCGACTCGGTTATTTTCAGGCAGCAGACACGGCTCGAAAAACAGCACAACCACGACACGTCATCTCAGCACCTATTGACCTTGAAGGACAACCTTGCACGGTTTCTCTGAATGTTGACGGGTTATCGGAGTATGGTCAGGTTACCCTTGATATTTTGGATAAGCACTTCCAACCCCTCAACGGATATGCCAGCGAAGATTGCCTCCCGCTTACGTCAGGATTTCATCAAAAAGTGAATTGGAAAAGCGGTGAACGGATTAAAGTAAAAAAAACTATTCGCATCCGACTCAATTTTACGGGGATTCGTCCAGAAGACCCGAAAGTCTACGCCATTTATGTCGAAAAAGCACGGGACTCTTGATTTCAATCTCATTTTCTGCTAAAATGCAAAGCACGATGGAGGCAAATTATGAATCTTTTGTATAAATGGGGCGCGCTATTCTTAATTGCAGGATTAACGTTCTACTTCACAGCGTGCGGTCCGAAAGCGATACCGTATTCACAAAGTACGGATGTCCCCGAACCGAACGAAGTCGCTGTTGCACACTACAATTGGGGTATGGCATCCGCCAAGGACGGCAATTTCGACCAAGCGATCATGGAACTCCACTTAGCGATCCAGAACGAACCAGGGTGGGTCATGCCGTTTTTTACATTGGGTGTCGTCTACGGCAATCGAGGGGATCTTGATAAAGCCATCCAAGCATGGGAGCGCGCGACGCAGTTAGATGTCGATTTTGCGAAAGCACATTATAATCTCGCCGTCGCCTATTCACAGAAGGAAGAAAAGAAACGATCCATTGCATCCCTACGTGAGGCGATTCGGATAGATAAGGAGGCACTTTCTGCTGCGAAAGTGGACCCGGCATTCAACAACATTCGGAATACCACCGAATTCAAAGAACTGGAACAAGACACTCCAAAAAATTAACAAATTGGAGGGATTGTGGTATGGAATGGTTCGCAGTGTTTGCCCTAATAACCGGTCTCGTAGGTCTTGGTATAGTTGTACGAGACGCCATCAAAAATGCTAATAAAGGCTAATGTTGAGTTGGCAAACGGTCCTTGTATGTCCACTTCTACATCAAGGTAGGCTTCCTAAGGAGTAGGGGTATGGCACGTTATACGACGCTTTCATCGACAGAACTCGCGCGCATCGTCGCACAATACCCGATCGGGAGATCACTGAAACTTGAAGAGATACCGGGTGGGTTCGGAAATAGCAACTTTAAACTGATAACCACAGCCGGCGAGTTTCTACTGAAAATTTGTGATGAGAAAGACCTCACAGAACTCAACATGCAAATCGCACTTTTGCAGCACCTCCGTCAACACGCATACCCAACGGTGTATCCGATCCTAACGAAAGATCAGCAACCTTTGATTCATGAGACATTTGGCAGTGTGATGCTCTATCCGTTCCTGCAAGGCACGCAACCGCAACCTTCACCGAACATACTGACACAACTCGGCGAGGCGTTGGCAAAACTGCACTGCATCCCACCAATCACAGGATTACCGCATTTCGCGATGGGAATATCGCAGATGCGACCTTTTTTTCAAGAGGTGCAAGACACACAATTTGCGACGCACCCGTTTGTTGCATCGCTAAAATCGGAATTGGGATCGATAAAGTCGCAACTCAGCGCGCCACTTCCGACAGGTCTCCTACACGGAGACCTTTTTTTAGACAACACCCTCTTTGAGGGTGAGCAGATGGTGGCAATCCTTGACTTTGAGGAGGGCTGTTATGATACACTGTTAATTGATATCGGGATGACGATCATCGGGTGCTGCTATACACCACAACACAGACTGATTTTAAAGACTGCGCAGCGATTTCTGGAGGCTTACAACGCCGTGCGTCCGTTGACAGAAGACGAATGGAAATACTTGGATTGTTTTGTTCATTATGCAGCACTCTCAATAGCGTTCTGGCGATTTAGGCAATTTAACATCCGCCGCCCAGATGCGCACCGCGCGAATACGTATCAGGAGATGTTGACCCGTAGTACCGACTGGCGGGCACAGTCTGATCTCTTAACCAACAACTGACAACTAACAACTAACAACCACTTTATGTCTTTAATACGATTAGAAAACGTTACCAAACTTTACGATCCGGATTTAATTCTTGACGATATTTCGGTCGCAATCGAGCACGGAGACCGAATTGGATTAATTGGCCGTAACGGAACTGGAAAAACAACGTTAATTAAAATTATTAACGGTATGCTTGCCAATTTTAAGGGTAAAGTTACCCCTGCAAAGGGGCTGCGTATCGGTTATCTTAGCCAAGAACCGGATCTCGCACGCGACTGCACGTTAAGACAGGAGATGCTCAAGGTTTTTGAAAAAAGGCGCGCGCTTGAGGACAAGATGCTCCTGTTAGCAGAGGAGATGGAGACACAAGAAGCACCGGATCTCCTTGCACGCTACGCCAAAATTCAGGAACAACATGACCGGCTCGGCGGTTACGATTACGAACATCAGATTAACCGTATCCTTGGTGGCTTAGGTTTCGACGCGTCTGATTTCAACCTGCCGATTCAGGTCCTGAGTGGCGGTCAGAAAAGCCGAGCCACACTCGCAAAGCTGCTCCTTGAAGCACCGGATCTGTTACTTTTCGACGAACCGACGAATCACCTCGATATTAAAGGGATCGAGTGGCTCGAAAATTACCTCAATATTGAATACAACGGCGCAGTCCTCGTCGTCTCTCACGACCGATATTTTTTAGACAAGGTTGTTCGGAAAGTGTGGGAACTCGCAGAACATAGGATAACAATTTATCGCGGGAACTATTCCAAGTACGTTGAAACGAAAAAAGTTGAACAATTAGTCGGAGAACGCGCGTTCAAAAAACAGCAAGCATTTATCGAGCACGAAGAGGATTTCATTCGCCGTAATATCGCTGGACAGCGCACCCGAGAAGCACAAGGTAGACGGAAAAAATTAGCGCGACTGGAAAGAGTCGATAAACCTAAGTCCGACGCGCCAACGATTAAACTCAACTTTACACCTGAAACCCGCGGTGGCAACGACATCCTGCGCTGCAAGAATGTTGGTAAAACATTCGGCGATAAGACGATTTTCACAGACCTGAATTTTGAGGTGTACCGTCGTGATGTTATCGGAATTATCGGGGCAAACGGTACCGGAAAAACAACGCTTTTCCGTATGATTTTGGGGGAGGAACCCGCGACAGCAGGCGAAATGTGGGTCGGACCTACGCTTAAGTTTGGATACTACGCACAAGAGCTGGAAGGACTCAATCCCGATAACGAAATCATTGACGAGATCTGGGAACTCTGCCCAGAGCAGACACACGGTGAGATACGCAGTTTTTTAGCTAAGTTTCTATTTTTTGGTGATGACGCGTTCAAACGCATTGGGAATCTGAGTGGCGGTGAGCAGAGCCGTGTCCTGCTTGCTAAGTTGCTATTGGCAAACGCGAACGTGCTATTACTGGATGAACCGACGAACCATCTTGACATACCGGCGCGCGAGGCGTTAGAAGCAGCACTGGCGGAATACCCAGCAACACTTTTTATAATTTCTCACGATCGCTATCTCTTAAGTAACCTTGCGACGAAACTACTGATTTTTGATGGAACACCTGGCGGGACCGCAAACCTTTTTGAAGGTAATTATGCCGAGTATACAGCCGAACAAGAACAACAAGCACACGAAGAAAATCAGCAGCCGAGCGAAAATGAACAAGCATCACAGCACTCACAAACTTCTCCACAGAAAAGCAAGTCGAAATCGAAGCGAAAGCGGAAGATAAAGGCACAACGCCTCGTCGGTAGTAATTAAAAAAAGCCGCTACGCTAATTTTTAAAAGAGTCAAAACCGTAGCCCGTAATGAAATGGTTCTCACTGCGAAGCAGGATCTACGGAAAGACACATCAATATCCAAATTTGCCTTACCGAACCGCAAGGTAAATTAAAAAATCTGAAAAATGCGTCTAATTTTACCGAAATACACCAAAATTCAATATTTTTCGCATTTTAATTTGACATTCCGATAAAGTGGGCGTATAATTATTATATCGTATACGACGGTAAATATATCCGATATAGGATATATTATTTTCTGATTGCGAGTCTTTTTGACTTGCTCGCTTCAATATAGGCTTAGTAATTAGCACTCATATTTACTATCAATCTACGCTTTAACAACAATACCCAAAATGCCTAAAGACCCAGAATTCCATAATGAGATTGATGTCGTCATGCGTGTGATGCGTCACGCGCAAGCGGCTGTTAGATCCCGGTTTATTCAAGAAGTTGTCCCGAATCGGCTGACGATTGTCCAGTTTAACGCCCTCCAACACCTTCATTGGTATGGTCGTGATACTGGCATGTCGGTGAGTGAACTTGGTGAACACTTGGGTCTCGCTCATAACACGACATCTGGGTTAGTGAGTCGTCTGGAACGGCACGGTTGGGTCATCCGTCGTAAATGTGATAAGGACCGGAGACGGGCTCGGATTCAACTCACGCCGCAGTCTGAAAAACTTTTCCGAAAAGGTGTAGAACACGCTGCAGATTTTTGGCAAAGCACTTTCGGGCAGCTGTCCACACAAGAACGTGAAAACCTGATTGAAAGCCTGAAACGGTTGAAACAGGTGATGGCAAAGCCCGTGTGGCCAAGTTATGCACAGTTGCACCCCCGCGATGCGGATCACCTCCAAAAACGGTTTAAAACCGACTTGGATGAACTTGCACAGGCAAAATTGAAACTTGTCGGGATGCGATTGATCCTCGCGCAAATCGCAGAAAAGCAGAATGAACACGAACTCGCGGCATATTTGAACCAAGCCGCCTCCGAGGAAATTCGTCACACGAACCAACTGTTGGGTCTACTCGGCCGTGGTGAAAATATGGAGGTGCTACTCTCAGCACTCGTCCATGAAGACAATGTAGTCTATGAGGAGTTGGTTGCATTGCTGGAAACCGCTCCACATGCTGAAGAAGACGAAGAATCAATACTTCTACAACAGATGGTTCAAGATAGTCAAAGATATAAACGTTGGTTTTGTAGTGTTTATAAACAAACGAATCAGTGACTACTATTTTGTCAATGGCCACCAGAGTTTCTGGTTTTTGGTCTCTACAAGAATCAGAAACCGATTTTCCGGCTGATGACGCTTAAGAGGAGAACATGCAGCCCCAAAGCCCCGAAAGCCTTCCTCCAGAGTGTTACAATGACACCGAACTGATTGAGCGATTTCAACAAGGCGACACCGCTGCGTTTGATACGCTCTTTACCCGCTACCAGAAACGCACCTATCGCTTGGTGCAACGCTTTATCTCAAACCGAGAAGATGCCCTGGACCTCACGCAAGACGCGTTTATACGCGCTTACCAAGGCTTAGGCGATTTCAAGAGCCAGTGCCAGTTTTATAGCTGGCTTTATCGGATCACTGTGAACCTCTGTATCGACTTCCTACGGAAAAAATCGAGATCAGAAGTACTCCTGTATGATTCCGATGAATCGGGAGAATTGCCGATGGCAAACATCCCCGACCCGCGTTCAGAGTCGCCAGCGAAAGCGGTTGAGAATAAAGAGTTGAGAACCCATATCCGGAAAGCAGTCCGCCGACTCCCACCCAAACAACGGCAAATTTTTATTCTGCGACACTGGGATGGCCTCTCGCTGAAAGATATTGCGGCGGTCGTTGGTAGATCCGACGGCACCGTTAAGGCACATCTGCTTCACGCCCATCGCAATCTTCGGAAACATCTACGCGCTTACTTACAAGAAACAGATGCCTAAAAATTGAGGTGGAAGGCTGGAAGATCGGAAGGCTGGTAAAGAACTTCCGACTCTTCCAACCTTCCAGTCTGTATGGAAGAGCGTCGATATCCCAACCTTCCACATTTCCATCCCGCCAGTCCCTATTTAGAGCAAACCTATCGGCTATGTATCCGCGGTTTCTTCTGCTGCAAAGAGTGCCTCAATGAAATCCACGCCTACAAAGTCCCGTAAATCATCAAGCTTCTCACCGATCCCGATGAGTTTGACCGGCGCGCCAATCTCCGCATTCACTGCAATCACGATGCCGCCTTTTGCTGTCCCGTCGAGTTTTGTAACAGCGACACCCGTAATCGGCACCGCGTCGTTGAAAATTTTCGCCTGCATCAAAGCGTTTTGACCCACTGTCCCATCCACAACAAGCAGCACCTCATGTGGCGCGCCAGCATGCACTTTGTCCATTACACGTCCGATTTTCGCCAATTCATCCATTAGCGGCTTTTTGGTATGCAGTCTCCCGGCGGTATCCACAATGAGCACATCCGCGTCCCGATGCTTTGCTGCATGCATCGCATCAAAGACGACAGAGGCGGGTTCAGCATTTTCTCCGCCGCGTATCAGTTCAGCACCTGCCCGTTCACACCAGATCGCAAGCTGATCCTCCGCTGCTGCGCGAAATGTATCCCCCGCGGCAACAAGTACGCTGAGATCGTCTGTGATGAAACGACTCGCGAGTTTACCGATAGTCGTCGTCTTTCCCGCGCCATTCACACCGAGGACTAAGATCGTATAGGGTTTGTCATCTTTAACCTGCAGCGGGACATCGTCGCCAAGCAGATTCAGAATTTCCGATTTTATGACCGACTCCAACTCCGAAGAATCGCTCAATCCTTCCGCCTTTACTCGCTCCCTCACGTTATCCATTAACGTTAATGTCGTATCGACACCTACATCTGCTTGGATCAAAATCTCCTCGATTTCATCCATCAGGTCCTCGTCAATCCTCCTCCCCATCCGCAGGAGTCCTGATAATTGCGACATCAGCTGGGTACGAGTTTTCGCTAAACCGGACTTGAGTCGATTAAACCAGTTCTCCTGTTTACCGCCAGGTTCGGATTCACCTTGTTTCTTATCAGTACCTTTAAATAAATTTCTGAGCATTCTGACTCCCTTTTTGTTATTGTATCTACGGTCTTCAGCAACGACCGTGTTTGAACCTCTTATACCGATATGATACTGTAACAACAGGCAGAAAGGCAAGTCAAAATCGGAATGGATGTCGCGCAGTCAAGCCATCCACTGCCTCATATTCGCGAGGGATCTAATACGTTCTCAAGCCTTTAAGCGTTCTTGAAAGGCACTAAAACTCTCAACTACAGACGCCTCAAGGTTGAGTTGCTTGAGTCGGTTGAGGTCTTCAATGGCTTCGAGTGCTGGCGTGAGTGTGTCAACGTCAGCATCAGGGAATCGGGTGTTGAGAATAGCGTGTGTGCTTTCGATACTCGTCCGACGCGCCCCTTGTTCAATGCCTTGCTCTATACCGGATTCTACGCGGAAATCTTGAAGACTCCAAAAAACCTCTTCAGTCGCGTAGCGACGGAATGTTTATAGCAGCGCATGACCCAAAAACCTAAGCCCCGTAGGGGCGGCATGTACAGAGACATTCCTACAAAATACCGTCAAAAACCACTAAATTGACACCTATGGTTCGGTTGGGAAACCGAATCTACCGGGTCTGAAGGATCCCTAAATTGACACCTATGGTTGTGCCTGTAGCATGATGCACGTCGCATCTGGGGTTTTTGCTGGGGGGTTTCTTCAAGGACGCCGCAAACCTGTTGGTTAGGAGTTATCGGCTATCGGTACGCTGTGCTTTCAGTCTTCGGTTAAGAGGGAAATGTAACTGATAAGTTCCCCTCTTAACTGAGAACTGAAAGATTTTTTCGCAGAAAAAATCGTACTGAAAACTTTAACCATCAACTCGTCTACAGATACTTTTGATAAGGCGCGAGTTGATGGTTAAAACTCATAACCTATTTCCGTATCAACAGCTTGCGGGTTGCCATGTAATCACCGGCTTTGAGGGTATAGAAATATATGCCTGTCGCCACCTTTTCACCGAGATAATTCCGTCCATCCCAATGCGCCGCCTTGCTCCGATTCTGGTAGAAACCGGCAGGCTGGTGCCCCAATCGCAACGTCCGCACGACGCGCCCTTGGATATCGTAGATCGTTAGCGTAACTTCTGCCGGTTCGGCGAGCTGATACGGTATCCACGTTTCAGGGTTGAACGGGTTCGGGAAGTTGGTCAGCAATGCTGTTGTCTTCGGCAGTACCGGCGGTGCTTCAACAGAAGGTGCAGCCGCAGCGACATCCGTCACATTGATCGTGACCGTGATGGTATCACTTCCACCCTTGCCATCAGAGACAGCGACTTTGACCGTATAAGAGCTCTTCGTTTCATAATCAAGTGCAGCGTTAGTTTGCAGCTGACCCGATGTTCTAACAATACTAAACGATGAAGCATCCGTGCCACCGAGATGATAAGTGAGTGTGTCCCCGGTATCCGCATCTCTGGCAGACACCGCACCGCCGATGTCTGTGCCGGCTGCGGTGTTTTCTGCTACAGAACGGGTTGTGCTGTCCCCATCGCTAAACACAGGGACGTTACTATTAGAGACTGCAGGAATTGTAATATCTAAGGTTAAACCCCGATGCCCTTCAATTACCTCAATTGCTGCCTTGAGTCTCTGAAGGGGTCCGTAATCCGAAATCGGATTATATTTCAGATAGAGTTCTGTCAGTGCGGTCAATTTTTCAAGGGCTGATATATCACTTAGCCTACTCAAACTCAGATCGAGCCATGTCAGTGCGGTCAATTTTTCAAGGGCTGATATATCACTTAGCCGTATATTGTTCCACAGATTGAGCGTTGTCAGTGCGGTCAAGTCTTCAAGGGCTGATATATTACTTAGCCCATTCCAACTCAGATCGAGCGTTGTCAGCGCGGTAAGTCCGTTGAAATCACCAGTTCTCAGAGCACTGATTGACTTACGTGACAAATCCAAGGATGTAATTGCTGCGAGGTGTGCTACGGTCACATCATCAGCATCGCTAACGCCTGGCACTGCAGCAACAATACCCGCGCGCACTTGTGGCGTGCGTTCACTGAGCGGTGGCGTTATCTCGGCGACATCTGTAACATTAATAGTCACAGTGATGCTATCACTCCCACCCTTCCCATCAGAAACAGAAACCGACACAGAATAAGAGGGCTTGGTTTCATAATCCAAGGCAGCATTAGTTCGGAGCTGCCCTGATGTTCTAACAATACTGAACGACGCTGCATCTGTCCCACCCAGACTATAGGTGAGCGCGTCGTTATCCGCATCCATCGCGGCTACAGCCGCGCCGATGTTTGTGCCGGGGTCGGTGTTCTCCGCGACGGTGCGCGTCGTGCTACTGCCATCGGTGAACACAGGTGCGTTATTCTCGTCTACATCCCTTACGCTATTCTCGTCTACATCCCTTACGCTATTCTCGTCTACATCCGTGACGTTGATAGTGACAAGGGTTGAACCTGCGAGACCCGTGCTATCCGTCGCGCGAACAGCGAGATTGGTGTAAGCGTTCTTCGTTTCATAATCCAGGGCTGCACGGGTTTTCACCTGCCCTGTATTAGCATCAATACTAAACGCGTCCTTATCGCCCCGCTGAAGCGAATAGGTCAGTGTATCCCCACTATCGGGATCCGTGGCTTGGAATGGAGTGCCGATGTTGGTGCCGGGAGTTGTGTTCTCTGCGACGGAAAGTGTGACCCTACCAAAAATGTTGAAACTCGGTTTCTCATTGACATCGGTAACATTGATCGTGACAGCGATGCTATCACTCCCACCATTCCCATCAGAGACAGAAACCGACACAGAATAAGACGACTTCGTTTCATAATTTAAGGCAACGTTAGTTTGAAGCTGCCCGGATGTGGAAACAATACGAAACGCAGACGCATCCGTGCCACCTAAAGTATAGGTTAAGACATCGTTATCCACATCGGTCGCAGCAATCACACTGCCAATATTGACACCGGAAGCGGTGTTTTCAGCAATAGACCGTGTCGTGCTGTCACCGTCGGTGAACACAGGAATTATATTCGCATAACCTGACATAGATGTGCAAAAAACCATCAAAATCGTCAGGAAAATTGATATGAGATACTTTTTATTTTCAAATAACAGTTTCATCATAAACTCCTTTAAGGGATAAGATGCATTGAGCAAAGCCAAATGCCACAAAAACAGTCCGCGACGAAACGTTCCGTTCAAGACGAAACGCGCGCAGGGGCGACAAAGGTAGAACGCCCCTGAAGGCTATACTATCTCGTGAAATGTAATACTTGTTAAATATTAAGCGGGGGGGGGGCTGTTAACCATGCAGACGGCACAGTTAACTCTGCGTTAATAACACACAAAATCAACGAACCTCCTGAGCCGCAGCGCACACTCTCACTGCACGCACCCTCAATGTGAGATGCAGGGAAAGTTGCTTTTACAGTGTTAGTATTGAGGCATCTACTTTGCATTTTTGTCCTCGGACATCCGGTTTGAGGTTCAAGAAACTGACCGTGTAACATCTTTGGTTATAATAAGCCAATTTCTACTTTAATTTCAATTATTAAATTAAAAAGACTCTATGTAACTTAAATTATAGAATATTTTTAGGAAAAAAGCAAATAATTTAATAAAAATTGCCAGAGTCATCCAGTAAATAACTCTGAATGACCACTGGCCCCCTTAACTCACTCGTGAAATTTTCATAGCAAATTTCATAGCAGCTTTCATAGCAACCTTTGATAAAATTGCCTAAAACCCAATCGTCGTAAGCGTTCATAGCCTTTCGAGAAGCATATCAAATTTACAGTTTTGCTATGAAAGTTGACACCTATGGTTCGGTTGGGAACGGGTGCGAATTCTCTTGAAATGTTTGCTATTTTGTCTTATAATAAATTGCGGTAAAGGACGATTTGTCCTTGTCCTACATTTTGGACTAATAAAAATATATTCTTGTAGAAATCGGCTTGGGTAAAACCTCGCCGACCAAATATAACAAATTATCTACAAAAAAATTGAGGGTATTCTAATGAAAATGCACACACGAAACCTGCTATCTTGCCTTGCAGTAATAACGATAACCTGTCTATTTTTATCTGCTTGTGCCGAAAAACAGTTGGAAGAACTTATTGAACAACAAGAAGAAGAAAAAACTGAGACGACAGAAGCACCTGTCCAACCTGGAGAAACGGTAGCGGCTCCGCTTCCTGGCTTACCTGATGATGTGGCAGGATATACACAGTGGCTCAAATTAAACGCTGAACCTATCCCTCCCGTTCCTGGCGGTGACCCGCACAACGGGAACAAAAACGTTTATGTCAATAAAACACGGGAAGACATCGCACCAAACGGTGAACAACAGTTTCCATACCCTGACGGCAGTATTGTTGTAAAAGAAGCATATCGTCCTGGTAAGGATTTTGTTGGACTCATAGCGATTATGCGGAAGAAAGCAGGGGTGGACCCGGATCATAACGATTGGGAGTTCATTGAATACGTCCGAAACGCAGCGGATGCTGAGTTCCGCGTCATCGCCGAAGGTGGTATATGTTCGGGATGCCACGTCCAAGTTGAAGATATCGATTATGTCTTCACAAAACTTGAGTAGGACCCTTGCTGGCGAGGCACAAAACCTCGCCAGTAGCATCTCTCATTACCCTATAAAAACAAGGAGAATCCTTTGAAGACACATTATAATAACTGTGTGCAGTATTTTAGCCACACCACTCACTTACATATATCCGATGTCTGGCTATCGTTCGGACGGTTCGCGTTTATTGTGTGTATTGCGCTGAGCCTTTTTTTGCCGACTGATACTGAGGCGCGGCCTGAGTTTGCAACGGAACTCGACAAAGAGTGTAGTTTCTGCCACCTTGACCCGGCAGGCGGTGGCCCCCGAAATCGTATCGGCGAAATTTTTGAAGAGAACTATTTTGAATTCCCCGAAGACTTTGATATGGAAGCCGTGACCGAAGAAGCCAAGGAAGTCGTCAAACAACTCACAACATCACTTGACTTCCAGACTGCATTCATCAAAACAACACATGTTGACGCAGAGCAAAATGCGATCGCCAGCTGTAATTCATGCCATTCTTCCGTTGATAGATTCCTGCTCATGCAAGCAGAAGTAACGTTCAACGCACAAGCCTCAGAACATATCAGATTGACCCTTTCTAACAATGTCGGAACAACGATGAATGCCTTTGCGACGGTAGATGCTATCCCAAAACACCTCTACGTCAAAGTCGGGCAATTCCGTCTACCTTTCGCCATTAAACAGAAGGATCACAACATACTCGTCCGAGAAGGCTATGGACTCGGTTCTAACAAACGGGATGTCGGTGTTGAACTCGGTGGAAATGCGGGTAAGGTTTTTTACAATGCAGCGTTCTTTAATGCCGATAACGCAACAGCGAAAGGGGGACTCGGCACACTCGGTGCACAACTCGGCCCGGTTCGCGCCGGTATCTCTGGCATATTTGAAAAACCGGGTGAAGACTGGGAACGCCTCATCGGTGCATTCCTCACTGCCTCTTATGCGGGTCTGAGCGTCGAAGGCGAATTTAATTTTGGAAACAGTGGTGCGATAGCCTCTTTCGCATCGGATGACATTGATTCAAAGGGATATTACGTTGGTGCAAAATACCGCATCCTGCCCCAACTCACTATCGGGGGGCGTTACGGGTTGTTCGATCCGGATAGGACAGTTAAGGGTGACGCAAGCCAGCGGGTGACACTCAGTGCCCAATACAATTTTATGGAAAATGGCGCGATCTCACTGTTCTATTGGGCAAACCTCGCCAATGCTGACCGCGGCGAGGACGACACCATCGGAGAAAAAGGCACCCTCCGTCAACTCCAAGGCACCGACCAGATCATCTTGATGTCCCGATTTTGGTTTTGAGGATTGCAAGTGTGCTTGATTTTCAACGATAGAACACACTTTGACTTGAAAATCGCGCCAAAAGTGCTTACCGATAGGGACGGATCCCCATATCCGTCCTTATGTGTTTATATTTACACATAACCTCACTTAAAGACATCCGCTCATTTTCTGCTGACAAGTTTCAAAACCACGTCCAAATGCGGTTTCCGCCCCTTAAACATAGCGTATAACACCTTTGAAAAACATTGGCATCAAAATTGCTTAACCTATCAAGTATCTCTTTCCTCTTATATGCGTTAAGTTTGGTGAATCTGCAAACAATGTTTCAGTCGGGAGATTTTTTCACAAATAGTTCTTGAGTCGTCGAAAACAAGAAAATTCATAAGTAGGACTTACGCAGCCCCCCTTGCAGGGTTTTTGCTTGGGTGTTTCTTCAGGGTTTCAAACCCCGCCTGCAGTGCGTAGTAGGTAAGTTATCATGGAAAATGCGTAAGTCCTGATAAGGACAAAATATTTAAAACATAGGAGGCACTTCTCATGGTGTTTTCCAAATTTTCCAGAAATTCTTCGGCGGAGCCTGGCAATCGCAATTTGTTACTGAAAAGCTTAATCGGGGTCATAGGATTGATGACGCTCCTCCTTGGTGCCTGCATCATCTATATTGTGCAGGGGAATGTGCGCGCCAAGACGCGTTATAGCGTTAATACTTTCGCGCCCCAAGGGGAAGTCCCACAATGGACCGATTTTTCGATTACTTTTTCAGAGGCAATCATTGATAAATCGCGCGTCGGAACAGAGGTTCCAGCGGAAGCCCTTCGGTTTACACCCGCCGTTCAGGGTACTGGACGTTGGACAGCCCCCGACCGAATAGGTTTCTTTTTAGACGCGCCCTTGGCACCCTCCGCACAATATGGGGTCGAACTCACATCTGAACTCAATCCATCCGAAGCATTTCTACTCACTGGACAAAAAGAATTTAAATTTGCGACTGAACCCTTCAAAGTGCAGCAGGCACGCATGGAATTCAGCACTGACGACACACGTGAATACGCAACAGGCTTCGGTACAATAGCATTCAATTACCCAGTAACCACTGCCGATTTAAAGGCACATCTCTCCGTTGCGCTCAATGATGGAACAGAAATACCTTATCAGATTCAAACCAACACAGCGACAGCACGAACGATAAAATTTGCAACGAATCGGATCAAACGCGGCAAAGCAGACCGAGAAATAAAAGTCAAAATCGAAAAAGGATTTAAGTGCACAGGTGGGCAAATCGGGTTGGAGAAAGCAAACATTACACCCGTAATACTCCGCGGTAGGGGGACACTCGGCGTAACATATTCAGACGTTCGCGAAAGCGATGGCACACCTTATATTTCAGTCAGATTTAGTGCACCGGTGCTCAGCGATACCGTCAAACCCTACTTAGAACTGACACCCGCGGTAGACTATCAAGTGACATCTAATTATCGGAACATTGAAATCCACGGTAATTTTAAGCGGCGTACCACCTATACATTGAAGATTCAGCGCGGTTTGACCGCACGAAACGATGCCGTTTTGAAACAAGACTACATGACGCAGCTGAAAATTCCAGACATTCAACCGCAGCTTCGGTTTCTTGGTGCCGGCTTCTTCCTCTCAAGAAAAGGGCACTTAAACCTTGGACTCACAACGATTAATGTCAAACGTGTAAAACTGGATATTGAGAAAGTTTTTGCGAATAACCTTATTTATGTTTCAAAATTAGATAGATGGAGTCGCTGGAGTCGGAACTTAGGGAAACCCATTCACTCGGAAGTGCTTGATGTACCGCCGCAATTGAACGAAGAGGTAACGACACCTATCTCCTTAGAAGCCTACCTCTCAGATGAACATGTCGGTATTTTCAAGGTTGTTGCCCGAAATGCAGATAGACAGTGGGATAGCGCGCACCAATGGGTACTTATTACAGATTTGGGAATCAGTGCGAAACGCGCCGGAGATAAGTTGTACGTTTGGGTGAAATCTCTTGCCACTGGTGCACCGGTACCAGCCGCGCAGGTCAAACTTATTAGCGACAATAACCAGACATTGCTCAGCGGCACAACCAACTGGGCAGGGTTTGCAGAGTTCACCGAGGTCGCAGAGAAGACTGAAGACTTCATCCCTTATATGATTACTGTCGCGAAACGGGATGATCTCGCCTTCATTCAATTAGACCGACACGAAATCGCGACAGCAGACTTCGACATCGCGGGCCCCGCCTACTTACAAAAAGGGTATGAAGCGTTTCTTTATACAAGTAGAGGCGTATATCGACCCGGCGAGACCGTTCAACTCGCTGGCATCGTCCGCCGTGCGAAACAGGCAGTCCCCGAACCGATCCCAACCCGCATTGAAGTCCTCGCCCCAGACGGCAGAATTATAAGAGAATTAAGGCAGCAGCTCAACAAAAATGGTGCCTGCGACGTGAAGATTCCTATTCCTGATTACGCACTGACAGGCAATTACACTGCCAAAATGAAAATCGCCGATCGCGTTGTTGGTGGTGTCCAATTCCAGGTCGAGGAATTCATGCCAGACCGGATGAAAGTCGCTGTCACAGTTGATAAATCCTCATATAAACTTGGAGAAGAACTTGACATTGAAGTAAACGCGACGAATCTGTTCGGACCACCAGCCGTGGGACGGAAGGTTCAAGCCTCATGTCAACTCATAGCAGTTCCGTTTGTCGTTTCCGATGAGAATTTACCACCAGACACGGCGGCAACACAATGGCGTTCCTTTGTCTTTGGAAACACCAGACAATTTGAAAGTCAACGCATTGAATTAGGGGAAGCCAAAACGGACACAGAAGGTAAAGCCCTTTACCAATTTACGATTCCGGCAACTCTGAAAGCACCCTCCTTGCTCAACGGTATTCTAACAGCAACCGTCAGCGAAATTGGTGGCAGAGCCGTCACTGCTTCACACCGAGTTGTTATTCACCCTTACTCACATTATGTCGGAATTCGCCGAGCAACTACCGGCGTGGTCAAAATTAATCAACCCCTCCGATTCGACTATGTAGCCGTTAACGATGCAATGGCAGCTGCGCCGGGGAGAGCCTTGAAATTGAGTCTCCATAAAGTCCACTGGAACACAATACTTCGACAGAACGCGGCGGGACTTTACGAATATGTCTCTGAACCACAGACGACAGAGATCAAAACATACGACCTAACCTCAGCAGAAACGGCACAAACAGTAACACTCACACCTTCAGACTACGGCGAATATCGTGTTCGTCTTGCGGATATCGAATCAACAGCGACGGCAGAAATAGCATTTTACGTGAGTGGATGGAGAAATGCTCCTGTCTCCATGGAACATCCGACTCGGTTAGACTTGACCCTTGACAAGCTGGCTTATCGGCCCGGAGAAACGGCAAAACTCAATATTAAGGCACCCTTCCCCGGCACACTCCTACTCACCGTCGAACGGGATCGGGTGCTCAGTCACCGCACGATAGCAATGAAGGAAAATACGGCTACTGTATCCATTCCGGTGCGAGATAATTATAAACCGAATGTGTATCTCTCAGGAA
This sequence comes from Candidatus Poribacteria bacterium, assembly GCA_965261115.1. Classification (GTDB taxonomy): domain Bacteria; phylum Poribacteria; class WGA-4E; order WGA-4E; family WGA-3G; genus WGA-3G. The sequence goes on along the minus strand of OZ253447.1, from coordinate 1,566,654 downwards.
CGCTGATTCGAGCGATCCCGACGGATACGATCGTACAACCCGATAACAAGTCACTGCTCCCTGCCCGTGCGTTTGGCGTGGTTCCCTTGAAAATCGATGCAACCCGCAGACGGCTCTCAATTGAGATGTCACTCAAGCAAACGAATGACGCTGGTCGCACTGAAAATATCCCACTATTTGCGGACTATGACCCTCAAAGCGAGGCGGTCGTCCGTCCTAACAGCGAAATGAGCATTGCGTTTGAAGTCCACGGCAGACGGTCTTGGCAAAAATACGATGTCTGTATAGCAGCCGTTGACGAGGGAATTCTGACGTTAACCGATTTTCAAACGCCTAACCCTCACGATTTTTTCTACCAACAACGCGGGTTGAAGACGCGTTCTTTTGATTTGTATGGCGGGATTTTACCTGAAATAGCAGATATCACCGACAACTCAAGCATAGGCGGTGATAGCGCACTCGCACGTCGATTAGGTAGAAAACGGCTTAATACGAGCGGCATTAGGCGCGTGAAACCGGTTTCACTCTGGTCAGGATTCGTGAGAACCGATGGAAACGGACGTGGTACTGTCCAATTTAAGGTTCCGCAATTCAACGGAAAATTGAGACTGATGGCAGTCGCTTTCGCGGGAGCAGACTACGGTGCTTCGGAGGCGTACCTGACCGTCCGTGAACCCATTGTCTTAACCCCAACGTTCCCACGATTTCTCGCAGGCGGCGATCAGATTCGGGTCCCTGTTACACTTTTTAACGGGACGGGTGAGAATGCGGAATTCACCGTCAAATTGCAAGCGGCAGGCGACGTGCAACTCTTGTCAGCCAGTGATACGCATACCCCTGAAACGGTGCCTGAAAACGGGTCAGAAAAACCGCCACAACCGCCAACAGCACCTCCGTTACATGAATTAAGTATAGAGAAAGGCGTTGACGCAGGCACAGAGGCACAAGTCTTTTTCGACATCCGTATCCAAGACGCGATCGGAGAAGTCAATTTCAATCTATCCGCAGAAGGTAACGCTGAAACGACTCAGATAGATGTGAAGCTGCCGCTGCGCTCTGTCGCGCCACCCGTTACACAAACCGGACACGGTATGGTACGCGCCGGTGAACCCGCCGATTTCATTCTTCCTTCAAATCTAATTGGGAATTCGTCCGAGTTTAGCCTTACACTATCGCCGTTTCCAAATGTCGCGTTTGCGGACAGTCTCCGCTATCTGGTCCGCTACCCACACGGGTGTCTGGAACAGACGACAAGCAAGGTTTTCCCTCTGCTCTATTTCAGCGACTTGGCGCGAAGCGTTGAACCGATCCTGGCGGCAGAAGATTCAGTGGATTACTACATCACAGCCGGTATCACGAAACTTGAAAGTATGTTGATGCCAAACGATCAGTTTTCATATTGGCCCGGTGGCACTTACGTGAATCCGTGGAGCAGTATCTATGCCTCTCACTTCCTCGTTGAGGCACGAAAAGCAGGCTACGAGGTGGCAGATCGCGTTTACGACGCAATGTTGGAAGGCTTAAAAATACAGGCAAAATTTTCGCCTGACACGGAAGGCAACAATGATGCGAAAAAAGTAAAGCGGAAGATTGCCCTTGTAACTTATGCCTCTTATGTCTTAGCCGCTGCGGGGCAACCCGATCGCGGCACGATGCACTATCTGAAAAATCGGGGCGCCAGCAGTCTTAGCAATTACAGCCATTTTCAACTTGCCGGGGCATTTGCACTCAGTGGTGAACTGGAGACTGCACTTTCAATGCTACCGGTATCGGTAGCCACAAGTTTTAATGGTAAAGGTACACAACGGGAAACAGGTGGCACATTCAATTCGCCTGTCCGAGCGCAAGCCATTATGTTAGATGTCCTTGCCGAAGTTAACGAAAATCATCCATCCATTCCGATGCTCGTCAAGAATCTGAGTGAAGCAGCATCCGACGGAAATCGGTGGCGAACGACACAAGAGAATGCCTTCGCCTTCCTTGCACTCGGCAAGATTATGAAAAAACAGACAGATCGGGATTATACCGGTACGCTCAAACTCAATGGTGAACACTTCGCTGACTTCAATGCAACTGAGGCGCGCTACACCGATGAAGATTGGGATGGCGCGCGTGTGCAGCTCACTCTTGAGGGTGAAGGCAATTGCTACTATTACTGGAGCGCGTTCGGTATCCAACGCGATTCTTTCATTGAGGAATATGAGCGCGAACTACAGGTGCAGCGTCGCTACTTTAACAAAGATGGTGAAAGTCTCACGGGTACATTTGTACACGGCGACTTAATCGTCGCAGAAATAACAGTTAAAGCACTTACCGCCAATCTGGAAAATGTCGTCGTCGTCGATATGTTGCCAACAGGTTTTGAGATTGAGAACCCACGGTTGGAATCCCGAGCAGGTATTCCATGGTTGAAAGCACAAGGCTTCAAACCCGACTATCTCGATATTCGCGATGATCGCCTCATCTTCTTCGGGACGTTCCCGCGCCAACGCGAACGTAAGTTCTATTACGCGCTAAGAGCCGTTACACAAGGCGAATTTACCTTGCCACCCATAGCGGCAGAAGCGATGTACGATCCGACAAAATCCGCTGTAGCGGGTAGCATGGATATTAAAGTGGTTGCAGAGTAATGAGAAGGAATAGCAGTCAGCAGTCAGCAGTCAGAAAAGAAGTGTTTGACTTTATCAGAAGCCACTTTATTGACGGTTTCCGACTGTTGATAGTTTCTAATAAGAAAAAGACGTTTTGGCTGCTACCCCCACTTTTCATGGTTGCCCTCTTTATAATCGCGAACTGGTGTTTTCCGCTGCCTAAAGAACGTCTCCATCCACCACCGTCCCGGATTGTCTTAGACCGAAATGGAGAATGGCTCCGCGCGTTTTTGGCTGATGACGGTATGTGGCGCATGTCGGAAAATAACAACACTGTTTCGCCTTTGCTACACCAAGCGATGCTAACAGCAGAGGACAGATGGTTCTACTATCACTGCGGAATCAATCCAGTGTCTATCGTCACTGCCCTTTATGATAATATCAAAGCCGGAGAGGTGGTACGCGGCGGTTCAACGATCACGATGCAGCTTGCCCGACTGATGGAACCGAAAGCACGGAACGTTCCAAACAAACTTATTGAAATGTTCCGCGCACTCCAACTTGAACTGGCATACTCTAAATCCGAGATTCTAAATCTTTACTTTAACATGCTGCCTTACGGCGGGAATATCGTCGGGACAGGGGCAGCCTCTCGGTTTTACTTCAACAAACCGGAGCATGCTATCAGTCTCGGTGAAGCCGCACTCCTCGCCGCTATTCCGAACTCACCTGAACGTCTGCGTCCAGATAAATTTCCAGAAGATGCCAGAAAAGCACGCGCAAAAATTCTGGATAGACTCCTCGCGCACAAACAGATTTCTGAGCAACAGTGGCAGGAGGCATTGCAAGAACCTATTCCGACAAAACGGTATCCGCTCCCCTTCAATGCCCCGCACCTCTCACGTATGTTGGTTAAGGGAAATCAATGGAACACAGAAACCACAACCGATGGTAGGATATACACGACAATAGACGCGAAGGTTCAGGAAACTGCGGCGCATATTCTTCGTGAATATCTGAATGCAGCCGCTGCGGGAATTGCGGGTTCCCATCATTCGCAGCCCCATAGCGCGAGTACAGGCGCGATCGTTGTTATGGATACGCAGAGTCGCCACGTCTTAGCAATGGTGGGTTCTCACGATTTCTTCGATCAGGATGCATCAGGGCAGGTAAACGGTGCACTCGCACCGCGTTCCCCGGGGTCCGCACTTAAACCTTTCGTTTACGCACTTGCGATGGAACAAGGCTTGATTACACCAGAAACACTGCTCTTTGATGTCCCAGTGAACTACGCAGGATATGAACCCGTGAACTACGATAGCATATACAACGGCTATGTTACTGCACATCAGGCACTTGCCCGCTCTCTCAATGTCCCCGCTGTGAACCTTAACGCCCGCCTTAAAGATATTACACTGCACGCTTTTCTTAAACAGGCAGGTATCACTACACTTATACCTACCCGAAAGTACGGACTCTCTATGGTGCTGGGTGGATGCGAAGTGAACCTGCTTGAACTTACAACCCTTTACGCCGGATTGGCAAACATGGGAGAATTCGCGCCTTATCAAATAGTAGCCAGCAATCAGCAATCAGCAATCAGCAATCAGCCGTCAGAAAACCTTCTTGCTGAAAGCCGAAGGTTGAAGGCTGAAGGCTCTTCACAGCGTTTATTCCATAAAGAGACAAGCTTCATCATAACTGAGATGCTAACCACTTCGCAGCTGCCTGCGAATACAGTCAAAAATCCGGAAGCCTTTGAAAGCACCATGAACCTCCCGAAGATCGCTTGGAAAACCGGCACTTCGTATGGACATCGGGATGCTTGGTGTATCGGGTATTCACCGAAATTAACGATTGGTGTGTGGCTCGGTAATTTTGATGGAAAAGGTTCGCCAATGCTCAGCGGCGTAGACGCAGCAACGCCTGTTCTCTTCGCGCTCTTCAGTGCACTCACGGGTCAAGACACACATCGCTGGTTTACGAAACCTGAAAACCTGAAAACACGAGAGGTCTGTGCACTCACGGGTGCTGTTCCGTCGCTACACTGTCCTACCCGTAAAAGCGATGTCTATATCCCCGGACTCTCACCTGTCGCTATCTGTACGATTCACAAACGCATCTATGTTGATGGCGATACTGGATACAGCCTCTGCTCCCATTGCAGGAGTTTTCTGCCAGCAGCGTCTCAAGCGGATGTGCTACATGATACAACACGCACGGCACATAGCAGTGTGGAAACGAAGATATTTGAAGAATGGCCCGCCGAGGCGGCGACTTGGTTGGCAAAGAATGGGTTTGCTGTGCCGGTGCTTCCAGAACACAATCCATTGTGCACAGGTGCAATTGCCGGAACTGCGCCGGTGATCCTATCCCCCACGGAAGATACTGTCTATTACATACGGGATAGCGTTCCGTTAGCGCACCAAAAAATACAATTGTCCGCCTCAACTTCCAACCGGACACAGCAACTTTTCTGGTTTCTGGATGGTGAATTGATTTTCAAGGGGAATGCAGGGGAACAATATTGGCTCACACCTATTAAAGGGGAACATGTGATTACCTGTGTAGATGCGGAGGGACGCTCAGCGAGCCGCCCACTCCACATTTCAGTTTTTTAATGGCTATCAGCCATCGGCTTTCAGCAGTCAGTAAAGACGCAAACATTACAGAACTGCCTCGCAGTGAGAGTTTTCTTTGCTGATTGCTGACCGCTGACGGCTAATGACTATAAATCCGACTTGAGTTTGCCCCAAGTTGTCGTTAGTTTTCCGGTTGCATCCACAGCGAGAGCTTTTTCCATGTGGTCTACGACTTCTTCCTCTGTCAGTGCGACACTCCACATCTTAAATTCATCAATGATACCGTTGAAGAAATTGCCGTTGCCTTGACTCGCAGCGATGCACATACCTTCGGTCCCGAAATCCATACGTGCATCCCCACCGGCATCCGCTTCAGCGTCAAGTTCCCCGTTAATATACATCCATGTTGTCTGTTTGCTCTGTGATCCAACAAAGTAGTACCATTCGGCTTCAAACGCAGTATAATTCGTGACCGCCTGTAATTCTACGCCCTGCGTCGCAAAGTAAAACCCGAACAAAACGCCACCACGGTTGAACGTAATATGCGGTCGTCCACCACCATTGAGCCTATACAGCAGATCAATGCGGTTGCCGCCCTCAATTTTATCATCCGGTTTGAACCAAAACTCAATCGTCATCTCCTTCGGCTGATCAATCTTGAGCGGGTCGAAGTTAACACTCCCATTGTTAAAATGGAGTGCTTGCCCGACGACACCCTCTACCCATTTCGCGTTTTTGATTTCGCCTTTGAAACTGTTAGGTCCGATGTCGGCTGCCGTATTTCCCTTCCCTTCATCAAAAGGTATGTAGATAAGTAAATCTTTGTCCGGATCTGCTGCATGCCCGAGCACACAACTCATCAAAAACACTGCAATTGCCAAAAAACAGATAAATTGTTTCTTCATTTTTATTTGTGCGAGTACACCTTGAAATATACTGCTATGCATACTTTCAGGTGCAACCCCCACCCTTCCTCCAATTTTTTAATAGTTAAGACTTACGCAGTCCCACTGCAGGGTTTTTGCTGGGGTGTTTCTTCAGGGTTTGAAACCCCGCCTGCAGAGTGCGTCGGATATCCGTTATCATGGAAAAATGCGTAAGTCCTAAATAGTTATATGTAATATAGGGACTTCAATTTTACCCAAGTTACTGAATATAAAACGTTTACTTACGCTTCAATTCAGCCCACGTAATCGCTAATTTGTCAGCGGGTTCAACGGCTGTCGGTGGAATACCTTCACCATTAATTTCAACATATTCATAAAGAACGGTTGAATCCCTGCCACCTAAACCCGGACGACCCTTATCGTAGGTTTTATCTTGGTTTTCAACCATCAGTTTCCCATCAATGTAGGTTCTGAGGGTCTCCCCTTCCGTTTCAAAGACGATAGTATATGCGTCGCCACCTTTGGTGTCCTTTGAATCAGGCCGTTTCGGACGGGGACCGCCGGTAATCTCATTTGCAGCACCACCACTAAACATAAATAGCGAAGTGGTATGTGAGTTATAACTGATTTCCAAGAAATAGAAATCCACTGCGGGTTCCTGGACGCGTGCGAACAGGTGGAAATAGGGTCCGACCAGTTTTCGGGCTTTGACTTCCATCCGGTAATCGCTCCAGTTATCTTCACCGAAATAGATACCCGAATTCTGCCCACCGGCGACAGTAAGTTCAAGCATACCGTCTTTGACTTTCGCTGTCGCCTGCGGTCCGAGTTCCCAATCCGCAATCTCCTTCTCGCTATCAAACTCGTAACGAATCGCTAATGCTGGCTGTATTGCTAATATGAAAGCGAAACAGACACATATTATATAGAGGCACTGAAGGTTTAGTTTCTTCATAAGATTTCTCCTTATAGGTGTTTTAAACACAAAATTTTTCGCTCGGCTTTCTTACGAGTTTTCACGGCAAGTTTTGGGAACTCAGCAACTGCTCTAAAGTCCTACTATTTTACACAACAATGCACAATCTGTCAATCCTCTCCTCAATTTAGTTTTCCACCTTTGGAACGATTCTGGGATGTTGTCACCGACAGTATACTAACTATCGGCATTGCGCTATCTACCGCGTCACAATAGCAGCGGATCTCTGTATTCTCTTACCTTGCCATTAACCAATTCTCGTACGTAACAATACCTGTATCAACCCCCCAAGTCCAATCAATTTCATCCGCCCCGGATTGCAGCGATGGTCAGGCAGCCCCAACCGACCATAAACGCTAACCCACCGATAGGTGTAATCGCGCCGAGCCAACGGATGCCCGTAAGACTCAACACGTAAAGACTTCCTGAGAAGATCAGAATGCCAGCGAGAAAACACCATCCGGATGCGGTCGTAAGTTGGTTCTGCCATTGGGATACTGCCCACGCTGCAGCAATCAGTCCGAGACTGTGGTACATCTGATAGCGTACAGCCACCTCAAACGTCTCAAGCATCTCCGGTGAGATTTTTGACTTAAGTGTATGTGCCCCAAATGCTCCCAAAACAACCCCAAGCAGACTCAAACCTGAACCGAGTGCGAAGAAAAGATTTTGCATAGATACCTCCTTTTTAACTGGCAATCAGCCATCGGCGGTCAGCCGTCAGCCATTAGCAGTCGGCAGTCAGAAAGAGGTATCTGATGAAGATTACCTCAAAAGTCAATACACCGATAGCCTATAGGCTGCATTCTTACAATCCCAGATCTGATTTAAAATCACCCTCATTATAACTTAAATCCGATATCCGATGTCAGATGTTTTTTTCAAAGAATGACGCTGAAAAAAAATATTTTCTTGACATTTTTGTTTCAGCGTGTTAAGATGTAATTTTAACGGCATAGCTCGCTCTATTCCGTAGTGGTTAACAGTAAAAGGAGAAATTTTTCGACGTATGAAACAATACAGAACCGATGAGATCCGGAACATCGCAATTATTGCACATTCAGGAGCAGGCAAGACATCACTCGTTGAAGCGATGCTTTACAACGGTGGTGCAATTGAGCGTATGGGCGCTGTTGATAGTGGAACTTCTGCAGCTGACTATGCCGCTGACGAGATAGAACGCAAAACCACCCTCAATTGTTCAGTCTGTATCGCAGAATGGGAAGGACACAAACTAAATCTGATTGATACCCCCGGCGCAGAAGATTTTTACGGGGACCTCTATAGCGTACTCCGAATTGTCGACGCGGTCGTTGTTGTCGTTGATGCAACAACGGGTGTCGAAGGTGGCACCGAAAAGGTATGGGAAGTCGCGGACAATTATGGACTCCCACGTCTCATCTTTATCAACAAGATGGACAAAGAGAACGCCAGTTTTGAAAACGCGCTTGCAAGCATTGAAGATATTTTAGAGACCCGAGCCGTCCCCGTTCAACTTCCTATTGGGAAAGAGGATAATTTTGCGGGTATCGTTGATGTCGTACAGATGGCAGCGTATCTACAACCTGATGGTAACAAGCGCGCCGCGAAAGCGGAAGTCCCAGCAGAATTGGAAACACAGGCTGAAGAGACCCGCGAAGCACTCGTTGAAGTCGCAGCAGAAAGTGACGATGAACTCATTGAGAAGTTTTTTGAAGGCGAACTTACTGACGAAGAAATTCAAAACGGTTTACAACTCGGCATCTCTGAGAATCAGTTTGCTCCCGTACTTTGTGGTGCGGCACTGAACAATACCGGCGTGCAACAATTGATGGATACACTCGTGAACGGGTGCCCATCACCCGTCAATGTCGGTGCGGTAAAAAGTGCTGAGGATGAAGAGGAGACCCGGGAACCGTCATCAGACGCACCTATGTCCGCAGTTGTTTTCAAAACGATCGCCGACCCGTTTGCCGGACAATTGAGCTTCTTCCGCGTCTACTCTGGCGTATTGCAAGGGGATTCTCAAGTCAGTAATTCAACGCGTGGAGAAGTTGAACGTCTCGGCAAAACGACATTCATGAACGGCAAGGAGGCGATCAGCACACCACAGGTCGAAGCAGGCGATATCGGCGCGCTCACCAAACTTGCCGCGACCCAAACAGGGGACACCCTTTGCGATAGAGATACGCCAATCCAACTCACAGGTATAGAGTTCCCGAACTCGGTGCTCTCTTACGCGATCCGTCCGACGCGTGAAGGCGATGATGAAAAGTTGATGACATCCCTCACACGTATGTCTGAAGAAGATCCGGTATTTAGGATTGAACGGAACGAAGTCACAAAGCAATTACTCGTCTCAGGACTTGGCGATCTGCACATTACTGTCAATCGAGAACGGATGGCAGATAAATTTGGCGTAGAAACGGATGTTGACCCCCCGAAAGTACCGTACCGGGAAACGATTCGTCGAAGTGTTCGGGATGTCCAAGGCAGACACAAACGTCAATCTGGTGGTAGGGGTCAGTTCGGTGATGTCACGATTAATCTCGCCCCCTTGCAACGCGGTGAAGGCTTTGAGTTCGTTAACAATATTGTCGGGGGTGCGATCCCGCGCAACTACATCCCGGCTGTCGAAAAAGGTATCCGCGAGCGGATGGATAGAGGTTTACTTGCGGGTTTCCCCGTTGTTGATGTCCAAATCGATCTCCATGACGGTAAATATCACCCTGTCGATTCTTCGGATATGGCGTTCCAAATCGCAGGTTCTATCGCCTTCGCTGCCGCTGCTGAACAAGCCGATGCATGTCTACTTGAACCGGTCATGAACGTCACGATCACGGTGCCAGAACAGTTTATGGGGAACATCATCGGTGACTTGAACGGACGGCGCGGACAAGTAATGGGTGTTGAGCAGATAGGGAAAAAGCAGGTCATTCAAGCGAACATTCCGCTTTCGGAGATGCTCCGGTATTCGATTGATCTCAAGTCGATGACGAGTGCCCGTGGCAACTTCACGATGGAATTTTCGCACTACGACATCGCACCTGACGATGTTGCCCAGAAAGTCATCGCTGAGTCAAAAACCGAAGAAGAAGAATAGATTTGCGTAGGTCTATGAAAATGTGCTAAAGCACGTACATAGAAAAAATATAAACCCGCTGCTGATTTGTGTTAGCAGCGGGTTTATGTTTAAAGATTAGGAGATCCAATATTTACGCTTAACTATCCAAATGGAAGATCGCCATCTTCAATTCTGTCATCTCTTCTATGGCGTACTTCGGGCCTTCCTTGCCCATACCGCTCTCTTTGACACCGCCATACGGCATCAGATCGGCACGCCACTGTGTCCCCCAGTTTACCATCAGATTGCCAGACTCGACCTCACGGACGAACTTCATTGCCCAATCGACGTTCTGCGTGAAGATTGCGGCACTCAGTCCATAGTTCGTATCGTTGGCGAGTGCGATTGCCTCGTCGATATCGTTGACACGCGTCACACCGACAGCCGGTCCAAAGACTTCATCACAGGAGATTTTCATCTCTGGCTTGACATTAGCAAGGATAGCTGGTGAAACAAACTGGTCATGCTTCTCTCCACCGGTGAGGAGTTCTGCACCATCCGAGACGGCTTCCTGAATCCATTCGGCAACACGGGTAGCATCGCCTTCTCGAATCATCGGTCCCATGCGTGTGCCTTCTGCGAGTGGGTCGCCGGTACTGATTTGAGCGACTTCCGCTTGGAACGCATCTAAGAAATCGCCGTAGATTTTCTCGTGTGCGATGACGCGCTGCGTTGAGATGCAGACCTGTCCTGCATTAGAATAACCGGACGCTGCCGCAGCACGTGCGACCTTTTCAGGATCGGCATCGGGCATAACGATAAGCGGCGAATTTGAGCCGAGTTCCATCGTGACACGCTTCAATCCAGCGACCTTACAGATATGTTCGCCGACATCACGGCTGCCGGTAAAGGTAATCTTTCGGACGCGCCGGTCTGCACAGAGCGTATCACCGATTTCGCCGCCGGGGCCCGTCACGCACTGAATTGCTTCAGGGGGTGTGCCTGCTTCTAAAAAGAGCTCGACGAGTTTTAGCGCGGAGAGCGGTGTATCCGTCGCGGGTTTAATGATAATTGCGTTGCCACCGGCGATTGCGGGACCGGCTTTGTGACAGACGAGGTGCAGCGGGAAATTGAATGGGCTAATACCAGCGACGATACCGCACGGCATACGTACTGTAAAGCCGAGTCTGTTTTTGACACCCGGCGCGCCTTCAAGTGGAATCGTTTCACCAGTTAATCGTTTTGCCTCCTCTGCAGAGAGGGCAATAATTTCCGAAGCGCGGGTGGCTTCAACCGTCGCCTCAGCGAGGATTTTCCCTTCCTCACGGGTGATAACCTCGGCGAGTTCGCCTGCGCGTTCCACCATCAAGTCGGCTACCTTCCGCAGGATCTCATAGCGTTCATAGCCGGTCATCTCTGCCATGATCTTCGCGCCGCGTTCCGCGGTCTGAATAGCGGTTTCAACGTCGTTTGCATCCCCTCTGGGGACGGTATCAACAACTGAACCGTCAAAGGGACTCAGTACGTCAATTTTATCGGATTTATCAATCCATTCTCCACCTACGTGCATTTGCATAATGCGCTATCTCCATTTCTACTTCGGCACACGGCATGTAATGCAGGCACAAGGCCTACTCCCACAAATGGTATGCCTATTATTTTTTTGCTTTCAGCAAAGCCCAAGTTGTTGTTAATTTGTCAGCAGCATCAACAGCAGCAAAGACAGCCAATCCGCTATCCATGACATCATTGAGTTCACCTTCAGAGAGTGCCTCAGTGAAGAATCCAACTTCGTCAAAGAGACCTGTCGCCGCAACGTTGCCAGGCCGTGCCCCTATCCAGATAGGCGATTTACTGGTATCCAGCGTTCCACCGCTCGGTTTCTCGCCATCCACTTTTCCATCAACGTACATCTGAACATTTTTGCCATCATAAATTTTAGCGATGTGATGCCACTTGCCATCAGCAATGATAGTTTTACCATCAATACGCCCGACGTTTCCCTTGACGTGCCACATAAAAACCGGATAGTCGTCAGTGTGAATCCATATATCGAGATGGCGCACATTCTCTGGTTCGGGCCAGACATCGCCGTTTCGCCAGACAACATATTGCCACGAGGCGTTTTCCAACTTCACCCATGCGACAAACGAGTAGGGATCAGAATTGAAAACATCATCATGATCAACACGGACGTAACTATCCCCCTTGCCGGCGAATTTCAATGCCCCGCCGAACTTGCCACCTTTTACCCATTCAAGGTTCCCCTTGATTTCACCGTCGTGTCCGCTGACGATATCTTTAACGACCTTTCCACCGCCATCCTCAAAGAGCCAAGCACTCGCCAAACCGAGTTTCGCTGCGTGTGCAGTAAAACCAAACCCCATCATGAGGATTAGCAAACCCAAACTGACTCTGAAAGCCTGTGCTTGACAGGCAGAAATTACTCTTTTCATTTCATTTCTCCTTAGACGCGGCAATTGTCAAGCGCGTCCTCGTTCAATTCAACCCCTAATCCCGGTTTATCTGGAACAGTTGCATAGCCGTCAACAAGTGGAATCGTTGACGGTGTAACAAGGTCAAAAGCCCGCAAGGCGTTTAATGTAATCGCTGGCATGGTTGCATTCGGCATCACTGCTGCAAGATGCATAACATAAGCCGTTGTGATACCGAGTCCGACAATCTGTATCCAGACGGGAAGATGTGCAGCGTTTGAAATAGCCGCCTCCCTTATGGCATTGGCAGCACGTGAGTCGGGATAGGCGATAATAAATGAGTCATTCATCTTTGCTCGAATCGCTTCAACCGGATCCGGGTTCCCGAAGTGAATTGTTATCGGCATATCCGCGTGCCGTTTAATTTCCTGATAGCCTTCAATATCTGCTTGTGGAATCGGCGTTTCAAACGATTCTATATTGTGATCTTGAAGTTGGCGCATAACTTCAAGGGTGCGTTCTGGCGTCTCAAAGGAGTCATTCGCGTCAACGCGGAGCTGATAATCATCTGGTACAACACCGGCAATTGCCTCGACCTGCTCAAGCACTTCAAACCACGGACGTGCCTTGATTTTATGGAGCCGGTAACCGATGGAATAAGCGTGTTTCGCTTCCGCTGCCCACTCCTCTGGGGTCATATCAATAGACCAATAACCGAACGACGTTTTGTCGTGAATCTTCTCTCCTAATAACTGATGCACCGGTACACCGAGGGCTTTCCCCATAATATCATAAAAGGCTTGCTGAAGCGGTGTTGGTGCCCAACCGTTCATAAACTCAAACGGATTCCTCCCGATATAGCGTTGAACGACCTCGTCCGACTGGTGTGAGCCGTCGCCAATCCCGACGAGTCCGACATCGGTATGGACTTTGTAGACATAGTCAATCTGGTAAAGGTTGCGACGCGTCATCAGTTCGTAAATGCCTTCATGATACGGCACTCTGACTTTGATAACGTCAATTTGGGTAATTTTCATAAACGCCCCCGCATCTCGTCTTGAGTTTTTTTCAGCGTCTCGTATCCGAATTACTCATCCCGTCGGATCCAACTCACAACATCTTCTGCTTCACCTGTGCCACCTTCAACACCATCGCTTCCGAACGAAATGAGATCGTATCCATACCGGTCATGTATACCCGGACGGATATAGATATAAGGGTTGCCCCAGGGATCTTCCGTAATTGGGATCTGGATGTAGGGTTCCAGCCAATTGATAGGTATCGGCGGCGCCTCAGGTTTCTCCCAGAGTGCCTTCAAGCCTTGTTCGGTTGAAGGATAATCGCCATTATCCTTGGCATATCTATCAAGGGCGATCCCAAGCGTTTCAATATCCGCATCGGCTTGCGCTTGCAATGCACGCCCTGCTTGTCCGAGCAAGCGAGGTGCGAAAAGCACAGCGGCAATAATTCCGAGGACAATAACGACAACTAAAACTTGTACTGATGTTAATCCTGCTTGTTTAGAATCAATCGGTTTCACACATTTTCCTCCGCAATCCGCGCATGCACGTCTAATTTGACATAGCATAGACAAAATAGTTATCAGTAGCCAGTTAGAGCGGTTCACACTTCGTATCGTTACCGATAACTGAAACGACAACTGACAACCCTCTTAAAGTGTATCACATCCACAGAATTGTGTCAACTTTTTCATATTTTTACCTGGACATCGTGTGGATTTCTCTCACTTAGAAATCAGGCACAGATTTAACTTGACTTATGCGTTAAATTCAAGTATCATCTATAGGACTTACGCAAAACGCCTCCGTTTGTAAGTGCGATTGAAAAATGGATGGAACTCAAGAGGTCTCGTTAATTCTAAAATCTACCACAATTTTGAGAAAATTTCTCAAAAAGGAGCGACCATGCGGAAATTTCAAGTTGGTGTCCTTGACCTTGTTGCCAAGGGACCTACACGCAACATGTGGGCACGGACGATGCACGCCAATCTGGCGAGCATTATGCCTCAGGCCATCGCGACATGGTGCGAAGAAGAGGGGCATACTGTCCACTATGTGTGTTATACAGGGCTTGAAGACCTCAGTAAGGAATTACCAGAGACGCTTGATCTCGTTATTATTGGGACATTTTCGCAAGGTGCTCAACTCGCATACGCGTTAAGCAACTTTTTCCAATCGCAAGGTGCGGTCACCGCGCTTGGCGGCCCCCACGCCCGCTGCTACCCCCAAGATGCAGAAAAGTATTTTGATTACGTTCTCGGTTTCACTGACAAATCCATCATTCAGGACCTCCTACAAGACTGCTCGCCACACCGTCCTACCGGCGTTCATCTCTCAGCCAAAGGACAACCTTTGGACCTGCCGAGTGTACAAGAACGTTGGAAATTTATAGAACGCTCCCACCGTAAAGCCCCGTGGATTAAAGCGGTTCCGATGCTCGGGAGTATGGGGTGTCCATACACTTGCAGTTTTTGTATTGATTCGGTTATCCCCTACCAACCTATGGCGTTTGATCTCATCAAGTCAGATTTGCGGTTCCTGCTAAAGAAGTTTAAACGTCCGCTTGTCGGTTGGCACGACCCTAACTTCGGTATCCGATTCGATGATTACCTCTCTGCAATCGAAGAGGCAATTCCGCCAAATAGCATTGACTTTGTGGCTGAGAGCAGTCTGTCGCTGCTCTCTGAACCGCACATGAAACGGCTTAAGAAAAATGGATTTAAAGTGCTGTTGCCCGGGATCGAATCGTGGCAGGATTTCGGTAACAAATCGAAGTCAGGAAGGAATCAGGGGCTTGATAAAGTGCGACAGGTCTCAGAGCAGGTTAACATGATTCTGAGATACGTTCCTTACGTCCAAACTAACTTCATTTTCGGACTTGATATCGACGAGGGGCCAGAGCCATTTGAACTTACGAAACTTTTCTTGGATATGACCCCTGGTGCCTATCCTGCGTATCTATTACTGACAGCGTATGGACAAGCAGCACCGCTTAACCTTGAATACCAACAAGCAGGTCGAGTTCTACCCTTTCCGTTTTATTTTCTTGATAGTAAACGTGGGATGAATATCAAGCCGAAAAACTATGATTGGGATGAATTTTACGATCACGTCATTGATCTGATTAAACACAACATCTCATGGCGGAACTTCGTTAACAGTTACAAGGCGATTGACGAATTTATTCCGCGATGGGTCAACATTATCCGCGTCATGCCGTGGTTTGAGCAGCTCAAGTACTACCGTGAAATACGGCGGCGACTTGACGAAGACCCGCAGTTCCGCCCCTTCTTTGAGGGAGAAACAACACAAATCCCAGAGTTTCATGTGGAGCGAATACGAAAGAGTTTGGGGTACTTATGGGAGTGGCTCCCCGACGGTGCTTTGTATCATGACCCCAACGCCTACCTCAAGGCAGAGACGAATCCCTTAACTCAGTTGACTGATATATCTGACTCGGTATCGCAATAGGATTATCGGTAGCGAAGAATTTATTAACTCTCTCTGATACAAAAGCAATCCCATGGAAGATCAGAGACCTGAACCTCAAAGTAATAGTCTTTTCTATCGTTGCGCACGGTGCGTCATTGTTCGTCCACTTCTTGATATGCTGGGTCATCTTGAATCTCATGGAAACGAGAACATTCCAGCACAAGGTGGGGTTTTACTCGTATCAAACCATCTGAGTCTTCTTGACCCAGCTATCATTGGTGCAGCAGTATCGCGCGAACTCCACTATCTTGGGGAAGACTTCTACTTCCACATCCCAGGTATAGGTTGGTTGCTCACCCAATTGAATGGGATACCCATAAAACGTGAAAAACCCGGCTGGCAATCGTTAAAGAGAGTGATCTCATGCTTAAAGATGGGAAATGCCCTGCTTCTTTTCCCCGAAGGCACGCGCAGTACCGATGGAACCCTCGGAACAGTGAAAGAGGGTGCCAGTTTTATTATCCACCACTCAAATGTTTCCACAATTCCTGTTTTTCTTAAAGACACAAATCGCCTTATGCCTCGCGGCTCTAAATTGATCCATCCCGGCAAAGTATCTGTGACTTTTGGCGCGCCTCTTGATTTCTCTGCACTCAAAGGAATAGATGAAAGGCAGGTATTATATCAGCGAATAAGCCAGCAAATAAGACGATCGATTTTGGATCTCCAAGAGAATTCGCGCTAAAGCAAGAGACTTGAAGATTTCTCTGAAACGTGTTATCATAACTTTCAGATTTGCCCATTTCGGGTAACATCTCTTTTTGATAAAATATCTCTTAAAGTTTTGTTGGTGCGTCTACACCAAAAAATAATAAAACAGTGGAGGAATCCGGGGATGGCGAAAACGGTTTGTATTGTCGGAACAATGGACACGAAAGGCATAGAATTCTCATTCATCAAAAGTCAAATTGCGTCAACTGGTGTCTCGACGTGTGTTATCAATACAGGTATATTGGAAGAACCGCAATTAACACCGGACATTTCTGCGGATGAAGTCGCGCAAGCGGGTGGTTCATCTCTACAAGCATTGCGAGATGAAGGCGATCGCGGAAATAGCGTCACCATCATGGCACAGGGTGCCGCAGCACTTGTTGCTGAAAAACACGCCGCAGGCGAAATTGATGGGATCATCTCGCTCGGCGGCTCCGCAGGCACAACCATCGGAACGACGGCGATGCAGGCAGTTCCTGTAGGTGTTCCGAAAATTATGGTATCCACCTTAGCATCAGGTGATACCAGCCCTTATGTGCAGTCGAAAGATATTTGTATGATGTATTCGGTCGTAGACATCGCTGGCATCAACCGGTTATCACGACAGATTCTCGCCAATGCTGCTGGGGCAATCGTTGGGATGGTGAACGCGGAAGCCCCCGCAGCGGTGACAGCAGACAAACCTTTAATCGCAGCGACGATGTTCGGTGTGACAACGCCATGCGTCACAAAAGCCAGAGAACTCCTCGAAGCGGCTGGCTATGAAGTGCTCGTGTTCCACGCAACTGGCACTGGTGGGCAAGCGATGGAAGATTTGGTGAAAGGCGGCTTCCTTGCTGGCGTGTTAGATGTGACGACAACAGAACTCGCTGACGAGTTGGTAGGCGGAATCCTGAGTGCCGGTCCTGACCGACTGGAAGCCGCGGGGGAATCGGGACTGCCGCAAGTTGTCGCACCGGGTGCGCTGGATATGGTGAACTTCGGTCCCCCGGACACCGTGCCAGAGAACTTCAGCGATCGACTGTTCTATCAACACAACCCGACAGTAACCCTGATGCGGACAACCGCTGAAGAAACCGCCGAACTTGGACGTATTATGGCGCGTAAACTCAGTAAAGCACAAGGACCCACTACAGTCATCATTCCGGCACAAGGCGTATCGGCGATTGACAAAACAGGGCAACCCTTTGATTCACCCGAAGCGCGAGCTGCATGGAGCGAGAACCTAAAGGCACACATCGGTGACAATGTTACAATCATTGAGATGGACGCTCACATCAACGATGACGAATTTGCAACAAAACTCGTAGAAACATTGTTGGCAAATATACAATAAAGGGGCAATAGATGGGACGAACTTACAAAACACTTACCGAATCAGATGTTAATCATTTCGTCAAGAAAGGGCACATTGTCCTCAAGGACTGCTTTCCACGCGAGTTAGCAGAAGCGTGGCGAGCGTTCGCCTTTAAACGGCTCGGCTATAATCCAGACGACCCGAGTACGTGGGAGGAACCGCGCATCCATCTGCCCTCAATGAATCGCGTGCCGATTCAGGAAATCGCGCCGAGAGCGTGGGATGCCATCTGCGATCTTGTCGGTGGCGAAGACAGGGTTATCAATCGTTCAGATAACGCAAAACCGACATGGGGTGACGGCTTTATTATCAACTTTGCGTTAGGGGCAGACACGCCTTGGCAGCCGCCTTCTCCAGAGGTGAGCGGTTGGCATAAGGATGGCGATTTCTTTCGCCACTTTCTCGATAGCCCAGAACAGGGGTTGTTGACTATCGTCGTCTGGTCGGACATTCTTCCGCAAAGCGGTGGGACATTTGTGGCGTGCGATTCTGTCCAGCATGTCGCACAGTGGTTATATGAACACCCAGAGGGGTTGTTACCGAGCAGCGGTTTTGGGAAACTCATTGGAAAGTGCAAAGATTTTGTAGAAATCACCGGAAACGCGGGAGATGTGGTGCTGCTGCACCCGTTTATCTTGCATGCCGCTTCGCAGAACCCCTCCGGTCGCGCCCGTTTTATCACGAATCCACCTGTAGGTCTTGCGGAACCGATGAATTTCAATCGTGAAAACCCAGACGATTTCTCGCCGGTGGAATTAGCAGTATTAGACGGATTGGGGAAAGATCGCTTGGATTTCAAGCCGACAGCACCGCGGGAACGCTTAGTCCCCGAACGCGTCCAGCGTCAAAAGAAGATGTTGGAGGAGCAGAAGAAGCGACTCGCGACGGGAAGTGTCAGTGCCACGTAAGCCGTACAGTCTGCGCATCAATCACGATTCGGAGGAGGTCCCAGGATGTCAACACAAAAACTTTTACTTCTACTTTTGATTGGGATCAGCGTTTTGGGTCTCAGAGACGTCGCGGCATCGAGCATCGTTTTTACATCTGCACCTCGGGGAGAGTTCGGAGAGATTCGACTCCCAGACATCTATGTGATGTCGTTTAATGGCGGCAACGTCAAGCAACTCACACACACACTTGCCACCGAAGGGAGTCCGACGTGGTCGCCCGATGGCAAATACATCCTTTTTGTCAGAAACGTACTCGTAACATCTCGACGACAGTTTGACATTTTCATCATGGATGCCGATGGCCGCAATGAGCAGCGCCTGACGTATCACCCCGCAGACGATGATTTTCCGACATGGTCGCCCGATGGGAAACAGATTGCGTTTTCAAGCGGGAGAAGTGGAAATATAGAAATTCATCTCATGGATCTCGCCAGCCGAGAGATCACGCAGCTCACAGACAATGAAAAGGCCGGCGGTTTCTCCTCGAAACCCAACTTTTCACCCGATGGCACGCACATTGTTTATGAACAGGTGATCCGCAACGCCGGACGGCAGATCTATATTATAGATGTCAAGACGCGCGCTGCGAGAAATTTTCTTCCCCAGCATATCGGAGGAAACAGATATACCCCGCGCTTCTCGCCCGATGGAAAATACCTCCTTTATTCTGAGGTCGAATATGTTGTAGAGCCGGGAGCCATCTGGAGAACTGCCAATCGCCTGATTGTTGTCAATAACCGTGGCAAAGGAAGAAAAGTTCTGAAAATACCAAGAAACTGGCGAGTTGATGGAGCCTCTTGGGCAGCACAAGGCACAGAGCTTCTCATCGCCGCAATGCCAAACGGATTGGGTAGACTTCTCCTCCCTCCAAACCTTGATATTTATCGGTATCGCCTTTCAACGGGGCAACTCACGCAGCTGACAAACCATCCCGATAGTGATTCTGCCCCGCATTGGACGCGCCACGCCCTCTCTGTTTCATCACAAGGGAAGCTAAAGACACACTGGGGAGCGGTTAAAACAGAAAAATAAAGAGCCCACGAAAAAATAGAAAATTGTTATGAAATATGGGCTACTCTGTGCCTTTCTTAATCTCTCCCCAGAGCGTGCCAAGTTTCGCCGCTGCAGAAACCGAGAGGCTATTGTGGGGTGTCCAATCCATACTCCAGTTATCACTCGGATGATCGGTGAGATTGGTTATCCGCCCATTACTGAGACGATACTTATAGATTTTGAAGATGCCAGATTTGTTGACTAAGCCATTCGGCACAGCAGCGAAAAGGACAGCATCGCCATCATCTGCCCAGCAGACGGCATCAATCTTCCAGTTTCTGGGTGTATCTAACACCTTTAGATGGCGGGTGCGCTTATTGACAATGAGGATCGAGTTAGCAACGCGCCCTTTGCCGGCTGCAAACTCCGACTCTTTATAGAGAATACGTTGACCATCCGGGGACCAATGCGGCTCACAACTCAGTATCGTTCCACCGAAGGCACCTCGCCGGGGTTGCCTGATCAGTGGATGGTTATTCCGACCATCAGCATCCATGATGTAAATGTGCGTGCCCTCTCCGGCTCTCGCGAATTCATAGGCGATCTCTTTCCCATCGGGAGACCAACTCGGTGATGATGCGGAGCCCAAATCTGTGAGTTGCCGGATTTTACGCGTCGCAAGCTCTATGACAAAGATTTCTAAGGTTGCGTGTCCCGCACGTTCAAATACCAGATATTTCCCGTCTGGCGACCAACACGGAAAACCGTCCTGCTTGGGATGTTGAGTAAGATTCCGTTGCTGGGTGCCATCGGCATTCATCACGAACACATCATATTGTTGCCATTTGTTGGGTTGGGTTGTATGTAAGTCCATCATAAAGGCGACCTGCCTACCATCGGGTGACCATCTTGGACTTCCAACGCTCAATGGCGTATCTGTAAGTCTACGGACATTGCTACCATCATCGTTCATGACATAAATATTGCGTTTTCCATCTCGATCGGAGAGGAAAGTGATGTCGGCTAAAGCAGAGATTGCAACCAGCAAGAAAAGACAGGTGTGTATCAAAAGTTTTGACATGATTCGGGGGCTCCTGTTATCGGTGAGGAACAGGGCACCTCTGCAAGAGATCTGCGTGGTCCCCTATTCCATTCATGGACAATTCTACGCCTAATGCTCAAAGGGCTCTGTTTTGCTTCTATCCTTCCAACTGCCTTCGTTTTTGGGCATAATCTGACAAAAAGAAAAAAAGAAAGTGGTTATGAAAATGTGTGCTACTCGGGGTCTCTTTTTATCTCACCCAAGAGCGTCGTCAACTTCCCGTTGGGTGAAACCGCCAACGCCCCTTCTGTCCAGTCCGGCCACTCCTCATCACTTGCTGTCGATGTCAAACGTCTCAGTCCCCGCGTCTCAATCCCATAGCGATAGAGGTTATAGTTGGGGTTAGGTTTATCGTTTAGCATTAGTGAGAAAAGGATAGCACGATCGTTGTCCATCCAACACGCACTCGTTCCTAACCAGTTGTTGCCAAGTCGGTCATTAACATCTGTTATCACCTGTGTCCGACCACCGATCCGCTGAATAGTGAGTTTCTCGACAGCACCATCTTCAAGCCATTGCACTTCAGAAAATACAATGCGTTTTCCATCTGCCGACCAGCGCGGAAAAAAACGCATGATAGCCACTTCCGCATCTGCTTTGGGATCAAGGAAAAGCGGACGCTGGTTCTCACCAGTGGTAGACATTATGTAGATATTTTTATGAGCAAACCCGATGCCCGCGTTGTGTATAAACTTCTCATAAACGATCTGTGTCCCATCGGGTGACCAGTCGGGGGCACCAGCCCCTAACTCACTTTCAGTTAGCTGTGTAACAGTAAGCGTTGCCAGTTCTATAACGTATACCTCAAATTGTCCACTTCGGCGACTGTCAAAAACGATTTTTGTGCCATCCGGCGACCAGGACGGATGTCCATCACCGAAATTGTTATGGGTGAGGCGTTGGAGGTTCGTTCCGTCTGCGTTCATAATGAACAACTCAGACGAGATTTGTCTCTTCGTCTTGTCCATGTATCGCGTGAAAGCGATTTTTGTGCCATCCGGCGACCAGCGGGGATACCGGTGTGTCGCCTGCGAGCTCTGTGTAAGTCTGCGCCTACGAGAGCCGTTATCGTTCATGACGTAAATATCATCATCCGCACAAAACACGATTTTCGCACTCGCAGAGAACGGCACAAACGAGCATAAAAGCAGGCAGCAGGCGAGGAAAAAGATACGGATATGTGAGTGAACATGAGGCTTTGGATGTTTCATTGGTGAGCTCCTATAGCAAGAATGATGTTTGGGGGAAGCGATGCGGGCAACCCGCATCGCTAATGTATCGCTTTTGAGAAAAGTCATTTTTCTTTCTCCTCGTTGTTGAGAGTTACATAACTAAATCAGACCCAATCGCCTGTTATTGTATATATACCTGAAAAGGAAAAAGTTTAGGGTACTTATGCATTTTTTTCTAATTTTTTTTAGAGGGTGCCCTTAAAGACCAAGTTTCTTGTCAGAATTCAGCATCATAATAGAAAAAATGAGAATGGTTTACGACAGAACAATATGCAAATTGTATGCCATCCACGATTCCGCAGGAAATCGGCAAATTTTGACGCGTTCCTAGTGTAATTTGTGCTGCACCGTCCATTTATTGAACATCTTTGTGGTAAATTTTACAACTGCCGATACACCCAAAAATGCGGAAAAAATAAAAAGGCGGTTGCTCGTCAGCTATATTACTGGGTCGAGCAACCGCCACTGCTTATGAAGTGCGATGCGATGATTAACGATTGGTAAAGAGAACTTTTTGGCAATTCGGCGTGTGCTACGTCCGACACACTGGCAATCAACAATTCGCTGGTTCCGAAAGTTGGTGTGGTTTCAAACCTCGCCAGCGAATCTTCCAAAGAAAAAGGAACTCACTCAAACTGGGTCCGGCTTTGATGGCACGCCTTGCCTTTGCCACGAATAATATCCGTCTGATGCCATGTATCAACAGCGTGGCAGATAGCGTCGTTTTCACCAAGACGTTGTTGAAGTTCGGCTTTTGTAAACCAGTCGTAGTCGCCATTTGTGAGTCCATCAAGGTCAAAGTTATCATTAGAAAAACCGTAGATGCGACAGATACCGTCTTCTTCTTCAACATCTTCAATATAGGACATCCACGGGACCTCTAAATCGAGTTGTGTCTTAGCAAGTTCTTGCAGGGAACCGATCCGTGCCCCGACATCCCAACCGACGAGTTTCTCCTCTTCCCAACCTTCACCTCCCGGCAATTCAGTGTCGCTTCGCAACAAGAATTTTGATTCCTGACTTGATGTATCCTCAATGAGAAGACGTGCCGTCGTAATCGGTTTGTCAAAACAGACGGGTATCAGGCGTTTGCCGTCATCACTTAACGCCTCCAATGCGGCAGGGTTGTAAGGATAATATCCCGCTGCAGGCGGTGCGTTCACTGCACAATACTTATTGAAAATACCGCATCGGTCTTCAGTCGTGGTTCCTGCAGGTGCTTTGTGCCAGACATGCTCATTCACCACAAGTAAGTCGCCTGCCTTGAGTTCCGGATCAATAAAAGGTGCTAACGCTTTAGCATCGGGACGGTTGAGATCTAAGATGTGCGCGTCTGGATCAATCACCTGGGTCAGTTGATGGGATTTGGGGGCTACGAGAAAGGGACCGTATTCCGAATCGAAATCGGTCAGCGGAATAATCGCAAACACCCAATTCATTGATGAACCGACAGGTCGCCAGCGTTTGTAGTCGCAATGTGCACCGGCACCTTTATCGCCGGGTGTCCGCAGATACGCGACATAAGCGGTGAGATACGAGGGTTGACCGAGTGCAGCCTCAACAGCACCAACAACCGTCGGATGTTCGGCGATTGCGGTGAGTCCGGGGTCAGCGAGTCGGTTGCCACTGACTGTGTATTTCGCTGGTTGCGGATACTGAAGCGTTGATGGATAAGCATCGCGTTTCACCGCTTGTTGGACGGTTCGCCGCAATTCATCCGCTTCTTTCGGGGATAAAACATTACGCACAATTATATAACCGTCCTCATGGTAGTCCGCGACTTGCTGTTCGGTGAGAGACGGTGTTATCGTCGTAGTCATAACGGAACCTCCTTTTAAAATAATAGTGTAATTTATTGCGCGTTCGGACGAAAAATGGGTCACTTCACCTTAATGACAACAAGCGTTACATCGTCCGCCTGCGGTGCTCCGTCCGCCCACGATATGCCCGCTTTGAAGAGATGTTCGATAATCGCTTTCGGAGGTTGATCCGCGACCTCTTCAAACAGTTCTTTCGTCTTTGGATAGTCCAACATTTCATTTTCAGGGTTTAACATCTCCGGCAGTCCATCACTCATGAGCAAGATCGTATCGCCGCTCTGGAGTTCAAAGGATGTCTCTTCTCGCTCAACTCCGATCAATCCACCCAGCGGCATCCCCTCAAGGAGTATCTCCTCAACGCTGTTTTCGTCTGCTCGATAGAAGAGGGCAGGCGGCATCCCCGCCCCTGCGAGTTCCAATCTATTCTGGTTGAGCGTGACGAGCGTCATCGCCATGTATAACCGTTTTAGATTCATGCTCTTAATACCCTGCGAGATCCGCTCAAGCGTTTCCAAGTTCTCGGCTTCCGGTGTCGATGTCTTGAAAAGACTCTTAACAGCAGACACAACAAGTCCAGCATTCATACCGTGTCCTGTAGCATCTCCAATTGCAATCGTGAGCTGCTCGTCCTCCGTGAGATTATAGTCATAATAGTCGCCGCCGACCTCTGTCGCAGGTCGCATCTCAAAGGCGACTTCAAGATTAGGCAGTTGTGGCGCGGCTTGCGGTAGCATCGACATCTGGAGTTCACGTGCTGCTTCCAACTCCTCTGTTTTGCGCGTATTTTCAACCTCCAAGAGCTGTCGCTCAAGTACCTCCGTTTCAAGTTTTCGGCTGGTTCGTGAAAAGTTTCGGGCAAGATAAACCGACATCGAAAAAAGTGGAGCAAGGGTTATAGCGAGTGTACTCACTTGCCAGTTTATATTTTCAAACCCTGTATATGAGACCAAAAAAGTGAACACGATGGGAAGGATAATAGGCATGAGCGAGCCAAGTCCAAAAATCCACGCGCCATCTTTTTTCTTAAAGATTGCAACAATAATCACGCGTGCCATCTCCAAAAACGTGAGCATCGCAAACAGAAAGCAGCAGATGATGGCTAATCCGAGATTAAACGACGACGCAAAGACAACGCCAGCCACCTTAATCGTTGACTGCAACTCACCTTCACCGAACAACGGAAAGCCTGCTCTGAGGCTAAGCAGGCCAAAGCAGAGTATCAGAACCCAGCCAGCCAGAAAGAACCAAAACAGTTTGGGCAGCTTCGGATAAAAGATCGTGTAAAGAAATAACATTCCCGACAAAAACATTAGCACATACACACACACAAGCAGACGCAGCAAATACAGAGTTTCCGTCACACCTGTTGCTACTAAGAAAAACTGGGAGATCAGAAAAACAAAGACCCCGATACTTCCTGTTGAGAGCGCGAAATACAGATTTTCTCGTGCACGTGGGTAAAAGAAAAACAGCAACAAGTGCTGCAGCATCATGAAAATCAGAATCGCTGTCCATACCATCTGCAAAGTGGTGCCGCTGCGAACGATGTTGACACGGCCTTTAATGCCGGAATTCAAGGGACCGACCTGAAGCAAGAATCCGAGCGTGGGGGTCAACTGATACGAAGAGAAGTTAGAATACCGAACGGCGATGACATGGTCCGTTTTACCAGAAAACGAGATTACCTGCGGGTTTCGCTCCCAATAAGATTCCTCCTCCTCTTTTCTGTTTCCGACTTTACCGAAGGTATAAATCAACTCACCATCAAGATAGATTTCAGAGGCACCCGCGTGATAGGCTACATGAAGTGCTAACGGCGTATGCCAGAGCCGTTCATCCGGGACAGAAAGATGAAGCCTGAACCAACCGATACCTTCCCAACCACTTCTCGGTATTTCATTTAGAGACAACTCTGTACTCGTGGATTCCCACCCGGTATCGTCAAAAGCTGGATCTGCCCATTCCGGATTATCGCCTGGGTGATATTTCCAAGTTGTAAGCAAAGCACCTCCGTCATCTATATCATCTAACGTCAGGACACGTATACCGGTGACCGATACAGGTTCACTTTCTTGCGCGGGTGCTTGGAAAATAAATCCGAACCCCGTTAAAATGAGATGGAGTATTAAAGCTAATTTGTGTCTCATTTTACCTCACCTTAATGACAACGAGCGTTACATCATCTGCCTGCGGTGCTCCGTCCGCCCACGATGCGCCTGCTTTGAAGAGATGGTCGATAATCGCTTCCGGGGGTTGATCCGCGACCTCTTCAAATAGTTCTTTCGTCTTTGAATAGTCCAACATTTCATTTTCAGAGTTTAACATCTCCGGCAGTCCATCACTCATAAGCAAGACCGTATCACCGCTCTGGAGCTGATATGACGCTTCTTGTCGCTCGGCTCCAATGAAGCCACCTAATGGCATGCCTTCAAGGAGTATCTCCTCAACGTTGTTTTCGTCTGCTCGGTAGATGAGTGCCGGCGGCATCCCCGCCCCTGCGAGTTCCAATCTATTCTGGTTGAGCGTGACGAGCGTCATCGCCATGTATAACCGTTTTAGATTCATGCTCTTAATACCCTGCGAGATCCGTTCAAGCGTTTCTAAGTTGCTGGCATCCGGTGCCGATGTTTTGAAAAGGCTCTTGACAGCGGAAACAACAAGCCCGGCATTCGTGCCGTGTCCTGTTGCGTCTCCAATTGCAAGGGTGAGCTGCCCATCCGCAGTAAGATTATAGTCATAATAGTCGCCACCGACCTCAGTCGCAGGTCGCATCTCAAAAGCGACTTCAAGGTTAGGCAATTGCGGCGCGGCTTGTGGTAGCATTGACATCTGGAGTTCACGCGCTGCTTCCAACTCCTCTGTTTTTCGGGTGTTTTCAACTTCTAAGAGTTGGCGTTCAAGTACCTCTGTTTCGAGTTTTCGGCTCGTTCGCGAGAAGTTGCGGGCGAGATAGACCGACATCGAAAAAAGCGGGGCAAGCACCACAACGAGTACGCCAAGTTGCCAGTTAATTGTGTATCCCGCTTGCGAGACGAGGTCACTCAGTACGAATGCCAAGATAAAAGGTGAGAGCGAACCGAGTCCAAAAATCCAGGCACCATCTTTTTTCTTAAAGATTGCAACGATAATCACCCGAATCATCTCTAAAAACGTGAGGCACGTAAACAGGAATAAGGCTATAATCGCCAATCCCGGGTTGAACTGAAACGTGTGGGCATATAGACTATTCTCAGCTGCACCCAATTCTATCACACCGGATCCTGATGAGGAAGTACCGAGGTTCAAAAGGCACATACAAACAATCACAATCCATCCAATAAGAAAGAACCAAGACAGTTTTGGCAGCTTCGGGTAAAAAAGTGTATAGAGAAATAGCATTCCCGACAAAAACATCAGCACATAAACGCAGACGAGTAACTGAATTAGATACTGAAGTTGCGCTGTACTTGTTGCTAACATTATAAATTGGAAGGTTAGAAAAACAAGAGCACCGATGCTCCCCGTTGAGATCGCAAAATAGAGGTTTTCCCGGGCACGTGGATATAAAATAAATAGCAATAGGTGCTGGAGCATCAGGAAAACGGAAACCGCCGTCCATACCATCTGCAAAGTGGTGCCGTAGCGAACAACACTGACACGGACCTCTATGCTCTCATTGAGTGGGGCAAGCATCAGACTGAAACCGAGCAGGGGGGTAAACAGAGAGGATGAAAAGTTGGAATACCGAATTGCGAGAAGATGGTCGGTTTTACCCGAAAACGAAATTACCTGTGGATCTCGCTTCCAATATGGCTCCTCTTCTCCTACCCGCGTTCCGACTGTGCCGAATTTATAAATCAACTCCCCGTCAAGATAGATTTCAGAAGCACCGGTTTGAAATAGCACATGGAGTGCCAACGGCATATTCCAGAGTCGCCGATCAGGAACGGATACACGAAGTCTGAACCAGCCGATACCCTGCCACTCGTTTTCGGTGAGTTCCTTCCGAGACAGCAAGGTACTCGTAGATTTCCACGCGGTATCGTCAAAAGATGGACTTGCCCATTCTGGGTTATCACCCGGATGATACTTCCAAGTTCCAAGCAAAGCACCACGTTCATTTATATCATCTAACGTCAGGACGCGTATACCGGTAACCGATGCAGGTCCACTCTCTTGCGCAGGTGTTTGGCAGATGAATCCGAATACCACTAAAATGAGATGGAGTATTAAAACTAACTTGTGTTTCATTTCAAAAACCGTAAGTTCTTACTTCTCACAGCAAGTTTTGGCTGGCAAGCTGCGCCAAAAGCGGATGCTCCAAAACGGAAGCAATTTCTGCCCAAGCCTCTCGACTATTCTCACGTGAAAGGTCTGGGGTGAATCCGAAATCAAGGTAGACTTTGACAGCCGCAATTCTTCGAGTTGACGTGCCGAGAAAACAGCGTTCGTGGGACGCTTTGAGGCGTGTCATCGCTACAGACATCATCGGTTTAGATAACCCGCGCCCTTGATAATCGGGATGAACCGCTACCCAATGAATCTGTCCCCAAGTTTCGCCATCCATATTGGGTTGCCACCACGCTGTGATTGTGCCAATCTCTTCGCCTGTATCCGTAGTGAGGAAAAAACTCCGATCCTCCATCGCCAGAAGATCGCGTTTGAACTCACGCATAAAAAGTCCGTCGTCAATATCAATGTAGGGTTCTGCTGCTTTCTGAATCCGTGTCCAGATATGCCCTTCATTGGGACGGTAATTGCGGATAGCAAAACCTTCGGGAATCGGGAATTGTGGGATGTTCTCCATGTCTTCACGGATCATTCTGACGCTGTAATTTTTCATGGTTGGGTACGAGTTTGTGGCAGATTAAGGGCAGATTAAGTTTTGAAAACCGATTTCTCATGTAAGTTAATATAGCAAACTTTGTATAGAAGTGGCAAGGATATTTTGGATAGTTGTCAGAGGAATGGTTGTCAGTTGTCAGTATATAAGATTAGAACCTCACCAGTGAAGGAGGGAATAGATCGGACAGAATTCGGTTGCCTTTTGCGGGGTCATGTGGTATTATTTACTTATTATGGAAAAATCACCTACTACCATTCCAATTTATACGATTGGCTACGGAAGTCGATCCATAGCGGAACTCATTGAAGTGCTACACCGACATGAGATCGCTTACCTCATCGATGTCCGCTCGGCACCCTATTCACGCTATAAACCGGAATTCTCCAAAGCACCGCTCGCGAATGAACTCGAACGACACGGTATCCGCTATGTGTTCATGGGAGATGCCCTTGGCGGCAGACCCGACGACGAAACGTGTTACGTCAACGGGAAAGTTGACTACGAAAAGGTCAAAGCCATGGAGTTTTACCAGCGTGGGATTGAACGTCTCCATACAGCTTTTATGCAACAACAATCTGTTGTTCTGATGTGTAGCGAGGGCAAACCAGAGGAGTGCCACCGATGTAAACTTATCGGCGCAACGCTCACAACGCAAGACATACCCGTCATTCACATCGACGAAAACGGCGAGCAAGTGACGCAGGAGAAAGTCATTGAGCGTCTGACAGGCGGGCAATTGTCAATGTTTGGTGAAGATACGTTCCACTCTCGGAAAAAATACTCCTAACCCAACCGACTATGAAGAAAATCAAAATTATCACTATCGGGGTCTACGGATTCGACGAAAACAGTTTTTTTCAGGCTTTATGTAAGGCAGAGGTCGATACATTCTGCGATATCCGAAGTCGACGAGGTGTACGCGGGGCAACCTATGCATTTGCCAATAGCAAGCGGTTACAGGCACGACTCGCAGAACTCGGCATCCGATATATCTATCGCAAAGACCTCGCGCCAACACAAACTGTTCGAGAAAAACAGGCAGCAGCGGATAAAGCCACCAAAACCGCGAAACGCAAACGCACTGAACTTGGAGAAGCGTTTATAGCAGCCTACCACACCGAATGCCTTGATACGTTTGACGCACAAAGTCTATTGGACGAACTGGAATCGGATGCACAGGTTGTAGCACTCTTTTGTGTCGAAACTGCCCCGGAGGCGTGCCACCGCTCATTGGTAGCGGATAAACTGGCGAAAACTTTCAATCTGGAGGTCGAGGATATTCTACCGTGAGAGTCTTAATTGTTGCGAAAACTCGAATGGGAGGTGGCGCGTGTATCGGCGCGATTACAGAAAAGGGTGAAAGCGTCCGTCTCATTCCGTTTAACGCCGACCCACATGATGGCGCGAACAGAGAATATGAGGTCGGTGATATTTGGGAGATAACCGCTGAACCTGAGACTTCACTCATCCCACCGCATAACGAAAACATCGTCGTTCACCAGAAGCAGCGTCTTCACACCACGAAAGACACAAAAGATTTAGTCAGTGCTATTGAACTTTTGATGCCCCCGAAAACCGGGGATCCGCGAAAACTTTACGAAGGCTTATTGAAAACGACAGACAGCGGTTCCCTATATGTCCCTCCTGGAGATAATGTCCCGCCCTACAGCACAACATTTTGGCGAACGAATCAACCGCTTTCCCTTGAGAGAGAAATGCGAAAACTGCGTTATTACTACGCTACTGAAGATGGTGGTTGTACACTCACGTTCGTCGGTTTCCAAAAACCCCTTGAAACGATTCCAGCAGGCACACTCTTGCGCGTATCATTGGCACATTGGTGGAAACCAAGAGATACACCGAACGTAGAAGAACGCTGTTACGTGCAACTTTCTGGCTGGTTTCTTGAAGAAGTAACACAAGAAGAAGTAATATCTTTACCTGAACAAAGACAGCCACCAGCACAAAGAGATATATCTTCTTTAGAGGTTCTCAAGAACGTTTTTGGACATGAACAGTTTCTTCCATTTCAGGAAGAGATCATTGAACATATCCGTAAGGGAGAGGATGCCCTGATTGTTCTGCCAACAGGAGGAGGAAAGTCACTCTGCTATCAATTGCCAGCACTTATCTTTAATGGGTTGACCGTTGTTGTTTCACCGCTAATTGCCCTCATGCAGGATCAGGTGATGCAGTTGGAACAGAAGGGAATTCGCGCCGCTTTTCTTAACCACACAGTTGAGGAAACAGAATACATCGCTACAATGCAAGAAGTCAGGCAAGGTGAAATTAAGTTGCTTTACCTTGCTCCTCAGACACTCGTACAACGACCTGAAATCCATGTAATGCTCTATGACACAGATGTTGCATGCTTTGCGATTGATGAAGCACATTGTATTTCGCAGTGGGGCCACGATTTTGTTCCAAATTACCGTGAACTGGACTGGGTTCGTGAACAATTCCCAAATGCTGTCTGCGTTGCCTTAACAGCAACCGCGACTCCACGAGTCCAAGAAGATATTAAACAATTACTTAACTTCCCAGCAGAGAATCAATTCATTGATAGTTTTAATCGCGAAAATCTTCTTATCTCCGTTGAACCAAGATTTGAGTTACTTGGGCAGACATTGGCATTTCTCAAAAAGCATGCTGGTGAATCTGGTATCATCTACTGCCAAAGACGGAAACATGTGGACTGGCTGTGTGAGAATTTAGTGGCCCATGGAATTTCGGTACTGCCCTACCGCGGAGGTCTGGATCCCGAAACGCGCAGACAAAACCAGGAGGCCTTCATTAATGGCGAAATCCAAGTGGTAGTCGCCACGATCGCCTTCGGAATGGGTATTGATAAGCCAGATGTTCGGTTTGTTTTACATGCGTGGCTGCCGAAGGATCTGGAATCTTATTATCAAGAAATCGGGCGTTCTGGCCGGGATGGGGAACGTGCTGAGTGTCTTCTGTTGTTCAGTCCGGATGATGAAGATACGATCAACGAATTCATTGATGATGGACATCCATCGCAACGCGAAGGACGGATTGAAGCAGTGCAAAAACTCACTGCGTGGGCAACTTCAGACAGGTGCCGCCGCAAAGCGTTATTGGATTATTTTGGAGAGCAATACGAAAACGAAAATTGCGGGATGTGTGATAACTGTCGTAAAGCGAAAATGGAACAGGTCGATTTGACAACCCCTGCACAAATGTTCCTATCTTGCCTTCATTGGGTTAATGAAAGCGAGACAAAAGAGGTTTTTGACGAAGAATATTTCATTGGCACTTTGCGAGGCGAAAATACGAGTATCCCTATTTACCTGCCAGCCGGGGTTTTGTATATCATTAACATCTTACGCGGCGAAAAGCAAGATCAGATTATCGCGCACAAACACGACAAACTCAGGACCTGGGAGATCGGCAAAGAGTACAGTAAAGCACAATGGTGCTATCTGGCATTACAATTCTTCCAAAACAATCTTTTTGAACGAAATGCAGAGACTGGGAGTCTTTATCTGACAGATAAGGGATGGGAAACCAACAAAAGGGATGTCAAACCGGATGCACGGTTTTGGGGATTTCCTGTGGATATGATAACATCAGATTCGGATGCCAGCGTAACGGTTGAATTGGATACCTACGAGTCTGCTTTCCAAGAACAGAACGATTATGACCCTGTGCTTTATGAAAAGTTACGTGAGAAACGTAGAACGGTAGCCGATGCAGAACAGATAAAAGCATCAAGGGTTGTCCCTCTTAATTCATTGAAAGAAATGGCAACGGAATTACCGCAGACAGTGGACGAATTTAGTCAGATTAGTGGCATAGGAAAAGTAAGAACTGAAAAATACGCTGATATCTTTTTGCCGATCATCCGTGAATATTGTAAGGAAGACGAAATGGATACCTCGGAAAGTGCAAGTGAAACCCCAAATATTCATGAATCTATATTTGACGAACCTATACCAGATACTGAAGAACTCTTCGATCGACTTCGTGCCAGACGTAAAGTAGTAGCAGCGGACGAGAAATTACCGGCACATTATATTTTTAACAACAAGACGTTGCAAGAGATGGTAACTGAATTACCACAATCGGTGGAAACATTTAGAAAAATTCATGGTATTGGTCCCGTGAAAACCGAAAAATACGCCAAAGTCTTTTTGCCGATTATCCGTGCATATTGCAAAGAACACGGAATAGGATCAGTAGAGGCCAAAACTAAAGCACCGAAAACTAATAATTCTACATCCAAAGAATCAAATGAATATGCTCAGGAACTTTTTGAGCAGCTTCAAGACAAGTGTAAAACATTAGAAAAGGCAGAGCAAGAAGGAATTTTCACTGATGGGATGTTAAGTGAAATGGCAACCTCTTTTCCTCGAACCAGAGAGGCGTTCGCGCAGATTCGTGGGGTCAGTCTCAGGAAAATGGAAAAATACGCCGATGATTTCTTGCCAATTATTCGTGCCTATTGTGAGAAACACGAGGTAGATTCGGCAGAAAGCATAAGTGAAGCATCGAACACTCATGAACCAGTATCTGACAAACCTATACCTGATACCCAGGAACTTTTCGAGAACCTGTGTGACAAACGTAAAGTGGTGGCAGCTCGCGAGAAGTTACCATTACACCATATTTTTAGCAACAAAACGTTGGAAGAAATGGTAACCCAATTACCACAATCGGTGGAAGCATTTAGGAAAATTCATCGT
The DNA here is from genome assembly GCA_965261115.1 of Candidatus Poribacteria bacterium. Lineage (GTDB taxonomy): Bacteria > Poribacteria > WGA-4E > WGA-4E > WGA-3G > WGA-3G. Next base: position 1,532,932 of record OZ253447.1, on the reverse strand, counting down.
ATTGGTCGCGTGAAAGCCGAAAAATACGCCGATGACTTTTTGCCGATTATCCGTGCGTACTGCAAAGAATATCGCGTGGAGGCGGTAAAAAAAACGACTAAAGATCCCAATGAATACGATCCAGAACTTTTTCAATTACTTCAAGACAAGTGTAGAATATTAGCAACAGCAGAACACAGAGCAGTTTTTACTAACAGAACATTGAAGGAGATGGCAACCCACCTGCCAAGAACCCGTACAGCATTCAGGCGGATTCATGGTATTGGTACTGTAAAAACCCAAAAATATGCCGATGATTTCTTACCAATCATTCGCGCGTATTGCGAGGAACATGGTAGTCAAGTACCCGCCGACTAAAGTCGGGGGCTTGTTAAGAGTCGCCCCGTCGTTCTCGGCAATTGTTTGTTCCGCAGCCTCGGCTCGTAACTTTACCTATCCGCCACTGCACACCCCAAGCGGGCGTTTAGGAAGATTGCTCTACGCTTCCCGGATAGAACCTCAGACACTTCCGACTTCGGAAGTAGAACGAGCGTCCTAAAGTCTTCGAGTTACTTGGACACGGATATAATCAACGTGTCCCATAAGGAAACCGACACTTCCGACTGGTTTCCTTTGGAAATATTTTAACATTTCTGACATATTTTGTCAAGGAAAAAGATAGGAGCGGGCTTTCCTCCCACAGCTAAAGCAGTAGGATTCTCGCCCGAATTCTCTTGAGTGAAGTGCCTCTTTTACTGCGTTTCAGAAGGATTCGGGACCTTTGAAGGCGGTTCCTGCATCACAGGAATCACATAACTCCGAATCGCCAAACCGTCTATAGTTTCCGTTTCTACGCGTGGTTCCGGCTCTTCACGATGGTCAAAGACGATGTAGTTCCCTTCCGTTACGCTCTCAGTCCTGAGATACGCTGTGAGTTGCCTTTTACCCGCCTGATAACGATGCTCACCTCTCCATATTTTTGTTTCAATGATGTATTTCTGTTGGTTGTGGGTGATAATGATGTCCATTCTGCCACGACCAGTTTGCACTTCAATGTGCATAAAACCGCCGATGTCTTTCACAAACTGGTCAAGATACGCGAGCAAAAGATGTCTGCCAACCGATTTTTGCGGCGTATCAGGGACTTGCAGAATTTTGAATCCTGCGCGGGCAATGAAATCTCGGAAATTATCAAGTAATGATTCCATCTCAATATATCCAGCAGGTGTGATATAATTGAGAAATTCCTCAGGACCGCCTTCAGGAACGTACTGATCTTCTAAACCATTCACTATCGGTTTAAAGGTCCTTAGGATGCGGTAGAGATAAATCGGATTGAGAATCTCACACATGCCATCAGTGGATTTTTTGATGACCCCATACGTAGCAAGTTCATTGATGATGTCATCGTCCATGTTAAAGTCTACGCCTTCATCACGTTCCATAATTCGCATCAGAACACTGGCAAAACGCGGATTCCTACGGATATTGGTTGTGAGATGCTCAATATTTGTGTTTTGATCGTGTAGAAGTTGCGTATGAGCCTCCGAAAAGTGTTGCCTCGTAATCGGTTCACTTTTCGGAATGTCCAACTCTTCGGTAAGAATCTGTGCGAATCGGTTGACAAGGACAGGTTGCCCAGCAGTCTGTTTATGGATAGATGCTATAACTTCTGGAACAAAAACTTGTCCAACTTCTTCAGTATATTGCCCAAGCAGCTCGTGTACCTGTTCGAGCGTAAAGTTGGGCAGATGGAATTCGTCTTGGATATTGAAAGGGGAGATAGACCGATCATAGTTGAGCTGCGCAATACTTTTGACACCGATGATGCCAACGCTGTGAGGACATCGCGGCTTGCCAGAAATATAGATATGACGGAGCGTATGCAAAAAATCGCTTAGAGCAGCCTGCGGGATGCCATCAAACTCATCAATAATTAGAACGAATTTCTGGGGTGTTAGCAGCCGATCAAGGTATCTGAAAAACCTTCTCATTGCATGTGGGTTCGTTAGTTGAGTATCCGCCAACAATTGGATTAAAGCCTCAGGAGGCGTACCGCCGCGGCGCTGGAACAAGTGCTCGATTTCTTCACAAATATCGTGGTAAAGGTTGTCATAAAAATCGGTAACAGACGTGTTCTTATAGACATCAAAGTTCAGTTGAATTGGGAAATAGTCCGCAGTCTGTTCAGTGATAGAATCGGCTACAAGCACCGCTAAGGCATCTTGAAAGAAAGTCGTTTTGCCCGTTTGGCGGGGCGCGAAGAGCACTACATAGCGTCCCTCGTCAACGCGTTTGATGAAATCAGCGATCTCATCGGAACGTGAAACAACGTAGTGCTCCTGGGCGTTGACGGGACCTTGCGTCCAAAAACGTCTCATTTTCCCCTCCTCTCCGCGAAGTGTATCAACAAAATATTGTATTATATCTCGCTGATGAAATCAACAGGGAATCCAACTTTCAGTATCCAATAACCGCAACCTGCTACATACCCCGAATTTTCTCTAACAGATGCGTAACAATATCCGGTGTCGAGTTCCGATCTATCCATTCAATACGGGTGTCTTTACGGAACCACGTTAGTTGCCGTTTGGCGAAACGACGGGTGTTTTGCTTCAATTGCTCAACCGCCTCCAGATATGTACATTCTCCATCAAGATACGCGATTAACTCTTTATAACCAAAACTTCGGAGTGCGACGGTATCTCGCGCATAACCCGCTGCTAACAGAGATTCCACTTCGGCAATCAATCCGTTCGCAAGCATAACATCCACGCGTTGTTCAATACGCTGATAGAGCAGCACACGCGGCATCGTCAAGCAGAAGGCGATAAACGGATAGCGTTGGACCTCTTGCTGCCATTGCTGCTGGTGTTCGGACATAGGCGTGCCTGTCAATTCATAGACTTCCAAGGCACGGATGACACGGACAACGTTATTGGGATGAATACGATCAGCAGATTCTGGATCGCAGGCGCGGAGCCGTTCGTGGAGGACATCAACCCCGTGTTGTGCGGCTTCCTGTTCAAGCCGCTCACGAAGTAAAGGATCTGCCCCCGGTCCCTCAAACAAACCATCAATAATGGCTCGAAAGTAGAGACCGGCACCACCGACAAGCAGCACCTGCTTACCTCTGTTTTGGATGTCGGTGATCGCCGTGTCTGCAAGGGATTGATAGTCGGCAACGGTGAAGGGTTGGGAAACGTCCACACAGTCAATCAGATGATGCGGCGCCGTCTGCCGTTCTTCAGGGGTAGGTTTAGCGGTACCGATGTCCATCTGTCGATAAATTTGGCGGGAATCGACGGAGACGATTTCGGCGTTAAGACGCTGTGCAAGTTGAATCGCTATCTCTGTTTTGCCGACTGCTGTGGGACCAAGGAGACAGAGGAGTCTTGACTTCATTTTCAAAAGTTAATCGCGTGGATCGACAATCCAACCGCCGCCGAGGACGTATTCTCCATCGTAAAAGACTGTGGCTTGACCGGGGGTAATGGCGCGGCGCGGTTCGTCAAATTTCACGACCGCCTCGGTGTCACTGATAGGCGTGATGGTCGCGGGACCGCCGTCATCACGGGACCGGATTTTGACGTGCGCACGAATCGGTTCCGTCAACTTCTCAATCGCGATGAGATTGATGCGTTCAACGTGCATTGTATCTTCAAAAAGGGCATCCGATTCACCGACAACGACGGTATTCTCTGTTGCATTGAGTTGCGTCACATAGAGCGGTTTGCCAACTGCAATACCTAACCCTCGCCGCTGTCCGACGGTATAAAACGGTACCCCGTCATGCTTACCGAGGACATTGCCTTCCCCGTCCACAATATCGCCACCCTCAATTCTCTCAGGAACTCTGTCCTTGAGGAAACGTCTATAGTTGGTATCAGCGACAAAGCAGAGTTCTTGGCTCTCAATCTTTTCAGCGGTACGCAATTGATACTTTCGGGCAAGATCGCGGACTTCGGCTTTCGTGTATTCACCGAGGGGCATCATCGCACTCTGCAATTGTTCCTGTGTAAGCGCGGCGAGAAAATAGGATTGATCCTTGCTGGTATCAAGTGCTGTGCGTAGTAGATAACGTCCCGTTTCTGGGTCTTGCTCAACGCGGGCATAATGTCCAGTGGCGATAGCATCACACTCCAATGTTTTGGCAAGGTCGAGCAGTCTACCGAACTTGAGCTCCCGGTTACACACCATACACGGACTCGGTGTCCTGCCAACGAGGTATTCTTCCACAAAGTAGTCGATGATTTGTTCCCGGAAAGCGTCCTCGTAATTCACACCGTAGAAAGGGATGCCGAGTTGCGTAGCGACGCGGCGCGCGTCCTCAATGCCTTCAAGGGAACAGCAGTTCGGACGCTCTGGGTCTACTTCAACAGTATCAGGCGCGCCAAGACGCATAGTGATGCCGGTGACATCGTAACCCGCGTCAACCATCATGGCAGCAGTAACAGAACTATCTACGCCACCACTCATTGCGACAAGAACTTTTTTCATAAGACACCCCGACCTAACCCGTTTTGACGATAATACTACTTGGCTTTGAGTTCGCCCCAAGTTATTGCCAGCTTATCAACGGCTTCAACTGCTAACGAATCACTTTCCATTACGGCTGCAATTTCGTCTTCGTCCAGGACCCGGTCATAAAGCCGTACTTCATCAATTTTTCCCTTGAAGAGGTACGTATGCACAGGACGTTCATTCCCGCCTGCACCTATGAGGAATTCCTCACTCGGATTAACATCAATATCAAAGTTCTCTTCTCCTATAAATTCACCATTCACGTAGAACTTATGATTACCATCAGCATAGGTACCAGCGAGGTGATCCCAGTCACCGAGATTCACAGCCGGTCCTCGAACCGGTTTCCAATGATTCGCGCCGGCACCGATCCAAAACTCCCACGTATGACCGGGTTCAGCATAGAAGATATAGCCGCGTTGCGGAAAGTCAGCCCGAGAAGAGACAACAGCACGATGGTTCGCACTCCCCGGTTCCACGTTCGCCCACGCACATATAGTGAAAACCTCTTGATTAAGATCCGCATGATACGGAACGTTCACCTCATCTTCAGCTTGATCAAATTCAAGTGCACCGCCGAAGTATCCATCAGCGATCCATTTTGGATCTCCCATCAGTTTGCCGTCATGTCCGTTGCCGCTTGAGTCCGTTGCAGTATCGCCCGCTTTTTCATTGAATGCCCAATAGGCGACTATTCCATCCGTAACATTTTGGGATAGCACCGGTTGCACGGCAAGTCCAACGAGCAAGAATAAAGCAAAGGGAACAATTATAACTTTCATTTTTAACCCCCATTTGTCAATACTTACCCCTTATAAAACCGCCTCTACAGCGGTTATGAAAGGAAAATATAAGCATTAGAAACTTTACATCTCTTACACCAAGTTCAGGTTAAAAGTCAATCCAAAAGTATAATAACACATTTCAAAAGCACACTTCAAATCAAAAAAACTCTGAAGGGATCATTTACGCCCATCAGAGCCATTCAATTCTTCGTAGGTTTTCTTGTGGAAAGGATTTGTAACCCTGAATTTATGGGGTAGCCGTGGGGGTTTCGATCTGATTAGGAGATCTGCCAATCTTCATTTCCGGCGTAACGGGCATCGTAAACGTCTTGATTGAGTTCCAAGCCGAGACCAGGCGTATCCGGCACAGTGAATGTGCCATCGGTGAAACCGTAGCCTGACGTATCAATGACATCGCTGGTGAGCGTTGCGACTTCACCGTAGAGGAAATGCGGAATCGTTTTTGCGAATTGGAGACTGAGGAAGAAACCGAGCAGAGAACCCCAGTTATGCGGGGCACATTGGACATCGTGTGCAGCAGCCATATCCGCGAGCCGTCGCCAACCCGTAACGCCTAACCCTTTCATATCGTGCTGGATTACATCAATCACCCCAGCTTCAAAGAAGGGATCATAGAATTCAAGCGGTTCACGGGTCCGGGTCTCGCCATCAGCAATTAGCGTTTTTAAGCCCTTTTCTTGGATAAAGGCTTTCAGGTTGCGATATAATTCAACGTCTTCTTCAAACATCTCTTCTATCCAAAAGACATCGCAATTGCTGGTTTCGTTGAGGAAGGTGATAACCTCATCGTAGGTATACGCGTTGTTAGCATCAACGAGGATATTGAAGCCTGTCCCTGCGGTACTACGGGCAAGTTGGACGACTTCTATATCCCGTTGTAATCCTGCTGTACGCGCCATGAGATGGTTACCACGTCCGATTTTCATCTTGCATGCGGTAAACCCATTAGCGAGGCTGCTTTTGACATCGTTTTCAATCCGTTTGAGACCTTCGGTTTCCGTCTCATAGAGAAGATCGTTGAAATAGATCGTACTGTCATAAGCGGGCAACCCGTTTGAAAAAAGATCGCTGCCCATGAGTTGATAAGCAGGCTTCCCGAGTATCCTACCGATAGTGTCCCAGAGTGCGTTTTCAAGTCCTCGGAATTCTTCAACAACCCCGTCTTCAGGATTCAAGAGTTCAAATGGGTTTCGATGGAGCACGCTTTGGGCATCTTCAGCGGTTGCCGTTCCCCAACTGCCAACGCCCCACCCGAGTGTTTCATCGTTGGTATAGATACGGATAATCCGTTCACGCCACTTCCCGTTCGGATCAGGCTGTTTTATCTCTTTCGCTCCAGAGTTGCAACCGATCGCGGGTTGGTCAATTTCGACTGTAACCTGCTCAATTTTGGTAATCTTGATGTCGGCGGGATAATTCTGCATAGCGGTCCTTCCACTATTCGGGCACAGCGTTTTAACTTATGAATGAAAACATCCACTCACCCACGTTAGAAAACTCGGAACTCATCAATCTTGTATCCCAATTTGCCTACCCTTCCTCATCAAGTTGATTGAGCAGTTCATTGAGCTCGTCTTTTACCATATCGTTGGTTTCAGTCTCGTCGAAAAAAACGTAAAGTTTATGAGGCAAATTTTCATACTGGTCGGCTTCCCGAATCTGCTCAAGCACAGCAGATTTTTTAAGAAGTTGGACAATTCGGATTCTATCTTCATGGTTGACGACCTTCGGGTCTGTCAATAATTCGATTAAACGCGCAGCCAACCCATCAGCGAGTCCGTTCTCGGCGTAATGGTTCAAAGTATCCATAGCAGCTTGTTTAGTGTTGAGACTCGAACCGTTAGTCAGAATTGCGACGAGACCGTCAACAGCACCCGCATCAGGATATTTCCGCAGTGCTATAGCAATGTCCATACGCACGGTGTCATCGGAATCGTCAAGCGCATCAATCAGCTTATCTGTGGGGTGTTCTTTGAGGAACATCATAGATTTCGCGGCGGCGCGGCGGACAACGGCGTTACCATCGGTCAAACCCGCGACGATTTTTGCTTCAGAGGCTTCGTTTCCGAGCAGATAGAGCGCGGTGTTAATTTCCATCTTCAACCCTTCATCAGTGGTTGCATTATGGAGTGTCTCTAATCCCGAGGTAGCGGATGCGTCCCCAATATCTCCGATAACACGAATTAATTGTATCTTCACAGCGGATGGTGTCCCGCTGTTGCCAGCAACTTCTAAAATCGTGTCAATACCTGCGCTTCCGATCTGTGTCAAGATTTGAATGAAGTCACCGTGGACATCGCGATATCGGTTTTTAACGAGGTTATCCAAAATGAGCGGTACGGCTGGAGCACCTCTATCAACAAGAACCTGCATAGCGTCCTTCTGGACTCTGTGGCGTTCACCGAGGATTTGCAGGATTTTCTTCATCTCAAATTCACCCAATTCGCCAATGCGTCGGTCCCGTTCACTTTTATATCTGGCATCCATCTTGTGGACCCTCGCCGCACCGGATGAAAGCGCGTTACTGTATGCAATAACCAAGAGGGCACGAGGTTCAACCTTGTTTTGCTCCTCCTGTTCCGCACGTTCAAGGTTCTCAACGGCTTCGAGCGTGAGCCCCGCATCTAATAACTTGCTCCTGCCGACTTCAAGTTGGGTGATGACCTGTTCCTGACAGCCGAAGCTCACAACCCCTATAAGCAGTAATATCGTCAAAGTTTTTTTCATGTTCCGTTTATCTTTTCCTCCTGGGATCTCAATTAGACTTACCCGTCCATGCTGCTTGTTGTGTCCATATACCATAAAGATAATGAAAGGCGCGTATCATTCAAGGGTGTAACCTACAAACGTATAAAAAAGCACCCTTCTGTAATATCTCTCAGTATGGCTTGGTAACGCCAAAACTCGGGCGAAGCCTGCAGGTTATCCATATCGCGCCCACATTGCACACCTACCGAACAGTGGTTACAGACTCAGGTAAGTACTGATGTAAACAATATTTTAAAATAAATACATTTTTCTGTCAACAATTTAAGGTGAAGTTTACAAATGGGAGCACTCTTATGCTTGTTGTGGGAGCCAACTTCTCAATAACGACGCGCAGAAATCGGAAACTGAAGCCCCTTCTACGAAAAAATGCCAGAATATACACACAACAAACTTTGTACTACCGAAGTTCATCAAGGAGTTGCGCAAGTGGAATTTTAACAAGGTCCACCTGCTCACTTCTATCGTGGTACTCGTGCAGCTTGGACGCAAGATCATCAATCGTCTTTAGTGCTCTAATTTGTTTCTTAAACGGCTCCCGCCTGAGTAGCTGCACAAGATAATAACGGTTGTTTGAGTCGCTAACTGTCCCACCAATGAGCAGCATAGTGATACGCTTTGCTAAGCCTCTGGCGAGTTTATTCTGTCCATAAATGTCAAGTGTTTCAATTGCGGCTTGCTTTGGATCTTTGTTTAATTCGCCGGTGAGAATGCTCACGAGTCCATCAACAGCCGCGGCATCCTTATGAACTGCAAGTGCCTCCACAAGTGCTGCGACGACTTCGGAATCTTCGTCTTTTAGCCCAGCAATGAGTGTTTTCGTCGACACATTTTTGATATTGACCATCGCTTTTGCAGCGGCGCGGCGGACCTTAACATCACTATGATTTATGCCAGCGATAATGTCTTTCTTATACGATGCCTCCCCGAGCTGATAGAGTGTCGTGTTAATCTCCATGATCAACCCTGGTTCCATGATGTCGGCTTGAAGAGTTTTCAATGCCTCTATCGCTTTCGCGTCGCCGATTTCAGAGATCACTTGCACAAGTTTACTTTTGATAGCCGATGGCGTAGCCGCATCGGTAAGCCTCGCTAAAATAAGGTCGAGACTCTCAGATCCCATATCGACCAACATCCATTGTGTAAAATCGGCGTGAAGTGAAGGATATCTCCCTTTTGCGAGGCTGTCAAGAATTAAGACCGTAGCCTCAGGCCCCTTGTCCACCAATGCCTGTAGACCTGCTTTCCGCACCTGTGAGCGCTTACTGAGAACTTGCAAGATCTGCTTCATCTCAGCCTCTGTAAGTGCTTCAATTCGCTGATCCAGCTGATTTCTGAATTTGGCTTCCACACCACCTCTATTGGCATCTCCGGTGGAAAGCCCATAAGAATAAGCGATAACGAGTAAGGCACGAGGCTCCAACTTATTGCCTTCTTCTTGTTCCGCTTTTTCAAGAAGTTCAACGGCTTCTAAGGCATTCCCGCTGTCAATTAATTTACTCCTGCCTACGGTTAAGTTGCTCGGTCCCTTCTGCTTCGTTTCACAACCAAGGCTGGCGAGCAGCAGGACAACGAGCGGAATGATTAAAACCTTTTTCATTGCGTTCTGTTTTCCCCCTGACTTTTGTAGTACGAATACTCTAAATATGAGTTGCGCCTTGTCATACACACTTTTAATTGCGCGCCACGTTACATTGTGGGTTTGGAAATATTCCATTGTAACAATACCACAAAATTCTAAAAAAGTCAAGTGTAGATTCCGCTTTCTCCAGAAGCAGTCAGTTCTTCTGTAGGAGGGATCTCCGAATCTCGACTTTTCTGATAGAAGCAGCAAAAAAATCGAAAACTCAATGGATCAGCAGGGATAGAAACACATCGGAAACCAGCGAAATCTATCGGATAGAGTTGACAACTGCGCTGATTTGGGCTATACTGAAAAACAATAAAGACTCAGGAACTCGCGGCTATAGGAAAGGATATTTTCTTATGAAATTTTTTCGCGCTCTCTACTGCAGACTTCACCAACGACAATCAGGCTTTTATGGAATCAAGATGGCAACGTTATGGACCACACTCGGTGTGTTAGTCATGTACGCGGTTTTGCTGCAGCTGCCCACATACGCGCAGTTGATGCCGCCGGAAGAGGTCCTCGGATTCCAGGTCGGTTCAGATTATCAAGTGGCAGGCTGGAAAACTGTTTCCGATTACATGCACCATGTAGGAGAAAACTCGGATCGGGTACTGGTGGAAACACTTGGAAAAACGACAGAAGGGAACGATCTTTTAATGTTGCTGATCTCTGCACCGGAGAACTTGGAAAATCTGGAACGCTATCAGGAGATCCAAAGAGAGATTGCACTCCCCACAAAACCTAATGCTGAACTGGATGCGCTGGTACAAGAAGGCAAAGCGGTAGTGCTGATTAATTGCAATCTCCATTCCACGGAGATCGCCTCCTCACAGATGTCAATGGAATTGGCACATCAATTCGCAACAGCCGAAACACCGCAAATCAGAGAAATCCTTGAGAATGTGATAATCCTGCTCATCCCTTCCGCGAATCCAGACGGATTGAATATCGTAGTGGATTGGTACAACCGCACCGTCGGCACGCCCCACGAAGGATCAGAAATCCCGTGGTTGTATCATAAATATACAGGACATGATAACAATCGCGACTGGTTTATGTTGACACAGATAGAAACGCGACTGCTGACGCGAGTGCTTTATGAAGAGTGGTTCCCGGAAGTCGTTTACGACGTGCATGAGATGAGCTACCGCGGGCCTCGGTTTGTGATTCCGCCCTATTTCGAGCCGGTTAATCCGAATATCCCGCCGCTCTTACAGCGGACGCTTTCGCTCATTGGTGCACAACTCGCCTTCGACTTGACGAGCGATGGGTTTACAGGTGTGCTTTCAAGTGCCGTTTATGATACATGGTGGCACGGTGGATTTCGGACAGTTCCGTATCGCCATAACATGGTCGGCATCTTGACAGAAGCGGCGCGAGTGGAAATCGCAACGCCAATTTTCCAACCACATCACACTTTAAAAGGTTATCGGCGAGGACTTGACAAATACGCGCTCCGCACCAACTTTCCAGAACCGTGGCCCGGGGGTTGGTGGCGATTGCGAGATATTGTAGACTATGAGAAGGCGGCGACATTCTCAATTCTTGATTTCGTCGCCGAGCATCGAGTAACGCTGAAAACAAACTTTTACAAGATGGGACTCGATGCAATCGCAAAAGGGCAGGATGAACCCCCCCGAGCGTTTCTCATCCCGACTGAACAACGCGATATCCACACAACGCTTAAGATGCTGGATATTTTGAAACGCGGTGGTGTCCAGATTCATCAGGCAAACGCGCCATTTATCGCTGACGGTGTAGAATACCCCGCGGACACTTATGTCGTTTTAATGGCGCAACCCTTTCGGGCACACGCCAAGGATCTGCTTGAGGTGCAACGCTATCCAGAACGCCGTCCATCGCCTGAATCACCACCTGAACGCCCTTACGACATCGCAGGTTGGACCTTGCCGTTACAGATGGGGGTGCGGTCAATCGCGGTTGTGCATCCGTTCGAGGCGGATTTAAGGCAGCTACCGATGCTTCCAGCGGTGCAAGGCACGCTGGACGGTCCACCTGAACCGACAAGTTACCTGTTCGAGAACCGAACGAACGCTGAAGCACTTTTTCTCAATCATCTGTTCACTGCAAGATTCGGCGACAACAGTCCGAAATATAAACTTTATTGGGCGCGGCGGGATGTAGAACTTGCCGATAAAACGTTGCCTCCCGGGGCTATCCTGATCAAGACTGTGGAACCGCCACTACAGCAAATTGCAGAGTTGAGCGCACTGGCATCGGAATACGGCATCCACATCCACGCTGATGCATCTATCAATGAAGAAAATCTCAGTCGTATGTTCTCAAGCGTGGACGCGCCGCGCCTTGGTCTGTACAAACCGTGGACAGCGAATATGGATGAGGGGTGGACGCGCTGGGTTTTGGATACATACGGGTTTAATTACAAGAGTCTCACGAATGCAGAAATTCGCGCGGGCGATTTGGCAGCGCGTTATGATGCAATAATCCTGCCCGATCTGGGTGCTTCCGGTATTCTCAACGGACATTCAACAGGGAAATTACCGCCGGAATATGTCGGTGGAATCGGCACAGAGGGGTTGGCAAATTTGCGAACTTTTGTAGAGAACGGCGGCACGCTTATCTGCCTAAATCGTGCGACAGAACTGCCCTTGAAGTACTTTGGACTTAGTGAAAAGGGTATCGTCAATGTTGTTGAAAAAAATAACCAACCGAACCAAGACGTGTTTTTCTGTCCCGGTTCATTACTCCGCGTTCGGATAGACACGAAGCATCCAATCGGACACGGGTTAGATAGCGAGATGGCTATCTTTTTTAAATCGGGACCTGTATTTGCTGCCGAACGCGGTGGCGCGGAAATTATAGCAAAATACCCAGAGTTTAATCCGTTGATGAGCGGTTGGCTTGAGGGTGAAAAACGGATACGTCAGAAAGCCGCACTGTTAGAAGTACCCTTAGGCAATGGGCGCGTCATTCTTTTCGGGTTCAAACCGCAACACCGCGCGCAATCTTATGGAACCTTTAAGCTGCTTTTCAATGCGATTTATTATAGCACTGTATCAGAAAATAGGTAGAGTCTCGCTTTTGTAGGTTCCGACGTGCGAATGGTTTCAGTGAATTTTCTCTTGCCAAGAGAGGTCAGATGAATTAAAATTGTTTGATACAGAAACTGAGCAATACCAACCCTATCGACTTCCGAAAAATAAAATCAGGGGGCAAAATGGCAGAAACACAACAAAATCAACCAAAACCCAAATTGCCATCACCTCAACACACACTCTTAACGGCTGAGGATCTGTGGAAACAACCCGATGATGGCTATCGGTATGAATTAGTGAAAGGGGTCATACGTAGAATGCCACCCGCTGGATTTGAACACGGGATCCGATCGGCTAAAATTGGAAGACATCTTGACGCGCACGTTGAAAAGCATAAATTAGGCTATGTCTGTGGTGCCGAAACAGGATTTAAAATCTCTCAAAACCCAGATACTGTGCGTGCGCCAGATGCTGCGTTTGTGCGTCAAGCCGCAATTGATGAACGGGGTATTTCAAAGGGATATTGGGAAGGTGCTCCCGATCTCGCAGTTGAAGTCATCTCCCCAGGCGATACCTACACCGAGGTCGCTGAAAAAGTGGATGAATGGTTAAATGCAGGGTGTGCCATGGTGTGGGTTGTCAATCCACGCCGAGAAACCGTAGAAGTGTACCGGTCCCCTGAGGATATGACCGTTCTACATGGCGATGACCTCCTTGATGGCGGCGACGTGATTGAAGGATTTCAGTGTAAGGTTCAAGAATTGTTTGTATAGGTATTTTTATGTTTACCACGACAGACAAGACGCTCGTAAGTTGGTTCTGCTTTGATGAGGAAACTCCAAAGCACTGCAGCGTGATTACTGTGCAGGCGGCTGATAAGTATGACGCACTCGCTTTTGGACAGGACGCGCCAGGTAAATGGTCCACCGCCAGTGATGATAACGCTCGCACGCAAACAGCCGAACAACTCGCCCAAAATCCGGCACAAGAAATTGTACTCGGACAGTTCATGATGATGGCAGCCGTTTATAAGGATAACTCGGTCACCATTTACCGCGACGGAGAGGTGTACGCCAGTTATACCATCGAAGATCCATTTGATTTTCTGAACAGCCCCTACCTACAACTCGTAATCGGCTCGGTCAACCTGAATCCTAACTACGCCACATCATTCAAGGGAAAAATCAAGGACGTCCGGATTTATGCGCAGGCTTTGACGCAAGCACAGATTAAGGACTTGAAACCGAATACGCCTTCGGCAATTCAGCCGTTCAGTTGGTATGATTTCTCGATAGACGGTTGGTGGGAAGATCGTGCTGGAAAATTCCCAGAATTTAGGAACATTGCCGCTAAAAAAGAGAATGAAGAAGACGCGTATATTGTTTTCGATCGAGACGACAGACACATGTTTACCTTGGACAACGAGGCTGTCCGTATCGCTCGCGATTTTCGGCAACGGTTGATGGATGATCCGAGTCGCCCTACATATCACTTGGTTAATTCCGATGGTGATAACGAGAGAAACTATTCGACCGATCCGAATTTCATGATCTACTGGAAAGGTCAGTATCATTTCGGTTATATGTATAAAGGTGATGAGCACGCTTTCGGTCATTTCACGAGTACCGATCTTGTTCACTGGCGGCGGCGCGGGGACTGCGCTTTGGGCAGCGGCGGTTGTGGCACAGGTGGTACGATTATCACTAAAGACGGCAAGAAAGTTATTTTTGTCGGCATATTTGGCGGTCGTCCGACTTATGTAGAGGCTTCGGATGAGCATCTGGAGGACTGGTCTAAACCGATTGAGATTGAGGTGCCGCAAGAGGCACGGGATGCCGATTATTGGGTGTTCTGGGATCCGACAGCCTGGGTTGAAGGAGATTACTACTATATCTTTTCCGGCGATCACCCTATGGAAGACACCCGACCGGGGTTAGGGATTTGGTATAAAAGGACGACCCTTATGCGTTCTAAAGACTTTAAGAAGTGGGAATTTCTCGGTGAATTCATGACGAAAGAGTTGCCCGGACTTGAGCAACACGATCATTCCTGCACCGATTTCTTCAAACTCGGTAACAAGCACATGATGCTACTTATCAGCCATAGCTGGGGGGCGCGGTACTATCTCGGTGAATGGAAGGATAATCAGTTCACACCGGAGTTTCATACCAAAATGAGTTGGACCAACAATTATCGCGGAATCCCTATCTATTGGGCACCCAAAACCCTCCTCACACCAGATGGACGCAGAGTTGTTATTACGAATATACAGGTTAATCTTGGTAACACGTTATGGAGCTGCGCATTCTCATTGCCGTGGGAATTGCGTCTGCCTGATGATGGGATTGTGCGTATTAAACCGGTTCGTGAACTGGAGTGTCTACGTTACAACGAAATGGCTGAGAACAACATTACGGTCAAAAACGGCGAGGACTACAGGCTGAAGGAAATCTCAGGCGATACGCTCGAATTGAATGTCACAATCAAATCTACCGAAGCGACGGACTACGGCGTAAAAGTGTTCTGTGACAAAGATAACCAGAACGGGATGGAGATCTTCTACTCAGCCGACGAGAAAACGATTTCAATCGGTGATGGCAATGAAGCGGAAAAACCTTATGGGAGTTCACAACCTTATGGCGTTGCACCGTTTGCGTTGAACGCCGGGGAGGATTTGAATTTACGGATATTCATCGACAGAGCACTCGTGGAAGTCTTTATCAATGAACGTCAGGCAGTCGTACAGAGTCAACTGCATAACCCGGAAGATGTTGGTATCTGCCTTTACAGCAGAGGTGGAAACATCAAGGCAGACGTAACGGGTTGGAAGATGGCAGCGGCGAACCAATGGTAAGTTCGTCAAGTATGCTATCATTCTTCCAATTGATGTGGAACTTTAGCGTGATTAAAAGGGATCTGCTAATTACTGCCCCATTATTTAACCAGAACCTTGGGTGATAATATGGAAACCTTGAAAAATATCGGTTTGATTATTCTTACAGTGATATGTATAATTTTGTTGATTAAATACATTTCCGACGCGCCTCCCAGTGAAAGAAAATGGTGGAGGTGGCCGGGGTTCTAAAGCGTGTTTACGTTGTTTCCGGGCTGGGTATAACTCACAGATTCCGTCGGATCGGAATTAGTGCAAGAATACCAACACACACAAAGACCAAGCATCTATGGAGGCATGCCTTGTGATTTCGCGTGTGCATTTGGCATGCCAAGGGTTTAACGTCTCCGCGTCCGATTTCAAGGTTGTCGTCAAAATACAAATTGTTCATAATTTCAAATTTGTGCTATTAGCATTGACAATATCATCTTTTACCTTGAATAGCCTGAGAAAGTTCACTAATCCTATTTAAAATGAAGTACCATAAAATCGTTACAATATAAAATATTAACAGACTAAACGGGATTGTGATAAGAACAGACCCGATTCCAATCAAAACTGCGATTCTAATAACATCTGATTCTATTTTATATTCCTTCTGGCTTCGTTCAATGGTATTAAGATCGCTGGAATATTTCGTTGTCTCAACCTTGACCCTAGCCATAGCAATTTCTCTATTGTAGTTTGACAAATAACTATTCCGACGGGGGTATCTCTGACCATAATAGCCAGATTTTTTTCCAATACTATCAATATCGCTCCATTTGAGAGATCCTTCACTCAGTGTATTTAACAAATCTGCCACATGTTTTTCCACCCGTATAATTTCTTCTTTAGTATCTACAGTATCAATTTGGTCTGAATAATACATACCTCCAATTATCGTTGATAACAAAACACCTATGACACTTGATATTATACACCGTGTCTTAGTATAAAATTTCGCCATAATAGAACCTGTTTACCTACAAAGATTTACATGTCATCAGGTATTATATCCCTAATCATATCCTCGTACGGATTCAAGATATCCTCTTGACTATAAGCAGTTATTAGTCTATAAACACTCTCATACCGCAGATCAGGAAAATTTAACTTTAAGTTTTCTGATAAAACAATAGTGAGGACAATATCTTGAAATTTGTTATTTTCGTTCAATTTATTAGCGAAATCCAGAAGATATTTCGCAATACACTTGGATCCAACATGTTCTCTTACAACTTCATAGCATAATTCTTCGTTTTTCAAGTTTGGGATACTATTACGAATTTTATAAAAACACCGCAATTGATCTTCAGCAATAGCTTTCACTTCATTGATAGATAAAATGCGAGGAGGGAATTGATTCCTCATCTTGAGCTCCTTTCTAAATAGTGAGCGGAATTAACGTCTCCGCGCAGGACTCGAATCTCAGCGTTTTCATTCAATATGCAGATACTGGTTTTCTTTTACTAAAAACACAACTTGATTTGCAAAATCTTCACGACCCATCAAGTCAGAAATTTTAATGGCTATTTGGTTAGCACGTCTTTCATGCTCAATACTGTTGACAAATTCCAAAACATCTTCGCCAGCCTGCTCTGCTGCAATATCAAGTGCTTTGTTAGCACCAAACGCTTTTACCATTTCTAACAAATCGGAATCCGATTTGTCTACCAGCTCGGTGTCATGCTCCACAATAAAGCCCGTGGCGACACGCAATGCAAGCGGTGACAAGGCTGCAGCTGTTTTCTCCTTACGGATTCTTTCTTTTCTTTCTCTCCAAAGTCTTTCCGCCATCATAATCCCAGACATTACATACCCTCCCGATTCTATTAAAAGTGTTGATAATAGTAGAAAGAGCGGAATTAAAGCACTTATGTTGAGCAGAGTGGATTGTAATGATTTCTTTTCGTCTATCCATAGCCAGTATGGGACAATCATTATTGCCGCAATCCATATTGCTATAGGCATCCACTTCTTTATAATTTCTCTCGCGTTCCCACTCTCTTCTTTAGCCATTTGCTTAAGTGTTCACTTCTAACGGTTGTCGCAAAGTAGTATATCATAGCGTCTTCACTCACGTATTACTATACCACGAAAAGGACTAAAACCTCAAGTTAACCCGATCCGTTATTAGTTTCCTGTTTGTAAGCGTCTAACTTTCGATGTAAGGTTCGCACCCCGATGTCAAGAATTTTCGCTGCCTCTGTTTTATTACCACCCACTTCCGCGAGGGTCTTTTGGATCGCCACCTGTTCAATTTCCGCCATCGTCATACCGACTCTACCGATAACTCCTTCCTCGTCAAGCACAGGCATATACGCGTCCGGTCCCTGCGAACTGTCTCGCTGTTCTACCGGTGCAGTGATCGGTAAAACGCTGTCTTGCGTCCGATTTTCAAGTGCTCTGGCTATCGCTGATAACACTTCCAACGCTTTTCTGAGGACAGCCGCAGCGTCATCCGTGTCACTAATTTGCATCCAACTGGTATCCTCATCTGGGATTAGAAATGGCATCTCATTATTAGCGGTAGCCGCGGGTTCAAGCAAGCGGATCGCCGAAAGGATAAGCCCCAGAATCGTCTTGTAAATGGCAAGGTTTTCTGTTACGATTGCATTATTAGAGGTTCCGACAACCTGTAAAGCACCACCTGATTCATCAAGCAGGTCTGTCTCACCGGTGATTGCGTCAACGACTTGTGTCGGTGCAAGCTGCGTGCCAGAGGTTTGTACAGGCACTAAGGAAACCCGTTGCGCTTCTGGATCCATCGGGAAATCTTTCAGTTGCAGTTCTTCGGTGGTGGCTGAGATAATCGCGGTTTCTATGGCATTTCTGAGTTCACGCACGTTGCCGTACCAATCAGCGTTTTGGAGATAATTGAGTGACTCTGGTGTGATACCGGTAATGGGTTTACCGTGCTCTGCACTTAATTCGGAGACGAACGCAGAAACAAAGAGCGGGATATCCTCGCGACGGTCGCGCAGTGGCGGAATCTGGATGCGAAAGAGATTGAGACGGTAATAGAGGTCTCGTCTAAACTTTTTCTGATTTACCGATGTCGCAAGATTAACATTTGTAGCAGCGATAATTCGGACATCAACTTTAATATTCCGTTCGCCACCGAGCCGCGCGAATTCTTGTGTCTCTAAGACCCGCAGAAATTTCACTTGCACTTCAGGCGACATTTCCGCCACCTCATCTAAGAAGAGTGTGCCGCCATTCGCCTGCTCAAATACGCCGCGTCTTTGCGTTGTCGCGCCTGTAAAAGCCCCTTTTTCATGTCCGAAGAGTTCACTTTGAAGGAGGTCTTTGTAAAACGCACCACAGTTGACCGCTTTGAAGGATTTATCTTTACGGGGGCTATTTTCGTGGATAGCCTGTGCGATGACATCTTTTCCGACACCCGTTTCACCTGTAATGAGGACCGTCGCTTTCGTCGGTGCGACCTGCGCGACTTGGCGCAGCACGACCTGCATCGGTTCGGATTCACCGATAATGCGTTGTGAATTATCGCTGATAACGGGGGTTGAGAGATTCATTTTTTCACTCGGATTCGGGTCTGCGTGCGATTTCGATTAACTGTTGAGGATCTTGTTTGACTTGCTCAAAGACCTGGAAGCCGTCGCGACACGCAGCTTCACACAACCGCCGCAACACAACCCCTTTTAAAGCCCAGTTTGTAGTGCGAAGACTTTTTTGTAAAACACTTCCAGTCTCAACAACGTGGAGATTTGGCAAGTCTTCATTGACAACATGCTTGTGACTTTTCGCAAGCAAGAAAATTAGCGTTGTCGCTCGTTCCACCTCAAAAACGCGTTGTAGAGATTGAATATCGTCTTGCCGCAATAGCGAGAAAACAAGGTCGTAACTTTCGATTAAATCTACTGTCCGTTCAGGGACACCGCTCCCACCGAATTCTAAAACTTCAAGTTTGTGAAGTGGCGCGGTATCAAAAGGAACGATAACGTCTTTCTCGTTAACCGGACGCATGTTTCCGTCAACCCGACAATAATACCAGGGGAAATACAAGTCGAGAGTTGTTTCACCATATCGATCGTGTTCCCGAATTTGTTTTAACCCTGCCCGTAATTGCGTATTCAAGGGACCCGAAAACATCTCGCCAGCGGGCATGCTGTAGTCCCGATCTTCACTATACCAACCCTCCGCATTGTAACCACACAACTCCCGTATCCGCGCCTCAAGACGCTCAGGTGAGGTGCAATCCTCTGCTTGGAGTGGGTTATCAGGTTTCTGCTTCTGCCCGGTTGTGTAAGGACTCAAGATCAATATTTTCATGTGATTGGATGGAAGGATGGAAGATCGGAAGGGTGGGTGGACGATCCTTCCAACCTTCCAACCTTCCAACCTTCCAATCTTCCTGTCTTCCTATTGACAGCCATTAAGCCGTTTGCTGTCCTCGATTCCAGAGATACAAGATCGGACTTGCGATGAAGACCGAGGAGTACGTGCCTATCAACACACCCACGATAAGTGCTAAGGCGAATGTGTTAATTTCCTCACCCGCACTGGAGTAGCCAAAGATAACAAGAACGACAAACAAAGTTGTCAAGGATGTGATAACAGTCCGGCTCAGCGATTGGTTAATACTTCGGTTAATGACCGTAACGTAGTCGGTCCCGCGTAAGGATTGTGAGTTCTCGCGAATTCGGTCAAACACGACGATTGTGTCGTTGAGCGAATACCCGATAATCGTGAGGAACGCTGCCACAGTCGGCAGGTTAATCTCTTTTGATAGAATCGCAAAGATACCTAAGGTAATCAACACATCGTGGACGAGTGCAGCAATCGCGCCAATAGCGAAACGGAACTCAAATCGCCAAGAGATGTAAACCAACAAAATGACGATCGACGAGAGTACCGACCAAAGCGCAGCCCATTTAAGATCGCGTCCGACACTCGGTCCGACTTCAGAGACATTGACACCACCAGCGAGCGCTTGCCAACGACCTGCCCCTTCAACCATTGGCTCTCCTCCTTCAAGGAGTGCATCTGTGAGGATTCTACCGACACTCGCTTGGATTTGGACAGTGGCATTCTCACTCAAGTCAATCCCGACAGGGTTCGCGAAGGTCAAGTTAATTGCGTCGCCTTCGGCAGCGTCCTCCCGCTTGATAATCTCATTGCGTTGCTGCGAACCCCCATCAACAAGTTGGACGATTTCTCTGACTCTCAATAGATGCGCCTTTTCGGCAGTTTTACTGACTTGAAGACTTGTAGCCGTTGCATCGCCGGGATCCGCCATAATAGGGATATTAATGAGTTGTTGCTGAAATTCAGGGCGATGTCCCAAAGCGATAGAGGCTTCGTTTTTGCCTTCATCTATTTGGATTTTGGCACGCGCGTACCCAATTTCAGTAAGTTTGGCTTGCAATTCAGAGTTAGTGACAACTCTGTTGAACTTGGCTTGGATTTTAACACCGCCGCGAAAGTCTATTCCGAAGTTGGGTCCCTGATGGATTCCGAGGAAAACCAAGCCGATAATGATGAGCACCGCTGAACATATAAACCCGGTGCGATATTTGCTGATAAAATCGAAGTTTGTATTGCTAAGTAGTTCCAATTTTTTAAGAGTTGTCAGAGTTACTGGCAATCAGCCATCGGCTCTCAGCAAAGAGGTGTTTCGTTTAACCCAATCCTCTTTCTACTGATAACTGGCGGCTATTAAAACTTATTCATCCAACAACCATTCCTCCATTAGAGTAAAATCTATAATTAGCTGTCAGGGCGGATTTTACGAAGTAATCGTAAAATCCTTTCAGGGTCAGTTACTCGCGTGTAGCAGTAAAACTGCTTCGCAGTGAGAATAAACACCACACGCGCTACTGACGGCTGACGACTGATGGCTGACAGCCATTAAATGCTGAGTTTCTGCACGTCTCGGTTGCCGATTGTTAAGCCATAAATCTCGCGTGTAACAACGATAGCTGTGAACATACTCGCGAGGATACCGATGCCAAGCGTTATTGCAAACCCTTTAATCGGACCTGTGCCAAAATGATAGAGGACAAGTGCTGTAAAGAATGTTGTGAGGTTGGCATCTAAAATCGTTATAAATGCGCGCTGATAGCCGCTGGTGATCGCTGCCCAGACGGCTTTGCCGGTTCGTAATTCCTCGCGAATTCGCTCAAAGATGAGGACATTCGCATCAACAGCCATCCCAATCGTGAGGACAAGTCCAGCGATACCCGGAAGCGTCAATGCTGCACCGAAACCTGCCAATGCCCCAAGAATAATCAGCATATTAAAGACGAGGGCAACAATGGCAATCGCGCCGGAGAAACGGTAGTAAATTATCATGAAAATTAGGACAAAGCCCAAACCGAGAATAGCGGCGCGAACGCCGTTCTCAATCGATTCTTTCCCGAGTGTGGGACCGACGGTACGTTCCTCCGCGATCTGGACCCCTACCGGAAAGGCACCTGCCTTGAGTATATTGGAAAGGTAACTCGCTTCCTCATAGGTGAAGTTTCCTTGAATAATAGCATTTCCGATGATCTGGTCTTGGATGACGGGTGCAGATTGAACTTTCCCATCAAGCAGAATCGCCAAATGTTCACCGACATGTTCGCCTGTAACTTGCGCGAACTTACGCCTGCCAGCACCATCAAAACTCAGTGAGACGACAATATCGAAATTCGTCCTGCCTGTCGTTGGAAAGGCATCGGTAATCCGGTCACCGGTTAGGAGTACAGGACTTTCCAAGACATACCAGCTGCCGGTCTCGTGATCATTGCGGATTTCAGTATCTTCAGGAATACTATCTGGTGGCGGTGTATCGGCAGAGCCACCCCAGAAATTGCCGCCAGTAGGCGATTTCTTGACGAGTTTAAATTCAAGTCTACCCATTTCTCTGACGATTTGCAGCGGTTTCGAGGAGTCCTCAGCACCCGGAAGCTCGACGATGATTCTTGGGTGATTCGCCTCGCGTCGGATAGAAGGCTCCGAAACACCAAACGCATCCACGCGATTTCGTAAAACGATAAGGACTTGTTCAATCGCCTGTTCACTATATTTTTGGATACCGCCTTGGCTGAGTCTCAACTGATATACGGATTGTGTTTCTGTTTCTGTCTTGACCTGTACATCTTCAAAAAATTCGATTTCGTTGAGAAGCCGTTGTGCTTTTTCGAGATATTGCGCTTTTTGATCCGCGTCGGATCGGAATCGGGAAGGAATGCCAACAAATACATCAAGCACGTCTTGTCCTTCTATCCGTTTAACCTCACGGCACAAAACTTCGTCTGCGCGAAGCTGCTCGGGGATAGAGAACGCGTGTTGGCGGAAAAGTTCGGCTTTAGAGGTTTCTAAATCCACTTCAAGTACAAGATGGACACCCCCCTTGAGATCCAACCCTAACTTCAACCGATTATCCGGTATAAGCCGTCTGATAACGGCAGGGAGACTCCCGTATAAGTGTAAATTGTCGAGGGTTGCACGTGGATTTTTACGCGCTGTCTCTGAGATAAGTCGAACATAAAATTCACGGGCTTCAGTGGTCCCAAATTCATAATCAAGCGTCTCCGTAAGTTCCTGTTTCCCTAAATGGACTTTGAAGACATCTTTTAATTCACTGGTCGCATCTTGGAAGCTGATTCCTTCGGGGTATTCAACCTCTGCGAGGTTCACTTTTAAATCGTTATCTTCGGTGACTTCAAAAGGCGGAAGTTTTTCCTGCATCCAAAGCGGTAGATTCCCATATAGCGGATTGTAAAAACTATCCGGGGTCGGGATGAGGTATATCACTGAAAACAGAAAAACCCCGACGATTAAAACTATTTTCCAGATACTGAATCTGTACATTTTTTTTTAAAGTTCCTTGCGGTTCGTTTTTTTATATTTCCTTGCGGTTCGGTGAGGTAGATCTGTGATTTTAGACCGTCTCTCCGTATGTCCGCAGTGCTAATGCTAAATCAGAACAGAAACCCAATATGTAAAAAACCATTTCAACGCGCCTGGGAGGAATCGAACCCCCGACACGTGGTTTAGGAAACCACTGCTCTATCCACTGAGCTACAGGCGCACGTGTTTTTAATATTTAATGAGTGAAAAAATATCGTAGTTTGGAATCTTCTCCCTACCGTTGAGTTCCAATAATTCAATCAAAACAGCGATGCCAACGATCTGTCCTTCCAGTTTTTCAACAAGCTCAACTGATGCAGCAAGCGTCCCTCCAGTTGCCAAAACATCATCACACACGAGTACTTTGCTGTGTTTGGGGAATGCATCTTGATGAATTGCAACGACATCATAACCGTATTCAAGATCGTACGTGGCTTCGTGGGTCTGATAAGGCAACTTACCTCTTTTTCGGATAGGGGCAAAACCAACACCGAGTCGATAAGCGAGCGCAGCACCGAAAATGAAGCCGCGCGCTTCAGTTCCCGTAACAACATCAATTGCTTCAAGTTTATAACGGAGTGCGAACTCATCAATCGCCCTATGAAAGGCGGTTGGATTTCCTAAAAGTGGCGTGATGTCTTTATATAAAACGCCCGGCTTCGGAAAATTGGGTACCTCTCGAATAAATCGCGAAAAATCTTGCATTACGTTCCTCTCTCCTACTGATGTGGGTGTATCATAATTTTCATGCCTTTCCGGGACTCCATGGTTTCAAACGCTTGGTCGATTTCAATAAGTGGGAAATGGTGGGTGATGAGCGGTTTTACACGGACTAATCCCTTTTCAAGCAGACGAACCGCTAATTCATGGTGGCGCGGCACACACCCGTGTGAACCCGTAACAAAACACTCCTTATAATGAATAACATTTGAAAGAACACTCATAGGACGCATGGTCTTTGGCAATCCGCCGAATAGATTAACATAGCCGCGGTGTGCTACCATTTCAATAGCCTGTTCGTGTGCTTCAACCGAGCCACACGTTGTAACGACGATATCGGGACCTTCACCATCTGTTTCTTCTTTGCACCTCTCAATCACGTCTTCCTCTTCAGAAGCGATATAAACATCTGCTTCATAGAACTTTGCGATCTCCATCCGCAGCTTGCTCCGCTGCACACCGATGACTTTTGTAGCACCCATCATCCGTGCAAGGTCAATCATCATACAACCGATGGGTCCGAGACCGATGATAACGACGCTTTTGCCGAGCGACATATTGATGAGCTCAAGTCCGTTGATAGCACATGCAAGGGGTTCGGCGAGGGCAGCTTCATCAAAACTCAGTGAGGCATCGAATGGGGTAACCGGTCCCTCCTCCAAAACGAGGCGGGGCAGCTTCATGTATTGAGCGAAAGCACCGGGGATTTGGTAACCGATAGCGTAGTTGATGCCGCAGTTGTTTCCAAGACCGTCTCGGCACCACCGGCACTGACCACAAGGAACATCAGCACCGATCGACACTCGGTCCCCTTCTTTAACCCGCGTTACGTTTTTGCCAGTCTTAACGATGACACCGGAATTTTCATGACCAATGATCGTGGGGGGTTTAACTCTTGGATTACCGTGATGGAGAATACGCACATCAGAACCACATATACTCACAGCTTCAACGCGCATTAAAGCGGCATCATCATCAATTTCGGGTTCAGGGACTTCTTTCACACTCAAATTGTCAAGACTTTCAAGTATAGCCGCTTTCATATTTTTTATAGTTATCAGTAGACTGACTACTATTCCTCCGATGGATGAATCAAGACTTTTGCGTAAAATTCACTTTTATTTCGCATCTTATGCAACATATTGGAACCATCTGCTAATGGAATCTTATGTGTTATGAGCGGCGTGAGCGTTAACATATCGGAAGCCATCGCTTGAAGTACAGTCCGCCAATCGTCGTCGTTGCCAGCGGCACTATAATCGGAATTCCATGTTCCGAAAATGTTCACTTCACGTCGCATTAATTGTGATATAAGCACCGCAGGTAGGGTTACATCTGCCTCCGGATTACCAAGTAACACGACACTCCCACCGCGTCCGACACTCTCAAGCGCATTGAGGTAAGTAGCAGGAACTCCCGCAGCCTCAATACAAACATGCGCGCCCTTTCCGTCAGTAGACGCATTCATAACCTCAACCGGTTTTTCAGTCGTAGTGTTAAACACTTCGTCAAAGCCGAGTTGCTTCGCCAGTTCCAGTTTCTCCGCAACAATATCAAAGAGAAACACCGTTGTCGCGCCCATTATTCTCGCCCACTGTGCTGTCATCAATCCGATGGGACCTGCACCAAAAATAGCAACAGTTTTTCCAGCAAGTGATGCTTGCGCGCGACGGACTGCGTGTAGTGCGACTGCAGCCGGTTCTGTCATCGCTGCTGCTTCGAGTGTCACACCTTGCGGGACACGGATCAAATTCGCTTTCGGTGCAACGACATATTCAGCAAAAGCACCATCGCTGCGCGAACCGAGATAATCATAATCTCGGCATTGGACATACTTCCCCTGTTCACACGCCGAACAGGTACCACACCAGAGCAGCGGAAACACGACGACAGGGTCCCCTGGGGTAAAATCATCAACGCCAGGACCGCATGCATCAACAATGCCAGCAAATTCGTGTCCGCAAACCGTGGGGAAACTATAAGTACCTTTGACGAAAATTCTCGGAATATCGGAACCGCAGACACCACAAAATCCGATTCGGACACGCACATCCCCTTCAGCGAGATGTGGCACCGGAATCTGCTCTAACCGTAAATCTCCAACCCCGTGAAGAACAAGTGCTTCCATATTTTAATAGTTTTGACCAACAACTCGCGCCTTAGCAAAAGTATCTGTAGACGAGTTGTTGATCAAAGTTATCAGTTAAAGAGAGGTTTTGGTGTATCAGCGTCCTCTTTCAAACAACATCCGATAACTGATATTTATCGCTAATAGATCTTTCTGCGAGTCCGAGCGTAATAGCCTGCTGAATCCGTTGAACGTTCTCAAGCCTTGATCCCGATTTTTGGAAAACGCTACTCGTTCCTCCGACCAAGATATCCGCGCCTGCGGAAACCATTTTCGGGATATTTTCAAAACTCACGTTGCCATCCACTTCAATCGGCAGATCAACGGCGTGTTTATGCAAAAAAGCACGACATTCCGCAATTTTTCGGAGGGTCGCTGGAACCACCTTCTGCCCCGCAAATCCGGGATTTACCGTCATAACCAGCACAAAATCGAGCCGATCCAGGACATAATCCAATGCCGAGAGTGGAGTTGCGGGGTTGAGTGCTGCGCCTGCCTTGATGCCGTGCGCCTGAATGAGAGATAACGTTCTATCAAGATGCGTCGCCGCTTCAACGTGAACGGCTATCTGCTGGACACCTATCTCTGCGACTGCGTCCACAAAAAAATCGTTATTTTCTACCATGAGGTGAATATCAAAAGCACAGTCTGTTTTGGGACGTAATTGTTCAATAAGCGCAAGCCCAATCGGCATATTCGGGACGAAATGTGCGTCCATCAAGTCGAAATGGAGCATATTAATCCCAGCAGCCTCTAATTCCTGAACATCGGTTTCTAAGTTGCATAAATCCGCGCACATCACTGATGGCACGATATGGATGTGTGGCTCTGAAGATGCCGTATTTGGCGTAGACAAGATAGCACTTCCGTAGTATCAAAATTCCCGTGCCTATTCTAACATAAAACCTTTAATAGTATAGCATAAAACAACAAATTTGTCAAATTTTTGCATGGGCGGATCAGGCGCGCGACAACACCTCGCGAAGTTGTGAATCTAAATCTGCGGGCGGGTCAAAAGGGATGTCAATCGGCTTGTGAGAGATCGCACTTGCATAGATGCCCAAAACTGCATTGAACTGGTGTAATGCGAGTTTTAGATGCGTTTCGACTGGATTGGCATCGTCCTCAATCCAATCGAACATCGCCTCCGTCAGACGTGCTTGCGCAAGGTCGTTATTTTCACGCCACTCATCAGGTGTCGTCTGGTGGATTTTGGTACCCGTTTTGGAAAAAATTTCCCATCCACAGAATTCCTCAAAGAGGACATGCCCCCTTTCACAATAGGCGGCAACCCGACAGTGCTTGTAGATAGCATCGTCGTCCATAATGCGTGGCGCGGTAAAACCGGTGTTCCAAAACCCGTGGACACCGTTTTCAAAGACCACTTGGCACGATGATGTATCCGGAGCGGGATAGGTACTGCCCAGCGACTCAGCACCACTGACAGTGCCGAAGACCCGAACAATAGGTGAATCGTCATTTAAGGACATTGCCCAATCAATGATATGTGTGCCTTGGGCAGAGAGGTTCATACCACATGAAAAATCTAAAAGACGAATGTCGCCTAACATACCGCCCTGCACTGTCGTGCGGCAATTGATGAGTCCTGGATGCCAGCGGTACTGTTTTCCAACGCCGAATTTTGTAGTGGTACGCGCCTCTAATTCGCACAAGAAATGCCAGTCTTCTGACCCACAAGCAATCGGTTTCTCAACGATACACGCCGGCACGCCACATTCAGAGACCATCGGCATGAGTTCACGCCATTGATCCGGCATCGTGACGAGGTGAACAAGATCCGGTTTCTCTGTTCGGAGCATCTCCTCGGCATCGGCGTAACCCGTAATCCCGAAAGTCTCAGCGAATTTTTCGCGGCGGGCAGCATTTGATCGATTCGCACACGCAACTAACTCGCCTCGCGAAACTTGTTGATAAGCATTTGCATGACCGTACGCTCTACCACCGCAGCCAATGATCGCACTCCGATATTTTTGCATCGTTTGGATCCCCTTAATTGATTGCAGATATTGGCACACCTAATCTAAAGATTCGAGGTTTTAAACATAAAGCAATTTCGGATAATATACACTACAGAACCTACGCAAACCCTTCGCTGGCGGGGTTTAAAACCCCGCCAGCAGCGCGTAATATGTAGGGACTCATAAAAAAATCCGTAAGTCCTATACTATTCTATCTCAGTGTGCCGAAGATGTCAAAAGAAAAACGTGTGCAACTTTGCGAAGAATCTGCTAAAATAGAGAGAGGTATCCAATCACCGAAAAAGTATGGAGGATAAAAAATATGAAAAAACTAACTGTTTCAATGCTCCTTATGAGCATTTTTTGTCTCTTTTGGATCTCCAATGTCAGTGCTGATGCGATAGGCGTATGGCTATTTGATGAAGGAAATGGCAACATCGTTAAAGACTTATCTGGAAATGGACATCACGGTGAAATTATTGGCGAAGTGGCATGGGCTGACGGGAAATTTGAAACCGCGCTTGAATTCGATGGCGGGCACGTAAGCGTGCCGCATGAGGATATCATGAATCTCAGGCAATGGACAATGACGGCGTGGATAAAAGTCCCGAAGATCGTCGATCCCTATCAAGTAATTGTTGGCAAAGAAAGGTGGCCAAATCGAAACTATACGATGTGGATCCGTCCCGGCGTGATGACCTTCGGATTCACACTTCCTAACGGCGCACAAGACTTACAGGTGGGCAGCAAAGAGGTCACCGATGGTAAATGGCACTTCGTCGCCGGGGTGTATGACGAGAAGAATCTCACGCCTTATGTTGATGGCGTACAATTTAATCCACGCGGTGCCGCTGGCAAACCCGCGACGAGTAACGCGCCATTGATTATTGGGGCACAAGGCCCCGATGGAAAAAATGGACCGTTGAGAGGTATCATTGATGAGGTTGCTGTCTACAATACGGCATTAAACGAAGACGAGATCGCTGACGTAATGGAGGGTCTCTCAAAGCAATTTCAAGCCGTCGAAGCAACAGGAAAACTAACGGTAACATGGGGATATCTTAAAGACAGTCACAGATAACCCATACATCTACAAACCACGCCTGCCATCAAAAAAATATTCATGTTACAAATAGAACTTACGCAGCCCCACTACAGGCGGTGTTTGAAACACCGTCTGTAGTGTGTAATACGTCCGTTATCATGGAAAAATGCGTAAGTCCTGACAAAATCTTTGTAAACATAAAGTCCCATTTTCTCGTTTCTACTCAAGATTCCGCATTATGGCATTCCCCGCCCCTTATCAGGGGGATCTTAAGAGGAAATGCGTAAGTCTTATAGCAATAACGCCGTCTTACATCTACTATAGAAATCTGGTAAATATAATAACAACCGAGAATACACGTGCAAAAAAATCCATTGTCGAAACTTGCAGTTTACCAAAACCTGCTTTATAAAATTGGGCTTATCCTTACTATTGTCCTTTCCGCAACGTCTGATATTGCTGTAAGTCGTATCGCTGAAGAAAACGACGAGACGCAAACAGAAATCATAACACCCAGCGATAATGCCACTACGCCTGATTCCGGGGATCCCAAGACACCTTCGGAAGATGGAAACTATAGTGAATTTGGGCTGTTAAACCGTAACCCATTTGATACCGGTGGTGCTCCAAAACACTTCATCTGGCAAGATGAAAAGGAACAACCCGAAAAAGATGCCGAAGACAGCGGCATCCAACCCTATCTTGACAGCCTCCGTAGATGGCAACACCCACCCGAATTGACAGACCTCAGTAAACTCTACGACTGGAAACCGAAACCGAAACGTGATGAAAAAGGTATCGCCCTCCCGATGGACTCGAATTTACGGATAACAGGTTTACAATCCGTAACTGTAGAGGCGAATAAAACACATTACTTCGGTAGCGGAGACTTGAACCGATATGGCGGATATGGATACGGGGGTGGCTACGGCGGCTACTCATCAGGGCTTGATCTCGGACTCACTTCATCTTACGGTTACGAGGGTTTCGGCTATAGTGGCGGTGGTTTTGATGATACCGGCTATGGTACCGGATACGGAGGCGGATATGGCAGCAGCTACGGCAGCAGCTATGGCAGCGGGTATGGCGGCTATGGCGGATTTGGTAGCCGCGGCATCCCGCGCTCGACAGGCTTCAATCTACGTCAGATACAGCAATTTGGGCTGCATGGCCGTGTCGGACAACGCACACATATCGCCGTGGATTATAGTGCCGGTGGCAGCAGTTTAGGCGGTGGCGGCTATGGCGGCGGCTATGGCGGTTATGGCGGCGGATACGGTCTTGGCGGTGCGAAGGAACAGAAAATTAAAATCTGGTACGAAGGTAAACCGGAGAGCATTATAAAAACGTTATCGTTTGGGGACATCACACTCAATTTACCGAACACCCGTTTCCTGAATATCAATCGGAATTTGTTCGGGCTTGAAGGTGTTTTTGAATGGAAAAACACACGTCTGACGGCTTTCGGCTCTCGCAGTAAGGGGATACGTGAGGTGCGGACCTTCCGTGGGCAATCGCGGCGTGCCGGCGGTTATGGATACGGGACACCCGGGACGCAGATCCCCGATGCCAATTACATCAAAAATCGGTACTACTATATCCACAAAGCGGAACATGAAGGTCATCTCCCCATTAAATCAGGAAGTGAAGAGATCTATATTGACGATGGTGTCGTCGGCAACAACCAAGGTGGTAAACGAACGAGTCAAGGTTACTTCAACCCACAATTCGCTGGACAGGACTACAACATCGACTACGATACCGGTGAAATAGAATTCCTCTCCCCGATCTCTGCAAACTACACCATCGTCGTCGCGTATGAATATAGCGGTGGTGGCGGCGGTACTGTCGGTAAACCCGGCAGCGTCTTTGTCGACGAAAATGGAGATGGGAGAATTGACGAAGAAGGGGAAGAGATAGGTTACATAGTGCTAAAGGAAAAAGGGCTTCGCGGCACGGAGGCGACGCATGTTTATCACCTCGGCAGTCGAAATATTAATCCACGAGACTTTCAACTCACAATCCGCCGACAGGGACAGAGCGAAGCCTTCCAGACGAGTGCAGGTCTCGTCCCTTATATCGAAATCTTCGGTCTGGATCAGAACGGTGATGGCAACGTCGATGCCCAGTTCATAGACTATGATAGGGGCTTACTGCGTTTTCCCATGACAAACCCCTTTCAAATCACGGATCCGAACCACCCCTATTACGCCTACCGCGATTCGATTAACAACAACGCTATCTATCTCGAAGGCACTTTTACAAATGCCCAAATCTATACGTTGATCGCCGACTATACATATCAATCAGAAACATACAACGTAGGGTTGTTCGTCATCCCAAATAGTGAGAAGGTTCGGCTGAATGGACAACTCCTGACCCGTGATACTGACTATATGATGATTTATGAGGTCGGCACTATCCGATTTTTCAGGCAACTCGACGAATTCGACGAGATTGTTGTGGAATTTGAAAAGACTCCTTTTGGCGGTTCATCACAACAAGCCGTGATGGGGGTCTGGTTAGAGTACGCACACAAGCCGAAACCTAAATCAGAGAAAGAACAGAGCCTTGAAGATAGATTCGACCGGCTCGGTGGTATCCAATCCATGGATCCAAGCATGCTCGGTGAAGGGACAACAGATCCATTCCGTGGCGGATTACAAGGTAGAAGAGGCGGTTTTGGGGGTTTAGGAAGAAGCGGTTTCGGTGGCAGTGGTTTCGGTGGAGGTGGCCTCGGTGGTTTCGGTGGCGGCTATAGCAGCTTCGGTAGTCTCGGTGGTAGGTCCCGGAGGGGCGCGAGTTATTACGGTGGCTACGGCGGTGCAATGAATTATTTCAATCCGGTGTTCCAAAAAGGATTCATGCTTTCAACCGGCTATATTCTGAACACCGGGCAGAAACCGGCAGAGATACCAGATGTAAACAGTGTCCCAAACCGTCTGCAAGCGTTCAATATAAACACAAGTTTTGGAAGAGAATTCAACGTCGCTGGTATTTTCAATCTGTTGCCGTTTATTAATATGAGAAACCTCGCACTTTCGCTTGACTTCAGCGGCGAAGCAGCTTATTCACATAACAATCCTAACAGCCTCGGTGTCGCACTCATTGATAGCATGGAAGGCGCGAAGGAATCGACGACAGTACCGACATTAAAATATAACTGGAAGCCGAGCAGCCCGCCATACATTGCAGCGGATACGCCTGCAACTGAAGGGAATACTTACAGCGTTATACCGACCAATGAGAATAGAGCCATCTTTAAAGTTGCGCTGAAAGACAAAAACGAAGCGGAAGCCGTCGGAAATTATATGCGGAACCGAGACGTACCCGCATCTACGATTCAACCGCTCTCACTTTCTACGGAAGAACGTCTTATCATGGAACTCGGCTATGATTTCACAGATGTAGTGGCAGAGTGGGGCGGCTTTTCAAACGGTATCTCAGCTGCCGGTGTCGACTATTCGGAACGCGGTTTCGTTGACATCTGGATGCGCGTTCAGGGCGACGACAATGTAACGCTACATCTGAACCTCGGGGTAGTGAATGAAGACACTGATACCGATCAACGCCTCGATAGCGAAGATCTTCCAAGCACACTAACGGACACAAATGGAGATGACAACATTGATGCCCTTGACCTGGATCTGGAGAATCTTTCAGATGCGGATCGTTACCGGGGAAACGGTAATCTTGATACGGGTGAGGATGTCGGATGGGATTACAACGGTCCCCTTGAAAAGACACCCATCGGTGCGGATAACCAGATCTTGGATAGTGAAGATCTCAACGGAGACGGTGTACTTGACAGTATAGATGCCTATTTTGAAATATCAATCCCGCTGAACGAGATTCCAAATGAATGGATCAAAAGCAAAAATGCCAACGGTTGGATGTTCCTCAGTATCCCGCTCTCCAAATTTACACCCGTCGGTTCTCGAGTGCCGAGCCTTGTTTTCGTGCAACACTTCCGATTCTGGTTAAGCAAAAACGCGCCCGGCAGCGCAAAAGGCACATTACAGTGGGCATCCATCGAAATCGTTGGAAATAAATGGCAACAAGGTATCATAACCCGCTCAGGACTCCAACCAACCGCAGAAACCGGACTCACTGGTGAAACGTTATCAACAAGCACGATTGTGGAAGATACAATCGAAAAGTTCGTCGTCGGTACAAAGGATAACTTCAGCTACGATAAATATCAGAGCGCGTATCTCGATATCGAAGATAACGAACTTTTCAAAAAATTACATCCCTTCACAGCGACCTCACTCGGTTTTCAAACACAACAGCAACGCGAACAGACGCTAAGCCTTGAATATTACCTCTTTCCCGGCTCTTACGGCGTTACCTCAAAACAATTGAAAGGCTTAACGCAAAGTGACGGACAAGATTTCAGCAAACACGACACATTGCGATTTTGGCTCTACGGCGACAAAAGTCATACAACCTTCGTTTTACAACTCGCACCGACCGTGCGCACCAGCTACCGTAGCTCGTTTTATAGCTCAGACCCATTTGTTAGCCAGACACAGGAAGAAGATATTAACGTCTTCGAGAACCTGACGGACTATTATGAATACACCGTACCCATTGATTTTGACGGTTGGAAGTTAATCGAAATCGATTTACGGGACTTGCGTAGAAACACCTACCCTGACGTAGTCGCTGGCAATCAGACTTCAGCAGTTAGTCAAGAGCAGTTTGTAGAAACTGAAAGTGATACGCAACCGCCAGACGTTGACAGCGATAGTCCAGATGGACATCCTGACGGTTTCACAGTTAGAGGCAAGAACAGTACACGACTCTCTATTAAAAACATTGGCGGTATCCTACTCGGTATCCGTAACGACACTGGACAAGAGATCAGCGGTGACATCTGGGTAAATGAAATTCACCTCGGCGATCCACTCGTCCGCGCGGGATGGGCGCGCCGCGGGAACATGTCGGTATCCCTTGGGAACATTCTTAAATTACGTGGGGGTTACGCAAGTCAAGATAAAGACTTTGAAAGCGGTGCCGGTGAGATTGGCAGACAACGCCTCTCCTCACGGGGATATAGCACCACAAATAACGACTTCAATATCGATGCAGATGTCACCATTTTCCCGTGGCTACCGATCCGATACGGTATCCGACAGCAAGACACCGAAACAGAGAGCCTCCGTGGAAGCTTCAGCAGCTTTCAGAGTGGAAAAAGCGAAATCCTTACCCGAGATTTCTCTGTCCAATTCAACCGAAATCCCTATCCCAACCTCGGTTTCGCATACAACTATCAAGACTTTTGGAATGAGCGTCAAGGCACACAAATTAGCCACCTCTACACCGGCAGCTTCCGATATGAACTCGGTTCAAAACTCGGTGTTAACGCCCAATATCGCCACGAAGATGTGCTTGCAAAACCTGAAACCGCGACCGATACCACAGCAACATCAACATCTTATTACAGTTACGGCTACGGAAGAAACCAAGACGAGAAAACGGATAGCGGCACAATAACACTCAACATTACTCCGACAAATATTTTCAGCCTGAATCCGAGCTAC
Source organism: Candidatus Poribacteria bacterium (assembly GCA_965261115.1). Classification (GTDB taxonomy): domain Bacteria; phylum Poribacteria; class WGA-4E; order WGA-4E; family WGA-3G; genus WGA-3G. The sequence continues at coordinate 1,498,057 of OZ253447.1, read as the reverse complement.
GATGTGCGTCGAACACTTGAAAGACGAGAAGACCGGAGCTACTTAGCAAGTGATACCGAGACAGCATCAGAAACGCAAGAGGAGACGAAACCGGACTTTTCAATTGCAGAACGAGAACATCGACTTTCGTTCACACCGCGCCTGAATCGAGATTTGATCGGTTTGCGTCCCACCGTGACAAGTCGTATGAGTTTCCGTGAAAACTGGTTCAGAGAACAAAAGAACGCTTCACTTAACGGTAATGTCAGCCTTGGGATGAACCTCAGCGTCCAAAAGTGGTTTGGATGGTTCTTGAAAACCGATAAACCGCCAGAAACCCAAACCCCAGTAGACGGACCGCAAAATGGCACACCACCGTCTTTAGAAATAGAAGACCCACCAGAATCCCCGCAAAGCAATGATGCGACAAAAATAGTCGAACAACTCCGAGAAAATGGCATCGACGAAACGCAAATCCAAGAATTAGAAGAAGACCACGGCGATTGGATCGAACGCGATAAGGGAGAGGTTGTGAACGGTGAAGCGCAAGTGAATGCGGCACCGGTGGTTCAGGAAGGGATCCTGCATAGAGTTCTCAAAAGCTTCACGATCAGCACCAACGCCAACTTTACTGCCACCGAATCGTACCGGCAGCTCGCATCTGGATTGTCAGCATTAGAAATCTGGTCACTTGCGGATGATGCCAAGGAACGGACGAATTCCCGGCGCAGCAACCGTTACTCGCTACGCGGTTCTGTAAAACCGTGGAATTGGGCAACTTTAGGGACAAATGTCAGCACTTCTGACAGCTCCCGTAAAAGCTCAGGGACACCCTATAAATCACACGCGGAGTCGTACGAGGCTGATCTGAAATTGAATACACAGAAAAAAACCAGTTTTCAAGTGCGTTATATTTTTACGAAGCGCGATAGTTCAACACTGGAAACAATACTCAGCGATAGCAAGGCGCACACCCCATCGTTGAGTTGGATACACACGTGGGGAGACTCAGAAACACCTCGGACAGCATTGGGTATACGCACAACATTCCGAGAGCATCAGCGGAGTGGGATACAGAGTAATGCTGTAATTGTCACGCCAAATTTCAGTATTGACTATCGTTATCATACAGAAAACGGTATACGGATTCCGTTTATCAATAAAAGAATTCCACTTAAGCACGACCTGGATTTGACAAATACCCTCTCATGGGCGATCCGCCGGGAAAATTTCGGGGCAAACCGCGAGGAACGTTCTGAGCGTTACGAGACGACGTTACGCGTCGGTTACAAAATCAGCACCCACATCAAAGCAAACTTCCATCTCGGTCTCAGCTACCACCACGACAGAGTCGAGGAAGGCAGAGACTTCCTATCAGTCGCAAGCGCACTCACCATCAGCGGCGAAATCCAGTAACGCTTGACACCCGCCCCACCTCCTGATATACTAAAGAAACGAGTGCTTGAAGAAGGAGGAGAAAACTGTGAGAACTTTCGGAACCCAAGGGTCTGTAATCCTCACGATAACTACATCGTCACACGTTCTAAGGAAACTGCTGATTTCATTCGTCCCTCACCCAGCGGGACATTATGCAAGCATTCACTCCCACAATAAATGGATTGGAGCGGGACTATTTTTCAGAGGACACAACCGGCGAATTTCAAAATTATCTCACGCCGAAAGGGCATCTTGAGATCGCTCGACTCCTGGATAACTTCCGGGATTTTATCACACGCGTAGGTTTCAAGATTCTCCAGGTCCCTGAAACGCCACGAGAGTATGTCGGCAGGCATCTCCTCCTTACCTATCTGGATTCTTATGTCAAGGCAGTCGGCGGTGTCATGTCTTTTGAAGTACCAACAGGCGCAGGCAAAATGGACCTGTGTATCACGCATAACCAGCGGAAATATATTGTTGAAACAAAGATTTGGCGCGGAGATGTCCGCTACCAAGTAGGTAAGCAGCAACTCGCCGTATATCTTAAATCAGAAGGTGTGACGGAAGGATATTATGTCGTGTTCGATCACCGCCAAAAACCAGAACCTCGTGTAGAAACGGAAACCGTGGACGGCGTGAGCATTCGGAGTTATATCATTCCCGTCATACAAGCAGTCCCGTCAAATACCAATTGATGCACCCACATCACAGCGAACTTCCACCTCGGGCTCAGCTACCACCATGACAGCGTCAAAGAAAGCAGAAATTTCCTTTCAGTCACAAGCACACTTGCTATCCGCGGCGAAATTCAGTAAGTACACAGACTGATCAACAGCATATCAACCAATAGTGTGAATCTGTGTCTTTGAGTTCACCAATGGTTGGCATCAGAGCAGAACCGATTTGAGTAGCGTTGAGCGGTTGAACATTGTCGCGAGGGATCACTCCTCATCTTTGGTGGGAACGGAATTTTGATCATGAGCAACGGCAGCTGCTCCCTCTGATTCTGATTTTTCTTTTGGTGGGATGACGGCTTTCCCGCCAGGGAGTCGCCAATCATTTATAATTCGAGTGCCATCTGGCAGCGTTCTGACGTTGTAGTAGCCACTGGGTCCCCGGTGATAATAATGTGAAGTGCCCCCTCCGTACCTCAATACAGGTGTATCCGCGGGAAACCCCAAGGTTTCATGTCGTTTTTTGGTGTCTTTCAAGGTTTTCAATATCACCTCTGTCGGTGGGTAAGGATAGAGGTAGAGGTCTGCAGAATAATATGCTATTGCCTCATCAACAGTGAGCGGGGTACCACCACGTAACTTTTGATAATATCTTATGTAGGTGCGGACTTCTGGAATATCCCCATACTTCTTGATAAGGGGATTGTGTGGACTCGGATTATCTGGATCATCCGTGAGAGGGTTAACGAGGACAAAAGGTTCTTTTGTGCTTTGGGCTGGCGCGTTGATGCTTCTCGCGCTGCAGCCGGATAGCACGGTGATGAGTATAAAAAATCCGAGTATGGTGTTGATAGGTCGGTTCACCCTCTGCAATTTCCTACCGTGAAATGTGATCGTAGAAAGCATAATAGCACTGTTTTCTGTTTTGCCATCTTGCTATGAAAATAATTATACCACATATCATAAAAGATGTTAAATTTTTTTAACAACCCTGCCCTTGCGAAAGAAACAGTTGAAAAGAAAAGCAATTTATGATATATTGGTTTTCAGTCTTCAGTAATCAGTGGTCAGTTAAGAGACTTCTGTTAAACAAACCCCTCCTTTAACTGATAACCGATAACTGACAACTCATTAAAAAAGGAAAAACATGAGAGGGAACAATACAGATACACCACGCCCAGAATACCCGCGTCCAGACTTCCAACGCGGGACATCAGAAGGCATCGACTGGATCTGCCTCAACGGTACATGGGAATTCACATTCGATCCAGACAATATCGGCGAACAAAACGAGTGGTACTCACCAGAACCGACCGACGATTCTCCATGGACATTGCAGATACAGGTCCCTTACCCTTGGGAAAGTCTTGCAGCATGGGGCGAAGAAGAACAAGCAGACAACGCAAATTACTTGAGTAAGAACGCCTATCTCAACCCTGAAGAGGTTACCTGTGGAGGCTTAGATCGCGAAGGCAATTACCGCGGCGAACCTCGACACACAATCGGATGGTACCGCAGAGTTGTGTCCATCCCTGAAAACTGGGGCAACAAGCGCGTTATTCTGAATTTTGGTGCCGTTGACTGGGAAGCAACCGTCTGGGTAAATGGAAACCAAATAGGGACGCATGAAAACGGGTATCTCCCTTTTGAACTTGACATCACAGACGCACTTACACCGGGAGAATCTACGGTCATCGTTGTTCGCGCTTATGACGCACAGGACCACGGCGAACAACTTGCTGGCAAACAGATCGGTTGGTATGTCCGTACCAGTGGTATCTGGCAAACCGTTTACCTCGAACCGAGAAGTGCGACACACATCGCACAATGTCACATTACCCCTGACATTGATAACGCTACCGCTACGTTTTCTGCTAACATAGATGGAGACGTAGAAAATACCGAGTTGTCTTTGCGTTGGATTTGCGACGAACGCAGCGGCACTGTCGAAGTTTCCGGTAACGAGACACAATGGACAGTTAATATCCCCCCTGAGCAACTCCGTTTGTGGGACGTAGACACCCCGAACCTCTACGATGTTACGCTTGAATTGGTAGCAGAAGGGACCGTCATTGACAGAATCTTTACATATTTTGGGATGCGGAAGGTCTCCATCGCAAAAGCCCCTGGTGGCGATTATCAATATATCTATCTTAACAACCGTCCTATCTACCTGCTTGGCGCGCTCAATCAGTCGTTTAACCCGGAAGGTGTGTACACTTTCCTAACAGACGAGGCGATCCGCACGGACGTTGAACGCGCAAAGGAATTCGGATTCAACTTCCTCCGTCTCCACATCAAAGTCGATGAGCCGCGTCTCTACTATTGGGCTGATAAGTTAGGATTGCTCTTCATGTGCGATATTCCGAACTTTGGGACCTATACAGAGAAAGCACAGGCACGCTTCGAGGAGACACTCCGTGGGAATATTGCGCGTGATTACAATCACCCGTCGATTATCTCTTGGTGCAATTTCAATGAAACTTGGGGACTCGGTGGTAACGAATATAAGGAAATGACGGATCGACAGGAATGGGTCCGTGAGATGTACCACCTCGCTAAATCGTTAGATACGACCCGCCTGATTGAAGATAACTCGCCATGCCTATACGACCATGTGGAAACGGACATCAATTCATGGCACTTCTATATTAACGACTATAACCACGCGAAAGAGCATATTGCGAACGTTGTAGCAGAGACATACCCGGGTTCAGCGTTCAATTATGCCGGTGGTAACGTGCAAAGCGATGCACCGCTCATCAACAGCGAATACGGCGGTATCTCGGCAGGTGCAGGCGACAAGGATATCTCATGGTGTTTCAAATATCTGACGAATGAACTCCGACTCCATCCGAAAATCTGTGGATACATCTATACTGAGTTACAGGACATCGAGTGGGAACATAACGGTTTCATGAACTATGACAGGTCGGTAAAGGAATTCGGATACGATTATCTGGACATCAATACACTTGACTTTATCGCCATTGATTATCCACCCGGAACAACGGTTGCCCCAGGGGATGCGATAAAAGCGGATATCTACACGAGCCACTTCTCACACAAAACCATCACCGGCACAACCCTCCATTGGCAACTGGATACGATGTCAGCAACCGGACACGTCACACGTGGAAACGTCTCTGGAAGCGTTGAGATTCCGTTTCCGCAGTATCAGGTGCAACACGTACATCAACTCGAACTACGGATTCCCGATGTTCACCCCGCCGTTGGCACGCTCCACATCTGGGTAACAGATCACACAGGAACCGTTGTTGCTCGTAACTTTATCAATTTTGAACACTTCACAGAAGCACCTGTAGGAGACGAATTCCGAACCAATTCAGGAGCGGTGCGACTTAACTATACACCAGGTAACACATCCGAATCCTCTTGGAATGAACCGACAACTGACGAGCAGCTTTTCTCTGAAGTTGGGAGTGGGTATGTTGAATATGAAATTTTGTTGCCAGAAGGACTTGATGCAGGAGATATTTCAGAACTTGCACTCGTCTTTGAAGCGTCCAGTGCATACGGCGGTGCCCGTCAAACGGAGCCAGAGAAATATCCGTCGGATGTAACAATCTCAGTTAACGACGTTGAAATTGACACCATTCATATTCCTGATTGTCCTGCGGATGCACGCGGTGTGCTTTCTTATATTCACGGGCAACCCGGCATCTATGGCTATCTTCACAACGTCACAGTTGACCCATCAGTCGTTTTGAATAGTAAGTCAGACACATTAAGAGTCCGTTATGAAGTAAAAGCGGATGCTGAGGCGAAAGGCGGTTTCGCACTCTATGGTGCACGCTTAGGCAGATACCCCACTGGACCGCATCTGCTCATTCATCGGAAATAGTTAATAGTTATCAGATTTAATAGGACTCCGACTTGGAAGATTGGATTATCCAGTCTGTCCTGTAAAAAATTTAGTGAGTGCGCGTAGTCAGAGCCAACGTCTCTGGCGATTAACGCCGAAGATGTTCAAAGGCTTCAGCGCACCTAACCGAACCGCAAGGAAATATTAAAAAATGGCAAGTCCCGAATTTGTATTTACACGTTATCCCAATTTAGAGATTTCTTGGCCCTATGTACATGAACAGATGGTAAAGCGGTTAGAAGAACTTGGTGTAACACTTGTTCTCAACACCAGCAACCGAGACCCCATCCACGAACAGGTCGATTTAAGCGAAACCATCGGTATATCCCATTTTGGCGGGAACCTGACAGAAGCCTGTATCGCAGCAGCCCCGAAACTCAAAGTGTTTGGAGCGATGACAGATAATTCCGGACACGGTATCCCGTATGAAGCACTCCAAGCACGCGGTATCCCTGTCATTGAATCAACACGAGCCTGGTCGCAATCTGTGGCAGAATGCGCCTTTGGGCTCGCGCTGTCTTCGTTGAGACGGACAGCACAGTGGCATCTGCGGATGGCACAGGGTGAAAAACTCTGGGATTGGGAGAACCCGATGTGGGGTTCGCTAAACGCCCGTGAAAGCGGCGCACCCCTTGATAAACTCCCCGCAGCACATCAGTTCTGTGATGATCCAGATTTCGTCAATGGCGACCTTGGCACGAAAAACATCGGTGTCATCGGCCTCGGACAGATTGGCGGAAAAATCGCAAAATGGTGTCGGGTTTTTGGGGCAACGGTCGTGGGTTTTGATCCGTACGTACCGGACGAACTCCTTCAAGAATGGGATGTGCAGCGTGCCGATATGGACACGCTCGCTGATAGCTCCGACATCGTGTTCGTGGCAGTCCCACCGACACCCTCGGCGCGTCATCTACTGAACAGAGAACGGATCTATCATCTCCGGAAAGGCAGCTTAGTTGTCGTGATTACACGTGCCCATGCGGTCGATATGGAAGCATTGCGGGAACGGATTGTGAAGGATGAACTCGCAGGCGCGTTCGACGTTTATGACACAGAACCGGTCCCTATTGATGATGAACTCCGCAATCGAGATAACGTTGTCCACACACCACATATCGCGGGAAGAACAGAGGATTCCAATTTACGGGTGGCGGATATGACTGTGGATGATTTTGTGCGTGTGTTAAAGGGTGAAGCCCCGCTCGGTGCCTTAACACCCAAAGCAGTTGAGGTCCGAACCTCACCGAATCCAAGTCAGTAACGAATGGCTATCGGCTATCGGCTATCGGCTTTCAGTAAAAGAGCGTGATAGGGATTACACGTAATTGTACCTGTCACACGATTGACTGACAACTGACGGCTGATGGCTGATGGCTGACAGCCATTAAAAAATGTCATTTGAAACATTAAAAAACCTTATTCGTCCAAATATTGCAGACATGGCACCTTATACGCCTATCGTGCCGTTTGATGTGCTGAGCCAACGCCTTGGTATTCCTGCTGAGGACATCATTAAACTTGATGCAAACGAGAACCCCTACGGTCCCTCGCCCTCTATCTATCAAGCATTGGCAGACGAAACCTATTATCACATATATCCAGATCCCGACAGTACACTACTCCGTCAAGCACTCAGCCAATATACAGGTATTGATGCGACACACATCGTCGCTGGACACGGTGCAGATGAACTGATTGACCTTTTGATTCGACTCTTCATCGCGCCGGGTGATGCAGTCATCAATTGCCCTCCCACTTTCGGCATGTACCGTTTCGACACCGAACTTAACGGTGGAAAAATAATTGACATTGAGCGAAAAGCGGATTTTTCGTTAGATACTGAAAAGATAGTTGAGATTGTTACCAGCAGCAGTAATATCAAAATCCTCTTTGTTACAAGTCCAAACAACCCTGACGGAGGGATGCTCGGTGATACCTGTCTTCGGCAGCTGCTTCAACTGCCACTAATTGTTGTGTTAGATGAGGCTTATATTGAATTCGCTGGAGGGAGTCGCGCAGACTGGGTTTTAGAACACGAAAACCTGATTGTGCTTCGGACATTCAGTAAATGGGCAGGACTTGCAGGACTGCGAGTCGGTTACGGAATTTTTCCGCACTGGATACTTTCACATCTGTTGAAGATTAAGCAACCGTACAACGTAAACCTTGCTGGTGCTACAGCGGCGTTGGCTTCCCTGTCAGATGTGTATCACTTACAAAAAAATGTGGAAAAAATTGTAGAAGAGCGTGAAAGACTTTATCAGGGACTGCGGGAATTTGATTTCTTGGAACCGTATCCAAGTCATGCGAATTTTATCCTGGCACGGGTTATCAACAGGGATGCGGCGGCGTTAAAAGCGACATTAGCGGAACGCGGAATCCTTATTCGATATTTTGACACACCACGTCTACATAACCATGTTCGGATCAGCGTCGGCACACCTTCGCAAACATCTCTACTCTTAAAAACCCTATCGACGCTATAGGAACGGCTCCAATACCTCTTCTACCGATCGAGTCTCTGGAAACCAACTAACAATCTTTTGCAATACTTCATCCAAGAGAACATCGGGGCAAGATGCACCAGCAGTCAGCACGATATCAGTAGGTGTTTTCGGATCCGCCAAAAGCCAATTCTCTGTCGTCTGTACCTGTTTTGTCTCTAATTCAAGATGACGAATGCATGTTGGACTCAGGAGCTCATCTGCGTCCCGGATAAAATAGGTCGGTAGGTGTTGTTGACAAAGTTCCACAAGATGGCTCGTATTAGAGGAATTATAACCGCCGACAACAACGGCAATATCACCGCCGTCGGCAATCAACGCAAGTGTTGCATCCTGATTCTCTTTCGTCGCATAACAGAGTGTATCTCTCGTATCGGCAAAGTGTGAAGACATCTCTGCTTCGCCGTACACGGTTCTGATAGTCTCCTGCAGCAAATTGGCAATCGCCTCAGTTTCCGTGGCGAGCATCGTTGTCTGGTTGACCACACCAATGCGTTTCAGGTGGATGATCGGATCAAAGCCCGGAGAGAAGCGATCTGCGAACTTTTCAAAGAAAAATTCGGTATCCGCTTCACCGGAGATAACTTTTGCTAAATCGTGTGCTTCCGCAAGGTCCCGCACGACAACAACAGGCGCGCTTGCCTGTGCGTGTGAAAACGTTGCCCGAGTTTCTTCATGATAACGCTTCCCGTGGATAACCACGGTGTAATCCTGCTTGCCAATCTCCTCACTCCGCCGCCAAACCTTCTCAACAAACGGACAGGTCGTGTTATAGGCAGTCAGAGTCACGCCGCGTGCCTTGAGAGCCTTCTCTACCTCAAGGGTCGTTCCAAAAGCCGGAACGATAACAACATCATTTGGCATCAAAATATCAAAGGGGAGGAGAGGCGTACCAGCAGTATCCATTAAAAACTGTACACCGCGTTGCCTCAGATTTTCGTTGACATGTGGATTGTGAATAATTTCAGACAACAGGAAAATACGCTTGTTTGGGTTTTCTGCCAGTGCCTGATAAGCGATTTCAATAGCGTTTTCGACCCCGTAACAGAAGCCGAAATGGCGAGCAATTTTAAATCGGACGGGTCCGAAGTCTAATAAGGTTGGGGCAAGGTCTCGCTTTCGGGCATCCGTATCTCGGCGCGCCTGTTTAACTACCGAAATAATAGGACTGTGATAGAAGTGAGGTAAGTTAAAAGTTCGAGGCATTTGCCATCCTCGTTCCATTGATACACGGAATAAAAGGCAGTTTAAGATTTAGGCGAAATAGTGTTTCTCAAAACCGACAGATTGATGTTTTTTATTCGTCCGTTTTCTTCACTTTAACGTCTAATATAAGGAAGCCAAGTGCAAGCACTTGACTGTAAGCCTTTTCTTTATCAAAAAACCTTAGGCACTTAGAACTTTCCGCCCTTTGGCGCGGCGGCGAGCGATGGTTTGCCTGCCATGCCGTGTAGACATCCGTTTACGGAAACCTAATTTATTTTTCCGTTTTCGTCGATGGGGTTGATACGTGCGTTTCATGAATCTATCCTCTTTTCTGTCTTACGTACTACGCGAATATAGGGTGCGCATTATCTCTTTCTAATAAATCGTTCCCTTAGAAGTAAACCGTCAGTTTAAAATGATACGCTATTTTTTGAGATTTGTCAAATTTTTTGCTACCTCATACATTCCCGTCGGTGCCGAAAAATAACTTGCTAAAATTTCGGTTTTAGTTCAAAATATTTTTTTGTATGATCTTGACAGGTTAATATTTTTTGACAAAAATGTTGACATTTCTGTCAGAAAATGATACGATTTTTTTATGATAACGATTTTAATTTTCATCTTTTAATTTCCATCATAGAATTTTATAATTTTATTTTTCCAAGGAATTATGAAGCCTAAGCTTGAGAGCCGATGTTAAAGCTGAAGGCATACGCGCAATCTCGATTAGGACATACGCTCATGCGGCACACCCCGGACGAAATCTGGTCAGAAATACTGGAAAACCTCAACGATACAGCACAGCAGGATGTCTATCTTCACCAAGTCGTCCCGCTCTCAATCACAGCGGATGCGTTGAACATAGCTGTCCCTTCTGCGTATACACGTGCGCGGATTGAAGAACGGTTCCACACTGATATCCAGCGAGTATTAGCAACGCTAATCGGCGCACAGTGTGCACTCATTCTTACTATAGACAACTCCATGTCCCACAGCAACGAGACACCTGACGAAATGGAAATCGAGGGCAACGCTGATCAACCCTTAGCGGAAAACCGGACATTGACCGGCAATATCGCAATTCCATTACAGCAAAACCAGACAGGATTGAACCCGAACTATCGGTTTGATACCTTCGTTGTTGATACACCCAACCGAATCTGTCACGCAACAGCCTTAGCCGTTTCAGAAAATCCTGGACGTGACTATAACCCGCTCTTTATTTATGGTGGCGTCGGATTAGGAAAGACCCATCTCTTACATGCAATCGGTAATAGACTCTCAGCAACCCAACCTGACAAGAAAGTTCTGTACGTCACATCAGAGACTTTCATGAATGAATACGTTGAGTCTATTGTTAACCGCGGATCCGCACAAGGATTCCGCACAAAATATCGAACGGCAGATATGCTTTTGATTGATGATATACAGTTTTTGCAACGCAAAGAGGGCACGCAAGAAGAGTTCTTTAACACCTTTAATGACCTCCACATGAATTCAAACCAAATAGTCATGACAAGTGATCGAACACCAAATAGCCTTGAAAATCTTGAAGTCCGTCTCCGGTCCCGATTTCAATCAGGCATGGTCGCTGAAATTGGCATGCCCCAGTACGAAATGCGGATCGCAATCCTCCGCCAAAAGTGCCAAGACCACGGGTATAACCTTCCTGATGATGTGCTCAGTTACATCGCTGAAGTCGTCGAGACTAACATCCGAGAACTCGAAGGCACACTTACACGACTCGTCGCACAGGCTACAATACTCAAGGAAGAGCTAAGCTTGGACCTCGCACGAGAAGTACTGAATGATGTCGGACCACCTTCACCAATTCAACAGCGAAGGACAGCTACAGCAAAAGCAATACAGACGGTCGTCGCCGATTATTTCGGTATTGATGTAGCGGATCTCGTCTCTCTGAAAAGGACGAAGGAATTGGTACAACCGCGCCAGATCGCTATGTATATGTGCAGGGAATTGACACAAATGTCGTACGCAAATATTGCACGGGCTTTTAACAGGGAAAATCATACGACTATCATCCATGCTTGCAAGCAGATAGAAAGTATGGTAGACGGAGATGAAGATGAACAGCAAACAATTACGCTCCTACTCGATCAATTCCGGTAGCCAAATTTAGCGTTTTTTCCGCTAAAATGTCTCTTTAATTCTGTTGATAACCTGTGCATAACTATGTTAAAACACTGTTGATAACTTGTTGATAACTTGTTGATAACTTGTCTGTTTTTCGACTATCATGCAGTTTTGTTGATAACCTGTTGATAACTCATTAATTTATCCACAAGTTATCAACAGGGTACTTGTCAATGGCAGCAAGCGTTTAAGCGAGTTATCCACTTATCAACAGCCCCTACTACTACTACTAAGGTCCTATATATTTATATAGATAATTAGTACAATTAGTAGAGCAAGCGAATAAGTGATAAAAGTTGGTTGTCAAATAACACCCACTCAAGGAAGATTTTCTTACCCTCAAAATAAAATAAAATGTTATTGGATCATATCGTTCTGCGAAACTTTCGTAACTATATCAATTGCGAAGCAAACTTTCCCAAACCTGTTATCCTAATTGTCGGTGGAAACGCACAGGGAAAGACCAGCCTGCTCGAAGCAATCTATTTTCTCTGCACCGCGGAATCTCATCGTGCGACTCATGATGCCGAATTGATTCGGCATCATGAGTCAGGATTTTATCTAAAGGGGATATTGAGAAATGGTAGCGATGATGTAACGTCTCTTGAGGCGATGAAACGAGCACGCGGGCAGTTTAAACTAAAAAAGAACGGGGTTCTCCAGACAAAACGTTCTGAGTGGATCGGACAATTTAACGCTGTATTTTTTTCACCAGAGTCACTAACACTCGTAAAGGGAGGGCCTTCGGAACGAAGACGGTTTTTAGATCTCTTGATTTCACAAATAGACACTGAATATCTAAAAAGTTTGCAAGCGTATAATTTTGTTCTCAAGCAACGGAATGAGTTGCTGAAACAAATTCGCGCAGCGTCGGCGGGTATAGCACAATTGGATGCTTGGGACAAATTGTTACTCATGCACGGTACCGCAGTTATTATAAAACGGTTGGAAATTTTTCATCAATTGAAGAACCACGCAATCCAAAACCACCACAAACTCACCGGTGGTACGGAAAACCTCGCGTTAACGTATCGTTCGGCATCAGTGCCGGACGATACGTTAACAAACAATATTGAAAATGGTAATTCAGAGCACCTCTCCACAAATCTGTTAGTGGATCCCTCATACGGATCGTACAAGCCTATTTGTGAAGATAAGATAGTAGAGCACTTCGGTGTATCATTAAACGGTTCACGCGAAGCAGATTTGCAAAGAGGAACGACTTTAGTCGGTCCTCACCGAGATGACTTTCTCATCGAACTGGAAAACGAATCCAAAATGGGTTCACCTAATTACCACGATGATCCTGATTCACATCCGTCAGAGCATGAAACGGAAACATTTCGGGAAGTAGCACGGTCTTACGGATCACAAGGTCAGCAACGGACGATTGCGTTAGCCCTTAAATTGGCAGAATTAGAGTTAATCCGGCATCTAACGGGCAGGGATCCTATAGTTTTATTGGATGACGTTACCTCGGAGTTAGATTATAATCGGATAGGTTATTTGTTAGAAGTTCTTCAGGATTTAAGTGCCCAGACCTTCATCACCACCACGGATGCTGAACCGCTCGTGCACCACTTAAATCAGCCGAGTGTATTGAAAGTTGAAAATGCCCAGATAAGTTCCACCACCGAAGTTATCGAAAGTGACTAAACACATTAACGAGAATAAAATGCGGAAGACCCAAAATTTGCGTGATCTCATTACAGAATTCACCCGCACTCGAGACCTCGAGCCTAAAATGCTTGAACAGAAGGTGTTTACTTTATGGCGAGAATGTCTCAAAGCACCGTTTGGCACAAAAACTGTGCCGGTATCCCTTTCAAACGGCATTCTAAAAACCTACACGGAATATCCGTCGTTCAAAAACGCCCTGTTGTTCTATAAACAGGAAATCATAGCGGATCTGAATGCGGCATTAGGAGAAACTATCCTCACGGATATTCGGATAGAGATACGTCCAGGATGGAAAGCAACACCACGTAACATAAATCATGATCCTACCGCTCCCAAAACGCCAGAGCCGCCACCAAAGGCACCTCGCACTGACCCAACCCCCGAAGAATTAGACCAAGTTGAACAGACAGTCGCTGGTGTGACGGATACTGAACTCAAAACTTCCCTGCGTCAATTATTCATTACACAAACGAAAGAAAAGCCTTGACAAAACTTTTAAAATAAGGTATTCTATTTTAAGTGGGTAAGCCAGCAACTGCAGGGCAAATTGCGCTTTGCATTACTAATTTAAAACAGGTAAAATCCCACGCTAAAAGTGGGCATTAATCTAAGGGAGGGATCCTAATCAAATATGTCAAAAAATGAACAAACATACACAGCAAGCGATATACAAATACTTGAAGGACTTGAAGCTGTTAGGAAGCGTCCGAGCATGTACATCGGCAGTACCGGTCCCGCTGGATTACACCACCTTGTTACAGAGTTAGTTGACAACTGCATAGATGAGATCGGTGCAGGCTATGGCACACAAATTAACGTGCAACTCCATACTGATGGTAGCGTTACCGTCGCCGATGATGGTCGCGGTATACCGGTTGATATGCACGCAACGGCTGGCGTGTCTGCCCTTGAAGTTGTGATGACAACGCTGCACGCTGGCGGTAAATTTGATGGACGCGAACAAGTTGGATATCAGACGGCTGGTGGGTTGCACGGTGTCGGTGCTTCTTGTGTTAACGCACTTTCCGAATGGCTACACGTTCAAGTCCAACAAAACGGCGAAATTTACGAACAACGCTACGCGCGTGGTATCCCGCAGACATCCGTGGAAAAAATTGGAAATAGTAAAAAAACGGGAACCCGTACGACATTCATGCCCGATGCCGAAATATTTGACACACTTGATTTCTCACACGACACCCTTCGCGACCGGCTCAGAGAACTTGCTTTCCTCAACAAAGGCGTACGTATTCAATTCCACGATGAGCGGGATGAAGACAATTCTGAACCTATCACTTTTCAGTACGACGGCGGTATCGCCTCCTTCGTCACCTACTACAATCAAAACAAAGAGGTACTCCATCCGAAACCTATCTACATGGAAGGTGTCCAATCAGAGGTCGCGATAGAGATCGCCTTTCAATTCAACACAAGTTACTCGGAGAATATAAGTTCTTACGCTAACAACATCCGCACCGCGGAAGGCGGTTTTCATGAGAGCGGTTTCAAAAGTGCGCTGACCCGTGCTTTCAAAACCTATGCTGGTGCCAACGAGCTTCTTCGGAATGTCAAGGTAGACCTTACCGGTGAAGACATCCGCGAAGGTATGACTGCGGTTATTAGCGTTAAAGTTCCAGATCCGCAATTTGAGGGGCAGACAAAATCTAAACTCGGAAATACAGAAGTTGAAGGCATCGTTCAGACTTTTGTCGGTTCGCGTCTCAAGACCCTTTTAGAAGAAAACCCGAGTGTTTCCAAACGTATTATCCAAAAAGCTGTTGATGCCGCGCGCGCACGGGAAGCTGCGCGTAGTGCGCGCGAAATGATCCGTCGTAAAAGCGTATTAGATTCTGCCTCAATGCCCGGAAAACTTGCTGATTGTTCTGAACGCGACCCTTCCCGAACTGAAATTTTCCTCGTAGAGGGCGACTCCGCGGGGGGGACTGCCAAGCAGGGACGTAACCGAGAAAATCAAGCTGTTCTCCCGCTCAAAGGTAAGGGTATCAACGTAGACAAGACAAGACTTGACAAAATACTCAAAAACGCCCAAGTTATTGACATTGTAACCGCACTCGGAACAGGTATCGGTGCCGAAGAATTCAGTCTTGAAAAACTCCGATATTCCAAAATCATCATTATGGCAGATGCGGATGTTGATGGCGCGCATATACGAACACTGCTTTTAACTTTTTTCTTCCGCCAGATGCCAGAACTCATTGCCTCTGGTCATCTCTACATTGCTCAGCCGCCACTCTACCAAGTTAAAAAAGGTAGAAACTCACAATACCTACAAGACGATGAGCAATTTGAAGACTATCTCCTTACACTTGCCCTTGACACCGTGCAAATAACGAACGCACGGCGCGGTGTACCTTATACAGCATCCGAGTACCGGACGATTTCTAACGCCGTACGCAAAATTCAGGTACTCCTTGATCATATCAAGCGAAGCGGTGCAACCTCCTCACAGTTTTCTAACGTTGATCCATCCGAGCAAACCGAAACGAGCGAGACCAATGGAAACGATGCATCCGATGACATCGATAAACTGCTTGCTATGCTTGAGATTTCTCCGTCCCATAGCAGCGATCCTATCGCAGTAGCAGCCCAAGAGGATTCCGAGCAACCATCGTCCACCACCAACACGCAGACACTGCTTTTCGGAAATCCGCCACCGGTAGCAGATTCCGAAAATATAGTCGATCCAACGCCGAGGACCTGGCATCATGAATTGCGGCAGGAACTTGAGAAACTCGCTGAATTTCACATTCAAGGTGAGGACTTCCTACCATCAGAAGTATCAGAAGCATCGGAAGATATGGAGGTCGCAAGCGAATCGGAACGTCAGAAATTGTTTAGCGTTCAGTCTGAAGATGGTGATATTCATCACACAAAAGATGTGATTTCACTTGTGAAGCATCTCCTTGAAATGGAACACAGAGGACTTACTATTACTCGGTACAAGGGGTTAGCTGAAATGGATGCGGAGCAATTGCGCGATACGACTATGCGTCCGGATGAACGTATCTTGCTTAGGGTAACGCTTGAAGACGCTGTTGAAGCTGACCGTATCTTTACACTTCTTATGGGCGATACCGTCGAACCTCGACGCGAATTTATAGAACGCTACGGCACTCAGGTGAATATCGATCTGTACGGTGCCTAAAGGAGGACCTTACAAAGGGTTGCTTGTCCCAAATAATTTATATTTATAACGGACTTATCTCATCAAAAACAGGACCTCCTTCAACAGAGGGAAACATAGCAACGCAACTCGATTAATTTATATGGAAAATATTGAAAACATTCAAGAAAGCAACATAGAAAATGAACTAAAAACATCATATCTCGCCTACGCGATGAGTGTTAACACCAATCGCGCGATACCCGATGTCCGTGACGGTCTCAAACCCGGTACACGTCGGATCATCTACGCTATGGGAGAGATAAACCTCACCTCGAACCGCCCTTATGACAAGTGTGCTGCTGTCGTTGGGGAGGTGATGAAGAACTATCATCCACACGGTGATGGACCTATTTATGGAACGCTTGTCGGTTTAGCGCAGCCGTTTAATATGCGGTATCCACTCATAGACCCGCAAGGAAACTTTGGTAGCATTGATGATGACCCACCGGGGGCGATGCGCTATACAGAGTGCCGACTTGCTACTATTACTGGGGAGATGCTCACTGATATTGAAAAGCAGGTCGTTGATTTCCAACCGAACTACAAGGATTCTCTCGAAGAACCGACCGTTCTCCCTGGGCTTTTACCGAATTTGCTCATCAACGGCACAACAGGTATCGGCGTCGGCTATCTTACCCGCATACCGCCACATAACTTGAATGAAATTATTGATGCCCTACTCTACAAACTTTCAGATCCAGATGCTACCTCGGAAATGTTAATGGAACACATCCAAGGCCCTGACTTTCCAACTGCAGGAATGATCGTTGGTACCAGTGGTATCAAGAATATGTACACCACCGGCAGAGGAAGCATGACTGTCCGGGCTAAAGCGATCATAGAACGCATCACTACAGCTGGCAAAGGGGCAGTTGAGCAAGAACAGATAGTCATAACTGAAATCCCATTTCAGGTAAAGAAAAATCAGCTGCTTGAACGGATGTTTCAATTAGTTGTTAACAAAACCGTCACCGGAATTAGGGACATCCGAGACGAGTCAGATGAAGAAATCCGAATTGTCATAATTCTCAAGCGTGGGGAAATTGCTCAGGTTATTCTAAATCAGTTATATAAACATACACAAATGCAGACGAATTTCAGCGCGAACCTTCTCTGTCTTGTGGATGGGCTCCCGAAGGTGCTAACGCTTGAAGAAATTCTGCACCACTATCTTGAGCACCGAAGGGATGTCGTTCGCCGTCGGACACAATTTGAACTTGCGCGTGCCGAACGCAGAAACCATATTCTTGAAGGGTATCTACTGGCACTGCAAAACCTTGAAGCGGTCATAGAACTCGTCCAAACCGCTGAGTCACCACAGGCTGCGGAGCAAGAACTCCAAGAAACCTATCAACTCAGTGAAATGCAGGCAAGAGAAATTCTCACGATGACGCTCCGTCAGTTGACAGGGCTGGAACGCCAGCGTATTCATGATGAATATACAGAACTGTTGGATCGCATCGCTGAATTTCGTGCAATCCTCGCCAGTGAAACGTTGATAACGGATATTATCCGAACAGAACTCGAAACGCTCAAAGAGAAATTCGGCGATGAACGCCGCACTGAAATTACCGGTGAGATCAAAGAATTTGAAGTTGAAGACCTTATTGCTGATGAAGAGATGGTGGTTACCTTATCCCATTCTGGCTATATCAAACGATTGCCTATGGATACCTACCGGAAGCAGCATCGCGGCGGTGTTGGGATTAAAGGTGCTACGACAAAGGATGGCGATTTTTTAGAGCACATCTTCGTTGCTACTGCCCATCAGAACATTTTATTCTTCACGGATTTAGGCAAATGCTACACATTGAAAGTACACCAAATTCCTGAAGCCCGTCGCCAATCTGCTGGCCGCGCAGTCGTTAACCTGCTCCGTTTATCACAAGGCGAAAATATCACCGCTTATGTTACAGTGCGTCCTAAAAATGGGGACGAACAAACTGAAGGAGCTGATGCTGGCGAAACTGCAGGGAATGAATTTGTTTTCATGGCAACGCAGCAAGGCATTGTCAAAAAGACAGCACTTACCAGCTTTGCAAATACATTGTCAAGCGGCATTATTGCTGTTAATCTTGACGATGGTGATAAACTGATTGGGGCGCAAGTAACTGGGGGTAACTCTGATGTCATTCTCGTTACCCACAAAGGAACGGCTATTCGATTCAGCGAAAAAGATGTCAGATCGCTCGGACGTAATACGCGCGGGGTCCGCGGTATAGAACTTGGTGCTGATGACTTTGTGGCACAAATGGTTATTGTTAATGGGATAGCACCTGAAGAAGAAGAAGAAACCACACAAGAAGACAATACCTTGTTGATTGTCACGGAAAATGGGTACGGTAAGCGTACATCTGTTTCCGCCTACCGCTCCCAAAAACGTGGTGGAAAAGGTATCATTGCGATCGGAAAGTCTGCCCGAAACGGTGCAGTCGTCGCTGCAAAACGCGTCGCAGATACTGATGAACTCGTTCTTATTAGTTCAAATGGGTATGTCACTCGAACAGCGGTTGGTGACATTCGACGTATCGGACGAAATACCCAAGGGGTGCGGATTATGGCACTTCAAGCCGACGAAAAACTTGTTGATGCCGCTAAAATTGAACTTTCAGCCTCTCTACTTGAGGATGACTAAGGTTCTTAGGGTCCAATTGTGCGAACGAAGTTAAATTTTGCAGAGGGCAAGTTGCAGTAGGCTAATTTCTACAAAAACCTACTAAAACCTATAAGAATCTCTAAAACTCTAAAGTTATGTAGTTTTTTACTTGACAATCCTTTATATTATATGCTACAATATATGTATGAATAACAGGTTCGTCAAGATTGGTGAAGCTGCTAAACTACTTGGTGTATCCGTTCAGGCACTTCGGAATTGGGAGTTAGAAGGCAAAATAATGCCGTCCCATAGAACACCGGGCGGTCAAAGAATGTATGATTTAGCAGAACTACTTGGGACTAACGATAAAACGTATCCTACGATTGCTTATGCCAGAGTCTCGAGCAATGATCAAAAGGAGGATTTAGAGCGTCAGCAGGCTGTCCTTGAAGCGTTTTGTAATAAGAATGGGTGGCAAACTGAAATCATAAGAGACCTTGGCAGCGGTATGAACTACAACAAAAGAGGACTTTCGCGCCTGCTTGAACGGATTGTGCAGGGTCAAATGTCCCGATTAGTCCTTACACATAAGGATAGACTTTTGAGATTCGGTGCGGACTTGATATTTCGTATCTGCGAACTCAAAGGTATCGAGGTCGTTATTATCAACAAAGGTGAGCAGCCGTCCTTTGAGGAAGAACTCACCTGTGACGTCATGGAAATCATGACAGTGTTCTGTGCGAAACTCTATGGTAGACGTTCTCATAAGTCTAAGAAGTTAGCTGAAGAAATAGAGAATATCGTATCAGAAGAAAAAGCAGAACTGGAGTTAGAGTTTGCAACGCCGCAGTCAACAGATAGAACTGAATCCGAATAACAAGCAAGCCACGCTTATGTCTCAACATGCCGGGTATGCCCGTGTTGCGTTCAACTTCGGTCTGTCGTCATTCAAAGTTGGACTCGATACCGACGAATGGCGAACCTATGTTGATATAAAGCGTGAGTTTAACGCATAGACGAGGGATACCGATAACAGAAGCAGATCAGTTCTTTGCGAGTAGTAAAATTTGTAGCAACTGCGGACATAAGAAAAAAGACTTAGTGCTCTCTGATAGACGATATCACTGCTCCGAATGTGGATTGGATATTGATAGAGACCTTAACGCTGCGATCAACCTGTGTCCGGCTTGACCTCTAAACCGTCGCCACGAGTTGCGAGGAGACGCTAAACGCCTGTGGAGTCCGTGTAAGACCTCAAATGTGAGTGCAGTGGACGTTGAATCAGGAAGTAGACACAAAGCACAATCTCCTGTAGGGTTTTATAGGTTTTTGTGATTTTGATAGGTTCTACACAACGGTTGTCACATAGGAGAAAAAAATGAAATATCTTAGCAAACTCATGACTGTCGTCTTAATCATAACTTGCCTCGCTTTCGGTACCAGTTTACAGGCTCAAACTGCTGAAACACCCGAATTGCTATCACTTGCCGATGCCGATACAGGGTTAAACCCTGAGATGACACGCACAGCGAGGATCTATACAAATCTAATGTGGGCTACTTACTGTAAACGAAAACCTCACAAAAGCAAGATCGCTTACGATGCCCTGATTGCAGAATTAGAAACCTCTGCCACCGTTGAGGACGAAATCTTATCCTCGCAGGCGACAAGTTTCATTTATGCCGAGCGCGCGACACTCCGATTTTCTAAATTGCAAGATGTTACGGGCGCAGAAAAGGATGCCGAAAAAGCCATTGAATTTAACCCTGAAAGTGTGCACGCAACATGGATCCTTGCGAAGATAATAACAAATCGTTTCATTTCTCATGTAGATCAGAGCGGCGGGAATAACAAAAGGGCTGAAGACTTAAAAGAAAGAATGTTTTCTACCCTAAAGCGTGTCATTGAATTGAACCCGGACCACGATCAAGCACATTTTTACCTCGCCAACATGGGACGCGATTTTGGTCAGCCTGAACTTGCTATCGATGCCTTTAAAGCACTCACCCGTATTATACCCTACGATCCCCGACACCATACAGAACTTGCCAAGCTTTATGAAAGGCAAAACCGGCTCGATGAAGCACTGCAATCCTATGAAAGAGTCGTAACAATCCTCCCCCAACAGCTGAACACGCGAAACCATCTTGGCCAACTTTACCTGCAGACAGGCGACTATCCAGCGGCAATAAAAACATTTCTCGCTGTTCTGGCAGCAACTGAAGGTTCCCAAAATCGGATTCCAAATGAAATTGAAGCACATTACGGTATTAGCCATGCATATCAGGCACAGAATAACTTTGAAAAAGCCGAGTATCATGCCACGCGCGCGATAGCCTTGTTAGAGGCGCGCGCACTTTCAATGCGGGGGGGAACACGTAGCAGCCGCTCAAGAAGGGTTGAGCGTATCGCGTTAGCTGAAAGGCTTCGAGATGCCCGCTATACACTCGCGCAGATCTACCTCAGATTCAGCAGCCCCCAAAAAGCAGTACAAGCATTTGCGAAGATTTTGGCCACTGATGCCAACGATGTCCAAGCACTCACTGGTATCGGAATGGCTTATCAGATGATAGACGATGTGACGCAGGCAGAAACCTACCTACGTAAGGCGATAGACTTGTCCGCAAATGATGAATTACCGGAGGCATATAATGCGTTAGGTTACCTTTATGCAGAGCAAGGGATTAAATTAGACGAAGCCGCAGCACTTGTTCGCCGTGCCTTGAAAAGCGTACCCACATCGGGGGCATATCTGGATAGTTTAGGACTGATTTATCTTAAACAAGGGAAACTTGATGCCGCGATAGAAAATTTGGAACAAGCTATTGAATACCTACCCGATACGCCTGAAATTCTCTTGCATCTCGCTGATGCATATCTTGAAAAAGGTTTCAAAGATAAAGCACTGGAGACTTTAGAAAGTGCTGTGCGTCTTGAACCGGGTAATGATGAACTTCGCCAGAAACTTGACACTATCAAATCCGGCAGATAGTTTTCAAATATTAAACCATCAAGGCATGCTACTACTTTAGCAGCGGGGTTAGTAAAATGAAAAATATAATAGTGCTTTTCACCCTCGTGCTACTGCTATTAGGGGCATCGTATCAGCAGAGTTCCGCATATCTCTGTGGTACACCGTCATTGTCTGGCGCAAGAGGCTCCTTGCCCAATACAAACGCAACGCAACCCTTATCGCCCGCGGACCTGGCTATCCCAGCACTACCTACTGCAC
The DNA here is from genome assembly GCA_965261115.1 of Candidatus Poribacteria bacterium. Lineage (GTDB taxonomy): Bacteria > Poribacteria > WGA-4E > WGA-4E > WGA-3G > WGA-3G. The sequence continues at coordinate 1,475,522 of OZ253447.1, read as the reverse complement.
CTGCGCTGCCGATTGGTATGGAGCGCACCTTCTTCGCACCTGACTTCAGGAGTATGCAACAATACACTGTCTCCGCTGTATTGCGTGGTGTCGGTCGTTTCTGTTATATTTTTGTTGAGGAGGCTGAGTGGAATACACGGGTTACCGCCAAAACCGTACAATCAATGGTGCGCGCTTTTGATGTTGCTACACCCGCAAATCCACAGCGCGGAATTTATCCTACGTTGGTGGATCTATTTGGAGCACCACCGGACATTGATGGAAACGGTAAGGTTATTTTACTCCTGCTTAATATTCGGGATATAAACCATGCGAACCGGTACACTGCTGGCTTTTTCAATCCAGCGGATCAAAATCTCGGCGTACTCAGAAATCCAGGATTCCGTAGATTCCCAATTCGGAGTAACGAAGCGGACATGGTGTATGTGGATACACAACCGCTTAATCCGAATAGTGAAATGGCGCATAATGTTGTTGCACATGAACTCCTGCACCTTATCCACTGGCGACATGATCCACGTGAAGCGACTTGGGTTGATGAAGGGTGTGCGGGATACGCATCTTTTCTCTGCGGTTATCCAGTCCAGGAACATGTCGCAGCATTTGAAAAAACGCCTTCTGTTTCACTTATAACCTGGCCCGAAATAGAAGCAGATTCATTGCCACACTACGGTGCTACTTTCCTCTGGATGCTCTATCTTCATGAACAGCACGGTGGTATGGGAACAGTAGCTGAAATTGTCCGAAATCGTGGTACATCGCTCACCGGGGTTGCGGATGCACTCGCATCAAAAGGCGTTACACAAAAAATCTCCGATATCTTTATCAATTGGAAGTTGGCAAACTATTTATCTGAGTATCGCGCCGTTAGACTTTCTCTCGCGCCTTACCGTTGGTACCGTTCCTACCCAAGCGGCGCACAAGAAGGGAGACTCAGAAATTTCTCAGCCAACTACATCGGATTTGAGGATGCTGGTGGGCTAACACTCGGATTTTCAAGTAATTCAGCGGCAAGCAATGCTGCGCATACAATTGAATTTCATCATACAGGTGATGTCCATGTGCGCGAGATAGAGTTGTCCAGTGGTAATTCTGGTGCCGTTATGTTGCCGAATACCGTCACAGAAGCAATTCTGGTGCCGAGTTTACAAACGGAGACGATCAACGCCGATACACATAGCACTAACTATCAATATAGTGCCACACGCGGCGCACATATTACCTTTATTGCTACTGTGCTCCCAAATCCGGTGCATCCACGGTACTGGGACATCATTGCCAGTTCAAGTGAATCTCTTGTCGGATTAACGCCGACTGTGACCCTGATGATCTTTGATAACGCCACTGAACGCATCCATAGGGAAGCACAAGCAATGTACCAAGCGGTACAAGATTCACAAGATAATCATCTATATCGATTCTCATTCCTTCTTGAACCAGAGATAGTACCTGAATCTATCATATATCAGATTTCACTTGATTCTCGAATTGTTGACACAGGATCGCTAACCGAGTGATATTATCAAAGTTTCCGAGTCTAAAACCCTCGAATTCATTCCGGAATACAGATTTGCCCTCATGAATAAGTCCCAGACATTTAAAAAAAATAAAGTTGACTTTTTTGTCGGTTCTGCTATACTCTTTTCAGAATCCTCAAATTCATTCGGCGGAATATGTAAATCCATTTCTTTTTTTTAATTCGGAACTTCAAAAAAGGTGAAAAAGATGCAACCTACACTCTATGCAGGAACGATTGGACAAAGTGTCTGGCACAGTACCGACAACGGGGACACATGGCGCAGAGTGAGTAACGGACTCTTTCCAGAAGCCGATATTCGTGCTATAGCTGTCAATCCGAGTGACACAGACATCGTCTATACAGGTACCGAAAACGGTATTTACCGAACAAACAACGCCGCTGAATCGTGGCACCACCTTCCGAGCCCTTTGGATGGAAGGGAAGTATGGTCAATAGCGATTGATCCAAAAACACCCGATACGGTTTATGCCGGCACGTGTCCTTCCGCACTTTTCAAATCCACGGATGCTGGCGATAATTGGAAGCAACTTAATGTTGACTTGGCACAAGAGTGCGAAGGTGTTCCGATTATCCCGCGCGTCACGACGTTTGTGATTGATCCTGAAGATTCACAAACACTCTATGCTGGTATCGAAATTGATGGGATGCGCCTCAGCACTGATGGTGGTGAAACATGGACAGAACGCAGTGAGGGACTCAGTAGCTTGGATATTCACGGGCTGTGTGTGGTTCCCGGTTCCCCGAAAACGATCATCGCAGCGACAAACAACGATGTTTGTGTAACAACAGACATGGGACAGCAGTGGACACCGTTGGACGTTAAATCACATTATCCATGGCCCTATTGCCGTGCAGCATTTTTTCTAAACGGGGATTCGGGCAGAGTGTTCATCGGTGCCGGAAATGGGCCACCGGGGGACCAAGGCGGTATCTTCTCAACGCGCGATGCTGGAAAAACGTGGGACCGCGCTGATATCGGTGGAACCGCGAATAGCACAATCTGGACCTTTGCCCATAATCCAAAGGTTAATGACTTCCTAATCGCTTGCAGTGTGAGCGGACAACTTTACCGTAGCACAGATGCTGGCGATTCATGGACTAAACTTGTACACGAATTTGGAGAGGTTCGCGCTTTAGCTATTGGATAGTACTTGACTAATTTCCGCAATTTGTGGTATGTTGTTAGTAATTCAGCTTCCAATATAGGATAACGCGGTTCACAGACCCCGTTCACAGTTAAAACTAACTGGCGTACAACCCGACACATAGGAAGCCTAAGCCTTTTTGGTCTAAGATTCAGTTATTGATTTCCTCATAGGAGTGAGGGAAAGAATTTTCAGAAGCACGTAATGTTGGAACTGGTGTCAATTTTCGATTTCTCAACGGCAGAAAATTTGACGCTTAAGTTACCCCCAAAATATAGGAGGCACACTTCAGTGATACGTTTCTTTTCAACTCTACTCATACCACTTCTCTGCGTTGCGATTGTGGGTTGCCTTGGCCCGGATGACGACATTGACATCCCACCACCAATTAGTGATGCAAAGCGCGTTGCTGTTGCCCGATTCCATGCTGAGGAAGGGGCGGCAGAAGAAGTAGACAAATTAGGCGGAAGAATCAGCGTGAACCTTGCAGATCGCTTGGCACTCATATTCAAAGAGGCAGAGTGGGTTTACGACATTTCAAACAAAGTTAAACCGGTTGACGATGAACTCACAAAAATGGGATTAACATTAGCACAGGTATATGCAGACCCTGCTTTGGCAGCAAAACTCGGAGAAGCACTCCGTGTGGATATGGTTATCATCGGGATGGTTGAAAAACCAAATTTAACCCGGCGAGACTTTGACCAACATCTTATGAAGCAAGGCAGACAAGGCGGAATTTCTGGTACATCCACCTATATTCGCACGCGCCTAACTGCAATCGGTCGTACCCGCGTCAAAGTTATTGATACAAGCTCGGGAGAGATGATTTTTAATACCCGTATCCGGTCATACCTCAAGTATTGGTACGCCTATCAGACCCAGATGAGCGAACAGCAAATCTTTAAGACTGAGGTAGAAAGGTATGCCGATTTAGGGAAATACCTCCCCCTCAGGATCGCTTATAAGCTCCATCCAACCGGTTTTAAGTTGGAAGAAGAAGAGAAGATTCTGCTTAAACCAGAGATTGTGCTAAAAGGGACAGGTGGTATTGTCGAATTTAATTAGGGCGTATAATTGAGCCAATTATTTTGAAGCAGTAGGCGCGGTTACAGACCGCGCCTATTTTATGCTGGTGCGAGATTCACGAAGTAACTTTCAAGTTGATGCGTGTACGCTTCACCGTACTTCAAAAGATCACAGGAAACATCATACAACTCAGACGGTGAAAGTTCCTGGTAAGGGTTAACGATGTTTTCGTAATAGTCTAATGCCTTTATGAAAAAATCCAACGTCTTTTTATCTATGGCATCGTTTTGATAGAGTGTAAGAAAACTTTGATGTTTTTGCTGGGGCGGAGTCTGCTCCCTAAATTCTATGATGACATTATTGATATCCACGGCGCGTTGGATAATCATAAGGAAGCAGCTTTTAACATAGGAATGCGTGATCCGGTCCCCTTTGACGTACGCCTCTTGGCTATCCGGCAGCCCGTTCTGCAATTGCTCAAAGCATTCGTTCATTGATTCCAACTTCGATTTCACCGGGTTGAATCGGCGGGATGCTAACTTCTTCGGAGTTTTTGTGTTCTTTTTTTCCATCATGTGTTCCTTTCCTTGGTTGGTTAATTTTTACGCTTTTGTGTGCTTCTCTATGCTTTTAGACGTTAATAAGTTTAAAAGGTTGTAACTCGCTTCTTTTTTTAGGTCTCATTTAAATTTGGCATACCCCTTCCAAATATGCTAAAATTTGGAGGATATGAGCATAAAATTCAAACAGAAAAGTGAGGTAGACGGTGAAAGCGATTATCAGAACAGGCGACGGCGGACCGGAACTGCTGCAATTAGGCGAAGTCCCATCGCCGCAACCGACAGAAACACAACTTGTGGTAGATGTTCATACCACTGCTTTAAATCGAGCCGACATGATTCAGCGGCGTGGCGGATATCCACCACCGCCGGGTGAATCTGAGATACTCGGCTTGGAAATCGCTGGCACCGTTTCAGCGATGGGCAGTGCCGTAGCAGGAATAACCAAAGGCGACCGCGTTTTTGGACTCGTCGGTGGCGGTGGGTACGCTGAACAGGCCGTCATTGATTACCGCATGGCAATGCCGATACCCGATGACTGGAGTTTTGAGCAAGCAGCCGCCGTCCCTGAGGTGTTTTTTACCGCAAACGAAAATATCTTCACTTTAGGCGAATTATCGGCTGGTGAGACAATTCTAATTCATGCGGGTGGAAGTGGTGTCGGCAGTGCGGGTGTCCAAATATCGCATCATGCGGGTGCCAAGGTCTTTGTCACGGCGGGAACGCCAGAAAAGATTGAGAAATGCAAGGCACTCGGTGCAATAGAAGGTATCAACTACAAAACAACCGACTTCGTTGCTGAAATTGATCGTTTGACAGATGGACAGGGTGTTGATGTTGTTTTAGACTTTATCGGTGCCCCATATCTTGAGCGGAATCTCTCCATACTCAAAACACGAGGTAGACTCTTACAGGTCGGATTAATCGGTGGCTCAACTGCGGAAATTAATCTCGGAATAGTGATGCGTAACCGCCTCAAGATTATCGGTTCGGTCATGCGACCACAATCTATTGACGAAAAAATCGCCATCACGCAGCGTTTTGTTGAACGATGGCTACCAGAATTAAAACGTGGCGCGCTTCAACCTGTGATCGACACCGTTTTTCCGTTAGCAGAAGCACGACAAGCACATGAATATATGGAAGCGAATCGTAATTTCGGTAAAATCCTTTTGAAAGTGAGATAGGAAAGTCAATAACCCCCTGCTAAAGCATGCGGGCTTGTTCAAGATGGTAGCCAACCTACAACTTGAACAAGGGCAACTTATTGACTACAGTAAAATATCGCAGTATCGTAGCGTGGCAGCTACAACGTTTGTCTCAAAACGATATGTTGAACTGGTAGTAGGCATATCTAAGGATGCTCCCCAAGTCTGACGTAAAAGCGGATGCTGTGATCTGGATGGGGCAATATACACCCGCGAAAGCGGCGAACCGAAAGGTTATTACCTGTTTTCTCAAAGGCACCGTGTCAGGTCGGATCGGAGATGGTGACAGCACTTCCGAAAAGAAGCAGCACACTGGAGAGAATCGCCAAAGCGGAACCGTGGCGAAAAAACGGACTGCTCATATTTATCTAAAAAACAGGAGCGGTGTTTCCTCTCCCAGCTAAAGCGTGGGAGTATCCACACCGAATATTTTGATGAAGAAATTACATCTTAAAACACACATATAGTTTATACACAAGATTTTCGCTGTTAAAGTTACAACATTGCCTTTTAGGTTTGAGTAGTGGTTCTCGGTTTCTTAACTCTCGCTGCAAGGCAAACCTATAACTATTAAAAAATGAAATTATTCTCAAAACAGACAATAGAAAAATACAAATGCGGACGTATCCAATTAAGTCTCAGTGTTATGCTGAGCATTCCGATCCTTTTCTTTTTTCTATTGACTTTCGACGCGTTTGCCCAAGTCACTCAAGTTACATCAGTTGAAGGCATTACACTTCAGTTCACCTTACCTGAGCTCACTATCTCTGAAGCCATCCGAGACAATATCCGCTATCACGAGGTACATTACGCCGACTGTCAATTCACCACTGAACCCGGCAACCCGAAAGTTCCAGTCACACGGGTAATGCTGGGTATACCGACGACAGCTACAATTGAGGCGGTTGATGTTTCGGCTGCACCTGCCGAGACCCGTTCTGGTGTCCGTCTCGCGCCGGTCTCAACTTTTGATGTGCACGAAAGCGATTCACAACATTCGGCGACACAACACTGGACAGAAAGCGGAAGCGCGTATCAGTCAAATGCAGGAAACTTTTCATATCCGGGATTGCCGATTGCGCGCGTCATACGAGAAGGTTATATCCGCAATCAACGTGTCATCGCATTGGCATTATACCCTGTACAGTATTCTCCCAAAAACCGACAATTGCGTCTGCATTCCCGCTTTACAGTAAATATCCGTTTTTCTTATGGCAGTCAGCAGCCAGTAATCGGTAGTTCGTCAAGAGTAGGTGGTGGCAGTGAAATGATGCGCAACAGCCACATACCGATAGCCGAATCAGAGGCTTTTGAACGTGCGTTCTCGCATCAACTTCTTAATGCTGAACAAGCCGCTCGTTTCCGGGCACCCCGTCCATTGGTGCCTGCAGCACCATCACTCTCTGCCAACATCGGCAATGTCACACGTTATAAATTGTTTGTCAAAGAAACAGGTATCTATGCTCTGACAGCAGAATCCTTGGCACGTGACTGGGGGATAGAACTTATCGGTACAAATCCAGTTCAACTTCGTGTATCGCAAGGAAATAGAGAGGTCCCTATCCACATCAGTGGCGCAGAGGATAGAAGTTTTGATCCGAAGGACGCAATATTTTTTCTTGGACATAAGCCGAGGAATCCTTATAGCCGTTGGAACATCTATTGGCTCACAGTTGATAACAATGGTCGCATCCCGACACGGGTACCACAGGTTATCGCCAGTCCGACGGACCCGACGGCGACGCAAGTTCCGACTTTCCGATCTACAGTGAATTTTGAAGAGGATTACCAGACAAATAACCTCGAATTCGTCTATAGCGATGATAAACACAAGTGGTTTGAGGAAAATGATTTCTGGTACTGGGACGGTATCAAGAATGGCGGCGATGCTGCCGAAATGCGTCTTGAATTTCCGTTGTATGATGTCGCAAAAAGTTTCGATCCATCACATATCTCCGTTGACTTGCAAGGTGGCACACCGGTCCCACATCAGATTTTAGTCTCTGTCAACGGTGTCCGAATTGAAGTCGCAGAGTGGGAACATCAAGATACGTTGACTGTTGAAAGGTTTTTACGAACTTGGGATATACTCAAGGATAACACAGAAGGCGAGCTGAACGTCTTATCTCTTGCACGCATTGATGATAATGTTGACGAAGATACCACTCGATATCCGTATCATGTCTATCTCAATCGTTTTGCTGTTGAGTACACCCGTCTCTTCCGCACGGTGGCAGATGAACTGTGGTTCAGATCACCTACCGAAGATGATACCTCGCGTACGCGACCTCCAGGCGGGCGGAAACTCCAGTACAAGATTGAGGCGTTCCACGACCCAAGTGTTCATATCTTTGAAACAGATGGCACATATCTCACTGCTCGGATGCAAGGGGTTACGATAGAGGCTGATGTAAAACGGACGGGTAGGTATAACGCACTTTTTCAAGTACTTGATACCCGCAGTACACAGTTTATCGCAGTCTCTGATAGCGCATTACGGCAACCGGAACGCATTGAAATCGTTGAACCCACAGGCTTAGCGACTGCAACACACGGTGCAGATTATGTGGTTGTAACACATCGTAAATTCCTTGCTGCGGCAGAGAGATTAGCCGGATGGCGTGAAACATCTGGCGGCGGCGGCTATCGAACGAAGGTTGTAACAACTGACGATATCTACAACTCTTACGGGGATGGTGGGGTCAGCCCGAAAGCAATCAAAGATTTTCTGACCCACGCGTATCAATCTTGGACACCACCTGCCCCTACTTATATCGTCCTCTTCGGCGACGGCACCTACGATTTTCGGGGGGTTAAGACAAAAATTTACACGGAACCCCCGGAACTTGATGGTTACATTCCGACACACTACATCCGAACCGATTCCTTCGGACGAACCGCGTCAGATCACTGGTATGTTACTGTCTCCGGACACGATGAATTCACCGACATGTATATCGGCAGACTTAGCGTTGAAACCGTTAACCAAGCTGAGGCGGTTGTTGATAAAATTTTGGCTTACGAACAGGCACCACCGAATGGGGACTGGCGGAGAAGAATTATCTCCGTGGCTGATGACGAAGTTAGCAACTCTGGGGATTTTATTTTTAGAAAGAGCCTTGATGAAATCGCGAAGGACCACACCCGGTTGGGGTACGAGACAGTCGAAATTTTCCTTGAGGATATTACAGATGAGGTCGAGGCAAAACCTGATGATTTCGATGTCCATCCCCAACGCGTCGCCAAAGACATGATCATCGAAGCACTTGGCGAAGGTGCTGTCTTAGCACAGTATGCCGGACACGGCGGGAACACTGTCTGGGCACACGAAATAATCTTTGACAACGCATCTGTTGACCAGGTTGAGGAAACGAACAAGATTCCTTTTATGCTCGTTCTCAGTTGTTACAACGGGTATTTCGATAAACCTGGTGAACCGAGTATGGCAGAGAAATTGCTGCGAAAGGAGAAAGGTGGCATCATCGGTATGCTGAGTGCCACGCGCCTCACATACGCCAGCGGCAACGATCCTCTCAACCGTATCATTTTTGATATGCTCTTCAAACGGAATGTCCGACAACTTGGGCCTTTGAGTTTTGATTCAAAAGTTGAGCTCCTGATGACAGAAGGCACAGGTCAGATTGATGTGATGATGGAATATACACTTTTTGGGGACCCCGCTTTACAGATTGCTATTGCTAATGGCGAAATTCAACCCGCCATTGAGACAAAGACGGTTGCCCCAGGAGATACACTCCGAATCGCACCCGGACACATCCAAACTGCCACTTACGACCCAGTCAGTCGGACGAAACGTTTCGCCAAAGATACCAGTTTTAACGGAACGCTCACTGTCAAGGCACTGTTTCCCGGCAAGACTGCTGTCTCTCAAGGGGTCGCCGGTCCCGTTGAATACTACACGGGGGATGTGCCTTTAACAAAAACGTTTACGGTGAGCCGAGGTGCCTATCCCGGTGTAACTTTCACTGTGCCCCAAAACATTGCGAGTGGCGATGCACATGTTGAATACTATGCACAAAGCGACACAACTGTTGCCGTCGGCGGCGACGGTTTTACCGTCAATGTTCCGAAAATTCTTGACATCCATCCCCAATTAGTTGGAGACGATAAATTTCGGATCTCTGTTCAGATTTCTGACGAAAAGGATCAGTCGCTCCTTGTTCTCATGGAGTGGCGCAACTTACAAACTCGCCAATGGGAGGAAGTACATCTCGTTCCGGGATCCCCGCCCGTTACCGCGGAGAAAACAAGCAAAGATGGATGGTGGACAACGCCTGAGCCGCTAAACGCGCCTACAGACGGTTCCGTTGTACGGTATGAAATTACGGTTACGGATTCAGATGGCAATATAACGAAAAGCGATCGCCTTGAGTATTATCCTTACGTCTACCCAAACCTCTCTGTTGTGGAGGTGGGGAGAGCGGATATGATAGGTTACGGCTACAATCCACAAGCGAAACAGTGGTATCTATCCGCTGATGTCCAGGTAGAGGGTGGCGAGATACAAACGCCTGTCGATGTTTCCTTTTTTAGCGGCAATCCTGATACTGACGAGGATATGATCGTTGATAGCGATGTCAAATTTCTCGGAGCGACTCGGATTCGACCTGAAGACTGGATACAACGCACACCGTTGGCGAACTCGGAACGCACACCTTCACGAAGAGATGTTTATGAACCCGATCCCCTGAATACTTTACCAATCGCAACAGCAACTTTAAATTTGAAAAATCAGTTGTCTTTCGGCATACACGACATATTTGTTTACGTTGATGCAACAGGCACTGAAGCGGATCAACACGGTAATATTCTTGAAAATGAAGAAGATGATAATATCGCTCACCGACGGTTCTCTGTTGATGTGGGAATGGTCGGAACGACTTCGAGTCAAGTTATCAGTTTGGACAGAAACTGTGTTGTCACGGCACCTCCTGGGGTGCTTGAAAACGCAGCAGTGCTTTCGGTACGTTCGTTGGATGAACAGAAGTTCGCCGCTATAGGAACAGGTGCCACGGGTACGGCTACAACACCTATAGTTACAAGCGCAATTACAGACATATCCAATCGCACACTATTGCCGGGGGGAACCGTATATGGTTACGAAATAGCTCTCAGTTCCCAATCATCAGCCGTCGGTGATCAGAAACTTTTCTTAACTGAAAGCCAAGAACAGACAAACGATAACTATGTTCAATTGGCATCTCCCGTGGCAATTGACTTGAGTTTCGATTTCGGTGCTCTCAGGGCACAACTCGCCGAAGAGTTATTGGGAAGTTCAGAGGAAGTGACGGATGGATTAGATGTCGCAGGCACGATTGATACAGCAGTTATAACTCGCACACGTGAAATGGGGATTTACATGTTTAGTCCCACCCTTGGATATTGGACGAAACTCCCCTCGCAGCAGCTGACCGATGCCACGGGCGCGTTACAGCGGCGCATACATGTGACAAATATAAGCGAGGAAAATGTTGGGGGCGGACGACTCAACGATGTTCGTATCCAACCCGAAGGCACGCTAACCGGCAAATACGTCCTCTTTTTCACGGGACCTCGAACCTATCGTCTCTTTCTCGCGCCTTTCATAGACGACTCGCAGGCGCTTGATAAGTTGGAAGTTATTTCATCGACAGAGCAGCTCGCAGGTTTCAGTATAGACTATTCAAACTTTACACACGGATTTGATCTTAACTTGGAACAGAATTTTGAGCAACCGTTCAAGTTCGGCGATGTCTGGGCATTCAAGATAACTGCGCTCAGGCAACCAATAGAGACTGGAACAAACGTCGAAGATCCGATCCAACAAGAACTGAGTTGGTACGCTTCTGGATTCAGAGACACCAATCAAGGCACCGGTACCATCAGTTATATTGAGCTTCTGCCCGATACGGCTATACCTGAAGACCAATGGATTATCTTCTTTATGACTGACACCGAATTTCGGGTTGAAGGTGAGAAGACTGGGATCTTGCGTTCTCGAACTGATGGCACACCGTTCCAAGGAATAGTTGGGCAGCCGTTCTTCTACGAACCCTACGGTTTGCGTTTCCAACTTACGCAAGGGGAAGACCCTTTCGCGCCTGGCGATAGATTGCGCTTTGAAACTCGACCTGTCGGTACTATTCGCGCGACAACCGATCGGCTCGGACCGGTTACACTCATGTACAGTGACGATACCGTGCCACCAGACATCCAACTCACCATTGGGAACCAGCAACACTTCGTGCCGGGTGATGCGACAGATCCTGAACCGCTCATCGGCGCGACGTTAACCGATCCGAGCGGGCTTGATTATCTCACCCGACCCCTACTATTAGAACTGGGGAGAGTATCAGGAGAATACGAACGTATTGACCCAGAGATGTATCAATTAACACATAATCCGGGTTCAAATCAACTCGTTTTAACATATCCTTCTCCAGAACTTGAACCACGAGAGTACGAACTTCGACTCACAGCAAGCGATGTACATGGAAATACCGATACAAAACGCACTACATTTCGGGTCCACGACAATTTGCAGCTGCTATCGTTCCTGAACTATCCGAATCCGTTTCCGCGTAAAACCACGCTCACGTGTGAATTAACAGCACCTGCTGACGCAATTGATGTGAAAATCTATACATTGAGTGGACGGTTAATTCGGGAGCTCTCTATGCCAGCGACACCGGGATTCTTGATGGTGGAATGGGATGGCAGGGATGCCGATGGTATTGAAGTCGCAAATGGTGTTTACTACGCCAAACTCAAAATCAAGCGTGAAGGTGAAAAAGACATTACAGAAATACTCAAAATGATGAAATTGCGTTAATGAAGGTCTCCATGAAAAAAAGTATCATACACTTCATTGTGCCTATAATTACGTTGTGTCTTGCTATCCAATCTGTGGATGCGAAATACACCGCGGACTTCCTAACACTTGGCGTCGGTGCTCGCGCCCTTGCTATGGGCGGGGCAGGGACTGCGCTCAGTGACAACGCTTACGCGTCTTATTGGAATCCTGCTGGGTTGGGACACCTCACACGGTATGAGGTCAGTTTCATGCATTCCACCCTCAACGGACAGGACGCTTATGATTATGTGAGTTACATCCATCCACTCAAGGATCGGGGCGCGATTAGTGTCAGTTGGCTACGCGTCGGCGTTGATGATATTCCGATCACCGGTCTACCAGTAACCAGTCGTCCTATAGGCGCGACGAATCGTCCGAAGGTGGTCGGGACTTTCAGCAGTACGGATAATGCGTTCCTTCTCGCCTCCGGTTGGGCACTCCCTTCTTTCCGAGGGATTGATCTCCATCTTGGCGGTACACTCAAACTTCTCTACATGAGCGGATATCGAACCACAAACGCCATCGGCGGCGGCGCAGACATCGGCTTTGTCGCTAACACAAATCGAGAAAAACCGCACCGGTTGACACTCGGATTACAAGCAAGTGATGCTTTTCAAACGAAGCTCTATTGGAACACGCCACCGCCATCGGCAGACCTGACATCACACACCGAAACGATACCGCCACATCTCAAGATCGGCATCGCGACGACACACGCACTCCGCATCTTCCGAAGCACGCTCGTTTTTGCCTTGGACTCCTATATCAAAAATGGGGTTGAGTTACATGGGGGTGCCGAGTGGACGCTTTTTGATTTACTCTCGTTGCGCATCGGTTTTGATGAACGTAAGGGGATTGAACGGATTCGACGTTTGACGGCGGGTGTTGGACTGAACCTCCAGTTTGTTACAGGTGCGGGAGCCGGATTAGACTACGCGTTTGCGAACCACCCAGCATTAGGTGGCAGCCACCGAATGTCCCTGAGAATTAGGTTTTAGTTTTTTTTATATTATACTTTTGTAGCATAAACTTTTAGTTTGTTCCAATAACTATTCAACGACTTCATCCCAATCCCATAGGAGGATAGTACCGTCCTGTCCAGTACTGATGAGTGTTTTTCCATCGGATGAAAAGACTAACGTCTCTACTGCTGCTGTGTGTCCGTTGAGCGTGGTAATTCTTTCACCTGTAGTCATATCGAATAATTCGATGCTACCGTTTCTAAGTCCTGCAAGGAGAACAGTGTCATCAGGAGAAAACGCTAACGATTTGGTGCCGCGTGGTGCATCTTTAAGGGAAGGCTGCTTGCTGCTACCCAACAAACGGATTTTTTGGCTACTTCCGACAGCGAGCAACATGCTGTTTGAAGAGAATGCAAGTGCCTCAATAATCTCATGATATGTGACAGTAAAATTACCGGGTCCGCCTTTCACAGCTTTCTCCATATCCTGTCCCGCAAGAAAAGGAGCTAACGCGACGCCGGTTTCAGCATCCCACATCTGTACCTTCCCGCCCATGTCTCCACTGATAAGTTTCTTTCCGTCAGCAGAGAATACCAAAGCACTGATGGACGGTGTAATATGGTGGGACATCATGCCGGGTGGAGGCGCGAAACCACCGTTTCTATCGGCATCGTTTGGATTTTCTGGAACATTTTCCTCATCTATAAGCGAGATGTTAATGCTGTTCCCTGTCTCTGTATTCCATACATAAATTTTACCTAAGCTATCAAAGGCTACCGTTTTTCCATCAGGCGAAAAAGCCATACTGTTGCCCGGATCCATTACACCATCTGTCTCATTTAAGGTTGCTAATTCACGTCCTGTCCTCGTCTCCGTTAGCTGAATCTGTCGATTCGCCATTTGCGTGGAGAGGGTTGCACCTGAACCACCTGTCTCAAAAAACATAGTGGCTTTTGCCCCGACGCTTGCGAGCTTACTTCCATCGGGTGAGAGTGTTGAACCTCGCAATAAATCGCCATGTACAGCATTTTGGGAGCCGGTTTTTTGCGATGTTTTCAGGTCCCAAAAGTCAATTATGCCGTTAAATGCGACACTGACGAGTGCTGAATTATCTTCAGAGAAGGACACCGCTTTGACCCACTTCGTATGTTCTGTAATGCTAATAGGTAACAATTCTCCAGTCTCAGTGTTCCAGAACTTGATTGTTCCATCCGTGCTTCCACTTGCAAGTGTGCTGCCATCAGGTGAAAATGATAGGGCGACAACCCCATTTAGATGTCCGGGGAATGTTGCGATTAATTCACCTGTGTCGGTATCCCATAGATTCACTGTTTTGTCGGTGCTACCACTTGCGAGTTTTTTTCCGTCGGAAGAGAAGGCTAATGCGTTTATCCATCCTGTATGTTTTTGTAGGATAGTCAATTCTTCGTTGGTGTCAGTATCCCATAATCGGACGGTTTTATCTTGGCTTCCACTTGCAAGTCGAGTGCCATCCGGCGAAAATTCCAAGATTAATACGTGAACACCTTCGTCCGGGAAAAACATCTGATCATGAATATCCTCTTGAATTGCCAAACCGTCCTCTACTGGGGGTAAAAGTCCACCGTGACCACTGAGGGTAGACAGTTTTTGACCGGTTGTTGCGCTCCACAATTCAATCTTTCCAATTTGACCCCCAACAGCAAATTTATCGTCTGTGAGTGCGTAAGGTTCTGGATTATGTCTGCTCGGCATCTTTTCAAAAGAACGATCGTCAATCTTTTTCACATCTCTCTGTCCGGTCTCAATATCCAACCTTCCAATTGCATTCCCCCAGTTATTTAAACCGGTAAGTGTTTTTCCATCGTCAGATAAGTGCAACACTGCTGCGGGAAAAGGACCCTCAATAAGTTCGGATTTTTGATTTGTGGCTGTTTCCCACAACTGAAGTCCCCCGCCACGAGGGGTTAACATTCCGCCACCACTTGCGATGAATCTGCCATCCCGTGAAAATGCGATGGCTTGAGACATCCCCAGCAACATGTCAACCTCTTTCCCAGTCTTTAAGTCGTAAATCCATATACCGATGCTGCTTCCGACAGCGATGTGTGTGCCGTCTGGTGAGAATTGAATGGCATTAATCCCGCCTTTCCCGAATCGTGCTTTCGCTTCCTTCGGGAGATGCCATGTTGTATAATTTTCGGTTGCTTCGTCTTTTTGTGCTTCCGCTGCGAATACAGCCGATCCGATTAGCAGTGTAGATATCAGTAGAAACCTATAAAACCTATTCATTATTTTCTCCGCTCGTGTTTTTGAATCAGAGATATTGTAGAAGGCACACGCTTATGTTGGACTCATGTTAAGTGTAAACCTTTGCTCAATTAATTATAACCCAAGTTGCTACCTACAAGATTTAGGTATGAGGTTTCTTGACGCATAAGCACAACCGAACAGGTTATGCTACACAAAAACCGGCACAATCTTACACATTATGCTACAAGTGGCAACTTAGGTTATTTTACGAAACAACTTCGGCAAAGTCAAGTGGTTTTCAGCTATCAGTTTTCAGTCTGTTGCCCGTATTGTTTAAGGAACTCTGCCTTGGACAACTTCTTATTTTGTTGATTTACTGTAATCACGGCATCGTCGGGAATATCAACAGTGAATGTGTCTGGTGGTAGGTTGTGATTGATTTTGAAATTCTTTATCTCCAGCCTTTGTCCGGAAATTATCGGATCCTCTGGCTTAAAGTCGAGCCAAGCGTATTCACTAAAGACGATTTTAGGGAACCATATCTCTCCAAATTGCTGATAGGAGATTGTCGTGCGGATGATGGTGAGTGCCTCCATCGGAATATCGCTGTCCAGCGCATCTACGGGACGGGGGATTAGGTATTCGCGTTTTAGATATTGAAATCCTCGTTCGGGTGCGATCCAAATCTTTTCAGATTTCTTTCCCTGCTTCGCTTCCAAAACATAACATAGAATATTTTTGAATCCCTCGCGTCCTATGATCTGGAAGTTCTTGCTTCTCAGATAGGTTGCTAAATCTTTGCTTCTCAAGGTGAGCCACCGTCTCGGATCTACATCGTGATAAGGATTGATGAGTCGGGGTTGTTCTTCTGTGTTAAAGGAGTAGTCAGGTTTTCTATTTTTGTGAGGAACAATTTCCCATCTTCCGCTCGGCGTAAGGATAGTCGTTTTTCCCAGTGCATGGAACCGGGTTCTTTCCGAATCGAAACGTGTTTTCTCCGCATTGAAGGCGATAGTGCCAGTAACAATACGGGTGTCAGTATCGACGAATGGGGGGACCCCGAACGTATAAACGACTTCGCCTTCGCCGGATTTGAGCAGCGCGTGATGATGTCTGATGGCTGCTAACAGTTCTTTGAAATTGAGTTCGTCTTCTGCCGCGTCTTGTGACAGTGTTTCCTGTGCAAGTGCTAACGCAAAGAACTGTGCTTCGGATTTATGGGTGTCTGGAATTTCAATATCAACCGAAATGTTTGTGCTATTGTGCTTGAGAGGGATAATCGTCCGTTGAATCGGATTTCGCAACGCCGGTTTCGCATCAATATCAAGGACAATACGCGCATCAACGATTTCAATCGTCGGTTCAGCCTGTGCCTCGAAACTGTAGGGTTGCTGAAAATGGTTGAGGTATCGATTACCTGTACCGAATGCTAACACAGCCAAGACAGCAGCCGTGCCGATAGCTGCCCACGGGACCAACGGTTTCCCAACTGAAGGGGGTATCGGATTCATGTTGGTAACTTGTCGTCCGATGTTCTCCATTAGGTTAGCAGGTAATTGAATGCTACCGAGGACTTCTTGGATCAAGAGTTCTTCTCTCTCCTGTAGACGCTTTCGCGCGCGGCGCAGCCGACTGTTAATTGTGTTCGCTGACACACCTAAAAATCTGCCAATTTCTTTGATGGGCATTTCGCCGAGATAGTGGAGGGTTACGACTGTGCGTTCGCTCTCCGGCAGTCGTGCAAGTAGTTTTTTGACGATTTCATGACGCTGCTCGGTGGCTTCTGTCTCG
Source organism: Candidatus Poribacteria bacterium (assembly GCA_965261115.1). GTDB lineage: Bacteria > Poribacteria > WGA-4E > WGA-4E > WGA-3G > WGA-3G. Next base: position 1,458,202 of record OZ253447.1, on the reverse strand, counting down.
CGCTTCTCCGATACATAATGTTTGTAAGAGGTATTCTCTATTTCTACCGTGGATGCGTTCTCCAGCGATTGCGTCGAAAGTTTCTTCTTTTGGTGCCACCGCTTGCAGAGATTGTTCGCGATGACATAAAGCCATCCTGCGAACTGATTCGGATTCCTCAGCGTTGAAAGTTTTTTGTATGCCTGAAGGAAGGTGTCTTGTGTAATTTCTTCAGCGATATGGAAGTCGCCGATTTTTCGCCACACGAGTGCGTGAACACCTTTTTGATGCTTTTCGACCAAAAGGGTGAATGCCTCTTCGTCGCCTGACAAGATTCGTTGAATCAGTTGAACATCATTTTTTTCCATCAGGATTCTCCATTGTTACATCTCTTTTTCCACTTATTTCCGCCCTTTTTAGCATTCAATTATTAAAGATACAATTTTTGGGAAGAAATTGTGCATAATTTTCAGGAAAATCGCAAAAGTCTAAATTTTTCTCTAAAAAACGTCTGTTTTGACAGTGCTACTCACTGTTTTTCTGCTTCAGGCGAACTTTTGAGGATTTCATCCCAATCCCAGACCAAGATTGTTCCATCCTGCCCCGCACTGACGAGTGTTTTTCCATCCGGTGAAAAGACCAACGTTTCTACTATTGAGGTATGTCCATTGAGCGTAGCAACTTTTTCACCTATTGTCATATCAAATAATTCGATGCTGCCACCTCTAAGTCCTGCAACGAGAACAGTGTCATCGGGCGAAAATGCGAGCGATTTGGTGCCACGTGGCACATCTTTGAGGCGGGGCTGCTGACGGCTACCCAACAAACGGATTTTTTGTTCGCTTCCGACAGCGAGCAGTGCCCCATTTGAGGAGAACGCTAACGCTGTAATCGGATCCTTAAGTGCCACAGAGTCGAGAAAATTTTCGGGTAGATCCTGTCCTGCGAGAAAGGGAGCCAGCTCAGTCCCTGTTTCCGCATCCCACATTTGAACTTTTCCGCCCATGGTTCCACTGACAAGTTTTTTCCCATCCGGTGAGAACATCAAAACCGAGACTTCGTCCAGCACACGAGTCATCACGTGCTCCTGGATCATCGCATCACTTAGGAAATGGTCCATCGCGTCACTTAGAGATTCAATGAGTGTGATAGTAAGAATATCCCCTTTTTCTGTATGCCATACATGAATTTCACCCAAACCGTGGAAGGCTACGGTTTTTCCGTCGGGCGAAAAAGTCATACCTCCTTTTTGATTAATTCCACCAACTGACTTTGTTAAGGTTGCTAATTCACGTCCTGTCCGAACATCCGTCAGACGGACCAAACGATCCGGTTCCCACGTTGCGGCAACCTTACCGGGACCTATGTTGAGGAATGGGGCAGATTTTGCACCGGTGCTAACGAGCTTTGCCCCATCCGGTGAAAACGCTGAAGCCATTAAGAAATCCCAAGATTCTATCGTTTGGACCCCGGTTTTTTGTGATGTCTTCAGGTCCCAAAAGGTAATTACCCCGTTAAATGCGACACTTGCGAGTGTTGAGTTATCTTTAAAGAAGGATACCGCTTTCACCCACTCCGTATGTTCCATAATATTGATGGGTAGCAAATCTCCGGTTTCTGTATTCCAGAACCGAATTGTGCCGTCCATACTTCCACTGGCGAGGGTACGCCCGTCTGGTGAAAATGTGAGTGCTACAATACTATTGATATGCTCAGTGAGTGTCGCGCGGTGTACCCCAGTCGCAGTATCCCATAGCTGCACGGTCTTATCAGTGCTCCCGCTTGCGAGCATTTTTCCATCCGGTGAAAATGCTAACACATTTGTCCATCCTGTGTGTTTTCGGAGAGTAGCTAATTCGTTGTTGGTAGCGGTATCCCATAATCGCACCGTTTTATCCTTACCTCCACTTGCGAGTTTCGTGCCATCCGGTGAAAATGCTAAAGCTAACACATTATGAGGGTTGCCGTCTACAAACCGTACCTGATTCTCCTCTGGGGGTGGGGGCTCCTCATCTAATACCAATGGTAACCGTCCCTGCATTCCGTGTGTATGTCCATTCCGTGTGTATGTCCGCTGAGGGTTGATAATTTTTTGCCGGTCATTGTGTCCCACAACTGAATCTTTCCATTCTGACCGCCAACAGCAAATTTATCCTCTGTGAGCGCGTAGGGTTCCGGGCTATATCTGCGTGGCATCTTTTCAAAAGAGCGATCATCAATATTTTTCACATTTCCTTTTCCGGTCTCAACATCTAACCGGTTGATTCGTTCACCCCAATTTCCCAGGCTGATCAATGTTTTCCTATCTTGAGAGAACCGCATTACTGAGCCAACAAAAGGCCCACCGATGAGTGAGACTTCTTGGTTGGTAGCGATTTCCCACAACTGAAGTTCCTGTCCCAGAGATTTACCACCACCACTGACAATGAATCGCCCATCCGGCGAAAAAGTGAGGGATTGACATATACCGGGAAACATAGTGATCTCTTTTCCGGTTTCCACATCGTATAACCACACACCGATGTTACTACCCACGGCGATTTGTGTGCCATCTGGTGAAAACTGAAGCGCATTGATGCCAGCCTTTCCGAAACGCGCTTTTGCCTCCTTCGGGAGGTGCCATTGTGAATAGTCTTCAGCGACTTCGTCTGGGTGCGCTTCTGCAACGAGTGCTGAAGTATCGTCATGTTGTTGGTTAGGCGTATTGCTTCTACCCTGAGCATTGATACTGCCGATCCGCGTCCGAACGTCCGGTTTTGAGGTGCGATTTAGCACAAGGGGTGCGTCAATAAGTTCGATTGACATCTCCGATGCGGCATCAAGACTGTAGGGTTGCTGGAAACGGATTGCGTGTTGTTGACTCCCAGTGCCCAATATTAGGAGTACCACGGCAAGCGTGGAAGCGGCGATTGTCCACGGTATGAAGGGCTTACCACCAGAGGACGCAGCGGGTTTAATGCGTGCAATCTCTCGCATGATATTCTCGGTAAGATTCGGCGTGATTTTGAAGTTTTCTAAAGCCGCTCTAATCATCGGTTCCTCTTTTTTCAAACGCTGCTGTGCGCGGCGGAGGCGACTCTTAATCGTATTTTTCGATACACCTAAAAACGCGCCAATCTCTGTGCATGTCATCTCGCCGAAGTAGTGCAGTGTCATGATGGTACGTTCACTGTCTTGGAGTTTCGCCAGCAATTTCTTGACGACATCGCGTTGTGCTTCTGCGGTTGTGCGCTCGTTTTCCGCAGCGACAAATTCTGAATACATCTCTTTTGGCAACTGCTCGTCGTCTGTCTCCTCCAATTGCTCCAGTGGCTGCGTCCACACTCGCTTCTTACGGAGCCAAGAACTACACCGATTCGCTGCGATAACATAAAGCCAACTATCAAAACGCTGCGGCTCTTTGAGTGTCGCAAGCTTCTTGTATGCCTTCAGAAAAGTATCTTGTGTAATCTCTTCGGCGATGTGGAAGTCTCCGATTTTCCGCCATGCGAGTGCGTGAACCTGCTTCTGGTATTTTTTCACGAGCACGGAGAATGCATCATCATCACCTGCAAGGACACGTTGGATGAGTTCAACATCGTCGTTTTTCATAGATCACCTCCAAAAAAGGATAATTTCCGCAATGTACTTTCATATCTGGTGACGCTGTTTAAGAGTGAAGCGGGTGCATAATTCTGCAAAAAATATGTGCTATTTGAAAAAACATAGAACTTACGGATTTCTTCTTAAAGTCCCCCTGATAAGGGGGATTTAGGGGGTTTTTTGCTGGAGGTGTTTTGCTTGGGCATTTCTGCGGATTTCTTAGTGAAGCGGGTGCATAATTCTGCAAAAAATATGTGCTGTTTGAAAAAACATAGAACTTACGGATTTCTTCTTAAAGTCCCCCTGATAAGGGGGATTTAGGGGGTTTTTTGCTGGAGGTCTTTGCTTAGGTATTTCTGCGGATTTCTTAAAAATACCGAAATTACTGCTTTTTGCGTAAGTCATAAAAACATTAATTTTGTCTTTTGGCGTGTAGCAATGCTCGTTGCTGTTATTTCTCTTTATTTTTTCGCAGGAGTAGTGGCGATGTGAGATCCCAGAGTCGAACTGTGCTGTCTTGACTTCCACTTGCGAGTGTTACGCCATCCGGACTGAACGCGACACTCTTGACAGGTGCTGTGTGCCCTGTGAGGGTTGCGATGTGCGCACCGGTGGCAATATTCCAGAGTCGGATCGTCTTGTCCTGACTCCCACTTGCGAGTGTTAATCCATCCGGACTGAAGGCGACACTCCACACCGTAAGCGTATGTCCAACGAAAGTTTTCAGTTGTTGTCCTGTGTTTGTATCCCAGAGTCGGATGGTGTGGTCCCAACTTCCGCTTGCGAGGGTCTGTCCATCCGGACTGAACGCGACGCTGAAGACCCAATTCGTGTGTCCAGTAAATGTTTTCAATTTCTCACCTGTGGCAATATCCCACAAACGGATCGTGTTTCCTGCATTGCCACTCGCTAACGTTTTTCCGTCACTACTGAAAGTAACACTGAAGATATTCTCGGTAGCCTCGGTAAGGGCTTTCAGTTTCCTGCCTGTTTCTACGTCCCATAGATACAGATTGCCATCCTCACTGCCACTTGCAAGTATCTTGCTATCAACACTAAAAGCAACAGTATTGACCCAATGGAAACCGTTAGGGGCATTTTCCTTCATAAATCTAAGGTTCTCGCCGGAGGCAGCGTCCCACAGACAAATCACCTCACTTTCATTGATACCCCCTGCGATCATCCGTCCATCCGGACTGAACGCGACGCTGTTAATATCCGCAGTGAAGTTTCTCTGAAAAGCTACCCAAAAATTTTTTTCCCTTTCTATCTCCTGTCCTGTGACGGCATCCCAGAGTCGGACGGTGTTATCCCTGTCACTTGCGACGATTGAACCGTCCGGACTAAACGCGACACTGTGGATACCTCTCCTGATGGCTAAATCAATCGTGATGTGGGACATATCTGGGGCGGAAATTGGTTCCATAGGGGACGCCTCCTTTTGGGTCGGATTCTCAGATTTCACCGACATTATCTCAGCACCGCTTAACATCAAAAGTGCTATCGTCACCAGCGTTCTCATAAGTTACCTCCGATTCCCCATAGTGCCGTTACTTGTGGTAAAACAGTGGTGTAATGCTGCCTGTCTTCTGATATATCAGTCGTTTAGATTTTACTATAAAACCCAGATTTTGTCATTTTTTTCGCAATTACGACAATTATGCACGATTTCTGCCTAAAAATTTTGTCTTTAACAGACAGTCTGGTGATGGTTTAAATTTAAGCGTCCATTGGACGCATTGGTATTAATTGGACGCATTAGTATTAGTAAAAAAAGTTGAAAATTAATGTCACCTTTTCGCCTAATTTTGTCACCACGCTTACAAACTGTTAACATGCCGTTATTATAGACAGTATTTGAATTAGGGGCTGATGGCGGTTTGAGCGATGGGGACCTCGTATTAAGGTATCGAAAGGGTGAAAAAAGGGCCTGGGATACCCTCTGCCAGCAGTATACACGTGAACTTTGCGGGTTTTTTATTCATAGAGTTGGGAACCGTGAAGATGCGAGAGATCTCGCGCAAGATACGCTGATTGAGGCGATGCGTAATATCTCAAATCTTAAAAATCCTGAAAGTTTTCGAGGGTGGCTCTACGAGATCGCGCGCGGCCATTTAGCGAAATATTTCAGGAGCAGATACAAGCGTGGAATCCGTGAGTCGCTTGATGAAGTGCCTGTGAATGACATTGTGGAGCCGCGAGTCGTCCACGCTGCACCCGCATATCAGCAACCGGAAGCGCGTGTCATCTCCCAAGAGCGATTAGAAATCGTTCGCAATATGGTGTCTCGGCTTCCGAAATCGGAGTGTGAAGTATTTCGCTTGAAGTTTGAGGATCCCAACCTGACGCAGAAAGAGATATCCGAGAGGTTGGGTATCTCTGTGAGTGCAGTGAAGGTTCGGGTGCGTCGTGGGAGGAAAAAACTTCAAAAGTGGCTTGAAGCGGAGCATCCAGGAGAGTTTACTTATCTGTTTAAGTGAGCCCAAAGGCGTTCCGTCTTGTGAGGTTTTATCGGACAGGTTTCCACTTTTCCCGGAATAGCAACGGCTGCTCCAATCAGAGGTTGCGATTGTGTATTCACGGATTTTCTTGAGGTGTTGAGTGTGTACTGAATTGTGTCTTGAAAACATTTAGTTGATAGGTTTTAATATGGTTATATCGTTAATTTCTTCTATGTGGCAACGATACAAACAGTTAATACCGCTTGTCCTCCTTATAGGTGCGGGGGTTATCGTGTGTCTGCTCCCTGAAACGCCGTCCGAACTCGTAGACCCACCAAGCGAGAGAATCTGTCCGTATCCGACTGATCCGCGACCGTGTCCGTATCAATGGCACAGATAACCAACGACTTCAAAGAAAAAGGATGTCCGAATAGAAAGGAGAAAGCAAATGTTGAGAGACCTTTTCAGGAACCGTCTGTTTATAGGCGCGCTGGTATTTTTTGTGCTGATGGTTGTCAGTGGCACGCTCTATCTCCGCCACAACGAACGGCAAGGACAGATCGAGTTAGAACGCACCCAAGAACGACTCAAGCAATGGGAAGCACAACAGAAGCAGACCCCGAAAGTGCCAGAAGGCGACACCTCACAGGATGGACATTTCCACGCCGATGGTACGTTCCACGTTGGACCGCATGAGACAGAAGTGCAACCGCAGTCGCCACCGCGCATCACACAAGGTGGCTACTGGGCAAACGGGATATGGCATCCGCCTGCGGGATATGTGCCTGCTCACCCGCGGGGACAGACCTCCTCAAACCCATACTTTAAAGACGGCGTTCCCGAACACCTGAAATGCCCAGAGAAGTGGATCGGCGTTTACGTGTGGGCAAGTGGTGAGTATGATGCGGTTGACCAGAAAATGAGACAGATTTATCGTGAAGTCGAAGGCAAGTATAACCCGAAGCGTCCGATCCATGAAGTCTGGCCCCGGTATATTGAAGCTGAACTGTTCTATCAGGCGAATGCCGACATCCCGCCATTAGACCCTGAGAGATCGGCAGATGGCGCAGTCCCTGAGCGCGCGGAAGGTGTGGACAGAATAGATTGGTTGATTCAAAACGCCCTCGATTATCCTGAAGTTACAGAACTCATGAACACTAAAACGTACTCAAATGCGTGGCGTATGGAGTTAGGTTTTGATAAACCGGGCTGGAACGCTGTAACGCTTGTTGATGGACGCATATTCTACGAGCGTTCAGATCACCGCTATGAGTTCACATTTACTGATGGGGATCAAACCTTTACCTCGACGAGTTCGCATTCCGCGGATCCGAATGCGCCGCTGGTGCGTATCAACCTCAACGAGACCTCAGACGAAGAACTTGAGGCACTCGGCATAGATTACAGTATCATTCCTTATAGACAGGGAGGCAAATAGCAAATGAAACGACGTATGACGCGACTTTATTTTTTATTTGGACTGACGGTTATGTTCTTGACGCTTTCAAGTATCACGGCTGCGGAAATCCTGCATAGTTGGTTTGAACCGCATCCGGATAGCATGTTTGATAATGGGGACCAGGGCAGAGAACACCCGTTTAACACATATACAAGCAAAAGTGCGACCCGGAGTGAGTCGGGGGGTTCTTGGCAACTAACGGCATCAGCGACGGCATCCGCAAATTGCCAACCCGTATCACCCGCACCTGGGAACTGGAGTCGAGAATGGGATGTCGATGCGCGGCTGCGCGCCACAGGTGATCGAGACCGAGAAGGAGTTGATGCTCGGAAGACACGCGATCCGATTTGGGGCAATGAGTTGCCAGCGACGGCACAAGGCGTTGAAAAGACCAAGACGAGTGCGGATGGCACGACCACCGCGCGGACGAAACGTAAGGTACATATTGTCTACTATCGAAACAGGACAGGTAAACAGCCTGACCAACGTCATCTTGATGCGGACACTTCTGGTGGCAAGTCCGAAACGTCAGTCTCCCGGACAGATTTAGATGCCGATCCTTGGGCATCGAGTTGGATGGAAGTCCGGCGACGCGTTAACTCTAATGAGGTGATTGGCACATTCACGAGTGAGACCCCGAAGTGTTCGAGTTCAGGTGCGGGTCACACGTGCGAGGGTGCGCAGCCCCGCCGAAGAAGAAGAAGAAATCGTTTTGTCGACGCGGCGAGGCTTGCGGGGAAAAACCGGGTGTTGAAGAGAATCGGGATGCGCATCGCATTAAATGCCCGGAGCGGACGTATAAACAGGGTATTTGGTCTTGGTTGATGATCAAGTGGGAAGAGAACTGTAAGGGTGAGAAATGGAAATGGCCTTGTCATAACGATCGAACTAACTGCACGCGGAAGCACCTGCACCTTAAGGATGCGTCAAAGGCGTCGGCAGGTGAAACGGTTTTCAATGGGTATGTCGTTCCTGCAGGTTATAGTGTCGGTGCGTGTGGTGAACACCTGTATCCGTCGTCGGGTTCTGCGTCGGATCATGCCTCAAAGATGGGGGATTGTGGTCATAGTTATTCTGCCTGCACGCCGGGGGATCATGATAAGTTACAGGCGAGTTGTTCGACGGACTCTAACTGTATCTCGACGAGTTTCTATTTATGCCAACATACGAGTCATACCTATGGCAGACAAGCATGTGGTCATTCGATCGGTGCGTCTGGTGCTCATTCGCTCCAAGCGAGTTGCACTTCAACGGATTCTAACGGTAATTACTGTACCGTGACGAGTTTCTATGCGTGTGATTCGCATACGCATGTCTACCCGACCCCCTCGCCAGCACCGACCCCTTCACCAGCACCGACCCCTTCACCAGCACCGACCCCTTCACCACCCGCCGCACCGACGACGGTAGCGTGTGGTGGTGCGAGTTATACGGGTTGTTCGGGTGCTTCTTCTCGAAAGGCTCACCATGTCCCGTCGTGTGGTAATTGTGGTGCTGGGTATTGGACGTGTTCACAATACGCGTCTCGTCATACGGATTCAAAGAGGTGTAAACGCTCTGGGTGCGGTGCGACCCTGACCCCGTGTCAGAACGGTCCGAGCAAATGCGTCCGCCCAGGGAAGCCTGCGAATTGGCATTGGCTTTAATCTCTGATTTTGGGGTCTTGAGGTGTCATCGTTATTTTAGCGGTCGCGCCTTTTTATGAGTGATAATGATTTCACAGATGCCTTGACCATCACGGTTCAATGCGGTGTTCTCACGACATATCCAGTTAACACAAACTCAGGGAATTGGCGAAGATACAGAAGCTGCGTTTTCTTAAGAAAGTTGGCACATAATTGGCTGTAGCACACGCTATTTCCAAAAGATGTAAATTTACCCTAAACTTTTTGAGTTTCATGTTTATAAGCAACATAGTGAATAGTTTAGGTATCATTAGGCCAAGTTTCATATCTCGTCCACGACCGAAATTGAAGTGTATTTCAGGAAACTTTACACACCCGTATCTATTTTTTTACGTTATCTAACAGACTAATATCACAAAAGCACATTTGAAACTGAAAAAAAGTGGGACACTTCCGCGATTTTAACCCATATTGTTACATACAAGTTTCACTTGTGCGGTCCCCTTAAGGGACTTTTGCAGCAGTAGCGAAACATTTTACATTTTCAAAAGGAAGAATCAGGAAAAATAACGCATATTGGTATTTAGAAAATCAAAGGGTGTCAATCGGCGGACGATAACATAGGCGGATTGCCCGCTCCTGAGATGCAATCCGCCACAACCGCCCAAATGGGAGCCCACCGATGTCCACAGAAATCAAACAATGGATCCCACTCGTGATCCTCATCGTGGCTGCGGTGCTTGTGTGTCTGCTCTCCGCGGCAACACCCAAAGATATAGACCCACCGAGCGAGAGGATCTGTCCGTATCCGACCGATCCGCGCCCGTGTCCGTATCAATGGAACAGATAGCCGACGACATCCAATACAAGGCATGTCGAAATAGAAAGGAGAAAGCAAATGTTGAAAGCCCTTTTCAGCAATCGTCTGTTTATAGGCGCGCTTGCGTTCTTTGTGCTGATGATTGTCAGTGGCACGCTCTATCTCCGTCACATTGAACGGCAAGGACAGATAGCGTTAGAACGCACCCAAGAACGACTCAAGCAAAGGGAAAGGGAGGCACGACAGAAACAGACCCCGAAAGCACCCATCGCACCGAGTGAGAAAGTGCCAGAAGGGGAAACCCCGAAGGGCGGACACTTCCACGCGGATGGAACTTTCCACGCCGAACCACATGTGATTTCACCACTTGCTGTGCCGCCGAGTTCCGCAGAGCAAACGCCCCCCAATGCGATAGATATGTCTAAACTCTCCCCTGAAGAATATGAACAAGTCATGATCCAATTCTACCAGCAAGCGGGTGTAGCCCCACCCCCTGAAGATTACGAATACCTCTGGGAAGCCCCCTGGGTTGTCAAACGCGGTGTGAGCGGAGAACCCGTTCTTCACAAGATAGGCGATCCGATCATCAACATTTTTTATATTAAAGGCTTCGCACCAACACCAGAACAACATGCCCGTTATCAGGACTTGGTAAGAGTACATAACGATGCTGTGAGTGATGGAGATACAATCGCAGTAGAACAAGCACTCCAAAAAATGTCGGACCTCCAAGATGAAGCGCAGGGCGACCTGCCCGTGGTGGATTCGACCTTAAAAGTCCCAGACTCTATGAACCTGGCGGCTGCGAAGGAAAATGAACGACAGAAAGTCAAAGAAGCCCTTGATGCCGCCTACGCAGAATTAGGACTCTCGCATTTGCGAGAAAACTAAAAACAGGAATTTTCACATGCGTTTTAAGACATTGTTCAACCGATTCAGGCACAAAAAGTTGTATAGCATATTTCCCCTATTTCTTGCTTTTTTTCTCTGTGTTTTACTCTTGGAGACAACCATTTACAAAAGAGTAGAGAAAGAGATGCAGTACTATAGTTCAATTGGTCGTCTTGAAGATATGACGCGTTTTGAGGTTGTCAAGCTGAGAGTCGAACGGCTCAAAAATGCAATTCTTCTGCAAACCAAATCGGGGCGGGACGCGTACCGCGCACACTACGGTGCTGACCCGCCTCCACCTGGATACAGACACGAGCAATATGAAGGTGGAGTTGTTCGGTTAGTGCCATTGATAAATCCGCGTCCTGATATTCAGATGCGTTCGGGGTTTGCCCCAAATCCAGAACAACTCGCGGGATACCAAGCGTTAAAAAAGAAGTTTTTGAAACTCAAGTCAGTATCTGATGACTTGATGATTCTCAACACCGAGCCTGACGATGCAAAACTCTCGCAACATCTCAACGCAATGATTGCGTTTGAAAAGGTAGAGTATGGCAAAGCGAGATTCGACTTTACCTCACGTAAGGGTTTAATCGCAAAAATGAAGGAACTTGCAGACGAAATGAAAGCCATTGAAACCGAAATTGATGAGCTTGTTGCTGTTGCACAAGGCGAAGTGCCTGTGGTTACAGGTTATACTTTCATCTATGAAGGCAGCAACAAGACGCAAACCGAAAAGAAACAATTACTACAGAGAGGACTGAAAAGCCAAGCATACCAAGACGTTATTGATAAAGCATATCGGGATGCCGGTTTGCCACACCTCATCGGAATAAGAGGTATCACAGGGAGTGATACCGTCTCAATGGTTCAACCTGTCCAACCGACACCACAGGTGAACCCAACCGTCCCAGATAAATAAGGAGATTTCTATGTTTGCTCGCAAAGTTCTATTTCTATCCCTCGCTGTGTTTTGCTTCATCACACTTTCATTTTCAGAGTTAGACCGACCGGGGCTTTCCTTTGATTCGGGCCCTACAGCTACATGTAATATGTCTGGTACCTACACACAGATTAAAACCTTAGACTTAAGCAGTGGACAGTATAATTTTAGCTGGAGCCCTTCTCTGCCAGATAACAAAGCGATTTATGTGGGTTATGAGGCACAGGCAAGCGGATATGGATGGGTGAATGCAACCATTTACTACTCGTTTTCAGGTGTCTCAGAAGGCAGGCAACCCATCACGCAAATGCAGGTAGGAACACTCGGCGGGAATGTGACTGCTATTGGAGTGAAACCCGATGGTAGAATCTCAGAAAATGTAAATATAAGTCGATCCATTCACGCAGCCACCGCAAATGAAACATATGGTTTTTACACATGGAACGTTTTAGGATCTACAGACCCCGAAAACCGCAAAAGTTTTGTGAAACTGCAAGCAGTAGCCCCTAAATGGAGATATAATATAGGAATTCAAGGTGGAGGTTCTTGGATATGGGAGGCATGGGGCGATCCAAATATCCAAGATTTCTCTGGTAGCGGCACGTGGAATGTCACAGGAAAGTTTGCCTGTCCTAAGTGCAAAGAGGTTGGTGTTCCGTACCCTGCCTATCACAAATACATGAGTTGCACGACCTCTATTACCCAAAATGGCAGCACCATCTATTGTCAAGCGGGTAGCAATGTCTGGAAATGTCAGTCTCATACGCATGATTTCTCATCAGGTAGCACCAACCCGGGCAATAACAATCCAGGTCCGGGCAGCACTCCACCGACGGGCGACGCAGGTGGCACCACGGGCAACATTACGTATGCGTGTGATGATCATAGCGGTCCTTCGAGTGGTTCGAGTGGTCATACGGCTGCGAGTTGTGGCACCTCGGGTCATTATATTTGCGATGGTGCTGACCACTCTCTGCAAGCGAGTTGCCCTTCAACGGATTCCAATGGGAACTCCTGCACGGTAACCAATTTCTATGCGTGTTCGTCTCATACGCACAGTTATCCGTCTCCACCACCACCGACGACGGTAGCGTGTGGTGGTGCGAGTTATACGGGTTGTTCGGGTGCTTCTTCTCGAAAGGCTCACCATGTCCCGTCGTGTGGCAATTGTGGTGCTGGGTATTGGACGTGTTCACAATACGCGTCTCGTCATACGGATTCAAAGAGGTGTAAACGCTCTGGGTGCGGTGCGACCCTGACCCCGTGTCAGAACGGTCCGAGCGAATGCGTCCGCCCAGGGAAGCCTGCGAATTGGCATTGGCTTTAATCTCTGATTTTGGGGTCTTGAGGCGTCATCGTTATTTTAGCGGTCGCGCCTTTTTATGAGTGATAAGGATGTCCGAATAGAAAGGAGAAAGCAAATGTTGAAAGACCTTTTCAGTAACCGTCTATTTATAGGCGCGCTGGTATTTTTTGTGCTGATGGTTGTCAGTGGCACGCTCTATCTCCGCCGCATCGAACGGCAAGGGCAGATCGAGTTAGAACGCACCCAAGAACGACACAAGCAATGGCAGGCAAGACAGCAGCAGACCCCGAAAGTGCCAGAAGGGGACACCGCGCAGGGTGGACACTTCCACACCGATGGCATGTGGCACGCTGAAGGGCATGATCAGATTGGGGATGTAGATACGACTGTCACAAAAACTCCAGCAGATGTCCTTATCTCCCCATATGGGTTCGGACCTTATCCCGAAAATCCAGCAGCATGGAAAAAATGGGGCCCCATTCCTTGGGAATCTATGAGCCGCAGCCAGGAATTGATGACACGCGTGCAGGTAAAGCTTTTGAACCAAGGGCTTCCAGTAAAAGGAGCAATCATGGATAGAGGTCTCGTCTATCCGACTATCAAGGGAGTCGTCTATGTGGAGTGGGAATGGTCTGGCTTTCCGCCTCGCAGATATATCTCCGAATATCTCTGCACAAAACAAGATGACGACAGGCTCCGAACCATCAAAGAAGCACTCGACAGATCTCTAACCGCTGCAGACGTGCCATCCGACATTGAACTAAAACCACTCGACAAAGCAGGGATTGATCCCTACACATTTTTAGGCTTACCCTAAAAGGACAAAAGTTTGGACAGTTTTTGTCCAGATCACGATCTGTTTCCACCGCATTTTTCGGCTTTTCTTCGCGTTATAGACACAAACGCAACTCAGCGAAAAATAAACGTAGATGCAGCGATGCGCAGCCCCGTAGGGGCGACATGTCTATAGGAACAGCATTCCCCGGGAAACTAAGCCCCGTAGGGGCGACATGTCTATCGTTTTTAAAATTGTCCAAACTTTAGTAAAAGGAGAGGAACTCATGAAAAAGAATCTCATATTGATTTTAGCACTGTTGATCGGTGCTACCCCTCTTTGGACGCAAGCAGAGACGAAAAAGATAACAGTAAGTGAAACTTGGGCGGGCGCGCGTGCCGAAGACTCAGATGATAGTCTTGAGGCAAAAGCCCGCATTATGGCAGACAAAGACACCTGGTCTGAATTCCAATTGCCGGGCGTTGAGTATAAGGCAGAATCCAGTGTCTCCGGGAGTGCACCAGATGATTATCCACATTATAAAGGCGAATACCACGTCAATGCGGACGCGGCAACCCAAGATGGCAATCGCGACTCACCCACCTCTATTGAGTGGAAAGGGGACATAACTCATAACAAATCTCGATCCAAAGCCGAGAAAAAAGACTATAGTGTGGACGATCTGGACAATGTCGACTACTACGATTACTTATCCCCGTCCTCGGCATCGGCGTGGATTACTGGAGACTATCCTGAGGGCTCTCTACAACACACTGACACCAGTGGGGCGGAAGCCGAGGCCGAGGCTTCTCAATTTGGTTTAGAGGAAGCTGATGAATGGGATTGCTACAACTGTGAGACCCCCCAATGTTCCAAATGTGGTGGGACTGATGCCAGTGTGGAGAGTCCCTATGTGGCACCCCCGACCTCTACACCGACAGGCAGCACGCCACCGCCGAGTCCCTCGTATCATCCGTGTAATGTTCATTTGAGTTCGGTAAGTGGCGATCATTCGCTGCAAGCGAGTTGTACGTCTACGGATTCTAACGGTAATTACTGTACTGTGACGAGTTTTTATGCGTGTGATTCGCATACGCATGTCTACCCGACCCCTTCACCAGCACCGACCCCTTCACCAGCACCGACCCCTTCACCACCCGCCGCACCGACGACGGTAGCGTGTGGTGGTGCGAGTTATACGGGTTGTTCGGGTGCTTCTTCTCGAAAGGCTCACCATGTCCCGTCGTGTGGCAATTGTGGTGCTGGGTATTGGACGTGTTCACAATACGCGTCTCGTCATACGGATTCAAAGAGGTGTAAACGCTCTGGGTGCGGTGCGACCCTGACCCCGTGTCAGAACGGTCCGAGCAAATGCGTCCGCCCAGGGAAGCCTGCGAATTGGCATTGGCTTTAATCTCTGATTTTGGGGGTCTTGAGGCGTCATCGTTATTTTAGCGGTCGCGCCTTTTTATGAGTGATAAGGATGTCCGAATAGAAAGGAGAAAGCAAATGTTGAAAGACCTTTTCAGTAACCGTCTGTTTATAGGTGCGCTGGCGTTTTTTGTGCTGATGATTGTCGCCGGGACGATCTATCTCCGCTACATCGAACGACAAGACCAGATTGAGTTAGAACGCACCCAAGAACGACTCAAGCAATGGCAGGCAAGACAGAAACAGACCGAGAAAGTCCCAGAAGGAGATATCACGCAGGGCGGGCATTTCCACGCCGATGGCACTTGGCATGAAGAAACGCACACATCAGATCAATCTGTGACAAGCACCGAAGTGCCATTTTCAAACAAAAACTTCCCTCTGACGCGAACCGAGTTTGAAGCACTCCCACCAGCAGAACAAGAGGCATACAAGAAAAAAGCGTTGAAAGCCTTTTGGGCAGCAAGAGGGCTCGATCCGCCACCCCCCGGATATACCTATAAACAGAATCAAGATGGTTATCATCTCGTTAAATATGGGGATCCTCTCTTCAGGGTTACATGGGATAACTTTAGTTATGACAACAACCACCAACTCAGTGACACAGAATGGGAAGAGTATAAGGCGTTAGATGTCATAGCAATGGGATTACCAGGGACAAGACAGGCAGAGGCAACTCCGGAAATCGTTGGATTGGCAAAAGAATGGCATGCTGCTCTCCGCGAGAAAACCTGGGGACCCACTCCCGGTTTATCCGTAAGTACGTCTTGGAAAGGCAGAGCGACACAGGAAGATTTTAAGCGGATTGATCAAATGACTTTGGAGAAATACTACTCACTTCTTCCACCACCAAGGCCTGGTACTATTGATTATATAGTCGTTGATAGACTTCTGATAGAACTCAAGGCTGAATTAGAAAGGAGATAATTATGAAACGTTTTTGTTTGTTAATACTATGTTTGACAATTCCGTTCACAGTCAATCACGCTGAGGCTGGGATTCGGGCACTAGCGGCTGTTCCTAATCCCGTGGCGGGTGCTGCTGTTATACCTGGCAAACACCAACATATCACCATAACTTATAATAGTGCCGGCGACATTATAGCCAAAGAAACAGCAGGTATTGCCCTTGTGGTCAATGCCGCCGTTGTAGCAGATGGGTACGGACAAATCGGAATGATCACGTCTGGTGAACTTGTTCAATCGGGTAACCCTGAAAAGCAAACACTCTCGGAGGGACAGAATATAGAGGGGTCGGTTGGGGTATTGGACCCATTATATTTAACGAACTAAAGACAGTGTATTGCAGTGCATTGGGACAACATACCGGCGATAGTAAAGCCTCAACAGGGAATTTTACACTCAAAGGGAAAAGTATCTATGTTTCAACAACATCAAAGTCAAAAATGACGATCAGTGCTGGCACGTTTTCCTTTGAAAATGAGGATCCATCATCGTCAATAAAGACGTATTCACCGATGACGGACGATTATTCGTTTTCCATTGATTACAATGAGAAGTACAAGTGTGATTGGTGCTCAAAAGTTTTACCTAAGAATACAACAGAGCCTTGTGGTACCTCTACAAGCGGACACTCATTCCAACAAGGGAATAATGGTGGCACGCAACCCCCGGCTCCCAACAGCCCACCGACAGGCAGCACCCCACCCCCGAGCAACCCGGACATCCAGTATGCGTGTGGGGATCATAGTGGGCCTTCGAGTGGTTCGAGTGGTCATACGGCTGCGAGTTGTGGCACCTCGGGTCACTATATTTGCGATGGTGCTGACCACTCTCTGCAAGCGAGTTGCCCTTCAACGGACTCCAACGGTAATTACTGTACCGTGACGAGTTTTTATGCGTGTGATTCGCATACGCATGTCTATCCGGCACCCTTGCCAGCACCGACCCCTTCACCAGCACCGACCCCTTCACCAGCACCGACCCCCTCACCAGCACCGACCCCTTCACCACCCGCCGCACCGACGACGGTAGCGTGTGGTGGTGCGAGTTATACGGGTTGTTCGGGTGCTTCTTCTCGAAAGGCTCACCATGTCCCGTCGTGTGGCAATTGTGGTGCTGGGTATTGGACGTGTTCACAATACGCGTCTCGTCATACGGATTCAAAGAGGTGTAAACGCTCTGGGTGCGGTGCGACCCTGACCCCGTGTCAGAACGGTCCGAGCGAATGCGTCCGCCCAGGGAAGCCTGCGAATTGGCATTGGCTTTAATCTCTGATTTTGGGGGTCTTGAGGTGTCATCGTTATTTTAGCGGTCGCGCCTTTTTATGAGTGATAATGATTTCACAGATGCCTTGACCATCACGGTTCAATGCGGTGTTCTCACGACATATCCAGTTAACACAAACTCAGGGAATTGGCGAAGATACAGAAGCTGCGTTTTCTTAAGAAAGTTGGCGCATAATTGGCTGTAGCACACGCTATTTCCAAAAGATGTAAATTTACCCTAAACTTTTTGAGTTTCATGTTTATAATAGGACTTACGCATCCTTAAATTTGAGTGCGGGTGATTTGAGTTGCTGACAAAGATACTCAGAGAGTAATCCATGTTTGACTTGGTAAACGGTTTGACCGGTCTCCTGAGCCCTGCGCATCAGGTGAACCCAAACCAAAAACGCACTACTGATGTGATTGCGAACAATACGCGACAGACGACATTGGCATTTTCCCAGACCCGTCAACTGTTTGGATTCACGGTGAAATTGTTCAATCTTCCAGCGACTGCGAGACACCTGTTGTGTCGCAGAGACATCCGATTGGCTCAAGTCATTCGTAACGACATAATCCGTGCGCCGAGCAGACGCTACCCGGAAAACTTTCACTTTGTGATGTTTGGGAAACTTGTGAAGTTTCACGACTTTGCCTGTGGTCTGTTCACTTGGAAACCACTGTAAAGCATCTATACGTTGATACGGTCTTTTGCCCGCTGAATCGTCAACCAACCGATTGGATTTCATCGGACAATAATACGTCTTTTGTAGGCTTTCAATGAAGAGCAACAGATGCTTCGCAGCATACCAAGAATCCATCAACACCGTCGAAAAAGCGACTTTGCGAACTTCAACCAAGACACTGAGCATGTCTCGAACGTGATCGAGTTTCGTTTTACCGTCTCCGGGTTTATCGTAGATGCGATAATCTATGAGCCAAGACCGGTCTAAATCAGGATTGACGTAGACACACGTCACGATGCCTATACCGTTGACGACTTTCCGGGCATTGCCAGAATATTGGGGTTTAGCGAGGGGTATCTCACTGGCAGACGTTTTCTCTATAGTGGTGTCATCAAAAATGATGTATCCCTCGCGGGTTTGGATAATATCGGGGGCAACGTGCTCCCAAACCTGCTTGGGTGTGAGACGGTCTTTGGCGAGATACCGGTTGATTTGATCATGACTAAAACTTTCAGAGTGATCCGCGAAATGCGTCAATGTATAATTCAGCGGAGTGCTGAGCAGATATTGACAATAATCAATACGGGTCGGTTTCGGCATTTTTATCCACCTCCTCACATAACATCCTTACCGATGACTGAGGATATATCAACTCATTTGCTAATTTTGCGTAAGTCCTATATAAGTAACATAGTGAATAGTTTAGGTATCATTAGGCCAAGTTTCATATCTCGTCCACGACCGAAATTGAAGTGTATTTCAGGAAACTTTACACACCCGTATCTATTTTTTTACGTTATCTAACAGACTAATATCACAAAAGCACATTTGAAACTGAAAAAAAGTGGGACACTTCCGCGATTTTAACCCATATTGTTACATACAAGTTTCACTTGTGCGGTCCCCTTAAGGGACTTTTGCAGCAGTAGCGAAACATTTTACATTTTCAAAAGGAAAAATCAGGCACAATGGTCCAGGACAATTACAATTATAGCGTGAAACGATAAGATAAAGGTTAAGCAGCTTGGTGACTTTTCCTTTACTTATCGAAAGGGGAGACACCATGATACACGCTAGGTCTCATACATTTCAACTCGATGCCGCACTTGAGCGGCTCATTTCATCCTACCCCAGGTTGACCTCCGAGGCAGAGCGGGTCCTTGCTCAGAGTGGTTCCGCTGAATCGCGAGATAAGCTCGTTGAATCTAACCTTCGGCTCGTCAAATCTATCGTCTTCAAATTTAGCGGATGCGGGTTTGAAGCGTCGGACCTCTTCAGTGCGGGGGTGACAGGCCTTGTGGAGGCTGTTGCGCATTACAATCCCTCCGAAGGCAGGCTTGCCACCTTCGCGCGACATCATATCCGAGGTGAAATCCTCGGGCACATCAATACGTACCGAACCTCCTTCCATATTCCAGATTCGCTGTGCCGCCAGGTAAATCAGTATCGCGCTGCGCGTCAGAAACTGGGCGACGCTGCCCCGGATAGCGATATAGCGAAGGCACTGGGCTGGGGCGTTGAAACAGTCCAGTATATCCGCGAATGTTCAGAACACCAGCAGATGGTGAGTCTTGATGCTCTTCAAGCAGACTCGGACAGTGATATATCGGACGGGGAAATACTTGCTGTCGAATATAGATACCTTGATCAATATGAAATCTTGCATGATCTGGCGGTATACCTTGCGCAAGTCCCGGATCGTGAGGCAGAGGTCCTTCGTTTGCGGTGGGGGATTGGGGGCCCGAGCCCGCTTAGCGTCCGCGCAGTCGCGGAGCTGCTAGGGATGTCGCGCTCTTCGGTTTCGCGAATGGAACACGACACTCTCCAGAAGCTCCGTAAACTTGCTGAACAAGAGTTTAGGACCGGCAGTTTTCATTAGCGAGGCACCAACATCTGCCTCGCCATGTTCTCGGCATCTTGTGTTATGCAAAAAGTTGGGACATTTGTGAAAAAATAACACATATTGGTATTTAGGAAATCAAAGGGTGTTAATTGGCGGACGATAACACAGGCGGATTGCCCGCTACTGAGACAAAATCCGCCACAACCGCCCAAATAGGAACACACCGATGTCCACAGCAATCAAACAATGGATCTCGCTCGTGATTCTCATCGTGGCTGCGGTGCTTGTGTGTCTGGTCTCCGCCTCGGCCCCTGACCATGTAGACTCGCCAAGCGAGAAAATCTGTCCGTATCCGACCGCTCCGCGCCCGTGTCCGTATCAATGGCACAGATAACCGCCGACTTGAAAGAAAAAGGATGTCCGAATAGAAAGGAGAAAGCAAATGTTGAAAGACCTTTTCAGTAACCGTCTATTTATAGGAGTGCTGGCGTTCTTTGTGCTGATTGTCGTTGGTGGGACGCTTTATCTCAAGCATGTCCAACGACAAGGGCAGGTAGAGTTAGAACGCACCCAAGAACGACTCAAGCAATGGGAGACACGACAGAAGCAGACCGAGAAAGTGCCAGAAGGAGATACCACGCAGGGTGGACACTTCCACGCCGATGGGACGTTCCATGCTGAACCCCATGAGGCACCGATGGAGCAGCCATCAACGGATGTGGATGAAACGTCCGCGCCAGTTGCGACCCCTACACCGATGGGGTCCCTGACCTACCACGCGGAGTTGCTGGTAAGTCATCCAGTAGAGGCGTTGCGTCAACAAGCACAAGAGTTAGGGCATTGGAGTGCGGACCACATCCCACCCTTTTCACCGGATGATATAGAGGCAGCGGAATTCGCACGAAACACTTATCTCTTTCTATACTATATGCGAACAGGACAGACCGACCACCCTGAGTACCTCGCAGCATTGGAAGCCCGGAGCGAATTCTACCGTGCCTTAATTCGCGCCTCGGATGCGGGATTCAAGACCCCGTGGGAAGCTGCCCGTTATCACGATTTGATGAAAATAACATGGACCATGATAGATCCATTAGATCGTCATGGTGTTCGCCTTCCGACAACTTTTACAGTAGCAGATGGTATTAACCTCGAAAGTGCGCGCCCTCTACTCCCGTTTGAGCTAGAGCGTCACTCCGATAACCCTATGACTGATAGATAAAGGAGAAAATTCTTATGAAACGGAGATTGACAGGTCCTACATTGCTACTCGGACTGCTTGCCGTTTTGACGTTTAACGTCGCACACGCCGATCCGAACGGTCTCCTGGAGGTCGCAGAGGCAGCCAGAAAAAACAAAAAAGACTTGGCTGATACTGCCTACAATGAGATGCAGAATGCTAACGCCTTGTATAGCAAGGCGGTATCGGAATATGGAGCAAACCAATCTAAGATCAACAGAGGTGTTGTCGTTACGTCAGCCAAACTTTTGGCAGCGTCCGTGACGGTCTATATGAGTGGCGGCGTTACCGCTACAGTCGCGGTAAGTTCTCTCGTAGATATGCTGGATTTAGGCGAGGCTATTAAGGATTCAACGTCCCTTGAATCAGCGTATGAATCGGCGATTGGGGCAAAGTCCAGCTATCTGAATGCTTTTGAATCTGCTGTTTCGACATATAATAGAAAGTATGATGCTTATATTTCTACACTTGCCACGCACACAGGGTGGACATCGCAGCAGGTCTTAAATTTGATTGGGGACGGTTCCAATCCGGCTGTATATCATAAAGGCAGTGTGACACCGAGCGATGTTCACGGTGGACGCACCCGTAAAGATTGGGGATCGTATGACAAAAGCCTGCCGTCTTTTACGTGTGTGGGTCCGTGTAGTAATACGTTCACGTTGCCATCTTCAGCGAGAACGAGCCACCAGAAAACGTGCGGCACTGCCGAGGACGTGGGAGTTGCTGCGACGCGAACAGTTCCGTATGACCAAGGTGAATATAGAGCTGCGATAGATCGTATTTTGCGGAGCCGAAGTGCTTCAGAAGGCTGCGGTCGTAAATACTTCGACTGTCCAGGTTATCCAGACACGGAGCATAAGTTACAGACGTGTCGTAAATGGTTGTGGGCGTATTCCTCAAGTGAGAGGCGGGATGTTCGTTCCTCCCGGTGTGGCGACAGTTTTCGGGCTTGCATGGGGCATACCAAGGATCATCGGGGGACGTGGTGGTCGTTCACGACCTCTCATAGCGCGAGTCCTCCCGATAACCACATGTCCGTCGGTTCGTATCTCCATGATCCCGATGATCCCAACGGCATCTATAGCACGTCAGACGAGACGCCGAATTGTTCGGGTTGTACGACTCACTGTTCCTCACCGTGTGGTTGTAGCACCTCTGGAACGTGTAATGGCACGGTGTCGTATCATGCGTGTAATGTTCATTTGAGTTCGGTGAGTGGCGATCATTCGCTGCAAGCGAGTTGTACGTCTACGGATTCTAACGGTAATTACTGTACTGTGACGAGTTTTTATGCGTGTGATTCGCATACGCATGTCTACCCGACCCCCTCGCCAGTACCGACCCCCTCACCAGCACCGACCCCTTCACCAGCACCGACCCCTTCACCACCCGCCGCACCGACGACGGTAGCGTGTGGTGGTGCGAGTTATACGGGTTGTTCGGGTGCTTCTTCTCGAAAGGCTCACCATGTCCCGTCGTGTGGCAATTGTGGTGCTGGGTATTGGACGTGTTCACAATACGCGTCTCGTCATACGGATTCAAAGAGGTGTAAACGCTCTGGGTGCGGTGCGACCCTGACCCCGTGTCAGAACGGTCCGAGCGAATGCGTCCGCCCAGGGAAGCCTGCGAATTGGCATTGGCTTTAATCTCTGATTTTGGGGGTCTTGAGGCGTCATCGTTATTTTAGCGGTCGCGCCTTTTTATGAGTGATAATGATGCGTAAAGCAAAGGAGGCGAAAGTTCGGGGTTTCGGACTATTGCGGGCGGGCAAAAGAACGCGCGCAATAGTATTCAGCGAGTGCTACGCGTTCTTTGCGTTGCTTTTAGTGGTGCTGTTCCTCGCGCTTGGGCCCCGGAGACCGCCCTCCAAAGAAGTGATTGTCTCCGATCCTCGCGACCCCCCGCGTCGCGTAAATCACGGACACACGAACTTGCCCAGAATTTTCCGGACAGACGCGCCCGTTGCGGAAGGCAAATTCCCTGCGTTTCCGTGGAGCGTCTCGTTCGCCAGAATCGCGAACGCAATCGCTTCTTTTGCATCCGCTGAGATACCGGAACTGTCCACAGATTCAACCGCTGTATTGGCTAATAGTTCACTAAGCCGTCGCATGATTGTCTGATTGTGAACACCACCGCCGCTCACATAAAGGGTGTCTATCGGGTTCTGTCCTGTTATAAATCGCGCGATGTAGTCAGCAATCGTTTGGACTGTCAACTCGGTCAGCGTCGCAATGCAGTCGTTATCTGGAAGTTTATGTTCACGACAAGCCGCCAAGCATTCCATCGCATAAGTGTGTCCAAACATCTCACGGCCAGTAGTTTTCGGCGGAGACAGTTGAAAAAACGGATGTTTCAACCATTCGTTGATGAGCGGCTGATGAGCGGTCCCTTGCGCGGCGCGCGTGCCATCTTTATCGTAGTGTTCTGCCCCTTCCGTGATTTCTGATACGACAGCATCAATACACATATTGCCTGGACCCGTATCCGCAGCACAGACAGAATCAAACGTTCCGTTTGCAGGCAGCACCGTGAGGTTCGCAATTCCACCGATATTCAAGAGTCCGACTGTTTTCTCACTGTCATGAAACAGCAGATAGTCGGGATATGATACCAACGGCGCGCCCTGCCCGCCTGCTGCCATATCTGCGACGCGAAAATCCGCTATCGTCGGAATCCGGGTTTCATGCGCGATGACCGAAGGTTCACCAATCTGCAATGTTGATGGATAACGGGAGACATTACAGGCAGTGTTCGCGTCTTTCGGCAGATGATGAATCGTTTGACCGTGTGAGCCGATGAGGGCAATGTCTCTGGCGTGCATTCCACTTTTTTGCAGGATATGTTTCACCGCCTCCGCAAAGAGGTGTCCTATATAGAAATTCATCTCACAGATGTCATCGACACGACCGGTATCGGGGTGGCAAAGCGCAAGGATGCGTTGCGGCACACCGGACGGAAAAGGAAACGTCTCGAAAGCGATCAAGTCTACTTCCGTTTCCAAGCCGTGTCCAGTAACTTCAACGATCGCAGCGTCAATACCGTCAACAGAGGTACCAGACATTAAACCGATAACAAGTTTTTTATCTCTTTTAAGAAGTTGAAAAAATTCTTTCATGTGTGTTTTCTAAGGGTAAGCGTGATAGTGCGTTGCGTTATCGCGCCACGTCTGAAGTTCTGGCACCCACCGCGCCTGAATCGCATCTACTGATTCCCCATTTGACAAAACATTTCGGAGCCAACTGTTTCCCGCTAATCTATCAAAGGGTGCCGGTAAGAAGGCAAAATGATCGCTGTATTCGGTGGTTAAAATGGACAACATCTGGAGGACTGTCTCTATCGGACGGAATTGTTCTCGGTCGGTAATGTGGATTGCGACCCCGCCGCACACCTGTTTCGCGTGCTTTGTGGTTTCAGCGACTGGCGCAGGTGTAAAGACAACCGGACGGAACCGAACCCCTGGCAGTTGACAGGTATTCAGCAGTGCTGCCCACCTTTCACCATCACACCAAGGCGCACCTATATATTCAAACGGTTTTGTCGTGCCACGTCCCTCGCTCATGTTTGTGCCTTCAAACAGGCACAGCCCCGGATAAAGCACTGCTGTTGTGAGGGTCGGCATATTCGGCGATGGCGGTACCCATTGCAAGCCTGTGTCATCGAACCACATCTCTCGTTTGTATCCCCGCATCCATGCAACCTTTAATTGACATGATGGCACGCGTTCCGCCTTCAACAGCATCGCTAATTCACCGATTGTTAACCCGTAACGCATCGGAATCCTATGTATCCCCACAAACGATTCAGAGCCACTTTCCAACACGGGTCCCTCTATAGTGTTGCCCGTAACTGGGTTTGGTCGATCCGCAACAATAAACGCAATACCGCAATCGCTGGCTGCTTCCATTCCATACAGCATAGTCGAGATGTAAGTGTAATAACGTGCACCGACATCCTGCATGTCGTAGATAAGCAGATCTATGCCTTCAAGTTGCTCCCGCGTCGGACGCATTGATTGTCCGTATAGACTGAAAATTGGTACGTTTAATGGATTACGATCAGGCGTTTCCACACTCTTGACAGCGATACCGTCTTGAACCGCACCCCAAAGTCCATGCTCTGGCGAAAAAATCGCAGAAAGTTGACAGTCCGGTGCTTCAGCGAAAAGCCGATAGTTGCTTCGTAGCGTCGCATCAAGTCCCGTATGGTTCGTTATAAGCCCGATGGATTTTCCGCGAATCCAATCGCGGTTCTCTGAGAGCAAAGCGCTCAATCCTAATTCTGTTTGTTGTGATCTTGCTGGAACATCCATCTTTCCGTTTTTTATGGTTATAGGTTAACGGTTTTCAGTTACTTTGTTGTGGGTAACACAGTGTATCTGAATGCCACAGCACACTAACTGATGACTGTTCTCACTGCGAAGCATGACAACTGAAAACTATTTCATGGAACATCTTCCGAAATTCAATAATGCCGCGTTGGTCGGCATCAGGATGTACCCGATTCGTCAACAGAATAGCAGCGAGTTTTCTTTTTAAACATATCCGTATTGAAGTGCCAGTGAATCCTGTATGATAAAGACACCCATCGTTTGTCACTGCCCAACCGATGCAGCGGCGTTCCCCTTCTGCTGAGGCAACTTGTCGCATCATGTCGAGACTTCTCGGACGTAATAGGACACCGCCGTTGTCCATTAACGCGCTGCAAAATTTTCCGAGATCCGCTGACGTGGAAAAGAGACCCGCATTTCCTGAAACACCGCCGAGGAAATGCGCGTTCTCATCGTGAACCTGTCCGAGAATCACACCTTCTCGCCAGTCGTAGCGTTCGTAGTTCACCATCCGACGTTCAAAACTGTTAGAGTCCTCGGTCGCCGCGCAGTTCTCATGCCATGCTTGCGGTGGGTTGTATCGCGTCTGTTCCATGCCGAGCGGCGCGAAGATCCGTTCTCGCGCCAATTGATCAAGCGGTTGTTTCGCTACGGCTTCAAGCAATGCCCCCAGCACGATGTAGCCTAAGCAGCTATACACCGCCTTTTCTCCGGGTTGAGATTCCAATGCAACCTCACCCAGGTGAGAAATGACATGCGCACGCGATCCTGCCCGTAGATAGAGCGGTATCCATGCGGGAAGTCCTGAAGTATGTGTTAGGAGATGCGTGAGTGTGACACCTTTCTGTCTGAACGCTGGCAAGTATTTCTCAGCGGGTGTGTTAAGAAAGAGTTCACCTTTCTCAACGAGCTGCATGCAAAGCGTCCCGATGACAATCGGCTTTGTGAGTGATGCCAAGTCAAATAGCGTCGTGCGGAACATCGGCAGTCGTTTCGGCTTTATAGATCGGAAACCGAACGCTTCTTGGTAAAGTGGCTTTTCATCGGTGAGAACATAAGCGACAGCTCCCGGAAAAACCTTTTCCGCAATACTATTCTCAATGAGTGTTGAAACCGCATTTTTAAGCATAGTAGTAGGCACACGCCGTGTGCCGTAACATGATAACTAACAACCATTTTTATTGATCACTGATAACTCTCACTGCAAGGTAAACCGATAACTAAATACCCATTTTGGGTTGACTATCGGCTAATTGATATGATACACTATCTACTATATTTTCGTAAGTATTTTTTCATGAATAGGTACCGCAGTTCGGAGAGTAGATCATGCAATTATCCCCAAAAGAACTTCAAGAGATAACGACGGTCGAGAAACCTTGGGGTGGCTTCATACAATATGTGCTGAACCAACCTGTCACTGTCAAAATCTTAGAGATTCGCGCAGGGGAGCAGGTGAGTTATCAGTACCACCACCAGCGGAGTGAGTTATGGATTCCGCTTGATGAGGGTGCCTGTTTGAAACTTGATGGCGAGATTCAGCGTCCTAAACCGATGGAGCCTGTGTTTATTCCACAGGGCGCGAAACATCAACTTATCGGTGAATTGAAAGACTACCGGATCCTCGAAATTTCATTTGGACACTTTGATGAAGAAGATATCGTTCGCCTTTCGGATAAGTATGGCAGAATTTAGTGGAAAGAGGTTTTTTGTTGGATAGAAAGCTTTGTTTCTCAATTGATAACAAGACATCAGATTTTGTTTCCGAATCCCCACCCGTTACGGGGGCAGTTGATGTTAATCTGCAGAAGATTCACGCGCAATTTACGGAAGAAACATCAGCGTCGCTTACCGAGTTAGAACAAGGACTTCGCGCTTGGACCCGCAGCCATTTCCAAGATGAGGATATTAATAAGATCATAGCGTTAGCCACGCGTGCCCGTGAAGAATTTTCGGTATTGGTCATCATCGGTATAGGCGGCTCTGATCTGAGTGCCCGCGTCTTTCACGATTCTTTCAACCATCCGTATCATAACTTGCTATCGGTTGAAGATCGGAGTGGCGCGCCAGAAGTCTATTTCACGGGTGATACCTTCGATCCACGCAAACTCGTAGGTTTGCTTGAGATGCTCAAAGCGCGGCACCTATTACAGAAAACGCTTTTCAATGTCATCAGCAAATCCGGCACAACGACCGAGACGATGGCAACACTGATGATTATCCGCGAAACACTTGGCGATGGAAACTGGCAGCAACAGGTCCTCGCGACGACTGGACTCACCGCTGATAGTGTACTGTTCCGAATGCATGAAAAATGTCCGTTCTACGGCGGCACACTACTTCCTGTTCCCGATGGTGTCGGCGGACGATTTTCAGCGTTTTCTCCAGTCGGTCTGTTCTTTCTCGCTATGACGGCAGGAAAAAATGAAACCTCGGAAACCCGTATCCGTATTGCATTGGAAGGTGTGCAGCAGGCACATGAAGATTTTTACCGCCCGTGCGACCATCAAGGCAACGTCGCCTATCACCTTGCACGATGGATACATCTCGCTGAAGTCGTTGGCGGCAAAGGTTCGATAGTTTTCTATAACTATGCCGACAATAGCTGCCTCGGTGAGTGGTTTGTGCAGCTGTGTACGGAATCTATTCAAGAGCGTGGCACGGGGCCAAACGTTATAAATGCCAAAGGCCCTACGAGTAATCACTCAATCCTCAACGGTATCATCGCCGGTCCGAGAGATAAAGTCGTCCTATTTATTCATTGGGAAGAACTTGGAACCGATTTAGTGCTACCGAGGGATACTGAAATGGATAGGAAGTTGACCGATTTTGAAGGGGTATCCATGACGCACATGCAGACTGCCTCCTATCGCGGCACCGCCTTGGATTTTAGCGAGAACGGTGTCCCCAATGCAACACTAACCCTCCCAAGACGGGACATCCAATCCATTTGTCGGTTAATGCGTGTTTTGATGGATACCATCGCTGTAAAGGGCAGGCTCCAAGATTTACACCTTGACAACGATGGTGGAAATGAGTTAACATATCGCCAAGATGGTGTTGAAGGCTATAAACGGAATTTCCGATCTTTTGCCTTGGCACCGGATATAGGCGATCAGTAGACGATTAGCGGTGACAAAAATGTGGAATAAGCTCTCCGCTTTAAAGTTTCATGATAAGATATTTATTGCTTACGGCTTTGTTTTCTTCGTCATGTTTGGTGTTGTTTTTGGCAGTACCAGTTTCCTGATCCGACTTGCGTTTAAAAGGGAAATTGATGCCTATGTTGAAACACTTCAAGGCAAGATTTCAAACAACTACCAAGTACTCCTTAACAAAGTTCAAAAGGAGGTTCACGCTGCAGCCGCTGACGAAAGGCTACACCGCGTCATAACACGCGGAGCGTCATCTTTGACTTATCATCCGACTCCCGAATTTGACCTCTTTGAGTATGGCAGACCAGATGGGAAACTTCTACATCCTGACCTGGGTGGACGGAGAAGCACACAGACATACCGTTCGTTAGACAACCAAGAAGGGCATATAGAGCTCAGAAATATTCCGCAACACGGTGATCTCGGATTGCAGTTTGTCGTTCAAGCAACGGAAGTAAGTGAATGGGGGTTCGTTACAGGTGGCTACAACTTACAAAAATGGCTGGAGACAACAACGGATATCCAGTCAGACGAGCATCCGATCTTCCTTGTCGGAAAGCTGCAAACGTCAAACCCAGCTGGCTTCAGCACTGAATCGAAGGGACTGGAACCGGAGGATTGGCTCCCGTTGAACAATGCCGCCCGACAATTGTCTCTGGATGAGTGGTCTCAATCGTTTTCCGATCCGAAACCGCAACAGGAAGTCTTTTTACAGGACACAGAAGAGACAAGTGGAAGCACTTATACCGCTTCTCGGGTAACACCGTTCCGCTCAGTCTTCGCGACGACACGTGAGGCACCACCTGTTGACCTGGTCATAGCGTATTCACATGCACGGCAGATGAGATGGCAGCAGCAACTCACGCTCATACTGCTTTTAAGTGGTGTCGTTGGGTTGGTGTTGGTTTATCTCATTAGTTACATTATCAGTCGGCGTATTACCCGTCCTATCGCGTTCCTCCGCCAAGGTGTGGATCACATTGCTGCAGGTAATCTTGATCATCGCGTTGTCATCCAATCGCACAATGAGATAGGACAGCTTGCGGCAGGATTCAATCAGATGGCGCGGGACCTGAAATTAAGTTTAGAAGAGCGTATGGCAGCGGAGCGTGCAGCAACATGGCGAGATGTCGCACGACAGGTGGCACACGAAATCAAAAATCCGCTTTTCCCGATTCGACTGTCTGTTGAAAACCTGCAACAGGCGAAATCTAATCCTAAAGTTTTTGAGCAAATATTTAGTGAATGTACGGACACCGTCATTGAGGAAGTTGATCGTATAGGAAGGTTAATCGATGAGTTTCATC
Organism: Candidatus Poribacteria bacterium; assembly: GCA_965261115.1. Taxonomy (GTDB): domain Bacteria; phylum Poribacteria; class WGA-4E; order WGA-4E; family WGA-3G; genus WGA-3G. The sequence continues at coordinate 1,428,162 of OZ253447.1, read as the reverse complement.
AATTTGCGAGGATGCCCAAGCCACAGAAAAAACCGAGCGATCTGAATAGCATTGTGAAATCTGTTCTGGCATTATACACCAGTGGTCAGGGGGCGGATCTCAGTGAAGAAGATGGCATTGCAGCAGCGATTTCAGAACATGAAGACTCCGCAGGGGCAAATCCTGCTGAGAAATTGTGGCTTGAAAATATTTCCAAAATTAAAGTTGAGACAGCGTTGAAATCGATTCCGCAACTTTCTCTCGACCCTGAACAAATTGCGCAGGCACTCGGGAATCTCATAAAAAACGCAATTGAAGCAATGCCTGATGGTGGCACACTTACAGTGAAAACCGGTTTCATACCAGAAGCACCGCAAGGGAAACAAGAGGCTCCATTGAACAACGGAAACAGTGAAGATGGAGCGGAGATAAACCCGGTAACACCCGGCGCGGTTTTACTGGAAATCCAAGACACCGGTCACGGTATGTCCGATGAAACCATGGAGAACCTTTTTGTTCCTTATTATACAACAAAGTCAGAAACAGGTGGAACCGGGCTTGGGGTGCCGATAGTCAGAAGGATCGTCGCCGAACACGCTGCTGACATTAATTTTGAAAGTACTGAAGGCGTAGGCACGACGGTTCGTCTCCATTTTCCCTACAACCGGGGTGAGCAATCCGAAGAAGTTGCTATGGTACCGCAAGATTTGATGCCACTGACGCGTTTGAAAACCAAAGAGGAAGCGATAGACGCGCAAGAGTAGACGTATCTATCCTGAAAAAATAGAACTTACGCAGCCCCACTGCAAGCGGGGTTTGATGAAGTTTAATAAAATAAATCGGTAATCCCCAGGCCGGTAGGGTTTTTGATAGGGGTATTTGATAGGGTGTTTCTGCGGATTTCTTCACGGTTTGGAACCGCACCGGGCTTCACCAAGAAATTACCGAATTAATAAATTAATCTTCATCAAACCCCGACTGCAGAGTGCGTCGCACATCCGTTATCATGGAAAAATGCGTAAGTCCTAAAAAATAAAGTACTTTGAGATAGGACAAAAGAATGGAAACAATTCTGATTGTAGACGACGAAAAAAATATCCTTAAGATGTTATCACTGGGACTCAACATGCGTGGGTATCAAACCCTAACGGCTGCAAGTGGTGAAGATGCGTTGCAACTGGCAGTGAAATCCGATATTGATCTTGTCCTATTGGATATCCGTATGGAAAATGGTATGGATGGTGTCCAAACGCTTGTAAAACTCCGTGAACGCTACCCCGAATTGAGCGTCGTCATGATGTCTGCACAGCAGGATATTGAAATCGCCACTAAAACGATGGAACTCGGCGCGAAACGGTACATCACGAAGCCCATCGATATCGATAAAATTCTATCCAACGTCGAACCGTTTTTGGAAATATCGCGTTTATCACAGGAAAACGAAATTCTGAAATCTCAAATTACACCAACCGATGAGATGGTTGGTGAGAGTACCGCTATTTCGCACCTCCGCTCACAAATTGATCGGGTCGCAGGGAGTAAACTCGGGGTTTTAATCTCTGGCGAAAATGGTACCGGTAAGCAGCTTGTTGCTAACGCTATCCATCACCAGAGTGACCGTGCCTCGAAAACCTTTATTCCTCTCAACTGCGCCGCTTTGCCTGATGAACTCATTGAGAGCGAACTTTTCGGACATGAACGCGGTGCTTTTACGGGTGCGGATTCCCGAAGGCAGGGACGCTTTGAACTCGCAGACGGTGGAACCCTGTTTCTTGACGAGATCGGGGATATGAGTTTAAAGGCACAGGCGAAGGTCCTCCGAGTTCTTGAAACCGGCGAAGTTGAACGCCTCGGGGGCAATCAGATTCGGACGGTAGATGTCCGAATTATCGCCGCGACTAACAAAAATCTGCCCGAAGAGATTGAGAAGGGTGGGTTCCGAAGGGATCTCTTCTATCGGCTCAATGTTGTACCTATTGCGATCCCACCGCTTCGGGAACGGACAGAGGATATTCCGTTGTTAGTTAAGTATTTCGCTGATCGTTTACAGCTCAATATGGGATCCACCCCTAAAGTCATTGATCCGGGGGCTTACGCTGTGTTTCAAAGTTACAGTTGGCCCGGGAACATCCGAGAGTTAAAGAACATCGTTGAACGTCTCTTGATTATGGTGAACCGCGATGTTGTCATGGCACCCGATGTTGCAGAGGCTTTGGCTTTAGTACCGCAAGCCGCTGCTTCACATCACCTTTCCAACACTTTGGATCAAGACCTCTTGCAGCCCGCGCTGAGTACACCGCTCTACAAACCGGGAACCGCCTTGAGTCAGATGATGGATGTCGCTGAGTCGGAATGTATCCTCGCAGCTTTGGAAGAATATAACTGGAACATCCGGCGCACCGCGGAGGCGTTAGCGGTTGAGCGGAGCAACTTATACAAGAAAATGAACAAGTACGGTATTTCCCGTCCGAGTTCCGAGGAGTAGACTTGCGGGGTATCTGGACTAACGATGCTACAAAAAAATGTCAGCGAAAACGGCGGGATGACTCGCCTCCAACTCCTTATTCTTGTCGCTATAGTTGTTGTAATTGGGGTACTCTGTTTTCCACCGTGGTTAGAATATCGTAAAGTTAGCACGGCGGATATAGATGTTGAAACGATTGCTGTTGCTATCAAGAAATACCACAGGCACACGGGGAGTTATCCGACGGGTTTAGATATGCTGGTGACGGATCCTGGCATCGAAGGGTGGCGTGGGAATTATCTGGAGTCTATTCCTGAAACACCCTGGGGCGGTCGTTATGTCCTTCTTCAAGATACCTATAAAGTAGGGATCGCGAAGGAGCATCGGCGCGTCCCCGAAAAATATCGAATTGGCGGTGTTGCAGAGATTAGTAGAGTCTATCATGCAGACGCGCGCCTCGGCGAGAAGTATTGGTGGTGATCCATGCTTGAAATCTGGATACCGGTATTCATTTTCGTCTTCGGTTTAGCAATCGGCAGTTTCCTTAACGTCTGTATCTACCGCATCCCTCGCGCAGATGTGTCTATTCATTCTCCTCGTCGTTCTTTTTGTCCCGCATGTAGTGAACCGATAAGTGCCTACGATAACATCCCTATTTTGAGTTACCTACTTTTGCGGGGCAAGTGTCGGCATTGTAGTGCGCCAATTTCAGTGCTATATCCGTTAGTTGAACTGGCAACAGCAGGATTGTATCTCTTTCTATATTACCGTTTCGGGTTAACCCTCGAATTTCTGCTCGCGCTCGTTTTCATCACAGTCTTACTACCGATATCCGTCATTGATGCGCAGCACTATATCATTCCAAACGTCCTCATCCTGACGGGATTGATTCTCGGTTTCGGTATCGTCTGTGGGATTGCGTATCAACGCGCCGATGTCTGGTATCTCCTGATACGTCTGATTGGTGCCGTTGCCGGTGGCGGGGTATTATGGTTGATTGCCGTGATTGGAAGCGCAGTCTTACGCAAAAAAGCGATGGGCGGCGGAGACATCAAGTTGATGGCACTCAACGGATTGTTCCTCGGCGCATGGTCCGAACTCGCGATGGTAATAGCGTTCTCTGCGTTCAGCGGCGCGCTTGTCGGGACTGTCCTCATTGTCTCTGGTATAAAAGATCGGCAAAGTCCGATCCCGTATGGTCCTTTTCTTGCAGGTGCCGCTGTGCTTGTCCTTTTATGGGGAGATACCCTCTGGCGTATGTACTTGCAGTTCGTTGGATGGAATTGATTGTAGGAGGGATTTGTAATCCCGATCAGGCACGCTCCGTGTGCCGTAGCCCTCATAGTAGCAGGCACACGCCGTGTGCCGTAGCCATCTAATACAATGGAGCAAACAAACATGAAGACCTTTGGTATAATTACTTGTCTACTGCTGTTAGCCTTGAGCCAACAGGTTGTCCATGCACAACAGCTGCAAGTTAAAGAAAAATCTGCTGAAGACTTTGTTAAATTAGGGATGCCTTTGGAAGAAGCACTCACCCAAATTACTTTCGTTGTTACGTGGTTAAGCGGAGAAGGCAGTGATGAAGTGATTTTTGAAGGTGAGAACTTAATCCGCACCCCTGATTACATAGAACTCCGCATACCGTATGAAGATGATAGCGGCAGGTACAGTTCTTATAAGATTCTGACTAAGTATGCAGTTGAAACGAATCGGTACATTTTTGTCCCTTTAGACGAATGGGGCGGGGGTTCGGGAATCTTTCGGAGTCTCCACGCGGTTGACAAAAAAACGCTCAGAACTGTTGAGGAACTCGCGTTAGGGGATCGATCAGGTATCTGGGAACTTACTGTAGCCGATCCGTCCACGAACACTATCTCTATTACTTATGTAAGAGAAGAGGATTGGCGCGGTAACTTTACAGATTCCCGCGATAAAGCAATCAAAGGACATCTTAGAATGATAGATGGTAAACTTCGAGATGTGGCAGGTCCGCTAAGTCCGATCCCACCGGATATGGCGTTCTTTAGGGCAGGTAGATTTTTTCCGATGGGAAGCAAAAATTGGGAAAAAGATGCGGAAACTGATGAGAAGCCACACCACAACGTCCACCTTGATGCGTTCTATATGGACAAATACGAAACGACAAATGCACAATACAAGGAATTTATTGATGCGAACCCACAGTGGCAGAAAAATCGTATCCCCAAAAAATACCACGACGGCGATTATCTGAAGCATTGGAATGGAAATGATTACCCACCCGACAAAGGCAACCACCCCGTTGTTTATGTCAGTTGGTACGCAGCAATGGCTTATGCAGAGTGGCGCGGGAAACGCCTGCCAACAGAAGCAGAATGGGAGCGCGCCGCGCGGGGGACTTCGCGTATGGCTTGGCATACCATGGATGCCGACACAGCAAACTATGGTGAAAATGTCGGCGATACGACACCCGTCGGGACGTATCCTCCGAACGCAAGCGGCTTATATGATATGGCAGGCAACGTCTGGGAATGGTGCCTTGATGAATACAACGCAGATTTCTATGCTACTTCTCCGGATCATAATCCACTTGCTGGTGGCACTATGGATAATATCTTATCCGATTGGACAAACGTTAAAACTGTCCGTGTGTTACGCGGTGGCTCTTGGGCAAGTAACGCCAGGTTTGTGCGAGTTTCCGATCGGACAAGGTTCACCCCAAAAATCACGAATAAGGCTCGTGGATTCCGTTGTGTGAAGCCTGTAACGCCTTAAATCTTTTATCAGATCCGGTGAATCCTTAGTTTGTAGCATAACTTGTTAGGTTGTGTCTCTTTGTAGCATAACCATAGGTGTCAATTTAAGAAAAATAACCGCTTCCATCCAGGCCCGGTAGGTTCGGTTTCCTAACCGAACCGGATTCTACGCGGAAACCTTGAAAACTTCAAAACCCTCTTGAGTCCCGTAGGGACGCAATGTTTATAGCAGCATTTTCAAGCAAAAACCCAAGCCCCGTAGGGGCTATATGTTTATATCGGTGTTACAAAATACCATGAAACAATCACTAAATTGACACCTATGGTGTCTCTTTGTAGCATAACCTGTTAGGTTGTGCAAACTTGAACCCTTTCAAAAATGGTATAACGCGAAGGAGGAAATATGAACAGCAACCTAAAAGCCTTCCGCAAAATCATTTGCCTGTTGATGCTCTTTTCGAGTCATCACATCGCATACGCACAACAACCTATTTCACAACAAGCGTTTGCTATCTTTGAGCAACACTGTCTCGACTGTCACGGCGAATTCGGGTCCTATAGCGATGTGCTTACAATTAAGCATAAAGACTTAATCGAAGTCCGCGCAGTCATTCCAGGGCAACCTGATGCTTCCGAACTCTATCTGCGCCTGCTCGGTGATACGGACACCGGATCACAGATGCCGTTGGGACAAGAACCTTTGGACGCTGAGACAATTGCCACCATTCGACGTTGGATTGAATCAGGCGCACCAGATTGGGAGGCGATCCCCAAACCTGAACGCAGCTTCATCACCACCGAGGCAATGCTCAAAACCATCCACACCCATGTAACATCGCTGACTGCCTTTGACCGTTCCTTCGCACGCTATTTCACATTGACGCATCTTTACAACGCAGGTGCAAGCGATGACAACCTCCGCGCCTATCGAAATGCATTGTCAAAGTTGGTTAACAGTCTCTCTTGGGGTTCTGAAGTCATCAAACCGAAACCGATTGACAAGGAAGAGACGATCTTCTACATCGACCTCCGACACTACGAATGGGACATCAAAAGTGATAAGTGGTATAAGATTGAGCAGGCATACCCGTACGGTGTGCAGTTAAAATCGTCCACGTATACGACGCTCTGTCAAGAGACGGACTGTGAACTGCCGTTTGTCCGCGCCGACTGGTTCATCGCTACTGCCTCACTACCACCGCTCTATCACGAGATTCTCGACTTACCGAAGACAGACCGAGAGTTAGAGACACGACTTGAAGTGGACGTTGCCGAAAACTTAAAAAACGCGCCGGGTGTTCGTGTCTGGCGTGCGGGTTTTAACGAGTCTGGTGTGTCAGTCAACAACCGTGTTGTAGAACGCCACAAATCTCGATATGGCGCATATTGGAAATCCTATGACTTCGCTGGAAACGTCGGCACGCAAAACATCTTCACACATCCGCTCAATTTCACACACGATGGTGGCGAGATTATCTTCAACCTTCCGAACGGTTTACAGGCATACTATCTGTCTACCGATAAAGGCGAAAGGCTTGATGAGGCACCGATTAACATTGTGTCAGACGCTGGATCGCGGGACCCTGTTGTCCGTAACGGACTATCGTGCATGGGCTGTCACACGGAAGGGATGAAGACGTTTGAGGATCAGGTGCGTACTGTTATTGAACAGAGTCGGAACCCCTCTTATGACAAGGCACAAGCGTTACGTCTCTATGCCGAAAAATCACGGATGGATGCATTAGTGCGTGAGGATACCGAACGTTACAGACGTGCGCTCAAAGCGGCGGGTGGTGTCTTTGGTGGAAGTGAACCGATACAGCAGCTTGTTAAGCAGTTTGAGGGGCCGCTTGATGCAGCACACGCTGCGGCGGAGGTAGGCTTAGAAGTTGATGATTTTCTGAAAAAGCTTCGTGAGAATAGCACACTACAGAATGTAGGTTTGCTGGTGCTTGCGGTTGAGAAGGGAAATGTTAAGCGGGATGCATGGGAGGTGGAGTTTGGTAGAGTAACACAACATCTCGCTAAAATAGACACAACACCGCCAAAGGTTGTAAGGACAAATCCAACTAATGGGACAATAATCTCTAAATATGAAGATTCGCTAAATGTGCTGAACAGTCTATCGGTTACTTTCAGCGAACCGATTAATATTGATAGCGTTTCAATTCGGGTGGCTGTTGCGAAAACTAAGGATTCAATGAGTGAACCGTCAAAGGCAATACTTTCCGGCAAAGTGAAAGGTATTGGTGCTTCTGTGGTGTTTATTCCAGATACGCCGATACGCGCAGGGCGCGTATATAATGTTACTGTCTCTGGAGCAATTGATTTATATGAGAATCACCTCTCAAGTGCTTACAACTTTGATTTTAGCGTGACAAGCCCGGAGTTAGCTTATAAGTATTACGTTCAAGAAGAAGATATTCAGCAAGGAAACGGTGAAACTGCCCTGAAGCGTATCGCTGCCCAACCTGAAATCTTTGATGACGAAAATAAATGGACATTACTGGTTGCCGCAAATCAGGATGATTACCGCTTTGACGAGAACAGACTGAGTGTCGGACAACTGTTGTTAATTCCTCGGGGGGCTGCTTGGGATAAGTTGAAACCTGGTAAAACTCCAGATTTTTCAAACCGAGCGATCCCGAAAGGTATGGTTTTTATTCCTGCTGGCGAATTTCAAATGGGAAGCAATAATGGTTTTAATGACGAAAAACCGGTACATACGGTCTATGTAAATGCATTCTATATGGACAAACATGAGGTGACTAACTTTGAATACCAACAGTTTCTGCTTGAGAACCCCCGTTGGCAGAAAGACCAGATTAAAGAAAAATTCCACAATGGGAATTATCTCGCGGACTGGAACGGAAATAACTATCCAGATGGGAAAGCCAACCATCCGGCGACTTATGTCAGCTGGTATGCGGCAATGGCGTATGCACAGTGGTTGGGCAAACGTCTGCCGACAGAGGCGGAGTGGGAGCGTGCTGCGCGCGGTGGCTTAGTCAGGGCAAAGTATCCGAACGGCAATACACTCACAACAAAGGATGCAAACTATGATTCCAATGTAGGTGGGAGTACTCCCGTAGGTAAATATCCTGCAAACGGTTACGGTTTGTATGATATGGCGGGTAATGTGTATGAATGGTGCCTTGATGAATATGATGAAAATTTTTATTCTGTCTCGCCTCGTGAGAATCCGTTGTCGGATATGAACTCTGTGGATTATGTAATCAACAATTTTACAAATGTTAATGATTCTCGTGTTTTGCGTGGAGGTTCCTGGTTCACTCCCTCGGATAATGTGCGGGTCGCCAAGCGCGACGACAATGGATCAGTGATAACACCCACCCTCGTTGGATTTCGTTGTGTGAAGGATGTAACGCGCTAAGTCTTTTAGTAAATTCGGTTAATATTCTTTGATAAAATGTGTTATCATTAAGTTCAGAGTAAATCTTCTTTGGAGAGCAAACAAATGGACACACAAAACCAATCGGGTATCAGAAACGCTCCATGCGCGGTTGAGGACATCATCAATGAGATCAATGAGAAAGCTGCAGGTGGAGATGTCATTTTTCGTGGTGAGCCAAAATGCTATGAGAAAGTTACCTCAAATCTCTACCGTGAACTTGAGGCTGTGAAAATGAAGTACTCTGATATAGTGGATGTCCAAGCCGAAATCGCAGAAGGGGCGAAAGCATACCTGGACGAGACCGATGAATTTAAAATCCTCTCCGCACTTCAACACTACGGTGGTAAAACCAATCTAATTGATTTTACCATCAACTACAATGTTGCTCTCTTTTTTGCTTGTTATGGCCACCCAGATAAACCCGGTCGAGTTATTATCTTGCAAAAAACAGAGGCAGTGAAAAAGATGCTCAAGTCTTCGCCTCATTCGGTGAAGCGCGCTGTTGACCAGGAGAGTGTATTTATCCAACCCCCTCAGGGATTCATTATACCAGATGATGACGATGTAATTACTATTCCGAAAGACCTCAAATTGCTTATATTAGAGCACCTGCGAGAACAGCCCGACCGCGAGATATCTCCCAAAACTATCTATAATGATATTCATGGATTCATTAGAACTCAGAACGCTTATTGGATGTGCTATAGAGAATTTTATGGTGGCCTCACTTGGAAAGATAAAGGGGATGAAGCAAAGGTGTCGAGTGATAAGCAAAAGATGCATAAAAAAGCTATTGACCATTATACTAAAGCCTTAGAACATGACTTGCAACAAGCTGCTGTTTATAACAATCGTGGCAATATTTACAGTGCCATGGGCGAGATTGATAAAGCCATTAATGACCTTAACAAAGCGATAGAACTCAAATCGGATTACGCCAATGCTTATAATAATCGAGGCGACGCTTACCGGAAAAAAGGTAATTTTGATAAGGCTATTAATAACTATAATAGGGCGATAGAACTCAAATCGAATTTCGCTGAAGCTTATAGCAATCGCGGAGTTGCTTACCGTGAAGTAAGCGATTTACCGAAAGCTCTTGAAGACTATAACACGGCAACACGACTTAATGTACTGCCATCGGTTTTTTAGACCACTCTCTAAACCAAGATTGTGCTATAATACAATCTTACTGAAAGGAGCATCCGATGGCGAAACGCAAACGAAGAAGATTTACCCCCGAGTTTAAAGCGGAGATCGTTTTGGAGGCACTCGGCGGTGAAAGTTCACAAGCGGAGTTGTGTCGCAGACACAACCTCAGCGAAGACCAGCTCTCGAAGTGGAAACAGCAAGCTGTTGAAAATATAACCACTGGGTTTACCTCAACAGATAAACACGCAAACGAAGCCACCGAGCGGATCGCACAACTCGAACAGCTCGTTGGAAGGTTGACGCTGGCGTTGGAAATTCAAAAAAAAGCATCAACCTTGTTGAGTTGAAACCGTCTCAACAACGCTACATCGTTGAGACGTTGCGGACGGATTTCTCAGTGCGACAGATTTGTGAGGTGCTTGGTATCAACAAGAGCACGCTCTATTATCAAGCGAAAAATGACCCGTCTGAAGCCCTCCTGCGAGAGGAGATAGAGCGGTTAGCGGCACGCTATCCGACGTATGGGTATAGGCGTATCACAAAGTTGCTACTGCGTATGGGATACGCCGTTGGGTATCGCCGCGTTGCCCGCTTGATGAAAGCGGCGAACCTCTCGGTGTCTGTCAAACGTATCTGTCAAACGACGACCTCCAGTGAGGCTATGCACCCGTGGGTGAATCGCCTCGAAGACCTTGAGGTCTCACGATGCGATCAGGTCTGGGTCGGCGATATTACCTACGTCCGCCTCAAGACACACTTCGTCTATGTGAGTCTGCTCATGGATGTCTTCACACGCAGGATCAGAGGGTGGCAGGTGAGTCAACACCTGACCCAACCGCTGACCTTCAGAGCATTAGAGCAAGCATTACGTCAAAGCGTGCCAGAGATCCATCACTCGGATCAAGGCGTTCAGTATCTTTCAAATGCTTATCTCTCGATGCTCACAGAGCATGGCGTTGAGATCTCAGTCGCCCGTCGCGGACGGCCTTGGGAGAACGGGTATGCTGAGAGACTCATCCGCACACTCAAGGAGGAAGAAGTCTACCTCAATGACTATGAGGACATTCACGAAGTGAGAGTCCGCATTGGGCATTTTATCGAACAGGTGTATCATCTCAAACGCCCCCATTCGGCGTTAGGCTATTTGACACCTATGGAATTCGAGCAGCAAAACTTGGCTTAACTTTGCCAAATTATGGTCTAAATAAACGTTGGCACTTCATAAACCTGATTTCGCCGAAGCCTATAACAACCGTGGCAGATTTTACCGTGACATAGGCAACTTGCCGAAAGCCTTTGAAGACTATAACACGGCAATACGACTTAAACCTGATTTCGCCGAAGTCTATAATAATCGTGGGGTCGCTTATGGCATCAAAGACCAAGTTGATAAGGCTATTGCTGATTTTGACAAAGCCATAGGATTGAATCCAGCATTCGCTGACGCATATTGCAACCGCGGCAATGCTTACCTTCTCACAGGCGATCTTGAAAAGGCGATTGAAGACTATAGTCTGTCAATAAAACACGCCCCTAAAGATGCTATGTCTTATAGCAATCGTGGTGTTGCTTACTTGCGAAAAGGTGAGGTTGACAAGACAATTGAAGATGCTAGCAAGGCGATAGAATTAGATGAAAAACTTTCCAATGCTTATTACAATCGGGCAGAGGCTCGGTTGCGCCTGAAGGAATGGGATGGGGCAAAGAGTGACCTGACGACTGCCCAAAAATTAGGCATGGATATTGTTGCAGCATTTCATAACAACTACAAAAACGTTGAGACTTATGCGCGGTGGCAGCGTGTCCGGCTCCCGGAGGACATCGCGCATCTGCTTACACAACCCTTGCGGGTCCGTTTTCCTAAGCAACAGAAAATATTGAGTCCTGATGGTACCCCTCTTGAATCCCCAAGTGTAGCGAATTTACGTGAGCAGCTTCGTAATACCGGTACGCCATTGGGGTCCTATCTCAAGGTGAAACCTTCCTTCGGCATCAAAACATCTCCCACTGAAGCATTCGTCGTAGACAGAAAAACACGGGATGACCTCATCGCCGCGCATCCATCATCGGCTGATATTTTGAAGCCGTTTTTGCACGGACGCGATCTCAGATGCTGGCATGCAGAGCCACAAGAGAAGTGGTTAATATTTGCACATAGAGGCATAACAATAGACGAGTATCCGGCAATCTTGAAACACTTGGAAAATCATAAAGATTCCCTGCATAACAGGTCCGGTAAACAAGAATGGTACGAACTCCCAATCTCTCTTGATAAATCGCATCGGTTTTCGCAACCGAAACTTGTCTGTCCAAACCTTTATAATCACCAAACGTTTGCGGTCGATACCGCTGGTTTTTACTGTGGTGATACGTGCTACCTGATTCCTACCGAGGAATTGTGGTTATGCGGTCTATTGAATTCCCGCGTTGTAGAGTGGTTTTACTCACAGGTGTCCAACCAATTGACGATTGATTATCTGCGGGCACGTAGCGGTTATATGCAACAGATTCCTGTCCCCGACCTTACATCAACGCAGAAGGCACTGATCGGCAAATTTGTTGACTATCTTATCTATCTCCAACAACAGCCGACAACGAACAGCAGTAATTTAGCATACGCCCGCGATGCTGTGATGCTCGGATATTTTGAGCGAATCATTGATGGCATGGTTTATGAGTTATATCTACCCGACGAACTTCATAAAAGCCGCAAACACCTTTTTCAACCGTTACTCAATGAACAGTTGCCGCCGCTTGAGGAGATTCAAGGTGATAAAATGTCCGCGTGCCGGGACATCTTTGAACGATTATATGAAAAAACGCATCCGGTCGCGGTCAATCTATTCTTTTTGGACAGTGTCAAACCTATCCGTATCATTGAGAGTAAGGCATGAGAATTACCATCGCTCCGATGGAGCAATTAAACGGGTACTCAAAGAAATTGAACAGGAAAGTAAGGAAAAAGAGGAGGATAATACCGATGAAATCAGCGAGATCAAAGCCCAGATGGAACAGCTTCAGGCACGCCTGAATCAACTATCAAAGAACTAATTATTTTTAATCGCGTTGAGAGGCGGTGCGATAGCACCGCCATCTACCTTTGAAATTTTGTCGGGATAATTAAACTTCATGAGTGGAATTTATTGTTATGTTGATGAATCTGGACAGCATACACATGGTGATTTCTTTAGTGTTTCTGTGGTTATTGTGAAAACTATTGAGAGGCGTGATGAAGGTGAGTGTATATTACTAGAAGTAGAAAGAACAACTGAAAAAGGATCTACGAAATGGACGAAAACGCACCATCGTAAAAAAGCCAGGTACCTCCGAACTATAGCAACCCTATCAGAATTGAAAAATTGTCTTTTCTATTCAACCTACACTGATACTCGAGACTACGTTGGTGCAACTGTGGATGCAATAGCGCGAGTACTTCAACAACACGTGACAAATACAGAAACACATGGGATAATAGTTGTAGTTGATGGACTGGATAAGCAAGAAAAGCAACAGATTGCCAAACGATTAAAGCGGGCGGGGGTGGTGTATAAGAAAGTCCGCGGAGCCAAAGATGAAAGAAGCGCGTGGATAAGATTAGCCGACGCAATTGCCGGATTTAGTTGGGATGTTTACAAAAACAAACCGTATACGCAAAGCCTACATGCTGACCTGCCACCCGGATTTTTTATTCAATTATAATAAAAAGAAAAAAGCTAGAGTGTCTGGCTCTAGCAACCCAACATAGACATACCATAGCAGCAGAGGTCACGGTTGGCTGTCCCTAGTTTCCCCGGGAGAAAACACCGTCCATACGGCACGTATTCGGGCAAAGCACTTATTTCGGATAAAGTACTCATTTGACATATATTATAACGGAAAAAAAACACATTGTCAAGTTTTTTGTGTAATTTTCAATCTTTCCAACCCAAACTTCTGACGAAATACGGACACATACCAAAAAACATAATCCTTTGCAATTAACCACCCTATACAGTATAATTAAATCCCATAAGGAGGGTTTTACTTATGGATGTTAAAGACGCAATTCTTTCACGACGCACCATTTTTAAGTTCAAACCAGAACCAATCCCAAACGATGTTATCGAACAGGTTTTCAGCTACGGAATATGGGCACCGAATCACCATATCACCGAACCGTGGCGTTTCACCGTCATCGGCAAGGAGACAAAGTTGATCCTTGCAGATCGCTATCGCGAAATTAAGATGGAGGATACACCCGACCACGTTGATGCCGAAAATCTCGCCAAAATCGGTGAACTGGCTTACGCGAAGTTCATGTCTAAACCGACGATTATTGCTGTTTCGTGTCTCCAAGAGGGCGACGAACAACGCCGGCGGGAAGATTATGCCGCTGCTTGTTGTGCAATGCAGAACGTCCAACTCGCCGCATGGGATGCTGGTGTTGGGATGCAGTGGAGCACCGGTAGAATCACATTGGAAGAACAGACGTATCAGTTGTTAGGAATCGATGCGTCGCAGGAGTACATCATCGGCTTTTTCTATACGGGTTACCCCGCCGACATCGGCGAACCGAAACGGCAACCTGCAGGTGAGTTTATTCGCTGGGTAGCGTAAAAGCCGTCAGTCTTCGGTTTCTGTCTGGAAAGTTAGGAAGTAAAAAGTGTGCTAAAGTTGGAAAGTTGTCATCTTTGCGAACTTTAGAACACTTTACAGACTTTTGAAGATTTCCGATAGTCATTCCTGCCGATGGTTGATAGCCGTTAAACTGATAGTTGATATGCCGCCTTGGCGTTTTGCCAGAAAAACTTTGCCTTGACCGCATCACCTTTCGCGCTGAAGTAGTCGTTCACAATCTGTTGGACGACTTTATACGGCGCGAAACGTTCCGAGACGGGCCAGTTGCTCCCGTAGATGAGCCTATCTTCACCAAACGCATCCCACAAAACATCTACCGTGGGGGTGTAGTAGGCGACATCTGTCGGGGCAGGCGTTTGCCCGGTATGTTCTACCAATCCCGATACTTTGCAATAGATGTTCGGATAGCGTGCCACTTCTTGGATAGCGGAGACCCAACCCGGATCGGGCGGCTCTTCTGATATGCGTACCCCGGCAATGTGGTTGATGACAATCCGCATCTCTGGCGTATGTTCGACCAGTGCTGGCAATGTTGATAGCATGTCGGGATTAATCAATAAATCCAAGGTGAGTGCTTTCGCTGCCAACTTCTCAATATTCGCCATGAAAGTCGTGTCACTGATGGATCGTAGGTGTCCACCGCCGAGACGTATCCCGCGGAAAAGTGGATTCGCAGAAAACCGGTTCAGATTATTTTCAAAATCGGGATCGTCGGGTTCTAAATGTCCGACGAACCCTACAATAAAAGGTTCATCTGCGGCGAGGTCAAGGATCCACTGGTTATCCTCAAGCCACTTGCTCGCCTCAACGACAACGGTACCCGTCGCGCCTTCAGGGACAGCGAGGGCTTTGAAATCGTCTGGCATCACCCGTCGATAAAGGATTTCATCGTCAGGGTTGGGCCACGGCACACCTTCAGGTCGTGTTGGATCGTAGAAATGTGTATGTGTATCAATAATCATAGATATTCCTCAGAAATTTTACAAGTATGTGAAAGTTTGGAAGTTTGCAAATTGCAATCCAATTTTTTCCTTTCTCGCTTTTGGGACTTTGTACCTTTGATGGTACTTTTAACAGGCTTGCTGTTTGGATGTACATCTCCGGATCCAGAGCAGCAACAGAAGCGTGAGCTGCAACGTGATGCCTTAAAACTCAGAATGGGACAGGCACTCAACCCGACGGATGCGGAGGGACATCTTCAACTCGGCAAAATCTATCGCGAATTGGGTGAATCTGAGAAAGCGATAGAATCGTTTCAAAACGCCATCGCGCTTGATGATGAACACCAACACGCCTATAACAATCTCGGTTTAGTTTATACCGACCTCCGTTTATATGTGCTTGCGATTGAGATGTTCCAAGCTGCGCTGGAATTGTCGCCAGAAAACCCCGCCTTCTATAACAACCTCGGCTATGCCTACAATATGACAGAACAATTTGATGAAGCATTCGCCGCCTACCGCAGCGCAATCGAATCGGATCCAACCTTTGTTGATGCCCATTACAACCTCGCTGATGCCTACCTCAACCGCGATATGTATCAAGAAGCGATTCAGTATTATGAATCAGCTCTCGAAATCGAAGAAGGCGACGCGGATGTCTATTTTAATGTCGGTCTCGCTTACGAGGAGAACGGGCAGTTCCTCCGCGCAATCCAATCCTATGAAAAAGGATTATCGCTTGATGACAGCGATGTAGAGGCTTACTATCGTCTCGCGCAGGTGTATCAAAAAAATGGCGATCTGCTTATGATGCGTCGCTATCTGGAGATTTTTTTGGAGCGGGCAAAGGGACTTCCCCATCTTGAAGAAGAGATCCGCACTGCGGAGCAGTTGTTTGATCGATAGCGTTTTTCCTTAAAATCAACAGAAATTCTGACTTCATCCCGTCCGGGTTCTTATTCTTTCGCGCACCGAATAATTTCCGCGTTTTAATCCGATCTTCATAGACCTTCTCAAACGTCCATCCACGTTCCGTAAAATACTCCACCAATATTCGCCATATTTCGACTGTTATACCGTCAATCCGTGGATTGCCGACAAAAATGCACGCTGCTGCGTTCGGTTTCAGTTGCTTCATCGAGTTTTCGAGCGCGTTGACCGTATGGCAGAAATAAGAATCGAGCCGTTTTCGGAGATCGTCTCGTGTGAGCGTCTCTCGGACTTTATCCAACGTTTCCGTCTGAATCACCCGATCTGCCTTCCGATACGGGATTTCGAGCCGTGATAACGCTTGCACCTCTGCCTCGGTGTGTCCCAACCAGAACAGATCCATCTTCGTAGAGCGAATGTATTCTTGTGCCTGAAGGTACGGGGGCGATGTGATAAGCACGTCACAGACTCGCGGCACAGCGACATCCGAGGAATCAACACCTCCATGGAATTCAACCTGTCCCAAATTTTCAGTGCGATACTGCTGTGTATACACCACAAAGTCGTTCAGGTCTCTTAATGTTTTCAAGGAGAGATTCTGAACCATCTCATCTAACTGTTCTCTCCAATTTCCCTTAAGCAGTGCCTCTATAGCGTTCAACTTCCGCTTGGATCTGGCAAGTTTGGGGGTCCTGTCTTCTGTATAGGAAAAGCGTTTACTCACCTTCAACAACGCAGATTTAATAATAGCGGCATAGATCCCGGCATCTGTCCTGTTGATGAAACCCCAGTATTGCGATAAGACTTCCAAAATTTCAGGGGCGTACCAGTAGGTAACATTCGACCAAGCAGGTGTGAACCGTTTGTTGCTTTCTCGCACACCCACTAAAAGTTTGGACAAACTCGCTTCGGACAATATCTCTTTACCGCGATAAACCTTAAGGGGCATGATATGATTCAAAAGAAGGTTCAGGTCGAGTAAAACGGCGTTACGTTTGCACAGATGCGCCTCAACACCCACTGTTCCTGACCCTGCGAACGGATCGACAATCCAATCCCCTTCCTTTGTGTAGGTGTTAATTGCATAACGGACAATCTGCGGAATGAATTTCGCGGGATAGGCATAAATGGCGTGTGTCAAGTAGCCAGTATCACTGATTTCGGGGACTAACTCTCGGAACGAAACTAACGTCACACCATCAGATGCAGCGTCATCTGGTGGAACTTCAGATGTAGTGTCTATCGGAAAGAGTGTGAATTGTGCTTCCAAATTGCGGTTTCTCATCAGAGACTATGTGCTTTATAGAACAGGTGCAGACGCATCAAGAGGGCTACTGTGATTCTTCTTCCACTGTTTTCGCGCCTTCGATTTCTTCCTCAGTGAGCTGGAAGTCAAACACCGCTTCGCCTTCTTTAACCGTTTCTGTTTGGATTTGCTCTGTCGGTTGTGAGGTCTCCTGTACGGCAGCATCTGTGGTTTCAAGTTTCTTTGAAGTGCCACCGAGGATTGTCAATACCACAATCCCGATAACGCAGACGCTTGTAACTGTCAGTGCGATGGGGCGTTTCCAGAGGACAGCGCGCTCGCTTCTGTCTAAGAACGGCAGAAAGAGTAGCAACAGCATGCCGACCGTCGGAATCACAAACGTCCCAATGATTTCAAAGGGACCTTGGAAGTATTTCAGGAGTTGGAACAGAAACAGGAAATACCATTCAGGACGCGGATCGTAGTCCGCATTCGTCGGATCGGCGACATCTTCAAGCGGAACAGGCACAAACAGCGCGACGGCAGCGAGGATTACAAAGAGGATCAGCATACCGACAACATCTTCAAATACTTGATGTGGATAGAACGGTTTTCCGGTTTTCATCTCCTCTGGTGTATTTTTCGGAGTGCCGGAAGAACCGTAATACCTGACAAAAAAGAGATGCACACCGACCAATCCGAAGGCTAACCACGGCAGCCAGATTGTGTGAAGCGCGTAAAACCGAGACAACGTCACCGCACCGATTTCCGAACCCCCGCGCATCACTTTTGCCACAAAATCGCCTAATCCGGGTGCAGTGCTGGCGATTTCCACACCGACAACCGTTGCCCAATACGCCTTTTCGTCCCACGGCAACAGATAACCTGTGAACCCGAAACCGAGGACAATTAAGAGGAGTAGCACGCCGAAAATCCAAGTCAGTTCACGCGGGGCTTTGTATGAACTATAAAGCACAACACGGAGCAGATGCAGAACAACAATAATGACCATCGCGCTCGCACCCCAGTGGTGCAAACCACGCACAAACGCGCCGAACGGGACCTCTTCGCTGATATAGGTTACGGCGTTATGGGCGTGTTCTGGTGAAGGCGAGTAGTAGAACGCAAGAAATGCGCCTGTCGCTGCTTGTAATAGGAGCAGAAACATCGCCAAACTGCCGAGTGAGAAAAGCAGATTGATGTGTTTCGGCAGCGGTTTGCGTAGATGTGTGTCCAGTGCCTCTAATGGGAGACGTTCACGCAAAAACGCTTTCCACCCTTCCAGCCTTCCATCCTTCCGAGCTCCCATCTTTTTAGGACTCCTTCACGTATAAGATACCTGCTTCAACTTTGGTTTCAAGTTTCTGCAACGGTTCCGGCGGTGGACCAGCAATAACAGCACCCGTCTTATCGAATATTGCCCCGTGACAGGGGCAGAGAAACGATGCTTTACTTTCATCCCACCGGACGAGACAACCGAGATGTGAACAGATCCGCGAAAAGACACGCCACTCACCGTTGCCAGCATCCGTCACATAGACAGAGCGTTTTTTCGTTGCTTTGACCCAACCGTCCTTTGCTGTGAAGGTATAATCCACCTTTTTGAACCGACTGTTTTTAAGCCGGTCAGCGAGACCCAAATCGACCCATTTCGATTCGCCTTTTTTGAAGGCGGGTGAAATCGCGAAGCCGATAAGGGGAATACCGGCGGCAAGGCTCAGTACCCCCCCGATAAAGGCAATCGCCCAATTTATGGAAAAGACTAAAAATGAACGCCTACCCTTTTTCTCCATCCATTTCTCCTTTGCAGCAATCAAGTCCGTTCGGCAGCACCAAGTTGTGTCAGTTACTTAGTTTTTTTTAGGCTTTTTCCACGTTTGCCCTTCAAATGGTCTACGCAGATCGTATTTGCCTTCGACTAAGACAGGGAGCGTGCCGTCGTTAACCATGAGTTCAAGGGGTAACTCTTTCGTTTCCATCGGCATAGTGACGACATTTTTGATGCGCAACGATTCATAGATAGCCATCATGATTTCAAGCGTGTAACGGGCTTGAACACCGCTACCGCGATGGTCAGAAATATCCCCTTCGATCCACTCGATGAGTTCATCGTACTGGTTCTTCGTTTGTGGGGGCGGCGTAATGGTTTGCCAACCCTTCGCGTCCCCGTTTTGGAGCTGAAGGCCATCAGGTCCGTTGCGAATTTGTCCCTCTGTTCCAGCGATTCTGGGCATAGAGACATTCGGTTCCGGTAGATCACCTTCATAGATACCGCGTGCGCCGCCTTCAAAGCAGACTAACCCCATACAGAGGTCCTCACAGATCGTGCGACGTTCCCACCGATCGCTCTCCCGGGAGGTCTGTCCGATCACCCACAACGTCTCAGGATCAGACAGAATAAAACGCCAACCATCGATGGCGTGTGTGCCTGTATTCAACAATCCAGCGTGCCTTTTCGCACTGTGATGGACAGTTGTCGGTTCACCAATCGCTCCGGCAGCGACGAGTCTGCGGGTCTCTATATTTCCAGGCGCGAATCTACCTTGGTGTCCGATGACGAGTTTAACATCGTTCTCTTCACAGGCAGCAATCATCGCGTCAGCTTGTCCGAGTGAAGCTGCCATCGGTTTCTCACCGATAATGCCTTTCACCCCTGCTTTCGCTGCCGCGACTGTGGCTTCCGCCCGCGGTCCCTGCCATGTTGTAACACTGACGATGTCCAAATCCTCTTTTGCTAACATTTCGTCAACATCGGTGTAGACAGCGGATACATCGTACTCGTCTGTGATGCGGTGTGTTGCCTCTTCGTAGATGTCCATTACTGCCACGACTTCTGCCCTGGGATGTGCGGTCCATGCTCTGGTGTGGGACCTGCCCATTCCGCCGCAGCCAATGATTCCGACACGGTATGTCTGATTTGCCATCTGTTTGGTCTCCTTATCTTAGCAATCGAGCCAACTGTTTAAAAATCGTGATGACTATTCTATCACTTCAGGCTGTTTTTGTCAAATCGTTTTCCTTGACAAACCTTCAGGAATGCTGCAAACTATACTAAACTGCTGGAGCTTGCCAAGATACGGAGATTGTGACAATCCAGGCACTTCACTAACAACTGATAACTGTTAAAAGAGGGGACATAACCAGATGGCAGATTATGAAGATAAAGGTTCACAGATTCGGGTGACAAACCTTGAGGCTTATCCGATGGGTGTGAAAGCCTACGTTAAAATTGAAACGAACATGGGTGTTACGGGTTGGGGTGAGATCAACAACATGGAGACGACCGTCACCTGTGAACTGGCGCGATCCTTGTCCGAAATGATTATCGGCGAAAACCCGACGCGGATTGAGCATCACTGGCAACGCCTGTTTCGTGCGCATCGCAATATCCGAGGCGGCGGATTGATGGTGCATACGATCTCCGCGATTGATATGGCACTGTGGGATATTGCTGGGAAACTCTGGGGCGTACCGGTGTATCGCCTGCTCGGGGGTCCCTGCCGCGATAAAATTTGGAAATATCCGAGTCCGAAAGCGATTAAAACCGGACCAGGAGGTTCTAAATCGTTCGCAGGCACCCCCGATGAGATTGCTGATATGGTTAAACGTGTACATGATACACGAGAGAAGGTCGGTTCCGATGGTGCCGTGATGTTTGATGCGCATAGTTGCCTGCCACCGCCCATCGTCAAACAGTTCGCGAGTTACCTGAAACCAGATGACCTACTTTTCCTTGAGGAAGCATGGGTGCCGGGCAATATTGAGGTGATGCGGAAAATCCGGGAATCCGTCCCTGTGCCACTTGCAACAGGAGAACGCGACCGCACAATATGGGAGGTTCGCGAAATCCTTGAAGCACAAGTGATTGATATCCTTCAACCCGATGTTGGACACGGCGGTGGTATCACACAGGTTAAGAAGGTCGCTGCACTCGCGGAGGCGCACCACGTACCAATCGCACCGCACTGCACGATGTCTTATCTCGGTCTTACGGCGAGTTTTCACCTATCGGCTGCCGTGCCGTTTTTCCTTATCCATGAAGGCTATGAGAATGTACTGCCTGCGGGCGTTGCCCAGAAAACATGGGAGATGGACGAGGAAGGCTACGTTTCGCTCCCTGAAGGACCTGGTCTGGGTGTTGTGGTAGATGAGGCGAAGGTTATTGAAGTCGGGCAGGATCAGCGGAGACGCTTCACATGGCCCAACAGTCGATTGGCAGACGGCTCCATCGCTGATTATTAGAGGCAAAACATAAGCACTTTCTTTTACTGGCGACGGTGGTGGGATCCCCTCCCGTTACTGGGAAGGGATTCCCAACCTCGCCTTCTTCTGTGGGATTCTCACTACGAGGCATTCCTGGTCGCGACACTTACTGACCGCCGATAACGGACAACTATTCTTCAGAAATGCTGTAGCAAGGCAGCAACGGCATCGTCTTTACTCTCCATATTCTCCCTTATCAGAGGGTAGGGGATTAACCCCTAAATCCCCTACCCCAATCCCCAACGTCCCATATTCCCCTATCAGGGATAGGGACTTTGGAGGCTTTACATGCCAGTAAATGGCTGATTATCTCTATAATTCACCATAATTGCAACCGAGGATTGCCTACACAAAAAATGCATCTATTGAAGAAGAACCCATCCGCAGGCTTGACTTTGGTTTTGGGGTTATTTCTCATCAACATTCAGGGGTACCCGATTCGATTGTTTTAGCGGTTTTGATAGCAAATGATCCGGTGGCGGTTCCCCCGACAAAGTCTTTAAAAATTCGACCAGATCGTTTTGCTCCTCTTCAGTGAGACTAAGCGGGGCTATTGGCACCGCATCCATCCTCGGAAACGCTGTTGTGTAACCACCCGCATTCTTAAATTCAATCACCGACAGAAGTGTCGGAAAATCGCCAGTGTGGAAATAAGGAGCCGTTAGCGCAACATTACGGAGGAGCGGGGTCCTGAACGCACCTTGGTCTTCCGGTTTCGCTTCCATTTTTTCGTCCAATTTTAGACCCCCAGGCCCGGTAGGTGCAGTTTGATGAAGTTTAAGAAAATAAATCGGTAATCCCCAGGCCGGTAGGTGCGGTTTGGAACCGCACCGGGCTTCACCAAGAAATTACCGAATTAATAAATTAATCTTCATGAACCGCACCGGGCTTGAAAAGTAAGATTCAAAAATTTAGAAAATCCGATAATTTATCTAAAACTAAATAGTCCTGTTGCATTTAGAAGCAGCTGTAAAGATAAACAGGTTTCATGATATAATATAATAGATAGCGGGTTTCTATCACAGCATGAACACAATCCAGTTAACATAATGATATTAGGACAATTTCAATAATTTGTGTATTTTATAATTAATCGTCCTAATATCAGTAAATTATACTTTCTCCTGATTGATAAGTCAAATTAAATTTGCAAAAAATTGCTTAATTCGCTCAAGAAACGTCTATTAAATTGAAAGAATAAAATCGTACAACTAAAAATTTCTGCCATCTAATTTTCGGGTCCGAAAAACTTGAATCAGAGGGATAATTTTTGGTATAATAGACATTATAACGATTTATGAAACTTCCCTTTTGGTAGACATAGACTTTATGTGAATATACCGTAGGGGGTTTTTGCTTGGGTATTTCTTCTAAGGTCGCCTCGCCCGATGGAATAGATGAACACGCACACATACTTAAACTATTATAATGTCTAATTAACGATAGTGGTGGTACCCATCAACACGAGAATAGCTGCTGCAATTCAGTTTAGGAAGCTCCCAATGGCGATGAATTCTCTGCAAGACATTGTCCAGCGCTGTCATCAACGGCATGAAAAGCCTCTTCGACAACGCAAGACAGTGGCAACACCTGCAATGTATACAAAGGATCACTCCCACCAGTACACGGTCTACTGTGCACACCGCTACCCTGTCATGCTTCATGACTTGGAGCAAGCGGATATCTCATTCATGCCTATGGGACGCGCACCTTGGCATGATCGGGGTCCCGGGGATTTTAGGGACAAGCGGTTCTTGAAACGCCAAGGCATAACGGATTGGGGTATTAAACGATGGGACGCTTCATGGGGCATTCAGCTGCATACAGGCATGCCTTCGGAACGCAATGGCGCCCGATGGCACGATCTGCACTTCAAGTATGAGGCGATCTGTGCTGCCCCAGATGCCGTCGTTGCTTGTGTTGAGGCACTCATCAATATTGTTAATAACCCGATTCTGACATTAGGGAAGTCTGGTGGACTCCGCTTCTCCTGCAGAGTCCAAGATTATCTACACCCGAATACCGAAACGGCGAAGTTGTATATCTATAAGGACACCCCAACACCAGAAGATACGTATCAACGGGACGTATATCTCGAAATATTTGGCGAAGAAGGACACACACGCTGGGATGCACGCTATGAGATCCTAGTTGGTGACTTGTTGGCACCGCCAGTCGTTGACAAAGAGGTCCTCTTTGCCCCTATTGATGCCCTCCGGGCAAAACTTCATGAACCTGCCCCTGATGACACAGAACTGAAACACATTGTCACCCGTCTGCCTCAATCGCTCGGTTCAGAGCACCTTGATCTCGCAAAAGAGGCCTTCTTGCGGCGTGGATTTTCTTATGTCCGACGAGAGGACGGTCTCTATTATTGGACGCGACCTGAAGGTACTGTTGGCAGTGAAGATGTCCTACTATCGGAAAGAGATGGTGTCGTATGGGTCCGCGCGTTTACATCTAATACCGGGCTGCCGACGCAGTCCACACCAATCACAGAGGTGTGGGACGATACAGGTATTCCATCCCCAATAGATGTTGCAAGCACCCGTGTCCCCGTGAAAGTGAAACAGGTACGAGAAGATGAACTCAGCCCCTTGGCGATAAAACGTCCGCCGCCGGTGTTAGGACAACACGATAACACCGAAAACGATGAGATACTCCAAAGGAATGTGTTTCAGATAGAAAGCATTTTCGACCAAGGCGTACGTATTCTTGGCGTTATTACAGGGATAGGTCCCTGGGACGAACAGGCACAGGACTCATATTTCCTTAGCGGCGGTGTAATCTCTGTAAATACGCCGGAGGCTAAATTCGCAGAAAGCACAGAGAAATACTTTCAAGAGCAAAATATGCCATCCGTAGCTTACTGGAAACCCCGAACACATCTCTGGGAGCAGGTGAAAGACATACCCGCTGATGTCCGTATGAAAACACCCTTCCAACATGGAAATGTCTGTGAAGACCCAGAACGCTGTGCCGCGCTTGAGGAAAAAGGTGGGAATCCGAATGAAAATATCTGTCCACAGTGTCCCGTCTATACGGAGTGTCAACAGCGTGGATACTTATCGCAATTCACCGCATTACGAAGTGCGAAAATCCAAATGTTGACGATCCCACAACTGTTTTTTGATCCCCAATATACCGAATTCCTAAAACAGATTCTCAAACCAGAAGGTGAAACCGAACGACTTTGTGTTCTCAACCAACAGCGCACACACGACTTGTTCCTCGAATCTCAACTCTCAAAAAACGTTATGGAGGAATGGGCGACGCACTGGCAAGGCTGTGCCTTAGGGAATTTCGCCAAAACATTGCTGAGTGCGCTGGATATTAAGGGCAAACTTTATGGTGATGCCGTTAAAGGCGTGCGCGCAGCGATGCAGACTTTTGAATGGCAAGAGGAAACACTTATCCAGCAGATGTGTCAAGTGAGAGTGCGTGTTAGTGGAGATATGAAAGTCGCGATGCCGATGACGCAAGCGATCGCATTAGGGATCTTGGATACAGAGACTGTAGAGAGCATTCAGACGTTTCCAACCGTCTATCGGGAACAAGGCTGGACATTTTGGCACCAACTCAAGCGTTTC
This sequence comes from Candidatus Poribacteria bacterium, assembly GCA_965261115.1. Taxonomy (GTDB): domain Bacteria; phylum Poribacteria; class WGA-4E; order WGA-4E; family WGA-3G; genus WGA-3G. Next base: position 1,402,827 of record OZ253447.1, on the reverse strand, counting down.
TTCGCGCATTACACGCGAGATGCCGATGCACCGATTCGCTGGGATGGTGAAGTCCTGCGGTTTTGGGTGCCACCCGTGCTCCATGCAAGCGTTAAACGGCTTTTGTTGGTATCCTCCGTATTCTCAGAGCAACATCTCCACAGAGTGTTCCCCGATGAAAACTTTGAATCCTATTGGACCGAACCGATACCGTGGAGTCCGGGAAATCGCGTCTTTCAGGTGCGCACAGGCATCTATCCATCAGAAACCATCCTTGACTACCACAACTGGAGTAATGTAGGTGTTTCCGAAACAGGACAACGTTTTCTGCGCGGAATCCACGCCGAGCTTGAGGCGGATTTGGACGTTAAACACGGGATTGTAACCAATGAAGATATTGCCAGACGCTTGGACGACATCGCAAAGGAAAGGAACGTCTGCTTCGTAGATGATTTCCAGAAAGTTAGCATGTCTGACACACTTTCTGAAGCAGCTGATGTCGTTTGGGTCGTTGGAACACCGCAACGACCAACGACGGCTATTTGGCAGCGCACCCAGATGTTATTTGGTAACGATGAAAAACCGCTCTCTTACGAAGACGAAATAGAATCGGGAACTTACAAAGACCCGCGACTCCAAAGTATTTATGAAGAAGAAGCGGTTTATGCCCTCACAGAGGTTATTGTGCAGGCTGAATTAGATCGATTGACCGATAGGCGGATTGTGTTGATCACCGGATTACCACTTCCGAACATTACCGATAGACCGGAAACTTCCATCTTTGACTGGGAAGATTTTGAGATTGCCGGTGGATTAGATAAACTTCCTGAGGCGATAGCGATACGCGAGCGTTTTGAACAGGAACGTAAAAATCTATCGGCTGAGTCGAGTCGGGAAGAAGTTCAGCGCGTTTTAGGTTGCTCCGAAAGACAGGCGAACCGAGTGTTGCAAAGACTGAGAGGCGGGAATATCCCGCGGGTGCCTTTCCGACAGCAAATCCTTTCCCTACTTACCGATGGCGAGAAAAAAACAGCCGAACTGATTGCCGCCATTGACGGACATCCAGAGGCGATACAACACGAACTCGCGCGTCTTGTGGATGCCGGTGAGATCGTCAGAATCCAGCGCGGGGTATATGCTTTGCTGCTCAAAGATGGCAAACGATAAGGGACTTCTTCCATCTTTCCGCCTTTCCAACCTTCCTAAGTCCTATTGTTGGACATCTCCCCATTTTCCCATCAACAAAAAAATCATAAAAATGCATTTTATGCAACCTTTCCTGTGTTAAAACACGACATAACACCTTGAGGCACTTTAAGGCACTTTTACTTTGGAGGATAGTCATGCAAAACGAAGATGTCGGGCTGATTCAACGCATCTTGTCAGGTGATGACAGCGCGTTCACTGCACTCGTGGATAAACATCGTGAATGGATTCATTCGCTCGCATGGCGTGAAATCGGTGATTTCCATGCGGCACAAGAGATTACACAGGATACCTTCATCCAAGCATTTAAATCGCTGCCTACCTTGAGGGATCACAATCGTTTTTTGGGGTGGTTGTATGTCATAGCAAAGCGGCAATGCATCGAATGGTTACGAAGGAAGCCAGCCACAATGCAGTCGTTAGACACAATGTCAAAAATTGAATTAGAGCAACTGTTTTATACCCGGTACCTTGAGAAAGAGCAGGCACAAGCGTCGACAGGAGAACTGCGCGATGTCGTAGAACGCCTCCTCCGAAAGTTACCAGAAACCGAGCGTTCTGTGATGGTATTGCACTATTTCAGCGGCTTGACGTGTGAAGAGGTGAGTGCACGTTTAGACGTATCGCTGAACACAGTGAAGAGTCGACTCTATCGTGCCCGGAAACGATTGGAACAGGAGGAGCCGATGCTTCGCGAAAATTTGGGGACCAATTTATTAAAAAGTGAACCACGATACATTAGCGTTCAGGCGACCGCAGCAACAGAGACCAGAGAACATATCGCGGAAGGCGGTTTTGATCTCTGCAAGACAGATAAGGTTTTCACGTCTATCAGTTCTCGCACGATGGGGGTAGGCGACTATCCGAGACCGATGTACATGCTGCTACACTATGTTAATCACGGCAGTGATATTGACCTCTTTAAATTTCCTTTGGTTAATGAAAGCCGTTGGGTACAGGAAGGTCCCCACAAATCGGAAGTGACGACAACCTTGGAAGGAGACCGTGAAACAGTCAAAGTCTCCGCTGGTATTTTCCGTGCGTGTCTGAAACATAAAACCGTCTTCACAAACGCGGATGTTGATGAGCCAGATGCCGAATCGCAAAACGCGTTTATAAACGGCACACGTTATCTGTGGTTCGCTCTGGGCGTTGGACTTGTGAAGATGCGGTATGAGCATGCCAACGGAGTCGTTACAGAAGCCGAATTGCTTACGTGTAAGATTCCCGTTGAATCACAAGGATACCTCCCTGTTGAAGTCGGCGCGGAATGGACTTACAGATGGCGCAGCGATTATCGTGAGGAAGCCGTTATTGAGGATTGGTGTGTCATTAGGAACTTCAGTGAACCTAAGGAGCTTGATAACCCGATGGAGCTTGCGTCGGCAAGGTATGAGGTCAAAGTGGATGCCGATGCACCGCGCGTCGCGCATGTCAAGTGTACACTAACGCCAAAAGTGGGCAGTGATGCCAAAAGCGATCGAAAGTTGTTGCGATTATCCATGAGCCATTTTGGTACGGAGTGGTTGTACGATGGATATGCCCGTTATCTTCGAGATTTGACAGCCATTGACGCTAACGGAAATATATTACAAGTGGAAGAGATTGGTAAGACGCAGTGGATCGTTGAAGTCCAAGATGAATTACCTGTGACGTTGGACTATAAAGTGCTGCTCAATCATGATGCGCGCGATTGGCCCTTTGGCAGGAATGAAGCACCCTACGCCCAAGCGGATTGCATATTCTGGCCCGGGTATGCACTGTTTATCGTCGGTGAAGTGAAGGATATTGAACTAAAAGTTGACGTGCCTGACAATTGGCACGTCTCAACGCATTGGGAACAGGTTACCTCGGATGGACATCGTTTCGTATGCGAAGATCAGGACGATCTGATGTTTGCGTATCTTGTGCTTGGGGAATACTGTAAAGGTTGTGCAAAAGTCGGAGATACGGAGATTGTGGTTGCTCTGGGTGGACGTTTTAAAGCGTCTATATCCGAAGTACAGGAGACTGTTGAGGGACTGTTGGAAGGCTATGCAACCGTATACGGTGGTACGCCAAAGGGACGGATACTGTTTGTCGCGAACCCTTATGGCGAAAAAGGACATCTCGGCGGTGGTGCGTCTGGGCGCAGTATCACTGCACATATAGGTGACGAATTAGATGAAGCGAGTAGACGTTTTTGGCTGCCGCTGGTTTCACACGTGGTGGGTTATGTCTGGGTTGGACGCGGGGGTATCAATTCTAAAGAGCAGGAATATTGGTTCGTTGCCGGTTTCACGGAATATTATTCAGAAATCGTTGCGCCGCGCCTTGGACTTGCGTCTGAAAATGATTTTCTTAGGAATCTTGAACGGATATGGAAGTCGTACCTGTCTCGGCAAGGCGAGCTTTCTATCCGCGAGGCGGGTGAAGACAAATCCGCTAACCGGGAACTCGTCTATGATGGCGGCTGTTTAGTCGCAGCTGCTTTGGATTTGCAGATTCGCAACCGGACGCAAAATCGAAGCAGTTTGGACGATGTAATGCAGCAGATGTATTGTGAATTCGGTCTCACCGACAACGCATTCACGATAAACGATGTGGTTAGGATTATCAGCCAAATTGCAGGTGAAAATTTTAAACCTTTCTTCAATGAATATGTGGCCGGGACAGAGCGATTGCCCTTAGAAGAGTACTTCAGAGACGCGGGTTTGGACGTTGAGATAGCGTTTGGCGAAAGACTGCCGAGTCTTGAACATATTCTCTTTCAGATGCTTGAGATTAAATCACTTGGCGGTCCAACAGGCGGCGGCATGTTCATCCACCATTCACCGCAGTATCAGGATGATGACAACTTGATATGCATCAACGGCACACCGGTGAAATTTTTTGACGACATCAGAAGGGTTGCCAAAGACTGGAAATCCGGTGACGTAGTGGAGCTAACCCTTGAAAGAGAGGGTGAAGAAATTGTCCTGCCGATCACATTAGCCGGTGACGCCTCTAAAAGACCGCCGTTAGAACCGGGTATTATTGATGTCGCTATCACGAAAAGAACAGATCGCACGGACTTACAACGCGCGATCTGGTCGGAAATGTTAGGAGAAAATGGATGAAAGAGAAAATTGCGTCTGAACGCAACATTATCTTGAGTGCGAATACTGCTACAGAAAGTGGCGGACATCTCGCAGAAGGGACTTTTACACTTAAGAAAACCGATACGGTTTTGACATCTATCAACTTTGGCACTGCAGGACACGGTGGCGGTGATCCGTCGCCGAAGTACATGTTGTTATATTATATGAGCCATTGTAATACTGACCTCTTCAAATTTCCGATCGGTGTTGGGGAAACTTGGACAGAAGAAGGGCACTGGCATGTCCAGACGCGAAGTCGTTTGGAGGGGCATGAAGCTGTAGAGGTCTCAGCAGGCACGTTCTCGGACTGCCTCAAACATAAAACTGTCTTCACAGACGCTGATGTAAAGGATACTAAGGCTGAACTGCGAAACGCGCTTTTGAACGGCACCCGTTATCTATGGTTTGCCGAGGGTGTCGGTCTTGTTAAACTACGCTATGAACATTCCAACGGTGTCGTTACAGAAGCCGAATTGCTTGAATACAAGACGCCTGATGAAAACCGAGAATACCTTCCTTTGCAAATTGGTAATCTGTGGACCTATAAATGGCAAAACACGTATCGTAACGAAGCTGCTATTGAAGAGTGGCGCGTCATCCGAAATTACAGTGAACCTAAGAATCTTGATAACCCAATGGGACTTGCATCGGCGAGGTACGAGGTCAAAATAGATGCCGATGAACCGCGCGTCGCACATGTCAAGTGTCTGCTAACGCCAAAGGCAGGCAGTAACACAAAAGATACCCAAAATCCGTTGCTATTACACATGAGCCATTTTGGAACTGAAGACCTATACGATGGATATGCTCGGTATGTTCGAGATCTGACAGCTACGGATACGAATGGAGAAAAAATACCGGTCACAGAGTTCGACAAAACACAGTGGGCGGTTGAAACGCAGAATGGATCGCCTGTGACGTTGCGTTACAAAGTCCTGTTGAATCATGATGAACGGGAGTGGCCCTTCGGGAACGATGAAGCACCCTACGTGCAAGAAGACTGTATTTTCTGTCCGGGATATGCTTTATTTATCACCAGTGAGGTAGAAGATATTGAACTGCGTGTTGATGTTCCTGATGACTGGCACGTCTCGACCCCTTGGAACCCTATTGGACACGAAAGGTCCCGCTTTACTGTCGCAGGCCATGACGACTTGATGTATGCGTATCTTGTGCTGGGGACGCATTCCGAGGGAGTGGTGGAATCTGAAGGGACAGAGATTGTGATTGCCTTGGGTGGACACTTCAAAGCTTCCATAGATGAAGTCCAAAGAACTGTTGAATCACTTCTGCACTCGTATTCGGAGATTTTTGGGGGTACGCCAAAAGATCGTATGTTGTTTGTGGCGAATCCGTGTGATACATACAGCGGAGGCGGTGTATCAGGACACAGCATCAGCGTTCTGATGGACGGAACATTAGGGGCAGACAACAGACAATCTTGGGCACCGCTCGTAGCACATGAAATTTGCCATATCTGGAATGGAAAAGCGATCGATTATAGTACACAAGAGTACTGGTTTAGTGAAGGCTTCACGGAGTACTGTTCAAAGATTAGCTGCGTTCGCCTTGGTATAATTTCTGAAGATGATTTTCTCAGAGACCTTGAGCGTAAGTGGGGGTTGTATCTATCTAAACAAGGGGATCTCTCTATTCGGGAAGCAGGCGAGAACAAGTCTACTAACCGAAATCTGGTTTATGAGGGCGGCAGCTTGGTTGCTACCGCGTTGGACTTGCAGATTCGCACTTTTACGGAAAACCGGAACAGTTTAGAAGATGTAATGACGCAGATGTATCGTGAATTCGGTCTCACAGAAAGAAAATATACGATGGACGATATCATCAAGGTTGTCAATCAAATTGCAGGTGAAGATTTACAACCGTTCTTCAAAAAATATGTGATGGGAACAGAACGACTGCCCTTAGCGGAATACCTGAAAGACGCGGGTTTTGATGCTGAGATAGCATTTGGGGAAGAACTTCCAAGTCTCGGACATATCCTCTTTCAGATGCTTCATATCTATTCACTTGGCGGTCCAACGGGCGGAGGCATGTTCATCCACCGTTCACCGCAATATGAAGACGATGACAACTTGATAGGCATCAACGGCACACCGGTGAAATTTTTTGATGACATCAGGCAGGTCGCCAAAGATTGGAAACCCGGTGATATGGTTGAGTTAACCGTTGAGCGAGGTGGTAAAAATGTTACCCTACCGATCACATTAGCGGGTGATCCGTCTGAAAAACCACCCATGGAGCCAGGGCCCATTGACGTTAGTATCACAAAAAAAATGGATCTTACAGAATCACAACGCGCCATTTTGACTGGTATTTTAGGCAATGATCGGTGATTTAAAAAAAATGTGAAGCGGTGTCACACACTGCGTGCCTGCTACTTACACAACGAAAAATTGGAGAACCTATCATGTTGAAAAAATTTCGGGTCGTTTTTAGCCTATTGATCATTTTGGGCTTCAGTTCAACGCTGATCGGAAAAGAGAAAGCAGACACCTATTTCCCACATGCGATAGCAAGTTACTGGGTTTACGAAGACCCAGATGGAAACGAACTAACACGTCGGGTCATTGAAAACAAAGAGATCGACAGAGAGACATATCACGCTTTCAGTTATGAACCTACCTTGGAAGAATGGGCAGATTATGATTATCGCATCCACCCGCATCTCTATCAAGTTGGTGAAGAGCGGGTTACGTTCTGGGTCGGGGATGACGTAGAGAAAGCACTCAAGGCGCGTCTTACCAAAGAGGTAGAAGCCTTCGGCGAAATACATGCGGCGAATTTCGATCTCCTCTACGACATTGAGGTAGAGGCACAAGACGGGTTCTATGTGCTTCCAACGTCTGTTACCTTCAACGAAAAGTGGGACGCAGCGCAAATAAAAGCCAAAATTACGCTGACACCTGATCCGCCACAAGATCCTGAAGAAATGATACTTGAATTCACTATTGTTGAAACAGGCAAGGTCTTGGGGACGGAAAACGTTGAGACACCCGCCGGCACTTTTGAAGACTGCTTGAAAATTGAATATCGGACAGCAACAGAAGTCGCAATATTCCCGCAGGACGAGGATGAGGAATCAAATCCGCCCGGTGAATCCGTTACGACGCTGTGGGTAGCTCCCAACGTTGGAATTGTCAAGTTTCACCAAGAAGCGGAGGATATCCTTCTGACAGTTATACCGCTTCCTCAAGTTAAGGCTTCAACCACGGTTAAAACCCTTGAGTTAAAAAGATATAAAGTCAAATCCACTGATTCAGGGGACAAATAACGCTTTTCTGCCTTGAGAAAAAACGGTTTGTTTGGAGGAGTCTATTATGTTGAAAATACCTCGCTTTAATGGTGTAGTCGGCAAAACCATCTGCATTATGATTTTATTACTAAGTTTCAATGTCAACACAACGCTAATAGCTAAGGAGCAGTCAAGCGACTATTTTCCACATACGCTCGGAAGTTTTTGGGTTTACGAGGATCAGGACGGAAACAAGCTAACACGCCGTGCCGTAGAGAAAAAAACGATTGAAGGTGAGATGTATCATGCCTTCAGTTATGAGCCTACCGTGGAAGATTCGACAGATTACGAGCATTACGTTCATCCCAATTTTTACCAAAATCGTAAAGACGGAATAGCCTTCTTTGTCGGTGATGCGGTGGAAAAAGCGTTTGAGGCAAAACTCCGTAAAGAAATGGACGCGGATATCAAGAAACAGCAAGGGATCTCGACATCCCCCGGAGTGAGTGCTGATTTCAGTTACGAGATTAAGGTCGAAGCGAAAGACGATTTCTATCTTCTCCCAACTCCCATCGTTTTTGATAAAGCGTGGACGGCAACACAGATCAGCGGCTCCATAACGCTCAAGCTAAAAATGCAAAGTCCTGATTTTCAGATTCCGGGTGGTGATCAGGTTAATGCTATTCCTATTGATTTAGTCGAAAAAGGGAAGGTGACAGCCACAGAAACCGTAAAGACCCCCGCGGGGACATTTGAAGACTGTTTGAAAATTGAGTATTGGTATGCAGAGGCAACAGAAAAAAAGGACGCAACAAAACCGACTTCTTCAGATACGTCTGATATAGAATTAACAACGCTCTGGTTGGCACCTAACGTCGGAATTGTAAAATTTATCCGTGTGTCCGCTGATTCAAAAGTGGAAAAGAGCCTTGAACTAACACAGTATGAAATCAAGTCCACGGGGTCCGGCAGCGAATAAACACTGCAGATGAGGAAGATTCCCTAAAGATGAAATTCATGCAACCTTTTCTCTTAAAGCGCGACATAATATTATGAGACAATCCACTTTCCAAGGGAAGTTAGGAGAAAATCGTTCCACATCAATATTCATCTGGGTAGTGAAAACGTAGACGTTCACCGACGGATATTGAAACTTCACTGATTTTCAAGGCAAAACTTGCGTTAGAACAAGAATATTCACAATGCGAAGCGGAGGAAATGTCAATGAGATGGATAATACTTCTTTTTCTTGCTGTGCTATTATTCACAACAAGCCAAGCGACTGCTAAACTGGAGAAAGACCTCGTCGTCTATTTTACCTTTGACAAAGTGAAAGGCAAGAGGATTCTTGATGCCTCCGGCAACAATCTTGATGCCGATGTCGTTGCAAATGTAGATTTTGTTGAAGGCAAATATGGGGATGCGATTCATATTGCCGCTGAACCAGAAGGTGATGATTGCGTCCATGTTCCTGCGGACGATCTGCTAAAAATCGAAGGTGAGATAACAATGATGGCTTGGCTATATCATGAGGATTGGGACGCGGCTTGGGGAGTATGGATTGATAAAGGGCGCTATGTCCCAGGTAAATGGAACGGGTCCTACAGCTTGGGATTTTTCGGTAGTTTCTTGGAATTCGGTGTTGAGGGACCAAAAATCGGAATGACCTTGGGCGCAGGTGATAAGACGTGGGGGTTTAACGGCACAGGACCCATGGTAGATAGAAACTGGCATCATATCGTCGGCACCTATGATGGCAAGACCGCGAAAATGTATCTGGATGGCAAAGTATTTTACGACCACGACGAGAAATTTGAATTCGTCGGTATTAATGACGCAGACCTGTGTATTGGATGCGCGGCAGGCGATCCGCGGTATACCTTCAAAAACGGTTCTATTGATGAATTCGGCATCTGGCAACGCGTCCTCACCGAAGCCGAAATTGAAGAGGCGATGAAAGGTTTTCTCGCGGTTTCACCCAAAGACAAGACTACCACCACTTGGGCGGGCATTAAGCGACGGGCAATCGTTGAATAAATCTTTGTCGCTCAAGATGGAATATCGTTATATAGAGCGGTTTCTGAAATGCTGATGCTCATTATAAACTTCGCAATTGCCACAAGTGTCTTTTAACTGATAACTGATAACCCTATGAGGTAGGTTTATGCATACACTTTGGCTTGTTATCCAGCGAGAATTCGTTTCAAACGTGTTGACATCCCGATTCATGATTGGGTTTATCGTGTGCCTGCTTTCAACCGCTGTTGCGGTCTTCGTTCAGGTGGATGACCACGAGAAGCGTTTGGTCGGATATAACACAGCTGTCCGGGAATCTCAGGCGGGAGCGCAGAATTGGAAACTCTACACCGATATTAGCGCAAAGGTACACAGAAAACCGAATCCGCTCGGCATTTTTAACATCGGGATGGAAAACTCTGGTGTAAATACCGTCGTTGTTGAGCCTGACAAGCCGATTTGGACACGCGATAGCCGTTCCCCGGGTTGGGGCGAAACGACCCAAAAGATGGGAGCAGACAACCCTTTTCTCGCGATGTTTCTCTCCGTTGATGTGGTTTTCATCTTCAAAATCGTGCTGAGTGCGTTAGCGATACTGTTTGCTTACAACACAATTTCAGGCGAAAGAGAGGATGGCACGCTAAAGCTTGTGTTGTCCAATGCTATACCGAGGGACACGGTGGTTTTGGGGAAATACCTCGGTGGGATGTTATCGCTGTTCCCGATTGTTATGGTGAGTTTGATTGTGGCACTGTTAATTGCAATCTCTTCACCGAATGTCGCCTTTGATGGAAACGACATTGCACACGTTGTGCTGATATTCGCCGTTTCGCTGTTGTATGTGTCAACGTGGTATCTTTTAGGACTGCTCTTGTCTGTCTGGACGAAAGAGGCAGCAACCACATTAATGCTTTCGATGTTTCTCTGGGTGATCCTGACAAGTGTTCATGCGAATGTGGCGACATTTGCGGTGACGAAATTTTCGCCACATAAACCGGACTCGGAGGAGAGAGTTTTTCAACAGACGGCGCAACTCTGGGATGATTTCAGAAAAGAACGCGACGATTACCTCAAAAAGAGGGGGTACGATAGTCCAACGAAGACGGTCTCTTGGCGACGCGATGAAAAAGGTAGGAAAGGTGGATCTTCTGGTACTTCCTCTATCTCTGATAAATGGTTTGTTACGGAGAGTTATCGCATTGGAAATATCAAGTCCGCGGATGTTTCCGTTCTCCAGGAATTTTTAAGTTATCAGGAACCGCTTCGGATTGTGTATGCGGATAGGGCGGAAGAAATTCTCAGAAAACCTGCGGATGACCGAGCGCGGAACGCGAAGTTCGCGGACCTTCTCTCCCGTATCTCCTTCGCAGATGTGTATCATTTCGCTGTCGGTGCAATAGCAGGAACTGACCGAGAGAGCTATAACGATTTTCTTGAAAATTCCAGAGTCTATAAGCGTGAGATCGTTGAATATTTGAAAGATAAAAAGGCATTTTCTTCGCGAGCATGGTTTTCCGACGATCAGGGCGCCGCGGATGTGAAAGATCTGCCGGTTTACCGACATCAGCGGCTCTCCCTCTGGGAAAGTTTCTCCCGCGCTTCTGTGGATATTCTAATCTTGTTAGCATGGAATATTGTTCTATTTATGTTGGCTTATGTGTCCTTTCTAAGATATGAGATGAGTTGAAAAGGAGAAGCAGATGATTTTGCAGATTGCGAAAAAAGAAATTCATCACAATCTCACGACGCTCCGGTTCGCTTTGATGATAATTTTGCTACCCCTTCTGATGATAGCGAACGCGTTGATATACGGCTATGGCGATGATGGATACATAACACAGGTCAATGCTTACAATAAACAAATAGAAAAAAAGTTATCTCATATTGAACAGAAGGCGGCCGAGAGTTTAGGAGAATTGGCTGTGATGGGCCCCGGCGATATGCCGAAACGTCCGAGTCCTCTGAAATTCTGCGCCAATGGGTCTGATGAAGTGATACCGCGTTCTGTCATCATGCAGGAGTACGGTGCTGCCAGTCGCAGTTCCCGTTCTGGTAATTTTGAAGCTTATGCGTGGAAGGGACCTTGGACATTAAGGTATCCGTTGAATAGTTTTGATGAAGGAGGCGCGACCCATCGGGTCAAAATAGACTGGGTTTTCATCGGTATGCTGATGAGTTTTTTCGCAATTTTATTCACCTTCGATGCCATCGCCGGGGAACGGTCGCGGGGTACGCTAAGCCTCATAATGTCCAACACGGTCTCGCGCGGCCAGGTGTTGTTGGGAAAATATCTCGGTGCGTTTTTGACGCTCATGGCACCACTCGTAATTGGCATTCTGATGAATCTGTTGCTTGTTCAGCTCTCTGGGAGTCTTTCCTTTGATTCGGGAACCTCTCTCAGAATTCTCGGAATGGTCGGACTTTTTGGGCTGCTCGTTTCTATCTTTATTTTTCTTGGACTCTTTTTTTCAAGTCGCGTTTCAAACCCGATTACGAGCTTAGTATGGCTCTTACTCACATGGGTTTTCCTCGCGTTCGTCTTTCCGAACCTACTCGGGATCTTTGTCGGCAACCTGAATCCTATTCCATCGATTGACGAGGTCTCATTGCGGAGAAAGGCACAATTGGAGCAAAGTAGCGATCAATTCCAGCCTTTCGGCGCGCGCGCTGAACCGATATCAAGTAAGTTGAACCAAGCACCCTCCACTGAAAATCCATCAGCGACGCAACGGTGGGCAACATACTTTACAACGCAGAAAGGAATAGAAACGGAAAGTATCGATGAACACATCGATCAGCAGTTTCAGCAAGTGCAGCTCGCCCGCGATCTCACCCAAATCTCTCCGATAGCGACTTTCCAATACGCGATGGAAGGGCTTGCGAATACGGGTATTGTTAGTTATATGGATTTTGTCAAACAGGCGCGCCGGTATCGCCAGACGTTCATAGACTTTATCAAAACAGAAGATCAGAGCGATCCAGAGAGTTTACATATCTATCCTGTAAAAGAGGGGTTGTCTCAGAAGCCCGTGGATCCGAGTGCTGTGCCGGTTTTTGAAGAGCAGATCTCTTACCGAAGTGTGTTAGCCCAGGTCGGTTTGCTGGTGCTGTTTAATCTACTATCCTTTATTATGGCGCAAGTCTCTTTTCTGATGAGTGAGATTAAGTAACGTAAGTTCGATTTGCTTCTTAAAGTCCCCCTGATAAGGGGGATTTAGGGGGTTTAAAGGACGGGAATCACCGCTTTTTGCGTCTAAATGTCCGATATTTGTCCGATTTGCGTAAGTCCTACTTCATTTTATGATCGAACTCACGCTATTTATTACTGTCTTTTGGATCTCAACGGACTCTATATACCAAAATACACCCACCGGTCAATTGGCTAATATCTTGAAAAAGTGGATTCCCTTAAAACACTATTTATAGTAAAATCCGAAAATAAGTTTACACTTGTAGCATAGGAAACCGTTGGTTTCCTGTGCCATCGGGACACAAAACTTCACAGCTCACACGACAATACGAGTGTATAGGTAATTATGGAATCGACTATAATAGTATACAGTTAGAGAAGGTAGGAAAGGAGCGGGTATGGCAAATCTTTGGCTCGTAATCCAACGAGAGTTCGTCTCAAATGTGTTGACATCCCGATTCATGATTGGGTTTATTGTGTGCCTGCTCTCAATCGCTGTCGCCGTTTTCGTGCAGGTGGATGATTACGAGAAGCGTTTGGCGGGATATAACACTGCCGTCCGGGAGGCGGAGACAGCAGCACAAAAGTGGAACCTCTATTCCAAGATCAAACCAAAAGCGCACCGGAAACCGAATCCGCTGGGTATCTTTAATGTCGGAACCGAGAACTTCGGCGCAAATACGGTCACCGTTGAACTGGGGAAACCCGTTTTTGAACTCTCCCTTCCTATAGGGGGAGGTGCACCAGCGCAGAAGCGGGGTTCAGACAATCCCTTCCTTGAGATGTTCCTGACTGTTGATGTGGTTTTCATCTTCAAAATCGTGCTCAGCGCGTTAGCAATCCTGTTTGCCTATAACACAATTTCGGGGGAGAGAGAGGACGGCACGCTGAAACTCGTGTTATCCAACGCGATACCGAGAGATACGATAGTGTTGGGAAAATACCTCGGTGGGATGTTATCCTTGTTTCCGATTGTTTTGATGAGTTTGATCGTAGCACTGGTAATGGCACTTTCTTCGCGTGTCACTGCTTTTGACGGAAACGACATCGCACACATTGTGCTGATATTTGCCGTCTCGCTGTTGTATGTGTCAACGTGGTATCTTTTAGGATTGCTGTTGTCAATTTGGACGAAAACTGCTGCGACGACGTTGATCCTTTCGATGTTTATCTGGGTGATGCTAACGAGCGTTCATTCAAATGTAGTTGCGTTTGCGGTAGAGAAACTTCCACCATATAAGTCAAACCCTGAGTCGGCAGCGCTCCAATCCACTCCTGATGTCTGGGATCAGTTCAAAAAGGAACGGGATGCCTACATCAAACAGAGAGGCTATGAAAAGATAACACATTCAATTACTTGGGAGCCTAAGACAATTTCAACTGGGACTGGAAAGAGCACTGGGTCCGGGGGGTATTATTTCGTGGAGAGTTATAGCATCATAAGCGTTGATAGAGCAGATACCTCCATCTTCCAAGAACTGTTAGGCTATCAAGAGCAACTTCGGGTTGAATATGCGAATAAAGTCGAGGCAATTCTTAATAAACCTGCGGAAGAACGGGAACGGAACGCGAAATTTGCAGATATGCTTTCTCGCATCTCCTTCGCAGACACTTATGACTTCGCTATCGGAACGATAACAGGCACAGACCGACAGCGTTATAACGATTTTATTCAGAGCGCGAGAGCCTATAAGCGTGAGATTGTTGAATATTTGAAAGATAAGGAGGCGTTCTCGTCTCGGGCGTGGTTTTCTGATGACCAGGGCGCAGCCGAACTGACAGATCTGCCTGTTTTCCAACATCAACGACTCTCACTTTCCGAAAGTTTGTCCAGTGCCTCCGTAGATATTTTGATCTTATTGGCATGGAATATCGTTCTATTCATGACGGCTTATGTATCCTTCCTAAGATACGATATGAGTTAGAGATAGTTGTCGGGGGTCAGTCAGAGATAGATTGTTACATGAAAATTCTTCACTGACAGCCGATAGCCGACGGCTGACAGCCATAGGGGAAATAGATGATTTGGCAAATTATGCTCAAAGAGATATACCACAATCTCACGACACTCCGGTTCGCCTTGATGGTCATTCTTTTGCCTGTCTTGTTTATGGTGAATGCCCTGATATATAGTCTTGGCGGTGATGGGTACACGACGCAAATAAATGACTATAACCGACGGGTAACAGAAAATAGGAAGCATATTGTGGAGTATGCCGATCAGAGTTTGGCGGAATTAGCACTCATAGGACCTGGGGAACTGCCCAAGCGTCCCAGCCGTTTGATATTCTGTGCCGGTGGTGTTGATGAAGTGGTATCGCGTTCTATTAAGATGAGGAGTGACGGAACTATCAGTCGAGGTCGTGGTGTTCCGGATGAAGATTACAAATGGCGAATCCCATTGAAATTAGCGTATAAGGTGGAGAGTGCTGGCAGCACACCGACAAGGCGTGTCAAGATTAACTGGGTCTTCATCGGGGTTCTGATGAGTTTCTTCGCGATCTTATTCACTTTTGATGCGATTGCCGAAGAACGGTCGCGTGGGACACTGAGCCTGATGATGTCGAACACGATCTCCCGCGGACAGGTATTGTTAGGGAAATACCTCGGTGCTTTTGTAACGCTCATGGTGCCGCTTATTGTCAGTATTCTGATGAATTTACTTATCATCGTTCTCTCTCGAAATATCCCGTTTGGGGCGAGCGAATGGTTGCGGATTTTGGGGATGGTAGGTCTATTTGCGTTACTCATTTCCATTTTTATCTTTCTCGGACTCTTTTTCTCGAGTCGTGTTTCAAACGCTATTACAAGTTTAGTATGGCTCTTACTCACCTGGGTGTTCTTGGCGTTTGTCTTTCCGAGCCTGCTCGGGACCTTTGTCGGAAACCTGAATCCGATTCCATCGGTTGACGAGATTTCAATGCGAAGACGGGCGCAATTGGATCAAATTGATGATGAATGGCGAGAGGTTGATGATGAATGGCGAGAGGAAGCCACACCGAAGCTAAAAAAAGCACCCTCTATCGAATATCCTTCACGGACACGCGCTTGGGCGGAATATTTCACAGCAATCGGAGATACAGAAAAACAGATCGCCGACCAACATATTGATCAGCAACTGAGACAGGTACAACTCGCTCGGGACCTTACCCAGATATCTCCGATAGCGACTTTTCAGTATGCGATGGAGGGACTCGCAAACACAAGTATCGTCGGGTATGTGGATTTTGTTAAACAGGCGCGCCGGTATCGACAAACGTTTATAGATTTCGTTAAAACGGAAGACCAAGGTGATCCAGAAAGCCTGCATATCTATCCTGTAAGAGAAGGATTATCTCAGAAACCTGTGAATCCCGACGCTGTACCGGTTTTTGAGGAACAGATCTCTTACCGCAGCGTGTTAACCCAAGTCGGGTTGTTGGTGCTGTTTAATCTGCTATTCTTTATTATAGCGCAGGTCTCTTTTCTGATGAGTGAGATTAAATAATATAGGTAGGTATGGCGAGGTGTTTTTGCTTGGGGTGTTTCTGCGCATTTCTACGGATTTCTTCGAGGAACCTCGCCAGCGAAAGGGAATAAGGCCTGTTGGTTTAGATGTTATTCAATCCATTCCATTGTTTCCCGGAGTTGTTCTTTTGCCCGCGCGTAGTCTCGGCGCGCCTGATAAAACACACGTTGCGTCTCTGTGAATTGTGCTTGTGCTTGAAACGCGTCGTTAAAAGTCAATCCTTGATAACCCGGAATATCAAACGTGACTTCGTCGAGTACCCGCTCTATTGTCCGTAGATATTGTTCACGGATTCGCAATCGCTGCTCCTCAATCTCCATCCGTTCTTTCGCATTCGCCACGGCACGATAGTCTCGTCTCACGGCGACCCGAATCAGTTTCGTTTTTTCAGTATATTCAAATTGAAGTCGTTCGAGTTCTGCGAGTTCTACAGCGCGAAGGTTCGCAGTCTTTTTCCCATCATATAGTGGGATATTGAGGTTAAAGCGGACCTCCCATCCGTCCTGAGTACGGGGGTTCGTCTCAAACATGCTTGATGCATCGCGTTCTCGGTCCAATATGATTGGATCGTAGAGTGCCTTTGCGTCCCAAGTCCGGTTCTGTTGGTGTTGCTCCAGCAGCACATGGAGATCCTTGTAGCGTGCCTCAGCGGAGAGTTCGGGGAACCGGTTCCAGATTGTCTCCGCGGCGAGGCGTTCTTGCCGTATCATATCACCGCGTAGGTCGCGTAAATCAAGGCTGTTCGCAAGTGCGAGTTCAACAGCAGCCTCCAGCGTCACATCGTCATGGGGGAGAGAGTCTGAGAGAGCGACCTGTGCGAGTGGATCCAGTCCGGTGAGTCTAATGAGTTCGGCGGTATCCACATCAAGCCGTCGTTGGAGCTCGTTGAGTGCAAGCTGCTGTTCTGAGAGTTCAAGTTCCGTATTGAGGCGACTCAGGAAGCCGATCCGTTTTTCTTCTTGCTTGAGTTGCGTGCCTCTCAGTTTTTCCTTCAACTTGATCTCAATCGCGCGGCGTTGTTCAATTTCTTCCTCTGTAAGGATGATATTGTGCCAGATATTCCGAACAGCGTGAACACTTTCCTTTTTTGCCCGTTCGTATTCGATTTCTGTTTTACGTACCTCTTCCTGTGCTGCGTCGAGTCCGGCAGGGATTTCGCCGAATTGTGCGAAGAGGACACTCATTTGCGCGCGGGTGAGGTAGTCTCTCTCATCAATATCGCCATCTTTTTGACGTTGATATTCACCAGTGAGGCCTACTTGTGGTAGGTACACGGCTTTGGAGACACGGAGGTTTGCCTTCGCGCGTTCTAATACTTTCTCGGCTTTTCTGACTGTCTCGTTGTTCTCTAACGCCAGTTCTATTGCGCGTGCTGGTTGAAGCGAGACAAGTCGCTGTGCTGAGACGGCACCCACAATACTCAGAAGTAGACAGACCGCAAGTGCCGTCAACCTTTTGTTCATTCTCAATCTCCATAAATCTTTGGGAATTGTGCTTTGTCCATCTAAATTTGTGGTTTAGGCGTCGCGAGCGCAGCTCACTCCTACAGGGAGAAGCGTTTTCTACAAGCAACGGAACCCACGATTTAAAAAATCCTACTCATAATTTGAAAGTAGATAAAACAATAGCCGTCAATAATCAGCATTTAGCAGCTAAAATTTATCGAGAATCTCTTGCTG
Organism: Candidatus Poribacteria bacterium; assembly: GCA_965261115.1. Lineage (GTDB taxonomy): Bacteria > Poribacteria > WGA-4E > WGA-4E > WGA-3G > WGA-3G. Next base: position 1,384,877 of record OZ253447.1, on the reverse strand, counting down.
ACTGCTGATCGCTGATAGCCGAAAACCACCTCTAACGTCGGCTAATACGGATTGTAACGATGACAATCGCAATCATCAGGAGGATCAGGGCACCAAAGAGCAGGGTTGTCACCGACATCTGCGTCTTTGATTCAACTTGCACCGTGATCGAGCGATCGCGTGCCTCGAACTTACGGTTATCAACGGTGACTTCGGCATTCAACTTCGCCTGATATTCGCCAACCCCGATGTCTGAAGGTGGACTCAGCGTCAGCTGGATCTCTTCTTCCTGATTCCGAACGAGTGAACCGATAACTTCCGGGACAACGGTGTATTTCCAATCGGTGTTAACGTCAACGATCATACGGATGTCAACGAGATCACGGGTACCGATGTTCTTTAGCGTCGCTGTCATATTAACCTCTTCGCCTATTTTGATCGTCTGGAAGGCATTCTGCACGAACACTTCAATCTCCGGCACACCCTTTGGAATGAGTTCAAACCGTTCAACACCGCCTTGTATACCGGCAATCTGTTCAGCAGGTAGGTCGTCCAACCGATTGTTGATACCACCCAGCTCGTTCGCTTCTGCCTCATCAAGGACTGCGACATAAAACTCAAGGGTGCTATCAAGGTAGGAGGCATCCAATTCTTCCGGCAAATAGACAATCAGGGACAGATTCCGCTTTGACTGTTCCTGCGTAAATTTCACCTGAGACTGCCGAGACTGGGTTTCTGGGTCTTGAAACTCAAAAGAGAGACGGTTCAGTAGATTAATAACGCGCAACTGGAATGTATTTTCCGTTTCTGCCAACCGATCCAGCGTTAGATCGTAGGTGACGCTGCTCCCCAAATTGCCTTCCTGCGAAAAGCGGAGTGAACTGACGTTTACCACATCCAGAGCAGACTCTTTTTGCAGATAGATCAACCGCGTCTCTGGCATTTCAAGCTCGGGGTAGTTCAACGAGACCTTCAGACTCTCGACATCTTTCTGGAGCTGGAATGTTAATTCCACGGTTTCATTGTAACCGAGAACCGGGATCTTCTCTTCATACGGTTTGACGATGTTCGTGTCATCGGTAACATCAAGTAAGGAGACATAAATTGAGCGTATCTCATTCGCCGCAGCGATCTCTTCAGGGGTCGCATTGATTGACATCGCTTCAGTTGTAGATGTGTTCTTTAACTGAAGCGTCACCATCATCTGCCCACCTGTGTTGCTGGCAACCCGAAACTTCTTCGCACTCAGGATAGAGATATGGCGCGTGTCCTCCTCAAGGTGGATTTTATACGGATTTTCCTCCTCAAGGTATGTCAGACTCACAGTGACGCTGTCCACATTCCGGCGCAGTTCAAAATCAAGCGTTTTTTCCTCTCCATCTTTCAGCGTCGGAATACGATGTTCATAAGGAAAACCGATGATAGCAGCGGTGTCGTCTTTGATAGAGACATAGACGTTGTTTATTTCTTGGGCTGTGGTCGTGTCTACTACCTCTGTTTCATCATCCTCTGTTTCGTCATTTAACGCCCCGTACCTGAGCACAACTTCCAGCCGTCGGTGGTCGCCTTCTTTATAACGCCGCGCCGACACGACAGAGATATATGGCTCTTCCTGACTGAGGTGGATATTTTTATTTTCCTCACGACCGGAGTACTTTAACTCCACGACGACATCTCGGATATTCTCTTTTATGAGCTCAAACTTCAGAATGACAGATTCATCTTCTTTGAGCGTCTTAATGCGTTGTTCATAAGGTTCAGTGATAATCGCACCACTTGAGCCATAACTCTCTTGCTCTCTAATTGTGACGAAGATATCATCAATCTGTGCGCTAAGGATAATATCTTGGCCGACGACTTTGGAACTTTCGACGAGTTTGACAGGAGATGAGCTATTCCGTAGGGTAATCGAGAACATCTCTCTGCCATCGGGAGATTCATATAAACTTGTCGCTTCAACGCTGATGTGCCATTCATCTTGTAGCGATTCAAGCTCTACCCGTTGCAGCTCCAGTTTTGCTTGTTCATATTCAGAGACAGCCGTTTCGTAGCCTTCCTCTGCAGTATTCACTTCGGCGACGGTGACGATGTTGTTTTCCTCCTTCATCATCGCCTGAAGCTTTTCGAGCTCAATTTTCTTTATTGTCATCAGCCTTTCTGCTGATTTCATCTTTTGCCGCTCTATTTCTATCTTAATATGGCGGTCTTGTTCGTCTCTGGTTTTCGTGCTGTTTCCATTAGGCGGTGCGGATTCTTCCGATTCTTCTGCCAATGCAACCTTAAACAGCGCACTTGGCAGCAGCATCCCCATCGCCATAATGAAAATCAGCCCCTTTTTTTTCCATCCTGCCATGTTTTTCACCTTTCCCTGTTTCACTCGGTCGCATCTTCCTCAGGTTCGTATCCAGCGACATAATTCAGATACAACGCCTCAAGGTCCTCTGCTTGAATCTCCTCGCGCGTCAATTCTCGCTCAAGGTTACCTTGCACCAAGATGCCAATCCTGTCAGCAATCTCCTTCGCACGGAAGATGTCGTGCGTGGACATGAAGATGGCTTTGCCTTCCTCTTTTAACTCACGGAGGAGGTTCAAAAAATCGGCACCGCCCTTTGGATCCAAACCGGAAGTCGGCTCATCAAGTAACACGGCTTTTGCGTTTTTCATAATCGCAATCGCGATACCCAAGCGTTGACGCATCCCTTTTGAAAATGTCTTGACCCGCCGTGTAAAGGCCTCCTCTGGCAGACCGACACGTCCAAGCGTTGCGTCAAGTTCCGCATTCGATACCTTCTTACGTCCACCCAATTTCGCAAAAAACGACAGATTTTGACGCGCTGTAAAGTTACGATAAAGTTCAACGTTCTCGGAGACGTAAGCGAGATGCTTCTTCGCCTCCAATGGAAACTTCGGAATCTCAATGTCGTCTATCAGGGCAGTGCCACTCGTCGGTTCAATAAAATTCAGCAGCATGGAAATGGTCGTGCTTTTACCGGCACCGTTCGCACCGAGGACGACATAGATTTCACCGTCTTCTACTTTCATATTCAGTTCGTTGACGGCTAAAACACTTTCGTTATAGACTTTCGTGAGTTCGCGGGTTTCTAACATCGGGTTTCTCCTATGGTTGATACGCCTCTATGTCTATAAGACCGTAAATCTGAGACGTTAGTTTTTCTGACGCTCGGTGTACCTTTGGACCAACTTATCAAGATAAGCCGCTTTGTAAGTTTCCGAATCATCTGTCGGTGGAATATCGAGAATCTCTAACTGTCGTAGGTTCGGGTTATCCTCCAAGAATATCAACGTATGTCGTTGTAATAGGGAATGTGAGTAGGCACCGAAATTTTCTATCGTGATCCCCCTATCCAAAAGCATCTGGAGCCACTCCACCCGTGGATACCTTGCATCTATTTCGGTCTCTGTAAGGTTACTGCTATAGTTTTTTTTTCTCCAGCCCACCTTGTGAAGTATACTCACCTCGGTTTTTGGATGTCCACCGTTATAATCGGTGTCCAATGCGTTCACCAATTCTTGTGCGTTTTGAGGTCCAGTATATTGTCGAGCGGCATGGGGGACATCCGAGTTAAATCCAATGTATTCACGGAACTGTATATCTGATTTGGAACCGAATATACCGAAGAATCTACCCAATCTTCGCGTCTCTGTAGTCCGTGTATATGTGTAACTATAGCCTTCCATAAGGATAACCACCTCCAAAACTATAAAAACGTGAGTTTGATAAATAATTGAAAGTTTTTGTATAAAGAGAACGCTTTTGGTATAATGAAGTTATCAAACAACCTTCAGTTTCCAAAAGGAGTTCTCTGGTGAGTATTGTATCACTTTTCTGTAAAACTGACGACTTTTTTTAGCATACGAAGCACATTTGGCACCCCACTCGCTTGAGGACGGTAACCCCACGGAAATCCGCGGGCATCCACGAAGTCTACATCCGAGCGAGTTCCTAACCGAACCGGACAGTCCCAGGAAATTACTGAATTAAAAAATTAATCTTCATGAACCGCACCGGACTTGAAAAAGAAGATTCAAAAATTTAGAAAATCCGATAATTTATCTAAAACTAAATCAACCTGACACCAATTTAGGGTTATTTAGTTTTCGATTTCTTGGTATGGTCTTTTATCAGCTTATCAATATACGCGGCTTTATAAGTTTCCCAATTATCCGTCGGTGGAATATCAAAAAGCTCTGATTGCCACAAGTTCGGGTTATCTTCCAGAAGTGCCAGCGTGTGCCGTTTTAATAAGTAACGTGAATAGTCACCGAAATTTTCTACGATGATCCCTCTATCCAAAAGCATCTGGAGCCATTCTGCACGCGGATACCTTGCATCTATCTCACGTTCGGTAAGGTTACTGCTATAACTTATTTTTTCGTTATCAACCGTGTGAGATACACTCACATCGGACTTTGAATGTCCACTGTTATAACCCGCGTCTAACGCTTGCATCAGGTCCTGTACGTCTTGGGATCCGATATATTTTCCAGGCGTGGAAAGGGATACCCAGTGGAACTTAACATGTTCACGTAACTGCAAATCCGATGTGCTAATTTCAGAACCGTACCCCTGCGTATGTGTGTATGAGTAGTTCGTACTACAACCTGCCAGAAAAATAGCGAGTCCTAAAACTGTCAAAAGTGGAATCGTAAATAAACCATTCATTCTTCTGCCTCCCTTTATTTTTGTTGTCCTAACTTAGAGGCGTTACATCCTTTCAGCCTCGTTTTTCTAAACTTCAGTCAATATACGCTTATGTAATAAAGACGCGTTTTAAGGGTCAAAAGGTTGCACTATTTTTTGATAACATTGAATTTCTGGGGTAACACCTGCTTTTGGAGGCACCTTATTGGATTAACCCCTGCTTTCATAGGAAATTCAGAAAAAGCGATGCGTCGAACAAATTATGCAGAAGGTCTGGTTGATTGGCTCTCGGTAGCATAAACAATAGTCAGATATCTGAACGGAAGAATTTCAGGAACGCCACAGTGGTCAACACGACTGCAAAGAAGCAGAGTAACAAGATATCCACCATTGATTGCCGAAAGGTCTCACCTAAGGTTGGCGTTTCCAGAGGTGGTGGCTGCGTGATTTTGACGATATCGGTTTTTGGGTTCCACGATCTTGCGGAAGCATTATCTACTATTTTACTGAACAGATCCCTATAGAGTTCATCATAATAACGTTCTCCAGCTTGAAAGTAATTACTCTTTTTTCGCTTCCCCGTCTGGGTCAAGTTCGTGGCGAGATAGATGAGGGAAGATGTCGGTGTAATTCGGGAAAGCGTCTCACCCAGTTGTTCTTGTCGTTCCGTTTCACGTTTGTAATCCCGATCAAGTTTGTTAGCATGTTCTCGAAATTTCAGTCGATATTCTTCTTCAAAGGGTTTCATGCGTTCATCAACTTCGTTTAAAATCTCCCCAGCTATTACTCTGGTCCCGTGCTTATCGGCGGGTATCTCCATAACAATCTTCTTTTTTTCCGCTGAGAGTGCCGCATCAAAATCGTCTCGCATCGCTGTCTTTTCCATATAGACGCTCTGTGAAGTGCGTGCGGGTGATATAAGTTTGGCGGCAAGAAACCCAACGCGTGGTATAATCAGCACGGCAAACACCCAGAACGTAAATGCAACGATAAGTGCTGTCTTGGCACTGTCTAAGTAGGTCGAAATCACTGTGCCTATCGCAAAAAACACCGCGATGTAGAGTAATGAAGCGACGGTTAGACTGAGGACGCGTGGAAAAATCTCGGATTCACCGAGCGGAAAGCCTTGCCAGACGAGTGCAAGTAAGCCGAACAGAAACGACACCAAAAACGGCACCACGAACACAAGATACCCACCCACCAGTTTTCCTACCAAGAAGCGATCGCGAGGGAGCGCGTTTGCCAAAGTTACCCGAAGCGTCCCCGTCTCTCTTTCTCCGGCAACAGCATCAAATGTGAATAGGAGCGCAAGCAGACTGAAGACTGTACCTACTACAAATAGGAAGTCGAGATGTCCCAAAAGATGGGAGACGGGAGCGGAAAACATGGACGGGGGTCCCTGTGTAATGCCATTGCGCGTCATTCCAAAATAGCTCGGAAGTGCGTCCCCTAATCCGTTTGCGAATACGCTCAAAGGTGTCGGTTTGAGAAATAACTTAGAAACCTCTATTTCCGGGTCCAGTGACCGCTTCGGGTTAACTGTGGTTTCTTCAATATTTGCCAGTTTAACAGCTTCTTGGTAATCGACAAGGTTTTGTTGGTAATTGCGATAACTAATAGAAAGAGTCAGTGGAATAAGCAGGAGACACATCAACAGAAGCGCGACAAACCGGACGCTGAGAATATGATGCATTATCTCTTTTTGAATTAGCGTCACTAACATTTCCCCATTTTCCTTTCAAACCCAGGCCCGGTTCGGTCTCAGTTCCCAGGTCCAGTAGGTTCGGTTTCCCAACCGAACCATAAGTGTCAATTTTAGAAAAAATAACCGCCTTCGCCCCGACTCGGTAGGTTCGGTTTTGCGGCGTACACGCCCAAATGCGACGTGCATTCCTAACCGAACCGGATACTACGCGGAAACCTTGAAGACTTCAAAAAACCTTTTCAGTCCCGTAGGGACGGTATGTTTATAGCAGCTTCAAGCAAAAACCCAAGCCCCGTAGGGGCGGCATGTTTATATGAGTGTTACAAAATACCATGAAATAATCACTAAATTGACACCAGTGGTTCGGTTTTGCGGCGTACACGCCCAAATGCGACGTGCATTCCCAACCGAACCGGAACTGAGCCACAAATTTTTCATATCCCAAAAGTGCCCTATAAAGCCGGATAGGTGGATTTCTTGATTCTATTCCACTTTGGTTTCTGAGGGTTCTGGAAACGTTCTAACGCCTCTTGGGCACGTCTGAGTTGTTTCGTAGCCTCCTCAATCTGTTTTCTGGCGCGTTCACCTTGTTGCGGTTTGGACTGTTTCTTGGCGCGCGCAATCCGTTCCTTGGCACTCTCAATCCGTTTTCTCGCGCGCTCCATCTGTTTCTTGTGGTCCTCAATCCGTTTGGCTACCAGTTTATCAATATAAGCGACTTTATAAGCTGCCTTGTCATCCACTAAAGGCATACCATGAAACCCGATTTTCCGTAAATCCGGATTATCCTCCAAAAATGCCAAAGTATGTCGTTTTGATAGATAGATCCTATAATCGTCAAAATCCTCTATAGTGATGCCTCTCTGCAAAAGCATCTGGAGCCACTCTACGCGTGAATGTCTCGCGTCTATTTCACCCTTAATTGCAAGCTCGCTACTATAAACGACACCATCCCCAAAGGATGCAATTACCCTTGCCTTTGAAAATTTTTGGTTGTACGCCGCATCAAAGGCGTTCATCAATCCCTTCACAGTTTGTGGTCCGTCGTATGCTTCAGGAGTAATATCTGATGCTGAGGGTCTGCCTTCTATTGATTCTGCGAAGATCTTGACTGTTGTTTGTGTGTTGGCTTGGCTCCCAAAAAGAGCCATAATACCCAAAACTGTCAAAAATGTGAGTAGTTTAACAACGTTTTTGCTTCTCATTTTCGTTATCTCTCCTTCGTTAGTGCTGCCTGGTTTAAACATATTTCTTCTTGAAATGGAGTCTCTATAGTTAATGATCCGATATGTAGATGAAAAGGGTGCATAATCTCAGAACCAGCTAATATGCACATCAAATATCCAATCTAAAGAATTTCAGAAACGCTACGATCGTCAACGTTACCGCAAAGAAACAGAGCAGTAGCACATCCACCGCCGATTGACGGAATGACTCCGCTAAGGTGTCAGTTTCCAAAGGCGGCGGTTGTGTAATTTGAACAATATCAGTCGCTGGATTGTACATTCTGTTGGCGGCATAATCTTCGATTTTGCTGAACAAATCTGTATCAAGCATATCATAATAGCGATCGCCTGTTTGAAGGTAATTGCTTCTTTGTGCCTTTCCCGTCTGTGTTAAGCTTGTCGCGAGATAGATGAGGGAAGATGTCGGTGTGATTCGGGAAAGCGTCTCACCGGCTTGTTCTTGTCGTTTTACTTCACGTTTGTAGTTTCGATCAAGCCTGTTAGCATGGTCCTGGAATTTTAATCGATGTTCCTCTTCAATGGGTTTCATGAGTTCACTAAGTTTGTCGCCTGTTACTATTATACGTCCTTGATCGTCCGGCGGGATGTCCATAATCATCTTCATTTTTTGCTTTTTGAGTTCCGCTTTGAGATCGTCTCTCACGGCTTTTTTCTCCATATAGACGCTCTGTGCTGTTCGTGCTGGGGCGATAACCTTCGCCGCAAGAAAACCGAGACGTGGCGTAATCAACACGGCGAACACCCAAACGGTGAAAGCGATGATGAGGGCAGTTTTGGCATTGTCCAAGTAGGTAGAAATCACGGTTCCTATTGCAAAAAACACCCCGATATAGAGTAGCGAGATAGCCGTCAGACTGAGGACTCGTGGAAAAATGTCTGGATTGCCGAGGGGAAACCCTTGCCAGACAAGCAGAAGTAACCCGAATAGAAACGATATCAGAAACGGAACAACGAACACAAGGTAGCCACCGACTAACTTGCCCCACAGAAAGAGATCGCGCGGCACAGCGTTTGATAGCGTAATCCGAATCGTGCCAACTTCTCGCTCCCCAGCAACAACATCAAACGTAAACAGCAACGCGAGCAGACTGAAAACCGTGCTAACCACAAACAGAAAATCGAGATGTCCTAAAAGTTGAGAGAGCGGCGCTGAAAATGTCAATGGTATCCCCGGTGTAATCCCATTGCGTGTCATACCAAGATAACTTGGCAGTGAGTCCTCTAATCCCTTTGCAAAGACGCTCAAAGGTGTCGGTTTGAGGATAAGTTTGGAAACTTCAACCTCCGGTTCCAGCGGCATTTTCGGGTTCATTGTCTTCTCTTCAATGTTCGCTAGTTTAACGGCTTCCTGGTAATCCACTAAGTCTTGGTGATAGCTTCGATAATTAATAGAAAGCGTGAGCGGGATAAGCAGGAGACACATCAACAGCAGCGCGACAAACCGGACGCTCAGAAGGTGATGCAGAATCTCTTTCTGAATTAGCGTTAGTAGCATGTTTTACCTCGTTTTGCTCCACAAGATTTGCTGAATTCCCTTTATTGACTTACTATTCTTTGGAATCAAGGTGCTTGTTAACCTTTTGTGAAAGGTTTTCTGGTTTGAAGTCTATAAATACATCTTTGACAACGAGTTCCCGATTTAAAAAAAGCGTTATCAATTCCGTTTGCGGTTCGGACGCGTCTCTGTTGAGAAGCGTCTGTATCTGGTCATTTTTATCTCTCCAGATAGGCATCGAAAGTTGGTATTTCTCCTTGAACGCCTCAATCGCTTTCGCAGAATCATTGATGTTAATACCAACCGCTTGCAATTGGGTGGCATCGTAGTTTGCAAGCAGTTTCTCCAGTTGTTTTAACTTCGGTCCACAGGCGACGGAATCTGTTGAAAAAAGGTTCACCAGGACAAATTTACCGCGGAGTGTCTCTAACTTAACCGGTTTCCCTGAAAGATCGGTCAACACGATATCTGGCATCGGTTTGCCTAATAGAAATGTAAATTTTTCACGATCTATGGATACCGTTGTTAATTGATTGAGCAGTGCTTTACCCTCTGGTGATTCAAGAAACGCCTCGCCGAATTGTTCTTTAAGTTTCGCTTGTGGATTGTCCGAGGGCTTAATTTGGAAGATAGTTCTATTTACTTGATTATTACCGCCTTTGAGAGGCTGATCTTCTATCTGCTTTCTGACTTCTTCGGGCAGATCTGACGAGGAATGCGTTTGGATGGAAATGGATTTCACGCTGCTGTTGTTATAAATTTTTCTCTGCGGTCCGGTACGATAAATTTTTCCACCGACGCTTAGATTGAGCAGATGATGTTGGCAGCGCACGATAGGAAGCATATCGCCTTCTATTTCCAACAGAAATTCCTGTCCTGCTTTCTGCTCAGGACGGAATTGATAAAGATAACTACACGGCAGTGTCGGATCCGATCCGCCTTCGGTTAGCACTCCGGGGACCCCTACCGTTGTATCTGCAGGACACAGCAGCACATTTTTCTTCAGATATTGTGGAGACAGCTCGGAGAGCCATTGCGGTTCGCCATCTGCCTCAGCCCGGTGGTTTTCGAGGGCGAGTTTTATCCGCCTTAAATTCTCTCTACATTTTTCAATCCCTTCGGGATTTTCAGCCTGTTTTTCTGTGAGCGAGGTGACCTCATGCGGGTAAGCATCTGACAGAAGAAGGCGGTTCAAACGCACCAATGCTTCTCCACTTTGGGGACTTTGTGTGAACAACCCGTCTGTCTGTTCGCTGAGTTCAATATCAGCAAAACTTTCGGCATCGTAGAGCGGCCCTGCTTGGAGAATCTTATTCAGATCCAAAATCAATGCGCGTTGAAGTGCTAAAGATGGGCTGCTTATACCATCATATTTACCCAACAGTTGCTGTGTCTCCGCAGAGAGTTGTGTGGCTATGTGTTCGGATATAACAGCGCGCGTATCTTGGAGTTTTACCGCTAAACTGCCCGGATCCTTGAGAGCATCTTCAGACAAAAGCAATTGACTTGTGTCGGCGTGTGAGGCAAGTTGTGTACTTAGGGTTATCAATAAAGTTGCGAACAATAGCGTTATAGTTCTGCTGGATAGGTGAAATATCTTCAAGCGTAAGATCATTTTTCGCATATTCAAAATCTCCTTTTACCAGATTCAAGCGAACACAGCGAGGTGCTACGATTTTACTGTGAAATCTCCGCAGCAAGTATCGCTTTTCTGGCTTGTATTGCTGTATTACACACCATCTGTCCAGAAAAGTTGCAAACGGTTGAAAGCTTGTTGTTATTTTTGATGATCAAAAGTATTGATAAATAGCCGAAAACAAAAGAGAAATAACCTTGATTTTCTGCACAAAATATGTTATCATATATATGGTAAATACGAAATTACGTGGTGAATATGTTTGATAGAAGTGGGACTTACGCGGTTCCTCTTAAAGTCCCCCTGATAAGGGGGATTTAGGGGGTTAAATACAGCGAAATATATCGTTAGTCCTGAGAAGTAAAAATTTGAAAAATCGATTGTAAAACATATATGAACTTCCAAACACACTATGACCGTTATCAACAAAACATACACCGCACACAAATCACCGGTGAAGCGACCCCAGAGCTCTCACTATACCCACACCTCCAAGCCTTCCTTGAAGACCTGTTTGTTGATTTCGGTAGAAGCACCGTCACGCTCACACAAGAACCGAGACAACTCGATCAGATTGGGAGACCCGATTTTATTGCAATGGATGGGTTGCTGCCTATCGGTTATATTGAAGCGGAAGCGTACAGCAGAGATTTGGACGCACTCACTGGACATGCCCAAACGCAGAATGCACGTTTTATCGAAAACCTTGACAACTTCATTCTCACCAACTTCGTCGAATTCCGGTTGTTCGCGGATGGGCAACTGCGAGCGACAGCAAACGTCACAAACGAGCCTGAAAAATTAGAGAGGTTACTGGAGCGATTTCTAAACGCCGGACACGTCCAGATCACCTCACCAGAAGTACTCGCGAGATACCTCGCCAGACGGACGCGGGAACTCCAGACACAGATTGCCACAACACTCACCGATCAAAACAGCGACACCTACCGAATGTTCTCGGCGTTCAAGGAGCTACTCCTCTCTACGCTCACCCCCGACGATTTTGCCGATATGTATGCCCAAACCCTCGCTTACGGGTTGTTCGCCGCGCGATGCACACTCCCGAATGCGACCCACTTCTCAAGACACACCGCCGTTGAGGCACTGCCGAGATCAAACCCGTTTCTCATCCAACTCTTTTATCACGTCGCCTCGCCAACATTGGAGACGAATGTCATCTACATTCTGGACGACATCGCAGCACTTCTCCGAAACGTCCCGACAGAGATGCTCCGCACGGCGTTTGCTGCCAGAACGCACCTTGAAGATCCGGTGATCCATTTCTACGAGACCTTCCTCGCCGAATACGATCCACAGCGGCGCGTTGATCGCGGCGTTTACTATACACCGCCACAGGTTATCTCCTACATTGTCCGATCCGTGGATAGCCTTCTCAAAACAGAATTAAACAGACCCGACGGCCTCGCCGATGACAACACGCTCATCCTTGACCCCGCAACAGGCACGGGTGGCTTCCTCCTGACAGTGTTAGATCACGTCCGAGAATATGTCACGGAGACCTACGGCACGGGTGAATGGACACAATATATCAACGCCCAACTGGTGAGGCGGATTTTTGGGTTTGAACTGCTCGTCGCACCGTATACGATCGCGCATCTCAAGTTAAGTCTGTTCTTGCAAGCACAAGGCTGGCATGCGGATGAACGCCTCCGCGTCTATCTCACGAATACCTTGGAACAACCCCAAGAAATGCAGGAATCTCTGCCGTTTACGGAGTTTATCTCTGATGAAGCGAACGCAGCATTGTCAGTGAAACGGGACGAACCGCTCCTTGTCATCCTCGGCAATCCACCATATCCATTGGAATCTGCCAATCCAAGCCAAGATAGTGATGGAAATTTAACATTTATTGGAACTCTGGTTGAAGATTATAAGCCGGTAGATGGACAACAGTTAGGAATAAGGGATCAAAAGAAACCACTTCAATCGGACTATGTGAAGTTTATCCGGTGGGCACAATGGCGCATTGATAAAAACGGCGAAGGTGTTATTGGCTATATTGTCAATAATAGCTTTCTTGAGGGAGTAACTTTCCGCAGGATGCGGCAGTCTTTGATGAAAAGTTTCAATATCATTTATTGTTTCAATTTGCACGGTAGCAGCAGATTCGGAGAAATCATACCTGACGGCGAAATGGATGAAAATGTCTTTGATATTCAGCAAGGCACTACAATTTTGTTGTGTGTTAAGGAACGCGATAACGCTGCTCCAGCAAAAATCCATTACGCTGACTTGTGGGGAAATCGGGCAGAAAAATATAGAATATTATCAGAAACCGAAATCCAAACGACGGAATGGCAAGTCCTTCACCCGACTTCTCCATTTTACCATTTTTTCCCGCAACGTATCACACCAGAGCAAGAGACAGTATACATCCAAGGTTGGAAAGTCAACGATATTTTCCATGAGCATTCAATTGGAATTCTTACTGCGCGGGACAAACTGACGATTCATTGGAGTGCTGAGCAGGTGCACGAGACCGTAACAGATTTCGTTTCACTTTCTGAAGATGAGGCACGAGAGAAATACGGACTGCGAAGAGATACCCAAGACTGGAAAATTCACCTCGCCCAAGCAGATCTCCGTAATCACCCAGATACCGAACAACACACTGTGCCGATCAATTATCGTCCACTTGACACGCGTTGGACCTACTATACTGGGCAATCGCGTGGATTTCATTGTGCTCCTCGTCCGGCAACTATGTCTCATTTTCAAAATGAAAACTTTGCCCTCTGTACACATCGCAGCCTCAGAAATTCTCTGGCATGGCAGCATGTTTTTGTTGTCAACGGAATTACTGACGGCAATTGTATATCAAATACAGATGGCCCCACACATGTTTTCCCACTCTATTTATATCCAAATCCAGAAGAATTGGGAATCTCAACAGAGCGTTCGCTCAACTTCAAACCCGCCTTTCTGACCGCGTTCTCCGAAGCGTTAGGACTCTCACAGACTGCACCGTTTAACCTCCCGGAAGGCATTTCACCGGAGACGATCCTCGCCTATATCTATGCCATCTTGTATAGTCCAACCTACCGCGAACGCTACTACGATTTCCTAAAATACGATTTCCCACGTATCCCTTTACCTCAAGATATTGCACAATTTTTTACGCTCGCAGCGTTGGGGCAGCGTTTGATTGACTCACATCTCTTGAAGGATGTCCCGCGACCAGAAGGAGCACCCACATCACATAGGTTTGAAGGTGAAGGCGATGGCGTTGTCGAAAAAGCGCGCTATTTGGATGGACGCGTTTGGATCAATCCTAACCAGTATTTCACGGATGTTCCACTTGAGGTATGGGAGTATGAAATCGGAGCATATCAGGTCTGTAAGAAGTGGCTAAAAGACCGGCGCGGAGAAGTATTGAACCATGCCGAGGTGCGACAGTATCGTGCAATTTTGGTGGCTATTGCGGAGACGCTCGCGGTTATGGAAGCGATTGATGGGGTGCTTGAATTTTAACCACTTTATCACTCAAATCAGAAAGGGAAGCTTGCTATGCATACTGCGGACAATATCTATAATTTACCTAATTTAAGATGGGATAGTAAATTAGTTAATGGATATAAAGGAAACCTTACAGAAATTTCAGATTCAATACCTTTTTTTCAAAGAGAACCCTTTAAAAGAGGTAGATCAGAAAATAAAAATTTTGATGTAATCGTAAATACTTCAGATGGTGGAATGCCTATTGCAACAGTCTCTAAGTCATATTCACTTGTTCAACATGCCAGTATACTTGATACTATTCAGGGGGCATTTGAAAAACTTAAACTAAATATAGACGAAACAGAGTGTAACCTGTATTTAACAGAATATGGTGAACGTATGTGGTTGAGAATACAGTTTTTTAAAAAACATATTTTTGATCCAGGAGACGGTCATGTATTAATACTTCAGTTGCACATTAGAAACTCTGTAGACGGTAGCACTCCGTTAGGGTATGAATTGTACTGCCACCGGAAATTTAGACCACTCTCTAATATAAGATTGTGCTACAATGATAATCTATATTTCAAAGGAGCATTCCGATGGCGAAACGCAGAAGATTCACACCTAAGTTTAAAGCAGAAGTTGTGCTTGAGGCCCTCCGTGGTGAAACTTCACAAGCAGAACTGTGTCGACGTCATAACCTCAGCGAAAACCAAGTCTCCACATGGAAACGCCAACTTCTTGAAAATGCCGAAACCTTCTTTGAGGCGGCAGATAAGCAATCAAGCGAGTCAGCGGAGCGGATCGCTCAACTTGAGCAACTCGTTGGACGGTTGACGCTGGCGTTAGAAATCCAAAAAAAAGCCTTGACTTTATTGGATTGACGCCTTCTCAACAGCGCTGTCTCGTTGAGACGTTGCGCAAGGAGTATTCGATGCGGCAGATTTGTCAGACGCTGGGTTTCAACAAGAGCACCTTCTATTATCAACCGAAAAGTGATGCCTCTGAAGAAGTCCTGCGTGCCGAAATACAGCGGTTAGCGGCGGCGTACCCGACTTACGGGTATAGACGTATCACGAAGGTGTTGGTGGCTGAAGGACACACCGTTGGGTATAAACGCGTCGCCCGCTTGATGAAAGAAGATAACTTGTCGGTTTCCGTCAAACGTGCGTGTCAAACGACCCACTCCATTGACGGGCCGCAGCCGTGGCAGAATCGCCTCGAAGACCTTGACATCTGTCGATGCGATCAGGTCTGGGTGGGCGATATCACCTACGTCCGCCTCAAGCACCGCTTCATCTATGTCGCTCTGCTCATGGATGTCTTCACGCGCATGATTAGAGGCTGGAAACTGAGTCAACACTTGACGCAATCTCTGACCTTGGAACCCTTAGAGCAAGCTTTACACGATAGGGTTGCGGAGATTCATCACTCCGATCAAGGCGTGCAGTATCTTTCAAAGGTCTATGTGTCCACGCTCAAAGCACACGGTATTCAGATTTCAGTCGCTCGCAGAGGGTGTCCTTGGGAGAACGGGTATGCCGAAAGGTTGATCCGAACGCTGAAGGAAGAAGAAGTTCACCTCAATGATTACCAAGATATTACCGAGGCTCAAGAACGCATCGGTCATTTTATAGAACAGGTGTATAATCAGAAACGCCCACATTCGGCGTTAGGGTATTTGACACCTCTCGAATTTCAACGACAAACCTTCTCTTAACTTTGCTAAATTATGGTCTAGGTAGTGTTTACATTTTTTTAGCAGTGATAAGTATGGCTGCGAAATAGACGAACCCGAGGTATCGCACGGCGTATTTATCATACCGTGTCGCAACCCGACGATATTGTTTCAAGCGATGAAAAAAACGTTCTATCACATTGCGAAGTTTATAGACATCTTTATCATAAGGAATATCTTCAAGACGACTCTTACGCGGACGGATAACTGCCTCCGAACCCCCGGCAGCTATCTCCGCCCGAAACGCATTCGAGTCATAGGAAGCATCCGCAATAACATAGGCAGACTTGTAATCCGCTATCAAGGCAGACGCTTGCGTGACATCATGACGCTGCCCCGCTGTCAAAGTAAAACGCAAGGGGAGAAAGTCCACACTCACTGCAGCATGGAGTTTCGTCGTCCAACCGCCACGACTCCGACCGAGTGCCTCATTGACTTGACCTCCGTTTTTTTTTCGGGGCACCCGCTGCAGAAGTATGAGCACGCACAACCGTCGAATCAATCAGGAGCGCAGAGACTTCACCCGCAGCATGGAAATGTTCATGGAGTTTTTCAAAAACACCCGCATCGCACCATCTACCGAATCGCCGGTAAGTTGTGTTCCAATACCCGTAGACTTTCGGAAGAGCGCGCCAAGACGCACCTTCTTTCGTCATCCAGACGACTGCTGAGAGAAATCGTCTACAGTCTTCAGGATTACCGACATAGACGTTGGGCAACGTTTTCAGAAACGGGTGGATGCTCTTCCAGGCAGCATCAGAAATCATCATAGGTAGGTTTTCAGTGGTTTCTATATGTGCAGTTTTCATACCTGAGAGGCTACCAAAACCTAAGCAAAATGTCAATAACTTATACAATGTAAACACTACCTAAATAAAGGGTGGCACTTCAAATTAGCATGGTATAGACTTATTTGTGAGAATGGACTTATGTGCCTCAACACAGGAAGTCGGTTCAGGAAACGACATACTGCTTCTTTAGAACCTAAATTGTTTGTTAAATATCTAAGTGAAAATATCTCAACAATTCTATCGGAAAAAGAAATGTATGTAAAATGGAGACAGAAAGAACTAAATGCAAATACAGACATGGAAATACTACATAATTGGATTGACACTGTTGTATCTGATAATTGGAAACCCAATTGTGCTGAAAGAGTATTTAGCATTATTGAAACAGGACAAGATGTAAAAGTTAAAAGATTTAAAAATAAAACAACAAAAGAAAGCGAAGATTCTTACATAATTAGAGTTTCTTCAGAACGTGATGTGCCGGGGGCACAACCTGCAGAAAATATCTATGATGTTGCTAATGCCCTTTCTTGGATTTCATCTCATCAGAATTCACTTCAGAGGCAATATAAAATGATGCTACAAGTTCCAACAATGCTAACAGAGCTTGAGAATGCCCTTGAATAAGATCTACTGAATTAACAAACGTTAACCGATAAAATTCGCATTTCATGAACAACTTAAAAACAAACCGAACCCATTGAGTGCCACAAAGCCAATCAAACACTACACTTGTAGCACTTTGAAAAGAGATAGACAAAAATTAAAATTGCCCAATTGTTCACGAAAATTCCAGAGACATAGAATTCAAAAACGTCATGATCCAACGCCCTGACTGCGTTCATGCTGTTTACAAAGGACAAAAAAAATCGTGAACAATTTCATGAACATTTGTGAACATCCTGGCAAAAAGATCATCGTGCACAAAACCTATTACGCTCACAAACCCACGCCTTGAATGGGTTCACAACCGCGTATACTGCAAATACGAAAATTGAACAAATCGCCAATGTTCATGAAAATCCGTGCCATGTTCACGAAATGTTCATAATTGATGCCTGAGAAACCCATTGTCCACGAAACCCAAAAAAATTAACATTTAGTTAATGACAGGCGATAAAGAGTTTCCTTAAATATCCAGACTGAAGAATTTCAGAAACGCTACGGTCGTCAACACGACTGCTAAAAAACAGAGCAACAGTAGGTCTACGATGGAATGCCGTAGTGTTTCGGGTAAAGCGGTTTCTGCCATGTCTGGCGGTGGGGCAAGTTTCTTGGGTTCTGGAGGTTTACTTGATGTGAATCGCGCCATTGTCGCGAATTGATCATCTGCAATTTCACTGAAATACTCCTCCTCAAGTAAGGTATAGTAGCGAGTGCCCATTTGAAAATAAGTATTTCTTTTGATTTTTCCTGTTTCGGCTAAATTCATGGCGAGATAAATGAGCGAAGATGTCGGTGTGATTCGGGAAAGGGTTTCGCCTACCGATTCTTGCCGCTTCTTTTCACGTTGGTATTCCCGCTCGACTTTGTTGACCTGTTCCTGAAATTTCTGTCGATACTCGGCATCAATGGGTGCCCTGATTTCCTTGATTTTTTCCATATCCTCGTTGAAATTAATCGAGGTCCCTAAGGTCTCGATGATCTTTCCAACAACCACCTGATCCTTTTCTGCATTGAGGTTATTGCGAATCGCAGTTTTTTCCATATAGACACTCTGAATCGCGCGTGTCGGGGCAATAAGTTTGGCGGTAAGAAACCCAGCGCGGGGTGCAATCAACACAGCAAGCACCCAGACAGTAAAAGCGACGATGAGTGCCGTCTTGGAATTGTCCAGATAGGTGGAAATGACTGTCCCTATTGAAAAAAATACGCCAATGTAGAGCAGCGAGACTAACGTCAAACTCAACACGCGTAGGAAAATATCAGACTCGCCCAAGGGGAAACCTTGTGAGACAAGCAAAAGTAAACCTAACAGGAACGCTACCAGAAACGGGACAACAAACACAATATATCCACCAATGAGTTTGCTCCACAAGAACAAATCTCGCGGTAATGCGTTTGACAAGGTAATCCGGAGGGTGCCTGCTTCTCTTTCACCCGCAACAGCATCGAATGTGAATAACAGTGCCAGTAGACTGAAAACAGTGCTGACGACAAACAGAAAATCAAGATTCCCTAAAGCTGAGGAGAGCGGCGCTTCCCCAAGCGACATTGAACCTTGTTTTACGCCATTGCGTGTCATCCCCAGATAACTCGGAAGTGATTCCTCCAAACCTTTCGCAAATACACTTAAAGGTGTCGGTTCGAGAAAGAGTTTAGAGACTTCCGTATCCGGGTCTGGGGCATCTGGCGGCTTTTCTTCAGCTGCTGTGGTCGAGAGTTTGAGGGATTCCTTGTAATTGGCTTGGTTTTGGAGGTAATTACGGTAATTGATATGGAGGGTGAGCGGCACAAGCAAAAGACACATCACAAGAAGGGCAACAAACCTAACACTGAGAATATGATGCATCATCTCTTTTTGGATGAGCGTCAGTAACATCTAAGAGTCTCCTTGTTGGATGGACAAGACTTATTCCGATCCTACAGAGGTGGGTAGCGTGATGTCCTTTTACTGTTTCGGTTTGGTTTATTAGACGATGGTTTTGGAGTTTTGTCATGCGTCAGGGCCTTCTTGACGTGTTCCAATGCCTCCTTGACACCTTCAGCAGCCTTCCATCTCTTTTGGCGTTCCAAATCTTCTACTATCTGTTCAAGTTGGTCCGCAAGGTTCTGCAGCAACTGGGGGTCCTTTTTTTCAAGTTCCGTAACCCATTTTGGGTCTTCTGCCGCCTGTTCACTGTTTTTAGTCGCTTCTGTCTTCGCCTTTATTCTTGCTTTAGAGACCGCTATTCGTTTCTTGGTGGCTTCTAAACGCTTCCCAGCAGCTTCCGCTGGCGTTTTCCAATTCCGCGTATAACGACTTACGAACCTATCAATATAATCGGCTTTGTAGGTTTCCCACGCATCTATCGCCGAAGTACCGTGAGTCTCGGTTTTCCAGAGATACGGACTATCCTCCAAAAATGCCAACTGATGCCGATGTGCCATACAGAAAAAATAATCAATAAGACTTTCTATAGCGATGCCTCTCTCTAAAAGGAGTTGAAGCCATACTGTTCGGGGGTACCGCGCATCTATTTCACGCTCCTTAAACGAGATAGGGACACCCTCTTTTGAAAGCAGTTCCGACCAGGCATGAATCCCCATCATTTCGTTCCGTTTGATTTCAGCAAGACTTGCTTTTGGGAATACAGTCACTACCGTACGTGAATGCTTATGGTCGTAGGATTTATCAAAAGTTCGCATCACGGCTTGTGCTGTTTGTGGGCCTATGTATTCTTTAGAACCGTATGAGATCTCCTCATCGAATTCTGCCCGCACGAATGCCATTTGTGAGGGATCCCACTTATCTCCTACATGTACCCATGTTATTGCTTTGCCAAGTACTATCGGCTCCGCCTGCAGTCCGAAAAGAGGAAAAAGACTCAAAACTATCAAAAGTGCGACCATTGGCACAACATTTTTATCTTTCATTTCATCGTGTCTCCTTTGTTGGCATAAACTGTATGGATGATACTTTGGTTTGTGAAGTCCGTATTTGTGTCATTAATACTTTATAACACACGCTGCGCTTAGGAAAGTTCCAAAAAATAATTTAGACAAAAACCGCGAGGCTACGCGCCTAACAGTTCAGCCTTGTATTCCTCTACAATTGCTTCTAAGATGGATTCCGGAATATCTTCTAACTGCGACGCTAATTCCTCTTCGACATTAACCATCAGGCTATGGTCAAACGTTTCGCGTTCAGCGCAAGGATCCAGATATTCACCGTGTGTCTCCAGTAAAACCGCCAAGCGTGCCGGTGTCAAGCCTTCGGAGATGCCGTGCAACCCCCATGCAGTGCCTCGGTAGCCTTTCTCATAATCGGCACCGAGGTGTTTTTGGAGGATCTCTTCTCTTTCAGTGCCTTGAGCACCACTATTTTCAAGCTCTTCCGCAGCAGCAATTGCGCGCGAATCCAATTCTACTTGGAACGCTGTGGATGCATCCGCCGCTGCAACAGGATAGATTTTATAAGTTTCCATGTTAACTCCATTAGTTGCAAAATAGAAGGGCGGTCCACAGAAAGATTCAGAACCTCCCGCATACTTCCACCCTTCCGATCTTCCAATCTTCCACCCCGCAAGAAAAGGAAGGTATTTTGCGTAAATTCTATTGTTTCACACCACCGCAGAGAGTCCGCCATCGATATTGATAGCCGTTCCAGTAATAAACGAGGCACAGTCCGAGACAAGGAACGCTACGAGGTTACCCACTTCACTCGGTTCACCGAGACGTCCAAGTGGATGTTCCGCGCCGCGTTCCTCCCAGTATTCCTCAAGTGTACCGGGTGAACCTGCGGCTTTCCATGCGCGTTCGCCTTGTGCACTCTTAATCGAGGTGAGGCAGACCGTGTTAACCAAAATTTTGTGCGGTAAAAGTTCTTTAGAGAGTGCTTTCGTTAGAGCGATACCTGCAGCGCGGCTCACCGAGGTCGGACACGAACCGGCACTCGGCTGTTTACCCCCCGGATGCGTGATGTTGATAATCCTCCCGCCCCCATTGCTTTTCATGTGTGGAATCACCAGTCTCGCACAACGAACAGCACCCATTAACTTAAGATCCAGGTCATCGTACCATGCTTCGTCGCTCATAGTTTCAAAATCACCACCTGCTGAACGACCGGCGTTATTAACTAAAATATCAATCTTTCCGAAACGGCTCGCGGTTTGTCCGATAAAATGCTCTAATGTCTCCGGCTGCGTTACATCTGCCGGGATCGCAAGGACTTCGCCACCGGTTTGTGTGCGGATCTCTGCAGCAGCATCCGCCAAGACTGTTTCACGTCTCCCACAGATCGCAACTTTCGCGCCCTCTTCACACAGACGGAGGGCAATCCCTTTGCCGATCCCCTCACTTCCGCCTGTGATAACAACAACTTTTCCAGTTAATCCGAGTTCCATAATCGCTCCTTATGTTTTCAATACATAGGACTTACGCATTCCTTCTTAAAGTCCCCCTGATAAGGGGGATTTAGGGGGTTTAAAATACGGAAATTACCACTTTAAAGTCCCCCTGATAAGGGGGATTTAGGGGGTTTAAAATACAGAAATTACCACTTTAAAGTCCCCCTGATAAGGGGGATTTAGGGGGTTTAAAATACGGAAATTACTGTTTTTTGCGTCTAAACATCCGATATTTGCTCAATTTGCGTAAGTCCTAAATACAACGCGTTTTACCACTATTTACGCTATCAACGAAGCAATTGCCGCTGGCACCGCCTTCAGGACATCGCTTGCGAGGAGTCCATGCATCCCCAACGTCTCAGCAACCCTGTCCGCTGCTAACCCGTGTATATATACGCCAATCGCGGCTGCCTTTTCGCTTGATATACCTTGTGCCATCAACCCTGCGATGATACCCGTCAGCACATCCCCCATGCCACCTGTTGCCATGCCCGGATTACCCGTAGAATTGATCCATACATCCCCATTTGCGGATCCAGTAACAGTAGGCGCGCCTTTAAAGACAAGCGTTACACCAGAGTCGCTGGCGAACTGCTGTGCCGTGCGAATCCGATCCTTTTCTAATGTAGACACCGGAGTATTCGTTAATCGTGCCATCTCACCGGGATGTGGTGTGAGAACAGCCTCACTATCTAATAATGAAATAATTTCAGGAGCTTGCGCAAGGGCATTCAAACTGTCCGCATCGACAACCAGTCGTAAGCCAAGTCCTTGTTCCTGATTTTCACGTACCAGTTGGTGAACAAGTGCCACCGTATCTGGATGTTGGGAAAGTCCAGGACCTATTGCCAGCACGGATTTCGTCTTTTCCGAGAATTCAAGAATAGCTGAGGTAGCAGACACAGATAGGCTGCCAGCATCCGTTTCCGGCAGCGGGAGTGTCATCACTTCGGGCAAAAGACCTTCTAAAATTGGGTTGAGATGTTTCGGAGTTGCGAGCGTTACCAATCCTGCACCGGCACGCAAAGCCGCTTCACTCGCAAGCGCAGCCGCGCCTGTCATACCTGTTGAACCAGCGACAACGAGGACACGTCCGTAAGTCCCTTTATGAGAGGAAGCCGGTCGCGGTGATAACCATTGTGAGACTTGCTGCGCCGTTGTCCAGTTAACCTTGATACCTTGTGCATCTACAACCTGTTCGGGGAAGCCGATGTCAACGACTTCCAATTTTCCAGCAAGTTCGGCACCCGGATGTACCAACACCCCTCTTTTCGGCAAGCCGATTGTTATCGTTCTATCGGCTCGCACACAAGTCCCTAACGGGTGTCCCGTGTCCGCATCCAGACCAGAAGGTAAATCGACAGAGAGGATGGGTATTGAAAGGTTATTAATAGTTTTTATGATAGTAGCGATTGGAGCGCGAACTGTCCCGCGTAGTCCCGTGCCGAGAATGGCATCTACAAAGAGTTCACAATTAGCGATATTCGTATTGGACTTAAATTCAGCATCTGTCAGGATTGTCTCAATCGGCAACCCAAGATTTTTCGCAATCTGAAGATTAATCGCTGCCTCACCAGTGAAACTATCTGGTGGGGAAACGAGAAACAGATGCACATCGCGACCTGCATGAACGAGTTGACGCGCGATAACGATGCCATCGCCGCCGTTATTGCCTTTGCCAACAAAAATGCCGGTGCGTTGACATCTCGGATAATGCTGTTCAATCGCGCGGACAATAGCACTCCCAGCAGTTTCCATAAGGACAATGCCGGGAATGCCAATGCCTTCAATTGTGTCCTGATCAATCTGGCGCATTTCCGCCGCGGTCACGACTTTCATGCAGTGTCGCTCTGCAGTTTTTCAGCAAGCACTAACAAGTGTGCTTCCATTTGTCCAGCTGCTTGTTCCAAATGCTCCCGTTCTATCTGAACTTCCTGAACCCGTTCGTCTTGATGGGTCTGGAGGCAAAAATTTAGGTTCGTGCGGAGATCAAACAGGCTCTGTTGGATATGATCTTGGAACGAGCCTTCTGGATACATCCACCGTCTGCCGCGGGTCTGTCGCAAATTGAAGTGGCAATGTCCATTATCACCACCGAAGCAGTCGAAACGCATGATCTCATCGTCGTAGACAAACAACGAGGCAGCGGGACCGCGGCCACCAGCATCGTCGCGCCAGTATGATTCTAACCGAACATTATCTTGAATGGTATATTCAACCAAATCGTGTTTTTCGTTCGCCATCTGTAGGACCTCCTTAGGTGTTTCTGCGTGGTTAAAAAACCGCGCCTACAGTAACGGGTAAAAGTGACTTGAATTTCAGTCAGATTTGCGGTAGAGTATAGCAGCGTCAGAAATAGAAGTCAATAACTAACTTGTAATTTATAAAAATGGAGCAACAACGTGCATATTTCCGTAACGGATGCGCGAGAACTCGCGGAGACCTTTTTAGAAAAATGTGGGATGTCCCCTACCGATGCCGCAATCATAGCGGATATCCTGTTAGAAGCCGAACTTCGCGGGCGAAAAACACACGGCTTTATCCGATTGACCGGCATTAAAAGTCGCTATGAACACGGAGAACGGACTGATATCCAAATTGACAAAGAGGAAGGGCAGTGCATACGGGTTAATGGCGGAAACCAACCCGGCTATCTCGTCGCATACCGAGCAATGGAGCTTGCCATTGAACGCGCAAAACAGAGCGGGTCAGGTATCATTGGGGTCTATAATACATCACATTGCGGCATGGCAGGATATTATGTCGATATGGCGCGGAAAGCAGATATTATCGGACTACTCTTCGCGGATTGTCTGCCCCGAATTACGCCTGAAGGTGGTACAGAAGCTATTTTAGGAACAAATCCAATCGCTGTCGGGATACCCTCCAATACAACCCCAATTTTGTTTGATATGTCTACCGCTGCAATTACCAACGGAGATCTCCTCGTTGCTATGCGAGAGGATGAAGCAATCGCTGAAGGCATCGCGTTTAGTCCAGAAGGTGAACCGACAACCGACGCAGACGCAGCGTTAAAAGGCAGTGTCCGTCCATTCGGTGGACATAAAGGATTTGGACTCGCGCTCATAACACAAATCCTTGCCGGGGCATTGGTCAACGCTGCGACAATTCCACCCCCGGGGGCAAACTACGGTCTGCTCATTATTGCGATAAATCCAACAAGTTTTGTACCGTTGACGCAATTCAAAACCGAGGTTGACACCCTTATTGCACGCGTCAAGCAGAATCGAAGAGAATCAGGAGTTACAGAAATTCTCATTCCCGGCGAGCGAGCTTACCGTCAGCGGGAAGCGTATCTTGCTGAGGGTATCCATTTAGATGACACACTTTTGAGTCAACTGACTTAAAAATTATAGGCGTGATCTCTACATCGCGCCGAAGGAAAATTTATATGGCAACTTTTAAAGCAGGTATTATCGGTTGTGGTGGACGTGGACGCTCCCACGCACGCGGCTATCAGGCATCCCCAGATGTTGAAATCGTCGCCTGTTCCGATCCAGTTGAAAACGCACGGAACGACTTCGCAGAGCAGTTTGAAGTTTCCAACACTTACGAAAACTATCAAGAGATGTTGGATAAAGAATCACTCGATTTTGTCAGCGTCTGCACATGGATTGCACTACATCGAGACATGGTTATTGCTGCTGCCAACAGCGGTATTAAAGCCATCCATTCAGAAAAACCGATGGCACCAACATGGGGGGATGCAAAAGCACTCTATCAGGCGTGTGTCGATAACGATGTCGTGATTACATTCTGCCACCAACGCCGTTTTGGGGCACAATTCATCAAGGCGAAACAACTGGCAAACGAGGGCGCAATCGGTGAACTTCGCCGCCTTGAAGGGTCGTGTTCAAATTTGCTCGACTGGGGAACACACTGGTTTGATATGTTCCTTTTTTACAATAATGACGA
Organism: Candidatus Poribacteria bacterium; assembly: GCA_965261115.1. Lineage (GTDB taxonomy): Bacteria > Poribacteria > WGA-4E > WGA-4E > WGA-3G > WGA-3G. The sequence goes on along the minus strand of OZ253447.1, from coordinate 1,359,177 downwards.
ACCCGTTGACTGGGTAATCGGTCAAATAGATGTAGCAGAAGAAAGACTCGTCTTCGGAACACAGGTTGAGACGAGCGGGGTGTCATGGTTCCGCTGGAAAAACGGTGTGGAAGGATTGCTGACGACTGGCGGTGTCTCTTTAAGTGGATTCGCAAATCGGCTCATCGGCACTGAAGGTATTATTGATGTCGGCGCGGGCGCACCCGTTCGTATGTTGCGTACAGGTACGAACGAATGGGAAACCCCTGATTTAAGCGACATTACGCCGACAGGAGATGATACTGTTCTCTCTGTCCTTGATCTCATTGATAGTGTGAAGACAGGACGTGAACCGGAACTCAGTGGTCGCAAAGCACTTCAAGGGGCGGAACTCATTTTTGCAACGTATGAGTCAAGCCGACGACGCGCGAAGATTAATTTACCGCTCACAGTAGACGATTCCGCTTTGTTGACGATGGTTGCCAATGGAGACATCGGTTAAGCCTTTTCATTGGGAAACTTGGAAGTTTAGAAGAATAGAACCCCTTTCCTTCCAAACTTCCAAACTTCCATCCCACAGTTTTCTGTAATTTTTATCAACCTAATTGAATTTTTTGCGTCTAATGAAAATTAAAGGGATTCTCACGCATCTGTTCCCTAAGATCATAAAGTAAAAAATCGGAAGCAGTAAATAAATACAGCGAAGTTCTCGACACGCTCCCTTCAACCTCAACGCCAGAGGCCTATCCAGCGCACAAAACGCACTTGCCAGATGTCGTTTGATGGGTTGAAACATGGAGGTGCCGATACCGGGATATGGTGCCGAACCTACCCGGAGAATTTGTGAATCAACGCGAAGCACCGAACCTTAGCAGCCTTTCGGACTCGCGAAAAGCAGGGAGAAACGAGTGCCAAAAATTAAAAATATGTACGGTGTTACTGACAAACCGGTACACAAAAGTCGAAACCAACACAAGCACGGAAACGATCCATCCACTAAATCGCCAAGCCGTTCTATTTTGGTGAATTTTCTCGCTTTCAGCAACGCTTGCAAGCTGAAGCTTGCTATGATAAGTCAGATTTTCGTTTGTCTTGCAGTTTTGATGGTATCTGCTAATGTTTGGGCAGCACCTTCTGTGACGCTGTCTGTCCTTGATACCAAGGACGATGATACGGTTTTCAATGGTAGTGACGAAAAGCTGCGTATTACCATCAGTCTATCTGGAGATCCGTTTCTCGACGATATAGAATACGATTATATTATCAAAGTCAATGGATATGAGGGCGTTAAAATCCCGGGGGGCACAGGTCGGATAACGGAAAATCAAACCATAAATCTTAGCGATTGGAATGGCGAGGGACTTTCAGATGGGGTCTACACAATCAAAGTGGAAATCTTTGACCCTCTGGCTGTCGCGGCAATTGCCGACGATGAAAAATCCATAACCTTTGACACAACTCCACCAGAGGTTTCGATTAGTGCCGATATCGCTGAATTCTCGCCAAACCGAGACGGGATTCTTGATGATGTTGAGATCTATTATAGTATCAACGAAGAGGTCACAGAGAGTGAATTGCAATTTTTTCGTGATGATACTCAATTTGGACAATCTATTCGTCTTAGCCAAAGTGAGGGCGGGCATCTCTTCTATTGGGATGGTGGAGACAGGAATCTCAGAACATTTCCGGACGGTCAGTATAAACTGAGCATTAGAGTGGTTGACAAAGCAGGAAATACTGCTGAATCCAGTAAGACAAATTCAATTACCATTGATACACAACCCCCTATAATCTCTAAGGTGGAAATACCTCGGAGCGAACCCAATCAGAGTCTAACACTTGTTGATGGTGCTTTTATCAATATTCCAATCCAATTGATTAAAGTGACGGCAGATGCCGCTGGAGGCACACCGATTAATTTTAATGACCCGGACACGGAGCTGGCGGTGAAGAAACAAGGGGACGTTACTATAACCGGAGACCTCAGTTACGATCCGACATCATTGACCTTGGCCTTTGGCAACCGCTTGGACGCAGCATCCGAAAATGGAGAATATACCCTCTCAATTGCCATTGCCGATAGAGCTGGAAACATCGGCGAAAAAACACTAAATTTCACGTTCGATAACGTCGCACCCAATTTGACAAAGGTTGCTACTCGACATGGCGAGTTTACCCCGGGTGGCGGCGTTAGCAAATCGGTGGATTATGTTGAGGTAACACTCAGCGATAATCTTCAAGACGGTCTTAGTCTTTCTGACTCCACAATTCGTCTTACTGGACCCGTGGGGACTGCTGTATTGGGAAGACAAACACAGCCAGATGATGATAAAATCCGATGGGTACTCCTATCCCCGCTCAGGGTGAAGGATGGTCTCATGGACGGTGAATATACAATCGAAGTTGTGGCAGTTGATAAGGCGGGAAACCAGACTGAGGCTTTACAGATACCTTTTATTTATGATAACCTCCCGCCGCGTGTTACCTTAGGTTTTAACGAGGAATCCCCTTTCACCTTAAATCAAGATACGATTTACCACACACAACCGCTTTTACAAATTGTCGCAACGTTTGATGATGCCGGTATTGGTGTTGATCTGGAAGAAAATATTCGTATCGTTTTTGGCACGACGGGCGCCGATGAACAGATTAACATGCTACCCGGACGTGAGCTGCTGGCAACCGAACGCAACCAATTAACTTATATTTTACAAACACCGCTGATAAGTCGAGACGGAAGCCGAGATGGACGTTATGCACTCAATGTTCAAGCGACAGATACACTTGGCAATACCAAGACTTACGAGTACCAATTTATCTACGATACACAACTCCCAACACTCGTCTCTACAGTACCAGCCGCCAACGCTACTGTCTCAGAACTATCGCAGGTTGAGGTGGTACTTAATGAAGCAACCAGCGGTATAGATTTCATTCAGAGTACCTTCCGATTGACTCGCGATGTTGACGGAAACGCAATAGATGTCCCTGTGAATATAACGAGTAACGGCACAAATGCAGCGACCTTGACGCTCGCGGAACCGATTGCTTTAGACGGTTCAGATGACGGCACCTATACAATAGAAGTCTCACCGACAGATTTAGCCGGTAATGTCGGTATTATCGTTCGACGCGAATTCTATCTCGTCAGCCAAAGCCGACCTGAAATTCGGTTAACGATACCCGAAACCACAACGGTCAATGATTTGACAACAGTTGTTGCTGAACTCAATAGTTACATCGGTGCCGGTATTGATTTCGAAGGGTCAACACTGACTGTCAGAGACGCTCAAGGCAGTCTTGTCGCGGGGACTGAACTTGAACACGATAAAGTAAATAATCTGTTAACTTGGAACATAGAAACGCCGCTGCCACGCGATGGTAGTGCAGATGGTGAATATACTGTAACTGCAACCTTCGTCGATTTTATTGGACGACGTTTAACACAACAATTTCAACGCCTCTTAGATACACAATTTCCGGCGATTGAAAGCGTACAGGTCGCAACCGATTCCGAACCAGAACTTTCTATGGATAGTACAACCACCGTTTCTGAAGGCGTTTCACAAATCGTTGTAACTTTTGAGAACACTCTGGAAGGTGATGTTAGCGGCATTGATTTCGCCAATATAGGTGTTACATTTACCAATCCGGCTGGCGAAAGTATCTCTGTTAACCGGTTGGATGACGGCGAAAAGGTCTTAACACTTAATTTCCAAGCATTAACGGCACTCGGTGAGTACGTACTCTCTATTACGCCGCAGGACCTCGCTGGTAACCAAAGTACCGCGCCGCTTGTTTATCGATTGCGAGTTGACGTGCCTTTACCTATAGTCAGTTCGGTTCTCATTAGTGGTAAACTCGGCACTATCGTTTACGTTAATGGCGATGCGACGGACATAGTCGCTACTTTCTCGGATTTGAGTGGGGCTGGCATAGACTTGGACGATGGGGGTTCAACGATCACCGTCACTACTGAATCAGGGCTACCTGCACCCGGCATTACTACGTCTAATGAAGAGACAAACCAGTTGACGTGGAGTCCTATAGTTCTCCCCACCGATGGCAGTGCTGATGGCCGTTACACCGTCGCCGTCACACCGAAAGACAAAGAGGGTAGGCAAGGCGATATCGTCTATCGCCAATTCGTTTACGATACGCAAGAACCCCGAATTACCGCTGCTACACCGATAGTGTTGAATCAACCTGCTACATATATCCCCGCTCCGTTTACACAACTGCAGGTCACTATTGAGGATGTAGGCCCTGCCGGTCTGGAGATAGAAGATCAGGCAGTCGAACTCCTTGATGTTCAAGGCGCAACCGTCGCTGCTACACTCGCCTCTGATGAGATAAACAATCGTCTATATCTTACGCTTGACACACCCCTTGCGCAAGATGGCAGTGCTGATGGTGAATACACGGTAAAGGTGTCTCTTGTTGACAAAGCACGAAATAGCTTGGATTCGGAGCAGACCTTCGTTTATGATTCTCAAGTCCCTCGACTCTCGTCAGTTATGATAAACACTGAATCGCCGGTGGAACTTGTTCCGCAAAGGATTACTGAGATTTCGGAGTCTATCAGCAGTGTCACGCTTCAATTTGAGGAAGCAACCCGGGTCGATTTCGCTAATACTGAGGTTAGTTTGGTTGGTACTAATGGACAAACGATTCCGCTCAATATTTCGGCTGATGGACCTACACAGCTTACCGCGCGTTTTGTCGAATTAATACAAGCCGGCTTGTACATCCTCTCTGTTACGCCGCAAGACATAGCAGGTAATGTTGCTCAAGGTGCTGTGCAATACTCATTTCGGCTTGAACTTGTTTTACCGAGTGTGGATACTGTCGAATTGGGCGGACAAGCCGGTGATGTTGTTTTCCTCAACGGTAGTAATTCTACGATAGTTGCGACTTTGATAGATACCAGCGGCATCGGACTCGCTTTGGGTGAGGGCGGTTCAAGTATCGTTGTGACAGATCCTTCGGGGACAGTCGTTCCAGGTCAGACACGCGCTGAAGAACAGAATCAATTGATATGGGAACCAATATCAATTCCGACGGATGGTAGTGCCGATGGTAAGTATACCGTGGTGATTACACCGGTTGATAAGGCGGGTCGGCAAGGTGATGTTGTCCATCGTCAGTTTATCTATGATACGGAGAGCCCGCGTATAACCGCATCATCTCCGGTGATATTGAGTCAGCCTATATCTTATGTCAGTCGCGGGTTGGATCAGTTTACCTTTACAGTTGAAGATGTGGGACCAGCGGACCTGCTTCTGGAAGCACAAACGGTTGAATTAATCGACGCTTCTAACAGTGTTGTTCCAGCAACGTTAACGTTTGACGAACTAACGAATCAACTCTATCTAACGCTTTCTGCCCCATTCCCTCGAGATGGGAGTGTGGATGGCCCCTATACGGTCCGGTTATCCCTCGTTGACAGAGCTGGTAATACATTAAATTCAGAACATGTCCTGATATATGACTCGCAAGCACCCCGACTCTCTACAGTCACGGTAAATACCGAGGTACCGGTGGAACTCGTTCCACAAGAGGTTACCGAGATTTTGGAACCTGTCAGCAGTATTACTTTGCAATTTGACGAAGCAACGAGAGTTGATTTTGCGAATACCATAATTACGATGGTGAGTTCTTCTATATCTGCTGCTGGTGAGACTGAAATAGTGAATATCCCGCTCACGTTGGAAGATGACGGCATATCTCAGATGACTGTCAGTTTTCTCGAATTGGATCAACTTGACACATATATACTCTCCGTTACTCCGCAAGATATAGCAGAAAATGTCGCAACCGCGCCGACTGACTATACTTTCGTTCTGGATATACCCTTGCCAAGGGTCGTTTCTGTTATTATCGGGGACACTGAGACAATCGGAAGTGGTGATGTCGCCTATGTTAATGCAAACAACATGCTTATAGGAGCCGAGATTCTTGACCCAACGGAGACAGGATTAGCCTTCGGTGATGATGGTTCGGATATTACCGTGACGACCCTTGACGGAACAATCGTTCCGGGCACAACCGGTTCTGATGGCGTTAGCCTGCTTGTTTGGGAACCGATAACGCTTACCACAGATGGCACGACGGATGGACGATATAGTGTATACGTTACACCTGTTGATAAAGCCGGTCGTCAGGGCAACACCGTTTACAGCGAGTTCATTTATGACACACAAGAACCGGAGATAATAGCCGCTAACCCGATCGATTTAAGTCAACCCGTCTCCTATATCAGCCGGAGTTTAACACAACTCCAATTCACTGTCACGGATATGGGACCCGCGGACCTCATGCTGTCGGACCAGAAAGTCAACCTCCGCGATGCCAATGACAGCTTGGTGCCAGCACGACTCACTCATGATACGCAAAACCAACTCTTTCTTACGCTCAACCAACCCTTGCCCCTTGATGGCAGTATGGATGGTGAGTACACCGTTGTTATTGAGTTAGCAGACCAAGCTGGGAACGCCTACACTGTTGAACACTCAATTATCTATGATACGCAAGCACCAACCCTTATTAGCACAGTACCCGCTGATGGCGCACTCCTCTCTGATGATCTCACACAGATACAGGTAACACTTAATGATGAAGGTGGAAGTGGTATTGATTGGGCAATGACTACGGTGACGCTGGTTAACCCGAGTGGCAGTGAGATATCTGGAGAACTTGTCAGTAATGGCACAACGGCATTAACGCTTAATACGAATCAACTCGTTGAGGATGGACGATATATTATCCGCGTTCAAGCAATTGACAGGGCAGGGAACGGGGAAGCTACCGTCTTTGAACGGAATTTCCTACTGTCAAGACGTTTGCCAACGATCGTTTCGACGGAACCGGTTACTGCACCCGCGGACGAAGCGTTTACCAATGAAGAAGTTGAGCAAATAGAAGTGGAACTCGAACTCGAAACAGATGATGAAAATCATCTCTCAACGCTGCGTCTCTTAAATCCAGGAGACCAAGTTGTTGCTGGACAGCAACAGCGCACCTCTGGCAAATTGATCTATAATCTGGTACGCCCCCTCGCGACTGATGGCTCTGAGGACGGGCGCTATACCATTGAGTTTACGCCAATTAGTGCTTCTGGACGGAGTGGTGAAGTTCAACGATTAACCTTCATGTACGACACTCAGGCACCGGAGATTGAGAGCGATGATGTGATTGATCTCGTCGTTTCACAACCGGGCGTTAATAATTCGCTGACAGAGATTCGCGTCAACCTCACCGATGATACATCAGGTATTGATTGGGAAAATCTCGACGAAGAGTGGCTAACTTTTGAGCGATTATCGCCGAATGCAACTGAAATTTCAGGACGTGTTGACGACGATGGACAGGGGAACCTCACTTTCCGTCTCACGGTCCCGCTCGCAGACAACGGTTCGGCGGATGGCGAGTACCGAATTACCATTAACCCCAAAGACCGCGCAGGAAACGACGATGAACCTTATGAAAGGGTCTTCGTCTACGATACCAGTCCACCGATGATTGATATCGGAACACTACTTATCAACAATGCACCACTCCTTGTTGACATCAATGCCGAAGATTATCCGACGGCTGTCTCTACAACTGGCGGTGTGGTCATCCAAGCAAAGGTCTTTGACACAGGTTTGGGGGTCAACCTCGCACAATCAAAGATTACTGTGAGACGTCCGGACGGATCGGAAGTTTCGGGGAATACGCAGCAAAACGGCGTAGACACTATCATTTTCAAATCCGATGGATTGACACTGCAAGGGAACTATCAAGTCGAAATTAGCGGTGTCGGAAATGACTCCGAACTCCTCGGATTCGCACCAACGGATTCCATTTCAACGCAATTTCTCTATGAAACAGGTGAACCTACCGCCACTGTAACCAGTGATGGCGGTGAGACCGAGCTCACGGATGAGCCACTACTGTTAGAAGGCACAGCCTCTGACCCAGCAGGCACACAGCGAACCCCTGACGGTGAAATTCCAGTGCCAGCGTCTGGAGTCTGGCTCGTTGAAATTGTAGGGATCGGTCCCGACGATCAACCGATTGACCCAGTGCCAGTCGTTGATGACAGCAACGCTCAAGAAGAACCTTGGAGCCGGTGGTCAATTGACTTCTTGCCGACGCGTTCGGGGGAATACGATTTGGATGTCCGCGTCACTGATAATGCAGGCAATTACGCCGTTTATGACATCGGAGAGTATACGATGTCTGTGTCTCTCACCTTCCGCGGTTCAACGTTTGGATGGCCAAATCCGCTCCGCCTCTCAAAACGCGATGTCGCTTTCTTCTCTTTTGACGTCAATGTACCCCTCGGAGAGACGATTGAACTCACGTTGAGCATCTATGATTGGGGCGGGGACATGATCCTATCACAAACCTATCCCGATGTTGTATCCGGACAGCGCAACGATCAATTGGTGAAATGGAACTTGGAGAACCAGGCAGGGAACGCTGTCGCAAGAGGACTCTACATCTTCCGTTTAGAAGCCGTCAATGCAGCAGGAAATCGCGCGAACACCGTCGGTAAAATATTAGTTGTCGACTAAATCGGCTATCGGCTTCAGTTTGTAATATGTAAAACCCGCATAACTGCTATAAGGGACTCTGAACCGACTGCTGATGGCTGGTAACTGATCACTGATAAAAAAGGAGAATTCATGATACCGAAAAGAGGGGGGTCCGTTCTAATCGCAATGGCACTTCTCATAATAACCGCAGCTGCCCCAAATGTGCACGCTGATATTAACGATGGGGCAGGCACTGTTGGTGCCGCTTTCCTGAAAATCGAGGGGGGCAGTCGCCCCGCTGGATTGGGCGGTGCTTTCGCTGGACTTGCCAATGATATTAATACCATCTTTTGGAATCCGGCAGGGTTAACCGCTGTCCAAGACAGAGAGTTGACTGCAATGCAACACTTTTCGTTCGCGGACATCAATAATAATACCATCGGATACGCACAGCGTGTAGGACAACTCGTCTGGGGGGCCAGTTTCCTCGGGAGTTTCACAGAGATTGAACGCCGACAGGGACCCACGGAAGACCCAGATAGTACCGCAACAATCGGCGGGTTTGCTACAGGTTTATCCCTCGCCTATCCACTCGGCACAGCAATGTCAGTCGGTGGTACAGCGAAGGTAATTTCGCAGCAATTGGATATTCAAAACGCTTACGGTGTCGCAGCGGATGTCGGATTGGTCTTAAATTTGCTTGAGAATCATCTCGGTATCGGGATTGCTGTTCAGAATGCTGGAGTCCTGGATGGTGGGGAAAACTTGCCAATGGCACTCCGTGGAGGACTCGCCTACAGAACCTGGAAACAACCTGCTGCAGAGGCGGAGACGGATCAACCGATGCCCGCACAGGAATTATGGGCATTGGTCGCTGACGCACACCTCCCGCTCCTTGATGCAAATCCGAGTTTTCATCTGGGCATGGAGCGGTGGTTTTACGATAGCATCGCCGCACGTATCGGATATCGGATCAGCCTGAATGAAAATCCGAGCGACGGCTTAGCACTCGGTATCGGTGTCCGACGCAGCGGTGAGGATGCATTAGCAAATATCGACTTCCAATTCGATTATGCTTTTGTGCCGGACCCTAATTTGGGCAACGCACACCGCGTCTCTTTTATCACACGTTTTTAATAGTTATTGGTTTTCAGTTGTTAGTTATAAGTTATAAGTCTGGTTTCTGAGGTTTGATTATCTCTTTGTAACCGTCGTTTCCCAATTGGAGCACCGACAATTACCAAAAGATATTGGACAATCAGAACCCTCTTAACTTATAACTTATAACTTATAACTTATAACTATTACACACTCGCTTCAAGCATGCGTTCAATGGGTGCACGGGCTTTGTCAATAGTTTCAGGACTCAGCGTAATCTCATATTCGTCGAGGTTCTCGTCCCTATCAATTGCTTCCAGAATATTCGCTATTTTCCCCAAATTAACTTGTGCCATGTGTGAACATCGGACTGAGCAGGCTGTCCAGAATTGAACCTCTGGAAATTCTTGCGCAAGATTGGAAGTTAACTCACACTCCGAGGCGACAAAGGCACGTTCGATTTGGTTTGCTGCAACACGTTCCGCTATATCCTTCATAATCTGACTGGTACTGCCATAAAAGTCTGCCTCTTTTAAAACATTCGGACGACATTCCCAGTGTGCATAAAGTTTGCGGCGGGGATGGCCTTTCGGAATTTCAAAGGATTCACGGATGCTGAGAAGATCATCAAGTGTGAATTTCTCGTGAACCTCACAGACAGCACCGCGGGCAGTGTTGTCCTTGCCCGGATAGACAACATTTTTTTCGTCTTTCAACTCTTCTTCCAAATTCTGTGCGAAGAAGATATCCGGCACAAAAATAAGTGTATCCCCCGGCATCGTTTTCGCGATGTGTGCGGCATTCGCTGACGTACAGCAGATATCCGATTCCGCTTTCGCATCGGCGTAACTGTTGATATAAATCATCACCGGCGCACCCGGATAAAGGGTTTTCAGCTTCTTAACATCTTCTGCACCGAAGTTATCGGCGAGCGAGCAACCCGCTGTTTTATCGGCAACCAAGACTGTTTTACTCGGATTTAGAATTTTCGCTGTTTCCGCCATAAACGGAACACCGTTAAAGATGAGATACGGTGCCTCTGTGTTTGCGGCGTACATACTCAAACCCAGTGAATCACCCTGTTCCTCTTTTTCGGACAATCCAAAAACAAGCGGCTCCATGTAGTTGTGACCCAGCATCACAACGTTATGTTTCTGTTTAAGGGTCCGTATTTTGTGGATAGTCTTCGCGTGCGCTTCTATATCAAGAAACGTTAAACTTGGGTGGTGGCGGTTATACAATTCTTGCTTGACATCTTCAATAGTAAGGTCTGTACAGTTAGGTCCATCTGTTGCGGTGGGAGTTTCTCCATTAGGATGCATGCTAATCACGCTCCAAGTTGATCACTAATCAAACGGTCTGCTGCACTACAAGTTAACGATCAGAATAATTTGTGAGTCGTGTCTCGTGCGAACTTATGCTGCAGACGCAATTAGCGATTCTTTTATATTCGTTCCAATTAGCATACACTTAAAATATTTCTTTTGTCAAGACTTAATATACAGAAATAACACACAAATGCGAAATTTATGCCAAATTTTCTGTGCGAAAACAGGAAAAATCTGTGCTATTGTGCTTATTGTATGCCTTGTTTTCGGGTTAACGCCGGCTGCGGAAAGTGTTTCGGTCAAATTAAGAGGGAAGGTCGCTTTGGTGGGAATTCTTTCAGGGCTCGCGTATGCAACACACATGCTTGTTAAACGCGACAGGCGAGCCGTGGAGAAATTACAACTTCACCTCGGCCCGCCTGATCGTGTTATCCAGTTTGAACGTGGGTTTGACTTATGGCGTATTCATTATTATCAAGAGCAGTGCTATATGTTTCAGAACAACCGATTCATACGGACTTCCTACTATAACGCTCCTCAATCTTCCAGTCTTCCAGTCTTCCAGCTTTCCAGTCTTCCAGTCTTCCAACCTTCCAACCTTCCAATCTTCCAACCTTCCAATCTTTTGCCGTTTCTTATTGATACGCCCGTTTTAGTGCCCCCCAAGTGGTTGCAGCCTTGCCTTTTGCATCCACAGCAAGCCCCTCAACTTGGATCTTCCTATCTTTATCCGTTGGGAGACGCAGGTCGCCTTCGTTCGCTTTCAAGTTGTTCGTCACGAAGATTGTGTCTATCATCGTGGCATCTTCGCGAACGCCGATACGAAGCACCGTCTCACCCGCTTCCTTGAACTTCCATTCCCGGTCGAACGTTCCACCGTCTAACCAGTGGTTGATGCGATCCCAGTGCCAAGCTGCGCCTTGTGCGACACCCCAGCGGAACTCGGTATTCTGGGTTACTTGTGCATCTTCGTCTGGGTCGGCAGGTTGCCAAGTCACCCAAAACGAATCGCTGTTCCCATCCCAAGCAATGACCTGGCCCCACAGCGCGTAGGTGTCCGGTTGCGGAATATTGATAATAAATTCAGCATAGCCTTTACCACCACCACCTGTAGCGGCGGCACCTTCCATCCAGATGAATTTTCCATCAGAGGCATTTTTATCATCTGCAATGATCATCGGTTCTACAATCTCGTTTGCTAACTCGGCTTCAAGCGCGATTTCCACCTCAGCATGAAGTCCTACGATACCACATAAGGATAGTGTTAGTATAATCAGGGTCAATAGTATTCCGTGTTTCACCAAATACCTCCTTTCTATTTTCTGAAACCCGCGGGCAGTTCGCAAAACCACCCACAGTCAGATTAAGGTAATTAACTATCGTTCTGCTTTCAGTTTGCCCCATGTTGTTGCGAGTTTATCTTGCGGTTCGACGGGTGTTATGGAGTCTTCCGGGATCGGGTCACGCGGATTGACTTCCGCTTCATCTTCAGAGAGATTGTCAGTGATATAGATCACATCCAGCATCGTCGCGTCTTCTCGGACTGCGATACGGAGTGTCGTATCCCCAGCTGCGGCTATTTCCCATTCCCGTTCAAACGTGCCGCCATCTAACCAGTGGTTAATCCGGTCCCAGTGCCACTCGTTGCCTTGTGCGACACCCCATCGGAACTCGGTGTTCTGGGTTTCTTGCGCGTTTTCGTCGGGGTCCATAGGCTGCCAGGTTACCCAGAATGAATCGCTATTACCATCCCATGCGAGAACTTTGCCCCAAAGCGCGTAGGTGCCAGCTGCTGGAATATGGATGTTGTATTCTACCCAACCTTCACCACCACCACCGGTCGCTGCAGGGCCCTCCATCCAGACGAATTGTCCACCGGAGGCATCCCCATCGTCGGCAACTACCATCGGTGCCTCAATCGCATCCGCCATTTCTGCTTCAATTGCTCGTTCATAACCGTAACTCGTACCAATTGCTAATAATAAACCGCACGTGAAAAGTGTACTGAATACTAATGTCTTGAAACGCATATAGAATTCTCCTTTTGTTCGTTGTTGGTTGTCAGTTCTCAGTTAAGAAGGGGACTGGTTTATTAGGACTTACGCATTTCCTCTTAAAGTCCCCCTGATAAGGGGGATTTAGGGGGTTTAAAACCATCGCGTGCTAAATTTACGTAAGTTCTGTTTATATCAGAAGCCAGAGAACTGAAAACCGTTGTATTACTTATTCCATCTATTTACCATACATTTTCTGACCGGGCTCGTATTTTGCCCCACAGTTGAATCTGTAACCCTAACGGCACTATCGGTAGTACATCTGAAGCACTACTCAACCATTTCGGTTGCGCCGCCCAAGCACCGTTGTTAATCAATTCATGACGTTCACTTCCATCCGCCCGCATGAGGTGGATAACCCATCTGCCATCCTTCTCAAATTGAAAAGCGATCGCATTGCCATCAGGTGCCCATGCCGGAACCGCCTCATCTGTTGGTGTATCGGTGAGGGCTTTTTTATTACCGCCATCAACTGCATCCATGATGTAGAGGTCAAAATCAGCAAGTGCTACCTCGGCATGCATTGAAGCATATACAATCTGCCGCCCATCAGGCGACCAAGCCGGGTAAGTGTCCATCAGCGGTTGATGTGTCAACCGCTGCTCGGCTCGACTGTGGACATCAATAACGTATATATCCCAATTAAGTTCCCGCTTTGAATGAAAAACAAGCGTCCTTCCATCGGGTGACCACGCCGGTGCCTCATCTTCAAACGGATTTTCGGTGAGGTGTTCCACTTCACCGTTATTGAGATGAAACAAATAGATATCGAAATGTCCATTTCGATTTGACGTGAAGGCGAGACGTGTGCCGTCAGGTGACCAAGCCGGTGCTTTATCTGTCGCAGGGTGATGCGTCAGGCGTCGCTGATTGGTGCCGTTAGCTTCCATCACATAAATCTCGTGATTTCCATCACGACGTGAAAAGAAGGCGATTTGCGTACCATCAGGTGCCCACGTCGGATAGTAATCCGCTGCAGGGTTGTTCGTGAGATTGACAGGCCGCTTTCCGGTTGTATCTGTCAGATAGATTTCCCAATTACCGCTCACATCCGAGGCAAACGCAATCGGCGTTGGTGGATGGGGTTGACACACAGCACTATTGGGCACAAGCGAAAGCATCACAAAAACACTGCTCTGCCATACTAACAGAATTCGCATTTTTTGTCTATATTTTTTAAAGTTACCAGTTATCGGTTATCAGTTTTCAGAGGGAATAGTTATCAGCTATAAGTTTAGGATTTACGAATTTCCTTTCAAAGTCCCCCTGATAAGGGGGATTTAGGGGGTTAGCGGATTTAGGGGGTTAAAAAACCGAAACCATTAAAATTTTCCGTCACGCACCTCAAAATAGGTCGGTTTTCGGAGCGTTGTACCACCAATTCGCACCCATTCAGCAACCCATTCGATCATTTGACCTAAAGAGACACGTGGATACCCAAACAGTTGATGACACCGAGTGGCGTTGCTTAGCAGTGCTGTTGCCGACGCTTCACCTGTAAAACGCGGCGGTTTATTGAAAAGCGCACCGAAACACGACGCAAGAGACCGTATAGAAACTGTCTCCGGTCCCGTCACATTGAGAACCAACGGTGGACTTTGGCAGTGTGCGAAGGCTCTTAGCGCGACTGCGTTGGCATCACCTTGCCATATCACATTCACATTGCCCATTTCAAGGGAGATTGTTTCTTCGGCATACACTTTTTCGGCGATGTCCAACAATATCCCGTAGCGGAGATCTATCGCATAGTTCAATCGTAAGATCGCCATTGGTGTGCCGTATTGCGATGAAAAGTAGGTACATATCCGTTCACGGCTCAGACACGATTGTGCGTATTCACCAATCGGGGCAACGCTTGAACTTTCAGTCGCACCACCGTGGGAAACAGGCGTTAACGGGTAAACATTTCCCGTAGAGAAAACAACTACTCGGGAACCGCGGAACTTTTCTGCTACGCGTCCCGGCATATAACTGTTCATCACCCACGTTAGGCTTTCATTGCCGGTTGAACCGAACTTCCTACCCGCCATCAGAATGACGTTTTGGGTGTCAGGTAGATTTTGCAGGCAGTCTTCCGAAAGTAGATCTGCGACGATTGTTTCGATGCCATCTTCCTGCAAGGTTTCCCGCACATCCGGTGTCGAAAAACGGGAGACACCGATCACCTTTTTCGATACGCCCGCGGCGTCAATCGCGCGTTTCGCCTGTTTAGCGAGCGTCGGACCCATCTTCCCACCAACACCGAGGATGAGGATATCACCCTCCAGTGCAGCAACTGCCGCGATCACTTCGTCTGTCGGTTCAGATAGATATGATTCTAATTGAGTTTCTGTTCGTATCAAAATAATGTGAAAACGGAAAACTGGCGGATTATAATAAAATCCGAAAATAAGTTTACACATGTAGCATAGGCTGTTAGCCTGTGCCATAAGGGTTCATGTAGCATAGGCTGTTAGCCTGTGCCATAAGGGTTCATGTAGCATAGGCTGTTAGCCTGTGCCATAAGGGTTTCGGAGTTTGGAAGACGAATAAGAAATTAGGGAATCCACTATAAAACTGCTTAAAAGTTTCATGATGGTTAGCTTTTTTAATGTCTTGTCTAAAGCGAGGTGTTTAAGGGCAGGTCTTGAAACCTGCCCACAACAAGTTATCGAGTTAGTTTAATGTTCGCCCAAGATGTAGCGAGTTTACCTTCGGGTTCTACCGGTGTCAGGAATGACGCAGCATCCTGGTTCATGCTCGCTTTAATCTCGTCTGCCGAGAGCGCACGGTCCCAAAGCCGAACTTCGTCAACGCTCCCTGTCCACGCTTCACCGCTCCAAGTACCGATAGTCACCGCACTTGTGTTTTGCGCAGGGGCAACCGGGTTGCCCGATTCTTCGGAGTATGTTACCTCACCGTCTACGTAGATTTCCACTAAACCGTTGTTATCGTCCGTGTGGGTATAGGCGAGATAATACCATTTGCCTATTTCCAGTTCTGTTTCGTTGTCATTGATATCTTTAAATCCGCCAGCTGCACCGTTCGTCCAGACTTTGATGCCGTTTGCAGGATTCATCCCAAACCCAAAACCGATATGTCGAGTCGCACCGCTTTGTCGAGTGCCGAAGATGATAGCATGGGCACTGGGTAACCTGTCCAGCTGCACCCATGCTGCTTGTGTAATCGCACCTTCAATATGAAAGGCAGCATCGTCTTCAATGAGGACGTGATCTGCGGCAGCCGCGAATTGGAGTGCTTTCCCGAACTCCCCATCAATCCATTTGGCATTCCCCATCACTTCACCTTCAAAGCCGTTTCCGGAGAAGTCTTGCGTTGTCGAACCGGAACCTTCGTCAAGCGGCATGTATAAAACAAGCCCATCCATTAGGTCGGCATGCGAAAATGCCACACAAACCAATAAGCAGAGCGTGATTACTGAAAAAATTTTCATGTGATTTCCTTCCTTAAAAAGTGAACAAGTTAGCACTATGAGATACGAGGAGCAGAGAAGGACAGATTTCCCTTCTGCTGAAAACATATCATAGCAAATTTCCAATTTTGTTTCAAGATACAAATAAATCGCCATAGCCCGCTTGTAGGAAGGATCTCCGAATCCCGACCCGTTCTGAAAACTGACTGCTGACAGAGAACCGATAGCCGATGGCTGACTGCTGACGGCTAATAACCGGTTAGGGAGATACACGCTTCGCACAACGGAATCCAAGCGCACCGATACCCGCATACGCCGGACTTGTTCCATGACGATTTGAGGCACGCAACCACTCAGGATTGCTGTTCCAACCACCACCGCGTATGACGCGAAAATCTACAATGTTCTCGAAATCGTTGACGATCGCCTCGGCATTATTCGCGCCAGCAGTCGGGTTACGACGTGGAGAATTCGCATAGAAATCGGCTTGATATGCGTCAAGACACCATTCCCAAACGTTTCCCGCTATGTCGTGCACACCATAGTCATTCGCAGGATACTCGCCGACACGGGTTGTCTCACCGAGATGTTTACCGTAGTTTGCTCTATTGAGATTAATGCCGTTGCCCCATGGATAGTCTTTTTTCTTTAATCCGCCTCGGGCTGCTTTCTCCCATTCCGCTTCCGTCGGTAGACGTTTATCTACCCAGACGGCGTAAGCCATCGCAGCGTACCAACTCACATACCGGACAGGATGTTCCCGTTCGCCAAGAGGGAAGTTATTCCCATGCCAGTCCTGCAGGTAATTGCCATCGTGAAACTTTTCATCAATCTGTTCTTTCTGCCATTCCGGATTCGCGAGAACGAAATCCTTAAACTCACCATTAGTTACCTCGTTCGCGTCTATGTAAAACGCGTCAAGGTGAACGGTATGCACCGGTTCTTCATCGTTGTCAGCGTTTCCATTATTGCTACCCATTTCAAATTCACCTTCTGGAATTAGGACCATTCCATCAGGAATAATCGGTTCGGGAACGGGTTCCGGTAAAGGTTCAGGGGTTGGTGTGATCTCAGCACTTGGATCCGCACGCATCAATTCCGTGGGACCGACCTCATCATCTTCTTCACGTTGCCCACAGCCGACTATGTAAACAGTAGAAAAACATATAAGTGCTAAACCGAAAAATCTAAACAAAGTTTTCATCAAATTATTTCCTTAATACCTGTGTTGTGCTCTCAATGTAGGAACGAGTGTTTTTGCGTGGGGATTTCTTGTCGCTCGCGAACTCAATATCAATAAACCTCCAAATAGTTATCAGTCTCCCACTGGCTGACACTCAAGTGATAGTCGCGCCACTCCTTGCGTTTCACCTGAATGTAGTAATCGGCGTACACGGCTCCAAGTGCGTTCTTGATCACTTCGTCTTGTTCAAGCGCGTCTGCAGCTGCGTCAAGTGTCGCGGGTAGAGAATCAATCCCTCGTCGTTGCAGTTCATCTTCCGAAACTTCATAAAGATTGTCCTCATTTTGCACACCAGGATCAATCTGATTTTCGATGCCGTCCAAACCGGCTGCGAGTAGGACTGTCTCCGCGAGATAAGGATTCGCTGCCCCGTCGCTTAACCGGTTCTCAATACGTCCCGGCGCAGGAATCCGAATCATCTGCGTCCGATTGTTCGCACCGTAGGTGACGTAAACTGGTGCCCACGACGAACCCGAACGCGGGGGTCTACGCACCAAACGTTTGTAGCTATTCACAAGTGGATTCGTGACTGCCGTGACCGCTTGCGCATGTTTCAGGATACCGCCCGTGAACCAGTAGGCAAGTTCGGACAAACCGTTTCTGTCATTTTCATCAAGGAACAGGTTCGTCTGATGCTCCGCATCCCAAAGGCTCATGTGAAAGTGTGCGCCGTTACCTGTCAGGTTCGTGAACGGTTTTGGCATAAAGGTTGCCAGCAATCCTTGTGCCTCAGCGAGTGTTTTGACCATCCACTTGAAGAAGGTATGTCGGTCAGCTGATGTGAGCGCGTCCGAATAGGTCCAGTTCGTCTCAAACTGACACGTCCCGTCTTCGTGGTCGTTCGCGTAGGGTTCCCACCCCAATTCTTGCATGTATTTAATGAGGGTCGTCATCATATCAAGGTTGCGGTGCAATGCCCTTAGGTCATAACACGGTTTGTCTAAAGTATCGAGTTTATCCCAGGGCGCGTATTGCCCAGTCTCGTCCTGCTTTAAAAGCATAAACTCCGCCTCGATGCCAACATTAAAGATGTAGCCTGTCTCCTTTGCTACGTCTAATTGCCGCCGCAGGATCGTTCTCGGACAGTAATGCCACGCTTTACCTTCAACGTACATATCCCCTGCCACCCAAGCGAGGTTTTTCTGCCAGGGCACAATTGTTAGCGAATCAAAGTCCGGAATACTCGCCATTTCTGGATCGTGTGGGGATTGCCCGATCTCGCCTGCGGCAAAGCCACCGAACCCTGCCCCTTCTTCTGCCATATCCTCAAGGTGTGTAGACGGGATAACCTTCGCCTTCGGGGCACCACTCATCTCCACGAAAGAGCAGAGAAAAAACTCAATACCCTTCTCTTCAACGAAACGTTTGACCTGTTCTCGGTTCATAAAATTGCGCTCCAATAAAGTCGCTTCTTATGATTATAAAAATGCTAACTACAAAACATGAAAACATGATAACATTATATCTGAAGTCCTGAAAATTTCAATACCTAAAGTTGCGGATGAAAGGAGAAACAATGCGATTCCTCTCTCGTTTTGATACAAAATGGCCGCTTTTGTTGGGTCTGTTGATTGTCGCCTATCTGCTACCGATATGGTTGTTTCCCTATTTCCCGACGCAAGATGGCGTGAGCCACGTCTATAACTCACAGATCTTGACCGAGTATAACAACCCTGACTATCAATTTCGGGACTATTACGAGATTAACTGGTACCCCTTTCCGAATTGGTTCTCCCACTTTTCGTTGGCAGCGTTGATGTTCGTTTTTCCACCGCTCATCGCTGAGAAAATTTTCTTGAGCTTCTATGTGATCCTGTTCCCGCTCGCAATCTATTATTTCCTCAACGCCGTACAACGCGGACGATATGCCCTCGTCATTCTTAGTTTTACTTTTGTTTACAACTACCTATTTTTGATGGGTTTCTACAACTTTGCCGTCAGTGTACCGCTCTTTTTCCTGGCGCTCGGCTATTGGTGGAAACACAAGGATGCGATGAATAGGAATCGTATCATTCTACTCAATCTGCTCATCGTAATCACTTATTTTGCACATCTCATCTCTTATGCCTTTATCTTGTTTTCTATCGCTCTGTTAGCACTTCTCTATTTCAAACGGGACTTCAAGCAAATTCTTGTGACAGGCTGCTATCTCTTACCCGCAGCTATATTGCTTCTCGTCTATCTTCCTACCTCTGATCTATTGGCAGGAGCACCGCCTGAACTTGGACTTGGACGGATTGGAGAATTGTTCGCTAACCTGATCGGTCTGCACGTACTCATCTCCTATACTGAGCCTCCGAGTTGGAGGTCCATTGCTGTCTCTGCTTTTTTAATCTTTCTCGTTGCTGCAACACTCTGGCAAAATAGGAAGGGGACCACAGCAGCACACCCCGGACAAAAAGCGTTTCTCTACCTCACTGCCGTGCTGCTCGGACTCTATTTTATCCTACCCAATTCGATCGGTCCCGGCGGTTGGGTCAATGACAGGCTCGCTATTTTAGCCACCCTTACCCTATTCGCATGGTTTCGTGGATTTGACAACCTACGATGGAAACAGATATTTACAACAGTTGTCACACTGCTTGCACTCGTTAACATTGTTTATGTCGGTATTCTCTTCAAAAATCTCAATGCTGAGACGCGCGCGTTTACCGCTTTTGTAAATAACGTCGAGAAAAACAGCGTTATCCTCCCCCTTCACTTTGATCCGAGAGGCAGCTCCGAGCGTGTCGGTATCTTTGTCAATGCCGCCAACTACTATTGCCTTGATAACGGTTGTATCAACCTCGGCAACTATGAGGTCCAGTTCGACTACTTTCCGATCCGCTTCAACGCTGATTTTGAAACGCCATTAGATGAGAAAGAATGGGTCCAAATCGTCCACTGGCAGCCCGAAAGGATTGACCTCTGCGATTACGCCGACAATGTGGATTATCTATTGTTGTGGGATACGCCAGACGAGCCTACCGTCGCTGAGGCGATTGAGACGTGTTATACGTTGATTGCATCGGAGGGGAAGTTAAAACTCTATAAAGGACAACGAACAGCACGCTGAGAACGGGATCCAAATGCTACTTCAATACTCGCCGCGAAGCGTGAGGGTTGCGATGGTGTGTGTATAATTGAGGAAGTCGAGAAACGGATCCGTTTCGTTCGTTCGGTTTTGCGCAATCTGATAATCAGCGTTCAGTGTTAGGTATGGGTTGAACTGCCAGTTCAACTGGATATTTGCACCTATCTGTGTATCTTGGCGGTTTGGGGTATCTTCCGTGACGGGTCCCGATTCCTCCAGAATCTGTCTGCCTTCAAACGTTACCCACAGTCTGGAGAGCCGAAGCCGGAGCCACCGTCCAGTCTCAAGCCGGTAGAAAGAACTCGCTGCCACCTCGGTACTGGTGAAGTTAAAGAAATCGACATTGGAACGATTCAGAAATAAGTTAACCTCTTCCTGAAACATGAGTCGTTCAGTTGCTACCTGTATCAGTTTCGCGGCACCGATGTGTCGCAAATCCTTTCGGCGTTCATTGTCTTCAAGCCCGGTGATACCTAAGATGAGGTTGTTCAAATTGGTTTGATAACTCCCATGCTCTACCGTGTATTCCAGTTTACCGAGCATCTGTTTAAGAATTCCAAATTGCAGTCGGCTGCTCATTTTATGGGTGTTAGAACCGACAAGTAGGAAATCCTCTCTACGGCTATCTTCATCGTCAAACCGATGTAAGCGAAAATTATATTCCAGAACACGTCCGAAGCGGAAACCGAATTGATGCTCTATGTTATTATAGACATTTGAGGTCCGGACGAAGCGTTGCAGATGATATGAGGCAACAAGCGGTGGTAAACGCATAGTCGGCTGGAAACTCAGTTCGGTCGAGAGAATGTTACTGAACGCGTCAAATTCGTCGAGTTTGCCTTCTGCACCGGTGTAGTTTTCAGCTTGCGGGGTATATTGTAGCTTGAGTCGGAGTTTATCGGCGACCGGTAAATCGCCCCCTAAACTAACACCGATGCGATTAATCAAGCCTGTAAGTTGCGGATCGTCTTCTCCAGCGAGGCTACTTGTGTAGGGATCGACACTCAATCCGAGTTCAATGTGATTGTTGAAAGTATTGGAAAAATGAGCGTCGAGTATCAATTCTGCGGACTCGGTTTCAGGTTTTTCGGGCTCCTTTTCAAGGAGACTCTGTCCAAATTCGGTCTGAAGTTGCGCACAGAGGGAACTCGCGCCAAGATATATAAAGGTGAGGAGACATAATCCGAAAAAGAAGGAGTTTTTTCTCATTATTTTTTCTACATTTGCTCGAAAAAGTTAAATAAACTTGTGAGACTAACCCGATTTGTGCTTTAATCGTTGTGTTTTTCCGTGCGCGTGGATATCCTGAAGACCCCCGTTTTCAAGTTTATCCAGCCATGTATGTCGATTGACAGAGCAATCACCTGTTACCGGGTTACACTGCAAAAAGAAGCCAATCAACCCACCGGGGGTAAGTTTTTCTGTCAAGATTTCCACTGCAAGTTCACAAAGTTCCGTATCTGTCAGTTTTTGAACCTTTTTGGGAGACAGTTCTCTCTCTCCAGCAAGAACTGCTTTCGCAAGGGATGCGAATTTGCGATTTGACTGACCAGCCGCGCGCGCGTTTTGAATCTTTTTGATTTCTTTGAGGCCCGCTTCCCTATCAATTTTATCGAGCCATTTATGCCGCTCAATCGTATAATCGCCTGTCCCTGGCTCACACTGTCTGAGGAACCGAGAGACTCCAGTTGGACCGAGTTTCTCCAAAAGTGTTGCAATACCGAGTTCAAAAAACTCAATATTAGTCATCTCTAATACGTTCATTCCTAACCTCCTGTAACCAGACATAAGGGTTTTCAGCGCGAACTTGAAGTAGTGCCCCAATGCGGTTAACTCTCCTGAGCAACCTATTGTCTGTTGTAAGGAAGACATCAACCTCGCTGCTCTCGGCACAGGCAAGGTGCAACGCATCAAACCATTTAAATCCCAAGGCTTCAAGTTCTTGGCCTCTCGTATTTTCAATTGCACCTATTGAAACGTTTTGATACGCAAAATCCAACTGAGTTCTCATATAATCACGTTGGATTTGATCTGGGGTGTTATTGATTTCAAAAATCAAGACATCACTTGTAATCCAGAGCCACCGTCCTGTAAAACAAGACTTGAGAAGCGTCTGGATAGCTTCAGTTTCCCGCCGAATCTGAGCCTGTGTCTGATCATTAAATGGACGATTCAAACAGCACGTATCAAGGTAAATTTTCAAAAGGCTTTACTCAATCATTCCGGTTTGTGGACATGAAGCGGTCGCATAGAGTTTCCGAGGGATGCGTCCTGCTAAAAACGCCGCTCTACCTGCTTCAACCCCTTTCTTCATCCCCGCCCCTATCATTAGACAGCGGGCTTTCGCGATCACTTCTCGGATGTTTTTTGCGGATTGCCTCTTGGATAATTCCCTCTATGTCAAGCCCAGGGAGTTTGTGGGGTTCAATCGCATAAATACCTGTTTTCTGCGAGCAAAGCCGGATGAACCGCGGCATACCAGCAATACTCAGTTTATCCACGAGGGCTTCAAGTCCGAGTTTATGCAGGTCTTCATCTGAGATTTTCTGGATACGTGTTGCCAGTGGTTTTCCGTTTTTAGAAATATAAGTTTTCAGTTTGGATATACGGTTCCGGTCCGCTTCTGCTTCCTTGCTTGCTTGGCGAATTTGTTCAATGAGAGTGTCCATATCTGGCAAATTATCCAACCATTCATGCCGTTCAATCGAGTAATCACCAGTGAGCGGTTGACACAAATTCAAAAACCGGTGCACACCTACAGTGCCAAGTTTACTTGCAAGAACTTCAATACCAAGCCGATACAGTTCGCTATCTGTCATCTCTCGAATATTCATCTTCAGCTGTCTCCTGTAGCCATTCGTAAGGATTTTCAACACGGACACGTAACTCGGAACGAATCCTGTGTGCCCTTCTCAACAGTCTGTCATCTGTAGTAAGGAAGACATCTACGTTTCCACTTTCTGCACATGCAAGATGCCAAGCGTCCAAACGCTTGAATCCTAACGCTTCAAGATTATCGCTTCTGATCTTTTCTATTTCACCCATCAAAACGTTTTCATTCGCGATATCCATTTGTGATTTCATTCGGTCGCGTTGAATCCAATCTGGATTGTTGTTGACTTCATAAGTCAAAGCCTCGCTAATGATCCAAGTCCAGTGACCGTTGATGAAGGCATCAAAGATTTCCTCAACGGCTTCGGTCTCACGTCGGATCCGAATTTGTGCTTGATCATTAAACGGGCAGCTCAAACAGCACGTATCAAGGTAAATTTTCAAAAGGCTTTACTCAATCATCCCCGTTTCTGGACTTGAGGCGGTCGCATAGAGTTTCCGAGGAATCCGTCCTGCCAAAAACGCCGCTCTCCCCGCTTCAACCGCTTTCTTCATCGCCTCCGCCATCAGCACCGGACGATGCGCCTTCGCCACGGCTGTATTGAGCAGTACACCGTCACACCCTAACTCCATCGCTATCGCTGCATCCGATGCCGTCCCCACCCCAGCGTCCACAATGAGCGGTACCCGCACAAGATCACGGATAATCTGAATATTATACGGATTCCGAATCCCCATCCCTGATCCAATCGGCGCGCCTAACGGCATCACTGCAGCGCAGCCGATGTCTTCCAATTTCTTACACGTAATCGGATCATCGTTACAATACGGAAGAACAGTGAATCCATCTTTAACAAGCGTTTCCGCTGCACTGAGGAGCTGCTCTACATCGGGGAACAGCGTCTCCTCATCCCCGATAACTTCGAGTTTGATGAGTGAAGTCTCAAGTGCCTCGCGCGCAAGGTTCGCTGTCAGGATAGCGTCTTTTGCCGTGAAGCAGCCAGCAGTATTCGGCAGGATCGTCATACCCCGTTCACGCAGCAGCGCAAACAGATTTTCGCCAGACGTATCCGTCCATTTCACACGACGCATTGACACCGTAGCGATCTCAGCACCGCTCGCCGCAATAGCCTCTGTCATGATATGGAAATTCGGGTACCCCGCCGTCCCGATAAGTAGTCTTGATATATATGTTTGATCAGCGATTTTAAATTCTTGCATTTTGGTTTCTTTATTGCATTTCTAAAAGATCCGTTCCTCTTTTAGTATAGCAGCGTCAAAGCCTCTTTATCAAATGTTTTTGGGGTCAACTTTCCTGTCCAATGTGCTTTGTGACCGTGTTAACCCCCTTGGACAGCACGAATGATCTCGACTTCACTATCCTCCCGCAGTTCCGTTACCTGCCACTTCGTTTTCGGGATAACCTCACGATCCACAGCGACAGCGATGCCAGCCTGCGTCGGATTCAGTTCTAAGGCGGTGAGCAGGTCGTAAACATTCAAATTCGGACGAACTTCTGTTTCTTCGCCATTCACGTGTATTTTCATGTTTTTCGGGTATGGTTACGGCACACGGCGTGTGCCTACTACTTTGTGTCCGTTGTAGCACAAACTTTCCAGTTTGTGTGCTATGTTATCTAAGTGTTTACGGCACACGGCGTGTGCCTACTACTTTAAAAATCTATCTAATTGAAACGGAGCAATTATCTCTGAAGTCTCACCGGTCAGAACAAGTTTAGCGATTTCGTAAGCCGTAATTGGCGTGAGCAGAATACCGTTGCGATAATGTCCGGTCGCGTATATGAGATTATTAATGGGCGTTTTACCGAGTATCGGCGCGTTATCTCTGCTGCCAGGACGTAAACCCGCCCAAGTCTCCAGAAGCGGTAGTTCGTAAGTACCCGGCACCGCTTCCCACGCACCGCGGAGCAGCTCAAATACGCCACCAGACGTTAAACGCGTGTCAAACCCCATTTCCTCACTCGTCGCACCAACAATCAATCTACCATTATCTCTTGGCACCAAGTATACTGATGTCGGATACCGGGCACGGACAGTACGGATCACAGAATTTATCGCAATACCTGCTTCCATCTGCAATGCCAACATCTGTCCTTTCACAGGACGCACCGGCGGAACGATTGCATCTGGCAGTCCATCAACCTGGGCAGACCAGCATCCTGCCGCGAGAATAAGCATGTCTGCCGCTTGAAAACCGTCTTGCGTTTGAACACCGGTTGCAGTACCATTTTCTATGACAATTTTTTCAACCGCACTCTTTTCATACAGCACACCGCCACAAGTCTGATAGGCATGTTGAAGTGCCGTAACCATCTGTCTGTTATCAACTTGATAGTCGGTCGCGCAGTGGATCGCTGCAGTTACACGCGGCGAAAGGACCGGCTCAATTTCGCGCACCTCTCGTCCACTTAACCACGCAACATCCAACCCTAAATTTTGCTGTGCAGTGTAGAGATGCCGAAGTTGATGTGTATCATCGGGTTCTAATCCGATGATTAGCGTACCTTCCGCCCGATAGCCGATGGACATCTCTGCGTCTGACGCTAATGCCTCAACCCATTGTGGATAGCGTGCTAAACTTTCACATCCTAACTTCAGCAGTGCCGATTCTTCGGTGTGAGCCTCGGCAAGTGGTGCAAGCATCCC
Organism: Candidatus Poribacteria bacterium; assembly: GCA_965261115.1. Taxonomy (GTDB): domain Bacteria; phylum Poribacteria; class WGA-4E; order WGA-4E; family WGA-3G; genus WGA-3G. Next base: position 1,332,970 of record OZ253447.1, on the reverse strand, counting down.
AGCGGCTGCCCAAGAGGCGGCGCGCCCAACTTCCCCACGCTCATAGATCGTAACGGAAGCACCCGCTTTCACAAGTTGCCATCCGATGCCAAGCCCAATCACGCCACCGCCGATGATAAGAACCTTCTTGTGTGTCATTAATTCAACAGAAAAACAGTTATTGTTTTCAAGGTTATAGGCGCCTCAGAGAGACTAAACCCTTTGCTTTACCATACCTGAGAGAATACCGAGGATTTTGTCGCACTGCGCGATCGGGTAGACTGTTATATCAATAAACAGACGATTTTCCTCCAATTTGAGGAATTTCCACTCCGTTCCTGTAGTCGCGGAACCGTAAATGCAAGGAATATCATTCCCTTTTTCAGCATTAAAACGTTGCGCAGCGAGCATCTCAGCGACGCACTGTCCGAGACCGGGAGCGGGATCATCCTTCTTCGCCTCAACAAGGACGATAACGGGTGTTTCTAAAAGAGATTGCATCGGTGATAGGCTCACTAAAAAATCACACACGCCTGTCAGACCGTTTTCGGGATCAACATTGAAGTCAATCCCTGAAAAAAAACTGATGCGGCGATCAAATTGTTCCAGGAGTTCAAATAGCACATTGGCAACTATTAGCTCCGAACGCGCTTTCTCTGTATTTATGGCAGCGGCTACCGGCACTTTCTTTTCCAATTCCACTGCGAACGCTGCACTCGGAGCCACTGGGTCTACATTAGAAAAGATGCCGATAGATTCAACAGTTTCCAGTTGAAACGTTCTCAGCACTTCTTCTAAAGTAAAATTGCTATAAGCCATTTGTTAGCACCTCTTATATCTCTGTCGCTCCGTGCGACAGCGAGATCTCCTGCATTCGTTTGGTGTAATAGCCGAATCGCTTTAGCACACTGCTATTTGTCAGGTTCTCCTAAGATGTTGACGAAACAATCCTTGGCTTCAACTGTTTTAGAGATCAACCCTTTTTCGAGTGCGAATTTCGCAAAAGCGTCCCATTTTTCAGCGGATTGCACCTGCGTTGTCGCGAATACATCTAACGTATCCCGAAAAGCGAGTTCTTCTAATTCTTTGCTGGCATCCGGGTTTGCGCTAAAAAAGAGGTGAAGCGCATCATCAGGCTTTTCCTTCGTAAATTTAATTGCTTCCTGAATCGCCAGCATCAGTTTTTTAGCAGTTTCTGGATGGTTTTCCAAATAAGCGTCATTCGTAATAATTACTAATTCGTAATAGTCAGGGATACCGTGTTTCTCAAGTGCAAAATAATCGGCGTCCGCGCCTTCAAGTTTCAACAAGTTAATCTCATAATTCCGAAAGGGTCCAATCACCGCATCAATTTGACCACTTAACATAGGTGCGACAATATTCGTGCCTACATTTATCAGTTCGTAGTCATCTTCGGATAATCCGGCATTCGCCGCGATGGCGTTAAATAGAAGCACATCCAACGGTGCAACCGTATATCCAATTTTTTTGCCTTTGAAATCCGCAGGCGTTTTAATACCCGTCTTTTTCAGGAAACTAATCGTGTTGAGTGGATGCTCCACGAGTAGACCGATGGATTTGACCGGCAAAACTTCTTCACTGGCTCGCGCAATTGTCACGCTCTGTTGGTAACTCACAGCAAATGGGTATTTCCCCGCCGCCACGAGTTTCAACGGCGCATCTGGGTCGCCACCCCAGAGCAATTCGACTTCTAATCCGTGTTTGTCAAAAATCTTGTGCTCTTGGGCAACATAAAGCGGCGCGTGATCTATATTCGGTGCCCAATCGAGGAGCAACGTAACCTTTTCCGGTTCGGAAGCCTTCTGATGGCTGTCGGCGTTGCTGTCAATGTGTCCAGTTAAGAGTATACCACAACCGATAAGAAACGTTAAGCAAATTGCTGTTCTCATGAGAATTTTCCTTTCTAATTGTCCAATACATCTATCGAACATCTAATTTGTTGTGCTGATGTCGCCACGGCATTACGTATCGCTCCAGTAGCGTCATCAATCCAAATAGACCTAAACCTAACAGTGTTAAACAAAAAATAGCGGCAAATACCAGCGAAACTTGGAGCTGCCCGTTCGCATACAACATAAGATATCCGAGTCCTGCCTTCGCGCCCACCCATTCACCGATAACCGCACCAATCGTGGAGATTGATATCCCAATCTTCGCACCTGAAAAAATGAATGGCAATGCCGAAGGAATCCGCACTTTCCAGAGGATCTGCCACCGAGTTGCCTGCAAAATCCGAAACAGGTTTACTGTGTCTGGATCGGTGGACTTCAAGCCATCCAAGGTATTCAGCACGATCGCGAAAAACACAATCAGTGCCGCCATGACCACTTTTGAAGCAATCCCGAAGCCGAACCACAGTACTAACAACGGTGCAATCGCGAACACCGGCACCGTTTGTGAACCGATGACATACGGATAGAACGCTTTCTCCAACATCGGGAACTCGAACATTAACACGGCTAACGGGATGCCGATGCTAACCGCGAGCACAAATCCGAGAAGCATCTCTTCGAGTGTTACGAGTGTATGTTTCAGTAATTGCGCATGTTCTACGAATAGCGTCACTACAATTTTCGAGGGGGCAGGCAGAATGTAGCGCGGTATATCGAAAAGATGCACGGCACTTTCCCATACACCTAATATCGCCAATAGGATCGCCACAGGGACCCCGAATTTACTGAACATGCGTACCCGCTCCTTAACACAAAAAAGCCGTTTTCCGTTTTGGGTATCGCCAAAAGGAAGCGGCTTTAATAGTTGTCAAAGTCAGAGTTATCAATTATCAGTCGTCAGTTAAAGAGGGTTGTTGTGGAAGATCCAGTTAACAGACTTGCCACAAGAGGTCTCTTCACTAATAACTAATAACTAATAACTGAAAACTATTTTGCTATTTCCCTACGCTGGCATGACCCAGATCAGGTTCAATGGGTGTTTTCTCAGCTCTTAAGCAGGTAAGAGCACCCCACAATGTCGTTCAAATACTATTATACCTGTTCTCCACTTTTAATGCAAGTGTTTATTTTTTTCTATACAGGGCTATTTAGTTTTCCACTGTTCTGTCTAATTTTGACCCCCAGGCCCCGCAGGAGCGGTTTGATGAAGTTTAAGAAAATATTTCGGTAATCCCCAGGCCGGTAGGTGCGGTTTGGAACCGCACCGGGCTTCATGAAGAAATTACCGAATTAATAAATTAATCTTCATGAACCGCTCCGGTGCTGCAGCAAAAACGCGAAAAACCAGATAAATCCTTAAAACTAAATGACTCTGTTTTTCTATATTCGACACTTCTTTGCATATTAGTTTCTTTTATGTTATACTATAAAAAGTCTACTACAAACTCCGATATACAGGAACTCAATAATGCGAATTATCCTTTACACGGGTAAAGGTGGGGTCGGCAAAACAACCATCGCCGCCGCCACAGGCATAAAGCTCTCTGAACTTGGTTATAAGACGATCGTAATCTCTCTTGATGTGGCACATTCACTCCGTGACGCTTTCGATAACCATGAAAAACTCGTCCACCAACATAAAGAAAAACAGATCCAAATCACTGACAACCTCTGGATACAGGAAATTAACGTTCAAGAAGCGATTGTTGAATACTGGGACGACGTTTATAACTACATCCGATCTTTACTGAATCGTTCCGGACTTGACAGCCTCGTTGCAGAGGAGATAGCCGTATTCCCTGGGATGGAGGAAATTTGCGCACTGCTCTATATCAACCAGTATGTTCGCGAGAAAAGTTACGATGTCATCATCCTCGACTGCGCACCCACTGGAGAGTCCCTCCGATTTGTCAGTATACCGACGACGTTGGAGTGGTACATGAACCACATTTTCAAATTAGAACGTAATCTGGCAAGGGTCGCCGGTCCCGTGATTGAAAGAGTCAGTGCGGTACCGATGCCTCGGGATAACTATTTCCAAAATATTCAAGACCTTTTTGATAAATTGGAAGGGATTGATACCGTCCTGACGGACCCCAAAATCACGACGGTACGTTTGGTGACGAATCCGGAGAAAATTGTTATCAAAGAGACACAACGCGCGTTCATGTACTTTTGTCTCTACGGACTCTGCATTGACGCAGTCATTATCAATCGTATTTTTCCTGATGGCGTTGATGCGGCATATTTTGAAACTTGGAAACAGGCGCAACAGCAATATATTAAAGAAGCGATGGACTATTTCTCAGACGTACCCATCTGGAAAGTGAACCTCTTTGCAAAAGAAATTGTCGGAGAGGCGGGGCTGCACCGATTGGCTGAAGCACTCTATGCCGAGATTGACCCGGCAGATCAGTTTGCTAGGTAGTGTTTACATTTTTTTAGCAGTGATAAGTATGGCTGCGAAATAGACGAACCCGAGGTATCGCACGGCGTATTTATCATACCGTGTCGCAACCCGACGATATTGTTTCAAGCGATGAAAAAAACGTTCTATCACATTGCGAAGTTTATAGACATCTTTATCATAAGGAATATCTTCAAGACGACTCTTACGCGGACGGATAACTGCCTCCGAACCCCCGGCAGCTATCTCCGCCCGAAACGCATTCGAGTCATAGGAAGCATCCGCAATAACATAGGCAGACTTGTAATCCGCTATCAAGGCAGACGCTTGCGTGACATCATGACGCTGCCCCGCTGTCAAAGTAAAACGCAAGGGGAGAAAGTCCACACTCACTGCAGCATGGAGTTTCGTCGTCCAACCGCCACGACTCCGACCGAGTGCCTCATTGACTTGACCTCCGTTTTTTTTTCGGGGCACCCGCTGCAGAAGTATGAGCACGCACAACCGTCGAATCAATCAGGAGCGCAGAGACTTCACCCGCAGCATGGAAATGTTCATGGAGTTTTTCAAAAACACCCGCATCGCACCATCTACCGAATCGCCGGTAAGTTGTGTTCCAATACCCGTAGACTTTCGGAAGAGCGCGCCAAGACGCACCTTCTTTCGTCATCCAGACGACTGCTGAGAGAAATCGTCTACAGTCTTCAGGATTACCGACATAGACGTTGGGCAACGTTTTCAGAAACGGGTGGATGCTCTTCCAGGCAGCATCAGAAATCATCATAGGTAGGTTTTCAGTGGTTTCTATATGTGCAGTTTTCATACCTGAGAGGCTACCAAAACCTAAGCAAAATGTCAATAACTTATACAATGTAAACACTACCTAAAGAAAAACCGTATCAATTCCGAAAAACAACGGAGGGCTATCAACTGTCTATGCGGCTCCCGTTCCTGAGTAAAGAAGAGATTGGCTTAACAAAACACGGCGATGAATTGATTATCACAGTCGGAAGTTTCAAGCAACACGTCGCATTACCGCGGACCCTCGCCAATAAAAAGACGACGAGCGCGAAATTAACCGGCGACCAACTCGTAGTTAAGTTTGACGGAGAGATCAAGGATAAGTAGGGAAACTAAGAAGTGTATGCGAATCAAAACGGACAAAGCAGCTTTCATTGTAACAGGTACGACACTTCTAACGTTCTTAATAGTAAGTCGCATTGGGACTATTTGGATGCTTTATCCAAATGTGCTGATTGCGATATTTTTATTCTTTTATTCTATTCGGCAGGTTGACGCAGATGCGTCCCTGCTCTCAAACAGTGCCATTTTTGGGTGCGTAACGATACTCACATACGCGCCTATAGAGTGGTTGTTCTCATGGAAAGTGAACCTCATTGCCTATCGGCGACCAGATTTTTTCGCAAATGTAACCACACCCATCGCAATCATCTTGAACTGGGTGGTATTCGCGACTTTGGCAGCCTACTGTTATCAAAGGCTCGTGGCAGTTTTCCGAGCCCGTTTCGCGACTGAATCGGACACGCCGAAGATCGGTCCCATAGGGACTGCAATGTTGGCGACAGTCATCACTGGCATCGGTGCTGCGGTTGGCAGTATCGTGATTTATGCGCTGGGGGGAGTACATCTGTGGCTGTGGAATGCGCTACGGATTGATCACATACCACAGATTGCATCCGTCCCGATTTTTGTGCCGATCGCTTTTCTATTCACTTTTCTGCTGTGTCCGTCCTTTTTCGGGGTAGCAGGCAGTTTTTTGAGGGAACAACACGCAGGTGTGGCGGGGATACGATGTGGTATCTTTATGGGAGCATTCCAGTTTCTCGGTTTCCTACTGTTTTATGTCTGGAAATGAACCCGCTGATTGTGAGGAAGGAAAATTAGAAGCATGCGAATTCGTTCAACAACGATTTTAGCCGTTCGACGTGACGGTCAAGTCGCTATTGGTGGCGACGGTCAAGTCACGCTCGGAGACACAGCCATTAAGCACGGCGCACGCAAAATTCGCAAGATCCATAGCGACAAAGTACTGATCGGTTTCGCAGGTTCCGCATCGGATGCTATTACACTCTATGAAAATTTGGAGAAGAAACTTGAGCAGTACCGTGGTAACCTTCAAAAAGCGGCGGTAGAACTTGCACGAGAGTGGCGCAGCGATAGGGTGCTGAGACAGGTAGACGCACTCATGATCGCCGCGGATGCCAGCGATGGCTACCTCATTTCGGGGAACGGTGATGTGATTGCTCCCGACGACGATGTGATCGCCATCGGTTCCGGTTCATCTATTGCCCTCGCCGCCGCAAAAGCCATGCTCAAATACTCAGACCTGACTGCAAAAGAGATTGTTTCAGAAGCACTTCAACTCACAAGTGAAATTTGTATCTATACGAACGCTCGAATTGAAATTGACACAATAAAGGAGGAGTTAACAGCTAACGGTTAACAGCTAACAGTTACAAGTCGAATCGGGTTCACTAAACACCTTTCGGTGCCCCCAACGCTTCTTAACTGAAAACTGACGACTGACAACTGATAACTAATGAAACCTTGGAGAAATCGAATGCAACATGTGAAAAAATCACTTTAGCGGACGCACTCACGCCGCGGCAGATTGTTGAGGAATTAGATAAATATATCGTCGGGCAGTTCGAGGCGAAACGTTCTGTCGCGATCGCCCTCCGCAATCGCACGCGGCGACAGATGTTGGGTGAAGATATGCAAGACGAAGTTTCACCTAAGAACATCATCATGATCGGTTCGACAGGTGTCGGCAAAACCGAAATCGCACGCAGGCTCGCACGGCTCGTTGACGCGCCTTTCATCAAAGTAGAAGCCTCGAAGTATACTGAAATTGGCTACGTCGGGCGCGACGTTGAATCCATGATTCGCGATCTCGTTGAAACAGCAATTGGGCGCGTCAAAGCCGAACAGGCAGAGGCGGTTGAGGAAAAGGCACGCGAGGCGACTGAAGAAAGACTCCTTGATTGCATCTTTCCGCTACCACGTTCCCTGCAGCAACGTCCGCATTTAGAAAAGGAAGCACTTGACGAACTCGACGAAGAAGACGATAGTGGCGTCCTCCAATTACCTTTCGACCTCGGACCCGACGCGGAAACCGAAGCCGAAGAAGAGAGAGAAAGAGAAAGAGAACGGCATCTTAAAACCCGAGAAAAATTTAGAGATTGGCTACGTGAAGGTAGACTTGAGGATAAACCCGTTGAAATCAATGTCAAGCATCAGAGCATGCCTTTTGTTGAAATCTTCTCGCCCGGCGGTATTGAGGAGATGGATATCAACTTCAAGGATATGTTTAGTAACATCCTACCGAATCAGACGAAAAAACGACGCGTTCCGGTCTCTGAAGCACGCACGATCTTGATGCAAGAGGAATCTGAAAAACTTATTGATATGGATGCTGTTATCAGTGAAGCCATTCAACGCGTTGAAAACTCAGGGATCGTCTTTTTGGACGAAATTGACAAGATCGCAGGCAGAGAATCACGACACGGACCCGATATCTCACGCGAAGGCGTACAACGCGATATCTTACCTATCATCGAAGGTAGCACAGTAACTTCAAAATACGGGGCTATACGCACACACCACATTCTCTTCATCGCTGCAGGAGCGTTTCATGTTTCAAGCCCCTCTGACCTTATCCCCGAATTGCAAGGTAGGTTCCCAATTCGAGTGGAACTGAAAAGTCTTAATAAGGATGACTTTAAATCTATTCTCACGGAACCGAAAAACGCCTTGGTGAAACAGTATACCGCTCTCCTGAAAACTGAAGGGATAGAAGCGACTATCACCGATGATGCGATTGACGAAATCGCCGCACTCGCTTTCCAAGTTAATGAATCTGTCGAGGACATCGGCGCACGCCGCCTACACACCATCATGGAGAAACTCTTTGAAAACCTCTTTTTCGACGCACCTGACCTCGATAAGAGTGAGATTACCATTGATGCCGATTATGTCAAATCAGAACTGTCTGAAATCGTCAAAGATCAGGATTTAAGCAGATATATCCTCTAAGCGGATTGTTGACGATGATGTTCCCGCTTGCGTGTCAGGTGTAATTCGCGTGAAAACAGCATAACCTTATCAGGCGACCCGCTTACCGAATAATAGGTAAGCGGGAGGGGAACTAACCTTGCGACCGTTCCTAATCTCTACCTTTCTATTTGTTTATATCTTGACCCTACCCGTCGGTTTCGCTCAAGATATAACACAATGGGACACGCCAGAACACAGCTCCGCTTCTTTGGGCACAACTGAGACCAACGCCATAGTCTTTTCCACTGATGGGGCACGGCTCGCTGTTGCAACCCTAAACGGTATTGCCGTTTATGATACCTACACCGGAAAAGCGTTGGCACTGTTTTCCGCACCCCTGAATAACGTGACCACGCTGGCGTTCTCACCCGATAACCAGATAGTCGCAAGTGCTAACGAAGATGCTACCATTGATCTCTGGAATGCACACACCGGTGAACACATAAGAAATTTTATAGGGCATACCGACCCTATTGTAGCGTTGGCGTTCTCACCCGATAACAGCACCCTCGCCAGTGGTAGTTTCAAAGAAATCCATATCTGGAACTTAACGACGGAACAGCCTACCCGTGTCTCAGTCCTTCAAGGACATAGGGATATGGTTACCACACTGGCATTCTCACCCGATAACAAAACACTTGCCAGTACAAGTTTTTATGGTACAATTCTATTGTGGGATGTCCAAACAGGTCAAATCCGACATAACCTCTCCGCGCATACAGCGTCAATCGTGGCACTTGCATTCTCGCCTGATAACCAGACGCTGGCAACCGGGGGATATTGGAGTCTGGACGCGGAGAGTACAATCCGTATATGGGATACACACACCGGGCAACTTCTGACAACTGTTGAAGGGCACACCGATCCGATCTTCGCTCTGGTATTCTCCCCGAATGGTCGGACACTCGCAAGCGCAGGTTGGGATAACACAATCCGTATGTGGCACCCACGTACAGGGCAATTACAAGCAATTCTTAAAGATAATGCCACTCCGGTCCTTGCTTTAGCGTTTCTATCGGATGCCCGCGACAGTAATGAAAACGTACTCGCAAGCGCAAGCCTGGATGGGACAATCCAGTTGTGGCAGATCGTGCCTGTGCCAAGATCAGCGGATGTCAACGGCGACGGTATTGTGAACATCTTGGATCTAACATTTATTGCCTCACGTTTCGGACAGAATGCACCAGACCTCAACGGGGACGGCATCGTCAACATTTTGGATTTGATTCTCGTTGCAAATCATATCGGGGAATGAAAGAGACACATCGTGCTCGCTAAGGAGTAACAAACAGTGAGATACCTTATCTTTACGCTTCTATTAATTCCGATCCTATTTTTGTCAAACGGTTTCGCCCAAGATTCCACAATTTGGGGTCTACCCGAAGGCGCGAAACGCCTCATTGGAAAAGGCGAAATAACTGGCAATATTGCTTTTTCTTCCGATGGCACCCAATTCGCTGTCGCGAGTTCAATTGGCACTTGGATATACGATGCACACACCGGAAAAGAACTTGCACTGCTCACTGGACATAGTAAACGCATTCGTGCTGTGGCATTCTCTCCAGATGGCAGAATATTTGCCAGTGGAAGTGGCGACAATACTATTCAGTTGTGGGACGCGTCTACTAAACAACACCGCGCAACACTCACGATGCATAGTGACTCGGTTGAGACTTTAGCGTTCTCACCGGATGGGACAACCCTTGCAAGCGGGAGCGCGGACGAGCGAATCCTTTTGTGGGATGCAGAAACTGGAGAACATCGGAACACGCTCACCGGGCACACCGGCGGCATCAGAGTAGCGGCGTTTTCACCGGATGGGACAACCCTTGTGAGTGCAAGCCAGGACTACACAATCCGAGTGTGGGATCCGCACATAGGCGAAATTATCACTACGCTTACCGGAAATACAGGACCTGTTTCTGCACTGGCGTTTTCACCGGATGGGGAAACCCTTGCCAGCAATGGAGCAGGACGCATGATTCAACTGTGGGATACTGACACTTGGCAGCGACAGTTAGCGATCAGAACGCATTACGATTCAATCTATACCCTTGCATTTTCACTTGATGGCAAAACTCTCGCGAGTGGCGGGGGTTGGCACGACAACGTACTGAGGATGTGGGATGTCTATACTGGCGAACATAAAAATGCGCTCCATGGACATACGGGCAGCGTTACTGCTGTAACGTTTTCACCAGGTGGCGCAACTGTCGCAACTGTGAGTCAGGACGACACAATCCGAGTATGGGATTTAAACACAGAACAACCTCGCTTCATTCTCAATGGACATGTAAACGTCGGTACGGAGGTGGTGTTCTCACCAGATGGCACAACGCTTGCCAGCGGCGGCGATTGGCCCGAGAATACAATCCAATTGTGGAATCCAGACACCGGTGCCTTGAAGGATACCCTTGAAGGGCATACCGATCGTATCAGGGCATTGGCATTTTCCTCAGATGGCACAACGCTTGCCAGCAGCAGCTGGGATAAGACGATTCGTTTGTGGAACACACACACTGCTGAGCTCAAAACTACGTTTGAAGGACAGAGACGTGAGGTTCAGTCGTTGGCGTTTTCACCGGATGGAAAAACCCTTGCCAGTGGAAGCGGTTGGGAAGATACAATCATACGGCTATGGGATACGGATATTGCACAGCAAATCGGAAGGCTTGAAACCTACACGCGTTGGGTTTATGCTTTGGCATTTTCACCGGATATCCAAGACCTATCTAAAATGTTCCTCGCAAGTGGAAGCGGTGACGGTACAATTCAAGTGTGGCATCTCGACGCAGCGCGTACACCTACAGATAGACCGCAGATGACGCTGACAGCGCATACAGATGGTGTTCTCGCTTTGGCATTCTCACCGAACAGCACGCCTCAATATAACTGGGTTCTTGCGAGCGGCAGTCGGGATGGCACGCTCCGATTGTGGAAATTAACTGTAGGGGAACCAACACCACGTTCTTTAGACCTTCAGGGTCATACGGCTTATGTTCATGCAGTGGCATTCTCGCCGGATGGCACCACGCTCGCCAGCGCAAGTAGCGATGAAACGATCCACTTGTGGAACGTCCATTCGGGTGAACACTACAAAACCCTTTATGGTCATAGGAATGATGTCACTTCATTGGCATTTTCGCCGGATGGCACCACGCTCACCAGCGCGAGTTCGGACAATACAATCCTCCTGTGGGAATTTGAACCCCCACAAAACCGATGGGATCTTAACGGCGATGGATTTGTAAACATTCAGGACTTAACATTAATTGCATCTCGGTTCGGGCAGGACACACCCGATCTCAATGACGATGGCATCGTTAATATTCTGGATCTGGTGCTTGTCGCCAATCACCTCGGAAAATAGGTAAGATCGTGATCAGTTTCGTAGGGGTTGGGTTGCCCAACCCGTGCGAGCGAGGTCCCCTCGCCCCTACGAAATTGAAAACTCTTTTAGGAGACATCTTATGATAAAGAAAAAACTATCCAATCCTCTACGCTTGATTTCTGTCACATTCCTCCTGCTAGTTCTATTCGCGTTGCCGCCAAATGTTCATGCCCAAGACTCCCGCTACAGCAATTTGCCTGAAGGTGCTAAAGTCCGATTCGGCAAAGGTTTTATTACCGACATAAAATTTTCGCCGGATGGTACACAGTTCGCCGTTGTGAGTTCAATAGGAATTTGGCTCTATGATGCACATACGTACGAAGAAATCGCCCTGCTCAGGGGACATACAGGTTGGGTCCGGGCAGTGGCGTTTTCACCCGACAGCATGACACTTGTCAGTGCCAGCTTGGACCGCACAGTTCGGATCTGGGACGCTAAAACAGGGCAACACCGGACCACCCTCTATGGACATGAGAATTTTGTCTATAGCGTTGCGTTCTCCCCAGACGGAAAAACAATCGCAAGTGCAAGCTCAAATGAGATTCGCTTGTGGAATGCAAACACCGGTAGACAGGAAAACGTCCTCGCAAGACATGCGCGTTGGACATACGCCTTAGCGTTTTCACCGGATGGAAAGATCCTCGCCAGTGGAGACTCGGAGGGCGACATCCAACTCTGGGATCCATCCGCGGGTAGGTTGATGAAGACACTCGAAACTAATTGGAGTTTCCTCTATGGACTCGTTTTTTCATCGGACGGCGCAATCTTGGCAGCCAGTGGTTCAGGCACCACTATCCTCTTGTGGGATGTTGGGACAGGTCGCCAATTATCAACCCTCATGTTCGGAGAAAGCACCCGTGGCATTCCCGCGCTCGCGCTCTCGCCCGATGGTACAATATTAGCGAGTGGGCATTGGGATAACAACGTGCGTTTGTGGGATGTTCACACTGGTGGGCTTAAGGCAACGCTTGAGGGTCATACTTCTGACATCCGAGCACTCGCCTTCTCACCAGATGGTGGAGACGCTTCTGGAACAACGCTTGTCAGTGCAAGTGAAGACAATGTCCTTCATTTTTGGGACACAGACACTGAGGAATTTCAGACCCCCCTTACAGGGTGGACGGAAAGTTTCACGACGCTGGCACGCTCACCTGATGGTACCACTATTGCCAGCGGAGGGGGTTCGCAGGGCAACTTCGTTCGTTTGTGGAATTCGCATACCGGGGAACTCCAAGCGGTGCTTGACGGACACACCGATGTAATTACAGCTGTGGCATTCTCACCAGATGGGAAAACCCTCGTCAGTGCAGATTGGGATGGCATGATGTACCTATGGGATAGGTCCACCCAAGAACGACATGCTACCCTCTCTGGTCATACCGGAAGGGTTTTTGCCGCGGTTTTTTCTTATGACGGGAACACGGTTGCCAGCATCAGTCATGACAATACCATTCGAGTATGGGATACGCACACTGGCGAACCGCAAGCTACCTTTGACAGACAGGGTGCTGACGGATTAACATTTTTGCCCGATGGCAGCCTGCGTGCCTGTGGCGGATGGAAAGGACCGGAAACACTTCGGGTGTGGGATGTCTATACAGAAAAGTCCGTAACTCCTGAAATCCGGAGAGGACTTGATCCGGGACTCAACACTGTCGTCGCATTCTCGCCGGATAAGAAAACGGTTGCCATCGGAACCCACCGCGGTGGCATTAGTTTGTGGCGGGCAGACACAGGTGAACATCTCCTCTACTTTACCAGAGCACATGCACACGATGTTACGACCTTGGCATTCTCTCCGGATGGCAACCTACTTGCCAGTGGTAGTTACGACAACACCATTCGTCTCTGGGAAGCAGCTACTGGTGAACAACTCGCACTCTTGACAGGGCATACAAACGTGCTTTCAATTACAGGAGCCGCTGCTATCAGCACCGTTTCATTTTCGCCGAACCAAATATCCGCTGATTTCGATACAGCTGCGGGCTGGCACCTTGCCAGTGCGAGTTATGATGGCACAATTCTCTTATGGGACCTCGCGCCGTCCCTTGCCCAAACGCCGTGGGATGCTAACGCCGATGGTGTTATAAACATCTTGGATCTCACCTTCATTGCCTCACGCTTGGGGAAAAGTTCGCCAGACCTCAACGGTGACGGTATCGTTAACATTTTGGATTTGACCCTCGTCGCACAGCATATTGGAAAATAGGAATTGACTTCGGAAGCGAAAGAAATGATTCTGTATAACCGTAGAAGCACTTCCAAAGCATTTACTTCGTGGAGATAATGGACGATGAGACATCTAATTCTTACACTCCTATTAATGTTGTCTCTATTTCTGTCAAACGGATACACCCAAGAATACACAACTTGGGGTTTGCCTGATGGCGCAAAAGCCCGTCTCGGGAAAGGGGCAATAACGGCTATAGAATTCTCTCCAGACGGTTCTCAAATCGCAGTAGCAAGTCCCGTAGGTATCTGGCTCTATGACGCACAGACCGGTAAAGAATTGGCACTACTTCCGGGACATAGGGATGGGTTTAGCACACCAGTATTTTCTGGTTTTGGCGGCACACTTACGATAAACACATTAGCGTTTTCCCCAGATGGCAAACTGCTTGCCAGCGCAAGTGAAGACGGTACACTTAGACTTTTAGACCTTACTGTCTACCGCGAACGGCACACGCTCCTTGAAGATAAGGAAGCGATTATGGAGCCTTTGGAAAGAATTATAGCATTAACTTTCTCTGCCGACGGAAAAACCCTTACCAGTTTAGATGGTACTATTCGCGAACGCAGGATTAAGGTGTGGAATGTTAATTCAGGCCGCTTGTTGTCAGATATCTCAGGACGTAAGGGCGGTGCGCCTCTTACAAAAGATAGACAGTCACGTTTAACATTGAAGAGTCCGAGAGACCCGCGAGATGTTCCACTTCTGGCGTTTACACTTTCGCCCGACGGGACAACCTTCGCTGCAACTAAGTTAGGCGTAACGGTTGTAAATGGTGTTTCTAATGCCGTAATCCGGTTGGGAGATGTTCACACTGGCGACTTACACCCAGTCCCTATGTCGGCGAACTCGGTCCAAAGTCCGATTCAAAAACTGGTGTTCTCTCCTGATGGTACTATGCTTGCCGGTGTGGAGACTAAAACGAGCGTAGTGAAGAACCCAAACAAAGATGATGCTCATATAAGGACCACGCGCAGTAAGGTTCGGATCTGGAGTGTAGAAATGGGAAACGAACTCTTTACAATTATACCGCAGCAAGTGCCAAGTTCTGCGTTGACACCTTTTGTAGTGTTCTCCCCGGATGGTAAGATGTTTGCTAGTGCCAATCAGGATGTAGCAGCAGTTCAACTATGGGAAGTGAGCACGGGAAATTTGATATCAAACCTCACAATCTCACACAAGGCATCCGCTCCGCCCTGGTCTCGCCTCGGTGCTGCTGATTTAATATTTTCCCCAGATAGCAAAACACTTGCCGTTGCAACTGCAGGAAGAGACAGTTCTCTTCAATTGTGGGAGGTAAGTACGGGCAAAATTATATTAACGCTCTCAGATCATTCTATCTTGACTGCCCTGCCGGTGAATAATAAAGCCTTTATCAGCTTGAATCCAAGCGGTGCTCAGTTACGGGATATCCATACTGGAGCAATATTACAAGATTTAACAGAGGTTTGGACAAATTTTATCAAAAGTATCGGTGAGATTGGTGAGGTTAAATCATGGACGTTTTCTCCGGATAATACAACATTTGCTGTAGGAGGTAAAAATGGCTCACTCCAGTTATGGAGCGTAGGCACAGGAAAACAACTTTTAACTCTCGCTGGACATACAGATAACGTCAACGCTTTAGCGTTTACAGCAGATGGCACGCGCCTTGCCAGTGGCAGCGAAGATAACAGCATCAAACTATGGGATGCACGCACCGGGACGCTGCTTTTAAACTTCGCGGAGCATGTAAATTTCGGTAAAAAACTGGAATATGCAAATCGCACGCTTGCCAGTGCAGAGCTTGTCAATAATCTGATGTTTTCGCCAGATGGCAGAACGCTTGCCAGTGCCAGTGCACTTGGTACAATCTGGTTGTGGGATTTAAATAAAGGGAATCTGTTAACAACTCTCACAGCACATGAAGCGGGAGCTCATGAACTTGCAGAGGTTTCTTTAGACAAAATAGGTTTAGCATTTTCCTCGGATAGTACACTTCTTGCCAGTGGTGGTATGGACGGACAGGTTATGGTATCAGGTGTTAGTGACAATCCGATACCTTTGATTTTCACCGGACAGCATGCTTGGCGAGTTGAAGCTTTGGCGTTTTCGCCAGATGGCAAACGTCTTGTTAGCGGCAGCAAGGATAACAGCATTCGGTTGTGGGATGTAGAAACTGGTGTGGGGCATGCTGTTCTCAGCGGACATGTAGGGGATGTTAATGCCTTGGCGTTTTCTACCGATGGTTTAACGTTTATCAGCGGAAGTACAGATGGCACGATTCTTCTATGGGATTGCAAAAAGATTGCTCAGCAAACAAATAAATAGAATGTGGAGGTCTATAGTCCTGAAAACATGGAAAATTCTGACGATAGACCTCTTTCCTACCCGCCTACAATACCTGTCTTAGATAAACGCCTCTTGCGGTAGAATCTGTGGTTAATAATACTCCATAAAAAAATGGGTGTGTAAAGTTTTTGACGCGCGAAAAATAAAAGTGCGGTCCTGTAGCATAGACTGTTAGTCTGTGGAGAACCTGTATTTCCCAATCCGCGAAATCCGAGAAAAAATCCGTGATTTGGGGTGTACTCGCCCATAAGCGACCCGCATTCAGGCAACATTGACAAAATATTTACACACCTAAAAGAATTTGCAACTTGACGCAAGACCCATTCTATGGTAAAATAGCAATGTTAAATCAGATACCAAAAAGAGGGATAAATCCATGAAATTGCTACAAACAGGCACATTTCTGCTGGCGTTACTTGTCTTTGCTTCGCCGGTGTTTGCTGATGAGCACACGACGGAAGAAACGCCGCCCCCCACAAAAAAATATGTTGAATTCACATTGAATGGCACCTACGCCGACACCAAGACGGTTAGCACCTTTGGTACTTCCTCAACAAAAACGCTACGCGGTCTCTTTAAAAAATTAGATATGCTCAAAACAGATGATGAGATCGCTGGGGTTATTTTTAAAATAGAAGGGATCAGCATAGGCTGGGCGACGCTCCAAGAAATCCGCACCCAATTAAGCGAATTCCAAGATGCAGGAAAAGAGACAATCGGTTATCTTGAAAGCGGCGGCAATGCCGAATATCTACTTGCTGCTACGATGGATCGCATCGTCCTAATGCCTACGGGAAGCCTCAATCTAACGGGCTTACGCGCCGAAGTCCTTTTCTATAAGGGACTCCTTGACAAATTAGACATCGAAGCCGATATGCTGGCAATGGGTAAATATAAATCCGGTGTTGAACCTTATATGCGGGACGGTATGTCAGATGCGTTTCGCGAGTCGATGACCGCACTACTTGATGATCTGTACGCCCAATTGCTGAACCATCTCGCTGAGAGTCGAGACAGTATCACAGCAGAAAATGCATCGGACTTGATAAACCGCGGTCCGTTCACAGCAGAAGAGGCAAAGCAAGAGAAACTGGTTGACGCATTACAATACTATGATGAATTAATGGCTGAACTGAAATCTGCATCCGACGACGAGGAAGTTCAGGTCGTCAAACCCAGTTTCGAGCGGAAGCGGAAAGTACCGGATATGAATAGTTTCGCTGGACTTATGCAGCTGTTCAGTATGTTAAATCCGCCGCAGCGTGCGCAGGCTGCGGGTAAGAACCAGATCGCGCTGATCTATGCCAGGGGTCCCATTTTACCCGATATTGATTCGCCTTTCATCTCAATGTCAGCGATTACGCCAAAAGAACTAAAAAAGGCGTTCGAGAAAGCACGCACGGATGGTTCTGTTCGGGCGGTTGTGTTACGGATAGACAGTCCCGGCGGCTCTGCACTCGCTTCTGATCTAATCTGGCGTGAGGTGATGCTCACCCAACGCGAAAAACCGGTCGTCGTTTCCATGGGCAATGTCGCTGCGTCCGGCGGCTACTATATTGCGATGGCAGCAGGGACAATTGTTGCACACCCGAGTACCCTGACAGGCTCAATCGGCGTATTCGGCGGTAAACTGAATCTGAAGGGCCTCTATAACAAAGCCGGTCTGACAAAAGAGATCATCTCACACGGTCAGAACGCCACCCTCTATTCGGACTATGGTGGTTTTACACCCACTGAGCGGGAACGCGTCGAAAAGATGATGAAAACCGTCTATGCGGATTTCGTCAGCAAAGCAGCAGCGGGTAGAAACAAATCCTTTGACGAAATTGATGAAATCGCACAAGGACGCGTCTGGACAGGCAAACAGGCGAAGGCACTCGGACTCGTTGATGAAATCGGGGGACTTGATACTGCGCTGTCCATTGCCAAGAAACAGGCAGGATTTGCTGAAGACGACAAAGTTAACCTTATCGTTTTACCAAAGCAGCGACCCTTTTTTGAACAATTTTTAGAGCAGATGATTGAAGATACGGAGGGTTCAATCCAACTGGAAGGTTGGAAGATTGGAAGATTGGAAGGATGGGGATTCCAACCTTCCCTCCTTCCTGCCTTCCATTCCGTGTTAGGCACGCCGTCGCAGCATATTATTACATGGCTAAGCCTGTTTGGCTTTAAAGACGGAACACAAATTGTAACAATCTTGCCTTATGATATTTTAATCTATTAGGACTTACGCACTTCCTTTTAAAGTCCCCCTGATAAGGGGGATTTAGGGGGTTGACTTTGTTAAAGTCTCCTGATAAGTAGGACTTACGCACTTCCTTTTAAAGTCCCCCTGATAAGGGGGATTTAGGGGGTTGACTTCGCATTAAGAGGGTCCAAGTAATTCTAAAATCTGTCATAATAGACCTGCCATTCTTCGACAACAGAGAAAAATGAGAGAGGACAATCGTTAAAAAAATGAAATCTAAAAATGATTTTCACGTTGATGTAACTGACAAACAGGTCGCTTTTTTCCAAGAAAACGGATACCTCAGCATCCCGCGCATCACAACGGATGAAGAGATTGAATGGCTCAAGGGCATTTACGATGAACTCTTCACCGGTCGAACTGGAGAAGCGGAAGGACGTTATTTCGATCTTGCGGGGCCGCGGGCGCACAACGGACAGGAGACGTTGCCGCAAGTATTGGGACCAGAAGCACAATTCCCTGAACTCCGCGAGACTGTCTATTTCCGAAACGCGCATCGACTCGCCGCGCAGCTACTCAGTGTAGACACTGAAAAGGTTAGCGGTGGCGGACACATGATTCTGAAACCCGCACACTACGGCAATGAAACCCCATGGCATCAAGACGAGGCATATTGGAACCCCGAAGTCCTACCGCACAGCCTAAGTGTCTGGCTTCCGCTTGATAAAGCGACACTTGAGAGCGGATGCCTCCAATTCATCCCAAAATCGCACAAAGGAGAGGTGCGTTGGCATCGGCACATTGACAATGATCCGCTCGTACACGGGTTAGTGACAGATGACGTTGACGTATCACAGGCGGTTGCCTGTCCGATACCTGCAGGCGGGGCAACATTCCACCACTGTCGGACTTTGCACTATTCCGCACCGAATAGCACAGCAGCAGCGCGGAGGGCATATATCCTCGTCTTCAGCGGTCCACCGAAAAAACTGGATAAGCCAGCGAACCGTCCATGGCAGAAAGAAGAGCAAGAAGCACTCGCGAAACTGGAATCATTAGCCGCACCGAACCGCATTGCTTCTTAAAGTCCCCCTGATAAGGGGGATTTAGGGGGTTAAAAAAATGAAGATTATCTGTACCGGCATCAGTTGCTCCGGCCGTAAAGAGTTGATGGCAAATTTTAAAATACTCTGTATGAAAAGGAAACTGAACATCGGCTTCTTCAACATCGGCGATGTGATGCACCGCGCCGCAGCAGAATCCCGGGTCCATTTTACAGACAAGGTTCTCGATTCAGATCCAGCGGTTCTATCGTTAGCACGGCGCACCGCTTTCTATGAAATCGCTCGCCGTGCTGAAGCCTATGAACACGTTGTCATCGGGTTACACGCCTGTTTTCGGTGGCGTGGCAGCCTGATTGAAGGATTCTCTTTCAAAGATATTGAGATTCTTTTGCCCGATCTCCTGATTAACGTCGTTGACAATATCACCGATATATCCGGACGGATGAAAGAGAGTGCGCAGTGGTCAGGTATGGATAATGCAACACTCAATGTCTGGTTAGATGAAGAAGAATTCCTGACGCGACAAATCGCACATTTCACCGAAAAACCGCACTACACCGTCGCACGGCAACACGGTCTTGAGAATTTCTATGAACTCCTCTTTTCGCCGAAACCGAAATTTTACCTGAGTTACCCAATTACACTGCTCAGAGACACCCCAAAAGAAATCGAAAAAATCCGTGAGATTGGCGAAAAATTGAGTCGTTCATTCATCGTCTTTGATCCACTCACGATTAAAGATATGGCGCTGGTAACCGCTGGTGGCGATGGGACTGTCCCTGCTGCGACTATGGGTGAGATGGATGATGGTGTAATTGAACAGATAAAAACGCGGACGATTTCACGCGATTACCAATTTGTCCACCAGAGCGACTTTGTGGTTGTCATCTATCCGACAGACAAATTGTCCCCGGGTGTTCTCAGCGAAATGAACTACGCCACCCGTCACAACAAACCGGTATACGCAGTTTACACAGGAACGCGGAGCATCTTCTTTGAAAACCTATGCGACCGGATATTTGACACCTTCGAGGAGTTAGCAGATTTTCTGCATGAAACGTATCAAACGGGTAAAGACTAATTACTTCACCCAGCATCGCCTATAGAGGTACTCAACTTTCAAATTGTCTGAATGCCTGTCGCATTTGGGCGAGTACGCCGCAAATCTCGGATTACACAAATGACAGATGAGCAAATTTTGGAACTCGGTTTTAAGGCGTTGCTTGACAAACTTGGCCCCGTTGGAATGGTGCGTTTTATCCATCAGTTTCAAGCTGGCACAGGCGATTACACCAAAGAACGGCAGCAATGGGTAGGAATGTCCGATGTTGAGACGCTCGTTAAACAGATCCAACAAGCTGAAAACGATGCTGAGTGTGCTGCCAAAACCCTTAAAAAAACGATAATAGAATAAATAGATGAAAATCGGTATCCTTTCCAGGGGACCTCAAAACCACTCCACACGCGGCCTTACCGAAGCCGCCCTCAATGCTGGGCACACCGCAGAAGTTTTAGACCCCTTCGGTTTCTATCTCCATATCGGTGACACTGGTAACCGCATCACATATTATGGCGGACAAGTAGAGGATTTTGATGTCATCATACCACGGCTCAGCCGCACAACAGCACAATACGGTGAGGAAGTCGTGGCACACTTTGAATGGATCGGCACCCCTGTTATAAATCGCGCGAGACCCATCGCAGCAGCACGACATAAATTCCATTCCCTACGTATCCTCGCACAACACGGCTTGCCTATCCCGCCGAGTCTCACCGTCGGTTCCTCCGAATTTTTAGAAAACGCCGTCGCCAAAATGGGCGATTACCCGTTTATTTTAAAACCGTTTTACGGCACACACGGCAGAGGTATTATGTTGTTAGACACGCCTACCTCGCTCACTTCAGCCGTGGATGCGTTGTGTGATCTCCATCACGATTATGTAATTCAGCCTTTCATTACGGAAGCAGGTGGAGTAGACATCCGCATCCTCGTCGTAGGCGGTGAAGCAATCGCGGCGATGAAAAGAAGCGCGCCCCCAGGCGAATTCCGAGCAAATATTCATAAAGGCGCGTCAGGAGAAGCCGTCACGCTACCGGAGGAATACATCCGCCTCGCTATAGATGCAGTAGCTGTCCTCGAGTTAGAGGTGGCTGGTGTTGATCTGCTGGAGACAAACGAGGGACCCGTTGTGCTGGAAGTCAACCCATCACCAGGGTTTGAAGAACTGGAATCGGTCACTGGGATTGACATCGCAGCTGCGATTATCAAATTTGCAACGAGATTTGCCCAAAATCGCTGATGTTTGCTAACGCGATGATACCGAAGGATACAGTTGTCCGTATGGATAATACACCGAAAAAAATATTAATGTTCAATCACGAATTCCCACCGATCGGTGGCGGCGGCGGTTGGGTCAGTCATTTCTTAGGCAAACACTTCGCGGCGGCGGGACACGATGTGCATCTGATTACTTCAAAATTTCGTGATTGCCCTAAGGACGAGGAAGTAGATGGCTTTCATGTACATCGCGTACGTGCGCTGCGAAAAAACCCGGATATATGTGCTGTACACGAAATGCTGACTTATGCGATAAGTTCAAGCCTCTACGGATTACGGTTCGCGAAGCAGTTTCAACCCGATATCGTTCAAGTCTTTTTTGGTATCCCTGCGGGTGGCGGTGCGTATCTGCTACAAAAACGTCGAAACGTGCCTTATGTGGTATTTTTAGGGGGGCGTGACGTACCGAGCCGCAATCCGGATCCACCTTATTATAAATGGTTATACTTACTGCTGAAACCGATGATCCGAGCGATTTGGCGCAACGCTGCAACTGTTGTTTCGTGTAGCGACGGGTTACGAGAACTTGCACGAGAAACGGATGCTGATGTGAAAATAGAAGTGATTCCCGATGCTGTAGATTTAGAAACTTTCGCGCCGGTGCAACGGGATACCTGCCCAAAAAAAGTCCGAGTTCTCACAATCGGAAGGCTGATTCCGCGCAAAGGGTTCCAATTTCTAATCCGCGCGCTCCCGCAGATTATTGAGAAAGCAGCACACAACTTTGAAATTGAAATCGTCGGCGATGGACCGTATCACGGAGAACTCCTGAAATTAGCAGAAAATCTCGGTGTGGCGTCACATATCCACTTTGCGGGTTCAGTACCGTATCCGAAATTGCCACAAAAGTATCGCGACGCTGACCTTTTAATCTTACCTTCACTCGCGGAAGGGATGCCGCTTGTCGTTTTGGAGGCGATGGGGACAGGGCTTCCGATCGTTGCCAGTCGTGTTCAAGGTATTGATGAACTCGTGGCGGACGGGGTTAACGGCGCACTGTTCGATCCCGGCGATGTTGACGGACTCGCACACGCGCTCGTCAAACTGATTAACGCCGGCGAAGGGCGCATTGAAATGGGCAAAGCAAGTGTTGAACGCGTCAAACCTTATGATTGGAAAAACATCGCCGACGCTTATTTAAGCCTCTATGCCGATATTTTATCAAAAGAAGATTCGTAGCATAGCCTGTATGAAGTTTAAGAAAATATTTCGGTAATCCCCAGGCCGGTAGGTGCGGTTTGGAACCGCACCGGGCTTCACCAAGAAATTACCGAATTAATAAATTAACGTGAGTTTGATAAATACTTAGGATGGACACATTTTCTCTTAAAGTCCCCCTGATAAGGGGATTTAGGGGGTTTAATAGCTACAATTGTTCCTTATTTTGACCAATTTGCCCCTATTCTGACTTCTAATACTTTTTTTTAAGTTCACGTTAAATTAATCTTCATTTACGCTATGCCTCCGTGTAGCATAGCCTGTTAGGCTGTGCCACATAGGCATACCATCCAAAGGAGAAAAAAATGCGCCCAATAAAAATCTTGGCAATCGGGGCAGGTGGCTTACAACGCGCCCTAACCCATGAATTCGTCCATATCCTCAACGAACGAAATCTTTACAACGGCGGTATCTTCGTCGGACAACCGCGCGGTGCCGAAAAAGCCGATGCCTTCAACCAGCAAAACGGAGTATACCATGTCGTCACGTTTGACCTAAGTGGTATCCACGACATCCAACAGGTTTCAAGTGTTGTCGGGGCAACGACACTCGCTACGGAAACCGGTCGTGAACAGTTCTATGCCCAAACCGAGAATCCACTTGACCTGATCCTCATCGGTGTAACCGAAGCAGGGATCGCCAAAGGCGAGTTGGCAATGGATGTGCTGGATGAGACCCTCTACCGCTATTTTTCCCATCACGGCGCAGATGCGACACTCTGTGTGATCAATACCGATAACCTGCGGAATAATGGCGATATTATCCGCGATATGCTCTGCAACGAATACCCGAAACGGTGTGATGGTTACGCTGCGTGGCTGGAGACAAACGTCGGTTTCCTGAACGAAATGGGGGATCGACTCGTGCCACAGGTCTACGCTGTACCGGATGAAATTCAGGCAGCTGCCCGGGCACAAATCGAAGGTCAAGATGAATTAATAACCTACGCCGAGCAGTTTCCCGGAACACCACTCATCTTAGAAGATTTGGAGAACCGACTCCGTGTACCCTTCGGTGAACTTGATGATTACGGCGTTATTGTCAGTCAGGAGAGCATCGAACCCTATCACGATTGGAAACTCCTTTTGGTAAATTCCGTGCATGTGCCGGGCATTACACACAAAGGCACACTCTCTGGTATCGAATATGTCAACGAAGCAGCCTTACACCCAACGTTTGCACCGCACCTTGAACGCCTGATGAACGGATATGCTGAGATCGTAGAAGCAGACATCCCCATAGCCGGTAAAAACGCGCGAGCATACTCACTGGAATTCGTCAATCGTATCCGCCGAGTCAAAGACGACAACGCTCGAATTAACATCATTGAAACCGTAAAACTCCGCGAACGCGCCGCGGATATTGTTCGTTCCCCCAACTACGATGCCAGTACGGAACTCTTCAAATCCGACTTCGCCTACTCCTTTGCAACAGTGCTCCGATTTCTAACGCCACACGCAATCTCGTCTCTTGATGACTACAGCGGCATCACCGATACCGGTACAACGTATGAAATCCAAGACCCTGACCGAACAATACAAGATGTTCTGAGAGGGGCATTCGGTGCAAGTCAAATAGACGTAAAAGGTCGAATTGAATCTATTTTCGCAAATGCAGCATTGTGGTCCCCCGCTGGCGCGACATCACCGACCGGTTTGGACGGGAATCAGGACTTTATAGAACGCGTCGGACAGTATTACCATCGGTTGGTCAACGGCGAGACATGTCTTGGAGTTTTGGAGGGCATTAATTCAGAAAGCACATAGAATAGGTGTGTTCAGTAGAGGCACCATAGGTGTCAATTTTCTCAGCTTCAGGCCCGGTAGGTTCGGTTTCCCAACCGAACCGGATACTACTCGGAAACCTTGAAGATTCCAAAAAACCTCTTTAGTCCCGTAGGGTTTATTTGCTTGGGTATTTCTTCAGCATCTGTGTAGAAACGCGTTTGTCCCAATTCTTTGGTTTCCCCGTAGGGGCGGCATCTACACGGATCCGCAAGGAAATATTATCGAAAATCGCTAAATTGACACCTATGGTTTGGTTTCCCAACCGAACCGGATACTACTCGGAAACCTTGAATACTTCAAAACCCTCTTCAGTCGCGTAGCGACGGCATGTTTATAGAATTAAGCGTCCCGCTCATCAAATAAAATCTTCTGCTGCATATGCTTCCCTGTCCACGGATTTGCCAGCGAAGGGAGCGTCAATATCCGATCCCATCGCTTGTTGTTCCGGTAGTATTCCTCGATAGAGAAACACTGTATAGGGACATAAGTAGTTTCGCCCATCCGAATAGGGTCTAAGGTATGTTTCCAATTGCGTTGTGCAGTCTGTGCATCGAGAGTGATTAAAATTCCCATCGCCGCGTTCTCGTTTCGGATATTCGCGTGAAGTCTATCAAACTTCGCCTTCTGTGAGCCGACAGCACCTGTAACTTGAACAATAATCGCTTTGCGCTCCATGTTATCAGGTGTGTTAAGAAACATCCCAAACCCGTCAATACCATCATCGCCAACTTTCTGTGGGTTGGATGCCAAGCCTTCTATGAGTGAGATTGTCCAGTCTTGGAACTTGAACGGAGCGGTTTTTGCAAGTTGACGGGCAGTATCCATATCAACAGGCACACCCTCGATCGGAAGCGGCGTTATACCATTAGGTGCAAGGCGGTATCGGTTTATCAAACGGAGTGCGAAAGGCAGGATATCAATACCTATAACATCCCGTCCGTTTTTCGCAGCAGCTTCTATCGTCGTGCCACAACCTGCGAAAGGGTCAAGCACGAGATCGCCGGGGTTAGAAGACGCTTTGATGATGCGTTCATAGAGTGCAAGGGGTTTTTGGGTGGGGTAGCCGAGGCGTTCGTTGGATGTTCTTCCTACCATATCTATCTCCCAAACATCACGCATGGATGCCATTGTATACCAGCGTCCTTCTTTATCTTGAAACTCTTCGACCCCTTCAAAACGATATGGCTTGAAGTCCCTGTTATATGAACGTTCCTTTTGGATATTAAAGGTATGTACATTCTGGGATGTTTTGGTGTAAAAAAGGAGTATGTCGTGTTTTCTCGCAAACCAATTTTTACTCACACCACCAGAACGATATGACCAAACAATTTCATTCCGAAAGTTCTTCTCACTGAATATCGCATCCATTATGAGTTTGAGGTAGTGGCTGGCGTAGGGATCGCAGTGTAGGTAGATGCTTCCTGTCTCCTTCAATATCCGGTGCATCATAAACAGCCGTTCCGCCATGTAGGAGGTATAGGAGAGCATCTTTGACTGCGGGATGAAACCTTCAAAGCCTGCGATAACTTTGGATGCGGGGTTAGCGACGGCGTTTTTGAGACGGTTAACGCGTTCAGCGGATTGGGCGTTCCATTCCCATGTATCGTCGAATGCTTTGATCTGAGCATCTGTCTTGAGTCCGCTGCCTTTGAAGATGTTGTTGTAGTTTCGGTTGGAGTTGAAGGGTGGATCAAGGCATATTAGGTCAATATAGCCGTCGGGAAAGCCTGACATAATATCAAGGCAATCGCCGTAATAGAGCGTGTTGGGGGCAAATGGCGTGTTCATAGTCCTCTCGCAGACTGCAACATGAGAGTAAAGGAAGTCCCTTCTCTCTGGGTCTAAGGAAAATGACAGGACTATAGGGGTGGGTGCGCTGATAGGCGCGTCGCGAGGGAATAGAAAGGTATTCGGCAACCTTCCCTATAGGGTGCTGGTCCCCATTAATCTCACACACAAAGCGTGTATTGTGATACAATAGAAACCAGCGCTGTCATACTCTACCTATGGCAGTGCTAAAGCGTCGCGGGTATTGGATCTACCTGCGGCGCACCTAGGAAATTAGGAAGCTGCCCTGACGTAACCCACGCGAGACCGTGAATTTTTCTAACGTCAGATATATTTTAACACCTATACAAAATATGTGCAACAAAAAATAAATTAATGTCCGAATATGCATGTTTTGCGTGACGCAACGTCAAAAATGCCGCAATCCATAGCGCAAACCTACCAAGAATGGCATAAGAACTTTCCATAATATGTAAAATCTCAAATTTGGGGGTTGGTGTTTCTCTATACGGCGAGTGTTTGGGCAAGAGAAACGAATATGACGCGGATCCGTCATCGGGACGATGGCAAAGTCGGCACAAACCTTAGAAATGAAAAAAAGAGTCTCCTATCGGGAAGTTGGGGACTCTCTAAGGACTTGGCACTATTTTTTCGATGGCTTTTCTGGCGGTGCCGGAGGAGGCTCCGTGAACTGCTCACCACGCGACTCGGCTTGCTTTCTGCGTCGATCCCATTCTGCGACCTCTTTGTACACCTCATCTTTCGCCTTCGCGATAATTTGCTCTTCTCTCTTGAAAGAGTCTCTGATACGCTGAAACATGATGTCTATTCCTTCCTCAAAAAGTGTGAGCATTGTTGCAGCTGCCATTATTTTTGAGATATTATAGGCTACGGTGTAAAGTGAGTCAACAAAACTATTGCCTTTGATAAGTAAATCATGTAGGAAAACCCCGGTGAGAACGGCAAACGCACACACAGTGAACACAATCATAGCATTCTCAGCGTTTCGGACTGTGAACATTTGAGAAAAGCAAAATCGTTTTCATGAGGTATTCCAGTTTGATTTATCCGCCTGCTATGGGGGGAGGGTGGCAGAAACAGCGTGCGCTGTTCATAGCAGTGCCACCCAAACTGGTTTAAAGAGTATATCAGAAAGGCGAAAATTAGGCAAGTCGTTTTTTTGACGCAATACCGGATTGCTAAAGACTAATAACCCCTTTTTTGCGTTGAAGCACAGCATCATAAAACCGCATCGTACCAACGCAGTCTTGGATACTCGATACCGGCTCCCGACCCTCACGAATCGCGTTGGCAAATTCAGTAAGACTAATACCATCACCCGTCAATTCGCCATTTCGCTGATCAGAAAAGTTGGAGGTAAAGTTGTTCCCAGATTCGGTGAAGTGTTGCATACCCCACAACCCGTCTAAAACGATATACTCGTGTTGACCGGTGATTTCGATGTAGTCATAATTCCGCTGCCACAAGCGTTGACTGCTCAGCTGCAAACTTCCCACTGCACCGTTGGTATATTCTACACTGACAGCGAATGCCCCTTGCCCATCGACTTCATTGTGAAAAACGCAGAGTTCTTTCACATCCGCACCAGCGATGTGTCTCGCTAAATCGAAGTGGTGAATCGCAAAATCGAGCAGATAACTTTTGACTGTCGGGTATTTCCCACTACAGAACGAGCAGAAAAGTTGTGTAAGTGTGCCGAAGGATTCGGTCTGCATGATCCGTCTCGCCTCACGCACACCGAGGCTGAACCGTCGTTGGAAGTTCACCATGAGCGTCTTATTGTGTTTTTCTGCGGTTTCTGCCAAAGCAATCGTTTCTTCAAGAGAGGGTGCAGGCGGTTTTGGTGTGAAGACATGATACCCCGCCGCGAGCGTTTCAAGTACAAGCGGCTGTCTTGGGTCAGGTCCCATAGAGATGATCACTGCTTCGAGGTCTTCTTTTTCAAACATTTCGTGCCGATCGGTGTAATATCTACCTGTACCGAATTTACCAGCGGCGTCCTTGGCACGATTTTCGTCGGCATCGCAAACGGCTTGCAATGCGACTGGGGCGAGATGAAGTGCGGGATAAATGGTGTGCCGTGCGAAACCACCGGCACCGAGAAATCCAATCCGAAGAGGTTCCATATATATTTCCTTTTTGGCTGTCAGCCGTCAAAAAATTAAAAGACATTATATCGTAGGGGCGAGGTCGCCTCGCCCGTTCCTATACATAATGTCTAAAGTTTATACCCAGTTTAGCACAACTTCGGGGCATTGTAAAGACAATTTTGTTTCAGGACAGGACCAGTCAGCCCTCCCGAAAATCCGCTAAATTACCTTACAGTTCTGGTGTACCCAAACACAAAAATCCGCGTAATCCGCGATTTGCGGCGTACTCGCCCAAATGCGAAGTGCATTCAGACAACCAACGATAGAAATTTCGATTCAACCTAATTGCGAAAATTATGTCAAAAGATAAAGGGCAGAACTTCGTATGCTTTATATAAACGCTAAGTGAATCTCACCCAACCGCAAGGTAAATTAAAAACAAAAAACGTAGCCTTGAACAACGTTCAAGGCGGAACTACGGAAATTGAACTTATTAATCAGAACAACTTGACCGAACCGCAAGGTAAATTAAAAATCCAACGGCGGAACTTCCGATTTGCGCTGCTGCAAGGTATCTTCATGCGAATTAACCTCGCATTTGCGGATTCCGCGACAGTCCTTCCTGCTTTTATCCATAAATTAAGCGGTTCCGACTTTCTGGTGGGTTTAACCGGTTCAATGATGACGGCAGGCTGGATGTGGCCCCAACTATTGATGTCCAACCTACTGGAACACCGTCCCCGCAAAATGCCGTTCTACGTGCTCGGTATGAGTGTCCGCGTTTTGGCATGGCTCGCCATCTTTTTCTGCACCATCACAATCGGTGAGCAAAACCCGATGTTGCTCGCCGCCTGTTTTCTCGGATTCTATTTCTTATCCTCCTCCGCTATGGGCGTTTCGACGCTCCCTTATATGGATATCGTCTCTAAATCCATAGAACCCCAGCGGCGCGCTGGTTTCTTTAGTCTACGGCAGCTGTACGGCGGTTTTTTCGCGATCTGGGTCGGATTCCTCGTGCGTGCTGTTCTCGGAAACGAAGACGAATTTACGGGGATACTCGGCAGTATTACGCAAATCTTCAAAACGTTTACCATGTATTTCATCGGTTCCATCTGTAATCTGCAGACGGATCTCGGTTTTCCGCACAACTACGCCTTCCTCTTCATCTGTTCGGTGACTGCAGCGTTTCTGTCATTCGTCAGTTTCTTAGGCGTGCGTGAACCGATTCACCCTGTCCAGCCGACACGACAACCCATCTCACAACATCTAAAACAGGGACCGCACTTCCTCCGCACAGACCCAAATTACCGACGCTTTATTCTTTTTCGCGTCTTTGGGCACTTTTCCGGAATGGCATCCCCCTTCTACATCCCCTATGCCCTGAACGAGCTTGGACTTTCTGAGGCAACGATAGGTTTTTTTATCGTCTGTTCCGCTTTGAGCGGTGTGATTTCAAACACAATATGGGGATATGTCGGTGAGAAGTATGGCGTACGATGGCTCCTGATTATCACCGCAGGCTTGATGGGGATCCCGCCCGCAATCGCATTTTTTTCCGGGGCATTGCCAGTGTCGTTACAAATGCCAGCCTTTTTGCTAATTTTCATAGTCGGCGGCATTTTGGGGAACGGCATGATGGTCGGTTTTATGGCATACATGCTGAACATTGCACCTCCACGGAACCGGCCGACTTACATCGGTTTTATGAACACGTTACTCATGCCTGTGAGTTTCGCCCCAATGTTAGGCGGACTTCTACTTTACGTACCGCATGTCGGATATCGGTGGTTGTTTGCTATCTCAATCGGCATCTCCATCGCCGGCTTCCGCATCGCTACCGGCTTGCAAGAAATTATGCATGCTAACGAAGTAGAAACCGAAACCGAAGCATAATACCTTATTACTCCCTCCTTTCTATATCCTTAGGACTTACGCATTGCCTCTTAAAGTCCCCCTGATAAGGGGGATTTAGGGGGTTTCTTTATGAGGGATTCCTACTTGGCAAGTCCCCTGATAAGGGGGATTTAGGGGGTTTCTTTATGCGGGATTCCTACTTGGCAGGACTCGCAAACTATTTATGAGATGTGCTGTATATCCTATTACTCAGTTTTTATACGGCATATCTTATAAGTGTTGTGGTATACTTAAAAAAAGAGCGCGGAAATCGTTCGCGGTCCTTCACAGATGGCATCCAATTCCCCTAAGAGGAGCCTGATTGCATGAAACGCACTGCATTTCTCATCCTTTTAACATTATTTATCTTTTTGACGCTATACCTACCGAGCAGTTTTGCCCAAGATTACACACAATGGGCTTTACCCCAAGGTGCCAAAGCCCGCATCGGTAAGGGCAGGATCAGTGATATGCAGTACTCCCCGGACGGCACTCTATTAGCAGTCGCGGGTTCTGTCGGTATCTGGCTCTACGACGCAAAGACCTTTCAAGAACTCGCATTGCTTAGGAGGGATACCGATGGTGTTCGTAGCATATCGTTCAGTCCAGATGGTGCTGTGCTTGCGAGTGGAAGTTATAGCGACATCACACTATGGGATATTGCCACGAGAGAACACAAGAAAACGTTCGAGGATATAGGGAGCCCTCATATTGTCTCGTTTAGTCCGGATGGCTTGATGATTGCAAGTAAAGATTACAAAGAAATTCGCTTATCGGATGCAAAAACAGGGGCGCGAAAAAAAACACTCACGGGACATCCGGATTATATCTCCAGTATATCGTTCAGTCCTGATGGAAAAATAATCGCAAGTGGGAGTTGGAACGGAACAATCCGCCTATGGGATGCAAAGACTGGAAGGTTCGAGAAAACACTCACTGGACACGTAAAACATGTTAATAGTTTGTCATTCAACCCTGATGGAAAGACGATCGCGAGTGGCGGAAACGATCAGACTGTCCGATTGTGGGATACAGAGACTGGAAAACTTAAAAAAACGCTCACAGGACATACGAAGACTGTCTACAGCGTGGCGTTCAGCCCGGACGGCCAAACGCTCGCAACTGGGAGTGGAGACGAAACTATCCGTCTATGGGATGCGAAAACTGGAAAACTGAGGAAAACACTGGCGCATGCGCATCATGTTGATTACGTATTGTTCAGTCCCGATGGAAAAACGCTTACAAGTGCCGATTCACATCATACGATTCGTCTATGGGACGCAAAGACTGGAAAACTCCAGAAAGTGCTTATAGGACACGGGTTTCGGATAGTCGGCACATCGTTTAGTCCCGATGGAAAAACGCTCGCCACTATGAGTTTAGACGAAACTGTCCGTTTGTGGGATGTAGACACTGGGCAGCATAAAAAAGACCTAACGAGTCGACATGTAGAGAATATAGGGTATTTCGAGAGTGTCTCGTTTAGTCCCGACGGACGTACACTCGCCGCCGCGAGTGGTGAAGAAACCGATCTCTCAGGCTTCAGGCGGCATTTTCACTCAAAATCAGATGCGGACAAAACCGTCTATCTATGGGATACGGACACTGGACAACAGAAGAAATCACTTATAGGGCACACGGGGTATGTCGAGAGCCTATCATTCAGTCCAGACGGCTCGACGCTTGCGAGTGGGAGTGCTGATCTGACAATCCGTCTGTGGGACATTTCTACGGGAAAAGAAAAGAAAGTCCTCACAGGGCATACGGAGAGTATTACGAGGCTCTCGTTCAGTGCTGATGGCGCAATTCTTGCGAGTGGGAGTCTGAACGGGAACATCCGCCTGTGGTACACAAACACGGGATACCACAAAAGCACACTCACTGGGCATGTGGCAGAGGTTACAAGACTCGCGTTCAGTCCAGATGGACAAATCCTCGCAAGCGCAAGTTCGGACGGCACCCTCCGTTTGTGGAATACAAACACAACCGAGGAAGAAAAAACGCTCGCAGCGTATAAAGGGACTTTCTGGTGTGTATCGTTCGGTCCCAATGGAGAAATCTTCGCAAGTCAAAGTGGAAGTTCAGAAGTTAATATTAGGCTATGGAAGGAGATTCGGCTCTGGGATGTCATCAAAGAGCAGAGTAAGAAAACCCTCGCAGGACATACAGCTGGTATCTTGGGTGTGTCGTTCAGCCGGGATGGCAAAACGCTTGCAACTGGGAGTGAAGACGGCACACTGTTGTTGTGGGACTTAACTTCTATACTTAACATGACAGATGATACAAAGTGATATGGATATATGCCGGTCAAAAGAAGAGGTTTCAGATGAAAAAAGTACTGCTTTTTATCTTTTTCGCCCTCGGAATTGTTTGGGTTTTTATTATGGCGAGTCTCGTTCCGAGACGCAACCTACCGGAGAACTCACAATGGCAGCTCCCAAAAAACAAGAACGCGATATCGAATACGAGCGGGATCAATGATATCCAATATTCTCCAGATGGCACCCGTTTAGCGGTTGCCAGTTCTATTGGTGTTTGGCTTTATGATATGAACAGCGACAAAGAACCCGCACTGCTCACGACAGATATACCGGGTGTCTTCAGCGTATCATTCAGCCCTGATGGAAAAACACTCGCAAGTGGGTATGAAGATGGACTTGTCCGTCTATGGGACGTTAAGACTGCAAAGAATAAGAGGACCTTCATAATGAAGCAAGGCTTGGACTATGGCGAAGTATCTAATGTATTGTTTAACCCTGATGGGAATACACTCATGAGTTCCAGTATCTATGAGATTAATCTGTGGGATGTTGCTACAAACACACACAAGCAAAATTTCGGTGGCGGTGTCCAGCGTTTTGGTAGGATAGCGTTTAATGCTGATGGGGTGATAATTGCGAAGCGCGATAACAAGACCATCCGTCTGTTGGACGGTGACACAGGAAAAGAAAAAAAAATCCTCAAAGGGCATACAAGGAATGTCAAGAGCGTTGCGTTCAGTCTTGATGGAAGAACACTTGCGAGTGGAAGTTGGGACAGAACTGTCCGCCTGTGGGATGTTGCAACAGGTAGACATAAAAGAACCCTCAAAGGGCACCGGAGGGGTATCAGTAGCATAGCGTTCAGTGCTGATGGACAGATGCTCGCCACTGCAAGTAGAGACGAAACCGTCCGTTTGTGGGACGCTACGACGGGGAAGCAGAAAAAAACACTCAAAGGACATATCGCACCTGTCAATGGTGCCGCATTCAGTCCTGATGGACAGACAATCGTAAGTTGGAGCAACGACCGTACGATCCGCTTATGGGATGTTGATACCGGTAAATTCAAAAAGGCACTTCAATACCCAAAATCGTCTCTGACAAATCCCACAAAAAAGTGAGAAAAATTCCTAAGAAATGCATTTCTGGCGGTTTATAGTAAAACCCGTAATTAATTATACACCCGTCCTTGCACAAGGCGGCTCGTAGCGGCGAGGTTCCCTCGCCCGTTGGAACTTGCAATAGGAGTCTGGCGCAATGAAAATCATCTCATCCTCTACTCTTTTGACGCTACTTATCCTTTCAACATTGTACCTACCGAGCAGTTTTGCCCAAGACTACACACAATGGGGTTTACCCGAAGGCGCGAAAGCCCGCATCGGTAAAGGCGAGATCAATGATATACGATATTCCCCGGATGGCACTCTATTAGCAGTCGCCGGTTCTGTCGGTATTTGGCTCTATGACGCGGAGACCCTTCAAGAACTTGCATTGCTAAAGAGAGGTAGGTACGGTAGGTACGATGTTGATAATATAGCGTTCAGTCCTGATAGCACAACCCTCATAAGTGAAAATTCTGACGATGTCATGGTGTGGGATGTTGCCACAAGAGCACACAAGCGAACATTTGAAAATGTAGGTGGTTCCGTCGTACTGAGTCCGGATGGCGTGACCCTCGCGAGCGAAAATTACAAGGGAATCCATCTGTCGGATGCTAAAACAGGGCGGCGAAAAAAAACAATCGATGCCCGTCTTTATTATAGGTCCAGCATGTTGTTCAGTCCCGATGGGCAAACCCTTGCAGGTGTGTATTCGAGTGGATCAATTCCACTATGGGATACGGAGACTGGAAAACTGAAGAAAAAACTCACAGGACATACGAAAGGCGTTTATAGTTTGTCGTTCAGCCCCGATGGAAAAACGCTCGCGAGTGGTGGCAGAGATCGGACTGTCCGCTTGTGTGATGTAAAGACTGGAAAACTCAAGGAAACGCTCGTAGGACATACGAATGATGTCCATAGTGTCTCTTTCAGTCCGGATGGGCAAATCCTTGCAAGCGGAAGTGAGGACAAAACTGTCCGACTCTGGGACGCAAACACGGGAAAACTGAGGAAAACACTCAGACAAGCAGATCAGGTCAATCACCTGTTGTTCAGCCCCGATGGAAAAACGCTCACGAGTGCCAGTTCACACCATACGATTCGTCTATGGGAGGCAAAAACTGGGAAACTCAAAAAAACGATGACAGGGCATGGCACCTGGATAGTTGGCACGTCGTTTAGTCCCGATGGAAAAACAATCGCTACGATGAGTAGGGACGAAACCATTCGTTTATGGGATGCAAACACCGGACAACATAAAGTGGACTTAACGGGGCAACACGTAGAGAATATAGGTTATTTTGAGAGCGTCTCGTTTAGTCCTGACGGCCGCACACTTGCCGCTGTGAGTGGGCAAAAAACCGATCTCTCAGGTTTTTCAGAGTACACAGCGCAGGACATCGCGGGTAAAAATGGAGACACAGCCATCTATCTATGGGATACAGATACTGGAAAACAAGAGAAAATCCTCACAGGTCACACAGCGCCCGTTGAAAGTGTGTCATTCAGTCCGGACGGGAAGACTCTCGCGAGTGGAGGTTCGGACAAGGCAATCCGCTTATGGGATATAGCTACTGGAAAACAAAAGCAGGTACTCACAGGGCACGCCAATAGTATCACAAGTCTCGCTTTCAGTTTAGATGGCGCAATACTTGCAGGTGGGGGGCTGAATGGGAACATCCGTTTGTGGAACGTAAACACTGGAGAACACAAGACCACACTCATAGGGCATGCAGCAGAGGTGGGAAGTCTCTCGTTTAGTCCTGATGGAAAAATCCTCGCAAGCACAGGTCCAGACGGCACCCTCCGTCTATGGGATACAAATACTGCTGAACACAAGAAGACACTCGCAGGGTATAAAGGGACTTTTTGGAGCGTGTTGTTCAATCCTAATGGCGAAATCCTCGCAAGTCAAAGCGCAAGCTCACACGTGAGTATCAGTTTATGGGGAGAGGTTCATCTATGGGAGGTCATCAAAGACCGAAAGAAGAAAACCTTCACAGGAGATCATCAGGACATCACCAGCACTTCATTCAGTCCAGATAGACAGACCCTCGCAAGCGCGGGCGAAGATGGGACAGTGCTGCTGTGGGATTTGACAGCCATACGCAACACAGCAGACAACACAAAGTGATACAGATGTTTCTGAGTTAAAAGGAGACTTTTGTGATGGACAAAGGACTGTTTATTGTTATCGGTTTTGCAGTCGGTATCGTTTCGGCTGTTGTGACGAGTATCCTTTCAAAGCGGATGAGAAAAGTACTATTCATTATAGGGATCGCGATCTGTGTAGCGTTCGGCATTGCTTGGATTGTGCTTATCGCGAGTATTATTCCGAGACCTGTTAATACAAGCGGAATCAATGATGTCCAGTATTTCCCAGACGGCACCCGTTTAGCGGTTGCCAGTGCTACCGGCATTTGGATCTATGATGTGAACAGTGATAAAGCACCCGCACTGCTCACCACGGATATGGCGGGTGCCCATAACGTGTCATTCAGTCCGAATGGACAGATACTCGCGAGTGCGGGTGAAGATGGACTTATCCGCCTCTGGAACGTTCGTACCGGTGAACATAAGGAAACCTTCATAGCAGAACACGGGAGATCCCTTCGTGTCCTATTCAGCCGCGATGGCAATACACTCGCAAGTTGGGGCAGCTATGAGGTCAATCTGTGGGATGTTGCGACAAGCACACACAGGAAAGCGACCAGAGAATATGAAGATTTTGATTGTATCAATGCATCGATTAACGCTGGTGGCGGTACGCTTGCGAGTATAGATAATCGTAATAATTTCGTCCGTCTGTTGGATGTTATCATAGGGGGAAAAAAAATGAGGGACCATACAATCCGTCTGTTGGACGTTATCACAGGAAAAGAAAACAAAAAATTGAGGGGCCATACAAAGGATGTCAAGAGTGTGGTATTCAGTCCTGATGGCCGCACCCTTGCAAGTGGAAGCGCGGACAAAACCATGCGCCTGTGGGATGTCACGACAGGACAACACAAGAAAACCGTCAAGGGACATCAAAAAAGTATTGATAGTATAGCCTTCAGTGCTGATGGGCGGCTGCTTGCCACCGCAAGTAGAGACGATACCGTCCGCGTATGGGATGTTCTCACGGGAACGCATCAGAAAACGTTTGAGGGACATACCGCTGATGTTAAGGGTGTCACATTCAGTCCGGATGGACAGACAATCGTCAGCTGGAGCGACGACCAGACGATCCGCTTATGGGACGTTGAGACTGGCGAGTTCAAAAAAACACTCCAATATCCAAGAATGACTCAATTGGAACAAATCGAATAAAAAAGTGTGAAATTCCCGAAAAAATACATTTTTCCTGAGCAAATTTTGCTAACCTGATTCACGTCTATGTGGTATAATAGAAAAACACGAAAGAATATCGTTTTCACATAGGATAAAATAGCAAACAATTGATAAAAACAGGTCAGTCGCCTATTCCCTCTTAAAGTCCCCCTGATAAGGGGGATTTAGGGGGTTTAAAGGACGAAAATCACCGCTTTTTGCGTCTAAATGTTCGATATTTTCTCAATTTGCGTAAGTCCTATTCCATATACTGTCACGAATTCTCTCAATTCACAGTTCTCTGACATAATAAAAGGAGATATGACAGATGAAGATCGTAATAGCGAATTTAATGCTTGTGTCTATCAGTTTAATCGTCCTGAGCCTGATATTTACCGGCATCAGTAACGCAGAATTTGATCTAAAAACTGTTGCCGGGATGTGGTTCTTTGATGAAGGTAAGGGCGATACAGCGACGGATGCCTCTGAAAATGGTAAAGACGGGGAAATTATGAACGCTCCGAAATGGATAAAGAACGGTAAATTCGGAGCCGCACTGGAATTTGATGGGAATGAAAGTAAAGCGCATGTGCTTGTCGGGAATTTAGGGTTGGCTGGAGAGGTCACTGTGGTGCTATGGGCGAAACCGAGTGATGTCGCCAATGATGATCGGTTAATATCGAATGTCAGTGGACCCACAAATCCGGCTTTCGCAATTCGGTTCCAAAATGGTGCCGTTGACATTTGGGGCAAAGCGTGGAAACCCGTCATCCCAAAATTTGATGAAAATAAATGGGGACACTATGCATTTGTATTGGATGATGAAGGAAACGCGACGGGTTATTACAACGGCAAAGAAGGGGAAACAGTTACCGATACCTATGTTTTTACGGATATCAGTATCGGCGCAACTTTTTTGCATCAATGGGGACAATATTATTCCGGGGTCTTTGACGATATCGCATTTTTCACTGTCGCACTGACTGAGGCTGATATTAAAACCATCATGACAACAGGTCTCAAATCCGCGTTGGCGGTTTATCCCGCTGGCAAATTAGCCACGACTTGGGGGAATATAAAAGCCAATCCATAAGGATCAGACGCAGTGCAAAGCAACTTTCATCAGATAGTATCTGGTTTACTTAAAACAATCCTCGTCATCGTGACAATGGTGGTGGTGCTCTCGGTTTCCTATGCAGAAAACCGTGTTACGGGGCATTGGGAGGGACAGATTGAGATTCCCGGTCAACCCATCGCCGTGAAAATTGATCTCACTCTCAACGACAGTGACTGGAGCGGAACTATCGACATTCCAGCACAAGGCGCGAAGGGATTACCCCTATCTGATATCCTTGTTGTGGAAGAAGATAGTAGTCTGCGTGTCAAGTTCTCAATTCGCGGCGTGCCGGGAAATCCGACCTTTGACGGAAAACTACAAGACGGTGCTATTAGTGGTCCGTTCAGTCAAAGTGGTGCCACGTTCAGTTTCCGCCTCTCTCGTGATAGTGTCGTCAAGGATCCCGAAAGACCACAAGAACCGAAACCGCCGTTCCCCTATAAAATCGAAGAGGCAGCCTTTCAAAACGGTTCCGTCAACCTCGCTGGCACTCTGACGTTACCACAAGGTGACGGTCCGTTTCCTGCGGTGCTCCTCATCTCTGGTAGCGGTTTACAAGACCGAGATGAGACGTTGGTCGGACACAAACCGTTTTGGGTGCTTGCTGACCATCTGAGCCGGGCAGGGATCGCCGTACTCCGTGTGGATGATCCCGGTATCGGTAAGTCAACACCGCATCCGAAACCGGCAACGACAGTGGATTTCGCGACTGATGTGGAGGCGGGTGTAGCGTTCCTTAAGCAGGATGATCGCATCGGTCGTGTCGGGTTGATCGGTCATAGCGAAGGTGGTCTCATCGCAGCCATCGTCGCCAGTCGCAACAATGATGTCAGTTTCATCGTGCTGATGGCAGGTCCCGGTGTCCCCGGTGCCGAGTTGTTGCGTAAACAGAACGAACGCATTTTTGATGCAGCCGAAATAGCGGGTGAGCGTAAACAGAATTTACTGGTGCTTCTTGATCGATTGTTCACGATCTTAACTTCAGAAGATATGGCGGAGGACGAGCGGCGACAAAAGGTCGAGGAAATCGTACGCAAGCAGCTTGAAATTAACGGTGTGCCGCGGGCGCAACAGGACGAGGCACAGGTACGGATACTCGCGGAACAGTCACTGACCCCGTGGATGCGCTATTTCCTCACTTTCGATCCGCGGCCTGCGTTTGAGAAAATCCGAGTGCCTGTCCTCGCGCTCAACGGTGAACTGGATGTGCAAGTTGATGCCGAGCAAAACCTCACCGCCATCGCCGCAGCTCTCAAAAAAGGTGGCAATCAGAATGTGACTGGGCATCGTTTGCCAGAACATAATCATCTGTTCCAACGCGCTCGCACAGGTCTAATGAACGAGTACGGTGCCATTGAGGAGACGATCTCACCGGAGGTGTTAGATTTGATTCGAGACTGGATATTGTCGGTAACACAGTGATACTCGTGGGTAGGCGTGCTTTGATGAAGTTTAATTATTTAAATCGGTAATTCCGATTTTCTCCAGGCCGGTAGGTGCGGTTTGGAACCGCACCGGATTTTACACAAAAACCTTGAAAACTTCAAAAACCTCTTGAATCCCGTAGGGATGGTATTTCTGTAGAAAAACGCAACCTCACAGACCTAAGCCCCGTAGGGGCGGCATCTGTAGAAGAGCAGCGACGAAATAAGGCGAAAACCCTCTAAATTGACACCTATGGTGCAGTTTGCAACCGCACTGGACTTTGCCAATAAATTACCGAATTATTTTTTTATCTTCATGTAAGCGCGCCGATTGGCTGTGTATCGTTGTAAAATTTGCCATAAAAGGAGGTGACGCAGTTGACAACGCCTGAAGTTCCAGTCGTTGATGCAGTTCAAGGATATCTAAGGAGACGGATCTCATCCATGCCCTACTTTCAGGTTTCTATGCGGAGAGAGTACCCGATTTACATGGGATCGTCAAAGAGGAAAGCTGACATTGCAGTGTACCTCTCTGATGATAGCGTTTTCGTGATTGCCGAGTGTAAAGCACCAGGCAAAATTGCAGGAGGTCATGAACAGTTGAAATCTTACCTCTGTGCATCGGATACTCCTTATGGAATTTTTGCTAATAGTTTGGAACCCACCGATTGGACTTTTTACAAGAATAGGGGGCAGAATGCATTTACGGAAATCACTCGCTCCGTTTTTCAAAAACTCTTTTCAGACTGGGGAAACGCACAAGCACAGCGGCAATTGATTGACAACTGGCTCATGCCGATTATTTGCCTGACGATCGAACTGCTCACAGCAAAGCCAACACTTTCGATATACGAACAGAAACTTTTAGAGGCACTGAATGCGACAGAAACGGATCGAACGCTCGACCAGCAAAAAATATATGACGATTGGACAGCGTTTGTCACCTGGAAAAAGCGTGAGGCCTTGTTAGCAAGGAAGGCACTTATAAAGGAGGAACAAGCGTTACTCAAGGCACTACAAACACAATGCCCTAACACACCATGCGCAATACAATCAATCACTGATCCCCAAATCGCAATACAGTTGTTTATGAAGGATACACTCGAAAAGCACGCGATATATGATGTGATTCGCTCGCGGCTTCGCCAAGACGCTATAAATAAACTGACCTCTATCGTAGAAGAAACTCGTGTAAGCGATACCCCCGATGATCTTATAGAAGCCCTTGTTTTACAGACAATTGCTTGGACAGCGAATGCGGAAGAAGTGAATATAAAACGGGTGATGTATGATGCGTGCCTTCTCTATGTGAGCCAGGTTGGATTTGATGAATTGATATCTGCAGCAGAGGGAATTCACTGGAGGCTTAACGTCCCTAGTGATCTTGTGGAAGCCGTCATAGATGTTTACAAAATACTTACCTTTGCATGGGAGGTGGGCATTGATGAAGTCAACCGACTGCATTGTAAATTGTCTGAACTGTCTATCGCAGAAGACCTTGATAATAACGATGCCGATTTGCTTTATCTGCTTGAAAACGCCTACGATGTCATTGCCGCACAAATTGATCATAACTAAAGATATTCCGATAGCTGCCTGATGATTTTGTGAATCGTTTGAGAAAACCATCTCACTGGTGGTATTGAATTTGACTCGAGAACTGGGTGTTGTTGGTAACTCAATGAGAAAAAGGCGATGTTGTGCGCTTTTGAAAACCTTTAAATATATGGAGTGAACACATGGAATACCAAATCCTCATTACAATTTCTATAGTCGTCGTACTGATATTAGCCAATGAACTCAGTAGTGTCAGGGCAGCTGAACCGGAAGGACTTGTTGGTCGTTGGGATTTTGACGATGGAACAGGCACTGATCTCTCCGGTAACGGTAACCACGCTGTGTTGGGTGAAACAAAAATCTATTCACTCGGTGAAGGACGCGCCTGCATCGAAGTGATGCGGAAGACAGAGCCAATGCGAATCCCTGTACCTGAGAATTCCCCACTTGCAATATCGCGTGGCACAATCTGCTTCTGGTTAAATTCGGGGTCAGATAGGTCCAACATTCTCGGATACAACAACGATGCGATCGAACTTAACAACTATCGTGGCTGTTTTCAAGTCCGTTTCCGAGGTGAAAAGGATTTTGAATACTGGGAAGGCATCCTTGATTATGATTGGCCCAAGTACGACCTACGCGAATGGGCGTTCTATCCACATGTGAAAGCCTCCGTCGGCGATGCCGAATGGCATCTGTTCGCAGTCGCATACGACGACAAAGCGAAACAGATCGTCGGATGGCGTGATGGTGAGCAGATCGCAACAATTGATTTATCTACAGTGAACATGGAGCCACTGCGCCGAGAGGGTTTAACTGAGATTCGCACCAGTGAAGACTTTACTGGCTATCTCGACGATCTCCGTATCTACAATAAGCCACTGACCGACGCTGAAGTTAGGCAGATTTACGACGAAACCAAGCACATCTATGCCGGAAGACGTGATACGAACCCTACCGAAAAAGAGCGGAGCACCTATAAGTACCAAGAGGTGGACCGAACGCTCTATAAGGCGTGGCTACAGTTCAATCCACCCGCGACTGAACAGCCAAATCAGGATCTGTTTAAAAACATTGTTACTGAAGGCACAAATTCGACTGTCCAGACGGCTGGTTCCGAATTGGCACAGGCGGCGGAATCCATGTTCGGTTTCAGACCATCCGTTTCAGAGACTGCCACTGTCGCTGGACCGAAAGTTATCCTCGGAACAGTCGAAACCTCAAACTGGATCCGCGATCGTGCTGAAGACCTCCAATTGGATCGAATTGAAGGCGATGGGTTCGTCATCAAGGCGATGGAAGGAACGGTTGTTGTCGCGGGCGGAATACCCGCAGGCGTTATTTTTGGTGTGTTTGATCTGATGCGTCGCATTCAAATTGGGCAGAATCCGTTTGAACTTGATGTCTTGGAGAACCCGCAGGTGCCTATCCGTATGGTCGCACATTGGTCCTACTTCCGTGGACTTTTCGGGGACAGATGGCGGGGTGGCGGCAGAGACAACTCAATTTTCAGTTGGGAAGAGTTGCGCACCGGCGATACCAAATTAATCCGAGATTGGGTGCGTATGTTGGCATCCTGCGGTTGGAACGCACTCTGTCCGAGTGAGATTAACTGGCACTACCGAAATAATTTCCTTGAACATCTGGATGAGGTCGAAAAACTCGGCGACATCTGTCGAGATTACGGGATCGCACTCTATTGGAGTCCGAATTATCTCCTCGCACTCGACCAAAAAACCGCTGACGCACTTTATGAAAGAGTCCCCGACTTCGGCGGATACATGATGAAACTCGGTTCGGAGAAACAGAACGGCGACCCTCGGCCCCCGATGGTGAACCGGATTGCCGACACACTGAAGCCTTACGGTGGAAAGGTACTTGTACGCGCATTCGTCTACGGCAACCTCCGGTACACACCAGAACCCTACCGAAATCTGATCCCCTATGATCTCTTCGCGCATGAGGACGGCAATTTCCGGGATAACGTCATTATCGTTCCAAAAGGCAGTCCG
The DNA here is from genome assembly GCA_965261115.1 of Candidatus Poribacteria bacterium. Taxonomy (GTDB): domain Bacteria; phylum Poribacteria; class WGA-4E; order WGA-4E; family WGA-3G; genus WGA-3G. The sequence goes on along the minus strand of OZ253447.1, from coordinate 1,289,469 downwards.
CTGGATTGGGACCTGTGGGCACCAATCCCAGCACTTGACGGCGCGATGCAGAAAAACTTGTATGGCAGTGAACTCGTCATTGACAAGAGTTGGCCCGTCTCCTGGATCAAGAAATGGAAGTGGTGGTTTGAACAGGACACCTATCGCAACGGACCAGGGAGTTTGAATAAGTTCAATGTCGATTGCATCATGGGTGTATCTATGATCTCACCTGCACCCGCATGGACAAAATCTCCATTGAACGCTGTGAACTATTACGGACTCGGACGACTCTCTTGGAATCCAGACTTAACGGTGGACGATATTTACACAGAGTGGATTCGGCAGACATTCGGCGACGATCCAGAGGTACTCAGGACAACCAAGACGATCCTGATGATGCTTGAAGAGGTCACACGCAAGTGCTACAACTATCGCGGTTACCGCGGTATCTGGTTTGACTCCAGCGACCCCGGTATGGCACAAGTCAAGACCCCATATATCGTAAATAAAGAAGGCGCAGGCACTATCACACCGGCGTTACGTGAGCGTGTGTTAGCACAGTACGCACCAGGGCTTCGTGAGATATATGGAGATCCATTGCGCGGAGAAGCACACCTCACTGCCTTCCACTTCACAGCACATGACCAGCGTCTCTCTATTGGCAGAACCCTCATACAAGACCTCTACGCCAACATAGAAGAGGGCGTTGAGATGGCTGCACAGGCAGCCGAACTTTGGAAAACGCTTGAAGGTAGAATAGATCCGCACAGATATGAATACACCCTAAAAACCTTGGTAGATTATGCCGAATCCGAGCGCAACCGCACCCTTAAGAAATGGGTGACGAACCTTGAAGCACATACCGGCAGAACACGCGAGGACACACTCGCAGGATTAACGCAAGAAGCACTCGCGGAGGTCGGTACCTACAACGTGCATCATTTCGGTGCTGTCGCCGATGGCAAATCCAACGATGCAGACGCAATCAACCAAGCCATCGCCGCCTGCAACGCCGCTGGCGGTGGCACCGTTCTCCTGCCATCTGGGGTCTATGCAACCGGTGCTATTCACCTGAAAAGCGACGTTACGCTCGCACTTGATGCCGGTGCTACACTCAAAGCCCTACCTGACACGGATGTCGCGCGCCTTATCGGAGAAAACCTCGAAAATGTAAACATCTACGGTCCAGGTGCCGTTGATGGTACAGGCAACAACGGTATTATGCTCCAACACTGCAAGAACGTGGAAATCCGAAACTTGAACATCCATAACGGTGGCGATTACGCGATACTTGCAACAGGTTGCGATGGTATGCTGATAGATAATGTCAACATCCGAACCGATGGGGATGGTCTCAACCTTTCCGAATGCCGTAACGTGACGGTTAGCGATTGTCGTATTGACGCAGTACACCGCGAGTACGGAAGACCTGTCGGTGGCGGTGCGGCAATAAAATTTAGTAGCGAAGTCTCCGCGTCCGACAACATCGCTATTCAAAATTGCTTCCTTATCAGTAGTGGAGACGCTCCTGAATTTAGCACAGAGATAGCGAACGGAACCAACAATACCCGTTTTAAGAATGTTCGAGTTGATTAGAAGCACTTTATCTATAAAGAAAGACAAAAATGTATCTTTACAAAAAAATCATACCGCTGCTCCTAAGTGGTATCATATTATCCGTAGCATCAAGCTGCTTCACGGATACCCCTGGGCGATCTAAGCAATCTAAAAAGACATTTGTCTCTAACCCTGTTGACCCCAAAAAAGGTCTGGAGCGCACTAAGGCTTTTTCATCAAATCTGCCGATCGTTATTATTGATACATCTGGAAAATGGATTCGCGATGAACCCAAAATTCCGGCACGGATGAAGATTATTTACGATGAATCCGGTGGTAGAAATACCCTAAATAGCGAACATATTGATTTCGAGGGAAAAATCGGCATAGAGTTGAGAGGGAAAACATCGCTGCACTTCCGAAAGCATCAGTACGGCATCGAAATTCAGGACGATGCAGGCAATGACAAAGATGCATCGTTATTGCAATTGCCGACGGAATCAGACTGGGTACTAAATGGACCCTATTCCGATAAAACCCTCATGCGAAATTACTTGGCGTACGAGTTCAGTAATCGCATCGGCAGGTATGCAAGTAGGACAAAGTTTGTTGAAATGTTCCTCAATGATAAAGGGGATCCAGCAATCGAAAACCGACACTATGTCGGTGTCTATCTATTGATAGAAAAGATTAAACGCGGGAAAGACCGCGTTGATATTAAATCGCTGAAACCCGCGGACATCACCGGCGGCTATGTCCTGAAGATCGACAAAATGGACTGGTATGAGACCTATTTTTCCACGCACTATGGCACACGACTGTTTTATGTTTACCCAAAAGGGCGCGAGATGTCCACTGCCCAAAAAGCGTGGATTCAGAACTATATGAACGAATTTGAAGCGACTTTAGCTGGCAAGGATTTTAAGCACCCCGAACACGGATACGCCAAGTACATAGATACCGATGCTTTTATCGACCATTTCATCATCAACGAACTTTTCAGAAACATAGATGGCTTCCGAAATAGCACATACATGTACAAAGATAGAGGCGGTAAGTTGAAGATGGGGCCCGTCTGGGATTTTAATCTCTCAATGGGCAATTCCAGTTTCAATCAGGGTTGGAAAACGCAAGGATGGCTTATCTACACAAACCCCGTCCCGTTCTGGTGGGACCGACTCCTAACAGACAGAAAGTTTACACGAAAACTCGTCAAGAGGTGGCAAGAACTGCGGAAAGATATACTCGCCACCCCAAAACTCCTTAAGGAAATTGATCGGACTGCTGAATATCTGTCCGAAGCACAAAAGCGAAACTTTCAGAGATGGCCCGTGCTGGGGCGCACTATGTTTGGGAACCCCAACCGTGGGTATGCGACATATCAGCAAGAGGTCAAACAGATAAAAATATGGTTGAATGCCCGTCTGAAATGGATAGATCGGCATATTAAGTCGCCTCGACTGTTCTAACACTTTGTTTCCTAAATAGGACTTACACATTTGCTCTTAAAGTCCCCCTGATAAGGGGCGGTGAATGCCCATAAGGCATTCATACCGTTGATTCTTTAGGGGGTTTAAAACTAAAAAAATCTACTATCGCGTGCTAAATTTGCGTAAGTTCTATCCTAAAATTGAAATTATGCATCTTTTGCACCTATAAATTGCGTCATTAACAATTAGAACCTTATATTCCATGCTATACGTTATTGATGGATAAATTTTGCCCCGTTTTGTGCAAGTTAGACATAAAGGATGCCCCATTTTGTGCAGCCACTTTTGAACGGTGCGGTATCGCTGAGATGGCACGGAATTTGCTGTTATAGTATTAGCGTTTTGCTGAGGTGTTCCTTCGCACTTTGTAATCGTTGATCAACGGCGTATCGTTAATTGTATAGGACTTACCATTTGCTCTTAAAGTCCCCCTGATAAGGGGCGGTGAATGCCCATAAGGCATTCATACCGTTGATTCTGATTCTTTAGGGGGTTAAAAATGACAATATTACCTAACTGTATAGTTTCGCATTGATAACACGAAAGGAAATCTAATGACAACGACACCAAACACTGACACCATGCATGCTGACGATGTCGCTGCAATTGATGAACTCCGCGATGTCTACGACCAATTAAAACAGACACTTGCTAAAATCATCGTCGGTCAAGATCAGGTTATTGAACACTTGGCGATCTGCCTGTTTTCGCAAGGGCATGCACTCTTGATGGGTGTTCCTGGCTTGGCAAAGACGCTGTTAGTGAGCCGGTTCGCCGAGACAATGGCGTTGCAATTCAGCCGAATCCAGTTTACACCTGACCTGATGCCGATGGACATCACAGGCACCGACATCCTTCAGGAAGTCCCAGGCGGTAGACGGGAATTCGAGTTCGTAAAAGGTCCGCTGTTCGCCAATCTCATTCTCGCCGACGAGATTAACCGTGCCCCCTCAAAAACGCAAGCCGCCATGCTTGAGGCGATGCAGGAATACAAAATCACCGTCATCGGTAGAACATACCAACTCACACCACCCTTCTTCGTGCTGGCGACCCAGAACCCCATAGAGCAGGAGGGTACATATCCGTTACCAGAGGCGCAACTCGATCGCTTCATGTTCAGAATTGAGGTAGACTATCCCGCGCGGTCTGAGGAGATAGAGATCGCACGTACCACAACAGGGGTGGCGCTCCCAACACTTGAACACGTCCTAACAGGCGAACGCGTCCTCGCATTTCAAGACCTCGTGCGTCGGGTGCCGGTCGCTGAGCATATCTACGAATTCGCCGTTGATCTGGTACGTAGCACACGTCCGAAAGACGACGCATCACCTGACTGGTTGAAGCCACTTGTGGCTTGGGGTGCCGGTCCGCGGGCTGTTCAATACTTGATCTTAGGCGCGAAAGCACGCGCGGCACTCAGTGGTAGCTACATGGCTCGACTCGAAGATGTCGTCGCTGTGGCGGACCCAGTACTGGCACATCGCGTCATTACATCGTTCGCAGCGGAATCCGAGAACATCACCAGCCAAGACCTCGTCAATCGTCTCGTTGAAGAGTTGTCGGAACAGGGGTAAACTATGGCATTACAACTCAAACGGGATTACCTCAACCAAAAGGTCTTGGAACGTCTCTCCACACTCCAATTGCACGCCCGACTCCCTATGATTGGAAATGTGTCTGGTAAACACCGGAGTCCCATTCGCGGCTCCAGCCTTGAGTTTGCGGAATACCGTAAGTACGTCCCAGGCGATGACACACGCCGACTCGATTGGCGTGCTTATGCGCGAAATGACCGTTATTACATCAAGGAATTTGAAGCCGATACGAACTTACGGATGTGCTTAGTCGTGGATACCAGCGGTTCAATGGATTTCGCACACAACGGCATGAGCAAACTTGACTACGCACGTCGCGTGGCAGGCACCTTAGCCTATATAGCCGCGCTACAAGGCGATGCTGTTGGACTCTACTGTGCAGGTAAAGAATTTCATATAGAAATCCCACCGAAACGCAGCGCAACACATCTGAGTGTTGTCCTTGATGAATTAGGAGTGATCGAAGCATCGGGTGAAACCGGGTTGGCTGACGTTCTCCACGAAACCGCCGAACGGGTCCCACAGAGAGCATTGATTGTCGTCGTTTCGGATCTATTCATTGAACCCGGAATCGTCCGAAATTGTTTTGAGCACCTGCGATTCCGTAAACACGATGTCGCCGTGTTTCACCTCATGGAGCAGAACGAACTCGAATTTGAGTTTGATCGTCCGATGCGATTTGTTGATATGGAAGGTGGCGAACCTATACTCGCAGATCCAACCGTCATCGGCGCACAGTACCGACGCGCAATGGAGATGTACCTCGAAAATATGGACGAGGTCATTCGCGATACTGAAGTGGATTACCACCGTATCTGCATCCACGAGGATTACGGGGACGTATTGGCACGGTTCTTGTTAGGACGGACACCGAAAAAACACAAGTGAGGAATGGCTATCAGCCTGATGAAAAATCCAAAACGTAAGCCCGTAATGTAATGGAGGGCGGATATACGGAGAGAGACCTTTTCATAAAAATCTACCTGAACGAACCGCAAGGTAATATAAAAATATGAGTTTTTTGCAACCCTTAGCATTAATCGCGCTCCCTTTGATGGCACTGCCGATCATTATCCATCTGATTAATCAGCAGCGGCACCGGACCATTCCTTGGGCAGCGATGATGTTCCTGATGCGTGCGAAGCGTATGAGCAGAGGCATGGCACGGCTTCGGCACCTGCTTATCCTATTGATGCGTGTCCTCGCTATCGGAACTTTAATTTTTGCGATTAGCCGTCCACTATCCGGTGGCTGGTTAGGCAGCGTCGGATTGAGTAAGCCTGATGCCACGCTGGTGCTGCTCGATCGCTCCGCCAGTATGGAGATACAAGACCTGCAGGCGGGAGAGTCAAAAAGATCCACAGCACTGAAAAGACTCGCACAATTGCTGGAGCAAGGCGATTACGGAACACATTTGTTGCTAATTGACAGTGCCAGCGGGCAGCTCCAAGAAGTCGATTCGCCGAAAGCACTATTGAGTCTACCGATGACCGAATCCAGTGCTACCAGCGCGAATATCCCCGCTATGCTTGAGACGGCTTTGGCATATCTCAAGGCAAATGAATCAGGACGCGCCGAAATCTGGATCTGTTCGGATTTGAAGGAGAACGATTGGGATGTCCATAGCGGTCGCTGGAACGCGATGCGTGAGGCGTTCGCTCAGTTAGAAGGTGTCCACCACTTTTTGCTGGCATACACAGATCCACCTTCAAATAACTTGTCGGTCCGAGTGGAAAACGTGCAACGGTGGGAACGTGGCAACGAGGCAGAACTCGTCCTTGATGTAATAGTGCGTACCGAAGGTGGGTCCCTGACTGCGGAAGAACGCAGTGTGGCGCGGCGCGTGCCGATTGAATTTGAAGTCAACAACGTGCGCTCCGTCGTTGAAGTCGAACTTGACACGCTGGGGGCTTCTTTGCAAGGACACCGCATCCCTATTGATACGAAACTCAGTTCGGGGTGGGGATCAGTGAGTTTGCCCGGTGATGCGAACCCATTGGATAATCGGTTTTTCTTCGTCTTTTCTGAACCGCCGGTGCGAAAAGCAGTCGTCGTCAGTGATGACGCAAAGGTGGGTGAAGCGTTCCGTAGAGCACTCGCTATTCCCACGGATGTCCGACTACAACACCATGTTGATGTAATCCCTGTAAGCCGAGTCGCCGAGATCGACTGGGAAAATACGGGATTGTTGATTTGGCAGGGGACACTACCAACCGGGTTGGTGGCGGAACAGATTCAGCATTTCGTCAATAACGGACGAGTGGCTATGTTCTTTCCCTCGAAGCTACGGACACCCACCGTTACTGGCGAGCAACTCTTTGCTTCACACTGGGGAGACTGGCAATCTACTACGGGTGGACGGTCCGATACAACAGGTGCTATCTCATGGTGGCGTGGCGATGCGGATTTACTGGCGCATGCAGAAAGTGGGGATGCCTTGCCGTTGAGCGAACTCCGTACCTACCAATATCGCACCTTCGAGAGCCAGGGGACACTACTGGCAAGGTTTGACAACGATGTACCTTTACTAACACGTGTGGCTACCGATCAAGGCGCAGCCTATTTTTGTAGCACACTCCCTACAGCACAATTTTCCTCGCTCGAACGGGACGGCGTAGTCTTCTACGTCATGTTACAGCGAGCGTTGGCTGAAGGGTGTCAAATGTTGGTGATAGCATCGCAACGCGACGCAGAAATTGATGTCCTTGCTGACCGAAATCAATGGGAACCCGTGGCTCCCATTGACAACAATGCCTCCCTCTCACAACGTGGATTGCATGCGGGGGTTTATCGAGACGAGGAATATTGGGCAGCTGTAAATCGCAGCCAAGCAGAGGACAGCGCAAAGACAGCACCGCTTGAGACAGTGGACGCGTTATTTGATGGGTTGTCGTACCGGAGAATTGATGTGAATGTCGGGGATACATCCGCCTTAGCGAGTGAACTTTGGCGGATCTTCCTCATCGCGATGGCAGTGGCACTCATTCTGGAAGCGGTGCTAAGTTTGCCGAGCCGAAAAACCGAAAGCAGCCCCTTAATCGATCTCACAGTCGCAGAGGGAACGACGGAATAGTGGTTGGCTGTCGGCTGTCAGCCGTCAGTAAAGAGGGTTTTCTATTCATCAAAAACCTCTTGTTACTGATGGCTGGTGGTTTCCGATGGTTTCCGATAGCCATTCCTGCCGATAGCCGACTGCCGATAGCGAAAAAAGAGGAGACACGATAATGCAAGAACAACAGGGAAGTTTAGAGTTCCTCTCAAACAATTCCGTCACGGTCTTAGGATTGATTATTGTGGCTGTGACAGCGGTGTTATGCTGGTTGGCATGGCACCGCAGCGGGTATCGCATGCAAACCGGGTGGCTGGAGTTACTCCGTTTTGTGTTGGTCTGCTTAGTAGTTGTTACCCTGAATCAGCCCGAATGGTTGAAGACGCAGCCCCCAGATCGGCGTTCAACACTCGCAGTACTCTGGGACCAATCCAAGAGTATGCAGACGCGGGATGTTTTCGAGGATCAGGATGTCTCCGGCGAGCGTAAGAGCCGCGCTGAGACGATTCAACCGCTGATGGCTGAGGAGGTCTGGAAAGGCGGGTCCCCATCCGATAATGAAAACGGGCAAGGTGCAAACGATCTCAATATAGTGTTTGAGCCGTTCTCTTCGCAGTTAGATCCAGCAGATGAAGCAACGGATTTAAACGCCGGACTTTCGCACGTGCTTGACACGCATGCGAACCTTCGCGGCGTAGTCCTGCTATCCGACGGCGATTGGAATGTCGGGAACTCGCCAGTGGAAGCAGCAACACGGTTTCGGATGAAAGGGATTCCCGTCTTCGCAATAGGTGTCGGCAGTAAGGTGCCACTCCCCGACCTCGAATTGGTTAGGATGGACGCACCGACCTATGGGGTCGCAAACAAGCAACTTCGGATTCCGTTTGTTGTACGTAGCACCTTGGGGCAGGATCGAGATGTCCGTGTTACACTCAGCGTTGATAAGAAAGCGACGGTTACAAAGGTTGTCCGTGTGCCTGCCATGAGTCAGGCGCAAGAGAATATCGTCTGGATGCCGGGGGCGGAGGGACAGGCAACCGGAGATTATACACTAAATCTGCGTATCGAGCGGGATGCAGAGGAATTAATCCCTGAAAATAATGAAATCTCCGCACCCATATCAATACGTAAAGAACAATTGAAAGTACTCGTCATCGAATCTTATCCGCGATGGGAGTACCGATACCTCCGAAACGCTTTAGAACGGGATCCGGGCGTTGAAGTAACATGCCTCCTTTTTCACCCCGAACTCCCTGATGTCGGCGGGGGGCGCACTTATATTAAACGTTTTCCTGACCCACGGGAACTAAGTCGTTATGACGTCGTGTTTCTTGGCGATGTCGGTATAGAGGAAGACCAGTTGACAGTCGAACAAACACGGGAATTACGGAAATTAGTCTCTGCCCAAGCTGTGGGGCTCGTCTTTATGCCGGGACGCGACGGCGCGCATAATTCGTTAATCCCCGGCCCCCTTGACGATCTCTATCCTGTGGTCTTGGATCCAGCAACACCGGAGGGTGTCGGTTCAAGTATGCAGGGGTATTTCGCACTCACTGAGCCTGGGCAGCGCAGTTTGCTAACACGTCTCGGAGATACAGACTTGGACAACAGCGAAGTGTGGCGGAAGTTACCTGGGTTTTTCTGGTACACCGGTGTTAAACGCGCCAAGGTCGGGACCGAGACGCTGGCAGTTCACGATCAGGTGGCGACTGCCTCTGGACGCGTACCACTGATTGTGACCAAAACATACGGCACCGGTAAAGTATTATTTATGGGGACAGACAGTGCGTGGCGTTGGCGGCAAGGCGTTGAAGATAAATACCACTATCGTTTCTGGAGTCAAGTCGCACGGTGGATGGCATATCGACGGCAGATGGCACAAAGCGAATTGATACGACTCTTCTACTCCCCCGACCGACCAAACGTTGATGATGTCCTAACGTTGCATGCCAACGCTATTGACAACGTCGGCGGTCCCTTGGACAGAGGTTCGGTTGTTGTACAAGCGATTTCACCATCGGGCAAAACGCAGACAATTCGACTTCAACCCGGCACAGAGGATATGACGGGCTTGTTCGTCGGTTCGTTTATACCGAAAGAACCAGGGAACTATCGTCTCGTTGCCAGCAGTAGCGAAACCGGTGCTTCTGTTCAAACGGATCTATCCGTACAAGGCTTAAATCGGGAACAGCAGGGACGTTTGGCACGTTTCGATGTATTAGAAGAAATTGCCAAGATTACCGATGGCAAACTGGTACCGATTTCTGAAGTACCGAGTCTATTGGAATATCTCGCAGCCTTGCCAGAACCCGCACCGACTGTCCATCGCACACGGATCTGGGCGCACCCCATCTGGGCGGGCTTCCTCGTCTTTTTGCTCGGTGTCTTTTGGGTCGCAAGAAAAATGAACGGAGCCGTGTAACTTATAAAGAACTTACGCATGGACACCTTTGATAAAACATGATATTATATACCATCAGGCGTGAACATCGAACCAAACCGATAACCAACGACCAATTCTGAGCCAGAAGGAATTTTGATAATGAGCAAAAATTATAAAGTGGCAATAGTCGGTTGCGGTGGAATTTCTCACATGCACACCGGATGGTATGTCAATGAACCGAGAGCGACGTTGACCGCACTCGCCGATGTTGACCAAGAGCGGATGAAAGCCTACGGCGAACAGTACGGTGTCGAAAAACAGTATACCGATTATATTGAGATGCTTGAAACAGAGGAGATTGATATTGTTTCGGTGTGTACGCGTCCGAAACTGCACGCACCCCTCGTGATTGGCGTCGCAAAACACGGTGTAAAAGGAATCCTTTCTGAAAAACCGATGGCGGAAAATCTCGGGCAGGCGCGAGAGATGCTTGAGACGTGTTCACAGCACAATGTGAAATTAGCGATTGACCATCAACTACGGTTTAACGCACCCTATGTCGTCGCAAAGCAGATGATTGCCGAGGGGCAGATCGGTGAAATTTTCCGAATCCACGGGATCTGCGGCGGCGGCGACCTGAAGGACAACGCCACGCATACTGTCGATCTGATGCGATTTATTTACGGGGACCGTCCTATTAGTTGGGTAATCGGTCAGATTGAACGGATCGGGACACCGACCAAATATGATCTACACTCTGAGAATTTCGCAATCGGGTACTTCAAATTTGAGGACAATGTCCGTGGCATCATTGAATCCGGCAGCGATACCGCACCCGGTTATCACCATATTTACTGCTACGGAACAGAAGGCGAAATTGAGTTGAGTGCCCCAGGTGGACCGGCACTCCGTATCCGCAACCAGCAATCCGATGGTGCATGGGTAACGCCGGAATTACCTTCAGAAATTAGTCCAGTACAAGACCTGATTGCAGCTATCGACGAGGATCGGGAACACCGATCAAGTGGTTATCAGGGATACGCGTGTTTAGAACTCCTTATGGCGATTTATGAGTCGTCGCGAAAACGGCAGCGGATTCATCTACCCCTTGAAGAGATGGAATCGCCATTGACCTTAATGATTGATGATGGATGGATATAATAACCCAAACCTGCCTAACCGAACCGCAAGGAAATATAAAAAATGAATCAAATAGAAGAAAAACCACGCGACAGTGAACATCAGCAGCAAAAAGTCAACTTGCCACCTCGTATGAAGGCGGCACTTGAACAGTACCAAAAACGGGTATGGATCATCAAACTCGTTGAAGGAACGCTGGCGGCAATCTTCGGTATCATGATTTCGTATCTGATCGTGTTTGGCTTAGATCGAATGTTTGATACACCTACACTTTTGCGGGTACTCATCCTGCTGACCGGGATGCTCGGAATGGTGTTCTTTTTGCCCCTGAAGTATTATAATTGGGTATGGAAGCATCGGCAGTTGGAAGGGATTGCCCGACTGTTACAACATAAATTTCCACGTTTCGGTGATCACGTACTCGGCATTGTACAACTCGCATCCAATAGATCAGATAGATCAGCAAGCCCCGCTTTGGTTGAGGCAGCGATGCGTCAGGTTGACGACGAAGTGGCGAAACATAATCTCGCAGACGCTGTACCGAACCCACGCCATCGCCGTTGGGCATGGGTGGCAGGGATCCCCTTAATATTGGTTGTGATTGGGATAATTGTGATCCCTGCAACGAGTCGGAACACGCTGGCTCGATGGTTAACACCCTGGCGGGCTGTGGAGCGTTACACCTTTGCGCAGCTGGAAGGCGAAACCGGGCTTCGGGTCGTCGCTTATGCAGAACCCTTTGATGTTGAAGCACGACTCAAAGACGATTCACCGTGGAAGCCTGAATCAGCCGAGGCGCGATACGCAGATCAGACACCCATAGTTGCCGAACGGGACGGCGCAGCCTACAAATTTCAATTACCGCCGCAAACAGCCGACGGGAGCGTCAAGCTACGGGTCGGAGACGCACAGCGCGCCATTCCTGTTGAACCCAAATTGCGTCCCGCACTCAAAGCACTCACTGCCAAAGTCCAATTGCCGGATTATCTGCAACACCAAGAACCCCGAATAGATGATGTACGCGGCGGGATCGTGAACTTAGTGAAGGGCAGCACCGCCATTTTAGAGGCTACCACGACACGTGAACTGTCAGAAGCGACACTAAACAATCGTCCACAAAAGGTGGATGGCACACGCCTGACAACCGAACCCGTATCTGTAGAGACGACAACGGAGATGCAACTCACATGGCGCGATCGGTTTGGACTCTCCGCCCGTGAGCCACAAGTCCTAAGATTCGAGGCACTTAATGATGAAGCACCAACGGTCGCCTTAAATAAACTAAAGAACAATCAGGTACTCATCTCTGATGAGGTGCTTCCCTTTGAAATTCAAGCAACGGACGATTTTGGCGTGAAGCGGATCGGATTGGAGTGGCAGGGGATCGCCAACCCGGTCCACAATCCCGAACCCACAAGTGGTGAGAAAACCGTGTCGGCAGGTACGCCGACGGCGGATGCCTTGACCGTGGCTGCCACATTTTCTGCCAAGCGTGAAAATATAAAACCACAGAGCCTCCGATTGCGCGCGTATGTTGAGGACTATCTACCCGATCGCGAGCGTGTCTATTCACCCTACCTGGTCCTCCATGTGCTGACGCCAGCAGAACACTTCAGGTGGTTGGTTGGACAGATGCAGCTCTGGGCAGGTGCCGCAAAGGATGTCCACGACAAAGAGTTGCAGCTGCACCAAGTCAACCGCGAACTACGCGACCTACCTCCCGAAGCATTGGACGATCCAGCGCAGCGCAAGAAAATCCAAAATCAAGCTGCCGCTGAACGCGCAAACGCCGCAAGACTCGACAGTTTGATCGAAACGGGTGAAGAGTTGGTTCAAGAAGCCGCGAAGAATGAGGAGTTTGATGCAGAGCAGCTTGAATCCTGGGGAGAAGTATTGGAGCAGTTGGAGGAAATCGCGCAACAGAGAATGCCCTCCGTTGCCGACCTACTTGCCCGTGCCGCGGAAGCACCCGGAAGGCCCGCTGAAGCCACTGCTGGTGGTGAACCTACGGATAATACTGAGCAGCAGGGAGAGCAGTCAGCGCAGGGGCCCCCTTCGCTTTCTCGCGGTGAACCCGATGATTCAGAAAAGATGGAGAAGTACGGACCTGACAGTATAGTGCCGCCTGAAGGGTTAGACGAAGAAGCACCAGAAGATCCAAACACGCCGGGCAAAGGTGTCAGCGTTAATCGGAGCAAACAACCAGACGGTAAACCGGGTTACGCGCCTGCGAATCCGACCCCTACTGTCTCTGATGTCGAATCCGGGTTCAACGAAAGTGAAAGTGCAGAAGGGCAGGCACCACAGATCGTCGGTGGTCTCGGTATTCCTACAACTATACTCAAGGGAAGCGGTAGAGACAAAAAAGACGAAGAAGGCGAAGAGACATCGGCACCTCAGGCAGCAGACCTCGTCATCGAGGCAGTCGAAGAACAGCAAGAGTTGTTGGATGCTTTCGCTAAACTCGCAGACGAAATGAGCAAATTGCTCGTCAGTTTTGAAAACAGTACGTTCGTGAAACGCCTAAAAGCCGCGTCCCGAAAACAGATTGACATCGCAGTAGACCTAAACGATCTCGATAGTTTCGGTCTCGAACGCACTGCCGCCCTAAACAATCAGTCCCGTCGGGAACGTTTGGCGGAACGAGAGACCAACGCGTCTGGGGCAGTGTCTACGATCATACAAGACATGGTGGCTTATGCCGATCGGCGACCCTCGCCAAACTATTTACGTGTTCTCGCCGAGATGCAGGACGCGCTTGTATCAAACCAGATGGAAGACATAGCAAAAGCGATTAACAAGAACTTTGTCGGACAATCCACTATTGAGGCAGAATTCTGGGCAGATACCCTTGATCGATGGGCTGAGCAGTTGGTAGATCCTCTACCTGAAGCCCCTCCTGGGGAGGGTGGATTGGTTGAACTGCCGAATCTGCCGCCGGAAATTGTCTTGGAAGTATTACGTATCATTGATCGTGAGATTACGTTGCGGGAGGAGACGCGCGAACTTGAGCAGGCGAAGGAAGCACTGACCGCGGATAAATATGGTGAACGTACTGTTGACTTGTACGACACGCAAATTACGCTCACTGAGGATACCCGCGAGATCGCAGCGCAAATCAGCCTCTTACCTAACGCTCAGGAACCTCGAATCCAACAACAACTCGCCAAGGTACTGCGAGCCGCTGAGGTTATGGATGAGGTAGAGGACATCCTCGCGGAACCCGATACAGGTCCCAAAGCGATCGCGGCAATAACGGAAGTGATTGAAACCTTGCTCCAAACTTGCCGACTCCCTAATACGCCTATGATAACAACAGCACCGCCCGCGACGGCTGCTGCGTTGAGACTCATGGGACTTGGCGACGATAGCAGTGGTGCCTTCATCGAAAATCGGGCACCCGGACAGGCAACAGGTAAAGCCGGGCGTGTCTTGCCGGAGGAATTTCGCCAAGGGTTGGACGCTTATTTCAACACTTTAGAGGGAAATTAGTAGGACTTACGCATTTCCTCTTAAAGTCCCCCTGATAAGGGGGATTTAGGGGGTTTATAGTAAAACCTGAAGATATGTTTACACTTTGACAGACAATATCTACCTATATTCCACTGCAGGCGGGGTTTGATGAAGTTTAAGAAAATATTTCGGTAATCCCCAGGCCGGTAGGGTTTTTGATAGGGTGTTTCTTCACGGTTTGGAACCGCACCGGGCTTCACTAAGAAATTACCGAATTAATAAATTAATCTTCATTAACCCCGCCGCTGTAAAGATAATTATGGGTTTTACTATAAAACTGAAAATCTACCATCGCGTGCTAAATTTGCATAAGTCCTGATTAGTACAGAATTTGCGAAAACACCTTTGTTATGGTGGTGACAATACGTAGGAGAAACCGATGGCAGCTGAGCGAAAAAAATCTATCCCCTTTGAGGTGTTCGCCAGTTTTAAGAGGATAGAGGGAGGCAATCCAATTATTTCGCTGCCGCCACCGCTCTGGGCGGCGGCAACGCATGCGATTATCGTTGATGGGACGGTACACTATATCTGGTGCAAACGCGACCATGGGGTCCGCTGGTTGATCATGCACGCAACGGCACCTATGAGTGACCTGACCGACATCACACAGGACGCGCGTAACCCGATCCTTGAACCTTCAGCAGACGATTTCGATAATGCAGCCGTCGAGTACCCTTTTCCGTTCCTAAATCCCGCTGATGGCAAGTTCTATATGTACTATCGAGGCAAAGGAGAAACAACACCTGAGCAGACAGGATTGTTTGTAAGCGACAGAGACCTCGGCGAGTGGCGACGCGTCCAGCGCACGCCTGTCATTCCCGCAGATACCGACCACGAACGTCACGGTTCAACGCACCCTTCAGTTGCGGTGGATGGCGACACGATTCACATCGTTTATACGGGGAAAGCAACACAATCGTTCGGAGAGGGACTGACAATGTGCCACGCGACCGCACCAACAAGCAACCCGGCAGCTGTCACAAAAAATCCTGCCAATCCCGTTTTCACAGGGAGTGGGCAAGCATGGGATAGCAAAGCCGTTCGTGAAACGGAATTGTTTAAAGGGCCCCAGTATTTCCATATTCTCTATGGTGGATTTGATGGCGAAATCTGGCGAATCGGACATGTACGGACTCGCGATTTCCAAACCTTTGAACCGAATCCGGACAACCCTGTATTTACACCCTCAGACGATCCTGATGCGTTTGATTGCGATGGCGTATTGACGGGTCAGATCCTCGAAATCGGTGATACCTACGTCATGCTCTATGCTGGCAAAAAGGGACAAGAATGGCAAACAGGCTTGGCTACAATCCAAGAAAACTAAAGGAGGGTTGAACAGATGATTCGTTTAAATTCTATATTAATAGTCATTGCTTGTATCGGTATATCCGTTGGGATCGCCTTCGCACAAGGCAACGCTGTGAACGGCGGCACGCTCCGAGGCACGATTACCGATGTAACCCCAGCACAGAATCCAATTGAAGATGTTGAGGTCAAAATTGTCGCCCAAGACGGCACAGAGCATACAACAAAAACGGATGCCAACGGCGAGTATGAAAAAGCGGGTATTCCCGCAGGACGCTATCTCATCAGTATCCACAAGGAAGGTTACAACGATCGCAGCGAAAAACCCGTTACAATCGTTAACGGCGGGGACCACTTTGTCCCGTTCAAAATGGCTGAAAAAGGCAATGTCAAGCCGTTTTTTAAACTGCAACCGGAAGAAATGGAGAAGGGCATCAAACAGCGAATTAAGCAGCAAAGTAAATCCTTACTCCAGGGTGTTGCTGAAAGTATCGGTAAGCACTACGAACTGGACGAGGTCGTTGTCAAATCACTTTATGCGTCAATGTTTAATTCGATGGATGGGGTGATGGCGCAGGCTGGCAGTCTGATTAGATTCGCGAATGCAGATATAGCGTTCAAAATGTTATTGGCACACCCTGATTGCAAGGCAGCATTTGCCGAGCATCTGAGCGAAGCGCAGCTTCAGGATTATTTGAATTTCATAGAGGCGCGGCTGCAGCGAGATCAACAAGCGGTCGCTCGCCGAATAACGGCTGCACTTGACAGAGAACTCAGTTTGACAGCAAATCAACGCGAAAAAGTTGTGAAACTACTGCGTAGTGCAGCGTTGAGGGGTGGCTTTCCAGCCGCAATGAACAGCCTACAGATCAGTTCTCAGGAAGCGGTACACTTGGTGCACTATAGATTGAAACTCTCTCTCGATGGTATCTTAAGCGATGCACAGTCAAAGGTTTGGCAAGGATTGGTTGAAGCGAACCCACCCAAAGAGTTCATGGTTTTCCTCAAAGGTGCAGGCGAGGCCGGCGATATATTGGTTGAGGCGGACAAGAACGAAGGACCTGTAGTTATCCTTGAGAATCTAGATGAGGCTGATGAAGTTTTGGTTGAGGCGGACGAGATAGTAGTTCAAGCGGAGGCAAACAAAAAGCGTCCGTTTATTCGCATGAAGGGAGTCAAGCATGTTGAGATAAAAAAAGAAGTTAACATAGTGATTAATGAGATTGATGTCCGAGCGAAGCAACCTGGGGATGAAATTAACGCAGACACCGCGGAATCTCAAGCGCAAATGATGCAACTCGCCGAAGCCAAACTCGCTGCGCATACGGAGTTGTTAGGTCCACTCACCGAACGCGCCGCTCGGCGTTTGGCACTTGCCGCTAAAGGGGTGGCGCAACAGTACACTGAAGCCCAAGACAAAACTCACGACGCGATGGATGAATTGTGGGGAGACGAAGAGACGAATATCGACATTACGGAGCATCCGATGTACCAACAGGCGATCAAAGATGTGCTTTCTGAAGAAGCGTTTGCACAGTATAGCACGTACCAAGCGGAAAGAGAAGTTTGGTATCAACAGGTGCTGCGTGATTTAGTGGTGGCGTGCATGGATACGCAGCTGCTTTTGGACGACACACAGCGGAAAGTGTTAGAAACGGCAGCATCGCAATTGATCCCCGGTCCGCTTAAAGCGGAAAAGCCAGCGGCGTTTATGTTTTTCCAACTTTTCCCACAGACGGTAGATTTTGACATCCTGACACCTTGGCAGCAGGACGAGTTTGAACGTGTGTTCGGTCGAATTATGTGGCGGGAGTGATTGTGAAAGGGAGCAACCAGATGACCCGTTTTAGTTTTCTATTATTATTTCCTATTTGTTTCGGTATGTTCATTGGTCTCATCTTCGCGCAGGAAAATGCCGTAAATGGCGGCACCGTCCGAGGCACGATTACCGACACAACCGAAGCCCAAAATCCGATTGAAGGCGTTGATGTCAAGATTATCGACCCAAGAGGCACGGAATACAACACAAAAACGGATGCTAACGGCGAATATAAACGCTCAGGTATCCCCGCTGGCCGATATCTGATTAATATATTTAAAAGAGGGTATGGAAATCGGCTCGGTAAACCTGTTACAATCGTTGACGGCGGCGATCACTTTGTCCCACTCAGAATGACGAAAAAAGGCAATGCTGCGAATCGGTGGCGCACGGGTTTACTCCAGCACATAACTCAAAATATAGGCAAGCGTTACAATCTCGAAGAACCTGTTGTTGAAGCACTGCATCGGTCAATCCTTGAAGCACTCGATGCAGTGCTGGAACAGAACAACCAAGACGTGAGTGAATTCGCAACGACAGGACAAGACGGCAGCATCGGGTTGCTTGAAGGGTTATTTTCGCACCCGGATTGCAGGGCAGCGTTCACCAAATACCTAACCGAAACGCAGCTTCAGGATTATATAGATTTCATCAAAACACTGCGGCACCGAGATCAACAGGCAGTCGCCCAATATATAACAGCATGGCTTGACCAAGAACTCAGTTTGACGGTAAATCAACGCAAAAATCTTGAGCAATCACTGCTTGATGCCACAGCGAATGAAGCCTTTCCAATCGCCATTAGTCTATTGGAAATTGATACATTGGACGCAGGACAGCTGGTAAACGATATCTCTCTGGATGGACTATTGACCCAGACACAGCATGATATTTTGCACGGTATAGCTGCCAAAAAGATGCGGAGAGGTAACGAAGCTGAGACCGAGTTTCAACTGAGATCGTTCGCCACAGCTAAGTTAACTGCCCACACTGCCTTGTTAGAGCCACTTAACGAGGATGCCTCTCGGCGTTTGTCAGTAGCTATTAAGGGCACAGTTCAACAATACTTTGAAGCACGAGACAAAGAAGCTGAAACGATGTTTCACAAAGTTGAAGCGGTGCTTATGGGACTGGTTGAGTCTGGTGAAATGAAACGCGAAGATGCTGCTGAGGAGCTTAATGATATGCGTAAAGACTTAGGAAACGAGAAAGGTGTAATACGAAGGCAACTCCCTCGTCTTGACATCATAATGCATCCGCTCTTTCAACAGGCAATCAAAGATGTGCTTTCGGAAGATGCGTTCGCGCAATATACAGCACGCCAAGCCAAAAGGGAAAATTGGCATCAACAGGCTTTACGGGATGTGGCAGTTGCCAGCTTGGGTACGCAGCTGATTTTGGACGATACGCAGCGAAAACAATTAACAACGACAGCAGCAGAATTGACCGTTGACCGATTGAAAAAAGATGCCGCACTGGACATGTTCTACCAACTTCTCCAACGGACAAATCACGAGATGTTGAGTCCTTGGCAGCAGGAAACGTTGACCTTTATGCATACTGGTTTTGAACGTGAATTCGGCGATCGGATAAAAGAAAGATAATCATGCAGGGATACAAAGAAAGTTGGAGGTTTCTGATGAGTAAACATACACCCATTATCGGGTTTTCCATTTTCCTGATGTTGGTCGGCACATTTTCCATTGCACCCACTTACGCACAGGACGCTACGATCCGCTACGGCACGGGTGTCCCAGCAGCCGTCAGAAGCATCAACGACCGAAGTTTGCGGTATCTCGCTAACGAGCAACTCAAGGACGGCAGCTGGCCAGGTGGACAGAACGGCGCAGGAATTACTGGGATTTGTGTCATGGCGTTTATGGCAAGCGGTGAAGACCCGGATTTCGGGCCTTATGCCACACATATCCGTAAAGCCTTACGCAATATGATTATGAATCAGAATCCCAAAACGGGATACATGACAGGGTACGGACACGGGTCAATGTACCATCACGGGTTCGCGATGTTAGCACTCTCCGAAGCATACGGCGCAGTCAGCGAAGAACTGCTCTGGAAAGGGAGTGAGGTACCTGTGAATCGACGACGTACGATCGGCAAGGCACTCGAACTCGCCGTGCGATGCGCACTAACAGCACAAAAAAAGAATCCTTGGGGCGCTTGGCGGTACTCACCAGAATCTCAGGATGCCGACACGACTGTCTCTGGAACCGTCCTGATGGGATTGCTTGGCGCACGAAACGCTGGTATTGAGGTACCCAATGAAGCCATTGATAAGGCATTGACTTTTTTTCAAACCTGCACAATGCGAGGTGGAGGTGTCTCTTATCAACCTATGAGCAGCCATGGCGACGGTGTCACTCGGACAGCAATCGGGACACTCGTTTATGCAATCGGGAAGCGGAAAGATACCCCAGAGTACAAGTCCGCTGCTGAGTACATCAAGCGTCGAATGGATCAAAATATACACAGTGGATACGCTTTCTATAATTTATACTACATGGCGCAGGCACTCTTCCAAAGCGACTTTGAAGCATGGCAAGCTTGGAATCGACGGATCATTGAGCGACTCCAAGGCATGCAGCAAGAAGACGGTAGTTTCACAAGCAGCTACGGCTCTGCCTACGCGACGGGAATGGCTGTCCTCACGTTGGCATTGAATTACCGCCTATTGCCCATTTACGAGCGATAAATAGCGATCAGCCATCGGCTTTCAGCGGTCAGCAATAAAAAAAGCATTTGATATAATCAGTAACCTCTTGCCGATAGCCGACGGCTGACTGCTAACCGCTAAAAAAAAAGGAGCAAAGCAATGCAGTGGACGAAAAAAAAGATACTCGCCGCAATCGCAGGACTGATGCTGTTATGGGGCCCCACAATACAGGCTGATGAAGAAACAGAGGCACTATTGCATTGGAAAAATGGTGATACCCTTCCCGGTCAACTCTTGGAAAGCGAACCAGGGGAAGAGGGAAAAATTCGCTGGGCATCGCCACATTTTTCGGATAACCTTGTTATTGATGCTAATGTATTGGACTCGATTGTTTTCCCGAAACAATCGGCACCAGCAACGGAGGCTTTTCGCGTCGGTACGGTATCCGGCGATATCTGGATGGCTGACCTTATCGGTTCAGATGATAACACTTTCCTATTTTCCAGCAAACAGCACGGTCAGTTTCGCGTCAATCGAAACATGGTCTATACGTTTGAGAATCGGGAGCACTCCAATCTTCTTTTTGACGGCTCCCAACTAACAGCTTGGAAACTACCTGAGCAAGGTAAAGACGAAAAGGTGGGACCGTTCGCACAAGAAGCACAACCGAGTTGGCATGCCGATCGCGGCGGTCGTCCGCAGACAAGTACCGCCAAGGCGAACATCTTCTACGCACTCGACTGGCCCAAGGGCTTTGAGATTGATCTGGAATTGGCATCTACCGCGCGTCCCCCCAGCTTCGTTTTCGCGCTCGGTAAAAATCTGTACGAGACGGTACGATTGGAAACCTGGGTCAACGAACTCGTCGTCGTTCAAGGCACGCTGTTTGAACCGGTGTTGACGATTCAGCCAGATCGACGGGATTTCCGGCTGCGGATCGCCTATCATGAAAATACGGAGGATGAAAACAGCGGGATACTCAAGGTCCTTGATTTGAACGGCAACTTGCTATTGCAATTGGATGGCGTTAAACCGACTGTTGAGGCATCTGGCATCTACATTTATAATCGGGGGCAAGATCTAACGGTGCGACGGTTAAGGATTTACCGACAACCTATTGCGGGTACGAACCAACAAATCGATCCTGTCAAACCCCGGATCCACATGATGGATGGGGCACTGATTCCCGGTAAGTTATTTGTTGAAGGAAACCGAAGTTATGTGCTTGGCCCAGATGGGACGCAACAAAATATCGATTTACAGCAGATTGATCGCATCGTTCAACCGAGTATTACGTTGAAGCCGACAACTCAGCCTTTAGCATTGACATATATCTATGGTGCTGTTTTGCGTGGACGGGTTATGCATTTGAATCCCGATAGCGTGCTGCTACAGACTGCGTTCGCGGACAAACCGATAGCTTGCTCGCTCGTAGGGGCTTCGGTGATTAAGTTCAAGTCAACAACTGAGACGCAAACATCCGTTGAAGAGTATGATAAATTGTTTTATGAGTCTGGAAGTCTCCGAGGTCATATTTTATTTGGCAGTAAAGATGCCGTTAATCTTCGATGGCAACCTGTCGGGGCATCTGGAGCCGTTCGGTTGGCAAATGCCCGCGAGGCGCGTGTAGAAAGGTCCTTGAAACGTGTATTAAAACAGAAACCTTTTGACATAGAACAGTTTCCCCATCTGTTACATCTGAAAAACGGAGAAGTCATTCCGTGTCAAATTTTATCGTATAATGAAACAAGCGTCGGCTTTCGATCGCCGTTTATTCGGATGCAGCACCTATCTTCAATCTATGTGAAGGGGATTGAGTTCTTCGGCGGAAAAGCGCAGACGAGAACGGAAAATCGAAATCCCATTACGATCACAGGTGGGAAAGATAAGCATCGCGTCATACTTGAAGATGGGCGGGTTTTGAATGCTGTGACGCGCAGAACCAAAGATGGGGCAGTCGAAGTAATTATACTTTCAGACAAACGAGAAGAGCAGCCAAAATGGGTTAGGGTTGACGGAAACTTTGCTGTCAACGATGCTGTTGCCCTTAAGCGAGGCGTTGAACTCATCTTTGATCCCCTTGAAACGAGAGGTAGACGGCTGGACGCGAAATTAGAACGGGCGTTAACCGTCCCACGTTTCAGTCGTGATAATCCGCCGAACCATATTCTCGTCGCGAACAACGGTGATTTGAAACGCGGAAAACTCTTGGGGATCAATAAACAGACGATTCAGTTTGATTCAAAATTGCGGAAATTCACCGTTCCTATAGATCGGGTGTCACGCATCGTTGAAGTCATTGATAACAACCATGAGTCTCCAGCCGTCAGAAAAGATGGCGTTGATAAACAAAAACCTCTTTTCCTGAAAGCCGAGAGCCAAAAGCCGACAGCCATTCAATCTGAGGTCCGTGTTACGTTGACGGATAATCCGGTTTTCATTTTTGAGCCGCTTGAAATCAAAGACGGGAAACTGTTGGGACACTCGTCAATCTACGGAGAGGTATCGGTACCAGTGGACAGCATCCAATATCTCCACTTCGGAGAGCGGGCGAAATCCTTCAAGTCTGTCTTTGAAGAGTGGGTCGTTCGATCAGCGAAAGAGCCAGCATACGGCGACGATCCAGAATCAGACCACGGACACGATCATTAGATACACGAAAGTCCCCTGATAAGGGGGATTTAGGGGGTTTCTTCCAAGTCCCCCTGATAAGGGGGATTTAGGGGGTTTCTTCCAAGTCCCCCTGATAAGGGGGATTTAGGGGGTTTACTTCCATGAGCAACCCTTATTGGAATACTCTCAAACTATTTATGAGATGCGCTATAGGAGAAGTTTGATGCAACGGCACCTAAAAAAAATACTAATTGCAGTCGCAGTCCTAACAGCGTTAGGGTTTCCAACAGTACAGGCTGAAAAAAGGGAACTCCTACTGCACTGGAAAAATGGCGATATGCTGCCAGGGCAGCTAAACGGCAGCGACTCAGAAACGATCCACTGGACATCACCATACTTTTTAGACGATCTTGTGCTTGATGTCGGTGTGTTGGATTCAGTCGCTTTTCCGAACCCATCGGTGCCAACAACTGGGGCTTTTCGTATTGACGCTGTCTCAGGCGATGTCTGGGTGGCAGACCTCATCGATGCTGACGACGATACCTTCCTTTTTTCCAGTAAGCGGCACGGTCAATTTCGGGTGAAGCGTTCAGCAATTTATAGACTCGATAGACTTGAGCGGCAGGAACGCCACGATTTCCTTTTCAACGGTTCCCAACTGACGAATTGGAGATTATCTGAACCTAAAAAAGATGTGATTGATCCCGCGTCTCTGTTCCTCGGTAAGATTCGCTCCAACTGGTATTCGGATGCCGAAGGGCATCCACGGACAAATGTCGCCAGGGCGGAAATCTTCCACGCGCTCAGCTGGCCTCAACGTTTTGAAATTGAATTAGAGTTAACATCCGATGCGCAACCGCCGAACTTTGCTTTCGCCTTTGGTGAAGACCTCTACCAAGCAGTGCGGTTAGCAATCTGGAAAAACGAACTCGTGGCTGTTCAAGGTACGCTGTTTAAATCTGTGTTGGCACTTCAACCGGAACAACGGAACGTCCGGTTGCGACTTGCTTATGATGAAAGCACGGGGGTGCTAAAGGTATCTGACTTTGCTGAAAATTTACTGCTGAGGTTAGAAGGGGTCAAACCGACGACTGAAAGACCAGGTCTCTATATTCAGAACAGAGGCGAAGATCTGACAGTGCGACGGTTAGGCGTTTACCGCCAGTTTGCTCAGCCAGCAGCGCAGCAACTCGATCTTTCCAAGCCGCGCGTCTACATGAGAAATGGCGAGGTAATTCAAGGCAAATTGTTTGTTCAGAAAGACAATGGCTACGTCCTTGATACAGATGGAACGCGCCGAGATGTCGATCTGCTACAGGTTACCCGTGTTGTTCAACCCGGAATTCCGCTAATCACATCCGATCAGCCCGTTGCTTTGGAATATCCAGGTGGAGTAGAGTTACGTGGTAAACTTGTACAGGTAAACCCTGACAGCGTGCTACTCCAGACCGCATTCGCGGATGAACCGATAACCTGTTCATTTGTAGATGCTTCACGACTTCGTTTCAAAACAGATACCCCCCTGATAAGGGGGGATAAAGGGGGGTTGAATGAAATAAGCGGGGATAAAGGGGGGTTGAATGTTGAAACAGATACCCCCCTGATAAGGGGGGATAAAGGGGGGTTGAATGAAATAAGAGGCGATGAAGAGGGGTTGAATGAAGACAAACTATTTTATGCGTCGAGCAGTCTACGCGGACGCGTCTTATTTGATGCGAATCTGATACAATGGAAGTCCATCGGTGCGTTGAAACCTGTGCGATTGGCTAAGAATCGGGCAATACGTATAAAACGATTATTACAACCCGCATCGGAAGCATCGCGTCATTTTGACACCGCGCAGTTCCCGCATACACTGCATCTACAGAGTGGTGAGATCCTACCCTGTCAAATCATATCCTCCGATGGAACGACGCTCAGTTTCCAATCGCCTTTTGTTAACGCGCAACGCATGGATTTGGCAAGTATGAAGGCACTTGAGTTCGCTGATAGAACACATGCCATAAGCCGCAACGAAACACGCCCTAAAAACGGTGAATACTCCGTGCGTATTACGACTACGAAATGGAACAATAGGGAAGATGCCAAAATTCAGCAAATTGTGGTGCATGAAGGTGGCGAGAAATTTGTAATAGATGGCGACAACATAAAAGTGGTAGATGGCAAGCTGGTGTTAACGATAAATGAAGGTGGATTAAAGCAGCAGCCTGTGC
The DNA here is from genome assembly GCA_965261115.1 of Candidatus Poribacteria bacterium. Lineage (GTDB taxonomy): Bacteria > Poribacteria > WGA-4E > WGA-4E > WGA-3G > WGA-3G. The sequence continues at coordinate 1,264,136 of OZ253447.1, read as the reverse complement.
AAGATTGGATTGAATTCGCCCCTGGACTACCTGCCCCTGAACTTTTATCTGTCGCGCCGTCCCCATCCAAGCAAAATGATAAGAAAGATCTGAAATTGGAGCGAGCCTTAACCGTTCCGCGCTTCAGTCGCGATACGCCGCCGTCTCACATCCTAATGGCAAACAATGGCGATATGAAGCGTGGAAAACTGCTATCCTTCAACGGGCAGGCGATCCAGTTTGATTCAAAATTGCGGAGATCTTCCGTTCCCATGGATCGCGTGGCGCGGGTCGTCAATGTCAGCAAACCAGAAATGCGTCCTGATGAATCAGTACTTTCTGATAATGCGCTCAAGGAGCAGGTCTGCGTCAAGTTGACCGATGGTTCGATTTTAGTCTTTGATCCGCTTGAAGTTAAAGATGACAAACTGCTCGGACGCTCATCGATCTACGGAGCGGTATCCGTCCCCACAGAGACTATCGAGTCCCTCTACTTTGGACAGAAGACAAAATTCTTCAAGGATGCCTTTGAAAAATGGGTCGTGCGTCCAGCAAAAAAACCAGCATCCAGCGACAATCCATAGATAATAAGACTTACGCGTTCCGTCTTAAAGTCCCCCTGATAAGGGGGATTTAGGGGGTTTAAAGGACGGAAAATACTGTTTTTGCGTCAGATAATAAGACTTACGCGTTCCGTCTTAAAGTCCCCCTGATAAGGGGGATTTAGGGGGTTTAAAGGACGGAAAATACTGTTTTTGCGTCTAAATGTCCGATATTTGCTCAATTTGCGTAAGTCCTAAATAATTTATTTTCGGTGTATAAGTAATTATGGATTTTACTGTAATACAACTGTCTCTCCGCCCTCTGTCTCCCAATTAATGAGGCTATCTATCGGAATCGTCCGCAACCCGACTTGTGCGTTCCCAGTATAAAAAACGTATCCAACGCCATCTTTGATATACATACGAGGCCAGCCGACCCAATTGCTGTCAAATTGCGCCGCATTAATACCAAGACCGGGTAAAGCAGGATTTCTCGGATAGTATTCCCAATTAACGAGGTTTTTCGAGCGGGCAAGTCCCACAGTATCCCACCAACCGTGATGAGGCGTTCCCTCTGGTTTCCAAGTATTACAACCTTCATACCACAAATACCACATATCACCGATCCGATTCAGGGATCTCGGTCGGACATGAACTGCGTCCCAGTTATCCAACGTTTCAGGACCAAAAACCGGGTTCCGTTCATCGGGATGCCAGTTCACCAGATCGTCGCTGTAGAGGAGATATCCACGGTCACCTGCCAGTCCCCGCTGCGGCTCCGGCGTAAAGCCAGCGTAGAAAAGCAGATACCGATGCGTTAATCCTTCAGCGCGAACGAGATCAAACTCGTGTGCATGGCTGAAGTGTTTGTAGACTGGGTTGTCCGTATACTGAAAAAATGGACCCATCGGATGGTCCGCCATCGCTAACATGAACCCCTGCCACTCCGGGAACTTCTGTGCGGAGAACATGATCGCAACACCTCCCTCATCTGTAACGACAGCACCGCTGACATACAGATTGTCATACGGCGTATCCAGATAGGAAATAACGGGTTCAAGATGTCCCTGCCACTGTTTTAAGTCTGGACTCACAGCCACGCCGATTGTCCTTCTCGAAGACCCTTCTTCGTCGCCGCGCATCCCCGCCATGACGTACATGTAATACAGACCGTCGTATTCAATAACCGCACCGGGGATGACCTGCTTCTCATAGAAAGAACCTTTCGGACCACGGGATATGACCGGTTTGGTAATCTCTTGGAGCCACGGAAGCGTTGTCACAGTACAAGATTGGAGTCGCATGCCTACTGATGTTTCCACACCGATATAGTTTTCAAACGGTTCGTAAACGTTTTCCCATTCACCCAACGGACCCCGAATCCATCCAGTCGTCCCGTTGACCCAGAATCTAAAAAAATTGCCCTTCTTCAAAACCTTGACGTTCCAAGGCGGTTTTCCGATATTATTGTCCGTCTTCCAGATTCGTGTGTCGGTACTGGTTTCCCGGACAACCTTGAGTTCATCCACAGAAATCGAGAGGTACGCCCTTTTCCCTAATGCCGTGTCTCCAGAGAAAAAGATTTTACTCTCCTGAGTGCCCGATTCTCCAGTCAGCACCAAATTCATTTCGTAGTTTCCGGCAACGCGTTTTTCTACCATTTGTTTTGTCCTATGAATGGTTGTTGATAAGAAAGGGTAGACACAAGACCTATCCGTATAGAGATTCTGTTCAACCCAATCCATGTATTACGGGTAATTTAGGTTGCGTCGGTTTCTCCGTATGTAACCGTTGAATTGAGTGGATAGATCGGACGTCTCAACTTCTGGTAATCGTAGTTGAAAAGATTCGGACTGTGAACCCCAGGGGTATCCACATCCAATATCTGATGCGCAATCGGTGTGTAATCGGCACGGAAATGGACAGCAGATTTGAGGGCAATAAGTTTACGCGTCTGTGGTTCAATCCCAACACTCCGAAGCACTTCCGCATCATACGGTTGAATCCGTCTTTCCGTCAAGATAATCTCAACGCCACCAACCTGAATAACGGCTGTCCTACCCATGTTCCCGATGGTGCCGCGTCCCATTGGACCCTTGAGGATAAATCTGCCGTCAGAAAGCACTTTGACATATCCTGTGAGTGCAACGGGTGCACCGTGTTGTGTGTCCGTTTTCCCGCCAACATTCAGTTGGACACGGTTTCCGACACCTGCCGCAACTGCCTGGACGACCGATTCAGGATCCGCGATCACTGCGATCACCGCATCTTGAACGTCTGCTGCTATAAATTTTTGTAGGATGATTGTACCATCACAGGGACCGCCACCGCCGGGGTTATCCGCACCATCAGCGAGCACAATCGGTTTGCCATCTGTTTCATTAGCTATCTCAATTGCGGATTCGACAGTGTGTAGATTAAATGTGAACGCTGTACGCATCTCCCAAATATCGGACGCAAATTGGTCGGCGTAGGTTTCCGCGAGTGCCATGTCTCCGTTGGTAGTAACGAGGATTGAAACGCCTGCATCCATTATATCAGCAAACGGAAAGCCCATAGAGAGGGTCGCCGTTACAACGCCGGGCTTAGTTTCAAGCGCGTGAAGCGCGTTGAGCACACCTGTCATGGGGGCTTTCATTGTGCATTGTGCCGGGGGCGCGGTCAATAGAGGAAGTTGGCGGTATACCATTGTCGGTTGAATCTTACCTTCATTCATACCGAAGAGCAGTTGTCCGGCTTCAAACCCGCGTTCATAGCAATCTACATGTGGATAGGTATCGAATCCGATGATAACATCCGAGTCGTCTGCCATTTTAGCGGTAATATTCGCGTGCAGATCGAGCGTCGTGACAATCCACGTTTCACCCACTATCTCACGCACCGCTTGAATCAAATCGCCTTCTACATCTTCAAGCTCATCTGTCACCATCGCGCCGTGTAAATCGAGGAGTACCCCGTCAAGCGCGCCAGCGTCCCGCAAAAGTGCTAAAAACTCCGACTTAAGCGTCTCATAAGCCGTATGTGCTACCATGCCGGACGGTGTCGCAAATGTCCACAGCAGCGGAACAGGTTGTAAATTGAGTTGTTCTGCGACATCAAGGAAACCGCCGGTAATCGTTCGGGTACCTCGGAACGCGGTGATAATTTCGTCCGCGCGGTGGTAACTCCCCTTTTTGAAGTTATCAATGGTCGTCGCGACGGGTGAGAATGTGTTAGTTTCGTGTCCGATACAACCGACTGCAATTCGCATGAGCTGCCTCCTTTACGCTTGGATGCTCGGTAGACTCTAAAACAAATATACCACATCCTTGTCAGCGTGACAAGCAGAAATCCTTGTAGGTCAGATATCCGTTGGATTCCCAATGGCTAACTGCTGATTGCTGACCGCTGACGGCTAACCACTAACAACTGATAACTGGCAACTGATAACTAATCACCAGATTTTTGTTAATCAAAAAGCCAAGATTTGATAGAATAGTTATAAAAGTGCTTAGCTGCCAAATTTCAAGATTACCAACACCAATACAGTCATAGGAGAAATCGCTATGGAATATACCCATCTCGGTCGGATAGGGCTACGGGTGAGCCGTCTCTGTCTCGGCACCGTCAGTTTTGGTAGGCATACGTCCCAAGAAGTATCGCTTGCTATACTCGATCGCGCACTGCAAGCCGGAATTAACTTTTTCGATACCTCCAATTCCTACAATGAAGGTTTAACGGAGACGATCGTTGGGAACTGGTTGTCACAGGATAAAAATCGGCGTGATCAAATTGTGCTGGCAACCAAAGTGTATAGTCAAATGGGTGAAGGTCCGAATGACTCCCATCTGTCGGCGTATCATATCCGTCGGGCGTGCGAAGACAGCCTGCGGCGTCTGCAAACCGATCACATAGACCTATACCAGATGCATCATGTTGACCGCCGTACGCCGTGGGATGAGATTTGGCAAGCAATGGAGCAATTGGTGCGTGAAGGAAAAATTTCATACGTCGGCAGTAGTAACTTCGCCGCGTGGCACATCGCACAGGCACAAGGTATCGCCGCCCAACGTAATTTCCTTGGACTCGTCTCAGAGCAGAGCGTCTATAATCTCCGCAGCCGGACAGTTGAACTGGAAGTGCTACCGTGTTGTCGAGAACTCGGTTTGGCGGTGATTCCCTATAGTCCGATGGGCAGTGGATTGCTCTGTGGGATATTGGACAACCCGACCACCGGGCGACGCGGTAGGGAAGTACTCAGGAATGTTATTAAAACACATCGACCACAGTTACAAGCGTATGAAGCACTCTGTGCATCAATAGGACAATCTCCCGCTAACGTCGCCTTGGCATGGGTACTCAAAAATCCAGACATTACAGCACCGATTATCGGCGCACGAACAGTCGAACAGTTTGAGGATACTGTGTCCGTCTTAGAATTGAAATTGGACGATGAAATCCTCGCAAAACTTGATGAAATTTGGCCCGGACCTGGCGGTGAAGCACCAGAAGCCTACGCTTGGTAAAATTCATTACGACTCACGCATTTGCTCTTAAAGTCCCCCTGATAAGGGGCGGTGAATGCCCATAAAGCATTCATACCGTTGATTCTGATTCTTTAGGGGATTGACTTTGCGTTAAGAGTGTATGTGTTAAAAGTGTATCAGTAATTCTAAAATCTACCATAAATAGCCTTGGTAACCGAGTGAAATCCGCGAAAAGGAGTGAAAATGTCAAAACGTCCGAATATCCTCTGGTACTGTACAGACCAACAACGGTTCGACACCATCGGAGCGTTAGGTAACCCGCATATTAATACACCAAGACTCGACGAATTCGTTCAACGATCGGTCACATTCACTCACGCCTATTGCCAGTCTCCTATCTGCACCCCTTCCCGGGCAAGTTTTATGACAGGCATGTATCCTTCAGCCGTGAGTGTCACCGGCAACGGCAACCCGGTCTTTCCCGAATATTACGAAGACCGACTGATTACGCATGCCCTCGCACAAGACGGCTACGACTGCGGGTTGATTGGTAAACTCCATCTCGCGAGTGCCTTTGAGGCGCAAGAACACCGCGTCAACGACGGCTATCGCTACTTCCAATATAGCCACGACCACGGCAAGCCGAACGCACTCGGACACGAATACGCCGATTGGCAACGCGCACAGGGTGTTGATCCTGAAGCATTGATAGCAGGAAAGGCAGCCTCCCAAAAGTATCCGAACTGGAGCAGACGCGTGAATGCACCGACCTCCGATCTCGATAACGTTCCACCACATCTCCATCAGACCTACTGGTGCACCGAAAAGACGGTTGAATTTATTGAGAAGAATCGGCGAGAAAATCAGCCCTGGCTCCTGAGTCTCAATCCGTTTGACCCACACCCCCCGTTTGACGCGCCTTGGGAGTATTATCGACGATACAATCCAGAAACACTCCCTGGTCCTTACTTCCAAGAAAGCGACATCGCCTTTCAGTCGAAATTAACCGAGGCAGGCATTGATTTCCAATCTCAGGCGAAACCTCCCTCAGAGTGGGACGACAAACGGATGCAAGCCTCTTATTATGCAATGATTGAACAACTCGACCACGAATTCGGACGTATCCTCGATTACCTTGATGCCCAAGGACTTCGTGAGGACACTATTGTTATCTTCACATCCGACCACGGAGAGGCACTCGGGGACCACGGGCTGGTATACAAAGGGTGTCGTTTTTACGAAGGATCGGTACGTGTACCTCTCATGATTTCGTGGCCGGGGCACTTCTTACAAGACGTTCAAAGCGATGCACTCGTTGAATTACTTGACATTGTTCCGACCTTGTACGATGCGCTGGATATGGACGTTCCTTACTATGTGCAGGGCAAATCACTTGCACCACTCTTGCGCGGTGAGGTCTCTGCCGCTGACCATCGAGAGGCGGTACGTAGCGAATATTTCGGGGCAACCGCACTTCCAGACCAGACGCACGCAACGATGTACCGAGACCGACGCTGGAAACTCGTCGTCTACCATCAAAAAGGGATTTGTGAACTCTACGACCTCGAAAACGACCCGTGGGAACACAACGACCTTTCCGAGCATGCCGATTACCAAGCCGTCAAATGGGAACTGATGCAAAAGAGTTTCGATGCAGCGGTCTATGCACACCCGCAGATGATACCCCGCGTCGCTTCGCATTAGTGTTAGGACTTACGCATTTTTCCATGATAACTCATATATTACACACTGCAGGCTGCAGGCGGGGTTTAAAACCCCGCCTGTAAAGGGGGCTGCATAAGTCCTAAGTGTTTTGTCTATAAGAAGGGGGGAGTAGATGACTGTACGCGCAATTTTGGTCGGTTTGGTACTCGTCATCGTCCAAACGGCAATTACCCCCTATAATGACTACTACCTTCAAGGAACTGATATTTCAGGAAATCACTTTCCTTTAGGGGCAGTATTTACGCTGATCTTTCTCACCTTGGTCATCAACCCTATTCTAAAAAAGGCATTTCCGCGGGCAACGCTGAGTCCGGCGGAGTTGATGGTAATATGGGTGATGATGGGAGTCGCTTCAGCGATTCCATCGAAAGGGATGATCGGGTACTTACTCCCGTATTTGGCAGCACCCGTCTATTTTGCTACGCCTGAAAACGAATGGGCAGAAACGCTGCATCCGCACTTCCCCGAATGGCTGATTGTCTGGGATACGCACGCCGTTACCGATTTCTATGAAGGCGAGTCGTCTGTTCCGTGGGCACTCTGGATAAAACCACTCATCGTCTGGACGGTTTTCATCCTCCTACTCTACTGCCTGATTATCTGCGTATCGATTGTCGTACGGAAACAGTGGATCGAACGCGAAAGGTTCATATTCCCACTCGTTACGATTCCCGTTGAGATGGTCCAACAGGCTTCAACCCATCGTCCGCTGGATGAATTTTTCAGGAATCCACTCGTATGGGTGGGGTTTGCAATCGCCGCCGTATTTCACCTCCTCAACGGACTGCATGAGTATGTTCCTGAACTCCCGTCCATTCCGAATCGGTACGACCTGTATACCCCATTCACGGAACGTCCATGGATCGTGATGGGGTGGTGGCCCCAATTCCGGTTCTTCCTCTATTTCTCCGTTATCGGTATAACCTATTTTCTCGCCATGGAAGTGTCGTTCAGCTGCTGGTTTTTCTTCCTATTCTTCAAACTACAGTACATCATCATCAACGCTTTTGCGATCCCTATCAGCCCGTGGATCTCTGCAAGAGGACAGACGATGGCTGCCTATGTTGTGATGGTGCTTGCCTTCCTACTCAATAGCCGTGCCCATATAAAAGACCTTCTGAGGCGAACATTTCTGGAGTCGGCTGCCTCCACAACGATTGACGACGCAGATGAAGCATTGCCCTATAGATGGGCAGTTCTGGGAACAATCTTTAGTTTTCTACTACTCGCAGGTCTCTGTGTCTATGCTGGCATGTCGCTTTGGGTGGCTTGTAGCATTATCGTACTTTTCCTGATCGCTTCTACTGCCCTAACATGGATGGTGGTCAACGGCGGGATGTTACTGATTCAGGCACCGATGTACCCCGTAGAATACTTCGAGATTATCGCTGGTTCAAGAATCATCAACGCGAACAGTTTGGCACTCTTAGGATTTCAGCGGGTGATGATGCGCGACTGGGGCGGTATTTTAATGCCGAGCGTTCTACACGGGTTAAAAGCAGCGGATCCTGTCCGATTAAGTCGGAAAAGCATACTCGGTGCGATGGGGCTTGCGATTGTTGTCGCTATCGGTGTCTCCTACGCTGCGTCGCTACCCTTAATTTACGAGAAAGGTGGATTAAATCTGCAAAGAGGTCCCTTCATCGGATCGCCGAGGTATTTCAATCACATGGTTTCCTTGATTCAGTATCCGAAAGACCCGAAATTGGGAGAAGCATACAGCATGATTCTGGGGGCTGGCATCACCGGCTTCCTACTGATTATGCAGCGTCAATTTATGTGGTGGCAACTTCACCCAATTGGGTATGTAATGGGCGCAGTCTACTCCTCCTATTTCCTCTGGTCTTGTATGTGTGTCGGCTGGTTTTTGAAGTATTTGGCACTCAAATCAGGCGGCATCGGATACTATCGCAGATTCCGTCCACTCTTTATGGGATTCATCATAGGTGAGTTTGGCATCGTCGGATTTTGGATGGTACTTGGAATGTTTACCGGCGTTAATTACCAAGGCGCATTACCCGGATGATTCCCGTTTTTTACGGGTTCATTTCCCAAATGAGCACAGAGCCATCATCACTGCCACTAACGAGGGTTTTGCCATCCGAACTGAACGCGATACTTCTGACCCAATCTGTATGACCCGTCAGTGTTTTCTTAGGCTCACCTGTGTGCGGATCCCATAGGCGGATGTCGCTGTCTACGCTCCCACTTGCGAGCGTTTTTCCATCCGGACTAAACGCCAAGCTAAACACCCAATGTGTATGTCCGACGAGTGTCATCTTTCTTTTCCCTGTCCCTATATCCCATAGATGAATAACATTATCACCGCCGCCACTTGCGAGGGTTTTACCATCCGGACTAAACGCCACACTCTTGACACCTTCAACACTGGAGTGACCGTTATCGACACCTTCAAACTCACCGGCATGTCCGGTAAGTATTCTTTCGGTCTCACCAGTGTCAACATTCCACAATCGGATCGTATTGTCATCGCTCCCACTTGCGAGGGTTTTTCCATCCGGACTAAACGCAACGCTATAGACTCTGCGCTGATGTCCGTTGAGTGTTCTGTTATGTTCACCGGTGTGCATATTCCACAGGCGGATCGTCGTGTCCTCACTCCCGCTCGCGAGTGTATCTCCATCCGGACTGAGTGCCATGCTATGCATACCCCACGTATGCCCGGTAAGTCGCATTTTTTCTTCTCCGGTATGTGCATCCTGTAGACGAATGTCTATGCCATCCGCACAAGCAAGCGTTTTCCCATCCAAGCTGAATACCAGACATGATGCATCGTAATTTGGTTTGAAATTTGGTTTGAATGTTTTCAAGTGTAGTCCGGTTTCCGCATCCCAGAAACGAATACTGCCATCGGCAGACCCACTTGCAAAAAATTTTCCATCAGGATTGAACGCTACGCTATAGACATAATCCGTATGTCCAGTAACTGCGTGTTTTTGATCGCCTGTGCGGACATCCCAGAAACGGATAGTGCCATCACCACTTCCGCTACTTGCGAGGGTTTTTCCATCCGAACTGAAGGCTAAACCCTCAATATCCCCCGTGTGTTCAGTGAGTTTCCGCTTCTGTTCACCTGTGCGGACATCCCAGATGCGTACTGTTTCGTCCAGATATGATGAACTTGCGAGGGTTCTCCCATCCGGACTAAACACTATCCTTTGAACATCCTCCGAATGTCCAGTGAGTTTTCGCTTGAGTTCGCCTGTGTTTAAATCTGAAAGATAGATATTACCATCTCTGCTGCCAATAGCGACTATTTTTCCATCCGGACTGAAGGCTACGCTAAATACATTATCTGTTATAGGCACAGCGAATGTTTTCTGAGGTTCACCGGTGATCCTATCCAATATATAGACGCCGCCATCCCCGGTTACACCCACAATTGTTTTTCCATCCGGACTAAATGATAAATCACCGATATTTGCTGGGAGTCCTGTGAACGCATCCTTTTCTGCTCCGGTGATAGTGTCCCAAAATCGGATAGTATCGCCATTATTGGCAAGTGTTTTCCCATCGCGACTGAAAACCAGGTTTGAGACCCATTTCAGACCCCTGGTGAGCACTTTTTGCGCACCTGTGCTTCTATGCCACAATAGAAGGGTACCCGCGTCGTCTGCACTCGCAAGGAGGCTTCCATCCGGACTGAACGCAAGGCAGTTGACTGCACTCGTATGTGCTGTAAGCAGTCCGATCTCTTGATATGTTGTTGTGTCGTAGAGCCAAATACCGATCCCCGTTGCAACAACGAGAATTGCCCCATCGGAAGAATACTGTATTTCGTTTATCTTACCTTTACCAAGGCGTGCTTTAGCGTCTTCCGGCAGATGCCATTGCATGGCTTCTTGTGCTGTATTATTTTTCATGGACTGAGTTCCTGTTGGTAGACCTTTATTGCTGTTTCTGCTGGGGATAGTATCGCTGCCAACTCGGTTCTGTACATCCGGTTTCGATATGATATTACGGATAACCGGCGCGTCAACGATTTCAATAGTGCTTTCTGATTGCGCATCGAAACTATAAGGCGGTTGAGAACGCGCGATGAATTGATTGCTGGCCCCCATCAACAAAATAATCAAAATAGCCGATGAACCCAGAGCCGCTAACGGTAGAAACGGTTTACCGCCTGAAGGGGATGGCTGTTTGATTGTCCCAACGTTCCGCATAATGTTTTCGATGAGATTTGGACTTAACGGGATGCTGCCCAGGGTCTCTTGAATTATGTGCTCTTCGTTCTTTAATCGTTTTCGCGCACGTTGAAGTCTGCTTCTCACTGTGTTCGGAGACACCCCTAAAAACTTACTAATTTCTTTACCACTCATTTCTCCGAGGTAGTAAAGTACCATCACTGTCCGCTCACTTTCCGGCAGTTTTTCCATCAGCTTTTGCACGATTCGACGGCGATGCGCAACGGCTGTCCCTTCACGTTGTTCGCGGATATAGTTCGAGTAAGCGGTTTCTTCGAGTGTTTCCTCATCAGTAGCTTCCAGTGATTGCGTCCGCAGTTGCCGCTTTCGGAACCATGATCTGCAAAGCCGATCCGCAATCACGTAAAGCCACCCAGCAAACTGATTCGGATTTTTCAACGAAGCGAGTTTTTTGTGTGCTTGCAGGAAGGTGTCTTGGGTGATTTCCTCAGCGATATGGAAATCTCCGACTTTCCGCCATGCCAAGGCGTGGACACTTTTTTGGTATTTTTTAACCAAAACACCGAAAGCATTCTCGTCGCCTGACAATATGCTGTGAATCAGTTCAACATCGCCTTTTTCCATCAGAAACCTCCCGTAACTAATTTGTCTTAGCTTTACATTTGCGATCTGCATTCTAACCGCACCGGGTCCCTAAAAGAAGACATAAAACTCGAGGATTTCTTAAAACTAAATGACCCTGCTCTTTATGCTTTGTCTGCGTGCATCTTAACCTATTTAGGCTTACAATTAGTAGTGACGCAATTTTACGGGCGATATGTTGCAAAGTTGTCACAATTGAAAAAAATCACGGGAAGTTTAAGATATACCGAAGTGATCGGAGCCTGGCATCAGATGTTCCCTTGCGACATCTGCGTTTATTTCAACACCCAATCCCGGCTGCTCCGGCACCACGAATGCATTATCTTGCATAAGCGGTTCATCAGAAATTGCGAGATCCCAACGCCAATCCACCTGATCGGCGTGATACGGAAGTTCCATCACGATGAAGTTCCGCACCGCAGCGCAGACGTGCGCCGTCGCTGTCATGCCAATTGGGGATGTGATGTTATGCGCCGCAAACGGCATATAATAGAGGTCTGCCAGATCCGCAATCTTCTTCGCCTCAAGTATTCCGCCTGTGCCAGACACATCAACATGGAGCATATCACAGGCTTGTGTCTGGATCAGTTCCCTGAAACCGTCTCGACGAAACAGGAATTCACCCGTACAGATGGAAATAGACGTTGCAGAACTCACTTTCGCCATCGCTTCAACGTTATCGTTCGGCACGGGATCTTCCAAGAACATCAAATCAAACGGCTCTAAACGTTCAGCGAGTTTCATCGCCGAATGGACGCTGAATAGGCTATGACAGTCGATACTAATATCAATGCCATCACCGGCCGCCTCTCGTGCAGCAGCAACCAACGCTGTCATCTTCTGTAATTCCGCTGTGCTTAATTCCCGATTAACCGCATCCTGTTTAAGTTCATTTGCGGAGTTGTCGATGTCAAACTTAATCGCTTGGTAGCCGTCCGCAACGCCTTCTTTCGCACGTTTTGCCCAACCCTCTGGCGTGTTTCCCCTTCCATGACCCACATCCGCATAGAGTCGAATCCGATCCCGATACTTCCCGCCTAACAGTTGATAAACCGGCACCCCAAGACTTTTGCCGAGCAAATCCCATAGTGCCGTTTCTATCCCACCGATCGCTGATAGACCCATCGCATATCGGTTGCTCGCAGCACCAATCAGTCGGTGGTAGAGCGGTTCTATATTTCTCGGGTCCGCACCGACAAGCCTGTTCTTGAATTGCAGGATAATTTCGGCGATACCTGCCCCAGGATGTGCCTCTCCAATCCCTGTCAACCCCTCATCGGTTTCAATCTGGACGTAGTTCCACTGTTTGTAGCCTTTTAGCGTCATCGCTTTTACATCGGTAATTTTCATGTCTATTCTCCTTTGTCCATTTGACGGATCTTCTGTAGGAGTGAGTGTTTTTGCTTGGGTATTTCTTGTCGCTCGCGATGCCTCTGCGGTAAAATTCAATAGATATTGCGTCTGTTGAGCATTCATGATAACATGTCTTTTGAGATTGCGCAATAGCGATAAAAGGAGTTTATCTGATGACAGACCAAGAAATCAAAACCGCTTATGAACGTGACGGGTACGTGGTAGTCAAAGACATTATTGATAATAAAGATTTAGATCCCATCCGCGACTTCATCAAAGCAAAGGTCGATGCCTATGGCCGTGAGTTGTATAGTGAAGGCAAGCTATCCTCACGCTATGAGGATGAATCTTTTGAAAGACGATATGCTGCGATCTGCGAAGAGTTGGATATCCTGCCGCGTAATTGGGCTTTTGGGATGTTCGGACGTGAGTTTTACGATCTCTACAACCTCCCCGGTGTTCTCAATGTACTTCGCCTGCTCTTGGGGCCTGAAGTCTCGAATATCGGCACACCAGCGTTACGGACGAAACTCCCCAGAAGCGTGATTACCTCGTTCCCGTGGCACCAAGACAGCCAATATCTCGACCAGTCAACCATCGGTAAGAAGGAGAAACACACGGAAAGTCTCCACATGGTCACGGTGTGGGTGCCGCTTGTCGAAGCGACAGTGGAGAATGGATGTTGCTGGGTGATTCCGGGCAGTCACCGTTGGGGTTTATTAGACGGGGCACGCGGCGCGGATTCAAACGTCCGAATGGAGGAAGATGTTGAGGCGCGTGGTACGCCTGTGCCTATTCCGCTTAACCCCGGTGGTGCCTTGTTCATGTCGAATCTCTGCGTACATACCAGCAAGGTGAACACAACACGGAAATCCCGATGGAGCATTGACTTCCGCTATTTCCCTACGCCTGACCGTGCTGAATTGACTGACGAGCAGCGTGAAGCCGCCGAATTCGTGAAAGACAAAGCATTAGCAGGCGGCAGAGTACCGCTTGTCGTCCTCACTGAAGGCGACAAGCCGACTTGGGAGGAATGGGAGACACAAGTTTCAGCACAACAAGCGCGTCGGAATCAACGCTAAGATGGCTGTCGGTTTCTATCAGCAGTCGGCTGTTGGTGTAGGGGACAAGGTATCCCCGCCCCTACAAAAACCGAGCATTTCTAATAGCGATTTAAAAATAGGCGTGTATGCCCATCCCGACGTAAACGCCAGCGTGACCGTTAGATTCAAAATCAGATTTTTCTCTACCAAATCCTTGACCGACTTCCACGTTCAAACCGAGCGGAATCCCGCCAAGTGAGAAAACAATCTCGCCGCCAAAAGCGATTCCGCCTGCTAATGTCGTTGTCAGGATGTCCTTACGGAGATCCCCTTCTTCAAGGAGATCCTCCTGTTCTTTATTGTATCGCCAGGCACCTTCTAAGGTAAAATAGAGTCGAGATATGTTCCACCTACCTTGGTGTTCGAATATAGCATACGAAATGCCGCCCCCTAACATGTGATCACTATTCTCATCACTGAGAATAAAACGTCCAACCGTTTGAAGATATACAGGTGCCAGTCCGGTATAACGAAAACTGACACCACCAAACGCGGGTGTCGCGCCTTGAAGTCCGATACCAAAATTTTTATTGAGATTCGACGCTTGTGCCTGAGCCGATAAACTTGAGGTTATTCCGAAAAAGATACTGGCTAAGTAGAAAGTTAAGCGTTTCATTTTTTCTCCTTGAATAAATCGGTCCCCGTTCTGGGAACCCGGTTTTAAAATAAATAGGACTTACGCATTCCTTTTTAAAGTCCCCCTGATAAGGGGGATTTAGGGGGTTTAAAGGACGTAAATTTGCGTCTAAAGGTCCGATATTTGCTCAATTTGCGTAAATCCTGAATAAATAAACTACCCATTTTGTTTAGCGGGCAATCAGCAGTGCCACCCGATGCGGATCAGTGGTGGACGGATAATGTATAAGGATGTCCTGTTTGTTGTCCTTGTTGAGGTCCACCAGTCGAGCGTTTCGCTCGTCGTTAGGCATAGCGACTGCCACCTTTTGAGGGGTCCGCGCGAACAGTTCGGGACCCGGTACGCCGGGAAAGATGTGCAACTCTTCCCAATTCTTTCCAACCAATAGGTCTGAGCGTCCGTCACCGTTCACATCGCCGAGCAGGACCACGGGAAAGAAGACGCTATGTTTTTCAAAGATGTCTAAAGCCGGTCTGATTTTACGCTTGGTAGTGGGTTTGTCGGATGGACTGTCGCTGTCCATCCGATAGCACTCAAGATCTATCGCAATCGACTTGCCGACCATCGCCCGACTCATCCCAATAAGTCCAGTCTTTACGTCTTTGAACAGAATATCGGTTTTACCATCGCCATCGAGATCTTGGAACCACTGCGACGAATAACCCCAAGGCTGCAAACCTCCAGCGGTCCCTCGCGGTCGAATTGTCATGCTAACATCTCGTGCGAATACTATCCCATCAGGGGTCGGTGTGCCGAAATGCACCTCATACTGGCTGCGTTGTTTCCCAAGACTCCGTCCTTCTAATGAGTGGATCACAAGGTCGGTAACATTGTCGCCGTTCAGATCTTGGAACGTGTGCAGCACCCTCCGTTTCGTTTTCTTCCTGAAGCCGAAAATAAGCGAGAACATATTCTCGCCCTTGAAATCAAAAGCAATTGAGTAGGCACCGTCGGTGTCGAATGGGATGTCAACAGTGAAAGTCTCTGCCACCGTGGAAAACATCCCACGAGCATCTTGGCGATAAACGTCGAAATGGTCCGCGTTCCAGAACACAAGATCGTTGCGTCCATCTTGGTCGTAGTCCATCTGGTGGAGACGACTCAGATACCAGTGAACAGTTAAGGGGTTTATCCCGACCTCGCGGTAACTGTGCTTATCGTCCAAGGCAATCTTGTCGAGAAACGGGTCGGGTGGTCCGAGTTTTATCGGGTCCGTAAACGATCCATCGCCCAATTGCGTGGCTATCCAGAAGCCGTCAAGGTCTGGGACTATCAAGTCGTCGAGACCATCGCCGTTTAGGTCCCGAGTGATGTCAACGGCAGGGATTCCACCGACACCCGTCGCATTATAGTTCGTAGTGAGCTCGGCCAGCATCTGTTCTACCGCCGAGTCCAAATCAAACCAGTTCAGACGACCCCGCTCGTAGGTGATTAACCGATCGCGTCCTCCGATGTTCGCGACATCCACGAATAACACTTCAGGACGCAGTGGTGCCTCAAGCTTGGATACCCAACTGCCTCCACTGAACCCGTAAATGTGCAAGTGCCGGTTCTTATTTTTTTCGATACTGACCACAGCAAGTTCAGCGAAATCACCATCAAGAAAGAACCCTGTCAAAACAGTTTGGTGTTTCGCTGTGCCGGTGACAATCTCGCGCTGCTCGAAAGTAAATTCCGTAGACGCAGGCATCATTGTGGGAGTTCCTCCTTTGTTTGATCGACCGGAGCAGCTCGATAGGCATACGCCAAAAACCAGAACGAAGAACAGGCTTTGTTGAAAATGCCTTGTGAACTTGCCAACCGACCCTGTTTTTGTGGTAAAAAAACGTTTGTGGGCTAAGTTTCGTTTTTTCATTTTATCCCCCTTGCAGACTTTCATGTATCAACGTGACCCATGGGTTTATCGGGCGATTAGTATCTTCACCTGATGCGGTTCAGTACCCAGAGGCTGTGTTGGTGCTCCATGTGCATCTCGCAGCGTGAACGGATAATGCATGAGCAGATCCTGCACCCCATCTTTGTTGAGGTCCACCAGCCATGTGTATTCTTCGTCGTTGGGGGGATCAATTGCTACCGCCTGAGACTGTTGGGCGAACATTTCCGGTCCCGGCACACCGACGAAGACAGCCATGATCCGTGGGTGATCCGCGATGAGTAGGTCTGAATGACCGTCGCCTGTCACATCTCCGATGCGCAGCGTTGTATTAAAAGCGCGCGGGTAACGCTTTTCGGTATTCCGTCTCTCGTGCATCCCGCCTTGAAGCACGATGTCCAGTGGCACCCACCCCTGTTCTCGATGGCTGGGCACCCCGTCTAACGCGATTCTGCGGGTTGTGTTCGCGGTATCGGGATAACTCCCTTCTTCCATTTGGTAGAACTCGAGATCCAGCCGAATGTCATCACCCATAAACCCCTTAATACGCTTCCAGAGGCTGCCCTTAAGAAACTTGAGGTGGATGGTCGTGATCATCAACTCGGTCTTGCCATCGCGATTGAAATCCTGCTGATGCATCCCGATCTGGATCCTCTTGTCCGATTGGAACACGATGTCAGCATTCGGCGCGAACACAGTGCCACCATCGGACGTTGGTACACCAAAATGCACCTCGTAACTGGAACGCTTGCTAGAGATGTCCGTACCCGTGAGTTTGAAGACTACAAGGTCAGCGGTGCCATCGCCGTTCAGATCGGATAACGAGTGAAGCACTTTTCCCATCATATCCCCGGTGGTAAGTAAAGACATCTGATCGGAATCGAATGCTACATCGGTCGTGAAGGTTCTCGCTTGTGGTGCAAACAGTCCACTTTCGTCTTGGAGATGAACCTCAAAATGGTCCTCGTTCCAGAACACCAGATCGGTGCGGCCATCTCTGTTGTAGTCAATCTCGTGGACACGACTCTGAGACCACGGATCATATCGATATCCGTCGGCACCGAGAATCCCCTCCATCTCGGTAGGGGGGCCGATCTTCACTTTCTCAACAAATGTGCCGTCGCTCATCTGGATGCATACCGAGAAACCATCGGCATCTGGCACTACCAAGTCATCGCGACCATCCCCATTTACGTCCCGAGTAATGTCTACATGTGGGATTTTACTGCTACGAGGCGGCTTGAAGTTGGAAGTAATCACTACCAATGGGTGTTCCGTCGCCGAGTCTGGGTCAAACCAGTTCAGGCGATCCTGCTCGTACGTGATTAAACGATCGCGTCCACCAACATTTGCGACATCAACAAACAACACTTTAGAACGCAACGTTGCGTCGAGTTTTGGGATCCAAGTGTCATCACCGAACGCGTAGATGCGCAAGTGCCGGTTGTCGTTCTCGTCAATGTGCACAACAGCAAGTTCCGCAATATCACTCCCAAGAAGAAATCCCGTCAAAACGGTCTGACGTTTCGCGGAGCCAATAACGACCTCGTACTGCTCGAAAGTGTATTCCGAAACGGCAGACATCGGCTGCTCGACCGCTTCACCAAACAGACTTGAGTATCCCGATAGAAATAAACCAAAAACCAGTATGGAGAACAAGTTTCGTTGATAGTGTCTTGTGTGATCGGTTAGAAAAAGAAAGCACTTGTGGAATAGGTTCCGCTTTTTCATTTTATGCTCCTTATGTTAACATAGATAAATAAATTAACAGTGTTAAGTTATAGGCGAAAAATATATTTGGCTTTCGCCAAATAGTTTTGTAGCTATGCCTTCAAACCCTCAATCGTTGTGTGAATTACTGTGTCAATCAATTTATCTTTCTCTGTCCAAGGGAAATCGGGAAAATCAATCAGGAGTAGTGTAACACCGTGAACCGCTGACCACATTACCTGACCAGTGGTCTCGACATCCACTTGCTGGAATATCTGCTGCCGAATGCATTCAGAGACCATTTCACGCAAATAATTAAACACCTTTTCACCAACCGATCCTTCGTCCAGACCTAAACCCTTCTGGAACTGAGGACGGGTGACAAACGTCAGTTTGTAATCCTGCGGATATTTTAGACCGAACTCAATGTATGCGCGTCCACTTTTTCTCAGCACCTCAACCGGATCGCTTATATCTTTTTTTAGTTGCTCAAGCGTGTTCAGCAGGTTCAGGAGTGTCTCCTTGCAAACGGAATCTAAAAGATCTGCCTTGTCCCTGAAATGCAGGTAGATCGTTGTTGGTGAGTATTCGATCTTGCTGGCAATCTTTCGCATGGAGACGTTCTCATAACCTTCATCGACAAACAGTTCCCGCGCCGCAGAAAGAATTTGCTGCCGCAACTGTTCTTTTTCCCGTGCTTTCCGCTCTTTAATACCCATCACTTTAACCTTTATTTACATAGTCATTTAACTTAACACTGTTAAGTATAACACATATTTCTCTCATTGTCAAATAATTTTTACATTAATCGTTTCACAGCACAAATATTTTATAGTAGATCCTAAAAATAAATAGACATCTTTGTAGCATAGGCTGTTAGCCTGTGCACAGAATGTCTCATTAATTGTGGGATCCACTATAAATATCGCATTGCTGGATTAAGGTATTAATCCCAGAAGTCGAGTCCTAATAGTTTTCGTCCCAAAGGTGTGAGTTCTGGTGATCCATAGTTTTTCGCTTCCCATCCCCTCGGATCACCTGGATAAGGTCCACGTCCTAATGCTCTGCGCTCCTGCCACAGTGTAATGCGTTCTTGCCGCCGTTCCTCATTCATAGGATCAGGCGCACGATAATAGTTCATATATTGTGCCAACCGCGGCTTATCGGACGTGTTGCGACCGTTGCCGTGCGGAAGTGCGACATGCCATATAAGCAGTGACCCTGCCTTCGCTGGTACCTGTATGAATTTTTCCCTATATATTTCCGGTGTAAGTTCTGGCACCCACGGGTTTTCTTCATCAATCAGCGACTTATGTGCGCCGGGCCAACAGACAAAAGATCCCTGATTGTCGGCTGTGTCTCTGAGAAACAAAACACCTTGTGTGCTAAACCTAACGGGTAATTTTGAGGTATCCGCATCCCAATGATACATACCCTTATGGTCCCACTCCGGATAGTCGGGATGTTTCGGCGGTTTCATGTTAACTCTATCAATGTGAACCCAAATCCGTTCTGTGCCATAAACCTCACTATAAATCTGATGGATAGGTGGATGTTGATAGACGTTCCACATCGCTTGGTGAAAATACATTTCTACCATACCTGCACCGGGTTTATGCGGTGCTTGATACCAGTCATTTGGATCTGAAGGATCCATATCCAAAAACGCAAAAATCGCATCAACGACTGGTTCACACAGTTCAGTAGGAACGGCATTTTCAATCACCATGTAGCCGTATTCATCAAAATGTTCACGATGTGCTTGTGTTAATATTGCCATCTGTGTTCCTTAGGATTTACGCAGCCATTCGATAAATCGCGTATTCCATTCTTCAGGTTTGTAGTAGCGCAATTTTGCGGCGTATTCGCCCAAATGCGACGTGCATTATTGCGCCGTGTGTAAGTCCGGTACCTTTAATCTGATAGTTACAATAAGTGACGGCACGACGGCGCGTGCCTACTACCGTAACGTTTCTCACAACACTTTGATAACCACAATCGTCATATCGTCGTTCTGTTGCGCGTCACCCGAAAAATCACGGACATCGTTAATAATCGCATCTATCATCGCTGCTACGGACATCGTTGCCTCCAACCCTTTGATAAGGTGGACCAAACGGTCAGTCTCCATATAAAATCGGTCAGGGTTGTTCTGTTGAGATGCTTCAGTAATGCCGTCGCTGAAAAGGACGATTGAATCTCCGGATTTCAGTTCAATCGGAGGTGTCTCTTGATATTCAGAAGATTGAAAGGCACCTAACGGCGTTCCATCTATCGAGAGCTCTTCAACATCGTCTTCACCGCGCTTGACAATAGGATAAGGGATGCCAGCGTTGGCATATTTAACCGTCCTATCTTCTGGGTCGATGGTCAGTATTGCCATTGCACAATTGGTATACCGTTGAAATCGAGGATAAAGATTCTGGTTCAGTGCCCGCAACATTTCAGATGGAGACACCTCCAACTGCGCTACAGAATGAAGTACCCCAGAAGATAAAACTGCATTCATCGCGCCTTTCATACCTTTTCCAGTAACATCTGCCAGCACAACGGCAAGCGTACCGTTGCTGAGAGGAACATAGTCAAAGAAATCCCCACTGACGGTGCGCGCAGAGTTACAGACACCTGCAATCTCAAACCCCGGGACTTCAGGTGCCGTTTGCGGGATTAACCCCATCTGCATCTCTCGCGCATCGGCAAGTTCGGAAACCGCTTCCCGCTGATAGGCTAAAACTTGTTGACGCTGCTGGTAATAGCGATACGCCAAAATACCACAAAGTGTTAATAACGCAACAATCGCGCCTCCTAATAAATACAGAATCCATCTACTTTGATACCACGACAACACAACAGTCAATGTTAGACGCGCAGGGGTAGAGTAGTTTAGGTCCCGGTCAATCGCAACGACCTCAAAAGTATAAGTTCCGGGTTTGTCAAAACTGATACTGAACGTATCCGATTGAGTCGGTTCGCGCCAATCAGCGTCAATCTCTTTGATACGAACTCGGTACTGTCGTTTTTCTTTCATAGTTTTGAAGTCGATACTGCTGTACTTGATCGTTACACGAGTATTGGTCATAATATCTCTAATTGTCTCAAAAGAACCGGCTTGTGCAGATATTTTGTGGCTCTGAACTGAAACAATCCGCACACGC
This sequence comes from Candidatus Poribacteria bacterium, assembly GCA_965261115.1. Lineage (GTDB taxonomy): Bacteria > Poribacteria > WGA-4E > WGA-4E > WGA-3G > WGA-3G. The sequence goes on along the minus strand of OZ253447.1, from coordinate 1,242,785 downwards.
GGTGGAACTTGATTCGGATTGTATTGGGTGACCCCTTCAAGCGTTGCAAACCAGAGTTTCCCGTCTGAATCTTGTGTAATGTTCAAAATCTGATTATTTATGAGTCCGTCTCGCGTATCCAAAGATGCCCAGGAGGTGCCATCGTATTGAGAAACGCCGCCGCTCTGCGTCCCAAACCAGAGGGAACCCTCCCGATCTTGGTAAATCGAGGACACATCATTTTGTGCAAGTCCATCAGCAGTCGTGAAGTTGACGAACTTTTCACCATCGTATTGAGAGGCACCACCGCGAGTGGTTCCAAACCACAAAAATCCATCTCGGTCTTGGTGAATCGCCCATACAGAATTAGATGCGAGTCCATCAGTGGTCGTAAAGTTAACAAACTCATTACCATCATAGCGATAGACACCACCTCCATCGGTTCCAAACCAGAGGGAACCCTCCCGGTCTTGATAAATTGAGGACACACTGTTTTGCACCAATCCTTCGCCGGTTGTCAAGTTGACAAGCTCATTACCGTCGTAGCGATAGATACCACCAAGAATGGTTCCAAACCACAAAAATCCATCTCGGTCTTGATAGAATGCCCTTATGTGGTTAACCGAGAGTTTACCATTGGTCATGAAGTTAAAAAACTGAGCGTCGAAGTTAACAAACTGATCGCCATCGTATTGAGAGCCACCGCCTTCTGTTCCAAACCAGAGGGAACCCTCCCGGTCTTGATAAATCGAACGGCTGACATTATGTACGAGGCCATCATCGGTTGTAAGGTTGATAAACTTCTGCCCATCATATTGACTAATTCCGTTGTCTGTTGCGAACCAGATAAAGCCGTCTCGGTCCTGAAAAATGGTGGAAACAGCGTTGCTCGCGAGTCCATCGGCAGTCGTGAAGTTAATAAATCCGCTGTTATCGTATTGGCTGAGTCCCTCACTCGGACTTGAAATCCAAAAGAACCCTTCTCTGTCTTGAAAAATCGACCATACCGAGTTCGCCGCGAGGCCATCGTTAGTTGTGAAGTTGACGATCTTTTCGCCATCGTAGCGAGAGACCCCATTATCCCAAGTTCCGATCCAAAGGAATCCGTCTCGGCCTTGATGGATCGTCTCAACAAGGTCACTAACAAGCCCGTCACTGGTTGTGAGGTTAACAAACTGATTACCATCGTATCGAGAAGCACCGCCACCTGTCGCGAACCAGAGCAGTCCATCTTGATCTTGATGGATCGACCACACAAAATTGTGGGCGAGTCCCTCATGAGTCCTAAAGTTAACAAACTGATTACCGTCGTATTGAGAGATTCCTTCGGCTGTCGCGAACCAGAGGAATCCGTCTCGATCTTGATAGATTGACAATACAGAGTCAGTAATGAGTCCATCGTTGGTTGTGAAGTTGACGAACGCTTCGCCATCATAGCGAGAAACCCCTCCACCCCGGATTCCAAACCAGATGAAACCCTCTCTATCTTGAAAAATCGACCATACAGTGTTCGCTATGAGTCCATCATCGGTTGTGAAGTTGACGAACGTTTCGCCATCATAGCGAGAAACGCCATTTTCCAGAGTTCCGAACCAGATGAATCCGTCTCTGTCTTGAAAAATCGACCATACCGAGTTCGCTGTGAGCCCGTCATCGGTAGTAAAGTTGACGAACGTTTCGCCATCATAGCGAGAAACCCCGCCGTTGTAGGTGCCAAACCAGAGGAAACCGTCTCGGTCTTGATAGATTGGCCGGACGTTGTTATTTCCCAACCCGTCCAAGTAAGTATAGTGCTTCCAGGTCCCATGTTTGAAGGGTGGAAACCGGAAGTCAACATCTTCAAGCGTATTTTGTGTGACAACAGAAACAATTTTGTTTGCATCCTCACGCTGCGTCTTCAAGGTGTGACAACGCACTTGATACCGTCCAGCAGCCAAGTTGATAAATTTATATTGACCGCTATTATCTGAGAGGGTCGTTGCCCGTCTTTGACTGGAACCGTTTTTTTCCAGTAATAATGCTTCGACAACAACACCGACATGTGGCGTATTATCAAGTTTCAACAGAGACCCGGAGATACTAACAGCCTTCTGGAGCGTCAAATTCATATTCACACGAGCACCCGCAGAAAGTTGGATCCCCATTTCCCATTCACCTTTGTCCCCGTGGGTGGCTTGAAGATCATAGTGTCCACTTACTGGGTAGACTGAAAACTGGTAAAAGCCTTCGGTGTCGGTTTCTGCTTTTGCAATTAAGGTGCTATCTTGCCATAGGTGGACGATAGCGTTAGATAATGAGGTGTTTCCTGTCTCATCAGTTATAACCCCTTCTATTACCGCACGGGTCGGTGGAAGCACACGGGCTGCGAGCTCCCACTTCTGGAATTCGTTTGAAACTTTCACCAGACACCGATTTTTACCCGGACGCAATGAAACGGGCACCCTATCTTCATCTACAAGGATGGGTCTCTTCACTAACTGTGTGTGTACCGTGTGACCGTTGAGAAAAACCACGACGCTATCATCACTGCCGATACGGATTTCGCTATCACCGTCTTGCTCACTTTCCAATAGACAAAACGCATAGCAGATGGCTGTTTCATGTTTCCCAATTGCACGCTCCAGATTGATAATGGTTCCTTCGGTACGGTATACCGTCCAGATCAACGTGTTTCCTTCAGCAGTGGTCACTGTATCGCCGGGTTCGGGATTCGCAAGCGCCTCGCCGTTAGCTGACGCGAGGAAATCGGTCTCCAAATCCTCTGGAAAGAAAGGACCCAGCACCAACCATTCCTTGATAAACGTGCCATCAACGGGATGCGTAGGTACACTATCTTGGGCGTGTGCAACGGTAACGTAGAGACTGAAGAAAACAAGAATCCAACACCGCGCAGAAAAGAGTTTTCGCATCTGTTCTCCGAATAAAATTGCTCATACTAACATATTTGCCGAGTAACAAGGTCTTCAATTATTAATGACACGATTTGTCAGTGAAAAGAGTGCATATTTTTAAAGTGCAAAGGACTCTAAAACTTATTTATGAGATACGCGCTAATAAATGAAGGTGGGATTGACCACAATTTTACCGAAAAACCGTTCATTAATCAAGTAAAAAGCCACCGCGGATAGAGCCATTCAATTCTCTGGAAAACAGTTAAATTACATTATGATTTTAGCCTATCTAAACACGAAAATCCGCGTCCTCCGCGTCCTCCGCGATAATCCGCGATTCAGACAATTTGAAAATTGAATGCCCCAACCTCGCGGACCATAGACAATCCGCACTTATTAGAAAATCAACCGATCTCCGTGTGCAGAAAAGAGAGGAAAGTGCCAACGAACAACACCAACAAAAACAGAATCAGCAGCAATAAATCTACGATTGCCGCATCAAAATCCGAACTAAAGTGGTGTTGATCTTCAAACTTCGGGACAGCATCAAAGTTCACCGGTTTTTGCGATGTCCCTTCTGGAATACCGACCGCATGCGGACTCGCAGGATCCGCACGATCCGTATCAATGAGGAATTGCCGGAACTGTTTCGCATATTGGCGCGTTTGAGAGATGAAGTCTAAATGGCGAGGCAAACCGGTGCCTGCAAGCCCTTCAAAGGCGTACTGCACAATGGCTGCTGGCGAAATACGGGTAAGTGATCGAGCCGTTTGAATCTGACGGAGTTCCTCAGAAAGGTAGCCCGCATGTAAGCGATCCCGTAATTCTGCGTCTTTATTAACATATTCCGCACCCAATGCTGTTGCAATTGTCGCCGGAGTTTCTTGTTTCGGCGGTTCTTTGATCCGAGCAAAGTAGCGTTCCTGCAAGTCTTCGCGTGAATCCCGTGCCTGCGCCATAAACTCTCTGGCAGAAGGACGGGCGTGCAAACGGTTACCAACGGAACCGAGGGCGTTTGGCAGTAGCACCACCCAAACCGTCCAAATCAATAGTAGAATCGCTAAGCTCGTTGAGGACTCTCTGACACGACTCGAAACAAGAATTCCCAAGAAAATAAAAATTGAGGTATAAATCAACGCGACACAGATGATCAAACCCAACCGAACCCAATGGCTCCCGCTGAATGGAAAGGATTCTGAAAGGTATATGATGGAGATATTGACAATCGCTCCAAGCAAAAAAGGGATGGCAATCGTCCAGAAAGCACCGAGGAATTTACCACAAATCACGGCACTCCGGGAAATACTATTTGATAGCATCAACCGCAATGTGCCACGTTCCTGCTCACCAGAGATGGAATCAAACGTAAACAGAATACCCATGAAACTTAAGAGAACAGCCGTCACGAATCCCCAATCGATTTTGATATAGTCCGGCATGATGCTTCTCTCACTTGGCACCTGTTCTGCAATGAACAGTATATCAACATTCGGGGGATAGGCTAACGCCCATATTTCTGTGAATTCGTAGGAAACATCTCCGTTCCACCAACGACGTATTCGCCTTTCAGAGTTGCCGCGGACTTCGTCAAGTAGAAGTCTTTCGCCGCCATCTGCACAAAAAGCCAGAGGACTCGGTTTTTTGTACAAGTGTCCAGGACCCCTTAGCACCAGATCATACAGCGTCTCACACCGAGATTGCAGTCGGTTTTCTGATGCAATAGTCCGCCCTCGATAGATACCCATTCGCTGCTTGTGTTCTCCAAGATACACAACGGCGTTGACAATCATCAGTATTAGAATTAATAGTGTTGTCAATGCGAAGCGGAGACTACTGAGGTGATCGTACAATTCCCGTATAACGATGTGAAAAATCATTTTTTATTTCTCTAAATCTCTTGCCTGACAAAAATAGCAAAGGTCCCCAAGAACAACGCAACATTGAGTAACAGCAACAACTGTAGGTCAGGAAGTGCCCGTGTAACATTTATCCAGAGACTGGCGCGTTGATAAACAAATCTCGGCAGATCGTCTAAGTTGATGGCACCTTGATCGCTCGCAAACCACTGTCGACTTGAAAAAGCATCTTCATCGTAAAAGTAATTAATCAGTGTGCGTCGGTAGTGGCGTGCCGCCTCAAAGAAATCTATAACGCCATCAAGGTCTGTTCCCAACCATGCCTGTGTTGCAAGATTATACATCGCTGCCGGGGAGAGTCGAAGTAGATTCTGCGCAATTCTGGCTCTCCGAAACCGGATTTGATCCAAGGCAGGCAGACGTATCAATCCTATTTTCTCTGCTGCATCAATACGTAAGGGGGCTAAGAATTGATGATAGCGGATGACATGCGGCACGCGTTTTTCAGATTCCGGATTGATGAATTGCCAGTCATACGCTCTGAATTCTATACGCATCAGTGTTCTTTGGTTACTGAGACCCACATTTAATCCACCGCGAGAACCCTCTACATTAAAGTGTTCGCTTTCACCTTCAACGCCATCGTTCTGAAGATATTCCATCACCTCTTCATCGGCTGCCTCTCGTATTTGCCACATCGCATCATAACTCGAAGCTAACCGCCGCCTTTGCGGTTTTATCAGTTGATCAACCACCGACACGCTAACAGAAGGATAGATCAATACCAGTACCACCCAGACAAATAGAGAGAGCATGAGTGCTGTTGCCGTGCGGTGCACCGAAGCAGAAATAAAAAATCCTATCAGGTAGATAGCAGAAAGATAGATAATCGAAGTTAGCAGGATGCCCGCAATTCGTAGGAAATCCGCTTCACTAAAGACGATTGAACCCGTGGATACGATCCAAATCAAAGCGATGATAAAACTGATGATGAGTGGCAGGATTAGACATGTCATTGCACCAACGTACTTCGCACCCAAGATGCTGCCCCGTCTGACCGGGTTGCTCATTGTCACCCGCATTGTACCGCTTTCACGTTCACCTGCAATCGCATCGTAGGCAAACAGCAGCGCCAGTAATGAAAGCACGAACTGAAAAACAAAGACAAGATCGATTCGGTAGAAATGATCGATGAAAAGATTGCCGGAACTGTGGGAATGTGCATCCCAGAGGACAGGGACATGTGTATAATAAATCCGCAGTGTATTACCGATCCGACTGTCCATACCCGCGTTAAAAATACTCAGCGGATTCGGCGGTCGATCGATCTTTGGCATTAAAAAGGAATAGGTGCGGGTGGATAAAAGTTCATCACGGTGCGCATCTCTGGCGGCATTGTAACTCGCTAACCGTTGTTCATAATCATTAATTCTGATGAACATGGTTGTGGCAACCAGCAGCAAGCAGGTAATCACCGTAATCGCAAAACGAAATGTGATCAGATGGGCGAGAATCTCACGCCGCAGTAGCACCCAAAACATTAAACAATTCCTTTGTGTCGGTTTAGGAAAGTGTCGTCGATTTGGGCTAATTATAAACTAATGCGCGTTTTTGTCCAAGACTTAAAGATTGTCCAAATAAACACGCACGCGAGATTTAGGAGGCGCGCTTGCAAAACGCGCCTACGAGGTGCCGGACTCGGATTAGTGATCTTCTGGATCCAAATAGACCCTTGTCATACCCACGAAGTTCAAAAAATAAAAAACGGCATCGTTTTTCGGATCGATGAGATCGTCTTCTGTCCGATCCACTAACGATCCGTCTATTAACAACGCCACGGTTTTCTCCATCTCACTTTCAGAGATACCACAACCGTTTGCCAAGTCCGCAACGGATTTCTTGCCTTCCACCAACTGTCTTAAAACGGCAACTACAGTGGGATTTGTGAAGAATTTCGCAAGCTTCACAATTTCAGCATCCGGTGCCCTTGATATAAAATTGTCAATACTATCCGACCAGATTGAACCGCGCCTTGACTGCTGCCCGGAGGCAGCACGATAGGCACCCGCATAGCACCACGTAATCGGATCTTTCGCATCATGTGGGAGTCGAAATAATGCATCAAGTGCTTCTCTTTTACCTGAATCAATAGAAGCATCCGATTGAGCCGTGATAATCTTAAGTTTCGCTTGTGCCGCCGCAAGTTCACGTCGCACCTCAAGAATCTTATCTTGCATTTCAGCGAGACTACGCTGCATTTCTTCCGGATTCATGTCAACTTTGGCTTCATCTTTCACTTCGCCTGCCATAATAGTTTCTCCTTTCAACGGGTGTTGGGGATGATGCTCCCCGTTGGTCGTAGTGTCCAATGCCTCTGTGGTAGTCTGAAGTTCCGCTTGCAGGTCAGCAATTTTTGAAAGTTCGTTCCGACAAGCATCTATTTCCTCAGTGATAGACTGAATTTTCTCATCTACCTCAGCAAGATGACGGTCTCTCGTTTCCACAACTTCTTTGCGATGCTCCTGTAGTCCCTCCAGATTTGATTCAAGCGTCCGCTGCTTTTCTTCCAGAAAAGACTGCCGTGTTTCGAGCTTAACGCGATCTTTCACTTCCTCTGACATGTTGATTTTTCCTTTTAACTGGTGTTGGGAACGGTGTTTCCCTTCAGTGGTAATATCTAATGCCTCTTGAATCATAGATTCGTACTTCTTTAGTTGCTGTCTGGCACGATAGAGGCGGCTCTTAATCGTATTTTCAGATACACCTAAGAACTCACCTATTTCTGAAGAGGTCATCTCTTCAAAATAGTGGAGCGTAATAACCTCACGGTCGCTCTCTTTCAGCTTCGTAAGGAGTCTTTTGACCAAATCCTGTTGCGCTGCATCAGTTGTTTTTGCATGTTCCGTCGCGATATATCGGGAATACACATCTGTCTCTACCTCTGAGATATAGATCTCTTGTAGTGACTCGGTTTGTAACCGATTTTCTCTGTACCATGCAATACACAGATGATTCACAATCGCATACAGCCACCCTGAAAACTTTGCTGGATCGTTTAGCGTTGCAAGTTTCTGATGGACTCGCAGGAAAGTCTCCTGTGTAATATCTTCAGCGGTCTGGAAGTCCCTTACTTTCCGAAAGGCGAGCGCGTGAACCTGCCGTTGATACTTTTCAATCAAGGTCGCGAAGGCGTTCTCATCACCCGCGAGGGTACGCTGGATTAACGCAACATCGTCACTTCTCATTGAACATCTCCAGAAAGGCTATTGACATGACTCGGACCTATACGATTCACATTTCTCGAATGGATATGCTTACAAAACGCGAAACGATATGCCATCCCTTCGCGTCACTATATAATGACGCGAATTCAAAAAAAAGGGTGCATAACTTTTGGTTTTCAGCCAACTCATGTTATAATATGAGGTAAAACAACCCTTTCCCAAAAGGAAAACTCTGCCATGCAAAAAACATTTTTTTTAATTTTAGCGATTGCGTTCTCAATATATATTATACCCCAAAACACCATCGCACAAGACATACAAGATTGGAATTTACGGGGTTTACCCGAAGGTGCCAAAGCGCGCTTCGGTGAAGGTAGTATCACAGGAAATATAACGTATTCTAATGATGGAAAACGTTTGGCGGTACCGAGTAGCATTGGTATTTGGGTGTATGACGCAGAGACCGACAAACCACTCAATCTACTGACAGGGGATATGAATGGAGTCCGGAACGTGGCGTTCAGTCCGGACGGGACGCTGTTGGTGAGTGCGGGTGACAACGCTGTTTATGTGTGGGACGCGCGCACCGGCATAGAACTGCGGACAATGCAAGGACATGAGCAACCGACCACAGATGTGGTATTCAGCTCGGATGGCAGAACGCTGGCAAGCGCAAGTGAGGACAGAACGTTGCGGCTGTGGGATGTGCACACCGGCACACATCTGCGGACGCTGACAGGGCATATCAAGTCTGTTAAAAGCGTAGCGTTCAGTCCAAATGGCAGAACGCTGGCAAGCGCAAGTGAGGACAGAACGTTGCGGCTGTGGGATGTGCAGACGGGGGCATTGGTGCGGACAATGAAACTGTATAAAACAGATAAAATAAAAACCGTTGCGTTCAGTCCAGATAGCAAGACAATCGCAAGTGCAAGTAATCACAACACTGCTCACTTGTGGGATGTGCAGACAGGCAAATTAAGCGGCATTTTGGAAGAGGGAAACGGCTCGGATGGTCATAATGATGACATTTCTGTCGTTATCTTCAGTCCGGATGGAAAGTTGCTGGCAACTGCAAGTGAAGACTATACTGTACGTCTATGGGATGCACAGACAGATCAATCGATTCGGACATTGAAAGGGCATACCAGACCTGTCTTGAGCATTGTGTTCAGTCCAAATGGCAGAACGCTGGCAAGCGCAAGTGAGGACGGGACTATCCGTCTGTGGGATGTGCGCACCGGCGCAGAACTGCGGACGATGATAAAACATCAGACTGGGAGCGGCACCGTTATGTTCAGCCCAGATGGTTCTCTGTTGGTAAGTACCGGCGAGTCTCTGACTGTCCGTCTGTGGGATGTGCGTACAGGAGAATCGCTCCACACGATGGAAGGGCATCCCAGTCGTATTATAGGCACTGTGTTCAGTCCGAACGGTAAAACAGTGGCAAGTAGTAGTTATTCTACTATTCGTTTGTGGGATGCGCAAACGGGCAAATCTATTCAGACTCTGGATTTACATACGCATAACGTCAATGGTGTTGCGTTTAGCCCTGATGGAAGGACATTGGCGAGTGCGAGTCGGGACCTAACTGTTCGTCTGTGGGATGTACAGACAGGTGAATCGATTCGGACATTGGAAGGGCACACGAACATTGTCAATTGTGTTGCGTTTAGTTCTGATGGTGCTAAGGTAGCAAGCGGAGGTATGGACGACACCGTGCGTGTGTGGGATGCAAAAACGGGTATTCCTCTTTTGACGTACAAAGCACATAGGAGTGATGTTACATGCGTTGCATTCAGTCCGGATGGTAAGACGATAGCGAGTGGGAGTTTTGACAACATCTTGAATTTGTCGGATGCACAGACGGGCGACTCGCTTCGGACGTTAGAGCATACCGGGTATGTTAAAAGCGTTGCATTCAGTCCTAATGGAAGGATACTGGCAAGTGGGAGTGGTGATCGCACCGTGCATCTATGGGATGTGCGCTCCGGCATGCTCATTTCAACGTTGAAAGGGCATGCAAATACGGTAAGTGGCGTAGCGTTCAGTCCGGACGGCAGGACATTGGCGAGTGCATGTCGGGGCGGCACCGTGCTGTTATGGGAACTCCCGTTTGCTACTGTGGAATAGAGGTGCTGGCATCCCATAGATCCACGGTTTTCCCCCAACCCCCACTCGCCAACATCTTCCCATCCGGACTGAAATTGAAATTGAAAGGACGGATAAAAGCCCATCCCATCTGTTTAATTTTCTGGTCTAATATGCCCAAGATGGACAATTGTCATACTCACGAAGTTCAAGAAAAAAGAGACGACATCATTTTTCGGCTCGATTAGGTTGTCTTCCGTGCGTTCCACTAATGTCGCGTCCGTTAACGTCTCCACGGCTTTCTCTATTTCACTTTCTTGAACATCACACGCCTTTGCCAAATCCGCAACAGATCTCTTGCCTTCCACTAACTGCCTTAAAACAGCGATTATGGTGCGATTTGTGAAAAGACTCGCAAGATTTACAATATCGGCATCCGGTGCTTTAGATAGAAAGTTATCAATGTTATCTGACCAAAATGCGACGCGTCCCGACATCTTTCCCGGAGAAGGACGATACCCACCTATATACCCCCATGAGATCGGTCTTTCAGCATCATAGGGGACACGGCGTAAAGTCTCAAGTGCCTCATTTCTGCGGGACGCAAGAAAAGCATCCGATTCAGCAGCGATAACCTTAATTTGCTGTTGCAGATCAGCAATCTGGCGTTGCGTTTCTTCCGCATTTGCTTCAACCTTCGTGGTATCTTTCACTTCGTTTGTCATGCTAATTTCTCCCTTCAACGGGTTTTGGGAACGGTGTCCCGCCTCGATTGTAAGGTCTAATGTCTCTTGAATCATGAATTCATACTTTTTTAACCGTTGTCTTGCACGCCGGAGCCGACTCTTAATCGTATTTTCTGATACGCCTAAAAACTCGCCTATTTCTGAAGATGACATCTCTTCAAAGTAGTGGAGCGTGATAACCTCGCGGTCGCTCTCCTTCAACTTTGCAAGGAGTTTTTGGACGAGATCGCGCTGTGCCTCAGCAGTAGCCTTTTCGTGTTCTGCAGCGACATATCGGGAGTACGCCTCTGTCTCTATCTCTGAGATGTCTATTTCTTCCAGTGGCTCGGTTTGTAGCCTGTTTTTACGGAGCCATGCAATACAGCGTCGATTCACAATCACATAAAGCCACTTTGGAAAGAGTTTCGGGTCTTCTAAGGTTTCCAACCGCTGATAGACTTGCAGGAAGGTCTCTTGTACAATATCTTCAGCGATCTGAAAATCATCGACTGTTCGTAATGCCTGCGCGTGAACCTGCTTCCGGTATTTTCTGATCAAACTCGCAAAAGCATCTTCATCGCCTGCAAGGATACGTTGGATCAATGCAACATCTTCGTTTTTCACCAAAAAACTCCAGCGCGTATTTTTGTTCACTTATATATAAAGACGCGAGTTATCTGAGAGAAGGTGCATAATTTGGGGAGGAAGTTAAGTGAGGTTGAAAACATAGGCAAAAAAACGCGCGCGCATCAGATGGGTCAAAAGTTCTTGGCGTATCAGGGTTAGGAACATCATTTATAGTGAATCCAAAAAATAAAGAGACACTTTCATCCCCCGGTAGTTTCGGTTTCCTAACCGAACCGGCATAGAGTGTCCAATTAATTCTAAACTTTACTATAATTTAAAAATTCATTGGGGGTCTGTGAGTTAGGATAGTCCTTGCTTTCATCTCGATTCAAAATGGGTTCTGGGATTTCGTCGTTCCAATAGTTCGGGATGGTGTTTGGGCGGCTAATCCATACAAGGAGCATTGTGCGTCGTTTGTCCGTATGGTTTTTTCGGACGGAATGTAGAAGGCGCGCATCTCGCATTACTAATGAACCTGCTTTGACACAAACATCCACCTGATCTGGATGGTCCCTGAACATCACAGAATATTTTTCCTTAGATTCTGATCCCGATTTTAGGACATTACCGAGTTTGCTTGCATAGAGAAGTTTGTCGTGCAAATCAATGCGCTTGCGATGTGTACCGGGAATAACCTTTAAGCAGCCGTTTTCTGGTGTCGTATCAGTGAGATAATACTTCATAAAGATATCTTGCGGCCAAGGCGCGCAACTGATTGGATCGTTCCAATAGTACCAATCTTGATGCCAATAGAGTGGCGGCGCGTCTGGATCTTTCGTCAGAATCGTGATGCCTACGGGGACTGGGAAATCGCCAAACCCCATCTCTTCTAAGGCATTGAGAGTGGGTTGCCATTCTAATAGTTTCTGAACAAGCGTATTATCTTTGCTTGTAACTTGTAGATGATGCCCATGGTATCGGGTGTGGTCTGGTGGCGCGTAGTTAGCGAGAAGTCGTTCTGATTCGTCTCGAAGTTCCAGCAGAAATTCGTCTGTGAGAATGTTGTTGATAACACAGAAACCGTCGCGAATCATTTGCTCGCGTTTTCGTAAAGCGACTTCAGGGGTCATTAAAATTCTCCATATAGTTTATGGTAGCCTTCTAAACCGTGTAGGCATTTCCCGACGACTGATCGTTGACTGCTGTCAGAAAGGAGGTGCTTAGAAATCCATACTCATTGGCATGATAAGGCAGATATGCCCCTCCTCACCAATAGGTTTAACGACGAGAGGCTTCAATGCACTTGAGAACTCCAGTGATACAGACTTCGTTTCAATGTGTGAGAGTGCCTCTATCAGCAGCTGAGCGTTCACACCGATGCGGATGCTCCCAGTACCGGACTCTACTGCTAACGTCTCATGTATTTCATCTGTCTCAGAGATCTTCGCCGAGATCCGGATCTCCTCCGCATCTATTTCTAAACAGACCAAGGCGTTTTTCGGATTGGCACGCGAAAAAATTTCACGCGTCGTGTCCATAATAGATGCCTTCGACACAACGACGCGTCCGTCAAAAGATTCTGGGATGATGTTATTATACTCTGGATACTCAGTGTCCACCAATCGCGTCGTTAACGTGGTGTATTCGTCTGCAAAGAGAATCTGGTTCTCAACGCGTGAAATCTTTATCTCTGGAGAATTGGCAAAGGTTCGCTCAATTTCTTTGATCGCTTTGAGGGGGACGATGAATCCACCATTACCGTCAGATAACTGAAGCGGTTCACAATGGGCAAGTGCAAGCTGGATCGCATCGGTTGCAACGACTTCTGTTCTATCTTCAAGAAGGTTAAAATAGAGCCCGTTTAGAAATCGACGCTCTTCCTTTGTGGATGCAGCAAATCCCGTTTTGTGCAGGACAGACCGCAGGGATTTTCCATCAATAGCGAATGCTTCCGCGTCAACAGAAGGGAGTTGTGAGAATTCTTTATCCGGAAACCCAACAATCCTTCGGACGCTATCGCCACAGGTAATTTCAACTTGGTCGTCTGTTGTTGTTGCCAAGTCTATCCGTTGCTCAGCGGGCCACGCTTTAACGATATCCACCAATTTTTCGGCGGAGACAAGGATCGTGCCTTTCTCTGTGACTGTCCCGTCAACTTTCATTCTAATACCAATTTCGGTGTCTGTCGCCATGCACTCGATCGTGTTCCCTTCTGCCTGGATGAGAACATTTGAGAGAATAGGCGCGGTATTCCGGTGACTCGCAACACGCTCCAACACTTGTAAGGACGACAAAAGATCGTCTCTTTCAAAAGTTAATTTCATTCCAAAACCCCCATGCAAATATTTCTGAAAGTGATCTGCCTGTTCAATTGTGATGTCCAATGCCTCTTGAATCATCGGTTTGTGCTTTTTTAGGCGTTCCCGTGCACGACGTATCCGAAGCCGAATCGTATCGGCTGACACACCTAATAATTCACCTATCTCTGCATAAGTCATCTCGTTCAGGTAATAGAGCTTGATCACTGTCTGATCGCTTTCCTTCAACCTTACCAGCAAATTTCTAACGAGTTCGCGTTTTGCTTCCGCTGCACTTTCCGCCTGCGCTGCAGCAACGTGGCTCGAATAGGAATTTTTCTCCGCTATTTCTATAGCCATTTCCTCCAACGGATGCGTTTGGATCCGTTTCTTGCGAAGCCACGCGAGGCAGCGACGGTTGGTGATAACATGAAGCCATGCCGGAAATTGGCTCGGATCTTTCAGCGTCGCCAATTTCCGATAGACCAGCAGGAACGTTTCCTGCGTAATGTCTTCAGCAAGATGAAAATCCCCGACTTTCCGCCAGGCGTGCGCGTGAACCTGTTTCTGGTACTTTCTCACCAAACACGCGAAGGCAGCGTCGTCGCCTTTAAGGATACGTTGAATCAGTTCAGTATTGTCGTTGCTCATCAAATGCCTCTAAAAAGAAAGTGCTTCATGTGACATATAGTGACGCGACTTAAGGGTGAAAGCGTACATAATTCTGCAAAAAGTGGACTGCTTATGAAAAATATCGGTCGGCAGGTTTGCCTAAAACACGGACAGAGTTGACGAGATTGAAAATTGTACCATTTAAAGTCTCCCTGATAAGGGGGGTTTAGGGGGTTTAAAATACCGAGATTACTGCTTTTTGCGTAAGTCCTATCTATTTCTGGTTGACATTCAGAGTTCATTTGACGATTCGACCATCAATCGGATACCCGGAAACGTTGTGACCACAGAGGTTTAGCACCGTCGGAAAGACATCAACAGAACGGATGCACCGCGCTGCGATTGGATAATTCGTCGCAAGCGGGATGTGCATGTGTTCCGCAATTAAAGCACCGTGGGTGGCGTGATGCCTCGGTATTTCATAACGGGCGCGTAGATCATAGCCGCTTTCAGCACTCAGGACGAGGTCCCCCGTGCGTTCGGCATTAAAAATCTGCCACAATTGGACGATGCCATCTGGGTACGGACTGTCGTAAGTTTCACGAAGTGTCTCTCGTGAGGATAGGTTTTTGTAGCGGACACCATATCCGAGCGGGTCTGTTCCTGTAAACTCGTAAGAGAAACGGAGCGAGTCTCCGCATTTAATAGAATTCACTACATTTTGTGGGGTTCCCTGATCTGTTTCCTGTAAGTCGTAAGAGATTTTCCCTTGTCCAACTCGGTTTTGGACGATGATGTCTCCTGTCTCGCTTTGCCCCGCGACGAACCCCAACCCTTCCAATTCAATCAGGGAACTAATGACTCCCATTTGATGGAGTTTCTCAAAAGGTGTCCGTTCCCCCCATCCTTTTCCAGCCGAACTGTTTTTAAAATAGAGATGCGTCATCCCGTTTCCTGAGACCATGCTGGCGGATACAGCCCCTTGCCGCCAAATCTTTGGATAGTGCAAACACCGCCAACCACTATCATCTAAGTGGCGTGGGATATCAATGTGCGTGTGTGTATCGGTCATCCCATGATCGCTGGTAATCATAATGAGCGTCTCTTCAAACGTATTTGTCTTCTGCAAAATATGGACGAGTTTGCCGATAGCGGCATCTATTTCTCGGTAAGTCCGCATAACCTCTGATGCCTGCATGCTAAAATGGTGTGAGAAGGCATCAACAGCCGGAAACAGACACATGATAAACTGATCGCCTGCTTCCGCAGCGCGGTGTAGATAGCGTTCTGCAAGCTGATTAACGAACCGCCATCGATACGAAAAATGACCGTAAGTATAGGCCAACGGTTTAATCCAGCGCGTCAGATTTTTGGCAGGTGGGCACCCGCGGGTAATCGGATTATAGATATTGCTTACCGGTGAGAAGAAATCGAATAGCGTGGGAAAACCTTCGGGTAAATCGGTCGCAAAATGTAGCCCCTCAAGTCCCATGTAACTGCAGATGCCAGGGCGTTTAAAACGGTTTGGAAGTTGAAAATTCGATTTGGACAACCACCGCAGCCCCGGGACGTTTGCTGTACCCGGATACAAACCCATGAAAAAAGGAATGAAGGCGGGGCCCGTTGTTGAAGTGAAGGTGGAGATCGCTTTGTTCAGACTACCGCGATCTACCACATGTTTCTTGATATTCGGAAGATCACCGTTTTCGATCAACGCTTTAAAGATTTCGTAAGGCGCACCATCAATGATAATAAAAACAAAACGTTTGAAGTCCGGTTCGGTTGATGCCATCACGCCTCCTTAAATGTGTGTACGCGTTTCGCGCCCGTATTGAACCATCAATCGTCAAACCGATACAGTGGTCCACCTTACGAATTCTCTCGTTCGGTATAAATTTTCCACAACCGCTGCGGATTCTCAACAGAGAGACCCACATTACCACATTCGCCGCAGACGGTTGCTCTCAACGCCTCTCTATGCGCCTGCTTAAAAATTAAGGCGTTAGGGTTACCCTGTACCTCGACTTCTAAGTCTTGTCCCATTCCTGCCTCGTAGCGATCCCGAATCCGCAAGTTGGGCATGATATTCTCAGAACCGCATCTGCCACATTTCATTGAAGCCATCTGAATAGATCTCCTTATCTCAATATTCCGCGCTTGCTGGCATACACGTGCAGACTATTATATCCTAAATTTCAGCCGATGTCAATCTTCTAATCGGGAAAACGATGACTACGGTTTCCAACCACATCGCGTATGCTATATACAGTTTTTTGAGGAATTGATGGACTGATAATCCGCAAGCGAAAAATTTAATTTGACAATCTATCATGTAATATTGTATAATAATTACACGTAATTAAATTAACCGTATTTTACAAAAAGGAGATTTTGCAATGCCAAAATTAAATGCAAAACAACAAGGCAGAGGACCGCGTGGAAGACGCGGACCGCGACACGCAAGAGGACCGAGAAGAAGAGATAATGTAGTTATGGTCAGGGTCGATGAGGAAAATCTCAGTCGGATTGACGAACTTGTGGAATCAGGACGATTTAACAGTCGTTCCGAAGCGACAGCGTTCCTCATTGATGAAGGTATCAAATCCAAACAGCAGATGTTTGATAAAATGGCGGAAAAGATTTCTCAGATTCAAGGTTTGAGAAATGAGCTGGAGGCAATGATTGCCGAAGACGCAAAGCCGTCTGAATCCGTTGAACAAAACACAGCGGAAGCCCCTGAATAAATGATGCGAATCATAGTCACGCTCGTGCTAACCCTATTTTTCCTTGTCCCGATTACAGTGTTAGCACAGCGTCGAAACCGAGATACATCTCCAAAAATCCCTGAGAGCGTAACAGTCCATCGGGATATCGCTTATGTTACAGACGGACACGAACGCCAGAAACTCGACCTCTATGTACCCGCAGATACAGGCGAAAACCTACCGCTGATTATCTGGGTACACGGCGGAGCTTGGCGCGGGGGAAATAAGACACATTATCGTCCCATGGGATACCTCAGTGCTGGCTATGCAGGCGCGAGTCTCAACTATCGCTTGAGTCAGCACGCCGTCTTTCCCGCCCAAATTGAGGATGTGAAAGCCGCTATCCGGTGGCTGCGCGCGAATGCAGAAACCTATCGTTTGGATCCAAACCGCTTCGCAGCGTGGGGGTCATCCGCCGGTGGACATCTCGTCGCCATGCTCGGCACGGCAGGCGATGTACCGGAATTTGAGGTCGGAGAAAACTTAGAGGTATCCAGCAAGGTGCAAGCCGTCGTCGATTACTTCGGACCCACAGACTTTCTACAGATGGACGCACACCGCCTTCCAGACGGACTCGTGCATGACGCACCTGATTCCCCGGAGTCTAAACTGGTCGGAGGCCCCATTCAGGCGCATAAAGATCGCGTGGCGAAAGCCAACCCAATCACTTATGTATCCAAAGACAATCCGCCTTTTCTGATTATCCACGGGGATCAGGATAAACTTGTCCCGTTTCATCAAAGCGTATTGCTGAAGGATGCCTTGGAGAAAGCCGGTGTACCGGTTACGTTTTATAGGGTGGAAGACGGCGGGCACGGTTGGTTCAGAGATCCCAAAGTCCCAGAATTAACGAAGGCATTCCTTGAGCAACACTTGAAACCGACACAATCGCGGTAGGCACGCTTTTCAACCGCGCCTATGCAGCTTACTTCAATGCAACTTGCGGATCATCTTCATACGCCGAATCTATTTGAACCAAACGCTGTAAAATCAGGCAAAACAGTCCGAACAGTGCTTTTAGTAATACTGTCTCTTTGATGACACCAACGCATTCAAAATACAATTCATCAACACCTTCAGGAAAATCAGTACCGAACCAACCTTCATCGTCTTTAATACTGAGATGGATCCGTGGTTGTGTTTGACACAACTCCTTTATCCTATCATCAGCGAGTAACAATTTGATTTTCTCTGGATCGTTGCCTTTGATGATAAACTGCTTATCAAAGAACGGATCCCCTATTTCGATGTCCTGCATGCCGAAGAACTTTCCGATGGAACTGAAGAATCCTTCACGAGAGATCTTAAAATAGAGATTGTCCTTGTTTATAAACGGTGCACGCATCCGAGTGACTGAATATGATGTTGTTCCAGTTGAGACAACGTAGGTATCAAGCAAGATTTTCCACTCGCCGTGTTTATAAATGAGCACATCCTTACCCCAGAAACCACCCTCAATAAACTCACCGCCTATATCTGCAGCAATCTGTGTCCAGATTTCATCTTTAGACGGACCCAAAATAGATCTGCGTTTACGCATTTTTTTCTCCTATAGTAAAGAAAAAAGGGACGGGCACAACGACCCGCCCCTCTATACATCCAAACGGCACAACCTACCGCATCGACATCCGTTCCTGCGTCTCTAACTTCCGGCGGAGAACAACACCCCACTGTCCAACAACCCATAATGCCTTACCGTCCTTAGAACGCGTAATAACATACAGGTTGTTATCGATGTCAGTATGTTCTTGCTCCCACGTTTCGCCACCATCGGTTGAGCGGACAATTGTTCCCTCCTCACCGACCGCATAGATTTCCTCTTCGGAATGTGCTACGATACCATGCAGATTCTTGGGAACGCCGGTCAATTTAGGCTCCCATGTAAAACCACCATCGATTGTTTTTAGGACAATACCCGCCTCGCCAGCCGCCCATCCTTTCCGTTTGGTAATAAACGTAACGGAGCTGAGATCGTAGTTTATCTTGGTTTCGTGCATCCGCCAATATTGACCACCGTTGATCGTGCGTTGCGTGGCACCACCTTGTCCGACCGCCCAACCGAGCGGTGCGAATTTCATATCCACACTCGTCAGCCTATCGTTTGCGGTCGTCCGCTGCAGCGTCCATGTAGGACCACCATCTTTGTTGTGGATAATATCTCCGAATTGACCGACCGCCCAACCTTCGGAAAATTTACCGAAACTAACGTCGTTCAGCGAGAAACTGCCAGGCGCATCGCCTTCCATAAAGGGTGGCCGTTCAGGTGTGTCGCCTGCTGTCCAAATGTTACCATCCGTCGTATAAAGTACCGTACCATCGCGTTGCATTGTCCAGCCCCATTTCGGTTCCAAACTCGCAAAGTGTACACCGATGAGACGTTGACGCGTTTGACTTGGAAGTTTGCGCCATGTTTGTCCACCGTCTTGCGTTTCCAACAGTATGCCGCCATCGCCCGCGATCCAACCGATCTTGTCATCGTAGAAAAGCACCTCTCGGAAGTCATTGCGTTCCTGTTCACCGAGTTGACGTTCCCATGTTTTGCCGCCATTTGTGGAGTAGTAAATACTGCCCGCACTGCCAACCGCCCAAGCGTGTTCCGCATCAAGGAAATACACACTCGCGACGCGCTGTCCACCGCGTCGCCGCCGTCTCTGAGGTTCAGGAGGCGGTGGTGGCTGTTGTTGCTGTGTAGGTGTCGGCGTCGCGCGTTCGGCATTCGGTGGAAGTTCGCCTTCAGGGGCAAAACGACCCGGACGTTGGCTCTCTGCTCGAAGCCGATTTTGTATCTCCTCCGGTGTCTCGTCGTATGTCAACGTCGGTCCCTCCGTAACCGCTTCTTCCGATTCTTCGACTTCCGCCGATTCTGATTCGGACGTTTCGGGTGTCGCTGGTTCGGCTTCTCGCATAGCGAGTATATCCGCTGTTGTCGCAACAGGAACTGACTGCCAATTCACACCTTGGTCCTCGGTGATATACGCACCACCACCACCGATGCCCCACGCCTGTGTATCGGAGCGGAAAGTGACACGTCGCAAGCCACGCGTACTTTGTGATGTCGTTCTTAATTTCCACGTCTCGCCGCCATCTTCAGTCAATAAGGAGTTCCCATTACCGAGAATCACCCAACCGCGATTTGCATCGGCGAAGTGAACAGCAATACCCGGTTGATTCGTTTTCGCCTGAATCTTCCAATAATCACCGCCGTTAACAGTATGGAGGATAAACCCACCATCTCGGCGTTGAGGGGTCACAGCCCAACCGACTTGACTGTTAATAAAGTGAATATCGGTGATGTTCCCGGTTGTCGTTCCGGTTTTCTGAATCTCCCACGTCTTCCCACCATCGGTTGTGTGCAGGATTTGCCCAATCCTGGCACCAAGCCATCCCTCTTCGGCGTTCAGGAAGTGCATGTTGCTGACACGAGGCAAATTTTGTTTCGTTGCTTGGAGAATCGGCTGCCATGTTTCACCACCGTTTTCGGTCTGGAGTAAGACACCGGACCCAAGAATTCTGCCGTGCTTTGCGTCAACGAATGCCACTTCACGCAAATTTTCGCTGACACCGCTATGTTGCGGTAACCACGTCTTTCCACCATCTGTAGTATGCGCGATAACACCACCCGACCCGACTGCCCATCCATTCTGTGCATCCACAAAATGGGTATCCGAAAAGTCGGTACGCCATGTCGCCTGACGAATAATATCCCAATGATAGGCGACCGGAGTAACAGGTGTTTCTTCTTCGGCAACGACGATCTCTGGGTCTTCAGCAACAGGCGGCAATTTGGCGGGCAATTGTGCTTCTTCAACCGAATACCGCATCGCAATCCCACCCTTACCAACGGCGACAACACCATCAGGCGAGAGTGCCAAACCGTAAAGATCGTTGTCGGTGCCACTCTCCTGTGTTTCCCACTTCTTTCCACCGTTGAGGGTGGTAAGCATCACGCCATTATCACCGACGATTAAGCCGTGCTTTGTATCAGCAAAATAGAGTTTATTCAGATTTTCTTGTGTGCCACTGCGCTGGAAATTCCACCGCTTTCCACCATTTTTCGTGTGTAAAATCTCACCAAACTGCCCAACAATCCACCCGACATTTTCATCTGCAAAGTAGACAGCATAGAGTTCATTGAAAGTACCGGTAGTCTGTTGTGTCCATGTCAAACCGCCGTCTTCTGTCGCGAGGCAAACGCCGGGCCATCCGATAGCCCAACCTCTTTTCTCATCAAGGAAAAATACACCTTTTAGCATCAAAGACAGAAAATCGCCTGTCGCGGTTTGTGGCATCCATGTTTTACCACCATCAATCGTATGTATAATGGTCCCCAGATCCCCAACGATCCAGCCGACTTCAGGACTCACAAAATGGACGGAACGCAGCGTAAAGGCGGAAGGACCCCGCTGACGCTCCCAGTTCGCGCCACCATCGTTGGTATGAACGATAAGCCCGCGCTCACCGACTGCCCAACCGTGTTTGTCGGTCGCGAAATAGATATTCCAGATACCGTCCCAGATGTCTGTTTCAATTTCGTTCCATGTCTGTCCACCATCATTGCTCATCGCCATCGTGCCACGCCTACCGACTGCAATCGCACGGTTGGCATCCGTAAACTGGACATTCTGGAGATCGTTCGCTGTCGTGCCGCTCGTCATTTCCCACGTTGCACCAGCATCCGTCGTGTGCAGAATCGTACCGTACCATCCAACCGCCCACGCCTCTGTCGGTGTCGTGAACTGGATGCCTGTCAAATTATTTTCGGTGCCGCTATCCATCAATTGCCAGTTGTCGCCACCGTCTTCGGTACGCGTGATAAAACCGACATCCGCCACGGCGACCCCGTAGTTATCATCTGTGAAATGGATGCTGTTAATCGTATCTCGGACGTGTCCGTTAATCAGCGGGATACGGCTGTCTTGACGTTCCCAGTTGACACCACCGGTCATCGTATGAAAAATAGAACCATCACTGCCAACGATCCAACCTTCATTGTCGCTGATGAAAAAAACCTGTTTATTGTCATTGATCATCCGGTCGCGTTCACCTTCAAAACGGTTGCTCTGTTCTCGCCACGATTTACCACCGTCTTTGGTATGAAAAATTCTATCGTGCGTGCCGACAACCCAACCCTTTGAATTATTAACGAACCAGACCCCGTTCAGCATAAATTCGCTAACATACTCGTAGCGATTCCACGTCTTTCCGCCATTCTTAGTGTAGAGGACATCCGAATCTTCACCGACAATCCAACCCTCTTTGGAATTCGCAAAATAGACATCAAGGAGCATCGCCGAGGTACCGCTCCTTTGCAGCGTCCAGTGTCTACCCCCATCATCAGTCGTTGCAACTAAACCTTCATCGCCGACTGCCCAGCCGTAGTTCGTGTTCGTAAAATAAACCGCCTTGAAATCTAACTTCAGATCATCTATGCGAAACCCTGGACCCGTTGTATCGACTTCCTGTTGTTTCCACGTTTTTCCACCATCTGCTGTATGAACTATCAGACCGCCTTCCCCGACAATCCACCCCTGTTTATGGTTGGCAAAATGGAGATCTGTGAAATGCGTCTCCCAATCTGCTTTCCGAGTCGCCTCCATCTTGACACAACCGTTAATAAGCAGCAGGATGCCAAGCATAGACGCTATGAAAAGGCTATTGACAAGATGTTTCGGTCTGCATATTACGCCTAAATTTATATTACGTATCGAACTCATGTTTACCTCCGAAGTCTCCGTCTGGTACTGGAGCGGGTAGATCGTTGGGTCTCTTTCTCCGCAAGATGATGCCATTTATTTATACTGCAGCAAATTTGGTGCCACTTTATTGGTAGTATTCTTTGCGAAATGTATAGAAAAACGCACAATATCGGGCATGCCTATTTCCAATTGCACCAAACGGGGCAAATTGGATGACAATTTAGTGCTAAAATTCCCCAAAATTTAGACAAGTTTCACCAGTTATTTGTTCATTTTATTGATAACCGCTACTTTCGCCAAAAAGACCAGAACGTGCAACGGCAACGCCTATCGCAATAACAACTGGCAGCGCGATAATGCCAATCTGGACAATAGTAGAACGCCGCGCACCAAGCTGCCGAATCCCTTCTATCCGCCCAACGGGTGCTAAGAACAACGCAATGGCTAACAGAATAGCACTCACCGCAGGGACCTCTTCATAAAAATAACCGTTCATCCAGATGCCAGCAAATGTGAGCGTCACAACCGGTGATGCGCCGAGCGGAAAAGCCTGCCATTTGTCGTCAGAACGCTGTCCAACAAGCGTAATAATCCAACTCGCGGCGAAGATTGATACCAAGATACCAGCGTGCTGCCCCAGCCGCAAACTCCCAGAAAGCGCGAGAATCAGCGCGGTGCCACCGGAGAGTCCAAAATAGACAAACGGACTCGAACCACCAGCCGGTAAGATCGTAAAACTCTCCTGGACGATATGCCAAAAAATAAAAATCGCAACGGCGAGACACACCCACCAGATAATTCCTTCAAACTGTCCCCACGTATACTTAAACGCGGAATTCAGGAGCAGTCTCGGTATAACAATTGACAACCCTATCTGTACAATCAGCCGTCCCCAGCGCGAAGCATACCAAAAAGCACCTGAGATAAATCCGATGATGGCGAGATAGCAGAGCCAATGTACGCCTTCCCGTGGCGGGAATGGAGGCGAACCTTCTAAACCGATATAGCCAACGATATAACCAGCACCCAACGCGACTGCAACCAGCCATCCCGAAAGCCAGTCTTTCTTGTGTTCACGCTCTCTTTTCGAGGCGAGCGATTTTGCAAATATAAAAAATCCGCCGCCGACAACAGCCGGTAAGAGTAAACCGAGGATCAGTTGTTTGAATATTAACATCTGGGAAACAGTAGGCTGCCTTATTTGCGCGCCGCTTCAACACTAACAGTGATTCGGATGTCGTCACTGATGCCGCCCATGCCGTAGGTCATGCCGAATTCGCTCCGCTTGATCGTAAAGGTGCTCTCAAATCCGATGAGCGATTCACCCTCTCTTCCTTGAGCGCGCCCCGTAATTTCGACATCCACCGTGATTGATTTCTTAACGCCGTGTAATTCAAGGTCGCCTGTAACCTCCAGCACATCCTTTTTATCTTCCTTCGCCTTGACTTTCGTGCTTTTGAAGGTAATCACGGGAAACTGCTTCGCACTGAAGAAGTCGGAGCTTCTGAGATGCTGGTCGCGTTTTTCGTTGCCGGTATCAACGCTCGCTGCCTTCACCTCAAATTCCACCATGCTCATAGACACATCCGTTGCGTCCATCATGAGTTTACCGGTGAATTCATTGAACCTGCCGTAATTGTAACTAACGCTATTATGTTTTGCGCGAAAAATTATCATTGAATGTGCAGTATCAATTTCATACGCCGGTACTTCCATAGGTTGTGTAATTCCGACAAAACCGATGAGTAATAAGAGTACAAGACTTCCGATACTGAAAATCTGCAGATTCCGTCCTAAATCCATTTTCATTGAAAAAGATCTCCTCATTTATTTGTGGTTTCATTAGCAAATATGCGTCTATTAGACAAAAGAAGTATACCCTATTTTTTTGAACGCGTCAACGAAAAACAAGGGGTTCCCAGAAGCATTCAGTTCCCCCATCAAAATAAACACCGAATCGCAGCAATCCTCTGTAGGATTCTCACTGCGAAGCACTCCTCGTCGCGATCTTCCAGTTCAAACCCGGTAGGTTCGGTTTTTGCGGCGTACTCGCCCAGATGCGAAGTGCATCGCGGCGTACTCGCCCAAATTTTGCCCATACGCGGCAAAATTTGTCTTAGCTTTACATTTGCGACGTGCATTCCAACCGAACCGAATTCGTGAAAGGAAGCGCGAAACCCAAAAATCTCTTAAAACTAAATGACCCCGCCTCGCTTCAAAGTTTTTCTTGAATTTCTTTATAAAATTGTGATATAATTATTAAAATAATGTATCAACGGCAACACTTTTAGCACAACTCACCACAGAACCGTATCATGACAAGACGAAGGGGATTCAACAAATATGAAAATATCGCGATTAAAGTTCACAACGCATTTAGCGATCTATCTGTTCTGTTTGGCAGCATGGATCCCGTTTGTAACAGCAGACAACCACGCTGGGGATCCACCGGTCAGCTACCACTCACAGATCGTCCCGCTTCTCAAACGGAGTTGCCAGGGATGTCATCACCCCGGCGATCCAAACGGCGGCTTGATTGTCACAACCTATACCGATCTCAAACAAGGTGGGATGGCAGGTGATGCAACAATCATCCCGGGGAAACCCGATGACAGTCTCATCATTGAGCTGATCTCTGGCGATGAACCCGCAATGCCACAAAACATGGAACCGCTCTCTGCTGAAGAGGTCGAGTTGTTTCGGCGTTGGATTCTTGAAGGCGCGACCGACGATACACCCGCCGAAGTCGATGATTTGGGTGAGGGAAACTATCCGGTCTACACCGTACCGCCAGTGGTTACCGCACTCGCATACTCACCTGATGGCAGCACGCTCGCCGTATCAGGGGTCCGCGAAATTTTATTGTATGACACCGTAAATTTTCAACTCAAGGGACGATTGGTAGGTAAAGCGCGTCGCATCGAATCGTTAACCTATACGGCAGACGGCAAAATCTTGGGCATGGCAGGCGGATCCGCCGCACAATTTGGCGAAGTCCAACTCTGGGATACCGCAACGAACACACTGATCAAAGCCATGCGTTCCAGTTATGATACAATTTACGGACTCTCTTTCTCACCAGACGCAAGTCGTGTCGCTTTCGGATGCTCAGATCAAACAGTCCGAGTGTTATCCGTTGAAGACGAAAAAGAACTCATTAAATTCGATAACCACAGCGACTGGGTTTTCGGGACCATTTTTTCGACTGACGGATCCCATTTCGTGAGTGCCGGACGAGATACTGCCCTCAAATTGGTTGAAGTAGATACAGGCTCTTTCGTCGATGACATCAACTCCAGTAACAAAGGCTACGGCGAAATCAATACCATCGCACGGCATCCGACTGAAGACCAAGTTCTAAATGGCGGTGAAGATCGGATACCACGCCTCTACAAAATCTTCCGAGAGATACGGAGAGATGTCGGCAACACAGACTTTAACCTTATCCAAGCGTACGAAGCACAATCCGGTTCAATTGAAGGGCTCGCGTTTTCCGCAGACGGCACCCTATTTGCTACCGGTTGCGCTGGCGGCGAAGCACGTATCTATAACGTTGCCGACGGGACGCGGTTAGCATCAATGCAAGGCGATGCAGTCGGGGTATTCGCAGTTTCGTTCCACCCAAATGGCAAACAACTCGCCACTGGTGGATTCGACGGAAAGGTTCGAGTATTCGACACCGCTTCCGGGAAATTACTTGACGCCTTTATGTCCGTGCCGATTGAACCTGCCGGAAGTGAGGAGGTCGCCCTGGTCGTGTCAGGTATGACGTGAGGGGCTTGCGTCGCAAAAGTGCAGGCTGCACTTACACAACACCAAAACGTTATCAGCGTCGAAGTTTCGCTACCCGATCAAGCCGTCATTAAAGTCCGAAAAAACACCGCGACTGCCACTGACCTCGCGAACATCGTTAAAGCGTCTGGGTTTAGCGCAACCGCTAAATAGTACCCAAAGGAGGGCGGCATTCTTATGACAGTCGAAGAACTTCAAGAAATTATGTCTCAGCGGTTTGACGCGCAGGATAAAATGATAGCTCAGCGATTTGAGGCAATAGATCAGCGATTCGAGGCAATAGATCAGCGATTCGAGGCACAAGGGAAACGCCAAGACCGCATTGAAACGCGCATGGATCGTATAGAAGATAAACTTGATAAGATGTTGGAACTCGTTGCGGTCCAACACGGCGAGCGCGTGTCTACAGCACGTTTTTGGAAGCATGCCGCCTGGCTCACGCCAACTGTTATCGCACTCGCTGCACTTATCAAAAGTTTTTTTCTCTAATCGGCAGACACATAGAGGTTGATGTATGCCGCCTAACACGCCAAATATACTCTGGGTTTGCACAGATCAGCAGCGTTACGATACAATCGGCGCGTTGGGCAACCCTTTCGTGTCAACGCCGAACATTGATAGCCTCGTAGCGGAGGGGGTCGCGTTCACGCATGCCTATTGTCAAAGTCCGATTTGCACGCCGAGTCGGGCAAGCTTTCTCACAGGCATGTACCCGAGCGCAACACACGCAAATCGCAACGGAAACGATTTCTTTCCAGACGCGTATCCGCTTGTAACGCGCACCCTCGCAGATATCGGTTATGATTGCGGGCTGATTGGCAAACTCCATCTCGCGAGTGCTTACCGCCGAATAGAGCCTCGCACGGATGACGGATACCGCTACTGGCAATACAGCCACGCACCGAGAGACGATTGGGAACGGGGACATGATTACGCCGATTGGGTCCGCTCGAAAGGCTATATTTTAGGCGAGTTGAATCGAAATCCGGAAGGCGTGCCAGCAGAGTTGCATCAGACCACATGGTGTGCAGAAAAAACGATCGAATTCATTCGTGAGGAACGGGATTGTCCGTGGCTCGCGAGCGTCAATATCTACGATCCGCATCCGCCGTTCAATCCGCCGCAGACACATCGAGAACAGTTTGAGCCAGCGGAGATGCCAGAGCCGCTTTTTCGAGAGAGCGACCTCGAACAACAAACTCGGTTACAGGCAGTCGATTTTCAGTCCAAAGTACGCACGCCAGATGAACTGGACATTCGGAGTCCAATTTTACCGCAGACCCCGCGCCAAGAGGCGGAGGCAATCGGCGCAAGAGATGCCAAGACCCTCAAAGCCGCCTATTATGCGATGATCCAACTCATTGACGAACAGTTCGGCAGAATGCTTGAAGCACTTGAAGAGACAGGACAGCGCGAGAATACCGTCATCATTTTTACCAGCGACCACGGAGAGACACTCGGGGACCACGGATTGATTCAGAAAGGCTGCCGATTCTACGAAGGTTTGGTCAGGGTGCCGCTGATTTTCGCATGGCAAGCGCAGTTTATGAGCGGGCTTAAGAGCGACGCACTCGTTGAACTCGTCGATAAAACACCGACACTTTTGGAATTAGCGGGCTTAACACCACCCGAAGGAATGCACGGTAGATCGTTATTGCCTATCCTTCGAGGTGAGGCGGATCCGAACCAGCACCGTGATTTCGTCCGGTGTGAGTATTACGACGCTGTTGATCTTTCCGACCACTCTTTCGCAACGATGTACAGGAATAAACGTTATAAATTAGCAGCCTATCACGGACACGAGGAGGGTGAACTCTACGACTTAATCGAAGATCCAGACGAGTTTGACAATCTCTGGCATACACCCGATAAGCAGGACATCAAAATGGATCTGCTAAAACAGAGTTTTGACGCATCCATGTTCGCTATGGACATAGGACCGCGACGGGTGGGACCGATGTAAAACCTTCGTAATTTGTGAGTAATTATCATGGAATGGGTTGCAATTTTGACGCTTGTAGTGTTTCTCATCGGACTCGGAATAGTCGCTGGAAAAGCGATACACCATGCTAAGAAAGGTTAAATCTGCCGGTGGAGTTGAGATAACGGAATTATGCTTCAACGTAACACCATTTATTGCGGCGACACATTTACACTCCTAAAAGAGGTAGAAGATGCCTCAGTGGATCTGATTGTATGCGATGGTCCGTATGGTGTAACAGAGAACTCGTGGGATAAAATCTCCTCAATTCAGGAATTTAACCTCACACTCATCGAAAAGTTCACACCGAAGTTGAAAGAAGGCGGCGCACTCTATCTGTTCGGTAAACCCGACTGCATCGACTTTATAGACTATCGGAAATTCTTAAATCTCCGTTCAAAAATCGTATGGTATCAACCGGCTCGGCTCGCACAAGGACGCATCAATTACACGAATAACTACGACATTATTTGCTATTTCATCAAAGGCAAGAAGCCAAAGTGCTATAACCTTGATGCTATCAGGGTCGCGCAACTTGTCGAATTAGAGCATCGGCGGCGTTGTGAAAACGTGCCATCTGTAACGAACGGTAAATTCGGCAAAACGAAGTTTAATGCAAAAGGAAAAAACCCCGGTGATGTCTGGGGAGACATAAAACAGTTGACATATAAATCAAAAGAGTTAGTCTGTAGGGAGGTTCTCAACACAATCCAGAAACCAGAGAAGTTAATTGAACGAATCGTGTTAGCAAGTTCATCACCCGGGGATCTGGTGCTCGACCCTTTTGCAGGTGTAGGCACCTGTCCTGTGGTATGTAAGCGACACCAGCGAGATTTCATAGGGTTTGAAATTGAATCGAATTTCGTAAAAATGGGCAACGAACGGCTTCACGAATGCCATAACACCCTGGACTCGCCCATATAGACGAATCCAAAATCACGTCTTCTCTTGTAGGAGAGGTTTGTAACCCCGATTTAAGTCTCAAATCCTATAAGGTATTTATAGCATTTGACAAAAACGTTAATGCATGATACTATTTTTAATGGTACCTTGCGTAATCGCATAAGGAGCAACCATGCAACGGATAATTATATTTTCTTTGACATTTCTTCTCTGTTTTGGTATAAGTATGGGTAATGCGGCGGTGAAAGTCGGGTTCGTTTATCTCGGCGATAAGGGCGACTTTACTGCACCCGCATTAGAATTTGCTGAAAAAACGTTCAAAACAACGCAACTCGCAAAAGCAGACTTGAAGAGCAATACATTCAAGCAGTTCGGTGTCGTCTGGTGGCATGAAGGCGATACCGATCCGGGGGCCTTGTCCGACGCAGAAATTGATGCATTCTTAGACTACGCTGAAAGCGGTGGCGCAATGCTTCTAACAGGTTGGGCGATCCGTTATGCGACACCGTTGGGGTTAGAAGACGCACAAGCACGCGCGTTCGGTCCTACTGCAGCTGATGGTATTAACGTCGGTATTACTGTATTAAAAGAAACAATTGACCTCGGGTTAGTGGAAGGACTTAAAAATATTGATGGGAAAGCACCGAAGGTAGACGATAGAATTCAAGTCAATTCCACAGGCTTTCCAAAGAGCGGGGACTATTACGACAAAATTTGGAAGAATTTTACCACCCTTGCCAATGCATGGGGACCTCCGGCAAACGATTGGGGTGACCGAATTGCAGCCTTCGGGTATTGGGAAGCTGGGGACGGTAAAGTGTTCAATATGAACTGGCGGCTCCCGAATTATCATAAGAACAACGAGGATATTGATCAGATAGAGAAACTCACTGAAAACGTTATCAACTGGTTGGCGAGTGAATCCGAATTCGCAGATGTTTCCGCAAGTGATAAATTGCCGATAGTCTGGGGACACTTGAAAAATCAGGAATAGCGCGGAAAAGTCACTCACGAATCTAACAATAATAGGACTTACGCACTGCTTCTTAAAGTCCCCCTGATAAGGGGGATTTAGGGGGTTAAAATTCGGATTCTTGAGAATAACGACAAATTTTAGTTCACAAACTACGCCAAGAAGGAATACTTTACGCATTGGAAACTTTAAACGCACAAAATGATCCACAATCGAATCTACCCGAAGGCGTCAAAGCACGGCTCGATCAAGGAAACCTAACTGGAGATATAGCCTTCTCGTCCGACGGCACGCAGCTCGCTGTCGCATGTGACATCGGTGTTTGGGTCTATGACGTAGATACCGCCATAGGACTCAACCTGCTCGTAGAACATAAAGAGTACGTCAGGTGTGTTGCGTTTTCACCTGACGGTAAGGCAATCGCAAGTGGGAGTATAGACAACACAGTCGTACTATGGGATGCAACCAGCGGGACTCCGACAGCAACCCTCACTGGACATACGGATGCTGTGAGAAGCGTTGCCTTTTCACCTGACGGTGCAACACTCGCAAGTGGAAGTCCTGACAACACGGTACGTTTGTGGGATACAAGCACAGGCGAAATTAAAAATACACTCACGGTTGAGCAGTTTTCTATTAGGTCTGTTACATATTCACCAGATGGAAGTACAATCGCCGCTGGCAGTGGCGGTGATACTGTACTCTTGTGGGACGCTGCCACCGGACGGCACAGGGCGACACTTACGGGGCATAAACATATTGTCAATTCTGCTGTCTATTCTCCAGATGGTGAGACTATCGCCAGCGGGAGTACTGACCGCACAGTGCGTTTGTGGGATGCGGTGACGGGTGAACCGGAAGACACACTCACCGGACATAGAGGTTATGTCTGGAGTGTCGCATTTTCACCTGACGGCGCAACGCTCGCAAGCAGTAGTAGTGACGGCACAGTACGTTTATGGGATGCCAAGAGGGGCAGATCAAAAGACACACTTATTGGGCATACAGGCAGTGTCAGGAATGTCGTATATGCACCTGACGGTAGTTTACTCGCAAGTGCAAGTGAAGATAACTCTGTCTTGCTTTGGGATCTCTCGTAGACTATTAACATAGAATCAACCTAAATGATAGATTGAGGCAGTCGAACAACGATCAAATATTCATTGGAATAGTTTTCAATTATCAGTTTTCAATTATCAGTTAAAAGGACGATTTGATGCATGAAGTCTTTCTTTTAACTGACAACTGACAACCGAAAGATTTTTCGCAGAAAAATCGCACTGACAACTATTCCCTCCGACAACCACCAAAAAGGAGGACGGCGTTCCCTCCGTCGGCTACAATCGGAGGTTTCCACGCCGAGTTTTTGATGAAACCCAGGTTTAACTTTGTAACAGCACTTCTTCTCGCATTTTCTATCTGCGTCGCGTTTCAGTTAACAGCGCAAAGTGAGATGGCGCAACCGGCGAATGCAAAAGCGCCAACGGCGGAAGAGTGGCTTACAAGCGTCGGTATAACGGAGTTGAGGGTTCATCCAGAGTCGCTGACACTCGAGCATGCCCGTGATGGCAGACGCGTGCTTGTGTCAGGTAAGACAAAAGATGGCACATGGGTAGATGTAACACCGTGGGCTGTGCTGACACCTGCTACGGACGCGGTGAAAATTCATGAAGACGGTTATATATTTCCAATGACAGTTGGCACAACCAAAATTGTCGCTACCGTCGAAGACGTGAGTGCTGAATTGCCTATAAACGTCAAGGGTATGGACACACCGCCCGTCAGTTTTGTGCGTGATGTCATGCCCCTCCTCAGCCATGTTGGATGTAATAATGGCACATGCCACGGGGCAGCAAAAGGCAAAAATGGATTCAAACTCTCGCTACGCGGCTACGATCCAGATTTTGATTACGAACTCTTGATTGAGGATATATCCGGTAGACGATTTAACCGGGCTTTCCCCGAACAGAGTCTGATGTTGCTAAAACCGACATCCGAAGTGCCACACAAAGGGGGGCAAGTTATTGTCCCAGGTTCACGGGATTACAAACTCATCCGTCAGTGGATTGCAGAAGGCGTTAATTCTGATGTCAAAACCACACAGCGTGTGGAACGGTTAGAAGTCTTACCCGATTCCGCTGAACTCGCTATGCCCGGTATGAGACAGCAACTTTTGGTAATCGCACACTATCCCGATGGCACAACGCGAGATGTCACCCGTGAGGCGAAATTCACCAGCAGCGTTAATGACGTCGCAAAAATCACTGACGACGGCATTGTAACCGCAGAACGCCGGGGTGAAACCGCGATCCTCACCCGATATGAGGGTGCCTATAGCACAAACGGCATCATCGTCATGGGCGACAGAAGCGGGTATAAGTGGGTTAAAACGCCGCAATACAACTACATCGATACGCACGTCCATAATAAACTGAAGCGGATGAAAATCCTGCCTTCGGAGCTCTGCACAGATGAAGAATTTGTACGGCGTATCTATTTCGATCTCACAGGCCTCCCACCTACACCCGAACAGGCGCGGAGTTTCCTTGCTGATACCACCGCTACTAAAGTCAAACGCGAAAAACTCATTGACACACTCGTTGAAACACCGGAGTTTGTTGACCACTGGACACATAAATGGGCAGACCTGTTACAGTCGAATCGTAAGTTCCTCGGTGAACGCGGGGTCTGGCTCTTCCAAGAGTGGATTCATCAGGCTATCGCCCAAAATCGTCCGTACGACCAATTTGTACGGGACCTGATTACTGCGACCGGAAGCACCTATGCCAATCCTGCGGCGAGTTATTTCCGTGTATCTCGTGAATATACGGCTGCAGTGGAAAACACGACGCAACTCTTCTTAGGTGTCCGTTTTTCATGCAACAAGTGCCACGACCATCCGTTTGAAAAATGGACGCAGAACCAGTACTATGAACTCGGGGCCTTCTTCGCAGATGTCAAAGTGAAGCCAGGGCAGCTCCCAGGTGATGAGGTCGTCTACGCCAGTTATACCACAGAGCCTGTGAAACACCCACGAACATTGGCAGTGGTTGAACCCTCTGTTCCATTTGGAGAAGTTGCAGCAGAAACTGACAATAAACAGCAAACGCTCGCAACATGGCTCACTTCCAAGGATAATCCAATGTTTGCGCGTGCAGGTGTCAACCGTATCTGGAGCTACTTCATGGGACGCGGGATTATCGAACCTGTAGACGACATTCGTACAAGCAATCCACCGAGCAACCCCGAATTGCTCGATGCATTAACAAAGGATTTCGTGGACAGTGGATTTGACATAAAGCGTATCATGAAAACGATCACCCGTTCCCGAACCTATCAACAGAGCATCAAAACGAACAAGTGGAACAAGTCGGATACGATTAACTTCTCACACGCCGTCGCAAGACGTTTGACAGCTGAACAGTTGTTAGATGCTATCGGCGTCGCGACAGGAAGCAGACCACGGTTCCAAGAAGTACCCAAAAACTTCCGAGCCGTTCAGTTACCAGATAGCAAGGTCAAGGATGACGGATTTTTGAAGTTGTTTGGTAGACCTGAACGTGAAACCTCATGTGAATGTGAACGGACGACCGAGGTGAGCCTCGCACACGCAATGAACCTGATTAACGGACCAACAGTCGCGGAGGCACTCATTGACCCGGAAGGACGTATCGCACAACTTATCAAAACGAACCAGGACGACCGAGTCCTCGTTGAAGAATTGTATCTCGCAACATTTTCTCGGTTACCAGAGAAGAACGAATATGCAGTAGCGGTTGAACATCTCGCAAATGCTGAGTCTAAAGAGGAAGGCGCGCAAGACCTGTTGTGGGCGTTGATTAACAGCCCCGCCTTCTTATTCAATCGCTAATTAGTCATTAGCCTTCAGCGGTCAGCAGTCAGTTAAGAGGGTTTTGATGGGCATCGGAAACCTCTTGCACTGATGGCTGATAGCCGAAAGCCAATAGCCATAACGGAGGAAACAATAGATGTTATCGTTACCACAATTGCCCGGACGCTTGTGTGACGGGTACTCACGTCGTGAATTTCTACGTGTCGGTGGTGCGGCGATGCTCGGCATTAGTCTGCCACAGGTATTGTCACTCCAAGCGAACGCGAATACGGCAGTTGACCCCGCTAAACCGCTAAACGGATGGGGGAAAGCCAACTCGGTCATCCTTCTCTTCTTGCAAGGCGGTCCTAGCCACATTGACATCTGGGATCCAAAACCCGATGCACCCTCAAACATTCGCGGTGAATTCAATCCGATTCCTACCAATATACCAGGAATCCAACTATCTGAAACGATGCCACGGTTGGCACAGCAGATGGATAAAGCCTGCTTGATTCGCTCGGTAAGCTACACACCCGCAGGACTTTTCAACCACACCGCCGCAATGTACCAGATGGTTACTGGTGAAACACCGGACAAGGTCGCACCGTCAGGGCAACTTGATCCGCCTTCACCTGCTGACCATCCTAATGCCGCAGCGCATATCTCAAATTACCGACCCCCCGATGAACCGATGCTCGCAGCAGTACAACTCCCGCGTCCGATGCAGGAGAGTAACATCATCGGCAAAGGCGGAAACGCTGGGTTTCTTGGTAGAGCTTACGATCCGTACTTCCTCTTCCAAGACCCGAATCAGGAGATCAACCTCGACGACTTAAGCTTGCGGCCAGAGGTGCCACCCGTCCGCTTGAAACGCCGGAAAAATCTCCTCGAAACAATTAACGCCGGTATGCCCGAAATTGATAAGGTGGCGGACTCCTACGCATTGAACGAGTATTATGAGAAGGCGTACAACCTCATCTTGTCGCAGCGCGCACGCAACGCTTTCGACTTGACACAAGAACCCGATGAGATGCGAGATAAGTACGGTAGACACACGTTCGGACAAAGTGCCCTTCTCGCTCGACGTTTGGTGGAAGCAGGCACGCGGTTCGTTCAGGTGAACTGGCCCTCTGTCGCTAACGGCAATCCAAACACAACAGCGTGGGATACACATGCTACCAACTTCGGTCCGTTGAAAAACCTTCACTGCCCGAAATTGGACAGCGCGGTCTCCTCACTCCTCGAAGACTTGGATCAACGCGGCATGTTAGAGGATACACTCGTCTTGGCGATCGGTGAATTCGGACGCTCACCGCGGATGGGCATTAGTACCTCCGGTAATAGCAACGCGCCTGACGGACGCGACCACTGGCCCTATTGCTATACAGGTTTAATTGCTGGCGCAGGTGTAAAAGGTGGACAGGTCTACGGGAAGTCCGATGCAACTGGCTCAACACCACTTGAGAACCCAGTACATCCACGCGACATCCTCGCGACAGTCTATCATACACTCGGTATTGACCCGCACACCATCGTCTACAACCATTTAGATCAACCCCGCGAATTGGTCAAAGGCGAACCAATTGCCGGAATATTCTAAACGGTCTGACACATAAAAAAAGCAGTCGGCTATCGGCTTTCAGCAATCAGGAACCGTCAGCAAGAGTGGTTAGATGTACCAAAAT
Organism: Candidatus Poribacteria bacterium; assembly: GCA_965261115.1. Taxonomy (GTDB): domain Bacteria; phylum Poribacteria; class WGA-4E; order WGA-4E; family WGA-3G; genus WGA-3G. The sequence continues at coordinate 1,206,916 of OZ253447.1, read as the reverse complement.
CTCTTTGCTGAAGGCTGATGGCTATCTGTCGATAGCCAACTGCTATTCTCATGAACTTGCTTCCCAATAGCAAGAGGTAATCAAAATGCCTATCAAATATTGCCTTCTCTCACTCTCTGTTTTTCTGCTAACCATGAGTGTCGCTTATGCGCAGGTTGTACCAGCACTATCGACTGTCTCGCCACAAGGCGCGCAACAGGGACAAAATATAGACGTTACCCTTACAGGCAAAAATCTCAATATAGCAACAGCCATCTGGTTCAGTGGTAAGGGGATCACCGCGGAAATTAGACAAGGCACACAGCAAGCAGCAGTTCTCTTCAACGGCGCGGGTGTCTCCGGACGTGTACCTACAGATGCGCAGTTAGCCGCTTCCCTAACGATTGCCCCCGATGCACCATTGGGAATACAACAAATACGCATTGTTACACCTTATGGGGTCTCCAACGCACTAAACTTCGTTGTCGGCAGCCTACCAGAAATGACCGAAGATGAAGCAACCGAAGCCGCTGAAATGTCAAACTGGTTGGAACTGCCCGTTACCGTGAACGGTGAGATCACATCCATTGATGATGAGGATCGTTTCAGTTTCGACCTGAAAAAAGGCGCGAGGCTCATCTGTGAAGTAACAGCGCAACGGTTAGGCTCGCCACTTGATTCATATCTCGTCCTCCAAGCTGCTAATGGTGCTGAGGTCGCGAACAGTGGACAGGGCAACGGGTTGGATTCCGTTTTGGATTACACCGCGCTTGAAGCAGGTAAATACACACTCTATATCCGAGACATACGCTACAAAGGTGGCAAAGGGTTTCGCTATCGCTTGAGTGTCGGTGAACTCCCTTACCTTGAGACTATTTTTCCGATCGGTGGACAGCGCGGAACGGATAATGCGATCGCTGTTACTGGCGCGAACCTCGAAACCGTGAACGCTATACAGGTCGCAATAGATGCTCAAACACCGACAGGTCAACAGACACTCAGGGTACAGACCCCTGCTGGATTGGCAAGCAATCCGCACCCCTTCTCTATCGGAAGTTTGGCGGAAATGGGAGAAACTGAACCCAACAATACGGCTGAAAAAGCGAATGCTGTCAACGCACCGATAACAATCAACGGAAAAATTGACGAATCAGGTGATGTTGATCGGTTTTCATTTGAGATAAAAGAACCGCAACTTCTCGTCTTTGAAGTGGAGGCGCTCAGGCTATCATCACAACTTGATGCACTCCTGACACTCTACGGTGCGGAGAAACAGATGGAAGCCGAGACAGACACGAAAACCTACGATGCAGCGGAAGAACAGGTCTTGATGGTGAATGATGATGCCAGGGGCACCGACGCACGCATTGAGCAGAATTTCACGCAAGCTGGAAAGTACTCTATCGCTATCCGAGATCTGAACAACCAAGGCGGCAACGCTTATCCTTACCGTCTAAATATCCGTCCATTGGAACCAAATTTCACACTCAGCGCAGTTGTCCTTGACAGTCAGAACCGACCGTCGGGTTTAGATAGCCCGCGCGTCAGTCGAGGCGGAACCTTCACAATGCAAGTGAACGTTGGTAGGGTTGATAGACACATCGGTCCCATCCGCTTACACTGTCCTACGCTGCCGAAAACATTTGAAGTGAGTCCTGCTGTCGTTGAAGTCGGTCAAAACAAGGCACTACTGACAGTAACAGCACCGTGGGATGCCCCACTGGGTCTGATGCCTTTTACTATCGCTGGTGTCTCAGCGGTTGGCAACCGTCAGGTAGAACGCGCCACACCTTCTCCAATGCTGCTAACAGTGATGGAAGCACCCGAATTCACACTGACGCTTGCTGAGATTAGCACAAGCGTCACACATAACAAATCCGTCAGCCTACATGTGACAGCGGATCGACGTGCCGACTTCACAGCTCCCATCGCACTTTCAGTCGTAGGTTTACCACCGCGAGTAACTGCAGCAGCCGTCAATATTGCCGAAGGTCAAAACGAAGCCGTTCTCTCAGTGAAAGCCGGAAGTTTTGAACGCAGGGAGCAGTTTTCTGTCGTACCCGTGCCGGGTATCAATTATATCTCCGTTGTTGGCACGGCGAAGGTCGGCAGGGAAACAGTTAGCCAATCAGCACCTGCCATTCCACTGACGATCCTTGAAGCACCCTTCATTGTAACGGTGGAACCTTTGCGTTTTAGTATCGTCTTCCCCGCAACAGTAGCTGCAAATTCAGACGCAGCCACTACCGCACAAACAGGCACCGTGGCGATCGCAGCAAACCCGACCGCAGATACCGAGTCTCCTCTTGACGCGGAAAGCGAAGCACCCCTAACAAAGGAAGCGATACTCACGCTAACAATCGTTCGGCAAGGTGGTTTTACAGATGAAGTCACGCTGACACCGATTGATTTACCAGAAGGGTTCACTACAGAAGCTGCTACCATCCCCGTGAATGAAACCGAGGTAAAAGTGCCACTAAAGGCGCTCGGCTCCTTAGAAGATAAGACGTATCAGTTCAAATTCCGAGGTGCAGCGACAATCAACGGCAAACCATTTGTACAAGATAGTCCTATCCTCAATGCAAAGATCATCCATTGATAGGAGGATAATTAAGGTGAAAAGACTTGGCAATATTTTTAGACCTTACGTTGTTGTCGGGTTGCTTGTGATCGTGCTCACCTTCGGGATATGGATTTATATAGGTGCACAGTCCTTATCGATAACCGAACCGTTTGATCGAGACGAGGAGGTAATGCGGTTATATAAAGAAGTGACGGATCAAAAGCAGCGCGCAGTGAACACTGCGAGCCCACAATGCTATACACGGTTCGTTGAGTTTACACGCCTGCAAATAGAGTTGCTTAACAGCATGGACCCCCGATGAGAAAGATAGATCCTGACACCTGTTTAAAATAGTTATCGGCTTGTAGGGGCGAGGTTACCTCGCCCCTACACTGACAGCCGATGGCTATTCCTCCAAGATGACAGAATCCCCCTATACACTTATTTATCAAGATAAGACCACCTCAGCCCGGGTCGGTGAACTCCAAACCGCACATGGGGTTGTAAATACGCCAATATTTATGCCTGTCGGGACGCGCGGGACCGTGAAAGCCTGCACACCGGAGATGCTATCCAACCAGATTCAGGCGGAAATCATTCTCGCAAACACCTATCACCTCTACCTACGTCCCGGGCACGAGATCGTCCAAGAAGCAGGCGGATTGCATGCGTTTATGGGATGGCAGCACCCGATCCTGACCGATAGTGGTGGGTTCCAAGTTTTTAGTCTCGGCCCCCTGCGCACAATCACTGAGGAAGGTGTGGCGTTCCGTTCTACGATAGACGGCACCGAACACTTTATCTCTCCCGAACGTTCCATTGAAATCCAGAACGCACTCGGTGCGGATATTATCATGGCGTTTGACGAATGTCCTGCGTTGCCAAACGACTATGCGTATCTTAAGGATTCGATGGAGATGACGTTGCGATGGGCCGCACGCAGTAAAGCGGCACATCAGAATCCCGATCAACACCTCTTTGGCATTGTGCAAGGCGGTATGGAACGCGATCTACGTCGGGCAAGTGTGGATGGCACGGTCTCAATCGATTTTCCCGGATATGCTATCGGTGGTTTAAGCGTCGGCGAAGAAAAAGAAGTAATGTACGAGATGCTTGCATATACCGCGCCGCTCCTACCGGAAGAGAAGCCACGCTACTTAATGGGGGTCGGCACGCCTGAAGATTTGGTTTACGGTGTCCGCTGCGGGATTGATATGTTCGATTGTGTGATGCCAACCCGAAACGCACGCAACGGGTCTCTGTTCACAACAGAGGGCATTGTCCGCATCCGCAACTCAAAATACAGACGCGATTTCAGTCCATTGGATCCAGAATGTACCTGTTATACCTGTCAAAACTTCACACGGACGTATCTTCGACACCTGCACATTGAGAATGAAATCCTCGGTTCACAACTACACACATTACACAACTTGCATTTTTATCTCAGTCTCATGCGCGGCATCCGATGTGCTATCCGTGATGGAAGTTTCGCGAAACTCGCGGATGAACCAGATATCAGCGCGCTGGTGAAGTTAGGACAGCTTTTTTGAATAGGACTTACGCATTTGCTCTTAAAGTCCCCCTGATAAGGGGGATTTAGGGGGTTTATAGCAGTGAGAACCATCCATTACGGACTACGGTTTCTTAGGACTTACGCATTTGCTCTTAAAGTCCCCCTGATAAGGGGGATTTAGGGGGTTTATAACAGTGAGCACTATTCCATTACGGACTACGGTTTCTGTGGTAAAAGGAAGCACACAAACGCAGCTTGTAACGAAGTGGAAAGCGGATCTACCTTACCGAACCGCAAGGAAACGTAAAAAATTACTTCCGTATCAACATCTTTCGCGTCGCCGCGAAATCCCCGGCTGTTAATGTATAGAAATAGACACCATTCGCAACAGGCTCACCGAGTTCATTTTTACCGTCCCAATACACCGCGCGGCTCCGGTCCTGATAAATACCCGCAGATTGATGTCCTAATACCAGTGTACGAACCAAGGTCCCATTGGCGGAATAGATACGCAGTACCACATTCGCAGATGCTGCGAGTTGATACGGGATCCACGTCTCTGGATTGAATGGGTTTGGGTAGTTCGGCAACAATGCCGTCTCTGTCGGTACTAACGTGCCCAGCAGCTGTTCAAGGAAATGAATGCCTCTCTGTAAGGTTGCATCTGTCAAATCTAATTGCTGCGCTTGCGTAAGCCACTGTTGCACATTTTCCACGTTAAGCATCACAGCGGAAGGCGCAGCTGCTGCATTATCCAACGCAGCGGCGACTTTGATAAGATCGGCAGCGTCAACAACACCATCACCGTTCACATCAGCAGCGTTTGGACCCGTCTGTCCGAAATTCGCGGCAACAAGCACCAAGTCCTGAATATCTTCAACACCATCACCGTTCACATCCACCTCTAAGGTCGGCAATGCCACTGTCGGACCAAGCCGCCACAAGAGTATTATCCCACCAGCACCAGCAGTCGCGAGTGTATTTCCATCAGGACTGAACACGACACGCTGAACCGTGTCTGCATATACCGTGAATGTGGATTTGAGCGCCCCACTAATAGGATCCCATAGACGCACTGTTCTGTCCTTCCAACTGCCACTACTCGCGAGTGTATTTCCATCAGGGCTGAACGCGACACTGATAATTCTGTCTGTATGTCCTGTGAGAGCGATCTTGTGCTCGCCAGTTTCAACATCCCACAAATGCACGTCCGAATCCGTACCAACACTCGCGAGCGTCTGTCCATCAGGGCTAAATGCAAGTTCCCAAGGGTCCCCTATAGACCCAGTCAGACTCACTTTCTGCTGCCTATTGGCAACATCCCATAAATATATTGCCCCGCGACCACCACTGGCGAGTGTCCTTCCATCTGGACTAAACGCTATATTGTATACACTGTTGTTATGACCAAACAGTGTTACCAAGTGATTACCTGTGCCAACATCCCACAGACACACATTTTTATCCTCACTCCCACTCGCAAGTATCTTGCCATCTGGACTAAATTCGATATCAAAAATACGGTCTTTATGCCCAGTGAGGGTCATTTTATGTGTGCCTGTAGCTGCATCCCATAACTTTATCATGTAGTCATCTACGAACCAGCCGTTGATGACATCTATTCCACCGCTACTCGCAACTGTTCGACCATCCGGACTGAAAGCAACGGATTCGATGGGACCTATGTGTCCAGTAAGTGTAGTGCTGTTATTACCAGTGGTAGTATCCCACAGGCGCACGGTTCGATCCCAACTGCCGCTCACAAGCGTTTGACCATCCGGACTGAACGCGATACTTGAAAAACCTGACGTATGTCCAGTGATTGTCGCTCTGCGTTTGAAACTCGCAGCATCCCATAATATCACTGTGCCGTCCCGACTACTACTGGCGAAGGTTTGACCATCCGAACTAAACGCGACACTTGATACACTTCCGGTATGTGTCAAAAGCGTCGTCTTGTAAGAAGCACTCGCAACGTCCCATAAACACACCGTACCATCTTCGCTCCCACTCGCAAGCACGCTACCATCAGGACTGAATGCTACACTATGGACACCGTCTACATGTCCGATGAGCCTCGTTTTCAGTTCACCGCTGTCAACATCCCAAAGCCATACTGTGCTGTCTGACAAATCACCGCAACTGGCGAGTGTGTGACCATCAGGGCTAAAGGCGATACTCCCAACACCGTCTACATGTCCACTGAGTGTCGATTTAAGCGTACCGGTAGCCACATCCCAGAGCCGCACCGTGTTGTCATCATATTCCCCACCAGTTGCGAGTGTTTTACCATCCGGGCTGAACGCTACACTTAAGATACCATCTGTATGACCAATGAGAGTGGATCTAAGCGTCCCAGTCTCAACATCCCAGAGCCGCACTGTTTCGTCTTTCCAATCTCCACCAGTGGCGAGCGTTTTTCCATCGGGACTGAACGCTATACTTGTAATGTCCCTTGTATGTCCTGTAAAAGTGGCTTTGTGTTCACCGCTGTCAACATCCCACAGATAAAACTCGGCAGAACTACTGCTTGCGAGCGTTTTTCCATCGGGGCTGAACGCAACACTTGAAATGCCACCTGTCTGCGTTGTGAGCAGATTCAGTGCTTTACCGGTGTATCCATCGTAAATCCAAATCCCAATAGAACTCGCAACTGCGAGGAGAGTACTATCGGGTGAAAAGACGATATTGCCGTATATCTCGCCTTTTCCCAATCTCATTTCAGCACCTTCAGGTAACCCCCATTGTGTATAATCCTGCGCAAACGCACCCAGAGGAAAAAAGATTGAAATAAGAAATAGCATTAAGATCGAAAGTTGCATCGTTTTCATGGTTCATTCTCCTCATTCAATAGCCACCAGCCATTAGCCATCAGCCATCAGCAAAGACGCAAGCGTTACAGGAAACCTCTTCTCTTTACTGACTGCTGACTGCTGACTGCTATTTCCGTATGACCATCCGCCGTGTTGCCGTGAATTTTCCAGCAGACAATGTATAGAAATAGATACCGCTTGCCACGGGTTCACCGAGTTCGTTTTTACCATCCCAATACGCCGCTTGGCTACGACTTTGATAGGTACCCGCAGATTGATACCCCAATGCCAGCGTCCGTACCAATCCTCCGCTCGCTGTATAGATGCCGACTGTCACATCCGCAGCCGCTGCTAACTGATACGGGATCCACGTCTCTGGATTAAACGGATTCGGATAGTTCGGCAGAAGCACCGTCTCTTTCGGGGTCAGCACAGCTAAGAGGCTTTGAAGAACGGTGATACCTCTTTGGAAGACAGGTGCTTTTTCATTAACTTGCTGTGCTTGCCTTAACCACTGTTCCACCTCCGCTGCGGTAAGCAATTCTATTGACCGCGAATACACAGATGGCGCACCATTATCGGATCCGATAAGCGCACCAGCAACCAACAAGATATCCGCTATATCAACAACACCATCGTCGTTGATATCCGCAGCGTTTTTTGCACCAGACTGTCCAAATTGCGAGGCAACAAAAACCAAATCTTGGAGGTCTACTACACCATCACGATTTACATCCTCAGCAAGTTGTTGGGTCTGGGGCTCAGCAGCCACTTCTGGTGCCAAATCCCACAAAAGTATCGTCCCCTCCCAACCACCACTCGCAAGGGTCTGACCATCCGGACTGAACGCAAGCTCGCTAATACCGTACGTATGTCCAAAAAAAGTGGTTTTAAGCGCACCCGTCTCAACATCCCAAAGCTTCACAGTGGGATCATCCCGATACCCGCAGCTTGCGAGCGTTTTGCCATCCGGACTGAACACAACGTCATTGATACCGTTCGTATGTGCGACAATGGTGGTTCTCGGTTCGTCGGTATCAATATTCCACAGAATTATTGTGTTGTCGTCGCTACCACTCGCAACGAGGCTGCCATCTGGACTGAATGCGACACTCACAACAGTATCTGTATGTCCGGTGAAGGTTGCCTTGTTTTCATCAGTAACAACATCCCACAGACGCACTGTGGTGTCCTCACTACCACTCGCAAGGGTCCGACTATCGGAACTGAAGGCGACTGCAGTAACATCATCTGTGTGGCCAGTCAGTGCGGTTTTATATGTACGTCCCGCATACCAGAGCTGCACCATTGTAGTATTGCCCTTCTCGCTACTGGCGAGGAATCTGCCATCCGGACTGAAGGCGATTGAAGCATATCTGCTAAAATAACTCCCGCCTGTTGCGCCGTAGCTTCTGATAGTCGCGCTATGGGTCCGACTGTTAACATCCCATAGATGGATCTGAGAACCATCCTCACTGGCAAGCGTATTTCCATCTGGACTGAAAGCCAAACTGCCGTTATGTGTCCAGTCCCCTACAAACAGTGTCGCTTCGTGTCTACCGATGGTGGTATTCCACAGAAGAATGTGTTCTCGAGTCCCACCTGCAAGGGTTTTGCCATCCGGACTGAAGGCAATTGAATAAATACCATCCGTATGACCGGTAATTGATAATTTGCGCGCACCACTGGCAATGTCCCATAGATACAGTTTGTCCTCTCCACCACTTGCGAGGGTACCACCATCCGGGCTGAAGGCCACGGAATAAATATTTGACAGATGCCCCAAGAATTCCGCTTTGTGCGTCGCACTCGCCACATCCCATAAATTCAATTCGCCTCTCCAACTTCCAGTGGCGAGGGTACGACTGTCAAAACTGAAAGCGAAACAAAAGGCAGACGTATCAATAGCACCTTTAGAGTCTCCAGTGATGGCATCCCAGAATCGCACCTTCTCTTCGTTGAAACTTAAACTTGCGACAATGCTACCATCCGGGCTAAACACAATATTAGAGATGCCTCCGGTATGCTCAGTGAGGGTTGTTTTGTGCGTACCAGTCGCGACATCCCAGAATCGCACCGTCCCATCCCAACTACCGCTCGCGAGTGTACTACCATCCGGACTAAAAACCACTGAAGTGATGACGTGTGTGTGTCCAAGGAGCGTTGCTGTGCGCACTCCAGAGGCAACATCCCATAGTATGACCTTCTCATCTGTAGTCCCACCAGCAACTGTCTGACCATCCGGGCTGAAAGTCATCCTGCGAACTTTCGAGGTATCCCCGCTAAGTGTTACTTTATTTTCGCTATCGGCGACATTCCACAGGCGTACCTGACCGTCTGGTCCCCAACCCGCAACAGTACTGCCATCTGGACTCGAAGCGAGACTGTCTAATAAATTTCCTGCGATTAAATCCAGTTCTACACCGCTGTGTGCATCATAGACCCAAGTCCCGACGGAATTGTGTACCATCAGGCGATTGCCATCAGCAGAAAACTTTAAACCACTTGCGGACCCCTTACCAAGGCGCGCCTTAGCCCCGTCGGGCAGATCCCATTGTGCATAATTTTCGGCAAAAGCGTTCGGTAGAAATAGGATCGAGACTGCAAAGAGCGTTAAAGTCGCGCTTTTTATCAGAGTTCCAACGAGTAGGCGCATGAGGCACGAAATAACTTTGGTGCTTCTTGTGAGTTTGTTTTGAAATTGCATCCTTTTCATCGGTTCACCCTCCTGTCTGACTCGATTTCTAACAGCAAATCTTCTGTTAGCAGTATAGCAAATATGATGCCAATTATAAGTAAACACCGACAGCATCACGCTGCATTGACTTCCACGTACGCAATCGGCGACTATCGTAAAAAAAATGCTGATGAGTGTTCATAATTTGAACACTCATCAGCATTTATACGCTAACAGTCGTAGCAGCTAACCATATTAAGCTTCTGACCACAAAAGATCTAACCAGCACAAAAAAAGGCATTCCTTATTTCGTGTTGCACGATATGGGGCAAGTTGCAGTAGGCTAATTTCTACAAAAACCTACTAAAACCTATAAGCATCTCTAAAACTCTAAAGTTATGTAGTTTTTTTACTTGACAATCCTTCATATTATATGCTACAATATATGTATGAATAACAGGTTTGTCAAGATTGGTGAAGCTGCTAAACTCCTTGGTGTATCCGTTCAGGCACTTCGGAATTGGGAGTTAGAAGGCAAAATAATGCCGTCCCATAGAACACCGGGCGGTCAAAGAATGTATGATTTAGCAGAACTCCTTGGTACTAACGATAAAACGTATCCTACGATTGCTTATGCCAGAGTCTCCAGTAACGATCAAAAGGAGGATTTAGAGCGTCAGCAGGCCGTCCTTGAAGCGTTTTGTAATAAGAATGGGTGGCAAACTGAAATCATAAGAGACCTTGGCAGTGGTATGAACTACAACAAGAAAGGACTACTACGGTTACTTGAATTGATCGTGCGGGGGCAAATGTCCCGATTAGTCCTTACACATAAGGATAGACTTTTGAGATTCGGTGGAGATTTGATATTTCGTATCTGCGAACTCAAAGGTATTGAAATCGTTATTATCAATAAAGGTGAGCAGCCATCCTTTGAGGAAGAACTCACGCGTGACGTAATGGAAATCATGACAGTTTTCTGTGCGAAACTCTATGGTAGACGCTCTCATAAGTCTAAGAAATTAGCCGAAGAAATAGAGAATATCGTATCCGAAGAAACACATCAACTGGAGTTAGAGTTTGGAACGCCGAAGTCAACAGATAGAACTGGATCCGAATAACAAGCAAGCCACGCTTATGTCTCAACATGCCGGGTATGCCCGTGTTGCGTTCAACTTTGGTCTGTCGTCATTCAAAGTTGGACTCGATAACGACGAATGGCGAACCTATGTTGACATAAAGCGTGAGTTTAACACAGTTAAGTATGACGCGTTTGACTGGTGTAAGGAACTTTCACAGAATGCGTCTAAAAACGCTATTCATAACCTCGGTGACGCCGTAACACGCTGGCAAAAAGGACAAAACAACTTTCCTACCTATAAGAAACGATCTGATAGAATATCCTATCAAGCAGACAATGGGACAGGAACTGTTGAAGTCTACAAAAACCGTATCAACCTCCCTAAAATCGGTTGGGTGCGCATGCGTGAAGAACTGCGTTACACTGGCACAATCAGTAAAGTTGTAGTATCTAAACGCAATAATCGCTGGTTTGTCTCTATCCTCATAGATTGTGATATTAGCAACTTCAACTATCAACCGCCTCTGTTTGATAACAAAGCACCGATGGGTATTGACGTAGGTATCAATACATTGGCAACTTGTTCTAATGGTGATACCTACGACAATCCACGTCCGCTAAGGCGATATGAACGCAAACTCGCACGTGCCAACCGCGCTTTGTCGCGTAAGATAAAAGGTTCGCAGAATTGGCAGAAAGCGAAATCTGTCTTATCAGGTGTGCATTATCGGATCGCTTGTCTCCGTGAGGACGCTCACCACCAAGCGAGTATACGGATTGTCCGTAAAGCAAGTGCTATCGGTATTGAGACGCTGAATATCAGTGGACTCCTAAAGAACCGAAAACTTGCCAAAGCGTTATCGGATTCGGCACTCTCACGCTTTCTGAGGATGCTGAAATACAAGGCGGATAGACGGCGGATACCCATAACAGAAGCCGATCAGTTCTTTGCGAGTAGTAAAATGTGTAGCAACTGCGGACATAAGAAAAAAGACTTAGTGCTCTCTGATAGACGCTATCACTGCTCCGAATGTGGATTGGATATTGACAGAGACCTTAACGCTGCGATCAACTTGTGTCCTGCTTGACCTCTAAACCGTCGCCACGAGTTGCGAGGAGACGCTAAACGCCTGTGGAGTCCGTGTAAGACCTCAAATGTGAGTGCAGTGGACGTTGAATCAGGAAGTAGACACAAAGCACAATCTCCTGTAGGGTTTTATAGGTTTTTGTGATTTTGATAGGTTCTACACAACGGCATTCACCTAATCTGTAGCGTTAGTTAAGGACGCAAGGTCCCAGAGCAGCACCGAACCGTCCCAACTGCCGCTCGCGAGTGTCTGTCCATCTGGGTTGAATGCGACACTCGTAACAACACCCGTGTGCCCTGAGAGCATGCTTTTTTCTTGACCTATGTTTGCATCCCACAGACGGATTGTCCCATCTGTATGACCACTCACGAGTGTCGCACGATCTGGACTGAACGAAACGCAATAAACTCTGGATGCATGCCCTATAAGTGTTTGCGTCTGTTCACCTGTGACAACATCCCACAAACGGATAGTATTGTATGGACCTCCACTGGCGAGTATCTGCCCATCCGGACTGAACGAAACACTATGAATATGAGGGGGATACCTATTCGCCTGCCCACGCATTAAGTATTGATTTTCAAGTTTTTGTTTCAGCTCGCCTTTTGTAACATCCCATAAGTAGATGTTACCATCCAAACTCCCACTTGCGAGTGTCTTTCCATCCGGACTGAAGGAGACACTACTGACAGTTTGATGTGTAAGTTTTCGCTGCTGCTCCCCTGTCATCGCGTTCCACAAACGTACTGTTCCGTCTTGACTTCCACTCGCCAACATACGACCATCCGGGCTAAAAGAGATACTATTAACAGTGCTGTCATGACCCGTGAGTGTTTTTTTTAGCTCCCCAATAGTAGCATCCCACAAGTCAATTTCCACCCCATTTCCACTTGCGAGTATTTTTCCATCCGGACTGAAGGAAAGACACCCAAGATCGACAGAACTTATCGTCAAACTTTCTCTGAAGAGTTGTTGTTTTTTTTCCCCTGTGTTTGTATCCCATAGATGGATTTCTCCTTGCCAATCCCGACTTGCGAGTGTTTTTCCATCTGGGCTGAAGGCTACACTTTTAACCTGACTCATATATCCAGTGATAGTTTTCTTTTTTGCTCCCGTGGTTACATTCCACAGAGAAAGCTCGGAACGTCCAAGATTGTTACTTGCGAGTGTTTTTCCATCCGGACTGAGAGAAATACTACTGGCACCCTCTGTGAAGGCTTGCTTACCCTCTGGAAGCGTCTGCTTCAGCTCCCCCGTAGTCGCGTCCCACAAGCCTATTGTTTTTCCATCCGGACTGAGAGAAATACTACTGGCACCCTCTGTGGACGCTTGCTTACCCTCTGGAAGCGTCTGCTTCAGCTCCCCCGTAGTCGCGTCCCACAAGCCTATTTTGTCCCAACCCCCACTCACCAGCACACTCCCATCAGGGCTAAAGGAAATGCTATCAATAAATCCGCTGTGCCCCCTAAGAATTTGCTTGGACTCGCCTGTGTTGGCATCCCACAAACGGATAGTGTTATCCCGACTTCCGCTTGCGAGTGTCTTTCCATCCGGACTAAATGATACACAGAGAACATACGTGTTATAAGGTATTGTGAGTAATCCTATTTTTCCGAGTACTTTTTTGAATATTCCTATTTTATGGCCTGTGATTTTTTTTATGAGTACGCCTGTGTTTATATGCCATAGACAGATTGTTGAGTCGGCACTCCCACTTGCGAGTGTCTGCCCATCCGGACTAAATGATACGCTGCTAACATATCCTGTATGACCGTTGAACGTTTGCTTGTGCGCGCCTGTGGCTATATCCCATAGACGGACTGTTGAGTTTCCACACCCGCTTGCGAGTGTCTTTCCATCCGGACTAAACGATACGCTATTGACACGGTTTGTATGTCCTATAAGGGTCTTTTTATGTTGACCTGTGTTTGTGTCCCACAAACGGATAGTATTATCTTCACTTCCGCTTGCGAGTGTCTTTCCATCCGGACTAAACGATATACACCAAACAAGGTCCCTATGGCCTGTAAGTAGATCGATCTCTTGACCCGTGCCAGCATCATACAACCAAATACCGATAGTACTCGCCACTGCGAAGCGGCTGCCATCCGGTGAATACTGGATTTCGGTCGCGGCACCTTTTCCGAAGCGAGCTTTGGCTTCTTTCGGTAAACCCAATTGCGTGTAATTGCCTTTATCGGACAAAACCTCATTCGATGCCTGTCCAGCACTATTACCGCTACCGCGATCATCAGAATCTTCTCCAAATTGATTTCGGACATCCGGTTTCGCCTGAATATCCTGAACAATGGGTGCATCAATCAGTTCAACCACCGCTTCAGACTGTGCGTCCAAACTATAAGGTTGCTGGAAACGGGCTAAATATTGGCTGCTTGTGCCGAGCAGCACCACAATCAAGAGAGCACTTGACGCGCCTAATACCCACGGTATAAACGGTTTGTTCGCCGATGGTACAATCGGTTTGATATGTTTGATATGTTGTAGAATGTTCTCGGTGAAATTGGGGGACAATTGGAAATTGCTAAGTGCCTCTCGGATCATCGGTTCTTCCTTTTTTAGACGCTGCCGAGCTCTGTGAAGCCGGAGCTTAATCGCACTGGTAGATACACCTAAAAATCGGCTAATCTCTTCACACGTCATTTCACCGAAGTAGTGAAGCGTCATCACCGTGCGTTCACTCTCTTTTAGTTTCGCAAGCAATTTTTTAACCACCTCGCGTTGCGCCTCTACGGTAGCTTTCGTATGTTCTTCGGCAACATATCGGGAATATGTTTCTTCTATGGATTCAATCTCGGTATCTTCAAGTGGTTCAGTTTCCAAACGTTTCTTGCGAAGCCATGCGCGGCATAGGTTGGTGGCAATTACATAAAGCCATCCTGAAAACTGGTTCGGATCTTTCAGGGTAGAAAGCTTCTGGTAGACTTTAAGGAAGGTGTCCTGCGCAATCTCTTCAGCGATGTGGAAATCGCCTATTTTCCGCCAAGCGAGGGCGTGAACCTGCTTTTCGTATTTTTTGACTAAACTCGCAAAAGCGTTTTCATCGCCTGCCAGAATCTGATTTATTAATTCAACATCTCTGTTTTTCATCAGGCACCTCAAAAAGTAGTCAATTGCTTAAGCAAAGAACGCATAAGGTATACTGCATGCTATCAAAATATAATGACGCGAGTTAGCGGCAGAAGGGTTACTTAATTCTGAAGGCGGAATGGATTTGAGGCAGTTAATTTCTGTTGAAGATGGTGATGGCAGTCTATCCAACCAAATATTTAAACACAGAGGAAAGGTTATCATCCGGAGAGTAGAGTTGAGAAACGTTCAATTCGTTTTCAATGAGAAGTTCGGGGAGTCGGGCATAAAAAGCATCTGGCTTGGCGGTTTCGATAATAATGTCGCCTGTTGCGTTTACCGATGCTTCTGTTGTGGTATCAGCACCATTGACAAAAGTTACGCTCAGAATATCCGAAAAAGGGAGACAGACTTGCGCCAAACGACGCGGTTCATCTGTGCTTAAATAAACCTTATGCGGATGTTCGTCAATCAATTCACGAATATCGGAGATGGTCCCTTCAGCAAGGATACGGCCTTGATGGATGAGCAGAATTGTCTCTGTTAACGCTTCAATCTCATAAAGAATATGACTCGAAACAACGATGCTAATACCTTTGTCAGCAAGATCTTTCAACAGCGCAAGAACATGCCGTCTCCCGTTCGGGTCTAAACCTGTGAGCGGTTCATCAAGAAATAGGAGTTCCGGTTCGTGTACCAACGCCTGCCCGAGTTTAATCCGCTGCCGCATCCCTTTGCTATAGGAACCGATAGGCCGATCCTTTGCCGATAGCATGTCAACCACTTCCAGAACCTGTAGACTCCGAGATTCCACCTCTGATGTGTCGTATCCGCTTAACGTGGCGAAAAACGTGATAAACTCATGACCGCTCATGAATTGATATGCCAATTCTATATCAGGACAGTAGCCTACCCGCCGCGTCAGTAGCGGATTATTCCATACCGGTTGGTTCAGAACTTTTACCTCACCTTGATTAGGTTTGAGCTGCCCGGTCATAAGTTTAATTAAACTGGTTTTGCCGGCACCATTTGGACCCAATAAACCGGTTATGCCAGGGTGAATAGTGAGCGTTACATTGTTCACCCCCATGACTTCACCATACCATTTGGATAAATTTTCTGTTTGAACAATTACTGTGTTATTCATATTTTTATAGTTATCAGTAAAGAAATATTTATGGCATCAAAAGGATATTATACCGTTACCAGCATCTACTGACGGCTGACTGCCGATGGCTGACGGCTAATCTGCAATGTCTCTTCAAGATTTTGGATACCGGCAGTTGTACCGATAGCGGTGACGCAGGCTGCACCCGTCGCGGATGCCAATTCCGCCGTCGCCTGCAAATCCCAACCCATAATCGTTCCCGCAAGAAAGCCAGCAACATAAGCATCACCAGCACCTGTTGCATCAACAGCATTGACAGCGTATGCAGGCACGGAGAGTTCTGTTTCTGGTGTAGAGACGTAACTGCCATTTTCACCCATTTTAATAGCGATCGTCTCGATATTGTAGTTGCCACGCAAAAATTGAACGATTTCACGACACTCAGATTTACCCGTGAGATGTTGCGCTTCAACGATGCTTGGCATGAAAAGGTCTACATGATGCAAACACGGTTCTAATGTCTCCAACCACTTTCCTGTAGCATCGTATGCTGTGTCGAGCGAGGTCGTTATCCCCAACGCTTTTGCCTCGCGAAGGACATTCGCCATCGGGACACCGTCGAAACTCGGCATAACGAGCGCACCAGCGATGTGCAGAATTTTAGCAGTCTTTATAATTTCCCAATTAATGTCTGCCTCACGGAGTTCACCGTTCGCGCCGATGTAGTGATAAAAGGTCCGTTCGCCATCGGAGGCGATCGCCACAAACGTAAATGAAGTGCTAACGTCGGCATCTTGTTGCATACCCGCTGTGCTAACGTTATTGTCTGTGAGCGTTTGCAGGATCAGATCACCAAAAGCGTCAGTGCCAATCTTACCCATCGCACCAGCAGAGACCCCCAGGCGCGCCAGCGCAAGAGCCGTGTTGTTTGCACAACCACCAGTATGGATTTCGAGTTCATCAAAGAGTGCTAATTTCCCCTTTTCAGGAAACTGATCTATTGGTCGTCCAAGCACATCAACGACATAAATACCGAGCGATAGCACATCCATGGTTTACCTCTTGGGTTGAACGATCACCAAAGTTTCATCGTTTGTGTTAACATTACCGTCTGCTGCTGTATCGGTTAAGCCGTGAGAAGTCCATCCGATCAAGTGAGGCAGTAAATGTGTATCTATCTCTGCCGCCAAATGCCGTAACACCCGTTCCCGCCCTAAGATTTGCGCAAACTTCTCCCGCGTGCCGCTCAGTTCTTCATCCGGCGGCATTTCGGATGTCACTTGTAGCCGAAGCGATGTTTTTGAGGGTTCAGGTTTGGCATCAAGCGCGATGTCTCCTAAGTAAGTCATCTCTTTACCTACAACATACCACGCGTTTTCAAGCATACGCGGAAGGTGTGGGGTATCCAAAAAGGTCTCTTTCACATAAGTCGTAGGATGCCACGGCTCCACGAACAGATCTCGTAATTGTACACGTGAATCTTGAATCAATGTTCCAATTTTTTCAGGGGATTCGATCTCTGCGTCCTCGGTTTCCTGTTGGCGGATGAAGGTGCCTTTTGTAAAGTCAATAGACATTTCGGCGCGTGCCGTAGCTCTCAGGGAAACATAACTCTGCAAGTGTGCGCGACCCCGTTCAGGGTAGACTGACAAAATTGACAATCGGTCTGCTGTGACGCTGTTCGGCAAAGCACTCCGTGTTATTGCAATCACGCTTACCGAAACCAGAACAAAGAGGCATCCGCCTATCCAATAGGTGCGTGACTTTTGCTTCGACTTCCCAAAATAGAACAAAAAACCACCAAAGCTCAACAGATATACCGGTAGAACTATGGAGAGCAGTTTAATAAGCGGCACTTGCGTCGGCATTTTTAGTAAAGATTGTTTGTGAATTTCCTCCTCATGTTGGAGAGCAAGCGCATACTGATCTGCCAGATGCCGCGGAGATTTCCCGTATCTACCCAGAAATTCGCGCCAGAATATTTCACCCACCTTTTGTTCTGACTTTTCTATATTTTCTCGGCTTTTGCCAAAGGGCAGCGCATTGTAATCAAACGCAAAGCAAAGGATCTGCCCGTCGCCAAATTTCCGTTTTGCAACGTAAATGTGTTCTTCTGTACCAATCAAAATTTCGCATCCAGCTCTCGGCACGAACGCAATACATTCAAATAAAGTTCCTTTACTACCCGAAGATTGAAAACCGAATTGTTCGTGCAAGGCATCTGGGAGTGTATCTATTTTCTTTAACCCTTTCAATTCGACGGGAAGGAGAGGCTCTACAAAACTACCTCGTAGCGTGCTGAAGCTGCTACCGCCAGACATAATAAGCGTGCCACCTCGCTGGACCCAATCAAGCAGGGCAGTCTGCTGCGCTTTAGAGATACTTCTTTCTGTCAAGACCGTCTCGCGAATCACCAAAACATCGACTGCACTGTAACCGATCCAATCGCGTGGGAGTCGGTTCGAGTTCGGAAGATATTCGACATGTACCTGTGCCTCATTGGAAGCCGCTAACGGTTTTTTGTCAATAAATCGTTTGAGTTTTTTATCACCGCTCCGTGCCAACACTAGCACAAAGTAATCTTTGCGGGAGAAAGGTGTCGGTAATGGCTCCTCGTGTATCACGCTCGCTGGCGTGCTACGCAACGCTGCGTTCCCTGAAGATGTTCTCGGCACAAACGCAACGATGAGTTGTGTCGCATTTTTCGGGCAGTAGACATAGAAATCTTTCGGTAGCGTCTCAATAGGACTGAGATGCACCTCAGAGGCATACCGTTCAATAGGTGCGTCTGAAGAAAAACTTCGTACCTCGACTACCAATTCTCCAACAAGCGTTGTTGGTTGTTCCTGACTTCGGATGTCGATACGCAACGGTGCCCACGTGCCGGTCTTGTAACCCCCATTAAACCCAAACGTCGGCTCAATCTCAACTGCACCAAAAGCAATAGACACTGTAAAAAGAATCAGGAGTATCACGATTAAAGAATTCATAGGATTGTCACCTACATAGGTATCAGTTTTAACTAAAAACTGAAAACCAACAACCGATAACTACTTAAGACGTGCAGGATTATGAACAAGTCTCGTCTCTACCGCGTCCTCAAAAGGGTGTGTGCTAAAAACACCGTTCCCTAACATAATCATTGATGCCACACCCCCGTTTGCCTCGATACCTGCGATTGTATCGATCACCCGCGCATCACTAAGTAACCCACTCTCCACCGAAAACTGTTTTGAGACCGCAAAACACGCATTAAAGAGTTCATGACTCGGTTTGGCATCGGTCAGCGTTTGCAAGGTATTCAATGCAACATCCGCGGCGCGATTGATACGAGTCGTCTGTTCTCTGTTTCCGAGCACCTCACTTGTTTGTATCGGTCCAAAGTAGCGATAATAAATCGGCTGTTCCGCAATCGGTAACCTATCTGCAACTAAAGGGGCCCCTTCCTTCAACTTGACAAGACAACCCCCGTGATACTGCGAACAGACATCCCCTAACCCCGTCCTGTTCTCAACTTCTGCAATGTGCGCCGTCATCGCGAGTGCCTCAGTGTCTTTCTGCAGAGATAGCAATTCATTGAGCGCGTAGGCAGTGGCGAGTGCTGCAGCACCGCTAAGTCCAAAACCGCAACCAAGCGGTAACGGAGAGGTAATGTCTACCTTTATGCCTACAACGCTACTATTTTCAGTAAGCCTATTGACAACAGCACGTACTGTCGGAAAATTGATGCGTTCTCCATTAAATAGCACTTCTGTCTCATGATGCTCGGAGACAGTGACCTCTACACCTTCTGTAACCGTGAAACCCATACCGAGCGAGTGCATACGCGCCGGATCGGCGTGCGGAATAACCTTGAAAACACACGAAATGTTGCCAGGGGCAAATGCTCTCGCCATTTCGTTCCTTTCTATCGTGGTTTGGTGGTCTTAAATTCCTATCTACGTAAAATTATCTATTGAAAACGCGTTTGGTTACTTTTCTCCGGGTCCAGTTCTTGCGTTTGTCCTTGATGATGCTCATCAAGTGCTTCCCTTGCGAGCGTTTCTAAAACATCTTCAGACTTAGCAAAAAGTTGATTCCAGCATCTTTCAGAGGCGAGTTCGGCAAGCAACCACTCCGCAAGACGATCTTGTTCTTTGAGGGGTAGTTTGGTTGCTTCCGCGAAAGCCAATTCCAGTTTAGTCATAATCCTCTCCTTTCTTGTTGGCTCAGAGGTCTCCCTGAGTTTTCTGTGCACCCAACGAATGTCCCTAAACATTCCGGCGAGGTGCAGCATACCGCGGATGGAACGCTCCTTCGCCACATTGTCCTTCCTCGATTTTTGCCGCTTGTCCACCACCCGTAACCGAGCATCTCGCACCATCTAATTCCGGTAGGACGTACCGTTCAAACCATGCCCCCATCTGCTGGCGCATGTCACCGATACGCGCGTGCTGAGACTTATCGTCTATCAGATTTTTCCGTTCGCCCGGATCGTTCACCAGATCGTATAATTCATGCGGTCCGTAAGGATACCGATGGACGTATTTCCATTCTTGCGTCCGAATCATACGCACAGGACCGTATTCATCGTAAATGACGATCTCATCTTTCGCATCATTCGTCTCTCCAGAAAGTGCCGGGACAAAGCTTCTGCCGGGCGACATATCGTCGTTCGGATCAGGTAAACCGAGATAGTCGAGGAGCGTCGGCATGAAATCATACTGACTCACCATCGCCTCGCTGACACGTCCCGCTGGAATGCTACCCGGATGGCTGACAATGAACGGAACCTTAACCGAATTTTCATACATATTCAGTGGGAATGTACCGTTGCCTTTATGCCAAAATCCGTGGTGTCCACACGAATAACCGTTATCACTGCTGAAGACAACCAACGTATTCTCGCGGATACCTAATTCCGCAAGCCGATCCAATATCCGCCCGACATTCAAATCGAGTGCTGTTATCGCTGCGAAGTAACCCTTCAACGATTCGCGGTTCCCCATGTGTGCCGCTGCACCCTGCACAGCCCACGGATGCAATGCCTCTTGTGGACACGTCTTGAACGGACAATCGTCATAGGAGTCAACAATATCCTGCGGGTGTCCTGTGAAAGGCGTATGCGGTGCGTTATAGTTGACGCTGAGATAGAAAGGTCCGTCTTTATTCGCTGAGATAAAGTTCAACGCATCATCAGTAATTACGTCAGTAAGGTAGCCGGGTTGCATCTCTACCTGTCCATCCCGAATCATATCCGCATCGTTGTACTTGCTGCCACCGGTGAGTAGCGTGAACCAGTGACTAAACCCGTGTTGTGGGGTCAAGCTATCACCGAGATGCCACTTACCACTAATCCCGACAGTGTAATTATTGTCGGCTAAGACATCGGTATAACACGTCAGACCTTCAAGGTATCGGGCGGGATCTGGCGGCATGTTTCCGTCGCGGATCCAGTCGTGTACACCGTGCGCTGACGGAATACGTCCGGTCATGAGACTCGCGCGTGCTGGCGAGCAGACGGGACTTGTACAGAAGAAATTCGGGAAGCGGGTACCTTCTGATGCCAACTGGTCAAGATAAGGGGTCTGCACCTCATCGTTACCGCAGCACCCCGCAGCCCACGGTCCCTGATCATCCGTTAAAACAAAAATGACATTTGGTTTTTGTTCCATATTATTCCTCCATTCCATAGGTGAAGTTCGTATAATAGACCATAAGTGTCAATTTAAGAAGAAATAACTGCCTCGGTCACCATATCCGGTAGGTTCGGTTTCCCAACCGAACCGGATACTACGCGGAAACCCTGAGGACTTCAAAAACCTCTTGAATCCCGTAGGGATGGTATGTTTATAGCAGCGTTTTCAACCAAAAAACCCAAGCCCCGTAGGGGCGGTATGTTTATATCGGTGTTACAAAATACTGTGAAAAATCGCTAAATTGACACCTATGGTGAAGTTTGTATAATAGACTATATTTACTGCCTTATGCGTGTTCACTAATTGGGTTGGTCGCTTTTTGCAATTCTTCAAGGAGCCAAACGATGTCTCGATAGCACTTGTCAAATGAATCCGCTTGACGTGCTTGTTCAATGTCAAAAAGTGCTGCGAATGCAGGTTGATCGGTTGTTGCACTATACGTTCTATTGTTCTCCATTTGATGGCTTAACCATTCCTTTGCGCCGCGGATCGCTTCTGGGTCGTTGGGTGGATGAATATCATCACTTAGACCTCTTTGTCCGCGAAGTGATTCCGCTGCTGCAAGGAACCATGCCTCAAATTCATGTTTAGCGAGCACAACAGCGATCGGCAGATCACTACGAGCTTGTGATGCCCGGTGAAGCAGGGCCGGTCCTAACTCTGCTGGACAGTCTTTGTCACTATCAAGGATAATAAATATAGCACCTTGTCCACCGATCTGCCGAGCCACGAATTCAACTGCTCTTTCAAGTTCTTTCTCTTTAACAACCTTATTCCGGGGACGGCGAATAGGTGGTGGCACAACAATCGGCAGTTCTGGATAAAGATTCGCAGCGATGCGGCGAATCAGAAGGGGTACAGTTGCTACCTCGCTTTCCCCTTCGACAATGCAACCGATTTTGACTGTCATTCGTGCTTTCCTTTATTCCTTGCTTTAGCAGACTTCGACTTATCAAAATCAAACGACAGTTGTTTCTCCTTTGCAGCAGGAAGAGCAGCCGGATCCGGTTGCAATTGATTACTGCGTAAAAGTTCCCCAACTGTAAACAGTCGATCTTGCACCACAGATCTACTTGCCTCATCCACTGGAGCGATCACTGTATCGCCATCGTGTGCTTCGACTGCCCGAATTGAGTTTACATCCAGGTGCTTGTCGTCAAGCAGCTCTGGACTGTGAGTGGTGATGATAACCTGCGTTCTGTTGGCAGCATCCCGAAGTCCGTCAAGCAATACTGCTACCGCTCTTGGATGAAGTGCTGTCTCGGGTTCTTCTATTCCGACAAGTGTTACGCGCTCTTCTGCCTTCTGATTTCTCTGAAATAGTGCTACCAAAATTCCCAGTGCACGGAGTGTGCCATCAGACATATTGCTCCCGTAAAATATAAGTGGATCTTTGTCTTCTGCGACATGTTGTTTGAACTGCAATGTTTCCTTAGGACCAAACTTCCGGGCATGTACTCTAAGCACGCCAGGCACTATCACTGCCAGATATTCCTCAATATTTTTCTTCACATCAGGTGGGAGTTGCTTAAAGACACTGGTTAAGTTGCTTCCGTTTGGCATCAACATATCCCCGGGATCGGGATCTTGCAGATCTTGGATTAGATTGGGGTTGGGATTGTAAAATCCCATCCGAGAGAACGCATCATAGACAGGACGAAACTCGGGTAATCCAGAGGCGTTTACTAAATAGAGTCTATCGTTTACAGTTGCTGGTGCCACCTTTACACTTGTATCAGTCATTTTTCCATTATCAACTCTGAAATATGCTTCTGGAGTATTATCTTGTCCTCTCTGAATTCTACATTCTTCAGCTTGTACCACGTACCTTCCACGTGAACGAGACTCAATACTGAAAGCATAGTATCCGTAGGCACTGTTGGGCAAGGTGAATTCAAGTCGAATATTAAAATGGTATGGGTGTCCGGATAAGCGGTGTCGGACATCATCAAGCCCCCCACGAGCGCGTAAGGCATGATCTAACGATGAATTCAACGCATCAGCAACGAATCGCAGTGCATCCAGAAAGTTGCTTTTTCCTGCCCCGTTACGTCCTACAAGGAAAGTCAAAGGCTGCAACTGCACATCACACGCGGCGATGCTCTTGTAGTTTTTGAGAACAACCCTTGTAATAAACGTTGAATCTTTCATGTCGTTATCCATACCTTGGTGTTTCTACTGTAGGAGGGGTTTGTAACCCCGATTCCATTCAGCGTTTACGCTACTGGGAATCCGTCCCCAACAAGCGGCTCACCATCCGGAACCTCAATGGTTGAAACGAGGATATGCCCCGGTGCTTGCGCGTTGTTATAGCAGACATCTTGCGCCATGAAAATCATCACGAAGGCACGACGTTGATGATCCGTAATATTCGGCGGCGTGCCGTGCCAGTTCAAACAATGATGAAACATACACTCACCGGCTTTCAGTTCCACTGGGATACCGTGACTGATGTCCAAATCCCGTCTTTCTGTCCATGGGTTTGGCGGCGGTTCGTGCCCTGCTTCGTTCGCTTTTGCGGATGCCGCATTGAATGCCGATCTGGCTTCAACCGAGAACCGTTCATCTTTGTGGCTTTTCGGCATAACGTGCATACAACCGCTATCGACTGTCGCATCATCAAGCGCGAGCCAGCAGCTCACAATGTTTGGCGGACTCAGGGGCCAGAAGAAGAAATCGTGATGAAAACCGAAATGCCCATTATCGTGTGGCGGTTTGGAAATAACCTGATCGTGCCAGAGACGCACTTCGGGCGTATCCAATAATGCCCGCGCTGTTCCTGCAATTAAAGGATTATGTATAGCTGCCTCATAACTGGATTCGCGTTTCCACATGTTCACGTATTGATGAATCGCCCGCGGGTGACCACTGCCGCGATTGAGACGATCCTGCTTGCGATCGTGTCCGTACTTGAATTCCGGTGAAGAATCGTCACCTTCGGTGAGTTCCAGGTCAATAACAGCATCCAACCCTGCGCGCATAGCTTCAACGCCATCGCTATCTAAAACCTTACCAAACTTGACATACCCATTTTCCTGAAAAAAATCAACCTGTTCTTGTGTTACCATTGTATTTCTCCACGTGAATTTAATGTTCGTATGGCTCTGCGGTTTCAGGTAAATTGGCTTGCATTAAATGTCCAATCGCCCCAAATACCTTCCGCAACTCGCCGATAGCAAGCGGAGACGTGTTCCGCGTAAATACATCCTCAGCTAATTTGCCGAATTGCCACATCTCACCATCTGTTACAATACCATAAACAGGCTGCAAAGCGTCATCCTTGATCCGCTGGATGGCAACGAGTTCCGCCAAACACTGCGCCCAGCCTGCTATGAAGTCGTTTCGTTTCGCCTCAACAACAACAATAATAGGGGTTCCAAGCACCGTTTTTCCCAACGCTGATTTTGTTGAAATGAGGTAGTCCGGGGTACCACTGAGTTGCGCGTCGTAAGCAATAGATTTATGGCTCCACAGCGAAAAACGGTCAGCATATTTTTTGTAAACATCCCTGAGGATCGGATAGATAACATTCTCACAACGGGACGTTTCTGACCCAAACACGTCAATATATTGCTGGCTAAACGCGAACTCTTCCAAAAACGTCGGGGATGGTTCAATATCAACATCGTATCGGATGTATTCTTCTTCAACATACTTGATGTCAAACGTTTCCTGTACCTGTGCAATGGATGTGAAATCCGTAAATGCCATCTGTTTTCCTCCTTCCCTACT
The DNA here is from genome assembly GCA_965261115.1 of Candidatus Poribacteria bacterium. Classification (GTDB taxonomy): domain Bacteria; phylum Poribacteria; class WGA-4E; order WGA-4E; family WGA-3G; genus WGA-3G. The sequence goes on along the minus strand of OZ253447.1, from coordinate 1,181,594 downwards.
AACCGTTAGATTGGGAATTGATGATTGCCCGCTGTCAATCCGCCATCAATGACAAAGACCGCACCCGTCGCAAAACCGGCTTCATCGGAGGCGAGGAATAGCGCGGCATTCGCAATGTCAACAGGTTGTCCGATCCGTCCTAACGGATACCACGGCGTGATTTCATCCAAGATTTGCGGGTTCCGTTCAATCATCGGTTCCCAGACTTCGGTCTGAATTGTACCCGGACAGATACAGTTGACACGTATATTGTCTTTACCGTGTGCGACTGCCATAGAGCGCGTCAATGCGATAACACCACCTTTCGCAGCAGAATAGGCGTGAATCCCCTGCAACCCGATGAGTCCGTTGACAGAGGCAATATTAACAATACTACCACCGCCACCCTGTTGCATCACAGGGATAACCGCATCCGAACAGTGGCTCGTACCTCGGAGCGCGACCGCTAAGTTCGCCTCCCAGTTGTTGTTCAGCACATCGGCTGTCGAACAGATGGCGTTGTTCACCAAAATATCAACCGTACCGTAGGCATCAGTAGCCTCAGCAATAAGCCGCTCAGTATCCGCAGCATTGGAGACATCGGCGTTGACGAACACCGCCTCGCCACTCGCATCAGTAATCGCAGCAACAGTTTCAGCACCGTTGGCATCATTCACGTCATCGACGACAACTTTAGCACCTTCCTCGGCAAACCGAAGAGCCACCGCTTTGCCGATACCGCGTCCTGCTCCTGTAACAATAGCAATTTTGTTATTCAACCGCATCTTTGGTCCTACATCTTTTCCGTGAGGGGTAGAAATATTAAAAACAGATTTTGGGTTATAGAATTTGCCGCGTTCACCCTCTGAAAATCATATTTTACTTTTACTGATTTGCATGGTATAATAAAAGCGAAAGGATTAGGTAAATAAATTATGACGCAACCAGTTTCTAACTACGATGAAATAAGTGATACGTTATACATCTCGTTTGCCCCAGGTGAACAGGCAACAGGCATTGAATTGACTCCCCATATCTTGCTGCGACTCAACAAACAAGAACACAAAGCCATTGGGCTGACCTTTCTGGAATACTCTCTGCTTGCCCAGAAGACAGACATGGGCCCCCGAAGTTTTCCGCTCACAGGTCTAACCGAATTGTCCGAGGATCTTCGAGACATTGTCTTAGATATTCTTCAACGCCCACCCGTCAGCGATGTACTTTTGCTTTCATCGTATACACCTTCAATTTCCGAAGCGATTCCGATTACACTTCTGCAAGCAGCCTGCTAAACAGACCTGTTTGTAATATGTCCCTAATGCTGCAATGTCTGTGAAATAAACAGTTTCGTGCGCTCATGCTGCGGGTTATCAAAGAAATCTGCGGGTGCTGCCTCCTCTATAACCATACCCTCATCGAAGAACATGATCCGATCAGCCACCTCTCGTGCAAATCCCATTTCATGTGTAACAACCAGCATTGTCATGCCGGAATGTGCCAGTTCACGCATCACATCTAAAACTTCCGAAATCATTTCAGGGTCAAGCGCACTTGTCGGTTCATCAAAAAGCATAATCTTCGGCTCCATTGCTAATGCCCTTGCAATCGCAACGCGCTGCTGTTGACCACCCGAAATTTCTGCGGGATACTTGTACGCCTGATCCGCAATGTCCACGCGTTCTAAAAGCGATAAAGCGACCTCTTCTGCCTCAGTTTTCGTCAGTTTTCTGACCCGGATCGGACCTAAGGTGATATTCTCCAAGTTTGTCAGGTGCGGAAACAGGTTGAACTGTTGGAACACCATACCGACTTCTTGACGGATAAGATTAATATTACGAAGATCGTCGGTGAGTTCTACGCCATCAATGATAATCGTGCCGCGCTGATGCTCCTCCAGACGGTTCAACGTCCGAATAAACGTAGATTTGCCTGACCCTGAGGGACCGCATATCACCGCCCTTTCACCTTTTTGAAACGACGTCGTAATCCCTTTAAGGACGTGGAAATCGTCAAACCATTTATGCAAATCTTCGCAGATAATAATCGGATCGTTCAACGCGTTTTCTTGTGCTGCCATTTTTTTCCCTTCCTAAGTATTCCCGTAGGGGCGAGGTCACCTTGCCCCTACCCCTAAACTTTAGTGCTTTCCAACGCCCAAGTCTGTCTCAATGTCTTGGCTCGCATAGGACATCGCATAACAGAAAACAAAATAGATAAATGCGACGAACAGATAGACCTCTGCTTGCAATCCGAGCCAGTCCGGATTGGCAATAATGGTTTTGGCGATACCCAAGAGCTCAATGAGTCCGATGATGGAGACGAGGGATGTGTCCTTAAACAACGCGATGAATTGCCCAACAATCGCGGGAATGACGGATCGGAGTGCTTGCGGTAAGACGATAAATAACGTCGTCTGTACATAGTTAAGTCCTACGGCTTGCGCAGCTTCATGTTGTCCCCTTGGCACCCCTTGAAGCCCGCCACGCACATTCTCTGCCATGTAAGCAGCGGAAAAGAAGGTTAGGCCGATCATCATCCGTAAAACTTGGTTAATATTCATACCCGATATGAATATCGGTATTAGGGTATTACCCATGAATAGGATTGTTATCAACGGCACCCCGCGAACTATCTCAATGTAAGTCGTTGAAACCCATCGGATAACAGGAAGCCTGCTCTGGCGACAGAGTGCTAAAAATACACCAAGCGGGAAAGAGACGACGATACCTACGACTGCTAAGATCAACGTGAGAAGCAGTCCGCCCCAATTGCTTGTCAGAACGCCATTCTCCCCGAACCCGCGTAACACTACCATGATTACTGGGAAAGAGAGTATCCACCCTCCCAAAATCCAAGGTCGCAAACCTGTTCTGCCACGTCCAAGAAAGAACGAAACCGCTATCATAGCGATCGCGCCTAAACACCATCCCCGCGTTGAGAGTTCAAATTCAAAAGGGAGAAGCGCATTGATAAACCAAACACCACTGAGAACAACAGCAAATCGGAGTACCAAACCACCCCAGAGCCCAGCACTCAAACCCATAAGCACACTTAAGATATAAATCGCGGTCCATACGCGCCATATCTGTTCTTGTGGATAAGTCCCGACCATAAAGAGCCGGAAATTCGCTGGGATCACACCCCATTCCGCTTCGGTGAACGCCCACGTCAGAAACCATTTAAAAGTAAAGAATAGGAACACAAGTGCCAAACAGGTCAAGAGCGTGTTATACCAAGTATTAAATAGGTTATCCTTAAGCCATCGCGCGAGGCCTTTTGTGTTGGCGGGCGGTTTAAGTGCTTCGGTAAGTTCACGTTCTTCCACTGTGTATATGCCTTCCTGGTTAGTTGTCTAAAGCGAATGGTCGTAATTTTTCTTCTTTTAACTGATAACTGACGACTGAAAACTATCCCTCTGTCATCGCCCGATTCGGGTAATCCAACGGTTGTACCAATTCATGGCTGCTGATGTTGTCAAACTCATAACCAGATAACTGACCATAATCATAGCGAAAACCGGAATTGCTTGTCCTGTCTGATTCATCATGGTACTTCCTACACTAAACAGATCGGGGAACGCGATTGCGACCGCTAAACTTGAATTTTTCGCGAGGTTCAGATACTGACTCGTAAGCGGCGGCACGATAATAGGAACTGCCTGCGGGAGAACGACCAAGCGTAAGGTTTGTGATTCATTCAAACCGACGGACCTCGCAGCTTCTCTTTGCCCTTTGACGACTGATTGAATACCGCTTCTCACAACTTCGGCAATAAATGCGCTTGTATATATGGAAAGTGCAATTAAAAGGGCGGAGAACTCCGGTGTAAAACGTATTCCGCCTTGATAGTTGAAACCTTGCAGTACTGGTAAATCCAGTCTAAAGGGTCTGACCGGCGTGAGAAACCATCCACAAAGCGCGACAATAAGGAACGCAGGCAGTGCCCATTTCGCGCGGAAGCCAGGGCGATCTAACTGTTGGAGTTGCCGCCATCGCACAATATAGAGAATCACCGCAAGGAGTAAACCTGCACCGAGGCACCATAGCCAAATTGACAGCCCCGATGTCGGCTCAGGTGAAGGGAGGTATACCCCTCGGTTGTTAATGAACGCACCACCGAAAAGTGAGATACTCTCCCTGACCTGCGGAAGTTGCCCCACTACGGCGGTATACCAAAACAGAATCTGGAGTAGAAGCGGAACGTTACGGAAACATTCTACATAAGCAGCGGCTATCGTTCGGATTAACCAGTTGCTCGACAGGCGAGCGATACCGAAAAGGAGTCCGATAAGTGTTGCACAGACTATCCCTATGATGCTAACTTTCAGGGTATTCAGAATTCCAACCCAGAACGCTTTCAAGTAGGTATCCGAAGGATCATAAGCGATTCCCTCTGAAATGCCAAACCCGGCTTCGTCCTGAAGGAAATTAAGGTTCAGCGTTAGCCCAAGCCCGCGAAGCCCCTTTAACATGTTCGTGTAAAGAATAACTAACAACAGAATTAAACCGAGCAGGAAGACAACCTGAAACAAGACCCGCAAAACTCGGACATCTCGCCAAAAAGGGATTTTTCCCGATACAGCTGTAGGTGAATTATTTTCCATGTTTTTACTGTCGAAACGTCATTGGGAAACGCCCTTAAATCTGATAGTTTTAGGTATACCTGAGCAACGTTATATATCTTCAGTTGACGCGCTGCAAGACTTGCTGCAGTAGCAAGGCGCGAGACTTCGCTACGCAGTCAAACAAAACGTGCAGCCTATAATTAGTGTGTAATGCACACGCACAGGGGATCTCTAACGGAACGGTATCGCATAGAGTAAACCGCCCTGCGTCCACGGTTTGTTGACCCCACGCGGCAGACCCAGCGGTGTCAGGTTGCGTTCAAAAATCTCGCCATAGTTACCCACAGCAGCAATAACTTGGCGCGCCCAGTCTTTCGGCAGACCGAGTTTTCCACCCATACCCGCCCCCTCATCTGTACCCAAGAAACGCTTGATTTCGGGGTTCTCTGTTTTAAAGGTGTTGACATTGGCTTGCGTAATGCCGTGCTCTTCGGCAAAGAACGTAGCATAAACAACCCAGCTCACGACATCATTCCACTTGTTATCTCCGTGGACGGTAACAGGCCCCAAAGGTTCCTTTGAAATGGTTACGTCAAGAATAACATGGTCGTCCGGATTTTTTAAAGATTGGCGGCGGGAGACTAATTGCGACTTGTCGCTTGTCACCGCATCGCAACGCCCCTGATCGTAACTCTGGTAAAGCGTCTCTGTTTCCTCAAAAACAATAGGTTCAACTTCGATCCCTAAGGCGCGGGTGGTATCGGCAAGGTTTAACTCTGTAGTACTACCAGCCGTGACACCGATAGTGGCACCTGCCAACTCCTTGAGCGAAGTTATACCGAGATCCTTACGGAGCATAAAACCCTGACCGTCATAAAAGGTTGGCGGCGCGAAGTCAGCACCTAAGTCGGTATCACGGGTCAGCGTCCAAGTGGTATTGCGGATTAAAACATCTATTTCACCTGTCTGAAGAGCGGGAAAACGGTCAGCTGCCTTTAGCGGACGAAACTCAACTTTGTCCGGATCGCCCAAAACAGCAGCAGCAATCGCCCGACCATAATCTACGTCAAAGCCTTTCCATGTCCCATCCTGACTGAGGTAACCGAAACCCGGCAATTCTTTATTTACCCCACATATCAGTCGTCCTCTATTTTTCACTTTGTCCAGGATACCCTCGTGATTGTCTGCAAGGAGTGGTGTCACTAATGAAATCGCTAAAACTAACACGGAAACGCGAAACAAAAATTTACGCACAGAAAACCTCTCTTTTTGATATGCCCTCTATCGAAAAGGCAATTTGATTAAATTCTGTTATCACTGTTCACAATTTTATCAGTATCGAATTTATGACTATCTGATAAACAGAAAGTAAATATTAGCTTTCACTCATTGTAGCAAACTATCTTTATGTTGTCAAGGAATTAATCGGAAGCGAACCGTCCGATAACACGAATCGTTTGTTAAATCTGCCCCATTTCGTGCAACGGGATGCTACAATCTGCCCTATTTTGTGCAGGATTTTTGGACGTTTTATAAAAAATCTTATCAGCGCGGTGTTGTGCGGATTCGGCACGAAATTTGCTATAGTAAACTAAAAAAAATCGGCAAGCGTATCTCATAAGTAACGTGTACTGATAGCTATTCCTATGATAACTGAATATCTCTGCTTATGGAAACCGCGCTTGACATATTTTGAAAGTCTTGTTAACATACTTGGCATCAATACTTGGCAAGGAGAAGAAACATGAAGAAGTTCATAATCGCAGAAATCTGCGTGCTAATCGCGCTCGTTGGTGGGTTTTGGCTCGGACGTATCACAGGAAACAACACCAGCTACGAACACTACTACGACAACGCAGACAAAGCGTGGATAGCGGTAAAGAAAATCGATGAGCCACCGGTAGAACTTGATAGCCCGGACAAAAAACGTTTGCGCCAAGTCCGAGCCGCATACCGTGAGGTCTTTGAGAACTATCCTGATAGCCTATGGGCAGATGATGCCATCTATCAACTCGCCTCACGCCTGCCACGCACCGATGAAGAAGCGTTCGCACTCTTCCGACGACTCATCAATAATTATCCTGACAGTGAATGGGCGGACGATTCGATGTACGCCATCGCTTTCGCTTCTTATAAGATTGCAGAGGACCTAAAGGGAACCGGCACGCTTGAATCGCTTGACGCGTACTACGACCGCGCCATCGCACTTTACAACCAATTAATAGCAACATATCCCGGCAGTGAACTGTCAGACCAAGCACAGTTTAATACAGCGATGTGCTACTATGGGAAAGATGAATTGAACAGCGCACTCGTGCACTTTGATACGCTTCGAGAACCGTTTAGCGATAGCCCGATACTCTATCAGATTTTATACGTTACAGGCGAAATTTATCTCAAGAAGCAGGAGTACGAAAACGCACGCGTCGAATTCACAAACGTCGTCGATTCGGGGGATCCTGATCTGGCACCCTTGGCGAGTTTCGGTATCCCGCAGGCTTATCTCGCTGAGGGAAAATATCAGGAGGCGCTTGAAGGCTACCAAAAGGTTATTGACCTCTATCCGGACACCAAAGTCGGGCAGGATGCATACTTCTACATGGGATGGGCTTATGGAAGGCTTGAGAAGTACGATGAAGCCATCGCCCAACTTGAGATGGGAATTGACCTCTTCCCACGCAATGAAAATGCCGCCAGCGCACAAATCTACATTGCACGCATCGCCCTTGTGAACAAGGATATAGCGACCGCTGTTGATGCATTTCAAAAAGTGGCGGATAATGCTACCTACGATTATGACACGCGACGGATGGCACAATATTGGGTCGGCAAAGCTTATGAGGACGATGGTGAAACGGATTTAGCAGTAACGGCATATCAGAAGTTACTCACAGAATTTCCAGAGCCGCATCGCGAGGCAACGCACGACTCGAACAATATCAACGAAAATTATATACAAACGCTACGCAGCACAGGACTCTAACGCCTGTCCGAGGTCAGCGAGAATATCTTCAACGTCCTCTAAGCCAACAGAAATTCTAACTAAACCGTCTGTGATGCCAATCTGCTGACGGATCTCTGTTGGAACGTGTGAATGCGTCGTTGATGCCGGATGGCAGATTAAAGTCCGTACGTCTCCCAAACTGACCGCAAGCGCGCAGCGTTGGAGCCGATCAACGAGGTGTTCACCCGCACGGTGTCCACCTTTCAGCTCCAGCGTAATCATGCCCCCGAAAGCCTCCATCTGGTGTTCGGCAAGTTCATATTGCGGATGACTCGGCAAACCCGGATAACGGACCCACGCCACCGCCGGATGTGCTTCGAGAAACGTCGCCACTTGCCCCGCATTTTCGCAGTGCCGCGCAAATCGCAGCGGTAGCGTCGTAATCCCTTGTAATGTTAACCACGCATTAAACGGGCTAATAACTGCCCCGAAGTTGCGCAACGCGCCTGTTTTGGCACGCGTAACGAATGCCTTCCGCCCGATAATCGCGCCAGCAACCACCGCACCGGTACCACTCAAATATTTCGTCATACTATGGACAACGACATCGATACCGAGCGTAATCGGTTGCTGTCCGCACGGGGTCGCGAATGTGTTATCAATAATCGAGGTCACACCGTGTGCTTTTGCAATCTCCGCGGCTGCCCGCAAATCTATCAGTTTAAGGAGCGGGTTCGTTGGGCTTTCAAGATAGAGGACTTTCGTATCGGTGCTGATGGCGTGTTCGATTTGTGAAGAATCCGTGGCATCAACGAATGTCGTCTCAATGCCGAAGCGTGGAAGCTCTTCATTGAGGATTTGGAATGTCGCGGAATAGAGGTTTTCCATGGCGACGACGTGTCCACCGTCGGCTAAGGCCGTAAGCAGTGCGGTACTCACGGCTCCCATCCCCGATGCCGTCGCAAGTGCAGCCTCGCCTGCCTCAAGCACGGCAAGTTTCGTTTCCAGTACCTCTTGTGTCGGGTTCCCCCAACGCGTGTAGACATAGCCGCTCTCTTCATCTCGGAACGCTTCCGCGCATTCCGCGGCTGTCGTAAAACGGAACGTACTGTTCTGATAGATAGGCGGTAGAAGTGGTATCCCGCTTTTTTCGGTAGCGGGTGTCGCTCTTTCACCCGCATGGATGGCTTGGGTGGATTTTCCTAATTTTTTTTCTGATGTCATTAAACTAAAACTCCTAAAAACCTACTTTTGATGCTTGGGCAAATCGGCGTTCAATGTGGTATGTAGTAGGTGCAAGTCTTATGCTTACCCATAAGCGTCAATTTAAGAAAAAATAACCGCCTCAGACCCAGACCGGTAGGTTCGGTTTCCTAACCGAACCGGATCCTACGCGGAACCCTTGAAGATTTCAAAAACCTCTTCAGTCGCGTAGCGACGGCATGTTTATAGCAGCGTTTTCAAGCAAAAACCCAAGCCCCGTAGGGGCGGCATGTTTATATCGGTGTTACTTGAATTGTTCGGTATCATGCCCCTCAAGTGCTAACAATTGCCGCTTCCGTTCCAATCCACCGCCGTACCCGCCAAGTGCACCATTGCTTCTGATAACACGATGGCACGGTCTAAGAATAGAGACAGGGTTCGCACCAACAGCATTGCCGACCGCACGAACAGCCTTCGGTTTTCCTATCTGGTCCGCAATCCATTGATAACTCTGCACGGCTCCATAAGGAATCTGCTGGATGATGTTCCAGACTTTCTTTTGAAAGGGGGTTCCCCTGTCTACTTGGATCGGGATTTCACAAGCATCGAGCGATTCACCAGCGAAATAACGGGCGAGCAGCTCCCGCGCACGTGTCAGCACAGGGTACTGTCTATAGAGGTGTTCAGCATCATCGAATGGAAAATAGGAAGTAAAGAAAACGTGTGAAATCTTGTGCGGATCCGCAGCCACTATGTTTATACACCCCATTGGCGATGCATAAGAGATAGCCCCAGCCTCAAGGCAAGCCGATCTACTTTCATGAGATTGAACGTCGGTCGTCGGAGCCTCTGAGACACCTTCAAAAACTGTTTTGAATGAATTCATTATATTTTTAATTTGACCTCGAATCTATTATAGGATATGCTATATCGCAAACTATGGCTATATTTGAAACGTCTGAACAACTCTATAGTTATATCAGTGAACTGTTTGCAGAAATTGCAACGTTACCGGAAGCACAAGAGACACTAAAATCCTTGACGCTGAGCGTCCAGTTTAACTATACCGCGCCGGAGTGTACGATGACGTTGACTGCGACAAATGGCGAATATAGTGTCGTCCGCGGTGTATCTGATAACGCTAATCCAGACGTTGAACTCACTATGACAGGCGATGTCGCCTACAGATTTTGGACAGGCGAACTCAACGTTATGGGTGCCATTACAACACGCGAGATTGGCATCAACGGCTCCCTCGGAAAGGTGATGCGTCTTGCACCGCTGATTAAAACTGCTGTTCGCTATAACCGCGAACGAGAAACCGGTTGCGATTCATGACAGATAGGACTTACGCAGCCCCTCGCTGGCGGGGTTTAAAACCCCGCCAGCAGTGCGTAGGATTGCCTCGCAGTGAGAGTTATCATGGAAAATGCGTAAGCCCTGACAGACAAGGAGGCTTCAATGGAAACCGATAATTTATTAGAAACCGTCGAACCTTATGTTACGCAGTTACGAGAAGAAGGCTGGTGCGTCTTAGAAGACGTTGTTCCCGCCGATGTCGTTAACGAAGTCCGTGAAGAGGTCGAAACCTCAGAAGCAGACTATAATGAATTCAGCAAAGAACACGGCAGATGGGAACGGAACGTTATCAGTTTCATGCCAAAATTTGCCGCACACCTCGCCAACGAGCGGCTCCTCGCTACTATCCGTCAAGTGTTAGGCCCCCAGGTACGTATCTCGCAAACCGAGTATAAGATTCGTCCCCCGCATTATGAATTAGTGCGTGCATACCACTCCGATTTTCCCTACGACTTGAACCAAAAATGGCACATCACGCAACCGTTCCCGAGTGCTGTCATCGGTATCACGACCCTCTGGATGCTCTCTGAGTTTACCACCGAAAACGGTGGCACCTGGATTGTGCCTAAGACACATGTAGACCTTCGCAACCCCAGAGGTAAAGAGGACGGTATCGGCGATCGGAACCCACTTGACGGTGAAATGCAAGCCATCGGAAGTGCCGGCAGTGTCCTGATTATGGACAGCCGGATTTGGCACTCCAACGCGGAAAACCCGAGTGCAGGTAAACGCACCGCAGTTGTTGTCAGATACGCACCGTGGTGGCTGAATTTAGAACTCTTCGGTGTCAATACTGCCACAATTCCGGGTGAAACATTCGATGGGTTACCCGATGATGTCAAAGTCCTCTACGAACACCGCGCAGAAAACCGCGAACCAACCGTCTGGATTTAAAGGGCAACTATACGAATATTATTCAGACAGAGTTTACATAATTATAGACTTTCTGGAACTGACAACTACCTTTTACTATGTCAAAGAACCTTTTTAGCCCCGTAGGGGCGGCATGTTTATAGAAAGGCTGTTTCAAAGACGAACCTCTTTAGCCCCGTAGGGGCGACATGTTTATAGAAAGGCATACGCCGTATGCCGTAACAAAAGGAAATCTCTTATGTCAACAACACTCGTACACATCGGTGTCCGCACGACCGATCTGGACAAGAGCATCCGTTTCTGGCGCGACGCACTCGGATTACGCGTCTTCTCAACAATGAACGGCTGCTACGATCTCACCGATGGTTATCACAATTTCCGTGTATTTCAACACCGCGGTCCCGAACGTCCCGAACACGTCGGCGGAATGTTAGACTATCTCCACATCGGGGTCCGGGTCCCGAATTTACGGGAAGCCGCACAACGGTGTGAAAACCTCGGCTTTGAGATCACTTGGGAAGGCTTAGATGGCAGCAAACCTTACGACCCAAATTCGGACGAACTGCCTTCAGTCGCTTTCAAAGTGGAAGACCCCGACGGTATCGTCGTCGATATTACCGAGCAAGACGACCAGTGGCCCGGTGTCGATATCCAAAGCAAAAGTTGAACCGTAGCCCCAAATTCCCCCTGATAAGGAGCCATCTTCCCAAATTCCCCCCTGATAAGGGGGGTTAGGGGGGTTTCTTCGTAGAGGGTTTCTTCATAGGAGGTTCCCTGCCGCGCCACTATTCATCACCACCCAATACACCCAGCCGTATCAAGTAATAGACCAGTGTGAGGACGCTTGTCACTGCCGCAGCGAGATAGGTCAAAAACGCCGCGTTCAGCACCTTACTCGCGTGTCGATTCTCTTCCGGCGAGAGCATTCCCGCTGCATCCATGGCGACTTTCGCGCGTCTGCTGGCATCCCATTCAACAGGAAGCGTTATCAGCGAAAAAACGACACCCACTGAAAATAGGCATACGCCAAGGAATATCAAGCCTGAAAACTGGAGCAGAAATCCGCCTATCAGCAAAATATACGCAAAGGTTGAACTGAAATTAGTCGCAGGAACAAGCGCAGTACGCAGCCCTAACATGCTATAACCCTGCGCATCCTGCATCGCGTGTCCCGCTTCATGGCAGGCGACACCTATTGCCGAGAGCGACTGACTCGAATAGACATCCTCAGACAACCGTAGTGCCTTCTTAGAAGGATCGTAGTGATCGCTTAACCATCCACCTGAACGTTCAATCCGAACACCGCTCACACCATGTCTTTTAAGCATCAGTTCGGCAGCTTGCGCACCCGTCATTCCGCTGCGCGACCCGACTTGTGAGTATTTTGAGAATGTCGATTTTGTGCGAAACGTCGCATATAGAGACAATGCAAGTCCCGGTGCTATAATTATAATATACAGTGGGTCAATCAAACCGAAAAGCATGATAAACACCTCCAAATTCTGTTTATGTTGTGTTATTAAATATCTGTTAAGTTAAGGAAATTATACGAGATATTTCCCTGAAATTCAAATCATTTTAACTTTTCGCCGTAGGAGCGAGTGTTTTTGCTTGGGTGTTTCTGCGTATTTCTTGTTGCTCGCGATCCTATCGTCCTTAATTTGACGCTATTCCGATCCCGTGCTATACTTTGAGGCAAAAACGTGCCTCTTTTGTAGCATAGGCTGTTAGCCTGTGTCTCTTTTGTAGCATAGGCTGTTAGCCTGTGCCATAGCGGTTTCGGAGTTCAGAAGATGTATAAGAAATTACGGAATCCACTATAAAAATAAGGAAATATAGATGCTCAAAATAATTGATACACACCAACACCTCTGGGATACTGAAAACTTGGAATACCCTTGGCTCGAAGATTTTGATCTGTTAGGAAAACGGTATACAGCGGAAGATTATCGTGAAGCAATTGGAGACCTTAACGTCATCAAATCCGTCCATGTTGAGGGGGATCCCGCTGAAACGGAGGTCGTTAAGGAAGTCGAGTGGTTAACAGAAATCTCGGAGACAGACGGCATGATAGGTGCAATCGCAGCAGCAGCACCGTTAGAAAAACCGAACGCCGAGGCCATCTTGGAGCAGCTCGTAGGATTCGGACTTGTCGTAGGCGTGCGTCGGATGGCGTGGCACCACCCTGACCCACAGTTCTATGCCACTCCTGAACTGATTAACGGCGTGAAATTGCTGACGAAATTTGATCTCTCGTTTGAACTCTGTGCGAACAGCACCCAGCTACCAGCAGCAATCGAGTTAGTCAAAGCGACACCGGATGTGCGGCACGCACTCAATCACTGCGGCGGACCCGACATAAAAGGTAATCAATTTGAGCCGTGGGCATCGCATATCCGTGAACTCGCCGCTTTCGAGAACGTCCACTGCAAAGTATCAGGGATCGTAACAACCGCAAGCGAGAATTGGACGCGTGAGGAACTCAAGCCGTATATCCGACATCTGATAGACGCATTCGGCTACGAGCGTCTCATGTTCGGAAGTGACTGGCCCGTGTGCACCTTGGCAGCGACATATCATGAATGGGTAGACGCACTCCTATGGGCTATCGAAGATGCGTCAGATGCAGAGAAAAACAGCCTCTTCTACGAAAACGCTTCGGCATTCTATTCGGTATAGAGTGATGTCCTCAAATCGGTAGATGCGGTTGGGAAACCGCACCATAAGTGTCAATTTAAAAAAAAATAACTGTCTCCGCCCCAGGTCCGGTAGGTTCGGTTTCCCAACCGAACCATAGGTGTCAATTTAGGCTCGGCCCCCCAGGCCCGGTAGATGCGGTTTGATGAAGTTTAAGAAAATAAATCGGTAATCCCCAGGCCGGTAGGGTTTTTGATAGGGGTATTTGATAGGGTGTTTCTGCGGATTTCTTCACGGTTTGGAACCGCACCGGGCTTCACCAAGAAATTACCGAATTAATAAATTAAAATCCGAAATCTGATTCCCCGACAGACCAAGTTCTGTGAGTGCGGTCAAGTTTTCAACCGCAGAAACATCGCTTATGGAATTGTTATTCAGAGCGAGTTCTGTGAGTGCGGTCAAGTCTTCAAGTGCGGATATATCACTGATCCAATTGTTAGACAGAATGAGCCGTTTCAGTGAAGTCAATTTTTCAAGTGCGGATATATCGCTTATGGAATTCCAATGCAGATTGAGGTTTGTGAGTGCGGTCAATTTTTCAAGTGCGGATATATCGCTTATGGAATTGCGAGACAGATCGATCCAATTCAGTGCGGTCAATTTTTCAAGTGCGGATATATCACTTATGGAATTGTAACTCAGAAAGAGCTGTGTCAGTGAAGTCAATTTTTCAAGGGTGGATATATCGCTTATGGAATTGTTATGCAGAAAGAGCCATTTCAGTGAAGTCAAGTCTTCAAGTGCGGATATATCGCTTATGGAATTAAAACCCAGAAAGAGCCATTTCAGTGTGGTCAATTTTTCAAGTGCGGATATATCACTTATGGAATTGTGTTTCAGAACGAGGTTTGTCAGTGAAGTAAATCCATCAAAATCACCAACCTTTAGTGCCGTTATTCTTCTGTAGTCGATGGTAAGGGAAGTTATTGCAGCAAGATGGGCTGCAGTCACATCGGCGGCATTATTAACATTCGGTACCGCAGCAACAATTGCATCTCGCACCTGTTGTGTGCGTTCATTGACCGGAGTAAATTCGGATACATCCGTCACATTTATGGTAACGGTGATGCTATCACTCCCGCCATTGCCATCAGAAACGGACACCGACACAGAATAAGACGACTGCGTTTCATAATCCAACGCAGCACTCGTCTGCAGCTGCCCAGAGGTCGAAACAATGCTAAACGAACTTGCATCCGTGCCACCGAGCGTATAGGTTAGTGTGTCGCCGATATCCGCATCTGTCGCAGTAATCGCGCTCCCGATATTGACCCCGGAAGCGGTATTTTCAGCAATAGACCGCGTCGTGCTGGTGCCATCTGTGAATGCGGGTGCGCGGTTCTCATCCACATCTGTAACATTGATCGTGACGAGGACGCTATTGACGAGACCTTGACTATCCGTCGCGCGGACTGCCAGATTGTTGTAAGTGTGCTTTGTTTCATAGTCAAGTGCCGCGTGGGTTCGCAGCTGCCCTGTCGTTGCGTCAATACGAAACGCGTCCTTATCACCGCGCTGCAGCGAATAGGTCAGTGTATCCCCACTATCGGGGTCTGTCGCCTGGAAGGGATTGCCGATGTTTGTGTTGGCTGCCGTGTTTTCTGCGACGGAGAGCGTGACCCTACCAGAAATGTTGAAACTCGGTTTCTCATTGACATCGATAACACTGATCGTGACGGAAATGCTATCGCTGCCGCCATTGCTATCAGAAACAGAAACCGACACAGCATAAGACGACTTCGTTTCATAATCCAACGCGGCACTGGTCCGCAGCTGCCCAGAGGTCGAAACAATGCTAAACGAACTTGCATCCGTGCCACCCAAAGTATAGGTTAGTGTGTCGTCGTCCGCATCCGTCGCAGCAATCGGACTCCCGATGTTTACCCCGGATGCTGCGTTCTCCGCAACAGACCGCGTGGCACTGTCGCCATCCGTGAAGGTCGGCGCGTTGTTTCCATCCGTTTCATCGACATCCGTGACATTGACCGTGACGCTAATGATCCGTCTACCTCCGTTGCCATCGTCGGCAAAAATGGCAAACGAGTAGACGTTCTTTGTTTCGTAGTCCAAGGGTGCTTTAGTTCGGATTTGACCGGTATCGCTGTCAACACTAAATGCTGTTCCATCCAACCATCCCTTCGTATAGGTGAGTGTGTCCCCATCCGCATCCGTCGCAGCGACAGGTGCGCCGATGTTTACCCCGGCTGCGGTGTTCTCCGCAATAGAGCGTATCGCGCGGTTACCTTCTATGAACACAGGCGCACTGTTCTCATTCGCATAACCTGACATAAGTGTGCAAAAAACTATAAAAGTGGTTAGGAAAATTGATACAATATATTTTTTCTTTTTAAATAGCAATTTCTAAGCTCCTTTATTCGGTATTCAATAGAAAGTGGTAGCGATAAGCCGCATGCAACAAAAACAGCTCGCGACGAAACGTTGCGTGCCAGACGAAACGCGCGCGGGCATGACAAAGAGAGAACGCCTTTGAAGGCTATACTATCTTGTAAAATATAATGATTATTGTGCGTTAAGTATCGGGAGGGGTTATTAACTATGCAGGTAGTTCAGTTAACTCCGAGTTAATAATACACAGCATCAAGGTCTCTATCACAGCAAGAATACAACTCAGTTAACGTAATGACATTAGGACAGTTTCAATAATTGATGAATTTTATAACTAATAGTCCTAATATCAGTAGATTATAATTTCTTTTAATTGATAAGTCAAATTAAATTTGCAAAAAATTGATTAATTCGCGAGAAAGATGTCTATTATACAGGGCTATTTAGTTCTTGGTTTTTTCGTCCAATTTTGGACCCTCCAGGACCGGTAGATGCGGTTTGGAACCGCACCGGACTTGAAAAAGAAAATTCAAAAATTCAGAAAATCTGATAATTTATCTAAAACTAAATAGTCCTGGTCTATTATAGAAGTCATATTGAGTAAAACATGAGAATTTAGTAAGATAGGGAACGAAAAGGAGATAATTTGCGTACGAGTTGTATTTGTGTGAGAAACTATCAGAAAAAATCAGAGATGCGTTGAAAATCCGGCATGAATCTAACTGAAATAGGACTTACGCATTTGCTCTTAAAGTCCCCCCGATAAGGGGGATTTAGGGGGTTGGAACCCATCAGATACTATGCAGGTGCTGCTTCTCTGGGCTTCAAGAATGGTTAGGATAGAAAAATACCTCTTCTAATCCGCGCAATCCGCGTAATCCGTGATAATCCGCGATTTGCGGCGTACTCGCCCAAATGCGACGTGCATTCAGACAAAAAAAAACGCACCTACCCAGGAATGGCAATCAGCCGTCAGCAAGAGCACCTTGTGGCAGTTACGTTCCTTTTGCCTACCACATACTGACAGCCGACTGCCGACTGCCGATAGCCATGCTATTGAACCGTAATCAACACCGGTTCAACGCCTTGTGTCTCCTGAATATGCTGCTTGAGATCCGCCGCCTCAGCACGTTTATTGAACTCGCCAATCGTTACCCGATGCATCGTTCTCCCTTCAACGATAGCCGTGTATATCTGCACCTTCTCATCTGGATACATCCACTGCAAATTCTCAGCCATCATTTCGGCATTGCGAGATTCCGCAAAAGAGCCAACCATCAATGTCAGTCTGGCTGTCGGCGTTATCACTGCCGTCGGTGTAACTGTCGGTTCGTTATCAGTACCGAGTTGTAGTTCCGCTTGTTGTGTGCTACGATTACCGGCGATGTCTTGGACATGCAACTTACAGGTATAAGTCGAGACTGGTTGCGCTTGCACCTTGCTTAAAGCAATCTCGGTTGGCGGTGAACCGTCCCCTGCTATCTGTTCGACGAGTGTATGCGCAGCATCGAAGACTTCAAGTTTCCAATGTGCGAGCGGACTCATGTCCAACGTCTTCACACCAACCGTCGTCGGCGTATTCCCAAAGAGTTCTAATGTCGTTGGAATAAGATCGACTGTAAGTTTCTCGCTATCTTTTAAATATGCTTTCCCTTGTGCATCGAGGACATGCAGTTGCACATCGTAGTGACCATCGGGCACCAGACTACCCGTATTCGCAATGCCGTCCCAAACAACACCGTCTACAGGGACACCCGTCCCGGACTTTTTCCAGACGCTTTCGGTATATTCGTCACGGATGTTTAACTGCCACTCTATAGCGCGTGAATTCTCGTCTTCTCGGAGGTTAAACTGAATTGTCGTGTTATCAACAACGCCGTCGTTGTTGGGTGAAATTGCGGGGACTGAAAGCTGCAGTTCTACCGTAACTGCCTCAGGGTTTACAACCTTCGGTGTAAGGGTGGTGGGCATTAAAATGGGGGCAGTTTCTTTCGGTGCCTCGGTTTTAGTTACCACTGGAGGTGTTTCTGTCAGGACAGGTTTTGCACCACTCTGACCCCAGCGTAAGGTTGCAGAGATCCAGTGGACATTTTGCTCTAATTCACTGCCAGTCACATAGGCATAATCAAGTTGCCCTGTGGAATTTCGGAAGCTGAAGCCGCGTGCCAATTCGCCGCTCCAGAGTGTATCCCGCGCGCTTAAAGTGGTATAACCGACGCGGACCCCGAAGTGTCCATTAATGAGCCAGCGTTCCGCACCAACATGGAAGCGGAGGCGTTCTCCCCAATCTATATCATTCTCACCGCGGACAGCGAAATCCGCGGAAAAAAGTGTATCCTTACCTAATTCGTACGTTGTCCCGAAACGCGCAGCTAACGGGATACTCTCAAGCAGGACGCCGTCTTCCCGAATACCGTTACTCAATTCAGAGAAGTTGAAACCCACCCGCACCGTATCACCCCATTTTTCCAATGGATAGGCAAACTGCATCCCTAAATCGACGCTCCATAGAAAATTCGTTCTGATCGGTGTGTTGTTCTGATAGTAACGTAGGTTCGCACCTGCCGACGCGTTTTGTCCGAACGCCAGTCCATATCCCAAAAGCACAATCTGTGTCGATTCGGTTATGTTGCTGCCCCAACCGTCAAGCCACGTTGCAAAGGAGAGATTCCCGAAATTTCTGTCCGTTATACCGAGTGTGTTCGGGTTCGCCGAGACAGAGAAGGTCTGTTCACTGCTCGATGTAGTGCCTGCAATCGGCATCGCACCCATGTTCACTTCCGCACCGTCCATAAATCCTAATGAAGACGGGTTCCAGAGAAAACCGTTGTTTGCGGAGGGACCTGCCGTAAAAGCACTCCCCATGCCGACTGCACGCGCACTCGCACCGACGAAAATATCACGGTGTGCTATGCTCGAAGCACTCGCACTAACAGATACCACTGCCAAAATCGCGCCAGCCAAAACGAGTTTTCGTACGATTCGCAGCAGCAACTTTCGGCTGCTACGTCTAAGAAAATTGAATTGCATCGGATACACCCCACTGCTGTTTTTTCAAGTTTATAGTGAAATCCGAAAATAAGTTTACACATGTAGCATAGGAGACTGTTGGTTCTCTGTGCCTCTTTTGTAGCATAGGCTGTTAGCCTGTGCCGTAGCGGTTTCGGAGTTCAGAAGATGTATAAGGAATTAGGGAATCCACTATAATGATATATTTTGCTACACTTCTTAACGTTAAATTTATGCAAATGGGTACAAGTAAAATCGGCTGAGTATCTCTTCTCGGTCTCCCCAGACCCGGTAGATGCGGTTTGATGAAGTTTAAGAAAATAAATCGGTAATCTCCAGGCCCGGTAGGTGCGGTTTGGAACCGCACCGGGTCTTAGGCACAAACACTGTGGTAATCTCATTGGATATTTTATGAAATTACCGAATTAATAAATTAATCTTCATGAACCGCATCGGATACTCCGCGAAAACCTTCAGCTCCAGCGTTTGCTAAATAGTGCTGTTGGTGGGAAAATTTGATAGGACTAAAGAAATTAAGGAACATAGGATGTCGTTGCACGCTATTCTACCGGATGCGTGGCATACCTGAGAACCCCATCCGCATCCGTGAACCGCAAATAGAGGCCCCAAGACCAGCCGCGATCAATCTTTTGGCACAAAACCGTGTTCCACCCGGCTTTCAGTTGACACGAGACCGCATCTGCATCCGCCGTCGCGCCAGCGTTGATACTTTTCCGATGAACCTCAGTGCCGTTTAACCAAACAGCGATCTCGTCATCACTCCCGATTAACATCACAGCATCCATCGCTTTCGGCGCATGAACATATACCAACGTGTATCCGACAGTCATTGGCGTAGGATCAAGGTCTCTGCGCAAATCAAGGTAACCATCTCCCCTCGCGGTCGCTTCCTGCCAGCGGACGGCTTTACCATCAATACCTGTGTGAGTTTTCTCCAAGTCTAATTGACCTGCGGAACCGAGCAGTTCATCAACTGTGCCAACATCTGTCTTCGGAAACGGACCTAAAACCATGTAACGTTTAACAAATGGGGAGGCATGCAACGTTTGAAAGGAATCAATACCGATTTTAGAACCCGTGGCTTCGGATGCCTTCCCGACAATGCTGAGCATCATCTGATTTTCACCAGCCTTCAACGGGGCAGTTCCAAATGAAACCAGTGTGCCAGCGATCGACTCAGGAGAATAACAGTCGTAGGGTGTACCTATGGCGGTATCATTGACGGATAATTGAACGTATGCATACCCTTGACCGCGTGTCAAAACGGCACGAATTTCATAAACGTCTCTGTAAGGAACCTTAATTGGGACGGTTAAGGATCCCATCTCTCCAGCAGTTTCCGGCGTGAAAGCGACATGGCTACCCCCTATATCAATACCCTCCGCTCGGTAACTTTCTGCCTGAACCGTTACGCCGTCTGCTGCTGTCTTAGGCAATAAATCAGTTGCCGATTGGGTGTTCTTTGGCGGTAATGTCCACCCTTTCTCATACCAGAACTGTGGCATCGCGTAGATGTCTCGCGCCTCGTTTGTCAAGACCAGATCATCGCCATCAAAACAGATGGCTTCTCCATAGAAACTGTGGGATAGCGACCACGGTGTGCTTTGAATCATTTTCGCTAAATCACCCGCTGCACCGTGATATACCCAGAGCGCATCATAAGTACAAACAGCAAGCCGCGTCCCGTCTTCCGATACGCCTGCACCCGTCGCCAACTTCGCTCCAGCGAACTCACCAACCCTTTCTAACGTCTGTTTTGTATCAGAAACCAGCAGGGTTGGGAACCGGTAAAGCACCGCACGTTCTCTCTCCTTGGAGACGATATAAGGCATACCTTCAACGATAAAGAGACCTTCCGCATCCACATTTTCGTTTGGGTACCGATACGGATAACTCGCGATAACTTCCGCCTCCGTCTCAGTGAAAGGGTTCGGTTCTGCAACGACAACCACTTTCAGATCGAATCGCAGTCTGCTATTGTTACCAATTTCACCAATCCAGAGCTGATTTTTCTCGTCAATACCGAGGGCTTCCCAATCGAAGTTTCCAGAACCTTTTACCGCTATTTCTTGGATCAATTCGCCGTTCAGTTTTGTGGCGTACAGTGATGCAGGGTTGCCAGAATCGTTGAGGGTCCAGTAGACCCCTTCAAACTGCCGACTCGCGACGATACCAGAACTCTCTCGAATATCCGGATGTGTATATTTTCCGACAGGCTGCCAAGGGGGTGGGTCAATAACGTCTGCGGGTGCCACTGTAGCGGTATAAAGTCCGATGCCGATCGCAAGTGCCAGTAGGTGGGATAACAGTTTCATCAAAAAATTCTCCTTTGATGTACATTCTACCGCGTTTTCACGGAGAAATCAAATGGAAAACATCTACCCAACCTTTTGCTTTTTTTGGCACTGACTTTCAAACAGATGTTATAATTAAACTGAGGGGATGAATCCTAAATGGATAAAGGTCTATCCCGACACTCGCCGGACAACTCCTGAAAAAATCCAAATTTATTTCATTTTTTTCCAAAATGCACGTTTTCCACCCCAAAATTGTGTCTTTATAAACAGGCGAAATATGTTCCGTGTTTTTAGTAATTTTCAATGGTATAGTGAATTTTGTAATTACTGAAACATTCTTGCTGAAGACCGAACCTTCCTATAAGAAACACCCCAGCAAAAACACCCCCTTATCAAAGGGAACTTGGAATGTTGTAAATGTATAGGTGTTTTTGGAATTCACTATAAAGGAGTTGACGATGAAAATTAAAAATAGATACATCTTTGTAATTGTCTTAACACTTGTTATTTTAGGACCTGGGCGTGCTGATGCCCAGCAAGCTCTTGCACAAGAGGCGGACGCTATTTTTCAACAAAACTGTTTGAATTGTCATGGAGCATCCGGTTCCTTTGATCCAGAAACCCAAGCCGGTCTCCTTGAAAAACTGACACAACTGCAGACCGAAACGAGCAGCACAGTGCCATTTGTCCATGTCGATTGGTTTCTTGCGACCGCTTCGTTGCCACCGCTCTACCACGACATCTTGGGACTGCCACAAACAGACCGTTTGTTAGAGGCACAATTAGAAGTAAATGTCGCGAGTAATATCAGGAACGCACCGGGGATAGATGTCTGGCGTGCCGGTTTCAACGATTCGGGGGTCTCAAAAAACAACCGCGTTGTCGAACGCCACACGTCTCGCTACGGCGCGTATTGGAAAAGTTATGACTTTGCTGGGAGCGCAGGCTCGCAGAATATCTTTACGCATCCACTTGATTTCACTTAGCGAATTCGAGTGATGTAACAATCACTATCTACAATACACGTGGCACTGTCGTCCGCCAGCTAAATCTTGGTCATCAACGAGAAGGCTACTACACCGGCAAGGGTCGTGCCGCCTATTGGGATGGTAGAAATGCTGTCGGTGAACGTGTTGCCAGTGGTATCTACTTCTATCAATTGCAGGCGGATAATCTCTCATTCCTGCGGAAAATGCTGATTTTGCAGTAATAAAGTTCAACGCATTCAGAACGGAGAATTTCAATGATAAAAGACGATGTCCAACTCATTCAGAGGATTTTATCAGGCGATGACGCAGCTTTCACTGCGTTAGTCCGAAAGCACCAAAAGAGCGTTCACGCCCTTGCATGGCGAAAGGTCGGCGATTTTCACTACGCTGAAGAGATTACCCAAGACACCTTCCTCCAAGTCTACAAGAAACTCGCAACGCTCAAAGACCCGCGTCAGTTCTCTGGATGGCTTTATGTGATGACAAATCGGATTTGCAGTAATTGGATGCGAAAAAACAACCCTGCACTTCAGGCATTAGAGACCACACCTATGGAAGATTTAGAAAAATCGGCTTACGCGCGCTATGTATCCGAGCAACGTGAAACAGAATCCACTGAGCGTCGTCATGAAATCGCCAAAAGACTCCTTGAAGAACTCCCAGAAAGCGAACGCACCGTTATGACGCTTTACTATCTCGGTGAAATGACGACCAGAGAGATTAGCAGATTCTTAGGGGTATCGGTGCACACAATTACAAGTCGGCTGCAACGCGCAAAAAAGCGTTTGCAACAGGACGAAGAACGCTTGGTTCAAGAGATACTCGGGCGTGTCCAATTACCCGATAGTCTCATAGAGAACATCGTGCAGGGTGTTGCTGATATGAAACCGACACCCACTGCGACAGGGAAACCGCTGCTACCGTGGGCGGCTTTTGGGGCAGCCACGATTTTGGTCACGCTGCTCCTATTGGGTTTGAACAATCAATACCTCGTCCGCTTTCAGAAACCGTATAGTTTTGAGGCACAATCTGAACCGACAATTGAAATTATTGATACACCTATTGTTCTTGACGTTGATGCGAAGCCAGCTGTGAGGAATCGGATAGGACGGGCTACGACTGCTGATAAAAGCACGGGTGACCCGAGTAGCAAACCACAGGAAAGCCAGTTGCTGCAGGAGATGTCGGGTGTAATGAGAAGTGGAACAGATAAACGCTTTCAAAACAGAAGTTTCCCTTCGGTATTTCAAGCATGGGACAATCTTATCGGATCCATAGAAGATAAACAGACATCAGGAAATATAGAGCCTTCGGACAATGAGACACTTTACACAGAACGTCTTACGAAGCACGATCTTCATTGGAGCCCTTTTTTTGGACTCTGGTGGGAGACCACCGCAGCGGAACCCAATTACGGACTGTCAATCCAGTTGAGTGGTGAGTTGGAAGCCGCAAAAGTGGTCCGTCAACAAAGACTTGCACTCAATCCGAATATGTTGTTTCTCGTTGAAATTCGTATGCATAACCATTTGCGGGCATCCGCATTTCCGCCGGATTCTGAATTCTGGCTCAGAGATAGTAACAACCGGATTATTCAAAACAGAAGTAACGAGTATATGATGGACCTCCTGAACCCAGATTTGCAGAATTTGCTTGTTCAACATCGAGTATACAGGGTATGGCTGGCACGTTAATCTTGGCGGTCAAAAGTATCACCGCTTTTTGGGGAACCCACAACCCGAAAAATTCTCTTTCGCTTACAGTACCCGGTTGAAAGCCATCGCCAATATTGATGACACCCCCGAAAAAGAGACGATTGTGCTCATGGTGGCTCAAACAAGCGAAGGAGGAGCAGACTGGGGGCAATGGAGCCAAGCGTTTCTCCTTATTGCTGAGGCGGATACCGAGACAGACGCGCTTCCCAAGAAAAAAGATTTATTCAAACTTTTTGCTGCGTCTTATCCTTGGGATCCCCCCGCCAAAACCGTTGAATTTCAAAGATCACCCCCCGTCTTCCCGGGACCATTGGGGGGCGGTGGACCTTGGAGCTTCCAATATGCTTCTTTTGATCTGGTTGATTTGACAGGCGATGGTATTTTAGATGTCTGGGTTGAACAAGCCGAAGGTGTCGCTGTGATTTCTTTCCAAAATGGCGAATTCAAGGCAGTCTGCAGCGGCTATAGTTCTCCGAGAAGTGAAGACCCCATAGAATATATTGACCTTGATAATGACGGCATCTATGAAATCAAGATTCCTGACCGCATAGCTATCAGTGGTGTCCCTGGCGCGGCATATCCAGAATGGATGAGCCTCTACAAGTGGGATGGGAATACCTACGTCTTGGATAATGAAAGATTCTATGCCAACAATGACGAGTTCCTTATTGGGTTATTAAACACTTATAACTATGTGCTGCTTCGACATGGAAGATTCGACGAATACAGTTTCTGCATCGGATTGGTCTTCTACTATCGTGGCAACACAACAATGGCACGGAAGTATCTACAGTGGGTCGCCAACCATGCAGAAAAACAACATTACGTTCACACCGCAAAATCCATTTTGAAAAAACTGCCACGCCAGTGAGAAACATACCTACCGCGTCTGACAGCAGACCGGTCAAATCGGAGACAAAAACATGAAAAAACATCTTCAAACCACACTTTTAGGGCTTTTCATTTTCCTGATACTCAGTTGTTTTGCTGTGAATGCGGATACCGCTAAAACGACGACTTCTGAGGTCAAGTATCAACGGTATCCTGAGAGTCAAAAATATCACCGATTTTTGCTTTCACCCACACCCGAAGAACTCATTTACGTCACCCGGATGAAAGCCGATGCAAATATTGATGACACCCCCGAAAAAGAGACGATTGTGCTAATCCTTGTTTATATGAGGGCTCGCTCACGCTACGAAGGTTGGAGAACGTACGGCGACAATTGGATACAAGCGTTTCTCTTCATTGCTGAGACTGACACCAAGGAGAAGTTACCGAAGAAAAAAGACGCTTTCAAATTCTTTGATGCCGGTGAGCCTGCATTGGATGTCCCAGCAGCGAAAGCCATTGAACTTCATAACCCACCCTTCGTCTTCACCGAACCCCCAGAAGATGCTCTTAAGTCTCGTGATCTCTCCTTTAGACTCGCCGATTTGACCGGCGATGGCACTTTAGACGTATGGATTGAATCCATCTACGGTGTTGCTGTAGTTTCATTTCAGAACGGCGAATTCAAAGAAATCTTCAGCGGCTACACTATTCCTACCGATCAGGAGGCGGAATACGTTGATTTGGATGACAATGGCAGCTGTGAAATCAAGATTCCATATAGCATACAGATTGAAGGTATGCCTGGCGCGCCTTATCTGCCGTGGATGAGCCTCTACGAATGGGATGGCACCACCTACGCCTTAAATAACGAAAAATTCTATGCCGGGAATAACGATTACTTCATTCCGTTATTGAGCCAGTATAATTATCAGCTCCTTCGACACGGGGAAATTATCAACCTGCTGGAACCATACAAGTTCTACTTAGGGTTGGTATCCTACTATCGGAGCGGCGTAAAACCGGGGGGTCTACAGTGGATCGTTGAACGTGGGAGGAACGAACATTACATTCAAGCCGCTAAATCCATCTTGAAAAAATTTCCACCCGAACAAAAATGAAGTCAACAGCGGCCGCTATCAGAACTATTTAGTTCTCGGTTTTTTCGTCCAATTTTGGACCCCCAGGACCCGTAGGTGCGGTTTGGAACCGCACCGGACTTGAAAAAGAAGATTCAAAAATTTAGAAAATCCGATAATTTATCTAAAACTAAATTGTCCTGTCCGCTATACAAAAAATATGGACAAACCCGATATTTTGTGGTATCATTAAGTACGTCTATTGAAAAAGATATTCAATACCTCAATTCTTGAGGGACAAATTCTCAAAAGGAGTAAGAGTTTTGCATCGACAATCTGCAAAGAAACACGCACGCGCCGACGAAGCGAAGCGGATACGCAACCGCCACCGCAAATCAACACTACGGACAGTACTCAAACAGACAGAAACCGCACTTGAGGAACGCAACGTTGAGACAGCACAGGAATTGTGCAAGACGACGGTAAGTCTCTTAGATAGAGCCGCCAGTAAAGGCATCATCAAAAAAGGGACAGCAAACCGTCAAAAGTCCCGACTTACCCGCAAGTTGAACGCGATCACCGCGGCAGCAGCATAATTTCGTCTATTTAAAAAGCGAAAAAGATAACAAGCCTGCAACAACGGCCGCAGGCGACTCGGAAGCGAGGGCTGCTCTTAAACGTTTCACGTTATTGCACGCCTTGCGAAATTTAAAAATATGAACGTCCGCAAAGTCGCTTTAGAGTGTTTGCTCACCCTCTCCCACAGCAGCGCATCCATAGCGTCTGTTGTTGACAGCGCATACCAACGGTATGCAATTAACGGACGCGAACGTCGTTTCATCAACGGACTCGTCTACGGCGTTATCCGCTGGCAGGGACAGTTGGATTGGGTGCTGGATCGGTTTATTAATCCACGATTTCAGTTAAACGCGCGCCATCGTAATATCCTACGACTCGGCGCGTTTCAGCTGCTACATCTCGACGGCATCCCCGCACACGCCGCTATCTTTGAAACCGTCCAACTCGCAGCTTCCCATCCGCGACAAAACAAGAGCCAAAAAACCGCAGGATTTATCAATGCGGTCCTCCGCACCGTGCAACGTGAAGGTGCCACACTAACCTATCCACTGCTTGATACGAACCCAACCGAACACATTGCGTTTTCCTTGTCCTACCCGACATGGTTGGTAAAGCGATGGCTTGAGACACACGGCGTTTCGTGGACGCTGGCGTTCTGTCGTGCCAGTAACCAGATCGCACCGCTCGCACTCCGTGTGAATACCCGCCTGACCAAACGTGAAGAAGTTTGCCAATCCTTAGCAGCAAGTGGCATCGCCGCGACCGCCTCCAAAGTAGCACCCGATGGGATAACCCTCGAAAACCGTGCTATCACCGCTTTTGATACTGCTGGTAAAGGGACATTGAAGGATATCCTTAACAGAGAAGATATCTATGTCCAAGATGAGAGTGCGATGTTAGTCGCACACCTGCTCTCACCGGAAAACGCGGCATACATAGTGGACTTGTGTGCTGCACCGGGTGGTAAGACAACGCACCTCTCGCATCTCATGGGCAATGCAGGAAAAATTATCGCCACGGATGTTTCAGCGAAAAAAATCGCCTTGTTAGAAAAAAACTGCCGACGTCTCGGGGCAGATAATGTTAAAACACAGGTGCTTGATGCAACAAAAGCCGACCTTAGTTTTATGAAAACCGCAGATGCTGTGCTGATTGACGCGCCTTGCTCAGGGTTCGGAACGCTGCGACGGCACCCTGACATCCGCTGGAACAAAACGCTCAAACAGGTTCATGCCCTCAGCGAGCGACAATATAACCTGCTCAAGAACGCTGCACAACACATCAAACCGGGCGGGATTCTCGTCTATAGCACCTGTAGCATTGAACCCATCGAAAACGAGGCGGTCGTCCAAAGATTTTTGACAGATTTCCCGATGTATACGGTAGAAAATGCTAAAGATTTTCTGCCCGATGTTCTACCAAGTGTGGTAACACCGCAAGGCTTCGTCCAGACCTTCCCGCATGAACACAGCGTTGATGGCACGTTCGCCGCACGTCTTCGACGAGTAGCAGCAAAATAGATGATTGACTTTAGGCTGTACGCCATTACAGACAGACACCGATGCACACCTACTCCGTTAGCCGATGTCGTCTCGGAGTTGTTAGATGCAGGAGTCACCGCCATCCAATTGCGTGAAAAGGATTTGAACGATACAGAGTTGATTCATTTAGCACAACCGATCGCCGAGTTGTGTCGTAATTATGAAGCGAAACTTTTCATTAATACAAATATACGTGTTGCACTCGAAATAGGAGCAACGGGGATGCATCTTCCCGCAGCAGCAGGGCCTGTAGATGCTGTGAAAGCACAATCGGATGGCAATCTCTATGTCGGTTGCTCTGTCCACTCTCTTGACGCAGCGCAAAAACGGGAAGCAGAAGGTGCAGACTTCGTAACTTATAGTCCGATCTATCCGACAGCAAGCAAACCCGGATACGGTCCAGCAGTCGGTATAGCGAGTCTCACGGAGGTGGCAGAAAGTGTTAACCTGCCTGTCTTCGCGTTAGGTGGGATTACACCAGGACGGGTCGCTGAGTGCTTAGCTGCCGGTGCTTTCGGTGTTGCTGTGATGTCAGGTATTATGTCCCCTACAAGGGCAGGAGAACAAGCAAGAAACTATCTCGATGCATTATGCTAACGGTAGGCTAAGAACATGAAACAGATTTTAACGATTGCAGGCTCAGATTCAGGTGGGGGTGCCGGTATACAGGCAGACATCAAGGCGATTTCCGCGAATGGCGGCTTTGCTATGTCCGCGATTACCTCCGTTACAGCACAGAATACAGTGGCAGTAACCGACGCGTTTGATTTACCGATCTCACTGATTGAAGCACAGTTAGACGCGGTTTTCACGGATTTCGACGTAGCCAGCGTCAAAACAGGAATGCTCTCCTCGTCAACGATTGTTGAAGCAGTCGCAAAGAAGTTGAAGGAGTATACGCCACCTGCTATCGTCGTTGATCCCGTGATGATCTCAAAAAGCAAATTCCCGCTGTTGAAAGAGGAGGCGATTGATAGCCTCAAAACAGTCTTGATCCCACTCGCGACAGTGATTACACCCAACGTCTACGAGGCGGAGTTGCTCGCACAACAGGACATCCGAAACATAGATGACGCAAAGAATGCCGCAAAAACGATTGCCGCCCTCGGTTGCCATGCCGTTCTCGTCAAAGGTGGGCATCTCATCGGAGACGACGCAACCGATGTACTTTATTGCAACAATGCGTGGTCTTGTTTTGAGGCGGCGCGCGTTGAGACAGAAAACACACACGGCACAGGCTGCACCTACTCCGCAGCGATCGCAACACAGTTGGCACACGGCAAAGATTTAATGGATGCTATCAGGACAGCGAAGACGTATATTACGGGTGCTATCCAGAACGCTTTGGATATTGGACACGGACACGGCCCGACAAACCATTTTTTCAGGGCGTAGGGGAAACCGGGTTACCCTGTAAGAAACACTTTCTTCGCATTGGATTTTAGCGTTTGCAAAAATCCCCTACAACGGCTGTCGTCCGTCAAACCCGTCCTCAATTTCGTGCCAATAGCGGATCTGATTTTCACCCATCCGCCAACAGAGGTAAACCTCTCTGCCATCGCGGAGGTGTGGGAAATCGACTAACCCCGGATCCAGTCCTTTCAGATGACAGCCGCGATCAGCAATCCGATCCAGAACTTCTTGAAAGCGGGTCGTTGCCCTGAGGAGCGCAGCGGTATGCTTACTGCCACCGTTAGAAGAGACCACCTCCAAAAGCGGCGTGATTTCTGCATGGAGGCCTGCAAGGAGGTTCCTTATGGCTCTTAACAGTGATATCTCATCAACTAATTCAGGGATGCATGCGTTTGCCTCTTCGAGCGTAAAATATCGTTTTTCTTGCATCTTTCGTCTCCTTTCTTCTGTAGTTCTCTAAGTTTACAAGAATTTACGTGGAATGTCAAATCAAGTTTAAGGGTCATCAGTTTCCAGTTTTCAGTTATCAGTTACAAGAGTGCCTCGTAGTGAGAGTGATAGACCAGAGTCCTCTTTGCTGATAGCTGATTGCTGATAGCCGATTGCCAGAAAAAAATGGAAAACGAAACACAATCCACAGACCAACAGAATCAAAACGTCACCCGTGCTGCAGGAGTTGTCAGCATCGCTGTAATGGGGTCGCGGATATTGGGACTTGCACGTGAAACAGCGATAGGTTACTATTTCGCTTCAAAAGTCAGTGCGGACGCTTTTTACCTCGCTTTCCGTATACCGAACTTTCTACGCGATATGTTCGGCGAAGGTATCTTGAGCAAGGCATTCATTACGACATTCCTCGCGACTGAAGCCGAAGATGGCGAAGAAGCGGCGTGGAATCTTACGAACCGCATCTTTAATCTGACATGCCTCGTTTTAATCGGTATCACAGGCCTCGGTTTCATTTTCGCACCGGTTATCGTTGATGTGTTGGCACGAGACGATTTCAACCAAAATTTAGACACTGTTGAACACTTCGGATTTGACAGCAAAATTGAACTCGCAGTTTATCTCACGCAGTTGATGTTTCCGTATCTATTGTTTGTATCATTAGCAGCAACTGCCATGGGATTATTGAACAGCAAAGGCAAATTCGGTATCCCCGCGTGTGCATCCGCCTTCTTTAATCTGAGTTCTCTTGCGATCGGGATCGGCGGCTACTATTTATGTCCACTCGTGGAGATTCATCCGATAACGGGGATGGCGATCGGTGTCATCATTGGCGGTATCCTCCAACTCCTGATTCAGGTGCCCTCTATGTCCCGCGTCGGCTTTCGGTATCGTCCGATGCTCAGTCTACGCGACCCCAGAGTGCTGCAAGTCCTTCACCTCATTGGACCCGCCGTATTAGGGGTCGCAGCGGTGCAGGTGAATCTACTGACAAACACGTTCTTTATTACGACAGATTCTGGATGGTTGACATGGATTAGCAGGGCATATCGCGTCATGCATCTCCCGATCGGAATCTTCGGTGTCGCGATTTCAACGGTCGCACTGCCACAACTCGCGAGGCTCGCAACCGCAGGGGAGACCGAGAATTTTCGCAACGCACTCTCTTACGCACTCCGCTTAATGCTCGCCTTAACAATTCCCGCGAGTATTGGACTCATGGTCCTATCAGCACCGATCTGCCGTTTGCTTTACGAATGGGGTGTAACTGTCGAAGCAGACACAATCGGAACGGCAGGACTCCTATTCGTCTATGCATTCGGATTGTGTGGGTTCTCGACGCTGAAAATTGTTACAGACGGGTTTTACGCCTACAAAGACATTCGCGCCCCTGTGATCGTTAGCATCTGCGCCGTCGCGCTCAACATCTGTCTCAACTATCT
Source organism: Candidatus Poribacteria bacterium (assembly GCA_965261115.1). Taxonomy (GTDB): domain Bacteria; phylum Poribacteria; class WGA-4E; order WGA-4E; family WGA-3G; genus WGA-3G. Next base: position 1,150,266 of record OZ253447.1, on the reverse strand, counting down.
ATTTATCTATCGTGGATTCTTCTTGGACCCACGTGCCGTGGTATTTTCGACCGTCTTAACTGTGACATTGAATTGTGGCGTTTTACTGCTCCTACTCCGACGCAAAGTCGGCGGATTGGGGTTACGATCGGTCGTCCCACTGACACTTAAAATCTTGATCGCGTCAGCAGTAATGGGATTTATTTGTTGGTTAACAAACGGGGTCATTGAGAACGACTGGCTCGGAACGGCAGGCATCATTCCACGCACCGTCGGGGTATTTGCCCCGATAGGGTTAGGACTGCTCATACTCGCAGCGATGTATAAACTTCTAAAGGTCTCCGAATTTGACGACATTTTGAATATATTCAAACAACGACTCGGAAATTAATAGGATTTACGCATTACCTCTTAAAGTCCCCTGATAATGGAGTATTTTTGCTGGGGTGTTTCTTCTAAGGAGGTTAAGAATACCGATCAGAAATTAATAGGACTTACGCATTGCCTCTTAAAGTCCCCCTGATAAGGGGCGGGGAATGCCCATAAGGCATTCATACCGTTGATTCTTTAGGGGGTTTAAAGGACAGAAATTACTACTTTTTGCGTCTCAATGTCTGATATTTGCTCAATTTGCGTAAGTCCTATATAATTGTTGAACGGACGTTAAAAAATTAACCAAAAACCGATGCAAGGATCATAATTAAAAAATGTTAACAAAACGAATCATTCCATGTTTAGATGTGCGCGCCGGAAAGGTCACAAAAGGCATCGCTTTTAAAGGCAACGTTGATGTCGGTGATCCAGTTGAGATGGCACGCTTTTATTATGAAGGCGGTGCCGATGAACTCGTCTTTTACGACATCACAGCGAGCAATGAGCGCCGTGATATTATGATTGATGTCGTCTCCGCTGTCGCCGCCGAAATCTTTATCCCTTTTTCTGTGGGTGGTGGATTGCGGACGCTTGAGGACATGCGACGCGTTCTACTCGCAGGCGCAGAAAAGGTAAGCATAGACTCCGGTGCCGTGCGGAACCCTGAGATCATCGCTGAGGGTGCGCGAGCGTTCGGCAGTCAGTGCGTCGTGCTGAGTATGCAAGTAAAACGAGTCCCAAAAAGTGAGCAGATCCCAAGCGGTTATGAAATTTACATAGACGGCGGCAGAACGCCGGTCGGTTGGGATGCCTTAGAATGGTCGGCGCGCGGTATTGACCTTGGGGCAGGCGAAATCGTCGTCAATAGCATTGACGCAGACGGCACGAAAGCCGGATATGAACTCGAATTAACAGGTGCCATCGCGGATCTGGTCCCAGTACCGGTAATCGCCTCCGGTGGCGCAGGTAACCCACAACATCTACGCGATGTCTTTGTCGAAAGCAACGCCGATGCCGCGATTGTCGCATCTATCACACACTACGGCGAATTCACAATTGAGAACATCAAAACCCATCTCACAGATGAAGGCGTAAGCGTCCGAGATACATGGTAAAATAGTTATCGGTCATCGGTTATCAGTTTTCAGAATTAGATGCCTCGCAGTAAGAGCAGTTATCAGTCGTCAGTCAGAGAAGTCCGTAAAGTGTTCTAAAGTTGTAAATGCCTTGCAGTGAGAGTAAAGTTGATAACTATCAAATTTTAGCACACTTTGAAACTTTAGCACACTTTCTAACATTGATAACCGATAACTGAAAGCGAAGCGAACTGACAACTGATAACTATTAAAATGGAGGAGAAATGCAGCCTAAATTACCTGATGCAAGAAACGAAAATATTTTTATCCACGTCAACGGTGAACTCCTACCCCGTGAAGACGCGAAAATCTCCGTGTTCGATAGTCTCGTCCAAGGTGGCGACGGTGTATGGGAAGGCTTACGGGTCTATAACGGAAAGATCTTTGCGCTGGACGCACATCTTGACCGACTCATGGATTCCGCACACGCCATGGCATTCGCAAACATCCCAACGCGTGAGGAAGTCAAAAAGGCAATCTTCGAGACGCTTGAAGTCAACGGCATGCGGGACGGTGTTCATATCCGCCTAACACTCAGCCGCGGGAAAAAGGTCACCTCCAGCATGGATGCCCGCGTTAATCAGTACGGCACCACCTTAATTGTGATCGCAGAATGGAAACCGCCTATCTATTCAAAGGGCGGGGTACGTTTAATCACCTCAGCCATCCGACGCAACCCACCACAATGTGTTGACTCTAAGATCCATCACAACAACCTGATTAACAACATTCTTGCCAAAATTGAAGCAAACGTCGCTGGTGTAGATGATGCGATTATGCTCGATATCCACGGGTACGTCTCAGAGACAAACGCAACGAATATCTTTCTCATAAAACGCGGGCATATACTCACATCACACGCTGATAGCTGCCTCCCCGGAATTACGCGCGGTATGGTCATCAGTATCGCTCGCGAAGCAGGAATCCCACTCACGGAGCGAAATGTCTCGTTGACCGAGGTCTACACCGCGGATGAAGTCTTCACAACCGGCACCGTCGGTGAACTGAGTCCAGTCCTTGAGGTTGACGGCAGAAAAATCGGAGACGAAGGCATCGGTCCCGTAACGACTCGGCTACAAGCACTTTACGCGGAACGGACCGCCAACGAAGGCGAACCTTTACCATAAAGTATACAAGAGTTTTGGAGACTAAGGACAACCATCTGTTTTTTCGTCCAATTTTGGCCCCCAGGACCGGTAGGTGCGGTTTGGAACCGCACCGGACTTGAAAAAGAAGATTCAAAAATTTAGAAAATCCGGTAATTTATCTAAAACTAAATAGTCTTGAACTGGATCGCTGGGAAGTTGTAATTTCGTTCTTTTTATGCTATACTGCTTAAAATAGTTCGGGTGGCACTGTTATGGCTCGGAAAGATTTTTGTCATGTCACTCTCCCACCTTTTGATTGGGGGATAAAAGGACTGGAACAGGGAAATCCGATGAAAACGCATGTAATCGGTGGAAGCCGGGATGTTTTCAACGAACCGCGTCAAATTACGGTTTCAGACATCTATGATACCAATGTAGACGTTGTCCTTTTTGAAGGAGACTGTAACGAGCTCCTAAAGAACACACCATCAAATTCAGTAGATTTAATCATTACGTCTCCACCGTATAACATAGGCAAAAAGTATGAGAAAAAAACGTCATTAGGGTCATATCTAAAAGATATGGAACCAGTAATCGCGGAGTTGGTTCGGGTACTCGCTTCTACTGGAAATCTTTGCTGGCAGGTGGGAAATTACGTCGAAAAGGGCGAGGTTTTTCCGCTTGATATTTATTTTTATGAGATTTTTAAACGTTTTGGATTAAAGTTACGGAATCGGATTATCTGGCGGTTTAATCACGGTTTGCATTGTAAAAATCGATTTTCTGGTCGTTATGAGGTCATCTTGTGGTTTACCAAAACTGACGAATATATCTTCAATCTTGACCCTGTCCGAGTTCCCGCGAAGTACCCGGGTAAACGGCATTTCAAAGGTCCGAAACGCGGACAACTTTCAGGAAACCCGCTTGGGAAGAATCCTTCTGACATCTGGGACATCGTCAAACAGGACTGGGAAACTGAAGTTTGGGATATTCCAAACGTGAAAGCGAATCATCCCGAAAAAACTGAGCATCCGTGCCAGTTCCCTGTTGAATTAGTCCAACGATGTGTTTTGGCACTCACGGATCCCGAAGGAATTGTTTTAGATCCATATTGTGGTGTCGGATCAACAATTATCGCTGCATTACAGCACGATCGAAAAGCTATCGCTGCTGAACAGGATCCAACCTATGTGGCTATTACCCGTGAGAGAATGCAGAAATTTGCACAAGGAGAATTGCCACTCCGTCCGTTAGGCAAACCGATTCACCAGCCAACCGGAAAAGAACGTATTGCACAACTGCCATTGGAATGGAAATAAATGGTGAAAGCGGAAGGATTATGATTATTGCTGCTGAGTATTCATTCAACGAGGGATATTCCATTCAACGAACACACCCTTACCTTTTGCAAGAGGTCAAGGATATTATCGCTTCTGTTGATGCCATAGACCACAAAATTAAAGAGAGCAAAGAGGTCACAATGCCGGGCAAAATGTTGTATAGTCCGGCTGACCTTAATAGTGATTTTGCCAGAGGTTTCGGATCCAAAGGTTGGCGGAAAAAACGTGTAAAATGCCACTATTCAACGGAGCATTACCGGCCTGGATATTCACCGAAACAGATGCGTCCGGCATACCGAGAGATAGACTTTCTGAAAGAGCGTCTTGGGGTAGAAGTCCAGTTTGGAAAATACGCGTTCATGGTCTATAATGTGTGTGCCAAAATGACCATTTTTCGTAACTTAGGTTACATTGATGCAGGAATTGAGATTGTCCCTGTAAAGTCTTTTGCGGATGATATGTCTACGGGAGTCTCATATTTTGAGCACTTCGTCTGGGATTTAGGGAAGCGCGGTGTTGCAGACATTGATATCCCTGTCCTTATTCTGGGTATTGATGTGTAGTGGGAACTCATGACAGAAATGCCTCGTTGAAAAATCAAGGAGAAGTGAGCGCAGATGATAGACATCAGTAGTGCCTTAAAAAATTCACCACCTTTAAAAGTACATGCACATTGGGACTCAATTGCCGATTCGACTTATAACTTGCATAAAAACTCACCAGAAAATACGGAACTCTTTGATCTTTCACCAAACGAACCTGTTAGGGAATATAAAGGCAGTGCTTTCAACGCCTTTCTTCCAGCATCAAGTGTGACAGTTGGAGATGTTTGGGAACTGGATCTGGATAGCGTAATTCCATTTCTTTCGCAGTTTCATCCCGGTGCAAGAGGGAAGTTACGCCACGGACAGAAGGGGGCTTTCGCCTGTTTACGCGCACTTTCGCCAGATTACGCCGACATCATATTTCGGATTCACGCGGAGTTTACTTTGGAAACCCGCCGCAAACCCGGATGGAAACCGGACACCCACGAACATTTGATAGACGAAGCCCGCTTTATCCCATCGCAATTTGCCGGACGGTTGCTAATCAACCTGAAAACAGGTGTTATCTGCGATTTTTCCCTGGCACTTCCACCCCGCAATAGCAATGTAGACATCAATGACTTTGGGCATGCTGACATGGTCTTCGTGCCACGGATGGAACTCCTTACCAGCCCGACAACAGCACCAGATGACATTAAGTGGAAGGATGCTATCACACCCGAAGCAGCACGTAAAAGATTAGAATTGAAGTTCTACAAGTTCGCTGAAATTAACTGGCTACCGCTTGAGGCAGCAGTCGCAGAATCTGAAGAGACGCAACGTCCGATCCATGCAGTTCTTACCTGGGGGCCATTAGACGATGAATCTTGCTGAGCGAACGGTAAAAACCTGAGAGTGGGTCCGCTCTCGAATTCGGAAGTTATAAAAACACTCAACGAGAATTTTATAAATACTTGCGTGCTCCTCCGCGATTTGTCAGAATTGATAGAGGGTTCAGACACAGAACGCGTCAGTCTCTTCGCTAAAACGCTCAAAGACAATTATATCTACCCAGTGGATATTCAGGTGCTGAGTCCTGAAGCCGAGGTGATTATACATCAACCAGATAACAGATTGCCAGATAACAGATTGCGTGGTGATCGGGTAGAAAGATATCTAATGTTGTTAGATGCTGCTACTAAGGGTGAGGTTATGGATTTCTCCAGCGAAAGCGAAGAATCAATGCCAGAATTGGATCTGAGTGCTTCCAAAGAGTTGGTGGAGGTTTTGAACGTCTTCTGTGGACCCGGAGACGGCTATCAGGATTATACGACTGTTGAGATTGATGCGACACCGTTTGAACAGGGCGGCACCCTTATCATTGATATACAGGTCGGTGAAGGTGAGGCAACGGGTTCGTTTGATCTGTTTGCTGGCGACGCTGAATTGCCGACAGAAGGGTTTCCTGATGACGCACTCGCTTCAGCATGGGATGTCTCACCCAGCGACACAGGAAAAATCCTCCATCCCTTTACACACGGACAACGATTTAAGTTAGGCGCGACGGGAAATTGGTTCTGTGAGAAAGGAAGTACCAACGCTTTCCTCGCTCGCATTTCTGTCCTGCCAGCGAAAAATGAAGAAACGGAAAGGTCGTCATAAAGCGGTTAGGGTGAGTAAACGTATGCCGATATGTTTCTCTGGTGGACATGATAGATCGTGAAGATTTTTCTAAACCCTTAAATCAAATTCACGTCAAATAGGCAATGTATCGCGGTTCAAAAGGTTTTCGCTCGTGCATAGCGTTCTGAAGCGTTATCTTTAAATGGAGGAGACCATGCGACATCCGCATCGTTCCTGTTTTCTTGCAACCGTTTTCCTGTGCGTCCTGATTTCTCTCAATCTCTGTTATGCAAACGATCTGACTGACGCAGAGAAGGTAGAATTTTTCAATTCGCAAGTAAAGCCTATTCTCCAGCAAAACTGTTTCCAATGCCACGGTGGTGGCGATGAAGTGGAGGGTGGACTCCAATTGACGAGCCGGGAACAAATTCTCGAAGGCGGGAATTATGGACCCGCGGTGTCGTTAGAGAGTCCTGCCGACAGTTTTCTACTTGAGATGGTCGGCTACGGTCAAGAGACCGCACAGATGCCACCGGACGGCAGGTTAGACGATACATCTCTTGAAATTCTTGCGAAGTGGATCAATATCGGACTCCCCTACCCCGTTCAAGATAGCGATAGCCAACTAGATGCTAAACCCGCCACCGATTATTGGGCATATCGTCCCCTAAAACGACCACAAGTCCCGCCCGTACAAGCATCCGATTGGGTTAGCAACCCGATCGACGCGTTTATTCTCGCCAAACTGGAAGCACACGGGTTAACACCCGCCGCACCCGCCAGCAAACTGACGCTCATCCGTCGGATATACTACGACCTCACAGGATTACCCCCTTCACCAGAAGCAGTAGAAGCGTTCTTGAACAACACAGCTCCCGACGCTTACGAAAAACGCATTGATAAACTCCTAAAATCGCCACGCTACGGTGAAAAATGGGGACGGCACTGGCTCGACCTCGTCCGATACGCAGAGACAAACGGTTATGAACGCGATGGCGACAAACCGTACGTCTGGAGATACCGCGATTACGTCATTAACGCCTTCAACCAAGACAAACCGTATGATGAATTTATTAAAGAGCAGCTTGCAGGCGATGAACTTGACACCGTAACCGCAGAGACAATCATTGCGACAGGCTATCACAGACTCGGGGTCTGGGACGATGAACCCGCTGATCGGAAACTTGCACGATACGACTATCTCGACGACATTGTTTCTACAACAGGGCAGGTGATGCTCGGTATGACTGTCGGCTGCGCCCGATGCCACGACCATAAAATCGACCCGATTTCAACACGCGATTACTACAGCCTTCTCGCCTTTTTTCACGACATCATAGCCCACAACCGCGGACCACTCGCCGACATCGGCACACCCGAACAGCAAGCAGAACGTGATAGACAACTCGCTGAAAAACGACTTGCCGAAGAAAAACTTCAGGATGAACTTTACCCGATACAAGAGAGCATCAAAATAGAACTCGCGAAAGTTCATACAGAGGCAATCGCAGATAACATCCCGGTATCTCCGATGCGTGAATTGGCGTACCGTTCCTACCGTGAAACTTTTGAGCAGTTTCCTAATGATTTTGATGTCCTTGAACCCGCTTCCGAAGGCAGACTGTTTAATAACCTTTTCTCGCTTGCACCCGCGAGTCGAAAGAAGAACATCGGCTTGGTTTTTGAGGGAGTATTACAGGTGCCGGTGGATGCGACTTATACGTTCCATATCAATTTACGTGGCGCGTGTCGATTGATTCTCAACGGTTATCAAGCCGCTGAACTCATCGGTACGCGAGATACAGAAATCGCACTCACACACGGCGATGTCCCGATTCGTCTGGAGTATTTCAACAAAGATTTAGACAAACCGCATCTGGAGGTTTCGTGGTCTGGTACGGACTTTGAGAGACAACCCCTTTCGACAAACGCTAAAGTCAATTTTGATGAATTGCTAAAAACACATGCAGAACTTATCGAAACCAACACCTCGCTAAAAGCGTTAGTGGATAAACACAAGGAAGTCAAAAAACTGCGAGATGAGCGTCGTCGGCAGCGTGTGCCTTACGACCATCGGGCTTTGGCGATTTCAGAGGGTGAGCAGACACCGACGCATATCCTTCGACGCGGCAATCCGCATCTCATCGGACGCGAGGTAAAACCGGCATTTCCCACAGTCCTAAACCCCGCTGCTGTGGAGATGCCAACTGTTCCAGAGGACGCAAAATCGTCTGGGAAACGGCGGGTCTTCGCGGGATGGGTGGCGAGTCCTGAGAACCCGCTGACAGCACGCGTGATGGTCAATCGTATCTGGCAACACCACTTCGGGCGTGGGATCGTCCGGTCCACCAATGATTTCGGGCAGTTCGGTACAGCGCCGACACATCCTGAACTCCTCGATTGGCTCGCCTCTGAATTTATTGCGTCCGGCTGGCGATTAAAAGCGATGCACAAATTGATAATGACCTCGAACGCGTATCGGATGTCCGCACAGAGCAATCCGAAATTCATTCAACACGACGCGAACAATGACCTCTTTTGGCGGTTCAATATGCGCCGCTTGACTGCAGAAGAGATTCGCGATACAGTACTCTGGATTACGGGGAAACTGAACTTCAAAATGGGTGGACCCAGTATTTTCCCTGAACTACCCAAAGAGGTATTAGCGACAGCCTCAAGACCCGGACACGCCTGGGGAAAATCGCCACCGGATGAAGCGAACCGACGCAGTGTTTATGTGAAAGTCAAACGCTCACTGCTTGTGCCTATCTTGAACCAATACGATCAGGCGGACACCGATTCGACCTGTCCTGTCCGTTTTGCGACAACGGTGCCGACCCAATCGCTGACGATGCTCAACGGGAAGTTTATCAACGACCAAGCCCTCGCTTTCGCCAACAGAATGCGCTGGGAAGGCGGTGTGACGGTTGAGGATCGTGTGCGATTTGGGCTACGACTTGTGCTGTGCCGTGAACCGGAGCCTGTTGAGATGCAACATGCGTTGACGTTCATGCAAGAACTTCAGCAGCACGAGGGTGTGAGTTCAGAGGTCGCACTCGACCGATTTGCATTACTGGCATTGAATTTAAACGAATTTATCTTTTTGGATTAAGACAACCTGCTTTCGCTGCTACGAAGCAGAGACGCGAACATTGGAGATGATGTGATGAAGAATCAATCTAAGACCAAAAAAGAGGCAAATTCACAAGGTGATTTCTGTGGTCAAACCCGTCGAGAATTCATCGGAAACATCGCCGGTGGCTTCGCATCGCTTGCACTAACCGGACTCTTATCCACTGACGGTTTCCTCGATTCACAAGCAGTCGCAGCGGATGGTGTGACACCCTATCTCAATCCACTCACGCCGAAACCGACACACTTCGCACCGAAGGCAAAGCAGGTGATTTTCCTTTTCATGTATGGCGGTCCAAGCCATGTGGATACCTTCGACTACAAACCGATTTTATACAAGCTCAACGACAAGACCGTTCAAGTCAAGACAAAAGGGCGTGGCGGTGAGAAATCGGAAGGGCGTATCGTCGGACCCAAGTGGGATTTCAAACAGTACGGCGAATCAGGGCAGTGGGTCTCAGACCTGTTCCCACACCTCGCAACCTGTGTTGACGACATCGCCTTTATCAAGTCGATGACCGCTGACTCGCCACTGCACGGTTCAGCGATGCTCATGATGAACGCCGGTCGCGTGCTAAGTGGGCATCCATCGCTCGGATCTTGGGTGAATTACGGACTCGGCAGTGAGAACGAAAATCTTCCCGGATACGTCGTGATGCTTGACCGAAAAGGCGGTCCCATCAGCGGCGCGAAAAACTGGAGTAGCGGCTATATGCCCGCCGTTTATCAAGGCACAGTTTTCCGTTCACAAGGCGCGCCAATTCTCAATCTGGAGCATACAAGCGACATGAGCCAAGATGAGCAGCGCAGGCTACTCGACTATCTACGCCAATATAATACAACCCATCTCTCCAAGCGTACCGACAATACCGATCTCGCCGCTCGAATTTCGAGTTATGAGTTAGCCTTCAAGATGCAGTCTACAGCACCAGAGGCGGTCGATTTGGAGCGCGAACCGGAGCATATCAAAACACTTTATGGGATTGCAGAAAAAGAGACGGAGGAGTTTGGCACGAAATGCCTTTTAGCGAGGCGATTGGTTGAGCGCGGTGTACGGTTCGTTCAACTCTACTCCGGCGGTGCACACGGCGACGATAACTGGGACGCGCACGGCGACATCGAGAAAAACCACAACAAGCATGCCAAGGCAACTGATAAACCGATCGCCGGACTCCTGAAAGACCTCAAACAACGCGGGCTACTCGACGAAACGCTCGTTGTCTGGGGCGGTGAATTCGGTCGCCAACCGACAGCAGAATACGCCAAAGGCACAGGACGCGACCACAACTCTTATGGCTTCACGATGTGGATGGCAGGCGGCGGTATCAAAGGCGGTATCAGCATTGGTGAAACCGACGAACTCGGTAGTGCCGCAGTCACAGACCCGTTTCATGTCAGACATCTACACGCAACAATCCTCCATCAACTCGGAATTGACCCAAATCAACTCACTTATTTCCACAGCGGGTTAGATCAAAAACTCGTCGGTGTAGAAGGCGCAGAACCGATCTGGCAGGTTATGAGTTGATTGTTATAAGTGAATTCGGCATAGGAAGCGCGAATTTCCTGAAGGCGTTAGGGTTGAATCTGATAAAACTATCGCGTTGTTTTCTATATTAATGAAAAATGATACTGGGCTATTTACTTCTCAGTTTTTCCTTCAATTTTAGACTCCCAGGCCCGGTAGGTGCGGTTTGGAACCGCACCATAATTGTCAATTTAAGAAAAAATAACCGCCTCAGACCCAAGCCCGGTAGGTTCGGTTTCTAACCGAACCGGATCCTACGCGGAAACCTTGAAGATTTCAAAAACCTCTTCAGTCCCGTAGGGTTTATTTGCTTGGGTATTTCTTCAGTATCTTTGTAGAAGAATGTTAGATCCAGGAATCAAGCCCCGTAGGGGCGGCACCTATAGAGACGCTCCTACAAAATACTGTGAAAAAAATCGCTAAATTGACACCTATGGTGCGGTTTGGAACCGCACCGGGCTTGAGAAGGCAGATTCAAAAATTTAGAGAATCCGATAATTTATCTAAAACTAAATGACCCTGAAATGATGTTGAATTTTCGATAATAATATGAAATAATATATTACTATGGCATGCAGATTAGTAAAGATTAGTATGGTAAAATGCGTGCAGTTTATTCAAACTCACGTACTTAACGCGAAACTCACGTCCAAGTGAGATTCATTTCTTTAGGGGATTGAACGGCATGAAAATTATGTTGGTATTAGCAGGATTTGTGTTGATGATAGCTTTTGTTATCAGCACAAGCGACATGGTACAGGCAGAGGAAGTCTTGGGAACAGGAACAGGGTCACTGCTCGGCGGAGACCTAACCGACCCAGAAGACGATGGCGAACCTGAAGCAGATAAGGGTTACGATGCCAAATTCTCAGCCAACGATGAACCTGGATTCGGGGGCGGCGAATTTGCGTTTAACGTCTTCGATAACCGCCTTGGCCCCAGCAATGACAAATGGTGCTGCGGACGTGGGGGCGGCATTCCGAAAGAAGGTCTACACGTGACAGCTGAGTTTGATGAGCCGTACGCATTGACACACTTCACCGTATCTTCAGCGAACGATGTGCCTCCGAGGGACCCGACAGTGTGGGAGGTTCAGGGATCGAACGACGGCAAGAAGTTTACGACCATCTTTGAGCACGACGGGAAAAGTTTCTGGGATCAGCGACTGCAAGTCGTCCTTTTTGAGGCAGGCGAAGATTACGACAGGCAAAAAGTCGGGTATCGGTTCTTTCGGCATGTTACTTTTGACACCGCATCGAACCCGGCTGGGGCGTACTTTCAAATCGGCGAAATCGAGTTCTTCGGCGATGATAGTTTTCCCGTAGACCCCAGAGCCAAGCTCGCAACCACATGGGGCAGCATCAAAAACGCCCGATAGCTTAATAGCCGTCGGCTATCGGTTAGCGGCTTTCAGTCACAAGAGGTTTCCGATTAACAGAAAACCCTCTTTGCTGACGGCTGATGGCTGACAGCCACTTATAACCAACAACGACTCAGGTCGGAAACCTGAATCCAGTAATAACTTGGTTTGAGTTTCCGTCCCTATCACCCACCCTATTCAAATCTCAAGTTGGACAAAAGCAAGGTACGCACCTGACACAAGCACCGCAAGAAACAGCATCAATAGCAATAAATCCGTCGCTGCGGCGTTGAAATCGCGGTTGAGGCTAAGTGTGTCCCTAAATTTGGGAATCGCTTCGGGACTAACAGGCTTCTGCGACATACCCTCCTGAATCCCAACGACATGAAGACTTGCTGGATCTGCCCTATCCGTATCAATAACAAATTCTCGGTATTCACGGGCGTAACGCTGCGCGTTCTCAATAAATTGCAGATGCCGTTCAAACCCCGTCCCAGCAAAGGATTCAAAGAGGCGTTGGACAATCGCTGTCGGTGAAATACGAGTTATCGCACGCGCTCGTTTCCCTTGTGCGAGCTGTTGCTTCAAATACGCCTCATTGAACCGTTCATATTCCTCTGCTTCTGAGGTAACATATTCTCCAAGGACATGCACTGACGGCGGAGTTTGTGAATCTCCGTATTTATCCCGATATGCTTCGCGTGCCGCATCTGCAAGTTGCATACGCTGGGTCCAAAATTCCATGTGAGCGATCGGCACCGATGTTCGACTGCCAATAGATGCCAACGTATTCGGCATAAACACCACAAAACTCACCCAGATTAACAACAGCACGACGAGGCTCACACCACTTTCTCGCACTGCTGCCGAGATCAGAAGTCCCAAAGTGATAAAGAGACACGTATAAAGGATAACGATACCGTACAAGATGCCTAAGCGTCCCCACGCCTCGGCATTGAATTGTACCGCGTCTGAGGTAGAAATTAAGATTAGGTTCATCAACACTGCAACCGCAAACGGAATATTAATGCTGATGAACGCCCCTAAAAACTTCCCGACCAAGACAATGTGACGTGGGATAGCGTTTGCCAATGTCAACCGCAGTGTTCCGCGTTCCAATTCGCCAGAAATCGAATCGAAAGTGAACAGGATCGCGATAAAACTCAGCACATAACCAACAATAAACGCCCAATCGAGTGTTGTAAAATCAGGACGGATATTTCGGAGGTTTGGTGTCTCTTGTGGATAGAACATCCGCCAGATAGGGGGCATATCAGCGATCCTGCGACCGTAATTCGCGCCGCTGGCGCGTGTCGGTAGAAACGCCTCATCGCCTTCCGCACAGAGACGGAGTGGAGAAGGGGCTTTGTGAAGATCCCCAGGACCCTCTGTCGCAAGGCGATATAAGTTGGTGCTACGCGATTCTAATGTCTTTATAGCACCGGCAGCAGCGTTGTGATACGCCTGTGTTCGCTCTGGGTGTTCGCGCAGATACAGGACCGCATTGGTCAGCATCAATGCCAACAAAAGCACTGTTGCCAATGCGAAACGGAGGCTATTCAGGTTGTCGTAAAGTTCACGCTTTGCAATATGCCACATTTTTTTTAGGGCTGTCGGCTTTCAGCAATTAGCAATCAGCAAGGAAGTCTTGTGATATTCAAGTGAGACGTGAATGCCACACACCGACTGCTGACGGCTGACAGCCGACAGCCATCCTACACTTCACTTTTAAGAAAAATAAGCACTATCCCCATAAACAGCACAAGGTTACAGATTAGCAGTAGAAACAGGTCTGGTAATGCCCGTTTGGCATTCGTCCCGACATCACTTCTCTGAAAAGTAAACGTTGGAAGTGTGCGCCAGTCTACGGGACCTTTATCGGCGACAAACCACTCTCGTGACGTGAATGCGTCTTTTGCATGGAGATAATCAATTTTGATTTTTCGGTAACGTCGCGCTGCATCAAAGAAATCTCTGAGTCCTGAAAGGTCCGTGCCTGCCCACGCCTGCGTCGCAGCATCATAGATGCCTACGGGTGAGAGTTTCAACAATGTTCTATCCGTCAGGGCTTGTTTAACGTAAATTTCCTCCAGTGCCTGCTTGCGGACGCGCCACGCTTTTTCGACTGTTCGGGTCACCAACGGTTCAACGAAATTGTAATATCGCTTAGCGACGGGGACATACTTCTCAAAGTCCGGGTGGATCTCTGAAATGACACTCATATTTTCAATATAAGTCATCAGGGTTACTGGATTCACATCCGCTTGATGATAAAGTCCCAGTGCCTTGCTAAATTCGGATGATTCTCCAGCGATTCCCTCCGTTTCAAGGAACTTTTGATGTTCTCTTTTGTACGCATCTAAAATCTGTTGAATCTGGTTGTGAGCAGTTTTCACACGCGCTTGGATATCGCCCCCCGGGTTCACCGTCGCCCGAATCAAATTCGGATACACGAGAATCAGAAACCCCCATATAAACATCGCCAGCATTAACGCCGTGCCGGTTCTACGCGTCGCTACGGAAATCAGCAATCCAATGAGGTAGAACACGGACAGATACGCGAACGATGTGAGCACAATCCCGACAATACGCAGAAAATCAGCAGTTGACAACGGAATCGAACGCGTTAGCAACAATAAAGCAAAAAGCAGACTCAATATCAGGGGGACCAACAGACACGCCATCGCACTGATGTATTTCGCAAGTAAAATCTGCCCGCGTCCGATAGGTTGTGCGAGAACGAGACGCAACGTGCCCCGCTCACGTTCCCCCGCAATCGCATCGTAAGCGAATATCAATCCCATTAAACTTAAGATGACTTCAAAAACAAAGACAATATCAATCGAAGAAAAAAATGCGATAAACGGGTTATTCGTGCCGTGCATTTGCGCATCCCAGAGTGTCGGCATAAATCCGTGATAGATACCGATGAGGTTGCCCAAACGTTTATCTAACCCAACATTAAAGATACTCAACGGATTCGGTGCCCGGTCAGCGAACAGAAACGCAGTGGAATAGGTCTTGGAATTGTCCAAATCCTGTTGATGCATTTTGACGGCATCGTTGTAACTCTTCAAACGCTGTTCATAATCTTGGACAAGCACTACCGTGTTAGCAACAACGAGCAACAGTGTAATAAGTAGCACTGCTGCAAAGCGGAACGTCATTAGATTGTCAAGCAGTTCCCTGCGAATAAGTGTTTTAAGCATTTTCGATTACACCTCAACGCGCACAAACGCCAGATAAGCACCCGCCAGCAAAACGACGACAAACAGCGTCAATAACAGTAGATCCATCGCCGCTGTGTTAAAATCTTTACTAAGGCTCAGTGTATCTTCAAAGATCGGGATTGATTCTGGACGAACGGGTTTCTCAGACATGCCTTTTCGGACACCCATCAGATGGAGGCTTGCCGGATCTCCTCTATCGGTATCAACGACGAACTTTCGGTATTCGATGGCATAGCGCTGCGCGTTCTCTAAGAATTGTAAATGTCGCTCAAACCCTGTTCCAGCGAAAGATTCAAGAAGGTGCTGGACAACCGCAGTCGGTGAGATACGGGTGATGGAACGCGCACGTTGAACTTGTGCAATCTGTTCATCTAACCGCTCTTCAATCAAGCGTTCCTGTTCTGCTGCTTCTTGCATGACATACTTGCTGCCTGCCTGTAAAGCTGCTGAGTTAGGTCCGCCGAATACGCGCCGGTATTCCTCAAGGTGCTTGTCATTAATCTGTTTCTGGCGTATCCGTAATTCATCTTTCGACATCGGTGAGGAGAAGCCGCTGGCAATTAGCGCGAGAACGCTGGGCATAAAAACCACAAGCGTAACCCAGGTCAGTAGAAGCATAACAAGACTGACCGCACTACGCTGCACACGTGAAGACACCAACAAACCCAACGCCAGAAACAGACATGTGTACAGAATCGCAACAAAGAAGATGATCCCTAAACGTCCCCATGCATCAATACTGAGATGGACAGCACTTGATGTCGAAAACACCAGCAGGTTTACCAATATAGCAAGCGCGAAAGGGATACTAACGCTCATCAATGCCCCTAAAAATTTGCCAACCAGTACAGCATGGCGCGGCACTGAATTCGCTAACATCAACCGCAGCGTACCGCTTTCACGTTCACCAGCAACCGAATCGAACGTAAACAGAAGGGCTATCAGACTCAACACATAACCGATCACAAATGCCCAATCTATTTTCGTAACGTCTGGACGAATATTTGTCAGATTCGAGGTTGCCGCCGGATACCGCATTTGCCAGAAACTCTTTAGATCACCGTTTTCCCAAAAGTAGTGATTTGACTCAACAGCACCTGACAGAAACGGATTACCACCTTCAGCACAAAAGTGAAGAGCAGACGGTTTTTTGTAAAGTTTTCCAGGTCCCTTCTGTGCGAGTTCATATAAACTGTCCACCCGTGCTTCTAAAGCATTGCGGGCATCCGTGCCAGCGGTGAGATACTTCTGGACTCTCGCCGGTTGCTCTCGAAGATGCACAACCGCGTTGGTCAGCATCAAGCCCAACAACAGGACGGTTGCCAGTGCAAATCGGAGGCTATTCAGATTATCGTAGAGTTCGCGTTTCGCAATATACCACATTTTTTTTCTACACTTCACTTTTAATGAAAATCAGAAATATTATTACAAACAGGATTAAGTTGATCGTCAACAGTAGAAACACATCTGGTAAGGCGCGTTTTGCCTTTATGCCTATATCACTGCCTTGAAAGGAAAACTGTGGCAATGTGCCCCAGTCCACTTGCCCCTCGTCTCCAGCGAACCACTGTCGGGATCCGAACGCTTTTTTATCGTATAAATAAGCAATCACTTCTTGTCTGTATTGTCGAACTGTCTCGAAAAAATCTTGAATACCTTTCAAATCGGTGCCTGCGCACGCCTGCGTTGCAGCATCGTAAACCCCGACAGGCGAGAGTTTCAATAATACCCTATCAACAAATGCTGGACGGACGAAAATTTCCTCCAGTGCCTGCTTGCGGATAAGCCACACTCTGTCTGCTGTATTGACAATTCGAGGCCCGAGGAAACCGTAGTAATTTTGGACGTGTGGCACTCGTGGGAGGTATCTATCATAGAATTCCTTATAGGAGAGAACATCCCAATAGTAATACAATAAGGTTAATTGATTCTCTTGAAATCCATTTCCGTACGAGTATCCACTCGGACCGTCCATATCAAACGTTGGATCATCTCCCGGAACAGGGTCGTTAGCCAAGAAGTTTTTTCGCTCTCTGTCGAACTTTTCATATATCTGCTTTATCTGATTCAAAGCAGATGCCCCGCGTGCCTCTGAGGCATCTTCGGGGAGAATCGTGGCAAGAATCATATTCGGATAAACCAATACCAAGAATCCCCAAACAAACATTGAGAGCATCAGCGCGGTGCCAGTACGGCGTGTTAACGCTGAAATCAGGAGTCCAATGAGGTAAAACACTGAGAGATACGCAAGCGATGATAGCACAATCCCACCGATACAGAGAAAATCATCGGGACTCAAGGAAACTGAAGTGGATGTTGTGAGTAGCATCACCGCGAGAAGCAGACTCATCAGTAACGGAACGAGTAAACAGAGCATTGCACTGATGTATTTTGCGAGCAGAATATGCCCGCGACGGACCGGGTGCGTCAGCACAAGCCGTAAGGTCCCACGCTCACGTTCCCCAGCAAGCGCATCGTAGGCAAAAATCAATGCCAATAGACTCAAAACAACCTCAAAGATAAAGACGATGTCAATGGAAGAGAAGATATTGAGAAACGAATTATCTGAACTGTCCATTTCGGCATCCCACAGTGACGGGACAAACGAATGCGACACCGCAATTTTATTCCCCAGCCGTTTATCCAATCCAACATTGAACAGACTCAGCGGATTCGGCGGTCGATCAACGTTCAATCTTCCCATCCCCGGCGAATAGGTGTGCCACCTATGCAATCTCTGCCGATGTGTCTCAATGGAGGTGTTGTAACTCTCCAATCGACGCTCGTAATCTTGGATGAGGACGGCGGTAGCGGCAACAACAAGCAACAGTGTAATGAAAACTGCTGCCGCGAAGCGAAATGTCATCAGATTGTCAAGGAGTTCTCTACCAATAAGTGTTTTAAGCATTTTCTATCACACCTCAACGCGCACAAACGCCAGATAAGCACCTGACAGTAAAACAACGACAAACAGCGTTAATAACAGCAAATCCATCATCGCCGCATTGAAATCTTTACCGAGACTTAATGTATCTTCAAACGTCGGAATTGACGCCGGCGAAACCGTTTTCTTTGACATACCCTCACGAACACCAATAATATGCGGACTCTCCGGGTCCGCCCTCTCAGTGTCGGCGATGAATTCGCGGTATTCACGGTCGTAAAGTTGAACGTTCTCCACGAATTGTAAGTGTCGCTCCAAACCACTTCCAGCAAACACCTCAAGGAGATGTTGAACGATTGCTACAGGTGAGATACGGGTTATTGTGCGTGCTTGGCTCACCTGAGAAATCCGTTCACTTAAATATGCTTGGCGCACGCGTCCATCTTGCATTGCATCTTCGGTGACGTATTCACCCGCTATCTGCATTCTTTTCGACGGATCGTCTGTCTTTTCCCGCTGCGTGTAATATGCCTCCAGAACCGCACGACGCGCCTGCCTTCTATCTTCCTGAAACGCATCGTAACTCTTCGCCGGTGAGAAGCGACTGGCAATTGAGGCGAGTGTGTTCGGCATGAAAATCACGAAACTCACCCAGATCAGCAGAAGTATCACCAGACTCACAGCACTTTGTCGCACACGTGCAGAGACCAAGAGGCCTAACGCCAGAAAAAGGCATAAGTAAAGCAGCGCGATACCGACGATAATACCCAAACGTCCCCATTCATCAACACCGAGGTGGACAGCACTTGACGTGGAAATCATCAAGAGGTTCATCAGCACCGCGATAACAAAGGGGATATTAACGCTTATGAATGCCCCTAAAAACTTACCGATAAGTACGGTATGCCGTGGAATTGAATTCGCCAGCATCAATCGTAGCGTGCCATGCTCACGTTCACCGGAAACAGAGTCAAATGTAAAAAGCAGCGCAATCAAACTCAAGACGTAACCGATCACAAATGCCCAATCTATCTGGGTCGCATCTGGATCAATGTTTTTCAGGTTAGGTGTAGCGGATGGATAGGTCATCCGCCAGAAACTTTTTGAAGTGTTGGTGCTCCAAAAGTAGCTTGCTGCGTCAGTAAGGGTTGGCAACAGACTATCACCACCATCGGCACAGAAACGGAGCGGTGAAGGTTTTTTATAAAGCCTCCCTGGTCCCTTTTGCGCAAGATCATACAAATCTGTACGAGATGTTAGGGTATCCAGAGATTGCGTCGCAGCATCCCGATATTTCTGCATCCACACCGGATGTTCACGGAGATGGACGACCGCATTGGTCAGCATCAACGCCAGCAGCAACACCGTTGCCAGTGCAAATCGGAGGCTATTTAGATTATCATAAAGTTCGCGTTTCGCAATATGCCACATTGGTTGTCAGTTATCAGTTACTTGTCAGTGAAGAAGTTTCCTTAGAACAATTAACCCTCTCTTGAAGTATTACTTCAGAGAAAGATTAATTGTTATAGGATTTACGCACCTTCTCTCAAAGTCCCCTGACAACCATTCTACACTTCACTCTTGATAAAAACCAGAAATATTATCATAAAGAGGAGAAGGCTCATTGTTAGGAGTAAGAGTGAATCCGGCAACGCTCGTTTCGCATTTATCTCGACACCACTTCTCTTAAAGGAAAATGCGGGAAGCGTGCTCCAGTCCGCCGCGCCCTCGTCTGCAGCGAACCATTTTCGGGAAGCAAAGGCGTTTTTATTATAGAAATAGTCGATAACTGTTTGTCGGTATTGCCGAACCGCGTCGAAAAAATCTCGGACACCCTTTAAGTCAGTACCTGCCCACGCTTGTGTCGCAGCATCGTACATCCCGACGGGTGAAAACTTCAAGAGTGTTCTTTTTTTATGTGCCTTCCGAACAAGCGTGTCCTCTAATGCCTGCTTTCGGATAAGCCATGCACGCTCTGCTGTGTTAATAGTTGACGGTATGAGAAATTGGAAATAATTCTGTGCGTGCGGGACTTCGCGTTCAAATTTTTCATCCAGTTCTCCAAAGGTCATCATACTGTTATAGAGATAGAGGAGCGTTAATCGATTTTCAGGAAAATGTTCGTAGAAAAACCCCATCCCGTTGATGTTAAAGGTCGGATCCTCCCCGGGGAACGCATCAGTCGCAAGGAAGTGTTTCCGTTCTCTATCAAATTCATCCCAAACCTGTTTTATCTCATTAAACGCAGAAACCGCTTTCGCTTCTGGGATGTCTGATGAGCGAATAGTAGCAAGAATTAGGTTTGGGTACACCAACACCAAAGCTCCCCAAACGAACATAGCAAGCATCAACGCGGTACCCGTTCTTTGTGTTACCGCTGAGATGAACAGCCCGATCAGGTAAAACACCGATAGATAGGCGATGGAAGCTAAAACGATTCCGCCGATACGCAGGAAATCATCAGTCCCCAGAGAGATAGAGGCAGTTGTCGTTAACAAAATCATCGCTAAAAGCAGACTCAACAGCAGTGGCACGAGCAGGCAGAGCATCGCACTGATATATTTCGCAAGCAGGATGTGTCCGCGTCGGACAGGGTGCGTCAGCACAAGACGTAACGTACCCTGTTCACGCTCACCCGCGAGTGCATCATACGCGAAAAGCAACGCCATCAGACTCAGAACAACCTCAAAGATAAAGACAATGTCAATTGAGGATAGGATGTTGAGATACGGGTTATCTGAGGCGTTCATGCGAGCTTCCCAGAGCGTCGGCACATTATTATGCGCAATCCATATCTCGTTTCCGAGCCGTTTGTCCAAACCAACGTTGAAGATACTCAACGGATTCGGGGGTCGATCAACCTCGACTTCTCCTGCTGAATAGGTTTCCTTCTCTCGTATTTCCTCGTGATGTGTTTGGACAGAAGTGTTGTAGTCTTTCAATCGCTGCTCGTAATCTTTAATGAGGACACCCGTATTGGCAACGACAAGCAGTAGCGTAATAAGAAGTGCCGCCGCGAAACGGAAGGTCATTAGATTATTGAGCAGTTCTCTACCAATGAGTGTGGTTATCATTTTCTATCACACCTCAACGCGCACAAACGCCAGATACGCACCTGACAATAACACTAAGACAAATAAGGTCAGCAGTAGCAATTCCATGGCTGCAGTATTGAAGTCCCTACTCAGATTAAGCGTATCTTCAAATTTTGGAACAGCGTCTGGGCTGATAGGCTTCTTGGACATGCCTTCACGAACACCCAAAATATGAAGACTTTCCGGGTCGGCTCTATCCGTGTCAGCAACGAATTCACGCAATTGACGCACATAACGCTGCGTATTGTCTACAAATTGCAAATGTCGCTCAAATCCGGTTCCAGCAAATCCTTCCATAAGATGCTGTAGAAGTGTGGCGGGTGAGATGCTGGTGATAGCGCGCGCACGATACACCTGTGAACTCCGGTACTTTAATTGTTCTTCCTGCCAGCGTTCCTCTCTTCCAGCGTTTTCGGTGTAAAACTCGCTTTTCGCCCTTAACTTCCTGTTGTCCAATTCACTGGACCAAAGCCCTTCCTTATATTTATCCCATAAGTCCTCTTGAATCGGGTTACGCTGCTTCCAAACTTCGTCGAAGGACATCGCAGGTGAGAAGCTGCTTGCGATTGAAGCGAGGGTACTCGGCATAAAAACCACAAAGGTTACCCACGTCAACAGAAGTATCATCAGACTCACCGCGCTCTGTTGCACACGCGCCGAGACTAACAACCCTAACGCCACAAACAGGCTCGTGTACAAAAGCGCGAGACAGAAAATGATACCTAAGCGTCCCCATGCCTCTGTTGTCAGGTGAACGGTATTTGCCGTAGAAATTAATAAAAGATTCACCAACACAGCAAGGGCAAACGGGATACTAATGCTGAGCAATGCCCCAAAGAATTTGCCGATAAGGACAGTGTATCGCGGAATTGAATTGGCTAACATCAATCGGAGTGTGCCGTGCTCGCGTTCACCGGAGAAGGCATCAAAGGTGAACCAGAGGGCTATCAAACTCAGGATGTAACCGATGATGAATGCCCAATCCACTTGTGAAACGTTCGGTCCAACGTTCTTATTCTGAAGGTTGGCATCTGGATAGGACAGGCTCCAGATACCTTCGAGGAGCCGGTTGCCTTCTGCATCGGTCATAAACACAGGTGGTTCGTCCACTTCAACAACATCAGATAACAGGGGTTCACCGCCGTTTGCACAGAAGTGAAGAAGAGACGGCTTTTTGTAGAAATTTCCCGGTCCGTATTGTGCCAGTGTATAGAGGCTGTCGTTGGCGCGATCCGTTAAATGATTCAAGGATTCGGTGACAGCATCCTGATACCTCTGTACCCGTTTTGGATGCTCTCGGAGATGCCTAACGGCATTGGTTACCATCAGTGCCAGCAATAAAACAGTTGTCAAGGCGAATCGGAGGCTATTAAGGTTATCGTAGATTTCACGCTTTGTAATATGCCACATTTTTTTTCGGCTGTCAGCAGTCAGCAATTAGCAATCAGCAAGAGAGTCTTGTAGTATTCAAGTGAGGTGTGCATGCCACATACCGACGGCTGATGGCTGACGGCTGATGGCTATTCTACACCTCGCTTTTGATAAAAATCAGCAATATCACTGTAAAGAGAATAACATTCATTGTAAGCAACAGAAGCATGTCTGGGAGTGCTCGTTTTGCATTGATACCGGTATCGCTTCTGTCAAAGGAAAACTGAGGGAGTGCATCCCAGTCCGCTGTGCCTTGATCGGCAGCGAACCACTGTCGCGATTCAAATATCTTTTTGTCATAGAAATAATCAACGACCGCGCGCCGGTAACGTTGAACCGTGCTGAAAAAGTCTTGAATACCCTCTAAGTCGCTACCCGCCCAGGCTTCGGTCGCTGCGTCATACAGACCAACTGGTGAAAACCTCAACAACATTCGTCCCAAATTTGCGGGTTGGACATAGATAGCCTCAAGTGCCGGTTTCCGGACAAGCCACGTCCGTTCTACGGTATTGATAGTCTCTCTATTGTAGAAGTCGTAATAATTCTGTACGTGTGGCACCTGCGGCTCAGATTCCGCTTTAATTTTTCCGGCGTACAATCCAGTTTGGTGGAAATAGAGCAATATTGATGGTTGGTCCTCATCGTTCCAGAAGGTGTATTCAACACCTTCCAAGCCAAATCCCGAATCCATATCTTCACCGCCACGCGATGGGGGGCTTAAGACAGCATCATTGCGGATAAACTGCTTCTTTTCTTTATCTAATTTTTCCCACATCTGTTTGATTTGATCGTAAACGGAGATTTGCGTGTTCGGTTGTGGGACGATATCAACTGCCGTAAGAATCAGATTTGGATACACAAGCACTAAGACTCCCCAGACGAACATACAAAGCATGAGCGCGGTACTGGTGCGACGCGTTATTGCGGAGATGCATAAGCCGATGAGGTAGAACAACGACACATAAAGCAGTGACGTTAGCACAATCCCGCCGATGCGAAGAAAATCAGCCGCCTTCAAGAAAATGGTAGTGGATGTCGTCAGCAAGATGATGGACAGGAGAAGGCTTATCAACAACGGTACAAGTAAGCAGAGCATCGCGCTGATGTACTTAGCAAATAGGATGTATCCGCGCTGGATTGGGTGCGTCAGTACGAGGCGTAATGTACCGCGTTCACGTTCACCGGCGAGCGCATCGTAAGCGAAAATCAGCGCGAGCAGACTGAGTACGCCCTGAAAAACAAGCACAATATCAATTGAGGTGAAGAGGTTGAGAAATGGATTATCCGCCCCGTGCTTCTCCGCATCCCACATTGTTGGCACAAACGCGTGGTATACCTCAATTTTGTTTCCCACCTGCTTATCTAATCCCAGATTGAAGATACTCAACGGGTTCGGAGGGCGATGAACAATTAATGCTCCGGAATAACCGGAATAGGTTTTTTCCTCGCGTAATGCCTCGTGACTCTCCTTGACAGCTGTGTTATAAGCGGTGAGTCGCTGTTCATAGTCTTTGAGGAGTACAAGAGTATTGGCGACCACAAGCAACAACGTTATGAAAACAGCTGCCGCAAATCGGAACGTCATGAGATTGTCGAGGAGTTCTCGACGGATCAGGGTCATCAGCATTTTCTATCACACCTCAACACGCACAAACGCAAGATACGCACCCGACAATAGCACTAAGACGAATAACGTTAGCAGTAACAATTCCGTTGCTGCAGTATTGAAGTCCCTACTCAGATTAAGCGTATCTTCAAATTTGGGAACCGCGTCTGGATTGACAGGCTTCTGAGACATGCCCTCACGAACACCGAAGATATGCAAACTTTCTGGATCCACGCTATCTGTATCAACAATGAACGTCCGAAATTCTCGTGCGTAAGTTTGGACATTTTCTAAGAATTGGAGATGCCGCTCAAACCCTGTGCCAGCGAAGGATTCAATAAGGTTCTGCACAATTGTAACAGGAGAAATACGGGTGATAGCGCGCGCTCGGTGGACCTCAGCAATTCGCCGGTTCAAGCGTTCTTTGTGTAACTGTTCTTGCTGTTCTGCATCTTTGGTGACGTACGCACCATCAATCTCTATTCTCTTGGTTGAACCTTCTGGCTCTTTATAGTGACGGGAGTAGTAGTCACTTGATAGTTCCTCATGAAGTTTCCATGAACGTTCCGAGAAATCGTAAGTAGGCCCTAATGACGTAGACCTACCCGCAATCGAAGCGAGGGTACTCGGCATGAATACCACAAATACAACCCAAACCAATAGCAGTATGACGAGACTCACCGCGCTCCGCTGCACCCGTGCCGACACGAGCATCCCCAATGCCAGAAAAAGGCAGGTGTAAAGCACAGCAACAAAGAAAATAATGCCTAAACGTCCCCACGCCTCCGCATCAAGGTGGACACCACTTGACGTAGAAATTACCAAAAGATTCACCAGCACTGCAAGAATGAAGGGGATACTAACACTTATAAACGCCCCTAAAAACTTACCTATTAACACCGTGTGCCGCGGAATTGCATTAGACAAGGTCAGGCGGAGCGTGCCACGTTCCCGTTCACCCGAAATCGAATCAAACGTAAACAGAAGTGCGACAAGGCTTAAAACATAGCCGATGATGAACCCCCAATCCACTTTGGTAACCTCCGGACGCACATTATCCCGATTCGGCGTGGCAGATGGGTATGCGAGTATCCAAAAACTTTTGAGTGTGTCGGTACTCCAACGGTGGTAACCTGCTTGTGCCCGATCTGACATAAACGCTTCGCCACCCTCTGCACAAAAACGGAGATCGGACGGTTTTTTGTAGAGATAGCCAGGTCCCTTTTGCGCAAGGTCGTATAGACTGTTTGAAGCCTGCGCTGCGATGTTATTCTGGTGTCCGGAGACACGCTCGCGATATCGCTGCACCCGCTCTGGATGTTCCCGAAGATGTACAACAGCGTTGGTCAGCATTAACCCAAGCAGCAACACAGTTGCCAGCGCGAATCGGAGGCTATTAAGATTGTTAGACAGTTCACGTTTTGCGATATGCCAAATCATTTTTTACTTTCCTTACTATTTACCACAGTCCACTCTTGCCAACAGCCGACTGCTGATAGCCGACAGCCATCCTACACTTCACTCTTGATGAAAATTAGAAATATCACAATAAACAGGACGACATTAATCATGAGCAGTAGACACACATCCGGGAGTGCTCGTTTTGCGTTTGTGTTGATATCATCTCTTTGAAAGGAGAACTGAGGCAGACCGCTCCAATTCGCCGCGCCCTTGTCCCCAGAGAACCATTGTCTCGATTCAAACACCTTATTATCGTAGAAATAGTTAATGACGCTCTGTCTATATTGCCTCGCAGCGTAAAAAAAATCTCTGACCCCAAGTAGGTCCGTTCCTGCCCACGCTTGCGTTGCGGCATCATACAACCCTACGGGCGAGAGTTTCAACCAGATCCTCTCCATATCAGCGGGTTGAATGAAAATTTCTTCAAGCGCAGGCTTTCGGATAAGCCATGTGCGATCCGCGGCATCAATCGTCAGCGCGCCAAGGAAACCAAAATGTTTCTGCGCGTGCGGCATCTTCGGTTCATCTTTCTCACCAAACCCTTCAAAGTTCATGACACTTCTATAGGTGTACAGCAGTCTCTGAGAATTACCCATAAGGTTGGCACCGCGCGAACCCCACCCTCTTAGGTCATAACCCCAATCTTCTCCGGGGAAATCGTCGGTAGCTAAGTAGTGTTTGCGTTCTCTGTCGAATGTCTCCCAGATATTTTCGATTCGATTGAAAGCGGATGCTCTGAGGGTCTCTGGCGACTCCGGACGTGGGATCACGGTCAGAATCACGTTGGGATAGACTAAGACCCAAAAGCCCCAAACAAACATTGACAACATCAATGCCGTACTTGTCCGGCGCGTCGCCGCTGAAATCAGCAATCCGATGAGGTAGAATACGGAAAGATACGCAACGGATGTCAAAATTATCCCACCGATGCGAAGAAAATCATCACTGTTCAGAGATATGGCGGTAGATGTCGTCAGCAAAATTATCGCGAGGAGCAGGCTTATCAACAGTGGTACGATTAGGCAGAGCATTGCGCTCATGTATTTAGCAACCAATATTTTACCGCGTCCAATAGGATGCGTCAGGACTAAACGCAGTGTTCCACTTTCGTATTCTCCCGCGAATGCATTATACGCGAAAATGAGTGCGAACAGACTCAGGATAACCTCAAAGATAAAAACAATATCCATTGAAGCGAACATATCCATGAACGGATTATCCGACCCGTGCATGCCAGCATCCCACAGCGACGGAACCACTCTGTGGGATATCCTTATCTCGTTTCCGAGACGCTTATCAAACCCGACATTGAAGATACTCAACGGGTTCGGCGGACGGTCAACACGCACTTCACCTGCAGAATAGGTGATTTTCTCCTGCAGTTGACGCTGGTGCATTTTGACAGCATCGTTATGACTTGCCAAACGGCGTTCATAATCTATAATTAACACAAAGGTATTGGCAACCACAAGCAACAACGTTATGAAGGTAGCTGCCGCAAATCGAAAGGTCATTAAGTTGTCGAGAAGTTCCCGACGGATCAGTGTTAGCATCGTAGAATTTACCCCGCTACCAGTTTACCAGTTTCATCCTTTTTCAGCAAATACAAAACGCCTCTACCGGTGGTGCTTCAAACCTTGTTTGATCACTGTCATCGGTATGTTATAATCCGATCTAACGCGTTTTCTTCATTAGTATTTTTTTACAAACCTGAGTTTAATATATAGTGACGCGCGCGATGGACAAAAAAGTTGCCTAATTTTGCCTGAGTTCGATAAAACTATTAAAAGTTATCGGGAAGTAATGAAGGGATACGTATGTATTGAAAACAGCGGGAAAAAAGGAAGTGGTGGGCTTACCTGGAATCGAACCAGGGACCTCACGCTTATCAGGCGTGCGCTCTAACCGTCTGAGCTATAAGCCCACGAAAAGTATCTTGGAGAGAAAAAATGCTCGCAAAAAACACTATTAATTATACACCTCAAAAGGGGATTTGTCAAATTAATTTGTTAGAATCTGCTTTTAATTACACCCCAAGTCGTTGTCAATTTAAGACGTGGAGAGACAGGACGTACCTTATCAATATCGGCAACGCTTTCGACAACAACCATATTATCAAAATAACTGACACCGCCCGTAATGCCCATCATACCAACGGGACCCGTTTTGAAAGTATCATTATCAACTTCTACAATCGGATCTTCATCGAGATGCCAATCCGAGGGCGGTAATTCGTCCTCTCGCTGCCTCAGATATATCTGATGTTGCCCGCCTTTCATAACCAGTCGATGCGTGTACCATACATTGTTCTCGTTAGGAAACTGTCCGGTTCCAACCAATGCCCACGCCCCTGCTTTACGTGTATAAATCTGAATATTCACTGCACCCGTACGGCGGCTGCCGTGAAAATGGGATTCAGCACCTTTAAGCCCGCCTTCCACTCGGTAGATCGTGCCGACAAAACTGTCGTTTTCCCAGAGCCAATCGAAATCCCAAATATAATCCCGCCATGCTTCTCTGCCATCTGCTATCGGTATGTAAAGCCCAATGCCGGTAGTCTTGGCTGCCTTGTTTTTCGGATCGGTTGGGTCTTTTTCAATAATGATTTTTGAGTTGCCCGAGTTAAAATTGAGGTGTTCCCACTTCGACGGTTCTTTGCCGATGTCATCCGCTTCAAAGTCATCCGTAAAAAGAATCTTCGCGTTTGCGATGTTAAACACCGTTAAAAAAACGAGTGTTCCAACAAATACTGTAATTCTCATTTTATTTCCCCTGTGGTTGCGTTAGTGGATCGGACGATAACAAAGATAGGGCTTACGCATGATGCTCTTTTGTAGCATAAGGCTTTATATTGGTCTCATCTAACCCCACGTAGGAATATCGGCTAAGGTAGACTCAGCAACGGGCACCTTCAAGCCGTAGAGAGCAGCAACTGACTTGACTAGTTCTATGAACCAGTCTGGTGCAAAAGGTGCAACAATCACTTCTTTGATTAGGAGAGAAAGATCGATTTCATAATAAGCTCCGCCTATTTCTTCATCCCGAAGTTTCGATATTTCATCACCCCTATGAAGTATATGAATCGCCCTAACCTCAAGTTCGTGTTCAAAACTTTTTCGCTTGTGTAGAAACGGAGAAAGCACATTATCTTCAGGAATAATGGCACTCTCATAATCAACATAACTAACCGTTCCAATATTGACTCCTTCGCTACATGTAAAACTCTTTTTGAAAGAGTTGAAATCAGTCTTGATAACAATTCCATCTGTCTCTCTGGCGTACAATTTCCACATAGCCTCTGATTCATAGCTGTTTTCGTGCCAACAACTGATGAGTGTAAAGCGACGTGCCTCCTTTAAACTTTGAGCGAAGGTTTGGAGAATATCTGGAGGAATGTTGGGGTGCAATCTGGAACGTAACTCTGCGGTTACTTTGGAGATGGATCCCTCAAAAGGGTCTCCGAATTTGTCTGCTGCTGAAAAAAACAGTGCTTTTTTATCCAAAACGGATACAAATTTTGTGAAGTCCATATATCTCCATAACACTGCGTCATCAGGTGGCGGGGTGCAGAACGGACTTTCTTCGTACATCTTTGAAATTCCTATTGAGTAAAAAAGTCTGTAAGTTTCCAAATCCTTGTTTCTAACTTTTCAACGAGTCCTTTCCTCGCGGACTCATCCTATATTTAACCCTCAAATTAGGGCTTGGAAGTAGCGTTGGTTTCTGCTCATCTACCTCAATTCTGTCTATTCTGGCAATGTTTAAGTCAACAAGCCAACCAGGGGATAAAATTAAATGGACCTCTCCATTGATGTCTTGTTCGCCAATAGACATAGTTTCGGGGGCAATCCAGACTTCTTCTACGTATCCATCATCATTTATCGCCCTTGGGGGAATATCTGCATGTACCCATTGCCAATTCGATCCATCGTCGAATTCTACAATAGCCCTGCATTCTATCAAGTCTGCAGATTCTCTGAGATTGCGTCCATATTCAAGTTTTTCGCGATCGTATTGGTCCATGGTTCTTCTCCTGACACATAATGGAGTGTGAAACAATTTTAGAAAATAGGTAAACTGCTAATGTTTACTAACATAAACACTTCTCCAAATTTAACGGAAAATCGGATTGAAAGATAAAAGGAAAATCGGATTGATCAATATAGCAAAGGGGTTGCTGTATCCTATAGAAAATGTTCAAAGAAAGTTAAATAGTCTTTGTGCGTGTCTTTGTAAGGTTCAGAGCGTTTGAACATAAGGATTGTGTGAGAATACTTATGCTAATGCTCCTTAGAAAGGAGGTGATCCAGCCGCAGGTTCCCCTACGGCTACCTTGTTACGACTTCGCCCCGGTTATCGGTTTCACTTTAGAGAGCTCCCTCCCGAAGGTTGGGTCACCCGCTTTGAATGCTACCAACTCCCATGGCGTGACGGGCGGTGTGTACAAGGGCCGGGAACGTATTCACCGCGACCTGCTGATTCGCGATTACTAGCGATTCCAGCTTCATGCAGTCGAGTTGCAGACTGCAATCCGAAGTGGGGCCGGCTTTTTGGGATTTGCTCCACCTCACGGTTTGGCATCCCTCTGTACCGGCCATTGTAGCACGTGTGCAGCCCAGGGCGTAAGGGCCATGCGGACTTGACGTCATCCCCACCTTCCTCTGGCTCGTCACCAGCGGTCTCTTTAGAGTCCCCAGCATTACCTGTTGGCAACTAAAGACAGGGGTTGCGCTCGTTGCGGGACTTAACCCAACATCTCACGACACGAGCTGACGACAGCCATGCAGCACCTGTCATAGTGTCCCGAAGGAAAACCATATTTCTATGGCGGTCACTGCGATGTCAAGCCCTGGATAAGGTTCTTCGCGTTGCGTCGAATTAAGCGACATGCTCCACCGCTTGTGCGGCCCCCCGTCAATTACCTTGAGTTTTAACCTTGCGGCCGTACTCCCCAGGCGGGGTACTTAATGCGTTAGCTACAGCACAGAGGGAATAAATACCCCCTACACTTAGTACCCATCGTTTACAGTAAGGACTAGCGGGGTATCTAATCCCGGTTGCTCCCCAAACTTTCGCGCATGAGCGTCAGTCTTAGACCAGAAAGCCGCCTTCGCCACGGGTGTTCTATATGATATCTAAGCATTCCACCGCTACACCATACATTCCACTTTCCTCTTCTAGACTCAAGTGAGGCAGTTTCAAACGCAATGGCTCGGTTGAGCCGAACCCTTTCACGTCTGACTTACTCCACCGCCTACGCGCGCTTTACGCCCAGTGATTCCGGACAACGCTTGCCCCCTACGTATTACCGCAGCTGCTGGCACGTAGTTAGCTGGGGCTTTCTACTACGGTAACGTCAAAAACATTGCTTTATCGGCAACATCCAATTCATCCCGTAACACAGAGGTTTACAACCCGAAGGCCTTCATCCCCCACGCGGCGTCGCATCGTCAGGGTTCCCCCCATTGCGAAATATTCTCGACTGCAGCCTCCCGTAGGAGTTTGGGCAGTGTCTCAGTCCCAATGTGGCTGACCATCCTCTCAGACCAGCTACCCATCGTCGCCTTGGTGAGCCGTTACCTCACCAACTAGCTAATAGGACGCGGGCTTATCTCCGAGCGGCAGCCGAAGCCACCTTTCATTCGGCCAACCGAAGTTAACCGAATCGTATTTGGTATTAGCAACCCTTTCGAGTTGTTATCCCCATCTCAGAGGTAAATTACCCACGCGTTACTCACCCTTTCGCCACTTTCCATCGAACCGAAGTCCGACTTCTCGTTCGGCTTGCATGCCTAATCCACGCCGCCAGCGTTCGTCCTGAGCCGGTATCATACTCTCCAAAAAAGTATCGAAGTACACCTTCAAAAAATTAAAGGGCACTCACAAGCTATATAAACAGGCACGTCACGTATAACTATTTAACTTTCAAAGAACAAATTCACCTTCCTTGTCGAAAGGTAATGTTAATTATACACCCTTAAAATTACTTTGTCAAATAAAATTGTCAAAAAAATGCATAATTTTACATAAAAAAGACCGAATTTCCAAAATTTCAGCACTTTTTTGGGGACACAACTCTTTTTTTACGCTACTTCAGCAGTTCTGCCTAATTTTTACGCGATTTCGCGCGCCGCTCGCGCATCTGGCATAACCTCAACTCTAATAGAAACTTACGCATTTGCTCTTAAAGTCCCCCTGATAAGGGGGATTTAGGGGGTTAAATAACTAATGCTCTTAAAGTCCCCCTGATAAGGGGATTTAGGGGGTTAAATAACTAATGCTCTTAAAGTCCCCTGATAAGGGGGATTTAGGGGGTTAAATAACTGAAATACTCTCACTATGAGGCATTTTTTGGTGAAGTATATTGCTTTTGGATGCAATTTGCGTAAGTCCTGTCTAATGTATTCACGGACTATCACGGCCAATACGTTATGCTTTTCCCAACTGTCTCTGATGGATCAACATATTTCGCCAGATCCCGCAACGCAATAACAGTACAACCACTATCACGAAGATAATCCATGTAAGTCTCAAACTGCTCAGGTGGGACATCAACCCATGGATGTTCAAGCGCAGGTACCCCGTGAAACGTCAGGACTGCAATTTTCCCATCTTTTGCCTGCTCAACCGCCCAAACCAAATCCTCAAATCCGTAGTTTGGACCGGGCACACCTGTTGACGGAATGACCAACGGGTGATGGACATTCGGATCGTATGCCGGTCCGCGACCGCCCTCCGGATGAAATGGAAACTCCGGTCCAATGCCACGCCGCGCGAAACGATACCCTTTTTCTGTCAACGCTTCTAACGCTTCCGGTCCGCGACAATCCGCAGGATAGCCAAAGGTCTCAGGGATAGGAATACCGTACGCCTCGCATCGTTTATCAATGTGTATCAAGTCCGCCAGCAACTCTTCTTTCGATTGTGTGTTGGCGTGTGTATGATGACGGGTGTGGTTCCCGATCTCAAAACCTTCCTCATGCAACGCACGGATCTCTTCCCATGTGACATAGTGCGCCTTGTTGTTAAGAAAATTGAGCCCCTCAGTGATGAAAAACGTTGCCCCGAAGCCGTAACGCTTCAACAACGGGCCAACATAAGCATAATCCGACTTGTTCCCATCATCAAAGGTAAGGACAACCAATCCGTCGGGAATGGGTTGCAGGGCTTCAGATAATCCTCGGTTCTCTTTTTCCATTTTTGCACCTAATAATTTTATGACTTACGCATTTGCTCTCAAAGTCCCTCTGATAAGGGGGATTTAGGGGGTTTAAAACTAAAAAATCTACTATCGCGTGCTAAATTTGCGTAAGTCCTGTCTGCCGCTATCCATCAGCAGGTTTTCTCCTGCGGCGATGGTAAGCCGGTTCAACATTCATATCAATTGCGTTCCAGTAATACTTCAACACATCATCCGCCTCCCACTCGGAATAGACCTCTTCCCATTTCGCACAACCGAGATGGACGGTGAGAGCGTCTGCGTCAACAGGTTCACTGACCGACTGATAGCGGGCACTCGTTGCGAGCCGGATGCGATCCTCGGTCACGTTATCCCGACCGCGGTGGATCGTTAAACTGTGAAACATAACAACATCTCCACACGTGAACGGATTCCAAACCCATTCCGTACTGTTTTCGTCAAGCAACTCCCATGAACGCACACCATGGTTATCTAAGATCCCGCGACGGTTCGATCCGCGGGCAATCGCCAAACCGCCCAACTCGGCATCACAGTCGCCCAAAGGGGTCCACACAGTCCACGTATCCTGCGCACCGCGAACCGGATGGAAGTCCTGATGTGGAGGGGTGGTATACTGATGTTCTCCTGGGAAGATAACATGACAGATATGACGCGGATGGATGAAAACAGAATCGCCGAATAGCACTTCCAGAATACGCACAATGTGCTTGTGATGCGGAAGTTCGTGAAAAAGTCGGAGTTTTTGGACATCAATGTAGAAACGTCTGAAGGTCTCGGATCCATCCTGTTCACAGATGAAGACCCCTTTTCTACGGATACCGGCATCGGGAGGGGGGTCTGGGGCAAGAAGTTCATGCTGATCTGCCACTTGTAGTACCTGTTGACGTAGTTCAAGCACTGGACCTATGGGCAGCAGTCCCGGAAAGAACAAATATCCGTTCTGGCGGGCATGTTCGAGCAGTTGAGTCCGGTCACCGATCATGTCTGTACAGTCTGTGAATGGCAATTCGGTGTGCATTAGAATTGTCCCTTCTTTACTTCTTTACGACTTACACATTTCCTCTTAAAGTCCCCCTGATAAGGGGGATTTAGGGGGTTTAAAATACCGAAATTACTGCTTTTTGCGTAAGTTCTCTTAAAGTCCCCCTGATAAGGGGGATTTAGGGGGTTTAAAATACCGAAATTACTGCTTTTTGCGTAAGTTCTCTTAAAGTCCCCCTGATAAGGGGGATTTAGGGGGTTTAAAATACCGAAATTATCGCATCATTTTGAGTTTACCCCATGTAACCGGCAGGGCATCTTCAGGAGTCACTGCGAAACTGTGTCCCACGGTTGTAACCAACACATTGTCATACAGGCTATGCTCGCCGCCACCCGCTCTGAAACCTATGCCCCCCTTGTCATGGGTATCATCTTTCCATGTACAGGCTAATTCGAGTTCCTTACCCCGTTCACCGAGATAGAGGTCGTAACGCTCACCTTCAGCAACGATCTTGATCGTGTACCATTTGCCAAGCTCAGCGTGGACACCTGATTCGTTGTCCAACTTATCCTCGTCCTTAACGATATAATTACCGCCAACTCTCGTGAACCACCAAAATTGATTACGACCATCTGCCACAATTTGAACCAGCGTACAATTGTTCGGGTCTTCCCCACGCACAACCCAATTCGCTGCCCATAAGGGGTTTATCATGTGAAAATCAACATAGAACTCAAAATCCGTAAAATTATCCTTGAGCGTAATCCCGACTTCCCCACCGTTAACGACGAGTTCTCCATTATCCACGGACCAGGTGCCTGTAGGTACCCATTTACCCTTATCAATTGCGTTTTTCTCAAAGTCATCCTCAAACAGCACTTCGCCGACACAAAAGGGCGCGTTCGCTGAGATGAGTCCGAGTAAAAAGAGTATAAAGACGCTGAATCTCAATCCTCTTAACGTTACCATAATGTCTCCTTTCTGGAAAGATTATACTTCTTCTCAATCATCGGAGTCGAATGTATGTCCATCCAGCAATTGGCGTTGAAGCCGTTCGCGCGAACACGACCAAATTGAAAAGTTGGCATAAGAGACGGATACATAAACCGAGCCAGATTTCTAAACGCACTACGTCAAAGTCAAGTGAGCAAAGAATAGCAGATTTGACGTAAACTGTCAATCAAAAACCGGAATACGTATCCAAAAGAGAAACCATATCCTTTGAGTCTTTACTATATTTGCTTTTTCTCTGAAAAATATCATAATAATTTATGGTTATGTATAGACTATACTGTTTTTTAATTGAATAATTATAGGAATCGACCTATTATAACTTGAGGATTTACACAAAATCATACGTGTTAACGCAAACTGAACTTTTTTTATAAGGAGAATCATAATGTTTTTCAGAACTATTCAATTCTCGGTTTTCCGAGTGCATTATCGGGAATAGGTACGTGCTATTATCCGCAGGAATCGGGGTTATAAACCCCGCCTCCAAGAGTGATTTGTGACATCTGAAAGATTGAATTTATTGTAACTGCGATTTCCCTATCTATTTTTTTATAAGCCATGAATCCTTTCACAGATATTATTCAACGCTGCCATCAACGCCATAGAGAACCGCTTCGCCAGCGGAAGACGGTCGCGGCACCAGCTCTCTATAAGGGTTTTCCATACTGTTTCAAGGTCTATTGCGCGCAGCGGTATCCTGTAATACTTGATAACCTGGAGCAAGCAGACCTCTCCTTTATGCCGATAGGACGTACGCCTGAAAACGACGAACGCGTCCAGAGTGTTTATGAACAGAACGTTGTTAACTTCCTCGCTGAAATTATAGGCTATGCAGGGCTGGATATCGGAGACAATAGGAAGGTGATGTTAATCACGAGCTTTCCACTGCCCGGCATTACCGATAGATCTGAAACGCTCCTTTTTGACTGGGAGGATTTTGAGGTTGCCGGCAGCTTGGACAAACTTCCTGAGGTAATCGCTACACGCGAGCAATTTGAAGCCGAACGCGCAAATCTAACTGCCGAGTCAAGTAGAGAGGAAGTGGAACGTGTTTTGGGATGTTCCGCAAGACAAGCGAACCGTGTATTGAAGAAATTTAGAGGCGGGAGACCCCTACGGGTGCCCTTCCGAGAGCAGATCCTCTCGCATCTCTCCGATGGTGAGAAAAAGGCAGCCGCACTTGTGGCAGCCATCGACGGACATCCGAAAGCCATAAATAATGAACTCACACGGCTCGTAGAAGCGGGGGAAATCGTAAAGATCCGGCGTGGTATCTATGCACTTCCATAACCTACGCTAACCTCATCCGCCACCGATCGCAGGTAAAAAATGAATCTCTGCGTCCGCATCAACGCTTTCAAGGATACTGCCTCGGGTAAGAAGTCCGTTGACGTAGACAGCGAGGCCAGGCTTGATGCGATCGTTCTCACACAACCGCGCTTTCATACCCGGATAGCGAGTCTCTAAATTATTGATGACTTCTCGAATAGTGGCACCGGGAACAGTAATACTGTCTGCACCGTTCGTTAGATTACGTAGGAGGGAGGGGATGGCTACGGTTGGCATATTCTATCCTTCAGGACTTACACAGCCCACACTGCAGGCGGGGTTTTAAACCCCGCCTGCAAGGCGCGCCTTTCGTTTTTCCATCTTAAATTTTGCCCATCGCTTTCAAAAGCCGATCAGGCGACATCGGGAGCTCCGTCATCCGAACGCCGATCGCATCGTAGATAGCATTGGCGATCGCAGCCATCGGGGGCACAATCGGCACCTCACCGACACCACGCACACCATACGGATGCCCCGGATTCGGGACTTCAACGATGACTGCGTCGATCATCGGTAAATCCAAGCACGTCGGCATCCGGTAATCAAGGAAACTGGCGTTGGTCATTTCACCTTCGGCATTGTAGATGTATTCTTCATTCAATGCCCATCCGATACCCTGAACAGCACCGCCTTGGATTTGACCCTCAACGTAACTCGGATGAATGGCTTTTCCTGCATCCTGGACTGCGGTATAGCGGAGGATATCGACCTTGCCGGTCTCCTCGTCCACTGCTACATCCACTACATGCGTTGCGTAGGCACCACCGGCACCACCGGGATTCACTGTCCCGCTACCAACAACCGGACCACCCGTTTCACCGAGCCGGCCGCATAGGTCGCGGAAGCTAATCTGCTCCTCTTTGCCATTGATACTTGAGAATTCGCCATCTGCAAACTGCACGTTCGCTTCATCAACTTCCCAGAGTTTCGCGGCACGAGCAATCATCTGGCGTTTGACATCTTGTGCGGCTTCATAAGCGGCATATCCTGTCGCATAAGTTGTGCGGCTACCACCTGTCACAGCGGTGTAACCGACAGACTCGGTATCAACAACGCTTGGGTTGACCGATTCAGCAGAGATGCCGAGCACTTCTGCCGCCTGCATAGCGATTGAAGCACGCGTGCCACCGATGTCTGTGGAACCTTCAATGAGGTTAATCGTGCCATCGGAGTTGACATTAATCGTCACGCTGGACTCTAAGCCGATGTTGAACCAGTAACCGGAAGCGACACCGCGACCGTGGTGCTTCTTCCCATTCGGGGCGGTATAGTGCGGATGTGCTTTCGCTGC
Organism: Candidatus Poribacteria bacterium; assembly: GCA_965261115.1. Classification (GTDB taxonomy): domain Bacteria; phylum Poribacteria; class WGA-4E; order WGA-4E; family WGA-3G; genus WGA-3G. The sequence continues at coordinate 1,112,660 of OZ253447.1, read as the reverse complement.
TTCGACTGTCTCAATGCAACCGATGCGCGGATGAACAGGTCCATCTGCCCGTCGGTCACCTTCTTTTGCAGCGTTGAGCAACCGGATCTCAAGGGGATCGATGCCGAGTTTCTCCGCGAGCTCGTCAACAACTGTCTCCGAACCGAAAGCGGCGTTTGGTGCACCCGGAGCGCGGTAAGGCGCGGTTTTCGGTTTGTTGACAACGACATCGTAGCCATCGATGATAACGTTTTCAATGTTATAAGGCGCGAAAATACACATCGCACCAGGTCCGACGGGAGAACCGGGGTACGCACCCGCTTCAAAAGCGAGATACGCCTCAGCAGCGGTTATCTTACCGTCATTGGTAGCACCCATCTTAACGCGGATGAAAGAGGCAGGTGTCGGGCCCGTGCCTTCAAACACATCCGCACGGTTCATCAACACCTTGACGGGTTTACCCGTCTTCTTAGCAAGCAACGCTGCAACAGGTTTAATGTATACACTAATCTTACCACCAAAACCGCCACCAATCTCCATCGGAACGACCTTAATTTTGGAAATAGGGTATTGCAGAATTTCGGCAACCTGTTCGCGGACAGTAAACGCACCTTGGGTGCTACACCAAATCGTCAACTGCCCATCCTGATTGTAGTGTGCCGTGGCGTTATGCGGTTCAATATAGCCTTGGTGGACGGTACCAGTAACGAACTCGCGTTCGATAATGACATCCGCTTCAGCGAACCCTTTTTCAGGATCACCCAGTTTGTGTTGAATGTGACTCGCGACATTGCTCGGTTCGTCTGCAGTTTCACCCATTGAAGTCGTTCTGATGTGTTCATGTAGGAGCGGCGCATCCGGCTCCATCGCTTGTCGTACCTCTAAAACAGGCGGTAGTACCTCGTATGTAACATCAATGAGTGTGCAAGCCTCCTCAGCGATGTGCGGGTTCGTCGCAGCAACAGCAGCGATGGCGTGACCTTTATAGAGCACCTTGTCGCTCGCTAAGATGTTATCACAGAGGTATTTAAGGTTGACGGCACCTTCCCCGAGGTCAGCGATTTTGTCCCCTGGATCGGGTATGTCTTTCGCAGTGACAACGCCTTTCACACCGGGGAGGGCTTCGGCACGGCTTGTGTCAATCGAGATGATGCGTGCATGTGCGTGCGGACTCCGTAGCACCCTGCCGTGGAGGAGTCCCGCAGCCTGAAAATCTGCCCCATACAGTGCTCTACCAGTGACTTTATCAACACCGTCATGGCGGATGGGACGAGTTCCGATAACTTTGTAGTCTTTGTTTTCAAGCATTCCTTTTCCGTCAATTCGCTATGTGAGAAATAGAAAATTTGCTAACGTCTACTACAATTCTATTATCTCAGTCATACGAAGGACGCTCCTTTTACTCAGCTGCGGCTGCATCAAGTACAGCACGGACAATTTTATCGTAACCGGTACAGCGGCACAAATTTCCAGCCAACCAGTATCGAACTTCGTGTTCTGTCGGATTTGGGTTTTCGTCGAGGAGTGCTTTCGCACTCATAATGAAACCAGGCGTACAAATACCGCATTGAAGCGCGGCGTTTTCGAGGAAAGCATCTTGGATAGGATGCAACTTGTCGGGGTCAGCAAGACCTTCGATCGTCTCGACAGATTTGCCTTCAGTTTCTACACCGAGGACAAGGCATGAATTGACCAGCCTACCGTCGAGGATGACGCTGCATGCCCCACAGTTACCGTTGTTGCAGCCCTCTTTTGCACCCGTAAGGTGGAGTTCATCTCTGAGTACCTCCAGCAGGCTTTGCCGCGGTTCACAGAGAAATTCCACTGTTTCGCCATTAAGAGTTGTCTGAACGTGCGATCTTCTCGCCATAATATGAGTTCCTTTCACGTTTCGGAGGGGAAAGTCGTTATTCTTATCAATCGACAAAACTTATGTCGCTTCTCGGATTCTCTGGATTGCACCGTTGAGTGCGCGCCGCGTCAGCACGCCGACAAGGTGTGTTCGCTGTTCAGCAGTGCCACGCATATCGCTAATTGGACGGGCAATCGCTTGCGCGGCTTGTGCAGCTGCGTCGATTGCCTCATCAGAAACCTCGCGACCTGCAAGGAGCGTGCTTGCTTCCTCCGCAAAGAGCGGTGTAGGCGCGACAGCAGCGAGTGCGATACGCGCAGAGACAATCGTCTGTTTCGCAGCGTCAAGCGTCACGGATGCACCAGCACCGACAACAGCGATGTCCATCTCGTTGCGTGGGATAAACCGGAGGTAGTACGAGCTTGAATTGCTTGCAGGTACCGGTATTTTCATAGAGACGAGCATTTCGCCTTTTTTTAATACGGTCTGTCCAGGGGCTGTACAGAAGTCTTCAACAGGGACTTCGCGTTCACCATTCGGTCCAGCAATAACACAAGACGCATTCAACACAATCAGTGGCGGTATTCCATCTGCAGCGGGTGAGGCGTTACAGAGGTTACCCCCAACAGCGGCACGTCCCTGAATTGCAGTGCCACCAATAATTTTGGTCGCATCGATTAAACCCGGATAGGCATCGCAGATCGCATCATCAGCATAAATCTTATAACACTCAACTGCAGCACCAAGCACCAAGCCAGTAGTGGCGTTGTAATCCAAATCGTTAACCTCGGGAATCGATTTGATGTCGATCATCCAATCAACGTCTCGGCGTGCTTCTCGAACCTGAACGATGAGGTCGGTACCACCGGCTAAAATACGCGCGCTTTCTCCTTTTTCGTCGAGCAGCGCGACGGCTTCCGGTATCGTTGTCGCGGCAATATACGAAAAATCTCGCATAACCGGAATCTCCTTTCATTACTATTAGAACTTACGCACCTTCTCTTAAAGTTCCCCTGATAAGTAGAACTCTTAAAGTCCCCCTGATAAGGGGGATTTAGGGGGTTAAAAACATCCGTCTTCTTAAAGTCCCTCTGATAAGAGGGATTTAGGGGGTTAAAAACATCCGTCCATATATCCAATATTTGCTCAGTTTGCGTAAGTCCTGACTATAATTGACATTGAGAACGGGCTGAGGCGCGGACACCCCGCCACGGAAATCAGCGTTTATGAAACAGATTTTAAAGATTTCTATTTTAAACCGTACTATAGCAAAAATTCTGTTTTAAGGCAAATTTTTTATCTGGCATGCGATCATATTTCCGCAATCAATGCCCCCAAATTCACAAACTTAACCTTGATCCCGTTGTAATTGCTTGTGAAGGAACGATCTACATCGTTTGCCACGACAAAGTTTTCACCATCTGGATATTGCCTGCGGAACGCCAGCAGCGCACGCGGCGAAAATCCTGAAGCTGACCACTTGCACTCAATAGCAACTGGCAGATTACGAGCACGCGTGAGTACAAAATCGACTTCCAATCCTCTCTTGTTACGCCAGTAGTGAATCTCGCGGGATTGGGTCTGTGCCATGATTTCATTGAGAACAAAGTGTTCCCACAACAGACCGAGATCTTCTTGTCGCAGTTGTGACCAGCCTCGGTAGTAGCAGACAAATCCGGTGTCAAATCCATAGACTTTCGGCGCAGCGACGATTTCTGTTGCGCGATGTGAACTAAACGGACGGATAACATGCACGACGAAAGTCGCCTCTAAAACAGAGAGGTAGTTTGATATGGTCCCCCGACTGACCTCACATGGGCGTGTGAAACGGGATGCTTCAAAAACCCCACCACTTTGTACCATGAGGAGTTCGGTGAATTTTTGAAAAGAGTAGCGACGTTCGAGTCGAAAAAGTTCTTGGATATCTTTTGCCCAATAAGCATCTGCCCACTCTTGGAAATCCGGTTCAGGAAGGACATCTTCAAGGAAAAATGGGGGTAACCCGCCGTGCAACAGACGATGCTGAATCTCCACTCGGTTGAAATCGTTGAGATCTGCTGTTATTAATGGTGTCAACCACAACTCGGTTTTGCGTCCAACAAGCGTATCTCTAAATTTAGCACTCGCACCAAGCGTTGACGAACCTGTTGCAACAATCTGGATCTGCTGATAGTGATCCGCTGCAATTTTTAACAACTCTGATGGGTTCGGTAAACGATGAACCTCATCAAGCACAATCCGACCGCTACCGATGCTATCCAAAAATGCTTGCGGATCCTCCATCAATCGTCTGACACGCGGCAATTCACAATCAAAGTATTCAATATTGGGAAGGGTCTGGCACAAACACGTCTTACCAACACGCCGTACACCGGACAGCCATACAATTGAACGCCGTTTCCAAGCAGTTTCGATGCGGTTGAGCCAAAATTGTCTATCTATCATACATTTATATTAGCATATAGTGCTACTATATGTCAACCCGTTTGCAAATAGTAGCACTATATGTCAATCTACTTGCTTATGGTAGCATTTTTCCCTATTACACAACGCGAACGCGCCTAAATTATATTCAACGGATTTTTTCCATTATCCGCAAGTCTGCGTTAGTATGATCTATTTTCGACATCAGGGTCTAATTCTTTTGCCTTCACAAAGTCTACTTTTGCTGCTTCGTGCTGCCCAAGGGCTTCCTTTGCTCGACCACGATCACGATGGTATGTGGCATCCGTAGGCTTAATCCGAATCGCTTCACTGAAATCTTCAATCGCATCATCATAATTACCAAGTCCAGCTTTGGCAACAGCGCGGGTATAGAAATAGGTCGCACTCGGTTTACCGCGTTTTAAGCGAATAGCCTCATCACTGTCGGCAATCGCTGTATGAAAGAGATCTCTGGCTATTTGGCTATTCCCTTCTTCGGATTCTAATTGTCCAAGCAGACACTTTGTCCATCCCCTGCCATCATACATTGAGGGATCCTTTGCGTCAATTTTGATTGCTTCTGTATAATCATCAACAGATGTTTGATAGTATTCACGAGCAATAGCAGTATCTCCGTTATCTATATGAGATATACCAAGTCTACGTTTCGCACGTCCACGGTTGCTGTAGGAAATTAAATATTTAGGATCAATTTTGATTGCCTCTGTATAATCGTCAATAGATTCTTGATAGTATTTTGTGGCATCGGCTTTAGTTTCGTGATCCGCTTTAGTTTTTCCGAGTTGATACTTCGCAAATCCACGATTATAGTAGGAATTAGCATGCTTAGGTTTTAGTTTGATGGCTTCTGTATAATCGTCTATTGCTTCTTGATAAAGTTTTAAGGTTTCTTCAGGTGTTTTAGATTCTCCAAGCCTACGTTTAGCAAACGCACGATTGTAATAGGCAGCATGCTGCTCAGAATTGAGTTGGATCGCTTGATCACAGTCTGCAATCGCGCCTTCATAATCACCACTAATCCGCTTTACACGTCCACGGTTTATGTAGGCTTTGTAGTCTTCTGGGTTGAGTTCTATGACTTTGTCATAATCTTCGATTGTACCTTGATAGTCTTTAAGGCGGTATTTGGCATCTGCTCGGGTGTTGTAAATATTTAAATGCGCCGCAAATTCAGGATTAAGGCTGATAATTTTATCAAAATCTTCAATTGCCTCAGTATAGTCCTTTAATATAAGTTTCACATTTGCGCGACCGAAATAGACTTCCACTGCATTCGGATTGAGTTCTAAAGCAGCATCATAATCGTCAATTGCCGCTTCGGGTTGTTCTAAACCCAATTTAGCGGTCGCTCTAATGTTATAGGCATGGACAAGATCCGGATGAAGTTCAAGAGCAGCGTTGCAGTCGTCAATTACCACTTTGTATTGATCTAACAATAAGTTCGCGGAAGCTCGGTTAAGGTATGCCCCAACAAAATCGGGGTTAAGTTTGATAGCGGAATCGCAGTCAACGATTGCTTCTTCTGTCTTTCCCATTAACATCTTTAAAGCTGCACGATTGAGATATATCTCCGCTAAATCGGGATTAAATTTAAGAGCAGCATCAAAGCATACCATTGCTTCCTCGTATTTCTGCTGCATCAATTCCGTCTGGCCTTGCAGACCTTCAGCATAGCCACGTATCTGTGGATGTTTTTGCCATTCTGCCAACGGTTCCGTTTCCCCTACATCCGAGAGCATGACAGCTACAGTACTCGCAGGAATTGCGTAACTGAGAGATGGCTTCGCACCCCCAGCAGCAAACGATATTTCAAAGTAAGTAACCCTAGCAATACCTATGACCTGACCCGTGCTATTTAGCAGAGGACTGCCGCTCTGTCCGGGATCGAATGTCTCTTTAATTTCAAATTGTTTGTCGCTCTCTCGGATGCCGTGAATAGGGACTTGTGTCGCTACGCCTTTTTCGCCACGAGGATACCCGACTACACAAACAGTGTCGCCAATTTGGACAGCGTTGCTATCGCCAATGGATAGTGGTCGCCCTTCACCTGAAACCTTTAAAATGACGAGGTCGTTTGCGATGTCGAACGCCACTATACCTTCGATTGGCAATTGAATTTCCGAGTTGGCGAGTTCTGCAACAATGGATGGTGCCCTTGCGACACAATGCAGATTTGTCACAATCAGGTTTGAACTAACAAAGAATCCACTCCCACGTCGCGGAACAAGTTCATCAAAGTTTTCGTCGGTATATTGCCATGACAAACGGACGACAGAATCGGCTAAAGCTTTTTCTCCGATTTGCTGTAATCTTTCATCTCTGTTCTCTTTCATAAACAGGTATTTTATCCCAAGGACTACCTTGGGACCCTTGTAGCACAAACTTTCCAGTTTGTGTGCTATGGGCGCAAACTCGAAAGTTTGCGCTACAATGTGCTTTTATCAAACTCACGTTAAGCAATATTAAATAATAAATTTAGATTTTCGGATTTCCGAGAGGTGCCGAACCCCCGTAGGGGCGGGGTTTCCTCGCCCGCCAACAATGTAAAATGTGCTTATTTAATATTGAAAATTGCTTAGATGAAGTTTGAATAAATATTTTGGTAATTCCGTACAAAATCGTATTTACGAGAAACACGCTAAACTGACGCTTGCCAAACTTTAAACTTGTTCAACGCTCAGGGTCGCTGATTCATCGTTGAGTTTTTGCGCGACGGTGAATGCATTTTCACTCGGCGCGTCTATAACTGCTGTTGTTAGCGTCTCGCTGAGAATATATTCCCGATGCACTTGGAACGCTTCATCTACAAGCGGCGATGCATCGGTCAAACTGAGTTTAATCCGATCGGAGACATTAAAATCGGCTTCCTTCCGCATATTTTGGATTTTATTCACAAGTTCGCGTGCCAAGCCTTCAAGTACCAATTCGTCCGTCAGTTCCGTTGACAACGCGACAAATTTCCGAGCATCTACCTCTACAAAGAAACCCTCTCGATTCTGCGTTTGCACGTCAATTTCGGATGCTGCAACAGTATAAGTTTCTCCCGATGCTTCGATCTCTAAACTGCCAGCGGTTTCTAATTCCGCCTTCGTCTGCATTGCGTCTGCAGTGGCAAGTGCCTTCGCGATCGCTTGAACGCCTTTACCGTATTTGGGACCCAATACCCTGAAGTCGGGTTTGAGTGTAACCTGCGCGAACGCATCTAATTCCTCTGTGAAGACGATGGCTTTGACGTTGAGTTCATCATAGACGAGTTCCGATAGACGGTTAACGATCGCCTTTTCTGCATCGGAGAGTCCACCGATAGTAATCTCAGCAAGCGGTTGACGCGTCTTGATGCCAGAACGGTTGCGTGCGGCGTGTCCCATACTGATGACATCACGCGTGAAAGCCATATCGGTCTCTAACTGGGCATCTTTCAGCGACGCATCTGCTACCGGGTATGCCGCGAGGTGGACACTCGGCGGTGCCTCAGCATCAAGCGAACATACCAAATTCCGGTAGAGTTCGTCCGCTAAAAACGGGACGAAGGGCGCAGCGAGTTTAGCGACAGTTACAAGGACCTCATAAAGCGTGGCATAAGCCGCTTGCTTGTCGGGACCTGCTTCCGCACCCCAGAAACGGTCGCGGGAACGGCGGACATACCAGTTACTGAGGTCGTCCACAAACGCCTCAATCGCACGTGGCGCGTTCGTAAGATGGTAATTCTCCATCTCATCGCGCACGTTATCAATGAGCGTATGGAGACGAGACAAAATCCATCTGTCCACAACAGCGCGTTCCGCTACTGGTGGTGCATCTTGCAAAACATCAACCTGTTCGAGGTTAGCGTACATCACGAAGAAGCTATAAACGTTCTGGAGCGTTCCCATGAACTTTTTCAACGCTTCGTCAACGCCATCAACCGTGAACATCCGCTGTGCCCACGGTGCGGATCCCGTGAACATATACCATCGCATCGCATCAGCACCCTGTTCATTCAAAATTGTCCAAGGGTCTACCGTATTACCACGACTCTTACTCATCTTCTGTCCATCAGCTGCGAGAATGAGCTCAAGGCAGAGGCAGTTTTTGTAAGCAGGTTTATCATAGAGAAGTGTACCAGTCGCTAAAAGGCTATAGAACCATCCTCGCGTCTGATCGATCGCTTCGGAGATGAAGTCCGCTGGGTAGGCTTGTTCAAAGAGTTCCTTATTTTCAAAAGGATAGTGCCATTGCGCTGTATGTGCACAGCCGGAGTCAAACCAGCAGTCAATCACATCTTGCACACGGTGCATCGTGCCGTTGCATGCCTCACACCCCAGAACAATAGCGTCTACATATGGACGGTGTAACTCAATATCGTCAGGGATCTCTGTACCGAGCTCTTTTAATTCAGCGATACTACCGACGCAGTGTTGATGTCCGCAATCCTCACACACCCAAACCGGCAGTGGTGTGCCCCAATACCGTTCACGACTCAACCCCCAATCAATGTTGTTTTCCAACCAGTTCCCGAAACGTCCGTCTTTGATATGTTCCGGATACCAATTAATTTCTTGATTGTGTCGATGCATCTGGTCTCGGATAGCAGTCGTTCGGATGAACCACGATTCGCGTGCGTAATAGAGCAACGGCGTATCACATCGCCAACAGAACGGATATTGGTGCGTATATTCAGCAGCCTTGAACAACAACCCGCGTCCATCTAAATTCTCAATGATTTGTGGATCCGCATCTTTAACGTATTCACCCGCCCACGACTCTTTGACCTCCGCGACAAATCTGCCATCGGGCCCCACCAATTGCACCAGCGGGAGGTTGTGTTGTTGCCCGATGTCGTAATCGTCTTGTCCGAAAGCAGGCGCGATGTGGACCAAGCCGCTGCCCTCTGTCGTCGTTACAAAATCAGCCGTGACAATGTAGTGTGATTTTTCTGGATGCTGCTCGCTAACAAATAAGGGTTCGTATTCCCACTCTTGAAGGTCGCTTCCCTTATAGGTTTCAACGATCTGCGGAGATTCATCTCCGAACAAACTTGGCAGACACTCTTTCGCGAGGATGAGGTGCTGTCCGTTCTGTTCTTCAACAGCAACGTAATCGTAATCTTCACCCACAGCGACTGCAACGTTAGACGGCAACGTCCACGGTGTCGTCGTCCAGACAAGGAGATAGGTATCTTCTCTGTTTTTCAACGGAAACCGCACAAAGATAGACGGATCGGCGACCTCTTGATAACCGAGCGCGACTTCGTGGCTCGCTAAGGTTGTACCGCACCGATAGCAGTACGGTTGCACCTTATGTCCCTGATAGAGCAATCCTTTATCCCACGCCTGTCGCAGCACCCACCAAACGCTCTCAATGTAATCGTTTGACAGTGTGATATAAGCCTCGTCGAGATTGACCCAGAAGCCGATGCGCTCCGTCATCTCTCGCCAATCCTGCTCGTATTGGAACACATTCTCTTTACATTTTTCGATAAAATTCTGAACGCCGTATGCCTCTAATTCTGCTTTATTTCTGATGTTAAGTTGCTTTTCGACTTGGTATTCAACGGGGAGTCCGTGTGTATCCCAGCCTGCTTTACGGTGGACATAATGCCCTGTCATCGTCTTATAACGGCAGACGGCATCTTTCATGATGCGCGCGAGAACGTGATGCACGCCGGGCGGCGCATTCGCAAACGGCGGTCCCTCTAAGAAAACGAAGGGCGGCGCGTCCTTATACATCTCCATACTTTTCTCGAAGATGTCGTTTTCACGCCAGAACGCCAAGGTCTGTTTCTCTTTTTCCGCAAATGTAAATTGCGGTGATACCTCTTCAAACATCGGGAAACTCCTCGTTTAATGGTTTTCAGTTATAAGTTATAAATTACTCTCTTGTGGTGGTTACTTTTGTTGTGCCTGCCACAGTGTGCCTCTTAACTGATAACTGAAAGGTTTTTCGCAGAAAAACCGAACTGATAACTGACAACTATTAAAAAAAAACACCCTCACTGAAATCATCTGTCTCAGTGATGGGCGTTGGAATAAAAACTACTTTTCCGCGCGTAATTAGCCCACCACAGCCCGACGAATAGCAATAATAATAGATATGGCGCGCAAACCCATGACAGCAGAAATGCTATCTTGATACAGGGTATTATAGCGCACAGACTTCCTATATTGCGATGTCAGTGTGGTAAGCGATTTTTTGTCCATATCTCGTTTGAATGCCGCGTGATGTTGTGCAAATTTTGCCAGATTTGTTAATTATGATAACATATTCTATCGGAGATGTCAAATCTTTTACATTGCAAAACCTCAAATTTAGGGTATAATGGAAAGAAAAGATTTTTTCAGTGTTAGGAAACAAAAGCATGAGGAAACGGAAAACTAAAAATAATAAAAATAGATCGCTCCAGCGGATCGCATCAAAAGCCTTGCGTGCTTCCGCTGTCCTTTTGAAGGTAGAACCGACTGGACACCGCAGGGGTGAGCAGATACAAGCCGTTAAGATCGCAGCCGGAAGTGGTTTCTTTGTAGCACCGCACCTGATTGCAACGAACATTCACTGTGTTGTTGGTACGACAACGATTTTGGTAGAGCCGGTGAATCTGCGCGTCCCATATCCGGTTACGGACGTGGTTGCGTTTGATGACAAAACCGACCTGGTCATCTTGCAGATTTCGACTGAAGGGATGCCGCTGCCGCTCGCCGATAGCGATACGCTCAAGAAAGGTGAACGGGTTTACGCGGTCCGCTGCACCGGTGACGGTATAGAAGAGAAGGGGGCGAGAGGTGTCATCACGGAAGGGACCCTGCACGGCATCCGGTCTAACGACGCACATCTGCGTTTAAAAACGGTGCTTTCCCCGGGGAATAGCGGCGGTCCCATCATAAATAGGGCAGGTGAAATTATCGGCATTGCCGTTTCGGCTGGCGCATCCGCTACTGGGACCCAGGCAGACGATCCCCGCGAATTCGCTTACGCGATTCCTTCAAATGCCGTCAAGGCACTGCTTGCGGACGTGGGAGCCGCGGAATCTTTTGAAACATGGCGACAGCACCCCCGGATACGCGCTTATGCCGAGGCTTCTCACGGATACCTCAAGCAAAAAGAAAAACAATATAAGGCAGCGATCAAACACTATACGGCTGCTCTGAAACTCAATCCGGATTTGGTGGAACTCTATCACAATCGCGGTGCTTTACAGAATCTCCTTGGACACCCCGAAAGTGCCCTCGCCGACTGGGATGCCGCCCTGGCACGCAATCCAGACTTCACAGAAGCATACTTCAATCGCGCTGGTGCAAAAACGACTTTAGGAGATTTTGAAGGCGGCATCGTTGATTGTAACGCTGCCATTGAACGCAACCCGGATGCAGCACCCGCCTACTACAATCGTGCGCAGGCGAAAATGGGACTTAAGCAGTACACCGAAGGCATTGAAGATTACGATAAAGCCCTCAGTATCGGCCTGAGCGAGGCGGATGCGTATGGCGCGTACTATAATCGCGCATTAGCGAAGTACCTCCTCGGATTAGACAAAGCAGCACAAGGAGATGAGACGGAAGCCATCCGACTGTATCATGCGGCGATTCCTGACTATACAAAAGCCATCAAGGTCGCACCGGACCCCAGCCTCGCCAGTAGAAACTACAACAACCGCGGTTATGCGAAGTATCTCATTGCGGAGTGCGAATCCGCTGATGGAAACATGGAAGCAGCGCGAGAACTCTATGAAGCTGCGATGGACGATAGTGAGGAAGCGATCAAACGCGATCGGCGAAACGCTTATGCATATTGCACACGCGCAGTCACAAAGATTGCCTTTGACGCACACGAGGACGCGATTAAAGACTTTGATAGAGCCATCAAACTCAAACCGGATTTCGCGCACGCCTATCACCAGCGCGGGCTTGCGAAACAGGCACTTGGGCAGCAAAAAGAGGCGGACACTGATCTTGCAAAGGCAAGGAAATTAGACCCGGACATCGAAAATAAGTAATACGTGCTGACGCACAACCCATAGACGGAACACCCTTAGGAAACCTCTTTATGGAACAAGAAAAAGATAAAGTCCTACGGCAGCTCGAAGAAGAGAGTAGAAACGCTTTAGTCTACATAGAAGCGATTCCCGATACTATATTGACCTTACACTGGCGCATTTATAAGTTTTTTAATAGAAACCCGACTGCCACCTATACGAGTTTACACCGGTTCTTCTCGCGTATTCATAACGATGCCTCTAAAGATGCTCAGAAAGTTGGTGTAGCAGGCACCGGGTTTTTCATAGCGAATGACACGCTTGTAACTAATATTCATGTCGTCGCACTGGCAAAAACTGTTGCAGCAAAGCAGATTAAAGTAACAAGGACCCCCCTTTACCTTCCAGATCATAAAGACCTTCCCTACGCCTATAAAAAATCAGTTGGCAAGGATCCCGTCTTATATACCATCACAGGCGTTATCGCATTTGATGCCAAGAATGATTTGGTGCTCTTAAAGGTTGCCGAAAAATGTGATGCCCCGCTCCGTCTCGGCAACAGTAAGAATGTCAAGGTAGGCGACCGAGTTTACACGCTTACTTATGCTAATGCCGAGTACCAGTGTCTGGTGGGTACGGTATCCGGTCGCGACAGCAGAGGATGGTTTGAGATAACAACGCAGTTTTTTCCGGGATATAGTGGGAGCCCTGTGCTAAATAGTAATGCTCAAATTATTGGTATTGCATGTTCCATGGACCAGATAAAGAATGATGGTATCTCTGATGCTTTTGGATTTGGGGGTGCTGTGCCTTCTAATGTGCTTAACGCGCGCTTTAAGGAAACGGAGGAAATAGAATCTTTTACCAGATGGCGAAGGTTTCCTGATATATATGCCCATGCTGTTCGGGTACAAGCGGATAGGAAGCAAGCGCAGGGGAAACATAAAGCAGCGATAGCGAAATATAACCATGTGCTTAAACGCAACCCGGATTTAGGTGCGGTTTACAATAACCGAGGCGTTGCGAAATCCGCGCTTGGTGACCATATCGGAGCAATTGAAGATTATGATAAAACCATCCAACTCAATCCGTCCAATCCTAAAGTCTATTACAACCGTGGGTTAGCGCAGGGACGTATCGGTGAATCCAAAGCGGATCAAGGCGTTCTGGTGGAAGCGCGGCACCACTATCAAATGGCGATAGACGACTACACCGAAGTTATTAATCGCGACCCAATGCGCAGTATAGCCTACAATAATCGCGGGTGGACCCAGTATCTTTTTGGGCAAGTTGAAACTGAGCAAGGAAACGTGGCAGCAGCAGAAAACCTGTATCAAGGAGCGATAAACGATAGTGATGAGGCACTACGGTTGCAACCGAAGGATACCAAATTTCAGTCTGTGTTCTTTCACACGCGCGGTGCTGCAAAAGCAGGTCTCGGTGACCATAACGGCGCAGTTGAAGATTTCAGTGAATGCATCCAACTAAATCCAAAGAAGGCACTATATTATCATGACCGTGGATTGGCAAAAGAAGCACTTGGGCAGCACGAAAATGCGAAAGCGGACTTCGCGAAAGCAAAGGAGATAGACCCAGTTTTTGAAAAATAGAACACTAAACGAAAGGCACTCTTATCTGCTTATATTCTGTGTGTCGTAATTGTGACAAACCCAATTTTTCAGCGGATGCTGAAATTATCCAGTAAAGCCAGAGGTATATCTCCCATGAAACACCCTAAAAAATATCCACTCAGCCTTTTCGCTTTGGCCATACTTATCTCATGTGCACAGGTTCCCCAACAGCACGATTCCGAAAATCTCCCGTCCCTGACGGCAGAACTCGCAGCCGAGAAAGGAAAAGCCTCTATCGTCCGCATCGCCGGTGGAAACTTTGTGAGAGTCGGCGCAGGCAGTGGTTTCTTTATACAACCCGATAAGATTGTGACGAATCTACACGTCATCGCACGGCCCGGACCCATTTTCGCGAAACTCAGTGATGGTGAAACCATCTGGATGGTTGAGGGTGTCACGGCGTATGATATGGAAGACGACCTCGTCATCCTAAAAATCGTCGGTGAAGGCGTGCCACTCTCCCTTGGCAACAGCGATGCAGTGAAACACAATGAACCCGTTTACGCCATAGGCTATCCCGGTGGCGGAGAATACAAACTAACCGACGGAATCATACGCAATCTCCAGTATAGAGGGAAATGGCTACAGACAACGGCGTCTATTTCTAAAGGGAATAGTGGCGGTCCCATGCTAAACAGCAGAGGCGAAGTCATCGGCATCAGTACGGCTGTCGATGATACCTACAGCTACGCCGTCCCTTCAAACGCACTCAAGGCGCTGCTTGCTAAATCTACACAAGTTGAACCACTGATAAATTGGTATAAACAAAAGCGGATCCGTGCGTATGGGTACCATGAGCGCGGGGAAGAGAAATACTACGACAAGGACTATAAAGCGGCAATAACCGACCTCAATGAATCCGTTGAATTGGACCCTGAATTTACACGTGCCTATGCCACGCGTGGGAATATAGGCGTACACTACGGTGAAACTATCGCCAAATATGGACGCATTGCCGCAGCCCGGAAATACTATATTACAGCAATAACCGACTATACCACGGCTATCGAATTGTACCCTGAAAATGATGCAAACTACAACGGTCGCGCACACACGCACGCACACTACGGCGAATATGAAGCCAAGCAACAGAATACTGCAGCAGCCGAGAAACACTATCAGGCAGCGATAAAGGATTATACCCAAGCCATCAAATTAGATTCTGATGACGATAGAAATTACGCCGGCCGCGGCTGGGCGAAGGTGCTCCTTGGGCAACTCAACGCTGAAAAAGGCGAACGCAAAAAAGCCGAGAAACACTATCAGGCGGCGATAAAGGATTATAGCAAAGCCATCAAATTAGGGCCAGACGATGATGAAAATTACAGTGACCGTGGCTGGACAAAATATCACCTCGGACAATTGAAAACGCAACAGGGAGAAACTACTGAAGCACGGAAACACTATCAAGCAGCAATCGCTGACAGCGATAAAACTATCCAACTGAACCCCGACAGTGCTTCCGCTTATCATACCCGCGGTGCTGCCAAAGCTGCCCTCGGCGAGTATGATGACGCAATAAAAGATTTTGATACCGCTATAGAACATAAATCTGATTATACTGAAGCGTATCACAGTCGTGGAGAAGCAAAGCAGGCACTCGGACAACATGATGCCGCAAAAATTGACTTTCAGAAAGCACGCCAATCTAATGGGAAAGGTGATGTATCGGCACTGGAATTAGAGAGAGCCGCAACCGAAATGGTACACGTCCCCGCAGGTGAGTTTCAGATGGGCAGCAATGAAATCATGGATGCTACCCCCCGCCACACCGTCTACCTTGACGCGTTTTATATGGATCCTTATGAGGTGACAAATGCACAATTCAAGGCGTTCATTAATGCCAATCCGGAATGGAGTAAGGATAACATTCCGAGTGAATACCATAACGGCAATTACCTCAAACATTGGAACGGAAACGACTACCCGCAAGAAAAAGCCAATCACCCTGTTGTCTATGTGAGTTGGTACGCAGCGATGGCTTACGCGAAGTGGGTCGGCAAGCGGTTGCCAACCGAGGCGGAATGGGAGAGGGCAGCACGCGGCGGCATTGCCCATAAACGTTATGTGTGGGGTAATACCCGTAACCCCGGCAAAGCGAATTACGGGTATTACGGAAGACACACTCGACCCGTTGGCAGTTATCTACCAAACGGATTCGGTTTACACGACATGGGCGGGAATGTATGGGAACTGTGTCTCGATCAGTACGACAGAAACTTTTATAGGCTCGCTCCGAAGAAGAATCCGATCGCCGGTGTCTCCGATATTGAGGCGTTGATGGAAGATTTCACAAGTGTCAAGACAATACGTGTATCGCGTGGCGGTTCATGGAACACACCCGGGCCCGCAGGTGTGGCGAGTCGTGGGGATGATAAACCGACAAACACGAACAGTTGGCTCGGCTTCCGTTGCGCAAAAAGTGCACCACTCCCCCAGGCCCAGTAGGTGCGGTTTGGAACCGCACCGGATCTTGGGCACAAACGCTGTGGTAACCTCATTGGATATTTATGAAATTACCGAATTAATAAATTAATCTTCATCAAGCGCGCCGATCAACATAACTAACCTTCTGCTTTTGCCTTTCGGACATCTTCACGGGCACTCTCAAGCAGGTGCAACGTACTTGGAAAGAGAGCATGGAGTGCTTCGTGGTAAGCGAGGTATTCATCTGCATCATCCGGGAGTTTAAAGCCACCAAACATCAATTTTGTCTCTCCCTCGACGACAATATCAACCTCAGGCCTATACCCAAACTGATGGACTAACTTCTCTCTGAAGATTTTGGCAAACAGTTCGGGATCATCTGTCTCCTGCATTAATTTATCTTTCAAATATCCTTCAAGAGACTTTAGAGTGGACTCGTTCGGCCAGAGCACATATCGTGCTTTGGCGTAATTAATCGATTCATCAAGGGTTGTGATGAATCCTCCGGGTGCCAGCAATCGTTTTCGATGACGTTCCGCGACGATATGAACGGCTGGAATGTTCCCGAATTGTTGGACGAGTTGCGCATGGAAATATTTGGGGTCATGCATCCAGTGATCAGGCAGTTCTAACGCCATCAGTTCCTGAACCTCTTCATCGCTGATGTCGTAAGTCAGATCGCTGGTGTCGTAAAGTTCCTCAGGGATTACGATTGGCTCTAATGGCTCTAACGGTTCCGTTGGTTCCGTATCTACTATGGTTGGCGATTCTGTACCTTCAGGGTCCCCACAGCCAATAAAGAAAGATAGACTGAGAAGGCATACAAAAGCAGTCAAGCCTACAAAATATCTTTTCAACATTATTGGATCCTCCTTGAAAAATAGTGAAGTACATGTTCTGTTAACTTATGAACCGTCTTCATATTAATTATAAGAATGAAACTGAAAAAGTTTAGGGTAAACTTCATTTTTTTCAAATCAGTTGGTAATATAATTTTCTTGTACTCTTAAAGAGACTTTTTTTAAGGGTGTCATACGTCCGTTATCATGGCAAAATGCGTAAGTCCTGTTAATGACACAATTTATCAGCGAAAAAGGTGCATAATTTCAAAATAGTCGAAAAAAAATCACATCAATTACTAATCGTCATCCCATTCTATGTCATAGAACGGAATACCTTCTGCTCGTGCCTCTCGGTATTGTTCGAGTCTGCGTGAGGGTGGCTCCTCGACGAAAGCTCTAACTTGGTATAATGCTTCAAGTAAGGCGTAGAATTCATAAGTTGAGGCAGTGTTCATATCATCGTAGAGAGCGTCGTAGACCTCAAGATAGGCGTAGCATTCCTTGTCTGTTCTGGGTAAATTGCGTTCCAATTTTCGCAAAAAATTGACAATAGTGTTAACTTCGGGAATTTTTCCATGTTTTCTAATAAGAAAGGCATGCATGCCTTTTGTCCAAGTTTCAGGTTCTTCTATTCTAAGCTGCTCCAAAAAACGAAGGTGTTCTCGTTCTGCTATAGCCTTTAACCGTTTTCTGGAGTCCTCAAACGTACGTTGATTGTTCGCATTCGGAAAAAGAAAATATTCTGCTGCCCAATAAGCAAGGCGTTGCTCGGCTAACGCAAGTGTTACAATGACAACCCCGCGGCTTGGTCGTTTCTCAAACTCTACAATGTAACGAACTTGTGGGATATCTCCAAACTCTTGAAAGAGTCTGGCGTGTGAATGTTCTCTAGCTTCCTCCCATGCTACCGGCTCACCATCCCAGCGTGGAATCTTAAGGTTCATGAGTTCCTCAACTTCCGCGTCTGTCAACCGGGGCCAGTTCTCGCCTTTCAACTTTTCCCAATCTTCGTCTGTCAACGCTTTCCAGTCTTCGTCTGTCAACCGTAGCCATTGTGTCAACTGTAGCCAGTGTTCATCCGATACGTCGGGAAGCGTATTATTAAAGATAGGGTCATTTGGTTCTTCGGGCTCTTCAGCGTCTCCACAGCCAACAAAGAGAGACACACTGAATAGACAGGCGAGATAGAACATGGATCTAATCAGGCGGATGCTACGTTTCATTGCTAAGATCCTCTATGGCGGAAACTTGTGAACTGAATTCGGTTAGGCGTATAAATCAGTATAGCGTGAGTTTGATAAATACTTAGGGAAATCGACGCCTTTGCTCTTAAAGTCCCCCTGATAAGGGGGATTTAGGGGGTTAAGTAAATTTGGGTCTGTCCTAACTGCTAATGCTTTTTTCAAACTTGCGTTAGTATAGCACAATCTCTGCAGTTTCATTAATATAATTTTGTTGTAAGTTACACCGTTATTCTTCAAACACGTGAACATCTGCCAGAAATAGCAATACAAATTTCCCTTGACTTCCACAAAATTCTCTGCTATAGTATTCCCATGCAAGAAGCACTGCTCAGCGTCCAAAACCTCAAAACCTATTTTCGCACCCCAGAGGGACTTGCCCGCGCCGTTGACGGTATCTCTTTCGACATCGCGCCGAACGAGATTTTCGCACTCGTCGGTGAATCGGGTTGCGGTAAAAGCGTCACCGCGCTGTCCGTCATCCAACTCGTCGCGCAACCCGCTGGATTTATCGCGGGCGGTGCCATCTATTACAACGGACAAGACATCACACGCTTGCCGGAGGTCGAGAAACGGAAGATTCAAGGCAACGACATCGCCATGGTGTTCCAAGAACCGATGACCAGCCTCAACCCCGTTTTCACGATCGGCTACCAGATTTCGGAGGCGATCCGACAACATCAAGACCTTCAAGGCACCGCCGCACGAGACGCTGCAATCGAGATGCTCGACCTCGTCGGTATCCCGGAACCCGCGACGCGTTACGACGAATATCCGCACCAGATGTCCGGCGGTATGAAACAACGGGTCATGATTGCGATGGCACTCTCCTGCCGTCCGGGGTTACTCATCGCCGATGAACCGACAACCGCACTCGATGTCACCATACAAGCGCAGATCCTTGAACTCATCCAACGCCTCCAGCAAGAACTACAGATGGCAGTGCTACTGATAACACACGACTTGGGGGTTGTCGCCAACATAGCCGACCGGGTTGCTGTCATGTACGCCGGAAAGATTGCCGAGATAGGCACTTGGGAACAACTCTACGAGACGCCGCAGCACCCGTATACGGTCAGGCTTCTGGAATCGACACCCGCTCGCGATAAACGCGGCACACAATTACACACGATTACCGGCAGAGTCCCGAAAGCCACCGACTATAATGATGGCTGCCGATTCGCGGATCGTTGTCCAAAAGTCATGGACGGCTGCGAAACGATTGCACCGACACTTCATACCGCTAATGGCAGTGAACACAACGTCGCTTGCCATCTCTACAACCCCGAACCGCCCTTCAATGCTACAGCGGCTGCTGGGGCAAAACTGGAACTCGAAACGGATGAAAAGGACGGAAGAATGGAAGAACGGAAGGATGGGGGACTACCTACTGTTCCCGACCCCACAGTAACGGGCGGAAACCTTCCAACCTTCCAACCTTCCAATTCCCTCCTTCAGGTGAAAAACTTCTGTGTCCACTATCCGATCCAGAAGGGGATCTTCAAACGGACGGTCGGTTATGTCTACGCCGTTGACGATGTTACGCTTGATATTCCGCGCGGTAAAACGCTTGCACTCGTCGGAGAGTCCGGGTCCGGTAAGACCTCTTTCGGCAAAGCCATCCTCCGATTAGGTGTCCCCGTTGAAGGGGATCTCGTCTATGACGGTGTTAACATCGCAGATGCCACACGTCAGAATATGCACCCTTATCGGAAACGGATGCAAATTATCTTTCAGGATCCGTATGCCTCCCTGAACCCGCGGATGACCGTAGGCGCGATTATTCAGGAAGGGATGCAGGCACACAGCATCGGAGAGTCCGCCGAGGAACGTCAGAGTCGGGTTGCAGAGTTGATGCAGCGCGTCGGTTTGTCACCGGATATGGTGACGCGTTACCCACATGAATTCTCCGGTGGTCAGCGACAACGGATCGGTATCGCACGCTGTCTCGCCGTCGATCCAGAGTTCATCGTCTGTGACGAGGCGACCAGTGCTTTAGACGTGTCCGTGCAAGCGCAGATACTGAATCTCCTAAAATCGCTACAGACCGATTTCAATCTCACCTATCTCTTCATCACGCACAACCTTTCTGTTGTCGAATACTTTGCGGATGAGGTGGCAGTGATGTATCTCGGTAGAATTGTTGAGCGTGGAACAACAGAGGAGATTTTCGATTCACCCAAGCACCCGTATACGCAGGCACTCCTCTCTGCTGTCCCGAAGATGGACCCACAAACCGGTGTCGAAAAGATTCAGTTAGAGGGTGACGTGCCTTCACCCATCAATCGTCCCGCTGGCTGTTTCTTTCATCCACGCTGTCCAGAGGTCATGCCGATATGTAAGGACACATACCCAGGAGAAACAAATTTCACACAGACGCATTCATGCGACTGTTACTTATACCAAAACGCTGAATAAATATGGAGTGGGGTTAAAATCTCGTCATCTGATGGAGTTACGGGAAGTAGGAAAACGCAATTCCGCAAATGTACATTGATGGGACGTACGCATTGCTTCTTAAAGTCCCCCTGATAAGGGGGATTTAGGGGGTTTAAAACATGGAAATATCGTTTTTTGCGTCCACATGTCCAATATTTACTCAGTTTGCGTGAGTCCTGATTGATCTAAACGAGAACCCGATTTTTCCGATGTCCAAATCGGAGCAGAAACCCAATATTTAAAAATATGCCGAAAATTAAAATACTCTCTGCAGATGTTGCGAATAAAATCGCCGCAGGCGAAGTCGTTGAACGCCCTGCATCAGTCGTCAAAGAACTGATTGAGAACGCCGTGGACGCAGGAAGCACCTCCATCCGCGTCGAAATCCGGGCAGGCGGAAAACGCCTCATCCATGTCTCCGATAACGGTACCGGCATGGAACGCGAGGACGCGCTCCTCGCCTTAGAACGTCACGCAACGAGCAAAGTGAACCGCATTGAAGACCTTGAGTGTATCCAAACGTTCGGATTCCGCGGCGAAGCATTAGCAAGTATCGCCTCAGTCTCACAATTTGAACTCCTCACCCGTACCGCCGACGCGCTTGAGGGAACAAAGGTCAACGTTGAGGGGGGTGTCTTCCGCGCTGTGGAGGAGAGTGGCTGTTCTCCCGGCACCCACATGTCGATTAACAACCTCTTTTACAATGTCCCCGCACGCCTGAAGTTCCTCAAGACCGATACCACCGAGATGAACCACGTCACGAATCAGGTGACATGGGCAGCACTCGCGCATCCGAACATCCATTTTTCGCTGACACACAACGGCAGAACCATCCTTGATGTCCGCGCCTGCGATTCACATCTGGAGCGGGTACGTCTCCTCTACGGCAAAGAATTCGCCGAAAACCTCATCGAATTCTCAGAAGATCTGCCCGACCTAAAGGTATACGGCTTACTCGGAAAACCGGAATTTACGAAACCGAATCGCGAGTATCAACTCTTTTTCCTCAATCAGCGACCGATCCGTAGCCGCATCATCGGTGCAGCACTAACAGAGTCACTCGACGCTATGGTAGCCAAAGGACGGCAACCGGTCGCGCTGCTTTTCCTAACGTTGGAACCGGAGACAGTCGATGTCAATGTACATCCCGCCAAAATTGAGGTGCGGTTCCGTAACGAGCGGACGATCTATAGCGGCATCGTCCGGATACTCCGCAACGCCGTCCACAAAGCGAAGTATATCCCCAAAATCGAAACACCCGTTGAACCGACGCAATCCGAGGAAGACACTGAAACCCGTGATACCGGTCTATCACAACGGATTTCCACACAGCGGTCCCCATCCGCTGCTGGGAGCGGGCAACGCGCCACAACGCCTGTAACACAGCCGCAGCGCACACAAGCACCCCCTGTTGTTCCATCACAGGAGACAGAGGACCCCCAACAAGAACCTGAAACCGTTGACACTTCGGAAACGCAAACCCCATCCACGCCTACTGAGATTGTCGTGCAACCGCCACAACAAGAGATCCCTGACGGCGTAAACCTCAGCCTACTCGACTTTAAGAACGTCCAACTCAAGACGAACCTCTTCAAAACCTATATCGTCGCTGAGGCAGAAGACAAAATCTTCTTCATTGACCAGCACGTCGCTGCGGAGCGTGTGCTGTATGAACGTTTCGTCAACCAGATGCAAGCCGAGGGGATTCCTGTGCAGGGGTTGTTGCTACCGGTCACGCTGGAAGCGACACCGCAGCAACTCAGTGCCTTGAAAATTCACGGTGACATCTTCAAGAAACTCGGTTTCGATTTAGAGGAATTCGGCGGAAATACCATCCTGATTCGGGCGATCCCGTCGCCACTCCCAACCCGCGTCGCCGCGCAGACTGTCACCGACCTACTCGACAAGCTCCCAGAAGCACCGCATACCGACGTGCAACTCCCAGAAGCCATCGACAATGCCTTGATCACACTTGCATGCAAATCGGCTGTCAAAGCCGGGGACACCTTGGACACGAAAGAGATGATGAACCTCATCAAGGAGTTATCCGAGGCGAAGCACCCCTTCAATTGTCCGCACTCACGACCAATCATCGTCGAAATGGGGCGCGATGAATTAGAACGCCGCTTCCACCGGTAAGGAAAAAAATGACTAAACCCATTATCGCCATCTGTTCCTTCTTTGCGGTTTACGCCATATTGACCACCTACCGCGGCATGCCAGCTGATCACGATCACGCCCTCATGTTCATCATCGCACACGAAGAAAGTGTCAACGACGCTAACAATTATGCCGGTATCACCCAAAAACAATGGGAGATATGGCGCAGCAAACAGGGCGATATCCGCCACCTACCAAGATATGTCCGAGAACTTCCCAGTGACCCAAAACTCAATCCACTAAAAGATCCAAAAGTCGATATTACCATCATCAAACGCTACTATTATGACACGCTCCAAAGAAGATGGCACGCTTGGGACATCCACCCCGCATTCCAACTGATCTATGCCGATTTCGTTACACTGGTAGGAAGAGAGGCAGTAAAGGAAGTGCAGAAACTCGTCGGTGTCGAACCCGACGGTCAATGGGGGATGGGCACCGCAGCCGCTGTCAAAAAATTCAATACCGACTTTGAAGCAAAACGAACGCAGAACCCAGACTACGCATGGAAAGTATTCCTCCAATTCGATGCCCAAAAACGCGCCGTTTTCCAATCACTGGCAAAAAAAGCACCAAAGAAATACGCCAGTCACCTCCAAAAGTGGCTCAAACGCTCGGACGACTTGAGGACCTACATGCAACCCGTTTTAACAGGTAAAAAATGACAGAAAACGCCATTTTAACAACAAACCCTATTTACTTAAGGTTTACCATCGCCCTCCACAGAGGAGTCACCAGCGTATCGGGTTAAATATTCAAGGACTTCCGCTTGCATTTTCTCTATCTCTGCCCGATATCCACTTGAAACGAGAGAAAATTCTTCACGCGTGGCTTTAACCCGTAATTGCAAGAGCAGATCTTGAAAGTAGGCTATACGTTGTTGACTTGTTTTGAGTTCTTTATCATCGTAAATCATATTATCTGGACCGATGTGACAGCGCATAGTGTGTCTACTACTTAACGGCTATTTTGAACCCCAGGTCCGGTAGGGTTTTTGCTTGGGTGTTTCTTCACAGTTTCCTATGGGAAACACCCCAGCAAAAACACCGCACCATAGGTGTCAATTTTAGAAAAAATAATCGTCTCGGTTCCAGGCCCGGTAGGTTCGGTTTCCTAACCGAACCGGATCCTTGAAAAAAGACGTGAAGCCCAATAATTTCTTAAAATTGAATGGCTCTGTAGGTACCATGAAAAAAGTTTGATTTTTTTTCCTCTATGTGCTAAAATATCTTTTACATCAGTTTACACGGGGTCGCAAGGCATATGGTTTTCGCAGGGATTCCTTCTTAAGTTTATACAAGATCTATGTAAGGGTGGTTGAGCTTAGTTTGGCAATATCACCTTTTTTAAGGTGATATCCTCAAAACATCAGTATGAGGAACTCTTGTTTTACCCGCATACGCTCAAATGAGGTTTTTAATCCATGCACTTTGAAGATATTGAAAGAGTTGAATATAAACATAATATCCTGTTTGAGGTTGTATTTGAAGCGCGCTTTCCTGATATTATGAAAATATCAAAGGAGGATCCAGCTGAATTTCAGGATATCATAAGAAAAGAAGGGTATCCAGAATTTGAGTTGGAGGTGCCGCTCATCCCACAGGGTATGCCTAAAGGACTAGAAGCAGCTGTTGCTACAGATAAAGTATTTCGTTTTTTCACTGAAGAAAGAGACTGGCAGGTATCTTTAGCAAAAAATTCTATTGCACTTGCTTGTACGGCAAATTACAGAAATTATGAAGATTTTAAGGGAAGGCTCGAAAAGGTTTTAGAATCATTTCACACAATCTATGAGCCGTCTTATTTTACTCGTATTGGCTTTAGATACCGAGATATAGCGAATGAAACCTTTCTCGGAGATATAAAAGCGGATATTAAGGATTTTATTCCCGAATATATTTTCCCAGAATTGTCTATGCCTATGGCAGTAGACATTAAGAATCTGCAAAAAGTATCCGGATTTGACGACGGAGACGTGAAAGCTAATGTAATTCATGTTCTGGCTGACGTATCTGGAAAATTTGGAAAATACCAATTGAGAAACGAGAAATCGTATATAATTGACATAGATTGCTTTGTCGAAATCAAAATAGAAAGGATAAATGATGTCCTTAGAAGATGCGATTTATTCAAGGAAATTGTATGGAACATCTTCCAGTGGAGCATTACTGACAAGTTACGGGAAATTCTTGGAAGATCAGAGTCATAAGGAATCTCATATTTCCGCAGAGATATCAAAATTATCCAAAGATGACACATCTACAGGGTTAGGTGGTCGGGGTGGTTTGTCCTCTTACATAAAGATTTCATCTGACGTTGACATGTGGTGGAGTACATATCCAAGTTATGAGGACAGTAGTGATCTCCGCAATATATCAAATTTATCTAACCTTGATGACATAATTACAAATTTTAATAAACCAAAGTTCATCTGGTTATCTCGTACAATTCTGTCATTCTACACTGACATGCCTACGCAGTCGAGTGTGTGGTGGAACACATCCCCAATTTTTCAGCATGAAGAACCGGGACATTCATACATTGCCAAAACAGATTTACAAAAAATTATAGATGAGCTTTACCTCTACACTTATCAAGAAACTGAACAGGACTTACAAAGACGTAAAGTCTTAGAACGACTTGCTGTGATAGCACAACGGGAAGATAACTGGGATGGATATGACTCAAAAAAACCAACCGAGTTAACCATAAACCGCGCGACACATTTTATACAAGAATTATTAGATAATGATGTAATTTCTGCCGGACTCCTGCAGCTTGAACCATTCATCTGTAGCGATGAAGATGGCTATGTAACCATTGAATGCTATAAAGGAAAACGATCTTTATGTTTTGACATACAAGAAGATGAGACTAAGTATACCAAAATAGAGAAGACAAGTGCTAATACGATGACACAAACAGACTCTCTTAACCAAGACAATTATCTACCGCTTTTGGAATGGTTTCTTGATGAATAAATACGATTTTATACAAAACGATGAAGAACTTTATCGACACTATTCTTACGATAGCGAAACAAAAGTGAAAATTAATAACAAGGCTTTTTTAGACAGAAATAACGAACCTTCTGTAGATCGAGCGAAATTCAAAGATTTTGAACCTGCTTCGTCTAAACGGCCTGACCATGACACAGATGGCATCGTTAGTCTCATCGCTGGTGAAGTTCGCGGAATAGAAATAGATAATCACACCGTAGATGTTATCTATGACCCCCTTCCAGAAAACCCAGAGCGTTCACTTCCAGAGAACTGTGCACATTCACTAATTATTTTAACACCCAAATGTGATCTCTCTAAATCCAAGCGAAAGGATGCACGTAGCGCACTACGGCGTGCGCTTGTTTTGCATTCAATTGTAGAAATAGAACCACAAGAGAATTAGGAACATACCAAAGAAGGACGGACAGATACAGATATCTGCCCTTGAACATTTAAAGTAATTTTATTCTTCTGCCAGCAAAATCCGCTCAACTCTCTCCTTCGCCTCCTCCACAATAGCATCAGCTTCTTGTTGCAGTTGTTTAACCCGATTACGGATTTTGATGATATAATCAGCGATTTCAGTCTGCTTCTCAATCGGCGGCTTTGGAATGATTAACTCCTTAAAGAATTCACTTGAAACCCTTTGCTGTCCAGCGGAACCTGTGAAGTGCAACACAGCATGTTTCCGTAAAGACTTCATGCGCAACAAAGCATGGATATAGTGAATATTTATCCCCTCTAACGCCCGGAAAACATGAAACTCTGTCGAACCGCATCCGATACCTTCTTTCAAATTATCAACAACAGCAGACTTACCGTTCTCCATACACGGCGTGATTTTTGCCCAAATCAGGTCGTTATCTCTAAATCTTGTATATCCCTTTGCCTCCGCGACCACTTTGCATAGAGATAGGTCAGCCTCTCCGTATTCGGCCGAAACTTTTTCCATAGGAACAAAGGTCACGCTTGTGTCTAATTCATATCCATAGAAGGAAGTCGTCGGATTAATGAGAACACAATTTTGAAGCCTTTCCATCGGGTAAGATTCCGTATGTAGTGAATAGGCTTGATAATATATCTCCGGATCAAATCGCCGTCCAGATACCTCGCTGAGTGTACTGCCACCGGAAATTTAGACCACTCTCTAATATAAGATTGTGCTACAATGATAATCTATATTTCAAAGGAGCATTCCGATGGCGAAACGCAGAAGATTCACACCTAAGTTTAAAGCAGAAGTTGTGCTTGAGGCCCTTCGTGGTGAAACCTCACAGGCAGAACTGTGTCGGCGTCATAACCTCAGCGAAAACCAAGTCTCGACATGGAAACGCCAACTTCTTGAAAATGCCGAAACCTTCTTTGAGTCGGAAACCGATAAGCAATCAAGCGAGTCAGCGGAGCGGATCGCTCAACTTGAGCAACTCGTTGGACGGTTGACGCTGGCCCTCGAAATCCAAAAAAAAGCCTTGACTTTATTGGATTGACGCCTTCTCAACAGCGCTGTCTCGTTGAGACGTTGCGCAAGGAGTATTCGATGCGGCAGATTTGTCAGACGCTGGGTTTCAACAAGAGCACCTTCTATTATCAACCGAAAAGTGATGCCTCTGAAGATGTCCTGCGTGCCGAAATACAGCGGTTAGCGGCGGCGTACCCGACTTACGGGTATAGACGTATCACGAAGGTGTTGGTGGCTGAAGGACACACCGTTGGGTATAAACGCGTCGCCCGCTTGATGAAAGAAGATAACTTGTCGGTTTCCGTCAAACGTGCGTGTCAAACGACCCACTCCATTGACGGGCCGCAGCCGTGGCGGAATCGCCTCGAAGACCTTGACATCTGTCGATGCGATCAGGTCTGGGTGGGCGATATCACCTACGTTCGCCTCAAGCACCGCTTCATCTATGTCGCTCTGCTCATGGATGTCTTCACGCGCATGATTAGAGGCTGGAAACTGAGTCAACACTTGACGCAATCTCTGACCTTGGAACCCTTAGAGCAAGCTTTACACGATAGGGTTGCGGAGATTCATCACTCCGATCAAGGCGTGCAGTATCTTTCAAGGGCTTATCTCTTGAAACTCAAAGCACACGGTATTCAGATTTCAGTCGCTCGCAGAGGGTGTCCTTGGGAGAACGGATACGCCGAAAGGTTGATCCGAACGCTCAAGGAAGAAGAAGTTCACCTCAATGATTACCAAGATATTACCGAGGCTCAAGAACGCATCGGTCATTTTATCGAACAGGTGTATAATCAGAAACGCCCACATTCGGCGTTAGGGTATTTGACACCTATAGAATTTCAACGACAAACCTTCTCTTAACTTTGCTAAATTATGGTCTAAATAAAGGGTGGCACTTCAGAGCGTTGCAGTAAAAACACGGTTTTCAATGTTATTTTCTTTTTCGTGAGGTATCTCAATTCCCAATATCTTTAGGACATAATCATCAATTGAACCCAAAAGGGTATCTGCTTCTTGTTCCTTTTGCTTTTTCTTTGCATAAGCGGATTTCATGATGGTAACAATATGGTTCTGGATACTGGGTGGCGGGAGAGGGATTTCAAATGCCTTAAATTCCTTTGAGTTGATATTAGGTTGTACGGATGGTCTTTGTATCGTCTGTACCCAAAGTCTATATCGACTTAAGAGGGTATAGTAAAACACAAAGTGAGGATTTATCCGTGTTTCATCAAATCGGAAACGAATTAAGTACCCAGCAAAGATAGCCTCGCTGTCTTCTCTTTTGTGGATGAAGGTTTTACCTACTGTTCCAGTTCTGGCAAATAAAAGATCATTTCGATCAAGCGTATATTTTTTTTCAACTTTTTTTGCTGTTTTCCAACCGTCCTCTCGGAGGTATCCATGATCATCAATGTCAGTAATCCGAATGTACCGCGTATCTTTTTCGGGATCTCCATCTATTGCTATTTCGTTCGCACCGTACATTGGTGGTTCCGTGAGTAAACTACCGAGCGAAACCAACGGATAACGCGTACCGATATTATTGATATAGGAAATATTTTTGATGTAATTTGGATCCAACCTTCCCAAAATATCGCCCCGATAGGTGAGAAAAATTTGATTTTCCCTATCAGGGCTTACGCGAAAAAAATCCGGGTTCTCAATAAACTTTCGATATTCTTCACAGATAGTTTTTAGTTCGTTAATTGAGTCCTTGCGTCCTGTTGAATCATATCCGATACGCTCAGCAATCGCCATGAAGATGAGATGGTTGGCGTTTTCCCGAACCCATTCACGGATGTCCTCTGTATTCTTATCTTCCCATTCCTCTCTAACAGCGTCAATCTGTTCCTTGTATTCTGTTTTGATTTGGTTATCCCACTCCGGATCAGCTCCCGCTTTGAATACTGCTTTGTATTCCTTCTCCAGCGCGTTCAATTTACTCATCTGTGCCTTAAGTTCCGCACGTGCGGTTTGTGCGTTGAACAATTCAAATGCTGTGGTAGGTGTGGACTCAATTTCTGGAAAGAAAAAGGCACTGAGTCTTTGAACAGTTTTCGTTGGCGTTTTGTTAAGTTTCTGATTTAAAGCATCAATACTATCCAAAATAGCCATGAATTGCTGCCTATAAGTTTCTGTTATATCAACCTGTTCTGGCGAACCTTTTGCGATAACGGACCGTCGATCATCTTCAAGCACTTCAATCTGAGGTACATAGATCGCCTCGTTCTTTTTAGTAATTTGATTGATGGCGGTTTGATAGCGGTTATATTCCTGTTCTGAAAATTTTCGGAGAAACAGAATGGACGTTTTAACACCGGCACCGTAATGGGAGAAAGCAATCTGAGGGAGCGAGACAACGGCGAGGATTTGGAAGTGCCGTTCAATGTAATCGCGGACATCTTGCAGCGAAGAGTTGGTCAAAATGCCGTCCGGTAGGATAATCGCGAGTTTCCCTGTTTCCCATTTGAGAAAGTCGAAACAGCGTTCAAGAAACAGAATTTCGGTCTTTCGAGAAGTTTTTCCTTTGCCAAGTTCGTAATTTTCAAGATAAGGCAATTCTGCCTGTTTGATGTCTGCTCCGAAAGGTGGATTCGTAAGGATTACATCAAATTTCTCTTTTTCAAAACTACTGTGTTGGTTGCGGAGCGTATCAAAACCGACAAGTGCATCATTGCTGATGACGTTGCTATGTCCATCATCGTGAATAATCATATTCATCTTTGCAACGCGGGCAATAGAATCGTTAACTTCAATACCGAAAAGTCGCTTTTCGGCGAAATCGTGCCAATGGAGATAATGTTCTCGGCTTTCTTTATCATGGTAGTCGGATGCCTGTTTACGGATGTAATCCATCGCATGTAACAGAAAACCGCCGGAACCGCAGGCAGGATCGAGGACGAGTTCTTCGTGGTGCGGTGTAACCATATCCACCATAAACTCAACCACCTCGCGAGGCGTAAAGAATTGTCCAATTTCCCCTTTGAAAAAATTCCCTAAGAACCGCTCAAAAGCAATGCCTTTTACGTCTAAATCAGTTTGGTTGAGGCTAATTCCCTGCAAGTGATTGACGACAGAAAACAGCCTGTTTTCATCAACTTCAATATTCTCTGTAAATACCTCTGGCTCTTGTGCTTTTGCGTCCTGATAGAGTGCGTTAATTCGGTTCGCAACAGACTCTGGTTTTTCATGCGTCTTAATCTGAAAATTGTAAGGTTCCCCGTCTCGTCTCGCCTTCTTTTCATCTCGGATTTTGATAAAAAGAATCTTAGCGAGTTCATCAAATGCCTGTGTAGGAGCAAATTTGCCACCTTGCCAGAGCGTTTGGTGGCATTTCTCGAGAACGCGAATGAGTTCGGCCCTTTCAATAACGGAAGGTTCCGAACGAGGGACACCTTTTAGATACCGCCATTCTTGGACTTTGCCATATCCTACCGGCGGATCAGCGATGATATTTTCGGTGCGTTCACCCGGCTTATAATTTTTGACATCGAAAGATCTACGCGTATTCCCAGCAACGACAACGGTGTAATACGCGCCTAAAGAGTTACAGTTGCCAAAAGCCTGTTCAATCGCTTGATCGAATTCTGCCTCAGAAACTTCGTCTTTTTTACACTCAACCACAATAAAAGGATCTTTCTTGTCATCATCTTGGAAAACGACAATATCGGCGAGATCAGAAGGGGTCCTGCGCGGAACAGTTACCTCTAAATTTATTCGGTTTTCGGAGTATTGAAAATGCTCGATTAACTCGACGTAAAACCTTGCGCGGACCTGTTCTTCGGGGTCGGTAAATCTATATTTTTTGTCGGGCGCGACGTAACGAATTGTTGTCCGTTCATTGAGGAACTCAATATAGCCTTTTTGCTCGCCGATGTGGAGGAAGTCTGTTGGGTCGTTTCTCACTTGGATATACCTGCTGCTTGGATAGAAATTAATACGATTGTAGGTGCTTTGCGGTTGTTTGTCAAGTCGAAAATTCGCTGATATGTTATACAGATGTCGCCTCTATGGGTCTTGGTTGTGGGATGCAAACGCTTTTCTACACAGAGGTCACCGCTACGCGGCAAAAAAACATCAAACAATAATTAATGTTGTCAATTACTTACACAAGTGCTACAATGCATTCGTATAATACATATCCACTCCGACCTTTTCACCCCTATTAACAAAAGGAGGCTTCAACCATGAAATGTTCTTACCCGACATTCCTTGGTATTTGCGTTGTGAGTGTTGTGCTTTTGGTTTCGACCGTTCTACCGAGCGGAGCGGCAAGCTTTTCAGGAAGGGTTATCAATGAAGCGGGGCAACCCGTTTCTAACGTTATTGTAGGTTTCTCGTCATTCGCGGGTGAGATGCCCCCAAACCGGCACCACAGACCTGAGCCTATGTTCCCACCCACGCAACCCAGCGAGACAGACGAAACAGGCGCGTTCTCAATCACTGACATCGCTTCGCCTGCAATCCATACACTTGTATTACTGCCTGAACATGAAGCAGAATACGAATTTCAAAGCATCAAAATTGACGGCGTAACTTTTCATCTCGAGCCACACATGCACCGCTGGCAGAGAGGTGGATTTCCTTTCGCTATTGAACAGGGGGCAGATGTTAAGGACATAGAGATAACCGTCCGACTTCGGATGCGTATTCGCGGGCGCGTCCTTTCCGCGGATGGCACTCCGCTTAGCAATGCACGTGTTGATTTCAGCCTCAACCGACGACGCTTAAAAGGTGGCGGCGGCAGCAGCGGTCCAACAACGCTTGATCCTGACGGCTACTTTGTGGAATATGTGAATGCGGCTGCCTATTACACCGTTACCGTGAGCTACCAAGGACAGTCTGCAGAATCCGAGGAGATTTTACTTGAAGATGGTCAGCGGCTTGATGGACTTGTCTTGACGCTCGAGGCTGAACCTCAACCACCTAAACCCGAGAAGGTAGAAGTAGTCCCTCGCGTCCAGGACCGGGCCCGCTTTGAAGCTGCGCGGAGACGGGAACGCGAAGGGATGTGGGCAATCAATCCAGACAACCGACACGCCTATAAAATGATTCGCTGCAACACCCGTGAAGAGGCACACGAGCGAGCAGTCGCCCAAGAGGCTCACCTCGTTACTATCAACGATGAAGCAGAACAACAGTGGCTCCTCGAAGTCTTTGGAAAACGAGAAAACTTTTGGATTGGACTCACTATTGACGCAGAAGAAACAAAGCAACAATGGGACAACAGCGAACCCATCACTTACACGAATTGGAACTCACCAAAGGAAGCCGCCGAGAGTACTCAGGCCCCTCAAACCGAGGATATGGGTCAGAAATATACTGTCCTCGTCGGTTTGACAGCGAAATGGCAGCTCACACGTCAGGGGAGTCCCCTCGCACGCTTAACTGAACGCGCGATTCTGGAAAAAGAAAATCTCGTTATTGGTGCCTCTGAATCAAACAGTAACACCGAAAAACGTTGAACACAGCAACGCATAAGGAGTCCAGAGATGAATCGGATCTACGCCGCACAAAAACTCATAGTGTTAGCAGCACTAACACTTTTATTCACCACAATAGGTGTTACAACAGCGCAGGTGCCCATAGAGCAGGATCCACAAGCACCGAGTGGCATGTCAGGGAAAGTTGTCGATTTAGAAGGTAAGGCTGTTGCCGGATTCACGTTCGCTATTCAACCTATGCAACTCCAAGAGGGTCAGTTACAACCGGAGGGTGAGTTTCAACCGGAGGGTCAAAAACCGCCTGAAGGCATGAATCTCCCCGGTATGCCACGACAACCATCTGTAGCGCGAACCGATGTGGATGGTACTTTTACTGTCAATGGTATCCAACCCGGTTTCATTCAATTGGAGGTGATTCCGGACACCCCACAGGATATGGCTGAGATGTTCGATCCTGAGGAAATTCTGGAAGGAGAACAGATCCCACCCGAATTGACACATCGCGGTCCCCTTGAGCCGGATAAAAAGATCTTCTCTATCCAGATTGGAAAGGTCATCATTTTCAATAACGCGGAGGAGCCCGGTTTTTTTGAAGGGATCACATTTGCCCTTGAGCCCGGTACAACCCTCGAAAATGTCAAAATCACCGTCAAATCGCGGCTGCGGATCCACGCACGAATCGTTTATGCCGATGGCACCCCCCTTGTCAACGCCGACGGACGACTCAGCATGCGGCAAAGCGATGAGTTCAATCCACAAAGTGGCGGAAGTTACGGTATGGACTATTTTACGGATGACGACGGCTATTTTACGGAGTACATGGATGTCCCAGGGTTTTACACGATTTCTGTGAAATATAGTGGACCTTCTACGGCAAAAGAACTTTCTGCCGGAGCAGGGCCCTTTTTACTTAAAGATGGTGTACAACCAGCGGAACTTGTCCTGACACTTGATGGGAATCCGGTTGCTGCTGAACCGTCTCCCGGTGATATTGAAGCCCCTGGAGATATAGAGGTCCCCGCTGAAGCTGAAGTTAAAGCCAATCCGCCTGTCCCACCGCAGGTGGAGAAGCCAACGAAAAGCGTATGGGTCATTAACCCCGCGAACGGTCATGCATACAAAAGAATTCAGTGTACCGATTGGCACGATGCGCAACAAAAGGCGATTGAGGAGGGCGCGCATCTCGTCTCCATCAATGACGAAGCGGAGCAGCACTGGCTTCAGATCATTTTTAAAGTCCATTCTGCTTGGATCGGACTTACCGACGTGGAAAAGGAGGGAGAATGGCAGTGGGATAGTGGGGAACCTGTTACCTACACCAACTGGACAGTCCAACCGGTTTTTCCTGATAGACTTCCAGACGTAGAAAAAGACTATGTCGTGTTCACTTTCAAAGACGGTGAATGGCAATCCGTTGGTCCCGGAAGCCCTTTCTGGCAAATGACACGAGAGGCAATTATAGAGAAGGACGGGTTGGTTTCTAAAACACCCGCTGCGAAAGAGACTGCTGATGAGTAGGCTAACGGGTGTGTAAAATTTTTGACCTTGGACGACTCCTGCGCTTTTGTGGAATATGTGGGTCGCTGTCATCTTTAGCCCTGTAAGGGCAGCATGTTTATTTACTGAAAGGTATTATAGTGAAAACCACGAATCTATTCCTTACTACCCTGTTTTTAACTTTCGCACTCTTGCTACTGAACGCGCCTGCTCAGGATTACAACACATGGGGTTTACCGGATGGTGCGACAATGCGCCTCGGTAAAGGTAGAAGAACAGGAGACATCGCTTTCTCACCGGATAGCACCCGGCTTGCAGTTGGCAGTGCTATCGGGATTTGGATTTACGATGTGCGTCCCGGCAAGGAAAAAGAGCTTGACTTAATCACAAGCCACACGCAGTCAATCCGATCTATCGTATATTCGCCAGATGCTATCATCGTCGCGAGTCGCGGCGACGATGGAGCAGCACAACTATGGGATATCGTCACAGGTGAGCAGAAAATAACGCTTGAAGGACATACGGACGTTATCTATGCTTTCGCGCATTCTCCCGATGGCAAGGTGCTTGCGACTGGCAGTGGGGACGAGACGGCACGCTTATGGGACGCACACACAGGAAAGCACAAAGCGACGCTTGAAAGGCATACAGGACGTGTCTCTTCTGTGACGTTTGCTCCCGATGGGAACACTGTCGCAACTGGCAGTTTTGACAACACAGCGGCGTTATGGGACGCGCGCACAGGTGAACACAAAACGACATTAAAAGGACACACAGCACTTGTTAATTCTGTGGTGTATTCGCCGGATGGAAAAACGATCGCGACTGGGAGTCGTGATAACACGGTGCGGTTGTGGGATGCGACCACTGGGCAACATAAAAAAACACTGAGACGACCCACGGATGGTGTCCATACCGTAATGTATTCTCCCGATGGAAAAACGATCGCGACTGGAAATTCGGACAGCACAGTGCAGTTGTGGAGTGCTTATGGACAGCATAAAACCACACTGCGAGGACACACGGGTCTTGTCTATGCCGTGGTATATTCTCCCGATGGGAAAATGATCGCTACCGCAAGCGCAGACGATACAGTACGGTTATGGGACGCAGCCACAGGAAAACACATGACGACGCTCTCCGGACATACAAGGTCAATATCCGCTGTCACGTACGCTCCGGACGGAGGCACTATCGCCAGCGGCGGTTTCACTGAAGGAAGAGGGATATTACAACTCTGGGACGCACACACAGGCGCGCACAAAACCACGCTTTCAGAGCATGTGCGTGACGTCTTTGCTGTGGCGTATTCGTCGGATGGAAAGATGATCGCTACGGCTGGTCGGGATGGAAAGGTGCGATTGTCGAACGCGCAAACTTGGGAACACATTACCGCACTTACAAGACATAGGAGCTTTATCTATGCCGTATCATTTTCTCCCATTGAGCGCACGCTTGCAACCGCCAGCCGCGACAAGACCGCGCGCCTATGGGACGCACACTCTGGAAAACACATCGCTACGCTGGAGCATACGGCTGCGGTCCTCTCTATAGCGCATGCTCCCGATGGCACAACACTCGCGACCGCGGCAGACGATACAGTACGCTTGTGGGACCCACAAACAGGAAAACACATGACGACGCTCCCCAAATATCAGGGTTTAGTCCTGTCAATCGCTTATGCCCCGGATTCTGAAACGATCGCTATTGGCGGTGGCGTTTTCAGCGACAACACCGCCGTAGTGGAGCTACAGGATGTGAGCACCGGGAAACACATCGCTACACTCTCAGGACATACAGAGATTATTAAGTCCATCGCATATTCTCGGGACGGCACCAAAGTAGCGACTGGCAGTGATGACAAGACAGTGCGGTTGTGGGACGCGAAAACAGGAAAGCACCTTGCCACGCTCACCGGACATACCGGAGGCGTTACGTCTGTAGCATTCTCCCCAGATAGAAGCACTCTCGCCAGTAGCAGTAACGACGGCACGATTCTGATATGGAAAATACGTTAGTTGTATCCTGCATCTAAAGGATGGTGTTTTATAGTAAAATCCGAAAATATGTTTACACTTGTCGCATAAACTTTGTAGCATAGGAAACTGTTAGCCTGTGGCAGTATAAGATGAAACTTTACAATTCGCGCTACCATACGAGTGTATAAGTAATTACGGGATCTACTATAGATGAAAACAACACGTCTACGTCGCATCACCCTATTTTTGACTTTTGCGTTATTAGTGCCGAATGTACCCGCTCAAGATTACAACACATGGAGTTTACCCGATGGTGCCATCGCACGTCTTAGTAAAGGCAGAATAACTGGAAATATCGCGTTTTCACCGGACGGCATTCGGCTCGCGGTTGGAAGTGCTATCGGCATCTGGATCTACGATGCACGTCCCGAAAAAGAAAAGGAACTTGACCTGTTTACAGGACATACGGGCAGTATTTCTTCAGTTGTATTTTCTCCGGATGGCACAACGCTCGCAAGTGCAAGTTTGGACAATACGGTGCATTTATGGGATGTCGTCACAGGACAGCACAAAGTCGCACTCTCAGGACATGCGGATGGGGTCTATTCTGTAGGTAGTGTTTACATTGTATAAGTTATTGACATTTTGCTTAGGTTTTGGTAGCCTCTCAGGTATGAAAACTGCACATATAGAAACCACTGAAAACCTACCTATGATGATTTCTGATGCTGCCTGGAAGAGCATCCACCCGTTTCTGAAAACGTTGCCCAACGTCTATGTCGGTAATCCTGAAGACTGTAGACGATTTCTCTCAGCAGTCGTCTGGATGACGAAAGAAGGTGCGTCTTGGCGCGCTCTTCCGAAAGTCTACGGGTATTGGAACACAACTTACCGGCGATTCGGTAGATGGTGCGATGCGGGTGTTTTTGAAAAACTCCATGAACATTTCCATGCTGCGGGTGAAGTCTCTGCGCTCCTGATTGATTCGACGGTTGTGCGTGCTCATACTTCTGCAGCGGGTGCCCCGAAAAAAAAACGGAGGTCAAGTCAATGAGGCACTCGGTCGGAGTCGTGGCGGTTGGACGACGAAACTCCATGCTGCAGTGAGTGTGGACTTTCTCCCCTTGCGTTTTACTTTGACAGCGGGGCAGCGTCATGATGTCACGCAAGCGTCTGCCTTGATAGCGGATTACAAGTCTGCCTATGTTATTGCGGATGCTTCCTATGACTCGAATGCGTTTCGGGCGGAGATAGCTGCCGGGGGTTCGGAGGCAGTTATCCGTCCGCGTAAGAGTCGTCTTGAAGATATTCCTTATGATAAAGATGTCTATAAACTTCGCAATGTGATAGAACGTTTTTTCATCGCTTGAAACAATATCGTCGGGTTGCGACACGGTATGATAAATACGCCGTGCGATACCTCGGGTTCGTCTATTTCGCAGCCATACTTATCACTGCTAAAAAAATGTAAACACTACCTAGCGTATTCTCCAGATGGCAAGACGCTTGCCACTGGCAGTCGGGACAAAACAGTGAAATTGTGGGACGCACAAACCGGAGAACACAAAAATACACTCTCTGGACATACGGACATTGTTAATGCCATCGCGTATGCTCCGGATGGGGACACGATTGCTACTGGGAGTTGGGATAGCACAGTGCGGTTGTGGAATACACGGACAGGACACCACAAAACTACACTGGAAGGACACTTTGGCTATATCCATTCCGTAGTATATTCTCCGGATGGCAAAACTGTCGTTACCGCAAGTGGTGCAGACCAAACGATATGGTTGTGGGATGCCCATACTGGAAAACACATTACTACACTGAAGGGACACACTGATGGTGTCCTTTCAGTGGTATATTCTCCAAATGGCAAAACGCTCGCTACCGGAAGTTGGGACAATACTGTTCGATTGTGGGACGCACAAACCGCAGAACACAAAAATACGCTCAAAGGACATACGCGAGGTATCCGTTCCGTAGTGTATGCCCGGGATGGAAATACCCTTGCCACTGGAAGTGTGGATGGAACAGTACGGTTGTGGGATGCGCAAACGGGAGAACAGAAAAATACATTTTCAGGATATACCGGTCGGATCACCGCTATAGCGTATTCTCCGGACGGAAACACGCTCACCAGTAGCAGTGCTAATGGAACAGTGCGGTTCTGGGAAACATACGCAGGAGAGAACAAAACCGCACGCGCATCGCATACGCATACCGATTTTGTTTCATCCATCGTGTATGCTCCGAACGGCAAAACGCTCGCCGTTGGCAGCCACGATAAAACAGGGCAATTGTGGGACCCACAAACAGGAAAACGTATTGCTACTTTCATAGGACATACCGGGCCAATCTATGCCGTAGCGTATTCTTCTGATGGCAAAACGCTCGCAACAGGCAGTCGGGACAAAACAGTGCGATTGTGGGATACGCAAACAGGACAGCAAAAAGCGATATTTGAAGGGCATATCGATTTTGTCACATCTCTTGCGTTTTCTCCAGATGGCATGACACTCGCAAGTGCAAGTTGGGATCGGACGGTACGGTTGTGGGACACACAAGTAGGAAAACGCATTACTACATTTTCCGAACATAGAGAACCCGTCAAATCTGTAGTGTACTCCCCGGATGGGAATACCATCGCTACTGGGAATTTTGATAACAGTGTACAGTTATGGGACGCAAGCACAGGAAAACGCATAGCCACACTCAGAGGGCATACAAATTGGGTCGCTTCCGTTGCATATTCTCATGATGGCACCCTAATCGCTGCTGGAAGCGCAGACAAGACGATACGGTTATGGGATGTTCGCACAAGAACGCACTTGGCTACGTTCTCAGGACATACGGAGATTGTCGCTTCCATTGTCTTTTCTCCGGATGATACCATACTCGCCAGTGGCAGTGTTGATGGCACGATTATGCTATGGAAAATACGTTAGTTACCTCACAAAATTACCTACTGCTCCTCTATCCATTTTCAAATAAAAAATAAACCCGGTTCGTAGTAGGGCAATTTATTGCCCGTTCCTGCGTGCGATAATGCACTTCGCATTTGGACGAATACGCCGCAAAATCGCACCACTATGAACCCACCCTAAAATTCAAACTTGATAAAGGACTACTTTCCTTTATAAGCCATCCCGACGAATTTAGAGCAATGGCATACGCACCCGATGGAAATACAATCGCTACTGGCGGAACCCAAAAAACAATATGTCTGTGTAATGCACAAACAGGTAATAAAGTAGCAATACTCGAAGGACACACAGATGTGCTTAACGCCCTCACATTCTCCCCAGACAGCACAACACTCGCAAGTACGAGTAATGACGAAACAATCCGATTGTGGGACATTCAAACAAGGCAAATTATAACAACGCTTGAAGGACATACACAAGGTCCCAATTCCATCGCCTTCTCCCCAGATGGCACAACCTTGGCAAGCGCGAGTGATGACAAATCAGTGCGATTGTGGGACGTTCAAACAGGCGCGCAGAAAACTGTAATTAAAACACCACCGCAATTACGGTACATCAGTGTCGTGTTCTCACCGAATGGGGATAAAGTACTTACTGGCAGCAGGGACAAACCGGTGCAGTTCTGGGACACACAAACCGGAGAACACATAGCAACGCTCACAGGGCATACGGGCGGTGTTAACAACGTAGTGTTTTCTCCAGATGGAAATACCATCGCAAGCGGAAGTCACGACGGCACAATTCTGCTGTGGGAGTTGCGTTAGTTACTTCATAAGTGCCGAATCTGCACAAATTTTGTGCAAAAAAAATGGGTGGATTTTCACATCCACCCATACAAAGCAAAAAAGAAAAGACTACAAAACCCAAACCGCCATCTTACCCGTCCCACGATTACACCACGCATAATACGGAATCGCGGTAACATCTATCGGCTTCGGGTTCGGTCCCGTGTGATAAAGATTGTCTCCCCACTCAGCGTCATCCAACACGCTACCCGTGCCACGGATAAGCGTTACACCGCCCAATAGATCACTATCAAATGAGGTTTTCAGGGTGCCATTATTTGCAAGAGACAGCGTCTGGAACGCACCATCGGGATTGTCAGCATCTTCAAAACAGTAGACGAGCGGACCACGCTGTAAAGCAGACCGTCCGAGATTTTCTCTCACGAGTGGATGCGCATGGACGCGTGTAACAGGCATCGCGAGGTGAAGTTCCACACGATCACCGGCACGCCATTCCCGCGTAATTGAGAGATAACCATCCGAATTCGCGTGGGCATTGTAAACTTCACCGTTGACACGTGCTGCAAACTGCTCGCACCATCCCGGAATCCGTAGGTTCAAACTGAAGCGTGCTGGTGCTTGCGGCGCGATTGTCAGGGCTACATCGCCTGTCCACGGGTAATCAGTTTCTTGGGTGAGTCTCACGGGGACATTCCCCGCAACAATCGCATCAGCAGTGCCACCGACATACAGGTTCACCCAGAGACCTTCGTCCGATTCGGCATAGATATACTGTCCGACAGAGGCGAGAAGTCGGGCGATATTCGGTGGGCAACACGCGCACCCAAACCATTCATGCCGATGCCGATCGCCGTGGCTTGCCAACGGGTTCTGATAGAAGAAGCCGGTGCCATCGAGCGAGATACCAGACAGCGCACCGTTATAAAGAGCCGTCTCCAAAACATCAATAAAGCGAGACTCGCCACGCAACAAAAACATCCGATGTGCCCAGAATATCAATCCGATAGAGGCGCACGTCTCGGCATAAGCAGAGAAATTCGGCAGTTCATAATCTCTTGTGAAACCTTCGTTGTGTCCAGAGGGCCCCACACCACCGGTGATATATAAACGTTTCCGGACGTTCTGCCAAAGGACTTCCAACGCGTTTGTAATAGCAGTATCACCCGTTTCATAAGCGATCTCGGCAGCCCCACTGTAGAGATACATCGCTCGCACCGCGTGTCCGACACACTCTGTCTGTTCCTGTATCGGGAGGTGTGCTTGCGCGTAACGCCCCTCATATTTTCCGTCGCGCGTAAAGTGGTGCTGATACGCGCCAAGTCCACCCGGAAGGTCAGGATTCTCTAACTCTTTCTCAAAGACTGACGGGGAATGCCCGCGCCGTGTGACGAAGTATTCTGCAAGAGACATGTAGCGTACTTCGCCTGTCACGCGTGCCAGTTTCACGAGCGCGAGTTCTATGCCTTGGTGTCCGGGAAGTCCATCGCGTTTGCCGGGTCCAAAGGTGTTGTCAATCAGATCCGCGAATCGGCATGCAACCTCTAACAGGTTCTGTTTCCCAGTGGCTTGATAATGCGCGACACCCGCCTCAAAAAGGTGTCCGGCGCAATACAGTTCGTGCATCATACCGAGGTTCTGCCACCGCTTCGTCGGTTCAACCAGCGTGAAATAGGAATTCAGATAACCATCAGGCTGTTGGCTCGCTGCGATCTTTGAAATGACCTCATCCAGCTCCGCTTCCCATGCTGGGTTCGGATGCGTCCAGAGCGTATACGATGCCGCCTCAACCCATTTGTGGACATCGGAATCGTTGAAAAAAATACCTTCAAAATTCCCTGACATCAAGCCAGCGGCTTTCGCAAAATTATCAATCCTACCGGTTGTCCGGCACTGCGCGAGTTCATGTGGAATCGTCGCTTCGGAATTCGTTTTCTGACGTGGTGCCCAAAACTCGTCGTTAATCGTAACAGCCGTAAACGGAAGTGCTCTCAAAATTTTTTCCTTCAGATATTGCTTGGGAATACGTTAGTCATCAGTAAAGAGATGACCCGTTTGTCCAACTCGCTCTTAACTGGTAACTGATAACTTGTATCAACGACTCAACACGCTAATCTCTTGGAACGCTGTGCTGGGCAAGTATTTGCTTAACACATTCCGAATATCTGTTTCCGCGAGTTGTTGCGGTGTGATTAAAACACATTTGTTCCGAGAACTCTTGCTCCAAGATGCTTCAAAGTCTTTGT
Organism: Candidatus Poribacteria bacterium; assembly: GCA_965261115.1. GTDB lineage: Bacteria > Poribacteria > WGA-4E > WGA-4E > WGA-3G > WGA-3G. The sequence continues at coordinate 1,070,333 of OZ253447.1, read as the reverse complement.
AACTCATTCGGCGCTTGGTGGAACCGGCGGGATGTTGAAGATGAACCTCGCTTAACTGGTCGTTGTAATCCGATATCGGCAAGATTTCTGGAGAGCGTCCTTCAAATTGAATCATCACAATAGGTGCCCAACCTTTCGCAACAAATGCCTTTAAAACATCAAGCGAACAGTTGGAAATGATAGCACTGTGCTGCACTGCCCCACGCGTCCTTGCGTGAAAGTCAGCAAGTCCGGTTCTGCTGCGAGTGCGCTGTGGTTCTTTGAAGGCATTTCTGATATATGCCATCTTTTCCAAACGGATAGTAGCCGATTTCGGTAAACTCGCATCGCTTTGCATCGATTGCGGGTTTGTCGTCTTTTCAGCAGCAGTGATCGCTGATTCAGGCACATGATATTGGCCTTGAGGCGGCGGGCCACAATTTATTGCCATAAACACAAAAACAAACGATGCGACACAAGCACAAACCATCGAATGTGAGGCACCACTCAGTAACGATTGACGGACTTCTCTGAGAAAAAACAGATGTCGTTTCATAATTGATTCCTCCTTGCCTATAAAAAACGATTTGCGTGCGAAACAGTTTACATACTTTGATAGGACTTCGCATTGCTTCTTAAAGTCCCCCTGATAAGGGGGATTTAGGGGGTTTAAAGGGCGGAAAATACCGCTTTTTACTTCTTAAAGTCCCCCTGATAAGGGGGATTTAGGGGGTTTAAAGGGCGGAAAATACCGCTTTTTGCCTAAGTCCTGTTTGATTTCAATGTTAATCGAGTTTAACCGCGACTTCCCGTTTTTCCTGCCATGATTCCACAATAGCTTCAGTAATGCGTAACGCCTGCAAACCGTCTCTACCTGTCGGGGCGGGGGACCGGTCGACGAGTAAATCATCGACGAGTGCCGCCATCCGTAACGCGAATGTCCCGTTAAAAGCGAGTTGTTCGTCTCTGAAAATGGACGGGCGGTACTCTTCAACGACCTGATTATCGCGTTTCATCAAGGTCGCACGTGTCAGGACGTTATCAACAACGATTTCGCCATCGGAGCCACAGATTTCGAGATGTTCAATCGGATGAATGAAATCACTATCCCAACTCGCAAGCAGTGTCGCGACGACTTCCGTCTCATAACGGAACGAGATCGCCATACTCGTATAGCATGTGTCCTCACCTTCGCGGGCTTCATGTTTCCGCGGTTTCGCCATCTGTGAACAGACAGCAACAATTTCGCCACCAAACCACCGGAGCAGATCAATCGCATGCGTCTCCAGTTCGTAGAGCAGATAATATTCGCCCTTCCATGTCGAAGCGGGACCCCCTTGCGATAATTTCATGTCTAAATAGTAAGTCTGCCCGATCGCACCCGCATCGAACCATTTCCGGGCTTGGACATAGCCAGGCGCGAAGCGGCGATTATAGTCAATAGCGAGGTGAACACCCTTCTCTTCTGCTTTCGCTACCATCTGTTCTGCTTCGTTGATGTAAAGGGACAGCGGTTTCTCGGAGATGACATGTTTCCCGGCTTCCAAACATTCCATCACAGGTTCAAAGTGCAAATAGTCGGCGGTTACAACATCTACCAGATCGCATTCCTCGTGCGCGAGCATCTCTTTGATGGAGGGATACCACTTAGCGATACCGAGTTCTTCGGCACGCGCTTGTGCTTTCGCGGTATCTATATCACACACTGCTACCAATTCCGCCCCCGGATGCTGGAGATAGCCGAGTTGATGTCGAAGCCCTATGCCGCCGCACCCAACTGCTGCAACTTTCAGTTTCCCTGCCATAATCATATTCTCCTTTTTACGCGCTGGGCGCGTCACGAGCACAATATACCATTCCGTAAGTTCTGATCAGACCTACAATCCTATCTTTATCAATCTGTCTTCGGCTTACAAATTCCCATTTGCAACATATAATACATTATACATAAAAAAATTAGCAAGTGAAAATTTTTCGGAGCATTGAGTTTACTTGTAAGAGAGAACGTTGAGCCTCGACCTTCGACCTAAAATAGCCCTACACCCAAAACTGGAATTATTGCGTCCCCGATGCTTTTGTGTTATACTTCTCTCATCAAATCTTAAAAAAGAGGTGCCGAAATGAACTGTCCACGCTGTAAACGCGAAGATGCTGTCAAAAATGGGAAAGCCAGAGGGAATCAACGGTACAAGTGTAACGCCTGTGGCTTTCAGTTCACACGTCAGACGACTCGCGGGAGACCACCGTGGCAGCGAGCCTTAGCCGTTTTCTTATACTGCCGTGGCGTTTCTATAAGTGATATAGCACGGACGTTCTCAGTGGCGCCGAGCACCATCTTCAAATGGATCCGAAAATTCGGTTCCCAACGGACACCGCTGCCTGAATCCACAGCCGATGGTCCGATTCTCCTTGACGAAAATGAGATAACAGCGTATCTGAAAAAACAGAGCGAAGGCTCCGAAACTGGGAAGATTTTTGTCGTGATACCGGAGGATATATCATCTGAAAATGTGGTCGTCGGGATTAAACGCGATTAATCATAAACCACATCACGGGCATGCAATTCAAAACCATTCGGTTCTCTTGTAGGAGCGAAGTGTTTTTGCTTGGGGGTTTCTTGTCGCTCGCGATCTTGCGAAAAAATGTTAACATCTATAAATGAAAACCGAAAACTAAATGCCCCGCGCACAATTTGATTTGCCTTGACAATCTCAAGAATTTATTTTAAAATTGAACACAGGAGGTTAAAAAACTAACTTATGAAAACACGACTTTTAGCAACAAATTTTGGCGGACAAACGCTGCCAAAATTTGGAAGAATTATCACGTATAGCATAGGTATCTGTCTGCTCATGTTCCTCTTTGCAGGGGTCGCAAACGCAGCAGATTCTTTTGGCGACCCGTTTGAAGGTAACGATTTGAAGAATCCCAATTGGAAATGGCAGAACGAACCCCCCAAATGGGATGTCGGCAAAACACGGGAAAATTATCTGTATATTGACAGTGAACCCAACCGAAATCTCTGGGCAAATGATATGTCTCATTTCCTGTATCAGGAAACCGATACGGATATGTTTGATGTCGAAACCCGCTTCTTCGCCAAATGGGATACCAGTTCCGGTGTCAACGGACTTGTTGTGAAAAGTCCAAGCGACGATAATTGGGTAACCATCAAATTCTGGTCGCGAGATGCAGGGGCGAAAGGTCATATCCAGTATCAAACGAAGCAAGCTGGGATGGGACCGCCGGATATCCAATGGAGATTTGGGGAGTGGGGAGACATCGAAATGGCACTCCGACTCAAAAAAGATGGCGATACATACACCGCTTGGTATAAAGCATCGGAAGATAAGGACTGGATGGATATTGGAGAAGGAGACTTTGAACTCACACCGCCTTTGTGGCTTGGAATCTATGCCGGTGTTGCCGCAGGCGCAGGCAATCTTGAAGTCGAATACGAATACTTCAGAGACAACCTAAACCCGTTTCCAGTTGAACCCGGTGGAAAAGCGACAACAACCTGGGCAGCGGTAAAATCCCAATACTAAGGATGGAGAAAACGTATGCGGTATTATCTGATTCTTTTTTTTATCTTCTTTGGTGTTTCCGCACTCGCGGCATCCACTTTCAAGGATATCAGCCTCGCCGCAAACGTCTATCAGCGTGAAACACCCGTCGATGCGGAATCCGGGGCCTGGTGGGGTCCCGGTACCGCCGCCGTAGATTATGATAACGACGGCTGTTGGATGGACATCTTCGTCGTCGGCGATGGCGGTTTACCAAACGCACTTTACCGCAATAACGGCGACGGAACGTTCACAGACGTAGCAGATGACGCTGGCATCGCAAATACGCCAAACGGACGCGGCTGCGTCTGGTTTGACTATAACAACGACGGTTGGCGCGACCTCTATGTAACCTGTGCCGGTCCAAATTTCCTCTTTGAGAACAACGGAGATGGTACCTTCACAGACGTAAGCACGCACGCAGGTGTCGCCGACGAAAAACACGGCACCGGTCCCGTTATCGCTGATTATGACCATGATGGATGGCTTGACATCTACATCGCCAATTGGGGAAAAGCGCCATCCCTCCTGAACCCGATTCCCCCACCAAAAACCAATGTCCTCTACCGAAACCGTGGCGACGGCACCTTTGAAGAAGTCACAGGAATCGCTGGCGTTGACGATGACGGAATCGCTTGGGGCGCAATCTTCTTCGATTACGACGGCGATACGTGGGCAGACCTATTCGTCGCAAACGACCACGGACCCGACAAACTTTATCGCAACAGAGGTGATGGCACCTTTGCAGATGTCTCGGAACAGTCCGGCATCGTAACCGAAATCAACGGGAAACCGACAGGCGCGATGGGACTCTGCGTCGGCGACTACGATAACGACACGGATCTCGACTTTTTCATCACTAACTATGACGCAGATCTCCTCTGGCGAAATAACGGGGATGGCACGTTCACGAATGTCGCTGAAGATGTCGGTGTCGCAAACGAAGGTGTCGGTTGGTACGCCAGTTTCATTGATTATGACAACGACGGTTGGCGTGATCTCTACGTCGTCAATGGCGATGTTGATGGCTCACAGAAAACCAATCGTAACCGTCTCTATCACAACCAAAACGGACAATTTGTTGACCGAGCAGATGCACTCAATGTCACTGTTGATGCTGTTGCACGCGGGGCAACTTCTGGTGATTTTGATAACGACGGCGATGTCGATTTCTACGTCGTCAACAACACCGGCAATACGCTTCTTCAAAACGATCTGGATCCTGGCTTTCTGAATTCTAACCATCGGCGCGTTCAATCTAAGAATCGACGCATCAAAATTAGGTTGATCGGCACAGAAAGCAACCGCGACGGCATCGGCACACGCGTAACAGTGAAAATCGGTAACCGCGTTCAGACGCAGGAGTTAATCTGCGGTACCGGCTTTTTGGGCAGTGACAGTTTAGAACTCGAATTCGGTTTTGGTCCTGAATCGTATCAATCGGGTTCCATTACCTTGGCGTGGCCCTCCGGGATTGTCGAAAATTATCAGGGTGGGTTCGGCTATGGGGATGTCTATACCTTTACAGAAGCGGGTGATGTCGTGACAGCGGTTGAAGCAACGGGAAAACTCAGCACAACATGGGGCAAGGTCAAAGCTGCAGAGGTCTTCCAAAACTATCCCAATCCGTTCAATCCTGAGACTTGGATTCCATACCGACTCTCTGAACCCAGCGATGTCCAAATCTCTATCTATTCCCAAGCAGGTGAACTGATTCGCGACTTCAACCTCGGACATCAAGCACACGGCGAAAAAACACTCTATTGGGATGGCAAAAACCGAGATGGAGAAACCGTCGCCAGTGGTATCTATTTCTACCAGTTCAAGGCAGGCAATACCGAGAGTGTTCGGAAAATGTGGTTAATGAAGTAAACACGATTCGCCAATGCTACTGATATCCTTAGACGAAAGAAATACTAATCTAATTTAACCAAACATCTCTTTACCGATAACTGACAGCCGATAGCCAACAATCAAATGAAAAATATATTTCTCAGATGGTGGGGATGCGGCGCATTTGACGCTCGCTTCGGCGGCATCAATATCGCCTTTGATCCATACCTTTTCAATCAGAACTTAGCAGATGCCCAACCGATATACGACTATATCTTTATCTCCCACGAACATTTTGATCACTGCCATCCCATAACCTTGCAGAAGTTATGTCGCGGTGAGCGTTTTAAGAAGTTGTTCGTCAATCCCGGATGCATGACACCTGCACAACCCATTGCTGAAAAGTACGGCGATGCAGCATTTGAACGCGACCTCCCCATCACCAAACATGTCCCTGCCGATAAGGTGCAGGTTCTCTACCCTAAACATCTCAATGAGAACCAAGGAACATCACGCGCGTTTCAAGGTTCCGACACACTCGACCTTGGCGATATTCGGGTCGAGACGATTGAAAGTGGCGAAAACCAGACCCCAGATTTGCCGACGAACGGCTATCTCATAACACACACAAAAAAGGATGTCTCCATTTTACACACCGGCGACCTGCACGAACCCTATCCAGCGTTGGCAAACCTCCGAGGCAAAGTGGATTTCCTGATTCACATGAAACTTGGGCTTGGTGCCGGACTCGCACCTCGCCTCGTTGAGTTATTGGAACGCATTCAACCCCAATTCGTGATACCAACGCATTATCGAACCGACCGAAAATCCGATCCGATACCCGCAGGGCATTGGCCCCCCAACGTTACTGATGAAATGGCGTTCATTGAGTCAATGCGTGGAATCGTCGGAGAGAGAACACGTCTCCTCCCTTTTACTGCAGGTATAGAGTATGAAGTGGAAATGCCAGAGAAACAGGTGATCTGGAAATGGGAATGGTTTAACACTTGGGACGTTCCACCGTGGCGCGAATAAAATACCCCGTCGCGTGCTTTTTAACTGCCATTCCAGAAATATGCCTATAAGCGAGGAGTTACACTGATGAAGTTGACACGTTTTCTGATTTTGACGATACTTTTTGTTTCAATGTCGTTTCACGCCAACGTTTCTGCCCAAGATTATACCCAGTGGCATTTACCCGAGGGTGCTAAAGCACGCCTCGGTAAAGGCACAATCACCGGAGATATCCAGTATTCTCCAGATGGCAGTCTACTGGCGGTTCCCAGTGCTGTCGGAGTCTGGGTTTACGATGCGGATACCCATCAAAAAATTAACTTGCTCGTCGGGCATACGGATCAAATCTCAGCCGTCGCGTTTTCTCCAGACGGTGAAATACTTGCCAGTGGCAGTTGGGACGGAACAATCTGGTTGTGGAACCCACATACTGGAGAAAACACGGCAACGCTCAGAGGACACAGAAACGGGGGTATTACTTCCATCGCGTTTTCGCCTTTATTTTCACAGTTCAACTTCCTGGCAAGTGGCAGTTCGGATAAAACGATTCGATTGTGGAGTGCAACTACAGGCAACTACATAACAACCTTACACGGGCATACAGGAGCAGTCACTTCTGTTGCCTTCAGTCCAAACGGGCTAATACTTGCCAGCGGTGGTGGGCACAAGGACAACACCGTCCGCTTATGGAATGCAAAAGATAATTTCCGCATCACTACCACTACCCTCATAGGGCATGAATATGGTGTCGAGTCCGTTGCGTTCAGTCCTGATGGACAGATGCTTGCGAGTGGCAGTCAGGATAACACGGTTCAATTGTGGAACCCACATACCGGTGAACACAAGGCAACCCTCACAGAGCACACGAGGGGTGTAACTTCTGTCGCGTTTTCTCTTGACGGACAGGTGCTTGCAAGTGCAGGCAGCGACGAAACCGTCCGATTGTGGGATCCTATCACTGAAACCCTCAAGCCAACCTTGCCTGGACACACCGGTTTTAACGCGGTTGTTACTTTTCGTTCAGATGGACGAACCCTTGCCAGTGCAGGTGATGACCAGATGATCCAATTTTGGAATTATACTACTTCCCAACACAAGTCTACTATCACTGGACATACTTTTCCAGTTAATGAAATTGCGTTCGCGCCCAATGGACAAATTTTCGCGAGTGTAGACGATGGCAAGGCAATTCATTTGTGGGCCGCCGACACAGGGCACCTCCAAGATACACTTAAGGGACATGGTGGACGGGTCTTTTCCGTTGCATTTAGTCCAGATGGCGCGACACTCGCCAGTGGCGGTGGGTGGGGAGATACCGCAATTCGGTTATGGGATGTACACACCGGGCAACCTAAAGTGCCTATCACAAGCCATAAATATGGTGTGGAGTCCATCATGTTTAGTCCAGACGGTAAAACGCTTGCCAGTGGAAGTTGGGACACCACAGCTCGATTATGGGACGCTGGGACAGGCGAACACAAAGCAACGCTCAAAGCCGGTGTCACTGTCTATACTGTCGCATTCAGTCCAGATAGTCGTACGCTTGCCAGTAGCGGTCAAGGCAACACAATTCGCTTATGGGATGTAGAAAGTGGGGAGTACCGAGAGCTGATAGCACATACACGTCATGTTGATTCTGTTGCGTTCAGTCCGGATGGGCGCACGCTTGCCAGTGGAAGTCGGGATAAAACAATTCGATTGTGGAATACACAGACAGGACAATCTCATACGACCCTCAGAGGGCATACATCTCATATCAGGTCCATTGTGTTCTTCCCCGATGGTAATACACTTGCCAGTGGAAGTTGGGACGATACAGTGCGATTATGGGATATACGGACAGGACAACTTCAATCTACCCTTACGGGGCATCTCGCCGGTGTCAACACGCTCGCGCTCTCTCGAGATGGTGGCACCCTTGCCAGCGGAAGTAGCGATGGCACGATTCTCTTGTGGGCGTTCACACCCATCGAGCCGAAGATAAAAGCGGATGTCAACGCCGATGGGATCGTGAATATCCAGGACTTGGTGCTGGTCGCTTCGCATCTCGGAGAAACTGGGCTGAGTCCTGGAGACGTGAACGGTGATGGTGTCGTGAATATCCAGGATTTAGTGTTAATCGCCGCGCATCTCGGGGACAGTTAGCGGCACAATAAACGCCGAAAAAACAAAAATTTGGAGAACAACTAACGTGTCAACAGACCAACGCCTCCGCGTCGCTATCTACGGCTGCGGTAACTTCGCGAAACAGACGCGCATCCCGAACCTATTACAGACAGATACAGTCGATATTGTCGCTGTGTGCGATAGCAATTTACAAGCAGCGCAAGAAATCGCAGCCGACTTCAAGGTTCCACACGTCTACCACACCGAAAATGATGGCGCGTATAAGATGCTTGACGCTGAAGCCATTGATGTGCTATACTCTATCGTGCCAGCGTACGTACGAACCGATGTTGAAGTGACCGCAGTGCAAAAGGGTATCCATCTCTTCAGTGAGAAGCCACAAGCGATCACGATGCAAGTTGCCCGCCAAATAGACAATGCTATTCAGCAAGCAGGTGTTATCAGTACCGTCGGATTTCGTGAGCGGTATCGTCCGCTTTTTCAAGAGGCACGTCGATTCTTGATGGACAAACAGATTGTGCATGTCCGTTTCCAGAGTTTCGGTGGATTGCCGCCTTCGATAGATGCGGCTGCTAAAACGTGGTGGGCAGACATGGATAAATCCGGGGGGCGTGCCCTCGATTGGGGGGTCCACGCAACCGATTATAGCCGGTTTATGACAGGTTTGAATGTCGCACGCACGCAAGCCTTCTACTGTGAACGTCCCGCTTACGCAACCGCTTTGTCATCGAGTTTCAATTACTGTTTTGACAACGGTGCTACGATGACGCTGAGTTTCGTCTCATCGGGTCCAAGTCCAAGAAACGAACCGTGGTTTACGGTCTTCTATGAAGGCGGATGCTTTGAAATTTACCAATACGATAGGATCGAAGTCAATGGCGAAGTCTTTTATCAAGCCGACGAATTCGACCCGTGGTTGGAACAAGATAAAACCTTTATCCGCGCTGTCCAGACAGCAGATGCAAGCATATTGCTCAGTGATTACCACGACGGTCTCTTCTCTTTAGCACCCGTTTTGGCTGGCTGGGAATCCGCCCGTCGCAACGGTGAATGCATTGATATCGCGTCATTCATGAATGACGTATAGTTGAAAATCAAGAAAGGAAAAATTATGGATGCAAGATTAAGAAAAATTCAGATTACACCCATGAAATTCGACAAAGAGGGCGCGATGCAGCGTGAAGAATTCGCTACGCTTACCATCGAAGTACCCATGGATAGCACCGCACAACGCGCCGCTATTATAGAATTGTGTGAACTCCTCGACCAAGAATGGGTTATTGTTAACGTTGAAGGCAAAACGGTCGTGGCTGTTAACACCGCTTAAGATGAAAAATAGCATCAAAAACGATAGCCCGTAATGGAATGGAGGTGTTTTTGCTTGGGTGTTTCTTCAGACCTATGCAATGGTACTTCATAGTACAATCCCACTTGATTACTCCGCAAGGAAAGTTAAAAGAATGAAAAAGAAATGGCTTTTTACCCCCGGTCCCACGCCGATTCCGCCCGAAGCACTATTGGCGATGGCGCAGCCAATAGACTACCACCGCAGCGCAGATACTGTCGCATTAATTAAAGACGTTCTCGAAAAACTCAAACACGTTTTCCAAACCGAGAACGATGTCCTTTTCTTAACATCATCCGGAACCGGTGGTATGGAAGGCGCAGTTACGAATCTATTGTCTCGTGGCGATAAGGTGATTGTGATCCGGAGCGGGAAATTTGGTGAACGATGGGCTGACATCTGCACCGCCTTCGGGGTCGAAGTGATACCCATTGATGTAACGTGGGGCAATGCTGTCGAACCACAGACGGTAGAAACACTCTTAACTGCACGTCCTGACATCCAAGCGGTTTACGCAACACTTTGCGAGACTTCAACCGGCGTTCTACACGACATTGAGGCACTCGCGCACCTGACCCGAGTACGTCCGACGCTCTTAGTCGTTGACGCTGTCAGCGGACTCGGTGCTGACGATTTACAGATGGACGAGTGGGGAGTAGATGTCGTTGTCTCCTGTGCCCAAAAAGGATTGATGACACCTCCCGGTCTTGCAGTCGTGGCACTCAACCAACGCGCATGGGACGCAGTTGAACGTTCTGACCTTCCAAAATATTATTTTGATTTCCGTAAGGCGTATGAGAGCGGCTTAGACGGTTCCGTTCCTTACACACCGGCAGTGACACTACTGACAGCACTTCAATGTGCGTTGAATCATATCTGTGAAGAGGGGATCCGCAATACGATAGCGCGGCACAGTCGCTTGGCGACTGCGACCCGGAGTGCTGTTAAAGCATTGGGACTTTCCCTTTTTGCGACATCGCCAGCGAATACCGTAACCGCAATTCGCTTACCGGAGGAGGTTGATGGCAAAGCGTTTATCAATCTAATGCTTGATGAATACGGTATCACATACGCTGGTGGTCAGAGTCAGTTAAGTGGAAAAATCGTCCGAATTGCGCACCTCGGTTGGATGAATGCAAACGACGTGATTGTCGCTATTTCTGCATTTGAGCGAGGTTTAGTGGAAATCGGATGCGAGGTCCCGATTGGCGCGGGGGTTACCGCTGCACAAGAGGTTTTTGCAAAATGGGCATCGTGAAGCGGAATTCGGTATCAGAAAAATTGAATCGTTCTGCCCCGGGAGGTTAAACCTGTGCCCAACAATCAACAACTAATTTTATAATATTCCTGCCCATAAAAGGAATTAATTATGAAAACAGCATACTTGTTGTTTCTCGCACTATTGTTCACGCTGGCAATACTTCTGCCGAACACACTTGCACATCCGCGCGATGATGCCAAAACCAGTCTCGGTACAGGTAGCATGATGGAGGTAACCTATTCTCCGGACGGCGATCTGCTTGTCGCAGCGAGTGCTATCGGTATCTGGATATATGATGCGCATACCGATAAAGCACTTCATCTGCTCACAGGACATTTGGATACAGTCAACAGCGTCTGTTTTTCCCCAGATGGAAAGACTATCGTTAGTGGCAGCTCGGACAAAACGGTACGCCTATGGGATGCTGACACCGGAAAACATCTGAAAACTCTCACAGGGCATACCAGAGCTATCAACAGTGTCTGTTTTTCCCCAGACGGAAAAATGATCGCTTCTGCCGGTGAAGACTACAATGTTCGGTTGTGGGATGCTGACACCGGAAAACATTGGGGAACTCTCATGGGACACACAAACGATGTCAACAGTGTCTGTTTTTCCCCAGATGGAAAAACTATCGCTTCTACCAGTGGGAATTTTTTGGGTAGTGATGACCACACAGTCCGACTGTGGGACGCTACCACCGGAAAACACTTGAAAACTCTCGCAGGGCATACGTGGGCTGTCTTCAGCGTGTGCTTTTCCCCAGATGGAAAAACCATCGCTTCTGCCAGTGGAGACGAAACGGTGCGGTTGTGGGATGCTACCACTGGAAAACACCTGTATACGCTTGATAAGTCGCATAGGTCTGCTGTCAACAGCGTGTGCTATTCTCCAGATGGAAAAATTATTGCTACTGCCAGCGGTATGCTAATTGATGAACATTCCCCTGAGAGTGATGATAACAAGATTAGGTTGTGGGATGCTGCTACGGGACAACACTTGAAAACCCTCATAGGTCATAGCGTATGGGTCAACAGCGTCTGCTTTTCACCCGATGGAAAGACTATCGCTTCTGCCAGTGAGGATGGCACCGTCCGCCTATGGGATGCTAAATAACCAAAACAATCTTAGTTTGCATAGTGATTATTGAACTCACGTTCATTTTTAAGGTGAAAAAAGAAAAAGAAACGTAGTCCGTAATGTAATGGAGGACGACTCTACGGAATGAGACTTCAAGGATCAAACCTACCTAATCGAACCGCAAGGAAATATAAAAAACCGAACCGCAAGGAAATATAAAAATATGTCTGAGACGACACTTTTTGATGCCTCGTATGAACAGCGGAAAAAACCGCTGCTGACCCAAACGTTAGAACGGCTCCGTCCGATTTATAGTCAGTCGGAGTTGAACTTTTTGCGTATTGACAGTATGAGCCGTGAAGGGTTAGCACAACGTTCCGGGCGCGGGTTTGTGAATCGGGATATCCTTGAAACGGTACTCGGCAATTTATTGGAATGTGTCGCACCCGGATCACACAATGCACCGCATCTTGAGCACCAAAAACGCGAACTCTCAAAAGCAATCGAAGAGGTAGCAGACCAGCTCTATGCAATGGTAGCACAATCCTTTTTGGCTGTTAAAGACGAAACACCGCTTGAAACCGCACTCGAAACCGCTTTTTCACTCCTCTGGGAACTGCCACGATTCAAAAGTCGCGCACTCTGGAATCGCTTCGCCTCTCTCAAAGACCCAGCTGTCTGGGATGCATACCTGCTCCACACCGGTATCTCGCGAGAAAAACTCGCAGCCATTGATTTCCGATCCCAAATTGACACCGCGATTCAGGAACGCACCTTTGAACCGTATCAAGACTTTCTCGGTACTTTGAATCTTACCGCCGTCATGGATTATCAGCTCCAGTTAGTTGGAAGCACATACCCAGGATGGCGCGTCCTCTTTTACCACGATGTCGCACACGCACTGACACGCAGCGAACCCCCCGAAGAGAGTCCTGATATTCATAGAGTCCCTGTCCCTTTGTTACCGCGTGCTATTTCCGAACTCGCTGGACGCTACTATCAAGCCGATTTGCATCCCGAAACGCAGATCGGAGATGCCAATTTCCTTGAACACCCGCATCGCGGCGTAACCACTGGGCAAACAGGCATTATCGGCTCTGGATGTGTTATCTATCCGAGCACATTCGGCGGATTGAGCGTCAAAGTCAAGCAGCGTCACCCAGTTATCGGCGACTTTGTTGAGATCGGCACCGACACCAGTCTCCTCGGACCCGTTCAGATTTCTGATTATTGCACGATAGGCACGAACACCGAGATCTATGGGTTTGTAGAAATTGATCGAAGTTGTCGTATTGGTTCATCAGTTGTTATTGGAACGATTCGGGGTGCTGCAGAACATCCTGGAAAAATAATGATTGGAGATGAAGTGCGTATTGGTGATGGTACTGTCATTGAAAATACATCTGAAATGGATCTGATTATACCGACCCGCGCACAAATTCCTGCCCGAAGCCACGTCGCAAACGATGGGTTCGGGTTCCCACGATACATTACATGAGAAATAGTTAAGAAGTTATCAGTTATCGGTTAAGAGGACTATTTGATGCATGAAGTCTTTTTCTTAACTAAAAACTGAAAACTGAAAGATTTTTCGCAGAAAAATCGTACTGAAAACTGCTAAAAAAATGAAAAAAATACAACGCGCGCTTATCAGCGTCTACGACAAAACTGACCTCTTAAATATAGCCAACGTCCTCGCACAACACGGCGTAGAGATTCTCTCCACCGGCGGCACAGCCCGACACCTCCGGGATGCTGGTATTGACATCATTGATGTCTCCGACTATACCGACTTTCCTGAAATGTTGGAAGGTCGCGTCAAAACCCTCCATCCGAAGATCCATGGCGGTCTCCTCGCCGAATGGGATAACGCAGAACACAGCGTACAAGCCGAAGCACACGGCATCGGTCCCATTGACATGGTGATATGCAATCTATATCCGTTTGAAGCAACCGTCGCCAAGCCGGACGTAACGCTCCCTGAAGCGATTGAGAACATCGACATCGGCGGTCCGACGATGATTCGTGCTGCTGCGAAAAATTACCGACACGTCGCTACCCTCACAGATCCGAGTCAATACCCACAAATTATCGCCGACTTGGATGCCAACGACGGCTGCCTCTCGGAAGAACAGCGATTTGAATTGGCAAAAGCAGCGTTTGCACATACCGCACATTACGACACCACAATCGCCGCCTATCTTACCGACAGTAATTCCCCCCTGATAAGGGGGGTTAGGGGGGTTAATCAGACGGAGAATCCCCCCCTGATAAGGGGGGTTAGGGAGGTTAATCAGACGGAGAATCCCCCCCTGATAAGGGGGGTTAGGGGGGTTAATAAAGCAGAGGATTCCGAAACAGACGAATTCGCCGATAACCTAACACTCCATTTCAAGAAAGAACGCACGCTCCGCTACGGTGAAAACCCACACCAGCGCGCCGCTTTCTACAGAACCGAAACCACGCCAGGCCCCTCCGCTGCGTGGGCAAACCAACTCAGCGGACAACCGCTCTCCTTCAATAATTTCCTCGATTTAGAAGCCGCTTTGGAAATTGTCAAGGACTTCAAGACTCCCGCGTGCGCCATCATCAAACACAACAACCCGTGTGGACTCGCGACGGCTGACAACTTAAAAGATGCCTTCACAAACGCATTGGAATGCGATCGCACCTCTGCCTTCGGCTCGATTGTCGGACTAAACCGCAAAGTGACAATCCAGACCGCAAACACGATCCGTGAGGCAGCACAAGCAGGCATAAAAATTGACGCACTTATCGCACCGAGTTATACCGATAAAGCATTACGTGCATTGTCCCGTGTCAAACGCCGTCCTATCCTTGAAGTTGGGGCGTTGTCAACCGCCGAACCTATCCTACAAGTTCGCAACATCACTGGCGGTATACTCGTCCAAGACCCGGATGTACACGAGTTGAGTGCCGATGCACTACAGGTCGCCACGCAGCGCGCACCGACAGATACAGAGATAGAATCTCTATTGTTCGCGTGGAAAGCGTGCAAACATGTCAAATCCAACTGCATCCTACTCGCCAGTGGGACACAAAGTGTCGGTATCGGTGCTGGACAAATGAGCCGAGTGGATGCCGCTATTATCGCTATTCGGAAAGCAGGCGAAAAGGCGAAAGGCGCGGTGTTAGCCTCGGATGCCTATTTCCCATTTCCAGACGGTGTCGAAATCGCCGGGGAAGCAGGCATCACTGCGATTATCCAGCCCGGCGGTTCCGTCAACGATGAGCCTGTGATTGAAGCAGCTAACGCTTACGATGTGGCGATGGTACTGACGGGCATACGCCATTTCCGGCATTAAGATCAATTGCTAACAGTTGGAACATTAGGGGCAACAAAAGAACTGTATATGAATATGGATGCCTAACTTGAGGGAAGATATAGTGAATTTAGAAGCAGTTTGGGACCGGGTGTTAAAGGACACCTCTGTTGAATATTCCTCTATACACGGCCCCGATCATTGGGCACGCGTTGAAAGAAATGGTCTCTACGTAGCACAGAAAACAGGGGCGAATCAAACGATCGTGCAGTTATTTGCAGTATTTCATGACTGCACGCGTGAGAACGATCATATTGATCCCGGTCATGGACGTAGAGGTGCTGAATATGCCGTTCAAATTAAAGATGAACTCATCAATATCCCCTCGGACGACTTTGATAAATTCTACTACGCATGTGAATGGCACACGGATGAGATAACAACGGATGATGTTACGATTGCAGCATGCTGGGATGCCGATCGATTGGATTTGGGTCGAGTCGGATTTATATTGGATCCTCTATACATGAATTCCGAACCCGCCCAAGAAATAGCCAAACGCGATGATATTAGCGTGTTGGATCGCATTGAAGTAAGGAATTGGGAGAAATTAGTTTGCAGGTCAAGTGTACGCTGGTTCTCACTTGAATGTGAATAAGATAAGCATTGTGTTTTGGTGAAAGTACGAAGTACATCAAAATCATTCAACTGTCGGTAAAAACATTGACGAGTTTTTGCACGGTGGAGGTAATCGCTAAGGAGCAACGCATGAAAACGTATACATTTGAAGTTATCATAGAAGAGGATAAATGGCTCGATGAGCGAATTAAAGACCCTGTTTGGAGGGCTTATATTCCTGCCCTGGTGCATCAAGGGGCTTCAAGTTGGGGATATACGCAAAAAGAGGCTCTAAAGAGTTTGCAAGACGCTGTTGATTTGCTTATTGAATCACTTTTGGAGCATGGCGAAGAACATCTTTTGGAGTCAATAGTACAGTATGAGAAAGAGAATGCTTCTGAACCCTGTTCGCAAATTCAGGTTAGCGATGTACCCTTAATCGTTGTAACTATCTAATATGGCTATTGATTACAGTCGGTTACGCTCCCTCAGAGCACGAAAATTGATACGCGCTTTTAAAAAAGATGGGTTTTATGAAGAAAGAAGCAAGGGGGTACTCCGTCTTTTTAAACATCCGGATGGACGAAGAACAACCATCCATCTCCACAACATGGGACAAACTTTTGCCGTTGGTACACTCAAAGCTATCATTGAGGAGCAAGCACGATGGACGGAGGAAGACCTTGAACGTCTTGGGATTCTTTAGCCGACTTCCGTTTTAGTTGAATAGTAAACTCTTATAAGTAATTGGAAATTGTCAATGATATTAACACTTCCACGCACAATAATTACAGGGGCAGGCGCGTCCGAGAACGTCGGTGAACAGGCGAAACAACTCGGTGCAACAAACGCACTCATCGTAACCGATCCCGGTATCGCCAAAATCGGATATGCCGACAAGATCGCCCAAAATTTACACGCCGCTGGCATCAGTAGCACCTGTTTCTCTGATGTCACACCCGATCCGACTTTACAAAACGTGCAAGACGGACGCAAGCAATACACTGACGAAGCCTGCGATGTCATTGTGAGTATCGGCGGCGGCAGCGCGATTGATTGCGGAAAAGGCATCGCCATGAAACTAACAAACAGCGGTGATTTTGCCGATTACATGGGCGTGGACAAGATTCCAAATCCGGGGGCACCCCTTATCGCAATACCGACGACAGGCGGCACCGGCAGCGAAGTCTCCAAAGTTACCGTCATTACAGATACCGAACGGAACGTCAAGATGATGCTCAGCAGTGCTTGTCTATTAGCACACGTCGCACTGGTAGACCCGCTACTGTCCGTCACAACGCCACCGCACCTCACAGCGGCAGTCGGTGTTGACGCGTTGACGCACGCAATAGAGGCGTACATCTCCAAACGCGCACAACCCATCACCGATGCCCTCGCACTGAAGGCAATTGAAATGATTTCGGGGTCGCTACGGCAAGCGTGGGCAGATGGCGAAAACATCCCCGCACGCACGGATATGATGATCGGCGCGTCTATCGCAGGAATGGCGTTCAGCAATTCCTCCGTCGCTTTAGTTCACGGTATGTCGCGTCCGATCGGGGCATACTTCCATGTCCATCACGGACTCTCAAATTCCGTATTGTTGCGGGATGTGATGGCATTTAGTGTCGTCGGCGCGCCAGCGCGCTTCGCAGATATTGCACGGGCAATGGGAGAACCACTCGACGGATTATCCCCGATGCACCAAGCAGACGCAGCAGTTTCTGCCGTAGAACGACTTGTCACCGATATTCAGATGCCGCGACTCGGCGAAATTGATAAAATTAACAAAGAGAAATTCGAGAACGTGATTGAACAAATGGCAGCCGATGCCATTGCAAGCGGAAGTCCGGCGAACAACCCGCGGCAGGCTACCGCCGAGGAAATCGTCGCACTATACCGTCAATGTTTTTAAAAGTAGTAGGCACGCGCCGCTGGGTTCTCCGTTCACGCAAGCATGATATGCCTCGCGCAATTCTAAAAAAAATAACTTTAGTGTTCCTGCTATATCTGCCGCTTGCAGGATGTGGGACCTCCGATGTGCTTCTCCCTGAGAGCAGCGCACCGATCTATTATGGAACAATTGATAGCATTGATGATGTCTACGATGGTGACACCATCCGAGATGTGGCTATCCTAATTTATCCGTTTTATTCGCCAACACCCGGAATGAGCAAAGCGCAATTAACCCTCTGGCCCGGCATTGAGCGTCGCGCCGACGGAATTTACAGTATCACTGACATCAGAATAGCGGGGATAGACACACCTGAGAAGCGTCCGATCCGAGGGGACCGAAGTGAAGCTTCAATTCAACGCGAAAAAGAACGTGCCGAAGCCGCAACGGATTTTCTCAAACAACTCCTCCTTGACAACAGCAAGGAGGACGGTACCCTCGGATTTGTGATTCAGAATCCTGAGTTGGATAAATATGCCAATCGCATCCTCGCGAATGTGATATGTTTCAAAGATGGTGTATCTATTGATGTGGCTGAGGCGTTACTGGAAGCAGGACACGCCGTTGTCTATGACGGCGGCACAAAAACGCACGATTGGGGTGCGGAATAGACAGAAAGGAATGGCTTGTGAACAGACTCAAGATTGTTGTCCCTGGTGATTTACCACCGCAAATCCAAGGCTCACCGCATCTCGAACGCCTGAAACCTTACGGCGATGTTGTACTCTACACCGACCGACCCGAGACTGACGCAGAGAAAATCCGCCGTGCTGAAGATGCAGACATCCTCATCAATTCACGCGGGATCGTCAAGTGGCCTGCGGAAATCCTACGCCAGTTGCCCAAACTCAAATTAATCTCGCTCTGCTCCATCGGAACAGATATGATTGGACTTGAGGAGGCAAAGGCGCGTGGAATTACTGTCTGTAATCAACCCGGACGCACCGCGCCGGTTGTCGCCGAACACGGGTTCGGACTGATGTTCGCACTCGCCAAACGCACAGCATTCCTCACAACCGCTATGAAGGCAGGCGGATGGCCCCGGATGGATAACATCTATCTGCAAGGCAAAACGTTAGGAATTATTGGCACCGGGCATATCGGCGCGGAAATGGCTCGTCTCGGACGAGCAATCGGGATGAACGTTATCGCATGGACGTATCACCCTTCCGCAGCGCGTGCAGAGGCACTCGGCGTTCAGTTTGTTGATCTAGACGAACTCCTCCGTACTGCGGATGTCGTCAGTTTGCATGTCAGACTGACAGAGGAGAGTCAACACCTCATCGGTGAACGTGAACTCGGCTTGATGAAACCGGACGCACTCGTAATCAACGTTGCCCGCGGCGGTGTGATTGATACCGGCGCACTGATCCGTGCATTGAACAGCGGACACCTCGGCGGTGCTGCGATTGATGTCTATGATCAGGAACCGCTCCCGGCGAACCATCCACTCTTGGCATGTGAACAGGTGATTCTGACACCGCATTGTGCCGATATGACCCCTGAAGGCGTTGAACTCCTTAACGAAGGTGCGGTAGACAATATCATCGCTTTTCTGGAAGGGGACCCGCAAAATGTTGTTGTTTGAGGTTTTTATTCACAATGGGAGATAATCGAACAGAAACTGCCGTAGTTAAGAGTATAGGCGTTGATACCGGGGGCACTTTCACGGACATCGTGATGCGTATCGGTAGCGACCTGTTCACACACAAAGTCCTATCCACACCCCGAAATCCTGCACACGCCGTGATACAAGGCGTGAGCGAAATCTTGCGTCTCCGCAACACCGATACTGTAGGGGCTGGGTTACCCAGACCCTACATTGTCCACGGCTCGACAGTCGCGACGAACGCACTCCTTGAACGTAGAGGCGCGCGTATCGCCCTCGTCACGACGAAAGGTTTTGAAGACGTTTTAGAGATAGGCAGACAAGCACGTCCAAGTCTCTACGATTTCTTCGTAGAGCGTCCCGCACCGCTTGTCCCTACCGAAAGACGTTTCGATATATCGGAACGGACGCTGCACACAGGCGAAATTCAAATTGAGATTGAACCCACCGATTTGGATGCACTCGCCTCCAAGCTCGCTGCGTTGGAACTTGATGCGATCGCAATCTGCTTCCTTTTCGCCTACGTCAATCCACAAAACGAACAAATTGTTGCAGAACACCTCGCACAACTGGGGGTACCAGTTTCATGTTCGCACGAGGTCCTGCCCGAATACCGTGAATATGCGCGTTTTAGTACCACCGTTGCCAATGCATACATCCGTCCCACTTTGGAACGGCATCTCTCTACACTGACAGATTCTGAGCAGTTCCCGGAGTCATTTCGCCTGATGCTTTCCAATGGGGGTTGTGTTTCCGTGGAGGCATTTCAGGGAAGATTGCAAGCTGAAAACTTACCGTCCCAAGATACGTCTGTTGGTATCCGCACGGTTCTCTCGGGGCCCGCTGGCGGTGTCCTCGGTGCGTATCGGATCGCCAAAACTGCTGGCTACGACCAGATCATTACATTTGATATGGGCGGCACCTCAACGGATGTGAGTCTCTGTGATAACGGTATCTCACTCACAACGGAAAGCACAATTAGCGGTCTCCCGATCAAAGTGCCGTTGATTGACATCCATACCGTCGGTGCAGGCGGCGGCTCTATCGCAACTGTGGACACAGGTGGTGCGTTGCGCGTTGGACCCGAGAGTGCAGGCGCAGATCCAGGTCCAATCTGCTATGGCAATAACGGAGAAGACATCACCGTAACCGACGCGAACCTCTTCTTAGGACGCATCGCTGCAACTCAGTTTTTAGGGGGCGCGATGTCCCTTGATGCCGATAAAACCAGCACCCACATTGAAAAATTTGCGGCGCAACTCGGCATCCGACCACTGCAAGCCGCCGACGGTATCCTCAAGGTCGCTAACGCAGCGATGGAACGCGCCATCAAAGTCATCTCTGTGGAACGTGGATTTGATACCCGCGATTTCACACTCGTCTCTTTCGGCGGTGCTGGCGGTTTACACGCCGCATTTATGGCAGAGAACCTCGGCATCGAAACAGTCCTGATCCCACCAAACGGCGGTTTACTCTCTGCCTACGGAATGCTCTTTGCAGATGTCGTTAAAGACTATTCACAGACAGTGCTATTGAAGTTTGAAACCGGTGACGAGGGACTTCTTGACACATTAAACGCTGGATTTGATGAACTCTTAACCCGTGCGGAAAATGAGATGAAGGTGGAAGGATTCAGGCCAGAGCAACTCAAAATTGATCGTTCGCTTGATATGCGGTATGAGGGACAGTCTTATGAACTAAATATCCCCTATTTTACCGAAACAGGCACATCCTCACGGGAGACACAGGCACTTATTCAAAAATTTCACGCCGCACACGAGCAACGGTTCGGTTACGCTCGAACCGACGCACCGGTTGAAGTTGTAAACTTACGACTTACAGCAACTGGAGAGACTGACAAACCTTCTATCCAACTCTTACCGCTTGCGGATGCTGATCCATCTGAAGCGTTTACTGTTCAAGAACTTGTCATCTTTGAGGGTGAGTCACTCCCAACCAATTTCTACCGCCGCGAAACCTTGCGTCCGGGCAACCAAATTGAGGGGCCCGCGATTGTAACAGAATTCAGCGCAACGACTGTAATACCCCCAAATTTCTCTGCCGTTGTTGATGCCTATCAGAATCTTGTTTTGACCAGAAAATAGTAGTTTCAGGGCTATTCAAATAACTGATGTTGTGTCGGCTTGATATTTTTCTGTGCTATTTGATAATACTCTGGCAAAATTTCAATACAGACGGAATTTCTCAACAACTTTTGAGCGACTTGACAAGTCGTACCAGCACCGGCAAACGGATCAAGCACCCAATCATTTTCTTCCGTAAACAATTTGATAAACCATTCAGGCAACGACTTAGGAAAAACGGCACTGTGTTTGCGATTTCCTGTTTCCGTCGCTAAGTGCAAAACATTCGTCGGATATGCCATCTTTCGGTCCACCCAATTGGAAACGTTCTTCCCAAACCCGCTTCCTACTTTCGAGGTATCCCGACGCTGGTCTGTCGTACTGAGATTTTTCAATCTTTTCTCCGCCCAATCACCCATTGGCACCATGACAGCCTCTTGATACATATTGAACTTTCTGGTTTTATTAAACTGCAAACATCTCTCCCAAGCATCTCTGAATCGGTTCGGCCATTTGCCCGGATAGCAGTTCTTTTTGTGCCAGACAAACTCCTCTGTCCACAACCAGCCTTGCCTTTTCATCCCAAGTATCAATTCAATCACATAAGTATGCCGTTCCCCGTCAACAGCTTGCTCTTTGATGTTTAGAATGAAGGTACCAGATGGTTTGAGAACCCTTAAAAATTCTTCAGCGCGAGGCATAAACCAATCGACGTATGCATCGGGACTGATGCCGCCATACGTTCTGGATCGACGGTCCGCATACGGTGGAGATGTCATAATCAAGTCGAATGAATCGTCCCCAAAATCGGCGAGTACATCTAAGCAGTCCCCAAGATAAAGGTCTGTTTTTAGCTGTGCCATCCAATCATCTACCTTTGTACGAAAGCGTTTTACAGCATAATACCACGCTTGCTAAACGAAGTCAAGCAGAAAACTTTACACACCCGTTCGCGAATTCCTTGACACGTCGGACACGGTTTGGTATACTTTGGGCATTGCAAAATGATAGGAGGACAATCGCCTTGGAAATCACAGATGTAAAAACGATTCTGACAGCACCCGATGGGATTCGGCTCGTCGTTGTTAAAATTGAGACGAGTGAACCCGGTTTATACGGCATCGGCTGTGCCACGTTTACACAACGTCCCCTCGCCGTAGCAACAGCAGTCGATGAATATCTCAAACCTTTTCTCGTCGGGAAAGACCCAGCAAACATAGAAGACATCTTCCAGACCAGTTTTGTTAGTTCCTATTGGCGGAACGGCCCCGTGCTGAACAACGCGCTCAGCGGTGTGGACATTGCCTTGTGGGACATCATGGGCAAACGCGCCAACATGCCTGTCTACCAACTACTCGGTGGCAAATGCCGTGAAGCCGCAACGCTTTATGCACACGCAGGCGGCGGGACTTTCGAGGAAGTAGAGGAAAGCATCCGCCGTTATATAGAGCAAGGCTATCGCTATGTCCGCGCACAGGTGGCAATACCCGGATATTCGACGTATGGAGCAGGCAGTGGGAAACGGAGTTCACCTGCCTTTGAACCGACCCCCTATGTCAATACCATCATCAAACTCTTCGATCATCTGCGCACGCACTTAGGCGACGAAGTGGAACTCCTCCACGATGTACATGAACGTATCCCGCCGATACAGGCGATTAATCTCGCTAAGGGACTCGAACCCTATAACCTCTTTTTCCTTGAAGACCCGTTTGCCCCGGAAGACGTTGACTATTTCCAACTGATGCGTCAACAGACAAGCATCCCCATTGCGATGGGAGAACTGTTCAATAACCCGAACGAGTACGTCCATCTTATCAAAGACCGGCTCATCGACTTTATCCGTGTACATATCTCACAGATTGGTGGCATCAGTCCGGCGCGTAAACTCGCCGCATTCTGTGAATTCTTCGGCGTACGCACGGCATGGCACGGTCCGGGGGATGTCTCGCCTGTCGGGCATGCCGCCAATGTTGCGCTGGATCTGGCGTGCTATAACTTCGGAATCCAGGAGCAGCACGTCTTCGGTGAGAATACCAAAGAGGTCTTCCCCGGCTGCCCCGAAATTCGGGACGGCTGTTTTTGGGCAAATGATGAACCCGGACTCGGCATGGATCTAAACGAGGAAC
The DNA here is from genome assembly GCA_965261115.1 of Candidatus Poribacteria bacterium. Taxonomy (GTDB): domain Bacteria; phylum Poribacteria; class WGA-4E; order WGA-4E; family WGA-3G; genus WGA-3G. The sequence goes on along the minus strand of OZ253447.1, from coordinate 1,046,450 downwards.
TCGCGGCACGCTTTCCATTCCCAGAACATCCGCTCAACGGCGGTTGGGCACCCGTGCGTCGGATGGATGGCACAGTCATCCGGCCTTAGATTAGATACTTGGAACTCGTCGAAAACCCGCTTGCAACAACGGCAGCAAGCGGCGCAGAAACCCAATATTTATAGGATTTACGCACTGCTCCTTAAAGTCCCCCTGATAAGGGGGATTTAGGGGGTTAAAGACATGAAACGCATTGCCTGTGTCGCTTTTATACTCTTGACAAGTTTCGGACACGCAGATATCCAGTTCACACGCGTAACCGACGAAGCCGGTATCCAATTCCGTCATTTCAACGGTGCGACGGGCAAAAAGCATCTCGTTGAAACGATGGGCGGCGGTGCCGCGTTCTTCGATTACGACAACGATGACGACTTGGATCTCTATTTCGTCAATGGGGCACCGCTCACTATAGGAGCGGTTTTTAACCCCGATGCCCTCCTACCCACAAACCGACTCTATCGGAATAACGGCGACAGCACCTTTAGCGACATCACACGACGCGCGGGTGTCGGTGACACCGGTTACGGTATCGGTTGCTGTGTCGCTGATTACGATAACGACGGCTACCGAGACCTGTTTATTACTAACTTCGGGCAGAATGTCCTCTACCGAAACAACGGTGATGGCACTTTTACTGACGCGACAAACGATGCGAAGCTGGTTGATGAACCTTGCTTCTCAGCCGGATGTACCTTCGCCGATTACGATAACGATGGCTGGCTTGATCTGGTCGTCGTGAACTATGTGTTAATTGATTTAGAGACTGCTCCGGATTGTTCGCAAACGGGGATACCTGCCTACTGCCGTCCTGAAGACTTTCCGCCCGCACCGGATATCCTCTACCGAAACAACGGCGATGGCACTTTTACCAATGTAACGCAGGATGCTGGACTCACCGCACTCGGCAGAGGACTCGCCGCAATCTGGACGGATGTTGATAACGACGGTTCTCTTGATCTTTACATCGCCAATGACCGGGAGCCTAATTTCCTATATCGGAATAATGGTGACGGCACATTCGCAGAACTCGGTGAATTGCACGGCATCGCACGCAACGAGCACGGCGACGTGGAAAGTAGTATGGGCATTGATACAGCCGATTACGACAACGATGGCGATTTTGATGTAATCCTCACCCACTATCAAGCCGAAACGAATACACTCTACCAGAACGACGGAAATGGCATCTTTTGGGATGTCACGGCGCAAACCCACCTGAGTGAACCGACACTTTTACCCTTGGCGTGGGGCACCGGCTTCGTCGATTTTGATAATGACGGTTGGCTCGACCTCTTTTTTGCCAATGGACACCTCCATGATAATATTGAAGAATTGGAGGAAATTGGGGTCTACAAACAGCAAAACCAGCTCTTCCAAAACCGAGGAAATGGAACGTACATGGACATTTCCGACAAATCTGGCGATGGACTACTAATCCAGAAATCCAGCCGCGGTACAATTTTCGGGGACTATGATAACGATGGGGACCTGGATATCCTTGTAATAAACATCGCCGATACACCGGATCTACTCCGGAACGACACACCTCCGATTCATCACTGGTTAGGTGTTAAACTCGTCGGTGAAAAGTCAAATCGCGACGGGATAGGCGCGAAGATAACACTTCAAAGTGGAGACACAAACCTGCTCCGAGAAGTAAAGAGTGGGACGAGTTATCTCTCACAAAACCCACATCGTCTCTTGATTGGGTTGGGCACAACAGATCGAGTTGATAGGGTCGTTGTCCACTGGCAGAACAGTGTTCAAGATGTTATCGAAAATGTCCAAGGCAATCAGTGGTTGACAATTCGGGAAGGTAAAGGTATCATATCAGATTAAGTTGATTGATTAGACGAGGTTGCTAAGCCTTAATTTTCTTACAACCTTCATGGAGGAAGATCTAATGGATAACAGATTCTTTGTTACGATCCTGAGTCTTATCGTCACACTTATGCTTACAGCAAGTCCATCTGCACTCGCTAAAATTGACCCGGACACCGTTGTCGGTATGTGGCTGTTTGAAGAGGGCGCGGGCGATGTCGCTAAGGATACTTCTAAAACCGGAAACGACGGTACCATTGTCGGACCTAAAAAGTGGCGTGACGGAAAGTTCGGACAGGCACTCGAATTCGATGGTAATAGTGTCTATGTAGAAGTTGAATCCAACAAGACCATTATTCTTGAAGAGTTAACGATGGTTGCATGGGCAAACTTGGAGCCGTCGCAAGGCACGCGTTGGCAATCCATTATGATGCGCGGTCAGAATCCACGCAACTATCTGTTGGTTGTGGATAGGGACAGTCAAAAACTCCAATTGAGTATTACGAAAGGCGCGCCCGGCGCATGGGCAGGTCCGATTGCCGGTCCTGTGATCACAGGTGATGGGTGGCACCACCTTGCAGGTGTTATCGGCGAAGATGCCGGATTGGTTATCTATACCGACGGTGAGGAGGTCGGCAAGCAAGCGTACGCAGAACCGAGTCTTGATGCCGATCCTGCCCGAATGCGGATTGGAGACGGATCAAACGGTGGACATCAGTGCGAAGGTTTACTTGACGAGGTCGCACTCTTCAATGTTCCGCTTGAACAGGACGACATCAAAACCATCATGAACGACGGACTTGAAAGGGCAACAGGTCTGTTAGCAGTGGAACCCGAAAGTAAGTTGACAACAATATGGGGGAAACTGAAAACCGGCTTGTAGATTTCTATTTTCGTTCTTGACGGATTTCTGCCAAACCTTCTTGATAAAGCGGATTATCAGGCGCGAGTTCAATCGCCTTTAAAATCGCTGTTTCTGCTGCATCGTATCTCCCGACCTTATAGCATAACCATGATAAGGTGTTGTGATACGCGGCAGAATCGGCGGATAATTCTGTCGCATGGCGTGCCAATTCAATCGCTTTTTCCAAATTCCGGTTGTGTTGACCGTATAGATATGCGAGTCCATGGTGCGCCACTGCCATTTCCGGGGCAAGCGCAATCGCGCGTTCGTAATGCGTCTCTGCCGCATCAAACTTACTCTGCGCCGTATAGAGTGTACCGAGCATCGTCAAAGTTTCCGGCAAATTAGTGTCAATCTCAAGCGCGCGGTGGAATTGCTTTAAAGCGTTTTCTCCATCTCGCTTTTGCATGTAAGCGATACCGAGATTGTGGTAAATCTCTGCTGTTTCTAAACCGAGCGAAACAGCATGTTCGTAGTGCGTGATCGTTTGCAGTGGCTCTCTTTGCGCCAATGCGATTTGCGCGAGTCCAACGGATATGTGTGCAGTATGTAGATCCGATGGACTATGCTTGCGGCTGCGCTCGAAAGCGTCGGTAGCCGCTTCGTATCTTTCGTGCTTAAGATAGGTATTCGCGAGTTTGAGCAGTGCCTCGGCTTTTTCATCAGTATCAGCAACAAGAACCGTCTCAAGATATTTCTGGATTTCTGTATCCGCCGCCTTTAAAGCACGGAACCGCTGCATCGCTTTTTCGGCTTCAGGTATATCTCCAGTTTGCCGATAGCATCGAGCGAGTTGGTAATAGGCATTCGGCATCGTCGGCACTAACGCAACAGTTTTCTGATACGCAGCAATCGCCGCGCGCCAATCCCGCTTACGGCTATAAAGCACGCCGAGATGGTAGTGGGCATCGGCAAAATCTGGCTTTTCCGTAATCGCTTGCTGTTGTGCGGTAATTGCTTTCTTAATCTCTCCACGTCCCGCATAGATGCTACCGAGGTTATGATGCGCCTCAGCAACACCTGCCATCTCTTGCTGAACCACCTCCGTATACAATCGGATTGCTTCGTCAAACCTTCCCTGTTGGTAGGCAATATAACCCAACCCTAACAATGCTTGTGCCGCTGCAGTCTGGATTTCCACGGTGTCGCTTGTGCTTGTATCCGAGTGGAGTGCTGCTTGGTAGGCGTGGATGGCTTCTGCGTAGCGACCGAGTTGGGAGTAGGCGTACCCTAACCGGGCAAGCGTCTTTCTATTTTTCTCTGCGCTGGTAAAATGTTGGATGGCTGCTTCGTAATTTTCACGTTGGAGTGCTGCTTCCCCAAGTTCATAAGCGTTTTGAGCGATGGCAGGGTGTCCACCTAAGACATAAAGGCATAATGTGATGGATAGCCAACGAAGTGAGGTTTTCATGAAGAAAGTAGATGGATTTAATCAAATCCCAACCGTTTGACCTCTGTCTGGAGGGAGATTCCAGTCTTGTCACGGACCTGCTGTTGGATATATGCGACCAATTTCAGTACGTCTTCTGCTGTCGCATTGTCAAGGTTAAGAATAAAGTTTCCGTGCACCGTGGATACCTCTGCACCGCCGATACGATAGCCTTTCAATCCGCTAATGTCAATCAACCGTCCCGCGGAATCACCAGGCGGATTTTTGAACATACACCCCGCATTCTCTTCGGCGAAGGGCTGCGTTGCGACTTTCTGCTTGTAGAACGTTTGCATCCGTTCCGTGATTGCGTCAACATCTCCGGGTTCAAGTGCCAGCGTCGCACCTGTAACACAGAAATAGGACTCCAAACCGCTGTGTCGGTATTCAAACGCCGCTTCAGCATGTGTTAAGTTGACAAGTTCGCCGCTGTCAGTCATAACCGTGACATCTGTGACAACATCTCCGAAACTGCTCCCCCATGCACCAGCGTTCATGATGAGCGCACCGCCGACAGAACCCGGTATACCGAGCGCAAATTCCACACCGCTCAAACCGCTTCGCGACATCGTTTTTGACAGGGCTGGCAGTGAAAGTCCCGCACCCACCGAAACGACTTTCCCGTCCGCTTCCAATTTTGCCAACTCACCGACTAATCTGACGCTAATACCTTTGAAACCGGTATCACTCACCAGCAGGTTAGACCCACGACCGATAATGGCAACCGGAATATCCCACTGCTCATGAAAACGTGCCAATGCTGCCAGTTCGGAGACCGTGCTGATTTCAATATAAGCCGTCGCTTCGCCACCGATACCGAAGTGGGTATGTTTCGCAAGTGGTTCTTCAAACCGGAGTCGTGAGCCGGGCTGCGTTACAATTTCCGGCAGCGCATCTTTCCAATCCATTCGTCCCTCCCTTTCTCTCTATTATAGCATATACAGTGGCGAGTGTCAAAATCTGTGAGCATAACAAAAGGCATCAGGTCCTATATTTCATGCTTGCGAAAAAATAAAAACGAACCTTTTCTGAACACATCTGACTAAAGAAGCGAAACCAAAATGTGAACGCCTTCCTAAAAACATAGGGCGTATTCACACAACCAACATCTTATAGGAGAATGAAAATGAAACAGAAATTTTTCGCAATCAGTGCAATCGCAGTTCTCGCAATCGTCGGTGTATTTATTTTTGAACATGCAACGTCGGCACAACGGCCAGATCGGAACAATCAGAATCAACGTGGAAATCGCCAAGGTGGTGAACGCGGCAACAGGGGCGGCATGATGGGAATGATGAACTATGTGTCCCTTGTTGATAACTCTTGGATTGATTTAACGTTCAACGTAAAAGTTGACGATGAGACACTCACCAAGGCACGTCCCTTCTATCAGACCGGTCGCGACAATATTGCATCGAAGATGGAAACCCTACGTCAACCAGGCATGCGTGAAACCGCGACACAGGAAATTCAAGGGATTCTCAAGCAACTTAACACGGATCTCAAAGAGGTTTTGACTGAAGAGCAGATGGCAAAACTCACCGAATTGACGAAGAAGCGAGTCACAGAGATGTCGCAACGGATGAACCGCTGGCGCGGTGGCGGTGAACGCGGGCGTCGTGGCGGTGGCGGTGGCGGTGGTAATCAATAGTCATCGGACAGAAACAGACGTGAGTCTTATTCGCTGGGGTCGGGCATATTTGCCTGACCCTTTTTCTATTTAGCGTAAGTTTGATAAATAGGTCTTACGCACGGCTTCTTAAAGTCCCCCTGATAAGGGGGATTTAGGGGGTTAAAATATATTTTTTCCGCAATTTGCGTAAGTTCTGATAAATACTTAGGATTTTCGCTCGACACAGAAATTATCTATTACTACGTTCTTCGGTCCAACCAAGAACCATCTCGCGGTTTTCGATGTCACCGTATTGCTGGAACCAGTCAGCAAGTTGTTTACCGGTTCCAATGAGAAGTGAATCCATCTCTTTGGATTTCGATTTCAATGCGAATTGATATTTTTCCACTGCCGCATCCGTCTGTTTACGTTTGATCAAAGTAATCGCAAGCGCACATTGCACCTTAGTAAGCGTATCACTTCTCCACCGCCGAAGCAGTTGTGATTCTAACGACAATAGATTCCTGAACGCTGGCATGTTGATTGGATCCTTCTGGAGTACAATTTCAAAACCTGCCAGTGCTTTTTCATGTTCCCCCTGCACAAGGTAGAGATAACCGAGGGTATTATAAATCTCAATATTTCGCTTAGGTTCGGGGATGGACTCGAATTCAGCGATAGCAGCGGCATACTGCCGTTTTCCCATCAGGGCATTCCCACGTCGGATTCGCAAATTTATCTGTTCCTCCTTCGCTTGTGGGTTCTCCGGTTCTTGGGCTAAAACGCGGGACACCTCGATGGCAGCACGTTCGTAGTTCCCCGCACCTTGATAGGCGTTTGCCAAACTCAAGCGCAAATTCGGGTCGGTTGGCGCGAGTCGGAGTGCCTCTTGGAGCAACTGAATCGCTGTAGTGTACGCATCTTGATCGCTGAGGCTTCGGGCATAATGGTGATAGGCAGCAATGAGATTATGTAACGCATGCTCGGCATTCGGATCGGTATTATAAACGTGTTGGAATGCAGACAGGGCCTCCGCATAGTCCCCTCTTTTCAGATATAACTCCCCGAGTAAATTGCGGATCTGCATCTCCTTCGGATGGAGCTTCTGTAATTCGAGGTATGCCTTTATGGCTTCGTCTAATTCGCCTGCCGCGTTATGTGCGTCCGCTTTTCGGGTGAAGGCATCACCAAGATTTGTGCGAGCAACATCAAGGGTCGGCATTAACCGCAACGCGTTACGATACGCATCAATTGCCACGTCCCATTTTTCGCTGTTTCGCAAGGTTACGCCGTAGTTGTTATAGCATTTCGCAAGTTGGTGTTTCGTGAGTGTATCAACCGGATTAATATCCAGTGCTTTCTGATAATACCCGATCGCTGTTTCAAATCGTCCTGCTTGCGCGTATCCGTTACCCATGAGTTGATAGGTAGGCGCATCAAGCGGATCCATCCGAAGCACCCTTTCAAAAATGGCGGTAGCAGTCTCAAAGTCTCTTACGGCTAACGCTTTGAATCCTTTTGCGCGGAGGAGTTGATGTAAATTTCGCCGCGCAGCCTTATGATACGGCGCAATATGAAGCGCCTTTTCAAACGCGTGTATCGCCTTTTCGACATCTTTTTTATCATGATAGAAGATGCCGAGCGTATTGTAATCCGCTGGCGACGGTTTCTGGATTATCCGTTTCTCAAGAAGACCAATCGCCTCGTATGTTTTTCCTGTTTCGTAGTAGGCTTGGATCAGTTTCTCTATCGCTGGTTGAAACTTGGTATCTAACTGTCTACACGTCAGAAAACTCGCGATTGCGGAGGCTGTGTCGCCTTTATCAAAATAGACAGTGCCAAGCAGGTAGTGAAACCGGAGATGTTTTTTCTTCTCTGCGTGAGGTTTCTCTTCAATCTCGGCTTTCAAAACCTTGATAGCGATGTCGTGTTGTGACGTATTAAACGGTGTATTATAAAGTCTACGCAACGTAGTTATATCACGCGCAGATGGGTGTTGTGCTGTTGCTGTCGGATAACTGATATCGCCGGGGTGTGGGCTGTGTCCCCATAACCCGATGGCGTGTCCAAACTCATGGAGACACACTGTCCGCATCTCTTCTTGTGATAATTCACCGATAGTACCGTCGCCTTCCAACATCAGGATAACTTCAACAGTAAACGGCGGTGAACCATCAGGAATCGTCTGATCTTGCGCAACCGTCTGTTTGGTATCCATAAGACGTGTAAGTTCCGCACTGCCAAGTCTCATGTCCTGAAAGTCGCTATGGAGACCGCTGTGCCCCCAACTAACGCGGATGTCTGCGTTCTGAGGGGTCTCCGTCTCTTCAAAGCGGATGTCGCCGTTACTGGCGTTTTGCCACGCTTGCATGGCGTGTCGGATTTCAGGAAGATACGCACTCTCCTTCAGGATAGGCGAGATGTAGACCCGGATCGGCATCTGCGTAAAACGCGTGATTCTTCCGTGAGAAAAGAGGGTGATGTGGTCAAAGTAATCGGTAGGCGGCGATGGATACGCGACACTATCTAAGACATCCGCTGCCGGAGTGTGTGCCGAAGCGTATGTTATAAAGGCGAAAGCGATACAGGTAACACTAAAAAAAATTTGTAAAGTTCTCGTTGACATAAAAAAACTTCCTCCTTGACATCCGAACTAACTCCGACTCGCAAATTTATTTGCGAAGATACTGATTAACCCACCTAACATCACATACCCGAAAATGACCTCCAGTGTAACGAGAAAGCGCGCAGCGGCGTTGTCGGCTACGACATCTCCAAAACCGAGGGTCGTGAAGGTGACGACACTAAAATAGAAACAACTCCAGAAAGTTAAGGGTTCGCCACTATACGTATCTGTGGTTTGATAAAATTGGGGAGCAAAATCTCGTAACGATGTCGGCATCCAGGTCGGGAGCGGCATATACGCGAAGGCGAACAGGAATGCCAAGAAAAGGGACCAGAACGCCCAAAGCATTAAACTCCGCCCATAATCGGAACTCCAGCGCCATAAATGTGCCAACACTGGATTCGCTTGGTTGAAGGCACGGATGAACTGCTGGTCAGCCACATAGCGTTTAAAAAACGGGTTCGCGACTTCATCCACATGTTGGCTATCCAGATAGAACTCGGTAGCACGATGCGATTTTTTCTTAAGTTTCGCGCTGATTTCGGGAAAGAGTGTGTTCGGGATATACTGCACATCGCGAAAGGCTGCGACAGAAAAGAACTGCGCGGCAGTGAAGTTAGCAGTACCGAGAAATGTGGCGTTATTGAACGTTGTTGTTTCAGGAAACAAGGCACCTGTGCAATCAAGTATACCTTGGAACAATGCCCGCCGAAAATTAACTTCATTGTGGAAGTTCGTCTCGTGGAATACGACATTTTCACGGAATTCGACCCCATGAAAATCAGCGACGTTGTAAAATCTCGCTCGCCAAAAACTCACACTCCTGTGGAAGATCGCACTGTGAAAATCAGCGCGCCTCTGGAAAATAGTCTCACGAAATGCACAAGAACTGTGTAAGATGGCCTCATCGAGATCAAGGTCCCCTTCAAAGAGCGTACGCCGAAAATCTACCTCTCTTTGAAAGACAACCGTTCGGAAATTGACAATGTTTTTAAACGTACACCCGATACAAGAGAGGCTTTTGTTGAGGAGAATCCGGTCGTATTCGTCGCGTTCCAATTCGACAGAAAAAATGTCAACAACCCCTTCAATGATACAGTTCGTGAACGTAATGGATGTTGCATCGCTTTGGAGTGCTTCAAGGAAATCTTTTGCTTTAATCGTTTCGCTATGCTTTTCGTACATTTCTACCTTAATAGTTTTTAGTTAATAGTTATAAGTTGTTAGTTAAGAGGGTTCCGATGATTCAAGTTTCTTTGATAACCGTTGGTACTTCAATTGGGTATCAACCTTTACAAAGAACCGTCAAACATCAGAAACAAAACTTATAACTTATAACTTATAACTATTCCTTGCTTGGTGCCAATTTAAAATTCTGCCAAAAGATCGGCAAGTGGGTTTTCAAGAACGGGGTCCGCTTCCGGCTGCACAATAGCATAACTCTTACCGTCTCTAAGATGATAAACCTCGACCTCGTCTGGATTTAACCAACATAACTTGGGAGTGAGGGCTTCTATTTCTGCAGCAGCCTCCGGTTTTTTTTCTGACAGTCGTCCCGCGGTTAATAGGGTCTTAAGAACCGCCAAAAGATAAGGACTATGGGTTGTCATGACAATCTGACTGTCAATGTGATTCCGCATCAAGGCGATAATATGCATGAGGTGTTTTTGGGCTATGGGATGTAGGTGTGCTTCCGGTTCTTCGATGACTCGGAAGATGACTTCGTTGTAAAGTATATTCATAAACATATCTTGTAAGATTCGTATGATGTTTTGCTGCCCCGTTGATGCCTTCTCCAAGAAAGCCGCGTTCTCGCCGGTCGGATGCAAAAAGAGTCGTGATTCGGAAATCTCGCCTATAACGCCATATTCGGTGTCTAAGATACGCGAGATTTCTTTAAGTAAGAATTCCATCATCGGTTTATCAATACTATCTGATTCCGCTTCAGCCTTTTCGTCGAAAATGTTGTGAAAATTCTTTGTGCTAAAGGTATCAAGAAATTCCTCATTCTTTTCCAAGAAGCGAGCAACGAGATGAAGGTTCGCACGTGGACGCGTCGCGGCACGCGTTTGGAGATCGCTTTTTATACCGCCGTAGAAGATCCTTTTAAGCGCATCAGGATAGTTGACAGCGATGTTCCTATCCGCAGGAATGAAAAGACTGTCGCGGTAGGTACCAGCCAACTTCTCAGTGATGTCGCCTATCCCGATTGCCATCTTTAATATAAAAAAGAACCGTTCATTTGTTTTCGATATCTGCTCATTGTCCTCTGAAGGTGCTTCTGTTTTTGGCGGTGGATCGACATCCGTTGTCCCACTCAGGAGTTGTTTTTTATCCAGTCCTTTCAACTTTTCTTGTAAGGCAGAACAGAGAGTTTCGACTTCATCCATAACGGCGGGCAGCGCAATATTGAGCGTTTTTTCAGCGTCTAATGTCAACGTAATCGCGCTTTCCGCGCTATAGTGGTACGTAATTTCAAACGGTTTTATAGCATCGTCGTCTTCCGTGGTTGGTGCTAACTCGCTAACACTGCCAAAAAACTCCCGAAATTTATGCGCGATTTGTGCACGGAATACTGTTGACAGATCTTGGGGTGCGGGTTTCAAATTTTCTGGGGGGTAAGTATTAATTTGTTTGATGTATTGACGAAAGTCGCGAATTAACTCGTGAAAAAAATAGAGAAGCTTCGCAAGAACGCTTTTGCCACTGGCTGTCGCGCCGATGAAGACGACTAAAGTCTTATCCATGTCAATCTCTGCTTCGCGGATATTTATAAAGTTTTTGACAACCAGTTTAGGCATAAGGTTTCCATGAGGTGAGAAGTCGGTGTTGAGACTACACTTTTGCGAGGCACGGGTTTAATCGGGTAACCGTTTCTTGTAGGAGCGATCTCTGGTCGCGATTCCTATAGCTGCGTCCATCCTGTGCTTGCCCGAATCGCGTCAATAGCAATTTGGTAACGCCAACCGTCTTGAAATGTTAAGTAGGGTTCGTGAGGGCGGTCCTCAATATCCGCAAGGAAATCTCGAACGAGTGCAACCCATTTGTTTTGGATGTCGTCCCCAATGCGCGGGAGATCATCTGTTAACGTTTGGGGGACAGACAATTCTTCGCTCGCTTCACCAACATGTTTTGTAATAGGTGATAGGATATGTCCGCCGCTGCCAACAAGCGTTCCATGCGTCCCGTAGAAATACCAGCCACCTTTTGGAGAATGGGTCGGCACACCCGGATGCGTGCACATTGTTACGAGGACGCTATCTTCAATATCCGAAGGTGCTGAAGACCTCAATTTAAAGAACGCCGAGTAATCCCATTCCGCATCACAGACCCGCCACTCAAGTTTTGCTGCCGCTTCGGTTGTAATCTCTCTGCTCCGCCATACCCGAAAGTCGCGGATCTCCGGCACAACAGGTGCTTTCCTGATAGCCGTTTTGGATTCACCAACAGCCGAAACGATTTTCATACCGGTCATCCGTTCCAACATACCGAGCCGATGGGTCAATCCGTTGTTCAAAGCACCGCCGCCATGCGCCAACGAACTCATCCAATTCCACGGCTTCACTGTATTTGAAGACGTATGCTTCCGAATCCGACGGCTGTATCCAATATCGACTGCCGTTAACTCGCCGATAACGTGCTGCTGCGTCAACAACTCTCGGATATAAGCGACACTGGGATCGTATAGATGCGTTGCGGCGAAAGCATGTTTCAAGCCAGTGTCTTTGATGAGACTGTAGATATGTCCTGCTTCTGCTGCGGTAAGTGCTAAAGGTTTCTCGCTGATGATATGGCAACCGAGTTCTACCGCTAACTCGATGACCTCTGTTCGCAAGATTGCCGGAGTTGTAACAGCGACAATATCCGGTTTATGTTTCAGCAGACTCTTTCGCCAATCCGTTGAAGCCTCAGGCACGCCTAACCCTGACGCAACTTTCTGCACTATATCCGGTTTTCTGGCACAGATAGCCAACACTTCAACACCGTAATGTTGAAACGCCTTTGTGTGCCCTTCCGCTGACCAACCTGCGCCTACAACAACCGCTTTCAATAATAGTTAATGGTTAATAGTTAATGGTGATTGGTAAAAAGTTTCTTTCTTAACTAATAACCAATAACCAATAACCAACAACCATTCCTCCCTGATTATGCTAATATCTCATTGACAACCCGTGCTTTCTCTTCAACACCTGTCAGGCGATGATCAAGTCCTTGGAACTTATAGGTCAACCGTTCGTGGTCAACGCCGAGTTGGTTGAGAATCGTAGCGTTTAAGTCACGAACAGAGACGGGATCCTTAGTGATGTTGTAACTGAAATCATCGGTTTCGCCGTGGACGATCCCGCTTTTTATACCAGCACCAGCCATCCACATAGTGAAACATTTCGGGTGATGATCGCGTCCGTAGTTGTCTTTCTTGAGCGCACCTTGGCAATACACAGTGCGTCCAAATTCACCGCCCCAGATAACAAGGGTATCGTCAAGCATACCGCGTTGTTTCAGGTCTTGGACGAGGGCGGTTGAGGGTTGATCAATATCACGTGCCTGGTTACGGATGTCCTTCGGCAGGTTGCCGTGCTGGTCCCACCCACGATGGAAGATTTGGACGAGGCGGACATCACGTTCCATCATCCGACGCGCAAGGATACAACAGTGGGCAAATGTACCGGGCGTGTTAACATCAGGACCGTACATCTCCAAAACGTTGGCAGGTTCCTGTTTCAGGTCTGTCAGTTCAGGGACAGACGACTGCATACGGTACGCCATCTCATATTGTGAGATACGCGCGTGCGTTTCCGGATCGCCGACTTCTGCGTAGAGTTCCTCATTAAGTTTAACCAACGAATCCAACATCCGTTTTCGCGCTTTTTCACTCATACCTTGCGGATTCGAGAGGAATAGCACCGGATCGCCTTGGCTACGGAGTAGCACACCTTGGTGTTCGGACGGCAGGAACCCAGCACCCCAGAGCCGGTTATAGAGGGCTTGTGCCGACTTTCTGCCTGTCCACGTAGCATTCATCACAATAAAAGACGGGAGGTTATTGTTTTCAGTGCCTAACCCATAACTCAGCCATGCGCCGAGGCTCGGTTTACCGGGTGTCTCGTTGCCCGTACAAACATAAGTGATCGCCGGATCGTGGTTAATCGCCTCGGTATGTAACGATTTGATAATCGCGATGTCTTTGACCATAGAAGCCGTATGCGGTAGCAACTCACTGAGCCACGCGCCATCGCTGCCGTTGTCGTGCTGCTTGAACTCAAAGATAGAAGGCGCGATCGGGAAACGGTTCTGACCGGAAGTCATCGTCGTGAGGCGTTGCCCCATCCGCACGGTTTCAGGTAACTCTTTATCAAACCATTCCCCCATCTTCGGTTTATAATCATACAGATCCATCTGCGACGGCGCGCCGGACATAAAAAGATAGATCGCACGTTTCGCTTTCGGCGCGAAATGCGGGAGTTCAGGCAACCCACCCGTCCGTGGCATCGCTTGCTGCTCAAGCGCATCTACAAGCGTGTTCGGCAGTAATGAGGCAAGGGCTGCACCACCGAGACCCATCGCACATTTACCGAAAAATTGTCGGCGCGTTTCAAGCTTCAGATATTCTTTAATTGGATCCACCATTCATCTCCTTTACGATGTTATTCCTTAATCCAGGCATTGCAATGCTCACTAAAGTTTCAAATTAGGAAATTGTTCAATAGAACTGAATTTTAACTCCTGCTCGCAAGTTTATTCGCAAAAATACTGATTAAGCCGCCAAGCATTATATATCCGAACATGACTTCAAGGGTAACGAGGATACGCGCAGAGGTATTCGCGGCAACGACATCCCCGAATCCAAGTGTCGTAAAGGTTACGATGCTAAAGTAAAAAGATTTCCAAAATGTTAAATGTTCATCTGCTTCGGTATCAATGGCCTGGTGAAATTGAGGCGTTGTCTCTTGTAGCCATTCTGGGTACCATGTTGGTGACGGCATATACACAAATGAAAACGAGAGCGCGATGAGTAGGGACCATAATGCCCAAAGCGCAAGACTACGACCATAATCTGAACTCCATTTCCAAACGAATGCCCAAAACGGGGTTTTCTCTTTGAAGGCACGGATGAACTGCTGATCTGCCACATAACGTTTGAAAAAAGGATTTAAGACCCCATTAATATCTTCATTATTCAAATAGAATTCTGTCGGTTGCTCAGATTGATGGCGCAACTTGTTGCGCAACGATTGCCATATCGTATCCGAGATAAAACTCACCTGACGGTAAGATACCGCAACAGCGAACCGTGCAGCAGTGAAGTCTGTTTTTCCGAGAAACGTTGCCTCATTAAAAATCACCGTTTCTGAGAATTGGGCTTGCCCGAAGTCCAACTCGTTAGAAAAAAATGCGTTTTTGAAATGCACAGTATCTTGAAAAATCGCATTTCTGAAAACCGCATTTTCTGAGAATCGGGTCTCACTGAAATCTGCGACCTGCTGAAAATGCGTTTTTGAAAACCGCGCCATTCCCTGAAAAATTGTTCCACGGAAAAGTGCTGAACCTTCAAACACTGACTCCCCGAAGTCACAAGCACTTTGAAACACATTCTTTCGGAGATGGACGGCATCTTGGAAGACAGAATTTCCGAAAAACACCTCTTTTTTGAAAAGGGTATTCTCGAATTTGATAAGGTTTTTAAACGTGCACCGGATACAAACAATTTCCTTATCAACCGCGAATTTGCCCTCAATATCCACTGCGGATTCAGGTGAAAAGACGATTGCTCCCTCAATTATACAATCTGTCAGAAACACGCTTTCGTAATCCGATTGCAAAAGCGAAAGGAATGTGTCCGCCTCAAGCGTCTGTTCAGTACCATGGTAAATCTGCATATTGGCTCCATGCGGCTCGAAAACTGTAGACGCGAAAATTTCACGTATAGACACAGATAAAGGCTACAATATAGGAGCGGTATTATGCTAATATCTCGTTGACGATCCGCGCTTTCTCCTCAACCCCGGTTAACCGGTGATCGAGCCCTTGGAACTTATAGGTCAACCGCTCGTGATCGATGCCGAGTTGATGGAGAATCGTAGCGTTTATGTCCCGAGCAGAAACAGGATCTTTAACGATGTTGTAGCTAAAGTCATCGGTTTCACCGTGAACGACACCACCTTTGATACCACCGCCAGCCATCCAGCGCGTAAAGCATTTCGGATGGTGGTCGCGTCCATAGTTATCCCGACTGAGTTTGCCTTGACAGTAAACAGTTCGTCCGAATTCACCACCCCAAGCGACTAAAGTTTCGTCGAGCATACCGCGCTGTTTCAGGTCTTGAACGAGTGCGGTTGAAGGCTGGTCAATGTCACGCGCCTGGTTGCGGATATTCTTAGGAAGGTCGCCGTGTTGATCCCACCCGCGGTGGAAGATTTGAACAAGGCGAACATCGCGCTCCATCATCCGACGTGCAAGAATACAGCAGTTGGCAAAGGTGCCGGGGGTCTTGACCTCAGGGCCATACATTTCCAGAACATGCTCAGGTTCCTGCGACAGATCCGCGAGTTCCGGGACACTCGTCTGCATACGGAACGCCATCTCATATTGCGAGATACGCGCATGCGTTTCTGGATCGCCTATTTCCTCGTAGAGTTCCTTGTTGAGTTCAACGAGGGTGTTTAACATCTGTTTCCGTGTTTTCTCGTTGACCCCTTCCGGGTTTGAGAGGAATAACACAGGATCGCCTTGGCTACGGAGTAGCACACCTTGATGCTCCGATGGGAGAAAACCGGCACCCCAGAGTCGGTTGTAAAGGGCTTGGGCACCCTTTGGACCGCTCCATGTCGCGTTCATTACAATGAAAGCGGGCAGGTTTCTGTTTTCACTACCGAGACCATAACTCAACCACGCGCCGAGACTCGGTTTACCCGGATTCTCATCGCCAGTGCAGAAGAAAGTGATCGCCGGATCGTGATTGATCGCTTCAGTGTGTACCGACTTGATAATCGCGAGGTCTTTCACCATAGATGCCGTGTGTGGCAGCAATTCGCTAATCCATACGCCGTCACCACCGTTGTCGTATTTCTTGAATTCAAATATGGACGGAGCGATGGGGAATTTATCTTGTCCAGAGGTCATCGTTGTGAGGCGTTGCCCCATGCGGACAGATTCTGGGAGATCCGTATCAAACCATTCCCCCATGTTCGGTTTGTAGTCGTACAGATCAAGTTGTGAAGGTGCCCCCGACATAAAGAGGTAAACTGCCCGTTTCGCCTTAGGGGCAAAGTGCGGCAATTCTGGCAGACCGCCAAATTTCGGTGCTGCTTGCCCTTCAAGGGCGTTCACAACGGCGTTCGGCAGCAGCGTGGCAAGTGCCGCGCCACCAAGTCCTGACGCACACTTCCCAAAAAATTGACGACGCGTCTCAAGTTTCAGATATTCCTTAATTGGGTCCATTGTTATCTCCTTTTGCGATACCTATTCCTAATATGTTTCACCTATTGGTAGGTAGTAAAATATTCAGTTCCTCTGGTGCTGGTATATCCAGTTCCAAATCTGGAATCTGTTGAAGGAGCTTGCGGAGCGGTTCCATATCCTGAATTGGATTATAGCTAACTTTTAAACTTGTTAAACTTTTAAACTGTTCAATTTGGCTGATGTCGTTGATCCGGTTGCGGTCAACATGCAAAACACTTAACTGTGTAGAGCCAACGATTGGTGAAAGATCTTGGATTTGATTCCTCCCAAGTCCCAATTCACTCAAATGTGTTAGTTTAGAAAGTGGTGAGATATTGCTAATTTGATTCCCCCAGATCAATAACGTCCTCAACAGGGTCAACTCGGTGAGTGGAGTAATATTACTAATTTGATTCCGCCAAGCCCACAATTTTGTCAACTGCGTCAAACCAGCAATCGGTTTTATGTCGTTAATGAGATTTCCGCCGAGATTTAGTTCTACTAACGAGACCAATTCAGTTAGCGGTGTGATGTCGCTAATCTGATTTCTATGAAGTCTTAACTTTGTCAACTGTGTTAGCGGGCTGAGTGGTTTGATATTGCTGATTTGATTGTCTTGAAGCCATAACGCTCGCAATTGTATCAAATTAGCGAGTGACGTGATGTCACTAATCTGATTATCCCATAGCCATAACACTGTTAACTGTTTTAAGTTAGCGATAGGTTTTATGTCACTGATCTGGTTTCCAGCGAGAGATAACTCGTTTAACTGTGTCAAATTAGCGAGTGGCGTGAGATCGCTGATTTGGTTCTCCATGAGGTATAACCCTGTCAACTGGGCCAATCCAGTTAGTGGTGCAATATTACTGATTTGATTCCGGCGAAGTTCTAAAGTTTTTAATCCTGTGGCTTTCTCAAGTCCTGTTAAGTCGGTTATTCCGCTGTTATCAGCATCAAGATGCTCTAATTCTTTCAATTTCTTTTCTGGAATGGTGTCCCTACGCCCCAAACCGAGTGCTTTTCGCACTGCGTTGGCTAAATTGAGGTCCAGTATTGTCGGATCCGGGACAAACGTGTTTGGAAGCTCTGCTTGGATGTCCGACACCAAATCCGGGAGTTGGTTCAACAGCCTTTCGAGGGGTTCCATATCCTGAATTGGGTTCCCTTTGACATCTAAACGCGTTAAATTTGTCAGATTTTCAACGGGACTGATATCCTCGATTTGATTGGCCGCAAGCCATAACTCTTTCAGCTGCGTTAGATTAACGAGTGGTGTGATGTCGCTAATCTGATTTTCCGAGATGATTAATTTCTCTAATTGTATTAATTCTGCGAGTGGTTTTATATCGGTGATTTGGTTCTGCCAGAGCGATAACTCCTTTAGCTGCGTCAGATCAACGAGTGGTTTTATATCGGTGATTTGGTTCTGCCGGAGCGATAACTCCTTTAGCTGCGTCAGATTAACGAGTGGTGTGATGTCACTGATTGCGTTATTGCCAAGCCATAACTGTCTGCTGAGCTCCGTCAACCCCGCAAGCGGTTTTATGTCAGTGATTTGATTGCCATACATCAATAATTCTGTGAGTTGTGTCAAGTTCTCAAGTGGTTTTATGTCGCTGATTCGGTTTTCTGAAAGCCATAACTGTGTGAGCTCTGTCAACCCGGCAAGTGGTTTTATGTCAGTGATTTGGTTCCTTGCGAGCAATAAGTTCCGGAGTTGTGCGAGTCCTGCGATAGGTTTTATATCGCTGATTCGATTAGCGTCAAGGGATAAGGATGTTAACTGTGTTAATCCCGCAAACGGTGCTATGTCGCTGATTTGATTAGTGTCAAGGGATAATCTTGTCAATTGTGTCAATTCCGCGAGCGGTGTGATGTCCGTGATTTGATTAGAACCGAGGTATAGTTCTGTCAATTGTGTCAATCCCGCGAGCGGTGTGATGTCCGTGATTTGATTCTGTCTAACATTTAATGACTTTAACTGTGCTAACTCAGCGAGCGGTGTGATGTCATTTATCTGATTGCCCCAGAGCCGCAACCATGTCAACTGTGTCAATCCAGCGATAGGTTTTATGTCACTAACGTCATTATCCATAAGGGTTAGTTCTGTGAGCTGCGTCAATCCTGTGAGTGGTGTAATGTCACTGATTGGGTTGTTGTCAAGCCATAATGTTGTCAGTGCCGTCAATCCGGCAAGTGGTGTGATGTCGCTAATCTGAGTTTCTATGAGGTATAACTTTTCCAGTTGCGTCAATCCAGCGAGCGGTGTGAGGTCGCTAACTGGTTTTCTCATGATGGATAACTTTGTAAGCTGCGTCAATTCCGCGAGCGGCGTAAGGTCGTCGATTGGATTATTCCCAAGATATAAACGCATCAGTTGCGTCAATCTGGCGATTGGTTTTATATCGCGAATTTGATTTCTGCTACACGACAATTCTGTAAGTTTTATCAAGCTAGCGAGTGGAACGATGTCCTCGATTTGATTATCCGTGAGGTGTAGTTCTACCAAGTTTGTCAAATCAGCGAGTGGTGTGATGTCCTGAATTTGATTCTTTTGCAGTTCTAAAATTTTTAAGCCTGTGGCTTTCTCCAGTCCGGTTAGGTCTTTTATACCTTTTTCTTTAGCATCTAAATGTTCTAATTCCTCCAACGCCATTTGTGGAATAGGATCGGTTGAACCTAAACCCAGTGCCTCGCGCACAGCAGCGGCTAAATTGCCATCCGGTATTGTCACAGCGTGGCTTGCCGAATAAGTAAGGGAAGTTATGAGAATAGTAAGGATCATGCAAAACCTTTTCATGATGTGAACTCAATCCTTAGATATAGACAGACAATCTTTAGTGCTGAAATCTAAATCGTATACACCTTAATAATCTTCAAGAGGCATTGATATATCCAGTTCCAAATTCGGAAACTCTTTTAGGAGTCTTTGAAGGGGTTCCTTATCTTGAATCGGATTCTCCTTGACATGCAAACGCTTTAAATTTGTAAAGTTTTCAACAAGGCTGATGTTGCTGAGTTGATTCTCTCTAAGTTCTAATATTGTTAGTCGGGTCAAGTTAGCCAGTGGCGTAATGTCGCTAATCTGATTATTGTTTAGCCATAATTCCGTTAATTGCGTCAACTTCGTGATGGGTGTGATGTCGCTGAGGTGGTTATGAGTGAGCCGTAACACCTCTATCTGTGTCAATCCAGTGAGCGGTGTAATGTCCTCTATTGGATTATGTCTGAGATCTAACTTCTTCAGTTGCGTCAGATTAGAAAGGGGTTTGATGTCGTTAATCTTATTGAACGCAAGATATAGACTTTCTATCTGCGTCAAATCAGCAAGCGGTGTAATGTCCTTAATTCTATTGCTATCAAGGCCTAAGTGCTCAATTTGCGACAGTCCAGTGAGTGATGGGATGAGCGGTATGATGTCGCTGATTTGATTATCGGAGAGCACCAAATTTTTAAGTTTTGTGAGTTCAGTGAGAACTGTGATGTCCTTAATTTGATTTTCGTAAAGGTCCAAGTGCTCCAGTTGTGTTAAATTAGCGATAGGTTTTATGTCGCTGATCTCGTTTATGTTGAGCCTTAACCTTGTCAATTGTGTGAGTTCAGCGAGTGGTGTAATGTCGCTGATTTGGTTGTCCCAGAGTTCTAACCTTTTTAGTTGTATCAACTTCGTGATGGGTGTGATGTCGCTGATTTGATTACCACTAATTTCTAATGCGCTAAGTCGTGATAGACCCATGAGTGGTTTGATATCGCTGATCTGGTTTCTCGTTAGATCCAAAAGGCTAAGTTGTGTTAATTCCTGAAGCGGTGTGATATCGCTAATTTGGTTATCATCAAGTCCTAATACTATAAGTTGCCTCAGGTTAGCGATCAGTTTAATATCGCTAATTTGATTCTCATCAAGCCATAAACGGGTGAGTTGTGTTAATCCCTGAAGCGGTGTGATGTCTTCAATTTGATTTCCGCTAAGGCGTAACCACGATAAGCCAATTGCCTTTTCGAGTCCTGTTAAGTCTTTGATGTCTTTTCGACTGACAGAAAGTTTTTCTAATGCTTCCAGTCTCTTTTGCGGGATTGGGTCGCTTGGGGCTAAACCGAGTGCCTCACGCACAGCAGCGGCTAAATTAGCATCTGGTATTACTACATCTTGATTAGATGAACAACCGAAGAAAACTATAGGTATTGCCAAGAACATACAAAGAGATTTCATAATCTTATGAGATGGGCACCACTGAAAAGTAGTGCCCACCGAATTTAATCATCCCTTGTTCAGGACTTCGTCCAGATTCAGGATTAGGTTCGCAATCATCGTCCATGCAGCGACTTCGACTGCATCTAAGGTTTCGTCAGGTGTCGATTCACCGACAGCGATCAGTTCTTTGGCGGTTTCCGGGTTTGCTGCCAACTCCTGATGGTGCGCTTGGAACGTCTCCAATAGCAGGGCTTCCTCTTTCGGTTTCGGGAGTCGGGCGGTCGCTGCCTCAAAGAGGTAGGCGATACGTTCTTCCGTTGTCTCACCACCCTCTTTAACCGTGCGTTCCGCAAAAGCACGTGCCGCTTCAAAGAACTGCGGATCGTTCATCAGCATTAACGCCTGCATCGGCGTGTTCGTACGTTCACGACGGATTGTGCAGGCTTCACGGGATGGCGCGTCCAAAATGTTCATCTGTGGCGGTGGTGCAGTACGCTTCCAGAATGTGTAGAGACTCCGGCGATATATTTTATCGGCACCGGTATCTTTAACAAACGTGTCGGTATTAGAGCCAGTGAATCCGACGGCTTTCCAGAGACCATCGGGTTGCGGCGGTTTGACGCTCGGACCCCCAACTTTGGTATACAACAAGTCGCTAACAGCAAGCGCGTTATCACGCACAGTTTCGGCATCAAATCGATACCTTGGCGCACGAGAGAGCAGCGCGTTATCCGCATCACGTTCCAGTTTTTCGGGCGTAACCTTCGCACTCTGACGATAGGTCGCTGACGTCAGCATCAATTTCAGCATCGCTTGAATATCCCAACCGGAGGCAATAAATTCGGTTGCCAACCAGTCGAGGAGTTCGGGATGCACAGGCGGGGTACCTTGTGTGCCAAAATCCTCTGCTGTGACGACAATTCCAGTACCGAAGACATCTTGCCAGAACCTGTTGATCGCGACACGCGCAGTAAGCGGATGTTCCGGTGAAAGCAGCCACTTCGCAAAACCGAGACGATCCGGTGTTGTATCTTCTGGCAAGGCTGGCAGCACTGCGGGGGTTTGCGGATAGACCTGTTCGCCGGGATGCTGGTATTCACCACGTGCCAAAACGTAAGCACCTCTCGGTTCAGTCCGTTCCTGCATCACGAGTGTCGTCGTTAATGAACCGTCCAGTGTGTTCCGCTTCTGTCGTGTTGCGCCTAAGTCCGCAAAGACCTCTTTCAAATTCGCGAATGCACGATGTGCATTTTCGTTAACACTTTTGTCAAGCGTGATGTTAGCCCGGTAGTAATCCCTGATTTGATCCTTCTGGGCTGTCTCGCGTTCACCACGAGGCGTGCCAGCAATATCTACAATGTTAGCTGGCAACATCGGTGGCGCGCTTTCCATACGGAAGTAGAAACCCGAGGGACCTGAGTAGTTGACGACTTTCAGGAGTAGCGTGTTGTTACCGGGTTTGAGTTGCACCTGCACCTGTTCTTGGTCGGCAGCGGCATCCCGCTGGACGTTTTTGGCAAGGAGTTCGGTACCGTTCATCCAGACCTTCAGGGCATCGTTGCTCCCGATATGTAACACGGCTTTCTGTTGCGTAACGGAGGAGATGTTCCTAAAGAGGTAGGTGGCACTGTTTTCACCGACGATGTCGTTGTGCACCTGTTCGTCAACCCAGTGTGTCTGCTGCTCCCATTTGAGGGTTTTGCCGTCCACTTCAAATGTGTTGCCTGTATTGACCGGTTTCGTTTCGGGTTCATAAACCTGATAGAAGGCAAGGTTACCGTGTTCCGCTGTGAAGGGACCCGCAGCATGCCAGTTGCCTAATCCTATCTTGGAACCGATCGGGTAAATGGTTGCTGCATCTGTGAGGGCGAGTCGGAATCGACCTAATTGCTTCTGACGTAGATCAAACTCGTGCTTAAGGCGGACTTTCAATCGGTTTCCGCCTTCCATGCCAAACGGTGCAGCGACAAGGAAGATCGCTTGTCGATTTTCGCGCCTTCTGTCAAGTGCCCATCCGGTTTCCGGTTTATCGTCAATCGCATTCGCAATAACACCACCGAGATTATCTTCACCCATGACCTGTTCGTGGTCCGCCCACGCTTGCACAATTTGGACAGGTGTCCACGGATCGGCTACTTCGGACTCTTCAGTTTCATTTTCCGTACTCGCATCGCCATCAGATGTATCCTCTGCGCGCGCCTCAGCATCGGCATCATCTGTCGGTGTACTTTCCGCTTGCGCATCGGCATCAACATCGGGAGTGTCTTCTACTTGTGCCTCAGTATCGGCATCCGCAGGTGTATCCTCTGCTTGTGCTTCCGTGTCGGCATCCGCAGCAGGTGTGCTTCCGGCTTCTGCATCGGTGGTTTCGCCTTCCGTTTGTGTCTCAGTGTCAGCATCGCCATCGCTACTTTCCGCTACAGGAGATTCTTCGCTCTCTGCTGCAGGCGGGCCAATGAAAAGCGCGAAATCGGTGAGGACAACGTTGCCGTTACTGCTTCTGCCGAATCCGCTCTTCGGCAAGGATTCGTGTGTGATACCTTCTAATCGCACTGCACTCCATTTGCCGGGTGGCAGATCTACAATTACCTCGTAGGTCTCTTGTTCGGGATTGGTACCGCTGGCTAATATGGAGTTATCCTCTAAAACTTCGAGTGTCGCCCCACCTTTTGAATAAAGCGATGTCGGTTTCAGCGTTGTCCAGCGCGGCATCCTGTTTTCCCACGCGATTTGGGTCGCATCAAGCTCGGGAATAGGGGCTTTGGTTTGGGCATCTAACTCGGCGATCTGTTCATCAAACGCAGCGAGTTCCGCTTCCTGCTCTGGGGTCGGCAACTTCACAACAGGCGGAGAATCCTTACGGTTGCCGTCCATCGCGTTTTCAGTGATATTGTTGAAATAGGCGTAGAGTTGATAGAATTCTTTCTGTGTAATCGGGTCGTATTTGTGGTCGTGGCACTGCGCGCACCCGACAGTTAATCCCATCCAGACGGTCGAGGTGGTATTGGCTCTGTCAATAGCGTATCGGACGTAGTATTCCGCATCAATTGAACCACCCTCGCTCGTCGTAACGTGGCACCGATTGAAACCAGTAGCGACCTGTTGATCCCGTGTCGGTTCTGGTAGGAGGTCACCTGCTAACTGCTCAATCGTAAACTGATCGAACGGCATATTTTTGTTAAACGCATTGATAACCCAATCACGGTAAGGCCACATTTCTCGGTAGTTATCTAAATGGAGGCCATGCGTATCGCCGTACCGTGCGACATCTAACCAGAACCGACCGAGATGCTCGCCGTATTCCGGTTTTGCCATAAAGGTATCAATCAGTTTTTCGTAAGCGTCGGGGGAATCGTCTGCAAGGAATTGATGAATCTCTTCGCGTGTCGGCGGTAGACCGGTAAGATCGAAACTTATGCGTCGGATGAGCGTCCGTTTATCCGATTCACTCGCAGGCGTAAGTCCCTCTTTTTCGAGTCGTGAGAGGATGAACGCGTCAATCGGGTTTCGCACCCAATCTTTGTTCTTGACATCAGGTGTCGTTGGGCGGACAGGTGTGGTGAATGCCCAATGTTCTTCCCAATTCGCACCTTCGCGAATCCACTGCGTAACGGCTTCAATCTGTTCTTGTGTTAGCGTCTTATTGAAGTCTGCCGGTGGCATACGGTAGGTATCGTCATCGGATACAATGCGAAGATGGAGTTCGCTCTTTTCAGGTTTACCGGGGACGATTACGGGGTATCCGCTCGGTTCAGAGAACGCGCCTGCTTTTGTATCGAGTCGGAGGTCAGCCTGTCGAGTCTTAGCATCCGGTCCGTGGCAGGCGAAGCAGTTATCCGCAAGGATCGGGCGGATGTCGAGATTGTAATTCAAAGTGGCTTGTGGTGTCTCGTGATGTTCCGCAGATGCCGTGGGAAGTCCAAACACGGCGAGGCAGAAACACACCAACGTAGCTAATAGTGGAATTGAACTTTTAGTGGTTTTCACCAAAATTTTCGGGATGGAAGCCTCGCCTTTTAAGGCACGGAGGAAATCCCGCTCCTATGTTTTTTCTTGACGAAATATGTCGAAAATGTTAGTATACTTCCAAAGGTAAGTCGGAAGTGGCTGCCTTATGGGATGCGTTGATAATATCCGCATCCAAGTAACTCGAGAGGCGTTAGAGAAACGTGCGTTTCGTAGCCTCAAGGTTTTGCATCATGGGTCGCTGGGATCCCTCGGGGGTATGCATGTAAAGTTACGCACCTTAGCCCGAGTAGCAAGCCTCACGATTTATCGTGAGGTAGCACCTGACAGAAATTCTCTCCCTTTTTCGGCGTTGTCGTCTGCAGTTTGTTCCAAGATACAAGCTGCAACATACTATAGCAGAATTTGGCAATTGTGACGTTTAGTTAAGCGAAAAGTTTAGCAGCGTTACCATATTTTATGATACGGTGGCATTTTTGTCAAATATTTCTTCCCGTTAGCAGCGTTAGCACCATCAAAGGTATTCAATTGTCCATTTTTCAATAGAATTTTCACCCCCAGGCCCGGTAGGTTCGGTTTCCCAACCGAACCGGATACTACGCGGGAACAAGGAAAACGTGTTGCCTTCGGAACAATTTCTGAAAGAGTTGGAATTTAGCAGACAGTATATTCCTATTTTCGCTTCTGAGGGTGCGCGTTGTGAAGCCGTTATCTATCCTGTTTTGCGGGAAGTGTATAAAGCGTACGCTGCTAACTACGCCCTATGGATAAAGGAACCTCTTGCCTACGATGAAATGCTGAGCGGCACGCCTGATTACTTCATCTCAACACGATCTGAATTGGGCATACTCATTGTAGGCACCCTGTTGATAATACTCGTTGAGGCAAAGAAGAACGACTTTGAGCAAGGTTGGGGTCAATGCCTCGCGGAATTGGTAGCGGCACAAAAAATAAATGCGAACACAGATATGCCCGTGTACGGTATAGTCAGTGACGGCACGTTGTGGCAGATTGGGCACCTTACCAAAGAAAC
The DNA here is from genome assembly GCA_965261115.1 of Candidatus Poribacteria bacterium. Classification (GTDB taxonomy): domain Bacteria; phylum Poribacteria; class WGA-4E; order WGA-4E; family WGA-3G; genus WGA-3G. Next base: position 1,020,389 of record OZ253447.1, on the reverse strand, counting down.
CTTCACCCAAAACCGGACAAGTTTTAGTGTGGATAATTTGCCTGTCCTATTTGGTGCTATTGACTCTGTCTTCAAAGCAGCAAACGAGTTTTCTCAGCAGACATCCACCGAATAAAATACCGCTGTAATTTGTCTATTGTCCACCAACCTTCTCAAAAATAATAACGTGTTGCCACGGTAGGTCGTCAAGTGTCTCTATCCAAGAAAGCGGGTGCGGTGTCGCTTCCTTAATCACCTGCAACTCACTCATCTTGTGCAAGCATTTGATCGGCACATTGTCATCTTCCAAGCGGTATTCCACAAAAGCAACCCGACCACCCGTTTTCAGACCACGGCAAATGTTCTGCATCATCTCATAAGGATGCGAAAACTCGTGGTAGACATCCACCATAATCACCAAATCCACCGAATTCGGAGGCAATTTCGGATCGGTAATCGTGCCTAATATCCCTTTGATATTGGTAATACCTTCTTCCGCCATCTTCTCGGCAAGGATGTCAAGCATCTCCTGCTGAATTTCAACACCGTAGACGATCCCTGTCTTTCCGATTTTCGGTGAGATCCGTCGAGCAATGTAACCCGTACCGACCCCTATATCCGCGACGACATCCCCCTCTTTGAGTTTCAACATTTCAATGAGACGATTCGGCATCTCTTCCCGTTCACGCTCTGGACGTTCTAACCAGCCTGCAGCGAGATGTCCCATCACGTGAGAGATTTCGCGGCCCATGTAGATTTTACCGATCCCGTCTCGACTCGGGGTGCGCTGTTCGTAGCGTGTACTCGCTGGGCGCGTCACGTCGTCACTCGGCACAGTTGCTGCGTGAATCAATAGAAGCAACGCAGCAACTATACCACCAAGAATAGCAAATCCGCGGCGTGCCACGACCATTTTTTGACGTTTTCTCAACATCAGGTTACCACCTTCCGAGATAGAGCCCTCGGTTTTCCATCGGCATTGATACCCGTTTGCCTTGTTGACGTTGTGAATCAACGATAGCGAAAACCATCTCAGTGCTTCGATGCGCGAGATGAATATTACCACAGGTCTCAGTATCGGTCTCAATCGCATCAACGATGTCTTCAATACAACCGACGGTGCCGCTTTTCCGTTCATAAGGCGGGAATTGCGCTTCCAAAATCTCGTTAAATTGTCCTTGCCGTTTGCGGAGGTGAAAACCGAGTCCATTATTGAGGGCACGAACTGTGCCTTCGCTACAGTGCACCTCAAATTCATAAGCCGTGCCGGGGATACTAATGCCGTTAATACCGTTCTCAAAACGGATAAATCCCATCACAATCCCAGGATCAGATTCTGTGCGATTGTCCTCAAAATCCGCATCATCAACGGCAACGTTGCCTTGCACATATTCTATTGGGGAATCGCTTGCCAAAAAGAGAAGCATATCCGCGGCATGCGTGTATCCCCAGAGGGCGGAACCACCACTATAGGCAATGACCGCGCGTCTATCCCCTAACTCGCCGCTTTCGAGGATTTCACGCATTTTGATGTATCCCGGCGTGTAACGCCGCTGCGTGCCGAGGTTGAATTTGACATCGTATTTTTCGCACACCGCTACCATGGCATCCGCCTCTTCCATAGAAGCACAAAGCGGTTTATCGCAATAGATACCCTTCACGCCGTTTTCCGCAGCGAATGCTGTAATCTCGGCATGGTTCCCAGGACGCGTGGCGATACTGACAATATCCGGTTTCTCTTCAACAATCATCTCACGATAATCTAAGTAGTACTTCGGGATATCCCATTTTTTACAGACGTATTGTGCCTTATCTTCAACGACATCTGCGGCGGCAACAAGGTCTGTTCGCTCAAAAGCAGTATATCCCGCGGCGTGCGAATAGGGCAACGCACCGTGTGGTGACGCACGGACTTCCTCATCAATTGTACCACCCATTCTGCCACAGCCAACGATGCAAGCACGATATTGCGTTCCCATTGGATTCCTCCATTGTATTTCGCTGTTGAGATCAGGAGATCGCTCCTGCAGTAAGAGGTTTCGCTAAACTGTCAACTCTACAACATCCTGTTTAACAATTTCTTTTGTATGTCCATAAGATGCGGTTTGCACCAATTCCTGAACTTCAGGCGTTAAACGGTTGACGATTTTCTCTGGTAAACTTTGCTTACCATCGTATTGCGGACGATAGCGCAGAATGAGGAAGCGTCTATCCCGATCTTTCGGTTTCCATCGCAAAACGCCGTGTGTCAATAACTCAGAGATCACAAGAAAATCGCCCGCTTTTGGCGTGAGATTCGTAAAAACGTCGTCCGGTTCCGGATCGATACCGTCAGGTCCCGGTGTCAGAAGATCTTCAGGTCTCTCGAATTTGCTCTTATGTGAACCGGGGATAACAATAAGTCCACCATCGCCGGGCTGCACATCTGTCAAGTAGAAGAACGCCACGAAATCGTTGCAATAGATCTGGCTATTCTGTACCTCATACCGAGTTGACCACTGCCGTCCTTCACGCGCACAGTGCAAACCCGCTGGATTTATTCCCATCGGTTGCCTGTCCGGGTTGTGCTGTTCAAGCGTGAGCGTACCAGTGACAAATCTCGGCTTATCAAAAGTAAACTCTTTGATAAGGGGCCAGATAGCCGGATGAACCGTCATCGCCTCAAGTGACCGGTCAAAAGCAAATCCGTGTTCATACCTACCGCCTTTACCGGGTTCTAAGTCGCGAGGACGCGTCGTGAATTCTTCGGGACGTTCATCAAGCGGCGTATGAATATACTGATCCACAGCCGCTTGCGCCGCCTTGAGGGCATCCCCTGTGACTGCACCTTCGATGTGCAAATAGCCGGTAACGTCAAACAGGTAACGTTGTTCTGGGGTCATTTTTCGCTCCTTATTAAGTTAACTGGACATGTTTACTTTTGACAATGTCTTTAGTATGCGTATAGAATGCGGGTTGCGCAAGTTCACGGGTTTCAGGCGAAAGGCGCTCCATCACCTCAGGTGGAAACGGATCCCTGTGTCCCCTGGAATCTTCAAAAAACTGTGTTTTGTAACGCAAGATAAGAAACCGACGATACCGATCCTTCGGTGTCCAGATGAGAACGCCATGCGTCAGTAGTTCGGACATAACAATCGCGTCGCCAGCGCGGGCTGTCACATTAACCAACGCAGGATGAAGTTCATCGGGTGGATCTTCTGGGTCTGGGAAAAAGAGGCCCTCCGGACGTTCAAAGTTTGCTTTGTGGGAACCCGGCAGTACAACTAAACCCCCATCGCCGGGATAGACATCAGCGAAATAGAAGAAGACGATGAAGTCGTTGCAGTGAATCTGTCCATCTTTGACAGTATAGCGGCGCGTCTGCCATCCACAGTCTTCACGGGCACAGTGCAACTTACCGATGACCTGATCGTGTTCCGGCCGCTTCGCAACGAGGCTACCGCGATTAAAACGGGGCTTATCGTTAGTAAGTTCCTTGACAATCGGCCATGTTTTCGGATGAAGCGTGAGTGCCTCAAGCGATTTATCGAATGAAAAACCGTTGGAATAGCCACCACCACCGTAACTAATGCCGGGCGGGAGTTCATCCTCCGGTGTTTGGACACACCGTTCAACCGCATCCTGCGCGTTTTTTAATTCTTCTTCGCTAAGAACGTTTTTAAGATGGATATACCCCGTTAAATCAAAAAGGTATCGTTGTTTAGGCGTCATTGCGCCTCCTTTCGGGAAGAGGTATGCGCGTGTCTTCGGAACAATCAGATTAAAGCACCACAGATTGATGCCTCATAAAAAACTATGTATGAAACGCACAACCTTAATAAAAAAGCCGTGCGTTTCCGTAATGCGATCATCAATTATTGTTCTGAATGGCAAGCAGAGATAGAACCAAGAACACCTGATGAAGACAGCAAGACTACTGCTTAAGCCGAGCCCACGTTGTGGTGAGTAGCCCTTCAGGATTAACATCTGTAACGCCAGCTTCAGCATTCTCGTAGTCTGCGTCTGTCGGTTCATAGTCCAAGTCGCTTGACCAGCAGAAAACGTCGTACTGGGTCTGGTTTGAGCTCTGTCGTGTCCAGATCATCATGACGTTTTCACCGTCTTGTAATGCGTTGACCGTGCCACCATCCTTTCCAAAATCGCCAGTCCGCAACCATGTCCATTCAGCGGCGTTTTCTTCAAGAATAATGTGATCCGGACGGACAAAGGCGGGGGGTGCCGTCGGAATTGTGTCGCCATCGTCGCCCAAAACCCACAACCAATCCGAATGGTTGCTCGGATTGATGACGCGCGCGATAAACCGCCAGTCCCCAGCTTTGCCACCAGCAGCACTGATGTCAAATCTATAGAGTAACCAGCCTTGTCCACCAGCATTCGTGACAATATCACCAAACGCACCGTCTGTCGGATCAAGTGCCCCTTCACCCTTGCCCAATTTATAGACATCCGCGGAATTCCTTTCATCAAAGGCTTCCGCCTCAAACCAAATCTGTTCGCCATCCCCATACTGAGAGACTTTAAATCCTTCTACAGCAAAGCCCGTAAGCGGTTGGATCAACAGGAAACAGAGAATTAATCCAAAAGTTAACTGACATTTTTCAAACATAATCATTCTCCTTTATCGCATTTTTGTGCTGTTTTAAGTAGGACTTACACATTCCTTTTAAAGTCCCCCTGATAAGGGGGATTTAGGGGGTTTAAAGGTTTGCGTCTAAATGTTCGATATTTACCCAATTTGCGTAAGTTCCGTTAAGGAAGTTATCGCTTAAGCCGACCCCATGTCGTAGTGAGTAACCCGTCCGGTTCTACCGGCAACGTTTTCTCTTTCGCTTTTTCGTAGTCGGCATCCGTCGGTTCATATTCCAAATCACTTGACCAGCAGAAAACATCGTACTGGACCTGAAGCGAACTCTGCCGAGTCCAGATCATCATAACATTTTCACCGTCTTGCAATTCATTAATCGTGCCAGCATCCTTTCCAAAATCTCCGGTCCGCATCCATGCCCATGCCGGGACATTTTCTTCAAAGATAATGTGATCCGGACGGACAAACGCAGGGGCTGCATCTGGAATCTTATCGCCATCGTCGCCCAAAACCCACAACCAATCTGAATGGTTGCTCGGATTAATGAGCCGACCAATGAAACGCCATTCTCCGGCTTTGCCGCCAGCACGACTGATGTCGAACCTATAGAGTATCCAGCCTTTTTTCCCAGCACCGGCGTTTGTGATAATATCCCCGTATGCCCCGTCTGCGGGATCTACCGCCTTTTCACCTTTGCCCAATTTATAGACATCCTCGGAATCCCTTTCATCAAAGGCTTCCGCCTCGAACCAAATCTGTTCACCCTTCCCGAATTCAGAGACTTTGAACGCTTCCACGGCAAAGCCTGTAAGCGGCTGTATCAGCAGCAGACAGAGGGCTAAGCTAAGCGTTAATTGACATTTCTGGGGCATTATGCCTCCTCCTATATTCTGATTATGAATCAGTTTTGTCTTTTTCTTATTTTTGCTAACGAGGTTTGTAACCCCGCCAAGTGATGAAAATACGAAATCGTCAACTACCCAAGCCTAAAGACTTGGGCTTGTAGTTGCGTTCTGCAAGCCCGTGTCCCGTGCTTCGTTCTTGTTTCTCGCTTCACAGAGGGGGGCAACCCACCGCTCTTCACGAAAGGCAGCAGCTGCCTTAAAAAGGATGTTTCGCGCAGCGTTGTGGTCGCGGTCTAAAACCGTGCCACAAGACTGACACTTAAAAGTTCGGATCGAAAGAGAAAGTTTCTTGCCCGATTTCTGACCGCAACTTGAGCAGGTTTGCGAGGTATTCTTGGGATCGACTTGGTGGAAATGGAAACCGTCTCTTTCGGCTATGTTTCCACACCACTCAAAGAACGTTGCCCAAGATGCATCGCTGATGCTCTTGCTGAGATGTTTGTTCTGAACCATATTGGCGGTTTTCAAATCTTCCGCAATCAGAACATTATTTTCATAACGATGGTAGAGTTTGTAAACGAGTTTACCGATAAAGTCTTTGCGTCTGTTGACTGTGCGCTCATGGTGTAAGGCAAGTTTGTGCTGTTGTTTCTTTCTACGGTTAGAACCTAACTTCTTACGAGAAAGGTCTTTAGAGTGTTTTCGGAGTAAGTCTTCTGCTTGACGATACCAGCGCGGGTTCTCCTCTTTTTCGCCTTCCGAAGTTGTCAGATAGTGGGTTGTGCCTACATCAACGGCTATGGCGTCTGTAGGTTCAACCTTCGGCGTATCGGGGATTTCACAGGAAATATGGGCATACCAACCGGATGCTTTTTTCACGAGTGAGACTTCTTTCGGATCGCCTTGAAGCGGGCGGTGCATGTAGATTTTCACTTCGCCAAGTTTCGGCACTTTCAAGCGGTCGTGTTTCCACGCGGTTTCGCGGATCGGGTTTTCGCGAACGCGTATGGTTTGTTTGGCAGTGTCTTTCGTCTTTCGACGAACCACTTTGGTATATTTGCGAAGACTCCACGTCAGAGAACGCACACGCTTTTTGTAGCGAGGGAACCCCTTTTTCGCAGCTCCGTTTTCGCAGCGTTTACCGAAGGCAACAAACGCTTTGTCGTTACGCCGTAAAGCGTGGTTCTGAAAATCTTGAGGCACTTCACGAAAATCATCATACCTCTCACGCGCTGCCGTCAACTTGTCTTGCTGCTCGGAGAGCGTGACGAAACGATCTTCAGTTTCTAAGGCAACAATCCGATCGTGGCGAGCAGAGTTCTGAAGTTCACAAAGATGGTCAAACCACTCTAATAATGTCATTTCCTGTGTCCGGGTCGGATACACAGGGTATCTAAAGGTGCGTCTCATAGTATATCAAGTATCAGGCGTTTATCCTCTGAATAGTGGGAGGAAACCAGCACATCGTCAAGCGACAATGCTATTCATGCGGGTTTCCAACCTGATATGGTAGTTATATCACAATTTCAGTCCAAAGTCAAATGTTTTTTAGACGTTGGGTCTCATTCACGAGGGCGGTTTTCCTCCCAAACCTAAAGCATTGGGATTCCAAAACCGATAATTCTCTTGACATGTGTCTTAAAGTATCGTATATTTGGCTATTAAGTCGAATTTGCGTGTAATTATCTATATTTTCTTTAGATAGCAACTAAAGTATACGATAAAGGTCTTTTTTTGTCAACTCCCCCAGATACACTGATACACTTCGATTCTATAGTAAAATATAAGACTTACGCAGCCCCCCTCGCTGGCGGGGTTTTAAACCCCGCCAGCAGTGCGTCGGATTGCCTCGCAGCGAGAGTTATCATGGAAAAATGCGTAAGTCCTGAAATATCTAAAAACGAAACAGAGGTTGTCCATGGAACTCGGATTTGTGAGTGCAATTTTACCGGAGCAGACCTTGGCACAGGTCGTCCAATTCGCCGCTGACACAGGCTTCGATTGCGTCGAATTGATGTGCTGGCCCAAAGGAAAAGCAGAACGGCGTTATGCCGGTGTCACACACGTTGATGTAGCGACGCTTTCTGATGCGGAAGCAGATAATATCCTACAATGCGTATCGGACGCAGGGATAACAATCAGCGGCTTAGGTTATTACCCAAACCCATTAACGCCTGATGAAACCGAAGCGGCTGTCTATAGCGAACACCTTAAGAAGCTGATTCTGGCGGCAAAACGTCTGTCAGTGGATATCGTGAACACATTTATCGGCAGAGATCAGACACGCACCATAGATGAGAATTGGGACCGCTTTAAACAGGTATGGAACCCGCTTATTCAATTCGCTGCTGACCACGGCATCCGTGTCGGTATTGAGAATTGCCCGATGTTTTTCACCCAAGACGAATGGCCCGCTGGTCAAAATCTCGCCTATTGTCCCGCGGTTTGGGAACGGATGTTTGAAGAGATTCCGTCCCCAAACTTCGGACTCAACTTCGATCCGTCCCATTTTATATGGCTTCAGATGGACTACCTGAAACCGCTTGTCAATTTCGCTGATCGGATCTTTCATGTACATGCAAAGGATGTACGGTTAGACAGAGCAAAACTTGACGAAGTCGGCATCCTCGCAACACCTTTATCGTATCATACGCCGAAACTGCCGGGACTTGGTGATGTCGATTGGCGCAGCTTCTTCTCTGTCTTGAGCGATACCGGTTACGAAGGTGCAGTCTGTGTTGAAGTAGAGGATCGGGCTTATGAAGAGACCTTAGAGACGCGGCAACGCTCTTTGCGGCAAAGTCATATCTTTCTGAGGCAGTTCATCGGGTGAGACGGAATGGATGTTTTTCATGAATAGCCACGACTGGTTGGATACAGAATGCACGGCACTCGAACAAGCAGACTTACGCCGCCACCTCCGCACTGTTATGAGCGCACCGACCGGAACAGTCAATCTTGATGGTCGCGATGTTGTCTTGCTCGGTTCAAACAACTATTTGGGATTAAGTACACACCCACAGGTAATCACCGCTGCTATTGAGGCGACGCGAACTTTCGGCACAGGGGCAAGCGGCTCACGCCTCATTTCAGGAAACAGCGAACTCTATACAACATTAGAAACCAACCTCGCAAAAACGAAGAACACCGAAGCCGCGCTCGTTTTCAGTTCCGGATATGCTGCCAATACAAGTATCATCCCTGTCCTTGCAGGTGAAGGCGACCTCATCTTGAGCGATGCACTCAACCACGCAAGCATCATAGACGGATGCCGCCTCAGTCGCGCCACCAAGAAAGTCTATCGGCACTGTGAGGTAGAACACCTGGCATCTTTACTGTCAGAATCCGCTATGTTTCGGCGGCGACTCATCGTGACAGACGGCGTTTTCAGTATGGATGGCAATATCGCACCGCTACCTGATATTTACGAAGTCGCTACACAATACGAAGCAATGTTACTCGTAGATGACGCACACGGATTTGGCGTGTTAGGAAAAGATGGGAACGGTACTGTTGCACATTTCGGACTGGAAGGGACAGATATTATTCGGATGGGAACGCTCAGCAAGGCGGTTGGCGCGCTCGGCGGGTATATTGCGGGGAGTCGCGGGCTGGTTGAATTGCTCATCAACAAGGCACGCGGTTTCATCTTCACGACAGGGTTACCGCCTGCAACTTTAGCAGCAGCGAATGCTGCCCTTGATGTGATACGTTCTTCACCCGAATTACGGCAACGTCTGTTCTCGCACGCGAAATACCTCAAAACTGCCTTGGCTAATTTAGGGTACACCCTACTGCCGAGTGAAACGCAGATCCTTCCAGTCGTATTAGGAAGTCCCCAACGGGCAACAAGTATCGCGGACACCTTACTTGCCGAGGGAGTGTTCGCGCCAGCGATCCGTCCGCCCGCAGTACCGCCGGACACGAGCCGTCTAAGGCTGACAGTCATGGCAACACACACCGAGGCAGAGATACAACAGGCGATCGCTGGATTTGCGGCAGTTATTCTTTGATTTTTTTCCCTTTTCGTGCTAAACTGAGTCAAATCTTAACGAGAGGCAACAGATTAAAAATGAGCACAAAAGCACACGTGATCAATTTTGGAAAACAAGACCCTATCGACCGAGGCACTGGCGTGAAAACTGTCCCGTTAGCCGGTAAATGGATCGACTCTACTTCGCTCACCAACGGTGTGACGATGTTTGAACCGGGTGCAGCGATCGCACGCCACTACCACAACTGTGATGAATCCGTTACAATTCTTGAAGGTGAAGCCGCTTGCGAGGTTGATGGCGAAGTCTTTACCATGAAAGCCTACGATACGACATTCGTCCCCGCTGGCATCCCACACCGATTCTGGAATGATAGCAACGCACCTATGAAAATCCTCTGGACCTACGCCTCTGTCACTGTGACCCGCACCTTCACGGAGACAGGTGAAACAGTAGGACACTTGTCTGCCGGAGATCAGGCAGTCGTCACATAACAGCGACTGAGGAGCCTAAAATGTCCGTTCAAGCCTATATTAAGGACAATCAAACCGCACTTTGTGCCTTGCTACAGGAACTCGTCAGGATTCCTACGGTCAATCCACCGGGTGAGAATTATGCCGAGATTGTTGGGCTACTTGAGGCGAAGTGCCAGGCATTGGGCATGCGGACACGGATTGCCAAAGTCCCAAAACGGCGTGCTGAGCAGATTATCTCAAATGCGGATAGCCATCCACGGCTAAACCTCATCGCGCGCTGGGACGTTGGGGCAGAAAAGACGGTACATTTTAACGCACACTACGATGTGGTCCCCGTTGCAGGGGAATGGCGATTCGGTGATCCATTCAGTGGTGAGATTGAGGGGGAATGGCTTTACGGGCGCGGTGCTGACGATATGAAGGATGCCATCGCTGCACTTCTGTTTGCAATTGAGGCTATCCAAAAGACCGACACCGAACCGAAGTTCAATGTTGAATGCTCGTTCACTTGCGACGAAGAGACCGGTGGAGAGCTGGGAGCGGGATATATTGTCGAGAAAGGCTTGGTTAATGCGGACTACGTCGTCAATTGTGAGGGCGGCGCGGAGATGAACATCGGCAACGGACATAACGGCGTACTCTGGTTGGAAATTGAGGTTAAAGGTAAAGCAGCACACGGAGCGCAGCCAGATAAGGGAATAAACGCATTTGAAAAAACCGCTGAACTCGTAACCGCACTCCAACGGGTTAAACGAAATTTAAAATCACCGGAACGCGCATTTAAACTCCCCGATGGCAGCGATCGCTATCCGACATTGAACATCGGCGGAACGTTCCGAGGCACCGACGGCGACAAAGTCAACACTGTTCCTGCAAGCGTTACGTTCTCAATTGACCGCCGAATTACACCGAACGAGGAACTTGAGTTCGCTGAATTGGAATTGCGGGAAGCGATTTCGGGAGCGTGCCAATACTACCCAGATTTGGAGGCAGAGGCACGCGCGATCTTGCGCATCGAACCGTGCTTGACGGATACCGCTTCACCGATAGCACAAGCGTTCGCCGATGCGGTGCGTATCGTCCGCTTCAATCAACCCCGATTTAAAGGCACTACAGGATTTACGGACTTGCACTATTTCGTCAATACAGGCTTACCCGGCATCGGATATGGACCCCGCGGCGAAGGTGGACACGCCATCAATGAGCGCGTCCATATCCCCGATCTCGTCAGAACCTCCGCCATCTACGCAACCTTCATGACGCGGGCAGAACTGTAACCTTCGGAATTAATATGATGAAAAGTCCAAAACCAGTACCCCTGAATGTAGTGCCAGGAGACACCACAGGAACTACATGGGCATTACCCAAAGGCGCGATAATTCGATTGGGGAAAGGCGTGCACAGATCGGGCCCAGATTTGGATAGGGTGGCACTCTCTCCAGATGGTACGTATTTTGCTGCTGGAACTGGAATGGGACTGTGGTTCTATGATGTTTCAACAATGTTACCAATTGCCTTGTGGGAGACAGAACGTGGGCTTATTTCCGCTGTGGCTATTTCAACTGATGGTAAGTTAATCGCTATGGCAAATTGGGATGGTACTGTAAAAGTACTGAATATCCAAAGCGGAGAAATCATCACACAGATGGAAAGATACAAATTGTATTCTTTTGTTGATTTTCTCGTCTTTTCACCAGATGGTCGGTTGATTGCCTCAGCTCCATGGAAGCAAGGCGTTGAGGTGTTAGATGTTCAACATGGTGAATCCGTCACGCGGGTGCAGTTAGAGCCAATAAACGTAAAGTTCAATATCTATGCAGGCGTCGAATTTTCCCCCAATGGACAATACCTTGCTGTAACAGAAACACCAATTAACTCCGACAACGGAGGATATACACCTTCGCGAGACGGTTCACAAACTGCTGTTTGGGATGCTTGGAAAGGTGAGTTAATTGCGAAGTTTCCAGGTAAAAAGTTTGCGTTTTCGCCAGATAGTAGATTCATGGCATGTGCATGTCCAGACGACACTGCTAATGACGATGATAACTTACATCAACTTTTCATTTCAGTTTGGGACATAGCAACAACCAAACGCGTTACCTATTTCAAAGCACATGAGCATTGGATAGATATTGTCACCTTTTCACCGTGCGGCCAATTCATTGTATCAGCAGACAGAGGCGGGAATTTACGAGTTTGGGACATCGAAAAAGGCTCACTCAAAGAGGATTGGACACACAGTGGTATTGACGCCAAACGTTGGGATATGGACTATTGGGACGCTAAATATTATGTCCTTGAATTCAGAATGACTCGCTTAGTACCCTCATATTTGTCGAAAGGGGAACTCTTTGCTGTTGTATTTCCCGATAGCACGAATACTGTTGAAGTATGGGATGTAGAACGTCGTGAAAAATTAAAATCAATGGAACGATTGCCTGGGAGTGTTGGTTCAATATGGTTAGCAAAATGCCCAGAGTTAGCAACCGCATGGGCACTTCACAACAAATCAGGAAATTCTGACAAGGCAAACGCAACGGAAACACTTCGTGAACCTACATTTCTACCCCGAACAGATTCGGATCTGGATTCAATGTGGTTTTCCCAGGATGGACAAACAATTGTGAGTGGTAGTAATGGTGGTGGATCCGTATTATGGGACGTACCACAGAAACATAAACAAGGTTTCGTGGCAAAGTTACATGCAAAAATCAATCGGATTAAATATTCAGACGCTGCACGGAAAAATGCCTTGGCAACATTAACTTCTGAACAGAGAACAGAACAGAAACAAGCATGGGAAATGTTGAAGAAAGATCCTCGTTTTGCCGCTATTGATTGGTCCAAAAAGAAAGATTCACGTACCTATTCAATAACGATTTCTCCATGTGCTAATATCATTGCTACTGGATTTTACGGAGAAATACGTTTATGGAATATTAAAGAACCAATACCGTTGGATACTATACCACAGCCTAAGAACAGTATGAAACCGTATGCGATCGCTTTTGCCCCGTGCGGTAAATATATCGCTTCTGGCACCTGGTGGCAGAAAGGCATGGAAAAGATGGCGATACGTTTATGGGACGTTGCTACCGGTGAAAATATCCATACTTTCTGGGGACATACAACAGATGTGCAATCCTTAGCGTTTTCACCCGATGGCACACTTCTGGCAAGCGGCAGCTTTGATGGGACAATCTTGTTATGGGATGTCAAACCCTTCATCGCTTCTTAAAACAAGGGACGCTAAACTCATTGAGGGAATAAATACAATGCAAAACCGAAGACCAGTTCCGTTGAATGTCGTCCCGGGAGATGCCATGGGCACAACATGGGTGTTGCCGGAAGGCGCGATCGCCCGATTTGGAAAAGGTAGCGTGAATCAAGGAGATATTAAGGTGTCTCCAGATGGCACATATTTCGCCGTTGGAACCCTCATGGGACTTTGGTGGTATGACGTAGCCGCAATGTCGCCGATTTCATTGTGGGAAACGAAAAGGGGAATGGTTAATTCCATCGATTTTTCTCATGATGGCAAATGGATTATCATGGATACTTCGGATGATGTCACTAAAATCCTGGATGTTCAAAGTGGAGAGTGCATCACGCAGATGGAGGGTCTAGACGCTTTTGGTGGGCTTACTTGCTCATCGAACGGCAGGTGGATTGCTACTGCAGCGATGCAGGGGGTTGTGAAGGTATTGGATATTCATAGCGGCGAGTGCATTGCACAGATGGATCGAGGCGCGCATGAATTCCAATCGAATGATATTCACCAACTCGAATTTTCGCCAGATGGCAAACTTCTCGCTGCTACAGCAGGCAACCCCGAACTTTCACGCGACGGACAGGTTCTGAATCCGGACACAGAAGGCACACAAACTTACGTGTGGCATCCAGAGACAGGTGAGGCAATTGTCAAATTTGCTGGTAGAAATTTTGTCTTTTCTCCGGACAGTCGTCTGTTGGCGGGCGCAGCTGCTGATGAAACCCTTGGTAATATCGATCGCGTGGACAGCTGCGTCTCAGTGTGGGACGTAACAACCGGTAAGCGGACCTTGCATTTCTCAATGCATACGGATTGGGTGGAGAATACAATCTTTTCACCGTGTGGTGAATTTCTTGTGTCGAGTAGTAGAGATAAAAGTTTGCGCGTGTGGGACCTCGCAGGGGGTGTGGAAAAGAAAGTTTATACTAACTCCGAAACAGGTCGGGGGCTTCCATTCTACTCACCAGAGGGGCAGTTATTGACTACTGTATTTCGTTATGAGAACGCGACTTTGACTATTGACATCTGCAGTGTAGAACCCCGTGAAAAGTTACAAACAATTGAACTTTTGGCAGGAAGCGTTGGTGCGATGTGGTTTTTCAGATGTCCACAGTTGGCTGTCGCCTACGCGCTGTCCAACAAAAGGACGGATGGCAAGACCCAAACATTTCCAGCGCTTCGTGAACCTCATTTCCCATGGCCCTATCCGAAAGTAGCTTGGTTGGATGACCAAACGCTCGCAAGTACTCGCGATTACCCAGGTCTTGAGTTATGGGATGTTGCCCAGAAGTGTCCACGCGAAACATTGTTGAAAGATAAGAATATTTATACGTACACTGTTTTGCCTTGTGGAAAGATACTGGGCACCCGTCTCTACAATGAGACCAGGGTATGGGATGCCAGCAATCTGGACGAATCTGTCGCTGAGTTCACAGCACCTAAAGAACCTTCAGAGTGGGTGCGTCACGAGATATTCGCTCCGACGGGCGATCGGATCGCGGCGGGAAGTAGGGAAGGCACGGTCTATGTATGGAACTTTCAGAACCCAGAGGAGCCAACATGCCTCACGGGACATACGGATTACGTTACATCATTGGCATTTTCACCTGATGGCAAACGGTTAGTAAGCGGAGCGCGTGACAACACCACGCGCTTATGGGATGTTGAATCAGGCGAACAAATTGCGACACTACCTCTCGATGAACCTCGCTGCACTGAAGGGATAGCATTCTCACCTTGTGGTAAGATAATCGCTGGTGGCATGGACGACGAAATTCGCTTCTGGTGTGCTGAAGAACTAACGACATTACGCACGATACCACAACCTGAAAACAGCCGACGTACGTATGCCCTCACCTTTTCACCGTGCGGCAAGTATCTCGTATCGGGGACTTGGTGGCAACGCGGAATGGAGAAGATGGCAATCCGGATGTGGGAAGTTGAAACCGGCGAGAATATCCATACCTTCTGGGGACATACGACGGACGTGCAGTCACTCGACTTCTCCCCAGACGGCACGTTCTTAGCGAGTGGGGCAGATGATGGCACTATCTTGCTCTGGGATGTCAAGCCCTTCATCGGTTCCTAAAACGTGCGAGACTAAACTTATTGAGGGAATGAATACAATGCAAAACCGAAGACCAGCACCCTTCAATGTCGTGCCAGAGCACCCTACAGGAACAACATGGGCATTACCGGAAGGCGCAATTGCCCGGTTTGGAAAAGGTGACATAAGTGATGTGAAGTTGTCACCTGATGGCACATATTTTGCTGTTGGAACAGGAGTAGGGCTTTGGTGGTATGATGTCGCTTTGATGTTGCCGATTTCGTTATGGGAAACGGAACGCGGACTAATTAGTTCTGTGGACTTTTCTCATGATGGCAAATGGATTGTCATTAGCAATTGGGATCAAGTCATTAAAGTGTTGGACGTTCAAACTGGAGAGTGCGTTTATCACATGGAAGGGCAGGGTGCTTTTGCCCATATCGCCTTTTCATCGAACGGCAAATGGATTGCGACTGCCGATATAAATGGGATTGTTAAGGTATTGGATGTTCAGCGCGGTGTATGCCTGGCACAGATGGATCGAGGAACACACGAATGGCCAGGAAATGATATTTCCCAACTCGAATTCTCACCGGATGGTGGACACCTCGCCGCTACAGCACAAAATCCTAAACTGTATTCACCTGATGACCAAGTCCTAAACCCCGATACAGAACGGGATCAAACCTATGTATGGCATCCGGAGACAGGTGAGGCAATTGTCAAATTTGCGGGTAGAGATTTTGCCTTTTCGTCAGATAGTCGCCTGCTGGCGGGTGCAGCCGCTGATGAGACTTTGAATGATGCTAATCGTATTGACCGCTGCGTTTTAGTATGGGATGTGACCACAGGCAAACGCATTGCTCACTTTACAGGACATAATGATTGGGTCAATGCCGTCGCTTTTTCACCATGCGGACAGTTCCTTGCCTCAAGTGATAGAACGCTACGAGAGTGGGACCTGGCAACGGGTGCCCAAAGGGCAGTTTATCCTAACTTTGATGATCCGTTTTACTTGAAAGACGGAACTCTATACGCTCTGGTATTTCCTGATGACACTGATACTATTGAGACATGGAATGTAGAAAGCGGTGAAAAAATACTTGAGATATCCGATGGCATTGGTGGTACTGTACTTGCAAAATCCTTAGCCATTGTTTACACACAAAAACAACTTCAGCAATCCGCCCAAAAAAGGTCCAGTGAACAAGTTGATGGTAATATTCCAGTGTACGCAATGCTGCGTGAGCCTCGTTTCCCGTGGCCCGATCCACAGGCAATTTGGGTGGATGACCAGACGCTTGCAAGTAAAAGTTTGAGGCGAGGTATTATCGTATGGGATGTCCCACAGAAATGTGTACGGGAAACGTTGATGGCGGACGAAAATATCCATTCTTTCACAGTTTTGCATGACGGCAAAATGTTGGCAAACTCGGCTGTTTTTCTCGACGATACGACAAAGGTGTGGGATGTTGACTACCCCGATACCCCCATTGTTGAGTTTGGGGCGGATATATGGGGGGAGCGTCACGAGGTGTTTTCCGCAACGGGTGAGTATCTTGCAGTCGGAAGTAAAGATGGTCCAGTGTATGTGTGGAACCTTAATCAACCTGAACACTCGATACTCCTCACAGGACATACAGATTACATTTACACACTTGCGTTTTCGCCAGACGGAAAACGATTGGTGACGGGTTCAGATGACGAGACAGCGAGATTGTGGGATATTGAAGCAGGTAAGGAGATTAGCACATTGCCGATGGACGAACCTCGTGTGCCTATAGGAGTAGTCTTTTCACCGTGTGGTAAGATAGTTGCTGGTGGAATGGACGACGAAATTCGCTTGTGGTGTGCTGAGCAACTGACAACATTACGCACAATCCCACAACCTGAGAACAGCCGACGTACGTATGCCCTCGCGTTTTCACCTTGTGGAAAATATTTGGCATCGGGGACTTGGTGGCAGAGGGGAATGGAGAAGATGGCAATCCGTTTGTGGGAGGTTGCCACCGGTGAGAATATCCATACCTTTTGGGGACATAACTCGGATGTGCAATCCCTCGCGTTTTCACCGAATGGGACATTGTTGGCGAGCAGTAGTTTTGAAGGCACAATCCTATTATGGGATGTGAAATCCTTCATAGACGTTTAAAGCCTTACTAAGTGTATCCTGCCTCTCTGCAAAGGGTGGATATGACTGCCCATTTTGGTTTGATTCCGTGCTTTGAATGTGTTATTATTTTCATATTACATTCGTGGGAATAGAAGTTTTTTTAAGGGGAACTATTGGTTATGATTATCAATCGGCTTATCGTTAAAAACTGGCGGAATTTTCAACAGATTAATGTTCCACTTAGGGAGCGTCAGTTTATCGTGGGTCCAAATGCTTCAGGTAAATCCAACCTGTTGGACATCTTTCGCTTCCTCCGCGATATTGCGAAAAGGCAAGAATGTGAGGACTGACCAGTGAACAAAAAATTCCAACGCCACATTGAAAATTTCACCTGCATACAGTGTGGTGCCGCCGTCACGGGCGACGGCTACACCAACCACTGTCCAGAATGCCTCTGGAGCCGACACGTCGATATCAACCCCGGCGACCGAGCCGCATTTTGTCAAGGCATGATGGAACCCATAGCGTTTACTATAAAGCACGGCAATTATATCCTTACCCACCGATGCACAACGTGTGGCATCGAAAAAAAGAACAAAACAGCAAAAAATGATAGTTTCGCGGCTATCCTCAGTCTACAAGGAGACCTACTGTGAATAAAAAAGGCATACTTGCAATTGTATCCATCTGTGTTCTCGCTATTGCCGCCATCATTTTAGCGGTGTTGCTCCATTCAACCGCAACGGAACTCGAACAGACGCAGTCAGAATTAGCAACCACCCAAACCACATTGCAGACGACTGAAACCGCCAAAACCGATGTCCAAAAGAAGTTAGCAGAAACCCAAAGCACATTGGAGAAAACGCGTTCGGAACTCAGTCAGACGCAAGAAATATTGCAAAACGAAAGCGAAGCCGCCCGAAAAATCGCCGCTGAACGGAATACACTTCAAAAGGACAAAAGCGCACTTGAACGCGAAAAAGAGAGTCTCCGCGCGAAACTCACCGAGATTGAATCCGAATTACAGCGGATTCGGGACCAATCGCAACGTTCAATTGCAGCCATCCAAGAACGGTTTAAAGATACAGTCGGTGCTGTATTAGATGACGCGGGGCGGTTGAAACTTGATGTTAAGGGAAAAATCTTGTTTGAAACAGGCAGTGCGATTCTGAGCACAGAAGGGAAAGAACTTTTGGATGCGATTGCGGAAGAGGTTTTACTCAACGTAGACTATTCAGATTATGCAATTCGGGTTGAGGGACACACGGATAACACACCCATCGGCGGCGACGCACTGCGGAACTGGAACCTCTCAACCGAACGCGCAATCGCAGCAGTGAAATACTTGCAGGAACATGCTGATGTGAGTGCGGAACGCCTGGCAGCCACTGGCTACGCCTTCTACCAACCGATAGATACTGCCGAAACACCGGACGCAAAAGCAAAAAATCGGAGAATCGAAATTATACTCGTGCCACCCCAAGATTTTTTGGCCGAACTCCTAACATCGCTCCAAAATGTGATGACATCTATTGAGACGAAGGTGTCTCAGTAGCTTCCTCCACCGCTTTTTTCTTTGAAACCGCGCGTTTCGCTGCTACCGCAAGTTCTGTCGCACGTGTGAGCAACCGTTGCGTTTCACGGATCTGTTCGAGTATCTGCGCGTTTGTCCACGAAACGAAAGCAAGATAGCGTAATTCATCTGGGTCGTTCAGGGTTTCAGCACCGAGTGCAACCTGAAGTCCGCTTGAAGTGATATATCGCATGCCAGCGTTCACACCGGTGCCATCAAATTCCAGCTGCATCGTGATGTCGCCGCTCGTGAAAGCCGGTTGAAACGCCTTGCTCAGACCAACAAATACGCCTATAGGACGTTCTTCAAACGCGAACCGCTGCGTGCCAACCCCGATATGTCCAGAAAATCGGTGGATCCGCGGCAGATTAAAGGTTTTACTGACAGCAAGAAAAACGGACGGTGTTCCACCTACTTCTACTTCCGAATCCGATGCGAAAATCTCATTGCCGAGTTTCTCGACACCTATTGCCACACTCGGAATTACGCCGACTTCTGGCTCTTTTAAGAGCTGTACCTTCAAGTTTGCAGTCCGATCAGAAGAGGGTTCTAAACCGTGTTCTTCCCATAACTGTGTGAGTCCGATTTCAACCCGGTCAAACAGTCCAAAGTTGAGACGAACCGCAACGGCATCCCCAAGGTTGGTCGCAGAACGCTCCATCATCCGTTGTTGGAAACCGAGATAAGTACCTGCCTCGAATATGCCATGTTTCAACACCCGACCCGTTGGCATATCCACCAATCCACTGCCAGTAAACACTTCACCTCTGACAGGATTAGAAGCCGTAATAGATACAAAAACAATCAGGAAGATCAAGATTGTGTGTCGAAGCATTGACGTTACTCCATATACTTGATACCGGAAGATGTGCCGATGATGATTTTGTCAGCCCGATTCACAAAAATCCCGTTCTCTACTACACCCGGAATGTTGTTCAGCTGCATCTCTACCGCTTCCGGCATAGGGATACCGTCAAAGTGGCAGTCAAGGATATAGTTACCGTTGTCAGTAATGAGTGGAGACGGATCATTGCCCTCTGCGGTGCTCTGCCGTAGTGTCGATTTCCCACAGATCCGATTGACTGCCGTCTGAGTGGCTTCCCATCCGAACCGCACAATTTCCACAGGGAGCGGAAAGTTAGTGCCGAGAACGCGTGAGACTTTGCTTTCATCCACGACAATCAATATCTCTTTCGATGCATTAGCGATAATCTTCTCTCTCACGAGCGCAGCACCACCACCTTTAATCAGATTGAAGTGTGCATCTACCTCATCGGCACCGTCAATGGTTAAGTCAATAATAGGATGTGTAGCGAGCGTTGCCAAGGGTATCTTTTGTGCGAATGCGATTTTCTCAGTTCCCTCGGAGGTGGGGATACCAATAATATCAAGTCCTTCACGTACCATCGCACCGAGTTTCAAGAGCGCGTAATAGACGGTAGAACCTGTCCCCAATCCCACGATCATACCGGACCGAACATCTTCTGTCGCTTTTTCTGCAGCTATTTTTTTCTGGTTTTCAGTGTTCATGATACATTAAGTTTATCAGAAGGTCGCCTTGAAATCAAGTTTTTATATAGTTATCAATCATCAGTTATTAGTACGGTTTTTCTGCGAAAAACCTTTCAGTTGTCAGTAGTTGTCAGTTTCCAGTTACGAGTTACGAGTTAAGAGAAGTGCCTAATGAATCAAATCACTCTCTTAACTGGTCACTGGTTACTGGTTACTATTCCTCTGATAACTGACAACTGACAGCCAATAAAACATTTGATTCTTTTTACCGGTTGTGCTAAAATACCCCTTATGAGGAATAATATTCGCCATAGCAGCTTGGTGGTTGGACAATTGGTTGCTGAACCTGCAACTCGGATGGAAGGTCACCTCAAAGTTGGCACAATGCCTGACGGAACCGCTGTCCGACTGCCTGTCGCACTCATCAATGGGAGGTACCCGGGTAAAACACTCTACATCCAAGCGATTAGCGACGGAGATGAACTCAACGGGATCGCCGTTATTCATAAAATTCTCCAAACAGTCACGCCAGAGCAGTTACACGGTAAAATTATCGCCGTCCCGCTTGTCAACTTCCACGCATTTCATGCAAAGCAAGCACTCAGTCCGGTAGACAATCGTAAAATGAACCGCTGTTTCCCAGGCAGACGTGACGGCACGTCAAGTGAACGGATCGCCTATCATCTTTTCCAACGCGCCGTACAGCAAGCGGACTACTGCCTTGATCTACACCAAGGCGGCGTACATCCAATGATAGACGAGGTGCGTGTTCGCGTCAGCGAAAAGCATACACTACATGCTGCGTGTCTTGAACTCGCACGCGTCTTCGGTATCGGGCATATTCTCAATCAGAAGGGACCGAAGGGGCAACTCGCACAAGCAGCACCCGAAATAGGCATCCCAACGATTGACCCAGAATTGGGTGGAACCCACGGATGGGACGCAGCAAGCATCGAAAAAGGCGTGCGTGGTGTGCTTAATGTACTACAATACTATAATTTTATTCCCGGAACGCCAGAGATTCCTGAGCAGCAGGTCGTTGTCAAACAATTCGTGCCGCTCATCAGCAATGAAGGCGGTTTTGTCTATTATAGAGCTGAGTTATGTGAGCAGTTAACGACCTCTCAATCCGTTGCCGATATTTGCGATGCCTTTGGCAATGTGCGGGAATCCATATCCTCACCCGTTGATGGCGTTTTCTGGGCAAAACCTATTTATCCGATGGTTGCAAGTGGCGGTATTATCGGTAAAATCGGCACCCCGATTGAGTATCTCTAATATTTATAAGACTTACGCATTTCCTCTTAAAGTCCCCCTGATAAGGGGCGGGGAATGCCGATAAGGCATTCATACCGTTGATTCTTTAGGGGGTTTAAAATACCGAAGTCCTAATTTATTTAGAAGGAGGACACGGCTTGCACAAACAGAATCGTAAAGCCTTTATTGAAAAAATGGGAAGTGGAGGGGTCGCTATCTTCGCCAGCGCACCGACCGCGAAATGGAACCATGACACCGAATATCTTTATCGTCCGGATCCCAATTTTTATTACCTGACGGGGTTTGAAGAGCCAGAGTCGATCTGTGTCATCGCACCTGAACATTCAAAGTACCAATATATTCTTTTCGTGCGTCCGAAAGACAAGCAGGCGGAAATTTGGAACGGTAAACGCGTCGGCGTTAAGGACGCACGTAAACGCTACGGTGCTGATAAAGTCTATCCCATAGAAAAATTCAGTGAAAAAATCGGGAAATACCTACAAGGTGCCAAAAGACTTTACTATACCCTCGGTTCCAATGAGGATGTTGATACCGAAATCCTTTCGCTTTTCACGCAGTCTGTGAGATCACGGATCCGCTCAGGCAAAGGGTTTGATACGCTTGTTGATCCAAGTCCTATTCTCAGTGAACTGCGACTCATCAAAAGTGAGACCGAGCTGCAGTACCTCCAGATGGCGACAGAGATTACAGTAGCCGGTCACGTCGCGGCGATGAAAGCAGTCCGTCCGGGGATGTATGAATACGACTTAGAGGCGCTCGTTGAATCCACATTCCGTATGAACGGGGCACGTGGTGCAGCTTTCCCTACCATCGTGGCGAGTGGTGATAACGCGACGATACTCCACTACACAACAAATGACCGTCAAATTGAAGACGAAACACTCGTCCTCATTGACGCAGGTGCGGAATACGGGCGTTACTGCGGCGATGTAACCCGGACCTTCCCCGCAAACGGCACCTTCACTGAGCCGCAAAGGGAAATCTATCAACTTGTCCTTGATGCACACTATGCTATTATCGACGGTATCCGTCCGGGGGTCTCCATTGACGAACCGCATCAAAAGTCGATTGAGTTGTTAACAGAAAGCATGCTCAGCCTCGGTCTCCTAAAAGGAAAAGCCGAGAAATTGATAGAAAAAGAGAAATACAGGCAGTTTTACATGTACCGCATTGGACACATGCTCGGTTTAGATGTACACGATGTCAACTGCATCCGCGAACCAGATGGCGAGTTTAAAACCTTCCAGCCGGGGATGGTAATGACGATTGAACCCGGACTCTACGTCGCTGACGATACAAAGAATGTGCCATCTGCTTACTTGGGCATCGGTGTCCGTATAGAGGACGACATCCTCATCACGGAATCCGGTTGTGAAGTCCTAACAGATGGTGTCCCAAAAGAGGTTGATGAAATCGAAGCTCTTGTAAACAGTACAAAATGGTAGACACGCGCCGTCCGCTGTTCACCCTAATTCTCAACTTGAAGGAGTTTGGTCATGATTGAAAATTTGAAAAGACTAATCGTAGAAATGCAGGACATAATCCGCCAGAAATACAAAGCCGAAATTAAGGGTATCTTCGGTTCATACACCCGCAGCGATTTCCACGCAGACAGTGATCTGGATCTCTTAGTAGATTTCGATGACAGTGCCGATCTAATAGATTATATCAAGCTCCAACAGTTTTTGGAAGATAGGCTGGAGTGCAAGATTGATGTAATATCACAACGTTCACACCGAGAAGAGCAGAACTTCGTGCCTCTGTTTTCAACAACGTCAACTACCTTGCCTTAAAAGGGGAGGCTTGTGCGAAGCGTAGCCAGCGTCCACTCCACAAGTTAAACAGTTTTCTACAGTAATATATCGCGGTGTCTTGGCGTGGCAGTTAGAGCAATGTTTCGGATGCTCCCCAAGTCTGATTCTTCTTGGACACTGTGATCTGGATGGGGCAACATATACCCCGTAAGGGAGAATACAAACTTATGTTTGTACCTGTAAAGACAAAAGGTGGACAACAACTTATGCCAATGCATGCTGCACGTGCGAGGAAACTCGTCCAACGTGGTGAAGCAACACCTTATTGGGATAACGGCATATATTCTATCCGTCTCAACAAAGAACCCTCTGATAGAGATACACAAGAGATTTGTGTCGGTATTGACCCCGGTAGTAAGAAAGAAGGCTTTACCGTCAAATCGGAAACACATACCTACCTGAATGTTCAAGCAGATGCTCATAGCAATGTGGGGAAAAAAATTGAAAAGCGTCGTGAATTGCGTAGAGGTAGGCGTTCACGGAAGTGTCCAAATCGTAAGAACCGCACCAATCGCCTTGCGAACAGAGAGCGGATACCCGCTGGCACACGTGCGAGATGGGATTGGAAACTACGGGTGCTTGATTGGTTGACCAAACTTTACCCAATCACACATGTTTGTGTAGAAGACATTAAGGCACCGACGATACAGCATGCTAAGAAGTGGAATAAATCCTTTAGTCCATTGGAAGTCGGTAAGCAGTGGTTCTATACAGAAATAGAAAAGCGGTGGAAGTTGCTAACCCTTCAAGGTTGGGAAACCAAAGAGATACGTGAGAGTCTCGGTCTCAAGAAATCGTCTAACAAGTTATCAGAAACCTTTGAGGCACATTGTGTAGATAGTTGGTGTTTGGCATATCACACTATCGGTGGTCATCCTATTGTAGATAACACAGATATATTCTGTATATCGCCTATCCCGATACGTAGACGAGAACTTCATAGACAGAATCCGCAAAAAGGTGGCAAGCGTCCACGCTATGGTGGCACGACTTTCAATGGATGGGTAAAGAATACGCTCGTCAAACATGTTAGACATGGTTTGACCCGGATTAGCGGATTTGGCAAAACCGGTATTTCCCTATATTCTTTAGATGGTCAGCGTCTTTGCCAAAACGCTAAAATATCAGAGTGTAAGGTGCTAACACGCCTTAACTTTAACTACAGGAGCGGTGTTTCCTCCGCCGCCTAAAGGCGGAGGTTCCACACCGAAGATTTTGATGATTAGCCTATAAGGGATGTTTGAATTTTCCTGTAGAAGTACTCTCTTGGTCGCGATTTTAGCATTTTGGGATATCACAAACATTGAAGCAGAACAGAGCCATTCAGTTCTCGGTTTTTTAGTCCAATTTTGGACCCCTCAGGCCCGGTAGGTGCGGTTTCCTAACCGCACCGGATCCTGAAACAGAACGAGAAACTCTATAATTTCTTAAAATTGAATAACTCTGGAAGCAGAAACAGAACTTGACAAAACCGTGAAATATAGTAGACTATATGCCACTATTGCTTTTCTAAAGCACAAGGCATCTTCAGACTATAGAAATGGATTCCCATAGTGCAGCAAACAGACACAATTCAGATCGGTGATCTTCAGCCCGGTATGTCGTTAATTGACACGCATCAAGGGAAGAAAAAGGTAATTCGTCAGGTTGAACCCCACGATACGTTTGTCCGACTCTTTTTTGAAAATGATGATGCTCCATTTACCTGTGCCATTCAAGAACTGCAATCCCGCTTTGAGCTTGTATCTGATGCTTTTCGAGCGGATGCAAATCTGGTAAGACTTGTTGCTGAGGCACATCGACTTCAACACGCCTATCTGTTTAACCCGATCTTTGCAACGGAAACATCACTCATCGATCCGCTGCCACACCAATTCATCGCCGTCTATGAACATCTGTTGAAGCATAATCCTTTGAGATTTCTATTGGCTGACGATGCCGGTGCCGGAAAAACAATTATGACAGGACTTTATATCCAAGAATTGTTACTCCGGCAGCAAGTGGAGCGTATATTGATTGTGCCACCAGCCGGACTGATTGGCAACTGGGAACGCGAATTACGCGTCTGTTTTCGACTCCAATTCCGTATCCTGTCCAGTGCTGACGCAGCAAACACCAACCCGTTTGCTAATCCAGAAAACCGTTTAGCCATTATTAGTCTTGATACCTTACGGCAAAAGCCGATGCAGGACTGTCTCTTTGAAGCACAACCCTATGACCTGGTTGTTTTTGACGAAGCACATAAACTCTCTGCCCGATACGAGTCGATGGAACAGTAGACAAATCAAAACGGTATGAACTTGCTGAGCGAATCGCTGATCAACAGAAAAATCTGTTATTGCTCACAGCAACACCGCACATGGGAAAAGATGATGCCTACTATTTTCTATGGCGATTGCTCCTACCTGAATACCTTGCCGCACAAAACGCATTGAGTCGATTGACTGACAAAGAAAAATCTAAACATCTTCTCCGACGTATGAAGGAGGAGATGGTTACCTTTGATGGAAAACCCATCTACCGGCCGCGACGGAGTCAGACCATCGCCTATCCACTCAAGCAAGGAGAGGTAAGTGAGCAATCCCTATACGATGCTGTCACAACGTATTGTGAGCAGTATTTCGATCTCGCTGGTCAATACAATCGAAGCGCAGCAAAAATGGCGATGATGATTCTACAAAGACGGCTTGCCAGTTCAACATTTGCGCTGCTGCAGAGTCTTATCAGGCGATCAGAAAAACTCCAAATCACGCTTCGTAACCTCAAAGATGGCAGCTTGTCAACAGAGGAACTGGAAAAAGTACAAGCGAAACTTTCGGATGTAGATATCAGAGAAGAAAAGACAGGTGATGAGGAAGAGGCTGTTGACGGAAAGGAAGAGGCGGAACAAGTTGACGAAGATCTTGAACGTGCAACTGCTGCGCGTTCAATCACCGAACTTGAAACCGAAATTTCCCTTGTCCAAAACCTCGCCGAACTGGCAAGGATGGTTTACAACCTGAAATCTGAAAGCAAATTTGAAAAACTCCGGGAGGCATTAACGGAGTATCCAGACACAAAGGTTCTGATTTTCACCGAACATCGCGACACGATGAATTTTATCATTGAACGTTTAGAGGCGTTGGGTTTTACCGGAAAAGTTGCCCGAATCCACGGTGGTATGAAGTATAGTGCGCGCGAAGAACAGGTAGAATTCTTTCGCGACCCGAACGGCGCGCAATATCTCGTCGCAACTGACGCAGCAGGGGAAGGGATTAATCTACAATTCTGTTGGCTTATGGTCAACTACGATATTCCCTGGAATCCCGCACGACTTGAGCAGCGGATGGGACGGATTCACCGGTACAAGCAGACACGCAAGGTGGTTTTGCTAAATCTCGTTGCTGAAGATACGCGTGAAGGCCGCGTGCTGAGAGTACTACTGGAAAAGATGCAAAACATGCGTGAAGAATTAAATGACGATAAGGTGTTTGATGTCATTGGGCAACAATTCAGTCAAATCTCTTTGAAGGAGCTTATCACAAGAGCCATCACAGAAGATCAAGTTGATGCCTCAATCCAGTCTATCAACACACAATTCACGATGGAAAGTATACAAAGGCAATTTGAAGGGCAACAGAGATCGGTCGTCAGTAGTGAGGTCAAACGATTACTCAGCAATGTTCAGAACCAACGGGAATCCGCTGAAACGCTTCGCATGCTACCCGCTTATGTCCGAAGTTTCTTTGAAGATGCTGCACCACTGCTCGGCTATCGAATTAACGGTGATATTGAGACAATTTTTAAGTTATCCCGATGCCCTGTCTCCGTGCAAAATGCAATTGATAAATATCCGCCAAATCTCCGAAATCGGTTAACGTTCTCACGTGAACTCGCTTTGCCTGCTGGATCAGAGAAACCGGATGCGATTTTTCTGCACCCCGGCGAACCGATTTTTGACGCAATCCGCTCCCGCTTTTTAGAAAAATTCAATACCGAAGGTGAACGCGGGGCAGTCTACTTTGATCCGCAAACGGATGCACCCTATCTGTTCTATTTGGCAAAAATACCTGTGATACGACAAACGGATGACAAGCCTCATATCCTTTATGAAATGCTTGTCGGAATCAAACGTTTTGCAGATGGACGATGTGAAAAAACACCCGCGCATCTCTTGTTGACCCTAACACCACGGACAGCACAACAGGGTATGCCTAAAACTTTGTCCGCAGAATGGATTAACCGCGCTGACGAAACGCAACCTATTGAAAATTTTGTCCGTGAAAACTTCGGAAATCCGAAACTTTCTCACATCCGCGATGTGCTTCAGACCGAATTAGAGCAGAAAAGGAAGCAGATACGGGTTTCATTCAACGCAAGGAGAGGTGAACTTCTTAAACAGCGTCTCAATCTCAAAAAAGATGTCGCCAAAGGTATACCAGCAGCACAAACAAAACTGAATAACTGCGATCAGGAGATTAAAGCACTTCCTAAAAAGCGCGCGGAAGCAGAAGCAAATCTCATTAGAGAAATCGAAGGTATCCAATTAGGGCCTGTAACTGTCTATACTCGCGCCTTTGTTACCGAACCTTCAACTGAAGAAATTCCAACAAAGATACTACGGGATGCAGAGGCTATCGCAATCAAGACTGCTATGGAATATGAGCATGATCGAGGTGCTGAAGTCAAAGATGTCTCTGATCCAAGCCTGAAAAAAGGGTTTGACTTACAATCCAGACACCCAAATGGTGAGGTGCGTTATATTGAAGTCAAAGGACGTACAGGAATTACAAGCGTCGAATTGACAGCAAACGAATGGAGACAAGCCGCGAATCATCGCGACCGTTACTGGCTCTATGTCGTCTATCATTGTGATACAGAGGAGCCGCAGCTCTACCGATGCCAGGATCCGTTTAGCAATCTGCTTGCAAAAGCCACAGGAAACATACGGATCAATGCCGGTGACATCATCAGAAAATCGAAACTGGGATCACCCTAATTGATTTTCTTTGCGATCCGTTATTTTTTCTGCTATGCTAATGTAGTGGGAGGCCCGCTTTTATGCACTTAACCTACAATAGAATATTATACCATTTCTGATTGAAAATACTTCAATAAACGAGCTCTTTTGTAGCATAGGAAACCGTTAGCCTGTGCAGTCTTGTGGGATCTTTGAGACGATCTGTCAATGCAATATAATCTTTTAGAAATGGTATTATCAAACGAGGTTTAGATAGACGCGTGCAAACTTTTTTGCCATTCTGGAAAATTTATCTTGATACATGTTGTTTGAGCCGCCTTTTTGATCCACCCACTCAAGCACGGATTGTAGTGGTTACGGGAGGGGACAGAAAGTGGACGTTTTACAGATGACGGATCTTGAGATTTATGAACTTGGCATTAAGGAACTTACAGAACAACTTGGCACCGCGTATGCAACACAATTCCTCCAGCACTGCAAACCGCGCAAGTACGATTATACCGCTGAGCGACATAAATACATGGCTAACGACCCAGATATCTATACGCTCGCAAAACGGATTCAACGGGGAGAAGCATCGCGGAAAGAGGAGGAACATATCAAAGCTGAACGGATCGCAGCATGGCGCAAAGGGTTAGTAGAACTCACCGACATTGAAATTTATGAGCTCGGATTTAAAATCCTGGCGGATGAACTCAAAGGTTACGGACTGTTGAGATTTATCACGCAACATTTCAAACAACTATGAAGTTACGGATGGGCAACTTAATGAAGGAGGACACCTGAGATGTTTCTCAAATCAATTCATTTGAACAATGTCAAATGTTTTTCTGAAATTGACTTGTCATTTGAAGGTGAGGATGGCGATATCCGCAAGTGGACACTTTTGCTGGCTGAAAACGGTGCAGGGAAAAGCACGCTTCTGAAAGCCATCGCCCTGGCGACTGCCGGTAGTGACGCTGTAGCCGATCTGTTAGGGGAACCCTCCGACTGGATCCGGTACAAAAAGCAGGGATGTGAAATCTCTGCCGTTTTGGTGACGAACGAAAAAGAGGAACGAAAGATAAATTTACGGATTGAACCTGAAGACACTCGGGCAGATGTCATTGTGAGGAACAAAGAGAGTTTCGCATGGCTTGATGAGGCACTAAACAGGAAAAATAGAGACTATTTTGTTCTCGGTTTCGGCGCGTCACGACGGCTCAATACAGTAAACAGCCGAGGAACAAAAACATCAGAATTCACAAACAAAAGAGCACAGCGCGTTGCTACCCTATTCAACCCTGATGCGACCACCAAACCGATCGATGCCTGGGCAATGGACCTCGACTACATCGGAAACGGCACTGCATTGGAAACCGTCCGAAAGGTACTCAGCAATCTACTACCGGAGATAAAGTTTCATAGTATTGATAAACAGAATGGGCACTTACTGTTTGATACGCCAGATGGTATCGTGCCGTTACATTGTCTCAGCGACGGGTATCTCGCAATGGCAGCTTGGATAGGCGACTTGTTGTTCCAAGTTTCAGAAATCTCTGGTGACGCACAGGAAAAACCGCTTACCGCAAAGGGACTCCTCCTCATTGATGAGGTCGACCTGCATCTCCATCCAAAGCGGCAACGCCAACTCTTATCGCTCCTTGACAAATGGTTACCGAATTTTCAGTTCGTTGCAACGACGCACTCGCCCATGGCCGCGCAACAGGCAGGTGAAGGTGAACTTCACTATTTGAGGCGCGAAAGAGGGAAAATTCACCTCTATCCATTTTCCGGTGCCCCAAATACGCTCCTTTTACACCAACTGGTGATGTCCCCCGCGTTCGGGTTAGATACCGACGAGTCAAAAGCGGTTGAGGACATGAAAAACCGATACCGAACCCTCCGGGACAAAGCGGATCTGTCGGCTAAGGAGCAAGCGGAATTGGATAAACTAACGACCACCATTACTGAACTGCCCCTTGGCGGTAGAGCAAGTATGACACTTTCTGACGAACACGCGCAGCTGCTGCGAAAAATTGAGCAAGAATTGCAGGAAGGTAAATCGTGATACGCCTAAAAAGGATCCGGTCGAAAAATGTCATCCATCATAACTTTTACGGCAAAAGAAAGGAGGCGTTTGAAAAGGAATTGCTGCTCAACCAACGCCGTATCAAGCGCGGTGAGATTGAAAAACACAATTTCAAAAGCGATCGCTGGAAACCAGCGAAAGAACAACTTCTCGCCGAGACAGGTGGCAAATGTGCCTACTGCGAAGCCTCAACTTCAGTGGTTGCCTTCGGGGATGTCGAGCATTATCGCCCCAAAAGCATTTATTGGTGGCTCGCCTATTGCTATGAAAATTACCTCGTTTCCTGTCAACTTTGCAATCAGCGGTTTAAGAAAGATGCTTTCCCTATCCAAAAGAAGATGCGAGGTCCCGCAATTCGTTCCAACACAACATATGTGTTTATAGCGTCTAAAGTAGGAACAATCGCACCTGACTCGCTCAATGCGAATCAAGTTAACAACTTCATTTGCCAACATGAAGAAGAACGACCACTTCTGCTCAACCCTTATTTCGATGACCCTTCTAAGTACTTTGCATGGCGCGCCGATAACGTGCTAAGAGAAGTTGAAATCACTCCTAACTCTGAAAATTTTCAGGTTCAAATCGTTGTTAATGCTGAAAACGCTGAAGTTGAGCCTATCGCTGAAGCCTCAATCAGGTTCTATGGCTTGAATCGCCAAACACTCAGGAATAATAGGTACAAAACTTATTACAAGTATAGAATTTTCAGAGCTACGCTTGAAGATGATCGGATCTCCCTGGAAACTCGGAGAATCAACACAAACGCTATAGAAAGAATGAAGACACCAGGAGAACCATTTGCTGGTATGATTCGGTACTTTGATGCACTTTCTCCTATACCAGAAGATTAAATTTATCGTAGAATTTCCCTAATCTCTATCTAACAAGGAAACCCAAATTGCCACGTAGACTTATTGAGGAAGCTTTTCCACTGAAAAAGGTTTCCGCAGACTCGAAACACGAAAAAAATCCGCTCCCTGGACATATCTCCTCACTTCACGTTTGGCCCGCACGCCGCCCGCTCGCTGCGTGCCGCGACAATAGCGACTCTACTCCCAGATCCCGCCGATGCCCCTGAAAAAATCAAGGCAGAATACACACGCCTTTCTGGGTCGCCTTTACCTGAAAAACAGCGTGACTATCTCTGTAACATTCTCATCGCTTCATTAACACGGTGGGGTGACGAAAATGGACAAGGTGATTGGGATGCGAAAGACCAAAAGGGACGCTGGGTGAATAAACTCCGAATCACCAAAGAACTTATCCAGATGGCTTACAATGAAAACCCTCCGAAAGTCTTGGATATGTTCGCAGGTGGTGGTGCGATTCCGTTTGAAGCAATGCGGCTCGGTTGTGAAGTCACCGCAAACGACTATAATCCAGTGGCATGGTTCCTGCTCAAATGCATGCTTAAATATCCACAACCTCTCGCTGAAAAAACCGCGCCGCTTCCCGATCTCAATCTTGATGAAAAGCCCGAACTCAAAGACGGGGACCTTGTTGATCACGTTCGCCTTTGGGGACAGTGGGTGCTGGAAAACGCACGTAAAGAACTGACACAATACTATCCCACTATAGACAACAAGTCGACAGTCGCCTATCTTTGGGCGCGAACTATTCCGTGCCAAGATCAAAATCAAAAAAAGTGTGGTGGGACAATCCCGCTGCTCAAGACGCTGTGGTTATGTAAGAAGCCAGAGAAAATCCTTCCTGACACACCTGAAAATCGGAACCGTCCTGACTTTCTCCGCATTAAAAAAACAAAAAATCAGACGAAAGTTGTCATCAATGCGAAGCGTGCCCTCAGACTTTGTCCAGATCCTGAAACGAAGCAGGTCCGTTTTGAGATTTTCGCGCCGAACAACGAAGATAATGTTGGCAAACCTACGATGTCGGGCACAAAACGGATAAACGTCATTTGCCCTTTTTGCGATTCACAACAACCAGCGGACTACATCAAACGGTGTGGACATGAGGATAAACTCAAGGTACAGATGACAACAGTTGTTTATCAAGAAGAATATGGCAAGGAATATCGTCTACCAACAGAAAAAGAAATCAGTACTGCCGAAATACCTGAGGAAGTGTTAGAATCGGTTGCTTATCACATTCCGCATGGGATGCCTAATGAAGCATTACCGCAGAATGATACCTCAGGGGCTGGACGAGCAATTTCACCACCACTTTACGGCTTCAAGAAATGGTCAGATCTATTCACAAACCGGCAATTGTTGACACTGATGACGTTTGTGAGATGGGCACACGCAGCACAACAAAAGATGGAAAGAGTTGGATATTCGCCAGAGTGGTTGGAGGCAATTAACGGATATTTGGCTTGTGCCTTTGACAGAATGCTGGATTTTAACTCAACCCTAGTCGCCTGGGATCCAAATGGGCAGCAAATAGGTCATACTTTTGTTCGATATACCCTTCCGATGACATGGGATTTTAGCGAAAGTGCAATTCCAAATAAGGTACGAGGTGGTTATCAGCTCTGCCTCAACAAAATTCTCTCTTCCTTGGAAACAATTTGTAAAGCTCACACAACGAGAACGCCATATTGCCTAATTTTACGTCAATCTGCAACTGAGCCAATTGACCGAAAAGTCGATGCCATTGTCACCGATCCACCCTACTATGACATAATCCCTTACGCCGACCTTTCTGATTTCTTTTTTGTGTGGCTGTGCCGAATAATTGGTCCCCAATTTTCTGGTATTGTATCGGAACCACTCACGCCCAAAACCAATGAACTCGTTCAACACGCTGGACGTTTTGGTGGGAATAACAATGAAGCAAAAAGGTTTTACGAGAAAGGTATGGCTGAAAGTTTCCGAGCAGCGAATGGATCACTGTCTGACAATGGTAGAATAGTTATTGTTTTTGCGCATAAAGATCCAGATGCCTGGGAGACCCTTGTTAAGGCAATGATTGAATCTGGCTTAGTGGTTACAGCATCTTGGCCAATTGACACTGAACAAGGACGGAGAATGAGAGCACAGGGAAGTGCTGCACTTGCAACTTCGCTTTGGATGGTCTGTCGAAAACGTCCAGCAAACGCCAGAAATGGACATTACGGTAAAGTCAAACGCGAGATGCAGAAACGGGTTACCGAACGCCTCCGCTACTTCTGGGACGAAGGCATCCGAGGGCCCGACTTTGTCTGGGCTGCCATCGGTCCCGCCTTGGAAAGTTACTCCAACTACAAAGCAGTCAAATGGAATACAGGTAAACTTTTCACAGTGACAGAGTTTCTCACAGAGGTGCGACGGATGGTGACCGACTTCGCCCTGGGGCAAATCCTACATGGCGCAAGCACAGAGGCACTGGACGAATGGACACGTTACTACCTGATGCACAAGGATTATTTCGGGACAGAGAACGCACCCGTGGGCGAGTGCATCCTACTGGCGCAAGGCTACGGCGTACCACTTGACGACTTGCGAGACAGACACATCGGCATCTTGAAGAAAGTCAGTTCCGGCAATGCCCTCAAACTCCTTGGACACACCGAACGTACTTCGGATCGAATCGGCTTTGCACACACCTCAGGCAGAATCCCCATGATAGACATGATCCACAGAGTTATGAAACTCTGGGATGCAAACGAAAGCTCGCACATCAATGCCTACTTCCATGAGCATGGCCTGCAAGAAAATCCCCTTTTCAAAGCTGTCGTTCAGGCACTCATTGAAACGAGTCCGCAAAGTTCCAGTGACAGATCGCTTTTGGAGACACTTATCAATTACGAACCGGGGGAGCCGGTCAGTGGGGTTTCCTTCCCAAACCAGTCCACAAAGAACAGCGAACAGCAACTCACAATGGATGATATTCTGTCAAAATAGACTTGACGCAATGTGTACCTGTTTCCGATGATGTATCAACGACGGATGCTAATCAGAAACGGACGTTAGTTGTTCCAAGATTTAAAATAATTAGGACTTACGCATGATGCTCTTTTGTACCACAAACTTCCAGTTTGTGCTACCAGAAACGCTATGTTGTCAGAAAAATTTCATCTAACAAAACCGCCTACAGCCAAAATTGCGTAAGTCCTGATAATTATCTTGTAAATCCTGACAATCTTATTTTGTGAGTATATAGGTAATTACAGGCTTTACTATAAAATAATTATCTTGTAAATCCTGACAATCTTGGTTCTGACAATCATAGCAAAATTTCATAGCAAATTTCATAGCAGCTTTTAACGAGCCTGCTATGAAAACCGCCTAAAACCCAGTCTTATGTTAGGTTTACAGAACTTCATAGCATTTGCTATTTTCTGGATTTGCTATGAAAACTATGAAATTTTACATCATTTTTGGGTGTCCCGATTTATCCTATACAACCGATAGAAAACCGAAAAAGGGTGCTGATGTAGAATGGGAACTTTAATAGTGGACAAGTATCAAGGCACAGGAACCTTGTCTAATTGAAAATAATGTGTCGCGAGCACAGCTCGCTCCTATACAAACGTAGAGACATTCAATTGTCCATTTTTCGATCGAATTTTCACTCCAGGCCCGGTAGGTTCGGTTTCCTAACTGAACTCCCCAGGCCCGATAGGTTCGGTTTCCTAACCGAACCGGATTTGTGAGAGGAGGCGCGAAACCCAAGAATCTCTTAAAACTAAATGACCCTGACGGAGGGTGTGTAAAGTTTTTGGCGACGTATTGATTTTTTACATGGCACTCCGCTGGAGTGCAAGAGAAGGTGCCGCTCTTTTTCTATAGACATGTTGCTCCGCTGGAGCAAAGAGGTCTGTTTACAGATAAGACTTCTTCACGCCAGAGGCGTGATATGTCTATAGAAGTCGATATTGTTTGTAGCTGCACTCCAGCGGAGTGCTATGTGTGTTGATGGGGCTTGCTCGGGGTAAAATCCGCGATAAAGGAACGCTGCCAGAATATTTACACACCCCTGACGGATTTTCAGTTGACATTGACGTGTGAGTATGTTAAACTACACTTTGTAGGAGGGGTTTGTAACCCCGACGCTTTGTGACAAGATTTGGCATTCCATTGCTAAGGAATTTCATCATGATTGAAGAACTCAAAAAAATAGTTGCAGAAGAAAAGGACGAAATCCGCCAACAGTACAAAGCACAAATCAAAGCCGTCTTTGGTTCCTACGCCCGAGGAGATTTCGACGCAGATAGCGACCTGGATCTTTTGATTGATGTAGATGTCGGTGCTACGCTGCTGGATCTTGTCGGTCTCCAACACTTTTTGGAGGATAGGCTTGGGTGTAAGGTGGATGTCGTAACGCGACGTTCACTCCGGGAAGAACTTCGTGCAACTGTATTCAGCGAAGCCATATATCTATGAGAAATCATCGCCTTTACTTGAAGGACATTTTTGAAGCGATGGTCGCTATTCAATCATTCGTTGAAGGGATGGATTTTGACCTATTTGTTGAGGATGATAAAACCACTTCGGCTGTTGTCCGAAAACTTGAAATCATCGGAGAAGCCGCTAAGAATGTTCCAGAGACGATTCGGCAGAAATACCCACAAGTGCCGTGGCGAGACATGGCAGGGATGCGCGACCGGATCATCCATGCATACTTTGCTGTTGACTACATCGTAGTTTGGGATACCCTTAAAGTTGATATTCCGCGGCTGCAACCTATTATCCGGCAAATTCTCGAGGACATGGAAAAGGAATCAGTATAATGGGCAATAACGCATGGCATCAACATTGTGTTTTAAGAGATGATGTCCGACAAGGCACGCTTGAACTTGCTGAGTTCGCAGCAGACCTCTACGCAGTGCGAACCGGAGATGCACCTAACGTCTATCGAGTCCCCACTCTTTTTTTTGACCGCACCTATCCGACCCATAAGCTCAGAACATTAGCGCGAGACGTTCTCCAACGGTTAGCTGGACAAGGAGGCAATCCGGTTATCACGCTTCAAGTCGCTTACGGCGGTGGAAAAACCCACGCCCTTATTGCACTCTTGCACTTAGCTGAGCGAGGTGCCGAATTTCAAACACACGACACTGTACGCGAGTTCGTAGCATTCACCGGCTTAGGGACATTGCCCCAGGCCAGAGTCGCTATCCTGCCCTTTGATAAGTTTGACGTGAAAAATGGACTCTCTGTCATAAGTCCTGACGGTTCCCAACGACAGCTTAAAACGCCCTGGGGCGCGTTGGCGTATCAACTCGCCGGCGATGATGGACTCGCAATCGTCGCTGCGCATGAAGCCGATTATATCAATCCCGCCGAACAGACGCTTGTTGACCTCCTCAAAATTCCACAACGTGAAGAACTGTCCACGCTCATCTTACTTGACGAGGCACTCATGTATACGCGCGCTGCTGTTAATGATGACCCCAAAAAGTTCGGCATCCTTCAAGATTTCTTTCAGGCACTGACACAAGCCGTTGAAAAAGTTAGCACAGCTGCAATCGTCGCAAGCCTCATCACCCACGATATTGTAGGCGAGGATCCGACCGGCGTTCGCGTCTTAAATATGCTGGAAGAGGAATTTCATCGTTTAGACGAAAACGTCGAACCCGTGTCACGAGAAGACATCTCGGAATTGCTTCGACGTCGATTATTTGAACAGGTCGCACCCGAGGAAACACGCCGCGCTGTTGTGGACACTCTCCTCGTAGCCAGACAAAAACTGCCACTCCGAGACGCAGATAAGCATCAAGAAGCGTTCGACGCACTCTTTTTGTCTTACCCGTTTCACCCAGACCTGATCGAGGTCTTCTACCAAAAATGGACGCAACTTGGTAACTTCCAAGCCACCCGCGGCATGTTTCGCACCTTCGCACTTATCCTAAGAGATACCACCGGAAAGGACCCCGCAGCGTTTGTCGGACCGAGCACGCTCCTGACAACCGGCCCCGAACTTTCAGAGGCTGTTCAAGAACTCATTAGAGCCTGCGACGAAGGAAATCAGTGGACACCGATTCTTATGGGTGAACTCGAGAGAGCCCGAAATGTTCAGAAAAACCTCCCGCTGCTCAAAGCCAGAGAAGTTGAAAGTGTCGTGCTATCCACCTTTTTACATTCACAACCCGCCGGACAGAAAGCAGAACTGGCAGACCTCTACCTGCTACTCGCACACGCCAACATTGACGCGATGTCAATTCAACAGGGGCTTTCCGACTGGAGAGCGGTCTCCTGGTTCCTAAAAGAAAACGATAGCAGTTGGGCTTTAGGAACAACGCCTAATCTTACCAACATGCACGTCCGCGCTATGGATAGACTCGCTCCAGAAGACATTGATGAAGACTTGGTGAGGCGGGTAAAAGATGCCACCCTCGGTCGGAACGCCGATGCGGTTGCCGTTCACACATTACCGCAGTCAACTGCCGATATCAGCGACAATCCGGAACTTCACTACATTATAGCCGGTCCAGAACACGCAGCGGTGCCAGGAGAGGAAATATCACCCGAACTCAAAACGTTTTTTGAAAGAACCTACCGAAATAACATCATCATCCTTGCCCCCGAAAGCTCACTACTCATAGGATTGCGACAACGGATTCGTAAAATCCTTGGCTGGCAGAATATCGAAAGCGGCGACGATATGAACCTTTTGAACGGAACGCAGAAGGCACTCCTCTTACAACGGAAGCAAGAAGATGAAACGGGCATTTCGGAGTCTGTCATATCCGCGTATAATGTGCTTATTACTGCTGACGAAGACGGGGACATTAAAGCGAGTTTGTTACCACCAGGGCCGAATTCACCCTTTGAACGCGTGAAGAAAGCCTTGATTGACGAGGATAGACTGTTAGCAACTTCACTCGACCCAGAACTGCTTACACCGGACAGTTACTTTGATATCTGGGGAGGAGACGAAACCACCAAACCCGTTCAAGGGTTGTATGGTATGTTTGCAAGTCTTCCGCGTCTACCCCGATTGTTAAATCGACAGGTATTCGTTGATACACTTCGGCGTGGCGTTACAGAAGGTCAGATTGTTTTACGCATCGTCCGTCCAGATGGTTCTCAAAATACCTATTGGCGCGAAGCACCCACTAACGACGAAGATTTCCGAGAAAAAGCGTTAGAAATTGTTCCGATTGAGCACGCGGAACTTCATGACCTTAGTGCTGAATTATTAGTTCCGGGGAAACTGCCAGAACTATGGCAAGGTGATGGTGTTCCGACAACGGTAGGGGCAATTCGAGAATTCTTTGACGCGGACGAGGCACCGAAACTCGCTTCCGACAACGTGCTTTCGGAGGCAATTCAGTCTGCTGTTCAAAATGGCTTACTCATGGCACGCCATAAAGATAAAGCATATCTTAAAGAAGCCATCCCTGACGCGGAGATAACCGACGAGCTGGAACTACTCGTGCCGTTAGAACCTATTAGCGGTTCGGAAATCAGCGACAAAACTCTGCCGGACGCGTGGGAGAACGAAACCTCATCTGTTGGAAAAATAACGCACGCGCTATCGGTTCTCAAAGGCACTCCGATCCCGTGGCCATTAATTGTTGATGCTATCAATGACGCTCAAGATAAAAGGCTCTTTGAATTCATTGAAGGGAATCCGCCGTGGCCCTGTGCTGCTGACGAAGCCGATAAGGTCGGTGTAAAAGTCTCGCAAGCAGCTGTGAAAATAGCACCAAAAGATCTCATCGGAAACGACGCAAAAGCCG
This sequence comes from Candidatus Poribacteria bacterium, assembly GCA_965261115.1. Taxonomy (GTDB): domain Bacteria; phylum Poribacteria; class WGA-4E; order WGA-4E; family WGA-3G; genus WGA-3G. Next base: position 981,244 of record OZ253447.1, on the reverse strand, counting down.
CGTGGGCATCTGGAAATCCTACGCTTGGATTGATTAAAAAGACACTTGAAGGCAATATCGGTGTCCTTATACCTGATCACGTATTTCTTGAAGCCGCCAAAGGCGCAATTGAGAGCGGCTTCATTGTTTTGGACGGATCGTTAACCGACGACTTTTACCATGTGCCGGTAAGACAGGCAGCGTGGGTCCGACACGTTGAGTCACCTCTTACAGAAGCCGAAATTCAAGATTTGGCTGAAGCGGTTGCTGATTTGGCTGAGATTGCGCCTGAACTTGATTTCCAGTTTCGTATCACAATCACCGCTGAGGGCGAACCTCCATCTAATGAAGTACTGGAAAAGATAAACGACGCACTTCGCGAGGTCACAGATAAACTTAAGTTTGATTGAGAAGACTTGTTAGTTTTGATTAACTGGAAAAAGCTGAAAAACCTGTGTTACAATTCTAACAATAATGGGAGAGACAGATGCCAAAACATGGAATTCCGAAGGAAAAAAAATGAAAGGCATGAACAAGTATCAGAAGAATGCACATCGCCGACGTGAAGATCGGTTGCGCGGTAATGAGGTAGAATACTACCTCGAACTTGCCTACTCTTCTAACCCCGATGATCGCGTCGAGGCGATGGACAATCTCTGTCCGTGCCATGTTCGGAAACGGATTGACGCAGTCTGGGTAGCACTCTACAAAGGCATGGTCGATCCAGACTTACGCGTCCGAAAAGCTGCATGGCACACACTTGACGACGGCGGAAATCCAAACGATCCAAGACTCCAACCGCTTCTTGAAAAAATCGCTAAGGAGGAAACCGATCCCAAGTTACGCCAACGCGCACTTGACCTCATCGCTGCCACCCAAAAAGTTGAGGAGCAGAAAGAAGCACTGTTAGGACAAAAAACGCATACCTTTTCTGGACGCTGCGATTGGTGCGGTGCTTCAAACGTTCCAGTCAGCCACGATTACGAAACCGAGTTTGAGACGAGCGGCACAAAACGTTTCGCTTTGGTCTGCGAGGCGTGTGAGGCCGTATAAACCGTCTATATTATGGACTTTTATGGCGACCCAAAACCAATTATTTGACGGACACACCGATTTCGTCGCAACCCGCGGCGTTAAAGAATATAGAGAGACGATTCCCGTCTGGGTAAACGCGAACGATGTCGTGTTAGAAATCGGTTGTGAATGGGGAACGACGACAACCTTAATCGCACCCCATTGTAAAAAAGTTGTTGGCACGGACATCAGTCCCAAGTGTATTGAGCGTGCAAGGGAAAGACACCCCGAACTGCATTTTGAGGTGCTTGACGGCTTTGATGTTAAAGCAGCACTTGATCTCGGTGAGCCGTTCAGCAAAATTTACATCGATATGTCTGGCATGTCAGGTTATAACTCTCTGCTTGACACAATCGCACTGCTTACGTCGTATGCCACTGTGTTACGTCCAGAGGCGATCATTGTTAAAAGTAGCGCGTTGAAACGTTTTGCTGGACACTGTAATCCGTGGCGTTCTCCGCCCAAAGAATCTCACACGGTCCCAAACCGATCTTAACTGACAACTGATAACTAACAACCAACAACTATTAAAAAATTAAAGAAGAATTAGTTTGGATGCAACAAATAGATAGGATCCTGTTTTATGGACACATTTACCACTTTAAAAAAAGTGAAGGGAAGTTGATTTCAATGCAACAAACTAAACAACAACTTGATGAAGCGAGTTTTATATGATCCCTGACGATGTGTACGTACACCAGACAGTAGAGGGCGATGCCGAGGCATTCAACGAGCTCGTGAATCGGCATCATTCAAAAATTTATGGACTTGCATACAGGATGCTCGGCAATTCCGAGGATGCCGCTGATGCGACACAAGAAACATTTTTAGAAGCATACAAGTCCGTTAAAACGTTCCAATTTCAGTCGCAATTCGGAACATGGCTATATCGTATCGGCATCAACACATGCCAGCAATATATTCGTAAGTCGCAATCGAATGAGCGCAAGCTTACCGCTTACACCAAAGAGGCGGAAATCCAAGGTCGGCCCGCTGAGAGTGACTCGCCGGAGCGTGTGGTGATTAAAACTGAGCAAAACGAGATGGTTCAAAATGCTATTGATCAGCTACCACCAAAGCAACGCGAGGTCGTCACCTTGTACTACATGCAACACCTTAAGTATCGGGAAATCGCGGAGATCTTGGCGTGTTCGGAAGGCACAGTCGCCTCACGCTTGAATCAGGCTCTGAAGAATCTCAAGCGGAAGCTGAGCAAGTATTATCTCTAAGAAGGAGGTGTCTCAATGAATTGCGAACAAACTCTTAACAATTTGCCTCACTTGGTAATAGAAGAAAATACAGAAGCGACAGCTCGAGTTGCTGAAGGCGCGCCACGGCGTGCTGTTTTGGAGCATCTCCGAACCTGTCCAGAGTGTCAGCGCGAGTACGAAGCATTATGGCACACCGCAAGTGTACTGGAGAGCACAGACGCACCGACCCCGCCGCCGGAATTGGTAGCAAACATTCAGCAACGCGTCCGAACACTCCATCAACGCCAGCAGTTGGCATTCTTTGCGAATCCATTGGCGTGGTGCCTCGAACGATTGAAGTTGGACCTCTCTCCGAAGGTTGTCAACGCCACCGCATTGCTCTTCTTTCTCATCGCTTCCGGTTTTGTCATGAAATTCGCGCTCTTTACGACCCCGCCGGAACCAGAATCCGGCTTGATGGCAATGAAGAAGACGATGCTTCATAACATCAAAATTTCTACGTCTCCGTGGGCGGTGATTAAAGACACCGAAACAGAAACGGAGGACAGGCGCGTGACGCAGCAGTCAATAATTGCTATCCAAGGTGAGCGTAACCACTTCTTTAACCCAACGCACACTTCATCGAAGATATGGCACACGGATACTGTGGATGCCAACGGACAGACGCGTGAAACAAGTGTTGCTAATTACTTACAAAACAAGGTGAGCGAAAAGTTAACCGTGTTTTGGGATCACATTAAAACAGAATTGTAGTCTTTTGACATAGTAGACCAAATTTATGCTCATTCATTGAAGGCGCGGTTTCTAACCGCGCTCTTCTTTTTTTAAACACTTGACAGGTAAAATTTAGAGAAAACAGTTGACACACAACCGTTTTTTGTGTACAATGGGCTAAAATTTTTTAGGAGTGATCTCCAGAGCGCAAGAATTAAAAATGGCTGCATCACAAGAAACACCTTACCAAGAACCGCTTCTGGAAATTTCTGGGTTAAAGACAGTCTTCCCTACAGATGATGGCATCGTAAACGCTGTGAACGACGTCAGCTTCTCTATTGCCCGTGGACAGACCGTAGGCGTTGTCGGTGAAAGTGGTTGTGGGAAAAGTATCACTGGACTCTCGCTCCTTCAACTCGTACCATCACCAGGTAGGATTGAAGCCGGTGAGATTCTGTTCTATCGCAACGGCAACGGTGAACCCTTGGACATCACACAGGTGCCACCGAAAAGCGAGTTGATACGCCAGATTCGAGGCAACGAAATCGCCATCATTTTCCAAGAACCGATGACCTCCCTCAATCCCGTTTATACCGTTGGAGACCAGATTGCCGAAGCCGTTGCCTTGCATGAACAGGTGGATAAAAAAATTGCCCACGAACGTGCGATCGAGATGCTCACGCGCGTCGGTATCCCCGCACCAACGCAACGTGTTGATGAATATCCACACCAACTTTCTGGCGGTATGCGCCAACGCGTCATGATCGCAATGGCGCTCTGCTGCTCACCCGCACTGCTCATTGCAGACGAACCCACAACCGCACTTGATGTGACGATCCAAGCACAGGTACTCGGGCTTATGCAGGAACTCCAAGCCGAAATGGGGATGGCGATTATGCTCATCACGCACGACCTCGGCGTTATCGCTGACCTCGCTGATGAAGTCGTTGTTATGTACGCAGGGCGCGTCGTTGAAAGAGGAAGCGTTGACGACATCTTCTATAACCCACTACATCCGTACACACAAGGCTTGCTCAGGTCTATTCCTGTTCTCGGTAGAACGGTACAGAAAACCTTACCCTCTATACCCGGAACAGTGCCGCATCCGTTGACACTACCGACGGGGTGTTCATTTCAACCCCGTTGCCCAGAACGGATGCCAGAATGTGAACAGATGCCTGAACTTGAGTTAACCAATAGAAATGGAGATAATCGCACACACGCCGTACGGTGCTGGCTCCACACAGATTTTTAATTGATTGCTCTTGGGCTGTGCTCCATTCCATTACGCGCAGGTTTTCGATTAGTTTGTACTGGATTTTGGAATTTTGACGTTTTTTCTCTTGGAATCATTAAACCAAAACGGTAGCCTGCAACAACGGCGCAGGCGGATATACGTCGATTAACATTATTCACTAATTCGCCTAACCGAACCGCAAGGTATAATTAAAGAATGAAATTGCTTCAGGTGAACGACCTCCGAAAATACTTCCCTATCCAAAAAGGGATCCTCCAACGCACCGTCGGCTATGTAAAAGCAGTTGATGGGATCAGTTTCGACGTGCAACGCGGTGAAACACTCGGTCTCGTCGGTGAGAGCGGCTGTGGAAAGACAACTGCCGGACGCTGCCTCCTCCGGTTAATACCACCGACAAGCGGGAGTTTCATTTTCGGTGAGGAACAGGTAGATCTGGCGAAATTGACGCACCGCGAGATGCAACCTTTTCGGAAACGCATACAGATGATCTTCCAAGACCCCCACGCATCACTCAACCCACGGATGACAGTAGCCGATATCGTCGGCGAGCCGATGCGGGTCAATCGCACCGAAAAAGGGACAGCACTTCAAGATCGGATTGTAGAACTCCTGGAATCTGTCGGCTTGAAATCCCAGGATATGCGCCGCTACCCACACGCCTTTAGCGGTGGACAACGCCAACGCATCGGTATTGCACGCGCATTAGCACTCCAACCTGAACTCATCGTTGCAGATGAGCCGGTCTCAGCATTGGATGTCTCCGTACAAGCACAGATCCTCAACCTGTTGGCAGAACTTCGAGAAGAATTCAACCTCTCTTATATCTTTATCGCACACGACCTCAGCGTTGTTGAACACATCAGCGACCGCGTCGCAGTCATGTACCTCGGCAAAATCGTGGAGATTAGCGATGCCGAAACGCTTTATCAATCACCGAAGCATCCTTACACAGAAGCGTTAATATCCGCCGTCCCACTCCCCGATCCGAATGCACAGCGCAAACGTGAACATATTCGCCTGGAGGGGGATGTCCCTGATCCATCACAACCACCGACAGGATGCTATTTTCACCCAAGATGCCGTTACGCAACCGATATATGTAAACAGGAAACGCCTGAACTTCAAGAGGTTTCACAGGGCGTTCAGGTGGCATGTCATCACAGTGATACGTTGGAGTTGCAGGGAGTTTAGTGATGTCAACACAAAAAATATCCCCAGATGAACTCGCGGCATGCAGAAAGCGGTTGGAACAAGTCTGGAAGAACCGATTGATGGATGAAGGACTGATTCATCGAGCATGGGACACTGCATATCAAGTCGCGACACTGCTTTATGAAGAGTTTGGGGCAACGCAAGTCGTCGTTTTCGGTTCACTCACAGAACCTATAGGGTTCACAAACAGGTCGGATATTGACATCGCCGTGTCCGGACTCTCCACGGATGATTATGATAAAGCGTGGAAAATGGTTATGGACTTCAAATCAGGATTTAAAATAGACTTCATTAATTTCGACACGTCGAAAGGGCTCTTCCGAGAGCGGATAAAATACCAAGCCATACCTATTGAAAGAGGATCCCAACCCCCCAATAGTCCGACAAATGTATGGCAGACGCTTTACGAACACTTACAGCGGCAGGTTTTCCCTACCGAGGAGGCAGACATTTACGAAATGAACCGAAAAAGACTCACACAACGCATCAATGATGAACTGGATAAAATAGAGGGAACGCTTGAAAGAATCCACAGGGGATTGGATAATATTGATGTGCTGCCTGTTCAGGCAAGAGAATTTATTGAAAATACAATCGCTACAGATCTCGTCGATATCTATCATGGCATAGAGCGGATTTTTGAACGGATTGCCCGTGAGGTTGATACGTTTATGCCGACTGGAAGTCAATGGCATAAAAATCTACTCACACAAATGGCAGAAAAGCGACCAGAACGTCCACCGGTGATTTCCGAAAATACACACCGCGAACTGGGAGAACTTTTAAAGTTCCGACACAAAGTCACTAACATTTACGGCAAGGAATTGAAATATGAAAAAACCATACCGCATGCGAAATCCATTGGCGAACTTTTTGAACGTGTCTCTGCAGATATGAATAAATTCACGGATTCCCTTGTCAGACGCGAGGAGGACGTTTGAAATGCACAAAGCGAGTGCGCTGAGTTTTATTAAATTACTGCTTATCTTGCTGATTTTCATCGTCGGATGTTCCGGAAACCCATTGGAAGATACCTCCAATTTCTCCAGTGGAATTGAAGCGAAAGAAGCACCGATGTGGGCAAAACAGGTCGCCGAGGGCAAACTCCCACCATTGTCAGAACGGCTCCCAGAAAATCCACTTATTGCCAAAACGAATTTCGATGGCTATGAAGAACCTGGTCCCTACGGTGGGACGTGGCACCGGTTTCACACACATCCAGATTTGGGGACATGGAAGATGACTGCAGGCTATGCCCCGCTCATCCGTTGGAAATTTGATGCCTCCGGTTTGGAACCCGGTTTAGCAGAATCATGGGAATTTAACGAAGACGGCAGTATGCTAACGTTGCATCTCCGCAAGGGGGTCAAGTGGTCGGATGGACATCCTTATACGTCCGCCTCGTTCGCTTACTATTATCAACTCTGTCTTGATGAGCGACACAAGTACGGCGCGCCTGTCTGGTGTAAGGTCAACGGCATCCCGATGGAAGTCGAAACACCCGATGACTACACGATTGTGATGAAATTCGCCGGTCCCAACTGGCTCGTACCGCTTTGGTTGGCGACAGGCTTTTGGTGGTGCAATCAATACAACATCCCAGAACACTACATGCAGCAGTTCCATCCGGACAGCAACCCAGAGTATACCGATTTCATCCGATTCGAGAAGGAAAATATCCCACACCAAAACCCAGAGCGTCCGACATTGTGGCCCTGGCGGGTAACGAAATATGAAAAGGGTGGCTTTCGTGTTGAACTCGAACGCAATCCGTATTACTATGTCGTTGATACACTCGGCAGGCAACTCCCCTATATCGACAGAGTCAAGACGAGTTTAGTCCCTGAACCCCAAGTTCGCGTGCTTAAAATCCTTGCAGGCGAGATTGACTGCCAATACCGCGGAATGGAACTCCGTGATCTCGCGCTCTACCTGAAAGGACAGAAAAAGGGGAACTATACGGTACGACGCTGGAAAAGCACTGCTGGCGCGCAACCCGCGATCCTGATTAACTGGACCGCGCCCGACCCGGTGTTAAGAAAAATTATCCGCGACCAACGGTTCCGAAAAGCACTCGCTTATGGTATTGACCGCGTGAAGTGTAACGAGATCGCATGGCGCGGATTGTTGGAACCACAAGCAGCGACGGTTAGCCAAGAGGGATGGCACTTCGCTGATGAAGACGGACAGACGCTTTTTGAGGAGTGGAAACGCGCCGATGCTGACTTTGACATCGATGCGGGGAACCGTCTCCTTGATGAGATGGGACTTACAGAACGTGATAAGGACGGTTATAGACTACGGCCCGATGGTGAACAGATTGAGATGCTCATGGATGTACCGAGTTCCAATCTCAATAGCCAAGAAAATGACATCGGGCTGATTATTCAAGATGGATGGGAACAACTCGGCTTGAAAACCCTGCTTTATACGCCACCCGGTGCTGAATTGAGTCTTCGCCGGACGCTCGGCAAATTCACAATCAGCATGCACGGTGAAGCAGAGATGGACCTCTTTACTTATCCCGATTGGGTATTTCCGACACTTCCGAAGTACTGGCACCCCAAAGTAGGGAAATGGTATGAAACGGGTGGTGAAAAGGGTGAACCTGCTACTGGACCGCTAAAGAAGCTGCTTGACTTATACGATGCAATTAAACGCGAACCCGATGAAAAACAGCGACATCAATATGTTCGAGATGCAGTCAGGATTCACATTGACGAGGGACCGTTTCACCTCGGTTCCGCAGCGCGTTCGCCGTCGCTCTTAGTCGTCGCAAACCATTTTCACAATGTCCCAAACGACGGCATTTTGGGTCCGTGGGCAATTGTAACACCCGCAACCCATTATCCCGAACAGTGTTGGATATCTAAAGAGTAGCCATTAGCCATCAGCCATCAGCAAAGAGGTGTTTTTGATAGGGTGTTTCTTCTCTTGCTGACGGCTGACAGCCGATAGCCGATAGCCAAGAAAAAAGGAGACGTACTCATAATTACCTATATCATTCGCCGATGTTTCATCGCTATTCCGACACTTCTGGCGATTTCTATTATCTCTTTTATCATCATCCAACTTCCGCAAGGCGATTACCTCGACCGCGAAATCCAACGGTTAGAGGAGGAGTTCGGCGATAGCAGTTCGCTCGCACAAGTCGAGGAATTGCGAGAACGCTACGGGTTGAATGATCCCTTATGGAAACGTTACTTCATCTGGATTAGCGGTTTTGTACGCGGCAACTTCGGCGAATCGTTTGAGTATAAGCGCGAAGTGGATGAACTGATATGGGATCGGATCGCCTTCACGCTTATTATCTCTGTCGGATCGCTCATCTTCACCTATGTTGTTGCTATCCCGCTCGGGATTTATTCCGCCACGCATCAATATAAATGGTCGGATCATTTCCTTACCTTCCTTAGTTTCGTTGGCATGTCCATACCGGCGTTTCTCTTAGCACTCTCGTTGATGGTATTTGCGTTTGACATCTTCGGCGTTCCCCTCTTTGGACTATTTTCATCTTACTATGAAGGCGCACCGTGGACATGGGGCAAACTCGGTGATCTGTTCAAACATCTCTGGATTCCAGTAATTGTCGTGGGTATTAACGGCACCGCGAGTTTGATGCGTATCATGCGTGGCAATCTGCTCGATGTGTTGGGGCAGCCGTTTGTTCAGACGGCACGCGCAAAGGGGCTGAAGGAAATCGTCGTTGTCGGGAAGCATGCCGTGCGGATTGCGATTAATCCACTCATCAGTATTTTGGGAATGAGTCTACCCGGTATCCTCTCCGGTTCAGCGATCGTCTCAATTGTCTTGGGCTTGCCGACAGTCGGACCGATTCTCTTACGCAGCCTCCTGAACGAAGACATCTATCTCGCTGGCACGCTAATTATGATGCTGAGCCTCCTTTTGGTTATCGGTAATTTGCTCGCAGATATAGCCCTCGCTTGGGTAGATCCGAGGATTCGCTATGAATGAGATACAAAACACGCCCGATCAAGCAATCGAGGGTGTCCAAGAAATAGAAGTTACAGGCGAAATAGGGCAGCTCAGTTACCGTCAACTCATCTGGCGACGGTTCCGTAAGAATCGGATGGGTGTCATCGCGGGTGCCCTTTTGCTGCTTTTTTATCTCCTCGCCATCGGTGCCGACTTCTTCGCGCCTTATCACTACAACGAGATCAACATGCGACTGCGGCACGTCCCGCCCCAACGTCTCCATTTCTCAGTCAAAGATGGATTCTATGTTCATGGATTAAAATCTGTCCGCAACCCAGAGAGCCTTGAGTTGGAGTTCACCAAAGATTTAGCGCAGCGACATCCCGTTGAATTCTTTTTCAAGGATGCAGAGGGCAGGAGGCATCTCTTCAGTTCTGTCGGTCCCATGTTCCTCTTAGGCACCGATCGAATGGGGCGCGATCTACTTTCACGGATTATGTATGGGGCGCGCGTCTCGATGACACTCGGCTTGGTCGGTGTCTTTTTGAGCATTGTTCTCGGCTCTATTCTCGGTACTATATCTGGATATTGGGGCGGATGGGTCGACAACCTGATTCAACGTGTTATTGAAGTCCTTTCAGCATTCCCGGACATCCCATTGTGGATGGCACTCGGTGCCGCACTACCACCCGGCTGGTCGAGCATCCAAATCTACTTTGGCATTACGATCATTTTGTCAATTATCCGCTGGGGTGGACTGGCACGGCAGGTGCGCGGAAAGGTCTTGGCGTATCGGGAGAGCGATTTCGTTATGGCAGCGCGTGCAGCAGGCGCGGGACATTGGCACATTATCACAAAGCACCTACTACCCGGATGTTATAGCCATATCATTGTTATCGCCACACTCGCGATCCCCGGTATGATTTTAGGCGAGACCGCACTCAGCTTCTTAGGATTGGGCATCCGTCCACCGATGACGAGTTGGGGGGTGCTATTAGAAGAGGCACAGCGCGTCACCGTTCTGCTCCATTACCCGTGGCTCATCTTTCCAGCCGTGCCGGTGCTTGTCGTCGTCATCGCCTTTAACTTCTTAGGAGACGCACTCCGCGATGCCGCAGACCCATACTCAGATTAAAAGTAGTAGACACGCTTCGTGTGCCGTCTCACTCCCCAGGTCCGGTAGGGTTTTGCTGGGGGTATTTGCTTGGGTGTTTCTGCGGATTTCTTCACGGTTTGGAACCGCACCGGACCTTAGGCACAAACTTTTCATATCTCAAAAGTCCTCTTGAGTTTCGTAGGAACGGTATGTTTATAGAAAAACGATGAAGAGAAGAATCAAGCCCTGTAAGGGCGGTATGTTTATAACAGCTAAAGTGCTATGAAAACCCTAAATTGACCCTTATGGAGAAAAATATGTCAACAGATACAGACCTGGGATTCTTTGCAACAGACGTTTCGTTCACAGACAAATCCGCAATCGTAACCGGCTCCAGCCGCGGCATCGGACGCGCAATCGCTATCGAATTAGCACGCCAAGGTGCCGACCTACTCATCAACTACAACCAGAACCGAGATGCCGCCGAATCCGTGCAGCAAGAAGTAGAAGCACTCGGCAGAAAAGCCGTCATCATTCAAGCCGACATCAGCGACCTCGATTCACACGAAAGACTGCTTGACACCGCACACGATGCCTTCGGGAAGGTGGACATCCTCATCAACAACGCTGGCATCACCCGCATCGCTGATATTCTTGAAGAGACACCCGAACAGTTCGATCTGATTGTCAACACCAACCTCAAGGCGACCCACTTTCTCACGCAACGCGTCGCTAATTACATGGTCGCAAACGAGGTCCGAGGATGCATCATCTACACACTCTCGATTTCCGACATCATGGCATCCGACAATCGTACCGCCTACTGTATCTCAAAAGCAGGATTAGAGATGAGCATGCGCGCCTACGCCGGACGCTTGGCACAGCACGGCATTAAAGTAAACGGCATCGCCGCAGGCGTAATAGACACCGATCTCTCGCGGGTCCGTATTCCCGATTATGAGGAAGCGGCAGAGAAAGGTTATATCTTTATGGTCCGCGCAGGCGCACCTGAAGATGTCGCACACGCCACCATCTCTGCGATGAAACTTTACGATACCGGTGTAGTTCTCCCCGCTGCTGGTGGCGTAATGACACCGCTATTGAATCTGAGGTCTATGGCGGAATTAGACATGAATAAAGAGAAGTAGGATAGGCTATCTTCCTGCAGACGGACTTTGATGTTAAGAGATTGACTGAACATCGTTTTCGCACTGGATGCTAATATCTGGTTGTATTTGTTTGGGCCCGAGGATTAGTCAGATAAACGTCCCCCAAACACATTACATAATCCCAATATCACGCAGTATTGACTTCTTGATTTTGCAGACCATCGTATATGCCGGATCGAACACGTTACCCATATCATACTCCACGGCTTGTCCTAACAAGATATGCGCTGCAGATTTCTCTAAACCGAGTTCACCCAACCACCGCAAGAGTTCCGTCGTTGCGTGTTGCACCGCTTGATCTAACGGTCGTGCATTGCCCGCTGTCAGGATATAATCGCTGTTCTCGGCACGGGGCCAGTTGATGCCCTTGCCTTTAAGCACCTCAACAGTAAACTGCACATCAAAAGAGATTTCAATCCCAGTGCCGACGATTTCGCCATCACCCTGCACGGCGTGTCCATCGCCAAGATGAAAAAGCGCACCGGCGACAAAGACAGGAAAATAGACAGTAACACCCTCCTGAAAACCGCGATAGTCCATATTACCGCCGTGCGTAGAAGAGGTTGCTGTCGAGATCGCTTGTCCGCGCGGTGGCGCGACACCGAAACATCCCACCATCGGTTCAAGCGGCAACGTGAGTTTACCCAACTGCGTCTCTGGGGTCATTAATGTCGCCGTCCACTTCTCCACATCTACATGCCACTCCGCGAGACCGCTTTCCGGCATCTCAGATGCTACATACTGCGGATCCAGCACATTCGGCGCAACGACCATAGCCGTCCGCCCAATAGAGCGATTCGGAAGGATCCGGTCAAAATGAACGGATAGCGTATCCCCCGGTTCCGCCGATTCAATATAAAAAGGACCCGTCTGTGGATTCCCTCTTTCGGTTACCTGCGTATCCGTGGCATCGTAGCCTGCATTATCCACGGTAGTTGTGAAAACAGTATCGCCACTCTCAATATGCAGCACCGGTTCGTGCGCGCCAATTGCTGTGTGGTAAACTGTCGGTTCAAAGTGATGTGTCGCCATTTTTATAATTCCTCTCCTACTTTTCAAGATGACTGAAGTAGTTTTGTGAACAATATACCACGTTTGAAAGGTCTCGTCAAGATGTAGGCATTTGATTTTAGGTTTTCAAAAAACATTTGACATCCCGAAACCGCTGTGTTAAACTCTTAAAAAATTTAGAAAATCCAACCAAAAAGGATACATCATGAAACAGATCTTTGAACGCACAAATATTGTGGTTTTGGCAGTATTTACGCTCTTTACCTTCCTCGTGAATGCCAATGCCGAACACGACTGGACAGAACAGATTGCCGCCTACAAACCGATGGTGGTCAATGTCGAAACCTCCTCAGAAGTTGTCTTTGAAACAGAAGTGAAAGGCACGAATTTTGCCACCGGTTTTGTTGTTGACGCAGAACGTGGTATTATCGCTACGAACCGCCACGTTACCGGCAGCAGCCCTTCCTACGTCAAAATTAACTTCCACGACGGTAGTTTCACGGAAGCACGGATTCTTTACTACGATCCAACGCACGACTTCGGGTTTTACCAGATTGATCCTGCTGAAGTCGATTTTGAACTCCAAGCCGTTGAACTCGGCGAATGGGATGCACTCGCCCTCGGTGATGAACTCCTACTCATCGGAAATAACGAGAAAGAGGAGTATACCATCAAATTCGGAAGAATTACGAACCTAAATGTCAACAAGGGGGATCGGCATTCGAGTTACATTCACACCACCTTTGATCGGACAGGCGGTTCAAGCGGAAGTCCCGTCTGGAATACCGCAGGACAGGTGATCGCGATTCACGCACGCGGCACAGATACCTCCAGTTTTGAACTGCCAATTGATTACCTCTACGATGCGCTTGAATTGATTCGGAACAGTGTCCCGATCCAACGCGGAGAGATCGGCGTGGACCTGGAACTCGTCTCTATAGGCGAAGCCATCAAACACTTTAACTTCCCCGCTGAATTGCGAAAAGAGATTGGTCCCTCCAAAGCCGGGACACCCAAGGTCATCCAAATCGAATCCATTGTACCGAGAACAACCGGTGAAACTGACCTTCGCGCATCCGATATTATCTATCGCATCAATAGCGAGATCATCAAGGATGACCTCTACACCTTCGATGCTGTCCTGAATCAGAACGTTGGGAAAAGCGTCAATTTGGATATCTATCGGAACGGAGAAAATCTGAGTATTGATGTTCCTGTAGAGGACTTGGAGGCGAAGAAGGTGACTCGCTTCGTCAGATTTGGTGGCGCAATTTTACACGATATTACACCACAACTCCGCCGTATCCTCTTCCTTGAAGCCGACGGGGTCTATCTACCCCACGCCGAGCGCGGTAGTAGTTTCTCGCGTGTCGGTGTGCAAGAACGGAACGGTAACTCTAAAATTGTCATCCTTGATATAAACGGAAAACAGATCCGCAATCTTGATGACTTTATTGAGGCGTGCAAATCGATTACAGATGGACAGCACACCTATGTTGTTGTCCGAGATTTCAATCTGTTCGACAGTTCACCAACACCGAAAAGTTTAACGGTCAACCTCAAATTCGGTCCACTACAACAGTTTGAATGGAATCAAGCGGAATTGGACTGGAAAGAGGTAGCGGGTGAGTAGTTTTCAGGAGTCAGTTAAGAGAAGCGTTCGTTAAATCCAAATCTCTTTTAACTGAAAACTGACAACCGATAACTGACGACTATTCTACTAAAAACTGATAGCTAATTCAATAAAATCAGACGCGGAAGGCTGCTCAAAAATATGAGCATAACTGATATGAATACCTTTCCAAGCGACCCCGATTCCGGCTGTGAACGCGCCATTTGAAAAACCGACTCGGAGAGGGACAACCGGAAACCGATGCCACTCAACACCAATGTACAACTCCGGCGGTGTTCGGTCAGTAGGGAACGCAATATCTACTGAAAATTGGTATACGTCGTATCGGTAGGCAGTGCCAAGCGTGAGCCATTGAAGACCATAACCCTCAAGATTCTGCGCGAGGCATCCGAATTTGAGGTTCGGACGCGGCTTGAAAAGCAAACCGATGTCATAGTTTGTCTGATACCCGAAAAATTGATAGACAGCTGAGGGGTGTCTTCGCTTAAACTTAAGACTCAATCCTGCGGCGAGATACGGACCGAATTGGCGAGAGATGCCGTAGTAGTTGAAATCGGGAACGCCACTATCAACACCGATGGCGATTTTGTTGCCCCAGAAAAGACTGTAACCGCGGTAACTATAGCCGACACCTTTCGGGTCGAACCGGTAATCGTCTCGGTTGTAGAACTTATTGACACCGAACAGTTTCACACCTTGCCACTGAATGAGTCCGGCAGGGTTCCAAAAACCGGCAGTGGCATCGTCAGCAACAGCAGTGAAGGCATTGCCTATCCCTAACGCACGGGCACCGACATAGAGCGGACGCGCCAATTCAAATGGGTATTCTGTCTGCGCGTATACAGGTGTTACCAACCACAGAAGACATAGGACAGTGTAGGTAGCTTTCATTGTTCGGTAATTTAGCATGAAACATCCAATATAGCAAGCGGAATGGCTTTCAGCCGTCGGCAGTCGGCTGTCAGCAGTCAGCCAGAGAGCGTAACTGCTCTTTGCTGATAGCCAATAGCCGATAGCCGACAGCCACTAACAAACATGCAAAACACGCCATCTGGCACACTTTACCTCGTTAGCACACCGATCGGGAATTTAGAGGACATCACCTTGCGCGCACTCCGTATCCTTAAAGAAGTAGACCTCATCGCCGCTGAAGATACGCGTCAGACGCGCCGTCTCCTAACGCACTACAACATTCAGACACCCCTGACAAGCTACTTTGAGGGAAACCAGCAAGTGAAGGCGGACAAACTAATTGATCGCATGAAGACAGGTGAAACAATTGCGCTCGTCTCGGATGCTGGCACGCCTATCATTTCGGATCCCGGGTATCCACTGCTGCGTGGATGCATCGACGCTGAAATCCCTATTGTTCCAATCCCCGGCGCATCAGCAGTTATCACAGCGGCATCCGTCTCAGGATTACCCCTGCATAACTTTACCTTTGAAGGCTTCCTCTCTCCAAAATCAGGAAAAAGAAAGCGTCAATTAAGCGTACTCACTGACGAAGAAAGAACGTTAATCTTTTTTGAATCCCCGCACCGGCTCAACCGTTTCCTTGAAGATGTCTTTGAAGTGATGGGTGAACGCGACATCGTCGTTACACGTGAGTTAACCAAAAAATTTGAAGAAATATTCCGTGGAAATGTCACTGAAGCACTGGAGAGATTCCAGGAGGCTGAACCACGCGGAGAGTTTACAATCCTTATTGCTGGAAGAAGGAGAAAAGATGACAGTTGATGGAATCTCACAGATCGCCATTATCGGTGCAGGACTGATGGGACACGGCATCGCACAAGAGTTCGCTTATGCAGGCTACCGCGTCCTGATGCACGATATTACTGACGAACACCTCGAAACGGCACGCGTCCAGATTGAGAAAAACCTCAATGTACTCGCTGAAAATGCCGTTATTAAAAAAGAGAATATCGCGCCAACGCTACAGCGGGTTCAAACCGCCACCGAACTGTCCACTGTCGCCAAAAACGCCGATTTTGTTGTCGAAGCCGTCACCGAGAATTTAGCACTAAAACAGCAGATATTTGAGGAATTGGATGCGATCTGTCCACCACACACAATTTTAGCGAGCAATACAACCGCATTGATGCCAAGCCAGATCGGTGTGAAGGCGAAACGCAAGGATCAGATACTCAACACCCACTATTTTAATCCGCCCTACTTGATCCCGTTGGTCGAACTCATTCGCAGTCCTGATACCTCCGATGAAACCGTCGCGGTGACTTTTGAACTCTTAACAGCAATCGGAAAAACGCCTGCGATTATTGACAAAGAGGCACTCGGTTTCGTCGGACCGAGATTGCAAGCCGCCCTAATTCGGGAAGCGTTCGCTATCGTAGAACAAGGCATCGCCAGTGCAGAAACCGTCGATCTCGTCGTGCGGAACAGTTTCGGACGCAGACTCAGCGTCGCCGGTCCCTTTGAAGTCTTTGAACTCGCAGGATGGGACCTCGTGCTTGCCGCCTTTGAAGAACTCTATAAAGACCTTAACAGCTCGGCTGACATCAATCCGCTCCTCCGACAAATGGTTGAATCCGGTAAACTCGGTGTAAAGTCTAACGAAGGCTTCTACAGTTGGACAGATGACAAGATACAGGAACTTCGAGATCGAATGAACCGCGCATTGATACAGCAAGCCCAAAATGCATAAAGTAATAGACAAACTCCGCTCGGTTTCTGTCCACAAAAAACGTTTTTTGGTCTTTTTGCTTGCGATTCTGGTTGGGCTGGTGGTTCTGGGAGTCTACCACAAGCGGGTTTGGGAGTATCTCCTTGAACTCACCGCCGCTTTTCAGAGCATTGAAACGGCACGTGCGTACATCAAAAGTTATGGGGCACTCGCGCCTGTCATATCAGCGGTTCTCATGATCTTTCAGAGCGTGATTGCGCCGCTCCCAGCGTTCCTGATTACCTTCGCGAACGGCACACTTTTTGGTTTCTGGTGGGGATCGCTCCTGTCTTGGAGTAGTTCAATGATCGGAGCGGCATTCTGCTTCTATATTGCCCGCTATCTCGGTATTCAACGGATCACACGACTGATTAGCCAACCGGCAGTGGACAAAACAAACGATTTCGTCGAAAAGTATGGTACTTACGCCATCCTCATTGCTCGCTTGATTCCGTTTATCTCTTTTGATGTTGTCAGCTATTTTGCAGGGGCGACTCGGATGCGGTTTCTCGGTTTTTGGATTGCCACTGGCATCGGTCAAATGCCAGCTACCTTGGTTTATTCTTACCTTGGGGACAGAATTTCTGCCCACACCAAACTGATATTGTGGAGTTTCTGTATTTTAATTTCATTATCAATTATAATATGGCTCGTAAAAACTCGAAAAAACTGTACTGAAAACTGACAACTAATTATGAAACTACACATTGTCCTTTCCTTCACTTTTATGATGATCTGTGCTTGTCAGCCAACGGACCCACAAAATTTCGCAGACAAACAGCGAAGACACCCTCGCGTCCAGGCAGCGTTTGAAGAAAAAGACGGTCCACTTCGCAATCTGTTTGCTGACCAGGGTATCCCCTATCCGCCGCAGAAACTCTTTATCCGAGTCTTCAAACAAGAAAAGATTTTGGAAGTCTGGGCATTTTCAACATCCGAGAACGTTTTCAAGCCTGTGAAACATTACACTATCTGCCGTACGTCAGGAAATTTGGGACCCAAAAGACGTGAAGGCGACTTGCAAATTCCAGAGGGTTTTTATTATATCGACAGATTTAATCCCGAAAGCAAATTTTATCTATCGCTTGGGATTAATTATCCAAACCAGGCGGATAAGATTTTGGGCAAAAAAGGCGAACTCGGAGGGGATATATTTATACACGGTGGATGTGCTACGATCGGCTGTGTGCCAATCACTGATGAATATATTAAGGAGGTCTATTGGTTAGCAGTTCAAGCAAAATCAAACGGACACGCAAAAATCCCTGTGCACATTTTTCCAACAGAATTGGACGATCGGACAATGGGACGCTTACAAAACACTTTTCCAAATGACGACGTTCTGATAAACTTTTGGAAAAATCTAAAAATCGGATATAATTGGTTTGAAAAGTCTCGGAAACTGCCGAAGATCTCTGTAAATCGGCAGGGTGTGTATCAGTTTTCAGACCCTTCGTTGGAATAAAGGAGAATTCAAAATGGTTCGTATCGGTGTAGTTGGAGTCGGCGGCATGGGAAACGGCCATTGCAACGCCCTCCCGAATGTTGAAAATTGTGAATTTGTAGGTGTCGCAGATCTGCGCTTGGAAGCGGCGGAAGCCGTTGCAGAGCGGCTTCAGATTCGCGCCTTCCAAGAATATCAAGAATTGTTTGCTGTTGTGGACGCTGTTGTCGTCGCAACGCCACCCGTTGCACATACACAGGTCGTCATTGATGCAGCGGAAGCGGGCGTGCATGCTTTCTGCGAAAAACCGCTCTCCTTGACGCTCGCTGAAGCAGATGCCATGATTGAAGCATCGGATAAGGCAGGGACGCATCTGATGGTCGGACAGGTCCTACGCTTCTATCCCGTTCATGAACTCGGTCGGCAGATGGTGGACAACGGCGACATCGGCGACATTACCTACATCGAAACCGACTATTCGGGTCCATATAACGCCCCGCGCGGTAGACCTGAAAGTTGGTATGGTACCGTCGGTGGACTCTTGGAAAACGGTATCCACAAATCCGACCTAATTAACTGGTTCGGCGGCACTGCGCTGACCGTCGCCGCTGAGGTCGGAAGTTTCTCTGGACACGACGATTGGGAGGATTACACTATCTCACTCATTCGTTACGATTCGGGCGCGGTCGGTATTTTAAGGTGGGGCGGTTTTCTCGGTGCCCGTGGCACCAACGATACAATTATCGATGGGACCGAGGGGTCGCTCCGTTTAAATATGTCAGCCGATCTCGCCTATCTCAAAAAACGCGGTGGTGATTGGGAAGAAATCGTTCCAAATCGAGAAGGACCGCACGGGGTCGTCGGCGAGCTAACCCATTTTGTTGATTGTGTCCGGGAAAATAGAACACCCATGATTGACGGCAGAGGTGGAAAACACGCCGTAGAGGTCGTTCTGGCAACCTACCAATCGGCAAAAGAGAAAACCAAAGTCGCACTGCCGATGGAGGAATAGAAGCACTTGAGTGGAAGGTTGGAACGGAGGAAGGATGGAAAAGAGACCCAGCCTTCCAATCTTCCAACCTTCCAATCTTTAAAGCCTATGTTGTTCCTCGTACTCAACATCATCCTACTCTCCGGCTTTGGGCTATTTCTCAAGCACGCCAAAAACAACCAACAACGCCTAAACCCTATCGGCTTCGTCAACTACCTCAGCGCGTTCTTTATCAGTGTTTGGGTACTCTCACAAGAACCGGACTTTGAATTCTCAAAGCTGACCTTCGCCTTAGGTATATCAAACGGTGTGACGTATGCACTCGGATTTGAGTTGTTCACTATCGGTATCCAGCTCAGCGGGATAGTCGTCACGGCTGCACTCGTCAGACTGTCGATCGTGTTACCGATTCTGGTAGCGATGATATTCTGGCAAGAGATTCCAAACCTATGGCAAACCATAGGGCTTCTCTTAACCTTCGTAGCGATTCCACTCCTCAGCCAGCGTGAGAAAGAGCCGACGTATGCATTCACACCTGACAAGCCGGAAGTGCCGCAAGGGTTGGGATTCGCTGTTGCTATTACGATTCTGTTGGTTACCGGTATCTCACGCCTCACCATGAAAGCCTTCAACGAAATGTGTCCTATTGACGAGAAATCGCTCTATATGAGTCTGCTTTTCGGTGTCGCCACAATTATTTATTTCGGTATATGCCTCTATCAGAGAATATGGCCGAATTGGTGGGAAGTCTTCTACGGCGTGCTGATCGGGATCTGTAATGTCGGTGGCAGTTGGGCACTGCTCATCGCTTTGGATCAAGTCAGTGCGTTAATCGCTTTTCCGATGTCAAGTTCCGGTGGCGTGTTGTTCACGATGTTCGTCGGCATGGTATTCCTCCATGAACGGTTGAGTCGGACCTCTCTCATCGGTGCCTTAGTGGCAACCATCGCATTAATCTTTGTTAATCTGAAGTCATGATGGTGCCAAACGGATAGCTTCGCCTCGGTGGCAATATTGGCAATATTTGAATACAGCGACACACTCTTTTAGAAGTCCTCTGAATTGACAACAAGTTTTTAGGTCTTTATAGGTTGCCTTTCAAATATTTATTGCAAAAATAGTGCCGTGTCCTGAAAACCTTAAAAACATAAGTTCAGTGTAAAAACTGACTGAATTCACTCCAACGTGAGCATACAACACTTGAACCCTAACACGTGGAAACCATTCTTACGACCAATATAGTATCCTCAGATTGTTGTCCTTCCGTTGAGCGGTACATTCCGAAAATCGAAAATAGTTAATATTTATTTAGTAGGTGATTTTTGCTGAAATATGCAAATATTGCGCACTAATTCTGTAATTATTGCGTATCGTGGCAGTAAGTAAAGGATTGCCTGCTTGCTTTTCTCCTCTCGGAGGGACAGCTTTTAAAAAATGCGAATACTAAGACGATGTTTGATAAAACCTGTGGATTTCTACCTTTCTTTTATGTATGCAATTTTTTCTAAAGTTCTAAAGTGCAAAATATGATCAGAATTTTGGGATTAGACACACATATTCATTCTTTTTATGTGAATTGGCATGAAAATTGCGATACATAATCGGATTCGGTTTTACCTAAACAGAGTTATCAGTTCATAGGAGTTCCGATTTAATCGAACTTTTATGTATGAGGGCTCCAAGTTTTAGAAACGCTTGGGTTTTCCAGCGGTCTTGATATGTCCGTGACGCGTGCTTGGTATAGTGCTGTTCTCCAAATCAAAGGAGATGTGCACCTTAATTATTTACAAAAGACGTATTATTATGATTCGTGTTAGACGAAGGTTCTACTGAAATTCGAGGTGTTGGATGCACAAACGTCCATGTTTATTAACCTATTTGCTTCTTTTTCTCTCTGCTTTTTTGGGCTCTGTAGTGAGTTTGAGTTCTGCTACTGCCCTGACGCTTATCTATTCCGGTGAGGAACATGGGCAACTTGGTCCACACGGTTGCGGGGCAGAACAAGTAGGTGGATTGGCTAATAGATGTACCCTCATTGAAGACCTTTACATCAGGCATGGTGGGGTATTGAATTTGCATGTTGGAAATCTCATTGACCCAACGGATGTAAATGTCGAGTGGATTTACCAGATTGGGCTCTCTACACTCGCTGCGATGAAGGTAGATGTCCTATGCCTCGGACCTAACGAGTTGTCCCTTCCATTGGAGACACTCGCCGCATTTCATGCGGACTATCCAGAAATCAGAGTTGCTTGCGCGAATGTTGCTGCCGGTATGGAGACTCGCTATGTGATTCGTTCCATTTCTTCAACGAATGTGGCAGTCGTCGGTTTGGTGTCTGAAGACTACACACCGGAACTCCCAGCAGTTGCGTTGATACCCCCGCAAAACGCCTTGGCGGAACTGGAAACAGAACTGGTTAATCAAAGCGCTATTGTTATCGTTGTATTTCACGGCACACAAGACGAAGCACACACCTTATCTGAGGTTGTCCCATGGATAGACGTTCTGATTGTCGTCGCGAATCAGCAAAAAGACATAGCAAAAACCCATAAACCCTCTATCTTTGCAGGAAAAACCGCGACTGTGATAAATGCTACGCAAGGGGCAACCGTCGGTGCTTTAGCAGTTCGACGCGACGAGGAACAGCAAAGATACATTTTCACAAGTGAACACCACAGTGTCTCTGAAAAGATAGTTCCTGATGCAGCTCTTGAACAACTCTTAGAAGCATATAAAGCGTTGACTGCCACAGAGCCAGCATTTCAGACAGACATATCGGACGTTCCCCACAATGCGATTCACATCGCCTACTTTCACAAGCAAGGCTGCCAGAAGTGTGTCCGCGCTGTAAAAACGCTCAAAACACTGCAGAC
The DNA here is from genome assembly GCA_965261115.1 of Candidatus Poribacteria bacterium. GTDB lineage: Bacteria > Poribacteria > WGA-4E > WGA-4E > WGA-3G > WGA-3G. The sequence continues at coordinate 958,957 of OZ253447.1, read as the reverse complement.
GAGGTATCCGAATATCGTCGTTAAGCAACGAGATGCTAAAAGAGAACAAGCACTCTTGGAAGCGATGGATATCCTCTACGAGGTGCATGAAACAAAAAGGCTAACGACTCCCGCTGTTTTTATAGGCGATACCGCATTGATAGGGGAACTGGATGAACAACAGATTGAAAACGTTGTGCAAAAATATCTCACGACAGGCGTTTCATCACGATTAAAGGAAGCAGAAGCACAACTTGACACAGCCGAATCTGAAATTGTCAATCGCTTTCACGGGTTTGGAATCTTAACAGTCGCGGGTGCCGGACTACTTGATGGTATTAACCCCTGCGCTTTTGCCACCATCGTGTTCTTCATCTCCTATATGAATCTTGTCGGACGTGGACGGAAAGAGATGCTCATTGCGGGCGGGGCATTTACCCTTGCGGTGTTTGTAACGTATTTACTCATAGGTTTGGGCACGCTGTCGTTCATGCGTTATCTCAACCAGTTTTCGGGGGTTGCAAAATGTGTCTATCTCTTCGCTGCTACTGCCACCTTTGCATTGGCGGGACTGAGTCTATACGATGCAGTGAAGGCAAAACAAGGGAAAACGAAAGAGATTTTATTGCAGCTGCCTCAACCGTTAAAACTAAGGATCCACAAAGTGATTCGCGAACATACGCGTACGTCTGGCGTTATTGCGGGTGCCTTGGTGGTCGGGTTTGCTATTTCAGCATTGGAACTGGTCTGTACAGGACAAGTCTATCTACCGACGCTGACGTTCGTCGCAGGCATTGAGGGGATGCGTGTGCATGCAATTGCCTATCTACTCTTGTATAATTTCATGTTTATTGTGCCGCTGCTTGGCGTGTTCGGGTGTGTCTATTGGGGGACCACCAGCCTGCAGCTGGGTGGTGTTTTACAGAAACACCTTGTTACCGTAAAAGTAGGAATAGGCCTCTTGCTTTTCGGGCTCGGCACATGGCTGGTGCTTGGCGTTGTCGCTTAGGCACTACCCAAAAATCTTGACACCGACAAGTCGCCTAAAGCGACACTCGGTGCATGTAAGGCGAAGTGTGTTTTTCTGCACACTACGGTAGCGGTTACCGTCACGAGCCAAAACGCCTAAGTTTTATAACTTGGGAATCTATTGACAAAGACGTTCCCATTAGGGGACGCGTCAGATTGTATCTAATTTCAATTTCTCAAAATAAGGAGAAAACTAATGTTTAGTAAAATGTTGAAACCTCTCACATTTTTTTGTGTATTCGCAGTGTTTTGCTTTGTAGGACACACATTGATGGGACACGCTGTCAGTTCAAGTCATGGTAGTAAATGTCTCGGAAAACTTACCTTTGATGATACTCCTTGTTCTGGTGATGCATCAAGTTGTGCTAACAGCAACGCTACAAAGACGGTTAAGACAGAACCCAGTTGCGGTGGCAATCACCCTGGCTGGTCTTGCGATGATTTTGAGTCTGAAACAAAGGCTGGAACTGTGGGTTGTGTTTGGAGTAGTGGAAATTGTGTACCGGCAAGCGAATTTCCTGCGACAAAATATAACAATTGTCGCCATTATGAACAAAATAATCCATCATAAACGAAGTGGTTACCAGTTCATATATGGATTTATTCAGGGGAGAGTTTCTCTCCCCAAAATCCACAAGTGTGTATGACACATGAAAAATATCAATATCATCGTTTTTTTCATTTTTTTAGCGATTTTGCTTGTAGGGGTCAGAGGAGGAGATACTCAGATGGACACTGAAACCCTTATTGGTGTTCTCAACTATTCTAAAACCCTTATCCAGGATGGAGAAATAAAATTTATCTTTTATCAAAACCTCCTAACACACCCGGATGATTTTGGAAAAGCCCAGCAGGAAATCCTGACATTTCGAGAGCAAGAACTTCGCGACGCTCCTAAGTCAGATAACCCGGATGGACTCAGGAAGGCCATCCTAAAGAATATTGAAGAGGAAAAAAAGTATGGTACTTTTAGAGAATCTAATGAAAATTTCACCTTTGTGGAAGTAGATCTTGTTTTTCAAATCCCACCTGGATTCACATTTCACACGCGCGAAATAGATTATAGAATGTCTGGTGTGTCTCAGTTTGAAAATTATCCATCTCTTGATTTTAAACGTTTTTTTAATGCTGGAGGTGTAAGTATCTATTTCGTAGATGCTGATCGGATCCTTTCAATTGGACCTCCGAATCAGTTTGCTAATGGAAAACGCAAGGGGTTCTTACTCCAGGGCCCCCGAGAAGAACAATTATCAGTGTATAACGCAAGCAAAATTCCGCCTTTTCACCTTATTGACGAAGAACGCGCTGAAGTTAGCATGCCGGAAGGCACGGGGACCCAAGGTATAGCTATCATTACTCACTTTCCCATTGAGGGGCGTGAGGAAGTCATGGTGAAGGTTTATGTCTACATTGGAAAAATACCGAAAGTTATGAGAGAAGAGTACTACTATAAAAGTGAATCTCCAAATGCTGATGCTAATGGGTTTTGGTTGCGAACCGCTATAGAGTACAGTGACTTTGAAGAAAGTGAGGAGTTAAATCTTGTTATCCCGAAGTTAAGGGATGAAAAAGAGTATCGCTTTGATGGTTTCATACAAAGAAGGACTGTCATCACTATTAAAGAGATGGATTTTAACCTTGGACTGCCCTCTAATTTCTTTGACTGGGACGAATCTGAGTTATCTGATGATAATGGTAACCCAATAAAGGTTCCAATGATTAAAAAAGGTTCCAATGATTAAAGCAAAAGAAAAAAATAATACTAAGTCCTCTGATATTTCTCAAACAACCAAAACTGGTCTCATACAGGATTGACGTAGACACACGTGACAATACCGACTTTTTGGCATACCTTTTGTCAACGTTGTCAACGAGCGTGTCATCAAAGATCGCGTAACCATCGGGTGTTTGCTCCAAGTAAGATTTGACATTTTCTCAAACATAACAAGGAGTTACTGCCCATAATCAAGGTGTGTTGGTTTTACCATCTTTAAAACCTCTTCACTGACTATATTAACCGATTATACAAGTTATCTCAACTATTTTGTGTAAGTCCTAACGGAGTAATCTATTTTATGAAAAAAATATCAATTTTCCTCGCTAGTCTGTTTTTGATTGGAAGTTTAATCTTAATAAGTTTTTGGATAGGGCAACCTAAAAAGCATCCAGAAGTGATAAAAATCTACAAAGTTGTTCCATATGAACCAAAGCCTCTAGCTATTGATCGGGTTCAAAACTCTACTCCAACAACAGCGAAAACCTCATCTGAAGTTTCACATCAAACGGAGGGTTTCGTTGAGACAATTCAATCAGATTTACCCGCACAGAATAGGACCTCTATAGAAACAACAATGCAAGAAGCTTTGGATGAACAACTTGTTTCTTTAGAAGATCATGAGACAACGAATGCCTTCGGGAATGCGCCTGAAGAAGAAATGGATAACCAAGAGATCCCAGAGTGGAAGCTTTATAATCTTGTTAAAAGTGCTTACGAACTTCAAGATATTCTAAATGACTATGATATAGACATTGATAGTGAGCATGGGGGGTGGGGGGTATGCCCCCTCTGTTCCGGGGACTCTTTTCAGGTGGCGTATAGTGCTCGCACAGGGCGAGCGAGTCACTGGGGGTGTCATAACTGCAATGGTGGAAAGGGTGGAACCGTAATTGAATTCTACGATTTTATTGATCTAATAGCGAAAGTAGAGCGGATTGACAGATACCAAGCAATGGTGGATCTCGCTGAAAGTGCCGGCCTTGAATGATTTATCTACACTTAAAACTAGGTGCTCTGCAATACTATTCTATTGGACAAAAACGTAGGTAATTACAGAAAACGATTGATGCTTTTGCGAGATTTCACTTGATACCTGCTGAAACCGAAGTGCTGTTGACATCTTGAAATGCCGTTGATAGCCAGGAATCGGAGTTCCCACTACAACTCAAAAGTGTCCAATTAATTCTGAATTTCACCATAATTCATAAAATTGTCCAAACTTTAGTTAAACATAATGAACTTTTATCAAAAATTTTTTTTATGCACAATTCTACTACTTGCATGCTGGATTCGCGTTCAAGGTGTGAACAGGCTTCCGACAGGGCAATTTACTTCTAATGATGCCTATCTCTATGCGGGACAAGCAGAAGTAATTGCTGATCTAGGAATCCTTCCCGATCGTGATACGCGCAGATGGCTGCCAGAAGGCAGAGACAATAAGCAGATACTGTCCCTCTATGCCTACGCTATCGCCTACGGGCATAAAGCCATTAGTTGGATGTTTCCGAAACTCACGCTTTATCATATCCAAGTCTATGCTCCGGCTATCTGTTTCATACTTGGGCTCGGTGTGTTGTGTTTCTTTCTCGTCCGTACCTACGAAGTTGTGTTCGCCTCAATTGTTGCACTTCTTCTGGCAACGCTGCCGGGGAGCATAGAACGTAGTACTGCCGGTTTTGGGGACAGAGATGCATGGTGTTGGATGCTTGGCATATTTGCTGTCATCAGTTATCTTTGGAAAGAACGTATGGAATCTGGGCGGCGTAGATGGATTGCGACCATACTTTCTGGATTCATTGTTTTCTTGGGTGGGTTGAGCTGGGAAGGTTTTGGTTTTTTTACGCTGATGATTCTGGTTGTGGAACTCTGGAAATTCTGTAGCACGAACACAGAACAGTATTTCAAAGAATATCTCCTGTGGCTGCTGATGTTTGTTCCATGGCTCTATCTTATAAGTCCGGTTTATAGAAGTGGGTACGGTTTTTCAACACATGTCGCTGCTCTGATGCTATTTCCACCGCTGGTGGTTCTTGGACTGCGCGGGATAAGGCTTCTGCTTCTCAAGCATGTTGAACAACTCCGTCTATATCCAAGAAAACTCGCGTGGGCATTGACGCTGGTCAGCGTGGCTGCGGGAGTAAGTTATATTTTGATGCAAGCTGGAACTTTTGCTGAGACAGCGTATCCATTCCGTGAGAGCCAACTTATGCAGAATGTAGGGGAATTAGCCGATCCGAATTTTGGATATTGGACAGGACGATATGGTACTGTGTATGCCTTAGGAAGCATCGGGCTGGTGACTGTCTGTCTCTATCTATGGAAATGGGGAGGAACCCCTTTAGCACTCTCGCTTTCTCTATTCGCTGGGACAACCTTCCTTCGAGACCAAGTAAGCGAATGGCTAGGAAGCGGTATATGCGATGTCCTCTTTTTTGTTTCGTTAGAATTAATAATCTTATCTCTTGGCTACGCTTGCTTACGAAAGAAAACAACCAAAGACGAACTTGTACCGCTTCTTGTGATTGCATGGTTTGTATTATGGGTCGGACTCTCACGTCATGGGAAACGATATGACTTTTTTATTGGCATGCCACTCGCTTATGGTACCGCCTGGCTTCTCTGGTTTTCTCCTGTACACTTCACACAAAGATTCAAGAACGCGAAAATTGTTTACCCTCATATTCGGGACAAAAGCGTTGCTACTACTATTGCTATTGTTGTGTTAATACCTGTTCTTTTTTGGACACCTCTCGGAGGACATGCAAACAGGTCTGTCTATGCTGCCACGCGCATGCGAGTGCCCTTTCCAGAACAAAACAGCATAGTAGAGGCGTTTAAATGGATTAACGTAACCCTGCCTAAAGAATCGGTGATCGCTGCAAATTGGGAATATGGAAATCAACTTAACGTTCTCGGGAGGGTCAACACTATTACTGATCCAGATCATTTTCTTCCGTATTGGATACATCTCTATTATAGATACGTCTTTTGTGCCCAAGATGAGCGAGAGGGACTTGAATTCCTCAAAACCCACAAAGCCACGCATCTGATGCTAACAGAGGAAGGCGTAATATCGCGATCCCAAGACTATTCAAGTATGGGTAGCAAGAAAAATGGTGATAGACAGTTTAGACTTTATCAACTGATGCAAGTTGAGGGCCCCATCGGTACGCCTCATCGGATGCAATCAAGAGAGACATACATACCTCTAAAATTCATTGACATTGTTCGCACATCGTCTGACGCGTTATCTATCACCGCGCACTTTAAAGACCAAAACGAGGCAATCGCTGCTGGAAAGCTTGGAGAAACTTTAACAAGGGATGTAACCATAGAAAGAACTGTCAAAACCCCGGACTCTCAAATATCGGTGGATCTTGAAAACGGCGGACTCATTCTGGACTTTGATCCTGAAACCCGCTTGCGCAGAGCCTATTACATCCCATCTCTCGGTTGGAATAGTCTTGCCGTTAAGTTGTTTCTCAGAGATGAACATGGTAACGCATTTAGCCCTGTCTATCCGAAGGGTGTGGGTGCGACCGACGAAGTCAAAATTTGGGAAATTCGCTATCCATCCGACATTCAAACAGATGTGAAATACCTTGCAACAGAGCCACAGAAACTTGGAAAGGAGTAAGCAAATGGAAAATGAAAAGATTGAAGTCTCCGTTGTTATGCCTTGCCTTAACGAGGAATTGACAATCGGTATTTGCGTTAAAAAAACTCAAGAAGCCTTAGAAAAACTTGGGATCTCAGGTGAAATCATAGTCGCCGACAATGGTTCAACTGACAATTCCGCCGCAATCGCTGAAAAATTGGGAGCGCGCATTGTTCATCAGCCTATTCAAGGTTATGGTGCTGCGTATCTTGCGGGTATCGCCGCCGCGCACGGTAAATACATTGTTATTGCCGACTCGGACAACACCTACGATTTCACGGAAACAGATCGGTTTCTTCAACCACTTTGGGAGGGAGCTGACCTCGTGATGGGTTCTCGCTTTTTGGGAGAGATCCAGCCCGGAGCAATGCCTGGACTTCACCGGTATCTCGGCAACCCAGTTTTGACAGGAATCTTGAATCTGCTGTTTCGATCAGGTGTCTCGGATGCTCACTGCGGAATGCGTGCTTTCACGAGCGAAGCCTATCAACGGATGGAACTCCAGACAATGGGAATGGAGTTTGCTTCAGAGATGGTTATCAAAGCTACAAAAGCTGATCTCAAGATTGTAGAGGTGCCAATAACCTATTATCCTCGTAAAGGGGAATCTAAGCTCAACTCCTTTCGTGATGGTTGGCGACATTTGCGGTTTATGCTGATGCTGTCCCCAAGTTACCTATTTCTGATCCCCGGTATCCTACTTTTTTTGACAGGTTTAGTTGGAATAGTCGCACTACTCCGCGGTCCTTTGCAAATAGGCAATCATGCCTACGATATTCATGTGATGGTTCCCGCCTGTCTTTTGTGCCTGCTCGGTTATCAAGCTCTCTTGTTAGGAATCTTTGCTCGAACTTTAAGTCTCACTCGCTATTTTTCGAGTAGCGAACCGTTTATTCAATTCGTATACCGCCATTTTACCCTTGAAAAAGGGGTACTTCTCGGATGTATAATATTTGTTTTGGGATTCCTGATTGACGTTTGGATTGCGTCCGGTTGGGTGAAAAGCGGCTTTGGTGAATTGCAGAAGGTGAAACCAGCACTTTCTGCACTGCTCCTGATGATATTGGGAACGCAAACTATTTTTTCCGCTTTTTTCTTTAACATGCTTAAGATTTCTACAGACAAAGCACATGATCGTGAAAATTCTATAAGTTCATAAGCAATCCTTCTTGAATACCTTACCAATTTCTTCGATTGGGATGAATCAGAACTTACCGATGATAATAGCAAGCCCAGGCGTATTTGACGCTATGCAAAAAAAGAGGAATCGCAAGTAACGGAGAAGTAGGTAACAATCGGAGTTTTTTGTCGAATATTAGTCCACCTTGCGTAAGGAGTTCATGAATGCACTCACTTTCTATATTTCTAATGTTTTTGGCACTGTGCAGTAGTGTTGCATTGCTTCAAGGCTGCACTTCTAATCATAATCCTAAGGCAGTTTTTCCAGAACGGGAGCATCAATTTCCGGAACCCTTCATTATTGGCTCGGAGGTCGTCACTACCTTTTCTTTTACCAATGAAGGCAACGCTCCCCTGCACATTCAAAAGATAGATTCGGATTGTGGATGTGTTGCGACGAACACCTCTTCGGATAAGATTCCGCCGGCGGGCAAGGGAAAAATTCGGGTGACTGTTGAAAAAGATGTCGGAGGGTTTCGTCAAAGCGTTTTTGTCTCTACCGACGATCCCGCAACCCCGATTGTGCGATTAGAGGTTTCAGGGGTCATTCTGCCACCAGTTGCTTATCCCAAGAAAATTGAATTAGGGCAACTTGAAAAAGAGGAGCGTGTCTCCAAAAACGTAACACTTACGAATAACTTGAAGAACGCCGTTGAGATAACCGGACATACGGTGAGCAACAAAGATATTGCTGTTACACTACCTAAGAAGCACATCCCCGCGGGTGAAAATATGGTGTTTGAGGTAGTTTTATCTCTGGCGGATGTCGGTTCATACAGTGAGTCACTAACACTTTCCGCACAAACACAAGAAGTGCTCCCCGGCACCGATTCCAATACGTTTGAAATATCTATTCAATTTAAGGGGCGCGTGCTCGGCGGGATTGTCGTTTTACCGCAGAACCTGTTCTTGGGTGTGTTGGATGGCTCAGGAAAAAGCTTGCAGCGCAAGGTTCACATCAACACAGATGGCAGTTTACCATTTTCCTTGAAAAAGGTCTCAGCAGATAATTTTTCAGTAGCTGCCGATCTTGCACTGGCACCCCAAACAGCATACGAGGTGGAACTTTCTATCACGCCGAAGATGGACAGTCCATCATCCGGGCTTGTTGAGGGAACAATTCGGATCGCTACGGATCACCCAGATGTGCCAGAGATTACTATTCCGGTGAAGGCGGTGAAGCCATGAGGAGCACCACATGGATACTATTTCTGATGTTCAGCATTAGCCTCGCATGTGAAATCCGCGGTCCGCAGCGCGACGAACAGACACAACAAAAGGAGCAACGGATGACCCAAACTGAGATGGTCCGTATAGCAGGCGGCACGCTAGACCCCTTCGGGACCGGAGAGGCAGTAACCGTTGCCTCGTTTTACCTTGACAAACACCTTGTCACTTATGAACAGTACAACCGGTTCATAGAAGATGGCGGCTACAAGGAAAAGAAACATTGGTCTAAGGAAGGACGCAAATTTCTTGAGAAATACGAGTTCTGGGTGCCGTCAACGTATCATGAGGAGTACTTAAATCGTAAAAAATTACCTGTGACCGGTGTGAGTTGGTATGAGGCAGAGGCTTACGCAAAGTGGCGGGGGGCAAGGTTGCCAACCGCAGCCGAATGGACACTCGCCTGCCAAGGCGACACGAAACAACGTTACCCTTGGGGGAACGCATTTGATTTTGAAGCGGTTGATTATCGTGCGCGTTTGGCACCTTATGCCGTGGGAAGTAGAGAAAAAAACGTTAGTCCTACTGGTGTCTTTGACCTTGTCGGAAATGTGTGGCAGTGGTGTGCAGATGTTTATGAAGGTAAGGATTTTCGGTTGGAGACAGAGCCGTCCGGTGCGAAACCGGGCCCGCAGAAAATCCTTCGCGGTGGTGGATGGATGTCCCTGCGAAGACACTTTGAGTCGGATTACCTTTACTATGATAAACCGTTTCATCGACTTGCCACGTATGGTTTCCGGTGTGCGAAAGATGGAGAATAAAGTACTATATGAGACCAAACTTCCTTTAAATGTGTCACACAAGCGATCATTTTTTAGGTGCTGTCTTTTTTCGGACTCGGATATCGGGCCAAAAACATCTTGTTATTTTTAATGACAATCTTGATAACAACTTGCTGCTGATTCTACGGGAGTCGCCGTATCTGTCATTTTCTTTCCCGCTCTGAGGTGTAAATCTAATTGCCGGGGTGCTTCCGATTTGCACGCTTCTTCTAATTGTCCCAGATCTTTGTCCGTCGCGGCAATGGTCGTTTCACTTTGCTATTTTTTTTATCCTGCTCTTGATCTGTGTATTGCCGCTGCATGTACACCTTGACGCTGCACGTTTTAACAATCAAAACCTCTTTTCATTTTCATATCGTCTCTATGTTTTAGAGATTTGGTCAGTGCTCAGTTCTCCTTGCTTCATACATTCCCTCCCGTTTTTTCCACTGGATACGTAATCTTCGTTCGCGTCCATTTGTAATTGGCGTATTTATCGGTTGTCTGCTGATGAACTGTAAAGTAGAGACAAGCTCAACCTACCCCAAATCAAATTTGACTTTAGGCGCGAAATATGGTATCATTTATCAAAAATCGGGATTCAAAAAAGTAATGCGGGAGAGCGTAGAACTTGTCATCCGAAGCATCCACCTGATAGCAGCGATCATCTGGTTCGGCGGCGTACTCTTTTCTACCTTCATCGCTATGCCAATCCTGCGGCAAAATTTGCCACCGCAAGACCTGTTAGCAGTCCACAACCGTTTTCGCACTTGGATACGATTGATGATTCATGTGCTCCTGACAACGGGCGCGATGGTGTTCTTTATCGTTGCATGGAATAACGGATTTTTTGCACAGCAGAGCGGTAGCGATTTCAAAACCTATGTGTTAACTTTCGTCGCAAAACTTGCAGCGTTTGGACTTATGGCACTCTTTTGGGGGCTATACAGTTCGCTCTATCGGCGGCACCTTGAGGTTACGCCACCCGACAGCGAAGCGCATCACAACCAGAGTCCCTATATCAATATCTGGAGAGGCTTAACGCTAATTGCAGGCTTAATCGTTTTCGCCCTCGCGTTGCTGGTAAAAAGTTAATTTCAAAACATTATATCTTCTCGCTATTAAAAACATGACAGATACAAAAGTTCAGGCAGTCTCATGGAATATCACCCGATTGTGTAACCTGAAATGTACACACTGCTACCTTCCAGCAGGATTCGTAGACACAAACGAGTTAGGAAACGGAAACTTTCAACTATCTGATATTCAAGATTCCACGGAATACGCACGTGAATCGGAATTAAGCCAATCCCAATGTTTCCGCGTCATTGACGAGATCGCCGAAATCAATCCGCATATCCTCCTCATTCTCACTGGTGGCGAACCGTTATTACGCCCGGATATCTTGGAGATATCGAAATATGCCTCCGATACCGGGTTTCTTGTTGTCATGGGCACGAACGGTGTCCTGCTCAACGACGCAGTGGTCGAGCAGATGCAACAACACGGTGTCACCGGTGCAGGTGTCAGCTTAGATTCTATCCAACCGACGAACCATGACAAATTTCGGGGTATGGAGGGCGCGTGGAAAGCGACGATGAACGGTGTTGAGGCACTCAAACGTGCAGAAATGGACTTCCTCGTCCAGACCTCCGTAACGCAGTGGAATTACGATGAAATTCCAAGAATCGTGGAGTTCGCATATCAACTCGGTGCCAAGGTCTTAAACCTCTATTTTCTCGTCCGAACCGGTAGAGGTAAAACGGTGATGGACCTCACGCCTCCGCAATATGAGAAAATGCTTGAAACGATGTTCGAGTTGCAGGCAGCCTATAAAGGGAAGATGCTCATCGCTGCAAAATGCGCACCCCACTACAAGCGCGTGATCTATGGGCAACAGTCCGACTCCGCCTTCCTTCAAGGTTATCCGAGTGGTACATGTCCGTGTGGCATTTACTACTGTCGCATCACGCCTGAAGGCGAATTGACACCTTGTCCCTATCTACCCGTTAGCGTTGGAAACCTCAAGGACGAGAGCTTCGTTAAACTCTGGAATGAATCAAAGACTTTTCAGGACTTACGGAACCGGAATCTACTTGAAGGGAAGTGCGGTGCATGTGAATTCAAAGAGGTATGTGGCGGTTGTAGGGCGCGTGCTTATGCGACGACCGGCAACTACCTCGCTGAAGATGCGTCATGCGATTATCAACCGGGGTCGCAACCTGCTGCCGAAACGGAAGGGCAACACAACACACTACCTGTTCAGATTGAAAAAAGGATTGCTTTTGCAACGGAAACCGATTACGATTTGCAGTGGACGGAAGCAGCAGAAAAGCGATTGAAGCGAGTCCCATCATTTGCCCGCGGTATGGTCGTCAAAAGCGTTGAAAAATACGCACGTGAACACGGTTATCGGGAGGTCACCCCGGAACTCATGCAAGCCGTCAAAAAACGGTTTGATGAAACCGGCATCCCATCTTTCCGACCCAAACGCTGATGCAAAGTAGTAGGCACGCTCTGCTGTGCCGTAGCAACAACTCTATAGGAAACTTGTATGTTAACAACGAAACAAATTACATTTTTCCAAGAACACGGATACCTTATTCTTAAAAACCTCATCAATTCGGAGGTAATTGACGCATGGCGGACGCAGGTCTGGGAGCATTTTAATGCCAACTTTGAAACGCCGGAGACCTGGCCCAACGATTATGAAATTCCGGGATTCCGGTTCTCACCGGTATTTGGACACCTACCTGTGATGCAGGAGGTTAGCAACCAACTTGGTGGCGGGCAATTTTTTACCGGCGGTGGCGGTTCACCGATCATCAAATGGCCCAACCCCGAAGAAGCGTGGGAGATGCCCAAAGATGGACACATCGACGCGTATGGTGCCGTTGCTGGCTGGAGTCCTTTTATGTTCGGCGCAACAACTTATCTCTACGATGCTGAACCCCAGGGCGGTGCTTTCATCTTTTGGCCCCGAAGCCACCATTCAACGCATAAGTACTTCCGCCAATATCCTGAGCAGATTGACGGCAGTTTCTACGATATCGAAGATTGGGGATGGCATGTCCTCTCGGATTTATCACCAGAAGGCCCCCGCGAGTTTATTGGTGCTGCAGGTGATGTTGTCCTCTGGCACGCATTTCTCTGCCATACCGGCTCAGCAAATGTGAGAGATGTCCCCCGTTTTGGTCTCTTTGCACGGTATGCCCATGAAAAACAGGACGAGATTAAATACGAAATTCCAGATAACCTCTGGAAATATTGGGCAATTTAAGCAATAGGACTTACGCATTCCTTTTTAAAGTCCCCCTGATAAGGGGGATTTAGGGGGTTTAGAAATTACCACTTTTTGCGTCTAAAGATCCGATATTTGTCCGATTTGCGTAAGTCCTGTTTAAGTAAAGCGTTATCAGTTATCAACCATCAGTCCTTTAACAATAGAGGAAACCGAGATGCTTACAGCAGATCAGATTGCATTTTTTCAGGAACACGGATACCTTATCCTTGAAAATTTTATTGATTCGGAGATAATTGAGGAATGGCGGAAACAGGTCTGGAAGCATTTCGATTCCAGCTTAGAGACGCGGGAGACATGGCCCAACGACTATGTAGTCCAAAACTTCAGTTTTTCGCCACTATTCGGGCAGCTACCTGCAATGCAAGAGATTACCAAGCAGCTGGGGGGTGGACAATTCACCGGCGGTGGCGGTTCACCGCTCGTCAAATGGCCCAATCCTGAAGAAGGGTGGGCAATGCCCGGTAGCGGACACATTGATGCCTACGGCCCCGGCGGTTGGAGTCCCTTTATGCTCGGTGCGACAACCTATCTCTACGATGTTGAACCCGGCGGTGGTGCCTTCGTCTTTTGGCCCCAAAGCCACCATTCAACACATAAATACTTTCTTCAATATCCTGAGCAGATTGATGGCAGTTTCTATGACATCGAAGATTGGGGATGGCATGTCCTCTCGGATTTATCGCCAGAAGGACCCCGTGAATTTATTGGTGCCGCTGGCGACGTTGTCCTCTGGCACGCATTTCTCTGCCATACCGGGTCGGCGAATATAAGGGACATTCCCCGTTTTGGAATCTTTGCCCGCTACTCCCATCAAAAACGGGAAGAGATTAAATACGAAATTCCAGAAAACCTCTGGAAATATTGGGCAATTTAAGGAGAAGAGCATGAGTCAACAAACAAATGCAAACGAACGACTGATGGATGTAGAAGAACGCTTAACACGCGTCGAAAACCTACTCGTCAGCATCAATGAAAAGTTGGACCAGCGTTCCAATATCAGTGAAGTGGACACAGAGAAGGCGGAAGAGTTTAAGGAGTGGGTGACCAATTACGTCTCAATGCGGTTACAGCAACTCGTACCGGAGACATGCGATCATCCCGATGAAGCCGTGCTTCAGGACGGCCCCTACCTTGATAACACCACAGTCCCTTGCACGGAGGAAGTTGAGCACCGGGTTAAACGGATACCGATCCCCTTTGTCCGAGAGATGGTCGTCCAACGTGTCGCTGAAAACGCACGAGAGGCTGGCGTTGAACGCGTAGATATTGACTTTTTCGAGAAAGCCGCTACATTTTGACAATGTAAAGCCACAGAGGAGTTCCCTCTGCCTAATTTTGATTGGAAGGACTTCTTAAAGGCACCACTGTAAGGGTTTTCAGTTTTCAGTTCGGTTTTTCTACGAAAAACCTTTCAGTTATAGGTTAAAGCATCACACTGTGACAGGGGCAACAAAAGTAACCACCACAAGAGATTAACTTATAACTTATAACTTATAACTTATAACTATTCACTATGGACTGGGTTTTTAACACCTTCTCAGAATATCTTGAGAACGACTTCAAAAAACGGATCGGAAATCCGAACCCTACCGTTGCCGACCTTTGGGAAGCCTTTCAGGTGCTCTTTCCCGCAACCTCCGCGCAGCTCCTTGTGCAGGAGCCGGTGGGTAATACAGTGCGGTTTAAGGCACTTGCATTCTATCATGCAGACGAAATGGGGCCATTGATTGAAGCACCGTTAGAATATCTCAAGCAGAATTTCGGGGGCGGCAAATTCAAAATCAACTTCTATCACGGCATGCAATTCATCGCCACGATTAATTTTAAGCCAGAAGGACCTGAAATCTGGCGCGAACTACCAGAACTGGAAGGGAATCCTACAATTGACGAAACTGTAACAACTGCCTGAAACAGGTGAACGACTTACACGCCGAACACGGCGTGAAAAGGAGCAGGCACACGGTATGTGCCGTAATCAAAGACAATGGATGTGAATCAGCAACAGGAATTTGGGGAATGCCCCGCGTGCGCAAATACGAACCTCCGACGGCTCGACGGAAATTCATGGTTCTGCTTGGATTGCGACTGGGATAACCTCACGATTATTCCGAAAGGCAACGACGAACTCCTCACCTCCCTCCGACACGGCGATGTCCATTCACGGCGGATCGCCGCCCAAGCGTTGATTAATATCGGTGATGCTGACCGACACCTCGCCACCATGATGGATACAAACGCACTCCTTGAAGCGTTAGACGACGAGGATGCCGATGTGCGATACTTCGTCGCGGTTGCCCTCGGTAAACTTGAAGCAAGCCTCAGCCTTGGCAAACTCAAGCAACTTGCCCGAAACGATGCCTCCGCACTTGTACGCGAAGGAGCTAAAACAGCAGTTGAGCAAATAGAATCGCGCCACTCGGCTTAACGCGGAAACTCAACAAATAGACGGGGCGGATATAAGGAAATATAAAAGAACGGAAGCTCAAGCAACGCGCTGGGCTGGATATACGGATCCTCTTAAAGTCCCCCTGATAAGGGGGATTTAGGGGGTTTAAAATGCCGAAATTATTGCTTTTTACGTAAGTCATAATAAAAAACGGAAGCCCAAGCAACGCGCCGGGCTGGATATACGGATAAGATCGTTTTCACGCGATTGACCTAACCGAACCGCAAGGAAATATAAAAATATGGAGAAAATTCGACTCGGTTATATCGGCTGTGGATTCATGGCACAGAAGGTCCACATCCCAAATTTTGCAAGCATCCCCGACTGTGAACTCATCGGACTCGCAGAAGTCCGTTCCGAACTCGGAAAAACAGTCCAAACCCGTTTCGGGATCCCTCAACTTTACCGCGACCACAGTGAACTCGCACAAAACGCCGATATTGAAGCGGTTGCCGTATCCGCCGACTTCGCCTTACAAGGCGAAATCGCGAAAGACCTCCTTTTGGCAGGCAAACACGTCTTCATGGAGAAACCGATGGCTGTCTCCACAGAACAGGCAGAGGCGATTGTGGCGGCATCGCAGAAGTCCGGCAAGAAGTTGATGGTTGGCTATATGAAACGCTACGATGCTGGCAACGAGATCGTCAAAGCGAAGGTGGCACAATTCCGAGAGACCGGCGAACTCGGACGTTTGACCTATGCCAGAAATCACGGCTTCGGCGGTGATTGGGTCTGCAACCTTGATACCCACATGGACGGTACTAACGAACCAAAACCGAGCGCGCCCGTCAAAACCCCAGAATGGATACCTGAGCAGTACCGAGGCTCCTATTTGGGATACCTCCAACAGTACACGCACAATATCAATCTCATGCGCTGGTTCCTTGATGCGGGTGACAAAGTCACCGTCAAAGCCGTCGATTTAGATGCAAACGGATACTCCGGGGTTGTTATCTTTGATATGGACGGCATCCGTGTCACACTCGAAACAGGACACGTTTCGCACTATCGTTGGGACGAGCATAGCCAAATCTATTTTGAAAATGGGTGGGTTCACACGTGGGCACCGCCGTTACTCTTGAAGAACACGCCTGCCGAAGTTGAAATCTATCGCGCTGGCGAAGAACAGGAAATCACGCGCCCAATTCCAAGACCGAGTTGGACATGGGCATATCACAGAGAAGCAGAATACTTCGTCGCTAACATCCGCAACGATGAACCCTTCCGCTCTTCAGCCGAAGATACGCTCACAGATGTCAGACTTTTTGAGGACATCTACCGAATTTTCATTGAACAACAAGGATAGTTATCCGTTTGCCTCGCAGTAGGAGTTAAAGTCCACAAGCCCGGTAGGTTCGGTTTCCCAACCGAACCGGGTTCTCCGCGAATCCGATGCTTGTTCCTTTCCGCTGATGAGGTTTCCAGCCTCATCTTAATTCAAAAAAACGCAACTTATACCATTTGTAAATAAACGCCTCTCATTAAGAAAAAACCCGTTCGTAGTAGCGCAATTCATTGCGCTCTTACATGTGGATACCTCGTAAAGGTCCAAAATCTCTATAATGCGACTTTATTTTTCAGATTTGGTATAAAGTGGCACAAACAACGAACATCTATAATCCTGATTCTGACAACCGAAAACTATTCCTCTGACAGCTGAGTCCTGAAAACTGAGTACTGGCAACTTAAAACTGATAAAACTACTTCCGCATCAAAATCTCCGTACCGTTGATATTTACCGCGGGTTCGTAGTTCTCTTGTAGATATGCTGCAATCAAAGCGTGTCGCTCCTCAACACGGATACCATCAACAGCATCGAACCAACCCCCTGTTTTAAAGATCACTAAGCGTGTTTTGTCGCGTTCAAGAGCCTCGATAACCTCTTGCTGCATTGAAGGGGTCGATGCGTACGAGACCTGATGGAATCGAGAGACGCCGGGGCGATTTGCAAAGAAATAATAAGCACCCTGACTCGTAAAATCGAAAATCCTTTCGTTCTCTGCCGTGTTTTCCTGAATATAAGCGACAACCTTTTGAACCTGTTCAACCTGATCATCCGGGATGTCCACCGCACCTGCACGTACCAATTCCTCCGATACAAGGTGCTGCTTAAACGGATTCTGACGCAACCGTTGCCATTTCTGATTGAAACCCGCCAACGGATGATGCCGCTCCCCAACATACCAACAGAATATGACTATCGGGATTAGCACCCACGCTACTTTCAATGCAGCGTGCCAAGGTCTCTCACCCCTTAGAGACGATAAACCGACCCGGAACATTCTGACAATACCACCCTCCAACGGAAGTAGACAGAGCAGCCATAAAAAAGTCGCACCATAAATCAGATGCCCACCATCTGAACGACCCAACGCTGTCCGAAAGAATGCAACACCGCCGAGGAGTAGGAGAAGCAGTTTCATCGTATTAACCGAGTTAGTGCCAGAGAGTCTTCGATATGTCAGGTAAGCCGCGATAATCAAGAAGATACAGATCGGTAAATACCACCGAAACCCTTCACTGAAGATAAAGGCGTGCCATCCCTCCGACGACAATAGCGTCAGTGTTTTTGATAGCGATGGAAAAGCGAGGCCCCACGTTGCGAGTTGGTAGCGACACTGAATATAAGAATTCCAGATTACATCGTCCAAAGCACTGTGGAACAGGAAGTAGAGACCTACTGGTAGAAAGCCTAACAACACCCCACAACTGTAATGGATTAGAGGGAACGGACGTTTCCTTATTTCTATGCCGCTTCGCAATCCATAGATGAATAAGAACAACCCAATACCCCCTAACGTATAGAGTCCGACTTCAGTGCTGTACCAAAATGCTAAACTCGTAAAGAGGCCAGCGAAAAGCAACTTCCACGAAAACGCATATTCCTTTGATGTGCTTTGAGAATGTGTGAGGAAATTCGCTACAAACGCAAAACTAATTAAGCCAAGACTATGCCTTGGGGATACCCAGAACTGGGTACCAGAGGCAATAACCATACAGATAAAGGCAGTCAAAAATCTGCCGCGAAACACTTGTAAACCGAGCAGATAAAGCGCGACGTAACCAAGTGGGTCTAATACATCCTCCATTGACCGCACGCCGAACAAGGTCGGTTCAAAAAATAGACTGCCGAACCACGCCAAATAAGCGTTTTGGAACACGCCGTGCTGCACGTAAACATCTCGAAACGGCACCCCACCGTGCAACATCTCGTTCAGAGGCGCGAGTCGTTCACCTTCGTGGAATAAATCTATGTTGCCGTGGATACTCGCTGAATAGGTAAGCAGGTAGATAAAAATTGGAAGGATAACGTATTCGAGCCCAATACGTCCAAACTTTAGGAGCCTATGATTACCGAAAGGAATTTTGCCGCTCTCTTCGTCAGTCGGGTTTGCTTCATTTTCGTTGGCAAAGTTTTCACCATCTTCGCTGGCGAGGTTTTTTCCGTTTTTGCTGGCGAGGTTTGCGACCTCGCTTGTCCTATCACCAGAAGTCCACAATCCTGGAAAGTACCGCGCATACAGTAACACCAACTTCAGCAAAACCGACAAACCTATCGGCAAGACTAAACCTATCAGCACATTCTGACCGATATAATAAACCTGCAACCAACACAGCCATAACGGTATGGATGCCAATGCATTCGCTTTAAGCACACGCGCGATCGGTTGTTCCCTTAACTTCGCACACCAACGCGAATAGACCCACCATCCGAACCAATATAGACATATCGCTATTGGAATACCGAGCAGTGCCAGCACATAGAAAAAGTATTCCTGTTGTTTCGGATACGCATTAACACTCAGCCAGCCAACGACACCGGCGTTTGAGTGGTATTCAAAAGTGATGTATTTTTGGAGGGTTATCCCTAAAGCAACTGCAAGGGAGGCAGCAGAAAAAGTAAGAAGCCCAACGTAGGGCTTAAGTGCAGGAGCCTTAACAACGCGCATGTCCGGCATAAATTGCTGAAGGTAGACGTGCCAGCGTTGCATGGTTCTTGCCTCAATACAAGCACAAACTCACTGTGCTTTTTATAGTGGATTCCAAGTTCCAGTTCCCCCCTGATAAGGGGGGTTAGGGGGGTTCGGGCGGTGTTGAAAGTAGACTCGCCAGCGTTGCATGGTTCTTGTCTCACTATTTAGATTTCCCCAAGTGGCCCCTCAACCTCGATAAAATCTTTCACCGTATCGTCCCACGCGAAAGCCTTCACAGCATGGATCTCAGTGTCGTAAACGGAGATAACCAGATATGTAGTACCCGGATAAGCGGGTTCATCCCATACCGTTGCATCTGCTTTGTCTTTTTCTGAGAAATAGGCTTCATGGTTCGGATGTGAATGGTAGAACGCCTTAATCTGCCATTGCTGTGTATCGGCTTCTTTGTGGACAGCGATTAAGTCGTCAGGATGAATAACGTAAGCAGTACGCGCATCGCGCGGGTATGTATCTGGATCTTCCTGATGCAATACGTTCTGTATATTCCGGCATTTTCGGACAAATTCTTGTGCATCAGTCCCTAAAATAATACCACAACATTCATCAGGAAATTCTGATTTCGCATGGTCACAAATCTGGCTGAGAGTTTCTGATTGCAAAGTTAACATTAAATAGCAGCCGTCGTAGGGGCGAGGTCACCTTGTCCCTACAAGGTTTCCAGAATAGCAGTCGTCGTAGGGGCGAGGTCACCTCGTCTCTACAAGGTTTCCCATAGTCTATAACCGACAGCAATAACGATTAAGATTGATTACGGCCACCAGCAATCGCCGGAATAATAGAGATTTCAGCACCGTCTGCGACAGCCGTCGCTTTTCCGTCGAGGAAACGGATGTCTTCATCGTCAAGATAGATATTCACAAACCGACGGATATTTCCGCCTTCATCACAGAGACGCTCTTTCATTCCCGGATAGTTCGCTTCAAGATTCTCAATAACGCCTTCAATATCGGCACCTTCTGTCTCAACTTCCGCCATATTTTGCGTCAAACGTCTCAGCGGTGTTGGAATACGGACTATTACAGCCATAGAATAATTTTCTCCTTTTTGAGTGGTAATCAGTTATCAGTACGGTTTTTCTGCGAAAAACCTTTTAGTTAACAGTTAAAGAAGTTTTCTGTGGAAACCTTCACAGAGAACGGAACTGTTTCAAAAGCCCTCTTAACTTATAACTTATAACTTATAACTTATAACCATTAAATCGAATAATGTAATCCACACTCTTTAGCATTTTCTTCTGCGTCAGCGTTTTCTGATGCAGCGGGCGCATTCTGCCAACGCCACCGTCCCGCACGGTTCGGTTCTCCTGGTTTTATCGGTGTCGTGCAGATAACGCACCCGATTGATTCATAATAATGCCCCTGTGCATCCGCTTCAAGCAACGGATTCACAGGAATTTCGTTTTCACGGACAAACTGCCACACTTCATCGGCAGTCCACTGCATCAGCGGACTCACCTTCAGCACAGGATGTGTCGCAGATGAGATGATTTCTGCCTTTCGGAGCTGTTTTCTGGCTTCCGACTGATCACGACGTAAACCCGTTATCCAGACATCCAAGCCTTCCAAAAGCCGTTGCATCGGACGGACTTTCCGGATGTTACAACAGTATTCCTGTTTCGCTTTACTATCGAAAAACAGGTATTCACCGTGCTGTGCAACCATTTCCTGAACTTCTTTCGGATCAGGTTGAATCTGTTCGATTTCAATGCCATAACGCGATTCCACCTGATTAAGAAAGGCGTATGTCTCTGGGAAAAGTCGCAGTGTGTCAAGCGTGCAAACCCGGAACGGCAATCCGTTTTCAGCCGCCAAGTGAATCAGAACCATACCCGAAAGTTGACCGCTTGTAACAATCGCAGCGCGCGCTTTGAACCGTTTAAAAAGAGAAAAGAGGATTTCTTGAGGTGTCTCCGCCAACAAAATTTCCTGACAGAGCGTTTGATCAACTGGGTAGTTCAATGTTTTATGGTGTCCCTTTATGGTGAATTATAGAAATAAGTTGACATTTATCAATAACCCTGGCTTTTTCAAAGTCTTCAAAGTCCCCCTGATAAGGGGGATTTAGGGGGTTGACTTTGTTTTGAGAGTGTATCAGTAATTCTAAAATCTACCATGGTTGAAAACCTACGGAAGCGTGTCCATAATATCCGATTCGATTTCAAAATAACGACTCAAACTAAAATAGCGTTCTCCGGTGTCTGGAAGAATCGTAACAACTGTTTTATCCGGGCCCTGCGCCTTTGCAACCTGTAATGCCGCACAAACATTCGCACCAGACGACATCCCTACTAACAATCCCTCGGCTGTTGAAATGGACTTCATCATTTCATAAGCCTCTTTTTCAGAGACTGTGGTCACCTCGTCGATAACATCTACATTGAGCACCTCAGGAATCATCCCCGCGCCAAGTCCATCAATCCGAGTAGGCCCCGGTTTACCGCCAGAAAGCACCGCTGAAACACTCGGTTCCACAGCAACCACTTTCACATTCGGGCATTCCGTCTTTAAAACCTCTCCAACGCCTGTCAGTGTACCGCCTGTGCCGACCCCTGTAACGAAAAAATCTATATCCGTACCGATTGACTTAAGAATTTCGACGGCTGTCGTACGGCGGTGAATTTCCGGATTTGCGGGGTTCGTAAACTGGTTCGGGATATAGTGCCGTGGGTTCTGCCTGACAATCGCTTCTGCCTCCCAGATCGCACTTGCCATGCCACCGTGTTCCGGCGTTAGCACAATTTTCGCACCGAAAGCGGAGAGGAGTTCATATTTCTCGCTGCTCACGTTCTCTGGCATCGTCAAAACGACAGGATAACCTTTCGCGATCCCGACGATAGAGAGTCCCAACCCCGTATTACCAGCGGTAGGTTCAACGATAGTATCCCCTTTTCTAAGGATACCCCGTTCTTCAGCATCAACAATCATCGCATAGCTAATCCGATCCTTGATACTACCACCCGGATTGTAAGCCTCCAACTTTGCGAAGATAGTCGCATCATCCTTACCGGGCAGCGCATTCAGGCGAATCGTCGGTGTATTCCCGATGAGGTCTGTCAGGTTCTTAGCGATTTTCATTTTTCACCCAAATAACAACGCACGATACCGCTTCCACAACCCAATCTTAAGTTAAAAATTCCACTTTAAAGTATACCATACACACCGCAAAAAGTCAAATTATTCACATAAGCATATTTAAAACGATTTTGATCTAAAACCGAATGCCATCTGTGTCCCTTGACCCAAAAAACGGACTGGCAGTGTCTACCAGCCCGCTGCTATTTCCAACTATTTAAGTGAGATCGGCTATAGCAATTTCCGTTATTTTATTTCCCATGTGGCCTTAATTGTGAAAACAAATGATTAACACCACGGCAGAGTCGATGAAAAAACCCATTACGCTGTTGAGGTGGATCCCCTGGGAACTTAGTAGTATCTTCTGGCACGACCGATGCCTCAGTGCGTAAAGCCTCCCACCGTTTTTTCGCGCGTGCCGAAACCTCCTCAGATATACCCTTCTCTTTAAGATAATCCTCGAAATTACTACCGCGATGCTTATTCATTTATTCAGTCCTCCCTTTCCATAGTCCATTTCGTCTTCGTGCTATACGCAGATCTTTCCGCGGAGTGCGTTGAGACTTCTTGACAAAACCGTGCAAGAGAATTATTTCCCCTGCTTCAACAGTAAACAAAACTCGTGCAATACGCTTTCCGTCGCTGATGCGGCTGCGAATTTCCCACAGACCTTTTTCGCCTTGCAGTTTTTTCACGAGGCTCGTCCCCAATACCGAAGGCCAATTTTCCGCTACAACTGTTATATCAGTGTCAATTATCATTTCGTCCCTTTCTCCAAGGCCTTCCAACCAGTCTCGGACAGGATCATTTCCTCGGTCTGTGCGGAAAAAGACAACGCGAAGTTTTACTTTTGTATTCATAAGAAAATAATGCGTTGTTGTCTACCCAAAAATTGTACCACAAATTGGAGGACCACGCCAAGAGAAATTCCGAAACCTCCAGAATAAGTCGTTTTCATCATGATACAGTGATCGGTTCAAGTCAGCACTACTAACGGTGCAACAAACGCCTTATTCCAACAATTTCTCAGCAATCTTCGCGTCAATTTTCTTCCATTTCCACGGGATCACCTCACCGGCACCGCGGATTTCACCCCCTGTCCTTCGCTTAGGTCGAATCTGAAAGATCGGTTTTTTTAATTGATTTGCGACCGTTACTTCCTTTTCAACCTCCGAGGCATTATGTGTGTCTGCTCCCACTACCACGATAACGATGTCCGAAAGAGTAATCTGTTTGCGCGATTTCTCCAGCCAGCGCGAACCGGGATAATACGGCTCATTGAGGGAACAATCTATAATCTCGTACTGCGAGTGATCCTCCGCCTGCGCGTAGAAGATGCGATGCAGTTCATTATCCCTACCAAACTCAATACTTAGAAAAACACGAACCTTGTGCTTATTTGTGTTAGTTATCATATTTTGCCTCCTGCGAATCGGCCTCTGCCGCGAGGTTTCGGTGGAAATACTTCTTTGTTGCTTCAAGCGAGAAAGGGCTTTTTCAAACTCACGTTAGTATTCACGTTGCTCTTTAAAGGCTCGGTGCAGAAAATATACCGTAGAGATACCGAGACCGATGAGGATAAAGAGAATAACAATCGCAGTACCGAGGCGACTCTTTGACTTAGTATTGGCTTGGGTTTCGGATGAGGGGACTTCGGGTGTTGTTGTTATTGACGGCGTTCTCGGTGTCGGGGTTGTTATATCCAGTGACGGTCTACGAGGCGTAGGTTCGGGTGTTATTATCCTATTAGGTTGCGGTGTGGTGGCTATTTTTGAGGACGTTAGGGGGATGATATGGGTTACTTCTGTGCCAGAAGATGGTGGCAGATCACCAACAGTCCAACCGGTACCAGTGGTTTCACAATAGTAATATGTCGTGCCGTTATGGGTGACCGAGGCACCACTGAAATTGCCGCTGACGCCGAGTGCGATGTGTCCGGGTGTGAAAATAAGTGCCGTCTTCTCGCCTAAGCCGCGTAGAATGGCACCAACCAAAATGGTGGTATCTTCGCAATCGCCACCACCTTCAATCAAGGTTTCGATGGCGTAACGTCGAAACTCATCGTAACCTGTGGTCACGTCGTCGTGCGTGTACGGTAAGGATTGGACGAAACTCAGAACAAAGTCAATACGGTCCTGTCTTGACCACCCGCGATTCCGTTTGAAGATGTTCTGAAATTCACGTGTGAGGTTTCCTATCGTTGTTCTTCCCTCTTCGACTAATTGTGGAATATCATAACGTTCTTTACCGTCGTAGGAATTATACTTTTCTATGTCAATCGTCATAAGCACGGTGTAAGATCTACCCTTAAAATTCCAGACGTACCGTTTCCCAAGCGTCTGTCGGGTATTCGGCGGGCGCTGCTGGACAATTCCTTCCACGATCCGAACGGCACTGAGTGCATCTTCCGCGGTGCTACTTGCAGTGATAAGAAGGCTGCCCAGAAATAGGGCGATAAGCAGTCTCATGTACATAGCGAACTATCCTTTTATGGGGCTGCTTGCTCAAGCCGATAAAATAGCAAAATTTCCATACGGCGATTCTTGGCTTTCAAGTCTCTGGTGTGGTTATGCTGCGTAAGTTTCCGCGGGGTATATGTGCTATCCTGAACTGAACGTTGAACAGGTTTGTACTCACCAAAAGAGGTTGCTGACATCAGATGCCTTGCCGGATCTATTCTAATTGTCTTTTGTAGGAAATTATAGACTTCAATTGCGCGTAATGCCCCGAGATGTAAATTAGAAGGCACAAAAGCAGGTGGATCAGGGTCGGCATGTCCTTGAATCTGTATCTCACTGATGTTTTTCAAATTATTTTTAATTTGACGACCCACAATCTGAAGTGTTTTTTTCCCTTTTTCGTTCAGATCATATCTATCCGGTTCAAATAGGATCCGGTCGCTAAAACTATAACGCTGCAGGGTCGCCTCGTTACGAATCAAAATTTCCGTGCCACCATCATCTTCAAGACGGATTTTGAAAGAATTGCTCTTGACCTTTTCATAGCGAGTGCCGTACGCCTTAGCGATTGCTTCAATTATCTTTTTCTGTTTCTTTTTAACTTCAGCGATTGCTTCGGCTATCTCTTTCTGTTCTTCTTCAACTTTAGCCATTTTTTCTTTAGCTTCTGTTAGCTCTGTTCTCAGATCTTCTGTTCCGATGGAAAACGCGGCAATTACAGCAAACACAACAATCACCAATATCAAGACAAGCGTCAGCATTAAGTCCGAAAAAGAGGGCCAAAAATTGAAATCTAATGTATTATCTTCCATCTCTTTTCCTTCGGGAAAATGGATTGAGCTTGCTGAGAAATGCGAAAAATGAACGCTTCGGCTTCTGTTCGGATTCTGATGCGCCGATCTGCCTCGTTAACGTATCAACAGCACTTGTTAAAGCTCGCGAGTTTTGGGAAATCTCATTAACGGCAGTATTGAGCCTCCCGATATTGGCTGTCAGTGGGGTAACGTCGGCTTTTTCAACTTTTTCCACGAATTGTTGTGAAGCCGTGCCTAACGTTTCAACATGTCCCTTAATTGCGCCGATTGACTGGCTGATATCGCCTGAATCTGATGTAAAGGATTTAATCGCAGTATCAAGGTTTTGGATATCTGTCGTCAGCCCGCCGACATTAGTGCTCAGTGTATTAACCGCATCTTTCTGACTTTTACTGCTCTCATCTAATTGCGTCAACAAGTCTTTAACACTCTCATTTAAACTTTTGACACCGGTGAGTTGTGCCTCATAATTTTCATTTAATGCTTCTATCCGTTTGTTCTGTTTCTGAAACTCTGATTGTAGATCAGTGACAATCCCTTCCATAATCCCCGTAAAACTTCCAATAACGCCTTCAATTTGATTGGCAGTTTGTTCAATAGGAAGTTGGAAAAATCTTAATTGAGTAGTAAGTGCTGTCAGTTTTTCATCAAGGGTCCCTTGGATTTCTTTGAGATCCGCAGTTAATTGATCGGAAAGTGTCTTTAGTTCTTCTTTCAAGGTGGGTTCAATAATTGCAAGATCTGTTTTCAATTGAGTTTGTATTTCTGCAAGCCACTCGCGGTTCCTCGTGTTTATTCCTTCAAGAAACTGCTGATTGTTGGTTTCTATGTGTGCACTTGCTTCAGTGGTCTTTTTAAGAAATTCTTGAAGTGTGTTATCAATTTGTTGGCAGGACTCAACGTAGAGTTTCTCACAACTTTTCAAGACTTCTACGGTTGTTGTAAGATTTTGATCCTGCTTATTTAGCATTTCGGTTTGTTGATTTAATTTTTCGCCCGTTGCTTCTTGGAACTGACTTAATCTTTCGTTTGCAGCATCTTGAAATTGCCGATGGAGGTTGCGAATCTGATCTTGAAAACCAGTAAGGCGGTTGATATTGGATGCAAATTCTCTTGAAAATGTATCAAGGTTTTCCGTAAAACCTGTATTAAGGACATCAGCAGCGGTGCTAATGTCCGATGCCGCTTTGTTGATTTGTGTCACTGAGTCGGATAGGGGTTGTGTAATTGCCCTGGCTTGCGTGAGACTTTCATTGAATTCGCTGATATTGCTTTGGACGGTTCCGACTGCTTCACTAAACTGCGCTGCGGTCTCAAACCCTTGTCGCATCTGAGATTCACTTTGCTGAAGCGTTTGGACGAGTTTTTGTGAGGAGGTCGGGTAGAGTTGGGGAACCCAAACAGTTAGTGTTGATTGCTCAAGGATAGATTTAACAGGATGACAGGCAAGTTGTAAATAAATGCCGTAAAGAATCACACCAATAATAGTAAAAATGATACCCCAAATGCTCGGTGCAAGAGCCCCTTTCATCTTATCAAGAAGCTCACTCAATGCTTGAGCCATCTTTTTACTATTTTCTGTGGAGGATTGGTTTGCAGCCCTCTTTTCGTTATTTTCTATGATGCTTTCACTTGCTATACTTTCTCTCAAGGCAGGAGAGAGTTCTGTCAGGCTATCGGCGAGTCCGAAGAGCGTCCCGAGGAGTCCGATCACGATGAAAACTGCCAACATGGAACGAAAGAGATTGTTCCATTTAAATAGTTCAGATGTGGTGTGATTAATTAACTCACTGCCTTCAAGACGACTTTCATTCCAACCTGCCACGAAAATCGCTTTGAGGTGTTTTGTGATCGGAGAACGTCTGTTAAGTCCGCTTTCCTCACAAAATTCGCTAAATGTGTTTTCAGGATCGACTTTCTGATCGTTATCTTCGCGCTCACGATCTCGTTCTTGTTGAGCATTCACGAGTGGTTGGATATTTTGATTGTTTTCGACGCGTTTCCGTTCTGTTCGCAACCAACGCCAATATATGACGAGTCCGATAAACCAGATGGAAAAGAAGCCTATCAAAACCCATATAATACCGAAAGCAATTAGGGTTTCAGGAAACAAGTATTCGAGCATAAGTGTCTACTATTTTCTATAAGGGATTTATAAATATGTGCTGCTATTGTCTCATAGGTAGGTGTTTTTTTCAAATGTACACTTCACCTTGAGTTTAGAACCGGTTAAATTCTGTCCGTGGTGGTTTTTGATTCTAATAGTCCTTTTCCTTTAATTCTAATTCGCCTTTTTCTTCAAGTGTCCACTTCTCGTTTACAGGATCCCGTTTAAAAAACGCGGGGCGGATAACCTGGACGTGATACTTGTATTCCGGATTAAAACCTGGACACTCAAAGACCTGGCCGAAGGCTCCAGAATTATAGAGGTCATTTTGCAGAATACAACCAGAAAATGGCACAACTGCATATAAATTTTCTGAATCAATAGCGTACGCGGCAAAACTGCCACTTGCTTTAGTTTTGAAAATGGGAGCGGCGTTTGGATTTTGATAAAGTTCGGTGTCATTGGTAACGCGAATTGAATGCGAAGGATTATAAATTTCTCGTAATTTGGCCTCTTCACCTGCATTGTACAATATGATGAGTTCCTGAAGTTCTGGAGATAGAGGTTTATCTTCCTCACTTTGGAAAGGTTGAGGGGGCGGACTACTCTTAGATCCCGCGGTTTGGGGTGGTCTTAAATGTCTAATACTTTCTGTAACTTCTTCAAAACCTGTTTGCATTACATTAAGTAAAGATTTCAAATCTGAAATTGTGCTTGGTGCTATTGAATCAATGTGATCAAGGCTTTCAAACTCACCAAAGTCAAGTGTGTATCTATGCTCGTCCCTGTGGTTTCGTGAATCCGTATAAGTGACAGAGATTTGAAGTGGATATTTCAATTCTTCAGGCAATTCCCCACTTAAACTGATTAGAAATTGTTCGATCTTCTGCCCAGGTCCAAAACAACTAATTCCGTTTTGAAGAAGATTATTTTTTTCAAGAAAATTGACATCATCCAAATTAGAAGGAGCATTGATAAACGGAGCAGGACGGGATGCTCCTGTCCTGAACTGGACATTATAGGCTGCCTCTGTGCCGAGGTTTTCTATACATAACATCAGACACGAAACAGACGAAGCATGTGGCCGTAGGAATACTACAATTTCAGGTTTCTCATGTTGCCCAATATTTCCAGATTCCTTGGCAGTTTTCGGTAATCGTCTCCTTGAATAGAGATACCAACCTCCAATGATTGCAAGCACTACAATAGCGGCAATTGCAATCATGCCGCTAATTAAAGCCAGCCACTCTATGATTCCCATGAATTCTCCTTAGACCTGTGTTTTGTGTCCCACAATTAGGATTGTAGTGTTTGGTTTTCTATATTTTTCCAACGCCGTGTTTTCGCTTTCAATAAAGCCTTCAGTGCCAGAATGAACACGGGCTCAACAGGTATATCTTCTGGATCTTCATCACTAAAATCTTGGAAATTTGTTTCCAATTCTTCAAAGATAAGGTTTCTGACAGTCGCAGAACCGTGTGTTTCACCACTGAGGGTTTCATTCAGATCGGTTGGCATCTTGATCTCTGCTCCTAACCCAGTGTTGAAACTTGCTATGAAATTTTCAATCTGTTCTAATTGATTGTTATGAACCGATAAGCGTTTCTTAAGCCGTTCAGCCGTAAGAATTTCGGTCCATCCGTGATCTGTACCGTTCTCTGTAAACGCTTCACCTGCTAAAACTCCAAATTGCCTTTCAGTCCGTTTGAGTACTTTTTCCCCAGCAACCAATCCGTAAGCTGCTTCCTCTTTCGGAGATTTACTGATTTCGATACCCCGATTATTATCGATGTCAAATCCTGATGATTCGCGGATAACGCGTTTGAGATTCTTTCTACAACGCGATGCTATAGTATCGTGATTAAAACTACCTTCTGCCATCCAGTGTAGAATTTTGGATCCGTTACCACCGATGTATATGCTCGGTATTTCCGACTTAAAATCCGCTTCGTTTTGAGAAAGGTAGTTGAGAACTAATCCGACATAGTATAAAAGTCCCGAAACGCCAAGGGAAATGAGTTGCAGCAACGGTTGAATGGCGGATTCGTCGCTGATGGTAGTTAGTTTGTCCAGCCATTCCTGTCCTTTGTCCTGAATCACAGCATCTGCTTGTGTGTAAAACTCGTTATCCTCGCTTTTAGATGCCGTTTTTAGCAGCTCAATGTCTGCATCCTCCACACTGAGATTTGTCAGAAATTCGGGATTGTGTCTGAACAGATTTAGAAAGATGTGTCGTCCTGCGAATCTGATCGAAGTTTGCCAATACAGTTTATTATCTTGCCAAATTGAAATATCGGAAGTCTCTCCGCCAATGTCGATGCAGACTGCACCACTGGTAAAACCGCCTGTAGCATATTCATTTTGTGGTCCGCTTGCAAAGAATTTCGCAGTAACGACACTTTCCGATTGAGCAGGGGGCACAATCTGCTGAGGCAGTCCAGTTGCTTGCTCACAAGCGGATCCAACTTCTTTCCAAATACGTTCAAAGAGTCCTCTATCCCGTTCTGTAAAGGCAAGCGGATGAGAAAAATTCCAATGTATTCTTGTGGCACCATCATTAATAGCCTCAGCTGCAACCTGAAGACAAAGTTGCTTGAGGAAAACCTTAAGGTGTTCCCGATCTATTGCCCTTGTAGACCATTTTAGATCGTGGACAATGTTTTCAGCACCTGAAAGTTCCTGATAACCCGGAAAAAAATAGATATGCCCATCAAGGATCGGTTCATCTGGCTGCTTATTTCCGAGTTTTTGAAACAGACTGAAGAACGGGGTCTGCTCGCTTTTAGGAGAAAAAAAAGTGTCATAGAACGTGCTATCTATATTAGTGAGGGGATCGGTAATCCGCAAAAGACGGTTTTCAAAGGCTACCGGCTGTGGATCAGTGGCACCTTTCCTATTATAGACCGTGGTGCTGCTGGTACCGAAATCCACACCGACGCTCCACTCTGTTCCATCACTGCCACGTTTTTCTTCTGGAACGGATAGGAGTAATATTCCTGCCTTCACACCTTTATATTCACAGATCATCGCTTCAGGAAAAAGTTCGGTTTTTGTAATCTCTTTCTCGATATTCCCTCGGTTATCTAAAAACGTTTGAGGATCGGATTTTTCATCTGCTGCCAGAAAAGGTTTAGCATAAAATGCATCCTGATCGGCTGTTGTAAAATAGGTATAGTAGGCTTGCCAATCTGGTGCTCTGAGGTTTGGCCAAATTGCCAAAACCGGGCCCGTAGTAATTGGTGTGACCTTTGCAGCATTATATTCTTTTGAGATAACAAAATCTAAATTTTGCCCGTTGATACCGCTCAAAGTGAGACGCAAACTCACGACAATACGGTCATTCTGCTTGTCAAAAGTAATTCGCTCATTTAAGTCTCGGACATCAATGTAGGTTAACAATTCCTCAGTGATGGGTAGGATTGGCGTAACAGGGACTCCATTAAAATCAATATCCTCACTGCCTTCAGAGACTAAAGTACTGTGCTCTTGAAAAGCCTTTTCTTGATTGATGACGAAAAGTTGGTCGGTGAAAAAATCGTGTTGACTTCGGAGTTGAACGTGCGCCGGAAGTGCAAGTTTTGATGCGCCGCTAAAACTTTGCGTTGTTGCGAGCGTCTCCCCTTTCCAAACAAATACATTTTGTGGTTCCACTTCCCAAACTTCAGGAATGGTCGGATCGGGAACAAGCAGCTTCACCTCCGGCTCTTTATTCGGAGATGGGACAAGTTCGACACTGGATGGAAGGTCCCTGGGAGCTACCGGATTATTGATGCATTTAAAGAGGTCCTGAGCCAAACCCAGACCTGTATGAGAAAGGCTTGGAACTGCTGGAGCCTCACCTAAATCATTCATGAAACCGTGTACGAGTCCATTGAGAGAGGCTTTTAGTTTCGTGTTAGGAAGTTCCAGAATGTGTTCCTGAAGAGAGTTCAACCAAGCCACAACAGTCTCTTTTTCAAAGTTGTTCAATTTGGGAACAGGATCGTTGAGAAACTTCTTATTAAACCAGGGAACTCTCGAAATCCGACCAAAACAGTTCACGGCGGTACACACTAAGGTGGTTGGTGAGGTCATACCGATAGGTTTGCCATTAAATAGGATGATATTCAGCGTTTCCCAAGTCGTTGTCGGATCCAGTGTATCTTTGGGTAGTAACTTCTGTAATGCCCGGAGGAAATCTTCCGCATCTGGGGGGTTCTTTAGGTCTGTAATCTCAATTTGCTCTGTCGTTAGAGGAAAATCGCTCCATTCTTTGAGTGCCAACATCGCTAAAAGTCCGCGCCACTCACCCAAGGTGCGCGTGTGAATTGGATGACGTTCATCATAAAGTGCCATTTCAAACAGTAACGGGCGTGCCCACATGCTGGGAATGCTATCGACTTCAGCAGAAGCGACCTTGGGGGGTGGAACATCAAGACCTTCACTAATCCGCTCAAGTTCAGCGGGTGCTCTTTCTTCCCAACGCCCCGCATTACCGAAGGTGGTAACCTGGTTGGTTACTGTCAAACGGGGAAGCAGTGGATTTGGCATTGCGTAACTCCTATCTATAAAACTTTTTTTTAGAACCGAATTCATTCACCGCAGTTTTCATATAAAGCACGTAGGAATTTTCCGATACGTTGTGCATCGCGGCCTTTGCTCCGACTATTACACATACGTTCCCAGAGTTTATCCAATGCGTTGGATTCTGTTTCTGTCTGAGATTTAATGAGATGGCTCAGGTCATTTGAAAAGTTTTCGGGTGATTTGAGTGCAAGAGTGCCATCTGCTTTTTTCTCGGCGTACGTGCTATAATCGATGAGTTCAATTGATACCGTGTCGCTACAATTTCCTTGGACGTTGGCAAGCCACCATAAAAAATCGTTACAGTATTTTTCAAGGGTGCTGAGTAATGCCCGGTCAATTGAAATTTTCCTTCGTTCAAAGAATTCTACATACCAGGAGGCACGATATGCATCTTTATTATGGCCAGCGATCTCTTCAAGTGCAGGCTGATAGACACTGAGGTATGCAAAAGCGAAACGCGCCAACTGTCCAATTCTGGAACGAACTGTATCACTATTGTCGCTATCTGGTAAGTCTGTCCATTTAAGTTGATGACTTCGTTCACGAGCTGTCATAAAATATTGAGCACCTTGATCCTCTGCAAAATCTTTTCCAAAGAAATCGATTGCTGCCAAGGCGGCATAGAGTTCAATGAAATGTGGTGCATTTTTCTGCTCTGATCCACCAAGGGCGTTTTCCACATCCGTTCGAGATTCATCACCAAAAAGGTAAACTGCATCGTAAATACCTGTTTGATTCCAAAGGTGATAATGCTTCAAAGCAGTTTGTGTATTCATTAAAAACTCGTCGGATTTTGCTTTGAGTTCACCCTCACCCCCATCATCCATAAACTTAAAGTAGGGAAGCAGCAACGCGCCTCCGAGATGCACGTCTAATGCCTCTTTAACGATCTGTGCAATAGTCGGGAATCCAGAGGCACCTGTCCCGCCAAAAATTGAACCCGCTAAAAACACCTTTGCGCCTTCGTCATCATCGGCGATTTTTTTACGAAACGCGCTCCACGTTTCATCTTCCTCCAAATTCACTGTCTTTGCCATAACAGCTGAACCGATCGATGGGTGACCCCGAAAACCCTCCTCTAAGGTGCTCTCTTTTTCCGAGCTGCTGTATAATACATCAAACAGTTTTCCCGCGGATGAATCTCGAAAATTCTCGTAATGAAAAAACTGATCTAAACTTGGATTCGTCTCTTTAAACGGTGTCCACAGGATAGGATCAGCTGGATCAATCTTTGTTTTCAGCAGATGTGTCTGTCCAAGATCAAATTGGTCTTTACACGCCACATAATGCGCGAGTGTTTCTTCAACTCGGGCACGACTGCCATTTGAAGTATCAGGATCAACAAAAAGAAGGTGCAGATCGCCATCTGGCATCATTCCTGCCGCGGCAAGATGAATCAGGGATTCAAGACATTTCGCCCCTGTCCCACCAATACCAATTGCATAATAGCCCATTAATCACCTCATACCAAAGGATATGAAAACGTTTACCAACGCCGGAAGTATTTCGCCCCCACCGGGGTAAATTTAAAAGATGACGGTGAACACAGCATCGTAGCGAGATAGTAAGAGAGCAATCCATTTATTAGAAAAAAAAACAATTGTTCAAACCTAAGACCGCTCTGAGCTCGCTCAACAAAAATAACACTTAAAATAATGGCAAGAATCGGCAAGAAAAACAAACATATCCACCATGAGCGTTTTCCAGCATCTTTCCATCTATTAATTTTGAAACCCCATTGTGCCAACCCATACCATAAAAAACTCGCAAAGCCAGCCGCTCCAACGCAAACAAACGCCCATTTTTGAAAACTCGCTTTCCACTGTTCTATATTAAGGCCTTCCTTTAATTGAGGTGGATTAAGATCCAAAAACCAAAGTTCAAGATAAACAAGAAAGAAAAAAAGACCAGTAACAAACGCGATACCAGAGATATGACCTGCATGTTTCATTTTTAGAGCGATTCCTCACCTTTTTTCAATGTAAAAGTGAAATTGAGCGATTTTGGGACGATGCATCCGGGCGGTTACCTGCGAAATATCTCTAACGAAATTAACTAAATTAAGAGTCTTTGAACCATCGCGCTCTGCCCCCATATCCCACCTTGAACACCATTCCGGTGCTTGATATTTATCAACATTTGGACGTAATGTCACTTCATAAAGGTAGACCGCCCTTCTTGGTAAGGATTGCGAGTCTAACTTGAAATCAACGGTAAACTCATTACCATTTTCATTTTTTGCAAGCGTTGATGTCACTTTCAGACAATTTTCAGCATCCGAGTTTTCTTGAGTTTCTCCCATTAACTTGTCTTTAACTCTGATAGAAACTTCAAACGTGTCAGAATCGAAGAACATCGCATGCCCTAATGGAGTATATGCCAGTTTGGCAGAGATACCAGCAGGTTTAGAATCATCTACGATTCGAAATTGTTTCACGCGAGCGGGGACGGACTCGAAGGTGTCACTGTTTAAGTTATTCAACTCCGGCTTAATTGAGTCACCGTCAATTGACAATAAAGAACTGAGCAGATACTGAGAAAAGATTACCGTTTTTGCGTCCGGGTTATTTGCTTTTAAGAGAGTAAAGTAACGTTTAATGTCGGCGTGCTTGCCTAAAACAAGGAGATAGAACGGACGAAACGTTTTAGAATCGCCGGGATTGCTCTGATAACGCAGTGATGATCCTTCACCGATACCGATGTCGTAGACCGTGCCATCAAATTGACTCCGCAATCCGAATAACCCGACCTCACGCCCTTTTTTAATATATTTCTCTTTCAGGTGGTCAATCAACAGAGTTATATCACTGTCATCTTGAAAAAGGTCGGTAACGATAACGACCAATTGGCCTTCTTTCTTACGCTCATTGACTGTTTCTGTAGGTGTGATGGCCTCTGTTGTCGCTTCAGGCGTGTCATTTACATCTGCCTCTGTTGCATCTTCAGGCGTACTGCTCGCTTTCATCTGAGCGTTGACCAACTTCTCCTCATGCCGAATAACTTCCTCAATGTACGTTCTTCTAAAGATATGTTCTTGTTCGTAAAAACTTTCATATCCGGCTTGCAAGTAGGTGCCTCTATCAATTGGCTCAACCTTCTCACCGAATCGGAAAAAATTCACCGTTTCATCTTTCCAACCGCTTACAATCACACTCTCTAAAGCGGGACAGATTCGGGTGTAATGTGTTGAACCCGGAACAACGAAGCCCTGCATTGAGAGTGTCGCATCAAAATAGATCCGTGCTACAAGTCTATCCGATATATCGCCAGGTGTTATGTCAAGAGCTGGCTTAAAATCTGGGATCTCCGGCTTGTCACAACTTATGAGAAAAATAGAAAAACATAGACAGATGGAGAGCAGCAAAAAACTCGTTTTCCACCTTATTTCTTTTTCTTGCATCCCTTGTACCAACACGAATATCTGATTGGGAACGGGCGAGGAGACCTCGCCCCTACGGTTAATTCAAAGTCGATAGAACAATAAACCTAATTCCAAAAATAATTATCGTGAATTATACCCCAAAAAAGAAGTTTGTCAAACAAAAACCCTAATTCAGGCATACCTCATTCTTGATCCTCGCGCCATTTCGCGAAATCTGCTTCATACAGGTTATGCAACATCGCCGACAAGCGCAGACATATTTTCTACTATCGGTTTTCGAGTTGTCGGCGGAGTCGTTCTAATTCACGTTCTAATGCCTGCCGCCGATGCGTCTCTTCTGCAGCCCGGGCTTCCGCTTCTGCGCGAAGATCCCGTTCTGCTTCTATACGCTTTTTTGCTGCAGCATGAAGGTTCCGCTCCTCTATAGCCGTCGTGATCGGGGTGCCGTCAGGCAAATACGGACGCAACAACCGGACATGGCTCTGGTGTTGATCTGTCCACCGAAAGGACAGGTTTAATGATTCGCTGAATAAGGCACCGCGCGGATCGGGAGTTATCTCAACAATGGTGCCTGAAGGCTCCCGCCGCCACCCGCGAAACTCAGCGGGTTTCTCCATCTCAGGCTGATGGAGGAAGTACTCTTGTACCCCCATATCCCGCAGATAGATATGGACCTTTTCTTCGCGGTCCTCATCGGCTGTCGAATCCGATAGGAACTCAAAAACAACCGTTGGTGTCACACCTTCTGCCCAAGTGTAGAAACTCCTGCGGAGCGGAAATTTCGCTGCACCTAAAACGACATAAATATCGGGGGCGACGCTTTTTGTGACATCGCCTTCACGGTAGTAGATAAAGTTGTCAATACCGACATAGATGTGTGGCTGCGTTGCGAAATAGCTGGAGAGTTGTTCATACAAGATGCTGTTCTGTTCTCCGTGGAATCCGGTTGTAGGTATATGTTCCTCGTCTTCATAAGGGTAGCCGGGTATGTAAATGGTGGGTTTTCCAGTCGCTTTTGCGAAGGTCGGCATATATTTGCGTTGTTTGCGGGCGAAGTCCTTAAAAGATTTCATGCTTCTCTTCGTATCTGCGTATTTTTCCTTTAATTTTAGCAGAAATGTGCGTCGTTAGCAATTTGAATAGCGGCTTTCATTCCTGATTCTCGCGCCATTTCTCGAAATCTGCCTCAATCTCCTCCGACCATTTACGATC
Source organism: Candidatus Poribacteria bacterium (assembly GCA_965261115.1). GTDB lineage: Bacteria > Poribacteria > WGA-4E > WGA-4E > WGA-3G > WGA-3G. The sequence goes on along the minus strand of OZ253447.1, from coordinate 921,990 downwards.
TATTTCACCGGGCGTATATTTACCCTCTCGCAACCGTTGATGCCCAAACCGATCTCGGAGAGCCACCTCTTCACCTTGTTCAACGACCTGCTGCGCAAAATGCGGCGGTATAAAGATAACACCGCCGCGCCTCCCTAAAACCACATCACCCGGTAAAACCGTCGCCTCCGCAATACGGATCGGGATGTTGATGCCAATGAGTGTGACATTCGCAATCCCCGTCGGATCCACACCGCGCACAAACGTAGCGAAATCAGGCAACTCGTAGATGCCGTCCAAATCCCGGATACCCCCATCAATGACCATACCCGTTCCAGTTTTCGCATAGATGGAATTACCGAGATTATCGCCAGCAAAAGTGCCGTCCTTCACCTTGCCAAAGAGGTCCACGACAATCACATCATCGCGGACAAGCGTATCAATCACCCACGAGTTTTGACCACCGACGCGTCCCTCTTTTTCACCTTGTGCAGCGATAGCATCGTTAAAATCAGGACGGATCGGCACAAAAGCGCATGTCACCGCTCTACCGACCAGAACTCGATCCGGATGGAGGTTCATCCAATCGCCAGCGAATTGGAACTTATAGTTGTTACCATTGAGAACACCCCACGCCTGCTCAATACTGATAGCCTTCATTCGCTGAATGATATCATCGGGAACACGCGGTCGTCCATCAGGAAACCGCTCACCTTCCCACAGATGCGTCATCGCGAGGATACTCTCTTTATCAATAAGTTGCATGTTCTATTCCTTCCATGAAACAACCTCGCGATATGGAGATTGTCGTAGGGGCGAGGTCACCTCGCCCTACAGTCCAGCGTTTTCCCAGACTTGATCAAGTGATTCAGCGGTGGCTTTTGCCGCATCGGCGGGTTCCATGCCGTTCACCTCTTGGCTAAAGGGTTCCGGTGTCACAGGTCCCTCGTAACCGATCTCTGTCAGAATCTGCATCAATTCGGTGAGCGGGATTACACCCGTCTCAGCTGGAAGACATCTGATGTTATCAATCTGATCGTCTGGATCAATGCCGTCAGGCGCATCGTTGATATGGACGTAAACGACATCCGATACAGAGAGTTTGCGAACATCGTCGGTCGTGGAGCGACAGGTGTACCAGTGCCACGTATCGAACAGCAGCCCAACGTTCCCCGTCCCAACAGCAGCAGCAAGTCCTAACATCGCATCCATCGAATAGGCGAAGAGGTATTTAGAACCCTTGCGGCTCGTTGCCGGTCCAATGAACTCCAGTCCGATGGAGTGTCCGTGATCTTTAAGAATCTCGGCAACACCACGCAACCGTTTGACAGAAAAATCCCAATTCTCCTGATACGTCATATCGTTTGAGGCGGGACCGACAACGGTGGTCGTCCGGTAGCAACCGAGTTCCGCAGCGAGTGCCGCGCGTTCCGGTAACTGCGCCAAACCGGCATAATAATCGGCATCAGGACCGCGCCAATTAACACCGAAACCCCATCCACCCATCGCAATACCCGCATCTGACCAGAGATCCTTGACGTATTGCACAGAGTGTTCTTGTGCAATTTGGTTGGCTTCGTCGATATTCAGATCAAGACCTTCAAAACCGGCGTTCTTTGCGAGGTCTAACCCTTCTCTCATATTTGCCTGGATGCCAATCGCACCGGTACTTAGATTTTTAAACATAAATAATTTCTCCTTTTTGACTTATATGGAAGGGTGGAAGATTGGGGGGCATCCTTCCATCCTTCCAACCTTCCATCCCAACGCCTTCTACCCTTCCATTAATTTTTCTCCACGTAGCACTTTCGCAGCGACCGCCCACGGATAATCCGCATCCTCCGCTTTTGCATCGCGATACGTCGGAATCCAGACCCAGCGTTCTTCGCCCGAACGGTTCGGATGACTGGAATGGAGCGTCAAATCGTGGAAAAAGACGGCACCCCCCGCTTCGATCTCCGCAGTGACAGCAAGGTTTTCATCCACCGCACCCGGACGGAGCCGATTCCCAAACCCGTGCCCATCGTTGGCATCGCCATCATGGACAATCGCGGACTTGTGGGAACCCGGAAATAACTTCAGGCATCCGTTCTCAACGGTCGCATCATCAAGTGCTACCCAAATTGAAACCTTGTGTGCACCGTGCCAATAGTGCCAATCTTGGTGCCAAGGACTCGCGAACGTCATTGATTCACTCTTAAAAACCACCTTATCGCTTAGAAACTCGATATCCGGGGCGAGGATGCCTTCCAAAATATCGAGTAACCGCGCGTCCCCGACCGCTTTTTGGAAGACCGGACTTCGCGCAGCTAAACCCACACAAACACCGTGTCCAGCGACTGCACCTGTTTCTGCTTTAACGGCTTCCAGAATGTCAATACACTCGGACTTAAGCCCTTGGACTTCGTCTCGCGTAAACAGGTTCGGCGCGATAGCAAAACCGGTTTTCTCGAAATCGTTGCGCAGCGTTGTTATATCAAAGGTCATTTTTTTAAGCCTCTACGGATGATTCGATGTGAACTTCGCGTCCTGTCTCACCACTTTTGAGCAGCCCTTCCATCATCTGCTGAACAATCAGCCCGTGACGGAGCGGTGCCTGACAGGTTACGTCATCTAAGATACATTCGATGAAGTGGTCTGCTATAGCATCCCACGTCTTTCCATATTTACTTTTTGGCGGCTTCCCTTCTATGTTCTCAAATTCACCTTTTTTGTCGGTCCGGTAGAGTCGCAAAGGACTCATCGTCGCCCCTGCCTCTGTACCAAACAACTCGATCTGAAATTCGTCGGGTTGGTGCGATGCCCAGAAACTTTCCACCTGCAAACCGACGCCACCTTCAAAGGTAATAAACCCACCCGCATAATCGTCGGAGTCATATTTCTCATAGATCTCTTTAGGTGCTTTTGTGCCTCTCCAGTAGCCGAGGCCTCGGGGACCGAACTTCGCACCCGCAGCACCCAGGACGGCGATCGGCTTCGGTAATCCGAGGATCCACCACGCTGAGTCAAGCACATGGACACCCATATCCCGAAATGCGCCGCCCCCTTTCTGGATGAAACCGAGATTCCATGCCGGGATACCACTCCTGCGAACGCTCCGTGCCCGGGCATAGTAGAGTTCGCCAAAGTAGTCATCGCGTGCAAGGTTACCGAGGTATTGGCACTCATTCCCAAAACGCGTCGAGAGCGACATCATATTGACGACACCCGCCGCTTCCGCTGCTGTAACCAATTTTTGCGCCGCTTCCTCAGAATCAGCAAGCGGTTTCGTTACCATGACATGCTTACCGTTCCGAACGGCTTCTAACGCGATTGGAACATGCCACTGATTCGGCGTGCCAACGAATACTGCGTCAATATCATCGGCTTGGCACATCTCTTTGTAATCTGTATAGAATTTAACCTTCCCCGGTAAATCTTTGGCGAAGGCTTTCATCCGATCTTCGAGTAGATCGCAGAGTGCGACAACATTGCCTCTCGGATTCATGGCGAGTGCTGTGCCGTTGGGTTTACCAATACCCATACCGACAACAGCGATGCGGACAGGATTTTTTGCTGATGCCATAAAGTTTTTCTCCAAATTTGGTAATGTGATTAGGATTTATGCATTCCTTTTTAAAGTCCCCCTGATAAGGGGGATTTAGGGGGTTTCTCCCTCTGAAAGTCCCCCTGATAAGAGGGATTTAGGGGGTTTAAAGGACGGAAATTACCGCTTTTTACGTCTAAATGTCCGATATTTGTCCGATTTGCGTAAGTCCTGATGATGTTATTGTGGGTTCCCTTGGTGATCCAAGGCAGGGTTAACCTCATTTTTAACAGGCTTAATCGTCCGAAGGTACGCCCAAATCGCCTTCAAATCTTCATCGTTCATTTGCGCATAGTGTTTTACTGGCATAGGCGGCAAAATCTTCCGATTGCTTTCCACACCTTGGTGCCGTCCAGTGCGCATCGCTTTGATGAACATCTCTTCCGTCCATTCGCCTAACCCCGTCTCTTTGTCGGGGGTCAAGTTTGAGGCGAAACTGGTTCCAAATGCCCCTGAGAAGGCACTGAGCTGTGGCGCAGTTACCATAAAAATGCCCTCTCGGATCATACGGAAATTATAACGTGGGGAAGGCTGACCCGCTGGATGTCCAGCAAGGTACATATTCATGTCATAGTCAGCACGAACGCGCGGCGTATGACAATACCCACACGCAGCGACTGCCTCTACGAGATATTTGCCGCGCTGTACCATATCGCTCTGACTCTCGACAGCGCGGATGTTCAGCGCAATAACGACACCTACAAAGAGCACCGCCACACAAAAGATTAAGAGATTTCGATGCATTTCCAATAAGTTCTCCTTAGATTTAAAACTCCGACTCAATTTAGCACATCGTGCAAATAGATGCAATAGAAATTATGCGAAAAAGGCGCGGCTTGAAACCGCGCCTATATTGCAATTTTTTATAGTAAAGCCCATAATTATCTACACACGCGAAGGGCACCGTAGGGGTTGGGTTACCCAACCCCTACGAGCTCCTAAAAACGATAGGATAACTTCGCATAGTAAAGTCCACCGTTGAAACCGAAGGGTGCGGACCTTCTCGAATACGTGAACACACCCGGTGAATCAACAATGACATGTCCCGTGCTATCCGTTAAGGTTCCATTGCGCGACTGACCGATCTCATTCAGATCAGGCATCTGATCGAACAGATTGTTCGCACCGATGGTCAACGAAAGCCCTTCGTTCAGTTGATAATTGCTCTGGATGTCGGTGAGCCATTTTCCGCCGTAGGTCTGCCGTGCCGGATCGTCACCGCTTCCCTCTTGAACGGTGTAGCTGCCGAAGTAGCGCAAGGCACCGCCGATAGTGAGATCACCCATCATGTAATCCGCGCTGATGTTAACGCGAGTGTTCGGCTGCCACTCCTCAATCATAGAGCGTTCCTGTGACGGGAAGAGCGTATCCTCACGTCCGAGGAGGATTTCTGGGGCATCCACATCACCAATAACTTCGGTATCCGCCCACGTCAACGCAACTCGCAAATTAAGCAAAGATTCATTGTCGAAAGCATAGAGGTAGCCTGCAGCAACATCAACGCCTTGTGTGCGTGTCTGTGCAACGTTTGTGAACACCTGCGCGCTACTCGCACCTGCTGCAGCTAATTCGGTTATATCATCAGCACTGAAACTACCACTCAAGACGATCCGATCGTCGATTTGAATCAGGAATCCATCCATGCTAAGCCACAGTTTTTCGAGGGGTTTCAACACGAAACCACCGGAAACGTTGAATGCGGTCTCCTCTTTCAGTTCAGGAATACCGAGCGCACGTGCTGCATCACTGTCATTCCTGAATGTGCCGACTTCAAGTGCTATCAGTTCTTCTGTATTTCCGTCCTTATCAAGATCGTCGGCATCTACTTTGAATTGTGTACTGATATTGTTGAAGTAGAGTTGTTGCAGTGAAGGTGCACGGAAACCCGTACTCCCCGCAGCACGCACCGCAACCTGTTTCGTCAGGTCATACCGAGCCGTCGCTTTTCCTGTGACAGTGGCACCGAAGTCGCTATACTGCTCACCACGCACCGCTGCGCCGACGAGAAGTCCCGTTCCGGGGTGTCCACTCAGATAAGATTCAAAGTCTGCGTAACCCGCGATATTGGTTCGACTTTCGTCCACTGCGTTGTCGGGTCGGAAGCCAGGGAAAACTTGGATACCACCAGCAGCACCCCCTACACCGAGTCCCGCATTAATCCATGACAGCGGTTCACCCGCATGGATGCCATAACCTTCCCTACGGAATTCGATACCACCCGCAAGGTTAATAAGCGACGATTGATAGTCCAACGGATACGTGACATCTAAGTTGAACGCCGTTTGCGAAAGTTCAAAACCACCCGCATCTGCCGACGTTGGACTGTTCGGACCATAAGACGCATTCAACGAATTTGAAATGAAAAAGTCAAACGTGTTCAATCCGTGATTGACACTGACATCAACGTTCAAGTCAGTTGCTTCATGCGTCCACGCCATACCTAAAGCGAGAGAAGTATCCCCAATATCGGTGTTAATTTCGGGTAAAAATCCGTCTGGATAAATTTCGGTGACCGTTCGTGACGCTTGGTTCGCTCTACGATAGAAACCCGCACTGTTGTTTTGGCGCGTGGAGTGTCCACCAAAGGAGTAAAGCTCCAAACCCTCGGCGAGTGGAAGTCCGAAGTTGTAAAATCCCACTTTTTGGGACGAATCGGCATCCCCAATTCGGAAATTTTGCCGCTCAAAAGTGTATTCACGCGGATCAAACCACACCGGCTTTTCTGTCACTGTCCCATCGTCGTTTTCGATTTCAAGAACATGGTCCGCCGGTCTGCCTTGATCTACGTCTACCCAGTCATATTGTTGTGTACCGGTAAGTCCCGCACGGTTCGTCCGGTATCGGTCACGCCATTCAGCAGTCAGATTCAGGAAACCGGATTCACCGACTTTCATACCGTAGTTCGCATTACCGCTCCATGTATCGCCATCGCCTTCGTAGGTTTGGCCCCAATAGATGTCAGCATCGCCTGTATCCACATCATCCTTGAGCACTATATTGAGAACACCCGCAATAGCATCCGACCCGTATTGCGCCGCCGCACCATCGCGTAACACTTCAATCCGTTCTATCGCCGCTGACGGAATCGCATTGAAGTCTGTACCTGCCGTTCCACGTCCCACCGACGTATTAACGTGCAGCAAGGCACTCTTGTGGCGACGTTTGCCGTTAACAAGCACAAGCGTTTGGTCAGGTCCCAAGCCACGCAGCGTTGCAGGACGTAGGGCATCTGTACCATCACTAATCGTTGAACTTGAAAAATTGAAGGAAGGGACTAACATCTGAAGCACACGACCCGTCTCAGATTGACCGGTCAAGCTGAGCTGTTCTCTGTTAACCACTTCTATCGGCACCGGTGCCTGCAGTGCTCTTCTGCCTATACTACGGGTACCTACCACTACAACCGCTTCAACGGTTTGAATCGGCGCGAGGACCACCGTCACTTCGGTCTGTCCAGCAGTTATATTAAGCCGTTTACTCGAAAATCCGATGGCTATGACGCGCAGTGGCTGCCCACCGACCACGTCGCTAAACATAGCGTTTCCAGATGCATCCGTCGTCTCTTCTTGGGTTCCAATTTGCACTTTTGCCTCTGGAATAGCGTTTCCGTTCTGATCTTGAACAACTACCTTAAGTGCCTCGGCACTAACAGTCATCGGTATCGCTGATACAATTCCCAGTAAAATTGCGATAACATACCAGAAATACCGTTTATTATCTGAAATTGACATTCTAATTTATGCCTCCTGTGTCGTATAAAATAGGACTTACCCATTTTTCGATGATAACGAACGTCCGACGCACTGCAGACGGGGATTGTATCCCCGCCGAATTACTTAAGCTTCATGAAACCTCGCCAGCAAAGGACGCTGCGTAAGTCCTATCTATTTCTTGATATGTTTTAATTATGCATCATTTTTCTCACAAAGTGCAAATTAAAGTAAGGAGTAACATAGGTAATCACAAAGCCATTCAGTTCGCCTATAGTTTTGGCTTCCGACTGAAATCTCTTACTGTAGGATTCTCACTGCGAAGCACGCCTGGTCGCGATACCCGAACTTTTTTTAACAAAAAAGTCTGTTTTTATGCTAAAATCGTTAGAGAGTTTGGATGATTTTTAACAGTTTGGGTCAACTACCCAAGCCTAAAGACTTGGGCTTGTGCGAAGCGTAATCAGCGTCCACTCCACGAGTTAAACAGTTTTCTACAGTAAAATATCGTATTGTTCTATGGTGATGCGTAGAGGTATTTAGGATGCTCCCCAAGTCCTATATCAATGCCGGCAATATGATCTGGATGGGGCAATACACAACCCGCAAGGGAGATTACAAACGATGTTTGTTCCTGTAACGAGTCAAACAGGTGAAAAGTTAATGCCGACGCGTCCGAATAAAGCAGGTATGCTGATTAAGAAAGGCTTAGCAACGCCATATTGGTCTAATGGTATATTTTGTATCAGACTCAACTATGATACAACCCACCATAAGCAAGATATTGTTGTCGGTGTTGACCCCGGCAGCAAAAAGGAAGGCTTTACAGTAAAGTCTGAATCTCATACTTACTTAAATGTGCAAGCAGACGCACACGATAAAGTCGGTAAGAAAGTTGAAAAGCGTCGTGAATTGCGTAGAAGTCGTCGTTCACGGAAGTGTCCGAATCGCAAGCAGAAAAAGCACAATCTTTCTAATCGTGATCGTATGCCTGCTGGCACCCGTGCGAGGTGGGATTGGAAACTCCGTATTCTTAGCTGGTTATCTAAACTCTATCCAATCACGCACGTCTGCGTTGAAGATATTAAGGCACGGACGATACAACGTGCGCAGAAATGGAATCAGTCGTTTAGTCCGCTTGAAGTGGGTAAGCAGTGGTTCTACACAGAAATAGCAAAACGTTGGAGACTGCTAACCCTTCAAGGCTACGAAACTCAAGAGATACGCGATAGGTTTGGACTCAAAAAGTCGTCTAACAAACGATCAGAGACCTTTGGCGCTCATTGCGTAGATTCTTGGTGTTTGGCACATCACGCCGTCGGTGGAAAATATATGCCGGATAACACGGCTATATTCTGTATAGCCCCTATCCCTATCAAACGCAGGTGTCTGCACCGTGAACAAGAAGCGAAAGGCAGAAAACGCAATAGATATGGTGGCACGCGGTGTCTAAACACCGTCAAGAACGCAGTCGTCAAACATATCAAACACGGACTTCTCCGCGTATCAGGACACCAAAATGGGAAACTAACCCTCAGTGAAATCAATAGTAGTCAACAAGTCGTCCTTCAAGCAAAAGAAAACGAATATACCATCTTAAAACGGCTCAACTTCAAATATAAGGACGCTACTACATCCGAAACCTAAAGGATTGGGTCTTGTAGCGAAGATTAGATAAATAGTAAGAGGTACGGCGCAGCATGCACGGCTTGATGATGAACTACCCATTGACGCTCGCGCAGATTATAGAACACGCACACCGAATACACGGGGATAAGCAGGTGATTACATCGCTTCCCGACGGCACACTGCACCGTTATAACTATACTGCGTTATACGAGCGTGTGCAGCGATTGGCAAACGCTATCACCCGATTGGGTATTCAGCGCGGGGATAGAGTCGCAACTTATGCTGCCAACACCTATCAGCATTTAGAACTTTACTACGCGGTACCGTGTATCGGTGCTGTACTCCACCCACTCAATGTTCGCCTCTCCCCTGTACAGTTGGCACAAATTATCCATGAAGCAGAGGACAAACTGATCTTTGTTGATAGCTCTTTTGCAGCGCAGTTTAAGGCGTTACAGAGTAAAGTTGAATGTAACCAAGTTGTTAACTATGATCCGATGTTCGCGGATGCTGATACGCTTTATGAGCAACTAATCGCTGAGGCTGCTCCCGAATATGCATGGGATATCCGAGATGAAAACTGGGCGATGGGACTCTGTTATACCAGCGGGACACAAGGTGAACCGCGGGGGGTCCTCTACACGCATCGCTCCATGTTTCTCCACACGCTAGCAGCGAATCAAGCCGATGTCTTCGGATTGACAGAAGCAGATGTCGTCCTACCGCTCGTCCCGATGTTCCATGCTATGGCGTGGGGACTGCCTTACGCGAGTATGTTTACCGGGGCAGATTTAGTGCTGTCCGGTGCCAAACCGGCGTGTATTGCTACCCTCATTGCTGAAACGGGGGTTACCGTCGCCGCGGGCGTACCGACAATCTGGGCAGATGTCTACCCCAAATTACGCGACAGGAAGCAGGATATTTCCACGTTAAGACGATTAATAGTCGGCGGAGAAGCGATGCCAGTGTCCCTCATTGAAGCCTACGAAAACGAACTCGGCGTTGAAGTCTGCCACGCTTGGGGAATGACAGAGATGTCCCCGACGGGAACGTTATCAAAACTGCGTGGTTCGCACCGGAAGTTGGCGGATGCTGAAAAATGGAGAATTAAAGCAAAACAGGGGAGACCGGTACCGGGTGTTGAACTCCGTCTTGCAGCCGAAACGCCTAACGATTTCACAGAACTTCCTTGGGATGGCAAAACAATCGGGGAACTACAGGTGCGAAGTCCTTGGACAGCCAATAGCTACTATAAAGTTGAACCCACTGCAGAACACTTCACAACCGACAAATGGTTACGCACTGGGGATATCGCTACGATTGACGCGAACGGATACATGCAAATTGTTGACCGAGCGAAGGCACTCATCCGAAGCGGTGGGGAGTCTATTTCAAGTGTCGCTTTAGAGACAGCACTCCTGAAACACCCCGATGTCTGTGAGGCAGCGGTTGTCGGCATACCCGACGAGAAATGGGGGGAACGACCCGTCGCTGTTGTTGTACTTACAGAACAAGCTGACAAAAACATCTCGGACATCCTCAAACAGCAGCTCATATCTGAATTCTCTAAGTTCTGGATTCCAGATAAATTTGTCTTTGTTGATGAAATCCCGAAAACGAGCGTTGGTAAATCCGATAAACGCGCTATTCTTCAGATGTTCACACCAATCGTAAGAGAATAGCCTGAGGTCCCTACACCTCGCACCCCAAAGGAGAATCCCATGAAAATGAAAGCCGCTATCTATACAGGTATTGAACAAATCGCCATCCGTGAAGTTGAGCGTGACGAGCCGCCTCCGGGTTTTGTACTCGTTGACACCAAGCAAACAGGCATCTGTGGTAGCGACCTCCACAGTTATTTCGGGCATTGGGGGCAATCGCATGAACACGCCGCAGGTCATGAAACATGTGGCGTGGTCGTAGCTCTCGGTGATGGCGTGACAGAATTTGATATCGGAGATAAAGTCGCCGTAGAATGTTTTTCCCACTGCGGCACGTGTAAGTATTGTGAGACGGGGCAGTATAACCTCTGCTTCAATAGAGCCTGGATCTCTCCGAACATGCACGCCGGATTCGCTGAATACACGGCGACACATCATTCAGGACTCTTTAAATTACCCAAACAGATGACTTATGAACAGGGCGCACTCGTTGAACCGCTCGCTGTCTCACACCGTGCCATCGCACGTTCGGGTGCCAACTCCCGAGACACAGTCGCTATTATCGGCGGTGGCACCATCGGGCAATTCTGTTTAGCAGATGCGGTTGCCGCAGGTGTTAAACAGACCTTGATTACTGTTAAATACGAACAGCAAGCGGAGTTAGCAAAAGCACTCGGCGCAGATCACATCGTCAACATTAGCGATACCGATGTTCAAGAATACGTCAAGGATGTCACGAACGGCATCGGTTTTGACGCAGTCATCGAAACGGTGGGCGGGGCAGAGAACTTCAACACCGCAACAACTATCGTTCGGAAACAGGGGACTGTCGTTCTTGTCGCGGGGTATTACAAACCCCTTGAAGTGAATCTTTCTACTATCGTCTGGTCAGAGGCATCCATTACAGGCTCTAATTGTTACGGCTATAGTGGAATGGAGACAGACTTTGAAGCAGCAATTGAACTTATAGATTCTGGCAAGGTCGATGCCACAAAACTGGTGACGCACTATTATCCGCTTGAGGAAATCAGCGAAGCCTTCCGTGTGTCTGCTGATAAAACCTCCGGCGCGATTAAGGTACACGTCTGTCAAGACTAACCCCTCCATCGGTAACGTTTTCTCTGAAAGTCCCCCTGATAAGGGGGATTTAGGGGGTTTCTTTTCTCTGAAAGTCCCCCTGATAAGGGGGATTTAGGGGGTTTCTTTTCTCTGAAAGTCCCCCTGATAAGGGGGATTTAGGGATTTCTTTTCTCTGAAAGTCCCCCTGATAAGGGGGATTTAGGGATTTCTTTTCTCTGAAAGTCCCCCTGATAAGGGAGTGTTTTGCTGGGGGTGTTTTTGCTTGGGTATTTCTGCGTATTTCTTCTATCGGGGGTTGACTTTGCCTTGAGAATGTCCAAGTAATTCTAAAATCTACCATAAATGACTTTACTTGACTACAAATTTAATTTGACACCTGAGTGAAAATAAGATATAATCCGTCATATTAAGGTGTAATATTAACCGTGAGTATATAAACATATAATTGGTTTAATAACGACGCAACGTGATTGAATGCGTTATTTTGCTTAGGCAGCAACTTAGGTCACAGGTTAAAATAAAAGGATTCATACCATGCAAAACGGAAATCATACACTGAACGCTAAAGAGAGGGAACAGTTTTGGAGACAGGGTTATCTCGGACCTTACACACTCTGTAGTCCCGAAGATATGCGCAACATGCAACCGGAAATCGAAAAAGTGCTTGAGACCGATGCACCCGATCACAAAAATAGGGTGCATAACCGCCACCTTGATTCTTCCTTAATTCATGAGCTTGCCACGCACCCTTCTATCGTCAAACGGATGGCATCTCTTTATGGACCAGACCTCATACTCTGGCGGACAAACTTTTTCGTCAAAGAACCCGGAGCAAAGGAAATTCCGTGGCACCAAGATTTCAACTATTGGCCCCTTGAACCACCCATTATTATTTCAGCATGGATTGCTGTTGATTCGGCGACTTTAGAAAATAGCTGCCTCCAGATCGTACCCGGTTCACACCGCAAAGTGATACCGCACGTGAAAGCGACATCCGATATGGCGTTCAACCAAATGGGCGACCTCGGATTCGTTGATACAAGCAATGTCGTCAACTTGGAGATGCAACCCGGCGAATTCGTCCTCTTTAATGAGCGCACCTTACATCACTCGGAGGCGAATCGCTCTGACAAACGACGCATCGGATTGGCTGTCCGCGTCATCCTGCCTATTGTTAAAGTTTTTGATTGGGACGCACCGCAACACGAACTCATTGTCATCCATGGCGAAGATCCCGTTCAATTCAATAAGAGAGGTTAATTATTAACAAGGAGTACTATTGATGAATCGTCAAATTACCCTCGCCTCCCGGCCCGTAGGGTACCCGAAAGAATCAGATTTCAATGTGGTCGAAGTCCCGATTCCGAAACCCGAAGACGGTCAAGTATTAGTGAAAACTATCTACCTCTCCGTTGATCCCTACATGCGAGGGCGGATTAATGCAGCAAAATCTTATGCCGCTAACGTCGAAATCGATGAAGTCATGGTCGGCAGCGTTATTGCGCAAGTTATTGAATCGAGACATCCGAATTTTAGGGGCGGTGATATCGTCAACGCGAATATCGGGTGGCAGGAATATGGTGCCACCGCTGGCGATGGTTTGCGAAAAATTGATCCAACAATCGCACCGATTTCAACAGGCGCAGGAATCCTCGGAATGCCAGGGTTGACAGCCTATTTCGGGCTACTTGAAATTGGACAACTTCAAGAATTGGAAACCGTATTTGTCTCGGGTGCCGCGGGTGCCGTCGGCTCCGTCGTCGGACAGATTGCGAAAATTAAAGGATGCAGGGTCGTCGGATCTGCCGGAACCGATGAAAAAGTTGATTACGTCGTTGATGAACTCGGATTTGATGCGGCTTTTAATTATAAAAAAGTCTCCGATTATCACACGGAACTCCAGAAACTTCTGCCTGATGGTATTGACGTCTATTTTGACAATGTCGGCGGCGAGATCACGGATGCCGTTTTCACCAATTTAAGAATCAAGGGACGGGTCGTTATATGCGGACAAATTTCTCAGTACAATTTAGAAAAACCGGAGACAGGCCCACGGTTCCTCTGGCACATGATTACCAAACGCGCCAGAATCGAAGGTTTCCTCGTCTCTGAATACGCTGACAGACACGCAAAGGCACTCGTTGAGATGGCAGCATGGCTACAGCAAGGCAAACTGAAATATCACGAAACGATTGAAGAAGGCGGAATTGAGAGCGCGCCCGCAGCGTTCATTAGTATGCTAAAAGGCGGCAACATCGGCAAACAACTCGTCAGGATTGCTGACATTGACTAAGGGTGAAAACTGTAATTAATCAACGCACCTTAATCTTGGCTGTTAGTGCAGCTATTTTTGAAACGAGGGCTTCCTAATGAACACACATCGCTTGATTGTTCTGTTTTCGGTAATAATTCTTCTATTGGGTATTTGCCCGAATCTGCTCTGTTGGGCAGAAGGTATGATCGTCTACGCCTATCGCGGGACGACCTACATGATACACCCCAATGATACCGTACCTACACCTACGCGCATTACGGAAGAAGGTATTTCGACACCTTCGCCGGACGGACGCTTTTTGGCAGCGGTAGACAGCGACCCGGATCGCCGAAATCTTCTCCATATCCGAGACCTGCGCACCGGTAAGAAAATTCGTTCCATCATATTGCAAGTCCATTCTTACGTAGATATTTCTTGGTCTCCGGATGGACGTTGGATTGTCTATGCTGGCAGTCCACAAAGGATAAGAGGCGGGCGCGATCTGGACACAGAAATTTTTCTAATTTCACCCGATGGACGACGGAAACGGAAGTTACCGCACCCCATTGGCGAAAGACCGATAGGGTTTGTCTGGGCACCAGATGCGCAATCCGTGTTCTACAATCTCGCTTCAACGGACAGGCTTCAGGAGATCTGGGAGTCGAATGTCAATGGGGAGGAGAAACCCAAGAAACATTTGCCATTCCCTGAACGTGCGGGTTTCTTAAGCCGTTACCCGTTCTACAGTTTCTCACCGGACGGTAAAAAAATTGCCTACACACCGCTTCATGAAGGCGTATTTGTTGCAGATGTTGAAGGGAGGAACCATCGAAAAGTAGTCGAACACGTTCATGAAGGCATATTTGTTGTCAATGCTAATGGGATAAACCTCCTCGAAGAAATGGCAAATCGCGGCTTGCGCCAGTTCTTTCAAGTAGATTGGTCACCGAATGGCAAATATCTTGTATTCTCTGTTGATATAGGTTTTGGTAGTTATGGGCTCTACATCTATTCGTTTGCGTCTCAGAAAACTCGGCGTTTAGTCCTTTTGCAGGATAGCCTCCCTATTTTACCGCGCTGGGTTGGTGATTCCTTGCCAGTACAACCGTCAAATAAGATGGCTGTGACGTGGGGTAGCATCAAAGGGGCAGAAAAATAACCTGAACCACTTACGCCTACGCACACAGCCCAAATTCACACCTAATATCCCTTCTCTTTATCGATGATGCTGAGAAGCGGTTTACCAACAAGAAGCCGTTCTAAGTTATCACAGAAAAGCCCAACCGTCCGATCTAAGCGAATGGGTGAACCACCCGCGACGTGCGGCGTAATAATTACATTCGGCAGATCCCATAATGGGCTGTCCGCGGGCAACGGCTCTTCAGGCGTAACATCCAATCCTGCTCCCCCAATCCTGCCCGATGTAAGCGCGCGAAGCAGTGCCGGTCCATCTACAATCTTACCTCGTGTGACATTGATGAGCAATGCGTGCGATTGCATCTTTTCAAATGCCGCATCGTCGAACATCCCGTGCGTCTCCGGTGTCAGCGGCGCGCAGACCGCAACAACATCTGATGCTGAAAGGAGTTCATGGAACCGATCCATCTGCCAGACTTCGTGCACAAATGACGGGGCTTCGACCGCTTCTGGATCAACAGCGATAACGCGCATATCAAACCCTTGTGCCCGGCGCGCAACATCAATCCCCGTGCCACCAAGTCCCACAATCCCGAGTGTGCGTTCACTCAATTCCCATGTCGCGTGACGGATCGACATCCGATTGTCCCACGTCCGCTCACGCACCGAGCGTCCGATGCCTCGCAGGAGTCCAAGCAGTAAAGCCCACGTCTGATCTGCTAAATGAGGTCCGACGAAACCTTTCGCACTCGTCAGGATAACGTCGCTCTTGACAAATTCAGGAAACAGTAAACCGTCAACGCCAGCTGAAAGCACTTGCACCCACTTCAACTGCTTCGCATGTTCAAAAAGTGAGCGGTTAAACCCGCCGAACACAATATCGGTGTCCACAATTTCACGCAGTGCCGCTTCTGAATCCCGCGGTCTTACAAGCGAAAGTTCGTTAGAAACCGATTCGATCTGCTGTTGCTGTTCCGATGTAATATCGGTATTAATCAAAATTTTCAACTTGACATCTCCTCTATGTAGTGGTATTCTATATACAAAATCAGCGAAATTCCTGCTAAAAAACACATTTCTCAGAAAAGGAGCAGTTCCTAAATAGTTCTTTTTCTATGTTTTTCTTGACTTTTCTATGTCAAACGGTAAACGATAGGCGTTTTGTGTGGTTCAATTCCGCGCTACCGTATGCGTAGTGTTGTGCAATAACCAAGCACAAGAGACAAAAACCACGTCTTTGCTACGCAAAAGGTTCATACGCGAGTGAGACGAACCTTAACATTGTGAGGACACTCGAAAATAATAAAGCGTCAGTCTTTTGAGGCTGACTTTGTGGGTTACACCACGTAGCGTACCCCTTTGCTACGTGCAAATCGCCAGTATCTTCTATGACGTGCATAGACGAGACTGGATACAGGCAGGTTAGACACGACGGTGTCTATAAAGGGACTTAAGGAATCCCGTAAAAACTTGTATTTACATAGATTTATATAGGTTTTTACTAACAGAACTCTATTGTGATTGATTTATTTTCTCTGCGTTCGCGTAACCGGTACGCGAGTGTTATTTCTATGCCTATCTTTGCCGTTAGTCTCTTTCTCGCTGCTATCTTCATCGCAAGCTGCGGCGACGAGGGCGACACCCCTGAAGACACCACCGGTATGACGGATGTCCTTCAGCCCACGACACCTACCACACAACCGTCCGTGCCGCCAGTTGAAGAGCCGGGAGGCGAGCCACCTCCTGTTGAAGCGGGGGTCTCTTTTAAAGACGATATTCAACCTATCCTCGCTGAGCGGTGCGCGCTTGCAGGATGTCACGCCGCACCCGGGGCCGCAGGGCTTGACCTTACCAAATACGATACCTTCAAGAAGGGCGGAAACACGGGACCCGGGTTCGCCGCTGGCGATGGCAAGGGTAGCCTTGTCGTTAATCGCATTGATGGTGGCGGCATGCCTCCCGGTGGTCCACCGTTGGACGGTGACCAAATCCAACTCTTCATTGATTGGATTGATGAAGGTGCCGAAAATAACTAAAATTGAGCATAGCATACCATTCCTACATCGCTATGTCAAGATGAAAAGATTGTCAGAACCTACACGATCTCTCGAAAAGAAAAGGCGCATCTATTGTGCGCCTTAACCTCTATCTCCCTAAAATCTCCTCAAAACCGTCTGTTTTTTCTTATATCATCAAAATTTGCCGAACTTTAGATTGAATATTACACTCTCCAAAATTACCAATATTTAATAACGCAATTTTTGCGGTAGATATTCAATTTTTGCGATTTATGCTACAATTTTTGCGATTTGACGGTAGAAAGAAGTTTGCAAATTAATCTTCATCCCTCCGATACAGCAGTTTTTTTAGAAAAAGTAGGTTTCTGAGACGTTTTTTATAAACGCAGTCTATACCTACGTTTTAAGCCTTTAATAATTCAAAATGTGATTGAACTTTCAAGGTTTTGGTCAGATATTGCACTTTTTTGGGAAAAATTGGCACGAAATTTGCCACAGTCCGATATAGATTAAGCATTTTTTTTACATTTTGTGCAACCTTTTCGTCTCATACACGCGTTTTTAATAATGATAGTGCTATTTTGTCCGGAGAAGATATATGAAAACCAGTGACGCCGCGTTAATTCGACGCACCTTAGATGGCGACCAAAGCGCGTTTACGATGCTTGTGAACAAATACCAAAAATGGGTACACACCCTTGTTTGGCGGAAGATAGGCGATTTTCACATCGCTGAAGAGATTACACAAGATATTTTCCTAAAAGTTTACAAAAAGTTATCGACGCTGAACCCCTCAGACCATTTTAGGGGATGGCTCTATGTGATTACCGCACGCCACTGTATCGCATGGTTCCGAAAAAAGAAACTTCCGACGACATCATTGGACGCAATGCCAATATCCGAGTTAGAGGAGTTCTGTTATACGCAATATGAGACAGAACGCGATCAAGAAACCGCGCTCGAATACCAGCGCGAAATTATTAAACGTCTCCTTCAAAAACTGCCAGAGAGTGAGCGCACCGTCATGACCCTCCATTATCTGGCAGAAATGTCTTGTGAAAAAATTAGTGAATTCTTAGGGGTGTCGCCGAACACTATTAAAAGTCGACTTCACCGCGCCCGGAAGCGATTGGAAAACCAAGAACATCTCCTCCACGAAGCCTCCAGCATTTTCCAAGTGTCCCCAACACTCACAGAGAATATCATGCGCGAAGTCGCACAGATCAAACCTGCTACCCCTTTCGTCAGCAAACCTTGGATGCCGTGGGGGGGCTCCCTCGCAGCGACCTTTTTGATCATTCTGATGATAGGACATGGCACACGTCTGTTATCACGCTTTCAGCAACCCTACAACTTGGAAGCTACATCAAAGATGACTGTCGAATTGATTGACACGACTGTTGTCCGAGAGTTGAATCGTAAATCTGATTTGTTGACCCGATTTGGGAGAGCAGATACCACCGGTAAAGACGGTAGATTCGGATTCCAAACGGAATCACCCCTCATCGCAACCCCACAAACGGACGGAAAAGACATCTCAACAGCGAAACCACAATGGATTCAGACGAAGGGTCCGGGAAACGTTTCTGAGCCAGGACTCTTTCTCACATCTGACAAATCTCTCTATGCGATTGCAAAAACAGGACTCTATCGACTCACAGAAAAGAGGGACGCATGGACGTTTGTCAGGACCAGCGGTCCGAATCGAGAGTTCGATCCAGTGATGGCAGAACGTGGCGATACCCTCTATTTTCTGACAGCCGATGAACTCGTAGTTTCAACCGATGGCGGTAAAACGTTAAATGCGCTCAATGCACGACCTGAAGGACGTGCAGTTGCGTTGGTTATGACAGATATGGCGATGTACCTCGTCCTTAGAACAGAGATATTTCGTTCCGACGATTTCGGGAATCAATGGGAATCCATAGGGGAGACCCTGCAATCCGACAATGCACCAGATATAGGCAGCCCCAATTTCCGTATGTGGGACGCAATCGCTATTGACAACATGCTATTTATCGGGACAAGTCGAGGACTCTTCCGATTTACCGACGCTTGGGAAAAATTACCAGTCCCAACTTCGCAAGGTATTAGTTCGTTGGCAGTCGCTGGGAACAGGTTCTATATCGGAACGAACACTATTCATCAAGAGACATCAGATCGAAACTCCACACCCGCAATTTTCTATTCAACAGACTTTGGTGATTCATGGACGGATATTACGCCTAAAATCCATAAATTCCTAGCTAAGATAATAACGACAATGCAAGTCGTGCCAGTTGGAAAAATGCTGATGGTAATAGGTCCCAGCGGAACACTACTCTCTTATGATAGTGGCGAAACGTGGACAGACCTTGGAAATGATCCACATGCTTTTGCATTCGGTATTTCTCCTGTTGTGGCGTTGGACGAAAACAATTTTTACAAATCTGATGTCTCCGGAATTGCTCGCTCAACGGATGGCGGTATTACGTGGCACTCTTTTACAATTGGACTGGTAAACTCCTATGTTCCAAATCTGCTTACAGTCAAAAATGCCGTCTACGCACAAACACCTACAGAAATGCTCAAATCTGTAGATGGCGGCGAGTCATGGGAATTCGTCGGTTTGGGTGCTAACAGGAATGCGCCGCTGGAGGGAGCAAAATCGAAAGTTACAGCAGCCAACGGTGTTCTCTATGCCAGCAACACTGGTCGTAGTGGGGTTACCCTCTTTCGTCTCTCTGAGGCCTGTAACGCGTTCCTACCGGTTGAAGGTGTACCGGATTTTGAAACGGACACTTCACACATAGGGTGGTGGAAAAATCGTAAAAAAGCGTGGGATAACGGGGGCAATATTGTTATAGCACAGGAACAGTCGGGAACTGACCAATACAGCGTCTTTGGAGAATGGAGAAAGAATGGAACGTTGGCAATCACTAACGATACCGTCTTCATGGAATACAAACATAAACTTTTCAGATGGCGGCGCGGCGAGACGAAATGGCACTACACGGGTTTGGAAGATTCTAGTTACTTTTCCTTTGCTAATACCTACGCCAAAGAGTTGATGCTCGCTGTTTCTGGGAACACAGTCTATGCCGGTAAACGAGACGGCGACCTCTTTCTATCTCTTGACAATGGAGATACTTGGAACAACATCACCGCGAACCTCGCCTTTCCGTTTAGATACTTCAAGGATATCCTATTCAAAGGCGAAACCATTTACGTCTCGACGGATATGGGGGTCATGTGTTCACACGATGGTGGGACATGGTATGTGCCCACCGATGTTGACGGGAATAGACCCGTCATGGACCGAATTACGGTTGATGGCATAACCGTTTACGGTGTCTGTGGTAGCGGTGTCTATCGGGTGGATAACCAGATAAACACATGGGAACAGATTGCACCAGAACTGCCGCACACAGCGACCTCCTTTGCCGTTAATAGCAATACATTTTACATCGGCACGCAACAGAACGGTGTACTCCGCTTTCAATATGACGATTGATAACCACCCTACTTCGTTGCCATGCTACTGTCCAACTTCTTATCTCGTCCTATTCTGGTAATCTGATCTGCCTACGGTGTCTAAATAATTTACCTTTTACGATAATCTTCGTATAGTTTAATCTCTTACTCAAAATCTCTCCTTGTAGGATTCCCACTGCGAAGCACCTCTAATGGACACAAGAAACCTGAGACTAACCGTTCTTGTGTTCTCGCTTTCCAATATCGTGTATTGCGCTTTATGCCTTATAGATAGAATTATGCAAGCCCCACTGCAGGGTTTTTGCTTGGGTATTTCTTCAGGGTTTTAAACCCCGCCTGCAGAGTGCGTAGGACGTCCGTTATCATGGAAAAATGCGTAACCTTATAGATAGAATTATGCAAGATTTACACATTTAGGTAGGCATAATTTGCCGAATGCTCAGGATTTGCATAGTTATGTTTTGTTGAAATTCGCTAATAGCATGGATTTTACCGATTGGCACGATAATTGCTAAATTGAGTGTGCTGAGTTACTAAAAAGGCAAGTGTAGATGTATGTCCGGACATTGTTCGCTATGGAAACCTAAAACGCCGAATGCTGGATGTATGATAATGTGTTGGGTTTTTGGACAAGGATAGGATGTGAGCAGCTAACAACATGAAACCATAATTTATTTTTTCGATGAAGAGGTGAAAAAGTGTACGAATACTCAGCGTACGTGACATCCGTAATTGATGGCGACACCTTTAAGACCTCCAACCAAACAATCCGATTGGCAAATATAAACGCACCCGAAAGCAACACTTTGGAGGGACAGAGATCTGCGGAGTATTTAAAATGCCTTATAGAGGGAAAACAGGTTAGAATCAAATCAGTGGCTACTGATGTTTACCGTCGCGTAATCGCTCATGTCTGGCGCGGGTCAGATGATTTGTACATCAATAAAGAGATGTTTAATCGCGGGCATGCGAATCCGATATAGTTCATAATATCTGTGTTGGGTTGTTGTTGAGGGGACTGGAACATCGTGTGCTAAATCTACGTGTTTTAAAATCAGGCAGAAAATGCAGGGGTATATGTGCAGGATTTACCATGTTATGCAAGATTTACACAGTCATCCGTTACGGGTATCGCTAAAG
This sequence comes from Candidatus Poribacteria bacterium, assembly GCA_965261115.1. Classification (GTDB taxonomy): domain Bacteria; phylum Poribacteria; class WGA-4E; order WGA-4E; family WGA-3G; genus WGA-3G. The sequence goes on along the minus strand of OZ253447.1, from coordinate 900,322 downwards.
ATGTAGATTCTTCTAATTGGCACGATAATTGCTGCTTATGTATACGCATGCTGAACATGCCATACTATATTCAGAGCGTCCTCACAGTCGCACTGCGAGGGAATGACTTAGGACAATCAAAGTGGATTTGTCTATAACCCGGTTATCAGAAAAACATCAAATCTAACCCTCGTCTCCACTTAGGCGATGTCAGTAAAACCCCGATAATACTAAGTGGGACAGAACAAAAGGAGATAGAGTAACCATGAAGAAATTTTGGATCAACAGCCTCCCACTGCTGGCAGTACTCTTTGTGCTAACTATCGGTTTCACAATGTTCAACAACTTGGATGCATCTCCATCTGACACCAACAATCCCTGCCCAGATTTACAAGAAATCTGTCTACAAGAAGCGAATTATGCCACGGTCACATGCAGAAAATATGGAAACGACTCCAATTGGTGTAAAGATGCCAGAAAAGATGCAACGAAGGCATGTAACGCCGCTATGGATTGCGATTAGCCTTGCGCTTAACTTGTATTCAGTGTTGCTCCAGACAAGAGCAACACTGAATATATAGGAGTTTGGAACAATGAAGATAAGACCTTTCTATAGCATTAGCATTCTCGCCATCGTTCTCGGACTCTGTGCAATTGGATGGATAGTGTTCCAACCGAAACAGATGGAACCCATCGTTACGTACAGAGCCATCACACCTGAAACGCGGACTACGGCAGTGCCGAAATCTGCTGAGGAAATGTATGAAGAAACGCTCAGAGAAAGAGCAGCACGTGATATAGAATACATGCTTGATAGCGAAACCGATGATTCCGATACGAAGGCATTAAAAAAAGCCATGCAATCCCCGGAGTATCTGGAATACAAGCGAAAACAGGATGCGATCTTTCCAGGGTTTAATCTTGTGCTGTGGTGGGACTTCCTGGAATCACAAGGCATTAAATCTTCTGCGAGAGAGCTACAAGAAAAAAACTTCCGTGAAAGTTTTCCCACCGGCGACTACGCCGATTATGAACCCATGATGCGAAAAGAACTCGCCGAACTTTTCCTTGAGTTGGATTTCCAGCAGGATGTGACGGATACACGAACTACACGCGAATATACGCTCGCTGTCCTAAGCCAGTTTAGAAGTGATTGGGGCAATAAGGTGTGGATGCGTGGATATTTCAACGGATACGACGGTGATGTCGCTTGGGCTGACAATATCCGACAGAACGCCGCAAACATTGTTGCTGAATTAACACCAGTGGATAACGACCCATCACCACCGACCGAATCAGCCTTCACGCTAAACACAGCGGATGTCGTGGAAGAAGTCGGTGGGACTGCATCACTACCTAACGCAAACACTGAGGCGTTATTCGCACCTAAGGACTTGCCGGAAATACCGCAAACTATCCAAGAAACTGAAGCAGTGCTTGTGGAACAACACATCCCGGATATACCTGGATTGCCAACCGAGGCACAGTTTCGGAACACACTGCATCGGCACTTTTCACCCAAACGCCTAAACCGTGCTATGGCGACCTTGAACCGATACGGTCCTAAAGAAGGACTTCGCCGGCTTAAGGAATCTGATCCTGAAGTCGCTACACGTTTTGAACGTCTCATTCAACCCGACAAGGAGCCTGATTAAAATGAAAGATACCCACGTCTTCTATGGTGTCTGTATCATCGCTGTTCTCGCAATCGCCGTGGTCGGCATCGGATACGCTACTGATATGCTGCCACTGCACAAACAACCTGTCAGTACAACAGCAGTGTCCGCTACAACGGACGCTACACAGTCAGACTCAGAGACCCCGCAGTCATCCAAAAGTGTCAGGGCACTGAAAAAGAGAAACTGTGGCTGCTGCGCAGAACGCAGAGCAAAGTACGAAGCGATGATAAAAAAGCGTCGTGAACGCCGAAAGGCTGCCGCTACAGCACAGCAAATGGCATCAGAGTAAAGCGAGGAAACCTGATGAAAACTATAACATCTCTTTATTTTTTCGTCTCAATCATCTGGGGGCTATTTTCCATCGACACATCGCCAGAATACAGGCACGAGGATCGAGAACTCACAGAACTTGAGAGACAGACAGTCGAACTGTTGAAAAAGAAATTCGACTATCCGTTATTAGACATGGAACTAAAGACGCTCCGAGAACTTTCCGATAGCGACGAATACGTCAACTTCCTCTCAAAAAAGTACCCCGAACAGGCACCCTTTACGACGTTTCAGGATTGCTTTTACAAAATCCCACCCGCCAAAGAACTCTACTTTGATGTCTTTTTTAAGAAACAACTTGATGTTCAAAGGATAGAAGATGTTGGAGATGACGAGTTGTTCATCGCTTATGCCTACATGGCGGCTTATTGGACGCTGGGGGCTTATGAACGCGGGGGGGATCAGTCGCCTGTTCAACGCCTCAATAGTTGTTACCGCATCGGTCAATACATCCTCGCGAAAACCCCAGAAGGCAGAGAATTCCTCTATCACCGACTCGACATTGACCCAACCACCAAGCATGTACCGTGGTTACTCATATTGGATACTTTTGAACCCCTTCTCTGGTTAGCAACGCCGATCAGAGAGGAAGATGAACGCTGGATAAAAAGCCTGTTTGACAAGTATGGACAACATGATGGAATGTTACGCCTCGCTGTTCAAAACCCAATGCTATTGGACAGGATCCTCTACACCTTTTCAACCGACACAACCTTTTTCAGATGGCTCTACGATCCTATTGATGTAGACGGTACGTTGCGTAAACGATAATTTCATGGAGATACGAACACTCGGCACGATTGCCCTTCTTATCGTCGTTTTGTTTGGCTCTTTTTTGATCCGTATTCAAAGTTCAGCTAAAATCCCATCAGGGCAGCTGACCGACCCCGATGGCTATTTTTATTATTGGCAGGCGCAACTCATTTCCGAAAATGGACAACTCCCCGCACGCGATATGCGACGCTGGTTACCCGTCGGTAGAGATTTAGGACAAACCTTAAATCTCTACCCCTACGCCCTCGCATACACACACAAAGTACTTTCATACGTATTTCCAAACATCTCACTTTATCACGTTATTTTCTACATGCCTGTCGTCTGTTTTTGTATCGGACTCGGCGCACTCTGCCTTTTTCTTGCACAGACCTTTGACCTGCGTGTTGCTGGTATCGTCGGGATCTTTTTAGCAACCCTCCCCGCCAGCATTGAACGCAGCAGCACTGGACTTGGAGATAGAGACAGTTGGTGCCTCATGCTCGGTATACTTGCCATCATAACCTATCTTGCATCTTTGATAGTACAATCCCCAAAATCACGCATGAAGTGGACACTCACAAGCGGGATTATTGTATTTCTGGGGGGTATCAGTTGGGAAGGCTTCGGCATTTTCTTAAGCATTATTCTTTGTGTTGAGATATGGCGGTTTATCACGTCAGAAACAGAAACAGACCTAAAGTATTATCTAATATGGGTCTGTACCTTCGTTCCGACGCTTTACATCGCATCACCCGCCTATCGAGATGGATACGGTTTCGCAAAACATCTCTTTGCATTTATGCTGGTACCACCACTCGCGTTTTTAGGAATGCGTATACTCCGATACATCTTGATGACAAAGATGCCTTGGTCAGAGAAAATCAAACCGGCCACCCGTACCCTCGCGCTCGGATTGACACTCGCCAGCATCGCACTCGCAATAGGATATGTGTTAATACAACGCGGCACCTTTGCCAGTACCACTGTTCCGTTGAGTCAAAATGAATTGATGAAAACCGTAGCAGAACTTAAAAACCCTTTTCTCGAATATTGGATGTTCCGCTACGGCAGCGTCTTTGTTTTGGGGTACTTCGGCATCGTCATGGCAGCCATCCGCTTTTGGAAAGTGCAGGGTGTCCTGTTTGCCGCACCACTAACACTATTTGCAATCACCACATTTTATCGAAGTCGGCTTGATAGCTTCTGGGGCGCAGCGACAGGCAATCTACTCTTTAGTGTTGCCATTGGCACCTGCGCCATCGGGTTTATTGTGCTTGCTTGGCGCAGGCAAAATACACCTAAAAATGAACCGATCTATCTCGCTTTCGCTATGTGGTTCCTTTTCTGGTGTGCGCTCGCACGTGATGCGAAACGCTATGACTTCTTTATTGGCTTGTCTGTCGCTTTTTTTGCCGCAGACCTTATCTGTTTCCTTGCCGATTTTTACGGCAATCAAGTCGAAAAACGCATGCTACAACGCTTGCTAAAGACCGCTATTACCACAATTATGCTCGGAATCATACTTTTCTGGACACCTACCGGCGGACACGCAACCCGCACCCTATTTGCCGCTACCCATTTCCGACGCGCAATACCCGGAAATACCGCGGAGGCACGCGCTTTTGGCTGGATGAAAAGTAATCTGCCAGATACTGCTGTCGTCGCCGCAAACTGGAGTTTCGGGAGTCTACTCAATGTCCTGTCCAATGTCAAAACTATCGTTGATCAGGATCATTTCATACAACACTGGATATACCTCTATGATCAGCATGTCTACTTTGCTGAATCCGAGCGCGAAGTTTTAGAGTTCCTAAAGACACACGATGCCACCCATATCATGCTAACGACAGAGAGAGAACCATCGAATACGTTCCTGCACGGGACATTAAGCAATGCGTTTGTTCCTGTCTATCCCACGGAAAACTTTCCAGAAGCAGCGGTTAAGGTGTGGAAGATTCACTACGCGCCCGGCATCCAATCGAACCCCAAATATCTCGCAACAACCCCAGAAAAGTAAGCTGACAGATTTAGAACTTACGCACTGCTTCTTAAAGTCCCCCTGATAAGGGGGATTTAGGGGGTTAAAACACGGGAACTACCACTTAAAGTCCCCCTGATAAGGGGGATTTAGGGGGTTAAAACACGGGAACTACCACTTAAAGTCCCCCTGATAAGGGGGATTTAGGGGGTTAAAACACGGGAACTACCGCTTAAAGTCCCCCTGATAAGGGGGATTTAGGGGGTTAAAACATGCCACTAAAAAATCAAATATTTTACGCCGAACGCATATTTTTTTATTTTTATGCAACCTTCCGTCCCGATATACGCGTTATAGTAATATGAACCCTCTATTTTTATTTTTAGAGGCGTTGATAAAAGAAGTCTATTAGTGATTAAATAGAGTTAGTTTTCGTGGCGATTGCTAATGAACCCGCGTGTGCCACCACAAAAACTACGACAAAATAACGGCGGATCCCTAACGACTGAAGGAAAAGGTGAGATTGATGATTCACAGAACGAGAGATGGTAAACCCTATGATAAAGCAAACGTTTTTATTCTCGGTAATCTGCCTAATGATACGTTGAGAAATTTGGAAAATCTCCTTGAAAAAAACGGGTATAATGCTGCTGTCGTGGCAAAAGATAGGGCTGCACAACTCGCGAATGCTGATGCCGAGCCAGTTTTACCGGTTTCTGAGAACGGAAATGGTCACCCGATGCCACAGCAAATAGAAGAAGCACGCCAATCTAAAAAAGCAGGAGCCTTACAACTTACAAATTCTCGTACGATGTCAAGAAACGAATTACACGGCAATTACGCCGGGATTATTGGAAGAAGCCCTCGGATTATTGAAATTCTCCGACAAATTGATAGGGTCGCGAACACAACGGCGAAGGTACTCATTTGTGGCGAAACCGGGACCGGAAAAGAGTTAATCGCACAAGCTTTACACCAAAACAGTGATCGTTCAGAGAATGAAATGGTTTCCCTTAATTGTGCAGCCATTCCAGGACCATTGCTCGAAAGTGAACTGTTTGGACATGAAAAAGGTGCCTTTACCGGCGCAAGGACACAACACATCGGCAAATTTGAAAGAGCACACAACAATACGTTGTTCCTTGATGAAATCGGCGATATGCCCCTATCCTTGCAGGTAAAGTTATTACGGGCTGTTGAAACCAGCAAGATTGAACGGCTCGGCGGCACAAAACCTATACCCGTGGACATCCGAATTATAGCGGCAACACACGCTAACCTTGCACAAGCTGTCGAGAGTGGCACTTTTCGGAAGGACCTCTATTATCGATTAAATGCTGTCTCTATTTTTCTGCCACCATTACGTGAACGACAGGAAGACATCCGTGTGTTGGCAGAACATTTTGTAGAGAAACATTGCGATACCTACGCCCAAACGGGACGGAAAATACTACCCGAAACATTTATATGCCTTCAAAACTATCCCTGGCCCGGCAATGTACGAGAATTAGAAAATGTCCTGATCCATGCCCTCCTTTTTGCTGATGGCAACGGTATACTACCAACGGACTTGCCCGAAGAGGTTCTGGCGTTTCAAAAACCACAGGTCAGTATGCCTGAAGAAATGCGTATGTCTGAAAACCGAAGCACAATGACTGTTCCGCTCGGCGCGAGCCTTAAAGCCGTCGAAGAAGTCCTCATTCGTGATACTTTAGCATGGCAGGGTGGTAATCGAACAAAGACAGCCGAAATATTGGGAATAAGCATCCGGACCTTACAAAATAGGTTGAAAGACTATAAAATATCAGAGAATATTCCCTCTACTTCGTAGGGCAGTTTCCCGCCACGCGCCTTTTCTGTCCTCTGTGTCTTTTGCTGCTGAGTAGGCTTTCAGCCGCTTCCTTACCTTATTAAATCCTAAATCTTCCCCAAATTGTATTTTATGCACCATTTTAACCTCTAAAGTGCGTTACTATATAATGAAGTCTTATTTATTATTTTTTCGGGGGGAGACAGATGAAAGAAAATGATGTTGCGTTAATTCAACGGACTTTGGATGGAGACGAGAGTGCATTTACGACACTCGTCAAAAAATACCAGAAATGGGTTCACACGCTTGTCTGGCGGAAGATAGGTGATTTCCATATCGCTGAAGAACTCACGCAGGATATCTTTCTGAAGGTTTACAAAAAGTTATCAATGCTGAAACCGTTTGATCGTTTTCCGGGGTGGCTCTATGTCATCACCACACGGCACTGTATCACATGGCTCCGAAAGAAGCGCGTCTCAACGACATCCCTGAATGCGATGTCCACAACCGAGTTGGAGGCGTTATGTTATGCCCGATATGAGGCAGCGCGTGGTGAAGAAGCATCTGTTGAACACCAACGCGAACTCGTTAAACGCCTGCTGCAAAAGCTCCCAGAGAGTGAACGCACCGTTGTAACGCTGTATTATCTGGCGGAAATGACGGGTGAGGAGATTAGCCTGTTTTTAGGCGTATCGCATAACACAGTGAGGAGTCGACTCCGCCGCGCCCGTGAACGATTGGAAAAGGAAGAACACATGATTCGAGAGGTACTCAGTAGCTTCCAAATTCCCGGGAATCTCACTGAAAAGGTCATGCGAGAAGTTGCGCGTCTGAAACCCGCATCTCCGGCTGTAAGTAAACCGTGGCTACCGTGGGGGCTCTCTTTCGCATCAACCTTCTTGGTTATCCTGATGCTCGGATTCGGCACACGCGCATTGTCGCGTTTCCAGCAACCCTACAGTTTGGACGCTACTTCGGAGATGACCGTTGAGTTAGTGGAGGCTCCTGTTACGCTTGCTTTGGAACTAAAGCGCGATTTACGAAACCAGCACGGAAACGCTAATAGTATCGGAAACGGCAAAGGGGCTGGTTCGAGTGCCAAGTCATACCTTCTCGCAGCTGCACAAGCGGATACAGTAGAGGCACTGAAGACAAAACCACAATGGGTTCAAGCGAAAGGACCCGTAGGTGGAACGGTTAAAAACTTTTTCGTGACACCTCAAAAGGAACTCTATGCGACCGGAGACATCGGACTCTATCGATTAACAGATGATAAAACCGAGTGGACCCTCATCAACGACTCACTTCCCTCTATTGCTGATGCTAAATCAATGGCAGCGCGCGGCGATACCCTGTATATTGTCACAAAAACAAACCTATTCGCATCAACCGACCGCGGTGTAACATGGAATTCTGTTGGTGAACGTCCCCAGGGAAGTCTTGTCGCACTACTCATCACGGATCCGAGTCAAGTTCGCCGCCCACAAGATGCCCAATTTGAAATGTACCTCATCCTTTCAAAGGGTGTGTTTCGCTCAACAGATGCAGGCAATACATGGCAGGCATTTAACAACGGTTTGACGGCACCTAAAATACAGGATGCTGCTGCTATCGAAAACGCACTATTTTTGGGAACGCTCGACGGACTCTATCGGCTTAATTCTGGTGTCTGGGAGAAATTGCCCGTCGCGCCACAACCTATTGACGCTTTAACAGTCGCTGGCGATAGAATTTACCTCAGGAGCCGAAGACATTTGCTGTTCACTTCAGATGACTTCGGAGACTCCTGGACTGATATAACGCCGGAGAGTCAATCGCGGGGAATGTCTCTATTATCTCCCAAACTTGTGGCGATAGATGAAACTGTTTTAGTTTTGAATTCTGGTCAGCGATTACGCTCAACGGATGCTGGCAATACATGGGAAGACCTCGGTTGGAGTAACGAGGCACTTACAACGGGTTGGCACCCAGCGATCGCCTTAGATAAGGATACTTTTTTCGTAGCGACCTCGATCAGGGTCGGACGCGGACGTTCCATAGCGAGAACAGCCAGGGTCGGACGCTCCACTGATGGGGGCTACACATGGCATCCGTTTTCAATAGGCATAGCCGAAACCCACGTCCTCCAACTCGCACGCGTTGACAATGTACTCTACGCCATGACTGATGATGGTATCACAAAATCTACTGATGATGGGGAAAGGTGGACGTATATCTTGACGGAGTTATTTCTGCCAAGACCTCCAAAGAAACCGATCAGTAAACCGATCAGTACACTCGGATTATCAAATATGACAGCGATAGGAGACGCGCTTTACATGAGAGCGAAACACGGCGGGAGCACAAACTGCCTACTCCGCTTATCTCCAAATATGGATATGTTGAAGCATATTGAAGGCATGCCAGTTTATGTCAACTGGCGACACGGCGAAAGGTTGGAGAACATAGCAAGCACCAGAGTTGCACTTGAACGCAATGAGATGGACCAGAGGGAGTTGACTCGCTATCTACTTGGTATCGAAGAAGCCACTACAAGGACAACGGGCGAGTTCGCTGTCAGTGACGACACGTTCTACATCGAATATGAACGGAAACTTTACCGATGGACCCGCGGTGCCCTTAAATGGCACGACACCGACATGAAAGATGCTCCCGTGTTTGAAAGTTTTTACGCCACGAACGGCTTCCAAATTGCTGCTTCAGGGAAAGTTGTCTATCTTGGCAAAAGTAATGGCAGCCTCTTTCAATCACTTGATAGTGGAAACACTTGGACAGATGTAACTGAAAACTTCCCTTTGTTGCTTAATAAAGCCGTGTCACACACACAACTATTAGAAAATTTACCGCACTTCAAAGAGATAGTGTTTGTAGGTGATACGGTGTGTGTGTCAACAAACGATGGCGTTGCCGTATCGGACGATGGTGAGAACTGGCATGTACTCACCGATTCAAAGGATACTCCGATTGTGATGCGGCACTTGGCGGTCGATAGCACAACGCTATGCGGCGTTTCCGAAACGGGTGCCTATCGATTCAAGAAAAGCACACGGACTTGGATTCAAATTACCTCGGAAATACCGAAACGCATAACTTCCCTCGTTGTTGCTGGAAACCTCCTCTATGTCGGCACAGAGCACCGTGGAGTCTTACGCTTGTCGATGCATGAACTGTAATCGATCAAATATGCTCCTCAAAGTCCCCCTGATAAGGGGGGCTGGGGCGTTTCTTCTAAGGGGTTAAATTCTCAAAGTCCCCCTGATAAGGGGGATTTAGGGAGTTAAATTCGCAAAGTCCCCATAGGTGTCAATTTTAGAAAAATAACCGTCTCGAACCCAGGCCCGGTAGGTTCGGTTTTGCGGCGTACCCGCCCAAATTTTGCCCATACGCGGCAAAATTTGTCTTAGCTTTACATTTGCGATCTGCATTCCCAACCGAACCGGATACTACTCGGAAACCTTGAAGACTCCAAAAACCTCTTCAGTCGCGTAGCGACGGCATGTTTATAGAAATGCTAAAATGCCACAGAAAATCCCAAACTTGACTATGGTTCGTTGTAGCTGCTCACAAACCCTCTTAACTGACTGATAACTGATAACTGACAACTAAAAATTACATTTTATGCAACATTTCAAGTCTTATCTGCGTCACTATATTACGAAATTCCTATTTTTTTTACAGGAGACGGAATGATGAAGGCTAACGATATTGATCTCATTCAGCGGACTTTAGATGGTGATCAGGGTGCATTTACCACGCTCGTCAACAAATATCAGAAATCGGTACACGCCCTCGTCTGGCGGAAGATTGGTGATTTTCATATCGCCGAAGAAATCACGCAGGATGTCTTTCTGAAGGTTTACGAAAGGCTATTGACGCTAAAACATCCAGAGCATTTTCCCGGATGGCTCTACGTGATTGCGACGCGGCACTGTAACACATGGCATCGAAAAAAGCAGGTGCCGACGAAATCTTTGGATACCATGCCCACAGCCGAACTCGAAGAAATCTGTTACGCGCAACATGAGATAGCGCATTATGAGGAAACAGCAATTGAACATCAGCGTGAACTCGTTAAACGTCTTCTACAAAGGCTTCCAGAGAGCGAACGCACGGTTGTAACACTATATTATCTCGCAGAAATGACAGGTGAGGAGATTAGCCTGTTTTTAGGTGTATCGCATAACACCGTTAGGAGTCGGCTCCACCGCGCCCGTGAGCGATTAGAAAAGGAAGAATCCATAATTCAAGAAGTCCTCGGCGATTTTCAAATGTCCGCGAATTTAACCGAAAACATCATGCAAGAAGTTGCCCGTCTCAAACCGACATCCCCTTCCGTGAGTAAACCTTGGATGCCGTGGGGATTCTCTTTAGCATCGACCTTCTTGGTTATCCTGATGCTCGGATTCGGCACACGTGCGCTGTCCCGTTTTCAGCAGCCTTACAACTTAGCCGCGACTTCGGAGATGACAATAGAGCTGATTGAAGCACCTGTTGTCCGAGCGTTAGAACGCAAATCTGATGCCCTCACCCGATTCGGGAATGCCGATACACCGAGAAAAAACAGCGGGGCTGGATTCCAAGCGGAACCCCTCCTCATCGCAGCCGCACAAGCAGACGAGACCGACCTGCCAACAGCAAAACCTGAATGGATTCAGACGAAGGGGCCCGGAGGCGTTTCAAGTGCCGGACTCTTCCTCACATCCGACCAGACCCTCTACGCGATTACGAAAACAGGACTCTATCGACTCACTGAAGCAGGAGACGCGTGGACGCTCGTCAGTACCAGTGGTCCAAATCGCGAGTTTGATCCGATTATGGCAGAATACGGCGACACCCTCTATCTCCTCACACCCAATGAACTCTTAGCCTCCGTCGATGAAGGTGAGACCTGGAATAGCCTCGGTGCTCGTCCCCAAGGCCGTGCAGTTGCGTTGGTGATCACAGATACAGCGATGTACCTCATCCACAAAACAGAGGTCTTTCGTTCTGAGGATGATGGCAAGCAGTGGGAGCCTATAGGAGAGACCTTGCGTGCATTAGCCTTGCAAGCCTTAGATGATAACAAACTCGAAGAGGTGCGCCCCCCTAATCCTGCTGCTTTGGACTTCTTCGCCATGGAAAACATGGCTTTCCGTATATGGGACGCACTCGCCATTGACAATACCCTGTTTATGGGTACAAGTTGGGGACTTTTCAGATTGACCGATGCTTGGGAAAAATTGCCCGTACCGACATTAGACGGTATCAAATCGTTGGCAACCATTGAATATAGACTCTACGTCGGAACAATCCGTCCGCCCGGGATGCGGGGAGCTCCCGAGGTACCCGGGCTGTCACCGAAACCCACAGTTTTCTCTTCAACCGATCTCGGCGATTCCTGGACTGATATTACGCCGATTAGCCGCGGACATGTTATGGGCACTGTTGAGATCGTTAAAGTCGGAGACACACTGATATTGGCGGGGCACGGTTTACGCTCCCAAGATGGCGGCGAAACATGGATGACGCTTGGAGGAGATCAAAACGCGTTTAACGTGCCTGCTTCTGCTATTGCGTTAGACGAAAACAATCTTTACACCGGTGTCAGGGGAATAAGACGCTCCACCGATGGCGGTGTCACGTGGCACCTCTTTATGACCGGAATCGTGAATTCCCGTGTGCCAAATCTGGTTGTATTTGAAAACGTTCTCTACGCACTAACACCTACAAAAATGCTCACATCCGCAGATGGTGGCGAGTCGTGGGAATCCGTCGACCTCATAAGTGCGAAGGCAGAAGCTCCGCATCCTTCTCTTCCGCCTTTTTTTAATGAAGGTTTTAATGCCATTACAACAAAAATTGCCACAGCCGATGGTGTGCTTTATCTGAGCGATAGTGAACATGATGGTATCACGCTCTTTCGCTTCTCTGATACCGACAATGCGTTTCTACCGGTCGAAGATGCCCCAGATTTTGAAGAAGATACCTTACATACGGAGTGGGAAAAAAAGCGTATGGAGGCGGTAAGGAACCGTGCCGACATTGGCAAAGTCATGAATCAGTTGAATGCCGCACAAGAACGAATCTATGAAGAACACCAGACGAATGGAACCTTTACCGTCGCTGACGATACCCTCTTCATGGAATACAGGCATAAACTTTACAAATGGCAGTTCGGCGAAACAGCGTGGGACGACCCAGGCGGCGAACCGGTCTGGCACAACACAGGTTTGGAAGACCACGCAGAGATCTCACCCATCGGCAGAAAAGGACTCGCCCTTGCCGTTTCAGGGAACACCGTCTACGCAGGAAAACGGGAAGGCGATCTTTTCCGCTCCCAAGACGGCGGAGACACGTGGCGCGACATTACCGAGAACCTTGCATTTCCATTTGACTACTTCAAAGAAATATTGTTTGCCGACGCAACCGTCTATGTCTCAACCGATATGGGAGTCACAAGTTCACGCGACGGCGAAACATGGCACGTCCTCACCGATGCTGATGGGAATAAACTTATCATGAACCGAATCGCAGTCAATGGCACAACGGCTTACGGCGTATGTGATAGCGGTGTCTATCAGGTAGATGAACAGACAAACACATGGAAACAGATTATTCCAGAACTACCACACACAGCGATCTCCTTTGCCGTTGATGGCAATACCTTTTACATCGGCACAAAGCAAAACGGCGTACTCCGCTTCCAGCGCGAGTGAATCCTAAAAATAAGTAGACATCTTTGTAGCTTAACCTGTATGAAGTTTAAGAAAGTAGTTCGGTAATTCTATGTATTCCCCAGACCCGGTAGGTTCGGTTTCCTAACCGAACCGGGCTTCGCCAAGAAATTACCGAATTTTAAAATTAATCTTCATTTAGGTTATGACAAGTAGTTATAATACCATTTCTAAATAAACGCCTCCCATTAAGAAAAAAAACGTTCGTAGTAGCGCAATTCATTGCGCTCCATAAGCGTCAATTTAAGAAAAAATAACCGCCTCAGGCCCAGGCCCGGTAGGTTTGGTTTCCTAACCGAACCGGATCCTACGCGGAACCCTTGAAGACTTCAAAAACCTCTTCAGTCGCGTAGCGTTTATTTGCTTGGGGTATTTGATAGGGTATTTCTGCGGATTTCTTCAGCATGTTTATAGCAGCGTTTTCAAGCAAAACCCAAGTTTCCCCGTAGGGGCGGTATGTTTATATCGGTTTTCCAAAATACTGTGAAAAATCACTAAATTGACACTATGTAACGCAATTCTGCGGCGTACTCGCCCAAATGCGACGTGCATTATTGCGCTCTTACATGTGGATACCTCATAGGGGACCAAAATCTCTATAATACGACTTTATTTTTCAGATTTGGTATAAGTTATCAGTTAACTTGCTTGTGGCAGTCCAGTTCATTATAGCTGCCACAAACCCTCTTAACTGACAACTGATAACTGATAACTGAAAACTAAAAATCGCATTTTGTGCAACATTTCAACCCCAATACGCGTCTATAATATCATGAAACCCCTATTTTTTCAGAGGAGACATGATGAACACCAATGACGCTGATCTCATTCAACGGACATTAGACGGTGATCAAGCCGCATTCACCACACTCGTCAACAAATATCAAAAGCCGGTGCACACCCTCGTCTGGCGGAAGATAGGTGATTTCCATATCGCCGAAGAAATCACGCAAGATGTCTTTCTGAAGGCTTACAAGAGCCTATCGACGCTGAAACGTCGGGACCATTTTCCCGGATGGCTCTACGTAATTGCCACGCGTCGCTGTATCGCATGGCTGCGCAAGAAGCGGCTGCCGACAAAATCGTTGGATGCCATGTCCACAGCCGAACTCGAAGAAATCTGCCACGCACGATATGAGGCTAACAGCAGCGAGGCAGCTGCAGTTAAACACCGGCGCAAACTCGTTAAACGTCTCCTGCAAAAATTGCCAGAGAGTGAACGCACCGTCGTAACACTGTATTATCTGGCAGAAATGACGGGTGAAGAGATTAGCCTGTTTTTAGGTGTATCGCATAACACCGTTAGGAGTCGGCTCCACCGCGCCCGACAACGATTGGCAAAAGAAGAATCCATAATTCAAGAGTTCGTAGGCAATTTTCAACTTTCTCCGCACCTAACCGAGAACATCATACGTGAAACCGCCCGTCTCAAACCGGTATCTCCTTCCGCAAGCAAGCCGTGGATACCGTGGGGTCTCTCTTTCGCATCAACCTTCTTGGTTATCTTGATGCTGGGATTCGGCACACGTACATTATCCCGTTTTCAGCAACCTTACAACTTAGATGCAACATCAGAGATGACAATCGAGTTAGTGGAGGCACCTGCACTGATCGCTTTAGAACGAAAACAGGATTTAAGAAACCAGCACGGGCTCACCGCTGTTGCCGGGGTAGGCAACGGAGTGCTTCCCACGAACGCTGCCGGGTTTTTGGCAGCAGCACAAGCTGATACGGTAGCACAGTTGGAAACAAAACCAAAATGGATACCTGCAAAGGGACCAGGAGGCGGATCCGTCAACAACCTCTTTCTAACATCTCAAAAGGAGCTCTACGCTATTAGTGGTGCCCGGCTTTACCGATTGACAGGCGAAAATAGCACTGAATGGACGCTCATCAACGCCGAGCTCCCCGCAACCTATGGGGCACTCATAGCAGAACGGAACGGAACACTCTATATTGTCACCCAAAAACAGCTGTTCGTCTCAACTGACCGCGGGGCAACGCTGACACCTGTCGGACCCCGGCCAGCAGGACGCGCTGTCGCATTGCTGATCACAGATCCGAGTCAAGTTCGCCCGCCACAGGAGGCACAGTATGAAATGTACCTCGTTCTCACCAACGGAGTTTTCCGTTCAACGGATGCTGGGAAAACCTGGCACGCGTTTAATGAGGGCTTGACAACAGCGGAGATAAAAACTGCCGCCGTCATTGACAACGCGCTTTTTTTAGGAACGAATCCGCTCTTTTTGGGAACGAAACAGGGACTCTATCGGCTCAATACCGGCGTATGGGAAAAATTGCCGATCGTACCATCACAAACTATTCACTCGTTGGCAGTCGCTGATAATAGGATCTATTTCATTGCTGGAAAGCCAGATGGCAGTTGGCCCGATTCGGTTTACCTCTCAAACGATTTCGGAGAGTCTTGGACAGACATAACACCACCACAGCAGCTGCCAGCGTTTGCTAAACTTGCGGCGATAGGCGATACGCTCTGGATAACCAGTGAGCGCATCTTAAGCTCAACGGATGCTGGCAATACATGGGAAGACCTTGGACACCATGGAGGGGCATTCGGCCCTAGCTCCGCAGTCGCTTTGAACGAAGATACCATTTTTCTCTACAGTGCGGGGGGGCGGGATGTTGTCCGCTCAGACGACGGCGGCAAGCGTTGGCACCCGGTCACAGCAGGCCTCGCTGCACCCGGCATCAAAGATCTCGCACAGGTTAACAACGTCCTCTACGCCGCAACCTATAAAGGGATCGCTACATCCACTGATGGGGGCGCACAGTGGGCATATATCCAGCCAGTAGAGCCATTTTCATTAAGATCCCTAACGGCGGTGGGAGATTCGCTCTATTTCAGAGAAAACAGAGGCGACAGCGCAAACGGCCTGTTCCATCTACAGCACCACGCAGATACGCCGCAGCCTGTTGAAGGCATGCCAGTTTATGTAGAGGCAAATGTAGAGGCAAACCCCGACAAAACGTTGGAGCTATTGCCAACTACAGATCCCCGCGCGCTTGTCGAAACTGTAAATGTAGAAGCAGGGCAACAACGAAAAGCCGGTGAATTCGCCATCAGTGGGGATACCTTCTATATTGAACACGAACGGAAACTCTATCGATGGACCCGCGGTGAACGCAAATGGCACGATACCGGCAGGCAAGATGTCCCTGCATTCGGCAACTACTATCCTCGCAACGGTCTCCAATTCGCTGTCTCAGGGGAAGTTATCTACCTCGGAAAAAGCGACGGTAGTCTCTTTCAGTCATCGGATCGCGGAGACACCTGGCGCGATATTACTGCAACCTTTCCATTTCCATTCGATAGATCCAAATTACCATTAATCCACTTGTCGGAAGTCAAGGAGATGATGCGAAAATTGCCGCATTTCAAGGATATCGTCTACGTGGGGCGCACGGTGTATATCATAACGGACGACGGGGCTGCCATGTCAAACGATGGCGAGAATTGGCAACCACTCACAAATGAAAAATCCCTACCGATCCGCATCTCCCAGTTCGCCGTTAAAGGAACAACCCTCTATGGTGCCTCCAAGACAGGCGTGTATCGCTTGGACAACAAGACAAACACTTGGATACAGATTGCCCCAGAAGTGCCCGAAGGCGTGACATCACTCGTGGTTGCGGACGATATGCTCTATGTCGGTACAAATCACCGTGGTATCCTACGTTTACCCCTACAGGGACTACAATAACGCATAGTTCCACTGGCACAATTTTATCAACCTTCCCTATAGTGAATGGTAAAAATAAATAAACATCTTTGTAGCATAGGCTGTTGGTTTCCTGTGTCTCTTCGTAGCATAGGAAACCGTTAGCCTGTCTCTTTGTAGCATAGGCTGTTAGCCTGTGCCAAGTGGTTATCAGTTATCAGTTAACTTGCTTGTGGCAGTCCAGTTCATTGTAGCTACCCACAAACCCTCTTAACTGATAACTGGTAACTGATAACTGACAACTAAAAATCGCATTTTATGCACCATTTTGAATTCCTATATGCGTCACTATATCATGAAACCCCTATATTTTCTCAGGAGATATCATGAAAACAAATGACGTTGACCTCATTCGACAGGTTTTAGATGGTGATCAAGGTGCATTTACCACACTCGTCAATAAATACCAAAAATCGGTCCATGCCCTCGTCTGGCGAAAGATAGGCGATTTCCATATCGCCGAAGAAATCACACAGGATGTCTTCCTGAAGGTCTACAAAAGGCTATCCACGCTGAAACGTCCTGAACTTTTCCCAGGCTGGCTCTACGTCATTGCCACGCGAGACTGTGTTTCATGGCTACGGAAAAAGGAGCTCCCGACGAAATCGCTGGATGCGATGTCCACAGCCCAACTCGAAGAAATCTGCTATGCCCAACATGAAGCCGACCGTAGCGAAGCGGCAGCGATTGAACACCAGCGCGAATGCGTCAAGCGTCTCCTGCAAAAGCTTCCAGAGAGTGAACGCACCGTTGTAACGCTGTATTATCTCGCAGAAATGAAGAGTGAAGAGATTAGCACGTTTTTGGGGGTATCATCAAACACGATTAGAAGTCGGCTCCGTCGCGCCCGCGAACGGTTGGAGAAGGAAGAACGCATGATTCAAGAGGTGCTGGGTAACTTCCAAATACCTACGAATCTAACCGAGAACATCATGCGCGAAATTGCTAAGATCAGACCTGCCTCTCCTTCCGTAAGCAAGCCTTGGATCCCGTGGGGACTCTCTTTCGCATCAACCGTTTTGGTTATTCTGATGGTCGGGATGGGACCTCAAGCGTTATCGCGTTTCCAGCAACCCTATAACTTGGATGCGACATCAGAGATGACAATAGAACTCGTTGACGCGCCTGTCGTCCAAGTGTCAGCACGCAAATCCGATGCCCTGACCCGATTCGGAAACGCCGATACACCCGGTAAAAATAGAGAATTCGGGTTCCACACGGAAGCACTTCTCGTCGCAGCCGCGCATGCCGAAGAAACCGACCTTCCAGCAGCAAAACCACAGTGGATTCAGACGAAAGGACCCGGAGGCGTTTCAAGAGCAGGACTCTTTCTGACATCTGACCGAACCCTCTACGCCATCGCGAAAACAGGACTCTATCGGCTCACAGAAGCAGCAGATGCCTGGTCGTTTGTCAGTGCCAGTGGCCCAAATCAGGAGTTCAATCCTGTTATGGCAGAACACGATGACACGCTCTATCTCCTTACTTCCAATGAACTCTTAGTCTCAACAGATGAAGGTAAGACATGGAATAGTCTCGGCGCGCGACCCGAAGGATGGGCGATTGCATTGGTTATCACAGATGCGGCGATGTACCTCGTTCTTCAAACGGAGGTCTTTCGTTCTGAAGATGTCGGGAACCAGTGGGAACCCATAGGAAAAGATTTGCCAGTCGATAACGCGCCGGGGGCAGGCGATCTTAATTTCCGAATTTGGGACGCGCTCGCTATTGATAATACACTCTTTGTCGGAACCAGGCATGGGCTTTTCCGATTGACCGATGCTTGGAAAAAATTGTCGATTCCGGTACCACATGGCATCTTTTCGTTAGCAAACACCGAAGATAGGCTCTACGTCGGAACATTCGCAAATCCGCCTCATGGTCCACATGCCGCAGTTTTTTACTCAACCGACCTCGGCGATTTCTGGATTGATATTACACCGAATACCCGCGAACATCCAGTGAGGATAATAACCTCTGTTGAGATTGTTCCCGCCGGTGACACACTCATGTTAAAAGGTAACAGTGGTGTCCTACTTTCTAAGGACGGCGGCGAAACGTGGACGGATCCTAACCCCGGAGCGCATACGTTTGGCGCGTTTCCCGTTGTCGCGTTGGACGAAAACAATTTTTACGGCACTTATAGCAACGGAATAAGACGCTCAATAGATGGCGGCGCAACCTGGTCCCCCTTTATGACCGGAATGGTGAATTCACATGTACCAAGTCTGGTAACGGTCAGGAATGCTCTCTACGCGCTAACACCTAACGAAACGCTCAAATCCGCAGATGGCGGTGAGACGTGGGAATCTGTCGGCTTGAATACTGATGAAAATGCTGCTCTTGAAGGAGAGAATGCGAAAATCGTAACAGCCAACGGTGTGCTCTATGTAAGTAACAGTGAACTTGAAGGCGTCACCCTTCTTCGCCTTTCTGATGCCGGTGATGTGTTTCTGCCCGTTGAAGACGTTCCAGATTTTGAAGAAGACACCTTACACAAGGAATGGTGGGACAAGCGTATGAATGCGAGAAAAAACGGTGAAGATGTTAATAAAGTGCAGGCGCAGTGGCAGGCTGACCAGCACCGTGTCTTTGAAGAATGGAGCACAAATGGAACGTTTACAGTCGCTGACGATACTGTCTTCATGGAATACAGACATAAACTTTACAGATGGCGGTTCGGCGAAACAGCATGGCACCATACAGGTTTAGAAGACATCGAAGGTATCTCACCTGTTGAGGGGAAAGGTCTCACGCTTGCTGCTTCAGGAAACACCGTCTATGCCGGGAAACGAGAGGGCGATCTTTTCCTGTCCCAAGACAGTGGAGACACGTGGCGCGACATCACCGCAAACCTCGTATTTCCATTCGGCTATTTCAGAGAAATGTTTTTCGCAGGGTCAACCGTCTATGTCTCAACCGATATGGGAGTCATGCATTCAAGCGACGGCGAAACATGGAACGTCCTCACCGATGTTGATGGGAATAGACTGATCATGGATCGGATCGCAGTCAATGATGGGACAGCTTACGGCGTGTCTGATAGCGGTGTCTATCAGGTAGATACCCAAACAAACGCATGGAAACAGATTACGCCAGAACTACCACATAAAGCAACTGCTTTTGCTATTGATGGCAACACCTTTTACATCGGCACAAAACAAAGCGGCGTACTCCGCTTCCAACGAAACAATCAGTAAGCGTTCCTTCTTTCCAAATGTTCTGCAGAGCCATTCAGTTTTCCTTTCTTTCGCCCCATTTTCACCGCAAACTGAATACCTCTCGAATCCTTTGAGTTTCTATTTATTTTTTCCTGAATTCACATTATAAAGGAACCGTTCCAGTATGGATTTGGTTACGGGTGTGTAAATATGCTAACAGCGTTCCCATATCGGAGCGATCTAAGACATAGCACTCCGCTGGAGTGCCTTTATCGCTGGCATCTGCCACTATTCTCACTGCGAAGCAATATCACGCCTCTGGCGTCAGAAGAGCTTCCCAGAAGTCTCTTTGCTCCAGCGGAGCAATATATCTATAGAAAAGGATGGTTCCCTTCTCTTGCACTCCAGCGGAGTGCTATGTCCGCCAACCTGTCTGCTTTAAAAAAAATCAATATGCTGCCAAAAACTTTACGCACCCTTTGGTCCCTTTAATCATACCATAGGGATTCTCCGCTGGGAACACCCCTATTTCTGATACCAAATTCATAGAACATGAACTTATTTTTATTTTTTGCAGAATTATGAAACTTTTTCACCTCCGGTTGTGTCACTATATATTAATCAGGGTTTACGCGGCTTCCAGTATGTGATGGTAAAGATTCGCAAGAAAAATGCCTAAGTCCTATTAATATGGACTGGTGATAGCACCCACTACCTAAAGGTAGGGGCTTCGGTTTCATAGCGACTGCGGTTTACTCATAGAGTTCACCGTCTTATCGTCGCTCCACCAGCGGGCAATTCCCCTCTATCCTGAAAGAAGTGGATAGAAGGCATATCACGTTTATGTCGTGGCTATCCCTGCCCGCAATATGTTTAGCGCAGCGTTGATGTCTCTATCATGGTCTGAACCACATTCAGGACATGTCCACTGCCTATCATTCAGAGTTAGATTTTCGTTGTGGAAACCACAATCCGAACATGGCTTTGTCGTAGCCGTCCATTGATCAACTTCTCTCAAAAGACGCTTATGTTTACTACATTTATACCTCAATATCTCAACAAATTGGTAGAAAGCAAGGTCAGAGACTTTGCGTCCCCACAATCGTTTCATGCCGTCAAGGTTCAAAGTTTCAATGACAATCGTATCAAACTTCTCACAAAGTTCCGTCGCCAATTGCCAGTGAAAATCTTTGCGTTGATTGCTAACTTTCCGATAAAGTTTGGCAATCGCTCGGACAGTTCGCCACCAACTATTAGAACCTTTTTGCTTACGACTCAATGCCTTGTTGAGATGCCGAAGTTTCTTCAAGGAGTGTTTCAAAGGTTGTGGGTGTTGTTTCTTTTCGCCCGTGCTAAGGGTCAAGTACGCGTCTTTCATACCAAAGTCTGCCCCAACGCTCTTACCTGTTGTCGGCAGGGGGTCGGTATCAACAAAGTTAGTGGTTATACAAAGCCAATAGTCACCGCAGGCATCACGTTTGACCGTCACACGTCTAATAGAACCATGCCACTCACGGTGTTTGAAAAAGGTAAAGGGGACTTTATCAAACTGCCATTTACGGGTGTCAGGATTCCATTTACGAAAGGTTATCGTCATACGATTATCTTCTATCTTCCAACCCGCGGTCCCTGGATAGGTGATCGATTTGAACTTATGTCGCCGTTTGATATGCGGTCTGCCACCAAGTTTATCAAAGAACCGCTGATAGGCGTTGTCAATACGCATCAATTCTTGCTGGACCGCTTGACTTGGCAACATGTTCCAATGCGGATGCGTGGTTCGCTTCAACGCCTTGAAGTGTGCATCCATCGCATTGTAATTCGCATACGGCAATCCGTCTTTATACCGCTGACGTTGCCACTTGTGGAAGTATTCATGCACTTGCCACATGTCGTCAAGCAGGTTGCCAAGACGTATCGTATTAGATTGATGACCCAACTGATATTTATAGGTTTTCATAGATTTTCACAGTTCACAGTTTTACCCCCGTTCAAGTAGGTAGGCAGACACGTAACCTTGCGATTACGCTTGAACTGTCTGCCACTGTGATATGAATATTATACAACATTTTTTCGTGAATGTCAAATCTATTTTAACCGACAAACCCTATGCCCGCCTACATCCCTCAAGCTAAAGCATGGGGTCTTGGCGGGAAAAGTGATAAATTTTCCTTTTCCAGAGGTGTCCAATGAAAAATGATGATGTCAAACTCATCCAACGCGTCCTGTCAGGCGATGATACTGCGTTCTCCACACTCGTGAAAAAATACCAAAAATCCGTTCACGCGCTTGTATGGCGGAAAATCGGTGATTTCCACATCGCCGAGGATATCACACAAGATACCTTCCTAAAAGCATACCAGAAACTGGCGACCCTAAAAGAACCGCACTCTTTTGCGAGTTGGCTCTATGTGATAGCAACAAACCATTGCAAAACGTGGCTGCGCAAAAAACGTTTGTCGACACAAGCGTTGCAGGACA
Organism: Candidatus Poribacteria bacterium; assembly: GCA_965261115.1. Lineage (GTDB taxonomy): Bacteria > Poribacteria > WGA-4E > WGA-4E > WGA-3G > WGA-3G. Next base: position 877,695 of record OZ253447.1, on the reverse strand, counting down.
CAAGCACTGTGGAGTTAGAAAGAGCAGCCTATGCAGGATATGTCATTGAGGAAAACGAGCAGAGAATAACAGACGTGCAGCGCGAAGTCGTCAAGAAGCTGCTTGCGAAATTACAGGAGAGCGACCGGACCATCATCACACTCTACTACCTCGGTGGAATGACATACGAAGAGATAAGCCAGTTTCTCGGTGTCTCGGTAAGTGCGATTAAGAATCGTCTCTACCGTGCAAGGCAGTCCTTAAAAAAAGAGGAACCGGTAGTTCGAGAGGCTTTAGGCAATTTCCAAATCACACCGAACCTCACAGAGAATATCATGCAAAAGATCGCACGCATTAAACCCACCGCGCCGTCCAGTGGTAAGCCATCCGTGCCGTGGGCAATCGCCGCTGCTACGGTTGCGGTGATGCTGTTAATGCTCGGCATCGGAAGCCAGCGATACGCAATCCGTTTCCAGCAACCCTATAGCCTTGATGCAGCCTCAGAGGTGGCGATTGAATTGATTGAGACACCGCTTGTCCTGAATAGGGTCTCAAAACCGGATACGCGGACACAGATAGAAAGCATCAATACATCGCGCAGCAGTAACAAGTCTAAGCGGACACGCAGTAATACCGCAGCACTCGTCGCAGACGCACAAGCAGACGAACCCATCAAAGATTATACGAAATGGGAACTGCCGAAGGAAGCGAAAATGCGTCTCGGAAAAGGGCGCATTAATGCGATTCAATTTTCACCGGATGGCAACGAACTCGCTGTGGCGAGTAGCATCGGAATCTGGATGTATAGTGTGGCTACTGGGGACGAACTCGCACTACTTACCGGGCATACGGCACAGATTCAAAGTTTGGCGTTTTCATCGGATGGCAAAATTCTCGCCAGCACGGGTAACGATAGAACAATCCGGGTTTGGGATACCGAAACCGGTAAACAGTTAGTGGTGCTTTCGGATAGACGAAATTTCCCTGGAACACTTGCATTCTCTCCTGACGGCACCACGATTGCCAGCAATGGGCGAACTGGCACAATTCAGATATGGGATGTTGCTACGGGTGACCCGATTGCTACGCTAACAGGACATACAGATACTGTTGAGGCGTTAGCGTTCTCACCCGATGGCAAAACACTCGCAAGTACAAGCGAAGACCTGTCAATTCGGCTGTGGGATATCGATGCTGAAGAGCACCTATCTACGCTTACAGGTCATAAGAAGCCTGTTAAAGTATTAGCCTTTTCACCCGATGGTAAAACGCTCGCAAGCGCAGGCATGGGCGGCACAGCTCGATTGTGGGATCCAGGCACAGGAAAACAAGTACGGGCACTTGTTCAATTCGGACTTACTGATACCAATCAAGAATTTCCTGCTACCACACGACAGACGGCGTGGATTGATACACTGGCATTCTCACCTGACGGATCCATTCTGGCAAGTGGTGATCACCACCGCATAGTTCGGTTATGGAGGCTTAGCGATGGCAGCCTCCTTTCCACGACAAAAGTGGGTATGAGATCAAGTCGCATCTTAGCATTAGCATTTTCGATGGATAAGCCGATCTTCATGACGGCTGATTGGAAAGGAACGATTCACTCGTGGAATGCATCCACTGGTACCCAGTTTGCCATGCTTACTCTCAAAGGACACGAGGACTGGGGACGCGCGTTGGGTTTCGCTGACGATGGAACAACGCTTATGAGTGTCGGTTGGAGATCACAAGGCGAGACGGTTCAATTTTGGGACATCAACGGCAATAGAGCATTCACGCCACTCGTATTGCCGCGGTCGAATGTGATCAATGCGTACACATTTTCGCCTGATGGCAAAATTCTTGCCGGTGCGACAGATAAGAATGTTATAAGGTTATGGGATCTCCAGACCAACAGCCAGCGCGCAGCCTTGGTAGGGCATACTTGGTTTGTTGACACCCTCGCTTTCTCGTCGGATAGTACGCTACTTGCCAGTGGCGGCAGGGATGGCGCGATTTATGTCTGGGATGTAGAGACAGGACATCGTAAGAAAACGTTCAAAGGACACCAGATATCGGTCAAAGCGTTGGCGTTCTCTCCTGATGGGAGCACGCTCGCAAGTACAAATCACCGAGGTGTTCGCTTGTGGGACGTTCGGACCAGCACGCTTCGCGCCACTCTTACTGAACATGAAGACTCAGGGCAAGCTGACGCATTAGCGTTGGCGTTCTCACCGGATGGTAAAATGCTTGCGAGTGCTGGGCGGGGTGAGATTTCCTTATGGAATGTTCGCACGCACCGCTTGCTATCGGAACTCACCAGACGCGGCGCGCGGGTTGCAGTGTTAGCCTTCTCTCCAGATAGTTCAATTCTGCTTATCGGGTGTGGCGACGGAACGATAGAGATGTGGGATACAAACAATTATACACTCAAGTCCACTATCAAGCCGCACACAGGAAGAATTGAAGTCCTGAGATTTTCTCCAGATGGTCAAACGCTTGCCAGTGGCAGCATGGACGGCACGATCCTTCTATGGCATTGGGCAAGCATCGCTCAGAGAAAAAAATAATTTTCGTAGGACCTACGCATTTCCTCTCAAAGTCCCCTGATAAGGCGGATTTAGGGGGTTAAAATGCTGAAAATTACTGCTTTTTGCGTAAGTCCTATTTCAATCAGAAACCCTCTAAATTTCCCTCTTTGCTGACGGGATTTTCAATCTCACCACCACGATCCAATGTCAGTTAGACCCCGTTCCTCCCTTCCAACTTCCGTAATAATACCATTTCTAAATAACCGCCTGTCATTAACAAAAAGCTGGCTCGTAGTAGCGCAATTGATTGCGCTCTTATGTGCCGAAACCTATGATGCGTTTCAATACCTCTGAAATGTGAATTTATTTTTTAGATTTGGTATAACATTCCACTGACCGCTGATGGAAACCAATGGCTGACTGCTGAGTACTAACAACTGAAAACTGATAACTGACAACCATTCCTCTGACAACTTTTTCTTTCTTGACAAAAATTCGCATTTTTGCTATGTTTTAGACAACGGTTTCGCCATAAACCGACCTATTTATAAAAGTCTGTCCTTCGCAAGCCATCGCGACTTGGCATAGGCTACGCAAGTTACTGCAATAAAATTGGTTTAATATGCCACGTATCAGTAACGTCAGTTCGATTTAAACATTTCGGATGGGGTAACGGCTACATTTTCGCGTCCGAATGCCGTAAAGTGTAACCTTTTCTCGAGCTCACGTTATAAGTATATTAAGAAGGGCTTCGGCTTTAAATTTTGCGCAAAATCAATCAATAAAGGAGCAGAAAATGAAAAGAACCCACCTTCTGACGCTCATCGCGCTTTTTTCAGTCATGCTGATTGGTCCCGCGAGCGCGCAGATAATTTTTTTCGCTGATTTTGAATCCAATTCCGCCGAAGCGGTCCCAGATGCAAGCGTCAACGACCCAGCAAATTGGGTATCCGAAAACGATGGAACCGTTTGGGCAGAAGCGACAGAATTCCCCGGCGGTGAAGGGGCATTGCATCAAACCCAAGAGGGGTGTGGCATCTCTGGCAATACACCACTCCCCGGTGTTGATAACTTCTCCGATGGCATCATCCAAGCCGTTTTTTCATGGCAAGACGATGACAGCGTTGGATTCCAATTCCGCCGCGTTGGTGATGATAGGGGCTACTTAGTCGTATTCGGCTATAACGAAACACCTCAGGTTATCATTGGAAGCCTCGCGGATGGCTGCTGTCCATCCGGTCAATGTCTCAGCGAGTGTAGCTGCGAAAACGGCGGAAATGAGCTCGTCGGTGTCGATCACGGCTTAGGGGCAGGTCTCACCCAGGACAACACTGTCGCCTATTTCGGACGTGTTCAAGTCACCGGAAGCCTCATTGAAGTTTGGTATATGCCTTACGCTGATACCCCAGATCTCTTCGCAGATTCCGAGGAACTCGGTGAACCGGTCGCTACTTATGACGGCGCAGATGACCTCGGACCCGGCACCGTCGGCCTTTGGCACGAAAGTTGGGGCAACGGAAGAGTCGGTAGCGTCCTCGTTACCGGCCCAGGCGGCACCGTAGCAGTTGACCCACAGGCGAAACTCTCTACGACATGGGGCGAGCTTAAGAGCAATTATTAGTCTCTATCCTAATATAGACTAAGACCATCAAATCAATTCGCAGTGCCAAGTGAGGTTCCCAAACCTCGGTCTCCCGGCACTGCATGATCTGTCTTTATAGGGTGAGGCACTTGCCTCACCCATCCCGATTCAGTTCTATCGCAAGGTCTCTTTTTGAGTGCCTGACCCTGGCACGCTGTTGCTGCTTGCGAATAGAGCACAACGCAATCCCTTTGAAAACGGAGGTATATATGATGAAAACGCGTCTCTTTCTCTCAATTCTTGTCCTTACGCTATCCATTTCCTTCCACGCCACCGCGAACATTGTGTTTTACGCCGACTTTGAGCCGGGTTCTAAGGACGCAAAACCCAACGCTGCGGTGAACAACGTCAAAAACTACAAACCCGAGAACGCCGGAACTATCTGGGCTGATGGAGATTTCAACGGCGGTAAAATCGGCGGTAAAAAATCGATGACACAAACCGCTGAAGGCTGCGGCATCTCCGGCAACACACCCCTCCCAGATGTCGACGATTTCACCGACGGTATTATCCAGGTCGTCTTTTCCTTCGGCGATGATGATAGCTTCGGTGTCCAGTTCCGTAGAAAAGGCGACGATAAAGGCTATCTCGTTGTTTTCGGCTATAATGAGACATCCAAAGTTATCCTTGGGGATCTCGCAGATGGATGCTGCCCCTCCGGACAGTGCCTGAGTGAGTGCGGTTGTGAAAACGGTGGCAAAGAAATACTCGGTGTGGACCACGGCTTAGGGGGCGGTCTCACCCAGGACAACTCCGTCCCCTATTTTGGACGGGTTGAAGTCAAAGGCAGCAACGTCAAGGTTTGGTATATGGAACTCGCGGAAGTCAAAGATTTGTTCGCAGATTCCAGCACCCTCGGTAATCCTGTCCTTGAATCCGACGAAGCCACATACAAAAGTGCTGGTGAAGTCGGGGTCTGGCACGAGAGTTGGGGTAATGGCAGAATCGACAGTATCCTCGTCACAAGTGGCGCAGGATTTGATGTTGATGTCAAAGACAAACTGACAACTATCTGGGGCGAGATTAAGACCACTTACTAATAACAGGTGGATTTATAGTAAATCCCAAAAATAAATACACACTTTCAACCCTCGGTAGGTTCGGTTTCCTAACCGAACCGATGTCAAGTGTATAAATAATTACGGGATATACTATAAAATAGACAGGGCTATTTAGTTTTCCATTTTTTCGATCAATTTTGCTCCCCCAGGCCCGGTCGGTTCGGTTTCCTAACCGAACCGGATCCGTGAAAGGAGGCGCGAAACCCAAGAATCTCTTAAAACTAAATAGCCCTGATTAAAATAAACAGGGTCATTCAATTGTCCATTTTTCAATCGAATTTTCACCGCCAGGCCCGGTCGGTTCGGTTTCCTAACCGAACCGGATCCTTAAAAAAAGACGTGAAACCTAATAATTTCTTAAAATTAAATGACCCTGTAAAATAAAGGATTCTATAGTACAAAAACGACTCCTTGTGGTATAATGAAATAGACAAAACCTTTCCTAACCATTATACGCAACGAATATAATACGAGGTCCCCGTGCCTCATACCTTCGGTATTACCTGAGGAGTCCACTTATGAAAGTCACCAACGTTGAACGTGTAATTGTAGATGTCCCCTTTACCCCGCGTCAACAGCAGATTACCACCCAAAGCGTCTCAACCGTTTACAACTGGTCGCTCCTTGAATTGTGCAAGGTCACCACAGATACCGGACACGTCGGTTGGGGCGAGACAGTCATTCACTATACCTATTCCCGTGTCAGCGACGCGAGTGTCGAACGTGTGATCGGACAAAGTCCCGCTGAACGCATGAACGACGATTCGCTCGGTGCTGGCTTACAGATGGCACTCTTTGATGTCGTCGGCAAAATTCTGGAAGTGCCGGTCTACCAACTCCTCGGCAACCAATGTCGAGACGCTGTCCCTATTTCGTGGTGGTCTATTGATTCTTCCCCAGAAAACTGGGCAGCGGAAGCCGCAGATGCCGTGGAAAACGGCTATACCAGCTTCAAAAACAAGCCGCGCCCATGGTGGGATATCGTCGCACAGGTTGAAACTGTCGCAGAAGTCGTGCCAGCCGATTTCAAACTCGACCTCGATCCGAACGGTTCTTGGCGCGATGCGGAAACCGCTATCCCGGTCCTGCAAAAACTCGCTACACACCCAAACGTCGCAATGTTCGAGACCCCCATTCCGCAAGGCGATGTTGAAGGTAACAAACAGATTCGCCAAACCGTCGGCTGTCAGATCGCCATGCATTTCGGGTCCCCACCTTATACAACCTGTGTATGTGAAGATGTATGCACTGGATTTGTCATCGGTGGTGGCAAGTCGCAAGTGATGCGTGAAGGGCAGCTCAGCGCAGCAGCGGATATGCCCTTTTGGCTCCAAATCGTCGGAAACGGTTTGACAACAACTTGGGCAGGACACCTCGGCAGTGTACTCACGCATGCAACATGGCCCGCAATTACCTGTATTAATCTCTATAGCGAGCATCTACTGACACAACCGGTGCAAGTCGCAGATGGATGCCACAAGATTTCAGATGCCCCAGGATTAGGCGTTGAAGTGGACGAAGACGCAGTCGAACGCTGCCGCGTGCCTGATGCGGAATTAGACACCGACGGCTATACGATCCATCCTCCGCCACGCATCATCAAGACCGCTGTCTATCCTGATGGCAGCTGCATCCACATGGCGGGCGACGGCTTGAGTTATTTCAATGCCGGGAACGGCGAAGCACAAGTAGAGGGTGCCCGGCTGGAATTAACCTTCGACGACGGTTCTGACGAATGGGCAGACCTCTTTGAGAAAGCACGCGAAACCCCTGTGCATGGACAATGGTAGAAGTTCTACTGCACCAAGAAACAGTGGGTATGGTTTCCTTCATTCTCCGTTGGCGGGGTGTTTCCTCTAACAACCCCGCCAACTGACAACCGATAACTGAATGGCTCTGTGGAGTTTCATCAAAATTTACGGATTGGAAACCCCCTACTTTAGTGGGGGAGGAAAATCCGCCTTCGTGGATTAGACCATAGCGTTTTTTTTGAAAAAACACTTGACATTCTAATCAAATTGTGGTTTAATATATGTATCACACTGGCAGACATATTCAGCGTTACCACTTGGTAGCGTGTCTGCCTACCTACTGAATAGGGGTTAAAAGTGTGATGTGTGATCGCCGAATGAAAATAACCTTTAAGTTCCGTGCGAAGCCTACGAAAACAGAGGAACAGTGGCTTTATGCGGAGTTGCGCCACCAGAAGCAGTTGCAGAACTATATGCTCCAGATGCGGAATCAGATGTGGGAGTATGGTAGTGTTTCCGTATCGATGTATGACCAGATTAACCATCTCAAGGCCCTCCGCGCGGCCACTTCTCACTATTCCGATCACCCCCAGGATATGCAAGTATCCACGATCAAACGCGTCAATGCTGCACATGAGCATTTTCAACGCCGTTGTAAAGAGGGGGCGGAAAAAAAAGGCTATCCTAAGTTCAGGCGTTCTGTTCGCTCGTTGTCTTGGTCTTTGCGTAAACACAAACTCAAGAGTGGTGAGCGTGTCCGTCAGAATCCGATCCGTGAAACAGGTAAACGGCATAACATGCTGAAAGTGCCGAAACTCGGTGAAGTCAAAATCCGCCAGCACCGTCCATTTATCGGAGACCCGAAAGAGGTCACGTTGAAAAAGACGGCACGCGGGTGGTATTGCTTTATCGTTTGCGAAGTGCCTGACTCGCTGAAATGTGTTCCAAAATCCGCTTGTGGTGTGGACGTTGGCACACACGATTTTCTGACGACTTCTGATGGGGAGAAGATACCCAACCCTCGCTTTTACCGACACGCCGAACGCAAACTTGTGAAACTTCATCGTGATTTGTCGCGCAAGCAATACCGCAGCAAACGCTGGTATAAGGCAAAGGACGCATTGGCAAAACAGGCAGATATTGTTGCCTGCCAACGTCTTGATTTTATCGCAAAAACTGCCTACAAACTTTTTCACCATAGGGAGTTTGACGCGGTTGTTACTGAGGAACTCAAGCCAAGCAACATGGTTAAGAACCGATACCTCGCCAAGTCCATTTCTGACGCGTCTTGGGGTATGTTCTTTGACTGGTGCGACTGGGTGGCAAAGCGCGACGGCAAACACTTCCACCAAGTGCCCCCTCACAATACCAGCCAAACGTGTTCGGAGTGCTGTCAGAGATTGCCTATAAAACTGAAGTTGTCCGAGCGTGTGTTCCATTGTCGATCTTGTGGCTTGAAACTTGACCGCGACCACAACGCGGCTTTGAATATCTTACATAGGGCGGCTTGCGCCCTTCGTGGAGAGGTATGGGATACCATCCTCTATGAAACGAGAAATCCGTTATTACAACGGGCTTGCTGGAGCTAACGCTCTTTCGCAAGCCTCCTGCTTTAGCGGGGGTACTTGACAACGTCTGTTGAACGGATTATACACTGGATAAACAATAATCTGTAATGGAGGATTTATAGATGGCGTGTGAAGTGTTAAAGCATAAAATCCACAATATGCTCAAGACAGGTTATTTCTGCGATGCTAAAGACTTCGTTGATGTCTCCGATGGTTTTGATGACCTTGTCCATATTGTCATCGTCAGTAGAAAATTCGACGGTTACACTATGGGAGGCAGAGGCGAGATCATCTGGAATGAGCTCCTCAAGCATCTTTCAAACGAAGAGTGGGGACACGTGTCTCTATCCATTGGTATGCTGCCTGAAGAGGTTGCGATCTGGTAATCCAAGAGTAGACATGGAACGTGAAATTATAAAACAGAAAATCTACGATGCACTTGAAGCAGCCTCGTTCAGGGATCCCGACTACTTCATTGATGTTTTTGATGATGGCGACGAACACATTCGTGTTCTCATCATCAGCCGAAAATTTGATATCCATCACCATAAAACCTCAGAACGCGATGATCTGATCTGGAACCATATCGTCAAGGTGCTCTCTGAAGAAGAAACGCAACGCGTTTCCCGTATCGTTGCGGTGAATCCAGAAGAGATTAAGGTATACACTTAACATACATAAATTCTCTTGAATGGAATCAGCCTATCTGCTACAATCAAGGACACATCCTATAGATTTGACAGAGGCGGATTAACATTGACTTCTCCCCAGCAACAGCGTGCCTTGACATGGCGTGTCTTGTGCATCTTTGCTATTACCGCACCGATTAACTGCTATTTCCTCATCCAGATGGAAATCGTGCGTTATACCTTTCCGACATGGGTCGTCCCACTCTCCAATGTCATCTTCATCCTCATAGCAGTGATGCTAATCAACGCCGTCATCCGTCTCCTAAACAGTAATGTCGCCCTCGGACAGGGTGAACTCCTACTCCTCTACGTGACACTCAGTTTCGCCACAACGCTCGCTGGATGCGATGTCTTACAAGCGATCCTTTCCGTGCTTGGACACAGTTTCTGGTTCGCAACAGAAGAAAACGAATGGCGCACCCTATTTTGGCACCATCTCCCCCAATGGCTCACTGTTTCAGATAGAGACGCACTCCGCGGCTATTACCAAGGCGAGTCAAGCCTATACCGTCCGCTGCATCTACAAGTCTGGCTACCGGTAATAGGTGCATGGTTGTTGCTGTTTATGACCATAGCGTTCATCTTCCTTTGCCTCAACACGATCCTCCGTCGGCAATGGGCACAGCGTGAACGCCTCACCTTCCCGATTATTCAACTCCCACTTATGATGACGGATCCGAAATCCGGTTTCTTCCGAAACAAACGGATGTGGATCGGTTTCGGGATTGCCGCGGGCATCAGCCTATTCAACGGACTGAGCCATCTCTATCCCGTCCTTCCGCATATCCCTGTGACACGCCGGTTCTTCAGATTCCACGAACCCCCGTTCAGTTACTACGGTACCATCATCACCGCCTTTTACCCATTCGCTATCGGGATTATGTTCCTCATGCCGTTGGATGTCCTCTTTTCGACAACCTTCTTCTATTTCCTCTATCGAAACGAAGTCGCTTTAGCACAAGCCGTCGGATGGAATGCTATTCCGCGCTTCCCTTACCTTAACGAACAGACAATCGGGGCTTTTGTGGGACTCTGTTTCTTCTTCGGTTGGACCGGCAAACGACATTTCAAAGCCGTTCTACAAAGTGCCATGCCTTCCCGCGGACGAGAACCACCAATCGACCAGAGCGACGAACCGATGCCGTATCGCGTGGCTGTCTGGGGTTTTGGCCTCGGTATTCTGGTGTTCGCATTTCTCCTCTACAAAGCGGGCATGGCACCTTGGCTCGCGATCACTTTCGCGATCTTGTTCCTCGTAACACCCCTGGTGACGACGCGGATCCGTGCGGAGTCCGGTATCTTCGTTCACGCCTACCACTGGCAGGCACCCCGATACATATTAAGCACCGTCTTAGGGACACATCGCCTCGGTGCACGGAACTTGACAGCACTCTCCGTCTGCTTCTTCAACCGAGATTACCGTCCACAACAGATGCCGCACCAATTAGAGGCATTTAAAATCGCTGAACTCGCTAATATTAACCAACGTCGGATGCTCCTGACCATCATCATCGCCACCATTTTCGGGGTGTGCGTCGCCTTCTGGGTACAACTCCATCTCTATTACCAGTTCGGTGCCGATTCCGGATACTTCGGACCCTGGGCACTCGGCTACGGTAGACAATACTTCCAACGATTAACGAACTGGATATCCTATCCACTCGGTACGGACTGGATCGGCGTAATATTCATGGGGATCGGCTTCTCTGTCATGATGGTGCTGACATATCTGCGGGTCAAATTCTTCTGGCTACCCTTACATCCCCTCGGATACGTCATGGCGAGCAATCAAGAGATGTCCGATCTCTGGATTCCGTTGCTCATCGCTTTAACGCTAAAATGGCTCATCCTCCGGCACGGCGGCATCCAGAGTTATCGGCGCGTGATCCCCTTTTTCTTAGGATTAGTCCTCGGCGATTACCTCATGGGCAGCACCTGGAGCCTCCTAAACGTCCTCCTAAACACCACAATGTATCAGTTCTACCCATAAGAGCAACCAACCGGTACCCACGCTTCCACAGGCCAATGAAAACCCCGGTTAGGAAACTGAACCTATCAGAGTATCCGTGCTGACAGCCGACTGCTATCACAAATCAAAAATAACCTGCGCAAACCAACTCCCATCACCCTTTTGCACAACCTGCAACTGATGATACGTGACACTCTTAATCTCGGTATAAACCGCGTGTTTATCAAAATTTGAAGGTTCGCCATAAACCGTCGCCGACATCTCCGTTTCACAACACTGCCGGATTTCTGCGCGTTTAAAGAAAACCTCTTCTGTCTCATGTCGAAAGATAAGTTCATCGAGCCATCCCACAAATAGCTCCTCCACAGATTCAGCCGTAAGATGAATCTCAACCGACACGGTCTCATCAATCGTTCCCACAACCGCGATCGCCTCAAATAACCCTTGCGCCGCGTGTGTCAAAAGTTCCGACAGATTCTTGCCCCTAACCGCCATCCCCATATCAGCCGTGTGTTCAAGATACGCATAAGGTTTCATACCAACTCCATCATCAACATTCTTTTCACCCGCAACATAATAAATAGCCCGAAAACCTGATCCTGTCAATTCTCAAAAAATACTTGATCGAAAAGGACCTCCCCAGTAGAGTCCATACGGTTTCAAGCGGATATAAAAAACGGAAACCCAAACCAAGTTATGACTCGATTCGGGTTTCCGATATGAGTAGTTGTTGGTTATAAGTGGTAGGTTAAGAGGGTTTTCTTAACTGACAACTGATAACTGACAACTCCTAAGCTATCTGGCGTTTTTGATGCTGCCCCATGTGGTTGTGAGCTTGGCTTTCGGGTCTACAGGGGTCAAACCCGCATCGCCGAAGTACTCAATCTCGCCGATTTGGAAGTACGCACCAGCCGGGTTCGATGCCGTGTCAAACGTAACATGCCGGAAAAACTTATACCCGGTGTCTTGAACGTCGAAATCTGTCCCCGCCTCAAAAAGGACGACTTGCAGTCGCTCCGTCCAGAAACTATCCCCGTCGTGCGCATAGATGGTCGTAAATGTCTCGCCGTCGTTCGATCCCTGAACTTCCCACACTGTCGGGTCTCTGGCAGGCACATCGTTCGCTGAAGAGACGGTGAAATGTGTCAATACGTACGCCTCCTCAAGCTCAGCTGTCACGTGTAACCCTTCCTCCGGGATACCACCACCACGTCCGCAGCACCATTTATCATTGCTGGGGCCAAGGCGGTTATCAAAGACGTTAAACGAAAATTCGCCGCCCCCGAATCCGGGTTCCTCGTTTGCCGTGAAAATGGCGTTGTAACCTTCATCTGCGTCAGCCGCGCCATCGTCTTCTGGATCAGTTAGGTCGCCACCTATCAGGGACTCTGTTCCTGTTCCCAAGACTTCCTCCGCCTGTACTATGCCGATCGGGTTTCCGATAACACAATAGGCTATCATCAACACAAATCCTGCTAATACCAACATAATTTTCATGCCGTTCAATCTCCTGTTTTTAGGGTTATTAAGTTATAAGTTATAAGTTAAGAAAAACCCTCTTAACCTACCACTTATAACCTCTTAACTTACCACCATTGGATGTGAGTTTCGCGTTAAGTAGGTGAGTGTGAATAAACTGCACCCATTTTACCATACCAATCTTTACTCATCTGTATTCCGTAATGGTAATTATCTGATATTATTTATTATACTCTAAAAAATAAGTAACGTCAACACTTTTTACATCACCAGCAGGGCTATTCAGTTCTCGGTTTTTTCGTCCAATTTTGCCCCCCAGGACCGGTAGGTGCGTGTTTCTAACCGCACCGGATCTGTAACAGAAAGCATAAAACCCGCGAATTTCTTAAAACTAAATGACCCTGCATCACCAGACAGAGCGATTCAATTCTCTGGAAAACAGCTAAATTACCTTATGATTTTGGCGTATCTAACACGAAAATCCGCGTCCTCCACGATAATCCGCGATTTGCGGCGTACTCGCCCAAATTTTGCCCATACGCGGCAAAATTTGTCTTAGCTTTACATTTGCGACCTGCATTCCAACCGAACCCGATCCTTGAAAAAAGACGTGAAACCCAATAATTTCTTAAAACTGAATAGCTCTGTTTTACATCACTTTTTTCACTTGCCTGTCTGATTTATTTTATGTTATTATGTATATTTATGTATTATTATATCTATTTATATTTTATTGCGTTTATTTTTGTTTTTTTTATATCTATTTGGGGCAACGGATTTCTGGAGAGAGAACAATTATGTGCATCGTGACAGATAAAACAGAAATTTCCAAACCCAACACACAAACGTTGCAAGTCGCAAATCTGACAGTCGATAGTTGACGGCTGAAAGCCAATAACCATGAACAAACTCTACTTCGGCGATAACCTCGAAATCCTACGCGAACTTGACGACGAACGCGTCCATCTGATCTGCACCGACCCGCCCTTCAACTCCGGACGCGACTACAACGCCTTCATCGGCGACTCCCTCGCACAGAAAAAAGCGTTCACCGATACATGGACCTGGGACACCGCCGCACAAGACGCTCGCGGCGACATCGAACACCGCGCCTATACCAGCGATACTTACAAAGCACTCGACAACTGCCTCAAGGGATACGACTTAGTGCTGCAAAACGCTGTCTCCGGCAACAGCTGCGCGATGCGTGCATACCTCGCCTTCATGGGACCCCGACTCGCCGAGATGCACCGAGTCCTTACACCCACCGGCAGCATCTACCTTCACTGCGACCCGACCGCAAGCCACTACCTCAAAGGCGTGATGGACGCTATCTTTGGCATAGGCAATTTCAGAAACGAGATTATCTGGCAACGCACCAGTGCACATAACGATGGCAAACAGTATGGCAGAGTCCACGACACAATTCTGTTTTATTCCAAGAGCCGCCAAAGGGTATGGAATCCTGTTTATACGGAACACAACCCAGAGTACGTAAAGAAAGCTTATCGTCATCAGGATAAAAGGGGGCTCTACCGAGTAGATAATCTAAACGCATCGGGAATTAGTCATGGCGAGTCTGGAAAACCTTGGCGCGATGTCGATCCAAATATCGTAGGTAATCATTGGCGGGCACCGCGTAGAGAAGCATGGCCAAAAGGTATTGAACCGCCTGAGAATTACGAAGCCCTCTCCGTTCATGAAAAGTTGGATGCTTTAGACGCGAACGGTTTAATTTACTGGCCACCAAAAGGCAGAGTCCCAGGATTTAAGCGGTATTTGTCAACGTCAAAAGGGAGAAGGGTGCAAGATGTTATGATAGACATAAATCCACTCACAAGCAGATCCAAGGAACATTTCGGTTACCCTACACAAAAACCGCTTGCACTCTACGAACGCCTGATAAAAGCCTCCAGCAACGAAGGCGACATCGTTCTCGATCCTTTCTGTGGTTGTGGCACAACGATTGATGCAGCGCATGCGCTCAAACGTCAATGGATGGGGATTGACATCACAATCCTCGCACTCGATCCGATGCGGCAACGCTTGGCAGACCGACACGGATTGGAACCCTCAATAGACTACCAAATTGAAGGCTACCCAACCAACATGCAGGAAGTCCGTAAATTCTTGAAAGAGGGTGACAAACGCAAATATCACGACTTCTCGAATTGGGCAGTAACACGACTTGGACTGAGACCGACGAAAGATGTCGGCGACGGTGGACTCGACGGTGTCGGACACGTCACACTCTGGAATCCGCAGCAGATGAAAGAGACAAACGCACGTATCCTCGCAGAAGTCAAAACCGGCAAACCCACCATCACCCAAGTCCGCGCCTTCTGCCACGTCATGGATCAGCACAATGCCGAAGTCGGCATCTTTATCACAATTGAACCCGTTAACGCGAGAATGCGACAAGAGGTGGAAAATATGGGCAACTTCGAGCACAATCAGAAGAACTACCCACGCCTCCAATTCTGGCAACTCGACGACGCATACTTTGAGAACCCAGATAGCATCAACACCCTCGTCCGCTTACCAGACGCATGGCGCATCCGTCCCACTCAAAAATCGGAACGCCATTTCGACAACCAACAGATGCAACTCCTCCGATAAACCACACGATTATCATAGTAAAATCCGAAAATAAGTTTACAGTTCATCACCCTTGACTCGCGAAATTTTCATAGCAAATTTCATAGCAGCCTTCATAGCAACCTTTGATGAAAATCGCCTAAAACCCAATCGTGGTAAAGGTTTATAGCCTTTCGAGAAACATATCGAATTCACAGTTTTGCTATGAAAACTGTGAAACGCGTCCTGTGCTCTCGATCCATCCTTTCTGGTAGGAGCGAGCTGTGCTCTCGATCCATCCCTGTTCCCAAACCACAAATCCGTTGACAGAAAACAATTTTTAGGGTATAATTATAGAGGTTCAGTCGTGATCGCAACGCCTATCTCGGTTTCAGAATAGCATCTCGCGATGCTATTTATATTTTATAGGACTTACACATTTGCTCTTAAAGTCCCCTGATAAGGGGCGGTGAATGCCTATATGAAGTTTAAAAAAATAAATCGGTAATTCTATATTTTCCCCAGGACCGGTAGGTGCGGTTTGGAACCGCACCGGACTTCACCAAGAAATTACCGAATTAATAAATTAATCTTCATTAAGGCATTCATACCGTTGATTCTTTAGGGGGTTTAAAATACGGAAATTACGCACCCACTGCCCATAACAAGAGCGAGGATCATAATGTCAGCAGCCAATTTAAAACAACGGATTCACAACGGAGAGCATGTCTACGGTGCTAACGTCTCTATGGGAATATCTGCCGACGCGCTCGTCGCCAGAGTCGAAGAGGGAGGTTACGATTTTGTCGCTGTCGATAGCCAACACTCTCCATACAACGAAGATCGACTCGTCGCCTTCTGTAATATGGCGAATGAACTCGGGATTCCCGTCAACTTTCGGATTAAACATACCCGAAACGCTTATCTCATCGGCAATTACCTCGACTTAGGTCCCACCGGTATTGAGGTCCCACAGGTCGAATTGGACGAAACCGTAAACGAAGCCGTCGCTGCTTTCTACTACCCCCAGCAAGGCATCCGAAGTTGGGGCGGTGCCGCACGGGTCAATTCTGCAGGCAAAGAACGCCTTGAATATGCCGACTGGTGGAATTCCAACGGCGTTCTCTGGATGCAAATCGAATCCATAGAAGCTGTCACACACGCGCGACACCTCGCTAAACCCGGTGTCGATTGCCTCTCTTTCGGTCCCGCAGACCTGACATTTAGCATGGAGGGACACCCAAATCACGCACTTCAGACCGTAGATGCATGTGTTGAATACGTTGCGAAAGCCTTGGAGGAAACAACAACGGCTGTCTGCTTTAGAAATGGAAACCCAAGCACACGCCAGAAATACGCCGATATGGGCGTTACCGTCTTTTTGGAATAGTTATCAGTTTTCAGTTCGGTTTTTCTGCGAAAAACCTTTCAGTTATCACGGGAATAGTTGTTAGTTAGCAGTTATAAGATACTTTGTTGTGGTATTCAGGGCTGCTGTAGACACCACACCACAGTCGCCTACTACAAGGGGTTAACTTATAACTTATAACTTATAACTTATAACCATACAAAATATGTTGAATTATGGGTTGATAAGCACAACAGTACGGGAGGACAGAACACAATTACTTGAGGGTATGCGACTGTTAGCAGAAATCGCGCACAAACACGGTATCCCGATTACATGGGCGGTAAACACAAAGTCCGTGCCAGCCGTCGCAAAGTCACTCACAACATGGCATACAGACAATGGCGACGACTCCCTGTTACTGCTTGATATTAAGCCGATCTGGGAAGCCAATTGGGAGGCACAACGCGAAACAAATCCAGGCAGTGGCACAGAAGCCATGGCGGTACATCTCGTTACAATGCGCGAGAAACTCCCAGAATATATAACCAAGGAATCGGAAAAAATCAAACGCGCATTACCGTGGGCAGAGCCAAGGATCGCAGGCGCAGTGTTCAAGAACGATGTACTGCTCCGAGCACTTGAACAGACAGGGTTCCGAGGACTTTGGGGCTATCACTGGAACCAACCGAATACAGAGGATACAGAACCTGACACACCCGAAACCGAAACCGACCGAGGCGGCTTCGGATGTTTTTATCCGCTTGAGGCTTCAATGTCCGCTGATGCTATTATAACACGAGATACCACTGATGAAACGCTCGGGTCTCAATTCAAAAATATCGTCGGTATACCATATCATACCGCTGCACATCTCGCAGAAGAGACAGATAACCTCCGTGCCGCACTTTTGAACGAAACAGCACGCCAGCATTACGATATCTATGTAGAAAACGCGGCATGGAATCATTGGCTCGGCTACGTCGAACATATTGATCCGATCACCGTCGCACAACTCGGAGCGGAAGGACTCGAACGGTTAGATGCATATTTCGCACACGTCGTTAGCGTTGAAGACACAAAACCGATACTGCTCTCTCAGATGGTTGACGATTACATGACCCATTGTGAGAAGACCGAACCGACAGCTATTGTAGCAACGAAGACAGAAATACAAGACGAAACTGAGAATCCGAAATCCGCGCTAAAGATGTACTATTGTGATGCAACATGCGAATTTACCTTCGTTGAAGATGCTATGGAGCCTGTTGAAATCAAAAACTATACCAGTGAACGCGTATTACAGTCCGACGCAAGCAGACCCGCGCTAATCGCATTTTCACCAACTCGCTACCGTACGGAATTACGCATCACTATCACGATAGAATCAATAAAGGCGATGCCCTACGCGATAACTGTCTGGGGCGATCACGAAGGTTTACAGCTAACGGAATCTAACTCGGACGATGTTAGGTGGATAGGGAAGCATTCACTCTTTATACGCCTCACATTGCAATCCGGAAAGAACGAATTTAACCTTAAGTTGACAATCTGAAAGAGGAACAAAACAATGGAAAAAGTATTGGGACTCAGATGCCGCGAATGTGATAGCAAGTATCCCAAAGAACCCCTTCACGTTTGCGAATTCTGTTTTGGTCCCTTAGAAGTAGACTATAACTATGAAGCAATACAAAAATCTATCTCAAGACGTTCAATAGAAAACGGACCAGAGAACTTATGGCGCTACGCAGACCTCCTACCGATAGACGGTGAACCAACGGATGGTGAGCATACTGGATTCACACCCCTCGTCCGAGCTAAAAATCTCGCAGACGCGCTCGGGATTAAGGAACTTTATATCAAGGATGATACCGTCTGCCATCCGACATTTTCCTTCAAAGATCGCGTCGTCGCTGTCGCCTTAAGTAAAGCAAAAGAATTCGACTTTGACACTGTTTCCTGCGCGTCCACGGGTAATCTCGCCAACGCCGTTGCCGCACATGCCGCTATCGCAAAACTCAATTGCTTTCTCTTCATCCCAGCCGACCTCGAAGTTGGCAAAGTCGTCGCTTCGCTCGTCTATGGGCCCACTGTCGTCGGCATCACTGGCACCTATGACGATGTTAACCGACTCTGCAGCGAAATCGGTGGCGTTTATCCGTGGGCATTTGTTAACATAAACATCCGTCCTTTCTATGCCGAAGGCTCAAAAACCCTCTGCTTTGAACTCATCGAACAACTCGGTTGGGAGGCACCCGCACATATCGTCGCACCCGCCGCTGGCGGTTCTCTCATCACAAAGATTGGCAAGGCAATAAAAGAATTTCACACTTTAGGATTAATAGACAAGCCGAACACTAAAATCCACGTTGCTCAAGCGGAAGGTTGCGGCCCCATCGTCAACACATACAAAGAGAATGGCGATTTTGTGAAACCTGTCAGACCCAACACTATCGCTAAATCCCTTGCTATCGGAAATCCAGCAGATGGGATCTATGCTGTTGATACCGTCCGAAACTCCGGAGGGGTCGGTGAACACGCCACCGATGGTGAGATCGTAGAAGCCATCAAACTCCTCGCTGCTACAGAGGGGATCTTCACCGAAACCGCTGGCGGTGTTACACTCGCCGCTGCGAAAAAATTGATAGATAGCGGGCACATCGGGCGGGATGAACCGACAGTTCTCGCCATCACCGGTAATGGACTCAAAACCGTTGAGGCACTCCAAGATAAAACCGATAAGCCGCATACCATTCCACCCCAACTCAACGCTTTTCGGAAATTAATGACGGAAGTTGGATAGATCGCAGTCGGAATTGGCAGATAAAAAATAGCGGAACTGTTTACCTCTCTTTTCAAACGTGCTTGTGCTTTGGCACACTGCTACCTTTCTACACGGAGGGATGAAGAGCATGAAGCCACGAGAAATCCACGAAGTTGAACAAGGAATACGTCCACCAGAAAGTGTCAAAATGACGTTGGAGGAGTTTCTGGAGCAGGATGTAGAAGGGTATGAATACATAGACGGCAAATTAGTGCCAAAATCACCGCCACTCCCTCCAGAGATGTGCGCAATACCCACTACAATGACGTTGGAGGAGTTTCTGGAGCAGGATGTAGAAGGATACGAATACGTTAACGGAGAATTAGTACCAATGGCACCGCCATCGAGAGAACATGGTGAAATTAGTGTCAATGTCATTCGATACCTGGACGCGCATGTGTATCACAATAAACTGGGACGCCTATACACCGCGGAAACCACATTTCAGGTTGGAGAACGGACAGCAAAACCTGATGTCGCGTTTGTTTCTACCGCCCGGTTGACTGGGGACAAAACAAAAGGTTTTTTCATACCTCCCGATCTCGCAATTGAGGTTGTTTCTCCATCAGATGTGCAGTCTCGTGTTGTCGAAAAGGCACTTGCCTATCTGGAAGCGGGAACACGCCTCGTTTGGGTGCTTGAACCTGTTTCTAAAACGGTGACGGTATACCGCTCCAAGACAGACATTGAGATGCTAACACGCGAGAATACGCTTACTGGCGAGGATGTCGTCCCAGGATTCACTTGCTTAGTCGCCCATCTATTTGAGTAGTTCACATAATCAGTATCGATCTGAGCAAAAACATGGACACCCTACAGGGCATACTTGAACGTATCGTCTATGAGCACCCTGACACCGGCTACACCGTCGGCCGACTTTCCGCGCGCGACCATGCCGAACTCGTCACCGTTGTTGGGAACTTGGCATCTATTAACCCCGGCGAAAGCCTCCTCCTCCGAGGCGAATGGGTAGACAATCCCAAATACGGCAGACAGTTCCAAATTGAGAAGTACGAAACCATCCTGCCCGCGAACGTCGTCGGACTCAGAAAATATCTCGGTTCAGGTCTCATCAAAGGCATCGGTCCGAAAATGGCAGCGCTCATCGTCCGTAAGTTCGGTATGGATACGATGGACATCATCGAGAACGAACCCGATAAACTGGCGCGCGTTCCAGGGATCGGCAGGAAACGCGTGGAAATCATCAAAGAAGCATGGGAAGCACAACGCGAAATTAAAAACGTCATGCTCTTCCTACAATCCCACGATGTCAGCACAGCACATGCCGCAAAAATTTACAAAACCTACGGAAACGATGCCATCCCAATCGTCACAGAAAACCCATATCAGCTTGCCGACGACATTTATGGTATCGGATTCGTAACCGCCGACACAATCGCACAGAAACTCGGGATGGATAAGGACGCGCCGCAACGCGTACAAGCCGGAATCAAATACGTCCTCAGCCAAAAGGCGGATGACGGACACGTCTTTCAACACTGTTCTGAACTTGTTGAGGCGTGTCAAACTATGCTTGAGCAAGAGTTGGAAGCGATTGAGCAAGGTATTCATGCTCTCATTGAAAAAGAAGAAATCATCAATCCCAATTTTACAGATTTTCCAAGTACCAACGAACAAGGTGCTATAAGCGAACCACGGGACAACTACGACATTAGCAATCAGCCATCACCAGACGGTCTCCATCAAGAAGAACTGCCCGATGATCATCAGACCCCTCTTTCCGATAGCCAACAGCCGATAACCGACAGCCATTCCGCCATCTACCTCGCACCCTTTTACTACGCTGAACTCGGTGTCGCAAACCAATTTTTGAGAATCTTGGCTTCCAGTGAGGACCCCACAACCGCTGCCGCATCTGCTAACATCTCAGCATCCCTTACCCAATTAGAGAACGAGATGCGTATCCGTTTCGCACCGCAGCAACGCGAAGCAATTCATACCGCGATGACAACACGCGCAATGATCCTCACCGGCGGACCCGGCACCGGCAAAACAACAACTACTGTCGGCATGATCCGCCTCTTTGAAGCACAAGGTAAGCGTATCACCTTAACAGCACCCACCGGACGTGCCGCAAAACGACTCAGCGAGACAACCGGCGGTGAAGCCAAAACCATCCATCGACTCCTCGAATTCTCGCCACAAATTAACAGTTTTAAACGCAATCGCCAGAACCCTTTAGATACCGAGGTCGTCATCGTTGACGAAATGTCTATGGTCGATCTCGTCCTCATGAATCGATTGATGCAAGCAATCCGTCCAAGTACCACCATCATCCTGATTGGTGATGTTGATCAGCTGCCCTCTGTCGGTGCTGGCAATGTCCTCAAGGCACTCATTGATTCACAAAAGATACCCGTTATTGAGTTGACCGAGATATTCCGTCAAGCACAAGAGAGCATGATTGTCACGAACGCACATCGCATTAACAAGGGCGATTACCCCGAACTCACTGGTGAGGCAGACCGCAACTTTTTTTTCATCGAAGAGGAAGATCCCGAGGAAATTACCGAATTAATATCTTCTCTCATTGCCAACCGGTTGCCGAAGCACTACGGTTACCATCCCATAGACGACATCCAACTCCTATGTCCGATGCGACGCGGGACACTCGGCACTGAAAATCTCAATAAGCGTCTCCAGGAAGTCTTGAACATAGAATATACGGCTCCAGCAGCCCATCCCTTAGAAAAAGCGCGCTTCGGCACTCGCGGCTATGACAAGCAAGCACCGCACCTCGGGAACCAGACCGCAACAGTGGGCGGTTTCCGCGTCGGCGATAAAGTCATGCAAGTCCGGAACAATTACGACTATGATGTATTCAACGGCGATATCGGGAGAGTTGTCGCAATTGAACGTATTGACAAAAAAGTTTGCATCCAGTACCCTGATAAACAGGTCGCTTACGATACAGCAGACCTCGGGGAACTCGTCTTAGCGTACGCCACAACGATCCACAAAGCGCAAGGCAGCGAGTATCCTGTCGTTGTGATCCCCTTGCACACGCAACACTATCTCATGTTGCAACGGAATCTCCTTTACACCGGTATCACCCGTGCAAAGGAGCGCGTCGTAATCGTCGGCACCAAAAAAGCACTCGGCATCTGTATCCGTAACAACCAAGTCATGCAACGCAACAGCTACCTCGCCGAACGCCTCAATAGCAATCAGTAGCAATCAGTAATCAGAAGACGCTTGTTTAAATAGGAGCCGGTAGGTGCGGTTTGGAACCGCACCGGACATCGTCAAAATATTGCTAATTCAATATGGAAGGAATAGAAATATGACACTGGAGGAACATATTGATAACATTCGCAACGGTTTAGAACGCCGACAGTTTACAAGTGAAACTGCAGTGCGCCAGGGAATTATAAATCCGCTGCTTGAACAGTTAGGTTGGCCAACATCCAAGACTCAGATTGTCTTTCCTGAATACCCAGTTGAGGGAGGGAAAGTTGACTATGCGCTGTGCCATCCACCTAAAATGCCACGTATTTTTATTGAGGCAAAGCAACCTGGAAAACTTGACGGTGCAGAAAGACAACTCTTTGGATATACTGTCCATCAAGGTGTCAGTGTTGCTATTCTCACCGATGGACAGAGATGGGTTTTTTATTATCCATCTGGAGAGGGCACTTACGAAGAACGCAAGGTAGTCGAGTTGGATATCCGCACAGGAGATCAAAAGGAAAATACCTACCTTACTGAATAGATACCTAAACTACGAGTCGGTGCAAATGGGTAGTGCATTTGTTGCAATCGAAGAAGACTATCGGATTTTTTCGCGACAGCGCGAATTGACGCGACACTTGCCCGAAGTGTGGCGCAAAATCTTGCATGAAAAAAATCAGATTTTGCGCCACACTATGATAGAAGACGTGAAAAAAGTTTGTAGATACATACCAACAGAAGAAGAAGTGCTTACCTTTCTGAAAAGTTTAACGGCGGCCCCTCAGGAAAATCCTGTTCCGCCAATTCGCATTCCTATCGTTCTGAATCCAAAACCAAAACGATTACCACAACGGGTGAGACTGGTTGTTACGATGCCCGATGGTGAAAGGATTGAGTGCCCGAAGATAAAAGATACTTTCGTTCAGGTGATTGAAAAGTTAGGAATCGAGAAGGTGGCTGCACTTGGTATATCACGTCAGCAAATACCTATCATCGCTGTGTCTAAGAACCCGGACCGCTATCAAACACCATCCGGTGAGTATTACATCCTAACTGACATGATGACGATAGATAAAAAACGGGATCTTATGAAAATTGCCAAAGGTTTAGGTTTAGGTGATGAACTAAAAGTGGAAATCATTCCGAAATAATGATAAATCTCTCACAAATTATCTTTAACAGATTCATAGGTTAAACAGGTCTTACGCAAATTCAGCACGCGATAGCAGATTTTTTTAGTTTAAACCCCCTAAATCCCCCTTATCAGCGGGACTTTAAGAGGAAATGCGTAAGTCCTATTAAAGTTAGAAAAACTACATCACTAACTATACTAATTGAAGGAGTAGTTCCTAAATAGTTCTTTTTTTGTGTTTTTGTGGTATAATTATAGTATGAAACACTATAAAACACCACTATAAACATCGGAGATTCTCGGTATTTCTATAGACAGACTCCGACGCTTAGCAGAGAACGGCACCATCTCTACTATTAGAACACCTGGTGGACAAAGGCGTTATGATGTGCAAGGGTATCTTGATCCACAAACCGAAACAGATATTACTACCGTTGGATATTGCAGGGTTAGCGGAAAAGGACAATCAGACGATCTTGCATCCCAAGTCGCTTACTTGCAAAAACACTACTCGGTACCGGAAGCAGAAATCATCCAAGACTTCGGTAGCGGTATCAACTTCAACCGAAAAGGGCTTAGAACCTTATTGGGACGCATCTTGCGAGGCGATAAACTCCGCGTTGTTGTTGCCCATCGGGATTGACTCGCCCGTTTCGGCGGCGAAATCATACAGTTCTTGGTCGAACAAAACGGTGGAGAAGTCGTAGTTCTCGACAAAACTGTTTACAGTCCCGAGGAGGAACTTACTGCCGATCTCCTCGCAATTCTGCATGTCTTTTCTTGTAGAATGCCTGGACTCCGGAGATACCGTGACCAAATCAAAGAAGATAGAAATCTTTCCGACAGTGAAACAGAAAGCGATTCTTCGTAGATGGTTTGGCACTTCACGGTATGTCTACAATCAAGCAGTATCCTTATTGGAAGATAAGGACACACCCAAGAACTTCAAAGGACTTGTTCCTGTCGTCTTTGATGAACTTCCCGATTGGCACACCGAAACGCCACGGCAAATAAAAGTAGGTGCCGTGATGGATGCGTGTCAGGTGGTCGGGAATGCGAAGATCAAAGGTAAAGAAACGGGCAAGTTCCAAAAGGTTTCGTTTCGGTCAAGAAAACGCAAGCAGACGCTTTACCTACGCGCAGATTCATTGAAAAGAAATGGATTCTATGTGCGGTTGTTAGGGGAAATGAAGATGGCAGAACCGCTGCCAGCGAAACCCCAAGGGAAAGGTAAGGTGTCAGAACGTGATACGGATGCAGAGGTCAAGGATTCTCAACTGATTTTTGAAAACGGACGCTATTTCCTTTGCGTTGCTTATGTTGAGAAGAAAAAGACGCGAGAACCAAGCGGTAGAATCGTAGCACTTGACCCCGGTGTTCGTGATTTCATGACGTTTTTCGCTGAAGATTGCTTCGGTTGGTTAGGTCAGCAGTGTATCAACCGTATTCAAAGGCTTTGCCAACACTGCGATAATCTCTACTCACGCGCGACGCGAGAGAAACGCCCGCTACGGCGTGCTTTGCGTAAAGCTGCAAATAAAATGAAAGTCAAAATCCGTAATCTTATCGATGAACTTCATAAGAAGATCGCACACTTCCTCGTGTCGAACTTTGACATCATTTTGCTCCCGACTTTTGAGACGAAACGGATGACGAAGCGAGGGGCAAGGAAGTTGCGCGCAAAGTCAGTTCGGCAGATGCTAACGCTCTCACACTATAGATTCAAAACCTTTCTAAAACAGAAGGCTTCGGAATATGGTGTTCAAGTGATAGATGTCTGTGAGGCATATACTTCCAAAACGGTGTCTTGGACGGGTGAAGTCGTTATGAACCTTGGGGGTTCAAAGGTTATCAAGTCATCGGAAGGTCATCGTATGGATAGGGATTTGAACGGCGCACGTGGGATATTTATTAAGAATGTCGCCCGTGCTTTGACGGTTCGTCCATACCTCGCGTAACCTTGAGGTATGCAAGTCGAGTATCATTTCTGATAACGTATCAGACGACACTGATGGTATTTAGGCTTAGATACTGACGAGTATCGTAACAGGGGGATAGGATCCCTCTAAAGAACTACCGCTTTCCATAGATATACAAGGAGAAACGTAGTTTTTTAGGAACAGCAACGATATGAAACGAACTACGCTATTTCTTATTGTTTTTCTACTACTTTTCACCGGAAGCCTTGTGCATGCAGAGGTCACATTACCACGCGTCATCGGCAGCAACATGGTACTACAACGCGACATGCAAGTCCCGATTTGGGGATGGGCATCCGCAGGCGAGGAAGTTACCATAACGCTCAGCACCGAAGCCGAAAGTGTCGAACCGATTTCAACAACCACTGTAGTTGCCGACGCAGAAGGCAATTGGCAGACCAAACTCCCCGCTACACAAGCTGGCGGTCCCTACACACTCCAAATCAAAGGCAACAACACCCTTGAACTGCGGAACATCCTTTTCGGCGAAGTCTGGGTCTGTTCTGGGCAATCAAACATGCAATGGCCCGTAAGTGCCTCAAAAGATAGCGAGGCAGAAATCGCAGCAGGGCTGTACCCGAAGATCCGACTGTTCTATGTACCGAGAGTACCGTCAGGAGTGCCACAACAGGATGTAGAAGCAGATTGGCATGAAACCACGCCTCAGACAATTGCAGGTTTCTCCGCTGTCGCCTACTATTTTGGACGGAAACTCTATAAAAATCTTGATGTCCCGATTGGGTTAATCAATACCTCATGGGGCGGCACCCGCATTGAACCGTGGACACCCCCCGTCGGTCTCGCGGCTGTGCCTGCGCTTGCAACTATATCTAAGGAAGTCCAAGACGTACAGGCGAACTATCGCGCGCAGCTCCCGCAAAAGATGAAGGATATTGAAGCGTGGATAGCCGAAACGCGGGAAGCATTAGAAAATAACGCACCCCTTAAACCGATGCCTGACAATACGCATCCATTAAGGCATCAAGGGCGACCAACGGCACTTTACAACGGCATGGTGCATCCGATCGTCCCTTACGCGATACGCGGCACACTCTGGTATCAAGGTGAATCAAACCTCCGAGACGGAATGCGCTACCACGAGAAGATGAAAGCACTTATTAACGGGTGGCGTGAGGTTTGGGGACAAGGCGATTTCCCGTTCTATTTCGTACAACTCGCGCCGTTCAATTACGGCGGACGCAATGCAAGTCCATTTTTCCTACCAAAAATCTGGGAAGCACAAACAGCGACATTGGCACTCCCGAATACCGGCATGGCTGTGACAACTGACATCGGGAACCTCAGAGACATCCACCCACGAAACAAGCAGGAAGTCGGCAGAAGATTAGCGTTATGGGCACTCGCCAAAACCTACGGCAGAGAGGATGTAACACACTCTGGGCCACTTTACAAATCGATGGCAGTCGAAAGCAACACAATCCGACTCACATTTGATCACGTCGGTAGTGGCTTGATGTCGCGAGATGAAAAACCGCTCACATGGTTTGAAATCGCCAGTGATGATAAGCAATTCGTCGAAGCGAAAGCAACCATTGAGGGTGATACAATCGTTGTCTCCAGCGAAAGCGTCGAAAATCCAGTCGCAGCCCGATTCGGGTGGCATCAGAGGGCAGAACCGAATTTCGTGAACAAGGAAGGATTACCGGCATCCCCGTTCCGTACGGATTCATGGGAAAATAGCCGGTAACCATTATAGTTAGGACTTACACATTTGCTCTTAAAGTCCCCCTGATAAGGGGGATTTAGGGGGTTAAAGATACCGAAATTACTGTTTTTGCGTAAGTCCTAATAGTAAAATCCGTATGACTTGACTTATGTATGCCGCAACTATCTAATTGAAGGAACAAAGATTTATGGAACTAACGCTCCTACTTCTCATCGGTTTTCTACCACTTCTCATCGGAAGTTTCGCGTATTCCGGGGTCACACTA
The DNA here is from genome assembly GCA_965261115.1 of Candidatus Poribacteria bacterium. Taxonomy (GTDB): domain Bacteria; phylum Poribacteria; class WGA-4E; order WGA-4E; family WGA-3G; genus WGA-3G. Next base: position 850,040 of record OZ253447.1, on the reverse strand, counting down.
CCACGTGTCTTCGGCAGTAACATGGTACTGCAGCGCAACATGCAGGCACCTATCTGGGGGTGGGCATCCCCAGGCGAAGAGATTGCGATAACGCTCAGTGCTGAAGCCGAAGATGTCAAATCGGTTTCAGCAATAACCACCGCGGTTGCCGACGCGGATGGTAATTGGCAAACTAAACTCCCAGCGATGACAGCTGGCGGTCCCTACACACTCCGAATCACAGGTAGTAACACCCTCGAACTAACAAACGTGTTTTTCGGCGAAGTCTGGGTCTGTTCCGGGCAGTCAAACATGGAATGGCCCGTAAGTATCTCAAATGATAGCGAGGCAGAAATCGCCGCAGCGATGTATCCGAAGATCCGGCTGTTCCATATCCCGCGAGTCCCCTCAGGCTTACCTCAGCAAGACGTAGAGGCGAACTGGTACGAAACCTCACCTGAGACGATCCCGAACTTCTCCGCTGTCGCCTACTATTTCGGACGGGAACTCTATAAAAATCTGGATGTCCCGATCGGGCTAATCAATACCTCGTGGGGCGGTACCCTCATCGAACCGTGGACACCCCCTGTAGGTTTTGCCGGTGTACCCGCACTCGCATCCATATACAAGGAAGTCAAAGACATACAAGCGAACCATCGCTCGCAACTTCCAGAGAAAACAGACGCGATAGAAGCGTGGATAGCCGAAACCCGTAAAGCCTTAGAAACCGATGCGCAGCTTAAACCGATGCCTGACAATACGCATCCGTTAACAGACGCAGGGAGACCGACGGCACTCTACAACGGTATGGTGCATCCGATCGTTCCTTACGGCATACGCGGCGCACTCTGGTATCAAGGCGAATCCAACCATCAGGACGGTATGATCTATCACGAGAAAATGAAGGCACTCATCAACGGGTGGCGCGAAGTCTGGGGGCAAGGCGATTTCCCCTTCTATTTCGTGCAACTCGCACCCTTCAATTATAGTAATCAAGAGGAAGGTCAGTTTTTCCTGCCGCAAATCTGGGAAGCACAAGCAGCAACATTAGCACTCCCAAATACCGGTATGGCTGTAACTACCGACATCGGTGACCCCAGAGATGTACATCCACGAAATAAACAGGGCGTCGGTAGACGACTGGCATTGTGGGCACTTGCGAAGGACTACGGCAGAGATGACGTGACGTACGCCGGTCCGCTCTACAAATCAATGGCGGTCGAAGGCAACACAATCCGACTCACGTTTGATCACGTCGGTAGTGGCTTAACCTCGCGGGATGAAAAACCGCTCACATGGTTTGAAATCGCCGGTGAAGATAAGCAATTCGTCGAAGCGAAAGCAACCATTGAGGGTGATACAATCCTCGTCTCCAGCGAAAGCGTCGAAAATCCAGTCGCAGCACGATTCGGGTGGCATCAGAGTGCTGAGCCAAATTTCGTAAACAAGGAAGGACTCCCCGCATCACCGTTTCATACCATGCCTTTGTCAGAACGTTAAAAAAGATTGGCAGGATTCGGCACACTGTGATATACTACTTTTATGAGACAACGTTATGACAGTGCAGCTAAATTTGTGACCTTAGGCTATCCAAAGCCCTTTGCTGAGCACATTCTTGAATATCCAAACCTTGTCGTATTGGAGGCATTAGCAACCGAGCAGATCACGCTCAAAACGCACCACACCGATAGCACACTGAAGGTAAGGTTCCCAGACGAAATTGCTATTCTCCACAACGAGATTCAATCTTATAATAGTCGCGAACCAATGCCTTTTCGTTTTGCAGGCTATAATGGTTTTTTGATTAGGGAACATCAGATGAATGTCTACTGCAGCGTTCTCTACCTGCATCCTCGTGCTGGGTTGGATGACCCAGGTTTTTACGCATACAGTGGGTATGGTTGCGAGTATAAACACACATATAGAGTGGTTCGATTGGTCGAGATAGATGGGGAGTCTATTTTGGAGCTGCAGGAGCCGGGTTTGTTACCCTTGACCCCGTTGATGAAACCACCTGCGGGAATGAGCGAAATCCGATGGTTGGACAGATGTATTGATACAACGGCTGTTTCCGGAGTCAGTTCGGAGGATCTGGATCTCTTACTCGCAGCTTTGGGTATCTTTGGTGGTTTAGTTTATAACAAACAACTGATCGACGAACGTTTACCGGAGGGCATTATGCAAGAATCTCCTTTTTTCCAAGCACATCTTCAAGAAGCAGAAGAACGTGGTCTTGAACGCGGTCTTGAACGCGGTCTTGAACGCGGTCTTGAACGCGGACAAAAAATGGGCACTATCAACTCAATTTTGACATTGCTGAGCGATCAGTTTCAACCCGAAGCGGTGCAAGCCTTGAAGCCAAGGCTTGAAACGATTGAGGATTTGGAACGTCTTAAGGAATTGCTCCGCACAGTTCCTCGGACACAAAGCCTGGAGGCGTTCACGCAAAATCTACAAGAGTCGTAGGACTTTAAGCACATGAAAATTACTGCTATTAAAACCTTTATGGCGCGGTTCGGCAACCGCCCCCGCGGTCTCATCAAAGTCGAAACAGACGAAGGACTCTACGGATGGGGTGAAGCCTATTCTACAGGGCCCGATCTCTCTGTCGAACCAATCGCTGACTATATCTTTGAGATGATTCAAGGCGACGATCCGAGGCGGATTGAGTATATCATGATGAAGCTGCATCAGCAGTTCCGTTTCCCGCCGGGTGGTGCAGGACTCGCTGTTATTTCGGCTGTTGATCACGCACTCTGGGACATCAGTGGGAAGGCAGCAGGCTTACCCGTCTACATGCTCCTCGGCGGACACGCACGTGACCGCATCCGCATCTATCGGGGTATCGGTGGCAGGGATGGCATTGAAGCCGCTGATCAAGCACACAAACTCCATGAAGAGTGGGGGTTCACCGCTTTCAAGACCGGGCCTTACCAACTCGATCCTGACGCAAATCGGTGGGGACGCGTCTGCGATGCAGCCGCCACCTATTTCGAGCAGATACGGCAGAACACACCAGCGGATTGGGAGTTCGCCTTCGATCCACACGCCAAAATCTTCGAGCCAATTCGGGCACTCCAACTCGCAAACGCCCTCGCACCCTACGATCCATATTTTTACGAGGAGCCACTCCGACCCGAACACATCCCCGCATGGACGCGCCTACGCTCACAGATGCAAGTACCACTCGCAACGGGGGAATGCCTCTACACCCGCTTTGAGTTTTTGGACATCATCGCAGCACAAGGTGCCGACATCATTCAACCGGACGTATGTGTCTGTGGCGGGTTGTTAGAGATGCGCAAGATCGCCGCCATCGCCGAAGCACACTACGTTAGCGTCGCGCCGCACAACCCGATGGGACCCCTCGCAACGGCTGTCAATGTCCATTTCGCCGCCGCATCCCCGAATTTCAAAATCTTGGAGTATCTCCTGCCTACTGAAACAGAATGGGGGGCTTGGGTAGATGAGCCTTATCTACCGAAAGATGGCTACTTGGAATTACGGGATCGTCCGGGTTTGGGCGTAGAAGTAAACGAGGATGCAATCACGGACAACGAATACATCCATTGGCAGCGCACCTGTCCCATCCGTCCCGACGGCTCAACAGGCTACATTTAATTGACTCTCGGCAATATATGCTTGCAAATGTGCCAACGCGCGCCCGTCATCTATCACCGACCGCGCACGCGCCAATGCTTCCGTTGGTTCAGGACAAATCCCCAATAGGTAATCTACCATCGCCGCGTTCAGCAGAATCCGATCGTAGATATGTCCTTTTTCGCCGGATAGTGCCGCCACACCTAATGCCGCGTATGCTTCCGCACTCACAACCGCTGGACGTGGACTCCTCGCATAGTCAAACCCATAATCCGCTGGATTAATATCCATAGCAAAATCTTCGCGAGTCTCATTTACGCGGCGGAAGCCTTGTGAGTAGTTGACCGCCATCCTGTCGCTCGTTGAAGGCTTACCGAGACGGAGCGCGTAATGGCTCGTCCCTTCTTCACCTTTGACAGCAACCGCGGCATCGAACCCGCGCGCCCACGCCAATCGCAGAAGCGGTTTCTCGTAACCGATATGATAGTAACCAAGCACCATATAGTTTGCTTCGCGCGCCGAAAAAAACTGCTGTGCCTTCTCCGTCGCTGCCCACGGTGGACGTTTCTTGATATGCACCCGCAATTCACGTAAATCGTAAGCAGCACGGCAATACTCGCGCTGGCTAATATAACCAAACCCCACCGATGCGTTTGTAATCAATGAAGCAGTCTCAGCAAGCGATAGTTGTGTGTTCGCACCTAACGCTTTCAAGAGCGTCTCCTCTGTCACACCATTTTTCGGAGGCATTGCGTCCACACTGTGAAGAAGTGATGCCTCGCCGAGTGCAGCACGTACCGCCGCTACAAACAGTGTCGGACGAAAATAACGCGTCGCGCCGTCGTAAGGTTGCCCAAAGTGCGTTAACGCGTCAACATCAATCGGTTGGACCGCTTCCGGTCCGAAAAACGCGTCGAGATAACCTCGGACCTCCTGATAGGTTTCGCGATTCATCCGTTGCCCGATAAGTGCTGCACCTTTGAAGGCAGGGTTGACATCATCGCTGAGGATTGCCTCGCACATCTCACGGGTTTCAGCGTAACTTAAATGTTTTGCCCGTAAAATCTTTTCCAGCGCGTTCACAACAACTGCCTCTGTCGGGTTTACAGCGACATAGCCTTGTTCCGGATTCATAAGATATTGGATTTCCGGTGGAAGGTGTTCTGTCAATACCGAGTGATATTTACGAAACGCCGCTTTTTCTGCCGGACTCCACTGCGTCTCTTTTGGAAAATAGGCACGGAGCGTCATCGCCGCGAAAAACGCACCCATCTGTGCCGCTGACGCTGCATCCGATGCCGGTAGTTCACCCGTTATAGATTTTAAAACTGTTTCAAGAATAGGTGCTGGTTGCGGGAAATCTTCAGGATTTACACCCAAAGGACGCGTTTGATGGGGGCCCGTACAAACGCGTGCCTGTGCCTCAAGCACATCATCATTCGGTCCCGGATATACCGGTGTGTATGAAAGCGAATCAAAATCTGCCATTTCGCAATATTCTCCGAGGATAGTTTCAATCGTATTTTTCGGTGCAGAGCGTTGGACAAAAAGATTGATTTTATTATACTGCTTTTTCGGGTTTAAAACAAATTTTGCTTAAATGCCTCCGAAAAAAGACTTGACACGGGCGCGAAAAAACAGTATAATTATACTATACTAAAAATAAGTTGGAAAATATCTTGCATAAAATCCGCAGCAACGCCAATATTACATTTGCCTTGGTATCTTTTTTCGCAGTGGGAAATGACACAGAAATCGCCTACAAACCCATACAGTAACTGGGTTCACGGCAGAAATTAAAAAATTACCAAAAAGCAAAAAAAGATACCATTTGGTATCTTTTCGGCGCAAAAATCCTGTTTTTGGTATCTTTCAAGACACAAGATAAAACACCCAGCAAAAATTAAATAGAGGGGATAAGCCTTAGTCCAAAAAAAATGAAAGTTACGTCACATTTCCACGTGTCACTTGACCTCTGCACGTCACATGTGACGTTAATGAAGTTTAAAAAAATAAATCGGTAATTCTATATTTTCCCCAGGACCGGTAGGTGCGGTTTGGAACCGCACCGGACTTCACCAAGAAATTACCGAATTAATAAATTAATCTTCATCAAACGTCACATACACGTCACAATTGTTCAAACACTGCAAAACTATCTTCCTTCAGCAAGGGGATTATCCTGAAAATTCTATGCTGATGGTTAATTACTGATAGCCATTTTTCTTGACAAATTGCTATGCTATTGACAATATCAACCATATATTCCCCAGCAACAGATCTCGGTTATCTGTTACATAAACACCCCGCGCGAATGCAATCCTTTACGCTCGCTTTTGGGAAAGCACACGTCTTCTACCCAGAGGCGCGCACCGAAAAATGCACAGCAGCACTTCTCCTTGATGTTGATTCCGTCGGACTTGTCCGCCGACCTCAAGGGCAATTTGCGGAAAATTTCGCACTCGCACAGTACGTCAGTGACCGACCCTACGTCGCCTCGTCATTTTTGAGTGTCGCCATTGCACGGGTGTTTAGCAGCGCGTTGTCAGGCAAATGCAAAGACCGTCCACAACTCACAGAAACCGAGATTCCTTTAGAGGCAAGGTTATCTATCTTACCATGTCGCGGCGGGGAGAAATTATTGCGACGACTTTTTGAACCGCTCGGTTATACAGTAGACGCAGAACAGCACACGCTCGACACACAATTTCCCGATTGGGGACAGAGTCGTTATTTTACCGTAACGCTCGAAAATACCTGTCGCTTGAGCGAACTCCTCACGCATCTTTACATTTTGATGCCTGTACTTGACGACGAAAAGCACTATTGGGTCGGCGAGGCGGAGATTGAAAAACTATCTAAGCACGGTAAGGATTGGCTTACCGCACACCCAGAACAAGAATCTATTGTCCGACGTTACTTGAAACATCAACGTCGGCTGACCCGTGAGGCACTTGCTCAATTGCGTGAGGAAGATGTTCAAGAAACTGCTGAAACGGTTCAAGCACAAGAAGAAGAGCAGCTTGAAAAACGGATCGGTCTAAACGAGATCCGTTTGGCTACCGTCACTGAAACCCTCAAACAGTCTGGCGCAAAACGCGTTCTTGATCTCGGATGCGGCGAGGGAAAACTTCTCCGTAAATTGTTGGTTGAAAAGCAGTTTGAAGAGATCGTCGGGATGGACGTTTCACATCACACACTAAAAATCGCACAGCAACGCCTCCATTATGATCGGTTACCGGAGAAGGAAAAAGAACGGCTTCACCTATTCCAAGGATCACTCGGGTATCGCGATAAACGCTTGACTGGATACGATGCAGCCGCGATTGTAGAGGTCATCGAACACTTAGATGTATCACGACTCGCGGCTTTTGAGCGGGTCCTTTTCGAGTTTGCTTGCCCCCGGACGGTTGTCCTGACGACACCGAATATAGAATACAACGTCAAATTTGAGAACCCACACGCCGGGAACTTTCGACATAAAGATCACCGTTTCGAGTGGACACGCGACGAATTTCAGTCTTGGGCAACGAATATCACCAAACGTTTCGGTTACACCGTTGTGTTTCAGCCCATCGGACCAGAGGATGAAAACGTCGGACCACCAACACAAATGGCAGTCTTTACCCGAGAAAGTTGAGAAGAGCGGATGATTATAAGAATACCTAATCCATCACTTGTACTCCTCATTGGACCTTCAGGTTCCGGCAAATCCACTTTTGCACATAAGCATTTTAAACCGACGGAAATCCTTTCATCAGATTTCTGTCGAGGACTTGTGTCAGACGACGAGACCGACCAGGCGGCAACAAACGACGCATTTGAGGTGCTCCATTTCATCGCTTCAAAGCGACTCGCCGCCGGGAAATTGACGGTCATTGACGCAACAAACGTCCAAGTTGAAGCACGGAAGCCTTTGATCGCACTGGCGCGCGAATACCACTACCTAACCGCTGCGATTGTGTTTAACATGCCAGCAAAACTCTGTCAGGAAAGAAACGAGGCACGTCCTGACCGAAATTTCAAACCACATGTCGTCCGCCAGCAGAACCAGCAACTTCGCCGTTCACTGCGCAACCTCAAACGCGAAGGTTTTCGGAACTTCCTCTATGTGATGTCTACACCAGAAGCCGTTGAAGCCGCCTGTGTGGAACGCCAACCCTTGTGGACAAACCGCACAGACGAGCACGGACCCTTTGACATCATTGGCGATATTCACGGCTGTTTTGATGAACTCCTTGAATTGTTCAAAGCACTCGGTTATGAAGTCTCAACGCAACCAAACGGTGAGACCCGCGTTGAATCACCACACGACAGGAAAGCGGTCTTCGTCGGCGATTTCGTTGACCGGGGACCAAGGGTCGCCGAGGTGTTACGCTTAGTCATGCAAATGCACGAAACCGGCACTGCGATCTGTGTACCGGGGAACCATGACGTGAAATTGGTCCGCGCGCTCCGCGGCAAAAATGTGAAACTAACACATGGACTCGCGGAATCGATGGCGCAATTAGAGAAAGAATCAACAGAATTCAAAACGCAAAGCGCAGAATTCTTAGATCGTTTGGTGAGCCACTATGTACTTGACGACGGAAAGTTAGTCGTCGCACACGCCGGAATGAAAGCGGAATTACAGGGCAGGGCATCCGGACGTGTACGAGAATTCGCACTCTATGGAGAAACCACCGGCGAAACCGACGAATTCGGATTACCAGTTCGGGTCAATTGGGCTGATGAGTATCGTGGGGCTGCGATGGTCGTCTATGGACACACCCCAGTCGCCGAACCACAATGGGTGAACCGCACAATCAACATTGATACCGGTTGTGTTTTCGGCGGCAAACTCACGGCACTCCGATACCCTGAAAAAGAACTCGTATCGGTCCCCGCACACCAGACGTATTATCAACCGACAAAGCCGCTTCTGAGTGAACCCGACAAACGATCCGCTACCGAAACGCAACCGACCGATAGTATCCTTGACATTGATGACGTACTCGGAAAACGCGTGATTGGCACACGGCTACATCACAACGTGACAATCCGTGAAGAGAATACGATAACCGCGCTGGAGGTGATTAGCCGTTTCGCTGTAGACCCAAAATGGCTTATATACCTGCCACCGACTATGTCCCCAACCGAAACGACAAGCAACCCCGGCTTGCTTGAACACCCAACGGAGGCGTTCACTTATTATCGCAAACAGGGTGTATCCAAGGTCGTATGGGAAGAAAAACACATGGGGTCACGCGCTGTCGTTATCGTTTGTCGAGACCCAGAAACCGCAAAAAAGCGATTTGATATAGCAGACGACACACTCGGCATCTGTTACACACGAACAGGCAGACGTTTCTTTGACGACACCGAGGTTGAAACCGAACTATTGAAGCAGCTGAAAGCCGCTATGGACAAAGCCAATTATTGGGAAACCCTCAACACAGATTGGATCTGTTTGGACTGCGAATTGATGCCTTGGTCGGTGAAGGCACAGGAGTTGTTACGGCAAGAATATGCACCAGTAGGTGTATCCGCCCGTGTCGCTTTGGGAGAAGCCGTTGACTCCCTAAAAACCACTGCCGAACGCGGCATTGATGTAAATCCTATATTGGAGGACTATCGTCAACGCGCAGAGGTAGTAACCGGATACGTCAAGGCTTATCAGCAATACTGTTGGCAGGTTCAATCTGTTGCAGATCTGAAACTGGCACCGTTTCATCTCCTTGCGACGGAAGGTACCGTATATTTTGACAAAAACCATCTGTGGCACATGGAAACGCTTACCAAGCTCTGTCAAAATTCTGAACATAACCTATTGTTCGCAACTGCCTATGGGACGGTTGATCTGACTGATGACACAAGCCAAACTGAAGCGATCCGTCAATGGGAAGAACGCACCGAGCAGGGCAGTGAAGGCGTAGTCATCAAACCTCTCGATTTTGTCGTTCAAGGTAACCGCGGGTTGGTACAACCCGCGGTAAAATGCCGAGGGCGTGAGTATCTTCGGATCATTTACGGACCTGAATACACACTCCCTCAAAATTTAGAGCGGCTCCGGACCCGCGGACTCTCTCACAAACGTTCCCTCGCACTTCGAGAATTTGCATTGGGTGTTGAGGCACTTGAGCGTTTCGTTCACCGTGAACCGCTTTCTCATGTTCATGAATGTATCTTCGGAATTCTGGCACTCGAAAGTGAGGCAGTCGATCCAAGACTCTGAAGCCTTTTCATTAAACATCTAAGTTTTTTAATGAAAATCTCCGAAAATTGCAACAAACCTTGCGAAATACAGACTTTATTGGAAAAACATATACGAAAATGAAAATTCGATTCATATATTACCTCTTAATTTTTGGTCTTAGTTTAGCAGTAGGCACCGGTTGTACAGCACCAGAGACTATCAATCCTGCCTCCCCCGAAGATGGCTCCGGGATTGTACTTGAAAACTATCAACTCACCGAAGATGAAACATGGGAATCTGAGAATACTTACATTATCCATGGTACGTTGGACATTCCACAGGATATAACGCTCAACATTCCACCGGGGACCACCGTTAAATTTGGTCGAAATGCCATTGTCACTGTCCAAGGTATCCTAAAGATTGGCACCCCTTTAGCACAAGCGCAGGTAACCCAACTCGTACATCTTACATCTGATAATATCGGACCCGCATCCAGTGATTGGGACGGTATCTTCTTCGACCATACGCACGATTTGGAAAGTTTTATTCGAGGGGCAGTTATAGAATATGCCACAATCGCTTTGGATATCAAAACAACTTCACCGACGATAGAAGAATGCACGCTTCGGTTCAATGATACCGCTATCGCTTTAGATGGTAGCGATGCACACGTCCAGTACAACGATATTGTCAACAATAGTATCGGGATTAGCACAATCGGGCGACAAACACTCCCTCGCATTGAGAAGAACACTATTGCTCAGAATGAAACTGGTATTCACTGCGAAAATGTCCAGTCTACCATTGAATACAATAACCTCAACGCGAACGTCTTCGCACTCCGCTTGAATGTAAAGTTTGACTTTCGGATACCAAACAACTGGTGGGGGCATTCAGATCCTGTTAAAATAATGGATGCCATTATAGATGGTGCTGACCCAGGATTAATCACTAAGCAGATAGGCACAGTTCATTATGAACCGTTTGCCGATGTCCGAATTGGCGATGCCGGGTTTCCATATCCGACACTCCTCGATAGATTGGCGAGATGATAAGGCTTGGAAGACGCATTTTCAGAGTGGGCTAACGCTGTTGGATTCTATGCGATATGGGGAAATCTAATAGATGCGTGGTTTTCTTAAAAATATAGTGGCAACCCTAATCTGTTTATCGGGCATACACATCCTCATTCGGGAATGGATTTGCCACAACTGGGTCGCCATCCTCATGTATCACGATGCAAAGCCTGCAGTCTTTTCAAAACATCTCGCTTATCTTTCACGCCATTATACGATCATTTCATTGGATACCTTAGTCTCTGCTATCTACCAGAAAGATTTCTCACGAGTACCCGCAAAAAGCGTTGTAATTACAATCGACGACGGTCACGCCGGTAATATCAAACTCTTACCGCTTTTCAAGCAGTACCGTATGCGTCCAACGTTCTTTGTCTGCACGCAGATTATCAACACACATCGGCACTTTTGGTTCAAAATAGATGGGCAGTCTAAAGCGGAAAGAGAAAGGTTGAAGCGGCTGCCAAATGCGGAACGGTTGGAACGCCTGAAACGGACGGCTGGCTTTGAATCTGAAAAGGTATATTCAGACAGGCAGGCACTGAACATTGAGGAGATGAAAGAGATGATAACGGACGTTGACTTCCAACCGCATACACAGTCCCATCCGATTCTACCGCACTGCACCGAAACCGAATGTAGGCAAGAAATTCTTGGGAGCAAGGTAGATTTAGAGGAACTTTTAGGGATTGAATGCTTTCATTTCAGTTACCCCAACGGCGATTATACCGAACGCGAAATTGAGATCGTGAAAGCAAGTGGATTCCGATCGGCGCGCACAACGGATATAGGCTGGAATACGCTGGAGACTGCACCGTATCAATTGAAAACTATCCCGATTGCTGATGATGCTGGACTTGCCCTTTTCCGTGCGCAACTCACAACGATCCCGCAACGGCTTAATAAATGGAGGAATTCTTTGTTCGGAAAATAAAGTGCTTAACACAAATTAAAATCGGCACAACTCAAAAAGACTTGATGTGCTGAATATCAGTGTACTATAGAAAGTTTCCAAAATTACAGGATTATGGCGTTGTCAGTGGTTTGACAATTGATATGCGGTGTGTTACAATAGTCACGTATTGAGATCGTCTTGCACAGCAATCGCTCCGAAATCTTTATATAGATGGTCCAAACGAGTCGTTGAAGACTACATCCGGGCAAACAGTGGAGGCTATAGCAAGATGCACACTATTCTGAATATCTCGCAAAACCATTATGTCCGCGGCGGTTCTGACCGGTACTTTTTTGCACTCGCCGAGTTGTTGAGAAAACACGGACATCAAGTCGTCCCGTTTACAGCGGCGAGTCCCAAGAATGAACCATCTGAATGGGATCAGTATTTTCCGCGTGCAGCCGATTTCGAGAATCCGGGACCAATTGACTTACTGCGTTTTTTATATTCACGCGATGCCGCAAAATCAATGCAAAGGTTATTGAACAATACAAACGTGGATATTGCGCATTTTCATATCTACCATGGTAAGTTAACTGCCTCAATTTTAGATAGGCTGAAAAAAACTGGTGTACCCCTTATTCAGACATTGCACGATTATAAATTAACTTGCCCTGTGGCTGTTCATCTGTCAAACGATGAAATTTGTGAAGCCTGCGAAGGAAAACATTTTTGGCGAGCACTTCCAAAACGATGTAATAGAGGTTTACTGACACGCACAGCACTGAGTGTTACTGAGTCTTATGTCTCTCAGATGCTCGGTGCTGTTGAGAAATTTGACCATTTTGTTTCGGTCTCACATTTCCTCCGAAAAAAGATGATCTCACACGGCATCCCTGAGGATAAAATCTCAACCGTTCATAACTTTGTTGATGTTTCTGACATCACACCGAATTTTTCTGTGGGGGACTATATACTCTATTTCGGACGCGTGCATCGAAGCAAAGGAATCTTGACGCTGATAGAGGCGGCTGCACCTCTCAAACAGGTACCGCTCTATATCGTCGGCGATGGCGTGGGAATGCCTGAAGTACGGCGTATCCTTGAGCAGACCGGATGTGAACATATTCAACTCCTTGGTTTCAAACAAGGTGATGAACTCCAAGAACTCATTCTAAACAGTATCTGCACAGTCTTGCCTTCCGAATGGTATGAAAACTGTCCAATGTCTGTTTTAGAGTCTTATGCTTACGGTAAACCGGTCATTGGTGCCGATATTGGGGGGATTCCAGAACTTATCGTAGACGGTGTTGATGGATGCCTTGTACCATCAGGCGATCAAGAGGCTCTACGAGAACGTTTGTTGTGGATGGCTGAACACAGAAACGAGGCTGTAGAAATGGGGCGCACGGGCCGCCACAAGATGGAAACGATGTTTAATGCAGACATTCACTATGAAAAAATTATGAATGTATATCGGAAGTTTTTGTAATAGATAGGACTTACGCATTCCGTCTTAAAGTCCCCCTGATAAGGCGGATTTAGGGGGTTTAAAGGACGGAAATTACCGCTTTTTGCGTCTAAATGTTCGATATTTGCTCAGTTTGCGTAAGTCCTAATAGAATCAAATCATAAGGAGACACGGTGTAGCATGGCTGCAAATATATCTTTGATAGACTGTTTTTCAGAGAAACCACCTTCAGCTTATTTCGATGAATCTAATTCTGACAAAACAGGCGTGCGCCACGATTATGGAAACCTGTATGACTGGTTGTTTGCCTCGCTTCTTTTTCAAAATGGGATGCAGCCTCTACGCGTCTTAGAAATAGGGGTCACTATGTTTGGTGAAGGCAGTGGGCACGCTTTTGCAAAGATGCCGTTTGTAGAGAAATTTGTGGGGCTTGATGTAAATCCAATGCAAGAAGATTTTGGTGAGAAGGGGGTCTTTCTTAACGTTGACGCATACACCGAGCAAGGGGTCCAAGATGCTGCCCGTTACGGACCCTATCATCTGCTGATTGATGACGCTGAACATATACACGACCAACAAGTCGCATTTTTTACGATGTATACTTCACTATGTGCTACACCGGGCGTTATGGTCTGTGAAGATGTACCAAAACTAACAATAGCGAAACGGCTTAAAGCAATTAAAGATCCCAGTCTTCTGCACGTACGGGTTCCAGGTTCCCTCATAGCATCGAAAGGTAAATTGGACAACAATGTTTTATTAAAAATTAATAGGAAATAGGATTTACACAATAATATAAAATTGTGTTATACTATCGTATGATACGAAATGTTTCGGAAACCTTCAAAAACAGTTGATGGCGGTGCCAACATCCTTGCGCAAGGCAGAGATGTTCCGCACCGGATACGGAGAAGATCAGGCACACCCGCAACGACTTTGAATTCAAGCAAACAAAATATATGCCTGTCTTTCCAAAAGCAAGCGGAAAACCAACCATTTTTATCGAAGGATACCCTTCCGAGTGGAAGCGGAAGCTCGCGCTGCTGAGGAAACCCAACGCCGCCGCGAACTGGAAACTGAACTGGAACGTCTCCGCTCACAGTACAACTCACTTTAGTGGCTTATGAATGGAGACCTATACTTTTGTTAACCTTCTAATTTACCATTTAACAATTCTTTAAAACAAGGAGCATTAACTATGCTAAAATCCCAAATATTTCTGGTTGTTACTTTGATGAGTTGTATCGCCTTTGTGTCCTGTGAACGTGCACAACAGATGATGGGACCAGTCATGCCAGGTAAAGACACTGTGGAACCCGGCAATATGACAATGCCCGGGGACATAATGGATATGACAGGTACGGACGACTCGTCCATGACAGAAGATTCTGTCGTTATTAACGAACTCATGGCAGATAACGACACCACCATTGCTGACCCACAGGGAGACTATGACGATTGGCTTGAGTTGTATAACCTCACCGATAGCCCGGTAATGCTTACAGGGATGTATCTTTCTGATAAAGAGGACAATCTTACTAAGTGGGAATTCCCAGAAAATACCGAAATTCCAGCAAATGGATACTTAGTTGTCTGGTTAGATGAAGACGGAGAAGACGCACCAGATGGACTGCATGCCAACTTCAAATTGTCTAAAGGCGGTGAAATCGTCATGCTCGTGGATACCGATGCGAACGGCAATCAAGTCCTTGATAGCATTGCGTTTGGAGAGCAAGATACGGACGTTGCTTTTGGACGCTTGCCGGATGGCACTGGCGAATTTCAAGTTGTGCAGGCAACCCCTGGGGCAGCGAATATGGCAAATTAGAATCCAAATAACTACCTGAAATGGCTTCAGTGAAATCTAAGTTTTTGAAGCAACCAATTGGATTTTCAAGTGGATACTGGAGATTGGAAGGTAGCAAATAGACCCATTTATTTACTTTCCTTTCTTTCCAGTTTCCTCTTGTGCTCATTAAGGAGTAAAATTTCTTGGAACTTTTCATATATGCTGAACCAACGCGTACACCATCCCTAAGCCAAATCTCAAGAATTGCAAACGTCTTCATTCTAACTCTCATGACATGCACATTCTTTGTGATACCACACCGGACAGCAACCGCACAGACCGTCCACATTCCCGACCGCTCTCTCCGTTCTGCCCTTAAGTCGGCGTTAGGTAAAGAGGTAAGTGAAAACATCACTCAGGCGGATATGGCGAGTTTGACATCGTTTGACGCTTCTAAATTCCGTATTCGTGATATAAGTGGACTTGAGTTTGCAATCAATCTTACTGATCTTAATTTGGAGTTCAACCGTATCTTAGATATATCTCCACTCGAAAATTTAACAAATCTTGTAATACTGGATCTTGATTTTATCCGGGGGTTAACAAGTACTTCTTCTCTTGATATTTCTCCTCTCAGAAATTTGACAAATCTGCGATGGCTTTCACTTAGGGCAAACCAAATATCGGATGTCTCTCCACTTAAAAATTTGACAAATCTGATATATTTACATCTGGGTCTCAATTATGGAATATCAGATGTGTCACCGATGAGTACTATGAAGGGTTTGACGTTTCTTGACCTTGAATCAAATAAAATATCAGATTTGTCCCCACTCATTAATTTAACGAATTTGACTTACTTGGATTTTGATGACAATCAGGTACAGGACGTATCACCCCTTAAGGATATGATTCATCTGGAACGCTTGGATGGTTCCGACAATCAAATTTTGGATATTTCTCCGCTTAAGAATATAACGAAGCTGATAGAATTGGATCTTGACAGCAATGCTATATCAGATATATCCTCAGTCGAAGAAATGACAATGCTGATAACACTGGATCTCCACGACAACCAAATTTCAGATATATCCGTCATTGAAAACTTGACCAAGTTGGTAAAACTGGATCTTGATGATAATGAAATATCGGATATATCACCCTTGAAAGATATCAGGAGTTTGAGATCATATCTTGATCTTGATGGAAACAATATAACAGATATTTCCCCACTAAAAGATATGAAATTTTTGTTAGAACTCGATCTTGATGGTAATGAGATATCAGATATATCCCCGCTCAGCACTTTGACAGACTTAACAATCTTAGATCTTCACGATAATGAGATATCAGATATATCCCCACTCAAGGATTTGGTGAACCTGACAGATTTGGATCTTGACGACAACCAGATATCGGATATATCTTCACTCAGTGCTTTGACGAACCTGACAGTGCTGGATCTTGATGGCAACCAGATATCGAATATATCTGCTCTCAGCCGAATGCTAAATCTGAATGAACTTGATCTTCATGATAACCGCATATCGAATATATCCCCACTCAAGAATCTGGTAAACCTGACAGTGCTGGATCTCCGCGAAAATCATATATCAGACTTCTCACCAATCGCTGGGTTGATAGACAATCTGACGGAGTATGATAACAGTAACCAAACGGATCCGCCCACTGGAGGCGCGGATGTGAACCGAGATGGTGTTGTAAATCTGACAGACCTTTTATTCGTTGTAGTGAACTATCGCATCGCGGACTTTGCGGATTCCGCCCAGTTTGGTGTCTATCCGGATATTAACGAAGATGGGGTCGTTGATATAAAAGATTTGATCGCTGTCGCTGCGGAAATAGATGCTGATGCTGCCGCCCCGACACTCAGGAACAATTCGGTCGAAGTATCTAACCTCACTGCTGCGAATCTTGCACAGTGGATTGTTCTCGCCAAGCAGCTTGACGCACAGGACCCACAAACGCAAAAGGGGCTTGCTGTCTTGAAGCAGCTATTGGCAGCTTTGACCTTCACCGAGGCATCGCCGAAAACGACAGCGCTGCTGGCAAATTACCCAAATCCGTTCAATCCTGAGACGTGGATGCCGTATCAGTTGGCGAAGCCAGCGGAGGTTAGCATTTCTATTCACTCTGTGGATGGAAAACTCATAAGAACATTGGCGTTAGGGCACTTGCCTGCAGGCATATATCACAACAAATCCGGCGCGGCATATTGGGATAGTCGAAACGAGTTCGGTGAGTCTGTAGCGAGTGGCGTTTATTTCTATACATTCATTGCCGGGGATTTCACGGCTACCCGTAAAATGTTCATCCGCAAATAATACCTTGGAAGACCAGAGGAGCCATTTCGTTTCGGTTTTTCGGGTGCTACAGTTTCTTAAGTTCTCAGTTAGGTGCTTTATCAGGTGTTGGCAACAATAATGAAACCGCTACGGAAAATTATCGAAAAATCGGACACACAGTGTCTTGGGGTATTTTATCAATGATACGAGGTCAGAAAAAATGAAAATTTTTATACTCTTGTCAATTTTCTGTTTCATGTCTCCCGCGTGGGGGCAAATTCAATTTAAAGACGTATCACATCAGGCAGGAATTACGCGCGTCGGTGAAAGTTGGGGAAACGCTTGGGGCGATTTCGATGGTGACGGATACCTCGATTTATGGGCGACGAATCACCGACACAAACCAAGTCTCTATCGCAACAATGGTGATGGGACGTTCACGGATATTATTGACGAGGTTTGGGATGCAAATCCCGATGCAGATACTCACGGCGCAGCATGGGCAGATTACGATAACGATGGCGATCAAGACTTAATTGTGTTATCAGGTGGTGGCGGTGGGTTAAGTGGGGCACGCGCGAACCATAACAACCATTTCTATGTTAATGAGAACGGGATATTGGTAGAGCGCGCCGCCGAACTTGGTGTGGATTACCCACTTTTGAGAGGACGGACACCCCTCTGGTTGGATTCAAACCGTGATGGACGGCTTGATATCCTGCTTGCGGGTGTTACCAGAACGGATCACAGCGGTGGTTTAGTCACATCTGCCTTGTTCGGGCAAACGATGAGCGGCTTTGAAAATATTAGCACTATCACCGGAATATCTCTGCAGGAAAGCACTGCATTAGTCCAATACGCCGACATAACCGCAGATGGAAATATGGATATCATCCTAAGTTATCACACATATCCGCTCGCTATATATGATACATCTGGAAGTCCCTTTAATGACCTATTCGGGACACTCAGTATGCCGAGGGGGTATTCTGTACATGATGCCGCAATCGCGGATTTCAACGGAGATCTGCGCCCTGATATCTTTCTGGCACGTGGACTCTACCAGTCTTACGCAGCGCAAATAGATCCCCATAGATTAGAATTGAATCTGCGAGGCAATCCAGATGAGATAGGGGTGAGTTTCAAAACGGCAGACGATGTCTCTTTTCAAATTTACTCCGAATGGGGACCGCGATTCAACTTGGTTAACATCGGAGCTGATGGACACTGGGTAACGAAATTTGATAGTGGTGAATTTCGAGGTGTAACCCGAGAACTCCGATCTGCGACCTTTAAAGTCACGCTCTCGCCAGATGATCCGAGGGTTGTAGGATTAGAACCCCGACCTGAAAACGCACAATATGGGGTTTACATAGGTTATCAACCGGAGACAAAAAGATGGACACTCATCACTCAGAGAAAACCTGTCATAGTTCTGATCGAAGCGACACAACCTATCTCAGAACTGGAAACAATTAACTTTTCTCTCGGAGACCTGCGCGCGCAACCATCGTCTCAGCTCCTGATTAACCAAGGAAACGGGTTCCAGAGTGCCGGGAATGTAGGGACTTTCAATACTTTTGAAGATGGACGATGCGTTGCAGTAGGCGACTTTGATAACGATATGGATGTAGATATCTATGTTGTCCGTTCGTGGGCATCAGCGAATGTTCCCAATCGTCTCTATACAAACCTTGGAAACGGTTTATTCCGTGAAAGCCTTGATACGGATGAAGTCTCCGCGAGTTTGAATGGCAGAGGACAGAGTGCCACTGTCGCAGATTACGATAGGGATGGTTATTTGGACATCTTTGTAACCAACGGGCGCGCCGAATATCCGTTTAGCGAGGGACCCGATCAACTGCTCCAAAATATCGGTAGTGGTAACAACTGGCTGCAAATTGATTTAGAGGGAACAGTTTCCAATCGCGACGGAATCGGGGCAAGGCTTTTCGCAACGACACCTGACGGAAAAACCCAACTCCGAGAAAATGGAGGCGGGATCCATTGGGCACAGCAGGACCAGAAACGCATCCATTTTGGGCTCGCTCAGAATGAAAAAGTCACCGAGTTAACCATCCGCTGGCCAAGTGGCATCATTCAAAAGTTGACGGATATACCCGTCAACCAAGTGTTACATGTCGTTGAAGATGGGGTTCAAAATTTACTTCCCGGCGATGTTAATCAGGATGGACAGGTGGATATACTTGACTTCCTTCTTATCGTGGTCCACTTCGGAGAAAATCCGCCTACAGACGTACGACTGGATACCAACAAAGATGGGAAAGTAAACCTTGAAGATCTGGTTTGGATTATCAAGGTTATTGAAGAAAATCAGAACATTGCTGGGGCACCAACTCAGAAAAATCAAACTGGACTAATGCCCAATGCTATATCAAATGAGACGATCTCCTTGTCAGATGCCGCTATCGCCTATCTCTGCGATTTTTACCAAAAAATTGAAGAAATCCCAGCAGACGCTACACAAATAGCACTGGTAAAACGTTTCTTAAAGCAACTGTTGATGCCTGTTCAGAGTCCATTGGAGACGAGACTCTATGCCAACTATCCAAATCCCTTTAATCCTGAGACTTGGATTCCTTACCAACTCGCGGAGGATGCTGAAATTACCATACGCATTTACGACACATCCGGGAAAATTGTGCGGACCCTTTTCTCTGGACATCAAGTGTCGGGGTATTATCTTAATCGTGGTCAAGCAGCACATTGGGATGGCAAGAACGAATTCGGCGAACACGTAGCGAGCGGGGTCTATATCTGTGAATTGACGACCCCGAGATTCAAACAGACGAAACGACTCGTCGTAGTAAAGTAAAAAGGCAGGAATATGAAAAGAACCTCATTGGTTACTGGCGGCGCGGGCTTTATGGGCGCGCACGTAGTGAATGAACTTCTTCGCAGTGATAACACTGAGGTTGTCGCACTTGACGACCTGAGCGGCGGTTTCCGAGAAAACCTCAATCCTGCTGCGACCTTTGTGGAAGGAAGCATCCTTGATGCTTCGCTGATAGATCAACTCTGTGAACAGTACCAATTCGACTATATCTATCATCTCGCCGCTTACGCAGCGGAAGGGCTCAGCCATTTCATCAAGCGATTTAACTACCAGAACAACCTCATCGGGAGTGTAAACCTCATCAGTGCGGCTGTAAACCACAACGTCAAAAGGTTTGTGTTCACTTCTTCTATCGCTGTTTACGGAGAGAACCAGTTACCGATGCATGAGGGACTCATCCCAATACCAGAGGATTCTTACGGTATTGCGAAGTATGCTGTGGAACAGGAGCTCGCTGTCTCCAAACGGCTCTTCGGTTTGGATTATACTATTTTCCGTCCCCACAACGTCTATGGTGAACTCCAGAATATCAGTGACAAATATCGAAACGTTATCGGCATCTTCATGAACAACATTATGCAGGATAAACCGCTGCGCATTTTTGGAGATGGAGAGCAAACACGTGCCTTCACACATATCGCAGATGTCGCGCCACACATCGCTCGTGCAGTAGACATACCAGAAGCGTCGGGTCAGATTTTTAACGTCGGTTCGGATGAACATGTCTCGGTGAACGTGTTAGCAGATTTAGTGATGACAGCAATGGATAAGGAAGTATCTGTCATCAATGTACAGGCAAGGGAAGAGGTCAAACACGCCTATTGTTCCCATGAGAGATTTCAGCAGGTTTTCGGAAAAACATCGCAAGTTGCATTAGACGAGGGGCTTCATCGCATGGCTACATGGGCTAAATCGGTTGGGCCACGTCCGGCTACCGAATTTAGTGACATTGAAATCCGCAAAAATCTGCCTGAAGGTTGGAAATAAATAAACGGCTATCAGCGGTCTGCCGTCGGCATGCTTCGCAGTGAAAATAAAGAGGCAGCCACAAACGCCTCTTCTACTGCAAACCAGTCGGTAAAGAGGAGTTATGGCATCAAGAAATACGCAACTGCCACAAGGATCTACCGAAGGTTTCCGAAAGCCGAAGGTTTCCGAAAGCCATTATAAGACCTTTTGGGTAATGGCGATTACTGGTGCTGGAATGGCTTTGGGACTTTTGGTGCGTGTCCTATTGATTCCAAAACGGTTCGGTTTCACTACTACCGCTGATGAACTCATTACCGCATTAACAATTGTTCTGGTTGTTGATACCATTGTTCGAGAAGGTGCTAAATTTAGTCTTGTGCCGCTCTTTGTGACATGCGAACAGGAGATGACGCACACGCAATACCGACGTTTCACGAATAGTCTGCTCTTGTTTTTTATAAGTATCGGTTTCGGGATTTTCATTCTAATTGAACTCCTTGCACCGTGGATAGTCGGTGGATTGTTACGCAAGTCTACCGTCAATGCCCAAAACGGGACAGCACTGTTGCGATTATTCGCACCGCTGATTATCTTTGGATGCGGTAGCACAGTACTCGGGGCGTTCCTGAACAGTCGGCAGCGTTTTAAGACGGTTGCACTCCGTAACACACTACCTGCT
The DNA here is from genome assembly GCA_965261115.1 of Candidatus Poribacteria bacterium. Classification (GTDB taxonomy): domain Bacteria; phylum Poribacteria; class WGA-4E; order WGA-4E; family WGA-3G; genus WGA-3G. The sequence goes on along the minus strand of OZ253447.1, from coordinate 828,241 downwards.
GGGGTTGCAGCCATTGTGTTTCTGTTTCTATGGAACGCGCAAAATCTTGAAAACTGGGTGGCTATAGCCTATACAGTAGGTTTCGTCGCATATTTTGGATGGTTAGGCATTGGGGCGTATCGGGCTGGACACCGGTATGAATATACAAGTCTCTCGCTGGATACGCTACGTTCCTTGAAAAATACCATCACCTTACCGACGCTCGGTTTCGCAGTTCGACAGATCATGAACCGTCTGTTGGTTGAAATATATCTTGTCTCTCAACTCGGACAAGGAGCTATTACACTCTATAAATGTGCATTCCAGATTTTCTCGGCGTTACAAACTCTCATCGGTATCAGTATTGCTACAACAGGTTTGCCCGATATGGCAGCCAATGACGCAGTAAACGATAAACAGAAATTAGAACAAACCGTCAACCGGAATACACGAATCGCTATAATCATCGCGTTTCCGGTGACCTTGATCATGTTGATATTTCACGGAAAAATTAGTTGGTTGTTATATGGACGTGGCGACTTTGATAACGCATCAATTAAACTAATAGGACAACTCCTCTTTTGGCTCAGTACTGGCATGTTATTCTCGTGTCTGATACCTGTGTTGAACGCAGGACTTTACGCACAAAAGGCGTACGGGTTTGTTTTCGCAAATATGGTAATGATGGCTGCTCTTAATTTTTTGATCGCTTATGGCTTGATCCAAACGTGGTGGATCCTCGGTGTCGCATTGTCCATATCAATCACTGCACTCCTTGCTGTTGGAAACCTGACCTATCTCCTCCGAAAGACGCGGGTTTCTTGGCTTTAGAAGGTTTTTAAATAATCGCTTTTGCCCTGCCTTCCATTACAAGCATTCTCTCGCAAACCGTAAGGCAGTCCTCGTGGATGCCAAGAGATAGTCTGTAATGAAATGGAGGGGTTTTTGCTTGGGTGTTTCTTCAGATATACGGAAAGAAAATTAAAAATCACTAATCCACCTAAACGAACCGCAAGGAACTCTAAAAAAATGAAAAATGTTGGGGATTACAATTATCTTATTGTAGGTGGCACTACGAAAGCCGCGACAACGTCATTGTTTGCTTATCTGACTGACCACCCGGCTATTTGCGCTGCTACTTACAAGGAGACTCGGTTCTTTCTCAGCAGCGATTATCCGCTCCCCTCAAAATATCGATATAGAGGCGATGCCGAAGAGTATGCCGACCTCTTTCCTAACTGCGATGAAACGCAGCTAAGGATGGAGTCAACACCGGACTATTTATATTGTGAAAAGGCACTTGAGAGAATCGCAGCGTTTCTGCCACAAGCGAAGTTGGTCTTTAGTCTTCGTGAACCGATTTCAAGGTTGATTTCGTGGTATCGATTTGCAAAGCAGATTGGTAGATTACCAGAAATGATGAGTTTCGATGCGTACGTTGAATTATTATTCGCCGCCTTGGAACGCAATGGTGGGAGAGAAGAACAGCACTTGCAAACACTCTGGCAAGGGTGTTATACTATCTATTTGGAACGCTATTTTAACCAATTCGGTCCGGCGCGCATCCACATACTCTTTTATGAGGAACTGGCAGCGCAACCAGCAACTGTTATCGCAAAGTTATGCAACTTCGCTGGTATAGATGCCGATTTTTATCGTGATTATATCTTTGAGGTGACAAATCGCACCGAGAAGATGCGGAATTCCAAGTTGCATCGGAAATATAGGGACTTCCGATTTCGGCTGCGACAGTGGACGCATGACAAACCGATCATTCATAATCCATTGCGTACAATCAGACGGACAATCGAACCGATCTATCTCCGTTTGAACACGCAGGCGAACGAGAAAATTCAGATATCAGAACAAACGCGATATCGTTTGATTGATTATTACCAGCGCGATATTGATAGTCTTGCCGAATTAATTGGGAAACCATTACCGTGGAAATCTCTACAAAAGTCCAACTCATGATTGTTGGCGCGCAAAAATCAGGAACGTCTTCCCTGCTTCGCTACTTAGCACAGCACCCGGATATACATACGCATGCCCAACCGGAGATGACGTTTTTTCTACAGCAGCGTGAATACGCACATGGGTATGAGTGGGCTTTCGCCAAGTACTTTGCTGGAGAACAGGAGCGCGCCAAAGTTAAGGATAAACAACTTATTGCTAAAAATGTGATGGTGATGCATTCGCCGGAAGTTTTGCAGCGAATTTATGAACACAATCCTGAAGTGCACCTCGTAGTCCTACTGCGTGAACCGGTCGCACGTGCCTACTCCGCCTATTGGTGGGCGCGTCGGAGGGGTTGGGAGCACATCAAAACTTACGAGGAGGCACTCGCTGCTGAGGAAGCACGCCTGAACGAAGGCTGGTTTAAATGGCGACAGTGTGCCTATCAGTACAATGGCACCTATCATCCACATGTCAAAAATCTGATAACCCAGTTCGGTTCGGATCGTGTGCATTGCATTCTAACAGATGATCTGAAAGACGATGCCGAAGCAGTCTGCCAACAACTTTTCCATCATATCGGTGTTCATACCGATTTTAAACCCATCATCGGTGAAAGACATAACCAAGCCGTTATGCCGCGCTCCGAACGTTTCAACTATCTATTTACGCAATTTCTGGCATCTCACAACCGGTTAAGAAGAGCCATTCGGAAACTTATACCCGATGCCACCGCTTACAAATTAAGGAAAGCCGTCTTGGATTGGAACGACAAACCCCAGAAAAATATGGAATCGGTCCCACCACCGCTCAGTCCGGAGACACGTGAACGCCAGATGGCATATTTTAAGCCTTTTAACGAACAATTGGCTGAATTGTTAGGCAGGGACCTCTCCTCCTGGAATCGAATTTAGCAATTAGAAACTGCTGTCGTCTAAACAACCTAACATATGGCGTGAACCCGGACGATTTCTGATTGCTAATTGCTGACTGCTGATAGCCATAGAATATGATTTACTTTCTAACAGGATACGTCGCTTTTGAAGAGTTTATACTGAAGTTTTTGCCGGTTAGTGATACGGTTTACTCCTATTTAAGGTTCGTCAGCGAAATTCTCATCTATGTTGCCTTTGGAAAACTCGTCATTCACAAACTCCATAGAGGTATCCCATTCGTCAAGACAGCAATTGATTTGCCAGTTATAGGGTTTTATAGCGTTGTTCTGCTTTCAATATTGGTAAACAATTCCCCATTGATGGGGAGTCTTTACAACGTTCGGCCGATGGCTCGATATATCGTACTCTTTTATCTCGTCGCGAACTCTACCCTCTCGGAAAAACGTATTACAACACTGTTGCGCATAATCCTTGGTGTCGGTATTTTTCAGGTTACCGTGGGTGTCATTCAATGGTTGGGTGGCCCAGACGCATTTGATTTTTTTCTTCCACGAGCGGCAACGCTCACTATAGGCGGCTTTGGGAAAGAATACCGGTTACTCGAACTCGGCAGAGAAATCGGGAGTGTCTACGGGACTTTAGGCGACACCGTAATTTATGGGGTCTTTATGATTCTCGTTCTCGTTGTCTATCTATCTCGTATCCGACAGTTGGAGTATCTAAATCTACTTGGTGCAGCGGTCCTATTTTTCTTTATCGCACGTTCGTATTCGCGCGCTGCTACATTCTCCGCACTACTTGCTGGCGGCGCGTGGTATTATTTCCATTATGGATGGAAAAAGACGCTCCAATTAGCAGGCGTGATTGTGTTAGTCTTTGGGCTTTTATTGGCAGTCGTAAACCCGTTCAATCTTGAATACATAAACCCGCGTAAGGCAAAGGTCGGGCTCGTCGGGAACGTGACAGGGGTATTTTCTGGATCCTACGTCCGTATTGCCCAAAAACAGAGGTTAGGCGCATTAATTGGGAATGTCCCAACAGTCCTCGTCAATAGACCTATTTTAGGCTATGGCGCAGACCAGAACTCCGCAATTGTAGGACTCAATATGAGCCAACGTTCATTTCTATTGAAAGTACTGAGTAAGGAGGGATTTAAGGATGTGTATTGGGTAGCAATGCTCTGCTTTTATGGCGTATTGGGACTCGGTTTTTTTGCTATGATATTTTACAGGCTTTTTCGCTACGCATTCCGTCTTTACCAACGCTCCGTCAGTACATCATCTTTTATAGAACGGAATATGCTGGCTTCTCGCTTGACACAGCGTATCTCTATCATCGTGCTTTGTCTTGTCGCAATTACCGTATTCTTACTTTTCTTCAATCGGACCCTTGAATTTCGGGGCTACGGTTTCTACTTTTGGCTCTGTGCGGGGCTCATGTTTGCCAGCGATAGAGCACTCCCGACGTATAGACCCCTGAAGATAACACTATGAAATTTTCCGTGCTGATAGGACGAACGGAATATGTTAAATAGAAGTTCTTTCTTAAGTAGATATTTTCAGTTTGCTGATGTGTATTACATCTTTAACAAGCCTTGTTGGACTTGCTGTATACTATTCATCGGGTTGATGACGCTGCTTCTGAACATCGGTTGCCAGGATCGAAAACAACTACCGGATATGATGCGTTTAGAAATTGACACCCACAACGCCCAACCGCTTCGTCAGGCACTCTACGGCTTCAACACGAACATGATAACTGGCGATTACGGCTACCTTGATCCCGATTTTGTTGAATTAACGAAGGTTCTGGCACCGAAAACATTGCGGTTTCCCGGTGGTGCCGTCGGAAACTTCTACCATTGGAGAATTGGCGGTTTTCTTGAAGATGAAATGGCATCAACCGTCAACACAAAACTGAATCAACGAAATAAAGGAAATTACGTCAAACTTCAGAGACGACGCGACGGTAAAATCCTCTTTGACGATTTTATGCAGTTGTGTAATACATTAAAGATAACTCCGGTTGTCGTCGTGAATCTGTGGACAGGCAGCCCAGAAGAGAGCGCGGCGTGGGTGCGTTATGCCAAAGATAGCGGGTATGACATTGAGCATTGGGAACTTGGCAACGAGTATTATCTCCCACACTACCTCAACAAATACCCAACCGTTGGGACCTATGTCAAGGAAGCTAAGAAACATGCAGCGGCCATGAAAGCCGTTAACCCAAATATAAAGTTATCCGTCTGTGCTACGCCAATCGCTTTCCATAAAGAGGGGTGGTTGGTTAAAACACAACAGCGCGAATGGGATAAAGGGCTTGCAGCCGACACCAACTTTTTTGATGCTTACACCGTGCATGTTTATGCTTACAAAGCAGTTAGGAAGAAAGAGATAGAGCAAATGCGAGGCTATCTCATGGGGTGGATCCACTTCGCGGTCCCCGATGCACTTGAATACTATCAAAAATTATTTCCCGATAAGGAGATGTGGATAACTGAGTGGAACATCGCGAACCCTGCTAACCGGGTCGCAAACACGCAACTCCATGCGCTGTACGCAGGCGACTTTTTTCTAAAAATGTTAGCGTTGCCGAATATCACGCAGGCGAACTTTCATGTCATTGCTGGTGTCGGGAAAGGGTTTCCAGTCTTTTCGCCAATAACACCTGCAAACCCCAAAACCTTGTGGAAATATGGCGGTGAACCCAAGGCAGACTTTGGTAACACAATTCGGCGTGCTGTCTATCCCGTTTTTCAACTGATTGGTGAAGCGTTCGCACAAGCAGATGTACAGTTCACCCTCTCAATCCAAAACCAACCCCCTTTCCTGGGGGCTATAGAATATGCTGGAAAACAGATGGCCAGTCTTCAGGCACAAGCCATCGGCAAGGAAGATGCAAAAGATCTCGTCGTCCTCGTCAGCAATCGCATAGGTGAGCAGCACACACCACAACTCTTCATTGATGGCAAACGCTACAAAGGAAACCTCACCTATCGTTATGTTGCCAATGAGAGGCTCAACGCGACAAACGGAGGCAACGCCGAAATGGAGGGAACTGGTGAAATCGAGGTGCGTATCCAAGAGTGGACAGGGCAGGCAACAGAACTCACTATCAAAAAAAACAGTTTCGGAATCCTTAAAATAGCGAAATAGCCTTCGGTCCTCGGACGGGCTGGGTCACCCGGTTCCGATCGGTTGTGGCAAGTGAAACGTTTTGGCTGCCACAAACGGGTTACTGATGACTGACAACTGATAACTGATAACTCCTAATGATATTTATTGTAGGAAATAGTCGCAGCGGAACAACAATGATGGGGCGCATATTCGGAAAACACCCAAGTGTTTATACTTTTGGCGAACTCCACTTTTTTGGTCAGTTATGCGCGCCACCATTTTCAACAAAAATAGGGAAAAAAGGGATAGAGAAAATCGCGTCACAATTATTTTGTGTGCAACGCGAAGGCTATCGCACATACGGAAATCCACGTCGATTCCTAAGCGAGGCACAAGCATTTCTCGCAGGTTTAACCGGCTATCCAGATACACCCGCTGCACTCTTTGAAGCCTTTCTCCGCTGTGAAGCTGCTGAAAACGGCGGGACTATCCCTTGTGACCAGACACCACGCAACGTCTTTTACATTGCAGATATCCTTGAACTTTACCCGAAGGCACGGATTATTAACATGATTCGCGATCCACGGGACGTACTATTATCCCAAAAAAGGCGGTGGAAACGCAAATTCTTGGGTGGAAGCGATATGCCGATCAAAGAGTCGCTTCGCGATTGGATGAACTATCACCCAATAATCATCAGCCATATATGGCGCACTGCAATCAACGCCGCAGATCAATTCGCACGGCACGAACGGGTTGTTTCAGTCTACTTTGAAGAACTCCTGACTCATCCTCAACAAACAGTCAAATCCCTCTGTGACTTTGTCGGTATTACATATACCCCTCAGATGCTCCAAGTCCCGCAAGTTGGATCTTCTGTTGGCGAGGATCGACCAAAACAACTCGGTATCAATCCACAGCGAGCACACAGTTGGCGCAGTAACACAAATCCGGGGGAACTCAGTTCCGCTGAAATTTACCTCAACCAGACGATAACTGCAGCTCTCATGAAGAAACATAACTATAGTCCTGCGTCAGTACAACCTAATGTCGTTAGTTTGATGCTTCATCTATTGACATTCCCAATGAAATTAGGAGGCGCATTCCTCTTTAATCTTGACCGAATGAAAAATATCCCTGAAACCCTAAAGAGACGTGTTTTTAAATATTAGGTCTCTGCTCCTAATTAGCACCTCGGAGACATAGCTCTTAGTACCTCGAAGACATAGCTCGTAATGAAATGGAGAGCGGATCTACGGAGAAGCGCGCCAAGTTTCAAATCTACCTAACCGAACTGCAAAGTAATCTAAAAATATGAAATGGAGAGCGGATCTACGGAGAAGCGCGCCAAGTTTCAAATCTACCTAACCGAACTGCAAAGTAATCTAAAAATATGATTGCCCAAATTAATCCGAATTACATCAAAACGCGCCCAATGAAAGTATTAACCCGTTTTATGAGTTATGCACTCTTTGAGGGGCGCCCCGTAACCACCAAAGGTCGCTGGATAAACCCCCTCGTTTTTTCTATCTTGAAAACAGTCTCTGCGACTAAAAACAGATATAAGTCGATCGAGAAACCGATTTTCATCTTAGGCACCGGACGCAGCGGCACCACAATACTCGGTATAGTGCTTTCCATGCATAGGGAAGTCGGTTATCTCAACGAACCAAAAGCGATATGGCATGTTATCCATCCGCATGAAGACATCATCGGGAACTACACCCGAGCCGATGCAAAATATCGGCTTACGGCGGAGGACGCAGCCGGTGACATGCGTCAACGCGCTGCTCAGATGTTCGGTGCCTATTTGACAGTGACCCGTTCAAAACGCCTCGTTGATAAGTACCCCGAACTCATCTTCAGACTCGATTTCGTGCGTGCCCTATTCCCCGATGCCCGTTTTATCTTTCTCGTACGAAATGGATGGGATACATGTCATTCAATTGCAAACTGGTCACAGCGACTCGGTGTTGAGGTCAAGGGCGAAAAACACGACTGGTGGGGAGTCAATGACAGGAAGTGGAGGCTCATCGCCGAACAACTTGTTAAAACAGACCCAGTTTTTGCTGAAATCGCTGGTGAAGTTAAACATTTTGATCGACATCTTGACAGGGCAGCCATAGAATGGACCGTCACCATGCAGGAGGGACTCCGTTTACTGCAAGCCTTACCCGATTGTATCCATCTCGTCCGTTTTGAGGATTTAACAGCAAAGCCGGACGAGACGCTCGACAAACTATGTAGTTTCTGTGAATTGCCCCCAGACAACACTTTCCGCGAGTATGCTCGACGGACCCTGCATCCAGTCCCCGCAAGAAAACCGTTTGATCTTCATCCGAAAATTGCCCCTGTTTTCCATGAAATGATGGAAAAATTGAGGTATAATAGTTAGATGAACCTTGTCAATACGAAGAAACTATCAAAGTGAACTACTCACAAGTTCATAATCTACTCAAGAAGGAGCAGAAATGAGACTACTCATACCGCTGACTGTATTGATGTTTTGTGTATTTATGTCGCTGATCGGATGCGACCAAATGATGAAGCAACCAATCATGGAGATTGTTCAGCCTCCAGAGGACACGATGGAAATTGTTGATCCTCCACAAGACTCGTTAGAAATGGCACAAGCGGCAATGGAAAGGGTTAACGAGCGACGGGCAGAGGCACACCAAGAGGCAGAAGAAACAGGTGATTTTTCTACTGTGTTCACTGCTTCTGAGGAAATCTTTAAAGAGGAACTCGGTTTTAGAAAGGGACTTTGGGTTGATTTAGTGGATATATACCGCCAAGAGAACCTTGAAAATACTGCGCGGTTGGAAGCACTTGAGAACCTTGAAAGTGCTTTTGCTGAAAAAGTGCAAGACGGCACACTTGGAATGTTTTACTTTACGTACATCAGTTCTTTCGACGCATTAATCGTTGAATATCTCCGTCTGTCTTTTGAATTCCCTGAGAAGAGTGAGGAAGAACGTCTGACGCTATTCAGAGAATCTGTAACGGACAGAGAAATAATAATAGTATTTCCTTAGGAAGCATTTATATTATGCCAAAAGTACCAACTTTAAAATCGAAAGAGCCATTCTCGCTGCAGCATCCTTTTACGCGGCGTGATTTCCTTTCCACAAGTTTAAAAATAGGAACCGCAGCCTTTACAACTGCGCTATTACCTAAAAGTCAAGTTAATGCCAAGGGACAATACAATGTTCTATTTATTCTTGTTGATGACTTGCGTCCTCTACTTGGATGCTATGGACATCCAGAGATACACACGCCTAATATTGATAGACTCGCCCAGCAAGGCACCCTCTTTAACCGTGCCTATTGTCAAAATCCGCTCTGTCATCCTTCGCGAACATCAATGTTAACTGGACTAAGACCCGAAACAACAGGCGTGTTTTCCAATGCAGTAAATTTTCGGCAAGTGCTCCCTAATGCTGTGACGCTTCCACAACATTTTAAGGCATACGGCTATCACACAGCGTCTGTCGGTAAGATTGAACATAATGCCCTGGCGCGGGATGATGCCTATTCATGGAGTGTCCCATCATGGATGCCACCATGGATACCCTTCAACCCGCTACATATTCCGGCTTGGCAATCACTTGATGTTAAAGATAACGACCTCTCTGATGGTAGAACTGCCGAACAAGCAGTAGCCGTTTTGGCGGAGCTTCAAGATACACAATTTTTTCTTGCAGTCGGTTTTGAGAAACCGCATCTGCCCTTCTACGCACCGAGGCAATATTACGAACGCTACGCGCAAGTAGATTTCATGCTTCCTCCAACTTCTATGCTCCCGACTGACGCGCCAGCAATTGCTAATAACAACTTAGGCGGACTCAGAGAATATAAAGATATTCCAGATCAAGGACCCTTGTCAGAGACTAAGATATTAGAGTTAATTCGAGCGTATGCTGCATCAACAAGTTACATGGATGCGCAAGTCGGACGTGTACTCCAGCAACTCGATACCTTGGGGCTTTCCGAAAATACTGTTGTTGTTTTTGTAGGAGACCACGGGTTCCATCTTGGCGAACATGGGACATGGCGTAAGAATACGCTTTTTGAAGTTGCCCTCCGTTCTCCTATGATCATCAGTGTTCCGGGGCAACAGCCGAACCGCACCGAGGCACTCGCAGAACTCGTTGACATCTATCCAACGTTATGTGATGCGTGTCAGCTTCCCGTGCCTTCAGAGGTAGAAGGTATGAGTCTAACACCTATCATTGAAGAACCGACGCGTCCGTGGAAAACCGCTGCCTTTAGTCAACTCAGGCGGGCAGGTAAAATGGGACGATCTATTCGGACGACACAATACCGATACACCGAGTGGGGAAGTAGTGGAAGGTACGGAAAAGAACTTTACGATTATAATACGGATCCGAATGAGACGCTGAATGTTGTAGGTCTACCAGAAAACACGGAACTCGTCGCGCTTCTCAGCGAACAACTCCGCGCCGGTTGGCGAGCCGCTTTACCAGACATCCAAGAACAAGTCATTATTCAAACATTACCGTGGGATATAAACGATGATGGTATTGTTAATATCGAAGATCTTATCTTAGTCGCAAACAGTTTTCGGACAGAGGCCCCAGAACATCCGAAGGCTGATGTGAACAAAGACGGTAGGATTGATATCGTTGATTTGCTGCTGGTTGCTGCACGTTTCGGCGAATGTAGCGGGCCTGCCTCACCCCAGACATATTCCAATATTCGCCCAGAACATCTTGGACTCATAGATGAATGGCTTACTGAGGCACGCCTATCGGACGATGGCTCTGACGTTTTCCGACACGGCATTGAAACTTTAGAGCATCTAATCAATACAACGATACCGACGCGAACAGTACTCTTGCCGAATTATCCAAACCCATTCAATCCGGAGACGTGGATTCCTTACGATTTGGCGCGGGATGCAGACGTTCACATCCATATCTATGATCTAAAGGGCAAAGTTATACGACAGTTAACGATAGGTTTTCAGACAGCTGGCACGTATCGGACTCAGACACGGGCGGCGCATTGGGATGGACGAAACAGTGTTGGAGAACCTGTTGCGAGTGGCATCTATTTCTGCACACTTCAAGCGGGCGGATTCAAAACGACACGCCAAATGGTGATTCTCAAATAGATTTTCCTCGGAGGGAAATGGATGGCAAAAACAGGTAAGGAGAGTCGTAATTTCTCACGTCCGTTCACTCGGCGTGATTTCCTCTCAAGGAGTTTGAAGGCAGGCGCGGCGGCAGCGTTCACAACAGGTTTGTTGCCCCGTCTTAATGCGAAAAGTTCAGAACGTTATAACGTGCTTTTCATTGTTGTAGACGATTTGCGTCCATTGTTGGGCTGCTACGGTCATTCCGAAATGCGTACACCCAATATTGATAGATTTGCCGAGCGCGGAACTCTATTCAGTCGTGCTTACTGCCAATATCCGCTCTGTAATCCGTCTCGAGTCTCAATGATAACGGGTTTACGTCCGGGAACAACAGGCGTGCTTGATAATTCTACAAATTTTCGGGATGTTTTACCGAATGTTATTACGCTCCCTCAGCATTTCAAAGAACAGGGATACCATACGCAAGCTATTGGTAGAGTCTTACATATCCATGAACTCCAAAATAACCCACTTGCGTGGAGTGCACGCTCTTGGGGACCTGTCTGGATCCCATTCGATAAGGCTTCTACACCGTCATGGGAAGCTGTTGACGCTGCTGATCATGAATTACGAGATGGGCAAACAGCGGATAAGGTTGGAGAAGTTTTAGGGGGTTTAGCAGCACGTCCAAATACTCCTTTTTTTCTCGCTGTCGGCTTTTACAAACCGCATCTCCGGTATAAGGCACCCCGAAAATATTACGATTTATACAACTCCGTAACCTTTAACATACACACCGATTCTATGACTCCAGGAGGCGTACCACCTTTAGCAAGGACCTACTGGAATGAAATAAGAGGCTACCAAGATCTTCTCACTGAGGTACCACAGGTCTCTGATGAAAAAATATTGGAATTAACCCGTGCTTATGCTGCATCTATAAGTTATACGGATGCCCTCGTTGGTCGTATACTCCAGCAATTAGACGCACTGAACCTTACTGAAAACACAGTTATTGTTCTCGTTGGAGATCATGGATACCACCTCGGCGAACATGGAACTTGGGGCAAAAACACACTTTTTGAGGTCGGTGTCCATTCGCCGTTAATTATTAGTGTTCCAGGACAACAGTCTAACCGAGTAGATGCTCTTGCAGAACTCGTTGATATCTATCCAACATTGTGTGATGCATGTGAACTTCCGACACCTTCAGAGTTGGAAGGCTTGAGTCTAATGCCTGTCATTGAACAGCCGACACATCCGTGGAAAACAGCTGCGTTTAGCGAAATCAAGAGACGTAATATCTATGGTTATTCTATCCGTACCGAACAATACCGATATACCGAGTGGGGCCCCGACGGGAGCCGGGGACGTGAACTCTACGATTATGATACTGACCCGAATGAAACCGTCAATGTTGTGGATTTGCCCGAAAATGCAGAACTCGTTGAACACCTGAGTGAACGTCTACGCGCCGGATGGCAAGCCGCTTTGCCCGTTACACAGCAACAGCTCCCTATTCCTGAGACATTACCGTGGGATATAAATAACGATAGTGTCGTTGATATCCAAGACCTCATTTTAGTCTCAAATAGTTTTGGTATGGAAACCCTGGAACATCCGAAAGTTGATGTGAATAAGGATGGTAGTGTAGATATCATTGACCTACTTCTTGTTGCTGCGCATTTCGGTGAATCTAACAACCCGACGGCACCACCGGCACACCTCACTATGGGCCCGAAGCAATTTAGTATAGTAGAGAAATGGCTTACTGAGGCACGTTTGGTAGATGATGGTTCTGATATTTTTCGACAAGGGATTGCTACCTTAGAACATCTCATCGACACAACAGTGCCACTGAAAACTGCCCTTCTGCCGAATTATCCGAATCCATTTAATCCTGAGACGTGGATTCCTTATGATTTGGCAGAAGACGCGGATGTCCATATTGATATTTATAACCTAAAAGGGGAATCTATTCGGCGGTTATCTCTCGGTTTCCAAACCGCCGGCACCTATCGAACACAGTCTCGTGCTGCGTATTGGGATGGACGCAATGACATTGGAGAATCTGTCGCAAGCGGTATCTATTTTTATACACTTCAGGCGGGGCATTTTAAAACCACACGTCAAATGGTAATTCTCAAATGATGAGGGATATAATGTTTTCACGTAGTTTTTTAATTATTTGCATCCTAATGTTTGCTTTGACTGCCGCGCTGGTAGATGCCGATTCACTTATCAATGTGCCGCTCAATCCGAATCTTTCTGACTTTAATCGTGAAACTTATCGTTTTGTTTATCGTTTACTTAATAAGCGAGTCTTACCCGGTATACGGCGTGGTTCGTTACCTCTCACCCGAAAACAGGTAGCAGCTTATCTGCTGGAGGTACATCGGAAACAGGAAAATGGCGAGATTTCATTAAGTGCTGTTGATCAGGAACGACTAAGTGCTTTGTTAGCGTTCTATAGTGAGGCTGGAACACAGATCCCGCCTCGCGGGCGACCGCACGTGATGACGATGGCAGGTCAAAAGGCGGGGCAAAACTATCGTTTTTCCTTTGATCTAAGAGCCTCACAACGTGTTATTACGCACCTTGTTGATAATATATCGGAGGAGCAACCTGTCGAAGGCAACATGTTTGTTACCACCATCTATCCACACCTGTACGGACAGGTAGGTGACGAATTCGCCTTTACGACTGATATAGCGCATAGGTTCGTGTACGGTGAAATATTTGAAGATCTGTTTCCTGATGAGACAAAAATTAGACAGTTAGAGGGAGAACTCAAAAATCGGACCGCTATTAACGGGTATATGAAGTTTGACTTACCGTGGTTTGAGTTACAACTCGGACAGGAAACGCTCCAGTGGGGCCCCGGTTATCATGATAGTCTATTGATTTCCAAAAACCCGTTGGCGATGGATATGATCAAACTACAAGCTACCTATGATCCTGTCACCTTCACTGCATTCACCGGTATATTGGAGGACATGGCACAGGACATCAATGATAAGTATATTTCGGGGCATAGGATAGAGGGGTATTTCTGGGATAGGTTTGGCTTTGGACTTTCTGAGGTTGTCGTCTACGGTAACCGTTTTGAGCCGGGGTATCTCAACCCAGTCAATATCTACTTGATTAACGAACAACCGATCTCACGGGCAGATGGACGCGTCCCCGGTAGTGGGGATAACGTTCTTATGAGCGTTGATATGCGCCTCCGCCCTATAAACAACTTTGAAATATATGGCGAACTGATGGTCGATGATGGAAATCCAGCGGCGAACTTTAAGCATTGGGACACCAAGTTTGGCATCTTAGGTGGCATATACCTAACGGATCCTTTCGGCATTGCAGATACTGATTTCCACGCTGAATATGCTTTTATCAACCAATACGCATATACGCATGTGAATCCAGTGAATGTCTACAAACACTTCACTACACCTATTGGACATCAGATTGGTTCTGACGCTGATAACTTGTGGCTACAACTACGTCGTCGGTGGACAGATAAACTTGAAACCGTTTTCGGTTATGAATTAGAGCGGCACGGGACAGGAAACATTGATAAAGAACATCCGCCTGACGCGCCCAAAGATGACGTATGGACACCGCTATCTGGAATTACACAAAGCGAACATCGTCTCTCAGTCGGGGCTAACTGGGTTGTTATTGGACGTTATTCGATCTATGCAGAGTGGGCGCGGGTATGGCGGCAAAACTTGGGAAATCGTCCGGATGTACATGAAAATGCGAATGAAATTGAAGCCAAATTCCTCACCCGAATTCCATGGTAAAAAACGAAGGTTTATACCCGTTCAGGCATCAAAAGTATAACACCGCTTATAGGTTTTGGGAGAAAAAATGAAGGATTGTATCCTTACAATCATCAAAGACTGTAAAGTGTTGCGCATAAGTTTTCTATCCTGAAAAGAAATTGGACTTTCGCACTTAAAATGGGTATAATATATACAGGTAAGACCCTTTGATTGATTTGCAACGCGTGTTGGGACGAGGTAACAAAAAAGAATGAGAATTCGGGTATTGGGCATACGCGGGCTTCCCGCCACTTATAGTGGACTGGAAACAATCATGGGGGAACTCGCCCCGCGCTGGGTAGAAGCTGGGCATGAAGTCATTGTCTACTGTCGGAAGGCACTTTTCAAAGAGAGACCGACAGAATGGAAGGGCATCAAGCTCGTTTACTTACCAAGCATAGAGCATAAAATGTTCAGTACGCTCAGCCACAGTTTCCTCGCAACGTTACACGCCTCGGTTACCGCATCTGATGTTATTCTGACCTGGAATGCGGGTAACGGACCTTTTGGATGGTTCTTCCGAATCGCTGGTAAAACCGCTGTGATCAATGTTGATGGAATGGAATGGCTACGTCCAAAATGGAAAGGACTCGGTGCAATTTACTTCAAATGGGCGGCAAAGATGGCGACAGCAGCGTTTCCAATCGTTATTACTGATGCATCTGAAATGAAGCGGCTTTATCTTGAGGAATTGGGCGCAGAAACAACCTATATCGCTTATGGTGCGAACATTGAGCCCTCAGAACACCCAGAAGTCCTGGAAACCTATGGACTTGAATCCCGAAATTATTACCTCATCGCCAGTCGGCTTGTCCCAGATAACAATGCTGACCTCATTTTAGAGGCGTTCGTCGCCTCAAACAGCCAGAAACAACTCGCTATCGCGGGTGGGGCCGATTATAAGGGAAACAAACTCGAAAACGAATTTTTGACGAAGTTGAAAAACATTGCCAACGAAAACGTCAAATTTCTTGGGCATATTGACGATTCTGAACATATTAAAGAACTTCACCATCACTGCTTCGCCTACATCCATGGACATCAGTTTGGCGGTATTAACCCGTCTATCCTCAAAGCATTAGGGTTTTCCAACTGCATTCTTGCGCTGAATACACCGTTCAATGATGAAGTCTTGGAGGGGGGGCATTACGGGGTGCTCTTTGACAAAAATGTCGCATCGCTCACAGAAAAAATTCAGATGTTGGAACAACATCCCGAGCAGGTCGAAGATTTCCGACACCGTGCTACTGAACAGATCCGAAACCGATTCAATTGGGAGAATATCGCGCAGCAATATCTTGATGTTTTTGAGAAACTCCAACACGATTAATGACGTTTATCAGTTATAAATGTCGCGGGAATTTCGCCGAGACAGCGCATATCTTTTTAAACTTACACCTAATATCGGATTGCAAGCAGAGGAATTAACGATGCCATTCCTATCAAGAAACATAGACCAGATAGGAAAAGATGCGAGTAAAGCTAACACGCATCGCGATGAAAGTTTAACAGCAAGTTTTAGCTTGCAAACTTCGCCAGAAATATCAAAAACAGGGACTCTCGTGGAACGACTCTCCTCTTTCTACGCGACGCGTGGCAAACATTTGTTTGATGCGGTCGCTGCATTTTTCCTTATTATTATTTTTGCCCCTTTGATGGGACTGATCGCCATTTTTATTAAGCTCACCTCACGCGGTTCTGTCGTTTTTTCTCACAAGCGAGTCGGGTTAAACAATGAACAGTTTGTCATCCACAAATTTCGGAGCCTCCATGTCGGTACGCCATCCTATTCGGAGAAACCTGATTCAATAGACGACGGACGCATTACGCCGATCGGCAAATGGCTCCGTAAAACGAGTTTAGATGAGTTACCTCAACTTTTCAACGTACTCAAGGGTGAAATGAGCCTCGTAGGCCCGAGACCCGAAATGCCCTTCCTCGCTGAAGATTATGAACCGTGGGAAAATCAACGCCACCTCGTCCGTCCGGGGATGACAGGACTCTGGCAGCTTAGCCCCCGTAGGCAAGGCACAATCCGAGATGGTATTCCTGTTGATCTGGAGTACATTGAAAACCTATCGTTCTGGAACGATTTCAAAATACTCCTCCGCACCTTCAAAGTTTTTTGGGATAACAATACCTATTAACGCATGAAGTTAACCTTTGGAGTCCTCAGTAGGATCCTGCGATGCGGTTTTCGACTAAAATGCCCACAGTGTGGAAACGGGGCACTGTTTAAATCGTATTTTAAGATGTTTACACACTGTACAGAATGTGCCTTGAAGTTTGAGCGCGAATCGGGTTACTTTATCGGTGCGATGTACCTCAACTATGGCGCGACAGTCCTCATAGCCTTTCCGAGTTATTTCCTCCTTGAAACCCTCACCGCTATCCCTTTCCTCGTTAATTTAGGTATCTGGACGCTCTTTTCCGCGATCTTTCCGGTCCTTTTCTACCGTTATTCAAAAAGTTTGTGGCTGAACTTTGACTACATCTTTTCGTCTTAGAATTACTGGATGGGAATTCTTAAAATCCGTGATTCCGACCGATGTCGTTCAAATTCATCGAAAACCCGATTTTTTGACCAACAACTTGACTCCGAACGTAATAGAAAAGGCACGAGTTGTTGATCAAAACGGAAAAATCGGCGCGGAAACCTGATAATTAAAAATATCACCTTGTGAAAATCTGCCCGCGCGTATACGAACCCGCATCAGAGGCAAGGAAAGTGAGTACGCGCCCGACACCAGCCGGATCGCCAAGTGAATTACGAGCGTTTGCAACAGCCGTATCTGGATCCTGTCCATCCCGTTTCGCCGATTCAGCAATCTGTCCGAGTTTTAAGGGAGTCGCAAGCCCGCCCGGACAAATGGTGTGCATACGGATGCCCATTGACCCAACTTGGTTTTCCACCGTCATTACCAGTCCATTGACGCCGCCTTTACTTGAGGCGTAAGCAACTGAAGAACTCCCGCCGCGGACACCTGCTCCTGACGCAATACACAAGATAACACCGCCGTTCTCTCGTCCCATTATCGGCACAGCGTGTTTAAGCGCGAAGAAAGTCCCTTTAAGATTGACATCGATAACTGAATCAAAAGTCGCCGCTTCAAAGTCATCAATGCGAACGCTCGGCCCGCGTAGGACACCTGCCGAAGTTACCAATGTGTCAATCCCACCGAATGCCGTATCAGTGGTTTTCATCAAATCCGCTACCTCAGTTTCGACAGTGACATCCGTGCGTTGGAACTTCGCAGTCCCACCGTTTTCAATGATTGTGCTGAGCGTTTTTTCACCATCTTCCTCATTAATATCACCGAAAACAACTTTCGCACCTGCTTTAGCATATTCAATTGCTGTTGCAGCACCAATCCCTGTAGCCCCGCCCGTAATCACAGCCACCTTATTATCAAGTCGAACATCCATGCATTTGCCCTCCGTATTCCGCGTGATAGCGATCTCCGAATCGCCACAAGTCATCTCTAAATCGCGACGATCTGATACCTTCAGTAGGAAAGATTATATGTGGAATACCTTGATAGTGCAAGCCTTTTTTGTCTTGACACTAATATGGAGGCAAGCAGGTTCATGATATTGGATAGACGGAATGCTACGGGGATTTTAACTTTTGAATTGGAAGCGGTAAGGAATACGGAGGCGTTGGCTGATAGCGACTTTGCCTTGTTTCGCTGGTGTGAATTGGGACGCTTTGAGTGCCGTAATCGCTGCTTCTTCACAGCCTAAACCGCTAATTTCGACGACTTTGACAACTTTGATATTTCTTGCCATGCCATCCACACCTATTGTCGCTTCAAGAACAACGAGACCCTGTTTATGAGAGAGGCGAGCGGATTCAGGGTAAATCGGATCAACTTTATGAGAAAACCGGGCGTTTTGTATCGGCGCGTTCAAATGTACCGGAACCGATGGGAGTTCTGCAGCGTGTGCATTTGCAATAACAGGTGATAGGGATCTCCATTCTGGACGGGACATCGGTTTAGGCGTAAAGCGTGTTGGTTGTAAACCGTCAGCTGTCGGACGAGGGGGTAAGCGATGCTGAAGTGCTCTCCCGCTTTCTATTCCAATTTCTGATGGAGTTGTCTGATGAACGGTCGAAATTGGGAGTATATCAACAACAGGTTGCAGTTCGTTGTGCCGAACGTGAGCAACTTCTATAAGGGGCCGAATACGCGTCGGTTGTGGGCGGACCATATCTGGTTGTGTGAGTTCCGGTGTCTTAAGCCGACGCGGGGTGCGCACAGTTTTTTCGGTCTTCGGGAGCGAAACAAACTCCGCTACAATCGCATCGCCGTATTTATCCGGTGACCCGACAAGGGACAGCGATACAATTCCTACACCTATCAGGTGAAGGCAGATAGATAAAAGGACAGGTTTGTTCAGAAATTGGATAGCCTTGTTCATAATTTAAACACCTGTTTGCTAATTTCACATCGGTAAACTGTGCCTAACACAGCGGGACGTATACTTTAACTCCGTTTCTACGGATACAATGAATGTCTACACTAACCATATGTTAGCAAGATTCATGCCAATCTTTTGGGGCGAATATTTAAAGCGCACGAAAAAACTTGCAATTTTCCAATATTAATGGTAAAATTTTAAAACGAAATGGTCGGATTCACGCAAAATCTCAATGAGGAGGGAAATACCCATGGAAGTGAGAATTGAATACTGCACCTCTTGAAACTACAAACCACGGGCAGCCAGTTTGGCAGATGCCTTGAAAGAAAAGTATGGTGCAGAAGTTGCGAAAGTTGATCTGATTCCAGGCAGTGGTGGGGCTTTTGAAGTCTCGTTAAACGGCACCCTGCTCTACTCGAAGTTAGAAACTGGACAGTTTCCAACAACGGAACAGGTAGCGGCTGCAATAGACGCGGTGTAGTCTGAATCGCATCTTTGAAAGGGCGGAGGTTGTTATTGTATGCCTCTGCCTTTTTCTTTTGAAAATCACTCGACAGCAACGATTACGATTTTCCATTCGTCTGCTTGCTGAATCAGTGCTTCGGCATCCATAACAAAGGTCCGTCGCGCTTCTACTGCCAGCACATCTGCTTTAACTTGGTGCAACATCGCTAATGTTTGCATGCCTACAGTCGGCACATCAATGCGGAAATCGTGATTTTCGGCGGATGCTTTCGCAACCACCACGCCTTTCCTACCTAAGTTTCCGCCTCTCTTAATGGTTGCGTCTGTCCCTTCAATAGCCTCAATAGCAAGCACAATCTGATTTTTAACAACAACGGTTTGACCAATATCCATATTTGCGATCTGACGTGCAGTGGTGATACCAAGTTTGATGTCTGCTTGTTGGCTCGCGGTAGGTTGTCGCGTTGTTAAAACACCGGGTTGTGGGAGAAGATCGTGGAGGTATTGATCTTGAGGGAGGATGGTGAGTCCAGTAGATTCAAGATAATTAAGGGCTGCGTTAACAATCGTGGCGGGTTTTTCACGGCGGTTCTGTACTAAAATTTTAATGGTGGTTGTATCAATTTGGAATGGACGTAGCAGGATATTTTTTTCGACTTTACCGATGATCACGACCTCTTGGACACCTGAGTTGAGGAGTGTTCGGGCAATCTTTTGAATCTGTCCAACACCATAAGTATAGACTTCGTGTGCGATGCCAGCAAAGCGTTGTGTATCAGACTTTGTGATTTGGATGATAACAGGTTTTCGATCATGAGCGGCAACGGCACGAGCCAATAACACTGGAAGTTCGCCAGCCCCCGCAATAATCCCCAATTTTTCCATATTTTTTTATTACCTTGCGGTTCGTTTAGGTAGGCTTTACATAAGACGTGCCTCTCCTTAGAGTTGAAGAAATACCCAAGCAAAAACACCCCTCCATTTTGCGGCGTACTCGCCCATAAGCGATCTGCTTCATTACGGGCTTGTGTTTCTGATATTTTCACCAGAGACCCGATCTTTTGATCATCAACTCGACTCCAAACACGATCGAAAAAGCACGAGTTGATGGTCAAAACGGAAAGATCGAAGCGGAAACCCAATATTTAAAAATGCCTTAACCATTTAGGACGCGATTCGGTTGACTAAATCCGATGCCTCGTTTGGAGGTTGCAATGAATTCGAGGAGGTATTCGACTTCGGGGATCATTTCGAGTTCCGCCTTGACTTTGGCGACGCCATGTTTGAGAGGTAGACCAGAGCGGAACAAAATACGGAATGCCTTCTTTAACGCCGCAAGCGTTTCGGGCGTAAGCTGCGACAAAGGATTGATCCGAGATGTTCGGATGCCTATACGATTGAGATCTCGAACACGCGCCGGTTGTCCAGCCGACAATGCAAACGGTGGAATATCCTGGACAATTTTTGAGAACCCACCTGCCATTGCCATCTTACCGACGCGCACATATTGGTGTAATGCAGCATGGGCACCCAATCGAACGTCATCCTCAATCACAACATGCCCTGCGAGGGAAACAAAATTTGCCATGATTGTTCTATTGCCGACGATGGTGTCGTGCGCAAGATTAACCCAATTCATCAGCAGGTTATTGTCACCGATAATAGTTGACCCTTCTTCAAATGTTGACCGGGAGATAGAGACATACTCACGTAAAATATTGCGACTACCGATTTTCACATAGCTCCGCCAACCGCCGTACTTCAAGTCTTTGGATTCGTTACCGATCGTAGCACCGAAGAAAATCTTGCATTCTTCACCAATCGTTGTCCATTTCTCAATCTGAACATGCGGACCTATCACAGTGCCACGCCCGATATGAACGTCTTCACCAATAAGACTATAGGGACCGACTTTAACCCCTTCTTCCAATGTCGCTTTTGGAGAAATAATAGCCGTAGGGTGAATGTTAGTTTCAAGCATAGATGTCCTCTCTAATGGCTATCAGCAGTCGGTTAAGACGCGGTTTTTAACGGATATGCTTCTATGGAGTGCACCAAGTAAGTGTATGTTACAGCAGATCTCTTGACCGATAGCCGAGTGCTGACTGCCGATAACCAATTCAGACGGATGCCAATACGATTGACAGTTCAGTCTCTGTAGCAAGTTCGTCTCCAACATAAGCACGTCCTTCGATACGGGCAAGTCGGCTTCGCAGTTGTGCAACCTCTATTTCTAATCGAAGTTGATCGCCGGGAATCACGGCACGCCGGAATGTTGCCTTGCTGATGGAACGGAAGTAGCCGAGTTCACCTTCCTTACCGATGTCCCGCAGCACGAGCCATGCAGCGAGTTGTGCCAGGGCTTCAATCTGTAATACACCCGGCATCACGGGCTGCGTCGGGAAATGTCCCTCAAAAATGGGTTCGTTGTATGTCACGTTCTTAATGCCAACCGCTCGCTTTTTACTTTCATATTCGATGACTCTATCAACCATACACATCGGATGCCGGTGGGGTAACACTTCATAGATACCCATTACCTCGATAGGTTCTTGAACGGGTGCTTTTTGAAGGTGACCCGCTTCACCAAGTGCTTGCACAAATTCGGCATGAAACTGATGACCCGTCCGCATTGCCATAACATGTGCCTTCGGTAAATTGCCAGCCAAATAAAGATCACCAATTAGATCCAGAATCTTATGTCGGACGAATTCATCTTCAAAACGCAGCGGTGTACTCGGCTCACCTGCAGCATTGATAACAAGGACATTCTCGTAACTTGCCCCTTTGCCGATACCGAGTGCCTGCAATGCTTCTATTTCATCCTCAAAGCAGAAACTCCGAGCGGGCGCGATATCGCGAGCGTAGGCGTCAGGCGTTATTTTGAATGTCGCTACTTGTGGACTTGTTTGTGGATGCGCGTAAACGAATGTCACCTCAAACGCGTCAGCAGGCAACAAAACGAGTTGTCTATCTCCCGAAGAAAGTGAAAACGGTTCCGCTACTTCAATAAAATGCCGAGGTGCATCTTGCGAGGCGAGTCCTACCGCTTCGATGGCTTCCACATACGGCACCGCACTCCCATCAAGCCCCGGCGGTTCCGGCGCATCCAGTTCCACGACTGCATTGTCAACGCCGAGTCCTCCCAAAGCAGAAAGGAGGTGTTCAACGCTGCTAACCGTCGCATCGCCGCTGCGTAGACTCGTGCATCGCGGCAAAATATCCGCCCAATTTTCCTGACATACCTTCACTTCTGGCGCATCTGCCATATCTATGCGTCGAAAGACGATGCCAGAATCTACCGGTGCTGGTTTCAAGGTTAATGTTACGTCTTCCCCTAACATTAACCCTTTTCCTGTAAGTGTTGTTTCGTTTTGAATCGTTTGCTGCAAATCTGCCTTTGCCATTTTTTAGTAGTTATCGGCTATCGGCTATCGGCTATCCTAAAAATTTTGATAAGTATCAGATTTCTCTTTCTGACTACCGATTGCTGACAGTTATTAATCCTGACAACCATCCCTTCGGTTTGTTGTAAAGCATGCCTACCGTTCACGAGAGGCACGTCGAATTTTTCGTATCATCCTGTTATGCTCTGAAAGCGTTTTTGAGAAATGGTGTTTTCCCTCGCCTATCGCCACAAAATAGAAATAATCTGTTTTTTCGGGACGCAGTGCCGCTATAATTGAATCAATACCCGGACTCGCAATCGGACCCGGAGGCAAACCTTTATGCCTATATGTATTGTAAGGCGAGTCAACCTTTAAATCCGCTCTCGTTAAAAGTCGTTTTGGGTTCCCCAAGGCGTAAAGCACAGTTGGATCCGCCTGAAGCCTCCATTTTCGTTTAAGTCGATTATGAAAAACGCCTGCAATCCGGGGGCGTTCCGATTTGGATTGTGCCTCTTTTTCAATCACGGAAGCAAGCGTTACGATTTCGTGCCGTGTCAGTTCTAAGTTTCGCGCTTCCTTATCGAACGTTTCAGTCCACTGTTGTTTGAATTCTTCAAGCATCATTTCAACCGCCTGCTCAGCGGTTATCCCTTTCGCGAATTTATATGTATTCGGAAAGAGGTAACCCTCCACTGTCTTATCTTCAAGTCCATACTGTTTCAATAGGCGAGGTAATTGGAAAGCTTCCTGAAATGCTTCAGCCGTGCCCAAGCCTTCCGTTTCCCAAAGTTCAGCGGTGGCAGCTGCCGTTAAACCCTCTGGAACTGTCCAACGGATGAGTGTAACTTGACCTTTTTCAAATTCGTCAACGATCTGCCACAATGTCATATTCCGGCGCAACACATAAGTTCCTGCATGCAAGTGTCTGTCGGATCTTCTGTGTCGAACAACTATACGAAAAGCATACTTACTCCGAATTAACTTTTGTTCAGCGAGTCGCTGCGCGATTGTTTGTGAGCTGCTTCCTGTTGGCACCTCAAAATTGACGATTGCTTCTGAAGAACTCGGTGGTGATGTTAAGTACACTCCAACCAATAGGGCGATGAGACAAAGCGTCCCGAAACCACAGAGCGTTAATATAACTATCTTAATTATTCGTGTCTTTTGTTTTGAACCCATGCCTCTTAATTCATGGTTATTGGGAACGTCAATTATGGGGTCTTCACGCCTAATGGAAATCAAGTATTATGCGTTGGTGCTGTAGATGCGGTCTCCCGCTCCTGGTTCAAATAGTCAGTAAGAATAATCACCGCTGCTACCTCATCGATGAGTTCTTTCTGTTCTTGTGTATCTTTGTTAAGTGCTTGCAAAATATCTTCAGCCTCAGCAGTTGTGAAGCGTTCATCCTGAAACTCAATCGGAACGTTGATCATGTGTTCTAAACGTTGCGCAAACTTCTGGACCTTTTCCGCTTGCGTCCCAATGGAACCATCAAGTGAGATAGGTAATCCGATGATAACACGTTCTACTTTGTGGATAGAAACGAGATCCGCGATGGCGATCAGATCTACCTTCCTATTTTTTCGGGTTAGCGTACATAGCGGATGTGCCGCAACACCGAGTTCATCACTCAGCGCAACCCCGATGCGTACATCGCCAACGTCTAATCCAAGTAAGACTGCCATAATAGGTACCTTTTTTATTTCCTATCGACGTGTGAGCTGCTGAACACTAAATCAGAAACGACCCGAACGTAGGATAGAGATGACCAATCCGAACCCGAAAAACGTTGCAGTTAAGTAGCCCATAATGCCAAGAAAGAATTTCCACTCCCAGAGCCCTACACCTTGTAGAATAATCGACGATCCGACAATCAGCGAAGCGATAATAAGACTAAAGGCAATTCGGTTGATAACCCGGTCAAACGCCTTAATCACTGCTTCAAGGCTCAGATGTTCTAACTCAAATTTAAGAGAACCTCGCTGTAATTTTTGCAGAATACGACGCAACTGGAGCGGCATATCGCGTGCAAGTTCCGTGAAATCTTCCATAGAATCCACAAACTGCCGTTCCCAACGTTTCGCCCCAAAATTTTGGACGAGAAATTGTGCGATATACGGTTGACTGAATTCCAAAATATCAAAGTCTGGGTTCAGTTTCATCACAACCGATTCAACTGTTGCTACCGTTTTGCCGAGCATTAAAAATGCTGGCGGTGTATGAATCTGATGGCGTAGTGATGCATTAAAGACCTCATGGATCACTTCACCGAGGCGAAGCCGACTCGGCGGCATATTGAAGGAACGTTCTAAAAAGTCATTCATTTCCATCTTCAATGCTGTGATGTCCGTCTCATCACCGAGAATCCCCATCCGAATGTAGCTTCTCACAACAGCATCTACATCTTTGGTTAACACGGCACTCAGCCAATTGCAGATATGCCGCAACATATCGTCGCTTATCCTGCCTACCATACCGAAGTCTACTAAACCGATCCGCCCGTCCTCTAAAACGAAAATGTTCCCCGGATGCGGATCTGCGTGGAAGAACCCATCGCTCAGCACTTGTGTATAAAACAGTTCCACGAGCGTTTCAGCGAGTTCCACCCGATTGAATCCCATCGCATCCAATTGCGAAATCGCGTCAATTGGGATACCATCAATACGTTCCAATGTCAAAACTCGACGATTTGTGAATTCCCAATGAACTTTAGGAATCTTCACTTTGGAGGACGCTGCGAACCTCTGGTAGAAAGCATCCGTATTTGCTGCTTCAATTGTAAAGTCAATCTCTTTCCGAATAGAGCGCGAGAATTCGCGGACAAGTTCAGTCGGTTTGAAAAGGTGCATCTCAGGATCGCTATTTTCAAGTTGCTCGGCTAACTCCATCAAGAGATTGAGATCTGTCTGGATAACTGTTGCGACCCGCGGACGTTGGATTTTAACGACAACCGGTTCACCGGTTATCAATGTTGCCGCGTGTACCTGCGCAATTGAAGCTGCTGCAAATGGTTGTTGTTCGTATGTTGGAAAGACCTCCTCAAGCGGGCGTTCAAATTCTGTTTCAATGGTAACTTGCACCTCTGAAAAATCGAAGGGGCGCGCCTGTCGCTGCAATTTCTGGAACTCGGTGGTCCACGCCAGTGCTTCTTCTTGCCCAACGAGTTCGGAGAGTATGTCCACCCGTGTACTGAGAACCTGTCCCAATTTAACAAATGTTGGCCCCAACTCTTCAAAAGCGAGCCTTAACCGCTCTGGAACGGATAGCAATGTCCCTGACGCGTTTTGTTGGTCTGAACCTTTTTTTGAACGCCCTAAATGCCACCATTTCGGTTTCTTCTCAGCATGAGCGGCCTGCCTTACCTTCCGAGCAAGCAGCCCTTTGAACCGAAAACGGGTCGTCCGACCCCGCTCAAGAAGTTGAGAGATAATATGTCCAAAGCCGTGTCTTGCGAAGACACTGACAATCTCAGGCAGGCGTCTTGCACTTTTGAGTTTACGGTTCAGGTTCAGAATGCGCATGAGATTTTCGTTTCTTTATAGATTTTGCAATTCCACTTTAAAATTTTACACGAAAAATTGTGTGCAGTCAAGGAAAATCTCATGAATTAAAGATTGCGAACAGAGACTTGATAAATTATCATAACTTGTGCTATAATTCCGCTATGAAAAACAGTAAAAGCAGTGAGCAGTATTAAAGATCACAACAGATTACCTTTTGCTTATAGCGAAGGGACAATCGCGTTCTATCATAAACCAAAGCAAGGAATTAAATGTCTAATCATCATCTTTATTATGGCGATAACCTTGTAATTCTTCAGGAGTATATTTCTGATGAGAGTATCAATCTGATCTACATTGATCCTCCGTTTAACACTGGAAAACTCCAGCAACGTACGAAAATTGAGGTCGAATTGGATGCCCAAGGCGACCGCGTCGGTTTCCAAGGCAAGACATACCGAACTCATAAAGGGAAGACTACACATTACGCCGATAGGTTTGAAAGTCCAGATGCCTATTTGCAGTTTTTGCGTCCTCGTTTTGAAGAAGCGTATCGCGTCCTCCACCCGTATGGAAGTTTCTTTCTCCATATTGATTACCGGGAGGTGCATTACTGTAAGGTGATGCTTGATGAAATCTTCGGACGGGCATCGTTTATGAATGAGATTATCTGGGCTTATGATTACGGAGGGCGTGCCAAGTCCCGGTGGTCGGCTAAGCACGATAACATCTTATGGTACGCGAAAACACCGAAACACTATACCTTCAATTTTGATGAAATGGATAGGATTCCGTATATGGCACCTGACTTGGTCAGCAAAGCGAAAGCAGCGCGCGGCAAAACACCTACTGATGTTTGGTGGCATACTATCGTCAGTACCAATGGGAGTGAAAGGACCGGTTATCCGACGCAAAAGCCGCTCGGAATTCTTAATCGCGTCGTCAAAGTGCACTCATCACTGGGAGACACGCTTTTAGACTTTTTTGCTGGCAGTGGTGCATTCGGCGAATCTGCTGCATTACACAACCGTTCCTCAATTTTAGTAGACAACAATATCCCCGCCATTAAGTGTATCATGGAGAGATTAGCAAATTACAACATTGAACTCATCAACGCGGATTGCGAGGCACTCAGCACGCAGGCAATAGAATAGACGTATTTAGTCGCTCATTCCATATTGGCGTGTTAAAAAACTGCTTTTTGGCTATCTTTTTCAAAGCAGATGTTTCTAATAAGTATAGATACCGAATTGTAGCTCCGGTAGGTAAAAGCACTTGCTTGATATTTAACTAAAAACGAATGTGATAGGCGTAGGAGACTGACATGATGAAAGGGATTAAAGAAATTTCAGGACAGATTCGAGAGAGTATCACCCAATTTTTAGAGGCGGTAGAGGGTCCCGAGTCTTTTCTCAATGCAGCTGTGCTTGATATGAAAAAGCGGCTCGCCGAAGCAAAAGATCTCGTCGCTACAGCGATTGCAGAGGAGGAAAGACTTAAACGGGCTTACCAAGAGGCTATTGATGCCGCGAAAGTGTGGGGTAATAAGGCAGATACCGCCGAACGACAAGGAAACCAGGCCCGCGCAAGTGAAGCACGGCAACGCACACAACAATATATGACCCGCGCAGACGACTATAAGCATCAGATTGATGCCCAAGAGGCAGTTGTTGCACGTCTCAAACGTGCGCTCCACGAATTTTATCAGCAGTTTCGAGACGCAGCAGAACGGGCTAAGGAACTGCACCAGCGTCAGAAACAGGCGGAAACGCGCACTGAACTCTATCAATTACTATCTGATGAGATAGCCAACGGTGTGTCTGTAGCCTTAGAACGGGCGGAACAGAAATTGAAAGCGACGGAAGCCGAAGCAGAAATTTTGGAGGGCAAGCGTCGCCAGACTACCACTGAGGTGGAAACGACGGGAGACAGCCTCAACCTGGACCAAGCACTCGCCGAACTCAAAGATGAGGTTTTGGGTAGTGGTCGAAAATGATTAATCTCTTGGAGTTGACGAAATATTTCGGCAAGTTGTGTGCCGTTGATGCACTCACGTTGCAGATAGATACCGGTGAGATATTCGGGTTTCTTGGACCCAATGGTGCAGGGAAGACAACCACAATCAATATGCTCACAGGTTTACTTCGTCCTACATCTGGCACTGCAACGCTTGGTGGATACGACATTCAGAGGCAGAGTTTACAAGCGAAGGCGATTCTCGGACTCATGCCCGATACGCCCCAGCTCTATGAAGCGTTAACTGGCAGGCAATTCGTCCGTATGATGGCCGATTTATATGAGGTGCCGCCGAAGCAAGCCGAGCGTGAAATGGAGACCCTATTTGAACAACTTGAACTCGCTGATGCCGCTGATGATCAGATTAAAGGGTATTCCTACGGCATGCAGAAAAAAACACTGCTTGTCTCGCTTCTCGTTCATCACCCGAAGATCCTTTTCCTTGATGAACCGACCAGTGGGCTGGATCCGAGGAGCGCACGCACTGTCAGGGAAATTTTGCGCCAACGCTGTGAGCAGGGTTGCACCGTCTTTATGACAACACATATACTCGAAATTGCCGAACGGATCTGCGACCGGGTCGGTATTATCAGTAAAGGGCGGCTGATCGCTGTCGGGACGCTTTCGGAATTACAGCAGAGAAAACGGGAACTCCATACACAACCCACTGATGCCAACCAGCAAACGGAGACGTTAGAGGATATTTTTCTCGACCTAACGGCAGATGCCTAAAAATTTGGAACAAACAGAGACTGGAACGATCCATAAATAATATATCAAGCGAAAATGTTAAAAAATATCAAGGTTCTATTAAAAGCGGATTGGTATGGATGGGTAAACAGCCTGAAACACGGTGGAGAGACATGGCGGAAAGGTGTTTTAAAAGGTGTCGGTTACCTCGTCTTCGTCGTCGCATTATCGGTATTAGGCAATTCCCTTTTCAGCCATTTGCGATTGACAGCGGCGAATCCTACGCTTCTGTTAAGTGTAATTAACGGTTTCATGGCGTTCGCGATTATTGTCGTTGCGAAGGAGTTGATGGAGAGTTCACTGAAAAACCTGTATGAAGCACCGGATACCACGCTCTTACACGCCGCGCCGATGCATCCGGTGACAATTTTCGGATATAAATTGGTTCATCTTACTATCACCCGCTTTCTGAGCATGCTCTGCTTTTTAGGAGCACCGTGGGTGGTGTTTGGTCTAATATTTGAACTGCCGTGGTATTTTTATGCAGCTCTATTTCCAACATGTCTGTGCCTTCTCGTGATAATAACAAGTTATGTCACCATCAGCGTCATGTTGATCGCTCGTTTCTTTTCGTCAGGGTGGCTTCTCGCAACACTCAAAGTACTCGGTACAGCGATTGGCGTGACGGTAGGTTTTTTGTTATCCTTGACCCTGTTTACGTCTTTTGAGTCGATAGCGGTAAAGCAGTTTTTGCTTGATTGGGCATCCTCAGAAACAGCGGCAGGCCCTAAATGGTATCCACACGAATGGATGGGCGAACTGCTGTTAATCTGGACAACTGAAACCGCAGTAGGCATCCGATTAAAATGGGCACTCGGAGGTATCGGCGGGAGTCTTGTTTCTGTAGGAATGGCAACGCTCGTCGCGCAACTGATTTATCAGCACGGTTGGGAAAATATCCGTCAATTGAAAGCCAAGCGTAAATCCGTACGGAGCAATGGTGATCCTAAAGCATCGCGCCTCAACGGTATTGCCATAGCACTCGGTCGCGGCAAAATCAGGACTATGATGTTAAAGGATTTTCTAATCTTTGTCAGACATAGTGGACGGCTCATCGCTATTATAATGCTTACGCTTTTTTTGGTTGTTCACATCGGTGTATTACTCGCACGTGGGGACGGCGTGGATGCCAACACCGCTGAGATTCTCACTGTGCAAGTCGTACTTTACAGCATTCTTATTACCTTTGGCATCAGTTGCAATGGGCTGCGGGATGAAGCGAAGACATGGTGGATGCTGAAATCTGCACCTGTCACACCGAAACTGGTTTACACAAGCAAATTCCTGACCACACTGCTCTGTGCATTGGTTTATGCCGAATTTTGGTCTTTGGTCGCTATTTATTTACTCCGAATGCCAATAGATGTTTGGATGCTTGTGTTGTTGACACCTGTGCTAATGCTTCCAACAGCGTGCGCATTGAACACAGCAATTGGAACGCTCCCATGGATGGCGGAATTGACACATCAACCGAAGCCGTTTTTGCGCGTTATAACCTTCACTGTGACACTCGCTGTTGATATGGGACTTGTTATCGCGCCAGTGATCGCGTGGTATACCGAAAGCCTCGTCCTTTTTATAGTGTTAATAGCGATCCTCGCGAGCGTGTTCGTGATGTCTTATAAGTGGGGAATGGGAAACCTACGCAGCTTACTGGTCGCACAGCATTAAAGTTTGTCGTTAACACTCAATTTTGTTTGAAACTTCAAACAACAAATTCGCCTAACCGAACCGCAAGGTAAATTAAAAATGTTAATAGAATACGAGGGTATAACACCAAATGTGCATCCTTCTGTCTTCGTCGCTCCGGGGGCAATGATTATTGGCGATGTAACGATCGGTGAAGAATCGAGCATCTGGTTTAACAGCGTACTACGCGGAGATTTAGAACCGATCCGAATTGGATGTCGGACCAACGTTCAGGATGGTGCGGTAATACACATGGATAAGGAGATTCCGTGCCTTATCGGTGATGATGTTACCATCGGTCACGGTGCTATTCTCCATAGCTGCACGATCGGCAACGAGGCACTCATCGGTATGGGGGCAATCCTCTTGACGGGTTCTGTGATTGGCGAACGGGCAATTGTCGCCGCGGGTACGCTTGTCCGTGAGGGACAGGAGATCCCACCAGGGACCATCGCAATGGGAGTACCGGCGAAAGTGCGACGTGACGCTACCGAAGCTGAGTTTGAACGCGTCCGACATGGCAAAGACGATTACATCTTGCGTGGCAAACTGATGCAAGAATCTACTTCTAAAAAAACTAAATAGTCCTAAGCCCAAGCAACGCGCTGGGTTGGATATACGGAGCAGACCGCTCCTGAAGAACTGGTCTTATCGAACCGCAAGGAAAGTAGGGAAACTTAAAAATATGGCGAAACAAACATGTTTGATGATTGGTGGAAGTGGTATGGCAGGTGGCTGGATCCACAACTTCACCAGTAATTTCAGTGATCGAATTGAAATCATCGGTTTAGCAGACGTGAATACAGACGTTCTCGAAGCACAAGGCGAGGCGTTAGGACTCAGCACTTCACAACTCTTCACAGACTTTAACGAGGCGTGTGCAGAGGTCAAGGCAGACTTTTGCGGTGTGGCGACCCCACCCCAATTCCACAGTCCGGCCGCAATTGCGGCTATGGAAAACGGGATGCCTGTTATCTGTGAGAAACCGATCGCGGACACCTTAGATGCAGCGAAAGCGATGGTACGCACCGCACAAAAAACCGGATTGCCGTGTGCTATCATCCAAAACTATCGCTATGCCGATAATAAACAGGAATTGATTCGTATCCGTGATGAAGGCAGATTGGGGCGGATCCAACATATTGTAGGCAGATACGCGTGCGACTATCGTCGGTATCTCTCGTGGGGAAAAGCGTGGCGGCACGATATGGATTTCGGACTCCTTTTTGAAGGCTCCGTTCATCACTTGGACATGCTTCGATTCCTCTCCGGCGGCGATTGTGAAACGTTGATCGGATTTGGCTGGAACCCCGAATGGTCAAGTTTCCAGCACTACTCCAGTGGCTACTATCTAATGCGTATGGATAATGGTGTTCATACTGCTTATGAAGGCAATAGTTCATCAGCGGGCATCGTCAACTGTTGGAACCACGAGCACTACCGTGTGGAGTTTGAAGAGGGCGCGGTCGAAATCGCAGGCGGAAATCAGATAACGATCCATCGCGTCGGTGGCGAAACAGAAGTCTACGAGGCACCGCCAATCCCCTATCACGCACATCAACATCTGTTCGATGAGTTCCTGAATTGGCTTAACGGGGGTGAACCTTCTGATACACGGATTGAGGACAATATCAAAAGTTTCGTGCTCGTCATCGCTGCTATGGAGACAACTCTTGATGGTCAACCGAAACAGATTGCTGATTACCTCGGTGACTTGGATCTCTAAGATTTACGGGTTCACACTCGCGAAGGTTGCGTGTCGAATAGAGGTTAACTATGCTCAATCCAAACGGCGAAATACCAGCCCTCCTTGAGGACATTCCAGAATCGGAGCAGCATGCCTTACTTGAGAAGGCAGCGACGTGGATCGTGCGGCGCGGTTTGACTACACCGGCAATTATCGCTTTGGAGACCTGTAAGCCGCTGAACTTTTTAGGCAGTCAATTTTTGATTGCCTTTAGTCCTTTCGTTCAGGCGATTTTCAAAGGCGATGAATACCACAAATTCGCGCTCATTTTAGAAAAAGATGCGAATGTTGAGCTGCTAATTGAGTTGATTGAGTCACAGTCATAACCGTCTTAGCGAAAAAACAGCCGTCGGTTCTTCATCAACCTGTGAGCATAAGCCCAAGCAACGCACTGGACTAAGTATACGGAGGAGAAACGCTCCAGCAAAACCAACCTTATTGAACCGCAAGGAAAATAAAAAGCCTACGGTTCTTTTGAACTCCAAAGCCGCAAGCCCGTAATGAAGCAGATCGCTTATGGGCGAGTACGCCGCAAAATGGAGGGGTTTTTGCTTGGGTGTTTCTTCAATTCTACGGAAAGGGACGTGTTTTACTAAACCTACCTGACCGAACCGCAAGGAAATTTAAAAATATGGCAGTTGAATTGAGAATGCTTCAGATGGATCAGACGATGACCAAAGGGAAAATCGGGAAATGGCTCGTTAAGGAAGGCGATACCGTCACGGAAGGACAACCTTTGTTGGAAATTGAAACCGATAAGGTCGTCCATGAACAGGAATCGCCTACCGACGGTGTTATCGCGCAATTACTTGCTGAGGAAGGTGCCAATGTCCCTGTCAACGCCTTATTAGCAATTATCGGAGCACCCGGTGAAGAAGTCCCACGCGTTGAGGCAGATACAGCAGTTGTAGCGCCGCAAGAACCGGAACAAGAAGCACCCGTACAACCCTCACAACCGAAGCCGACACCAGCACCTACCACTGTCGCGCCCAAAGCCTCGCCAGCGGCACGTCAACTCGCTGAGAAACTCGCTATCGACTTGACCCAAGTTACTGCTTCAGGACCGGGTGGACGTATCCTTGAAGCCGATGTCCAGCGGTATATCGACTTGAGAGCACCGGTTCCAACCGAAGCCGACACCACGCGCCTGAAGGCATCTCCTCTCGCACGGCGATTGGCAAAAGAGCATGGTGTCGATCTCAGTTTAATTGCTGGTTCTGGACCCGATGGCAGGATTGTCCGAGATGATGTCCTACAGGCAGCCAGCACAGCACCTGAAATGCCTGCTGTAGAGACACCAGCACTTGAGCAGGCAACCGAAGTCATTCCTATGGACGGCATCCGTGGGATTATCGCAGAGCGGATGACTTTGAGCCTTCAAACGAATGCCAGTGTCACACTCCATACCGAGGTGGACGCGACAGCCTTCGTTGAGTTACGCGGGATGCTTAACGATAAACTACAGGCGAGAGAGGTAAAGATTACCTATACCGATCTGCTTGTAAAAGCCGTGGCAAATGCTTTATTGGAACATCCACGTCTCAATGCAACCCTCACGGATGACGGGATTCATCTATTATCGGAGATTAATATCGGGGTAGCAGTCGCACTGGAGGATGGGTTGGTGGTACCCGTCGTCCGAAATGCTGACAGAGAAAGGTTATCGGAGATCTCAGAGCAGGTAAAAAATTTCGCTGAACGCGCACGGAGCAATCAACTAACACCGGGGGAACTTCAGGGCGGTACATTTACGATTACGAATCTCGGAAACTTCGGGATTGATGCGTTCACACCTATCATCAATCCGCCGGAGAGTGCTATTCTTGGGGTAGGACGGATTCTGAAGAAACCGGTCGTTCATGAAGATGAGGTTGTTGTTCGGAGCATGTTGACACTGAGTTTAACGTTCGATCACCGTGTCGTAGACGGCGCACCCGCTGCACAGTTCCTGCAAACGGTTTCTGATTGTATTCAAGATCCGTATCTGTTGTTGGTGTAGTCCCTACCAGCGTTCTGTTTGTAAAGATTCCACTTCATCGAAATGTGCATCTCGTGTCACAAGAATCAAATCATATTGCAAGGCAATTGCTGCAATCCAAATATCATTGTTCGGGATGGGTCTACCTTTCCTTCGCAGCCGTTCTTTGATAATTCCGTACCACTGTGCCGTTTCTAAATCACAAGAGATGAGTGGAAATCGCTGCGTAAGCCGGTTGACTTTTGTGAGATTTTCTATAGGTCTATTTGATTTTCGCGCACCGTAGTAGAGCTCACCAATTGCCGGCGAAGGCAAAGACACTTTAGGAGCATTTTGCATTTCGTCTGGGGTGTGGATTATCATATCATCAGCTAACATAACAATAAGAATGTTGGTGTCCAACAGATATTTACCATTCTGATTCATCGACCTGTCCACAGTCCTCCTCGATCGCTTGTTTTATTTCTTCCAAATCCTCAGGCGGGAATAGACCTGCTGCAAACTCGAGCAGTTCCTGAAGGGGGATACCTTTTGGAGATTCTCCAGACAACTCTAACGTGAAATCTAAAACCTGTCGCTGTTTTCCGGGTGTAAGTTTTTCTAACCGCTCTACAATTTCTTGGATAGTTGTTGATTTTTCCATTA
Source organism: Candidatus Poribacteria bacterium (assembly GCA_965261115.1). GTDB lineage: Bacteria > Poribacteria > WGA-4E > WGA-4E > WGA-3G > WGA-3G. Next base: position 792,765 of record OZ253447.1, on the reverse strand, counting down.
TGTTGCCTCCTTTTTGATTAAAGGATGGTGTTTCTATACCTACCGATCTCTGGAAAGGATTTTATCACAAGTCGTATGAGAAAATCAACGCTTTTTGGTAGACTGTCCTTGCGATAACGATGCCATTCCGCACCCTTCCTCAATCGTCTGCGTCATGATTTCCAAATCTTCCTTTGAAATTGTGCCTACTAATTTAAGCAGTTCCTTGCCTGGGGTGCCTCTTATGGGTTCGCCTAAAAAAGATAGGACAGAATTCAAAATCTGTTTCTGTTGTCCTGGCGTGAGTTTATCTAATCGCTGTACAATTTCTTGGATAGTGGTTGGGTCTTTCATTGTGTCGCCTCCTTTTGAATGAAATTCTTTACTGCTGAATCCCAGCTTTTTCAAACATCAAATCCAAATATGATTGATCTTTGAAAAGCCCGCCCCTGGAATCGTTTTCTGTTTTTTCGTGCCAGTTTAGCCGGAGAATGTTATGCGCTAACATATTTTCCTCAACCCACTCATCCGACTGCTCCTTCCCTAACTCGGAGCTATCTCGTAACAGTAAAAATGAATTCAGACGGAATATCCGATCTTGTTCAGCCTCTAACCGATTTTCAAGGGTAACGAGTGTCTTATCCTCTGATTTTCGCGCCAGTTTAACCTTCGGATGATTCTGGTAATCAAGCGTCCTGTCGTCAATGATACCGCGTTGCCCTTTTGGATCAATAAAAAGAATATGTGTTATATCTTGTTGTGTATCAAGTATCCATAACACAAAGTCAGGATAATAACTCCCTGCGTCACTTTCCAAATAGATACCGATTTTTTACGCGTTTCGCATCAGATAGAACTCGTATCTTTTATTCCGTTGGTAATTTAACTTGATGTACTCAGTCAGGTTTTCAACAAATTTCTTTTCGCCTGCGTTTAACCGATCAGGTGATACTTTAACATCGCGATGCTCATTTTCTACCTCTTCCTGCGGAAGTATAAGGGGTCGGTAAATATGCCGATGCCCTCGAGGCAAGGAGAGTTGCAGTTTGTTTTTAATTTCAGCGTGTGGGTTCTCTTGAAATGCATCTGATTCTGCGTTTTTAACCTGCTGCAAAAAGATGTCCAATTCATCTTGTGTTGGAAATTCTTTCGTCACCGTGTACTCATAGATAAAATCATCCCGTTCTAATGGTTCATAAACATAGTTTGCCCGATTGATATGAGCGTTTATGCGGTTCCGTAGATTACGGGCGACATCGAGTACAATTTGGCGGTTGAGTCGATCCGTCCAAGCGATTGGATCTTGTCCCTGTTCTTGATAACGGATGTCACTAATGAGTGATAAGAAATCAATGATAGTAGGCTCATAATTTTCTTTGCTATAGAGTTGCAGCTGGTTTTTCTCCGCCTCACGACGAATAACGGTGGCGAGTTTTGCCCGATTCAGATAACAAAAATACTTTTCATTATTTTGTCGTAGGTCTTCATAGACGTTTGGCGCATTTTTCCCTTTATCTGTTCGGTAATCTAAAGTCAGTTTCCGCCAGTTATTCATAATTCTCGACTCTTCGGTGCCACTATCAAGATAGGTATAATGTATTTCATCACCGTTGAACATGACGCGCTTTATACCACTCCCTACCGTCTTGCGCTGCTTAAAAATGGGTAATTTGTGGCAATATTCCTCAAAGCCAACTGATGTGCTACTATCTATTCTAAAGAGCATTGGGTTTACTTGAATTTTAAAGACGTGCTGAAGTGAGACCCCTCCTGCATGAACTTCATCAAGAAACTTCTTAAGGTAACCTTGCTCCAAACTGTAGACAGTTAAAGTTTCCAATCGTCGGATGTTGGATTCTACGTTTTGATAAGGAAAATGATAGTCCGGTTTATGGTCAATATACTGACGTTTTCCGTCTCCACCTTTCCCTCGTAACCGGACACCACGCCCAAAAATCTGTATAATCAGGTTGCCTTTGGATTTACCCAAGTTAATCAGACCAATTACAGAAAGCCGATAGGAGTTCCATCCCTCTGCGAATTTGCGACTTCCAATCAATACATTTATTGGACTTGTTTCGTTATCAAGGTTTTCAAAGTGAAGATTTGGATTTTTAATTTCCTCATCGCGCGGCACAATCCGATTGCTTTCTATCTTGTTGTAAAAACTCGTGGCATCGCCGACGTTAATCATTCCCCATTTTTCGCCATCTCCGTAAGAGAGAAACAGCTCACTATTGTTTTCTGGATTGCGCGCAACAACCAGAGGCCCGATAATATCACCGCCAAAAATGGATCTGAATTTTTGGCGTTCTGAATCACTCAGAGCCGCAAGATAATCGAGAACTTTTTGGATGTCAGAAACTTCGTCGTCTTTACCTTCTTTTTTCGGATTTTTGACTGTGTGCCCCATAAATGCCATCAAAGGACGATGTGCAGTCAGATCATTGTCATATTGCTCGTCTTTTTGGACATTATTGAAGATCTGTAACTTTTCCTCCATGACTCGGAGGCACTCGTCTAAGTTGTCTTTAATTTTTTCCTCGGATTCGTCAACTACTGTATCTTCTGCTATCGGCTTGAAGAAGTGGTCTTTGCCGTATCCATCGCTATAGAAGCGAGCATAATCGTATCGATAGATGGTTGCTTTATCATATTCGGGCTGCAATTCTGTAGCGAGGTTGTGGAATGTAGCAGAATATTCAAATAGAAAGGAGTTTCCCACATTAAGACGGCTCCGCCGGAGTTCTCTGAATTTACCAGATTCCTTGCTTGTCAAGCCGATGTGTGCTTCATCTACTAAAATGAGACGACGAATCTCTCCTTCATCTGGCAAGTGAAAATAGTCATCTTCTTTTTGTAAAAGCCCTTGTGTCGTGTTAATTGTGAGTTCAATTCGGTTATTATAAGTTTCATTGAGTTTATCAACATAGGGTTTCAGTTCGCGTTCATGCTGTTTGATAAGATTTGCCAAGGGTGTCGTTAGAAAGATTTGGAGCCGGGCATTGTCTTTTTGGCAGAAATGGTACAAATACTGGAGAATATTGAGGTGCATGACGAGAGTTTTCCCACTACCGGTTGCCATCCAATACGCCAGCATTCGTTGTGTCTCTTGTCTGCTATTTTCATTGTATCCATTCGATTGCTGGTCGACAAAAAAGCATTCGGTGAACAGTAGAGCCAGCACTTGATAGTAACGGAGTTTAAAGGTCTGTCCTGTCAGATAATTGTAATCGTCTAAGAAATCCTGAATCCGCTCTAATGGTTCGACGGGAAGTTGTAACGTCTGTTCCGGGTCGTACAACTCAATATCCCGCTTTGTCCCGTCATTGCTGATGTCAATCCTGTTTTCGGTTAGAATTTTTGTTTCGTAATCTTGATAAAGTGCCATAAGTCTTTCTGTTTCGCTATTAGAAGTTTCGAGCTTGGTTAAATTTAGTATCACATTTTACTTAATAAACAGTTACGCTGTTCTGTTATATTTTTCCTCCAATTCTTTAGCCACTTTAGGGTCTATGATAACATCTTCTAAATCTTTTATATCTTGCTTCAAAGACGGTATTTCGGTAAAATCATCGTTATGAAATAACAGGTTTAGAACGTGTGTACCTACTATGGTAGGTATAAGTTCACATGGAAATTCATCAGTGTGTTTAACGTTAGAACGATCTGGGCCCCGCATTAATGCGATCATAGCATCTTGTTCTATTAACCCAAGATTTTTTAGTTGTTGATAAGCGTCTATAAGGATTATGGTATCGGAGTCATATACTTGATCGGTGTTAGTTAAACGATTTGATTTAAATCCTTTTTTGAATAGATTCATGTAGTCTTCATAACGAAGTAGGTAGTCATATTGCTTTATCCCTTTATCAGTCTGTGTAAGAGCGAAATTAATATCCTCTGTACTGCCACCGGAAATTTAGACCACTCTCTAATATAAGATTGTGCTACAATGATAATCTATATTTGAAAGGAGCATTCCGATGGCGAAACGCAGAAGATTCACACCTAAGTTTAAAGCAGAAGTTGTGCTTGAGGCCCTTCGTGGTGAAACCTCACAGGCAGAACTGTGTCGGCGTCATAACCTCAGCGAAAACCAAGTCTCGACATGGAAACGCCAACTTCTTGAAAATGCCGAAACCTTCTTTGAGGCGGCAGATAAGCAATCAAGCGAGTCAGCGGAGCGGATTGCTCAACTTGAGCAACTCGTTGGACGGTTGACGCTGGCCCTCGAAATCCAAAAAAAAGCCTTGACTTTATTGGATTGACGCCTTCTCAACAGCGCTGTCTCGTTGAGACGTTGCGCAAGGAGTATTCGATGCGGCAGATTTGTCAGACGCTGGGTTTCAACAAGAGCACCTTCTATTATCAACCGAAAAGTGATGCCTCTGAAGATGTCCTGCGTGCCGAAATACAGCGGTTAGCGGCGGCGTACCCGACTTACGGGTATAGACGTATCACGAAGGTGTTGGTGGCTGAAGGACACACCGTTGGGTATAAACGCGTCGCCCGCTTGATGAAAGAAGATAACTTGTCGGTTTCCGTCAAACGTGCGTGTCAAACGACCCACTCCATTGACGGGCCGCAGCCGTGGCGGAATCGCCTCGAAGACCTTGACATCTGTCGATGCGATCAGGTCTGGGTGGGCGATATCACCTACGTTCGCCTCAAGCACCGCTTCATCTATGTCGCTCTGCTCATGGATGTCTTCACGCGCATGATTAGAGGCTGGAAACTGAGTCAACACTTGACGCAATCTCTGACCTTGGAACCCTTAGAGCAAGCTTTACACGATAGGGTTGCGGAGATTCATCACTCCGATCAAGGCGTGCAGTATCTTTCAAGTGCTTATCTCTTGAAACTCAAAGCACACGGTATTCAGATTTCAGTCGCTCGCAGAGGGTGTCCTTGGGAGAACGGATACGCCGAAAGGTTGATCCGAACGCTCAAGGAAGAAGAAGTTCACCTCAATGATTACGAAGATATTACCGAGGCTTAAGAACGCATCGGTCATTTTATCGAACAGGTGTATAATCAGAAACGCCCACATTCGGCGTTAGGGTATTTGACACCTATAGAATTTCAACGACAAACCTTCTCTTAACTTTGCTAAATTATGGTCTAAATAAAGGGTGGCACTTCACTCCCTAACTATCAGACCACCTCCATAATTTACAAACATTTTATTTTCATCGTAGTTTTCAGGTATATTAGCTATAACGTGAGTTTGATAAATAACGTGTTATTTTTTGTATAAAGAGAACCCTTTTGGTATAATGAAGTATCCAACCTTCAACCCAAAGGAGTTCTCTGATGAGTATTGTAGCACTTTTCTGTAGAATAGACGACTTTTTTTAGCCTACGAAGCACATTTGGCACTGCGCTCGCTTGAGGACGGTAAACCCACTGAAACCCGCGGGCGTCCACGGAGTCTACATCCGAGCGAGGTGATGACGATCCTTATTGCGTTCCATCAAAGCGGGTATCGGACGTTCAAACACTTCTACGAAAGACAGGTGTGTGTCTATTGGCGTGCCGAGTTTCCAAATCTGGTGAGTTATTCTCGTTTCGTTGAACTCAAGAAAGAAGTGCTAATGCTTTTGATGCTTTATCTTCATGCACACCTGGGTGAATGTAGCGGTATCTCCTTTGTTGATTCTACACGTTTGCGTGTCTGTGACAATAAACGGATTTCATCACATCGGGTCTTCGCGGCGCATGCCGGCCGCTCAAAGACCTCAATGGGGTGGTTCTATGGTTTCAAACTTCACTTGATCATCAATGAGAAAGACGATCTGTTAGGTTTTCAGTTGACCCCTGGAAATACGGATGACCGCCAACCTCTTTGGGAGTTCTCTGGTGATAGATTCTTCGGAACTCTCTATGGTGATAAGGGGTATATTTCTAAAGACCTCCGAGAGATGCTCAACGAACGAGGTATCAACTTATGCTATAAAGTTCGTAGAAATATGAAACCGTTAGACCTATCCGTTTCTGATGAGGTGCTGCTGAAAAAGCGCTCCATTATTGAATCGGTGATCAAGGAACTGAAAACACAGACGGTGCTTGAACATAGTCGTCATAGAAGTTTCGTCAACTTCCGCGTGAATATTGTTTCTGCGTTGATTGCGTATCAGCTTTTAGAGAATAAACCCTCGGTGCATCTCTGTGAACTTCCGGGAAACAGCGACTTACCGGTGACTTTCTAACGGATAAACTTTTTTCAAACTCACGTTATTTAGGTTTTTATCGAGCGTGAAAAACCTTTTTACTTTAGGACTGACTTTAAGTTTTGCCTGCTGTTCGGCTTTGGTTTTGCCAAGCTTCTTAAAGTCAGGGTGGTTTGCTAACTTCTCTGCATAACTTTCTAAGTTGGTGTGCAACGCTTTGATGCCTTGTAATCTGCCATCGTTTACCTTGTCGTAAGTGTTCGCGAGGTTGTTAAAAATCGGTTTACCCAGTTCCTCACCTTTCTTGGGACTTTCGTGGAGATAAAGGTCTACATCGTCCGTCTCGTTGAAAATTTGCGCGCTCATCGCGCGGTATATCTCAACTTTTGGTGTTGAAGTTTCTGCCAAATGGAGGATAACGCGCCATGTTGGCTCAGTATCGTCAGGTTTCGGAGGTTCAATTCTATCAAAACAATAGTGTTTGAAATCGTCGCGGTTACTGTTCTGTGCGGTGCCGGAACTTACTTTTCCTTCTAACCGGTATTCAATTCGTTTGCCTTCTACCTTGAAGGTAACGCTATTAAAGCTTGTTGCTGTTTTGACGTAGTAACTATCGCGACATTTCCAATGGAAAAGGGTATCTGTCCCATCGTAATCTGCCTCGTCCGGATAGCCTACCTTATACTGTGCGGTACTTCTGTCGTTGTAACCGAAGTCACCGTCTCGATAGTAACCTTCAAAAAAACTATGGATGTGATTATAGACGCGGAAGGCAAGTTTAGATTTAAGATCCTCGGGGTTAGCCTGAAGTGGCGCAATGAGTTCGTCTTGTCGTTTATATTCGAGAAAATCAATGAGGAGTTGAAGATTACTGGGTATATCATTGAGATAGCCTTGCTCCGTTGGACCACCTTCTTTCTCAATATATTCTTTCACTTCAGCAAATTGGTTGTCGTAAAGCGCGTCGGCGACCTCTGCAAGAGCGCCATCTACTATGCTGGGCAACTTTTCGTCAATGAATTGATTAACTTCATCGCGTTTGATTTTGAGAATACGGAAGATACCGAAGTCAAGGTCATTGTGTGAAAAATGAAACATATCGCGGAGTTTTTCGCGGAGGGTATTAAGTGCTTCGTTTGTTGGGTTTGATTCAGGCATTAGTGTATTATCCTTTTACCATTGTGAGACATCAATCTGGCCGCAGTCCTTCTCAATCGGGGATTGCTATAGATAGTTTACCATCAATTGTATCAAAAATCAACTTTTTCGGTATACCAACCCAGGGTGATTTAGTTTTAAGAAATTCACGGGTTTTATGCTCTCTGTTACAGATCCGGTGCGGTTAGAAACACGCACCTACCGGTCCTGAGGGTCCAAAATTGGACGAAAAAACCGAGAACTAAATAGCCCTGTATGCCAACCGGAATCCTCCAGTTCTACTGACAACTGAGTACTGATAACTGACAACCATTCCCCTATATGTATCCAGCAAGTCGCAGCCCTTCCTGTTCTGCCCATCTGCCTAACAGATCTTTCTCTTTCGGTGTTGCTGAACGATTTCGCTTGCCCCGAACCTGACGGATAAGTTTTGCTTGTGGCGCGACCTCAATCGTCAAAATCTTGCGTCGTCCGTTTTCATCTTCAATCTCCAAGCTCCAAATCGATGACCGTCCAGTATGACAGGATCTCGCATAAGTTGAAACACAATGCCCCAGTGCCCGACCTTCGTCGATAAGTTCGTCGCTGCTGAGCAATTCTCGAATAGACCAGAATTTCATATTGCGTGCCTCCGCACTCCCTTCCAAAGTGTGGAATTCACCGATCTCTGAGCCGAACCATTCGAGTTCCCCGCCTTTCGCTTCTCTACCGAGTTCGCCATGCCATGCCTCAACTTGGTGGAGCAGCGTCTCAGGGGTTCGCCTTCTCATACTGAAGTTCGGTTGTGCCGGTCCAATCTCTCTCGCGACACCTTGCTCAATAAAGACCCGACGGTTCTGATATTTCTGATGCCAGATATAGTCAATAATCGGGTTCGCATGATTGACATCCAACATCGGGTTCGCAATAAAGAAGCGAATCACGTTTATCCAGAAATCGTCGTTGCTAAAAGTTTCGGTCAGTCGTGTGCCCCGAAGTGCGTCCGCCAAATACTTATCACCACCAAGGGCGTGTACTTGTCCCCACCGCAGTGCCTCCTCAATTGTGTAATGCCTCGGTGCCTTAAGAAAATGATGCGCCATCTTTTTCGTGAGGGGTATAGGCATATCCGTTGCGGTTCGGATATTTTGACCGGTGCCGATGTGTTTGAACCAGTCTTGGTGCGTTACGTTTCCGTTGAACCAGACGCTATCCATGAAAAACGGCACTTCATAAGCAGCGAGTAGGTGTCGAGCGAGTTCGGAGAATTGGCGATCCCGATTATGTTTTTTGACTTTCCACGTCTCAGGGGATCGAAGCCAACTCTCGTGATGATTTGCGAGTGCGGCGATGCCTTGAATATAGATAACTTCTTTTAACAGATCTGAATTGTCTTCAAGATACAACAGGAGTTTCAAGAGAACTTTCGGGGCGATGCTTCCCTCGAAAGCTGCCGAGATGGCTCTGAGAACTGGATTCTGTAGTTTTTCTGACCGCAGTTCTTGGTTGTGTATTTTCGGAAGAATCTCCTTCAAGTTGCGGTCTTTCTTCTCTTTCGTCATTATTTTGATGGCTTGCGTGCGTGTGAAAACGTAAAGTTCATCTCGGCGTTGGCGCGAATTTTTTTCCAAACCCTGATTAAAATTGTGGGCGCGGCACCACACCTTATAACCTTCAACCGAAGATATCCCAAGTTGATGGATATGCGCTTGCATTTCCAGTGCACATTCCTCTATCCGTATTTTTCTTTGGGACTTTTTCCGCTTTTGAGCCATCTGTTGCCTCCTCCGATTACATCGTGTTGGAACTTATGTATATTTAACCCAATCGGTGGCTATATATTTCTAATTTTATGTCTACCTTAAATTCTTGATTGTAAGCCAAAGTAGGTTCATTTTACCAAAGGATCGTGGCTTTGTCAACTAAAGCGATTTGGTTTTCTTATAAGGGATCTTTGTTCAAGAATGAATAAGAACTTGAAGATAATTACAGCATAAAGCAACTAAACTTGTAACTTTACTGTATCTGACGTGAATGCGCTATGACGTTGATAGAACAACCGCAAATTCTCTCAGTTTGGGGATGGATTATTTTTGATGGATACACAACCATAGAAGGAAGATTTTATGATTATTAACTTTAGACTCCTGCTAAGCGCGTTGCTGTTATTCAACTTAGTTCTGCCTGTTTTTTCGTTTGAACCTTCCGGTGGTGTCTTGGTACTGGATGGTGATGATGACTATGCGATACTTCCACTTGCTGAACACGGGTATATAATCCCGGCAAACACCTTTGATTTTACTGTTGAAGTGTGGTTCTATCCGAAATCTAAATCTAAGCGCAGAGAAAAGAATATTATTCTTGCCCAACAAGTTGTCTTTGGGTTAACTTCAAATACTCAGCATTGTGACCTTGATAAGAATCAGATTTGTTGCTATGGTGCGGCGTATCTTGAAGGCGAGAGAGGTCATGGTGTTGTAGGGAGTAATGTTGAAGTGGAGAAAGATCAATGGAACTATCTGGCAATTATTTTCAAAGATGGCGCATTTAACTTCGCATACAACAATCGACTTTTTCAAACACGCTTTCGCTGGGTAGATCGAGTGGCTGCGGAGCGTAGGGTGATTGAGGAGTATAAAAGTTTCTTCGTTGGTGGATATCATAAGGTTCCTGTCGGAATCAAAGATGGTGGGGCAGAATGGCGAACGGCTCGCTTCCATGGGGAGATTGACGCTATCAGATTTTCAAATATCGCCAGACATGACGTACCTGCTGAACGAGGTGTCTATCCATTTGAGCCGCCCCATCGTTTTGTGAGTGATGCGCACACGTTAGCACTTTGGAATTTTGATGAGCCAGCCGGTACAGATCGCTTTCAAGATGCATCGGGAAACGGCAAGACCTTAATCGGGATGAATGGTGCTACTACCAGCGGCGCGCTTGCTGTCAATCCGACAAGGACTTCTCTAACCAGCACATGGGGTCAAATCAAATCAGCGTCACGTTGAAACCTGAATATCCGTATGTTTCTATTTGACATGAGCGTATTAGCGGTGGTATACTATAAAATACAGAATGTTTGACGATTGTAAGGCTGAAGTTACGAACTGAAGGCGATTTCGTCTATATTTTAAGGAGAAACCCTAATGTATCTATCTAAAAGTGTACGAATAGGTTTTGTGAGTCTGATGGGTATCTTTTTACTGATAGCACTACCGGGGCTCGCGAAAATTGATCCGGACAGTATCACCGGAATGTGGCTCTTTAACGAGGGGAAAGGTAATACCGCCACAGACGGATCAGGGAACGGGAACGATGGTGAAATCCACGGCGCGAAATGGGTAGATGGAAAATTTGGGAAGGCACTTGAGTTTAACGGCACTGACAATTGGGTTGAAGTTCCACACTCCAACACTGTAGGGTTTGAAGCGGGTGTATCGTTCACGATCGTCTGCTATTTCAAAGGCACCAAAGTCGGAGGCTCTCTCGTTGGCAAAAACTATGAGGATACATCGCAGGTGCTTCCGTGGTATCTGCTTTGGGACAATGGTACTAAGAACACCGTAAGTCTCTATTTACGTGATGGTGCCGGGACCAGTTTTCCTGCCCACGGCACCACGCCTATCGCTGATGACAAGTGGCACTTCGTTGCCGGACGAGCGGATGCCGATACTGGCAAAGCCTCAATATGGGTAGATGGCAAGATGGAGATGGAGGTTGATTTCAATAAGAAAGACGGATACGGCACCGGTGAAGGCGTATTTCATGTCGCACGCCACTATGACCGGTATACTGAAGGTATTATTGACGATGTGGCTATCTTCAATGTCGCTCTGGAAGAAGAGGATATGGATGCGCTCATGAGCGACGGAGTTGAAACTGCCGCCGCGGTCGAACCGGTCAATAAACTGACAACGACATGGGGCAGGATCAAAAACAGCAAATAGAGAAATAGAGGAAAACTATGAGACGTATACTGGCCTTTTCGGTGCAGCTTGCAAACCGAAAACTTGCTATACAAATGCCGGTGCAGCTGTTCGCGTTCGCACTTCTGCTGTTCGCATTCAGTTGTGGAACAGAGAATCCTATTGAGGAAAACGCGGACACCACTCCGGTTGAAACTGCCGCAACAGGATCATTTTACGGTAATGTTGAATTAATCGAAGGTGTGACTATCTACATGCGTTTTTTGAAAGCCGGGCAAATCCTCGCGCAAGTTGAATTTGAAATGCATGGCGTGAAGACAACAAGCACGGACGCGAATATCCACACCTCTACACAACAGGGGGTCGGACGTTATCACCTTAAAGAAGCGGAACAGGGAGACTACATCGTCCAAATTTCAGCCAAGGGATACCAAACGAAGGCGTTGAATGTTACCGTCATCCCTGACGAGAGCATTTCACTTGATAAGGTTGTACTTGACGTGTTGGAAACTCCTGTCTCGCATCTGCGTGGTGTTTTAACGAATGAAGTGACCGGTGAACCTCTCGGTGGTATCAATCTCCAACTCACGGATAACGCCGGAAAAGTCTACGAAACGTTAACAACAGTGGCGGGTGTCTTCTCTTTTGAAAACCTTCCAGTGCAGCAACCCTTTACTTTGACTATTGCACACGATGGCTACGAAGGTAAGGAAGTGGCAGTTGGTCCGATACCCGCTGCTGAAACATTGGAATTAACTGTTGAACTTACACCACTCGCGGAACCCGAAAAGTTAGATCCGGGTCAGGGGTTGAGTGTCGGCACCCAAGCACCTGATTTTGAATTGCCAGATGGTAACGGCAAGTTGCACGCACTTGCTGATTATACCGCTGATAAAAACGTCGTCCTTATATTTTACCGTGGCGGCTGGTGACCGTTCTGCAGAGGGCAACTCGGCGAGTTGCAAAACAACTATGCGAAGATTCAAGCTGCAGATGCGGAACTCATTGCTATCAGTTCCGATGACGAAGGCGATACCAAGCAGACGGTTCAAAATCACAGTCTCAAATTTCCGGTACTTTCCGATAAGGACAGAGCGGTCATCAATGCTTATAACGTCATTGATACCGGTAACGATAGAATAGCGCGTCCTGCTGCCTATATCGTTCGCAAGGATGGAACGATCGCTTGGAAATCCCTTGACACTAAGGCCGCTCGTGTGCCAACGGCGCAAATTCTCACAGAATTGGGTAAACTCTGATGAAACCTAACGACAAGGTCATAGCAGACATTATCGCCGATAGTCAAGAGATGGTTCACCACCAAGACACGCTTGATCGCCGGCAGTTCTTAACCCGACTCGCTACGCATGTTGGGGGTATCGGGGGTGCGCTGAGCACGCTTCCAGCATTCGCACAGTTGAGTAGCGGTCAATTGCAACCTGACACTGCTACAGAATCTGTTCCGCTTACGCCTGTCGTTGAGGCTATCGGTAAGAAGGTTTGGGAAAACGATCAACTCAATGAAGATGCCGTGAGTGAACTGATGGATCAGGCGATGATGAAGTTGACCGGACGTTCCTCCGCCAAAGAGGCGTGGCGAGATATTGTCCTGCCCGACGATATCGTCGGCATAAAAATCAACCCGCTCGCTGGACCGGAACTCAGCACGCATTCTATCATTGTTGATAAAATCGTTGAGGGATTGTACGGCGCGGGCGTTCTTCGGAAACAGATTATTATCTGGGATCGGTTTGAGGCGCATCTCTTGAACGCTGGCTACCCGATTCGGCAAGATGAAGGTGATATGCGGACGCTTGCCTCTGATACAGAAGGTATCGGGTATGACGATGAAGTGTTTTATGAGAGTGAGAAGGATAGTGTTGCGCGTCGTGAAAACGAAAGCACCCTCTCTCGGTATTCCCGAATCGTTACGCAGCAGGTTGATGTGCTAATTAACGTCCCTGTCTTGAAACATCATGCGATGGCAGGTGTGAGCGGGTGTTTAAAGAATCTCGCGTTCGGGAGTGTTGATAATACACGTCGGTTCCACGGAAAACCGCTCTATTGCAACCCCGCTATCGGTGAGATTCTGGAACATAAGGTGTTAAAGGAGAAACTTGTTCTCAATATCGTTGATGGGTTGGTCGCATCGTTTGACAAGGGACCGACATATCACGCCGAAAGCACTTGGAAATACGGCAGCCTTTTCATCAGTGCTGACCCGGTTATCCTTGACGTGTTGGTACTTCAGACAGTCAACCAGAAACGTGAGGAGATGGAGTTAGATTCTGTCTCTAAACTCTCGAACCATATCAATACAGCGAGTAAGTTGGGTATAGGCACAAATACGCTTGACCAAGCAGATCTTCAGAAAGTTGAGATTTGATGATGATACACAAACGTGTGTTCCTTTTTATATTGCTGGGTATCTTCTGCACTGCTGTCACGTTTTCAGGATGCACTGTGACTTTCACGCAGAACGACGCGCTCCAACTCAGTCTATCAGAACCGACAGATAAAACAATATCGCTCGTCTCCGAATTTGAGGCAGGCGAGGCGGATAACGTCGCTGGTGATGTCACGCAAAAGGCCGGAAGTGCTTGTGCGGGTGGGGCGTGCATCATCTATTAGCACGTTTCTGCTTGTGCTTCAGTGCTCGCTTTAAAGACAGCGTTCACTGCACCGAAAAGGATAGACAAGTTATCCATCGTCACGCTTGTTCTATTTCGCGTGAAACTGTCGCCAATCAGCTAACGTACGTCGCAGTATATTTCAACCTAAACTATTCATCATCTATTGTTTGTTTCCTTGCCCCTTTTTGTCGATAATTTTCTCCCAATCCCAGAGAAGTACCGTACCATCATCACTACCACTGGCAAGGATCTGCCCGTCGTGCGAAAACACAAGCGTTTCTACGGGTTCCGTATGTCCGGATAAGATTCCCAAATATCTACCGGTTTCCACATTCCATAACTTAATCGGATTGCTCCAACCCTCCATTCCGGAGCCTATGAGAATAGTGCCATCAGGTGAGAAGGTCAATGCGTTTTTATTAAATCCACCCAGATTTCCATCAATTCTGTTTGGTGCCTCCTCTGCTTCTATGCGAAATTCCCACAAGTAAATACCTTCTCTACTTACTATTGCAAGGGTAGCACTATCGGGTGAGAATACCATTGCCTCGGCGTTTTGGATTGAAATTATGGCGGGTTCGTTGGGTGCTTCTATATTCCACACTTGTGCTTTACCGGAACGTTCTATTGTGGCAAGCCATTTTCCGTCGGGTGAAAACGCTGGATCTGTCCTCCGCGACCCTCGGGCATTAAAGCGGAATAGTTCGACACCCGTGTTAATGTGCCATGCTTGAATTTCTTTCTGACTGTTGACTGCGAGTATACCGTAAACAGGAGAGAATACAGCTTTTGACGCACTAACATCTTGCCACGGTCCTGGGATTTCAGCCTCGGTGGCGATCTCCCATAATTGAAGACGAGAGCCACCCCATGAATTCATACGACCACCGAAGCCATCCGGGTTGAAAGCGATGAAACCTTCCATCCCTTTTTTCACAAAGTAGGTGGCATCGGGTGAAAGTGCAATTACATCAGCAGCATCACATTGACCGTCGGTGAAAGTAATTAGTTCACGTCCCGTCGTTAGACTCCATACATCCACAATGCCGTTAAAGGCTGCGGTTGTGAGCGTTGTTCCATTTTCAGAAAAGGCGACGGCTTTTACCGATTCCGTATGTCCGCTTGTGAAGGTAATGAGTTCCTTTCCATTGAGAGGGTTCCAGAACCGGATTGTGCCATCTGTACTGCCACTGGCAAGACACATACCATAAAGCGGGGTTCCGATAGGCGCGAAGGCTAAAGCGTTAATCGTGTTTTTATGACCTGCGATGGTCGCACGTTGTTCTTGTGTATCTAAATCCCAGAGTTTGATGGTCTTGCTTGCGTCTCCACTCGCAAAGGTATTTCCATCTTCAGAGAATGCGACGGCGGTGACCCACCCTGTATGTCCTCTTAATGTACCAAGTTTGGTATGGTTTTGTGTATCCCATAACCGTACCGTTTTGTCTTCACTCCCGCTTGCGAGAATTTTTCCATCTGGCGAAAACGCTAATGCCAGGATATCCGAATCTCTGCCGCCACCATGTCCCTCAAGATCCGCCTGTTGACGACTTGTTGTTGTATCCCATAACTGGATTTTTCCATTTCGGTCTCCAATGGCAAGGGTGCTACCATCTTGAGAGAATGTCACTGTATTGATTGCGTTATCTAAGCGGGACTCCGATAATTTTTGACCGGTGTCGGCGTGCCAATAGGTAACTTCACGATTTCTATCTGTACTGATAAGTGTCCTGCCATAAAATGTCAATGCCGGTAATGAAAGAGGTCCCGGTGTTAACGGAACGGTTGAAAGTTTGCTTTTCGTTTCTACGTCCCAAACTTGGATAACAGGGTTGACAAACCCACCGCTTGCGAAGGTTTTTCCGTCTTGTGAGAAAGCGAGTGCGTTTACCTGTCCGGTGTGTTCCGTAAACAGGGCCGTTTCTTCTCCACTCGGCACATCGTATATCCATACCCCGACATCCGTTCCTACCACGAGACGCGTGCCATCGGGCGAAAACCGCATCAGATTAATGCCACCTTTTCCAAGGCGTGCGATCGCGCCTTCGGGTAATCCTGCTTTCGTATTGTCTTGTGCGGAACTGTTTGAAAGTGTTCCAACTATCAACAGTAAAGTAAGGCAAAATATGCGTTTCGTCATGATCAACCTCCTTTGTTCTTCGGTGTCGCTTTGGTGATGATTTTGTCCCAATCCCAGAGCAGTACCGTGCCATCCTCGCTACCACTGGCAAGGGTTTTCCCGTCGTGTGAGAATACCAAAGTTGTTATATTCGCCGTATGTCCGGTAAGTGTTGCCAATTGGTTGCCTGTCTCCACATCCCATAATTTAATTAGAACGTCCCAACCTTCCATTCCGGAGCCGATGAGGATAGTCGCGTCAGGTGAGAATGTTAATAAATTTCTCAATCCTCGTAGATTGCCATGGATTACCTTGGGTTCATCTGCTGCAGTGTCCAATTGCCACAAGTAGATACCTTCTCGGTTTGCTGTAGCAAGGAGTGCTCCATCGGGTGAAAGTGTCGAGGCTCTGGCATCGTTAGTGTTGGGTGGTGTGATATCGCGCTGTGTGGTAATATCCCATATTTGTGTGTCTCTGTAGCGCGCATTCGCGGCGAAGAGAGTTCCATTAGATGAGAACATCAGTTTCCTTCCGAACGAATGTCGCTCCGTGTTAAAGTGGAACATTTCAACGCCGGTCTTGATATCCCATGCCCGAATCTCTTTTAGACCGCCGCATGCAAGTATTTTGTTATCGGGGGAGAAAGCGAGCGCATTCGTTCTGTCTACACTCCAGTGTCCAGGAATTTCCGCACCGGTGTTTAAATCCCACAATTGAATGCTATTATGACCTTCTCGACCTCCACCACGGCTTCCGAAACTAAATGGATCGAACGCAATTCTACCTTTGCTGCCTTGACTGGCAAAGTGCGTGGCATCGGGTGAAAGCGCGACTGCAGCGGCTACATTGCTTTGTCCTGCAGTGAAGGTTGTCAGTTCAAGTCCAGTCGTTAAACTCCATATCTTGACGGTGCCATTAAACGCTGCACTCGCGAGTGTTGTTCCATTTTCGGAAAACGCGACTGCCTTCACGGACTTCACATATCCGGTGGCAAAGGTTGACATTTCTTGTCCTGTCTTTGCGTTCCAGAATCGGATTGTGCCATCGTAGCTGCCACTCGCGAGCGTCTTTCCATCAGGAGAGAATGTCACTGCACTGATGCCATTTGTATGTCCCGTGAGTGTTGCGCGTTCGCGTCGGGTATTAACATTCCAGAGTTTGATTACCTCATTTACGTCTCCGCTGGCGACAATTTTCCCGTCAGGGGAGAATGCAACGGTAGTGACCCAGCTTTTATGCCCCTTGAGTGTGCCTCGCTTGGAACGTCTCTCAGTATTCCACAACTGCACCGTCTCATCTAAACTTCCACTTGCGAGCATTTTCCCATCGGGTGAGAATGCGAGTGACCAAATATCACGATCTTCAGGCAACTTAAATATCTCTGTAATAAATCCTGCGAAAAAATTATCCCCTGCGAAAAGACTTGAATGCCCGGCGAGGGTTGCTTGTTGGAGCCCCGTCGCGTCCCATAATCGGATTTTGCCTGCTTCATCACCAGTGGCAAAGGTCCTACCATCTTGAGAGAATGTCACTGTCTCATACGAATGTTCTGTGTTTATATCCGCCAATTTTCTGCCGGTGCTAATTTCCCAATAGGTAATGTCACGAAATATGTCCATAGCGATAAGTTTTGTGTTATCTTCGTCGAATGTCAACGCTGACACTGAACCCTGCCTCTTGGGTAATGTAAAAGTTAAAAGTTTCCTGCCAGTTTCCAAATCCCACAACTGAATAATAGGATTATTAAATCCACCGCTTGCGAGAATTTTTCCATCTAATGAAAACGCGAGTGCGTTGATTTGTCCAGTATGTCCTGTGAATAGTGCTGTCTCTTTCCCATCGGGCACATCGTATAGCCACACGCCAACATCTGTTCCCACTGTGAGGTGGGTGCCATCCGGTGAAAAGCGCATCAGATTGATACCGCCTTTACCAAGTCGTGCGATGGCGCCTTCGGGTAATCCAACTTTCGTATTGTCTTGTGCAAAACTGTTAGAGAATGTTCCAACAGTTAACAACAAAGTTATGAAAAAGCATTGTATTGTTTTCATTGACATTCCCCTTGAACGCTGCACTTAAAAGCAGAGTTCCATTTTCAGAAAATGCTACTGCTTTGATCCATTTTGCATGTCAGCAGTAAAGGTGGCGAGCTCTTGTCCAGTGTCTGGATCCCAGAATCGGATTGTGCCATTAGCACTCCCACTGGCAAGACACCTACTATAAAGGGGTGTCCCTTCGGGAGCGAAGGTTAGCGCGTTAACAGTGTTTTTGTGTCCTCTAAGCACCGCACGTGCACGTCCGGTACTGACATCCCAAAGTTTGATTGTCTTATTTGCGTCCCCGGTGGCAAGTGTTTTTCCATCAGCGGAGAATGCGACGGTAGTAATCCAGGATTTATGTCCTTTAAGCGTAACATGTTTGGAGCGTGTTAGGGCATTCCACAACTGGATTGTTTTATCTGCACTCCCGCTTGCGAGCATTTTGCCATCTGATGAGAACGCCAATGCCAGGATATGCTCATTTTGAGGCGGGTCTGTCCACCCTAAAATAGCCTTCAGAGATTTCAAAAACTGGGTATGTCCTTTGATGGATGCCAACAGTCTACCTGTAGTTGAATCCCATAAATAGATTTTACCTTCTTGATTTCCGGTGGCAAAGGTATTACCGTCCTGAGAGACTGTTACTGTATCGTATGCATTGACCCTTCTACTTTTGTTTGATAATCTCTTACCGGTTGCAACATCCCAGTGCGTAATTTTACCAAGTTTATCCAGACTGATAAGCCGTGTATTATCTTCCGAGAATGTCAACGCTGTTATAGACTCATATCTCTCGACTAATTTAAGGGTTGAAAGCTTACTGTTAGTTTCCAAATCCCAAAGTTGTATCACAGCGTTTGCGAATCCACCGCTTGCGAGCATTTTTTCATCTTTTGAAAACGCGAGTGTGTTAACTTGTCCGGCATGTTCTGTGAGCATCGCGGTCGCTTTTCTATCAGGTACATCGTATAGCCACACGCCGACATCTGTTCCTACAGCGAGACGCGTGCCATCGGGCGAAAACCGCATGAGGTTAATGCCGCCTTTTCCGAGTTGTGCGATGGCACCTTCGGGTAATCCGACTTTTGTATTATCTTGTGCGAAACCGTTTAAAAGTATTCCAAGGGTTAGCAATAAAGTGATGCAAAAGCGTTGTCCTGTTTTCATTTTCAATTTCCTTTGTTATTAGGTGCTTGCTTTGCAATGATTTTGTCCCAATCCCAGAGCAGCACCGTGCCGTCCTCGCTACCGCTGGCCAGGGTTTTTCCGTCGTGTGAAAACACTAAAGTTTCTATTCGGTCTGTATGTCCAAATAGAGTTTCTGCTTCCTGACCGGTATCCACATCCCATAATTTGATTATAAAATTTGAATGTTTCCTTCCAGAACCAACGAGAACCTTTCCATCAGGTGAAAACGTTAGGGCGTGTTTAAATCCCTCCAAATTACCAAGGAAAACATTCGGTTCATTCTTTTCTGTTACGTCCAATTTCCACAAGTGGATCTCCTGACTACTCACTATGGCAAGGATCGCACCATCCGGTGAGAAAGCCAAGGCATTGGCATTGGCTTTGGTGATAGTAAGTATGGGAGATTCGTGTGGTGCTTCTATGTTCCACACTTGTAGTATGCCGGAAGTCCCGGTCATGGCAACCCTTTTTCCGTTGGGTGAGAACACCAACGCCCCTATGAATGGCAGCTCTGTATTCAAGCGGAACAGTTCAAGTCCGGCGTTGATATCCCACAAAAGGACTTCTTGCGGGTTACCATAGGCGATTGTTTTTCTGTCGGGTGAAAATGCAACAACTGTCATTGTCCAGTCTGCGGTATCTTTCCAATGTCCATGGATTTCCTTGCCGGTGTCTATCTCCCATAATTGTATCTTGTTGCGCCCTTGCGGATTACTACGACGGTATCCAGAGCCATACGGATCAAACACAATCATAGTTTTGATGCCTCGACAGGCAAAGTACATGGTGTTCGGTGAAAGAGCGACTCTCTCCGTCACATCGCTCTGTCCCGCAGTGAAAGTATTTAGTGCCTGTGCCGTTTTCATATTCCATACTTGCACCGTGCCGTTAAAGGCGGCACTGGTGAGTGTTGTGTTATCAGCAGCAAACGCGACCGCTTTCACCCACTCCGTATGTCCTGATATAAAGGTGGCAGACTCCCTTCCAGTGTCAAGATTCCAGAATCGGATTGTGCCATCTGCACTGCCACTAGCGAGTGTTTTTCCATCAGGTGAGAAGGTCAAAGCGTTGATGGTGTTTTTATGTCCTCTGAGGGTCGCGCGTTCGCGTCGGGTATTGACATCCCAAAGCTTGATTACCTTATTAGTGTCGCCACTGGCAATAATGTTGCCATCATCAGAGAATGCAATGGCAGTAACCCATGCTTGATGTCCTCTGAGTGTAGCAAGCAAAGTAGTATCTTCAGTATTCCACAGTTTTACCGTCTTGTCTAAACTCCCGCTTGCGAGGATTTTTCCATCTACTGAGAACGCGAGCACCCAAATATCCAAGTCTTCGGGTAAGTTAAACACCTCTGAGACGAGTTCTGCGAACGGATTATCCTCTGTAAAAAGTCTTGAATGCCCGTTGAGGGTTGCCTGCTGAATGCCTATAGTCGCGTCCCATAAATGGATTTTGCCATTCCCTTTATCTGCAGTGGCAAAGGTGTTCCTCTCTAAGCAGAGTGCCGCTGTATCGTATGAATCCCCTGTAACCACATTCAACAATTTGCTGCTGGTGTTGACATCCCAATGCACAATTCCACTGAATTTGTCCAAACTGATAAGCGTTGTATTATCTTGTGAGAATGCCAACGCTGATACTGAATATATGCCGCCGATTAGTGAGTGAGTTGAGCGTTTGCTATCGGTATCCATATCCCATAATTGGATAACAGGATTTGCGGCACCACCACTTGCGAGAATTTTTCCGTCTGTTGAAAACGCGAGTGCATTGACTTGTCCGGGATGTTCTGTGAACAGTGCCGTCTCTTTCCCATCAGGCACGTTGTATAACCAAACCCCGACATCTGTTCCCACAGCGAGACGCGTGCCGTCCGGCGAAAACCGCATGAGGTTAATGCCACCTTTTCCGAGCCGTGCGATTGCGCCTTCAGGTAACCCTATTTTTGTATTGTCTTGTGCGAGACTGGTTAGGAGGCATACGACGTTTAGCACGAAAACTGTAGAGAGAACGCGTTTCATTTTCCAATCTCCTTTTGAAATGTATGAGGCCGATTGATTTTCTTTGTGCTACGGGTTTCACTGCAGTCGTTTATATAATATAGAGTCCGCTACGGCAAGAAGGATAGTGAAAATTCGGGATGGTGGGTTAGTAAAAGGCGGGCGGATGCGCCCGCCTGTGATGGAATTCAGTTTGAACGATACTGCTGCTAATCGGTCTTGATGTCGCCCCAAGTTGTGGTTAGATTCCCAACTGGACTTACCGGCAGCTGCCCTTCTTCAAGGAAAATCGTCCACATGATAACCGGATCGCCGATAACCTCGTCAATGCCGAGCAATTCGACTTCTCCTTCTGGATAGGGTTCATTGGATTTGTAGATAAAATACTCGACGGGTGGGTGTGGCGCATCAAGGACCAGCGTTTTTTCTGTATCCGTATATCCCTTTGTAAACCAACCCTTCGGTTCTTGTCCGCGGTCTTCCGGACGTTTATGTCGGCTATCCCATGCTTGATAGACATAAGCCGGCCGGTCAATTTCAAACGTGAGTCGGTAGTCCTGTCCGCCGGGGCAGTCGGCTGACGTGGAGACTTGTGTTAATCCGACAAATTCTTTCGGGATATTTGTAATCGTGTAGTCCCGATCGTGGAAAAACTTCCCCTTTTCTTCCAACTCAGTGGCTTGGTAGGCACCATTCTTATTGTCTTCTATATTGGTAACTTCCACCTTCTCAGCGAAGGCAATTAACGAAGCAACAAGGAACAGTGTAGCTATACAAACATAAATCAGTCTCATTTTGACCCTCCTTTGTGGTTGCTTTTCAAACGCTACAGAAAACTTGAAAAAAAACACAATTTGTGTGATACTAATGATTATACAACATTTTTCTCTAATTTACCACAGCAAATTTTTCTATAGAAGAAGGAAATCATAATGGTTGAACACATTGTCCTGCTCAAGTTGAAGTCGGGGGTTACCGACGCGCAGCTGGAAACTTTGTCCGATGCACTTTTAGGAATGGCTGACGAGATTCCCGGCATTGAATCTATAACTGCTGGGACGAATAACAGTCCTGAAGGCAAAAGTCAAGGATACGCGTACGGTTTTATTGTCCGTTTCACAGATGAAGCGGCACGCGATGCATATCTACCACACCCTTTCCACCGTCAGGTGGCAGGTGAACACATCCGCCCCCTCGTTGAGGATGTCCTCGTTTTCGATTACTCCGCACCTACTAACCCCCAAAGTGTGTAGCTTGGAACGTAGTGGAAAGCGGATATACGGAAAAGAACTAATTAACCAGAATTTACCTAACCGAACCGCAAGGGAACTTAAAAATATGAGTTGGAATATAGTCGTCGTTGTTTCAGATACCCTACGAACCGCTTACCTCAGCCCTTACGGCAATGATTGGATTCAGACGCCGAATTTGGCACGGTTTGCCGAACAGAGCGTCACGTTCACAAATGCACACCCAGAATGCTTACCGACAATACCGACGCGCCGCACCCTACATACCGGTAGACGCGCCTATCCGTTTAGTACATATACCCCAGTGCCGTGGGACAACGTCTATACCCCCGGTTGGCAACCGATGTCTTCCGATGAACCCGCCATCGCTGAATCGCTCGTCCGAAATGGGTATCACACCGGTTTCTTTGCCGATGTACCCCACTATTTCGTGCCGGGGATGAACTTCACACGCGGGTTCCGACAGTGGCAGTTTGTTCGCGGACAAGCCGAAGACAGATACCGCGGCGGCGCGCATGCCGATCCTGCACTGATCTCTCGCTATCGCGGGAATCCAGAACGTATCCGCGCCCATATTGTGAACGTCCAACCTGAACGTCCAGAGGAGACGTGGCCCACTGCGCGCTTGTTCCGCTCCGCCATTGAATTCGTTGAACACAACCACCAAAACACACCCTTTTACCTCTATGTGGATGGCTTCACGCCGCACGAAACGTGGGAGGCACCAATTCATTACTACGACCTCTACGGTAGCCGAGAGGATCGAGAGCCTATCTGTCTCAACCTGCCCTATGGTTCGCTCAAAGATGACGAACTTGAGGCACGACTGCCAAGCGTTAAAGCCAACTACGCCGGTCTGGTAACCCTTGTGGATACGTGGTTCGGACGGTTAGTGGACACCATTGATCGCCTTGGATTACGCGAGAACACACTCATCATCTTCCTTGCAGACCACGGCACAAACTTCGCAGAAAATCCGGACAAAGCCACTGGAAAACCCGCTAACTTCATGTATCCCGGCACGATGGATATTCCTATGCTCGTGAGCCACCCGTCGGGTGTTAACGGCGGCACGACCTGCGATGAATTCGTCTATACGCTGGATGTACCTGCTACCGTCATGGCAGCGAGCCAAGTGGAGCCTGCTGGTGAGATTCAAGGACAGAGCCTGCTCCCGCTTGTTGAAGGAAAAGACGGTTTTGAATCGCGTGAATATCTGACGTGTCGTTATGTCAACTCTGTTTGGTATAAAGACGCGAAGAGTTGGTATTTCTCCAGCGTCGATTTTAATGACAGTATCCGACTGTTTGATCTTGAGGCAGACATCGACTGCCAGCGCAACATCGCTGATCAAGGTGCAGAGCGGATCGCGCTTGCCCAAGAACGGATCTTAGCCGATGCAGGTGGACATCTGCCCCACTACAAACGCCAAGGCAGAACGGATGCCCTTGGTAGACCGCAGTTCGCAGAGGCGTAGTTTTTAGTGTTGTATGAGGCACGAAGTCGTAAACTATCTTTCTGCGGTTAAGGGAGTTTAAGTTATGCGTCTCTCACACTTCAGTATGTCCTATGTTGCTATTCTCGCTGGTATTGTTGCCCTGATACTTCTGTTCTCTTGGAGCAGCATTGCCCAGGAAGGTAAATCAAGCCTTTCCGGTCGCGTTGTAGATACCGATGGAAACCCTGTTGCTAAGCTCAGTCTTGCTGTTAAACCGGTCGAAATTAACATGGGAAAAGAGGTAGGGCAACTCGCGCCTCTTGAATCCTGGCCACGCGCAGTAACGGATGCAGAAGGACGTTTTTCTATCGCTAACATCGATCCGGTTTCATCAAGGTTGGTGATGTTTCCAGAACACGGTTCGCGTTTTGAGATTGTATCCGTTCAAATCGGGGACTTGATCTTCAATTATGCGAAGATAGATGGTACCGGTTTTCCGACCTGGTTAGGTCAGTTGACTTTTGCGATTGAACCGAGCATGTTCCTTGAAGATATAGTGGTCAAAGTAAAACCACCCGATATGCGACTTCGGGGACGCGTGCTCTTAAGGGACAGAACGCCGCTTGCCAATGCAGAGATTGGTCTTACGATTCGACGGCGGCGACGGAGTCATGAGGGTTTTTTCCTGTTTCCGCGCAGCAGGAGTGCAAGCAGTGGATTCACAAAATTTACTGCTTGGACGGATGCCCAAGGTTACTTTGTAACATATCATCTAAGCAGTGCTTCAGAATACTCAGTGCAGGTAAGATATGAAGGGGCATCCGCGAAGTCGAGGTGGGTCCGTCTTGAGGAGGGAGAGCGGTACGATAAATTCGTCTTGCGGCTCAACGACTTAGCGGAACACCGTGAGAACCGAAGCAAAAGGGAGAAGGCGCGACAGACGGTATGGATGGTGAATCCGCAAAATGACCACGCTTACAAAAGAATTACGTGCAACAGTTGGAAAGCCGCAAAAGCCGAAGCAGAAGCCGAAGGTGCCTATCTTGTTGCGATCAACGACGCAGCGGAGCAGAAATGGCTGGAGGCACTTTATCCAGAGAAAGCGTTCTTTTGGATTGGACTGCATGTTCCAAAAGAAGGGGCATCAGGGGAGTGGGACAGCGGGGAACCGCTGACTTACGCCAATTGGGGACCAGCGGGGAAACCTGATCGTGCAACTAATGGTGAAGAAAAAGTGCCGGTCGCTCTAATTTTTGCCTCAAAGAGATGGATGGCAATTGACTCGGAAAGTCGATTACTACCTGCGGTTAGATACGCCATTCTTGAAAAAGAACGCTACTAATACTACGTCCACCTTCATTTTGTAGGCGCGATTTGCAACCGCGCTTGTTAACGCTACGTGCTATGTGAGGATATTTGCTATGACAGGTCTCCGTTTTGCAAAACAACGCTTTATATTCCTAACAGTGCTCATTGTGCTGAGTCTTGCATTCGTATTCCACGGTACGGCTGAGGAAAAAGACACAACGTTATCTGGACGTGTTCTCAGTGCAAAAGGGGAGCCAATTGCTGGCGCAACTATGATGCTTCAGCTGCTAACACCGCAAACTGATTCAGAAGGGCGGTTTACTTTCACTAAAATCACCCCAAGCCAAACCGAATTGAAGATACTCCGTAATCCCACGCAACCAAATCACACTCAGATCCAAACGATTAAGTTTGGGAATTTGACATTCTACCCGCATCACTATCATAACGCTTACCCTGTTACTTTTGCTATTGAGCCCGGAGCGAACATCGAGGACGTAGAGGTCATCATGGAACGTCGACTGATTGTTCGAGGCAGAGTCGTTTTCAAAGATGGTGAACCGCTTGCTGATACATCCCTAAAAATTAACATTGGTCGTCTGGATTTCGATGGGACAAACGGTGCTGGCTTCA
Organism: Candidatus Poribacteria bacterium; assembly: GCA_965261115.1. Lineage (GTDB taxonomy): Bacteria > Poribacteria > WGA-4E > WGA-4E > WGA-3G > WGA-3G. The sequence continues at coordinate 766,939 of OZ253447.1, read as the reverse complement.
ACCGTTCCTTTCAGACAGATGCGGATGGAAATTTCGTACACGCTACAAGCACACCGCAAATCTGCATGCTATCCATTAATTATCGCGGACTTTCTGCAGCATCAGAACCTTTTATCATTGAGGCGGCCAAACCGCATAAAACGGTGGTTTTGACACTTAACGGCAATGCTACCGACCTTTCCGCGCCACCGCCTGAGGCACCCAAAAAACAGCCTCGGTATCACCCACCATACATCTCAAAAGTGCCAGGGATGTGGATCGTAAATCCTGCGAATGGACACGCGTACAAATGGATTGCGTGTGAGGACCAAGCGGATGCACAAGCCCAAGCCGCTATTGAAGGGGCACATCTGGTTACGATTACGAGTGAGGCAGAGCAGATCTGGCTGGAAGCCGTTTTTGGAGATGGTCGGTATTGGATCGGTTTGAGCGATGTTGCGAAAGAGGGTGAATGGCAGTGGGAAACTGGCGAACCTTTTATATACACCAATTGGAAAGTAGATGATGAGGATAGCGGATTTAATGACAGATTTTTGCGTGAACCGCCTGCTTTTCTGCGGTTCTTAGGTGTCAAAGGTGAGGAGCGATTCCGACGAAAAGATCCAAGAGAAGATGCGAGAGACTACGTTATCATATCTAACCGGTCTTGGGACGCGGAAATCGGGAAATGGCAGACAGTTCATCCGAAAGCAGCACGTATGGCGATCCTTGAGAAGGAGGGCAATTAAATGATGACGCATTCACATTTCAGAAGATTCTGTGTTTCAATGCTTGTTAGCATTGCTGTGTTTATACTCGTGTTTTCTTCAGATGGTGTTGCACAGGAAGGTAAATCCAGTCTTTCCGGTCGCGTGATAGATACAAAAGGAAAACCGGTTGCCGGGCTTGAACTGGCTATAAAACCTGTTAAAATTAAGGAACCGAGGGACCTGATGCCGCGCACACCTTTCTCAGATTGGTCGCGAGTGGTAACCGATAAGGAGGGACGTTTCTCTTTCCCGAATATAGATTCAGGTTCATCACAATTCGTGATGTTTCCTGAAAGTGCTTCGGATTACGAAATTATATCCGCTGAAATTGGGGATTTAACCTTCTATTCTACAGCGTTTCTTCAGAATTTCCCGACATGGTTCGGTAAACTGACCTTCACGATTGAACCTGGGACACATCTTGAGGGTGTTGTGGTCAACGTGAAACCGCCTCGAATGCGAATTCGGGGACGAATTCTTTTAAAAGACGGAACACCGCTTGTCAATACAGAGGTTGGGCTTACTGTCCGGCGGCGACAACGAGATACAACCTTGTTTATCTTACCCGGTGGTGGTAGTGGTGGATCTTCGGGAAGAAACGTTAAAACCGATGCCGAAGGTTATTTCGTGTCATACTATCCAGATAAGGCTTCGGAATACTCGGTGATAGTAAAGTGTGATGGTGCGTCCGCGAAGTCCCGGTGGTTTCGTCTTAAAGAGGGACAGCGGAACGATAAACTCGTTTTGGTCCTCAAAGACTTGGAGGAACATCGCATCAGCCGAAAAGAGCGGGTGAAAGCGCGACAAGCCGTGTGGGCGGTGAATCCTGAAAATAACCACGCTTACAAGAAAATTCAGTGCGACAGTTGGGAGGACGCGAACGCCAAAGCAGCAGCCGAAAACGCATATCTCGTTACGATTAACGACGCATCAGAACAGAAATGGTTGGAGGCACTTTATTCGGAGAAATCGTTCTTTTGGATTGGATTGCGTCTTCCAGAAAAAGGTGACACATGGCAGTGGAACAACGGTGAACCTGTCACTTATGCGAATTGGATAACAGGGCAGAAACCCGATACCGCCTCTATCGGTGAAGCCGAACTTCCCGTTGCTATGGAATTCTTTGCAAAAAGATGGATGGTAATTGGATCCGAAAATCCGTTCTTACCTATCGTTAAGCACGCAATTCTTGAAAAAGCGGATATACCTACACAGCCTACCGAACCGGCGCAGTAAATCCAGCACGGATGGCATCTACATTTCTAAAGGAAAACGGCAAGATGCACAGCCTAACAGGCTATGCTACATGAGGAGATATGCGTTATGACTGGTTTCTTTTTCACCAAACAGATTTTTATAGTGCTAACGGCGGTTATTGTGTCGGGATTTGCGGTGATATATCAGAGTACTGCTGAGGCGCAGCCAGCAACGTTGTCTGGACGTGTTATCGGAACCAAGGGTGAACCGCTTGCGGGGGCATCTATTGCGCTCTTGTACGTTGAGGTTAGTGAAAACGGACAAATGGATACCCTATATGATAGGTCCCTGTACCCTTTTCTCCGCCAGCGGCCAGGCCGTTTTCCGGAGGAGCTCAGGGGAAAGATCCCAGATGAAGCGGAACTTCAGGCACGTCCACCCTTTTTGAAGTCAGAAACTGATTCAGAAGGGCGGTTCACTTTCACTGGCATCGCTACAGGGATGGTGCAATTAATGATCCTGCCAATAGAAGATGATCCGGCACCTCAGAATGTTAAGCCTGTGCCTGAGATTCAAACCATTAAGTTCGGAGAAGTGACGTTTCATCCGCATGAATTCTCTTTCTTTCCAGTGATCGGGGCAGTCACATTTGCTGTCAAGTCCGGTTCAGCCATCAAAGACGTGGAAGTTGTCATTGAAACCCAACCGAAACCGAAAATTCAAGGTAGACTCGTCTTCAAAAACGGTGAACCGCTCGCCGACACAACCGTTAAATTTGACATCGGTCGCTTAACTTTGGAGTGGGGTGGTTCTGCTTTCAGTCGTTCCTTGCATACGGATGCGGATGGCAACTTTGTGTCCGCTATATCTGGTCCTGGAACCTACGCGTTATCTGTTAACCATCGTGGACTTTCGGCGATGTCAGCACCTTTTACCGTAGAAGCAAGCAAGCCACATGAAACTGTGGTTTTAACACTTAATGGCGATCCTGCTGATCTTTCCGAGTTGCCATCTGAGGGACCCGAAGAACGGCGATATGGTGTGCCGGATGTTCCGGGTGTATGGATCGTGAATCCGGCAAATGGGCACGCTTACAAGTGGATTGCGTGCAATGACCGAGAGGAGGCACAAGCTCAGGCTGCCGATGAAGAGGCGCATCTCGTTACGATTACGAGTGAAGCAGAGCAGATATGGCTTGAAGCCATCTTTGGACGTGGCCCATATTGGATCGGTTTAACCGATGTCCTAAAAGAAGGGGAGTGGATATGGGAGACTGGGGAGCCTGTTACATATACTAACTGGGGAAAGAACGATGAGGATGAGGACATTTTGGACGAACCGCCCGCGCTGCTCAAGGCATTCGGTGCTAAAGGTGAGCGCCAAGGTCGGGAAGAAGAAATGAATGACTACGTCATCATGTCCTCTCGCTGGGATCAAGAAAAAGGGAAATGGTATCCAGTGAATTTAGAAGGTGCCGGTCGCGGTCCTCACGGCAGAGCAGATATGGTGATCCTTGAGAAAGACGGGACGCTATCCAAAATACACGGTTTGCCTCTCTCAGACATCACTCCAGAAGATAATTGATACATTTACTGATGAGGAAAATTAAGAAAATGGAGACCCATTTTTCCCAGCTGAGTCAACATCTATATGTCCATCACGGGCATGTCAATACTGGTATCCTCCGTGATGGTGGTCGCGCGCTACTCATTGATCCAAGTGGCACTGCTTTCCGGATGACACTCGGAGAACTCGGTATCACAAACGCTGAGCAGATTCTCTTTACCCACCACCATCGTGATAACACACTCGGTTTCCCAATATCTGATAATGTCCGTGTTGGCGTGCCAGCAAAAGAGGCATCGTGGTTTGCCGAGGTCGAAACCTTCTGGAACGATTCACAGTACCGGTGGCACCTCTACAATTACCATCCGCACAATCTGATGCTTGCCGATGCTATCCGAGTGACAGATACGTATACCGAAGGCGCGCAGATTACGTGGGGTTCAGCATCGCTAACAGTCCTCGAGACACCGGGACATACCGATGGCAGTGTTACTTATCTGGTTGATGTTGACGACAAACGTTTTGCCTTTTCTGGCGACCTTATTTACGATGAAGGTAAGTTGTGGGAACTCTATAGTTTACAAAAAGGACAGCAGACCAGCGACTATCACGGTTTCCTCGGTGCCAGAGACGAACTGAAGGAGAGCCTTGAAAAGATTCGTCAGGCATCGCCAACTGCGCTTATTCCGACACACGGGGTTGTCATGAACGATCCGGACAGGGCAATTGATGCACTTTTAGATCGGTTAGCGTACTGCTACGATAAATATGTAGCAATCTCCGCACTTCGGCACTATTTTCCACAACTCTTTGCCGAATTTAAAGGGCATCCCGGTCACATGCCGATTCGAGAGGGCAAACCGCCTCCTGAATTTCTGCGCCACTTCGGCACAACATGGATTATCATCTCCGAAAACGGCGAGGCGTTCGTTATGGATTGCGGTTCGCCGAATGTCCTCAAACAGATTCAACAGTTACAAACGGATGGCGAAATTTCGGAGGTTACACAGTTTTGGGTAACACACTACCACGACGACCACGTTAACGCGATCCCCGAATTTCAGGAGGCTTTTCCTTGTGAAACGATAACAGATACGGTTGTTGCAGAGGTTATCACAAATCCGATCGGCTTCCGGCTTCCCTGTATTTCGCCATCTATTACGCGAGTGGATCGCAGCACGCAGGACGGTGATTCTTGGCAGTGGAATGAGTTTACAATGACAGCCTACCATTTTCCGGGACAGACTTATTATCACGGTGGGCTGCTTGTTGAGGGACGCGGCGTACGGATGTTCTTTGCAGGCGATTCCTTTACGATGGCAGGGATTGACGACTACTGCTCCGGTAATCGGAATCTGCTCGGTGCGGATGTCGGTTATGAAAGATGTATACGTCTGATTCAACAACTCGAACCGACACATATCTTTAACTGCCACGTTGATCCGGCATTTGATTTTACCGATGCCGAGATTGCGTGGATGTTGGACACACTCGCTGAACGTGAAAAATGTTATACCGAACTCTTCCCTTGGGACCACGCCAACTACGGCATGGACGAACACTGGGTGCGCTGCTATCCTTATGAACAGGAAGTTGTACCCGGCGGAACAGCACAGTTGCGGTTAGAGGTAACGAACCATTCGGACGAGCCACGTACAGCAACTGCGCAGCCAATTCTTCCTGCATCATGGGGTATAGAAATCGCTTCCAGAGAAACAACGATTCCGCCGAGAACAGATGGGTACATCGGTTTTTCTATTCCAATCCCAGTAGGGGTTGGGTTACCCAACCCCTACACAGCGTTGGGACGAATTGTTATACCCGTAGACCTCACCTATAACGGACAATCGCTCGGTCAATTCCGAGAAGCGATCTTCGTTCTCAATGGAGGTTAAAAACTTGTGCTAAACTTATCACATTCTACTGTTGACATCGCTATTACCTGTAGCGATTTTGCAGCGTCATTGGACTTTTATCACAATAAGTTGGGTTTTGAGATTGTGTTGGATCTGAAGATTCCAGATAATCTTGCCCGCGATGTTGGACTCGCGCCGACCGGCTTTCGACAAGTCCGTCTCAAGGCAGGCAACACGCTCATCAAACTGATGGATATCGAATCGCCACCGCCGAAACCAGCAGATGAATTCTCGGCGGGTGTCCGCTGGCTCACTTTCTTTGTCGAAGACATTCAAGCAACCGTTGAGAACTTGAAGCAGAACGGTGTTGAATTTCTCTCTGAACCCATAAGTGCACCCGATGCCGTTGGTGTTGCATGTGCGCCGGATCCCGATGGTATTCTGATTGAACTCGTCGAAATATAAGGGGCATTATGAGAGTATTGACTGATTCCCAAATCCGAGATTTTAACGAAAGCGGTTATCTTTTGATCGAAGACGCGCTTTCTCCGGACGACCTAAACCCATTGATCGAAGAGTTTGAGGAGATTGTTGACACAGGAGCGTCACAACTCTACGCGGAAGGTGAACTGGATTCCGAATTTAAGACGGAGGGGTTTGACACTCGGTTGGCGAAAATTACGGCGCAATCCCCTGCCGTGTTTCAGAAGGTATTTAGCGGCGCACACACGGGGCCAGCACTCTTTGAGCTACTCGTCAATCCGAAGCTGCTTGACATCGCTGAGTCGCTCGTCGGGCCGGAAATTATGTGTCATCCCGCATACCGCGTCCGTCCGAAACTTCCTGAACATGACCGGACCCTCGTCCCGTGGCATCAAGACGCAGGTTATATGGAGCCTAAATGCGATTCGGTTTTGCAACTCACGATCTGGATCCCGTTGATAGATGCCACTGTTGAAAACGGGTGTATGGAAGTTATTCCGCATGCCCATCGGGACGGTGTTTTCCGACATCGCCACTCTGAACGTTTTTATCTTGAGATACCACCAGATGCATTGCCTGAAGTTGAACCGGTGGTTGTTCCTGTCAAATTTGGTAGCGTTCTTCTGTTTACCAACCTGACACCGCATCGTTCTATTCCGAATGTCAGCAATCAAGTCAGATGGAGCGTTGATTCACGTTATCAGGACGCGGCGAAACCGACTGGCTATCAGCCGGAAGCCGGTTTTCTTGCACGGAGTCGACTGCACCCTGAAAATGTTGTTACTACGCCTGAAGAATTTAAGCGGGTTCGTGATGAACATCAACCCGGTCCTGGTCCAAATCGTTGGGCAAAGGAGGACAACAATGCGTAGTTTCATACGGTTATCGCCACTGTTCCTTATTCTGGTCCTACTGATGATCGGTGCGAAACCGCCAACCGAAAAACCTGAACCCAAGGATGTCAAGATCCACGGTAAGATTGTCTGTTTAGCAGAGGAGATGCACACACATTATAAGGTGGAGCTCTTTGGTAATCATGAACATCTGCGCGGTGTCAAGACGAAGGATGGCGAATACTACACGCTTTTACGGACATCGTTAGCCGAGGCACTCTTTGTGGACGAGCGATTGCATGAGAAAGACTTGGAGATTTCGGGTCGTGTCTTCCCGAAAACGCAATTGCTGGAAGTAACCCGTTTTCTGTCTATCCGAGACGGTGTTCTCCATGATCTCTATTATTACTGCGACACGTGTTATATCCGTACGGTTGCACCGGGGAATTGCGACTGCTGTCAGGCACCCGTTGTATTGATTGAGAAACCGTTAAACACGGATTCTTTAATCCCATCGCCATAGCGGATATTACCGACTCGTAGGGGGGCTTCTTCACGATTTGCAACCGAACCGGATTTTACAGAGAGACCTTGAAGACTTCAAAACCCTCTTCAGTCGCGTAGCGACGCAATGTTTATAGCAGCGTCAATTAAAAAAAGAATCAAGCCCTGTAGGGGCGGCATGTTATACCTTTGCTAAGGTGCTACAGAAAATCGCTAAATTGACTATAGGGTGTTTCTTCAAGGTTACCTCGCCCATTGTGGCGTGTCTGTCCGACGGGCAATGATGCACTTCGCATTTGGGCGAGTACGCCGCAGAATTGCCCTACTACAAGCGAGTTTTTTGTTAATGACAGGCGTTTATTTAGAAATGGCATAACAGAACGGGTTACAAAATTGCGTAAATCTTAAGGGAGATATTCAATTGAAAGCGACTACAATATTTGAACGCACGGTAAGCATTTCAATCGTTGCGATGCTGGCATTGACACTCTTCGCGACTATCGGCTGCGATGAGGGGTTGAACATGGTCGAAGAGGTTATGCGTGATGAACCGGCAGAGGGGGCTGAGCCAAAGACCCCTGAGCCGGCAATGACGGGTGAGATGAAGCAGGACCCGGAGCCAGAAATGGCGGAACCTGCGGCTACAACCCCTACCCCAGTTGCTGAGGTGGAGTCCAACCCGACGGAAGTGAACACGCCGCCCGCGCCACAGCAAACCGGCGGTGATCCGGTGCTGCCCGGTGTTGCCCCCCTCTCAGAAGCACAGGCACGGGAAAAGGCCTACACGCTTGTCGTGGAGGAGATATTCCCGATCTACGCGGCTAAAAAATATGGACCAGAAGAGTCGTGGGATCTGTATGCGGCAAAGTTGAGCGAGGTTCTCGGACTGGAAAGACCGGAGATAATAGACCTCCTCCAATCAGTGGAGGCCATCCATCACTATGAGCACCCCGAAGATGAAGAAGCGAGCCGCGCCGGGAAGGCAAACAGGCTGCAACTGCTGGCAGAATATCTCAGCCTCGCCTACCAATACCCTGAGAAGACACAAGAAGAGATCTTGGTGCTTTTCAGGCAGGCTGCACGGGAGGGAAAAACCATCCTTCGGTGGTTTGAGGTAGAGCTTGCCCTTGGGATTGTTGACCCGCTCTACATAGAGGCGAAGGATATCGCTTGGACGGTGTTTGATGAATGGGCAGAATTGCTGCGACAGCGGCGCAGTGGCGCGCTGTCTGATGCCGAACATGACGAGGCACTGGACCAGATGTATGCAAAAGAGACCGGTCTTCCATACTTTAGTGCAGGGTTCCTGAGTGCCTTGGAGGGCACCTACGGCACCGTCTACCCGGACATGGACGACTACGTCAATCGGGAGAGCACTGTGGGGGAGATAATCCCTCTGATATGGGAGTTTATGTATGTCGCTCTGCAAAACCCTGACATGGGCGAGCGACAGGTGCTCCGGATATTTGAGGAATACATCCGAGAAAATCCAGTGTATGCCCTGGATGAAGAAGGGTACCCAGTACACGCCATCGCTTTAACGGAGAAGCACAGGTATCAGAAGCGGGAGGCAACCTTCAAAAATTAACCACAAAGACTCGCGATGGTGATCGTGGCAGGACTTACGCATTTTTTTTATGATAACGGACATCATACGCACGGCAGGGTTTTTGCTTAAGAAACGCCCAAGCAAAAACGGTGTTTCTGCGGATTTCCAAAGCGTTTTCAAGTCCGTTCCTCACTCCGTAGGAGTGCTATGTCTATAGAAACGGCGTATTGAAGCGGCCGCACTCCGTATGAAGATTAAGAATTAAATGAGGGGTGTGCATAAATATTTCCTCGTAGGGGTGTTTTTGCTTGGGTGTTTCCGCCAGGTTCCCCAACCCGTCCGATGAACGGATAGCCTTTTGATAGCGGACGAGGGAACCTCGCCCCTACGGTGGTCGCACATCCAACGCTTGGAATAATGCACACCTCTCAATTAAATCGGGTAATCCTAAGATGTGTGGGCATAAGCAAATCCGTTCGTAGTCGTGCGATTCTGCACCATTGGTCTCCTGTGGCACATGCCCAGTTACCGTTATTTTTCACTAAGTTCTATAGCAGCGGAAACAGACGTGAAAATCTCTATACCCTTTCAGAACGCAACCTAAACAGAGGACAAATTGTCCAAACTACTGTATTTCTTCAGGACAATCGTTTTACTTAGGACAGCAGAGGTTAGTAATATGAAATTCAAGGTATTAATATCGCTGTTATTGGTCGGATGTGTCATCCTATTCGGCTTTATATTCTCAATTGTTAAGCTTAAACAGGAAAAGGAAGACAGGAAACAATTGATGGACGAGTTTTTATCAAGGAACGATAGTCCGCCACCACTGATCCCCCGAACTGAAGAAATACCGGATGAAATCCGACAGAAATTCGCTGCTGTGCCAGCAATATCTGAAAAACCTGGCATTATCGCTGAACTCGTTCAAGGCGGATCCCCAGAAACTGTTGAATTTTCTCCGACAAACCCGTATTTAGTCGTCAGTAGAACCTACGATGGAAACTCTGAAGACGATATCAGATTGTGGGATATCAATAACCCAGTTACACCCTTAGCCGTATTCAGGGGAGATTCAGTCTCGTTTTCACCAGATGGGAAGATACTTGCTATCTGTGATTTGGGTAATATTGATGGCAGGGTAAAATTGTGGGATATTGCAAAAGAACAATTTATGAGTTCTTTACGCGCGGTAGGATTTGATGCTGTTTTTTCACCTGATAATAAATTTTTAGCGTTAGCATCTTCAGGTTTATTGCTTTGGGATGTCAGTAATCCAACAGCACCTGTAGAAGCAATCAAGTTGAAAAGAGAAAACTTTGAAAAAGAACATACATTTTCGGCAGATGGTAAACTCGTGGCAACAGAATCAGGAACTGACACCGTTAATATCTGGGAGATAAATGGGAATCAAGTCATCAAGAAGAGTTATATTAATGTGATAGATGGGAAGGTTGGATGGATTGAGGCAATGCAGTTTTTACCGGATCCGAAGAATCCCATCCTTGCAATTGCAGATAATGATGAAGATATAAGATTGTATTATCCACCTGATTGGCAAAACTATAACACCATTCCTGCTGGAAATGTCTATGATCTGGCATTTACGCCAGATGGAAAGGCTATTATCAGTGGAGGCACCAATGAACTTGAAATTTGGTCGGTAGAAAATGGAAACCGTATTGCTTCTATAGCTTCTATAGAAGGATATGCCCGTTGGGTAAGGTGTGTCGATGTGTCTGCAGACGGTAAGTTTGTCGCTGCGGGTGGTAATGATGGTGTGATACGTGTCTGGGATATAGCAAACTATCTACCTAAAAAACAGGAGACAACACAAAATATTGTTGTTCCTATTTACTTTCTGCCCACTAACCGTCTACCGCAGACAGATATACCCGAGAAAATAGATACGATCTTAAGGGACCTTCAGACATTTTTTGCAGATGAAAGTCAGCGACACGGGTTCGGCAGAAAAACTTTCGATTTTGAAAGGAATAGCGAGGGTTCAGCAAAGGTATACCTATTTGAAGGTAAAACAACAGATGAATACTATGATGAGTATACCTCATCAAGAGCGCTTAATGAAATTGAACAGCATTTTGAATTATCCAACAATTGCTATTTCATCATCTTAGATAAAAGTATAGAAAAGGCATCAAGTAAAAATAGATATACTTTTTCCGATCTGGAAAACATTGAAAAAGGCATTCGAGATATGAGTCTAAACTTAAGAAATTATACACTTAGACGACAAGGCGGATATGTTATTATAGTTCGTACACCGCTCAACGGATACTCAAAACATGTCCTTGCTGCCAAGTTTGGGCGTGAGTTCGGATTAAACCGTGATTATAGACACCCTTCATATCTGATGTCGTACGGTAGACAATCGAAACATCTGTCAAAGAGCAGTGCAGCATGGTTAAGTCGCAGCCGATTTTTTAATCCAGAAACGACTTTTTTTGATGACAAAACGTTAATTGAAACACTTTCACCTTTAAAAGAAAAAGTCCGATTTAAGGTTGAAGATGCTGATGGAATTTATCAAGTACGATTATTAGTAAAACCGATAAACAAAAATCATCCGCCTGGTTTTCAAATGAAGATAGATCCTGCTCAAAACCAAACAAAATGGGAAAAATCATATAAAGGCAAATATTACACATTGCATGATGCCTTGACATTGCAAGGTGAGAAGAAAGCAACAGTGGAATTAGATTATCCGAAACTTGTGGACAATTTGATTGAGCTGCATGTTATCGATGGTCATGGAAACGGGGTATATGTTATTAAACGAATTAACATATCTTTTTTACGGCGTATATTGAACTAACGAGGAAATTGATTATGGAAAAACGACCCAAAATCGCTGCGATTGCGACGATTTACCACAAATACGCACACGCGCAGCACATTGTCGATCGGTTCTTAGAAGGCTACGGGTGGAATAGCAGACACCACCATCCGCCGATGGATCTCGTCTCGCTCTATGTTGAGCAGGTCAAAGACAACGATGTCAGTTGCGACCGATTGGAGCGTTTCCCTACAGTAAAGGGATACCCTACAATTGCGGAGGCACTCACGCTCGGCGGCGAGGAATTGGCTGTTGACGGTGTTCTTCTCATCGGCGAACACGGCGAATATCCGACCAACGAAAAAGGGCAACGCCTCTATCCGCGCTATGAGCACTTCAAACAGATGGCTGAGGTGTTTGAACGGAGCGGGCGCGGTGTGCCAGCGTTTAATGATAAGCATCTCTCGTGGAATTGGGAGTGGGCGCGTGAGATGTACGACATCTCTCAAAACATGGATTTCGCGTTTATGGCAGGCTCCTCGCTACCGGTTACGTGGCGCACGCCTTCTATTGACATGCCGCTTGGTGTTCCTGTCTCTGAGGCGGTTTGCGTCGGCTACGGCGGTGTGGATAGTTACGATTTTCACGCCTTAGAAACCCTGCAGTGTATGGTAGAACGGCGCGAAGGTGGCGAGAGCGGTGTGAAATGGCTGCAGGCATACCGCGGCGACGCGTTTTGGGAAGCACATCACTCCAAACTCTGGTCGCGTGAGCTCTTTGAATCCGCGCTCTGTCGGAGTCATACCCTTACACCGTCGCGTCCCGGATTTAATAACCCGTTTCCGACGTTGGATGAGTTGAAGGAGATCGTGAAAGACCCGATAGCGTATCAATACGAACACAACGATGGATTGAAATCTACGATGATTCTGATGAACGGATTGGTGCAGGATTTCAACTTCGCTGCTTATATCGGGTCAGACGACGAAATCCTTTCAACGCAGATGTATCTTCCGATGCCACCTGCACGGACGACGTTGGCGAACTTCTTTTCGCCACTGGTCAACAATATTGAGCAGATGTTCCTGACAGGCGAGGCGACCTATCCGGTTGAACGCACACTATTGACGACAGGACTTGTTGCAGCAGGCGTTGATAGTCTCTTCGCCGACAGTACACGACAAGAAACACCGCATCTGGACATCGCTTATCAACCCACCAAAGCGTCAACGTTCTGGCGGACATGAAACAGGAGGGTATGTCAGATGGCATTTACGGATTTCAAATCAATTATGCAGGTTCAAGAAACTTATGGGATTAAATACACCCAAGAAGATTACATTCAGTACCAAGACATTGAACCGTCCTCAGTGTTTTTAGAGGAGTTTGCATTTAGCCAGCGGCATATCAACGTATTTGCATCGGAGGCAGCGCGTTGTGAGAATGTTATCTATCCAGTTCTCAGAGAGGTGTATAAAAAATATGCTGACTGTTTTACGTTGTGGAGTCACCAATCTATTTCCTGTGACGCGGAACTGAGCGGTACGCCTGATTATCTTATCTCAACGAAATCAGCGTTGGGGAAAACGGTGTTAGGCAGTCCGATTATCGTTATTGTTGAGGCGAAACGGAGCGATTTCGTTGAAGGATGGGGACAATGTTTAGCGGAATTGGTCGCTGCGCAAAGAATGAACGGTGACGACACAATACCGGTTTACGGTATTGTCACAGATGGCGCGTTATGGGAATTTGGAAAATTAGAGCGGAATCTGTTTACACAGAATGAGAGCGTTCTCGCGATAAGCGATTTAAAGCGCGTGTTCGGTGCAATTGGATATTTAATGCATGTAAATCTACCTGCAGTGCCAGAACCGGATGCCTTGACAGCCTGAATCCCTATCAATGTATTGTTACCTACAAGGAAAAAATTATGAAACGAATTGCTGTTATCACTACGATCTATCGTTATCTATCGCATGCGCAACATTTTGCAGATCGTTTTCTTGTCGGCTATCCAAAAGAAGGTAAATGGCATCGTCCCGATATGAAGGTTGTTTCTCTCTATGTTGACCAGAAACCAGAGGGAGAGCAGAGTGAAGACCGGGCCAGAGAATTCGGATTTTCTGTCTATCCGACCATTGCCGAAGCACTTCGGTGCGGTGGTGATAAAATTGCTGTGGATGCAGTGCTTTCGATTGGTGAACACGGCGATTATCCTACCAATGAGAAAAGTCAAGTGCTGTATCCGCGTTATGAATTTTTCAAGGAATGCGTCAAAGTATTTGAGGCGGATGGACGTGCCGTGCCTATTTTTAACGATAAACATCTCTCCTATAGTTTCGTGAAGGCAAAAGAGATGGTAGATGATGGACACCGTCTCGGTTTTGGGGTGCTTTCGGGGTCGTCTCTGCCTGTCACATGGCGATTGCCAGATGTCGAATTGCCGCTGGAGTGTGAGATAGAAGAAGGACTCATGGTAGGTGTCGGTGGCTCGGATCCGATGGATTATCACGCTTTGGAGGCGATGCAGTGCATGATAGAACGTCGAAAAGGTGGTGAGACCGGGGTCGCCGCTGTCCAATTAATAGATGGTGAGGAAGTCTGGGAAGCAGGCAAAGATGGACGCTGGTCTATGGAATTACTGGAAGCGGCACTTTCGAGAAGTGATACGCCGTGCGGTTTAACAGATGAAGATGGTAGAACGCAAGATATGATCGGTAACGGTGAAATCTACCGACTCGTCGAGAACCCGTCCGCCTATTTCATTGAATATAACGACGGATTGCGAGCGACGCTCCTGATGCTCAACGGCGCAGTGCGGGATTACTGCTTTGCCGCAAAATTGAAGGACGAACCTGTGCCGGTGTCCACGCAATTCTTCTTAACACCGACGCCGAACGTTACCTATTCCGCATGTCTCATTGCCAAGATTGAGGAGTTATTTGAAACAGGTATCGCACCGTATCCGGCGGAACGCACCTTGTTGGTAAGTGGGGCGTTAGAGAGTTGTTTGACTTCGCGTCTTCAAGGGCATGTCAGATTAGAAACTCCACACCTTGATGTTGAATACCACGCTCCTGCAGAATCGCAGTATGCACGGCAGTAAAACGTAAGGGTGGGTCCTTGGACCCGCCCAATTCATAATGTCTGATGTGCCGCCTAATCCACATTATCAGCTGCGAGATCCCATAACAACACAGTACCATCCCAACTGCCACTCGCCAGTGTTTTTCCATCCGGACTAAATGCCACTGCGACCCCACTGATATGTTCTGTCAGCGTGCGCAGACGCTTGCCGGTGCTTACTTCCCACAACATCACGGTGCCATCACCACCGTCACTCGCCAGGGTCTTGCCATCCGGACTAAATGCGATACTATTAACAGAACCCCGGTGTTCTTCCAGCGTCCGGATGAGTTCACCCGACACAGCATCCCAAAAAAGCACGGTCTTGTCCGCAGTGCCACCCGCCAGTATCTTGCCATCCGAACTGAACGCAACACAAAAAACAATACTCTTATGTTCATCCAACGTCAAGAGCGGTGCCCCGCTATTCGCATCCCACGTGCGCACGGTTTTATCATCACTCCCAGTTGCCAACACAGAACCATCTGGACTGAACGCAACACTTGTGAATCCATTCCTATTCCTTGGCATCCTATTTATACGTTCATTTGTCTGTGTATGCAATGTTATCGTATTTGTAAGCTTACCTGTTTGCATATCCCACAAATAGAGTAAGCCACTACTATTCGCATTCGCAAGTTTTTTGCCGTCTGAACTGAATGCAACGTAACAAGGTGTAGAGACACTTACTGGACCGGTTTTAACATTACCTTCGAGCCGCAACGGAAGCTCTGCACCTGTTTGGACATCCCACAAAAACACGGTCTTTTCCCCGCTGCCACCTGCGATTGTTTTTCCATCTGGACTGAACGCAACACTTGCGAGAGAACGCCAATCTACAGTCCCTGTCTGAAGAAATTCGCCCGTCTGCGTATTCCACAAATAAACTGTATCGTTCCAACCGCCACTCGCTAATATCTTTCCATCCGGACTGACGCAACACTAAAGAGATCATTGTGGTTATGCTCACGCAACCTATGCAGAGACTCGCCTGTCTCCACATCCCACAAACGGGCGGTCGTGTCCTCACTTGCACTTGCCAGCAATTTCCCATCCGGACTGAAGGCGATGTCATAGACTTTGTACGTATGTCCCATGAACGCGTGCAGCGATTTTCCTGTCTGTCCGTCCCACAGCCGCAACATTTTGTCATCACTCCCACTCGCCAATGTCTTCCCATCCGGGCTGAACACCACGCTTGTAACGGGTTCTGTATGCCCCGTCAACGTCCGTAGGTGTGTACCACCCAGTACATCCCACAAACGGATGGTGTTATCTTCACTCGCGCTCGCCAGCGTTTTTCCATCTGGACTGAACGCTACGTCTGTGGTACTACCCTCATGTCCTTGTAGTGTCCAGAGTTCAGTGCCGGTGCGTGCGTCCCACACACGGACGGTGCTATCGTTGCTTGCACTTGCCAACAGGGTATCATCCGGATTGAACGCTACGCTTATCACCCAATCTGTGTGTCCTGTCAGCAGATTGAGTGGTTTGTCTGTTTCTGTGTCATACACCCAAATACCGATGCTACAGGCTACTGCTAAGCGTTTCCCATCACTGGCGTTCGCGAAATTTCCTGTTATCATGCCTTTACCAAACCGCGCTTTCGCACCTTCGGGTAAACCCCACAAATGCCAATCCTGTGGGTCTTGTGCAATGGTGTTTTGTGGAAGAATACATATTGATAATCCAATCGCTAAAATCAAAAACAGTGTATTTCTCATGAGAAAGTTTCCTTTTTCGGAGGGACTAAGTTAGTTCATAGGTTGGGTTTCGCTTTACACTACCTGACCTTACGGTGGTGTCATATCCCACAAAGTTATTACACCACTGCACACACTGACAAGTATTTTGCCATCCATAGTAAATTCCAAACCTTCAACCTTCCTATTATCTATATCTAACAGGCGGAGCAGTTTCTTTGTGTTGACATCATAAATCTTCATAACCCCTGCCGTATCCGCAATCACAAGGAATTGACGACTTAAAGCAAGGGTGACTATACCTCTTGTATGCGTGTGCGGAAATGGCTGCCGTTCGCCTGTGTTCACATCCCACAGATAGATATTCGGGTCATAAGCCGCAGCAGCGATTGTTTTTCCATCAGGACTGAAGGCGATGTCTACGATTCCACTCCCATGTCCAGAGATTATCCTCTTTTCCTCACCTGTGTTGGTATCCCATAAACGGATAGTCGCATCCCCGCTACCACTGGCGATTGTTTTTCCATCCGGACTGAACGCGATACTCTCAACCCATCCCTTATGTTCTTTGATGATTTTCGGCTTACCTGTTGTTGTATCCCATAAACGGAGGGTATTATCAAATCCACCGGTGGCGAATGTATTGCCATCTGGACTGAAGGCAATACATGCGATCTGTGCTGTATGTCCTTTGAATGATAGTTTCGGCCTATCTATTTTCATGCCCCAGAGGGTGGTATCAATTTCCGTGAGGAGATCGTTCAAGTGTTTCGGTATATCTATGTTCATGTCCCATAAATAAGCGGTCTGGTCGGTTTCCTCCGTAGCGATTGTTTCCCCATCCGGACTAAAAGCGATATTTCCAACACGCCGGGTGTCGATTCTCTTTATCAGTTTTGGTGAGGTGGGCACTGTGATATCAAATAGATACGGGGTGCTAAACTCACTCAGACCTGTGAGTGTTTTCCCATCATGACTCAATGCGAATTTGGAGAAAGTGTCGTAATCATTTTCCACTGACAGCGTATTTTCACCGGTATTGACATCCCATTTACGTAGGGTGCCATGTTCGCTGCAACTGACAAGTATATGCGAATCCTTAACAAAGACGACTGCCGAAATGCGGTTTGGGTGTGCGGTGAGAATTTTGCGGAGCTTGCCTGTGTTGGCATCCCATAAATGGATGCGTCCGTCTCCACATCCAGCGGCTAAAAGTTCGCCATCCTGACTATAGGCGATACGCTCTATGCCTGTCATATCGCCGGTTAGTGTGCCTATTTGTTGCCATGTTTGTGTATCCCACAGAAAGATGTTACTGTCCCCACTGATACTTGCCAACCTGCTGCCGTCCGGACTGAACGCCATGTTTTTCACATCATTCGTGTGTCCTTTAAGTTCGTGTTTGTGTTCCGCTGTTGCTGTATCCCAAATAGAGATGGTGTCCGGTCCGTCTCCAGCGGCGAGTCGTGTTCCATCAGGTGAGAAGGCTATACTGTAAATTTCGGTTCGTGTGTCGTCTGGTCTCTGAAGTGTTTGCTTTAGCTCACCCGTTTTCGCGTCCCATATACGGGTGGTGCTCTCTGAACCACCGATAGCGATTGTGCCTCCTTCCGCGCTGTAGGCAATACAATTGCCAGCTGCACTTCCAGCGAGTTGTAATTTATGCGGGTTTGTGTCGGTACGCCAGATATGTAAGTATCTAAAAGTAGTGCTTCGTGCAATGACGTTGATATCTGGGGGAAATCCGGAGTTATACATCCTCGGAGCATTAGGGATAACGCTGGTGAGTTGCAATGTTGTTGCATCGTATATCCAAATGCCTGTCCCACTGATGATGCCGATCCGGGTGCCGTCTGCGGAATGCTGGACATCTCCGATGCCCCCTTTCCCGATCTGTGCTATGATGCCTTTGGGCGGTGCAAAGGTTTCTTGGGCAATGCGGATAGGTGTGTATATCAGTGTTATCCAGAGTGGTATGAAGATCAAGAGTAATCTGTTTTTCATAGGTGTGTTTTCTTGTGTGGTGTGTTATTAGTTAGGACTTACGCAAAAAATTGGAATTTCCGTTCTTTAAACCCTCTAAATCCCCTTATCAGCGGGACTTTAAATAAACCCCCTAAATCCCCCTTATCAGCGGGACTTTAAAGCGGAATTGGCAGTGAATTGTTTGGATTGCGGATTATGCCAAATCAACTTTGGCGTTCTGCATGATTTGTCGGCGTGTGCCTGTTACTGCGCAAACTTTAGGCCCCACAAATACACGATACCACCATTTGAACTCGCCAGTATCTTTCTATCCGGGCTGAACACTACGCTTTGTGGACCGACCCTTCCGCGATGCGCCTCGAGTATCCTCAGATGTTTGCCAGTGTGCACATCCGACAGCACTACAAAGCCATCATTAGAGCCATGCGACAGTATCTTTCCATCCGGGCTGAAAGCGATGCTATAGATAGACCTCCAATCCGCTTCTATCGTCCGAATCGGTTCACCCGACACCGCATCCCATAAAAGTATGGTGCTGCCCCGAGCAGCACTTGCAGCTATCTTGCCGTCCGGACTGAACGTTACACTATAAAGTGGTTTCTCCAAGGTCAAGAGCGGGGCACCGGTATGGCCATCCCACGTGTGCACGGTGTCGTCATAACCTCCGCTTGCCAACAAAGAACCGTCCGGACTGAACGCGATGCTATGGGCATTAGCCGCCCGCATTCTATTTATACGGAGACCTGTTTGCATATTCCATAGATAGACATAGCTACCACGATCTACAGCTGCCAGCCTTTTGCTATCTGGGCTAAATGCGACCCTTATGAACCCAAAAACGTCTCCAGGCAGTGCCGGAAGTGCTGCACCCGTTTTTATGTCCCACAAACTCACGGTCGCGTCATAACTCCCACTCGCTAATATCCGTCCATCTGGACTGAATGTAACGTCATTAACAGATTTCGTGTGCCCTTTTAGGGTCCGCAGCAATGCACACGTCTGTACATCCCACAGGTAGACAGCGTTGTCCCCAGTGGCACCTGCCAGCGTTTTACCATCCGGGCTGAATGCGATGCTACGGAAATCCTGCGTATGCGTTACCATCTTCCGAAGTTCTTCGCCGGTGTGCACATCCCACAGCCGGATGGTGTCGTCCTCGCTACTGCTCATCAGCGTCTTTCCATCTGGGTTAAATAAAGCGTTCACGCGACCATAAGTATGCCCAGATAACACCCGCATCGGTTCCCCTGTCTGCACATCCCACAGCCGAATAGAATAGTCCCAACTCCCACTCGCCAATATCTGTCCATCCGGACTGAACACAACGCTTGCAACAGCATTCGTATGCCCGTCCATTTTCCGAAGTTCTTCGCCGGTCTGCACATTCCACAGGCGAACGGTTTCGTCCCTACTCCCGCTTGCGAGTGTCTTCCCATCCGGGCTGA
The DNA here is from genome assembly GCA_965261115.1 of Candidatus Poribacteria bacterium. GTDB lineage: Bacteria > Poribacteria > WGA-4E > WGA-4E > WGA-3G > WGA-3G. The sequence continues at coordinate 747,148 of OZ253447.1, read as the reverse complement.
ATGCGATGCTACGGACACCCCCTTTATGCGCTGCCAACACCCGAATTAATTCTCCCGTTTCCACATCCCAGAACTGGATAGTCTTGTCCTCACCTCCACTTGCAAGTATTTTTCCATCCGGCCTGAACGCGACACAATAAACAAACCTGAGATGCCCCGTCAGGGTCTGAAGATGGGTGCCGGTTTCCACATCCCACAGCCGTATAGTCCCGTCTTCGCCTGCGCTTGCTAACAGTGAACCATCTGGACTGAACGCTACATCTATGATCGAACCGTTATGTCCTTGCATTGTGTGTAGTTCAGTGCCAGTGCGCGCACCCCACAAACGGAGGGTGCTATCCACACTCCCACTTGCTAATAGCGATCCGTCTGGACTGAACGCTACGCTTATAACCCAATGCGTGTGTCCTGTTATCAGCTCAAGTGCTTCGTCGGTCTTTGTGTCGTATATCCAAATACCGATACCACTTGCTACTGCTAAACGTTTGCCATCATCGGGAATCGCGATATTTCCTTTTATCTCGCCTTTACCGATCCGCGCTCGGACACCGTCAGGTAAGTGTTGCAAATGCCAATCTTGTGTGTCTTGTGCGATAGTGTTTTCGGGAATAACGCATATCGCCAGCACAATCGCTAAAATCAAAGTCAGTGTTTTTTGCATGAAATTATCCTTTTTTCGAGGGGTTGTTTTAATTCATATTATAACATGAGATGGCGGTAAAACGGGGATATAATATGTGTGTTCTATATTCCTGCCGCTCACTTTCTACCGGAAAGGGAATGCGTTAAAGGATTCGTGTAAGAAACACAGAACGTATCTTTCCTGTTATTAAAGACACAATTTTGTGGTAGAAAACGTGCATTTCGGGGAAAAAATTAAACTGATATTTCTCAAAAGATTGTTTGATTCAATAACGGGTTTAAATGCTGACGAGTGGCGCACGTATCGGCTCATGTAAAAAGTGTGTACTATTTTTCCGAAGTTATGTTAGAATGCTACTATGGATTTTCCGATGGGATCTCTCATGGATGAAGAACAAGCTCAAGCGTGGGTGTTAAATCATTTCCATCCTCAAGATTTGTGTTGCCCAAAATGTCAAGCGGTCACTTTTATATGAAAACTCGTCCAAAGCACTTGCTCTTGACATGAGCGAAAAGCATTAGCATGGAGGTATGCTATGACGCATTCTTTTGAAAACTGCTGGAAAATGTGCTGTTTATTTGTTTTTTTTCTGTGTGCTGTTTTCACAGTAGATACTCTCCCAGCAGAAGAAGTAATTTTCGCCGCACATCCACAGAATCAACCAGGAATATGGATTAGCAATGTCAATGGGCGCAATGCGCGTAAACTTTTTGATCCACCGGTGCTTGTCCAAGAGATTTCAATACAGGAAGGCGACAGGTATATCGTATGTGTTGGGGAAGGGATAGAAGATATTGAAACTGGTTTTGATGCATATCTTTTTGACACGCAAAAATTGAACAAAGGTCGAAAGGATTTAACATGGGGACGGTTCAGTTTTGTTTCCGATGCAGCGATTTCATTTAGTGGGGATGTCGTCTTTGCAAACACGATCTTTAATGAGTTTCCTGATGGTATCTATCTCATTCCAAAACATGAAGTGCATGCACCTATCCCGAAGGCAGAAAAATTGTTCGATGGGGCGGCAGGGTATGTAGATTGGGCACCAAACGAGCAAAAAGTTGTTTTTTCCAATAGTGAAGGGATTTTTCTGCTGGATATTGCTACAAAGCAGGTATCACAGATACTGGAATATGGATATCGTCCTGTTTTTTCGCCAGATGGTAAAAAGTTGGCTTTTATTGTTGATACGCCTGGAGAAAACGGACGAAAAAGGTATAGCCAAATCGGTGTTGTTCCGCTGCATGTACCACAAAATGTAAAGATATTTGAACGGACAGAAACGCATTTGCACCTTGGCTATCTCACGTGGACACCGGATGGAACGTCTATCGCTTACGTACTTGTTGAGGTTGCATTCGGTGGACCAGGGGGAGTAGGGTGGTTCGGTGTTGTTAGGGAATATTCAAATTTTGCAGTATCGGTTGAAGATGGAAGGCTCCGACGTATGTTTAAGGAGATTGAAGGCGGCGTCCGAGTCTGGGAATGGACACGCGACTCATTTCCACCGACACCTATAGCGAAGTTTACGACTACCTGGGGTGAATTAAAACGTGAAACAGAAAACGGAGGGCATCATGAATAATATACTTCGCGCCTGTAGTTGTCTATGTTTTTTATACTTTTTATTTATGGGTCTGTTTTTTGTGCTAACGCCTCTGAACGCCGCGCCGACAGGCGAAATTATCTTTGTTCATCCGATAAACAGCAGCGAAATTTGGATTTCTAACGTGGAAGGTACCACCGCTCGTAAACACTTTCGCCAAACGTTTGGGGATATTGACAAAATTGAAGTGCAAGAAAATGGAGAATATGTGCTTGTTGTCGCAGACAAAGCGATAGCAGTTGGTGATGGTATCCGAGCCTTTTTAGGCAACTATGATGTTTACCTTTTAGATCGGAGAAACCCAATTAGAAAGGCAAAAAACTTAACACTTGGAAGATTTCCGAACCTTTTAGATGCAGATATTTCCACAAACGGCGATGTTATCTTTGTAGAACGCCCCGGGCTAATGCTTATTCGCAATGATGAACTTGCCAAACCTGAGCCCAAAATCGAACTTCTCATAGATCACGATGCTATGGATATCTTTGATGTGGCGTGGTCACCCGATGGCAAGCATATCGCTTTTTCTTCACTTGGCGACTTATTTTTATTAGACGTTGCAACACAGGACATCTTCCGTATTGCAAGGAATGTAGATTCTCCCCCAGTTTTTTCACCCAACGGAAAACAGATTGCTTTTAGTACTTTTGTTGAGCGAAATGGAGAATGGTGGACAAAGGCGATAGCCGTTGCCCCGGTGCAACCCGATGCAGACGCGGAAATCGTACACGTTAAAAAGGATTATATCTATAATGTTGATGCCTGGTCTCCTGATGGAAGGTTCATTGCCTACGGTTCTTATATAGACCCAAGACGCATCAAAAACATTGAACTCTTCCGTTCACGTGGTAATTTCGTTATTCCGGCGACAGGGGGTGAACCTGAGCCTATCTTGATAACGATGAAGGACACTGTGCTTTCACTGGATTGGGACGATAAAGTCTACGCTGTTGAACCTGCTGACGCGCTTGTGACAACTTGGGGCGCATTGAAAGCACGAAAAACAGAAGCGCGTTAAGCCGCAATTCGTAGCGTTTCCTCTGAAAAGTCCTTACGATAGGTTGAACGGAAGGAAAATATGACACAAAATCTAATATTTTGCTATAATGCTTATAGTAATACTATATCCAATTTTCATAGGCAAAGGACAGCTGCTCATGAAGTTTAGACGTGAAGAAATTTTGGCGCAATTGCGCAGCAATATTGACGCTGGCAAACCCATCATCGGAGCCGGTGCTGGCACAGGTATCTCTGCTAAATGTGAGGCTGCTGGTGGCATTGATCTCATTATTATCTACAATTCCGGCAGGTTTAGAATGGCAGGCAGGGGTTCACTCGCGGGCATGATGCCCTACGGCGACGCGAACCAGATTGTCGTTGAGATGGCGAGCGAAGTGCTACCCGTCGTTCCAGATACACCTGTCCTTGCGGGCGTCTGCGGCACGGATCCGTTTCGCTTGATGGACATCTTTTTACAACAGATAGACGCAATCGGATTTTCTGGGGTTCAGAATTTCCCGACAGTGGGTCTAATTGACGGCACATTCCGTCAACTGCTTGAGGAGACCGATATGGGATACGGACCCGAAGTAGAGATGATTCGGACAGCACATCAGATGGGTATGCTCACCACGCCGTATGCGTTTAACGAAACTGAAGCGGAACAGATGGCAGATGCAGGTGCGGATATTCTCGTCGCACACATGGGATTGACAACGAAAGGCTCTATCGGCGCGCAAACTGCCTTCACACTTGAGGATGCTGCCAAACGCGTACAAGCCATCCATGATGCCGCGAAAGGGGTCAATCCGGAGATTCTCGTTATTTGTCACGGCGGTCCTATCGCTGAACCGGAAGACGCAACGTACGTTCTGGAAAATACCGAAGGCGTTGTCGGTTTCTACGGTGCGTCGAGTGCAGAACGTCTCCCGACAGAACGCGCGATTACGGCACAGATTGAGGCATTCAAACAGATTCGTTTGTAGCGGTTTACTCCTCCAGATAGTTTTCGTTGATGTAGCGCGTAATTATCTCAATCTCTTCCTCTTCGAGATAAAGCCCTGTTTCGATCATCCGGGCGATAACCTCGGTTGTCTCTTCTTTAGAACGTGGTGGATAGTCTTCAACATCCGTGAGGGGATGACATTGCGAGCATTTGTCCTCAAAGAGTGCTTTCGCTTCTGCTTCATTGTAGACGACTGCTGCAGTTTCTGTTTCCATAGCGACAGTCGCGATTTGTGCGGCTTCCCTTGCTTCATCCACACGCATCTGTTCTTGCCGTTGTTCCCGTGCTGAAACCTGAATGTCCGGCGTAATTGCGATAAGATATGCCGAGACCGTCCACTCCTCTTCCTGATGAATGGGTTCACCGATCATCGGCTTTATCGCCATCCGATTGACGAGACGTACCCAGTCGGTCGGCGTACGGGGTTTCACGAGAATCGTCCGTAAGTCGTGGCAGACAACGCACTTGCGCTGTAAGACATGCTGTCCTTCCCGCAATTTTCGCTTTGATGCTAACTGGTCGAGTGGTGCTTCCTCAGGCAATCCAGCATTTTCAAGCAATTTACGGGTCCGCGCGATACCTTCATCGCTGAATGCGCCTGTCTGTGTTCGCAACGCCGCTTCACGGAATGTGAACGGCACCGACAGTCCAATCAATAGGTATGTGCAGATAAGCAAGCATGTGCCGATATACGGCATTGATTCTTCAAAATGCCGGAAAAACCGGAGGATAGCGATCTTGACGAGAATCAGTACACCGATGGTGATACCGAGCATCAGGTGTGCGACAGTCCGTGGGGGCAGTTCGACTTGGTAGTTCCATAAACGGGGCACCATGTGCCACATCATAAAGACATAGAGGATCGCATACGCATAGCCGATGAGCCGATGGAGCAGCATCAAGGCGGGTGGGGCCTCGCTCTTATGCGTCTCTTTATCGAATGGATAGCCCCATAACTTGAACATCAAGAAAACAGAGGCATTCGCGAGACCTAAGAAGATTAAGCCGAGAATTGCGCTCGTTGAAGTAGACATGTCGGCTATTCCTTCCTACGTCTCCAATACGGGACGATTTAATCGAGAGTGATAAGGAGGCTCCATAACAGCACGCTGTCGTTCGTTTGCCCATTCCGGTATTTCATAGGCGGGAACATAAGCCATATTACCTGCGGTATAGCGCGTCAAAATGGAGCGTCTTGGATGATCTGCAGTCCACGGGAGTGTGCCGTGGGTCACCGCCTCCGTGAAAATTATTGCATCCCCCGCATCGCAGACGAGCGGACGGATGTGCTCTTGGTGTTTCTGGTAAAGTCGCATCTCTTGTGGACACGGGTAGTTGCTCTTATGGCTTCCCGGAATAACGATTAATCCACCGGCGCCTTCGGGAACATCCGTCAACTGGAAGGTAACGACAGTCAGACCGTTGTGCATGCGTCCGTCACGGAAGATGTAGTACTGATTCGGGTCGAAACCGGGACCAGAAGATCCGTGAAAGATGAAGCCTTCCGCGCCTTTGTCCATCGAAAGTAGGAACATGTGGTGATCCATGCGAAAACCTTTGCCAAGTATCTCGTTGAGATACGGAACAAGTGTCGGATGTGCGAGCATGTGTCGGAACGGATTACACCACGGTGCTTCCCATCCAAGCATACCACCGAGTTCGCCTCTGCCCTGCTCGCCTCTCAGTTCTGCGGAACCGCCGTCAAGTGTTTGATCAGGTGGACGGATGCGCGCTTGATCACCATGTTTGTCAATCGCTTCGTTGGCGAGGGCTACCTCTTCGGGCGTTAGCACGTTCTTGATAATAAGGTAACCGTTGAGATCGAATAGATATTTTTCGTCGGCATTCATTTTTTAACTTTCCTTACGGTTAGACACCGTGAGATTGGGCTTTCACGTGACTTTCTCACATCTTTAAAACCTTCCTACGTTTCCAAGGTGGGACGATTTAATCGCGAATGATAAGGTGGTTCCATAACAGCACGCTGGCGCTCATTCGCCCATTCCGGTATTTCATAGGCAGGGACATACGCCATATTGCCTGCGGTATAACGGGTTAGAATGGAGCGTCTCGGATGGTCGGCGGTCCACGGAAGCGTTCCGTGCGTCACAGCCTCCGTGAAGATTGCCACATCCCCAGCGTTGCAAACGACCTGTCGAATATGCTCTTGGTGTTCTTGGTAGAGCCGCATCTTCTTCGGGCACGGGTAGTTGCTCTTGTGGCTTCCGGGTATAACGATTAATCCACCGACTCCGGGTGGCACATCCGTCAATTGGAATGCGACGACAGTCAAGCCGTTGTGCATGCGTCCGTCACGGAAAATATAGTATTGATTCGGATCGAAGCCAGGACCGGAAGATCCATGGAACGTATGCCCCTCTGCCCCCTTGTCCATTGAAAGCAGGAACATCTGATGATCCATTCGGAAGCCTTTTCCGAGTATCTCGTTGAGATATGGAACAAGTGTCGGATGCGCGAGCATGTGCCGAAACGGGGTACACCACGGTTCTTCCCAGCTGAGCATACCACCGAGTTCCCCTCTCCCCTGGTTCCCTTTTAATTCCGGGGAGCCGCCATCGAGTGCTTGTTCGCGTGGACGGATGCGTCCTTGCTCACTATGTTTATCAATCGCTTCATTCGCTATTGCCACCTCTTCAGGTGTTAACACGTTCTTGACAACGAGGTAACCGTTCAGATCAAATAGATATTTTTCATCAGCGTTCATATTTTAGTGGCTGTCAGTCGTCAGTTGTCAGTTTTGACCAAGAACTCGCGCCTTAGTAAAAGTATCTGTAGACGAGTTCTTGGTCAAGGTTACGTTTTCCGTAATGTGAGGGTTTTCTGACAAATTCCAACCAGCTCCTCCTTTTCAAGTTATGTTCCCGTCATCAGCCCCCTCTTTCACTGATAACTGATAACTGATAACCGAAAACCATTTTACACCGCGTAAGCGACAGAGCCATCTTCACGCAGCGGTGTTGTACCGGTGTTCATCGGTTGGAAAGGGTTTTGCTCGATTAAACTATCGTCCAGTTCAATGCCTAAGCCCGGAGCTTCAGGAATCGGAATATAACCGCCCTCTCGTTGATACGCGACTTTGTATACGGCGAAGTCTTCGGATTCATCTCCCTTTGTGTATTCCTGTGTAATGAAGTTCGGGATACTCGTATCTAAATGGAGTGATGCAGCAGTAATAAGCGGTCCGAGGAAGTTATGTGTGACAACGGCACTGTGATAGGCTTCAGCGAGTGCCGCGATTTTCTTGCAGTGCGTTATGCCCCCGGCGAGACCGACATCTGGACGCACATATTGGGGACCACCCGCCTCCAGGATCTCACGGAATTCCCAGATGCTTACATTGCGTTCACCGATAGCGAGCGGGGTTGTCATCCGTTTCGCTAATTCGCCTTGCGTAGTGATAGTATCTATCTGAATCGGGTCTTCGATGAAATAGAGGTTAAAGGGTGCTAAGGCGGACTCTAACACGATACTGTTCATCGGTGTCAGTTTCCGATGCACCTCGACAATCAGGTCGAGATCAGGTCCACCGCCTTCTCGTGCTGCTGCGACGAGATCGCGAGCGGTTTTAACGAGTCGATCGACTGCCATATCTTGGAAGTTTCCGACCAATGGATCGAATTTGAGTGCTGTGAAACCTTCTTCGACTGCTGCTTTTGCGGCTTCATACATCGTTTCTGGAGTGCCGCCGCCACCGAGGAGGTGCAATCGGATCTTATCACGGCAATTTCCACCTAACAGTTCCCAGATGGGTACACCGAAATGCTTGCCTTTGATGTCCCACAATGCGATGTCTACTGCACTGATTGCACCGCTCAGTGCAGTTCCACGGAATGGACCCATGCGATAAAGGTGTTGCCAGTGGTGCTCAATGCGTAACGGGTTCTGTCCGATGAGATATTTCTTAAACGTGCTGATGATTTGATCAACGGCTTCTGGATAGCCCCAGCAGGCGGTTTGTCCCACACCGCTGATACCGGTATCCGTATGAATCCGAATCACGTAGCCGTTCCGAATGAAAAACGACTCAATCTTATCAATCTTCATACTAATCCTCCTACCTTTTAGCAGTAAGTTTTGGCTTGCAAGCTGCACCAAAAGGTGATTTTTGTGTAATTCTCTACTTTCGTCTTGCTTTAACGGCGTACATGGGCCAGGAGAAATAAAAATCGTCGCCTGCTGGACGGACTGTATAATGCTTTCGCGCCTCATCAGGCGAGAGTTGTGCAAAGGCATCACGAATTTCCTGCACAACCTCTGGTGGGTTTTGCTCTGGACGGACCCACCACAGAAACGACATTTGTGCGTTTCGGACATCTGCAGTCCGTTCAAGTGAAAATCCGGCATCTGTGATCATCGCATCCCATTGTGAGGGCGGACGGCCATACACATGAGAGTTATCCCGAAGTGCCTCCACGCGATTCTGCCACGCTATTAATTTTTCTGATTCAGGGGAAACGGAGTCTGCAAGGCAAAAAAGCCCATCTGTTCGTAGAACCCGATGGACTTCGCTCAAGAATTGCGGGACATCTTGGAAGTGATGCGGAGCAAGTCGGCAGGTCACTAAATCTAACGAAGCCGTGGCAATCGGCAAAGCTTCCGCAGCAGCGACGGAAAACGTAATGTTCTCTATCGCTTGTGCTTTTGCTAACTCAGCTGCCTTCGCGACCATTTCGGGGGTTAAATCCGTAGCGACTACATGGGCGACCTTGGGCGCGAGCGCGAAGGCTGTAAAGCCTGTGCCTGTGGCGACATCCAACGTCTGTTCCGTCCCTTTCGGTGCCGCGAAGTTGAGGATCACATCTAAGGTGTCCCCTTCGGCATGTGCGCGGCTTTGGGCGTAGTAGTCTGCGTGCTGACTGAATTGTTCCCGAACCGCGGTGTGTACGGATTTCATAATATATTGGCTCTCGGTTTTCAGTTATCAGTTTTCAGTTAAAGAGATTTCTTTTGGTCCCGATTACTGAGGAACATTGTAACCTATGTCCTAAATATGATTAAAGAAGCGTATTAATTAAAGACAATAACCCCGCGGGCATTTTCGCCTGCTTCCATATCCGCGAACGCCTCATTAATCTGCTCAAGTTGATAGTGCCGTGTAATCAATTCATCTAACTTCAATTTACCTTCGGTATACAGATCGAGAAGTTTCGGCATATCCACCCGCGGCTGACATGAACCGTAGAACGAACCGATCAGTTGTCTCTCCGTTGAAACGAGGTGTTGTGCCGGGATACTGACATCCATTTGGTGATGCGCCATACCGACGATAACAGCGGTCCCCGCAGCCCGCACCATATTATACGCTTGCACAATGGTCTTCGGGTTCCCGATCACCTCGAAGGCGTAGTCTACTCCAAGACCGTTGGTCAATTCACGAACCGCTTCGACCGGATCACACGTTGCTGCGTTAACGACATCCGTTGCCCCAAAACTTTTCGCAAAGTTAAGTTTTTTCTCAGCAATATCGACAGCGATAATCTGTTCTGCTTGCGCGAGTACCGCACCTTGGATAGCGTTCAACCCGACGCCACCTGTCCCGATAATCGCTACGGAACTGCCGGGTTCCACCTTCGCAGTGTTTAGCACAGCCCCAACGCCGGTTGTCACACCGCATCCGACAAGTGCCGCTTTTTCTAAGGCGTAGTCCTTATCAATTTTCACAAGATTTTGCTGGGGAACAACCATGTATTCCGACATCGTCGCGATCCGTGCCATTTGGAGGATACCATCACCGGAACTGTTATGCAGACGATAGGTACCGTCGAGTTGAAACCCGCGTGGGACGTCATAACTTTCGCACAGACAGACTTTTTCCATCTCACACATACGGCAGCTGCCACAATAACTGACGAAAGACAAGATCACGTGATCACCGGGCCGAAAACCTGTTACATCTGCTCCAACGCGTTCAATAATTCCTGCGCCTTCGTGTCCGAGTACGACAGCGGCATCGTAATAGATGGCACCCGTGACGACCGACAGATCAGAATGGCAGACCCCGCTCGCAGCAGTGCGGACAAGGACTTCGTTTGCCTTCGGTTCGTCTAACTCAAGTTCCTCAATAACGACCGGTTCGTTATGTTTGTACATGACAGCAGCACGCGTTTTCATATATTTTAGATTCCTTGCTGGTTTAGTTATAGGAACGAGTCTTCATCAACGATATACTTGACTACGATGTTTGATTCGATAAATTTCAACAAGGCGACGCTGATCATCTATTTGATAGAGGATTCGGATTCGCCAATGAGAACCCGCCTGACCTGAAAGTTTGACGACTCCAGGTGGACGTGGATTATTTGCCAATTGTACTAATAGGGCATCAACACGTATTCTAATGGTTTGTGGCAATCTTCGTAATGCTTGTTCAGCCCGACGTTTTAAAGAGACGGTATAGCGCGTTCGGGTACTCAAAGTTTCCCTTCTTTTATTAACTCGGCTCGAATTTCCTGATACGGGCGAGACTCGGTTTCGGTTTTAACCGCGGCATCCATCTCTAAAATATCTTCTAAATCTTCAAGGTGTTCTATGAGAAGGCGATACTCCTTCATTGACAAAACTACTGCGGTTTTCCGCCAGGGCTATTTAGTTTTAGATGAATTATCGGGTTTTCTACATTTTTGAATCTTCTTCTTCAAGCCCGGTGCGGTTCCAAACCGCACCTACCGGCCTGGGGTGTCCAAAATTGGACGAAAAACCGAGAACTGAATACCCCTGGGTTTTCCGCCCCTTGTCATTGACAAGATATTTGGGTTTAATGTTGAGCATAATGTTCTCCGAACGGGCAGCATAAGTGTGGTTTCGCCTACAGTAAAGATTCCAGGTAACTTCTCGCCTTTCGCATTGATTCAATCGGATCGGACTGTCCTTCGTACACAATCGAGAGGCAGCCGTTATAGCCGACACCACGTAAGATGTCTAAAACACGCGGATAGTCCAGCCACTCTTCGACACCGCTATCTATTTCATAAAACTTGGTGCGGACATAGACGGCATGTGGAGCTGTCTGCTCGATGCTGGCATAGCAATCGTAGTCGGGATGTGAGGAACCGCGATGTCCACTTGCACCGGGAGAACCTGCGTACTGCCCCGTATCCAAAATATGTGTGAAATACGGGTGATCCGTTCCGTTCAAGGCACGCAGCACAGCGGCACCGTCGCGCGTAACGTTGTTATGATTATGATTCTGCAACCCGACGAGGATACCTGATTCATAGCCGTATTCAGCAACTTCCTTGAAGGCTTCAATCATTGGAGGCCACAAGGTTTCCTCGTCATCGCAATCTTCGGGGACGTAAGCAGCGAACACTCGAACGATTGGGCAGCTCATAAAAGCTGCAACATCGATCCACTGCTTAATCAGTGCGATCTGTTCTGGGTGTTCAGCAACAGGACGACCGAAGTTATTGCTGACACCGATATACCCTAACGGTAATCCTTTCCGCATCAGATCCATCTTCAGGTTTCGTAGGTAGTCAGCGTCTGTGGATTCAAACGCGCTTGAATGCAATTCGATAACATCAAAACCGAGATCGTATACTATTTGCGCGAAGTCAGTGGCAGTCGTATTTCTCACATTCAGAGACATGGTTCCCAATTTCATCATCTAATCTTCGGGCAGGAAACCCCAGTCTTTAGACTTGGGAGGAATGCCCGCTCCTATAGTTAAAGTTGAGGCGTGTTAGCACTCTGAAATCAGACGGCTTTGTGCCTGTTGTTAAGCGTTTGTTGCCTTCTAAGTTGTATATGGAAAACAAGCCTTTTGCATTAACACCAGCAAGTCGGGTGAGTCCGTATTTAATGTGTCGGACCAATGTATTTTTGACCAACCCTTTGCCTAATACCGTTCCGCCATACCTTGAACGGATCCCGCCCTTTTTCGGTTTCTCTCTGTGTAATGCCCTTCGCCGGATCGGTATAGGCGATATACAGAATGTATCCGTGTTCTCAGGTGTGCTATCACCGCCAACAGTATGATACGCTAAACACCAACTATCTACGCAATGTGCGTCAAAAGTCTCTGATAGTTTCTTTGACGACTTCTTGAAACCTAATCTATCGCGTATCTCTTTAGTTTCGTATCCTTGAAGGGTTAGCAGGTTCCAACGTTTTTCTATTTCTCTGTAAAACCACTGCTTACCCACTTCAAGCGGACTAAACGACTGATTCCACTTCTTCGCACGTTCTATCGTCGGTGCCTTAATATCTTCAACACAGACGTGTGTTACAGGATAGAGTTTGGACAACCAATCAAGAATACGGAGTTTCCAATCCCATCTTGCGCGCGTGCCTGCGGGGATACGGTCTTTGTTCGCAAGGCGGTTCGTCTTGTTCTTTCGATTCGGACACTTCCGTGAACGTCTGCCTCTGCGAAGTTCTCGTCTCTTTTCAACCTTCTTACCGACTTTGTTATGCGCGTCAGCCTGCACATTCAAGTAAGTATGTGCTTCAGACTTTACCGTAAAACCCTCTTTCTTACTGCCAGGGTCTACACCTACGACAATCTCTTGGAGTTCGGTATCTGAAGGGTCAACGTTCAGGCGGACGCAGAAGATACCATTCTTTGAAAAAGGTGTGGCTTTACCGGATTGTATCCAACGCCTTGCCCTTGAAGGCTTTGTAGGCATTAGAGGGTGTTGATTCTTATCTACTACTGGCACTAACATGCGTAAACCCCTTTCGGGTATATATTGCCCCATCCAGATCACAGTATCCAAGAGGAATCAGACTTGGGGAGCATCTGAAACATTGTTCGTGTTGCCACACACAGATACCGCGATATATGACTGTAGAAAACTGTTTAACTTGTGGGGCTCCGTGTGGCTACGGATGTTCACAAGCCCAAGTCTTTAGACTTCGGTAGTTGACAGCGCGTTCTCCTTTTTCGTTGAGAGGCGATTTTCTGAGCAAAGCAGATAAAAGACGAAAAACTAAATACCTTTATTTATTCAATAGAGGGATCGTCTTCAATAGAGGGATCGTCGTCTTGGTCTTGAAACAGTGCTCCAGTCTGTTGATTCAATGCTAAGAAGAATTTCTGTACGGATTGTTGAAAGTCTTGGAATTGAGGTCGGTCCGCCTCAAGGTCCTGAATTCGGACATCCATGGTTTCTAACTGGGTGAGTTGGTCAAGGATATCTTGGACAACGTTTTGCATCTCTCGGAAATATTGCCTCTCATTTTCAAGTTTTTCAACCTTGTCTACCATTACCGCGATATCCCTTTTTGCCTGTTTCAATTCTTCCTGTAGGTTTTGCGTGAAAGTGATTAATTTCTCTAAGGTATTCGTCGTTTTATAAATCTGCTGTTGCGGGTTGTTATCTGGCGTTGTTTGTCCTGGGAAGGGTGTGTTGTCTTCTTGAGTGTGCGGTGTATCAGTTTCATCTGTAGCGTCGGCAGGTGCCTCGTCATCTGACTTTTGAAAGATACCGAGTAACTTAAGATGGTACGAAAACAGTGTATACGGTTCTTTCCGATGCGTATATGTAACTTGTACCCTGAGTTCTTCATTGACCTGTAGATTACTCAGGTGACTATGTATATTTCGAATCACTACTTCGTTGTAGCCGAAGACATCATTTTTCTTCGGATTCAACTGTCGGAGGTATCGATAGAGTTCCAATCCGTCGGTACTCTCGCGTTCTATGCCTTCAGTCGTTACCACACCGACGATTTCTGGTTCATCAGGATCTGAAGATCTCTTCTCATTAGGGATCACAATATCTAACGGTACCTCACCATCAACGGATTTCATTCCGATGATCCAGTTGGTTGGTGATATTTTACTGCAGTATGCGATGAAGTCGTAGTTAATTGCCATAGTCTTTTTTCTCACGAGTGTCTGTTCTTCAGTAGAAGAAACTCCGTTTGATCTCCATGAATTATGTTTGTAGTCTTGACATAACCTGTGTGAGTTTCGGAATGTGAGATGTGCCGATGCCTTCCACAGCGAAGGATGCGACACAGTGCGCAAAGTTAAGGGCTTCCTCTACGGAACGGTTTTGATAATAGTTGATTAAAAAGGCAGTTGCGAAGACGTCACCTGCGCCTGTGGGATCCACCTCTGTGACCGGATATGCGTCAGACCCGAGTTGCGTGCCGTTTTGAAAAAGTGTTGCGCCTCTCGCACCCTGCGTTAGCACAACAGTGGGTGCTAATCCGATATATTTTTCTAATTCATCTGGATAGGTGCGGAGATCTTCATCACTAAGGATTAGCACATCAATATAAGGCAAAATGTCTTTTGCTGTTTCCCAACGTTTTGCCTCAACTTTACCGTTGGTATCCCACTGCCGAAGCCAACCTTGTGGTGTCGCGCCTATTAAGGTATCTTCACCGAAACAGTGCACGACCTCAGCAGAAACTTCGTCAGCAATCGGGCACAGATAGGCTATATCGCTATTACGCCATTCAGCAGGAACATCGTTCTCTTTAAGTTGTTGTGCGACCCCTAAGATGAACTGTTGCCTATGTCCTCTTTCGTCATATTGGTTATCAAAAATTGTAGTGTCCGGAGATTCATGATAAACGGCTTCTATGCCTGTTAACAGTGAATTCCGACGGTCAAAATTTGCGCCGACAGCTGTAACCGCGCGGGCCTGGTGTCCGAGGTTCCGTGCGGTTAGTGTCGAGTATGAGGCGGAGCCACCAAGGATGTAACCATTTGGTGCGACATCGTAACAGAAATGGCCAATTGATAAAAAGGTTGTGGGCATTGGAAAGGATGTTTTCATTTTGGATTTATAATTCAAAGACAGGTTCCATATATGCCCACCATTCGTCCGGCTGCGCTTCCGCCACTGGTTCCTGAAAGGTTCGCATCAATTCGTCCCAGGCTTTGCATTTTGGATTTTCTTCGAGATAGCGTGGAAAATCGCGCGCTATATCAAACGTATCAATCGTTTCCATTGCCATAAACAGCCGGCACCCTAACAGGTAGATATTCATTTTTGTGATACCCACCGTTTTCAGGGCATCAATGACTTCTGGCCAGGCATCTCGGTGGTACGCTTTGTATTTTTCAATAACTGACGGATCGTTTTTTAGGTTTAGTGTTAAACCGTAGTGTTTCATTTTAGTGTATCCAGTGCCTTTCGGATTATCTGGCTGTGGTCAAACGCGAGCCTCGGAAGTTCAGTGCTTGGAAACCACGAGGCTTCCGATGCATCGGAACCCGCTTTAATGTTTAATGGTTTTTCAACGACCGCGGCGTAGGCAATGGTAATCACCCTGCCGCGTGGATCGCGAAGCGGATCACCGAAAGCCCCAATTTCAGTGAGGGGTACATTGGTAACCCCCGTTTCCTCTTCTAATTCACGTAATGCTGATACCTCAAGGGGTTCCTCCATCTCAATAAAGCCACCCGGCAGTGCCCAATATCCTTCAAACGGTGGGTGTTTACGTTGAATCAATAGCACATCCGGGACTTCGCCACTGAGGACCACTATGTCAACAGTAACAGCAGGACGTGGGTAATCATAACAAAACATCGTGTATTTGAAACTCGTTTCGGTTACGGAATGGAGTGAAATCCTCTTTTAATTAGGTACCACCTATCCTTATCTTATAAGATACCAGATTTTAACATTTTCGTCAACTTTTTTCTTTCCTTGAAATAAACCTATACGTAGTGATATAATAATTCTCAATACCGATTTGAAACGGCACATGCGCGCATCACTGAGATGGGGAACACATTGAAATGAAAGTTCTCTTTAAGAAAAATATGCCAAATGCCCTAATTATTTCTGTTGGGCTTCATATCCTCCTACTTCTCACGCTTGGGACTTTATATCGGCAAAAATCCGACTTGGACGTTAAACCGGTTACGGAGTTTGACATTATCAGGGTCCGTTCGCGGAATGCTTTGCGTCCAGTAAAAAGATTTCCCCATTTTTCCTTACGACCCGTGGCACCTACTGAGAATGTGCAGCAGATGAAGACTATGGAGGTTGAACCGCCTACGCTTGAGCCATTGGCGACCACCGTATCTTATCAAGATGCAACAGTTGAATTGGAGACACCGGAACTCTCCTCACCGAGCCATTCAGGAGAACATGCCTACGGGAAAAGTTTACAGGCTAAACCTGTGGGCGGGTCAGGTGTTGGTGGTACCGGAAGCGGACTGGGTGCTCGTGTCTCAGGAAGTGGGAAATTTGGCAGTACTGCCCGCGGTTTCTTAGGCGGAACGGGAGATGCGCCAGACTCTGATCTTGGCGGACTTACGCTCCCCGATTTAGCGTTGACCAGAGTCGGTAAGCACATTGTAGCAAACCGCAGCACCGATCTCGTTGATGTCGTTTTCGTTGTTGATGGCAGTGGCAGTATGAAAAACGATATTGATGCGGTACGCGAACACCTTAATAATATGACGGATCTTTTCGATAGTGCTGAAATAGATTTCACTATCGGTGTCGTTGCGTTTCGCGCGGGTACGGGATATGGTCTCCTCGGATTGGACTTTGAAGTGGTTCCACAGACGCGTTCTGTTTCTCAAGTTAAAAAGGTCTTGTCGCAATTGAAGTTCCGGGGAGATGAGAACGGTTTGGACGCGCTCATCCGCGCTGCTGACGAGGTGACGTTCCGACGCGGTGCCGAAGTCCATTTCATTTTCGTCACGGATGAGTATGTAAGCGGTGCCTATTCTTCCATAGACGTGATGATGAAGATGAAAACTGCCAGAATCAAAGTGGATGTTATCGGGCGCGATGAACCTTTCCAGAAATTTATTGCAAAGAGTACCGGCGGTTTATGGCTACCGATTTCGAGTCTCGCAATCCAGTAACCTTATCGGAGTGCCTCGGTCAAGAGGTTGCAATGTGAACGATGGACAAAAAGGATAAACGCTACGCGCTCGGTTTAACGTTCCTTTTTCTTGCGGTTGGTGCGTTTACTGCGAGCCATCATGAGATGTGGCGGGATGAAATTCAGGCGTGGCTCCTGGCGCGGGACAGCACCTCAGTCTTTAATCTCTTTGCGCACCTCAAATATGAGGGGCATCCCGGTTTATGGCATCTCTGCCTGATGCCGCTCAGCCGCATCGCACATTCCCCTGTCATGATGCAGATGCTCCATCTGCTGATTACGGGTGTTACGGTCTACCTTTTCGTTCGCTACGCGCCTTTCAATTGGTTCCAAAAACTACTTTTCTGTTTCGGCTATCTCGTTCTCTATGAATACGCGATTGTTGCCCGAAACTATGCCCCTGGACTGCTACTGATAACTATCTTTTGTGTGCTTTTCAAGGCGCGTTACAAACGTTTTATCTGGGTCGGTTGCGTGCTGTTCCTCCTTGCGCATACCAGTGTCCATGCGTTGATCGTCACCATAGGGATAGGCACTGCTCTCTGTTGCGAATATTTCTTTGGCGGTAGGTTTCTTAAATCTTTAAGTCGAGAAGTTGAGGCTATAGAAGATAAGAAACCTATCTGGATCGGGTTCGCGCTTATCGGTGTCGGTATTATTACAGCAGTTTTGCAACTCAATCCACCCTCAGATACAGGTTTTGCTGTTGCATGGAACTTTAACTTTGAAATCAAGCGCGTGAACGATATTGTTAAACTGATTTCTCGTGCGTATCTCCCGGTCACGAGACCCGTGTTCGGTTTTTGGGGATCAAATCTACTCACAACCTATCCGTTTTTTCTATCAATCCAAGTTTCGCTCTGCTATTTCCTGATGCTTTTCAGTCTACTGTTATTCCACAAACGTCCGACTGCGCTGCTTATCTATCTCATTTCAACGTTTGGACTCCTGACATTTTTTTATGTCAAATATCACGGGAGTATCCGGCATCACGGTTTTTTGTTCCTTGTATTTCTGATGTGCTGTTGGATTTACCGAGACGCTCCGGTGATCAAGCTCGGTAAGGCTGAGCAACAGGATAAGGATTCTGTAATAGATCGGGTTTTAAATAGAGCAGGGACGGTGCTTGTAACGTTATTGCTTATCTGTCATGCGATTGGTGGTATTATCGCTGTCAGCATGGAGCATCGCCATGTTTTCTCTTATGGCAAACTGACAGCCGAATATATCAAGTCGCAAGGTATGCAAGACCTCCCGATGGTTGGGGATATTGATTATGCAGTTAGCACTGTGGTTGGATATTTGGAGAAACCGCGACAAATTTACTATCCACGCGGCAGTCGACTCGGCTCTTTTGTCAGGTGGGACAAGGCACGCACGCATGATGCTCCCGATACACTCGTCATTGAAGCCGCGAAAACGCTGGGCACCCAGAAAAATAAAGAGGTGCTAATTATCTTGAACCGTGCTATAGGTGCTGAACTACGTCAGCAGCATAATCTCACTTTCATAGCCAAATTTACCGGTTCAGTTGTTGGCGATGAGGGTTTCCATCTCTATCTAATGCCTCCACCATGACACAGTTTGTTAAGCAGGACTTACGCATTTTTCCATGATAACGGATATCCGACGCACTGCTGGCAGGGTTTCAAACCTCGCCAGCATGGGGCTGCGTAAGTTCTATTAGGTTGCAATGTAAACGATGGACAAAAAGGATAAACACTACGCTCTGGGTTTAACATTCCTTTTTCTTGTGGTTGGTGCGTTTACTGCGAGCCACCATGAGATGTGGCGAGATGAAACCCAAGCGTGGCTTCTGGCACGAGACAGTACTTCGATCTTTAATCTCTTCGCGAATCTCAAATATGAGGGGCATCCCGGCTTATGGCATCTCTGCCTGATGCCGCTGAGTCGAATCACGCATTCCCCTGTCGTGATGCAGATGTTCCATCTTCTGATTACAGGTGTTACGGTCTACCTTTTCGTTCGCTACGCGCCTTTCAACTGGTTCCAAAAACTACTTTTCTGTTTCGGTTACTTTGTGCTCTATGAATACGCGATTGTTGCCCGAAACTATGCCCTTGGACTGCTACTGATAACTGTCTTTTGTGTGCTTTTCAAGGCGCGTTACAAACGTTTTATCTGGGTGGGTTGTGTGCTATTTCTCCTTGCGCATACCAGTGTCCATGCGTTGATCGTCACTATAGGAATAGGCACTGCCCTCTGTTGTGAATATGCCTTTGGTGGTCGGTTTCTTAGACCTCTGAATCAAGAGATTAAGGCTGTTGAAGATAAAAGACCTATCTGGATTGGGTTCGCACTTATCGGTGTCGGTATTATTACAGCGGTTTTGCAACTCAGTCCACCCTCGGATACAGGTTTTGCTGTTGCATGGCATTTTAACTATGATCCGAACCGTGCGAACAATATTGTCAAACTGATTTCTCGCGCGTATCTGCCAATCCCAAGACCTGTGCGCGGTTTTTGGGGGTCAAACCTACTTACGACCTATTCTCTCTTCCAAACGATTCAAATTCTGCTCTGCTATTTCCTGATACTTTTGAGTGCGCTATTATTTCTCAAACGCCCGACGGTGCTGCTTACCTATCTCATTTCGACGTTTGGGCTCCTGACATTTTTCTATATCAAATATCACGGCAGTATCCGGCATCACGGTTTTCTGTTCCTTGCGTTTCTGATGTGTTGTTGGATTTACCGGGACGCTCCAGCGATCAATCTCGGTAAGACTGAGCAAGCGGATAAGGGTTCAGCAATAGATGGGGTTTTAAATAGAGCAGGGACGGTACTTGTAACGTTGCTGCTGATCTGCCATGCGATTGGTGGTATTATCGCCGTCAGCATGGAGCATCGCCATGTTTTTTCTTACGGTAAACTGACGGCCGAATATATCAGGTCACAAGGCATGCAAGGTCTCCCGATGATTGGGAATAAGGATTCTGCTGTAAGTACTGTCGTCGGATACCTACAGGAACCGCGGCAAATTTACTATCCACGTAGCGGTCGTTTCGGTTCCTTTGTCAGATGGGACAAAGCACGCACCCCTTCAATTTCAAAAAGGCGTGTCATTGAAGCGGCGAAAACACTAAGCAATGAGAAGTCTCAAGATGTGTTAATAATCTTGAATGGTTCGTTGAGTGCTAACCAAATAGAGCAGTACAACCTCTCATTTTTAGTTAAATTTACCGGTTCAGTCGTCAGCGACGAAGGTTTCCATCTCTACCTCATGCCCACCCCTTAATACTGGCACTTTTAGTAACCACTCTTGTCTCTTTTGCCCTTTCGCAGAAAAACTCGAGAAATATCCAAGATTCTTTAATATTTTGCGAATGGCCCTTAACTTTTCTCGTTTCATGTTTATAGTTAAGATAGAAGTGAAAAGATTCTTCCACAAAGTATTGATGCAAGGGATATCTCAACAGACTGACCTGCTTTGGAGATGCTTTTCAGTTTTGGAGAGTTTCTGGGCAATTTCACAGATTTATTGAATATCTGTAGGAAAAATCAAAAAATCCGAAATATTCTGCGAATGGCCCTTAACTTTTCTCGTTTCATGTTTATAGTTAAGTATAGAGTGGTTTCATGTATCATATATGAAACAGGAGACATTACCCGTTTAGGTTCTTAAATCTGATTTAGTTCAGCACGAGTTGTGGGAAACATCCTCTCAGCTGGCTGATAAACTAAAGGAGAAACTAAAAATGTTTAACCGTCTGCTTAACACCGCAGCAATCCTGTTCATTGCAGGGTTATGCGGTTTAGCAACCCTGCCGCATGTCCTTGCAAGCGGACCGGGAACTGAGAATTCAGGAAACGGCGAGAGTTCTGGCGTTTGTGGTGCCCCTTACGCGGCACATTCATCGGACAGCTGCGAAAGTAGTGATGGTTGGTTCTGGAGCCCCAGCCAAATATCGCTCATCTCCAAGTTAGAAGTAAAGGTTCACAACCTGCAATCCGCTAAAACTGGGCATTACAGAGGACGCGGAAAGGTGAGAGCTCAGGTTGGTAACGAGATCGAGAGGGAGCCTGGTCCTGGTGATGGTGACATGACAGAAATTACGTGCACTATAACGGAGACTGATGGAGTCAAAGATTATAGTGGTTCTTCGTTATCCGTTACAGCAAAAGGACACCGCGATGATAAGCCTCAAGAAACAAGTGGTGAGGGATATTTTATTTCTGGCCCTTAATTGGTTTGCACCGGTGCCCTAGTTCATAACTGGGATATACAACTTTACAACTCCTACGGCAGAGATGTGGCATGCGGATGAAAGGGTATGGACCCTGCAATCCGCAAACCCACATTTCTACCGTAGGCATACACATCAAAGGAGAAACTCTGATGAACCGCAAATACGCGATTTTCGCAATTCTCGTTCTCGCCATTTTGGGCGGAAGTCTCTTTTTTATTCTGCAAACAAAGCAGAAAACAGAGAGCAGAAAGCCTCTTAGTTCTTACCCTTCGGTCATCATCACACCCGAAAGCGGAACCGGGGATCAGGTAGCGGCAACAGAGAAAGGCTCTGAGGGAATACTTAATACATCCAACGGGCAAGTTGCTGTCGATGCGGCATCCAAGCCAAAGTGGCGGCAACATCACGGATCGCAAACTGTCGCTGCGCTGATGGAATCGTTTCATGAGGAATATGGTGCAAACTGGATGGATGAAAAATATCCGCCCGCCGAATGGTTACAACTGGTACTAAATAGGGGCGGCATAATCCAAGATTATGGGCAATATACCGGCTATCTGAACGTACGTTCCCTTCTAATCCATGACGAAAAATATCCAGAGATGTGGAAAAACGGTCACTACGTGGGCATCCCCGCTACTGACGATTGGGAAACGTATAAACTCGCTTTTGTCGACAGGCACATTTGGGTAACTGAACAGATCCGGGAAGCGGATGAAAAGTTCCCAAACAATACGGGAGTTAATTTTTCTGGTCCCGGTGGCAAAAACGTCATCGTCCATGTGCCGGGTCGAGTCTTCGTCAAGCGAAACGTAAACGCCTACGGGGAAATTTACGAAACGACTTTTGGCGATGATGCAACACTCACTGACAAACAAAAGTTTGACATCACCTACAAACGCGTCCATCCCGAGGGATATGAAATTGTCTATCTTGATGAAGATTATAATACCCTTAAGAAAGCACCACTGCCTATCACCCGTGAAGATGTGCTGCAGGGGTGGCAAAGATATTGGCAAACGATGCCGCTGCCGCCAGACGGTCCAGTTGAAGTGCCGGCATCTCAAAAGGTGCATCCGCTGCTTGAGGAGACGTTAAGTCAGCGAGGGTGGAAAGGGTATTTCGTGCAAGAGGGGCTCACCCCGGAATGGGATGAGTTAATGCACCGCGATGCGGAAAATAACCTGGGTGTCGCTCCAACGTCGGAAATACCGCTTGTGATACCGGAGACAGCCGAACCGGAGACACCATCCGCCCAACTCCGAGAAGACGCGCCGAGCCCGCCGAGCCCCGCCGATTTTCAGGCAGAACTGGAAAGGTTGGAGAAACTCCTCGCTAAAGACGGACTTGAGGCGGAATTTGAGAAAAGCCTTATGCCACAACTGCCAACCGAGGCGAGTTTTGAAAAAGCCTTTCGGAAGCAATTTGCCCCGGAAGACTATTCAAATGAACGGCTTCAGCGTGCTTTGGAAACGCTAAATAAGCATGGTGTTCAGGAGGGGCTCCGGCGGCTGACGAAATCAGATCCGGATGTTGCTAAGCACTTCAAAACCGCGCTAAATGCCAGACAGCCCACCGCCAGATGAAAAAACCATAGCCGGCAGATTGAAAACGGAGGAAAGGGGTTCGCCGCGTATTTGCCCGAAGTGGAACCCCTTTTTAACAACTTATGCGTCTTTTTACAAAACTGAAATCACATTTTTCCATTTTACATGTTGGTGCGTCTCTGCTTTTGCTGAGCGTTTTGGGAGTGGCGTTTTGGATACGGTGCCAAGGGCTCGCTAGCATTCCTGAAGGGCAGTTTACCGCGAACGACGCGTACCTCTACTATTGGTTGGCAGAGATTATATCAGAAGACGGCAGTCTACCCGCTCGCGATATGCACCGTTGGGTACCCGTTGGCAGAGATTTGGAACAAACGCTGCCGCTCTATTCTTACATCACAGGGTATACCTATAAACTGATAACGCTGTTTTTCCCCGACGTTAGCCTCTATCAGGTGCATATTTTTGCACCTGTCGTCTGCTTTGTGCTGGGCCTGGGGATCCTCTGTCTCTACTTGTATCGGGGGTTTGGACTTGGTGTTGCAGTCAGTGTTGGACTGCTTTTAGCCTTCCTGCCAGGGGTGGTAGAGCGAAGTACTGCCGGATGCAGCGATAGAGACAGTTGGTGTTGGCTTCTCGGTACGCTTGCTATCATAACGTACCTGTGGAAGGAACAGACGCAGCGCATGCGTTATCGTGTTCTTTGCACTGTGTTTTCTGGCTTCTTCGTCCTCTTAGGGGCACTTAGTTGGGAGGGTTTCGGCGTTTTCGTCCTCATTATTCTCTGTGCGGAATGCTGGCGTTTTCTGACTTCAGAGACAGAGGAGCGTTTCGTTGAATACCTTTTATGGGTTCTCATGTTCGTGCCGTGGCTTTACATCATATCGCCTGTGTATCGGCACGGAGAGGGTTTCGCTACACATCTCGCTGCACTTGTGCTTGTTCCGCCCTTAGTTGTATTGGGAATCCGCTATTTTCGCTCCCGCCTTGTTGCCCAAGGAACAGATTCAAAATGGCATCGCGGGCGAATGAACCCTCGAACGGTATCCGTTCTGTTACTTACAGTATGCCTTGTTTTGGGTATCACCTATTTTTTCAGCCAAAAAGGATCCTTTGCCCTGAGTACTGTGCCATTCAGCCAGAATCAGTTGATGCAAACAGTTACAGAATTAGAGGATCCGGATTATGGGTATTGGATATTCCGATTTGGTGGAGTATTTTTGTTAGGAAGCATCGGCGCGATGATTTCCTGTATGCAATTGTGGGGACAAAAGGGGGCTCCCCTGTTCTTCTCAATCGGATTGTTTGTTTTGACAACGTTCTTTAGAGACTTCCTCAGTTTGGTTATGGATACACAGCATGTTGAGTTCCTCTTCTACGCTTCTCTTGGGCTAGTTGGTGTGAGTGGACTCTGTGTTGCGTGGCAGCGAGAAGAACCTGCCAAGCATGAGTTGGTTTATTTCCTAATGGCAGCGTGGTTTCTCTTGTGGCTGGGGCTTTCCCGGGGCGCGAGACGCTACGATTTCTTTATCGGTGTGCCGCTCATTTTCTTTTCAGCGGTGCTGCTCTGTTCTATCCCCGCGCGCCTCATTGAAAAGTGTAAAACGCGCGGAATACTCCAATCGATACTAAAAGTCGGTATGCCTGCCGCTATCCTAGCAATTTTGCTATTTTGGAAACCGCCCGGTAGCCCGGAGGCGGATGTTCTCGCCAAGCGGGGCATTTCTACGCCTATAAAAATGCGTAAGGCAAGCCCCGGTCGCGATACTTTGCAAGGCATTGCCTTAGAAAAGACATACCATTGGACGAAAACAGAACTCTCAGAAAAGGGGGCCGTCGTTTCCGCTGGCTGGAGTTATGGCAGTCAACTCAACGTCCTCGGTGGTGTAAAAACCGTTGTTGACCAGGACCACTTCATTCAACACTGGATACATCTCTATTCTCGGCATGTTTTCTGTGCCAAATCGGAGGAGGAAGCCCTTGAGTTCCTCAAGGCCCACGGTGCAACACACTTGCTACTAACCGAATCTGAAGTCTTCCAACCACAGTTCACATCTGCTGTCGGAAGTGATGAGAACGCTGACCGGCAGTTTGACATGGTGGCGATGCTTCCGCTATTTCCTATGGAGGGTTCGTCAATGTACCGGATGGTCCCTTCTCAGGCTCAGGATAAAACCCATGTACAGTTCATTGACATAGATTTCGCTATGCCTACTACCGTTACTGCCCGGCTCAGAACAGGAGAAAATGTCCCCTTGCCCTATGTTGTATTCTTTGGAGGAGGTGAAGTTGAATGGGGAATACCTGCACAGAATACTAACGGCGGCATAGTGCATTATTTCGATAAAACGGCACAACGGGATATTGTGTACTATGTCCCGCCCATAGGCTGGAATAGCCTTGCGGTCAAATTATTCTTCGGAGGGTTGAAAAGCCCGCACTTTGTCCCGGTTTATCCGCAAAAAGAATTTTCTACCGCAAAGGTAAAGGTTTGGGAGATTCACTACCCGGCGAACATAAAAGAGAAGCCGCAATACCTAGCAACAACAGCCGATGAGTGAAACAATTCTGTGAACAGTGAATACAATTCACATTAACCGTTTGATGACGTTTTACGCAATTTCGAGTACAAACTTGAAACCTACATTGAAACTTACGCAAGACCAACATTAATAGGTATTGACTTTTCGTTGTGAAAATGTTACCCTAAATAACAATAGTAGGCATCTGCACATGACAGGTTTTTGTAAAAGGTGTGGGAACCTACATCCTTGTGAAAACGGAGGTAGAAACAGATGGCTTTGAAATGCCAAATGGAAGGTATAAAATGTCCGGCCTACAAACACCAGGGCATTTTCTATCCTGACAATGATACTGTAGAATCGCTTTTGCCAGATTTGAAGCACTGCGCCGCGTGTATCGCGTATACGCCCCCACAGCGTCCTGACCTTG
Source organism: Candidatus Poribacteria bacterium (assembly GCA_965261115.1). Lineage (GTDB taxonomy): Bacteria > Poribacteria > WGA-4E > WGA-4E > WGA-3G > WGA-3G. Next base: position 721,362 of record OZ253447.1, on the reverse strand, counting down.
AGGACGATCTGTTGCAAGTTGCCTCTCTAACACTCGTAGAAAAAGGTCCTGCCTTTAGACCGGAACATAAAAGCGGAGCCAGTTTTAGAAGTTTTATCCGTTTACATATCTGTGGTGCCCTGACGAATGCGAAAAAGAGAGAAGTGAGATATAGCAATCGAGAAGTACTTGAATCAGATGAAGAATGGGACACTTATGGAACCCCAGACGCCTCGTGCGATCCGGAATGTGGACTTCTTTTCGACATCTTGGACTCTCAAGCTGAATTTGCGGATGAACTTGTCCGAGACATCAGTTTTGCAACCGTCTTGCCGGAACTTCTACAAACGCTGACACCCCGAGAGCGCGATGTTTTTGAGTGTATCCGTAAAAACCAGTGGAATTGTGAGATTGCCGAAACCTTGAATATTTCTCAAGCGCGTGCTAGTCAATTGGTAACACAAGTAACTCAGAAACTGACATGCGCGGGGCAAAAATTCAGTTTGGCAGAACAACAATTTTGAGGAGACTGAATCTTGGAAATAGGCATACTTCAGACGTAGAGGCGATTGTAGATACCAGCAGTGAGCCTGGGACGCAATCGCCTTTTTATTTTTTCGTCAACTGAAAACTAACCCCAAGGCATTCAATTTTCAGTTCTCCCATCCGAGGAATCTCTGTGTCCTTGTCCATCTCTTGTGGGATCGATTTCTTCATCCCAATTTTCCCTCCCGAAAACTGGCAACTGAATGGCTCTGGTGAACAAATCAGGGCTATTTAGTTCTCGGCTTTTTCGTCCAATTTTGGATCCCTCCAGGCCCGGTAGGTGCGGTTTCCCAACCGCACTGGACTTGAAAAAGAAGATTCAAAAATTTAGAAAATCCGATAATTTATCTAAAACTAAATAGTCCTGGTGAACAAATCAGGGTCATTCAATTGTACGATTTCTCATTTTATGAGGTTAACTGTGAGTTTAGGTTCAGCTGAAGATGTGCGCCTGCTGCTGCGTGAAGATTTTCAAACCGGCGGCGCGCCACTTCGGGGGGGGCTGTTTCATCAAGGGATTCAAAGAGGTCTCGAATATTTTCAAAGATTGAGTTTTTCACTTGACTTTGTGCCCAACAAGAGGTAGACTTAACCTCGTTAAATCTGACCAATCCTGATTCTGACAAATATACACATGTTGCAGAAACACCCAAGCAAAAACCCCCGCTGGGGTTATTGTTTCTTCATACGCCTTTCTATACACATGCTGAAGAAATACCTAAGCAAATAGACCCGCTGGGACTGAATACAGATTGCTGACTACCGACTACTATTTCTCTGACAACTCTTACTGTGACGCAAACTGCTAACTGATTTTTTATTTGACAGAATTTATATTAAGTGGTACTATATTAGAGGTTATTTTCGGAAATGGGAGAAATCCTGATATATGCCAAAACGTAGAAGAAATCCTAAGAACACACCAGTCTCGGACGTGGGCGGCGAAGATGATGTCGTGCTGCGTGAGACGGCACCTTTGCAACTACGCTATTATGGTGACGCTGTTCTTCGTAAGAGAGCCGAAGCAGTTTTAGAGGTCACGGAGGCAGAATACCAACTTGCTGAACAGATGTTAGAGACGCTGTACGCTACGGGCAACGGTATCGGGCTTGCTGCAACACAAGTCGGTATTTTGAAGAGACTTATCATCGTTGATATAGGCGAAGCGGACGATGAAACTTATGAACCTTTGGTGCTGTTTAACCCGGAACTTATGGGTTTTGACGGGGAAATCGTTGCTGAGGAAGGATGCCTGAGTATTCCGGATGTGACGGCGGAGGTGAAACGTCCAGAGATAATCGTTGTTGAAGGGATTGATGTCCAGAACGAAGCCGTCCGTATTGAAGCAGATGGTTTGTTAGCACGTGTGCTGCAACACGAGATAGATCATCTCAACGGTGTGCTTTTTATTGACCGGATCAGCGGATTAAAACGACAGTTGCTGAAAGAGGAATTGCTAAAGATACAACAAGCCGAGCGACCTTATTAATATCAGGACTTACGCCAATTGGACAAGTATCGGACATTTAGACGCAAAAAGGGGTAATTTCCGTCCATTAAACCCCCTAAATCTCCTTTATCAGGGGGCTTTAAAAAGAAATGCGAAACCCCCTAAATCCCCCTTATCAGGGGGACTTTGAAAAGGAATGCGTAGGTCCTAAATATATTGAAATCTGTGTGTTATATGCGGAGGCTTTTTCGGCGTAACTTTTCCGCCGAAACTTGCTATTCAGAAGTATGTTAAAACAGAAACTTGAGCCTATCCTACAGACGAAACTTGACCAACTCTATACGTGCTTGCGCGATTATGAAAAGGTCATCGTCGCTTTTTCTGGTGGTGTTGATAGCACGTTCCTTGCAGAAGCGGCACAGCACGCATTAGGCGATAATGCGCTTGCGGTCACTGCCATTTCGGATTCCTATCCGATCCGAGAGATGCGAGCGGCACAAGATATCGCCAAACAGATCGGGATCCGATTTGAGACGGTTCACACGCAAGAATTAGACCTTGAGGGTTACGCGAGCAATCCGACGAACCGGTGCTTTTTCTGTAAGACTGAGTTGTTCGATAAGCTGCGTCCGATCGCTGACAAATATGACGTAGGGACGATCGTCTACGGCGCAATACCGGACGATGTCGGTGATCATCGCCCTGGCATGGATGCCGCAAAGCAGATGGGTATCCAAGCACCGTTGATTGATGTCGACTTGACGAAGGCAGAAATTCGCGAGATTTCAAAGGCGTGGGAGCTTCCGACTTGGGATAAACCCGCTTTTGCTTGCCTCTCCTCACGGTTTCCTTACGGTATGCGGATTACCCGTGAGTTACTACGGCAGGTGGATGCCGCCGAGCAATTTCTTTACGATTTAGGGATTCGGCAATTCCGTGTCCGACACCACGGCGAACTCGCTCGGATTGAGTTGGAAGCGCAGGAAATTTCGAGATTGCTGTCTAAATCTGTGCGGGACGACATCAGCACACACTTTAAAACACTCGGATATACATACATCACGCTTGACCTGCAGGGGTATCGTTCGGGGAGCCTAAATGAGGGGGTTATGGTTTCCTGATGGGCAACCTGTGAACTCTGAATAGGAGGTGCAGAGATGTTTGATCTAAAAGGTGTTATAGAAGTCATCGCGGCATACCCAGTCCATATAATGAGTTTTGTCGGGTGTATTTTGCTTTTTGGACTTGTCTTACCGAGACGGAAAAAACGATACAATCAGTCTTTGGTTTCAAATGAACCGCCTGTTGGAAAAAGAGTGTTAACACAAGACGAAAAGGAACATCTTACTGGAAAAATTCAGAGTGCTGGAATTGCTAACCTCAAGAAAAGTTTTGCAGGCAAAGCGAATCCAGTCTACACAACCTTAGCCATGATTGGTATGGTTCTACTCTTTTTCCTATGGGTTGTTTGGATGCTGCCCAAGCTCTAAAGAAAGGGCATCAGAGGTTAATGTGTCGGGAATCCTAATGCTGATTTTCTGAAATCTATGCCCCTCTCTACAATCGCTTTAATCGTGCTGGGGGTGTTGTTTATACGGTTAGGTCTGCCAACAATATTGAGTGGGCGAAGATAATGCACAAACTCAAAAGTATTAGCCTTAAGACATACCGATCTACCAAAGAGATACAACGGAAGAAGCGGCGGTCAATTTCGACAGAACCTCCTGTAAAAAAAAAGACGCTCACACAAGCTGAAAAGGAATTGTTAGCAGAAAAAATTCAGGATGGTCGCGACGAAAATATTAACAAAAGTTTTGTGGGAAGATCAAATCCGATCTACTTAACGATAACCGTGATCGTATTGATTGCTCTATTTTTTGTTTTTATTGCTTGGGTTATTATCCATTCATCATAAACTGTAAAAAATTTAACATGTCCAACCAACAAACACAACCACTGATCGGCGTAGACGCCTTCAGTTGGAAGAAGTGGGACGCTTGTACGCACTGCGGACTTTGCTTACCCACCTGTCCGACGTATCGAGAATTAGGTTTAGAAACGGATTCACCACGCGGTAGACTCTATCTGATGGGGAGTGCCTTCAAAGCGGAGGATGCCACCCCGCTGAGTGAGGAATGGTCAGAATACATTTACCGGTGTTTAGACTGCCGTGCATGCGAAACCGCTTGCCCTTCCGGTGTCCATTTCGGGGAGCTGCTTGAACAGGCACGTGCTATCTACGAACAGAATGCGCCGCGTTCTGCTGCTTATCGATTCTGGACGAACCTCGTCTTCAAACAAATTCTGCCCAATAAAGAACGGTTGGACCTGATTTTTGAGTTGATGTGGCTCTATCAACGACTCGGTATCCGATGGCTTGTCCAGAAAGTGGGTATCCTAAAACTAATGGGGCAGCTCGGACAGATGGAATCGTTGCTCCCGAAGATCCCGCCGCCACAGTTGAAATATACAATACGGGACATTACACCCGCTGTCGGTGATACCCGGTATCGCGTCGGATTCATACCGGGGTGCATCATGAACCAGGTCTTCACGGAGACGAATGTTGCGACTATCCGAGTGTTAGCAGAGAACGGTTGTGAAGTCGTTACGCCCCGAAAGCAGACTTGCTGTGGCGCGTTACACCTTCATAACGGTGTACGAGATATTGCTTCAGCACTTGCCAAGCAGAACATTGATGCGTTTGAAACGGAGGATTTAGACGCTATTATTATTAATTCTGCTGGTTGTGGGGCAACGCTGAAAGAATATGAGGCACTCCTCGAAAACGATGCTGCTTACGCAGAGAAGGCGGAACGTTTCAGTCATAAAATGCGTGATGTCAGCGAATTCTTAGCCGAAATTGAGATGATACCGCCGACCGGAGCAATCGAAAAGCGTGTTACATACGATGAACCGTGTCATCTCCTTCACGGACAAAGCGTAAAGGAACAGCCTCGCAAAGTACTTCAGTCGATCCCGGGACTTGAGTTGATTGAACTAACTGAATCCGAATGGTGCTGTGGGAGCGCGGGTATCTATAACATCACACAGCCGGAACTTTCGCAAGAGATTCTGGAACGTAAAATGGTGCATATCGCTGAAACGGACGCGGACATCGTTGCGACGGGAAATCCGGGTTGCCTACTCCAGATTCAACTCGGCATCCAGAAACACGGTTTACAGATGAAAGCGATGCATCCTGTTAATCTCTTAGACTATGCCTATCGCGGCATCGCCCCGGAGGAGTTTATGCCTGAGCAGTAGCCAAGGCGATAATGTAAAGAATGTTTTTATCAGATAGAGATATTGTTGCGTATATGAACAAGGGGAAAATTAGGATCTCCCCCACGCCCGACTTAGAAACACAACTGGGTAGTTGCTCTATTGACTTCAGGTTGAGCAATACCTTTCGTGTGTTTGAGCATAGCAAGTATCCGTATATTGATTTGGGGGCAGAGATTGATACCGATGACTTGATGCGGCGGGTTGATGTCCCTAATGGTGATGCCTTCACGATGCAACCGGGTGAGTTTGTCTTAGCGGCAACGCAGGAGAAGCTTGAGCTGGCGGACGATGTGATGGCACGGCTTGAAGGCAGAAGTAGTTTGGGGAGGCTCGGCATTATTGTTCACAGCACTGCCGGACTCTTTGATCCGGGTTGGATCGGTATTCCGACCTTGGAGTTAGGAAATCTCGGTCGTATGCCGGTTAAATTATATCCGGGTATGCGAATTTGTGCGTTTACCTTTGCGCAGCTTTCTTCGCCAGCACGTGTGCCGTATCAACTCAAACCGGCGAATAAATATGCGGGGCAGGATGGACCTGAGACGAGTCGGTTTGCCAGAGACGTTGAGTTTTCAGAGGAGTGATCTCATAGTCGCGATTTTCAGTAGGTATGCGGTGCTATGCGCAAAAAACGTGCAATGCTATGCCTAATAATTTGGCAAAATCTCGCAGTTTTTAATATCGGGCGTGAAAAAAATGTCAGAGCAGCAGACCGTTTCACGCCGACTTTCCATTTTTGGTCGCTGTAATTCGTGATTTTACAGGAGGATTTACCTTTTTTCGTTGACGAATGCGTTCCCGTTTCCAATCACCGTTGATTGGCATAAATTTTGCTTACCTATTGGGTAAGACACTCGTCAAGTGGTATGAGTTGCGCATTCAATTGACGAATCAAGGACATTTTTCTGAGTTATTGAAACGGGATTTTATGGGAATCATCGGACTTTCCTGACGTGTTTCCTTGTGCCGTTTTATCAGATTATAATCTCGGTCCCTGGATCGAGGAAGTTTTGATAGCAAGTTTCGGCGGACAAGTTATGCCGAAAAAGTTCGGCTTAGCAAACTACGCCGAAATAGGAGGATATGTGAATGACACCAAGTGAGGTGGTTGCACTTGCAAAAGCGAATGATGTAAAGATCGTCGACCTCAAATTCATGGATCTGCCGGGTATGTGGCAACACTTTTCCATTATGGCAGAAGAGTTGACCGAAGACCTCTTTGAAGAAGGTTCCGGTTTTGACGGCTCAAGTATCCGTGGTTTCCAGGCGATTAACGAGAGCGATATGTTGCTCTTTCCCGATCCGACAACGGCTCTCATTGACCCGGTCTGCAAAGTGCCGACACTGAGTATTACGTGTAACATCAAAGATCCGATCACGTTGGAAAATTATACGCGCGATGTCCGGCATATCGCACAGAAGGCAGAAGCGTATTTACAGTCCACAGGCATCGCAGATATAAGTTACTGGGGACCTGAGGCGGAATTCTATCTTCTCAACGATATCCGCTACGGTCAGAACCAGCATTCCGGTTTCTATTCTGTTGACTCCGTTGAGGGAAGTTGGAACTCAGGACGTGATGAGAATCCGAACCTCGGTTACAAACCGCGTTACAAAGAAGGGTACTTCCCAGTCCCGCCTTCGGATACGCTTCAAGATCTGCGTTCTGAGATCTGCCTTAAGCTTATGGAGGCTGGTGTTGATGTGGAAGTTCACCATCACGAGGTCGGAACTGCAGGGCAAGGCGAGATTGACATCCGCTATGGTGAGTTGACCACGACTGGCGATAAGATTGCGTTGTATAAGTACATCATCAAAAATATGGCGCGCGAAAACAACCTTGTCGCGACTTTCATGCCGAAACCGCTCTTCCAAGATAACGGTTCTGGGATGCATGTCCACCAGAGTCTCTGGAAAGACGGCAAGAACATCTTCTACGATCCGCAGGGATATTCGCTTCTCAGTGAGGACGCGCTCTATTACATTGGTGGTTTGCTGACGCATGCCCGTTCGCTCTGTGCAATCATCGCTCCAACAACCAATTCTTACAAACGTTTGGTCCCAGGCTATGAAGCGCCTGTGAACATCGCCTACTCGCAACGGAACCGTAGTGCGTGTGTCCGTATTCCTGTCTACTCAAAGAGTGAGAAGGCAAAACGGGTTGAGTTCCGGACACCGGATCCGTCCTGTAATCCTTACCTCGCCTTCAGCGCGCTGCTCATGGCGGGGCTTGACGGAATACAGAACCGTATCCATCCGGGTGACCCGCTCGATAAAGACCTTTACGATCTTGAGCCGGAAGAACTTGCGGACATCGAATCCACGCCAGTGTCCCTCGGGGATTCCCTTGATGCCTTAGAGGAAGACCACGAATATCTCCTTAAAGGGGATGTCTTCACGCAAGATGTTTTAGATGTCTGGATTGACTATAAACGTGAAAATGAGGTTGATGCGATCAACATGCGACCGCATCCGTATGAATTTTTCCTCTATCACGATATTTAGATCGCGTGAACGAGGTTGTGAAAACGTTCTGTAGGGCGGATTCTTGCATCCGCCCTTGTAAACCTTGAGGGCAAAGATTGTAAGCCCTGATTGAACGGCAGAAGCTGCCATATAACTGTATTCACTTTTTTAGCAAGGAGAATCGCATGAAAAAGTTAGAATGTATTATCCGCCCCTTCAAATTGGAGGAGGTCAAAGAGGCACTCAGCAGTGTCGGTGTTCGGGGCATGACAGTCAGCGAAGTTCGTGGATTTGGGCGTAGCCGTGGACATACCGAATTGTACCGCGGAAGCGAATACACCATCGAATTTGTCCCGAAATTAAAGATTGAGATTGTTGTTGCGGAAGAAAATGTTGACAAAGTCGTCGAAGCCGTGCAACAGGCTGCCGCCACTGGCAAAATCGGCGATGGTAAAATCTTTGTGTTGCCCATCGACGAAACGATCCGCATCCGTACAGGCGAAAGAGGGCCTGCCGCTGTTTAATTTTTTATTGTATTTCCTCGGAGAGGCGGGTTTCTGTGCCTGCCTCTTTATTTTTTTAACCGTAATATTCTTGCCTTACCCAGATTCGCGCTAAGTTATAGTAAAACCCGTAATTACTTATACATTCGCAAAATGGCGAGGATACAATCCTCGCCTGCGATGGTGGGGGGCTTGGTCCCTGACGAACTATAAACTTTACTATAATAACGAAGCGACGAGTGTTTCCATTGTTGGTACCGTCCCGACAGCCGGTAGAGATGACATCGCTGCCCAGGTTTCGTAGCCACCTTCTTCTGTCAACGCTTTGTCTGTGCAAATATAACCGATATATCCGTTTGCTAAACTGACAAGGAATGTCGGGTTCGCGTTGGATGCAGCCTTGATGTTCATTCCTGTTTCAACAAAAACCTCTCCGGGGAGTGCCACGATCGCTGCCTCACCAAGCCGTATCACCTGAACAGGTGCAGTCATCTGCGCTGGGAGTTTTGCCAAGCGTTGGCATTCATGCGCGTAAACGTCAACCAGTGCATGTGGTATCGGTTGTCCGACGACCCAACTAAACGGCCCCGTTTCGTAAGCATCGTAAGTTCCTTGTGGCACGGACAGTACCTGTTCAGCAACTTTAAGGTCTTCGTCGGTAATTCGTTTGCGTTGGAATGTCAGTGTAGCAAGGTCTCCGCTAAGGTCGAGTGTCTCGTGCATCTCCATGAACTGCATCTCGGTGATAAAATGTCCGGCGAGAACGTTCGCCATTTTCACCGCCTGTTGATGTCCGCTCGCCGTCCATTTCGTCTGTCCACTGAAATCGGTATTATTGATCTGTCCTGATGCGGCGTTCCAGAGGAGCGAAATACAGGTATCTCCGAGATAGTGTCGCATAAGTTTATCAAAGTGCCCAAAATAGTCTGCGGAGAGTGCGTTGCCGTTGTCTGTGCCGATGTAGTGGAGCGAAAAGTTGGCAACAGCCGAAAGCGGGGTGCCATCATCGGCTTCAACGAACATCATCGCCACCTCTGGATCAATCGTGCCGGTCGGTTTCACGAGATCTGGGTTATTGACACCGGGGTTAAAACGGACGGTACCGTCTTTCATGTGCCACCGTCGATTGAAGGTGATGCGGTCTTCATTAACACTGGCAAATCCTACGCGTGCTGGCTGGAGTCGCCATACGGCGAGTTCAACTGCATCGGCGATTTTCAGTGGTACCCACTCGGTATACTCGGTGTCCTCGTCCACACCGAGCAGGTCGGCGACTGCGACGGCGGTGTGTGTATGTGTCGCGTTCACCATAACGTGTGCTGCAGGGATGTCGCACCGTTCAGCAATACGCGTCTTGGCTGCGTCTGCTACTTTCTCTGGTATAGCGATGAGGTCGCACGTGACGATTGCGATGCGTGTGGTGCCGTTATCAATGACGACGGCTTTAGCAAAAAGTTCGTCGTCAACATTTTCAGCGTATCTGGGTCGGAACCCACCTGGGATTCTTGTGTTGAGGGGTGGTGTTATGTTCGCGGTTGCGCTGCCTGCTTTAAGGGTTGTTGGCATTATCCTGACTCCTTGTAACAAATTCAATCCGAATAGATGGGCTCACTTCTTAAGCAAGTTAATGGATGGAACTGTGAAGATTCTATGCGTATAACTGTCGGAGGAAGACTCATACCGTCGGGCTTAATCGGACGGCAGCAAGACGAATAGAAGTTTCATTTGTGTAAACAACCATCTGCGATTTTTCCTTGTCCGCGGCATACGCGAAACAGGCACGAATGTCTGTCTCAGTTAGCTCTGGGAAATCATCAAGGACTTCTGCCACTGTCATGCCGGATGCGAGATATTCAAAAATATCGTAAACGGTGATCCGCATTCCTCGAATACAAGGTTGCCCGCTGCGTTTATCTGGTTCAATGGTAATAATCTCTCTATAATGGTTCATTTCCTTACCTCCGAAATCCAAAAAAATTGCGATAGAATTGTAAATAACACCGCGCGTTGTTTCCTCTTAAGTATGCCCGAAATTTTTCTGAATGTCAAGAAAAAGGGCGGAAACTGCGCTGATGAGTATTTTTTCTGTTTTATTATGACTGCAGTCTTGGGATGCCGCTTGAGATTTTGTGTTCTCGGTCAATACAGAATGGGTGAATGTCAAAATCGGTTTCGCCGTTTCGAGCGAGTTCGCTCATGATACGTCCAACGAGGGCACAAAATTTAAAGCCGTGTCCTGAGAAACCTGCGGCGATCAACATATCCGAACAGTGAGGGTGTGTGTCGATAATAAAGTCTTCGTCTGGCGTTTCAGTATAGAGGCAGACTTCGGTATGCATGGCTTTTCCAAGTTCTGGGAGACGTTCTTGTACGTAAGCATCTATATGCGCGATGTAATCGGTATCCGGTGTGCGTTGGGGTGTATCGGGGGAGATGATTTGTCCTCTCCCGTGGCGTGCAATTTTTAAACCGCCACCCGCATTAAAAGAACCGAAAGCGGGGATGCCATAGATGAATTCTCCATCAGGCGTTGATTCTGTGAAGACTGGAAACCGGTCTGGCTGGAAACGTTTGCTGTCTATGGGTTGATAGTAGCACACCTGTTGTTTTGTAACTGTGAGCGGAAGATTCAGTTCTGTGAGGAGTTTTCCTGTCCATGCACCTGCGGTTATAACGACTTTTCTGCCGTGAAACGAGCCGTTTTCGGTCTGAACAGTTGGGGCATCTGCTTGCCAATCGATGTTGGTTACACGGGTCTCCTCCCGGACTGTTGCGCCATGTTGCTCTGCCAATTGCAAGTGAGTGGAGACACACTCAGCGGCACGTAGAAAGCCGGTATCTTTTTGCCAGAGGATCTCCATACCGTCCGTTTCTCGGAATTGCGGAAAACGTTTCGCTAACTGTGTCGCATCCCACCATTCGGATTCAACACCTGCGGCATCTAAGCTTTGCCGCGCGGCGCGTCCGTATGGGTTTCCCTTCGCGCCGATACCGACACTTCCTGTGATGAAAAGCAGAGACTTCTCCGATGCAGCCTCAAGATCACGCCATTCAGCGTAGGCGGTTTTCATCAGTTCGGTGTAGAAAGGCTTATCATAGAAGAAACGGATGATACGGGTTTCTCCGTGTGAGCTACCAAGGGTATGCCCGCGCTGGAACTGTTCTAAGACAAGCACATCTGCGCCAGATTTAGCGAGGTGGTATGCGGTCGCGCTACCCATTCCACCGGCACCAATAACAATTGCATCGTAGATATGAGCGTTCATTTTTTGTTACTTGCGCCTATCCATCGTGTGGGAACGGATTGGGTACGGTGGTAAAATTTTCGTGCCGGTCTTCGCCGCGCAGCAGGATCGGTTTCCACGGACGTTTCAGCGAATTATCCTCTGCCTGCCTCACTGTTGGCGGAATGTATCGGATTGTTAATCCGCATCGCCTGCGCGTGGAGTGATTCGGTAGGCTCCCATGGATTATCTGACCGTGATGGATAGACATCTCACCCGCCTTTAGGACAAGATCGACGGCGGTCTCTGCTTCCGATTCGGTGACCGGAACTTCTTGATTGATGCTTAGCAGATTGCCTTCCTGTTCTGATGTTCCGTGCTCTTGTATGCCGCGCTGATGGCTTCCGGGGATTACCTGCATGCAGCCGTTGCCTGTGTCGCTATCATCTATAGCATACCAAGCGGTAACTGCATCTGGTGGCTCAAGTCCCCAGTAGGTCACATCTTGGTGCCATGCGACGAATTTTTCACGGGGTCCATACTTGCAGAAGAAGTGCGTGGCTAACAGCATCACATCCGGTCCGATGAGTGCTTCAATGACATCAACGATGTTGGGGTGGGTTGCGAGGTCCCAAATAAATTTGTAGTCAAAGTGCCAATCAATGAGACCGATTTCACATTTCTCTGCACCGACTTCGGCTTCTAACGCATCATATTCTTTACGGAAGTGTAAAGCTTCGGCACTTTCAGAAATGTGGATACCGGTCAGGAATCCATCTTTTCGGTAATTTTCAAGGAGTTGTCCATTTGTCGTTTCCATTTTTTTATTTTCCTTGCGGTTCGGTCAGGGTGGTTAGGACATTCACGTTCCTTTGCGTATATCTGAAGAAACACCCAATCAAAAACCCTGCGCCGTTGTTGCAGGCTACAATTTCGATTTAATGTTTCATTCTTAACCAAAAACCTGCGCGTAGTGGAGTGGAGCACAGCCCAGGTGCCTAAAAATTAAAAATCTCGCTTAGGAAAGTTCCGGAAGTTTGCACTGTCGAAACCATTGTGAATCTTCCGGTGGTGATTCGTTTGGATTTTTCATCGTCTCAAAGGTTTTCAAGGCAGGGAATACGGTTTCTGTCCATATCTGTTCGACTTCCTCGAAAGTTACAGGTTGGCGTTCAGTAATGTTTTGCTGTGCGTAAGCCTCCAATAATTCCTGCATCTTTTTCCCGAGCCATGCAACTTCGTCGTCTACCATACGTTCGCCGATGCGTCGGTCGGAATCGGGAGCGTTTGTTCCCATCGCGAAGTGCGGTCCCTCTGCGTCTGCTGCAGGCATCCGCGACATGTCAACACACTCTGGCTCTAATGCCCACAGGAGTGAAGTTTCGACTCTGCCGGCATGGTCGCCGCCGTTGCCTTGATGGTCGAATCCAGGTGTGTTTGCTTCAAAATCGGGAAGTCCGTAGAGTTGCATGGCGAAGTGCGGTTGGATTAGGGATAGAAGCGTCTTGAGGTCTTGCCAATTGGGTCCGTAATGTCCGGTGAGGAAGATAGCAGCGTGGAATCCGAGCGCATCGGCAGCACGGACGTGATAGCAGACGTTTTTGAAATGTTGCCACGCTGGCATTGCTGTCAGCCAGCTGCGTACTTCGCCGACATTCCGATATGCCCAGTTCGCATACATGCCGTGTTCGTGGATATGCCAGTAATCGGGTGGCGCGACGATGCCGCCGTGCGTATGTGCGGCACGACAAGCGATTCCGTGTGCTTTGAGTGCGTCGAGTCCTACCGTATTTTGGGGGCCATGTGGTTCACAGAGTCCATAGGTAAAATAGACGGCGGGACATTCATTGAATGCTGCTTCTAATTCGTCAGGGAACATCCGTTCCCAGCGTACCTCTTTTCGCATTCGTATTTTCCTCGTGAATAGTTGTCAACTATTAGTAGAAGTCTGAACTGTGATTGATGAGATTACCAGATTTACTGTGATTGGATACTCTTAATCATAGCAAATCTTAGCATTCACGAAAAAACAGCCATTTAAGGAGCAACAAAGCACCGATTAGCAAATAATAGTTGATAGGATTTTTAAAGTCTTTGCGTTTGATTTGCATTGCTGAACCCCCTAATATTCTTAAATTGAAAAACAAAATCCTTTCATATGATATAAGGATCCTTGTTCAGATGATAACTGACGATTAATATGCTATGTTCAATCGTTGGCAAATCTTTTTGGCACCGGTGAGACGGGGTTGCAGTTCAAACGCCATTTTCAGAACGATGCGTGCTTCTGGTAGTTGATCAATCTCGACATAAAATTCAGCGATTTTTTTGTACATCCATGCGGTCTCTCGTTTCGGGAGTTTTAACGCTTGGATCTTCGTCAACGGAATGTGGCACCTTTGGTCGTAACCTTCAACGCTAAAGTGATAGAGGTAGATGAGTTTGAGACGTTCTTTAACTTCGCGAATAAAGTGTTTGAAACAGGGACGTTTTGATTCAGCGGACAGTAGGGATTCATAAAGCAGCATCGCCTGTTCGATTTTTCGGTGTCGCTCAAGCGTGGAAGACGCGTCTCCGTTAGAAAATCCGAGTTTCTGGTATGCTTCGGCGATGAGGAATTCGCAGTCTCGACTCTCTTCGTAACTCAGGAAATCATCGATGCACCACTTTTCCCCTACTTCTTCGGAGTGATAGCATAACTGCTCATACATAGAAACGCCGGTTTCGTAGTTTTGACGGAGCAGTGCGTGCAACAGCAATTCTAACTTAGCGTAGTTCTGGTCAAGCCTATTCAGTCTGTCGAAGTACGCTTCTTGCGATTTCTGCTGTCGTTCAATCGTCTGTAATGTCCGATCGTAATCAGATTTCTGTTTTTTATCTTGGAGCGTGTTATAAGCATTACAGATTTCGCGGAACATCTTTTCCGCAAAAGCGGTCTGCTCCGGATTTTTGTCGGGATGGTAGCGTTTTGCGAGTTTCCGAAATGCTCCCTGTATCTCGCGAGCGGTAGCATCCCGCTCGATTTCTAAGATTTGATAGTAATCTGGAATTTTCATTGTGAATACGACGTTTTTGATAGATACGGTATTATAATTCCATATATTCCAGAATTTGTCAAGTGGAAATTTGGGGATTGGAAGGCTGGAATTTTGGATGGGAGGCGACACGCTACGCGGACGCTGCGTATTTATTTAAGAGGGATTCGGTGTGGTATAGATTAAGCCGAGTTAACTGAGGTGTAACCTTGTTTAGACAACCTGCTAAATCCATCCTGCCAGAATGAGATGGCGGAGTTCAAAAAGCAAACGGGGCTGGTGCATCAGCAGTGTTTGGAAAATCTTCGCCATTGTTATCTGTTCGGTGGGGATTTTAGAAAGTGTTTCTGTATATTTATCAAGCGTTTCGTCACTAAATTTGATGATACCATCTCGGATGCGACAGATATTTTTAAAATGCTTGCCGAATTCTCTATTCCAGCGTTTTGTATATGCCGAGAGTGCTTTTTCAGTGACATCACCACTGTGAATACCGTCGGCTGCGGCTTCGGCGGCGAATTTTCCTGAATACATTGCGTTAGCGATGCCGCCACCAGACATTGGATCGCTGTGGTGCGCTGCGTCACCTACAATTAAAATGCCGTCCGCGACGAGTTGAGACAAGCTTTGCCCAACAGGAACGGCTCCGCACACCAGCCCTAAAATTTTACCCTCTGGAAATTTTCGTTTGACAAACTCGTTCAAATAATCTATGGCGAGTTTGCCACCTTTGCCTGAAATAGCGCCACCAATACCGATGCCAACATTAGCGATGTCATCACCTTTTGGAAATACCCAGACATAGCCGCGTGGTGCGACTTGGTGTCCGAAGTAGAAGTCAAAGTACTCGGGTCTGATATCAATATTTGATATCAGATATTGGGCACAGATTCCTACCTCACGCAGTTGATGGGTTGTATCAATGCCTGCCCATCGACCGACCTGTGATTCGACACCATCCGATGCAATGACTACCTTCGTTTTACAAGTGTACTCACGTCCTGAATATCGGAACACGACACCGTTCACAGTACCCTCATCAGAGAAAGTGGTGTTTGTGACGCGGGCTTTAACCATCACTTCAGCACCAGCGGTTGCTGCCATTTCTGTAATTGCTCGATCAAAGACCTTCCGTTCCAGCACATAACCTATCTCTGGATGATGAAATGTCACAGCAGTTTCATTCGGTGAAAAGAAGCGCGCCCCGTCCATCTCGCGGGACACCCATGCTGGGTCCGGTTGAATAAATTCGCACAGAGCCTCTGTGCCAATACCCTCTGCTCAGCGAACAGGGGTCCCAATTTCTTGGCGTTTCTCTAAGAGGAGTACTCGTAATCCATTTTCAGCGGCAACTTTTGCAGCGATGGAACCCCCGGGGCCCGCGCCAACAACAATGACATCATATTCTGAATGTAGCATTTATACTCTCTTTGGGGTGTCCTTAATCAGAAGAGTCCTCTGTCAGGATAATCGAAAGCGTAAATCTTTCCGTTCCGTTCCATGGAAAGTACACCAATCGGGCATCCTTTGACGCATTTCATACAATCGGTGCACTTGGGTTGGTCTATTTTCAGATGTGTGTCTACCAGATCAATGATGTTTTCAGGACAGACAGCGACGCATGCGCCGCAATAGACACAGAGTTCCTCGTTAATATGAATCATGTTAGCCTTTCTTTGTTGTGTTCCGTATATGGAATCTAAATCATAGCATGTTTAAGAGAGAAAATCAAGCAGAAAATAAGTGCTAAAGGTCAAACTAACAAGAATTGGTCTATTGCTCCTACAATACCTCACGTAGGAAGCGTGCGGTGTGGGATTTTTGGACCTTTGCGACCTCTTCGGGGGTGCCCATTGCAACGACTTCTCCGCCACGTTTGCTGCCCTCGGGTCCCAAGTCGATGATCCAGTCTGCGGATTTGATGACGTCGATGTTGTGTTCGACGGCGATGATGGTGTTCCCTGCATCGACGAGTGTGTTCAAGACCTTGAGGAGCTTTTGGATGTCGTCGAAGTGGAGTCCTGTTGTCGGTTCGTCCATAATATAGAGCGTTGAACCGGTTTGACGACGCGCTAACTCTTTCGCGAGTTTGACGCGCTGTGCTTCACCACCGGAGAGTGTCGTCGCTGATTGCCCTAATTGGATGTAACCCAACCCGACATCGGCTAACATCTGGAGTGTTCGGCAGATACGTGAACTTTCACTGAAGAATGTGAGTGCTTCATCTACCGTCATATCTAAGACTTCGGCGATATTTTTTCCTTTATAACGGATTTCAAGCGTATCTATATTGTAGCCGGTGCTATTACACGCTTCACACGGCATCCAGACATCCGGCAGAAAATGCATCTCGACGCGATTGAAACGGTGCCCCTCGCATACGTGGCACTGTCCAGCAGCAAGATTGAAACTGAACATACCGATACCAAATCCGCGCATCTTTGCGTCGTGTTGCTCGGCGAAGAGTTCACGGATTTTCGTGAACAGGTCGGTATAAGTAGCAGGATTAGAGCGCGGTGTTTCACCGATCGCCTTCTGGTCTACGTTGATGAGTCGCTTGATATGGCTAACACCGCGGATGCTTTCATACTCCGGTATTCCGTAGTCGTTATATATGGGTTCCCACTGGCTATCGCTGATATGGTGGGTATAACGGCGATCTTTAGCATCACCTGTTTTGATGGAGCTACGACTTTCAAGTGCTGGTTTTAGGGTGCCTTCAACGAGTGAGCTTTTTCCGCACCCGGAAACGCCGGTTACGCAGGTGAGTGTTCCGAGCGGAATCTTGACATCAATGTTTTTGAGGTTGTTGGTTTTCGCACCGGATATTGCCAACTGTTTGCCTGTCCCTTTACGTCGCGTTTTTGGAACAGGGATTTCTACTTCATTGGAGAGGTAGGCTTGCGTCAGAGACTGGGTAGACGGTTTCTGTGTAGCAATGGTGCCGTCAGTAAAGGTATCTGGTGCCCCGATGGCGATAATTTCACCGCCGCCTTTGCCTGCTTTAGGTCCGAAGTCAATCACATGGTCGGAGGCTAATATTGTATCGCGGTCGTGTTCAACGACGAGGACGCTGTTGCCGATATCGCGGAGTTCCTTGAGTGCGTTGATGAGACGTTCTTGGTCGCGTGGGTGTAGCCCGATGCTCGGTTCGTCGAGGATATAGGTTACGCCGGTGAGCCCGCTGCCGAGTTGACTTGCGAGTTGGATTCTACGCATTTCGCCGCCCGAAAGCGTCGGTGCGCCACGGTCTAATGCGAGGTAACCGAGTCCGATATCTTCTAAGAACTGAAGGCGTATCTGAATTTGCTGGAGGACTTCGGCTTCAAATTCAGGCGAGGTATGTACATGAAGTGCAGGATGTGTCGCTCTGGAGGTTGACACCCCTTTTGGGACAGAAGGATCCGCACTACCGTTTTGTGTGTCATTGCCGACTTGCGCTTCAATCTGTTTCAACCGGACATTGAAGAACGCAATAATTTCGGTAATTGACATTTCCATCAATTCAGCGATGGTTGTATCTTCAAACATGACGTGGCTTGGAAACGGTTTCAGACGTGTGCCTTGACATTGGCTGCATGCGTTGTGTGGTGGGTGTAAATTCCTGCCGCGTCCGTCGCAGAAGTCGCACGCGCCGACTTTGTTGTTAAAGGAGAAGTGGCGTGGTGTCAACTGTGCGAAGTTGTTGCCGCAGGCGGCACACATGGCGTGTTCACTGAAGAATTTTTTATCTGTCGTCTCCGGCTCTGGTTTTTCCGTGGTTTTCTGTTTGGATCGGTTGCTTCTCGTGGACGCGCGAGCGGTGGAACGCGTTTTTTGGATGAGTACGAACCCGCCGCTTTGGAGGAGTGCTAACTCAACGGCTTCCGTAAACCGCGCCTTTTCTTCGTCAACGAGTTCAACGCGATCAATGACGATAAAAATTTCATGGCGAATGCCTTTGCTGAGTTTGGGGGCTTCATCAAGTCTGTGAATTTCGCCATCAATTTGGACGCGTGCAAAACCAGCGCGTTGCAATCGACTGAATGCCTCGGCGTAATCCTCGTTTCCCTTTAGCCCGTAAGCAGATTCATTGGCGTTGATGTCAATGATTTTACCCCTTGTTATGCCTTCGTTAGTTTCTGGGAGAAGCATAAAGTTTGTGAGGGGGGCGAGAACATCCACCCGTTCTTGCGGGAGCATTTCAAAAACCTGTTGTGTTATTTGTTCGGCACTCTGGGATTGGACCTCTACAAGGCAGTCGGGACAGTGGGGTTTACCCCATCTGGCGTAAAGCGTGCGGAGTCCGTCATGTATTTCGGTGATTGTTGCGACTGTTGAGCGTGGGTTTTGCCCTGCGTTTGCATGCGAAATTGCGATGGCGGGTGAAAGTCCTTCGATTTTTGAGACTTTCGGTTTCTCCATCTGTCCTATGAACTGACGTGCATAGGTGCTGAGAGTCTCGATATAACGCCGCTGTCCTTCGGCGTAGATGGTATCAAGTGCGAGGGAGGTTTTTCCAGAGCCGCTGACACCTGTCAACGCCGTCATTTTCCGATGCGGGATATCGATGTCAACATTTTTGAGGTTATTTTCTGTAGCACCTTGCACAGCGATTGCAGTTCGTTCTTCGTGTGTTTGTCCGAGTGCGTAAGCAAGTTCAGGTTCCTTGAGTCGTTGCTTGGCATCACGCCAGATATCGAAATCACCGCGGAGTGCTTGTCCGGTGTAAGATTCGGGCATCTCAGCGATCTGTTCAGGTGTGCCTTCAGCAACGATAGTGCCACCGCCGACACCGCCCTCTGGTCCTAAGTCGATGAGATAGTCTGCGGAATTGATGACCTCAAGGTTATGTTCTACGACGACGACGGTGTTACCATCGTCTACGAGTCGATGAAGAATCGTTAGTAGTTTATTTACATCGTCAAAATGCAACCCTGTTGTGGGTTCATCAAGGATATAAAGGGTTTTGCCGGTTCCTCGTTTTGAGAGTTCCTTTGAAAGTTTGATGCGTTGCGCCTCGCCTCCGGAAAGTGTCGGTGCGGGTTGTCCGAGTTTAATGTAATCGAGGCCGACATCGTGGAGTAGTTTTAAGCCTCTTGCGACTCTTGGAATATCGGCGAAGTGGACGAGTGCGGTATCAATATCCATTTCGAGGACTTCAGCGATATTTTTCCCTTTATATTTTATTGCGAGGGTCTCGTTGTTAAAGCGTTTCCCATTGCATACCTCGCACTCCACCCAGACATCAGAGAGGAGTCCCATATCAACTTTTTTGGCACCGTTGCCGTTGCATGCCTCACATCTGCCTCCGGTAACATTGAAACTGAACCGTCCCGGTTTATAGCCTCGCAATTTTGCATCAGGCAAGCCGGCGTAGAGTGCGCGAATCGCATCAAACACCTTTGTGTAGGTTGCGGCGTTGGAGCGTGGTGTTCGTCCGATGGGTGCCATGTTAATGTTGATAATTTTGTCAATAACATCGGAGATAGGCACTTCTTTTTCTTTGATGATCCCTCGGATATCGTCGTAGTCGCCCGGTACGGTTTTTGCCTTCATGAGGTCGCGAGCGAGTGCATTGTAGAGGATATCGTGGATTAAGGAACTCTTTCCAGAGCCGCTGACACCTGTTACACAGCAGAGGGTGCCGATTGGTATTTTAGGACTGATCGCTTTCAGGTTGTTTTGCCGTGCGTTTTGTATCTGTATCCAGTTGTCTCCTGTTGGGCGGCGGGATTCAGGCTGGATGATCACCTTATCGCCACGGAGATATTGGGCAGTAAGGGTCCTACTCTCCTTAATGAATTGTGCGGGTGTCCCGATATCGGTTATCTTTCCGCCTTTGATGCCTGCGCCAGGCCCGAAATCGACGATCCAGTCGGCGACCAACATGGTTGCCTCATCGTGTTCAACAACAATGACGGTGTTGCCCTGATTCCGCAGGTTTAGGAGGGTGGTGAGTAGCCCCGCGTGGTCGCGTGGGTGTAACCCGATGCTCGGCTCATCAAGCACGTAAGTAACATCGCGTAACCCTGCGCCTACTTGGCTGGCGAGACGGATGCGTTGCGCTTCACCGCCGGAAAGCGTCGGTGCGGGACGTGAGAGCGTCAGGTATCCCAATCCGACATCCATAAGGAATCCGAGTCGTCCGCGAATTTCCTTTAAGAGTTCCTGCGCGATGAACGCCTCGCGTTCTGGGAGTTCAAGATCATTGAAAAAATCGGTCGCGTCCTGAATAGACATTTCAAGGATGTTGGTTATTGGGGTATTGTCTATCGTTATGGCTTTTGTCCAAGAGTTCAGTCGGGTGCCTTCACATACTCGACAGGTCATTTTGACGAAGTAATCAGGGAAGTCGTCTTCATCGGCTTCGTCGTCATCATCGAAGTAGTGCTTCTGTTCTTCGGCGGGGATGATACCGTGAAAGTGGACGCGGTGTCGTCGGCGTTGTTTTCGATTTTTTTGTGTATTTTTCGCGGGGATCGTGATCGTGAGGATGTCGTCGCCGGTGCCGTAAAGGACGGCGTTTTGTTGTTCCGGCGTGAGTTCCTTCCAAGGCGTTTTGAGATCAAATCCGAGATGTTTTGCGAGTGCTTCGGCAATGGCTTTTTCTGTGGCGCGCTTTTGCGTGTTAAGGGGTCCCCACAGACTGATAGCTCCTTTCATGATAGAGAGGGTATCATCAAGGATAATCAACTGCGGTAGGATCCCCATTTGTACACCCAACCCCCTGCAGTTTTCGCACATTCCGTCGGGGTTATTGAAAGAAAAATGGCGGGGTTCTGGTTTCACGAAACTTATCCGACAGTGCGAACAGGTGTAGTCCCTACTAAAGAGTAGATCGTCTTCTTCTGATAGAAATGGGGATGCCTCGCCTTCAGTTGGCACAACTTGGACAAGCATGCTGCCCTCTCCGCGCAAAAGTGCTGTATCTACTGCTTGCGTGATGCGTGGTTCGATGCCGTCTTTGATGATAATCCTGTCGATGACGAGATCAATGTCGTGGCGTTGGTTGCGACTGAGCGCGAAGCCTGGACGGATTTCGTGTATTTCGCCATCAACGCGTAATCGGGCGAAACCGGCATTTCGTAGGTCCTCGATTTCTTTTTCATGTGCGCCGCGGGAACCTCTGGCGATCGGTGCTAAGATGATGAGCCTTGTGCGTTCAGGGTGGTTGAGCAAAGTGTTGACGATGTCTGTGGGGGTTTGTGAACCGACTTCACGACCACATTCGGGACAGTGGAATTGTCCGACACGGGCATAAAGCACACGCAGGTAGTCGTAGATCTCGGTTACAGTGGCGACCGTGGAGCGCGGGTTATGTCCGGTTGATCCCTGACTGATGGCGATAGAGGGGGACAGCCCGACGATTTCATCTACGTCTGGTTTTCCGAGTTGTCCCAAGAATTGGCGTGCGTACGCCGATAAAGATTCAATATATCGCCGTTGTCCTTCGGCATAGACAGTATCAATTGCCAGTGAAGATTTACCAGAGCCGCTAACGCCGGTGAAGACGATAAGTTTATCTTTTGGCAGTTGGATGTCAATATTGCGTAGGTTGTGTTCTCGCGCACCTTGTACGTGAATTGACGCTTCTGTCATTTTTTTTGGGGTTCCTGGCCTGCCTTCGACTTCGTTTCAGGCGGGTTTTTGATTAATTCTTGACTATGTTGGCGGTGATTAAGTTTTTGATTCAGAAGAATGTGGTTAAATATCTGCAAAGCCGCCTAATTCCTTGAGTTTACGTGCATCTCTGCGCCAATCGGCTTTGACTGTTACGTAGAGTTCTAAGAAGACGCGTTCATCTAAGAATTTTTCGATATCGATGCGTGCGAGTTCACCCACCCGTTTGACTAACTTACCCCCTTTGCCGATGATAATTTGCTTCTGTGTCTGTCGTTCTGCGTAGATGATGGCACGGATATAAAGAATCTCGCCTGATTTGTTTGTCTGGCGTTTCTCAAATTCTTCAACGACAACAGCGGAGGCGTAGGGTATCTCGCGTTGCGTCATGAGCATAATTTTCTCTCGGACGGTTTCGGCGATGAAGAACCGTTCGGGGAGATCGCTGAGTTGGTCCTCTGGGAAATATTGGGGACCAACGGGCAGATAGTCTTCAATCTGCTCGAGAAGCACTGGGACCCCATCGGCGGTTAAGGCGGAGATGGGGATTATGTGCGCGAATTCAAACTTTTGGCTGTAGTCTTCAAAGATAGGGAGTAGGGTGCGTTTTTCGACGAGATCTACTTTGTTCGGAACGAGGATTGTTGTCGATTTAATACGTTTGAGGCGTTTTAGGATTGTATCTTCGATATCTGGGTCTCGGCGCGTGACATCAATCACGAAAAGTACGACATCCGCGTCCGCTAAAGCACCATAAGCGGTTTTGACCATTTCGCTTTGTAAGCGGTACTTTGGGTTCATCAGCCCGGGGGTATCGACAAAGATAATTTGATGGGTGTCTGTGGTGAGGATTCCACGAATCTGGTTACGCGTTGTCTGTGGTTTCGGGGTGACGATCGCTAATTTCTGCCCTAAGATAGCATTAAGCAGCGTCGATTTCCCGACGTTAGGTGCGCCGATGATGCTAACGTAACCGGATTTGAAGTCTTGGATTTCGTCCATAGTTATTGTAGTGTAGGTGGTACGCTTGTAGTCGCGCGTGCTAATGTGGACTCTCAATTTGTGTGAGTGGAACCATTTCAGATGCTGTGAAAATTAACAATTATTATACCAGATTTGGTTGTAAAAATCAAGAAAAATGGAGAATTCATTCAACACGCGCATCTGCGAATTCCAGGTTCATTTCTAAATAAGCAACTGCTTGTTCACGCGACACTGTCGGGAAGTGGTCGAGAAATTTATTGAGTGAATCTCCTGCAGCGAGGTGCTGAATTAGACTTTCAACCGGCACACGAGTGCCAGCAAAGACCAACCTGCCATTCATAATTCGTGGATTTTGGGAGACGATTTGTTCTTTCTTCATCAAAATCTTCGGTGTGGAAACCCCTGCTTTAGCGGGCGCAGGAAACACCGCTCCTATAGTTAAAGTTGAGTCGTGTTAGCACTTTTAAATCTTGTGTTTTCGCGTTTTGACACAAGCGTTTTCCACGCAGAGAATATAGAGAAATCCCTTGTTTGCTAAAGCCACTGATCCGTGTCAAACCGTATTTAACATGTTTGACGAGTGTGTTCTTTACCCATCCATTCCAAGTCGTGCCGCCATAGCGTGGACGCTTCCCATCTTTCTGTGGGTTTTGTCTATGAAGTTCACGCCTGCGTATGGGGATCGGCGATATACAGAATACACGGGTATTATCAGGTATATCTTGCCCGCCTATTGTGTGATAAGCAAGACACCAAGAATCTACACAATGTGCGTCAAAAGTTTCAGCAAGTTTTTTAGACGACTTCTTGAGACCGAGTCTATCGCGTATCTCTTTTGTCTCGTAGCCTTGAAGTGTTAGCAGTTTCCATCGCTTCTGCGCTTGAGTGTAGAACCACTGCTTACCGACTTCCAATGGACTAAAAGACTGATTCCACTTGTTAGCACGTTGTATTGTTCGTGCCTTAATGTCTTCAACGCAGACATGGGTGATAGGATAGAGTTTAGACAACCAGTCAAGGATACGGAGTTTCCAATCCCATCTCGCACGTGTGCCTGCGGGAATCCGTTCTTTATTTGCAAGACGGTTGGTGCGGTTTTTGCGGTTCGGACACTTCCGAGAACGCCGCCCTCGCCGCAACTCACGACGCTTTTCAATCTTCTTGCCGACTTTGTTATGGGCATCGGCTTGAACATTCAAGTAGGTATGTGCTTCAGACTTCACGGTAAAGCCTTCTTTTTTGCTGCCAGGGTCTACACCCACAGCAATCTCTTGCGTGTAGTCGGTTTCCACTTCGTAGTTGAGTCTGACACAGAATATGCCATTAGACCAATAGGGGGTTGCTAATCCTTTCTTAATCAGCATACCTGCCTTGTTTGGACGTGTCGGCATTAACTTGCCACCCGTTTTACTCGTTACTGGAACAAACATAGTTTGTAATCTCCCTTTCGGGTTGTATATTGCCCCATCCAGATCACAGTATCCAAAAGGAATCAGACTTGGGGAGCATCCGAAACATTGTGCTGGCGACCACACCAAGATACCGCGATATTTTACTGTAGTCAGGACTTAATCTTGTGGAGTGAACCTGTGGTATAGGCTTCGCACAAGCACCCATGCTTTAGCAGGGTGTCACTGACAACATGTTTTACCTATATTGATCGGATTGTTAGGTGTTCTGTTCTTCAATTTGATGGAGTGCTTCGCTGATATAACGGCGGATCCATTCGCTGTCGGTGGTGTCTGCGAGTGCGTTGAGCGCAGCGATGGCTTGCGGGCTGCCGATTCTGCCTAAAGCGACAACTGCAGCGGAGCAGACGGCTCTATCGCTGTCTGTTACGCTGTTTATTAGTGCTTCTATTACTTGTACGGGTGGTGTTGAAAACCTGTCTTCGGTGAGTCCTAATTCTCCGAGCGCGACGGCGGCGGCGCAGCGCATATCCGGTTCTTCGTCTTGTAGGAATGGGATCAGGACATCAATGGCGCGGGCATCTCGGATCTTACCGAGTGAGGAGATGGCGAATCGGCGGACGGTTGAGTTGTTATCGGTTAAGGCATCAATGAGCGGTGCGACCGCATGGACATCGCCGACACCGCCTAACCCTTCGGCGGCGTAGGCGCGCATCTCAGCAGACTCCGATCGTAGTTTTCGCAGCAACACGTGTGTCGGGATGTATCGCCAATTCCGAACGGGCCCGTGTTTATGGAGAAGCCAACTGATGAGCTTTCGGGCTTTTTGTTGTAGCGACAGACTTGAACCAGCATCTACGGTTTCGCGGGTCATCGTGCCACCTCGCTCATTATAATTAGGATTTAAGATTCCTTGGAGGCAATTATACCATAGCGTACATCTCAAAGGTAATTTTTTTCAATTAAATACGAGTCAGAGGTGCTGCGAAGAATCACATTGGCAATGTTCCAGATAAATTCATGCGAAATTAGAGACTAATGCCTAATTCCTTTGCGATGGTGTAGACATCTTTATCGCCTCTGCCTGAAAGGCATACGACGATGACTTTCTCTTTACCGAGTTTAGGTGCGAGTTCGCGTAGATAAGCGATGGCGTGTGCGGATTCTAATGCGGGGATGATACCCTCTGTTTCCGATAACAACTGGAACCCTTCTACAGCTTCTGCATCGGTAATAGGGACGTATTCGGCTCTACCGGTTTCACGGTAATAACTGTGTTCGGGTCCGACACCCGGATAATCTAACCCCGCAGAGATGGAGTGTGCAGGGGTTATCTGTCCGTCGTCTTCTTGCAATAGGTAGCACTTGGCACCGTGAAAGACACCGACGCTGCCTGCAGTGAGTGGTGCTGCGTGTCGTCCGCTACGGATGCTCTCACCGGCGGCTTCTACGCCGATCATCCGGACGGATTCATCGGCATAAAAGGGGTAGAACATACCGAGCGAGTTACTACCGCCACCGACACAGGCGACGACACAATCCGGTAAGGCACCTTCTTGTTCTAAGATCTGCGCTCGTGCCTCATCACCGATGACGGCTTGGAAGTCTCGGACGATCATCGGATAAGGGTGCGCGCCGACAACCGAACCGAGAAGTAGGTAGGTGGTACGGACATTCGTGACCCAGTCTCGGAAACAGGCGTTGATCGCGTCTTTGAGGGTGCGGGAGCCGGAGTTCACAGGCACGACTTTCGTTCCCATCAACTGCATTCGGAAGACATTGAGTGCCTGCCGTTCTATGTCTTCCTCACCCATGTAGACTTCGCATTCCATGTCGAACTTTGCGGCGACGGTGGCGGTTGCGACGCCGTGTTGTCCTGCGCCTGTCTCGGCGATGATGCGTTTTTTGCCCATCCAACGTGCGAGAAGGATTTGTCCGATCGCACTGTTGATTTTATGGGCACCCGTATGGTTGAGGTCTTCCCGTTTGAGGTATATCTTCGCGCCGCCGAGGGTTTCTGTCAGACGCTCGGCGTAGTAGAGTGGGTTGGGTCGTCCGACGTATTCGCGGAGATAGTACTGGAATTCTTCTTGGAAATCGGCGTTGTCTTTGAGTGCGTTGTATGCGTCTTCGAGTTCTAATAGCGCGGGCATCAGGGTTTCGGGGACGTATCTGCCTCCGAATTGTCCAAAATGCCCAGTTGCGTCAGGAAGTTGTTGCATTTAAGTTCTCCAATGGTTACGGCATAGTCAGTGTGTCTGCTACTTTAATCAGGACTTATGTAAGATATCTGCGTTTCCTTGAAGGATAGGAAGATAGGATGATTGGAAGTATGGAGCGGTCCCACCATTCTTCCGTTCTTCCACCTTTCCCTTGAGACGATCTCGGTTATGCGTTCGTCCTATTTTTTTATGTTACGGCACAACGACGTGTGCCTACTACTTTAATGATTTTGCTCGGAGGTTCGGTTGTTCTAAGACCGATGGGTTCACAACGGATTCCGGCAGTTGTCCTGTGAGCACTTGTGCTACACATCTGGCAGCGGTGACCTCCAGTTCAAGAATTGCGTCTTCTGAGACGAATGCGGCGTGTGGTGTAACGACGACATTATCAAACGTTAGGAGTTCGGTATTTGGTTCAGGTGGCTCGGTTTCCAAAACATCCAGGCCCGCACCGGCGATGTCTCCGTTTTGGAGTGCGGTTGTGAGCGCAGCGGTGTCTACGATGCCACCGCGTGCCGTATTGATTAAGAAGGCTGTCGGTTTCATCGCACGGAATTCGGCATCGCTGAACATGTGTTCTGTTTCCTGTGTCAACGGCGCGTGGATTGTGATAAAGTCGGACGTTGTAAGAAGTTCTTGGAATGAGACCTTTTGTGCGCCCTGTTGCTGGATTCGTTTGGGATCCGTGCGCGGGGAGCAGACGTTGATTGTAAGTCCGAACGCTTTCGCCTTTGGGATAATCGCTTGTCCAATCCGTCCGAACCCGACGATGCCGAGCGTTTTGCCCCGGATTCTGTGCATCTCCGGTCCGATGTTCTGATCCCATGTGCCATTTCTGACAGCCCGATCGAAACGTGGAATTTTTCTGGCACACGCCAATAGGAGTCCCATCGCGTGGTCAGAAACCTCGTCCATACAGTAGGCAGGGACATTAGTGACAACGATGCCTTGTTCGGTGGCAGCTTCTACATCGATGTTATCAAGTCCGATGCCGTAGCGTGCGATGACCTGACACTTCTTCGCGGCGGTGATGACTGGCTCGCGAACCGGGTTCCAACAGGTGAGGATACCGTCCATCGTCGGTGCGAGCGTTTGCAGTTCCGGTTCGTCGCCAGTTTCTGCTGCGATGAGTTCTGCGCCGATTTCGGCAAGGACCTGTCGTTCGGGTTCAATCGAGGCCCAGGCGTAATCGGTGATGAGGATTTTCCAGTGGTTTGCCATGTCTGTTATAAATGTACTTTATCCTTACAGAAAGACTTTGCCCGGATTCATTAAGTTTTGTGGATCCAAGGCGTGTTTGATTGCACGCATCAGGTCTACTGCCTCTCCGTGTTCCTTCTCTAATGCGTTCCGTTTACCGACACCGACACCGTGTTCGCCTGTGCAAGTGCCGTCCATCTCTAAGGCGATGTCTACAATCTGATCGCTGAGTCGCTGCGCTTCTGCTAATTCGTCCTTGTTGTTGGGTTCAAGTGGGAAAACGACGTGAAAGTTTCCGTCACCGACGTGTCCAAGGATTGAGGGAACAAGCTCCGATGTGGCGAGGCGCGCTTTCGTTTTTGCGATACATTCGGCGAGTTGAGAGATCGGGACACACACATCGGTTACGTAGCCGACGGAACCCGGACGACGATTGAGTGCGGCGTAGTAGCTATCGTATCGGGCTTGCCAGAGCCGTTTGCGTTCGTTGTCGTCTGTTGCCCATCGGAAATCGCCGCTGCCGTGTGCTGCTGCGATTTTACCGGCGATCTCAGAGCTTTCGGCAACCGCGTGTTCAGACCCGTGGAACTCAAAAAAGAGCGTCGGTGCGACTTCGTAATCTAATCCTGCGTATTTGTTGACGGCATCCATCTGCTGTTCGTCCAGTAGTTCGATACGGGCAATGCTGACACCTGCATCTATTAGTTTGATAACGGTGTCTACGGCTGCGGCTATGGTTGGGAAAGCACAGACCGCGGAGGCAACGGCTTCCGGCAACCTTGTCAATTTGAGTGTGATTTCGGTGATAATCCCGAGTGTGCCTTCTGAGCCGATAAAGAGACGTGTCAGATCATAGCCTGCGGCGGATTTTCTGGCTCTGCTGCCGGTGTGAACAATAGAGCCGTCCGCAGTGACGACGGTCAAGCTGAGGACGTTATCGAGCATTGTACCGTATCGGACGGCACTCGTGCCGGATGCGCGGGTTGCGACCATCCCGCCTAACGAGGCATCTGCACCCGGATCGACGGAGAAGTGGAGTTGTGTGCCGATGTCTGCGAGATGCGTGTTCAGTTGGAGACGGGTTACGCCTGCTTCGACAGTAGCATCTCTGTCGTTTGGACTGACGCGGCAGATGCGGTTCATTTCGTTGAGTGCGATGCAGAGCGCGCCTTCGGTTGCGACGACTGCGCCTTCAACGCCGGTGCCGGTGCCGTAAGGGATGATCGGTATCTTATGTTTTGCACAGATTCTGACAATATTTGCGACTTCGGCGTTGGTTTTCGGGAAGACGACTGCCTCTGGGAGCGCGCCTTGATGGTATGAGGCATCGCGTGCGTGCGCGTCTCGGATGGCATCGTCTGTGCTGAAACGTGTTCCGAGGAGGGCGCGGAGTTCTTTATGTGGGTGTTTTCGGTCGTGTTGGTTCATGCTGTGTGTATTTTAGCACAATTCGTTGGTGGTGGCAAGGGAAATACTGTCGTTTATCAGAGGGATTCAATTTTCAAATTGTCTGAATCGCGGAGAACGCGGAGAACGCGGAGAACGCGGATTTTCGTGTTTAGGGATGCCAAAATCATAAGGGAATTTAGCTGTTTTCCAGAGAATTGAATGGCCCTGGGTCGTTTATCAATCGTCTATGAACCTTATCAACAGTGCCGTAAAGTGGTGTAAAATTTCATAGTTTTCATAGCAAATACGGAAAACTATGAAATTTATGAAGTGCCTCGAACCCAATCCACAACTACGTTTTCGATGGTTTTAGGGGGACGGTTGTTGAAAGTTGCTATGAAATTTTACTTGGATTGTCGGATCAAGATTTATAGGATTTTTAGGACTTACGCAAAATGAGATGCCTAAGAATCTGTAAATTTTCTCTACGGCGTGGAGTCATGATCTGGTTCTTGGAAAATTGGAGAGAGGTAACTTGGATCTGCTTCGGTGCGGAAGAGGATGTGCCATTCATCTGCAAATTCCTGTCTCTCCATACCTTCTCTGCGGCGGAGAACTTGAAAGTCAGTTTTTGAGATGATAAAGGAGTCCATTTGCACGTGTTCACCGCGGAAGCGTTCATAAGAAACGGTACGGAGTCTTTTAAAAAGGGTGATTTTGTCGTTGTGCTCGTTAACCGCGTCATGCACCATACCGTGAGGTTCGATGAAAACAATACGCTGCTTTGCTCCTTTGGTTATCCAGAGAATAAAGTCGGGATAAAAGCCTTCATTCTGATAAAAGCCGATACCTTTGCCTCGACTCTGGTTGCGTAAGAGGAACATCTCTTTTTCTTTGAAATGTTCTTCGCGTTGCTGGCGGATGTAAAGACGCAAATCTTTTACAAATTGTTGTTCGCTTTCTTCCAGAGCCGGTGGTGCGATTCGCCACGAATCGTTGGCATTGGTTATCGCGAGGAGTGGTTGATATAAGTGCCTATCGTTGTAGGCGTTGGGGAAATCTGTTACATTCGGTCCGTATATTTCACCACTCTCTATGAGGTGTTGAATTTGTGGCTCGAGTTCCTGTGCTTCGTCTCGGGGAATGTGGACACTCCAATCTGTGAAATTAGCATCATCTTCGTCTAATGTTTTCAACCTCACCCTGTTGCTACTCCACTGCTTCTGAATGATGCGATAAAATTTGGCGATATACTTGCGGAGGAGTGTAATCACTAATTCCTCTAAGCGAGTGACCTCTTCCAACGATGTTGGCTTGACTTCGGATTCTGCCATGACGGTGAGCCCGTACAGTTCTTGAGATGGCTCCATAATTGTCTTAAGGGTCTGGATGTCAAAGATGAGGTTGTGAAATTGCTGTTCGTGTTTGTATTCAATCAGATGCAGGTAGATTTTTTCCCAGTCTACCAATTTCAGACTTTCTTCTGGAATTTTACGTTCCAAGGCTGCCGTTGATCTACTCCCTCGGATGCCTTGTTGTGTACTGCTCCCGATAACCTCAACGATTTGCGTCGTATGAGTGATGTAAGCATTGATATTAACTACGAGGGGAACACACTGTCCTTTGGCAGCTTCGTCGTATGGAAGAACGTTTGGGACGAAGAGCTGATGCGCGAGGAAACTGTCGTTAGAGACGATTGGAATCTCCATTTGGATAGGTTCATCGAGTTCTATGCCTTCACGCATGAGGTAATCTCGGAATTGTGCCATGAAGTTGGCACGGACAGCGAAAATATTTAAGGTTTCCAAGAGAGGTAGATTAGGCGGATGCTCGCCGTCAAGAGCAGCACTGCGTTTGAGGCTCATGTTTTTGCCGCGTAAGCGAACACCCCGACCGAACAATTGGATAATTTGAGAGCCTTCCTGCCTACCGATGTTTAGTAGTCCCATCGCGGTGACACGCCAACTGTCCCATCCTTCAATGAATTTTTTCGCGCCAATCAAGATATTAATTGGACTATCGAAAGTGTTGATGTTGTTAAAAAGGCTTTCCGTCAGTACATCTTCGGACTCTGTTTCAATACCTGCATTATCGCTATTGACAAGTTTTTTGAAGGCAGTGGTATCCCCAATGTAGATGAGACCAAAGTTTTCCGTGCCGTGAGTAGTTTTCAATGCAATTTCGCCTTGCGCATTTCGAACATCTTGTAGGTGTAATGCGCCGCTTGCGTTGGTGTGAAATACTTCATCGAGGATACCAGTATAGATTTGCGCTGGCGTTTCACGGAGGTTTCTGAGATAGTTGAGACGGTTGTGGAAAACATCAGTGCCGTCATCCGATAAGCCGGAATCACCGTTGAGAATCTTCTCGATGGTATCGGTTGCCCAATTTTCTTCGTTTTTTAGAAACCGGTGCAGAAAACGAATAACGTTAAGGACATCAGAGCGGGAACGGCTGTTCTCAGTATAGACAGCATTAACTTTACTTCCAACGAATGTCCATAAGGGTGAATCTAATCCGTAATCACGCACCGCGTCGCGTTCTTGCTTGAAATAGCATCGCTGTTCGTAAAAGCTGAGAAGATTGGCTAAAAGGAGTGTTTCGGTTTGGGACTCTTCATCGTGGTGAACGTTAAGGACACGGAAGTTCTTGCCATGTCCATCCTCGTAGAAGTATCGATATGAATAGTCAAAGGCGATGGCTTTTCCATATTCTTCAACAAGGTCTGCGTTTCTCGCGGCTGCAAGTGCTTGTCCGAAAGTCGCACTATATTCAAAGGTGAAACCGGTTTCGGCGAGTGCTTCTCGGTAAGTTCGCCAGACTTTTCCACCGCTACCTTTGTGACCTTCATCTACAAAAATGAGGTTGTTTCCCTCAAATGCTTCAACCGGAACGCTCAAACCACCACCGGTTTTTTCTTCTACTAATTTTGTTATTTCGATTACCTGTACTGCCTCATGCGTACTCGCCAAGCGATTTCGTTCAATGTTAAAACGTTCACACCGAATGCCGGAGTTGGCAAGTTCGCGTATATGTTGCTCACTCAACCCTTCGTTGGGTGTGATAAGAATGACATGGTCAAGAGTTTCTTCGTCTTTGCAGTAGTGTAGGAATTGATGGTAGTTGATGTGCATGATGAGGGTTTTGCCTGCACCGGTTGCCATCCAGAAAGCGAGTTTATCGAGATCCGCGTTTGTGAAGTTTGTATCCATGGCATCGCTCGGAGCTCTGGCATCATTACGGCGTTGGACAAACATATTAAGTTGACGTAGAAATTCACCCGGTCTGTTGAATTTCCAATCTAAAAAAATTTCAGTATAGAGGAGTGCAAGGTATTGAAAGTAACGGAGGACGATTGGTTGTGTGCGTTTGTTATTTATGGCAGACAGATGCTTTTTGATATTGGAATCATAGATTGGTAAAGTATCCTCAATTCCATACTTTAAATCTGGAAGGGACATAAGAAATTCGCAGATTGGAGAGTGTCCATCTGGGCTGAATCCCTCATCAAGTCTTACGACATCGTTAAGTAGGTCGCGCGTGGTTTTATACCCGAAATGGCTGTTGAGCCATCCGTGGAGCGTAAGATGGTTGTCAAGTGTGCGTTGTGAGTTGTTTCTTTTGGGCATAGCAGTTGTTTTGCGGATTTATTGTGAAAACATCAGTCGTTTAAAATGCGGATCTAAGGATTCTGCCTCTGGAACGATGCTATCTGTGTTGACATAGACTTTTGCTGCGCCTTCTGTGAGTTTATTTTCTTCGATGAACTGGTAATCACGTTCCCAATCTTTTTGTTTCCAGCCTGCGGTTTCACGCCAGATAATAACGACTGGTTTTTGCCCAATTGTACCTTTGTAGACAAGATAACGTCTATCATCATCATTCAGACATTGACGAGTTTGCACTGAGATACCGAGAAGGTAGTTGAAGGTTTCCGGTAAATCGACAGACTGTTTCTGCGTCTGCATATCTTTGACGATATTAAGTTGATAACTGAACGGATTTTGGAGTTCGGAAATGTTAAGGAACGTTAGACTTTCGCGCGTTTCACTGCCGAACAGATAACTTAATTGATGTTCGGCAGTTAGCAGGATATCCTCATGTTCAGTTTTGTTGAATTCGATGTTGTTGAGGGCATCTTCGTAAGATTCAATGCGTTGATATTTGATGATTTGGGAGAGCTGATTCTCACAAGAGATGGGTTTAGCATCCTTCCATTTTTCGGCGTAAATGGCTTTCTTGATACGCGGTTTAAGAACGGTATCAAAGTGATGTCCCATCTCAATAAGAATGTATTTACGCTTTCCATCGTCTTGGCGATTTAGGTTGATAGTTGCGTGGGCGGTAGTCCCAGATCCTCCAAAGTAATCAAGTACAATATCATCTTTACCGAGGGAAGAAACACTCAGACAATCTTCAACGAGGTGAATAGATTTAGGGAACATGAATGCGAGACTATCACCCAGCATATTTGTTAAAAAAATGGTTCCATATTGCGTTGATGAGTACTCTGTTTTACCCCACCATGTCTTGGGTAGCATGCCTTCTTCGTTTAGATACCGTTTAACAAGAATCCGAATATTACCATTCTGGTCACTTCTCGCAATAGTTTCTGATAGTCTTCTTTGTAAGGTCTCAATTCCATACCTCCACGTCATCTCTTCACCATCAGGTCTAATTGGTAATACTTCTATTTCACCAAGATTCGGCGATTCCAAGAGATCCCATTGTCGGGTCTCGCTATCCCATTCCATGTTGGGAATGCGAATTTGATCATTCCTCACAAAAAGTGGATAGAACAAACGAGGCCGGGCACCACGCAGAGCGTTGGGACCTCCGCCATTCCTAAGTCCTCTCCATGTGAAGTAGCGACCTTGTTCATCAATTTCTGAGTTCTCGAGTTGTTCTTCTGTTCGTTCAAGGCGGCCGACTTGTGCTGTTTGGGTTTGACTGAAAAACATAGCGTATTCATGAGCAGGGGCAAAGCCTGTGGGTCTTTGACGACCTGCTGGATTGGAACAAACTGCAACAATTCCGAGTTCATTCTCGTTCCCAAAGAGATTTTGGAGTAGATGTCTTAGATTGGCTGCTTCTACATCGTCAATCGCTGCACAAAAGATGCCATTATCTGCCAACAATCCGTGGGAGACTGCAATCCGATCTGCCATCAACGACATCCACGATGAATCTTTGTAATTGTTTTTGTAAAGAATTGCTGAGGCATCAGTATTATAGGGCGGATCAATATAGATAGCTTTTAGTGATTCGCGGTATTTTTCTATCAACAGATTTAACGCCTGAAAGTTCTCACTGTGTATTAACAAGCCATCTGTCTCGTTGTCCAGATCGTCAAAATTCGCCAAGAGGCGATCCTTGAAGTCTGAATCAAAGTGGCAGGTATCCAAAACAAGGTTCGGATTTTCTTTCAGGAATTCAACGGAGGGTGGTTCGGTGTAGTGGGCATCAATGAGGTTGTTGTCTATTTCGTGAATAGCAAAGAGGTCTTTCCACTCCTCAAGTTGATCGGTGTTCTGTGCGATTTCTAAATAAAATTCTTCTGGGACGCGGTCAAGTGTGAAGCAGTAGTCGGTAGAAAGGACAAATTTCTTTTTTAGCCAGAGACGTTTTTGGAATTCTTCAATGTGGGAGAGAAATTCAATAATTTGGGTGGCGATGGTGTGGACGAGTTTCGCGGTTTCCAACCAATTATTACTATTAGTTAATACTTCAGTTACGCCCTCCCCCTGCTTAATTCTGTATTAACGTTCGTTAAAATTAGGTCAGATATACGGATGACTTCGTTTTTGATGTAGGTATCCAGTTCGCGGTTGAGGAACTGCCTGAGATTTTTGTGAATGAAGAAGTCAGCGGTGTTGCGGCGTGTATAGGTGCGGAGGTGCTTTTTGAGGGTAGTTTCGCCTTCCGTTTGGTGATCTAATGCGGATAGGGCATTGTAATGACTGGTCAGGCATCTCATGATTTCAGATTCAGCGGCTTCAATAATTTTGTCCTGTTGCTTTTGACCACTGTATTTTTTCTTTTCTTCGTCGGTGAGTGGACGGTATTCAAATGGGATGCTAACCTCATCGGTTTCTGGTTTATAGATTGTCTTAGCAGGTATGGGGATAAAGAAACGTTTTTCACCTTTGACGTTATCTTTTTCGACATCTGCGTTTTGGAGGTCAAAAGTGACAGTGATGCCTTGAGATGTGAATCTGTAGGTGGAGAAATGCTCTCCGCTTTTGACATAATATTGGTCTTTGTTTGCCCAGTGGAGGTAGACTTCTTCACCGTTGTATGGGACGGCGTAGCGTTCGGTTTGGGAGTAACGTCGGCGCGGGATGAAGTCGCCGTCTTCGTAGTAGCGGGAGAAGAAGGTATAGAGGTGGTTATAGACAGCATGAGCGCGCTGGTCTTGAGTTTGCGGGGAGCCGAGTTGTTCTCTTGCTTCAAGGTATTGCTGGATGAGAGGTCTTTCTCTATAGACCTCGTTGACGAGATTTCCATCGGCATCCAACATTTCCTCTCCGAGATTATTACCTAATTCTCGAACTTGATTCTCAAGTTCGGTAATCCGTTCGTGTGCAGATTCTGCTTCGGTGTTTGCCTCAAGCGCGTTTTGGACGATGGTGGGGAGTTCCTCGTCAATGAATTTTTGGATCTGGTCTCGTCGGTAGTTGATAATGCGGTAGATACCGAAGTTGAGATCGGCAGCATCAGCACGGAAGAGTTTCTGGAGCAACTCTTGTAATTTTTGTAAAGATTCTTGCATATTTTTCTTGTCTCGTTCTCTGAAAGCGAAAGTTTAGATTGCCCGTTAATTGTAGCAAAATTTTGTTGGTGGTGTCAAGAAAAAATTGTATGCAAAATGGTGAGGTAGCAACGTTCGCCAGCAGCAAAGTCAAGATTAAAAGCCTACTAATCCGTTTGTCTTACCGTTTTGAAGAGGCGGCTTTGCTAACTGCTTCAACGATTTGTGGTGCAGCGTTGCGAAAAACGTCAGGGGCAATTTCGCGGAACGTTTTTTCGAGTTCTTCATCGTCAAATACATTCTCGAAACTGCTGTCACTAAATGCGCCCTTATCGAGATCCATCGGAACTGCCTTTTTTTGTTCAACGCCGTTAAAAGCGTAGAGGACCCGAGCGAATGGAATCCGTCCATACGCCTTTCCGTAAGGTATTTCTACTCTCAGGAACTTTATTAATTTACTGTCGGATACAAGTTCCTTGAGAGAAACAGTCTGGATCTGATAAGGATCCATCTTAATAGGCTGTGTCTGATATTTCGACATGACGGTTTCTCCGATTTGTGTGCAGGTGTCCAGTTAATAAACCTCAAAACGATGGTTCACACAATTCGGGTGCCCGTGCGATGAATCCGGTCTGTCTTGCATCATGAATATGCCAGTAAGTACCAATTCCCGCGCCTCGGTAGAATATCGCCACAATTGAATTCTGTCTTTCTATAAGCGTGCAGGATTTACGCAATTTTGACGATATGACGCTCCGTCAGCGGATAAACTCTCAAAAAACAGAGACGTTCTCAGGGCACAGGCTAACAGCCTATGCTACAAAAGAGCAACCTGTGTAAGTCTTAAGCGTGTTTGATTTTAAAATAGCGTTCCAGATACGACCGGAACTCAAACCTCAGTTTCTCTAATTAATATTAACTTATGAACCCACGTTTGTCAAGCGCGATTTCATTCTTCATCAGGGGCATTCAGTTGTAAGCCCTAAAAAATAAATTTGCCTCCCTATATTATATATGGTATTATATAAAATATAAACTCAAATTAAGTTAAAACATCTAAATCATAAACCTAACCATTTTTCTAACTGCTGATGGTTAACCGCTAAACCAAATGTTACACTTTTCGCCATTTTTTCTTTTTTACGGCAACAACAAAATCGCCTCTAAACCCTTACAACCACTAAGTTTAGACCGATAACCTATTCATCCCAAATGTTACACTGGTGTAACATTTTTACGACTTACGCACATCCTCTTAAAGTCCCCCTGATAAGGGGGATTTAGGGGGTTTAAAAATACCGAAATTACTGCTTTTTCCGTAAGCCCAATTTTATTTATAGGACTTACGCAGCCCCCACTGCAGGCGGGGTTTCAAACCCCGCCTGCAGTGCGTCGGACGTCCGTTATCATGGAAAAATGCGTAAGTCCTGATTTAAAGGAGTCCACACATGAAACTCAAAGAGAAACACAAACAATTTGTCGTCATATCCTACGCACGTTTTATGAAATTAACCGACATCATTGACGCATTCATTGAAGAATTTGAAGACGAACTGCCACCCCTCGGAATCCCAGAGACGCTCGATATTGATCAAATTATGGCTGAACCCCTCAACGACAGCGAACTCAGCAGCAGATCTGAATTTATCGCGGCGTACTTTAAGAAACATCTGAAGGCTTTCGACGAAAAATACGGTAAGGACGCGGATGATAAACTCAATGAGAGTGCCCTCGCGGCGTTCGATACTTATCGTGAAGGCAGATACATCAGAAATTACAAGCTTCATTATACCAAAGAACGTGCGGATCATCAAAGGCAGCTCCGGCAAGAACTCTTCAATCAATTCCGACGCTTGGACATCAACCACCGTCAATTTCCTGAGAAATACCGCGACCTCTTCAACCAAACTCGAGACGAATTCTGCGCCAATTACCGCACCTTGAACCTCACGACCTCTACAAACATCGCCCAAGAATTAGAAACCCTCTACGGATACCAGAAACAATGCATCTTCCAAGCAGAAGACACCGAAGAAGCCACGAAACACGTAACTTTGGCACATCAAATCCTAAAAACCCTCGTCGCCTGCAACGCCATCAACACCGAGCAAGACGCAATAGACATCACACCCAAAACCCAAAAGCACTGAAGGAGAAAAAATAAGACCATTTCGGAAGTCTTGTCAATGTGGCAGGGGCTATCGGTGCTATTCAGGGAACGGGACGTTTTCGTATATCTCTTGTAGGGGAAGTTCGCATTGGATTGAGGTGAGTGGAAGGTGTTGCTCCAGTTCTTGGAAGTCGGTGAGGATCCATTGTGTTGCGTGTCGGACGTAGTGATCGACACGGACCTTGTCTTGGGAGACGAGGATGTATTCTTGTAAGGATTGGAGTTGGCGGTAGTGTGCGAATTTGTCGCCTCTGTCGTAAGCCTCTGTTGACGGAGAAAGCACTTCTACGACGACTATGGGGTTGAGGAGTATGTCAAGAACATCGTCTTCAAAACGGGGTTCTTCACAGACAACGCCGACATCGGGATAAAAATAGGAATTTGCTGCTGGAATACTGACACGCATTTCGTTGGCAAATACGAAGCATCCCCTGTTTCTGAAACGGGTGTAAAGTCCAGCGACAATGTTGCCTGTAATAACATTGTGTGCCCAGTTAGAACTGGATCTTCCAATTATTTTACCGTTGATATATTCGCTTCTAACTATCTCAGCGTCAGGGATTGCTTTGCGTTCTAAAGTGATGTATTCTTCGGGCGTGAAATATGCTTGGGATGTCCTCATCGTTATAATTTCCTCATTTTTGTGTGGGGTTCGCTAACTTCTGAAGAGGTTTAGGTATTTTTCCAATACGAAGAGACGGTTACGGGAGTGACCAGTGGTCTCTTTCAAGATGCCGAGTGCTGTCAAGGATTTTAGGAGTCTGTTCGCGCTTGAGAAACTTATGTCTAACTCCTTTTCAACGGATCTAACGTTGACAATGGGGGTTGCATACATATGTTGAAGCAGCTTTTGGGCATTTTTCGCTCGGACACCGAGCGTTAGGATTTTAGTGTCATATTCTTGACGGAGGGCAATGATTGCTTTGAATGTTTTGAGTCCGTGCTGGGCAGTCTCGACGATTCCGATTAAGAAAAATACGATCCACTGTTCTAAATCATTTGCGGTGCGAACGCGGGTAAGGGAATTGTAATATGAAACCTTGTTTCTCTCAAAAAAGGTAGACGCATAAAGGGCAGGCTTGTTAAGTAACTGTGCGTCGATAAGTTGCAAAACAATTAAGAGTCTTCCGCATCTGCCGTTTCCATCAAGGAAAGGGTGAATGGTTTCAAACTGATAGTGCGTGATAGCGATTTTGATAAGATAGGGCAGTTGTAGTGATTTGTTGTGCCAGAATTTTTCCAGATCGCTTAGGAGATCGGGCAGTTCTTCCGGTGAGGGAGGGACAAAAAGCGCGTCGGCGAGTGACGCACCGCCGATCCAGTTTTGACTTCTGCGGATTTCGCCGGGTGCTTTATGTCTTCCACGAACACCGGACATCAATATTTTATGGACATCTTTGAGAAGTCGCGTTGAGAGTGGGATTCTTGGGAGTTCGGCTATCGCGAAATTCATGGCTTCAATGTAATTTTGGACTTCCTGCCAATCAGCCTGTCGGATTGCTGGAATCTCTGTTTGTGGCAGAACGACCTCATCAATCTTAGTTTTTGTGCCTTCAATCAGATTAGAGTCTATCGCTTCTTTTGCGATACTCATTGGTATCGAAAAATCGACATCTGGGACGATTTCCGCATAAGTCTTGAGTTCTCCCAAAAGATTTGCGGCTTGTTCAACCAACTGATCTATTTGACGGTTTTCCCAGGCAAAAGGACAGTTGATGAAGGATGGGCTAAAGCTCTTGTATTCTCGTTGCTGTCGGTACAAGCCTGCTGTAAAGTCTTGCATATTACCGTTTTCGCCTCTTTTTGAAAATGGAAAATTTGTGTTGTCATTTTTCCCAATTTTTGATAATCCTATATTATAGTGTGGGTTCAAGGAGATGTCAAGAGGTTAATCAGAGCCATTCAATTTTATAGTGGATTCCCTAATTTCTTATACATCTTCTGAACACCCAAACCCTTACGGCACAGGCTAACAGCCTATGCTACATGTGTAAACTTATTTTTCGGATTTTACTATAAGAAGTTATTGAATTTCACATTTTTTTAAGGAGCCGGTTCGGTTAGGAAACCGAACCTACCGGGCCTGGTCACCTACCCCCATTTTTTTTCAAGTATAGAATGTAGTTGATGTTGTTAGGTTTATGTGTGAGAAAAGCAGTCAGTGCGTGGCAATCTAAACTCGATTCCCTCTACAGTCTATATCCGTGAAAAATGAGATGAGAAACGCGGTATTCCACGTATCGGTGAGAATGCGTTTGATAACGGTAATGACGGAGTAGTTTTTTCTCTTGTCTGTATTGTAAAACTTCTGCCAATGTGTTGCCGTTTTCTCGTAACTGATAAAGAGCAACCCATAAGCGAAACAGGCACAGAGCCATAAGACCTCAAGCCGTGCTTGTGTCGGTTTTTTCAAGACGAGTTTTCCAAATCCGAAGCAAGACTTTATATCTCGGAATCCGTGTTCGATCTGCATACGTCTTTTGTAGCATTGATGTATCTGATGTCCACAGATGTGGTTTGAGATGAGATACATTGGGTCTTTGAAATCAGTGTCTCGAATGATATAAAGCTGCAGGGGTATCTGGTGTTGTGCCTGATAAAGGATTTCGGGATACCATCCGTCTGGCATGTCATCAAGTTTCTTACGACTGCCATGATGTATGATGCCGACATTTCGGCAAACCCGCATGACGAAGCGGATATGCTTTGCCTTGAGAAACTTGATGACATGCTGCGCACGGGCAAAGCCACGGTCAAATACCAAAACAGGACGCTGGCTGTTTTTCGACATAACTTCTAAAGCCTGTTGATAGACGCACTCAGAAAAGTATTGGATGATCTCGTTATGACTTTTATAGATACCGTCTCGGATCTGCTGATTGCTGTAAATGAACCAAAAGATAGGGATCGCACGATGCCGAAACGGGATCGAAATCACAAGTGCCTTCCACCCCGCAATCA
Source organism: Candidatus Poribacteria bacterium (assembly GCA_965261115.1). Taxonomy (GTDB): domain Bacteria; phylum Poribacteria; class WGA-4E; order WGA-4E; family WGA-3G; genus WGA-3G. Next base: position 680,183 of record OZ253447.1, on the reverse strand, counting down.
GATCCGTCTCATCAACGAGCAAATACACATCAGCCCCCGCATCCCTCGAAAACCAAGTCAGAACCGCTGCGAACCAGGATGTCTTCAGCGCATCCACAGGCAAGGGTGTGTCAAGAAAGCGGAGAAATCTTTTCTGTTTCGACTTCTCCCGGGCAACAACAAGCGGCAAACGCGAGGCGATCTCATTGATGCGAAAGGTTTTCGCAACACTGATCGCTATCAAGACGAACAGCAAGTTCCGAAAAGTCGGTTTTTTCAGACCGACAGACTTGCATATTTCTTCAAAACGTGTTATCATCGTTTCTGGATTTACCCGTTTCGGGTATCTCTTTTTCATAAAATACCTCCTTACGATTTTATAGGTTTGTCTGTGATCCCAGACGGTTGTAAGGAGGTATTTTATCATAAACCTACTGACTTTCCCATACCTTTCCCATCAAAAACCTTTTATCACAACGCTTCAAAAAAAAATGGGGGTAAGTGACACCGGGCCTGGGGATGAAAATTTGATCGAAAGATGGACAATTGAATGGCTCTGAGATGTTAATTTATTCGAGTATTTTAAGTTGTCGTTTTCGGGTGTTTTTGATAATGACGAATGGGCCGAAGTTATGATGCTGGCGTTATGGTGTTGCGGACTTCGTTGACGATGGTGTCGGGTGCAATGCCTTCGCCTTGTCCCTCGAAATTGAGGAGGATGCGGTGGCGGAGTGCGGGGAGCAAAACAGTGTCAATATCCGAGAAGGCGACGTTGTAGCGTTCGTTGAGGAGGGCGTTGATTTTGGCGGTGAGGGCGATGGCTTGGACGCTTCGGATACCTGCGCCGAGGTGGACGTATTGTTTCACGATCTCCGGTGCGTCTTCGGAATCTGGGTGTGTCGCTCGGACGAGTCGGATGATGTGGCGTTCGACATGCTCGGCGATGGGGACTTGCGGGACAAGTCGGCGCATCTCGTTGAGCGTTTCGGCGTTCGTAACCTTGTCAATGGTAATATCGGTGCCGGATGTGGTGCGGCGTAGGATTTCGACGATTTCGTCTTCGTTGGGGAAGTCGATGAGGAGTTTGAAGAGGAACCGATCGAGTTGCGCCTCTGGGAGTGGATAGGTGCCTTCCATCTCCAGCGGGTTTTGTGTCGCGAGGACACAAAAGGGTTCTTCTAATTGGTGGCTGGTGCGTCCGACGGTGACGGTGCGTTCTTGCATCGCCTCAAGGAGCGCGGATTGCGTGCGCGGTGTGGCGCGGTTGATTTCATCGGCGAGGATGAGTTGTGCGAAGATGGGGCCCTGTTGGAATTCGAGCTGCCTTCCGCCGTGTTCGTCTTCTACGAGGAGTGTTGTACCTGTGATGTCCGAAGGCATCATGTCGGGTGTGAATTGGATACGCTTGTAAGCGAGATCGAGTGCTTCGCTGAGGGTGTGAATGAGTTGCGTTTTGCCTAAGCCGGGGATGCCTTCGAGGAGTGCGTGTCCGTTGGCGAGTAGGCAAAAAAGTACACCTTCAATGATCGTGTCTTGGCCGACGATGCGTTTTTGGACTTCGGATTTGACGTTGTAGAAGGTTTCACGGAATTGTTGGATTTGGGTTTCTAAGTTCATGTTTTTTGGCGAGGTTAGATGAAGATTAAAATGTTAATTCGGTAATGTCTTGGGGCAGTCCGGTGCGGTTCCAAACCGCACCTACCGGACCTGGGGGAAAATCGGAATTACCGATTTAAATACTTAAACTTCATCAAAGCGCGCCTACTCGGATGTGCGCAATTTTACCAACTTTTTCCTGCGACGTAGAGACCTCGATTTTCCATCGGGAGTGAGACGCGTTTACCGTCGAGTCGGTGCGATTCGATGATACCCATGAGTGTCTCTTGGCTCCGGCGTGCGAGTTGGATGGGTCCCTTTGTTTCGCGGTCTTCGTCGAGTGCCTCAGCAACATCTGTGATCCCCATCACGGTGCCTGTGGCACGGGAGGTCTCTGGGAACGGGACTTCTTCATAGAAGGTGCCATCCTTTTTTCGGAATTGGATTTCTCTGCTGTTGTTTTGTACACGGATTTTGCCACCCGTGCCGCAAACCTCATATTCGGGTCCAGTACCCGCCGTATTATAGCCGTGGACGCCGTTGGCGTACCGGATGTAACCGCTGGTGATGGCGGGGTCGGTGTTAAGACGGTTGCCGTCCCAATCTGAATCGTTACAGACAACCGTGCCTTGTACGAAATCGACTTCTGGGTCGCCTGCGAGGAAGAGGAGCATATCAGCGGCGTGGGTGAGTCCCCAGAGCGCGGAGCTGGCGCCGTATTGCGCGATGGTGCACTGGACATTCCCAATTTCGCCGGCATCGACGAGTTCTCGTATTTTGCGATAGATCGGCATATAGCGGCGTTGTGTGCCGTAGTTGAATTTGACACCGTGCTTTTCGACGGCATCTACCATGATGTCTGCTTCTTCCATAGAGCAGCAGAGCGGTTTTTCGCAGTAGATGCCTTTAACGCCGTTCTCAGCGGCGAAGACGGTAATATCGGCGTGTGGACCGGGACGCGTGGCGAGACATACAATGTCGGGTTTCTCTTTTTCGATCATCTCTTGATAATCTGTGTACGCGCGTTCGGCACCGTAGCGTTTTCTGATGGTTTCGGCTTTTTCCTCGAAGACATCGGAGACAGCGACGAGGTCAGTTCGCTCACATGCGACTGCTGCAGCGGCGTGTGAGAAGGGTTGCCAGATAAAGCTATCGGGTCGTCCTGCGACTTCGTCGTCGATAGTTGCGCCCATCCGTCCGCATCCGATGAGACAGGCTTTGTATGTGCGTGGCATGAGTTTCTCCTATAAACATAATGCCCCAATGGGGCTAAGATCGAGTTCAGTATTTTGGCGTGAATTGCACTTCAAGCGTGTTTTTGTGTAGGTTCGGTTGAATAGCTACGCTAATATGTTATCAAAACCTGAAATCCTTGTCAAGTTTGTCTATTTTAGAGCTTTAGAAGGATAAAAGTTTGGCGAGGTTGGATGAAGATTAATTTTTTAATTCGGTAATTTCATAAAATCTCCAATGAGGTTACCACAGCGTTTGTGTCTAAGACCCGGTGCGGTTCCAAACCGTGAAGAAATACGCAGAAACACCCTATCAAATACCCCCAGCAAAAACCCTACCGGGCCTGGGGATTACCGATTTATTTTCTTAAACTTCATCAAACCCCGCCTGCAAAGAAAGGGACTGGATGTTCTATTCTCCAGTATAAAGTTTGCCGAAATAGGGGCGGTAACCTTCGGGGCCGGGGAAGCCGTCCCAGTAATTGGCTTCGGCAGGGAATGCGGCTTCACCCCCACTTCGGAGCCATGCCATCAGTGCCGGATCGGTCCCGCGGCGTTCGATTTCATCGACGGCGGCGGCGTGGAGTTTCGCAACGATGTCTGGGTGCTTGTCTTGGACATATTCTAACTCGCCAAGCCCGACGAGTTTTGAGTTTTCGGGTTTTGCGGCGACCTCTAAACTCCATTCTTGGCTGAATGCGGTGAAGAGGATCGCGTTTTCGTTTTGTGATGCTTGCTGCCAGCGTTCGATGCTTCCACCTGAGAGGGCAAGTTCTCTGTCGCCGGATTTTCCGTCGCGTGCGGGTGTTAAGATATCGTGTCCTTCAAGTCCGTCAGGGCGCGTCTCTCCCAAAATATTGAGGATCGTTGGGAAGAAATCCTGGGGTTGGACGATGACGTTGCTCCGTCCGGTATCGCCTTCGGGGAGACGGATGAAAAGCGGGACGTGTGCTTCTTGTTGACGGACAGGTTGCCCCTTGCCAAACCTACCTCTTTCACCGACATTTGTGCCGTGGTCAGCGGTAAAAATGACAGCGGTGTTTTTGTCGAGTCCAGTGGATTCGAGGGCATCGAGGAACTGTCCGAAACAGTGATCCATCCATGTCGTTTTCGCGGCGTATTGGTCTTTGATGTGTTGTTTCGCTTCGTCTGAGAGTTCCGCGTTGCCGCGTGCGCCGAGGCTCCGTGGATCGACGCGCCCGTCATAGCCGGGTCGCTTGTCGTATTTTTTCATGAATTCAAGGGGTGAGTCCCAAGGTTCGTGCGGGTCGAAACAGTCTATCCAGAGGAAGAAGTTATCGCGTTTGGCGTTATCTTTGAGGAATTGGGCGGCGGTATTGAAAAGTTTTGCGCAGTTCCAGTCCTCCGGTTTTTTGCGGTTTCTGTTTGCGCGGGCGTAGCTGCGGAGCATGCCTGATTCGGCGGCTTTGTCGTCGATGCAATCGAAGAGGGATTGGCGGGTCCAGTTATCGGGCCAGGGGTCGGTGTCCATAATCCAGTCTCGATCGACTTCTGCGCCGCGGACGAATGTCCATGCGTGGAAGGGCCAGTCGAAGTTGTGTCCGCCGTTGACGAGATGCGGTGTATCGTGGATGAGTTGTGTTGCGTATCCGTTTTGTGCAAGCGTCCACGGTAAGGTTTGACGTTCGTGTCGGAGCGGTTTCCATGCGTGGAAGGGTGCGCCGTATTGTCCGGTGATGACATCGGTTCGGTATGGGATGGTTGGGAAACTAGCGCAGAAGGCGCGGTCGTAAGCCCAGGCCTTGGAAGCGAACCGATCGATGTTCGGTGTTTCTATCCAGTCGTTTCCATTTGCGCCGATGTAGTCGTAGCGGAGTGTGTCGATGACGATGTAAGCGAGGTTCATATATAATTTCCGTTGGTTACGGCACGCGGAGCGTGCCTACTACTTTACCATTTTGGGATTGCGCCGAGTAAGAGTTGCTGCTGCGGCGTGCCTTCTTCTCGGAGTTTGGTGACGCGGGGTCCGTCAAAGGGTTCGCGGGATTTCATCCAGGCGTTTTGGTAGCACATCAGGCAGACGCGCCGACGTTGTGAGGAGTTGTTCGCTGCGCCTCGGTGCCATGTCCATCCGTCGAACATAACCGCTTGTCCGGGGGAGACGAGGACCCGTTTTTCATCGGGCAATTCGACAGGCGTTGGCGGTGGACGGAAGGGTGCTCTGTGGCTACCCGGTTGGATAACCGTGGGACCGTTGTCGTCGGTAACTTCGTCGAGGTAATAGCCGCAATTAATCTGTGCTGGTAGACTCCCGTAGGGTGTTCCGTTGGGTGCGACGGGCCAGGGGCCATCGCGGTGCCAATGCTGGTCTGGTGTTCCGGGTTCGGTGATGCGTGCTGTTGCACTGTGGAGTTGGACACAGGTGCCTAATATGGCTTCCATCCGTTTCATGACCGGTGGATTGTCGAGCAGGAAAGCGAACCGGTCGTCTTCCTCAAGCAGTTCCCCGATGAATTGGCTTTTGTCTCTGCGTTCGTAGCTTTCATCGAGTGCCGCGCGTAGCGATTCAATCTGTTCAGGTGTTGCGGCGTTGTCAACAACGAGGTAGCCCCAGTTGAGGAAGAAGTTGACCTCTTGTTGCAATTGGTGATCGAGTTCGACGTTGAGTGTTGGTGGCACTACAGGATTTGCCATCGGTTATGCCTCCTTGATTGCGTCGCGGTCGGTTGTTGCCCATTCTTCCCAGCGTTCTTCATCGGATTGGAGGAAGCCGGAGTTACATCGCGGTTGGAGTTGCTCATCGACACCGAGGAGTCGCATGTGTTGATGGTTATTTGCGGCTCTTGCGGTTTCCAATAATTTTTGGGTGTGCGGACCCGTGTGGTGATCGGTATGTTTCAGCCATGTCAGATTATAGTAGATGCTGAAGAAATAGCGTAGCTTGTCAGAAGTATTCGGTGTGCCGGAGTGGATGAGTCCGTTGTGTGTGATGACGACATCCCCAGCTCCCATGTGGATGAGTGTTTCATCGGGATGTGGGATGCCGCGTTGTGAGTCTTCCATGGTAATCGGTTTCCGATGCGAACCGACAATGACGCGGAGGGGTCCGAATTCGTGTGTTAGGTCTTGCAGATAGGAGATGGCATTGATGGCGTTCGGACGGTGATAGGCGTCGGTGTAGGGGACGTGTGCCCATCGGTCGCGGTGCCACCCGGAGACCCTACCCTCCGCTTTTTCTTTTTCCATGGGTGGAAACGCGGCGAGTGTGAGGTTATCTAATTGCACAAAGGGACCCATCACCTTTTCTATAAATTCAAGGATTGTCGGGTGTGAGACGGCGGGCCACATGAGTTCAGGTGCCAGTTCGAGGGTATTGCCGAACCAGGTTTGTCCGTCGTTGGCTGCGGAGAGTTCTGCGTGTTTCTCGCGCCAATTTTGCATTTGGGGTTCGTCAAAGACCTTTTCAAAGATTGCGAAGCCGTCGGTTTTATAGGCTTCAAAGCGTTCTTCTAATGTTGGCATTGGTTTTCCTTTCAAGCAATTTTCAATTTTAAGGCTTACACAGAATCCATTCGTTTGCGTCTGGGATTGGAAGACTGGAATATGGGAAGGCTGGAAAGGAGAGGTTTCATCCTTCCAACCGTTCCGATCTTCCACGGGACGCGAATTTTCTCAACGCAGTCCGTTTAGAATATCTTCAGCGAGTTGCATAGTTTTAACGGCTTCGTCAAGATTCGCTGCTGGGAACGAAACTGGGGTGTCGGATTTGACGCAATCTAAAAAATATCTGTTCTGCTCAACGGTGCCGCCGGTGCCTGCCTCAGTGAGTTTGTGCTGCGTTCCATCACAGAAAACGGTGCCTTGGGAGACGCCTTCGAGGTAAGCCGAGATGTCTCTCCCGTGAATCTCGTAGCGTTCGAGACGTGCATCTGTGGTGTAGTTGGCGATGTGTTGTGCGACGCATCCGTTGTCAAACAGAATGAGTGCGGCGTGGACATCCTTGTAATCTGAAATCGCCCGTTGGACGACGCTATGCACTTCTTGGACGTCGGCTTCGGCTACGGCACGGATCGTATCAAGGGCGTGGATCGGTGTCTCCAAGAACATGTTGTCCATCAGATGTTCTGGAAATCTGCCTGTCAGTCGGGTAATACTCTTGTGGAATTCCCCGACGATTTGCGTGACAGGACCGCGTGCGGTAACTTGGCGTTTTGCTTCAACGATGATCGGATGGAAGCGACGGTTCCAGCCTACCATCCCTTTCGCACCTGTCCGTTCTGCTGCAGTACGCAAGGCGACTGTCTCAGAGACGCTCATCCCTGGGGGTTTCTCTAAAAGCGTGTGGACACCGCGTTCAAAGCACGGGAGTGCTGCCTCACCGTTGAGGTGCGCCGGTGTCGCGACGAAAATAGCGTCTAAGGTTTCACTGTCCAATAGTTCGTCAATGCTCTCATAGCGGTTTGAAACGTTGAACGTATCCGCGGCGTTGTTTCGTGCCGCTTCAACAGGGTCGCAGACAGCGACGAGGGTAGTATCGTCAAATTCGGAGAGGATTTTCATGTGGCCGCGGCCTCTGCCGCCGCAACCGATGACAGCAACGCGTAGATTTGACACGGGTTTCTCCTTATTTCTAACCCCCTAAATCCCCCTTATCAGAGGGATTCTAAGAGGCGCTGCGTAAGTCCTGAACGGGTTTAGTGACGGATGTGGGGTGCCTCCATAACTTCTCGCTGTTCAGGGGACATATCCTCAATGTAATCGGGATACGTAACCTGGTGTGCCCCGACCCCATAAGACTGGAATCCAGGACTGAACTTGTAGAGAAGTGCACGCCGTTGATGGCTGCCTTTCCACGGAAGCGTGCCGTGTGTCAAGGTTTCAGTGAAAATCACGGCATCGCCAGCCTTAGCATTGACTTCAAGCACCAGATTCTGATATTGTTCGTATCGCTTCATGCTGCTCGGACAGGGGAGGTTTGCCTTGTGGCTTCCGGGTATGATGGCTAAGCCTCCATCGCCGGGACCTTCATCGGCAAGCATGTATTCGACGACGGTCAAACCTGTGTATATCCGTCCATATTTGAAGAAATAGGCTTCGGAGAAATTGGGGCGTTCAATCCCGCCACCGTGTAAAGTGCCGCCTTCCGTCCCTTTTTCCATGGCGATTAAACCGGGACCGTGGTCGAGTCGATACTGTTTGCCCAATGCTTCTTCAAGGTGGGGTTTAACATTCGGATGCACGAGGAGATTTCGGAACGGTTCGCACCACGGTTTCTCCCATGCGAGCATACCGCCCATGTCCATCCGGTGTGCTGTGCCGACAAGTGCGGGTGAGCCGCCTGCGAGTGAGCTATCACGTTCTCTGAGTGCCTCAATGTGATGGTCAATGGCTGCGTTGCATTGTGCGACTTCTTCGGCTGTCAGGGCGTTTTCGACGATGAGGAATCCGGTCAAATCGAATAGATATTTCTGATCTTCGTTCATCGTTGTTCTCCTGTTACGGCACGCGGAGCGTGCTTATTGCTATGTGGACGGCACGTCGGAGCGTGCCTACGACTTTGCTTCTTTGATACTTTGGGGTTTACCGGTTGCGTCGCCACCGAGCCATCGGTAGGGACGTGGGTAGAGTGCTAAGGATCTGTCCTCCAGAGGTAATTTGATGGGAACACTGTTTCGGGTTGCGGAGAGTTTCGCCGCGATTGCCACCTCTAACGCCTGTCGGAGATCCGCGCCAGTAATCCAGGGGTGTCCGTTGCCCTCAACTGCTGCCAAAAAGGAGCGGATTGAACCGGTGAGGTAACTGAATTCGTTCCAGGGATACGGATTGTAATTGGGTTCGAGGCGGATACGATTGCCGTTTGGGTCATAGCCTTTGAAAATCTCTGGGGGGTTCCAGTCCCAGCGGACGAGGCATTCGTCTGTCCAGACGTCTACGCCGCGGCAGGGCGTCTGTGTCCCGAAGACACTACATGTCAACCCGTTTGTAAGTTGGAAATGTCCGTTGATGATTAGACCTTCATCGGTTTCCGCGTTTAACGCTTCAGGTGGTGTTCCGTATGCGACGATCTCCTCAACTTCGGCGTTGGTGAAAAGCCGTAGGACCGAGATGTGTTGACATCCGCCGCCGGAGATTTCGCCACCGAATCCGTGAACAGTCGCGCCCTTGATGTCGCCAAATTCGCCGTTATGGAGTCGGGATGCGGCTTCTTGGACTTCGTTCATTGCGCGTTGCAGATTGCCGCCAGCGAACACGATGCCGCGTTCAGCACACGCGTTGACCATTGCATCGGCATCTTCGAGACGGGCGGCGATCGGTTTCTCGGTGGAGATGCCTTTGATGCCGGCTTCTGCGCAGGCGATTACGGCATCTTTCATGTATTTGGTAGGCGTAACAACGACAGCGATGTCTGGTACGATGTCGCGCAATAGTGCCTCTACATCTGAATAGAGTGCCTCAACATTGAAGCGCGTACCGAGGACCTCCCGCCGTTCCGTATTGGCATCGACGATCGCAATAATTTCTGTGTCGGGATAGGTGGTATAGGCTTCTGCATAGTTCTGCCCCATCCGTCCACACCCGATGATGGCTACGCGATGTTTGGTGTCGCTCATTTCAGGTTCCTCCGATTTTGCATATTAACAAGGTTAGAAAAGCGTGTCAAGGAAAAAGTAGCGTTCTTAGGAAGCGCGATTGAAACGACAGTTGTTTTTTTTCCGTATTTGATGTATAATGCGTTTAAGTGAACACTTAGTCATTTCGTTACTCGGAGGTACTACGCTACAATTGGACTACGCTAATATATTCTTAGGGGTGAGGGGAAATGGATAGTACACAGATCGGAAAACGACTCAATACTTATGTGCCGGACTTGGATGTATCTTTTGAGGCGTTGCAAAAACAACTTGCGGCTTTTATCCAATCCGAACGGGAGCAGCTGAAAGCCCGTATCTTGGCGGGCGAAAGCGGTTTTGGTGCTTGTGAGATACATGCCCGGGTGTGGGATGTCGTGATTCAGAAGGTTTATGAGGTTGCCGCCTTCCAGATTCGGGATGAATACCAGAAGCAGATTGACGTGCTGAAGGAACTTCCAGACGTTGATACCGCCGATTTAGAGGCAGAATTGGAGGAATGGGTGCCGGATGTCGCGCTCTATGGTGTCGGCAGTTACGGTAGAAATGAGCTTTGCTATTTTTCGGATGTGGATGTTGTTTATACTTCCTCTGTGGATTTAGAGGATATTTACGATGAAAGCACGCTTGAACTGATCCGATGGTTCTACGATTTTTTTGACAGTCTCCACTCGGTGATTCCGGGATTTGAGTTCAGTTTTATCTATCGACCGCTCGCAGATATAGCGCAGTGGAACTATCAAGATATGACGGCGTTGATTGATATGCGGTTTATTGTGGGTGATGCGGCACTGACGGAGCGTTTCCGAAAGGCGGTGCACTCCGAAAAATCGGATATCTCACTTGTGCTGGATCTGTTGAAATCTAAGGCGGATGCGTTCAAGGCATCTGAGGACACCATCTATCTCAATCAACCGAATGTGAAAACCGGACGGGGTGGGCTTCGGACGCTTCAATACGCACTCTGGATATGCGGACTGCCGGATTTTACGTCAATCCCTGAACTCTACGAACGCTACGACGATGCGCAGCTAATGCCGTCTCTTGATTTCATGTTCAAGGTGCGCAATTTGCTCCATGTGCTTGCCGATGCACCACACGATGATCTGACCTATCATCCTGAGCGGGAGGATATGCTACAGGCACAGATCGCTCGCGTCCTTGGACTCACAGATGAAACCGACGAGGGACGTTACGCGTTCATGGCGGAATATTACGCGAAGGCAAAATATCTGCATTTTAAAGCGGAGTTGTTAACCCGGAAGATGCTGGCAAACGGGATTCCTATCTCGGATGTGCTTGCGGTGCGGACGGATTTGCTATACTGTATTGATAATAACTTCGGTGAACTTGATGCGGGCGAACTCTTTACGTTGTTCACCTATTTTCAACAGTACGATTTTGAGATTGATGCCTCGCTTTCGACATTTATTTCGCGCTATGTTCATGCGTTTGATTGGGGTATTTTCCAGAAGCGGATGGCAGAGTTGTTAAATGTGCCGGGGGATCTCGCGAAGACCTTAACACGTTTGCATAGACTCAATATTTTATCACATTTAGGGGAAGGTGGGGAACTGTTTGAGAGGGCGATGATGACGCGGAGCGAACGGAGTCTTGATCCGTATACGGTTGGGAAACATACGCTTGTTGCGATTGGGTATCTTGATGAAATTCGGCAGACGGAGTCGAGTAGCCCGTTTGGTGGGGCGGGCGGTTTTGGTTCACCGGTGTCGCCGTCCCCGACTTCCGAATTAGAGGAACTCAACACTGCATTTCGCTCGCTTTCGGATCCAAGCCCGCTCTATATGGCACTTTTCCTTCACGATATAGATAAGCCGGATCCGAGTCATCCGATAACCGGTGCGGAAAAAGCGGAACGCATCGCCCCGGGATTTGGGTTCAATTCGCAACAGACGGACGAGATTTGCTTTCTGATTCGGGAACACTTGGCAATGATAGATTTGGCACGCTATCACCATTGGGATGAAAGCACGATCGCCGAATTCTGTAAGAAGGTTAATTCGTTGGAGCGTTTAACTGCCTTGTATCTGCTCACCTATTGTGATTCCAAAGCCAACGGTTCACAGAACTTCAGCCATGTGGTTAAACATAATCTGAAGAGTTTATATGAAGTCGCTCGGACTCGCTTTGTGGGTCAAGAGGAGACGCAGTGGGGTGCCTTTGCGCCTGTTGAAGAATTTCAGCAATTCCTTCACCACATGCCGGTTTCCTACCGTATTAGTGTTTCTCCTGAGGAGATCGCTATGCATATAAAGATGACGACGCAGGCGGAAGCCACCGTTACGGAAGTGAAATCGACATCCATCACAGGGATCGTCCAATTTGTTGACCGTCCCGGATTTACGGAGCTACATCTCTGTAGTCCGAGCCGGATTGGGAAGTTGCACACGGTGAGCGGTCTGTTTTTTGCGAACGGCATAGATGTCCGAGACGCGCGCGTCTATACGAAACAGGATACGAATATTGAGCTTGAGATCTATCGACTTGTGCATCAACCGCTTCATCATCAAGGGGAGCCGATGCCGCTTGATGAGGAACTCAAGCGGGACCTTGACTTTGACATCCGGAGTCTCCTTGCAGAGGAGGTTACACTTGCGGAGGTTTTTAAGAAGCACTATGTGAATCTGAATGATACATGGCAGGTTGATGATGTCACTGTTGAGACGGCACGGAGTTACTCAGAGATTGTCGTTGTCGGTGAGGAGAAGATGGGATTCCTTCACTACTTCAGCGGTATTTTGGCGAAACTCGGATTGAACGTTGAGATGTGTAAATGTTCTGGGTTGGGTGGACAGGCGATTGATCGGTTCTATGTCCAGCCGGTGGCTGATCCGAAAGCGGTGCACGCGGATATTATGGCGGCATTGGAGACTGAAAATGGGGAATAGTTTTAGGGGACTTTCGAAAAAATAGTAATTTTGGTATTTTTAAGAAACCCCCTAAATCCCCCTTATCAGGGGGACTTTGAGGGGCAGAAACCCCCTAAATCCCCCTTTATCAGGGGGACTTTGAGTGGAGGAAAACCCCCTAAATCCCCCTTATCAGGGGGACTTTGAGAGGAAGATATGAAGCAACGCGTACTTATTACAGGTGCGGCTGGTACAGTCGGGACCGCGCTTTGGAAGGCGTGGGAAGAACAGGATACTTATACATTAACGTTGATGGATATTAACCCGATTGCGGATGCAAACTCCCGCGTGGTGCAAGCGGATATTCGGGACTACCCCGCGATGCAGGAGCTATGCCGTGATCAGGATGTGTTGGTGCATCTGGCTTATATACGCCAAGATTCGCTCGGAAAGGTTCCGGGTGAGGTTAGCGACATTGGCGCGTCTATGACGCTCTTTGAAGCGGCACGTGAGGGCGGGATTCAGAAAATTATATACGCCAGTACGAATCATGTTTCGGGTTGGAATGAGCGGTTGAATTCGCCGCCTCGGTTTTCGACGGGCGATCAGTTTCGTCCTGATGGTTGGTATGGGGCGATGAAGGGGATGGCAGAGATTGCGGGACGGTATCTCGTTGATGCGCACGATATGCGGTTCGTTAGCATCCGTATTGGAAGTTTCAATGGGACTTATGAGCCGAGTGGGATTCGGCACTGTAGCACACTGCTTACGCCACGAGATTGTGTCCAACTCTTTGGCTTGGCTGTTGATTATGATGGACCGGTTAAGTATCTGATTACTTATGGACGGTCTGCGAACTCTGATGGGTATCAGCAGAGTTACCTTGATATCAGTGGTGCTGTTGAGGTGTTAGGGTATCAACCCCAAGACAATCTGGTTAAAACACATCTCCACCTTTTTTTATAATACCTTGCGGTTCGATTAGGGGGCATTGATGCTTTTGAGTCCCACTCCGTATGTCCGTTCTCCATTACATTACGAACTACGTTTTTGATGCTAAGAAGAATTTTTATATTACCTTGCGGTTCGGTTAGAGAGGGTTGATGCTTTAGTGTTCCATTCCGTTTATCCGTTCTCCATTACATTACGAACTACGTTTTTGGTACTAAGAAAAAGCTAATAAAAAATGCGTGAAAATCCTGACTACAATGATCTCTACTATCAGAATACGACTTCTCACTCCCAGATCATTGATATTATCGCAGAACACACTGTTCCGCTCAGTGAGGTGGCTGCGCCGATTGATTGGGAAGTGTTTTTCGGGAATACGCACCCGGTGGAAATAGAGATTGGATTCGGTAAGGGTCGTTTTCTGCTTGAAGCGTCGAAACGGCATCCGAAGGTGAACTATATCGGTATAGAGCGTGCACAGAAGTATGTTGAATTGACGCGGGAGCGGTTTGAGAAGTACATAGGGCATTTCGGTGTTGATAGAGCGTCTGGGACGTTTTCAAATGTTCGGCTGGCGTGGACGGATGCCAACTACTTTTTGACCCGATATGTGCCTGCGGCGTCCGTACAGGCATATCATATCTATTTCCCGGATCCGTGGCCCAAGAAGCGGCAGCGGAAACGCCGGATTTTTCGGAATCAAGACTTTTTGGAAGCCTTGACGCGCACACTCAATTCAGATGACGGTCGGTTGTATATTGTGACGGATTATGCGGAATACTTTTGGGAGATTCAGGAGCGGCTTACAGATTTGCCCTTGCTCCGTCCTGTTGATGCAGATCTCAGACCGGATCAAGATATTGCTACTAACTTTGAGATGAAGTATGTCTTGGAAGGTAGATCTATCTATCGGGCGGTGTATGAGAAAGTTTTGTCTTGTTTCGATAGGGTGTGAATTGTCTTTACAGGCGATCTATGCGAAGGTTGAGTTTTCGTAGGTGTCGCGCGACCCCCAGAACGTGTCACAAACCGATATAGGAGCATAAAGATGAACACAGAGCAACGGGAAAAGGCGACACCTGAATTGTGGCAATCGCTGCCGAATGCGCCGGGGGTTTATCTGATGAAAGCCTCCGATGGCAGTGTTATCTATGTTGGGAAAGCGATCCGTTTGCGGACACGGGTGCGCTCCTATTTTGGCGAAGCTCGCAAGCCAAAACTTGCTGTCAACAGTCGCGAGAAATCTACATCGGCGTTGACATCGCAGATGATGCGGTATGTGACTGAGATCGATTATATCGTTACAGAGACAGAAGTAGAGGCGTTGATTTTAGAGAATAACTTGATTAAGGCGCATCAACCTCGCTACAACGTTAAGTTAAAGGACGATAAACGCTACCCGTATCTGCGCGTGACCACTAATGAGCCTTTTCCGCGTATCCATATTACCCGTAAAGCCGAGAACGATGGGACCCGGTATTTTGGTCCGTTTGTTCATGTGCGTTCAACACGCCAGGTGCTTAAGGAGTTGACGAAGTTTTTTCCGATCCGGACCTGTACCTTGCCGCTCACGGAGACAGGTAACACGTATCGGGTCTGTCTTGATTATCACATCGGACGGTGTCCGGGCCCTTGTGCGGATAAGGTGGATGTCACAGATTACGATGAGATCGTTCAAAAGGTATGTCAATTCTTGAGTGGGAATACAGATGCTGTTGTTAAAGAGTTGACAGAGCAGATGGAAGCTGCGGCGGATGCACTCGATTTTGAGACGGCCGCGAAGTATCGGGACACGCTTAAGGATGTTCAACAGGCGATTACAACACAAAACATGGATAGCGTTTCCGCTGCGGATGAAGATGTCATCGGGATTGCCGCACGGGCTGATATTGCGTGCGTGCAGCTGCTACGGGTGCGAGATGGTAAGCTGCTTGAACGTGAGCATTACTATCTCAACGATGCGGATCCAGGGTCGCTCGCGACGGCGTTAAATGCGTTTATTTCGCAGTATTATCAAAACGCGGTTTTTGTTCCGAAGACGGTTGTTCTGCCGATGCAGATTGAATCGGTAGAGGTGATTGAGAATTGGCTGAGTGGCAAACGTGGGAGTCGTGTCGGGTTGCATGTGCCGAGAGCGGGTCGGCTCAGGAAGTTACAAACTTTAGCATCAAAAAACGCTGAGATTCTGCTGACGCAGCGTGAACAGAACGTGGTTTATAGTAGTGGTGTGGAGCCTGCGCTCGTTGAATTACAGGAACTGCTTGAACTGAAACACCCGCTCAGACGGATTGAAGCCTACGATATTTCTAATCTCGGTGATCGATTTGCGGTTGGATCGATGGTAGTCTTGGAAGACGGGAAACCGGTGTCAAGTGAATACCGCCGGTTCAAGATTCGCTCGGTTGAGGGACAGAACGATTTCGCGATGATGCAAGAGGTTATTACGCGTCGCTTCCGCCGTGCCCTTGCGGATGATGAGAAATTTAATAAACTGCCGGATCTCATGTTGATTGATGGTGGGAAAGGTCAGCTGCGTGCGGCACAGGCGGCTATGAAGGCTTTCGCGGCATCGCATCTTCCCGATATTCCGATGATCGCGCTTGCGAAGCGGATTGAAGAGATTTTCGTGCCGGGGAAATCGGAACCGATTGTGTTGCGAGAAGATAATCCGACTTTACACATGATCCAACGCTTACGTGATGAGGCGCATCGGTTTGCGATTACGTATCATCGCAGGCTCCGACAGAAGTCGCTGAGTGCGTCTGTGCTTGACGAGATTCCGAACGTCGGTCCGAGACGGAAACAGGCACTGCTCCAGCATTTCGGTTCTATTGAGGCGATCCGAGAGGCGAGTCTGGATACATTGCTCTCTGTGAAAGGGATTCCACGCAGCGTCGCTGAGAATATACGGAAGCATCTCTGAGCGTTCTGCACAAATTTGTGCTGTGTTCCTTAATTTCTGCCCCGTATTGTGCAGAAAAATAAATCGTTCAAATTTTAGTAAGCGATGGCTAAAGTTTGGACGGTTTTAGCACCCCTTGATATTTATGCGTGCCTGGACCGCTCGTTATAGATTGGCACGTAAATTGCAATGTATGCGAATAGATACATTCCATTTGCATAAAGGAGTGATTACCATGAGACGCATCCTCTTGACTTTAATTGTGATAACAGTCCTTAGCGTTGGTGGTATACCCTGGAATTTAACCTCTCGAGTATGGGCATCTCAAATTGTTTTTGTCTGCATTGGTGATGATTGGTTAGGCACCGAAATCTGCACGGTCCGTCCGGATGGAAAGCAACTCCGCAACCTAACCAATACTCCAGATATAGACGAACATTTGCCAATATGGTCGCCAGACAGAACAAAAATTGCTTTTAAGAGGTCGAAAGAGGAATGGATTCTTTTGATGGATTCAGATGGACGTAATGTGAGAGCGATGGAAGGTATACCCTCTGAATTTTCTTCTGACGGTTACGCCTGGTCGCCGGATGGACGCAAAATCGTATCTGCTGTTGCTTGGTACTTTTCTTTATACGATGTTGAAACAGGAAAAGAGGAAAGGGTTCAGGTGCCTGATGCAGGTTTTATTGGGAATTTCGCCTGGTCACCAGATGGACAAAGGCTCGCTTTTGAATTCTGGAAACCTCGCGATACCCCAGAAACTACTGACATTTGTGTCATCAACGTAGATGGAAGCGGGTTTAGGGAGCTTACGCGGCATCCGGACAACGAGCGTTACCCGGCTTGGTCACCGGATGGACAGCAAATAGCGTTTTATTCTGACTGGAGTCGGCGAGGTGGGATTTTCTTGATGAATGCCGATGGCTCCAATGTCCGAAAATTGACAGCTGGTGGCGAGGAACGCCCGTCTTGGTCACCCGACGGTCAGCAAATCGCTTTTCACGTTGAACAGAAAGACAGTGTATTTATCGGTGTGATGAAAAAAAATGGACGAAATATGAAACTGATAGCTGAGGGGTACAACCCATCTTGGCAATCAACATTTCCCGGCCCCCTGTCGGTTAAGCCTGCTGGGAAGGTGACGACGACCTGGGGGCAGATCAAAACGAACTAACGACTCATAATAATACAATGCGAGAAAGAAACATCAAAATCGTCGCGATCTTGCTTATCCTGCTGAGCGTTGCTGTGTTACACGTGAAACTTTATCGGTTTGCGGAAGTGACGCACGATGGGGCGTTGCAGGTGCTGGTCTGCTTGGGACGCGTTATTAAAATAGATACGAGCGACGAGGCGGACCAAGTATTGTCCTTCCGTATCCTCTCTGGACAATTTCGTGGGGAGACAGTCCAAGTCAACAACGTTTGGACGGGCCGCGCCTTCGGGGACAGGGTGGTGCACAAGGGGGATGTGCTGTTCCTTGATATTCCGCTCCGGGATCCGATGAACCCGAAAATTGAGCGGGTGTCGATGCGGGAGTATTTCCGTACGCCGTTCCTGTTATATCTGGCAGGTACGTTGGGCGTGCTGATGATCCTTGTCGCTGGGATGAAAGGTGTCCGCGCGATTCTGACCTTGTTTGTCACTGCGCTTTCTGTGTTGTATCTGCTGGTGCCCCTGACGATTAGCGGTTATAACCCGATTGGTGTCGCGCTCTTAATTGCTGCCCTCCTCACGTTAGCGACCTTCCTTCTCATTACAGGGTTTAGTTTCAAAGTCATCTCCGGTGTGCTTGGCACGCTCGGCGGCTTAGCTGCTGTTGGTGTTTTGTCGGTCATCAGTCAACATGCGCTGGCACTCACAGGATTGGCGCAAGAGTTCGGGTTCCTTGAACTCGGTATTGCGCTGTGGCGGACCCCCGCCTCACACGGTTGGAACTTCACAGGCATTCTGTCCGCAGGCATCATCTTAGGGGCTGTCGGTGCGATGATGGATGTGAGTATGTCCATCTCCTCAAGTGTCCATGAAGTCAAGCAGGTGAACCCGAATATCACCGTGCGACAGGCGATCCGTGCTGGGCTGAATGTCGGACGCGACATTATGGGGACAATGGCGGACACGCTCATTTTCGCCTACCTCGGCGCGCACATGATGACGATGCTGCTCCCGCGCATCGAATTCCCAGAAGTCGGTTACCTCTATCCATTTCTCCGTCTCGTCAACGATGAAGCGACGGCTGTTGCGATTATTCAGGCGGTGGTAGGCACCATCGGATTGGTGTTGACGGTCCCGATTGCGGCATCCGTTGCGGGGTTTCTGACGCAATACACGCAGGTAGACAGATCCGAAATTCATGAAGACCTGCCTTCAGAGGAAGAGTTAGAGGAGTTGTTCCGTGCTGATCCGCCGCATAGCAAGGCACGTATTGCTGTGCCGATTGCGATGGGGATTGTCCTGATTGGCACAATCTTTGTGTACCATCGAACGCACGGACTCTCCGCTGCAATCTCAGAACAGTCGGAGTACGCGAAAGGTAGAGTCGTCCAACTGCTTGAGTCGAACGGCAATTTCCTTTTTGATATTGACAGCAGTGCTATAAGTGAGTTGGACAAACAGGTTGTTCCTTCGGCTTTGCGTGAGGCGTTCAACAAGGAGAACATTCCGTTATCTGACGAGGTCACTGTATCCGTGAAACCGTGGAAAGACAGTCGCTGGCTCCTTTCGGATGTTAAATATGAGCAGACCTATAGTATTCGTGAGACGGATCATGGAGAGAGAACCGTTCTCGGTGTCTATGAATCGAAAAGCGAGCATCATATCCTTGAGGTGGAGATGCTGAGCGGGATGTATAAAGGCAGACGCTTGGTGTTACGGAATATCGTGAATCACAATATGCCGTTGCTGAGTATTCCTGCGGAGCCGGGTGACGTTATCCTGTGCCGTGTCGCGGGCGATCCTGAACAGGTGAGTCTCGTTAACATCGTCCAAGATTACGGTAGGGACCGGTTCCTGATTTGGATGGTTGGTGGGATGCTGCTCCTGATTATCCTCGTGGGTCGGATTGAAGGCATCCGTACGGCGTGTGCGATGCTGATCTCAGCGGCTGTCATCTATTTCTTCATGCTGCCGTTGATTTCGGGCGGCGCGAATGCGGTGTTTATCGTGACGCTAACATCAGGCGTGGTGGCGTTTGTGTCGCTGGTGTTCGTTATCGGTCCGAGTCGGAAGACGTTTTCAGCCGTGTTGGGGACGATGGGTGGTATTTTGGTTGCGGGTCTGATTGTCCTGTTTGCGCAGCAGCATCTCCATTTTTCTGGGTTAGAGAATGCGATTTCAGCGGATATTATAGAGGCGACACGCACGCCACCCTTCGATTTCGTGCAAATCCTCTTGGCGGGGATGTTGATGGGGGTGTTAGGTGTCGCTGTTGATGGTGCGATTGAGGTGGCATCGAGTATGGAGGAGATTCGTAAGGCGAACCCGAATATGCCGACATGGCGGCTCATCGCCTCCGGTCTCAACGTCGGTACGGACATCTTGGGGACGATGGTGAATACGCTGGTCTTTGCCTATCTCGGTGTGGAGTTGCTGCTTGTTGTCACGGTTGTAGCACCGGATCTGAACTTCTTTAAATCGCCGCCTGCGCAGTTATTGAGCATCGGTGTTGTCTCCGCAGAAATAGTGCGGTTATTGGCTGGCACGCTCGGCTTAGTGCTTGCGATCCCGATTACAGCGGTGATTTGTGCGTTCTGGAATCCGAAGCAGAAAGCGTAGTAGTTGTCAGTCTTCGGCAATCAGTTGTCAGTACTCGGTTATCTGACTCAGGATTTTTAGGATTAGAGACGTTTCTTGATTGTCAAACGTTCTTCATAGAATTACTGGAATATTTTCTCAAACTTCGTGCAAGCCCACCTATAAAGTTTTCATTATGACTCCACTTGATTTCTGCCTTTAAGCGCGGAATTGCGATTGAAAAATTGCACCTGCCAACTCATGTTTCCTTTTGAAAAAGTGTTGACATTCTCCGAATGTTAAGGTATCCTTAACTTATCCAGGACTTACGCAATTTTTGACTGTAGGCGGCTGTGTTAGATGAAATGTTTCGGAAAACACAACGTTCTTGTGCCACAAACTGGGAAGTTTGTGCTACAAAAAAGCATCCTGCGTAAGTCCTATTATCGAAACTTTAGTCTTGTTTTTCACACATCCCACGGCGAGGAGAATCACCGATGGATACCTATAAAAATGGGCGTAACATGCCTTACGCACCCACAGACACGACGGACCTCTACCCCGAAACGGACGGTAAACCTATGGCAGCTAGCGATCTCCACCTCGAAATCCTTTTCTGGCTTTTGCAGACGCTGAAGGCACATTTCGCGCAGATGCCGGATGTCTATGTCTCTGGTGATATTCTGACATATTATACCGAGGGCAACCCCCGCGCAGTCGTCGCACCCGATGTCCTCGTCTCTTTCGGTATCGGGCAAAAGAAGCGACACACTTACAAGGTATGGGAAGAGGGAAAGGTTCCAGATTTCGTGATGGAGTTCTCAAGCAAAACGACCTATCAGAATGACCTAACAGACAAGATGGCGCTCTACGCTGCGCTCGGCATACCGAACTATCTCCTCTATGATGCTGAGGCACTCTATCTGCCTTCACCGTTGATGGGCTTTCAGTTGGTAAAGGGAGTCTATGTCCCAATTCTGCCGAGTGTTGATGGCGGGGTGCATTCAGATGTTCTCGGTTTGGATTTCCATATACGGGAGAGGCGTTTGGGGGTTTACGACCCGGTTGCGGAGCAATGGCTCCAAACGCCAGCGGAGCAGCACGCCGCACGCGCGGAAGATGCGGAGGCACGCGCAGAGGATGCGGAGGCACGCGCAGAGGATGTGGAGGCACGCGCGGCACAAGAAACTCTTGCCCGACAGAAAGCTGAAGCAGAAGTCGAACGCCTCCGAGAACAACTTGCACGCTTACAGGCACGCTCCTAAGGAGGTAAAATTGAATGGTACTCAGTAAAAGAAAACACATTTTTGTTTATACACTCACGCTTTGCGTAATGCTGTTCTTTTTGTTTCCATTGATAACAAGGGCACAGACCGTTGACATCCCTGACGCGAACCTTCGCGAAGCGATTAATGAAGCACTCGATAAAGCACCGGATGCCCGGGTTACCGTGGATGAGATGGAGAGGTTGATCCGTCTTGAGGCGAATAACAGACGCATTAGCGATTTGACGGGGCTTGAAACGGCAACAAATCTTGAGGACCTGAGACTTAACCACAATTCGATATCCGATCTATCGCCGCTTGCAGAATTGATCAGATTGCATCGCATACAATTGGAAGATAATACCGTATCCGATATATCACCTCTTAAGGGGTTAATCAACTTAGGTGATTTGCATATCCCACATAACTTGATATCCGATATATCACCTCTTAAAGGGTTAATCAACTTGCGGCATGTAAATCTTGGAGATAACGTTGTAGACGACTGGTCTCCACTTGCGGGTTTGATAAAACTTAGGTCGATAGCGATGAGCCACAATCCTGTGGCTGATCTGTCGCCACTTACAGGACTCATCAGCCTGCAGGGCTTTCACACTTGGGGCACGCCTATATTAGACCTTGCACCCTTGGCGAAGTTACCGAAGTTGCGGGTGATAAATATTTGCGGCGGAGAAATATCGGATGTCTCCTCTTTGGAGGGGTTAACGAGTCTGAAAGAACTCTATCTCCCGGGCAATGAAGTTACCGATATCTCTGCCTTGGCGAGTTTAACAGGGTTGACACGCCTCAGTCTTGAGGGTAATGAAATATCGGATATATCGCCCCTTGAGGCATTAAACGGGTTGACTTGGATTGACCTGCACCGCAATGCTATATCGGATGTCTCTCCACTTTCAGCGTTATCTAACCTGACTTGGTTAGATCTGAGTCAGAATCGGATAACGGATGTATCCTCGCTTGTATCCTTGCCAAGTTTGACATGGATGGGGCTTACTGAAAATCCAATAGCAGACGTATCGAGTTTAGAAAGATTCGCTGAGAGCACATCAATCTCACACTCAGACTTCGTTAACTCCGCTTTCCCGGAAGCAGGACCAAAAATAGAGGGACCTTGGTTGTGGGTGATTGTGCCTGGGGCACGCCTTGATAACACAGATCTGCTGGCAAAGGCGAGTAAGGGCAAGGTTACAGAGGTGAAAGTGGCTACCTTTGGGGCGACCGAAGGGAAGTCTGTAGGCAGCAGCATCTGGGAGGTGCATACCCTCTCACCGACGGGTGGGGATAACATCAATGAAATGACGGATGCCCTCGGTTGGGGATCGGGTTCGGAGGTGTATGACCACGTGGTTTATGGTTCCGTCACGTTGGAATCGCCGCGTGAACAGGATACAACGATGCTTGCTGGGAGCGATGATGAGGTGAAAATCTGGCTCAACGGTGAGGTGGTACACTACAACCCTGTGCTTCGGGGTGCTGGCGACTTCCAAGATGCGTTTCCCGTCACACTGAAACCTGGAACGAATGTTTTATTAGTTGCTGTTGACAATCGGGGTCATGGCGGGTTTAGTGGATTTTTTGGTTTTTCCAAAGACACAGAGTATACGGTGAACCATCCGGATAAAAAGGTTATGATCGAAGTGCCTGCTTATGATGTGAATAAAGATGGGATCACAAGCATTCTCGATCTGATTCTGGTAGGGCAGAGCTTCGAAAAAACTGGGCCCACCAACGCGCGGGCGGACGTAAATGGCGATGGGGCGGTCAACATCTCGGACCTTATCCTTGTTGCGGGACACCTCGGAGAATTGAGCGGAATTGCGGCTGCCCCTTCTGTTCTGGCGCTAAACGGCGTGGGATTAGATCCGGCGATGATAAAGGCGTGGATCGCACAAGCACAAGTTGAAAACGACGGTTCGGTTGTTTTCCAACAAGGTATCGCGAATCTGCAACGACTTTTAGCGTTGTTACTGCCGGAAAAAACGGTGTTGCTTGTGAACTATCCGAATCCGTTCAATCCGGAGACGTGGATACCGTATCAACTCGCTGCACCTGCCAAAGTCACTTTACAGATCTTTGCAGTGAACGGTGCATTGGTTCGGACGTTGGACTTAGGACACCAACCCGCGGGCGTATATCAACAACGGACGCGTGCTGCGTATTGGGATGGTCACAATGAAGTCGGTGAACCTGTTGCGAGTGGTGTCTATTTCTATACGCTCACTGCAGGCGATTTCACTGCCACGCGCAAAATGCTAATCAGGAAATAAATTGCTGTTCGTCGCAAGAAAGGTAGATGCGGTTTCCTAACCGCACCGGACCGAACTAAAAAACGATAGGTGTATCTTCAAAGGAGACGGGTAATGAAAACAAATAAGAACATATCCCTCGTTATCTTAACATTTGTCATGCTGGGATTTGGAACCGCACAGGCACAAAATAACCTTGCGCAAGAGGCGTATGCTATTTTTCATAAACACTGCCTCAACTGCCACGGACCAGGGGGTACCTTTATCGAAAACCTCGCCATTGAGTCTGCAAAAGGCTTGATTGCTACCGGAACAGTGGTATCTGGGAACCCTGATGCCTCCGAGTTCTATAAACGACTTCTCGGACCGACTGAAAAGGGTGCCCAGATGCCTTTCAACGAAGAACCGCTGCCTGAAGAAAGAATTAATACGATTCGCCGATGGATTCTTGCAGGGGCACCAGAGTGGGTGCTCCAGCGCGATGTCAATTTCATTACAACCGATGCCACGCTAACTGCCATCCAGAATCATCTTAGGACGCTCGCTCCTTTTGACCAGCCCTACGCCCGTTATTTTACGATGACACACCTCTATAACGCCGGCGAGATCCCAGAGGATCTGCACACTTACCAAATTGGTCTCTCAAAACTGGTGAATAGCCTTTCCTGGGTGAAAGATATTACCAATCCGCAGCCTATAGATACGGATGGAACGACGCGAGGCACGATTTTCTACATCGACCTCCGCGATTATGAATGGGAGGCGGATTTCCGCAATGCATGGCCGAAGATTGAGGCAGAATATCCGTACACCATAGAATACGATCCGGAAACACAAGCCGATTTGCTTACGAAGTTGACGAGTTTACGGCAAGATATGAACTGCGAAGTGCCGTTTGTTCATGTAGATTGGTTTCTTGCGACTGCCTCGCTACCACCGTTGTATCACGATATTCTGGATTTGCCGATGACGGATATAGAACTTGAGCGAGCGTTAGATATAGATGTTGCCAGAAATATGAGTTCGCCGGGGCGGAGTGTTTGGCGGGCGGGGATGACGAAGTCGGGTGTCTCGAAGCACAATCGTGTTGTGGAGCGTCACCGATCTCGGTATGGGGCGTATTGGAAAAGCTACGACTTTGCTGGGAGTAAAGGCAAGAAGGATATCTCTACGCATCCGTTGTCTTTTGAAAAAGATGGGGGTGAGGTTATCTTCAATCTGCCGAACGGTCTACAAGCGTATTATATTACAGATGGTTCGGGGACTCGGATAGACGTGGCACCGACGGATATTGTTTCCATTCCGAGTCCCGCAGATGATGATCCTACTGTGCGGAACGGTTTATCGTGTATCGGTTGTCATACAGAAGGAATGAAAACGTTTGAAGATGTGGTGCGCGCGTCCATAGAGAACACAAAGAACCCGCCTTTTGATAAAGAATTTGCCCTGCGCCTGTATGTCAAAAAAGCGGAGATGGATGTCCTTGTAGCAAAGGACATCGAGGATTACAAAGAAGCCTTAGCGTTGACAGGGGGTACCTTTGATGATATTAATGAGCCAGTATCTTGGTCACACGCTGCATTTCAAGGGGAACTTGATGCGGCACACGCAGCAGCAGCAGTAGGGTTAGAAACGGAGGCGTTCCGTAAAGAGATTGAGGATAAACCGAGTTTACAAAACTTGGGTTTAGCAGGGTTGCTGAGTGAGGGTGTTGTAAAACGAGATGTTTGGACGGCTAACTTTAGTGATGTGATTTCTGCCCTTTATTCCGAAGATTTCGTTCCGCCAGTGCTTGAGCCACGTCCACCGCACACCGGTTTTACCATCCCTGATGCAAACCTACGTGCTGCTGTTGAAGCGGCACTTGGCAAGACCCCTGGGGCTTTGATTACGGCGGCAGATATGGAAAGGTTGGAGCGGATTGAGGCGGATGATGCTGGGATTAGCAATTTAACGGGTCTTGAAGCTGCGACGCAGTTGGAACGGATAGAATTTCGACGCAATTCAATATCCGACTTATCTCCGCTGAAAGGCTTAACGCGACTGAATAACATCAAGCTACGAGGGAACAGGATCACCGATGTATCACCGCTTGCTGACTTGATCAACGTAGACTGGTTGGGACTTGAAGAAAACTCAATAAGAGACTTATCTCCGCTGAGAGGCCTAAGAAAATTAAACGGGATTGGGATTTCAGGCAACCCTATATCGGATGTGTCGTCCCTTGCGAGCTTAATTAGCCTGGAGGGTATAGCCGCTCATCGTACGCCTATTTCAGATTTTTCTACTTTGGCAAAGTTGCCGAGACTTCGATGGATAGAATTTAGCAACGACAGGTCGATATCGGTTATTCCATCTCTAAAAGGTTTAAAAGCACTGCGCCGTTTGGAAATCAATAACTGTAACATCTCAGACCTTACCCCACTATCAGGATTAACCGAGTTGGAATGGTTAGAATTGATTAATAACCAGATATCCGATATAACGCCGTTGGCGAATCTAAAAGGCTTGGAACACCTGAATCTTGATGCTAATGTTATCAAAGATGTGTCGCCACTTGCGAAGTTAATAAAGTTGGAGGTGTTGTATCTTGAGAACAATATCATATCGGATGTATCGGCACTTGCCGGATTAACTAACTTGGAACGGTTAGACCTCCGCAACAATGCGATATCTGACTTTTCACCTTTGGAAGGGTTGTCCGAAAAGACGATTATTAGGTCGCAAGGCAACCCGAGTGATTTCCTGCAAGGAGGTCCGAAGATAGTAGGACCGTGGTTGTGGGTAGTACTTCCGGGAGAAGGTTTTCACAATGGCAAAGATCTGCTGGCACAAGCAAGCGGAGGTAAAGTGACGGAACTAAGTGTTGCTACTGAAGGGGCAACGGAAGATGAATCTGTTGGAAATAATGTGTGGACTTCCCATAAAATCGATCCTAATGGCCATAATACACGAAAATTGGTGAGTGCTCTTGGCATTGATGACAGCCACCAACATAGAGTTATGTATGGTTCCATTATCTTGCATTCACACAGGGAACAGCAGACGACAATGTTTGCTGGAAGCGATAATGACCACAAAGTCTGGCTCAATGGTAAATTAGTTAACGAGCAACTTGTCGGGGAGTGGGCAGGCGATTATCAGGAATCCTTCCCTGTCAGGCTGAAACAAGGAAAAAATGTCTTGTTAGTTGCGGTTTTTGATTATGAAGGAGGATGGGGGGGAGCTGCCCATTTCGGGTTTGCACCTGATGCTGAATATACGGTATTACCTCCGGGTGACAGATTTTCCTTTTCCACAGCGGCGACGCAGGTTAAGGTTGGCGGGACGTTCACAGTTCAACTCAAAGCGGAAAATATCTCCGACTTAGCAGGTTGGCAAACTGATATTAAGTTTGATCCGGCAGTGCTAAAAGTAAACGTAAACAACGTAAGCGAGGGCAATTTTCTGAAGCAGGGTGGTGGACGCACGCACTTTTTGAGAGGCACGATTGATAATACAGAAGGGAGAATCATCGGTGTCGGTTCAGCGCGGATATCCGAAGGTGGAGCGAGTGGCGAAGGCACACTGCTGTCGGTCACATTTACGGCGAAGGCGAATGGCGAGAGTCGATTATCGCTCCGGAAGTTTCAAGCGGGTTCGAGTCTTGGTGATACAATTTCCTCTCGTCCACCTGATATGATTATCACTGTCGGAGATCCGTCGTCTTTAGATGTGAGTGTGAGTGATGGACCATTTTCCCTTTCTACGGATGTAACACCTGTTCAGCTTGATGATACCTTCAGCCTCTTTCTCAATGCGAATGATGTTGCTGGTTTAGCAGGATGGCAGACTGATATTTCGTTTGATCCTGCTGTTCTTGAAGCGGTTGCGGTAAGCCAAGGCGATTTTCTGAATGTGAAGATTGGAGATACCTTCTTTCTGCCAGGCGAAATTGATAACACAGCAGGTAAAATCGCAGATATTAGTACAGCAAAGCTTAAAGGGGGTGGTAGTGGTACAGGTACGCTGCTGTTGGTAACGTTCAAAGCGAAGGCTGTCGGAGAAACCCGTGTAACGTTTAGCAATTTCTTTGCTGGCTCCAGCGGCGGTGAATCGATCCCTTCAGAAGTTCCTGAAATTGTTATCACCATAGAAGACCGCAAGTATCCTGCTTCGGATGTCAATCAGGATGGTTTGGTAAATGTTCTGGATCTGATTCTGGTGGCACAACACTTGGGTTCTGATGCGTCTGTCAACCGCCAATCGGACGTGAACGGCGATGGCACTATTAATGTCTTAGATCTGATCGTTGTGGCACAAAGTTTCGGTGAGTCAACTGTGGGAGTCGCGCCTTTCAATGTTACTGCTATAGACAACTCGGAATTGGATCCGGCGATGATTCAGGCATGGATCGCACAGGCGGAGGTTGAAAATGACGGGTCGGTTGCTTTCCGACAAGGCATCGAAAATCTTCAACGACTTTTAGCATCGTTACTTCCCGAAAAGACGGCGTTGCTTGCGAACTATCCGAATCCGTTCAATCCGGAGACGTGGATCCCGTATCAGCTTGCGGAACCTGCGGATGTGACAGTGCGTATCTATGCTGCGGATGGTGGCTTGGTTCGGACGTTGGCGTTAGGGCATCAAGTCGCTGGCATCTATGAGAGTCGCGTCCGTGCGGCGTATTGGGACGGCAAAAATGAGGTGGGTGAACCTGTTGCGAGTGGTTTGTATTTTTATACGTTAACAGCGGGTGATTTTACTGCTACGCGGAAAATGTTAATTAGAAAGTAAGCTCTGAAGAAGGGGCTTCATCGTAGATTCAGACGACAAGTACTCTCACATCGCAGGGTCTTCTGACGCTGATTTCGGCATCGCGGGGTATTTTCCCTCGGTGATCAGTTTTTGTCTAGCTGCTTCTAAGCGTTCTTCCCAATTAATCAGAGTCGGAGTTCTGCCATACGCTTCTATGAGTTTCCCAGCTTCTTCATCCATAAGCCTCTCACGTTCAAGGTAGACCTCTACTTCCTCCTTGTTGGCAAGGTAATAGAGGATGGTGGCGTAGATCTCCTCCATGGATAAAGTCGGGAAGCGGCGGTGAAGTTCATCAACTTTTTTGCCTTGTCGATACTTATTTAATACGTGTTGAATAGCAATACGATGTCCTTTGATGCGTATGTCGATTTCGCTGTTGAAGTCGAAGTAGTCTCGCAGTTTCATTTGTTCCTGAATTGCGTGCTTGAGGTATTCATGAAGAAGAAATCGGGGCCTCATGCAGGTTCATCCCAAAGTGGGTTGAACTTTCCTGAAGCAATCTGTTTTTCCCGCTCTTTTCGCAGATGTTCTCGCTCTTCAACGAATAGGAGTGTGGAGCCCTGGGTTCGCTGCCATTCTTTTTCTGATTTTCTTTTTTGTTGCCTTACCCGTTCTAAGTAAGCCTCCACCTCGGTTTTGTTCGCCTCATAGTAGAGGAGCGTAGCGTAGATTTTCTCTAAGGGCAGTTTTGGGAAACAGCACAAAATTTCTTCGGGTTCTTTGCCTTGTAAACGTTCTTCTAACACCTCATCAATATAAACGCGATGCCCTTTGATGCGGATGCTGGTTTCATCAATAAATTCAAAATAGTCTTGCACATCCATCGTCTGTCTCCTTAGAATTTACCTAAAATCAGAGAATTAGGGCAGGGATTTCTATCAAGGATTTACCTTGTTGCAAAAGTGAAAGCGTACTTTGAAAGTCTTGTCGCAAAACATCACGCATTTGAGCATTTGATATGTTGCCACAAGTTACCCAAATAACTTGAGGTGGAGGACCTAGCCTCTCTAACAATCGCACAAAGTCTTGATCTTTGGTTATCACAATGGCTTTTTCCGCTCGGGCTGCAAAGAAAATCCTTTCATCACTTGCGTCTCGAAGCCCAAGCCGTTGAACAGAAAATGCTTCGACTGCAAAGGTGTCAGTAATCCATGGTGCCAAGGCAGGAGAAAGTTGCGCATCGATCCAAAACTTCATGTGGTCGTTACGGGAGCGTCCATTTTATGCGCAGCGAACTGGAGGCATGCCAGAATATCTTCGGCTTCCAGATCTGGCATTTCTTCAAGAATCTCTTTAAAAGAGAGTCCGTTGGCAAGCAAGCCTAAGACATCTGTAACTCGAATTCGCATGCCGCGGATACAGGGGCGTCCACCACATTTACCTGGCTCGACAGTAATTCGACGTAATTGAAGTTTCTGTTCGATGGTAAGTGTAAGACCGACATCGTTGGTTTGTTTGGCAAGTTTTACTGCAATTTGGAGATCTGTTGTTGCTTCGGGTATCTGGCCCAGTTTATCTTTCACCTCTCCGCGGTTGTAGTAGGCACGCGCAAAATCTGGTTTTACTCGAATTGCTTGGGTGTAGGCGGCGATAGCCCCTTTATAGTCCCCTGACTTACTCTTCTCATTGCCCGCTATGAAGTAAGCCTCGGCAGATAATGGTTTGTGATCAGTTTGCATTTGGATTCTCCTTTTCTTTTAGTATACACTATTCAAACCTTCAAATGCAAGATTTTTGATGGTATCCGCCTAAGTATTTACCTAAAGTAAAAATGCTTATTGTGGGGACCACGCCATGACGGTGCCGAAACTGGCAAATATGCTATTTTCGCCGCTTGTTAGGATGCGTGAGCCTTGCACGACGACCCGGGCATCGCGGCTCGTGATTTTGTAACTGACAGGGGCATCTTTGGCAATCAGCGGTTCACCGTTTTCGGCTTTGAGCTTATCGAGTCGGTAATGCACCGATCGATGCGCTGGCACATCAAATTCACAAGAGACGTTCTCCAGAGCGGGATCCTCGTAAAGCACCTCTAAGACACAACGGGTATCTATATCGGCGGTGTTGGAGATACATATAGATTCATGCGAGAAATAACCACCGCCGTGTTGTTCCCATTCTTGCTCCGCTGGTGTTAGTGCTGCCATGTAACCGTCTGGAATCACCCAGACATAAGCCCCATCGCCATCTGAGGTGTAGGATTCGAGTGCCTCTGCTATTGTTTCTGGTGCTTCTGCTACGTCGTCCAAAAAAATTATGAGGAACCGGGAGTGGAATCCGATTCCCTTCGCAGAATTGGTATGTTTTAACTCGCCTGTTACGTTTAGGCATAATTTTTTCGCTGATAGCATCGTGAGGCGACTGATCCCTTGTGAAGCGAACCAATCGCCAAACATGTCATTCAGGAGTGTTGTTAAGGTTTCAGGGTTTGAGATGCCTGCCTGTTTGTATTCTTGAATTGTTGTTAGTAGTGTTCCGAATGTCATAGTTTCCTCTAATGATTAAACCATCCATCGTTCGCTGATACCGAGCAGTGCGATTAGTGCCTGCAAAAGCGCACTTTCGGCATGGGTTCCAACGAATTGTCTGTGTGTATCAATATAGGTGCCGTAATCGGCAGCCCACTCTCGAAAATAGGTTTGGTATTCCCAACCGTCTGCGGTGCGTTGGAAAACTGACCGATCTGGGTAGGGTAGTTTTTGTGTTAGGAGTTGTTGTAGTTGTTCGGATGTCGGTATCCATACGTCTTCGGTATCTGCTGTTTCCGGACGAAGTGCTTGGATTTCAGGGTGCCGACATTTTTCTAAGTATTCTTGCGGATATTTCTGTTTTTCAGATTGATCCATGCGGTGCTTGCGGTATGTTTTTATCAAACTCACGTTAAAGTAGTAGTAATAGCCTTGCTAATGCTTATGCTTCTTCGGTTTCTGTTGTTTCTGTGGCGGCGATTGGGATATCTGGGTTTAGGCGTGAGTGATGCATTGCCCAATAGATGGCGGCTGTGATTACACCGCCGATGAGGGTTGCTATACACCATATTCCTGGACCTACGATAATCAGTGCCCGTGTGCGATCTAAGCGGATTGCGTCTCGGTAGACGGCTATGGCAAAGACGATATGTATCACGACTGTTAAGATGGCAACGCCTACTGCCCAAAGTCCGACCACTTGACCCCATGCTGCCAAAAAAGCGAATAGACCTGTGAATTCTGAGTCTGTAATGTTAAATTTCATTCTTACATTCTCCGTGTTGATTTAAGGGTATTATAGGGTGTGAACGCTTAATTGTCAATGTTCTTGGGAAGGATTTCAGAGGTATTCAGTTTTCAGCAATTAGCAATCACAGTGGGTCGCGAGCGCAGCTCGCTCCTACAAAGTTCTGCTATACAACAAAATTTTCCTTGCAATTCCGCCCTAATCTATGTATAATTTGACATTGCTTCGCTCACCTACAACATATAGGGAAAGGACATGCCAGATTTCAATATCAAGCCGACACATAAGCCCATCAAAAACTACTATGCTGAACTCGAAAAATATGCGCAGTACGGCATAGAAAATGAAGGCACCGTCCGCACTGCATTCCAAAACTTGCTCCAGCATTACTGCCATCGCTCTGACCTCACACTCCTCTGTGAAAAAGTGCATTACACCCCAGAAAACAGACGTATCCAACCGGATGGTGAAGTCGTTGATACTTACGGTCTACCACACGGCTATTGGGAAGCGAAAGATACCCAAGACGATCTCCACACTGAAGCGGATAAGAAGTTTGCGGCAGGTTACCCCTCGAAAAATATCGTCATCCAATCTCCGACCCATGCCCTTCTCTATCAACACGGACGACTCCAACTTGACCTTGACATCACCGAGCCGAGAAACCTCATCCAAGTGCTCCAGACTTTCTTCACCTATCAAGCGGAGAATATCTCAGCATGGCATACCGCCGTCGCTGAATTCAAGGACACGGTGCCGGAACTCGGTGACAAATTGGCGGCGTTAATCGAAACGGAACGCCAAAACAACCCGCATTTTCAGGAAGCGTTTACCCGTTTTCATCAGCAGTGTCAAGTCTCAATGAATCCGAACCTCTCCGTCGCTGCTGTAGAGGAGATGCTCATCCAGCATCTGTTGACAGAACGTATCTTTCGCACGGTCTTTGATAATCCCGACTTTACGCGCCGAAATATTATCGCCCGTGAAATTGAGACTGTCATTGACGTGCTCACAGAACGGACACTGAATCGTTCCGAGTTTCTCCGTCCTCTGGAGCCGTTCTACGCTGCGATTGAGCAGACTGCCGGGACGATTACCGATTTCTCACAGAAACAGGGTTTTCTCAATACCGTCTATGAGCAGTTTTTTCAGGGGTTCTCCGTTAAGGTCGCCGATACACACGGCATTGTGTATACACCGCAGCCGATTGTTGATTTCATGGTGAAAAGCGTTGCGCATCTCTTGCAGACCGAGTTTGATCGTTCACTTTCGGATAGTGGCGTGCATATCATCGACCCGTTCGTCGGCACTGGCAACTTCATCGTCCGTATCATGCAGGCGTTGGATCCTATCTCACTGGAACGGAAATATATGGCGGATCCGCCGGAACTCCAGTGCAATGAGGTGATGCTCCTGCCCTACTACATCGCCAGTATGAACATCGAGCAAGAATTCTACACGGCAACGCACCGGTATCTCCCGTACGAAGGTATCTGTCTCGTGGATACGTTTGAGATGATAGAGGACCAACAGATGCAGCTCCTCACACCTGCGAATACGGCACGCGTCGAAAAGCAGAAAGAGACTGATATGTTCGTTGTTATTGGTAATCCACCTTACAATATGGGACAGGTTAACGAGAACGATAACAACAAAAATCGGAAGTATGAGACGATGGATCAACGGATTGCGGACACTTACGCCAAAGATTCTAAGGCAACGCTCAGGAATAAACTCTACGATCCTTATGTCAAAGCAATTCGATGGGCATTGGACAGAATAGAAAAAGAGGGTATTGTAGCCTTTGTGACTAACAGCAGTTTCCTCGACGGTGTGGCGTTTGATGGCATGCGGAAAAACCTCGCGGAAGATTGCGATGCGATTTATATTTTGGACTTGGGTGGAAATGCACGAAAGGGGTTAAAGGTTTCCGATGCAAATGTATTCGGGATTCGCGTCGGTGTGAGTATCAACCTGTTTGTCAAGAAAGATAGGAGTTCGTCAGAATCACCCCGTATTTTCTATTACCGCGCCGACGATTTATGGAACAAACAACAGAAATTCGATTTTCTGACTGAATGCCAGCATACAAGCAATGTCCCGTGGCAACCCATTCAACCTGATGCACGCCAAACATGGCTCACCGAAGGACTTCACCCTGAATTTGATACCTTTATCCGGATGGGGAATAAAGACACGAAAAAATCTGCAAGTGAAGGAGAGGCGATTTTTAGTCTCTACTCTTTAGGCGTTGCTACAAACAGAGATAATTTGGCTTACGCTTTTGATCTTGAGTTACTACAAGCGCGTGTTGGCACGTTTATCGAAATATATAACACCGCAGTTGACCGGAAGAAACGGCACAATCCAAAAGACCCTATTGAAAATTTTATTGATACGACTGACTCGCGTATCAAGTGGACTCGTCAGGTTAAAGCGTCACTAAGAAAACTGGAGTTCAGCAACTATGAAGAGATGCACTTTCGCAGCGCGCTGTACCGTCCCTTTTGTCAGAAGTATCTCTACTTTGATAACTTCTGGAATGAGGAGCGTTATCAGCAGCAGCGAATTTTTCCTATTCCAGAGACCGAAACAGAAAATCGAGTGATAATTGTTAGCGATCACGGTTTTCGCTCAGAATTCAGTACCCTAATGGTGAATCTGATTCCTGACCTTCATACACTGTCAACAAGTGATGGTTTTCAATGTTTTCCCTTTTACATCTACGATGAGGATGGCACAAACCGCCGCGAAAACATCACTGATTGGGCACTGTCCCAATTCCGGACACACTACCAAGACGATACCATCACCAAGTGGGACATCTTCCACTACAACTATGGACTCCTGCATCATCCGGAGTATCGCGAGAAATACGAAGCGAACCTCAAACGCGATCTGCCACATATCCCTTTCGCCACGGATTTCTGGGGATTCGCAGAGGCGGGGGCGCGGTTGGCAGACCTCCACGTCACCTACGAATCGCAACCTGAATACGATAAACTCAAGTTCGTCCAAACGCCGGATGTGCCCCTTAATTGGCGTGTCGAGAAGATGAAGTT
The DNA here is from genome assembly GCA_965261115.1 of Candidatus Poribacteria bacterium. Lineage (GTDB taxonomy): Bacteria > Poribacteria > WGA-4E > WGA-4E > WGA-3G > WGA-3G. The sequence continues at coordinate 645,721 of OZ253447.1, read as the reverse complement.
CTCCAAAGACAAAACCTCGCTTATCTACAACAATTTCCTGACGTTATCGGGTATCCCTCCAAAGGTTTTTGACTATCGACTCGGCACGCGTTCGGCTTTGGAATGGATCGTTGACCAATATCGTGTGAAGACGGACAAGCGGAGCGGTATTGTTAATGACCCGAACCGTGTGGACGATCCGCAGTATATTGTTAAGTTGATTGGGAAGGTGATTACGGTGAGTTTGGAGACGGTGGATATTGTTAGCACATTGCCTGGGTTAGAGATGAAGTAGTAGACACACGCCGTGTACTGTAACTCCATAACTACAAATCCAGGGGCATTCAATTTTCAAATTGTCTGAATCGCGGAAGACGCGGAGGACGCGGAGGACGCGGATTTCCGTGTTTAGATACGCTAAAATCATAAGGTAATTTAGCTGTTTTCCAGAGAATTGAATGGCTCTGCTACAAATCCTATTTTCCTTGATTCTTGTCGTTAAATATGCTATTATTTTAGCGAGGGCAGCAATGGAAGGTTAGGAGGATCTATTGTGGGTAAGTTACAATTTGAAATTGAGCAGACCCGTAATTCTTTGCATGAACAATCCAGAAATTTTTACGTCCGAAGAATGGGACAAAAACGAAGAACGAAAGCGTGAGTTGATAGAACTTGTTGCCTCTGGCGAGGCTGTGCTTATGGTTGGAGCCGGAAGTAGTGCGCGTGTCGGTTACGTGACTTGGGATGGCCTTCTGGAAGAATTAGAGAATTTAGCCTGTCAGTGTGATTGTGATTTTAAAAAGGACGAAGAAAGGCGCGTAAGAAAACCGTTAGAATACGCTGAAGATATCAAATCACATATTCGTGAAAAGGAGGGAGACCATGGCAAATATTATAATCTGCTTGATGATCTTTTTAAGCCTAAATCTCCAGCCTATGATGAATTCCATAGGCTGCTTATTGATCTCCCTTTCAGAGGTATTTTAACCACAAATTACGATAGTGTCCTTGAAGCAGCATTGTTTGACAAAAAGATTAAGGCAGAACGAGAAGGGAGGCAGATTCGTTCCATAGATGTGATGCCGTTGGTGATCGGGCCGGATACGCCTCGGCTCATCCATGAATTCCTGTTAGCGCGGAATAATGATCCTCACATACCACAACGGATTGCACACCTGCATGGATTATATAGGTATCGAGAGAGTATTATTTTGAGTTCCAAGGACTATGTTAAAAATTATGGTCTGCGCGTCAAAAAAAACGGTGAGGACCAAGGAGATGAAGACAGATGGACATTCCATAGGAAATTACTGTGGGCTGTTTTAGCAACTCGCAGAGTCGTTTTTGTCGGTTTCAGTATGGAGGACCCCTATTTTAACAAAATGTTAGAAATCGTCAGTGCAGATTTGTGGGGCTGGAACAAATCTATTCACTTCGCGATTATGGGTATCTCTGCCGAGGAGAAGAAAAACGTCCAAGATTCAAAAGATAAAGCGGACAGACTAAAAAGTAAATATGGCATTGAAACTGTATTTTACGAGGTTCTTGAAAAATCACATAAACGTTTAGAGGATATTTTCGCTGACATCAAAAAACATTGTGAAAATAGCAGTCAATCGAACGAGGAAACCCAAGACCTGTCAGACGATAGTGATCGTCCTGAAGATGAAGAAGCGGAATTCGTTTCAAGTGGGTCAGGAAACATATTGGATTGGCTTAAACGAGCAAGTCAGCGTATGATAAGGAGAATTGGTGATGAAGATTAAGCGGGAGAAACTCCTTAATGATTTACAAGATTTTGCTATGCGGGGAAACGGGGTCATTATTGGAAGTCCAGGGGTCGGGAAAACTTACTTGCTGAAAGAACTCTATCAAAGTTTAGAATCTCTGGAAATACCAGGACTTATACTTCCTATTGACCAACTTGGAGATGGCACTGGCAAAACTTTACGCAAAGAGTTGTCCTACGAGGGCGATCTGATTGAGAGGTTGAAATCCGTCCCTGTTTCGAGCCAGAAAGCAATCTTACTGTTTGATGCCTTTGATGCCGCCCGAAATGAACAGACGCGCAAACGTTTTCTGGCCCTCATCCGCCGTGCAATTCTTGAACTCCGCGAGTCGTGGAATATCATCGTTACAGTCCGAACTTATGACGGAAAAAAATCGCGAGAACTCTTAGACTTATTCGGTAGTCCCGATGACACCGAATATCAAAGCGAAGGAATTTTATGCCGCCATTTCACAATTCCGCCATTTGATAAGGATGAGATTCTACAAGTTTTCGCTCAAATCGGGTGCCCGAAATCCATATATAAAGAGGGTTCTCAAGATTTTAAGAACATCCTGGCAAACCCTTTCAATCTCTGGTTATTGGAGAAGATTCTAAATGCTTCACAAGAGCTGCCCGATTTTAGTAAGGTTCATTCTGAAGTCCAATTACTCGATCTATTTTGGCAACGACGAATTGAAAACGAAAACAGTGAGCACCTTCTGCGGCAAATTGCAGACAAGATGATTCAAAAACGTTCGTTGAGCGTTAGGGTAGATGACGTTTATGACGATGTGGACCTTGATAAACCGATACGAAAAAACGTTTGGGATAAACTCCAGAGTGATGAAATTTTATCAAAAGTGTCTTCCGGTGGACAACGGATTGCTTTTTCTCATAATATTCTCTTTGACTATGCAGTCAGCGTTTTGCTTATTGATGATGAACCTCAACACCTTGAAAGGTTTGTTACCGAAGATCCGTCGCGTCCGCTCTTCCTACGTCCGAGCTTCACTTATTTTTTCACTCGTCTCTGGTATTATGACTTCAAAGACTCCGAAAGTTTTTGGAAGGCATTCTGGCACGTTTTCCCGAACGATCAATCTGTCCATTTGCGCCTCGTCGCGCGCTTGATTCCGACGAGCGTTATTGCAAATGAAGCCCGCGATATTGAACAACTGCAGCCACTTTTAGAGAAGTTACAGAATGGAGAAAAAATCGCAAAGGAGGCAATAACTCGACTCTTACAAGCACTTCAAACACTGCAAATTAAGCGTGACGCACTCTGGATCAATTTTTTCGATCAGGTTTCGCTGCACTTACACGAGGACTTTGCTTGGGATTTGGCAAATCTTACTTCGGCTATTCTTGAACGAACAAGTGAATCCGAAAAATCAGAGGTCGTGAATGCTTGTGGACGGATTGGACGACGGTTGCTTGAATGGGTATGGCAGAAAAGAGAAGCAGGCAAAGGTACTTGGTATGATCGATTTGGAGGACGTTGGGCAGTCCCACTTGTTGCCCAAACATACCACACCGATCCTAAAGAATCTCGGATGCTTCTTGAAAAGGTTCTTGAATTACCAAAGGAAGATAATTTCCCGATAGATTTTTTGTCATGGCTGACTGACCATGTCAACAGGATTTGGAATCACGATCCTGAGTTTGTTACCTCGATTTATCTCACAGTCTTTGCCCACCATGAAACCAGCAACAAGAAGACGAGGTTTATTGGTGGCCCCGTTATGCCAATGGCAAGCACCCGCCGACAGGATTATAGCATGTGCCGCTATCGGTTAATAAAACATTTCCCCGGTTTCCTTCAAGCGGCCCCATTATCTGCCGCGCAGTCGGTAATCCGAAGTTTAAATGCCTTTATCTTTGGAGAATATATTGTCCGATACCTTAAAAAAGGTGTGGAGGTTGAAGATATAATAGAAACCTTCAAATTTCGTGAAAAACCCGCTTATTTTATGGAAGATGGCAGTTATGTATGGGATGCGCGAAATTCCTCTGATGAACCGATTGAAATGGCGGACGCTCTGTTTGAATATATCGGAGAATTGGCGATGTCGGAAGACGCTGGGCTTGATGTACTACTTGACGCTTTCCGTAATGAAGTTATAGTAGCGTTCTTCTGGAAACAACTTTTAGGGACTGCGTCCCAGTTTCCGAAGATTTTCGCTCCGCGCTTGTTTGAATTATGTATCGCGAAACCTATTCTGAGAGGTAACGATACCCGTTATGAACTCGGTGAGTTTTTAGAGGCTGCTGCGTCCGAGTTTAGCTCAGATCAACTTCGTCGGATTGAAGAGAGTATCTTGGCACTTCCAGAAGAAGCGACAGATGAGGATTCCCACAATGCACTTGTCTATCGAAGAAATCGACTCCTTGAACGAATTTCTGAGAATTTGTTAGTTACGGATGAAGCGAAGCAAATCCGAAAAAAGATGATAAGCGAGAACGATATTCAGGAGAATAGACCATTGGTTAGTTTTAGTACCTCGTGGGAAGACGTTACTGAGGAGAAATGGTTTCAGACACAAGGCGTTGACATAACTAAGTCTGAAAATCAAGGATTGCAACGCTTTTCCGCCCCTCTCAATAAATTTAGTTCAGATTGGATGAACAGTGTACCAACTATGGAAGCCTCTAAGTTGGTTTTACCGCAATTACGGAAGGCACACACTGCTGTAAAGGATAATACAGAAGCCGATAAAGAAGTGATTAACTCGCTTTGGCATAAATTAACTGCTTGTGTGGCAATTCTTGGTCGGATTGCTAATAACCTTGAGAACCACGAGTTTGCTTTTTGCCGGCAAGTACTTCTGGCGGCAGCGAAACATGAAGAACCTAAGCTAAATCCCCAATATGATGACCATTTTGATTCTTCAGGGTATTCACCGTATTCACCGTGTGCAAGACACGAAGCTGCCAGTGGACTACTTAGGTTTGCTTTTTACCAACCTGATACGGAAATGTTAGACGCAATTGAGACGCTCGCGAGTGATCGTGTACCGTCCGTCCGGATGGTAACAGCAATGGAGCTATTCCTTGTTTACAACAAAGCACCGGAAAGATTCTGGCATATCATGGACAATAGGGCAATGCATGAACAGAAACGTGTCGTGCAAAAGTTTCTCTATCATACATTAACTCGGGTAGTGGCAAGGGAAAAAGAAAATGAAGGCGAGACAACCCGCGTCATGGCGAAACTATTGGAGCATACACCACCACCTACAGAAGGGTTAGAACCATCGGATTCCTTTATTGTTTTGTTGATGTGGTTGGTAATTGATCGCCAAAATTCATGGGCACTCAAAACAATTGAGGACACGTACTTCAAAGACCCGATTCGGTTTGCTAAGCCGCTGAGTCGTTCGGTATCTGAGGTTGTGAGAGATTACGTTCACCCGAAGCACCTTGAAACGGAAGAGGAACGCAGGAAAGCAAAACGAGCAATTGAGTGGTTAGGAGATGTGATTGATCTGGTCTCTGATAGAATTAAGGAATTGCATAGTATAGCCAAGAAAGATGACACTGAAGAAAATGTGCACAGATTACATGATACATACAAAGTGATTGATGAAGTTATTACACGTCTTTACTTTGCTGTTGCCTATAAGAGAGATAAGTCTGAAGAACCTGTTGAGGAAATTTCTGACAATTTACGCCGTGATTATTACAATGAAGTCAAACCTTTGATGCAACAGGTTATTACTTTTGCACAAGACCCGGCAAGCGGTATTATGTTCGCACCGACAGCGCACTATTTCATGCAACTTTTAAGGAGTTTCCTCGACTGTAATCCGAAAGAGGTTTTGCATTTAGCAACAGAGGTCGTAAAATCAAGTGAAAAGTTCGGATATACGCTTGATACGCTTGCGGTTAGGGAGGTTGTAGAATTCGTTGAAATTGTGCTTGCTGATTACCGGCACGAAGTGCGTGACGGTGAAGCTTTGGAAGATTTGCTCAATCTGTTAGATCTGTTTGCTAAAATAGGTTGGTCGGATGCGCTTAAACTCGTCTGGCGGCTTGATGAGGTTTTCCGGTAAGTTGGCTTTACGCCCTCTTATAGTAAAGCCCGTAATTGCTTTTATAGTGTCGGGGTTACAAACCCCGCCTGCAGTTCGGATAGTAAGACATTATTACAGTGCGTCTCATAAATGTTTGAGTGTATTATTGAGTGAGGATTTCTGATGGAAGAAACCCCCTAAATCCCCCTTATCAGGGGGACTTTAAAAAGGAATACGTTAAGTCCTATGAAAAATAAACTCACATTTCAGAGGTTTTGAAACTCATCGAATGTTTACGCACGTAAGAGCGCAATAAATTGCGCAACTACGAACCGGTTTTTCGTTAATGAGAGTCGTTTATTTTGAAATGGTATGAGGATTAATCAAATGACTACCGTAATTATCACCATAGGTTCAATCGCTGCGATAGTAGGTGTGGCGTTGCCACTTGGTCTATCGTCACCGCAGGAAAAAAGTACTATGATGAGTATATGAAGCGGAAACGCGAGGCAGACGATTAAAGGTTTTAGGAAAAAAGGTACACTTTGAGTAGCATGAAAATAACTGAAATTCAGAATGAATTGGCAACGTTAGAATTGGATGCGTGGCTTTTATACGATTTTCGTGGGATAAACCCGATTGCACAGAATGTGGCTGGCTTGGCGGGGGCGCATATCACGCGCCGATGGTTTTGTCTTATTCCTGCGTCCGGTGCGCCGCGGTGGCTTGTCCATCGGATTGAGACATCGAATTTTACGGATGTGCAAGGACGGGTTGCACTCTATGCGGGATGGGAAGAACTTAATGAAGCGATCCGTGGGGTGCTTGCTGATGTCGAAACGGTTGCGATGGAGTATTCACCGAACGCTGAGATTCCTTATATTTCACGGGTGGATGCTGGTACGCTGGAGTGGATTCGTTCGTTCGGAATTGAGGTGCGTACGTCTGCGGAACTGGCGCAGCGTGTGGAGGCGCGTCTGAGTGACGCGCAAGCAGCAGGTCATCAGAAATCCGCACACTTGGTATTGCAAGCGAAAGATTACGCTTTCGCGTGGATCGGTGCGCAGCTGCGGGATGGGAAAAGTATTACAGAATATGACGTTCAGCAGGAGATTCTCGGGCAATTTGATGCGATGGACTTGGTCACAGACCATCCGCCTATTGTCGCTGTGAATGTGAAGAGCAGCGATCCGCACTATGCACCCTCGGCGACGGATACCCAAGAAATTAAGGCGGGTGATTTCATTTTAATCGATTTGTGGGCGAAGCAGAAAGAGGCAGATGCTGTTTTTGCGGATACGACGTGGGTGGCTTATGCGGGAGAAGCCGTCCCAGCGCGGTATACTGAGATTTTTGATATTGTCAAGACGGCGCGGGATAGAGCGATACGGTTCATCCGAGAAAGATGGGCTGTCGATGAACCGATTCACGGTTATGAAGTGGATGATTGTGTCCGCGGATATATCACTGAAAAAGGGTATGGGGATTACTTTATTCACCGGACGGGACACAACATCGGCACTGTTATCCATGGGAACGGCGTGAATTTAGATAACTTAGAGACGCGTGATGCACGGGTCTTGATTTCGGGTGTTTGTTTCTCAATTGAGCCGGGTATCTATCTTACCGATTTCGGCGTTCGGACAGAAGTCGACGTTTTCTTAGCCGGTCCAGGGAGAGACGGCGTAAAAGTGACAACCGCTCCCGTTCAAAATCAGATATTACCATTGCTGTAACCTTGTAATTCCGCTTTTTCAGATCTGTGAAAATGTGCGAAAGATAGAGACGTGCGTTGAGTATCCACTGCTCGGCATACGTTGCTGCCAGCAGCGGGAGGGCAATCGTTAAACGCGGCGATTCGAGTAGCCACTGCTCGGCGTATTCGGTAAAGTCTGTGTCTACAAGTTTATTACTTCCGAGTTGATAAACCACATAGCGTTTGTCCTCGCGCACTTCCATTCTTGGGTTGAGCGGTGTGTTGAGTGAGAGACGTTTTGTGCCGTCAATCTCAAGTGTCCAGAAGAAGTAATCTTCGTTGTGTCCGAGGTACCCGACTTCTACGTCAAGCCGATGCGGGGTTTCAGTGCTGATTGGACTTGCGACCATGTCGCGTTTGAGTATGATTGGATAGATCGCTGCAAAAAAGATTTGTTCAAATCCGAGCGGTTGATGGGCGTGTACCAGAATGTCTAAGAGAATTTTCTCTTGTTCCGAACGTTTCAGTTCTAAGCAGCTTTTTGCGAAGACTTCATCTCTGAGTGCCCGCATTTCAGGGGGTGCGTCTGCGTGAAGCGGTTGGAGTTCTTGTATCAACTTAAGAATGCGGCGGCGTTTGGGCATGATACGCCAGAGTACCCAATGCCACAAGGTTTGCCACGTCTCCTTTTCACGCAGTTGGCTGAGAAGTGCTATCGCGCTTATAAGGATGCGTTGGAATATGTTTTCGGATGCTGGGTTTCGCTGTTGGTTTGCCATGGTTTTTTAGTTATCAGTACGGCGAGTACGCCTTTCAGTTATCAGTTATCAGTTAAAGAGGGTTAAGATTCTCCGAGAGTCTCTTTCTGAAAACTGAAAGATTTTTCGCAGAAAAATCGTACTGAAAACTGAAAACTATTAAAATGGTTAATGGCTAATTAGAAAATTTGACTTTTTGCTGAGAGTGTGCTATAATATATGTTGCTAAACGGAGCCGGAGTGGTGAAATTGGTAGACGCACGGGACTCAAAATCCCGCGGGCCCTAGGTCCATGTCGGTTCGAGTCCGACCTCCGGCATCAGGCGATGGTTTTTAGTAGAGCCATCGCTTTTTCTTTTGCGTAGGCCTTACGCAAATTGAGCGATATTTTAAACCCCCTAAATCCCCCTTATCAGGTGGACTTTGACTCTATGGAAGAAACCCCCTAAATCCCCCTTATCAGGTGGACTTTGACTCTATGGAAGAAACCCCCTAAATCCCCCTTGTCAGGTGGACTTTGAAACTATGGAAGAAACCCCCTAAATCCCCCTTATCAGGGGGACTTTGAGAGGGAATGCGTAGGTCCTATTGCGATTACATTGAAACGATGGTACGCATCCGTTGCGCGAGGTCAATTTGGGCTTCCCTGTCACCACCGACTTCATGAATGACGTAGCCGTCGTAGCCGATTGCTCGGAACGCTTCCATCACTGCCTGCCAATCCGTGTCGCCATCTAATAAGTTGACGAATTGGTGTGCCCCGCGTGCAAAATCTTTGAAATGTACCCGTTTGATGCGGTGCGCGAGTTCACGGATCCAGTGTTCGGGATAGCCGTAAGCCATCATATTTGCTGTGTCAAGGTAGGTGCCGACCCATTCGCTGTCTATTTCGTCGACGATATCGCGCATCTCTTTAGGGCTGAGCAGGAATTTGTTCCAGACGTTTTCAAGCCCGATTGCGACACGGTGTGCTGCTGCAGAAGGTGCTAAGTCTTTCAGGATACCGACAAGGTTATCCCAGACTTCTTGGTATGTCCCTTCGGCGGTGAGTTGACCGGGGTGTAATAAGATTCCACCGACACCGAGTGCTCCGGCGACTTCTAAGCCACGGGCGAGGGAGACTGCGCCTTTTTCGCGCTGCGTTGCATCTGTACTAAGGAGGTTGCCACGGTCGGCGTAACCTGCTGTGATACTGCCAATTTCAATACCTGCTGCCTCGCATTTCGCAGCGATGCCTTGAAGTTCCGCGTCGCTCATATTGATGTCGGTGTCTTTGCCTTCACCGAAAGTGAGTTCAACGGCATCGTATCCTGCATCTTGGCAGAGGGCGAGCGTATCGTCTAACGACATGTTTCCGAGTATGATTTGGGTAACACCTATCTTCATTTTTTTTCCTTTTCACTGTGAAACTGTGTAGCGGTTAGAGATTGTATACAGAGGTGCCGGGTTTCGAGGCATTGCGGACACCGGATCGCAACATAGTAAGTGTCGTTGAATACGGCATCAATCCAGTTGTGTGATTGATCTTCCGATGGGCTTCCGAGAAACTGGTCAAGTACCTCGTATGCCCTATCACAGTCTGGACAGATTTGCAGGTCGTGTCCGATGTCAGTCTGGTCGAGCCATCGCATGGTTACCGCCTCTCCTTAGGAAGACACCAAAAATTCGGAGACCGATTTGAGGTAGCGGTTCGGTAGGCGTGCCTTGACGTGAATGGCTTCCTCTGTGTATTCAGTGTTAAGCACGGCACCGTATTTGTAGAGTAAATCGAGTGTTTTTCCTTCTGTGTAGGGAATACTGAGATCGAGGTTCGTCCCGAGATCGGCGAAACGGTTTGCTAATGCTTCCATTAATGCCTCAACGCCATCGCCGTGTTGTGCTGAGATTGGGAACGCATCTGGGTACTGGCATTGTAGGATGTGCAGGTCCTCCTCTGTTTTGAGTCTATCAATTTTATTGAGAACCATAAATGTCGGGATGTCAGTCGCATCTAATTCGTCGAGGACTACGTTCACAGCGGCTATCTGCGCTTCTGCCTCTGGGTGGCTCACATCAACGACATGAAGCAGAAAGTCTGCTGCTGCGACCTCTTCAAGCGTTGCCTTAAATGCGGCGACTAATTGGTGTGGCAGTTTCTTGATAAATCCGACGGTGTCGCTCAAGAGAATCTGTTGCTTTTGCGGCAAATTCACCTTTCGTGTGGTTGAATCTAAAGTCGCGAACAGTTTATCTTCAGCCAAGACATTTTCACCTGTCAATCGGTTGAAAAGTGTGGATTTCCCGGCATTGGTATATCCAACAAAGGACACCTTAATTTTTTCGGATCGGTTTCTTCGCTGTACATGCCGTTGCTTTTCGACGGATTCGAGTGCTTTTCGGACGTGTGCGATGTTCCGACGGACCCAACGTCTATCCATTTCGAGCTGTGTTTCACCCGGACCCCGGAGGTGTCTACCGCCGCCGCCGCCAGTGGCAAGTCGTGAAAGGTGTGTCCACATCCGTGTGAGACGTGGGAGCGCGTATTCGAGTTGTGCTAAGGCGACTTGTAACCGTGCCTCTTTCGTGAGTGCGCGTTGGGCGAAAACCTGAAGGATGAGACCTGTCCGGTCAATTGTGGCGACATCAAGTTTCTGTTCAAGGTTCCGATCCTGTGCGGGTGACAGTTCTTCGTCAAAGATGATTGCGTCCGCATCAAGTTCTTCGATAAGGGGTTTGAGTTCTTCAACCTTCCCTTCGCCTATGAAATAGGTCGGATTTGGCATGTTACGGGGTTGAATTGTTTCGCAGACGACTTCAATACCGGCAGTCTCTGCGAGTTGCCGGAGTTCTTGTAGCGATTCTTCTGTTTCTTGCATCGAGGTATTTCGTAGTTTTACGCCTACCAAAATTGCCCGTGAAGGTGGATTCGGTGAACGTGTATCGTAGAGTTCTGGCATCAAGGGACCCCTTTCTGTGTTTTAGCGTGCAATCGAAGCACTGTGCTTTTATGCTCCCATCGCGCGGAACTTAGCATAAATTTTATCAGATATACTTTCAGTTTTCAACTAAAATCCTATTTTAAGAAAAAACTTCAAATTTTCGGCAAATTAGCCATCAGCCGTCAGCAATCAGCAATCAGAAACCGCGTGGGTTTCTGTTTCTTCGCTGGCGAGGTTTCAAACCTTGTCGCTTGACAATTGATCACTGGTAACTGATAATTTTTCTGTCATTTTTTCTTGCATACAAGTTGTTTGTATGTTATACTTAAGGACACTATGAAAGGTGCTAAAGATTCTGCAACCTCAACGATTACCGTTAATCGCAAAGCGCGGTATGACTATCACTTGCGTGACCGATATGAGGCAGGCGTTGTCTTGCAAGGCACTGAAGTGAAGGCAATTCGCGCAGGGCGGCTTAACCTAACAGATAGTTACGCACAAGTAGCAGACGGAGAGGTATTCCTGATTGATGCGCACATCGGTCCGTATGAACACGGGAATGTTGCTAATCACGAACCGAAGCGGAAACGTAAACTGCTACTGAATCGTCGAGAGATCATGAAACTTGAACGTTCAATCCGTTCAAAAGGGATGACGATTGTTCCGACGCGCGCGTATTTTAGCAACGGCAGGGTGAAGTTGGAGTTGGCGGTTGCGATGGGTAAGCAACTTTATGATAAACGCGATAAGATAGAGCGTGAAGCGACTGCGAATGAGATGCGAACGTATAACTAATAGCACTGTGGATGAATGTGTTAGTGCGGTTTCTCATTGTGTATTTACAATTTGGGGGTGTCAAGGTTTCGACGAAGGTAAATGAGATATAGGTTGCATGCCGAGGTCTCCGCAGGCCTCGTTAAATAGGCGGAACATTTATAAATGCTGATGAAGAATTAGCATTAGCCGCTTAATAGCGCGGCTACGCTTGACCGACCTGTTGCCCGTCAGGGAAGTTAAAGCGTCGCAATACGGGCTAGCCGCTCGCTCATTCTCAAGGGGCGTGCCGCGAACTACTTTTGAGATAGTCTATTCTGAATCCTGCCCAGGGGAGTCTGATAGGCGAATTTTAAAACCTGTGATAAGCATGTAGTAGCCTCTATTGAACTGCCTTCGGACGCGGGTTCGATTCCCGCCACCTCCATTTCCGCGTGGTGATCCTGTTCTGATTGAGAGTCCATTTGGTTGTGTAATGACATGGCTGAATTTGCCAACATGCCACCTCGTATTCAGAAGACTGTGCGGGCGCATATAGGCGAGGATGAGGAAGTCTGTTTGTGTATCCTTGGTCGCTCAAGTTTGCTGCGCCCGGATTTCGTTTTTATCACGACGCGACGGGTGCTGGTCTTGGACGAACGGTATATAGGCAGCCTCGCTGTCTCTTATGCGAATATCCGGTGTAACCTATTATTTACTGAGATTCGTGATGTGAAGTTGGTCCGGCAGCTCAAGCATCGGCTTCTTAGTCAGGCAAGGCTTGAAATTAGCGTTGTACGTAATGTCCATTGGATTGATAATATCAATTTCCGTTCAGCCCGGTGTGCCTACGCCTGCATCACTGAGCAGCTCACAAAGTAGAAGGTAGCCATGAGAGCGTTCCTGATGTATTTTTTCCTTTCGTATAACGTCTACTTTACGATCCCATTGGCGATTGTATTCTTGTTGGTCCTCTTTCGATTCGTTAAAGGTATAACCGGTTCGGATGGTGCGGATGCGGACGCTGCTATAGGCGCAGCTGCTGAAGGACAACACTCTCCTTTCACTGGTGTACTTGGATTTCTAAATGTTGGTAAAGTACCGTTGGTAGTTGTGCTCATATTACTATTTGCGACGTGGGGGATTGCTGGACTCATTGCGAATTCGGTGCTTGATGTTGCTGAAGTGCCGCAGCGGGTGTGGCTATCGTGTATCATTGCGCTTTTCTTTTCTTTTTTAGGTGCTCGTTATATCTCTATCGCGTTTTTGAAATTCTTTCCACAGCGTGAGAGAGATGTCAGTGATGACCAGCTGCTCGGTTTGAGTGGACGCGTCATCAGTGGACAGATTACGACTACTTTTGGTACGGCTCGGCTGCGCGTGCCAGATGGACCGGAGTTAACCGTCAGTTGCCGTGCCAAATCTGATGAAACCCCTCCTGTCAAGGGAGATACTGTGATCCTTGTGGACTATGACGACACAAAGCGGATTTTTGATGTGAGGAAAGCGGAATTGATGGATGCTGATTGAAGGAAATGTAAAAAAACATGAAAGGATGCACAAATGGATACTGAGAAACAGGCGAAGACTGAAGTTAAGATTCACTTTCTCTCGATTGATCGGAGGACAGGCGCGCCGATAGTTGTCCTGAGAGAGGAACGGGAAGATGCAAATCGGATACTCCTGATTTGGATCGGTGAATCGGAGGCGGCGGCTATTCAAATGCATTTAGAAAATGTCGAGCTCCCGCGCCCTATGACCCACGATTTGCTGAAAATTATGATTGAAACGCTTGGTGCAAAGGTGGCAGATGTGTGTGTGCGCGATGTGGAAGAAAGGACTTTTTTTGCGCATGTCACTTTGCAAGTAGGTGACAACGAGATTGAGGTGGATTGCCGTCCGAGTGATGCGATCGCGCTTGCACTGCGTTGCGAAGTACCTATCTTTGTTGCCGAAGCCGTGATTGCCGATCACGGATTCTCTGAACAGGAGCTGAGTGAAGGCGAGCAACACGAGCCGAAAGATGCTTTAGAGAACTTAGATGACGATACGCTGAAGCAATATACGGTCTAATGTAAAATTGCAAATATCCAGACTGTGCCTCCACCTTGCAAAGGAAAAAAATAGTGCATGATCTTATCATTCGCAATGGAACGGTCATTGATGGCACAGGGGACCCGGGTTTCAAAGCCGATGTTGCCATCAACGGTGATCGGATTACAGCTGTTGGTAATATATCTGAAGCTGCTTACGAGACGATTGATGCCGCAGGCAGGTTCGTCACGCCGGGGTTCATAGATACGCATACACACATGGATGCGCAGTTTATGTGGGACCCGCTCGGTACGCCTGCGTGTTGGCACGGTATCACTACGCTTATCCTTGGCAGTTGTGGTGTGAGTTTTGCCCCTGTCAAGCAGACTGACCATAAGGTTTTGGCGAAAGTCCTTGAGAGCGTTGAAGGGATTCCTGCGGAAAGTATCATGTCGAGTCTCCGTTGGAATTGGGAGACCTTCGGGGAATACTATGACGCTTTGGACGCTTGCCCGAAAGGTGTGAATGTCTGCGGTATGATTGGGCATGCAGCGACTCGCTATCACGCGATGGGCGAAGAGAGCCTGAAAAGAGACCGGAACCCAACCCCCGATGAGATGAAGACGATGCAGGCTGCGATTGATGAGGCAATGGAGGCGGGCGCGCTCGGATTCTCCACTTCTCGAACCCTTACCCACAAAACCTCTGAAGGCATTCCTATCCCCGGCACTTTCGCACACCTTGATGAACTCGTTTCACTGGCACAAGCTGTAGGCAGGCACAACAAAGGCGTTTTCCAATGGGCACCGGGTTTCGGTGAATATGAAAACTATCCGACGACGGAGTATCCAGAGACCCGAAAAGAGATTCACCGCATCGCTGAGGTCAACCGTCAGAGCGGCTGTCCTGTAATCTTCAGCGCGTTCACACATGAAGCCGTGCCGACGATTCAGACGCTTTATTTAGGGTGGCTTGATGAAGAGCGTGCTAACGGTGCACAGGCGCGTCCGATGGTATCTTCCCGCGTCAACACGGTAATGGTTGGGCTTTGTAATTGGATGCCGATTCGCGATGTGAGCGCGTGGCGGGAGTTATATAGCCTCCCTTATTCTGAACGACTGACAGCGATCCAGGATGAAAAGACGCGAGCGCGGCTGCTTGACATTCCGCCAGAGAGCGATGAACGCCTCGGTAAAATGTTATACCGTTTCGGACCGACGGCGTGTGAGTATGTCCGTAAACCGGAGAATCTATTGTGCAATATTGCCGAGGAAAACAGTGAACGTCCCATAGAGACAATTGTTCGGTTGTTCTGCGAAACCGGTGGACGCCAGCTCTTCGCTTTTGCAACAAACAATCATAACCTTGCACATGTTGAGGAGGTCGTACGTTACCGGGATACGCTCCTCGGTCTCGGTGATGCAGGCGCGCATGTCAATGCTATCTGTGATGCCTCTCTTTCAACGCACGCCTTAACGTATTGGCACGATGAAAGGCGGGTATTCTCGCTTGAAGAGACAATTCGTCGGTTGACTTCCGACGGGGCAGAAGCCTTCGGGATTCCTGAACGTGGGTTCCTAAAACCGGGCTACTATGCCGATGTCAATGTGATTGACGCAGATAACCTCCGCATGGAAATCCCTGAATTTGTTTATGATTTACCTGTTGGAGCGGGACGTTGGACGCAGCGGGCACAAGGGTACGATTACACGCTGGTGAATGGTAAGGTCGTCGTTGAGAATGACAATCATACAGGTCGCCTTGTTGGGAAGTTAATCAGGATTTAAGGACTCGTTGGTGCAGCAACAGGAATTTTTTGTGAGGGGATACACATATTATGGCAAAACAGACACAAATTCCCGAATCAGACGATCCTAAGAGTGAACAGTTCCGGGAGTATATCCGTCACCGGCAACTTGAGATGCTTTCTGAGGATTTATGGGACGAGTATCTCTGGGGTGAATTGGGGGCTGCTGTCCGGGATTTCGAGAATGAACCGTGGGGAAAACCTTCGGAGGAAGATAACCTGGAATCACCCTAATTGTGAGAATGCGTAAACACTATGGGCAATTCATCGAAAAAGAACTACATCATCCTCCATGAAAATTGCACCACTGCCTTAGATAGCAGCGACTTTACGGCAAAAATAGACCTCTCCTTTCTCGATCCCCCCTTTAATCAGGATAAGGCTTACAACGCTTGGAATGATAATATGCCACCGGAGAGATATTGGGAGTGGATGCGCGATATCTGTGCGAAGGTGTATGGATTGACTTCCGATGGCGGCGCGATTTATTTCATGCAACGCGAGAAGAATACCGAATTTGTTTTGCAATGCTTACGCGATACTGGATGGACTTTCCAAAATCTGATTATTTGGAAAAAGAAGACCTCGGCAGTCCCTGGCGTAAAGCGTTTCGGTAAGCATTATCAGGTTATTGCGTTTGCAACGAAAGGCAAAACACCGCGCGTTTTCCATCGTTTGCGCATTGATCCACCGCTGCCTGCAGATTACAAGCATGCGCGGGAAAATGGTATGTTTGTGACTGATGTATGGGATGATATCCGTGAGTTGACCTCTGGCTATTTTGCTGGCGATGAGGCGTTGCGCGATGCAGATGGTAACCGTCTACATAAGCAGCAAACGCCTATTCAACTTCTCCTTCGGATTACTCTCTCTTCGACGAATCCGGGTGATGTTGTTTTGGATCCGTTCGCGGGTTCTGGAACAACGTTGATTGTGGCGGAGCAATTAGGACGAAAGTCGATAGGCATTGAACTTGACTCGCAGAATGTTGCGCTCATTGAAAACAGGCTTGCCGAGCAGCGAGAATCAGATGATGTCTCGCGTTTTTTCAGAGATTATGCATGGACCCTGAATTTAGAAACGATTTGGGGAGAACATGGTCTGGACAGGAAAGTCACACTCTCCGATGGAACTTCTGCTGAACAGATGACTCTCCTTGAATCAAATCAATAAGGGAAAGCAGCAAATGTCTTCTAAAGCGATTAAGACGACAGTTGAACTCTTTGCAGGTATTGGTGGGTTTCGTTTAGCTGCTGCCCAAAGGGGGCTTCAGACATTGTGGGCGAATGATATTTGTCCGAAAGCTTGTCAAGTGTATCGGAGTCAATTTGGTGATGCTGAGATTCGTCAAGGTGATATTCGGGAATTGACACACGAAATCCCGCCGCACGATCTGCTCACAGCAGGATTTCCTTGTCAACCGTTCAGTAGTGCTGGGCAAAAGAAGGGTTTTCGCGACCCAAGAGGACTGCTTTTCTCGGTTATTGTAGAGGTTTTAAGGACGCATCGTCCGCGCTATTTCATTTTGGAAAATGTGAAGCGGCTGCTTTTAATGGAAAAAGGGGTACATTTTGCCACAGTGCTTTCTGCCCTAACGGAACTTGGTTATCATATTGAGTGGCGTTTGGTCAATACGAGACACTTCGGCTTAGCACAGAATCGCGAGCGCGTGCTTATATTAGGTTCCTTGGATGTAAAGGATAATCATCCTACGATTAGACTTGCGGAGTCAACGGATCTTTCAGAAAGTTTAGAAGGCAATTTTCGCTGGCTCACAGATATGTCAGGTTGGATTGAAATTGAAAGGCATCGTCGGAGATTTGACGCTTGGGGGTTGGCGTTTTGTCAACGTTTTTTTTCGTGTAACTTGGAACATTTCGCGGAGGCGAAACCGGTTGTAGCGTTACGTAGCGTTCTGCAACCTACGGTTGACGCAACTTTTGACTTTACAGAGAGTACTATACAACGTTTAGAAGAAAGCACGCGGATTAACAGATTTCTTGATGGTGTTCAACTCCTCTATAATCAGAAGAGAGGGGCTCGCATGGGGTATACGGTGTTTGGTATTGATGGTATCGCGCCAACGCTTACGGCTGCCACCAGCCGCCATTATGAACGTTACAAAGTCGGAGATCGATATCGACGCTTGACAAATGTGGAATATGCACGTCTACAAGGTTTTTCAGATGATCACTGTTCTGCTGTTTCCATCTATAATCAATATGCCTTATACGGTAACGCTGTTCCACCTGTATTGGCAGGTTGGGTGCTTGATAAAATTTTAGAAAATCGTGTGACCTCATTAGAAAACGTTAGAGGACAACAACTCCACCTGTTTCAGGAGCCGATGACTTATGCTGACAAAGTCGGAATTGCGTAATCTGCTCCGCGAAAGACTGGATCAAACTATCGTTGAATTAAATCATGTCCTCCGAGGCGTAAACCTTCAAAGACTTGAACCGGTGCTTTTACGTTTGGGGCGCGGTCAAACTTTGCCACATTGGTATGAAGAACTTCGCGACCAGCAAACACTTCCCAATCTCGACGGAAAAACAGTTGGCAGTGTTATTGAAATGCTTTTTGTTGCTGTTCTTGAAACTGTGATTTTTCAAGACATTGAAATACCTCAATTCCGCTTGAATCCTGCACGCGGTGTTGACATACCAGATCTCGACTTGGGTATAAAAGCACCTTCTCAAAATTACGCTACCAGTGAACCTTTTGTGTCAGCATACGAGAGACTTCTTGGAAGTGAGTACGATGCTCTTATTGTGTTGACTGACTATCAGAAACGAAAATTGCATCCACCGTTGAAACTTCAAGTCATCCAATGGCACTATTTCTTAAATACGGAGTTAGCAGATTTCGCTTTGACTGCGATAGCACGGAAACACCGGGATTGGTTAATAGTCCAAAATGAGGCGTGGACACAAAAGATTTTTCGATTTCTCGCGTACATCAATCAGAGCGATTGGCGAGCATCACGCCTACTCCGAATTGTTGACATTATGCAGAATGGAGAGCAGGTGCAAAGATTAGTACTTGAGGCAGAAAAAGACTTCAAAAAGAAAAATGTCGAACGCGCACGTAAAAATAAGGATACAATACCCGACCATGAGATTGAGAGTCTACTTTCCATAGTTGAGGTACAACCGATAATTTTGGGAATTGTCGATGCGGTAGACAATTGGGTTGTGGAGAATTACAAAGATTTTGCTCGTCTGCCAAACGAAAATGAATGGAGACGGTTGCTTGTTAGCCCTTTAAATGGACAAATCGGAATGAGTTTCGCGCTTCAATGGCGATACAATTTTGCGAGAGTATTCAAAAGTAATTGAAGGAGATTTGTGTTTTGAAGAGGTACCGATGCCAGATACAGTTTCTCACCTTTTGTATTACAGTATGTCTTGTTATTTGTATTACATCGTGTCTTGTTATAAGTGTTGACGGATTTGCTAAGGATATATCGTTTGATGAAGTTCCTGAGGCTATCCAACAGATCGCTCTCCGCGAAATTGGAGATGTACCGATTCATGATGTTGACAGGGAACGAGAGGATGGCGAAACTGTCTATGATATAGAGGCGAAGGACGATAAGATTGACATCGAACTTGAAATCGCCGCTGATGGTACATTTAGAGAGCGGGATATTACAGAGAAGATCGATTACTCAGAACTACCAATACCTGTACAGGATACGGTTCGCCAGCAGGTCGGGACGCTAAAAATTAACGACGTGGAACGGAGAACCGAGCTCGGGATGAGTATTGTAGGCAATCGTTTGCAAACCGAGACGATTTATTACAACGTTGAAGCCGAAGAGTTCGGTGTGGAAATTGACTTGGAAATCGCGCCTGATGGTAGATTGTTGGATATAGACATGAGCGATCCTATCCGACTTAAGGTAAAGCTCCTCGCGAAATCCAAGATCCCGACACTCTCCGACATTGCCCCTTATCGGGAGGCACTCGTTTTTTATGAGTACAGCGTCAAAAAACGTCTTGAAGGCGAATTCAAAGGTAAAAAACTTCGCGTCGCGCATTGGGCAATCTACGACAACCAACCGCAGAAAATCGGAGCGGCAAAAATAGGAAGTTCACACACGCTCGACCTGTATCCGTACCAACAATTTGGTGAGTTTGAGAGCCTTTATACGAGTGATACACTTGCGTTAGACGCTGAAATTCCGCTCTATCACGATGTCGGTCAGAAGATTCTTGGGGACCGTTCTGTTGAGGAACGTTACGACTACGACAGCATTTTTTCTGAGAAGATGCCGATTTTTTGGCGGATAAAGGATCAACTTAAACTCGTTTCCTTAGGTGACTCACGCGGTGAGGCAGGTGTTCGAGCGGAGATATTTTACGATGAGGAGAACCGCAAAACCCCAGTGGCGTATAACCTCGCGATTTCGGGGGGACCGTTGGAGTTTCAAGAGATTGTCGTTGACAAATATCTCGTGAAAATGCCCAGCTTGGCGTGGGTAGTGTATCAGATGTCGCCCCGCGCGGTGAACCGGTATTTTGAGCATTCAGCGGATCGGGAATTGTTAAAAAGTCGTGGTTTCGCCTTTGATCGGAAGCATGCTGAAACCCTCTGGCAGAGGTCCGATGGTGAAAAAACGGCTGCTGAAATCGCTGCAATACCTTACGTCTCAGAGTATTGGAATGAGCGTCCATGGGGTTGGAAGTTCAATGATGAGGTATGGGATAGGCCGAGAACAAAAAGATTTGAACGGGAGTGGGAAATTTCTGAAAAACGGTGGGACCGTCTTACATCAATGATCACCGCGTTGAATAAGCGAGATGTTAACATGTTGCTGTATTTGTCGCCGCTTCATCCGATTATGCGGGGTCAACCTGTCGTAGATGATGATGGGACAACTCAGAAAGGGTATCGGGAATTAGTGGATCGTTTAAAACAACTGGAGGCGCGGTTTCCCAACTTCGTCTTTGTCGATTTACTGCAGGGTGGGAATCACGACTTCGCCCCGGAAATGTTCAAAGACCTCGACCATCTGAATGCACTTGGAGCGACGAAGTTAACGCAGGCGTTAGAAGAAGTTCGATACTACCATGACAAGAAGTGAATAGAAGCAAAACCCCCTAAATCCCCTTATCAGGGGGACTTTGAGAGGAAGAAACCCCCTAAATCCCCCTTATCAGGGGGACTTTGAAAGGAAATGCGTAAGTCCTACAGATGTTACAAAGAGATAGGATTTATACAATTTACAGTTTTTTTGGGGTAGTTGTGTGAGTCTTGGAGATTTGGCGTGGTTTTCAGTTCGCATATCTTTGTCTACTACTTTCTTCCGATTGCACTATTCAGTTATTATCTGCTCCCGCGCCGGGCAAAACACTTTGGGTTGACGCTTTTCAGTTATATCTTTTATGGATGGGCGAACCCTTTGTTTGCTCCGCTCATGTTTGCCTCAACGCTAATTGATTATGCGTGTGGACGCATCATCTCAGGCAGTGAACGTCAGCACATTCGACCTGCAATACGCGCTTGCAAGCTGCGCCGCCAAGTGGCATTAACAGTTTCGATCTGCTCGAATTTATCCCTTTTGGGCTTTTTCAAATATTTTAATTTTGGCATCGCGAACATAAATGCTGTTATGGGGTGGCTGGGTCTGCCGATATGGGAGAGTGTTCTTCACGTAACGCTTCCGCTTGGCATCAGTTTTTATACCTTCCAGTCGATGAGTTATACGATTGATGTCTATCGCGGCGATGCGAGAGCGATTCGGAATTTTATTGATTTCGCGTGTTATGTATCAATGTTTCCGCAACTCGTTGCGGGTCCCATCGTTCGGTTTTCAGAGGTTGCCGATCAACTTCGGCATCGCGCCCATACATTGCAAAAGTTTGCGCGTGGCATTGCGTTTTTTTCGCTCGGAATGGCGAAGAAGGTTTTGATAGCGAATCCGTGTGGCAAATGTGCGGACACAGTCTTTGGTGCTGGTGTCGTTGGGACGCTTGATGCGTGGTATGGCGTAATCGCTTATGCGTTTCAGATCTATTTCGACTTTAGCGGTTATTCCGACATGGCGATCGGTTTGGGGTTGATGCTCGGATTCACTTTTGCCAAGAATTTTGATTCACCCTACCGTGCTGAATCTATTACAGAGTTCTGGCGGCGATGGCATATCTCGCTTTCGAGTTGGCTACGGGATTATCTCTATATTCCGCTGGGTGGGAATCGTCGAGGTGCTGCTCGTACCTATGTCAACTTGGTGCTTGTGATGCTGCTGGGGGGTTTATGGCACGGTGCGTCTTGGAATTTTGTTATCTGGGGTGGGATTCACGGTGGCATGCTCGCGCTTGAAAGAAAACAGGGAAAGACAAGTTTCTATGGATCACTGCCGAGACCCCTACGCGTTATAGCGACGTTCCTGCTTGTGCTGATAGCGTGGGTTTTCTTTAGAATTAATGAACTACCGGATGCAGTCGTCTATCTGCAGTGTATGTTCAGCAAAGTTCAGGTTCAACCCAACACCGATTTGATTGCTGGTATCCTCTATCAACCTTACTATCTATGGGTTATGTGCGTCGCTGGTGTCGTCATCTGGTGTTTTCCACAGACGTGGGACTGGACGCAACGGTTGACCCTTCTCAAAGTGGGGATATGCATAACGCTGTTCGGGTTATCGCTCGCTGTATTGGCAACGCAGGCGTATAATCCGTTTATTTATTTTATTTTTTAATGGCTGTCAGCCGTCAGCGGATTAGCCATCAGCAATCAGCCATCAGCGGATTAGCCGTCAACGGTCAGCCGTCGGCAGTCGGCAAAGAAGATTTTCTGTTAATCAAAAACCTCTTATTACTGACTGCTGAAAGCCGATAGCCGATAGCCATCTTGCTGATAGCCGATAGCCACTTTTGAAAACTATTATGCGAAACTTAGCTGAACATCGCCGAGAGGTGGCACTCAAAGAACTCGGCACCACAGATATTAAGCGAAACGTGAGTATCATCAGTCTTGTCATCTTCAGTGTGATGCTTCTGTCCGTGCCGATTTTTGACCAAACAACTCGTGCCTTAACATTTATACGGAGCCGAGTTGTTTGGCCAAAGTTGGTCTCTGACATCCAGCGTGGGGAATCTCTTCACGTTTTTCGAGCGGTTGGTTTGCTGCCTATCCCTAACCTTGAAGAGATTGCGCAATACGAGGACACGCTGGAAGAAGCGTCTGTGCTTACCAATTGGCTGTTGCCGGGTGTACAGACGATCTTGACAGGTGTGTTCCGTACTGGCAACGAGCAAGCCTATCTCGGTCACGATGGTTGGCTGTTCTATCGTGCTGATATAGATTCGCTTATTGGTGCTGGTGCTCGAGGAACAACAAACGCTGCACTCGCAGCCATTGTCGATTTCAATCGTCAGTTAGCGGCACGCGACATCACACTTATTGTTGTGCCGACACCTGTTAAACCGACGATCCATCCTGAAAAATTCTCGAAGCGTTACCGAACGCCTGATGCACCGGTACATAATCCTTTCTATGCGGCGTTTGTTGCGGCACTTGCGTCAGAAGGCGTTCTGGTATACGATCCATCACCGCTGCTCTTTGCAGCTGCCCGCCGAGAGACACAGTATCTCAGTACGGATACACATTGGAAGCCGGAAGCGATGGAACGGGTCGCAAATCAGTTGGCTGCATTCATTGAAGCACAGGTTGAATTGTCCGCTGATCAATCACGCATCTATACTAAAATTACCGATACTATTACTAACATTGGAGACATCGCGAAGATGCTGAAATTGCCTGCGGATCAGATGCTATTTCCTTCGGAGCGCGTCACGCGCCATGTTATACAGACCCCTTCAGGTGAATTATGGCAGCCCGATCAGGCATCAGAGGTGCTGTTTTTAGGAGATAGTTTCAGTAATATCTATTCGCTTGCTGGCATGGGATGGGGGGACTCAGCCGGTTTTGTTGAACACCTCAGTGCGGAACTTGCACAACCGATTGATAAGATTGTCATCAACGCTGGCGGTGCGGATGCGACGCGTCAGGCACTTGTGCAGGAACTCAATCGTGGGCATGATCGGCTCGCTGGTAAACGCGTGTTGGTCTATCAGTTCGCAACGCGGGAACTTTTTTCTGGTGATTGGAAACTGTTATCAATACCCTCCGATAAAGCACTCCAGCGGAGTACCATGTCTATAGCGGAAGGCATAACCGTCACGGCAACTCTCAAGGCAAGAACGGAGCCACCGGTGCCGAGGACAGTCCCGTATTCCGAATGTATCATCGCGCTGCATCTTGAAAACACAGACACATCTGATCTTCCAGAAGCGTTTGTCGTATTTCTGTGGGGTATGCGTGAAAATCAGTGGACAGACGCTGCGACTTTCAAAGTGGGACAGGAGGTTAAATTGTGGCTCCGTCCGTGGTCAGCAGTTGAAACTGAATATGGTAGCTACAACCGCAAAGAGTTGGAAAACGAAGAGACATGGCTGCTCGATGTTTATTGGGGGGAGATACCGTGATGATTTTGCGAAAGAAAAGTCAACCCTCTAAATCCCCCTTATCAGGGGGACTTTTAAGACTTTGAGAAGGACAGGGGTTATTGGTAAGTGTTAACTTATTTCTATAATTCACCATAAATCTTTCAAAGAAAAGTCAACCCCCTAAATCCCCCTTATCAGGGGACTTTGAGAAGGACAGGATTATCGATAAATGTCAACTTATTTCTATAATTCACCATTGAAGATGGGTTTGCGTGCCGTGTTCTATCTATTGGTATCTATTCTACTGCTCGTG
The DNA here is from genome assembly GCA_965261115.1 of Candidatus Poribacteria bacterium. Classification (GTDB taxonomy): domain Bacteria; phylum Poribacteria; class WGA-4E; order WGA-4E; family WGA-3G; genus WGA-3G. The sequence goes on along the minus strand of OZ253447.1, from coordinate 621,223 downwards.
GGGTTTCTTGGTTTCGCCACTGCTGAAACGGAACTTTTCAGACAGTCGTTGGCTGAAAAGGCTGCCGAGGCAGAGACACAAAAGACGACGGTCGTTTCTGGAAAAGAGGGATGGCTGTTCTTCGCGCCTGAACTGCGGCATCTGAGTGTTGGGCAGTTTTGGGGCGATGCAGCAAAGCGCGTGAGTCGGGCATCAAACCCTGAATTCGCCGACCCGCTTCCTGCTATCCTCGACTTTAAGGCGCAATTGGACAAGGCAGGTATCAAGTTAATCTTCGTTCCAATACCCGCAAAAGCCACGATTTATCCTGAGATGATTTCTGAACATGGGGACTCAACGGGACGCGGTGATACCTATCATCAAAAATTCTACGATATTTTGCGGGACCATGGTGTGAATGTGCTTGACTTAGTGCCACTTTTTCTCAAAAATCGGTTCACTGATGCTGGTCCTGTCTATTGTAAACAGGATACACATTGGTCTGGACAGGGGTGTGTTTTGGCAGCGGAGGTGATTGCTAAAACTCTCGGTACGCCTCCGTGGGTGAAGAAGATCCCTAAGAGAAATATTGAGACGGAAACGCGTACGGCTGAAATTGCTGGTGATCTTTGGCGGGAACTCGGCGATCAGAATCTACAGAAAGAACAGTTACGTCTTACTTATATTAAGGAAGGTGTCGGAACGTCGTGGCGGGCGAGTCCGGTTGTCCTTTTAGGAGACAGCCACAGTCTCGTTTTTCACGCGGGTACGAATATGCATGCCCAGGGGGCGGGTTTACCTGACCATCTCGCGCATCAGCTCGGGTTTCCTGTGGACGTGGTGGCGGTACGTGGTTCCGGTGCGACACCCTCGCGGCTGAATCTTTATCGAAGGCGTGATAACATGAAGGGGAAACGGGTGGTTGTTTGGTGCTTAAGCGTGCGTGAGTTTACAGAAGGACAGGGGTGGCGTCCGGTGCCTATAATCCGAATAAAAAAGTAGGAACAGGCTTGTAACCTGTCCCTACTACAGTGTTGGGAACCCTACTCAATTTCGTAAACGATGGTGATGTTTATGGTGACAGTGAGTTCACCGGCTTGGATAGGGGTTGAACTGCGAGCACCATCATCGGCAGCGAACTCAGCACTCTCGGCATAAGCAATCGGCGGTCCCGCGGTCCGTGTTGTCTCTGTGATCGTGATCGGTTTTCCGAGCGTAACATCACTCGCTTCAGCTAAGGTTTGTGCCTTTGCTTTGGCATTTTCTACTGCCAAGGTACGCGCTTGCGCCTGCAATGGTGTAGGATCCTCAATCATAAATTGGATTGAGTTTACAACGACAATGTCTCCACCGGCACCGATAGCATCATCGATGATGTCGCTGAGACTTTCGAGTTCTCGCACGGTGGCATTGACGGTGTTATTGACCCTGTAACCACGGAGTACACGTCCTTCATCCGTATAGTCGTACTGGGGATAAATGCTGAAATTCTCGGTTTGGATATCATTTTCAGCGATGTCGTTGGCTTTCAGAGATTCTATCACCGCTGTCATCGCGCTTGCGGCTTCTTCGCGTGCCGCCTCGACCGACTCTTTTTCGACAGATACACCTAAATAGAGCGTTGCGATGTCCGGTTCACCTGTGACTGAACCGCTCCCTGTGACGTGGATACTCCTGCTTGTTGGTGATGACAACAGTGGGGACACAATTTGTTGTTCACACCCGGTGAGAATTATAGCGAGCAGCGCACTAAAACTTAAACACAAAAATTTAACTCTATTCATAATAAATTTCCTTTGATGCGACATCTGTGCCACGATTTCCATATTTGTAGGATTTACGCAGCCCCTTTGCAGGCGGGGTTTGAAACCCTGAAGAAACACGCAGAAATACGCAGAAATACCCTATCAAATACCCCAAGCAAAAACCCCAAGCAAAAACCCTGCAGTGCGTCAGATATCCGTTATCATGGAAAAATGCGTAAATCCTGATCTGATAAGTTCACTACTCGGTTTCGACTGCTGGTGGGGCATTCTCCGCTTTGAGCGTTTCAGATTTTTTTATGAGTCTGTCCACATTCGATTTGAAAAGCCTGAAGACAGTCTCCTTATCGTCGCGTTTGACGTAAAGTTTCCCTTCCTCTTCTTTACCGATGTACAGGGTTGCCGTTGTGCCGTCATTCAATGCGGCGGATATAACAGATTGCGGCGTATCTAAACCGTATTCAGCGAGGTTGTCCTTTGCTTCCGCGAAATCGTCTGTGTCCAATTCGCTGAAAGTTGTGAGAAGCGTGTCAACTTCGGTGGTATTGACAGCCGAGGCTTCAGGCTTAAGCATCTGCCATATCCCATTCGCATCAAGACGCAGTTCGACCGTCTCTTCTGGTGAAGAGATATTAAGTTCAGTGACGTTGCCCTTATTAAAACCGAAAATGGTGCGATCTTTCCAAGTGCGCGTGCCTTTGTTAAAAACGGATTGGAGGTAGCCTTGTGCCACGTAGACATCATTGGCATCCGCTGGCCGGACGTAACTGCTTAAGAAGCCGGGTGTTGTTTTGCCGACGAATAGATGTGCCAACAGTTTATCGTTTACGTCCATCAGTTTCGCTTCGACACCGGTGCTGTCCACTTGGAATTCCACCTGTTTTTCTGGGTTAGTGGAGACGCGCTGCGTATTTTTGAATTCTCCCACTTTGGTTAGCAGTTCTGCGACCCCTTCGCTATCCGCGGGGTAATTGTCCATTGAGGCGACCACCCAGTTACTGTCCTGTTTAACAAGCGTTGCTGTTCCATCGGTGGCGATGATTTCTATTTTCGTGACTTGTTCTTTGTCGAAGTCTGGGAACAGAGGCATAGCTGCCTCAACCTTCTTTTCGTACTCGGTCTTCCCAAAGGGATTCTCAAAAACAATGACAACGATTGCCAAAACGACAAAAACAGCACCTAAGATAAGAAGTTGTTTCGTTTTCATTTTTTCTATTGGAATCTCCGCACGGATTGACTGTACAAATCAATCTGGTTTTGTTTAGGTTTATACGTTCTGTAGATGCTTAAAGTTTTAAACCTTTAAACGGGAGAACTGGTATACCGTTATATCTACGCTTAGTCCGAGGTCATATTTCGGGTACTGAAAGCTTCTATCATCCTTTTGGCTCGACGTTTTAAGAAATACCGAACAAGCCCGAAGATAACGACGAATAGTGGAATGCCTACGGTACATAGGTATTTAATAAAGTTTTTCTCAATTTCTGAGACTGCACGGAACTCGCCACTACGTGTCTTTATTTGAAGGGGACGATCTGTGATCGTCTGTGAGCGGATACCGATGAGTGCATCGCCTAATGTTAACCAGTCTACGGTATTTAAGAAAAAGTTAACGCTGTTAGCATTCAACTGAGTTAGCAATTGCGCTGTGCCTACGACGACGATTTGTGTCTGTGCACTTTCAGTTATGGTTGTTCGTTCCGCAGTATCCTGTGTTGGTACGGGTGTCTCGTTGTCCTCGACGCTCGTGGCATCGTCGGTAGCTGCTGCTGGTATCTCTTTATCGGCATAAAAACTTTTGAATTTACCTTCTAAAGCGACGGCAACAGGATAGGCTTGTGTTTCAGCATCGGGGATCGGGGAATCCGGTCTAAGATTATAGTATCCTTGCAGGGATTGTCCAAATTCGCTTGTTTTTGCTAATACTGTTCCGGTAATGTTTTCTTTACCTATTATTTCCAAGGAACTTGTCCAAGGCAGCGTTAGTACTTCCAGTTGATTCGTGATTGCGTGTTCTGCCGAAAAATTCGGTTTAATAATTTTCACAAAATACGGATACGGTTGAAAGATGGTCATAAATCCTTGTTGGAACCGTGCATTTTCGTGGAATCTGCGGTCAACAAGGAGATTATTGCCGAGTTTAGCACCGTAATGCCCCAGTAAATCGTTGAGTCCAGTGCTCAGGGGTGTCCCTTGCATTGTGCCGGGTTGCATTTGAATGGGATCGACTAAGAAGATCGCTCTACCCCCGCGCATAATAAACTGATCGAGTTCATATTTTTCGCGTTCTGTCAAGGGTTGCCGGACGCCAGCGACGACGAGTGTTGTCACGGTAGCATCAACGGCTTTTCCGTCTTGTAGGCTCACAGAGGAGAGATTGTATTGTCCTTGTCCATTTTTATCCAAAAGTTGGCGGAACTGCTGATATTCTTGTGCGTTGATATCAAATTCACCGTGTCCCGTCAAAAACCCCACTGTTTTTGCCTCTTTGGTGATAACTTTAAGAATAGTGGAGGTGAGTTCATACTCCAGATTCGCCGTTGAGCGGACTAAGGGCAAGGTTTCCTCTTTACCGCTGTAGCCAATAGAGATACCCATATAGACGTTTGCTATTTCTGCTTTATCTTGTTTGTAGACGTTAATTTGGACTTCACGAATTCCCTTGAATGCGAGTTCCTGTTTCTGTGCGTCGTCGAAGTTTGCCGGGTTCACAAAATCGATCTGTAGGTTCTTGGAAAACGCCTTGTATTCGTCAAGTATATCCCTGACGTTCCGTCGGATTTGTGCGACTTCCGCTGGGGCTGTGGAGAAATAGGTGGTGATCGTAACAATATCATCTAATGAATCGAGTACATTTCGAGTTGCTTTTGAGATGGTATAGCGTTTGTCCTCGGTTAAGTCTGTACGCATAAAACGGCGCGTTGACAGAAAATTGATGAGCGCGAGGATACCGAAGATGATGACTACAAAAGCGAGGGTGTTCCCACCGAATGTGATGCGTTTATTCTTCAAAACAGTATACCTCCTTTCCTAACGCCATTTGCGGCTTTCAACTGCCAGTGTACTGAGGTAAAGAAAAAATCCTATCACCGACAGATAATAAATGATGTCGCGAGAGTCAAGTACGCCTCGGAGAATGCTACTGTAATGTGCGCCAAGCCCAAGGTAGCTAAAAATCGGGAACAACCAGTTCGGTGTATTGAAAAGCACAAAGTCTTCACCAATGATGAGTAACACAAAACAGGTGCTAATTCCCAATATGAAGGCGACAATCTGATTTTCAGTTAGCGTTGAAGCGAAGAGTCCGATTGCAAGATATGCCGCACCCATCAGCAGGAGTCCAATGTATCCGGCAATGAGCGTGCCGCCATCAGGATCCCCAAGGTAGATGACTGAAAAGGTGAGGACGAGTGAGAGGAGTACGGTTACAGCAAGGAGCGCGAAACTTGCCAAGAATTTACCGAGGACTACTTCAGCATCTCGGATGGGTAGGGTCATCAAGATCTCTACTGTGCCGATTTTCTTTTCTTCAGCCCAGAGTTTCATCGTGACAGCCGGGATGAAAAATAGGAAGATCCACGGCATTAACCCGAAGAAACTGCGCATTTCAGCTTGATTTTGTATAAAGAAGCCCCGGAAAAAGAGCCATGATGAGATGCCAAGGAAAAAAGTAATGAAAATATACGCGATCGGTGAGTTGAAATAACTTCTAAATTCCTTTTTGAAAATGGCTGTAATGTTCGTCATAATTTTTTGTATCGGAAACCATCAATTTTCAGTAGAATGTGTGGCGGCTACAAATGTTTTCACCTGCCGTAACACGCTGTTGATCGCTGACGGTTGATGGCTGTTCTGCTATATTTATTCTTTGTCTGTCAAATTAAGGAAGACATCTTCTAAATCTACGGATTCTTGGCGAAGTTCTGTTAGGCTCCACCCGTTCTTTACAACAACGTGAAAAAGTGCCTCTGCGGCATCGCTATCTTGCGCAGCGTTGATCTGATAGGCGACTATATCATCAGTCGTTTCGACATGCGTCCACTGCGAGACAAATTCCAACGCGTTCAGTTCCGCTTCAATGGCTTCTTGTGAACCTCGGATGGCGATATGGACAATATCTTCGCCCTTCGCCTGACTGGCGAGTTCCTCCGGTGAACCGTTAGCGACGATCTCTCCATTATTGATAATCAGGATTCGACTGCAGGTCGCCGAGACTTCAGGCAAAATATGTGTACTGAAGAGTACCAGTTTCTCTTGTCCGATGTCTCTAATCAGGTTGCGGATTTCGATGATCTGGCTTGGGTCTAACCCGGAAGTCGGTTCGTCTAAAATCAAGATAGGTGGGTCGTGGATGAGGCTCTGTGCCAACCCTAAACGTTGGCGGTAACCTTTTGAGAGTTCGCCGATGTCTTTTTGGATAACATCTTCAAGTCCACAGATGTCAATTACCGCTCGGATGCGTTCCTTCCGTTCGCTTCTGGGGAGGTGTCGGACCTGGGTCATGAAATTGAGATATTCAATGACCCCCATATCGGTGTAAAGTGGTGCGCTTTCGGGGAGGTAACCGATCCGTTTGCGGACTTCAATTGATTCCTCGAATATATTATATCCTGCGACGGTAGCGTTGCCCGCGTCTGCGGAGAGGTAACAGGTAAGGATACGCATTGTGGTTGTCTTTCCTGCACCGTTGGGGCCGAGAAAGCCCAATACTTCACCGGCATGTGCATCAAACGAGACCTTGTTGACAGCGACCGTCGGACCATAAGATTTTGTGAGTTCTCTGACTTCAATCATATTTCTTTTTTAGTCGTCAGTTGTCGGTTGTCAGTTAATGCTGGGTGGTAGTCCACCTTATAGTAGATTAACTGATAACTGTAGATTCTAAACTGACGAGTCTTAAGATAAAATATTTATTAAAATATTAGCATAGAATTTGCCGAATGTCAAGGAAAAAATTGATCGGTAATATAATAAAATATCCAATGAAGTTACCACAGCGTTTATGCCTAAGACTCGGTGCGGTTCCAAACCGTGAAGAAATACGCAGAAACACCCTATCAAATACCCCCAGCAAAAACCCTACCGGTCCTGGGGATTACCGATTTATTTTCTTAAACTTCATATAGGCATTCACCGCCTCTTATCAGGGGACTTTGAAAGGAAATGCGTAAGTCCTGTTGATATATAAAATCACAATCATTGGTTAACCAAAACGCTACTAAATCCAACTGTATACTGCTGACCTTAGTATAAGACTCAACAGAGGCCAGAAACATCCCATCAGTGCCTCACCTAACACCAGTCCGATGAAGAACGGGACCGCTTTCCGATAGGCATTAATTCCGCCATGTTTTAAAATGAGCCATTTTGTTATCATGGCGAGGAGCAGTGGAAACCAGATGACGTCCGTTGTCCCGGGTGCAACGCCGATAACGTATCCTGCTGGGTGTAACGGACACCATACAAAACGCGAGCGCAGGAACATAATGCCCAAGTTTGCTGCGAACGCTAAGCCTAATACCGATGTAGCGAGCCAATCCGTCGGTTTCGGATTCACTAACCACGACGAAAGGAAGTTATATGTATCCGCGCCGCCGGCGTGGATCTGTTCGGAACCTGCGGCCACACCTTCACTATAGATCGCATACGGGTAGAGAATCAGACTTGATAGGATGCCGACGAGGCTTGCAATGACTAATACGCCGAACATCGTTCGGTTTCGGATACCGGTACGTTCGGCAAGTTTGAACGCCTCTAACTGGTCTGGCATCGGGTGTGTCCGGAAGGAGGCATAACTTGCACCGCTGAGCCAATTCATGAGCGAGAGCATTGTTAGGTTGCCTGGTCGCAAACGCCGTGTACCGAGTAGTGAGATCATCATGTATTGTGGTGTAAGGTAGCCGATGGCATGTATCGGCGGTCCCAGTTCCGCTCGCATCCGGGTTAATCCGACAACGATCATCAGATAGATGCTGATGAAAATTGCGAATGCCCAGAGCGACATCCCACCCCGGATACAGAAAACCGCGAGGAGTAAGAGGCAGATCCCGAGCGTTATCACCGCGCTCCGATATGAGAGTGCTTCAGTTTGGGATTCTCTGCGATTCGGACGGATGACTTGTCTGAACACGGATGCAAAGTGGTTTCGCGCATACCAACACGCAATCGCGAGTAGTGCCAACAACGCCCCGGCGCCCTGTTCGCCTAAAAATGGGTAACCCGGTAACGTAGCGATTCCCATTGTGCTTCCTATTAGGAGCTGCACCTTCTTCATCAAGTAGAAGAAGGCACACGAAAACGCTAAATCCAACGGCAGTATGAACGAGAAACCGACCAGATATGGATGGAATCGAAGGGGCATACTGCCTATGGCGTTCCACGGTTTCTGTGTGAAGTAGATATTAAGATTGTATTTTCGGACTGGGATTTCAGGAAGCACTGGGAAAAAGAACTGCAGCCCGTTGAGTAGGTTGATCCCCATGGCTATTCCGAAACCGATCCAGAGCAGCCGATTTCTGAAGATACGGCGGTTGGTGGTAATTTCTAACGGAATTTGAATGATTGGATAGGCGAGTTTTTCGTTTTCGATCCACTGTTTGCGAAGGAGCGCGGTCAAGCAGAGAAAGATGAGCATCAAGAGGAAGATCACCGCGGACCAAGAGAGGATCGGGACAATCCAGTACTGCACATAGCCTTCCGTAAAGAAGTTCACTTCGCCTTCGTAGAAGTCGGTAACTGTTTTCGGGTGTTTCACGACAAGCCATTCGGGGAGATGGTGAAAGAGGAGTGCTTCCCAGTCGTTTTCGGGTGTAGCGAAGCGGAAGGCGTAAGGGATGAGACCCATCAGGCGTGGGATACAGTCGTGTCCTGAGAACGCGCTTCCGACAGCGAGCATGCTGTAGACGATGAGGAGGTCGCGCGGTTGTAAGGCGAAGCGTGGAGAGATGCGCCGGACACCCATGTTCAACAGCGTTATTGCCAAAATGCCGAACATGACATTGACAGACATCGCGACTGTGGTCAGGTGCGCGGTGTGCCAAATCATCTCCACATAGGCTATCCAATAACTATTAGCGATAATAAGGACGGTGCCGAGCAGCACTGCACGTTTCGCAATTGTCTGCGAGCCACCTGGGTCCGTAGTGTGCATATCTTTGGAGAAAAACGATACCGGTTCGTTTTTTGTTTTTTTGATGGCGACCTATAAAGATTGATGGCTCTGGCGTGTATCTTGGTTAGGCAATTTGATTTGTAGAATAGACGCGGTGTTGTAGAGCGTATCTTGGAAGTCGGTTGAAATTGCCGAAAATTTTTCTTTACTATATTCCTTAAATATATTATACTAAATAGAGACGCTTGTCAAGATTTTCGTTCAAACTCACCAGGGCCATTCAATTTTAAGAAATTATTGGGTTTCACGTCATTTTTCAAGGATCCGGTTCGGTTGGAATGCAGGTCGCATGAATCAACGCCAAGTGCGCGTGTTGCCTCGCAGTGAGAGTCGGCGGGGCGAGTACGCCGCAAAACCGAACCTACCGGGCCTGGGGAGTTTCAAACCGCACCTACTGAGGTGCCTGATTAATTATAGGTTTTACTATAAAGCGGAAAAACACGGTTTTACAACTACAGAACGCATTGTACATGTAAGCGATAGGCAAAAAATTAGCATAAATTTTGTTATTAATTCTTGATACGGAGATTTTGGAATGGAATTAACTTTTGAAAGAGATGCCCTTTTGGATGCCCTACAAGTACTGCAGGGTGTCGCGAGTGGACGGACGGCTTTACCGATTCTCTCTAACGTGCTTATCCGCGCGGAGGGGGACACAATTGAGTGTATGGCAACAGATCTGGAAGTCGGCATCAGAATGAAGGTTGAAGGCACAGTTAAAGAGGAAGGGGCAATCACGGTTTCTGCCAAGAAACTGGGGGATATTGTTAAAGAGTTGCCTGCGGACAAACCGATAGACTTGGTGACGACAGCAAACGACCGCGTTGAGATTACGTGTGGCGATGGTGTTTACAAGATCATTGGGTTGCCTGATGAAGAGTTCCCGCAACTGCCTTCTATTGAGGGTGAAGCGATGTCGATTGGTGGCGAAACGTTGCGGGATGTCATCCAGAAAACGGAGTTCGCTGCTTCTACGGAGGAGGTTCGTTACTTTCTGAACGGTCTCTATTTTAGTCTGCTTGAGGAGCGGACGGAAGTCGTTGCTACTGATGGGAAACGCCTCGCGCTTGCACACTGTGAACCGCTCAAGACGCAGACGGAAGCCGGCGGGTTCATCGTCCCGCTCAAGGCGGTTCGGGAGATTGTGAGGACCTTCGCCGATGCTGGCGAAGTGGAAGTTTCGGTTTTTGAAAATCAGATTCTTTTCACCGATGGGGATGCGACCTTGACGACACGACTCGTGGAGGGCGAGTATCCGAAATATAGGCGGATCATTCCTGAATCGACTGACGGTAAAACGGTCGTTTCAAGGGACCAGATTTTGAGTGCGGCGCGGCGCGTTGCACTGCTGTCGAACCCGAAGAACTATTCGATCTGTTTAGATATTGATACGGAACAGGTTCAGGTTTCGGCAAGGACTCCCGAATTAGGTGAGGCACACGAAACGGTACCTGTGGTGTCTAGCACGGGGAGTGTGAGGATTGGTTTTGATGCCCGTTTGTTGGTAGAGGCACTGTCCCATATTGAAACCGAGTCTTTATCCATTGAGTTTTCAGGTGAGTTGGACCCTGTGCTTATTAAGCCGGTCAGTGATGATGAATATATTTCGCTCATCATGCCGATGCGTCTGGAAGCCCCTGCAGGATAAAGGGGTTCAGTGCTCGGTGTAGCCAGCGTACCGCTGGCGAAAAAATAAGTGTTTATACTTGCTGGCAAGGTTTGTAACCTTGCCAGTTTTTTTGTCTATACTCCCGCATTATGTTGTCGGAAGATGATCGACTAAAACTATTACGACAAAAAATCTGTTTATATTCTTAGCAGGAGTGTTCATCCGGATAGACACGGCTTGTCATGAAAAAGAAGGGGAGTCCACGAAGCAGACAAAATCCGACAGCAAGGATGGCAAGTATCAGACTCGCTTTTTCCAAGAGAGGATTATTGAAAACAGTCGTGCTGGCGAGGCTGGTAAAAGCTGTCATTTTGACGGTGCCGTAGAGTCCGCGGCTGATACGCGATCGCGTCAGTGAGTGTTTCCATCCGTTTTTTGGAGCACCGTATCTGCCTTGTAGCGTATCTGTGATAACGCCGCGTGCCATAACAACGATCGGCATCCAGAGCAGTATGTGCCCGGTCGCGGTGAAATAGAGCCAAAAGGTGTTTTCAATAATTCTGTCAGCGAGAGTGTCCAGTAATGCACCTGTTTCGGATGTCTCGTTACGTTTGCGGGCGACACTACCATCAACGGCATCCAACACGAAGATAAGGACGATGGTAGCAATCAAGGCGATGTCTAAAGTGTAGTGTCTGTTGAGTAGTGCAATGACACCGAATGTTAACAGTAGGCGCGTGACGGTGAGGGTGTTGGCGAGCATGGTTATTGTAGTGATAAATCCTTGTCTATTTCGGGGAGCCCTGTTTTGAGGTATTTTGGATCGGTTTGGATGTCAGGTGGATAGTGTATTTCCCAAACTTTGACATCAGTTTCCCCAGTTTCTTGAACCTCGTAAACAGGCTTAAACGCGTCACTTGGAATGCCACGCAGGAACAAGCGGATCGCGAAGTTGTTCCAGGCAATAGGTGGCACATAATAACCTTTTTGGAACTGATAAGACTCGTCAAAATACAGAATGATGCCTCCGGTTTTTGAACCGTCTTGAGTGTTGGATATATTGCGTTCTTTACCGCTAAAAACGACATACGGGATATTTGTGCGAGTGCCGTTTTGACTGAGAGCTATAGCACTGGTCAGTATGTCTGTTTCCGGCGAGATATTCATCTGGATGTTTTTGAAAAAAGGTGTTTCTTTTCTGGGAAATAGAAATATATGTCCCTTTTCGCGTGTTATATGTCGGAACTCAACGATTTCAAATGTCGGTGTCTGCTCGGAGTGGCGGCCAATCTTGGAATAGGCATGAGCCATTTTGGTGATATCAACTTCAGTGAGCATTAAGTGGGTTGCCCCGTGGCTTTTTAGGAATTGAAGCACCTCTTTTTCTGATTGTCCACAGAAGAGGTATCGGTAATAGAGATGGATCCAATGCTGTATGAAAGTGTCCTGGTCCGTAATCGTTTTAACACCACCCAGTACGTTGAGTTGGCTTCCGTGTATCCAGTCCGTTGCGACGACAGCGGTGTTTGGGAGTTCTGCTTTCATCCACTGAAAAGTTTGGGCAATCGTCTGGTATGGTGGTACACTTCTACGCAGGTGTTTTGTCGCGCGAAGTGTGTTCCATGCATATCCGTAGGGTGAAGGCAACCAAACGAGAAGGGCAAGCGTTGCGACAGCTGTGCTTGTTTTCAGGACAGTCTGTGGTATCTGTCCGCTGACTTTTTCGATCAGTTTCACGCTACAGAGTTTCACGCTACAGAATTGTATGAGTTCCGCAGTAAAGAAAGCGATGACAGGGGTGGTAAAGATAGCATATCGTTCTGCATCACGGGTGAGGGCTGTCCAAATCAGAAACCATGTGATGGCGGCAACATAAACAAGTTCGTTTTTCGGTGGGTCGTCCCGCCGCCAAGCCATAAGCAATAATGCCATCGCAGTTGCAGCGATAGCAATAAAAAACAAGAGATTGTTATTCTGTGCCCCCCACAGTTGGTCTAAGTATTCACGAAAAAAAGAGGTTAAGATAAAAAACGTGAGAGGAATGACAAGCAAAGCACCATGATTTTGCCACTGGTGCAAGGCAGAAATCATGACACCTATGATGCCCAATACAAAAGTATATCCGAAGAGTATCATCCAATATTGTGAATTTGTGTCTTTGAGTTCGCCTACGTTTTGCATGAGTGTATTTTGACTCAGTGGGACGGTTGTCTCTGCGAAGGTGTTTCGTTGTATCCAAATATAACCGATGGCGAGTGTAAGGGTTACCAACGTCAATCCGAGTGCAAGGGTGCGGGCATACGGTTGAAGTTTTTCTACTTTGCCGAGAAGAAGTTGTCGGAGCGCGCGTACCCCCAGAAGCACAACAGGGGGCACCAGGACAAAGGCGAAAAGGTGTTCCGCAAAGCCGTATCCGTTCCGGTAAGCAGGTGAGGCGAGGTAAAGTGTCGGGACAAAGCAGCACACCCAAAGTGCATAAAGCCCTAATCCGTCCTCTGTCTCGGACGAGAGAAACCGGTAGATTTCCACAACAATAATAACACTCAAGAACACGCCAAAACCTTCCCAACTGATACCGCCGAGAAAGACAATGGAGCCGCTTGCAAGTGTCCAAAGCAGACGTTTATGTCGGTGTGTTGTTTGTAGAGATACGAGATAGGTCGTAACCGCGAGTATGCCGAGCATTAGGCAAAAAGCGTCTCGGTCACCGAAGCCTGCGGCCGAGCGTTCTATACTACCCGGCAGTGTTGCCAGTAGTATCCCCACAATGCCAGAAAAAAGCCATCCGTGGGTTTGGTAAAGAAAGAGACAGAGCGCGCCGAGCCCGATACAAAAACAGACGACGGGCATGTAGACAGATACGTGGTAAAGCCTGACACTCGGAAACACCCATGTAATTGCCTTATGTGTGTAGGCGAGAATGTAGCCGTAAAAGTTTAGAGTTTGTCCTAAATCTCTGCCGAGGGGTAACCACCGGTGCATGTCGCGCTCTGGGAGTTGTCCGTGTACTGAAATAATTTGTGCTTGCCAATAGTAGAGATAGGGATCTATGCCCGTAAAATGTTTGTCTGGGATAGTGTCTACACTTAGGATGCGAATCCAGAAGGCAATACACAAAATGGCGCACAGCATCACTGATTTTCGCAGCTGCAAGAAATCAATATCCTCTCTTGTTAGTTTCAGGAGTTTCGTCACTGCCCACTGATGTCTCTTATAGTGGAAAGTTGAATGACGGAGGGCCTGTTTGTGAGACGTGAATCACCTATGATGTCAATTTATCTTTTTATTATCCTAATATTTGGATTATTTCTCAGTGACCGCCAAGATGGAAGTTTGGCATCCGGGGTTTTTATGGCGTTCTGTCTCATCATTTCAAGGTGTGATGGCAGTATATTCGGATCTTGAGTAAACTCTTTCTCCAACACCTGATACTCGTATATCTCTCGATACGTATAGGAGTCGGCTGTGTTTATTTTCCTATGCAAGGCTAAATATGTATGCGCCTTCGGATGATTTCCGAACTCAGCAAGGAACGCCTCTCTATCTATCTCTATTATCCCATCTGGAGAAACATCCCTCCATGCCACCACGCCGGGGGGCAGTTGCTCCCCACTTGGGGGGGCTTCAACCGGTTCTTCCATGTGCTGTGCGGCATCAGACTCCAAAACAGTGGATGATTCAACAGGTAAGTCGTGCGGATGTGTGTGTCCATGAGAGCCAGGATGCTCGTGTAAATCGCCGTGGGCGTGAGGATTAGACTGGGTCTCCTCTAATGTCTGTTCTCCTTGATTTCCGGGAGTTCTCACTTCGCGTTGCGTTGGTGTTTTTTCTCCCGCGGACACTTCGCGTTGGGGAGTGGGGGGCTGCGGCAAGTTTTCGATGAACTCCTTGGTATCGTAGCGCGTATAGAGAATAAGCCCGAAAAGTCCTGCGAAAATCAGAGACGCTGCGACCATCAAAGTTTTCATGCCTGAACCTCCTATCATCTCGGTCTGAAACGCAAACTGAGGTATTGCGTTTCAGACCGGTTTCAATGTTACATCAATCCTAAACCCATTTTTTACCGAGAACATTAAAATAGACGATCGCCCCATGCCCAGCCGGCCAAGCCTGGCGGTGCTCCCATGCCGTTGTAGAACTGCCGGGGTAATGGTAGTAGGTATAGTGAGATGTATGTACCACTCCACCACTTATGATCTCATAGCCAAGAAACTCACCAGTGGCAAAAGAGTACACTTCATAAACATCATACTCATACTCATCTGCCCCCGCGTAAACTTCTTGCGAGAAAAAAGGGGCAATGGATACGAATCCCACGGCGAGGATACAGACAATAGTAATCATTTGAGCCAAGGACATTTTCATTCTCATGTCTCCTTGCATTTTTCGGGGATTGCTTTAGGAAGGCAAGCGGATAGATGTTGCGTTCTGTGGCAATCCTTCTTGTGTTATAGCGTGCTGGTTTCCTTTTATACCTATGATACAATAGAAAATCAGTGCTGTCAAATCTGACTTTAAACCTCTTTGGCAGTGTTATGCGTTGTGGGTGTTAACGCCACCTACAGCGAATCCGAATGGAGTTGAAAAGGCATCAAGCGTGTTGCATGTTCCTATCAGACCTACATCAAGAAAACTGCCGATTTGGCGATCTGGATCATTCATGCTTTTGGATGTTTCACCGGTTTACCCTTAACTCATCTTTGGTAGCACTATTGGTGTCCCTACGTGCTACAGTTGAGTTCACGTTTATAGTAGCAAGTATCGTGCCAATGTGAGAAACCTGACTATTAGGGGATCCCACGATTTTTCCACTGTAAAGATTCTTTACAATTGTAAATATTTTTTACACTGAGCTGTAAAGGTTCTTTACAATTGATACACTGAACGCATGATTCTGGCTCGAATGCCGAGCATCTTAATACCAAGTCTCCTGGGAAAGACGAACGAACGCACTGCATCAGCAACCTTCTATTGTAGGCACACGGACATAAAAGGATCTACTACATTTGCGTAAGTCTTATGCCTCATCACTATAGGTGCGTAACTTGGCGTTCAAGGTGACCCGGCTAATCCCTAAAGCCGCCGCCGTTTTTGACCTATTCCCATTCTCTCGCTCCAAAGTTGCCAAGATGGCTGATTTTTCTATCTCTTGCAGGGTTGTGCCCATCGGGAAGGACAGCACGAAACATTCTGGGGCGTTAGGATTTGCTGCGGCTGTTGCATTCGCTAACGGCAATGCGTGAGCATGAGGTGTCCGCACATCTGACGGTAAGTGGTGCGGTAAGATTTCACCCTCTTCCGCTAAAAGTACCGCGCGACTTATGACTCCTTCTAACTCTCGGATATTCCCAGGCCAGGTGTAGGCATCAAATAACGAGAGAACTTCTGGATTTATGTTCGCTACTTTTCGACTCGAAGCGTTGTTTTCCTTTGCCAAAAAGTGTTTTGCCAACGCGGGAATGTCTTCCCGTCGCTCCCGTAGTGCTGGCAGCTGGATATGAAGGGATTTTAATCGCTCATAGAGATCTCGGCGAAACCTACCTGCTTCAACCGCTTTTATAAGGTCAATATTCGTAGCTGCGAGGACGCGTACTGACACTGGAATCTGTTCTGTCCCGCCCACGCGACGCATCTCGTTTTCCTGAAGTACCCGCAGCAATTTCGGCTGTAAGGGCATCGGAAGTTCGCCGATTTCGTCAAGGAACAGTGTGCCCCCTGATGCGGTTTCAAATAGTCCAATATGTTGCCGATTTGCGCCGGTAAACGCCCCTTTCTCATGCCCAAAGAGTTCACTTTCCATCAGGTGCTCCGCAATCCCTGCACAGTTCACGACGACCATTGGGTGCATTGCATAAAGGCTCTCTGCGTGCAAAGCATGCGCGACCAACTCTTTACCTGTTCCTGTCTCACCAGAAATAAGCACGATTTTAGCAGATTTTGCGAATCTGTCAATACTTTTCAGTACTTCAAGGTGCGCTGCACTTTCACCGATAAGGTCGTTGTAATTCCCGTGCAACTTCTCTCTTGATAATAGCATTACTAAATGGATGACTCCGGGTCCGCTTGCTACAATTGCAGCGTATACTATGTTTTTATAGTAAATCCCATAATTATTTGCACACACGGTGACTCGTAGGGGAAACCGGGTTATCCAGTCCCTACGACGCGGCGAACTGCAAACTTATTTTCGGATTTTACTATAAAATAACGGCTTGTGCTAATTAATTCTAAAGTTTGGACAATTTTTAGAAGTTAAAGTTTTGCGACGCAATCGGAAGCAAGAACTTTAACACAGATGAACGCTTAAATCTAAACATTCATCCAACGCTATCTTATATAGACCATTGTTTTTAGCACTTTTCGTGCATAAAATGAAAAAAATGTCAAAAATTGCCGAAAAAAACAAAAAACGCTAAATTTTACCAAAAAGTCAACAATTGTTGAGGAAATTACTGGCGAACTTAGACGGAAAACTCAACACGTGTGGAATTTAGGAAAACATATAGTCAACTAACACAAGTCGTTAAAATGGGTCAAAAGCAATGTGAATAGGAGAAAGGCATTCAATCCCTATAATTATAGTAAAATCCGAAAATAAGTTTACATTTGTAGCATAGGAAACCGTTGGTCTCCTGTGCCATTGGGACACATAACTTCACAGTTTACACAACAATACGAGTGTATAGATAATTACGGAATCTACTATAAAAGACACAGTTTTTTGCCGAAAGGGTGCCTACCGTTAAAAGTTTAGGTTTTATTCCAATAGGAGAACTCGGCGATTTGTGCTTTGGGGTTTTCTGAATATGAATAGGTTATTGCCATCATCGTCCATGACATCGATTTCCGATAAAGGATAAGGATTGTCTCTGTACGAGGTAAAAACAATTTTTGCGGAGAGACTGGTTGAGACAATGAAAAGAAGACATCCGATACTGAATAAGTAGAGGCTTTTTTTCATTTGAACTAACTTTTCTTCCAATTTGAAATTGGTGCGTTAGGGTGTGTTTGAAGGGGTGGCTTGTATAACAGGAATGACATAACTCCGAATATGCAAGCCAGCGACGGTTTCTGTTTCTACGCGAGGTTCCGGTTTTTGTCGGTGATCGAATACAACGTAATAGCCTTCTGTTACGCCTTCCAACTTGAGATAGGCCGCCAGTTGCTGCTTGCCTGCTTGATAAGACCTATCACCTTCCCAAATCTTTGTTTCAACGATGTATTTTCGCTGATTGTGTAGAAGGAGAAGATCCATCCTACCGCGGCCCGTTTGGACTTCAAGAAACATGTCAGCACCTACAATCCGGGCAAAGGTGTCCAAATAGGCGTAAAGCAGATGCTGTCCAACGTATTCTTGTGGCGTGTCTGGGACTTGGAGGATCCTGAATCCTGCGCGTGCGATGAAATCCTGAAAGTTATCTAAGAGTTGTGCTATCTCCAACTGCCCGGTAGTGGAAAGGTAATCCGTAAAGTCTATATCTTCGGGAAGATATACCGATTCAAGTCCGTTAATTGTAGGTTTGAACGTCTGAAGGATCCGGTGTTGATAGATAGGATTAACGATCTCACACATTCGATCCTTGCCCTTCTTAATGACACCATAGGTGACAAGTGCATTGATGTGTGGATCGTCCGGGTTGAAAACTAAACCACTATCATAGGCGGTGATTCTCATGAGAATTTTTTCAAAGCGTTGATCCTTACGCACATTAGTTAGGAGATGATCGATGTTGGTGTTACCTTCCTCAAGGAGCTGCCGATGCGCTGCTATGAAATGATCTATGGTAATCGGTTCGGTTTTCGGAATATCGAGTTCTGTTGTCAGAATTTGCGCGGCTCGGTTGATGAGAAATGGTTGTCCGGCGGTCTGTTTGTGGAGCATCTGAATGACTTCAGGCGCGAAAGGTTGTCCAACTTCATCCGTGTACTGGGCAAAAAGTTCACCAACCTGTTCGGGCGTAAAGTTTGGTACGATGAATTCATCTTGGATATTAAACGGTGAGATAGCGTCATCATAGTTTAGCTGCCTGATGTTCTTAACGCCGACGATGCCGACGCTGTGTGGACAGTGAAATTCTTCCGAGAGATAGATATAACGGAGTGCGTACAGAAAATCGCTCACAATCGCCTGTGGGATACCATCAAACTCGTCAATGAAGAGGATAACCCGATGAGTCCCTAATAGTTTGCCCAATTGTTCAAAGAACGTCGTCATTGAAAAGTGATCGGTCAGGTGTGTGTTTTCCAAGAATTGTGTGAGTACTTCAGGCAGTACATCGCCGCGTTTTTGGAAAACGAATTGAATTTGCCTGCGAATCATATAGGAAAGCTGCGTGTAAAAAGCGGTAGGTGCGGCGTTGCGCTGGATCTGGAAATCGAGTTGAATGGGAAAATAAGATGGGTCTTCAGTTGTCAGCGTGGCGAGTGCAGCGCGAAAGAAAGTCGTCTTGCCGGTTTGTCGGGGTGCGAAGATGACGATGTATTTTCCATCTTTGATGCGTTCGATGAAATCAGCGGTCTCCTGAGCACGCGTAACGACGTAGTTATCGCGAGGATTGACAGGTCCCTGTGTCCCGAAAGTTCTCATGATTTCTCGTCCTTGTAGAAGCATTTGTCTCTTTATATAAGGCCCCAAACGTCCTTTGAAATTTGGAGAACAACAACCCCTTTCAATGCTGGCGAGGATGTTAAAATGGAGAGGGCAATTACGGGTCTATTGTGTTGCTGGTGCAGTTTAAAGCCGCACCAGCAGTGGGCATTGTTACGAAGTGTGGAAAATTAATCCATTTCCACACCAGACATCTGTTCTAACGCTAACATCAGCGCCTGCGTGCCTAACCTGCCGTGTCCTTGTGCTTGCACCGCCGTGTAGAGTTGATGCACTAACGCCAGTCCCGGTAGGCTCAGATTCATCTTGCGTGCCTCATCTAAAGCGATGCTCATGTCTTTGATGAAATGTTCTACGAAGAAACCGGGGTCGAAGTTCCGTTGTAGCACCCGCGGTGCGAGGTTATCCAAGGACCAACAGGCAGCTGCGCCACCACTAATTGATGATAGCATCGTCTCCAAATCCAGCCCGGCTTTGTGTCCGTAGATTAACCCTTCGCAGACCCCGATCATTGTGCCAGAGATCGTAATCTGGTTACACATTTTAGTGTGTTGTCCTGCGCCTGCGCCGCCTTGGTGAACGATATTTTTCCCCATCGCTTCAAAAAGCGGCATCACGGCTTGCACGGCATCTTCGTCGCCACCTACCATGATAGAGAGCCGTGCTTCTTTTGCACCGACATCGCCGCCTGAGACGGGGGCGTCTACGGATGCGATATCTTGTGCTTGTGCAGCGGCGTAGATCTCTTGTGCGAGGGAGGGTTCTGTTGTGGTCATATCGACGCTGATGCTTCCGGGTTTCGCGCCCTTTAAGATGCCGTTATCGCCGAGATAGACCTCGCGTACATCGGGTGGAAATCCGACGATCGTGAAGACGACATCGGAAGCCGCTGCGACTGCGCTGGGTGAATCTGCCCACGTCGCGCCTGCTTCCAAGAGTGGGTCTGCCTTCGCTTTTGTGCGGTTATAAACCGTCATCTCATATCCCAAATCCATCAGATGCTGACACATCCAGCGTCCCATCACGCCTGTGCCGATCCAACCCAATTTTGTTGTGGCGGGTTCAATTTTCAATGTAGTTCCCATAATATTCCTTTCTTATGTCCTTTTTATCCGTCAATTTTCGGACGGAACAGGACAAATTTCACGGCATAGCGTCTTTCGCTATGTCCTTTTTCTTGCTTCTAAAATCTTTAGCGACTTGTAAACTGTTTATAATACCGCCAACAACGACGGCACAATAGATACTAAAGAATCGCGTCAGTAGTACGAAGAGGGGTATCAATTCTTTGGCAATCAAATTCTCCATCAGCCCGACGGTTACAACCTCTGCGACCCCACTTGCCCCCGGGCTTGGTGCGAACAGGACGACAAAGTTTAGCACCAACCCTGTAACACAGAGTTCCCAGAGTGTTGTGTCGCCATTGAGTGCTTGTACGACTATGTAGCTACCGACGATTCGTGCCCCGATAAAACCGCAAGTTAAAAGTATACTCAGCGCGCACGTCCATTTGTGTTTACGGAAAAACATCGTCGCAAACGTCTTATGTTCAGTCGTTAGTTGTTCCACTTTTGATGTGGCACGTTCTAAAACAGGTGCGAGGCGGGTGAACCTTCGCTGTGCAGCATCGCAGAGCCAATGGAAGAGACGGAAAACGATTTCTGGCTTGAAAATCAGTAAGAGGAACGATATGAACACCAGACCGAATGTGAAAAAACTAAATAGATTTACCCATGTAACCCCTTTCGGTAGAAAAGGTGGATCCAACCAGAGGATCGCGCCCGCGCAGAGGATAAGCGTGAGGAGTGTTGAGAAGAAGCAGATAATGCCTGATGTTATTGCTCCTGATAGTGGGACCCCTGCCCGCGAGTAAATGTAGAGATAACCGACACCGCCTGTCTGGAAGGGTGTGATTGCTGAAACACAGAGGGTCGATAAATTTGCTCGGAGACTGTCCCGGAACCGAATTGTTGGTGTCACCTTCCGAATAAAGACATGGAACCGAAGTGCTCCGAACAGCCAATCTACAAACATACATAAGCAAGCACCGAGGAGCATCTCAATTTGCATCTCCCGAAAAACTTGCTTTATATCTTGACTACCACTCCATAAAAAGCTGAGAAATAACCCAGCGAATGTACACAGTATAAAAAGAAGAATGCCACGAACCACGTTTTCGCGGTTCAAGAATTCCTGCATTGCCAGTGAAATCTCCTTTGTTGGGCATTAATAGGACTTAGGCAAAAAGCGATGATTTCGGTGTTTTAAACCCCCTAAATCCCCCTTATCAGGGGGACTTTAAGAGTATCAGGGGGACTTTACCTAAATTCCCTTATCAGGGGACTTTAAGAGGAAGTGCGTAAGTCCTAATTAATTTGTTCTTTACTCGGCAACGAGTGTCAATGTTAAACTAATATCCATTGGCATTGCCGAGTGCGTCAATGCCCCAACAGAGATGAGATCTACACCGGTTGCTGCCACAGTTTTTACTTTGTCAAGTGTAATCCCACCGGATGCTTCGGTTACGGCTCGGTTTTCGACCTCTTGAACAACACGCTGCATGATGCCAGGGGGCATATTGTCAAGGAGTAAGATGTCCGCGCCTGCTTCCAATGCTTCGTCAACCTGTTCAACGGTTTCGACTTCGACCTCAATCTTTGCTGTGTGCGGAACGACGTGCCTTGCCCGTTGTACAGCATTAGCGATCCCGCCTGCTGCGACGATGTGGTTATCCTTGATGAGTACACCGTCGTAGAGACCGAAGCGGTGGTTTTGCGCGCCCCCGATGCGTACAGCGTATTTCTGAACTGCCCGCCATCCGGCTGCAGTTTTCCGAGTGTCCACGATTTTGGTATCGTAGTCCGCGACGGCTTCCACAAATTGTGCAGTGAGTGTGGCGATTCCAGAGAGTCGTTGCAAAAAGTTTAGTGCCGTCCGCTCGCCGATTAGAATGCTTTTCGCACTGCCTTGAACCTCGGCGATCGGTGTACCTACGACGACTGCATCACCATCATTGACAAGTGTACGGAACGTCAATGTCGGATCCAGTTTCTCAAACACTCGCTCAGCGACCGGTAATCCTGCGACAATCCCGTCACTCTTGGCAAGAAATGTTCCAATTCCTTTTCGTGTGGACGGCACTGTTGCATCTGTTGTTATATCGCCGATGCCGATGTCCTCTTCAAAGGCGAGTTCGATTAAAGGGTCTAATGAACGCAGATTGAGCATATTTAATGGTTGTCAGTAAGATGGCTTTTGGCTATCGGCTTTCAGCCATCAGTAACAAGAGGGTTTTGATTAACAGAAGTCCTCTTGCTGACTGCTGATGGCTGATGGCTAATCCGCTGATGGCTGACAGAAACCGTTTCACTGATAACTGGCAACTGATACCTGACGACTATGGGACTAATATCTTTCCAGATAGGGTGTTAGGAATTTCTTAGCATCCTCCGTGACATCCCATGCGTTGGGCCAGAAACAGAGATCGATGGAGAACCACTCACCATCGTAACCGGTTTCGTCCATGATGACAGGGATAATTGCGTCGAAGTCCAACACGCCGTCTCCGAAGGGTGCGTGGGTGCTGGTATGGTCGTCGTGAAGCGAGTTGTCGGAGTCGATAAGATGGAAATGTCCGATTTGCCCTTTGAGCTGCCGTGCGAGATCAATGACACCATTATCGCCGAGCGTCTCCTGTTCACCGACCTGTCGTGCGCCGACGACTGCGCACATCTGCGCGTGGCATGTATCGAACATCACTTTGAAATTCGGATGATCGACAGCCTTTGGCATATTAATGATGTCGCTGGGTTTGTTGAACATGAATCCGGGTTCAAATTCCCAGAGCATCAGCACGCCGTGGTCTTCTGCGACTTGGGCACAGCGTTTCCAGACGGAGACGATCCGATCCCATGCTTCCTCTCGACTCACCCCCGGAATTTCTTCTTCAGCATCGGTAACGGTATCTACCCGTATCGCAGGCGATCCGAGATCCAAAGCGAGTTGGAGGCTCTGTTTGAACAGTTTGAAGTATTTATCGTCCTCTTGCGCCTCGTCTGTGGCAGGCCCTGGATGGGACCAGAAGTCGGCGGCTAAGCCAGAGACTTCTAAGCCGTAATAGGAGATTAAGCCTTTAACGGCATCCCGATCACTTTTCATCGGATAGTCGTTAATATCAATATGCGGTTTGAATGCCCCGATTTCAACGCCGTCAAATTCCAGTTCGCTGAGGCGTTTGACGACATCATCAAACGGGACAGGGTTATCTTCATAGGGACCAAATGCGTAAGCCCAACTTCCAATTGACAATTTTTTTGCCATGTTTTCTCCTTTTTTAATTTTACCTTGCGGAGTAACGACGCGGGTTAGAGCTTTGATGTGCTACTCTCTAAAGCCGCCCTCCATTCCATTACGGGCTACGGGTTTTGTGTTATAGCATAATTACGATACACCCTTAACCAAGTTCTGAACTGTCGTTTCGAGTTCAAGGGTTATCTGCTCTACCGTTTCTCTTTTCTGTGCTTTGTAGGTATCGTAGCATTCTCGGAGATTTTTGGGTTCACCGACGCGAATTGATGCGACCCGCGGTCCCCGCATTTTTGCTGTACCAAACACTTCTCTTTCGAGACGGATGATTACTTCAAGAAACCGTTCGGGTGAAGGTTCTTCGGCGACATACCCGTCTGAAATTGATATAAAGTTGATTAACCGCTCCAGGTCCGGATAAAATCGCTGAAACTTCTGGAGGAGTTCCTCATGTATTTTCTGTTCGTATTCTGTCATCTGCTCAATGTCTCTATAGACTTCAGCATCGACTAAGTTTTTCAACGTACGCACCCTTGTGAGTACATCGGCTTCGGAGCGGATGCCCATAATCTTTTCAGCATGGGACAAGGTTTGCTCTTTTAATTTTTCGATGTGCACATCGAGTGGTACTGTTTCGTCCACCTTGTACTGATACTCTGCTGCGAGCGTTTTGAATATCGCGACACCGATACGTCGTAACCGTTCGTAGCGTTCAATCGGCGTTCTATCAGCAGGTGGCAGAATGTTTTTCTCTAATTCTGTGAGGGCGGCATCAATGTCGCTCCACATGTCCTGTGGATAATGGTATTTAATCCCGATAGGGACGACATAAAGCGGTTTGTCGATCTCTGCTTTTGCCATGTCGTCCAAAGCCCAGAAACAGAGTTGTATAATGCCTCTCTCAAAACGCATGACGGTATCATTTTGCCGTGAAATTTCGCCCTCAGCAAAGATAACAAGCGGCGAGTTGCCTTCACATAGGAGTTCCCGCGTCGTACGGAAAGCGTTTCGGTCTGCGGTGCCGCGTACAATTGAGTACGCGCCGAACCGCTGCAGCAGGAAGCTACGTAAGCCGCCGAATTTCCCTTTGTCAAAGCTTTCCCGTGCAGTCATGTAGTAGTACTGCTGGGAGAGCTGCTTGGACAAGAGGAACGTAACGGCAGGGTCCGAGCGTGCGGCGTGGTTCGGTGCCAGCACCGTCGGGTGTCCGTCCGTCATTTTTAAGCGGGCAATGGACTCTGTATTGACATCTAAGGTTAACCCCTTCAAAAACAAGCGATTAATGAGTGGTATGAAGGCTTGCGCAGCTCGAATCGCAGTTGTATTCAGTTTGGGGGGTTTAAAGTCTAACATTGCGTACTACCGTTTACGTCGCACAGCAAGTTGTTTCGTCATACGGTGTATGCCTACTTCTTTTGTCACGGCATCCGGCGTATGCCTACTACTTTAAAGGCTTGGTGGATAGCAACAGATGATTTCCATCGGTGCATCGCCAGTGCTAACAATGTCGTAACTGGATAGGCATCGTGGAATGAAGACGGATTTGCCGCGTTTGAGCGGAACATCATCAAAATTGCCACGCAGTACGCCTTCACCGCCTAAAGTTACAAGCGCATAAAAGCCTTGATCTGCAGGCATGTTTAGCGTTGAACTCACTGTCAGCCGCGAGCATCCGAAGAATTTCGAGGCTTCCTCTGGCACGATTCGGTCTTCACGGTTATCGCCTTCTCCGCGGACGAGTTCTGGGGTGCGGCGGATGTAGTTGTTGAGGTAATCCAGCTCGAGTTTGTCGAATTCAGCGGCATCTACAGCGAGATCCCATCCGAGACCGAGGTGTCCGTCGTCTCTTTCAAACGGGAAACCTTCCCATTCGGCGAGGATGTTCCAGTCAGTAGGTTCCTGCGGTTCGAGGACACAAAGCCCTGTACCGAGGGAATGGACGATCGGTGTCCGTAAGAAGTAGACTTCCCCGACCTTTGGTTCAACGACGTGCATGAGGCTCCGCAGTGTCGGTACATCTTGCGCTTCCATCAGGCGGCGGAATTCTGCTTTGTCGATCGCTTCTTTCCAACCTATCCACGCTTTCGCGCCCGGACGCGTGCCGATTAAGATCCACGCTTCGTTTTTGCCGAAGGGTGAGTTGAGATGTTTTTGTGAGAAATCGGGGTTCGGATGCCAATGGATCGGGATATGCGCGCCTTCGCCGACATCAAAAATCTTGAGGAGTACGCCTAATTCGGTGCCGTATTTATCAACGTGTGCACTACCGAGTGTTTCTTCGGGGAATGCGTCGAGCAGTGCTTTCAGGAGTACAACCTCGCCGCTTGGGAGTTCGATGCGGCTTAAGCCTTTGTCGGGTGGATTCTCTCTACCGGGTGTAATTGCTCGGTTTGTGGAGAAGATCCATTCTTCGGAGTAATAATCATCTTTGGGATCATCTTCACCCATGAACTCGGCACGGAGTTTCCCACCGTTATAGAAGTGTAGGTAGGTGTTCGGTGCTAAGCCGATGGGTGCGTTTAGCATTGACTGTAGTTCGGTTTGTGATGCCATGTTGCTGTCCTTTCTCTGTCTTTGGGAACTTACGCAAAAAGCAGTAACTTCGGTATTTTAAACCCCCTAAATCCCCCTTATCAGGGGGACTTTAAGAGGTAATGCGTAAGTCCTATCTTTAAGAACTAAGGGTATTATTTTCGGATTCCCTTGTTTGTAGTAAGTTTATCATTTTGCGGGGAATTTTGTCAAGTCAATTTTTGGAGTGTCTTAGGGCATTTATGGTTACACCTATTGGTAGGCGCGGTTTGGAACCGCGCCGAATCTTAGTCTCAAACCTCGCCTATCCTAAAACTGCTCTTGAGTTCCGTAGGAACGGCATGTTTATAGAAAGCGTTGAAAAAAAGAATTTAGCCCTATAAGGGCGGCATGTTTATAGTTTTGGAGGTGGTTTGGAAGGATAAATTTGGTGCCGCGTTAACATTCGTTTTTTACAAAATCCACGACTCTATGTGGTCGGCAATAATTTCAATATCTGTTATAGTACCATCCGCGATCTTAAAACCGAGTTCAATAATCGAATCATCAATATTGAGACGACGGGAGTAACCGTTCAATTCTAAAAACCGGAGTGCACATGTTAAGCCAACACGCTTATTCCCGTCGAAAAATATATGACCTGTAATGATGTGATGCGCATACACTGCAGCTTTTTGAAATAAATTCGGAAACAGTTCTGTGTCGCCAAATTTTGCACTAACCGCTTCAACTAAATAGTGTAACTGATCTTCATTCAAGAATTGGTAGTCTCCGACATGTCCCTCGGCAATCTCCAGAATTTCCACAATTGTCAAATATCTCATAAGTTACCGAGGGTTTTCCATGCGCGATCATAGTCTCGTAGTATTTCATCTATAGCTGTAGTGTTGTTTATTCCGATGTCGCTGGCAGTTTTCATATCCGATTTCGCTTTTTCCTCTTCTCCGAGGTATAACCACGCTCTGCTGCGACGGTAATAGGCATCGGCGTTATGGGGGTCGATTTCTATAGCTTTGGTATAGTCTTCAATGGCACGCTCATAATCCTCTTTCACACGGTAGACAAAACCGCGATTGTAATATGCTTCAGCATAATCGGGGTTGAGTGCTATTGCTTTGGTATAATTTTTGATGGCTTTGTCAAGTTCGCCATTTTTGCTGTGAGCCAATCCTTGACTATAATAGGTATTAGCACATGCTTGATTGTGTTTTTTTGTCATTTTCCTTTTCTCCAATGCAAACTTCTTAGTGGATTTGACCTTGTGTTTGTCTGAATCACGGATTTTCACAGATTACACGGATGACGCGGATTTGATCCAGTTTTTATATGTTGGCTTCAATGCTCTGTTCTACTAAGTCGTTTGGATGAATGGTTAGATATTCTCTCACTTCCAGATTCATCCGATTGATTTCGGTAAGGAAACCATCAGCGGATAATTCATAATTCTGTGGATTTGTTTCAAACGCTTTGAGTTTCTCAACTATCTTTTGAAAGTGCTTGATACGCGCTAACGTTGCCTCAAGTTCTTGATTATTCTGAATCATTTACCTTACCTCAGCATAACTTAGATTTACTTATTAAGTACGGTTTCGAGACGTTCTACTGCTTTGAGGGCATCCTTAAGTTCTCTTTTGTGGATGTTTACAAAGGTTGCATGACTGAGTTCGTTTAGGATAAATTTTCGAGCCAGTTCAATCTCATCAACAAGTTTTGGACATACAAAAAGGATGTCATTTTCAGGAAAGACGATACATTTTTTTTTTACACTTTTTATTGGGTTCCAGAAATATTGACTTTTCAAGTCCTTTGGATTTTCGCAGTATTGGACAGCGAGATGCTTTTTCTCACAGAATTTCCTGATTACCGCTCTGCTTGTGAAGTTTCACCACGGAGGGTCTCAAGCACAACTTCTGCTTTAAACTTAGGTGTGAATTTTCTGCGTTTCGCCATCGGAATGCTCCTTTGAAATATAGATTATCATTGTAGCACAATCTTATATTAGAGAGTGGTCTAAATTT
Source organism: Candidatus Poribacteria bacterium (assembly GCA_965261115.1). Taxonomy (GTDB): domain Bacteria; phylum Poribacteria; class WGA-4E; order WGA-4E; family WGA-3G; genus WGA-3G. The sequence continues at coordinate 593,238 of OZ253447.1, read as the reverse complement.
CCGGTGGCAGTACACAGGGGTTTAACTCTAAAGCCTTGTTTTGATCATCAATTGCTTTACCGTATTCACCTTTGCTAATGTAAGTAATTCCCCTATTGGCATAGGCTTGGGCATCGTCGGGTTTGAGTTCTATTGCTTTGGTATAGTCTGCTATTGCAAGGTTAAAATCATCTTGCTTACAATAAGCAACCCCTCGATTATTATAAGAACTCGGGGAGCTAGGTTTGAGGTCAATAGACTGTGAATAAGCTTCTACAGCCTCATCTAATTCGTTACGCAACAACCTAACGTTTGCTCGATGAAACGCCAATTCAGCACGTAAATCTGTTTCAGACCTATCGGAAGATGGTTTTGTCTGAGTGAGTATTTTTTGAACTGCTTTGCGTATACCATCAACAACATTTTGCCAACCTTCGCTTTTATTGCCCCATTTGTTAATCGGTTTACCCTTGTGAGGAAGGACTTCAAAATCGCTGATTTGGTGATGAGGCCAATCACAGTATTCAAGGATTATCGAAATAATCTTTATATCTCTCTTTAACGCTTCGTCCAATTCCATTTTACAACTTTTTGAGGCAAGACTCGCTGCAGAAACGAGGTAGAAAAGCAGGTTTGAATCAGCAACTTCTTTGAGAATATCTTTCTGACGTGCTTTGTCACCCGCAATGATGTCACCATCGTGCCAGGTTTTTAACTTCGTCTTGCTGCTCCATCACAGCAAGACGTTTTCGTAGTTCGTCTTTTTCGGCTGCATTCTCGTGTGAGTAGGTGATGAATCCCTTTAGCGGTTTGCTCACGGCTTCTCTCCCCTCCAATGCGGTTTACTTGAGGGTAATGATACCATGAAAAACGAATAAGTGTCAACCAAATCTCATAGTGTACACAGGGTCATTCAGTTTTAAGAAATTATTGGGTTTCACGTCTTTTTCTCAAGGATCCGGTGCGGTTAGTAAACCGCACCATAGGTGTCAATTTAGCGATTTTCCACGAAATTTTTGACAGGTTTCTGTAGATGCCGCCCCTACGGGGCTTCGATTTGCGAGGTGGCGTTTTTCTACAAAGATACCATCCCTACGGGATTCAAGAGGTTTTTGAAGTCTTCAAGGTTTCCGCGTAGTATCCGGTTCGGTTAGGAAACCGAACCTACCGGGTTTGGGGCCGAGGCGGTTATTTTTTCTAAAATTGACACCTATGTGGTTCGGTTAGGAAACTGAACTGGGTCTGGGGGTGAGAAGTCGATCGAAAAATGGACAATTGAATGGTTCTGGGTAGATTGGTATAATGAAATTACCACATTTTTCTAACCAACCCCTTAGCCTCAAACGTGTTTTCAAGCAAAATTAGCGATTTTTATGGCTATAATTTGCTTTTTCCCTGAAAGTATCCTATAATTTATAGTTAGATATAGTTTTTTTAGTTTTTATTTGACAAAAAATAAGATTTGACCTATTATAACTGAATAAGTGTGTCGATTGCGTCGCGAGGCGCGGTGCGAAGCGGATATCAAACATTCGCTTCACAGGTTAACGGTTGACTATGGTTTATTTTTAACCCCACGTTATATCGCAATCTTGGTTTAGAGAATGGTCTAAATTTCCGATGGCAGGACAACCGAAAAAGGAGTCTGTTATGATAAAGAGAGATATAAAACCCAAGACACAAGGTCGTAGGTCTGACAATGGCTTCATCTCCAAAATTAAGCAAGGATTAGCAGCACTACTATTCGCAACTTTAATCTGCGGAACGATGATGGGTTGTGGCGCGGATGAGGGAAATACCGAAGATGATAGAGATATTATAGGCAAGGTGATCGCCTATGTGGATGCCAACGGTGAGTTAGCCACGGGCAAGGTAGTAGCCGATCACGGCGACACCCTCGACATGGGAGGCTTTGAGCTGAGCCAAAGCGAGATACTGGGAACTCGCACTGCTGCCGGTGCGCTCGACCCTATCACTTTGGCGAAGGGCAGGCATCTCGATGCTTACGGCGATCAGTTCGCCGATATCGAATATCTGCACGGTATGATAGAAAAGGAGTTTATATCGCTTAATGCTAATGGCGATTGGGAAACCAAAGCGGCCTATATCATGGTGGATAGCGGCACTACAGCTTCAGGCAAGATGGTATCTTTCATAAATACAATCGGCGACGACATATACATATTAGTGCGTCGCAGTGATTACTGGTATGACTAAACAGTAAGCGGGCATCTGCCCGCTGCCATAACACTACTCCTCTGGCGCTAAGTCGCTGCACCTGTTGTGTTCGCTATCAAAACAGTAGACACGCAGGGCGGTGACGATACCGTCATCATCTTCCTCATCTTTTGCGCAGAAGGGGTTCATCACCCGTCCATTCACCCAACCCTTTTTCTTTTTGTCTTTATCTATATCGAGGTCATCGATGGCATAGTAGCGCTCATAACTGAATTTCCATCTCTCTTCTTTGTCATGCTTGTCTTTACCTTTCCACGGTTCATCGCTCATGTCCCAAAACAGCCAGCCTGTCCAATTGCAATACACCCCACCCGTGGAAGGGTTTGCCTCTATCACCATCATAAAAAGGCGGGACTGACTCCCTAAATCTCTTATGCATGCCATTGTTATTTTTGAGAGACCTTGCCGCTATTGAATGCATCCACGCTACCGCCGTCAATACGTTCTTCTTATTACAATAAACGTTAGGCAACACCCAATGCTCGCTGACACCGGTATCAAAGAAACGATGCATCCTGTCATCCTTGTCTGTGTTATACAGCCAGCTCAAAGAGCCTTAACCCCAAAACACGCAGTTACCATCCGACCTCAAAAAAGTGGAACTTTTTTTCAATTCATGTGTGGGAACAATATACTGATTCACGTGAAAGCAATTGGGAATACGGGTTAGAAGGAGTGTATGATGAAAAAGTTGTTTTCCATTTTTTCAATGTTATTTGTTATTTCAAGTGTGTATCTACCGATTACGTTCGGGCAAGAGGTGACAACGTTGCGTTTACCCGAGGGGGCAAAAGCCCGTCTCGGTAAAGGCATGGTTTACAGTCATATCGCGCATACCAGAGCCCGTGGCACAGACGCGGTTTATAATCATCTCGCGTATTCTTCGGATGGTGTGCATTTGGCAGTAAGGAGTAATATCGGCATTTGGATATACGATGCGCGAACAGGTGTAGCCGTCAACCTGATCACAGGTATAAACATGCCGCCCCTACGGGGCTTGGGTTTTTGCTTGAACATGCTGCTATAAACATACTGAAGAAACACCCAAGCAAATAAACCCCTACGGGACTGAAGAGGTTTTTGAAATCTTCAAGGTTTCCGCGTCGAATCCGGTTCGGTTAGGAAACCGAACCTACCGGTCCTGGGGTGGAGGCGGTTGTTATTTCTAAAATTGACGCTTATGATGATTCGGTTAGGAAACCGCGAAAAAATACGCAGAAATACTCCAGCAAAAACACTCAGCAATACGCAGAAATTCGCAGAAACACCCTATCAATACGCAGAAATACCCAAGCAAAACACCCCAAGCAAAAACACCCTACCGGGCCTGGGGGTGAAAATTCGATTGAAAAATGGACAATTGAATGACCCCGCACGGCAAATCTGAAAAACTTGCGTTTTAAGATGTTTTGTTATATCATAAGAGCAGAACTTACGTAAATTTAACACGCGATAGTAGATTTTTTGGTTTTTAACCCCCTAAATCCCCCTTATCAGGGGGACTTTGAGAAACAGTTTAGTTTTTAACCCCTTATCAGGGGACTTTGAGAAACAGTTTAGTTTTTAACCCCTTATCAGGGGGACTTTGAGAAACAGTTTAGTTTTTAACCCCTAAATCCCCTTATCAGGGGGACTTTGAGAAACGGTGCGTAAGTTCTAAAGCGTATAAGGTGAAAGTGGAAAGGATAACTGAGAAGATGGCGAAATACAAAAGTAAAATACAGAATGGCTCATGGCGTTTGAAGGTGTGGTTTTTGTTTGTGTTGGTTGTTTCGGTTTGCATATCGGGGCAAGCCGATGAACATGTTCCTGATGTTGAGACTGTTGTCAAGAAAATTGATCAGCTCTATCGGAGTGAGACGAGTCATGCTGATATGGAGATGCACATCGTCACGCCGCACTGGGAACGCACGCTTGCGATGACGGTATGGTCAAAAGGGATGGATAAGACTTTTATCCGAATTACTGCACCGAAGAAGGAACAAGGGGTCGCGACACTCCGCATTGGGAACGAGATGTGGAACTATCTGCCGAAGACGAACAAGACGATGAAGATTCCGCCGTCGATGATGATGGGATCGTGGATGGGGTCCGATTTCACGAATGACGACTTGGTTCGGGAGTCGTCGATGCTGGAGGATTATACCTATCAGTTTGTTACACCGGAAGACGCGTCTCCTGATTATCTCTATGTCCAACTTGTGCCGAAGGAAGATTCTCCGATCGTTTGGGGCAAGATTGTTGCAGCTGTGCAATCCGAGGATTACATACCGGTGTGGCAACGGTTCTATGATGAGAAAGGTAACTTGATGCGGGTGATGAATTTCAAAGAGATCAAGACCTTTGGCGACAAAATCGCGCCGTCTGTGATGGAGATGATTCCGCAAAACAGAGAGGGACACAAAACGGTTGTTCGGTGGATGAACGCTACGTTTGATTCGGACATCGACGATAAGATTTTCACGCGTCGTAACCTTCAGAGGAGAAGGTAGGCTACGGCACACGGAGCGTGCCTGCTACTATGATTGGTTACGGCACGCGGAGCGTGCCTACTACTTTGTCTACTACTATGATACTTAAGATTGCGTTTCGGAACACTCTCCGCCAAAAACGACGTACGATCCTGACAGCTCTCGCAATGGTTGTCGGTTTTGCGCTCCTGTCGCTAACTATCGGTTTGTCCGATGGTGCGTATGGGGGTATTATTGAGATGTTCACGCGAAATCGCACAGGTCATATTCAGGTGCACCGCGAAGGATATCTTGATAAACCGTCGCTTTATAAAACGATCGACACCCCGTCTGCCGTGGGTGAGGCGATTCAGGGCGCTGCAAGGGTTGAAGCGTGGACACAGCGAGTATACGGTGCAGGACTCGGTTCAGTTGGTGAAAAGAGTACGGCTGTCCAAATCGTTGGCGTTGATGTGGCACGAGAAATCCAAGCGACTCGATTTGATAACAAAGTGATTGAAGGCAGTGTATTGGCTGAGACGGCTTCGCATGAGGCTGTTATTGGAAAAGGTTTGGCGAGGATTCTTTCTGCCGAGATTGGTGATGAAATTGTGATTGTTTCACAGGGTGCCGACGGTTCGATTGCGAATGACGTGTATCAGATTGTTGGGATCGCAGAAAGTGGTGACGACGTAACGGATCGGGTGGCGTGTTATTTACACATTGAAGATGCTCAGGAATTGTTTGTGCTTGACGGGCGTGCCCATGAAATTGTTGTGATTGTCTCAAATATCAACTGGGTTGATAAAGTTACACGCGCGATCGAAACGCGCCTTAATGATCCGACGCTTGATGTCGCGCCGTGGCAGGTGATCGCTAAATCCTTTTATCGTGCTATGAAAACGGATCAACAGGGAGATGCGATTTCCCGCTGGGTGATTATGTTGATTGTGGCTATTGGGGTCCTGAATACGGTGCTGATGTCGGTGCTGGAGCGGACGCGTGAATACGGCGTGCTGAAGGCGGTCGGTACAAAACCGGTGCAAATCTTCTGGCTCGTCGTTTGCGAAGTGGTGATTATAGCACTTGGCAGCATCTGCATTGGCGCGCTCCTTGGGGTCTTAGTTAATTATCTGCTGTCCATATACGGTATCACATATCCCGAAGAAATTACCTACGGTGGTATGAAACTCAAGACGTTGTATGCTGAAGTCAACGTCCGATGTCTGGTGATTCCGGCTATCACTGTTATGCTATCAGCGGTGATTGTTGGTCTGTTTCCTGCGGTAAAAGCGGCTCGGATTATGCCTGCGAAGGCGATGCGGACACATTAGTATGGCTTTCAGCCGTCAGCAATCAGCAATCAGTAAAGAGGCATTAGATATATCACATCCTTTTTTCAAAAGCGCGTAGCTTGGAACGAAGTGGAAAGCGGATCTACGGGAGAGCACCCTCAACCTTCAGATTACCTAATCGAACCGCAAGGAAAGTAAAAAAAATGTGGTTGATTTTAATTAAACTTGCTTGGCGAAATATTTTTCGGAATAAACGGCGGACACTCATCGCCGCGATAGCGATCGGTATTGGTCTCGCTGCGCTGATTTTTGTTGATGCGTTAATGATCGGGATGACAGAGAATATGGTGCGGACGGCTACTGCTTCCTTCCTCGGTGACGCACAGATTCATCGGGAAGGTTTTCGAGACGTACAAGAGGTTTCACTCACAATTCAAGCACTCGGCGAAGTGACAACGGGTCTCGCTCAGGAGCAGATTGTTGAACATTTCACACAAAGGACGCTTGCTTCAGGGATGGTTACCTCTCCAGCGAATGTCAGCGCAGTTGTCCTTGTAGGGGTTCATCCGCCGACAGAGAAATTCTTGTCCCAAATTGATGATGCGATAACGGAAGGTGTCTATTTTGAAGGGGAGAGCAGCCGCGATATTGTTATCGGTGCGAAACTCGCTGAACTCTTAGAAATTGGGCTTGGGGACCGGGTGGTCGTGACAGTAGCGCAAGCCGAAAGCGGTGATCTTTCGCAAGAGATGTTCAGGATTTCCGGTATTTATCAATTTGCTGGCGAAGAGATGAACAGCGGTATGGCGTTCGTTCGGATCGAAAAAGCGCGAGAGATGCTCGCTATTGGAAACGCGGCACATGAAATCGCGATTAAATTTACTGCTCTCGCCTACGCGCAAGATCCGACACTGCCGTTTTGGGAGACGTATTCCGAACATGGCAACGAAGTTTTGAGTTGGACGGAACTGATGTCGCAATTGACGGCGATATTGGAGATGACGCAATACAGCAAGTATATCATCGGAGGTATTGTATTTATTCTCGTCGTCTTTGGGATTATCAACACCCTCTTTATGTCGCTGTATGAGCGGATGTTTGAGTTTGGTGTTCTGCGTGCTGTTGGCACGCGTCCTTTCGGGATGGCGCGCGTTATCTTGTTTGAGGCGGGTGCCTTGGCGATCATCAGTATTGGGCTCGGGGCGATACTCGGCTTTGTTTTGACAGTGGTTTTGGCATATATGGGCATTGACTTTACCGGTATTGAGATGACAGGGGTGACGATGCAGGAAGTCATCCGCCCAATCATGACAGTTCAACAGTTCGTTGTTTATCCGGTGTGGCTCTTTATTTTCACGATCATTGCTGGACTTTATCCGGCACGCTATGCAGCGAAAATGTCGCCAGCAGCGGCAATGCGGCGGAGTTTTTAAATTTTTTAGAACTTACGCAAAAAGCAGTAATTTCGGTATTTAAACCCCTAAATCCCCCAACCCCCCTTTGTCCCCCCTTATCAGGGGGGTGGGGGACTTTAAGAGGTTATTATGGAACAGGTGCAGAAAACAGATGTTATTGTTACAGCGGATGTGACCAAAGTTTATGAAGCGGATGGGGTACCCGTCAACGCGCTGAACGGGATTGATTTAACCATCCGATCGGGAGAATTTACGGCACTCGTGGGTCCGTCTGGTTCCGGCAAAACAACCTTTCTCAACATCATTTCTGGGTTGGACAGTCCTACGGAAGGAAGCGTGTGGCTTGCCGGTAAGGTGCTATCAGAGATGAGCGGCAACGAACTTTCTGACTTTCGACGGGATAATATCGGATTCGTATTTCAGGCTTACAACCTGATTCCCGTGCTGACAGTAGAAGAAAACGTTGAGTATATCATGCTCTTGGCGGGGGTGCCGAAAGCGGAGCGGCACGATCGGGTTATCGGAATGCTTGAAGCCGTTGGGTTAGAAGGCGTTGCCGACCGGACCCCGACGCAACTTTCGGGTGGTCAGCAGCAACGCGTGGCTATTGCACGCGCGATGGTCTCTGAACCTCAGATTATTCTCGCTGATGAACCGACCGCGAACCTTGACTCAAAGACGGGTGCCGATCTGCTTGAGATGATGCGTCGCCTCAACGCTGAGACTGGCATGACGTTCATCTTTTCGACCCACGATCCGATGGTGATGGAAGGTGCGACGCGTCTGATTACGCTTCGCGATGGACGGATAGATACTGATGAGAGAAGGTAATGGTTGTGAGTTGTCAGTTATCAGTTTGCCTCGCAGTGAGAGTTAAGAGAGATACGGGATTTCTGATGCGAAAAATTCTGATGCTCATCATCTGTTTGATGACGATGCCAATTGTGGGGATCGCCGACGCGGAATTTCGAGTGGGTGGTTACTACAAAAACTTTTCCACAATATTCAATTCACCGCTTCCAGATGCCTCTATGACAGGAGTCGTGGTCAACCGCTTGCGTTTCAATCTCTCCTACGCGCCAGCGGATTCACTTTCATTTGCACTCGCCTACGATTTTACGCCACGCATTCAGGACCCTTTACTCTTTTCGCAGTCTCCATTTGCTGTCGGTGTCGCTTCGTCGCGTTATCGCGTTGCGGATTTGGACTCGCCGATCTATCCGCGTGAGGATGCGCCGGTTGGGAGTGTCGGCATTTATCATAATCTTGATCGTGCTTCGGTTCAATTCAGCACAGATTTTGCGGACTTTTCGATCGGTCGAGACGCGATTGCTTGGGGGAGCGCACGGATTGTCAACCCGACCGATATTATTGCACCCTACACCTACGATCAGTTAGACACGGAGGACCGTGTTGGTGTAGATGTGGTTCGCGTCCGTATTCCGGTAGGTGTCATGGGAGAAATAGACACAGGATACATCTTCGGCGACGGGTTTGATTTTGACAAGAGTGCCGTTTTTCTCCGAACGCAATTGAATGCCGCAGAGACGGATTTTTCGGTTTTGTTGTTAGCATTTCAGAGGGATCTGCTTATCGGTTTGGATGTGGCGCGTGGGATTGGCGGCGCGGGGTTTTGGTTGGAAACGGCTTACGTGTTTGTTACCCCTTTTGATGATGCGTCCAACATTTCGGAGGATTATCTGCGTGCCTCTGTAGGTCTGGACTATAGTTTTGGCGGTGAAACTTACGCCTTTATCGAATATCATTTTAACGGCGCGGGTGCGAAAATGCCCGAAAATTATCTTAGCAACTTAGAGCGGTCGGCATATACCCGTGGGGGTGTATACTTGCTGGGTACCCACTACCTTGCGCCGGGGTTCACTCGCCAACTGACCCCGCTGATTAGTCTCAGCGGACAGATGTTGTTTAATCTATCCGATCCGTCAGCCTTCATCGCCCCACAAGTTGCTTATAACATTGCCGAGGATATCCATCTCTCTGTTGGTGGTTTTGTCAGTGTCGGGAAACGACCTAAGAATGGCGAAGCACCCGAATTTCAATCGGAGTTTGGCAGTTATCCGAATCTTTTCTTTTCCTCGTTTCGTGTCTATTTTTGAGTTGAAGGGACCGCACCAAGAGGGGAAGATCATGACGTAACTGTCACTTATTGGTTAACTGTCTATCATCCTATCTAGGCTAATATAACGGATTCTTGGGAAGCTAACCGCTGTGATTCTTTTTGGCACGTCCCTGAAAATGATTAACGGAGTGGAACAATGAAAACTCTGGAACGTTTGGTAATCTGCTATTTGCTGTTGCTTGTACCGAGCCTCGCCACCGCGAAAATTGTGTTCATATCAACCCGCAGTGATGGCAGCAATATCTATGTTATGGACGATGATGGCAGCAATGTCCAAAGATTGACAGTCGCAAAGGGGCCCGATGGTGCTAAATCTCGTCCCATCTGGTCCCCAGATGGCAAGCGCATTGCGTTTATAAGGATAACGGCTAGAGGTGGGTTCGCACAGAGGCAACAGGCCAATCTGTTCTTAATAAACCGAGATGGCAGCAATGAGCAGCAACTTACAAACCATCCGTCCCTTAATACATCCTCTACGTGGGCACCGGATGGACACCGTATCGCATTCACAAGCAACCGGAACGGTCGTAGTGACCTCTATGTGATTGATATCTTGACCCGAGAGATTCAGCAACTGACCCATAACAAAGAGGCAAGGACATGGGCCGCGGGGCCGTCCTGGTCCCCTAATGGCAAATACATCGCCTACCGACAGGCACTCCCACCGCGCGGATTAACAACAATCTACGTGATGCGGAGTAACGGAAGGGCACCACACCCACTTATCCCCGGTGACGACTGGTATCGCTATGGGCCCTGCTGGGGGCCCGATAGCAAATCCGTTTTGTATTGTGAATCACTCTACAAGGAGTTGGTACCGGGGCAGGGGGGCCCGGTTGACTTCCAGTCGTGTTGTGATACAGCAGCACGGTGCTAAGGCGCGTCGGTTCCTCAAAACCCCTAAAAAGTGGTTAATACATTCCGCCTGCTGGATGGATAACGGAAAACAGGTGTTGATTGCCGCAGATGAATATGGCGCGCCGGATCGTCAGATTGACATCTACCGGTATAAACTTTCCAACGATACCCTAACAAATCTCACAAACCATCCGAAGACCGATTACACGCCTAACTGGATCAGCGATGCTGTTCTCTCTGTTACCCCATCAGCGGGGAAAAAATTAACACAGTGGGGAACGGTAAAGAAATGAATTCTCGATCCCTTGGCGTTGTACCTGGCCGCGTCTGTCGTTTGTGAAGCAATCCGAGCAGCGATTGAAGAAAAAGCCGCGTCACACGTGTGTGACGCGGCTTTTTCTTATCATATCACGCCATAATTTTTACGCATCCCTAATAACTTTCAAATCAAAGGATTGACACAAATTTGTGGGCATGCTAATATAATGGCAAGTTTCGACGAGGAGGCACATTATGGGGACGTATCGAACTGCAATTGTTGGAGGTAGGCGCGGTGTCCATCATGCTCGGTGCTATGCTGGCATTGAGAATATGAAGGTAATTGCCATCTGTGAGATCGACGAAGAACGTTTAAAAGTAGCGGTGGAAGAACTCAATATTCCGGGATATACAGATTACGTTGAGATGTTGGAGAAGGAGAAGCCCGATATTGTCCACGCTGTAACCGAGCCGACGGTGCCGAGGCATATCTGGGTGGAACCGGCTGCCAAAGCAGGGGTTAAGGCGTTAGTGATTGAGAAACCGCTTGCGCTCAGACCTAGCGAATCGGAAGCACTTGCTGCTGCGCATGAGAAAACGGGGCTTAAGATTATCGTTAACCACCAACGGCGGTATTTGCCGTTTGCTGAGAAACTGCTGGAATTTTTTGCTGATGACAGTCTCGGCGATATACACTTCATCCGTGCTTGCACCGAAGGCGATATTACCGATATGGATACCCATTTGATGGATGTCGTGTTATTTGCGCTTAAGGACATCCCGATTACACACGTGTGGGGTGCTGTTCAAGGTGCTGAAATCTACGACGTTCCACATCGGCAGTGTCCTGAAGATTTGATGGCGATCTATACGTTTGAAAACGGGGCACGCGTCTTTTTTGAGTCCGCACGGACAGCGTTTGGGACGATTGATTTCCCAGGAAGTAATCCACGGTGCAACCTCGATTTTTGGGGGACTAAAGGCAGGATGTGGTGGCGAGAGAACGGGTCATGGGGTTATCAGTTTGACGGTATGGCGGAGCACTTTGTTGAACCGACGCACTTCGGTGAAGATGATAAGTTCGGACAGCGAGCGTTTACGGAGGCGATTGCGACGTGGCTCGATGATGAGAATCAACCGCATCGCAACAGGTTAGAGTACGCGCTGCTCGGTTTTGATCTGATTATGGCGGCGTATCGCTCCGCGCTTATTGGCAGGCGGATTGAGTGGCCTCCGAAACTTTCTGATGAAGAGTGGGTGGAACTCAAGAATAGGGTGACTGGTATTTAACCCCCTAAATCCCCCTTATCAGGGGGACTTTAAGAAGCAATAAATTCCTCTTATCAGGGGGACTTTAAGAAGTGATGCGTAAGTCTTACTTAAAATAAAACAAAATAGCATAGGAAACCGCAGAACCTTGCTGTACAAAGACATACAGATGCTATAGGAGGCAATAGGTATGCTCAGCCAAGCGCAGGTTGACACATTTCGTGAAAAAGGCTTTCTCCTCGGAAACCGTGTTTTAAGCGATGAGCAGGTTGACGAATTGCGTTCCGAATTGGCGCGCGTGATTGATAATTATGAGAAACCTGAAGTCCCACAGCCGGTACGTATCGCCAATCTCGGTGGTAAGGAAGAGAGTCCGGTCTGGCAGATCGTTAATATTTGGGAGGCGAGTGCTGCCTACCATCGACTGGTTCACAATCCAGTCATAGTGGAAGAGATTGGACAACTCATGTCGGCGACAGAGTTGCGGGTCTGGCACGATCAGATCCAATACAAACCGCCAAAAGTCGGTGGGGTCAATCGTTGGCATCAGGATTCGCCGTTGTGGGGGATACTCATGCCGAAGACGAGTCAGGTCAGTGCATGGGTCGCGTTGGACGATGTTGATGAAAGCAATGGATGTATGCGTATGGTGCGTGGCTCCTATCATTGGGGCAGCCAGATGCCATTTCTGCGCGAGATTCCGGACATCCATACAATGCCGGATCGCTTTGAAGATAATGCGTTGGAAGTAGAACTCTGCCCTGTGCCGAAAGGGCATGTCCATTACCATCACGCCTTGACGTGGCACGGTTCGCATGACAACACAAGTCAGGGTCCGCGTCGTGCGATTGCGGTGCATTATATGACGAGTGAAACCATCTATGATGAAAATGGGAATCACATCATGAAACGTTTTGTTACTGTCAACGGTGGTAATAAGTTAGCAGGTCACCATTTTCCGCTTGTGATGGATGAAGGGAAGCCGACGAAGGCAAATATATAAGTCTTTTCTATTGGAGGGAAGTATGCTCAACCAAACACAGGTTGACACATTTCGTGAAAAGGGTTTTCTCCTTGGGAGCCGTGTTCTAAGCGATGAACAGGTTGATGAATTGCGTGCGGAATTAGCACGTGTAATTGATGACTACGAAAAACCCGATGTCCAGCAGCCGGTGCACATTGTCAATCTCGGTGGCAGAGAGGAGAGTCCGGTCTGGCAAGTTGTTAATATTTGGGAGGCGAGTCCTGCCTACCACCGACTGGTTTATAACCCAATCATCGTGGAAGAAATTGGACAATTGATGTCAACGACGGAGTTGCGTGTCTGGCACGACCAGATCCAATACAAACCGCCGCAAGTCGGGGGTGTCAACATGTGGCATCAGGATTCGCCGTATTGGCCGATCCTTACGCCGAAAACGAGTCAGGTCAGTGCTTGGGTTGCGTTGGATGATGTTGATGAAAGTAATGGATGTATGCGTATGGTCCCCGGTTCTCACCATTGGGGCAATCAGATACCGTTCCTACATTCCATCAAGGACATCCACTCTATGCCGGATCGCTTTGAGGATAACGCGTTAGAGGTGGAGTTCTGCCCTGTGCCGAAAGGGTATGTCCATTATCATCATTCTTTGACGTGGCACGGATCGCATGACAACACGAGTCAGGGTCCGCGTCGTGCGATTGCGGTGCATTACATGACCGGTGAGACCTTGTATGATGAAAGTGGCAATCATGTTATGAAACCTTTTGTTACGGTTAATGATGGTGATAAATTGGCAGGCGATAGTTTTCCGCTTGTAATGGATGCGGGAAAACCCACAAGGCCGAGTATATAAGTCTTTTTGATTAGATGAAAAAACCAAAAACATAGTCCGTAATGTAATGGCATTTTATATTACTTTGCAGTTTGATAAGGTGATGTTGATGATCGAAAACGTTGCGCCATAGATCCGCTTTCCATTTCATTCCAAGCTGCGTTTGTGTTCTTCAACAACGGTAGTCCGTAATGTAATGGAGGACGGCTCTACGGGATAGCACCTTCAAACCCAAATTCGATTGACCGAACCGCAAGGAAATATAAAAAAACGAACCGCAAGGAAACTTAAAAAAATGAAAGTTGTTGATGCAGTTGCGAAAGTCCTTAAAGCGGAAGGCGTGGAATATCTATTCGCCTATCCGGTTAATCCGATAATTGAGGCGGCGGCGAAATTAGACATCCGTCCGATTATTGTCAGACAGGAGCGAATCGGACTTCACATGGCGGATGCCATGAGCCGAATGACTTCTGGCGAAAAGATTGGTGTGTTTTGTATGCAGAGCGGCCCCGGTTCCGAAAATGCGTTCGGTGGTGTTGCGCAAGCGTATGGCGATTCCGCACCGATTGTAGTCTTGCCGGGTGGCTATTCCCGAAGTTTAACACAGATTCAACCGAATTTCAATTCTGCGCTGAACTATCGACACGTAACAAAGTCGTGTGAGCAGGTCACGTTGCCTGAAGCCGTCCCGGAAGCGATGCGGCGTGCCTTCACGCAAGCCCGAAATGGTCGCCCGCGTCCCGCGCTCGTTGAATTCCCGTCGGATCTATTTGGTGAGGAAATTTCCGAACCTTTTGAACCTACTCCTGTTCCAATGGTACGCTATGGACCTGACAGTGCGTCAATTGAAGCCGCTGCAGATGCGTTGCTGGGTGCTGAGTGTCCTGTTATCTACGCAGGGCAAGGCGTACATTATGCGCAGGCGTGGGATTCTTTGAAAGAATTGGCAGAGCTGCTCGCTGCACCTGTAACAACGAGTTTGGCGGGAAAAAGTGCTTTTCCAGAAAACCATGCGTTGGCACTCGGTTCCGGGGGACGCGCGATTCCGAAACCGGTGCATCATTTCCTCCAAAAGGCTGATCTGATTTTCGGTATTGGGTGCAGTTTCACTCGGACGGGTTTCGGGGTCAGGATTCCAGAGGGGAAACGGGTGATTCATGCGACCTTAGATCCAGCGGACATCAATAAAGACGTTCCTGTTGAAACAGCTCTCGTTGGTGATGCGGGTTTGATTTTAGATGGCTTGCTGGAAGCCGTCCGCGACCGTTCCAATGGCGCGTCCGAAGAGCGTAGCGCAGCTGTCACGGGAGAAATTAGTGCGGTTAAAACCGAATGGCTTGAGGAGTGGAACGCTAAACTCACTTCTGACGAGGTGCCGATGACGCCGTATCGTGTCATCTGGGATCTGCTGCATACCGTTGATGTTGAAAACACGATTATTACACACGATGCGGGAAGTCCGCGCGACCAAATGTCGCCTTTCTGGCAGTCCGTTGCGCCGCTGACCTATATCGGTTGGGGCAAAACAACGCAGCTCGGTTATGGTCTTGGACTCGCCATGGGTGCGAAGCTCGCGAGACCGGATCATCTCTGTGTCAATGTCTGGGGTGATGCCGCTATCGGTTTTACCGGTATGGATTTCGAGACTGCTGTGCGAGAGAGGATCCCGATTCTCTCTGTCCTTTTCAACAATTTCTCTATGGCGATTGAGATTCCGATCATGCCGGTGTCTACCGAAAAATTCCGTAGTACAGACATCTCTGGACACTATGCTGATATGGCAAAAGCGTTCGGTGGCTACGGCGAGCGCGTTGAAACACCGGATCAAATTATTCCAGCGATCCAGCGCGGTATCCAAAAGACGGAGGAAGGCGTTCCCGCGCTTCTTGAGTTTATTACGGCGAAGGAGATTCAGATTTCGAGTTTCTAAATGGCTATCGGCTGTCAGCAGTCGGCTGATGGCTGACGGCTATAAAAAAAGGGGTAGTTCCTAAATAGTTATTTTCCCGTGTTTTTATTGTTATTTCTATGTAAAACGGTAAATGTAGGCATTTTGCGCGGTTCAATTCCGCGCTACCGTATCCAGTAGCATTGTGCAAAAACCAAGCACACCCGACAAAAACCACGTTGGAGTTACTGTGAGAGGTTCATACACGAGTGAGACGAACCTTGACACTGTGAGGACACTCGGAAGTAATAAAGCGTTAGTCTTTCGGGACTGACTTTGTGGGTTCCACCATACCACGCGTTCCTTGTGGTATGCAGTTCGTGTGTAATTTCTGACTACCGTGGCCAGACACCGCTGATTACGCACAGGCTTAGGACACGACGGTGTTCGTAACAAGGGGTAGGATCCCTCTAAAAAATCTATTGCTTTCCATAGACATACACGGAAAAACGTAGTTTTTTAGGAACAGTAGGCTGTTATGAGACCGATTATCACTGTTTTTTGTGTCATTGCCCTGAGTTTTAGTGTGAGTGCGTGGGCAATAAACGATGATGATGCGCTCATGTTGTACTTTACCTTCGACAAAGACGAGGGGGGTAAAGTTACAGACGTGAGCGGAAATAACATTGAAGGTACCTTTGAAGGTGCGGTCTGGTCGAAAGATGGCAAATTTGGGGGTGCCGTTCATCTTGAAGACACCGGGAAATTTGTAGAAGTTGACGCAGTCCCTGAACTTGACATCACCGATGAACTCACGATTCAAGCATGGTTTTTCCCTGAAGAATCCCAAGGGGACTCCAACCTGATGGGACGTCGGAGCGGGGCAAATGTGGGTGGCTATTGTCTGCAATGGAGCGCGCAGTTTACGGGTGCTCCGCAAATTGAGACATGGATTAACATCGGTGGATGGAAAGGTTCACGGAATAAACAGACTATTAAGCCCGATTTAGAGGAGTGGCACCATGTTTCCTCTACCTACGATGGAAAAATGATTCGCCAATACATTGACGGTAAGTTGGATGTGGAATTTGAACCGCCAGCGGGTAAGATTAATAGCATTGAGGTTGTCTTCCGTATCGGTAAGGCACAAACAGGGCTTGATGGTATGGTGGGCTTAGTCGATGAGGTGGCGATTTACGACCGTGCGCTCACTGTTGAAGAGATTAACCAAGATATGGAGAATGGCGTTTTCTTTGCTGTGTCACCGAAAGACAAACTTGCCACAACGTGGGGTAAGTTGAAAATGTAAAATAGATAACTATTCTCTATCGTAGCAGCAGTGCTACCATGCCTGCCTGTTTCTAAGTTTTCTACCGGAGGGCGGGTTTTGTACTCGTCCTCCTTTTCATTTTATGAGGAGAGATCACAGATGAGAACCCGGATGCTTGTGACGCTATGCGTTTTTTTAAGTCTATCGCTCTGCTTTGCGGGTTATACCGCGGGTGGAAAGGGCAATGTGAAGCAACTCGGTAAGCAACTTTATGTCTGGCATTTCGACGAAGGTAACGGGAAAAAGAGTGAGGAGGCGACTGCTGGCTTGGTGGGTGAATTTACTGGGAATGTTAAGTGGACTGAAGGCATTCTCGGTAAAGCCGTGCAGATGGCTGGCGAACCCGGCAAAGCCGATTACATAGAGGTTGCGCATTCCAAGGAGATTGATATAGACGAAGCCATCACGATGATGGCGTGGGTCTATCCTGACAAACTGCCAGCGGGTGATCAAGCGAACAAATTCACGATCTTCTACAAGAACACCTATTATCTGCAGATTGAACCCGGAGAGGGGAAGCTCGCTTACTATTTCTACGAGACCAGTAGCCCGGGTTACCATATCTCTGATGGCAAGATCAAAGCGGAGGAGTGGAGCCATGTTGCTGTTGTGTGGGATGGGAAGGAAGCCGGTTTCTATATCAATGGCGAATCCGATGGCACGGCTATCGCACAGAAGGGACCCGGTCTGAGCCGAGCGGATAAACCGCTACGGTTCGGCGGTGAGAATAACGGGTGTTGTCCGCGTTTCTTTCAAGGACGAATTGATGAACTGATGTTAGCCAACTACGCGCTGACTGAAGCGGAACTTCAGAAGATTGTTAGTGATACGCTGGATGTCTCGGCAGGTGGTAAGTTGGCGACAACGTGGGCAAATCTAAAGAGATAGGGATCGTGTAATCTATCTGTTGCTTTTAGATGGGTGGGATTTGATTCTCGCCCATTTTTCGTTGCAAACAGATGGGAATGGTCGTATAATTGACTTGAGTTCAGCACCAGCAGGAGAGAATGATGCAAAAGACCAAGGATGCGCCAAACCATCCCAACATCCAAATTGCAGTGGAGAATTTTGGACCCATAGGGAAGGCGGACGTAGATCTTCGTCCGCTGACTGTGTTTGTCGGTGAGAGTAACACCGGCAAGACATATCTCGCCTCACTTATCTATGCCTTACAGCGCGCCTTTGAAGGAATCCCGCGAGTTCCATGGTCGTACTACAATACTTCTCGATTTGACCCTATTTATTATTCGCAACCTGCTGATCTCTCAACTCAGACCTTGTTGGAAGAAATGCAAGAGGTGCTTAAGAAGTTAGCATCGACTGATCGGCCGTTCAAGTTTTCAGATTTACCGCAGTGGGTACGCGACCGCTTGCTCTCTGGCTCCGCGCACTTTGAAGTGCTGGAAGACGAACTCAAACGGTGCTTCGATTTTGCGTCTGTTTCGGAGTTGGCAAGGTTCACTAAAAGTCAAAGTGAGGCAATGAAGGTTTCTTTTCAGGTCCGCGAGGAAAATCAAACCCTCTGGTCTTTTAATCTCTATAACTCTGAATCAGGCACTAATGTGGATAAATTTATCAACGAAGATATAGTTTTGAATTCTGAGGATAGGGAAATATTCCAAAAGGCACTTGACGTTAAAGATCAGGGAATTCCCTTTCGGTTTTTAACACCAGTATCGGCAAAATCTTATTACTTGCCTGCGCCTCGGGGCGGCATTATGGAAACTCATGGTGTGATTCTTAGTTCTCTTGTAGAGGGTGCCACCCGCGTCGGATTGGAGCGTTCCTCTGGCAATGCTACGCTCTCTGGAACGATAGCGGACTTTCTCAAACAAATCGTAAATTATGATGAACGTCACCTCTCTTCAGATGAGATGAATGGGGTTGCCAAAATTCTTGAGGACGAAGTGCTACGTGGCGAGATAGTGGTTAAACGCCCCGCTGGTGGTTATCCAGAATTTCGCTATCGTCCGCAAAATTCTGAACGAGCACTGCGTATGAACCAATCTTCATCAATGGTGTCGGAACTTGCACCGCTCGTGTCTTTTCTGCGCGGTGTCGTTTGGCCGGGCGATACACTCATTATTGAAGAGCCTGAAGCCCACCTGCATCCTGCTGCCCAAACTAAGATTGCCCTGATCCTCGCCCGTTTAGTGCGAGTTGGTGTCCGCGTGATTATAACGACACATAGCGATTGGCTCCTTGAGCAAATTGGCAACTTAGTTCGCGAAGGCGAAGTGATGAAATTAGGGAAAAATAAGATGGATCCGACGGTCTGGTTGACGAAGGAAGAGGTCGGCACGTGGTGGTTCCGTGAAAACAAGCCTGTGACGGAAATACCGTTTGACTCCATTGAAGGCATAGAACCGAAAGACTATTACGATGTCGCTGAGGAACTCCATAACAATGCTGTTGAATTCCAACAACATCTCCTGAACGAGGAAAAATTCGGTGATGAGTGAAGTTCTCAGCGAGATTCGTGAACAGATTGGTGAAGATAACCTTATTAACTCGTGTAGTGGTCGTGGGTGTCGTGTTGATATGACAGGTGTGCCACGTGAGCGGATTGTGGTAAATGTGGACACAGCATTTCCAGCAAACCAAAGCGCGGGTAAACGGTGCGACCGAATTCTAATTTACGGAGACACTGCCAAAAACAGATTGGTTGTGGTTTTCATTGAACTCAAGAGTGGTACCTTTAAAGCAACAGAGGCGTGCGAACAGCTGCAAGGGAGCGTGAGTTTGTTCTCTGACTTAATACCACAAACTCTCGAAACTACCTGTATTCCTATCCTGTTTCACGGTAAAGGGGTTTCCAAACTACAACTTAAGGATATCAATAGGACTCCGGTGCGTTTCAGAAACCAAAGGTTTCCTATTCGGATAAAGAGATGTGGTGTACCAAAGAATTTAGCGGATGTGTTGTCTCAGACTGATAATCTTTGAGCACGGCTGTCCGAATTTCTGTTATGGCAGTTCGGGGACAATTTCTTTAAGCGCGTCTTCTTGTTCTGCGAGAGCCTTAAGGTCTGGGTTGAGATTTACTGCTTGTGTGAGTGACTTTACCGATTTTTCTGACTCACCCTCTAATGCGTAAGCGCAGGCGAGGTTGTAGTGGAGTGAGGCAGTCTTTGGAAATGTTTGCAAGGCGCGTAGGCATGCCTCGCGCGCTTCGGCTGCTAAGTTTCGTCGAAGATAAGCAGTTGTTAGATTGACGTATCCCTCGACTCTATCGGGTGCCATCTTAATTACTGTTCTAAAATACGCGATCGCTGCGGTGTAGTCCTCGGCATATAGATAGGCTCGCCCAAGGTTGTTATAAGCTGAAGGTGCTTTCGTGAAGAAAAGCGTACGCTTCTTATTTTCTATCGCCTTGTGATACACTTCGATTGCCTGTTGTGCGTCGCCGTTGCGCATGAGGAAAGTTGCCTTCCGATACTGGTCGTTGAACTGGGTTTGGTGGTGCCAGACCCATATAAACAGCACCGTTACGGCGAGGCAGAACGTCATACAGACGATTCTGAAGGTTTTATTGGTAGGTGTTTGCTCAGCGTCTTGTTCCTCTGTAGACTCGTGCTCTGAAACTTGATGCTCGTTGGATGTCATAATTTTTTATAAACTCATTGTAGTAAATCTTCACTTTCACTAAAGGAACAGACAAAATATGAAAACTTACGGATTTGGTATTATTGGGTGCGGAATGATTTCTGATTTCCATTCCGCCGCAATTTCTGAATTAGAACACGGTCAACTCGTTGCAGTGAGTTCACGGAACGCTGAGAACGCCAAACGGCTTACTGATCGATACGACGTTGACAGTTACACCGATTATGCGGAGATGCTCGAGCGGGACGACTTAGATATTGTCTGCGTCTGTACGCCAAGCGGTGCGCATTTAGAACCCGCTGTCGCTGCGGCAGAAGCCGGTAAACACGTCATCGTTGAAAAACCGTTGGAGATTACCTTACAACGGTGCGATGAAATTATCGAAGCGTGCGATGCAGCCGATGTCCGACTTTGTGCGATCTTCAATTCCCGTTTCACTGAAAGTACACAACTCGTTAAATCCACAATTGAGAGCGGTCGGTTCGGCAAGTTGACCTTAGGTGATGCCTACATCAAATGGTACCGTTCTCAAGAGTATTACGACAGTGGCGGTTGGCGCGGTACGTGGGACCTTGATGGCGGTGGTGCACTCATGAACCAGTCCATCCACGCTATTGACCTGCTCCAATATTTTATGGGACCTGTCAAATCTGTTCAAGCGTTTACTGATACTTTAGCACATGAACGGATAGAGGTTGAAGATGCCGCTGTCGCTGCGCTCCGATTCGAGAACGGCGCGCTCGGTGTTATTGAAGGCACAACCGCCGCTTACCCCGGCATGCTTAAGAAAACTGAGATCTCCGGTACACACGGGACTGTTGTCTTAGCCGAAGAGGACATCGTGACGTGGGAATTCGACCCGGAACTTCCCGAAGATGCGGAGGTTCGAGAGAAATTCGCCCAAAAAACAGATACCGGCGGTGGCGCGTCCGATCCGAGAGCTATTAACCATGCGAATCACCGGCGACAGATGGAGAACCTTATTAACGGACTTGAAAGCGATGCCTCGCATCTCGTTGATGGACGCGAGGGACGCAAAGCCGTTGAAATTATCCTCGCGATTTATCAGTCCAGTCGTGAAGGACGTATTGTTGAATTGCCGCTGTAACGGCAGAACGGAGTCTGCCTACTACTATGCATAGTCGAAAATTATCTTGATTGCCTCGTCTTTCTTGTTTAGTGCCATTTCAAATCCGAGTTGCGCTTCTGTAAAGGGCAGATGATGTGTAATAATCGGCGACACATCCAGACGACCTTGGGCAATCATGTCCATCGCCAGCGGGAAGTCGTTCTGGGCATCCGGTCCGACAGAACCGATGAATTTGAGGTTCTTACGGAAGAAATCTGCGAAATGGAAATCGTAGATATGGTCGTCCGGTACGCCGAAAGCGAGAAGTGTGCCTTCGCGTTTTAGGAGTTGGAGACACTGATTGATAGTCTCTGTTTGGTGTCCGACGACTTCGACAACCAGATCCGCCATTCTGCCTTCTGTAATCTCCTCGACCGCAGCAACGGGATCTTCTTTCGCGGCGTTAATCGTATGTGTGGCGTGCATCTTCTTTGACACTGTGAGTCGGAAATCAACGAGATCGGTCGTAATCACTGTTTTCGCGCCGAGGTTGCTCAGCATGTGTGTAAAGAGCAATCCCATCGGTCCCTGCCCAATAACGACGGTATCGAGATTGAGTAAGTTCGGCAGCTTCCGACACGCCCAAACTACGGTTCCAAGCGGTTGGGACATCAGGATGCAGTCTTTTCTTGGAAAGTCCGTCAACGGCATCGTGACGCTTTCGTCCGAGAGGAAGTATTCTGAGAGTCCACCGACGTGGCGTGGGAGTGCGAGTACCTCGTCTCCTGGCTTGAATTTATCTGATTTGCTGTCGGTGACAACGCCAATCGTCTCGTGGATCGAAAGCCCGTGTCCAAGCGGATAGCTTTCTGCTGGATGTTCAAGGACGAACGATGGCATATCGGTTCCACAGATGGCACTGTGGACGGTTTTAATCATCACCGTGCTGTCGGGATGGTCGGCGAGGTTCGGTTGTTCTATGTCGATAATTTCGATCTGACGTGGTGCAACAATTTGCCCAACTTTCATATCCTATATTCGCTCCTTATAAGTTAGATAAAGCACTCAAAACGTGTTGATGGAGTTTTCCGTTGGTTGCGACGATGCCACGATTCTCATGCATCCGTTTTCCTGTTAAGAAGCTGAGAGGCGTACCGTTCGCATCTGTGACTGTGCCACCTGCTTCTTCGACGACAATAAGTCCTGCAGCATGGTCCCAAATACATTCGCGGTAATCTGGGAAAGTCGGGTTTGGCAGACGGATATAGAGCGAGGCTTCGCCACGGGAAACAATGCCGTATTTCGCTTGGCTGTCCATGCGGACAGGCGATGCTGTGATTCCGAGAGCATTTGCGATGTTCCTGTGTGCGTCGCTGTCACCGTGCGTAGATTCGACACTCTCTGCAAAGCGATGTACCGATTCTGATACATGCACTTGCTCTATGAAATCTCCCGTTTTTGTGTAGAGCTGCGTACCTTCGCCGCGGATAGCGACGAAAAGGCATCCCCGTTCTGCATCTCTATTGTTCAATTGATGTGGTAAGTTCGGACACCCCAAAACGCCGAGTTGGACAATGCCTTCGACAATGTGAGCCAAGGCGACGGCATACTGGTCGTGGCGGAGAAAGCCTTTCGTGCCGTCAATTGGATCAAGCGTCCAGAAGTTCGGTCCAACTTCACCGCTTCCCCGATCAATCCATTCGCAGACGGTTTCTGTTGAAACAGCATCTTCGCAGAATTGGTTCACATAACCTGTGACGCGTGCTAAAAGCGAGGCGTTCTCTTTGAGTGCTTGTGCGCTCTCTTCAGCGACAATAGGGTTGTCAGGGAAGACCTCACCAATCGCCTTGCATATCAGTGCTTGCGATCCGAAATCCGCAACGGTGACAGGGCTGCGGTCTGTCTTTTGAATTGCGTCTGTTGAGACCATTTCGGATTGTACCTGCTCACAGAGTCGCATGGCTTTCATTACAGCGTCAATGGCGGTTTGTTTTTTTATATTTCCTTGCGGTTCGGTTAGGTGATTTTGAGATTTCAAGTGTTTTCTCCGTATATCCGCATGCGCCGTTGTTGCATGCTGCGTTTTTTTATATTTCCTTGCGGTTCGGTTAGGTGATTTTGAGGTTTCAAGCGTCCTCTGCGTTTTGGTTTGAAAGTTTCCAAAAACTGATAGGGAGTCCGCTGACAGCTGACTGCTATTTCAGCGACTGTTAAATTTGTTCATGACTGTGAGAATATCGTCTGTGACGAAGGTTTCGATAGCTGCAACGGCGCGATCAATGGTATGCGTTATCTCAATTTCTTCGTCTTCCGAAAATTCGGTGAGGACATAATCTATTAAAGCACCGATGGGTTCGCCGATGCCGATGCGTAGGCGCGGAAATTCTGTGGTGCCTAAGTGTTGGATGATAGATTTCATGCCCTTCTGTCCCCCGTCGCTCCCCTTCCGCCGCATCCGAAGTACACCGATGTCTAAGTGAACATCGTCATAAACGATACAGAGTTCCGGGAGCGGGATCTCAAATCGTCTGACGAGTGCTGCGACCGCTGCGCCACTATTGTTCATGTATGTCATCGGTTTCGCGAGAATAATGGATGTGTCGTGCCACGTTGTCTGTATAACGAGTGCGTTACAAATTGATGTATGCGTAGGACGTGGCTGAGAATCTCGCTGACAGATTTTTTCGTAGAGAGCATCAATTACGCGGAAACCGACATTGTGTTTTGTCTGTTCGTAGCGCATTCCTGGATTGCCGAGTCCAATGATGAGTTTTACTTTTTTATCCATGCTTATTTGTTTATATGTGCGGTTTTTCCATATTTTTAACCCCCTAAATCCCCCTTATCAGGGGGACTTTAAGAGGCAGTTTTTTAACCCCCTAAATCCTCAACCCACCTTTATCCCCCCTTATCAGGGGGGTAGGGGACTTTAAGAAGCTGTGCGTAAATCCTATTCATTGCGGAAGACGTAATGGTTGCGAGAGATTGAGATGCCCTGCGATTGTTTTTATTTCCTCGCCATCAATTAAAATTTGGACCTGTTTAATGTGATCAGGGAATGCATCAAAGACGGTTTTAAGGATTGCTGTGACTGTCAAAAATTCTGCTGTCGTGCCGCCAATATGTCCATCGGTGAGATGGCTTGAGAAATCCAAGTACGCTGTTTGTTGGTTGTCGATGTAGACTTCATGGAGTTCTGTTCCACGGGGAATTGTGTTTCTGAAGTTAGGCTGTGTTTCCTGAATGAGTGCTGTGACCACCTGATTCAAACGTTTCGTAAGATCATCTGTATGGAGTCGTCGTTCGATTTTGATAGGGACAAGTGTAAGTGTGGTAGCATCAAGTAGGAATAGATTGACTTCTTGCGGTGGTGGTGGCGTATCTGAAGGGTTAGCGGCAGTAGGTAGCGGCGGTGGTGCGACCGGAATCGCTGTCAGCTTTGACCTTTCAATCAGCAGTAGTGTTACGGCGAGGCAGATGGCAACAACAACGAGCGTTATTCCCCAGATTACTAAAAGTCTTGAGAAACCGGCACTGTTGTTATGTTTCACTGTTTTGTCCTTCTGTGGATGTACGGGATTGTCCCTATTCTTCTGGTGCTGTTGGGGAGGTCTGCTGGTCAATAAAGGAGATGTATCGTTGGAGTGCGCGGGTGATCGCTTCTACAAGGCTTGCGGTATACTCAGCGTTAGAGAGTTTCTCTAAGTCCTCAAAGTTAGAAAGGTAACCGAGTTCTAAAACGACGGCTGGCATATAGGTTTCAGATAGCGCGATGAGTGGTATGTCGATAATTTGAATTGGGGTTTCTGTTAGAAAGTTCAGTTCCGTTTGTAGTGCGTGTGCGAAGTCTTGGCTCTGCTTCAAAAAATTGACTTGAGCGAGCACTTTTAACTGTTGTCCTATGAGTGCTGGTTTGGTGGTATTTGGGAACCGGATTTTGCCTTTCGGGTTGTTGAGATATATTCTGATGCCTTTTTCATGGGGTGAGAAAGAGGCGTTGCAATGTAGACTTAGGAAGAGCTGCCCTTGCTTTTGCTTAGCGATCTGAATACGCTCAAAGTGCGTTTTTTGGGTATCTGTCTCACGGGTGAGATGAACCTGTATACCTTGCTGTTTGATCCGCTCTTGAAGTTGCTTTGCGAGTGCAAGAACGATATTTTTCTCAAGTCTTCCGGTGCTGCTTGCGCTTCCGTGGTCGGGTCCGCCGTGTCCTGGGTCGACAATGATTGCCCAGTTCTGGGTGTTGCCTGTTTCCGCGGGTGCCCAAGTGCTCTTGGGTCTTATCTGGAGTCTATTCAAATTGGAATTATAGATGACTTCAACGTTGTTAAGCATAGGCAGAAGCTGGATAAAAAAATTGACAGGCAGCATCGGTTGTTGTGCGATGGTTATCGGCGGCGTGGTGAGGGTCAGTATTTGTCCGTCTGGTTCGATGCTAATTGCGGATTTTCCCATTTGTAGGCGGATTTGCCTACCTTTTGTTTTGAGGGTGAGTCGTTTTCGGGGATGGTTATATTGATGGGTCGCTCTGGGATCAATGACCTGTTTCACGGCATCGACGGGAAGGTAGATCTGCTCGGCTTGGTGATGTGCGGGTATCTCCGCGATGATTTTTCCGTCAGCGTCAATGAAGCGAACGGTGGGTGCTTGTGCGCTGCCTTTAAGCGTGATAGCCAAGACGAGAATACATAAGAAAAGCGCGCCGATTTTAACAGAGACAGCATCCGTGTTGACGCACCTTTCTTGTATATTCTTCATACAGGCAGTGTTATTCGTCGTCTTCGTCGTCGTCACTGCGTCTACGAGAAATAATCTCTGGTTCCGAAGGCTGTTCAGCAGCGGCTTCTTCACCTTCTTCACCTTCAACTTCACCTTCCTCACCTTCTTCAACCTCTGGTGTTTCCTCTTCAAGTTGGACGCGCGGTTGGCTGACCGTCGCTATAATTCGTTGCGGGTCATCCAAGATCTCAAGTTCCTCGTCGAGGTTTAAATCGCTCACATGGATAGCGTCACCGATGTCCAATTCACCTACGTCAACCGTGATATCGGTCGGTATTTGCATAGGTAAGCAGTGAATCGTTATTTGGCGGAGCGGAAATTCGAGAACGCCGCCCTCCTGAATGCCGGGTGGGCTGCCTTCAAGTACCACTGGCACCCCTGATGTCACAGGTTCATCGAGAGAGATTCTGATGAAATCAGCATGGACCAAGGTATGCTTTTCCACCGGATGGCGTTGAATGTCTTTGATGATAACGGTTTCGGTATTCCCGTTACCGACATCCATATTAATAATAACGTTTTCACCGTACGTGCGTAGGAATTGTTTGAAGGTTCGAGCATTGAGTTGGATGGTCAAGGTATCTTGTGCGCGCCCGTAGAGGACGGCGGGAACAATGCCTTCGCGCCGGAGCGTACGTGCGTGCTGTTTCCCGAAAGTGTCGCGTTGTTGAACCTCTAATTTTGCTTGTTGCATTTTAAAACTCTGCCTTTTCCTTATGTATTCAAGAATCGCGTCAAAAAGGAGACAGGGCGGGTAGGATTCGAACCTACGCGTGCAGGTTCCAAAGACCTGTGCCTTACCGCTTGGCTACCGCCCTTTAATTATTGATGTCTACACCGACAGGACTGGTTACCGTCGTTGTGCAAAAACGGACCTTGTTTTTGAAGTGTGATTCGCTTCGGTGTGCTGCTTCGGTATCACGCATCACAGCGAACAGCGTAGCACCACTCCCCGACATCAACGCACCATAACATCCAGCCTGCGTAGATAGCTCAGTTTTTAGTGCGGCGATTTCGGGGTATTGGGAAAAAACTGGCATCTCAAGGAGATTGTAAAGGTTTTTCCCGATGCCGAGGACATCACCCTTCTCTATATAAGTCGTTATAATTATATCCTTTTTTAGGGGCTTTGTCAAGGAAAAATTCAATTTTTTGAAAACGGCGGCTGTCGAGATTTCGATACCCGGATTTAGCAGGAGGAGCGGTAAATCGGGAAGTGCAGGAAGGGGCGTTAACCGGTCGCCGGTGCCGTGTCCGAATGCGGCACCACCGTGCAGACAGAACGGGACATCTGCGCCCAACTGTGCCCCGAAACGCGTCAGCGTTTCTCGTGTAAAACCGAGTCCAAAAAGTTCGTTCACGCCGTGAAGGACAGCGGCGGCATTTGCGCTTCCACCTGCAAGTCCAGCAGCGACTGGAATCCGTTTGTGGATATCGATCGCAATGCCACCGATGCCATCTACTGCATCGTTGAGGCATTGTGCTGCACGATATGCTAAGTTGCGAGCATCGGACGGCACCGCTGGATGCTCGCAGTGGACGGTTATCTCCTTTGTATCCTGCTTGCGGATGATGACATCATCGTGCAGATTGATGGAGTGGAAGATCGTTTCGAGGTTGTGGTAGCCGTCTTGGCGTTTTCCGACGACATCCAGATAGAGGTTAATTTTAGCGTGGGCGCGGACGCGTATGTTTTGCACGATTGTACCGACTACTGTGCTGATTGCCCCAGCGGAATAATTTCGATATCTTCCGTTAGGAACGGTTTGGTATCAAACTTACTATCTTTAATCTCGACATTCAGTTCGACTTTGGCAATTTTCACGGTGACTCGCGTCTGTTCGAGCGGACGTTCGATTTCAACCCTATGTGGTCGAAGGATACCACTCACCGGACGGTAGTCGGCGAAGGCGGCGTGCTGTTGAAGGATTCCGTTTTCATCGTAGATACGCCACTCTGTTACTCGCGGTTCATCCTCGCGGACAAAAAGCGTGATGGTTTCTACGTGTCCCTTTTGGATTCCCGGACGGGTGATAGTAAATTTCGCACCGGAGTTTTCAACCGATGTGAAGTTATCTGTGCGTCCATCAAGGAACGGATTGGCGAAAATGGCACTGAGGACGTCTGACACGCGTAGATCTACCCCAAAAATTTCTCGCAAAGCCCCGTCAGATAATGGACCGAGGAAAACTTTTTGCTCGTTGAGAAGGCGTAGCATGAACTGGTTCTTGTCTTGATTGGCGATTGCGACAGCGCGCGGTTCATTAACTGCTCCTAACGCTTGGATATGGAGCAATTCTCCGCCATTTTCTGACTTCTTATACCACAGTGATTCCCGAAGTTCTTCGCGCTGATCGCCTTCCTCAATTGTTACCATCATCTGAATAATCTTCAAGGAGCTGGTGAGGTCGTATCTCGCTTGCAATGTGTTGAGCATCGCATCCACTTCCGCACGGGTCGCGGGTGACAATTGAATCGTTGAGGTACTTGTGACACACCCCATAACAATTGGGAGGAGAAGACAGAGAAGGTGTGCCTTATAGGTGGACATTCCAGTAAGTGAAGTTGGCATAATATATGGCAATGCCTCAGGCAAGGAGGTACCGGTTTTCAGCCAAGTCTTTGCTAACAATCTGAGCGATTTTGGGACCAATTTTCTGGAGCGGTTCTTCTAATCCTGCTTCTTGGATAGGGACGGTCGCGATGAACGCGCCTTTATCGAGATCAATGGGGAAACCATCTTCTTGTTCAACACCGTCGCGGGCGTATCGGACCCGTGCCATGAAGAGGGGTCCGTGTCCATCGTGATAATGGAGTTCCACACGAAGGAGTTCGATAGAATCCATACACGGTACGCGCCCTGCTAAGTCAAGCGTTTTAATTGTGAGTTTATATGGAGATTTTACTCTATATTTGTTCATGAGTGTGCCTCCTAATCGTTCTGGGAGACTGAGGAATTTAATAATACACCTCAAAACTATTCTTTACACAGGTCGCGGGGATAATCCCATGTGCAAGAATTTCAGCATCTCGCAATGCCCGCACAAGTGTCTCTAATTCAATCGTTAGGTTCGGCGGACGCGGGGTACCTTCGCTTGCAGGTGGTTGTAATGTATGTTGTTCCAGAAAGTCGCCCATCCTTCTTGGATTAACAACGCCGAGTAAAAAGTCAGGCAATCCATCGTGCTGGTAAGGAGGCACCAAACTCTCTGGAGAGGGTAACGCTCGTACGACCTCCTTAACCGGATCGAGGAGATGTAAGCCAGATGGTAACGGTTCCTGAATCTCAATTTCATGGACGTAGGCAGGGTTGTTTATTGTGGGGATCCTCATACTACTTGACATCGCATAATGCCATGCTACCCCGTACGAGCGCGTGATAGAGATGAACGGACTATTAACAGTACTCCTTGCAATATGAAACATCAACCGGGTAAGGGAGGTTGTCATTTCGGGGGATCTGGCGGTAAAACCATTTTCTACTGGATCGTTAAGATACCAATAGGTACCAATGCCTGCCCCGCGATAGAATATCGGCATAGCTCCTCCGCTTACCAGCGTTTTCTTTTTTAACGTAGAATTCCCACATGCCTGTTATAAGTTTATCACAATTCCCATTCAATATCAAGCATTTTCACGATTTTTTGAGTGATAACTGATTGCCGGAATGGACGATCAGGATAACTTTGGCTTACAAAACTTCTGACATCGATTTTTCGACGATGTTAACGGCTTCCTCAACGTGGCTTGTATTGATATTAAGTGGCGGTAAAAATCGGAGGACATAATCGTTGGTGCATATCGTGACAAGTCCGTTTTCAATACATTTCGCGGCGACCGGTTTCGCATCGACCTCCATAACTAAACCGCGGAGCAAGCCTTTCCCGCGTACCTCTTTAATCGGATATTTGTCTTTGAGTTCCATCAATCCGCCAGCGAGATAATTCCCCATTTTAACGGCGTTCACGGCGAGATTCTCTTCGAGGATTGTTTTGACGGTTGCGGATGCCGCTGCGGTGACCAACGGGTTTCCACCGAATGTCGCTGCATGGGTACCGGGGACAAAGCTCTCTGCTATGTTTCGTTTTGCTAACATCGCACCGATTGGCACGCCGCTACCGAGTGCTTTCGCCATTGTGATGACATCTGGCACGATCCCGTAACTCTGGTAACCGAAAAATGTGCCTAATCTTCCCATCGCTGTCTGCACTTCGTCAAACATAAGTAGTAGATTATGTTTATCACAGAGTTCTCGTAAGCCTTGGAGGTAACCGTCGCTGGGGATATTAACACCGCCTTCGGATTGGATCGGCTCGACTAAAATAGCACAGGTCTTTTCGTTGATGGCAGCTTCGGTCGCTTCGAGATCGTCAAAGGGCACGTATTTGAAACCTTCAAGCATCGGTTCAAATCCGACGTGATATTTTGTCTGTGCGGTGGCGGTGATTGTCGCCATTGTCCGTCCGTGGAACGAGTTATCCATGGTGATGATTTCGTAGGCATCCGTTCTGCCGCTGTCTTTGGTGTATTTCCGTGCGAGTTTGATGGCGGCTTCGTTTGCTTCGGCACCGCTATTACAGAAGAAGCACTGATCCATGTCGGAGTTGTCGATGAGCAGTTTCGCGAGTTCTGCCTGCGGTTGGATATAGTAGAGATTGGATGTGTGAAGCAGTTTGCCTGCTTGTTCACGGATGGCTTCGACGACTTTCGGGTGACAATGCCCTAAACCGTTGACGGCAAGTCCACCGAGAAAATCGAGGTATTTTTTGCCATCGGCATCCCAGAGGTAAGGGCCCTCACCTTTAACAAATGCGAGGCTTCTGTCCCCGTAAGTATTAATGATATATTCCGTTGCGATCGCTTTAATTTCAGCGGTTGTCATTTTTCAGCTTTCTCCTTCGTTTTAAAAGTTATAGGACTTACGCAACGCGCAATGATGCACGTCGCATTTGGGCTGGCTAAAGCGCAATAATGCACGTCGCATTTGGGCGAGTACGCCGCAGAATTGCGCTACTACGAACCAATTTTCTTTTTCGGATCACGTGTATTTCCAAGTTTCATCGGTTTGTAGTAAGGCGATTCATCGCCTGTCTGCGTAAGTCCTAAGTTATAAGCGCATTCGAGTATCGTGATCGGTGGCAACGGCACACGGCGTGTGCCTGCTACCTTTAAGATTACCAATTCGTATAGGCACCGTCATCGCGTTGGTAGCCGTGCGGCGGTCCATATTCTTGGTTTGAGACATCGGTCAGTGCGTCCTCGTTGAATTCGATACCGAGTCCTGGACCTTCAGGCGGTAAGAGATAGCCTGATTCCCACGGTATCTGCACTGGGAAAACATCGGTCAGTGAGGACATGGGTGCGCGCGGGAGTTCCTGCACACCGAGGAGTGCCGATGACAAAGAGAGATGCAGGCACGCCGCAGCGGATACAGGTCCTAACGGATTGTGCGGTGCTAAGTAGATGTAATGTGTTTCGCACCATCCCGCGATTTTACGTGCTTCTGTTAAACCTCCGGCGATGCAGAGATCGACGCGGCAGTAGTCCATGAGATCTTCTTCAATGACCTCGCGGAATGTCCATTTGCTATCGAATTGTTCACCGACAGCAATTGGCACCGAGGTTTGCTGCCGAAGCCGTCTGAGACTGGCGGGGTTTTCAGCTCGAAGCGGGTCCTCGATGAAAAATGGATTGTACTGTGCGACTTTGTTGCAAAAATCGAGGCTATCCGCTGGATCGAGGCGGGTATGTACGTCAATGAGTATTTCAAGATCGTCGCCGAATTCGTGGCGGACGGCTTCCACCTGTTTAAGGCAGTTTCGGATTGCGCGTCTGGGTTCAAATGTCCCGCCTTCAGAGTTGTCAACCACGCTCCATCGGACGAACTTCCAACCGGCTTCGTAGGTTTGCCGACAGCTCTCGATGAGGGCATCAATTGTGCCGCCACCGTTATGCGGGTAGCAGACGACTTTATCTCTGGTGCGTCCACCCAAGAGTTCGTAGACGGGAACATTCAATGCTTTTCCTTTGATGTCCCAAAGTGCGATATCTACGGCACTCACTGCGGCGGATTGGACGACACCGCCGGGGAAGAAGCCGCCGCGGAACATTACTTGCCATAGATGTTCGATTCGGAAGGGGTCTGCGCCGATGAGGAACGGTTCATAAGAGCGAACGACTTCGGCTAAGGCGAGCGAGCGTCGGCGTAACCCGCCCTCTCCGACACCGTAAATACCGGCATCGGTTTCGACCTTCACAAAGAAGTAACCATCCGCTGAGGCAAAAGATTTAACTTTGGTAATCTTCATATTTTTAATAATTTAGGCTCTGCTCCGTTTTTTTCGCCCCTTCCCAGTAACGGGTGGGGCCCTTGTCAAAAACGGGTTTCCGATGAATTTAAGCAGCATCGGTGTTGATTGAGTTACTATGTTTCTACACTGCCTCTAATGTTGGCGTGTTGTCCTGACAGTGGACGGGACGGAAGAGGGTCTGACGTTTGAAGGGCATCTCTTCGAGGTGCTTCGGATGAGGGTCCCACTTATGCCACTTGTTGCCAACGGTATTGTAGCATTGGAAGATCGCGATCCGATCGACTTCTTCATCTGTCCACTTCGCGCCTGTATGAGTGATAGCCTCTGTGAAAACCAGCATGGAGCCAGCAGGGCAGGTGTAATCCTCCCACAGCGGTGAATTGCGATCTGCCGTTGACTTTGGAGCCGGGAACGCGCCTTTATGGCTACCTGTGAGGAACATTGTTCCACCACCGCCTTCGTGAACTGGATTAAGCTCCCAAACGACGCGCGTCAACCCGCTGTGTGCTTTGTCGTGGTGCAAATGATAGGTGTGCGAATTGCCTGGGAAGTTGAGCATCCCGCGTCCGCCGTGCGGTTGGAAGTTATCGTGTCCGTTTGCTCGGATAGTTAGGAATGTGCTTTCCAACCGGAATCCGTAGCAATTCTCATTGGCATAGCCGGAAGTCAGAAATTCGTTCATGAATCCGAGCACAACTGGATGATCTGTTAGCGATTCAAGGGGGCCGCCAATAGAAGAGCGATGATGTTCAGGGATTGACTCAGGATCCTGTTTGAGTTGGTAACAGAACTCCCGCATCTCTTTAACCTCAGTTTCGCTGAGTACGCCTGGGAACAAGAGCCATCCACGGGTATCAAAAAGAAAACGTTGTTCTTCCGTGAGTGGAATCGGCGGTAGATTGTTAGCATTCGTCGTAGGGTTGGGCATGGTTTTTTCCTTAGAAGTTGTCAGTTATCAGTTATCAGTTAAAGAAGGTTTTGACGCACCAAAGTTCTCTTTTAACTGACAACCGATAACTGATAGCCTATAACCAAAAACTATTCATACAAACGCTTGTCCTCAAGTGATAGCCATGTGCCGTAGTCGCGTGGCATCTCTCTGATTTCGCCTAAACCGGCTTCGGCACGCCATTGTAATAACGGATGTTCTCGGTTTTTCTGCGGCAGCTCGACCCGTGTGCCGTAAACAGCGGACTCGAAGATTGCCATCAAGATTTCAATAACGTGGCGACCCTCTTCGCCGTTAGACTCGTGTTCTCGGTCCTCGTCTAATGCGTTCACATATTCTTCAACGAAGCAGTAATCGTCAGCATCTGCGCCTTTGTTCGGATCAAAATGCTCTGGATAGATGGAGGGGAGTGTTTCCCACTGATCGTGTGTACCATCGGGTACGAAATATGGTGTCGGTAACCACCATGAACCTTTCAATTCCGACCAGATGAGTTTGCCTTCGGTGCCGTAGAGTTCCATCATGTAAGCATCGGTATCGACCTTTGGAAATCGGTGTTGGATGAGGGTACCGGTGACATTTCCGTCGAACTGGAGGGTTGATGTGGTGTATTCGCCTGCGACTGTGCCCATCCCTGCAGGTGAGGGGAGTACGTCGTCGTGTGTGATGGCGCGTCCGCCCGTTGTCGCTTGTGTTACGACGCTTCGGCAATGTCCACCGAAACGGAGCATGTTGTTGACAACATGTGTTCCGATGTTCATTAACCCGTAGCCTGCATAATACCCTTTCCCACTGGCGTAGATGTAGCGGAGGTCGCCGATTTTTCCTGCGTCTAAGGCTTTGGCGACTGCATGCATCGAGGGACTTGTACGTCGTTGGTGATGCACAGCGACGCGAGCGTTTTTCTTTTTCGCTTTCGCCAGCACTTCATCCGCTTGAACGAGATTGATGCAGAGCGGTTTCTCTACTTCGATGTTCACGCCGTGTTCAAGGACACGCATGCAAAGCGGATAGTGTGCCTCTGTTGCTGTCGGGATAGCGACAATATCGGGTGTTGTCTGCTGGATCATCTCGTCTAAGTCGGTGAAATGTGTTGAGACGTTCACGATCTTGCCGAGGGTCTCTAACCGTTCTTGGACGAGGTCGCAGAGTGCTACGATTTCGGTGCGCGGATGTGCGTGATAGGCTTTTGCTGCCGAGGTGCCACGACTTCGGCATCCGAGTATGGCAACGCGATAGGTTTTCATAATTTTAACGATTGGGTTTCCACTCGGCTTTTCCTGCTTTACAGTGGGAACAAAAGCCGGCGGTCGATGAACCTCAACCGTCCTCGTAACAATTAAGTTTTTTCTTTAAAGTTTCGGACTGGCTCTAATAGTGATGTGATAATATTAACCTATTTGGGATTTGC
The DNA here is from genome assembly GCA_965261115.1 of Candidatus Poribacteria bacterium. Lineage (GTDB taxonomy): Bacteria > Poribacteria > WGA-4E > WGA-4E > WGA-3G > WGA-3G. Next base: position 558,176 of record OZ253447.1, on the reverse strand, counting down.
TGTCAAGTTTTTATAAGTGATCAACTGTCAGCGAAAGGACATTCAGTTTTCGGTGTTCTGTTGGAAGCTATGTCAGTTGCGCTCGGCGTTCTGTTGGGGTTCGGTAGGGAATTCGTCTTTGCATTCGGATGGGTCGTCTACCATACTGGCGAAAACGACGGCACGGCAGGCGGCGAGGGGCCGGCGTGCCCAATAGCGATGCAGTGTTGAGGGATGCCCGTGGGTTAGTGAAGCGTCCTTTGCAGATTCTACGTTAATGGCTTGGAGAGAATATTGACTTCAATGAGTTTTTTCGGTAAGTGGGCATATTTACGCTGTTCTCACTGCTGTTTAGGCGCAGACCTTTCTACTTTTTTAGTGTTTTGCAGTTCTGGGTGTGCTTGTCTGAATGTTCCAAGGTTGGGAGCTCTGGCGGCGGCAATGAACACCCATCCTGACTACTATTCGTGCAGCATCTGCGCGAAGGCTTCAATATTTTGCACCCTCGCAGCGGCGACTAGCAATTGCTTGAGTTTTTGCAGATCGTTTATACTGCGAAGTTCAGGCGTTAAGGCATTCACTGCCTCTGCTTGGAATTGATCTTCCAGCAAAGCCAAAGTGTTTTCGATGGTAGTCTCTCTGGCGGCTCTTTCCATTTGGCGTTGGTAAAACTTAGATTCTCGCATAAGTTCCTCCGGTATGAGTCGTTCGTACAACTCGGAGTTATGGACTATACAGCCGAAGAGAGAAGTAGCGTACAGTAAATCCGCTTGGGTCTCCTGATCGACAGGTACAGCCATTGTTACGTCAACACATTCTTGAACCCAACGTTCAAGGTCCATCCTTGCAGGCGGTTGCATCAACGGTGTAAACGGAAGCAGACCGGGTGCTTGCCTTTCTAAAACCGGTTGCCCTTCTATTTCAATGAGCCGAATCACTTTATAGCGATTGGTGTGTTCGTAATCGCCCCAACTATAGGTGTACCCGCCTGGGTCGTTCCTGCCGGCGTTCGGGTGAAAGTAGATGACATTTGAGTAGACTGGCATCTGGTGTTCACCAACGAGGTATCCTTGATATTGGGCGTTTCTTGCCCACATTGGTGTGTTTGTACTATCGCGAAGTTGCAATTCAACATGGAGAATGACTTCGTGACCGTTGATGCGGATCTGCTTTATGATGTCAGTTTCCCGCTCGATAATCTGCTGTTCGGTGCCCAGGTCTGCCAGCACTTCAACATCATCTGTGTCCAGTACGAATCGCGAAAGGTCTTCGGCGTGGTCTGCCCATAATTTTTTTCCTATATTGTCGTAGTCTTGTGCCATAAAGGTATTATACACCCAATAGTTAGGAAATATCAAGTTGAAAGTATGGCGCGTAAATGTTTTGTCAAAGACTGCTATAAGCATGCTGAAGAAACACCCCAGCGAAAACCCTACCGGATCTGTAGTGAGAACAGAAAAAGGCGAGGTGTTGCTTGGGTGTTTCCCAAGGAACCTCGCCAACGAGAGTGGAATTGCAGCGGTTATTCTGCTAATGTGATTACGCCGCAGCCGATGCGTGCGCCAGCATTGCCTGAAGGTTGCGAGATGAAATCATCTGCTTCGGCATGGACGATGATGCCTTTGCCGACAACATCTATGTCGGATCCGGTGCCTATTTCCCAGAGGTCGGTCGTCAATTCAAGGCTACCGGTGCCGTCTTCGCCAACGGTGATATTGCCGATGTCTCCGAGATGGAATTCACCTACCCCCCATTTTCCGTGTGCGACATCCGTTGGATTCCAGTGGCCGCCCGCGGATTTACCGTCGGGTGCGCTGCAATCGCCGTTTTCGTGGATATGAACGGCGTGGATGCCCGGAGATGCGTTTTGGATCTCAACAGTGAACGTGATTTGGTCGCCGTTTTGTGTGAAAATCGCCATTCCTGTCACGCTATTTCCGCTTGTTGGAGCGATTGTGGCGATCGCTTGTTTTGCTGATGGTGTTGAGGGAACACCTACCTCATTCTGTATTCTTTCGCAACTTGTCAGAGCGAGAGAAATGCCGATCAGTAGCAGAAGTGAAGTTTTTATGCCGAATATAGGTAAGTTTTTTTTCATTATTGGATTCTCCATTGTTTATGGGTTAGACTTGTTGACTCCCGCATTTGAAAATTCAAGCGTTTGGAAAAGGGTGTCATTCTATAGAACGTTAGTTTTGGGTTTTGAGTTTCCCCCACGTCGTTGTCAGGAGGGACGGCTGAGGCGAGACTGGCAAAGCAAACGCTGGATCGAACCAATCAGCGTTGGAGTTATCCCCCCGGCGTGTGAGTTGTTTTGGGTCACCACCGTTCAAAGTGACTTTGAAGAGTTGTCTCAGGCCACGAACTCCCTCGTTGTAAATGAGTTTATTCCCGTCCGGGGACCAGGTAGGGTTAAATACTGACGCGCCATCTCCAGCATCAATGATCTTCCGGAGTCCGGTACCATTTCGGCTCGCAACATGGATACCCATCGTGCCTCCTACCGCTCTACCTCTCCAAGAAAAAGCTATCTGAGTGCTGTCGGGTGCCCAGGCAGGGTCAAACATTGAGGTCTCCACCGGAAGAAGTTTCTCTTCTACATGCGTTTGTAGATTGATAATCTGAACTCTGACGTTCGGAGCCCCGAGATTACCGTTGTCAGCCCAAACAAACTTGCTTGCCATGAAAGCTATCTCAAAACCGTTGGGAGACCACGCAGGCCATAAGCCATTCTCAGCAAGTTCTTCCTCATTTTTTCCGTCACTTGAGGCAGTGTAGACAGAGAGTGTGTGAAATCGGTGATAAGCGAGTGCTTTTCCATCAGGCGACCAAGTTGGAAACTCTCTACCTATCAATTTTTTGAATACCTGACGCACGTTCGTTCCATCTGGATCCATAAGATAGAGATCCTTTATCCCACCTCGATCCGATTGAAAAAGAATCTGTTCACCTGTCGGTGACCAGACAGGCGCGAAATCATTGGCACGGTGCTCGGTTAAGTTTGTCTGATCGGAACCATCTGGGTTCATGATATAAATCTCAAAATTGCCATCCCGTCTTGATGCAAATACGATTTTGGCAGTTTCCGGGGCTTTTGCAAGGACAGCGGAGATGGGCGCGAAGATAAGGAATGTGCTAAGCGCATAACATAAGAGTTTCATGGTGCTTCCTCCAAGGTTGGAAACGCGTCTACGGTGCATCTTCCTCAATGCGGATGCGTTGGTTAGGTTTGACGTTCTTACGGGTGCTGATGGTACCGCTGGGCCACTTTACTTCGATTGTTTCGATAATCGTATCGTTGTTTATGCCGAAGATGGCGGTGAGTTCGCTTTGTGAGCAATAGCTGGAGCCGCTTTTAACGGTTCGGGTCTGTGTTCCTGAAGCAGAGATTATTCGGATCTGTGCGCCGATACTGTCTCGGTTGCTTTTTTGTCCAACGAGTTGAATCTTGATCCATGCATTGTGGTTGCCTCCGTCGTTTCGGAAGAGATGTGCGGGGCCGTTGGAGGTGGTAATCAACAGGTCCCAGTCGCCGTCGTTGTCGATGTCGCCGTACGCTGCGCCTCTGCCGACCATCGGTTTTGCTAAATCAGCACCGACTTTGGGGAGGGCATCGGTGAATTTGCCGTATGAGTCGTTATGAAATAGGTGTGGCGGTTGGGCATAGGTAACTTGACTCTGGATGGCGTTGATGTCGTTTTCGACGTGCCCATTGGCAGTGAAGATGTCGAAGTTTCCGTCGAGATCAAAGTCGAAGAAAAAGCATGCGAAGGTGAGGGTCAATAGCGTTGCATTTCCGATGTGTGCGGCGGGTGCGTCGTCAATGAAGAAGCCGCCGTCGTTATGATAGAGGTTGAGCATCTCATTAGAGAAGTTACCGATGACGAGGCTCTCCTTACCGGTCCGATCGTAGTCGGCGGCGTCAACGCCCATTGCGCCGGTTGCAACACCTTTTTCGTCGTGGGAAACGCCGACTTCCAATGCGGTTTCGATGAAGGTGCCGTCGCCGTTGTTTTGGTAGAGTTTATTCGGTTGTGTGTCGTTCGCTTCAAAGATGTCAGGTAAGCCATCTGCGTTGTAATCGAAGATGCAAACGCCGAGTGATTTGCTGGTGTTGTCCTCAATCCGTGCGATACGCGAGACATCGGCAAAAGTGCCGTTGCCTCGGTTTCTGAAGAGTTTACTGGATTGTCCTGTGTAGGATTCAGGGGTACAGTAGGATTTATTTTTACCGTCGAGGGTACAGAATAGATCGTTTTCGATGCTCCATTCGACGTAGTTCGCGACATAGAGATCGAGGTGTCCGTCTTTGTTGTAATCGAACCATGCGCAGCTGGTACCGAATCCGGGGTTGTGGATCCCAGATGCTTCTGTGATGTCGATAAAGGTGCCGTCTCCGCTGTTTTGGAAGAGTCTGTCGGTTTCAAGGCAGCTGATATAGATGTCTGAATCACCGTCGTTGTCGTAATCGGCGACGGCAGTGCCCATACCGTAGAGTGGGACAGCGAGTCCTGCGGTTTCGGTGACATCGGTGAAGGTGCCGTCCTTATTGTTACGGTAGAGTGCCATCGTTTGCCGTTTTCCGGTTGGCTTGTCTTCCCAATCTTTTCCGTTGACGAGGAGGATGTCTTGCCATCCGTCGTTGTCGTAGTCAATGAAGGCGCATCCTGATCCCATCGTTTCGGGGAGATATTTTTCTCCGAAGGCACCGGTATTGTGGATGAAGTCGATGCCTGCTGTCTGTGTAATGTCGGTGAATTGCGGTAGGTTTTGTGCAGCAGCGTTTAGAGAGGAAAAGATCAGGAAAGTTATCAAGTGTGCTAAAATTGTTATGGCATTAAACCAACTTTCTGACTTTACGGATTTTAGTACACGGACAAACTTTTTAGTGTAGTATAGTTCCTGTTTTATTGTTGGATAGAAATCCACCGATCCTCCTCCCATGAGGTTTGGATGGCAGCCTGCACGTCGGCGACTGCGGCAGCTTCTCGGAAACTTGGGTTCCCCTGTTTACCTGTGTGGATGGCTTGCAAAAACTGATGTGCCTCGATTGTCTTCAGATCATCGTAGCCTAATCCGACGCCGGGACCGGGATTAAAATCGCTGTGGAACGGATGGCTGGGACCGCTCAAAATGCGGGTGTACCCGTCAGGGAAACCGTCCTCAGCGGGTAAGTAGATCTCAAGTTCGTTCATCTGCTCGAAGTTCCAACGGAGTGCTCCTTCTGTACCATTCACTTCAAACGCCATCTCGCATTTGGGACCGTTAATGATCCGGCACGCTTCGAGTGTGCCTCTGACACCGTTTTCAAATCGGACGAGTGCTCCGACGTAGTCTTCGTTGGTAACGGGTTCAGTTTCGCCGTCAGCCCCGAGCGTAAAGTGCGTGCCGGTGCCTGCTGTCGCTACGGGTCGTTCTGGGATAAACGTCTCTTGTTGTGCGACGACGCTATCAATGCTGCCATCAACAATAAAGTGTGCCATGTCAATGACATGAGAGAGCAGATCGCCGAGTGTTCCTAACCCTGCGATTTCCTTCTGAAACCGCCACGAAAGCACGGCACGTGGATGGCTTGCGTAGCCAGCGAAAAACCTGCCACGATAGTGGGTGAGTCTACCGAGTTTTCCGTCTGAAATTAGTTGATGTGCGTATTGGACGACGGGTGCCCATCTGTAGTTATAGCCGACACAGGTTAGGATGCCTGCGCGTTGTGCGGCGGCATGGATGGCTTTTGTTTCTGCGGGGTTCCGTCCGACGGGTTTCTCACAGAAGATGTGTTTTCCCGCGGCTGCGGCTGCCTCGACGATCTCAAGGTGCATGCTGTTTGGTGCGGCGATATTGACGACTTGGATTTCTGCGTCCGCTATTACGTCTCGGAAATCGGTAGTTGTGCGTTCAAATCCGAAACGTGCTTTTGCTTCGGTTGTGCGTTCAGTAACGTCATCAGCACAGATGATAAGTTCAGGTTGAAGCGAGCTGTCGTGGAAGCGGTCATTGATTTGGCGATATGCGCGGGCGTGCGTCATGCCCATCCATCCCATGCCGATAATACCGATGCCTATTGTGTGTTTGGTCTCCATTTTCGTCTACTCTTCGTCAATTGCTTTTCAGGTGTCCCCATGTGGTTGCAAGTTTGGCTTGCGGATTGACAGGACGTGATGTTCCGGGGCCACCATCAGGGATGTTTGTGCCTGTGATTTCAACATCATCAAACCGTGCTTGTCCATCTACAACGAAGAGCCCTGCTTTTCCAGATTTCAATGGACTTGGATCAATCACAGTAAGTAGCACTTCTCCATCAATTTGAAATTCAAGTGTGCGGCGTGAGACAGAGGCAGTCAGTTTATACCATTTATTAGCCTTGGGGATGAAATTGAACCGCCCCAGTCTGACATTTTGGGGTGGAACTAATTTTTCAATTATGATGGAACCAAATTCTTTCCAATCCGAATGCATTTCAAACAAATATAGAGAATTCTGCTTATCCGCATAATAGAGTACAAGCCCCAAACTGGCAGATTGTTCCTTAGTTTCTATTAATTTTGCGCGGCAGGATACAACGTAATTCTGCCAAGCGACATCACCTGTCACCCAAGTGCTTAGAACGTTGCGTTCCGGTGCTTCACCAACGGCTTCACCTGCATCAACCCACCATTCTTCTTTCTCATGCCAAGGTTGGGATGCCCAGTCTTGGATGTTATCGTCTTCAAAACTATCTTTCCAAGTGCCCGCAAGTGCGAATTGGCTGAAAACAACGTTGCAGACAACGAACGCGAAAATGAGATATTTTTTCATCATGGTTTCCCCTTCGCTCCTGGGAAGAGCGTTTGGTGGTCTATCGTTAATCTAATTTTTCTTAAGTTTTGCCCATGTGGTTGCGAGTTTGGTTTGTGGTTCTACAGGACGTGCTTTCCCGGGGCCTCCGTCGCGTATATTTTCGCCGGTGATTTCGACATCATCAAAGTGTGCGCGTCCATCTGCGACGACGAGACCGGCTTGTCCACCTTTCAAGATGTCCTCGTCAAGCGCGGTAAATACTTCATCGTCAATTTTAAATTCGAGTGTACCGTCTTCGTAGATGGTGGCGGTTAATTCGTACCACGTATCAATTTCTGCATCAAATTGGTAGGTAATGATGTCCCACTCGTCATGAACTGCCCTTACGATTCGGACGGTGCCAAAGATATAATCAAGAAAAAAGAGGTACCGGCTATCCTCTTCGCCTCTATCGTGGAGTGTCAGTCCGATGGTTGGGGGTTCTTCCTTGTCTTCGACTAACTTTGCGCGACAGGAGAGGGAGTAGTGTTTCCATGTAAGTTCACCTGTTAGCCAGAGACTCATAAAGCCTGGTAAAAAGATTTCGCCGACGGCTTCACCATCGTCTATCCACCACTTTTCGACCTTTCGGTCGATGTTAAAGATTTTCCATTCGCGGGTATCTTTATCTTCAAAATCGTCGCGCCATGTGCCTGCAAGGCTGGGTTGCCATGCCCAGATTGAAAGGCAGGCAAGCGTGATAACTGCGATGATTGGTATTAATTTTTTCATCAATCTTCTCCTTCGGTTATGATACATTGTCCATCTGGGTCTGCGTAAGGGCAAGAACAGCAATGATTAAGATTTTTATTATAATTGCCCTGCTGCAGTTCCGAGATTTTTTGGTTCCATTGTGCGCTAACGTTCTGCAGTTCTGTTATGCTGAAGTGTTGTTGTATGCATTGATCTTGTTCAGTAAAAAAGAGGTTAATCGTTATTGTCGGTTGTTGTGGGTAGCGTCGATGCAAAAGCAGACTGTAAAGTTCCATTTCTGGGTCATACACATCTGAATCCTGGGCATCGTCGGTTTTGTAATTGATGACTTGCCAGTGTTGCGTTTCATCTTTAAAGAGCCTATCAAATCTGCCGTCAATGATATGTCCTTCAATATCCGCGTGGACTTGCTGGTTCGTACGGGTTTCGGATGCTGAGAGCGCGGTTTCTCCGAGTTGGGAGTTGATGAAATTATTCGCGGATGTATGAAGTAGCGTAGTTAAGTTGCTCGTTGCTTCGGGATGATTCTCAGCGGTTTGGTTAATAATCGTGTCAAGATTTTCCGTGTCTGATTGCCGTCTTATTCGTGTGAGGGTATAGCGAATCGCATTGTCTAACTCGTCTCTATCGGGATCCGCTTCTTCTTGCCCGTTCGTTGGAATTCGTAGCACATTTTCCAGTTGATAGCGCAATGGGCAGCGGGCATAGTTTGCGAGTTCTGTGACGGAGAAGGCTGCGGGTATCTCAGTTGGTTGCAGTTCTTGTGGTAGAGATTCTGGAAATTCGATGGGTGTTATGTCATCCAAATTCTCATCCATGGAAGTCCTGTCTTCGAGTTGTCGACGCACCTTGAGTGTGAAAGGCAGACTTTGTAAATCGTCTTCTTCGCTACAGATACCAAGGTGTGTGTCGAGCCACTTAAGCATTTGCTGTGCTTCGTCTTTCTCTGAGAGTGTTCCTGATAAAATAAGCCGATCCTTGGCGCGTGTTACTCCGACATAAAGTATTCGCTTCTTTTCAGCTACCTCTTTTTTGCTTGACCGATTTTTAATGTGGGGAACGATTCCAGGTTCAGTTTTCTTATAATCCCCATTTGGTTTGAGCGGACTAAAACCGATACCGAGTGTTTCATCAATAAAAGGCTCACTGTCTGACTGCCCTTTCCGGTTAAGACATGGAAGTATGACAATCGGAAATTCCTTTCCTTTGGCGGTATGGATTGTCATAATTTGCACGGCTCCGCTGCTGGCTTCAATTGGTGCTTGCCCTTCGCGAGGTTCTTCCGTAATTAAAGTATCCAAAAATTCAATGAAATCTGGAAGAATTTGCGTGTTTTCATCTCCATCAAAATTTCTTGCGAGGTCCAGGAGTTTTTGGTAGTTTGCCCACCGTTGATCTCCCTGTTTCCCTGTCTTCAGTGTTCCAATCATTCCTGTTTGGTTAACGATGGTTACAATAAGTTGGTTTACAGGCATACGCTGTGCGATCTCAATGTGCTTTTTTAAGGTATCTATCGCGTTTCTGAGATGCTCAGAGGGGGCTTGGTAGTTCCGAACTTTGTCCCAGAAGCCTGCGCCGTCTTGTAGTGAAATTTCATAGAGTTCAGTATCAGAGATACCGAAAGCGGGGCCGCGGAGGATTGCTGCGATAGCGGCATGATTTTCTGTTGGTGCGTTAAGGAAGCTGAGGTAATTCCAGATGTCATAGATTTCTTGTCTTTGATAGAAACCGATACCACCTGTTGTGAGATAAGGGATGCCTGCCTCGAGCAGTGCATGCTCAATTTCTGGGAGATGTGTTCTGCTTCTAATGAGGATAGCGATGTCCCCGTATGCAATTGGACGCTCGACTTCGCTGCTGTTCTTACCGCGTACCCATACCGTATTTTCGTTTAGTTTCATGTTTTTAATGTGCCGTGCGATGAGCGCGTATTCGTTTACTGCCTCGTCCTTCTTTTTTCCGAGGAGAGTCACGATATGACCGTTTACATTGACAGGTCGCGCTTTGATAAGGGGTTCATACGGTACCTCAAATTCATTTTCGCTCCCGTCACCCATCAAGCCACCGAAAAAGTAATTGGTAAACCCAATGAGATCACTCAAGGCGCGGAAGTTCTCTTTGAGGGAGATAGAGAGTCCACTGTTTTCAACGATTTTTTCTCGCGTTTTCTCAAACACACGGACATCCGCACCGCGAAACGCGTAAATACTCTGCTTCGGATCGCCGACAATGAAAAGATTGGCACATTTGAGTTTGTTTGTCAGCAGCATGACTAATTCATACTGTAATTCGTTTGTATCCTGATATTCGTCTACCATGTAGTACTTGTACCGTTTGATCAACTCCCGTCGGATTTCGTCGTTGCTGCGGAGCAGATCGCGAGTTTTCAGCTGCAGGTCACTGAAGTCGAGTGTGCTTTGCGAGAGTTTGGCATTTTGATAGTCACTGAGAATTCGGGTGTATAGTGTGAGTAGGTCGCGGGTTGTGCTAATTAGGAAATCGTCGTCGGTTTCAACATCCATTTTTTTGCCTTCATTATCGGTCTGAACATCGGCTTTTTTGTTATCATCTTTTTCTTTTTCAAGGGTTGGTATGTCTTTAATCTTTTTCGCGGTTGATTCCAAGAATGCGATCTGATCCGCAATTCCGGTTCTGTCAATGCTTTTCGGCAGAAAGCTTCGCGTCCTAATTTCATTTTCTGTAGTTGTAATTAGTGTTGCAATTTGTCTAAGCAAATTTAACACTTCAGGTGCTTCAGGGTTTTGCTCCTGTTGCGCTTCCAATTGCGGCGTTAAATTATTAGCATCCTCTGCATTCCTACCTCTTGCGACCTCCAAAACAGCGTTTAAGCATCTGATAAATTCGGCAACATCAATTTTCGACATCAATCGGCCAATTGTTAACAGCAATTGCTCACGAACCTGTTGTTCCAAACCTTGACGTATCTCTGTATCGTCCGGATTGCTATACATTTCCTTCATGAGACGTTCAAGGATGTCGCGTTTTTCCACCATATTGGAGAAGAAATCCACCAAATTTTTTTGTCCTCCGTAGCGTTGTAGGAGGCGTTTCAGTTTTGGACGGTGTTCGTCTTCCTCGGTTGTGGCGATGGTTTTGAGGGTTTTCTTCAGCGTGTCTTGTAGTAAGAGTTTCTGATCGATGCCTTGGACGATGCTAAAATTGGCGGGTACACCGGCTTGGAAAGGGAATTCCCGCAGAATACTTGAACAGAAAGCGTGGATAGTTGAGATATGTGCTGAGTTCATCTCATCGCGAAAACGTTGAAGTGCATTACTGTGTTCTACGTCGGCGTTTTCTACTTCCTTAGACATCTCTTCAATAATTCGTTCCTTCATTTCAGCAGCGGCTTTTTCTGTGAAAGTAATAGCAACAATTTTTCGCGGTGTGACGTTACCTTCACGCAGAATTTTGAGGTACCGTTCGACCAATACGGTGGTTTTTCCAGACCCGGCGCCGGCGGTTACGCAGACGTGGTTTTCTATGTTAAGGGCATCTTGTTGATTACGAGTTAATTGCATTTTCTGTTTTGATTTTCTACTTTGGTTGACGGAGGACCCGTTGGAACGTGCCTACTACTTTTAATCGGGAAGTGGGATGATAGCCTTCGCTGCTATTGCGACTTGTACGGTGTCTCCTGGTTTTTTTGTTTCGATACCGGGATTGTAGTGGACGGCTTTGAGCGGAACATCTGCAGCTACTAACTGGTATTCTTCTATCCTACCTAAGTAGTTGACCGCGGTAATCTTCGCCGTTATTGTGTTTTCGGTGTGGTTGGTATCGTCAACGATGAGTGCTTCGGGACGAATTGAGCACTGTACGGGTGTTCCTTCGTTTAAGTCGTGATATACGGTTTCGGAGTGAAGCGTTCCGATAGCGGTTTCGATTGCTGCACTGCCGTTCGATGTGTGTTGCACTTTACCTGAGATGAAATTGGTTTCGCCGACGAAGCTTGCCACAAAAGCGTTCTTTGGGAACTGATACACTTCGCGCGGTGTGCCGACTTGGATGATAACACCGTCCTGCATGATTGCCATCCGATCCGCCATAGAGAGCGCATCGACTTGGTCATGCGTGACGTAGAACATTGTGATATTTGTTCGGTCGTGGATTTGTTTTATTTCGTCTCGCATCTGTTGCCGGAGCGCAGCATCGAGGTTGCTAATCGGTTCGTCAAGGAGTAGGACGCTCGGTTCAATGACAAGGGCGCGAGCGAGTGCGATGCGCTGTTGTTGTCCACCGGAAAGTGTATTGACAGCGCGCTCGCGGTAGTCTACCATCTGTACCATCTCTAATGCGCGTGTGATTTTTTCAGAGCGTTCCGATTTGTCAAATTTACGGAGTGTGAGTCCGTATTCAATGTTTTCGGCGACGGACATGTGGGGCCAGAGGGCATAGTTTTGGAATACCATCCCGGTATTGCGTTGGTGTGGGGGGACATCGTTCACGACGGTATCGTCGAACCGTAATTCGCCGGCATCGGGTTTATAGAATCCGGCGACGACGCGCAAAAAGGTCGATTTACCGCATCCGGACGGGCCGAGGAGGAAGAAAAATTCGCCTTTTTCGATATTCAGGCTCACGTCGTTAACGGCGAGCGTCGTATCAAATGCTTTTGTGACATGTGTTAATTGAACTGCAACTGCCATAATAGTTATCGGTTGTCAGTTGTCGGTTAAAAGAGGTTTCTGATACACATCAAGAATTTTTGATGTGTCTCCAACTGATAACCGATGATAGACAACTATTCTTCTAAATCTTTCACGCACCGAAATCCGATTGTACTGCCAGATGAGAGATGATACCATCGGTCAGCGACGCGGAGGTCTTCAGGACTCCCGCCCCATCCGCCACCGCGCAAGATCCGAAAGTTTTCGTTATCTGGCGCGATTTCTCTACCGAAGCGTGGACTGTTTTCCGGACTTATGCTATAAAATTCGCCGTTGTATTCGTCGAAACACCATTCCCATGCATTCCCTGCCATGTCGTATAAGTTATAACCATTGGGCGGGAAACTGCCGACGGGTGCCGTCCATTTCCATTGATCTGTTTCGCCAGTGCCGCCGAAATTCGCGTCTGTATGTGTAATTATATCACCATTCGGGTATAATTTTCCAGTTAGATTTCCGCGTGCGGCGTATTCCCATTCTGCTTCGGTGGGTAACCGTTTATTTGCCCATGCGGCATAAGCTGCAGCATCGCGCCAGTTCACGCGGACAACAGGTGCATCCGGGGCATTGAATCGCGGGTTATGCGATAGTGGTGGCTGAGGGTAACCTGTACTTTCGACAAATTTTTGGTAGCGCGCGTTCGTTACTTCATACTGGTCCATGTAAAATGCGTTGATGGTAACGGTATGCACGGGTTGTTCGTCGCTATCTCCAGTCGTGGACCCCATCTGAAATGTACCTGCCGGAATCAAGACCATTATGGCACCGTCAATCTCAGAAACGATTTCAGCGGTGTGTTCGGTGGCGGGTGAACCTTCATTGTTCTGCGCGCAGGCGGATAGACTAACACAGGCGATACAAATGAGAAGCGTGTCGGCAATCCTCATAGCGATTTGGCTATTTGTGTAGCGGCTTCGACGATCCACGCTTGTTCTCTCTCATAAACCGTGCGGATATCCAGCCAGAACTGTTGATCCTTGATTCTGCCGATGACAGGCGTTGTGGTGCTTCGGAACTGTGCGGCGAGCGTTTCAGCTGAGATCTCCGAAGGTTCAAAGACAAGTGCGATGCTTGGTAATGTCTCAACAGGCAGCGCGCCGCTCCCGATTTGCCCGTAGGTTTCCGAAACTTGAATGTTGACCTTTTCCGCGAAAAGGTCTTCTAATTGTGCCTTGAGTTCTTTAGCGACGGTTTGGAGTGTCTCTATAGGGCGGGTGTAGCGGTTGAGCATCGGAAATTGTTCAGCGATTGTGGTGCCTTCAATGAGATAGCGTTGCAGGGTAGCTGACAGACCGGCAATGATGAGTTTATCGACTCGGAGTGCGCGCATCATCGGGTTTTTACGCATCTTTTCGATCCATTCTGATTTACCAACGATAATCCCTGCCTGCGGTCCGCCGAGGAGTTTATCGCCGCTGAAGGTGACAATATCAACCCCGCTGGTGATACGTTCTCCGACAAGCGGTTCGTGTGGCAGCCCGTATTGGGTCATATCAATGAGTGCACCGCTGCCGAGGTCTTCCATTGTAGGGATACCGCGCTGTGCCCCGAGTTCTGTCAATTCTTCCATCGTCGGTGTTGAAGTGAACCCAAGGATTTTGTAGTTGCTCGGATGCACCTTGAGGAGTAATCCTGTATTCTCATTGATAGCATCGGCGTAGTCTCGGAGATGCGTGCGATTGGTGGTGCCGACCTCACGGAGTATTGCGCCGCTTGCCGCCATTACGTCGGGGATGCGGAATGCGCCGCCGATTTCGATGAGTTCGCCGCGTGAGACGATGACTTCTTTACCGCGTGCCATCGTCTGCAGTGCGAGTAGGACGGCGGCAGCGTTGTTATTGACGACCGTAGATGCTTCGCAGCCTGTCAGTTGTTGCAGGAGCGGTTCGGTGATTCTATCGCGATGGCCCCGTTTGCCTGTTTCGATATCGTATTCGAGGTTGACGTAGTTTTGTGCGGCTTGCTGGATGGCTTCACAAGCAGCGTCGCTTAGCAAGGATCTGCCTAAGTTGGTATGTGTGACTGTGCCTGTGGCGTTGACGACGGGACACATGCGGTTGCCTGTTTTCGCCTCAATTTTTTGGCGTGTCCGTTCTGCGTATTCCGTATGCTCTGGCAGTTGTGTATAGTTTCCGCTGAGGATATCGTTTCGGATATCAGCAACGGCGGCGCGGAGTGCTTCTGTGACAAGCGGACGCGCGTAGGTGGCTTGCAAGTCGAGCATCTCTTGTGTGTTCAGAAGTTTTTCGATGGCGGGTAATTGTTGTAGAAGATTTTTACGTGTATTTGCGCTCAACCTCTGTCTCCATAAGGCGTTGGTGGATTCAAAGTTTGCCTTCTTTTTTCAATTCGGCTTGAATCTCACGGTAGTCCCGAAAGTGGGTCTCACCTTTCGCTGCGGTGTCCATGTCTAAAATGTCCTCTAAATCTTCAAGGTGCTGCATGAGAAGGCGATATTCCTGCATTGACAGGACGGCGGCAGTTTTTTCACCTTTATGGTTGACAAGATATTGGGGATTGATATTAAGCATAAATGTCCTCCTATCCAAGTTTTTTAGGCTTTTGAATTTCGGAGATTAGTGATTAGTATAGCATATTGTAGGTGCGTTGTCAAACGGATTTGAAGAGGGAGAGGCGTTTTCACAGTTGAATATCCGCAATAATTTGGCTTCTGGCATTTTTATCAGAGGACTGCTGATGCTTACGGGTCGGATGGGGGTTTATAACTGTTGGTGTGTTCGTGGATTCGTTGGCGTTCGCGGTTGACGTTTGGGTCGGCGCGGCGTGGGATGCCTGTGATTGCATCGACGGATTCGTCTGCTTTAAAGCGTAAGTAGAGTTTTTGTGATTTCGCGGCGAGTGACGGGTTCTTGAGGGCGCGATAGCAACGCATCATGTTGTAGTGTGCGTCCAAATCTTCTGGATCGACGGTGAGCGTTTTCTGGAATTCGGTTAGCGCGGTTTCGTATTCACGTTTGAGGAAGTGCATCCGTCCGAGTCGGTTGCGGACCCGGGTGTCGCGTGGGAATTGCGCGGCAGCATGCTGGAGATGCTCAATCGCTGTGTCGTAGTTGCCGTGTGTCTCTTGAACAAGGGCATAGAAATAGTGGACCTTCGCTCGGTGCGGGTTTTCGGGTGGCAGTGTCTTCTGGATTTCAAATGCTTTCTCAAGCATCACTTCGGCACCCTGCATATCCCCTTCTTCAATTTTGACTCTTGCTACATTTACCCACCCATCAAGGTATCCGGGTTCGATTTCGGTTACTTTCAGGAATGCGGTTTCAGCGGCTTTCAGATCGCCTTGCAGGAGGAGTCCGATGCCGTAGTCGTTCCAGCGTTCGCGTGCATTCTCTATAATTTCGGTGGATGGCACAGGGACTGTGCTTACTTCCTTAGTTGACGGTACAGGGACTGTGCCTACTACTTTTAGGGTTGCCTTGGTGGATGCCATCATGATAATCGGTAGGTTTGGGATTGCCTTGATCTTTCCTGCGACATCTGAAGTATCACCTGTCCAGACCCATTTGCCGTCATCGTAGCCTTTGTCCACTTGGAAGTCGGTGTCCTCTGGGTCGCGTACGCCGGCATACGCCCATTGTGTGTGCCACCAGTTGAATTTACGATAGTTAAGCTTCGCCTCAATTGTGAGGGTATCCCCACAATCGGGTGGGATTTCGAGTCGGTAGCGGACGGTATCGGCGGCACCCGGCGGGATTGTGTTTGAATAGAGGACTGTTCGTAGTGCCCAAGCGTTCCGTTTGTTAATCAAGTTTCCGTGTGCGTCCAGCATGTAAGCGCGGTAAAAATGCGCGCTCGGATCAACGGGTCCGTTTCCGTCGGGTGCAGCGATCCTGCCGTTCCAGAAAACAGTTTTGCCGGTTTCATCGGTGGCTTTCACCTCCACCCAGATGTCGAATGCGTCAATCGTACCTGTCGGGAACCGGTGTCCGACACCCCGCGTGCGGACCACCACATCGATCCGTGTGTTGTCGTTTCGCGTGACTTCAACGCCGTCGCTTGGAATCGGTGCGCCGTCTGCGAATAGATCCAACGTTACGACTTCATCCTGCAAAAAATCTGTCACGGCTTTGAGTTGGTCTGGGTGTTGGTTGACAAACGGGAGTGCCGTGTTCGCAGCGGGAAACCGGTGATTGTGAACCTTGCCGTTTATATTTGCGGCGTCTGTGGAATCGACGAGTGGCATGTGACAATCGACACATTTTTTTGCCTTTTCCGGATAGTAGAAGGACAGCGCGCCTTGATGCGAGACTCCGCTTTTCTGCCACTGGTCATAGTCGTTGAAGCCGCGGACCCAACGGAAATTGTTGACCGGTTCATCGAGGTGCACTTTATGACAGGTTGAACAGAACTCGGCGGTGTTTTGGCGATGGAACGGCTTGAGGAAACTCTTTTTGTGCGGTTCTGGGTCGAGTCGGATAAGATAGTTGTGCAGATTCCGAATAAACGGATTATCGCTGGCAGCGATGTCGTGCAGCGGTGGGTATTTAATCACGTATCCACTATTGCCCATGGTATCTTTGACGCGTTCAATAGAGTGGCACGCCGTGCAGGCGAGTCCGGCTTGTGCAGCAGGCGTATGGAGGTTCTCGCGAATCGGTTTGTCCATCACGCCGTTGAGGAGGATTGCTGGGTCGTGGCAGCCGCCGCACCATTTGGAGGGTTGGATGCCGTTGACTTCCTGCATGTAGATGATTGACTTGCGATACCACTGGTTATTGAAAGATGAGAAATGATGTGCGGATTCGTTCCACTGCCGATAGATGTCTGGGTGACACCCTTTTGCAGCACAGGTTTCTGATGTGAGAAAGAAGTCGGTTGGGATGAGTGCGCCTGTTTCTGTTTCGACGGATGCGGGGAAAAAGTGGCCGGTTGTGCCGCCGCCTTCTTCGTACATACTCGTTGGTGGCAGTGCAGGATTTTTGACGAGATAGGTTTCATTCGGAAGGTAGTGTTGCGCGAGTTTCGCACCAATCGGGAAAATAACGACAATAGCCAATACGCCTACTGTTATTTTCCGCAACAGTGGTGTAAGAAGTTCAGCACTTCTCAGTAGGTAAATGCAGAAGAGGAGGCACCCCGTGCTTACACTGACGATGTGTGTGATGAGCAGCCAGCGATAGGGGGTTGTCGCACCGACAATCATTAGATAGATGCCGCTGACAATACCAACAACTATTCCGATACCCCCCAATTGTCCGAGCGTTGAGGTGCTTTGTTTTTGGATATGGGTTTGCAAGCGATACCCTAAATGTTTATAGACATAGACACAGAAGGGAGGTATCAAGACGATGCCGAGTCCAACGTGGAGCAGGACGTTAGAAATATAAAAGAGCGTCGGTTCGCCGAAGCTGAACAGGTACGCGCTGTTGAGCAGTAGAATGAGAAAAAAAATTAAAGAAAGTTTCCGCATTTTTTAACTATTGATGGATTTTGCAATTTTCCATTTTCAATTTCCCTGGTTATTAGGTGTTTGCTTTGCGATGATTTTATCCCAATCCCAGAGCAGCACCGTGCCGTCCTGACTACCGCTGGCAAGCGTCTTTCCATCGTGTGAGAATACTAAAGTTTCTATAGGTTCTGTGTGCCCGGTAAGCGTTGATAATTGATTGCCAGTGTCTACATTCCATAACTTGATGTGCCGTCGACTGGAACCAAGAAGTGTGTTCCCATCGGGCGAGAATGTTAATATATCCCAGAATCCTCGGTGATTATCAGGAATTGCGCCGCGCTCTTGTATGCCTGTCGTCGTTACATCCCACAAAGTAATGCTATCCCGATGTCCAAGAGCAAGCGTCGTATCGTCTGTTGAGAATGCTAAGCTCCAGGCTCTCTCAGCGGTGAGTGTTGGAAATTCGCGTTTCGCATTTACATCCCATACTTGTAGGGTGCCGTGAATACCGTACACAGCAAGTAGAGTTCCATTGGGTGAGAACATCAACTTTTTCGGGAATGGTTTTATCGTATTAAACCAAAATATTTCGATGCCGGTGTTTAGATTCCATGCCCGAACGTCTCGAGGACCGCGGGTTGCGAGTACTTTGTTATCTGGCGAGAATACGAATGGGTCGCGAGAATCTTCACCGTCTTGCCAAGGCCCTGGGAGTTCTTCACCGATGGCTAATTTCCATAATTGCGGTCTTGCGCTTTGAAGGGGACGCCCCCTAATTCCCCAACCATACGCATTGAAAGCGATTGTGCCACTTGCACCTCGACTGATAAAGTAGGTGCCGTCCGGTGAAAATGCGACTGCATCAGTCCAATCGTTAAGTCCTTCAGTGAAGGTAGTCAGTTCCTGTCTTGTCTTCAGATTCCATACTTCAACGGTGCCGTTGAGCGCAGCACTTACGAGTGTTGTGCCATTTTCAGTAAATCCGATGGTTTTCACCCACTCTGTATGTCCGGCAGTAAAGGTAGCAAGTTCGTGTCCGGTGTCAGGATTCCAGAATCGGATTGTACCATCTGCACTTCCGCTGGCAAGGCACTTGCTATAAAGGGGTGTCCCTTCGGGTGCGAAGGTTAGCGCATTGATCGTGTTTTTATGTCCTCTAAGCGTTGCGCGTTCACGCCCAGTGGCTACATCCCAAGTCTTGATTCTCTTATTCGCATCCCCACTGGCAACAGTTTTACCGTCAATGGAGAGCGCAACAGTCGTAATCCATGCTTCATGATCTTTGAGTGTTGCTCGTTTAGCCCCGTTTTGTGTATTCCAGAGGATCACTGTCTTGTCCTCGCTCCCGCTTGCGAGGGTTTTTCCATCGTGTGTGAACGCTAACATCCGAATTTCTGCTTCATGTTCGTCCCCATCCTCTTTGAAAAAGCCCGCATGTCCGTTAAGTGTCATCCGTCGTCTTCCGGTTGTTGTGTTCCATAAATGGATGTGTGTACCGTTCTTGTCTCCAATAGCGGCCATGCTACCGTTTTGGGAGAGTGCTGCTACTTCATAGGTGTCTACGTTCCTTGGGTCCAGCAATTTGCTGCCGGTCTCCACATCCCAATAGATAATATCACCAAATTTGTCCAGACTGATCAATATTGTGTTATCTTCGGAGAATGCCAATGCTGTTATTGAATCATGTCTTTCGGCTAATTTAAGGGTTGTGAGTTTGCTATCGGTCTCCATATCCCATAATTGGATGACAGGGTTTGGAGATCCGCCGCTGGCGAGAATTTTTCCGTCTGTTGAGAAAGCGAGGGCATTCACTTGTCCGGGGTGTTCTGTGAACAGCGCGGTCTCTTTCCCATCAGGCACATCGTATACCCACACGCCGACATCTGTTCCCACAGCAAGACGCGTGCCGTCCGGCGAAAACCGCATGAGGTTAATGCCGCCTTTCCCGAGGCGTGCGATTGCGCCTTCGGGTAATCCGGCTTTCGTGTTGTCTTGCGCGAAACTGCTTGATAGAATTACAGCAACTGATAGAAAAGTGATGAAAAATAGGTACTTCGTTTTCATGGTGTTTATTCCTTTTCAAGGATCGCCATCGCTGTCATACGTAAGAGCAGACTGTCAGGACTAACAGCGTACCATTTCCCATCAGCAAGGGTCGTGATGCCGTAGTCTCTTTCACCAGCATCAGAGGATTCAGAAAAGAAATCATCGGGTAACCAGTTTTCGTAAGTGACGGGTTCGCCGTTATCCCACTGCCATTGTCCCTCTTTTTCGGTATCGCTAAGCCCTATCCAATAGAATTCATGTCCAAAAACAGCGGTTAACCACGCTTGTTCTGCTGCGTCGTTAATCGTAACGAGATGCGCTTTTTCTGTTGTCGCTTGGGTAATAGCATCCTCGCGAGACTCACACGGAATCCTTTTATAGGCGTGTCCATTCGCAGGGTTGACTATCCAAACAGCGTCAAATGCTGGTATTGATATCGGTTTGGGTGCTGGTCGCGTGGTGGACGGATCGAATGGCATTTTATGAGACGGCGGTTCAGGAGCAATCGGTTCGTTGTCGAAAGTGAAAGTGAGTCCATCAAGCCGGTCTCCCTGCTCAAGCAGCACAGGTTCAGCGGTTGCCTGAAGTGCTTGGTACTCCACCGAGAATGTGTAATTTGCCGTATCATCTTTCTCGTCGAAACAAAAGAGAAAATAGCCATCAGCATCTGTTCGCGGGCTTCCACCTGAACTCCCGTGTCCATTTTCATGAAAGTAACTGAAACCGAGGCGGAGCCGCGCATTGGGGAGCGGTGTCCCGTCTTTAAAGAGGACGCGTCCTCGAATCCGCATCCGAGGTTGCACAATAACCTGCACGTTTTTGATATGCGACCCGGGTTCAACACTAAATCCGATCTGACTAAAATCATTACGCGGATAGAAGGTTATACCCCGAATGTTAAGAGATAAGACCTCAAAATCGGGTTCAAAATCATCCGTTCTCATCTCCGTAACACCACTTGCGTGAATCGTAGCGAAATCCTTTTCTGCCGTAGCCTTCGCAATTTTTGCCTCAAGATCACTCGGAAAAATCGCATCCACATTCTGAGGGAGTGCGCTAAAATACGACATCTGTGGCGTAATGTCTGTGATAGTAAACCGCCCGTCTGCATCTGTGCGTGCGCGTCGCGTATTCGGATAATTCATTGGAGAGAAAACACCGTGAATCCCGGGTCCGATAGTCATCGTGGGTCCAATCATAATGGGTAACTCGGCTACTGGATTGCCTTCTACATCAACAACACGTCCGGAGAAAGTGCCTGTTTCCGCTTCCTGAGCGATACTGTGAGCAACTAAACCGATGAAAAGTGAAATAACCGTTATTAGTAAGAACAACCCTTTTGGGTAAAATGAATGTTTCATTATTTTTTCCTTTCGGGTAGGACATAAGATTTACTGCTTCACCGACAAATCTTCTTTTTCAATCAGTGCTGTCCGAATTGGGGATATACCCCCATGTCCGGGTCCAAAGTCTTCCCATTTTCCTGAAGGACCCATAATGACATAATCCTCTTCTCCGAAACTGGTATCACCGGGTTCTTGAAGCCCCCAGTTTGTGTAGGTGAGAGGTTCACCGTTGTCCCATGTCCATTGCCCTTCCTGTGCAATGTCGTTGAGTCCGATCCAACTCGGTTCACCCCCAAAGACGGCTTGCAACCACTTCTGCTCCATTTCGTCGTTGATGGTAACGAGATAGCCACCTTCGGCAGCGGCTTGGGTTTGAGCGTCTATCCAATCGTCGCACTGAATCCTTTTGTAAGCGTGACCATTTTCTGGACGGACGACCCATACATTCTTTATACTCGGACTTGCTATCGGGCGTGAATCTCTTGTTAAGGCTGACGCGCCCGCGAAATCCCCGCGTTGCCGACGCAAAGGCGATGCTGACGTGTCGTTAAACGTGAAAACAACATCGTGCGTTTGATCTCCGGGTTTGAGAAGTATCGGTTTAGCACTCACGGTCTGTCCTTGGTAGGTGACAGACAGCATGTAAAATGTGACACCTCTTAAATCCTGCTCTGCATAGTACGTAAAGTGCCCTTCGGCATCCGTACGAGCACTTCTGTCTTGAGGAGCACTTCTGTCTTGAGAAGACTCCCCGTGTAAACTGACTGCTCGCAATTGGAGTTTGACTCTCGTATTGGCGATTGGTGTTCCGTCTGTGTGCTGCACCCTTGCGCGGATGTGCGGATGCTGCACTGTAACTTCAATGTTTTCAATACGCCTGCCTGGACTCGTGGCAAACACAACACCGCGTTCCATCATTCCGCTTGGGTAGAGGGATAGTCCTTCAATTTGGACTTTTAAAATACGGATATCTGATTTACGATACGGAAACAGTGATAATAACACGGGACCTTCAATAGCAGTGGTAATAGTAAAGCGTCCCGCTGCATCGCTTTCAGCCTGAAATGGTGGGACATCATGAAACTCTCCTCTTTGATTCTGTTCTCGTCGAATAAGGAACCAAGCACCATTGCCATCTACAACAGGTGTAAGGGCTATTTTGATCTCAGAAACCGGTTTCCCTGTTTCATCAAGAATACGACCAGAAGCGGATGGAAATAACGTTACATCAGATTTGCGATGGGTATTCTCGTTCCTACCCGTTGCATCGCGTCTACCCAATTGGTTCTGCACATCCGGTTTTGACTCAAGATTCAGTATAACAGGTGCCTCAATCAACTCAACTGTCATTTCCGAGGCTGCATCGAAACTGTAAGGTTTCTGGAAACGCGATAGGTATTGATTATTGGCACCTAACATTATAAATACTAAGGCTATCGTAGAAGCAGCGATCGCCCACGGCACGAATGGTTTACCGATAGGAGAGACAGCAGGTTTTAAACGTGAGATCTCTCGCATGATGTTCTCCGTGAACCCAGGGGTGATTTGAAAGTTGTCTAAAGCCTCTCGAATCATCGGTTCCTCCTTCTTTAAACGCTGTTGCGCACGGCGGAGGCGACTCCTAATCGTATTTTCCGACACACCTAAAAACGCACTAATTTCTACACTGGACATCTCACCGAAGTAATACAGTGTGATGACGGTCCGTTCACTCTCTTGGAGTTTCGCAAGCAATTTTTTGACGGCTTCGCGTCGGGTTTCTACTGCTGTCCGTTCGTTCTCTTCAATGACATATCCCGAATACGTTGCCTTTTCTAACTGCGCGCTACTCGTTTCTTCAAGTGACTGTGTCCGTAGACGCTTTTTACGGAGCCACGTGCTGCAATGATTCGCGGCAATCACATAAAGCCAGCTCGCAAAACGCTGTGGTTTTTTCAGCGTTGCTAATCTCTGATACGCCTTTAGGAATGTATCCTGTGTAATCTCTTCGGCGATGTGGAAATCTCCAACCTTACGCCACACAAGCGCGTGAATCGGCTTTTGGTATTTGTTCACAAGTTCAGTGAAGGCAGTATTATCACCATCAAGAACACGGTGGATAAGCGCAACATCAATATTTTTCATAAATCACCTCCGATTATCCTATAGTGACGCTTGTTAGGAGTAAAATCGGTGCATAATCATAGAAAAAAATAAGAGCATATTGTGTATGAAATGAAATTCCATTTTATTGATAACTGAAATTTTACCATATTTTTTCATGAATGGCTACAAATAAATGGCGAGGTTAGGGAACCTCGCCAGCGAAAACATTTAGATAAGTGTTGTTGGATTGATTATCGGTTTTTGATGAGTCTTATGCCTTCCAGGTGTATTTCGTCGTACCACTGGCGGAATTCCTCTTTGGATAATTTTTTATTTAACGCTTCTACCTGAATCATTGCGTCATCAGGAATATCAACGGTGAATATTTCACGAGGAATCTCGCGATTTACAGTGAAGTTTTGTGTTTCTATGATGGCTCTGCTGACGAGATTTTCTGTGCCGAATGCATCAATCCAGAGCGTCTCTACGATCCCGTTTTTAATAAGCCATGCATCTTCACCGTGTAGTTCATAGGAGAGCCGAATACGTCTGACAGATGGCGTCCCTTTTTTGATTTGTCCATCTGGGGAATCTGTTTCGCGAAGAAATCGGTTCTCATACTTCAGGAGACGCAGTCCGAGTTCAGGCGATATCCAAATTCTTTCAAAGTTATCGTCCTGTTGGGGATCTGGTAGAGGTTCGGCATCCATTTTGGCTTCGAGGACATAACACGGGAAACCGTTGAAAAATTCGGATTTTAGGATACGGAAGTTCTGTTCTTTCAGATAGGTCGGTAGATTCTTTCCATCAACGATGTGGGGCCACCGCCTTGGATCCACCCAACTTCTGGAACCGTCTAAACCGGTATCTGTTTGGTTGTTGCGTTGCGAGAAATGGTAGTCCGGTTTTCCTGTTTCGGGGTATGTTATTTTTAAGGTTCCGCTTGGTGTAGAGATGATCGTTGCTTTTGGCATTTGCGTGTTGTTGGAAATGCTGTCTTTAAATTCTATGCGGGTGTGCCTCGGATCAAATGTGAGCCGCGCCTTCCACGTGCTATAGGTCTCAGGTATTCTGGGTTGTCTGAAGACGTACAGGCATTCGCCTTCGCCGGATTGAACGGCGAAGTCATAGTTCCGCATGCCGAGCAGAATCATATTGAAATCGCTCTCTGCTTCTACGGCGTTCTTTGGTAAAACCGGTAATTCTTCTTGCGCGAAAGCAGTGGTCAGGCACGCGAAGAAGACGAAATTGAAAATCACAAAGCGAATTGGGGTCATATTTAAAAGAAACATTGTTTTTCTCCTAAGTGCCGTTCGTCCGATTTATGGTTGTGGAATCCTTTTATGCTACAGAAGATGCACAGGCTAACAGCCTATGCTACACAACGCTACAAGATGCACAACCTAATGGGTTATGCTACACAAAAACCGGCACAATCTTACACATTATGCGACAAGTGGCAACTTAGGTTATTTTACGAAACAACTTTGGCAAAGTCAAGTGGTTTTCAGTTGTCAGTTATCAGTTTTCAGTCTGTTGTCCGTAGCGTTTGAGGAATTCCTGTTTGGTCAATGGTTTATCGATTCCTTCCACCTTAATCATGGCATCATCGGGGATGTCAACGGTGAATGTGTCTGGTGGTAGATCGTGATTGACTTTAAAATTCTTGAGTTCCAACCTCTCTCTGGAAATTATGGGATATGTTGCCTTAAAGTCAAGCCAAGCGTATTCACTAAAGACTGCTTTCGGGAACCAAACCTCTCCGAATTGCTGATAACGGATTGTCGTGCGGATGATGGTGAGTGCCTCCATCGGAATATCGCTGTCCAGCGCATCTACGGGGCGCGGGAATTGGCTTTCACGTTTTAGGTATTGAAACCCTTGTTGGGGTGCGATCCAAATTTTTTCAGACGTATCTCCGTCTTTTGCTTCCAAGACATAACATAGCATATCGTTGAAAATCTCGCGTCCTGTGATCTGGAAGTTCTCGCGCTCAAGATGGCGTGCTAAATCGAAGAGCCATCGCCGCGGATCCACACCCTCATAAATTGATCGAGGTTCTGTGCTAAAGTGGTATTTAGGATGTCTCCGTCTGTGAGGTGCAATCTGCCACATTTCGGTTGGTGTAAGGATAGTAATTTCTCTCTGTGAATCGAAGCGCGTGTTCTCTAAATCGAAAGTGATACGCGTCTTAACCGTACGTGTGTCAGCCTCTACAGGAGGTTGCTCATCAGTATGAATAATTTCACCTTCACCGGATTTCAACAGGGCATGATGATGTATGATGGCTGCTAACAGTTCTTTGAAATCGAGTGCGTCTTCTGCTGGGTCTTGTGATGGTGTTTCCTGTGCGAGTGCTAACGTAAGGAACTGTGCTTTGGATTTATG
Organism: Candidatus Poribacteria bacterium; assembly: GCA_965261115.1. Lineage (GTDB taxonomy): Bacteria > Poribacteria > WGA-4E > WGA-4E > WGA-3G > WGA-3G. The sequence continues at coordinate 532,704 of OZ253447.1, read as the reverse complement.
GAAGTCTGGAATTTCAATATCAACGGAAATGTTTGTGCTATTGTGCTTGAGAGGGATAATCGTCCGTTGAATCGGATTTCGCAACGCCGGTTTCGCATCAATATCAAGGACAATACGCGCATCAACGATTTCAATCGTCGGTTCAGCCTGTGCCTCGAAACTGTAGGGTTGCTGAAAATGGTTGAGGTATCGATTACCTGTACCGAATGCTAACACAGCCAAGACAGCAGCCGTGCCGATAGCTGCCCACGGGACCAACGGTTTCCCAACTGAAGGGGGTATCGGATTCATGTTGGTAACTTGTCGTCCGATGTTCTCCATTAGGTTAGCAGGTAATTGGACGCTACCGAGGACCTCTTGGATCAAGAGTGCTTCTCTCTCCTGTAGACGCTTTCGCGCGCGGCGCAGGCGACTGTTAATAGTGTTCGCTGACACACCTAAAAATCTGCCAATTTCTTTGATGGGCATTTCGCCGAGATAGTAGAGGGTTACGACTGTGCGTTCGCTCTCCGGCAGTCGTGCGAGTAGTTTTTTGACGATTTCATGACGCTGCTCGGTGGCTTCTGTCTCGCGTTTCTCGGATACATAATGTTTGTAAGAGGTGTTCTCTATTTCTACCGTGGATGCGCTCTCCAGCGATTGCGTCGAAAGTTTCTTCTTTTGGTGCCACCGCTTGCAAAGATTGTTCGCGATGACATAAAGCCATCCTGCGAACTGGCTCGGATTCCTCAGCGTTGAAAGTTTTTTGTATGCCTGAAGGAAGGTGTCTTGTGTAATTTCTTCAGCGATATGGAAGTCGCCGATTTTCCGCCACACGAGTGCGTGAACACCTTTTTGATGTTTTTCGACCAAAAGGGTGAATGCCTCTTCGTCGCCTGACAAGATTCGTTGAATCAGTTGAACATCATTTTTTTCCATCAGGATTCTCCATTGTTACATCTCTTTTTACACTTATTTTTTGCCTTTTTTTAGCGTTCAATTATTAAAGATACAATTTTGGGTCAGAAATTGTGCATAATTTTTAGAAAAAGCGAAAAAAAAAAACGCATTTTTGTCTAAAAACTGGCAAATCCTCTGACAATTAAAGGTGATACTACCCAACGCCTAAAGGCGTGGGCTTCGGTTTCGTAGCGACTGCGGTTTTCGCTCAAGCGTCCACCGTCTTATTATCGCTCCACCAGCAGGCGATTATTCCGAATCAGATCGGCATTATCGTGGCTTAGGTCACGGGTATCCCCGCCCGCAAAATGTTTTTCGCAGCGTTGATGTCTCTATCGTGGTCAGAACCACATTCCGGGCATGTCCACTGCCTATCAGAAAGCGTTAGGTTCGCGTTGTGGTATCCACAATCAGAGCAAGGCTTCGTTGTCGCGGTCCAGCGTTCCGCTTTCAATAATGTTTTGCCATACTTGGCACATGTCCATTGAAGGATTGATGAAAACTCACCGAAGGCGAGGTCAGATACTTTGCGGCCCCAAAGTTTTTTCATCCCTTCAAGATTCAGCGTCTCTATCGCAATCCTATCATATTTTCGCACAAGACGGAGTGCGAGTTTGAAAAACCAATCGCGCCTTTTTTCTGCGATTTTCTTGTAGAGACGAGCGATGTGTCGTTTCGCACGATACCACGCATTTGAACCTTTTTGCTTTCGGGAGAGTGCCTTATTTGCTGAACGGATAGCATTTAGCATGCGTTTATAGAACTCTGGCGACTCTATTTTAATGCCGTCTGAAAGTGTGAGAAATGTTTTCATACCGAAATCTGCCCCTGCCTCATGACCGGTCAGTGGGAGTTTCTCGGTAGGTTCACAATCTTCACACGATAGATATAAATAGTAGTCTCCGACATTATCACGTTTGATCGTTATAGTTTTGATCCTGCCAGTCCACTTACGGTGTTTCCAAAATGTAAAGGATTTGTCTAAACAGTTGATTTTTATACGATTGCCTTCAATCTCATATCCTGCTTGTGTGAACGTCAATGAGTTATATTTGTGGCTCGGTTTGATTTTAGGCTTGCCTACTTTGCGAGGGGACAATCCTTTCTTTTTCGCTTTAAGATAATCAAAAAACTTTTCATAACCGAGGTGAATACGTTTGGCAACTTGTTGTATCACTTGACTCGGCAAAGCATTCCAATGCGGTTTTGTTGTTCGCTTTAACTTTGTTATATGAGAACAGATACGACCAAAACCAGCATACTTGCCATACATACGATAATAACGCCTCTGCAATAAAAGCAAGTGAACATGCACGTCATGCAAGTCGTCAAGCAGATTGCCAATCTGTATCATATTAGACTGATGATAAAACTCATATTCATAGGTTGTCATGGTATATCAAGTATCAAGTCCTTAACCCCGTTCAAGTGGGTAGGCAGACACGTAACCTTGCGATTACGCTTGAACTGTCTGCCAACTTGATACTATAATTATGCTACATTTCGTAAGTGAATATCAAATTGATTTTTTACATTTACACAATTAGCGGGCTTATATCCCAAAGCTAAAGCATTGGGCTTTACGCCCGAATGCCCGTAAAAGTGAAGAATTCAGCGGAGATCGGTGGATTTGTTATCCTGCGGTGTAACCGCCATCAATGGGTAAGGCGATGCCTGTGACGAATGCGGATTCGTCGGATGCGAGGTATAGTGCGCCGTAGGCGATCTCTTCAGGCTGCGCGAGTCGGCGCATCGGGTGCTTGTCCGCAAGTACCTGATATTCCTCGGGTGTTTTGATGACACCGGCAACTAACGGTGTCTCAACAAAACCGGGACAGATACAGTTGACTCGGATGTTTTCCTCTGCGTAGTCGAGAGCCATGCCGCGGGTGAGGTTCGTTACACCGCCTTTGGAGGCGACGTACGCTGCCCGAACATCTGCACCGACAAGCCCATAGATAGAGGACAGGTTGATGATAGAGCCGCCACCGTTTTTTTGCATGGCAGGGATCGCTGCTTTAGCGCAGAGATAGACACCGGTGAGGTTAACGTCTAAACAGCGATGCCAATCTGCTTCCGGTAAGTCACCGACTGGTAGTCGCATTGCGATGCCAGCACTGCTTAACAGGATATCCAATTTACCGTATCTGCTGACGGTTTCGTGTACCATCCGCTCGGTGTTATCCGAGAGTGTCACGTCGGTTTGGACGTAGGTTGCTTCGTTGCCTGCGTCTCGGATTTCGGAGACAGTTTGGTTCGCACCACTTTCATCAATGTCCGCGATGACGACCTTCGCGCCGTGTTCAGCGAACAGGATTGCTGTGGCTTTTCCGATGCCGGAGGCGGCACCTGTTGTAATGGCTACTTTGTCTTTGAGTCGCATTTTTTATTGTTCGTTTTTTAGAACTTACGCAATTTTAAACCCCCTAAATCCCCCTTATCAGGGGGACTTTAAGAGGAGATGCGTGAATCCTATGATTGTATCTAAAGTCCCTTTTCTGTATGCTAAACCCCCTAAATCCCCCTTATCAGGGGGACTTTAAGAGGAGATGCGTAAGTTCTATGATTGTATCTAAAGTCCCTTTTCTGTATGCTAAACCCCCTAAATCCCCCTTATCAGGGGGACTTTAAGAGGAGATGCGTAAGTTCTATGATTGTGTCTACAGACCCTTTTCTGTCCATTCGGCGGGGTTTATTTCTGGTTCACCGATTCGGTTTCTAAGCACACCGATATTTTCGATTTCGAGTTCAACGACATCGCCGGGTTGGATCCAGCGGTCGAGTTCCCATCCACACCCATTTCCAACGGTACCGGAACCTAAAAATTCGCCAGGATGAAGTGTCTCTGACTGTGAAACAAACGAAATCATTTCAGCGAAGGAGTAATACATATCCGATGTATTACCGTCTGCCCAGACTTCGCCGTTGATTCTGGCAGTCATTCGGAGGTTGTAGGGGTCACTGATTTCGTCTGGTGTAACAAGACAGGGGCCCATGATGTTGCTGTTATCGAAATCTTTACCTTTGGCGGGACCGAGCGATAATGTCATGTGCCTGAACTGGATGTCGCGTGCGCTGATGTCGTTGTAAATGGTGTAACCGGCGATGTATTCTGGTGCTTCTTCTATCGAGATGTTTTTGCCGGTTTTCCCGATGTAGATCCCCCACTCCAGTTCAAAATCGAGTTTCTCCGTGTAGTTGGGCCACGTAACAACGGCTTCGTGTCCGGCGATAGAGGATGGACTCGTGCTGCCGCGGTAATAGTTAGGCAGTTTGAACCACTCTGGGGAGATTTCCTTACCCGTGATACGTGAGGCGGCATCCATGTGGGTTTTGAATACGCCGAAATCCCGTAGGCTTGCCGGACGTGGAAACGGTGCGAGCAGCTGCACATCGGCGATCGGGAAGGCACTGTCAGCAGTCTGGTCGATATGTTTTTGTGCGTCAGCGATGCGGTTCTGTTCAAAGAATTCGTACATGTCCGAGGCGACTGCCGTGAGGTCAACGATTTGGTCGCCAGTGATCCATGCGCCGAGTCTTGGTGTCGTGTCTGTCGATTGGGTTTGAAAGGTAACGAGTTTCATAGGTGTTCTCTTTAAGGTGATAGCGGCTCCTTATTCAAGTGATTGGGTAGTGTTGATTATACGATAGATGCATTTAGAAATCAACACTTTTAAGATGTACTTGCGTATGCGATGGAGATGTGGCATAATTATATTGGACGTTTACCCACCTTCGCGATGTGCCCTTATGGGAAATACTCCAAACAGAAAGGGATGCTCATGGTTACCCGTCAAGAGATTCAATCGGTCTGTGATGACATCGTGCGCGAGTTCGCACCGCTCCAGGTTATTCTCTTTGGCTCTTATGCGTATGGCACGCCCACGGAGTCCTCGGATGTTGATGTGCTGGTCGTCATGCCGGTGCCGAAATCGGAGACCCGCCAGCGCGAGATAGAAATTCGGAAGCGTCTGGCGCGTCCTTTCCATCTGCATGTGCTTGTGCATTCGCCTGAAGACTTGGCGTATCGTCTCGTGTATAACGATTGGTTTCTCCACGAGATCACTGAAAAAGGCGAAGTGCTTTATGAAACTGCTAATTTTTTTTTGAAACCTGTAAAGAAGGAAGAACACGCGATGAATCCATTGACAGCGGAATGGGTGCAGAAAGCTGAAGGCGATTATACTGTAGCGCAGCAAGTGCTTCAGGGACAGCATCCAGTAAATGATGCGATCTGTTTCCATGCACAGCAGTGTATTGAAAAGTATCTAAAGGCGTGGCTTCAAGAGGCGAACATCCCGTTTCCGAGGACGCACGATTTAAAAGAGTTGTTGAACCTGATTATCCCGGTTCTTCCTGCTTGGGATGCTTGGCGGGAAGATTTTTCAAAGTTGTCGGAACACGCCGTTGATCCGCGTTATCCTGGCAAATTCGCGACCGCAGACGAAGCAGCACACGTGATGCGTATCTGTGGTGAGGTTCGGAGATCCATTCGCGAACAACTCAAGCTACCCCTTGAACCCTCCTAATCCTGCCAGTTATAATGGAATCAGAGTTGGGACGGAAAGCGCGCCCTATGCCGTTAAAGACAGGAACAGCTCCTCCAAAGACATTTCAGTCGTGTGCATTTCAAGCAATTGCCATCCGCGTCCGACGATGGTTTCTGCTACCTCTGCCCGAATATCGGTTGTGAATGTGTAGTGGAGACGGAATGTTGCGGTATCATCTGTACCGGTGTCGGTCTGTTCGACTTGCGTTACGTCAGGAATATCCGTGAGTACATTCAATATGTCATCGGCTGCAGCACCTGCTACCTCAAGAGCAAGGGTTGCGGAGGGCACTGGCGCGTCTTCCGTATCGGCGGTGGTTGCATCGCTATGTTTGGATACGGCGCGCCCGTCTTTTAGCTGCACATCCCCCGTAATTTGACCTCTACTGATGATAATCAGGCGTTCACACGTCATGCTTGCTTCAGGTAAGATATGCGTGCTGAACAGAATCGTCCGCTCTTTGCCGAGTGTCTTGATTAATTCTCGGATTTCGACGATTTGCCGTGGGTCCAACCCGGATGTGGGTTCATCGAGGATTAGAACGTCTGGTTCGTGGATAAGTGCTTGTGCTAAACCGACGCGTTGCCGGAAACCGCGGGAGAGTTGTCCTATAATCTGGTGTCTGCGTTCGGTGAGTCCGCACGCTTCAATAGCGTTGTCTAACTGTCCTTTGATGCTACCGCGCGGTACGCTACGGATCTTTGCCATATACTTCAGATATTTCGTCACTGTCATTTCTGGGTAGAGTGGCACGTTTTCGGGTAGGTATCCGATGTGTTTACGCACCTCCCTGGATTCTTTGAAAACGTCATGTCCAGCGACAGTGATACGTCCGCTACTCGCGGGCATGAAGCAGGTGATGATTCGCATCGTTGTGGTTTTGCCAGCACCGTTGGGACCGAGGAATCCGACGATTTGCCCCTTGTCTACTTGGAAAGAGATGTCTTTGAGTGCTTGGAAGGGACCGTAGTTTTTTGTGATATTTTGGACTTCAATCATTTTGATAGTTTTCAGTTATTGGTTATCAGTTATTAGTTAAAGAGATAGCTGATAACGGCCGGGTGTTCTGATAATCACCTAACTGATTGCCTCCTTTTCACGATTGGGGGTCCGTGGAATGCTGAAATTTAAGTCACGCTCTCTGCCGAGTAGGTAGAGGTTGTTATCGGGTTGAACCGCTTCGGATTCGGCAAGTGCCTCCGGCAGATCGACTGTTTCGCAACGGATATCAACCCTATCAGGATAAACCAGTACCTGCCGCCACATCATAGGATAACAGATAACACCGGCAGAGATGATGCACAACATGCCTTGTTCCCTGAAAACACGGTTGAGATGCAGATGCCCACAAAAGAATGCGAGAATCTGTTCGTCAAAGGGTGAAATGATTTCAAGCACTTCAGCAGAATTAGCGATTCTTGAACCGACGCCCTGAAATTCGACGTTTGGAAACGGGAGTTGGTGTGAGAAGATGAACACCTCTTGGTCGTAATCTCGCGCTCTTTTCAATTCACGCTCTGCCCATGCCAACTGATTGGTACTGATGTACCCGTGTGTCAGGTCTTCCGGCACCTCCTGTGAATCGAGGAGGATAAATCGGATATTTTCGTGAACGAAGCTGAGAGACCCCATGCCGTTGATCCCGAAGTGTGCTAAGTAGGAATCTTTGGAACCGGTCTCTGGGTGCAGATCGTGGTTTCCGGGGATGTAATAGCAAGGGGCATTTATACACTTTCCGAGTTGTTCTGCGCTATCGAGTGCGGCTTCGTATGCTTCTGCGGACATCTCAAAACTATTGCCGCCGCACACGATATCTCCGCCATGAATCACAAATGCGGGTTCAAAGGCGTTGAGTTGTTCAACTAACTTTTCATAGAGTGCGAGGCTGTTTTTTTGCTGCTGCAATCCGCCCGCGAAGTTTCTCGGAGCATTTGGGTAGAGGTGTGTATCCGTGATAAAGGCAAATTTAAAAAGGATCATTGCATATCTCGCTTTTGAACAGAGTTCGGGAGCTCGCCAGCAGGATTTCAGTGACACACACGTTTGGTTAAGATTGCAATATAAGTTGGTGTATTGGTTGAATCGATATAGGATTCGACCTTCCACGGTGTGCTGTCAACGATGTCTACCATTTCTTCTTTTGAAACAAACAGGTAGTCAAACCACGGCGTAGCGTATTGTTTGTACCGCACCCGCAGTTTTAGCTGGCCGCTCATCCTCCCTCTATCTCGGTTGAATTGATGATAGGCTAAGTGCCCGGATTCCGTTGTTTGATAGGGATCCATTGTTTCAGCGATAATTTTTGCGGTATCTGTTGTCATGGCAGTGAAACGTCTCAATAGCCACTTTGCTCTTTTATAATTTCCAACGAGTCCGAAATTGTGTCCCATCATCAGAATCGTATCAAACGTCCCGATTTTAGAATTTAATTGCGTGATAGACGTGACGATAGTATTTTTAAGTCCACGATGTTGGCAGGTTTGGATGGCTAATGGTGAGTTGTCCATGCCTAAGACATCAAGCCCTTGTCCTTGAAGATAAAGTGCATGCCGTCCTGCACCACAACCGATATCCAAGACCCGCCCTGTGGTGTATGCCATAGCGCGTTTTTGGTGATCAGCCCAGTCCTCGTATTCAGCGAAATAGTTGCGAGTACCGTGGCGGTTTGTATCAATAAGTCCGTCTTCTCTCTCCACAATTTCAATGTTTTCTTGACCGTTATGATAATCTGAAATCAGATGTCCATAGGCATCTTGGTTGTCAGTTAGCACTTTAATTTTTCTTGACATAGCCGGTTGTTCCGTTCGGATTGGCCCATTCGGTTTCCCAGTGTGTTTCGATGCTTTCGCGCCAAGTCTGGGCTGCGTTTGTCAGTTCAGCGGTAAGTTCAGGATGTGCGTCTTTCAGATTTTCTGTTTCACCCATATCGGTTTCGAGATCCGCGAGGTGCACATCGTCTTCTGGCGGTGCCCCTTCTACCAGTTGACCGTTGAGCACCAGTTTCCAGTTGCCGCGGCGTACGGCGGTCTGCTTGCCCATTTCCCAGTAGATGTCGCGTTGGGGTGTCGGTTCACCATTTTCCACCGTGGGGAGGATGTCGCGTCCATCAAGTTGATACTCTGCAGGATCTCCACCCGCTGCCGCGAGAAATGTCGGAAAGACATCCATTGCTGCGCCGACTTCACCGATGACCTGTCCTTCGGGGATTCGCTGGGGCCAGTTCATAATTCCGGGTGAACGGATACCGCCTTCATAGAGGCTGAATTTATGTCCTTTCAGTTTACCAGCCGTGCCGCCGTAATAGGGATCTTGCGTGCCGTCCAACCAGTTTCGGGTTTCACGCGAGGGACCGTTGTCGCTCTGGAAATAGGAGAACGTGTTTTCTGCGAGTCCGAGTCGTTCTAATTCTGCGAAAATTTCGCCGACGCTATCATCAACGGCACTGAGCATCGCTGCCATGATCTGTCTGTCCCACGGCAAGTTTGGGAACCGATCCACGTATTTTTGCGGTGCGTGCATCGGATAGTGTGGCGCGTTGTAAGGGACGTAAAGGAAAAAAGGTTTACCGAGTTCGACAGATTTTCGGATGTATCTGATAGCGTATTCGGTAATGAGTTCGGTGAAGTATTCGCCGTTTCGATAAATTTCTTCTCCGTTCTCCCAGAGATCGTGTGTCTGGTCGATGCCGCGTTGTCCTAAACCCCAGTAGAAGATGTGTGAAAAGAAGTCGATACACCCTGCCATGAATCCGAACCAATCGTCGAACCCGTGATGTTCCGGACGTGACCCCTCAGCCAGCCCGAGATGCCATTTCCCGGACATTGCGGTGTAATAGCCGTGTGCCTTAAGTGCTGTTGCGAGTGTCGGTACAGCGGGTGGGAGTCCTGTGGCGGTACGATGCCCCGATAAGATGGAACGGACTCCGGCGTGGCATGGGTATCTGCCTGTCAGGAGTGCTGCGCGTGAAGGTGAGCAGACGGGTGAATTCGAGTACCAATCTGTGAAGCGGGCACCTTCGGCTGCCATTCTATCGAGGTGTGGCGTTTTGAAATCGGTCGCGCCCATACAGGACAGGTCGCCGTACCCTTGGTCGTCTGTTAGGAAGATAATAAAATTCGGTTGCATTTTTCCTCTTTTCTTAGATTATATAGGACTTACGCAAGTTTAGCGGAAAACGGATATTTTGCACGTAAGAAGTAAGTATTTTAAACCCCCTAAATCCCCCTTATCAGGGGGACTTTGAGAGGAGATGCGTAAGTTCCAAAAATCTATTTTTTCCAGAAGCTCCGGTCTAAGCTTCGGTATTGTATGGCTTCAGAAATGTGGACAGCCTCTATATTGGGGTTTCGGTCTAAGTCTGCGATGGTGCGTGCTACCTTCAGAATCCGGTCATAGGCACGTGCACTTAACCCGAGTTGGTTGATAGCGACACGGAGCAGGTCTTGTGCCTGATCGTTGACTTTGCAATACTCCCGAATCTGCTTTGACTCCATGGTTGCGTTGGCGTGTATCGTCGTGTCTGCGAAACGTTCATGTTGGATCTGGCGTGCCGCCTCAACGCGTTCTTGTACCTGCGTTGAGGGTTCACCGGTTGTTTCGGCAGAGAGTTCGGCGTATTTCACTGCTGGGACTTCGACTTGGATGTCGATTCTATCTAATAGGGGACCGGAGATACGGGAGACATAGTTCTGGATCTGGGTCGGTGTGCACTTACAGTCTCGGTTTGGGTCGCTGAAGAACCCACAAGGGCAAGGGTTCATTGCGGCAACGAGCATAAAATTTGCGGGATACGTGAGCGATGCCGCTGCGCGGGAGATCGTCACACGTCGGTCTTCAAGGGGTTGCCGCATAACTTCAAGGACGTTCCGACGGAATTCGGGGAGTTCGTCTAAAAAGAGCACCCCGTTGTGTGCGAGACTTACTTCACCCGGACGCGGTATATTGCCACCACCGATTAAGCCTGCGTCTGAAATGGTATGGTGTGGTGAACGATAGGGTCGTGTTACGACGAGCGGTGTATCGCTCGGTAGGATCCCGATGATACTTTGGATCTTTGTCGTTTCTAAGGATTCGTCCATTGAGAGTCTTGGCAGGATTGACGGGATTCGCTTCGCAATCATGGTCTTTCCGGAACCGGGAGGACCGATCATAATCAGGTTATGTCCACCTGCGGCGGCGACCTCAATGGCGCGTTTAACGTGCTCCTGCCCTTTGACATCGAGTAGATCAAGGTGCGTTTCGGCATGTGCTTTGTGTTCATCGGTATTGAGTGTATAGGGTTCTGGTGCGATCTCCCTCTCTGAATTAAGGAATGCGACAGCCTCCGATAAACTCGCGACCGGATAGACGTTTACACCTTCGACGATTGCGGCTTCTTTAGCGTTTTCAGCGGGCAAGATGAGGTTCTGTATGCCGTTCTCTTTTGCGGTGATGGCGATCGGGAGTCCACCCTGTATGCCTCGGATGTTTCCATCAAGGGCGAGTTCACCGAGAATCATGGCGTTTTCGAGTCTTGTGGGATCTACTTGATTGGTAGCCGCCATGACACCGATTGCGATCGGGAGGTCAAATGCGGATCCTGCTTTTCGGATGTCTGCGGGTGCGAGGTTCGCCGTGATTCGGGTCTGTGGGAAGTAGAAGCCGGAGTTCTTGATGGCTGCGGTAACCCGATCTCTGCTTTCTTTGATTGCACTGTCCGGTAGACCAACAGTGCTGAAGGCGGGGAGTCCTCCAGCGACATCTACTTCAACTTTTACAATATAGGCATCAATTCCGAGCAATGCACTGCTTAGGACTGTTGCGAGCATACGGGTGTTTCCTTCCAGTTTGCGTTAATTTCAGAGACTAACTTAAATCACCTGTAAGTTTGTGTAATGTTTGTAGTTGTTTCCGATTTGCTATTACTAATAGCGCGTCTCCGGCTTCCATTTTCTTGTCGCCGGGGGGATTATAGAGGAACGTTCCGTCGTTATCTCGGATTGCGATGACGACTAATCCGGTTTGTTCTCGGATACTGGCGGTTTTGAGTGAAATGCCGTCTACGGGAGCATCTTTTTGAATAACGGATTCAGTAAACTGGGCACCGTCTTGATTTTGTGTGATATTTTCCAAAAACCCGACAAGTTGGGGTTGGAGTATGCCGGATGCGAGACGCAGACCGCCGATATGATCGGGTAGGACGACTTCATCTGCACCTGCGGTCATCAGTTTTCCGGGTGAATTATCTTCAACGGCTTTGGAAGCGATGCGTAAATGTGGGTTCAGTTTCCGCGCGGAGATGACGACAAAGAGGTTATCTTGGTCGCGGCTGAGGCATGTAACGAGTCCATGTGCGCGCTCAATACCTGCGCGCGTGAGTAATTCATCATCGGTCGCATCCCCGTGGAGGTACGAAAAATCCCGTGTATCAGAGAGGTGGATTAATCGTTCTTCCTCGGATTCGATACCGACAAAATCTACGCCTGCCTTCAGCATTTCATCGAGTACATGTACGCCGGTATCACCGAGTCCACAGATGATATAATGGTTTGATAATTTATCGACAGTTCGGATCATTTTTTGTTGTCGGAAAAAGCTTTGTAATTGTCCTTCAATGAGAAATGCGGTAGCGATCGTGATACTATAGGTGAACACTCCGATGCCACCGATGAGAAGTAGTATCGTGAAAATACGTGCGTTATCGCTCATTTCCAGATCGTCATGCCCGGCGGTTGTCAAGGTAATAACGGTCATATAGATGGCATCAAGGAGATGCCATCCCCCTTCAGGGTTATCCTGTTCAAGCAGTAGGTAACCGGCGGTTCCGGTCACGAGCAAGCCCATGAGCATCGCTAAAGCGATTATAATCTGGCGTTGGTAGTTCATTCTCCTGTTTTACACGGTGTGCTTGGCGCGTACCAAGCACATCTATTGGGAAATTGCTGTAGTTATTCCTTCAAGGCTTACGCATTTTTCTATGATAACAGATGTATTACGCACTGCAGGCGAGGTTTCAAACCCCGCCTGCAAGGGGGCTGCGTAAGTTCTATCCTTGTTTAATGCCGCTTTTTAGCGAGGCGTTTGACGGCTGGATTTGGATCGTGCCGTGCGATGTCGAAAAGGTCTTGATGCTCAATTCTATCAAGCGTGGGTAAAAGTTTTGCGACTTCCATGCGTACACACGCCGCCGGGTCTTTGAGTCCGCGTTCAAACCAGCGTTCGGTATCATCTAAAGCATGTTTTGCGAGTACTGCGAGTGCACCAGCGCGGATCCGCCTGTTTTTAGATTCGGCGTACGGCAGAATGGGGGCAATATACCCTTCATCACAGCGGCACATAATTCGCAAAGCGTTGCATACGACATCCACGGATTCATCTTCAAGCTGCAGTACGCACCAATCAAAGAGTTCTTCTGTTCCAACTTTTTCAAGGAATTGAAGACCTCGCATCCGCTGTTTAGGTTTTCCATCGGAAATGTCTGCTATCGCCTTGGCGTGTTGCGTATCAACTTTCGAGGCCTGATGTGGTGCTGCTTGTGTGTCGGCGTATAGTACACGGACTGCAATCGTATCATTCTGAAGATGTTGAATAGGGAGTCCATCAGGGCTGAACGGAATTTTGTCAAAGAATGCGGGTAGCCATTGCCGACCTTTTTCAAAAAATTCTTGCCGGTCGATACGGTTTCCAGTGCCTGATTTCATCCGGTTATTCATCCAGTGTGCCAATCTCACGATCCCCCAGTGGTTTCGACTCACCCCGTTGTGCGCGTAAAGCCCGATTTGGTGGTTAACCCATTGTGCAAGTGCGACTGGACACGCTAATAACTCAAAAACGTTGGACTGTAGGAGTTGGACAGCCAAGCGTTCATGAATCGCTACGATACCACCCCGTGCGTGAATTTTGCCGTTACCGAGGGATGTGCGAAGTGCTTCAATCTCCAGCTCGGTTTTCAGGACGACAGGCTTACCATTTTTTCGGCGTGCCTTTTGCTCCGCTCGATTTTTAGCGTAATTCCAATTTGTTGTGAACCAGACGGCACCGCCGCGCGGCCGAAACCCATTTTCGATAATACCTCTCGCGCTGCTGAGCGTCGTGCCGTGATAGAATTCCATAAATGGTTCTCCTTGAAAGTTTAACGGAGTTAACTCCATTTTTGCTGGATAATTCACGAAAATCGGCGGTTTTCAGATTTGTGATGCGCGGTTGCCGTGTCTCAGTCTTTACTGTGTTTCTGGTTCGGAAACATTTTCGGTTTCGTTAGGGGGTGCTTCTATTTCAGTTTCTTCAGCCGGTGTTTCATCTTCAGCTGCCGCCTGTTGTGCCGCTGCTTCTTGACTACTGGCGACACGGACATAGCCCATTCTGAGTTCGTAGAGTGTATTTGTCAGGAAGTTGGCTTCGGGGGCAGTGAGGTTACCTTTCGTCTTTTCTTCGAGCATCTCAATCGTATCAATAATATGTTTCACAATCGGGAGGTTTATAACGACCTCTTGTGTTTCAGGGTTAGGGATCCCTTGTAAATAGAGCTGCCCGGTTTCTACGAGGTTCGTAAGATAGCTAATAAAATCGACAGGTGGAAGTTGTTGTATTTCTTCCTGAGCAGTGGTTTCTTCCATATATAACTTGCTCCTGATTCTGATGTGTCCAATGTATTATATCTTAGGACTTACACAATTTTAGCAGAGAGAGGCATTTTGCTTAACCCCCTAAATCCCCCTTATCAGGGGGACTTTAAGAATTTAAACCCCCTACATCCCCCTTATCAGGGGGACTTTGAGAAGCAGTGTGTAAGTTCTATCTAATAGCGTGTGTTGTAGGCAAGTTGCTATTCATCATCAAAAATGATGATTTGTGCGAGTAGGCTTCCTGCCTGATTGTTATTCTGTGGATTTTCGTTCATAGCGAGAAAGATAACACCATCAGCGGGAGCCGGGTTGTCGTAGCGCGAGCCGACAGCGAAGACGGTATTTCCGATCTTCGCGATGAGTGCGCCGATATTAGCACCCGGGAGTAGATAGTCGTTGGAGCCTGGGGTCTTCGGGACACCATCAGCACCGCACCATCCGGTCCGGTTTTGTAAATCTGGTGACCAAGCCCCTTCTCCGTCAATAACGAGTCGTTGTCCTTTTTTCACACGCACGTAGCTTTCCTGCCAAACGGGACTCGGGCGCGCCGTACGAATAACAGTTAATGCCATATATGCCTCCATTTTAGTAGTTATAAGTTGTTGGTTATAAGTTATAAGTCTGGCTTGTGCTTTATCAACGGTTTCTTGTGGATACCGCGACCGCAATTTAGTAATGGCAGTTACAGGGATGCGTTGATAACATCCGAAGGTAACTTATAACTTATAACTTATAGTTATTCCTTGCTTCGGATGGTGATGTTCGTAATTACGTCGTCTTGCTCGATGCTGTCAACGACATCCATCCCACTGATGACGTTCCCGAAGATGGTGTATTCACTATCAAGGATTGTACTGTCTCGGCAGATAAAGAATTCGGAGGCGTACGAAACGCTGGTGCCTTCTTCTTTTGCCAGAGCGACAACACCCCGGGACATCTCTTTCGCGCCGTTCTCAATAGGGAGCGTATCTCCAGCGGCAAGTTTTGAACCTGCTTGGATGAGAAGTTCTTCAGCGCGATTAAACTTTTCACCTTTGTAATACATCACCTGAGCGTTTTTGATGAAATTCTTAGAGGTCTCAGGGGCATCGGTTGCGAGAAATTCAAACTCTATGTTGCCTTTTGCCGTTTCAATAACGGCTATGGCAGTTGCGGGATCAATCTGGGGTTTTGCTGCTGTTATCGTTGAACCTGTACCGGTGCGGCGCGCGCGTGGTGCGGGTGCTTTCTGGTCTTCTTGTGCGCAACTCAGCACGAAAGTAGCGAATAGCGTCATCAAGACTGAAAGTGCTGCGGATGCGAGCTGCCGGTGCTGCTTATTCTGGTGTTGCCTTAACATATTTTGACTTCGCCTCCAATCGGATTTTTGTCATAACATCGCCTATCTGTAAGCGATCGACGACATCTATACCTTGAATGACACCCCCGAAGGTGGTGTAACTGCCGTCAAGAGTGGGTTGGGGTTTGAAGCAAATGTAGAATTGGCTCCCGGATGTGTTGGGTGCGGGTGTCCGCGCCATTGCGACTGTACCTCTAAGGTGCGGACGCTGGTTCGGATTCATGTACTCGTCGACTATATTCCAACCGGGGCCGCCTGTTCCATCGCCATTTGGGCACCCGCCCTGAACGACGAATTCGTCAACTCTGCGATGAAATGTTAAGCCGTCGTAAAACTTCTGGTTAATCAATTTGATGAAATTCTCCACTGCTATCGGCGCAGCGTCGGGATAGAACTCGATTACGACTGTACCTTTGTCGGTTGTGACAACTGCGACTTGCTCTTCAGGCGTTAGGTTTTGACCGAAAGGCAGCGCGCAGCCGATGATTAGGGTTAACAACAATAGAAGAAACGTTGGACGCTTGTATAGCAAGTTTTGGCAACCTGCGAGTTGTGGAAAAAGATAACGAGTTGTTCTCATCAACTTTCCTTTGCTGTGTGGGTTAGTCAGTTTTGAGGCGTGCCCAGACGGTTGCTAATTTGTCTTGTGCATCAACGTGCAGTGTGACAGGTGCTTCCATATCTTGGCGCAGTTCCTCTTTGGTTAGGGCATAGTTATACACTTTGATTTCATCGAGGGCACCGGTGAGGAATCGCTGGCTTCCGCCGCGTGCACCGATGTAGAGCGACTCGTTGTTCGGTTTTAGTTCACCTTTACAAGGCATTTCTGCTTCCAGTTCGCCATCGATGTAGAGTAAGATATCTTCACCGTCCCACGTTCCGGCGAGAAAATGCCATTCACCGTCCTGAATAGTGGGGCCGATATTGTCGTCATTACACGGGTCTGGCAGGTCAAAAAATTGAAGGATCGTCCCGCCGTTGTAAAGTGCTGCGAGATTATACAATCCGGAGACCCAAGCCGATCCTTTCTCAACACCGCTCTGGATTGTCTCTCCACCTTTGACGAGTGCCCAGAATTCGATGGTGATTCCATCAACAATATCGAGGCTTGGATCGTCGTCAATTTCGCCAGCGGTTTTTCCGTCGAATTCCATCGCTTGTCCGAAAACACCTTCAATTAATTTGGGGTTGCCTTTATTAAAGGTTGCATCGTTACCGAATTCGGACAGATCTTTGACGACTTTTCCTTCTAATTCGTCAAAAGAGAGGTGCAGGACCAGATCCTGGGCACCACAAATCGTTGTAACGCTTATCAAAGCGAGGAGGAGTGCCCCGAAGATAATCTTCTGTTTCAAAATTTCGCTCCCTAAAATAGATATTTGCGCGATCTCTAAGCAATTGTTTTTGTGAGGTTCTTGTGCAGAATATCGCAGCTTACCGGTTTGAAAACTGATGGCAACCCGCGACTATCCAAGGTTAAATCCGGACGCTTTAACGGAAAAGGACAAGAACCCGCTACAAGTTATAAATAATATAGCAGAAGTGGTGAAAAAAGTCAAAGGAAATGTTTTTAATGGGTGTGTAAGGTTTTTTGCATATTTTGGACGATTCGGTGGTTTTACGTAAGTTCTGAAAAATTTAAACGAAAAAAAGTGCAACTTTTTTGCGACTCGTTTGTAGTAACAATAATCCAAGTTGCTGCTCACAGATTTTGGTGTTTTTTCAATATATCTATAGAAAATGGGGTATGCAAACAATCGCACTCCAGTGGGGTGCTATGTGTATAAAAAGGTAGCAACTCGTGTTTCCGAAAAAAATAGTTTGGTTTTATGCGTCCAAATTTACGATGATGCTTATATTAAGACATAAAATACGAAATTACTATTATTATTTTATTGTCTTAATATGCAATATGTTATAGAATGGGGCTTACGCATGCGCATGATAATTCTAAAAAAGGTGGCACTTTAGATTTGAACACCGGCGCCGCTTGACACATTACATCTGAAGAATCAAGGGAATCCTGAAATCAGAGATGCGTTTGTTATCTATGAACTCATAGCGAGTCAGAGCTAAGAATGTAAAGTAAATGCGGATCTGAAACGGAAGAAAAGGACACAAATTATCTCCCGTTCTTTTCGTATCTTACGACATCCTTATGTTTTACTCAATATGACTTCAAGTAATAGCGATGTAAAGTGGAAAAAAAGACATAAACTATCTGCTTTGACTCCACTATTTTACGACATCTTTATGTTTTACTCAATATGACTTCTATAATTCTTGATAGTTCTCAATATCTCAATAATTCAATAGGTGAAAAATGCAAAACGCGCATTTTTCTACAACTTTAGGTAGGTAACGAGCATGCAGGACGCATACACCCCTTTAGAGATTGACAAAGCGATCAGCCCGGCGATTCTGTTTGGTGTGGCTGCGCGCCGCTTTGCTGCGTCTGCCCTGACACCTGCGAATTACTACACACCGTATACCCTCCCCCCCGATTACTTTACACATCATAAGTATTATATTTCATAAGCTGGTCTTGGTGATTGTTACCGGTCTGGTTTTGTTATGCCTGCACGCGCGCTGTCTGAGCGTTGTGTTGCGGGCTGTTTTTGTTGCATCAGGGTGTGCTTGCTGGTGCGTTTCCGCTATCAATACCACTAATTCTGAATTAAGAAACAATTTGAAAAGGAGACTATTATGCCAATTTGTAGATTGCAACGAATCGTGTGCCACGATCAGAATGAGATATACGATGAACCTTATATCACGATTAACGGAAGACGTGTTTGGGACGCGACGGAAGTGGAATCGGGGCAAACGCTCGAGATTAACCAAGATTATCAGTTCATCAGCAGAGCCGTGGTAAAACTGTATGAGTATGACCTTGGCCGTGGTAGTTGGTTTGATCCTGATGACTTTCTTGGACAGCAGGAGATTACAGCTGCATATATCGACAAAGGCGAATTAGAGTTTCACTTTATAGGATCGGGTGCACACTACTCAATTTGGATAGTTGTGCTCGCCGATGCGTGAAAAGAGGTCTTCTATCTTATAGGGCTTGGAATTGGGTGGCTGCAAGCTGCTATAAACATATCGCCCTTATAGGGCTAAATATGGCAAAACAACCGCAGGGTGAATAGGAGAACGTGGATGTCCAAACAATCCGCGTTCTCCGTGACATCCGCGATTCAGACAAAGTAGTAGGCACACGCCGTGTGCCGTAGCAACAAGGAGAAATGCAATGAAGGAGACAAAACCATGAGTCAAGAAATTAACGCACATTCCGATACTTTGGTCTATTCTGTCAAAGTGGTAAGACTGTGTCCTGCTAACGGGGATAGCGATCCAAAAACAGTTAAAATCACTGCGAGTGGCACAGTTCGGTCAGGTGGTTGGAAGAATCCGCAACTTATTCCGATCATCCATGTGGAGCCACCGGAAGATGGAATATGGCACTTTTCCTTCACTGCCGAGGCACCTGAGGGCATTGTCCCGCAGGGCATGGCAACGATTGAAGCTGTCTATGTTATGGAGAATGTTTCTGATGGATTCAAGGGTGTTCGAGTTCTGGCAGAGACTAACTATATCGAGGCAGCACTTATATAGATTAAAGGGTTGCGGATTGTGGTGCAAGGGCCCAAAATCCGCGTCATCCGTGAAAATCTGCGATTCAGAAAAGTAGCAGGCACACGGCGTGTGCCGTAGCAAAACTGGTGAATGGCACAGAGGACTGTGCCTACTACCTTAAAAGGAGAAATCCGATGAAAAAACGAACGCTTTTACCTGTTATATTTCTACTCACCTTCGCCTTAGGGCTAACCGCCACACCCGCCGCAGAGGAGTGGGTACTCCATAAAAGAATCGACAAACCCGGAGGGACAGTCCGGGCAGTTGATTTTTCCGTAAGTGGTAACCGGTTGGTTGTTGGCACCGACTACAACGCTACCGAATACAACGTTCAAGTTTATGACGCGACTACCTTCGCGTATCTCCACGGCAAGGATTATACAGACTCTGGGCAGAGAGACGCTATCGCGGCAATCGCATCCCGGAAAGGCTGGTATGAAGCCGCGATTGCTGGAGCGTTTTCAAAAGTGTATCTTCACAATACACTTCAGAATACCACGCTAAAAACGTTCACTACCAGGGGTCGGATCGAAGATCTCGCCTATAGCGTTAATGGCAATCGACTCGCTGCTGCGGCCCGAAACGGAGATATCTATACCTTCCATACGGATCATCGAAACGGCACCCGCCGCTTACTCCGCACCCTACGTGGACATTCAGGTGTAGTACGGACAGTGGCATGGAGCCCGAGTGGAACTCTCGCTAGTGGTGGACACGATGGCACCGTCCGGTTGTGGAATCCAAATAACGGTATTAACTTCGCTGTCTTGCGAGGGCATACGGATCCAGTCCGCGCGGTCGCCTGGAGCCGTGATGGTCGGACGCTTGCCAGCGGTGGTACAGACTCTACTGTCCGCATCTGGAATGTTGATACCAGGAGGACCATCCGCACGATCCGTTATCGGAATTGGGTCAATGGGCTGCGGTTCCATCCGCGACAGCAAATTCTTGGCGTTGTTGGAGCGAGAGGAGTAGGTTTATATGATCCAAGTAGTGGGCGAGAGATACAATATCTGGGTGGGCATACAGATTGGGCTTTGGAATTTGATTTTCATCCCAGTGGAACTTACTTGGCATCTGGTGGTGAGGACAACACCGTCCGCATCTGGAAAAAGATTACAGTGCTTCCCTACGATGTTAACAAAGATGGAAAGGTGGATATAAATGACCTGATTGCAGTGGCTCGCGACTACGGTAAGACCGGGGATCTCCCCACCGATGTCAACAACGACAATCGGGTGGATATTGAAGACCTTACCGAGGTTGCGGAGGCAATAAATCCAGATTTCGCTGCGCCTGCCGTCGTGCAAGAGGTGCCGCACCTGCCGTTTACCGCACAAGAGGTGCAGAAGTGGATTCAGGACGCGAAGGCACAAGGAGTCGATGCGGATGGCATCGCGATGCTGGAACGGCTTCTACAGGTTGTTTTGCAGCAGGTGGCCCCACCCAAAGAGACGGTTCTGTTGGCGAACTACCCGAATCCTTTTAATCCTGAGACGTGGATACCCTATCAGTTGGCGACACCTGCTGAAGTTACGGTGTCTATCCATTCGGCGGATGGGACGCTTGTTCGGAGATTGGAACTGGGGCAGCTGCCTGCGGGTGTGTATCAGGAGAAGGATCGCGCTGTCTATTGGGATGGGACAAATGAGTTGGGAGAGTCTGTTGCGAGCGGTGTGTATTTCTATACGCTTAAAGCGGGTGATTTTACAGCCACAAAGAAGATGCTGATACGCAAATAGTATCAAATGACCTTATGATGGTTGGAATGCTGATGTTTATTAGCTTCCCACCCTCCTTGTAGGAGCGAGTTTTACTCGCGATCCCTGATTTATACCCGAAAACACTCGCGAGCCCAGCTCGCTCCTACAAAAAACACACCACGCCGTTCGGTGCCAAGAAGTCTCTTTGCTCCAGCGGAGCAATATATCTATAGAAAAAGCGGGCTGAAGCGACCGCACTCCAGCGGAGTGCTATGTAAACACATCTAACAGCGGTATCCTTCTCGTGTTTCATAGGGGTCTCCATGAAGAGCGTGTTGGGGATGCGAATACATCTACCTGTTAGGGGAACGCATACTATTGCTTCGTCAAGTTATAAATGATTGATATATCGGGCGGGGAAACCCCGCCCCTACGAACGTCTCTATTCATCATTTGAGTGTAGACAGAACACTATGAGTCTGTTACATCTAAACTGATAGATGGTTCGTAGTAGGGCAATTCGTTGTGCGTTGGGGCGATGAATCGCCCTACTACGAACCGATCTCCCTACAATTTCAAGATGGACAGTCCAACTGTGTAAAGATAAGAGGTGTGTTTGTGCCTCATAGTGCTACACGTTATAGGTTTACCCAATACTATCTGCGTTTAGGGTTTCTTGAAAAGCGTTAAAACTTTTTGCTATCGCAGCATTTAGGTTCAACCGTTTGAGATGGTCGAGATCCTCAACAGTTTCAAGTTTGGATTTGAGGGCGTTGACATCCACGTTTGGGAAACGTTCCGTGAGAACGTTCAGGGTGCTCTCGATACTCATTCTGCGTTCCCCTTGTTCAATGCCTTGTTCAATGCCTTGTTGCAAGTAATGTTCTGCCATGCTCTGCATGAGTTCTTTCTCCTCGTCTGAGCGTTCCGGTGAAACCGCCACTCACGCTGTGACAGGTCGCGCGCCATATACTCTCGGCGTTGGCTTTCCCATATCTGACACATATAAGATAGCAGCCGATACCCCATCTTTTTATATCATACGACTTTTCTGTTGTTTTCTCAAGTTTTTTCTTTAAAGATGGCAGCGTCATTCAGTTTTAAGAAATTATAGAGTTTCTCGTCCTCTTTTCAGGATCTGGTGCGGTTAGGAATGCAGGTCGCATTTGGGTGAGTACACCGCAAAACCGCATCATAGGTGTCAATTTAGTGATTTTTGACGGTATTTTGTAGGAATGTCTGTATACATGCCGCCCCTACGGGGCTTAGGTTTTTGGGTCATGCGCTGCTATAAACATGCCGTCGCTACGCGACTGAAGAGGTTTTTGGAGGCTTCAAGATTTCTGCGTAGGATCCGGTTCGGTTAGGAAACCGCGAAGAAACACCCTATCAAAAACCCTACCGGGCCTGGGATCGAGGCGGTTATTTTTTCTAAAATTGACACTTATGGTGCGGTTAGAAACAGGCACCATAGGTGTCAATTTAGGGACTTTTTCGCCTTATTTCGCCGCAGCTCTTCTACAGATGCCGCCCCTACGGGGCTTAGGGCTGTGAGGTTGCGTTTTTCTACAGAGATACTGAAGAAATACGCAGAAACACCCTATCAATACGCAGAAATGCCCAAGCAAATACCCCAAGCAAATAAACCCTACGGGATTCAAGAGGTTTTTGAAGCCTTCAAGGTTTCTGTATAAAATCCGGTTCGGTTAGGAAACCGAACCTACCGGTCCTGGGGTGAAAATTCGGTCAAGACATGGACGATTGAATGCCTCTGCTAAAGATGGCGTTTTGTTTGGGATGTAAAGGCAACCTAACATTTTTCGTGACAAATTCGGTTTGAATTGGTATAATGAGGGCAATAGGCGTGAAGATGAGAGGGTAGGCTATAAGACAATGTCCGAGTAGGAAAGGGAAACTATGGATAAGGTGGTATTTGACGGGAAACCGATGCATACGAATTCGCTCGGTATGCAATTTGTACGGATTGAACCGGGAAGTTTTATGATGGGTTCGGAGAACGCGTCGCTGTCAGATGAGTTGACGACAAACAAACCACATCTCCGCGATGGCGATTGGGATGAGAAACCGGTGCATCAGGTGACGCTCACTACGCCGTTTTACATCGGTGTTTTTCAGGTTACGAATACGCAGTATGAGGCATTCGATCCGACACACAGTGAACTCCGCGGAAAGTTGGGCTTTTCAGAGGATGATGATGAAGCGGTGGTGTTTGTGGATTGGCACGATGCAACGCGCTTTTGCGAATGGCTCTCCGAAAAAGAGGGACTGCCGTATAGGTTACCGACCGAGGCAGAATGGGAATACGTTTGCCGCGCAGGGACGACAACGCATTTTTATACGGGTGATACTTTGCCGTCTGAATTCCATAAAAATGTTGGTGAGAGTTGGTATCCCGATGCAGGACGCGGTCGCGGGACGGAAGAGATTATGCCGTTGCATGTCGGGCAAACCGCGCCGAACGCGTGGGGTGTCTACGATATGCACGGGAACGTGGAGGAGTGGTGTCAGGATTGGTATGGACCCTATGAACCGGAACTACAAGCGGATCCCATCGGTAGAGAAGACGGGTTGTATCGGGTTACGCGGGGTGGTAGTCATTCGACGTTGCTGTGTTATTTGCGTTCTGCGAATCGGATGGGGGCGGTGCCTGAAGATAAACACTGGTACATCGGGTTTCGGGTCGTTTGTGGTGAGATGCCGCAGACATCGCCTACGCCTGTACCGAAAGTGGCGTTGTGGGGACGTGATGTCAATCAGGAACCTATAGAAGAAAGAAACCCCCCCAGCCCCCCTTATCAGGGGGGTGAACGTAACGCACCCTATTTTGCGGAGCCGTTGACGTTCGTTAAAATTCCAGAAGGTTCAAACGGACCGCTTTTCTCCGCGCATAACCACGTCCCTGCGATAACAGAATGTCCGAATGGCGATATGTTTACGGCGTGGTATTCATGCGTTACGGAGCGCGGGCGCGAGTTGACGGTTGCCGCGAGTCGGTTGCGGTTTGGTGCGTCGGAATGGGAGCCTGCGGAACCTTTCTGGGGTCCACCGGATCGGAACAATCACGCAACGTCTCTCTGGCGGAATGAGGACGGACGGATTTATCATTTCAATGGGCTTTCGGCTGCGGCGACATGGGGTCCCTTGGCGTTGGTGATGCGTTATTCTGATGATAACGGTGCAACTTGGTCGAAACCACGCTTTATATCACCGGAGCATCGTCTTCGGCACATGCCCATCGCTTCCGTTTTCCGTAGACAGGACGGTTCTATACTCCTTGCGTGTGATGCGGTGAGCGGTGGCGACGGCGGCACTGCGATATGGCTCAGCGATGATGATGGCGAGACGTGGTATGATCCGGGTGCTGGACAACCGATCCCCGAATTTGCTGCTGGTAAACAGGGCGGTTGGATTGCTGGTATCCACGCTGCTGTGGTTGAACTCACGGATGGCAGGTTGATGGCTTATGGTCGTGGTGATACGATTGATGATCGGATGCCGAAGAGTGTTTCTGAAGATGGCGGTGAGACGTGGCACTACAGTGCGAGCCAATTCCCAGTTGTTTCGGGTGGGCAACGGTGCGTGCTGCTACGGCTCCAAGAGGGTCCAATTTTTCTTGCCTCTTTCACAGGTGATCGGAGGGAAGCGACCTCGATGCCGATCGTTGATGCTTCCGGGAATGAACGCCTCGTTACGGGTCTTTTTGGTGCGTTGTCTTATGACGATGGCGAAACGTGGGCGTATACACGTCTGATTACGGATGATGGGGAAGACCGGGCGATCGAAACGATGGATGGACGACCCTTTACAATTGGATTGAACAGTGCTGAGCCGGGTGGCTACCTCGCTGTTTGCCAAGGACAGAATGGAATGATCCATTTGATTAGCAGCCGTCTACACTATCGATTTAATCTTGCTTGGTTGAGAAAGCTTCCGCCATCAAAAGTTTAGAAAAAATGGCGAGGATATAATCCTCGCCAGCGGTGGTAGGGTGCTTGTTCCCTGACAAACTGTAAACATATTTTCGGATTTTCTAAGAAACCCCCTAAATCCCCCTTATCAGGGGGACTTTAAGAAACAGTGCGTAAGTCATAAATTATCCTAAACGAACCGCAAGGAACTTTACAAAAATGAAACTCCCTTTTTTGCATCAAGAGGTGGAAGTCAGCACGGATTTACGGGATAGTAATGACATCCTTGACGATCCCGATGCTTTGAAAGAACGGATAGCAGCGGACGGGTATCTCCTGATTCGCGAGTTACACGATAAAGCGGCTGTACTGACGGCACGTCGTCAGATTCTGGAAAAACTTGCAGCAAAAGGCATGCTCGCCCCAGGTACAGCGTTAATGGATGGGATCTTCAACTCGGCGTATCCGGAACCTACATCAACGGGTTCAATGGGCAATAAAGCGTTGACGCAGCTTCCGGCGTTCAAAGCGGTCGTTGAGGGGGCACCGGTGATGGACTTTTTCAAGCACTTCCTCGGCGGCGAGGCACGGTCGTTCGATTTCAAATGGCTTCGCACGGCGGGCCCGGGTTCAGGCTCCCCGATTCATTATGACATCGTTTTTATGGGGAGAGGTACGCAAGCACTCTACTCCTGTTGGACACCTTTTGGCGATGTATCGTTGGATATGGGACCTATTGTTTTCTGTCTCGGATCCAACCGCTTTGATAAAGTTCGGGCCACTTACGGACAATCAGATGTCGATCGAGATATGATTGAGGGACATTTTAGCGATGATCCGCTTGAAATCGTTGAGAAATTTGGGGGACACTGGGCGACAACTGCGTTTTCGGCGGGGGACGTTATTATTTTTAGTATGTTCCTCATGCACGCTTCTCTGGTGAACACATCTAATAAAATTCGGATAACGGCGGATACGCGCTATCAACTTGCATCGGAGCCGATTGATGAGAGATGGGTCGGTGAGAAACCGAAAGGGCATTACGCGTGGAAGCAGCAAGATGCCGAAATTGAGTCGTTGGAGCAGTCACGCCAAAGATGGGGTGTCTAACGTTTTTAACCCCCTAAAAAATCAACGGTATGAATGCCTTATGGGCATTCCCCGCCCCTTATCAGGGGACTTTGAGAGGAAGAAACCCCCTAAATCCCCCTTCTCAGGGGGACTTTAAAAGTAGTACGTAAGTGCTATGAAATTAAGAAATATGAACAGCGATTTGAGCACACATGACACTGGCGCAGCATCACAGGTCAGTAAACTGAAATTATTCGTCCCGTTCATTCTTATTTTGTTATGTGCTGTTGCAGTTGGGTTTGGAATAAGATATTACAAGAATAGATCCAAACCGACGACTGAGGTGGTATGGGAGGTCTATTTTAGCGGCGTTTCAACAGCACCGATTGATAAGAATACGCCGTATTCGCTTGAAAAGCGGCTTGTCGCCAGACTTGCGGATGCTGCAATGCGGGTTGATGCAGCACTTTATCATTTGGCTTCTGCACCCGTCGCTGATGCTTTAATTGATGTGCACAACCGCGGTGTGCAAGTGCGTGTTGTTACTGAGGGGAACAATGTTGATGAAGCGGAAATTGAACGGTTGCAAGCGGCGGGTATTCCTGTCGCCAACGACGGTGAACATGATGGGTTGATGCATCACAAATTTATTGTGATTGATGAGCGGTACGTCTGGACGGGTTCCTATAATACGACCTATAACGGTGCCTATAGGAATAACAATAACGTCATATTGATTGATTCGGTACCGTTGGCGTATAACTTTACACAAGAGTTTCGAGACCTGTTTCTTAACGCGGCGGATGGAAAGTCGGCTGGTGCGTTTATTGCGTATCCGAAGGTAACATTGGCGGATGGGATGCAGGTTTTTACGTATTTCTCGCCGGGGAGCGATACGATTTCGCCACTTCTGAAAGAGATCAATTCCGCGGAAAAGTCTATTCATTTTATGGCGTTTGCGTTTACGCACGATATGCTTGGCAATGCGATGCGTGCCCGATTTGCGTCCGGTATTGAAGTCCGGGGTGTGTTTGAAGATCGGCAAGTCGATCAATACTCTGAGTTTGAAGCGATGAAGGCGGCGGGTTTGCCAGTTGTTCTGGATAAAAATAGAGGGTCTATGCACCACAAAGTGATCGTTATTGATGAGGAGACGGTGATTATGGGGTCCTACAATTTCTCAAAGAACGCGGAGAAGCGGAATGACGAGAATCTGTTGATTATCAAGGGGAATCGTGAGATTGCGGCGGCATACCTTGCCGAGTTTGAGAAGATAACGCGTTAGGCGTGTTACTCTTTCTCGCCTAATATTACCGTGCAATGTTGTTCGGAGCCGTTTCTACCGATTTTGAGTTGGACTTTCGTGGCGGGTCGCTCAGTCACAACGCATCTCAACAGTTCATCATAGGAGCGTACAGGTACTTTGTTAAATTCGAGGATAAGGTCTTTCGGTAAAAGTCCGCTTTTATGTGCAGGGCTGCCATCAACCACACCCGTAACAAAGACCCCCACTTCACTGACATCAACTTCAACACCGAGCCAGCCGCGTGCCACCTTTCCGTGTTCAATGATTTCTTCGGCAACTGCGCGAACCGTCTCCATCGGCATGGCAAAGGTAATCTCTTGCGTACGGTTTTCTTGCGATCGTTCTGGAGCAAGGAATTGTTCAATGTCGGGACTGACCCCTTGTGGAAAAAGCGTGTCAGCCAATGCATGGGTGGTATCAGGCGGTTCTGTCAGCACAGCAAATATCATTCCGACAATCTCACCTGAGGTGTTTATGACAGCGCCGCCGCTGTTGCCCGGTGTAACCGCTGCATTGATTTTAATCAGTTCCCCACACATCTGATTTGGTAGGGTATCCCACCCGCCCACGATGCCGAAAGAGACGATCGGGCTCTGTCCGTAAGAACTGCCAATCGTTACAACCCAGGAACCTGTGTTGATTTTTGAGGAGTCACCCCACTGCACTGGGACTGTGGTTTTAGATGTGCTCGACATGAGTGCCTTACGCCGGGACAGTGCGCGAGGTGCTGCAGATGCTACGATTTGAGGCTTCGTTGGATGTATGGTTATTAGGTGCGCCTCTGCGGTTCGGAGTACCGCAATGTCCGTGAATATATCGGTGCCGATAAGTTCAGCTGGAGAAACTGCGCCGTCGTTAAAGATAACCTCAACCTTACTGGGTGTTTCCATCTCAAATGTCGTTGTCACGACGTGTCCGGTGGTGTTAATAACGATGCCGGAACCGATTTCTTGGCGGGTAAATACCGACTTTTCAGGGTTTGGCGGGATCATCTGCGTCGCTACAACTTTCACAACAGCCGAACGCGCGTCGGTGACGACCTTCTGGAATTCTTTTTCGAGCAGCTGCAGGGTGTTTTCATTGGCGATACTCGGGGTGATCGCATAAAAAAGC
The DNA here is from genome assembly GCA_965261115.1 of Candidatus Poribacteria bacterium. GTDB lineage: Bacteria > Poribacteria > WGA-4E > WGA-4E > WGA-3G > WGA-3G. The sequence continues at coordinate 504,515 of OZ253447.1, read as the reverse complement.
AGACTGAATATTCCGATTATGAATTGTTGGCGTTTTAATTCTATTGCGTACATGTGTTATTTCCTTCAATTGCTTATGTATTGATCATAGGATTTACGCATTTTTCCATGTTTTAACCCCCTAAATCCCCCTTATCAGGGGACTTTAAGATTAACCCCTAAATCCCCCTTATCAGGGGGACTTTAAGAAGCAGTGCGTAAGTCCTCGATCAATTAAAGCCCGCCGCTGGTGGAGGTGGTGGTATAACTTACCTGTTTTAACATATAACGCTGCTGCATCGGTTGCCTCGGCGTTAAAATGGTACTGCCCTGTAAAAACTGACTGCCGTCTCTGCTGAAACGTGGTGATAAGCTTTCTGGAAGTGCCTCAGGCGACGTTGCTACCTGCGCTCTTTGAGACATAGGTGCTACTACTGGTGTTGAACGGAGGTCTCGATTGAATAAGGAACCATCTTGGTAGAAAAAGGTTCCAGCTGCGGCGAGGATCAATGCCATGATACCGCTGAACGCCCATCTTGGACGGCGGAGGACATCTAACAACCTGGCCCAACCTGTTGCCACACTTTCCTTAACACTGCTGGGTTCGCGTTGTTCTGTAGCGAGGCGTTGTTGTAACGTTGACATAAAGTAAGGCGAGGGTTCTATCTGCGGCAATTGTTGTACCGCCTTAACAGACTCCTGAAATCGGGTATATTCGTGTTGACACGCTTCACATGCTGCGAGGTGCTCTTCAAAACCCTGCAGCGTTTGATAATCGAGCGTATCTTCAAAGTGGGCAGAGAAGTGTTCCTCAGCCTGTAAGCAGTTCATAGCGTGCTCCTAAAACGTTAAATAAACGGTTTTAACTTTTCCTTAAGCATAAGCCGTGCGCGGTTGATGCGAGATTTCGTTGTGCCGCTCCGAAGTTCCAGTACCTCACTGATTTCATCGTAACTGAGTCCTTGTAGATCACGAAGCACAAGTGGGAGTCGATACTGTTCTGGTAGTTCTGCGATTGCGTTTTGGATAGCGTTCCGTAATTCTTTGCGTTCGAGTGCGACTTCTGGTTCACAATCTGGATTCGCGGGGGCACTTGCAATCAGATCAATCTGTTCTGTGTCTCCGTCACTATCGCTTCCGCTGTTCACGACGTTGTCAACTCTGTACCGGTCACGTCGGCCTCGATTTCGTAGTTCATTTTTGCAAAGATTCGAGGCGATGTGATACATCCACGTCTTAAAATGTGCACCTTCCGATTTGTAGCGATTTGCTGCTTTAAAGATACGGATGAATGTCTCCTGCGCGAGATCCTCGGCACTATCCCTGTCATTAATGAACCGAGCGATGAAATTGACGAGCGGCTGCTGATGTCGGCGTACAAGGAGCGTAAACGCGTTTTCATCCCCTTTTTGGTAGCGTTCCATTAGTTCATCGTCTAAGTCAGGCATCGGGTCCCTCCGGAGGTGCTTGTCTATAATATACACCAAACAGGGGATTTGGTTGCAAATTTTTTTTATTTAGAAAGTCTGTGTCAAGCGAATCATTGACAAACGTCCGATTTCTGGTGCCCCGATAAACTGCTGATGCTGACGGTTCAAAAGGTTTTGGACTGTCAGTGAGAGGCGAGGTTTGGGACCGATTGGCAGTTCGTAGCCGGCGTTTAAATCGATTGTGTAATACGATTCAAGATCGCCGACGTAAACGCCTGACCTCACAGGAAAACCCGCCACAAAACGCGTCCGAAATCCGACCCCTAATCCGAGATCGGTGTTAACGTACTGAATGCTTGCCCCAAATTTATTCTTAGGCGCGTTGAGCGCAATATCGCCGAGTCCGTCAACGTCTTCAAAGAGGTCTTTACTGACAAACGAATAATTCGCGCCAAAACTTAAGCTGGAATTAAGGTAATAGGTAAAGTTCAGGTCGAGGCCGTTGAGCGAAATATCACCATAGTTGCGATAGGTGAGCATGACTGCGTTTGGATCTGCTGCCTGTTCCGGTGTCACTGTGCCGAAGGGGATAGCGGCGATCACTTTCACCAATTCATCGACGGGTGAACCGTTGCCGTTTCCGCCTTGGGCAGGGGCATCAAATGCGAGCAGTGCCTGCTTTAAGTTCGCGTTTGCGGGATCCGCTAAGCCGGCAGTCATGGGTCCATTGAGGAAGGCACCTAATGTAGCAGGGTCCAAGAAGACATTTGGGGTTTCAACGACCAAGGGACCGACGAAATCCTTAATCCTTGAATGATAAACATCAGCGGAGAACGCTAATCTGTTCATGAGGATCCCTTTGTATCCGACCTCATAGGTTTGCGTGATTGTCGGCTTCAGTGGATTAACGTCGTTTACATCTTCAACGTCAACAAAACTCCCAGTCTGCGGATCAAGTGCGCGTAAGACATTTTTTACACCCACGATCGGCTGCGGAATAAGGTTGTCAAGCCCATCGGAGAGTGCTTTAACGCTTGGTTCTGGAAGCCCTTGCGCGGTTAGACCTTCTTTAAAAGTACTTAGGACGACACCGCGCCCAACATTCCACATGACGTTTGTGAAAACGGGATCATCAAGTGGAATGTACGTTTCAGCGGGAAACTGTGCCAACGGCGAGAAGGGGGAGCGAAACTCTGGACGACCGTTTGCACTGCGTTTGAAAGTGAATCCTGTTTCGGAGCGTACGCCTTGTGCCCGTATGTCGATATTCGGGCTGAAACCTAATACGGGTTGAAAGTTGGCACCTAACTGAAATGGGTCCACAGATGACAAAATATCGAGAAACAGGTTTGAAGTGGTTGGTGTGTTAAAGGCACGGTTATAAGTTACTCTCAGGTTATGGTCGTCGTTAGGTTGGAAGGCAAGTGCGACGCGTGGTGAAAGGACGTAGTCTTCAAGTTGATTGTGGTCATCAATCCGTCCAGCGGCAATGAACTTTAACTGCGGAAGGATTTTTGTCTCTGATTGCAAATAGGCGCCTATCTCATTGATACTGTCATTGTCCTCGTTGCGCCCGTTAATTGAGCCTTCCGTATCGGGACGGGTGAGTAATAGGTCTGCGCCGTAAGTAAAGCGTTGCCGGTCACCAAAGTTGTAGCCGTGCTGAATTTGCCCGACATACAAATCGGAATTGTCTATGGTGGGTTGACCCGTTCGCAGAATATAGGTATCTCCGGCATTGCTACGATTCCAAAAGGCTTGTGCAAAGAGGTCTTTGTAAATGAAGCGTCCTTGGAGGTAACCGTAAGTCCAGTCTTTCGCTTGACCGGCACCAATACCTGTGAGTTCAATACCGGTGGCTTGTGTGAAACCACTGGCAAGGATTGTGGTCATGTCTTCACTTGGCCTATAATCAACGCGAAACTCACCACTGGCTTTGTAAATATCAAATATTGGTTCTCCGGGCCCTTCAACATCTTCTTTCGCGCGTCCCTCTTGCCAATCATTTCCACGAAAATAATTTCCTGAAAACTTATAACCGATCGTCTCGTTGACAACGCCTGCATGTCGCATCGATCCGATAAGTATGCCACGCTCACCGCCCCCAAGACTCATGGTCGTTCCTTGAGAGGTGAAGGGTGAGCGAGTGATGATGTGCATCACACCGTTGGCACTGTTCGGACCGTAGAGTGCCGCGCCAGGCCCCGAGACGACTTCAATCTGTTCAATATCTTCGTTTATAGTCGGGATGAAGTTGTAGCTATTGACCCGGAGTGAAGGCGCGCTCGCAATCCGATTATCCACAAGTGAGAGCAGCGAACCCGAAAAAACGTTGTTGAAGCCGCGAACGACAACATACGATGTCCCGAGTCCAGCGGTCATGACATCCACCGCACGTACCGATTTTAGGTGTTCAGTAACACTTGGCGTGACTCGGTCTTTTATTTCCGAATTATCAACCAGGGCAACCGAGGCGGGTGCTTCAAGTACCTTTTCTCGACGGCGCGATGCCGTAACGGAAACCTGCTCAAGTTGAATAACCTTTGAAGAGAGGGCAATTTCTATAGACTTCGTTTCGTCAGCAGTCAGTGTGACATCCGTCAGAACTTTATCGGCATAACCGGTAGAAGACGCGGTAATCGTGTAGACACCTGCAGCTAAATCAGTAACTACAAGCGCGCCATTTGTGTTACTAACCCCCGTGATAACATCACCTGTTTCCGGCGTGATGGTAATGGAAACACCGTTCAGTCTGCTGCCAGTTCGGACATCTGTTGCCGTAATGTTCAAAGTTGCAGTTTCCGCTGCCACTACAGCAAGCCCTAAAATAATATATAAAAATAGTGATAAGACACTAAGTAGACGTAGTGATTTCATTGAATTATCTCCGTTGCTATCTAAGCAAATATACTGCTTCAATCGTCAAAGCCCTGAATCAGGACATATATTTATTACATAAATTTTCAATAAATATGTCTTTGTAAAGGTAATTATACTTAGATTCAACTTATAATTCAAATAATACCGTTCAAACGTGGCAACTTGGGTTACTTCAGGAAGTTTTCAATCTCCGATGGAGTTGGCAGTGAAGGGATTACGCCGACCTTTTGGGTTGCCAGTGCGCCTGCAGCGTTTGCGTACCGCATGATGGGATCAAGTTGCTCTCTTTCAAGTGCGGTGAGATCCATATACTGTCTTAATTGTGTGAGCATGGCAGCGACGAAGGCGTCCCCTGCACCGAGTGTATCCACTACATTGACTCCGAAACCGTCAACAAAACCGTCAGCAAAACCGTTTGTGTAATAGCAACCGCGGTCGCCTAATGTAACAACGAGCAACTTCACACCGAGTCCAAAGATGAGTTTAATACCGTGTTCCAAATCTGCGTGACCTGTAACGAATTCCCACTCCTCATCTGAGATTTTGACGACATCGGCGTAGGACATTACCTCCCAGATCCAACGCTTGGCATCAGCAGCGTCGTCCCAAAGCATCAGCCGTACATTTGGATCATAAGAAAGGCGTGCACGCCCGGCTTTTGCGGCCTGAATTGCGGCAAGGGTCGCTTCTCGGGTCGGTGAATGGCTGAGGCTGACAGAACCGTAGTGGAACAGTTTCGCCGATTGAATATAGCTGGTGTTAATTTCATCGGGAGAAAGTTGGATATCGGCACCCGGATGTCGATAGAAGGTGATGTCTTTCATACCATCGGAGCGTGTGGCGACGAAGGCTAAGGTCGTCCGAGAGATCTCATCTGCGATGAGATAAGTTGTGTCTACGTTGTTCTGTTGGAGTGTTTCTCGTAGGAAGTCGCCGAACGGATCCGCGCCGACTTTGCCGATGAACCCGGCATCCACGCCGAGTTTGGCTAAGCCGACGGCAACATTGGCGGGTGCACCGCCGGGAGCTTTAACGAATCCGGGTGCTTCGGCGAGTGTTACATCAGGTATCGTGGAAACGAAATCAATAAGGAGTTCACCAATACATAGAGCTTCTGGCATAGAAGATTGTTCCTTTAAAATGTTGTGCGTAAATCTTGTGCTTGTCCGGTTTCTGCGGATCGGTAGCCAGCATCAAAAATTTCTATGACATGTCGGGCATGTTCCGCCGTGACGATCGTCGGTTTATCCTCGCGAATCCAGTCTACCAGCTGCATAATATCTTCATAGACGTGCGATTCCTGAATGTTACGATGCGGTCCCACGACGTGCGGTAGTTCCCTTTTGGGTGCGTCAATCGGTTCACCGTTAAGGGTGCTGCCTTCAATTGCGCCGCCTGTGCCGTGAATCGCCAACCCGCCTTTGATTCCGTGTCCCGCCGCGGCACCGTAGATAAAGCCGAAGAAAGCCTCGCCGAAGTCGAGTAGGATAAAGGTGTTATCGTCCATATCGCAGGGAAGCGTTTGGCCTCGGAATTCGCGTTCCTTGACACGCACGCCGGAGAAAGCGGTTACGCGCTTCGCGGGGCCAAGGATACCGGTCATCGTGTGTAGACCGTAGACGGTCATATCATAGAGCGGACCGCCGCCGGGTTTTCGGAAATACCATGCGGGGTTGATATTCGAGAGCGGATCGTCGCCGTGCCTCACGGATTCGTTTTCGTGGTATCGTCCGAAAGCGGAACCTGTGGCTGCCCAGGTCAATGTGCCGATAGCCCCCTCGTTAATGAGCCTGCGAATTTCTTGGTGGATTGGACGGAGCATCTGCCCCGGGGAAGCGACTAACTTCACGCCTTTACGTGCTGCCGATTCAATCAGATCGTCCGCTTCATCGACGGTGGTTGTCATCGTCTTGTTGAAATGTGCGTGCAGCCCGTGTTCAATCGCGAGTTTGCCCTGCTCGTAATGCAAACCGATGGGTGAGGCAATTGTAACGGCATCTACATGCCCGTCTGCCAAGAGTGCCTCATAGGTTTCATACGCGTGTGGGACATTGAATTTTTCAGAGGCGGCTTGTGCCCGACCCGGGACCGGATCACAGACAGCAGTTACTTGTAATCTATCTTGAACGTCGTCCTGTGTGAGATGCGGAAGGATGCCACGCACAGAGATACTCCCTACACCGATGACACCGATTCTTACTCTGTCATTGCTTGCCACGATGTTTCCTCCAGTGGTAGGGACGAGGTAACCTCGCCCCTACGATTATCGCCATGATGTTTTATGTTGCCATCCGACAGCGTTTTTGAGTTTATCGCAATTGATGAACGATTGATGTCCCTGAAGTGTTCTCACTTTCGGGAGAAATTCAGGTTTAAAACGTTCAACTAATTCATGAGAAGGTTCCAACGCGGAGGTATCATCAGCGTTAAGAAAATAGACATCGTGTGGTGGCAGCGTATCTGCGTTTTCCATAATCAAGCGGTGTGCCCTGGCGACATCCTCACTCCCTACCCAACACCAGAACCACGGTGTCCAAGCGGTTGTCGGTTTGGCATTTTCTGCCATCTGCTTTCGACGTTCTTCGGGGCTGATACCTGCTGGACGCGTAATGTATGTGCGGATACCGTAGGCACGGGTATAACTCGCCAAGAGGTCTTCGCCGCAGCGTTTAGAGAAGCTATAGGAATCTTCAGGGTAACACGGGTGTTCTTCATCTATGGGTAGGTAGTCTATCGGGATATGGGTTTTGCTGATTCGGAAGCCGTGCCCTAATGCGCAATTACTGCCGGACATCACGACTGTTTGAACATCTGCCTCAATCGCGGCTTGCATAAGATAGTATGTGCCGAGCATATTTGTTTTGAAGGTCGCATCAAAAGGGATGCCTCTCTCTTCAGCATTTGCCCGTAAATCTGGGTGGTCTACGGGTCCCGGTTGTGCGCCGAGGTGTTGAATCGCGTCCACACCTTCAACGGCACGCTGACAGTCCTCAAAGTTATTCAGGTCGCCTTGAATAAAGGGTAGATGTGAGAATTCATTGGGTGGCGTTCTGCGCGACATCAGTACCAGCGAGTGTTCCGCTGCCAATTCTCGGATCACATATTCGCCGAGTCTACCGCTTGCGCCGGTTATTAATACTTTCATAAAGAATCCTTTCATTTGTTATTTGAATTACAGATAATAGAGATTTACGCAGGTGCGCGCGTTTTGGCGGAAATCGCCTGCACCGAATCTTACTCCGGTGCGAGGTCCCACAACAACACTGTACCATCCCAACTCCCGCTGGCGAGCGTCTGACCATCGGGACTAAACGAAACGCTGCTGACATAATGTGTATGCCCTTTAAGGGTGCGTAGGATTCTGCCAGTCCGGACATCCCATAAATGGATAGGCGAGTCTCCATATCCGCTGGCGAGCGTCTGACCATCGGGACTAAACGAAACGCTGTTTACATCTCTCGTACGCCCTATGAAGGTGTGCAGGAGATTGCCAGTGCGGACATCCCACAAACAAATAGTGCTGTCCTCACTTCCACTGGCGAGCATCTCACCATTGGGACTAAACGAAACGCTCTCAACATCCCCCGTATGTCCTGTGAGAGTGCGCAGGAGATTGCCAGTGCGGACATCCCACAAACGGATCGTGTTGTCTGTACTCCCGCTGGCGAGCATCTCACCATTGGGACTAAACGAAACACTGAGGACTTTATCCATATTATGCTCCGTGAGGGTGCGCAGGAGATTGCCGGTCTCTACATCCCATAAACGGACAGTGTTGTCCATACTCCCACTGGCGAGCGTCTCACCATCCGGACTAAATGAAACGCTAAGGACATAATCCGTATGCTTCGTGAGGGTGCGCAGGGGGTTGCCAGTGCCGACGTCCCATAAACGGACAGTGTTGTCCACACTCCCACTGGCGAGCGTCTGACCATCGGGACTAAACGAAACGCTACTGATATAATATGTATGCCCTATGAGCGTGCGAAGACTTCTACCAGTGCCGACATCCCATAAACGGACAGTGTTGTGATAACTCCCGCTATCTGCGAGCATCTGACCATCCGGACTAAATGAAACGCTATTGATATGATATATATATCCCGTGAGGGTGCGCAGGGGGTTACCAGTGCCGACATCCCATAAACGAAGCGTTTGGTCTTCACTCGAACTGGCGAGTGTCTTACCATCCGGACTAAATAACACACTTCGGACACCCGCTGTATGCCCTGTGAGCGTCCGCAGAAGATTGCCAGTGCCGACATCCCATAAACGGATCGTTTGGTCCCAACTTCCACTGGCGAGCATCTCACCGTTAGGGCTAAGCGATATACCAGTGATACTTCCTGTATGCCCTCTGAGGGTGTGCAGAAGGTTGCCAGTGCCGACATCCCATAAACGGATCGTGTTGTCTTTACGCGCCGTGCTGGTGAGCGTCTGACCATCCGAACTAAACGAAACACTTCGGACCCAATCCGTATGTCCTGTGAGGGTGCGCAGGAGGTTGCCAGTGCCGACGTCCCATAAACGGATCGTGTTGTCCTTACTTCCGGTGGCGAGTGTCTGACCATCTGGACTAAACGATATCCTTGTGATCGAATCCGTATGCCCCGTGATTGTCTGCAGAAGACGTTGATTTTTTATATCCCATAAACGGACAGTTTCGCTATCATGACTAGCGAGCGTTTGACCATCTGGACTAAACGACATACCAACGATACTGCGAAACTCATTCTCTGTGAGCGTCCGCAGGAAATCTCCACTTTTTACCTCCCATAAACGGATAGTTCTGTCCGTACTCCAACTGGCGAGCGTCTGACCGTCGGGACTAAACGAAACGCTTCGGACCCAATCCGTATGTCCCCTGAGGGTGTGCAGGAGATGCCCACTTTTTACCTCCCATAAACGGATAGTTTCGTCAAGACCACAGCTAACGAGCGTCTGACCATCCGGACTGAACGAAACGCTACTAACATAATGTGTATGTCCTGTGAGTAGGTTGTGTTCTTCACCGGTTTGTGCATCATACAGCCAAATACCGATGGTACCCGATACCGCAAGGAGGGTACCATCCGGGGAATATGCAAAGTCAATTATCGATCCTTTATTGAGGCGCGCTTTGACCCCCTCGGGCAAACTCCATGTTGTAAGCGGAGAGGCACCCACATAACCCATAAAGTGAGGCGATATGAGCAGAAGCGGTAATAAGATAATTAACAATCGGCTTTGCTTCAGATGGCGTGCTTGGATTTTCATGAGATATCCTTTAATGTTTTTTGGTGCGTTTGGGTGTGGTCGCAAACGGTACCAACCCGTGTATTGACCGTAGATGTGGTAGTATCGTTGCTCCAATGCGATAAAGTGGCTAAGTTCGTCAGGCAACTTACCCAAAGTCTGTTTTTTGGATGGTGTGTATTTTACATTTGTAGGTTCGTATCCTTATAGTATATCATATTATCCACTGAATCACAAGGCACAAATACAATGGCAATAGGCTTTGTTCCGACCACTGAAGCAGGGACTTTAGCTTGAAGAAACTGATGAAAATCTTGGGATTTTTGCAGAATGGTTTTACGAATTGAGTCAGGGTCATTCAATTGTAGGTTTTTTGTGTTTTATTTTTCACAGGTGTTAACATTTCTATACAAGCAGAAGTCGCGTGACTTTTCACGCGACTTCTGCTATACTTCACCCTAAAAATTACCACACTTTTGAGGTGAATCATGACAAGAAGTTTCTCTTGCCACTTACTTGATATGTTAGCAGAAGTGCCGGATCCACGCAACAAAAAAGGCTGCCGCCATCCATTAGTCTCAATGCTGGCACTCACAGTTGTTGGACTCTTGTGTGGACAACGCAGTTATACAGCCATTGCCAAATGGGCACGCCTCCACCCAGACCTGCGAGAGGCTTTAGGTTTCACTATGAAACAAACCCCCGCGGCATCAACGTTTCATTATCTCTATCGGCGACTTGACATCGTTGCCGTGGAAAAAATACTCACGCAATGGACAACACAGACTTTAGCGAGTTTGAACATTTCCACGCCTGACTTGAAGGGACTTGCGATAGATGGTAAAACCTTAGGCAACAGTCATACTCAAGATGCACGCAGAACGCATCTCCTCGCAGCCTTGCTTCATGAGTTAGGCATTCCTATAGCAGAATGTGCGGTGAGTGAAAAGACCAATGAAATCCCTGTTTCCATTCAACTCCTCAACGCGTTTGATGCCACAGGTTTGGTTATCACCACGGACGCACTTTTGACCCAACGCAAGTTCTGTCAAGAGATTCTTAACCGTCAAGCAGATTACTGCCTTCAGGTCAAAGCGAATCAGAAACAGGTGTATGAGGATATTCGAGACCTCTTTGAACCCTTTGATGAAACAGCCCCCCCAGAAGTTGAACACCGACGGTTTGAAAATCTTCACGCAGAAGCCGGGGCATCCCTTCAGACGTATACCGACACAAAAGACACAAAAGGGAGAATCACGACACGCACGCTTACCGCAAGCACGCTCTTGACAGAACACACCGACTGGCCAGGACTTCAACAAGTTTATCAATACACCACACACGCGCAGCAGAAAAACACAGGAGACGTCAAGTGCTGTGTGCGGTATGGTATCACGAGTCTGACACCCGAACGTGCCTCGGCAGCCGACTTACTCAAACTCTGTCGCGAACATTGGACGATTGAGAATAAACTCCATTGGGTCCGAGATGTCGTCTTTGGAGAGGATGCCTCAACCGCACGAACCGGGGCGATCCCTGAAGTTATGGCGGCTATGCGAAACGCTGCTATCTCTGTTTTGCGATTCACCGGACATACAAAAATTACTGACGCACTCCAATATTTCGCAACACAACCTAAACTCGCAGTTAACCTCATAAAATGAAAAAACTTACAATTGAATGACCCTGGAATTGAGTTGACAAGGGTAGGCGTGTCGTCTATGATTATGGCATTATAGTAACATTGCAAATATTGCCAAACGAATTGATTTTTTTAAGGGGGCGCAAATAGTGTACAACGCTGAAACACATTTCAAAAATTTATATGACACCGTTCCAAGAACGTATGAATTTCATGCGGCCACACGGGAAGAGTTGGTGGCGTGGCAAGCGAATTTCCGTCCGAAGCTGCGAGAAATCCTCGGCTTGGATAATATGGCATCCGATTTGGCAGACTACGTTCCGAAAGCGGAACAACTGGAAGTCTTGGATATGGACGACCACTTCCGAGAGAGTTGGTATCTATGGGTGGAGCCGACGGTGCCGTTGCCGTTTTATCTGCTCCGTCCGAAAACAGTCGAAGGCAAAGTGCCGTTGATTCTTGCACCGCACGGGCATAACCATCCGCATATTTACGCTGGCATTGCGCATTCAGAAACAGAGGAAACACACATGCTGGAAGGTGAGCGTGACATCGCACGGCAGGCGGTCGTGGAGGAAGGCTACATCGCCATCGCGCCAACAACACGTGCTTTCGGTGAAACGCGCACTGACGCAGATAAACAAGCGGACAATACGCACTCGTGCCGACATCAGTTGGTTCATAGCATACTTGTGGGACGTACCCCGATCGGTGAGCGGGTGTGGGACATGTCGCGGCTTATTGATTGGGCAACAGGGAACTTACCTGTAGATGCTGAACGGATCGCGATTACGGGTAATTCTGGTGGTGGGACAGTCTCACTTTTTGCGGCGGCGTGTGAGACGCGTATCGCCGTAGCGGTACCGAGTTGCTATTTCTGCACATTTGAAGGGAGCATCGGCATGATCCGGCATTGCGAATGCAACTATGTGCCAGGGGTGATGCGGCTTGGAGAGATGTACGATGTCGCGGGCTTAATCGCGCCGCGTCCGTTTTGTGCGATTGCAGGACGGGATGACGGGATTTTTCCGATAGATCACGTTAAATTCGCTTACGAACGGTTAAAGGAAATCTATACGGTGGCAGGTGTCGCGGATAGGTGTGAACTCTTTATCGGTGACGGCGGACACCGCTATTACAAAGCCGGCGCGTGGCCCTTTGTGCGGCGGTATTTTGGGGAATAGATGGAAACTACCGCGAGCCTTTTTTAATTGCCCATAACGTTTTCAGAATGATTTTAATATCCAAGGCGAGCGACCAGTTTTCGATATAGTATCGGTCATAAGAGATCCGATCTTCAAGCGAGGTGTTGCCACGCAAACCGTTGACTTGTGCCCAACCGGTCATCCCCGATTTGACGCGTTGCCGAGCGAGATAGTGCGGAATGGATTCACTGAACGTATCAATGAGACCTGACATCTCTGGTCTCGGTCCGACGAGGCTCATATCGCCTTTGAGGACATTGAAGAATTGGGGCAACTCGTCTAAACTCCAACGTCTCAGAAACTGTCCGAGTGGGGTTTGTCGTGGATCATCGGTTTCTGCCCATATATGTCCGACATTTTCCTCGGCATCGGCGCGCATAGAGCGGAACTTATAGATATTAAAAGGTTTTCCTGCCCTACCGATGCGTTCTTGCCGAAAAATCGCTTTGCCGGGAGAGGTCAGTCGGATGACGATCGCGATTGTTAACATCAGCGGACTTAACACTATCAATGCGAACGTGCTGAAAATGATGTCTATCAGACGCTTGACGATACCGCTCACGCCCTGCATCGGTGTTTCCTGCAATTGTAGCACCGGTATCCCTTCAAAAAAAGTCATCGCGGTGCCGCCTCTGATAAATTCGGAGAGTTCGGGTAGAACATTGATTTGGACGGGTAAGCCTTCACACGCTTGAAGAATCTGCAGAATCGTGTCATTCGGCACTGTAGGTGATGCGATAAAAAGTGTATCAAGTCGATGCGTTCGTACGAGTTCAAGGACATCTTGGGTTTTACCGAGGCACTGTATATCTGAATCGTCTGCTTCTGCTGTTCCGTTGACTATACCTATCAATTTGTATCCACTATTCGGTTTCGCTTGTAAGGCTTTGATAAACTTTTCGGATCGCGCGTCATAACCGATGAGTGCGACACGACTCACACCGACACCTTGTGCGTGGATGGCTTGTCGGAAACGGTGAAGGACGAGTCGCCCCAAAAATAGCCAGACGAGACTGAATCCAGAGGCGAGGAGCATGACCCAACGCGAGTAAGCATCGTGGTGATAGATGAAAAAGAGCGCGGCTAATGTGGCAATAAGTGCGATACCAGCGGCTTTGCAGAGTGTCCAGAAGGCTGAAAGTGTTGCGTTGCTTTCCGGTTGGTAAAGTCCTAATGTTTTCAGTGTCAGTAGCCAGATGATTGCCATCAGTGGGATGAGTCGGAAATAGTCGTCAAGGGGCGGGGTGCCGCCTTTGTGCAATGCGAGTGCCTCAGGTGTCCAACCCGATTCAAAGCGAACCCAATACGCGACAACAATTGCGGTGGCAACGAAGCAGAAGTCGAATAGGACTGTAAGCGCGATGAGCAAATGGTCGAGCGTTTTCTTGTTCATTGACGGAATATGGGATAGAATTCGCAAACCCATATTGAGGGTTGCGTCAAGTCGCCTTTCGTGTTTAATTGGATATTGGTTCTCTGAAAACTGGTTGAAATCCGCAACAGTGGGGTGCCGGTGGACGGGTTAAAGTATAGCAGATTTATGGTGTGCTGGCAAATTAAAATAGGGCACTGCCCGAAGATTGAAACAACATGAAAGTTTGCTGATAAATTACACATAACGTGTTATGCTATCGTTACGGACTTTTGCAATCTAAATTTCGGAAGCCTGATAGTTATGTCGAAATCGGAGGAGAAACACAATGGCGAATCAACTGAAAGTGGGGATTGTTGGGGCGCATCGCGGGAGTTCTTATGTTGCACCTTTTAAAGCAATCGCAGAGACCGACGTGACGGCGTTTTGTGACCTCAATGAAGAGACGCTCCAGAACGTTACTGAACGGTTTGATGTTCCACAACAGTTTACAGATTATACGGCAATGCTGGACGCTGTGGATCTCGTGGTGCTTGCCACACCGGAGAACCTTCACGTGCCGCAGTCGATTGAAGCGTTAGAAGCCGGGAAACACGTCATCAGCGAGGTAACTGCTGCCGTCAAGTTGGAGGAATGCTACGATTTGGTGCGAGCGGTTCGGAAGTCATCCGCGAAATACACAATGGCTGAAAATACGTGCTATTCTAAGTCTAATGTGCTGATTCGCAGCATGGTAGAGGCGGGCATGTTTGGGGAGGTCTATTTCGGGGAAGGCGAATACCTCCACAACATCAAGTCGCTCCATCACGATGCGGAGGGCAACCCGACGTGGCGTTATTATTGGCAAGTCGGCATTAATCGGTGCAACTATGCGACGCACAGCCTCGGACCGGTGCTTCAGTGGTTTGGCAGTCGTGTCGCGAGTGTCTGTTGTCTCGGTACGGGTGTTAATACCGACCCTGAGCATGCGATGGAAGATACGGTGATGATGCTGTGTAAAACGGATTGCGGTGGGCTAATCAAGATTCGGATTGATATGCTCTCGAACCGTCCGGCAAATTCCTATTTCAGTCTACAAGGGACAGATGGGTGTTATGAGAGTTCGCGTGGCCTCGGCGCGGCACCGAAGATTTGGTTGAGTGAGTTCGGCGTAAGCGAACAGTGGAGACCGCTCTCCCAATTTGAAGACGTTCTGCCTGACCGGTGGAAAAATCCGCCTGCTGAGGCTGAAAATGCTGGTGATCTCGGTGAGTATTTCAAGGTGCGTGATTTTATTGATAGTATCCTCACCGATACAAACCCACCCCTGGATGTCTATACGGCGATGGATTTCACGGTGCCGGGTTTGGTTTCGGAGCAATCCATTGCGAACGGTGGCGCACCGATGGAAGTTCCGGATTTTCGGAACATTGAATGATAGGTAGCAGTTGACCAGCGGGCATCGCAACTCAGATCCGATTTCATTTTTTCGGCTTTTCGAGTTTTTTCAAGAGGACCTCAGCGGCTTGAATATAATCTTGCGCTTTATCCTCTTGCGTATACTTTCGCTTTTCAGCGTGTTTGACGACCCACTGTAGGTGCCTTCTCGCCATTGCGGCATTGCCGCGATAGTAGTATACCAACCCTAAGTAGAAACCGTATGGCTCGTATCTTCCGTATCGAGTCAGCAGATAATTATACTGGTTCAATAACGCGATGAGGAACTCGTCATTGTTAGCATAGAATCTTTCGTTATTCAAGACGTAAGTGTTTCCATCCCACTCGTAGAGGCTTACCCATTGCAGATATCGTAAGCCGGGCAGATCGACCATATAGATGCTGTATGGAATCTTTATCTCGTAAATACCATCGTTATCCAAGTCAACGTACGCATCAGGCTGCCATCTGGGATAGGTGTAGCGGCTAAAGACGACCTTGAACTCACCATCCTGAAAAGAAATCACAGCGATAGCCCTGCCGAGGTCAAGCCATAAGTCTAAAGTGCCATCACCTGTCAAATCGATGGGTTCACAGCCGATACCGTTCCCTTTAGCAGCATCTCTCCACGGTCCCTTGAAGACGAATGCGGGACTATGATATTCAATGGATTTCGCGGCTGGTACCTCCAACGGATACTCTCCCGAATCATAGAGTTTGAAAAATGCTTTTTTCTTTGGTACATCTGGCTCGGTCTCATCAAGAATCAGGAGAAATGCCTGTGCCCAGTAGCCGGCGAATGGTTCAAGTCTTCCGCCGCCATCGACAAGTATTTTAACAATCGTCTCTTTTTCGGGGGTGTCATCGATATTTGCAATAACTTTCCCCCGGGTATCGTAAAAGAAGCGTCCCTGTGCCGGGTGCGGAAAAAAGCGGTGATACTTTTGACCTTCGGGGTCACTTGGAACATCGTAACCGTGATACTCGATCTCAGAAGTTTCCGGGGTTGTGGTGTCAGCACTCACCACCGAACAGTTGAGTATCAGCAAAATGGCAAGTCCAGGAAGTGTAGTTTGAAGATGTTGCTTCATGTTTTTGTCTCCGATTTGATCCGTCTGATGTCAGACGAGGTAGATGTCGGCAGGTTATTGACGTGAGTTTGATATAAGATACACAAAGACTCGGGTCTCATGAAATTTATTCAAAGATAGATTCGGGTGTGGGTTCCCACAACAGTACTGTGCCGTCCGCACTCCCGGTAATGAGTGTCTTTCCATCCGGCGAAAACGCTATGCTATTGACTTCACGCGCATGCCCTGTGAATGTTCGGATGCGTTCGCGGGTGTTTGCGTCCCATAATCGGAGTATCTTGTCCTGACTGCCAGTAGCGATCATTCGTCCATCGGGCGAAAACGCGACGTTATTGACTGAACCCGTATGCCCTGTGAATGTGAAGATAGGGTTGCCAGTATTCGCGTCCCATAATCGGAGTGTCTTGTCCCGACTCCCGCTAATAAGCATCTGCCTATTAGGCGAAAACGCCACACTCTCGACCGAATCCGTATGATCCGTGAGTGTGCGGATGAGGGTGAGAGTGTCAGCCTTCCATAACCGGAGGGTCTTATCCCAACCGCTGCTAACGATCATTTGTCCATCCGACGAAAAAGATACGCTCCTGACCGGACTCGTATGCCCCGCGAATGTACGGATAAGTTTACCCGTATTCGCGTCCCATAACCGGACAGTATTGTCATAACTCCCGCTAACGATGGTTTTTCCATCCGGAGAAAATGCCACGCTACGGACCCCATCTGCATGCCCTGTGAATGTTCGGATGCGTTTACCAGTGTCCGCATCCCATAAATGGATCGTATTACTACTACCCGTACCAACGATAGTTTTTCCATCCGGCGCAAAGGACACGTTCCCGACCGAACCCGTATGTCCTGTGAGTGTTCGGATGATGTTGCCGGTGTTCACATCCCATAACCGAACCGTCTTATCCTGACTCCCAATGGTAATCGTTTTTCCATCTGGCGAAAACGGCCTGCTCCCAACCGTATTTGTATGCCCCTCGATTGCTCGGATGAGTTTGCCGGTGTTCACATCCCATAACCGAAATGTACTGTCATAACTCCCACTAACGATAATTTTTCCATCTGGCGAAAACGATAGGTACTTTACCAACCTCGTATGCCCTCTGAATGTTCGGATGCGTTTGCCGGTATTCACATCCCATAACCGAACCGTATTGTCATAACTCCCACCAGCGATGGTTTGTCCATCCGGCGAAAACACCACGCTAAAGACCGTATTCGTACGCCGCGTGAGTGTTCGGATGAATTTGCCGGTGTTCGTGTCCCATAACCGGAGCGTATTATCACTACCAGTGGTAACGATAGTTGCTCCATCTGGTGAAAGCGACACACTATAGATTGAACTCTTATAATCCGTGAATGTTCGGACGATGTTGCCGGTGTTTACATCCCATAACCAGACCGTATTGGTTCCACTTTTACCAAGGATAGTTTTTCCATCGGGCAAAAATGAGACACTCTCGATTGGACTTCTATACCCCAAGCGTGTGTGAGTGAGTTTGCCGGTGTTTGTATCCCATAACTGGATGGCACCATCCCAACCGCCGCTAATAAGTGCCTGTCCATCCGGCGCAAACGCCACGCACTCAACCGAACTCGGATATCCCGAACGTGCTTGGATGAGTTTACTTGTGTTTGCGTCCCATAATCGGAGCGTATCGTTCCGACTTGCACTAACGATGGTTTTTCCATCCGGCGAAAATGATACATTCTCGACCCAATCCACATGTCCTGTGAGTGTTTGGATGAGATTGCCAGTGTTCGCGTTCCATAACTTGACCGTCTTGTCCTTACTGCCAATAGCGATTGTTTTTCCATCTGGCGAAAATGCGACGCTAAGGACCGGACTCGTATACCTCGTGAGTGTTTGAAGAAGTTCGCCTGTGTTTGCGTTCCATACTCGGAGCGTATTGTCCTGACTCGCAGTGGTGATCGTTTTTCCGTCCGGCGCAAACGCCACGCTATTGACCCAACCCGTATGCCCTGTGAGTGTGTGGGTGACGGCGCGGGTGTTCACATTCCATACCCGGACCGTCCTGTCACTACTGCCGCTAACGAGTGTTCGTCCATCCCGCGAAAACACCATGCTATTCACTGAATCCAGATGCCCTGTGAGTGTGTGGAGGAGGGTGCCGGTATCAGCCTCCCATAGACACATCGTCCTATCCCGACTCCCACTAATGACTGTCTCACCATCGGGAGAAAACACCACGCTCTTAACCGAATACGTATGCTCCATGAGTGTGTGAAGGAGGTCGCCGGTGTTCGTATCCCATAAACGCACTATTCTGTCACTACTGCCGCTAACGAGCGTCTCCGCATCCGAGTTAAAGGCTACGCTACTGACTGAAGCCTTATGCCCCGTGAATATACGGACGAGTTCGCCCGTGCTTGCCTCCCATAACCGGAGCGTCTTGTCACTACTGCCACTAACGATAGTCCCTCCATCTGGACTAAACGCCACGCTATTGACCGAACCCCAATGCCCTGTGAATGTACGAATGGGATTGCCCGTGGTAGTGTTCCATAATCGGAGCGTCTTGTCAGTACTCCCGCTAACGATCGTCTGTCCATTCGGATTAAAGGCGACGCTAAGGACCACATCTGTATGCCCTACGAGCAGGTCGAGTGCTTTACCTGTCTCTACATCATAAATCCAAATACCGACGCTGCTCGCCATAGCGAGGTGGGTGCCATCCGGGGAATATGCGATTGCGGCGTATGCGGTTTCGCTTATCCAGCCTTTGCCGAGACGCGCTTTTGCTCCCTCAGGTAGACCTAATTGCGTATAACTTGCATACTCGGCGAAGGTTTTGGGTAAGTACAGCGTTGAGATCAGGATAAGTGCGAAAAAAATCGAAAACAGCTTTGCTTTCATGGAAAGTCTCCACTTTTTAAGGATAGGACTTACGCAAAAAGCAATAATTTTGATATTTTTAACCCCCTAAATCCCCCTTATCAGGGGGACTTTAAGAGGAAATGCGTAAGTCCTAAAGGATATACATATCAAAAGAAGAACCTTCTCTGAATTTACACAACTCTCAGGAAAAGGTGGCGACTTAATGCAAATACGCAAGAATCATACCAACGGAGAGATGCTAAAATGGACAGGTATAGTAAAGCCACCATTAATTATAAACTTACAGAGGTCGGGATTCCAAATCCTCCCAGTGAAGAGAAGGGATTATTGGTCCCTAAAATGTCGATATATTTTTCGGCTTTACTATAAAATTTGGGAGTGTGTGTTATTCAACACAACAGGGAAGGGGTATTCAGGGAATTGTATCAAATTAAAAACACATTGACACAGTTTCATTAACGGCATATTGCGTCGTTAGAAAGGTTTAGCCAAACATCTTTTCGATCATGCGTTAGCGCAGCAATACCCGCGCGGTTTTCTTCAAGCGCAGATGCGCCTCATGGGTGAACTCACCAGCAGAAAGGCGTGTCTTATTCTTCTTCTACAGGCGTAAAGACGAGTCCACAACTGCTGCAGCGGTATCCACTCTCCGGTTTCGATTCCACAGCAGGGAAAAGCATTCCGCAACAGATTGGACAAGGCTCGTCAATTTCCATTTCGGCTTGTTCCATTTCGCCAGAGCGGTTTTCAAATTCAACGATCACGGGTGTTCTCCTCTTGATTAGCAATGTTAACGCGCCTATAGGTGTCATGCAAGGATATCTTGCATCCGATTGAAATGAGTGACATCACATCTTCGGGGGCACAAAATTCTGTGCGCTCCCAGTGTTGATCTTGTCGCCGATAATGTTCAACGCTGCATCTGTTCTGTGAGACAAGGATGTAGTCTTGCAGTGATGTAAGTTGCTGATAGTGTTCAAATTTCTCGCCTCGGTCATAGGCTGCAGTGGAGGGTGAAAGCAATTCTACGATAACAACAGGGTTCAGAAGTGTGTCGAAGACATCATCCGCAAAGCGCGGTTCACCGCAGGCGACAAGGACATCTGGATAGAAATAGGCGATTGGATTCGGCTGTACGCGCATATCACTCGAATGGACTTCACAATCTGATTCCATCAATTGATTATAAAGTCTATTGGATATATTGCTTGTGAGAAGACTATGTGCGCGGCTCGCCCCAGACATTGCAAATATCTGCCCGTTGAGGTATTCACTTTTGTGCAGTGCCTTTCGTTCTTGGGTGATGTATTCCTCAGGGGTGAAGAAGGTTTGTGCTGGAAGAGATGCCATACGTATTTCCTTAAATAGCAGTAACATTAATAACATGATACCGCATTTTTAGGGAAAAGTCAATCTGTCACTTACCCCCATTTTTTTTCGAGGGTAGTCTGTTGTTGATATTGTTAGGTTTGTATGTGAGAAACACAGTCATCAGTTGTAAACTCAGAATGGATCGCCTCTGCTGTGTCTCTGGGTGAAAAAGCAAATAAGAAAGTGTTGATTCCATAAATCCGTGAGAACGCGTTTGATAACAGTAATAACAGAAAGAGTTTTTCTGTTATTACTGTTATATGTCTTCTGCCAATGTGTAGAGGCAACCTTCTCATAACTGATAAAAAGCAATCCATAAGATAGACAGGCAAACAACCAAAGGCACTCAAGACGGGCTTGGGTCGGTTTTTTCAAGACGAGGTTGCCAAATCCGAAGCAGGACTTTATATCTCGGAAACCGTGTTCAATTTGCATGCGACGTTTGTAGCAATGATGTATCTGATGACCAGACAAGCGATTTGAGATCAGATACATCGGGTCTTTGAAAACCTCGTCTCTGATGATATAAAGTTGGAGCGGTATCTGCTCGTGCGCCTGATAAAGGATATGCGGATACCAGCCATCTTCAAGGTCATCAAGTTTCTTCGGACTCGCGTCAAGCCTAATACCGACATGCCGCGGAACACGCATCACGAACGGGATATCCCGCACCTTGAGAAACTTGATGACGTATCGCGCACGCGCAAAACCACGGTCAAAGATCAAAACAGGGCGTTGGCACTGCGCCGACATCACGCCTAAAGCCTTTTGATACACAAACTCACAAAAGTATTGGATGATTTCGTTATGACTTTTATAGATACCGTCGCGAATCTGCTGATCGTTATAGATGAACCAGAATACAGGGATCGCACGATGCCGAAACGGGATCGCAACAACAAGTGCCTTCCACTCCCCAAGGAGTTGCGTCTCATCAACGAGCAGATACACATGGGCACCCGCATCCTTGGAAAACCAACTCACAGCCCAGAAAAACCAGGCTCTTTTCAACGCATCAACAGGCAAAGGCGTCTCAAGGAAACGCAGAAACCTTTTCTGTTTCGACTTCTCCCGGGCAACAACGATAGGCAAACGAGACGCAATCTCATTGATCCGAAAGGTTTGCGCAACACTGATCGCAATCAAGACGAAGAGGAGATTCCGAAACATCGGTTTTTTCATACCAACAGATTTGAATATTTCTTCAAAACGTGTTATCATGGGTTGTGGATTTACCCGTTTTGGGTATCTCTTTTTCATAAAATACCTCCTTACATGTTTTGTAAAGTCGGTTTACAAACGGTTGCTGTAAGGAGGTATTTTATCATAAACCTACTGAGTTTCTCACACTTTTAACAACAAAAACCTTTCACCACAAACCTTGAGAAAAAAATGGGGGTAAGTGACCTTTTCTCTTATTTGGTGTTCGACGTTAACTATAACGCTCCAGGGTTGGGTCAATTTCGGCTGCCCATTGGTCAATACCACCTATGAGGTTCTTTGCCTCATTAAACCCGTTTTGCTGTAGATAGGCGACGGCATAGAGGCTACGCTGTCCATGGTGGCAATAGACAACAATTTCTTGGTCTGATGGGAGGCTGTCTATATGCTGTGGCAACGTATTGAGCGGTATCAACCGCGCGCCTTCAAGATGCACGATGTCGTATTCGATCAGTTCACGGACATCCAGCAACAGCACAGATTCGTTATCGTCGAGTTTCTGTTTCAATTCTTGTGGGGAAATTTCAGGGAGTGTACTCTGCATGACTCAGTTCTCTTTCTCCGATGTGATAGATGAATTTTCAGAAAGGGGCGCGCATTCTGGGCACGGGCATGTCTCGCGTAGGACTTCAAACGGATAGATGCCGGTGTCGTGTCCATCGTTCCAACTGAACTGAAGCGCGTAGCGACCGACTAATTGGATATCAAGGGGTTGAATATCGTCCGAGACCTCAATGAGCGTTATATCTCCATCGCCTTTCGGTGCAAAGAGGGAATGGACATCTCTACCTTTATGCCGGATGATGGCACATTCGGCACACGGACACATCTGCCGGAGGTAGGTATACGGATACCAACTTACATGTCCGTCCTTCCATTCTACTTGAAAGGCGTTGTCGTGTTTTTTGAGAAGTTTCGGTTGTTTTGCCAACCTGTCCATGAAGTCACGCGGATTTATGGTTTGCGAGTTTCGGCACACGGAGCGTGCCTACTACTATTAAAAGATGCCGAGTTCGTCTCTTGCGTCTTCGGTCATCATTTCGGGGGTCCAACGCGGGTCCCAGACGACATTGACGTTGACTTCTTCAACGCCGTCTATCTGCTGTGTAACGTGTTGTGCGCCGTTGACAATCTGTCCACCAGCGGGACATCCTGGGCTCGTTAAGGTCATTGTAATATCGACAGTGGTATCGTTGATGTCCACGCCGTAGATGAGTCCCATATCAACGATGTTGATGCCGATTTCTGGGTCGATAATATTTTCTTTGATAGTCTCTAATACAGATTCTTCGGATACCATTTGCGTTCCTCCTACAAGACTGGGGATTAATCAGTCAACACTGATAAGAATGTCGTCATCCTCAATTTTGACGGTGTAACATTCGATGGGTTCAACAGCAGGCATACAGAGCGGCTCTCCGGTTTTGACACAAAAACGTGCGCCATGCCGTGGACATTCAATTTCGTCGCCGTTGAGAAAGCCTTCGGCTAAGGGACCGCCGTCATGCGTGCAAATGTCCTCCATCGCGTAGAACTCGCCTTCCACGTTAAAGAGTAGCACGGGGACGAAATCTACTTCAACCAATTTTTTCGTGCCGGGCGGCACTTCACTCACCTTTGCAACTTTATAGAATTCTGGCATTATTTGTTTCCAAATTTCCTCATGTGTATGAAATGTTAATTGGTCTACTTTTTTACGTTCAAGAATATCTACCATATCTTCATAAAGTGGAGATTCCTTATCCATCTTCTTCACCAGGCCAGCAGTTGATGCCATAAGCACCCGCTTTGAGGACCTTGAGACCCAATAACGCACACTTGATGCGAACGGGTCCCAAAGGGATACCGACCATATCCAAAATGTCGTCTTTTGAGAGCTGCTTGACTTCATCAAGGCTTTTGCCTTCAATCTTCTCAGTTAACATAGAGGCAGCCGCCAGACTAATCGTACAACCGTGTCCACGGAAACGGACCGCTTTGATTTTATTATCTTCAACCATCAGATCAATACGAATCTGATCACCACAAAGCGGATTGTCTTCTTCGTGCGAAATATCAGGATTCGGCAATGTCCCGTAGTTGCTCGGATTCTCGTAATGGTCAAGCAGTTCTTCCTGATATATGTTCATTGTTTTCTCCTGGTCATGAGTTTTTGTGTTCTACAGAGTCCATCGTATAATCTGTCTACGTCTTCGATTGTGTTGTAGAGATAAAAACTGGCGCGGACGGTGGCAATAACATCCAATCGCTTCATGAGCGGTTGGGCACAGTGATGTCCCGCACGGATAGCGACACCGTGCGTATCCAAAATTCCTGCCACATCATGCGGGTGGATGCCGTCCAAATTAAAAGAGATAACACCCATTTTTTGATGGGGTGCGGACGGTCCGTAGAGGGTAATACCTTCGATTTCTTTTAAGCGTTGATGTGCGTATTTTAAGAGTTCTTGTTCATGAACGTGAATTGCTGCTAAATTTGCTTCTGTGATGTAGTCCACGGCGTGCCCAAGTCCGATCGCTTCGGCGATGCTTGGGGTTCCTGCCTCGAATTTTGCTGGCAGTTCTGCGTAACTTGATACGTCTCGCTCAACGCTCCGAATCATCGAACCGCCGCCAAGGAATGGTGGCATCTCTTCAAGGAGTTCTAACTTGCCGTATAACACGCCGATGCCCGTCGGTCCACACATCTTATGTCCTGAGAACGCGAGAAAATCGCAGTCGAGTTGTTGGACATCAACGTGGAAATGGGGGACCGATTGCGCTGCATCGACAACAACTTTCGCGCCAACAGCGTGTGCAGCCTCAATGACAGACTGAATTGGGTTAATCGTTCCGAGTACATTGGAAACGTGTCCCATAGCGACAAGTTTCGTTTTTTCGGTGAGAACTTCGTGGAGTTGTGTAAAATCAAGCAGCCCTTCATCGGTGATCTCAAGGAACCGGAGGACCGCGCCAGTCCGTTGCGCCAGCAGCTGCCAAGGCACGAGATTGCTATGGTGTTCCATAACGGTCAGGACAATTTCATCGCCTTCCCGAATATTTGCACTGCCCCAACTATAAGCAACGAGATTAATGGATTCCGTTGTATTCCGCGTGAAGATGATCTGGCGCGTGCGAGGTGCGTTAATCAACTGTGCCACTTTCTCTCTCGCGCGCTCGTACTGCTCCGTCGCCTCCTCCGAGATACGATAGATACCGCGATGGATATTGGAACGATAGGTATCGTAATAGGCATCCATCGCTTCAACGACTGGACGCGGTGTCTGTGTTGATGCGGCATTATCGAGGAAAGCCAAGGGCGGTTCTGTCGCGAAGATCGGAAAATCTTTACGGATGTTTTCGACATCAAGCGGACGAAATTCTGAGGTGTGTATTGTTTGTTGTGTCATGTGATTTCGTTTTGATGGTTCGCAAGTTGTGCTTGGAGTCGTTTTAACTCCATTTCTGATTCCCGCGTTCGTGTTTCTGCTGCAATGTAAACGCTTTGGATTGCGCCGGCGAGCCGGTTCCGAAATGGCGAGGCATGAATGCCTCGCCTACGGTAAGAGACGATTTACCTACTGGGGAAACCGATATTGACAGCAGAGGGACCGTGGTCCTCACATGCCTGATCCGTTGGAACGTCGGTTTCAGCGTCGCTGGATTTGACGATTCCTTCTGCAACCAGGTAGCGTTCCACTTCATCGCCGCTGACATCGGCGAGCATTACGTCGTCAATCTGGACACACGGTTGATAAGGCTGCCGTGTTTTCTGAACCATTTCACGATAGTTGTTTTCGTTGTTAATGATGTCTCTATCTTCATATTCCAAACCGTATTTGGCGAAGATGGCACGGACACCATTGCTCCATCCGCAGACGGGCTTCATGTAAGCGATAATTTTGGGTTGACTCATTTTGAGTTGCTCCTTTTTTAGTAGTTATCGGTTATCAGTTTTCAGTTATCAGTAAGATGGCTATCAGCCATCGGCTTTCGGCTTTCAGTGAAAGGTTTACTGTGGCAGGGACAGAAGGTGTAGCCACCACAATAGCGTAACTGACTGCTGACAGCCGATTGCTGATGGCTAACTACTCAAGTTTGTGCGCAATAGATGTACTCAATTCTTCGCGCACGGATTCCAGCGGGATACGTTCCATGACGGGTTCAAAGAATCCATCAACAATTAATTTTTCTGCTTGTGCGTAAGAGACACCACGACTCATGAGATAAAAGACCTGATCGGCATCAATTTTTCCAGCGGTTGCGCCGTGTGTACAACGCACCTCATGTGCCTGAATTTCTAATCCGGGCAAAGTATCGGCGTGTGCCCGTTCACTCAGTAACAGGTTATCGTTTTTCTGATACGCATCGGTGTAGTTTGCTTCTGGATAGACGTAGATATTTCCGCCCCATGCAGTCTGCGCTCTGTCTTTGAGGACAGTACGATACAGCAGATCGCTTGAGGTATGCGGTGAAACATGTTCTTGGGCAGTGCTAACATCTAAGTGCTGGCGTGCATCCGTAAAAGCGAGTCCTAACATTTGGGCGGTACATCCGGCACCTTCTAAGACAGAGGCTTGGTTTAATTTGTTAAGCCTACCGCCAAATGTGGCACTCACCCAGCAGAGATGCGCGTCTCTTGCGACCATCGCGCGATGCGAGGCGAAGTTCCAGACATGCCGATTCCAGCGTTGCACTTGCACGTATGTCACGTTTGCGTTCTGTCCAGCGAAAATTTCGACTGCGCCGTTATGTAAACCGCTTGCATTTGGCGTGGTAGACGCATTCTCTTCTAAGACTACAACTTGACTTCCCTCTTCAGCGATGATAAGTGTATGCGATAAGTCAGCTTGATCGGCTTCGGACATCCTTGTATAGACACGGAGCGGCATTTCAACGCTTACGCCTTTAGGCACGTGCAGTAGGTAGCCGCCCTGCCAGAATGCGCCGTGAAGTGCGTCAAACTTATTATGTTGGGCAATATTTCCGCTTTTTAGCCCCGTCTCCAAGGTCACTGCCTTGTTCATGAAGTAGTCCCGGAGGAGTTCTGGCTGCTCCTGCAGTGCGGTATGGAGATCCGCAAAGTAGACCCCTTTTTTCTTCAGTTCCTCACTGTCAGAGGCGTGTTGACGTTGTCCGTCAACCTGTAGGAGTACACCGGATACTTCTTCATCGTTGTAGTCCACATCTTCGGAGGGTGCACCACCATTTGTTGGCAGACTTGGATGATACTTTTCGACATCAAGGCCGCGGAGGTACCGTCGCGTGCGTCGCCAGTAGTCTTGGGTCCGCATATCAACCGTCCGTCGCCACACATCATCTTCGGTTGTATGTGGCATCGGCAGAGATTCGTAAACTTTATAGGCCTCCAATCGTTTCTCACGCATCCACTGCGGTTCAGTTGCTGCTATTTTTTGAAGAAATTCTTTTGAAAAATGACCGTTTTGCAATTTTGTTTTTATCCTTTTAATAGCCATCAGCCGTCAGCCGTCAGCAAAGAGGTTCTCTTGCTGACGGCTGATAGCCGATAGCCGATAGCCATCTTAACCCACTGAACCTTCCATCTGGAGTTGGATGAGACGGTTCATTTCCACAGCATATTCCATCGGCAGTTCTTTGACGAGCGGTTCGATGAATCCGTTTACAATCATCGTGGAGGCTTCTTCTTCGGAAAGCCCACGGCTCATCAAGTAGAAGAGCTGCTCTTCTCCGATCTTGCTGACACGTGCTTCGTGTTCAATGTTCGTATCGTTCTCTCCGATCTCAATAACTGGATAGGTGTCTGAACGGGAATCCTTGTCAAGGATGAGTGCGTCGCACACGACATGCGATTTACACCCTTTCGCGCCTTTCGCGACATCCACCCATCCGCGATAACTCGATCTGCCGCCATCTTTGCTAATGCTTTTGGAGGTAATCTGCGAGGTGGTGTGCGGTGCGCAGTGGTATACTTTCGCGCCAGCGTCTTGGTGTTGTCCTTTGCTTGCGAACGCGATTGACAGAATATCGCCACGTGCGCCGGGTTCCATCATATAGACGCTCGGATACTTCATCGTTAATTTACTGCCGAGGTTGCCATCGACCCATTCCATCTGTGCGTCTTCATAAGCAAATGCCCGCTTTGTGACGAGATTATAGACATTGTTCGCCCAATTCTGGATAGTGGTATACCGGACTCGCGAACCTTTCATACAAACGATCTCAACGACCGCACTGTGCAGGGATTCACTGCTGAATGTCGGTGCTGTGCAGCCTTCAACGTAATGTACCTGCGAACCTTCATCAGCGATGATGAGTGTGCGTTCAAACTGCCCCATGTTTTCGCTATTGATACGGAAATAGGCTTGCAGTGGGTATTCCACTTTTACACCCGGCGGGACATAAACGAAACTGCCCCCACTCCAGACAGCACTGTTAAGAGCTGCGAACTGGTTATCCGCAGACGGGATGATCGTCCCGAAGTATTTCTTCACCAAGTCTGGGTATTCTTTGACAGCGGTATCGGTATCGAGAAACACCACACCGATTTTATCTAATTCTTCGACGATGTTATGGTAAACGACTTCGGAGTCGTATTGTGCGCCGACACCGGCGAGGAACTTCCGTTCGGCTTCGGGGATCCCGAGTCGGTCAAAGGTCTTCTTGATGTCGTCTGGTACGTCGTCCCAGCTGCGTTCGCTCCGATCAGAGGCTTTGACGTAGTAGTAAATATCGTCAAAATCGAGTTGCGAGAGGTCGCCGCCCCATTTGGTCATCGGCTTCTGTTTGAAAATCTTGTAAGCATCGAGTCGGTACTCACGCATCCAGTTGGGTTCACCTTTGATGTCGCACATCTGATTGATAACTTCCTCGTCCAAACCCTTGCGGGATTTGAACGTCGGTTTAATATCGTCATGGAACCCATATTGATATTCGTTACTAATTCCGAGTTCTTCCATAGTGTTCGTTTCAGACTTCGCCATTTTGCTCCTCCTTAATACCGTGTTTTTCACGAATCGGATCGTAGCCCTCTGCTTCTAACATCTGTGCGAGTTCCCATCCGCCGGACTCAACAATGTTCCCATCAAGCAGAATATGTACAAACTGAGGGCGGATATAGTCCAACAGGCGTGGATAATGTGTGATAATCAGCACGCCCAACTCCGGTCCAATCAATTGACTGACACTTTCACCAACGATTCGGACAGCATCAATATCGAGTCCGGAGTCCGTTTCATCAAGAATAGCGATTTTCGGCTCAAGCATTGCGAGTTGTAAGATTTCAGCACGTTTCTTTTCGCCGCCGGAAAACCCATCATTCAGGTACCGCCTTGCGAAAGAATCGTCAACGCCGAGTTGTTGCATTTTTTCGCGAAGTTCGCCCCGGAATTCTCGCATTGGGATGAGACCATCTTTGTCCGCCCCATTTCCCTCTTTCGCACGGACAGCGCTGACAGCAAGTCGTAGGAAATTTGCTAAAGTGACACCAGGAATCGCTGTCGGATACTGGAACGCGAGAAAAAGTCCAAGTTTGGCGCGTTCATTCGCTTCTAACTCCAAAACATCAACGCCGCTAAAAATCACTTCGCCGGAATCAATTTCATAGAGTGGATGTCCCATCAAACCGTTGGCAAGGGTGCTTTTGCCGGATCCGTTTGGACCCATAAGTGCGTGAATTTCACCCTGTTTTACACTTAAATTTAGTCCTTTTATAATTGGTTTTCCCTGCACGCTGATATGCAGGTCTTTAATCACCAAGTCTTTGCTCATCCGTTGTTTTGAACTCCTTAACAATTTGTTTGTAGATGCGGTTCCGATATTATTTTTTTATGGTGTTAACATCGCGTCCACAGCACGATAAAAGCGGATTACCCGCCGATTCTTGACATATTTCGTTCCGGTTTAATAAAGTCTGCTGCATTAATTTTATGTCCTGCCTCTTTTTGTTTGACGGCATCAAGGATTAAATCTGTAATCACTTCATCTGGTGCCCCTTCGCGTAACGGTGTAAGCAGGTCGGTTTCCGTTATCGAGAACAGGCAGGTACGAAACTTGCCATCAGCCGTGATCCGCACTCGGTTGCAATTTTCACAGAACGGTTCACTCACAGAGGGTATAACACCGACTTCGTTCCCGTTATCCGCGAAGCGATACCGTTGTGCAGTATCACTCTTTGCCTCACCGTTCAAGGTTACTGGTGCGAGTGGATAGACGGCGTTAATCTTTTCGATAATCTCTTTTCCGGGGACGTACATGTTGCGACCCCAGACGTCATCTGCATCAAGCGGCATAAATTCGATGAACCGGAGTTGATAATTATTTTTGCGTGCAAAAGTTGCTAAATCAACAATCTCATCGTCTGTAAAGCCTCGCATCGCAACAGCGTTGACTTTAATCGGATTGAACCCGCAATCGTGTGCTGTTTTTAGCCCTTTAAGCACGCGTGAGAGTACCTTCCGGCGTGTCATTTGCTCAAACTTTTCTTCGTTAAGCGTATCCAAGCTCACATTAATCCGGCGAAGTCCAGCATCATAAAGTGCTTGCGCTTGGTTAACAAGCCCGATGCCATTTGTCGTCAAACTAATATCTTTGAGGTCCTCTAACTGTGCCAAACGTTTTATGAGTTCTGGCACGCCGGGACGGACAAGCGGTTCGCCGCCCGTAATGCGTACTTTGTTGACACCCAACGCAACGAAAATGCGCGTGAGATGCAGAATCTCGTCATAAGTCATGAGTGCTGCATCTGGCATGAAGGTCATGTCTTCCGGCATACAGTAGATACATCGAAAATTGCAGACATCCGTAACCGAGATTCTGAGATTCGTATGGATCCGCCCAAAGCGGTCGAGCATCTGTTGTTTCATTTTAATTTCGATAGCCCCAAATTTATTAATAGTATATCACATCGGTATTCTTTTTGCAAGTATTTTTTATAGTAAAAGCTTTAAAAAAGATTTTGGGCAGATGGGAAACGTTATAATCTTGTTCTGCCGAAGACTTTTTGTTGACATATCCATAACTTTTGTGTAAAATATATGTATACTTTTGAAAACTGGGGGTAAGAATGATGAACGAAAAAGTGTTTGAAGTCGGTGGTGTTGAACTCCATGTCGACGAGCGTAATTTCGGAGCAGATGGCGGTCCCTCTGTGCGTGTTTATGGCGAAGCGGATGGCGAAAATATTCAACTGCTCCGTTTCGACTGCTTCCGCAAGGACCCACACTATCACTATGATCCCTCCGGGAAGAATGACCAGCGGTCCCTTGATAAAGCGAGTGTGCCGGATTCAGTTGCATGGACGATTGAACAATTAGGACAAAACCTCGTGGAGATGATTCACACGGCGGGTTATAGCAGCGTCGCTGATCGAGTTGATCAGACGGCGGTTGCGCAGGTTCTACCTGAAGTGGAATTGCTTATGCGAGGCGACACTTAATTTTGTAAATATATTTTAGTACATAAAGGAGAAATTTAACGTGACGAAATCTATTACTGTTAGTGTGTTCCTGCTTACACTGCTTGTATGTCTGAGTGTTTTTGCGGGAACGCCACAGGACTGGGGAAAATGGAAAGAAGGCGAACTCCTTCTCGAAAATCACAGTTTTGAAGAGGACTTAGCCGCTTGGGGTTTAGAGGACGGTGCGTGCTGCAACCGAGGTGGACTCTATACGATGGAAATCGATAAGAAAAATCCGCAACACGGGAAGCAGTCGCTCAAGGTCATCGGGCATAAAGCGACGGGTACTGCATGGCATGCGAAGGTTAGACAGAAGGATGCCTCAATGAAGTCGGGTGAGACGTACACCGTAATTTTTTGGGCGCGTTCCGAGAAACCGCGTGAGGTACAACTCAGCGTCCAGATGCAACACGATCCTTGGACTTTCTACCAAGGTGGTGCCATCAATCTATTAGGACCGGAGTGGGCGGAATATCATATTACCTTCAATTCAAACGCCGATGTTGAAAGAGACATGTGGGTAGGACTTTCGATCGCTCAATCCGATGTCGATTTCTGGATTGATAATTTCCGATATTTTGAAGGCGAACCGGAAGACGATCTTAACCGTGATACCCCGTTTCCTGTTGATGCGAAAGAAAAATTGGCGACACAGTGGGGTGAAATTAAAGCGGAACGGTTCTAACGAGGTTCATTTAACCTCAGTCAGCGCGGTCTCCCGGCCGCGCTATTTTTATTTTATAATCACTTTCCTAAATGTTAGCGATACCCGTCGCTGCCGTTCATGTCTCTTCTCAGAGAACTGGCGTTATGAGATTTCGTCTTGAGTAGCAGCTGCTAAGATTAATTTTCGTTGAGGTGATAGATGAGTTGTGGAATTGGGCTTCGGAATTTTATCTCCGTAACGTTTCGCTGTCTCTATCCAGCAGGCAACAGCGTCCTTTCCGTTTTCTATCGTTTCTTCAATCGTCTCTCCGTCAGACATGCACCCGGGTAGATCCGGAAATTCAATTAGATAACCTCCGCCTTCTTCCACAGGCAATATGCTGATAAGAAACGGATAGCTCGGCAGATTGGGGAATGTAGTTAAAGAGTCGCAGTCATCTCCAGAGGGTAATATACTGATAAGAAACGGATACTTTGGTTTACTCATATTTAATCTACCTCCACTTCCTCAATTATCTGCACAAGTTAGTATGGTAATAGTATAACAAGTAATATTATTCTTGGCAAGCCAATTTAGAATTTACGCAGAGTTATCCAGTTTTAAGAAATCGTTGGGTTCCGTGTCCTTTTTTCACAATCCGGTTCGGTTAGGAAACCGAACCTACCAACTTGGGGTGAACACCAGATCGAAGAATGGGAAACTGGATGCCTCTGGAACTTACACCGATGCAGATGCCAGACTTGCTTCCAATTTGCCATAGTATACTATCATTGGATCAAATTTACTTGTCGCAAAGGATTTCATAGTAGACTTTGGCGTTATTGTGCAGTGAGCCGTTTATGAGTCTGGAATAAGAAAACGTTTCAACGTTTGATTGGGTTATTTGACTTCTAATCACCGAAAGGTTCGTTTTAAGTTTTTCCCACTTGCCATACGTTTTCAGACGGTCGGACTTGGACAGTGAGCGATGATCAGGATTGTGGTACACGAAGCACATTGTATGCTGGTTGTATTTCTTCACAGTCTGAATGAGGATGTCAGATAAGTTATTAATGTCTAATGTTGGACTTGAAAAAAAATAGCAAAAATTAAATATAATCTGGGTCTGATCGCCGTTTTCAATGTACTTGTTCAATAATTTGGTCAAATCATTGGCGTTGCGGATTAACTCAAATTTGTCATAGAAAGGATCTTGATAGCTGTTGGGACCGTATTTGTTGATTGATGCTGCTTTATCGAGCATAGTTTGCGAACTATCAATTCCAAGATAAGTGATGTCGCGCTGTCCGGCAAAAGCGCGAAAAGCAATGCCTGAAGTTAATGGACCACAACCGAAGTCAATGAACACAACTTTATTCTTTTCATTTATGGGTGGGAGGCAATTCGTAAAAATGTGATAGGAACCGAAGAGGTGGCGAGGCATGTGATGGACACAATAGATAGATACCTTGTCTTTTGGGAAATAATATTCACTGGATGCTTTATCGAATGATACGTTATCGTAATTGCTCTGTCCTTGACTCAGAATGCGCGCTATATCTTCCCAGTAATATATTTTTGTGTTTTTAACATCCTTTGCGAGTGCTGGTAGGTCATGTTCAAATGGTTGTATGACCAGTTCCTCAAACAGATTCTTTAGGCTTTCACCTGGTTCGTAATAGTTATCATTGGGACGGTGGATATAGGACATATTTTAGAAATTTCTTTGTGTGATAGTATAGTGGATGATGCTATTGTGCTTTCTGAAAGCTGCCTCTGGGTTTTACGCTGACACAGATATAGGACGCTCTTCTAATTCGCCGCGGTATGCAAGTAGGATCGCAACGGCGATGCATGTCCCGACGATACCGACGGGCGAGAAGTTACCTACCGAATCCACTAACAATCCGAGGAGCGGTGCCAGAATAATTGTTGCCAATGATTTCGATTGTGCCTCAATAGATAAAATCGTCGCGCTCATCTCAGGTGTGGATTGTGCATTGAAACGGCTAATCAGCCCGGGTCGCCAGAAATTCTGGAGGATCGCTAAAGCGACGAAAAGCCCAATGATCGCTGGATGCCAATTGAACCACAATGCCGGAATTAATAAAGCGAAGAGTGCCAAATCTATCCACCACATAAATCGGGCAGCCCCTTCGTCGCCACCTTGCCAGTTCGAGACCTGATGCGAGTTCCGAGAGGCGAAGGCGGATAGGAAATGGAGGACAAAGTAGACCACCGCCACAAGTAGTGCTGTACGTTTCGATTCATCTAATGTTAAAAGTAAAGGCAATGCGATTGCTGTTTGTTTGAGAATCGGTTGTAGGTAATCCTTACTGGCTTTATACATTCCCTCAAAACCCATTCCCTCAAAAACTAAACGGCGGAGTGGTGGGAATTGCACTGATTGTTTCAAGGCACTACTGAGCATACGCGCAACTGCCTTGAGAGAAAAGTCGCTCTGTCTATCACCATCTAACCGTGTGGGGTAGCCGAAGAAGTTAACGATGTTCATTGCATAAGGGATAGTTGAAAACCAGAAGATGTCTACAAAATTACCGCTGTAAAAAACCAGGGCACCTGCGATAAGAACAGAGATAGCGGACCCCATTTGCGACCAAGAACGGGTAAAGCCGTAGACTTTCGTTTTCTCATCCGATCTCCCTTGCAAGCGGAGCCAATCGAAAATCATCGCTTTGTGGGTACCGCTACGGAATGCATCGCCTAAACCGTAGAAAAACATGGCAGCGAACAGTGGAAACAACGACTTGCTCACCGCGAATATAACGAAGGAAGCGATATAGGCGCAAAATGAAAAAATCATGGCGCGTCGTCTGCCATAAAGGTCCGCGACCGCGCCGGAGGGAATTTCAAATAAGTTGGTGCAGACCTCCCGAAATCCAATCAAGATGCCAATTGCAAAGTAGGATAACCCTTTTTCAAGAAATACGAGATACAGAAAGTTTTCATAGTAACGTTGATTCTTTAGAAAGCCGTAGAGCGAAAAACGGAATAGCATTGGTAGGTTCTCGTCTTAACAAGAGGACTTACGCAAAGAGCAGTAATTTCAGCATTTTAACCCCCTAAATCCCCCTTATCATGGGGACTTTAAGAGTTTAACCCCCTAAATCCCCCTTATCATGGGGACTTTAAGAGTTTAACCCCCTAAATCCCCCTTATCATGGGGACTTTAAGAGGAGATGCGTAAATCCTAAACAAGTTAGGAGTGGCAATTGAAATTGTGTTCAATCGCGCTTCAGAAGCGATTAGAGTTTTTACGTAGCTCGTTGAGATAATAGCAGATTTGGAAAAAAAGGCAAGAGAAAAATCGGACGTGCTTAAATGCTGTCGCACGCGAGCAGCATAGAAACGTGTAAGGAAACTGAGATACCGCCATTGAGTTGAGAAATAAGGCTACAAATCGGCGGTTAATTCTTCTTGATATGCGAAGAGTGCGGGGGTGCCGCCTGTATGGAGGAAAATGACGGTATCGTCGCGCCCAAACTTGCCCTGTTGGATATGATCAATGAGACCAGCCATCGCCTTAGCGGTGTAGACGGGGTCGAGGAAGATCCCCTCCGTTTTGGCGACGAGTTTGAGGGCATCAATACATTCGGGTGTGAGGTAGCCGTAAGCCTGTCCGATATAGTCATCTGTATTTTGGATATCTGTGTCGGTGACGCGGGTATCTAATTCCAAAAGTTCGGCTGCAGAGTTTGCGGCGGTGCGCATCCGTTCGAGTTTACCTTCCCAAACAATAGGTGCGATGCCAAACGGTTTCATCTTAAGCCCAAGCGTTTTTGTACCGAGGACGAGTCCTGCTTGTGTGCCACCAATGGAACATGTATAAATCCAATCAGCATCGATTCCTAACTGCTGTTGTTGTTGCGCGATTTCAGCGATGCACCAGGTGAAGGCAACAGCGGCAAGTGCGGTTGAACGTGGCGATGCGACGACATAAGGTTTCATCCCTTGTGTTTTAAGTTTTTCAGCGAGTTCATATTTTACGACATCTAATTCGGGTCCAAACGGAGCATCGACGATCTCAACATCCACGCCGGCCAAATTATCTAACAGCAGATTGCCTTGGAGGATACTCTTATGGTCTCGTGCGAGACGTAGATAGCAATTGAGCCCCAGTTTACCGCAGGCAGCGGCGGCTTGTCGGCAGTGGTTAGACT
The DNA here is from genome assembly GCA_965261115.1 of Candidatus Poribacteria bacterium. Taxonomy (GTDB): domain Bacteria; phylum Poribacteria; class WGA-4E; order WGA-4E; family WGA-3G; genus WGA-3G. The sequence continues at coordinate 468,567 of OZ253447.1, read as the reverse complement.
GCGAAGCTGCGCCGTGTACAATTGTATCAGCTCCTTGTGCGACAGCGTCGCCAATCGTGAAAGTAAGCTGCCGTACTTTGTTGCCTCCAAATGCCAAACCTGAGCAATCTTCGCGCTTCATAAAGATACGCGGTCCGCCGAGTGTCTCGGAGAGTCGCGGACATTCATGGAGGGGGGTCGGAAAATAACCGAGGTCTACTTGTGGTATCTGAGCTGCCTTCTGAATCAAGGCTTCAGCAGTTTTCATCCATTACTCCGCTTCAATGACGACAGCCATGTGATTGATCCGTTTTCCGTCCTTGGATTGCAATCCGTGCGTGACAACTTCAACGATGGTGCCTGCTTCAAACTCGCTGACGCACGCGCCTTTCACCTTGTGATGCTTCGGTGAAACCTTCGTTTTTCCGGCTTCGATTGGGATCACTTCAGAGTTGACGAGATCTAAGAACCAATCAAGGCGTTCGGGTAATTCATTGCCTCGTGTACTCTTTGCGACCCCAACGAATAGGTAATCTCGGATAAACTCAATGAGGAACTTTTTGAAGATCAGCACCTCAATTTTCGTGGCGTGATTTTTCTCCTGTTCAGTGAGTTTACTGGTGAAACGCTGGAGATAAGCATCACATTCATTTTGGATTTTCTCCAAATCGCGTTCGTTTTCGGCGAGGAGGTCTGGGAACAGCGTTGGGGCTGGTGTAGAAGCACCGCGCGTCTGTTTGAGTGTCTGCCTAAGTCGTGTATCCACATCAGCAAGTGTCTGGACGAGTTCCTCGGTCTCAGGCGTAGGACGCCCGGTCTCTTTCTGCCATGTGATGACTTCGTTCACCATGAGATTTAGGAGCAAGATTGCGATTTCTTCCTCGTTGAGTGTATCCATGTCCCAATTAAGGAGATTGAGTCCATATCCCTCATTGTAATCCCGCTCCAATTTAGCGAGTTGGTCTTGAAATTCGTTCTGAATTGCTTCGCCTTTTTCTCGGTAGTAAGTTTTACCGCGTCTACCGCCAGCGGCGAACCCCAATGCTTGGGCGAGTTGTCCAAAAACACCTTTCTCTTTTATCTTTGAAGCGGCGTGACCGAGCTGCGCGGCTGCTTGTGCCTTTCGTTTTTCTACGAGTGCGCTTGGTGGCAGGGCTGGAACTGTGATCCTGAATTCTAAGTTAGAATCCACAATTTGGGAGACAGGCACGGCGTTCTGAGTGTTAGGTAGTTTCATTACGATCGGTGTAGGTTTTTCTTCAGGGTTCTGCTCGTTCTCTGGTACCACCGATTCCGGGGGATCTACTTCTAAGGTCTGTGGTGTCGCTGTTTCTTCTACCTGTTCTACGCCTTGAATCTCGGATTCGTGGCGTTCGTTTTCGTCTATACTGGTTCCTACGAGTTCCGAAATCTCTGCTTGGAAGGTATCCTCTGCTGCCGCTTCTATTTGCTGCGTTGTTTCGTCCTTAAGAGCGAGATCTTCGTCTCCAGGGCTATGCATCTCTAAAGCGGGTATGGTGGGCCCGGCTGTAGGTTCTTCTGGCATCTTCAATACGGGGGTATCAACTTCGTCTGGATCTGCCGTTATTGATTCGGGTTTACGTCCGTTCAATTCCGCTGTGTCTGTCGGTGTATTTTCCACTGGTGGCTCAGGTTTAAGAGCGTTCAATTCATCTACTATTTTTTCGATACGAGCAGAAACGGGGTCAGCATCATCAACAAAAAAGGTCAAGCGATGTGCTTCAAGAATCTCTGTTGGAAGGCGGTGCAAGATGGGCACGTTGGTTAACTGAAAATTCACCCAATTGGCGAGTCCGCTCGCTGCAAGTTTCTGGTACATCACACGTACCCGTCTATCTTCGTTAACCAGATTCCGTACACTCATCATGGTGGCATCACTATCAATAGTAAATGCTATCTCAATATCTCGGAAACGCCCTGTTACGCTGTTCCTAGCCATGTTATTCTTCTCCTTGAAAATCTCTTTATGTAATTCGGTAAACGGAATATAAGTTTGTTAGATTATATCAAATAAAATCAAATCAAATCAATTCAATTCAACGTCCTTTTGTCAATTTACGTTACAAAATTTTTAGGATTCAATTGTTACTTGAATCAGCATCTACGGAGTTGGTTTCCGGAACAGTTTTTAATGGGGTAGTGGCTGCATGGAACACGGGTAGAGATCAGCGTTGGATGATCATTTTTCGGGTTGCGTGAAAATCTCCGGCTTGGATAGAATAAAAATATACACCACTTGCGACAGTTTCACCAACAGCATTACGTCCATCCCAATAAGCGGTATGCGAACCCATCTTGCGGTAACCAAGGGCTTTGGTATAAATCTGTTTCCCTTGCGCGTCGTATATATAGAGTGATACATTCGTATCTGAAGCGAGTTGATACGGAATCCATGTCTCTGGATTAAATGGGTTTGGGAAATTTTGGCTTAAATGGTTGACTGGTGTAGACTTAGCCACATCAGGTATCCAGTCAGATGGCATAGTTTCCTCCACGGCAAGCGAATAACCTTCTGGATGCACACGAAAAATGCGGATTTGATACAGGTCGGCTATATAGAGGGCGGTGTCCGTTAGCTTCAATTCGGAGGGAAACCAGAGTTCACCGCTTTTGTAAACGACGGACGAGGTTGGTGTCAGCGTACGTGTGTCAATCAGCTGAATGCCTTTGCTATCAAGCAGGTAGAGATAGTTTCCACCGACTTGTGCATCAATTGGGAGCGCGTCATTCTCATATATACCGTGCAGCTTCGGTTTATCGGGTTCAGATACATCAAGTGCGACAACACCAACGCCGCTATCCAACAAATACGCACGTTCTTCGGCGAATGTGACACCTGTTGCATTTCCCTGCGTAGCGTAACTCCCGGCGGGACGTGGCACAGCAGGTGCTGTGATGTCAAAGATATGCAATCCACCTTCAAGTGCAGCGACATAGGCGTGTGAAGGTGAAGACGCGTCAATGACAATACGATAGGCACTTCCAGGTACATTGCGTTCCGATACAATTCTACTCTGTTGGGGTGCTCGGCTATCAACGACAATCAAGGATTCTGCGCAAAGGTAGGCGTAGCCTCCGTGCAACGCAATGTCCGAAACAGGTGCGGATGTCGGTATGTGTGTCACAATTGTATTCTGCACGAGGTCAACGATGAACATTCCTGTCTCAGCTGCAACGAAGCCGTATCCATCCTGTACGCGGACTTTGGAGCAGCTTGCGGCTTCGGGTTGTTCGTCAAAAGCCGGTGTGTCTGTGGGCAATGGTAGGTTTCGTGTCAAAGTACCGTGATAAGGGGTTGTAAATTCGAGGGTCCGCAATCCGTCCACCCCATTTGCGACATAGACAGTCCGCGCGCCGTCCGCTGTTTCTGCAACATCAAATCCATGAACCGTCCCGCCAAATGCATGGCGGTGTAACCACTCCGGTGATTCAGGAGTGCTGACATCGATCGTCTGAATACCGCCTTTGCCATCAGCGACATAAGCCAATGTTTCGTGGATGACTATATCCGTTGCATTACCAAACGTGGGGTGTGAGGAAATTCGCTGTGGCTGTTGTGGGTTCCGCACATCCATGATATGTAATCCCGCCTGTTGATCCGTGAGATAGACGATATTGTTACGAAGTTGGATACCGGTTGAGAGTCCGGGTGTGTTTAAGCGGAAATCTGTTTCGGGGTTTTGGATGTCCGTAACATCAACTAAGGTGAGGTTCCCTGAAGCCACGTAAGCGTACGCTATATCTTTCGTCTCTTGAATCGCGTAAGCGGCAGCGAGGATAGGTACAATACTGCGGAAGTCAAAATTACCGAAAGGACTCGGTTCGAGGATGTACAACCCGTGTTTATCATCACTCAAGTAAACGGTATCGTCATGGATAACAACGTTGATGGGTGTGCCGCCAGTGCGAAAGAAACGCCGGGGTCGAGGCGTTTGGACGTTGCGGACATCGTGTTGATTGTAAACGAGCATCCCGCGTGTTCGATCAAGCACATATAGGTTTTCGTCAGCGATCTGGACTTTGCGTGCATCTATGAATCCGCCAAGTGTCTTTATAAGGTTGGGTGCTGTTGGGACCGCAATATCAATAACATGTACGCCTGCAGCACCGTCAGCGACATAGGCGGTATCGCCGTCAACGACCACAGATTGTGCCTGTCCGGGTGTAGCGATTTCACCGATGCGGACGGGGTTTGCTGGTTCGGTCAGTGAGAAGATTTCAAAGCCCCAATTGCTTGCTGCATAAAGGTAGGGGACATCTGCTTCACTCATTGTCACATCGGTATAGTCGCTTGCGAGATGGATTTGGGTCATCGGTTTGAGCTGCGTTCCGGGTTTGAGGTTTGTCGGAAACAGACTCGGTTGGGCGCGACTGCCGAGCGCATACGTTACAGCATCAGGTGTGGTATCTGATATCCGTTCACGTGATGCCCCGACTTCAAAATCGGCGGGCATATTTTCAGCAACATACTGAACGATCTGTGGGGCATCTGCTGTTACCATCAGCACGATTTCACCATCTTGCTGAAGTTGTTCGAGCTGGATGTGTCCTCTGTTTTTGGTATCAAACGGAATGGGTTTAACAATCGCTCGTCCATTGGACGGCAGATAGAGGGTCGTTGCATAGAGGTTACCAGAATCAGTGCCGCTAACCAGTAGGTTGAGGGTTTCAGGTAAGTTCTCAAATCGGATATAGTGGGCACTCCACTGGTCGATACTGATATTATTTTCGATGCGTGGATAGTTGAAGACGCGCGGTGCCCGCGCACTTACCTTTCGATTCTTCAAAGCGGAATAGCCGAGTTTTTTGTTTTTCGCCTGAGCGTTGACCCAATTCGCGAGTCCCCAATTCAGAAAGACTTCCGAAAAGCGTTCATTTCTCCCACTGCCTGCTAAGGCAGCATCAATCGCATGCTCGCCGAGTACATCTGTCGCTATGATACTGCGGATAAGTTCGGATCCACCATACTGTTCATATAGGTAGAGCATGAGCATGAATGCACCGCCGTAATAGACATCTCTCGTGTTTGCATAAACGAGTGGGACACTCGGATTCGAGAGATAGCCATCAACAAAGATAGTATGTACATTACCGTAGACTGCCCATTCAACAAAGCTTGCTGTGCCTTCTTCTAACCATCGTTGATCGGTTGTGCCGCCGTTCTGAAACCAATTGACGAGATGCGCGAATTCGTGTGCAAGACTGCTATAAAAGGTGTGTCGGGAACGTTCTCTGAATTGGAAAATGTCCATATAAAGCATTTCACGCCGGTTACTGTTCGGTGCTGTCGGCAGTTGATCCGTGGGTGCGAAATAACCGCCGTATTCGAGTCCTGAGCCGTTCATACCGACATCGTGCATGAGCAAGGTGATGCGATTGTCTCTATCGAGTCCGGGTTTCCATTCGGTTCCCATCCATTTTCGGACGTTCGGGTAGATGCGTGTGTCAAATTCCTTTGCGATTGCGACGGCTTCAGCATCGGTGAGCATATCGCGGACGGAATTTTCGATATAAACGTAGAGATGTTCGCTTTTAGCGATACAGGTGGCTGTTACCTCTGCTTGTGGAATGTGAATAAAAAATCGTTCTATCTGTCCGATTTGAACGGGTGCGGCGGGCGCAGCGGGAACTTCTTCAGGAGGATGTTGCGCGAGGTGTTCTTGGTGCAAGAGTGGTGTCCCGCACAGCCACGGATCCGCAAACACAAAGCCGATAGAAAAAAAAGAAATAAGGGTGATTACTACGAAAAGTCGCATGAGGTACGTCGTTTAGAGTATCCGAACCGTCCACGCCCCATTATGGGCAGGATTGTGGATGAGTCCCTTTTTGATGTCAATACAGAGATCAAGTGCTTCTAATATCATGTGGCCGAGGAGAACGGGAGCATATTCTGAAAGGTCTGTCACCCGGATAGAATAGGTACGTCCCAATACGGTATACTCCACCTCTGAATAGATAGTGCGCTCTACAATGTCGTTGGCGGTCTCCGCGGTGGATTTCCCTACAGGAGTGAGTCCAAGTTTTTCAATGAGCGGTTTAGGTAAACAGAGTCCTGTCGCACCTGTGTCAACGAGTGCGTCTTCGACAGTAAACCGCCGCACCTTTTCGGGTTCAATAACACCGGCTTCTGCCAAAATCAGATCTTTTAAATTTGCGAGTTCAACACGAGTTGTATGTTCCATTTTCAATATCTCCCGTTTTTGGATCGATGTCTGGACTTATCAGATGTCGCATGGAGCCATTTAAGTTTTCGTGAGCAGGTAGCCACTCGTTTCGTTGCCTTAACAGCCCTAACATTAATAATAACACAATTTAAGACAGATTAGCAACATCTGATATAAGAAAATCCTTTACAGTCCGAAATGCCTCTGCTATACTTTATCGCATAAAGACCCTAAAAAAGGAGCAACCCCAATGTATCGTGTCGGTATTATCGGGTTAGGCAGCATTGCCGCCCGTTATTCAACGCCTGATGACGCTTATCCGTATTGCCACACAGGCGGTATCCGTTTTTGCGAGACAACCGAGTTGGTTGCAGTCGCGGATATGTCCGCAGAACGCCAAGCAGAATTCCAGCAGACCTGGGGACCCGGCTTCCCAGATAACTCCATCAACTACTATGAAACAGATGTCCAGATGCTTGAAAGTGAAGATTTAGACATCGTTGCTGTCTGTGTCCGCGGACCGCATCATTTTCAGGTGATGCAGAACGTTTTGCGAGCAGACATTAAAGCCATCTTCCTCGAAAAACCCGCCGGATGTTCGCTTGAAGAAGTTGATCTAATGACCGCAGGTGCTGATGCGAAAGGTATTCCTATCGTTGTGGACTATACGCGACACTGGGGACCGCACCTGGTTCGTCTGCAATCGCTTATCAGAGACGGACTTATTGGTGAGGTGCAAACCGTTATCGGGTATTGCGGCGGCGGTGTGCTCTCCTTCGCTATTCATACTACAGATATGATCTGCCAGTTTGCTGGCTACGATCCTGTTGCCGTGACCGGTTTTGTTTCGGGCGGTGGTGATGTGCCGGAGTCTTACGAGCCTGAACCCGCGATTGTCGGTTCAACCATCCAATTTGAGAGTGGTGTTATGGGTTTTCATGTCGGAAACCACGGAACGCGCGGCAGTTTTTCTGTTGATGTCCTCGGTAATGAAGGCAGCGTACAAGCAGGATTTTATAGTGGTACAACTGTGCATAAAGCGGGCAAATTGGTTGATAATGCGACGCTTGATCTCCCCGAAAACGCCAGTCCTTTTAAAGTTGCGTACAAACAGATTACCGATTATCTTGATGGTGGTCCGCTCCCGCATTGTGCCCGGGACGATTATACTGCTGTCAATGAAATCGGGTTCGCTACGATTGAGAGCGGTATCACCGGACGGACGATACAGCTTCCGTGCCAGAACCGGACACGGCTTATCTTCGCGAACGGCTGATGTGAGGTGTGTATGGCATCTATGTTCAAGTTGGACAATTTATACCGTTTCTTTATGCGGGCATACCCGGTCAAGTCCTATGGTGGTGCACCTCCGAATGCACGCCTTCAAAATGCATTAAGCCGATGCCGTGTCGCGCTCATTACAACTGCTGGGTTACATCTCCAAGAACAGAAGCCGTATAATGATAGGATTATGGGTGGCGATTGTTCTTACCGAGAAATACCGAATACAATTGAGACGCAAATTCTTGCGCTTGGACATAGGAGTAAGGCTTTCGACGCAAGCGGCACAGAGAGTGATATAAATCTGGTATTCCCATTGGATCGATTTCGAGAATTAGAAAACGCGGGTAAAATCGGATCGCTCAACGGTAGACACTTCAGTTTTATGGGGTCCATTACAAAACCGAAACGGCTTATTGAAGAAACCGCGCCTGAAGTCGGAGAGATGCTCAAGGCTGATGACGTTGACGTTGCCTTCTTGACCCCTGTGTGACCGATGTGCAATCAGTCTGTAGGATTGATCCAACGTGCTGTTGAAGCAACAGGCGTATCGACGACTTCTATAACGCTCGATGAAAGCATAACGAAAAGGGTGAAGCCGCCGCGTGCGTTGTCAGTACCTTATAGATTTGGTTATCCGCTCGGTGAACCGAACAATCCGGAATTGCAACACGCAATCATCGCTGAGGCACTTGCACTCTTAGCGGATGAGGGAACGCCTCCTATTCTAAAAAATAGCAGACAGAAAGGGGAATATGATGGATAAAATCAGAGTTGGTATTATTGGATGTGGTGGTATTTTCAGAGGTCTCCACGCGCCGTATTACCAAGAACCGACCCGTCGCGCTGACATCGTCGCAATTGCTGATATTAATGAAGCCTCCGCAAACGAACAAGCAGATCGGTTCGGCGCAGATGCTTACACAGATTATCGCGTGCTTCTTGATAGGCAGGACATAGACGCTGTTGATGTGTGCGTCCATCCAGGTCCACACCTCGAAATCACCCGTGCCGCGGCTGATGCTGGCAAACACATCTTGATGGAGAAACCGATGTGTTGTAACGTCGCCGAGGGTGATGAGATGGTCGCCGCTGCTGAAAATGCGGGGGTGCTTCTGATGGTCGCGTATATGATGCGGTTCGATCCGGGGTACATGAAACTGAAGTCGCTATTAGACGATGGTACACTCGGCGCACTGCAGATGGCGTATTCTAATCAGGTCGGTTGGTTTTCACCCGAACGGCATCCGTGGCTCTTTGTGAAAGCGGAATCAGGCGGTATGTTGGTGGAGCAAGCCATCCACAATCTGGATATCTGGTTGTGGCTCTACGGTCCTGCCTCCACTGTCTATGGGTTCACAAGTCATGTCCCACTTGGGGGCACCTATCCACCCGCTGACGCAGCCGTTGAGAACAATGCCGTGTTGACTGTGCATTTCAAAAACGGCGGGGTCGGCATGATGATTAAGAGTTGGGCAGCGGAGATCGGGAATAGCGGAAACGGTCTCGTCACGAGCAAAGGCTCTGCGACACTGATTCGGCATGGACTCCGTTGGAAAACCCACGATATGGAAGCCCCAGAAGAATTCAGTGCCTCAGCACCGGATGACGACACCTATCGTAACGTGCCAGACGCACAGCGTGAACAGCGGTATTGGGGGATGGCAGCGAAAGGTGCAAGCATTGACCACTGGTGCCAGTGCATCGCGGGTGAAGCGGCACCGACGACGCATGGACGCATCGGCAGAGACGGTATTGAATTGGCAGAGGCGACGTATCGGTCTTCGCAAGTTGGTGCCCCGATATCGTTACCCCTATAGAAAATAATCACTTTTTTTCTCAAGGATCCGGTTCGGTTAGGAAACCGAACCTACCGGGCCTGGGGTAAAAATTCGATCGAAAAATGGACAATTGAATGCCTCTGAACACGGAAATAAAAACCCTTGACCCGCGCTCGATTTTCGGCTATGATTAACGCACCCTATGGAATCCATTGAAGGGATGTGGCGAAGATTACACGAGAAGAGTTTTTAAAATACTACGATTCAGCAGTTTACTCAGCCAAGCTGCGGGTGCCAAGATCGGGTCCCAATTTAGCTGTGAGAAATACTGCCCGCATCAATGACGCTGTTTCTTATGGGCGGAATGTTTACGCGATTGCCTTAGATCTTTTAGTTGATAGGCGTGCTGCTAATTTGGTGCAGCATGAGGTGTTCTGTCGTACTGTAGAGCAGACTCACAATTTTTCTGTGGCTGATGTGTGGCGTGGCAATGCGCGTTGGGAAGGCCTTCAAAACCTCACGATAGCTGCCGCGGTTGATATTTTGTGTTTACCTGAAGAAAACAACCCGCTATCGCGTCCATTGATTGGCGGCGCGCAATTGATTGATGAGGTCAACAGTAAATGGTGGGGGATGTTGGCACTTACCTTACGACTCAGAGGTTTATTTGAATTTCAGGTAGGGTGTCTCACCGTTTTAAAAAAGCCTATCCAAGAGATAGCGGAACGCCTTTCTAAGACGGAGTCTGAAATTCAATCCGTGTACCAGACAACCCTCACGGAGATAAAGAATGCTATTGACCGGTGGGCGCAAACCGAGATCTCAGCAGCAAACGAACGCGTCACTGAAGTAGAGGAAATAAAAAGCCATTACGATTACGGGAGGGAATTATGAGGATCGGTGTCGTTTACTCTGGAGAACAGATACAACCGTGGCTGTTTCGAGCTTTGTATCCTGTTCAATTGCGTGTAAACTGCATTGCAAATTCCAGTATCATTCCCGAAAACCGTGTTCGTGTTGAGGAGTTCGCCTCATTTTTCGAGTGTGATTTCTTTGAGAGCCCTGAAGAAATGTTCAATACAATGCATCCGAAATTAGATGGCGTTATTATTGTCTCAGACGAGAAGGCAAGCGTGCCGCGTGCCCAACTGATTGAATCTGCGCTTGCTGCGGGTATCAATGTTTTATCTCCGACCCCTCCCGACTCTTTAGAAGAGGGACTCCACCTTGTTGCAGCCTCTGAAAGATATAACCGGCTTGTTATGACAGGCACACGGTTCATATTTGGTAGGTGTATTCAGGAAATCTTACGTATTGTTAGTGGTTCCGGTTTTGGAATTATTCAGGACATGCGGTTCTTGCTGGGCATCGGACGCGTGCCGTATTTAAACGACTTGTTGAGGTTTGGAGACTCGCATTTCCAGATTGTCTTTGAGATCGTCCGGCGACTCTTTGTGGAATATACAGTGTTGCCTGAGGAAGCGACCGTAATGGCTTCCAGAAATGGCGCGCCGAACCTCGCGTGCACTCTTAGATTTCCGCAGGGGGCACTTTGTACGTTCTGCCAAACCTCCAATCGTCAGTGGGGAAACGATTCGTATCATAAGATTGAAATTACTGGCGGTGCCTCTTATATCTGGAGCGATCTACAGACTTGGAAGTGCTTCTCTCAGGAAAACACTTTCAGGATGGGCGGCGGGGATGAGGAAATTTCGGCGAATATACAAGGTTCTTCCGGTCAACTTAAGGAGTTCTGTTTAGCTATTGAAAGCAATCGCGAACCTTATGCGGGCACGCTCCGGAGTACTTTGCCTGCGCTGTGGTTCCGAGAAAGATTACAAGACTGTATTGAACGTGGACAGACGAGTTTGAAACTGAGTGAGATTCGTGCTAACTCAGATGCGGAGGTCCAACGCCTGACATCTCAGCTCGATGTTGATCCGCAGAATGGAGAATACCGACGTGAGAAGGCACAGCTCTTAGGGAAACGCGGTGATTTCTCCTTAGCACTTGCCGAGTACCATCAAATCCTGTAAATTCTTCGTCCGGTGTTCTAACAGACGATAGATTTCTGTACCCAATAGGACTTACGCACAGCGGCGATAATGTGTATGGCTGTGATTGCTCATCAAAAAGGCGGGAGACAAAATGATTGGGGAAACTACAACTCAGATACAGAACGTTACAAGGAATGTTATCGGCGAATCGGCACAGATGCAAGCAGTCTTTCGATCCGTAAATTTAGTCGCACCTACAGAAGCAACTGTCCTCATCACGGGTGAAACAGGCGTTGGCAAAGAAGTCATCGCGCAAGCGATTCATGACAATAGTCCGCGTAAGGATGCGCTTTTCAAAGTCATCAACTGTGGTGCGTTTTCGCCAGAGCTCATTCAAAGCGAACTCTTTGGCCATGAAGCGGGGGCTTTTACGACTGCTATTCGGAAGCATCGCGGTATATTTGAACAAGCCAACGGGGGTACCTTGTTCTTAGATGAGGTCAGTGAGATGTCGCCTGAAGTCCAAGTGAAATTTCTGCGTGTATTGGAGCAGCAGGAATTTTCACCGGTCGGTGGCGAAGAAATCATCGAGGTGGATGTCCGAGTGGTCGCGGCAACAAACAGGAACCTTAAAACGGCAGTGAATAGAAAAAAATTTAGGGAGGATCTCTACTATCGGCTGAACCTCTTTCGGATTCAGATTCCGCCGCTCCGTAACAGGCGTTCGGATATCGCACCCTTGGCGCATGATTTTGTCTCTCGACTCAGCAAAAATTACGATAAATTAATCACCGGTATAACCCCGGAGGCGGTTAAATACCTTCAAAATATTAATTGGTACGGGAATGTTCGAGAACTCAGAAATGTAATAGAAACCGCGCTTATCTTTGCCGAAGGCGAAGAATTGAAAAAAGAGGATGTCGAAATAGCTGTAGAAAACCTAAACGAACCTGACGAGGACTCAGATACGCACGCAACAGTGTTTAGAGATTCATTCTCTGACGAAGTAGATCCTTCACAAGAAGAAGAACCTAATGGGGACCCGCACATAACACCTGAAGATATCAGGGGTAAATTATTGGAACTCGTTCAGACCGGAACTATGTCCGAGATAACCTCTTATATAACCCTTATGCGGTATGAGACTGAAATTCCTCATTATTCCAAACAGGACATTGCCAAACGTCTCCACATATCCGTGCCTACCTTGGACAAATATCGCGCATTGGCTGAGGAAGATACCTAAAAAAGTCGATGTATTTCCCCGAAAATTCACCCCCTCTTTCCTGTACTTATCAATTTTGTAAATCCCTCCGAATTCGCATATCCGTTGATCAATAGGGTCCCCTGAGAATCCAATTTCTGCTGAATAGTGCTTAACCAACCTTGGCAAAACCAAAATTTTTTGTGAAAACGCAAAAACTTTAGCAAATGTCACAAAAATTTTTGCGTCTTTACACAGTTTAGCGAAAAAGGATCTTATTGGGTTTAGAATCAGGACGGTGTTGGAACCCTTGATTTTACAAGGGTGTAGCGTCCGTTGCCCTGTAGAATACGCAATGACAAACCAGAAGATTGTGAGCGTTGGCACGGTTTTTGCATTGCTAACGAAATCCTATCGCGGGAAATGCAAGAAAGATATTGGATACCCTTCAAAATTTGTTGGATCATAACTTGGGATCACACGAAAATTGGATTAAAATAAAAAAAATGTTGTATTTTATGTTTTTTTTTGATATAATACCTCTTGGCATCTGTAAAATCCAATATGGAGTGGTTCGGTGACGGTTGCAGCTGTCCCGAACCTCGGCACTGCCAAGAGTGAGTTGCCAGTGTTTGTTTAAGTGTACCACATATCTCACTTGATGTGGTTGCTGTTTTAGACAGCGTCGTAATTTTACGTATTTTTCTTCGGAGAAGTATGTATCCTTACGAATGGACGTTGGAGACGGATTACTGAGGTAGTTCCCGCTACCTCCCGTCTCCGCCCCACTGGCAATTGGATATGCGCCTGAGAATACAACGTCCAAACACCCCGATTTTTTTTGATTCCCTGATGTTGGTGCAGCTCTACTTTGCAGCTGCATGAAACCGCTGCATAAGTCCTAAATTTATAGTTAGATATAGGCTTTATTGTTATTTTGATTGAATAATTGTAGATATAGACTTATTGTAACTTGATGGCTTACGCAACGCGCAATTCATTGCACATTGCGTCCATTTTAATCAGATATGTTATCACGTCTACAAATATAAGGTATACCGGAAAGAAAACATACTTATGAACCGAAAAATCGTGATCTCAATGCGAATAGCTGCCATGCTGGTCACATCACTCGTCTTTATGAGCTGTGGCGCGTTTGACGATAACAGTCAACCCGAAATTGACACGATAACCGATCAAACGCTCTACGTGAATGACGAGGTGAAGATAGAGTTAAACATCATCGATGAGGATACGGACGATACACATATTATTGATGTCTCTTCTGACAATACGATTGTAGCGACTGCCTCAGTGACTGATACAACGCTTACCATCATAGGTATAGCAGCAGGGACAACGACCATCACAGTTTCTGTCACGGACGACAGCAGCGAAGACGACGCAGCAGCAACACCGGTCACGTTTCAGGTTACCGTCAATCAGCTGATTGATAGAGGTGTCTGCACTGTTGGTATGACTTTGGAACCCGGGGGGAGTTGTACGTATGGTAGAGATCCGTTCGGAGAGGCGGATATTGTCTTCTCTGTCCATCAGGATGGTCGCTCATGTCGAACGCGTATCGAATTAAAATTGTGTGTCATTGCGGATATAGAGCAAGATGACTTCTTCGGGACTAATTTTGCTGCTAACAAAAATCCAGATGGAACTTGGACGATTGCGTCGGTGCCATGGCTTTTTAATATTCGCAGGGTACTAAAGGTATTGACGGCAGTGACATCGTAGTTAATGACGTAGGACTTAGGCATTTCTCCTTAAAGTCCCCTTGATAAGGGGGATTTAGGGGGTTAAAAATACCGAAAAGTCCCCTTGATAAGAGGGATTTAGGGGGTTAAAAATACCGAAAAGTCCCCTTGATAAGAGGGATTTAGGGGGTTAAAAATACCGATGTCGTAGGTCAAACAACCTATACGAGGAATTTAGCATGACAAACATCATTAGGCATCAAAAAGTTTTTCTAATAATACTGTTAACCGTCTTCTTGGTTTTCGGCGTCCAGAGCGTTAGCGACGCTTTTTTTTGGGAAATTATTGAGGCACTGGGTGAGGCATTCGGTGCTGTTGGTGAAGGCATAGGTGCTGTTGGTGAAGCTATAGGTATTATCGTTAATGTCGTCGCCGATGCAGTGGTTATCGCATCCGATGCTATTAACCTCTCTGTCAGGCTTATTGGTACTGCCGTTTGGGATACGGGTAGCCTCTCAAATGCACATACATTTCCCGATGGTGGGTTAGTCGGGGTTGTCATTTCAAACCTTATCTACATTTGGAATCCGCATACCGGACACCTCCATGCGACGCTTCCACACGATGCGCTTATCAGAGACATTTCTGTCAACCCAGATGGCAATACCCTTGCGAGTGGAAGTATAGATGGCACGCTCCGATTATGGAATCCACATACCGAAACACTCCGAGCCGTCCTCAGAGGTGACGCAGATGGCGGTGTCTGGAGCGTTGCCTTTAGTCCAGATGGATCGCTCCTCGCAAGTGGGAGTGCAGATGGCACGCTCCGATTATGGAATCCACATACCGAAACGCCCGAAGCCACGTTCAGTGGACATACAAATAGTGGCGTTTTAAGCCTTGCCTTTAGTCCAGATGGATCGCTCCTCGCAAGTGGGAACGTAGACGGCATGGTCCGCTTATGGAATCCACGCACTCGGGCCCTTGAAGACACAATCCGCGCGCATGCCGATAGTATTTTGAACATTGCCTTCAGTCCAGATGGATCGCTGCTCGCCACTGCCAGTGCCGATGGAACAGTGGAATTATGGGTAGCTCACACACGACAACACATTGCTACACTTGACCATCAAGCACCTGTTTTGAGTATCGCCTTTAATCCTGATGGAAGCCTGCTTGCCAGTGGCAGTGTGGATGGCACAGCACGATTGTGGGACCCTGACACGGGCAAAGTTCAAGCCACGTTGGGACATGCGTCACCTGTCATGAGCGTTGCTTTCAGTCCTGATGGTAGCATACTCATCAGTGGCAGCGAAGACGGTAAGGCGCGCAAATGGGAGGTCACCACTGATTCGGAATCGGGAACCAGATCCGCCGGCCATAATTCAGAACCGGTAATCACACCTACTGATAGTCCCGAATCGGTAACAATATCCACTCCAGAACCTTTAACAGAGTCAACGCTCCATGAAAGTGTCGTCACACTGAAACTCAGCGAAAGGACCTATGCCCGGTCTATTTTTGACATCAGAGATGCTGTAAAAGTCTCCGGGATTGATGGCGTAACAATACCTTGGCACGAACCCGACAGAAAAAGCGACACAGAAATTACGATTGAACTGGAATTCAACGGCAACATTGATACCGATGCCACTCTCATCTTTACTGTTGGGGCAGGGGCTATAGCAAACTACAATGGCCCCGCCGCCACGGCGCAAATACCGGTCACTGCTGTCACTGAATCCGTCGTCGCCACAACCACCGAACCGTTAGCAGAGGCGACACTTGATAGCAGCGTTGTCACACTCACACTCAATGGTGGCATTTATGCGTCTTTCTTTGATATCGCCGATGCTGTCTCCGTCTCTGGTATCAATGGTGTATCTTTTGACGATTTCTTCGGTATAGATCGGGTTAGCGACACCAAAGTCACTGTTGAACTTGAATTTAACGGCAACATAAACACAGATGGCACACTCACCTTTACCGTCGGGCCAAATGCTATCGCAAACTACAACGGATCCGCACTCACCGCGCAAGTAACAGTTACGGCTGACAGAGAAAATGGACTCCAGGCAAACTTTCCAAATCCGTTCAACCCTGAAACGTGGATACCTTATCAGTTGGCAAAACCGACAGAGGTGACCATCACCATCCACGCGATAAATGGAAAGAGAGTTCGGACATTGGCACTCGGACACCAACCCGCGGGAATATATCAAAATCGTTCCCGCGCTGCGTATTGGGACGGTAAAAATGAATTCGGTGAACCTGTCGCAAGCGGTGTCTATTTCTACACCATTACAGCAGGTGATTTTACCGCTACACGGAAGATGTTAATAAGGAAATAGGTATCAGTTATCAGTACGGCGAGTACGCCTTTCAGTAGCCAGTAAATAGTTAAGAGTGCCTCGCAGTGAGAGTCTGATGAAACGACAGCACTTCGTTTTCATTAGGCACTTCTCTTACTGTTAACTGGTAACTGAAAACTGAAAACTACTAATAAAGGAGTTTATCATGAAAACGCGAATCGTGAATCAAAAAATAGCAGTATCAATTATCGCTATAATGTTGTTAATATACGGTGTCCAAGGTACAAACGACGCGCAAGCACAAAACAACGCACCTGAAGTGACACCCGTCAAGGACCGGACGCAGCAGGTCCAAGATAGGATTGTTGCTCTGGTGCCAGGCGTAGATGCTGCCGACGATGTGACCGCTGCACATCTCGCTTTAATTACCAACCTTAACCTGAGCGACCAGAGCATCACAGCACTGAAAGTCGGTGATTTTGATGGATTGTCTGCATTGCGTTCGCTGTCCTTAGCGAAAAACACGCTGAGCAACCTACCTGCCGACATCTTTTCAGGGTTATCTTCCGTGAGTAGTCTCGACTTAGGTAGCAATCAGCTCAGCAGTCTACCTGATGATGTTTTTTCCGGACTCTCTTCGATAAGTAGGCTCAACTTGTCTTACAACAGTCTGGACAGTCTATCCGCAAATACCTTCTCCGGCTTGTCTTCATTGACTGGGCTTGACTTAGGTAACAACCAACTCAGCAGTCTGCCCGCGGATATCTTTTCTGGACTCTCTGCGTTGAATTGGCTTAGTCTGTCTTCCAATCAGCTCAGCGGCCTACCCGATGGTCTCTTTTCGGGTCTGTCTTCGTTAAATTCGCTCTATCTCGGTGACAACACTGTTGGTTTATCCATCGCTGTGTCATTGGAGAAGGTTGGGGACAACCAGTTCAAAGCAACGACAGCCACTGGGGCTCCGTTCGATATCGCGCTGCCGATTAGTGTTACAAATGGGAGCATTGATGGTGGCGCAACCACCATCACGATTCCCGCTGGTAGCGTCGAAAGCGAACTGCTCACCGTGATCCGCACCCCCGGTACATCGGATGCGATCACCGCGGTGATTGGAACGCTGCCGGAGCTGCCGACAAGTCATTTCGGTTATAGTCTGACCAAACCGAGCAGTGCCGATAATACGCTCCACTTTGCCCTCGGTATCCCTAAACCTACAGGGGATCCAAAGGTGAACCGTGCCCCGACTTTCACGGACGGGAGTAGCACGACGCGATCTATACCGGAGAACACACCTGCCGGCAAAAACATAGGCCCCCCCGTCTCTGCTACAGACCTTGATGAGGATGTCTTGACCTATACCATGAGTGGCGCAGATGCAGCGTCGTTTGGCATCGTCAGCACGACTGGACAGTTGCAAACCCGTGCCCCCCTTGATTATGAAAAAAAGAACACCTACGCTGTGATTGTCACCGTCTCTGATGGCAGTGCGAGAGATACGATTAGTGTCACTATTGATGTCACTGACGTAGAGGAGAACAACGCACCGGTGTTCGTAGAAGGGAGTGCTACGGAACGCTCTGTCCCAGAGAACACACCTGCTGGCAGGAACATTGGTGCTCCCGTCGTTGCTACGGACCTTGATGAAGATGTCTTAACTTACGCCTTGAGTGGTGTAGATGCTGGATCTTTTGGTATCGTCAGCACGACTGGGCAGTTGCGAACCCGTGCCCCGCTCGATTATGAACAGAAAAACACCTACTCGGTGACGGTCAATGTCTCCGATGGCAACGGTGGAACTGATTCTATTGGGGTCGCTATCAATGTCACAGACGAAGAAGAGAACAACGCACCCGTGTTCGTAGAAGGCAGTGCCACGGAACGTTCAATTCCTGAGAACACGCCTGCTGGTAGAAACATTGGTGCTCCCGTCGTCGCTACGGACCTTGATGAAGATGTCTTAACTTACTCCCTGAGTGGTGTAGATGCATCCGCCTTTGGTATTGTTAGCACCACAGGGCAGTTGCGAACACGTGCGCCGCTCGACTATGAACAAAGGAACGTCTATTCGGTAGCAGTCCTCGTCTCTGATGGCAATGGAGGGACCGCCTCCATCGGCGTTGCTATCAACGTTACTGATGTAAACGAAACACCCACAGCCCATGCGCCGGAATTTATAGAGGGGAGCAGCACAGAGCGATTGGTTGCGGAGAACACACCCGCTGGCAGAAATATCGGTGCTCCTGTCTCCGCTACTGACGAGGATGAGGATGTCTTAACTTACTCGCTGAGTGGCGCAGATGCAGCAGACTTTGGCATTGTCAGCACGACTGGACAACTGCAAACCCGCGCCCCGCTGGATTATGAACAGAAGAACGCCTACTCGGTGGCTGTTATCGTCTCCGATGGCACACTTACGGACACCATCGGTGTCGCTATCAACGTCACGGATGTCAACGAAAACAACCCGCCGGTATTCGCGGAGAGCAACACAACCCGATCCATACCTGAGAACACACCCGCGGGTGTGCACATTGGTGAGGCAGTGTCTGCTAAGGATGCTGACAGCGGCGACACCTTGGCTTATACGCTTAGCGGCACGGATGCCGCAGCGTTTGCCATTGACCAAACCACCGGGCAACTGAAAACCAAAGCACCCCTCGACTATGAGACTAAGAACGCTTACTCGGTAATCGTAACGGCTTCCGACGGTTTGCGGGATGCAACCACCCGGGTGGCTATCCGCGTTACGGATATTGATGAGTCTCGCGCGCCAGCGTTTGCGGGGAATCGCACGACGCGTTTTGTGAAAGAGAACACGCCTGCGGGTGTCAATATCGGAAGTCCTGTATCCGCTACTGACGAGGATGACGATACTTTGACCTACACGCTTGGTGGCCTAAATGCAGTGTCCTTTAGCATCGTTAGCACCACCGGACAGTTGAAAACCAAGGCACCGCTCGACTTTGAAAGAAAGAACGCCTATTCGGTGACGGTTACCGTCTCCGATGGGGGTCGCACCGATTCCATCATCGTCGCTATCACTATCCTTGACGTGAACGAAAATCCGGTGACTGTGGACGACTCTTCTCAGCCTGGTACAATACAGAGCGTCGTCAGCATTAGTGAAATTATGTATGGCTCGGAAAGGAGTTTCACACCTGTCCAATGGATTGAATTAAACAACGCTGGGCCGGACATCATCAATCTGGCGGGATGGAAAATGGTCATTCGGAATGTAGACTCACCAGAATTGACCGGATCGGTAAATGCAACGTTTACCTTTAAGGATGATTTCTGGGACGATGCGCCAAGAATTTGGCCAAATGAGGTCGTGCTGGTGGTAGGATCAACTGATTCAAACTCAAAGAATCTCGCTAAAGATCAGATTTATGAACTTGACTGGAGAACACCGTTACCTATCGGTTTCTGGACGACATGGTTGAGTGTAGAAGGCTTCTATATACAACTCATTGATGCTGAAGGAAATTTAGTGGACGAGGTTGGTAACCTTGATGGAGATGTCCAACAATGGAGGTTGCCTTATGATAAAAATAGAGGTAGAACCCGAGCAGGGAATCGAACTTCACTGATTCGTCGTTATGTTAATAGTGTGCCACTTGATGGCACCCAAGCTGGGAGTTGGGTCTCTGCTGTGGACGCGAATTTAACAGCCGAGCAACGCACCTATTATGGGCATAGAAGTGACATCAGCACCCCCGGTATCGGGATCGTCATCAATGAAATTTCCACACAGTTCATCGACTATGATGTTAACCAGGATGGCGTGGTGAACATCTCTGATTTGGTATTTGTTGCCGGACGCATTGGACAATCCGGTCCCAACGCTGCAGATGTTAACGGCGATGGTTTTGTCAATGTACAGGACTTGATACTCGTTGCGGGTGTGCTCGGTCAAGCACCTGCAGCCCCGTCCCTGCATCCCGCTGTGCTTGCAACATTCACTGCCGCGGATGTTCGAGAGTGGTTGATCGAAGCACAAGGATTGGATATAACGGATGCGAAGTTGCAAAGCGGCATCCATTTCTTAGAGCAACTTCTGTTAGTCTTAGTTCCGAAAGAGACAGCACTGCTGCCGAATTATCCTAACCCGTTCAACCCAGAGACGTGGATACCGTATCACTTAGCGAAAGATGCGGATGTTACATTGACGATCTACGGCATAGATGGACAAGTCATCAGAAGGTTAGCACTCGGACATCAACCCGCGGGTATGTATCAAACCCGTAGCCGTGCGGCGTATTGGGATGGTAAAAACGCATTCGGTGAACCCGTCGCAAGCGGTGTCTATTTCTATACGCTCACGGCAGGCGATTTCACTGCTACACGCAAGATGTTAATTCGGAAATAGTATCAAAACATGGAAGACTGGAAGTGTGGAAGATGACTCCCTTCCATTCTTCCAACTTTCCATTCAAGAACAAGATTGTACCTTGCAATCGAAAACCAACAAAAGGAGTTTATGATGAAAACACTAATTGTAAATCGAAATATTATATCAATCATCGCTATAATGTTGTTAATATACGGTCTCCAAGGGACAGGCGACGTGCAAGCACAAAATAACGCGCCTGAATTGACACCTGTCAAGGACCGGACGCAGCAGGTTCAAGATACGATTGTTGCACTCGTGCCAGGCGTGGATGCTGCTGACGATGTGACCGCTGCACACCTCGCCTTAATTACCAACCTTAACTTGAGCGACCAGAGTATTACCGCATTGAAAGCTGGCGATTTTGATGGTTTGTCCGCGTTGCGGACGCTCTCCTTAACTAACAACACGCTCAGCAGCCTGCCCGCCGACATCTTTTCAGGATTGTCCGCGCTGATCCAACTTGAATTAGATACCAATCAGCTGAGCAGTCTGCCGGATGGTCTCTTTTCTGGGGTGTCGTCTTTGGGCAGGCTCGACTTGTCTAACAACAGCCTGGGCAGTCTATCGGCGAATACCTTCTCCGGTCTATCTTCGTTGACCGGACTCGACTTAGGTAACAACCAACTCAGCAGTCTGCCTGCGAATATCTTTTCTGAACTCTCTGCATTGGAGTGGCTCAGTCTGTCTTCCAATCAGCTCAGCAGTCTACCCGATGGTCTCTTTTCCGAACTCTCTTCGTTAAATTCGCTGTTTCTGAGTGGCAACACCGTCGGTTTATCCATTGTTGTATCACTGGAGAAGGTTGGGGACAACCAGTTCAAGGCAACAGCAGCCACCGGCGCGCCTTCGCTATCGTGCTGCCGATTAGTGTTACAAATGGCAGCATTGATGGTGGCGCAACCACCATCACGATTCCCGCGGGCAGCGTCGAAAGTGAACCCCTCACCGTGATCCGCACCCCCGGTACATCGGCTGCGATCACCGCGGTGATTGGAACGCTGCCGGAGCTGCCGACAAGCCATTTCGGTTATAGTCTGACCAAACCGAGCAGTGCCGATAATACGCTCCACTTTGCCCTCGGTATCCCTAAGCCTACCGGCGATCCAAAGGAGAACAATGCCCCGATTTTCAGAGACGGGAGTAGCACGACGCGCTCGATACCGGAGAACACACCTGCTGGGAAAGACATCGGCACCCCCGTCTCCGCTACGGATGCGGATGCGGATACCTTGACATACACCCTCGGCGGTACGGATGCAGCATCGTTTGGCATCATCAGCACGAATGGACAATTACAAACCCGCGCACCGCTTGACTATGAACAGAAGAACACATACGCCGTGATCGTTACTGTCTCTGATGGCAGTGCGAGAGATACGATCAGTGTTACTATTGATGTCACCGATGTGAAGGAAAACAACGCACCGGTCTTCACAGAAGGTAGCAACACAGAACGGTCCATAGCGGAGAACACACCCGCCGGTAGAAACATCGAGGACCCTGTCACGGCTACTGATGAAGATGAAGATGTCTTAACTTACAGTCTGAGTGGTGTAGACGCAGCATCCTTTAGTATTGTCAGCACGACTGGACAACTGCAAACCCGCGCACCCCTCGACTATGAACAGAAGGATGTCTACTCGGTGACAGTCAACGTCTCTGATGGCAACGGCGGAACTGACACGATCACCGTCGCTATTAATGTCACGGACGTAAACGAAAACAACCCACCTGTGTTCGTAGACGGGGATGCTACGGAGCGGTCGATAGCGGAGAATACACCCGCCGGTAGAGACATCGAGGGTCCTGTCGAGGCTACAGACCTTGATGAAGATGTTTTAACTTACAGTCTTGCGGGTGTAGATGCCGGATCTTTTGGCATCGTCAGCACCACAGGGCAGCTACGAACCAAGGCACCCCTCGACTATGAACAGAAGAACGCCTATTCCGTGACAGTCAACGTCTCTGATGGCAACGGCGGAACCGACACGATCACCGTCGCTATTAATGTCACGGATGTCAACGAAAACAACCCACCGGTGTTCGTAGAGGGGACTGCTACGGAACGCTCAATACCGGAGAATACACCGGCTGGAAGGAACATCGGCCGCCCTGTCTCCGCTGAAGATGAAGATGAGGATGTCTTAACTTACAGTCTTGCGGGTGTAGATGCAGCGTCGTTTGGGATTGTCAGCACGACTGGGCAGTTGCGAACACGTGCGCCGCTCGACTATGAGCAAAAGAACACCTATTTGGTGGCGGTCATCGTCTCCGATGGCAACGGTGGCGCAGATCTCATCGGGGTCACTATCAACGTCACGGATGTCAACGAAACGCACACAGCCCATGCACCCGAATTCAGAGAAGGAAATAGCACGGAACGCTCTATAGCGGAGAACACACCTGCTGGTAGAAACATCGGTGCTCCTGTCTCCGCTGAAGATGAAGATGAGGATGTCCTAACCTATACACTGAGTGGCGTAGATGCGCTGTCTTTTGGCATCGTCAGCACCACGGGACAACTGCAAACCCGCGCCCCGCTGGATTATGAACAGAAGAACGTCTACTCGGTGGCTGTTATTGTCTCCGATGGCACGCTCACGGACACCATCGGGGTCACTATCAATGTCACGGACGTGGCGGAGAACAGCCCACCCGTGTTTGTAGACGGCAGT
Organism: Candidatus Poribacteria bacterium; assembly: GCA_965261115.1. GTDB lineage: Bacteria > Poribacteria > WGA-4E > WGA-4E > WGA-3G > WGA-3G. The sequence goes on along the minus strand of OZ253447.1, from coordinate 445,054 downwards.
GCCACGGAACGCTCAATCCCTGAAAATACACCTGCGGGCAGGAATATCGGCGAACCCGTCAGTGCTACCGATGCGGATGAAGATACCTTGATATACGGTCTCAGTGGTGTGGATGCAGCGGCGTTTAGTATCGTTGGCACCCCCGGGCAGTTGAAAACCAAGGCCCCGCTCGATTATGAAAAAAAGAATGCCTATGCCGTGACCGTTATCGCCTCTGATGGCAACGGCGGAACAGCCTCCATCGGAGTCGCTATCAACGTCACGGATGTCAACGAAAACAACCCACCCGTGTTCGCGGAGGACAACACAACCCGTTCCATACCGGAAAACACACCCGCGGGTGTGCATATTGGTGAGCCAGTGTCCGCGAAGGATGCTGACAGCAGCGACACCTTGGCTTATACGCTTGGCGGCACGGATGCCGCAGCGTTTGCCATTGATCAAACCACTGGGCAGCTGAAAACTAAAGCACCCCTCGACTACGAGACTAAGAATGCTTACTCAGTCGTCGTAACGGTGTCCGACGGTTTGCGCACTGCAACCATCAGGGTGGCTATCCGCGTTACGGATGTCGATGAGTCGCGTCCACCGGTTTTCGCAGAGATAGATGCTGTAGCACGCCTCGGCATAGGTGAGATAAGTATATCCGACGTAACATATTCTCCCGATGGCAAATTACTTGCGGTTGCGATTTCGCACGGCATTCAGTTGTACGATGCACAAAGTGGACAAAAACTTAACCTGCTCACCGGACATACGGAGGCGGTCCGGAGCCTGAGTTTCAGCCCAGATGGTCGGACGCTGGCAAGTGGCAGTAATGATAACACAGTCCGTCTTTGGGATGTCCAGACAGGGGTGCTAAAAAAGAGGTTCCTCGGCCATCGGCATAACGTCAATAGTGTAAGTTTCAGTCCGGATGGGCAAACGATAGCAAGTGGCAGTACGGATGAAACCGTCCGTCTGTGGGATGTTCAGACAGGTGCTGAAAAAATGACCCTCACTGGACATGAGGTAACGATCCATAGCGTAAGTTTCAGCCCGGATGGGCAAACCCTCGCAAGTGCCAGTGAGGATAACACCATCCGTCTGTGGGGTGTTCAGACGGGTGTTGAAAAGCAGAAACTCATCGGACATCCAGGTGATGTCTATAGCGTGAGTTTCAGCCCGGATGGGCAAACCCTCGCAAGTGCCGGGTCTTATGAGAGTGTTTATCTCTGGGATGTCCAGACAGGTACGCGAATACGGGAATTCACAGGACATAGGAGTAGTGTCAATAGTGTGAGTTTCAGTCCGGATGGTTAGACGCTGGCAACTGGCAGTTGGGATGACACCATCCGTCTGTGGGATGTTCAGACGGGTGCTGAAAAACAGGTACTCAGAGGGCATCCGCATATTGTCAATAGCGTAGTTTTCAGTCCGGATGGTCAGACACTCGCAAGTGGTAGTGATGATAAAACCATCCGTCTGTGGGATGTCCAAACAGGCGTTGAAAAACAGAGATTCACCGATACGCTTTGGGTTAATAACGTAGTTTTCAGTCCGGATGGTCAGACACTCGCAAGCAGCAGTGGGAGTAAAACTATTCTGTGGGATGTTCAGACGGGTGCTGAAAAGCAGAGACTCACCGGGCATACAGAGAGGATCCGAAGCGTGGTTTTCAGTCCGGATGGTCAGACACTCGTAAGTGGCAGTGATGATAAAACCGTCCGTCTGTGGGATGTTCAGACGGGTGCTGAAAGGCAGAAACTCACCGGACATACGGATTTGGTCTGGAGCGTAGTTTTCAGTCCAGACGGGCAAACCCTCGCAAGTGGCAGTGCGGACCAAACAGTGCTGTTGTGGCGTAGCATTCCAACAGATGTTCCGTCGTCCATCACTTCACAGACAACGGTAAGTCTTGCCCCCACCTCGGTGCCGTCCCCGGCTATCGGCAAACAACTCAATGTCTCTCTCAACATCACGGGTGGTCAAAAGGTGACAGGGTATCAGGCAACGGTGTGGTTCGATGATACTGCCCTCCGCCATGTCGAGAGTAGCAATAGCGATTATTTGCCCGATGGCGCGTTCTTTGCCCCGCCGATTGTTGAAAAGAATCGTGTGAAATTGAACGCAGCATCCCTTGCCGGGGAAATCAGCGGGAATGGCACCCTCGCCACACTCACCTTTGAAGTTGTCGCTGTCAAGCCATCCACTTTGACGCTATCTGATGTGCTGCTTACGAATAGTGCGGGAACAACTTCTACGCCAGAAGTTGAAAACGCAGAGATAACTGAATCTACCGGACGCAAAGTCGATGTCAACGGGGATGGACAAGTCAATATCTCCGATTTGGTATTGGTCGCCTCGAATCTCGGTAAAACGGGACAGAATGCTGCAGATGTCAACGGGGATGGGGTCGTCAACATCGCGGATCTGGTGTTGGTCGCTGGTGCGTTAGGCACGAGTGCCGCCGCACCTTCTCTACATCCGCAAGCGTTAGAGATGCTCACCACTACAGAGGTCAAACAGTGGCTGACCCAAGCACAGCAACTGGACCTCACGGATTCAATGTCCCTAAGAGGCATCCGTTTCCTGGAGCAACTCCTCGCGACCTTGATACCGAAAGAGACAGTGCTCTTAGCAAACTATCCGAATCCGTTCAATCCAGAGACATGGATACCGTATCACTTGGCGAAAGGTGCCGATGTTACATTGACGATCTACGCCATAGATGGGCAAGTCGTCAGAAGGTTAGCACTCGGCCATCAACTCGCGGGTATGTATCAAACCCGTAGCCGTGCTGCGTATTGGGATGGCAGAAACGCAGTTGGTGAATCTGTGGCAAGCGGTGTCTATTTCTATACGCTCACCGCAGGTGATTTCACCGCCACACGCAAGATGTTAATAAGGAAGTAATCCTTCAAAAGTCAATCTTCTAATCTTAATAACCAAATGGCAAAATTAATTGTGCACAATATCCTACAGAGGTGAACATGTTTCAAACCATTTTACATATTGCTAATATTGCTCATATCATTGTTAGTATTGCGTATTTAGTGTTAACTGTCCTTTCGGTTTACTTATTCTTAAGATTTTATAGGACGCTCAAACATATCCGAATAGCGTGTCAATTGTACGCAGCCCAAAATCTCCAACTAAAAGAAAAAGCGAAACAGATGTATGAAGAGTCCGAAGATATGTCTGTTAACGAAATTGCGAATATGTTGGATGTTGATATTATCATAGTAAATCATTGGCTTGAAGAAGATTGAGGGCGTATTCTGCGGACGTTGATATTGGACAATCAACTTTGGAGTATGTACAGAACCGTTTTCCTGGCGTATTGGGATGGTAAAAACACGCTGGGTGAACCTGTTGTAAGTGGTGTTTATTTTTCCACACTCACCGCAGGCGATTTCACCGCCACACGCAAGATGTTAATAAGGAAGTAACGCAAAAAAGCCCCTAAATTGACACTTATGGTCAGGTTTGAAACTTCACCATAGGGGTCAATTTAGCGATTTTCGATAACATTTTCCGCGCAGATTCGTGTAGATGCTGAAGAAACACCCAAGCAAAAACCCCCTACGGGGCTTAGATTTGTGAAGCGACGTTTTCTACAGAAATACTGAAGAAATACGCAGAAATACCCAAGCAAATAAACCCTACGGGATTCAAGAGGTTTTTGAAATCTTCAAGGTTTCTGTGTAAAATCCGGTTCGGTTAAGAATGCACGTCGCAAATGTAAAGCTAAGACAAATTTTGCCGCGTGTGGGCAAAATTTGGGCGTGTACGCCGCAAAACCGAACCTACCGGTCCTGGGTTTGAAACGGTTATTTTTTTAAATTGACACTTATGGTTCGGTTGGAATGCAGGTCGCAAATGTAAAGCTTTCTCACTGCGAAGCAAAATTTTGCCGCGTATGGGAGACCAAATTTGGGCGTGTACGCCGCAAAAACCGAACCTACCGGGTCTTCAGTACGTTTATAGTGGTGTTTTCAAGCAAAGACCATAGTCCTGTAGCGGCGGTATCTATTAAATAAATAGGACTTACGCAAGGCGCAATAACTTGCGCCACTACGAACCTGATCACTTTTGGGAGACACACATATTTCCAAGGTGCGTCTGTTTGTAGTGATGCGATTCATCGCATCATAACTTGCGCCACTACGAACCTGATTACTTTTGGGAAGCACACATATTTCCAAGGTGCGTCTGTTTGTAGTGATGCGATTCATCGCATCTCTGCGTAAGTCCTGATAGAGACAAAGCCCCAGAGGGGCGGCATCTATATCATTTTATGGTAAGGAGTTTCTTATGATAAGAAGTGTCCCAGTGATCAGCACGGTTTTAGTATGCCTGCTCTCTTTTTCAATGTTCGGGTGCGGGGAAGCGGAGGACCTTGTTGAAATCCCTGATGATGCGCTGCACACTCAAATTAACAGGGCACTTTACCTCCCCGATGACGCATCGATTACAGCAACGGATATGCTTAGACTTACTAAATTGGACGCGTCACAATCTGACTTTGCTAACTTTTTAGGCGCGCTTTTGGGTGGGAGTTCTGCATCCACATCTATTTCCGATTTAACCGGACTTCAATACGCAGAAAACTTGGTAGTGCTGGACCTCGACAACAACAATATCGTAGATATAAGTCTACTCGCAGGGTTAACAAGTTTGAGCGAGCTGGACCTCGACGATAACGCTATCGTAGATATAAGTCCACTCGCAGGGTTAATAAACTTGCAGAAGTTGGACATTAGAGGCAATCCACGGAGCGTCGATTCCCAAAAACGCATTATCCATATAATTGAGGCGAATGGGACAGAAGTCTTATATTGAGGAATTACGCACAACAGAAAATATTAATAGGACTTACGCAGCCCCTTGTAGGCGGGGTTTCATGAAGTTTAAGAAAATATTTCGGTAATCCCCAGGCCGGTAGGTGCGGTTTGAAACCGCACCATAGGTGTCAATTTAGGAGTTTTTCACATCATTTTGAGATAGCGTCTCTATAGATGCCGCCCCTACGGGGCTTGATTCCTGGATCTAACACTCTTCTACAAAGATGCCGTCCCTACGGGACTGAAGAGGGTTTTGAAGTACTCAAGGTTTCTGTGTAAAATCCGGTTCGGTTGGGAAACCGAACCTACCGGGTCTGGGGCGGAGGCGGTTATTTTTTCTTAAATTGACACTTATGGTGCGGTTTGAAACCGCACCGGGCTTCACCAAGAAATTACCGAATTAATAAATTAATCTTCATCAAACCCCGCCTGCAGGGTGTAACATGTTCGTTATCATGGAAAAATGCGTAAGTCCCGCTGTTATCAAGAGAATATGTTGAAAATCACACTGACAAGGGGATTACAGCCGCTATGAAATCTATAAAAATCTTAATGACGATTTCCTTTTCGATATGCCTTTTGTTTGGATTGACACCTCACGCCGTGAGCCGAGTTGAGGTGCCCGGACAAGCATCAGGAACATCTAAAGAGCCAACCGTAGTCAATCCAACGAGTCGAGAGAAAGCACTCGAAGGGATGAGCATTTTATATGGCACCAACGAAAATGCAGATACACGTATCCCACCGCCGATGCTGAACCTGTTCCGGCGAGGAGACGCGCTCACAACGGCACCATCGCAATTTATCGTAACGTACGACGGTTTTACAGATGAAGCGATGGAAGCGTTTCAATATGCCGTTGATATTTGGAACGCGCTCATCCGGTCACCCGTGCCGATCCGGATTGACGCATCTTTTATAGATTTCGGTGGATTTGAGGATGGCACTGTTATTTTAGGCGGTGCGCGCCCTGCAAGCTGGAAATCTTCCAGATCCTTGGATTTGTGGTTCCCAGAAGCACTCGCGGATAACGGAGCCGGTAGAGACATCACAGATGGTGAACCGGATATTATCACACGATTCAACAGTCACGAAGACGCAAATTGGTACTTCGGCACAGATGGGAACACGCCATCCGGAAAAACGGACTTTGTGAGTACCGTGCTGCACGAGATCGCTCATGGTCTGGGGTTTAGCAGTTTTGCGACTGTAGATAAGAGTTCAATGTGGAGATTTTCCGCGTCCTCTGAGGGCGGCAAACTCAGAGCACGCCGACCCAAATTGGCGCAGATTTACGATTTCTTTGTAGAAAATGGAGCCGGAAAAACTATTATGTCTTTCTCTGATCCATCCTACGCGCTTGAAAATCAATTCACAAGTAACGACCTTTTCTGGAATGGAAAAAAAGGTGCTCAAGCAAATGGCGGTATTCTCCCGCACCTCTATGCGCCGAGTTCGTGGGCTGAAGGTTCAAGTTATACCCACTTAGATGAAATTACTTTTCCGGCTGGCACCGCGAATTCCCTAATGACCGCATATCTTGACGACCAAGAAGCGATTCACACCCCCGGGCCCATTGCGCTCGGTATGCTCGAAGATATGGGATGGATAATCAACAAAGCACCTGTGTTTACCGACGGGTCCACTACCACCCGCACAGTCGTGAACGGAAGTGTCGGGAAACCAGTGGGAGCGACAGACGCGGACAATGATCCACTCACCTATCACCTCAATGGCACGGATGCAGCCGCTTTCAACATTGATAGCACAACCGGCCAATTGACAACCAAGGCAGCCCATAATTACAATGCCCAGACAGCCTATACGGTAACCGTCACTGTTTCCGACGGGAGCCTGCTCAATGAAATCTCTGTCACTATCAATGTGATCGGTACAGAAACTGAGACACCCACAAATAGCACACCGAGGTTCGTGGATGGGAATTACACCCAGCGCACCGTGGCGGAAAATACCGCGAAAGGCGTAAACATCGGGAACCCGATTGCAGCGACAGATGCGGATAACGATGCGCTTACCTATACCCTCAGCGGTCCCGATGCGGAATCTTTTGAACTTGATAACACCACTGGGCAACTGAAGACTAATGCCAACCTTGACTATGAAACAAAGAACACCTACACCGTAACGGTCACTGTCTCCGACGGTAACGCCGCGATTACCATTACCGTCGTTATTATTATCATCGATCTGGACGACCAAAAAAGCCCGACGCTCACGTTAGTTTCACAACCGCTAACAGAAACAACGCTGAACAGAAGTATTGTGACACTGCGGTTGAACAACCGAGTCTATGAAAACTGGCTGAGCGATCCGATAACAGTATCCGGTATCCGTGGCGTAACGATTAGACCGTTTGATGTAACCCGTCTCAACGATACGGAGTTGTCAGTCCAATTGACATTCTATGGGACAGACCTCAATACAGATGCCACGCTTACCTTCACAGTCAAAGCGGATGCTATCGCAAACTATGATGGCCCCGCACTCACCGCGACAACACGCGTCACCGCGAATGCGGAATCGGTGACGGCATCAACGACAGCACCCCTAACGGAAATCACGCTCAATGGCGGAGTGGTTACACTGACCTTAAACGACGGGACTTACGAGTCTCAGTATACTGTTGGGAACAGTGTGACAGTATCGGGGATTCCCGGTGTCACCGTTAACAGATTTAACGTGCAACGCCTCAGCGGGACGCAGGTGACCGTTGGACTCATATTTGATGGTACGGACTTTGACACGGATGCCATGCTTACTTTCAGAGTCGGCGCGAATGCTATCGTAGGCTACAACGGCACGGTACTCACCGCACAATTGCCGGTTCGCGCGGTCGTGGAGGCAAATCCAAAAGTAACCGCTTTTGCGACCCAATTCTTGACAGAAACGACTCTCAATGAGAGTATCGTCACACTCACACTGTCGACCGGCGTGTATGCGCAATCGAGTGCCGACATCAGCCGGGCAATGCAAGTCTCCGGTATCGCAGGCGTTACATTTCTCCAGTCCGATGTGACGCGCCTCAGTGATACAAAAGTGACTATTAAACTGATATTCGACAGTACAGACTTTGACACGGATGCCATCCTCACCTTCACAGTCAGTGCAGATGCTATCACGAATTATGACGGCCCCGCACTTATCACGGCAATACTTGTCACTGCCGTGGTTGAAGAAAGACCTACAATCACAGCTTCGGCGACGCAACCTTTGACGGAGGCAACCCTCAATGGCAGCATTATTCGCCTAACGCTCAACAACGGCACTTACGTCCGATCTAACTTCGATATTGATAATGCTGTGACTGTATCGGGTATTGCAGGCGTAACGATGGGAATCTTTGGCGTAGAACGCGTGAGCGATACGGTCATCATCTTTGAACTTGCATTTAGTGGGAACCTTGATAGCAGTGCCGCACTCACATTCACAGTTGAAGCGGCGGCTATCGCCGAGTACGACGGGCCCGCACGCATCGCACAAATAATCGTTAACGGCGGACAAGAGTCGATCGTCGCAGCGACTGAAACCCCGTTGACAGAAACAACATTGAACGGAAGTATGGTGGTGCTTACACTCAATGGTGCGATTTACGAGCGATCTAAATTCGATATCAGAGATGCTGTGTCGGTATCTGGTATTGCGGGTGTCACTTTTCACTGGTTTGATTTGGCGCGCGTCAGTGATACGGAATTGACGATTGAATTAACGTTCAGAGGCAACATTGACACGGATGCCATCCTCACCTTCATGGTGGAGGCGACGGCTATCGCCGAATACGACGGTGCACCACTCATCGCACAAATAACCGTCACTGGCGGCAAGGAATCCGTGGCGGCATCAACGGGAGCCCCCTTGACAGAAGCGATGCTGGATGGCAGTGTCGTCACGCTAACGCTCAGCGGTCGGACTTACGAGCGATCCAGCTTCAGAATCAGAGATGCTGTGTCTGTCTCCGGTATTGATGGCGTGACAATCCCTTGGCACGATCCGGACAGAAAAAACGACACACAGATCACCATCGAACTGGAATTCAACGGTGACTTTGACGTGGATGCGATGCTCACTTTTACGGTCAAGGCAGAGGCACTGTTGAGATATAACGGGCCCGCACTCACCGTACAAATACCTGTTACCGGCGGACAAGAATCGGTCGTCGCTTCAATAGAGGCACCCTTGACAGAGGCGACACTTCATGGCAGCGTCGTCACCTTCACACTCAGCGGTCGAAAATATGCACGCTCTACCTTTGACATCAGAGATGCTGTGTCTGTCTCCGGGATTGAGGGTGTAACAATTCCGTGGCACGATCCCGATAGAAAGAGCGATACCGAAATCACTGTGGAACTCGAATTCAATGGCAATATTGACACGGATGCGACACTCACTTTTAGTGTCGGCGCAGGTGCCATCGCCGGATACGAAGGGCCCGCATTTACCGCGGAGTTCCCCGTTACCAGCGGGCAGGAATCCATCGCCGCATCAATAGAATCTCCGTTGACAGAGGCGACACTGCATGGCAGCGTCGTCACCTTCACACTCAGCGGTCGAAAATATGCAAGTTCTATCTTTGACATCAGAGCTGCTGTGTCGGTCTCTGGGATTGAGGGTGTAACAATCCCATGGCACGATCCGAATAGAAAGAGCGATACCGAAATCACTGTGGGACTCGAATTCAATGGCGATATTGACACGGATGCGACACTCACCTTTACTATAGGAGCAGACGCTATTGCTGGGTATGGAGGGCCCGCATTTACCGCACAATTCCCCGTTACCGGCGGGCAGGAATCAATAACCGCCTCCACCGATGCTCCATTGACTGAAGCAACTCTTGATGAAAGCGTTGTCACGTTGACACTTAGTGGTAGAAACTACGCACGCTCTAACTTTGACATCAGAAATGCTGTGTCGGTTTCCGGGATTGATGGTGTAACAATCCCGTGGCATGATCCAGACAGACAAAGCGATACCGAAATCACTGTGGAACTTGAATTTGATGGAAACATTAACGCCGATAGTACACTCACATTTACCGTCGGTGCAGGTGCTATCGCGGGATACAAGGGCCCCGCGCTTACTGCACAAATAACTGTCGCCGCCGACAGAGAAAACGCCCTCTTAGCAAACTTCCCGAATCCGTTCAATCCAGAGACATGGATACCCTATCAGTTGGCAAAACCCACAGAGGTTACCATCACTATCTACGCAGTGAACGGACAAGTCGTTCGGACGTTGGCATTGGGGCATCAGTCTGGGGGGATGTATCAGAGTCGTTCCCGTGCGGCGTATTGGGATGGTAGAAACGCCTTCGGTGAACCTGTGGCGAGTGGCGTGTATTTCTATACACTCACCGCAGGCGAGTTTACCGCTACACGCAAGATGTTGATACGGAAATAGTATCAAATGACCTTATGATGGTTGGAATGCTGATGTTTATTTGCTTCCCAGCCAACAAAAGCAAGGAGATATCAAATGATTATTCGATCAAAGTTTCACATTTTTGTTCTTTTCACAACGGTGTTATTCATCGGCATGCCATTTCTGAGCATTGCTGCATCAATCACTAAAGAGATAGAGAACAAGGCAACAACAGAAACAGACTCCGCAGCATTGATAAAAACTGCGAAAGCGGATGCCAACTCGGATTTAGATAATACGCAGAGGGTGATATGGTGTCTGGCAGGGGTTGGATGTGGTGTCTTTACTGTTGGTACTGCTGCCCTTATGGATCCAAATCCACCGCCACGTCGCTTACTTGGAAAATCACCAGAATACGTTGCGATCTACACTGATACTTATACGAAAGAAATGCGATCATCTCGTGTGGAATTAGCAAGTGTTGGATGTCTGGTTGGTATTGCCTTATATGGGCTTATAATGTTATCAGATGATAGTTCCGGTTGTATTGGACCTGGGTCAATTGATTTTGCACCTTTGTTTTCAGATACATCGGGATGTAATTCAAGTTCATCAGAATGTAATTCAGGTTCATCGGGATGTAATTAAACGGCAGGCGATTTCACCGCGACACGGAAATAGTTGTCATGCTTCACAGTGAGAACAATCAGTCACGCCTTTGCGGTAGTAACACTTAAAGCAACTGCCACAAGAAATTAACTGAAGGCTGACAGCCGACGGCTGACAGCGATTATAAAAGGAGTTTATGATGAAAACGTTAGTTGTCAATAGAAACAAAATTGTGTCATTCTTAGCGATGTTTACTTTTCTTGTCTTAACCACAGGGTCTGCTTCAGCAACTGAATTTGAGATCGGAACGCAATTTGGGATTTCTCACCTCGTTCCCGATAGTGATGATGATTTCTCCACAAATATCACCTATACTCGGTTTCCATCAGGAACATTTCTTGATGTAGGATCTGCTCCGACTTCACTGTACGCTACATGGTTTCCGAGTCAGCAGTTTGCTGTCGGACCGGAATTCAGTCTTGGTAGAACATCAGTTTCTGCGGCGTATGGGGGCGAGACGGAGACGGAGAGTATAACGGTATTCCATCTTGGAGGCCGAGCGGCGTTTTTTCTCCTTAACCACTCAGTGTCTTCACCTTACGTTTTGGGTCGGGTTTCGCAGACTATATTTAGCGGTAGCGAATCGTCCTTTTTTGACGATGGGCAGACCCTGACAAGTTTCGGGGTCGGTTTCGGGTATCAGTGGCGTATAGATGCTGCTTTTGTGCTGCGCGTAGAGGGGCAGTATCAGCGACTCTTCGTTTCGGATGAAGATGAAGACGCGAATGAGTTCTCATTGATAATCGGGATTGGCACTCGGTTCGGCAGCAGTAACAACCCACAATAACCGTGATCCTACGAATCACAAACCTCTTGTAGGAGGCGTTTTCAACACCGATTGACAACGCCACGGCAGGCGCGGTTTGTAACCGTGCTGTTGAAAACGTTGAGAAACCTGCAGATTTTGAGTATTGGCAGAAACGATATTTCGGATATTTCGTCGCTAACCGCGCTTACTCAACTGAAAGCACTGTATCTTAACGATAACTCTGTATCAGACCTATCTCCGCTTGCAAAACTGACGGGGCTGAAAACCTTAGTATTGCAAAACAACCAAATTAGCGATGTTAGTCCCCTCACAGGATTGGTAAACCTGCAAGAGTTACGCCTTCAGGGAAATCCGATTAAGGACAAAAAACCGCTCCTTGAACTCTTACGAAAGAATCCAGATGTCGAAATATACCTTGAGTACGGAAAGGATCCATTGCCTGTCACCCTGTCCCATTTCCGCGCAGAACTTACCGATGCAGGCGTTACCCTCAAATGGATAACAGAGTCAGAGGTAGACAACGCAGGTTTTTACATCTACCGCAGTGAAACAAGAGAAGGCGATTTTAAAGTCATCAATCCGACAATGATCCAAGGCGCAGGCACAACCAGTGAACGGCATACTTACACGTGGACAGACACCACCGCTAAACCGAATGTCGCCTATTACTATCGGATAGAGGACATCTCGCATGCACGGGTCCGCGAGCAGTTAGCCACCGTCCGCATGAGAGGATTGGTGTCCGCAAGTGGAAAACTGACGACAAGGTGGGCGGATTTGAAGAGGCAAGAATGAACGAAGGGCGGTATATGGCACCGCCCTTATAATAAATGTGCCCGTTTACATTGAAATCCCCAACAGTCCGCGCGTCAACTGAAAATCCGTATTCCCTTTGCCGTGAAGTTTCGGCGTATACTGCCGTGAAGCCACCTCTACAATTAACCCTAATAGCGCATCAACATCGGCAGTCTCTAAATCCAAATCCGCGCCGTAGTTGCTTTGCGTTGCAGCATCCGTAGAGACCTGAATCAGCGGCACCATTACATGCGACTGCAAAGGGGCACCAACGATGTGCGCAAGTGCCAAATCCACACCCGCTGCCCCCAAACCTGTCAACGTCTCCGTCGGCTGATCCGTCGGTGTCTCCATAACATGGAAACCCGCCTGCTCAACCCGCTGTCCATAAGCCAAGGTCGGCGTAAGCGTTCCCAATGAATCCGCCAGAAGAACTCCTAACGGCTGACGGCTGACGGCTGACAGCCATTCCGCATTTTCAGGCACAATAACCGTCCCACCCGCAGCAACAATACTATGCGTCAATTGCATCAGAGACTGCGAAACTTCTTCCGTCACGCCACCGGACGACATTACAGCTACACAAAGATGTTCTAATCCCGCATCAACAACTGGAATAGCAGGTTTATCCGCAAGCGTCTCCGAAAACCAGTCTTGCACCTTCTCAATAACAGCATCAATTCCGCCATCCAGTTGTACACTCGCCCAACCGTAGTGTTCCGGCGATATTCCCAACTTCTGAATCTCATGTCGGACGTGATCGTTGTGGGTCTTTTCACAACCGTGTTCAAGGAGCAGCCCAAGTGCGACCGTCGGATGCGTGAGGTGTCCAATCATCGTACGGGTATAAATCTCCTCAGAACGTCCGCCGGAGACACCACACCCCTCCGTATGCGGGAGCGCGACAAAACGGGAGATGCCCTGCTTTTCGCCGATCTTCTGTTCATTGCATCGGCGTGCGATCATCTCCGCGATTTGTCCCGAACAGAGGCTTGTGGGCAAGATGAGTCCGACCTGATCCGTGCGGTAACCCGCTTCCGTTTGGAGGGCACGGAATGGCAATCCTTTGGCGTTTGTGTCTGCTGCTGAGGTCTGAATCGGAATTGGTTCGCCGGATTTCAATTCGGATTCTGTTAACAACGGGTCTAAATCCACGGGACCCGTCTGCTTCCAATCGCGCCATAGCGAGACTTGCGAATGTCCCGCTTTCTCACCGACTGAACGCTCACCCGACGCGACATCTACTGTCAGATCCAGCATAGATTCGCCGAGTTCCTCCATCGGTGTGCCGTCGAGATACGCACCGGCGTTTACGTCCATATCCTTAGTGAGCATCTCATAGCGTCCCGTCGTCGTGACAATCTTGATCGTCGGCACGAACGGGAAATTCGTAATTGAGCCGTTGCCTGTCACAAAGAAGATCATGTTGGAGCCGGATGCCACCTGTCCTGCGATGCTCTCTAAATCGTTGCCTGGACTGTCCATGAAATAGTAGCCCGGGTTCTCCATGGGTTCACTGTAATTGATGACATAATCCAGACAAACATCGGGGTGCCGCTTCATTGCTGCACCGATTGATTTAATGGCGATATTATAGAGACCGCGGAAGTTGTTACCACCAGACGGGTTTCCTTCTGCGGAGTGTCCATGCCACGAGACGCGTTCTTTAAACCGTTCAATTGTATTGAGGAACGTGCGCGCCGTCGGTAGGTCGCGGACGTTCTGAAGCACGTAAGCCTCCGAACCGATCAGTTCATCGGTTTCCGCGAGGTTGGCACAACCGCCGTAACGGATGACCTCTTTCGCTACATAAGCAGCGAGTGGGTTGCCCGATACGCCAGAGAAGGCGTCGGAGCCGCCGCACTGCAAGGCTATTTTTAGATGCGTCAGCGGTTGTTTGGTGCGTGGCACGCTGTTTACCTTATCCAACCATCCGTTAATAATCTGCGCACCGTTGGCTAAATCCGTGTCGAAGCTTCCTTGTAGTCGATAGAAACGGTGGATGACATCATCCAAAGCATATCTTTCGCGGGACATGTATTCCTTGAGCATCTTGTTCGTAACGGCTTCGGTCCCGTAGTCAACGAGCAGCATCGCGCCAATATTCGGATGGACGGTAAAACCGGTGAGCGTTCGGAGGAGCATTTCAATGTTATTCGGTGTTTGGCTTTCACCGCCTTCTGTGTGCGTTACGGCGACAACACCGTCTATGTTCGGATAGGTATCGGGGTTACAAACCCCTCCTACAGCACACATCTCTGCAAGTCTTCTTGCGAAACCGGAGGTGCGTGCGGTTGTTCCCATGACGACGATATAGTTTCGGGTGCCAACACCACGGCTACCGGGACGTTGATAGCCGAGGAAGGAACGCGCGTTCGTGTGCCGCGGCACCTGTTTTCCGGGACGGAATTCAGCATCGTCTAATACATAGGGTGCCATCTTGTCGCTAAAATTAGGTGTTTCTGGTAATTCAAAGGGTAAATTCCTAATGGACAAAGAATCAATCATCTTCTGATTGCACACATAGTCTCCAGGGGCAATGACACGTGTTGCATAACCGAAGGGTAATCCCCAAGACAACAACGGTGTTTCCTCTGAAATCGACTGGATGGCGAAGCGATGCCCTTCTAAGATAGTGTGCGATAGTTGAAACTGAGTCCCCTTGTAACCGATACGTGTACCACTCTCTAACGTTTGGGTTGCGATCGCGACATTATCATTTGGGGCAGGCAACCGAGCAACATCGGTAAAATCAATTTTTAATTTCCCTTGCGGTTCGATCGAGCGACTTGTGGTTTTCACGTTCTCCTCCGTAGATTTGAAGAAACACCCAAGCAATACGCAGAAATCCCCAAGCAAAAACACCCCTCCACTTCGTTACGGGCTTGCAGTTTTGGATTTCAGAAAAGATTGCGGGATTTGTGTAGAAGCTAACTAACGCCGATAAATACTCACTTCAATTGCGTCCTGTTTTACCCACGGCAGGTCGATGTCAAACCAGTGTGTTTCAGATTCATAACGTTCGCGGACGTGTCCGAGATAATCCGCCATCGAATCTGCGCCGATACCGACGTTATCTGCCACAACGGTCGCCGGATTTGTCAACCGTGATTCAATCGCCTGAAAGCATGGGAAATAGTTGCTGAAGTTATTATCAAGGAGTAGAAAATCGACGGGGTCTTGGATGCTTTTGAGTACCTCTTGCGCATCACCGAGGCGTGAATCGACGAGGTCCGCCATTTCAGCGCGTTCAAAGTTTGCGCGTGCTTGTGTTGCTCGGTCAGCGTCTATTTCGACTGTTATCAAGCGTCCGGTACCGGCAGCTTTCAACACGCGTAGCATCCAGAGCCCAGAATAACCGATAGCCGTGCCACATTCAACAATAAGGGACGGTTTCGCTTCCTCGACGCAGCCGGCGAGAAATTTTGCCTTTTCTTCGCCTAACATCGGGATTCTCTCTGCCTTACATTGTGCCTCAACCTCTTGTAAAACTTGATCAAACATACAAGTCTCCATCGGAACGCGGGGGTTCCCTTCTGAATTTGATGTCTGGTAACAGTTATGGTAAATTTTTATTTTTGCGTATAATGCTCCATGAGATAATCATACACGAGAACCTGTTTTGAGGTCAAGGGTGTTTCCGATATATGGGGTGCTTAGTAATATCCGCGAAAATTTGAGGGAAGATTGTGTATAATTCTGGTTTTTCTGGAAGTTATGCCCTCTTTTCGTCTATAATATTGTATCGTTAAGAAGTAGAATTTCCATTTTGTGGGTAAATTTTAGGAATTATTGTTGTTGGAGGTAATAGACGCATGGAGAAAAAACGGATCCTTTTCATAAGTATGCTCGGCATTGTGCTTTTGTGCGTAGGACTCTTCTATTGGCATACGCAACGCCAAGCGAACTACGCTAAAACACGAGAATTGTTCGCGCCTATTTACGAATACTCAGGGAGACTCACGCCAGAGGAACGACAACATTTTTCTGAATTCATCAATTCGATTATGAGCGTTGAGCTTTCTGCCGCGAAAAAATACGCTCTTTCCGAGCATGAGCAGCTTCGGTTAGAAGCGCATAGTATGACGTTATACCGCAACAATCCTGAACTGATGTTCATGAATAGTGCGCCTTTCGCTGCTGATACGGATGTTGCGCCATATATACGGTACTTCAGTCTCCTTGCAATGGTTGCCAAAACCAAGCTTGCAGATTTGCCTGCCAGTAGTAGGGAGTCAATAATCTCGCATCTTGAAATGCTTGAGCGACGCTTGGCGAAAAACAGTGTTGAGGTCTATATTCAAGAAATCAAGGATACGCCTTTTCGTCCGCGGCAAAAGCCTCCGACGATGCGTTTCGGCGTTGCATCTGCACCCGGAGAAATCACAAGCGGGGTATTGGAAGCGGATGGACTGGTATTTCCTGAAGGTGCTAAACGCGGTGTTATCCGAATCACCGATATTTATGAAAACGTGTACGCGGTTGATCTGGATGCGCCTACGGATCCCGAAATGACTGAGGATACAACGGAATTGTATGCGGAGATCGACCGAGTTTTTGAGCACCTGACCGATGCCGAGTTTCAAAGGCTCTCAGGTCTCAGCAAAGCAGACCGTTCGGCAGAAATCGAGAAATTGTTCCCACCAGAATAGACGTGTCCGGTCGTAGTAGGGTGTTGCTCGCCTGTTGTAATTCCGTTTCTTGCGTTGCAGGTTGGCTTGTGCTAAACTGATGCATTATGCGAAAGCGAAACTTGACAAAAAACAGGATTGATGGCACTGCCCTCATCGACACAGATCCCTTGCTGAAACCGTATAGCACACAGCTGCGTGAGCGGTTTGCGCACTATCGACGTTTCAAAGCCGAGATTGAGAAGACAGGTGGTGTGTTAGGTGAGATAAGCCAAGGGCACCGATATTTCGGTTTCAACCGTGGTGAACATGAAGGTGAGACCGGGGTCTGGTACCGCGAATGGGCACCGGGAGCGGAGAGGCTTACGCTCATCGGGGATTTTAACGGCTGGTCGCGTGATGCGAACCCGATGTCCGTTGATGATTGGGGTGTGTGGCATATCTTTTTGCCTGACAGCGAATATGCTGGTAGGTTCACACACGGCAGCCTCGTCAAGGTGCATGTTGTCAGTAAGGGCGAGGGGACCTCGCCCCTACGTGGACTTGATCGGATTCCGGCGTATATTCAGCGCGTTGTTCAGGAAGGCGATGCGGATTTCATAGGTCAGTATTGGTCACCCTCGCATCCGTATCAGTGGCAGCACGGCGCACCGGATTTTGACATCAGCAACGAGGGATTGCGGATTTATGAAGCGCACGTCGGGATGGCACAGGACGCGGAGAGGGTTGGGACGTTCGTTGAGTTTACGCAGAATATATTGCCCCGGATCGCAGATTTAGGCTATAACGCTGTGCAACTGATGGCGGTGATGGAGCATCCGTATTATGCGAGTTTCGGGTATCATGTGAGCAACTTTTTCGCTGTCTCAAGTCGTTTCGGGACACCGGAGGAACTCAAAGCACTTATTGATACAGCGCACAGTATGGGGTTGCTTGTTATCATGGATCTGGTGCATAGCCACGCTGTCAAGAATCTCAACGAGGGGTTGAGCCGTTTTGATGGCACGGGGCATCAGTATTTTCACGCCGGCGCGAAAGGTGAACATGTCGCATGGGATTCGCGCTGTTTCGATTATAGTAAGGACGAGGTGCAACGCTTTCTGCTGAGCAATATCCGTTATTGGCTGGAGACGTATCGGTTTGATGGGTTCAGGTTCGATGGTGTCACGAGTATGCTCTATAGCGACCACGGGTTAGAACGGGAATTTACTGGCTATGCGGATTATTTCGATGCTGGCGTTGCGTTGGACGCTGTCGCTTACCTGATGTTGGCGAATGAGGTCGTCCACGCTGTTAATCCGGACGCGATTTCGATTGCTGAGGATATGAGCGGTATGCCGGGGCTCGCGCGTCCTATTGAGGAAGGGGGACTCGGTTTCGATTATCGGCTTGCGATGGGTATCCCGGATTACTGGATTCGGTTGTTGAAGGAGAAAGCGGACGAAGCGTGGCATATCGGCGAGATTTACGGCATGCTATGCAACCGACGTGCAGGCGAAAAACACATCGCTTACGTCGAGAGTCACGACCAGTCGATTGTCGGCGATAAGACGCTTGCGATGCAACTCATGGACGCTGAACTTTACACGAACATGCGTATTTCCACGACGAGTCATCTCATCTCTCGCGGCATCGCGCTCCACAAACTTATCCGACTTTTGACGTTTAGTTTAGGTGGCGAGGGTTACCTCAACTTTATGGGGAATGAGTTTGGACACCCTGAATGGATTGACTTTCCACGTGCGGGGAACAATAACTCCTACTGGTATGCGCGCAGGCAATGGCATCTTGTTGACGATGATACCCTTCGCTACAAACACCTCAACGCTTTTGATCAGGCGATGCAGCACCTTGATAAAGCGTATCATTTACTTGCTGATGCGGACATCCAATTTTTATTTATACACGAGGCTACGAAACAGATTGTCTATGCGCGCGGTGGACTCGTCTTTGCTTTCAACTTTCATCCGAGTGAATCTGTTACGGATTGGCGGATCCCAGTGCCTGAGAGAGCGGATTACCGTCTTATTCTTGATACCGATGATATGATATATGGTGGCTACGGTGCCGTAGAAGGTGTCCACTACCCGTGGCAAGATATTGCTATGGAGGGGCAGACACAATCAATTCAACTTTACGTCCCTGCTCGAAGTGCGTTGGTGTTGGTGCCTGAAAAAAGGTCGAATTCATAAACAGAGAATTGGGATTAACTACACCAGAATTAAAAACACCATATAGCTACTTAGGAGGTTCCGCATAAAATGGATAAGAAGATTGATCTTTGCAGTACAGAAATGAATGAAGTCGTCAAGGAAGTTCGCGAAATGCGAATGAAAATTTCAGAAAAATGCGGACATGATCTTAATCGTTTACTTGCATACTATCAAAAAGTAGGTGAGGAAATGCGGAAGTCCGGTAAGTATAAGTTCCACGATCCGGAACCACCTGCAGAAGAGTCCGCGTCCAAAAAACCAACGCAAGGTGAGGCTGCAGATTAAAATATAACAACAAGTGATGCAGCCTCCTTGTAGTTCCTTGCCCGAATACGGGTTTCCGTATGGCCGGTGTTTTCCGCTTGGAAAAATAGGGACAGCCAACCGTGACCTCTGCCGCTATGGTATGTCTATGTTGGATTGCTGGAGCCAGACACTCCAGCATTTTTGTTTTTACAGTTGGATCATAAAAATCCTACATACGCTTATGACTATGTGGTATTATTCTCCAACGAATACTCACGGTTTCCACCAGGACCGCCGCCGATTGCCCACGTGCCACGGAACAACGATTGCCGTTTCGGAGGCATCGTTTCGATAATTTCGTGGCTCAGGTTCAATCGGTGCCACTGTGCCCAGATGGAGTTGTAGCAGTTAAAGACCGCACATCGTGGGTTGTCTGGGTTCGTCCAGTCATTCGCGGCGTGGACGAGGCTTTCCGTGAAGATGACGACGGAACCCGGTGGGCAGCTATAGTCATCCATCACCTCACGCATACTTTCCTCCCACGGCGATTCGCTGATATTCGGACGATACTTGTCGGGACCGCCGTAATTGAAGTGCGCCTTATGCGAGCCGCTGAGGAAAGAGGTAGCACCTTGTCCTGACTTCACCTCTTCAAGTTCCCACACAACACGCGTCAACCCCGCAAAAATCTTTTCACCGGCGACCTGATACCGCATCGCATTTGCCTGCTGCGGTGGACGTACAACGTGGGGTAGACCGTTATCGCCACGTTCCGATACACCCCAACCCGGGGGTCTCACAGTCGTAAACGACCCTTCGCATCGAAATCCATAGCAATCCTCGTGTACAAACGGATCTTCGGACAGGATTTCATTTAGGACCCCTACAATTGCAGGATGGTCAAGGAGGTTCTGAAGGGCTCCTTGATAACTTTGCCTTGCGCCCGCGTAGACTTCCGCTTTCATCTCTTTGATTTCCGAGGCTGATAATATTGATGGCAATAAAATCCAACCCCGTAAATCGAAAAAGAACTTTTGCTCCGGTGTCATCGGAATCGGTGCATCCTTTGATGTTGCTTTTGACATTGGAATCTCCTTAATGGTTAGGACTTACGTAGCTCCCTTTGCAGGGTTTTTGCTTGGGTATTTCTGCAGGGTTTTAAACCCCGCCTGCAGTGCTCAGAACTATGTGGTGTTATTCTTCAACGAATACTGGCGGTTTCCGCCAGGACCCCCACCAATCGCCCACGTGCCACGGAATAAAGATTGGCGTTTTGGGGGCATCTTTTCAATAATTTCATGACTTAGATTCAACCGAAACCATTGCGCCCATATCGAGTTGTAACAATTAAACACAGCACACCGTGGGTTGTCAGAGTTCGTCCAGTTGTTCGTAGCATGTATAACGCTTTCAGTGAAAATAAGTACCGACCCAGGTGGACAACTATAGTCCTCCATCATATCCCTTATCTTATTCCCCCAAGGGGATTCACTAATATTTGGACGGTATGGGTCCGGTCCACCATAGTCGAAATGCGCCTTATGAGAACCACTCAGAAAAGTAGTACCACCCTGTCCTGCTTTCACCTCTTCAAGTTCCCAAATCACGCGTGTGAGTCCTGCGAATATCTTTCCACCGGCAACCTGATACCGCATTGCATTCGCTTGTTGTGGAGGGCGTACGACATGCGGCACCGCAGTACCACTATCAGAAGAAGTGTGCCAGCCCGGTTTCCTGACCGTCGTCACCGAATTCTCACATCGAAAGCCGTAGCAATCGTCAAAAATAAACCGTTCATCAGCAAGGATTTCGTTGAGAATACCGACAAGCGCAGGATGATCAAGTAAATTCTGGAGTGTTCCCTGATAACTATGTCTGGCACCTGCATAGACTTCTGCTTTCATCTCTTCGATTTCCGAGGCTGATAATACCGATGGCAATAAAATCCAACCCCGTAAGTCGAAGAAAAACTTCTGTTCGGGTGTCATCAATTTCTCTCCGGGAGCCAATGGCATTGGATCATTAGAATTACGGACCTCTTTCATAACAATCAAATCCTTTTATCGACAAACTGTCCAAATATTACAATGCCTGTTTCAATCCAGGCAAGAAGTAATCCTTAACAACAACTTCCCAACTCATCCGAGAAGCGATGTCGTAGCCTTCTCGCAGCATATCCTCTACATCACGAGGTTTGCGCGGCAAACGTCCTAAAAGTTTCGCAGCGATGTCTCGACTGTTTTCCATTTCAATGGCGTTCCGTTCTGCCAGACCGATGTGAAGCACATCGTCTAACGATTTCGGTGGGATCTGCAGCTGCGTATAGTCGGCGACAACGATATTCGGGACTTCTCGGTTGTCGGTGGCACGTTGAATGAAACCGCAACATCCGCACACATTGCTAACGACGCAAATTGCGCCGAAACTCAACGGTTCTACTTGGGCAATTCCGAAGGGTTCATAGATAGACTGCCCAAATTCCGCATCACTCCCTTTACGGATGTCCATAAATTCCATCTCTATCGGCATCCGTTTTCCACAAGCGACTTGGCTCCATCCAAACTGATTCACAAAGACGACTTTAATCGCCTTAGACTGGAGATTGAATGCGGAGACACCGTTGTTCAATTCGATTTCTGCACCGACGAGATCGGGGTAACCGATTTTGTGGTGCACGGGCCAGCCGTATGCCTCCTCCATTTCGTGGATGCTTTCGTTTGATCTTCCTGTCGCAATTTCTGTGGAGAGGATGAACAGCACGGCGGTTTTATCGTTAGAGGCGAGGAGCGAATCGAGATGCATCAGCACTTGTAAATCGCGCCACAACCCTTTGCTTTTAACGAGCCGCGTTACGTGCGTGAAGACGTAATCGGGACGGTAATCTAACAACGTTTTCGCATATTTTTGGAGCAGTGCTTTCGATGTTAGTTTCTCTTGTAGGCTCACCTCAAATGCAGGGATACCGTTATAAACGAGGTTAATCGGAAAATCCTCAAACGGCTTTGCCAAGAATCGGAGTTCATCTACGACGAGATCTCCAACAGCGAAGATAGTATCACAGAGGTGTGCTTTGTCAATCAAGGCGTGCTTGAAATACCAGAACGGGTCATCGAACACATCACGAATGGATTGCCCTTGTGTTTTCGCTTGTGCTAAGGCGTTGTAAAAACGGACATCATGACCGGGGTGCCCTTCAACGATAGGACGTATTGTCGCTACCTCGTGCGCGTAGAAGACCGTACGCATATTCTGCGCCCCATCTACACCACCGTTATTTTTCCGTTCAATAAGCACTTTGAGAGCGAGTGGCATCCCCATGAATTCGTGCGAGATGATGAACACAGGGGTCGTTGTGTCTTCACCGATGATTGCTTGTAGGGCGGCATAAGCGGGTTCCGCCAGACGGATATACTCCTCGAACTCCCACTCACTCTCGTAACGATTTGATTCTATTTGGAAGTGTTCGTAGAGTTGCCATTTGAACTGTCCTGTCAGTGCTTCGTTGGTGCTTGAGACATTCACCAAGATGACATCTGTGAGGGTTGTAATTTTCTTATTTTTATTTTCAAATCGGCGTTGTCCGTAGACGAGTTCTACGTGATAGGTCTGCTCAATTTCACTGAGAGCCTCTGCGTGTGGCGTGTCTGCTATTCCTTCGCTTGCACAGTATAGGATAGTATCTAAACTTCCGAGATCGGCACCCGAAAAGAGTGGCCCCACGAGAAAGGTGCGCTCAATCGCTTCATTGTAGTTGTGGGTTGTCAGTAACCCTTCTAAGACTGCACCGATGCCTCCCATTTTTTGGATGGCTTCGTGTGTGACGTGAACAACAATACTCAAATTTTTTACCTCGTCTTGTATCTTTTGTATAGGCTTGCAAATAGGGTCATCAATGGATGAAATAAATATAAAGACGGTTTTGTAACAGTATATCTGTCGCGAAGAATTATAGCACAATGTAAAAATAGATGTCAAATCCGCGTTACAACCGCTTAGTTCTCTCATAATTTCAGTTTTTCGGTCGCGGACTCACTGAAAGCCGACGGCTGACTGCTGATGGCTATTGTCCTTGACAACCTCACCGAAAGTAACTATAATATATACTGAAGTCTTGTGCGACATCTTTTAATTGTCTATAAAAAATTTTCGGCGTAAATTGCACAAGGTACAGGTTAAAATGTATTCAAGAAATCCCTCAATTTTTATCTATCTTTTGGAGGTAAAATGTTAGAAAATATTGGAAATGTCGCGGGTGCCGTGTGGCACTATCTTGAAAAGAACAGCGAAGCCACTGTTACAAAGTTGACACGGGAACTCGGAGAGAATGAACGTACGATCCTAATGGCGGTCGGTTGGCTCGCTCGCGAAGAGAAATTAGATTTTGAGAAACGGAAACAGGGCACCTACATCACACTAAAAATACAACAATCAGACGCAGCAGTGGCATAGATCTCGGAAGGAGAACAGATTAAGAATGAAGCCACTTCGTCAGTTAACAGTGGTGCCTACCTTACCCCCGAATCTTGAACCGTTGCGTGAGCTTGCATTAAATCTATGGTGGACCTGGGATCGTGAAGCACTGGATCTGTTTCATCATCTTGATGCGGAATTATGGGAAAAAACCTATCATAACCCGGTCGCGATGCTCGGTCAAATTTCACAAGAACGGTTAGATGCAACCGCAAAAAACAGCGTGTTCCTCGCACGCCTTGAGGTCATCCACAAGAAGTTTAGAGAATACCATAAGACCCCTTCATGGTTTGAGACGAACCACAATGATGGGACGCTCAACGCCCTACAAATTGCCTATTTTTCAATGGAGTATGGGTTGACGGAGTGTATGCCGCTCTATTCTGGGGGCTTAGGTGTCTTAGCAGGCGACCATCTAAAATCCACGAGTTACTTGGGACTGCCTTTCGTCGCAGTGGGACTCCTCTATCAACACGGCTATTTCCGTCAGACGCTTACTGCAGATGGCTGGCAGATGGCGGATTACCCCACCAATGACTTTTACAATATGCCCATTCAGCCCGCGAAACTCGCTGACGGGTCCCCGCTTTTCGTCGAAGTCGAATATCCAGAAGGAAAAGCGATCGCCAAGGTTTGGTGTGCGCAAGTCGGACGTATCTCCTTGTATCTGCTTGATACGAATATCCCTGAAAACCAGAACGAAGAATTGCGGAGCATTACGGATTACCTGTATGGTGGTGATGAACGCCTGCGTATCAAACAGGAAATCCTGCTCGGTATTGGTGGTTACCGTGCCTTAGCAGCACTCGGTATCCAACCTACGGTTTGCCACATGAACGAAGGCCATGCTGCGTTCCTTGCAATTGAACGTATCCGGCAGATGATGTTGAAGACCGGCATCCGTTTTGAAGAGGCCTGCGAGGCAACACGCGCAGGAAATATCTTCACGACGCATACACCTGTTCCCGCTGGCATCGACTGGTTCCCTCCGGATTTGGTCAACCACTACTTCAACGGTTATTACCGTGAACTCGGTGTCTCCATGGATACCTTCCTCGGTCTCGGTAGAATAAATCCATCGAATACGCACAGTGAATTCAGCCCTGCGCTCCTTGCGCTTCGGCTTTCCGCGATGTGTAACGGTGTGAGCCAATTACATGGACACGTCGCTCGTGAGATGTGGAAAGATCTCTGGTCCGGTACACCGGTGCATGAGGTGCCTATTGGCGCGATTACCAACGGGATTCACACGCGTTCATGGGTCTCCGGCGATATGCAGAGTCTTTTTGATAGATACCTTGGCCCTCGCTGGATTGTAGAACTTACAAATCAAGCCGTCTGGACACAAATTTCACAGATTCCTGACCCCGAATTGTGGCGGATACACGAACGGCGGCGCGAACGCCTCATCACATTCGCTCGTCAACGGCAGGAACAGAAACATGCGCGCGTAGGTGCTGTTTCCAAGCGTACGCAAGAAAGCGATAGCATGGCAACGAAAACGCTCAATTCGGCGGCGTTGACGATCGGTTTTGCACGCCGATTTGCGACCTATAAGCGTGCTACTTTGCTGTTCCATGATGTTGATCGGCTTGATAAGATTCTCAACCATCCTGAGCGTCCTGTTCAACTCATTTTTGCGGGGAAAGCACATCCGCATGACTATGAGGGGAAATTGCTTATCCAGCGCATCGCTCGGATCGCGGCGGAACCGCGGTTTTATCATAAAATCGTTTTCATCGAAAACTACGATATTTGCGTCGGACGTTATCTCGTTGAAGGTGTTGATGTATGGCTTAACAACCCGTTACGTCCGAATGAAGCGAGCGGTACGAGCGGTATGAAAGCGGCGGCGAATGGGGTCTTGAATCTTAGTATCGCAGACGGTTGGTGGGCTGAGGCGAACCATTTGGGCGGCGGGTGGACGATTGACACGGGACCCGTTCCAGAGGATTCCAAATCTACCAACAAGGCGCACGCGAATGCCATCTATGATCTCCTTGAAAATGAGATTGTGCCGCTCTTTTACCAGCGGAATCCCGTTGACGATGTACCCTACGAATGGGTTGCACGGATGAAGGGTGCGATGCAGAACCTCGCGCCTGTCTTCAACACCAAGCGGATGGTGTCAGAATACGCGGAACAGTTATATTTTCCGGCACATCGGCGTTGGCAAAAACTCAATGAATCGGAGTCGAAACGCAGCATCGCCTTAGCGCGCTGGAAGACCCACATCCGAGACCACTGGAGCGACCTTCGGATTGAAGAAAAACCGACCGATGCCAAAGCGGCTTCTACGCAAAGTTCCGAACTTGGCGTGGGTGAATCCACAACCGTGCAGGCGGTTGTCCGAACCGATGTCCTATTTCCGCATGAACTTACCGTCCAGATTTACCATGGTGTGTTAGACGAGGCGGGTGAAATCCATAACGGTGCAATTAGTCCTATGGAATATAAGGACGACCTCGGGGGCGGTACTTATCTCTTTGAAGGGACGCTTACTTTGAAACAGACGGGCTTGCACGGCTACACGGTGCGTGCCTTGCCGTACCATGAGGATCTGCAATCGCCACACGAACTTGGGCTTATAACTTGGGCGTAAAAGTAGGATCTCCTGTCCTATGGGTGGGAGATACAATTTTGCGTTGCTCAAACCCTTTTTTAACCGTATAATATAGAGTACGCAGCTTGAAACGAAGTGGAAAGCGGAGGTACGGAAAGGAACGTGAAACTCCCAATCGACCTGACCGAACCGCAAGGAAATATAAAAAAACGAAGTGGAAAGCGGAGATATGAAAAAGAACGTGAAATCCCTTGGGGAAATCCGCAGAAATACGCAGAAACACCCAAGCAAATACCCCTATCAATCCGCAGAAATACCCAAGCAAAAACACCTACTTGACCGAACCGTAAGGGACAATTAAAAATGGACAGAAAAGCGGAAATCGCCCGCGAAACAGCAGAGACCCGCATCCGACTCACCCTTGACCTTGACGGAACAGGGGCATCCGACATTAATACCGGTGTCGGATTCTTGGATCACATGTTGGAACTCTTTGCGAAACATGGCTTCTTTAACCTTGAGATTGCGGCGAAAGGTGATTTACATGTAGATGCGCATCATACGACCGAAGATGTTGGCATCTGTTTAGGGCAAGCCCTCCAAAAAGCAGTACTCGACAAAGCAGGGATGCAACGGTTCGGTAGTTTCGCTGTTCCGATGTATGAATCGCTTGCGAAAGTTGACTTGGATGTCTGCGGACGACCTTATCTCCACTTTGAGACACCGCTGCGTTATGGAAAGGTTGGCGATTTTGATATTGAACTCGCGGAGGAATTTTTTCACGGATTTGTGAACAATAGTGGTACAACCTTGCACATCAATGTCCCCTACGGCACGAATCAACACCATATCATTGAAGCCATTTTTAAGGCGGTTGCGAAAGCGTTGCATATTGCTACACGTCTTGATGAAAATATTACGGGGGTCCTGTCCACTAAAGGGAGTTTGTAGGACGGAATAGTTATAAGTTATAAGTTTTTAGTTTTTGGTTAAGAGGGTTTTGATTCACTTACGTATCTTTGTTACCTTTGTCATTTCAATTGGGTAACGACGGGAACAAAGAGATGATCAAACACCAGAAAACAGACTTATGACTGATAACTAATAACTGACAACTACATTTGGAGAGTATTTAATGAGCAATGGGAGCGTTATTGCAGTTATTCTTGGCGGCGGTCGCGGCACACGGCTATTTCCACTGACACGGGATCGGGCGAAACCGAGTGTCCCGATTGCAGGTAAATTTCGACTCGTGGACATACCGATTAGTAATTGTCTGCATTCAGGACTGGAAAAAATCTATGTTTTGACCCAGTTCAACTCTGTCTCCTTGAATCGACATATTGCGCAGACGTACCGCTTTGATACATATCGCCGCGGGTTCGTCCAAATCCTCGCAGCGCAACAGACACTGATGGGCGAAGAGTGGTATCAGGGGACAGCGGATGCCATCAAGCACAATCAACCTTATATTCTAAATCCGCGGTTCCGAGACGACCATGTTCTGATTCTTGCGGGTGATCATCTCTATCGGATGGATTACCAAAAAATGCTGGCTGTGCACACTGAATCCAATGCTGATATTACAGTCTCTGTCATCCCCGTGGAGAAAGAGATTACAAGTGGGCTCGGTATTCTCCAAGCAGATGCAAGTGGACGTATCGTCGATTTCGTTGAAAAACCGCAAACGGAGGCGGAACTCCAGCGACTCCGCGTTGAGCCTGAGGTGTTTACATCGCGGGGCATTGCGCCACACGGAAGGGAATACATCGCCTCAATGGGGATCTATATCTTCAATCGAGAGGTCTTGCGAGAGGTGCTTCAAGATGATTCAAACGTGGATTTCGGTAAGGATATTATTCCGAAGAGTATTCAGAGGCGTACGGTTTCAGCCTACTTTTTCGATGGCTATTGGGAGGATATTGGTACGATTCACTCATTCTATTTGGCGAATATTGCGCTCACCGATGCCACACCTTCGTTCAATTTCTACGATGAACAGGCACCGATCTATACCAACCGTCGGCATCTGCCGAGTACCAAAGTCAACAGCAGTAGTGTCCGCTCATCGATTCTTGCCGAAGGCTCTATCATTGATGATTCTGAACTTGATAGAACGATTGTCGGTATTCGTAGTATCATCTCTGGGGGCAGTCGAATTTACCAGTCTATACTTATGGGCGCAGACTACTATGAGTCAGATGCGTCGCGTGTTGAGAGTGAAAGGTCGGGTGTTCCCAATGTCGGTATTGGACGGAATTGTCTGATTCAGAATGCAATTATTGACAAAAATGCGCGTATCGGTGATAATTCAGTACTTGTGAACCGAGACGGAATTGACAACTACGATGGCGAAAATTATTATATTCGGGATGGGATTGTGATTGTGCCAAAAGACGCGACGATCCCGCCCGAAACTGTCGTCTAAACGATAGCCTTGGATTTCAGCATCAAGGTCTGTTTATTTGAAGGGGAGGATTTCTGATGTACAAAGTGCTAACATTCCTAATCCTAAGTCTTTTTGCGCTGACACTTTTCGTGGCGACGCAGGTCGTAGCATTGGACACGGATGGTCTCGTCGGTGCGTGGCTGCTGGATGATGGCAAAGGGGAAACCGTTACGGATTCCTCGGATAATGGATTGGATGGAAAAATCGCGAGGGGTAAACCGAAGTGGGTTGATGGCAAATTTGGTGGTGCGATGGAATTCGGCGGGGCTGATATGGTGACCGTTGATGATGATAATGCGCTCGACTTGGCGGAATTCACGATTGCCGCATGGGTGAATATCCCGAAAGTCTCCGGCGCGTGGCAAATTATCGCCTCTAAAGAGCACCGCGGCCCGACCGGTAGAAACTACGGACTCTTCGGTCATATTAATAGTGGCGTTGTCCACTACTCTTTCACAACAAACTCTGGCTGGAAATCCTTTGATGCCAAAACCGTTGTGACCGATGGTGATTGGCATCACGTTGCGGGGACTTACGATGGCTCAGACTTCAAACTCTATCTCAATGGAGCCGTTGACGCACAAGTCGCACCCGGGACGAAACCCGATAACCACGATAATTTTCTATTTATTGGTGGTTGCGACATCGGTAACTACTGGATGACAGGCACTATTGACGAGGTGGTTCTGTATGACAGAGCCCTCAGTGAGAAGGAACTCAACGAATTAATGGAAGATGGAATGTCCGTTGCATTAGATGTGCAACCCGGCGGAAAACTGGTAACAACTTGGAGTCGAATTAAGGCTCAATAACCTCTAAGACGGGTATGGCTCATACGCGCGTTTACAGAGCGTGTTTCAAGGAAGGCTAACTTTCAACATGTCTGAATTAAGACAGAAACTTCTGGTACTACATTTGCACACACCTGACCTGAATAGTAGCGTTGTCGCTTGGGCGATGTATGATGGTACTGGCGAAAAACGTCATACGACAGGTGATAGCGAGACACCGCCTTATAACTCGGTTCTGGAAGCGATGCGGGATGGTTGGCGAGTGATTCAGTTTCCACAACAATTCCCTGCCTACCCCGGCATGGAATATCATACTTCATATCTCAGGTTTGAATATATCCTGGAGAAATTGGAGGAGATCTAATGTTAGATAAAAAGTATTTGCTCACCACGGAGCAGATGGCGAATTTCGTTGCGGACGGTTACCTCCGCTTCGATAATTTGATCCCTGATGAATTGAATAAAGCCGCACATGCTGAAATGGAAGCCGGTGTGAGTGTCCGCGGCGGTGGCGGTACGGTTTTAAACGATGTCTGGGGCGATGATTCTGCTGTCGGCAAAGTTTTTGGGATGCCGGAAGTACAGGGTATCATTCAGAGTTTAGTCGGTGAGGATCCGCTTTACGATCACCATGCGGTTCACATCGTCCGTCCGCAAAATGAGATCGGACAAATTTGGCATGCCGATGCGATCATTGACCTTCGGATGCATTTTGACATCCAATTCTTCTATTTCTCGCACGATACACCGCGCGAAATGGGTGGGACGATGATTCTACCGGGGAGCCACTATCGCCGTGTCTGCGAAACGGACATCGCGCGTTACCAGAACTTTCTCAGTCAGTTGCCGATCGCTTGTGAGGCAGGCACGCTTTTTGTGGTGCATCACGGGATGTGGCACTGTGCGCAACCGAATTTAACGGATCAGACGCGCTACATGTTCAAACTCCGCCTCAACCCGACGGTGCGTCAGTGCCAACTCTGGAACACTGATGATATTGACACGGCACCGATTCACGGCATCTTAGGTAGGAATCATAGATGGTATGGGAACGATGTCCGACTTGAGATTGTCAATCGGATCAAGCAGTGGCGTTTCCTTATTGGTGATGATTCGTTTGATGTCGGCTACTGGCTCTCTCGGCTTGAGAACATGCCTGAGAACGTTGAAGCAGCGGCATAGTCATTTACGAGAAAAAAAGGCGCGGTGTCTAACCGCGCCTTGAAATCAATTGATGTGTAAGTTCTAAAGACATCGCGATGTCATCAATCTCTGCCACGACCTCTTCTACCACCACGGAATCTCCGAAATCCCTCTATCATCCTTCGTCGTTCCTCAGGTGAAGCGTTCCGCATCCTCTCTATCATCTCTCGCCGCCTTCTTTGTTCAGCAGCGGCTCGCTCTTTCTGCTCCATTTCTCTGCGCTTGTCGGCATCCATCTCGGATCGGTTTTGTCTGTTGTTATTGCTTGTTCTTTCGGAGCCACCTTCGTCACGATCTCCCCCTCTGTCGCCGCCGCGTCCTCGCTTAGCCGTGAGGAGTTGTAGTTCACCGATTTTGAGTGTTATAGTCTCTCCTGCTTTGTCCAAGGTTACCTGTTCGGCTTGGATGTCTTTTACTGTGATATCGCCAAGTTTTGTTCCGATGGTGACAAAGTGATGGCGATTAGATCTCTTTTCCAGCAGTGTCGCTTGTGATATTGCCCCGTTTGCGTCAACAGCCTTGGTACCAAGCAGGCTATATTCGGGTTCGTTTTTCGGAGGTGTCCACCCTAAGGGTCGAAAGAGATTGTGGTCAATGATAGTTTTGTAAAACGCTGCATTCTCTCCGAAGTCGACGCTTCCACCGCGGTTTTGCCGTCCCCAAGTTCTATTGCGTTGCGGTTGGGGTTGTTCTCTTGCTTTGGCCATTGCCTGCATTTTAGCGACATTTGTTTCTTTTATCTCTTTCATTTCAGGCTTTGTGGCGATGAACTCCGATTTCGTTTTTTCTTGTGCATAGAGCAATATCCCAAAGCCGAGGAGCAGGCATACGACACAACCGATTCCAAGTTTTGTAATAATACTTCCTCGATTATTAGCAATTTTCACTGGCTTTTCCTCCATTGACTCCGATTCCCAAGCGCGTTTTTTAAGTGTTTTATTTTCGGAGCATTCGCATTTGGGAAATTGGCATAGACATCCCTTTGCGACTTAAGACAGGTTCTATTGTAAAAAGGTTCTGTTTAATTTTACTGAAGAAGTCACAACATTATTTATCGCGATCGCTTTTACCACCAAACTCTTTCTTGTAATACTCCATAATTTCTCTTCGCTCTCCCTCTGATGAAGCGTGCCGCATCTTTTCCATTATCTCTCGTTTCAACGCCTCTCGTTGCGCAGCGGCTCGATTTTTCTGCTCCATTTGCCTGCGTTTTTCAGCGGCAGCCTGATTGGCTTTTTGGCGATCGTTGTTATTGCCTGCTCTTTCGGAGCCGCCTTCGCCACGATCTCCACCTCTGTTGTCACCACGTCCCCCCTTAGCTGTGAGAAGTTGCAATCCCCCGGTTTTGAGGGTTATATTCTCTCCGGCTTTATCCAATATAACCCGTTTCGCTTGGATGTCCTTTACTGTTATATCACCGAGTTTCGTCCCGATCGTCACAAAGTGGTAACGATTTGATCTTTTCTCCAAGAGCGTCGCTTGTGAGATCGCGCCATTTGGATCAACAGCGGTGCCGACCAGACTATATGCGGGTTCGTTGTTTGGCGGTGTCCACCCCAGGGGTCGGAAGAGATTGTGGTCAATAATTGTCTTGTAAAACGCTGCATTCTCTCCGAAGTCAACGCTACCGCCACGGTTTTGCCGTCCACGGTCCCAATTACGTTGCGGTTGGGCTTGTTTTTTCCCTTTAGCCATTGCCTGCATTTTCGCAGCATTTGTTTCTTTTTCTTTTATCTCTTTCATTTTAGGGGTGTCCATCTCCGGCTTTGTGGCGATGAACGCCGATTTTGTTTTTTCTTGTGCATAAAGCAATACCCCAAAGCCGAGGAGTAGGCATACAAGGCAGCTTATTCCGATTTTTGTAATGATGCTTCCCCATTTATTCGTAATTTTCACTACTTTTCCTCCGTTGTCCCTGTTCCGGCACGCTTCTTAAGCATCCTACTTTAGAAGTGCTCGCGTTTAGGAACCTCTTATGGACACCTTTGGTAATTATTAAAAACAAGTTATGTCGAGAAAAGGTTCTTTTTAATTTTACTATGTATTTTGCTGAATGTCAAACCAGTGATTCCAAGATGTCGGGCTATTTAAGCTCATGAACCACTCTATACATTTATTTGGACGAAAAGATTGACTACAAGTTTATTTGAATAAGGAGAATTGATCGCTACACGTCTTCAACTGTCATTGCAAAAAGCGTTGACTTTCCGAAAAAAATGGGGTAAACTTTATAGAAACAGATCTTTCTCATATAAGGAAAAACTTGACATGAAGCGTTATAGCCCAATTCAAAAATTCATCGTTTTTGCGTGTAGTTGTGTCTTTATTTTGATTTTAACGAGTCAGCATGCGGATGCGGCGCGCCGGTCTCGTGTCCTGTCGATAGCACTCTTTGCCTCTGGTATGAGTCTCCAAGTCGGTGGCACGCTTCTTAAAGCCTCCGCTCAAGACAGTTACGACGCGTATCTCAACGCCGCAATCCAAGCGGACATCCAATCGCACAAGGACGCTTTTCTTGTTAGGCGGGATGTCAGCACTATTATGTCGCGCGTCGGTCTCGGATGTGTCGGACTTGCCGTCCTTTTCTCACTTTATAGTCAACTTGACACACCCTCGGCGTCGTCTGAATCTGCGGAAGGTGTTCTCTCTTCCGGGATCCGCTCGCAAGCCTTTAGAACAAATCTGCGCACAAGCAAGATTAATTTCACGAATTATCGCTTTGGAAACATAGGGTTGTTATCCCCGCGCGCTTCGTTCCAATTGCTGCCACACTACGATTTCCAAAGCCAACGTGCAAGTCTAAGGCTTCTACACGTTTTTTAAGGAGTAGAATTATGCGTTTATTCCACACCTTATTCAACCGTAAGGTTGGTATGCTAAGTTTTCTTATCTTGTTTGTTTTCGTTCTCTGTTATGCCTGCACAAATAGTGAGGACTTCGCGAACCCACTTGACCCGGAAAATCTGCGCACCTCTGGTGCACCGGATGGTCTTATGCTCTTCGCTGGGGATAAACAGGTACGGGTCACGTGGAATGATATAGGTCAGGAGGGGATTAAAGCATACCGTATCTACAGACGTTCTACAGGCGGAGCGGGTGCGGCGTTTGAATTAGTTGGATCTGTTGACGCGCCGGCGAACGAATTTATTGACACCCAAAATCTCGAAAATGACCGGCGTGATGCGGATGGACGGCTTCTTGGTTATGAATATCGTATTACATACATTGATATCAACGATGTTGAAACACCCGATCCGACAAACCCGCCAGTTGAGAATGAAGAGCCGCGCCGTTTCTGGAAAACGGCGATCGCGACACCAAGTGTTCCACCGCCTGCCCCGACTGTAACGCTCGGCGATCCAACGGATCTCACTATTAAACTCTTTTGGGAAGCTTATGAATTTCCTTACGATTTTTCTGTCTTCCGCGTCTATGCTGCAATTGATCCCGAGGATGACAAACCGCTCCGATTCAAACTGATCGCTGAACCGAAGCGAGATCAACTCTTCTATTTTGACCATGATTTCCAAGTTGATGGTACTCGGAAAGTCTATCGCGTCGCTGGCGTTGACGAGTTTGGCGCGGAAGCGATCACGACAGTCACCGCAGCTGCTCCAAATCTGCCGCCCGCACCGCCAAGAAACGTCCGGGTCCTTTACCTCCCGCGGTCCCTATTCAACACAAAATACGATGCGGTCATTTCATGGACACCGAATATCGAACCAGATCTCGCGGGGTACCAACTCTATACCAAAGACGCGGATGGCAATCTACTCCTTCGTCCCGCGCCCGGAAAAAAGGATCGCACTTGGACAATCCCGGGCGAAGACCCGATTCTTGTCGGACAAGATCTGCTTTTCAAGCAGTACTTCATAACTGCCTTTGATGATACACCTGGCCCCGATGGACAACGAGACGAAAGCGCGATGGTAGAAGCAAAACCCTAAAACCAGTCTCTATACCTAAAGGATAAGTCTATGCTCGCTAAAACCAGACAATTCGGAACACAATACTCTATTTTCATTATTTGTACCTTACTTCTCATTGGTCCCACACTGTCGCTCTCGGCGCAATTGCCGGCCATTTCGCACCTCAGTACCATTCAAACTGCGGAACCGATCGGCAAGGGCGGTTCGAGTACCTCGTTTGGGCTCCTTCAATACTCAAAAGTTGATCTGTTACCGGATCATCGGCAAAGGGTGGACATTGGTGGGTTTGAGGAATTTCATCGCGTATCGCTCCAAATCGAGACTTTTCTCATACCGGTCAGGTTCAATTATGGCTTAAGCGACGAACTTGATTTGGTGCTGGGTGGCACGTTTTCAACGGGCGGTGTACGGAAAGTTGTTCACGATTTCTATAATGTTGCTGAAGCGGCTGATATTGATCCTGCAGCCACGGCTCACCGTGTCTATGATCAACCGCTGTTTGATGGCGTTATCGGACTCAAGTATAACATCAAACCCGACCGGGGTGATAACTTTCCAAGCATCTCTATTGGTGGTGATGCGCAGTTCGGGTTCACTGCCGATGATCGACTCAACTCAGATAATGAATTCCTCGACTATAGTCCTGCTGACGGGTTTCCGTTTATGGGAATCAACACCTATATGGTCGGTACCCAAAGACTTGGTAGCCTTTTCAAAGTGCACGCGGGTGTTGGTGTCTTCTTAACGTCAAAGTTACTTAAAACGACAGACTTTTTTACGCTCAATTGGCAGGTCGGCGGTGAAATTGCGATCGCAGATAACATGTGGTTAGTGGCTGATTTCTCACGTGAACTGCCGTATGCAGGCATAAATGTAACGAACTTCATTGGACTCGCTTTTCGCTATGAGGTCTCGGATACGCTGGCATTCCAACTCGGATTTAACAGTCAACCCGGCTTCCAGTTTAACTTGACCTTCGGTGGCGAGAAGGCACAGACACTCGGTGGCGAGAATTTGCTGTTTTAGGATAAAAAATTGGAGGAACTGCCGATGCGAGCAGTCGTTCAACGCGTTAAATCTGCCAGTGTTACGGTAGATGGTGAACTCGTTTCCGAGATTGGAGCAGGCGTGCTTGTCTTCCTCGGCGTTGCGCATGACGATACCGCAACGGAACTGGAATATATCGCCAACAAAATCGCCAACCTGCGTATCTTTGAAGATGAGGACGGCAAAATGAATCGTTCGCTCCTCGAAACAGGAGGGGCTGCCCTCGTTGTCTCGCAATTCACGCTCTACGGTGATTGCCGCAAAGGACGGCGACCGAGTTTTATTAATGCTGCCCGTCCTGAAGTAGCGAACACACTTTATGAGCAGTTTATCGCCCTCCTAAAACAGCAGAATATCCCGACACAAGGCGGCACGTTTCAGGCGATGATGGATGTGCAACTCGTTAATGACGGTCCTGTCACGATTCTATTGGATAGCGATAAACAGTTTTGATTTTTTATATTACCTTGCGGTTCGGTCAGGTGGGTTTGATGGGTTGATGTTCCACTCCGTAGATCTAGAAGAAACACCCAAGCAAAAACCCCTCCATTACATTACGGGCTGCGGTTTCTTACTATTTTTCATCGGAACCCCGATTTTGTTCTCACTGCGAAGCAGGGAAAATCGGCGAAGAAACCCAATATTTAAAAAAGTGCTATGTCTATAGGAGAAAATCATGGCTCGGAAGATGCGTCTCGGTTTAGGTCAATTCAGTGAACTTAGTGAAGAACGGTTGAAATTCATCAAACAACTCGGTGTTGAGGATGTCTTGCTCAACACGGCAAAACTTCCCGGTACGGAGCGTTGGGAATATGAGGACATCTTGCAACTTCGGACAGAGGTTGAAGCGGTTGGATTACGGTTGGCGGCACTTGAAAATGTGCCTGTCCCGTTTTACGACAAAGCGATGCTCGGTCTGCCGGGTCGTGATGAACAGATTGAGAATATGGCAACGACGATTCGTAATATCGGTAAGGCTGGCGTTGAGATCTTCGGATACCACTGGATGCCGAGCGGGGTCTGGCGGACTTCTCGAACCACACCCGGTCGAGGTGGTGCTGAGGTTACGAGTTTTGATATGGACGAAGTTAAAGATGCTCCCTTATCCCATGGACGGGTTTTCACTGAAGCCGAGATGTGGGAGAATTACGAGTATTACATGAACGCCATCCTGCCTGTTGCAGAAGAGGCAGGTGTTAAACTTGCACTTCATCCTGATGATCCGCCTGTCGAAATTCTTGCAGGCGTGCCGCGTCTATTCCGCAATTTTGAAGGCTTTAAACGTGGCATGGAGATCGCTGACAGTCCTATACACGGACTCGATTTCTGTGTCGGTTCTTGGTCGGAGATGGGACCGGGTGTCACGGATGCGATCCGCTATTTCGGGGAGCGCGACAAAATTTTCTATGTTCATTTCCGCGACGTGGAAGGACATGTTCCGAAGTTTGCTGAGTCCTTTGTTGACACTGGCAACTGCGATATGTTTGATGTGATGCGGACGCTAAAGGAGGTCGGTTTTACAGGCTTCATGATTACTGACCATGTCCCACACATTGTTGATGATACAGGTTGGGGACACCGGGGCCGTGCGTATGCCATCGGATACATGACGGCGTTCCTTGAAATCTTGACAGCGGCGTAGAAATGGATAGAGAAGGAAATGAAACATCCTGAATACATTGACACCATCAAGCAGGGCGATTGCGTTCAGCTGATGTCCAAGATGCCAGATGAATGTGTTGACCTCATCATAACGGATCCGCCTTTTGCCATCGACTTCAAAGCGACTCGCCACAACTACAATCGAAAAGGGAGTCCCGTCCTTGAAGGTTACAACCAAAACGCCAACGAAGCTGCCCGCTGAGCTTATTGATAAAATTCTTGATTATTCCAGTCAAAAAGGCGATGTTGTTTTAGATCCGTTTTTGGGTTCTGGGCAGGTTGCTGTTGTCAGCAAAATGAAAGAACGGCACTACATAGGTTTTGAGATTGTGCCAGCGTATTATGAATTCGCACTTGACCGACTTGAGTCGGGAAAATACTTGATTCAGAAAACAGTATGAAAAGGGGGGCAAGATGGCTCAGGTTGTTCCTTTAAGATACGATACTGCCTTTAAGAAAGCGTTCGGTCAACCCGAGATTTTTTGTCAATTTGCCGAAGATGTTTTAGGTATCAAATTCCATACCGATGAGGTGCATCGCGGCTACAAATTCCTTGAACCTATCGGGCAGGTTGATATTGAATACGATCTGTTTGCTGAGGATCCGAAATCTCGAATTGTGGTTGAGATACAACACGTCAAAGAAGGCCATTTCTACGATCGTTTCCTATACTATCATCTCATCAACCTCGTCGAACAGGTGAAAAATAGCAAGGCGTATCAGTTCGATCGGACAGTTTACACGATTGTTGTCTTAACAAGTCCGTATAGCGAGAACGAAGTTGACTTTAGCGTTGCCATCACAGATTTCAATCCCATCAACGAATTTAGCCGTAAAGTCGATGTCTATCCGCATCAACTTGTATTTGTAGTCCCGCGTATGGTGAATGACAAAACACCGTCTGGCATCAAAGCGTGGTTGGAACTCGTTTTGGATTCTCTGGATGGAGAGATGGACGAAAACCGCTACAACTCCCCAATTTTCGAGAGGGTGATTGATGCGGTTAAATTGGACAACATTTCGCCGGCGGAGCGCAGGGTCCTCAAAGATGAAGAGTCTTGGGAAGATACTCTCATAGATGTGAGACAGAAGGAAAAGGAAGATATTGCACGCGCACTGATTAGCGAAGGCATAAGCACCGAAGTTATTACACGAACAACGGGTCTCACAGA
The DNA here is from genome assembly GCA_965261115.1 of Candidatus Poribacteria bacterium. Classification (GTDB taxonomy): domain Bacteria; phylum Poribacteria; class WGA-4E; order WGA-4E; family WGA-3G; genus WGA-3G. Next base: position 406,240 of record OZ253447.1, on the reverse strand, counting down.
AGCAGAGATCGAAAAATTGAGGCAATCGTAAATACCGATTTTTAACCCCCTAAATCCCCTTATCAGGGGGACTTTGAGAAGTAATACGTAAGTCCTATAATATACACAACGAGGTGACATCATGTTTAATAGACCCCCAACGATCGGTGAATACCTACTCAGAAAACTGGAAAGTTACGATATTGGACACATCTTCGGTATCCCTGGCGATTATGTGCTGCGGTTCTATGACCTCATAGAGAAGAGTTCAATTCGGCATATCGGTATGACCCGTGAGGACGCAGCAGGCTATGCGGCAGATGCCTATGCACGCACAAACGGGATGGGGGCTGCCTGTGTTACCTACTGTGTCGGTGGGTTATCAATGGTGAACGCTGTTGCGGGTGCCTACGCCGAAAAATCACCCGTCGTTGTCATTAGCGGCGCGCCGGGTATCAGAGAACGCGGGAAAGATGCGCTGCTCCACCATAAAGTCAGGGATTTCCATACACAACAACATATCTATGACGAGATTACCGTCGCGACTGCATTGCTTGATGAACCCTTTACGGCTTTCAACGAAATCGATCGGGTACTTGATGCGGTGGATCGCTATAAACGCCCTGGCTACTTGGAACTCCCGCGCGATATGGTGGATGTCCGCGGCACACTCTACCAACGTCCGTCAACGGGTGGACATCTCAGTGACCCGGACACATTAGATGCCGCTGTTACGGATGCCATTGATTTCATTAATCAGAGTAAAAAACCGGTGATTCTCGCGGGCGTAGAGGTCCACAGATTTGGCTATCGAAACAAGTTGACCCGGCTCGTAGAAGAGAAACGCATTCCTGTGGTAGCGACGCTCCTCGGTAAATCTGTTATCTCAGAATCACATCCGCTCTACTTGGGCATTTATGAAGGTGCGATGGGACGGGAGGAAGTTAGACAATTCGTTGAAGATTCGGATTGTGTGATCATCCTCGGTGCATTCATGACGGATGTCAATCTTGGCATTTACACGGCAAACCTCGACCGCTCGCGTTCTATCTATGCCACGTCAGAAAAGATCATGGTCCGCTATCACTCATATGAAGAGGTGATGTTTGATGACTTTATTGATGGTCTCAATTCATCGAAACTCCGAAAGCGGCGGAAACCGAATTTGGAGTGGGCACTCCGAGATTCAAAGCCGTTCGTCGTTGAGCCTAACGCACCTCTAACAGTGCGTCGGTTGTTTCGACACCTCAACGAATTTATTACCGATGGATTGGTAGTAATCGCGGATGTCGGCGATAGCCTTTTCGGTGCCGTGGAATTGCGAATGTCTCAAGACACCGATTTTATCAGTCCTGCGTACTATACCTCGATGGGATTTGCCGTTCCTGCATCTGTTGGTGCGCAACTCAGTATGCCTAACAAACGTCCGCTCGTGATCGTTGGCGATGGTGCCTTCCAGATGACTGGTGCCGAACTCTCAACAACCGTGCGTTACGGACTCAATCCGATTATCCTGCTTTTAAACAACCACGGGTACGGCACAGAACGTCATCTTCTCGAAGGGGCTTTCAACGATATAGGGTGTTGGAACTACAGCAGCATGCCAGCCCTCTTTAGTGCAGGTCGTGGTATCCATGTCCGGACGGAAGGTGAGTTTGAAGCTGCCATCAAAACTGCACTCGCTGAGACGCAGCACTTTACGCTGATTGAAGCAGAACTCGAAAAGTTGGATACATCGCCAGCACTAGCTCGGTTAGCAGAACGGATGTCAGGAACAGTTTAATAGTAGTAGGCACGCTTCGCCGTGCCGTAACAGCGTATTAGAACTGCTCCGCCGTGCCGTATACTTCTACAACGCAGCGATCTTCTCCCGCAGGAAGTCCGTACAAAAAGGCACCTGTTCTTCCGAAAGTCCGTGCAGCACGACTGCGCCGTCATAACCGCTCTCCTTTAGCAGACCGAGATATTGGTCGTAGTCCAGCAACCCTGTTCCCGCGGCGAGGTGTCCTGCCTGTCCGTCTCTATCCAAATCTTTAGCGTGTGCAAGCGCGATGTCTTCGCTAAGCAGTGCGAACGCCTCATCAAGGATTTCACGCATCTTTGGCAGCTCACCTTTGTGGAAAATATTCGCGCCGTCCATACATACCTTTAGGTAAGGGGATTGCATCTCATCAAGCAGGCGACGCGCTTTCTGGGCAGAATCAATTACGTTTGCGACTTCAGGTTCAAGGGCAAGCACTACATCGTATTCCTCCGCTACTGCTAACGCCTGTTTCATGGATTCAACGAGATCGCGCCACGCTTCTGGCGTATTGTTATCAGGATGCGCGCGCCACATGCTTTGTGGGTCGCGGGATCCGGTGCAGAGCGTAATGACCGATGTGCCGAGCGGCGCGCATTTCTCTGCGACGGAACGCAACATCCGCAACCCGGCGTGGCGTTTCTCAACATCTGGATCAATCATGTTATAAGTGCCTGAAAGTGCGGAAATTGTAATCTGTCGAGTGTCCATCTCTTTGCGAATCTCGGCAAGCGACGGTCCCGATGCAGGCACATGATACTGTAGATGATAGACACCGTGTTCCACAACGGCATTAAGATTCTCGGTGAGTGTTTTTCGGCGAATTGTTCCTTCCATGAGTCCAACGTGCATAAATTTCTCCTATTGAATGATGGTTTGCAGTAGGTTTAGTCTAAAAAATAGGAATGTCACAGAAAACACAGCGATTATACAACATAAAAGATGAGATGACAAGCAAAATGAGTTATCGCGTAGGTGAGGAATACTGAAGTACTTCGTAATTTTGGTATCTTGACATTATTTCTACATTCATGATACCATATTTCCACTCAGCAATGCGGAGGTATTGTCTACGATGAACTCGGAATTGATTATCACTGAAATATGCAATGCTATTGATCTGATGATCGAAAGCAGTAAGTCATACAAAGGGTTGTTCCCGTCTATTCTACATCCGAAAACGGGTGAGATGCTAACAGAGAAACCGCCTAAGATTCCGGGTCAAAGGGATGGTGATCGCGCGCATCTCGGCACGAACTTAATTCACGATGAACCGTTGCTTACGACAATGAACGCACTCGCTGAGACGCAATCAAAGCCGGAATACGCCGAAGCGGTGGATCGATACTTGGAACACTTTGCCCGGAATTGCACGGATACAACATCTGGATTGTTTCCTTGGGGTGAGCATTCGTTTTGGCAGCTGATTGAGGAGCGTGTCGGGTGTTCTCGAAACCCGGCGGGTGGTGCAGCAATTCACGATCATCTGCGTAAGGTTCCGCTGTGGCTCTGGCAAAAACTGAATACATATAATCCGGCATGTGTGCAGAGTTTCGCTGATGGACTGGATTATCACTGGACAGAAGGGGATGGACTTGAATACATCCGCCATGCGAATATCGACACAAAAGCACACCTCGTTCGCGGGGGGCGAGCGTGTGATTTTCCACGGCATTCAGGCTTTTATATTTTCGATTTGGTGTTCGCATATACGCAAGACCAGCGTCCTGAAACCCTTCAACAGATCCAGAATTATACCGATTACTGGTGGGAAAAACGGGATGCTCGTGGGCTTTTGCGTATCGAGAGTCGTTCACCGAAAGCGGATGAACGGTTTTTTGAGATGAACGCGCCGACGCAGACGTTCTCATTGGGGATAAGTCTGCTTGAATCTGCAGCGTTGATAGCATCACTTCTCCCGGAATTGGCGGATCAGATGCGGCAATATGGCTCAATCTACATTGACGGATTTCTCGCCGCACCTCATAACCTCGAAACACGTGAATTTGTGAGTTTATGCCAGTGTGAGACGGATCGGATTGTTGAACGTATGTCCTCTTGGGGAAGCGTCTACGGTTCGGGAACTGTGTGCAGCACAGGGGTGCTGTGTCTTGCAGGATGGCGATTGACGCAAAATGAGAAGTTGATGGAATACGCACGCGCCGTTGGTAATACCTATCTTGATGAGAAGTTTCCGGTGGACCAAGTTCACGCGGAGGCGTTCAAGATTCCGGCATCGGATGCGGGTCTCACGCTTGAATTGTTTGCGGATCTCTACGACATCACCGGTGAATCGGTGTGGTTGGAAGGCGGGGTTGAACTTGCGGAGACGGTGTTGGAGGTTTATTTCCCCGATACGCTTCCATACGGCGCATCTGCGATTGATTGGTATGAATCACAAATGGGAGCCGCGTTCCTGATTCACGGTTTGGCGCGAGTGGCACTGCTATCGCGTCACCGAACTTGCCCACTCGCCCCCAATTATACTGCACGATAGACGTTCTGAAGACAAAAAACACAAACAGAATATTTACGCATCCCAATTAGGAAATTTGACGAACGCACCATAGGTGTCAATTTTACGAAAACCATAAGTGTCAATTTAAGAAAAAACAACCGTTTCAAACCCAGGCCCGGTAGGTTCGGTTTCCCAACCGAACCGGTGCTTAGCGAGAAATCTTGGACACGCCAGAACCTCTTTTTAGTTCCGTAGGAACGATATGTTTATAGCAGCGTTTTCAAGCAAAAACCCAAGCCCCGTAGGGGCGGCATGTTTATTACATTCGTAAAACACTGCGAAAATCTTAAAGTGACACCTATGGGAAATTTGACGAACGCACCAATAAGGCACGTAAAATTATTGACATCATTAATGCTTGTCAACAGATTTAGAAAGTTATCAAAACCGTCTTGCCATAGGTAAATTGGCATTAAACGAGAGTTATCATGCAAGATATCCGCAAATCACCAGCATATCAGCGATGGCGAAGAGAAGTCAGACATCGTGATGAAAATACATGTCGTATATGTGTCGTGCAGCGAAACCTTCACATACACCACATAAAACCTTTAGAGAAGTATCCTGAATTCGCCACCGACCTTGACAATGGCATAACGCTGTGTGGGAACTGCCACGCTTTTTTGAGTGGGAAAGAAGAAAACACAAACCTTCAGACGATTACTGAAGCGTTCACAGGCCAACAGGATATGCGAACTGCTGAACAACTAAAGCGACTTAACGATAAGTTTTCTGTCTACTTAGAGGACCTTTTAAAATCAGAAGATCAGGACGCTGTGAACAATGCTGTTCACAAAATGTTTGTTCACCTCCAAACCTATCCAGATTCACTCGACCAATTTCTACACCTTATTGAACATATTTTGGGTAGCGAAAAAGGATTTGAGGATCAGCTTGCCAGACAGATGGCGATTGAGGCTCTTAAAAATCACTCAAACAAGATGGCATCAGAGATTCTTAGCAAATATGAAACTTCGTGGAATTATCAGGATGGAAAAAGGGCATATTTGCAAGGGGACTATGCCACAGCATTGAAAAAATTTGAGCCACTTGCTGAAAGCGGACATGCTGAATCCCAACACTACTTAGGTGTGATTTACAAGGAGGGTAGAGGTGTTGTTAAAGATGCTAAGGCAGAGGATAACGTTTCTATAGACATGTCGCCCCTACGGGGCTGCGCATCGCTGCATCCGGGTTTATTTTTCTATGAGTTGCGTTTGTGGCTATAATGCGAAGAAAACACGCAAAATGCGGTGGAAACAGCGTGTGCTTTGGGCAGAAACTGTCCAAAGTTTAGTGTAATGTTACTATGAAACTATAATTACATCGTTTCACACCTACAGAAATACGAAAGGAAAATTATGTCAAGAGTACCGATTGGTTTAGAATTGTTTTCTGTCCGAAATGAGTTAGCAGAGGATGCCCGCGGCACGATCAAAGCGGTCGCGGAGATGGGGTACGAAGGCGTTGAATTCGCGGGTCCGCCCCGACATCCCGCGCAAGAGTTGAAAGGCTATCTCGACGAGTTCAACTTGGTCTGCTGTGGTTGGCACACACCGTTCAACCTCGTCCAAGAGGACACCCTCGCCGAAACGATTGAATTTAACAAGGTTTTGGAGAACCGTTATGTCATCGTTCCGGGGATACCGGGTGAACTACGTCAGTCGCGCGCGGATTGGTTGAAGTTAGCGGACACTTTCAATGGGATCGCTGATAAACTCGCCGCGCACGATATGGTGACAGGGTATCATAACCATCACGTCGAATTTACGCCGCTGGATGGCGAACAACCGTGGGACACCTTCTTCGGGAATACGAATGACGGCGTTGTGATGCAACTGGATATGGGGAATGCGTTATCTGGTGGTGCCGATCTCGTCGGTATTTTGGAACGATACCCTGGACGTGCTGGTACAGTCCATCTCAAACCTTACACCGAATCGATAGGTGAGACGGACAGACACGCCGGTTTCCGTCCGATTATCGGTGAAGACAGTGTGCAGTGGGACGAGATCTTTCGTATCTGTGAGACGACTGGTGGCACGGAGTGGTATATTGTTGAATATGAAAGCGATGCCTACCCGCCGCTTGAGGCTGTCGAGCGCTGCTTAACCGCCTTGAAGGAAATGGGTAAATAGTGGTCAGCCATCAGGGGTCAGGGGAATAGCCGAGGGCCATTCTTGCTGATAGCCACTCCCCTGACAACTGAAAACTGACAACTAATTAAATTTTAGTTGGGGTAAAAATTATGAGAACTTATTGTGCAAGCACCCTTCCATTTTCCGGTTTCGATTTGACAGAGTTTGTTGGCAAGTTATCCGAAGGCGGTGTGTCCGCTATTGAACTCGCGCAACCCCATTTTTCAGATGTGGCAGCCGAAACTATTGACGCACTTCGAGAAGAGACAGGTACCCGTTTCAAATCTCTGCTAAGCACGGTGCGAGTTGATGCGCCAGATGGACTTGATGCGTTAATCTCAATTCTTGACACTGCACAAAGGCTTTCCGTTCCAATCGTCAGCATCGCGAGTGGTGGCAATGAAACCGCCACCGCTCGTGAGGTTGACACGATTATTGATCATCTCAAAACGGTCACCGAGGAAGCGGCGGCTCGCAATCTGACTCTCGTCCTCTATGCGCACGAAGGGAGTCTCGCCTACAACCTTGAACGCACGCAGCAGATCCTTAATGCGATCCCTTCCGAAAACCTTGGCTTTTACTACAGTCCGTTCCATTTTCATCGCGCTGGAGACGATCCCGTTGTCGCCTTGCGAACGTTGTCAGAACGGCTGGTTAGCGTCTATTTCAACTGTGGTGTTGATTCGCAAACAGGCAGTGAGCCGTTCTGGGCACCGGAGATGGATTTCCCCGCTATCTGTCAGGAGATAGACCGTGTCGGTTATACTGAGGAGATTATGCTTATCTACTTAGGGTTGAATGCGGAAACACCACAACCGATTGTTGAGGGTGTCTTAAACGCGCGAGCGAAGTTAGAAACCTATTTTTAATAGGACTTAGGCAAATTGTGCAAATATTGAACTGGACGCACAAAAGCGGTATTTTCTATATTTTTAAGAAATTCGCAGAAATACCCCACCAATTTAACCCCCTAAATCCCCCTTATCAGGGGACTTTAAGAGGCAGTGTGTAAGTCCCAAAAAATCTCAGAACTCTTTATTTACAAATTTCATCTCAGTTTTTTTTAATTGTTAATGTTTTAGATTTCGCCCTCATTTCGTCCTTACCTCGTCCTCATCTCATTCTCATTACTCAACATTTAAGCGGATGAAAATAAAAACGTCTGTAGTGTTGTGTGTTAACACTTCCAGACTTTATATAATCAGCGGTTTATCATGTCCTGAAACTTGACCTTCCTTCGAGATAACCGTTAAAAAAATAGAAATTTTTCATTTTTTTTCAGATTATGCACGTTTTCCCTACCCAAATTACGTCTTTAGAAATCAAGCGGTAAAAAAATCGGTTTGTTTAACGATTTTCGTTTAATATCTGAAGGGAGAAAAAAGATGTCAAAAACTTTTAGTTCGGAAACTTTCAAAAAAACATTCGATGCCTATGTTCTAAGGTGGCATATATCGGAAGCCGTCTTATTGATTTTGGCTTTCTTACCTTTCTTAGCGTACGGCATAGCGCAATATTTGGATTTTTCATGGATACCTATCTTGGGTGACATAACATTTGGGGCAATTTCATCTGGTATTGTCTCTTTTGGAGCCGTCTCTTTTGGCGTTGTTTCGATTGGTGCTGTTTCCTTTGGTTGCATAGCTATTGGCAGTGTATCTTGCGGGATCATCGCGATCGGCGCAATATCCGCGGGGACTTTTGCTTTTGGAAATGCCTCCGCTGTTGGACTTATCGCTATTTCTACAGGTTCAACTGGGGTAACTTCCCGGGTCGGTGGCAATGCTTTTGGGGTTATAGCGATCGGTCGGCATGCAAGCGGCGTATACGCGCTCTCCTATGAAAGAAAAGGCAATAGTGTTTATCAGTTTTCACCGGAACGCCAAGATATAGAGGCTGTTACACTCTTTACCCGCTGTCTCCGAAAGTTTAAGAAAGCGTATGCATAACCGTCTTAAACTGACGTGCGGAACGATTGAAAAACATGCGGAACACACCGTATGCTCTAACGCAGTCCTACAAGGTTTTTGAAGACCTAATATTTGGAGGTAAAAAGATGATTAACAGAATTAAACACATCATGGTGATATTTTTTATTCTTGGCAATTTTTCTCTCGCTTTCGCTGTGCCACCTAAAGTGACACGTCTTACACTCAGTAATGGCATCCGCGTTGTTAGTCTCCACGTTGAGGATTCCACGGATGTGGCGATTTTCAGTTATTTGCCTCTTGGACTTGTTGCGGATGGAAAAGCAAAAACACAGTGGAGCCATCTGATTGAACACTTGACAATCCGAACCACAGGACCGATTGATTTCAAAACGAGTGGCGCAGAAACAATGGCTGATAACATGCGCTTGGATTTTATCGGTAACACCGACAACTGGACACAGGGCTTGAAACGACACGCACAGTGGCTTTCTGGATTGCCATTTTCAGCAGAAAGCTTAGCCGAGGAGTTACCGAACGCCTTGTCCGAGATTGACGCTACTGAAATCAGATTAGCGACGCACAAATGGGCGTTCGCTGCATGGAATCAAGTTTTTCGACATGGTGAAACCGCCGTATCAATGCGCGATGATGTTCAATCCGCACAGTTGCGTGAATTACAAGAATACCGGGATCTACATTTGGTCCAAGCAGATCGGGTGCTTTTGTGTGTCATCGGTGGAGTTAAGGCGGAAACACTACAGCCAGTAATGGAAGAACAACTTGGATCTATCAACCTAACGGCAAAAACACTTCCGCCAGCAACAGCAACATCGGAGACGGCGAAAGACCAAGTTACCACTTGGGATATCAATGTAACCCACTACATGGAAACTTACACGATCCCCAACGTTGAGAACAGAGACTACCCAGCACTTTATATGGCGAGTCTGCTTTTGCGGATAGCTTGCATGCAAGATGCGCAATTGAAGGAATTGATTGGACACGTTTACTGTGGGGTTGACCTTATCACACCTGAACAGATATACTTATATGTCAGTGCCTCGCTCAAATCGGATATAGATATAGAAGCGGTTAAACAGCGGATTGGACAGTTGATAAACCGACTCAAGCAACCAGCGAACAACGCGCAGGTGCCGATGTACGCACAGGCCCTTTCGATGGAACTCGGTTCACCGCCAGATATGACGGTGGTCATGCAACAGAAACCTGTAGGTATGACAGAAACTATGATGCTTGGGAATATCGGTTTACAGTGGGGTATGCTTGAATATCAATATGGTGATGCCTTACCGCAGTTTGCGAGCGCGCTTGCCAATATCTCTGCAGCTGATGTCGTCGACGTTGTTAATCGGTATCTGACCGAAGATGAACGGATGACTTTAGTTCTCACGCCGCGTGCGTCGGAGTGATATGAGGCATTAGCAGCAATTCAGTTGTTTGTGTTGACGTATTATGGAGAGTCCCGATGGATAAAGACGACGTTCAGTTGATTCACAATGTCTTATCTGGCGATGATGAGGCGTTCGGTGCCTTGGTTCAAAGATACCAAAAGAGTGTTCACGCCTTGGCGTGGCGAAAGATCGGTGATTTTCATTATGCTGAGGAGATTACGCAAGACACTTTCCTTCAAGCTTATGAGAAACTCTCGACCCTCAAGAGTCGCAATCAATTTGCAGGGTGGCTGTATGTTATCACCAATAATCTATGCACCGATTGGCTCCGACGGAAAAAACCTGCGATGCAACCGCTGGGGGACGCGTCTGTGACAGCAATAGATAAGTTAACCTATGAGCGTTATGTATTGGAACAGCGTGAGAGAGAGGTAACCGAACATCGTCGTGAAATCGTCAAGCAACTGCTGGACAAATTGCCAGAGAGCGAGCGCACTGTCGTAACGCTCTACTATCTCGGCGAGATGACCACCAAGGAAATTGGCAAATTCTTGGGGGTATCGGCGAACACAATTACGAGTCGGCTTCGGCGGGCGCGGGAGCGTTTACAAACGTCAGATGAACGCTTGATTAACGAAACGCTCGGCGGTTGGCAATTGTCTAACAACCTATACGAGAACATCATGCGGGAGGTTGCTGATATAAACCCGGTATCACCGCCAACTGGAAAACCGTTGTTACCGTGGATGGCTCTGAGTACGGCTACGGTTCTGGTTGTCTTGCTGCTCGGTGTGAGTCATCAATATCTTGCGAGATTTCAGAGACCGTATAGTTTCGAGGCGCAGTCCGAACCGACTATTGAAATTATTGAGGCGGCTGTCATTCTTGAGACTGACGCGAAACCGGCTATCCGCAATCAAATCGGACGGGCTGCCACCCTCGATAAAAACAATAGTGTCGGTTCACAGGTTTCTGAGGATCTCGAGGCACCTAATGCTTCTGAGGATTTCGCTACGCTTTTTGCTGCTGATGCCACCCCTGAAGTGACCCGTTTTACTTTAAGCAACGGCATCCGTGTTGTTAATCTCCACGTTGAGGCATCCACAGATGTCATTATCTTAAGTTATTTACCCCTCGGCCTCGCGACTGACGGGAAAGCAAAAGCATATTGGAGCCACCTCATTAATCATCTAACATTCCAAACCATGGAACCGATTGTCTATAAGACAGGTAGCGCAGAGACGTTGGCTGACAATATACGCTTGGAGTTCATCGGCAACACCGACAACTGGACACAGGGTTTAGAACGCCATGCGAAATGGCTTTCTGAACTACCTTTTTCAGCAGAGAGTCTGGCTAAGGCTCGACCGAATGTTTTGTCTGAGTTTGACTATATTGAAGAGAACTTGGCAACACATAAATTGGCTTACGCTGCGTGGAATCAGGTCTTTCGGCATGGTGAAACCGATATCCGCATGCGCGGGGGCGTTCAATCGGCGCAACTCAGTGAACTCCAAGCGTATCGCGATCAGCATTTGGTCCAAGCAGATCGCGTCCTTTTGTGCGTCACTGGTGGTATTGATCCCGAAATATTGAAAGAGACTATGGAAAAACAACTCGGCGTTATCAATTTAACCGAAAAAACGCTTCCGCATCCAACAGTCCCTCCAGAGATAGCGAAAGATCAAAACGCTACTTGGGATATCAACGTAACCCACTATATGGAAACCTACGCGGTCCCGCACTCTAAAGACGCAGACTACCCTGTATTGTATATAGCGAGTGCCCTGCTGAGTTTAGCATTCACGCAGGATACGCAATTGAAAGAATTAACGGGTCATATTTTTTGTAACCTTGACCTAATCACTCCCGAAGGGACTTATTTACAGATTAATACTTCGCTGAAACCGGATGCAGATATAGAAAAGGTTAAGCAGCGGATTGGTCAGTTGATAAACCGGTTAAAGCAACCCAAAAACAACGCGCAAGCCGCTATGGCCGCTTCGTTTTTCGCCATGCAATTCAGGGCACCCTTGGATGTAAAGCGGGTGATGCAACAGCAGCCTGTGGGCGTGTCAGAAACTATGGTACTTGGGAACATTGGTGTACAGTGGGGGATGCGGGAATACCAGCACGGCGATGCTTTATCCCAACTTGCGGGTGCATTTGTCAACGTCTCCGCTGCGGATGTTGCCGGTGTGGTTAAGCGATATCTAACCGAAGATCGCCGGATGACGTTAGTTCTCACGCCACGCGCCCTGGAATGATATGGAGTGCCGGTGGAAATCCAGTCCCAAAAATCGAAACGTGCTTTATATTAGGATCGCGGACTGTGCCGTTTATGCGTTTATTACTTTCCCGAATAGATCCGTTATCTCCGCTCGGATCTGTTCTTCAACTGACGGCACCAGTGCTAACCGATAAGGACCACTGAGCGCATGGTTCCGCGGTCCCGCTTCATAACCAGCTCGCAATCCCAAATCGTAAGCCGCTTTGGTCGCGATATAGACTTCGCTACCGTTGGTGTAGCCGAAAACAAAGGTGTGTGAGAACGGCGATGTTTCGTCGGCGAAGCGTTGATATTCCGAAAAGAGTTCGTGCGATACAGACAGGAAGCAGAGCGCGTCGCCGACCGCAAATGCACTCATTGGAAAAGGTAAGGTGCGTTTCTCGCCACTTTTAGCGACTTCCAATAGGGCAATATAACGATCATCATTGGGGAATTCTTTTATTAACTGCTTGCATTCTGCAACCGAGGGCGGATCTCGGAACGGCAAATTGACGAGTTTTGAATGTGCCTTAAGCGGTGCTGCGGGAATTTCTTCCGCAGTCTTTAAGGCTTGGTGTGTTGCAAACGCGAGGGCAAATCCAGCTACATCACAGGCACTGAAACCACCGCGCAACGGATACCCGTTGATATCCGCTGCGCAGCCTTGCGCGAATAATAGAACGCTTTCCGGTTTCAGGTCCAAGAAATTGCGTAGATGCTCGACGGCGTATCCGGGATAATCGGCACCCATCTCTTCACTTGACCAGTGGACAATCACCGGATGTGCGGCATGTGAGAATAGCACGGCGATGATCTGTCCGTTTTCGTCGTAAGCTCCCAACACGTCAACCCACGGTACAACAGATCCTTCTGGGTTCGGTGCCATTGTGATATGACCCTCATCATTCATCAGACGACGGTTATACCCGATTTGGACAGGTGCGCGACCGACCCGCAAGATCGCGGGTTCAAGTGCGTCTACTGCATCTTTCACCAATTCCGCGAGACATGTTGCCAACCACGCCTCCGATTCTTCAGTAATCCACCGTCCGTCAACACCCGGTGCGTTATGCGTATGGCTACAGTTAATAACGACATGCTCCGGCGGTATGCCTGTAGCGTTTTCAATTGCGTTGAGCAGTACTTTATTGTATTGAAGTGGAAACTGACCGTAGTCGGCTGTTACAATGGCAAGTTGTTTTTCGGCATCGGCAAGCACTAACGCGCGAGCATACAACTCGGCATAGACTTCGGGTTTGTCCTTTATGGCGGTAATGGGTGTTTCTACTGCACCAGCCAATAACTGTGTCACAAAATTGCTCCTTATTCATAGGACGACTGCAAAATTGGGTGCCTTGTGTACGGCACACGGCGTGTGTCTACTACTTTTAAGTCAAATCTGTGAGTTGGGGCATTACCTCGTTCTTGAGGAGTGTCATTGAGTTCAACCACTGCTCTTTGGGATCCCATTCGTGTCCCATAGCGAGTAAGACGCCAAAGCCACCGACCTCATCGTAAAGTTCGCGCAAACGGTTTGCAACGTGATCTGGACTGCCGACAATCCACAAGGTATCTAACAGATGTTCGAGACTCATGTCTGCGTCGTCGATATCCTGACTCGGTTTGAAGTGTGCTGGACTAAATAATTTAAACCAATAGTCTCTGAAATCGCGTCCGAGCGTACCTTCGATAGCCTCTTTACGCGCCTGTTCGGTGGTATCCGCAACGTAGACCTCACGGGCAATACGCCATGTCGAGCGCGAGGGGGACAAGCCGGTCTTTTCCGCGCCTTCTTCGACCGCGTCCCAGTGTGTTTTGATGGTAGGCACATGCGCTAAATTAATACTCATCGGAATCCAGCCGCGCTCACCTGCGAAGATTAGCGTGTCCGACCTTGCGGAAGACCCAGCCAACGCAATTGGTGGATGCGGTTTCTGATAAGGCTTCATGTGAACGCTGACAATGTTCGGACGATACTCGGGTATCTTAAATTCCCAGAAATCGGTCTTGTAATGTCCGGGTTCCGGGTCTGTCCAAATCTTGAGAACGGCATCAATCCCCTCTCGTGTGGATCTACGTCTGTCTTCGCCAGCCATGAACATCTCTGCATCGCTCGGTGTGGAGCTTGAACCGACCCCCCAATGAAAGCGTCCATGTGTTTGGTGATCCAGTTGCGCGATGCGATGCGCGACAACAGCAGGATTGTGTATCGGCATACAGGTAATCCCCGTGCCGAAAATAATGTTCTCTGTCATCGCAGCCGCTTTTGCGATAAAAAGATCAGGGGACGGGATATTTTCCCACGTAAACGTGAAATGTTCACCGACATAAGCCTCTTTGTAGCCGAGTTCATCGAGGACTATCATCTGATCAAGATCGTCGTCTAATGTCTTAGTCGTATCACTGCCGGGTGGATGCAAGGGCATTGTGAAAAAACCGAGTTCCATGGAAAGCTCCTTCGTGTATTCTAAATTTTTTAGCTATTGGATATTCCAAACCTTCTTCAGCCCCGTAGGGCGAAATCTCTGTAAAAATGCGTCTGTGAAAGTTTATCTTCCATCCCTCTTGGTTTCAAAATGCAATTCAAGTCCGCGCATACGGTCCCTGTAATCCGAGCAACGGGGACCCTCAGTGAGCAAAAGGTGAATCAGGATGTACTCAAGATGGCTAATAGTTTCCTCATCAGGGTAGGCCTCAAGGTCAAGACCAAGAGTTTCAAGTATCTTATGAACATGGTAATAAATGGGATCACCGTTAGGCATAATGTGCCTCCAGAACAAAAATTTGCAGACATCATATACGATATACCAGGACCATTTAGTTTTAAGAAATTCTTAGGTTTCGCGCCACTTTTCGCGAATCCGGTTCGGTTAGGAAACCGAACCTACCGGGCCTGGGGACTGGAAATTTAGTTAAAAACAGAAAACTAAATAGCCCTGCGATATACTTTAGAAACTTGACAAAATCGGTCGGATGTGTTACTGTTTCTACGAAGTTTTAGAATATTGGACAAAAGGTTACCACAAACCCATATATTTTTCAAGCATTTTCACCAAAGGAGAAAACCTACGTTATGTCTATAAGAATTTTTATTTTAATTTCGGTTATGCTGCTCACCGCTCTGACAGGCTGTGAACGAGTAGGTCAGATGATTCAACCCGATACTCCTACTCCGCCAACAGAAGCGGCAATAAAAATTGGAATCATTCAGCCTGCACACAGTTACACGACCTTTAGCCAAGGTGCTGAGACGGCTCGTGTTCAAATTAATGAAGGGGGAGGGGTACTCGGTATGCCGGTCGAGTTTATCACCCGAAATAACCAACCTATGGCGGGCGCGCCTCCGACACCGGAGGCAAGTGTGAATGCCGCGAAAGAATTAATTGATATGGAAGATGTCTTTGCGCTCTTGGGGCCCGTTCGTTCTACTATGTCTCTTGAGGTCGGTCCGATTGCGCAGCAGGCACAGCGGCTCATGCTTCCTGGCGCCAGCGGCTCAAATGTGCCAGAAGTTGGAGATTACATCTTTCTAATTACGGTGCCAAATCCTTTTCAAGGAAAAGTGATGGCGAGTTTCGCGATGAATCCTGACGAACTTGGTGCTACAACGGCAGCGACGATTTATGAGGAAGGCGATGACTATTCTACTGATCTCGTTCAAGCGTTTGAAGCAGCTTTTCGGGAAATCGGTGGTCAAATCGTTCACAGTGGTGCCTATGCTGCACGCGATACCACCTTCACCGCGTTGCTCACAGAAATTCACGATGCCACACCAGACATTATCTTCTGTCCAGGTCATCAGCCAGAAGTGCCACTCTTAATTAATGAAGCCCGTCAAGTCGGCATCACAGTGCCTTTTCTCGGTGGGAGTGCGTGGGATGACAGAGAGCGATTCCTCGGCATTTTAGATGATAGCAGTGTATTGGATGGTAGTTATTATCCGACTAATTTCTCTGTGGCAACACAAGATGCGGATGTTCAAGAATTTGTGAAAGGTTACATGACTCTGTTTGAGAGTCCACCTGATGGTGTCGCCGCGTCAGGTTACGATGCGATGCGACTCTTGGCACGCGCAATAGAAAAGGCGGGTTCGCTGGATCCAGTCGCGGTGCGTGATGCGTTCGCTGCGGTCAGTGGTTACAAAGGTGCCACAACCATTTCGCATTACGACGAAAACCGGCACCCTGTCAAAAGCCTCACAATCCAGAAAATTAGTGGCGGGCAGGTTGAACACTATAAAGTTGTGGAACCGTAGCACACGAGGGTATAATGCAGGAAATATCACCAACGCGCCCGAAGGCTTTCTTAATTGACTTGGACGGAACGCTCTATTTTAAAGGCGAACCTTGCCCCGGCGCAATTGATGTTGTTAACTACCTACGTCAGGAGAAATACCAACTCCGGTTCTTGACGAATACGACTGCCAAAACCCCGAAGATGCTTCACGAACAGATGCAAGCACTCGGCTTTGACATCCACGAGGATGAAATCTTTAATGCGACTTACGCCTGTCTCCAATACTTACGTTCGCAACCTAAGAATCGTTGCCACTTCATGGTCGATAATGCCGTGAAAGCGTTTTTCAAGGAGATACCCGTAGATGACAATGCTCCCGATTTTGTCGTTGTTGGAGACTACGGCGAAGGGTTTGATTTTCACGCTTTAAATCACGCCTTTCGTTTGTTAATGAATGGGGCCGAACTGATAGCGCTGCAGAAGAATCTCTATTGGTTTTCTGCTGAGGGGATGTTCTTGGATTGTGGTGCTTTCGTGACGCTTCTGGAAGCAGCCGCGGGCAAAACCGCAACCGTGATGGGCAAGCCGAGCGAGACGTTCTTCAAAATCGCGCTTGAGAGTCTTCAATGCTCGCCAAGTGAAGCGGTTGTGGTGGGTGACGACATCACGTCCGATATAGTCGGTGCGGAAAACATGAAGATGCGGAGTATTCTTGTCAAGACTGGGAAGTTTAAACCCAGTCAGTTGGAAAACCCCGTCGCGGAGCCAACACGGGTGCTTAATAGCATTGCAGAATTACCGAATATGTTCTAAACAATATTTCTTTACACTTTTCGATAGAAGCGTCGGAGGCACTACTTATGACGAATCAAATTACACAACTCGGTGTCGTTGGATGTGGATGGGCAGGTCGTCAAGCTATCCAAGCTGCCAACGCCACCTCTCGCCTAAACGTTATTGCGATTGCGGAGCGCGATCCTGCTCGTCGTGCGGAAGCAGGAGATGAGAGTGCAGTCCCGCATCGCTATGCCGACTATCACGAACTCCTTGAAAACCGTGATGTAGAAGCCGTCTACCTCGCAACTTCTCCAGATGGTAGGCTGCAGCAGGTGTTGGATACGCTTAATGCGGGTAAACACGTCTTGGTGCAAAAACCGCACGCCATCCGCGCCCCCGAAATTTTAGAGATGGAAGCAGCGGCGCAACAATCCGGCAAGACGCTCCAATTCTGCTATTTTATGCGTCATTTCCCGAACAACCGAAAGATTCGGCGCGCCGTCCTAAACGGTGCAATCGGCGACCTGTATCACGCCCGCGTCTTCGGGAAATATAACTTTATCCCAGACTTCGACGATAACAGTCGCTGGTTGCATGTCTATGGACAGAAGGGTGGTTCGTTAGGGCAACACTACTCGCACGAACTCAACTTGACGTGGTGGTGGATGGGGTGTCCGAAACCGGAGTGGGCGTTTGCTGCGAAGCACGTGCTTTATCCGCAATACGACGGACCTGAAGGCGCAGCGGAAGACTATTTCACCGGTCTCCTCGGATGCGAAGGTGGGAAAACCATCCAGATTGACTGCTCTCGGATGAGCCACTCGGATTCCGGGAGTGTCATAGAACTTTACGGCACGACTGGGGCAATCACAAACGGTGGGATTTCCCGCTTCAAAGACGGTGAATTTGTCCGAGAAGCCATTGATGAGCCACTTGAGATTGACCACGGTGAACTCCCTGAAGAGGTGCATGTTTTTTACTATGAACTGAACCACTTCGGCATGGCGATCGCCGGTGAGGTTGCACCGGATGTCGCTGCACCGGATGCGTATACTTTCATGCAAATCTTAGATGCGTTTTATGACAGTGCAAAGAGTGGCGAGAAAGTGGACATCTCCTCGTAGCAGCGAACCCTGAAATAACGTTTGACAAAAACTTGTTCTATTGCTAATCTGATGCAGTCTATTCTTATTTTTTAGCCTACAGCTTCGATTTTCCTCATCAAAGGCACTTAGGAGACAGTTCCATGTACAAAACTGCGATGTTAGGGTGTGGCGGTCGCGCCCGTGGGCATGCAGATGCGTATCGCTTCGTTAAACGTGGGAAACTCGCCGCGATCTGCGATATGGACCGAGAACGACTCAACAGCTTCGGAGACGAATTCGGTATCTCTTCACGCTACACTGACTTGGACGAAATGCTTGAAAAAGAGATGCCGGATGTCCTGCATATCGTCACAAGTCCTGTAGTTCCGAATAGTAGTGAACGGATTCGTTATCCGTTGATGAAGCAGGCATCCGATGCGGGTGTCCCTGCGGCGATTATTGAAAAACCTGTTGCTATTGAAGGTGAGGATTGGAAGCAGCTTGCGGGGTTAGCAGAAGAGACGCAAACGAAATTTGTCGTCAATACACAGCTCGACTTCCACCCGAAAAATCTGGAACTCAAAAAGGATGTCACAGAAGGACGGATCGGCGAAATTCAGTTTATTGATGCCAGTGCGCGGAGTAGACCTGCCGAGCAGGGAGGGCATGTGCTGCAGTTGGTGTCTTCCTACATTGATGACGCACATCCCGTGCGGGTTCTTGGACAGATCGCTGGCAGCGAGCATTTAAATTCTCCTGCTGGGCATCCTTCTCCGACGCATGCTGCCGCGCAGGTTTTGTACGAGAACGGTGTCCACGTCTCTATCGCATTTGGAACAGAGTTCGGACAAATGGCATCCGATGATCCGGGTATCTACGGTCATAAACGCGTCTTTGTTGTTGGGACGAGGGGCTTCGTGCATTGGCGTTTCAGCAGTTGGGAACGTTTAACACTGGATGGCGGCTATGAGGGCGGTCCGCTGAACTATGGCGAGCAAGATGTCGTTGCACAGGCTAACTTCACCGAAGCCATCTTTGATTGGTTAGAAGATGAGAGCAAGGTACACCGGACGCATCTCAAGCAATCCCTCGTTGAGAATAACCTCATCTTAGGGATGTACTACAGCGGGCTAACAAACGAGATTGTCGAACTCCCATTTGAACCCCCCGATGGGTTAATGGATGCACTCCGAGAGAAGTTGTAATTTTAAAGTGGGCAAAGGCTTCAGCCTTTGCCTGTTCTATGGCTGGTGCGCTTTTGGCGTGCTATTGTTAGCATTGAGGAGTTTTCATGTATAAAACAGCGATATTAGGGTGCAGGGGTCGCGCCCGTGCGCACGCGAATGCGTATCGCTTCGTCAAACGCGGCAAAGTCGCCGCAATCTGCGATATGAACGAGGAACGACTCAACGAATTCGGAGACGAATTTGACCTCTCATCCCGCTACACCGATTTGGACGAGATGCTTGAAAAAGAGAAACCGGATGTTCTGCATATTGTCACTGCACCCGTGCTGCGGGGTACAAGTGAACGCATCCGTTATCCGCTGATGAAACAGGCTTCTGATCACGGTGTGCCTGCGGTGATCATCGAAAAGCCGATTGCCGTTGAAAGTGAAGATTGGAAGCAAATTGCGGGATTGGCAGAGGAGACGCAGACGAAGTTTGCCATTAATACACAACTCAACTTTCACCCAAAAAATCTGGAATTAAAGCAGGATGTCGCAGAAGGCCGTATTGGTGAGATTAAGTTCATTGATGCGAGTGCACGCAGCACGCCCGTCGATCAGGGTCCGCACGTGCTTCAGTTAGTGTCGTCCTATATTGACAACTCGCGTCCGGTGCGGGTTCTTGGACAAATCGCTGGCAGGGAGAATTTAGATTCAGATCAACCGTCTCCGATGCATGCCGCTGGACAGGTTTTGTACGAGAACGGTCTTCACGTCTCAGTCGCATTCGGTACCGGTATGGGGACGATGGCATCCGATAACCCGGGTATCTACGGTCACAAACGCGTCTTTGTTGTTGGTACGAAGGGTTTCGTGCATTGGCGTTTTAGTAGTTGGGAACGTGCGACACCAGAAGGTGGCTATGAAGGCGGCCCGTTGAACTATGGCGATCAGAATATCGTTGCGCAAGGCAACCTCACCGAAGCGGTCTTTGATTGGTTGGACGATGAGAGCAAGGTGCATCCGACGCATCTCAAGCAGTCGCTCGCGGAGTTCAACCTGCTCTTAGGTCTTTACTACAGCGGAATCACAAACGAGATTATCGACCTTCCATTTGATCCGCCCGATGGGTTAATGGACTCGCTCCGAGAAAGATTGTGATTTGAAATAAATTAGTATTGTGGTTGAGGGCACTATGCCTTTACCTTATACTGCGTTCTGGTGCGCTACTGGCGTGCTAACATTAGAGGAGACATTTCATGTACAAAACTGCGTTCTTAGGGTGTGGGGGGCGTGCCCGTGCGCACGCGGATGCCTACCGGTTCGTCAAACGCGGCAAAATCGCTGCAATCTGCGATATGAACGAGGAACTACTCAACAGCTTCGGGGACGACTTTGGGGTTTCATCCCGCTACACCGACTTGGATGAGATGCTTGAAAAGGAAAAACCGGATGTCCTGCATATTGTCACGGCACCGGTGCTACGGGGTACCAATCAGCGTATTCGGTATTCGCTAATGAAGCAGGCATCGGATCACGGGGTGCCAGCGGCGATTGTGGAAAAGCCGATTGCCGTTGAAAGCGAGGACTGGAAGCAGCTTGCAGGGTTAGCGGAAGAGACGCAAACGAAGTTCGTCGTTAACACACAACTCAATTTCCACCCGAAAAACTTAGAACTGAAGCGAGATGTCGCAGAAGGCAGAATCGGGGAAATCAAGTTTATTGATGCCAGCGCACGCAGCACGCCTGTTGACCAAGCACCGCATGTGTTGCAACTCGTCTCTTCTTACATCGACAACTCGCGTCCGGTGCGGGTACTCGGGCAAGTTTCTGGGGGTCAGGATTTGGATTCCACGCAGCCCTCCCCGATGCATGCTGCCGCTCAGGCTTTATATGCCAACGGTCTTCATGTCTCTCTCGCGTTCGGGACAGGTTTAGGACAGAAAGTGCCTAAAGAACCGGATGCCGGGAATCACACCCACAAACGTGTCTTTGTCGTCGGAACGAAAGGTTTTGTGCATTGGCGTTTCAGCAGTTGGGAACGTGCGACACCAGAGGGTGGTTACGAAAGCGGTCCACTTGATTATGGCGAGCAGGATGTCGTCGCGCAGGGTAACCTCACCGAAGCCGTTTTCGATTGGCTGGATGACGAGAGCAAGCAGCATCCGACACATCTCAAGCAATCCCTTGCGGAGTTTAACCTCCTTTTAGGCATCTACTACAGCGGTGTAACAAATGAGATTATAGATCTCCCGTTTGAGCCGCCGGATGGGTTAATTGATATACTCCGAGAGAAACTGTAAAAAGTTAACTTGTCTTTTCCGCTGTTAACATTCTAACCCGTTTTGACTTGATATTGGAAATAATAGTATTGAAGGAGATATTTTTATGTATAAAACAGCGTTCTTGGGATGCGGGGGTCGCGCCCGTGCGCATGCAAGTGCCTACCGTTTTGTCAAGCGTGGCAAGATCGCCGCAATCTGCGATATGAATGAAGAGTTACTCAATAGTTTTGGAGACGACTTTGATGTCTCCTCACGTTATACCGACCTTGATGAGAT
The DNA here is from genome assembly GCA_965261115.1 of Candidatus Poribacteria bacterium. Classification (GTDB taxonomy): domain Bacteria; phylum Poribacteria; class WGA-4E; order WGA-4E; family WGA-3G; genus WGA-3G. Next base: position 384,365 of record OZ253447.1, on the reverse strand, counting down.
GCTTGAAAAAGAGAAACCGGATGTCCTCCACATCGTCACGGCACCAGTGCTACGAGGGACCAATCAACGGATTCGGTATTCGTTGATGAAGCAGGCATCCGACCACGGTGTGCCAGCAGCGATCGTCGAAAAACCGATTGCTGTTGAGAGTGAGGATTGGAAACAGATCGCTGGGTTAGCGGAAGAGACGCAAACGAAATTCGTCGTCAATACGCAACTTAACTTCCATCCCCAAAACTTGGAATTAAAACGGGATGTCGCGGAAGGCAAAATCGGTGAGATTAAGTTCATTGATGCCAGCGCACGGAGTACACCCGTTGATCAAGCACCGCATGTGCTGCAATTAGTATCGTCCTATATTGATAACTCGCGTCCGGTACGTGTACTGGGTCAAATCGCTGGGAAAGAGCAATTAGATTCAGCACAACCGTCTCCGATGCATGCCGCTGGACAAGCCATATATGAGAACGGTCTCCATGTCTCCCTCGCATTTGGGACAGGTATGGGAACGTTGGCATCCGATAGCGAAAGCACTGTGGCGCATAAACGTGTATTTGTTGTTGGTACGAAGGGTTTTGTGCATTGGCGTTTCAGCAGTTGGGAACGTGCGACACCAGACGGTGGCTACGAAGGCGGTCCGCTGAACTACGGGGAACAAGATATTGCTGCACAGGGCAACCTCACTGAGGCTGTCTTTGACTGGCTCGACGATGAGAACAACGTGCATCCGACACATCTCAAGCAATCACTTGCAGAGTTCAACCTCCTCTTAGGTCTTTACTACAGCGGCATCACAAACGAGATTATTGACCTCCCGTTTGAACCGCCTGATGGCTTGATGGATTCGCTTCGAGAGCACTTATAAACCGACAAACATAGCGGTAGGCGAGTGATCGCTTGCCGCAAACTATCCCCAAAATTGACATACCTCCCAAAACATGCTATAATTTGCAAAGAAAGCATCACTAAAACCCCGAAAGGAATAAGATGGCAAGTTTTGATACTGCCTCTAAGAAACAGATCGAAACGAACCCTCAAGATTTCGTAAACCTCTGCTTCAAATTCGGATTAAAAAATATTACTGTACTGGAGGTTGTTACACCTGAGCAACCTACTGTTGAGATGCACCAAGCAGATACACTCATCAAAGCATTGCACGATGAGCAAGAGGTACTGGTGCATTTCGAGTTTCAAACTACCGATAGTTATGATCCTGAAATGCCGCTCCGTATGGCAGGCTATATCATTCGAGCGATTGAAGTCTACCGGTTGCCGGTGCATTCCAATGTTATCTACTTGCGTCCTGATGCCGGTAATAACGATCCGGGGAAATTTGAGCAGCATCTGGAAAACCATAATATTTCGATTGAATACCAAGTTTTCCGTCTAATTGAGATGGATGGACAGAAAATTCTTGATTTGAAACCTGTGGGACTGATACCGTTCACTCCACTTATGAAGCGTCCGGCGGATATGGATGCAGAGCAGTGGTTTCGCCGCTGTGTCCAAATCGCGGACGGTATTGATGTGCCGAACAAGCCTGAATATCTTGGAAGTCTTGCTGTCTTAGGAAATTTAATTTATGATGCGCAAACGATTTTAGAAATCATTTCGGAGGAAACCATGCAACAGTCTTCTATCGCCGAATACTTAGCACCAGAAGCACGTGAACAAGGAATTCAACAAGGAATTCAACAAGGAATTCAACAAGGAATTCAACAAGGAATTCAACAAGGTGCTCAAGAGACTACTCGCAAGCACATTCTTGGAATTCTGACACGTCGATTCCAGTTTGACGCATCGCAGATCTTCAAATCAACGCTGGATGCGATTGAGGATCTGCAACGCCTTGAACATCTGTTTGAAGCCGCGATGCAAGTAGAAACTCCTGAAGATTTCACGCAAGTGTTGGACCAAAAAAACAAATGAACCACCGCATCGTGTTGCTGATTGGAGAAAACTGTGCAACAACCACCTATCGTTGAATATTTGAAGCGGAAAGCATACGAACGAGGATTCCAACAAGGGTACCAACAAGGTGCACAAGAAGCCAGTCGCAGGTGTATCTTTAAGGTTTTGAAGTTTCGATTCCAGTTTGATGCAGCGCAAAATTTCAAACACTCTTTGGACAAAATTAACGATCTGCAGCGTCTCAAGCATCTGTTTCGTGCCGCATTGCGGGTGGAAACCGTGAAAGATTTCGCGAACGCATTAGACAAGAACAATGAATAAAACTTCTACGGTTTCAAGTTGTTGTTCTATATTTTTCTATTAACTTTCATTTGTTTGTTTAGTATCGAAAATATTAAAGGAGACATTTCTGTGTATAAAACCGCGATGTTGGGGTGTGGTGGCCGCGCCCGTGCACATGCAGACGCTTATCGCTTTGTGAAAGGTGGTAAACTCGCCGCAGTCTGCGATATGAACGAAGAACTGCTTAATAAATTTGGAGATGACTTCGGTATCTCATCCCGCTACACCGACTTGGACGAGATGCTTGAAAAAGAGAAACCCGATGTCCTGCATATCGTCACCGCACCCGTGCTACGGGGTAGCAACGAACGGATCCGTTATCCCTTAATGAAACAGGCATCCGATGCGGGTGTGCCTGCGGCAATAGTCGAAAAACCGATTGCCGTTGAAAGTGAGGATTGGAAGCAAATTTCGGGACTTTCCAAAGAGACAAAAACGAAGTTCGTTGTCAACACGCAGCTCAACTTCCACCCCCAAAACCTTGAATTAAAGGCAGATGTGGCGGCGGGACGTATCGGCGAAATTAAGTTCATTGATGCCAGTGCACGCAGCACACCCGTTGACCAAGGTCCGCACGTGCTGCAGTTGGTGTCTTCTTATATCGACAACTCCCGTCCCGTACGTGTGCTTGGGCAAATTTCCGGTGGTGAACACTTGGATTCAGCACAACCTTCACCGCAATATGCGTCCGCACGCGTCCAGTACGAAAATGGACTTCATGTCTCTGTCGCATTCGGGACAGCCATCGCACCGACTGCCTCCGATGATCCAGTCGTCTTTTTCCATAAGCGTGTGTTTGTCGTTGGGATGAAAGGTTTTGTGCATTGGCGATTCAGCAGTTGGGAACGTTCAACGCCAGAGGGTGGCTATGAAGGTGGACCGTTGAGCTATGGCGAGCAGGATGTCGCCGCACAGGGGAACCTCACCGAGGCGGTCTTTGATTGGCTGGATGACGAGAGCAAGGTGCATCCGACGCATCTTGAACAGTCGCTTGCAGAGTTTAATCTGCTTTTGGGGATTTATTATAGCGGTATCACCAACGAAGTGATTGATCTTCCCTTTGATCCGCCGGATGGGTTGATGGATCAACTGAGAGCCAAGTTGTAGTCGTATAGATGCTTGTTCTCCTTTCATCGTCCGGTGAGATTTCGATGCCTCGCCGGATATGCATATAAATGAGGGTATACTTGTGTCCCTTTCAAAGATTACATGTTTAGGATGGACGCAGCTCCTCTGCAGGCGGGGTTTAAAACCCCGCCTGCAGAGTGCATGTCTAATCTTTCTACTGTTAGGTGCAGTCGGTTTCACGGCAAATGCTGAATTGGTCGGTTATTGGTCGTTTGATGAAGCAGACGGGGTGGATGATCTTAGCGGAAACGGTAACGACGGTATCATCCACGGGAAACCGAAGGTCGTAGACGGAAAGTTGGGTGAGGCATTAGAATTCAATGGCAGCACGGATTACGTCGAAATACCGGACGCGCCGTCGATCTCCGAACTCGAAGCACTATCTATGGCGGCGTGGATTAAACCGTTAAAACTCGGTGCGTGGGTTGCGGTTGCTGAAAAGGGGATTCACCTCAACTGGAGTTACGGATTCTTCATTGAACCTGATGGAACGCTCTCCTTTGAGGTTTCCACGGGGCCTGGCAACAATCTCGTCTGTTGTGTTGGCAATGTCGCTCTTGAGATAGGGGAGTGGTATCACATCTTCGGTTCTTATGATGGTAAGTCTGTGAAGGCTTATGTTGATGGCAAATTAGAAGGTGAGATGCCGGGTAATGATGCTGTTCATATTACTGACGGGCTGCCCTTTACCATCGGCAGTCGCAACGGTCAGAACCATTTTGGCGGTGCTGTTGACGAGGTGGCGTTCTGGGACGAAGCAATCTCTGTTGAGGCATCGATGGAGCCACTTCCTGTGAGACCGAAGGACAAACTAACAGCTGTTTGGGGCGCGATAAAGGCATATTAGTAAAAACGATGGGAACGTATTCTGAAAAATTTGCGGAACAAGGCTATCTTGTTGTGAAATCGGCACTGTGTGAGGCAGATCTTGCCCCGTTGATTGCTGTTGTCTCTGAAGTCGTTGATAAACGTGCCACTGAACTCTATAACGAAGGCGTGATCTCTGACCCTTATGACGCGTTGTCATTTGAGCACCGTTGGCATGCGGTTCTAAAGGCGTGTGGTCGGGAGAATGAAGTCTTTGGCTGGCATACGCTTGTCTTTAGCGAGGCACTCTTTGACCTGATAACGCATCCGAAAGTGCTGGATGTGCTTGCGCATCTTATCGGTAGCGATATTCAATTCAACGGCGACTTTTGGGTGCGTCCGAAACTCCCGAACGAAAAACTGACCACACTCCCATGGCACCAAGACAGTGCGTATATGCCAGATACCGAAAACGATACGCATCTCACTGTATGGCTACCGTTAGTTGATGTCAAAACCGAGAATGGTGCCTTGCAATTCCTACCCGGTAGCCACAAGACGGGTTTACAGACGTATCACCGTGTCCCTGGTGAAGCGTTTGCTGTTCCTGTGCTTCCACCTACCGCCTCCCATACCGAAATTGATACTTTAGAGATGCAAAAAGGCGACCTACTCGTTTTTAACAACTTGGTCTTCCATCGGTCGTTATTTAACCGCAGCGATATGATCCGTTGGTCAGTAGATTTTCGGTTCAGCCCGACGGGCACCTCATTAGACGGACTCTGGCATGAAGCGATTGCCTGTCCTGCCCGCGCGCGCGAAACTCGACGATGTCCAACGTCGTGGCAAGATTGGTGTGCCCAATGGGAAGCCAGTCCGCATAAGGGAAGGTTTGTTTAGAGGATAGGCATAACCCTTCTGTTTTGATAAGGAATTGTATTTTTGTATTTTTTGTGTTATAATTTTCTTTTAAATATAATATAAAACAAGAATGTGTCGTACGGAAGTCAGTGGATGGACGCAGTTCACCTGATCTTCTAACAACACATAGGAGGTTACTTTGTCAAACGTAAGAATTATTACAGTTGCGCTCGGTGTGATGCTCATGTTGAGTCTCAGTCTAACCGGTTCCGCTGAGGTTACCGAAGATATGGTTGCAGCGGCATGGCTGTTTGATGGCGATGCCGAAGATGTTTCTGGGAACGGATTTGATGGTGAAGTGAAAGGCGGTAAATTCGTCGCTGGTAAAATCGGCGATGCGCTTGAACTCAACGGCTCAGACGAATGGGTCGAAATTCCGAAGCGGATCGGTGAATTTGAAGAACTTACCTTCGCGCATTGGGTCAAATCCACGGGGCGAGAATCAGCGTGGCGCGTTTTCTTCAACGTCAACGGTTGGAAAGTTGGCGATATTCACTATCAGATTGCTCCCAACAATAAAGTAGAGTTTTCCATCCATAGTAATCAGGGTGGCAGCGATACCTTCGCCAACTTTGCAGTAGTTGGAGATGAAATGGATAAATGGATCCATATAGCGACTGTTTACAGTGCCAAGGAAAAGAAGATTCGTTTTTTCATTAACGGCGAACTCGATATCGAAAACGATTGGGGTGGAAATCCCGGTGTCCTTGATCCCGCTCGGATTGGTGATTGGAATCAACAGAGACAGTGGGAAGGGCTGATAGACGAGTTCATTATCTTCAACACTGTTCTTGACGAAGGCGATATTCAAACCGTTATGGATGACGGTTTGGAGACAACGCTCGCTGTAGACGCAAAAGAGAAATTGGCTGTTACATGGGGAAGCCTCAAAAAGATAAAATAGGCGAAATCCCTGATCACTATTATCCTAAACATACCGCCTATAGCGGATAAGTAGTGATCGAAAATTTCTATCAGAGGTTGAGGTGTCCGTCAATCTTGTGTGGACATCTCCTCTCGTGGTAGCAGGATAGGTGATACATGGACTTAGGACTCAACGGAAAACGTGCAATTGTTACCGGCGGCAGTCGAGGTATCGGTAAACAGTGCGCGCTTGCACTCGCGCGGGAGGGCGTTCAGGTCTGTATCGCTGCCCGAACCCAAGACACGCTAAACCAAGCACTCACGGAAATCAATCAGACTGGACATAAAGGGCACGCCGTTGCTGGAGACTTGACCACACAGGCGAACTGTGAAAAGGTCGTGCAGGCGACGATTGATCGCTTTGGCGGTGTTGATATTCTTATCAACAATGTTGGTGCTGCTCGGAATGCTGATATTCTGGCACTATCACCGGATCTGATTGATGATGCACTTGCATTGAAAACTTATAGTTATTTGCGAATGTCCCAATTGGTTATTCCGTATATGAAGGAAAATCGGTGGGGCAGAATTATCAATATCGCGGGTTCAGCAGGCACAAGTCCGACCCGCGGAAACATACCTACCGGTGCTGCCAATATCACTATTCTGAACATAACGCGCGCACTTTCGGATGCGGTTTCGGGGGATGGTATCTTGGTAAACGCCGTTTGTCCGGGGTTGACCAATACCGGTCGCGCGCGTACCCAGCAGGGGATAAGAGCCGAGCGCGAAGGACGCGATGTTGAAGAACTGTTGCGAGCACTCGGACAAGAACTTCCGGCGGGTCGCATCGCGGAACCCGAAGAGGTCGCGAATGTCGTGACGTTTTTAGCCTCTGAAGCCTGCTCCTATATGTTTGGAACTGCGCTTTATATGGATGGCGGCAAACGACGCGCAACCCCATAATAAGAAATTCTTACGATTCAGCGCGCTTCTCTCTTCATGTAAGCGCGTTTTAAAGGCGCGCCTACGCCGTATTGTGGGAGATAGAATGAATGTCGAGAATCGAACCATTTTTGAAAACGATAATCTTCATGTGCTTCGTGGGCTTGACACCGATTCTATTGACCTGATTTATCTGGATCCGCCCTTCAATTCCAATCGGACGTTTGAAGCACCAGTAGGCACCGAAGCTGCAGGAGCAACATTCAAAGACTTTTGGACGTTGGATGATCTTGATGATACGTCCCACGCTGAACTCGCGGAGCGGGAACCCGAACTCTATCACGCTATCAGTGCCGCAGCGTTCAGTCATGGGAAATCCATGAAAGCTTATCTCATTATGATGAGCATTCGGATGCTGGAGATGTTCCGAGTCCTCAAACCGACTGGGACGCTCTACCTCCATTGTGATGATAACGCCAGCCATTACCTCAAAATGATGATGGATAGTGTTTTTGGGAAAGATAATTTCAGAAATGAGATTATCTGGCAACGGGCGATAACCACCAAAGGAAACCTCAAAAAAGGGTTGGCACGCGATTCCGATAGTATCCTCCGCTATTCAAAAAGCGATACGTATGTCTGGAACGTTGAGGCAGTCACGATTCCCTACGATATGGCGAATTTGGACGAGAAAACAAAACGCCAGTATTACTGTGTTGAACCGGAAACCGGACGACGCTTTTCACTCACTTCTGTAACCGCACAGAACTATGATCCCGATTCTCACCTGACTTATGCGGTGATGGGAATCGTTAGAACGTGGCGTTGGGCGGAAGATCGGATGCGCAAGGAGATTGAAGCCGGACGCATCGTTCAAACGCGTCCGGGAAATGTGCCACGATACAAGCGGTATCTTGATGAACAAAAGGGCAAAAGGTTAAACAACATCTGGGTAGATATTCCAAACTTGACCGCCAGAAGTAAAGAACGTATTGGATACCCGACACAGAAACCGATCGCGCTGTTAGAACGCATTATTGGCGCGAGCAGCAACCCTGGCGATATGGTGCTGGATCCGTTCTGTGGGTGTGCCACCACGTGTGTCGCTGCTGAGCGGCTACAACGCCAATGGATAGGTATAGATTTAAGTCCTAAATCGTATGAACTCGCGCAGTCGCGTCTCGAACAGAGCGGTATTATCGAGCCGCTCATCCACCGGAAAGACAGTCCTAAGTTGACAGACAAGGAGCTCTAAAATGAAAAAGTTTATGGCGTTTAAAATCGCAATCACAGTGATAACAGCAGTTGCACTGTTATTCTCTACGACGAGTTTACCTGTTGATGCGAAACGTGATAAAGAATACGTTGCAAAACAGATTAGAAACCTTAAAATAGATGGGAAACTTGATGAATGGCAACGCGCTGAAATCGTTGCCTTTGATGAATTGAAGGATGTCGGGAACGGTATCCCGAAAGCCAATGATTTTACCGGTCAAGGCAGAGTCGCATGGAGTGCCCAAGATCCGACCCGTATCTATTTTGCCGTTGAAATCACCGATGACGAACTTCAAGACATCCACCCGGACGATAGCAAATGGTGGGAAGATGATAGCGTCGAATTTATGTTTGATTTCGACAACGGCATGGTGCGGGAGAGCCTTGTCCAGTGGACGCTCGGTGCTAACGGCAAGGATTTATCCGCTGCTGCGTCGAAGGATAACACCGAATGGGTGTTGGTCAAAACAGGGAACGATTACATCTACGAAGTTGCTATTGACCCAACGAAGCCGCGCGGCAACCCACAGTTTGCCAACCCTGGAAAAGGCAAGAACTTCAAAGCGAAAGTTGGGTTAACGATCGGGCTTAGTTTCCATTCAAACGACTGTGAGAACGGGAGTCGCCAGCACCAGATCGGATGGATACCCGGCGGTGCCTGGGATGCCCTCGCCTATGGAGACCTTACATTTGACGAAGAGATATTAGCCGTTGAGCCTGCAGGCAAACTCGCAGTGGTCTGGGGTTCCCTTAAACAGTAAAAAGAGCCGTCAGCCATCAGCCATCAGCGGTCAGCAAGAGGGGTTAGATATATCGACAATCTCTTTGCTGATTGCTGACAGTCGACTGCTATTTAAACATGCCAGAATCTCGTACCTCCTTTACATCTGGAATCACGCTCCGCGCCCTCCTGATTGGTACACTCCTTGTTATCGGGAACGCCTATTGGCTCGCCTACGCTGCGGAGATGATTCAACCGCAGTTCCTCCTTAACTTCGTCTCGCTTTTCTTCAATGCCGTTTTTACACTTTTCGCTGTTATCGGTTTTAATCTCGTTTGGAAAAGACTTTCCCCGCGTAGCGCGCTAACCCCGCAGGAGCTTCTTGTTATCTATATCATGGTTGTTATGGTATCCACCATCGGTGGGCACTCGATGATGACCTTTTTGATTGGGACATTGGCGCATCCGTTCCGATTCGCTACACCTGAAAATGAGTGGGCATCTCTCTTCTGGCGTTACATCCCGACATGGTTTGTACCTGAGGATTACGCATTGGATGGCTACTTTAAGGGCGGCTCGACCTTTTATCTCCCGAAGCATCTGCAGGGTTGGCTGGTGCCGATCCTCGTCTGGACAGGGTTTGTCGCGCTGCTTTGGTTCACGTTGATATGTCTCAACACCATTATCCGTGTCCAGTGGACAGAGCGTGAAAAGTTGGCGTATCCGATCATCCAATTACCGCTCCAGATGGCGCAGGGACGCAAAAGTTTTTTCAGGAACGGCACGATGTGGATAGGCTTTTCGGTCGCCGGATTTATTGAACTCCTCGCAGGATTAAGCTACCTATTCCCTCAGGTTCCATCTATCCAACTCAACTACTATTCGATCACGCATCTGTTCACAGATAAACCGTGGAATGCGATCGGATGGATATCGCTATCTGCCTATCCGTTTATTATAGGGTTGACCTTCTTCGTGCCTTTAGATATTTCGATGTCAGCGTGGTTTTTCTATCTATTTGGTAAAGCAGAGCGGATTGTTCGCATCGGGATGTTGGGTGAAGGAGAACTCTATTTTGCGGAACGGGCAGGCGGCGCATGGCTCGCTGTCGGTGCGCTCGCCTTGTGGGGGACCCGGAAGCATCTGCGGGATGTCATCAAGAATTGCTGGACAACCCAAAAAGCGTTTGATGATTCAAATGAACCGATGCCTTACCGCGTTGCTGTTGGCGGGTTAATCATCGGGGGCATCGCGCTTACGCTGTTTTCGGTGAAAGCGGGCATGTCCTTAGGCGGTGTGCTCGGTTTCATTGTGATTTTCAGCTTGATGGCACTCGGTGTGACGCGGGTCCGCGCCGAATTCGGTCCGCCGTCGCACGAGATTCTCGCGCTTGACCCGGCACGATTGATGGCAGTCACTTTCGGGCCGCGGTTTGTCGGCACGGGTAATCTCACAATTATTTCGTTCTACTACTGGCTGAATCGGCTTAACGTCTCGCATCCGATGCCGAATCAATTGGAAGGGTTCAAGCTTGCGGAACGCTCAGGTATAAATAGTCGAAAACTGGTCTGGGTGATGATGTTCGCGATTGTTGTCGGCACGCTCGCCTCGTTTTGGGCGTTTCTCTATCTACTCTATGACACGGGCGCGCTGGCGGTGCATGGGTATATCGTCGGTATCGGCAACGAAGTGTTCGGGAGACGCTTAGAACGGTGGATTAACAACCCGACGGGTCCGAATTGGGATGGGACACAATCTATGGGGATCGGGGCGGCGATGACGTGGATCCTCTATTTCCTACGCCATAAATTTATGTGGTGGCCCTTCCATCCGATTGGGTATGTGATGACCGCCGCGACGTGGGGTGGACTCGCCGATTTCTGGTTCTCTGTTTTTCTGGGTTGGTTGGTAAAGTTCATCATCCTCGCGGTTTTCGGTTTACGGGCACATCAACGCGCAATCCCGTTCTTTTTAGGGTTAGTGATGGGCGATTATGTATTTGTCGGAATGTGGGCACTGCTGGGGACGCTGTTTAATATCCCGACGTACGTCCTTTGGTCGCCTTAAGACGACTCGTCCCCTTCGTTTTTACCGTTTGAGGACTGGTCACTTTCGTTTTTACCGTTTTTGGCATCGTGTGTTTTCAGCACCTCTTCAAGCGTTATGCCCTCTCTTTGTGCTTGCTGTAACTCACGATACACTTCTGCTCTGCCTTCTGCTTTACCTTCTGCTTTACCTTCTGCTCTGCCTTGGGCAAGGATTTTGTCTTTGAATAGTTTTGCATACCCTAACATGATGAACTCCCATATATGTGCTAAGATGAAGAACCAACCGACTATTAGCGTCATTAGAACCGCCGTTCGTGTTAATACCGTTTCACCTAAAAGTTTCCAAGCCCAGCCGGTGCAAAATTCAATTAAAACATTGGCAATGACCAAACTTGAAAAAGTCCAGACGAATACATTAAACCACTTACGAGGGATTCTCACTAACGATACATAGTCATTCCCGTTTTGATTCATAGGTGAACCCAGGTCTAAACACGTAGTCCTGTGTTTTAAACATAGACAACCGTTCGTTGTCCATCTGCTATAGAAATTGGCTAACTTCGGAACAGCCTTTTTTCAATTATACGTTAAAAGTTGAATCAAATCAAATCAAATTAAATTGAACTCGCAAAGGTCTTAGCAGAAACATTCCAGCGGAAACTAACGCCTACAATTCGGGCAAGTTCTCCACAATCTCTACTGTTTTTAGACTTACATTGATAACACGCGCAACCAAATCCACAATATATTGCGGCTCACCCTCTCGGTTTGGGTCGTTTTTAATCCCGCTCCGTTTATCTACCTTGACACGATACTGATCCACCACCCACTCCAACGCGGAACGATTCCCTAACCGATAGTCAAATACCTCCGCAGGAATACCGTCCAGCGTCAGAAAGTCGTTGTATTTCAGCTGCGTCTTGTCTTTAGAGAGTTTCATCTTCTCCACATCCCAATTGACCTGCATGCCGGGGGTTTCGACCTTTCGGAGTTTATCGTATTTCGGAACGGATTCATAGTTGACGTGGAGGTCTGCCAGCTGCGCGCCCGCATTGGTAAAACCCCAAAAATCTTTGGCAAATGGGATATGCGGCAGGTCGCGCTTGAGATTCATTTCGTATTTCTCACGATAAACAGGATGGTGTAAGAGGCCATAGATATAGTGGAAGATGTCCCATTTGGTGATGGTGTCGTCGTTGTAATGTGTTCCGAATTCGGACAATGCCCAATCGGTGATGTTCTCTTGTCGGTTCGTGCCGTCTTCGTCGTAGGTGTAGAAAGGGAAGCATTGAGAATCTCCAGTAAGATGAACATCTGCTAATTGCTGTACCATCAAGCAGTGAAACGACTTTTTACTTCCAGGAGCCTTGACACAAATCACTCTATTTTCTGCCTCTGTCTCAAGGGTGGGGAAAATAGATGGAAAAACATAAACGCGTTCTATCATCATTCGGTCAAAGTAGAGGCGCAATTTCGTAAACGGACGATAGATTGCTATCCTCATCTTTCCTTCCGAAAAATCAATAGTTTTTCCACTTTGCAAGTTTCGCTTTAGTGTTTCACTCCAACTGACTTTCGTCGTATCAGAAACCACAAAACTATCAACGTTAATTTCTCTCTGATTTTCCTGCCGTTTCCATCTATCCACTTCTGTGTTGTAGGTCTCGCTCATTTGCTGAACATTCCCAGTGAGGATATTTCGGTTGAAGTTGTAAGTCCACGCATCACGGCTTGTGTTAACCCCGCGACTATAAGTTTTGAAAACCACATCTGTCGCAGTACCCTTTTTCGCCTTTGCCGCTTTGGTGCCCATGGGGATGAAGGTATCAAATTCGGCATGGAGCCCTTCCGTGAGCCATGTATGCTTAGCGTCAATGTCCACCTGTTTCATCGGAACGTTTGTATAGTCTCCGAAGTCGGTTAAAAGTTTCTGTTTCTCGCGGGCTGTGAGATAATCGTCAGCAGCATAGAGCCAAACTTCCGCTGTCTCCGATGTCGTTTCTGCTTTTTTGATGAAGAAACTGATTCCGACACCGACCCGGATCTGATCATCAAAAACGTTACCGCCCTCTTTTCGACGGCGTTCACCGGAGGTGCGTGCATTCCCTTTGAGGTCAATGTGATAAATCTTGCTGAAATCCTGTGCGAGATGTTTTCGCATCCCATCGAACGCGATGCCATCGAGAAAACCGTTATTCGTCACAAACGCTACAACGCCTTCTTTACCAATTCGTTTTGATGCCCACAGAATCGCTTTCACGTACGGATCCGAGAGCGCGTTTTTATTTGTTGCTTTTGAGGCTTGTGAATATGTTTCTCGTAGGAGGGTATCCATCGTCTCATACTTCCGATTTTTATTGTTGTCGTTTTCATTAATCTGCCCCATGTTATAGGGTGGATTGCCAATGACGACGAACATATCCGCTGCCTTCTGTCTCTCCACCCGCTCTGTATTTTCACGGGTAAAAAGTTCCGCTTGTTGCTGCTCAAGCAACTCAAACGTATCCGCAAGCGCGATACCCTCAAATGGCAGATATGCACCTGTGCGTTGAAAGTATTCCTGCTCAATGTTCAGACTTGCGATATAGTAGGGCAGGAGCATCACTTCGTTGCAGTGCAGCGCATGGCGATATTTCTCCTCCAACGCCGTGCCTTGGATGTCTTGCATAAGCCGGACGATGAAGTTGCCAGTGCCAACAAATGGATCAATGATATGCACGCGGGTATCCGATAGCGAGCGGGCGAACTCGGTTTTCAAGATGTGTTCAACGCTATTCACCATGAAATCGACGATCGGTTGCGGTGTATAGACGATGCCGTGTGTATCCGCGACGTCTTCAGAGAACCCCTGAAAGAACTTCTCATAGAACACATTGAGGAAGTGCTGTTTTTGGGAGAAGTCTTTACAGAGCGTGGCTGCTTGCTCGATAGCAACGTAGAACCGGTCTAAGGGTTCAAGAAACACGTCTCGACTCACTTCATGCCGCATGAGTATGTAGCTGACGTTTTCAATCTCGCGGGCGATAATGTTTCGGAGCGTAAAGTCTGACCGATTGAAAACGGTTCGGAAAATGCGTTCAGTAAGGATATGTTGGATGAGCATCTCTTCGACGGCATCCCGTGAGAGTTCCGGGTTAATGGAGGTGCGGCAGATGTCATAGAAATCGGTAAACGCCTCCTTGAACGCAAGATCCGTCTCATGGCGTTGATCGATAAGTGCTTTCAACGCGCTCGCGAGGTCAGGTACATACTCTCTGAAATCGGAGACAGCCGTTTGCCAATTGTCGAGCGCGGGCGGGACGTAAGAGAACAGATATTGAAGTGCAGCGATCAAGCGTGCGGGTTCGGTGATGTCCACGTCTAATGCTACCTGTCCATTTTGATAGAGGATGGCACGCTGCGGTGTTTGGAAAAGGGTGTTGTCGAGTGGATAACCAGCATCGCGTTTGGCTTGGACGGCTTTGGCGAGGTCGTCATCAATATCTTTCGCTTCCCAATAGGCGAAGGGGAGTCCGTATTCGTCGAGGACTGCGCCATCAATGACGATCCGGTTTCCCTTTGGTGTGTGCATCCCATATTGCGGGATAAGCGTGGCGTTGAGTTGTTTTGCACAGGTATCCAGTAAGAAAGCGAAGGGGTTGCTGACCGCGCCTTCGTGTGTAGCATTGTGCTTGTCGTATTGTTGGAGCGTAGTGTAATAGTCTCGGATCGCTTTATGAGAGGGTCTTAGATTAAGTCTTGGCATAGGTGCATAATAGCACGTTTAGGGTCGGAAGACAAGGAGAAATTAGATTGCTGACAGTGCCATTTAGTTTTCTCTTTTTCAGTCTCGGTTTTTACCCCAGGCCCGGTAGGTGCGTGTTTCTAACCGCACCGGATTTGTGACAGAAAGCGTAAAACCCGAGGATTTCTTAAAACTGGATGGCTCTGAGATTACTGACAGTATCTGGAATCATGTTTGTAGTCGTGCGATTTATCGCACGTCCGGGACGCGATGTTTATAGCAGAACGTTTCTTTCACTCTTCAGCCCGAGCGGGGCGAAATGTTTATAGCAGCGCGGACCTTCCCCGACCCTTAGCCCCAGCGGGGCGATATGTGCGTAGTGCCCAGCACAATTGCCTAAATCAGGATTCACCTCCCAAGCATGCTCCTCACAAAGCACATTTCCTCTTGAGTTGAGCGCAATTAGCCACGACAGAATCAATCTTTTCTCGACTGCAACCCATTAACTGGAGAAAATGGAGTTCCAAAAGTAATTCCATTTTAAGGCAGAGAGGCCATAAATCTGTACCTTTGGCAGCTTTCGGTTCCTTGCGTGGATTATGGTGTGTCAGATAATGCCGTGTATGCACAATGCTATCTATTAATTCCTGTTGATTTTCATCAATTCCTATAAGGTCTTTAAATGGTTTAATAATGCTCGTAATCCTATCTTCCAAACTCACCTGCTTAGAAACTATTCTTTGATGATACGCTTCTAAGCCCTGCACTAAGGTCAAAAATTTTTCTTCTAAGTATGTTTGCGCGCCCGTTTTTGCCAAGAAGTATAATCTGAAAGCAGAATCATACTGTTCATAACTTTTTACCCAATTATTAATGACTTCCTCAATATCGTTTCGCATCTCCTTAAACCCAAATAGCATATTATACAAATTGAATTTTGGTTCATCTTTAGCATATGGCCAGCTTCGATAATAAATATTTATCGGAACTGGTACAGTTTTACCGTCTCCAGTTTCTTGGGTAAGATCATCGGAAGTTGCGGACATACTATCCAAACAAACGATTTTGTTCGTAGCAAAACACAGAAATTCCGTGATTTTGCGAGCCACAGAAACGAGTTCGCCTAATTCACGCGCGTCTTGTGAGACCAATTTGAAATAAGTCTTTTGGGTTATTCTTTCCTCTCTGAGACTCCAAGAGCTAGTACGTACTTCGTTGAACGTAATTGATAATTCTATATCTTTGGTGAGATTGAAGGAAATGCTCTCTGGATGTTGGTACAATATGGTTGTAGTTTGGGAATCATTACTTATTCCAATCCAGTCATCAATTCCTTCTACAGAAAAGGTTAAGGTATTGAAACTGGGAACCTCATCTTCCTCGTATTGGACACGGGTGAAAGCTCTCGTTACACGAAATGATGATTTCGATAGACCAATACTAGCAAGGTTCCCACCTTTGTAACCACAATCATCTAGCGTGACAAATTTGTCTTCTTCGATATATCCAACTATGCGTTTCAAACTATCATTGAACAATCTTTCTGTCTTATGATCAAGAAGTTCAATTATCTCAAGGTCAATGCTCCCCCCGTCTGATATTGATAATATTCCGGCGACTTTTCTTTCAGGAACGGAAGGAAGCCAAAAATAGCCAGATTTCTTAAATTCTTCTTTGATTCTCACTAAGGTCTCCTTTTAGATTGTGTGAAAGTCTGAACAACGTCCACTCCTAATACCAAATCTAAAAAATAACATTTCATTATAGAGGTTTTGGAACACTATGAGGTATCCGAATGTAAGAGGCGCAATGAATTGCGCTACTACGAGCCAGTTTTTTGTTCCTGACAGGCGTTTATTTAGAAATGGTATAGCGTAATTTCTGTTCGCGGTTGGAAACCGCTCCTACAAGGCAAGATAACGGAATATTTCCAATTTCTCTGTGCTTATATGGTAACCTTAAAATCTACCACTATCAACCCAAAATTTGACATCCGTCCGAAAGTCTGGTACACTCTGCACAGTTCAATAAACACTGCAAATCGAACCTTTGCGCACATGCGTATAAGAGACATCACAATGCAAAGGAGTTATGTCCTAATGTATAATCTAAATGGAAAAGTTGCCTTAGTGACAGGGGCGGGAGGTAAAAACGGCATCGGACGTACGATTGCGACACGCTTGGCGAAAGAGGGAGCCGATGTCGCTGTCAACGATATTACCGAGCATCCCTACGCCGCGGATCAGACGGAGTGGCAGGGATTGCCCGATGTTGTGCGTGAAATTGAGGCGATGGGACAACGTGCCATCAGTGTCGTTGCAGACGTTGCTAACGCGGAACAGGTGAAAGAGATGGTTGACAAAACCGTCGCGCATTTCGGTAAAATTGATATTCTCGTCAACAATGCCGGTACCATAGCCGGCAAGGATCGGGTGCCAGTCGTAGATCTCGCTGAAGAGGATTGGGACAGGGTGCAGCGCGTCAATGTAAAAGGCGTATTCCTCTGTTCACAAGCCGTGGCGCGTCATCTTATCACGCAGGGAACCGGCGGCAAAATTATCAATATGTCTTCTGTTACGGGGAAACGCGGATCGGCGCGCTTCGCTGCATACAGTGCCTCGAAATTCGCTGTGATCGGCTTCACGCAATCGCTCGCGTGTGAACTCGCACCCTATCAGGTCAATGTAAACGCGATTTGCCCTGGGCTTGTGGAGACAGAGCGGTTTGGACATCTCGCATCTGTGCTGATGCCTGAGAATCTTTCTGCTGATGAAAAACTTTCGGAATACGAACGCCGCTCCGAGGCAGCCGTCCCCATTGGGCGACTCGCTGAGGGAGCAGATGTCGCCAAGATGGCTGCTTTCCTCGCCTCAGACGAAGCCGCTTACTTATCAGGGGTCTCTATCACCGTTTCAGGCGGCACAGTGATGGACTAAAAAAATTAACGCAAGATGCGTTGATCGCTGAGGTCTTTGCCACCGACTGTTTTGACGATGGACGCGCCACGCCACTCCTTGACTTCCAGTTCGTGGAAGGCGTTAACGATGTTGTATTGCGTCGGTAAGTCTTCCCAACGGGCTTTGTGGAATTGCACAGTCCCTTCACCACGCCAGTGTTCTTGAACGACCCGATTCGGCGTACTTGCTGGTGTTAGCACAGCGTAGGCGATATCCGCAGTCCCCCATTCACCCGTTCTCGGCATGTATTTATAGTGGAGTGTGCCGGTAAGCCGTTGTTCACCACTGGGTTGTTTCGGTGGCGAAGCGGCGGGTTGTATCGGAACCTGCTCCGTTGCTCTCACGTGCATATCCATAAACTTGAAACCCATCCAACTGGCGGTGCAGTGTGTTTCGCCATTAAACGTTAGCGGATCTGGCAGTTCGCAATAGATTTTGGAGAAACCCAATTCTTCGCGTCCTGTCAGAATCGGGTCCGTAAGATTTTCCCACAACACCGTCAAAAGCGAGCCTGTCGCGCGGTCTACCTCGCCGTTGAAAATCGCTGGAAAACTCACGCCGAGCGTATTATAGCCGCGTCCGGCTAACCACTCAATTTCTTTCATGTAGCCCCCGGATACAGAGACTACGGGTTCACCGTTAAGCGAGAAACCCGGCGGTAAAAAAGCCTCAAGTTGTTCGCTGTTTGTTAGGAAACTCACGGAAACTGATGTCGATTTCGGGTTATCTTTACACTCGAATTTTCTGCCGTCGGGTCCGTATCTCGGGCCTGTCCTCGGTCCAAAATGCGTCGGCATCCGGTACATTGCGGTCGGATCAAACTTATATCCCATCTCATTCCCTCCATGTTGTGATATATTTTTATTGTATCAGTATGGCGTGGAATGTCAAGCATTATAACCTAACTTGCTATAACAGATTTTGGTGTTTTGCTTACAAGAAATCCACTTTCCACACCCCACACACCCGAACCTTGAGCAAAAGATTGACACTATTAAAGAACTATGGTAGATTTTACCGGAAAAGATGAGCGAAATTGGAAAAACTTAGGGAAAATGTCTCTACAAAAAAGAGGAAAAATATGATAGAAAGACCGATCGTATTTTATAATAAAGGGCAACAGGTAAACGGGATATTACATGTACCGATGGGTTGCAATGCCCCGTGCCCAGCGGTTACTTTCTTCCACGGATTTACAGGGACGAAGGTTGAACCGCACAGAATATTCGTTAAAACAGCGCGAGAGCTTGCCAGTATCGGATTTTACGCGCTCCGCTTCGATTTTCGGGGTTCTGGGGACAGTGCGGGTGATTTTTCGGAGATGACCATCGGTGGCGAGATTTCGGACGCTATCAAGTCCATCGATGTCCTCACTGCTATGCAAGGTGTAGACCCTGAACGCATCGGTATTTTGGGCTTGAGCATGGGTGGCTGTGTCGCGGCGTGTGTCTCAGGACAAGATGATCGTGTAAAGTCAACGGTGATGTGGGCACCGCTCTCGGACGATCCGCCAGATCGGAGACAGGAGATTTTGGAGCGGTCTAAGCACACACCGACCCCCGAAGAGATCGCACAATCAAATGCAAACGTTGTCGGAAAGGCGTTCTATGAAGAACTTCCTAACATATCTCCATCAAGTATCATTCAGCAGTTTACGGGTCCGCTTCTCGTGATTCACGGCAGCGCGGACGACGTGGTGCCGGTCTCCCACGGCAAACGTTACTACGAATTGATGCGCGAACGCGATGCCTTGACGGAACTCGAAATCATTGATGAAGCAGATCACACCTTCAATACTGTTGGATGGGAGCAAGCAGTTGTTACTAAATCGGTTGCGTGGTTTCAGAAGACGTTGGCATAAATTATTCAGATGCAAGGCTGATACGGATTGCTTCAAGTGCTACTGCCGCGTCTTCTAAATTCGGCGGTTGATCGGCGGCATCTCGGATCTCGGAGAACCATAGTTCCTGAAGCGTCGGTTGCGGTGAATCCGGGATTGAGAGCGGTGTTACGCCAGCGGGTGTCGTACAGTGCCATTCGCCACCAGCATCGCTGATTGTGCCTTCAGAGAGAACGTATCGCTCATGTTCCTCTGCTGTGTTAATCGCAATGCCGCCTGCCCATGTCCACTGCCCGATACCACCACGTTCAAACTCGACGGTGAGTGTGTTAACAAACCGATCGTATTGCCCATTTTCCCTTAAGCCTTCATAGGCAGCACTCCTTTTAACGGACGTAGCACCGCCGAAGAAATCGACAATCGGGTAGATATGATAGATAAAGAAATGCGCGGGGGTTCCTGACACTGGTAAGTTGAAAAGGATCTCAGGACGAGAACCGCGACCGGGTGTGAGACGCACAAAAGAAGTGAGGAGCAAGTCGCCGAGTTCGCCTATTTTCTCTTTGAGTGCCTTGTGGGTGTTGGAAACGACTTCTGGGTGTGAGACCCGCAGCACACGACCCCGTTCTTCAGCAAGTCGAAGTGCCATTTTTCCCTCATCAACATCACTGGCGAGTGGATATTCCACAAAGACATGTTTATCCGCTTGCAACGCTGCGAGGACAATCTCACCGTGGCTGTTGTTGTGCGTGCAGATAACAATGCCATCTATATCCTCCCGTTCAATAAGACGGTGCCATTCAGGCATAAAGACTGCCTCATGTTCCGTAGCGAGATGGCTTCCCGTCTGTTCGTTTCTGGAAGCGATTGCGACAAGATCCGCGGTTTCCATAGCGGAGAATCGCGCCAGATGGTGGCGCGCCATCCCACCTGAACCGATGATTCCGATTTTAATTTTACTCATATTTTCCTACGAGGTTCCATAAGAAAGGCGCGCTTTCAAAGCGCGCCTACAGATAATTAGCGTTTTCAAGCTGCCTATGCCCAACCTTGACTTTCACCACCGACGCGGGCGGCACTAATCTTCTCATAATAACCGCTTTTCCGATAGGCTGCCAACGGATGTGGGTCGCGTCCGACTTCTGAACGCACCTGTTCCAAAAGCGGATTCACATCCGTCTCGTAGGCACGTTGGAGGATAGATTCCGCTTCAACCAGGTCGGCGGCATCTTGTGCGGCTGCGAGTGCTTCTCGGTCAACGAGCAGTGCTTTCGCATACGCCTTTTGCAGGTTACAGACAGATTGGATACTTGCTTCTACCTTCGGCTTCAAGTTATGGCTCTGATCAATCATGTAGGCGATGTCGGTTTCAGTATCGGGATCCAGTTCCGCAGCGACCAATTCGGTGTAAATCAGGAAAAGCTCCTGCGGATTGATAGAACCTACTGTCAGATCGTCATCTGCGTATTTCCGGCAGTTGAAATGGAATCCGCCGAGTTTTCCTTCGTCAATGAGGTAAGCGACGATGAACTCAATATTCGTGCTTTGCGGATGGTGTCCTAAGTCGATGAGAACCTGTGCTTTCTCACCGAGTTTCGTCGCCATGAGGTAAGCCGTTCCCCAATCGGGGAGGTCGGTATGGTAAAACGCTGGTTCAAAGAATTTATATTCAATCAGCATACGCGTGGCATCTGGAAGTGCGTCGTAGACCTCGGCTAACGCCTCCTGCATCCACCGTTTACGTTTTCTGAAGTTCGACTGACCGGGGAAGTTGGTGCCGTCTGCGAACCACAAACTCAGCAGATCGGAACCTGTTTTTTCCATAATATCGACACACTCAAGCATGTGGTCGATAGCGAGTCTACGGATATCCGCATCTGGGTTACAAACACTTCCGAGTTTATATGCCTGATCTTGGAAGACGTTCGGGTTAATCGCGCCGATACCGATACCGACATCCGCGGCGTACTGTTTCAAAGCACTCCAATCGTCAGTTTTATCCCAAGGGATGTGGAGTGCGACGGTGGGCGCGATGCCGGTGAAACGGTGAACGGTGGCTGCGTCTTCTAAACGCTCAGCTGCATTCCGCGCTGCGCCGGGTTGTTCAAAGACCCCGAATCGGGTACCGGAATTCCCGTAACCCCATGACGGCGTTTCGATGTGCTGCGTTTTGAGATGCACCTTGACGGCTTCTATCTGGATCCCCTGTTTCTCTAACTTTTCGGCTAAAAGATCATAAGCGAGATTGCTCATTGTGTTTCCTTTCTTGGATAGTTTTCGGTTGTCAGTGAAATAGCCATCAGCAGTCAGCCATCAGCAAAGAGGACGTTTGTTAATCGAAAACCTCTTATTGCTGAAAGCCGATAGCCGATAGCCGATAGCCATTTTTACTGGCAACTATATCGTCAATTCCTGAAATATCTGTGCAAGTTTCTCTTGCGTAGCGTTCGGATCTTCAATGATGATGCGTGCGCCACCGATAACGTCCATGAACCCCAATTCACGCGGGTATCGAGGGACCACGTGTAGATGATAATGCGGGATGCTCGCACCGGAGGCATCACCCATATTATACCCAACGTTGAAGCCGCGTGGCTGATAGGCTTGTGTCAACACCTCAAAACAGAGACATTGGAGTTCGTGAAGTTCTTGAACCTCTTCCTGATCCAACTCCCGTACATCAACGATATGCCGATTCGGAAAGATTAAGAGATGCCCTGGACTGTAAGGGTAGAGATTAAGCGATATGGTAAAGCGTTCGGTTCGATGTACCTCGAGGCGTTCAACTTTATCGTTTTTCTCAACAATTGCACACAGAATACACGGTACATCTGGGCGGTTTTTTCCTTTGGCATAAGGCATTTTGTTCGGTACGAAGAGGTTGTGTCGCATAGAAGCGTTCCCTGTATTTTCTATAGCACGTCATATCACATAAATGTAGGCGACGCCCGTTTGTATGGCAAGTTTCGGCTTGCAAGCTAGCCGAAAATGATTATATTTTTTCCACATATATAATATCCTATTTCCGTAAAGCATGCAAGCAGATATTTTAATGGCATTCAGTCATCAGCAGTCAGCAAAGAGCGTTTAGCGAAGTCGTCGGTACACTCCGCTAAATTTTATTTTTTGAATAAAGAAAACTGAAGTGAGTTATAACAAACGTGGGTTTGAAAAAAAATTATGGTTTAGAAGCATCTGTAAATCGTTTTGAATACTCCGTATATATCTATGGCAACACTTTGGCTTGTTATTCAACGAGAATTCGTTTCCAATGTATTGACATCCCGGTTCATGATCGGTTTTCTCATCTGTCTCATGTCAACCGCTGCTGCAGTTTTCGTTCAGGTTGAAGATTATGAGAAACGCTTAGCAGCATATCACACCGCCGTTCAGGAACATCAAGAAACAGCCCAGACATGGGACCTCTACAGCCAAATTAATCCCAAGGCACACAGAAAACCCAATCCGCTCAGTATCTTCAACGTCGGCATGGAAAAATCCGGTGCCGATATGGTGAGTATTCAACTCGCGACACCTATCTGGGAGAAAGAGGCGCAGAAACAGGGATCCGATAACCCATTTTTTTCCATTCTTCTTGCAATTGATGCTATCTTTGTCTTCCAAATCATCCTCAGTGCCTTAGCGATCCTTTTCGCTTACAATACGATTTCAGGGGAACACGAGGACGGCACGCTAAAATTAGTGTTGTCCAATCCGATTCCCAGGGACACCCTCGTGATCGGGAAATACCTCGGCGGCATGTTATCTCTGTTTCCAATGGTGGTTATCAGCTTTATCATCGGGATCCTTATCGCTTACGCCTCTCCTGCGACTGATTTCAATAGTGCGGATCTGTTCCGGCTCGTTGCCGTGCTCATCCTTTCGCTATTGTACGTGTCAACGTGTTACCTTTTAGGGATGCTTCTATCCGTATGGACAAAGGAAGCCACCACCGCGCTCATCCTTTCAATGTTCATTTGGGGACTCCTAACAATCCTCCATTCCAATTGGGTACAGTCGCTGGATCCATATTTAGAGAACGCATCTCGCATCAAAGTGCGATTTTTCCACTCGGACTGCTGATCCTTTACAATGTCCTGTTCTTTATCGCCGCACAATTATCGTTCCTCAAATGTGAATTAAAATAACGGAATTAGTCGTTTTGGACTTGAGAAAGAAATAAATTTGACAAAAAATACAAAAAATTCTATAATATTTAGAATGCCATTTGGTGGCGAATTTCATCTGTCTTGTTTGAGGCAGTCGCAACATCTGCCGAGTGGAATCGGAATGGCGTTTTCCTCCCAAACCTGATGCGTTTTGAAAAGGTTTCAATGCCGATAGTTATTTTGCTAAAAACTCCTTGAAACCAACCCACAATCGAAAAGTGAAATTCAAGCGGAAACTAACGCATAATTCTGCCCTTATTCATCATCAAAAAGTCGTTGGCTCTACCAGTTGACGGCTTTTTTACTGGTGTTAGGATGCAGATGCGGATTAGATTGCGACGGTCCGGCAGATGTTCATGGGCATTCTGAGACTAAAGGGTAGGCATTTTTAGTATATTCCATTTTCTCTTGTCTCGCTTTTCCCATCAACGGCTTTGTATATAGCTTTCTTTCCAGATCACGTGAATAGGACTTACACAACTCTTGGATGAATCGCCACTATCACAGGTTTCCGCTGGCGAAGTTTCTAGGGGAAGCACCCCAGCAAAAACACCTCACCAGTAAAGGAAGTTGTATAAGTCCTGATGAATAAAACTTGCTCGCGAACCTTGGGCTGCGGGCATTCCGTAGGAGATTTTTGATGGAAAATAGAAATTCCCCTGCCGCCGCGCTGCGCAGTATAGATGGTGAAGATGTGACGACGTGGACACTTCCTGAAGGCGCGACTGCTCGATTGGGGCGCGGCAGTGTTGGAAGTATGGCATTTTCGCCCGATGGACAGTACTTCGCAGTTGGGTCATGGATTGGACTCTGGTTATATGAACTTCCCACGTTAACCCCAATCGCACTTTGGGATACCGAACGTGGAATGACCAGTGGTGTCGGTTTTTCGCCCGATGGCAGCCAGATTGTCACGGCTACCTCTGGTGGGAATGTAAAGGTATGGGATATTGAACGCGGTATCTGTACAATTGAGATGGGTGATCACGGCAAACAAGAGATTTCTTTTTCCCGGGATGGACAACACCTCGCCGGTGCTAACTGCCGCATGGAAAAGGGGAAGATTTACGTCTGGTGCCCGCACACTGGTGCGAAAGTCCGAGAAACGGAAGTCCACTCCCCTTGCGATGTCTATCCGCTCTGCTTCTCTCCAGATTTAAGCTTACTGGCAGGTAAGAACAATCCCCAAAAAAATAGACGTAGAAATATCGCTGACGGCGATTCAATTACGGTCTGGCGCGTAGAAACTGGAGAACAAATTGCCGACATTACCGGACATCCCGAACCGGTGCGAAGGTTCTGCTTTTCCCCATGCGGACAATTCCTCGCTGCCGGTAACTGGCACGGCGCAGTACATGTCTGGGATGTGAAAAGCAGGCAACTGGAGACGACCTATACCGATTATGGGGAATCCCAGATGTATCCACACTTCCTGCCAGGGGGTGAACTGATTACCGCCGCAGTTTCCGAGCGTAAGGTTGAGATTTGGTATGTAGAAAAAGGCGAGAAACTGGATGAATTTGAACATCGCGGGAACAATAATAACACAGTTCGTTTTTCGGAGAATGGAACGCAATTAGCAATCTCAAGCGAAAGTGAAATCCAAATCTGGACAAAAGATAATAATTCCGATGCTCACACGCTTTCAACCCTTCACGGACATATCCCTACGATGGACACGTTAGTCTTTTCGTCAGATGAAAAGACGCTTGCCGCGGGACTCTGGAATGATAACGTCCTCTTATGGGATGTCGCAAGCAAACGTTCATACCACCCCGAGGGTGAAAAATTGCCCGGGATTTCACATCATGTTTACCTATCTACCAGTGGGAAAATGCTTTCTACTTGTAGGGATGGAAACCTTCTCAAGGTCTGGGAGGTCGGAAAGCGTGAACCGGTTGCTGAACTCATTGCCGCTGAAGCGAAGTTGATGCGTGCCGAGGCGTTTGCCCCCACGCAGCACAGACTGGCACGTGTAGACACAGAACACAATATCCATGTTTGGGAGTATACACCCACAGCAGAA
The DNA here is from genome assembly GCA_965261115.1 of Candidatus Poribacteria bacterium. Lineage (GTDB taxonomy): Bacteria > Poribacteria > WGA-4E > WGA-4E > WGA-3G > WGA-3G. The sequence goes on along the minus strand of OZ253447.1, from coordinate 358,687 downwards.
AGCGAAAGTGAAGACAGTGCCTGGAAAAAACACACTACGCTTGTAGGACATACAACGTTCATTTTAGGGGTGGCATTTAGTCCAGATGGAAAACGGCTTGCAAGCATAACTGCAGGCATACCGGACACAGCAAAAGCACCAGAGCGAGACGCGCGATTGTGGGATGTTGACGTTGGAGAGGAGATTACAAAGTTAGCAACGAAATTCTCAGATTCAAAATTATATCGTAGTTCAGCTGTTAACATTGCAGGCATCGCTTTCTCACCGCGCGGCGACATAATTGCTGGTGGTCAGTTTGGCGAGATTATATTGTGGGATGCGACAGATGGAAAAGTGCTTATGAGGATTCCACAACCGAAAGAAAGTCGGCGACCGATTACGTTACGCTTTTCACCGTGTGGGCAGTATTTGGCTTCTGGTGCTTGGTGGCAAACGCGTTTACAAAAGGTGCCTATCCGTTTGTGGGAGGTGGCAACAGGTAAGAACATTGCCACTTTTTGGGGACATACGACCGATGTTCAGTGCTTCGCATTCTCACAGGACGGCACCCTTCTTGTAAGTGGTGGACACGATGGCGCAATCTATCTCTGGGATCTAAGCCTACACCTATAGAGCACAAGGAGATATTTTGATGGAAAAGAAAAAATTGGTAACCCCTGCACCGATGGGTGCATCCGGAGACGATGTGACGACTTGGGCACTGCCTGAAGGCGCGATCGCTCGATTGGGACGGGGTAAGGGTGGTGATATGGCATTCTCACCAGACGGGAAGTATTTTGCCGTTGGCACATCAGTTGGACTTTGGTTATATGAACTTCCGACGCTATCCCCGATTGCGCTCTGGGATACCGAACGCGGAATGACCGGGCACGTCGGTTTTTCACCCGATAGTCAAAGGGTTGTCACACGCACTTTTTCCGAAACCGTAAAAGTATGGGATGTTCAGAGCGGCGTTTGCGTAACGCAGATTGGGAAGCCAGATAAACGACAAATTTCCTATCCTGCCTTTTCTCAAGACGGACAGCACATTGCCACGATCAGTGAGGGAAGAGATAGCAGGTTTTACATTTGGTGCTCACACACAGGTGAAAAAGTAAGAGAAACGCAAATACAGCCGCCCTACGAAGTCTATCCGATCTGCTTTTCCCCGGATTTAAGCCTGTTGGCGGGTAAGAACAGTGCCTCAAATGATATGGGTAGAAATATCGGGGACGGGGATTCAATTACGATCTGGCAAGTAGAAACTGGGGAACAAATCGCCAACATCACCGGACATTCTGATCGGGTGCGAAGGCTCTGCTTTTCTCCGTGTGGAAGATTCCTTGCGGCTGGCAATTGGCACGGCACAATACATGTCTGGGATGTGGTAAGTGGACAACTGGAGGGGACCTATGCCGATTATGGGGACTCCAAGGTATATCCATATTTCCTGCCAGAGGGTGAACTGATTACCGCCGCAGTTTCGGAACGTAAGGTTGAGATTTGGTGTGTAGAAAAAAGTGAGAAACTCGACGAGTTTGCGCATCGCTGGAGCAGTGGTACGGTTCACTTTTCCGATAGTGGAACACAATTAGCATTTGCAGGCGAGAGTGAAATCAAAATTTGGACGAAGGGTGATAACGCCGAATCCCACATCCTTTCAACCCTTCATGGACATATCCCTTCGATGGATACATTAGCTTTTTCGGCGGACGAAAAGACGTTTGCCGTCGGGCTTTGGCGTGACAATGTTCTCTTATGGGATATTGAGAGCAGAGGTTCTTACCGACCACACGGTGAGCAGCTGCCTGGGACTTCGCATGTTGTTTATCGCTCAAATGATGGACGAATTATTTCCCTCAACCAATATGGAGATAATTTAAAGATATCGGAAGTAGGCAAGCGTGAATCTGTTGTTGAACTCCCGCCACTGGAAGCGGGTTTAGGACGCGCGAAAGCCTTTTCACCTACAGGCCACCGAATCGCAAGCGTAGATAAGAACGACAACATACACATCTGGGAACGTACGTCAACCTTAGATGATATGACGGAAAGCGACGGTTGGAAAAAGCACACCACGGTCATCAGTGATGCGGAATTTATTTACGGGTTGCGGTTTAGTCCGGCTGGTCTGGCATTTAGTCCTGATGGAAAACGACTCGCAAGTATGTCAAGGTCGCGGGATTGGAAAGCGTGCTTATGGGATGTTGATTCAGGTAAACAGATTACTGAACTCCCTTTAACACCTGCCCCAAGACGCCGATCATATCGTGAATCCGACACCGGAATAGCATTTTCACCAGACGGTAATGTCATCGCTGGCGGACTGTGGCACGAGATTGTCTTATGGGATGCGACAGACGGAAAAACGATTATGACGATTCCGCAATCGAAAGAAAATCAGAGGTCAGTTACATTGTGCTTTTCGCCGTGCAGCCAATATTTGGCTGCGGGTGCTTGGTGGAAAAGTGCAGTAGGAAAGAAAAAGACATCCATCTGTTTATGGGAGGTTGCAACGGGTAAGAACATCGCAACTTTCAAGGGACACACTACTGATGTTCAGTGCTTCGCGTTTTCGCAGGATGGCACCCTATTGGTAAGTGGTGGACATGATGGTGCAATTTACCTTTGGGATCTGAAACCTTATCTGTAGAATGGAGGGAAATGTTTCTATGGAAGCCAAAAAATTAATAATCCCTGCGCCGTTGGGTGTCAGCGGAGAGGATGTGACGACTTGGGCACTCCCCGAAGGTGCGGTTACCCGATTGGAGCGCGGCGGTGTGGGTGACATGGTATTCTCACCAGATGGACGCTATCTCGCTGTCGCAACGAAGATAGGGTTCTGGTGGTATGAAATAGCGACAATGTCGCCCGTAGCACTTTGGGAAACAGAACGAGGGATGGTGTCCAGTCTTGCCTTCTCGCCTAACGGAAAATGGATAGCCATTAGCAACTGGGATAAGGTTTTAAAGGTTTGGGATGTCCAACGTGGCGTCAGTATCACAGAGATAGAACTTGGGGATTTCCGGGATTCTTTCGTCTTTTCTCCGAACAATCATTGGCTTGCAATTAGCAATGGCGACACGGGGAACGTTGAATTCCGAGAGCCAGAAACTGGCAAGATCGTCTCAACCTTGATGAGTGAAACCGAAAAAGGTGGAGCGTTTATGCCGATTGCTTTCTCTCCAGATACCCAGCTGCTTGCGTCTACAAGTCGCGATGACACAAATGACGACGCTGAATCTATAATCGTATGGGATGTCGAAAGCGGTGAACGCGTTGCCTGCCTGGCGGGACATACTGGTTATATTTACCGTCTTTGCTTTTCACCATGCGGTAGATTTCTGGCATCTGGTGGGGAAGAGGATGGTACGGTCCTCGTCTGGGATGTTGGGAGTTGGCAACAAATAAAAGCGCATACAGGTTACGGTAAATCTGATATGATTCCCTCTTATTCCCGGGACGGAACGCTCCGCGTCGCAGCAGTATCTGATGACGATGACACCGTCACCGTGTGGGACTTGGAAAACAATGAAAAACTTTACACCGCCAATTCCGAAGCACCTGTGACGTTTTCCAACGGTTCTCAGTTGGCTTACCAATACGGACCTGAATTTCTGGAAGTGTGGACGCTGGATAACCCAAACCCACGCCGAACCGTCCAGACACATATCTCATTCGTGGATACCTCCGAATCGCTGGTATTCTCACAAGACGGGAAGACAGTAGTAGCGGAGTACAGATACGGTAGCGTCCTGTTATGGGATATTGAAAGCAAACAGGCACGTCCAGCGATGCCAACAGAGTCAGCGGCGAAGAATCAGCACATTCATGTCTCTTCCGAAGGAGAACTCTACACTACCAGTATTAACGGAAACACTGTCAAACTCTGGAAAGTTGGAAGTTGCGAGTCCCTAATTGCTGAATTTACGGGTAACCAACCCGCGCGTCTGGCTGCGTTCGCACCGACAAACAATAGGTTAGCATCCGCCCACGAAGGTGGTAACCTCATAATATGGGATGTGCAAGGTGGCGGCAAGTTACGCGAGTTCAAGCATCCACTCCAGACACCAACCGATGATTCCGATCCGGCTTGGAAACTGGTGTTTAGTCCGGATGGCAGCTTACTCATGAGCTACACTGAAGACGGACCGAATATCCGACTCTGGGATGTGGAACGCGGAAAAGAAATACTGGAATTCCCAAGCGATGAATTTGCAGACATCGGCGCGTTTTCGCCATGTGGATGGTACCTTGTCGGTACTTCGTGGAAAAATATTATTTTTTGGGATGTCAAACGTCGCAAAATTTTGACCACACCCCCTTTTCTGTGGACATCTGAGTTTGTCTACTCCCCGTGTGGTTCATATCTGGCGTGTGGTGTGGAAGACGCAGAAGACCTTTTGTTATGGGACCTCAAACGTCGTGAGCTCCATAAGCGGCTACAGCTGTCGGAGGGGTGTCAGGATGTGCATTCGCTGAGATTCTCATCTTGTGGACGGTATCTCGCACTCGGGGCTGCTTGGGAAACAGGCTTGGAGAAGGTACCTATCTGCTTATGGGAGGTTAAAACCGGTAAGCATATTGTCACTTTCTGGGGACACTTCACAGACGTGCAAGCAGTCGCCTTTTCACCGAACAATGAACTTTTAGCAAGCGCGAGTTTTGACGGTTCCATTCTTCTCTGGGATCTGAAACCTTATCTGTAGCATCTCAAGAAGGTTAACACGACTGAAAACGCTTTTGAATGGAACTACAAAGAAAAACGTGATTTTTTTCGCGTTTTGATGTATGCTATTATCTCAACCCCACAAAACCGACGCGACGCTGTTAGGCAATAGTTTTGTCGCGCCCAGTGAGGATAAATAAGATGCCCACCCAGCACCCACTTCTGAACGTTTCAGAGATTGACAAAGATATCGAAACATACTTGACTCATATCGCTGAAACCACGCATCCGTTCCCGGAACACGATTCCGGATGTCAATCATTTCAGGCAGTGGTAGATGACCAACGTTGGTTCATCAAACACAGTGACATCCCACAAAGCATCACGTGGCTCAAACAGGCTGTTCGTTTCCACGCTGCTGTCCAACACGAAGCACTTCCGCAATTGCACAACGCTTTCACCACACCCGATGGATTCACACTGGTCTACGACTGGGTAGACGGTGAGGGGCTGCGTCCTGAAAGGGAACTCAGTGCCGATGAAATCCATCCACGCGACAGGTTTTGTGCGTTACCAGCAGCTGAAATCATTGATGCACTTAACGTTATTTATGATGTCCACACCCTCATCGAAAAAAAGGGTTTCATCGCTGAAGACTTTTATGATGGTTGTATCATCTATGACTTTCAGAAAAAGCGGATACATCTGTACGATTTCGACCACTACCATCCGGGCCCCTTCATAAATGACCGAGGACGGCTGTACGGTTCGTCTCGCTTTATGGCACCGGAGGAATTTCAGAAAGGCGAACGCATCGACGAAAGGACAAACGTCTTTATGCTTGGACGGACAGCCTTCGTCTTGCTTGCTAACAGCAGCGACTCACGAGATGACTGGAAAGGAAATGATGCCACATGGCACGTCGCGAAAAAAGCAACAAATGCGGATAAACAGTTGCGATACCCATCTGTTCGAGAATTTGTTTCAGCGTGGCACGCCGCGATTACGACGGGTAACATTTCAAGTGCCTGACACAGTTCGGGCAGAAATAGGAACAATATTTATGCAAAAAATAACTGATAACGAAATCCAATTCTTTAACGAAAACGGCTATCTCATTCTGAAAGGGGTGATCCAGCCAGATGAACTCGCTGTTACACAAAGCGAAAGTCAACGGCTTATTGACGAGATTTTGGCAGGTGGACCGGCAGATGAATGGTGCAACCGTGGACCGGAAGGGATCCCTTACTATCTGACCTATTTGCACTCCCACCCGAATGAATTCTCGCTGCGGCTTCTTGGACATCCTTCTATTGGTGATCTGCTGCACCGAATCATCGGCCCCGATTTTATCCCATGCTATGAATCCCTTGTTTTCAAATTGCCGAAACACGGTTCTTCTGTCAGATGGCACCGAGATGGAAATGCGATAAAAGAAAATCACCCGATCTTTAACGTTGACATATATCTTGATGATTCGACCGTTGATAACGGGTGTGTTTGGGTTGTCCCAAAAAGTCATCTCTGGGGGATTGAAGAGGCACAGGAGGTTATTGACCGCGGTGAAGTTAACTTTGAGCGGGAAGATGCGGTACCAGCAGAGGTGGAACCGGGTGATATTCTGCTCCACCATACCAAAGTCTTGCACGGCAGTAAAATCAACACAAGCGACACACTCCGTCGGGTTATCTATTTTGATCAGCGGACACCTCGATGGAACGAGCGGTATAAGTGGTGGCAAAACGAATTCCTGACGCAGCGGTGCAAAATGTATCAACGCGCGCTTCATGAACGCCGCGCGAATCCTTACGCGTCGGACACCGAGCAGTTTCCTTACGAAGTGCCGTCAGACATGCCGACATGGGATCCAAACGACGATTTTGATCTGCGAATCCAGCACCGCGCGTATGCGTATCAAGGCTAACACAAAGTTTCTGTAAGCGCGATTTAAACTTTTGAGGGTCTAAGCAAACGCAATTTGAAACCTTGCTGTTGAGGATACCTATTGGAGACCTATCTTATGAAAAAAAACGTCTCTTCAATATGCTTGACGTTCATTTTTCTTTTCACACTCTCTCAACTAAACGCCTTCGCCGAGGACAGTACACGCTGGCGTTTGCCGGAGGGTGCCAAAGCTCGCCTCGGGAAAGGCAGTATAAAACAAATAGCGTATTCACCGAATGGCAGGCATTTAGCAGCAGCGGGAAGTGCTGGCATCTGGATCTATGATATGGCAATCCATCACGAAGTGGCACTCCTTACTGAAAGTACAGGACGTATCAGTGGTGCCGCATTCAGTCCAGATGGAAGTACTATCGTTAGTGGCTATAACGACGGAAGCATCTTGGTGTGGGATGTTAAAACAGGCAAACGCAAGCAAGCTTTGCCAACCGAACAAGAGTGGGTCAGTAGTGTAGCGTTCAGTCCAGATGGTAAAATAATCGCAAGTGGCGGTGCATGTATGGAAGGTCTGTGCCCAGGAATCACATTATTGGATAGCCAAACAGGCGAACAGCTCAAATCATTTGGGGGAGGCGATACTACTTTGAGCGTATGTTTCAGTCCAGATGGAAAAACGCTTGCCAGTAGTGGAGATGAATGGGACAGCAACATCCGTTTGTGGGATGTTCAGACTGGCGAACTCCTCAAAACTCTCAAAAAACGTACGGCTTTTGAAGATTTTGAGGGTCGCGATGTCAACAGTGTCGTTTTTAGTCCGGATGGAAATATGATCGCCAGCGGTAGTGGTAATGGAACCATCCGCCTCTGGAACGCACACACGGGTGAATTCATCAAATATCTTGAAGGACATACGAAGTCCGTCAATAGCGTGGTTTTTAGTCCAAACGGAAATAGGCTCATCAGTACTGGCGAGGACGGTGTCTGCTTATGGGATGTCAACACGGGTGAACATCTCAAAACGCTCACCGGACATACGGGTGGTGTCTCAAGTGTGGCATTCAGTCCTGATGGGAAGACGCTCGCCAGCGGGAGGACAGATGGCACGATACTGCTCTGGGACTTCTCTACACCACCGTAACCCGTCTCTATCGCAGCAGATACTAACGCTGACGGTATGATATAAACATAGGATTTACGCATCTCGTCTTAAAGTCCCCCTGATAAGGGGCGGGGAATGCCCATAAGGCATTCATACCGTTGATTCTTTAGGGGGTTAAATATACCGAAATTACTGCTTTCTGCGTAAGTCCTAATTCCGATAAATCACGCGATACCGACGAAACAGGAGATAAACAATGAACGTTCTACTGATAGGGGGTTCGGGACACGTCGGAACAATGACGCTCCCTTACATGAAGAGTCATCACAATTTTCGGGTGCTGGATGTCAACCCACCTAAAGATACCTCTATAGATTACATCCAAGGCTCCGTTACCGACCCCGACATCGTTCAAGAAGCGTTGAAAGGGATGGATACGTTTGTTTATATGGTGATGCTTCAACCGACGAGCGACCGGTCCTCTGTCGCGGATTTCAGCGATATTGTTGCGAACTACGAGGTAAACGCTAAGGGACTGCACATCGTGCTACACGCTGCGAAGGAGGCTGGCATTCGCCACGCTGTCTATACAAGCACTTTCACCGTGCATGAGCGGACGCGCAATAATTTTCCGTACGAAGATGTCGTGCCGCGCGATAACCCCGGTGTTTATGGGTTAACCAAGGGATTTGGTGAACAGGTCTGCGAATACTTTTCGCGGGAACACGGTATGTCGCTTATCGCTTTGCGAATTACGGGACCCTCTACACGTGAACAGTGGCTTGAGCGTTACAACCAACCGAAAGAATCTTCGGTGCATATCTGGTGGACGGATGAGGAAGACTTGGCGACTGCCTATCTCGCTGCCATCTCGGTTGAACACGAAGGTTTCGACGCTTTCTTTATTGCTGGAGACCATGAACAGAAAGAGATTAACCTCTCAAAAGCGAAACGATTGCTCGGTTGGGAACCCCTGACGCATACGCGTATGTGAAAAAGACTATAAATAACCCAACTTGCTACTAACAAGATTTTAGACCAGTAGACCCTGTGTTTCAGTGAAAAATGTCGATTAGCCAAGCATTTTGTAGCGCGAACTTTTAGTTTGCGGCACTTTCGGGCACAAACTGGAAAGTTTGTGCTACAGGTGGCAACTTGGGTTATAAATAAGAAGAGTCTTCACTAATGAAAATTAAATTGTTCTCTACTTTTCTGACGCTGCTTTCCATCTCAACCCTACTCCTATCGAATACCTTCGCTCAAGACTATCCGCAATGGGAACTCCCTGACGGTGCCATCGCGCGAATTGGGAAAGGTGAAATACGCGGCATACAATACGCTTCGGATGGCAGGTTTCTTGCTGTGGCGAGTGGTCTCGGTATTTGGATCTACGACACAGGGACCCTTCGAGAGACCGCTCTGTTCACTGGAGGGACAGAAGGGATGTCCTGCATGGCACTGAGTCCTGATGGACGTACTTTTGCGATTGGGAGCAGGAATGGCAACATTTACCTATCGGATAGGGTCACAGGTGTGCATAAAACAACACTCATAGGGCATACGGAGGGGATCTTCAGTGTATCCTTCAGTCCCGACGGAGGGACAATCGCGAGTGCAAGTAGTGACAGCACCATCGGACTCTGGAACGCTGATACCGGCGAACAGAAAGCAACGCTCTCTGGAGATCGGGGTAGGGTTTTCAGTGTGGCATTCAGTCCAGATGGAGAAACAGTCATAAGTGGGAGTGAGGACGGCACTATCCGACTTTGGGACGCAAATACGGGTGAACAAAAAATAGTGCTTGCAGGGCATACGCGTGAGGTCAATAGTGTGGCGTTCAGCCCGGATGGAGAAACAGTCGTCAGTGGGAGTGGGGACGGCACTATCCGACTTTGGGACGCGATTACAGGTGCAGAGAAAAAAACACTTACAGATCACAGGACGTTTCCGGTCAATAGCATCGTATTTAGTCCTGATGGACGGACCTTTGCGAGTGCCGGTAGCGACAACACCGTCCGACTCTGGGATGCAAATACTGGTGAACACAAGAAGACGCTTACTGGACATACGCGGTATATCGACAGTGTGGCGTTCAGTCCCGATGGAAGGGCAATCGCTACGGGGAGTGGGGACGGCACCCTCCGATTTTGGGACGCACACACCGGGAAACACACGAAAACACTCACAGGATATATGGATGCGGTTCGGAGTGTAGCCTTCAGTCCCGATGGAAGGACCATCGCTACTGGACATTACCTTGGCACTCTCCGACTCTGGGACGCACACACGGGGAAACATAAAAGCACCTTTACTGAGGATATCTGGGGTGCCTGGAGCGTAGCGTTTAGTTCCGATGGGAATACGATCGCTACCAGTGGGGATCATAGGAATATCGTCAAACTCTGGGACGCACGGACAGAAAAACACAAAGCAACACTTAAAGGGCACACCTCTCGGGTCGTCAGCGTGGCATTCAGTCCCGACGGACGAACGATCGTTACGGGGAGTTACGATCACACTGCCCGCCTCTGGGACGCACACACCGGAAAACACAGAAGCACACTCAGCGGCCATACGTGGGGTGTCGAGAGCGTGGCGTTCAGTCCCGATGGGAATACGATTGCTACGGCGAGTGGTGATGACACTATCCGACTTTGGGATACGAAAATGGGCACACACGAAAAAACGCTCACAGGACATACAGGTACGGTCCGGAGTGTAGCGTTTAGTCCAGATGGGAATACGATTGCTACCGGAGGTGGTGATGGGACGGTCCGCCTCTGGGGCGCAAATACGGGTGAAGAGAAGCACACGCTTACTGGTAACACACAAAACATTTTCAGCGTGATGTTCAGTCCCGATGGACGTATACTTGCCAGTGGCAGTGATGATGGCACCGTCCGTCTCTGGGACGCAAATACCGGTATACACATCACAACACTCATTGGACATGCATCCAGCGTTAGGAGTGTAGCGTTTAGTGCCGATGGGCGGATACTTGCCAGCGGAAGTGCTGATTGCACGGTGTTGCTGTGGCGGCTGCGTTGATACTGACCGAACGGTAGAGCCATTCAGTTTTCTCTTTTGTAGCGTATCCTGTTAGGTTACGCTAATTGATGCACAGGCTAACAGCCTATGCTACAAGGGGTTCTCTGTATATCAGTAGTAAGGATTTGCATTGAAAGTAGGTTTCCAAACTGGAAAACTAAATAGCCCTGGACCGAACGGTCCCGTAATTTGACAAAAACTTGATTGTATGATACAATATAATACGACTAAACCAAAGAGCCTATATTGAGGGGATTCAAATGAAAGACAAAATTGACCCACGCATGGACCCTGTTTTAGAAGGGTGCTATCGGATGAAAGAAGCATTTGCTGCTAAATTCAATTCTATGCAGGAACTCTATGATTATTTAGTGGCAGAAACGGAAAAGAACAAAGCCCTCGGCTGGAAATATGCACCGCCACCGCCGCCTCGGACCGAATCTGATAAAAAAGACTGAACTACTCACACCGGAATTTCTGTATCTTATAAAATCACGCAAGAATATTACAGCATAACTCAACTATTTCAATATCAAGATCTTCAGATCTACTTCTAATTCTCATTTTTAAGATAATAAGGAAAAGTTGTCTATGACCCAACATCCTGAACTCACTTTAACAGACCGCCGTGCTTTCCAAACCCAACGCCGAGATACATGGTGGCTGCAACCCTTAGCCGTATTCCTTGGGTTGGGTGCCTTCGTTGTCTACGCAACCTTTCGGGTTTTTGAAGGGAACCACTTCATTCACGGTCCCTACTTGTCGCCTTTCTATTCACCGCTCCTTTTTGGTACCGAAAAAGCTGCGCATAGCCTTGAACACAGTTGGTTTGGTATGATGCCGGATTGGATCCCAGGGATCATCACACCGGCTGTTCTCATTTTGTGGGCACCGCTCGGTTTTCGCTTTACCTGTTACTACTATCGCGGTGCATATTACAAAGCGTTTTGGGCGGATCCACCCTCTTGCACGGTATCAGAACCCCGTAATAACTATAGGGGTGAACACTCGTTTCCATTGATTATACAGAATATCCATAGATATTTTCTTTATGTCGCAATCATTGTTGTGGGTGTTCTCGCTTACGATGTATGGAAAGCACTCTGGTTTGACGATGATAACGGGGGGACGACCTTCGGTATCGGCATAGGTACTATCATTTTGGCAGGCAATGTCGTCCTTTTAGGCGGTTATACCTTTGGATGTCATTCTTTACGGCATTTAGTTGGTGGGGTTGTCGATCTGCTCTCCAAAGCACCCATCCGTCGGGGAGCTTATAACTGTGTGAGTTGCTTGAACCGTCGGCACATGCTTTGGGCATGGCTGAGTCTCTGCTGGGTCGGTTTTTCTGATGTATACGTCCGCTTTATAGCACCAGCGGTGGGTCAAGACTGGATTACATTTTAGTCAGGGCTATTTAGTTCTCGGTTTTTTCGTCCAATTTTGGACCCCCAGACCCGGTAGGTGCGTGTTTCTAACCGCACCGGATCTGTAACAGAAAGCATAAAACCCGCGAATTTCTTAAAACTAAATCACCTTGACATTTTAGTAGAGAAGAAAGAGGAAATTTTAGCGTGTCATCTTACGAAACTCACGAATATGATGTATTAATAATTGGAGCCGGTGGTGCTGGACTTCGTGCCGCGATTGAAGCCGCAGTAGGTGATCTCAAGGTAGGACTTGTCTGTAAATCTCTTCTTGGCAAGGCACACACCGTCATGGCAGAAGGTGGTGTCGCCGCCGCTTTGGCAAATGTCGATGAAAGAGACAGTTGGCGCGTCCATTTCGCCGACACCATGAAAGGCGGACAGTATCTCTCCAACGCACGCATGGCAGAACTCCACGCCCAGGAATCACCAGACCGCGTTCGCGAACTTGAAGCATGGGGCGCACTCTTTGACCGGACACAAGAAGGGGGTATCCTCCAGCGAAACTTCGGTGGACACCAATACCCACGCCTTGCACACGTCGGCGACCGGACAGGATTGGAAATGATCCGCGCTTTACAGGATCACGGCATACACCAAGGCATCGAAGTGCACATGGAAAATACCGTTGTTTCGCTCCTAAAAACAGGGGACAGGGTATCCGGTGCCTTCGGTTACGAACGTGAAAAGGGACGCTTCAAAATCTTCACTGCGAAAGCCGTCGTCTTGGCAACAGGTGGTGTCGGAAAGGCATACAAAATTACGAGCAATAGTTGGGAATATACCGGTGATGGACACGCTCTCGCCTACCACGCCGGGGCGGAGCTGATTGACATGGAGTTTGTCCAATTTCATCCTACGGGTATGGTGTGGCCCCCCAGTGTCCGAGGCATCTTGGTTACAGAGGGTGTCCGTGGTGAAGGCGGTATCCTTACAAACAGCGAAGGCGAACGCTTCATGTTTGACGACATTCCGGAACTCTATGTGAACCAGACAGCGGATAACCCTGAAGAAGGTTGGCTGTATACGCAAGGGGATCGTGAAGCACGCCGTCCCCCCGAACTCCTCACACGCGATCATGTTGCACGCTGCATCGTCCGAGAAGTACAAGAAGGCAGAGGCAGCCCGCACGGTGGTGTTTTCTTGGATATAGCATGGATTAAAGAGAAGATCCCGAATGCCCCTGAGCATATCCGTAGAAAACTGCCGAGCATGTATCACCAATTCAAAGAACTCGCCGACATTGACATCACACAAGAACCGATGGAGGTCGGTCCTACAACGCACTACATCATGGGTGGGATCCGCGTCGATGCGGACTCGCAGATGACAGCGGTGCCAGGGCTTTTTGCGGCAGGCGAATGTGCAGCGGGTTTACACGGTGCCAATAGGCTCGGTGGGAATTCCTTATCCGACTTGCTTGTTTTCGGTAAGCGTGCAGGCGAATACGCGGCACAGTTTGCGATGGAAAATGAAGCAGTATCGCTTGATGAATCAGAAATTGATACAATCGTTACACACACGCTGAAACCCTTCGAGAACCCTCCAGAAGATGACAATGGAGACAAGATAGGTCCCTATGATATTCAGGCACAGCTGCAAGATAAGATGCAGGAACTCGTAGGAATTGCCCGAAGCCAAGAGAGCCTCACGCAAGCCTTAGCGGAGATCCAAAACCTGCGTGAAAAAGCGGAGGCCGTTCATGCCATCGGCAACCGTGAATACAATGCTGGATGGCATACCGCGTTAGACCTCGACTGCCTACTCACAGTCTCCGAAGCGATCGCGCTCGCTGCATTAGAACGACGGGCAAGCATCGGTGCACACTCACGGGACGACCATCCTGAGAAAGAGGAACCCGGTGCCGGTAAATATAACACCATTATCAAAAAGGCGGACGATGGCGCGATGGGAATCCGTCGAGAGCCGGTTGACGAACTCCGTTCTGACCTGCAGGAAATCATAGACGAAATAGGATAAATAGTTTTCGGTTATCAGTTATCAGTTGTTGGTTAAAGAGGTTTCTGATGACGATAACCTAAACGGGAAAAGGGAGGAAAGTAGTTGATGCTTGTCAGGGGATGGTCGCGTCACAACAGACGTAACCGATAACCGACAACCGACAACCGATAACTATTATGGCGAAAGCAACTTTTAGAATTTGGCGTGGTAACGCAGATGGTGCCGAATTTGTCGATTATGACACTGAGGTCTCTGAAGGCATGGTGGTTTTAGATGCCGTTCACCGTATCCAAGCTGAACAAGCAAATGACATGGCTGTTCGATGGAACTGCAAAGCAGGCAAATGCGGCTCCTGTTCCGCTGAAGTCAATGGGCAACCGAAATTGATGTGCATGACACGCCTCGACACCGTACCGCTTGACGAACCTGTCACAGTCGAACCCATGCGCGCATTCCCACTTATCAAAGACCTCGTTGCAGATGTGTCGTGGAACTTCAAAGTCAAAGAGAAGATGAAACCCTTTGCGCCGCGTCCACCTGATGCTGAAGACGGGACATGGCGGATGGAACAGGAAGACATCGACCACGTCCAAGAGTTTCGTAAGTGCATTGAGTGCTTCCTCTGTCAGGATGTCTGTCATGTCCTTCGCGAACACGATCTTCACGACGAATTCATCGGACCGCGATTCTTTGTCTACGCTGCATCTCTGGAAATGCACCCAATTGACACTGAGAACCGATTGGAAGAATTGAAGGATTCAGACGGTATCGGGTACTGTAATATCACGAAATGTTGCACGAAGGTATGTCCAGAGCATATCACGATTACGGATAATGCGATCATCCCGCTCAAAGAGCGCGTGGTTGATGAGTTCTACGATCCGATCAAGAAACTTTTCCGCGTCTTTAGTCGCTAAGCATGTTGCTCGGATCAATGAAAAAATGGATTGACTTTCCTCAAAATTTGTGGTAGACTTTACCTACCTTTGACGAAACCACCAGAAATTGCGCCATGAGTCTCCTTGATGAAATTTGTGCCAAAATCGGAAATTGGCAATTTGAACTCTCGCGACATGCCACTAATCAAAGTATTATACGGCGTATCACAATGCGAGAAGTCCGTGAAGCAATAGAAACGTGTGAAATGCTTGAGGATTATCCAGAAGACAAGTACGGTCCAAGTTGCCTTATTCTTGGATTCACGAAATCCAAGAGGCCTCTCCATATCCAGTGTAGTTATCCATCAAGACCCTTGGTTAAAATTATCACTTTGTACGAACCCGATCCGCTACAATGGATTGATTTCAAGATAAGGAGCAGAAATGCCTAACGAAGCAATCCGAAATGAAATTCTAATTGAACAGAAGGTTACGTACACTCTTGAGATGGATGGGAAATTTTTCTTAATTGAGAATGTGCCTGCCCGAGTCAACGTTGAAACAGGGGAACAATATTTCTCTCCAAAAACCGTTGATCGCTTACAACAAGTCGTGTGGAAGGGGCAACCCACTCGAACTGTTACTTTACCTGTGTATGAATTTACGAATCCAACATAACAATGTCCATAATTTCTTTTGACCTACTTCGGAGATATTAGAATCATGGGAACCAGCAAGAATGATATTTTAAGAGTCGGTGTGATTGGACCCGGGGGTGCGGGACGTGGGAATACGCTCGGTTTCGCAACACGCCCTGATGCTGAAGTTGTCGCCGCAGCGGATACGCACGAAGGCAGTTTAGACGCTTTAGAGAACGCACTCCAAGAACGCGTTGACGACTACAAAGCGAACAGTTTTACGCGCTACCTTGGCGACTACGAATTTGTTGAGATGCTCAATCACGAAGATTTGGACATCGTTGGCGTTTTCTCACCACACTCCTTGCACGATATCCACGTGAAATATGCGCTCCGTGCCGGATGCCACGTCATCGTTGAAAAACCGATGGCAAACGTTGTCGGCGATGCGATCTCAATCACCAAAATTGCGATGGGCAGTGGGTTACATCTCGTCGGTGGGTATCAACGGCATTACGAAGATACCTATATGGCGAGTAGACGCGCAATCGCCGAGGGACGTATCGGAAACCTTCAAAAATTTGAGGTCTACATGGCACAGCGATGGGGTGCCGGTGGATGGCGAGGCGATCCACGTTTCTCTGGCGGTGGGCAACCCAATGACTCTGGTAGCCACCTCCAAGATATATTCCTGTGGATGACCGGTGCTTTGCCAGCTGCAGTCTACGGAACAACCGACATGAAGTTTGAGGACGATGACGGAAATCTCGTTCCAAAATTCGTCGAAATTAATTCTTACTCCGATGTAACCTTAGATAACGGTGCTGAAGGGACAATCACCATCCTCGGTAACACGCGTGTCGGTTTTGAAGAGTGGGTCATTCTTGAAGGTGATGAAGGCACGATTGAAATCAAAGGCGGGATCCGCTATACACCGAAGGGCGGCGAGGCTGAGCCTCTTGCTTATCCGCGTCCAGAAGGATACCCGCGCAACAAAGTTGATCAACTCGTCGGTTTAGCGAAAGGTGAATACGAGGCGAACTACACCTCCGGTATCAACGGCGTACGCACCAGTTGGTTGACGAATTCGATCCTTGAAGCCGGCAGAGGTCCCGACGCGAAAAATAGAGTGGATTGCGACGAACTCATCGAAAAAGAGGGGTATACCCGACAAGAGGTCTTAGCACTGATTGATGAAAGCGCGTCTAGATCGTGCTATTAAAGTGCGATTGTCCATTCCTATAGGTTCGCTATGAAGAAAGGAGAAAAACCGTGAAATTTTTGACACAACTCGCTGTTAAGAGTATAAAGTATTTCGCATTTGTTGCTATTCTATTGATGGTGGCATCGCAAATCGGCTGTTTACCCGGAGGTGCCTTAAGCAACGCGGAAAAGCTGGCGGAAAGCAAAGATTACTATGGTGCGGTTGAGGCTTACCAAAGTATTGTAGATACGCAACCCGGCACGCCAGAAGCACTTCAAGCACAACTCGCTATAGGAGCACTGTCTATTGGGCAGATGAACCGACCGGCAGAAGGTATCAAGGCTTATGAAGCCGTCATTGCTGCTGCGCCTGAAAGCGAGCAAGCCGCTGAGGCATACTACGAACTCGGTATGCACTATTTTAGGGAAAAAGATTTCAAGTCAGCGCAAACGCAGTTTGACGCAATCGTCAATAAATACCCGCAACTCGAACTGAGTCACAATGCGCATCTGATGTTGGCGAAAAGTTATGAGGAAGCGAAAAGTTTTGAAGAGGCCGCGGAGGCTTTCGATAATTTCGCGAACCGCAATCCACGCAGCAAACGAGCGGCATTGGCACTTGAGAATAAGGCGAGAATCCAACGCCAGCATCTCAAGAACGACGAGGAAGCGAAACGCACGAACCAAATGCTCGTTAAAAGATATGGGAAGGTTGAAGGTGCGCAAGAATCGGTCGAAAAAGCGAAGCAGGAACTCAGAGATTTCAACGCTACTATCCCAGAACCCGATGATCCATTGGCAACCCAGCAGGGCAGGGCGTTGGCACAGTTTGAAGCCCGACGTGAACGCGACCGACCGCGCGGCGGTGTTGAGAGAAGTCCTGCAATGGGGAATACCAACGTCGAAATCCCTGACTCTGGATTTGGTATCAGTGCGGCAGATGTGATGCGGAACTTTGGTGGACAGGGTGGTATCGCAGGCGATGATCAAGGAAGTTACCACGATGCTGAGCTTATGATTGCGAACTTCTTCTACGGCGATGAAAGCTATCGAGACGCAGGCGCGTTATACTTCGATGCGATCGCACGTGCGGAAGCCGAAAAAGTAAAAATCGACCCGTACACCTATCTCAAACTTTCAGTGTGTTACCGCAAAGTCGGGATGCATCAACGCGCGAAAGAAGTACTCAGAAAAGCCGCGAGTCGAGATGGTGAAGTTATCGAAGCGGTTATCAACACGGGTCGAAATCACTACACTTCTGAGTCCTATGAGCAAGCGATAGAAACCTACAATTCTGTCATCGGGATGAGCCGGAGCAAAGACTCGGAGGTTTACTGGCTAATTGCGCTTGCACACAAAAAACTTGGCGAACCGGAGAAAGAACGAGATGCCCTTGAACGTGCTGTTGCTGCGAACACGCAGAATACTGACGCGTTGCAAAGCCTCGCTGAAGTTCTTCACTACCGGTTAAAGGATCGGAAAGCCGCTGTTATCTTCCAAGATCTCGTTGATCAGAAAGGCGATACCTACATAGGTGCCAAAACCCTCGGAGATCTCACTTATAAATATGGGAATTACGTTCAAGCCAGTGCCAGATATAAAGCCGCTGCTCGAACGGCGAAACGGTTGCTCAATAAGGCAGAAAACGACGCAGAAAAACGAGAACTCCGCAATCAGGTGGTCTATGCGACGATTCTTGCTGCACGTGCGACGCATCAGCGCGATAAACCCGAAGACGCACAGAAGATTATAGACGAATTGGCGGCGGAATATCCAGAGCATGCGCTCATCCCTTACGGTAGGGGTGAATTGGCACTTCTTAGCGGTGATGCGGAAACGGCTGTTGCGCAATTCAAAGCGTCAATTGAGAAAAACCAAAACTCTGACATTCCAGTGATCGCGCTTGGAGACTACTATGTCTCACAAGGTTATAACGACGATGCGATAACCCTCTGGGAAGGTTTTCTCGCGAATAATCAGTATAACCGGAACGTCCAACGGAGCCTTAAAGCGTTGAAAGGTGAAGTGGCGGCGGAAGATGAGACGGCATCGGAAGATGAGACGGACCAATGAGTTACCACAGCGTTTTTGCCTAAGACCCGGTGCGGTTCCAAACCGCACCATAAGTGTCAATTTAAGAGAATAACCGCCTCGGCCCCAGACCCGGTAGGTTCGGTTTCCCAACCGAACCGGATTTTACACAGAAACCTTGAAGGTTTCAAAAACCTCTTCAGTCCCGTAGGGGTTTATTTGCTTGGGTGTTTCTTCAGTATGTTTATAGCAGCATTTTCAAGCAAAAACGCAAGCCCCGTAGGGGCGGAAACTGTTTATATCGGTGCTACAAAATACCATGAAATAATCCCTAAATTGACACCTATGGTGCGGTTCCAAACCGCACCTACCGGTCCTGGGGAAAATTGGAATTACCGATTTTTGAGAGTAATCAATCTTTTTCTGAAAAAAAAACTTGACTTTTAAAGTCAATTGTGTATAATTAATAGTTAAAGTTCTTAGTTTCCTACGCGCAAGGCGGCTTTAAAGGTAAAATGCGCGGATTTCTACTAACAAAATCGCGTAACCTCTTAAGAAAAGCGTGCTTTGAGGAAAACGAGTCACCGGCTGTCAGGTAATGTGTGCGCCCTTAGCTTCAATATGTTCCCTAATAAAGTGGCAACAAGGAAGCGGTACCTTTAGATTGAAACCATCTTCCAGCACGCGTTACAATGCAACCATACAAGAAACATTCCCGCGGGCAACATTGCACCTACTCCACCGATACCCCTTTATACCTCGCGTTTTGCTTTGTTGTGTATCTCGACGGCGCAGCGCGTCGCTTGCAAGCGCATCTTCAGAAGCCTCATGCATTGGGTCGGAGTATCATACCAGTTTAACCGGCTTTGTAAGAAAACCCGGTCTTTGTGCCTTAGTTTCCCTGTGCTGCTTTATTAAAAAAGGGCATTGTTGGGGGATCCGGTAGGCGTGGTTTCCAACTGCGCCCGAAAGCGATAGAAACCAACTATAGTCAATTATTCTACAAGATTAGCCTTGATCCCATTTTAATCACTTCTGCGTGTCCTGCTTTTGCGAACCTATTTTTAATATGCCGCATCTTTGAGTGGGAACAAAGAATTCGTTAGATCGTTGGATGAACACCACGGTGGAACGATTATCTTGGGACCGGGCACAATGAGGAGTACTATAAACTATGGAGAGCTTGGACATTGGCAAGCTCCAAGAAATGGAGTTCTCGGAACTCAAAGACCTTGCGCTGACTCTCGGAGTGGATGAATACACCGGGTCTCGGAAAGAGGAATTGATTAACGAAATTATAGAGGCTAAATCTGAGGGAGATACCCAATTTTACGGTGGTGGTGTCTTGGAAATTCTTGATGACCGGGATCAGCACTACGGCTTCCTTCGTTCATCGCGCTCCAACTATTTGCAGAGCAACGAGGATATTTACGTGTCCTCCTCGCAAATTCGGCGTTTTGATTTACAGACGGGGCATGTTGTTGAAGGTATAATCCGCCCGCCTAAGAAGACAGAAAACAAGGCAGAACGTTACTTCGCAATGTTACAAATTGAGAAGGTCAACGGTGAAGCGCCCGAAGCTGTCAAACAGAAGATCCTTTTCCATAACCTTACCCCTATTCACCCCTATGAACAATTGAAACTGGAACACAGTGGGTCGGAATACGGGACCCGTATGATGGATTTAATAGCGCCCATCGGGAAGGGACAACGCGGATTGATTGTTGCGCCACCTTATAGCGGGAAAACAACGCTGCTGAAGAATATTGCCGCCGGTATTGAAGCGAACCATCCAGAGGTCTCTCTCATCTTTCTCCTGATTGATGAACGTCCAGAGGAGGTTACGGATGTCGCACGCTCTGTGAAAGGAGAAGTCATCAGTTCTACCTTTGATGAACATCCGGAAAGACATATTCAGGTGGCAGAGATGGCGATTGAAAAGGCGAAACGCTGGGCTGAATACGGGAAAGATGTCGTTGTGCTATTAGATAGTATGACCCGATTGGCACGTGCGCATAACGTCATGGCCCCTCACAGTGGAAAAACGTTGAGCGGTGGCTTAGATGCCATGGCGTTCGTGAAACCACGTCAGTTCTGCGGCGCAGCCCGAAAATTGGAAGAGGGTGGGAGTCTAACGGTCATCGCGACGGTCCTGGTTGATACAGAAAGCCGTCAAGATGAATATATCTATGAAGAATTTAAAGGCACCGCCAACATGGAAATCCACATGGAGCGTGCCTTGCTGGATCTGCAAATCTATCCACCGATTAATATCGAAAAATCAAAAACACGGCGTGAAGAACTTTTGTTGGCACCTGATGTCCTAAACAAAGTCTGGGTGCTACGGAAATTCACAAGCCAGATGGACAACGCGGAATCGCTTGAAATGCTTATTGAGCAGTTCGGCAAAAATGCGACAAACACCGAATTCCTTGAACGAATGGTAGATAATGCCAACTACACTACCACTACATCCGTGAAACCGAACAACGCGCGTCCAAAGCGATGAGTGTGGACGCTACACGCCTGCCTCGGCACACTTAAGAAATTTAACCAAATCGTAGATTCGTCATACAGGAATCTCAAATTTAAGGAAGGACATTATGAAAGCTGAAATACATCCTGAAATCGTAGAATGTGTAATCACATGCGTTTGTGGCGCGACCCACAACACACTCGGTATCCGACCGCAAATGCGCGTAGATATTTGTGGAAAATGTCATCCATTCTACACTGGACAACAAGCGCGGTTTATTGACACTGCTGGCCGTGTTGAAAGTTTCCGCCGACGTTACGGGCTGACTGAAGAAGAAGAGTAAAGGCACAATTCCAAAGAGCCTCGACCCGGTAGGTTCGGTTTCCTAACCGAACCATAAGTGTCAATTTAAGAAAAATAACCGCCTCAACCCCAGGTCCGGTAGGTTCGGTTTCCTAACCGAACCATAAGTGTCAATTTAAGAAAAATAACCGCCTCAACCCCAGGTCCGGTAGGTTCGGTTTCCTAACCGAACCATAAGTGTCAATTTAAGAAAAATAACCGCCTTCACCCCAGGTCCGGTAGGTTCGGTTTCCTAACCGAACCATAAGTGTCAATTTAAGAAAAATAACCGCCTTCACCCCAGGTCCGGTAGGTTCGGTTTCCCAACCGAACCATAAGTGTCAATTTAAGAAAAATAACCGCCTCAACCCCAGGACCGGTAGGTTCGGTTTCCTAACCGAACCATAAGTGTCAATTTAAGAAAAATAACCGCCTCAACCCCAGGACCGGTAGGTTCGGTTTCCTAACCGAACCGGATTTTACGCGGAAACCTTTGAACCGGATAACAAGAAGTCAAACATGACGACCCTTTCCAAATACCGCAGCGGCAATCGAAACAAAGGCAGAGTCTCAATACCGGGGACATATTACCATATCATTATTTGCACACATCAACGGCAGAAGATTCTCGCCAACAACACAGTTGTGCCCATTATCTTTGATACGTTTGATTGGTTAGAAACAGAGAATCGCCTTCAATGGCTATGCATTATGGTAATGCCGGATCATATACACACCGTCATCAAGCTTGGAGAAGCACAGACGCTTTCAAAAGTCTTGCATTCCCTGAAACTCTTCACTGCCCGCCACATTAACAAGCATCTATCCCGAAAGGGCACTCTCTGGCAGAAAGGTTACACCGATTGGGGGATTCGGAAGGAGTCAACGTTAAACAAAACGATTTACTATTGCTACATGAACGCAGTAAAAGAGGGCATAGTCGCCTCCGCGCGGGATTATCCGTATTGGCGTTGTAAATTCGAGATGGAATAATTGGTATTGTAGCGATGAAGAGTGTTTTGCGAACGATCCGGTTCGGTTAGGAAACCGAACCTACCGGTCCTGGGAGTGCCTGAACGCAGTAAGAGAGGGCATAGTTGCATCTCCGGGGGATTATCCGTATTGGCGTTGTAAATTTGAGATGGAATAATTGGTATTGTAGCGATGAAGAGTGTTTTGCGAACGATCCGGTTCGGTTAGGAAACCGAACCTACCGGTCCTGGGAGTGCCTGAACGCAGTAAGAGAGGGCATAGTTGCATCCGCGCGGGATTATCCGTATTGGCGTTGTAAATTTGAGATGGAATAATTGGTATTGTAGCGATGAAGAGTGTTTTGCGAACGATCCGGTTCGGTTAGGAAACCGAACCTACCGGTCCTGGGAGTGCCTGAACGCAGTAAGAGAGGGCATAGTCGCCTCCGCGCGGGATTATCCGTATTGGCGGTGTAAATTTGAGATGGAATAATTGCTGGTATGGTGGAGATGAAGCAGGTTTCTCGGACGATCCAGTTCGGTTTCCAAACCGCACCATAAGCGTCAATTTAAGAAAAAATAACCGCCTCGCCCCCGGCCCGGTAGGTTCGGTTTCCTAACCGAACCGGATTCTACGCGAAAACCTTGAAGACTTCAAAATCCTCTTGAATCCCGTCTCGCCCCCCGGCCCGGTAGGTTCGGTTTCCTAACCGAACCGGATTCTACGCGAAAACCTTGAAGACTTCAAAACCCTCTTGAATCCCGTCTCGCCCCCCGGCCCGGTAGGTTCGGTTTCCTAACCGAACCGGATTCTACGCGAAAACCTTGAAGACTTCAAAACCCTCTTGAATCCCGTCTCGCCCCCCCGGCCCGGTAGGTTCGGTTTCCTAACCGAACCGGATTCTACGCGAAAACCTTGAAGACTTCAAAACCCTCTTGAATCCCGTCTCGCCCCCCGGCCCGGTAGGTTCGGTTTCCTAACCGAACCGGATCTGTAACAGAAAGCATGAAACCCGCGAATTTCTTAAAACTAAATGACCCTGATGCCCTGAGAAATAAGTTGACATTTATATACATTAATATATAGTAGGGGTTTTTGCTTGAAAACGCTGCTATAAACATGCTGAAGAAATACGCAGAAAAAGGAGAATGTTGGTGCAACGTGTTTCTCTTGAATCCCTACGGGATTCAATAGGTATTTGAAGCCTTCAAAGTTTCCGCGTGGTATCCGGTTCGGTTAGGAAACCGAACCTACCGGCCTGGGTACCGCGGCGATTTTTTCCCCAACACCCATATAAACATGTCGTCCCTACGGGGCTTTTTTTTTGGCCACATGCTGCTATAAACATACCATCCCTACGGGATTCAATAGGTATTTGAAGCCTTCAAAGTTTCCGCGTGGTATCCGGTTCGGTTAGGAAACCGAACCTACCGGCCTGGGTACCGCGGCGATTTTTTCCCCTTTGAATGACCCTGGCACCTCCTGCAGGGCTATTGAGTTCTCAGTTTTTTCGTTCCTTCCTGTTTTCCATCCTTCCTCAAAACCTAAGATTTGTTTCTTAAT
This sequence comes from Candidatus Poribacteria bacterium, assembly GCA_965261115.1. Classification (GTDB taxonomy): domain Bacteria; phylum Poribacteria; class WGA-4E; order WGA-4E; family WGA-3G; genus WGA-3G. The sequence continues at coordinate 334,498 of OZ253447.1, read as the reverse complement.
ATTAACCCAAGTTGCCACTTTGTAGCATAGGAGACCGTTGGTTTCCTGTGCCTCTTCGTACCGAAAATGGCAGGAAACACACCAATTTTTCGCAAAAATGACTGCTTTTCACTCAAAAACGTTCAAGAGAATTATCGGTTTTGGAATCCCAATCCTTTAGGTTTGGGAGGAAAAACCGCCCTCGTGAATGAGACCAAACGTCTAAAAAACATTTGACTTTGGACTGAAATTGTGATATAACTACCATATCAGGTTGGAAACCCGCATGAATAGCATTGTCGCTTGACGATGTGCTGGTTTCCTCCTACTATTCAGGGGATAAACGCCTGATACCTGATACACATGAGACGCACCTTTAGATACCCTGTGTATCCGACACAGACACAGGAAACGACATTATTAGAGTGGCTTGACCATCTTTGTGAACTTCAGAACTCTGCTCGCCACGATCGGATTGTTGCCTTAGAAACTGAAAATCGTTTTGTCACGCTCTCCGAGCAGCAAGACAAGTTGACGGCAGCGCGTGAGAAATATGATGATTTTCGTGAAGTGCCTCAAGATTTTCAGAACCACGCTTTACGGCGTAACGACAAAGCGTTTGTTGCCTTCGGTAAACGCTGCGAAAACGGTGCTGCGAAAAAAGGGTTCCCTCGCTATAAAAAGCGTGTGCGTTCTTTGACCTGGAGTCTCCGTGAACGTCCGAAAGTGGTGCGTCGAAAAACAAAAGATACCGACAAACAGACAATACGCGTTCGTGAAAACCCGATCCGAGAGACAACGTGGAAACACGACCGCTTGAAAGTGCCGAAACTTGGCGAAGTGAAAATCTACATGCACCGCCCGTTGGCAGGCGATCCGAAAGAAGTCTCACTCGTGAAAAAAGCCAGCGGTTGGTATGCCCATATTTCCTGTGAAATCCCCGATACGCCGAAGGTTGAACCCACAGACGCAATAGCCGTTGATGTAGGCACAACCCACTATCTGACAACTTCGGAAGGCGAAAAAGAGGAGAACCCTCGCTGGTATCGTGAAGCCGAAGGACTTACACGAAAACACTCCAAGGCCCTCTCTCGTAAGAAAAAAGGGTCTAACCGTAGAAAGAAACAACAACACAAACTTGCTTTGCATCATGAGCGGACGACAAACAGGCGTAAAGACTTTATCGGTAAACTCGTCTACAAACTTTATCATCATAAAGAAAACAACGTTCTTATCGCTGAAGATCTCAGCGTTTCCAATATGGTTCAGAACAAACACCTCAGCAAGAGCATATCCGATGCGTCTTGGGGTATCTTCTTTACGTGGTGTGCGGACATAGCCGAAAGAGACGGTCTGCACTTCCACCAAGTCGATCCTAAGAACACCTCGCAAACTTGCTCCGCCTGCGGTAAGAAATCGCCAAAGAAACTTTCGCTGGCGATACGGAGTTTTGATTGTGAGTCTTGTGGCACGTCTTTAGACCGTGACCACAATGCTGCGCGAAACATACTCTATAAGGCAGCTGCTGCCTTTCGTGGAGAGCGGTGGGTTACCACCCTCTATGAAGCGAGAAACAAGAACGAAGCACGAGACGCAGGTTTGCAGGGAGCAACACAGCTCACGTTGTTTGATGCTCTTAACAAGCCCAAGTCTTCAGGCTTGGGTAGTTGACAAACGGTGTTCGTGCATCTAAAATCACATAGGTAGCAAGTTGGGTTAATATTGCTAAAATGCTTTAATTGCAATTAAATCAAAAAAAATTGGATTTTTCCTTGACAAACCCTTTTTTATCGTGTATAATTAAAGGTAATAGTCATTAGAAGCGCGAGTTTGATGGGAGGGGTTGGCATTCCGACTCCATTTTATCAAATTTATCTTGAAAAATCGTATCTAAAATGCTTTAATTAGCGTTAAATCGAAATAAAATTGGATTTAATCTTGACAAATCTTTTTTTATCGTGTATAATTAAAGGTAATAGTCATTAGAAACGCGAATTTTAATGAATGGGGGTGTTTGGCATGCCAAAAAGAGTAAGTACAAAACAGGTGCTGATGGCCTGCCAGATGTCATTTGAAGGTAAAGGCAACCGGGAAATCGCAAGCGAACTCGGTTTTACTGAGGCAACTGTATCGAATTGGCGCAAGTTGGAACTCTGGCAAGAATTCGAGGCGGAACTCATTAAGGCATATAAAGAGCAATTATATAACGCTATCTCATTAGTTTTGGATACACTAAATTTTAGATCAATAAAAAACCGCCAATTACACCTATGCGATCGGCGGTTTATCGTTTATTAGGAACCAAGAATTCAGTTGACGCTTTCCCTTCCGCGTCATACTCCATAACTCCTAAACCTTCCATTAATTTACACCGATAATTTACACCTAATAATCGCTAAATCCGCATGATAGTTGGAATGCCGATGTTTATTAACCTTCCAGTCATCGCTAATGAGTGGGTTGCGTTGGGGGTGCTGGCATCTTCTTCGAGAAATGATATGCGGTGATTTTTCTTTGACAAAGGCGTTGAAGTGTGTTAGACTCTATGATATAAGTTGGAGATATAAGTTGGATGCGTGCGTCCGAGGCGGGGCATGCGTGTCTGAAGAGGCGGACGCATGTTCAGAGAAGAAGACCTTCGGGAGTTGTCGAATGTATTGAGCAGCCACTTCCCCGATAGGAGTATGAAATGGTTGATCCGCCAGCGCGAACACCTCCAAGCGTTACTTGAAATGCTTGCCGGTGAGATCGCTGATGCGCTTGACTTTGGTCGCGTAGAGCAACTCCACCGGAGTTTCATCTCCGATGAACTGCGGACACAAGAATCGGATATGATCTTCAGTGTGCCGTTTCGGAAGCCGACAGGGAAGTGTGAGGAAGTGATCATCTATATCCTCATAGAGCACCAATCCACTGTCGACCCGTCCATGGAGCTTCGGTTGCTTTCTTACATGACGCAGATATGGATGGAGGAGCGGCGCCCTTGGGTAGAGGGGAAACTCCCCAAGGCGGAGTGGCGGTTGACCCCGATCGTGCCGGTCGTGTTTTACACAGGCACCGGAGCCTGGAGCACCCCGCTCTCTCTGACGGCTCTCATGGACCTCCCCGAAGTCCTCGAACGGTTCGTCCCGACCTTTGACACGCTATTCCTCGATGTCAAAGCCACAGCCCCTGATGAACTGACACAAACAGGGCGCCCCTTGGGATGGTTGTTGGCGGTCTTGCGAGAGGAGCACTCCGATCCACCCGCCATGCGACAAGCCCTCCTTGAGGCTTTAGCCGGGCTCCGGGACTTGCACACACAAGATATAGAGGCGTATACGCGCGCCATCTTATATCTCTTCCTTCTCATCCTGCATCGCAGAAAAGCAGGTGAACATCAAGACTTACTTCGTATCCTCACGCAAGAGCATACACAGAATCAGGAGATCGTAGACATGGCAGGTTCTATCATTGAACTCAGCGAACAACGCGGCGAACAACGCGGCATTCAGCAAGGCATCGAACAAGGCATCGAACAAGGCATCGAACAAGGCATCGAACAAGGCATCGAACAAGGCATCGAACAAGGGTCGCGTCAGACGAGTATCGAAAGCACACTCGCGATCCTCAACTTCCGATTCCCTGACGCTGACGTTGACCGACTCACGGCAGCACTCGAAGGCATTGAAGACCTTGACCGGCTCAAGCACCTCAATCTTGAGGCGTTTTCAGTTGAGAGTTTTCGCGCCTTTCAAGAACGCTTACAGGCTTGAGAACGTATCAGACTGCCTCAGTCCGAGTCCCGGTAGGTTCGGTTTTGCGGCGTACTTGAAGAAATCCGCAGAAATCCGCAGAAACACCCTATCAAAGACCCCAAGCAAATACCCCAAATGCGACGTGCATTCCTAACCGAACCGGATTCTACGCGGAAACCTTGAAGACTTCAAAACCCCCTTGAATCCCATAGGGTTTATTTACTTGGGTATTTCTTCAGTGAGGCTTTAGCCGGGCTCCGGGACTTGCACACACAGGATATAGAGGCGTATACGCGCGCCATCTTATATCTCTTCCTCCTCATCCTGCATCGCAGAAAAGCAGGTGAACATCAAGACTTATACCATTTCTAATTGAAAATGTCTCTTTTTTGTACCACAAACTTCCAGTTTGTGCCCTGAAAATAACTACCATAATAACCGCCTAATGAGACAATAATTTATAGAAATGGTATTACTTCGTATCCTCACGCAAGAGCATACACAGAATCAGGAGATCGTAGACATGGCAGGTTCTATCATTGAACTCAGCGAACAACGCGGCGAACAACGCGGCATTCAGCAAGGCATCGAACAAGGGTCGCGTCAGACGAGTATCGAAAGCACACTCGCGATCCTCAACTTCCGATTCCCTGACGCTGACGTTGACCGACTCACGGCAGCACTCGAAGGCATTGAAGACCTTGACCGGCTCAAGCACCTCAATCTTGAGGCGTTTTCAGTTGAGAGTTTTCGCGCCTTTCAAGAACGCTTACAGGCTTGAGAACGTATCAGATTAGGTTAACTCATACTATAAAGTGCAAAAGGAAACAACATGTGGACTTTTATACTCTCCATTCTCGCCTCACTTATTGCTACAGGTATAGGTATTACTGGAGCTTGGTTTTATAACCGAAAAAGGCGAAGTGATGAAACGACTAATCAAAAATTCGTCTGTCTCGGGCATCATCAATGGTGTCAGAGCTCGCGGCCTTCGTGCTGTTTCTCCGAGGTGTCGTGCGACCGAACGATACGCTTATTATTGAAGAACCTGAATCCCACCTGCATCCCGGGGCACAATCTACCATGGCAGTCGCCTTGGCACGTCTGGTTCACGCCGGCGTGCGCGTTATCGTGACAACACATAGCGATTGGTTCCTTGAAGAAATCGGCAATCTTCTACGGGCGGGGGAACTTGATGCCTTAGGCGAACAGGTCAGCGACGCTCCTGGTTTTCTCCGCAAAGAACAGATCGGGGTCTGGCACTTTGAAAAGAACGCACCTGTGAAGGAAATCTCGTATGACCGCTTCGCCGGCGTAGAACCCCAAGAATACGGTGCGATCGCTGAGACGCTCTATAACCGTTCAGCAAGCCTCCAGAACCAACTCGAGATCGCGACACAGGGAACCGAAGCAGACCATGAATAACATCCTCGAAAACATCGTAACACAAATCGGGGCGGCACAATCAAGTTTCCGATAGTACTTTCGGGGACAAACCTACATGCTGCTATTGGCTGTTGAAACGCACCCACAATCTTGTCTTAGAGAGTGGTCTAAATTCCCGATGGCAGTACACTCGTGTCTATCTCCCCACGTAACAAAAAGTAATACCATTTCTATAAATTATTGTCTCATTAGGCGGTTATTATGGTAGTTATTTTCAGGACACAAACTGGATGAAGTTTCAAAAAATAAATCGGTAATTGACGGGCAATGAATTGCCCTACTACAAACGGGCCGGTTCGTAGTAGTGCGATTTATCGCACGTTCCAACATTACCGAATTAATAAATTAATCTTCATGAAGTTTGTGGTACAAAAAAGAGACATTTTCAATTAGAAATGGTATAAGATCAGCAGTGTTAAGCTCAGTCCGACAATTATATGTATTTCCCTACACGTCCTTCAGTCTGAAGTTAAGGTTTTCGCAAAGAATCCGGTTCGGTGTTTTTGCTGGGGGTGTTTCCTCTAGGAAACCGAACCTACCGGGCCTGGGATGACCAATAACTGAGTACTGAAAACTGAAAGATTTTTTCGCAGAAAAAATCGTACTGACAACTGACAACCCTTAAAAGATGAACGGCGGTGGACAGGGAATCCACCGCCGATCGGTTAGGTTAGTTCGGTTATAGACTTCTCCCTGAATAACCGAGTTGTTGCTTATTGCAACGCTTTTATTTCACCCCATGTCGTTGTGAGTTTACCAGCTGCTGTGACATTACCCCGGAGGTGCGTGGTCCGTAAAGTCGTGACCTCACCATCTAAAGAAACATCTTGAATCTGGTAGTAGTAGACGACATTGGGTTTCGCAGAGGTATCTTTCCACTCGTAAGTTGTACGCTCACTCGTGGTACCTTTACCTGCTCTAAAATGAACTTTCGTGAACTCGCCGTCGCGTTTTTCGCTACGCAGGATATTGAACCCAGCGTTATTCAACTCAGATTCAGTAATCCAACGGACAACAATTTCACCGGTGTCTTTCATCCGTTCTGGACGGAACTTCGATAAACTGACAGGCAATGCGCCACCGCCACGATACCCAGGTGTGCTAATATCGTCAGCACTCCCGTAGAAAGTATCTTGCTGTGTGTACGCCAGCGGTGATATAGAAGCGAGCACCCATGAAGGTTCCATCGTGCCATCACGGGGGTCACCCGAATCATAACGACGGATAATAGAACTTCTACCTTCATCGGCTCCAGCCTTCGGGAGTTCCCACAGCGCTGTGCCATCCGCAGCCAAGTTACCTGCCACATCAACCGCTGCACCGCTCTTATCCATTAAGGTCAGTTTGAAAGCGGTTTGACTCAGCAATTTATAGCTACGGCGGGTCATGCCTGCCACAACTTCAAGTCGATCCTTCTGTCCCCAGAGGTTGATCACACGGGTAGCAGGGAAATCCACTCGACCTTGCGCGGCGCGTGAAGTGCGTCCGGTTGTGGTACTCACGATCAACACGGTCTGGTTCGGCTGAATTATGATACCGCCACCGAAGTTATTCGTCGTCACAGCAGGATAACGAATATCCACGTCTTCGACATCGCGACTGTGCTCGATCTTGAGTTTCCATTCACTCAGATTTATCGCCTGTGTCATCGAATTGTTGTGGAGTTCAATCCATTGCGGCAGATTATTGCCTCTCGCATACATAATCTCACTAATAGAGACCGTCGCATCAGCCGCTAATTCGGATTCATTGACTTTGACAGCATCGTTCGCGTAGCCGGGCGTTCCACCGTTCTGATTATTCTTCGCAGCAGACCGCTTATAGCCGACACCGGTATAACCGACAGTACCCAAATCTTTCTCGTTAGTACCGCCACCTGCGTCATTCCGCTTATAGACCTTGCCAGCACGGAAATCTTCATCATCCGTCCCGTCAATCACGTTACCATGAGCTGCACCTGTTGCCGCCAAGGGCCACAGACTCGTTCTTAAGCTCGCAGCGTTATCAGTGATAGAAAGCGTACCCACAACATCTTTAAGTGCTTCAGGTTTACCTTCCTTATCGTTAGCACTCCGAAGGATCAATAGCGTTTTTCCGCTATCCTTGAGCTTGAGACCACTATCGACATAATAGCGAGACGTCATGCCTGTCCCTTCAGGATTGCCCGTGTTGATTCGGGTGCCTGCAGCGATCGGATGATCAGGATCTCGGTACGGATCACTGTTAACAATCAGGAGTATGCCACCTGCCGCGATCTTATGATTATCGTTATCCGGGAAGGAGACAAGTTGTGTGTCCTTTTTGTCGTCGGTGACCTGACTGAGTTCCCATTTCTTCAGATTGACTTCACCACTCGAAACATTACGGAGTTCAATCCAATCGTATTGATCGCCACTGTGGTTACCAATCTCATTGATAATCACTTGTCCACGATCAACAGCAGACGCTGTTAGCGGTGTATACGCAACAAAGTGCTTCGCTCGTGGAGAACCGATCAGATTCAAGCCGTAGGTATCTATAACATTAGAAGCTGCCCAACCACCGAGTACGTTACCATTCGGAACACCTTTCAGCTGTTCTTCCCGGTTTTTCGCTGCATCGGTATTGTGATCCGCTTTCTCAACCTTGGCATAATCGATATTACGATACATAGACACAAGATTCGCAGAGCCGGTATTCGTGGCAGTCGGGATTCTTCCACTACTACCAGGCGCATCGGTAATCAACCAACCGGCACCGGAAACGTTGCTGGCTTGATCAAGTAACGTTTTACCGGTTGCAACAGCAGGAATCGTTCGGGTAGAATTAAACTCGATCGTTACCATTGAAAGGTCAACCGCGCCTTTTGTGGTATTATACAGCTCAATAAACTGCTGGTTACCCTGCTGGCTGGTCCCTTGATTTAGGTCTAACCCCCACATAATTTCGCTGATGACCACATCCTTCGATAGGGCACCTGTCTTACTGCTCAATACCGAAATAGAACCACCTTCAGCAAAAAATCGATGAATGTTTGGCAAAGCATCGGCACCAACAGTACCAAAACTGTTTGCATTGAGCGTGCCTGATAGGGTTGTAACACCATTCGCATAGCTAGCCGTAAGATGTACACTCGTTACCGGTGCCGGCTGATCTTTTGCTCTCACTTCAATTTCAAAATTCAATGAGATCGCTCCGCCTGCACTTGTTGCTTTATAGACATAAGCCGTTCTCGACATAGCCTTTTTAGGCGTTCCAGAGAGGAACCGAGTGCTTGCATTAAAAGTCAAGCCAGAGTCCGCAGACAATGGCGGATCCAGTGAGTAAGTAATAGCATCACCATCGGCATTCGCTTCAGGCAAGGTTACCCCATCGATCGGTGTGTCTACCACAGCGTTCGTAATAGACGCAATCGCAGCACCAGACTCACGCCACGCTGGCGGATTCCTGTCTGTTGACGGGGGCGGGTCAACCAGTACTTGATGTCTCGAGTGCAGACTTTCCGCACTGAAACCATCAAAGTTCACTGCGACAACACGGAACACATAATCACCAGCATTCAAACCAGTTAACTGGTGCGTCGTATCCGTAAGCGGCGCTGCGACAGGATTCGTCCCTTGTGCTGCGATCGGGTTTTCGTTTCTAACATTATTAAAGGTTTGATAGAGGTAATAGCTTGTAGCACCATCCGCGATTTCAGTGCCCGGAGGCATTGGGGTATACGCAGGTGCAGTTTCTCCCCGCGGAATTCCTGTATTAGTGGAAGGAAGCCAATTCAACGTTATCGTTGTAGGTGCAACGCGTTCGTCTCCTTCACCCAGGTCTGTCGGGACACTCGGTGGATTGGCAACCAATACCTCCGAATCCTCTGTTTTTTCACTTAGAGCACCATAACCGACACTGTTCATAGCGGAGACTTGAAACTCGTATCGAGCGATATCTAATGCGCCTCCATCTGTACCAGCACCGCGGGTGGTAGATTCACGTGCCGTAAACTCAGCTTCATGATCTGCTTCGGTAACGAGATAATGATCATCAGCTTCCGATGACATATCCTTCACGTTCCACTGCACCTTATATTCTGTGATTGGCGCACCGAACGGTATCAGCGGATTATGCGACGAACCTTTTCCGCTGGTATCAACGGGTTCATCCCATGATGTCACGACCTTATTATCATTCACTACTCTAGCGAGAGGGTTTGCCACGCGCCCTTCTTCATCCGCCATTACATTTGTGGGTGCCGTGGGTACGATCGGCGCCGAAACCTCGATCGTGAATGTGAAGGGTTCAGATCTCGTACCATGCTGGTCAACAGCGTAGTATCTATAGGTTGTCTTGGGGGTCGCAACCGTTGCGAATCCAGTGATTTCCTTATTGGCCTCAACCCATCGGTCCTGATCATCATTCTGTCTGAGTTGAATACCCTGAGGCAAGTTGTCCTGATGTGGCATGAGCTCATAGGTTATGATATCGCCCAAAACATCTGTTGCCTTCGGAAGGTAAAGTATGTTACCCGTGGTATCCGTGGCATCCGTCGGCTTCCAATCATGTCCTGCCCAGAGGTCTATAGCCGTAGGATGATCTGAAGCCTCAAAAATGGGAGGCGTATTTGGGTCTTCCTCAAGTTCTGCTGTATCAGCATCACTCGCTTCACTTTCACCTATAGCGTTTACCGCAATGACAGTGAACGAGAACTCAACACCTTGCACTAAGGGATCAGCACCCGCAGGTGGAATCGTGAGGGTCTTAGCCGTTAGACCATCTTCAGACACTGTTTTCGTGACCGTCGCTGTGGCATCGTCAGGATCGGTATACGATTTCTTGACGATATAGCTATCAGCACCTGTAACAGCATCCCAAGTGATCGTGATAGTGTTCTCATCGTCGTTCGCAGATGCCATTACATTCGTAGGTTTATTCGGCACAGCAAGTGTTACTGCCGCATAATCCGCACCCTCTGCTATTACAGTACCTGATTCAAGGGGAGAATTAATACCCACCGTTATGCTCGTAGCAGTCGCTAAAGCTTCGACTTCTACAATCCAAACCGTGCCATCATTTGGGTCGTCAGCTTTTTTAGGAGCACCAGCAATACCATCAGTAACGCTAATATCATCCATCACTAAGGCAACTGGATCGGCGAATGTAAAGGTAACATCAAACGGTTCATCAAGCGTTGCACCCTCTTCAGCCATACCTGATTCCAACGTTACCGGGGCTGCGACTGGCGTTGCCATAGCAGAAGCGGATGCACCCGCAGAAGCAGTCTCTGTAGCCTTCACACGCACCTTAAACTCATATTCGGTGTCAGCCGTCAGGTTGCTGACAGTTAGATCGCCAGCATCAGCATCAGCAACATCCATCCAACTACCAGTGCCCATCATATCAGCAGTGCTCATCATATACTCATACTTCGACCCTGATACAGCAGTCCACGTCAAGGTGACACTTTCAGGGCCGGCAGTCGCTACTAAACTCGCAGGGGCAGCGGGGCCGACCCCTGTCACAGTAAGAATCTGTATTGTTTCTTCACTGGCGACTTCATGAGTATCTAAAAGGCTATTATCTGCCGGATCAAACCTATCAAAACCTGTTCCAGCACTCGCTGGGATAGTTACCTGAATATAAGCCACAGGTACAAAACCATCACTATCAGGATCCCTCTGATCTGTTACAGTAACCTTTGAAGTAAAGGTTTTACCGGCAGCGGGAGTAGTGGCAGTATCATCATCATCATCCAAATCAATGGACGTTCTGGGTGCTACTACGCCTAATGTTGATGCAAGGCTGGTACCATCCTGTGCAATCACGCTTTGATCAGCAGCGAGAAATACAAACGCAGGTGTGATAGCAGCACCAGTACCAAGGCTAACCTTAACATCAAATTCAACTTCGATTTCAAACGTTGCCTGTGTCGGGAAAGCGTCTGTATCTGTCGTGTCAGCATCGGCAAACATAAGTCCGATTTCTGTGTCAGCATCACCCTCGTCCGCGCTTGATATTGTGATCATCGGGTGCACGTGCCCCTCGGGTTGAATGCCCTCAGCAGTAGCATCAGAATCATGCGCCATCACAGCAGTCGGCACAAAAACTAACCCAAGTGCTATTAAGAAAATTAAACTTGCTAAGGAAAATGTCATTCTCAAACTTGACATGTGTTATTTTCCTCCAAAATGTAAAATAGAAATAGTGTTAAGTCTCGCTCACGTGCGAAACTTCCATTCAACAATCGAATGGATTCAGGGAAATAAACCCATTCTCACAAAATAAACTAACAACTAACCTTTTTTGCACGGATTCAGATATAAGTCCGTGCGATTGAGCCATTATGCACATTTCACGATGAGGTACCACTTTGAGGGTTAAGGTTCAACACTTGCTCTTATCATACACAAGAAATACACAAGTAGGACTTACGCAACTCCCAGAGGCCATTCAATTCTCTGAAAAAACTACCAAATCCCGAATCGGTTTCGGATAACGAATATCTAAAAATCCGCGTCATCCGTGATTCGCGGCGTACTCGCCCAAATGCGACCTGCATTCAAACAATTCGACAACTGATAACTGACCACCGAAAAAAAATGCACAAAAATTGAATATACATTAAAAAACAATAGAATCGCAATATTTCAAGACATTTTCTATTTCTCTATACCCAAATACTATCGTATAATTAACACGTGATTTAGAATGCGATGCCCAATACGACTTATGCGAGGTTCGATACGCTTTAGAAGTGCGGGCGGTCCCCTACTGATAACCAACCATGAAACTATTTTTTTCCAACGAGGCATTACACAAAAACCGAAACTAAGGAATTTTCGTAATGAAAGGATTGATTTACAAAATAACCTGTCAAACCACTCAGCAATCTTATATCGGTAAAACGCGTTCCACACAACAGCAAAGATGGTATCAGCACTGCTCATATGCCAAACGCGGCAGCGATAAAGATTTGCACCGAGCGATCCGTGAATACGGTGGCGATGCTTTTCAGATCACAACGCTACAAGAATGGGACGACATCTCTAACGAGGCGTTGCAAGCCGCAGAAACCTATTTCATTACAGGACATAACACATTCCATAATGGGTATAATATGCAGGTCAACGGGAACCCACCGTATACACCCGTCCTCGTTGAAACACGTGCCCAAGTCAGCGAACACTTGCAATCCAAAATCAAACGTTTAATGTCTGCCTCTTTAAGCCATAACACCCAACTCGCCTATCAGCGCACCCTCCAAAATTTAGATCAATACCTCAACGGACAAGAGCTGACCGATAGCGAACTCGCCGCTTATATTACACATCTCCACGATAACGGCAAATCGCCAGCAACTATCGGACAAGTCGTCGCTGCAGTCAAGTGGCGACTGAAAAAGGCCAATGAAACCCTCCATTTACCGGTAACGGATACAACCCTCTCGGGTATCCGTAGAGAAGGAAGGGACAGAGGCCGCGGGCAGGTAGACGGACTCACTTGGCAGGATGTCGAAAGGATTTGCCTTCTCGCGGAAATGAAGAATACGCTCGCGGGCTTACGGGATGCCGCGATGATTCGACTGATGTCTGATTGCTTACTGCGCGTCTCTGAAGTTGTCGCTGTCAACATTGAGGACTTCCAAGAAAAGACACTTACACTCCGATCATCGAAATCCGATCAGGAAGGCACCGGTGAAAGGCTCTATATCTGTGACACGACCCGAAACGTGTTGGATCGGTACCGCGAACGCGCTGACATTACAGACGGAGCCATGTTCCGACGCATCCGCCGCGGTGACAACATCCAACCGAATCGAATTACCGCGCACTCTGCACGCCGTATCATCAAAAAGCGGGCTGCGGATGCTGGCGTGAAAGGATTCATCTCTGGGCATTCACTCCGAGTCGGGTCCGCTGTCTCGCTTGCCCAAGCCGGTGCGACCGTTGTTGATATGCAAGTCGCAGGCCGCTGGAAATCCTCGGAGATGCCCGCGCACTACGCCAAAGCGGAACTTGCAGAACGCGGTGCGATTGCAAGATTCAAAGACGGGAAATCGGGATAGCATCCGTGGGGTTGTTGATTTATTTCGTCGAATTTTGGACCCCTAAGACCGGTAGGTGCGTGTTTTGCGGTGTACTCACCCAAATTTGGTTTCCCATACGCGGCAAAATTTGTCTTAGCTTTACATTTGCGATTTGCATTCTAACCGCACCCTCCACCCCAGGTCCGGTAGGTTCGGTTTCCCAACCGAACCATAAGCGTCAATTTAAGAAAAATAACCGCCTCCACCCCAGGTCCGGTAGGTTCGGTTTCCTAACCGAACCATAAGCGTCAATTTAAGAAAAATAACCGCCTCCACCCCAGGTCCGGTAGGTTCGGTTTCCTAACCGAACCGGATCCTACGCAGAAACCTTGAAGACTCCAAAACCCTCTTGAATCCCGTAGGGATGGTATGTTTATAGCAGCATTTTCAAGCAAAAACCCAAGCCCCGTAGGGGCGGCATGTTTATATCGGTGTTACAAAATACCATGAAATAATCCCTAAATTGACACCTATGGTTCGGTTAGGAAACCGCACCATAGGTGTCAATTTTAGAAACAATAACCGTCTCAGACCCAGGTCCGGTAGGTTCGGTTTCCCAACCGAACCGGGTTTTACACAGAAAACTTGCATCCTTCAGAACCTTCTTTAGTCCCGTAGGGTTTATTTGCTTGGGTATTTCTTCAGCATGTTTATAGAAGCGCGAAAAGCAAGACAGGGGACCAGCCACGTGTTTCTATAAACATGCCGCCCCTACGGGGCTTGGGTTCTTTTGGCCACATGCTGCTATAAACATGCCATCCCTACGGGATTCAAGAGGGTTTTGAAGACTTCAAGGTTTCCGCGGAGTATCCGGTTCGGTTAGGAATGCACGTCGCATTTGGGCGTGTACGCCGCAAAACCGAACCTACCGGTCCTGGGATGGTATAATACATAATATATGTTATGTATTAAGACAAACCGCAGAAATTTTCGCAGCATTTCGCAGCATTTCGCAGCATTTCGCAAGGAGGTAAAACCGTGAACACAGAACACCATCTATGTCAATTTAGGGATCCGCCAGGCCCGGTGTACGCGTTTTTTTTGACATTTATTAACAAATGTGTTAAACTTAATTTTTAAGAAATCATTGGGTTTCACGTCTTTTTTTTTTGACAGTATGTCAAAAATGTTATAACACTCACAAATGGTACCAAAATGTTTGAAAAGCTTAAGGATATCGAAACGAAATACGCTGAGGTTGAAAAAGCACTTGGGGATCCGGCACAAATTTCAAATCAGCAACGGTTAATGGAGTTATCTAAAACGCACGCGGAACTCTCTCCGATTGTTTCTGCTTATCAGGAGTACGCGCAATTAGAAACTGCGCTTGAAGATACGTTGCTCCTGATAGAATCCGAAACAGATGAAGAAATGGTTGGATTGGCGCAGGAGGAATTAGACAGCCTCACTGCGAAAAAAGAGGCACTGACCGAGGAACTCAAGCTGCTTCTCATTCCGAAAGATCCTAACGATGAAAAGAACGTCATCATCGAAATTCGGGCGGGCACGGGTGGTGAAGAAGCCAGTCTCTTCGCAGCCGAATTGTTTCGGATGTACACCCGCTATGCAGAGCGGCAAAATTGGAAAGTTGAGATCCTCAGCGCGAACCCGACGGGATTAAAAGGCTTTAAAGAGGTCATTTTCTCAATCGAAGGGACGAACGCATATAGCCACCTAAAATTTGAAGGGGGCATACATCGCGTCCAGCGAATTCCGACTACGGAAACGAGCGGACGCATCCACACCTCTGCTGCGACAGTGGCTGTGCTTCCCGAAGCAGAAGCCTTTGATTTGGCAATTGATGAGGCAACGGAACTCCGCATTGATACCTATCGCTCCTCCGGTCCCGGTGGGCAGAGCGTTAACACGACCGACTCCGCCATCCGAATTACACATATCCCTACAGGATTGGTTGTAACCTGCCAAGACGAGAAATCTCAGCATAAAAACCGTTCCAAAGCGATGAAAATTCTCCGCGCACGCCTCCAAGAGCAAAAACAGGCTGAACTTAACAGTGAAAGAGCCGAAACCCGACGCTCCATGGTCGGGAGTGGTGATAGAAGCGAGAAAATCCGTACTTACAACTTTCCGCAATCTCGTGTAACCGATCACCGTATCCAATTTAGTTCCTATCAACTTGATGCTGTTTTAGATGGTGATTTAGAGGCCTTTATTGATCAGTTAACAACTGCCGACCAAGCGGAAAAGTTACAAGAGGCTTAACGCACGCCGCCTAAGGAATACAGACTATGCCTAACAAAATGTGGCGTGTGGTAGATCTACTCAATTGGACATCGCGGTATTTTGAACAGCACGGCATCCCGAATCCGAGGTTAGACGCGGAGGTATTGCTCGGGCACCTACTCGAAAAAAGTCGGCTGCAGCTCTATCTCGACTTTGAAATGCCTGTCTTCCAAGAACACCTCACGCCATTTCGAGAACTGGTAAAAAAGCGCGTCGACCGCACACCCGTTAGCTACTTAACGAATCGGAAAGAGTTCATGTCCTTGGACTTCTACGTAGATGAACGGGTCCTTATTCCGAGGCCTGAGACGGAACAGCTCGTTGAAGCGATTCTCACTGCAAAAACAGGGGATTCCCAACGTTTATTAGAACTCGGTACAGGGAGTGGTGTTATCGCTACGAGCCTTGCGGTGCATCACCCGGAATGGGATATTATCGCAACGGACATCTCTGAACCCGCGCTTGCGGTCGCTCAGAAGAATGCCGAAACCCATGCATGCACAGCACAAATCAGATTTCTGTCGGGCGATCTATTTGAACCGATAAAAGCGATGGATCCTGATGGGGAAATCCGATTCGATTGGATCGTCTGCAATCCGCCTTATATCAAAAAGACAGAATGGGATACCTTGAGTTCAGATGTTCGCGACTATGAACCAGAGATTGCTTTGTTCGCTGGTGATGACGGTCTCGCTGTGATCCGTCGATTAATTGCTGAAGCCCCGGAATACCTCACCCCGAGTGGGAAGCTCATTCTCGAAATCGGTGATGCACAGGCGGATGCGATTCGGGTGCTTATTGATGCTGAACCTGCTTACTGTACCTATCAACTGATTAAGGACTATGCGGAGAAAGAACGGATTGTCCTTGCCAGTGTTTCTTAGATTTTGTGCTATTTTTGCGGAAATCTGTAGAAAAACCTCCAAAAATTATTTTTTATTGACATATTTTTCTAAAATTTGTTATACTAAATACAATAGGATTTACGCATTTTTCCATGATAATGGACATCCTACGCACTGCTGGCGGGGTTTTAAACCCCGCCAGCAATGGGGGTTGCGTAAGTTCTATACAAGAAACGTTGATGGCGCATTAGTTTTCCATGGCGTGCCATTTCCCCCTTTTTTTTTGAAACGCAATCCGTTTTGTTAACGTTAACAATGTGTAGCCTGCTAAATAAGGATATTTTTAATAGGCGAAGGAGCAGATTATAATGGCGCGCCAAACACCAAATGACGTATCTGCTGTCGAAGACACCTATCTCGCAACGCAAGCGAAAGCAGGCAACGATGCCGCGTTTAGGCAATTGTTCGACAAGCATTACGGATGGGTTTATAACAAAGCCTATCGAATGCTTGGAAACTATCAAGATACAGAAGAGGTTGCCTCGGATGTATTCGTCAAGGTTTGGCAGAAGCTAAACAAGAACAAATGGAACCCAGAAAAAGGTAGTTTTCAGGCATGGCTAAATATGGTGGCACGAAACACCATTATCGATGCAATACGCAAACGAAACCGGATTCGGGAACATCCCCTCAGCGGTTCACCTGATGATGAGGAACAGCCGTTGAGTCAGTACGAGGACCCGTACGCGGATCCCGAACAGGAATTAGAAGCTGCGGAAGCACAACAAATTCTGGAAAGTGCCCTTGAACAAGTCACGAAACCGAATCATCGGATTGCGTGGATGTTACGGCATTTAGAGGGTTACAGTATTGCAGAGATTGCCCGCATTCTTAACCGCAAAGAAGGCACTGTGAAAATCTGGATTTTTCGGTGTACGGAAGAACTGCGGAAGATTCTGGTTGCCAAAGGCATCCAGTGGATTTATTAATTTTTTTGGAGGATTAACTAATGCGCTTCTGGAAGAAATGGCGAAGAGCCGGGATTTCAGTAGATGACCTTAAAAAGGCGGAGATGCTGGAGGCTTATACGTGCTGGCTGAAAAACAAAAGGCTATCCCGTAAGCAGAAACGTCTTTTGAAGGAAATCAATAATTTCCCAGAACTTCAGCCATTGAAACAACTCATTGATTTTACACACTATCGCTTCGAGGAAAGAGAGAACGTCGTACCTCGACCGGGTGCCCAGGACCGTGCGCGAGAACGGGTCATGGCGAAAATTCGGGGCGAGGAAGTGGAGATTCACGACTATTCAGGGTTCAACAACAATTACGGCTTAGCAAGTCCGGATATAGGCGATGACACAACCGAAATTATGCCGATAGAGAAGTCTTTGCCCGATGCTGACGAAGTCCGACAGTGGGATGAGGAACAATCACCAACATCTCCAGAAATGTTGAGACGCTACGATGCAATCCGGACGCTTTCCCGTTTGAACATGCGATTCGAGCAGAAGGATGATGACGTATATGTCACAGACCTTGGGAGTTCTAATGCGACTTATGTTGATGACGAGCGCGTTGAAACGTCTGCCCGGGTTCAAGACGGCTCTATCCTGAAGTGTGGAAAAATTAGTTTCAAAGTTGTTAATATTGAACGTTCATAATTGTAACCCATTTCCTGCCATTTTCGGCGCGAAGAGGCACAGGAAACCAACTGTTTCCTATGCTACAAAGTGGCAACCTGGGTTAATTATATGGGGAAAAGGAGCAGGAGTGCATTGATGGAAAAGTACTTAATGCCTTCCGCTCCTTATGGGAATTGTGCAATTAAGGCATACCAACTCATTAGCATTGTCTCATTTTCAACAAGCGACGCTCAGTTATGGGCAAGCATGCTATGTTGAGGCTATCCAACACTACCTCGCTGGCTTGAAATTAGGTGCGGCACAGCATCACTATATCTATGCCGATCTGGCAAAAGCCTACGAGATGGTTGGAGAATGGGACACGGCGTTGGAATGCTTAGACATTGCACTTCGGTTATGCCCAGATTCGCCGACGGCTCTTAGACGTAAAACACGTATTCTTGATGAGAAAGCGTGTTATGACGGGTTGGTTTGTTTGGAGGATTTGCGCAAACCACCTCCCCAAGAATTCCTTGAACGTTTGCAACTCGACACTCCAACACCGGCTAAACACGTTGTAGGTTCCGAATTTTTCAATCTAAGTTGTCATTCGACGATGGGTGCCCAGACAGTATGGAACATCTGTCGGCTTATTCACCGGACCTATACTGAGTTGGGTGAAATATTAGGGTATTATCCCATCTCTCCTGTCCCTATCTCAATTACAAATACAAATGGCATCACAGTGTCGCAGCGTTCACTACCGAAATGGGCGAGTGGCTGCTACGATGGAAGTATCCGTTTACTCTACTGCGCAGCGGGTGAGCCGGTACTCGGCATTTTATATGCACTGCTTCGACATGAATGGGTGCATCTATTGGTCTATCATCTAACAAATGGGCACTGCCCAGTCTGGCTTGATGAAGGGCTTGCCCAAAGCATTGCCCGCCCTATGTTCCAGTCTGAACGGCTCGATTTGCAGCAGGCGGTTCAAACAAATCGGTTACTCTCGTTTGCTGCATTAAATGAACCGTTTAGTCAGCTTCCCCCGAAATACCGGAGATTGGCCTATATCCAATCCGCAGCGATCGTTGAATATCTTGTTCAGCAATTCGGTTTTCCCGAAATCCGCAAGCTGCTTCATCAATTAGGTAATGGTGTACCGACGGAAACAGCAATTGAACAGGTTTTTGGGCTAACGCTGCAAGAAATTCCGCTCGTAGGCACTCTGTAGCGCGCAGATCTTGGTTTCCCTACAAAAATATCAACAATGACGAAACTTGATATTGGTATCCTTATCCTTGTTGGACTGGCAGGCATAAGTTGTTGTCGTGCGGGGTTCACCCGAAGTGTTTGGGGTGTATTCGTAATTGGTGCGGGATTTTTCGTGGCATTCCAATTTTGGCATCAACTTGCGGCATTCCTTCAGAAACTCATAGCGGATCCGACTTGGACGAAATGGCTGAGCATTGTTGCCATTGTACTTGTCGTTTCTATTCTCATTGACTCGCTCTTTGAGCGTATCCAGCGTATCCTTGAAAAGGGGGTCCTCGGTTGGGCAAACCGGCTGTTAGGGCTCTGTTTCGGTGTTGCTTCGGCGGGAATCGTTATCGCCTTTGCGCTTATCCTTCTTAACACGCATGGGGGTGACGGTTTCAAAAAGGAGATTGAAAATTCTCGTTTCGCGCCACAACTCATAGATGTTGGTCATCGCGTTTGGGCGGTCAGCAAAGATCACGTACAAAGACACCTTGACACCGAATGAAAACCGATCTATCTATCTTAACGCGATACGCGTTTCTCAGCTGGCCCCTATGTTTACTCTTTTTCAGTACGGTTTCACCGTCTCCAGCAGTAGTGGAATCTGCTTTTGCAGACTCACTCTTCCGAGAAGGCGACTATCTCAACGCCGCCCACGAATATAAACGCCTCCTTTTCCTGCATCCCGATGCCTCCCAAAGCGATTTCATAGCTTTTCGGATTGCCGCATCCTATCAGAACGCTGGCAAATTGGAAAGCGCAATACGTGCCTACCAATTTTTGATTGATACCTATCCGGAAAGTAGTCTTGTTGCGCGGTGTAAGAATAATATTGCACACTGCCGCATCCTGTCAGGCGATAGCAAACAAGGACTTTCATCGCTAAAACGATTTCTCACCGAACATAAGAAGAGTGATTTGGCACCACGCGCCCACTTCACAATCGGAATGCTACATATAGACAAGGGAGAATGGGCAGCGGCGAACAGCGTGTGGAACAGTGTCTCTGTAACCTATTCCGAAAGCCCTTTTGCTGAGGTGAGTGATAGATTAGCACGGATGGTAAAAAATGCTGAGACTTTGCCGCACCGTTCTCCAACGGTCGCAGGCGCGCTCTCAATATTGGTACCGGGCAGCGGACAAATTTACACCGGACGAACAGTCGATGGACTTTATGCCTTCGTCAGTGTCGCAATCCTCGGAGGTGCAAGTTTCTATTACGCTGATCAAGAGCGTTATGAAGTTGCTGTGCCTGTTGGCATACTTGGGGCATTTTTCTACGGAAACAGTATTTATCAGAGTATCCAAACAGCGCAATCTTTTAACTTGCAGCAGGAGCGGCTGTTTCGTAACAAACTGCAACAGGAAATTCGAGATTCAGGCTTATTCGGCGCAATACCCCCACCGACAGATGAGGTGAAATTGGTGCTGTGGAAATCAAGATTTTAAGATGTCAATTGCGTGTCGATTAAAATTCAGGACTATTTAGTTTTAGATAAATTATCGGATTTTCTAAATATTTGAATCTCCTTTTTCAAGTCCGGTGCGGTTTGATGAAGATTAACTTTTTAATTCGGTAATTTCTTGGTGAAGCCCGGTGCGGTTCCAAACCGCACCTACCGGGCCTGGGGAAAATATAGAATTACCGAAATATTTTCTTAAACTTCATGAAACCGCACCTACCGGTCCTGGGGGTCCAAAATTGGACGAAAAAACCGAGAACTAAATAACCCTGCATTAAAATTATGCACCTTTCTTCAACCAATTCGCGACATTATATAATGAAATAGTCAGACGTTTCTTCCTGCCTTTGAGCGTTCCTACCCAGAAACGTATTACCCAGTTATTATAGTAAATTCCGTAATTATCTATACACTCGCAAAATGGCGAGGATACAATCCTCGTCAGCGTCGGTGGGGTTTTTGTTCCCCTCTGGAGATGTCAGATGAAAACAGACGATGTTGTGTTGATTCAATCCATACTTGCGGGTGATGAAACTGCCTTTGTGAGTTTGGTGAGCAAATACCAGGAGCAGGTTCACGCGTATGTGTATCGGAAAAGTGGAGATTTCCACATTGCTGAAGACATTACACAGGAAACATTTTTTGAAGCATATCAAAATCTGGATAAGCTGAGAGACCCGACGAAATTTCCACAATGGCTTTTTGCGATTGCTAAGTATCTCTGTATAGCGTGGTTTAGAAAAAATCAATCAACGTCCCGATTGCTACGTGAAAACTATGCAATAAATGCAGAGACAGATACATATTCACGGTATGTGGCTTTGGAAAATGAGAGGGATGCTGCCGAAGCCCAACGCGAATTGGCGCGAAAGCTGCTTTCAATGCTAAAGGAAAGCGATCGCCAACTCATCACACTCCACTATTTTGAAGAGATGACATCTGCTGAGATCGGTAACTATTTAGGTGTCCCCCAAAATACGATTAAGAGCCAACTTCATCGCGCAAGACAAAGGTTGAGACAATACGATTTATCAACGCAAGAGACAATAGATATTCCTATGAGAAAGGGACACAGTTCCCCACCTCGGTTACAAGGAGAAATTAGTATGACAGATAGAATGCGTTCAGAAATACTCAAAATGAGGTCTTTATCATACCGTTCCCAAATGCAACTTTCCCCAGATGGAGAGTGGCTTGCTTATGTTGTGATAGATCCTGAACGAAAATCATCGTTTGAACAACAATCTGCGGAATCTTCATATCATCAACCGACTGGCGCGTTGACTGAAAATCATTGCCATGCGGTATGGGTTACCAACATCAAAACGAAGGAATCCCATAAACTCGGTGCAGATACTGGGGTTGACTGGGCGCCGCGGTGGTCTCCAGATGGACACTCCTTAGCATTCTACTCTGACCGAATGGGAGCACCGAATCTTTGGATTTGGGATAAGGTTGAAAAGAAACTCCGCCAACTCAGCGAAAAACCGATGAGTGCAACCCACGGTCTTGAAGTACCGCAGTGGACTTCAGATGGAAAACATATTATCACAAAGTTACGTCCCGAAGATATAGACCTTACTACAATTATCTCAACTGAAACAAGTCCACAAGCGATAAACGTTTGGCACACGGATTCAGAGGAACAGTCTTATTTAGAGGAAGTATCGGAGCAATTCGCGTGGATCAAAGGAGATTTAGGGGTCTTTGATATTGACACAGGTGAGGTTTCAATTCCCACCCGAGGATTGTATACGAGAAATATTACACTCTCTCCGGATGGGACCACAGTTGCTGTGTTAAACCTAATTATAGGAGAGCAGTTGACATCTCAAGAACACCTTTTTGAGTTATTATTAGTTCCTTTAGATGGAAAGCCAGCCCAAAGTTTGGCTACAAATATCAGTGAAGAAGTGTTATTCGTGAGTTGGTCCCCAGACGGTCAGAAGTTAATATATGCCGACCAGAGTGGACTGCATTTGGTTTCAATCCAAGATGGTGAACAGAAGAACATCACTGAAAACATTGAAGAGAAACTGCGATTCTTCGCACGCCCGTTATGGACCCCGGCAGGCGACTCGTTTTTCTGCGGTATTGACGGAAATATCTGGGAATTCGCAGCAGATGGCAGCAATCCACGGAAGCTGACAGAAGAGTTGGATAGACCCATCATCGGTCTGGTGGCGAAAGGGAATACCCATGTCGTATGGCAGTCAAGCGATGCGGCGGCTATCTGCGTTCAGACGCATGAGCGAGAAACAAAGAAAGACGGCTTCTATTTGGTAAATACCGCAGCGGCACGTGCGACTTGTCTGTTTGAGGAACCGATTAGCGTAACCAGTCGTATTGCAGACGAGTTCGATTTAAAGGTTGTGGGGTATGATGCACAGATTGTCTACAGATCGCAAGATGCGACACATCCAGAGGAAATCTGGACGTATGATATAGACGCTAAACAACAACAACAAGTGACCGAACTCAATCCACATCTGCGCGACTTACAATTCGGTGAAGTCCGCTTCGTCGAAGCAAAAACGGAAAAGGGTGAACGTTTACGTGGTGCTTTGATGCTGCCTGCTAACTATGAGGAAGGCAAACGGTATCCTTTAGTTACGTGGATACATCCGGGCATGCCTCCATCAAGACTTATCTATAGTTTTGGATTATTTGATTACGTAATAAACTTTCAACTCCTTGCTGCGCGGGGTTTTGCTGTGCTTGGTATTGATCTGCCTCCTAAATCCGACATGTGGTTAAAGGAATTGCCCGAATATGTGTTACCGGCAATAGACAAGGTCGTTGAAATGGGTGTCGCCGATACAAATCGTTTGGGAATAATGGGATACGGTTCTGGTGGATACTGTTCAGCGGGACTGATTACACAAACCAACCGTTTCAAAGCTGCAGTTTGCGGTGGCGGTTTTTATAATTTGATCCAAGTTTATGGTGATCTTTCAAAACGGGGAGAAAGTCGTGGTATTGATTGGGTGGAAGGACGGCTTCAAATAGGTGGATCGCTCTGGGAACAACGCAAACAGTATATTGACAATTCACCACTATTCCACTTAGATAAGGTAGAAACTCCCGTTCTAATCTATTGTGGTGAGGGGTATAACGGTTATGATTACACGCAATCTGGGGAACTTTTCTCTGGTTTACGCAGGCTTAAGAAGGAAGCGAGTTTTGCTTGGTATCGTAGTGAAGGGCATATCGTGACGAATTGGCGACCTGAACACCGTGCGGATTGCTGGGAACGTATTGTAGACTGGTTTGAAAAACATCTGAATTAGGGTAAACTTCGTGATAACAACACTCATCCGTCGGGAACTCCTTGACAATCTAATGACGTTTCGCTTCGCTGCTGCAGTTTTGATTATGCTGTTGCTTGTCGTTGCGAATACTGCTGTGCTTATCAGGGACTATGAGCGACGGTTGGCAGCTTACAACACTGCTCTCAAAACGGAGCATCAGCAATTGCGGGAAAGAAAAACCTATTCGAGTGGAGGTTTGGATGTCGCCCGCCCGCCAAATCCACTGAGTATCTTCAATGTTGGGTTGGATAAACGACTGGGCAACGAAATTTGGATATCTTACGGTTTTGTGCCGACGCTGTGGGATGCTCGGATGCGAGGGACGACGAATCCACTGCTCAACCTCTTCTCTTCGATTGATATTGTTTTTATCTTTGAGGTCGTTCTGAGCCTAATTGCACTGATTTTCGCCTATGATGCCATTGCAGGGGAACGCGAGCGCGGCACATTGCGTCTGGTGCTAACACATCCAATCCGTCGCGGGCATATCCTGCTTGCGAAATACATCAGTGCGATGACCTGTTTGCTTGGTCCACTGCTGATGAGCCTGCTCCTCGCTGCGGTTTTGCTGACAACCTCCACCGCTATTTCTCTGAGCATCAGTGATTTCCTCCGTATTGGTGGGATTATCTTGAGCTCAATTGTTTATCTATCGGTATTCTACCTCATCGGTATGCTAATTTCAGCAGTAACCCGCAGAACCGGTACCGCGCTGATGCTTGCTATGTTCGCCTGGGGATTTTGGGTGTTGGTATATCCAAACGTAATCCTTGCCGCGATTGCCCCGCCTCAGCCCTCGCAAGAACGTATGGTTTCCACTTACGACGAAATTAAACAGATCTGGGAGGAATTCGACAGAGAGCGAAAACAGTTCCTTGCGAACGACGCTGTTCCAGGAGAAGACCCACATTTTGGCATGGTAGGAGAAGACCCACATTTTGGCATCATAGGCGGTTCCGGTTTCAACTACGCATACTTTTACAGAAGTCCGTCAATACTTAGGTATTTTTACCTCGCGGGTTCAAATATCGGGAAACTTACTGAGGCATCCAAACCTCAGGTGCCGCACGCGCAGAACTACTACCGCTACCTCGTGCCGAAGACTATCAACACTGCAGAACGGGCGTGGCTCGTCCGAAAACAGGCACTCGAAAGTATCTTCGTTCAACCAGCGATTGTTGATCGCATCCTTTTGAGGTGCTCGCCAGTCGGGATGTATGATGCCGCTACGCAAGCGTGGGCAGGGACAGATCTGCACGGACTCAGAGATTTTTTTCAGACGGCGCGAAGGTACCGACGGACGTTGATTGATTATTACTACGATAAGAAGGTTTTCGAGTCTCAACAATGGTTTTCTGCCGATAAGGGCGCGGTGGACTGGGATAGTCTGCCTCAGTTTTCCTTTCAGAGAAGCGATGTCAGAACAAATGCAGCGCGGGCATTGCCAGATTTACTCCTGCTGATAGTGATGAACCTTTTTCTCTTTATGGTAATATTTTGGGTTTTCCAAAAAAGTGAAGTGTAGGATGGGTGTCAGCCATCAGCCGTCGGCTGTCAGCCATCAATATGTAGCATACACGTCTCCCTTGAATAGCGCAAGAATTCTTTGCTGAAGGCTGACTGCTGAAAGCCGACAGCCATAAAAAAATGATTTGGCATATCACAAAACGTGAACTCTACGATAACCTCAATAGCCTCCGATTTGCACTGGCAACAGTCCTGCTTTTTGGCTTGATGCTGACTAACGCCGTTGTGCATCTCCGAGAACACCCTATGCGGATGCAGAAGTATCACGATGCCGTCACAGAATCGCAGAACCGCTTAGAATCTCGGACCCATTTGTATGATATCGCGCAACGGGGCCCCGGATTGCTTTACAAAAAGCCGTCATCTCTCTATTTCTGTGCGGATGGGGGTGCCATCTTTTTGCCAGATGCTGTCCATATACTCATTCGGCGGATCACCGATGGCTTAATGGGATTCTGGCAGTTGGATTATCGTCCTGCGACTCACAATTCAAGAAATATTCGTCCGGACACTATCAAAGTAGATTGGGGATTTGTGATCGGGTACGTCTTGAGCCTCATCGCGATCCTATTCACCTTTGACTCGATTTCCGGCGAACGCGAGCACGGCACTCTACGTTTAATGCTGGCGAACTCAATACCGCGCCATACCGTGTTGATTGGCAAATTCTTAGGGGCATTGGTAAGTATTAGTGTCCCATTTACGCTCGCGGTGTTGATGAATCTGCTGGTAATTTCTACATCTAACGATGTCCAACTTGGCACGGATGCGTGGAACCGTTTAGGCATTATTTTTCTTATTGCGATGCTGTACCTGTGCCTGTTTCTGGCATTAGGATTGTTAGTGTCGTCGCGTGTGCAGCAAAGTGCAGCGAGTCTCGTGATACTCTTGTTGACATGGGTTATTTTTGTCGTCTTTATGCCGAGTACACTCGCCTCTATTGCCAGCGGATTTTCAACACCGATGACTTATGATGAATTCCGGGAGCGTCGAGAACAACTTTACATTGAACTCAGTGATGAATATGTTACTCGTTTGCAAGGCGCGCGTGAGCATCCAGCGAAAAGAATCGCGTTAGGCGGTGAATATGTCACTAAAGACGTAGCAGCGCGAGAACGTTTGAGCCGAGAATTTTTAGACCAGCAGCACGCCCAAATTCGACTGGGACGTTCCGTCACCCGCATCTCACCGGTTGCGATTGTGCAGTATCTTCTTGAGGTTTTTGCTGGCACTGGCTTTGAACGGCATCAACAATTTGTGGAGAACGCGCAGCGTTACGCTCGTGAATACCGAGAATTTGTTACAGATATGGATAGAGCAGATCCCCAGAGTCTCCATATCATTGGGGTGCGTGAGGGAATGTCCCGGAAGCCTGTTAGCCCGGAAGCGATCCCAAAGTTTGAAGATACACTCAATCTGAGTCGTGATTTCAATGCTGCGGCTATAGATTTACTCTTATTGGCTCTGTTTTTTGTGCTTCTATTGTCAGGTGCGTATATGGTGTTTGTCCGCGTTGAGATCTAATAAAAGCAGTAAGATGAAGTCCATATCTATAGACCTACTCGTGGGACTTTCTTTTTCTGTAATGTGTGGCTTTAGCGATTAGGGTGTGTCTAATAATAGCCCAAGTTGCCACCAGAACTATTTAGTTTTAGATGAATTATCGGATTTTCTAAATTTTTGAATCTTCTTTTTCAAGTCCGGTGCGGTTTGAAACCGCACCATAAGTGTCAATTTAAGAAAAAATAACCGCCTCCGCCCCAGACCCGGTAGGTTCGGTTTCCCAACCGAACCGGATTTTACACAGAAACCTTGAAGGTTTCAAAAACCTCTTCAGTCCCGTAGGGGTTTATTTGCTTGGGTGTTTCTTCAGTATGTTTATAGCAGCATTTTCAAGCAAAAACGCAAGCCCCGTAGGGGGTTTTTGCTGGGGTATTTCTGCAGCATGTTTATATCGGTGTTACAAAATACCATGAAATAATCCCTAAATTGACACCTATGGTGCGGTTCATGAAGATTAATTTATTAATTCGGTAATTTCTTGGTGAAGTCCGGTGCGGTTCCAAACCGCACCTACCGGTCCTGGGGAAAATATAGAATTACCGATTTATTTTTTTAAACTTCATCAAACCGCACCTACCGGGCCTGGGGGCCAAAATTGGACGAAAAAACCGAGAACTAAATCGCCCTGAAGTTGCCACTTGTAAATTCATGGGATTTCCTATATAGTATTTTTACCCAAATTGCTACCGAATGGGTTCTAAAAGCCTTAACATCGATTAAACTTCCGATCTTAGACTTATGGCAAACATCTTGATTAAATCATTATATTGTCTATTCATCTCCATTACGGCTTTTGCAACGAGCGTCCATGCTGAGACAGCAGATCTGCAGCAATACCGTTACGCAGAGCAACTTTTTGAATCGGGCGACTATCAAGCGGCGAGACGTGAGTATAAACGTCTTCTGTTTTATCAACCTGACACAGAATTGAGAGACGTAGCTGATTATCGGATCGCACGGACGTATTATTATCAGAACCAGCGCAGGCGTGCCGCAGCGTTATTTCGCGAATTTTCAGCGATCCATCCGAATTCGCCTTTGCGGTTTCAGAGTCAGTTGATGCTTGGACAGCTCCATTTTGATGCGGGGGAGTATTCGCAGGCGCGAAGTAGCCTCTTTGAACTCTTACACGTCAGCACGGAGCCGGAAGTCGTGGCTGCAGCACACTACTTACGCGGCTGGTGCTACATTCGGACAACCGATTGGAACAAGGCGATCTCGGAATTGCGGCAAATAGATGCCTCTCAGACCGGTGCCATCCCCGGAGAAAAAGCGGACAAATTGGCAGACATGCTTCTTGAAGAAACACCACTACCTTCCAAATCACCACAACTGGCGGGTTGGCTCTCTACAGTTGTTCCTGGAAGTGGACAGTTTTACGTGGGCAAAGTGAAAGAGGGTATTTTCGCGGCAGCATTGAGTGGGACGTTCATCTATCTTGCCGTGGATGCTATTCGCGACCGTCGATACATGGACTGTGCGGGTATCTCTCTCATCGGGTGGCAATTTTATTGGGGTAACCGAACGAGTGCCCAACAATTTGCCTCTGAATATAATGAACACCACGAGCAGGCATTCATTGAAACGCTGAAACGTCAGGTTGAGAATGTCCGACCGCAGTAACCTCGAATTAATGATTACACGAGGATAGTTACCACTCTGCCTGTTTAAGGAATTCCAACGCCATCAAGGTATGCCCTTCCGCATTTGGATGAACGCCATCTTGGGTTGTCCAGAGTGCTCCAGGACGGGCGGCGACTGCGCTATCAAAAGCGGCATTTGTGGGTATCAGTCTTGCATCAAACTCTGCGGCAAGTTTATGTATGCTTGCGTTGTAAGCGTCTACGTCCAACGGACGCGGCTCTTCAACATCTTCTTCAATATAGAAAATTTCAAATAGAAAAAGGGACGCATCTAACTCGGTTTTCGCGCGCGTGAGGATGCGTCGATAGCACGCTTCCCAAACCGGTAGATACGCTTCCGACGAAACGCCGGCTCCATGCTGACGACTCGCGTTGTTTATCCCGATTTTAACTGAGAGCCATTTCGGTTCTTCGGCAATTACATCGGCATCCCACCGCTCTTCCAAACCCTCAACGATATCGCCACCAATGCCTTTGTTGACATAAGTGATGTCGCGTTCGGGGTATTTAGCGGTGATGAGTTCAGTGATTTTACGGACGTAGCCGTGTCCGAAAGGCGCGTGTTCATTTCGTCGTCCGCAATCCGTAATACTATCCCCAATAAAAAGCACCTTATCCCCAGACTGAAACAATAAATTATTCACAAAGTGTCTCCTATATGTGATATACTAAAGAATAGTTATAGGTTATAGGTTATAAGTCTGGTTTCTGATCCCTTACATATCTTTGTTACCTTTCCATTTCAATGGGGTAACCACGGTTACTAAGAAATACGAAACCCTCGGAGAGCTCTTAACTAAAAACTGATAATATAACTAATGACTCTAAAAATTGATAGCCGACGACTCTAATTTAGCACACTTTGGACGGAATGCCAACATGAAAAACATCGGCGTTTTACACGTCATCACGGATACGACGCTGCAATCCCGATTCACACACGCTGAACTGGCGGAACTAGCAATCGAAGGCGGCGCGGACACAGTGCAATTCCGACAGAAACACGGGACGACGCGCGAATTGATAGCGATGGCACAAGGTATGCAAGCGGTATGTGCGCAGCACAAGGTGCCGTTGATTGTAAACGATAGGGCAGATATCGCACTCGCTGTCGGGGCAACAGGTACACACTTTGGACAGGACGACATGCCTGTCTCCATCGGAAGACAGATACTCTCTACAAAAGCCATCATTGGAGCCTCCGCCCGAACTGAAGATAAAATACTTGAAGCTATTTCCGAGGGTGCTGACTACATCGGGTTCGGACCTATCTACGGGACCACTTCAAAATCGGATGCGGAAATGCCTAAAGGATTGGAACGACTCCGCCGGATGTGCGACATCGCAGCATGCCCGGTGATCGCTATTGGGGGTATTAGCGTTCAGACGGCAAGTGACGTAATTCGGGCAGGCGCACACGGCATCGCCGTAATCTCCGCTGTTTGTGCCCATTCTGAACCAACCGTTGCAACGCAGGCACTGCTAAGCGAAATCCATGGAGCGAAGTAAACTGGAAGCAATGAAAACACATAAGAACGATATAACTAAAGTTGAGCATGCTACTAAACTGTTCAAAGAAATAGATGAAACCTATAAACCGGATTTGGATAAAATTGATGAGGCATTAGTCCAGAAATGGTGGAATGAGCAACGCTTTTTCGATACCGATATGGCGGCAATTGATAGACGGGCGATTCGTGTGATAAAACCTGGAATATTGAATCATAATGAAGGTCCCGATTTTATGCACGCCGAAATTGAGATTGATGGTAAACTTCATATCGGTGATGTTGAGATTCATGCCGGTCTTCGGAGTGGTATGCACATAAGCATCATCTCAATTCGAGATATAATCGGGTGATTATGCACGCAGTGCTTTTTAACGACGACTTCAATCTACGGACACGGCTTCAGAACGGAAAACGGGTGCCAACTTTAGAATTACTAAAATGGGTTGCTGTGGATACCGGAGACCTATACGACGACACCAATGACACAACAACCGACGGTTTGTGTCGGGTAACGGGGCAGCAATTGAACATAGAAACGCTGAAAGGCGTTTTTGAATCACTTGGGCGCGAACGGTTTTTAGAAAAGACGGAGTCGATGCGTCTGTTAAGGACACGTCTTGATTTCGAGCAACTCCTCTATGAAGGCATTATGGAGGCACTCGGATATGAACGCAACAGCAAGGCATTGCGCGAACTGGCACAGCATGTCCCTTTTGCTGACCTTGATCAGAAATCGGAGTTAGAGATTCAAGCGATGCTTTTCGGCGTTGCCGGACTGCTGCCATCACAGCGTGAGAAACCGTTCCCACCTGAAGTGACAGATGATCCGAGCATTGTGGCGTTAGAAAAGTTGTGGCGTGCATCAGAATACGCGGAACTGCCGCCACGTATGACAGCGGCGCGCTGGCATTTTACAGGAAGACCTCTGAATTACCCGACTCGACGTATTGCCGCGATGAGCCAATTAATTCATCATTGCCAAGGCAGCTTGATGATGTACTTTCTACCGATATGTGAAAAAGCAGTAACCGCAGATACACCAAAGGCACTAAGAACGATTGAAAAAGAACTTCGGACACTACTGATGCTTGAACCTACAGGTTACTGGGAAACGCATTCTAATTTCGGCACTGGTGGCACTCAAAAAGCGGGACTGATTGGTAATACTCGGGCTGTGGACATCATTATCAATAAAATTTTACCTATTGCCTATATCTGGGCAGTTGAGGCGGAGAGTCAGAAATTGCAGGAGGCGATTCTACGCCTTTACAGCACCGGTTCTAAGTCAACAGGAAACAAGATTATCCGTAGGGTTGATGAACAGATTTTCAATGAGACACAGCAGATGCGGCATTTGAAACCGACGGCTAAAATTGAGCAAGGGATTATCCGCTTATACAAAAACTATTGTGCTGACTGGCTCTGTGATCTCTGTCCGATTTTGGAACACGATGCGGTTCTCTCGGAGGAACGTTAGTATGGATCCGCACGTTAAACCCTTAACGGATGAATCCTATTGGACAACGCTTTGGGATGGACAGCAGCAC
The DNA here is from genome assembly GCA_965261115.1 of Candidatus Poribacteria bacterium. Taxonomy (GTDB): domain Bacteria; phylum Poribacteria; class WGA-4E; order WGA-4E; family WGA-3G; genus WGA-3G. The sequence goes on along the minus strand of OZ253447.1, from coordinate 302,745 downwards.
AAAGTTCGGCACTTACGATGGGTTTATGTGACAAACCGTCAACTTGCGAAATTGTTCCAGCGTGCACTCGCAGCCTTTAAACATCCGACGCTGGTTGAGTTGGGCTGCGCCGATTCATTGTGGCTTCCCTATCTTGCCCAAAACTATGAAAGCGGCTGTTATGGTGTTGATTTTTCCGAGTTGGGATGTCAACTTGCACAACGAAATCTCGCGCTTGTCGGTGCCGAAGGAACGATCATTTGTGAAGACCTCTTTGCATTTGCGAAAGAACATCGCGCAGCTTTCGATTTTGTTTATTCAATGGGACTGATTGAACATTTCAGTACACCGCACGCGATTTTGGAAGAGATGTACAATCTCCTCAAACCCGGTGGAACAATGCTCACAATAATTCCAAATCTACGGGGTATGTATACACCGATAGCCCGCGTCGCGAGTCCGAAACTTCTCGCGACACACAAAGTAATTCTGCCCATAGGACTTGCTACAGCGTTGCAGGAAGCTGGATTTTGCGTTACAGAATATGGGTACACAGGCGGTCCGTTGAAACTGAGCGTCGTTGATTATTCGCCGTGGCGGGCAGTCATCGGTAAATGGGGACACGAAGTGCTTTGTAAGTGTGTCAATTTGACAGATATTGTCGTTGGCAATCTATTGGCAGGACTTCGGGTGCCAAACCAGCAGTTAACATCGCCCTATGTATATGCCTTGTGCACAAAACCCAACGAAAAATAATCGAAAAACAACATTTATTCGTCTAACTTAAAAAACAATAATAGTGTTGTCAACATCCAGGATTTAGTTCACATGACATCGTTTGGTTTATGGTCTGTGGAGTGGGCAGACGTTCACTTTCACAATCTAACAGAAATAGGAGAATCTTTTATGAAAACCTTATGTATATTGACGATTATGTTGCTTTGCGTCTCAGTTGCTACAGCAGAGGAGACCTTCTTTTCTGCGTTAGAGAGCAAAGCGGAAGTTGAAAAAGAGGGTGGTACCGTTGATGGTGGTAGTTTCGAGCCGGGTAAATTTGGGAACGGTTTTGTCAGCAAAGAGGTTGGCGACGTTATCCATTTCCCTGTAGAAGATCGGTTCGTCAACCTCGATGAAGGGACCGTTGAATTATGGATAACCATGGGGCTTGATGCCAGCGAAATCAACGGTGAACTTTTCGCGTTCATGACTTACAAACGCGGCACGGATGCGGTATTTCTGCAGTTCAACAAGGGTGGGATCGCGCAGATGCGGATTAAAAGCGCGGGGTCATGGCACAACGCCAATAGTGCCGCACTCAACTGGAAGAAGGGTGACCATCACCACATGGCAGGGACATGGGGACCCGACGGTTTGAAACTCTACTTAGATGGCAAACTTGAAGGTGAGGCTAATTTCAAAAAAGGACCTACCGTCTTCGCGGAAACCTTTGAAGTTAACAATGCTTCTCCACCTGATCCAAAGTTCCCAACAAATTGCGTCGTTGACGGACTCCGGCTCTCTGATCATCAGAAGGAACCCGATGAATTTGTAATGGATGACCCGGCACCTGTCCAACCGACTGGCAAACTCACAACAACATGGGCACGGATTAAACGTTTTTAATTATTCCTTGCGGAGAAATGAGGTGCGTTTGAATTTTTTATAAGCGTTCCTTAAATCCGCTCTCCACTACGTTACGAGCTTGCGGTTGCGCCTGAAAAAACGGGCAGACTTCCAAATAATTAAAAAGATAAGGGGGCTGGTAGATATGCACAAAACAGAGCGTCCACTTTTTACGGCAGGGACGGAAGGATACCACACGTTCCGAATCCCCGCGCTTGTTCGATCCAATAAAGGAACGTTATTAGCCTTCTGTGAAGGTAGACGACACGGTGGCGGTGACTCAGGCGATATTGATATTGTCTTGAAACGGAGTTTTGACAACGGTGAGAGTTGGCAACCGATGCAAATCGCGGTCTCTACAGGCACTGATACGGATGGCAATCCTGCGCCAGTCGTTGATCGTGATTCAGGCACCATCTGGCTCCTTTTCTGCAAGAATCTCGCGGACGGCGCGGAAGGGAAGATCGTTGCCGGTGAAGCACCACGCACTGTCTGGGTAACTTCCAGCACCGACGACGGCGAAACTTGGGCGGAACCGAGAGAAATCACAGCCACAACGAAAGACGAGGCGTGGACGTGGTATGCAACCGGTCCCTGTCACGGCATTCAGATGGCAAACGGTAGATTGGTGATCCCGTGCGACCATGTGCTCGGAAACGAGCGGAACTATGCCCAATACGGCTACTCACACCTGATTGTCAGCGATGACGGTGGTGAGACATGGCGGATGGCAGGTAAAGCACAACCCGGAACCAACGAATCGGTTGTCGTCGAGACGGTGGAGGGTGGACTCTATTTCAATTGTCGGAACTATGTTGCGCCGAAGCGACGCGCCTATGCGCGAAGCAGCGATAGTGGCGATACATTCACAGAATGCGGTTACGAAGAGGATCTCGTCGAACCGATCTGTCAGGCGAGTATGGTGCGGTATACGGACGCGAATCAACACGACAAGAACCGGATCCTGTTCTCCAACCCTGCAAGTGAGAGCCGTGAACGGATGACGATTCGCATCAGTTATGATGAGTGTCAAACTTGGGGTAGTGGCAAGGTCTTGCACGCAGGCCCTGCGGCGTATTCGGATCTTTGTATTGATTCTGATATGAATATCTGTTGTTTCTATGAGCGTGGTGAGAATGGTGCGTATGAGACGTTGTCGTTCGCGAAGTTCGATTTGGCATGGCTGACGGATGGGGAAGATGCGTTAGTGTGATGCAATCTTAATTTTCGATGGAAGAATGGAAGGATGGAAGAGGAACCTCCCTAATCTGACATTCTTCTATGCTTTTACTATGTCAGAAGTTTGATTTGAAAGAAGCAGTATTTCGTGCTAAAATATGCAACAATAAAACCGAGAGTCTATATTGAGTCAACCGTTGTTAGCTACTTGGTAGCGAGGCCCAGTAACAACCCAATCTTAGCATCCCGGCAGGAAGCAAGTCGGCAGCTATGGGAGGATTATGCCGATAGGTTTGAGTTTGTTATTTCAGACATAGTCAGCAATGAGGTGCAACTTGGCGATGCAAACGCAGCACAGCGACGACTTGAAATCATATCCCCGCTAACAGTATTAGAGGTATTACCAGAGGCAGATGTACTTACGTATAGACTGTTAGACACTGGTGCAGTCCCACGAAATTCTGTGACTGACGCACAACATGTCGCTATTGCAACAGTACACCGTGTTGAGTATTTGGTATCGTGGAACCACAAGCATATTGTAAATGAACACAAGCGTGAACATATCAATCATATTTGCCAAGCAGCAGGATTTCAACCAACAATCATCTGCACACCTACACAATTGATGGAGGACACTCAGATGAAAGAAGCACCAGAAAAACACCCAGATTTCGACCCCGAAACGTATACGGATCCTATTCTTGAAGAATGCTATCGCATCAAAGCAGAAATCATCGCACAATTTAAATCCTTGGACGAATACTTTGCGTATGTGAAAACAAGGCAAGAAGAAAACAAGCGCAACGGAAAAAAGTATGTCTCGTACTATGATCCGTCCAAGCGTCTACCGGTAGAAGAATCCAAGGACGATGACTAAACACGAGTGGAACTCTGTTAAAACTGATGGAGGACATTCAGATGAAGGAAGCACCAGAAAAACACCCAGATTTCGACCCCGAAACGTATACGGATCCCATTCTTGAAGAATGCTATCGCATCAAAGCAGAACTGAGTGCGAAATTCAAAACTCTGGAGGAATTCTTTGCGTATGTGAGAGCACTGGAGGAAGAAGATAAACGCAACGGCATCAAATATGTCCCGTATGATCCGTCCAAGCGTCTACCGGTAGAAGAATCCGAGGACGATAACTAAACACGAGTGGAACTTCGGCGAAATTGATGGAGGACATTCAGATGAAAGAATCTCCAGAAAAGCATCCAGAATTCGATCCCGAAACGTACACGAACCCCATTCTCGAAGAATGCTATCGCATCAAAGCAGAGATCAGTGCGCAATTCAAAACTCTCGACGAATACTTTGCATATTGGAAAGCAAAACAAGAAGAGAACAAACGCAACGGCGTAAAATACGTCTCGTACTATGATCCGTCCAAGCGTATATCGGTAGAAGAATCCGATGACGATGACTAAACACGAGTGGAACTCCGGCAAAACTGATGGAGGATATTCAGATGAAAGAAACACCAGAAAAATACCCAGAATTTGACCCTGAAACGTATACGAACCCCATCCTTGAAGAATGCTATCGCATCAAAGCAGAGATCAGTGCGCAATTCAAAACCCCGGCAGAATTCTCCGCGTATTTGCAAGCACTACAAGAAGAGGACAAACGCAACGGGGTCAAATATGTCCCGTACTATGATCCGTCCAAACACACTTCACCAGAAAAATCTGAAGACGATGACTAACCAAGATAATGGGAACTTCGGTTTCCACTATTTTTGTACAGAGACAGAGAAGACGTTATGAGGGATCTAAACACAGTATTTTGCCATCTGCACTCACATTCCCAACCTCGCTATCCGCACTTTACATTGTGCCCGTATTGTCGTGAAGACGCTCCACACGAAGCTATAGTCGTAGAGACAGTGGTTAATTACTTCTCTGACAGACTCCGTGATTTTTTTATTGAGACTGAACTTGAAATACAAATGGGCGCGGATAAACGCAGAGCTGATATTGTGCTTGTTGATGGAGAGCAAAACTATGCTGCTATTATAGAATGCAGACAGATAGATGTTGCAAAAGATGAAATTGACGAATTTAAGCCCTTCCGCCCGCGTGACTTGGTGGCCCACCTCCTTCAAGAAGATGGAATTAACCAATTAAAGTCCTATCTTTTTGCAACTGCTACACCGTTGGGCGTGTTTGCGAATAGTACTGATCCCGACAATTGGGGGTTTTTTGAGAATTTGGGGCGAAATTCGTTCAAAGACATTACGAGTAACCTCTTTTGGAAATGCACCCGAGACACGCCTGCACAAAGACCTCAAACCTCCATTGATGCCGAAACCTATTACAAGCAGGGGCTTGCGAAGATGAAACTAGGAAAATACAACGATGCCATTACTGATTTTGAAACCGCTATACAACTTAAACCGGAGTTCGCTGAGGCCTACAATAATCTGGGAGCTATGAAACAGAAGTTAGAGCAATATGAAGGGGCCATCCAAGACTATAACAAGGCTCTTCAATTCAAACCTGATTATGCTAGATCATACTACAATCGAGGACTTGCGAAGGCTGCCTTAGGACAATACGCTGCTGCTATTGATGATTATGATAAAGCTATACAATTCAAACCTGATTATGCTAAATCATATTACAATCGAGGACTTGCGAAGGCTGTCTTAGGACAACACGCTGCTGCTATTGACGACTATGACAAAGTAATACAACTCAAATCCGATCATGCCAGAGCCTACTACAATCGGGGGACTGCGAAACACAAGTTAGGACAATACGCTGCCGCCATCACTGATTATGACTCTGCTATAAAACTGAATCCCAATGATGCTATCGCCTATGGCAACCGAGGACTTGTAAAACATAAGTTGGAACAATACGCTGCCGCCGTCGTTGATTATGACTCCGCTATAGAAATAAAAAAGGATCACCCTGATGCCTACAACAATCGTGGACTTGCAAAAGCACACCTCGGACAACACGAGGCAGCCATTACTGATTATGACTCTGCTATAAAACTGAATCCCAATGATGCCAAAGCTTACTACAATCGTGGACTTGCAAAAGCACACCTCGGACAACACGAGGCAGCCATTACTGATTATGACTCTGCTATAAAACTGAATCCTAATGATGCTATCACCTACCACAATCGGGGGACTGCGAAACACAAGTTAGGGCAATACACTGCCTCCATCGCCGATTATGACTCTGCTATAAAACTGAATCCCAATAATGGCATCGCTTACGGCAATCGAGGACTTGTAAAGGCACACCTCGGACAACACGAGGCAGCCATTACTGATTATGACTCTGCTATAAAACTGAATCCCAATGATGCTATCGCCTATGGCAGTCGAGGACTTGTAAAGGCACACCTCGGACAACACGAAGCAGCTATCGCAGACTTTGATAAGGCTCTTCAACTTAAACCTAATGATACCATCACCTACAATAATCGAGGAACTACAAAGTACAAGTTAGAGCAATATGAAACTGCTATTGCTGATTTTGATATGGTTCTCCACTTAAAACCAAATGATGCCGAAGCATACTTGAATCGCGGTCTTGCGAAGGATCGCTTGGGTTATTATTGGGAGGCAAGACCGGACATTTTGACCGCATTGAATCTGGCTGAACAAGCGGGTGATGAAGCACTCACAGCCAAAATTGGGCAAATCTTTCAAGATCTCAATGAGCGCATCGCTAACATCAACGAAATACTCTGGCCTACTGAACATATTATAGAATCACAGGATGCTGATAACTATGGTGAGTTGCTAGTTTCAATCACCATCTTGGGGCAACAATTTGAAACTATTGCGGATCCTGACGAGGCACTCCGCCTAAACCCGAATGATGTCAATGCCTATCTCATCCGCGGAGTACAGAACGATAATTTGGGGCAATATGATGTCGCTATCGCTGACTTTGACAAAGCAATACAACTCAAACCGGAGTTTGCCGAAGCATACTACAAACGAGGACTTGCCAAGAGCAATCTGGGGCAATATGAGTCCGCCATCGCCGATTTGGACAAAGTTCTCCGATCCAAACCTGATGTTGCCGAAGTGTACTTCTATAAAGGACTCGCGAAGGCCAACCTCGGACAAAATGTTGCTGCTATCGCTGATTATGACGCAGCTATACAACTAAAACCCAATTTTGTTGAAGCCTACAACAATCGAGGGCTTGAAAAGATGAACTTAGAGCAACACGATAATGCCATTACTGATTATGATAAAGCTATACAACTAAAACCTGATGATGAGATAGCTTACTACAACCGAGGCATCGCTAAATTTAATTTGGGTCTCTATATTGCTGCAATTTTCGATTATGACGAGGCCATTCGCCTAAAACCAGATTACACTGATGTGTACGTCAATAGGGGAGTTGCGAAGACTAACCTTGGACATGATTTGGAGGCGAAGCAGGATATCTCGATTGCATTGAAATTGGCGGAAGCGGCAGGTGATGTGAATCTCAAAGCCAAAATTGAGCAGTTACTTCAAAATATCCCGTAGAAATCAGAGAGAATAAAGCGTATACCTAGCATTCCTCATCTTTCTCAAGTTTTAATGGACGGAACATCCTATTTTTCCAGTCCGAGAGTTTAGTTCTGTCAGGAAGTTGGTAGTCCTCTGGAGGCATGTTTACACGTCTTCCATCTCGGTGTATAACGATGTAATTTTCAAAATTGAAGTCAACAAATTCTACATATTTCCAATAAGGCGAATTCATAGATAAAAGCCACCAGTTGTCGTCCTTAGACAAATCACGTTTTTTTACTTTTTTTCCTGTGTCTGGGTCATTCGGATAAAAAAGATTCCGATTCAACCAGAATTGGGATATGTATCCATCTCTTATGTATTCTGGTTTGAACCGAACAGGATTTTGAAATCGTGGTTGTTTTGGAAAGTCTTTGGTGAACTCTTCGGTAAACATAAGGTTACCTGTTATTTTGCCCGTTTTTGAGAGACTTTTAAGTTCCCGTAATCTCAAAATCTCTTTAATTAAATCTTGAGATATGTATTCCATTTGGGAGTAGTTACTTAAAATCTTCTCAGCATCCTTTGCATTTTTAATATGTTCGATCTCCTCCAGTCCTTTTAATAAACTTTCTTTATTTCCATCCCAAAGCTGCTTTCCCATATCACTTACAGATGGAAAACCATCTTCTTCACGCATTGCCTCTTCGGCTTCTTCTAAAGAAGAATAACTCCTATGGAAAATCGAAAGTGTGTTAACTTCTGCGCGCAGAGCGTCCCTCTCCTTCACGGCTTTCTGAATAGATTTCAATTGCGCTCTATACGCCTTCTTGAAATGTACAGCGAGATTCTCTCTCCACGGCTTTTTCCAAATTGCATAGACAGCCAATCCAGCCAATATTACGCTAGTGGATGCTCCTATTACATCGGTTAATGAAACATCGAAAAATGAATCTGCAAATGAAGAATCAGTAGTGTCCGCCGATGAACCGTTGGGTTCGCCCGATGAGATAAGAGAATAAGTAAGTAGAAAGGCAATTGTTAAGCTGGAGATTAGAAAATGATGTCCTGAGAATATAAACCCTTTCGGTGAACGGAAAATCTCTTTCATTATTTTTAACGCAGATCTGTATGTTTTGGTGTGTACGCACCATAACGCCCGGCTGCGACTTTGGATGCGGGCAATACGTTTATATAAACATAACGCCCCACTGGAATTAAAAGCTGCCGCCGAATTGGACTTATGTGTTTAGGACAGAGGCATTCAATTTTAAGAAATTATTGGATTTCACGTCTTCTTTCAAGGATCCGGTTCGGTTAGGAAACCGAACCTACCGGGCCTGGGGGTAAAAATTCTATTGAAAAATGGACAATTGAATGACTCTGGTATTTAGGAAAAGAAAAACGACTTGATGAATGCCAAAATCGCTATGGCAGTAGAGACAATAATACCCCCGATTTTCCATCTTTCGTTGGTATCAGCCTTACGCTCACTGATGTTGGTGACAACCCCATCAATTTTGGATTCTACGCGATCCAAACCGCCGTCAATTTTGGATTCCAGTCGTTGTAAATCTCCAGCTAACTTTACATCCGCTGTTTCGGATCGGCGGCGATCATCAGCTTGTTGTAATTTCACATCAGTTATATCTTTCTGTAAACCGCCTACATTTTTCCTCAGGTCTTTTACATCTTCTGCCAGTTCAGATAACTTTTGTAGAATCAATTCATCTCTATCCATTTTGATGTTCCCCAATTTTTACCATTAAACGTTTCTTCTAATTATCCGATATTCCACACCAAAATTCAAGAGAAACCCACAATGGTAACCGAACACGACGAGATTCCCAAAAATTTCTACCGCAAATATTCTTCACCACGATGCTCTGCGATCCATGTCTTCAACGGAACGTCTGCATCTGTAGGTTGCCACCAGCCTTTAATGTCTACACCGTCGCCGAGGAGCTGCCGCCGAATGGGGTCGCATTTCTCAAGGATTTCGGGTGGCATGAGGTTGTAATCCAAACCCCGCAACCAACGATAACTATATCCCATAAACAAAACTTTCCGAGTTACATCAGAGAAATTCCAGCCGCGTGAGTGCCACATCCGTCGATCAAATAGCACCGCCGTGCCGCGTTTGACGAGCAGATCTATCGCACCTTCAGGATCGCCATCAGGGTCGTCTGCTTTGTTTGGTGGACGGGTGTCAAGTGTGTGACTACACGGAACAATGCGCATTGCGCCGTTGTCACGGTCGGTAACGTCGGTCAGCCAGTAACTGACTTTTAATGAGAGTCGGGGGTGTGGACGTTCCATCTCTGGGACAGGTCTCCCGCCGTCTTGATGCCAGTGCGCCCCTTTTCGGATCCGCGGTTTATCAGGAGGCTCTGGGGGATACATGATGAGATGCGAGATGTAGAGTTGGATGTTCCATCCGAGGATGTCCCAGAGCAGTGGGAAAACTTTCTTGTTATCAAGGAGTTCGAGCAATATGTCGTCCTCGATGACGGTACGGAACTTTGACATCAATGCGTTGGGTGCCAGTCCCGTTTTGGTGCGTTCTTCGGCATCAAGTCGATCTGCGACTGCCTCCAATGCGTCCACCATCTCAGGATTTATAGCGTCCTCAACAATGAGGTAGCCTTCGTCGTTGAACGCTTTGAGTTGTTCTTCCGTAGCACAGTATTCCAGCCAGCTTGTATCCATTGTCATCTCCTCCAACCGCTAACGGCGGATTTCAGATTTAATCCGTCCCCATGTTGTTGTGAGCTTCCCAGTGACTTCAACAGCAAACGCGATACCATCCTTCATATCCGTTTGAATCTGTTCTTGCGTGAGTGCGATATTGAGAATACGGAGTTCATCAAGCACTCCATCGAGCCAGATGTTCTCATTCGCTTTCTTACCGATCCAGACAGAAGCTCCATTTTCGTTGATGTCCCCTTTTCGTGGTGCCTCTCCATCCAACTCACCATCCAGATAGATGCGGATTTCTTCCCCATCGTAGACCATAGCGAGATGATGCCATGTGTCCAATTCCATCTGGGTCGTGCCGTTTGCAACAGCTGGATCGCCGGGTGCGGTATAGACGAATCCGCGAATTTTTCCGCCGGGTGTATCAAAACCCCATCCGCTTTCAGCGACAGAACCTTTCCGCGCAATCGGTGGATGTCCGCCCGGAAACGTATTCGGTTTAAACCACGTTTCGATTGTTAGTGCATCGCCGCCGGGAGAGAGGCTGTCGTGGTGCGGGACCTCAATAAGGCTGCTCGCGCCATCAAACACCAATGCCCCACCAATTTTTCCATCCTCTGTCCATTCGGCATCGGTAATCTCACCATGATTCTCAAAATCTGAAAGGTCTGTGGCTTCATCGTCAGCCTCTTCATCAAAGAGGTACAATAACACCGTCTCTTCTTCAAACGCAGCAAAACAACACATTCCAAGACAAAGCAAAAGCACAAAGACGGTCAGCATTTGAGTCATTTGAAAATCCTCCTCTTTATGTGAGACTGGATATATTGTGCACCGTTGACGAGATTAGGAAACCTTATCAGCAAAGATGTTTGCGGAGGTTCTGTTAATCTTCGGCTCTCTCAATCTGCTAACGGCGGATTTCAGATTTAATCCGTCCCCACGTTGTTGTGAGTTTTCCCGTAACTTCTACAGCAAGCCCGACACCTTCCAGCATGTCCTTTTGAATCTGTTTTTGCGTGAGTGCGATATTGAGAATACGGAGTTCATCAAGTGTTCCATGAAGCCAGTGGCTGTCTTGGCGGGCACCGATCCAGACCGAAGCCTGATTTCGGTGCATGTCCCCTCCGCGGTCGACTTTCCCATCCAGTTCACCGTCCAGATAGACGCGAACCTCTTTGCCATTGTAGACCATAGCGAGATGATGCCATGTGTCCAACTTCATAATTGTTTCACCTTGTGCGACAGCGAAGTCGCCGGGTGCGTTATAGATGAAGCCGCGGACGCTTCCACCGGGTGTGTCAAGTCCCCAGCCGCTGTCACCGACGAGACCCTTTCTTGCAATCGATGGATATCCATTCGGAAATTTCGCTGGTTTAAACCACGCCTCAATTGTCACCTCATCACTGCCGGCGTGAAGACTGTCGTGGTGTGGCACTTCAATAAGGCTACTCGCGCCATCAAATATCAACGCACCCCCGCGTTTTCCATCTTTTGTCCATTCAGCATCGGTGACCTCTCCATGATTCTCAAATTCGGAAAGGTCTGTCGCTTCATCGACTACTTCTTCATCAAAGAGATATAGCAACACCGTATTTTCTTCAAACGCAGCGAAACTACTTACACCCAAACAAAGGACGAGTGTAAAAGTTGTTAGAATTCGAGTCATTTGAACTACCCCGTGTTCAATATGGAGGGGACGTAAAGGCATCTGTGCTATTAATACTTAACAGCAGATCTCAATCCTCTACGCGCTCAATAATCTCTCCGGTCTGTCGGTCTCTGAAGATGCGTTTCATTCTGCCATCGGGCATCCGTTCATCCTTGAGATGTGCATAGCGTTCATCAGCATCCGACTCACTTGCTTGCGCATCGGTGGCTTCGGTTGTGCCACGCCAATCCTCGATTTCAACAGCTTCCCACTGCTTAGATTTGGCAGATTTATAGCACGCATCAATGACAGCGTTCACGACGTAACCGTCATAGAAGGTTTCCATCGGTTCGCGTTCTTCGTCGATTGCGTTAAACATATCGAGGAACATATCCCGATAGCCGAGTTCCGCAACTTCATCACCAACAGGGAAGAGCCAACCGGTATCACTTTCTGCCTTTTCAGCAACATAACCACCTTGTCCGACAGCCGTGAACATCTCATACCCTGTGCGGAGCCAATGGTTGAGCCAGATGGTCCCTTCACTGCCAGAGACTTCATCTCGCAAGTCCATACCGCCTCGGAATGCCCAACCGACTTCAAACTGTCCCATCGCCCCACTTTCAAATCGGATGAGTGCGATGCCGTGGTCTTCCGCATCAATCGGATGAACAAGCGTATCCGCCCAACACATCACCTCAAGCGGTCTGTTATTTTTTCCGACGAAGTTTCGGATAATCTCGATGCAGTGGCATCCCATATCGACGATGGCACCACCACCTGCTTGCTCCAGATCCCAGAACCAATCGCTGTGCGGACCCGGATGTGTCTCACGGGAGCGTACCCACAGAATTTTGCCGAGCGCGCCATTTTGGACGGACTCTAACGCTTTGAGAGTTTTGGGGGGATACACCAAATCTTCGAGATAACCCCCAAACACGCCTGTGTTTTCAACGATATCTAACATCGCTTTCGCCTCTTCAGCGGTACGTCCAAGGGGTTTGGTACAAAGGATGGCTTTACCTGCTGCTGCTGCGAGTTCTACCGCTTTCAGGTGCAAATTGTTCGGCAACCCAATGACAACAGTATCTGTCTCAGGGTGGTTAATGGCTTCTGCCAAATCAGTTGTTGCGTGAGGGATGTTCCACTCCTCGGCGAACGCGGTTGCCCGTTCTTCACGTCGGGAGTAGACAGAGTGAACACGGTCTGTGCCACGCTGGTTATGGAGCGTCATCGTATAGAACATACCGATGAGTCCAGTACCGAGCATCGTAACTTTATGACTTTTCAGTTCTGACATTATTTTCCTTTCGCGACGATCTTTTAATTAGAACGGACGCAAAATCCTATGCGTTTGTTTGCGGGATTGGAAGACTGGAAGATGGGAAGTGTAAGGGAAGGCTTCCCATCCTTGCGTTTCTTCCATCCTTCCATCCATCTTACTATTCTTGTGCTTTATATCCTGCGATGACACCCCAATCGTTAACTGTCCAACAGTGGTTCTGATCCGTTGCGTGAACGCCTTTGAAGTTCGCGCCTCCCGGTATATTCGATACTGTCCATGTCTTACCGCCGTCGGTGGTATGCAAAATAGTGTTGTAACCGCCGACTGCCCAACCGACCATAGCATCAACGAAAATAATATCGTGGAGATCGTCAATGGATTCTGTTTTCTGCTGATTCCATGTAGCACCACCATCCGTCGTATGCAGGATTAAACTTTCCTGTCCACAAATCCATCCGGTGTTTTCATCAATGAAATAGATACCAAACAGATTATTATCAAATCCGGGATCGCGTTTCTCCCAATTTTCGCCGCCATCAGCGGTATGGAGAAGTGTCCCGAATGAACCGATGACCCACCCCGTTGTCGGTGAAACGAACCAGATATTCTCAAGATTGTTCCGGGTCTCACCGACGCGTGCGCGTTCCGAGCTGCCGACCCAAGTTTCACCACCATCTGTTGTTTTGAGGATCGTGTTCTCGCTGCCAGCGATAAAGCCGGTTGTTTCGCTAATCATCTGGATCCCCATCAAATTGGCGCGTATACCGCCTCGTCTTCCACCGCGTCCAGGGGTATCACTCCTCGCCATTTTCCGTGCCCAGGTTTTACCACCGTCTTCAGTCTTCAGGATAGTGCCTCTGCCGCCAGTGATATACCCAACGTTTTCATTTATGAAATAGATATTATATAGCGGAGCAGGACCGCCGCGACCGAAACCCGGAGGAGGTCCGCCGCCGCCACCTGGAGCTCCTCCCTGTCTTTGTCCGGCACCCGGGGGACGCATATCAACTTCCATTTTCTCCCACGTTTTCCCGCCATCCGATGTTACTAACATTAGACCACCGTCTCCGACGACCAAACCGTTCTGGTTATCCGTGAAATAGACATCCTGTAACATTCCGTCAATGCCGTCTCCGCGGAGGATATCGTCTTCCCGCAGGACGGTCCACTCCGCATCGGCAACCGTCGCGAAGGAAAAAAGCATCGCAACACCGATAACCGTTACGAAAAGGCTGATAACTGTTCTGATCATGGTAATTCTCCTTTTTCATTAGCCATCAGCCATCGGCTTTCAGTCATCAGCAAAGAGGTTTCCAGCGAAGTTACATCCTCTTACCAACTGCTGACCGCTATTCTTCTAACCGTTGACTGCTGATTGCTGATGGCTATTTCTACTGATTGTCGACTGCTAACGGTTATCTTTCTGACTGCTGATTGCTGACAGCCGACTGCTATTAATCCGACTGAAATGCATCATAAATCTGCCGTGCTCTGTTTTCAACATCCCTTAAGTAAGTTTGACCTATTTGTTCCTCGTAAAGTTCGGTCAAGTCGCCACTTGCCTCACCGAAAGTTTTGGCAAATTTCCGACACTCGTCCTTATCCGCGCCTGAGGCATAGGCTTTGGTCTTTGCGTCTGTGCCGGATTTTCGGACTTCAACAAACTTATCACGAAACCTGAGATAACTGCCATCACCGACGAATTGGACATCCTCAAGTGCCGTGAAATCCAAACTCGGCAGCGCGTCTGAAAGAATTGCGCGTGCTTGCTCCAGGTTTATTTTGCCATCGCGAAGGGCAATAGCGATGCCGAGAAAAAACAGGTCGTTTTTGTCGCGTTTTGCCTCGCCTTCACGTTTCGCTGCACGGAGTTTCTCAGGATTCGGCTCAGATTCGTTGTAATAAGTAATGTCTTCTCTGACATCGCACGTGGCCGTGATTTGACTCTCTATAAAAACGGTAGCGAGATAATCAGACAACGGTATATTCGCCTGTTTGCAGTGCGCTGCGAGTGCAGTGACCAACACCATAGACTCGCCAGCCGACTTCTCACGCATCGCGATGGCAGTGCGACCGCCTTGGCTTTGAATCAGTGCTTCAGGACCGGTAATCATGCCACCGCTCTCTTCACCCGCAAAAATCAGTCGAGGTTGGACCCCAAGCGAGATCGTTTCACCGTAGACATCTTGGACAATGACCGGCGCGTCTGGTGCTTCTGCAAGCTGCCGTTCAATTTTCTTCATAATTGCGGCGATTTCCTTGAAACCGACCGGCACGTTAATAACTTCAACATCGTTCGCAGCACCCCACTGATCCCAAGCGAGTGCGGAAGGTGTTGTCTTTATCATGAACCGCGGATGATTCTCCCAGAGTCCGGAAGTTTTGAGCTGCTTCGCATAGAAGTCCATCAACATAAGAAACGCCTGATTCGGTGTATAAATCGTCAAGAGTCGGTTATCACCGAGATCAAGAAAATCGACACCGAGGTGTTCCAGTGTTTTGGCTCGCGATGCGTCCTCTATCTCACAAACGATAAGTCGATCGCCATCTGGGTCTGTCGCTTCAATGATTGTGCCGATGGGTTGTGCCTTGAGTTTCGTTGCATAATCAGTGGATTTGACGACATCAAGGATACTAAAATCACAACCGAGGTCGTAAAATTCAGCCTCACCGGTCTTCGGATTCCGATCCAGTTTTCCAATGTTGTGATAGAGTGGATCTGCCTCGATGTGGAGCCAGCGAACAGAGTTAGCAATTCCCAACCGCTCAAAGATAGCACGCATCGGGCGATACATACATCCACCGACACAATCCACAACGATTGGCGGTTTCGCTTTACGAATGAGGTTAAGGTTGGCATCTGTAGCAACACCACTTTTGAGGTAGCCGACATAAAGCTGCACGCCGTCGTGGAGTTCATCCAGTCTTTCAAAATCTATATGTGCGTCGGTGACCGCGCTGAACTGAATCGGGTATCCGTCTGTTTCAGCGGTTTTGAGAATCTCTTCAATTTTGTTGACGAACCGCATGGATTCTTCGGGCAGGTATTGACTGCCTTGATTGTTAAGGTCTTTGGTCGCATTTTTGGTGCTGACGGAGTGGCTTGATGTGACATGCTCGCCACCGTCAAGGTCAAGCATAAAAATCAAGAAGGATGCCATCCAGATCGGTAGTGTGCCGAACCCTTTCGGTACATACGTGCGAATCCCTTGCGCAGCTTGGATTCGGGTGATATACTCAACGTACTTCTGCGAATTGTAGCGCACTTCGCATCCGGCAAGTTTCTCAACCAACTTTCCATCTGCGGTTTCGTTCGCGACGAGACTCTTTCCGAGCGTTGCTAAGATAATCCCGACTTGGTTAATCGGAAAACGGGTATCCCACGGGTATAAGATATTCTGCGGACCCCGAATGCCGGCGGTCGAGACTTGTGCCTCCTTCGCGTAGTTACGGAACCATTCCCAGAGATTCAGACGCTCGATCAGTTCTTTATCAAGATGAAATGTGAATGCTTCTGATGCGTCTTGTGGAAAAAGGGGTGTTTTTATGGAATCCGGTGTATTCTGCTCAACGACTGCGAAGAGTTGCGCCTCGGTACGATCCCGCTTCTGCCGATAACTTTCGTCAACTGTGATAATCATTTTCCTAATTTACCTTGCGGAGAAGTAGCAGGCATTAAGGCTATTAGATCCATTCCTGAAATCCGCCTGCGCCGCTGTTGCAGGCTACCGTTTTTGAATTTTAAAGTATAAATATGTTATCATATTTGCATATTTTTTTGAAAAAAAAAAGGGAATTTATAGCAGGGTTATTGGGTTTTCAGTTTTTTTGTCCAATTTTGGACCCGCCAAGCTCGGTTGGTGCAGTTGGATGAAGATTAATTTATTCATTCGGTAATTTTTGGGTGAAGCCCGGTGAGGTTTCTAACCGCATCATAGGTGTCAATTTTAAACCCCCAAATCCCCCTGAATAGGGGGACTTTAAGAGGGATTTGGGGATTTGCGATGCTTATTGCGCCGCTTTTAGCTCACCCCATGTCGTGGGTAACTTATCAACAGCTGTGACGTTGCCCCGAAGGTGCGTGGTGCGTAAGGTTTGCACTTTACCGTCAAAGGAAACGTCTTGAATCTGGTAGTAGTAGACGACATTGGGTTTCGCAGATGTATCGGTAAAGGCGTAATCGGTTTTCTCGCTCGTCGTGCCTTGACCTTCGATCAACCGCTTGTTGAGTTTCGTGAATTCAGCGTCTATGGCTTCGCCACGAAGGATATTGAAGCCGGCGTTGTTCAACTCAGATTCGGTCCGCCAACGGACAACAACTTCCCCCGTCGCAAGACGTTCCGGACGGAACTTCGACAAACTCACAGGCAGCACACCCCCCACCGTATACCCCGGACTCGAAAGGTCGTTGCGATGCCCGTAGTACGTCGATTCAGGGGCATGGGTGTGAGCAGACCTATGAAACCTTTTCCAAGCGGCTTCGGCGTGCCCCATCAGCGGCGTGCCGTCTTTATGGCTGACACGCACAATAGAGATACGTTGGTCATAGACAGTCGTACCCGCTGGCAACATCCAAGCCGGTGTCTCGTAAGACTCAGGATTCTTCGGCAGACGCCCATTCGCTGCGAGACGCGAGAGGTTACCGACCGAATCCGCCATTTTACGATTCGCATCTACATCGTCCTGACCCTTGGTTTCCAAGGTGATCTGAAAGCCATACGGATTCAGGAGCCGACCGCGTCTGTCTCGCAGCTTTAAGATCCGTTGAGACGGGAGGTTGGTATGATCTCTGCCAGCATACGCCACAATGAGCGACGTCTGACCGGGTGGGAGCTTCCCCGTAAGATTGTAACGCTGAACCAAATCACCCGCATACTTCTGACCCTCGGCATCTTTGTGATGGTTGACGATACTGATGCGCCAGCCATCCAAATTAACACCGACGCTTTGAGACGTGTTGCGGAGTTCTATCCACTGTGGGAGATTCACACGGTTGCCTGTCGCATACATAATTTCAGAGATGATCACCGGCCCCGCCCCTGCCTGCGTTTCATTACTTTGCAGTGCG
Organism: Candidatus Poribacteria bacterium; assembly: GCA_965261115.1. Classification (GTDB taxonomy): domain Bacteria; phylum Poribacteria; class WGA-4E; order WGA-4E; family WGA-3G; genus WGA-3G. The sequence continues at coordinate 284,783 of OZ253447.1, read as the reverse complement.
TTATTTGGATACCCCGGGGTGCCACCGTTCTGCGCACAGACCATCGCATTGCGTTTGTAACCAATACCCGTCCAACCGTTATTGTAACCACTGAAAGCGACTTCGTCGACGCGGTTGCCATGCGTCGTCAATGTCCCTGGGATGTCATCAAAAACACGCCGATGAATTAAACCCGCAGCAATCTTGTTCTCAGAGAGGTTCGCTGCAGGATAGCCGATCAGCGGCCAGAGGTTCGAGAAGAAATCCGCCCGATCCACCTTCAAATTCGGGTGATACCCCGCAAGGTCTTCAACTTCCGCCGCGTTTGTCTGATCCCCGTGACGCAGGATCAAGACGAATTCGCCATGATCCGGCAGATCGGTCGTCCAATCGTCGGCGACGTAATACCGGATATTCGCATCTCGACCTTCGTTCTTCTGTGGGTTGAGAGCCTTCTCAACGTTGTAACCGCCTCTTAAGGGATGGTTCGCATCGCCGACAGGATCGGTTTTGGTAATCAACAAGATGTCGTCATACCGACCTGTATTGAGTTTCGGAAGCTTCAAGAGCCGCGTCTGTTTCGGGTGCGTCGCGATGTCTCTATCCGCTGCGCTGGTCACCAGACTCACCGTCCAGTTCTCAAAACTCGGATCGCCATTCTTGATACGGAGTTCAATCCACTCGTGATCCGTGTGACGTCTCGGATAGTTGCCAATCTCGTTGAAAATGGTCGTCAGCGCAACATCACTCGGCGCGAAACTTCTTGGATCCTGCGCCTCTCCAGAACCGGGTGTCCCTTTGTGGTTGAGGTGATAGACCGCCGAAGATGCAGCCCAGCTGTGACGAAGCCAACCGTCTCCATCGTACCACTTCCGGTACATCGAGATGAACGCTTTTTGACCGCTACCATCCGCAGCCCCGCTGTTGCCGTTCTGACCTCTCGTCGGGATCCAGTCCCTGCCACCCATCACGCTACTGATAAGATCGGTACCTTGCGGTTCCGCAGGTGAACCGGCTTGCGTCTCAAAACCAATCGCGCTCAGTGGAACCGCTCTCTGCGTTGTATTGTGGATTTCAATCCACTGTTGGTTATCATAACCGTCTTCACCCACCTGACCTTCATCAACCGCCCACATCACTTCGCTGAAGACAACCTGACGTCTACTCACACCCGTAACATTCAACTGCAGCGACCCGCCACCCTCCGTAAAGAACTCGTAGAGGTTCGGCATCGCCGAGTATTCCGCCAAAGGCGGATCGAAAGCCCCGAAGTCCGGTGCGTTCTCTAAATCTCGGACATAGACGACGTAACCCTTGCCAGGAATCGTGGTTGCACCTCTAACGGGCGGTGTCAAATCAACAGTGATCGAGAAACCGATGGTATCTGAATTCCCATCCGGGTCCTCAACCTTATAGGTATAAGCCGTTTCTGCCATCGCGACGGTCGGCGCGCCGGTGAAAACCCGCGTCTCGGCATTAAACGTCAAGCCGGCAGGCACGTCTGGCGAAATGGAGTACGTCAACGCATCAGAATCCGCGTCTGTCGCTTCTGGCAAGAAACACCCCGGAATCTGCTGATGTCGCGTCGCAAGGACATTCGCAATTGTGGCATCCCCAAAATCCGGCGCGATCGATGACGAAGACACCGACGGCGGCGGCGGCACCGGATCCACAAACACCGGAGGTGGCACCGCAGGGTCATTCGTCGTGCCGGTGCCTGCTGGCGACCAGTCGCTGGTGCCTGCACGGTTCGTCGCACGCACTCGCACTTGGTAGGGTGTCGCAGCCGTCAAGCCGGTGATGGTGGTTATTGTGTAGGTGCTATCATAGTTTGCATCTGTCCAACCGCCACTGCCGCCGACGCGATACTGAACATCGTAATCTGAGATTGGCGCACCATTGTCGTTCGGGGCAACCCAAGAAAATTGGAGACTCGTTGAGCTGAGTGCCGTTACTATCGGAGCAGCAGGCACATCCGGCGCGGTAGGGGACGGTGTGGCGGCATTCGCCCCGTTTGACCACAGACTGTTCCCGACACTATTTGTCGCACGCACTCGCACTTGGTAGGGTGTCGCAGCCGTCAAGCCGGTGATCGCCGTTGTCGTGTCGGTGCCATCATACCCGGCATCTGTCCAACCGCCACTGCCGCCGACGCGATACTGAACATCGTAATCTAAGATGGGCGCACCATTGTCGTTCGGGGCCGTCCAGGTAACCTGTAGGCGCGTTGGGCTCAGTGCCGTCACGGTGGGGACAGCCGGCGCATCCGGCGCAGTGGCGGCATCCGTTCTGCCTCTGCCGGCGGGTGACCAGTCGGAGGTGCCTTCACTGTTTGTCGCACGCACTCGCACTTGGTAAGTTGTTTCAGCTGTCAAGCCGGTGACGGGGGTTGTCGTGTCGGTGCCATCATACCCGGCATCTGTCCAATCGCCACTACTGCCGACGCGATACTGAACATCGTAATCCGAGATTGTGGCACCATTGTCGTTGGGTGCAGTCCAGGTAACCTGTAGGCTCGTGGGGCTCAGTGCCGTCACGGTGGGGACAGCCGGCGCATCCGGCGCAGTGGCGGCATCCGTTCTGCCTCTGCCGGCGGGTGACCAGTCGGAGGTGCCTGCACGGTTTGTCGCACGCACTCGCACTTGGTAAGTTGTTTCAGCTGTCAAGCCGGTGACGGGGGTTGTCGTGTCGGTGCCATCATACCCGGCATCTGTCCAACCGCCACTGCTGCCGACGCGATACTGAACATCGTAATCTGTAATTGCGGCACCATTGTCGTTCGGGGCCGTCCAGGTAACCTGTAGGCGCGTTGGGCTCAGTGCCGTCACGGTGGGGACAGCCGGCGCATCCGGCGCGGTGGCTGCAGGGTCATCCGTTCTGCCTCTGCCTGCTGTAGACCAATCGCTGGTGCCTTCACGGTTCGTCGCACGCACTTGCACTTGGTAAGTTGTCGCAGCCCTCAAGCCGGTGACGGGGGTTGTCGTGTCGGTGCCATCATACCCGGCATCTGTCCAACCGCCACTGCTGCCGACGCGATACTGAACATCGTAATCTGTAATTGCGGCACCATTGTCGTTGGGTGCAGACCAGGTAACCTGTAGGCGCGTTGTGCCAAGTGCCGTCACGGTGGGGACAGCCGGCGCATCCGGCGCAGTGGCCGTCGGTGGGGTCGGTGGGGTCGATGGGGGCGTAACGGCACCCGTCGTACCTACGCCCCAGTTCGACCACGGACTGCCACCTTCAGAATTTGTCGCACGCACCCGCACTTGGTAAGTTGTTTCAGCCGTCAAGCCGGTGATCGTCGTGGTCGTGTCGGTGCCAGTATGCGGCCAATTCAGAGGGGTTTGTGCGTTTTGCAAACGGTACTGCACATCGTAATCTGAGAGTGTGGCACCATTGTCGTTCGGGGCCGTCCAGGTAACCTGTAGGCGCGTTGGGCTCAGACCCGTTACTGTGGGCGCAGCGGGTGCATCCGGCGCGGTGGCTGCAGGGTCATTCGTCGTGCCGGTGCCGGGTGTAGACCAATTGCTGGTGCCTTCACTGTTCGTCGCACGCACTTGCACTTGGTATTCTGTCGCAGCCGTCAAGTTGTCGATAGTCGTTGTCGTGTCGGTGCCAGTATGCGGCCAATCCGTCCATCCGCCGCTGCTGCCGACACGATACTCAACATCGTAATCGGTGATTGCAGCACCATTGTTATTTGGGGTCGTCCAGGAAACTTGGAGGCGCGTTGGGCTCAGACCCGTTACTGTGGGCGCAGCAGGTGCATCCGGCGCGGTGGCGGCATCCGTTGTGCCGGTGCCGGGTGTAGACCAATTGCTGGTGCCTTCACTGTTTGTCGCACGCACTTGCACTTGGTATTCTGTCGCAGCCGTCAAGTTGTCGATAGTCGTTGTCGTGTCGGTGCCAGTATGCGGCCAATCCGTCCATCCGCCGCTGCTGCCGACACGATACTCAACATCGTAATCGGTGATTGCAGCACCATTGTTATTTGGGGTCGTCCAGGAAACTTGGAGGCGCGTTGTGCCAAGTGCCGTCACGGTGGGGACAGCCGGCGCATCCGGTGCGGTGGCTGCAGGGTCATCCGTCGTGCCGGTGCCTGCTGGTGACCAATCGCTGGTGCCTTCACTGTTCGTCGCACGCACTTGCACTTGGTAGGTTGTCGCAGCCGTCAAGCCGGTGACGGTGGTTGTCGTGCCGGTGCCATCATACCCGGCATCTGTCCAACCGCCACTGCTGCCGACGCGATACTGAATATCGTAATCTGTAATTGCGGCACCATTGTCGTTCGGGGCAGCCCAGGTAACCTGTAGACTCGTTGTGCCAAGTGCCGTCACTGTCGGGGCAGCCGGTGCATCCGGTGCGTCGAGCGTCGGTGGGGGGGGGGGGGGGGGGGCGTAACGACAGTCGTTGTGCCGGTGCCCCAGTCCGACCACGGACTGTCACCTTGACTATTTGTCGCACGCACTCGGACTTGGTAAGTTGTATTCGGTGTCAAGTTGGTGATGATGGTTGTCGTGCCGGTGCCAGAATGCGGCCAATCTATAATGTTTTGTGTATTTTGTATACGATATTGGACAGCGTACCCGGTGATAGGAGCACCGCCATTGTTAGGGGCTGTCCAACGCACATTCAAGCGTGTGAGGTCACCCTGAATAGGTGTCACGGTAGGTGTATTGGGTTTAGCAGGGACAGTCAGAGAAGGCGGCGGGGTAATAGTGCCGCCGACCGCGCCTGACGGAGACCACACAAGACTGATTATGGTTTTGTCGGATATACTGCGCTGGTAGGTTTCTCTCCCACTGATGGATGCCCGCACTTGCACTTCGTAGTTTGTATTCGGTAAGCCGGTGATAGTGGCTGTCGTGCTGGTGCCAGTATGCGACCAATTTGTCCATCTACCGCTGCTACCGTTCACACGATACCGAACATCATAGTCTGAGACTGTGGCACCCCCACCGGTGGTGGGTGGGGTCCAGGTAACGTTTAGGCTCGTCGCTGTAGGGGCAGTTACTGTGGGTGCAGTGGAGATGACAGGATACGTCGTTCCTTCCGCCACGGCTGACCGCTCGCTATGCCTGGCACTATCGGTTTCGTGTCTTGTCTGCACTCGCACTTGATAAGTTGTGCCTGATGCCAAGTTAAAAATGTCCCAGGTGGTGACTCCGGAATTTCTTCGGTTTAGCTCAGCCTGTGTGAGCGACTGAGTGTTCCATGCCGTGCTCCCTTTTACACGGTAGTAAAAGGAATAGCTATGTATTGTTAAACCTACATCTGCTCCATTTGTCCAACTTAGGTTTAAAGATTCGTTCTTCTCTGAAACGTAGTCAATCGTCGGGGTATTTAACCGGGGAGGGGCATTCGTCGTGCCGCTGCCTGGCACCGACCAAACACTATTCCCCAGACTGTTTTTTGCACGGACATGTACTTGGTAGGTCGTGCTGTGCGTGAGACCCGTGATTGTTGCTGTCCTGCCGGTGCCGGTGTGAGACCAATCTTGATAATTCCCTGTCCCTTGCACACGGTACTCGACATCGTAATCGGTGATTGCGGAGCCATTATCGTTTGGTGCTGTCCAAGTCACTCGGAGGCTTGTGTCGCTAACAGCAACAACGGTAGGTGGCTGAGGCACAGAAGGGGCATCACTCGTCGTTCCTTCGCCTGGCACTGTTGACCAATCACCGTTCCCAATACTGTTTTTTGCACGGACTCGCACTTGGTAGGTAGTGCCGCGAGTGAGACCCATGATTGTCGTACTGTGGAGGTTTGCTGTTGGAGTTGTCGTCGTATAAGGCGAATCTGTGTAGCCCGCAGCACCTTTCACGCGATATTGGACATCGTAATCGGTGATAGGAGAGCCACCACTGGCAACTTTTGACCAAGTCACTCTCAAGCTTGTGGCACTATTACTAACACCTTGCACGTTAGGTGTCCTACCAGGTCCAGGTTTAGTCGCGGTAGAGCCCGTTGTTTTCATGACTGGATCCGATTGGGCACCATGAAATCCTGCTTCGTTTGTCGCGAATATCCTAACAGTGTATACTGTGTTCAAGGCCAAGCTGGAAAAGGTGTATGGCGAAGAAACGTCACTTCCACTTCTACTAGTGAAAGGGCCATCCCCTTGTTTAAACCGAATGGTATATCCCGTTATAGGAGAATTGCCATCGCTCGCTGGTGCTTCCCAGCTAACTTGTAAAGTCCTCGGGCCGTCCGATGTCAACGTAACATTTGTCGGAGCACTGGGGGGAGTGGCGGCAGGGGCAGCGTTCGTCGTTATTGACACCGGGGCTGACTCAGCACTCCATCCGCCTCCGCCATCGTTGCGCGCTAACATCACCACCGTATAAGTCGTGCTGGTTTTAAAGGGGCCTACGGTTGCGGTGCTTAGCGGAGCTCGATAATCCCTGGAGAAAACGGTATTCTCTGCAGGATCACGGACCCGGATGATGTAAAAGTTTATCTGGCCGCTTCCGGTATTGGCTGGGGGGCTCCATGTGACACGCAGGGATGTGTTGTTGTGCACAGCCACCGCAATATTTGTGGGTGGATCTGGAGGAACCTGTGCTTCTACCGAAAGACAGGCAGCACTTACTAAAATTAGACTCGCGATAACAATCTTGAAAATCTTAGCATTCGCAGCATTCACAATTGTCTCCTTACTTTTTTAACTTGGGTTTGAAAAAGATTTATGGACGTGGGTATTTGTGCTTTGACGTTCCCCCCAGTTGTGCTGTAAAGATTCAAATGCTTTTTGCTTCTGCAGAAAATGCGATGTGTTGATATCCCGTTCTCAGCGCGAGCGGTCGCGACATCTCATCTACACGTTAGAGACCTCCTTATGTTTTCTATGTGTTCGTTATCCAAAACGCGTGGAAAAAATATGAATATATTTGAAAATATGACGCGAAATGGAAAATTGTCTAAACTTTAAACGTATTATAACAGGTTTATAATTTTAAGTCAAATGATACTTACAACGACACCCGGGCGATTTGGTTTTCGGTTTTAAGCAAGTTTCAATATTAAATGGACGTTTTTGATCTTCGGATGGATTGGAAGATTGGAAGGTTGGAAGTGGAGAAGATAGCAAAAATGGGGTTCTTCCACCCTTCCTGTTTTCCATCCTTCCTCAAAACATGAAATTTATTATTGAATATTGCTTAAGGTGCTTTAATTTTTTTTGTACGCAAAAATCTGACGGGCAATAATGCAGATCGCATTTGGGCGAATACGCCGCAGAATTGCCATACTACGAACGGAAACGGGCAATGAATTGCCCTACTACGAACGGATGCCGCCCCTACGGGTCTTGATGTTTTTCGGCGATAACGCGGGCTACACAGATGCCGCCCCTACGGGGCTGAACACAGAATCTACACATTCAGCAAGTTTGAAAATTAAATATGCACATTTTACATCAATGGCGGGCGGGGAAACCCTGGGGGAAACACCCAAGCAAAAACCCCCTACGAGGTCTATCTCTATCCGAAAATTAGAAAATTGATAATTTATTATTTAATATTGCTCAAAGGCGCAATCTATCGGAGAAATGCTCCCAAAGGAAACTCGGGTGCCATAAAAAAGCCTGCGCTGAAGCACTTCGTGTAAGACGAAACGCGCGCAGGTGTGCGAAAGATAGAATGCTCCTGAAGTCTATACTCTCTTGTGAAATATAATACTTATTTTTTGTTAAGCGGGGGGGGGGCGTAACATTAGCAGTTGACCCTGTTAACTTTGCGTTAATAATACGCGGAAGCAACGCACTTCCACGGAAGCGGCACGCGGTATCGCCGCGCATGCCGTGAATATGAAGCGCGGCGAAAATCGGTTTCGTGATGTTAAAATTGGCGCGGCTGTTTTGCATGGTTGTTAACCTTTATCGGATTTTAGACCGGTACGCTGCTGAAGTGGGAATATTATAACACACAATTGTAATGTTTGGCAAGCATTTTTTTTTCGCAATTAGTAGTTTTGGGATTGGTTAAATTGTTTATTACACGACTTGTGCTATTTTACGGCGTTAACGGAAAAATTGCAAATTAAAACTTGACAATGCCTTTTTTCTTGTGTTTATGTGCGTTTTTTCCGAACGAAAAACTTTTTATAGTAGATTCCGAAAATAATTGCACACTTTTGTTTCAACGGGCGAGGGGACCTTGAAGAAACACTCCAGCAAAAACCCCCTACGAGTCGCCTTGTGCAAGGACAGGTGTATAATTAATTACGGGTTGTACTGCCACCGGAAATTTAGACCACTCTCTAATATAAGATTGTGCTACAATGATAATCTATATTTCAAAGGAGCATTCCGATGGCGAAACGCAGAAGATTCACACCTAAGTTTAAAGCAGAAGTTGTGCTTGAGGCCCTCCGTGGTGAAACTTCACAAGCAGAACTGTGTCGACGTCATAACCTCAGCGAAAACCAGGTCTCGACATGGAAACGCCAACTTCTTGAAAATGCCGAAACCTTCTTTGAGTCTGAAACCGATAAGCCGTCAAATGAGTCAGCGGAGCGTATCGCTCAACTTGAGCAACTCGTTGGACGGTTGACGCTGGCACTGGAAATCCAAAAAAAAGCATTGACTTTGTTGGATTGACGCCTTCTCAACAGCGCTGTCTCGTTGAGACGTTGCGCAAGGAGTATTCGATGCGGCAGATTTGTCAGACGCTGGGTTTCAACAAGAGCACCTTCTATTATCAACCGAGAATCGACGCTTCTGAAGAAGTCCTGCGATCCGAAATACAGCGGTTAGCGGCGGCGTATCCGACTTACGGGTATAGACGTATCACGAAGGTGTTGGTCGCCGAAGGACACACCGTTGGGTATAAACGCGTCGCCCGCTTGATGAAAGAAGAGAACTTGTCGGTTTGCGTCAAACGTGCGTGTCAAACGACTAACTTTGCTAATTTTTGGTCTAAATAAACGGTGGCACTTCATCTGATATAACAAAGACTGAAATTTCAGTATCATCCTTGCGTGGTATAAACACGGAAAGTTTTATTATTCCGTTTTTACAATCTTCTTCTTCTCTAATAAACCGGGCAACACAATCATCAGGGGAAATATGCATATAAAATCCTTATTCATGCAATATATTATCTAAAATTCGGAGAAACCCATTTAAAATTGATCTATCAGATAATTCACAAACTCCGCTCACCTGACGTTTTTCTTCAAAATAAAGAGTAAAATGAACAACGTTATTACCATAAACACCCATTGTTATTATATCGTCTTTGTGAACCCATGTGGTGTTTAGGCTTCCATCGTCAGCCCAGTCTAAATCAGGCATTGGAATACGCGGATTTGTTTTGTCAATAGTTTTTAAAAGTAATCTAATATCATCGTATGCCCTCTCATCTATCTTATCAATTTCATTATCTATTTTGTAGATTTCTTCTGTTTTCTGTCTGATCTCTAAAAGTCTCTGCTCAATTTCTGCTGTATTAAATACATAATTAATAGTAATTATAGTATCAAAAACCTTTGTATTCCAATTAAGACGAGTTCTCTGTAGATCGGCATGCCGAAAATGTGCTTTAGGAACAGAAGCATAATAATCAACAGCAGGTTTGCCAATTTTATTCTCAAATGCTTCATTGATAGGAGATTCCATTATACTTTAACCCTCATGTATCAGTCAATTGAAAGCGTGTTTTGCAGCAGGGTTATTTAGTTTTCAATAAATTTTTGAATCTTACTTTTCAGGTTTCCCGGTGCGGTTCCAAACCCAACCATAGGTGTCAATTTAGGGGGTTTTCGCCTTATTTCGTCGCAGCTCTTCTACAGATGCTGCAGAAACACCCAGGCAAAAACCCCCTACGGGGCTGATTCGGTATATGATTCTTATTCTACACAGATACCATCCCTACGGGATTCAGGAGGGTTTTGAAGGCTTCAAGGTTTCTGTGTAAAACCCGGTTCGGTTGGGAATGCACGTCGCATTTGGGCGTGTACGCCGCAAAACCGAACCTACCGGGTCTGGATTTGAGACGGTTCCTTTATCCTTAAATTGACACCTATGGGTACGCCGCAAAACCGAACCTACCGGGATGGTATAAGAATTACCGCTCGCGTCCGGAGATGAGCAGGTCAAACGAATTGCTCTGCCATCCGCCGTCGGTGACGATGTTGTCCTTCGTCTCGCGTAACCGATTGACCATGCGCGCTTTCATGCGGCGAAGCACATGCTTGTAACCGAGTTGGTTTGCGACGTTGTGCAGTTCGTGCGGATCGCTTTTCATGTCGTAGAGTTCGTCTTCGCTGTAGGGATTGTAGACGTATTTCCATGAATCTGTCCGCACCATCCTGACAGTGGCAAGTGTCGGTTCGTACCCGTGAAATTCGGCGAACACATCATCGGGCCAATCTGCTACGGTTTCCCCTTGCAACAGCGGCACAATTGACCTACCATCAAGATTATTAGGTGCTGCTGCGCCACCGAGTTCTAAAAATGTGGGCATCAAGTCAACAAGGTTCACAAATTCATCACACGTTGTGCCGGGTGATGTTGCGCCGGGCCAACGGATTACAAGCGGAATGTGGTGCGTCTCCTCGTACATGTGGAACCCTTTGTTGAAAAGTCGGTGGCTGCCGAGCATATCCCCGTGATCGGTTGAAAAGATAATAATGGTATTTTCTGCCAAACCGTTCGCTTCAAGACAATCGAAGATCCGCCGCACCTGATCGTCAATGAAGGTGCAGAACCCCCAATACGCAGCGATGACCTTCTGCCAATCGGGCCATGTCAGATGACTGGCGTTCCACCGGAGCATCTCCTTCTGCTGGATGAGGGGTTTGTTGATGAATTGCTCATCAAAGTTTCCCCACCGTTCAACGGTGTCGGGATCGTACATCGTATCGTAAGGTGCTGGCACGGCGTAAGGGAAATGGGGGCCGAAGAAATTCGCGGCAATCATAAAGGGTTGTTCGGCATCTGAATAACCGTTGATTAATTCAATCGTTTTATCCGCTGTCCATGCTTCCATAGTACGCTCAACAGGGAGTGGCAGTCTGCCGTAGAAGGGTGCTTCGCCGCCCCATTCAAACGGCTGGACAGCATCTCTATCAATTCGGAAGTCAATCCCGTCTTCTCGGAGCCACTGATGCCATTCATTATACGGGTGCCATTTGTCGTACCCCCAGAACTCGGTGTCGCCTTGTTTGGCGAGATGCCATTTACCGATGCAACTTACGCGATAGCCTGCTTCTGTTAGGAGTTTTGGATATGCGGGTTTGTCAAGAATCTGGTTTGCGAACACGCCGTTAAAGTTGCCCATGTTTGAGAGCTGCCCGTGGTTGTGTGGATAGAGTCCCGTGAGCAGTGAACCGCGCGCAGGAGAACAGAGCGCGATAGGCGTATAGGCATTGCTGAACCGCATACCTGTTGCGGCGATTTCGTCAACGGCAGGTGTTCTACAAATAGGGGCACCGTTGCAGCCGAGTGAATCGAAACGTTGCTGATCGGTGAGGAGAAAGAGAATGTTGGGTTGTTGTGCCATATTATACCTTTTCACAAAATTCGGAAATTTTGAAATATTGTTGATGTGATCGATTATCTCGGAATCTATACCTCGGAGTGTCTGGCGGCTGTAACCGCCAAAGATGGGCGGTTTTCGATGTTCACACGCTATTTATAATTACTTTTCTAAATGTGAGAGATACCCGTCGTTCTCTGTCATACCTATTTCCTTCCCACTTGTCCCATTTTCTGGCAGCGATGCTATGTAACCACTTATACCTCGCTTCATCTTTCAGGACAACAAGACTTCTTGGTTCAAGCTGAACAGGTATTTTTAGGGTCTTGTCTAATTTGTTTGTGAAATCCATGACACAACTGGATCCCAAGCTTAAAGAGACAATTGTATCCTTGAAACAGGGTTCACAATCAATATGCGCTGAAATCCCTTGCCCGGGAAGGTATTCATTGACAATCACTTGATCCGCTACTTCCGGCATATATTTATCTTGATGCAATTTTTTGCTTAGGCTCTTCAACCATTCTGGCAACTCACCAACACGCATGCTCATATCCACCTTACGCGCTCTGTAGTTATACTTGAAGCCGTAATGCTGAACGCGACGCTTTAAGTCGTCAAGCCAAAGTTCGTTGTCAACATGTGCTAATAACGCACCATGTTCATCCGCTGTGATATAATTTTTTACATACAGCAATCCTGGAATTGACTCAATCAACACTTCTTTTTTTTCTATGGGTTGTGGTTGAGGTGCTCGCATTTTTCCCACCTCTGAGTCAAACAGGTCTGGTTGTTCCCATTTTTGTTCCATCATCAGGCTCCTTTGAAAAATTATCAGTTATAAAAGTAATCACAGGACACATGAAGTCTGTTGTCCACTGTCCGCTCCATCAACCTTTCATATTTCACATGCATGGTTTCCGTGTCATTTTGAGCCGTAAAAATTAATAAGGGAAAATAAGGATAGTTGATAATTTCAGTTTTGAGATTATTCCAATTTTCATCACCGCCTTCAATATTCTGATACACCATGCCAATTTTATAGTGGCGGTTCACTTGCACTATATCGTGAAGCACATTGATTAATCTATTGATGTCTCCTTGAAATGTCACTTGAGCAAGCATATAACTGAAGTTAAATATAATCAGTGTATCAGTAGGATTGCCCTTTTCAATGTCATTCAATAATTGGGGCAAATCGTTGTAATTTTTTATTAGATAATTATTTTCATAAAACGGTTTTATATAAAAAGGATCAGTATATCCGAAAGGACCATATTGGTTGATTTGGGCTGCCTTATTACACATGGTTTGCGATATATCAATACCTATATGAGTGATGTTGTGCTGTCCCGCAGTGATGTTGCACTGTCCCGCCGCAGCCCAAAACGCAATACCTGAAGTTAATGGACCACATCCAAAGTCAATAAATACTATGTTCTCGCTTTCGATTACGTGTCTGTGTTTCATGAGGTGCACGCTGTAAAGGTGATAGCTGCTATAGAGATGCATAGACATATAAGTAGCACAGTAGAGTAACACCTTATGTTCTGGAGTATAAACCTTATTCTGATATGATGATGACGTATCGAAATCTGTCGAACCTCGATCCAAGACGCGTCTTCTTAGCCCGTCTTTATAATTCCAGTCAAGGTCACGTTCATATTCATTTGTTTCTACTGGAAGTGATTCTCTCAGTGGTATTATTACCAAATTCTCAAATAAATTCCGTAGGTTATTGCTCGGTTTATAGTAGTTGTAGTTATTATCTGTTTCAACATAATTAATATACGGCATTTTCAGTCCTTTTTCAATAAAAGCAGGTTGTTTTTGAAACCCCAGCACAACCTGCAGCACAACCTGCACAGTGAGGAAGGATTTATGAACTATCTTCACTTAAATGTTATATCAAACTTAGGTTAAGTATAACCGACTGCTAAGAAAACGGCAATAAATAAATTGACGGAGGAATTTAGTTGTCAATTGTCGGTTTCTCACTGTCGGCTGATGTGCGACGCTTGATCAACATCCCCATTATGGGGATAGCAAGTGAAACGATAAGAAGGATGATTAGATAGCGCGTTGGGATCTGGAATTGGTCTCCGATAACGGCTATAAGGTAATAGCGCGGGAAACGTCCGAGCAAAACTGCTAAGAGATACAAGGAGAGATTGTAGCGTATGAGAATCGCAGCGAATCGAAAAGGTTCAAAGGGGATCGGTGTGAACCCTGTAAAAACTAAGCACACGAATGCTGCGCGGTGAAAGTAGTAGGAAAACCGTTGGAAGACGCTATTGGTTTCGACACGCTGTTGGAGTTCAGTTTTTGAAAAAAGCCAGAGCAGCAAGTGGTATTCCACAAATGCAGCGATACAATTCCCAATCGCGCCAGCAAGGGCAACGATGCTCGGATCAAAGACCTTTCCGAGTGCGATGACATACGGCGGCGTCGGCAGTGGTATTAGCGTACAGGCGACACTCATATACCCAAAAAAGCCGATCAACTGGCTGTAGCGGCTGCCTTTGAGAAAGACGTATCCCAATGCGAGTGAGAGGATGATTCCGATTGCTGTGAGAATCCATTTTCTCATAGGTTGAATTGGAGTTACAAGCGTATTGGCGTTAGCATCTGCTTCAAGGTTCAAGTCGGTTCGGATACGATAGCGATGTTCTTTGGTCCCTTGAAGTCGAGTTCAATTCGCTCAAACTGGACTGAATGTTGCCGATAGAACGCCTCAATTGCCTCTAATAATTCATACTGTCCGCGGCGTTGCTCATCCCAAAAGTTACAGCACGGAATTATTACGGCGGGTCGTAGGAGTGCTGCTTCTCCCAATTGACGCAGCGCACCGTCCGGATGGAGTCCCACTAACAGGTCATAATAATCCGCCATCTCAGGGTCAAACTGCTCAGGACGATGCTCGATACCGTTAAGCACAGTGCGTCGCGGGTCAATGAGTTCGCATGAAAAGTTTTTCTTTTTCGCGAGCAGACGCGTCAATATACCCTTTCCACCAGCGACATCGGCGATATAGTGGATTGTGTTGCTATAGCGTGCGGCGATGAAATCGGCGACCACTTCAAACCGCTGTGGATCGCCATGTACCAAATGCTGTCTTCTGCTCATTTTAAATTCTCCGGATTTAAAGCCTCCAACGCCGGATGGACAAACCTTCCGTCCTTCCGAATCAGGTTTCCGTCAAAATATATTTCGCCACCACCGTGTTCCGGTGTCTGAATCATCACCATATCCCAATGGACAGCGGAACGGACACCGTTATCCGCTTCTTCGTAAGCCTGACCGGGTGTGAAATGAAAAGAACCTGCGATCTTTTCGTCGAATAGAATATCGAGCATCGGATTTGTAATGTAGGGATTAAAGGCAATAGCAAACTCGCCGATATAGCGCGCCCCTTCGTCTGTATCAAGGATATTATTGAGTTTTTCAGTATCATTCGCCGATGCTTCAACGATTTTTCCATTTTCAAAGCGGAGTCGATGTCCGTAAAGGTTGTCCCCTGATAGATTGTAGGTGTATTGAAATGGATAGTACCGTTGACTGAATCTCGCACAGGAGAAGTGAAGCATTCACCGTCAGGTATATTATATTCACCCGCACAAGGAATAACGGGGATGTCCTTAATACTAAACCGCAGATCGGTATCCTCACCGACGATGTGGATTTCATCCGTTTCTTCCATTAAAGACTTGAGAGGTGCCATCGCCTGCTCCATTCGGCTGTAGTCGAGCGTGCAAACATTGAAATAGTAATCCTCGAATGCCTCTGTGCTCATCTTTGCCTGCTGCGCCATCGCGGGATGTGGCCATCGTAGGACGACCCATTTTGTGTGCGGCACTCGGATATCATTGAGGGGTCGTAGCCAATTCTTCTGGTAGCGTTGTATCGCTTCCGACGGGACATCAGACATCTCAGTGATATTATGGCTACCACGGATACCGATATACGCCTGTACCTTTTTCATACGATACATTTCGTATTCGCCAATCAATTTTATGCCAGCATCGTCTCCACCGAGAATGATTTCACGTTGGATGCGGTTCTGTTTTAGTTCAACGAGCGGAATCCCGCCCGCTTTCCGCACGGCGCGTATGAGGGCAATGACCATTTCTTGTGGGATGTCAATACCTTCGATGAGTACAAATTCACCGGGTTGGACTTTTGTGGAATGTGTCGTAAGAACGTTTGCGAGTTCATCAAGTCGTGGATCGTGCATATTCACCTCGAAATTAGTTAAGACTTACGCAAATTGAGCAAATATCAGACATTGAGACGCAAAGAGCAGTAATTTCTGTCCTTTAAACCCCCTAAATCCCCCTTATCAGGGGGACTTTAAGAGCAAATGCGTAAGTCCTAATCAGACATTGAGACGCAAAGAGCAGTAATTTCTGTCCTTTAAACCCCCTAAATCCCCCTTATCAGGGGGACTTTAAGAGCAAATGCGTAAGTCCTAATTAGTAATAATCAAATATATAAAAATTCAAAGGGCGTTTTGTAAAAAGTTTCAGATTTCAACACTATTTGCTCTATTTACATAATTTTTCTGCATATTATCAGCGAGTGATGCCCACCACGTTTCATCTGCGTTGACACGCAGTACATGTGTATTGTGAGGCGTATCATTCGCGCCTAAACCTTTTTCAATTATCTGTGTGTTTGCGTCGCGTTCCAATAATTCAGCAATCGTATGTTCCAAGCGTTCAGGAGAACGAATTGCGATAACGTTGACAATCTCAGTTAATTGTAAATCCAACAGAAAATCGATGTTCCAGAACAATTTTTTGCCGTTTTTGGGTAACGGGTCAGGTGGTCCCAAATCACAATCAAGGAATTGATCTACCATCTCTTCTCGGATGGCGTGCGGTGGTTTATCATCACTCCGCCTTGCGTGTCGAACAAGTCGTCGTGCCAGCGAGGTGGCACCTTTTTTTGAAAGCGCGGAACCGACATAAGTATAGTCGCCAGCAGGCAATGAAATCAGTTTCCCTTTTTTGAATCTCCCGAATTGTAACGTGGTATCTTCTTTGAGGCGAATCCGCAGGATATAGGTGCCAGCCTGCGAATCATCACCGATGATAAGGATCCTCCGAATTTTCATGGAACTGTTTATTTCCGTTGCAGGAGATTGGTTAAAGGCATATATTCGTTATTTTGCGGTAATTCCGAAATAACGGCTCGTCCGCTACGCTTGAAGAGTTTGTACGCCTTAGCATTCGGGTTGGAAGTTAGGATACGGTATTGATCCCCAACGATCTCAATCGCTGCGTTGTTGTCACAGGCGATTCCGATGCCGCCGCGTTTGGCAATCATCTCGGAAAAACCCGCTTCCCGCTTCTCAAAGTGATAATGCGGACAATAGACAGCATTGACGAATCCTAATCCAGTAACACGGATATAGTTCCACTCTGAGTTGCCAGAGAAGGAGCGAGAATCACTATGACCGTATTTGAACCAGCAAATTGCTCCAGCACTGATACCTGACAAGACAATACCACGGGACGCAGCTTCCGCTAACACCCTATTCAATCCCAACCGCCGCCATATTTTCATCATCCTATAGGTGTTTCCACCACCAACATAAATCAGGTCTGAATCTAATACCAACGCCGACATCTCTTCAAACGTAGGCGGATTTTGAATGAGGGTAAGCGTGCGCGTTTGACATCCATAGTGCTTACCATAACACGCCTCAAAGGTCTCCACGTATCCAGGAGCCTCGCCACTGGCAGTGGGGATGAAAAGTGCCTTTGGTCGTGCTTTACCTGTCAATTCAACAATGCGCTTGTCGATTTCGGCGGTTTCCTGCATTCCTATTTCTCCGCCACCGATTGCAACGATTTTTCGTGTTGTTTCCATCAAATTACCTCTGAAACAGTTCGGTATTACCAAACCAAGTTTCCATATACCAGTTGTAAGTTGTAAAAATAATAACAGAGTTTAAAAATAAAGTCAAAAAACAATCAAGAGTCTGGGCAAAATTTTGTGCATTGAAATAAAAATGAAAATCTATTAGAATAAAGCATGGACAGAGTTGGAAAAGCAAACGGACACTGATGAGGTCAAAGGGGTAATGAAAGCACGTCTATTATCTGTTGGATATATCACGGTCATTGTGATGCTGGTGCTACATCTTCTGCCGGTCTGGGGTTTCAAGTATTTTCCGACGCAGGACGGAGCGAGCCATATCTACAACTCTTATGTTGTGAAGGAGTACCACAATCACGAAAACTACCGTTTACGCGAAGTCTACGACCTGAACGCTACTGTCTTTCCGAACTGGACATCCCACGCCCTTCTCCTGTTATTGTTATACATCTTTCCGCCACTCGTTTGCGAAAAGATCGTGCTGACCCTCTGCATCGGTCTTTTACCGCTCTCCCTTTTGTATTTTCTCAATAGTATCCAGAAGAGAAACATAGTCTTCGGGCTGCTTGGGTTTCTCTTCGCCTACAACTACCTGCTCCACATGGGGTTTTACAACTTTGTCCTCAGCATGTCCCTATTTTTCTTCACGCTTGGCTACTGGTGGCGAGTCAAGGATAAACTCGGATTGATCAACATCGTAGTCATATACGTCCTGCTGCTGGTGACCTATCTCACGCACTACCACTCTTACGCATTGCTGATCATGTCGCTGACGTTCTTTTCTCTCTACGGATCGACGTACGACGCACTGCGTGGGGTGTGGGGTTATAAGGAGACCTCACAGCCCCTGGTGCATCGTTTCAAGGAGGGTTTGACGCAGCTCAAACCGGCGTTGACTTTCATAGGGAGCCTTATACCGGCGTACTTTATCCTATTCTCCTACTATTTCTACCTCACTAACGCTCACGGAGAAGGGGGGAACCATAAGGGCTTTGATTGGCTAAATGACTACTTCTTTGGCATGAAATCTCTTGTCTCTTTCCGAGACGATCATGTGCTTATTGGACGGGTGTTGCTGGTCTTTTTTGCTATTGCCTTCGTGCTCACCGTCATCAACAGAATCTGGCAGTGCTATCAATTCCGCGAATCAGAAGAATGGAAAGAGACAGGCGAACGGTTCTGGATGCGCATTGTGACACAAATGGATGGATTTCTGATCATGGCGATCTTCATTACTGCGATGTATTTCATAGCCCCTTGGTCAGGCTACAGCGGCGGTTGGATAAACGATCGGTTTCATCTGTACATATTCCTTGTGCTGCTTCCGTTCTTCGCTGTCAACGTGCATCGCTACGCAAATTATGGAGTGGCAGGGATCATCATCGTCCTATCCTTATGGCATCTCGGCTACAACGTCCACACGTATGCCATGCTCAATCGGGACATCGCCAACGCGCTCTCATTGGAAGGCATGGATGAAAAGGATACGATCCTCATGAGCACACCCGGGGAATGGGGCGGTTTTTCAGATTCGCTCGGTTTTACACCGAAATACGTTGAACCGTTCGGGCACATCGAGTGTCTATTGGCAACGCATAAGGGAATCGGTTACCTCAATAACTATGAGGCGAATACGGATCACTTTCCGCTGCAATACAAGGAAAAGGAGCTTCCTGCTGATTACGCTATTATATGGCGGACAGAATACGGTGATGTCGCTGGTTTGGAAGAAGAATATGAACTCCTTGATTCTAACGATTATAACCGACTCTATCGCCGTAAACGCGCAGCACCTGATAGTCAGATGTGGAATGGGAAAACCACTATCGCTTTTGATATGCAATCCGAAGATGAACAGATTACACCGGAACATATTGCCGTATATACGGATACGGTTTACGCTGACGGGAAATACGGCTGGCTAACGGAATCAGAACGGGAAGGCTTTGAAAACGGATCTGGAGTTCCGCAGCCCTACGAGTATAGCATTTGGGGCACGGAAGATGGGGTTTTCCGAGTAGCACTCCCGAACGGCGCATACGAAGTGACTTGCTATTTCAGCGCAAACGAGTCTGAGCCGTTAGAGATAAACCTCATTGCGGGCGGAGAGAAACAGATTCAACAACTGCGGATACCTGTAGGAAATGAAACGGTTGAAAAGCGTTACAACATCACGATTACTGATGAACACCTGACACAGGTAATCTATAGCCGTGGAAAGGGTGAACATAAAAGGTGGGGTTGGAGCGGTTTTACCATCCAATCGACCGATGGCGGACCGAACTTCCGTCTTCCGTGAAAGATTAATGAATAGTGATTCAGTGGAATGTTTAGTCTTTATGTTTTAGGTCAGCGGTTTTCCCCAAGTAACTCTTGCCTCTAATTGGAAGGTGAGGAACCCTTTATCATCAGCAAAGTCGGACAAGATATGCGATAGTTCGGCATCAAAGGTGCTGACGTTTTCCGCTCCCATGTGTTCCTTGGACATGCTTTCTCTCGAATGAAAGGACTGAACGTAGTCCGTAAGTGGCTGAGAGAAATCAACCGGTGTTGTCTGCTTATCTCCAACTAGATGTAGATGTCCTCTGTCCACGAGTTCTTGGATTAGATCTATCGTTTCATGGTGCCTGTTGGTAGAATACTTGCGGATTAGTGAAAGTTCTGCGTCGTGCCAAGATGATTTAATGGGACGATCTCCATCAATAATCACAAGATACCCATCTGTCGTTAGCACTTCCTTGAATCTCGGAAAAACGACATTCCACTCCATCCAATGAATACTTGCCCCAGCCGTCACCATACTGTAGGGTGGATACAACTGCACTGTTTCGACAGGTCCATTGATCCATCTGAGGTTTGGATGATCGCCATTCGTGAGTGATTTTCCGATACGAATCATTTCGTGCGAGAAATCAACTGCATCAACACCGTCTACGTGATCAACAAGCCTCCGTGCTATTTTTCCGGGACCGCATCCGACATCCAAAACGCTTCCTCTCGAATCTCCGAGTAAATTGAGAAGTATCCTATAAGTTTCGTCCGGATAAGGCGGGCGGAGTTGGTATGTCTCTGCCAAACTCCGGTTTTTGAATCGGGATGCGTAATCGTCCCAGTATTGTCTTGGTCTTGTAGTTTCCATGTTTTAATCTGGTCTATTGGAGAAACGCTTATATTCAAGAAATTTCTCTTGAACCAAACCCTTAGCGAAGAGGCTTTTGCTCAGATCGAAGCCTTCTTTGATAGAATCTGTCCGTCCAAAACAGTAGAAGGCTGCCCCAGCGTTCAGACAGACCAGATCCAAGATTGATTCGGGGGTTTGGTTTCGTAAAAGAGATAGAAAGATTTCTGCATTCTCGTCGTTATCACCGCCTGGAATGGTGCTGTAGTCCCATTCAGTAATCCCGAAGTCTGAAGGTTTGATGTCATATTCTTTAATCGCACCGTCAGTGAGTTCAAATATATGTGTGGGTCCAGCAACTGAAATCTCATCAATTCCAGGTTCACCGATAACAATTAAGAACCGTTCCCGACCGAGTTGGCGGAGGACTTCTGCCAACTGTCTACCCATCTCTACATCAATTGTCCCAAGGATTTGATATTGCGGATTTGCGGGGTTGCATAACGGCGCGCTAAGATTAAAAATCGTTCGCCTGTCAGCTATTTGTCTGGCAGTTACAACCTTTTTCATCACAGGATGGTATGTGCGAGCAAAGAGAAAACAGACCTTCGTTTTGGTGAAAATGTCTGCTAACCGATCGTCTTCAAAATCGAATTCACAGCCAAGTGTTTCGAGCAGATCAAAACTTCCATTTGGTCGCTTTGAACCCTTATTCCCATGTTTGATAGTTGGAACACCACCAGCAGCCAAAACAAATGCTGCAGTTGTGGAGACATTGAACCGATTTAAACCGCTACCACCCGTGCCGCATGAATCGATGGCGTTGGAAGGCAGAGGAACGGGTCTCGCTCTTGCTAACAATGCCCTTGCAAACCCGAGAATCTCATCGGCAGTTTCGCCTTTTTCAGAGAGTGTTATAAGCAGTTCTGCGATCTGTCTGTCCGACACATCTTTTTCGAGTATCGTATTCAAACATTGCTCGGCTTCATCGGATCGGAGCGATTCACCGGTTTTGATTTTGCCAATGTACGCTGAAATCATGATTTTTCCTATTCTGAAGGCAGAAAATCGAGTTCCAACGCATCACCTATAGGCACATAACCGATTTTCGTGTAGATGCTATTGGAGGTCGGATTCGATAAATCGGTGTATAGGCTGCAAAATGAATAGCCGTCCGAGAGTAGTTTCTTCGTCAACAACAACACACATGAAGTCGCATATCCTTTACCGCGGTGCTCAGGTGGCGTGTACACCAGACCGATTGTTGTGCCATTTCTCATCGGGCGAGAGACACCGGCAATAGACACTGGACCCTCGTTATCCCAAATGTACAATTCCTGATCCTTGATAAGTTTTTTGGTGCGACGCTTAGCACTGTCAATACTGACAGGTTCACCTATCGCTTCCGAGAGACCGACAACCCATCGCGCCATGAGTGAGTGGTCATCCATCCGGGCAAAACGCATCTTCCCCGGTGAAAGCGACAGATTCGCGACGGTTCTCGCTTCAAATACACGCATGCGCTTGTTCAGTTTGGCTGATACACCCATCCTGCCTTCAATCCAACAATCAGAAAACGTTTGGGCTTCTGCTGCCGGTCCAACAATCCCCGGTATTGGGACATCAATTCCATGTAGATAATCCACGAGACAAACGACAGCAGCTAGGATGTCCGTGTCAATCCTACTCAAAATGATTTTCTTAGGCGGTGTCATCACTGCGACACCGACGACCCGCCCCTGTTCCAAAATGCTTAATAGGAGAGGTAATTCAGAGGTGTAATAGTATGGGTCTTCAGCGAGCCTATATGCCAAACCGATAGGTAGATTGTTTTCACTCTCATTCTGTTCTAAGTAGATGCCTGAAAGTGAAATAAGCTCGCTTGCGTGGTTATGAGATATTATTTCGATCATTGTTTCTGCGTTTCCCTAAATCAACGTGAAAACACACCGTTGAAGCGATCGTTGTGCAGTGTTTGACGCATCATCTCTCCAAAACATCAAGACAAGCTTTCAAGCGACGATCATGATCGGTATATTGTTTTAGCCACTCAACGACTGTTTTGCCATCTGCAAGTCTGGCTTGCAAATCCGCGCCCTGTTCTACGAGATACCGCGTCGTTTCTACATGTCCATGACCGGCCGCGCAGTACAGGGGAAAATGCGCGTGATCTGATGTTACATTGACATCTGCACCGCTGCCGACCAACTGTTCTACAATTTCCAGATCACCGTTTCGAGCCGCATGGTGTAAGGCCGTATCGCCACGGGCGTAACGTTCGTGCACTAACTTTGCGTTGTCACGGAGCATTGCGCTGACTCGCTGTACATTGGCTAAGAAAACGGCGTGTATAAACTGGCGCGCGGCTTCGCTTGATGGTTTGGCATGTGCGTCCAAGCCTCCATACGCAATGAGTAATGATACGACCTCCTTATTGTCTGGTACTTCCCCAGCATAGTGAATCGCATAACCGTCATGCGCAGCCAAATCAGCACCACTGTCTATGAGGTATTTAACAACATCATAATGGCGTCTTAATCCGGCATGAAATATGGGATGCCATTCGTATTTGTCGTCTTGGTTAACCAGCCGGGGGTCCTGTTCAACGATTTTCTTTACAGTATCGAGGTCCCCGTTGGCTGCCGCGTCATGAATTGAACCGAGTTCCATACTTATTCTCCATACGTTAGGTTAATTGTGTTTTTATTTTTCGCTATGTACCCCAAGTTAACTAACTGCACAGTCCACGAAAAGCACATTAGCTAAGCGCATTCAGGACAGCATCCCCGACCTGTGAGGTTTTGGCTTGACCACCCAAGTCAGGTGGGAGGGTTTCGCCTTCTTCAACGACCTTTAGGACGGCCGCATCTATCGTTTCTGCCGCTTCCACTTCACCCATGAAGCGCAACATCATCGCACCGGAGATAATTGCCGCCAGCGGATTCGCGATGCCCTGTCCCATGATGTCCGGCGCACTCCCGTGAACCGGCTCGAACATTGATGGAAACCGGCGTTGCGGGTCGATATTGCCGCTCGGAGCCAGTCCCATGCTTCCTGTGATAATCGCGCCGATGTCCGTGAGGATATCCCCAAACAGGTTACTTGCGACGACCACATCAAAGTCCTCGGGTCTCCGCACGAAATCCATACATGCTGCGTCCACAAGCAACGATTCTGTCTCTATATCGGGATACTGTGTAGCCACTCGCTCGAAGGCTGTATCCCATACAATCATGCCGTAGCCTTGGGCGTTCGACTTGGTGATCGAAGTAACTTTGCGTTTCTTGTCCCGTGCCCGAGCTTGCTCGAAGGCATAAGTGATAATGCGTTCACAGCCGTGACGCGTAAATACGCCAACCTGTACGCCGACCTCTTCGGGGAACCCTTGGTACTGAAAGCCACCGACATTGGCATATTCGCCTTCTGTGTTCTCTCTTATCACGACCAGATCAATCTCCCAAGCCGCTTTGTCCTTGAGTGGTGTGTTAATACCCGGATAGAGTACACTCGGTCGTTCACAGACGTACTGATCGAATCTCCGTCGGATAGGCAACAGCAGCCCATTGAGCGTAATGTGGTCTTGGATGTCGGGGTGTCCGACTGCACCGAGATAAATCTGGTCGAACGCCGCCAAGGTATCAAGTGCATCTGCTGGCATCATGTGCCCATGGTTGAAATAGTAGTCTGAGCCCCAAGGGAATTCCACAAAGTCCCATTTAATGTTATACCTATCAGCGATAGCGTTGAGGACCTTGAGACCTTCCTCCATCACTTCAACCCCAATTCCATCTCCTCGAATTACTGCAATCTTGTATTCAGCCATATTTTTCCTTTGTTAGTGCTAAGATCGTGTCTCCGCCGCGCCATAGTTTGGCCAAGGGCTTCTTGGACCATAACTGAAGATACGGTGTTAGGTGCCGCTGTGTTCATCTGAAGATACAAAGTCAAATTCTAATGCGTCTCCCATTGGCACATAAC
Source organism: Candidatus Poribacteria bacterium (assembly GCA_965261115.1). GTDB lineage: Bacteria > Poribacteria > WGA-4E > WGA-4E > WGA-3G > WGA-3G. The sequence continues at coordinate 260,345 of OZ253447.1, read as the reverse complement.
CGATTTTGGTGTAGATGCTATTAGAGGTCGGATTTGCTAAATCGGTATGGAGGCAGCAAAATGAATAGCGTTCCGCGAGCAATTTTTTCGTCAATAACAAAACAGATGTAGTCGCATATCCCTTATTGCGGTGCTCTGGCGGTGTGTACACTGTATGAATTGCTATGCCATTTTTCGTTGGACGATCTGTCCTAGCGATAGAAATTGGGCCATCGTAATCCCAAATATATAGGTCCTGATCTTTGATGCCTTGCTCGGCATAACTCTTGGCACGATCAAAATTAAGAGTTACACCCCATGTCTCTTCCAAATAGGCGGCATGCCATTGCGCCATGAGTGGGAGATCCTCCATGCAAGCGAGACGTAATTTTCCCGGTGAAAGTGGCAGATCCGCAACTGCTCTTGCTTCAAATGTACGCATTCGCATGGCTACTTCGGTGGATACGCTAGGCATTGCCTCAACCCAGCAATCAGCAAAGGCTTGGGCTTCTGGTGCTGGTCCATGAATTTTCGGTATTTGGACATCAGCTTCACGTAAATGGCGGACAAGATGCGCCATAGCTGGCTGGATTTGTGTGCCGAATTTGCTCAAGATGCTTTGCCACCATGGCACCATTATTGCGACACCGACGGCTTTCCCTTGCTCCAGAATACTCAACAGAAGCCGTGGCTCAGAGTCCTGATAGTGTGGAGCTTTAGCAAGCTTATAAGCTAAACCGAGAACTCTATTGTTTTCACTCTCATTCTGTTCCAAGTAAGCACCAGAAAGTGAAATAAGTTCGCTTGCGTGGTTGTGAGATATTATTTCGATCACGATGCTTTGCCCTCCTTTATCCGTGAACAATATTTTAACCAACTCCGTCCGATTATTCAACCCATTTTTTGATTTAGGCGTTGCGCAAGATGAGATTCTATGCTATGCTCTAAGGCAAAACTGGGAATTGAAAAACCAAATCGGCTTCTGATGACGAAGCAAAGGAAAAACCGATGCCGAACACTCAAGAAATTGGATGGAAAGCCGTTAGTAAAACTGGTGTTGTTGCTGCGGGTGGCGCAAAGGCTGTTGCTGCGGGGATCGAGATTCTGGAAACGGGCGGAAATGCGGCAGATGCGGCGGCAGGAACGATCCTTGCCCTTAATGTCACAGACCACGGTGCCTGTTCTATTGGGGGTGAAGTGCCACTTCTCATCTTCAACGCGGAGAAGCAGGAAGTGAAATCGCTCTCTGGGCAGGGACGTGCACCGCTTTCACAAGCTGCTATTGATTGGTATATGGAAAACGGTATCCCGAACGGCGACATCAAAATGGCACCTGTGCCATCGGTTGTGGATCTCTGCACAACCACACTCAAACTGTATGGCACAAAGACATTTGCGGACATCGTCGCGCCTACACTGGCACTGCTTGATGCTGGCGAGGCGGACTGGCATTCTGATTTAGCAGTCACCCTGCGTCGGATGATTGAATCGGAGCAGAAGTCATCTGGGAGCCGTGAGGAAAAAATCCAAGCGGCAAGCGATCGGTTTTACGGACGGAACGGTGCTGATACCGATATTGCCGATGCCTTGGAAGGTTTTTACATCGACAAGGGTGGGTTTCTCCGTAAGGCAGACCTCGCTGCGCACGTCACGCTTGTTGAAGATCCCGTAACGGTGGACTACCGCGGCTATACGGTGTATAAGTGCGGTACTTGGACACAAGGTCCTTATCTCTGTCAGGCGTTGCGTCTTCTGGAAGGCTTTGATCTCAAAGCGATGGGGCAATTCTCAGCAGACTACGTGCATGTCGTCACGGAAGCACTTAAACTGGCGATGGCTGATCGCGACGCTTATTACGGCGATCCAGAGTTTGTAGATGTGCCACTATCTAAGTTACTCTCCGATGCCTATACTGAGATTCGCCGACCGCTGATTGATATGGAAAATGCCTCACACGAAGCGCGACCCGGTGATGTGGATAACATGCAGCCGCTAAAAGCAGACGGTGTTTTCAGACCCGGTGTAGGTGGAACGACGACCTGTGCAGTTGCTGACCGTTGGGGAAATGTCGTCGCTGCGACACCGAGTGCGAACGTCTATCACGCAGGCGGTATGGTCGGTCCCACAGGTGTTAGTTATGGTAACCGCTTACGGAGTCTCAACACAACTCCCGGACATCCGAACTGTATCCAGCCCGGAAAGCGTCCGAGAATTACGCTTACGCCTACATTAGTGCTTAAGGACGGTGCCCCAATTTTAGCAATCAGCGTTGCCGGTGGCGATCTGCAAGATCAAGCGACGATGAATTTACTGCTCAATTTCGTTGAGTTCGGTATGCTACCGGAAGACGCTGTTACTGCCCCGCGCTTTGGCACCGCGCATCATCAAGATTCGTTTGATCCGAATCCGAACCGTATAGAGACATTCGGACAAGCAGGGTCATTGACTATTAACGATAGTGTGAGTGAAAACGTCAGGGAAGAGCTTGGGCGTCGTGGACATCAACTCAGGACGCACGGAGGTGCTATTGCTGCGCCTTCCATGATCCATATCGACAAAGGTAGCGGAGTCAACTATGCTGCCGGGGACCCAGCTGCTGGCAGGCATGCGGCAGGTTTAGCGTAAATGAAAGTGTAGGGTCAACCTTCTGTTTGTTGCCAAATTTCAAAACGTTGCTGCAATGCTCTGAAAAACCTTCGGAAGGATCTATCACGCTGCTCCATGTGCTGGAGATTCATAGCATTGACGAGATCTGCTATCTGTTCAATGCCACCCAAGAGTGGAACCACGCCTGCATCCCGGATCGCTTGTAGGATCAGACGCTTGTAACGGTTGCGGTCGTATTTCCGATTCGGAACCGAGCAGTCCGTGCCAAATACCTCCTTGAATGCCTCTGAATCGAGAAGTAACCATCGCTCAATATACGGTTTCGAAATCATGCTGATAACGCGATCTGCCAAACTGGAAACTGCCTGATGGATCTCTTTTTCCCGCTGCAAAAATCCCTTACTATTGCTATCTGTTCCTACGATGATGAGATCTGGTAGATCCTCGGTATTGTGTTGTAAATCCTGTTGATATTGCCCCAATTCGGTGATAACGTTTTCATGTCCACCGCGGACACTGGAGACTTTGACATTGATTTCAATGTTGTACGCATTAGCAATCCGGTGAACCAGTGCCACGAGAAAATCCTCATGGACTGTGTCTTCAACGAACAGACTGATATTACGCATCAAAGTCCCCCCGTAAGATACGTTCAGAAGGAGATAACGCGCTTTCCTCGTCCAATACAGTCTCAATATCTGGCTTCTTCCATAGCGGTCCGATATGCATCATTGTAAAGGGTTCAATTTCTGTGCTTCCGTTAACCTTACGGCAAACGTACAAAGATTCAGGAGGGATTAAGTCAGGCAAAAGTGCCGAATGGGTTGTCACAATGAACTGGATATCTTCAAGAATCATACGGGTTTCCAAAAACCGAGCAACGCGTCGAATCCTACGCGGATGAACGCCGTTTTCCGGTTCCTCAAACCCTATCAACGCCGGAGGTTCTTTAGCACTAACGAGTGCCAAAAGCCCTAAAATCCGGAGTGTGCCTTCCGATAAACTCCGTGCAGAAACCCGTTTTTCACCTTCACGCAGTGCGAATTCTACCTCGCCTAAATTATTGACCCCGACTTCGATGCCCGTCACAGAGGGAATCATAGCCTGAAGGGATTTCTCGACGGATTCAAACTGTCTCGGATTGAGACCTTGTAAAGTATTAAGAAAAGCTCCGAGGTCTTCCCCCATCAACCCGATATGATGCACTTCCTTAACAGGATTTGGGAGCCGCATGCGTTCACGCGGCTCAAAGTAGAAGGTAAACCAACTCGCCAATTCTTGCCGCATCGCGACCAGATGCGGGTGGTGAGGCGGATAGTGCGCCATTGAAAGGATACTATAACTAAGACCGCGCTCATAGTGGGTCGGATGCGCTTGCCCTTCCATCCGCAAATGCAGCTGGTTATCGGCTTGTTCCAAAAATGGTTTCCGTTTCTGACTCAACTCACCTTTGGTATTAAGCGCGGCAAGATACTCGTCCGCTACACGCAAAATGCCCAACTTTGGGAGCATCTCAATCTCAATCCGATACCGAAGGTCTTTCGCACGCACGGTAGGTGGTGACCGTTTTGAAACGGATTCATCTCCATCGAGTGTCGTGCGTCTCGTCTCCTGAATCTGCCGATTGACACTCTCAACGATTTTTGGAGAAAGCCGAACATCTACTTCTATACTAAATGATACTGTTTCCTGTTCCAAGAGGCTCTTGATGCCATCCTTTCCAAAGGTGAACGACTCCAGTGCGTGTCCTCGATAAGGCGGATCAAACGCTTCTTTTAAGGTCCGACGGGTCGCTACGCGCGACAGGAGGTGTAAGGCATCAAGGAAATTGCTCTTTCCTGAAGCATTAGGCCCCACAAGCACAGCAAGGTGCTCAAAGTTTACCTCAAGATTCACGAGTGATTTATACCCTTGAATTTTGATTCGCTTCAGCATAGTAGCACACCTCCGTTTGATCAATATCCGAGACCTCGCAGATATTCTCGGTTTACGACCGCGGCTTCGGCTGCGGGACGCGGCGGATACGGACGATCCAATTCGACAGAAACCCATCCGTCATAACCGACCGACTCAAGACCTTCAAGTGCGGCTTTGACATCAAGCCCTAAGTTTCCTGCACCGAGTTCCGCGAAACGCGCCTGCTCACCAAAGCGTTGCGTTCTATAATCCCATGTTTCCGGATCATCGGCGTGGCAGTCCTTGAGATGGACATGTCCAATCCGATTTCGTAAATTTTCGCTTTCAAAGACCTGCATCGGATCGCTGCCCGCGGCGAGCATGTGTCCTGTGTCAAACAGCAGCCAGAGACTCGGTGCTGCTGCCAAGAGACGTTCCGCGTCATCAACCGTCTCAAGCATCGTGCCGAGATGGGCATGGTGGAAACCTTTGATGTTGTGAGCGTCACAATACGCGAGGATGTCGTCTAACGTTCGGGCGGCATTCTCAAAATCGGCATCACTTGGATCGGGTCCACCCCACTCACCTCGACGTAATGATGGAACTTCAGCGGCGTTATTACCCAAAGTAATGTTGAAACGGACCCTGTCAAGTCCTGCTCCACCTGCGTTGACGATATGAAGTCCGAGACTCCGTGCAAGTGTCGCCATCTCAACGAGTCCTTCTGCGCCTTCAAAAGGAACGCTTTCTACGCCTTCCCAGCCTGCATCGGCAACTTCGCGCAACACTTTTTCTGGGTTCTCTTGCTGTTCTCCACCAAACTGGATGAGATGACATGCGAATCTTAAATTGCTCATGAATATACTCCTTAATTATTATTGAGTGCTGTTAGGGACAACGGCTGATCAGGGTTTTGATACAACCACATCTCCATGTTCTTCTTGATAGCAGCCCATTCGCTGTCCAACATTGAATACCAAGCAGTGTCTCTGTTTCGACCTTTTACGATTATGTGTTGTCTGAAGATACCTTCAAATTTAAAGCCGAGTCGCAGTGCCGCTGCGCGAGAGCGTTCATTCAGAGAATCGCATTTCCATTCAACACGGCGGTATTTTAACTTATCAAAAGCCTCACAGAGCATAAGATATATGGCTTCCGTGTTCACGTTGGATCGCTGAGAATTTGGCGAATACCAGATATGTCCGAGTTCCAGTCGTCGCATATCAGAGACGATGTTCAGAAAACTCACCATCCCGACGCGCTGCTTCGATTCAAGATGATGGACGGTAAAGAAAAGTGGATCCTCTGATTTCGCTTTTTCCTCAAGCCACTTCTGCATACTGTGTGTGTTATCAAAGGGTCCATAACTCATGTAGGTCCATATCTGCTCTTTGCTAACTGAACCGTGAGAACAGGCGTAAAGTTCAGCAATATCGGTTTGCGGATTGACAGGTGATAATGTAATGAACTTACCCTCGTAACTCCCCCTTTGAGGTAGCTCGATATGATCAATAGGTTCTATGATATTTCCAACTGGAAGAGGCAGTTGGGTCATGGCAAGTCCTTTCGTGTTAGTTATTGCGCGCTATCTGCTGGCGTTCAGGGTGCTGATCGTCTTAGTGCCTCATCGAATTTTTATGTGTGGTGAAGCTTTGTAAGTGCAGGATTTAAACGAAATCCTTTCTCACGTCTTTGAGCCAAGTCTTTCCACGTAGCATCGCATTCAATAAATTGTCTCAAAACCTCTTTAGCACCACGAACAACTGGCGATCCGTGACCGAAACACAAGAGGTTGAACTCACAGTGTAGCAGAATTTTGAGAGATAAACGTGCTTCAGCAAGATCCACCAGATATTCAGGCGCGTTAATTCCCACTTTTCCATCCGGAATGCCGCTGTCTTTTCTGCCACCACTGAGAAGATCGCCGATTATCAGGGCACCTTTGTGATTTTTTAGGTAGAAACAGACTTCCTCACGATGGCGGACATTCGGTACACGCACAACTTCCACAAGATCCCAAAGCACATCTCTGTCAGCGAAAGTATCATCAAAAGCAAATTCAGCGTCCTGTACCTGATTTTCATGGATCAAAACCTTACAATCCCATCTTCGTTTGAATTCCGTCAAACTTCTCTCGTGATAGGCACAGGTTAGCATTAGATGTGTCGGACCGCCAAGTTTATCAATCTGCTGAATCTCATCCGCCGACAGTGGGAGTGGATCTATCAATGCTCGGAGACTGTTGCTCTCGTCTTGCACGAAAAAACTATTCCAGTTGTATGCTTGATTCCGCGACGCACCGTGAACTTCCACCCAAGTAAACAGCTGCGGCATCAGTTTAGTCAACATCTCTATCTCTTTTAAGTAGCCCCCAAGTCGTCGCGGCTTTATCTAACGGCGATACGCTCAAGACCTGTTCCATATCTTGTTGAATTTCATCTGCAGTCAGGACACGGTTATAGATGACAAATTCGTCAAGCTTCCCTCCATAGGGCCATGGACCATCGAGGCGGTTGCCGAACCAATGATCGTTTTGAGAAACAGGAATTTCGCCTTGCACTTTATAGGTATTATCAAGTTTGCCGTTGATATAAAGCCGAAGTTCCTTGTCAAACTCGTACACTGCAGCGACGTGCGACCATTTATCGGTCGGAATCTCGTTCTTTGTGCTGTTCCATGTGCGTCCACCAGCACCGGGACATCCCATCCACACTGACGGCTTGCCTTGATGGATACTCAGATAATACGTGTGGGGGCCTGCTTGTCCGCGTACATTGCGATAATCGCCGACGCTTTCTGGGTATACCCATACCTCCATCGTCAAATTCTTGGTAATCGCCAGACTATCAGACGCTGGAGCAGCGACGACACCTTTCTGAATCTGTTCATCAAAAAACACACCCGCATTGATCTTCCCGTCTTTCTCCCATTTGGCATTGGCTTCAAGCGTGCCATGATTCTCTTTACCGCTCAGGTCTTCAACTTCTTTTCCCTTTCCTGCATCAAACGAATAGTAAAGGACCATTGCGTCGTCCTGAATTGTTTCGCCTACAAAAGGGAATATGAGAATGAATGTAGCAATTAGAATATAAGAAACTATCCATCTCATTTCATACCTCCATATCAAAATGTTGGTTCAAACGCCAAGAGATGTTGAGGTTGTGTTAATGTCGATTTTGTAAATTTTCCGGCGTGCGACACACGGGATAGGGGGTTCTATGTGCCGTACATTTGACAGTTCCCAACAGACATAGTTAGGAATCCACGCTACGCCTTGCGATTCCGCCTCTTCGCGTGTCCAGTCGTGAACACCTACAATGTCCACGACTGCGCGTGCCAATCCGTTCGGGTCTTCCTGTCCGTCTTCGGTCAGGTAAATTTCATTCTCAACAAGCACGAGATTGAGAAACGGAATCTCCGGCGGCAGCCACCGTCGTATCTCGACGACCTTTTTTCCAGCAACAATGCGCTGTACGGACGGTGATACTATAGACAGTGCATCAACTATCAAAATTGCGCTACTCCCACGCGTCGTCTGGTGGGTAGATGTTGGAGCTTCCACCGCCTGCGCCTTTAAAATCGCTCTCAGCGAACCAGTCTTTGACGGTATCCCGCCACTTGATGAAGTGTGGTGCTTTCAGATGCTCTTGGAATGCATCCTCGTCTGTGTAAACTTCATAAAGCCAGATACGATTCGGATCGGCACCGTCCTGAATTATATCAAATCTCAGGCAGCCGGGTTCATCGGCGACAGAGCCTTTTGCATCGTCTATCATGGCTTCGATGAATGCTTCTCTATGACCTTCTTTTATCTGAATTGGGGCAATAATAACAAACATAATATTCTCCTTTTTTAAACATTGGGGGCTGATCCCCTTTTAATGCTGCAGCCTATCATAACGTGGGGTAGTTGTCAAATTCAAAATTGGCATCTTATGCGGAGGCTACCGTCAGTGCCGTCAGTTTGTCCGCATCTAATTCGACACCGAGTCCGGGGCCTTCAGGCGGATAAAGATGGCTGGCTTCTGCTCGGATACGCGCCTTCGCTGGTGATGCCGTATAGAGTACGGGTCCCATCGGGTCGCACGGTAGGGTAAGGTTTGGCATTGAAACACCGACGTGGATTTGCGCCGCTGTCCCAAGCGTCGATTCCTGATCCGTGCCAATCAGACATTCGAGTCCAGCTGCTTCTGCCAACGCAAAGAGACGACGGATATGGGTCGGCCCCCCTGCGACACACGCGACATTGAAGACAGTGCAAGCACCGCGTTCCGCTGCTGCATACCCGTACTCCAAATTACCGACGTGCAGACTCACAGGCAAATCCATACGTTTGGTGAACTCTGCACAGACTTGTAGGTCTCGTGAGGGTTGCTCAAAATGGTAGGGTGCGTGATGGCGCAGGACATCGGCGTAACGCAGCGCGGTCTCCCAGTCGTTGAATCGACCGGAACAGTCGAGTTGTTTGAGTTTAATCTGCTCACCAAATCGGGATTTCATCTCAGTCAGGAATCTGTTATCCAAGTCACTGTCGCCGGAGATATAATAACGGAAGAGATGGTGTCCGAGGTCTATCAAGCGTTGCAGATAACCGGCGGTTTTCTCAAAGTCCTCCCGGACCTGCCATCCGAAGATTGGATAGCAGCAATAGACGCTGTCTCGCATCTTACCGCCGAGCATTTGGTAAGCCGGTACGCCTTGGACTTTGCCGTTCAGGTCGTAAAGTGCGAGGTCAATGGCGGAAGCGAGGTGTGGATTGCTAACCGTGCTACCGAAATTCTGTGTCCGTAGGAACTCGTTAATTTCTGTGATACGGGTCGCATCACGTCCGATGAGCAAATCGTTGTAGCGTTTGGTTATTGCACCTAAATCGTCCGCCTTGCTGTCTGAGGCTTCGCCTAATCCGACGGGACCGTCGTCCACATGGACTTTGACGATAACATGCCCTGATATATGACCGTAATAACGCGGTGTCTCAATCTGGAATGCTTCAACTTTTGTGATCTTCATTTTGTCTCCCGAAGGTCAAGAACGGCTTCGTAGTGTTTGGTTACCTGACCGTCGTACTTTGTCTCAATGAGATTGACGATCCCTTCAAACAGACGATGCTTATTCTCGTCCGACAATGCGATGTGCCCTGAATAGGTCCGGAGGAGTTTGATGTATTGCTCGGATGAATATGTTTCTGTCCATGGGTATACGCGTTTAATTGGATTTTCAAAGGCTTCCACGCCGGGTATATCCGTGGCGTGCGTAGGAGGGCGATCAACGGTCAGTGGAAGGTAATATTTATCGTAAAGACTCTGGCTTTCCGCAAAGAATCCTTCCTCTTTCCTGACATGCTGGTTGGAGAAAACGGCAAGAAAACCGTTTGATTTAAGCACCTCGGATGCCTTCAAATACCTCACTTTTGGATCTACCCAATGAAAAGCGGTGGCAGAGATAATCAGGTCAAACTTTCGGTCTGATTCCCATTTCTCAAATCCTTGCTCAACAAAAGAAACATTTGGGAACGTCTTCAATTTCTCCTTAGCAACGGCGATCAGGTCGGCACCGATGTCCAGACAGACCAACTCGTATCCGCGTTCTGCAAAGGATTGAGTTGCTTTTCCGGTCCCGCATCCGACTTCCAGGATTCTACTATGATCGTTAATCCCCGAGAGTTCCACGATATCCTGTATCAGTTCTTCAGGGTAGCCGGGTCGTATATCCTCATAAAGCACTGCAGCAGTATTGAACGTGGTCTTGAGTTTGGTGTTTGGCATAATAGAGATTGCTGTAAGACCTCGTCTACGCCAACTTGCCGCGGAGCAGTGGATTGTCTTTCATCACTTCGCCATCGCGATTCCGCGTCCCGGATGGCATGTAGTGGATCGCCATCGCCCGACGGTCTCGGGGTGAGCGGTTCGGATTCGTTTGGTGGAGTGTCATGCAGTGATGCACCATTATGCATCCGGCTTTAACTGGCACCGCCACAGCACGATCTACATCAGCATCCACCTCCAACAACGCTGGCAACTTACCTTTCTCTGACTCGGCACGTCCGTGCGATGCCAATCCTTCCAGATAACTGCCGGGGATAACGTTCATACAACCGTTCTCCTCGTCGGCATCATCGAGTGCTAACCAGATACTCACAAGATTGGGCGGGACACACTGCCAATATGCATTATCTTGGTGCCAATACACTTCACCGCCGTGATAAGCGGGTTTGTAGAGTGCTTGATCGTGAAATAACTGGATATCGGCTCCGATTAAGCTCTCAACGATGTCTAACAGTGGTTCGTGGTAGAGTAGCTTCCGATATTCCTCATCCAAACGCCACATCTCCATAATCTGTAACATTTCTTCTTCACGATCAGCGTCTTCATCGCTTTCCGATTCTCCGACGACTGCGAGGTTACGCAACCCTTCACCGATGGTGCCGCGTCTCTGTGAAAATTGGGCATCGTAATGTTCGCGTAGCACGGTAAGGTGTTCGTCATCAATGACGCGTCCGTCGATTTTGAGATAGCCTACGCGCTTGAATTGCTCGATCTCTTGGGCCGTAAGTTTCATAACACTGCTCCTTATAGTAGATTTTTAATCAGATTCATGTCCGTCCGCCTTTTTCCCTTTTCGATTCATCCAACGAGGCATCCATAATAAACTACACACAAAGCCTGGGAACAACCAAATTGGGAACGCAATAAACATCATTATCAAATCCCATTCTCCGCCATTCAAAACCTTCCATACCTGTGGAATAATCTCAAGGATCACCCACACAAGTCCACCAAAAAAGAAGATGCTTCTTAAAAACCAATTTATGTCGTCTCTTGCTTGCGTCAAGGGGCCTTCAAGAACACTCGCCAATCTCTTTTTTTCTATCTCAAGCCATCTTTGGCGGAAGAACCGTGCGGGAAAATACCACAACGGGAAAGTAATCGCCAGTACGGCGAGACTAAAAATGTTCCATAAACACGGAATGATTTGATAGCAACTTGGACAAACAAGGCCGAACCAATGCCCAAAGGTATTTCGCTTTCCCCACAAACGGCTGTCATTCAGCGTCTCGCAGTGTGGACAGGGGATGTAACAACGTTCAAAAAAGGGTTTATCACTCTTTTCATCAATCAATGTGACTTTGGGAAGTCGTTGTCCGAGAATCAGTTCGCTGAACGCTATTGCTGGATTCAGTACACAGAATAAGACAAGGGGGTGAGGTAGTGCCCATATTTTGAATCTGTTTTTGTCGTATTGCATCGGATTTGTCTCCATGTCAAACGGTTGCTTTCTTTAAGAGACTTCATACATTAGTCAGATTCAGGTCTTTCTGCCCTTTGGATTCATCAAAATAGGCATGAATGCTCCCCATATCCATCCTATTAACAACCAAAATGGCAATATATCAAACATCCATCTCAAATCCCATTCTCTTCCCTCCAAAACCGACAGAACCTCGAAAGCCACCCATAGGAATCCACCATAAAAGGTGCCTCTAACAACCCACTTTATGGACTCAAACCAATTTCTGGACTTTGCCAGGTGACGTTCAAGAGCACTCGCCAATCTTTCTTTCTCTTTCTCTTTCTTTGTCAATAAACCACTCATGAATAGAGGACACATAAGGCTTGTTGTCAATAGCGAAACTTGCAACGCCTCAAACATCACTGCGCTCAAATCCCATTCTCTTCCCTTCCAAACGTCCAACAGAACCCAGGAAATCACCCACATCACCCACATCACCCACATAGATACACCGTAACCGAAAGCGTCTAAAAGCCAATTTATGGACTTTGCTTCAATGAGAGGGCGTTCAAGGACCTTCGCCAATCTCTTTTTTTCTTTTTCAAGCCATCTTCGGCGGAAGAACCGTGCAGGGAAATACCACAGCGGAGAAGTAATCGCCAATATAGCGAGACTGAAAATGTTCCATAGACACGGAATTACTTCATGGCAACTTGGACAAACAAAGCCGAACCAATGCTCAAAAGCGTTGCCTTTTGCCCACAAACGGCTGTCATTCAGCGTTTCACAGTGCGGACAGGGAATGTAAGTCGTCCGAAGTTTATCGCTCTCTTTATCAATCAATGTGACTTTGGGAAGTCGTTGTCCGAAAATCAGTTCGTTGACCATTATGACTGGGTTCAATACCCAGTGTAAGACAAGGGGGTGAGGTAGGGCATGTATTTTGAATCTGTTTTTGTCATATTGCATCGAGTTTATCTCCATGTCAAACGGTTACTCTTCTCAGCGATTTTGCTGACTTCAGTCTACGTCAGATTCTTCAAGAATCTTTTGATATGTGTGTGATGCTACGTCATAAGCTTTGCGAGCGGCATCGCGTTCTTCCTCTCGAATGCGATCAACCTTTTCGTTCCAGCAGACCTCCACGGCATCCAAACACCATTGCGCACTTCTGCGACTCGCTCGGATCGGCTTGTCGTCTACAATGACAAAAACCGGATTCGTATGAGACGACGGGAAGATGCGGAGCGCGACCCAACTTGATCTATCAATAGGTGCCTCAAATTGAATAGGGACGACTTTACCGTCAGCGACAACTTCTTGCGTCTCAACTGCTTGCCCGTTGACGATGAGCTCAACAGGCACCTTTTGGCTTTCCGCAATACGCGCACGTTCAATATCCCAATATGGCTGCTGATCCAGAGATCGGTTCTTTATCTCGAGGTTCGGCGTTTCGCCAAGTCGTGCAGCGACACGAGCTGTAATCTTTACCGTGCCGGGTGCTTCCAAATCCAACTGACTCAGCTCTCCAGTGGGTGTCTTTTCCCCAACGGGTACGCCACCGACGGTGAAATCTAACAGATGACTCTTGCCATCTCCGACATAAGAACGACCATCTTTCAATCCTGCTACCCACGCATCAAAGTCAAGGGCACCGGGGGGCATTTTCACATAGATGCGACCCAACCCGACGCGTTCACCATAGATACAAGGGAAATCCGTCTCACCACTAATCCGTGTGCGAAAACCGCAATTCAGGGTGTGATACCAGATATTCAGTTCCCAAACAGCGGGTGTGTCCACCGTAGAGATGAAATCAACAGCATCATGAACAACATCTACGATATATTCGTTTGCACCGATACTATCGAAAGGCGGCATGTTGTAATTGGGGAGTTCGTCGCCATCCACTTTCAAACCCCAACCGCTGTGACTGAACCCCGTTACCGCGCCCTGTTCTTTTGCCCACTGAAGCACGGGTAGATCCCAACTCGGCCACTCTTCAATCCGCTCAGTTCCTCTGTAGTCGTCCTCTGTAAGCCCCAATATTGAGAGGTGTCCGGCGTGTGAGGAAGGGAATCCCGAAACCTCTACATCATATCGCATCACATAGTCATCGGTCGAAAGTTCGTGAACTTTGCCATCAAAAAACTGTTTCTGGAAATACCAGCAGGGGCCCCACGAGAGTACACACCCTACATTGAGGTCTTCACCGAGAATGTGGCGCATCATATCTTCAGGCGTAACGCCTTCTGTTGGACTCTCATAGTGTGCGCAACCCGCTGCGTGTACATGATGATCGCCAGAACGCCAACCTTCCGCTGCAATATGGATCCATCTTTCGAGATGAAAGGTCTCTTGATGCGTCTCGGCATTGGGAACAGTGATGGTTTGGGTTTTTACCTTATATTCCGGTCCGCGTGTGTATTCAACGGTATACTCACCCGGCGGCAGGAGCACGGATTCGCCACTGTGCCGATAGATTTGGTTATGGAAGAAGAAATCGGGTGCAAGTCTACGTCCACGCGATGGATACACTCGGTTCAATGCGTCGCGAATGATAAAAGACGCTGTTGTCGGCTTCTCATCGAAATCTAACACTTCCAGCGTCACCTTCACGGCTGGTACACAATCGAATAGAATCGGCACTTCACTGCGGAATCCGATGTCCTGGGTCCCTTGACCGACGTTGAAGCCGAGCATCGCCTCCCGTTTCCCCGCATCGCGGCTGTAGAGTTGGACGATACGATATTCCAATTCCAATCCCGACAGATCTGCTTTCAAGGGAGGGTTCGCATAGACATCAATGTCCAGAAACCGATGTGGAATATCGCTTTTGGGTACAGTCATTTCGGGGTCGGGACTTCCGCTGGAACGCTTATACAGTGGGGCAGCATTTTCACTCTCTGCTGCTAAGGGTGCCGTCACACCCGCCTCGTTGTGAACCTTTACCAAGAAAGTGCGCCAACCCTGTTGCATCAGTTCCTTCTTTACGGGACCTTCTTTGACCTTCACACGGCTCTCAGGATTGATATTGACACCAGCTACACAGTGCGCATCAAGGATTTTTTGAATATCAACAACGGCTTGTTTATGGTCTTCGGACACCAACGCCATCTTGATTGCTGAAAGGTCGTCTTTGGATAGGGGTGAGCCGAGATAATCCAACGCCTCAATAAGTCGTTCGGTTGCTGATGCCAAGGGCTGAAATTCTACCTCAGTGACGAGTCCGAGTTCATCGGTGAAACCTACGGAAATAAAAACTGAGAGCAACATCCAACCGATGAGCAGGAAACGTAATTGGCTGCTAACTCCTTTTGTCGTAATAGTCTTATATTGTCGCACGATCTATTCCTCCTAATGGCTTGAAAACAGATAACAACTTGGAGACCATTCGTGTCAATAATTGTATCACAAATTTGGGGTGTGTCAATCGGAAAAAATTAATAGGTCAGGGTCATTCAGTTTTAAGAGATTCTTGGGTTTCGCGCCTCCTTTCACGAATTCGGTTCGGTTGGAATGCACGTCGCAAATGTAAAGCTAAGACAAATTTTGCCGCGTATGGGAAACCAAATTTGGGCGAGTACGCCGCGATGCACATCGCATCTGGGCGTGTACGCCGCAAAAACCGGATCTACCGGGCCTGGGGCACGAAAATTTGGTAAGAAAATGGAAACTAAATAATCCTGTGATCCAACTGTAGTGGAATCGGGAAGTTAAACAGCAATATGTAATGTGATGTAAAGATGTTTCCTTGCACGTATCATGTTACATGATAATCCACACCGTACTGTATCAAGCCTAATCGTCGTGCCACACCTTGGGAAGCTACATTGTCCCATGATGTGCTGTAGAGAGGAATGCGGTTCAAGGCACGGACAGCAAGTGCCCAAGCTGCGACAACCGATGTTGCATATCCACGCCGCTGATAACCGGTTAACGTATCAACGCCTGCTTCATGGGCACGTGATGATGAGCGGACGCTTCGGCAAATTGACACCGCCTGTGAATCTTCTATAACTGCTAAACAGGGTTGCGAACTATTTAGTTCCGACACCATTTCGGCAAAGTTTCCCTTCAGAAGGTCTGCGTTTGCGCGTGAGAGTCGGACAACATTTGTCGGTGGTGCAATCTGTTCCGGAAAGCGATAAGCGGGACCGACCCAGACCCGTTTAATCGGTGCATGACTTTGAAGAATATTCTTGAATTGCCTATGGTTCCGTGGAATTTTCCGAGAATTCATAAGTATTGGTTCGGCGGCAGCAACTTCTTTCAGCTGCGTAACTACATTATCGGGGAGGTCATGTCGGAACCTACATATCGAACCCTCGTTGGTGTTTCCGAAGAAAAAACGAGGTGCTATTTTTGTATCACTAATAGGTTCGTTGATATATTGAAGGCGTCCATTCTTATCTTGCGTGAATAGCACCTCAACTTGTATTTCCATCAGTTCCATATTAGACCGCATCCGACAGAATCTCCCTGTGTTTAATTAAAGCCTATCAAAGCATTTACGTAAGCTTTGGTCGATTTGTGTAAGCGTTCAACCCGCTCTTGGGGAATCGGTCCGCTATCCTCTTCAACACACAAGTCAGATATGATGCGGATACCGACATATTTGACGTTATTAATCGCACAGACATCTACAATCGCCGAGGACTCCCAATTGACTGCGACGGCGCCACTCTCTTTGGCAATCCTATCTCTCACTTCACGATTATATATGTCCATATCACCGCAAATCACAGAAGATTTTGTAATCGTAACATTGGGATTGGTTGATCAGAGACACCGGTAATCACGACAATGTCTCCGATATTCAAGGTATCGACCAAACCACCCGCAAATCCGAACTCAAAGAAGGTATCCACCTGATACGTGTCTATTATCATTTGGCACATTGATGCCGCACGGACTTTACCCATCCCCGACTGCATGATCTTCGGGCAGGAAGCCCAAACTTTTATGTTGGGGAGGAATGCCCGCTCCTGTAGTTAAAGTTAAGGCGTGTTAGCACTCTGAAATCAGACGGCTTCGCGCCTGTTGTTAATCGTTTGTTTCCTTCTAAGTTATATATGGAAAACAAGCCTTTTGCATTAACGCCAGCAAGGCGGGTGAGTCCGTATTTAATGTGTCGGACCAATGTGTTTTTGACCAACCCTTTGCCTAATACCGTTCCGCCTTGTCGTGAACGCTTCCGACCTTTTGATTCTTGCTGTCTATGCAACTCTCTGCGCTTTATCCGTATCGGGGCTATACAGAATATATCCGTGTTCTCAGGGGTGCTATCACCGCCAACACTATGATACGCTAAACACCAAGAATCTACGCAATGTGCCTCAAAAGTCTCTGATAGTTTCTTTGACGACTTCTTGAGACCTAATCTATCGCGTATCTCTTGGGTTTCCCAGCCTTGAAGTGTTAGCAATTGCCAACGCTTCTGTATTTCACCATAGAACCATTGCTTACCGACTTCAAGTGGACTAAACGACTGATTCCACTTCTTCGCACGTTCTATCGTCCGTGCCTTAATATCTTCAACACAGACGTGTGTTACAGGATAGAGTTTGGACAACCAATCAAGAATACGGAGTTTCCAATCCCACCTTGCGCGCGTGCCTGTGGGGATACGGTCTTTATTCGCAAGGCGGTTTGTCTTGTTCTTTCGATTCGGACACTTCCGTGAACGTCTGCCTCTGCGAAGTTCTCGTCTCTTTTCAACCTTCTTACCGACTTTGTTGTGGGCATCTGCCTGAACGTTGAGATAGGTGTGAGATTCCGACTTCACAGTAAAGCCCTCTTTCTTACTGCCGGGGTCTACACCGACGACAATCTCTTGGAGTTGGGTATCTGAAGGGTCAACGTTTAGGCGGACGCAGAAGATACCATTCTTCCAAAAAGGCGTGGCTTTACCGGATTGTATCCAACGCCTTGCCCTTGAAGGCTTTGTAGGCATTAGAGGGTGTTGATTCTTGTCTACTACTGGTACGAACATGCGTAAACCCCTTTCGGGTATATATTGCCCCATCCAGATCACCTACGTTTACGGATTGGAAGCCCAATGCTTTAGCTTTGGGAGGAAAATCCGCCTTCGTTAATTAGACCAAACCTTTAAAAAAAAGATTTGAAATTCAGTTGAAAATGTGGTATAATACCTGTATCGTGTTGGCAAGCATTACCAGCGTCACCTCTTAGTGGCGTGCTTGCCTCCCACTGGTAAGGGGATAAACGCACGATACACGATATACCATGAGATTAACATTTAGATACCCTGTGTATCCGACACGGACACAGGAAATAACATTGCTCCAATGGCTTGACCACCTTTGCGAACTTCAGAACTCTGCGCGTCATGACCGCAAAGTTGCTTGGGAGACTGAAGGTGAACGCGTTTCTTGTAATGAGCAACAAAAGAAGTTGACAGTTGCCCGTGAAAAATACGCCGACTTTCGCGCTGTTCCGCAAGATATGCAAGTGTGTGCTTTGGAACGCATGGATAAAGCCTTTGATGCGTTCTATAGACGTTGTAAAAACGGTGCTGCGAAAAAAGGGTATCCAAGACATCGCAAACGGATTAAGTCTATGACGTGGAAACTTCGCATGTATAAAGTCAAGAATAAATCTACGGGTGAATATGAACGCGTTCGCGAAAATCCTATCCGAAAAACGTCTTGGAAACACAACCGTT
This sequence comes from Candidatus Poribacteria bacterium, assembly GCA_965261115.1. Lineage (GTDB taxonomy): Bacteria > Poribacteria > WGA-4E > WGA-4E > WGA-3G > WGA-3G. The sequence goes on along the minus strand of OZ253447.1, from coordinate 241,945 downwards.
TGAAAGTTCCGAAACTTGGTGAAGTTAAGATATACATGCACCGCCCACTTCAAGGCGATCCGAAAGAAATCTCGCTGGTGAAAAAAGCCTCTGGTTGGTATGCCCATATCTCTTGTGAACTCCCTGATACGCCTAAAGTTGAACCGACGGATGCGATTGCTGTTGACGTTGGCACTGCCCATTATCTGACGACTTCCGAAGGCGAAAAAGAGGATAACCCGCGCTGGTATCGTCAAGCCGAAGGACTGCTCCATAAACACTCTAAAGACCTATCGCGTAAAAAGTTAGGTTCTAACCGTAGAAAGAAACAACAACACAAACTCGCATTGCACCATGAGCGAACTACGAACAGACGCAAAGACTTTATCGGTAAACTCGTCTACAAACTTTATCATCATAAAGAAAACAACGTCCTTATCGCTGAAGACCTCAGTGTTTCAAACATGGTTCAAAACCAATACCTCAGCAAGAGCATTTCGGATGCGTCTTGGGGGACATTCTTTAAGTGGGCTGGAGACATAGCCGAAAGAGACGGTTTCCATTTCCACCAAGTTGATCCCAAGAACACTTCGCAAACGTGCTCAAGTTGCGGTCAGAAATCGCCAAAGAAACTTTCTTTAGCGATACGAACTTTTGATTGTAGTTTTTGTGGCACGTCTTTAGACCGAGACCACAACGCTGCGCGAAACATACTTTATAAGGCAGCTGCTGCCTTTCGTGGAGAGCGGTGGGTTACCACCCTCAACGAAGCGAGAAACAAAAACGAAGCACGAGACTTAGGCTTTAAACACGCCGAGCAGTTATTTCTGTTTGACGATCACAAGCCCAAGTCTTTAGTCTTGGGTAGTTGACCTACATACAATTTTGGATGCACTTTAGGCGGCATCACGTAAACGATTCAAGATTCTTTCGCTGCAGCCAACCTGACATTTGTAAAGAGTCAAAGGATACACGATTTGTCTCTGTTCGTCAAGAAAAAATTAGACTGATTTTTCTTGACGTGTTTTGGGAAATTGGTTATTCTTTTACCGAGTGACCAATTAATCACGTGTGGTAGAAGGACCCATCAAATCATTTTATTTAGGAGAAGGAGAATACCCATGAAAACGTATCGTGCCGCTGTTATCGGTTGTAGCCGGATGGGCGCATTTATTGATAACGAAGTCCCTGATTACGCAGCGATTAAGTTGCCTTATTCCCATGCTGCAGGCTTTTTTGCCGAAGAACGCACTGACCTTATCGCGTGTGCCGATCTGCGTCCAGATGTTATGGAACATTTTGGAAACCGGTACAATGTCCCAAAAGCGCAGCAATACACCGATTATCGTGAGATGCTTGAGAAGGAGCAGCCTGATATCGTCAGTGTTGCCACACAACCGGAGCATCGCGCAGAAATCGTTGTTTACGCAGCAACGCACGGTGTGAAAGCCATCTATGCAGAAAAGGCGATGGCAGCTTCGATGGACGAAGCCGCAGCAATGGTAGCTGCGGTAGAAGAAAATAATGTCGCCTTTAATCTTGGCACAAATCGCCGGTGGCACACAGGTTTTGACAAGATGAAGGAGATCATTGACAGTGGTGAAATTGGTAAACTGCGCACCTTGATTATCTATTCAAACAGTACACTTTTCAACTCAGCCAGCCATCACTTCGACTTAATTTTACGTTTGAACAGCGATGTGCCTGCAAGTTGGATCACAGGTTATCTTCCACAAGGCGATTCCGTTTTTGATGGGGATGAGCTGCGAGCGGATCCGTCTGGTGGCGGAACAATCCAGTTTGAAAATGGTGTGACAGCACATGCACTGCTAACGCCGCGTGGTAGTGAATGGGAAGCGATTTGTGATGGCGGAACCGTTACATGCTGGAACAACGGTTGGCAATGGCATCTCCGTAAACAGCAAGATGTCCCCGGATGGCGGGCATGTCAGGTGCCTGAAACCTTCCCTGAATTTGAACATACCAGTAGCACAGCAAACTTGATTAAAGACCTTGTTCACGCGGTGGATACAGGGGAACCGACCCGAGGCGGTGTCCGGTGTGCGTATGCCAGCACTGAACTGATTTTTGGGATAATTGAATCACATCTACACAACGGCGCACGTATTGAACTACCGTTGAAAGACTCAAAAGTCCGTTTACAAAGGAATCCGACAGCAAGACAACCCCGGGTCGAGTAACCATTTCAATATACTTATCCGAGGGGATTTTCGTCTGATTCTCTCAGATTGATACAGAATATGGGAAGTTCACGGTTGGGAATACTTGCAGACTTTCTTGTACCGACTAGCAAGCCGCCAGCTGAGCGATAAAATCGTTCAGCGTTCGGGTCTCCTTGAATAATCATTTTACTATATCCGAGGTGCCGCGCTTCTTCTTGTGCATGCGTTATTAACTTTTGACCGTAGCCTTTTCCAATAAAATCCGGCTCGACAAATAGAAGACTCAACTCCACTTCAGCAGCAGAAATGTGTTCTAAGGAATAGAACCCTACAGCGTTTCTTGCCGCTTCAATCACAAAAGTAGGGTTGTTCTCAATATAGCACTCGTCAATAGTGAGTTCCTCAAGGCATGCCTGCATAAATCGGTCAGAATAGCCCCAATATGACTTAGAACGGAAGGCAAGTCCGCTCAAGTGCTCAACTTCACTCGGTAAAGCTTGTCGAATTTGCCATTTCCGTGTGTTAGACACAGTTCATTTTTCCTGTATGTAGGGACGAGGTAACCTCGCTTCTACAGTCGCGAGGGATGCACGCCGAATATCCTCTAATTCTTGTGCACTGAAAACACCCGCTTGATAGAGGTTCCGATATTCTTCAGAAACGCTCTGACCAAATATCATCAGATCGTCGGTGTTAATCGTCACCGGTACGCCGTTGTCGAATAAGATGCGGATAGGATGCGCGGCAAGCTCCGACACACCATCCAGCATCACATTGCTCGTTGGGCACACGTTCAATTGAATCTGGTTCTCCGAAAGCCATCGCATGATTTCAACCGATTCCGCAGCGGCGATACCGTGTTGGACTTCGTCTAAATCAAGGACTTCGACTGTCCGTCGGATTTCCTCCGCGTCCTCAAATTCTCCAACATGTGCTTTGAGTTTCATTCCTGCGGCGCGTGCTTTTGTAAATAACGGTTTCATAACCTCTGGTGGGCATACCTCTTGACGGCTATAGAGATCAATTGATTGGAACACACCCATTTCTACTGCTTCTTGTGCTAACGCCATCAGTTTTGGGTCGTCAGCATTTCCACGCGAAAAGCCGAGTTCTGGACGCAGATCCGCTTGTGCGCTATACCGCTCAACCAATGCTTCAACAAACGCGCACAACTCCGTTACGCCATTTGAATAGAACTCTGCCAGACGGATGTCAAAGCTCATCTCAAGCATAACAACGCCATCTTGGACTGCATCGTCCATTGCTGACACCGCAACGAACTCGAAACCTTGGCGATGTTTTATGTGAGGTGCTAAAACCGCGTCGGCGTATGCCATCATCCCCTCAACGCCTTTCATTTTAAGAGGCGGTTTGGTTAGGGGATGCCCCAGCCAACGTTCTACGCTTTCCCGTCGTGCACTGAAGAAGGCATGGCAGTGAACATCAGTTTTAGGGGCTGCTTTTATAGCGGTTAAGTTATCTGTGGAGAGTGCTTCAACGAAATCAATAGACATTGTGAATTTACATGCTCCGGCTACGGCACACGGCGTGTGCCTGCTACTTTAAAGATGCGCTATATCTCCTCTTTTTGAATATTCAATGATACGCAAGTATTCACCATATACACGACCTCTTGACACCTCGTGCTGATACCAATCTTCTTTAGATACCTTCACCCCGTCATATTCAGCAAGATATGTAATCGGTGAAAGTGTTTGAGAAGGGAAGAATTTCCGCAAGGTCCGTAGGCAGCGACCGCTGTGGTGCGCCTTGCATAGAAATGCGATACTCTCAGGAGAAACGTCATGCTTTTCCAAGACACCAAGACTGAAGGCAACATCCTCAAGTGTGTTTGTTGACTTGTCTTGAACAAGGATTACGTCCGATGGAATACCTCTTGCTATGAGTTCATCGCGCATTATATGTGCTACAGGTTTGCCTGTTTCGGAATAAAGGCGTCCACTCAGACCGGTGACCATAACTTTTGGAAAGCGACCTTGCTGACAATCACGCGCCAGGGATTCCAGAGCGTCACTATCAATCGTAGAAGTTCCAAAGATGAAAAGGAGATCGGTTGGTTGGGGTTCGGATGCAACAAACACGGTTTGTGTGATGCGCTCAATCTCCTCTGGCGACAGATCTTCCACTACAACCTCTCTTGGAATGGAACGACTTTTGAAATCAACGTCATAGTTATTGGGAAATTGTGCCATCAGTTTCTTCTAAAACCAAATTGGTAGGTGTTATCTGTTGATGAATAGGACTTACGCAAAATTGGGTAGGTATGCTTATCTCCACATGGTGGATATGGTTGGAATCGCCTGTACCGATGAATCACGTAAGTCCTAAACGAATGAATCGATCCTATTTTTGGATCGGTTTTGCCGCAGCTAATAACGGGAGCTTAAGCGACCTTGTAAGCGACCGAGCATATAATCCGCGCGTTCACGTATGTGCCGATTCTTGTGAGACTTTGCTTTTAACAAGGCAAGGGTAGCAGAATCAGCCATTTCAAAAAAGTAGGATTCTACATAGGGCGCAAGGGATTCATCGTCCATGGCATCGAGCAATCCGAGAACAACTTCTGATGTCCGCGTTTCTGCACCTATGCGTACTAACGCAAACACGGCACCTGAACGAACCAATAAGATCTTGTCGTCCAACCGCTCTATTAACGCTGGAACCGCCGCGCCTGCGGACCCACGTATTTTTGATAATGCGACAGCAGCGTTGTAGCGAGTTACGACTTCTCTATCATCCAACGCCTCAATCAACGCCGGTACCGCCGGTTTGCCGATCCGTGCCAAAACACCGGACGCAGAGGTTTCAATCTCGTAGGGCCAACTTCCACCTAATTCACTGATCAACACAGGAACCGCCGGAGCACCGGTATTAACAAGGGCATCCGCTGCCTGAGAACGTATTGCTGGGTCCGGGTCGCGTAACTGTTCAACGAAAGGACTTATGTTTTCATCATAAACCGGTGAATCTTCTGTGATCTCACATCCAGATATACTAATCGTGACAAGGGCAAGGGCGGCGATATAGATGACCGGTTGTAACGCTAATGTTCGATACAGTTTAGGTTTCATCTCTAATCTCCTCCTTTAAACTTACTTTACAACTCGTCTCGTTAGGCATGTCAAGGTACCCACTACCTGAAGGTAGGGGCTTGTGCTTCCTCGCGACTGCGGTTTTCTCTGAGAGTCCACCGGCTTACTGTCGCTCCACTTTAGGCAGCCAAGCCTGCCCGTTTGATATTGATCGCAGCGTTGACGTCTCTATCGTGGTGTGAACCACATTCGGGACACGTCCACTGTCTATCCGAAAGAGAGAGTTCTTTGTTATAGTAGCCACAATCACTACAAGGTTTCGTCGTTGCTGTCCATTGATTGATTTTTTCAAAGGCTTTACCGTGCTTAGCACACTTTTGTTCGAGTATTTGAAGAAACTGGTAGAAGGCATGGTCAGAGACTTTACGACCCCAGAGGCGTTTCATGCCATCAAGATTCAGTGTCTCAAAAATGAGTGTGTCAAACTCTTGGCAAAGTTCGGTCGCAAGTTTCCATTGCCAATCTGCTCTTTGTCTGGCAACTTTTCTGTGTTGCCTCGCCAAAGCACGACACGCACGATACCAATTGTTAGAACCTTTGACTTTACGACTCAATGCTTTGCTGAGAGATCGCAACGTGTTGAGTGATTGTTTGAAGAACTGCGGAGATTCTATCTTATCGCCTTTGTCGCTTGTCAGGAATGTTTTGTTTCCATAATCAAACCCTGCGCTCTTACCCGTCTTGGGTTTGGGTTCGGAATCGTCAACATTCTCACACGAAAAGCATATCCAGTAGTCTCCGCACTTATCGCGTTTGATGGTAATCGTCTTGATTGTGCCTTTGATTTCACGGTGTTTGTGAAAGGTGAACCATGTGTCTATACAGTTGATTTTGATACGATTATCTTCAAGTTCGTAGCCTGCTTGCGTAAACGTCATGGAGTTATATTTCTGACGCGGTTGAATTTTGGGTCTGCCGACTTTACGCGTCGTCTTACCCGCTTTTCGGTCTTTGATATTATCAAGAAAAGCACCTTGCGATTTACCGTAACGCAAAACAACGTCTTGAACAACTTGACTCGGTAAGGCTGCCCAGTGCGATTTTGTCCGCTTTTTGAGCTTCGCAACATGGGCATTGATGCGAAACGCTGATAGGTTCTTACCAAACATGCGGTAATACCTACGTTGTAAACGCATGATATGGAGATGGATACCCCACATATCATCAAGCATGTTGCCAAGCTTGATCATATTAGATTGATGCTGAAGTTTGTATTTGCGGGCTTTTCTCATAGTATATCACGTATCATGCTTTTATTCGCTACTACGTGGGAGGCAAGGACGTAGCCGAGAGACTACGCATAGTCTGCTAGTTTCCAACATGATACTATCATTATACTACATTTTTTATGGGAGTATCAAGTTTATTTTTCAATCGGATGCTTCGCCGTCTACATCCCACAAGCTAAAGCATGGGGATTTGACGGAAGAGTGTTAACTTTCTGTAGACGCTGAAAAAAAGATGCTAAGTTCTAATCATTCCCCAAAAAAGCATCTCCATTAAGATATATGATACACTGCAAACGACTTTCACACAAGAGAAACAGAATAACAAATAGGGTCATTTAGTTTTCTCTTTTGTCGCGGGATGCACGTTGCATCTGGGCAAGTACGCCGCAAAACTTTTAGTTCGCACCCTATACACGCACAGACTAACAGTCTATGCTACAAGAGTTCTCAGTGTATAGACAGCAGGGTGGCTATTGAAAATGAGTGCCCAAACTATAAAACTAAATAGTCATGAATAACAAATAGGCGAATGTCAATAGGTTCTAACTTATCTCTATTCAGGCAATCTTTCCATCTGAACGTGTGTAGTACTCTCACCAATGATTGTGAATCCAAGCCGCTGATAGAAGGCGATGCCTCGGGTATTGACCTTTAGTACTTGAAGCATTACAGGCTTTTGCTCAAGACCAGCATCATTAACAATGCGTGTCATGCACGCGGAACCGATGCCTCTCCCTTGATGCTCAGGAAGAATAAAGAGTTGATCGACCTTGAGCATGTCCGAAGTATGAGATATTGCCAAAAAACCAACATCCACCTCGCACCACTGGACAATGCAAACATTCTGTGCAGCGAACCGTTTATCGTGCAGTTTCCTTTGATAATTATCGTCCCAACCCCAGACTTGCTCTACATACTCACGGAACGCTGCCTTCTTTACGGTAAAAACGAATTCGCTGTCGCTTGCTTCTGCCTTGCGAATATTCAACGCCTCCACAGTAAAACCTCCACTTTCTGTCCTTATGCTTCTTTCTTAGCAACAATGGCAAAACTTACATTGTAAGCCATTTCGTGTGCCCAACTTCCCGGTGTCGCCTCAATGTCTGGCTGGGTCCAAGCCCGTTCCTCAACACGCTCAATCCGGAAACCGTTGTCCACAAGTCCGTTGAATATATCGCTAAGGTAATGTCGAAAGTCGAATGCGCCGTCTTCTGGATACCTAAAAACGCGCTCAGAATACGGTTCAGTGACGCGATAAAATTCACCATCCCATTCCCAAAAATGATTGGCAGGATTGCCAAAATCTACACGATACCGACCGCCGGACCGGACGATCCTTGATACGCCTCTATAGATTTCATGAACGGAGGGTACCCAACTCATGGAAGGTCCTTGATAGATGAGATCATACGACGCATCTTGAATCTCGGACAAATCGCGGATGTTGGCGCGAATTGTCTCGACTGGGTAGCCGTAATGCTTCGCGGCAGTAATATCGCCGTTAAGTTGACCTTGTGTGAAATCAATCACAGTTACCCGGGCACCGAGCAGACCGAACACTGCTGACTGCTGTCCGCCACCTGCTGCGAGGCACAACACATCCTTATCCGCAACATCTCTGAGTAGATATGCAGGGTAAATTTGGTAGAGGTGATACGGGACTGGGTCAAGTTCACCTTCAGCATACTTTAGAATATCACCTCTATTGAGGTCGAGCCACGGCACGGTAAAGCCGTTCTTTTTCAAGACTTGGGCTTCCCAACGCGCCCGATTGGCTACAGTGATTTCGTCATTCATTATTTATACCATTACACTCTCTATCCACGCCTCGTCAATTTCGAGACCGAAACCGGGGGCATCTGACGGTGCAACATAGCCGTCTTTGATGACGGAGGTGCCGGGCAACTTGACCATCTCTTCGAGGGGGACACCGGGAGCAGAAACGCCTTCAGAACGTTCACCCCACGTGATGGCAGGCATCGCAAATGCGAGATGCTGACCGTACGGATAATTCATTCCGCCGTGCGTAATTACGTTAATCCCATTCGCTTCTGCAATATGACAAATCTTCGCCGCCGATGTAATACCGCCACACCACAAAACGTCCGGCTGGAAGATGTCAACCAACCGCCGTCCTGCTGCCGCCGCAAAGACGGTTGGCAGATACCAGTGTTCTCCGGTGGCAAGCGTTTGCCAAGGAATACGTTGACGCACCGTTTCGTAGCCAACAAAATCATCGGCGGGAATGTAATCTTCCATCCATTTCAGACCGTAAGGCTTCATGGTCTCGCAGACGCGGACGGTATGTTCTATATCAAACCCCGTCCAAGCATCTAACATCAAGTCAACTTTATCGCCAATCGCCTCTCGCGTCGTTGCCACCAATTCTTCAAGTTTTCGTAAGCCTTCTAACCCCTGTTCGGGACCCCAGGGTGTGAAAAGTTTTGTGGCTTTGAATCCGAGTTCCATATACCATTCCTGATCAAAGCCGGAGGCGTAGCAGAAAATCTTTTCTTTTTGGGGGCCACCGAGGAGTTCGTAGACAGGTCGCTTCAAAATTTTGCCTTTGAGGTCCCAGAGTGCACAATCAACCGCACTGATGGCGTAGCTCGTCAAACCGGTCGCGCCAAAGGCGGCTGACAATCGCACCATCATATCCCACAATTTCTCAGTTGCCATGCAATTTTCACCAACGAGAAAGGGGGCAAAGTGATCTGAGATGATACGGGTCACAGGACCCCCGTAAAGCGAGAGACCGAAGCCCCATGTCCCGTCTTCTGCCGTTATAATGCATGCCGGACGTTTCCATTCTGAATAGGAGACGTGTCCCTCTTTTCTATTAAATGAGGGATAGCGCGTAATGGGTCGGTTCAAGTGATATGTTCTGGATCGACTCGGAGTGCGCGGCGTTGTTGTCGGTTTTGGATTGAGTTCGATTTCTACGACGCGAATTTCTTTAATGTTCATAGGATCTCCTTGCTACATCGGATGAAATTATAAATCTATTAACTCCGCACTTAGGCAATTTAGGATTTCAAGGGCACAACTCTGAGACATCCAAGTTTAATATACACGATCATCGGAGAAATAGCAACGCGGAAATTCGTGAGCAGAAAGTTGTCCTTGTATCATGATCCACAAATAAATTGGGACGGTCAGACCTATAGTGTGGCTAATCGGGTCAATTAGGATTGATCTACCGAGTTCTTTACGCATTGGTAGGCGCGCCCAATTTGAAAAACGAGAAGTCCAAACTCGATCTTCTCTGTAATCGCAGCATCGTCTGTTTGATAGTACTTCAGAACCGCATCAATAACCCTTTTGGCAACAACACCATCAGGCGGTAAATCTGAATACATCTCTATAGCAAACTCAGATAAATCTATCGCCGGATCGTGGAGCAAGGCATCAGCGAAATCAATAATGGCGAGTTGTTCAATATCTTCCTGTACAAAAAACAGGTGGTTTATTTGGAGATCTGTGTGAACGACAGCCCATCTCTGGTCTAAGGATTCCTGCAGGTTTTCGAGCTTTTCACGCCATTGATTTGTATCGATTTCTGCAGTATTTTCTGCGATAAATGCGAGTTTTTGCCTTGTGTCACGGATTGCCACTGCGAAGGAGTCAGCAGCGTATGGAATGTAGTTTAAGACCTCATCTGAAAATTTGTGATTGTGCAGAAAGGTGAGAGAGGTACCGAGAGATTTGCCAAAGGATTCTAATTCTCCAGCGGTAAATTCTTCAAGTGCTTCTATGGGTAGTGAAGCACCATTGATTCTTGAAAACATCGCGTAGAATCCCTTTTCGTGTACCATGATCGGCTTTGCTACAGTGAAAGGCATCGATAATGTGTGTAGGTATTCTGTGATTTTAAATTCTTTTAGAAGCAGGGGTCGGTAGGCGTTGCGCGCAACTTTGAGGATAGCATCGTCGCGGTAGTAGAAGGTAAGACTATCACCACCGCTGTGACGGTTGGATATAGATTTTAGATTTTCAATAGATATATCTGCAGCGAATTTTTTAAGAAAATCGCGTACGTTCTCTGCTTTAATCTCAGTTGTTTGATTCATTGGAGTATCTTTAGATCAAGTAGGTTGAGCACGATTGTTAAGATCGCGCTTGAATACAGTTAACCCTTTGTGTCTATTAATTAGAGTTTAGCCGGTTTGATATTCCCAAAGATGTGCTCCAACACCGTTCGCACCTCCTGATGTTGCTCGTCCCCGTGCGAGACAGCAGGGGTTCGGAGGCGATGGTTGGGATAGAGACCGTGAAGATGGAGTGCTGATTTGATACTCGGTAACCATTCTAATCTTGTTGCCACCTTAAGCCAAGGTTCCTCATAGCGAAACACAATCTCACGTGCTTCATCGTTATGCTCTGTGGTTAGAGCATTGTAAAATTTTAGTGCAATGTCGGGTCGAAAAGGAGCGATGGTACAGAGATACGCCGTTGAACCGATCGGGTAACCGAACATAAAATTACGCATCTGTCCGCCGCTGACCACCGCAAAGTTTTCGTCGGCAGTTGCGCGAATGATGTCATAGTAGGCGTAGAACGGATGCCCGTCGTTTTTTATGCCGACCACTCCGGGACGTTTTGCTAACTCAGCAACGATGTCCACAGGATAAGGGTCTTGCCACGCTCCCCAAACCAGTAAAGGCATCGGAGCGGCATCCTGAACACTATCAAAATAGCCGACAATAACCTCGCGCTTCACCCCTAAACCCGGATGAATCTGGACCTTGACAGCGTTCACTCCGGTGCTATCACAGCGTTTCAAAAATTGTCGGCACTGCCCTGGATGCCACCATCCCGTTGAAGCGATAAACAGTGAACGACCTGATATTTCTTCTGCCAGTTCTGCGGTCAATTGCCAGATTTCCTCGTCCGTTAGGCTGCAAAACTCGCTACTGCCATACGTGAGGAGAATTACTGGAACGTTCTGTTCACACAACCAGTTGACATACTTCCGCATCGCACGCATATCCAGTGAGTCGTCATCGCCAAAACAGATATTCACCGGCACGACGGGACCTTTCAGACGTTCCACAACACGAATCGCTCGCTCCATAAGGCACCCTCACTCAAATCGGTAAGTGTTAGATTTCCTCAGAAAATTCAGGAATTGTCAACAAGCCAGCAGTCCACAGAAACGCTCTATCTCGTTCAGTGAGTTCATTCAGACCCATCCACGCAATGTCAACAAGGATTTGATTCTCTTCTAATTCAGGGTCAATTCCCAAGGATACTGCCTGGGCACCTATCTCTATTAAGTAGGTGTAATATTGATCATCAGGTGTAAAGGTAACGACAGATGTTGGGCGGACCACTCTGCCCTGCACACGGCACTCCTCCCAAAGTTCCCGCAGTGCGGCTTGTTCCGGCGTTTCATCCGCTTCAATACGACCGCCGGGAAGGCACCACCATTCTTCTCCTGCGTGGCGGTGCTTGACCATTAGAATTCTTTTCTGCCTATAAACGATACATTGTGCACGCGACATTCACCGCTCCTCGATCCGGTGCCCTATCGAAAACGAAAGAGACTTTTTGCAACTCCGCTGTGTTCTATGTTGAGATTGTGTTGTAGTCGTTCATTGGTGTTCAAACTCGCGATAGGCTTTTAGCAATGCCTCTTGAACGTTTAGAAATTCAAGGTATCCGGGGGGTAGTGGATATTTTGTACCGTCAAACGGCTCAAGTGGGTTGTCAATCTTCCGTCTTGCAAAGGCGTAGAGAGCTTTCTGTTCCGATGTCGCTTCAGCTACTTGTTCAAACGGGATGTCACAATTGTTTCGCCACAACTGAGGCTCAACTGCATCAACCATTGCCTGAATTGGTGAAACCTGCTTTCCGAACTTTGAATTCAGGAAGCAAGCCAACTTCTCGACTTGGACACGTGGCTGACGCATAATATCTTCGTAGCCGAGAAAGAGTCGGTGTTGTGCGTCTTCTGTGTGCTGTAGAATTAGCATCATTATATGCTGCCATCGTAGTAAATTCATCGCGACAAAAGAGATACGGACTTCCACATTGGATGGCATAATAAATTTCTGCCATGAGACTGCTGCGTCAAGTGGGTTACGAACCGTGATTATATAAACCGCATTGCCCCATATCTGTTTCCAAAACGGTAAAAAATGACTAAGTGCAGGATCTTTCCAAAACCACGGACTTCCTTTGTGCATTTCAGCCATCAGTGCAGCGGCTTTCTTTCGATACACAGGATCAGCCGCCTTTTTCTCTATTCGCTGTTGGAAGTTAGGATCCCACCAAGTTGCTCCAGCATCAAAATTCCCTAATTCAGCAAGTAAATCCCATAACGGCAGGAATTCCCAATAACCTCTGGGGGCATGTGCATCAGCCTTGTGCAACTTCTCGGAAGGACCCGCATAAGCACCCCATCTGTGCACCATCTCAGCAACAACAGATGTTCCACTACGTTCAACACCGAGCACGATAATAGGATGACTTTTGGAGTCAATCATTCAAATGTCCTCAAGTGTTTTGTCAATGATGTTTCACACCAAGATGAATTGACGATTTTTCTTCTGCGAAACTGTTTTCTATTGTAACCTAAGTTGCTGCCTTATAGAAAATAAACAAGAATTGTCGGCACAAGAGGCCACAGAACACCAGAATTAGAGGAAATTCCTTACATTTTTTTAATCAAAAAACGGTGTATGTCTGTCTAAAACCTTGTAAGTAGCAACTTGAGTTATCGTATGATAAAGGTTTATGAAGACATGGTTTATCTTTTTGGATTGTACTTGTTTAGAGTATAGCATCTTTCGCTGTTTTTCTCTATCAAAAACAGCGTTTCACTCTTCACCGCCGAAGGAGTGAGAGACAACTCAATTCACAACATAATAGGAGGAAAGACGTGAAATATAGAATAAGTGTTATTACGGTTTTAGCCGTTGCTGTGAGTCTTTGGTCTACAAGCGTGTTTGCAGCGGATCTTACGGAAGGACTTGTCGGCTATTGGCCCCTGGATGGCAATGGAAAAGATGAATCCGGTAATGGAAAGGATGCCGAATTGCAAAAAGGTACGAAATGGTCTGACGACGGTTGGGTGAACGGTGCCGTTGATTTTGATGGTGGTGGTGGACACGTCGTTGTTGATGATACGTTTGAATTGACAACGACCGCAATCACGGTGATTGCCCGGATCAACGGCTGGAAAACGATAGATTGGTCCGGAATTGTCGTTGGTCGAAGTGATCCAGCATCGTGGTGGATGGGTGTCGCAGCGAACAACACGCTAACCTACGTATGGAACAACAACTCTGCACTGACGTGGAACTGGCAAGGCGCGCCAGAAATCCCGGAAAATAAATGGGCGTTGGTCGCGATAGCAATTGAACCTACTAAAGCAACGAGTTACATTTATCACAGAGACAGCGACAAACTTGATGCTGAGGTAAACGAAATTCCCCATATCGAGCAGACGGTTAAGAATTTAAAGTTCGGATGGGATGAATGCTGCGGTGCCAGATACTTCAAAGGGTTGATTGATGAAGTGATGATCTATGATCGAACGTTGAACGCTGACGACCTCAAAAGACTGGCGACCGTCGGACTCCCGGTTGAAAGTCAAGGGAAACTCGCGATCACTTGGGCAGCACTCAAGAGCGATTAAGCGAATAGCACGGTTCGGAAAGTTACGCTAATCCTAAAGGATAACCTGCAATTTGGAAAAAGTACCTTTCAGGCAATATGCTGCACTCCTTTCACAGTATCTGAAACCACAGTGGATACGGGTGACGCTGCTCGCCATCTTCATGTTCACTGGAATAGGTTTAACACTACTCAACCCCCAAATCCTCCGTTACTTCATTGACACAGCAAAAGCAGGAGGCGAGACACGAAACCTGATTATCGCTGGCTGTGCGTTTTTCGCAATTGGACTCCTTGGACAGGTGCTGATGTTAGTTAACACCTATTTAGGGCAGGATATTGGTTGGCGAGCCACAAACTGGATGCGCGGCGACCTTGCGCACCACTGTCTACAACTCGACATGTCCTTCCACCATGAACACACGCCTGGTGAGATGGTCGAGCGCGTTGACGGCGATACGGCAGCACTGTCAAACTTTTTTTCTGAGTTTATACTTCAGGTAGCAGGTAGCCTGTTGCTGCTTGGTGGTATCCTAATTGTGATTACCTTTGAAGATTGGCGTATCGGTATTGTGTTGACGGGTTTCGTGGCGATTTCCATCTTCGTTTACAATCTCACTCGGAACATCGCCGTTCCCGTCTACACAGCGGAGCGAGAAGGCTATTCCAGACTGTTCGGGTTTCTTGAGGAACGGTTAACAGGTATCGAAGACCTCCGCACAAACGGCGGTATTGATTATACCATGGATCGGTTCTACGATGTGAATCGGGATGTATACGGTCGCGCCGTAAAAGCACACGTGATGGGAGAAGTCCTCCAAACAATCAGCGGTGTGCTTTTTGCTTTGGGCGTTGCGCTGACGATGGTGATGGGGATTTACCTGTATCAGGTAGGGGCTTTCACAATCGGGACTGTCTACCTCGTCATTCATTATACAGCGATGCTCCGAGGTCCCTTGATTGCGATTAGTCGGCAGATTAATGAACTGCAGCGCGCAACGGCGGGATTCAAACGGATTGAAGAACTCTATCGCATCACACCAAGTATTGCGGATGGAACAGAGACACTTCCCGCATCAAGCGCGCTCGGTATTGAATTCGACCATGTCACATTTGGTTACACTGAAGACGAAACGGTGCTGAAAGATGTTTCATTCCAATTACAGCCGGGGAAGTCATTGGGGTTACTCGGACGGACAGGTAGCGGTAAGACGACGATCACCCGCCTCCTATTTCGGTTGTATGAGATTAATAATGGTCAAATTCGCGTTGAGGGGCAGCCGATTGAGCGGATTCGGTTAGACGATTTACGGAACCGGATCGGTATGGTTACACAGGATGTGCAGCTTTTCAACGCAACGGTGCGTGAGAATTTAACGCTCTTTGATGCCAAAATCACCGACAACCGGATTCTGTCAGTTATTGAAGAATTGGGGTTATCCGAGTGGTATCAATCGCTGCCGAACGGGCTTGACACACTACTTGAAGGCACCGGTCTTTCTGCGGGAGAGGCGCAGTTGCTGGCATTTGCAAGGGTTTTTCTCAAAGACCCGAAGATCATTATCCTCGATGAACCCTCTTCAAGGCTTGACCCAGCGACGGAACAGCGTATTGATAGCGCGGTGCAACGGTTATTGAGGGGACGGACGAGTATCATCATTGCGCATCGACTCGGAACGGTTCAACAGGTAGACGAAATTATGGTACTTGCCGACGGTGAGATTCGGGAACACGGCGAAAGAAATCGGCTTGTTCAAGACCCTGATTCTGTCTTCTCGCAACTGCTGAAAACGGGTTTGGAGGAGATGACCGAATGACAACAGGCCAAGCCTCAATTCGCCTCATCCGTTACCGGCCACTCCTTTTTCTTGGTACTATTTTTTTTCGAGGATTAGACGACCTAATGCCGTTCGCTGATGGACTTATTCGGAAGGCATTTTTTGATGCGCTTGATCCTGCCGCGGGTTGGGCATTAGAGGATCTAATACCGTTCGCTGACGGACCTATTCGGAAGGCATTCTTTGATACGCTTGATCCTGTCACTGGCGGTCCAGGCGCGGGACTTAATCCTTGGACCTTTGTTGCCCTCTTCGTTGTCGCACATCTTAGTGATAGAGGTGTACTCATCTCGTCAGCATTTGTATGGGCGCGCTGGCGTTATGCTGTTTCAACGCTGCTCCGAAAAAACCTGATGACAGCGATCATGAACATGTCGGCACCGCATAAGGTCTCAACCACTTCTGGCGAAGTAACGAATCGGTTGCGAGACGACGTTCAGGCGATTTTGAGTTATCTGGAACAGTACATCCACCTGTGGGGCAATCTTATCTTTGCGATCTTGGCAATCACCTGGATGGCTCGGATCAATGTAGCGGTGACAGTAATCACGGTGATCCCATCTATTCTGATTATCACGGTTGTCAATGTGTCGAGGCGATTTATTCAGCGGTATCGTACGGCACAGCGTATCACCACAGAACAGTCAACGAACTTCGTTAACGAACTGTTCCAGTCTATCTTGGCGGTGAAGGTTGCGCGAACAGAGTCGAATGTGATCACCCATTTTCAGAAACTCAACGATGCGCGCCGCAAGGCGACTGTGGTGGACAACCTGTTCAATCAAGTCTTGCGATCCATTAGTTTCAATATCAATACCCTCGCCACAGGTATTGTTTTGATTCTAATTGCTGAACAGATGAAGGCAGGCGCGTTTTCAGTCGGCGACTTCGCGCTTTTTACGACGTATATCGGCGAAGTTGCGAGAAGCGGATCGCTCGTCGGCAGTATAATGGCACAGCACAAACGGGCAGAGGTTTCGTTCTCGCGTATGGAACAGACTGTTGATGAGATGCCGGAGGAGAAATTAGTTGAACACACACCGGTATATCTGCGAGAGAATCAACCACCGCTCGTTATCCCACAGCGGACCGAGACAGATCGGTTGGATGAACTTACTGTTTCTGGACTCACCTACCGCTATGATAGCGAAACAGTGGGGATTGCTGACATAAATTTGAAAATTCCAGCGGGTTCATTCACTGTTGTTACGGGACAGATCGGTTCTGGCAAAACGACGCTGGTGCAAACACTCTTAGGTGTCTTGCCAAAACAGGCAGGCGAAATTCGCTGGAATGGCGAAATTGTTGAGGATCCGAAGTCGTTCTTTGTCCCCCCGCGTTGCGCGTATACACCGCAAACACCGAAACTCTTCAGCGAAAAACTGAGTGCTAATATTCTCATGGGTACGCCGTGGAACTGGGACGACCTGAATCGGGCGATTCGGCTCGGGGTCATGGAGAAAGACCTACCGACACTTGAAGATGGTCTTGAAACGGTTGTTGGACCGCGCGGTGTCAAGTTGTCGGGTGGACAGATGCAGCGCACAGCGGCGGCGCGGATGTTTATCCGAGATTCAGAATTACTCGTTTTCGATGATCTCTCGTCTGGACTTGACGTGGAGACGGAACAGATTTTGTGGGAACGCCTTTTTGAGACAAGACGGGCAACTTGCCTCGTTGTTTCGCATCGACGACCGGCACTGCGTCGTGCTGATCAGATTGTTGTCTTAAAAGAGGGTCGCGTTGAGGCAGTCGGAACGTTGGACGAACTGCTCGCTTCCTCCGAAGAGATGCGAAAATTGTGGGCAGGCGATTGAAGTCGCGTCGAATTCCATTTGAAAGAAGCAGCATTTCATGCTACACTATATTCTGTACACCCCCAGAACCTATTCAGGAGTTTCAGATGAAAGAAACACAAGAAGAATACACGAATCCAATCCTTGAAGAATGCTACCGAATCAAAGATGAGATTAACGCCCAATTCAAGACGATTGAGGAACTTAGCGCGTATCTGAAAGCACAACAAGAAGAGGACAAACGGCAAGGTTGGAAATATGTCTCGTTTTTTGATCCATCCAAACACAGACCGCCGGAAGAATCTACCAATGATTCGAGGAAAACACCGTGAATTCAGATACCGTTCATACACTTGACACCGGCACGGAGTTGTTCGTTGATGACATGCTAATCGCTTCCAAACGCGGCGTGACGCGCACACTGCATCAGTGCGTGAAACACGATGTCCCTGCCCTTGAACCGGATCCTGATAACCCATGGGAGCATGGAGGCCCAGATCAGTCCAGACGTGTTCACCTCTATGGGACTACGCTGTACGATGCAGCGTACGGAAAATATCGGATGTGGTACATGTGTCGCATGGGACCGCATTGGCGGTTTGAAGCGAACGAGATTCCGGGGCTTTACGTTCCACGTCCCGATCGAAATCCGTCAACATATAGAGGACAAACGCACGATGCTTACGGACGAAAGTTCGTCGAAAACGATCGCGGCGATCTCACTTGCTATGCAGAGAGTGATGATGGATTGACATGGACGAAACCGAATCTCGGTCTCTTTGAATTCAACGGAAATCCAAATAACAATATTGTGTGGGACCTCCACGGTGCCTGCGTGTTCCGCGATGACGACGAATCGGATCCGCAGAGACGGTATAAGATGATCGGTTTTTGTAGACGGTATCGCAACATCTTCCTGCTCATGTCACCCGATGGGATCCGATGGGACGACTCAGATTACCTTGAACCGATCGCAGATCGGGAAAACGAAGGGGCGTTCAACGTCATCTATGATAAAAAAACAGACCTATTCCGCGCGTATGCCCTCATACGTGGAGACGATAAAGACGCACGACGTATGATTGCATATACCGAAAGTCCGCGTCTTGAGGGACCCTGGAAACCGCTCGAACCGATGTTCGGTGCAACGGATGCGGACGATGCAGTTGGTGTCCAGAGATATGGCGCGGATCGTGCTGAAATCCACAACATGTCGGGTTTCCTCTATCACAACATCTACATCGGCATCCCCGGCGTGTTATATGTGACAGGACCGGGTGCAGCGGAACATGAGATCCCTGTCGATGGACCGATTGATGCACAACTTGTTAGCAGCCGAGACGGATTCAATTGGGACTATCCCGATTCGGACCGAACCCCGATTATTCCACGCGGCGAGAGTGGCACGTTCGATACTGGTATGGTTATGGGAACTGCCATCGAACCGATTATCACTGATGATGAAATTCGCTGGTACTATACAGGGACGGAACACACCCACGGTGCCCAAATGAAGGACAGACATAAGGCGATCGGGCTTGCGAAATGGCGGTTAGATGGCTTTGTCTCGCTTGATGCGGATGCCGAGAGTGGTGTCGTTGAAACTGTCCCGTTGCAAATTCCGAGCGGAGGGTTTGAAATTAACGCAGATGCAAGTGGCGGTCAGATCGGCGTTGAAGTGCTAACGGCGGATGGACAGGTTCAACAAGGATTTTCGATTGATGATTGTGTGCCGTTGACAGGGGATAATATCCGACACGCGGTGCAATGGAAGTCGGCGACACTGGCAGATGCCACACAACCGCTGCGACTCCGTTTTGTCCTGAATCAGGCAAGACTTTATGCCTTTCGTATTCAGTAGGGGCGAGGTGACCTCGCCCCTACATTAGAATCATAACAGGAGTTGAGAAAAATGAGACACACTACAACCTTTTCAAAATCTGCCTTTGCTGCCTCCTTCGGCCCAAGTGCCTCTTTCGCACGCCCACGATCGTAGTAGTATTTTGGTATTTCCGTCACCCAACCCGAAGCTGCTCTTTATGGGAGCGATTTCCAGTCTATGGTGAAGTAAACAATCGCATATAGATTTTCAACTCTGTTTCACGCTATAATTAAACAGTTTGAATTTCCTCGCCAAAGGAGAAGTGAATGGATACGTTATCGACACACAGAGACTCCCCGGAAAATCGTGTGGACAACCTATTGAAGCTGGAAGTACTTGAAGCGTTTGACCGGACTGCGTTTGAGCGCGATGGATATTGGGTATGGGAAGGGATACTAACGGATGCTGCCCGTAAGCAGTGGACAGCCAGCTTACAGAAGTTACAACAGATGAACGATGCGATCCTCATGGATACGGAGTGGAATGCTATCAACTTTGAGGCGCGGGGGTTTCCGCAGCCTTTGCCAAAACAAATTGCGCCAGCGTTTTTGGCGGCGTGCTGCGGTGGTTCAGAGCAAATGCCCGGTTTCCTCAGAACCGCTGAGTTGCGTCAATATATGCATACTCAGGGGCTGTTCGGACCGGGCAACGCGTTGGTCACACATGGGTTCAAGTCACAAGGTGTCATGCCGGAATACTTTCCTGCAGGATACGACGACTTTATAATGGATGTGACGTCTGCTCATCCGCAGATGATGGCACTCTTCAGGAAACTTTTCGGAGACCGATTTATACTCGATCACTGCTTCATGCTCAACCGGGCACCGGGTTCAAAAGGGCGCCGGTGGCATGCACACCAGTATCGGGAGGGACAGTACGAAGTTGAGGACCCGATTGGAACTGGACACGCCCTTACCACTGATTTTCTACAACGGCAGTGTATTCGGACGCTGTGCTATCCAGAAGGGGCAACTATCGAGGATGGCGGCGAACTTGCGATTATCCCCGGTGCACATCTCTATCGGATTCCGTACAAATGGAGCACGGAACGACCCGATGATGACGCTGCCATGAAAGCGGGCTGGCTGAAAGGCAAAATTCACGCTTTCACAGGGAAGCCGTTGGAAATCGTACACCTCTCACTACCGCCCGGAAGCATGGTTTCGTTTGTCCATCACATGCCGCATTATGTTGGCTATCGGAAGCCAGGGATGCCGCCCCGATGGGGACTGCTTATGGCGTATCGAACGCCCGACTCAGAAGCAGATCCAGCCAAATGGACAAATGGCATTCCGACCCATTGGGTGGAACAGGCCGCGGCCCAAGGAAAACTACCCGCTGCGGCACAGCGTGTATTTGAGGCAGATAATCCTCTTGATATGCACTCACAGAGTTGTAACGATTGACATCCTCTCCAAGCTAAAGCTTGGAGATTCCTTTGTTTCTTATTGTCCAGAGTTACTGTCCGACATCTGGATCCAGCTCCTTAGCCTTTTGAAAATCCATCTGTGCGGCTTCCTTCTGCCCAAGTGCCTCTTTCGCACGCCCGCGATTGTAGTAGAATTTAGCACTTTTAGGGTTAATCTGAATAACTTTATCAAAATCAACTATTGCTTCTTCATAGTCCCCGAGCATAAGTCTTGCAACACCGCGATCATTATAAACATCGGTATACTCCGGCACTAACTTAATGGTTTGTGTCCAGTCTTCAACAGCTGCCTGATATAACTTTCGTGCTTCCTCTGCCTTCCCGCGGGAAGATTTGGATTTACCAAGTTGGAAATGAGCATATCCTCGATTGTTATAGGTTTCAGCATCATCTGGGTTAAGTCGAATGACTGTATTATAATCGGCTACAGCCTCTTCATGATTACCAAGGTTGGCGTTAATACTTCCGCGCCCCTTGTAGGCACTAATGAATGCAGGATTTAGTTGTATGGATATATCAAAGTGAGATAATGCTTCAGGATAGCGATCGGATTTGTATTTCTGTTGCCCCTGAATGCAGTAAGCGTGGGCACGAATATGGTCTCGTTTACGCCACTTTCCCAATGGTTCGGTTGATCCCGGCTGAGCAATCAATGCTTTGAGCGCATTTGAAGGTATAGCATAGGCATAATGTTCACCTACAGCAGTATTAATACCTATAACTTGTCCCTTACTGTTTAACGCAGGACCCCCACTATTTCCACCCGAAATTACAACTTTCATCCAGATCGATTTACCACCGTTCCGGATGCTATCTATAACGCCTGTCGTGACTTTATATCCGCCGCCGGGATACCCCATAGCAACAACGGGTTCACCACTTTGAAGTGCGTTGCTGTCCCCCAGGGATAACGGGATCCCTTTATCTGAAATTTTTAGGACTACGAGATCGTTTTCCGCATCGAAAGCAGTGACTTCTTCAACTTTCCAAATTGTTTCTTCACTCCCGAGTGTTACGAAAACAGGGCCGGTTTGGGAGACGACGTGGATGTTCGTTGCAATTTTGTCTTCCGCTACAAAAAAACCGCTACCAAAGTGAAAATTATTATCCCAACCGACTACACGGACTATGGAATTTATAGCCTCTTCAAATTCCATGTCTGCTACGGGTTCATTGAGATTATCAGGACGCGTCAGATAGATGTATTTATCTAAATCGGTGATACCTTCGTGATACAACCTCTGTACTATTTTTACATCATCCACTGCAGACGAGGTTTTAAACCCCGCCTGCAGTGGGGCTGCGTAAGTCCTATTGGATTTAATATCTCCAAGTTTACACTTTACAAGTCCACGTTTATAGTAGGTATCGGCATTTTCTGGATTAATTTGGATAGCTCGTGTATGATCTTCAATCGCTGCCTTATATAGCCCTTGTGCTTTCTCCAGTTCACCACGAGCGGATGCGGCTGCGCCAAGGCGAAACCGTGCAGATCCTCGGTTGTTGTAAGCGTCAATGTTCTCTGGGTTAATCTGAATGGCTTTATCACAATCGGCAATCGCCGCTTGATATAAACGCTGTGCTTCCTTAGCCTTCGCACGTGCGACTTCAGCTTCACCAAGTCTGAACTTTACACGTCCCCGATTGCTATAGACATCAGGATGCTCTGGGTCAATCTGAATGGCTTTATCAAGGTCAGCTATTGCTGCTTGATATAAACTTCGCGCTTTCTTAGCATTGCCGCGTTTGTTTTCAGCTTCACCAAGTCTAAATTGCGCCCACCCGCGATTGTTGTAGGCTTTGGCATGTTCTGGGTCAATCTGGATCGTTCTACTGAAATCAGATATTGCGCCTTCAAAATCATCGAGAGCCAACTTGGCTCCGCCTCGATTGTTGTAGGTATTGGCATGCTCTGGATCAATTTTGAGGGCTTTATCACAATCGGTTACTGCTTCTTCATATAAACGCTGTGCTTCCTTAGCGTTGCCGTGGGTGGCCTCAGATTCGCCAAGCTCGACCTTCACTGCACCGCGATTAATATAAGCAATCGGATGTGCAGCATCAAGTTCAATGGCTTTATCAAGGTCAAGGATTGCATCGGCATAGTTACCGAGTATAGCCTCTATAGTTCCACGACCATGGTAAGCATCAGCGTCCTCTGGAGCCATTTTGATAACCTGCGTCAAGGCAGTAATTCCGTTAGCATAGTTACCAAGGCGAGCCTGTGCTCTTCCACGTTCGTAGTAAGCGCGAACGTATTCGGGGTTGCGTTCAATCACTTTGTCAAAGTCAACGATCGCGCCCGCATAATCTTTAACACTGAATTTTTCTACACCTAAACTATAATGTGCCTCAGTGCGGATTTGTTCTCGCTTTTGCCACGCTGCTAAAGGTTCTATTGGCATTGACCTGTCAAGCAATGCCTCAAGCGCACTTGAAGGGATCGCGTAACTGTAGGAGCCGACACCATACGGCACAATAACTCCGATGACTTGTCCCACATTATTAAGCACTGGACTGCCGTTGGTCTCTTTAGAAGTCGTTGTTTTTATCCTAAGCCATTTATTATTCTTTCGGATGCTTTGTATACTGCTGTCTGTGGTTTTGTGTTCTCCATCGGGATAGCCCAGAATAGAAATAGACGCACCAATTTCAAGTGTATCGCTGTTTCCAAAAGGCAGTGGCGTGCCTTCACCCGTGATTTTCAGGACGACAAGTTTGTTTTTTGTATCATACGCAACAACACCTTCTATTGTCCAATTTTTTGATTTGTCGGGAGATGTTACAAGAATGGGACCCGCGGGTGCGACGACATGAATACTTGTTGCAATCTTGTCTGCGGCAACAAAGAAACCTGTCCCAGATGTGTTTTCACTCTCAATCAATACGATAGCATTTCTTATTTTCTCGGAGGTTAAGTCTACAATCGGCACGACGGGTTTCTCCGAAACCGGATACTGTGGTGTCCGTCCACAAGAGAGGAGAAGACCCGATACGAAAAAAAGAAATAAAAATTTGCTGTTTTGCTTCATCAATTATTGCCTCCCATTTTATTATTCAAAGTTACTTTCCAACATTAGGGTCCAATTCCTTCGCCTTTTGAAAATCTGCTTTTGCAGCTTCTTTTTCCCCAAGTGCCTCTTTCGCATGCCCGCGATTGTTATAAGCACCAGCATGTTCTGGATTAATCTGGATGGCCTGCGTAGCATCGTCAACCGCTGCTTGATACAAACGCCGTGCCTTCTTAATATTTCCGTTAGCGGTTTCAGATTCGCCAAGTTTGAACTTCAGTCCTGCTCGATTACTATAAGCATCCGCATGCTCTGGATTGATTTGGATGGCTTTGTTATAATCAAGTATTGCGCCTTCAAGGTCGCCAAGACCAGACTTTGCTGCGCCTCGATTACTATATGCCTTAGTATGTTCTGGATCAATCTCAATGGCTTTATCATAATCAGTTATCGCCGCTTTGTAATCCCCAAGTTTGGACTTCGCTAATCCGAGATCGAAGTAAATATTGAAAATTCCCTCATTTATTTCTCTGGCTTTATCATAATCGGCTATCGCTGCTTCATAGTTGCCAAGGGCAAATTGAGCGTCTCCGCGTTTGTAGTAAGGATAAAAAAATTGAGCGTTTATATTTATGGCTTTATCAAAATCGACTATCGCTTCATGGTAATGCTCAGCATTATATTTCATCTGTCCTTGAACAAATAAGGCATACGCACGGATAAGTTCTCGCTTGTGCCACTGCATCAAAGGTTCCATTGGTTTCGACTGCGCAAGTAACGCCTTAAGTACATTTGAGGGGATCGCGTAACCGTAATGCTCATTTCCAGCAGCATGAACCCCAACGACTTGTCCACCACTACTATTTAGCGTAGGACTGCCGCTACCACCACTACCAATATTAGCATTCAGCCGGAGCCATTCACCACTATTGGGAGCACTATGTATCTCTCCTTTGATGACTTTGTATTTTTTGTTAGGATATCCGACAACAACAACAGGTTCACCCTCTTGAATCGCTTGACTATCACTAAGGGAGAGCGGTGTGCCTTCACCCGCAATCTTTAGGATGACGAGATCATTTTCCGTATCAAAAGCAGTGACTCCTTCAACTGCCCAGATTTTCTCTTTATCCTTGAGTTTGACGAAAATGGGACCCGGTTGGGCAACAACATGGATATTGGTTGCAATCCTGTCTTCGTCCACAAAGAAGCCGCTACCGCCGAAGAAACTGTCTGAGGTTTCAATCCAACCTATGACGAGCACCGTAGCGTCTCCTATTTTTTTCAATTCCAAGTCCGCTGCCTTCAGACCAACATCATCTGGATTGTCCAGTTGAATGGATTTATGATAGTCAGTAACACCTTCATGATACAATTTTCGCGCTATTTCTGCGTCACCGTGTGTGGACTCAATATCGCCAAGTTTACACTTTGCAGTTGCAAGACCGTTGTATGTATCAGCATCTTTTGGATTGATCTTGACGACTTGCGTGTAATCTTCAACCGCCGTCTTATATAGTTCTCGCGCTTTCTCCACTTCTCCACGATCAGATACGGATTCACCAAGGTGGGACCGCGCTCGCCCTCGATTTTCGTAAGCATCAGCATACTTTGGATTAATCTTGATAGCTTGGGTATAGTCAGCAATCGCCGCCTCATATAAACGTTGGGCTTTCTTAACTTTCGCCTCATATAAACGTTGGGCTTTCTTAGCTTTCTTAACATTTGCCCGTGCGCTTTTAGATTTGCCAAGACTGAATTTCGCTGCTCCGCGGTTATTATAAGGATCGGCATCTTCTGGATCAATCTTGATGGATCGTGTAATGTCTTTAATCGCCGCTTTATGCAAACGTTGTGCTTCTTTAGGCTTCCCGCTTGCGGTCTCGGATTCGCCAAGACTCAGTTTTGCCAATCCGAGATTGTTATATGCATCAGCATGTTCTGGATCAATCTTGATGGCTCTACTGAAATCAAGTATTGCCCCTTCAAAGTCATCAAGAGCCAATTTCGCGGCACCGCGAAAATTGTATACATTCTCATCCTCTGGATCAATCTGAATAGCTTTCTCACAATCAGCTATTGCTGCTTCATATAAACGTTGTGCTGCCTCAGTATTCCCGAGGGCATCCTCGGACTTACCAAGTCCGAGTTTCACCGCGCCACGATTACTATAAGCCTCGGCATGCTGAGCGTCAAGTTCAATCGTTTTATCAAGGTCAACGATTGCAGCAGCATAGTCTCCGAGGCTCGCTTTGATAGTTCCACGTCCGTAGTAAGCGTCAGCCTCATCTGGATCCATTTTGATAACTTGCGTACACGAGGCAATCGCACTGTCAGGATCACCAAGGTAAAACTGCGCTCTGCCGCGCTCGTAGTAGGCGCGGAGATACTCAGGGTTGAGTTCAATCGCTTTATCAAAGTCAACTATCGCGCCAGCATAATCTTTGGCATCTGATTTTTCTACACCGAGACTGTAGGATGCCACAGCGCGGACATGTTCCCGCTGCTGCCACGCCGCCAAAGGTTCTATCGGCATAGACGCGTCAAGCAATGCCGCAAGCGCGCTTGAAGGCACCGCGTAACTACCATACGGCACAATAACCCCGATGACTTGTCCGTTGTTGTTAAGCACCGGACTCCCGTCAGTCTCTTTAGTTGCTTTTATCCTGAGCCATTTATTATTTTTTTCGATGCTTTGTATCTTGCCTTCCACGACTTTGAATTCGCCATCGCGGTAGCCTGGGATAGAGACAGACAGATCGATTTGAACTGCTTCGATTTTTCCTAAGGGTAACGGCGTGCCTTCACCGGCGATTTTTAGAAGGACAAGGCTGTTTTGGGCATCATACGCAATAACACCTTCTATCGCCCAATTTTTCTCCGTGTCAGGAGACTTTACAAAAATAGTACCCGTGTGAGCAACGATATGGCTGTTCGTTGCAATCTTATCTGGTGCAACGAAGAACCCTGTCCCCGATCCGTTCTCGCTCTCAATCAGGACGATGGCATCTTTTAAGTCCACAGTTGGCGCGATGGGTTTCTCAGAAATCAGCTGCGGTGCCCGCGCACAAGAAATAAAAAGACCTAATGTTAGTAAAACCAATAAAGATTTGATGTTTTGTTTCATGAATGGATACCTCTAATTTTATTATTCAGCGTTACTGTCCGACATCTGGGTCCAGTTCCTTAGCCTTCTCAAAATCTGCCTCTGCCGCTTCATGTCGCCCAAGTGCCTCTTTCGCACGCCCGCGTTCATAGTAGTATTTGGCAAATTTGGGACTCATCCAGATAAGTTTATCAAAATCATGTATGGCATCTTTAGCATCACCAAGGGCAACCTTTGCAATTGCTCGTGTATAATAAGCGAAGGCGTTATCCCGGTCTCGTTGGATCGCTTTATCACTATCATCTATTGTCTCCTGATATAACTTTCTGGCTTCCGCCATATTTCCTGCAGCGGCTTCAAATTGCGCAAAGAGATATTTCCGTCACGCCAAATGGTTGTATATCTGATGCCTATCAGGATTTAGTTTTATCGCATTCGCATAATCTTCAGTTGCTGCTTCATATAAACTGCGTGCTGCCTCCGTATTCCCTTGCTCGGCTTTAGAATCACCGAGCCGGAATTTCGCTATCGCTCGACCCCTATAAACTTCAGCATCCTCAGAATTCAGTTCAATGTATTTATCGTAATCGGCTATCGCGCCGTTATAGTCGCTAAGGTTAGACTTCGCAATTCCACGTGCGTAATAGGCGGAAATAAAGTTAGGATTTAGCTGCAGGGCTTTATCCAAATCAACCACCCCTTCATCATAGTTTTTCTCTGCAACTTTCGTTTTTCCCAAAACAAAATAGGCATAGGCGCGGATAAACTCCCGATTGCGCCACTGTGCTATAGGTTCTATTCGTGTAGGCTGCGAGAGTAATGCCTTGAGCATGTTTGAAGGGACAGCCTCATCTCGACCCACGTGAACTCCGATAACCTGTCCCTTACTGTTTAGTAAAGGGCCCCCGCTATTCCCTATAACAGTATCGGCTGTTGTCCGAATCCGTTTATCACTATTCCAAGTGTTTAGTACAGTTCCAGCCACAACTTTGTATGCTCCCCGCGGGAAACCCACAACAGAAATAGTCTCACCACGTCTAACAGCATCACTGTCGCCCAAAGGAAGCGGTGTGCCTACACCCGCAATTTTTAAAACGACGAGATCGTTTTTCACATCATACGCTGTCACTCCCTCTATCGCCCAAACTGTCTCTGTGTTAACAAGTTTTACGAAAATAGGTCCGGGGTGTGCGACGACATGAATATTTGTCGCTATCTTGTCACGCGCTACGAAGAAACCGCTACCAATATGAGTCTTAGTGCCTCGCAAACCGACTACACGCATGACAGAATCCTTTAATTTTTCAGACGTTACGCTTACTATTGGTGCTTCGGATTTCTTGGAAACAAGTTGCTGGGGTGCCCGCGTACAGGAGAGAAGAAGACTTAAGGCAAGTAAAACCAGTAAAGATTTGCTGTTTTGTTTCATGAATGGATACCTCCAATCCTATTCTCGATAATTACTGTCCAACATTCGGATCCAATTCTTTAGCCTTTTGAAAATCTGCTTTTGCTGCTTCGTGTTGTCCAAGTGCCTCTTTTGATCGCCCGCGATCGCGATAGGCTATGGCATCCTGTGGGTCTAACCGGATGGCATCACTCAAGTCGTCAATCGCACCATCGTGGTCACCGAGTGCAGCCTTTACAACACCTCGCGTGTGACAGAAAGCATTGCTGGGGTTCAGCCGTACAGCCGAGTCGCTGTCGGTGAGTGCCGATTGATAGAGCTGTTGTGCTTCCGCTTCATGTCCCTGCTCGGTTTCAAGTTGCCCCACAAGATACTTATACCATGCCCGATTATTGTAGATGGTGGCATCTTCAGGGTTGCGTTCAATGATTTGGGTATAGTCGTCAATCACAGCTTGATAATGCTGCTGCGCTTCTGCCTTATTTCCCTGATCTGCTTTAGACTCACCAAGGTTAGACTTTGCAACTCCACGGTTATTGTATGCCTCAGTGTATCCGGGTTTAATCCGGATGGCGTTATCACAGTCATCAATCGCCCCTTCAAAATCTCCAAGGTTAGACTTTGCGTTTCCACGGTTGTTGTATGCCTCAGCGTATTCAGGATTTAATTTGATAGCATTATCAAAATCCTTAATTGCGCCTTCAATGTCTCCAAGGCGTTGCTTTGCGATTCCACGGTTGTTGTATGCTGCAGCATGCTCAGGGTTGAGTCTGATAACGTTATCATAATCTTCAATCGCACCTTCCGTGTCTCCAAGATCGGCCTTTGCGATTCCACGGTTATTGTATGCTGCGGTCCCCTTAGGGTTGAGTCTGATAGCGTTATCATAGTCTTCAATCGCACCTTCCGTGTCTCCAAAATGGGCTTTCGCGATTCCACGGTGATTATGTGCTGCGGCATCCTCAGGATTTAGTTCAAGGATGTGCGTGTAGTCATCAATTGCAGCTTGATAATACTGTTGTGCTGCTGTCGTATTCCCTTGACTCGCTGCAAATTTAGCAAGGTGGCATTTTGCGCGCCCGCGGTTTTTATATGCTGGTACATGTTCTGAATCCAATTTGATAGCCTGCGTCCAATCGCGAATAGCGTCCTTGTAATGCTGTTGTGCTACTGTTATTTCCCCCTGATCCCGTTTAGCCTCCCCGAGTTTAGCCTTCTCAATTCCACGGTGATTATATGCTGCGGCATGCTCAGGGTTGAGTCTGATGGCGTTATCATAATCCGCAATTGCACCTTCAGAATCTCCAAGCTCGGACTTCACATGACCACGGTTGTTGTAAGATGAGGTATCGTCACGGTTGAGTCTAATAGCGTTATCATAGTCCGCGATCGCCCCTTCAGAATCCCCATGGAGGTCTTTCGCAAGGGCACGATTGAAATAGGCACTAGCGAAATTAGGGTTAAGCGTTAAGGCAGTATCATAGTGCGCTATCGCCGCTTTGGGTTTCTTTTGTGCTAGCTGTTCGTCGCCTTGAGCTTCCAGCACATACGCCTGTATTAGCGGCTGCTTTTGCCACGTCACCAAAGGCTCCACTTTCCCCGAGTTCGTTAACAATGCTTTGAGCGCGGTTAAAGGAATGACAGTGCTGGAATCTGTGGTCCGGGTGACTTCGTCACCATCGCTTGACACCGTTACAGTTCCAGAGACAGCAACCCCGATGACTTCATTTTTACTGTTTAGCACGGGGGTGCCACTATGGCCACCACTGTAGTTTGGCGGCAGTTCGAATTTTATCTTGAGTGGTTTGTCGCTATTCGGTGCCCTAAGGATAGTTCCTGCCATGCCTTTGTACTCGTCACCGCCGGAATAACCCACGGCGTAAACCTTCTCGTCCCTCTGAAGGACATCGCTGTTGCCAAGTGGTAGCGGCACGCCTGTCTCAGCAACCTTTAGCAGGGCAAGGTCGTTTTCGGCATCAAACGCCGTAACGCCTTCAATCGTGTATATCGCTGTCTCCTTGCCAACCTGAAGGCGATTGCCCTGGAACAACCGAAGAATCGTGTTACGCACTGCTTGAGCGGCGCGATGGTAGATAGAGGCACTTTCGGTTTCAAATTGCTTTGCGGTGATCGCGAGGACTTTTGTTTTACCTGCGAGAACGTGAATGTTCGTTACAATCTTATCCTGCTCTACGAAGAAGCCGCTCCCGATTGATCTTTTCTGTCCGGCAGCATATTTTGCTTTCAAGCAAAGTGTAGCCGCTTTACTGTTCTCAACGATTTGTTGGAGCACCTCATCTTTTTTCGCTTCCATAATAGGGTCTTTTTCCATTGTTCGCGGGCATTCACGCGTCTCGCTTAATTTGCCACACTCGGGTCTAATTTCTTAGCCTTTTCAAAATCTGCTTGTGCTGCTTCTTGTTGTCCAAGTGTTGCCTTTGCGCGTCCGCGATCGTAGTAGATTTCGGTGTATTTGGGGTTAATTTGGATCGCTGCATCAAAGT
Organism: Candidatus Poribacteria bacterium; assembly: GCA_965261115.1. Taxonomy (GTDB): domain Bacteria; phylum Poribacteria; class WGA-4E; order WGA-4E; family WGA-3G; genus WGA-3G. The sequence goes on along the minus strand of OZ253447.1, from coordinate 210,847 downwards.
CCTTTATCGCGCCTTCAGCGTCACCAAGCGCAGCTTTGGCAACACCTCGATTGCCGTAGGCATAGGCACTCTCTGAATCCAATCGTATCGCTTCGGTGAAGTCTTGAACGGCTGCTGCATATAATCCTTGGGCTCCGGTTATGTCTCCTTGATCTGCTTTCGTTTTACCGAGTCGGAACTGTGCATATCCACGATTGATGTATGGCTCGGCATACGCTGGGTTTAACCGTATGGCTTGGGTGCAGTCCTCAATCGCTGCCGCATATAATTCCTGCGCGCCTGCTATGTCTCCCTGACTATCTTTAGATTCACCGAGGGTTGCTTTTGCTATTCCGCGATTGTTATACGGATCTGTAAGTTTTGGATTTAGTTTGATAACTTGTGTCCAATCTTGGATGGCACCTTGATAATATCGCTGCCCTTTCGCTGTATCTCCTTGATTCGCTTTGGATTGACCGAGTCGGAACTTCCCACCTGCGCGATTGTGGTGGGCATAAGCATTTTCAGGGTTAAGTTTGATGGCTTGTGTGCTATCTTCGATACCGGCTTCATATAATCGCCAAGCTGCCTCCAGATTGCCTTGTGCGAATTCGAGGTCTCCGATTGTGAATTTCGCAAGCCCTCGATTGTAGTAGGCATCCGCCTTCTGCGGGTACAGTTTAATGGCTTTATCAAAATCTGCTATGGCATCGTCATAGTGATTTGCATTGTATTTACGTTGCCCGCGAACAGAGTAGATATAGGCACGAATAGGTTCTCGCTTCCGCCACTGTGTTAAAGGTTCCACAGGTCCCGATTGGGCAATCAATGTCCGTAGCGCGTTGGACGGGATGACATAGCTGTAAGGGTCTTCTACAGCAGAAACGATCCCTATAATCTGACCTTTACTGTCTCGTACAGGGCTGCCGCTGCTGCCACCAGAAAGCGCGATTTCCATCTGGAGCCATTTATCGTTATTGCGGACACGATGGATGACCCCCTTCGTAACCTTATATGCTCCACCCGGGTAACCTGTGGTACTAACCGTGTCCCCTACCGCAACAGCGTCGCTGTCGCCAAGCAGAGAGGGGGTGCCGTCTTCACCTGTAATCTTTAAGATAGCGAGATCATTTTTGACATCAAACGCCGTGACACCTTCTACAGTCCAGATTCTTTTTTTGTCAGCGGATTTTATGAAGACGGGTCCGGGTTGTGCGACGACGTGAATGTTGGTTGCGATTTTATCAGGTTCCACGAAAAATCCGCTCGCAGCCCCGTGTCTGCCCTCTACATGGACAACAGTAAAACGGCTTCCTTCTTCAAGTGTTGAGCCGACCACGGGTCCTTCAGCAATCTGTTGGGGAGATCGCGCACACGAAAACAGGATCGCTAAAGTTAGCAAACTGAGTAAAGATATTTTGCGCGTTTTCATACAACGGATACCTTAAAAGACAAAGGAAAAGACCCTGCTATAGATATATTTCACTATGGGTGTAGCGTTGGCGTGCTTAAAAGAGACACAATTTGGAGATTGTTCTTACCGATTTAAATTTTTCCACCAAAATGGATCCACTTCAAAAGGAAAGGGACGAGAGCCACCAATATGCCTTCTGAGGTGAGTAGTGCGGAGTATCCGACGGGTACCATCTACAGAGACACATTCAATCTGGTAATAGTAGACGACATTCGGTTTTGCGGTCTTATCGGTGTAGGTATAGATTTGCCTTTGGTCAGTTGTGCCTGCGCCGGGAATTGTGGCAATTATCTTGAACTCACCGTCTCTGGACTCACTTCGTTTGATGTGGAAGCCTGCGTTGTTCGTCTCAGATTCGGTTATCCATCTGATGACGACTTCATTGAGGGATTTTTTACGCTCAGGACGAAATTTCGAGAGTTTCACAGACAAAGGTGAGCGTTCCACAGACAAAGACACACGTGCGCGATACCCCGGTGTGCCGTGATCGCTGCGGTGTCCATAGTAGGTAGGATGTGGTGTTGGGTACTGGGTGCCTTTTTGGGCGGTAAGTTCCCACCCGTCTGCTGCCGTGCCATCATACGGATGTCCCGTTGCGTTGTTACCTTCATACGCTCGGATAATAGAACTCCGTTTTCCCTCAATCAGCGGAAGTTTCCATTCAGGCATTTCCTCGAGGTTGCCCACGATGTCGCTTAGGACCTTGCGTCTGCGAGTAGTTTTCGAGGTAGCTGGTGCCTTGAGGGTGATTTTGAAGGCGGTTTGGCTCAAGAGGCGATAGCCCGGTGTGCCACCAATAAGGTCCTTTAAGATGACAAGACGGTCTGCTGGGATGTCCCCTTTTGCAGTGCCAACGCCTGAGTTGGGTCCCTGCTCAGTCACGAGTAGCAGTACTTCGTTTCTATCAAGTATTTTCGCACCTAAAGTGAAGATGACCGTGGTGGCGAATACGGATTTATCTTCTGGATGGTTCATAATTGTAACTTCCCAACCTTCAAGGCTAACTTTCCGTCCACTTCTATTGTGGAGTTCGATCCACTGCGAAGATTTGTCGGTGTTGGTGGCGTACATGATCTCACTGATGGCGATATCGAACCTTGCAGCTGCCGGGACAGTATCATCTTCATGGGACGCTTTCGACGTTTGTGGTTCTATCTTTTGGGGAACGATAATCTCAGGAACCTGTGCATCCGTAATGCTTAGGACACTGAATGCTAACATGAATGTCATAAAGACACTAAGGGGGAGCCTTCGCGCTATCAAATCTTTCATGAAAAGATACCTCTCTTTATTTTTATATCTTGGTTCTAGCAGATGTTACTATTTATTATATCCTACATCCGTTGTCTCGTCAAGTTTCCCGAAGTTGTAAAACCGAGATGCCGTTGTTTCATTCTCATCTTTAGTTGTGAACTGATTTGCTTTTCTTGAAGAAAGATTTGACATCGCCCCTAAGATATATTATAATACTTAACATACATGAATTCTAAACAGGACTCTCGGATGTTTTATTTATCGTCTATCACACTGATACATAAAAATTGCCGCTGCGCGTTCATCGGTCTTGGTGCCGTGCTGGTTGGTATTGCCATGTACCGTGCAGTGATGGGCGAATAATTGAAGCATAAAACGTTTTCCGAGTTATACAATACAACGCCCATTGCTGAACGTCACAAAATACGGTCTCGGCGAGGGTGTTTCTTTTTTAAGCGACAATTTAAGCAAGCAGAACCTTAAATGAGGAAAAAAGATGCGTTACGGAGTCGTTCTTTTGATATTCGCAGCGATTGCTGCAGCGGACCTGAATGCTGAAGTCAGCAAAGAAATCAGACCCTTGTTCACCCAAGAAGCAATCGAAGTTGATGGACATCTCAACGAGGCAGATTGGGCACAGGCAGAAGTTATTGACGATTTTACCCAACAATCCCCTGATGAAGGGCAACCGAGTACGGAACGTACAGAAGTTCGCGTGTTGTACGACACGGAAAAACTGTATATTGGGTTTGAGTGTTACGACTCCGAACCTGATAAGATTGTTGCGAACGAAATGCGGCGCGACGGGATGCTCTGGCAAAACGACAACGTTTATATCATGCTCGACACTTATGGCGATAAACGGCAGTGCTTTTTCTTTCGGACGAATGCACTCGGCGCGCTGTCAGACACCGCTGTCACTGATGGCGGCGAAAACCTTAACGGAAGTTGGGACTGTATTTGGGAAGCTGCCGGACGACAACACGAAAAAGGGTGGACGGTTGAAATTGCGATTCCGTTTAATCAACTCCGGTTTAAGAAAAAAGATTCGATGGTATGGGGTGTGAATTTTGGACGCAATATTCAACGGACAAACGAAACAACGCAGTGGATTCAGGTGCCGCGAAGTCAGAGTTGGCCAGGGACATATCATCCGATATATCAAGGTAAACTCACAGGGTTACAAGGGATTGTGTCGCCATCCTATTTTGATGTTAAACCGTATCTCCTCGGCGGTTTGGCGAGGAATCTCGAAGATGGAGACTGGCAGCGGACCACTGAACGCGATCTCGGATTGGACATGAAATACGGTGTAACCTCTAACCTGACTTTAGATTTGACGCTGAATACCGATTTCGCACAGGTAGAAGCGGACCAGGAGGAGGTTAACCTCACACGATTTAGTCTCTATTTTCCAGAGCGGCGTGATTTCTTTCTTGAGGGTAGCGGACTCTTTGCCTTTGGCGCAGGTATCGGAGGTTTCGGGCCACCGCCGTTGTCGATTTTCTATAGTCGTAGCATTGGGATTGAAGATGAAAGGGAGGTCCGGCTGCTCGGTGGCGGTAAACTGACGGGAAAGGTCGGTGCTTACAGTGTAGGTGCGCTCAACATGACAACCGCTGCTTCCGGGGAAATTCCGATGACGAACTTCTCTGTGCTAAGAATGCAGCGGGACATTCTTAGCGATTCAACCGTCGGCTTCATTCTCACCAATCGGCAGAGCGACTTCGGTAGCGATTACCACCGCAACGGCGGGATAGACCTGTTTCTTAGACCGCACGATCAATGGCGGATGCGTGCTATGACGGTTGGGAGTTGGTCGCCAGATCCAGAAGAACGCGATATGGCATGGTACCTCTCAAATAACTGGCGAAACAAACATTTCCGCGTTAACGCTTCCTACCTCGACATCGGTCCCCAATTTACAAGTAAAATGGGATTCATGTATCGCAGGGACATACGGTCGCTTATGTTGAATACCAACTACGAAGTCCAAGTCAGTCGATATGGTATACGGGATGTGGGCGCAGGTTTCTCCGGTGGTTACCTACTCGACCACGATAACACACGCATCGGTTGGGACATCGGGATTGACGCAGATATGATTCGGGACTCAGACGACGGGCTCAATATTGATTTCCGACGGTTTTTTGACCGCGTTGATGAATCCTTTAGTATCGGTGATGCTGAGATTCCCGCTGGTGATTACGAGATGAACCAAGTCTCGCTAAGAGGGTTCACCGAGAGTAGCAGACCGTTTTCGGTATTCGTCCGCGCAAATTATGGGGACTATTTTCACGGCAATCACGTGAGTTTCAGTATTGATAGTCAGTGGCGGATGACGTATCAACTTGCGATTGAAACGCGATACCAACGCAACTGGATTAACTTGCCCAAAACTGACCTATTTACAACAAACGTTGTCGGCGCACGCGTGAGTTATGCATTAAATACCCGTTTCTTTACTAAACTATACACACAATGGAACGATAGTGCGGAACGGGTCAGTGCGAATTTCTTGCTCAATTACATCTACCGTCCGGGAAGCGATTTTTACCTCGTATATGATCAGGCGTGGGATACATCGGACGGTTTCCAAGCGCACAATTGGACGGTCTTGAGCAAATTTACGTATCTATTCAGTCTATAGTGTTGGAGACATCAAACATAGGATCCATGTAGACGTAGCTTGGGTTGAATAGGTGCCAGCGCAAATTCCAAAATTACTGAAGAATATCCTTTCATTCATATACTACCCATTAAAGAGACCGCAAGTGAAACCTAACACCCTACTTATGTCGTTTTATGGAATTGGGTTTTTACACCCTTCTTAGATTTGTATGGCGGTATATTGGATTTGAGGTGCGTTAAGGACACCTTTATAGTAAAACCTGTAATTACTTATGCACTCACAAAATGGCGAGGATACAATCCTCGCCAGCGGTGGGAGGGTGTTTGTTCCTTGATGAACTGTAAACTTATTTTTGGATTTTACTATATTAAAGGAATTCATGAATATGCTACAAATAGGAAATTTTGCATGCCACAATATTCACTTGGAGACTGAACGTCTGAAACTTCGACCCTTCAAAGATGCCGACTTTGATATTGCTATTCCTTTCTACAGAGATCCCGAATTTCTAAATGCGGTTGAGGAATCTCCACCTGACAAACCTATAACAAGGGAATATCTCAAAGGGGTTGGTAAAATCATGAGGGACAACGGATTTCTGTTCGCAATCGTAGAAAAGGTGAGTGGACGCACGATTGGCGAGGTCTGTTTACGGTGGATGAACTTGGAACGTGCGAAAATTGAGGGCGAAAAAGTGATGCGTTTACCCATTGGGATTTGGGACAAAACGTTGTGGGGGAAAGGCTATGGCAAAGAGGTTGTGCGATGTTTGATGGCATACGCGTTTGGAAAATTGGATATTGATCGGTTTTGTCCAGTGGATGTTCCTGCGGATAACATCCGTTCAAAAGCATTGTGGCAATCGCTCGGATTAACTGTTGCACGAGAAGTGGACGACGGAAAGGTGTTGGACTTTGAAATCGCACGATCAGAATATGAGAGACTCTACGGTATTTTGAATGTAGAAGCGAACACTCGCTGGTGATACGCTGAATTCTCTCTTGATATTTCTTATGTGGATCGGTTATAATAGTAGAGATCAAAATAGAGTTATTTAGTTTCTCGGCTTTTCCTCTTAAACCATTTCTAATTGAATCCCTTTCACTGGGAACCTGTAGCATGATGCACGTCGCATCTGGGCGAGTACGCCGCAAAACTTTTAGTTTGTGCTGCCGTAGCCCTTTTAGACAAGTTGTGCATGTGGTATGGACTTTCAGAAATAGTATCACAAGGAGTTTGACCGATGCGAAAACAACAAATTGCAGCGAGTTACCAAAACTTTCACATCATTGCCCACGATTTGGATGAGACGGGTGACCTTAAAGCAGTGTGTAAGGAAAAATTAGGCGCAGGTGTTCGGCTCGCGGATTGGAACGACCTAATTGCTTACCACAAAGCAGGCGGTTCGTTGGCGGACCTCATCGCAAACCTTAAAATACCTATTGAGGTTGCTGATAGTCAGCAATATCGCATTTCAATGAACGGTGAACTGACGTGGAATGGGGATCGCCACTATTTCGTTGCGCGGCACGACCACACCGTGCGGGCAGGTTTTTTAGCGCATGACGACATTGACAATTACCACTTAACGCTGGGTTCATGGTTCGGCAAGGGTGGCTTCGCGCTCTGCTACGGAGACCCAAATAGCACGGTACCGCCTCCAGAACCAGAAGTCATTGCGCCCTCAAGAGATGTGTTGTTGGGAGTAGACGAGGTATCTGCTGAGCCAGATACCACTGAACCGGTACTGACCCCGGTAGTGAGTTATCAAAACTTCCACGTTGTTGCTCACAATTTAGACGAGACAGGCGACCTCAAAACAGCATGTAAAGAAAAATTAGGTATAGGCGTTCGACTCGCGGATTGGAACGACATCCTCGCCTACTACCGAGAAGATGGTTCACTGGAAGATTTCATCGCGGCACTTGAGATACCGCTTGAGTATGTCAATGTCGAGGATACGGAACCTATCCCGAATACCCACTATCGTGTTTCAATGAATGGCGAACTGCACTGGAATGGAGATCGTCACTATTTCGTTGCGCGACACGACCACACGAAGCGGACAGGTTTCTTGTCCCACAACGACATTGATGATTACCACCTGACATTGGGTTCATGGTTCGGTAAGGGCGGTTTCGCGCTCTGCTACGGAGACCTGAATGGCACGGAAGCACCGCCTGAGCCAGATATCACCGAACCGGTAGAAACATCGGGCGGCTGAGGCTGAGGCTGAGGAGGCTAATGCAATGGCGGTGCCATTGCTCGTTTTTTCTGTCCGGTAGGCATGTTTGCAAAGCGTTCCTACCGGGCAGGATTATAATCATCAGCTGAACCGATGCTGACATCGAGCAGCTGCGGCTGTTGATACTAAGGAAAGTTTCAGATATGACACAACCAGATAACTTTGCCGGACATAATATTCACTTGGAAACCGAACGTCTGAAACTCCGTCCCTTTAAGGAGGCAGATTTTGATATTGCGGTGCCTTTTTACAGAGATCCCGAGTTTTTAAAGGCGATGGAAGGGGAGCCGCCTGACGAACCTATCACAAGCGACTATCTCAAAAGCGCAGCGAGTGCTATGGCAAAAGATGGATTCCTGTTTGCGATCGTAGAGAAGGCAAGTGGACGAACTATCGGCGAAGTGTGTTTGCAGTGGATGAACTTGGAGCGGGCAAAGATTGAGGGTGAAAAAGTGATGCGTTTACCCATCGGGATTTGGGACAAAACATTGTGGGGTAAAGGCTATGGCAAAGAGGTCGTGCGATGCTTAATGGCGCACGCGTTTGAGAAATTGGGGATTGACAGATTCTGTCCGGTGGATGTTCGTGCCGATAATGCACGCTCAAAAAGGTTATGGCAGTCGCTCGGGTTTACTGTCTCAAGGGAAGTGGATGACGGCGAAACGTTGGATTTTGAGATCACACGAGTGGGATATGAGAAGATTGCTCAAAGTACGCCTTGAATAGAACGCTAAATCGAAGGAAGTTCTGATGTTCAGTACACAACTTGCGCAGCGTGCAGCGGAGAATAACCCAATCCGTGTCGGCATCATCGGTGCTGGAAAATTCGGTGCGGGGTTGGTCGCGCAGCTTTCACAGATGCGAGGCATGGTCGCAAGCGCGATTGCGGACATCAATCTCGAACATGCTATCGGTGCATACACGGTTAGCAATATCCCACCTGACGTAATCTCGCAGGTTCAGAATGTTAACACACTGAACGATACAATCCACACCGGCAAACGCGCAGTTACTGAAGACGGGATGCACATTATTCAATCCGACTTGATTGATGTGGTTGTAGAAGCAACGGGTATCCCCGAAGTCGGCGCGCGGATGGCATATCACACGCTGATGCACAAGAAGCATCTCGTGATGGTCAATGTCGAAACGGACGTTACCATCGGTCCTTTCCTGAGACGTTTGGCAGACAATGCGGGTGTTGTCTATACGCTCGTTGACGGCGACCAACCCGGCGTAACGATGAACATCGTTGAGTGGGCAAAGACGCTCGGTTTTGAGATTGTTGCTGCAGGGAGAGGCACGATATTCTATGGTGATGACCGCGCCGGAATACCAGAAACTGTGCCACAACGATTCGGGTTCAATCAAGAATTGATTGAACGACGCACGATTAACTTCAAGATGTTCAACTCGTTCCGAGACGGCTCAAAAGCACAGATTGAGATGACCTCCTTGGCGAACATGGCAGGACTCCCACCCGATATTCGCGGTATGCACGAACCGCCGGTAAACATTTCGGATATTGCCCAGGTCTTTAGTTTAAGAGAGGAAGGCGGCATTTTGAGCCGCCACGGGGTCGTTGAACTCGCAAATAGCATCGCTATAGACGGCAAGACGATGTTAGACAACCCACTTCGGATGGGAGTATTCGTCGTTATCCGGACGGATCACCCGTTCACACAAGAAGACCTTGCCAGTTACAATTTACATCCCGGCGGTGATGGCAAGAACTATCTTCTCTACCGTCCGTATCATCTTGTAGCAGTTGAAGCCCCGATTTCGATTGCGAAGGCTGTCCTTTACGGAGAGCCCACAGGCACGCCACTACCGACACCCGTTGCGGATATTATCACGGTTGCCAAACGCAACCTGAAGGCGGGAGAGATACTTGACGGGAGCGGTGGATATACTGTCAATGGACTGATTGAAAAGGTGGACGTTGCACGTGCTGAGAATCTGCTCCCCCTCGGCCTGTCGGACAATACCACACTCAAATGTGATGTCTCCCAAGGGGAAGCAATCTCTTACGATATGGTAGAATTAGACGAGGCCTCCTTCGTTCTCAAACTCCGCCGTCTTCAAGACGCGACCGTCTGAGCATTGACTACTCCCATGGATGCAATATGACTTTACCGCATTCCCCTGTCGCCTGTAATTCCCAGGCTTTCTGTACGTTACGCATCGGGAAGGTGTGTGTGATAAATGTGTCTAAGACTTCAGGTGAATTTTCGATGACCTGCATTAATTTCGGATAGACACCGAGATTGTAGTGCCAATTCCCGCGTAGGACTAAGCCTTTCCGAATCATATCCCGGCTCGCTGCAAGCGGAAATTCTCCGCCTTCCCCGACGAAGGTAACCTGTCCTTTTCTTCGGGCTGCATCGACCATCAACCGATGTGCCGCCGACGCGCCAGAACAGTCCAATGCTTTGTCGATCCCAACCCCATCCGTCAAGTCGCGAATCTGGTCAAGAATATCTTCATCATTTGGGTTCAGGACGACCTCTGCGCCTAACTTTTTCGCGAGTTCAGCGCGATAAGGATGACTCTCTACACCGATGACCCGCGCACCACGATAATGGGCATTGATAATACCACCTAACCCGACGGGACCTAAGCCGGTAACCATGACGGTATCCAACGAATTGACTTGCATCTGCTCCATCGCGCCAAACGTCGGTCCGAGTCCACAGCATGCCATCCCCGCGTGTTCATAACTGACACCCTCTGGAATTGGAAATAACATATCTTCCATTTTGTGCATATATTGTGCATAGGTTGCCGAAGCCACATCCGTGCCGACGAGTTCCCCTATACTTGGACGACGACCTCTCATACAGTGGATATGCTCACCAATGACACACATCTGACATTTACCACAGGCGTTCTGCGGCTGCACCACGACACGGTCCCCTACTTGGACCCGACCGGGTTGTGCAACTTCGACGACTTCGCCAGCGGCTTCGTGGCCAAAACTTTCACCCGTGCCACCATGTATGAACCCTTTATACTCCGTACACATCGGGACAGCATGGATTTTGACGACAGCGACATCCCCAGCTGCCTTAGGATCCGGTTTCTCAACTACGCCGCCTTTTTGATCACCAAACATTGCTGCTACTTCCATATCTATTTTGTCCAAACTTCGGATACCTGACAAAACAGGATTTTGCCGCGAAGAGAATGGACTTACCTCCTTGAAAAATGTGTTAATACCATAGCATATACAATCAAAATCATCAACGCAAAATTAATGCAATCCACGCTGTCTTTTTTGACAAATTCCGCGCAATATGGTATTATTCTAACAAAACTCAAGTCGCTACTAAGGATTATAGGCAGTCTTAGCAGAGACATTCAATTGTCCAATAATTGTCCGATAATGTCCAATAATTTCAATCTTCTCCTTGATGCTTTCTTACAGTAGCGTCTAAAGGATGCCCTATTTTGTGCAGTGCCTTCTCTGTGTTTTGTAGAAAACTCCGCCAATATAGTATTGTTCAAATTGGCACAGAACTTGCTACTTCATAAACGTGAGTTCGTGAGTTCAATGCCAATTGCTTCCACCATAAAAGTTATGGTTGGCAAGTTGGATTATGTTAGCACTATTTCAAAAGGAGCAATCACAATGAAAAGCGGAATCTGCATTATAACACTTACGATAATCATCGGTGTTTTCTCGCTAAATACGGCACCTGCATCTATTGTAACAGATGGACTTGTCAGCTATTGGACCTTTGATAAAGGTTCCATTGTTAATAAAAATGTAAAAGATGTTTGGGGTGACAACAACGGTAAGGTCATTGGAAATCCTAAAGTTGTTCCCGGTCAGGTGGGGGAGGCACTTGAATTTGACGGTGCTGGCGATTTTGTAAACCTAACCACGCTTGGAGATTTTGGTAGCCAGCTCGGTACATCTTCGTTTGAAGCATGGATCAAAACCAGTAATAAGACTGATTGGATGACTCTCATCAATACGCATGGCGCGGAATGCCCTAATTGGGGCATAGAACTCAATGGGGTTAATAGAAAACATAATGGACTTGAAATTATTAAAGGTACTCTTCATCATTACATTGGCATTAGCGGTCCAAGAGGTTGTGGGGGTACTGGTTCAGGCAATAGTATGGCTATCTTTGATGGCAAATGGCATCACATTGTTTATACAACTGACTATGTGATAAATGAAGTCGGAGGAAACGGCAAAAGAATTATCTATATAGACGGTGTAGCCCGTTCTCCGAGCAACCATGGATTCGGGGGTAACAGAGCATTTTCACCATTTACAGCACCTGTAATCCTTGGCGCGAGAAAATTTCCTGGAAAATCAACAGGCCACTTCATGGGTATGATTGATGAAGTCCGTTTTTACGCGCGTCCGCTCACAGCAGGTGAGGTGATCCAGAATTTTGAAGCGAGAACAGCTTACAAGATTGAACCTACAGGGAAATTGCCAACAGTATGGGGCGCATTGAAAACAAAATTTTAGCGTTACAGATGTTCAAAATGTTGAAAAAGGAAATTTAGAAAGGAAAAGATGACATCTGAACAGATAGGTTTGACCCCTTCACAAAAAAGATTCTATCGAGAGAACGGGTATCTCATCCTTGAAAGCGTCTTCGCGGCGGATGAATGCCAAAGTTTCGTTGAACACCTTGAAGACCTCCACGCAGGACGTAAACAGCTTGATGGATTCTTTCAGCAGGACAAGTACGGATCTCGTACGTTCAATCAGCATCTCTACGACCCGCGCGTATTGGATTTACTTATCGATGCCCGCTTACATAAGCCGCTTACAGACTGTTTTGGCGGTGAACCGGAGGGGATTCAAACGATGCATTTTTATGAAGGGTCGGAGCATCCGTTTCACCAAGATCAATACTATTTACCGGATTGTATGTCAGCATGGATTGCGATGGTCAAGGTGGATGAGAACAATGGACCGCTCATCGTGCAGCCCGGTTCAAACAGAGGGCGGTTAATCACGAAAAACGATGTGCCTATGACCCTGCTACCGGGAGAGACATACGAGTTGCAACAGCACAACCGCTATTTTCCAGCTGTTCAACAACTCGTTCGCGAAAATGGGACGAATATAATTCAAGTCATGGTGAACCCAGGAGATGTCATCCTGTTTGATGGGAAACTGATTCACGGTGGCGCGAAAATTTTGAAACCCGGCATCCGTAGGCACGCATTGGCATGCCATTATATCCCTTATGCCTCCGAAAACTGGGAACGGGATTGGCCACGGTTTTCATTCGATGGCAGTCGGCGGATTCATTATCATTAGCGGGAAAAGCTTTCAGTTATCAATTATCGGCAGTCAGTATTTATGTGCCTAATTATTAACAGCAAGATTCAACTCACAAATTGCGCGAAAAAGGAAAAACAATGCGATATCCACTGATTTTTTGGATCTGTTTAATCCTAATAAGCGGTTATTGCCTGTCGGTGTCTGCGCAAGAAGCAGCGCAACCCGCAAAACCGACGACACAGGAAACACCTAAAAAAACAAAAAAAGAGTTTCCAGATTTCGCAAAGGTCATCGAAAACAGCACGAGCCACGAAGGTTTTTACAAACTATACCAGAAAAAAGAGAACCTCTATTGCGAGATACAACCCTCACAATTGGATCAGCCTTTTTTATGTATGATTACGGTTTCACGTGGTTTGGGGAACTACAATCTGATCTCAGGGGAGATCTGGGATGATTGGCTCCTTGCCTGGCGACGGGTCGGCAACAATGTGCATCTCGTGCGGAAAAATGTGCGTTTCCGTGCTGACAAAGGGACACCGACCGCACAAGCCGTGGACTATAGTTACAGCGATTCTGTGCTCTTTTCTCTCAAGATTGAAAGTGTCCACCCACAACGGAAAAGCCTTTTGGTAAATATTTCACCCGTTTTCATATCCGATCTACCACCAATGGCACGCTATATTGGTGGTGATGCGCGCTTCGACAGAACGCGCAGCGTTTGGGGAAAAATCAAGGCGTTCCCAAAGAATGTCGAGTTGAGAGTCAAAGCCGTCTACACATCAACACGTCCTATAGAAACTGTCCCTGACAGTCGTGGGATTCCGTTGACGCTGCATTACAGCCTTGCGAAACTTCCAGAAAACAACTATCGTCCTCGGCTGGCTGACGACCGTGTCGGACATTTCATGACAACGGTCAAAGACTATTCACTTCAAACCAATGATGCCCCCTTTACGCGCTATGTCCAGCGATGGCATCTGAAGAAAGCGGACAAAGCTGCGAAACTTTCACCACCGAAAGAACCGATTATCTTTTACATTGAGAAAACAGTGCCACACCGTTACCGTCCTTACATCCGACAGGGCATTCTCGAATGGAATAAGGCGTTTGAAAAAATCGGCTTTATTGACGCGATTGAAGCACGGATTCAGCAAGATTATGAGGACTGGGACCCCGAAGATGCACGCTATAACACAATCCGTTGGGTTGCCGGTGTAACGCTTGGGTATGGTCCCTCCCGCGTGAACCCACTAACAGGCGAGATCTTGGATGCCGATATCCTTTTGGGTGACGGCTGGCTCAGAGTCTGGCAGCAAGATTACGGGACTTTCTTCGATAAACTGGCGTATGAACGCGATCATCCGATGGATCATACCTCACGCTTTCAGTGCCAGATGTCATCTGGCTTGGCACATCAGATGAACTTCATGGCGAGTGTATTGCAGGCGCGGGGTCTGACGGATGAAGGCGGTGAACTCTCAGAGGTTTATATCGGGGAAGCAATGAAATTATTGGTGATGCACGAAGTCGGACATACGTTAGGGTTACGTCACAACTTTAAAGCCAGTACAATACTCTCCCTTGAAGAACTGAATAATAAGAAAGACGAACCCCTCTACGGTTCCGTCATGGAATACGAAGGCGTGAATATCGCTCCCGAAGGTAAAAAGCAAGGACATTTCTTTTCACCGACAATCGGTCCTTGGGATGACTGGGTGATTGCGTATGCCTATAAACCGATAGACGCAAGCAAACCTGAAGATGAATTGGAAGCGTTGGGTAAAATCGCGTCTCGTGTCGCAGCACCGGAACTCACTTACGGCACAGATGAAGATGTTTACGGGTATAACTACAACGACTTAGACCCACTGGTAAATCTTTGGGATCTGGGTGCCGACCCACTTGAGTTCGCCAAACAACGGCGGGAGATTGTTGTCAAACTCTGGGACAAGATTGCGAACAAAGTGGTGAAAGAGGGGATGGGTTATCAACGGGTCCGGCGAGCGTTCGGGACCCTACTCTATGAACACGGGAGCGCGATGTACCTCGCAAGCCGTTATATCGGCGGGCAGTATCACCATCGCGACCATCGCGGTGATGAAAATGGACGTTTACCCTTCGTACCGGTTCCGGCGGCGAAACAACGCGAAGCACTCCAATTCCTCAAAGAATACGCCCTTTCCGACAGTGCTTTCGATTTCCCACCCGACCTACTTAACAGTTTGGCAATCACCCGCTGGAGCGACTGGGGTGCAAGCAGCGGTGGTGCCACACGTTTGGATTATCCGGTGCATCAGGACATCTTGTGGAATCAAATCTTTATCTTGGAACGCCTGCTGTACCCATCTGTGCTTGCGCGGATTCAGGACACAGAGTTGAAGTTTCCTAAAGGTGAAGAGGCGTTCACACTGCCAGAACTCTTTTCGGGCATTACGGACGCAGTCTGGGTAGAACTCGATCGGAATGTCGGAGAAAAACAGTGGTCGAATACGGATGCGTTTATCTCCAGTTTCCGGCGCGGGCTGCAGCGTGAACATCTCAAGCAGCTCATCAAACTGCTGCTCGAAGCCGATAGTGGCACCCCCGAGGATGCACGATCCCTTGCACGCCGTCATCTCGGACAAATCAACACTCGGATACAAGGTGTGCTTCAAAATGCGCAAGGGAGACTCGATGATTATAGCTTGGCACACCTTGAAGAGGCACAAGTCCGAGTCGCGAAGGCTCTTGATGCCGGTTTCCAAGTCCAGAAACGTTAAATCTACGTTTTCGGTAAAGATTTACCCGATCTCAACACGGGTGGCGTGGTCGACATCTTCGATTTCAACTAATTTTTGATAGGAGAAAAGGTCAAAGGAGCGTAAAATAAACAAGCACAATCTAACAGATTATGCTACAAAGGTGGCAACTTAGATTTAAAATAAGGAGAAGATACGATGCAACGTCAATTGGTTTTTTGGATCTGTTTAATCTTAATAAGCGGTTATTGCCTGTCGGTGTCTGCGCAGGAAGCAGCGCAACCCGCGAAACCTGAAGCACAGGCAGCACCCGCGAAGAAGAAAAAAGAGTTTGAAGATTTTTCTAAAGTCACTGAAGACAGTAAAAGTTATCAAGGTTTCTTTAGGCTATACGAGAAAAAAGAAAATCTCTATTGCGAAATTCAACCCTCACAATTAGACCAGCCTTTTCTATGTATGATTAGTCTTTCACGCGGGTTGGGGAGGGGATACCTTATCTCTGGGATGACGATGGATGAGTGGTTGCTCGTCTGGCGGCGTGTCGGTGACCGTGTGCATCTCGTGCGAAAAAATGTGCGTTTCCGTGCTGATAAAGGGACACCGACCGCACAAGCAGTGGATTACAGTTATAGCGACTCTGTCCTATTTTCTCTGAAGATTGAGAGTATACATCCGCAACGGCGGAGCCTCTTGGTGAATGTTTCACCTGTCTTTATGTCCGATCTACCACCGATGGCAGGTAGGATCGGCGGCGGTGCCCGATTTGACAAAACGCGCAGCACTTGGGGGACGATCAAGGCGTTCCCGAAGAACGTTGAGCTGCGGGTTCAAGCGGTTTACGCGGCAAGCGGTTCTATAACAACCGTCCCGGACAGTCGCGGTATACAGTTGACACTGCACTACAGTCTCGCAAAACTCCCATCAAACAGCTATCGCCCGCGGTTTGCTGATGACCGTATGGGGCATTTCATGACAACGGTCAAAGATTATTCGCTCCAAACCAGCGATGCGCCGTATATCCGCTACGTCAACCGGTGGCATTTGGAGAAAGCGGACAAAAAAGCGAAACTCTCACCACCGATGGATCCGATTATCTTCTACATTGAGAAAACGGTACCACATCGTTTCCGGCCTTACATTCGCCAAGGGATTCTGGAATGGAATAAGGCATTTGAAAAGGCAGGCTTTGTTGACGCGATTGAAGCGCGGATTCAGCAAGACTATGAGGACTGGGACCCGGAAGATGCCCGCTATAACACGATCCGCTGGGTCGTTGACGCAGGCTTCGCTATTGGGCCGTCTCGCGTAAACCCGTTAACAGGTCAGATATTGGACGCAGATATCCTTATCAGTGACGGTTTTATTAGATCGTGGCAGCGAGAATATACGACCTACTTCGATGAACTTGATCATGAACGCGACCACCCGATGGATCACGATTCACGGTTCAATTGTCAGATGGCATCCGGCTTGGCACGCCAGATGGGGTTCATGGCGAGCGTCCTACAGGCGCGTGGCGTGGTCGGCGAAGACGGTGAATTGCCGGAGGAGTTTATCGGTCAGGCACTTAAATCGCTGACGATGCACGAAGTCGGACATACGCTGGGACTGCGCCACAACTTTAAAGCGAGTACGATACATTCGCTCGATGACCTGAACAAGAAAAGCGATGAAGCACTCCTCGGTTCTGTGATGGAATACGACGCTGTAAACATCGCACCCGAAGGCGAAAAACAGGGTGATTACTATACAACGACCATTGGTCCCTGGGACTATTGGGTGGTTGAGTATGCCTATAAACCGATCACTGCCGGCAACCCTGAAGGTGAATTAAAGGCGTTAGACGAAATCGCTTCTCGTGTCGCAACGCCGGGACTGACGTACGGCACAGATGGCGATGCATCTGCATATCAGTACAGGGATTTAGATCCGCTGGTCAATCGGTGGGACCTCGGTTCGGATCCGCTCGACTTTGCCAAACAACGTCGCGAGATTGTCGTCGAACTCTGGGACGAGATTGCTGACAAGGTTACAAAAGAGGGAATGGGTTATCAGCGCGTCAGGCGTGCCTTTGGGTCGCTGCTCGGTGAATACGGTTATTCAATGTACCTCGCAAGCCGTTATATCGGTGGTCAGTACCACCACCGCGATCACCGTGGTGATGAGAATGGTCGTTTACCGTTCGTGCCTGTCCCAGCAGCGAAGCAGCGTGAGGCACTTGAGTTCCTCAAAGAACACGCGCTCTCGGATAGAGCCTTCGATTTCCCACCTGATCTGCTTAACAGCCTCGCCGTCACACGGTGGAGCGACTGGGGTTCCAGTAGCGGGAGCTCTACACGGTTGGACTATCCGGTGCATAATGTGATTTTAAACAACCAGACGCGCATTTTAGGACGCTTGCTCTACCCGAACGTTCTCGCACGTATTCAGGACACAGAGTTGAAGTTTCCGAAGGGTGAGGATGCGTTCACACTGCCGGAACTTTTCTCAGGCATTACGGATGCGGTTTGGACAGAACTGGATCGGAATGTAGGAGAAAAGCAGTGGTCGAACTCGGATGCGTTTATCTCCAGTTTCCGTCGTGCACTGCAACGTGAACACCTGAAGCAGCTTATCAAACTGGTGTTAGAGGCAGACAGCGGAACGCCTGAAGACGCGCGGTCGCTTGCACGTCACCATCTCGGACAGATCAACAGCGAAATACAAGGCGTGCTTCAAAATGCGCAAGGCAGACTCGACGATTATAGTTTGGCACACCTTGAAGAATCACAAGTCCGGGTCGCGAAGGCGTTAGACGCCAGTTTCCAAGTCCAAAGACGATGAAGACTCATCCATTTTTTGGATGTGATTCACTCAGTAGGCGCGCTTTGCAAGCGCGCCTACTGTCGAAAAATAAAGTAGACGAGGAGACAGGAAAATGAAAACAATATTTGTTATTACCTTATCCCTCCTTTTTGTATCGTTGCCGCTAGATGCCGCTGCTCAAGACTATACCCAACTGAGTTTACCTGAAGGTGCTAAAGCGCGTCTTGGTAAAGGATTCATGGAGAGTATCGCTTATGCACCGGACGGTAAAACACTCGCAGTGGCAACCGGTGCGGGGATTTGGCTCTATGACACGCATACGGGTACCGAAGTCGCGCTTCTCAGAGGCGATATAGGTTTAATCCGCGCTGTTGCATTTTCACCCGATGGTACGACCCTTGCAAGTGGCGGAGGGTTCAGAGAAGACTACACAATTCGGTTGTGGGATAGCAGCACAAAAGAACAGAGAGCAGTCCTTTCTGGGCATACCTCTAATGTGCGTTCCTTAGCGTTTTCTCCAGACGGAAATACCCTCGCGAGTGGGGATAGGGACGGGACGGTTCGATTGTGGGATACTATGAAGGAGCAACTGAAACGAACGCTTTCCGGTCATACGGGTGGCATCTACTCGGTTGCGTTTTCTCCAGATAGTAAAACAGTCGTGAGTGGGAGTTCGGACCAAACGATTCGGTTGTGGGATGTTGACACCGGAGAACATAAAGATACCTTTTTGGGGCATACGAATAAGATTAATTCAGTTTCATTCTCACCCGATGGAAAAATGCTGGCGAGTGGCAGTGACGATCTGAGCATTCGGTTTTGGGATATTAAAACGGGACAATACAAACCGACGCTTGCTGGGCACGCTGGCGGTGTAGATGCTGTTGCATTCTCTCCGGATGGTCGCATACTCGCGAGCGGCGGTAATGACAAAACGGTTCGGTTGTGGGATGCTCGCACGGGACAGCAGAAACAGGCGTTTTCTGGACATACAGATAAAGTCTATTCGATTGCGTTTTCTTCCGATGGAAAAACGCTTGTAAGCGCGAGTTGGGACGAGACGATTCGGTTGTGGGATGTTGATACCGGTCAACACAAAGCTACCATTTCTGGATACACAGGCTCTGTTTCTTCTCTGGCATTCTCACCAAATGGAAAGACGTTAGCGAGTGGATGTTACGACGCTATTTGGTTATGGGATGTGGATACCAGACAGCACAAGTTAACACTTGAAGGATATAGAAGTGGTATAACTTCTGTGGCATATTCATCGGACAATCGGACCGTCGCGAGTGGCAGCTGGGACGGTATGATCCAATTGTGGGATACGGAGACCGGAAAACACAAATTGACGCTTGAAGGACATACGGGTGATATCCGATCCATAACGTTTTCTCCAGATGGTTGGACACTGGCGAGCGGAAGTAATGATGGAACCGTCCGTTTGTGGCATGTTAACACAGGCAAACAGATTCAGACGCTTCTCGGACATGAGGAATCTGTTTACGCTGTAGCCTATTCACCAGATGGACGAACGCTCGCAAGTGGAAGCAGTGATGGAACAATCCGATTCTGGCATACAGTGACTGGAGAATACAAATCGACCCTTTCAGAGCAGACAGATACCGTCGTCTCAATAGCGTACGCTCCGGATGGAAAGACGCTCGCAAGTGGAGGTTCGGGGGTCCAATTATGGGATATAAAGACAAAACAACATAAAGAGATATTGGGACAGAATATAGATCTTATGATGCTTCTCGTGGCATACTCTCCAAAAGGTGATATCCTTGCCATTGGAGGCGAAGATGGAAATATTCGGTTGTGGGATACAAAGACAGGATTGAATAAGCAGACATTTGAAGGGCACACTTTGCCTGTTCGGTCAGTTGTATTCTCTCCAGATGGTCGCACACTTGCCAGCAGCAGCGATGACGGAACAATTCTGCTGTGGGAAGTTCACTAAAGGAGAATAGAGGCAATAGATGGAAATAGTTCAATATACTCCTGACCTGCAAACACCGGCGACCCAATTTTATAACCATTTGACCGCCAACGTTCCGCACTGTTACCCCGTAAAAGAAGAAGAATTTGCTGTCGCATTACGCGGGGTTACCACTGGAAAAGCCGATATACATGAAGGTGGCATTGACTCCGAAATCGCTTTCGTTGCAACGATAAATGGTGCTGTGCAAGCGTTTATCCACGTCGGCATCAGTCAGGTCAGGGGTAACGAGGGAAAGGAAGAGGATGTTGGTGTTATTCGGTTTTTTGGTTACGAACGGGGTGCGCGACACGTCGGACAAGCCGTGCTTGCAGAAGCGGAAGTCTATCTGAAAACACATAACATTTCCCGAATCTTCGCTTTCTCACAAGACTGTCGGTATCGTTTCTATCATTTTGAACACGCGTATCTATCGGATGCACTCGACCAAGTTCAGGCACTCCTCGGATTCAATGGCTACCGACGTTGTGAAGGGGAGGTCTTTTTGGACTGGGAAAACTACACCGTTAGACCGATACCCCCAAATCTGCCGGTGGAGCTATCCGTGGAGTGGGAAAACAGGTGTCGGGAACGTTCGCACTGTACTGTGAAAGCCTACCGAGGCGACGAACAGGTCGGCATCTGTGAGTCTGTGTGCGGTGGCGAGTTTTCGAGCCATCCGGATGCACAAGACTGGCTCCATACGGTTTGGCTTGGTATTGAAGGTGATCTTCAGGGACAAGGCCTGGGACGCTACCTACTCCAGTCTGCCCTTCAAGAGATGCGCAAGGTCGGGTACCGGCATGCAGCGATTAGTACGAATTGGGAAAACTATCGCGCCTTCCTGTTTTATAGCAACTGCGGTTATCGGACCGTAGATTGGACGTATGAGTTCGTCAGAGACCTCTCCGAAACGCCAACACACAAATGGTAATCCGTGATTCGGAAACACCAATACACAATTACCATCAGCATCAGAACAGTGACATGCCGGGGACATCTGTCTCGCCGCGTAGGACCTCAAGGGTGGTGTGTAATAGGTTGAGTCGCGCACTGATAACGCCAGGGATCGCTTCAATATCCCTCAGCATCGGGGCGGTATCAACACACGCTCCGACCTCTATAACTACAAAATTGGAAAATGAATTTAGGGCTTTCGGTGTATACCCTTTACTAACAAAAAACGCATTCACGGCTTTCACAGGCGTAGGTTCTGTTGTGTGCATCCAATCATATTGTATCAGCACCACGCCGAACTCATATAACGATCCGTCTTCCCGCCTGCCGACATCAACTATTGCACGCCTGCCCGACGGCATATTGCTGTCCTCTTCAATATAATCTAAAGAAGATGCGTACAGTAATTCAGAGGTTTTATGAAAGACATGCAAATCTGTCTCCATAACACCTGGGATATTCCCTAATTTTTTCAACATCGGATAGGGATCAACGTTCCGATCGAAAGAAATAACCTCGTAGTCTATAATCAAACCTTCAACTTTTGGTGTATATCCGCTTTCAAGAAAAAATGCATTCACGGCATCCGAGGGGACATCATCTGTAAGATCAGTTTCTTGTTGCGTTGCTTCATTGTACCGCACTGCCACCACGCCAAATTCATACAGCATCCCGTTTTCCGCCCTACCGACCTTAACAGTAGCAGTTCCACCTGAATTATCCGGGCAATCTATTAACTTAGGACCACAGCCAGCGAGTCCAATTGCCGTTCCAAATATCATCGTAAATAGCACTACTACTTTAATCTTCATAGTTTGATTTCCTGCTGTCAACTTTACTGGTAGTCTGTCAACCTTCAAATGAAAGGTAAACTTGGTTCGTATTCGTGCGATTCTGCGGCGTACTCGCCCAAATGCGACGTGCATTATCGCACGGAAACCCAAGGCGCAATGAATTGCGCCACTACGAACCGCCTCTCAGTTTGGATGTGACAAACTACTAGCTGTCAGTCGTGGGTAATCTGCGGCAAAGGTGTTCATCGAAAATAGAGTTAGAAGTATGAACAAACTTGTAATTGTTTTTGTCATCAAGTGTTCCTTTTTTGAAATTGAAGGAAAAATAAAAAGTACATTCCGCTATAAGCAGTTTGCTAAAAAAAGGATTTTTACGAGCAGGGCTCTCTCCTATTGAAGACAGTTTATTTAATCGATTTAGGCAATTAGCACATTTAGGACTTATACAATTTTCTTACGAGTCGCTACTGATACACGCCGCTGGCGAGGTTTCAAACCTTCCCAGCAAACGAAGTGGCGTAAGGCCTGACCTCCTTAATCGCAGCATCTGATTCCCAGTTTTCTGGAGATGATAGGGCACGGTTTCAACTGAGGAAGTGATCCCATCTTTTTTTAGTTCGCGAATAACGGGTAGGACGAAGGGGGAAAAGCTATTGTTTACATCGACGAGCGGGAAAATCCGCACCTCAGTCCCGATGCGGAGGAGTTCTCGGACAGCATCAAGATGGAATGCCAAATCTCTATTGGCAGAGTAGAAAAAGAGGAGATGTGCAGAGAGTACGAGGTCAAAGTGTCGGTCAGGAAAGGGTAAATTTGGAAGGGCTGCGACGACATACCGCCCTTGTTGCCTGCCTGCCTCGAAATCCCTGCAGAACTCTTCCATCGTTTGTCTCCTGAATGCCACTAATTCACCAACAGACGAGAATCTTGTCCAGACGAATTTATCTCGGTTTCCGAAAGCTTGCGTGATAATATCTTTGTAGGTTGCCTGAATCCGTTCGCGCAATTCCGCCTCAGAATACTGGTAAATCGGATCCACGGAGATTATCGGCGTGCCGCGCTGGTGCATCCCGAAATTGAAAGACGCGGGACCCCCGCCTACATCAACAATGTCGCGCGCCAGGTCGTCCTCAGAGATGTTGAACATATCGAGGTATTCGTCAAACGATCGGCCCCACGGCACGATGTCTTTATAATGGAAATCCATCAGATGTCCTTCCGGGATGCCTCATCTAATCTTCGGGCAGGAAACCCAATCCTTTAGGTTTGGGAGGAATGCCCGTTCCTATAATTGAAATTAAGACGGGTCAGCAGCTTAAAATCACGCATCTTGGCATTTTGACACAATCGTTCACCTTGCAGAGAATATAGCGAAATACCTTTTTTGCCAAAGCCACTGATACGCGTCAATCCATGTTTAGCGTGATTCACAAGCGTGTTTTTGACCAAGCCATTCCAAGTCGTGCCACCATATCGTGGACGCTTACCATCTTTTTGCGGATTTTGTCTATGAAGTTGACGTCTTATGATAGGTATCGGTGAAACAGAAAATATATCTGTATTGTCCACCACATCAGCACCCCCTATCGTCTGATATGCCAGAACCCAACTATCTACGCAATGTGCGTCAAAGGCATCTGACATCTTCTTTGACGACTTTTTCAAACCGAGTCTATCACGTATCTCTTTGGTTTCCCACCCTTGTAAAATCAACAACTCCCATCGCTTTTCGATTTCACGATAGAACCACTGCTTTCCAACTTCAAGTGGACTAAAAGAGATGTTCCACTTTTTAGCGTTTTTCAGCGTCTGTGCTTTGATGTCCTCAACGCATACATGCGTCACAGCGAACAGTTTTGACAACCAATCAAGAATACGTAATTTCCAGTCCCAACGCGCACGTGTGCCAGCAGGAATACGGTTCCTGTTAGCCAAGCGATTGGTTCTATTTTTTCGGTTTGGACACTTCCGTGAACGTCTACCCCTACGCAACTCACGACGCTTTTCAACTTTTTTACCAACCTTCCTGTGAGCATCTGCTTGCACATTGAAATAGGTATGTGCTTCTGATTTGACGGTAAACCCTTCTTTCTTACTGCCAGGATCAACCCCAATCGCAATATCTTGAAAATACCTATCTGAAGGGTCTACATTTAACCTGACACAAAAGACACCATTCTTCCAAAATGGGGTTGCTTTTTTATCTCTAATCCATTTCCTTGCCCGTGAAGGTTTTGTAGGCATTAGTGGATTTTGCTCTTTATCAACAACGGGAACAAACATAGTTTGTAAATCTCCGAGGAGTTTGTATTGCCCCATCCAGATCACAGTATCCAAGAGGAATCAGACTTGGGGAGCATCCGAGACATTGTGCTGGCTGCCACGCCAAGATACTGCGATATATGACTGTAGAAAACCGTTTAACTTGTGGGTCCCCGTGTGGCTACGGATGTTCACAAGCCCAAGTCTTTAGACTTGGGTAGTTGACGCTTTTTGGTTAACCATGCTGGCGAGGATACCGAGGATTTTGTCGCACCGCTCGATCGCGTACAGGGTCATATCAATGTAAAGTTTCTGCCCTTCCAATTTGAGGAAGAGCCACTCTGTACCAGTGGTGGTAGCCCCATAAATACAAGTGATGTTATTGCCTTTTTGCTGATTAAAACACTGTGCCGCGAGCATTTCGGCGACACATAGCCCGATGCCAAGTGTTGGGTCAGCATTTTTCGCTTCAACAAGAATGATGACAGGTGCCTCCAAATAAAATTGTTCTGGCGACAGGCTTATCAAAAAATCGCACGTTCCCGTTAATCCTTTTTCGATATCAACACTGAAGTCGATTCCCGAAAAAAGACTGATACGACGATTGAATTGCTCGCGGAGCTCAACGAGGACGTTGGTCACAATAAGTTCTGAGCGCGCCTTCTCTGTCCTTATAGCAACTGCTAACTGCACTTTTTTCGCCAATTCCGCAACGAGTGCCTCGCTCGGTGGTTTGGGCTTTATATGAGAAAAGATATTTGGGGATTCAATTGTCTCTAACTGGAACTTTTCCCGCACTGTTTCCAAGGTAAAATTGCTGTAAGACATGGAGTAGAATCCCTCTTAATCGGCAGCATCAACACCTACTTCCTGTAAAACTGCTGCGGCTCGCTGTGCCAATTCGGTGGTCGCGTCCCGTTTGATTACTCGGTTTAAGTGTATGATGGCGCGTTCATCTCCACCTCTTGCCAATTCCAATGCTTCCTCAAACCCCTTGTTCCCGTAGCTGAAATCCCTTGGCAGCACCGTCAGGTCGTGATCCTTCCAATAATACTGAAGTTCATCGGATTCCCAATTACGGTAGACATCTTCCCACTGGAGCGAGTTGAAGATGTTCAGGTGCGGTTCGAGCATGTGCTCAGCAATCGGATCATCGACAGCCTGATAGCGGTTGTCGAGCGAGACACGCAGCCGATCCTCGGTCAAATTCGGCAGTGCCTTATGAATCGTCAAAGCGGGGAAGATGAGCGTATCGCCAACCTCATAGTTCGTGGAATGCCATTCACCGGACAACTCGTCCTCATTAACGCAGAGACTGCCAGCACCGAGCGAAAAGTGGTGTTCCATGACCTTATTGACTTTATGCGAACCGGGCAGGACAGCCAAACCGCCCAACTCAATTGGACAATCCCCGACGGGTGCCCAACAGGTATAGGTTTGGAAATTTCCTTGGAAGTGAACGAAGTCTTGGTGTATCGGTGTGGTATGTGCTGTGTACTTAGGGAACCAGAGACGCGCAATCTTCTGCGGATGCGGTAGCACCTCTCTACCGACGATCTTCTCCACCATATTGACGACTTCGTGCCAGTGTCCGGAACGGTGGAACGCCTGTAACTTATAGACTTCGTGGTATACATCCGTGTATTCGGGATCGCCTTCGGTACACTGGGTGGAAATATCGGCGATGCCGTCCATCGGGTCGGTTCCCGCGACGAGCCAACCGCCTTCCTGCATTGTTGTTAGCATCTCTCGCCGCAATGCCCAGAGTTTGTCAGGATTTTGCAGCTTCTTGAAGAAGAGATACCCCTCTTCTGAGATCCGGTGACGCAATTCTTCCGGATCATTCATCGCATCGTTAGATACGCGAAGTTCTTTCAATGATTCCGTCATCTGACCTTCTCCTTGTATTTATCCGTGCGGGTCTCCGTTTTGTGACGGAGGCGGTTCATTAAAGGGGATGCCTTTCGCCTCGGCTGCGAGCCTGCGTTTATTCCAAGCGGCAATGGCTTGGTACGCTTCTGCCCGCCCTTGTTCAATACCTTGTTCAATACCTTGTTCAATACCTTGTTCAATACCTTGCTCTTTAGCTTTTTCGAGGCTTTGTGCATGTTCAGCACGCCACTCGTTAAAACGTCTTAACATGATATCCGCTCCTTCTTTGAAGATAATAAACGCAATTGCGGTTCGATTAAACGCCGGGGACATTGTGTCTAACTTTCCTAACATCTCCAGCATACCATTCCATCCGGTGATAAGTTCGTGGAGACATATTCCAATAATGTAAAGAAGTCCTAATACTGTATAGGTGATGATTGCACTTTCCGCGTCTCGGACAGTAAATAAGGATCCCCGTTTTTTTTCCATAGATCGCCTTCTATGTTTTTCTTCTTATTTAGGTCACAACTTTGGATATTTATAATATAACACATACGTAATGAAAAATTCAATTTTTTAACGACTATCGGCGATCAGTAATCCGTTAAACCTATGCCTTCCAATTTATTGCCCTCTATTTTTTCCAAGCCAATCAACGGCGAAGTCAACGACCGCGCGTTGCGGCATGAGCTGGCAATCCGCGATGCCGACCTTGCGACGCTGAACTACCTTGCCCGCATCGGAACGCAGAAAATCTTCACCGAGGCGATCAAAATCTGAATCGTCTACGTCAATATCTTCAAAGGTAGTCCATGACCTTGAACCTGCCTGTGAGATTGGGGCACCTTCTTGGACGACGCGTTTGCTCGGAAAATCCGCTCGGTATTCTGCGAGATGTATGGATGTATTACTCGAATGATTGACACCGAGGAGCAGGACGGAACCATGCAAATCATAGATTCTGGCAAGCGGTGAGTGTTCACCAAAGCCATAAGCTAAAGCGTGATTATTTATGATGGACGATGCTTGAGAACCACGTGCACAAAACGAACTCTGTGGATGCGCGCTACGGAGAACTCCGCTTTGTTTTCGGAAGGTTTCAGCAATTTTGCCCATTGAACGGGTAGGTGTTAAATCGGGATCGTAGGCAGGCATCGTTTCGCGTATGGTTTGCCACCACGACTCAGGGACAGGCGGATTTTCCCACTGGTTTGGATCGCTGAGGTCGGTTGAGTGGGCGGGCATCACAAGCGTTCCAGTTTCGCCCAAAACTTCCTGAAGCGCAATGATAACAGCGACGGCACCACCGCAGACCCATCCGAGCGCGCTCAAGGACGAATGAACGATCAGAACCATTCCCTTTTCAATACCGAGAGCTTTAAAATCAGTTTCCAAAGATTCAATTGTAACGAGTGTTTTCGTTTTACCAACGACCTGACCTTCAGGCATTATTAATCACCTCAATTATTGTTATTCTACTTTGTACCTATTGCGAGGATATGCGCACTCACGCCGAGCATCGAAGGTTCTGCTTCAACCTTCCGAATGAAATCCAAAACAGCGGCACGCTGGTCAGGATCTGACCAATAATTTTCAACCGACTCAAAAAGCCATGTGGGTCCTTGTACAGCAAGCGTCACCTGATGTTGAAAACCGGCTTCGACGACTTCAGAACTGAGTTCTTCGGGGCGGTGAAGATACGCATCGGTAAAAAATTCCAAATTCTCCGTTAGGTTCCGATGATAACCCGTTTCGAGGTCGTTTTGAACAATACCTCTGTATATAGAGTCGCCCAATCGGTCCTTGCGGAAAAAATCGAGTAGAGAGGCAAACCGTGAGATACCAGCAGCAACCATAACACCCCTGTCCCTTACAACACGATATGCTTCCCTCAGAGCAAGCAGCCTTTCACTTTTATCAATCAGATGATAGAGCGGTCCCAATAGCAGAACAGCATCCGCAGAGGCTGACGAAAAACGCAGTGTCCGCGCGTCGCCAAGTGATATACTGGCAATCGGGTGTTCTGGCTGTTGATT
The DNA here is from genome assembly GCA_965261115.1 of Candidatus Poribacteria bacterium. Lineage (GTDB taxonomy): Bacteria > Poribacteria > WGA-4E > WGA-4E > WGA-3G > WGA-3G. The sequence continues at coordinate 182,552 of OZ253447.1, read as the reverse complement.
TGAGGCTTCTTTCGCCTGTTCAATATGTAAATCTACTGGGTCAACGAGATGCACCTCATAGCCTGCCTTTGCTAACCAACAGGCATACGGGCCCGAGCCACCACCGATGTCCAAAACGACTGCGGGCGGTTCGGGTAGATAGCGCGTGATAATCTCTTGGGTACGCGCAAATTCTATCTGTCCCCTGACATCCTTTGTAAGTCTTTTAGATTCTTGCGTCTGTCTATAGAACGAAAGAATCTCATCTGAAAATTGATACAACCAAGAAACCCCCTAAATCCCCCTTATCAGGGGGACTTGCGATATATTCCGACAAGAAACCGCCTAAATCCGTTTATCACGGACTTGCGATATATTCCGACAAGAAACCCCCTAAATCCCCCTTATCAGGGGGACTTGCAATATATTCCGAAACTGGTTATTGGGTCTTTTTCACCCATGCCCATGTTGTTGTCAGTTTATCTCCTGGTTCAACAGCGAGTGGTGTAAGGTCGAGGTCTTTGGTGACATCAATATAATTCGGCTTTCCGAACCCACCCTTGCCATCGTTTCCGTTTTTGGTATTGTCGTTGGCATCACCGGCATCAAAAGTATAGTGTGCGTTTAAGCCCTTTTCATCGCCGTTGAGCACCTTCATCATGAATTCATTAATCTCTTCTTCGGTCCGAGCGACTTCCCAGATACGGACTTCGTCGATGGAACCTGTACAGAACCAATTTTGGCTATCTCCGACCCCGATATACAGCGAAGCCTCAGTTGCCGCTAATTCCTTTGCATCAAAAGCAAGGGCACCTTTTTCCTCGCCATCAATATAGGTCCGCATCTCTTTACCGTCCCAGACCCCCGCGACATGCTGCCATTCATTCGGCTTCAATCCGGCGACATCAAGGATTTTTGTGCCGGGCCAGAGGACAAACCGTAATCCGTTTCCATTTTGGACAATCTCTGGAAAAATGTAATCCCTTTTGCCACCCCAGTCCTTTGCGAGGCATTCACCGACAGGCTTACTCATATTCATCCACGCTTCTATCGTTATCGCATTTTTAGGATTCAAACTGTCACTGTTTGGGACTTCGATAGCCGTTTTGCCATCTAATTCGAGTGCCATATTTTTCGCCCAAAGTGTGCCGGGTATTACCAAACCGATAACGAGCGTTATAAAAAACAGAACTTTCATAGTGTTTCTCCTAAATCGTTAATCTTGATTAGCAATCGTTACGGAAACATTCAAATCTACGATGCCAAATCGTCGAGCATCTGGCGGATGTTGTGTTCACCACTATCAATAAACAGTGGTGCTAAGGGACCTCTACCGTGTAGGGTTTGAAGTAAGGTATCAATCTGTATCATACGCTGTTGCGGCGTGTAGCATCTGAGCCATCTTCTAATGAAGTCACGCGCGGGTCTCGGATTGCCGGTTCTCAATGAACGGGCACTTTTCCGCCACGCCTGCCATCTGAAAGTATATCCGCAATCTGGACATTCGAGTTTTTCATCTTTCTTTTTTAGATGCTTGCGGTAATCTCGCCAGCGACGTTTGTAACCGCAGACTGTACACTCGATATTGCCGTGCTGATGGCGCGCGACCGCTTGGCACTTAGGGCATTGCAGTTCAGGCTTAGATTGTTGACCTCTGGTAGCCCGAATTTTAGGTGCCGCAGGTCTACGGACGAGGTTAAGACAGTGTGGACACGGCAAACGGACGCGAGTTCTTATCGACTGATTATAGGCTTCCTGAGACCAAGTTTTACCACAGGGACACGCCAATTCGTCTGCTTTTTGCAAAACCTCACGACATTCAAAGCATCGTGGCGTGTTACGAAGGGCTTGACGACAATCTTGCCAGAGTAACCGTTCGCCGCAGTGTATACAGCGAAACCAATGCTCGTGCGTTCCGCCTTCACCGGTACTAAAGAGTGGGTCAATCCGTCGCGTTATTTTCGTGCTACACTTTGGACAAGGCACCCGTCCTCCTCGGAAAACATCGGCAACTGTAGCAATATCCATACAACGCGCGTAAAGTTCCCAACCGACATCGTGTAACAACGAATCATCATAGATGCCGAGCCGAGCATATCGGTAAAGCCGACGGATTTTGATGGGTTTCACACGCGGTGACCAGTCCATGGTGATTCTGTCATTTCCTTTTGTAATACATTTTCCACAATGAACGCCAAGTTATCAAGATGAATGCAACGCCATGAATTCATCGACTCCAAGATGCGCTTACCTGATAATACCCCGTAAGGTCCCTTTATCAAGTTCCTTGTGAGCAGGCACAACGACCTGTGCAAACGGATTATCACGCCGCAAAATCAGATGACTACCCCGCTGCCGCTTTAGATAAAAGCCAACTTTGGCAAGCGTTTTCATACACTCCTGCCCTGAGATTCGCGGTAACCGACTCATACAACTAACAGTAATGCCTCAAAGTGCTCGTCAGGAACCGGCAGCCCATCCTCTTTCAGTGCTATAATATATCCATCAATCGCCTCTTTGATATTGCTGATGAGCTCTTGTTTCGTTTCAGCTTGACTGATGCAACCAGGTAGACTGGGACATTCTGCAACCCAATAGCCATTCTCACCCGGATAAATCACGACTTGTCTCATTGTTAGCCTCCAATAGAAAAAAGTTCAAATAGGATTGAAACCACTAAACGTCTCTATCCATTCTACAGGTTACGCAGGAATTTGAACGACCTCTCTGGTCTCAACGCTACGACTAATCGCCTCCAAAACGCGCATGTTTTGGTATGAATCTTCAAGGCTGGAGTGCGGTTGTGTTTCCTCTTGTAACGACTTTGCCCAATGCTGCATCTCTTCGAGGTAACCGGGCCTGCCAATACCGTGGTATGCAGTGTTAAGATCCCATTCTTCAGTGGGTGTATCGGCATAACCGCCACCGAAACCGAGCCATGTCGGGTTACGATAAAGGCGCAATTTGCGTGTTTCTAATACTTGAATCGCTTGATTGCCGGTGCCTTTGACGAAAACCATCGCTTCTAAAACCGGACCTGTGCCGAGCGTCATCGTGCCCATGCCGCCGTTCTCGTAACGCAGATTAACAGAGATCGAGACCGTACTGGATGCTGCGTCAACCGTGCCTGTCGCGTAGACTTCGCTGACTTGCCCCATAAAGAAACGCATGCAGTCGGTCGGATGAATCGCTTGATCGAGCATGAAGGGCCACGCAAAAGGCGATCCTGCCTCGTTTAGACGGGGGCCCGGTGCGAGGTATCGGGTATGGTATTGACAGGTTTCACCGAACGCCTCTTCGTCCATCAACTGTTTGGCAATCTGATGTGCAGGGGCATGTCGCCACATGGTGCCGACCATCCCTGTCTTACCGGTTTCAATTGATGCATCAACGAGCATCTTCGCGCCTTCAGCGGTGGTCGCGGGCGGTTTTTCTGTATAGATATGATAGCCTTGCTTGAGGCACGCAATACCGATGTCGCGATGCAGTTTATCCTCCGGTCTACCCACGACAGCCACGGCGTAGAGGTCTTCATTTTTGAACATCTCGTTGTAATCGGTGTAATGGCGGAGTGCCCCAAACCTTCGGGCGTTTGATGCCGCCTTCTCTTCAACGAGATCGCACGTAGCAACAAATTCAAATTCTGGTATCATCGGTATGCACTGTTGCAATTGCGACGACATACCGCCACAGCCGATAAAAGCGATTTGGATTTTATCCATAGTGTCTTCTCTCCTTCGCGTTTAGGAATGAGGTTCCTATTCAAAAAGTTGTGTGACTTGACAAGAGAACCCCGGCACAACATCTTCACCTGTGAGCGTGTCGTTGGCAGTGAACACTTTAATGTCTGTTACGGAACGATACACTGTCACCGTCTTCATGACAGATTCAACAACCCATACCATCTGGGTCCCCGCTTCCAGATAGGCTTGGACCTTTTCGGCAACGCGCCAATGAATATCTGTAGGTGAGAGCACTTCAACAGCGAAATCAGGTGGAATTGGGGAACCTTTGCTTTCGTCTTCAGGCAAGCGTGCTGTAGAAATAAACGCGACATCCGGTTTCATTCCGCGTTCTCCTACCTGAAATCCCGCTTGCACATACACCTCACCCAAATCATTTTCACTGACATGCGTGAACAAATAATGTGTGATTCTTGCACTAATTTTAGCGTGTCCGAGTGACGGTGCTGCCATGGGGATTAATTCGCCTTTAACGTATTCATACCCATCTATATCGCTTGCAAGAAATTCCTCCAGCGTCATCGTGGTGTGTTCCGGTAAGGGTATTTCTTGGGCGGCTTGGGAGACTTCGTGTACATTCATTTTTCATTCCTCTCCAATGCGTTTGCCAACGCATTAAAATCGGTGGCGACAAGGTCAGACGGATGCGCGGTGACTTCTTGGACACTACCGGGGCCATACTCCAAAGGACGTGGCACGAGTGCGGTCTGAAAACCGACGGCTTGCGCGGCGCGAAGATCACCGGGATGTGCAGCGACCATCATGACTTCATTCGGAGATAAACCGAGCAAGGCGGCTGCAGTCTGATATACTTCGGGATCCGGTTTGTAATGTTGTGTTAACTCGGCAGACAAGATGCAATCCCACGGCAGCCCTGCGAATTTTGCCATGCTCGTCAATAGCGCGACGTTGCCATTAGAGAGTGTTGCGACGATATATCGCTTTCGCAGCCGTTCTAATCCGCTGATAACATCGGGCCACGGTTTGAGGCGATGCCAGACCCGGTTTAGATAATCTTTATCTGTTTCGGTCAAGCCGACGATTTTGAATTCGTCAAGCAGACGCTCCAAGATAAGCCGATGCAGTGCGTCAATATTCTGCCACGGCAATTCGCCACGCCGAACCTTGTCCATTGCGGGTCCATATCCTGCACGCCATTTTAAGGCGAACTGCGCCCAATCGATATCAATACCGTGAGTGTTCCCAAATTCTTCGCCTTCGGCAACAATTGAACCGTACCAGTCCACAACTGTGCCAAAAACATCAAAGGTGAGAGCCTTGATTTTGGAATGCGCGTTTTGCATCATCTTATACCCTTTCGTTCACCTGAAACTTGTTAGGAAAGGCGGGACCGTTTTCTCCTAACCTCATGTACATCATACATCAACTTGTTCAGATTGTCTATTGAATTCTAACTGTGAACAATTTTCAGTAGGTTAGATTAAACGCAAATGAAAAAAGCACTCTGACACGGGGTTACGCGCCAGAGTGCAAAACGGCTTGGACATTCAAAGTTTACAGACTTTGATATTATAAGTTCGCTCTATAGGGTGCTAAGAATTTCCGGAGTTGTTGAATCGCGGCGTTTTTTCGCGAGGCAACGGTACCAATCGGGCATTCGAGGAGTGTCGCGACCTCCTGATACGACATTCCTTGAACTTCTGTCAAGCGGAACACCACTTGATGTTCCTTCGATAACTTAGCGATTGCGGTCTGAATCGCCTCGTAAGTCTCTTTGGCAATGATCAGTCCCTCTGGGGAATAACGTGTATCCGCTATAGCAACAGCAATTGGCGGCGCGTATTCATCGTTGTCTCCGTAATGTGTATCCAATGATTCAACCTGAGGGTTCCTCTGCTCTTTCGCCAATTGTTTCAAACAGACATTCTTGGCGATGTGATAAAGAAATGTTCTAAATTTGGCAATGGGTCGATACGATGGGACGCAGCGCCATAACCGTAAGAATGTTTCCTGGCAAAGGTCTTCCGCAAGTGTTCGATTTTTGACAAACCGATAGATAAAGTTTAAAGTGTTCGTATAATGTCGTTCGGTCAAAATTCGGAATGCGTCTCTGTTTCCATCCTTCACAGAGAGCATCAACTGCTCGTCGGTGTGTATCATGCTTGTCTCCTCAAATGAGGAGCGTTTCAAGCGAAGGCGCGTAACCCTCCTTCCATTCCAGGGTATAGGAAGATGCCTGCTTGTTCGCTCCTTGGCCTGTGCCTTCTCCATAATCGAGTCGTAGTCCAACAACGGTGCACGTCGGCAGTTTTAGATGCCCGTGCCTTTCTCGAAGTGCGCTCTCCTAACGCACAATCCCTATTATTGCCTCTACTACCGCTATTCCATACACTCTTACCGACCGCCCATGTGTGAGACGGTGCCGTTGTTAAACATAAAACACTTTGATACATTACTATAACCCTCCTAATAGGTTAGTCATCAGATAGGGGCAATATTTGGTGCCCCTTTTTGATCGTAAAAAAAACTCTTAATAGTTAAACCCATACCTTTTGAAACAATTCATTTAAAATTAAAAAAATATATTTTCTTTCTTAATCACGATTTTCCGAAGCGTACGCTGTGTTTTTCCTATACCACTTCTGGCTGAAACGGCTCCAATGACAATGAAGGCTGTCCCGTTGTAAGCAGCTCAGCGACGAGTTGTCCTGTGATCGGTGCAAGAAGAATGCCGTTTTTGAAATGTCCAGATGCCAAGACGACGTTGTCATACCCGGGCAGATAGCCGAGAAGGGGTCCGTTTTTGGCATAAGGACGTAAACCTGCCCATGTTTGTACGAAAGTACTGTGCGCAAGTTGGGGTGCGATGGCAATACCTGCGTCAATCATCTGCTTTGCCCCGTCTACGGTAGCGGTTTTGTCATAGCCGACGTATTCCACAGTTGCACCGAGTAGGATTTTGCCATCTACTCTCGGTACGATGTAGATACCCAACCCATCAACGATGTGCTGAAAAGGCGGCGGCATCGCTTCAACGAGGACGATCTGTCCCTTCGCGGGTCCAATCTGTATGGGTACGTCAAGTTGAGCCGTCAGTGTTCCCGTCCAGCACCCAGCGGCAATCACGAAGGTGTCAGCGTACAAGGTTTCACCGTTCACGACGACGCCGATGACACGCTTATTTTCTCGGATGAAATTCGTAACAGGATTGCCTAATTGAAACTTTGCACCGAGTTGTGCAGCACCCTTTGCGAGCGCGGTCACCATCTTCGGATTACGTACTTGTGCGTCTTCAGGAAACAGCACTGCGCCGGCGATAGATTTTGCGAGTGCTGGTTCTGACTGCCTCGCCTGCTCAGCTGTTAAGACTTCTGCTGAAAAACCGCGTTTTACGCGTCGGTCTGCGAGTCCGATTAACCCTGCTGCTTCCGCTTCATTGAAGAACACGGACAGTGTGCCAGATTGAATGAATTCAATATCTATCAGGGTTTCTGCGCGAAGTTCTTCTGCTAACGCTGGGTAAAGCGCGAGACTCGCGCGACAGAGTGTCGGATACGGTTCGTGGGTTGAGGCGTGTGAGGTTAGAATCCCTGCGCCAGCCCAAGAGGCTTCTGTCCCAACGGCGGTTGCTTTGTCAATCAATAGCGGTTTTACGTCTCGCTTGGCGAGATTGTAAGCGACGGTACACCCGATAATGCCGCCGCCAATAATGATGACATCTGTGTGATTTCGGTTCAAGGTCTTCCTGCTTTCTCAGAAATATCAAAACAATTAGGTTATGAACAGTTTAGCATATTCTGAGGAGATTGTCAATCTCAAATGAAGGATTTCCCAGGGTCATTCAATTGTAGGTTTTTTGTGTTTTATTTTTCACAGGTGTTAACATTTCTATACAAGCAGAAGTCGCGTGACTTTTCACGCGACTTCTGCTATACTTCACCCTAAAAATTACCACACTTTTGAGGTGAATCATGACAAGAAGTTTCTCTTGCCACTTACTTGATATGTTAGCAGAAGTGCCGGATCCACGCAACAAAAAAGGCTGCCGCCATCCATTAGTCTCAATGCTGGCACTCACAGTTGTTGGACTCTTGTGTGGACAACGCAGTTATACAGCCATTGCCAAATGGGCACGCCTCCACCCAGACCTGCGAGAGGCTTTAGGTTTCACTATGAAACAAACCCCCGCGGCATCAACGTTTCATTATCTCTATCGGCGACTTGACATCGTTGCCGTGGAAAAAATACTCACGCAATGGACAACACAGACTTTAGCGAGTTTGAACATTTCCACGCCTGACTTGAAGGGACTTGCGATAGATGGTAAAACCTTAGGCAACAGTCATACTCAAGATGCACGCAGAACGCATCTCCTCGCAGCCTTGCTTCATGAGTTAGGCATTCCTATAGCAGAATGTGCGGTGAGTGAAAAGACCAATGAAATCCCTGTTTCCATTCAACTCCTCAACGCGTTTGATGCCACAGGTTTGGTTATCACCACGGACGCACTTTTGACCCAACGCAAGTTCTGTCAAGAGATTCTTAACCGTCAAGCAGATTACTGCCTTCAGGTCAAAGCGAATCAGAAACAGGTGTATGAGGATATTCGAGACCTCTTTGAACCCTTTGATGAAACAGCCCCCCCAGAAGTTGAACACCGACGGTTTGAAAATCTTCACGCAGAAGCCGGGGCATCCCTTCAGACGTATACCGACACAAAAGACACAAAAGGGAGAATCACGACACGCACGCTTACCGCAAGCACGCTCTTGACAGAACACACCGACTGGCCAGGACTTCAACAAGTTTATCAATACACCACACACGCGCAGCAGAAAAACACAGGAGACGTCAAGTGCTGTGTGCGGTATGGTATCACGAGTCTGACACCCGAACGTGCCTCGGCAGCCGACTTACTCAAACTCTGTCGCGAACATTGGACGATTGAGAATAAACTCCATTGGGTCCGAGATGTCGTCTTTGGAGAGGATGCCTCAACCGCACGAACCGGGGCGATCCCTGAAGTTATGGCGGTTATGCGAAACGCTGCTATCTCTGTTTTGCGATTCACCGGACATACAAAAATTACTGACGCACTCCAATATTTCGCAACACAACCTAAACTCGCAGTTAACCTCATAAAATGAAAAAACTTACAATTGAATGACCCTGGGCGGCATGTTTATATCGGTGTTACAAAATACCATGAAATAATCGCTAAATTGACACCTATGATGGTTCGGTTAGGAAACCGCACCTACCGGTCCTGGGGATGAAAATTCGACCGAAAAATGGACAATTGAATGACCCAGCAGGGTCATTCAATTTTCAAATTGTCTGAATGCAGGTCGCATTTGGGCGAGTACGCCGCAAATCGCGGAAGACACGGAGGACGCGGATTTTCGTGTTTAGATACGCCAAAATCATAAGGTAATTTAACTGTTTTCCAGAGATTGAATGGCTCTGGTTTCAATCTAACTAATACTTGACTAAAATTGAGGTTTTTGATAATATACGTTACTAACTTATACGGAATTCCGTGACAATTTTCGGTGAGGGGTTAAGCGTTGACTTTCGATCTCTATCTCTATTGTCCAGGGTCTGAATTCTTGAAGGCAAGCGGTTGATTTTCTGATGCGCTGCCCTTGGTCCTGTGCTAAACGGATGGTGGATACCAGAAAAATTTTGAATCTACGGGAAAGATGTATTATAATATATACAAGTTATAGTAAAGTCCAGGGCTATTTAGTTTTCCATTTTTGTCCAGATTTTGAGGACCCCAGGCCCGGTAGGTGCGTGTTTTTAACCGCACCGGTTCCTGAAAAAAAGGGCATAAAACCCGAGGATTTCTTAAAACTAAATGATCCTGTAGTAAAACCCACAATTAAGTTTACACTACCTGGTGGCGAGGTTAGGAAACATCGCCAGCAAGATCGGATACTGAGAGAAAGGTTTGTCAATGACGCTTGGAAAAGTTACAGGAACAATCGTTGCGACGCAAAAAGACGAGAAACTCGTCGGCAGCAAGTTGATGGTTGTCCAGGATGTGGATCTCAACGGAGAAGTTGATCGGAAATATACAGTTGCCGTAGATGCGGTAGGTGCCGGTATCGGTGAGATTGTGCTTGTTGCGACAGGGAGCTCCGCACGGCAGACCGAGATGACGGGCAACAAACCCGTCGATGCTGTAATCATGGCAATCGTTGACACCGTTGAGGTTTGTGGTAGAATTCGATATCAGAAATAAATGGGGGGCCCTGGCAAAGGTATAGCGATGCGGCAGTGGAGAAAACACCAAGAAACGAAACAAAGGAGAGACTATGAAAGTTCTAATTGTTGACGACGAAGAACTAAAACGTCTGACGTTACAGGACGATCTCCGAGAAGCGAACTACGATGTTATCAGTGTGGATTCACTCTTAAAGGGGCTCCAACTTTTGCAGAATGAGGTATTTGATGTTGTGTTAACCGATTTACGGATGCCTGGGATGTCTGGGATTGAATTTCTCAGGTTGGCTAAGCAGCGATATCCGCATACGACAGTGATTGTCATGACGGCTAACGCTAACATTGAAACCGCGATTGAAGCGATGAAATTCGGGGCGTATGACTACATCAAAAAACCGTTTTTGAGTGAAGAACTGATTCTCATGTTAAATGGGTTAAAGGCATTACGGGCTGAAGTCGAGGCAGAGAGCCTTGGAAAGGGAGAACCCAATTGGGGCTTGCTTGGTGCCGGTCAGTTGTCCTTCTACAAGTTCATTGACAAAAATTCGCAAATTCGAGAGATTATGGACCGCCTCCCTCAGGTTGCCGAGTCAGATAGCAACGTGATGTTGTATGGTGAGCAGGGTGCCGGCATGGTCGCCTTGGCAAAAACCATTCATCTCCAGAGCGACCGGAAGTATCAGCCCTTTATCAGTTTGAATTGTCAAATTTCCTCTGCCGAACAGCTGACACAGAACCTTTTTGGGGATTCCACTTTACAAGGCCGGTTTAAACTTGCTGCCGGCGGCACGCTCTGTTTAAAAAATATAGATGCGCTGCCGTTTGTGATACAAACAGAGATGATGCATTGGCTGTCGGAGCGGAGTGAAACGGGAGCGGCTACTGACAAGCCCTCGCGGCTTATCGGGACAGCGGTGGAAGATCTGACAGAGAAAATGAAGGATGGCACGTTCCTGCCGGAGCTCTACTATCATATAAATGTGATCTCCTTGTTCCTGCCAGCACTCCGAGAACGGAAATCTGATATTCCGACCCTCATCAACCATTTTCTTGAATTCGCCGCTCCACATCATGCGGTCCGCGTCCAGCCGGAGGCGATGGAATATCTGGTAGCCTACCCGTGGCCAGGAAACTTCCCTGAAATGAAAAATGTTGTTGAAAAATTCGTTGCTGTGAGTCATGGCAGCGAAATAACAGTGGAAGATATTCCATTGAAATTGAAATTGCCGTTAGCATACCGGCTTGATGAGACAACCAGCGAGGTAGATTTTCACGAGGTTATGGAATCCACTGAGAGGGAACTAATTGTTTGGGCGATGCAGAAAGCGCGGGGTGACAAGACCGAGGCAGCGCGCCTGCTTTCAATGGAGCCTGCCAGTTTCCAAGACGCGTTAGCAAGGCATCAAGCTGACCTAACCTGGGAGCAGGCCTGATTTCTCCTTACTTCATCCGAGGCTGGAGAAGAAACGGAGCATCCGGATGCCCGATCTGTATAAACGGGAACGCGTCCGTGCTGAAACACTCCACCGTCGCGAGGCGCTCACCTCAGAAGAGAGGGCAAGCCTCAGCCAACGCATTGTTGATTCCACCACCTACTGGATACAGAGTGAGCGTTTTGATTCCGTGATGCTCTACCTGAGTATGCGGAGCGAAGTTGAAACTCAAGATCTCCTTGAAAAGTTACTCTATGCAGGAAAACAGGTCTGCGCGCCTGTCGTGGATACAGACCAGAATCGGCTTATACCCCGGCGAATTCAGGGATCAAAAACCGAGTTGGTCCGCCATCGCTACGGTATGTTGGAACCTAACAGTGCCTGCCCCATTTTTCCCATCGCGCAGCTTCAACTCATCATTGTTCCTGGTATCGCCTTCGATTGCAAAGGGTATCGTCTCGGATACGGTAAGGGTTTCTACGACAGATTTCTTACGGAGTGTCCGCACGCTATTCCTGTTGGACTGGCGTATCGGATACAGGTTGTGGAAGACACGTTCCCACAAGCGTGGGATGTCCCCGTTCAACACATCTTTACGGAGACGGGTGTGATAGATATTTAGTTACTTGGTATCAACGAAGGGTCTCAACTTCTCCAGTGTTTTTGAACCGATACCTTTGACGTTCTGGAGGGCATCTACATTGGCGAAGTCGCCGTGTCGTGTCCGATAGTCGATAATCCGCTGTGCTGTCGCTTCACCGATGTAGGGAAGGGTTTGGAGTTCCGCTACAGAAGCGGTATTGATGTTAAGAAGTGTTGGTTTGTTTGCGACTGCCTGCTTTGACGTTCGATTTTGCGGATGTTCGTCATTCGGTACAGCGATCAGGTCCGGTTTTCCGAGGAACACTGCAGGTGCGAACCGCCGTACCCCCCAAAAGCCTGCCCCCACTAAAATTAGGATCACGAGAAAAGTGACGGCTCTCCAATAATGGCGTTCAACGGCGTTCTCTACGTTATTCATTTTTGCCTTCCTCAAGAGATAGCACCTGATTTGCAGGCACGGATTTGATCAGTTGCCGCATGCCACTTTGCCACCGGACCTCAATGCTGTCCACCTGTTCATAATCGCCAATACCGAAATGGAGCGTAAGCTCTCGTTGTGAGAGATAACCGTCGCCACTTCGGACCTCACGCGTCTGTGTGAGGTCTCCTGTTTTGATACTGACCCGCGCACCAATTGCATCTGTAGGTCCCGTTGTTGCAACCAACCGGACCTGCAACCAGTTTTTTTGGTTGCCGCCCTCGTTGCGTAAGAGACGCGGGGTGGTGTTTGAATTCGTCACTACAATATCAATATCACCGTCCAAATCGTAGTCTGCAAAGGTCGCTCCACGGCTTACATCCTCCAACTTCATTCCTGGACCGAGGGTCTCTGAAACTTCAGTAAAGGTGCCGTCATAGTTGTTTCGGAAAAATAGATTGCGCTGTCCATAAGTGCCTTGCTGTCCGAGTACCGAGAGATTATCGTGGAGGTGTCCGTTAGCGACGAAGAGGTCTTGGTAGCCGTCGTTGTCGTAATCGATGAAAGCGGTTGCCCAACCGAGGTAAGGATAAGTAATTTGTGCTGTCTTTGTTGTGGCTGTCGCGTCCGTAAAGAACCCGTCAGCATCGTTCTGGTAGAGCGTATTCGTCTGCTGTGCGTAGTTGGTGACGGTGAGATCGAACCATCCATCGTTGTTCCAATCGCCGAAGGCGGTCCCCATACCGTTTTCAGCGGCGCCGTCCTCGCTGAGTGCCACGCCAATCATGAAACCGACCTCCTCAAAAGTGCCATCGTCATTATTATGATAAAAAAAGTTTTCTGTGGAATCGTTAGCGACATAGAGGTCTGGTGCGCCGTCGTTATTATAGTCGCCCCAGACAACACCTAATCCTTTGCCAGTTGTATTGTAAATGCCCGCCGTTTTCGTGACATCCGTAAACGTTCCGTCCCCGTTGTTGCGAAACAAGGTATCCGATTGTGCAGGAAAGTTATCAGGTTCGCAGTAAGCGCGAATTCCCTTTTCTTTAAGCCCACACCACGGGTTTTCATCAATGTCAAAGACGATGTAGTTGACGACATAGAGGTCGAGGTGACCATCGCGATCATAGTCAGCAAAGGCACAACTGGAGCTCCAACGAGCCTCCGTCACGCCAGCGACTTCGGCGACATCCGTAAAAGTGCCGTCCCCGTTATTGCGGTAGAGGCGGTTGGTGCCGTAGTTTGTAACGTAAAGATCCAATTGCCCATCGTTATTGTAGTCTCCTACGGCGCATCCGTGCCCGTAGCCGGTATCGCCGACGCCAGCGATTTCGGTGACATCTGTGAAGGTGCCGTCGCCGTTATTTTGGTAGAGGCAATTGGTCGGGATCTTTTTCGCAACGTAACCCGGGAGTGGCGCGCCGTTAACGAAGTACAGATCGGCATCGCCATCAGCGTCGTAGTCAAAAAAAGCGGCACCTGATCCGAGTGTCTCCATAAAGTATTTCTGTCCACTCCGACCGTCGGTGTGCGTCCAGTGGATACCGGCTTCCTGCGTCACATCAACGAATTGAACGCTTGTACCTGCCTTCACTGGCGGATCTATGCCCCCTTGGACAACGCCTGTGATGAGAAGGAGAATTAAGATATTTATTGAACGTTTTCGGTTATTCATCTGCCCCTTTGATCTCTGTTAATGTCTGCTGAAAAGCCTCGTTTTCGGGTTCCATTTCAATGGCGGTCTGGATCGTTTTTAGCGCGCTTTCACGCTGTCCCGCCTTAAAATGTGCCAATGCGAGGGTCTGTAGATATTGTGGTGCTGGCGACAAACTGAACGCTTTCTTAGCGTATCCAACAGCATCCTGTAACTGAACGTTTTGCAGGATATAGAGTCGGGCTAAACCGTTCAGGGCATAGTGTGCATTGCTATCGAGTTCTAAGGTTGCCTTAAACGCTGAAACCGCTTTGTCTATTTTCCCATACTTTGCATAAACGAGCCCGAGTCGGAACTGCTGCTGTGGGTTGCTGGGTTCCATGAGGATCGCACGTTCACGGGTATCAATCTCCTGCGCGATTTCATTGAAGCGACGGTAGGCTTCCATTGCCCGTTTGCCTTCTTCCCGCTTCTTGAGTCGAAAGAGTGCCTGTGCGAGGTTGTAGTATGCGCCGACGTGATCCCGTTGTTGGGTGATAACCCGTTGATATTCTGTAGCGGCACGCTGAAATTCCCGTTTTTTTGTGAGGACTAAACCGAGTCGATAACGCGCTGCCGTAAACTGCGGGTTCTGGCGGATGGCCTTTTCTAAGAGTGGGAGTGCTGCGTCGAGTTCACCGCGTTCTTGATAGATGGCACCTAAGTTGCCGTTCGCCATCGGGAGATTCGGTTCAACAGCTAAAGCCGCTTTATAATAGTGGATTGCCTGCGCTTGGTCTTCAGTCGCTTCATAACAGGAGGCGAGGTTCGTCATCGCTGCGGCAAGATTCGGGGAACGTTTTAGGCTTTCGCGATAGGCTTCTATTGCCTCTGGGAAGTGCTTGGCTTGCTGATAGGCGGATGCGATGCCGAGTCGGACCTGAAGCGATTCAGGGTGCCGCTGCAGGAGGTTTTGATAGATCCTGATGGCATCGTCAAGGCGTTCGGTTTTCGTGTAAAGCACGGCAAGATTCGCCTCAGCCTGTCGTAGGTCTGGGTTGATATTTAGGGCAAGCGTCAGTGCCTTCTCAGATGCGGGAAAGTTGCCGAGTTGGAGGTAAATTGTGCCTAAGGCGGCGTGTGCTTTGGCGTAATCCGGTTGCACTGTAACCGCACGCTGAAGTTCCTGAATCGCCTGTTGGTATTTTCCTTGACGTACTGCTTGCATGCCGCGGGCATAAAGTTCTTGAGGTGTTTGTGCGATAGCACTCCACGCAGTGTTCACGCAAACAACACACAAAAAAACGGCGGATGATAATCCTTTTTGGAACATGAATACTATCCTCCGCTGTTTATCTTAGCCTGAATGGCACTTAGAATCAAGTGTTATTTCACTTCCATATCAAGGATTGTTTAATTCACGCAATTTGGTAATAACTTCCTCAAATCTCTGTTTCCAATTCTCATCTCGCAAAGCCTCTCGCTTCTGCATCGATTGTATGAGCGGTTGTGCTGCTTCTGCTTCGTTAAGCTGCCGGTCCAGCTGGGTCAACTCAACTTCCTCTTGCGGTGTTAAGCCGGTAGTGAACTTCTTATCTAACAATGTATGATATGCCTCAAGCAGATCCGTAGGAAGTTCGTAGTCAAAAGCGTTTTCACTTTCATCTGGATGCCATCTGCGATACTCATCCATCGGAACAATCGCTGCTATAGGCTTTCCATTGTGTTCAAGGACAAGACTCTCATGACCTTCCGAACTCGCCCGCAGTAAGTTTTCAATTTGACGTGGAAGCTGGTCTAATGAAATTGTTTTACTCATAGATCAGTCTCCTTTTCAAGTAGCACTTTTGGTCATTATTATACCACATTTTTTGGAATGTGTGCGACATCTTTTGCAATGCATCCAGAGACATTCAATTGTCCATGTTTTGATCGAATTTTCACCCCCAGGCCCGGTAGGTTCGGTTTTGCGGTGTACTCACCCAAATGCGATCTGCATTCCTAACCGAACCATCATAGGTGTCAATTTAGCGATTTTCCACGACATTTTTGACAGGTCTCTGTAGATGCCGCCCCTACGGGGCTAAAGGGTCTCGGGCAAATAGGTTCTACAGAGATACCGTCCCTACGGGACTAAAGAGGTTTTTGAAGTCTTCAAGGTTTCCGCGTAGTATCCGGTTCGGTTGGGAAACCGAACCTACCGGTCCTGGGGAGCAAAACGCTGTAGAAAAACGGAAAACTAAATAGCCCTGAAATTTCTTATACAAAACGCAACAGTTCAACAACTCAATCAAAATACTCATCTTCATTAAACTTTGTCCACGATTCAAAGATAGGGAACGGCGGTGGGTAATCGCCGTCGCCGATATTCAATTTGAACCTTATTTTTTTATTATCGAAAAGGTTCTGGATCGAAATGGAGATGCCCGTGGTTTCGATACAATTATCGCATTGTGTCGGGAGTATTTGTTGGGAGCGTGGTGCCTCAAAATAAAGCCTGTATTCCGAGTCTGCCTTTTCAATACGGTAATCGTCCGCTAAAATTTCCCACTCGTTAAGGGCATACATGCCTTCGGCATATTGTGCCCAGAGACTGACACCGTTAAAGAAGTCGATGATAACGCCTTTTCTCTTGTTAGCATCCTTAGAAGGGTCAAATTGGCGGAATGAGCGATCATTCAGTTCCGCTTTTACCCGTTGTTCTTCTTCGCTACTGACGGGTTGCAATGGATTGTTCGCGCACGAAGAAAGCATCAGACAAGTGAGCATCAGCATAAAAGGCAGGAAGCGTGCTTTTGTGTAGGTTTGGAAGGTGTTGTGTTGACGCATGTGTATTCCCTCCCTCTTCTTTTTTTCCTAAATTTTAACGTTAATCGGATAGGTTTGTCGAAGTAAACGTTGGGGTCAATTGAAAAATCTCGATTATGCTTGATATGGAAACTCGCCTCTGCTAAAATACGCAGTGAATTCATCAGGACTTACGCATTTTTCCATGATAACGGACGTACGACGTACTGTAGGCGGGGTTTGAAACCCTGAAAAAATACCCCAGCAAAAACCCTACAGTGGCGGCTGCGTAAGTCCTATTCATGTTTGGAGAGAACGGTATGCAGGAAATTGTGGTAGATTCGGCGAGGTTACACGATTTTGCTCGGACGCTTTGCGAAAAGGCGGGACTGCGCTCGGAAGACGCTGAACGGATGGCGACACTTCAGGTACAGACTGATTTGCGGGGTGTGCATTCACACGGCACACGCGCTTTACCGGGTTATCTCAACCTTGTCCTTGATGGCAAGATGAACCCTAAACCCGAACTCCGCATCGTGAGAGAAGGCCCGAGTTTCGTTGTTGTTGACGGAGATAACGGCATCGGGCATCTGGCAAGCGCGTTTGCGATGGAGACAGCGATAGAGAAAGCAAAGACAACCGGTATTGCAGCGGCAGGTGTCCGTAATGCGGGACATTTCGGTGCAGCCGCGTGCTACGCAATCATAGCGGCATCAAATCAGATGATCGGGTTCTCGACAACGAACACAGGCGGAGCCTCTATCGTTGCACCCGGCGGTGCGGAGGCAGTGGTCGCCAACAATGCGATGAGTTACGCGCTACCCACTGGTGACGGACATCCGATTGTCCTGGATATGGCGTGCGGTGTCTCCGCATGGGGAAAGATCGGCACCCTTCGGATGTATGGCAAACCGATTCCAGAAGGATGGCTTATAGACGATACGGGACAACCGACCAGCGATCCGGATAAAGGGCGGTTCTTAGCACCTGCAGCGGGCCCCCGTGGTTACGGCTTGGCACTTATCATGGGTATTTTCGCTGGTCCGCTGAGCGGCGGCTTGATGGCGTGTAATAAATCCGGCGATCCATCTGAACATTTCTTCTTCGCGCTGAACATTGCGAGTTTCACCGATTATGATGGCTATGTTGAAGAGGTTCAGCAAGGTATCGGCAAAATTCACGCCTCGAAAACAGCAGAAGGTGTAGAACAAGCCTACCTTCCGGGCGAGATTGAGTGGAACAACTACGACAATTACCTTGAAAACGGCATTCCGATCCATGTAGATCATTTGCGAGGTCTCGCTGGCATTGCTGAGAAACTGGATGTCTCAATCTGTTGGGAATGGTAAAAGAAGGACAAGAAACGAAGGAGTAAATATGGCAGATACTAATGAAACTGTAGCGGGTGGTGCGCTTCCCGATTGGGATGTAACCGACCTTCCCGAACCACCGAAATATCAATTTGGGAAAGCGTTTCGGAGCATCTTAGGTCCAGGGATTATCGCGTTAGGTGGTTCAATCGGCAGTGGCGAGTGGCTCCTCGGTCCCGCAATTACTGCCCAATACGGGGGAACGTTGCTCTGGGTAGCAACGCTCGCTATCCTGCTTCAGGCGATTCTCAACACAGAAGCGATCCGCTATACGCTTTATACTGGCGAACCGATGTTGAGTGGCTACATGCGTTGCAAGCCGGGCGCGCCTTTTTGGGCATCTTTCTATTCGGGGATTAACTTTTTTGGGATTTGGCCCGGTTGGGCGATGACCGCTGCGACGGCACTCGCTGCGATATGGCTTGGCTATATGCCGCAAGAATCAACTGAGTTGGTGAAAGGCGATGAGGGAACGGTGCGTGTGTTCGCATACATTATCTTCTTCTCTTGTTTAGGGATTGTGCTGTTCGGTGGCAAGATTTATAACGCTCTTGAGAAAGTGCAACTCTTCATGGTCATCTGGATTATCAGTTATCTTGTCGTCATTGATCTGTTTATGGTGCCAGCGAGTGTGTGGTGGACGACCATCAAAGGGTTTCTCGGTGTTGAGGCACTTCAGTCTCAAGGACAGGGTGGACAACAGGTTGATTGGGTGTTGCTTGGGGCTTTCGCGGCTTACGCAGGAAGTGGTGGCTTAGGTAATGTCACGATCACTAATTATGTGCGCGACAAAGGGTGGGGCATGAGCAGCCTCGTCGGCGCGATCCCATCAATGATCGGCGGACAAAATGTAACCCTCTCCCATTGGGGCAAGGTGTTTCGCATTTCACCAGAAAACCTCAAACGGTTCAAGGAGTGGTGGAAATACGTCCGATTTGAGCAGTATGGTATCTGGCTCATCGGGTGTTTTATCGGCATCGCGCTACCTGCGATGCTCACGATAGCCTTTGTACCTGCTGGACAAGAGATGGACCAGTGGTCGGCAGCAGGATTCCAAGCGGACGGACTCGCAGCTAAGGGCGGTAGAGTGATGTGGTATCTCACACTGCTCTGCGGTTTCTGGGTGCTGTTCTCGACCCAACTCGGCGGTGTGGACGGTGTGCCTCGCACCTATACGGATATTATATGGACAGGTTTGAAGCGTGCGCGAAACTTGGGAGAGCACAACGCGAAATGGATCTATTATCCGATCCTCGGTGTCTATATCCTGTGGGGTGTGATTGCGATGTATCTCGCCAAGCCGTTCTTTATGATCCTCGTGTCGGCAACGATTGGCGGCTATCTATTGGTGATTACGGCGTTACATACGCTTTACGTCAACCGGAAATTCTTACCACCGGAGATACAGCCCCCTATGTGGAAACAGATTGGGTTGGTGTTGTGTGCAGGGTTCTATTCGATTTTCGGGACGGTTACTGTCTGGCAAAAAGTGCTTGTGCCTTATGTTTTCCCGATTTTTGGTTAACGCGATATTAAGTAGGGCAGTGCCTGAACCAAAACTTACTTTGACTTTGTATCCAAGATAGGATATACTATAGATATAGGCAATGATTTGTAGGTTATGCGCTTCTAAACATTGGGAAATAGGAGAGAATTCAATGCAACAGCCCAATGAACAAATCCTCCAAAAACTCGGAGAGATAGAGCAGCGTTTTACAAATCTTGCGTCGGATGTAAAGGCACTTGACGCTGCCCAGAAGGCACGGGACGACCTACAGAAGCTCCACAACGAGGCACAGGAACATCGGTTGACACGGATTGAGGCTGAACTGAAAGAGTCTCGAACGGAAATGAAGGAGACTCGAACGGAAATGATTGAGCTCCGAAAAGAGGGGCTGACCAACGCGTGAGTCAGGCAAGAGTTGAAGCGAAGCTTGATGCTCTGATTACCCATCTAAACGAACAGAAAACTGACAAAAGTGAACGTTGGAAAATAACGGGAATCGTGGCTTCTATTCTCATCGGTGTGGCAGCTTTCTTGAAGTCCTTCTTTTTCGGATAGCTGCCGCAGCATTAGCCGTAGCATATATCGCAACATTGGCGTGCCGTATTTTACGTCTTTTGATATTCGCCGACAATCGCCTCAACAAGTCCGTCTATTGTAGCACGTTTTGCAACTATGTCAACATACACACCGTGTTCTATCGCTGTTTGCTGGGTTGTGGGACCGATGACCGCGACCTGCACATCTGCCAGCAAGACATCAGGTGTGCGTGCAGGGAACATCTCCAAGAAGTTAGTAACTGTCGAAGAGCTGGTGAATGTGACGAGATCAATCCTGCCGTTTAAGAGATCCGCTTCAATTTCATCTCGCCCTCTATCGCTACCGCTTGCCACTTTGATGGTATCGTAAAGTGGAACATCATCAACATGCGCGCCTCTTTCTCGCAAACCGTCTGGGAGATCGGCAGTGGCGATTTTTGCACGTGGCAGCAGGATCTTCTTCCCGCTTACGTCCTCTATATCAGCAGCAATGGCACTGCCGCGGGCGTGCGCTGGCACAAAGTCGGGCTGAATACCGATGTGGTTAAGTGCTTCAACTGTTTTTGGTCCAACTGCACAGATTTTGCTTCTACCGAACACTCGGACATCCTTTCCATTTTCTCGTAAACGTTCATAGAAGATCTCAACGGCATTAACACTCGTAAAGATAACCCAATCGTATTCGCTTATAGTGCGGATATACGCGCTGTCAATCTCAAGCGGGTGGATTTCTATCGTCGGGAATTGGATAACTTCAGCACCGTTTGCCTCCAAGAGATCTGCGAAGTCACTCGCCTGTGCGCGGGCGCGTGTGACAAGGATGCGTTTCCCGAAAAGCGGTTTGGTGTCGAACCATCGGAGTTGTTCACGGAGCCGGTTCACTGCTCCTACAACGATAACCGCGGGACTTTTGAGTTGCGCTGCCTCCACCTTCTGAACAATAGTGTCAAGTGTGCCTTGGACGACGTGCTGTTGTGGTGTCGTGCCGACGCGGACTAAACTGATAGGTGTTTGTGGATCTCTCCCGTATGCTATCAGTCGTTCCACAATCTGAGGGAGGTGTGCAACGCCCATGTAGACAACGAGTGTATCTACGGCTGTGGCAAGTTGTGCCCAATTGATGTTTGAATCGGGTCGCAAGGCAGCGGAATGTCCGGTAACAAAAGCGACCGACGAGGCGTAATCGCGATGTGTAACCGGGATGCCAGCGTAAGCCGACGCAGCAATCGCAGAAGTGATTCCTGGAACGACCTCAAACGGGATACCCGCTTCGGTAAGCACTACTGCCTCTTCACCGCCACGTCCAAAGATATAGGGATCTCCACCCTTGAGGCGAACAACGACTTTACCGGCTTTCGCATGCTCAACTAATAACCGATTGAGTTCATCCTGTCGGGTTGCTCGGATTCTCGGATCGGGGGCTTGGATCTTTTCGGTGTGCGGCGGGCAATGTTCCAGCAGTATATTGTTTAGCAGAAGGTCATAGATGACGACATCGGCGCGCTGGAGGCACTCCATCCCTTTGAGCGTAATAAGTTTTTTATCGCCGGGTCCGGCACCTACGATGTAAACGATACCTGTGGCTGGTTTGTTCGGAGACGGGTTCATCGCAAGTTCCTTTGTGCCATCAACAGGGCGGTAGCCCCACTCTCTCGGAGTTTTTCGGCAACAACTTCGCCTAAGTGCCGCGCGGCACTTAGTTCACCTTTTGCGCTTTCCATAATACGCGGGGTACCTTCTGGATGACAAACTACACTGATGAGGGAGAGCTCGCCATCAACATGTTTGGCATAAGCACCCATCGGCACTTGGCATCCACCGCCGAGGTTTTCCAAGACGGCCCTTTCAGCAGTGATTTCTGCCGCCGTTTCTTGATCGTTCAAAGGCGCGATCAGTTTCTCAATCCTATCATCCGCTTCCCGTGTTTCAATCGAGAGCGCGCCTTGTCCAACTGCTGGCACCATCCGTTCTACATCAAAAAACTGTGTAATAACCTCTGGTTTTCCGAGACGTTTGATACCGGCTGCAGCAAGGATAATCCCGTCAAGGTCGGTTTCGTAAAGTTTACGTAACCGTGTATCTACATTGCCTCGAACATCAACGACTTGTAGATCTGGGCGTATGTAGAGGAGTTGTGCTTTTCGACGTGGACTTGTGGTGCCAATTTTCGCGCCATTCAGCAATTCGTTCAGAGGCAGCCCCGAGTCGGTGATAAGGACATCGCGCGGATCTTCCCGCGCCGGAATGGCGGTGATACAAAGTCCTTGGGGCAATTCTGTCGGGAGATCTTTCAAACTATGAACCGCGAGATCAATGTCGCCTGCTAAGAGCGCGTTTTCGATCTCTTTGGTAAAAACGCCTTTACCTAATCCTACCAATGAACGGTCCTGAACGGTGTCTCCGGTAGTTTTGATAATCTTGACGTGAACTTCAAGATTCGGAAAAAGGCGTTCCAGTTGATCTTTGACGAATTGAGTCTGCCAAAGTGCGAGTTGACTGCCGCGGGTGCCGATTGTGAGCGAGTTGTGCATCATTTTTTAAATATTGGGTTTCTGCTCCGTATGGGTTCGCGTGAAGTTCTGTTACGCTTGATGGAATTTCACACTACAATTCTGAATTATCATCATTCACATCCAAGGCGAATAATTCTTGTAAGGCTTGGACGTATTGCCCGTGGTCGGCATTGCCGTCGTTGACAGCACAGCGGAGATTCTGCATGGGGTGGTGGAGCAGTTTTTTCACAATTGCCTGCGTCATAGAGGCTATGGCTGCCTCCTGCTGATCGGAGAGGGTTGTTTTGTAGAAACACGCTTGCAACTCGGTATCAGCGATCTCTCGAAACTGCTGGTGGAGTGCCTTAATAGTAGGGTTAACCTGAAAGATTTGCAATTGGTCATAGAACCGCTTCGCTTCTTCCGTGACGATCTGTTCTGCTCGTGTCGCTTCCTGCTGTCGATCCTTGAGGTTGGAAGCGACGACGGCTTCGAGGTCGTCAATATTGTAGAGGAAGGCGTGATCAATCTTACTTACGTCTGGTTCAATGTCACGTGGCACAGCGATGTCAATGAGGAACATATATCGGTGTTTCCGTTTCCGCATGACATCAGCGAGGGGGCGTCGTTTGATGAGATAATCGGGGGCATTGGTGGAGCTAATGACAATGTCGGCATCAATGAGGAAGTTGAGGTCGTTATCATAAGCAAGCGGTGTGCCGTTAAACTTCTCAGCGACTTTGACAGCACGTTCATAAGTGCGATTTGCGACAATCACGTTAGAAACACCGTTTGAAACGAGATGCTTTGCGGTAAGTTCACTCATTTCACCCGCACCGACAATCGCGACAGTCTTGCCTTCGAGTGTATTGAAAATCTTTTTGGCGAGTTCAACAGCGGCGTAACTAATAGAAACAGCACCGGCAGCGATAGTCGTTTCGGAGCGGATACGTTTGCCGACGCTAAAGGCTTTCGTGAAAAGACGGTTCAGAATTGTTCCTGCACCCTCCGCTTCCCGGGATGCGTCGTAAGCGGTTTTGACTTGACCCAATATTTGGGACTCACCGACTACCATGGAATCCAGACTTGCGGTTACTCTGAAGAGGTGCCGGATTGTCTCCAAATTATGATGGAGATACGTCCATTTTTTAAGTGATTCCACACCGATCTGGTGATAGCGGGAAAGGAATTCAACCAGAATTTTGGCAGCGGCGTCAGCGTTTCGTACTGCATTCGCGACGGCATACACCTCTACCCGATTACAAGTAGAGAGAATCACTGCCTCTTGCACCTGATCAGATTCCCGAAAGTGCTGGAGGGATTCTATAATTTGTGCTTCGGAAAACGCCAACTTTTCCCTAAATTCAATAGGGGCAATATGATGACTGGTTCCGATAGAGACGATTTGGTTCATTCCTTTAACCAAAAAATCTAAAAGGTGAAACGGTACTTTATACGTTTGGTAAATTATATCACATATCGGCGATTGTGTCAAATTTGGAAACGAATGCCTAAAACTGTTCACTTATCACGTGAACCCTCAATTTGCCGATTCAGTTCTGCTGCTTTGTCAAAGTCGGCTTGTGCTTCCTTCTGTAGCCCAAGTGTTTGCTTGGCGAGTCCGCGATTGTGGTAGGCAAATGCACAATCGGATTTGAGGTTGATAGCTTCAGTATAATCCTCTACAGCATCGCGGTAGTGGTTTTCTGCCTGCTCCATATTACCCTGGTCTGTTTCAAATTCACCGAAGTAAAATTTTGCATCACCACGATTTCTGTAAGTATCGGCATCCTCTGGTTCAAGCAAGAGTTTCGCGTAATGGCGCATTAGAGAATCCTCAGCATATTCCGCTGAACTTAATCTAAGGGCTTCAGTACAATCGTCAACCGCTGCACGGTAGTACGCTCGCGCTTGCTCTTGATCGCCTTGGGAGGCTGTGGATTGCCCGAGTTTAGTTTTTGTATAACCGCGATTGCTATAGGCACCCGCATACTCCGAGTTAAGTTTGATTGCTTTGTCAAAGTCTGCAATCGCCTCGTTATAGTAGTTCAGTGCCTGCTCCACATTTCCCTTAGCTGCCTCAGACTCACCTAATTTAGTCTTCACGTAACCGAGAATTCTGTCATCCTGTCCTAAACCTTCTTCTCCGTCCAGTTCGCCAGCTTTATTAAAGGCTGCGATGGCTTCGTGATAATAGCGTTGTGCTTCCTTTGCGTTTTCCTTGGCTTCTTCAGATTGGCTGAGATGTAACTTTGCAAGACCGCAAATTCCGTAAGCAGCGGCAAACTCCGGATTTAACGCAACGGTTTTATCAAAAGCATCTACGGCTTCGGCATGGGCGCCATGAAGAAATTTGAATTGTCCTTGAGCGTAGAAGGTATAGGCACGTATAGGATCTTTCTTCCGAAACTGCGTTAAAGATTCCGTTGACTCCGGTTGAGAAAGCAATACTTTGAGAGCATTTGACGGAACAGCAACCCCGTAAGTTCCAGTGCTGCCGGCAGCAACACCTACGACTTCACCTTTACTGTTGAGCATGGGCCCCCCGCTCATGCCTCCAACGTACTCAGCGTCCACCCAAAATTTTTTACTCTCACCGCGGATACCTTGTATGATTCCGCCTGTGACCTTGTATTTAGTTTCAGGGAAACCTAAAGTAGAAACCGGTTCGCCGATCTGAACAGCGTCACTGTTCCCAAGTGGAAGCGGGTTGCCTTCACCCGATACTTTTAAGATAACCAAGTCATTTTTAGCATCAAACGCCACGACACCTTCTACTTCCCACACCGTTTCTCCATCAACTGACTTCACAGAGACGAGCCCCTCCCCATAAACCGCATGGATATTGGTAACAACTTTTTCACGTTCCACAAAGAATCCGCTACCGGCACCAGCCAGTTTTCCCGATTCTCCCTCCACCAAGCGGATTTGTACAATAGATTCCTCATTATGTTGCATGAGTGAACCTCCGTTATTTTTCCAAGTTACCGATACGTATGCATGCTGTCTAAAAAGAGGTCCACGCCGACGTAGGTGCAGAGGACAGCGACGAAACCGATGATTGCAGTGTAGGCTGCTCTGCGTCCGTGCCAACCCCAAAATTGACGGAGACCGATCTGGGCGACATAGATAAACCAAGTCACGAGTGTGGAGATTACCTTTGCATCAAGCCACCGCCACGGGACATCTCGGATATATTGCGTCCAGAGGCTTCCCACAATAACTCCCATTGTGAGCAGAATGATGCCGAGGATTGTGCAACGATACCCCAGGCCATCGGAAGTCCCCAGGGAAGGCAGAAGATTGTCAAGAAGTGCGTCCGTCTTTTTACGAATCTTCCGCTCTGTCATCAGGTACATCAGTCCGAACCCGAACGCAGCAATAAACGCCGCGTAGGCGAGAAAAATGAGTGTCGTGTGTGCAAGCAGCCAATAATTTAGCAGTGGTTCTGGGAGTGCGGCGGTGTGTGTGGCGAAACTATAGGAGATGAGTATCGCGATGAAGGCGACTGGCATCACAAAACTGCCGAGTGCGCGGAGATGCGTCAAACGTACGATGATGAGATAGATCAGTGTGATTGCCCAGGCAAAGAAAGCGGTGGAGTCAGTCCAGTGTGTCATCGGGAAATGCCCTTGCTGCAGCCACCACAGTGCAATAAAGAGTGTCAGAAAAGCAAAACCGATGCCGGTCCCCCAAAAAGCGATGCGTTCAATCGTTGGTCGGATCACCGCCGCCTCAGTTCGGCTACTGATAGCGAGCGAGAGGGTCTGAAATATGCTTGCTGCTAAGTATATTAGAAGGGTGACGAGAAAGAGAAAATTTATCATACGCCGTACTTTTCGAGAGGCTAAGGATACATAGCAGTCGGATATGCCTCTCCGTTATGTGTGTTCATTTTCGTTCGCTTTGTGAAGTCGTTTGGTGGTAAAGGTGTCGGCGCGTGCCAAATTGCCGTGCCGAACCCAGTTGAAAAGGCATTCAGCGGAACATGCGGGGTTTGTGAGACCGAGACAGCATGTTGTAGGAGGGGTTTGTAACCCCGATACCGAATCTTCAACGGTATCAATGAGCGTTTCAAAGAAGTCTGCGCGTTTTTTAGGTGTCGAAAAAGCCTTGAGAATCTCAGAACGGCGCGTCCCCAGGAATTCAATAAATGCACCGTAGCCGTTGTTTTCAAACTGATTTGCGAGTCTTTCATGCAGCAGTTTCGCCTTGCCAACCGCTGTGCTGTTTCGAGCGGACACACTAATTATCAGATTATCATCTATTATGAGATCCGGAGTGAAATGAGTGCCGGCCCCTGGTTCATTGAGATATTCCCGAATAAACGCGCTTGTATCCCCACAAGGCATGTCTACCGTAGAAACCTTGTCAGCAATAACAAGGAATGCATCTTCAAAGTGATACGGTTTCATTTCGTTGGGTGCCGAACATAACACAGACGCACCACACTTATGTAGCAATGAGATACGACGTTCAACTTCCGGCGTTTTCTGATCACACAAGGCGATACACGTGCGATTTTCCAATAGGAAATAGACAGGATAGGGCAACCCTCGGTTCTCAATCGGCACCGGTTTCCCATCTTCGTATCCGAGCGTATATAACGAAGTGGCGTTCAGCATCTGCTCAAAATATTCACGGATGCGACGGCTCGTTGCGGGGCTTTTGCCACTTGTTGAGATGCTGAGCATCAATTCGCCATCCGTTACAACGGAGGCAGCGGCGAAGGTACATTGCGGGATAACATCGACCACATTGACTAAACGGATTTTGTTCTTTTCGTGTGCTTCTGTGTAGACAGCCGTGTTAATATCCGTGAAATCCGTAGCAGTGCAGACGAGAAAATAGCCGAGCGTATCGCCTGCCTTTAGCTGCCGTTTATGCCAACGGATTGTGCCGATACGCGCCAGAAGTGCTACTAATTCCGTCGCGTCCGGACTAATCACAGTCACGTCGCCACCGCTGACGAGCATGGCGACAACTTTCCGCTCAGCAACGGTCCCGCCCCCTACGACGAGGCATTTTCGGTCTTGGAGGTTTATGTGTGCAGGATAAAACATTTTAATGGCTGTCAGTCGTCAGCCATCAGTTAAGAGGGCTCTGGTTAATCAAACCTTATCTTTAACCGAAAACTGACAACTGAGTACTGAGTATCGAAAACTATTTCTTATGACTCGCGCGAGACGACGTAGTCTGCGAGTTGTTCCAGGGCGACGCGGGCGGGTGTCTCAGGTAGACTTGCTAACGCCGCTTTGGCACGATCAGCGTAGTCTTGGGCAATCTCCAAGCAGTGAGCTTCGACACCATATCGTTGGAATAGGGATTCAACAAAAGTGATCGCTTCTGTTTCATCTGTGTTGGGATTCAGGACTTTTTCAAGGAGCTGCTTTTCATCATCATTACAGACAGTCCGAGCATAAATAATCGGAAAAGTGAGTTTTCCTTCACGAAGGTCGCCGAATGTATTTTTTCCCAACTTATCTGGGTCCTCTGTGAAATCGAGCACGTCATCTACAATTTGGAAGGCGGTCCCAATTTGCTGTCCATAGACCGTGAGTGCTTCAATCTGTTTTGTATCTGTTGGGTTTCCGAGGTGCGCGCCGAGGGTACAGGATGCCGCGATTAATTTACCGGTTTTGAAACTGATAATTTTGAGGTATTCGGCTTCGGAGATGTCAAAATCGCCGCTTTTGTATGCGTGTATCACCTCACCTTCGCACATCGCCTGTGTGGTATCAGCGAGGACCGCCATCGCTGGGTCGTCGGAACGGCGGGAGACAAGCATGGAAAGAACGCGGGCGTGAAGGTAATCACCGACGAGGACTGCGACCTTATTGCCCCATTTCGTCTGTAATGTTTCACGTCCACGCCGTATCGCAGCTTCATCAAGTACATCGTCATGAACCAGCGATGCGACATGAATGAGTTCCACGACGGCGGCAAGCGTGTGTGCATCGTTTCCTTCATATCCGCAGACTTTGGCAGAAAGCACAACGAGAATAGGACGGAGCCGTTTGCCACCACCCTCTACGACATGTTGAACTGCCATATCAACAAAACTATACTCGCTGGCGGTCTGTTCGGTGAGTTTCGCCTCAACGGCACTGAGGTCATCGGCAATTAATTTAACAATTTGATCAAAGTTGGACATAATGTGATGGTTGTCAGTTGTCAGTTATCAGTTGTCAGTTCGGTTTTTCTGCGAAAAACCTTTCAGTTGTCAGTAGTTTTCAGTAAGAAAGTTGTGAAGTGTGCTAAAGACGAGAAAGTTGGCAAGTTGTGAAGTGTCGCTAAAGTTAGAAAGTTGAAAGAGAGCTCTTACCAACTTTAGAACACTTTGAAACTTTAGAACACTTTACAGACTTTCTCCGCTTTAGAACACTTTACAGACTTCTTTAACTGATAACTGACAACTATTAAAAGAGGTTCGCCAATACCTGTGTTGCGGCTTGAATGGTTTTGTTGATATCGTCTTCGGAATGGACCAAAGAGACGAACCCAGCCTCGAATTGAGACGGAGCGACATAGACCCCGCGTTCTACGAGTCCCCAGAAGTACTGCTGAAAGCGTTCAGTATCCGCTGTGCGTGCGCCGTCAGCATCCGTGACGGTCTCAGGTGTGAAGTAGAGCATCAGCATTGAACCGACGCGGCTGTGCCAAGCGTCAATACCGTGTTTTTCAGTTGCCTCGGCGAGACCTGCTGCAAGGGCAGCAGCGCGACTTTCGAGGTGTTCATAAACCCCCGGTTCAGCGAGCTTTTTGAGCGTCGCTATACCTGCCGTAACTGCCAATGGATTACCTGACAACGTTCCCGCCTGATAGACATCACCTTCTGGGGCGACACACTGCATGATGTCTCGTTTTCCACCGTACGCGCCGACCGGTAGGCCGCCACCGATAATCTTTCCTAAACACGTCATGTCAGGTGTGACGTTATAGAAGGATTGTGCCCCGCCATGCGCCACCCGAAAACCGGTGATAACTTCATCGAAGATGAGCACAATACCGTGTGCTTCAGTGATTTCGCGGAGTTGATTGAGGTACCCCTCACGAGGTGGGATGATACCCATATTGCCCATAATCGGTTCGAGAATGAGACAGGCAATTTCGTCTGGATTGGCTTCTATCGCTTCGTGTACAGCGTCAGGGTTGTTAAAGGGAACCGTGAGGGTATTCCGTGCGAAATCCTCTGGAACACCGCCGCTATCAGAAAGTCCAAACGTTGCAACGCCGGATCCGGCTTTTGCTAACAGATAGTCCACATGACCGTGATAGCATCCGTCAATTTTGAGGATTTTGTCGCGACCGGTATACCCGCGTGCGACACGAATCGCGCTCATTGTTGCTTCGGTGCCTGAGTTGACGAGGCGTACCTGTTCAATTGATGGCACAGCGTTGACAATGGTTTCGGCGAGTTCTGTTTCCAATACCGTTGGTGCGCCAAAACTCGTGCCGTTCAACGCTGCTGCATTGATCGCTTCGACGACGCTCGGATGTGCATGTCCCAAAACCAAGGGGCCCCAAGACGCGACATAATCAACATACTCGTTGCCATCAATGTCGTATATTTTTGAGCCTTCACCACGTGCGATGAAACAGGGGTGTCTACCGACCTTACTAAAATTTCGGACAGGGCTGTTGACCCCGCCGGGGATAAACTGCTGTGATTTTTGCCATGCAGCTAAGGATTTACTGCTCTCCAAATCGTTTCCTCCAATTTTCTATGGCTATCGGCTATTGGCTATCGGCAAAGAGGTTTTCTGATGAACCAGTGCCGCTCGCTGACTGCTGACTGCTGATCGCTGACAGCCAGGTTATAGCCACTCGACAACAGACTTCGCAAAATAGGTTAAAATCATGTCTGCACCTGCGCGCTTAATGCTCGTTAAAAGTTCCAATGCGACCCGTTCTTCGTCGATCCAACCGTTCTGTGCCGCTGCTTTAACCATAGCATATTCGCCGCTGACGTTATAGGCAGCGACAGGTACTTGAAACTCTGTCTTGACCCGGTGGATCACATCCAGATAAGAGAGTGCGGGTTTCACCATGAGAATATCGGCGCCTTCTTGAATGTCCAATGCGACTTCCCGTAACGCCTCTTCAGCATTCGGTGGATCCATCTGATAGGAGCGACGGTCCCCGAACTGAGGTGCGGATTCCGCCGCTTCGCGAAAGGGACCGTAAAAGGCAGATGCATATTTCGCTGAATATGCCATAATCGGTATATTCTGATACCCGTTTTCGTCCAATGCTTCGCGAATCGCGCCGACGCGGCCGTCCATCATATCTGATGGGGCGATGACATCGGCACCGGCGCGTGCATGCGAAAGGCTCTCTTTAACGAGCAGTTCCAGCGTCGGATCGTTTTGTACGTCGCCAGCTTCAATGACCCCACAATGCCCATGATCGGTATATTCACAGAGACAGACATCTGTCATCACAAGCAGGTCCGGCACGGCATCTTTAATGGCTCGGACTGCCTGTTGAATGATACCGTCATTGGCGTAAGCCTCGGAGCCGAGCGGATCCTTCGATTCTGGAATGCCGAACAGGATAGTTCCCGGGATTCCGAGTGCCGCGAGTTCCTTCGCCGCCCTGACGAGGGTGTCAACCGAGTACTGATAACATCCCGGCATCGCAGAAATTTCGGTCGCAGTGTTATGTCCGTGAACGACAAACATCGGGTAAATGAGATCGTCGATAGAGAGTGCTGTCTCACGAACCAATCGCCGCAGGTTTTCATTACCGCGAAGTCGCCTCGGACGATAGATAGGGAAGGTGCTCATTATTCCTCCGAAGGCGAGACTTTGATTTCATACTCCGTTAATTCAAGCGTTTGCTCTCCGTCGGGTATCAATCCAAGTTCTTCCTTTGCCTCGTCAGCCTCCGGGTGCTCGTGCTTGAATTTGACGATACCGACGTTAGGTGCCAACCAGAGCGTTGTCAGCGTCGTTCCTTTTTTCTCTTCAGGTGCTGGTTCGCCGAGTCCCGGGACAGATATTGTCATCTGAGTTGTTTCATCTGTCTGGTATTCAATTATCAAGCAATCCTCGAACGTGCCAGCGGCTGTTTCGACGGTTTCGGTGCCGGTGACGACCCCAGTCTCTACGACGCTGCTATGAGTTTTGATAGTCGGTCCTTCGCCGCCGGGTAATAATTCCGTAGGTAGCCCTTCAAAATTGATTGTGAGGGTCAGCTCAACATTTATCTCAAGTGCCGTCCATTCTTCATTGTAGGTGATAGGTGTCGGCAGGAGATAGAAATAATCTTGCGAGCCTACCTCAATATCGTAAGTTAAATCAACGGAGGTATTTAATTCTTCAGGTAAATCCTGCATGATTTGTTCACGCATCAACGGTAGAACATCTTCCATGTCCCGGGCTGTGGATGCCTTAATCGCATTCTCGATTTCAGCACCGACAAAGTACGCCACCCAGTCGTCCCCGATCTGATAAAAATAAGGGTGCGTGTAATGCTCAAAGTCTGCCCAGTCTTCCAAAGCGGGATCATAACTGAAAGCGCGATAGGTTTCACCATCAACTTTTTCGGGTGCTATCGCATAGCGCGTTAATTCGTTGCCGTCTTGGTCTTCATAGGTCCAGTAGCTGCCGGTTATATCTGGAAAGTAGTAGTCCGCCCATTCATTTCCCATTGACACGGCACTGAAACTCAAAACAAGTAAAAAAACGAAAACCGACCTGATTTTTTTTAACATGAGAGATTCCTTTTACTACGTTCGGTAAAACGCAGCAATTCCCGACAGCAGCGATTCAAAAAGCGGGATTACTGACTTTCGGTGCTGCCTGACTCGGTGGACTTGATTTCATAGTTTGTTAATTCAAGGGTTCTTACGGTATCAGTACTTTCAGATTCCTGTAGCATTTTAACAATACCGACATTAGGTGCCAGCCAAAGCGTTGTCAACGATCCGCTGTATACATCTGCGAACATGGTCTTGGCTTCTGGTATGTCTGGGTTCGTTTCTATTGAGGCATCTACTTTATATTCAATCTTTAGACAATCCTCAAACGTGCCAGCGGGTGTTTCGAGCGTTTCCGTGCCAGTCACATTTCCAGTCTCAACAAGGGTCAGGAACATTGTAATCGCCTGGTTGGTTGGTGGGAAGCCTTCCAAATTGCTTGTGAGATTGATCTGCAAATCCACTTTCGTATCAACACGCAATGCCTCCCACTCCTCGTTGAAGGTAGCAGGCGTTGGCAGAAAATAGAAATAGTCTTGTGATTGGACATCGAGTTCGTATGTTACATCAATGTCAATCGTTACGCCTGGTGGCAGTTGGTTATTCATTTGTTGCTTCATCACTGTAACAACTTCATTCCACTGTTGCTCTGTGACTGCCCGTGTCGCATTTTCGATATCTTCACCGACAAAGTACGCCACCCAGTCGTCCCCGATTTGGTAGAAATACGGGTGTACATAATACCGATAATCTGCCCAATCCTCCAAGACAGGGTCATAACTGAAAGCGCGATAGGTTTCGCCATCAATTTCTTCGGGTGCTATGGCGTAGCGCGTTAATTCCTCACCGTCTTGGTCTTCATAAGTCCAGTAGCTACCGACTGCATCCGGGAAATAGTAGTTTGCCCACTCGTTCCCCATCAAGGTCATACTGCAACTGAAAATGAATAGTAAAATGAAAACGGACTGAATTTTTTTCGACATGAGAATACCTCTTGGGTCTTGTGTTTTCCAATTAAGTATACAGAATCTCGGCATAAACAGCAAGGTAAATTCAGTTAGCAGCGGAACAGCTATTAGTCATCAACAAAGCGTGTTTAGTAAGCGAATGCAGTGTTTAGCGTTTCTCATACTCAAAAGGGAAGGTAACGGGTGCGCCGTTGTTTGACCATGAACGTGACATCGCGACATCAATTTCCCGATCTTTACGCCCGTTATAGGCACCGTATTCGGGTTCTGTATCATTACGAACGGCATTAACAAGGCTCATCAGTTCCGAAGCAACAGTGATTTCACCATCGCTGAGCGGGTAATTTCGCAACGGGTTTTCCCATACCACTTCAGGGTCAGTGTCCGCGACGAGGGCCGCTAAGGTTTCGTAGCCATCAACGGTATCAGTTCTGCGTGAGATAGTAATCTCGCGTTGTGCGTCGGCAGTGTCGTTCAAGATGACGGCATCGTTTCGGAAACACATCCCGCGCTCCGCATAGAATTTTGAACCGTTAAAGCCTCGCAAGGGTGAACCGTAGGAGAGACCACTGAAATTGAAAATTCCGACGGCACCGTCTTCAAATTCAATCACTGCATGTTGCCAATCCTCGGTATCGCGCCTGGGTTGCCCTTGCCGCCAGACGTGATCCTGAACGCTATATCCTTTTCGGAAGCCGTAGACCTGTACAGGTTCGTTGTCGAAACCGACGTAACTACGGATAAGTCCAATCCCGTGATAGCCGTGCCCGCGGAAGTCATTGTAGGCGACGTTGACTTTACCGAAGACCCCTGCGAGGATCATCTCCCGTTTAATCCGCTCTGTAGGCACACGATAATAGTTTTCGTTGACCTCCAGTTTTGTGCCGTTCTCTTGTGCGGAGGCGATCATCTTGTCCGCCCATCCGAGGTCGGTATCAATTGGTGTCTCTGTACAATAACTGATGCCCCTTTCGGAGCAGAGCAGACCGGGGATGTGATTGTTGCTCGGTGTAATCACGATTGCGCAGATATCAGGTTTCACTGTGTCTAACATCTGCTCGGTGTCTGTGTAAGCGGGAACATCGTATTTGTCACCCTGTTCAGTAACGCTTTCTTGGCGTGGGTCGCAGACAGCGACTAACTCCAGATCATCTGTCAATTTTGAGATAAGCGGAAGGTAGGTGCCGGCACCACGTCTGCCTGTGCCGATATGTGCGATTCTGAGGCTATCCATGATTTTTCTCCATTCGGTGGCTGTTGACCTTTACTCTTCTACCCAGAAAATATGGCTCCGTTCAAAGAGATCACCATCAAGGTGGACTTCAACGAACCACTCACCTGTAATGTCTGGTTCTGGTAAATCGACATAAAACCATGTAATTTTATCGCCGGTTGTTGATGTGAAGGTCTGTTTCTCGCTCCAAAACGGCGGATCGTCGGGCCCTTCCTCCGGTGAGTACCATGAGACTTCGACAGTATGTTCTTCTGTAATATTTGCCCATAGGAGCCATAAATACACTTGATCGTTATACTCGGCGGAGAATACGTTCGTGATCCCGTCAGGTCTGTCATCAAAGACACTAATCGCTAAGGCGGAATCGACTATAGCAGGTTCACCGCGTCCTACATCCGTGAAGCCGCTGCCCCCAGAAGGCTCCTCACCACAACCGCTCAACGCTATCGTCAATGACAGTAACATTATCCCTAATGTGGAATATTGATTTGCGGGCAATGTCTTGATGAAAGTGTGGGCTTGATGCATGCGTTTTCTCCTATTGTGGGGTAGGGGACATCTCCAACTCAATTTTGTGTGAGTCCTAACTATAATGGTTATCGGTGGCGTGCTTGTAAGCGTTCAAGTTGTTCTCGGAGTTCGGCGACTTCGGCTTCCGCCTTCTGTCGTGCGCTGGCTTCCTGCTCTGCGCGGGTCTCTGCTGCCTCTGCGCGGGTCTCTGCTGCCTCTGCGGGCGTTTGAAGCCACTCCCTCGCAACGGGGTCATAAATCCCTAAGCCTTCATCACGGATATGAAACGCTAACCCCAGCACCGAAGAATATAACCCTCCATCTCCATCTAACGTAATCTCTACGTATTCCCCATTCACTAACTGAAACCCCATCAACGGTGCCGGCAGATATAACCTCTCCGCATCGTACAAGACGTAGTTCTGAATCTCCAACTCAGCGTAGAGAGCCAACTTGCCAGTTAAGTCATTTTCGTAGGTGCTTTCGCTTGAAAACTCCATCACAAAATCCGGCGTTTTGCCCTCCTCCCAGACCTTATACGTCTTCCGGGGGCCTCGACCTATACTAAAAACAACGAGGACATTGGGGGAGACGACCCGACGCGGGTTCCCTTTCTCATAATACATCAGAATATCGCCGGAGATATAAACCTCTGGGTGTGCAGCGAAATGCGTCTCAAGGGTTTGTAATATCCACATCAGTTGTTGTCTATGAAGGTCGCTCGCTGCCATCGGTTCTCCGTCGGTGTCAGGGTAAAGGCGGCTTTCTTCTGTGGGGGCGTAAGGGATTTTGAGCCTTTTTCGATAGGTGCCCATCCATGCTTCTCCTTTTCTATAGAAAAATAGAGTTGCGGGTTTCAACCCCGGTGTCTATCGTGCATTAATTATAACGTGAGTTTGCTAAATAATTCAAGATTTTTTTGTATAAAGAGAACACTTTTGGTATAATGGGGGCATCAAATTCTGACCAAAAAGAGTTCTCTGATGAGTATTATAATAGGAGCGGTTTATGAGATTTGACACAATTATCGCAGGCGGAGATATCGTTGATGGGACAGGGGAACGCGAACCGTTTGTTGCGGACATCGGCATTCAGGCGGATCGAATCGCTGCGATTGGTGACCTCGAGAAGGCAGAAACACCTCACCGAATTTCTGCAAAGGGTCAGGTCGTCTGCCCCGGTTTCGTTGATGTGCATGTGCATTCCGAGATCGCCCTGCTCGGCGGCCGCGACCAGTTCGCCGCTGTCAGTCAAGGTGTGACGACACACTTAGCGGCACCAGACGGTTTCGGATGGGCACCTTTACCGCCGGAACAAGCAAAAGAGCTATGGCACTACACGCAATTCGCTTATGGCGATGCCGAACTACCACTCAATTGGCAAACACCAGAGGCGTATCTTGATATGTTCGCCGGCCGAATTCCGGCGAACCTCTACCCACAAGTACCGCACTGTGCTGTCCGCCTCGGTGTGATGGGATGGGATCCGCGTCCGGCAACTAATGATGAACTGTTAGCGATGGGGCGCATAACCCATAAGTGGTTAGGGGAAGGGGCTTGCTGTCTCTGTTTAGGATTAGACTATCAACCGTCAGCGAATGCTGATTTGCGCGAACTTGTGTATCTCTCAAGTATCACGCAAGCCTACGATGCAATCTATGCAGCACATATCCGATACCGTATTCTCGGCAGAAAAAAGGCGTGGGAAGAGACGATTGAGATTGCTCGACGTGCTGGGATTCCTGTGCATATTTCGCATGAACGGGTAGACGATGAAGTCGCTGATATACTTGAACGGGTTGAGAAGGAACAGATCGATTTAACCTTTGAATCCTACCTCTACCCGGCAGGTATGACGCACCTCGCCATGATGCTCCCGATGGAATATCAGACCGGTGCCCCTGACGATATGTTAGCACATCTCGAAAACCCAGAAGTCCGAGAAAAATCGATCGCACACCTACGCGGTGAATTACGCGACGGTAGCCAGATTGTGGGTTACAACCGTTCGGGTAGGTTCATCGGTATGACGCTCGCTGAAGCCGCCAAAAGTGAAGGTAAATCTAACGCGGAATTCGCCTTTGATCTGATT
The DNA here is from genome assembly GCA_965261115.1 of Candidatus Poribacteria bacterium. Taxonomy (GTDB): domain Bacteria; phylum Poribacteria; class WGA-4E; order WGA-4E; family WGA-3G; genus WGA-3G. The sequence continues at coordinate 145,356 of OZ253447.1, read as the reverse complement.
TGCGAAGAAGCCGCGATTGAGACCTTTGTGATGCCGTGGGCAACATCGCCCGAAGAAAACGAACGCATCCTGAACCAGACAGCAAGCCATCCGCGCATGATGATCGCGAGCGATGGCGTTTATAATATTCCGCATCCACACCCCCGGAGTTACGGGTGTTTCGTGCAGTATCTCGGCAAGTTTGTGCGTGAACGCCAGTTAATCTCGCTGAAAGAAGCGATTTACAAGATGAGTGGTTTTCCCGCGGAACGTTTCCGGATTTTCGATCGCGGTAGCATCCGTGAAGGACTCGCCGCGGACATCGTTGTTTTTGACCCAGATACCGTCGCAGATAAATCCACATGGTTTGATCCGGTGCAATCGCCTGTCGGTGTAAACTGGGTGTTCGTCAACGGCGTTTCAGTTGTTGAAGATGGGAACGTGACGGGGCAGCTGCCTGGTAGGGTGCTGCGGCGGTCAACATGGGGATAAAATTGTGGATACGTACGATTTGACGATCATTGGCGGCGGCAGTGCGGGACTCGTGCTTGCCGTGGCAGGGGCAAGATTAGGCAAAAAAACCGCGCTCGTAGAGAAGCATCGCATCGGTGGCGACTGCCTCTGGACGGGGTGTGTGCCGTCCAAAGCCTTATTGAAAGCGGCGAAGGTGGCGAATTCCATCCAGAACGCAGAGAAATACGGCATCAATGTGCAAGATACCACGCCGGATTGGCAACGCGTGATGGCGTATGTGCAGGGAACGCAACGGGTCATAGAAGAAGAACACGACAACCCAGAACGGTTCCGTGAGATGGGGGTCGATGTCATCTTCGGAGATGGGCATTTTGAATCCTCCGATACCTTCGTCGTAGAAGATACCGAAAACGGAGAGACGCGCACGCTCAAAAGCAAAAAGTTTGTGATAAGTACCGGTTCACGCCCCGTCGCGCCGCCTATACCCGGGTTAGAATCTTGCGACTATCTTGACAGCGAAACTGTTTGGGAGTTGGAAGAATTCCCTGAACGACTGCTTGTCGTCGGTGCGGGTCCGATCGGTGTTGAACTCGGACAGGCGTTTCAGCGTCTCGGTGCCGATGTGACGATTGCACAACGGAGCGGACGTATCCTCACAAAAGAGGATACCGATGTCTCTGAGCAGATGCTCGGTTACCTCCGTGAAGAAGGGATCACGATCCGACTCAATACGAATATCGCGGAAGTTGCACAAAACCGAGAAGGTATAAATGTCCGGTTCAATGATAGTGAAAACGGGACAGTAGAACAGACTTTTGACAAAATTCTGATTGCAGCGGGACGCGCCCCAAATGTTGAAGGGTTAGGACTTGACAAAATCGGGGTTCAGGTGGGCAGACGTGGGATTGAAGTCAACAACAGACTCCAGACGAGCGTCAAAAACATCTACGCCGCAGGCGATGTAATCGGACACTACCTGTTCACACACGTCGCCGCTTTTCAGGCGCAGTTGCTCCTTCGGAATATCTTTTTCCCGCTTTCCAACACAATCAACTATGCCGTCGTGCCGTGGACGACCTTCTGTGACCCGGAGGTTGCACGGTGTGGTCTCACCGAGGCAGAAGCACGCGAGAAATACGGGAATGTTGACGTGTTCACACTCGACCAATCGGACGTTGACAGAGCCGTTGCGGAAGGCGAGACGGACGGGTTCAGTAAAGTTATTGCGACTCGGTGGACAGGGAAAATACTCGGCGTTCACCTCGTTGGTGCCAATGCTGGCGAGGTTGTCCATGAATATGTTCTGGCGATGCAGTCGGGAATACCGTTGCGGAAGTTGAGCGGGATGATCCATGTGTATCCGACGTTTTCGAGCAGTGTGTGGCGTGTGGCGGGCAAATGGTTTTCGGAGAGTACACTGATTCAGACGTTGCGGAAATTGATGCCATAACATTACATCGGCGTTCCTATATGGGTCCAAAGTATAGCAAAACGCATGCGTCTTGTGGACCCAGAAAATGCTGACTGTTTGGATTCTTTGATTTCAGTGAGTGGTGATTCCTCACAAAATCACCACTCATTCGGAATGGATGACCGGGAAGCTAATAAACATCAGCACTCAAGCCATCATAAGGTCATTTGATACTATTTCAGAATTAACATCTTGCGAGTGGCAGTGAACTGTCCTGCTTCAAGCGTATAGAAATAGACCCCACTTGTAACCCGTTCGCCTTGGGCATTCTTGCCATTCCAATAGGCAGCACGGTGCTTGCTCTGATGAACACCTGCCGGCATTTCACCTAATGGCAAAGTCCGAACCAAAGTACCGTCTATCGCGTGAATGGAGATAGTGACCTCCGTTGGTTGCGCTAACTGATAGGGTATCCACGTCTCCGGATTGAACGGATTGGGATAGTTCGCCAAGAGCGTCGTTTTTTCCGGTATAGGCTGTGCTACTTGTGTTACTGCTGTCAAGAATTGTTCCAGGATAGCAATCGTTTGGGCATCTGTGCCGATGTTTCGTGCATCTTGGATCCACTGCAGCACCTCTTCTGCGGTAAAGGAAAAATAGTGTGTCCGCTGCGCGAGCGTAGGTGCCGCTTGAGAATCTACTGGTGCTTGGGCATCCACTGCTTCAGCGATAACAATGAGATCCTTAATATCAACAATGCCATCTTTGTTGACATCTGCGCGTGGGTTCGCGCCATCTACAACAGTTTTTCCGTAGTTCTTTGCCACCTCAATAATGTCAAGGTATGTGACACTGCCGTCGCCTGTTATATCAACCGCTGCGAGTGGCTCCCACAATCGGATTGTGTCGTCATTACTGCCACTCACAAGAAGTGACCCATCAGAGTTCCAGGCTATTGTATTAACGCTCCCTGTATGCCCTGTAAGGGTGGCTTGATGTTCCCGGGTGGTGGAGTCCCATAAGCGGATTGTGTCATCGCTACTGCCACTGGCAAGGAGTGGCTCAGTCGGATGGAATGCCAACGTATTGACGTTACCGGTATGCCCTTCCAAGACGTGCAGCGCGGCATCCGTGTTCGTTGGGTCCCAAATCCGGATTGTTTCATCGCGGCTTGCACTTGCGAGCCGCGTTCCATCAGGACTCCACGCAACTGCGCTTACAGTATTCGTATGTCCGCGAAGTATAGCGGTGTTGGCAGCGTTGTCTGGGTTCCATAAGCGGACGGTTTGGTCTCTACTTCCACTTGCGAGCCGCGTTCCATCAGGACTCCACGCAACCGATTCAACGTTCTTCCGATGTCCGCGCAGTGTCCGTACTGGCTTGCTCTTCCATGCATCCCATGTTAAATCCCAGATACGGATTGTGTCGTCGTCGCTCCCGCTGGCAAGGGTGGAACTCCCTGGCTTAAAGGACAGCGTATTGACACTGTTTGTATGTCCTATGAGGTAACCTCTTATGTCTCCGTCATCTGTGTAAGACATCCCAATATAAGGGCGGAAAAATAGTCCGCCAGCATAAACAACAAAGCGCGAGTCATGCGATGAGATAGCAATATCAGAGATTAAGAAGAGACCAACTTCGGTATGCCAGTGTTGTGCCCCCGCGTCAAGATTCCAAAAGCGAAGGGTGCTATCGGTCCCTACACTGATAAGTGTGCTATCGTCTTTGAATGCCACTGCTTGGACAGAAATTTTATGTCCTGTGAGCGTCCGAGTGTGAAAGTACTCTTGGGCAAAAGTAAGGGGTAAGTTAACGGCGAAAATGGAGAGTAGGGTTAAAATCAAAAGGGTTATTTTTTTCATCTTATACTCCTTTGGGTGTAAAACTATTAATTTGGGATGCCTCAAATCTTTATAGAACTTACGCAGCCCCTTTGCAGGCGGGGTTTCAAACCCCACCTGCAGTGCTTTGGGTGATAAAACTATTAATTTGGGCTTCCCCAAATCTTTATTTACTTTTTAATGATACAATTTGAAGGTCAAAAAGGTGCATAGCGATTCGTATTGCGTGTGCGTTGATTTTTCAAGGGAAACCGTGTATTTTCCTGTGAGTTTCTCATCTGGAGGGTCCTCGTAGAAAAATCTGGTATATCTGCGGGGGAAACCCTGTCTGACGTGAGTTTGAAAGATGCACAAACTAAAAGTTTATGCTACGAAAGAGCCACAGACTAACAGTCTATGCTACGAAAGATGCACAAACTAAAAGTTTATGCTACGAAAGAGCCACAGACTAACAGTCTATGCTACGAAAGAGAGTGTTTGATTCGGGAACCTTTAGTTATCTTAAAATTGTCCAAACTTTAGTATAATGATACAATTTGAAGGTCAAAAAGGTGCATAACGGGAAGAAAATTGTAAAGATTGAATAAAGTGGACGACGAGATGATAAATTTTCTGTTAACATTAATCGTTTTCCTTTTCAAGCGTGGCATAAAACATCCCGCTCCGTTCGGTAACAATATAAAGCCTGTTACCCTTGATAGCAACAGAAATGACGCTGTTTGGTACGTTTGCCGAGATCTGTTCCCATCTGCCACGAGTATCCAATTGATAGGCCCCAGTATTGCCAGCACCATAGACTGTCGTGTCGTCTACGGCAATTCGGTCTATGAGGGTGTGTGTACCGGCTGTATCGGTTATGGTTCGCCAGTTTTCACCGTCCGCCGATGTTAAGACCCCCGCGTCTGTAGCGACATAAACCGTTGAACCCGCAAAAACGATATCGTTGAAATGTTTAAATCGAAGTGGCAGCGTTGCGGTCAGGTCTTTCCATGTGTTCCCGCTATCAAGCGATCGGAACAGATGTCCATCGCGCTTTCCAACGTAGATGGTTTCACCTGAAACCGCGAGTGCGAAACTATCAGAACTCTTATCGCCAACTGCTGTGCCAGTGTTTATCAATCCAGTATTGAACCATTCCGACTCGCCGCGTTTCCATCGGAAAAGTCGCTGTTTATAGGCTACATAGAACGTTTCGCTGCTGACTGCAAACCCGCTGGCAAATTCTACAGCCTCGTGGGTTGTCCCCGTTGGTTCATTGGTTTTCTCATGATCATTAGGGGAATCGTCTGGTATATTTTTCTCCGACATCTCTTGTAATACAGTTTCTGGCGGCTCTATAGAAAGATTTTCACCCAAAACAGGTATTTCTGGCATAAGTACCAGCGCGCCGCGATTTTTAGAAAGATGAAAGATGCGCTGCTGGGACCCTGCTATGTCTGGAGCGACTGCGATACCGATGCAGTAGAGTTTATCGTCAGAAATCACCAGTCGCGAAAAACCGAACAGAAACCCGACATCCAATTCCGCTCCTAATTCTGGTGCTAATTGATCAGGAGTGAAGCGCAAATTTCGCCATGACATCCCACCGTCGGTGGATTTCGCGAGATTTGTACCGGTATAGGCGTAGAGAGCGTTTTTGAATGCGACTAAGTGAGATATTTGAGTTCCCACCATGCCTGTCATAAACGGCTGCCACGATTCGCCAGCATCGGTTGAACGGATAAGTCCAAAAAGACTGGCTTTGAACAGAATATTTTCGTCCACGCCAACTGCGGGGAATACACTCAGCATAAACGAATTCATCATTGAGAGCGGATCTAATTTTTTGTATCCGTGGAGTGTCCATGTTTCCCCACCATCAGTGGATCGGCACTGGAACCCAGTGTATCCCAATGCCCAAAGCGTTTTTCCAACTGTAATGACCTTAATGCCCGGGAACAGCGTCAAAACTGGCTCGTTTGTAGGTGTGATGTTGGTCCAGGAATCGCCCAAATCGGTTGACCGAAAAACTTCCCACTGCGGTTGCCCAGCGACCATCTCTTTCCGTATTTCTTCCTCCGGTTTAGAGGAGAATAAGTCGAGCCCTGTTCCGACATAGAGGGTGTTCTCGCCAATTGCCAAGGAGTGGATCGCTTGAGTGGTTGTTAGGGGCAATTTTTCCCATATATCCGTTGTTGAATTATGTTTTGGGTTGATACGATAGAGTCCCTCAGGTGTTCCGACAAACACTGTGTTTTCAATAGTCGCCAAAGCAAGGATGTTTCTGTCCGTTCCTTCAAGGCCGAGTGGTGTCCACTGCTGTCCTCTATCTTCGGATCGGAAAACGCCTTTATCTTTCAGCAGGAGATACAACGCTTCATCCGTTATCGCCAATGCGACGGCAACACCTTTGGGACGGGTGCCAAGCGGCTCCCACATCTCGCCTCTATTGGTTGAAATAAGCACTTCCTCATCAGAGACAAGATAGAGGGTCCCGTTTTGCTCCGCCATCGGTATTATGCCGCCGGGGACCTTCAAATTTGTAGGACTGAGGAACGTCCACGTGCGTGCGTCCGGCGTTAATCTATAGATACCGAGACGCGAAGCGGCGTAGATATCGCCGTTTGAACTTACCAGTAAGCCCCCTACGGGTCCACTTGCTGGACCGCTTGCTTGTCTCCACTGCTGTGGTGTTGGGAGTAGTTCCTTTTCTATCTGTGCGGCGGGAACCGGCACAACCGGCTTTGAAATTTGTGCACCGGTGCCTCTGTTCCTACCAGCAGTATCAAAAAGTCCGGCTTGATTTCGCACATCTGGTTCTGCCTGTGTATCAAGGACAACGGGTGCCTCAATGATCTCAACAGTGGTTTCCGATTGGGCGTTCAAGTTGTAAGGCCTCTGAAAGCGAATCAGGTATTGGGCCCCGACGCCGATCATCAGCATTATAAGAATGGCGGCGGTACCGAAAGCGAGCCAAGGTAGCAAAGGTTTTCCAACCGAAGGCGGTGTCGGTTTGATGTCGGCAACTTGCTGCATAATACGCTCAATGAAATCGGCGGGGAATTGGACGCTCCCCAGCGTTTCGCTAATCAGGTGCTCTTCGGCTTGTAAACGTTCCCGTGCCCGGCGAATCCGACTTTTAATCGTATTCACGGAAACACCTAAGAATTTGCCAATTTCTTGTGCTGTCATTTCACCGAGGTAGTGGAGTGTCACAACTGTGCGTTCACTTTCCGGCAGCGTTTCGAGAAGCTCCTTGACGATTTCATGCCGACGTTCAGCGGCTTCAACCTCCCGTTGTTCCAATTCATAACGTTTGTAAGAAGAGTTCTCTATCTCTGTCATAGGAGTGCCCTCCAGCGATCGCGTAGAAAGTTTCTGCTTTTGGTGCCATCGTTTGCAAAGATTGTTCGCAATCACATACAACCATCCAGCGAATTGGTTGGGATTCCTGAGCGTCGCAAGGTTTTTGTATGCCTGAAGGAAGGCATCTTGCGCAATCTCTTCAGCGATATGAAAATCCCCAATTTTTCGCCACGCAAGCGCGTGAACGCTCTTTTGGTACTTTCGGACCAAAGCACTAAATGCCTCTTCATCACCCGACAAAATTTTGTGAATCAGTTGAACATCGTTTTCTACCATCAGAATTCCTCATGACTCATCTATAGATGTGACTGTGTTTATATTCAAATTATTAATGATACAATTTTGAGGGCAAAAAGGTGCATATCTTGAAAAAAATTTGATACTGGAGAATTTGGGAAGATTCTGCTAAGATAAGTCGGACAGGATAGGATATCTCGGAGGTGTTTCTAAACGTAGGTAGGACTCACGTAATTTTTTCCATAAGTCCTACGTATTGTGTACCGGTGCTTGCGGAAACCCTATGTAGGCATAAAACGATTACTTTTTTAGGTGTCCCCACTGCGTAGGTAATAATCGCAGTTGCGGTGAAACTGGAAAGAAAACCTCTGGTACCCACACAGGAGCGGTTGACAATCTGCGTGTTGCCTCAAGCGGTTGTTCTGCGTCTTTACCGTCAGTATTTATGACACTGATGACATTGTTTTGAAAAGCCTCATTGATAGGAATTATTTGACCAGGATCCAATATTGGCAGCACCACGAAAAAATAGGCAATCCATTCGCCATCAGGCGACCACGCTGGATGTCTCGCCGCCGCATTTGGGCCCACTCTGGTTAGCGTGCGGCGGTTATTTCCATTGGCATCAATGATGTGGATATTCACGCCTTCACCACCTATATTCCCAGCAGCAAAAGCAATATGCTTTCCATCAGGTGACCAAGTGCATCCGGACAAGTTTCGCTCTTCTACGAGTTGCTTTGATCTTGCCCCATTAGCGGTCATTACATAGAGGAAATGTCTTCCCGGCATCCCCCCTGGACGATGATCTCCGCCTTGATAGGAATCATAGACGATCTGTTGACTATCTGGTGACCAAGCGGGATTTTGATTGTCTCCACGCTTTGTCAACCGCTTTAAGTTTGAACCGTCTACATCAATTCTGTAGATATCCAGATCACCGGCTCGGTCAGACACAAACGCAATCCATTTGCCGTTCGGTGCCCACACAGGCGACAGGTCCCTACCGGGATGATTTGTCAATTGGCGGGATGTCTTGTTTTCGACATCCATCACATAGATCTCAAGACCCCTATCGTCTTTGGATTGATAGGCAAAAGAACGTCTGTCCGGCGACCAGGTCGGTGAACGCTTATTTCTGTCATCGGTTGTGAGTTCCCGAAGATTCTTACCTGTACTATCTATGAGATAGAGGTCAGGGCTTCGGATGTAGGAAGCAAAAGAGATTGTCCCGGTCCCATCTGCCTGACTATTTCTAACAAGCAGGACATTACTTACCAGCAAGGTGACCCCTAACATTATATAAACAAAAGCGTGTTTCATTTTGACGAATTCCTCCTTGACACATTTTCTTAGAAAAAGTAAGGTGTGAAAGTTTATTCCTTTTTGATTTCTCCCGACTGTGTGGTGAGCAACTGTGGCTGCGGTGAAACAGAGAAAAAAGTCTCCGGTACCCATGCAGAAGATAAATCGGATGACAACTCTTCTGTTATCAGGAGAGGTTTTCCGCTACCTCCCTCTACGACGTTTGTGATGCAGATAACACCATCACGAGGAACCAAAGGGAAGATGATCTTCCTATCTTCTTGAAGGCCTTCGGCTTTAGGGACACAATGAATAGACTCCATAATACTGCATAACTCAATATATGTTTCACTTTGAGGTATTCCACTTCGCTCTGAAAATGAAAAGAATAGTGTGAACCGCATTACTATCTTCTTATCTTCCCTACCAGGGTCATTCAATTTTAAGAAATTATTGGGTTTCACGTCTTCTTTCAAGGATCCGGTTCGGTTAGGAAACCGAACCTACCGGGCCTGGGGGTGAAAAAAGAATAGTGTGAACCGCATTACTATCTTCTTATCTTCCCTACTGCTCCGACTTGATTTGACCCCATGTCGTCGTTAAAGAGTTGTCGGGACGAATTTCGAGATTACCAATACCTTCACCACCAACCACAGTGGCACCGTTCATGCCGATGAGCGTCTTTCCATTTCCAGACGTATCTTCAAAACGATCCGCACCTTCCTTGTCATTGAAATCCCAGAGTGCTAACGTGTGTTCATCACTTAAAAAACGAGGCGGTGGGTCAAACGGATTGTGGCCCTGTGCGGCACAGTCATACCGAGCGGTATTTGAAAACCGGATTGCATCAATTTCGCCATGAAAGCTGCTCACTTGGAATAACAACCCACCGTTAGGTGCCACAAACTTATCCTCACCATATCCGCCTACGACGAAATCTTGAACCCTTTCAGGTCTATTGATATGCAAAGATACCCTGTCCACAATAGGAAGTCTCCACCCTTGACCAATTTGGTTGTTGGTCGCATGACAAAGTGTGCTGTTCTTGAAAATGATTGCTATATAGTTCCATTGATCTTTCTCGATTGGACTATCACTCCCTGCAAGTCCATGACCTGTGTCTCCTGAAAGATATGCGTGACGATAACTGCAAAGTTGATTCTTTGCGAGTCGACACTGATCTCTTGCCTTTAATCCGATGGAAACTTGCTGCGTGAGAATAAGGTCTTTATCTATTTCCTTGGGTTCAGTTTTTGGATAGAACCATACTTCAACAGTAAACGCACGGGTGCCTTCAGGGAAAATATGCCCATGTTCCGCGAAAGGGAGTATTGCATAGTCATCTTCACCATCCAACGATAAAACACCTCCGGAAGGCTCGAAAGAAAAAACAGGCACAACTAAACTGAACAATAACGCTACACTTAATAGGAACTTATAGTTAATAAACATCAGCAACTCTCCTTCTACGGTTATGCTTTTTTCGATAGTGAACGGGAAACCCACGGTCTCCTATTCTACACAAGAGTGAACAGGCTAAATGAAGATTAATTTTTTTAATTCGGTAATTTCATAAAATATCCAATGAGGTTACCACAGTGTTTGTGCCTAAGACCCGGTGCGGTTCCAAACCGCACCTACCGGGCCTGGGGATTATCGATTTATTTTCTTAAACTTCATACAGCCTATTCTACACAAGAGTGAACAGGAAACCAACAGCCTATTCTACAAAAATTGTCCAAAGTTTAGTCAATTATAGGTTGGAGAAAAATAAAAAGTTACTTAACCTATTTTTTCAGTTGACCCCATGTCACTGCCAGTTTGCTTTGGGGTTGGACCGCTAAACCGCCGTGATTCGGGACTTCTTCGCCGGTAATCTTGAGATTGTCAAACCGAGCGGTATATCCTGCGAGACCGAAGCCGACATTGCCAACATTAAGGTCTTCCTCCAAGAAAGCGAAGTTGTCAAAGAGACAGGTGAAAGATAGAACATTCTCTCCATTAACGGAGAGTATAAACTGTTCTTGATCCACGCGCAGTTTTAGATGACTCCACTCCTTTGTTTTGAGAAAAGCGTGTGGTAAAACCGTTGTGCAATTCATACTTGCCCCTTCTTTCAAAATCTCTTCTTGGATTTCCTCTCTCGCGGGGCCGTTGAACGCTTCATTTAATTTGTCAAGGTCCATATTGAAAAATTTATCTATTCTGGCAAAGAAAAGCGGGAGTCCCACTATCTGTCCCTTAGGCAAATTCAAAACAACACCCGAAACTATCGGTGTGGGTGCGTTCCAGAAAATATTCCCGATCGCAAAAATAACGGCATACGTCTGATTGACTCGTGCCGCAAGCACAATGTGTCCTCGTCCATGTCTATCAAGCGGCATTACATCAATTTCTATTTCGTAATCGTGCCACGCTGCATCTTTTATGACAAGCATTCGGATTGCATCATCTTTGCTTTCTGCCTGCAGCACACCATTAACGACACGCCATTCACCTACGGGAAAATTCTGTTCTGTAACTTCATCCCAATCCTGTAAGTTAAAGTTATCAAACGTCTCAAAGAACGTCCCAGCGGAGACAGGTAACGTCTGGAACAGGAGAATACCTCCAATAATCAAAATAGCAAATTTCATTGTGCGCTCCTTATAGTAGATCCCGTAATTACTTATACACTTGCCTTGTTGTGTGAACTTGTGAATGTGTGTCTCACGGAGGCACAGGAAACCAGCGGTTTCCTATCCTACAAGTGTAAACATATTTTTGGATTTTACTATAATACAAGTGACAGACATATCGCCCCTACGGGGCTTAGTTTCGGGGGGACTACTTTTTCTATAAACATTTCGCCCCGCTGGGGCTGCTGCCAATCTGTATTTTCTACTAACAATACAGCAGCTACTTAGAGGCATCTTCTGCTTGCTTGAGTTTGCCCCAGAGTGTTGTCTGCTTCTCCGCGCTTGGCGATACTGAGAGTAACTGTTTCGGCACCCACTGGAGCGATTGTTTTGGTAATCCTCTTGTTGCCTCAATCGGTTTCCCACCGGCGCCGTTTGCTGTGTTAACAATACTGATGGCCCCGTTAGTCCTAATTTGATCTACCGGTCCACCGCCTATTGCAATCTGACCCACAATATAGGCGATCCATTTTCCACTCGGCGACCACACAGGTCCCCAAATGAGGACCGGTTGGTCCGACCGCGTGAGTTGGCGGCGGTTCTTTCCATTTACGTTGATGCTAAAAATTTCCATGCCCCCATTTGCAGCACTTGAGATGAAAGCGATCTGTTTGCCATCGGGTGACCATGAACATTTAGAGAAGCGCGTAGCCCATGTGAGTTCCCTCAACCTTCTACCCCCAGCATCCATCACAAAAAGAGAGTGTTCTGAAGCAAAGGCAATCCATTGACTGTCTGGAGACCAAGCGGGACGGCGGCAGCCTTCTCGGTTCGTGAGTCGCTTCATATTTTCTCCGTTTGTATCCATTCTGTAGATATTCGCGTGCCCAGTACGCTCCGAGACGAAGGCGATCCATTTTCCATTCGGAGACCATGCGGGCAACCTGTCCTTGTTACCATCGAAAGTCAACTGACGGTGTTTATTTCTTTCGACATCCATCACATAAATATCAAGGTTCCCATTTTGGTGTGAGTCATAAGCAATCGAACGTCCATTAGGGGACCAGGTGAATTGGAATGGCACTCCGGGATGTGTAGCCAACCTTTCGAGGGTCGCGCCATGGGTATTCATGAGAATGATAGGACTGTCTCCGCCTTTTTTGGAAACAAAGGAGAGAACATCCCACTCAGTTTCTGCCCAGCCACTACTAACGAATAGGCTGCTACTGAGTAATAATACCACTCTTAATATCACACAAGTTCGCGTGCGTTTCATATAAATTTCTCCTATAATGCAGTACCTACTTGGCAGCATCTTCTGATTGCTTGAGTCTGCTCCAGAGTGTCGTCTGTTTCTCTGAGCTCGGGGATACGGAGAGAAACCCCTCTGGTGCCCAACCGAGCGAATAGGCATCTAATCTTCGCGTGGATTCAAGCGGTTCTGCGAGTCCATCGCTTGCTGTGTCTATGACATAGATGATCGGAAGACCAAAATTTTCGGGTCCGAGAACCGGTTCTACCTTCACTATTTCTCTCAAGCGATAAACGATCCATTTACCATTCGGTGACCAGATAGGTTCGGAGATGGATACGGGTCGATCTAACCACGTGAGTTGCTGTTGATCCGCGCTATTTACGTCAATGCTGAAAAGTTCCTCTTTCCATCGCCCAACGTTCGCGGAAAAAAGAATCTGTTCGCCATCAGGGGACCACGTACAATCAGCGAAAGCGTCAGTTGCTACGAGCCGTTTCAATCTTTTACCCTCGGTATCCATGACATAAAGAAAAGATGATGAGGTAAAGGCAATCGACTCGCTATCTGGCGACCACGCGGGTCTGATGCAGTTGCCCATGTCCGTGAGTTGTTTCACATTTTTTCCATTTGCGTCCATTCTGTAGATGTCCCAGTTACCGGCGCGTTCTGAGACGAAAGCGATCCATTTGCCATTCGGAGACCACGCGGGCGACCAATCTCTGGCACCCTCGAAAGTCAATTGACGGTGCGCCTTTGTCCTCACATCCATTACATAAATATCAAAGTTTCCGTTTTCGGTTAAGTAATAGGCAAACGAGCGTCCATCAGGAGCCCATGTGAGACCGTACAAACGGACTGGACCGATTACAAAAGGTTCTCGGAGCATTTCGCCTCGGGTATTCATAAGATAGATGAGACGATCTCCGCCCGTTATCGAAATAAAAGAGATGATATCCGTCTCAGCTGCCCGTCCGCTGCTGACGAACAGACTGATACTTAGCAGCAACGCCATCCCTAATATCACACAAATTCGCGTGCGTTTCATACTTATAAATTTCTCCTATAATGCCGCATCTACTTAGGGGTATCTTCCGCTTGCTTGAGTCTGCCCCAGAGGGTTGTCTGTTTCTCAGTACTTGGGGATACAGAGAAAAACCCTTCCGGTACCCACTCAATAGAAGGATTCGACAGCAAGCCCTTTGTCGCTTTAATTGATTTCTCGTCCCCACCCTTTGCTGTATCTATAACATGGATGACTGCCTTCGCGTAAATCTGATCTACGGGAACTGGTCCTAACCCGGCTGGCCTTTCCGCTACGGTATAAGCAACCCATTTTCCACTCGGCGACCACACGGGTTGAAAGATGTATGCTCTTAGATCCAACCACGTAAGTTGACGCAAGTTTCTGCCTTTCGCGTCAGTACTGAAAATATTGCTTCTTCCTTCAGCATCCCATGAGATAAAGGCGATCTGTTTCCCATCAGGCGACCATGTGCATCCGGGGTGTGGCAGATTCTGTGCGATCTTCTTTGTTTTTCTACCCTCAGCATCCATCACGAAAAGACCGTAAATGCCTTTATCCGGTGCTAAAGCGTAAGCAATCCATTGGCTGTCTGGCGACCAGGCAGGTCTGCCGCAGTCCCCTCGATTCGTCAGTTTCTTCACATTTTCGCCATTTACATCCATTCTGTAGAGGCTCATCCATCCCGTACGATCCGAAACGAATGCGATCCATTTCCCGTTTGGAGACCACGCGGGCCATATATCTCTGCTACCATGGAAAGTCAACTGACGGTGTGTATTCGTTTTTATATCCATCACATGAATGTCAGGACTGCCAGTTTGGCGCGACCCATAGGCAAACGAACGCCCATTAGGGGCCCAGGTCAGGTCAGCTGGCTGTCCTGGTGCTGTTGCGACTTTTTTGAGTATCTTTCCTTGCGTATTCATGAGAATGATAGTGCGCGTTCCATTTTCTCTGGAGATGAAAGAGATGGCTTCATCCGCGACTACCTGTCCAGTGCTGACGAACAGACTGATACTTAGCAATAACACTACATACGTTCGGATACCTCTCATTTCAACAAACCCCTCCTATAATCCTACATCTATAGGGTTATTTAGTTTTAGATAAATTATCGGATTTTCTAAATTTTTGAATCTTCTTTTTCAGGTTTCCCGGTGCGGCTCCAAACCGCACCATAGGTGTCAATTTAGCGATTTTCATGGTATTTCGGGGGAGGGTCTCTATAGATGCCGCCCCTACGGGGCTTGATTCTTGGATCTAACATTCTTCTACAAAGATGCCGTCGCTACGCGACTGAAGAGGTTTTTGAAATCTTCAATGTTTCCGCGTAGGATCCGGTTCGGTTAGAAACCGAACCTACCGGGCCGGGGGCGAAGGCGGTTATTTTTTCTAAAATTGACACTTATGATGGTGCGGTTCCAAACCGCACCTACCGGTCTGAGGTCCGCGATGGGTATTTTCCCTAAATTGACACCTATGGATATGCTACAAGTGACAACTTAAAGTGTAATACGGCGGCTACTTGGTGGTGTTTTCGGCTTGCTTGAGTTTGCCCCAGAGGGTTGTCTGCTTTTCCGAACTCGGGGATACTGAGAAAAATTCCTCCGGCACCCATGCAGGGTTCCGATCTTTCGCTGCATGGGATGTGATTTGGCGAGGTCTACCGCCGTCAGCGGGGACGATATAAATGTTTTGATCCAATTCCTTCGGGTTGCCCCACTGATTTTCAGGTTCCATATCGTAGGCGATCCAAATACCGTCGGGTGACCATGCGGGGTGCCGACTCCAAATGTTCATAGGTGTTACACGCTGCCAATCTTGCCCACGCACATCCATCGTGTAGATACCACTGCCCGCATGCCCCAAACTATAGGCAATTTTTTTGCCGTCCGGGGACCAACTTGGGGCGGACGCGCCCCGTCCTGGATTCATAATGCGTTTGAGATGTTTCCCTTCGGCATTCATCAGATAGATACCCCACCCCTCCTCGCGATTAGAGTAGAAAGCAATCTGTTTCCCGTCAGGGGACCACGCCGGTGTTGAATCGTATGCTCTATTGCTCGTGAGCCGTCGTAGATTTCTACCGTTAACATTTATTTTGTAGATATCATAGTTTTCTCTGCTCTCTCTGTCCGATGTGAATACGATCCAATGTCCATCAGGGGACCAGTCAGGTTGACTCGCCTCCTCTGGATGATTTGTCAATCGCCGAGGTTCTGTATCATTGACCCCCATAATGTAGATATCGCGGTGTCCATCCCGGTTCGACACAAAAGCGAAAGACTCTCCGTCGGGTGCCCATGTTACATCGCCGTCATAAGCGGGGTGATTCGTCAAGTTGCGTAGATTGTGTCCATATATGTCCATGACATAGATATCGAGGTTCCCAGTTCGACTTGAACTGAAAGAGATATACGGAGCACTCCAAGTGTTTAGGGTAAAAAGAGATAGACTCAGCAAGAATGTTATTCCGAAGGCTCTATGGATATGTTTCATTTTTACTACTACTCCTCAATATTGCTTCAACTGTCCCCACGTTGTTGCGAGTTTTCCTTGGGGCGTTACGTCGAAATTACCGCTGTTTGGGACACTATCCCCCGTAACAGTGATGTTATCAAAGACTGCCGTATAGTTCCAAAGGCCAAAACCGACACCCCCGGTCTGAAAATCGGGAAAATCAGCAAAGACTTCAATTTGTCTGAAGATTTGAAGTTTCGTAGGTGCCATAATCTGCTCACCATTAAGCCAGAAGGCAAACATATCCCCTTCAACGCTTAGTTTCAGATGCGCCCATCTGTTTAATCTTAAAAGTGGGTGCAGTTCATCTATAAGGACGGCATGTGGTGGCATCGGATGGTGAAAACCGCCAGCGAGACAACTTATTCGTCTCTCTTGAACTGGGGGATCATCACCTCTTATAATCACGGGATCAGAAACACTGCAGTGAACTAACCAAGTTCCGTCAACCCGCACAGCGATCGAGATTCCGCCAATACCGTGCTTTTTCAGCGGCTTGACATCAAATTCCATAGTGTAGTCTTCCCACGTGCTATCCCCAGTTGTTAAGAAATGAATATACGCCTCACGACTTTCTGCGTGCAGTTCATCATCGACAATCTCCCAGACAGCGGGTCCCTTATCCACCCAAATTTCCTGCCATCCCTCTAACTCTTTGCCATCAAAGATTTCCAAAAATGTGCCTGCCCATACAGAAAGGGGCAGGAGGAAAAGGAGTGCTGTAATAGACACAGATTTCATAATAATTTTCCTTTCAATACGTGAACCTAAAAAAAAGCATCAGAAATTAGGACAGGCGTAAATTGGTTAAAAAAGGGCAATTTTAGTGATTTAACCCCCTAAATCCCCCTTATCAGGGGGACTTTAAGCGGGAGTGATTTAACCCCCTAAATCCCCCTTATCAGGGGGACTTTAAGCGGAGTTGACGCTAAAACCTTTTCAAGTTTCCCCACGTTGTCGCGAGTTTTTCTTGGGGCGTTACGGCGAAATCACCGCTGTTTGGAACACTATCCCCTGTGACAGTGATGTTATCAAAGATTGCCGTATAATTCCAGAGCCCAAAACCGACACCCCCGGTCTGAAAATCGGGAAAATTAGCAAAGACTTCAATTTGTCTGAAGATTTGAAGTTTCGTCGGTGCCATAATCTGCTCATCATCAATCCAGAAGGTAAAGATATCGCCTTCAACGCTTAGTTTCAGATGTGCCCATCTGTTTAATCTTAAAAGTGGATGCTGTTCAGAGAAAAGGATGGCACGTGGTGGCACGTGCAACCCACCCGCGTGACAACCTATGCGTCTTTCTTGAACCGGGGGATCATCCCCCCTTATAATCACGGGATCATAGATACTGCAGTAAACTAACCAAGTTCCCTCAACCCGCACAGCGATGGAGATACCGCCAATACCGTGTTTTTTCAACGGCTTGACATCGAGTTCCATAGTGTAGTCTTCCCATGTACTATCCCCAGTCGTCAGAAAATGCGTATACGCCTCACGACTGTCCGCGTGCAGTTCACCATCATCGACCTCCCAGACAGCGGGTCCCTTAATCGCCCAAATTTGCTGCCATCCCTCTAACTCTTTGCCATCAAAGGTTTCCAAAAATGTGCCTGCCCACACAGAAAGGGGCAGTAGGAAAAGGAGTGTTACAATAGGCACGAATTTCATAACGCTATCCATCTCTTTTAAGCGGGATATAGAGCATTCCGTGGTGTTTGGTAGCAATATAAAGTCTGTTGTTATTGACGACAAGCGAGAGCACTTTATCTGGCACGTTTGGAGAAATTTGTTCCGATTGTCCACGGTCCTTCAAGCGATAGACCCCCGTATTGCCAGCCGCGTAAACGCCGGTGTCGTCCACAGCGAATCTGTCTACAACAATACGCTCACCCGCGCCATCGGTTAGGACATGCCAGTGTGCACCCGTTCGTGAAACCAAAACGCCGCTGTCCGTTGCGATGTAGACTGTTGAATCTGCGAAGACGATCTCCTTGAATTGGGTAAAGTGAAGTGGAAGACTTGCGGTAATATCCTGCCAACTGTCGCCACCATTGAAGGACTGAAAAAGTTTGCCATCCCGTTTACCGACGTAGACGGTTTCCGCTGAGACTGCCAATTTAAATCCGTCCTTTGAACCGGCATTGGACCGCTTACCGGTATCTATTAATCCGGTATTTATCCACTCTGGGTTGCCCGGTTGCCATTTGAAAAGTTTACGCCTATATTCCACATAGAATATATCGCTGCTGATTGCGAACGCGCCGGCTCTCGTATCGTTTTCAGTGAGTTGCAATTCATATTCCAATCCATCCTCTTTTTCGCGACCGTCAGACGCGTAGATACCTTCCGCTTCGCCGATTTCTCTTAACACGGCGGGGGATAGTTTTTCGGCATCAAAGGCGGGGATACCTTCAACGGGGACAAGCATATTATCATTGACAGGTAGATGGGTAATCCGCAGATTATCGTCATCAGCTGCGATCCCATAGAGTACATCGCCAGCCGTCACTAATTTTGAATGCCTATAGAAGTTTCCATTAGGCAGTCCCTTCGCTAAGAGGCTGGCGATGTACGCGCTGGTTTCAATCGGAAGGGTTGTCCACGATTCGCCCTTGTCTACGGATTCAGCGATCCCTTTGCCTGTGTGGACATAGAGCGTATCATTGAGTGCCACCAGATCGAGGATATTCGTCCCAACCATTCCCTCCATAAATGGATGCCACGATTCACCGCCATCAATGGTGCGATGCATACCGTATATTCCGGTTTTATAAAAAGTATTTTCATTGCGTGCGACAAATGTGGTGTAATTAATCTCATGACCGAGATCCATCCAAATCCGTCCGCCATCTGTTGAAGAGAATAGTTTGACCCCTCGTACTAATATCGTATCACCGATAACGGATATATTTATACCCGTTAGTGCCATGAAACGCCCGCGTTCGTCTCTGGGTGTTATCTCAGTCCACGACTCGCCGAGATCGCTTGATCTGAAAATCTTACCTTTCCGTGAATCATCGGCACGCATGTGCATCTCAACTTCGCGACCGGTTCCAACGTAGAGGTCATCTCCAGAGACTTCCAAGGCGAGAACGGATCTGGATGTATCGACAGATACTTGCTCCCAGACATCTGAGTTGAGGCGGTAGAGACCTTTGTCCGTACCTGAAAATAGCGTGTTTCCGACTGCAGTCAGTTTGTAATTTTTTCTGTCTGCCAATCCGTTGTTCAGCGGTGTCCAGTGCTTACCCGCATCCGTGGATCGGAAAATGCCTTTCTTCCATATAGCGAGATACATTGCGGCACGCGCTTGTGAGTTATCTCCTTCTGCCGCATCTATCACAATCAAATCGGAAATACTGCCCTCTGGTACGGTACCCAGTGCCTTCCACGTTTCGCCGTTATCGGTTGAAGTGAACAATTCCTCGCCAGAAATAATATAGAGGGTACCTGCGTGCTCCGCTATAGGCACCCGAAATTTTCCGAGCGGGATCTCAATATTTACAGGTGTCCACGCAGTCGCGCCGGCTGCTAATTTGTAGACACTGATTGGCGAATGCGTATAGAGCGACCCGTCAGATGTTACAAAGATGTCGAATGCCTGACTGCCTTGAGGTCCATTTATCTGTGTCCATTGCGAAGTGGAAAATTTAGCAGGAAGGGCCGCCTCTACAGGGGACGCTGCGGCAGTCTCAGAAATCTGTAGACCGATGCCGGTGCTTTTACTGGGGAGCGCCGCGCGTCCAGCCCGACTTCGCACAGCCGGTTTAGACGCAATATCAAGCGTAATCAGTGCGTCAATAATCTCGATCGTCGGTTCAGCCTGTGCTTCAAAGCTATATGGCTGCTGGAACTGAGCGAGGTATTGATTACTGATACCAACTAACATCATCACTAAAAGCGTCGTTGCCCC
Source organism: Candidatus Poribacteria bacterium (assembly GCA_965261115.1). Taxonomy (GTDB): domain Bacteria; phylum Poribacteria; class WGA-4E; order WGA-4E; family WGA-3G; genus WGA-3G. The sequence goes on along the minus strand of OZ253447.1, from coordinate 125,433 downwards.
GATAACCGCCCACGGTAGGAAGGGTTTGCCAACCGGTGGCGAGATCGGTTTCATATCGGCAATTTGCCGCATGATGTTCTCGGTTAGGTTGGCGGGTAATTGAACGCTACCGAGTGTTTCACGCACTAGGAGTTCTTCGTTGTACATCTGTAAACGTTTACGCGCCCGTTGGAGCCGACTCTTAATCGTATTTACGGATACACCTAAGAACTTGCCGATCTCTTTTGCTGTCATTTCACCGAGGTAGTAGAGCGTCACGACTGTGCGCTCACTCTCAGGCAGCTTTTGTAGCAGCCTTTTGACGATCTCACGGCGGTGTTCGGAGACTGCTGTTTCGCGTTGCTCCGACTCATAACACTTATAAGAGAATCCGTCTATTTCTGAACGGTGTGTAGCCTCCAACGATTGCGTCACGGTGGTTTTATTTCTTCGGTGCCAATTATGACAAAGTCGATTTGTGATGACATAAAGCCATCCAGCAAACTGGTTCGGATTCCTGAGCGTTATGAGTTTTTTGTATACCTGAAGGAAGACATCTTGCGTGATTTCTTCAGCGAAATGGAAATCCCCGACCTTCCGCCAAGCGAGTGCGTGGACACTTTTTCGATACTTTTCGACTAAAGTCGTGAATGCCGCATCGTCACCCGACAAAGTTCTGTGAATCAGTTGAACATCACTTTCTCTCATCTTTTGTTCTCCCGCAAAGCAGACCTACCAAACACGATAAAACATTTAAGATTTTTTCCCTGTTACTTAAAGACACAATTTTTGAGCCGAAAGGGTGCATAATTTGAAAAAAAAATAACAGTGTATCATTTTTGTTGGACGGTATAGGAAATATCATCAAAATAAATATCCACAAAATGTCCACCGCGGTGGAATGAAAGCATCCCGAACCGATCAAAAACGGCACCCTGGGTGCGAACATCCGGTTTGAGATTCAGCGAGATTGTTTCATTATTGAACGTGACAGTCATCTGTCCGTCTCCATTGTTGGCATCTGGTGCATAGACGAGTTGCCACTGGTGCGGTGTGCGAGAAGGCTTAATCACGGGTCCCGTTTCCATGATTTCGTGCTGACCTTCGGCGTTGGCGTAGACGGGACGGAAATAGTGTCCGATGCGACTGGGTCCCTCAACCATGATACCGACAAAATTCCTCGGCGGCGCGCCGATATGGGTTTCGGCGTTGAACCAACCGATGAGAACAGCACTATCGGCACTCGCCCGAAGCATTGCCACCTTTCCTGATGCCTCAAGCGTATCCGCCATCGTCAGGTGCCCGATTTGATCGGCATAATATCCAGCCTGCTCAGGCTTTCTCTCATCTGCCCGCCAAATGAGACCTCCAATTTCGCCGGGTGTTCCACCGGCGTGATTCGTTTCGCTCCATCCGAAGTTATGGTACGGTCGAATTTCGTTGTCATTAAAGGTGATGCGGTTGCCATTCTCTTCCCATTCTGGGTCATCGGTAAAATCGTCGGATGCGCCATCGATGCTCAGATCATCAAGATAGACCTCCATCCCCTTCCCGGCAATCTGCATGTTCACCATACCGAAGCGATTGAAGGTAGCACCATCGGCTTTATGTCCGGGTGCCAGTGGTGCCGTATAAGTATTGCCATCCATCACAAAGGTTATCTCACCATCTCCGTTGGCACCGTTTGGGTCGTAGGTTAGCGACCATGTATGCACTGTGCCGTCCGCCTGCTCTGGTGGGGTTTTCGTTGTTTGATAGCGTTCGCCTTCAAAGGTCGCACCGCTTCCGGTCAGATAATTTTGCGTCCCGTATTCAAAGAACACCCAGTATTTCCCGCCGTTGCCGTCCAATCGGAACGCCAGCGAATTGGGGGTTCTCCAACCTCTTGAATCGGCATTAAACCAGCCAATCAGCATTCCACTGCTACCATCGGCTTGTGTGACGGCGAACTTACCGGATGCTGTGAAGTGGTCATCGAGCGTTTTCGTAGGGATAACCGTGGCGTAAGTCGCGGGTGTCAGTGAACGCGAGATGCGTCCGCCGATCTCGCCAGGTGTCTCACCGCCTGCATAATTCGTTTGGCTGTAGCCGAAGTCTTGCACAACGGTTCGGGCATGTTTTTCAGCAGTCCGGTTGCCTTTGCCGTCCCAGTTTGGATTGACACTGAAATCTTCAAACCGGTTAGCGGTTGCTTGCGACGTGAACATGATTGATACCAGTATTATTATCAGCGGTATTGTTGTCAATCGCCAGTTTTTGGTTATGGGTTGGCTGGATCGCGGATTACTCAGAATCTAAACCCCCTAAATCCCCCTTATCAGGGGGACTCTAAAACGGTAATTTCCGTTCTTTTCCGCTAAATCCCCCTTATCAGGGGACTCTAAAACGGTTTTTAATAGCTGCCCATGTTGTTGCCAGTTTGTCCGCGGGTTTAACAGCGAGCCCTCGCTTTCGCGCGCCATTGAAATCCGCATCGGTGGGTTCTAAGGGTTTGGTTGAGATCATGAAAACATCAAACAACGGTTCTACACCATCCCTGGCTTCACGAGGCGCGATACGAACGGTATTTTTCCCTTTTTTTAAATCCGTAGGGGACTGTGAGTTCGGTACGTCTCTGTTACCAACCCATTGCCATTCAAGACCTGGGGTCCCAAATATGAGTCCTTCTCCTTCATGGTTTAGGCTGTTAAGAACGATGAACCAGGACTGTCCACCGCCACGGAAATCTGCAATACGTCCCCACATATAAGCCTCTCCACCCACGGGGCTCTCAAACTCAAAATCTGCAAAACCGCCTAAAACCTTAGCAATGAGTATCTCTTCCGATAGCCACGGTTTCTTCGCTTTATCACCCAATTCGACATCGGTTTTGCTGGTTTCTATACCTTGTATTTTTACAAAATCTGTTGCCGAGACCCAGATTTGCCAACCGCCATTGAGTTCCGATTCGCGCCACTCCTTCACAGCAAACCCTGTCGGAACGAACTGCATCATGAAAAATAAACCGACTATAAATATGAAAAATTTAATTGATCTGTCCGCGTCCCTCATTATTGTCCTCCGCTTTTATGTGGGTTGCTCATTTTACTTGCTGGTAAGTTGTCAACAATATCTAAGGTATTTACAGAGTCGTTCCGTTTTCTGTTAAAAAAGATGAAGATAATTTCATAGTTTTCATAGCAAAATGCGGCAGGCGATACGTTTTAAAACAGGCTATAATTATACGCTGTGACTGGGTTCTGATCGGTTTTTGAAGAGGGTTTCAGAAACGGCTGCTATGAAATTTGCTATGAAATTTTGAGTTATCAGTTATCAGTTCGCCAACCCCCCTTTATCCCCCCTTATCAGGGCGGTAGAGGCACTTTAAAATGTTACACTTGTGTAACATTGGGTATGGATGGGTTATTGAGATAAACTTAGTCGTTGTAAGGGTTCGTAGACAATTTTGTTGTTGCTCTCTGTTGCGAAAAAAAAACAATTTGGTGGAAAAGTGTAACATTTTGGGTGCCGCGTCTTCAGAGAAGTTGTGCATACAATATTTACTTTCGGTAATGGTATTATATCACGTTTCTGCAAAATTGACGATTTTTTTTTAGGATGTTGAGAATCCGCCTGTTTGCGGAATGTGTGACGTGCAGAAGTCACGTGTTAATTATACGATGGTATTTTGGTGTAGAGAAATAGAAAATGTCTTGAAATATTGTGATTCTATTGTTTATCTATTGTGATTTAATATTTGTCAGTTTTCAGTACGATTTTTTCTGCGAAAAATCTTTCAGTACTCAGTTATAGTAAAGTTTGGACGATTCGTGTTGCGTGTGCGTCGATTTTTCAAGGGGAAACCCTGTCTGACGTGAGTTTGAAAGATGCACAAACTGAAAGTTTATGCTACGAAAGAGCCACAGGCTAACAGCCTATGCTACGAAAGAGAGTGTTTGATTCGGGAACCTTTAGTTATCTTAAAATTGTCCGAACTTTTATTTATACAGGACTTACGCATTTTCTATGATAACTTACCTATCACGCACTGCAGGCGGGGTTTGATGAAGATTAATTTTTTAATTCGGTAATTTCTTGGTGAAGCCCGGTGCGGTTCCAAACCGTGAAGAAATCCGCAGAAACACCCTATCAAATACCCCTATCAAAAACCCTACCGGCCTGGGGATTACCGATTTATTTTCTTAAACTTCATCAAACCGCACCTACCGGGCCTGGGTCTGAGGTGGTTATTTTTCTTAAATTGACACTTATGGTTCGGTTGCAAACCGCACCTACCGGGCCTGGGGAAAATATAGAATTACCGAAATATTTTATTAAACGTCATCAAACCCCACCTGCAAGGGGGGCTGCGTAAGTCCTATTATAACCTAACTTGCTACCTATGTGATTTTAGACGCACGAACACCGTTTTCCAGTGAACAGCGGTCATTTTTGCGAAAAACTTGGCGTATTTCCTACCATTTTCGGCACGAAGAGGCACAGGCTAACAGCCTATGCTACAAAGTGGCAACTTGGGTTATTATAGTAAAGTTTAGAATTAATAGGACGCTCTGTTGATTGTGCAAGGAAGATTTGGAAGGAGGTTCTACCGGACTTCTAATGCCGGTAAGTTGTTAATAATATCTACGGTTTCTAAACTGACGGTGATGACTTTGCCGATCAACTTGACGATATATTGCGGATCGTCGGTGCGGTTTGGGGCGTTGATGATGCCGCTCCGTTTGTCTGTTTTGACGCGATATTGGTCTATGACCCACTCCAGCGCGGAACGGGTGCCGAGTCGGTAGTCGAAGGCTTTCGGGGGTATGCCGTCGAGTGTGAGGAATTTGTTGTAGACAATCTGTGTCTTGTCCTTTGAGAGTTTCATTTTCTCGACGCGCCAATCGAGCGGCACGTCCGGGGTCTGGAGGAACTTCAAATTGTATTCGGGTTGCGATTCGTAGTTGACGTGAAGATCCGCTAACGCTGCGCCTGCTTTTGTAAATCCCCAGAAATCTTCAACAAACGGGATGTGCGGCAAATCGCGTTTGAGGTTAGCCTCGTATTTTTCGCGATACGTAGGATGATGCAAGTGTCCGTAGTTATAGTGGCAGATGTCCCATTTGGTGATGGTGTTGTCTGCGTAATGCGTTTGGAATTCTGCCAATGCCCAATCGGTGATGTTTTCTTGGCGGTTTGTGCCGTCTTCGTCGTAGGTGTAGAAGGGGAAACATTGAAACCCATCGCTTGTTGAAAGCGTGTGAAGGTCGGGAATTAGACTCGCCATTAAGGTACTGAATTCTGAGCGAAAACCGTGATCACTGACGATTATCACTTGATTTTCCGTCTCGGTTTCTGGTGTCGGAAAAATTTGATGTTGCTGATAACGCCTTTCATTCCAGAAGTGATCAAAGTAGAGATATTGCTGACAGAAGGGACGGTACAACGCTTCGCGAAAATGGGTATCTTCACAATGACTTAATTCCAATCTCTCCAATGATTGCTTAGTCCGATGCGTCCATTTTATACGCGGATCATCCGTATCAATGAAATTTTCAATAGGTTCTTTTGGATCATGCCGTTTTTTTCGGTCAACAGCGGTATTGTATATCTCAATAAATGTCCGAACACGTTCTTGTAGCAATCCAGGATCAAAAGCATAAGCCAAATTGTCCCTACTTGTAGCAACACCTAAAGAGTAGAGACTAAAAATCGTCTTTCCATCACTCTGCGTGCCTTTTGTTCTTTTACTACCCATCGGAATGAAGTTTTCAAATTCGGAATGGAGTCCTTCAGTGAGCCATGTTTGGCGTGTGTCGGGTTGAAAAGGAGCCGGAAGCATATTTCCAGTAGGTTTTAAGGTTCAGAGATGCTAACCTAAAAGGTTCAGAGATGCTAACCTAACGCATGCAATGTAGACTTGCAAACGATGACCTTTAGGAATTATGGTTCCGGCTTACCCAAGGAGGCTTACTAAAAGTCCATGCAATTTCCGTGCCAATCGGAAATTGCCTATTTTAGGCAACACTTGCGCGTGTATTGCCTGTTTTTTGGACATATTATGAGAAAAAAATAAACACTATTCCGAGTTAACGATAGGAAATCGAGAAAGGTTGCAAAATATTAACAATTCGGAAAAAATATTAACCGTTCAGCGTCGGATACCGTCGTCTTTAATCGAGTGGCGGAAGTGTGTACTCTTTAGCCAGAACTTCCTCTAACATAATAGAGTACAATTGGTTCAATTCCCTGAGCTTGCGTCGCGTATCTGTAAAGCATGAACTGTTGACAAATTCCTCCATCTCTTCATTAGTAATATCTGGTGTTATCAGATGCGGAACTTCCACCAAGCATGCGTTGACTAACTCATCAAGCAATGCTGCAGCAGCGCCATCCCGAACCTTGCCCTTTAATAATTTGCCTGTATCAAAAGCGAGTTCATCGGACTCACTGTTCAGGGACTCTAACGTTTGAACTCCAATTAACGCCCGAACCTCCGGATCTATTTCCGACGTTTCAGTCAGGCATACCTTGACGAACTCATCAAGCGATACTGAGGAGGCACCTTCCCGAACCTCACCCTTTAATAATTTGCCTGTATCAAAAGCAACTTCATTGGGCAGACTGTTTAAAGCATGAACCCCAATTAATGACCGAACCTCAGGATCTACCTTCAATATCGCCTCTTTAACATCCGCAAGTGGCATACCTTCAAGGAGAGTCGCCAAGTCGTCAACAGTGAAAGTCGAAGGTTCCAAAAGATCTTCTGCCTCAATTCCAGTGTTGCAGGATGCCAGCAGAAAAGACAGGCTTGCAATCAAACTCGCAATCACGAAAATAAAGAGTGTTAAATTTTTCATGTTTTACTCCTTTTTAGCTGTCAGCTATCGGCTGTCAGCAATTAGCCATCAACCACGTAGGATCGCGGTGTCTACTGGACGTGTGGTATAGTTAGGGATATGGTAGCGAGGTTGGGAATGCAGATCGCATTTGGGCAGATACGCCGCGAACCTCACCAGCGAAAAATGGGATTCGGTGAACGGCACACGGCGTGTGCCTACTACTTTAGCCTTTTACGACACCGATAGGTCGGAGGCGTGCGACACGCCGCGAAAGCCCTGCTTTGTCAACGACACGGACGACTTCATCGACATCTTTATAAGCCTCGGGGACCTCTTCTTGGAGCGTGCGCCTGCCTTCCGCACGGACAAAGATACCTTGTGCTTCCAAATCTTTTTGGATCGAACGTCCTTTCGTTAAGGCGATCGCCTTCCGCCGTGAGAGGACTCTACCCGCGCCGTGACAGGTGGTGCCCCACGTTTCTGCCATCGCGCCCGGATTGCCGACGAGCACGTAAGAGGCGGTCCCCATATCACCTGGAATCAGCACGGGCTGCCCGACTTTCTGGTATTTTTCTGGGATCTCTGGGTGTCCTGCTGGAAACGCACGCGTCGCGCCTTTTCGATGGATAAAGAGTTCACGTTCTTCGCCGTCAACGGTGTGCTTCTCAAATTTTCCGATGTTATGTGCCACATCGTAGACGAGTTCTAAGCCGAGTTCATCCTCTGTGGTGTCAAAAAACTGCATGAACGTCTGGCGGACGAGGTGCATGATACACTGCCGATTGTTCCATGCATAGTTCGCGCTACACGCCATCGCGGTGATATAGTCTTGTCCTTCAGGTGAGTTAATCGGTGCGGAGGCGAGTTGACGGTCTGGGAGTTTGATATTGTATCTTTCGGCGACTTTGACCCAACTTTTGACGTGCTCATCGCAGATCTGGTAGCCGAAGCCGCGGGAGCCGGTATGAATCATGACACATACATTGCCTTCGCTTAACCCCATCGCATCGGCGGCTTCACGGTAAAAGATGCGGTCAACGGCTTGTACTTCGAGGAAATGGTTGCCTGAACCGAGTGTGCCGAGTTGGTTTTTGCCACGTTCTAAAGCCCGTTGGCTCGCGGCTTCGGCATTCGCGTTTTGGAGGAAACCGGTCGCCTCGGTAAACTCAAGGTCATTCGGGTGTCCGTATTCCCGATCAATCGCCCACTGCGCGCCTTTTTCCAACATCCGCCGCTCTTCTTGGACCGTGAGCCGAATTGTGCCGCTCGATCCAACACCACAGGGGACATTCTCGAACAACTTCCCGACGAGTGCTTTCCGCTTTCCCTCAAGCTGTGAGACATCAAGGTTCGTCCGGATGAGACGTACCCCGCAATTGATGTCGTACCCGATACCGCCGGGTGAGACTACGCCATCCGCCTTCGGATCCGTCGCAGCGACACCGCCGATGACGAAACCGTAGCCCCAGTGCAAATCCGGCATTGCGAGAGAATGCTTAACAATGCCCGGCAGATGGGCAACGTTTGCTACTTGTTGCAATGCTTCATCGCTCTTGGCGTGTTTGAGGAGTTTCTCGTTGGCGTAGACAATCCCATCAACACGCATCCCTTTCATGTAACTTTTCGGGATACGCCAACGGTATTCATCAAGTTTTTGGAGTGTTATGTTTTGTGCCATGATAGTAATTTCCGATTAGTCCTCCACTGTCTATTTCAGTGTGTCAAAGATTCGCTGCACAAAAGTTGCTTGGGGCATCGCGCCGACAAATTTTCCTACGACTTCGCCATCACGGAAGACAATGTAAGCTGGAATCCCCTGTCCTCCGTATTCTCTCGCGGTCTCACGGTTTTTATCGATATCCAATTGCGCAATGGTAAACTTTTCACGATATTCTGATGCAACTGCATCAACGGTCGGTTTCATTGACCGGCAGAAGCCTCACCACTCTGCGCCGAGTTCAAGCACAACCGGTAATTCAGCCTCCAACACAACGGTGTCAAACGTTTCATCGGTCACTGTGACGGGTTTTCCGTCGGTAGAGACCGATGCTTTATCTTCATTGGTGGCAATTACTTCAGAACCTTCGGGTTCCAGTTCTGTGTCAACGTCGCCACAGCCGATGATGTGGGCTGCGACCCAGACGGCTACTATGCCTAACAGATATGTTCTAAACAACGTTTTCATGGGTTTATTCCTTAATGACAGGACTTACGCAAATTGGACAAATATTGGACATTTGGACGCAAAAGGCGGTAATTTTCGTCCTCCAAACCCCCTAAATCCCCCTTATCAGGGGGACTTTAAAAAGGAATGCGTAAGTCCTAAATGATTTAGCGAAGATTTTGATAGTCTTGTGTGATTGGTATTATTATATCACATCTGAAACTGGAATGGAAAGGTGAAAGACAGGAAGTTTGTGATGGATAAAGTACTAAGGCTCCAACGATGCTTTGGGATTACCATCCAATGCTTCCACCCACCGCATAATCGTGTCATAACGCTCCGTATCGTTTCGTTTCTGAAACTGATTGGCGAGCTGCTTACCGGTTTCCATAAGCACGGCTCGTAAGTCCGGGGTATAGGGTTTCGCTTTTAACGCCTGTCGGTACTTCTCCATTGCATTTTTCGGCTGTTTGCGGTTCATTAAACAGCGCGCGATGCTACATTGCACGCGAGACAATTTCTCCACAATCGGGTCGGGCGTGTCTGGTAGTGGAGCAGCCCCGTCAGTGCCGGGTATCGGCGAGGCTGCGGCTCTCGCTTTACTCAGCATCGCATCGAGTTGGGATTCAAGTGAGAGCAGATTTTGATATGCAACAGCGTTCCTCGGCTGTTTCGCAAGGACGGTCTCAAAAGTCGCTAACGCTTTGAGATGTTCACCTCGCATGAGATAGAGATAACCGATCATGTTGTGCACATCTGTAGTCGTTTCAGATGCTGGAATCGCTTCAAAGACGGCGATCGCTTCTGCGTATTTCTTTCGGTTCATCAAGGCATTTCCACGCCGAATTTGGAGGTTCACGAATTCTGTTTTCGCGTTTGCGTTATCGGGGTCCTGCGCTAAAATCTGTTCTAATTCACGTGTTGCTTGCTCATATTTGCCGACGTGTTGATACGCTTGTGATAGACTCAGACGGAGGTTAATGTCGTTTGGAAAGAGGTCTACCGCCTTTTCGAGCTGTGTCGCTGAGGCACTATAATTCCTCTGGTTTCTCAAAGCACGTGCGGACTGCTGATACGCAGCCATGAGATTATGTCGTGCCTGTTGGTTGGTAGGTTGTGCGGTGTGGACCTGTTGAAACGCCGAAATCGCCGCTGGATAGTCTCGGACTTTAAGGTATAACTCGCCGAGGAGGCTGGAAATATCCGTATCGTCCGGTTGCATTTTCTGCAGTTCGAGATACGTAGTGATCGCCTCGGCGGAACGTCCGGATTGCCGATGCGCGTTCGCTTTTTGCCAGAGGGCATCAATCAAATTTGTTTTCGTTACTTGATAGGTCGGTTGTAACGCCAAAGCCTCCCGATAGACGCGAATCGCTGCATCCCACTCGCCGTTGTTTCTCAGTGTCACGCCATAGTTATTATAAGTGATTACGAGGTTCTTCTGTGCCTCCGCATCGTTGGATGCGAGTTCCAATGCTTTTTGATAGTATTCAATCGCTTTCGAGAACTGAGAGACATGGGCATATCCATCTCCCATAATTCGATAGGTGGTAGGGTTCTCTGGGTCGAGGCGGATGGCTTTCTCAAAATAGGTGGTTGCTTCGTCAAAAGCGCGGCGTTTCAAGGCGGTGAACGCTTTTTGGCGGAAGAGTTGATGTAGGTTCTGTTTCGCGGTTTGGTGGTGCGGTGAGCGTTTCAAAGCGTTCTCGAATGCCTGTATCGCCTTATCCATATCCCCTTGCTGGTAGTAGAGCGTACCGAGATAGTTATAGGATTCAGCACTGTCACCGAGGGAACGGTGTCCTTGCTGGCTTTTCACGCGCTGCTCAATGAGACGGACGACTTGGCTCGACTGCCCTGTCTTTCGGTACGCTTGAATCAGTTTCTCACGCGCCGGCTCATAGTTCGGATCGACACTGAGGCAGTTCTGAAAATTGGTGATCGCTGATGCCATATCGCCTTTGTCGAAGTAGACTGCGCCGAGCAGATAGTGTGGCCGCGGCAGTCGCGGGTTCGTTTGAATCTCCTTTTTCAGGAGGTCAATCGCAATATCGTGTTGTGAGGTATGGAGCGGTGTGTCGTAGAGTTTAAGCAGTGTCCTGACATCGCGCGGGGTTGGGTGCTGCGTGGTTGCCGTTGCGTGACAGACATCGGTATCATCTGGACTGTGCCCCCATAACCCGATGGCGTGTGCGAATTCATGTAGGCACACCGTCCGCATCTCTTCTTGTGTCAGTTCACCGATAGTGCCGTCTCCTTCTAATACCAAGACAACTTCTACCGTGAAATCAATTGCTTGACTGGCGTTGTTGCTTTCGGTTTGGGTATGCGTGCCAGAGACGGTGGATTTTCCTTGTGAATGCCGCGTTAGGTTCGCGCTACCGAGTCGGGTATCCAAGAATCCCAAGCGACCGCTATAGGTTGGGTTAATTTGGATGTCTGCCTGCTCCGGGGTTTCGGTCTCTTGGAACCGGATTTTCCCATCGGTGGCGGTTTCCCACGTCCGCATGGCGTAGCGTATCTCGGATAGATAGGGGAGTGCTTTGAGCGTAGGCGAGATATGCACCCGAATGGGCATCTCTGTAAAGCGCGTGATTCTGCCGCCTGAGAACAGTGTAATCTGCTCGAAATAATCTGTCTCGGTTGGACTATCGGCGGTGTCTTGTGCCGTTCCCTGCGTTATGAACGCAACGGTTGTTAATATGAAAAAGAAAAGGATATAACATTTTTTTGTTTCCATAACGCATAACCTCCCTTATATGATGTTACTACAAGTGGGTAATAAAAAAAGTTGCATTTTTCTTTATAAACTCGTAGTTTTACACGGTAATAGTAGCATGATCCGAGAAATAAACCAAGATACCAGCAATGTCACTTACCCCCATTTTTTTTCGAGGGTAGTCTGTTGTTGATATTGTTAGGTTTGTATGTGAGAAACACAGTCATCAGTTGTAAACTCAGAATGGATCGCCTCTGCTGTGTCTCTGGGTGAAAAAGCAAATAAGAAAGTGTTGATTCCATAAATCCGTGAGAACGCGTTTGATAACAGTAATAACAGAAAGAGTTTTTCTGTTATTACTGTTATATGTCTTCTGCCAATGTGTAGAGGCAACCTTCTCATAACTGATAAAAAGCAATCCATAAGATAGACAGGCAAACAACCAAAGGCACTCAAGACGGGCTTGGGTCGGTTTTTTCAAGACGAGGTTGCCAAATCCGAAGCAGGACTTTATATCTCGGAAACCGTGTTCAATTTGCATGCGACGTTTGTAGCAATGATGTATCTGATGACCAGACAAGCGATTTGAGATCAGATACATCGGGTCTTTGAAAACCTCGTCTCTGATGATATAAAGTTGGAGCGGTATCTGCTCGTGCGCCTGATAAAGGATATGCGGATACCAGCCATCTTCAAGGTCATCAAGTTTCTTCGGACTCGCGTCAAGCCTAATACCGACATGCCGCGGAACACGCATCACGAACGGGATATCCCGCACCTTGAGAAACTTGATGACGTATCGCGCACGCGCAAAACCACGGTCAAAGATCAAAACAGGGCGTTGGCACTGCGCCGACATCACGCCTAAAGCCTTTTGATACACAAACTCACAAAAGTATTGGATGATTTCGTTATGACTTTTATAGATACCGTCGCGAATCTGCTGATCGTTATAGATGAACCAGAATACAGGGATCGCACGATGCCGAAACGGGATCGCAACAACAAGTGCCTTCCACTCCCCAAGGAGTTGCGTCTCATCAACGAGCAGATACACATGGGCACCCGCATCCTTGGAAAACCAACTCACAGCCCAGAAAAACCAGGCTCTTTTCAACGCATCAACAGGCAAAGGCGTCTCAAGGAAACGCAGAAACCTTTTCTGTTTCGACTTCTCCCGGGCAACAACGATAGGCAAACGAGACGCAATCTCATTGATCCGAAAGGTTTGCGCAACACTGATCGCAATCAAGACGAAGAGGAGATTCCGAAACATCGGTTTTTTCATACCAACAGATTTGAATATTTCTTCAAAACGTGTTATCATGGGTTGTGGATTTACCCGTTTTGGGTATCTCTTTTTCATAAAATACCTCCTTACATGTTTTGTAAAGTCGGTTTACAAACGGTTGCTGTAAGGAGGTATTTTATCATAAACCTACTGAGTTTCTCACACTTTTAACAACAAAAACCTTTCACCACAAACCTTGAGAAAAAAATGGGGGTAAGTGACACCAGCAATAGTTTTCCAGGGTCATTTAGTTTTAGATAAATTGTCGGATTCTCTAAATTTTTGAATCTGCCTTCTCAAGCCCGGTGCGGTTCCAAACCGCACCTACGGGGTCTGGGGGGGCAAAATTGTTGGAATGCAGATCGCAAATGTAAAGCTAAGACAAATTTTGCCGCGTATGGGCAAAATTTGGGTGGGTACACCGCAAAACACGCACCATAGGTGTCAATTTAGGGATTTTTCACGATGTTTTAGAACAGTTATTATTAACATGCCGCCCTTACAGGGCTTAGATCCGCGGCGAACGCGTTTCTATAAACATACTAAAGAAATACCCAAGCAAATAAACCCTACGGGACTGAAGAGGTTTTTGGAGTCTTCAAGGTCTCCGCGTAGGATCCGGTTCGGTTGATGAAGATTAATTTATTAATTCGGTAATTTCATAAAATATCCAATGAGATTACCACAGTGTTTGTGCCTAAGACCCGGTGCGGTTCCAAACCGCACCTACCGGGCCTGGGGATTGCCGAATTATTTTCTTAAACTTCATCAAACCGCACCTACCGGGCCTGGGGCGGAGGCGATTATTTTTTCTTAAATTGACACTTATGGTGTGGTTGGAAACACGCACCAACCGGTCCTGGGGGTCCAAAATTGGACGAAAAAACCGAGAACTAAATAGCCCTGGCGTTATTTATTCGGTTGGGTGGATAATCACACCGCCGACAATTCTGGTAACTCTACCCATTTGCGGGTCTGCCACGATTCCATACCCTTTTCTGCTAACTGCACACCCTTCGCACCAGCAAGTAGCGTCCACGGGAAGGGTTCATCGGCGACGACATGTCGGAGGAACAACTCCCACTGCGCTCTGAATGCGTTCTCATAAGTTTCTTGTTCGGGGACTTTGAGCCATCCGTCGAAAAATTTGATCGGTTGCTCGATGTCAGGGTTCCAGACAGGACGTGGCGTGCCAGAAAGCGGCTGAATCCAGCAATCTCTCAAGCCAACAACAGCGGACCCGTTCAAGCCGTCCACCTGTATCGTCAGCAGGTCGTCGCGACGGACGCGGACAGCCCACGATGAGTTGAAATGCGCGATGATGCCGTTCTCCAGTTCAAACGTCGCATAAGCAGCATCTTCAGCGGTACAGGTATAGGGTTTGTTTTCCTCATCCCAGCGTTGTGGGAGATGTGTGGCAGCGATACAGGAGACCCCTTTGACCGCACCGAAGAGGTTGTCGATAACATATCGCCAGTGGCTAAACATATCGAGAATGATGCCACCGCCATCCTCTGTACGGTAGTTCCATGATGGGCGCTGCGTCGGAATCGCGTCGCCTTGGAAGACCCAGTAGCCGAACTCACCACGGACCGCGATAATCCTTCCGAAGAAGTCAGCATCTATCAGACGTTTGAGTTTCTGAATGCCGGGTAACCAGAGTTTATCCTGAACGACCCCGTTTTTAAGTCCAGCCGTTGCTGCCTGTTCATAAAGACGATAGGCATCCGCAGTCGTCGTCGCTGTCGGTTTCTCACAATAGATGTGTTTGCCAGCTGCTATTGCGGCTTCAACTGCATCAACACGGCGTGACGTAACTTGTGCGTCAAAATAAACGCTGTAATCTTCGTCGGCAAGGGCAGCGTCAAGGTCTGTTGTCCATTTCTCAACGCCGGTGGTTTCGGAGAGTTTCTCCAGTTTTGTCGGGTTTCTACCGACGAGGAACGGATCCGGCATAATCACTTCACCGTCCCCGATCGGGATGCCACCCTCTTCTGCGATTGCTAAGATGGAACGGATGAGGTGTTGATTTGTTCCCATCCTGCCGGTGACACCGTTCATGATGATGCCGACACGATGCGTTTTTTGGGTATGATTGGTCACTGACCTGTCTCCTACTATTTAATTGCTTATCGTGGTGTGTCTTGGTTTTCTGTCAGAGGTGCTGTTGCAGCTTGTCCTCGCGTGGTAGCAGTTTCAGGATTGAGGCTTTCCACTTCTAACGGTTCGATTGAAAGCCGGTATCCGAGGGCTTTAAGGATCGTTCCGAGTTTATCAATCAGCGGTACATCGTCCCTGGTGAGCGCGTCCGAAAGCACGTGTGGTTTGGTATCGGTTTGCTTTGCCAGTTCAGCAATCCCGCCTTGGGCTTCTACGACGGTTTCAAGCAAGAATAGAAATATGTCTGTATTTCCGTGAGTTTGGTAATCTTCAAGTGCCACTTGGAGGTGCCCAATTGCTTCATCACGATCGGTGAATATATCAATAAGGTACTCGCGGTACGTTCTCATTTTTCTCATCGGTGCATCTCCTTGTACGCCAACCAATAGGCTTTTGCGCGTTCAATGTCGCGCGTCTGTGATGATTTATCGCCTCCACAGAGCAAAAGAACAACGGTGTTATCCACTTCGCCAAAATAAATTCGATAACCACCGCCAAAGTGAAAACGCAACTCAAAGACTCCTTCACCCACAGACTTGTAATCTCCAAAATTGCCTAATTTAAGAGCGGCAAGCCGTGTCCGAATACGTCTTTGCGTCTTCTGATCTCGAATTGCGTTCAACCATTCTGTGAACGGTTCTCGACCATTTTGAGAACAGTAGATTTCTACTCCTCTCGGATATGCATTACGCATAGTTAATTGATTCTGCTTCCTGATTCAATGCCCGTTCTATGCGAAAGGGATAGATATGTCTAAGGTTTATCAGTGCATTGGGGGGCTGCGCCTTCTGGGAGTGGTGGTGCCTCGACACCGGCTTTCGGGAGTGTGCCAGCGAGTTCTTGTTTCCAATGCGCCACATCGCCTGCGGGTCCATAACAGTAGACCATCTGCATCGGTGTGTCGCTGGTGTTCGTCAACTGGTGGAAGACCCACGACGGAATAAAAACTGTCTGTCCCGCAGAGAGGGTTTGACGCTCCTCACCGAGGCACATTTCACCTTCGCCTTCAACGATGAAGTAGATCTCTTCCTGTTCGTGGTTGTGCCACGGTACTTGTCCACCGTTTGGCTCTAACACGACGAACCCCATACAGAATTCGCCTATTTGGATCGGGGATGCGCCGCCGACGAGATTTTTGGTGCGTCTTCGGGCAGGATAGGTGCGCCCTTCAATTTCGTTTAAATCTGCGATTAACATTTTGTGTTTTCCTTTCCAATGCTGATGGCATAGGGACTATGCCTGCTATTTTGTACTACTCAAAAAGTGTCGCCACCTGACAGGAGAATCCCTCAATAACATTCTCACCGGTGAGCGTGTCATTCCGTGTGAGGAGTGTGATGTCCGTTTCGGAACGATAGACTGTTGCTGTTTTGGATCTCGGTTCAAGCACCCATACGAGTTGTGTGCCTGCATCAAGATAAGCAAATGCTTTTTCCACAACCCGGTGTAATGCATCTGTCGGAGAAACCACCTCAACGGCGAGATCTGGCGGAATGGGAGATGCTTTGCTGAGGTCATCTGGCATACGAGCATTTGAAACAAATGCAATATCAGGTATCAACACACGTTCGCCAACTCGGAACCCTGTGTCTGGCATATAGACATCCCCCAATTGATTTTCGCGAACGTACAAACCTAAAGGTAAAAACAGGTTTGTACTGATTCTACCATGCTCCATTGACGTAGGTGGCATCGGCACTAATTTTCCTTTAACGTATTCATATCCCTCTAAATCGCTTTCAAGGAATTCCTCTAACGTCATCGTAGCGGTTTCAGGAGAGAGGTTTTCATGCGGAAATTGGCGAGCATTTTGAGCATCCATCTTCTTGTCCTCCTGTGGTACATTGTCAAGCGTCCTTATTTTACCACAATACTCGTATGGAATCCAATCGTTATTTCATTAGCTTACAGGACTATTTAGTTTTAGATAAGTTATCGGATTCTCTAAATTTTTAAATCTGTCTTCTCAAGCCCGGTGCGGTTCCAAACCGCACCTACCGGGCCTGGGGGTCTAAAATTGGACAAAAAACGGAGAACTAAATAGCTCTGCATTACCTTGAAGGCTGCACTTATATAATATAGGCGTGCACGGCAGAAAGCGGCACGCCTATATTATAACCATACTCTTTAGCCGATACTAAGCGTCGTCTTCGATGACAGCCTGTGCTGCGGCGAGCCGCGCGATCGGGACACGGAACGGGGAACACGATACGTAATTAAAGCCCAAACCGTAGCAGAATTTCACGGAACTCGGTTCGCCACCGTGCTCGCCACAGATACCGACTTTCAGATCGGGACGTGTTGCGCGCCCTTTCTCAGCACCGATTTCCAATAAGCTGCCGACCCCGTCTTGGTCAAGGATTTGGAACGGATCGTATTCGAGGACCCCCTCTTTAACATAGTCGTCAAGGAATTTCACAGCATCATCACGGCTCATCCCGAATGTTGTCTGGGTGAGGTCGTTGGTGCCGTAGGAGAAGAATTCGGCTTCGGCGGCGATTTTATCGGCTGTGAGTGCTGCACGCGGTAGCTCAATCATTGTCCCGACAAGGTATTCCACACGTGTGCCTGTTTCTTTAAACACGGTTTCAGCGGTGTCAACGACGACTTTGCGTTGCAAGGAGAGTTCGTTAATATGCCCGACAAGCGGAATCATAATCTCTGGCAATACGGTGATACCCCGTTTGGAGACATTAACAGCGGCTTCAAAGATTGCGCGTGCCTGCATCTCGGTTATCTCTGGATAAACGATACCGAGTCTGCATCCACGATGCCCAAGCATCGGATTGAATTCGTGCAATTCTTCGACACGCTCGCGAAGTTTTTGCGGTTCAATGTCAATTCGTTCTGCCAACTCGATAATCTCAGCTTCGTTTTTTGGCAAGAACTCGTGAAGCGGTGGGTCCAGCGTGCGGATTGTGACAGGGTAACCCGCCATTGCCTCAAAGATCCCGATAAAGTCTGAACGTTGATGGGGAAGTAGTTTCGCCAACGCTGCCTCACGTTCCACTGTTTCATCAGCGAGAATCATCTCACGGACAGCGTCAATCCCGGTGCCGAAGAACATGTGCTCGGTTCGGCAGAGTCCGATGCCTTCCGCCCCGAATTGTCTTGCATTTTTCGCGTCTTCGGGGGTATCCGCATTTGTGCGAACCCCTAAGGACCGAACCTCATCTGCCCATTCCATGAGTATCCCGAATTGCCCACTCAATTCAGGTTGGATGAGTGCAACCTGTCCATCAAGGACATCGCCTGTGGAGCCGTTAAGCGTGATGTAATCGCCTTCGGTATAGCGTTTTCCCTCTGCGTAGAATTCCAATGTTTCTTCGTTGATAAACAGTGCAGAACACCCCGCAACACAGCATTTGCCCATGCCGCGTGCGACGACAGCGGCGTGGCTTGTCATACCGCCGCGTGCGGTGAGGATCCCCTCTGCAGCATCCATCCCACCGATATCTTCTGGTGATGTTTCAGTCCGGACGAGGATAACCTTCTCTCCAGCGGCTGCGCGTTCTTCGGCATGAAGTGCGGTGAAGACAACTTTGCCGACAGCCGCGCCCGGAGACGCTGGCAAACCTTGTGCGATAACCTCAACATTTGCATCTGGATCGACGCTCGGATGCAACAGTTGATCCAGATCGTTCGCGGGGACACGGGTCAAAGCGGTCGGTTTATCGATTAAGCCTTCTTCAACCATCTCAACAGCGATGCGGACAGCGGCTTGACCTGTGCGTTTTCCATTACGGGTCTGGAGCATGTAGAGTTTGCTGTCTTGAATCGTAAACTCAACGTCTTGCATGTCCTTGTAATGTTTCTCAAGCCTTACACCGATATCTACCAATTCATCATACGCGTCGGGCAACATATTTCTCAATTCGGCGACTGGAAGCGGCGTTCGGATGCCAGCGACGACGTCTTCGCCCTGCGCGTTAATGAGGAATTCGCCGTAAAATTGGTTCGCGCCGGTTGAGGGGTTCCGAGTAAAGGCGACCCCTGATCCGGAGGTTCCGCCCATATTTCCGAATACCATTGCCTGGACGTTAACAGCCGTGCGCCCGAGTTCTTCAGAAATATCGTTAAGACGGCGATAAGTAATGGCGCGCGGGTTGCCAGAAGATTCAAAAACGGCATCGCGTGCCATGTCTAATTGATGCCGGGGTTCGTCAGGGAAATCACTGCCTGTGTGCTGCTTGACGGCGTTTTTGAATTCGTGGACGAGTTCGACTAAATCAGCGGCTTCTAATTCGGTATCTAATGTAACACCTTTCGCCTTTTTCTTTTCTTCGAGTAAGTGTTCAAACTCGTCATGATCGACGTCGAGTACAACGTTTCCGAACATCTGGATGAAACGTCTGTATGAATCGTAAGCGAAACGCTCGTTTTCGGATCTGGCGATAAGCCCTTTAACCGTGTCATCATTTAAGCCGAGGTTGAGAATCGTGTCCATCATACCCGGCATTGAAACAGCGGCACCGGAACGGACAGAGAGCAGGAGTGGATTTTCGGTATCACCGAATTTTGCGTCAAGTGCTGCTTCCAACTTCGCGAGGTTCTCGTCAATTTGTCTGTCAAGTCCGGTGGGGTATCGCTTATCATTTTCGTAATATAATTTGCATACTTCAGTGGAAATAGTGAACCCTGGCGGGACTGGTACGCCGAGATTGCTCATCTCTGCGAGATTTGCCCCTTTTCCGCCGAGCAGTGTCCGCATTGTGGCATCACCATCGCTTTCACCGGCTCCAAAGAAGTAGACATACTTTGGTTGTGGCATCAAAAGCCTCCTGTGTTTTAGAGTTATAAGTTATAAGTTATAAGTTTTTAGTTAAGAGGGTTCTGAGTATTCAACATCTCTTGATTGATAACTGCTGACGCTTCAATGGTGTGAAGACCTTAACAAAAGCACACCCAGCATCAGAAAACAGACTTATAACTTATAACCAACAACTTATAACCATTTAAATTGAATAAATTGTGCGACTTGCTTCGTCAAATTCGGGCTTAAATGGATCGGTTGAGAGGTAGAGGATCTGGTAGGGTTCGTAAAGTTGTATATAACTCCAATTGACCCCGCAGAGGATCTTCCCTTCGTTGACCTTTTTAATAAACTTTCCTCGGAACTTGGCGCGGGTCCGTTCAGGCGGAAAGTGCTCTGCCTGCCGGATCTGCTCATCTCTGACAATCCGTTCGACCTCTGCTCGTTTTTCGAGCGTGTAGTAGAGGCTCTCCTCTTGTCGCACATTGTGATATTTTAAATCAAGGTGTTTCACTTGTGGTGCATCCCACTCATATCCGCGTTTTGCCAGATAGGTGTGTAGCCACTTCCATTTAATGACCCAATCCAGTTCGCGATCCAGTTGCATCGGATCGCTTTCCAAACAGGTGAGGACGTACTCCCAGCGCGCCATAATCTGGGTTGTTGTTGAATCAGATTCGGTTTGTTCGAGGTAACGCTTTGCGCATTCGAGATATTGCCATTGTAGTTCGACAGCAGAGAGCCGCTTCCCGTTTTGAAGTTCAATGAGGTGTTTGCATTTGATATCGTCAGAAATCTCGCGAATGGCTTTGACCGGATTGCGGAGTGCGAACCGTTGCTGAATGAAGTTGTCTTCAATCATACGGAGGATAATTCCGGTCGTTCCTACCTTCAAAAACGTCGAAAATTCGGACATATTAGAATCTCCGACGATGACGTGTAAGCGTCTATATTTTTCTCGATCTGCGTGGGGTTCATCGCGTGTGTTAATGATTCCGCGGGCTGTCGTAGTGCCGATGGAAATTTCCTCTCGGATATGCTCAGCGCGTTGCGAGATTGCGTAATACCCGCGATGGCTCGGTTTGATTTTGCCTGCCCCTGCGAAAACTTGGCGAGTGACAAAGAAAGGAATTAGCTGCGATGCTAATTGACGGAAATCGACATGCCGTTCCATGAGATAGTTTTCGTGGCATCCATACGTATTTCCGGGGGTGTCCAAGTTATTTTTAAAAATAGAGATTTTTCCGTAGAACCCGTCATTTCGCATCCGCCGTTCAGCGGTACTGGCGAGACGTGTGATAATCCGTTCCCCTGCTTTATCGTGCGCGACGAGTTCAGCGACATCATCACATTCCGGTGTTGCGTACTCTGGGTGGCACCCGATGTCTTGATAGAACCGCGCCCCGTTTTCAAGAAAGACATCAGGGTACATTCTTCCTGCGACAATCTCTCGGAAGAGGTACATCACAACGTTCTGGACAGTGAGTGTCTTTTTACGTGGGGCATCGGGTGTCCAAATGATTCCGAACTCTGTTTCCAGTCCATAAATTCTGCGGTTCATAAAAAAACCTCTTCATGGGCAATGCTTCCGCTGCGAGTTTGTGTGTCTTTGTAAACAAATCACTATCCAGTGGTTAAAAAATCAGGACAAAAGGGTTGTAACCTCATCCGTAGAGAGTCGCCGAAATTTTCGCCGCTCGGCAGTTTTCTCAAGACACGCCACCTCTATTGTCTGTGGTGTTATCTCGTAATCATCTTCAGCATTCGCTTCAATTGTCCGAAAGGTCTCTGTGATGAGTTGGAGTGCTGCTGGCATCTCTAACCCGTCTGTGTAACGCTGTTCGAGGATTTCTATTATCGCTGTGGCACGCCCACCGATAACGGCATACTTTTCTTCTTCCGAATAGATACCGTCAAATGCGATATGGTAAATCTGATTGTTCCGCAGTCCCGAGTTTGCAGGTGCGTCGGTTGTGCCAACTTCGCACACAAGGAGTTCAATCTCCAATGGTTTGGCATCCCAGGCTTGTGCGACTGCGCCCATGTGTTGTGAATAGAGATTCGTTAGCCATTTTGCGGTGACATCTTCTCGATAGTAACGAAAGCCTTTTATTTCGGATTCGCGAATACCAGCGACGCGCAGTATCTCATACTCAGCAATCCTACCCGCTGCTGCGAGGGCAATCCGGTCATAAATTTCGGAAATTTTAAAGGTGGTTTTGCGGGGATTTTCAGCAACCATCAGGAGACCCTCTCGGTATTCTAAGACGACGACCTCTTTCGCCTGTGCAATGCCGCGACTGACGAAATCCTCCTTATCCTGACGAATTTGCTCTGGTGAAACATAGTAAGGCGTGGACATATCTGTATTTTGGGTTGTCAGTTTTCAGTTATCAGTTGTCAGTTGTCAGTAAGAAAGTTGTGGAGTGTGCTAAAGACGAGAAAGTTGGCAAGTTGTGAAGTGTCGCTAAAGTTAGAAAGTTGAAAGAGGTCTCTTACCAACTTTAGAACACTTTGAAACTTTAGAACATTTTACAGACTTTCTCCGCTTTAGAACACTTTACAGACTTCTTTAACTGGTAACTATTTCCTATAGACGCGCGATGAGGTTGCGATAAAGTTCCTCAACAGTTGCCTCAGGAACCTCAGTAACTCCTTCTTCAGTAACGGTGTAAAGCGTTGGGAAAATTTTCCGGATGAGATCAGGTCCGCCGGTTGCGATATCTTCATCGGCAGCATCCCAGAGTGCTTCAGCGACGATTTCTAAGGCGTTTTGGCGGGTAATCTCAGGCGTGTGGCGTTTCTTTAGGGTTGTGCGTGCATCCTTACCGCCGGAGCCGATGGCGTAGTAGTCATCTTCCTCATAACGCCCCCCGACAGCATCATATTTAAAAATTCTACCCCGCTGCCGTTTTAGGTCGTAGCCGGCAAAGAGCGGCAAGACAATTAATCCCTGCATAGCAAGCCCGAGGTTAGAGCGTACCAGATGTGCGAGGAAGTTCGCCTGTCCTTCAAGGCTGAGGCTTATCCCTTCCGTCTTTTCGTAAAATTCGACTTCAACCTGGAAGAGTTTTGCCATCTCGATACAGGGCCCCGCGGCACCCGCAACGGCAATTGCGGAGTGCCGATCCACTGGATAGATCTTCTGAATTCGACGCTCGCCGACCTGATAGCCTTCTGTTGCCTGCCGGTCGCCTGCCATAACAACGCCAGCATCGTAGACAACCGCAAGCACAGTTGTGCCTTCGTAGGGACGGAACGATGCCTCTGCTACGTTGACACTTGCGGCGGCATCAGATGAATTAAGCGTCGCGAGTAATTCGGGATGGCGACGCTTTAAGATTTGGAAGAAGTCGGAGTTGCCATAATCACTGAGGTCGAGCACTCCTACTGCCCTCCTCGTTGAATATAGTTCTCGACAAATTCCTGTGAATCTTCTTCCAAAATCTCATCGATTTCGTCAAGAAGTGTGTCTAAGTCTTCAACGAACTCCTCATCCATTTCACTGGTTCCAACATCAGGTTGCATGTCTTCGGTTTCATCGACATGACGGTTGAGGTGTTCCTGTTGTTTTTCAGTCGACATTTTTCTCTCCTTTAATAGTTATCAGAGGTAATAGTTGTCAGTCCGGCGAGTACGCCTTTCAGTTTCCAGTAAAAGAGACTTCTTCACTGGTTACTGGTAACTTCTTCACTGAAAACTGATAACTATCCTGAAGCATTGCCTCGGATTTCTTTAACGAGTTCCTCTGCTGTACAGTTGTTCAGCAGTTCACCAACAATCTTTTGTGTCCCGAAGTGGGGACGATCCATCATAATTTTGTCAAGTCCCCCCGATTTACCTTTGAAAATCATTGAGTTCCAACTTGCACTATAGATGTGCTTTGGAAATCTCCGTAGACAAGTGCCGCGAAAATAGGCACGTGTATCTACAGGTGGATAGTGCATGGCGTGCACAATTTCTTCATGGCTGAGTAAGCGTTTAACATGTCCATTCTTTAGGAGCCGGATATAAAGCCCTTTGTCTGGTCGGATATCATGGTACTGCAAGTCAAGCATCTGAACATGTGCGTCGTCCCATTGGTACGCGTGCCGTTTCCGATAGGCATCGAGTAACTTCTTTTTGATGATCCAGTCGAGGTGGCGACTGAGCCGTCCGGGATCTATTTCCAAGTTATCCAACACGAATTGCCATTTTTCAAGGACATCTTCGACGACAGATGTCCGTTCTTCAGGTGTCAGATGTTGTCTTGCAAGTTCGAGGTAGGCACGTTGCACCTCTATCGGTGTCCATTGTCGCCCGTCCGCGAGTTCTATTTCGTTTTTACAGGACAGGTCGCGCGAGATACTTTTTATCGCTGCGACGGGTTCCTTCAAACTGAATTGGTTTCCGACAACGCCTTTCTCGATTAACTGGAGTGCGATGGATGTAATACCGACTTTCAGATAGATGCTGAATTCAGACATGTTAGAATCACCGACGATAACATGTAAGCGTCGATAGAGTTTGTCATCAGCATGCGGTTCATCGCGTGTATTAATCAAGGGTCGGTTCACCATTGTGCTAAGCCCGACCTCTTTCTCAAAGAAATCAGCGCGTTGGGAGATTTGATAATTTGTCTCGTTGCTCCCGTTTTCGGCACCCACCTTGCCACTTCCTGTAATAACGATCCGCGTAACAAGGAACGGGATCAGCCCATCAACGATTGTATCAAATGGTACTTTGCGGGACATAAGATAGTTTTCATGTGCCCCGTAACTATGCCCCTTGTAATCGGTGTTGTTTTTATAGATGATAATTTCTTGGTTGTCAAGTAGTAGCCGTTCCGCTGCGACCCTACTGACCTCTAATATTAATTCTCCTGCCTTCTCGTATAGGAGGAGATCCCGTGCATTCGCGCACTCTGGCGTACAATATTCGGGGTGTGCGTGATCCACGTAATACCGTCCACCGTTGATCAAAATGTCATTAACGACATTGCTGGTGTCTGCTTCAGAAATAGGTGTCTCTGTCTCTGCGAGGAACCCGCGCGCGTCCATTAACGGACTCTCCTGATCGTAATCCCACGTAACAGAGGTGGTAGCACTCGGTACCTCACTCTTACAACTTTTATAGGCGTTGACCACTAAAGTAGAGGCAGCGACCGGATCTTGCTCACGTGCATTTTTGACTGAGATGCCGTACTCAGTCTCTGTTCCCATTATTATTGGTATTTCCATTAGAATAGTTGTCAGTTGTCAGTTGTCAGTGAAGAAGTTACCAGTTGCCAGTAACCAGTGAAGAGGTCTCTTTTACTGGTAACTGGCAACTGAACGGTTTTTTGAAAGAAACGAACTGATAACTGATGATTCTGATTTTAGAGAAATGTGCCGCCTCGGGTGACTCGGATGTCCTGTTTTTTCTCCCGTGTAGGTTCATTCGTCAGCGCGCGAATATTAACAATTCTTTCGCCTTTGCGCCCCGAAATTTTTGCCCAATCGTCAGGATTCGTTGTGTTCGGGAGATCCTCATTTTCGTGGTATTCTTCTCGGATCGCTGCTTTAAGGTCATCAAGGCACATCCCTTTATCTGTTCCGTCGGAGCTGATAAAGCGTTTGATTGCTGCCTTCTTTGCGCGTGAAACAATGTTCTCAATCATTGCCCCGCTAACAAAATCTTTGAAAAAGAGTGTCTCGCGTTCACCACGGGCATAAGTTACTTCAATAAATCGGTTTTCATCCGTGGTCGCGTACATCTCGTTTACGGCTGCATCAATGAAGTGGTCCGCGGCCGCCTGCGTATCTCCGTTAAATTGCTGACGAACCTTTTCAGCGAACGGGAGGTCCGGTGTCAGGTATATCCCGAAGATGTCCTTAGCACCATCAATGTTAGGTCGGTCAATTTTAATTTTGACATCGAGCCTGCCGGGACGTAAAACCGCTGGGTCAAGCAGGTCTTGCCGGTTGCTTGCTCCGATGACAATGACATCCCTTAAGTTCTCTACACCATCAATTTCGGAGAGGAACTGTGGCACGAGCGTTGATTCCATATCCGATGAGATACCCATACCTCTCGAACGGAAGAGCGAATCCATCTCATCAAAAAAGATGATAACCGGGAATCCTTCCCTCGATTTGTCGCGCGCCTTTTGGAAGACTTCTCGGATTTTCCGTTCAGTTTCGCCGACATACTTATTGAGGAGTTCAGGCCCTTTAATGTTGATGAAATAGCCGCGAACATCCTCCCTCCCGCTCTCCTTTCGGACGCGTTCGGCGATACTACTCGCGACGGCTCGGGCTATCAAGGTTTTACCACATCCGGGAGGTCCATACAGGAGAACACCTTTCGGTGGTGAGAGGTTAAATTCCTGATATTCCTTTGGGTAGAGGTATGGCAGTTCAATAGCATCGCGAATCGCTTCTATCTGCGTATCAAGCCCGCCGATATCCGTGTAGCCGATATCTGGTACCTCCTCAAGCAGCAAATCTTCGACTTCTCTTTTAGGGAGTTTTTCCATGAGCATGCTTGTGGTGTGATTGAGGAGTACATGGTCCCCCGTTTTAAGGGTTTCCTCTTTAAGAGATTCGGCTATTCTGACGACGCGTTCTTCATCGGTACGCAGGGTCACAATGGCGAGTTCATCTTCAACTCGTTCTTTGATTTTGACGACATCTCCGTGTCTCTCGGCACTTTTGATGTCAACGACATTCATGCCGCTATTGACGATGACTTCTTGTCCGACAGCAAGGTTTTTATCCTTGAGTCCGGGGTCCATATTAACACGCCATTTCCTGCCGCTGATGTCGATATCCACGGTCCCATCTTTGTTCGCGCCGAGAAAAACACCATAGTTATTGGGAGGTGCGCTGAGTTGATCAACCTTCTCTTTGAGGATTTGTAGCTTTTCCTTCGCCTCTTGCAAGGTGCTGGTTAGTCTTTTGTTGCGCCGGTGTGCCGCCATCAACTCACGCTGCGTTTCATAAAGTTGTGTTTCGAGGTCCTTGACGTGTACCGTACCCTGCTGCTGTCGCAGACTTTCAAGTTCTCCTTCAAGCATGTCAATTGTCCCTTGAAGCGCGCGCATCTGCTGTTCATACCAGACAACATCAACTGTCTTTTGTTCCTCAAAAGCCTCTTCGGAATTTCCTCTTTTGATAGCCATACGTGAAGATCTCACTTTCCAAGTGGTTATCGGTCATCGGTTATCAGTTTTCAGTTAAGAGGTTTCTGGTTCGCTAACATCTTCTTTTAACCGTCGTTACCTTACCTATAAGAACGTCCGAGATAAAAAAGATTTTCTAATTTCAAAAGCCGAACCGATAACCGACGACTGACAACCATTTTATTAGAGTATAGCACCTTGAAAAAATTGTGTCAAGAAAAAGTTGATATTTTTTAGAAGCCATCAGCCATCAGCTATCAGCAGTCAGTGACCCATCAGTGAGCTGATTTGGACAAAGCAACGGTAAATTATCAAAATATGTGGGCATCTTGTAAGCATATTTCTGTGGATTTCTTCCGCTTGTGGATGCCCGTTATACTATTCCACTTCGTCAACGGTGTCGTGAATCTCATCTTCAGCTTCGGGAATCGCGCCGGCCCCCGCGTCTGGTGCCATGCTCAATGCCTCGCGTATCTTCGCCTCAATTTCTGCTGCGACCTCGGGGTTGTCCTCCAAATATTTCTTAGCGTTGGTTCTGCCTTGACCGATTCGATCGCTGTTGTATGAGAACCAAGAGCCGCTCTTCTGGATAAATTCCTTATCAACAGCAATATCCAAGAGATTGCCCTCTTTGGAGATACCCTTCCCGAAGGTAACGTCGTATTCTGCTTCCTTGAAAGGTGGAGCCACCTTATTTTTTGCCACTTTAACACGTACGCTGCTGCCAAGAATTTCATCGCCTTCCTTGATCTGGGTGCCGCGTCGCAGTTCTAATCGGACGGAGGCATGGAATTTGAGCGCGAGTCCACCGGGTGTGGTATCCGGGTTGCCGAACATGATGCCGATCTTTTGTCGGATCTGATTGGTAAAGATGACGCATGTCTGGGATTTATTGGTAACGCCTGACAACTTTCGCAGCGCCTTGGACATCAAACGGGGTAACAACCCGACGTGTGAGTCACTCATTTCACCCTCAATCTCGGCTTGCGGGGTCAAAGCCGCCACAGAATCAACAACGACCAGATCAATTGCGCCGCTACGGATGAGTGTCTCAACAATCTCTAACGCTTGTTCGCCAGCATCGGGCTGCGCGATCAACAAGTTTTCCATGTTGACCCCGATATTTCGAGCGTAAGTGGTGTCAAGTGCGTGTTCAACGTCAATGAACACAGCCGTGCCGCCCATCTTTTGTACTTCAGCGACGACATGGAGTGCCAAAGTGGTCTTTCCGGTGCCTTCATGTCCAAAAATTTCAATGATTCTACCGCGCGGGACACCGCCTATACCGAGAGCGAGGTCAAGTGAGAGTGCACCGGTGGGGATTGCTTCAACAGGCACGACCTCACTGTCGGTAAACCGCATGATAGCACCTTTGCCGAATTCGCGTTCTACTTGTGAGATCGCCTGGTCAATAGCCTTCTGTTTTTGTTCGTCTAACATGTTCTAACGTTCTCCTTTATGGCACCTACTATCAAAGATAGGTACTTCGGATGTTGTGTTACGCCGAAAACTGACATACGTTTAAAGGCGTATAAATCGCTCCATTGGGATGAAGTTGACTTTGCATGACAATGATTTCATTCACGTTTACGACTGCGCCATCAATTGTGTTATATTTATGTAGAACATTTTTTAACGGTTCCAGATTCACCGGTGTCCTGAGCCGTCCGAGCGTAAGATGCGGGTGAAACCGATTATCTGTTGGAAAACCGAGGTGCTTCAATTCAAGGTTCACGGCTTTCGCAAGGTGCGAGACGGTGGATGCCTTGTGTTTTACACCTATCCAGATAACCCGCGGACGTGTGAGTGTCGGAAACGCCCCGATGCCGCCAAGTTCAATAGAAAATGGTGGCTGTGTATTAGCGACGTTCTGAACTGCTTCGCTTATTGCATCAACGGCTTCAGCGTGGACATCGCCGAGGAATTTTAACGTGAGATGAAAGTTTCCCTGTTTTGTCCATGAAGCCTTTCGCACCTCTGACTGAAGGTGTCTCTGGACGGGCTTCAGTAGTGCTTGTACCTGTTCTGGTATTTCAATCGCTACAAAACAACGAACACCATCATTTTGGGTTGTCGCCATCACGCACCTGCTTCTGGATCGTAGCGGGTTGAAAAAATCAGGGCGGATAACGCTTTACGGTTATTGATGAGGAATTCCATACCTGACCCAACCGTGAGTACTAACGGTAGATACATCATAAAATAGATGGGCCCGCGACGCTGCTCGATAAATGCGGTGATCTGCTCGTTCTGAAGTGTCTGGAGTGTGAGTAAAACTAAGCCAATAATGACAACAACGAGTTGCGAAGTCGTCTTGTATTTTCCCCACTGACTTGCCGAGACGACCTGCCCGTACTTTGCGATGAAAATAATCCGCAAGCATGTAACGAGGACTTCACGTCCCATGATGATTACGATCATCCATATCGGAATGAGTCCGCCATCAACGTGCTTAAAAAGGGCTAAACAGATTAGGGCGGCACCAATCAACAACTTATCCGCGAGTGGGTCCATGAATTTCCCGAAACCCGTCACGCCCTGTCTCCGTGCGATGCGTCCATCAAGATTATCTGTCAGCGCAGCAACGGCAAAAATGACGAGGGCGGGTACCATCATATCTGCTTGAAAACAGAATATGAAGGGTGGTATCAGGAATAGCCGAAAAAGCGTTAGAAGATTTGCCAACCGAAAAAGCGTCCCGAAATCCATAATGTATATTGCCGACCTATCAGGCATTAACACGTAATCAGAGTTAGTGCCTAATTTTCGGAGAGATTGATGACCTCGGCATCTTCAGGCACCACAAACTTGAAAAGGTCCGGTGCGAGTTCTGTATCTCGTTTGATCTCTGTGAATGCAACGATCACGCTCTGACGGGTTCCGTCTTCGAGCTCGGATTCGTAGCCAACTTGCACAGGGAGCCACTCATCGGACTTCACCCAGATGAGAAGTTTCTCCTTCACGTTCGCATTCATCAAGTGGTCTTTAGGGTCTTTTTTCGGGGTCAACTCAATCCGATGTACACCTTTCGGGTTCGCAAATTCGTCGGGCACAAGTACCATATCGTAGTTTATTTGGACATCCTCAAGTGATGCACCGATACCCGGTAGCAGTTCTCTGCGTTCTGGGTTGTTCCACTTCATCTTATTGACTTGGTTGAGTACCGGTGTATACGTCCAAGCGTATTCGCCATCTAAAACGGTAACTTGGACGACCTTTGAAGCATCTTTTCGGTCGACGTACTCCTTACGGAGCAGATTCGGTTTACCGAATATAAACCGTCCGCGAGCGACGCTTTTCCGATTAGAAAGCAGCGTTGTTTCCTCAAAGTTCGCGCTGAAATTATCAGATTTCTCATAGGCTGTTTTGAAATTCTGAAAAATCTCATCAACATTTTGCGGATATGCACTGTTAACACACAGCAAGGAAAGCAGCATCACTGCTAATAGAAAATTTCGGAATCCTACAGATTTCCGCAACACACTTTTCCAGTAAATTCGTTGGGTCATTGCTATCTCCTATTTTCCAAATCGTGTTTTGGAAAACTGATTTTCACCCAATATTATACCTGTTTTGTTTTTCAATGTCAATGCTTTTTTGGCTGTCAGCAATCGGCAATCAGCGATCAGTAAAAAAGCGTTTAATTTAATCAGAAACCACTTTCACTGATGGCTGAAGACTGACAGCTGATGGCTAATTCGCCAATCGCGTCCAGTCCGTTAGGATAACCTCAGCAGCGTTGGGCTCGTCCAAAGCGTGCGCGACGAGACGTTCCAAAACTTCGGCGACGGAGGGTTCCCGGAATATCGCCTGAAACCAGTTTCCAAACGTTTTGATCGCATCCGGGGACTCAGCAGATACCGAGAAAACCACCCGGCAGAAATCCAGACCTTCGTCTACCGACTTCTCAGAGATCCAGACATCTTCTGGGAAACCGCGAAAAATTGGCAAGAGATCCGCTATGAGGACGGGGAGGTCTTCATTGAGATAAGAGATCTCTGGAAGGATGTCAAAATGGATGGCGTATTTATGGGCGTGTGGGGCGCGTTCGCGTTCTCTGTTTTGTGTTTGCATAATTGGTTACATCGGCTTTAAATGGACAAATCGACTTTCTATGTGGTATATTATAACACGTGATGTAGGCATCGGACGGCCCCATATCGCGCTGTGGTAGCATAGATAGCAGTTGGCTGTTAAGATGTTTTCGTCTGACAAAGTACTTTTCTTAAAATCGCCTCAAAACTCGTAGCTTGTAATGTAATGGAGAGCGGATTTGTGGAACGCACTTTATGGTTGAAACGCATGTTATTCCTCCGCAAGGTAAAATTAAAAATATGGCAGATACTGAACGCATAACATATCTTAAAAATGAATTAGAGAAACGGATTCTGGTCCTTGATGGGGCAATGGGTTCGTTGTTACAAACCTATCGACTCACGGAGGCAGATTTTCGGGGTGAGCAGTTTGCAGATCACCCGTGCGAACTCAAAGGCTACAACGATCTGCTTTCCATTACGCAACCACACATTGTCCGGGAGATACACGCAAATTATTGCAGCGCGGGTGCGGACATCATTGAAACAAACACCTTTACGAGTACATCTGTCTCAATGGCGGATTACCAACTCCAAGATGTTGCGTATCAGGTTAACTACGCAGCCGCGCACATCGCTCGTGAGGTGGCAGATAAATGGACATCGCCGAGCAAACCGCGTTTTGTTGCCGGAAGCATGGGACCTACCAATCGCAGCTGCTCCATCTCTCCAAATGTAAACGATCCCGGCTATCGGAATGTCACCTTCTCACAACTCGTTTCTGCTTACACAACACAAGCAGAAGGCTTAATTGATGGCGGCGTTGATTTTCTCCTTGTTGAAACCGTCATGGACACACTTAATTGTAAAGCCGCGCTCTTCGCGATACAAACCCTCTCTGAAGCACGAGGCATCGATATTCCGCTCATCGTTTCCTCTGACAGAAGTGGCGGGGGTGGACGGAACCTCTCAGGGCAGACAGTTGAGGCGTTCTGGAACTCCGTGCGGCACGCAAATCTGCTCGCCGTCGGGCTGAACTGCGGTTTTGGTGCACAACAGATCCGTCCCTACCTCGCCGAGATAGCGAAAATGGCGGATGTCCCCGTTATCTGTTATCCGAATGCTGGGCTCCCTAACGAACTCGGTCAGTATACACAGACCCCCGCGGAGATGGCGGATTGGGTACGCGAGTTCGCGCAAAACGGCTTCATCAATATCGTCGGTGGATGTTGCGGCAGTCAACCTGAACATATCGAGGCCGTTGTCAAAGTCGCCGCTGAATACCCACCACGACAACCCACGCGGCAAGCACGCGCTTGTCGTCTCAGCGGTTTAGAAGCGTTTAACATCACACCCGATTCTCTCTTTGTTAACGTTGGTGAACGGACAAACGTAACAGGTTCACGCCGATTTGCGACACTCATCAAAAATGAGGACTATGAGACGGCTTTAGAGGTCGCCAGAGATCAAGTGGAAAACGGTGCGCAACTGATTGACATTAACATGGACGCAGGCATGTTAGATGCCAAAACCGCAATGGTTAAGTTTCTGAACCTCATCGCCGCGGAACCGGACATCAGTCGCGTGCCCATTATGCTTGACTCCAGTCGGTGGGAGGCTATAGAAGCAGGCTTGGAATGTATTCAGGGGAAAGGTATCGTTAACTCGATTAGTTTAAAAGAGGGAGAGGCAGATTTCTTGACAAAAGCGCGATTGATCCGTCAATACGGTGCCGCAGTTATTGTCATGGCATTCGATGAAGATGGACAAGCCGATACTTATGAACGCAAAGTCGAGATCTGTCGTCGAGCGTATCGACTCTTGACAGAAGAGGTCGGATTTCCACCGGAAGACATCATCTTCGACCCGAATATATTTGCTGTTGCGACTGGCATTGAAGAACATAACACATACGCGAAGGCGTTTATTGAGGCGTGTGCAGAGATTAAAGCTACCTGTCCGCACGCTTTGGTGAGCGGCGGCGTTAGCAATATCTCTTTTGCGTTCCGTGGCAACGACACGGTACGTGAGGCGATGCACGCAGCGTTTCTCTACCATGCCATCAATGCGGGTATGGACATGGGGATTGTCAACGCTGGGCAGCTTGCAGTCTATGACGATCTACCCAAACCGCTTCTTGAAGCCGTGGAGGATGTCCTGTTCAACCGCCGGGAAGATGCCACGGATCGGCTCGTCAATCTCGCCGGCACGCTGCAAAGTAAAGGTAAAAAGAGAAGGGTCAGCCAGAAATGGCGGAAACTACCGGTCGAAGGACGGATCAGCCACGCGCTCGTTGAAGGGATCATCGAATACATTGAAGCAGACACGGAAGCAGCGCGTCTTGCATACAAACGTCCGATACAGGTGATTGAGGGACCGTTGATGGACGGTATGAACCGCGTCGGTGAACTCTTTGGTGACGGTAAAATGTTCTTGCCGCAAGTTGTCAAAAGCGCGCGCGTTATGAAAAAAGCGGTCGCGCATCTCGTGCCGTTCATCGAAAAGGAACAGGCGGAGGGTGCTATCCAATCGAGAGGCAAAATCGTGATGGCGACAGTGAAAGGCGACGTGCACGACATCGGGAAAAATATCGTCGGTGTTGTGCTTGGGTGTAACAACTATGAAGTCATTGATCTCGGTGTGATGGTGCCTGCAGACGAGATTCTTGAAGCCGCGCGGAAAGAAAACGCCGATATGATCGGGTTGAGTGGGCTCATCACGCCTTCGTTAGACGAGATGGTGTATGTCGCTGAGGAAATGGAACGTGAAGGCTTCCGTATCCCACTGCTCATCGGTGGCGCGACCACTTCAAAAGTACATACTGCCGTCCAAATTGAGCCGGTTTACGGCGGTTCAACGATTCATGTCAAAGATGCGTCCCGAAGTGTCGGTGTTGTTGGTAATTTGATGAGCGACGAAAGGCAGGAGACGTTCGTGGCGCAGACGCGTGAAGAATACATCGATATCCGCGAACGCCGTGCGAAGAATCGGAAACAGGCGAATCTACTACCTTTCAGTGTCGCACAAGATCGGAAATTTACCCCCGACTGGCAGCATTATCAGCCTCCTAAACCTACTATGACCGGCACCAAAGTCTTTGACGACTATCCTCTGAACGAACTTGTTGACTATATCGACTGGAGTCCGTTTTTTACGACCTGGGGACTCCGCGGTAAATACCCGAATATATTAGAGCATCCGGAAGTCGGTGAGGAAACGCGTAAACTCCTGAAAGATGCCGAAGCACTTCTCCGTATCATCGTTGAAGAGAAAAGGTTCTGTGCGCGTGCTGTCGTTGGACTTTTCCCTGCTAACGGCGTTGGTGAAGGGACCGAAATCTATGCGGACGAGACGCGAACAAAAGCGATCGCCACTCTGCACCACCTGCGCCAACAGACGGAGCAGCCGTTCACGAGACCGAATCTCAGCCTCGGTGATTTCATCGCACCGAAAGCGACAACACTGGCGGACTATATCGGGGCGTTTGCGGTGACAACAGGTATCGGTGTCTCTGAATTCTGTGCCGAGTTTGAGCAGAGTCAGGACGATTACAACAGCATTATGGCGAAGGCGTTGGCAGACCGACTTGCAGAGGCTTTCGCTGAGCGGATGCATCAGCACGTCCGCACAAAACTTTGGGGGTATGCCGTTGATGAGACGTTGGATAACGATGCCTTGATTGCCGAAAAATATCGCGGGATTCGTCCGGCACCCGGTTATCCGGCGTGTCCCGACCATAACCAAAAACGGGTGTTGTTTGATTTGTTGAAGGTCACGGAAAACACCGGTATCTCGCTCACCGAGAGTTTGGCGATGTCCCCCGCAGCATCTGTGAGTGGCTGGTATTATTCACATCCAGAGGCGCGGTATTTCAGTATCGGTCGAATCGGGGAGGATCAGGTTGCGGATTATGCGGAACGCACTGGAATGGACATCGAAACGGCGAGACGTTGGCTCAAGCCTTTGTTGACATAATTTACAATCGTCGTTGTAACAAACCGATTTTGTTGCCACTCGGATCACGGAACATCGCGAAGTGGCTTGCATTGCCCGGAATCTCTTGAGGCGGTATAAGGATTTCACCACCAAGACTCTCCGCCTGCGATAGACACGCCTGTATGTCATCAACTTGAACATAGATGATGACGTTATTTGAGGTGTCCGTTTCTTCGGTTGCTTGAAATAGATGCCCTTGTATCCCTTCCTCTGATACGGGGTCAGCAATATATAATTGATCTGCTAAGGGTGTGATCTCCCATTCAAATACTGAACTGTAAAAATCAGTTAGTCTTTCGACATCTTCTCCACCGATTTCAAAATGTACAACTGGATTTCCCATTTAAATGTATCCTCTCTTTGCCGTAAGTATTTTACACTAAAATTATACACAAAGTGAGTGCCTAAAATGCAAACTAATTTTTCAACGTTTTTGCATTTCGGTTGATATTCAAGACAATCTTTGTTATAATTAGGACGTAATACCAAATCTGAAAAATAAGGTCGCATTATAGAGATTTTGGACCTCTATGAGGTATTCGCATGTCCGAGCGCAATCAATTGCGCTACTACGAACGGTTTTTTTCTTAATGAGAGGCGTTTATTTAGAAATGGTATAAGATTAAGGAGGTGAATCAAAATGAATTTGACGCTTGAATTAACAACTGAACAGATCATCGATCTGGTTCAGCAGATGCCCCAGAAGAAAAATTCTTGGTTGTTCGTGCACTTACAAAGGAAACACCAGCAGAACGCGAGGAGCGGATGAAATATGCCGAATCAAAAGTTCGAGAATTATGTGTCCAACGCGCGTTGGATTGGGACGCGATGACCGAAGACGAGCGTTTATATTTTATTGACGACATCGTCCACGAGGATTGTGAATGCAACCGAAAACATCTAGTGAGATATGCTTAATCAAATCCTCCAAGAGATTCAAGGAAAAGTTCAGAATCAAGAATATGTTTTGACACTCCACGCCGAAGATGAGATGGATCAGGATGACCTCACAAGTTTTGACGTAGAAAATGCTCTTCTCACGGGTAAAATTGTTGGTAGGCAAAGAGATTTACAAAGTGGTGAATGGAAATATGTTGTAGAAGGTCAAACGCACGGTTCAGAAATTGCTGTCGTTGTAACAAAGTTGACTTTCAGCAGATGACTTTCAGCAGAAAATTGGTTATCATTACCGTCTATATAAAATAAAATGATAAGGAGTTAAATTAATGAAATGCGATATTTGCGGAAAGCCAGGAGCACGCCAACGCCACATTTCCCGAAGTTACGGAAAAGGTGAATCGTTACTCGTCATCGAAAATGTCCCTACTATTCATTGCCCAAATTGTGGCGAGGGATATTTGACTGCACAGACACTCAAAGAAATCGAACGTATTAAGCGGGATCGGCAGACTGTTGCGCCGAAACGTCCGGTGTCAGTCGCAGTTTTCGACTAATTTGGTAAAAGAAAAACATGCAAACATCTCATAAATACTTAGATCCAGTAGCACTCTCTCGGATTGGTGGTATGGAACTTGTCGCACGCCTCGTTGTTGAGGGGTTCGTTACTGGATTGCATAAAAGTCCATATCAAGGATTCAGCGTCGAATTCGCGGAGCATCGGCAATATATGCCCGGTGATGAAATCCGCTATATCGATTGGAAGGTCTACGGGAAATCTGATCGGTATTACGTCAAAAAATTTGAAGAGGAGACGAACCTCCGCGCATATATCCTGCTTGATACAAGCGCGTCGATGAACTATAAACACGCCGAGGAATCGTTGACGAAGTTTGAGTACGGCTGTTATCTCGCGGCGACACTCACCTACCTCATGCTGAAACAACGCGATTCCGTTGGGTTGGCACTCTTTGATACGGATATTACGCAATATATTCCACCGAGAGGCGCTGCGACACATCTTCGCGCGATTATGTCCGCGCTGGAAAACGCAACGCCGGGTCAGGAAACAGAACTCAGCGGACTTTTCCACGAACTCGCCAAGCGGATTGTGCGACGCGGTTTAGTCATCGTTATTTCTGACCTGCTTGATGAACCCTCTCAGGTCATCTCCGCACTGAAACATCTCCGCCACCAGAAACATGAAGTCATCGTCTTTCACCTACTTGACCCTGCCGAACTTACTTTCCCTTACACTGGCTCCGTCGTTTTTCGGGATATGGAGACCGGAGAGACACTTTCAACACAAGCAGATACGCTGAAAACGGACTATCTTGAGAAACTGAACGGATTTATCCAGAGTTATCGTCGCGGATGCGGCGCAAGCCAGATTGATTATGTACAGATGGATACCGCCACACCGTTCGACTACGCGCTATCTGAGTACTTGTCCCGCCGCAAATAGATGTTCCTAATTTTCTTTTGTAGGAGCGATTTCTGACGACTGATTGCTGACAGCCAAAAGACACAGTTGACCGATTAAATAAACCGTGCTACAATAACCCCATCAACGATTCAGACAGGTGGAAGGAGAGAACGATGGAAACATATCGAATTGGAATCTTGGGATGTAGAGGGCGTGGGACAGCAGCAGCGCGGGCATATCATGCGCATCCACGCACAGAGATTGTTGCGCTCTGTGACTTGATTGAAGAACGCCTGAACACCTTGGGCGAAGAAGTCAACGTCGCCGCACGATTCACTGATTTAGATGAGATGATCCAACAGACGCAACCCGACATCGTCGCTATTCCGACTGGCACGGAGTTCCATTACGATCTGTGTATGCGCGTGCTGGAACACGGGGTCAATATTGAAGTCGAAAAGCCGATGTGTATAGACCTCGTGCAAGCGGATGCCGTTATTGAGAAAGCGAAAGCAAAAGGCGTGCAGGTTGCGGTGCATCACCAAGGCAGGGTTGGCGCGTCTATGCAGGCACTCGCTCGCGCTTTTGATGCTGGGAAAATCGGTGAATTGCGCTACATGTACGGCAGCGGCAAAGGCTATTACGGCGGCTACGGCTTGATGAACATCGGCACACACATGCTCAACAATATGTTACATTTCGGGAAACGCTGCGAAAGCGTCGTTGCGCACCTAACGACAGGTGGGAAACCGATCACACCTGTGGATGTCGCGCCATCTCCGAGCGGTATGGGAACCATCGCAGGCGAATATATTACTGCGACATTACAGTATGAAGGCAATGTTACCGGTACGCTGCTCCAACACCGGTTCCACACGATGGATACGGGTGCGTATTCTATGGAACTCTACGGCACTGAGGGACGACTCTTCTGGAAAAGCGGCGGTGCATGGTGGCTACCGACCCCACACTACCTCCCTGACGGCACACACGACCAGTGGGAGACGTTAGAACTCATCTATCCTGAACACTATGACCCCAAAGGTGGTGCGTCGGAGGCGGATTACTGGTTCGTGGAGGATTATGTCAACGCTTTAGATGAAGGCAGACCGCATACGTGCAGTGGCACTGAGGGACGACATATCATTGAGATGATGATGGGGATTTTTGAGTCGGCGGCGTACGGGACACGCGTTGCTCTGCCGCAATCCGATCGACGGCATCCGTTGTTACGGTGGCGCGAGGAATCCGGTTTGGAACCACCAGCAGAGATGCCGAGAGGGTATGGCGAATGGCTGACATTAGAATCCAACCGGATTAGTTAAAAGTAGTAGGCACACGCCGTGTGCCGTAACGCAACCGCCCTACTACAAGCGAAACCGTTCGTAGTAGGGCAATTCATTGCCCGTTAATTACCCATTTATTTTCTTAAACCTCAACAAAACGCACCTACAATTTTTCGGAAACACGCCTACATTATCTGGGCGATAACCGCGTTCGTCTGCAATCCTGACTCACCGGAACACCGGATCGGTTCACCCGTCTTAAGATGATTCACAAAATCTTCGATAAGCCCCGTATGTGTATGCGGCAATGGAGCCTGATGCATCTCAACCAATCCTTCCGACTTCGTTTCAAGCGTCAGATTCCCCGAATTCAGCGGCGAACACCGCAAACACCCTTCCGTGCCATAAACCTCAACATCGTCAATCGAGACACCGACGTTCCAGTTGATGTTCGCTACGGCATGCGCGCCACTCTCGAAACGGAGCGTAAACACTGCGGAATCGTCAACATCAATATCCAGATGGACTGCCTCCGCATACCCTTGCACAGATTTGATGTCACCCATCAGATACTGCAGGAGCGAGATCCGGTGGCTACCGAGATCCATCAGCACACCGCCACCACTGATCTTTGGGTCCACCCGCCAACTGCTCAGGTCGTGCCGATTCGGGTTATAGAAACCGGTATGATTGACCTTTGCAAGCACTACCTCACCGATAGCACCCTCATCCATCAATGCCTTCATCTTCACGATATTCGGATAGAAGTTCCGGTAATAGGCGAGCATTAAGGTAACACCCGCATCGTGGCAGGCATTCACCATCTGTTGGCATTCTTCAACCGTCATCGCCATCGGTTTCTCACAGAGGACGTGCTTCCCTGCTTCTGCTGTACGGATAGTGTGTTCGCAGTGGAGATATGGCGGCGTTGCAACGTAAATCGCATTGAGTTCTGCATCTGCCAAAAGATCGTCTATATCGGTATAGACCTGTTTCGCGCCGTGCCGCTCAGCGAAAGATTCTGCTTTAGCACGGTCCCGCCGCATCACAGCGATGAGTTCCGAGTCATCGACGCTATAGAGCGGCGGGCCGCCCTTATATTCAGCGACATCGCCACAACCGAGTATACCCCATCTGAGTGTTGCCATGAAATCTGTTCCTCTTTGTTGGAATATGTGCTTCTCAAATGAAGTCGGTTTCTTCAGAATCCGGGTTTGCGTCTAAAAAATGCTGGAACGCCTCAAGGCTCGGTGTATAGAGTGCTTCGTGGTGCAGCTCCTTTAGACGTTGCACTGCATCAATACAATGAAGGGCAGATGCCACTTTTGGCAAATTGGGCGCGTCGAAACGCAACTCTAAGGTTTCAAGGATCCCCTCAATGAGGCTTTCTCGTGTTCCTTGCTGAAGGAAACGTGGAATAAATCCTTGCATGGTCGCCTCCATTTTCAACACATATTTTACAAACATCGAGCCCTAAGTTGAACCGTTGTTATTAGTGCCGTCAGTTATACCTAAAGATATTTGAAATGTCTCAAGGCTTGGTGTCTGTAGGGCCTCACGGCGTAGCTGTCTGAGATGTTGCAGGTCGTCGATGTACTCAAGCGTTGATGCGACTGCTTGTAAGTTGCGTGCGTTGAAACGGACCTCCAGATTTTCAAGGATCCCCTCAACAAGACTTTCTCGTGTTCCGCGTTCAATGCCTTGTTCAATGCCTTGTTCAATGCCTTGTTCAATGCCTTGTTCAATGCCTTTCTGCAGGAAATGTTGGATAACTGATGATTCTTGCATGATTGTCTCCATTATAGTCTCGCGAATGGTTGGATAATCAAATACCAACCCGCCCAAAATGGCTAAATCTGCCAAATAATCCGCCTTTGCTATGTCATCCTGTGGTACGGCATCGGCGGCTTCAACGCATTGCCGGATCCACTCCTTAGGTTCCATATTTTCAGGGTGCTTCATCAACGGTGTAAAAGGTATCAAGCCCTTCATCCCTCCTTCCAGAAACGATGAACCTTCCAAATCGTACAACCGGATCACCTTGTATCGGATGCGAATCTCATAATCTCGAATTTCTTGAACATATTCACCGGGATCTGTTCTACCCGCCCGCGGGTGCAGGTAGATAACGTGTGAATAAATCGGCATCTGGAAAAACTCAATACCTCTACCGATGTAACCTGCCATACGATACGGCATCGGTACCTCTCTGCTATCGTGTCTGCTATCGTGCGTTTGCATTTCTAAATGCACAATAACTTCCTCACCGTGAACGTTTGCGCGTATAAAACTATCCGCACGATTGGATCTGACAGTGGGCTGCTCGGTCTCAAGTACCTCAATCACTTCCGCTTCCGGGATGCCGAGGCTAAACTGTAACCAGTCTTCGGGGTTTTGGTGAATGAGTGCTTTTGAAACGGTATCATATTGTCGCCGCCCATTAGATGCCGTCCGCTCCTGTCTTTGCGCCATATCAGATATACTGACGGTACAAACCAGTGCCAGTCCCTTTCTCATCAGGAGTGAATTGTTTAAAGTTTAACACACATTGGCAGTGGATGTCAAACAATTTCAGGAATGTACGTCCAGGGTCATTCAATTTTCAAATTGTCTGAATCGCGGATTATCGCGGAGGACGCGGAGGACGCGGATTTTCGTGTTTAGGGATGCCAAAATCACAAGGTAATTTAGCTGTTTTCCAGAGAATTGAATGGCCCTGAATGTACGTCTATTCGCTGTTGAACAGGAAACGGAAATCTGTTAGGATATTGGACAAGGAAAAACAGGAGGATGGACGATGGCAAACAGTGCAACACTTGAGAGAATTTATCCGTTTTTTATTGTCAAAAATCTTGCGGAGTCAATTGAATTCTACAATCAGAAACTCGGTTTTGAGACAGACCTACTCATCCCAGAAGAAGACCCGTTTTTTGGGATTGTGTCTCGTAATGAGGTGCGGATTCTGCTGAAACACATCACTGAATTTATTCACCCTGTACCGAACCATACTCGGCACGAATGGGCAAGATGGGACGCTTTTATTTTTACGCCCGATCCTGATGCCCTGT
The DNA here is from genome assembly GCA_965261115.1 of Candidatus Poribacteria bacterium. Taxonomy (GTDB): domain Bacteria; phylum Poribacteria; class WGA-4E; order WGA-4E; family WGA-3G; genus WGA-3G. The sequence goes on along the minus strand of OZ253447.1, from coordinate 83,698 downwards.
TTGCGGAGTATCAGTCGCGTGGATTGGAATTCCATGAACCGCTTGAAGACACCGACGACGGGCTCCGTGCGTTTGAACTGAAGGATCATGATGGGTATGTTTTGTGTTTTGGGAAACCGATTTGAGGGAAGGTGGGATGGAAACGGACGACTCCACGCTGACGCATCATATCTGTTTCTCTGTTGTGTTCTGTGAGAGAAATACTGCTAAGTCTTCACATTTACCTGCATGAAAGTCAGCACTGACTTGTTCCAGGGTAGCGTCAAGTTTTCCTGCTTTTATGTCTGCCTCTAACTGTTTGTCCCATGTTTGCCAATTGGCTTCAAGGGTTTGATAAAGCGTGTTTTCGAGGGTTTCCAGCAATGCGTCTTGTGTATCTGCTTCACACTTCACCTTAGGATGTTCCTGTATCCATCCCACCCATCTCTTGCCATTTTTCTGGATTTTGGCGGTATAGATCTCGCCATCTTCCACATCATGAATTTTGACGGTTTGGATATGGCTCATGTTTTGCTCCACCGGCAAAGTCTGTTTGTACTTAGAGACTTGCACCCTGCACTGGTAAGTGTGGTTTCTTAACCGCACTGAGCCGATGCCTGTAGGGGTAGGTCTTGGATTGTCCTATCCTGTTCATAGCAACGGACAGGTCTTGGTTCAATTTTGCGTCCATCATAAAGTGAGAGAAAATTGTATAGATACATTTTTAACTATATATATCATAACTTAATTTTAAATTGGTTTTAGGTCAAATCTTGATTCTGTTGTTTGTAGCAAAAATTAATTAAACTGAGTATATTTCTAAACGCATTATCGCATGGCGTATGAGGTTGAGGTAAGGAAAGGTGTAATTCTTTAAAAGAGATGTAAAGATTATAAGGCGGCTTATTATGTTTTTTATTAAAATCTTTAACAAGTTTATTGAATGTTGAGTATAAAATTTCAACGTATCCTTTTGTCTCATCATCATCAGCATCAAGGTCAAAGTGCGCGATAAATCTATTGCGTGCCGCTTCCAAATTTTCAATTTCATCACTAGAAATATTTGAGCCAAAACGCTCAACAAAAGATATACAAGTTACTATACTTTCTACCAACAAAGATTTTTTTATACGCTGCCAAAACGGAGCCCCACTGAAGATGAATAAGTCTTTTATTTCCACATCAAATCCAAGCCATGCCTCTAAATTTCCATAAATTGATCTACCTCTAAATAAACCGTATGGATTATGAAAATTCATCATAGAAAATAGACTTAGTGAATTGCCGAGATCAATTAATTTTTCACACTTCATTTCTATATTTTTCGCACCCTTAGGGTTTGTTGCCGCTTTTTTAATGTGGCGAGTGAATAATATATCATCTACGGGAACTCGAAAGTAAGTTAATTTGCTGGTTTGATGATGATGATGGTATAACTTGTTTTCATCTGTTATACTTTGGTTGTGGTCAAAATCTGACAGCAATGAATTATCCACTAAACTATACCCGATATCAATATTCACAACTAAATCCACATGTGCATCTGATTCACTATTTTTAGGATCAGACAACGTCCGTATTGGTCCATATTGATATGTAAGCCATGCATAGTTTTGATCTATGCATTCACATGTATAATATGTTTGCTTCTGATTTGTTATTAACTTGCTCGGCAATGCGTCCTCTAGAGGTAATAGAAAGAAATCACTACCAAAAAGCAAGTTTTTATTGCAAACAATACACCGATTAGGAAATTGGCTTCTTTCAAATGAACGGTATTTACCCTTTTCAGCATTTCTTATTTCTTGCATCTTATGTAGTCTCCTCGGGTTAATTTTCAAGAATTAATCTCTTAATTCTTCTATTTTTTTCTTAAGTGCAAGTTCTATTCTCAACTTCAACTCCTTGAGATGTGTACTGCCATCGGTTTTTTAGACCACTCTCTAAACCAAGATTGTGCTATAATACAATCTTACTGAAAGGAGCATCCGATGGCGAAACGCAAACGAAGAAGATTTACCCCCGAGTTTAAAGCGGAGATCGTTTTGGAGGCACTCGGCGGTGAAAGTTCACAAGCGGAGTTGTGTCGCAGACACAACCTCAGCGAAGACCAGCTCTCGAAGTGGAAACAGCAAGCTGTTGAAAATATAACCACTGGGTTTACCTCAACAGATAAACACGCAAACGAAGCCACCGAGCGGATCGCACAACTCGAACAGCTCGTTGGAAGGTTGACGCTGGCGTTGGAAATTCAAAAAAAAGCATCAACCTTGTTGAGTTGAAACCGTCTCAACAACGCTACATCGTTGAGACGTTGCGGACGGATTTCTCAGTGCGACAGATTTGTGAGGTGCTTGGTATCAACAAGAGCACGCTCTATTATCAAGCGAAAAATGACCCGTCTGAAGCCCTCCTGCGAGAGGAGATAGAGCGGTTAGCGGCACGCTATCCGACGTATGGGTATAGGCGTATCACAAAGTTGCTACTGCGTATGGGATACGCCGTTGGGTATCGCCGCGTTGCCCGCTTGATGAAAGCGGCGAACCTCTCGGTGTCTGTCAAACGTATCTGTCAAACGACGACCTCCAGTGAGGCTATGCACCCGTGGGTGAATCGCCTCGAAGACCTTGAGGTCTCACGATGCGATCAGGTCTGGGTCGGCGATATTACCTACGTCCGCCTCAAGACACACTTCGTCTATGTGAGTCTGCTCATGGATGTCTTCACACGCAGGATCAGAGGGTGGCAGGTGAGTCAACACCTGACCCAACCGCTGACCTTCAGAGCATTAGAGCAAGCATTACGTCAAAGCGTGCCAGAGATCCATCACTCGGATCAAGGCGTTCAGTATCTTTCAAATGCTTATCTCTCGATGCTCACAGAGCATGGCGTTGAGATCTCAGTCGCCCGTCGCGGACGGCCTTGGGAGAACGGGTATGCTGAGAGACTCATCCGCACACTCAAGGAGGAAGAAGTCTACCTCAATGACTATGAGGACATTCACGAAGTGAGAGTCCGCATTGGGCATTTTATCGAACAGGTGTATCATCTCAAACGCCCCCATTCGGCGTTAGGCTATTTGACACCTATGGAATTCGAGCAGCAAAACTTGGCTTAACTTTGCCAAATTATGGTCTAAATAAACGTTGGCACTTCAATGTGATTCATTTCCAAATATTTCCCATTCGCAAATTTGACGACTAGCTTCTTCCGGGTCAAGGTCTGCATAGTTAGCGTTATTGCAAAAACTTGCTATGGCATCAATATATTCTCTTAATATTCGCAACGAGTTTACCTTATAACTGGAGAAACTTGCTATCCATGCTTGCGTTTTATTACGGCCAATATCCACAATATGAGCAGGCTCCTTATAATTGTAAAATTCATAAATTGTATTAATAAATCTCATAATAGTGTTTATAGCTGTTCTTAAGGTAACTAATGGGAACATATTATCGTCTTCAAGAGAATATTGATCTTCAAGATGAATATTGTGTTTATCAGTATAACGCCATAATTTCTCTAAATCCTCTCCACTTTCAATATCTATTATCAACGAATTAAGGTTATTTTCAAAAACCGTAAATTCACCGCTGTTAGCACCAATTCTTTTATGGAATTCTCCTATATCTTGTGCAATCCTTTTCATGGATACTGCTCTCGGAGGTGATTGACTTTTATCTTCACTCTTACCCCATGACAAATCAGTTGTTAATTTTCTTAGGTTGGTTAACAACGCCTCAAATACGGACGAAGCAATATATGTATTTTGGATTCTGTCATATTCCCAAAAAATTTTATGATTTTCAGTTCTGTATTCTTCATGAAAATCAGTAATATTTGATGGTGTCACGTTAACTAATGCTAGATACATACCATGCTGGTATTGAGTTTTTAAAAACTGAGGATAAAATTTTTGATACAACTCTTTTAGACTCGTGGCAAATTCACGGATTTCTATATCGCATTGATCATTATTTATAGGTAGATATTTGTCAATTATTTTCTCTGTGAGTTCCTCAAAATTTTCAGATTCCATATCCAAATTTAAAAGCATATTACTCTCTCCTTTGTGATACTATAAGTATTCCTTATAGTATTTGATTTTCACTTTCGATTCCGTTTGTTTTTACGCATTTACCGCGCATAGATAACCTTTTCATCAAGCATTCTCAACGCTTTCTGTTCCAAGTTATAGGCTGCGGTGCGTTTCCGATTGGCTTCCAAAACCGTGTCGTTTACTTGCCGCTGCATATCTCCGTCCTGCAATAACGGCACCGAGATTTGGGAAACCTGGACATTATTAATTTCATCTACCACCGCGCCGTAAATATACCGAGTTATAAGCGGATAGGCGTAATCACTTGAAAGCCAGGCATAGAGGTAGCCAGCAATTTCATCATTTGTAGGGACAACTCGGATGATATGTTGATTTGCTGTCCAACCTTCCCAATGTTGAGGTGTTATTGTTACTTTTGCAATTGTCCCGCTACATGTAATGAGAGTCATATTTTCACGAAGTGTTAATTCGTCTTTAATTCTCCCCGCATGGTGTTTTAGGGACAGATATTTTTTGCTGCTTGGGTCTAATTCAAATATTTGCTTACCACCGAAAAAAGTGACTCCATTGTCCTTTTCAACATAAACTCGTTTGAACCGCCCCGGTAAGATAACCGATTGACTAATTTGACTGTCGCCAACCTTGACAATCTCTTCTGCTGTTCTTGCTATATGTTGTTCAATTACGTCCACAATCGGAATGTAGTAAGACCCATCCAATCGACCGTGAATCTCACTTAATGGCACGGAATAATTAAGAACACCTGTCGTTTTATCAAACTGCTCAGCTTGTTCATGTAGAACTTCAATAGATGGCAACTCTAATGCCTCTTTTAGCAAAACTTGTGCCATATCCATCAATTCATTGGATTCATCGCGTAATTTGAAGGATTCTTCAACCAAATCATGAATTTCCTGTTTGAGAATAGGTGGTGGATTCGGAATTGGAATAGCGTTCAAATGTGCGGGTTCAATGTGTTTAATAACTGCCCCGTAGTTATTTGTCTCGACAAGTAACCTTCCGATTCTCGATTTTAAGTAAGTGTAAATATACCCGGGGTATTCTGTGGTTCTTATACGAATCACATCATCTGATAAGGATTGGTTTTCAAGAGTTTTAGAGACATAAGAAACAACACCAATTGTACCAGAGCGGCTAAGCAATACTTGTCCTCTCTCAACCTTTGTGCTTTCAATATCAATATCTGTTGTAGGAGAAATAAATTTGCTAGCTTTTGGAGAGATTTCTGTCATTTGTGACGGAAGAATAAACGGCACACCGTTTTTCTCTTCAACATAGATTCTTTTAAACCTGCCGAGATAAAAAGTATCTTCAATAAACTCGTCACCCAAACGGACAATGTCCCATTTGCACCGCCCTAAATCCTGTCTTACCTGCCTTCCTTCAGTCCCGTAGACACCTGCCTCCAAGCGATAGCTTGTTTCAAAAACTTCTTGAAGATTAACAGTTGTCCATTTAAAATCAGGACTTTGGGTTTCTTGATCTTCCCTTGTTTGTGAGGAGTCGTAGGGTTGTGCTACCATGTAACACCCTCCTCTTGTTTCCATTGATCAAAAACGGTGGGAACTTCACGACTTTGATCGTCAATGATACGGACTCTGCTTTCGGTCTCGTAGGTGAATTCACTCTCCGAGACCTCCCCTATTTCAGATACATCGGGATCTTCTGACACCCAAATTTCATTACCCTGTTCGTCCCGTTTAAATAGCGTATTACCCCGTTTATCGTGCCCCACCTTCTCCACCACTGCCATAAAGATGTTGTATGGCTTAACACCTGAGAGTTTCTCTGCTAATATTTCCGATTCAGATTTTTTCTGAAGAATCAAGACTGAGGTTTGGGTTCCGTTCCCGGGCTGAAAGGCATCCGCGTGCAAATCTATACTGGCAATGATTCTTGTTCTTTCAATCAACCAGTGGCGAATGTACCCAAGCCCTGGATTCCCTAAAATTGAATCCGGCAGAACAATTGCTAACCTGCCCCCGGGTTTGAGGAATTGCAAACAACGCTCAATAAATAACTGCTCTGGGGGTGCCGATGTTTGAAGATCAGAAGAAATGGTCCAACCCGTCTGTCCGCTAATATCGTATCGTTCGTTACGCCAAATATAACCGATCTGAAATTGTTCAAGAATGTGACCATCCTTGATAGGGATTTTACTACCAAATGGTGGATTCGTAACGATAACATCGAAGAACTCAATAGTATTAGCGTTTTTGATCCCATCCGCGTCAATATTTAAGCTTCTGCTAACTGCTTCTTGAGATCTAACGACCATTCATGTGGCGGTAATAGCGAATCATTTTGAAAGATATTACCGCTGCCATCATTATTCATTACCATATTCATTTTCGTGGCTTTGACCAAATCAGGGTTGATGTCAAAACCGTAAAAGTTTGACGATGCAATCTCATCTATTTTTCTTTTACTACACTTCTCTCATGATCCTTCCACTGACCTTCCGGCTTGCCAAAATCCGCTTGAGCTTCACTTTTTAGTCCTTCAATGACATGGTTCATTGCCATGACTAAGAAACCGCCTGTGCCGCATGAAGTATCACAGATCTTTTCATCTCGTTTTGGGTTAATCATTTTAACCGCCATGTCCATGATGTTCCGCGGTGTAAAAAATTCGCCTCTATCGCCCCTCAAATTTGATCCGACTAATTCCTCATACGCCTTTCCCTTAACATCAACGTGAGTATCAATCAGGTAATAGGGTTGGAGTTCTGATACCACCCATGCCAGCGAACGAGGTTTCAGTTTAATCTCATCGTTGGCTTCAAAAATCTGTGGATGCTTCTTTTTTACCTTCTCAAAAATCTTAGAAATCCGATTCTTAACGGTTAACTGTCCGTCCGGATAGGACCGTTCTCCTGAGGTCGTGTAAAACTCAAGTGGTCGACCAACATTCTGTTCATCAAGTGTTTTACAAAAGATAAGTTTTAATAGTTCAAAAAACGCGGGTTGTTTTTGCAAACCGTCAGTTACATAGATGTGATTATGACAGGTTCTGAAAACCATCAAAAGATTATCTTCATACGCTTTTTTCAAAGTGTTCCGGTTCGGTCTGTCAATATCTTCTATAGAGCCATCGGCAGCCGGAATATCATTGTATTCCTGAAATTCATAGCGTCCCTCTACTTTTACTTTTCTTAACACCTCTTTATACTTGCCGTTTGTCCACATACCCCATTCGCAATTCGGACACACACTCATGTAAGATTTCAGTTGTTCAACGCCGCCTTTCCTATTTCTCGGCTCTACGCTTTCCTTTTTGCATTCAACAATTAGCCATACCTGATCCTGCGTCATCTCCGGGCTGTCTTCTGGGAATACTACAATATCAGCACGTGGTTTGCGAGTACCTAACTTTAAACCAAACTCAACTTTGATCTGTTCTCGTTTATATTTGTGCTCATTGATTAATCTTTTCTCAATTGTCTGACGGACATATTCTTCCGGCGTATCCTTGCGGAATTTTCCATCAACATAATCACGGATAGAACCATCGGGGACACTGATGACTTGCGTTTCAGCAGGATTTGTGTTCACAAATTCTTCCTCTCTGGAGTATTCTTTTTTGCAGGCTGGTAATGCCAATATAAGATAAACAATTATATCACATACGTGAAGCGGTATCAAGTGGTTTTACGCGCAAGTCCAGGGGTATTCAATTTTAAGAAATTATTGGATTTCACGTCTTTTTTTAAGGATCCGGTTCGGTTAGGAAACCGAACCTACCGGGCCTGGGGGTGAAAATTCGATTGAAAATAGACAATTGAATAACCCGGCGCGCAAGTCAGGACCATTTAGTTTTCGGTTTTCTTGCTGATATTAACCCCCTAAATCCCCCTTATCAGGGGGACTTTAAGAAAAAATGCGTAAGTCCTGTTAAACAAGGATAAATTTGATTTGACTTGTTAGAATTAAGTATGTTATCATATATTGTATTAACATAAAAGTGAGATTCATTTCTTTAGGAGGTTGAACAGCATGAAAATTATATTAGTATTGGCAGGATTTGTGTTGATGATGGCCTTTGTTATCAGCACGAGCGACATGGTACAGGCAGAGGAAGTCTTGGGAACGGGAACGGGGGAACTGCTCGGCGGCGACCTAACTGACCCAGAAGACGATGGTGAGCCTGACGAAGATAAGGGTTACAATGCCAAATTCTCATCTAACGAGGAACCCGGGTTCGGGGGCGGCGAATTTTCGTTTAATGTCTTCGATAACCGCCTGGGTCCTATCAATGACAAATGGTGCTGCGGAAAGGGAGGCGGCATTCCGAAGGAAGGGCTGTGGGTAATGGCTGAGTTTGAGGAGCAATATGCCTTGACACACTTCACCGTATCTTCAGCGAACGATGTACCTGCAAGGGACCCGACAGTGTGGGCGGTTCAGGGGTCGAACGACGGCAAGAAGTTTGATACCATCTATGAGCACGACGGGAAAAGCTTTTGGGATCAGCGACTGCAAGTCGTCCTTTTTGAGGCAGGCGAAGATTACGACAGGCAAAAAGTCGGGTATAAGTTTTTCCGGCATGTTACTTTTGACACCGCATCGAACCCGAATGGAGCGTACTTTCAAATCGGCGAAATTGAGTACTTCGGCGATGATAGTTTTCCCGTAGACCCCAGAGCCAAGCTCGCAACTACATGGGGCAGCATCAAAAAGGCCAGATAGTTTAGAAGTTATCAGTTTGCCTCGCAGTGAGAGTTAAGAAAACCCTCTTAACCTACCACTTATAACCAACGACTACTCATATCGGAAACCTGAATCCAGTGATAACTGGGTTTGGGTTTCCGTTTTTTATTAGGCATCAATAGATACGTGGACCAAGCATCGAAAACTGCATGAACCGGTACCATTCGCAGGATCACGGCAACACAGGGTCATTTAGTTTTAGATAAATTATCGGATTCTCTAAATTTTTGAATCTGCCTTCTCAAGCCCGGTGCGGTTCATGAAGATTAATTTATTAATTCGGTAATTTCTTGGGGCAGTCCGGTGCGGTTCCAAACCGCACCTACCGGTCCTGGGGAAAATATAGAATTACCGAAATATTTTCTTAAACTTCATCAAACCGCACCTACCGGTCCTGGGGTCCAAAATTGCACGAAAAAAAACGACAACTGAATAGCTCTGCACGGCAACACATCTGCGCTTGCAAACTTATCCGAAACATAGTATAATAGGCGCGAATTTGTGCTTCAGCAGGAACCGGAATGGAAACCAACGGAAACGCGAAACAGAACCTTGTCAAACCGCATATTCTGCTAATCGGGTTGGTACTCGTCGCTTTTAATAGTTACTGGTGCCTGATGGGGACGGAGGTGTGGCACTCAACGCAGCTGACGATCGCCTCCCTGTTCTTCAATGCGGTTTTCACGCTTCTCGTTTTCGTACTTGTCAACCTATTGCTACAGCGATTCGTGCCGCGGCTGGCGATGTCGCAAGCCGACCTGCAGACCATCTACGTCATGGTCGTGATGGTATCAACCATCAGCGGACATACCATGATGGGTTACCTGATCCCCGTCCTCGCGCATACCTTCCAGTTCGCAACCCCCGAAAATGAGTGGCTATCGCTCTTTGGAAACAATATCCCCAGTTGGATCGCTGTCAAAAGCCCGCGTATCGTAGACGGGTTCTACAACGGAGATTCTACGCTCTATGATTCTGCCACCCTAAACGCATGGATACCACCGGTGCTATCTTGGTCGAGTTTTGTGATCGCGCTCTGGCTGACGTTATTAGCCGTAACGATTTTTCTCCGTAAGCAGTGGACCGAAAATGAACGCCTGAACTATCCGATCGTCCAACTCCCGTTGGCACTGACGAGCAACCCGAAACGTTTCTTTACTTCGCCGTGGATGTGGCTCGGTTTCGCACTTGCGGGGAGTGCAGAATTGTTGAATGGTCTGAGTTTCCTGTTTCCAGAGATCCCTTCATTACCGATTAGAAACAAATCGCTTGGACAATTCAGTTCAAAGCCGTGGAGTGCGATGGGACAGATCCGTATCTCCTTCTATCCGTTCAGCATTGGGTTGATGTTCTTCACACCGCTGGATCTCTCGTTTTCATGCTGGTTCTTCTGGCTACTGACCCGTCTTCAGATGGTCGTGACAGATATGTTCGGCGCACGTAATATCTATAACCTTGAACAGCAGACGGGTGCGTGGATAGCGTTCGGATGTATCCCGTTATGGATGGGGCGACGGCACTATGGACGCATCATTCGGAAGGTCTTCGGCATCGCGCAACGCCGTGGCGAACCACCACCGGACGATTCTGGGGAGCCGATGCGTTACCGCACGGCTGCCGGACTGTTCACCGTAGGGTTGATATTCCTTTTCTTTTTCTGCTTTCAAATGGGGATGACGTTCTGGGCAATTGGACTCTTTTTTCTTTTCTACTTTCCGATGATTCTCGGTATCACGCGTATTCGTGCCGAAATTGGGCCACCCCTGCATCAACTCGTCCTTGTCGATCCGGGCAGGACGATGGTATTGGCGTTAGGCACACGCCGTTTAGGCACAGGTAATCTGATGGGATTGACGTTCCTCTATCCGTTTGTCCGCTGTTTCCGCGCGCACCCGACACCGAGTGAACTGGAAGCGTTTCGTCTGGCGGAACGGAGCAATATCGGGTATCGGCAGCTCCTTATCGGTATGGTACTGGCGATAGTGTTCGGTATCCTGATAACGTTTTGGGCATATCTACACGTCCTCTACGATATGGGTGCGGCAAGCAAGGCACGCGGCTGGATCGTCTATATGGGGTGGGAGACATTCAACCGTCTGCAAACGTGGCTTGTGAGTCCACGAGAGACGAGTGCCCCCGAACTCGGTGTTATCGGCAGCAGTTTTCTGTTTACGATCTTCCTGATGATTATGAAGATCAGATTTTTATGGTGGCCCCTACACCCTGCTGGTTATGTGTTAGTCAGTGGTACCGGGATGGGAAGGTTGTGGTTCACAATCTTCCTTGGTTGGCTGGCGAAAGCGATTGTGCTAAAAGTTGGCGGTGTGAAACTCTATCGGCAAGCCATACCGTTCTTTTTAGGGCTAATTTTAGGGGATTACACGCTCGGATGTGTCTGGAGCCTCATCGGGTTAGTGCTGCAGATACCGACGTATATTGTGTGGCATTAAAGCAGTCAGCCATCAGCGGTCAGCAGTCAGCAAATAACAATTAGCCAGCAATAGGTGGTAAGGATTGCTCTTACAGCAAGGAGACCGAGATTGGGAGAACTGAATGGTTCTAAAGTGAGATACATATCGTCACCTACCCCCATTTTTTTTCAAGTATAGAATGTAGTTGATGTTGTTAGGTTTATGTGTGAGAAAAGCAGTCAGTGCGTGGCAATCTAAACTCGATTCCCTCTACAGTCTATATCCGTGAAAAATGAGATGAGAAACGCGGTATTCCACGTATCGGTGAGAATGCGTTTGATAACGGTAATGACGGAGTAGTTTTTTCTCTTGTCTGTATTGTAAAACTTCTGCCAATGTGTTGCCGTTTTCTCGTAACTGATAAAGAGCAACCCATAAGCGAAACAGGCACAGAGCCATAAGACCTCAAGCCGTGCTTGTGTCGGTTTTTTCAAGACGAGTTTTCCAAATCCGAAGCAAGACTTTATATCTCGGAATCCGTGTTCGATCTGCATACGTCTTTTGTAGCATTGATGTATCTGATGTCCACAGATGTGGTTTGAGATGAGATACATTGGGTCTTTGAAATCAGTGTCTCGAATGATATAAAGCTGCAGGGGTATCTGGTGTTGTGCCTGATAAAGGATTTCGGGATACCATCCGTCTGGCATGTCATCAAGTTTCTTACGACTGCCATGATGTATGATGCCGACATTTCGGCAAACCCGCATGACGAAGCGGATATGCTTTGCCTTGAGAAACTTGATGACATGCTGCGCACGGGCAAAGCCACGGTCAAATACCAAAACAGGACGCTGGCTGTTTTTCGACATAACTTCTAAAGCCTGTTGATAGACGCACTCAGAAAAGTATTGGATGATCTCGTTATGACTTTTATAGATACCGTCTCGGATCTGCTGATTGCTGTAAATGAACCAAAAGATAGGGATCGCACGATGCCGAAACGGGATCGAAATCACAAGTGCCTTCCACCCCGCAATCAGATCCGTCTCATCAACGAGCAAATACACATCAGCCCCCGCATCCCTCGAAAACCAAGTCAGAACCGCTGCGAACCAGGATGTCTTCAGCGCATCCACAGGCAAGGGTGTGTCAAGAAAGCGGAGAAATCTTTTCTGTTTCGACTTCTCCCGGGCAACAACAAGCGGCAAACGCGAGGCGATCTCATTGATGCGAAAGGTTTTCGCAACACTGATCGCTATCAAGACGAACAGCAAGTTCCGAAAAGTCGGTTTTTTCAGACCGACAGACTTGCATATTTCTTCAAAACGTGTTATCATCGTTTCTGGATTTACCCGTTTCGGGTATCTCTTTTTCATAAAATACCTCCTTACGATTTTATAGGTTTGTCTGTGATCCCAGACGGTTGTAAGGAGGTATTTTATCATAAACCTACTGACTTTCCCATACCTTTCCCATCAAAAACCTTTTATCACAACGCTTCAAAAAAAAATGGGGGTAAGTGACAGATACATATCGCCTTGCAAACTTCCCTGAAACACAGTATAATAGACGGAAATTTGTGCTGAGGTGCTATTTCATTGAGCGACGTTCCGAAAACACATCCCCGATACCTTTCACTAACACTCAGAGATACCATCGTTGCAGGCGTAGAGCAAGGGATTACCTCTATCCATGGACTCATCGCGCACGGACGCGGGGAGGCGTTCGACTACCTCATCGGCGAAGCGACACAATCGTTCGCGATTGAGGCGATTCATGCTGCGGCAGCGATGCTCCATCTGGCAGAACACCCCGTCATCTCCGTCAATGGGAATGTGGCGGCGTTGGCACCGGATGAACTCATTGAATTGGGACAAATCTTGAACGCGCCGCTTGAGGTAAACATCTTCCACACGGAAGACGGACGGGAGCAGAGGATCCGAGAGTATCTTCTAAAGCACGGTGCACCCGACGTGCTGATGCCGACAACTGAGGCGCGACTCTCCTATATCGACTCCAATCGGAAGTTTGTGCATCCAGATGGCATCTTTAAAGCGGATGTCGTCTTCGTGCCGCTTGAGGATGGCGACCGATGCGAAGCACTTCGGAAGATGGGTAAAGATGTCGTAACCGTTGATCTGAACCCGATGTCGCGCACCGCGAAGGAGGCGAGTATCACGATTGTAGACAACGTTGTGCGGGTACTCCCACTGTTATGCAACAAGATTCAGGAATTGCCAAGTGATGCCACAGCACAAGACACTTTAAAAAAATATAGCAACGAAGCAGTGCTACAGAAAGCATTACAGCACATCAGCAGGAGCGGGAATGGAAACCAACGGAAACGGGAAACCCAACCAGGTTAAACAACTCGTCAAACCACATATTTTGCTGATTGGGTTGGTGCTTGTCGCTTTTAATAGTTACTGGTGTCTGATGGGAACGGAGGTGTGGCACTCTACACAGTTGACGATCGCCTCTTTGTTCTTTAATGCGGTTTTCACGCTTCTCGTCTTTGTGCTGGTCAATCTCTTGCTCCAAAGGTTCATGCCGCGTCTGGCGATGTCGCAAGCCGATTTACAAACCATCTACGTGATGGTCGTGATGTTGACGACGATCAGCGGACACACGATGATGGGCTACCTCATCCCCGTCCTCGCGCATACCTTCCAATTCGCATCGCCAGAGAACGAATGGATTCCGCTTTTCGGACATCACATCCCGACATGGATCGCCGTCAAAAGTCCGCGTATCTTGGACGGATTTTACAACGGCGATTCCACACTCTACACCTCCACTACGCTAAACGCATGGATACCACCGGTGCTATCTTGGTCGAGTTTTGTGATTGCACTCTGGCTGACCCTGTTGGCGGTAACAGTTTTTCTCCGTAAGCAGTGGACGGAAAACGAACGCCTAAACTATCCGATTGTCCAACTCCCGTTGGCATTGACGAGCAACCCAAAACGTTTCTTTACTTCGCCGTGGATGTGGCTCGGCTTTGCACTTGCAGGGAGCGCAGAATTGCTGAACGGTTTGAACTACCTATTTCCCGACATCCCCGCGCTACCGATCAAAGGTAAAACCATTGGACAATTCAGCTCAAGACCGTGGAGTGCGATGGGGCCGATCCATATCTCCTTCTATCCGTTTAGCATCGGGTTGATGTTTTTCACGCCGCTGGATCTCTCGTTCTCGTGCTGGTTTTTCTGGCTGATCAGTCGTATCCAACTGATAGTAACAGATGCGTTCGGTGCGCGGAATATCTATCATCTCGAACAGCAGACAGGTGCTTGGATTGCGTTCGGATGTATTCCGCTATGGATCGGACGGAAACACTACGGACGTATTATTCGCAAAGTTTTCGGTATTGCGCAACGCCGAGGCGAAGCCGCGCCCGACGATTCCCGTGAACCGATGCGCTATCGGACTGCGGCGGGGTTATTCACTGTTGGGATGCTGTTCCTGTTCTTTTTCTGTTTTCAGATGGGGATGACGTTTTGGGCAATCGGACTTTTCTTTGTATTCTATTTCCCCTTAGTTATCGGGATCACGCGTATCCGTGCCGAAATCGGACCGCCGTTGCACCAACTCATCTTTGTCGATCCGGGGCGGACGATGGTGCTTGCACTCGGCACACGCCGTCTCGGTGCGGCTAACCTAACGGGGTTAACGTTCCTCTATCCGTTTGTCCGTTGTTTTCGCGCACATCCGACACCGAGCGAATTAGAGGCGTTCCGTTTAGCAGAACGGAGTCGCATTGGGTATCGACAACTGCTCATCGGGATGATCTTAGCCATTGTGTTCGGTATCCTGATAACATTTTGGGCGTATCTGCACGTCCTCTATGACATGGGGGCAGGAAGCAAGGCACGCGGGTGGATCGTCTATATGGGATGGGAGACGTTCAACCGCTTGCAAACGTGGCTTGTCAGTCCGCGGGAGACGAGCGGACCGGAACTCGGCGTTATCGGCAGCAGTTTCCTGTTCACGATCTTCCTGATGATTATGAAGATCCGGTTTCTGTGGTGGCCCCTACATCCGGGGGGTTATGTGCTCGTGAGCGGGACGGGGATGGGTGGCTTGTGGTTTCCGATATTCCTGAGTTGGCTGGCAAAAGCAACTGTGCTGAAGATTGGTGGTGTGAAACTTTATCGGCAAGCCGTGCCGTTCTTTTTGGGTTTGATCTTAGGGGATTATACGCTCGGATGTGTCTGGAGCCTCATCGGATTGGTGCTGCAGATGCCGACCTATATCGTGTGGCATTGATGTTCTACAGCACGCTTACAAATTCTTCTTTGTCTCCTGCCCCTTATATTGCAATTGATACAACCTATGATAGATACCACCCTGTTGTAACAGCTCGTTGTGTGTGCCGGTTTCACGGATTTCGCCGCGGTGCATGACGATAATCTTATCGGCATTTTGGATTGTTGAAAGTCGGTGCGCAATAACAACAGAGGTACGATCTGCCATCAAACGCTTGAGTGCATCTTCAATCAAGATTTCGGTTTCGGTGTCAACACTTGAGGTGGCTTCGTCAAGGATGAGGATATTCGGATCGGAGGCTAAGGCACGCGCAAAGGCGACCAACTGCTTCTGTCCGACGGATAACCCAGCACCATCTTCTTTAATCTCTGTGCTGTAGACCTCCGGCATCTTCTGCACAAACCGGTCCAAATGTACATCTTCCGATGCACGTTTCACCTGCTCTGCCGAGATTGATGGGTCTCCTAAAGTGATATTCCGCTCAACGGAGTCCGAAAAAAGAAAGATATTCTGCTGCACGATACTAATCGCGCCACGTAGATCCTCCAAGTTCATCTCCCGTATATCTACGCCGTCAATCAGGATTTGCCCTTTGTTGATCTCATAGAACCGGCAGAGCAGGTTGATGATAGAGGTTTTCCCGGCACCCGTGTGCCCTACGAGTGCAACCTTCTCCCCCGGTTTCACCTTGAACGAGACATCCCGTAGCACATAGTCATCATCGTTATAGGCGAACCAAACGTTTCGGAACTCGATTTCACCTTTTAGATTATCAGTGCCGTTTTTAGGAGCTGCAGAAACGATAGACGGTTGTGTGTCAAGGAGTTGAAAAATCCGTTCAGAGGATGCCATCGCGTTTTGGAAGATGGTATACTTTTCGCTGAGTTCGCGGATGGGCCAGAAGAACTGTTGCGCGTAGCCCATGAACATCACCAGTCCGCCAAAGGTCAGTTCATTTTGTATAATTTGTCCGCCGCCATACCAGATAATCACGGCTGTTGCGAGCGATGCTGTTACCTCTATCAGCGGGTGAAAGATCGAAAAATAGAAGATGCTCTTCAGGTTGGCAGCGAGGTATCGCCGATTGCGCTCGTTGAAGCGGAGGTGGCTCCGTCGTTCTTGTGCGAACAGCTTCATCGTTGTCATACCGACGATGTTTTCTTGTAAAAAAGCGTTGATGCGTGCAAGCTGCTTACGCTGTTCTCGGAAGGCACGACGCGAATAGATCTGGTAGACAAGCGTCGCGCCGAAAATAATTGGGATCACCGTGAACGTCACGAGCGCGAGCTTCCAATTATAGAGAAGCATTACTATGACAATTCCACAGATACGGAGCAGATTCGCGAAGATCGTAATCACACCGGAGGCAAAAAGTTCGTTGAGAACTTGAACATCTCCCATCACGCGGGTCATCAATCTACCGACTGGATTTTTATCAAAAAACTGTACGTCCAAGCGTTGTAAATGCGAAAAAAGCACCTGACGGAGATCGTGCATTACATGTTGCCCGATCATCTGTGTGCGATACTCTTCAGAGTACCCAAACACGAACATGCTAATCAGTGCGAACACGTAAAGCATCGCGATTGTACTTAATCCTTCTGATATACCCGGGGTAATATAGTCGTCAATAGCCAGTTGCATCAGGAACGGTCCTGCCAATTGCGACAGTGTATTCCCGACCATGAGAAAACCGATGATGAGCAGCTGGAATTTGTAGGGTTTGAGATATGAAAGGAGTCGCCGCATTAACACCCGGTCATAAACTTTTCCGAGGTCTTGTTCTTCATCGCTATATTCGTATAGGTCGCTTCCCATGCCAAACACAGGTGGGTTCCTCCTTTAGAGTTTCTCAAGTTCCTCTTGCAAAAGTTGTGTTTCGTAGATATTAGCGTAAATCCCGTTCTGTTCGAGGAGTTGTTCATGTGTGCCTGTCTCAACAATGCTACCATCGTTGAGAACAATGATGTGATCAGCCGCTTTGACGGTAGAGATACGATGTGAAATGAGGATTGTCGTGCGATCCTTCATAATTTCGGTGAGCCGATTGAGAATCGTGTCTTCTGTTTGGGTATCGACATTTGCGAATGCGTCGTCAAGGATCAGGATTTTCGGTTTAATGATAATTGCGCGTGCGAGTGCGCTGCGTTGGCGTTGCCCCCCTGAAATTGTCATCCCCCGTTCACCGAGGAAGGTTTCTAACCCGTCGGGGAACTCCTCAATCTGTTCAAGGAGATCCGCGGTGTGCGCTGCATCTTTTATCTGTTCCTCTTTTGGTGTTTCAAGGCCGTAGGCGATATTATTTCGTAAATAGTCAGAGAAAAGGAACGGTTCCTGTTCCACAACCCCGATATTGGAACGCAGGACGTTTAGGGGTATATCCTGAATATCTACACCGTCTACAAAGACGGTGCCGCGTTCGGCTTGACGGATGCGCGGAATCAGGTTGACGAGCGTGGATTTCCCGGAGCCCGTCCCGCCAACAATTGCGAGGGTCGTGCCCCGTTCGACTTTAAGGTTGATGTCCTTCAGCACTGGCGTTCCATCGGGATAGGCAAAATTGAGATTTCTAAATTCGATCTCACCTTCAATATCTTTGACCTCCCATTTCACCTGCTCGCCATCAAAAATTTCAGGCTTCTCATTGAGAATCGCTTGGATTCGCCCCATAGACGCTGCGCCGCGTTCAAAGGTATTGACGATGAAGCCAAGGGTAATCATCGGACGGATGAGCATCAGGAGATAGGCGTGGAATGCGACGAAATCGCCAAGCGTCATTTCTTCGTTGATGACCCGGAGTCCCCCCATCCAAAGCAGGACGATGATACTGATCCCTGGCAAACAGCGGAAGATCGGGAAAAAGAAAGTCATCAGTCGGATCTGTTGGTGGTTACGGTGAACAAACTCTCGGTTCAATTCTTGGAAGTGTTCGATTTCGCTTGCTTCGAGTGTGTAGGCTTTCACCACGCGGACCCCGGACAGATTTTCCTGCACTTTGGTGTTCAACGTTGAGAACGACTCTTGGATTCGCTCATAACGTACATGCAACCGTTTTCCAAGAAAGCGAATCAGGAGTGCGAGCACTGGATAGGGCAGCAGTGTGACAAGCGTCAAGCCGGCATCAATACGCAGCATAATAGTGAGTGCAAGTCCGAAAAATACGATGGCATCTGCTGTGTACATGACGGCACTGCTCAACACCATTCTGATGGCGTTGAGATCGCTGGTTGCCCGCGTCATCAGGTCGCCGGTACGGACGTTATCGTAATACGCAGCAGAGAGTTTTTGGAGATGCAGAAAGAAATCAGCACGGAGGTGGAACTCCATCTGCCGCGCGACACCTTGGATGGTACGCCGTTGGATGAAGCGGAGGATCCCTGCGGCAAGTGCAACGCCAAAGAGAAGCATCGCGAAAAAGAGGATGCGTTCCGATGAGATCGTAAAGGTTGGCCCCACATAAGTCTCATCATAAGCACTTTTCCAAGCGAGTCCTAACTCATCAACAACCGTCTTGAGGATTTTTGGGCTAATCAGGAGAAGTACATTCGTCACAATCACAAGGCAGAAACTGATGATGATGGCGTATCGATACCGAATGATATACTTCTTGAGACCGAATAAACTACGAATGGTGGGACTCCTTTCCGGCAGGTGAACCGCGCGTTGTTATTGTTTATTTTGACGTAAATGTTGGATATGTGTTTAATCAAGTTTTCGGTCATATTAAGAAGCCTCTTTCTGTAGGAGCGAATGTTTTTGCTTGGGGTGTTTCCGCCACGCTCGCGATTTATTGGAAGTGTGTGAATCTGTAGGAGCGAGCTGTGCTCGCGATTTCTTGGAAGTGTGTAAAGGTGCATCCAAGGATGTGTATAGATGAACCATTATCTGTATACTGTGTAACGAAATCTATCTATGCAACGCTTATTATGAAGAACTATTATCAAGGAGTAGATATGAAACAAAATCGAAGACCGGCACCCTTTAATGCCGTGCCGGATGATACCGAAGGAATTACATGGGCACTACCAGATGGCGCGATCGCTCGATTAGGGAAAGGGGAACATGCGCAATCTGGTGGTGACGTGAAACTATCGCCTGATGGCACATACTTTGCCGTTGCAACAGACATCGGTCTCTGGTGGTATGACGTGTCCTCTATGTCTCCTATCGGATTGTGGGAAACAGAACGCGGCGGGATTACGGCTATTGATTTCTCATCAGATGGCAAGCACATTTCTATCGCGAATTGGGATGGTATCCTCAAAGTGATGGATGTTCAGAGTGGTGAGACCCTTACTCGGATAGAAAAGGAAGATAGATACGTACATATTGTCTTCTCACCGGACAGCAGTAAGTGGGGTGTTGCCAATCCAAGCGGGACCCTCCAAGTTTTAGATGTTAAAACCGGTCAATGCATCGCGCAAATGGATCGGGGCCTACACGAATTTCAATCGAATGATGTTTCGCAACTTGAATTTTCGCCTAACGGACAATACATCGCCGGGGCAGTAGAAAACCCTGAACTTTATCAGGATGACAAGGTCATTAATCCTGACACGGAAGGGAGACAAACTTACATCTGGTGTTCAGAGACAGGTGTGCCATTAGCTAAATTCGCAGGTAGGAATTTTGCTTTTTCCTCGGATAGTCGTCTGCTGGCATGTGCTATGCATGACGAAACAACAAATGAGGGCTATAGAGGTCCGCGCGTCATATCAGTCTATAATATAGCGAAAGGTGAACGCATTGCCTACTTCACTGAACATACTACTTGGGTGCACACTGTTACCTTTTCACCGTGTGGTCAGTTTCTCGCGTCATGTGATACAGATAAAATCCTATGCGTGTGGGATCTGTCAAAGTGTATGCTAAAAGAAACTTATACGGACTGTGGCACGCCATTTTACATGCAAGACGGTTTGTTACTTACTGTCGTACGTCACTCTGGAAGTATCAAGGTAAAGGATGTGGAACGCGGTGACACACTACAGACAATCGAACGGCAATTTGGGAGCATCGGTCATAAATGGTTTTCAAACTGCCCGCAGTTGGCCATCGCTCACGCACTCTCCAACGAACGGACGAAAGCCACAATACAAACATTTCCAACACTTCGTGAACCGACCACTTTTCCGGATCCAGTGCTGTTTTTGCCGGATGGAGAAACACTGGCGAGCGGGAGTGATGGCAGAGGTGTTGTGTTATGGGATATAAAAGGTCAGCAAGCACGGGAAACACTACTCAAGGATACGCGTATTACCTCTTTCACCGTTTTGCCTTGTGGAAACATCATCGGTGCGTATATCCGATCCAATCAAGACTATGGCTGTGTATGGGATGCCGAGAAACCTGATGAACCGATTTTTGAATTTACCGAACAGGCACAATTAACTTGGAAAATAGCATTCACACCGACAGGCGAGCGACTTGCAGTTGGAAGTAGAGAAGGGACGATCTATCTATACGATTTCAAACGTCGGGAAAGGTTGAAACCCCTCACAGGGCACACAGATTTCATCTGGTCGGTATGCTTCTCGCCAGATGGCAAAAGACTGGCAAGCGGTTCAAGCGATGACACCAATCGTCTGTGGGATGTCGCTTCTGGTGAAGAGATTGCGGAATTCCCTTTAGGTAAACCTCAGACCCTTATGAAGACAGCATTTTCACCGTGTGGCAACTTGATTGCGGGCGGGATGTATGGCGAACTCCGTTTATGGTGTGCGGAAAGTCTAACAACGCTTTTTGCAATACCACAACCAGAGACGCGGAAACCGTATGCCTTAGCATTCTCGCCGTGCGGACGTTATCTTGCCTCCGGTACATGGTGGGAGAAAGGGATGGAGAAGATGGCGATTAGTCTATGGGATGTCGCAAGCGGAGAAAATATCACTACTTTCTGGGGACATCCGACTGATATTCAGTCGCTTGCATTCTCGCCAGATGGCACACTATTGGCGAGTGGCGGTTTTGATCGCACCATCCTGTTCTGGGATTTGACACCTTTTATCGGTTCATAAGGTGTACTAACATGTATTCAAAATAAGGCTATTAAAACGTAGGTTGGGTTGAACGAATTCCATCAAAACCGTGAAAAACTATGTAACAATAAAGTCTCCTCCATACATGTCATATCAAAGAGATACCGAGT
Source organism: Candidatus Poribacteria bacterium (assembly GCA_965261115.1). Classification (GTDB taxonomy): domain Bacteria; phylum Poribacteria; class WGA-4E; order WGA-4E; family WGA-3G; genus WGA-3G. The sequence goes on along the minus strand of OZ253447.1, from coordinate 62,098 downwards.
GAAACCCAACGATTGTTCTATAATGTAACGATATTCAGTTGGGTTTCACTCGCTCTTGGACATAATAGTATATAGTGTTTGAAGTATGTTTGGGTTGTCAATATTATCCCTTCCAACTCCGTTCAACCCATCCGTTCAACCCAACCTACGGCACTTCAAGGTTTTACGAATCCCCCTCAATTAAACGCCTCTTTACTGATTGTTGATGGCTAACTGCCTCTCACAAAAAATATACAGAGCCATTCAATTGTCACATAATTTCGATTTGTCGCGTAAAGCACTCCCCTGTAGGAGCGAGTGTTTTTGCTTGGGGTATTTGCTTGGGTGTTTCTGCGGATTTCTTGTCGCTTGCGATCCATCCGCGAAAATGTCTGAAAAACCGAAAACTGAATGGCTCTGAAAAATATATTGACAGCATTGCCTCCTGCAGTGTATGATATGCAAAACAGACACTACTATAGGAGGAAACAGATTTGGCGGCAGATATTGGACTCATCGGATTAGCAGTGATGGGCGAAAACCTTGCACTGAACATGGAAAGCAAAGGCTTTGAGGTGGCAGTTTTCAACCGCACCGTCTCACGCGTTGACAATTTCATCGCAGGTGCAGCAAACGGCAAAAATATCACCGGTACCCATTCTATACCTGAACTCACCGAGAAACTCGACAGTCCCCGAAAAATTATCTTGATGGTGAAAGCAGGGGAACCCGTTGATGCGTTTATTGAGTTATTAGTCCCTCACCTCTCAAAAGGCGACCTGATTATCGACGGCGGGAATTCCAACTTCAACGATACGGTTCGTCGACACGCGGCGTTAGCCGAACAGGATATTTTGTTTATCGGCACGGGTATCTCTGGCGGTGAAGAAGGCGCGCTTAAAGGACCGGCGATGATGCCGGGCGGTTCAGCTGAGGCGTACGCGCTTGTGGAGCCGATCTTTACGAAGATTGCGGCACAGGTAGACGGAACGCCGTGCTGCTCCTACATCGGACCTGATGGCGCGGGGCATTACGTCAAGATGGTGCATAACGGCATCGAATACGGCGACATGCAGCTGATCTGCGAAGCCTACTCGCTGATGAAAAGCGTCTTGGGTATGAACTCGGACGAGATGCACGCGGTCTTTAGCGAATGGAACAGTGGCGAATTGAATTCGTATCTCATTGAGATCACGGCTGACATCTTCACACAACTTGATAGCAGCGGCACGCCTTTCGTTGATGTTGTGTTGGATCAAGCAGGGCAGAAAGGCACAGGCAAATGGACGAGCATCTCCGCGTTGGATCTCGGTATCTCCGCACCGACAATCGCGGAGGCGGTTTTTGCGCGGTGTATCTCCGCTGTCAAAAGCGAACGTGTTGTGGCAGAACAGGTTATCCAAGGACCTGTCGGCACATTCCAAGGCGACCGAGATGAAGCGTTGAAGGCGATTCACGATGCCCTTTACGCCGCGAAAATCTGCTCTTATGCCCAAGGCTTTGCCTTAATGCGGGAAGCCAGCGAAGAATTTGGATGGAATTTAGACCTGGGTCAAATCAGTTTAGGTTGGCGGGGTGGGTGTATCATCCGCGCAAAATTCCTGCATCGGATCGCAGAGGCGTTTGAACGCAACCCCGAATTGCCAAATCTACTGCTCGATTCCTATTTCCGAGGCGTGATTGAAGCGGCACAACCGAACTGGCGGAACGTCGTCGGCACCGCCACGCAACTTGGTGTCCCGATCCCGGCATTCAGCTCCGCTTTAGCCTATTTCGATAGTTACCGCAGCGGCAGGCTCTCCGCGAATCTCATCCAAGCGATGCGCGACTACTTTGGCGCGCACACCTATCATAAACTCGATGCAGACGGGAACACGATTCTTGGAAAAGACGGCGAGCCGACGGTGTTCCATACCGAATGGATGCTCGAAGGTCGCCCGGAAATCATTGTTGATTGAAGTTATTCTGTAGGGCATCGGAGTTCCGTCCTACAATCGGACCCGTAGCCCGTAATGAAATGGAGGGCGGATTTAAGAATGGCGCGTCGAAGTCTTGGCGCACGTTATTCTTCCGCAAGGTAAAATTAAAAAATGACGCAAGGACCCCAACAAGCACTCTACGATTTCAAACCGCAACACGAATTTTTCGTCGGCATTGATTCGGACGGTTGTGTTTTTAATAGTATGGAGGTCAAACACAACGACTGCTTCAGCGTGAACCTCGTCAAGCATTTCGGTTTGGCATCTATCTCACGACAGGTGCATCAAGCATGGGATTTCGTGAATCTCTATTCAAAGACGCGTGGCACGAACCGGTTCAAGGCGATTTTGCTGGTGTGCGATTTCTTACGCGAGATGTCGCTTGTGCAGAAGATGGGTGTCTCGGTCCCCGAGCTCCCTTACCTCCGTGAATGGTCAGAAACGGAGACGAAACTTGGCAATCCGGCACTACAAGCCGCAATTGACAATGCAACAGGCAAAAGACTTGACGAACTCAGCCAAGTGATGGCATGGAGTCTCGGCGTGAACGAAAGTGTCGCTGAGATTGTCTATAACCTGCCACCCTTTCCTGGCGTGCGTGAAACATTACAGAGGCTGCAAGGCAAAGCGGATGTGATCGTCGTCTCCGCTACACCGGACGAAGCACTCCAACGCGAATGGGATGAACACGAAATTGATACCTACGTCGCACTGATCGCCGGACAGGAGATGGGTACGAAAACGGAGCATCTCACGATAACGACGAAAGACAGGTATCCCGAAAACCACGTCTTGATGCTCGGCGATTCACCCGGCGACCTGAAAGCGGCGCAAGATGTCGGCGCGTTGTTCTTTCCCGTTAATCCGGGTGCCGAGGACACATCGTGGCAGCTCTTCCTCGATGAAGCGATGGAAAAGTTTTTTAACGGTCAATACGCTGGTGCTTATGAGGACGCGTTGATTGACGAGTTTCAGGAATTGTTGCCGGAAACCCCACCGTGGCAATAAAGAGAAAACGGAAGGATGGAAGTAAGAAGGGAAGGTTGGAAGGCGAACGCTTCCATTCTTCTACCCTTCCATCCTTCCGCCCTTCCAATTACCTACATTATATTATGAAAGGACCCTTAGTGTATGAAGATACTATTACAAGGACGTGTTGAAGGTGAACTCCTCCAGAGATTAGAAAGCATCATCGGTGATGAACACACATACATTGTGCCGGGTTCACGCGAGGAACTCATCGAAGAAGGCAAAGATGCCGATATCTTCTACGGATATTGCAGTGAAGACCTTTTCCCGCACTTCCCGAACGTCAAATGGATTCAATCCACCAGTGCGGGTATGGATCGGCACATGTATCCTGCGATCCGCCAGAGCGATGTTATCCTGACGAACGCTGCAGGCTTGTACGCCAAGCACGTTGCAGATCAAGCCTTCGCACTCCTGCTCGGTTTGGCGCGCGGTATCCACGAATCCGTTCGGAATCAGGATAAGCATCAATGGGGCGGCAGCCGTAGCATGCCGATGATAGAGATCGACGGGTTTAAGATCGGTATCGTCGGGATGGGCGGTATCGGGGTGGAGATGGCGAAACGCGCAAAAGGGTTCGACATGTACGTTATGGCTGTTGATGCCTATCGGACCGATAAACCGGATACTGTCAATGAACTGATGGGGATGGATCAGCTCTCAAATATGATGAGCCAGGTGGATGTCGTGATGATTGCGTGTCCGTTGACAGAAGAGACACGTGGTCTTATCAATAAGGATAACTTATCCGTGATGCAACCGACGGCGTTCTTTATCAACGTCGCCCGCGGTCCGATTGTCAACGAACCCGATCTGATTGAGATTTTGCAAGCCGGTACAATCGCTGCCGCTGGCTTGGATGTCACTGAAACTGAGCCGCTCCAGGAAGACAGTCCGTTGTGGGATTTCCACAACGTTATCATTTCGCCGCATTCCGCAGGCGGTTCCCAGCACCGCGCCCGCCGTATCACCGAATTCTTCTTAGATAACTTGGAGCGGTATCTGAAGGGTGAAGCGTTGAAGAACATTGTGAACAAGCAGCTTGGATTTTAGTAGTAGCCCAATTCAGATGGGGGCCACGAAGCGGTGGGGCTACCACGCGTAATCTTAATCATACAGTGATGAACAAGCGACACAGAAGAACATTTGAAGCGATCTTTGCACAACCTATTTCAGGCAACATCAAATGGCGAGATGTTGAATCTTTGTTAAAAACCTTAGGTGCTGTTTTGACAGAGCGTGCGGGTTCAAGAGTCTCTGTGTCGCTTAATAATCATATTGTTGTGTTTCATCGTCCACATCCAAGTCCAAATATGGGTAAGGGCGCAGTCAGGGTCCTAAGAAAATTTCTTGAAAAAGCGAGGATCACACCATGATCGAATACAAAGGTTATATCGGGGTTGTTGACTTCGATCCAGAAATGGATCTTTTTCACGGCACCGTGATTAATACACAGGATATGATCACGTTTTACGGGGCATCTGTTGATGAACTTCGGAAGGAGATGCAGAAATCACTTGAGGTCTACTTTGAAGTTTGCGAAGAACAAGGAAAAGTCCCAGATAAACCTTTTCCAGAAACGCTGACAATCCGAACAAGTCCTGAGTTGTACGGCCGTATTGCCTTGAATGCGGCACGTCACCAGTTGGAAATAGATGTTTACCTTCAAGAGGTCTTGGAGAAGGCTGTTTCAGTAGACTAACACGAGTATCTGCAAAAAAACGCCTGTTTGTTTCACTCTCAACGGTTACAACATTAACCGAGGCGGAAAATTCTAATGAGAAGGTTCGGTACGCAGGGACCCGTGAACCCCGAGCAGCACTATATTGTCGCACGCACGGAAGAGCTCGCCGAGTTCATTAAGCGCGTCAAAGAGGGACGTTATATCGTCATCTTCGCGCCGCGACAGACAGGCAAGACTACTTTCTTCTACGCTGCCATGGATATTCTTGCGGCTGAGGAGCCAACCTACCTTCCTATTCACTTGGATTTTGAGGCGTATAAAAACCTCACGCCTGCTGATTTTTACAGCAATCTCACCGAAGACATTCGCGAGGAAATAGAAAATATCTACCACAAACGCGGAGAAGCACCCTCCGATGCGTTAAGGGATTTTTTAGAGAATATAAACCTAACCGACAATGTGTCAATGCTCAGAGGTTTCAGGACACTGGCGAGGGTGTTAGGAAATCACAGGGTTGTCGTCTTTATTGATGAGTTTGATGGTATTCCTCCGGTAGTCGTGAGCGACTTTCTATATGCGCTCCGCCGCATCTACATCTCCAGAACCACCCCCCGGTGTCCTCACAGCCTCCGCATTATTGGGGTCAAGAGCATCGCACAACTCAACTATGATCGCTCCGTTTCTCCGTTCAATATCCATGACGATTTTGCTTTGCCCAATTTTACACTTGCTCAGGTGCAAGAGCTGTTCGGGCAATATACCGCTGAGGTCGGGCAGGATTTTGGTCCAGAAGTAATTGACTCCATTCACAAACAGACAGGCGGACAACCCTTCCTCGTCAACCGATTCGCTCAGATACTCACAGAAGAGATGGGCATTCCGAAGACCGAAGCACTGACGATGACCCACTTTTCAGAGGCATACGAATTATTTTTACAGGAACGGAACACCAACATTGAACATCTCCTGACCAATATCCGCAAAGACCCGCGCTTTCAAACCATACTTATGCGAATCGTCTCTTATGAGAACAGCGTGCCATTTAACCCTGATAATGACATTATCAATGAACTCGCTACGTATGGGGTTATCACGAAAGGGACTGACAGAAAGTGTGAGATTGTCAATCCGATTTACCTATACCGGATTATCCAAGCATTCAAGCCGTTAGTCAACGGATTGGAGCGCGACTACTTTCCCGAAGATACCGATGAGTTTCAGTACCTCGCCGACACCGGACAGATTCAGATGGAACGGCTCTTGGATAATTTCCAAGACTTCATTGCCCGCGCAGGTTTTAGGATCCTGCAAGTCCCTGAAACTCCCCAAGAATTCATTGGGCAGCACCTGCTTTTTGCCTACCTTGACCAGTTTGTTACCAGTGTAAATGGGGCAATGTATATGGAAGTCCCAACCGGGCGCGGCAGGATGGATCTGATCATTCTTCACAACCAGAGAAAATATGTCGTTGAAACAAAGATATGGCGAAGTGAGCGGTCCTATGCCCAAGGAAAGCAACAACTCGCCGTGTATCTATCAACAGAAGATGTAATGGAGGGCTACTACGTGGTGTTCGATCACCGCGAGGCACCAGAACCACGCACAGAAACGGAGACGATAGACGGATTGACGATTCGGAGTTACGTGATACCTGTGGTGCAAGAGCGTCCCTCAGTAGGAGCACGACGGTAAATAGGTCTCTCTATACACCGCTGAAAGCAAAGACATTCTGCAAAACATAGAGAATATGAGACATTATTGGGACTACGCAGATCTAGGAATTTACTTTGTAATTATGCTTTCGATCCGCTGCTACCTCTATCAGCAAAGTTGGGAATCGGAGTTCCCTCCTACAAAAGATATTTGGTAAAGTGCGTAAGTCCGATTAGGCAAACTTGCAATGTTTTTGCGAGGCAGGAAGAATTCCCCCGACAGATGGAAATTAGCTTGTGGAAGTGAAATTCTCGTGCTTTTTAAAAATAAATTTGACATTTTTTATTACTTATGGTATAATTATAATATCATAGATTTAAATATATGATCATAGACATTAAAAAGAAGGTGTCATCATGAGAAGAGGCAGATCAAGTATTCCACAACACGTTCGAGAAACGCTCGGTGAAAATATCCGAAAGGAGCGCGTTATCCGAAAAATGACCCAAGCCGAACTTGCTAAGAAGATCGGTACATCGCAAATGATGGTTTCTCGTTTTGAGAAGGGAAAGGACTCCCCTTCGGTTTGGAGATGTTATAAGATAGCGGAAGTTTTTGATACCACTGTTGAACGACTGTTAAACGACTGTTAACTGAAAAGTTATAAGAGAAGCGATCCCAGACTTTTGAGCTACAAATGTGTAAATCCAAAGTCATTACCAATAAGGAGTAGTAATCGTGTCAAATCAAAATCAAAACCAGTATTTGGTGTACTTCTTTGGCAAAAGCACTTTTGGGGACACTAATCCAGATTTTATCAAAATCGGTTATACAAGTACAGAACTTTCACTACGGAAAGCAGCACTCCAAACTGGGTCTGAATCCCCGATATGGGCAATAGGTGTTCTCCCGTTTGATGAAGAAGATACAGCACGCCGCGAAGAAAGACGAATACATGAGCACTTTGGAGGATTTCGGGCACGCGGAGAATGGTTTTATGCAACACCCCGGATTATCCAATATATTGAGGATTATACAGTACAATATACTGAACTTTTTATAGAAAATGTGCCGCCGACCTCAGATGAAGAAATCGTAGAATCCGATGTGCAACCTCCCCGAAGTGAAGAAGCCATCGCATTTGGAAACTGGCTTAGGAATTGCATGATGGAACATCAGATAGACGATGATGCCCTGACTAAAATTGTCGGTTGTACTGCTGAATACATCCGTTACCTGAAGAATGGTTGGGGTATGCCCGGTAGCACTTTACGTGAAGCCTTGATTGCTTTATTCGGTGATCCTTCAGATTCTACGACAGAAACAATACCTGATAACCCTATATCTGTTAATCTGGATGGAGCTTGGATTTCCGAGAATACTGGAATAGACACGTTCATTGCGGTAATTAAGGCAATAGGAATCGAGAAAGTCAAAGAACTTGATTTGTTTGTTAATACGATACGGCTAATAGCAGATTGCCCCGATGAAGATCGTAGAGCCCAAAGAGAAGTTGAGACAGACGAAGGGACAAAATATTGGGTAGTGTCTGGGACCGATATGAAAAGAAAGAAAAAGATTTTAGATAACATTGCCAAGAAGCTTGGCGTTGCTATGACAGTCTTTCTTAGCTAATTCGAGGGCATAAAAGTTTACTGGTAAAACCGCAGAAGTAGGAGATGATTTAAACGTTCCATAGCACAAACTGTATGAAGATTAACAATTTAATTTGGTCATTTCTTAGCGATATCCGGTTCGGTTAGGAAACCGAACCTACCGGGCCTGGAGGAACATAGAATTATCGAAATATTTTCTTAAACTTCGTTCAGTTTGTGTAGAAGACAACGCAACTGACATCAACTTTTGAATCTATCGCAAGTATTTTATCACATAAAAAGGAGCGAACAATGTTAACTATATCCCTTCAACACGCAGAGGGTCGCGCGATCCCCTTAAAAATCGATCGCTACCATACCAAGATTGGCATTAAAAACCAACTAGCGACAACGAAAGTAGATCAGATTTTCGTCAATCCGAACGACTTTGCAGTCGACGGTATGTATATTTTCCCCGTGCCAGATGATGCAGTCGTTTCAAACGTTGCACTGTCTATTGATGGGGAGTTGGTAAACGGAAAACTTCTCTCTCAAGAAGAATCCCACCGGATTTATAGGGACAGTACCAGATACGGCGGTAATAGAGCGATTTTGGAGCATTTGGGGACGCGGGCGTTTGTGGTAGAGGTGCCTCAAATTCCAGCATACGGTGAACGACGTATCCAATTTGAGTACTCTCAGATTATTTCCGCAGATAGCGACCTTGCTAAGTACACCTACCCGTTATCGCTCGCGAAATCGGCCTCTGCACCGATCCGAAATCTTCACGTTGAGATGGAGATTGAAAGCGAAAATGAACTCAGAACGGTTTACTCACCTTCACACGAGGTCGCCATTGACCGCAAGGATGATCGCCATGTGCGTATCCGTTATGAAGGTACGGATATAGATCCGGACGACAATTTTCTCTGCTATTACTCGGTTTCAGACGACAATTTTGGAATTACCTTGCTTATGCACCGCGTCGATGAAAAAGAAGATGGGTATTTTACGCTGATTGTGTCCCCTAAGTATGAGGTAAAACAGACAGAAATTGTTGAGAAAGACTTCATTTTTGTGTTGGACCGATCGGGTAGCATGGCGCGCCGAAAAATCGAACAAGCGAAAGAAGCACTCCGCTATTGCGTACAGAATCTCAACGATGGCGACCGATTCAACCTCATCCTGTTCAACGAAGACATCACCTCCCTTGCCGATAGATTGAACAGAGGCGAGGAATGGTTCGGTGGCGAACGCTGGCCCGATTCTACAGTTTTGTCCGACAAACTCATTGATGTGAAGAATGGACGTGAAGAAGCCTTCGCATTTATTGAGGCTATTGACGGACGCGGCATGACGAACATCAATGATGCGCTGCTTACCGCGTTAGCGGAAACACCAGATCCGAACCGCCCACGAATCATCGTTTTCCTTACTGATGGGCGGCCGACTGCTGGCGTAACGAACGCAGCCCGAATTCTCGAAAACGTCAAAAACGTCGCGAAAGCAGACAAGAATCTATCCCGCATTTTTGTATTCGGTGTAGGGTACGATGTAAATGACTTCTTACTGAAAAAAATAGCGGCGGATAACGGTGGCACACGTAGCTATGTAGAGCCACACGAGGACATCGAAGCTGCTGTGTCCTCCCTCTTCAGAAAAATGAATGAGCCAGTACTGGTGGATGTTGGAATTAATTTCGGGCAAATTGTTACGAAAGAATTGACCCCAAAAAATCTGCCAGACCTATTTCGTGAGGACCAGTTAACGATTCTGGGACGCTATGAAGGGCACGGCGACACCGTCCTGAAACTGCGCGGAATCATCGGTAGTGAACAGCATGAGTTTTCCAAAGACGTTAACTTTTCTGCCCTTGAACCCGATAATGATTTCTTACCACATCTCTGGGCACAACGCAGAATTGCGGAACTCGTGGACGAGGTCGCGCTGAATGGTGGGAATGAAGAACTCCGTGGAGAAATTGAACGTCTCAGTAAAGAGTACGGCGTACTAACCCCTTATACAGCATTCGTCGCGGCAGACGACGGTTCCTTAGGAAGACAGTATATTTCAAGGATGTCAGAGGCTTATACAGACGCGATACCTATGCCCGAAAGGATTAAACACAACCGAGAATTAGAAAAACGGAAATCTGATCGGTATAAGATGCAGTATGCTGATACGAAATATATTGGACGTAAGGCATTCTATCGCCGCGGTAAAATATGGGTAGATACCGAATATGATGGGCGATCCGAACGGAAAAGGATTGAGTTTGGCAGCGAAACCTATTATGAGCTAATGAACCATCTACCCGAATTGGCAAAATACTCTAAAATTGCCAAGGATACTCTTTCCATGGTTATCTGTCACAAAGGCGTGAACTATGAGATTATACCGCCTGCTGTCTAATCTGTTAGATTTCTGAAACCACGTTCATGTCTAGCAGCCGTTATGGGCAGGCATTCTTGTCTACCCTTTCGTTTTTGGCTTAGGAGGAGATACAGAAAGCATTTGAGGTCTACTTTGCAGTTTCTGAAGCACCAGATACAACTCTTTTCAGGTACAGGGTCATTTATAGTAACCTTTAAAAATAATAAGACACTCTCAAAAGACGGACGAGGAGACCTCGCCCCTACAAAACGTATTTTGTTAAAGGAAAGGTGTCTACTTAATTGTTGATTTTACTATAGTTTTCTCTTTTGTAGCGTATCCTGTTAGGTTGCGCTAATTGATGCACAAGCTAACAGCCTATGCTACAAGGAGTTCTCTGTGTATCAGTAGCAAGGATTTGCATTGAAAATAGGTTTCCAAACTGGAAAACTAAATAGCCCTGTTTCAAGAGCTACCTTCAAGGGAAAATTTTGGTTAGAGTCCCTTAAACAGTGGTTTGCCCCTACGAATTACCAGCTTCAATCCGCACGGCACAGAACTTCAATTCCGGCTGCTTGGATACTGGATCAAAGACTGGATTTGTTACATAGTTCGCATTGGTCTCGGCGTGGAAGAGATCGCCCCAGTGGAATGGCGTGAAGAGCAAACCACGTCGAATCGCCTCTGTGACACGTGCTTTCGCATAACACCGTCCACGTCGTCCGACGAGATAGACCCACTCACCGTCTTGAATATCGTTTTCCACAGCATCGTCCGGGTGGATTTCCACAAACGGTTCCGGGTCCTTACGGACCAGCTGCGGCACCTTGCCTGTCCGAGTGCGGGTATGCCACTGACTCTCAATCCGTCCCGTCGTTAAACCGAGCGGGAACTCCTCATTTACATCTTCATCGGGTGGCTGATAGACAGGTGTTTTGAACTGTGCTTTCCCTGATTCAGTGAAAAACTTTGTGCGGACGTATCGGCGCGCCGTACCCGGATGCCGTGGATGTGGACAGGGCCAGCGGAGTGACGTTTTTGCGAGCCGTTCATTTGTCATCCCCATCTGATCGCACGGCGTGCCTGCTGTTAACATCCGATATTCATCCCAGATCTCTTCAGCGGTATAGAAATCGAAATTCCGTTTGAATCCCATCGCTCTTGCGACCTGTGTGAATATCCACCAATCCGGTTTCGCTTCACCCGGTGGCGTCAGGAACTGATCGCTCCGAACGACGAGGCGTTCACTGTTTGTCATTGTGCCTTGTTTCTCACCCCACTGTGCCGCGGGGAGCAGCACGTCTGCGTATTCCGCGGTCTCCGTCGGGTAATAGCAATCCTGCACGATGACCAAGTCTGCACGCCGCAGTCCTTCTTGTGATACCTTTGTATCGGGCATGCTGACGGCTGGGTTGGTGCAGGCGATCCAGAGTGCGCGAACTTTTCCCTCGGCTGCTGCTTCAAACATCGGCACTGCTGTCAATCCGGGTTTTGAATCAATACTACCCGGCGGCACCCGCCACGCACCTTCCAAATAAGCACGATGCATATCATTGGTGACGACACGATAGCCGGGCAACTGATGAGACAGATAGCCGACCTCCCTGCCACCCATTGCATTTGGTTGTCCTGTCAACGAAAACGGACCGGCACCCCTTCTACCGACTTCACCTAACTGGAGATGCAAGTTGATGAGTGCGACATTTTTATCAACACCGCTTGTGCTCTGATTAGTGCCTTGGCAGTAAAAACTGAGCAATCGACTCGGTTTAGAGAGGTATTCAACAATCTCGTCAATACGTGCTGGATGAATATCACAGGTAGTAAGGAGGGTATCCTCATCTAAGCCTTTCAAATGTTCTTCGTAAGCACTAAAGTTTTCAGTACTCCTTCGGACAAAGCGTCTGTTGATCCGCCCTACGGCGAGGAGACGTTTCGCGATGAGTTGGAGGAAGGCAACGTCGCTCCCAGGTGCGAGTGGCACATGGATATCTGAAAAGTCTGCTGTCTTCGTGCGGCGCGGATCCACGGCGATGATCCGGACACCCGGATCTAATGCCCGCCGTTTCCGAATCATCTGGAAAAGCACGGGATGGTTCACCGCCATATTCGCACCGATAATCAGAAAGACATCGGCGTGTTGAATATCGTCATAGCAGGTCGGGGGTCCGTCTGAACCGAATGCCTGCATATAACCGACCACTGCAGAAGACATACAGAGCCGACTGTTTGTGTCTACATTATTCGTGCGGAGGAATCCTTTGAACAATTTGTTGAAAACATAGGAAGTCTCTGTATCCAACTGTCCAGACCCATAGAGCGCGATGGAATCTTTACCGTGCTCCAACTGGATTTCCTGCAGCCGATTTGCTGTGAAGGCGATCGCCTCGTCCCACGACACCTCGCGCGGGGGGGCACCCCGGCGATCCCGGATCATAGGGTACGCGAGTCTACCGTCATGATTTTGAAAGACCTGTTTCAAATGTGCACCTTTCGGACAGAGCATTCCGTAATTTGGAGCGACATCGTCGTCCGCTGAGATTCTCGTAATTTTATTATCTTGGACGGTTGCTCGAATAACGCAGCCGACCCCACAATAGGGGCATACCGCTTTTCCAGTTGAGTTTTCCATTTTTTAATTATTAGGTTTCTGCTCCGACTTTTCGGTTTTCAAGACCGGGTTTTTTGATTAGTTTGAAGTATGTTAGTTATGAAGCATTTATGGTAAATATGTAGGTACCCCTTGTGGGTGCCCGCAAACTCGCTCAATAGGCGTATAGGATTAAGACAAAGCACCTTCGGCTTTTAGACGCTGCCTTTCTGCAAGTGCTGCATCAAACGCTTTCTTCTCGGCAGCTTGGACTGCGGGGGAGAACCTCACCAATACCGTGGTAACCGAGGCGACTGCAACCATTACACCGAGATATAGCAAGCCTTGCTGCATCGTGATACTTTCGGATCGGAATAGGAACCCCGCTGCAACAGCACCAGCGTTCCCACCTGCGCCGACGATCCCCGCAACCGCACCCAATGCTTTCCTATTGACAAATGGAACGATGCCAAATGTCGCACCTTCGGACATCTGAACGAAGAGACTGAAAACAATCATTGCGCCGACAGCGAGGATAAGCACCGCCATTTGTGAGAACAGTATCAACATGACCCCTTCACCTAACAGCACAACGAAGAGGAACATAACACGCCCGCGGAGCCCCATCTTTTTCGCAAAGAAATCGGAGAAAAACCCACCGAGGCTCCGGGCAAAAATGTTCATTACACCGAACAAGCCAGCGATAAGTCCTGCGGTCCTAACATCCAATTGGAACTGATCGTGATAGTAGAGCGCGGCGACGTTGTTAATGGTGAGTTCCACCCCGAAACAGGCGGCATAAATGATGAAAAGTGCCCAGACACGGTAGTCTTTAATCGCCAGCATGAGAGATTCCATGCCTTTGCCTTCTGAAGGTTCAAGCTCACCGCGTTCACGGAGTTCTTTATAGTTTCCATCGGGTGCGTCTTGGGTCAAGAAGTAATAGGCAAACCCAGTGATAAACAACGCAACACCGGGGATGACCATTGCTAACCGCCATCCGAGGAATTCATTCACACCGAAACTGAGGACAGCCGTAAAGATGAGCGGCATCACCATCTGCGTAACACCGCCACCGAGGTTACCCCATCCGGCCGTTGTTGCATTCGCTGTGCCGACACAGTTCGGCGCGAACATCACCGAAGTGTGATACTGCGTGATGACAAACGACGCACCAATCGCACCGATTGCTAACCGAAATAGTAGAAACGTTTCGTAATTCTGGGAAAGTCCGATACCCATGACCGGCAATGAGCCGAGGATCAACAACCATGTATACGCTTTTCGAGAACCGATCTTATCGCAGAGCGGTCCGATTAAGACGCGAACCAATACCGTAATTGCGACAGAGGCGATAATCGTATTACCGATTTCTGCTTTTGTTAACATCAGATCTTCACGCACGATTGCCATGAGTGGTGCAACTCCAAACCAACCGAAAAATGCGAGGAAGAACGCGAACCATGTGGTATGGAAAGTGCGCATCTGGACGGTTTTTAGACTAAAGAGATTTATTCGTGTCGCTTTATTTTTTATATCCATTTTTTTATTTTTCCTTGCCGTTCGGTCAGCAGCGTTTCAAGATTTAGCTGCGTTTCCGTTCTTATCGCCTGCACCTGCTTCGCAGTGAGAATGCAGGCTACGTTTTTTACTAACTGCGCACAAACTAACGATTTGCGAGCGAAGACATAGACAGACTTTTTCCATTCTTACCTCCGTGAGAGGTAAGGGATGAGTCCTTCAAGTACTTGCGGTAAATCATCGCAAGGCACATTCTCCAATACTTTAGGCGCGACCTTTGGGTTCGCACTGGCATCCCCCTTGAGAAACACATCCACTGCCTCGGTAACGACACCATCAATCTTAATCTTCTTACCGAGCAGCCCAATATCTGCGGCAGCGTGGTTGCCACATCCGTTTGGACAGCCAGACCAGTGTATCGTCAACGGCTTGGTATTGCCGAGTTTCGCTTCCAGGTGCCGGATTGCCTCCATCGCGCGTTCTTTCGTTTCAATAAGCGAGAAATGGCAATAGTCAATACCTGTGCAACTCACCATACCCCTCATGATTTCCGAGGGGTCATAACGGAGTTCTTGTAGGAGTGGTTCGGCGGTTAAGTCGCCGATCTTTGTGTCCGGTACGTTGGTGATAATCAGGTTCTGTCCCTGCGTGAGGCGGATGTCGCCGTTTCCGTATTCATCTGCAAGGCGAGCGACCTCAAAAAGCTGCGTCGTTGTGATGCGTCCGACAGGTATAACAAGTCCGACGTAGTTGAGATGTGGCTCTTTCTGTGAGAAGATACCGGTGTGGTCGGTTTTCTTTTTCCCGCGAGCATCTTTACCAGCGGTTAGGAGTGGCTGTTTTCTGTGCCGACGACGCTCTAATTCTTCTCGGAATTTTTCTACACCCCAATCTGCAATCAGGAAAGCAAGCCGAGATTTATTGCGGGCTGTCCGAGGTCCGTGATCTCGAAAAATCAGCGTAATATCTGCACACAAAACTGAGGCTTCTTCGGGGACAATAAACACATCAAGCGGTTGTGCAAGGGTATAACCACCCGACCCCATTTTTCCGCCGACAGCGACGTTAAAACCGTTTTTTTCTTGACCATCAACCTCTTTTACCGCAGGCGTAAGCGCGATGTCTTGCGAGGCGGTATGGGTACAGTTATCCAAGCACCCCGTAATGCCGACATTAAACTTGCGTGGAATATCGGTAAATTCCTTATTACCGACAATGAGGTTCGTGAATTCCCTGCCGACGTGCGAAGCATCAAAGAGTTCATTAGGTGTCAACCCAGCAACGGGACATCCAATCACACCACGAATGTTATCAAAGCCTGTTTGGAGTGAACCTAAGCCGACCTCTTCAAGTCGATTCCAAATGTGCTGGACGTTCTCAATTGTGAAACCACGGAGTTGTATCTGTTGACGCGTCGTGAGATCCACAAATCCGGGTCCGTGTGCCTCGGAGATTTCGGCGATGGCGCGAAACTGCTCAGCGTTGCTAAAACCGCTGGACATACGGAGACGCATCATAAATGCGCCCGGTGTCTGTTTCCGGTAGAAGACACCTACCCACTTGAGTCGATCGCGTTCGTTCGGTGGAATCGATTCCCAACCGTCCCGAATGTAGTTCGGAATATCGTTAATCACCTCAAGCCCGTTTTTCTGTTGCTTGAGGGCTTCCGCAGCGTTTGTTTTCGGTTTCCCTTTTTTCGTAGCTGCCGTTGGTGCTGAACGCACCTTTCGGCTTGCAGGAATAACTCTCTTTTTTGATTCGTTCACCTTTGAACCTCCTTGGAATAGTTATCAGTTTTGACCAAGAACTCGCGCCTTAGCAAAATTATCGGTAGACGAGTTCTTGGTCAAGGTTTTCAGTTTTCAGTTAAGAGACCGTTTGTGGCAGTCGCTTTTTGGGGTCTGTCCTCCACGGTTTCTGACCGATAACTAACAAAAAAAGGCATCTATCAGCGAGTATGAACTCAGCCAGATAGACACCTGTGTCTGGTCCCAAACCATCATTGGTTAGGGTTGTCGTTATTATCTATATCGTCTGTCAAAATCAGCAATTCTAATGTGTACGCCCTGTTCACCCTTGAACGCGGGCAGTCTCAGTAAAAAACGGATATGCCTACTATAATTTATTTGTCAATACTTCTGCTGCTGAGAGTACATCCTGCGAGATTTCCGCGAGCCGTTTTCTGCGGTTCATCGCCATCTTCCGCAAAATTTGATACGCTTGTGCTTCATTGCAGCCGCGTTGCTGGGCGACAAGTTCCTTTGCGCGTTCAATGATTTTGCGTTCAGCAAGGTTTGTTTTTGTCTTTTCAAGTTCCTGTTGTAATGCTCGGCGTTCATAAAATCGGGCGACAGCTGCTTCAATGATGGTTTTAACTCTGGCACCCGTGAGTTTCCCGACAGCATACGCCGACACACCCGCACGCGTTGCCGCCTGAATTGTCTCGGGGCGTTCATCACGCGAAAACATGACAGTCGGACACGGATAGTCCTCGTGAAGTGTTGCGACCCAATCGAGTATTGCGTGTCCCGGAAAATCGACCCCGATCAGTATGATGTCTGGCTTCACACGTGAGACTTGATCCGCTAAGTTTTCCTGTAAACGTAGCGGCACAGCGACATTGTATCGATTCGCTTCCAGGATCCGGACTAATGCGGTCACACGCTCTGGATTATTATCAATGATTAAAACTCTTGGCGTTGAGGTGACTGCTCCCATCTTCCACCCTTTCCAAGTTAATTCCGCGTGAATGTGCTCAGGACTTACGCATTTTTCTATGATAACCTATGTATTACGCACTGCAGGCAGGGTTTGAAACCCCGCCTGCAAGGGGGATGCGTAAGTCCTATGTGCTGAAACAACGAGGCATGTTAACCTTACACAACAGCATAAGCAAAAACCTTGCCAAAAGTCCGAATTACTGATTTCCCTAAGGTGCACAAGGTTTCTGCAAAACAAAAACCCCGCGAGATACCCGCGAAGTGTAAATTTTTGCCTATTTTTTTAGCAGAATGTGCGCGTCTTTTCCTATTTTTTGGGCAATATGGAAAAAGGAGATTGGGAGTGTTTTTGCTGGGGTGTTTCCGCTAGGAAGCACAGAAGATTGGAAGCGGTATTACGATGGCAACGCCCTTCACGCGTTCACGCGTCGGACGGTATAGATAGAAACTCGGTTCATCCTTCCGTCTAACTTAACAGGACGCGTGGACTTCTGATAGGTAAAACCGTTGTCGTTGAGCAGTTTGAAAAACCCGGTGGCGTTCTTTCGATTCGGTTCGGAAAAGAGCGCGATACCGTTGGGCGTAAGATAGTTCTGAAGTAGTGTCACAATCGGTTTCCAATGATGTTCTTCATAGATGACATCGGCGGCAAGGATGTATCGAAATTTGCTGTTGAAGCAGGGCATATTCCAATCCATCTGGACGAAATCGGCTTTCTCTTTAACACCGTTCTGCTCCGCGTTGTGGTGTGCAAAGTGGAGTGCATCCTGTTCTACGTCGGTGAAGACCACCTTCGCGTTCATCTGGCATGCGACAATTCCCGTCAGCCCGAACCCGCATCCGATTTCTAAGATGTGCGCGTCCTTTAGGTCTGTTCCGATGCTCTCTACGTGATGCGCGAGACCGATAGCAGCTTCCCAGAGGTAGGTCCAGTACGGGAGATAGAGCCTGCCTTCGCTGTCCTCATGGCTGAGTTGATCGAGAAACCAGTCTGGCTCTTTTACAATTGTGAGTTGAACCCGACCCGTTTTTAGCTTGATGATGGTACTCGTTAGCGGATAGTCTCGCAATTCGGTTTTCATTCCCTTTGTGATACCGTAAAAGGGTTGTAAGGCAAAGTACGCTATCGGATGTAGGGTAGGGGTTGGGAATGTAATACAAGGAATGGATTTAGTCTATTCCCAGACTAAATCCCCCAACCCCTACAAAAGTTTAGCGATTTCGTCCGTCTCAAAAACGGGTAGCGGTTGTTGTGTACCGGTGGCATCTTCCAGCCACAGCCCGTCCTCAGACGGTAAGAACTCCCCGATGATGTCGGCACTAATACCCGCTTCACTAAGGACTTGGCAGATCATTTCGCCTTTTTCGGGTTCCGATGCAATCAACATAGCACCAGACGAAATGACACCGAGCGGATTAAGTTTAAACATATCACACAAGGTCCGTGTTATGTTGCTATACAATATGGGTGAACCCAAAAGTTTATCTGAATAGACAACCACGCCTAACTCGGCTGCGGATGCCAACTCGGACGCAGCCGTTGCGACACCGCCCTCAGTGACATCGTGCATAGCGTGTACGCCACCCATAGAGACTGCGATTTGCGCGTCCTTCAGCACAGAAATCCCCGGATCCATGAGATAGTTCTTCGCCTGCTCCAAGAATGGGGCATCACACTTTTCACGCAACTGTTCTTCACACTCGCGAGCGATGATTGCAGTCGCTTCGATGCCGAGTCCTTTTGTAAGAATCAATGCGTCTCCGACACAAGCACCCGCTGAAGTGAACAAGGCATCTTTATGGGTAATTCCCATCATTTGACCGATGACAACGGGTTGTGTTACGGCTGGTGTAACTTCGGTATGTCCTCCACAGAGCGCGATGTCAAACGCTGCACACGCCTGCGTGATTTGCTCCATGATGTCACGAACCATTGCAGGGGTTGTTGCGTCTTCGGGTAATAATAAGGTTACCAGCAACCATTTCGGTATAGCCCCCATCGCTGCGATGTCATTGCTATTGACGCATACCACGTACCACCCAATATCTTCGGTTGCAAAAGTAATTGGATCGCTGGTTGCGACGAGATAGTTGTCGCCTAACTCGATGACCGCCGCATCTTCACCAAGTTGTGGACCGACAATTACGCCTGCGTTTCTATCGCTTGTGGGCAGCAGTTCTTTTAAAAAATCGTGTTTCAGTTTCCCAACAGGTAGGTTCATGTTTTCGATTTTTTATCCAGACGCATAAAAAAGGCGATTGTGTTTTGGGAACGCTGCCTTTCATCTGGATTGTAGTTGTTATCTGCCTTCTCCTTTTCGTTTTTTTCTTATTCATTATTAAACGGAAGTAACCAGAATTGTTTACAATGATTCGCAATAATTTACGAACTGCCCTTATATCATTTATTGGAACAGAAAAAATTGGATATCCTATAAAGTTTATGATATATTGGGGTGGCGGAATTAAAAAAATGAAGTTTTGAATGGGAGCACCGTACCGGTCATGATGTCCAGAACTCCATTCATAAATTAGGTTGGATGATGAGATTTATAATTGTTATACCGTTTCTCAGTATATTCTTTACTTTAATTGGCTGCACCCAAGAGTCCGAAGAGTATATAGGTGGGGAGTTACCAGAAGGTGCTGATGTCCGTCTTGGCAAGGGAAGGATAACAGGAAATATAGCACTTTCGCCTGATGCTAAGCTGCTTGCAGTACCGAGTTCAATTGGTGTTTGGCTCTATGATATCCGAGCTTCTCAAGAGCTCACCTTGATAACGGGGCATACATTGAAGGTATCTTCAGTGGCATTTTCGCCGGATGGGAAAACCCTCGCAAGCGGGAGCGCAGACATGACAGTTCAGTTATGGGAAACGAGCACAGGCAAACACAAAGGAACACTGACAGGACATTCAGGTGGTGTTACTTTAGTTCTGTTTTTACCGGATGGGAAAACTCTTGCAAGCGGGAGTTGGGACGATACCATTCGGCTTTGGAATCTGAAAACCGGTGAACATAAAGCAACACTGACAGGACATTCAGGCGGTGTTCATTCCATAGCATTTTCCGCAAATGGGAAATTGTTGGCAAGCGGAGGTTGGGGAAAGAATCTATTGTGGGATACGAAAACCGGTGACCGTCTTGCAACGCTGCCAGAGGAAACACCAGAAGTTACCGCCGTTGCCCTCTCCCCAAATGGCAAACTGCTTGCCAGTTGGAATAGCGGGTTACGCGGTGGAAATCCGACCCTTCGATTCTGGCGGACGAGAAATCGAGAACAGGTCTCTACATTTAAGCTTTCTGAAGACGCGTGGAAAGTAAATGCTGTAGTTTTCTCACCAAATGAGAAAGTATTCGCTGGTGTTAGCGGTAGGGAGATTCGGTTATGGGATGCCAAAACCCTGAAATCCCTAGCTACATTCACAGGACATACAGATGAGATACAGCGTGTTGCATTTTCGCCCGACGGGCGGACGCTTGTGAGCACAGGTTTAGATAAAACCGTCCGCTTGTGGAATGTACCTGCTCGAAATGAACAAAACCCACAACCCGAGACGATACACACAGAACACACAGCCTATATTTCTATGCTCCTGTTTTCCAACGATGGACAGACGCTTGTGGGTCAGAGCGCGAAAGATATTCGACTGTGGGATGTGAAAACCGGGCATCTCAAGGCAAACCTCACTTGGCCTGAAATTGGCGATTCAGCATCATTCTCACCAGATGGGAAAACACTTGCAAGTTGGGGGACTCATGCAATTCAGTTGTGGCATCTATCTGTAAATGCGTTGGATGTGAAACATGTCACTACGCTTCAATCAAATTCAGAATATCTTATTTCTGTCCTATTTTCGCCAGATGGCGCAACACTAATAGCGCACTATGATTGGGGTAATCCACTCCGGTTATGGGATCCGAAAACAGGGGAGCATAGGGTGAAATTAAAGGAAAACGGACATAAGATTTCTGCGATTGCCTGTTCACCTGATAGCCAGACCTTGGCCGGCGGCAGTCGGGACGGCAAGATCCGACTATGGGATATGAACACAGGAGAAGTCGAGCGAACTCTGATAGCGGATACAGGTACTGTTAGTGGTATCGCTTTTTCGCCTGATGGCGAACGCTTGGCAAGTTGGAGCAATAGCGGCAAAATTCTACTGTGGGATACGGATACCGGGATAATCCATCGAACCGTGACAAAGGAACTGACAACCGTCCCTTTACTTGCGTTTTCACCCGACGGGCAAATGTTGGCACATAACAGTTATGACAGCACAATTCGACTCTGGAACACAAACACGGAAACATACACTGACAATTTCTCTGCACATACCGCTTACCTCATGATGTTTTCCCCGGACAGTGAAACTTTAGTATGTAATGGGGCGGAGAATACCCATTCAATTTCCTTGTGGAATGTTCAAACGGGAACCCTCCGTACTACGCTGTATGGGTATACAGGCGGCAGATTTTCAGTCGCGTTTTCACCTGATGGACGCACACTTGCCTATCGCAGTAAGGACAAGTCGATCTCGCTGGTGGACGTGAAAACTGGAACACTGCGGCAAACACTGACTGGACACAGAGAGACCGTCAGATATCTTTCATTTTCATCGGATGGGAGAAGACTCGCCAGCGTAAGCGAGGATAATACTATTCTCCTCTGGAATGTAAGCCATTAGGAAGATAGCGATGAAGTATGTAAGTTATTCAATAATTATCGGGCTATTGATGTGTCTATTCTCGTTCGTTAGTGCCGGAGAGAATAAAAGCCAAATCGGTTTACCGGAAGATGCAAGAATGCGTATCGGAAAAGGGATGATCGGGGATATCGCATTTTCAGCTGATGGGGCTCGGCTTGCCGTGGCGAGTTCCATCGGCATTTGGATATATGACGCAATTCATTACAAAGAACTTGCACTGCTGATAGGACATACTAACAGTCTATCTTGCGTTGCTTTTTCGCAGAACGGACGAATCTTAGCGAGTGGAAGTGCAGACACCACAATACGCTTATGGAACACACAGACATGGAAAAACTTTGCCACACTTATAGGACATACACATGGTGTTACCGATATCGCATTTTCTCCCGATAGCTCAGTACTCGCAAGTAGTAGCAAAAACACAGTCCGTTTGTGGAATGTGAAAACAGGTAAATCTAAGCCCATTTTCACAGGCAACTCACATGATATCTTGGCATTAGCATTTTCGGCTGACAGCAAGACGGTAGCCATTGGAAATGCGAACCGGAATGTGCTTCTGTGGGATACAAGAACAGGACAACGGAGGGCCACACTGACAGGACATACGTGGGCTATTAGTGATATATCTGAACCTGGTTCCGTTTATTCGTTAGCGTTTTCGCGCGATGGAGAAACATTGGCAAGCGGCAGTAGAGACATCACGATCCGACTCTGGGACCCGAAGACAGCGGAACACAAAGTGACGATTAGGGGGCATACCGGAAGCGTCACAGCTCTCGCGTTTTCACCCGACAGTGAAACGCTTGCAAGCGGCGCAATGACAACGCATTGGAAAGCTGATTTTACAATCCGTTTGTGGGATGCAAAAACGGGCAAACCCAAAATGACGCTCCAAACTAACGCGACCACCCACTCCTTAGCATTCTCACCGGATAATCAAACTTTGGCGAGTGTCAGTGGAGATTCGACAATTCGACTCTGGAACACAAAAACAGGCAGACAGCAAGCACGCTTGGCGGGGCATAACAATCCACGCTATTTTTCAACGAAGGTTTCTGCTGACGGAAAAATGATAGCTGTTGGAGATAGGAACGGGGATATTCAGGTATGGGACACAACAACCAGGACACGAGTCCATTTTTTCGAGAACCACCATGTACCTGCTACCCTCAGTTTCTCACCAGACAACGGCACCCTGATAAGTATCAGGCGAGGGTGGCGAGAGCCGATTTTGTTGTGGAATCTACAAATCGGTAAAGAGACAAAGATAATGCTTGAAGAGGACAGAAATTCTGTTTTTAACCACGCGTTTTCGCCCGATGGAAAAACATTCGCGGTTAAAAATTTGTCTGATAAAAACGGCACTATCTATCTATGGGATCCAATAACAGGAGAACAGAAAGCAACTTTCCCAACAAATCAAGGGCCTGATGGCTTCATAGCATTTTCGCCGGATGCGAAAACGCTCGCAACCCTGGCAAGTAATTCACGCATGGTTCAATTGTGGGATATAGATACCGGCCGTCGAAGGTTCTTACTCACTGGACACAAGTGGGGTGTATCTTCTGTCCTATTCTCTCCAGATGGCAACAATATTGTCAGCGATAGTTACGGGGAAACGCGCTTATGGGATGCGCAAACAGGAAAACTGAAGGCTACCCTCACAAGACCTGTAGACTCCTATTTTTCCTTCACCTTTTCCCCAGATGGAGGCACCCTGGTAGGTTATGCAGCACCACTCCGTAATAAAAACCCAGCCAATACGATTTGGGTGTGGGACTCAGAAACCGGACAACTCAAAACTACACTTGCAGGCCATGCAGGCGGTGTTACACGCACCTTATTCGCACCCGATGGGAAAATGCTTGTCAGTGGCGGTAGGGATGAAAAAATTAAGTTCTGGAATGTGGAAACTGGCGAACTTAAAAGAACACTTATCGGTTATGCCCCTATTTCACGCGTAGTTTTCGCACTCGATGGAACACTCGTTAGTCGGGGGGAAGACGAGATGAGATTTGTTGGCAGGAACCCTGCTACCCCTATTGTTTTCGCGCCGGATGGAAGAACACTCGTCAGTGGGGGTAAGGATGCCACAATTCGGTTCTGGGATATAGAAACAGGACAACAAAAGGCGAGCCTCACAGGATATACACCTGTGAGTTCAATAGTTTTCGCGCCGGATGGGAAAACGCTCATCAGTAAAGGAACGGATGGTACCATTCTCTTATGGGACTTGTCACAATAGTCTGATCCTTTTTTTACAAGCAGGACTTACGCAAATTGAACATTATTTTAACCCCCTAAAGAATCAACGGTATGAATGCCTCATGGCATTTCCCGCCCCTTATCAGGGGGACTTTAAGAAGTAGTGCGCCCTATAGAAGGCTATAACTCCGGTGACTTTCCCTCGCTTAAGATTATAGTCTGTGCCCGCTGAAGGCAGCGTCAAATAAAAATCTTATAGGTCCGCAGGCCGGATACTGGTCCGATGATTGCCCAGATGCTACCGATGACGTAATCGCCTAAGATTAGTCCTAAAAACAGTGGTGCAACCTTACGATGCAGCCGTAACCCGCCGTGCCGTAAGATCATTAACTTTAGGAACCACGCCACGAAGAAAGCGAACCAGAAGTAATCCATCGCAAAACTGATTGCGAGTGCGTAACCCGCCGGATGGAAGGGCCACCACAGGAAATGCATCCGCATATACATCATCGCGAATGTCAACAGTGCACCGATTCCCATGAAACCGATACCGATCACATTTGGCTCTGTTGGGTTATGGAGCCATCGCTGTAGCCGCCCGAACGATTCTCTGCCGACCCACCCTTTGAAACCTCCTGCTTTTGCAACCGCGCCGTTTCGGAAAGTGACATCCAGATTCGCCCAAAAGGTCGCCACGATGCCGATGACAATCGCGATCAGCATCGCCACCCACAAACGTCGGTTACCCATCCCCGTCGATTCTGCGAGTTTAAACGCCTCAATCTGATTCGGCATCGGGTGATTGCGGTAACCGCGATTGAACCAGTAGAAAAGCGACATAATTGTGAGGCTGCTCGTGTCGAACCGTCGTGTGCCACCGACTGTTGCGAGCATGTCGTGCGGATTGACATAATAAATTTCGTGTGGTGTGCCGAGTTCTGCTCGGACGCGGGTGATGGCGAAAGAGAGCAGGAAATAGATTCCAAAAAAGATCCCCGCAACCCATAACGTCATCCCCGCAATAGAGGAGAAGATCCCCAGCGCGACGAGCGATCCGAGAATGCCTAAGAAGGCGGCACGGTACGGCATCGGTTCGTTTGAATCATCAATATTAGATTTAAACCCGAGCACCTTTTTGAACACTTCACTCAGGTGCCGCCGTGTGACCCAGACAGCCAGCAGGAAAAGCGCGATCCATGCCCCGTATGCCTGTTCGTTCAGTGCCGGGAAATAACGGGTACCGAGTGCCGCAGCGATAACGAATTCCGCTAAACGCACCACAAAGAAGAACCAGCACGAAAAGGAGAGATCTAACGGCAAGAAAAAGGCTAACCCGACAGCAAACGGATAGACAGAGATACGCGTCCCGCGAATAGCACTCCACGGACGATCTGTAAAGATATTCCGGAATACAGATGTGCGTTTGATATAAGGAATCTCTGGAAACTGTGGGAAAAGGTAGTGAATGCCGTTAATCACGCCGATCGCTACAGCGATACTGAACCCGACCCACATCATCCGATTTTTCAGAAGCGGTATCCCGCCGTCTTCTGACAATCCGAGCGGGAGTTGAATAATCGGATATGCGAGTTTCTCTTGTTCTGCCCACCGTTTCCGGACGAGTGTATTGATGCAGAGCATCATGAACATCATAATGAGGAAAAAGAGTCCCCAGAACATCAGCGGTTTTAGCCAAACCGAAAAGTTATGCCGCGTATAGAAGGTCGCTTCCCCTTCGTAAAAGCCTTGTAGACTTTGTGCATCGGAGATAGTGAGCCATGCTGGCAGATACCGGAAAAAGAGTGCCTGCCACTCATTCTCCTCCGTCGCAAATCGGAACGGATGCGCGATACTACCGAACATATTCTGCATCGTGTCGTGTCCGGCAAACGTACAGGAGATCGCGACCATAATGTAGATTGTGAGCAGCTCCCCTTGCTGTAGCATCCGTCGTGGCGAAAGGCGTTTCAGCACGCAGTTAACGACGACACAGACAAACATGATAAAAACCGGCTGGATAAAAAGCGGTAGGCACGAACCGTCAAGGGAGTAGTACTTCACCTCAACAATCGTCATCCAGTAGACATTAATCGGGATAAATAAAACGCCTAAGAGAAGCGATCTTGCTGTAACGCGGGCTGATGAAGTCGGGGTTTCACGGGTTTTCATAATTGCGGAATCGTGGACGAGGCAAATCGCTAACGGTAGGTTTTAACAATCTCCGAAATGACACTGGCTCTGTTTTTCCAATTCATCCGAGCAGGTGGAATCAGATAGATACCGTCAATCTCGCATTCATTCTGGTTGCGGATGTCCCGAACCAAGTCCAAAGTTAACCGCATACCGAGTTCGTGTCCGGCAGAATCTCCGAGGTCTCGGAATTTGTCAACGATGAATTGAGGAATGTAAAGCCCGAGATTGTCGCGGAGGTAAGAAGCACTGCGGAAGCTTGTCAATGGTAATATACCGTAGAGAATCTTTATACCGAGATGTTCTGTTGCTTGCTGGGTGCGGACGATATCCTCATAGGTCCAGACCGGTTGTGTATAGGCAAAATTCGCGCCTTGTGCCACCTTATTTGTGAGATGCTTGACGTGAGGCTGTAGATTTTCAGCAATCGTGAATCCACCGCCGTAGTAGAACCCGCACGGTTCACCAATAGACGAGCCGTCGGCGAGTTCCCCTTGATTTAAGCGAGCGATGAGTTTCATCAGTTGGACCGCACCGCGCACATCGGGGACGAGGCTTGCTGTTTCATAAGGGCCGGCTTTCGGATGGTCGCCGGACAAGGCGACAATACCACGGATCCCCATCGCCTCGGCTTCCAGCAGATGCGATTGCATACTGATAAGGTTCCGTGATCGGGTCGTCCAATGGATAAGCGTTGGGATCTGGGTCGCCTGCTGAAGCCGATACGCTGTGCCGACAGCCCCGATGTTCACTGCTGCACCAGAGTTATCGGTTACATCAAATAGATCTGCGCCTATCGCTGCGAGACCTTTTGCTTCCTTCAACATCGCGCGCAGCTGCGGGAATGTATTCGCTCGCATCTCTACACTCACAATGCGTTGGCGTGTCTCAAATACCTGCTGCACAGGGTTATTCGTCGGTGTTTTGGATGTTGACGTGATTTTGGGAAGAACGAAGATGCGAGACTCCCGTTCCACAGGTTTACGTCCCGCGATCGCCTGCCGGATTTTCGCGGTATATGTGGGGGTCGTGCCGCAACAGCCGCCGATCATGTTCGCACCAAGTTCGACTAATTTTCCCACATAGTCCCTGAAAACCTCAGCCTCCACGGTGTAGGAGACTGCGACTTCACCTTGTTCGACTCTCGGATTGCCAGCGTTCGGTTGCACCGCGATCGGGACTTTGATGACCGGGGCAAGGAGTTCCATCGCTTCAACCAGATCGTGGGGGCCTCTGCAATTGATACCGACTGCATGCGCGCCGAGTTGCTCAAGTTCTTGGGCAAAAACACGCACATCTAATCCGGCACCGACAGTCCCCCCTGAAACGCCGCTAATTTCGACAACAACAGGGACACCATAGGAGAGTGCTTGCTTCGTCGCAATTTCTGCTTGCTTAGGGGAGACGAATGTTTCGAGTACGAGCAGGTCAACACCTTCATCAACGAGCGCGTCCATTTGCTCTTTGAAAAGCCTGCGGATCGTTTTGGTAGACGGGACAGACGTATCTAAGTCATGGAACGAAATTTGTCCGACAGATCCGGCTACATAGCACGTCTCTGGTGCTGCTTCGCGTGCTAATCGTACACCTGTCCTATTAATCTCTTCAACCTGATCAGCCAAACCGTGGACAGCCAACGCTTCTCTATTTGCCTGATAGGTATTCGTCTGGATAACATCCGCACCCGCATCGGCATAAGCGCGGTGAACTGCCATAACCTTCTGGGCATGCTCTGTAGAAATGTTGCAGGCATCAACGCACTGCAGATATGCCGGTATCCGTTTACGGAGCTCGGTTCCGATAGCACCGTCACACACCAGGATTCGGTGTGCTAAGGATTCCATGAAGTTGTCTTGTTTTCGTGAGATAGGAGTCATATAAGAGAAAAGCGCGCCGATAAAGCGCGCCTTCCAATGTTTTGAAGATAGACGCTATCTAATGATAGAGCCAGCACTTTCAGTCGGGATATAATAATAGCCAAAGATGATGCACATCTCATCCTCAGACGTGAGTCCGAATTTGAGGACTTCATCCGTATCGTAGTTGTTATGGGTACACTGGAACTTGATCGTATCGTTTGCATCTAAGCCTACAATCGGATCCAACAGAGTAATGGGGGCATCATCGTAAGCGACACTCCGGTGCAGCAAATCGCCGGTTGATCCGTGAAAAATTTCAAACAATTCTCCGTGCCGATGCATGTGAGACGACAGCACGAAGACATTCAGCACTGCATCGGGGTCGTGCCCGCGGCTCTCCAGTTCACCACCTTTACCGCCAATATGCCACGTCCCTTTGGAAACGCGCGTTAATCCAGGCGGAACTCTAATATCTCGATGGCTGACGAAAATTTCAATCGCCTCGTACTGGACCTCTTCCTCCGGAATCGTGTAGATGTTAACGTAGGTTTCGCCGATCAGTGTTTCATCACCGAGTAGGTTGATGTAATGGGAATTGAGGTCGTAAACTGTGTCGCCGGGCAGCCGTAGCCCTACGCCTTCTGGGAACTCATATAGGACATCATCCGTTTGTGTGCCGAGGACGAAAAGTCTATCAATACCGACATGACCGAGTAGGTCTGGTTTGTCTGTATCAAGTACACGGAAAACGTGGTCCGGATTAACGCCAATCCCGGGGGTCGCTCCTTCGTCCATGAGCCCTTTTTCAAGGCCAGCCTCCGTGAGTCTGTACATGATAAAGTGATGGCTGCCAGCGGGATAAAAGATCTCTACTCTATTAATATAGATGTCTCCCTCTACCGGATTGCCGTTTTCGTCGGCGATTTGGGTGGTGTAGAAGACTTCCCGTTCAGTCCCGGGCTCAATCTTGAACGGTGGTAAATGGATTTGGTAGCCCTGACCGGGCAGTGGTGGTGCGGGGGGTTCAAAGACTTCATCCGGGTCGCGTAAGATACCGAGGTCTCCGATACCTGCAACTTTACCCGTCTCTGGCGCGCCCGCCTCAATCCATGTCCGAATTGCCTCTATTTTGCCAGTGTGAAGCATCCCCCCACCGAACGGCATACGAGAGCCCTGATTTGGCGATTCCGGTCCTATAAGTTTCGTCAAAAGGAAACTGTTATCTGGGTTGCCCGGATCCACCAGTTTCATACCGGCATCTGCAGCCGCGGCGTTCCGTGGCACGATGCCGACCAAATCATCATAAGAGAGCCCGTACTCCAGGCTTAAGTCCGCCGAGTTTGCGGGTGCTGCATGGCAAATACTGTTCGCACAACTTTTGTCAAAGACATATTCCTGAATATCGTGATACGCTGAATTTTCATCTGGTATCGTTTGCCCGAGACTATTACTCACACGAACCAGGTCCAATACATTGACGATCCCATCACGATTCACGTCAGGATTCTGCTCTGCAGTGCGATCCCCGGGCTGTCCGAACGCCCCAGCGACAAGCACTAGGTCTTGAATGTTCACGATACCGTCGTTGTTGACGTCCTCTAAAAGAGTCGGATTATCACCGTGCCCAAGCGCGGAGAAGGAGATGCCGACCACCAGCGAGAGGATGAGCGTTGAATAAATGAGTTGTTTAACCATGATTAACAATTCAACCTCCAAATGTTAGTTGTTAGCGCAATTCATCTTGCGCCGTGTTTTTGAAAAGTTCTGTTTTTGAAATAAATCGGTATTTCAAGAGCGTCCATGCGGCAAATAACCCGTCCGACCAGAACCGGAGTTTTTTGCCTTCCTTCTTCGTGCGCGGGAAATAGGAAACGGGTACCTCATGAATGCGATAGCCCGCGCGTAAAATTTTTGCCGTGACCTCAGGGCAGAATTCAAAGCCTTTACATGTCAAATTCAGCCGCGTTATCAGTTCTGTGGAAAAGGCTTTATAGCCCGTAGATTCATCGGTGATTCGGCACCCGTACAGGAGATTCGTGTAAGTAGCAAGGAGACGATTTGCCATGAAGTTATGCAGACTCGCATTTCCGCGCCCGTTCAGGAATCTTGACCCGTAAACAACTTGAACATCTTCCTGTTCAAGCGGTTTTAATAGTTCAGACAGATCTGCGGGGGATAACTCCATATCGGCATCCTGAATAACAACTGTTTCCCCTTTTACATGCGGAAGTCCGCGCCGAATCGCGAAACCTTTACCGCTATTTTCTTGGCAATGTACAACGGTTAACGTATGAACCGATTGTAGTTCCTCAAGTACCTTGTCTGTCCCATCAGTGGAGCCGTCGTTGACGACAATAATCTGTTTTTCAATCGGCAGTGAATGTACAGCCTCAATAACCTGTCCGATTGTTTGCTCTTCGTTAAACGCAGGAATGATTACAGATACCAACATCATTCATCACGCCTCCGTATCAGATATATTAGAGCAATGACCGGACCATGCCACCATCTACTTGAATCGTCGTCCCCGTAATGTAACTTGCGCGTTCTGAGGCGAGAAACACAACCAAGTTCGCAAATTCATTGGGATCCCCGATTCTACCGAGCGGGATATCCGCTGTCATCTTTTCGAGTGCCTCATCAAATGTGATGCCGGCTTCTTCCGCACGTACCGTTGCAAGTTGCTGAATCCGATCTGTGAAAATAATACCCGGACAGACGTTGTTAACTAGGATTTTATCCGGTGCTAACTCTGTCGCGAGGGTTTTTGCGAATCCAATCACGCCTGTTCGTGCCATATTTGACAACATAAGATTATCGACAGGCTGTTTAACAGAGACCGAGGTGAGGTTGATAATCCGTCCGCCGCCACGCTCACGCATCGACGGGACAGTAGCGCGGCAGAGGTTAATCGTGCTCATCAAATTCAAGTGAACAGCGTCTTGATAATCCTGAGCCTCCAAGTCCTCGAACCGTCCGGCTCTGGGACCGCCTGCGTTGTTGACTAAAATATCAATGCCACCGAAGTGCGAAATCGCTGTGTTGATAAGGTTCTCAACCTGCTCAGGTTGACTAACGTCAGTCGGTACTGCTAACACCTCAGTACCGGTCTGGTTACGAATATCGTCTGCTGTTGCTGTGAGTGCGTCGCTGTCTCTTGCACAGATCGTAACTTTCGCGCCTTCTTGTGCCAAACCGAGCGCGATTGCGCGCCCAAGTCCTTTACTTGAAGCACCAACAACTGCAATTTTGTCCGTGAGTCCGAGGTTCATACGTTTCAATGTGGGCTTACAATTACGCCCTAAATCCTTTCAAGAGAATTATCGGTTTTGGAATCCCAATGCTTTAACTTTGGGAGGAAAAACCGCCCTTGTGAATTAGACCAAAGCGTTGAAACATATTTGACTTTGGTCTGAAATTGTAGTATAATTTATATTATCACGTTGGCAAGCATACAACGCGTAGTCTCTCGGCTACGTGCTTGCCTCCCACGTTGTAGGGGATAAATGCGTGATACGTGATATACCATGAAATTGACTTTCAAATACCCTGTGTATCCAACAAAGACACAGGAAACAACATTAGAACGATGGTTTGACCACCTTTGCGAACTTCAGAACTCCGCTCGCCATGATCGGATCGTTGCGTTAGAAGTTGAAGATCGTTTCGTCACGCTCTCTGAGCAGCAAGATAAGTTGACAGCAGCGCGTGAGAAGTATGATGATTTTCGTGAAGTGCCTCAAGATTTTCAGAACCACGCTTTACGGCGTAACGACAAAGCCTTTGCGAATTTCCGTAGACGTTGTGAGAATGGTAATGCCAAAAAAGGTTTTCCTCGCTATAAAAAGCGTGTGCGTTCTCTGACCTGGAGTCTTCGCAAATATACGAAAGTGATTCGTAAAAAAACAAAAGGTACTGATAAACAGACAATACGCGTTCGCGAGCATCCTATCCGAGAAACAGTATGGAAACACGACCGCTTGAAAGTGCCGAAACTTGGCGAAGTCAAGATATACATGCACCGCCCGCTGCAAGGCGATCCGAAGGAAGTCACGCTCGTCAAAAAAGCGTCTGGTTGGTATGCCCATATCTCTTGTGAACTTCCTGATACGCCGAAAGTTGAGCCTACGGCCGCGATCGCAGTTGACGTTGGCACCACGCACTATCTGACGACTTCCGAAGGCAAAAAGGAAAATAACCCGCGTTGGTATCGTCAAGCCGAAGGGCTGCTCCATAAACATAATCAGACGATGGCGCGTCGGAAAAAAGGTAGCAAACGTTGGTATAAAGCCGTGCATGCAAGTGCCTTGCACCAAGAACGCACCACAAACAAACGAAAAGACTTTATTGGGAAACTCGTTTACAAACTTTATCACCATCAGAAAAATAACGTTCTTATTGCGGAGGATTTGAAAACCTCCAATATGGTTCAGAACAAACACCTCAGCAAGAGCATTTCGGATGCGTCTTGGGGTACATTCTTTAAGTGGTGTGCGGACATAGCCGAAAGAGACGGTCTGCATTTCCACCAAGTCGATCCCAAGAATACATCTCAAACCTGCTCAAGTTGCGGTCAGAAAGCACCGAAAAAATTATCGCTATCGGTGCGGACTTTCAGTTGTCAATTTTGTGGCACGACTTTAGACCGAGACCACAACGCTGCATTAAACATACTCTTCAGGGCTGCTGCAGTCCTTCGTGGAGAGCGGTGGGTTACCACCCTCGACGAAGCGAGAAACAAAAACGAAGCACGAGACTCAGGTTTGCAGGAAGCAACACAATTATTGCTGTTTTCTACAAGCCCAAGTCTTTAGGCTTGGGTAGTTGACAAACAGAATCAATGTTACTAAGGTTAAGTATAACACTATGGCAGTGTTATGTCAAGCGTAATTTCTGTTATCCGTTCCGACAGCGCGTAAAACCCTTTTCTACTTCCGTATCAGCATCTTCCGCGTTGCTGTGAAGTTTCCTGCCGTTAACGTGTAGAAATAGACACCACTCGCGACAAACTCACCGTTTTGATTTCTGCCATCCCAGGACGCCGCACGATTTTTGCTCTGATACATTCCCGCAGATTGATGCCCCAGTTCCAATGTCCGCACCAGTGTACCATCCACGGAATAGATGTGCAATATCACATCTGCTGGCGCAGCGAGTTGATACGGGATCCATGTCTCTGGGTTAAACGGGTTCGGATAGTTAGGCAGAAGCCCTGTTTCTTTCGGCAATAAGCGCGCAAGCAGCTGCTCCAGTATCTTAACACCGCGCAGATACGTCGGATCTGTGAGTGCTATTTGGCGCGCTTGCGTTAGTATCTGTTGCATTTCTGATGCGGTGAGTCCTTCGAGATCGGACGGATGTAAGATAGGCGCAGCAGCATCCTCTCCTAACGCACTTGCCACCAAGACGAGGTCTGAAATGTTAACGACACCATCGATGTTGACATCCGCACTATTTTGCCCTGTTTGTCCGAAATTTGAGGCGACTAACACCAAATCTCGGATATTCACCACACCGTCGCTGTTAACATCCAGCGGATTTTGGATGATAAGGGTATCATCTGCTCTGAGTGTATATTCCTGCCGTGTGATATTTCCATGCACATCAATCACTTGGAGTGCTATGGTGTTTACTCGGTGTGCCGTCAATGTCGGTGTGTCAAATTCAACGGTGTTGCTCTGTGGGTGCCCCTCGCTACAACTGTGCAACTTGACACCGGATGCTGGGTCCTCTGTAGTCGTTGGCACAATTAACTGGACTTGGTGGATACTATCAACGTCGGTCACCTCGAACCGAAGGGTGAGATTCTCAGTGTTTGGGAGATAAGACGATGGTGTGAGCATCTGAATCGTTGTCGGTTCGTTGAAAGCAGTTTGGTCAGTATTAAAGAAGCGGCTTGCATCTAACCAAGCTGCGGCACATTGCGACAACCGGTCGGGTGCCGCGCCGTAAGACATAATATGGGTATCGTCCCGGAAGTCGTGTTCCAATCCGAAGGCGTGTCCGAGTTCGTGTGCTGTTACATACGTGCCAGTTTCAGCATCAAAACATCTACCGGACGCAGGAATAACAGCATATCCACCACGGGTTCTTACTACGGTTTCACCTTCAAACCAATGTCCGCCACCAACGCCGCATGTATTATCTTCGTTAATGTATTCAGTACTAATGTCTACGACGATAAGATAGGCGTGCTTCTCCATATCAATCTGAGAGGCAATTTCGGTATACACCTTTTTCTGGGTTTCTGTGTGGTAGTACCCGTCTCTGTACTGCCCGTCAACACGATAGATGAGCGTTTCAGCATTCTCATCGGTTTCAAAGGTGAAGGTTTTTCTACCGAATCCGTTCCGTTCCATCTGTTCAGCGTAAAAGTTTTGCACATCTCTTATAAGTCTATCAAGTTTCGTCCACATATCCGTTTGTACACGCCGGTTGCGTGGGAGGAAATAGATAATCCGTACCATATCCTCCTCAGGTATAGCACGATACGGTGTGACATCCCAGATTCGGAGTGTTTCGTCATCACCACCGCTAACGAGGCTACGTCCATCCGATGAAAATGCGACAGCATTCACCCACCCCGTATGTCCAGTGAGCGTCGCAATTTTTTCGCCGCTGTCAACTTTCCAGAGTCCTACAGATTCGTAACCGGTGTTGGCAAGCGTGCTGCTGTCGGGTGAAAAATGGATTGTAAAGGCTGTGCCTCCAACGGTAAGCGTGCCGAGATGTTCCCAACTCTCTACCTTCCATAATTCTATTTTTCCTTCGTATCCACCACTCGCCAGGATTTTACCATCCGGTGAGAACATAAGTGTATACACAGCGGTAAAACCACCGTTGAGTTGGACAACAGTCTGTTGTGTTTGAACATCCCAAATATTGATATGTCCGCTCTCATCACCTGTCGCAAGCATTCGTCCATCTGGTGAGAAAGCGACAGCGAATATCCATTTGCCGTGTTCAAGTGTGCGTATCTCTTTCCGGGTATGGATATCCCATAACTTTGCCTCCACCCCAGCGGTGGCGAGTAGTTGTCCATTAGGGGAGAAGGAGACCGCTTTGACCTGTGAGCGGGTCCTATTATTAATATGATCAAGGGTAGCAATATGTCGTTTACGCGGGACATCCCACAATTTAAAGGCATAGTCATCACCACCACTGGCAAGCAGCTGCCCGTCTGGAGAGAAGGCAACAGCATTGACGACATCAGCGTGGTGTCCGAGCGTTGTTATGGTGTCGTTCTGTAAATCCCACAACTTTACGGCGCGATTATCTCCACCACTCGCCACAAGGAAAGAATTTATTGGGGAATATGCCACCGTTTCAACACTACCATCATGTCTAAAGAAGGTGTGTTCTTGGGCAAAGGCAGTGAATGGAAGTGTTAACAAAAGGGTTATTGTAAGAAAGAGATATTTGAATGACATAGGATGGCTTCCCAAATCAGGCGTGGGATGGAAGCATGGAAATTACTGGGTTTCTGCCATCGGAACATCCCACTTTTCGGCACACGCGCGGAGCTGCTGGTAGATCGTGTCCGGGACATCAATGCCGTTCGCAAGCCGGTGTGCGCGTGAATTGGCTTCAAAATCACCGGGAACCAAGACTTCATCAACCCCTTGCGCAGGCGGTGTCTCCTTGATAACATCTAAAAACGCACGCACGCCTTTCTGGTATTCTTCAAGCGGTAGGAAAGCATTAACATCAATCACTTGCATATAGAGACCGCTCATCTGCCCAGCCTCAATATTAAACGTCCCGCCCAATCCGCCGACGAGTGCCACGAACAGGGAGAGGGCGTAGCCTTTGTGTCTACCGAATGCGAGCAGGTTGCCACCATCGTTGTATTCAGCAGTTTTGACGGTCGGATTTCCGTGTTTATCGACGACACATCCTTCAGGGAGATCGCGATCTTCACTCGCAGCGACGTAGGTTTTGCCGTTTGCGATCATACTGGTCGCGAAGTCGATGAGAAACGGTCTGTCATCACCCGTCGGGACCCCGATAGTAATTGGGTTCGTACCGAGCGCGCCGAGCGCGCCACCGAACGGAAGAATACGTCCACCGCCCTTTGCGCCGCCACCGACTGTGACAATCCCGATACATCCAGATTCCGCAGCCTCCTGACCGTATTCACCGAGTCTGCCGATATGCCCCGTCCGGATGAGCGTCGCGAAGCATGTACGTTCGCTTTTCGCCTTTTCGATTGCCTGCCGGACTGCATAACGAGCCGTATAGTGTCCGAAACCGTTCTCGCCATCAATATGCAGCGTGTTCTCCGTTTCCCGAAGGACATTTGGCTCGGCATCGGGACGGATGCCACCGCCTTCAATTGCTTCAAGATAGGAGGGGATCCGAAGTACACCGTGCGAATCGTGTCCAGCAAGGTTGGCTTTTATCAAGATCTCAGCGACGGTGTCCGCGATATGTTGCGGCGTGCCTGCGGCGACAAAGAGATCGTTTGTGAATTTCTGGAGGTCTGCGGCTTCAAATATGTGCCTTTTCATTTTTTTAATTTTCCTTGCGGCGTTTGGCTGGAAGGTCGGAAGGCTGGAAGGTTGGGTGCCCCGTTTTCCATGCTTCCATTCTCTCTGCTGATCGCTAACCGCTTACTATTTCTAAATAGGACCGTAGTGTGCTTTGTCATCATCTTCAACGGTATCTTCACTGATCGAAACACCTAACGCCTCAGCACACTCTTGCAATTGATTGTAAATCGTATCGGGTATCTCAATTCCATCTTTTAATCGTGCTTCACGGGAACGGGATTCAAAGTCGCCGGGGACCAATACTTCATCAAAGCCTTGTGCGGGGGGTGTCAATTTGATGCCGTCTAAGAAAGCACGTACGCCTTGCTGGTATTCTGCAACCGGTGTGAAGGCGTTGACATCAATCACCTGCATGAAGGTGCCGCTCATTCTACCGCTTTCCACGTCAAACGTTCCTGCTAACCCACCGAGCAGGCATGTGAACATAGCGAGGGCGTAACCTTTATGCTTCCCGAACGCGAGGAGCGCGCCGCCATCATAGAAATCGGCAGGCTTGACGCTCGGCATCCCGTTTTTGTCAAGGATACAACCTTCAGGCAAATCTATCCCTTTGCTCCGGGCGACCTGGATTTTCCCTTCCGCAATCATACTCGTGGCATAGTCAACGATGAACGGGCTATCATCGCCGGTTGGGACACCAATAGCGATCGGATTGGTGCTAAAAGTGCCTTGCGAACCGCCATAAGGCACCGTTGGTCCTGCGCCTTTGCCCCCCACCCCGACACTAATAAGTCCTATACATCCGGCTCTCGCTGTGGCTTCCGCATATTCGCCTAACCGTCCGATATGTCCAATGTTAGTGATGCTGACACTACAGGAGACAGCGGATTTCGCCTTCTCAATGGCTCTATAGATTGACCAACGTGAGACGTAGTGTCCAAAGCCGTGTTGCGCATCAATGTGCAAGGTATTCGGTGTCTCTGCGAGGACTTCGGGTTCCGCAGCGGGCTTCAGATGTCCGGCATCGATACCGCGCAAATAGGCTGGAACGCGCAGGAGACCGTGCGAGTCATGCCCAGCGAGGTGGGCGTTGACAAGGATTTCGGCGACGTCCTCTGCGATGTGCCGTGTCGTGCCTGCGGCGACAAATATGTTTCGTGCGATAGCGTGGAGATGGGGTGCCTGAAGTAGATGCGTCTTTTCCATGATTTTGTGGGTCCTTTGATACGATAAGATTTCAGTTAGTAGTGTAATAGATACCCGAAACTGTGTGTCTTATTTTATGGCATCTGTTTTTTTTGTCAATAGGAAAAAGAAGGGGATCAGAGGTATTCAATTTTCAAATTGTCTGAATGCAGGTCGCATTTGGGCGAGTACGCAGCAAATCGCGGAGGACGCGGAGGACGCGGATTTTTGTGTTAGATATGCCAAAATCATGCTGTTTTCCAGAGAATTGAATGGCTCTGGAACGGCGTTTGCTGGCAGGCTTGTAAGCGCGGTTTGGTGAAGTTGTCCTTTTAACGTCTGAACTGTGATTTATGGGATTTTAGGGATTACTGGGATAAGAGGGAACCCCAATATTTTGGCTTTGGAGTTCCCAGTATCTTGCGGGTGTGAAGGTGGGTTTCCCTATTTCCGTATCAATAGTTTCCGGGTTGCAGTATAATCGCCTGCTTTGAGGGTATAGAAATACACGCCTGTCGCAACCTTTTCACCAATATGATTGCGTCCATCCCAATGCGCCGCCTTGCTCCGATTCCGGTACATACCCGCAGGTTGGTTACCCAATACCAACGTCCGCACGACACGCCCCCGCACATCGTAGATCGTTATCGTAACCGCCGCGGGTTTGGCGAGTTGATACGGTATCCACGTCTCTGGGTTGAAGGGGTTTGGGAAGTTTGGCAGCAATGCCGTTGTCTCAGGCAGTGCTGGCGGTGTTGGAACAGACGGTGCCTCCGCAACTACATCCGTGACATTGATGGTAACAGTGATTCTATCTAACCCATTGCCATCAGAAACGTTGACTGTGACTGTGTAGGATGCCTTGGTTTCAAAATCTAAGGCTGCGATAGTTTGGAGTTGCCCGGAGGTGTTGACAATGCTAAACGAATCCGCATCTGTCCCACCGAGCGTATAGGTGAGTGTATCACCCTCCGTATCTGTCGCAGCAACCGCAGTGCCGATGTTTGTGCCAAATGCCGTGTTCTCCGCGACAGTGCGTGTCGTGCTGGTGCCATCCGTGAACACGGGTGGGTTGTTAGTAAGATCAAGATCAAGGTTTAAACCTGGATGCTCTTCAATTGCATCGATGGCTGCCTTGAGTCGACGGAGGGTACCATAAGCCGAAAGTGGAATCGGATTATCCACCAGATTGAGCCGTATCAGGGAAGTCAAGGCCTCAACTGCTGATACATCACTTAACGAATTGTCACTCAGATCGAGCGAGATCAGGGAAGTTAGGTCTTCAATTGCTGATATATCACTGATCGAATTGTCATACAGATTGAGCGAGGTCAGTGCGGTCAAGTCTTCAATTGCTGATATATCACTGATTGAATTGTGATTTAGATTGAGCGAGGTCAGTGCGGTCAAGTTTTCAATTGCTGATATACCACTGATCGAATTGCGACTCAGATTGAGCGAGGTCAGTGCGGTCAAGTCTTCAAGCACTGATATATCACTTACCGAATTGTGATTTAGATTGAGTCTGGTCAATGCGGTCAAGTCTTCAAGTGCTGATATATCACTGATTGAATTGCCACTCAGATTGAGCGTTGACAGTGCGGTGAGTCCATTGAAATCGCCAGCTTTCAGGGCATCAATTGACTTATTTGCCAAATTCAGAGATGTAATCGCTGCGAGATGTGCGACAGTCACATCATTAGCATTGCTAACGCCTGGTACCGCAGCAACAATCGCATCACGCACCTGCGCCGTGCGCTCATTGACAGGTGGTATTTCTATGACATTGATGGTGACGGTGATGCTATCCCCACCGTTATTCCCATCATAAACGGTGATCGTCACAGTATAAGAGGACTTCGTGTCATAATCCAAGGCAGCGTTGGTTTGGAGCTGCCCGGATGTGCTGACAATGCTAAACATGGCAGCATCCGTGCCACCTAAAGTATAAGTTAATGTGTCCCCGGTATCCGCATCCGTCGCAGCAATAGCAGTGCCGATATTTGTGCCGGAAGCCGTGTTCTCCGCAACAGACCGCGTTGTGCTGGTGCCAGCGGTGAATACAGGCGCGTTATTATTATTAATCTTAATATCAATGGATATACGGGGATTTGTGGCTTTGAGTCTACGGAGGGGCTCGAGATCTGAAATCGGATTTCCACTGAGATTTAAACTCACTAACGCGGTCAAACCTTCAAGCGCAGATACATCGCTGATGGTATTGCCATCCAACCAGAGTGCTGTCAGTGGTGTCAATTTCTCAAGCACAGATATATCACTGATGGCATTGCGGGACAGGTCGAGTGTTGTCAGCGCGGTGAGACCACTGAAATCTCCAGATTTTAAGGCACTGATTGACTTCTTGGAACACTCCAGGGTTGTAATTACTGCGAGGTGTGCTGCGGTTACATCGTTAGCACTGTTAACGCCTGGCACTGCAGCAACGATCGCATCCCGGATCTGTGGTGTGCGATCCTTTACAGGGGTTATATCCGCATACCCTGACATAAGTGTGCCAAAAACCATCAAAGTGGTCAGGAAAGTTGATAAAATATATCTTTTATTTTCAAATAGTAGTTTTATCATAAGCTCCTTTAGGGTTTCGTCCAGAAAGCAGGTTTGCACAAACCCAAAGCGGTAGGGATAAGACGCGTTGAGAAAAGCCGAATGCAACAAAAACAGCCCGCGACGCACCGTTCCGTGCGAGACGAAACGCGCGCGGGCACGACAAAGAGAGAACACCCCTGAAGGCTATACTATCTTGTGAAACACAATACCTATTATGTATTAAGCGGGAAGGGGGGTTGTTAACCATGCAGATAATACAGCTAACTCCGAGTTAATAATACATAGAATCAACGAACACCCAGAGCAGCAGCGCACACTCTCACCGCACCCACCCTCAATGTCAGGCGCAGCGAAAGTCGATTTTGCAATGTTAACATTGGGACATCTACTTTGCATTTTTGGTATCAGACATTCGGTTTTGGGGTTCAAAAAACTGACTGTGTGACGTTTTTTCAAAACGCGCACACCAATGGGTTATAATGAGTTGATTTTTATTGTTATTTCAATTATTAAATCATAAAGACTATATCTAACTTATATTATAAGATATTTTTAGGGAAAAAGCAAATAATCTAAAAAAAAATCTGAGTGGGGTCTAAACCTTATTCAAAATCACCGACCCGTGCGGCTTGCGGCGGGCGCGTCGGGAGTTCTTTCTCGGCTAACCTGTGTTCGGGGATATAGTGGGAATAATCGGAAATTGAACCGTGTGTCAACGCATACACCACAACATTCGTCATGAAACGGTAGACACCCGGTGAATAATGAACACTACGCGTCGCATAGCTGACAGTCTCCATCGCGCACATATAGTCCCGACGGACAACGATAACGGACAACCTGCCACCGACGGAGACCCCTTCAAGGTAGTTGCGTTTCGGTGGACGTGTGCCCCACCAGAAGATGTCGAAGCCGATTGGCGGACCGCCCATTTCATAGAAGTTATTGTAAATTTCATGATTGTTGGAAATCCGTTCGACCTGATATTCCGGCATCACATAACGCATCTGTGCGAGGAAGAGACGCACCATCGCTTGTGCAGGTGCGTTCACACCGCAATCGTCAAATACGAGAAACCCACCTTTCTCAATAAGGTAGCGGCGCAGCCCAGCTGCCTCAGCCTCACTGAAACGACTATCAATCCTATGTCCACCATATTGTGGACCGAAAAGGTTCCGAGCTCGGACGAGTGACGGGTCGTGTCCTGTCATGAAAACGAGGGGTGATTTGAGGAGGTTGGCATCGGTGAGTTTCGCGGCACCCCCTTCAACGTTCATGTCTGCTTTGATTTTTGTCCGCTCGTTGAGCCATTTCGTCAATGCGTTGAGCGAAGAGGCATCCGCCCACCAGTCGGAGAGACTGTGCCGGACCCGCGTAAAACGAAATACGCCACGGATGTCTTTCCCTTTACCGATGACGCGTCCACCGGGATCTCCCTTCGGTAGTGGCGGCACGTCCGCATTACCGAGGATGATATTCTCGACGACATCGCTGAGTGCTTCACGGACAACACCGACGTTTTCGACCATCGCAAGGCCGGGGGGATGTTCAAAAGCGACTTTCACTTGTACGATTCTGCCTGTTACACCATAATCGACGTTAGCCAGTCTAATGGTGGGTGTCTCTGCTACAGGGGCAGAGAATGCTAAGGCATCCAGGGCATCTGATACTGACGGATTTGGGTGCGTTACGGCTGTTGGCACTGGTGTGTTAGGTGAAACGATTCTCGGCACGTTCGTATCCATCGGTGGATTGACTTTAACAGTCTGTTTTGAGACCTCAAGTACCGTTCGCGGTTGGGAAATGTGCTTTTCAACAAGCGCGTCCATTACCCGCGGTTGTGCCTGAATTTGTTCAACAACGATCGTATTTTGCGTTGGAACGGTCGGTTTAATAGCAGATTTAATAATAGGTTTCCGTACCTTGGGTCCCGGCGGTACTTTAAGTTGGAGCATCTCGACACCGATAAACTCTTGAAATCGTGGCGTTTGTGTGATGAGATAAATACCCGTAACGATTGCTATGACGAGATGGAGTGCCACAGAAGTCATCAAGGCACCTGAAGTCCTTTTCACGCGCACTTGTCATCACC
Organism: Candidatus Poribacteria bacterium; assembly: GCA_965261115.1. Taxonomy (GTDB): domain Bacteria; phylum Poribacteria; class WGA-4E; order WGA-4E; family WGA-3G; genus WGA-3G. Next base: position 19,672 of record OZ253447.1, on the reverse strand, counting down.
TCCGAAAACCCCCTAAATCCCCCTTATCAGGGGGACTTTGAGAGGAAATGTGCAACTCCTAATAAAGTTGTTCAGTCACCCACGGTAGATAACTGAACAACCTTGAGTAAAGTAAGTGGTTCTAACTGTTCTTACATACAAAACATTATTCAAAACTACCGACCCGCGCGGCTTGAGGGGCACTTGTCGGGAGTTCTTTCTTGGCTAATACGGCTTCAGGTACGTAACCGGAGTAATCGGAGATTGAACCGTGCGTCAACGCATACACCACAACGTTCGTCATGAAACGATAGACACCGGGTGAATAGTGGACGTTACGCGTCGGAAGACTCACGGATTCCATCGCGCACATGTAGTCACGACGGACAACGATAACCGACAACTTGTCCCCAACAGAAATACCCTCAAGGTAGTTGCGTTTCGGTGGACGTGTGCCCCACCAAAAGATGTCGAACCCGACAGGCGGACCGCCCATTTCATAGAAGTTGTTGTAGACCTCATGATCGTTGGCAATCCGTTCGACCTGATATTCAGGCATGGCATAACGCATCTGTGCGAGGAAGAGACGAATCATCGCTTGTGCGGGGGCGTTCACACCGCAGTCATCAAAGACGAGGAATCCGCCTTTTTCGACGAGGTAGCGGCGCAGTCCAGCCGCTTCGGCTTCGCTGAAACGACCATCCATTTTACCGCCACCATATTGCCGTCCGAGCAGGTTCCGTGAGCGGGTGAGAGACGGATCGTGTCCTGTCATGAAAACGAGGGGTGATTTGAGAAGATTGGCATCGGTGAGTTTCACCGCCCCACCTTCAACGTTCATATCTGTTTTAATCTTTGTCCGCTCGTTGAGCCACTGTGTCAATGCGTTGAGTGAAGAGGCATCCGCCCACCAGTCAGAGAGACTGTGCCGGATGCGTGTGAAACGGAATACACCGCGAATGTCTTTCCCTCTGCCGATAACGTGTCCATGCGGCTCACCTCTCGGTGCGGGTGGTACATCGTCGAAACCGATGTTGATTTTTCGATCAACAGCATCAATGCCACTTTTTACGACACCAACATGCTGAACCATAGCAAGCCCCGGTGAACGTTCAAAAGTCACTTTTACCTGCACCGCGCTACCTGCGACACCCCGTCCAATGTTAGCAGGTGCAGCGGAGGGCGCGTTTGCCACGGGTGCAGAGAAGGCCAAGGCATCGGGCGCATCTGATACCGGCAGATTTGCGGGTGTCACAGACGGTGGAACCGACGCATTCGGTGTGACCACTTTCGGTACATTCGGGTTAATCGGTGCGTTGACTTTGACAGTCTGACTTGAAAACTCAAGCACTGTCTGCGGTTGAAAGCTGTCCTTATTACTAAACACGGTTGTTACACGCGGTTTCACTTGCACCGATTCAACAACGATTGTATTTTGCGTCGTAGCCGTCGGTTTAATAGTCTCTCTGATAATAGGAACCTTTACTGTAGGCTTCGGTGGTTTCGTGGGTTCAAGGATTGTGGCATCTATGAACTCTTGGAAATGCGGCGTTTGGGTGATTAAATAAACACCCGCAAGGAACGCTAACACAAGATGGAGTCCCAAGGAAGTCAGTAAGGCACCTGAGGTTCTTTTCGTACGCATTCGTCATTACCTCCAAAAAATGATATTGTTGAGGTAGACGCAATTTCCATGCCAATGTTAAAACGCTGAATTTGGCGGTAATACGCGATTTAACTGCACGAAAATGGCCAGATGCCTTTTTAGACTGCACGAAAACGGGCTATTTAGGGTGAGGTTACTCGGGCAAGACAATTTACGGATCTGCTGACGGGAAGCCAAACTTACCGCTATCGGGACTTCGGGCGAGGTTGATGAAGATTAATTTATTAATTCGGTAATTTCTTCATGAAGCCCGGTGCGGTTCCAAACCGCACCTACCGGCCTGGGGATTACCGAAATATTTTCTTAAACTTCATCAAACCTCGCCAGCGAGAAGGGTAAGCGGAACGATTTGGAGGGCGCGCTTAGCCTCTATACAGCGTGCGCATCTGTTGGATGACTTTGGGTAGCTTGGTGATGACTGCATCAATCTCCGCTTCGGTTGTGTTTCTACCGAGGGAAAAGCGGACGGTGCCTTGTGCTAAACGCGGGGGTAAACCGAGTGCTGCGAGGACATGTGATGGTTCCATAGAACCGGAGGTACACGCGGAACCCGTCGAAACACAGATCCCTTCCATATCCAAACGCAGGATAAGACTTTCACCCTCCACATCCTCAAAAGAGACGTTGAGCGTGCCGGGCGCGCAGTGGTCAGGGTGTCCGTTGTAGTGGAGCCGATCAATATGCGCGTCTAAGCCTTCACGCAGTTGGTGGGTTAAGGCATCGAGATACTGTGCATAAGTATCCTGCTCCTGTTTCGCAAGTTCGGAGGCAACCCCAAGTCCGACAATCGCCGGGACATTCTCGGATCCAGCGCGACGGTTGCGTTCATGCGCACCGCCGTGAACGAGGTTCGCCAATCGAGTGCCACGGCGGATGTAAAGGACACCAATACCTTTGGGAGCATAAATCTTGTGTCCGGAAAACGCAAGGAGATTCACACCGAGTGCCTGAACGTCCATATCTAATTTACCGACCGACTGCACCGCATCGGTGTGGAAAGGGATCTCATGTGCTTGTGCGATTTCACAGATCTCCGCAAGCGGTTGGATGGTGCCGTTCTCGTTGTTGACGTGCATGATAGAGATAAGTATTGTAGTGTCGCGGACTGCATTACGGAGTTGTTCAACATCAATTCGTCCGTGTCTATCAACGGGAAGATAGGTTATCTCAAAACCGCGTTGCTCCAGATAGTGGCAGGTATGCAAAACGGCGTGATGCTCTACAGAAGAGGTGATAATATGATTGCCTTTGCCGCGGCTCTTTTGCAGCTCGGTTAGCCCTTTGATGGCGTGGTTATCTGCCTCGGTGCCGCTTCCTGTGAAAACGATCTCGCTCGGACTTTTGGCACCGATGAGTTCGGCGACCTGTTCGCGTGCGGTGTCAATTGCGGTGCGTGCTTCGCGTCCGTAGGCGTGGATGCTGGAACCGTTGCCGAATGCCTCAGTGAGGTATGGCATCATTGCGTCCCGGACTTCCGGACGGAGTGGTGTTGTAGCGTTGTAATCTAAATAGATACGTTCCATGTTTTTGTCTATATCGCGATCTGGAGAAGTTCATTCATAAGTTCGGTGATTCCAAAAGGTTATCCGATTCGGATTAATCTTAATATCCGGCACGTACTGACTTCCACGGATCTGTCCATTCGCGTCGAAAAAAGAAAGTTTGAGTGTATGCGTGCCTGCGGGGAGCGGCATTCGCACCATAAAAATCTGATTTGGGAGTGTTTGCCAGGAGCGCGTATCCGCCTGCTCTGTTAAGGCACCGGCGAGGTTCGTGAGAAGACCTAAGGCTTCATGTTGCTTGTTTGCCTGTCGGGTCAGTAAGTATTTTCCTACAGCCCGTACTAACGTTCGTAAAAGGATCATAGGACGTTGTGCTTTGAAGGTTTCAATCGCTATAGTTTCTACGTCCTCAATAAGGACACCCGTTTTTTGATGATCTTTTCCGACGATGATCCTGATGCCTGAAAAGCGTGGACGATGGGAGTTAATTGTAGGTATCGCAATGCGCAAGAGGTACTCTAATTTCACCTCTTCATAAACTGCGCCCTGACGTTTTATAAGTGTCGGCACAAACTCTTCATCTTCCACATCGTCTGTTTTGAGAATTGGAAAGGTCAAAGCTTCCTGACCTTTGGAAGGGACATAACCGCTTTCATAGAAAAGGATCAGCTCGCCCGTATTTTCAGGATGTGATGGCGGTTCGCCGTACTGGTCCTTATAACGCTCAAACTCATCAGTGAAACCGAGCCTGCGTGTCAGTCGGACAAGTGCATTGCCGATGTCGTCGGGTGTTTTCACACCGGTTTTCTCCGAAGCGTTTTTATAGTATTCGGCGGCTTGCTTGTAAGAGATCAAGGCATCATTCCACTCACCTGCAGCTTCAAAGCACATGCCGGAAAGGTGTGCAAGAAACCCTGTTCCGAAAAAATCATACTTTTCGTCTTCACCCTTGAAATAGTTGATGAGAGCTGTAGCACGACGGCACTCTACTAATGCGCCATCTAATTGGTTCAGATAGACGTAGTTGAGTGCGCGATAGTAGTGGCTCAAAAGTCTCTCATACTGCGTAGCAGAATATGGACGCAATTTGTCGGAGGTGATCAGTGAACCCACCTCTTTTGAAACGCTTTTGGTATAGCGATCTTCTGCAATATCTCCAGCGATGTCAAGTGCCTTACTGCTTTCCGCAAAGTGATTAGCGTAATGAGCAGTCAGTCCGAGTTCAAATTGGTACGGGATATCCGGTTCTTTCGGTGCATGTTTCTGAAGGTAAGTGTAGGCACCCTCTGGCTGTCCGTTATTCAATTTGGTGCCTACTTCTTGAAACTTATAGCCAGCACACCCTATCATCAGAGAGATAATGAACAGAAAGGGAAGTGTTTTAATCATTTGCCTCCATAAATTTAAAAATCGTTATGGGCGGGCACGGGGACCCACCCAAACAACGCCTGTGAATAGTGGACAGGCCCGGGGCCCACCCGAACAGAAGTGTCGCGAACGTCCTACGGTTTAAACTTACCGCGTCCAATAAACTTTTTGATTTCCTTCTGACCGATCCAGACTTCCTCGTTGGTCTCAATGTTGGTCAACGTGAGATCTGTCTGATAAAAAACAACCTGATCGCCACCTTCACGGTCTTCGATGGTGTTGATTTCCCCGGTCAGCATGTAATCGGCACCGAGTTCTTGTCCCATCCGTTTAACGGTTTCGAGTGAAGCAAATTCGCCTTGGTCTGCGCGTTCTTCGCGAATCTCGCTGCGCTCACCTGAACTGGAAACGGGGCGGACTTTGCCTGTGTTGATAAAGGCACGCTTAATATCTGTTATAAATGTAGCGACGGGGATATGTTCCATGCTCTTATTACGGATGCCCCCGACAATAACGGCGGGTTTGCCACCGGTATTCATTCCGTGGTTGTTAATCCAGGGGTGGTTCAAACAGTCGTCAATCATCTCGTCTGCTACCATGCGGGAATCGGTATCGTTCCAACGGCCAGACAGATCTATTGTGGTATCGGTATCAACACGGGTAACCTGTTTAGAAGAACTGCAACCGCTGAAAGCGATAAGCCCGATTAGTGCAGCGTAGATTGTATATTTGTAGAGGGCAGTCTCGGCTGCCAAAATTTTATACATTAGGAATGCTCCTTTTTGCGAATGGCTCTCAGCCGTCAGCCATCGGCTGTCAGTAGAGCACAATATGGCAGGAATGTTTACGATAACCTCCACAAAGTTCTCTTTCTGATCGCTGACTGCTGATGGCTGATTGCCAATTAAAAATCTAAGTCGGTTTCCTGAACAATTTTGTCAACGAAGGTATCAAGTGCCATTGCACCGATGTCGCCTTCATCTCGGCTCCGGACACTAACGGTGCGACTCTCCGCCTCACGTCCACCAATAATTAGCATATATGGCACACGTTGCAAGCGGGCTTGGCGGATTTTCGCACCGATCTTGTCGTCGCTGTTATCCAGTGTGACACGACACCCTTTTTGCAACAAAAGTTGTTCGACCTCTTTACCGTAGTCAACGAAGCGTTGGCTAATCGTCATCACGACACATTGCACAGGAGAGAGCCACGTCGGGAAGGCACCAGCATAATGCTCAATAAGCATTGCGATGAACCGTTCAAAACTCCCACAAAGCGCGCGATGGATAACGACGGGACGCTTTTCAGACCCGTCAGGTGCGACATAGATAAGTTCAAACCGTTCGGGCAGCTGGAAATCGAGTTGCACGGTGGCACACTGTACATCTCGGTTCAGTGAATCCCGTACCTGAAAATCAAGTTTAGGACCGTAGAACGCCGCTTCGCCGGGATCAAGGGTATACTCAACCTGATTGTTCTTCAACACATCTTCAAGTATCACTTCTGCGCGATTCCAAACGTCTATATCTCCCATAAATTTTTCGGGATTGCGTGTACTCAAGTCGCATCGGAACGGCAAATCGAAAGTGCCATAAATCCGCTGGAAAAGCCCAAGGATACGCTCATATTCATCACCGATTTGGTCCTCCGTGACGAAGTTGTGTGCGTCGTCTTGACACATCTGTCGGACACGCGACAATCCGCTAAGTGTACCCGTCGCTTCGTTGCGATGCAACACGCCTTGGTCATGCAGACGGTAGGGCAGATCGCGGTAGCTATGGCGGACGCTTTTATAAATGAGCATGTGCGCTGGACAGTTCATCGGTTTGAGCGCGCTCGCGGATCCCTCGTCCTCACTCTCCACAATGAACATATCGTCCTTAAAGTGTTCCCAATGCCCAGATGTTTTCCAGAGGCTGCTGTCGTAGATGAGCGGTGTCCGTACCTCCTGATACCCTTCGCTGAGATAGAGTTTTCGCACCTTTTCCGACAGGAGATTATAGATGAGCGCGCCTTTCGGAAGCCAAAACGCGCTGCCCGGCGATTCTGGGTGCATCTGAAAGAGTTCCAACTCACGTCCGAGTTTGCGATGGTCGCGTTTGGCGGCTTCTTCGCGTTGTGTCAAGTATGCCTGAAGGTCGGCTTTTGTCTCCCATGCGGTGCCGTAAATTCGTTGCAACTGCTCGCGATTGCTATCACCGCGCCAATAGGCTCCAGAAACGCGGAGCAGTTTGAAATATCGGCATTCGCTCGTTTTTTCAACATGTGGTCCCTTGCAAAGGTCTGTGAAATCACCGTTATGATAGATAGAAACGCCTTCGTCAGCCACACCTTCATCGCTCGCACTGACTTCCCTGTCAGAGATGCCGTCGATTAATTCGAGTTTGAATTTCTGGTCTCGTTCACCGAACCATTCACGGGCATCGTCGTAGGTCCAGGTCTCCTGTTCAAAAGGCACATTGGTTTTAATCATCGCTTTCATGTGCTTTTCGATTTCAGGGAAATCGTCGGGTGTAATTGGACGCGGCACCTCCATATCGTAATAGAACTCGTTTTCAATCGGCGGTCCGATCGCGAGTTTAACGGTACGTTCGCCATCTGGAAATAGTTGTTGCACGGCATACGCCATGATATGCGCGGTTGAATGGCGTAAGCGTTGTAAATAGTCTTCAGGTTGATTGGGTTCAGGCATTATGGTTTACTCTCTATGTGTCCATTCATATAGGTTTCAAAAAAAATTGGTCTTAATAGACTTAACGTCTTTTTTCATTAGTTGTTTACGAAATAATTGTACACGATTCAGATTGGAAATACCAATAAAAAAACGTAAAGTTAAAACCGCTTCGTTTTTTGAAGGTATCCTTCAGGTGGGTAGCGTCCAATAAGAAAAACCCCTAAATCCGTCTGGTAAAAGGACTTAGGGGTTGGAAACCGATAAGTGCTGGTTCGTCAACGCACGCTATTAGGATTCAGAATGGAATCTACCGGCAAGGAACTTTGTCATTCCAAATCACCCGAATCGCATAACACACCGGCGTAGTTTTCACCAACGGCTATACTAATCGGGTGAAGCATTCCAAGGGTGGTAGCAGATAGAAACCGGTCGCTATCTTTTTGAAGGGGGCGGTTGTTTTTAACGAGGTAAATGATAGAAAAGAAACCCTTTGCGTTTGATACATAAAGGAAATCACCCGATATTTGAAAATCTGTAATAGGTCCAAGCGTGTTTACCTCAGTATCTATTTTCTGTCTCCACCCATCAAGACTGTTAACGAGAATCCCTTTTGAACTCACATAAGCATCGGTAGATTCTTGGCGATTGAGTCGTTCGTTTTCCATTACGTGGAGATAATCCAAATAGTTAACCTCCATATCGTAGTGCTCAAATTGACCGCCGAACCAGTCCCAATCATCTCCTCTGGCAATCGTAATAACGCGTGTCGGATATATAGGATCGGCGAATAGTAGATAATCTTCCGAAACCCGAAGTCTCTTATATCTACCACTGAGTTCTAAGAGGTCTTGACGGTCCAAGATTTGTCTCCAAATCTGATTGGAAAAATAGGTGCTTTTCGGAAGAATCGGTTGTACGGATGCCGCTTTAGCCCTAATTCCGAGTAACCGGGAACCCGATACTGCAATCGCTTCAACGAAGTGTGGCTCTCCCGTAGTCGCGTTAAAAATATGCAGATAATCTCCAGAATCCAGAACATACAGGTAGGCGTTATGGACATCAAAAGCCACTATCCGACCGAGAGGGGTAGCAGTGCGGGTTGTAGACTGAAGCATTGGCTGATGCGGATTTGAAATATCTACGATATAAATCTCTCGTGGCCCCGCAACAAAGAGATGGTGCCCAGACAATCTGGCACTGCCGACCTCTTCAGGAAAGGGCATGGCGGCAACCAGCAACGGATGCTGCCGATCCGAGAGATTAACGACGTGCAAGTGTTGTGCTGTTGTAATATAAGCGTGCTGCCCTGAAAAGACGACATTGTTGTTTAGGTTGGCGCGAAAGGGTAGTTGAATGGAACCCGCGAGTGTCGGATTTTTCACATCTGCAGTGTCTACAACAACGAAAACGCTTTCTTGTGGTTTCGCAGGCGTAACGGGTTCTTGACGCTGTTCAAGAACATGCAGACCACAACCTGTATGAGTAACGGCGATTAGCACGACTATGACAATAGTAATCGTTGATTTAGCAAAAATTGTTCGCATTGTTTCACTCCTCTGAATGACCGTAGCAAAAGTTTTGAACTTGACTGTTAATTGTGGCTGTTGCAATTTTATGCCAAAACCAAATCCGCTAAATGTGTTTAGGACTTACGCAAAAAGCAGTAATCTCGGTATTCTAAACCCCCTAAATCCCCCTTATCAGGGGGACTTTAAGAGCAAATGCGTAAGCCCTATGTGTTGATGCGTTTGACATTTCAGTGTTGGCATTGCACGAAAAAGGGCAATCGGTTGAAAAAATGCACAAAGCGGTGCAGTTTTAGGCGTTGAGAAAAATTGGGACAAAATATCGGAAGGATGGGCGGTACAGGACTTGAACCTGTGACCTCTTGCATGTCAAGCAAACGCTCTAGCCACCTGAGCTAACCGCCCTTTTGGGGGAAAATGATGGAGGTGGCGGTCGGAATCGAACCGACGAATAAGAGCTTTGCAGGCCCTGGCCTTACCACTTGGCTACGCCACCAAAAGATGGAGCGGGAGACGAGATTTGAACTCGCGACCTCCACCTTGGCAAGGTGGAGCTCTACCACTGAGCTACTCCCGCATAATTTTGACAAGCCGCGCAGAAAAAAAGCAGCGACTTCAAAAGCATATATAGTTTAATATATTTGCTTTTAAATGTCAAGTTAATTTTCCATTAAAATAGCAAAAATTTGATTTTTTCAAAATTTCTTGATGCTTTGCTGCAAACTATGTGCGATAGTCGGCGTTAATCCGAATGTAATCGTAGGAATAATCGCAGGTCCACATCGTAATCTCTGTGTCACCGGCACGGAGGTCAACCGTAATGCGAACCGGATCCTGTGCGAACAGCGCGGTCGCTTTGTCCTCATCGTAACCGGCATCCATCCCGTCCTTGACGAGTTGGTAATCCGCAAGATAGACATCCACCTGATACGGATCGAATGCCGCGCCCGATTTTCCGATCGCCATCATAATCCGTCCCCAATTCGCATCGTTGGCGAAGACAGCGGTTTTAACGAGTGGTGACTCAGCAACCGCACGTGCTGCTTTCTCTGCATCGTCTCGGTTTTTCGCATGTTTGACGACTACCTCAACGAGTTTCGTCGCGCCTTCACCGTCGCGGGCAAGCATCTTTACCAACTCAGTGCAAACAAACAGAAGTCCCTCACAAAACGCCTCGTAATTTTCGCCATCTGTTGCAACAATCTCGGTGTTGTCGGCGTGTCCAGTTGCCATAATCAGTACCGTGTCATTTGTACTGCGATCGGTATCCACAGTTAGAAGATTATAGGTATCGTCTACCACGCGATTTAAAGCCGTCTGAAGCGTTTCAGCATTAATTTTAGCATCCGTTGTCAGATAGGAGAGCATTGTCGCCATATTGGGTGCGATCATACCAGAGCCTTTTGCAATCCCACCGATCCTCACGGGTACGCCGTCAATTTCCACTTCTACAGCGATAGATTTCGGGTGTGTATCGGTCGTCATAATCGCTTCAGCAGCATCGCTGCCGCCTTCGGTGCTAAGTGCGCTTGCGGTGGCTCGAATCCCGCTTTCGATTTTATCCATTGGCAACTGCTGCCCAATCACACCTGTAGAAGAGACACAGACGAGATCTGCGTCTATACCGAGTTGTGCTGCGGTTGCGGCAGCCATCCGCTGAGCGTTCGCCATGCCGACTTCACCGGTGCAAGCGTTGGCGTTTCCGCTATTGACAATAACGGCTTGTGCGCGTCCATCGCTGAGATGTTCACGGCATACCAAAACCGGTGCGGCGGTGACGCTGTTCTTTGTGAAAACGCCAGCGGCAGTCGCCTGGACATCAGTAACAATGAGTGCTACATCCTTCACGTTCGGTGCCTTAATACCGGCATGGATACCTGCTGCGCGGACCCCCGAAACAGCGGTAATTCCGCCATCTATTTGCTTCATGAACGCTCCTTTACGTTTACCTTGCATAAGTTTTGTTTAGTTCTGCGTTTTCTCTGCCTGATTCAACACCTGTAGGAGTACTGCTTTTTCTTCCGGATTCAATGCGCGTAAATCTTCTGGGTCAAGTCCTGCTAACATTTCGGAAACTGTCAACCCACGCACGCGTTCAGAAACTGTCAACCCACGCACGCGTTCTTCTGGGGTCATTTTTTCTAATAGATCTGCCCCCATGCTATCAATAATTCGCTGAAGCTGTTTTTCGTATAAATTCTGTTTTCCTGCCATTTTTAGAACCTCCTTTGTGATCTCCGGTTCAACACGGGAAGCGTAGTAAATGTAGGTTAAATTGTCCTCATTACCTCTTTGAAAATGGGATCTAAAAAATGACGATCTGTCATCGGGCTATCAGTAGACATCAAATTTCTCCATACCTGTAACGAATAAAGTCCCTCTTATCTCCAATAATTAGTATTGCTAAAGTATACACTATTTATGTGGAGGTGTCAACAGAAATTTCTTCATTTACGATGGCATCAATTCTCCAATAGTTTGATCTTTTGCTTGAGGTACCTCGCTGTCCGAGCGACCTCTCAATCGCGATACCCCGCATAAAATTGAAAAGCAGGAAAACTGAATGCTTCTGTCGAAAAATTCATTTCGCATATAAAACCAAAATATGCTATACTTATCCATAAATACCCGAAAAACGAGGCGAAAAGATGCACACCATTTTAGAGCGTTATCAAAAAACCTTTGCGAAAGATAGAGAAATGTCAGAGGCTGCAAATCACCTGTTTCCAGATGGTGTGACGCACGACGGACGCTATATGACCCCCTTTCCGGTCTATATTACGCATGCCGATGGATCGAAAAAATGGGGATTTGATGACAAGGAATTCATCGACTATTGGGCGGGACACGGCGCGTTGCTCCTCGGACATAACCCACCGGAAGTCGTGGAAGCGGTAACGACGCAGATGCACCGGGGCACGCATTATGGGGCATGTCATCCGTTGGAATTGGAATGGGGTGCGCTCGTGACGCAGCTGGTTCCGTCAGCAGAACGCGTTCGGTTCGTCAGTTCCGGTACGGAAGCGACACTGATGGCGATCCGGCTCGCTCGCACCTATACAGGCAAGAATAAGGTGCTGAAATTCACTGGACATTTCCACGGTTGGCACGACAGCCTCATCTTAGGCGCGTATCCGCCTTTTGATATGAGTGTTCCCGGTATTCCACAAGAGGTGAAGGATACAACCCTGTTATCTCCACCGAACGACATTGATGCCGTTGAAGCGTTATTGAAAACGGATAAAGACATCGCTTGTGTTATTCTTGAACCGACCGGGGCATCTTTCGGCATCGTTCCCACGAATGGAACGTTTTTGAAGCAGCTGCGTGAACTGACGGAAGCCTACGGGGTTCTGCTGATTTTCGACGAGGTTATCACAGGGTTCCGCGTCGCACCGGGTGGCGCGCAAGCGCATTATAGCGTCGTGCCGGATATGACAACGCTCGCGAAGATTTTGGCGGGTGGACTTCCCGGCGGCGCACTCGTCGGCAAAACTGAGGTTCTCGAACTCATTTCAATGAAGTCGGAACCTGACGGCTTGAAAATGCCACATCCCGGCACTTTTAACGCGAATCCACTCTCTGCTGCTGCGGGAATCGCGATGCTCAACATCATCAAAACGGGTGAACCGCACAAACAGGCACATCGGACTGCAGACCGGCTTCGCACAGAATTGAACAGCATTATTGACGATTACAAACTCGACTGGGTGGTTTATGGCGAATTTTCGGGGATTAGACTGCTCATCGGACACGGCGAAAAAGATGTCCGTGCCTCCGATTTCGATCCATATACATGGGATTATCGGAAATTGAAAGGCAATAGCGATCCTGATATGCAGGAACGTCTCCGGTGTGGGCTGTTGCTAAACGGTATTGATCTTGCGAATAACGGTGGAATGACAACAGCAGCACATACAGACGAAGACATCACGAAAACAGTTGCAGCGTTTGCGCAGACGCTCGAATGGCTGAAGGCAGAGGACGCAATTTAGAGGCGTGTTTATGCAGCGCGCCAGAAAAAAGACAAGGAGCATGAATGAAGACAATTACGTATCGCGACGCGCTCAAGGAAGCGTTGGCAGAGGAGATGGAACGCGACGACGCGGTCTTTCTGATGGGTGAGGACATCGCTGAATATGGCGGTGCCTATAAAGTGACTGATGGGCTGTTCAAGGACTTCGGGAAGGATCGTATCCGAAATACGCCGATCTCGGAAGCTGCGATCATCGGCACCGCGCTCGGTGCAGCGGTTACAGGGATGCGTCCTGTCGCTGAGTTGATGTACATTGATTTCACAGCGGTAGGGATGGACCAGATCGTGAACCAGGTCGCGAAGATCCGTTATATGGTCGGTGGGCAGTTAGATGTGCCGCTCGTGATTCGGACGCAGGGGGGTGCGGGTCGTTCCTCCGCAGCGCAGCACGCACAGAGTCTTGAGGCATGGTTTGTGCATATTCCAGGGCTGCTCGTCGTGATGCCTTCGACACCCTACGATGCTAAGGGGTTACTCAAAACCGCCATCCGAGACGATAATCCGATCATGTTTATTGAGCATAAACTCCTTTATACAGAAGAAGGGGAGATTCCTGAAGAAGAATATACGATTCCGTTGGGTGTAGCGGATGTCAAACGTGAAGGTGAAGATATTACGATTCTCGCAACATCACGGATGGTCCTGAACGCGCTTATTGCTGCAGATACGCTTGCTGAAGAAGGTATCTCTGCTGAAGTCGTTGATCCGAGAACGCTGATGCCGCTTGACAAAGACAGTATCCTCGACTCTGTACGGAAAACGAATCGACTGCTCATTGCGCACGAGGCTGTCGGTAGGGCAGGTTTCGGGGCGGAGATCGCCGCGCTTGTAGTCCGCGAGGCGTTTGATTATCTTGATGCCCCGATTGAGCGGGTGGCAGCGATGCCGGTGCCTGTTCCCTTCGCACCTGTGATGGAAAACTTTGTGATTCCAAACGCAGATCAAATTACTGACGCAGCACGAAAACTCGTCCGATATGAGATCTAATTGCTCTGTGAACGGCTGGCGTGTTCGTGAGCGCGCCAGCACAAAAATTTACGCCTCTTCTGTGCTTACCAATTTCTGATACGCCCGCGTCAAATTGAAAGCGATCGGTGTCCACACCATCGCCGCTACCATCGCTGTAATAGAGAACGCAATCCCCGGAATCGTTTTTATACCCAACCTCACTAACTCAATCACTCCAGCACTACCACCCTTCGCAAACCGGTATCCAAACGAATCATTCATCTGTTTCGCGCGATAGCGAGAATCGTAAGAGAGCGGCATATAGAACAATTCTTTCGCTGCCCGAAAAATCGAATAATCTAAGGCTTTAAAAGTCATGTATGCCGCTGTCCCGCTCCGAAGCGAAGGGGAAATCGTCAATACAAAGCTACTGATGAGGTGGACCATTGGAACGCCGAGATGAATAACTCGAAGGGCGACAAATCTGAGTGCCAACGGCACGATCACCAACTGCAAAATACCAGCGATCAGTCCGAGGTTTCCATAGACATCCCCGAAAAACGCCGTTCGCATATCTTTATCAGGTATCACCGTTTCCGCCAGTCCATTGAAACGGAGATCAAGGACAGTGGAGACGACTTGCGTGCTTAAGATCAATACGCCGATGAAAAGTAGGTATCTGGAACGGAAGAGCGTCCCTAAACCGAGGTGTCCAAGTTTCCCACCAGCCTCTTCTTCACTCGGTTTCGGCTCACCACCGAACCTATAAGCGATCACACCGAACACCGCTGTGGGAACGAGGGATGCCGCTGTGAAAAGGAGTAAAGTCTCAGAGCCTAACACCTCTGCCCATCTGCTTACAAGTTTACCACCGGCAAATGAACCCATGGACGCAACGGCACAGAAAGGTCCGTTAATTCGCTTTGCTTGTTCGGTTGTCAGTACACTGTTGACGAACGACCAAAACTGCTCGATGATGATCACGATGTAGGCTTCACGGAACACATAGATAATCGCTGCAGCAAAATGCATACCGCGGACAAGCGCGGCGTAACAAGCGAGGATCAAAATAGCGGAAAAGAGTGAGGTTATAGCCAAAGCCCGCGTCGCACCCTGCCGCGATAGGAGACGACCGTAGCAGTACAGCATCACGATCATACTCGGTGGGATCGCGACCATGCCACGCGAAAGATTTTCTGCACCATAGGCATCGATGAACAGTGAAGAGGAGACGGAACGGATAAATTCATAACCGAACAACACAAAACAGGCAGCACTGCTGATCGCAATCGCAGCAAAAATCAGTCGTCGTGGAAAGATTGAGAAAAAATCGGAAATAAGTCGTCGTGGAAACATAGGTTGGATGGGTCCCTTCAAAAAATTTTACCGCCTCGGAATTGTATCTTCCGTTGGACGGGGATTGTGAACCCAGTGTCCATTCGGATCACTGCCTCTGGCGACAATCGCGCGTTGGTTCCAATCGTTTGCGGCATGGACTTCAGGCGGCACGAACCGCATCGTTAACCCACAACGCCGCCGATCTGAGGTGTTCGGTTCTGAACCGTGTAATAACAGATCCGAATGCAACGACATCTGTCCGGCTTTCATCTCAAACGGAAAAGGCGCGTCTCCGTATTCTGTCGCTCCATGCACCGTCTGACCCAGCACATTCTTTTCCTCAGCGGTGCTACGTTCAAATGCGATCTGCCCGTGCAAATGTGATTTCGGAATAACGGTCATCGCACCGTTTTCGACCTCAGCATCATCAATCGCGAGCCAGACGGTGACAGTCTTGCTTGGGGATAGGGGCCAGTAAGAGGCATCCTGATGCCAGCTTACCTGCTTCACATCACCCGGCAGCTTGCAGAAGTAGTGTGTCCCCCAACAGATGAGCGTCTCACCGAGCAAATCCTGTACATAATCCAAGATTCTTTTTTCCGTCACAAGATCGTGGAGACCGGGGCAAGTGGTATGCCATCCGTTAATGGAGTAACTATTCATCCCTGCTGCGACTGCCTTTTCCATGAGTTGATCGAAATAGGCACGGTGTTCCGCGATCTCCGCTTTGGAAAAGACGTCCAAGGGAGAGATAAACCCGTTTTCATTGAAGTGTTCGATTTGGGCACGTGTTAGTGTCGATGGGTTCTCGTTTTCAACCGGAAAAAACTGCAGTGTCCGTTTGAGTTCCGGCATTGCGTCCGTAATTGGCATCGGAGCGTCCTCGTTTCTTTGCGTAGGTGAGAAGTTTTTATTGCAGGTATGATACCAAATTTGAATCCTATTGTCAATTTGTTTTACTTTTGAAACAGAGGTATTCCGTTTTCAAATTGTCTGAATCGCGGGGTACGCAGATGACGCGGGGTACGCAGATTTTTAGATATTCGTTATCCAAAACCGATTTGGAATTTGGGTTTTTCCAGAGAATTGCATAGTTCTATAATCATCTCGGTTTTTCTTGACAGTTCTTATCAAATATGCTATTATTTCCGACATAGACTGCGCCATGAGCAGCACAGTGCCCTTCGGAAGTTTCTATTAATCCTACATTGCACGAGTTGATTTATGAAAACGACGCATAAGATTCTTTTCCAAGATGCCCGAGATTTGAAAGAAATCGCTTCAGAAAGCGTTGATCTGGTCGTCACCTCTCCCCCGTATCCGATGATTGAAATGTGGGACGAAATGTTTAGCAATCAAGATCCGGAGATCGGACAGGCATTAGCACGTGGCAATGGAAAATTGGCGCATGCGTTGATGCACAAGATTCTCGATACTGTATGGGATGAAGTTTTTCGGGTTTTAAAGAACGGCAGGTTTGCCTGCATTAATATCGGCGATGCGACAAGGAAAGTCAGAACCGATTTTTGTTTGTATTCAAATCACGCGAGGGTCTTGACTCACCTCTTAAATATCGGGTTTTCAGCACTCCCTGATATTCTCTGGCGAAAACAGGCGAACACGCCCAATAAATTTATGGGATCGGGTATGCTACCTGCGGGTGCTTATGTAACCTTAGAACACGAATACATTCTAATTTTCAGAAAGGGATCGAAAAGAGAATTTAAGACAGCGCGCGAAAAAGAAAATAGACGCGAAAGTGCGCTGTTTTGGGAAGAAAGAAATATCTGGTATTCGGATGTTTGGACCGATATTAAGGGAACAGAACAGAAACTTTCCAACACAATGTCCCGCTCAAGGAGCGCAGCATTTCCTTTCGATTTGGCATATAGACTGATTAATATGTATGCTGTGAAAGGTGACACAATCCTTGACCCATTTTTAGGTACCGGAACTACGGTTGCTGCTGCAATGACATCGGGACGCAACAGTATCGGTATCGAAATTGACAAAAGTTTCCAACATGTTTTATGTCCAATTGTACACCACATCGTCGATTTTTCAAACGATTATTTGCACGACAGACTCCTAAGACACTTAGCGTTTGTCAAAAACCGAACGCAAAACTCGGGCCCGTTAAAAAAATACAAAAATAAACACTATGGTTTTCCAGTGGTGACGAGTCAAGAACAGTTCATTTTGTTGAACCACTTAAAAGAGGTGCAAGTTTATGGCGATAATATGTTTGAAGTCACGTATTCAACAGAGCCGCAAGATTTGAATTTTGAGCAACCCTCGGAATCTGTGGTGGAGAAAAAAATGAAGTTAGACAGTAGATGTATTCAACCGAATCTGTTGGATGTGCAGTGACTTCATATCAGGCAAAGAGGATATATGGAAATAAAATTAATGAATACCGAATGAAGAATCACAAGGTATAGATGGATTCGTAGGTGAAGAGGCATATTCTATCAAGCCAAGCAGCTACGAATCAATGCCATATTTATCAGAATCCATAGAGATAAAGATGATTTTTTATGAAAAGAAAAAGGATGGTGTGGTGTTTGAAATTCCGGAGGACTAATAGAGATAGTGGAAGCATATCTCTCTAAAGATTTTGCCGGTGGAAGCACCTATCGGTTGCGTTGATTTGACAAAAAACTCTGCACACCATAGAACTACCTATCAGAAAACACTAAGAAAATGGACGAAAAACGAGCGAGTGGACGCTACTATACACGCGGAAATCCGTTTCAACTGGAACCATTCCAGACATGGGCAAAAGCGTCTAATTTAGCACAACAGATAACTTTGGAACCGTTTGCGGGTGCTAAGGACATTCCGCAACTGATTGATGCAGCAAACCTACAATGTCCGGATTGGGCACTTTTCGACATCGAGCCGGGCGCGGAAGGTGTTGGACAACGCGACACGCTCGCGGACTTTCCGAAGGGATTCAATGTCTGCATTACCAATCCACCATGGTTGGCACGCAACTCTGCAACGCGTCGCGGCTTACCTTTTCCAAAATCAATCCGTCACGACGATCTCTACAAATACGCGCTTGAGAAATGCCTAACGCATTGTGGGTGGGTCGCAGCGATCATCCCAGAGGCGTTCATTCGGAGTGGTTTGTTCCTGCAACGGCTCCAAGATTTCATCTCCTTAGTCCCACAAACAAAAGATGGAGTGACACAAGAAAACAGTAAAAGGGACACCTCCTATATGTTTGAGGACACCGAACACCCCGTTGGTCTCGCCTTGTTTGCACCGCATGTAACATCAGACGTTAGGGTTTGGCGCAACAATCAACTTCTCGGCGGGATTCATGAACTACGGAGGCACCTTCCGCAACCGTCCTCCAATCGTAGTATTGTATTCAACGATCCAAACGGAAATCTCGGACTCATCGCTATAGATAATACAGTATCCGCCTCTATCCGTTTTTGTCCGCCAGAAGAACTGAAAGACTATCCTATCCGTGTCCATTGCCGTTCCATAACAAAGATCGGCGTGCCGTGGGATGTAGATATAGATATGCTCAATGCTCGTTTGAAAACAATTCGCGAGAAAACCCACGATGTTTTCTTAACGGCATTCAAAGGCATACGCCGTGATGGACATTACCGTCGGCGGTTAGATTGGGCATTGTCGCGCGCAATCGTTGATATAGAGTAAAAAATGAACATCCAAAAGTCGATTTGCGTCCTGCTATTGATAACACTCATCACTTTTGCGGGGTGTGTCCCCGGCGACGGGAAACATACCACCGAGAAACCCGCAGGATTCTTCTGGGGCATCTGGCATGGATGGATCGCGCCCATCTCACTGATAGGGGCGTATTTCAATCCAGATATCCGTGTTTATGAACTCGAAAACACAGGATGGTGGTACGATTTCGGTTTTTACATCGCCATCATCAGCGGTTTCGGTGGTATCTCCTTTTCACGAAGGAAACGCAAGAAGGTTGTAGTGCAGGAAAGCAGTAATTCTAATTAAGAGCACTAAATCCAAGGAGAAGATGTGATGAAAACCTTTGAGACGCGAGGTCCTGTAGATGCGGCGCGAAATTATGTCGTCAAGCGGACAACCGAGTTGGCAGATTTCCTTGAACGCGTCAAACAAGGACGATACATCGTCATCTTCGCGCCGCGACAAACAGGTAAAACAACATTTTTTCGGTGGGCATTGGATGCCCTCGCAGCGGAAGGCATCAGTTACTTCCCGATTCAATTGAATTTTGAGGAATATAAAAACCTCACTCCCTCTGTTTTTTACGGTGAACTCTACGGAAATATCCGTGAAGAAATTGAAAAAGTCCTCCAAAAATCTGGGCATTCACCTTCGGAAGCACTCAGTCAATTCTTGGAAAGTACACAGATCACCGATCATCTTTCAATGCGGCGGTTCTTTACGGAACTCGCAAACGTGCTAAAAGACCAGCGGATTGTTATTATCATTGATGAATTTGATGGCATTCCGCAAACTGTCGTGAGCGATTTTCTGCACTCACTCCGCCGCATCTACCTCTCCGGTGTAGATTCACGATGCCCTTTCAGCCTCGGCATCGTCGGCGTTAAGAGTATAACCCAACTTAACTATGACCGCTCCATCTCGCCTTTTAACATTCAGGAC